>CAVUKW010000001.1:0-655452 GCA_963742255.1 Terriglobia bacterium
ACGGACCGATCACCGGCAGAATGTCCAGTATGCCGAAGTCCATTGCCGCCATTCCGTCTCGAAGCGTGTTGCCGACCAACTCGCAAATGCCGTCGCTGTCGGACGAAAACATCGTTCGCGAAATGATTCGGAGGGTCAACTCCGTCATCTCAGAAGCGATGTCGATTGGTGTGTTCGGCGCCAGGCCCTCCCATTTCTCGATGAAGCGAGCCGTGGTTTCAACCATTGCCGGAGCATAGGAGACAAGACTGCGATGGTCGAACGGAAGGCCGCCGTGATGCGCCGATGGCTCCGCCACCTTCCCCCGTCGCTGGTGAGTAGGCCGTCTCCGAATGCCGCACCCATGATGCGAGAGGCTTGCTGCTCCTTCGGATAGTTGGCTACATTGTCCAGCAAGATCCGCTTGATTCCCGCCGGGTCGCTGATGATCAACATGCTCCCGAGGGCGTGCTTCAATTCGTAGATCGGCTTCCGGTAAGCCTCGGCCGGTATCCCCGCGACTCCATTCTCACGCGTTACGCGCATGAATTTGAACAGCGGCAGCGGCCTTTCCGGAGGAACGGGCGCCGCCAATCGGACCGGAACTGCGTTCGCATGGATTAAAGCATAGATCCGAACGGAGGATGAGTCGCAACCATTTCGGCTAAACGCCACCCGATGCCGGTGAACGCCGCGTCGCCCCACGGTCAAAGACAGGGACATTGTAGCGGCTGCGATCTTTTAGCGTCCAGCAGGCAACGCTCAGCTTTCAGTGCCATTGCGCGCACGGCGCTCGCTCGTTCTCCGGCCCGCCGGTGTGGACCGTTCAAACGCCAATTCGCAGCCTGTCGCGTTTGTGGATGTCGTCCAGCGTCGTGCCGTGTCTTACGGAAGGGCTCGCCCCGCGGGTTGCCGATGGCACGAAGCCTGTTCGGGCATCGATCACCTAATAGGCTGAGCCGATTCCTGACGCCTCGATCCTGATAGCGGCTGGATGACGGTGTTCATCAACGCGCCTCCGGAAAATTGGGTTAGCGCCGGGCCCCTTCCCGGTGCCGGCGTCAGGCGAGCCCCCAACGGCTTGTTCCATTTCCATGCGAGCCAAGCGACATCAGAAAGGAATCCGTTCAATCTGATCGACCGTCACATCACCCGGCAATGGAACCGTGTCCACGCCACCGGCGCAGACTGCGGAATAAGCAAGGAGTGAATCCAAAGTGAAAGTTCCTTCTGACCACCGCTGTGCGAGAAGTTTGCTCTTCCATCACCGGAATCATGAGGCCCGAGTAGCCGACGCGTTTCACGGGGGTAGATTGTACGGCCCGAGTAATAATGCCCGAAGCCGTCATAGTGCCGTTCGATCCGAACGGAGCGCCTGTAAACGATTCGATCGCCGCCGCGATCGAGTGTTGTGCGCTGGGTGCCGGCGTAGCATCTATCCCCTCGTATTTCCAACCTGTCTTGGTTTCGAGGGTGCGTGCGATCGCTTCCGCTCCATCGTGTATTTCGAGAACACTTGCGACAACTGGCGTTCAGCTTCTTGTGGGTCGTGATATTTCGCGAAAACGTCGGAGACGACGTTCGCACCCTCCATGGCGATAGCGAACGCATGACCCTTCCCCAGATGGAAAGACCCGGGATAATACGGCCCATAGGGTTTCATCATCGCGATCGCAGCGAAGTTGAAATTGGCGTCCCCGTGCGCACTGTGTTCAGAAAGCGACTTGATTAATTTTGCGGCTTCATGCAGCGCATGCCAGTGAATCCCGTTCTGATCGGCGATGATCAGGTTCGCGTTGACGCTCACCGCGGCCATGATGTCCGCCAGAAGGACGGCGTTCGCGGCGTCGTCATTGTCGTTGATCATCGCAGGTCCGATGTCCAGACCGTTGCGCGCCTTAGCTGCAGCCTCACGCACACTGCGTACCAGCGTGGTCGCATCTTCGCGGCTCATTCCCTTCGTCCACTCCGGGAATGGCTGTGTCGTGATTCGTCCGTTCGCGCCCTCAAATCCGGTACTATTGAAAGCCGCTTTCGCCGTCGCGAGGAACTGCTGCGCCGCGGCTATGCGATCGGAAAAGTCCTGGCGGTTTACATCGATGAAGACAGTTACGGCGCGGATTCTTGGCCGATTGTCGGCGGCAAAGATGGCCGTTATAGAAACGAGCGCGAGAAGGACTTTGCGCATGTCTGCTTATAGCATTCCGCATAGAGTGGCGCAACGGACGAAGAGCATCGAGAGACGCTTTACCCGACCCGACGAAGCCCCGGCGGATTTGCGCATGCCGTTACAAACTTCAGTAAAGGTTCGACGCCGGCGTCAGAACGGAACCGGAAGTACCATGGATCTTATGCAAAATACACCATCGAGCAAACGCTGCTTCAGAATCGCTTCGACGCAGGTAAGCCTGCCCATCCTCGCGCTAGTCACGGCCGTCGGCGCGCTCGGACAGGGCCGTTGCCGCGATGGCTACGGCACCCAGGCATGCCCGTTAACCGAGGCGCTGGCGACATCCCCCATCGAACCCGTATTCCCTTCCACCGGGTGGAAGACGGTAGCCCTCGATCACATCACTTTCGAAATGGCCGACTATCGCAAAGAGGCCGCCTTCTACATCGCCCTGATGGGATGGAAGCTCCGCGATGATAACGGCTCGGAAGCTATCCTGGAAATCGGCCCTTGGGGCACAGCCGTCTTCAAACAGGCGCCTCAGCGCGAATCCGCAGCTGTGACCAATATCTGCTTCGTCATCGACCGATGGGATGCGCGCAAGGTCGAGGTCGAACTCCGCAAGCGAAATTTGGATCCCGTCCGCGACGATGACGGGAAGGGATTTGAAAGCTTCCACGTCAAGGATCCTGACGGGTTCGATCTTCAGATCAGCAACGGAAAGGGCTTCGCAAGCGTGCGAAAAAAGCCAACAAATTCGATGCCGCCGGTCGCCCCACCGTTCGACTCGACTGGCTGGAGCACCATTTGGCTGGATCATTTTTCCTACAACGCCGCGAATTATAAAAAGACCGCGTCGTTTTATGAGAATCTTCTCGGCTGGCGCCCCACCTACGATGAAGGCAGCCAGAACGAATTGATGATCGGCGAAGTGGGGGACATAATCATTCGCGGGGGCAATCCAAATGATCCGAATCTTGGGAAAATCCGCCCGCCACGTGCGCGAATCGATCACATCTCCTTGGGGATCGAGCCGTGGGACACGGACGGCGTCAAGGCGGCGCTCGAGAAACGCGGACTCAGAGCACGCCCCGACACGTCAACGCACGACGAAATTCACGTGGCGGCGTTCAAGAGTTATCACACGATGACACCCAACGGTTACAACCTACAGATCAGCTTCGTGACGCACGACAATCGGCTAGCCTTACCGAACGCTGTCAGGCCAAAGAGCAATCTTCATTAGGGAGGAGGCGTTCAGTTTCTGGGCCAGCCAGAGCAGCCGCGAAGCAGAAATCAAGGCCACCAATCGGGACTCGTTTTGTTGGTGTCTGGACATTGGGTCAAGCCACCGCTGTGTTTTGCGTTCCCAGAGTGCGTGGCGCAAAACGATCCTTCCGGACAACCGGTTGGAAGGATCCGAGTTTACGCATTGGGCATCGATGGTCAGCTAATCAAATATGAGGTCCAGAGTTTTTTCTGACATTTCCCGAAAACGGGAGATGTTTTCATTTCTTCCGTGGAACGGAGTCGCCTGTCATGCCCATTGGAAAGTATTCCCACCGATTGGTGCCGAACCTCCTCACTCCTGGACCGAAGGCGACGTTGGAAGGTAGCGCCCTTGTACTGCTACGTGACAATTTAATTGTTATTCCGTCCGCGCGCTCCCTGCGTTACACGTTTTGCATCCGCGGTGAACACGCCCGCACCAGTCGCTTTCTCCGTTTGCGCTTCACGCTCAATCCCGCGGCGCGATAAACGCGGAACAGCCGTTTATGATTCACCACCATGCTGCCCCAGCGAAGCAGCACTCCCAGGCGCCGATAGCCAAAACGCGGCTTCTCCTGTGCCAACTCTATCAGCCGCTCGCGCAACGGCTCGTCGCGCGTTCGGTCGCGCTCAAATCGATATGTCGATCGTGGAATCAATGCCAGCTCGCAGGCCCGGCGCACGCTCGTCGGGAAGTGCGCCACCAGATGCGTGGCGTCCTCCCGAGCTACTTCGCGTTGCGCCCTCAGACCCGCGAGTTGTACCCGTTTTTTTGAATCACCGACTTCAGCATGTCCTTGTCGAGGCTCAGGTCGGCGACCAGCTTCTTCAGCCGGTGATTTTCCTCACGCAACGATCGCAGCTCCTCGGCCTCCTTCATCTCCATGCCGCCATACTTCGCTTTCCAAGCGTAAATCGTGTGGTGCGACCCCCCACTTCCCGCGCCACCTCGGCCACGCTGCGGCCCGCTTCAACTTGCTTTAGAACCCCGATGATCTGCTCGGTGTTCAGCTTGCTCTTTGGCATTGTCTTTCCCCTTTCGTTCGTCCGAAATCATACTTCGTTTCGGGCGAGTAGCGGGGGTTCAGGTCACCATGAAACGCGTTTCGACGAGAGTTTTGCGAGACTAGATCCATGCGAACGGTATGCTTGTTCCTGGCATCGGCACTCTCAGTCCGCGCGGAAAGCGGCAGGTTAACCATATATATGATCCTGCATGCCATCGGCGAGGAGCGCTATGAAGTCACCCCAGCCGATGGGATGCTAACCCTGAACACGGCGTTCGAATATTCCGATCGCGGCAATAAGCGAACCACGACCGCGATGTTGCGAACGAAATCGGATTTTACTCCGATCGATTTCGAGATCAAGAATCGACTCCCTTCGGTTCACATCGCACGCTCCTCCGTGGACGTGAAGGAAGACCGATCCGCCCGAACATTCTCCGCTCCTCAAGACTATTTCACGATCTTCGGTCCGTCCCCATTCGCCGTACAGATGATGATGATGCGCTACTGGCTGGCTCATGGCCGCGCCGAAGCGCTAATCACGTTGCGGGCAGATCCGGCAGCCGACCCTCTCCGCATCGAGCCCGTCGGGCGCGACTCGATTCACGTTGACGGCCGAACGATCCGGCTGGACCGCTACACCATCGGCAACTTAATGTTCGGCCGGGAAATTCTCTGGATGAACGCTGATGGCGACTTAGCCGCGGCCATGACGTTCGCCGGGGGATTGCCGATGGAGGCGGTACGGGACGAGTATGAATCGGCGCTACCGCAGCTCTATCGCAGCGGAGTGACGCAAGAGATGGCAGACTTGGCGGCCATCGCGCGCCAAGTTCCGCCGGTGCGAACGGGCACTTACGCCATCGCCGGGGCAACCTTGATCGATGCCACTGGTGCGGCGCCAGTGGCCGATTCCGTAGTCCTTGTACGGGACGGCCGAATCGCCGCCGCAGGTCCGCGCGGTTCCGTCTCCATTCCCCGCGGCATGCCCGTGGTGGACGGGATGGGGCGCACGCTGCTGCCAGGATTATGGGAGATGCACATTCATTACTCCGGAGTCGAGTTCGGACCGGCGCTGCTCGCGGCCGGAATCACCACTGCGCGCGATTGCGGCGGCGAATTCGATTACTTGATCGCCCAGCGGGACGCGATCGAGAAACGCAACGCGCCAAGTCCGCGATTGCTGTTGGCAGGGTTGGTGGACGCCGGCGGATTGAAAGCTTTCGGGCACGTGACGGCCGAAACTCCCGAAGAAGGCCGCGCAGCCGTGCGACGCTATCATGACGCGGGGTTCCAGCAGATCAAGCTTTATACTTTCCTGACGCCGGAGGTGATTAGGGCGATTACAAGCGAAGCCCATCGCCTGGGGATGACGGTTACCGGTCACGTGCCGCGGGCGCTGAATACTTTTGAGGGTGTTGAAGCCGGCATGGATCAGATCAACCATCTGAACTATGTCTCGAACATGATGCGTCCGTCGGGTGCTGCACCCGGACCGGTCGAGATCAATGTTGAGTCGGACGCGGCCCAAAATGCCATTCGCTTTCTCCGGGATCACCGCACTGTTGTCGACCCAACTGCGGGATGGAGCGAGATGGCGAGCCACTCCAAGCAGGTCGACGTGGCGTCGTTTGAACCCGGCATTTTGAAAGCGCCGTTCGTCCTGGCCGCCAAGTTCCTGGATATGGGCGGGAACACGCCTGCCAGCCAGATGCGGGAGCGCACGGCGCAGTCGCTAGCGGTGATCGGCGCGCTCCACCGCGCTGGCGTGACCATCGTTCCCGGCAGTGATACGGGCCTCGTCGGGTACGGATTGCATCGCGAAATCGAGCTTTACGTCGAGGCCGGAATGACCCCAATGGAGGCGATTCAGTCCGCGACCATCGTATCGGCCCGCGCGATGGGCCTCGACCACGAAAGCGGCACGATCGAGGTGGGCAAGCGAGCAGACTTGATGTTGGTCGACGGCAATCCGCTCGAGAACATTCGCGATCTCCGCGAAGTGTCACGGGTAATCGTCAATGGCCGAATGTACAATCCCAATGAATTATGGGAGAGCGTCGGATTCCGGAAGTGAGTGCGATCGGGCGCAACTGGAAAAGATCCTAGTTATGTCTAGGAAATTGAATGTTGTCTCCTCAAGCGGGAGAACACAAGAAAATCCTCAACATGCCGGCCATGGGTACCACTCGACTGAACCGGAAGGGGTTAGCGTGATATTCAATGGCTACCACGCGGTCCCCATTGCTACCCCGAACGCAGCTGTGACGGGTTTGGGCTCCAAATGGACTTCACGGAGGCACTTTTTGTCACGCCGACGGCGTACGGAAACGCGCGCAAGTTTATCAAACAGGCAAGGTTAAGTATGGTGGCCAGGGACGGAATCGCTCCCCCTCCGCGCGTTGATAGCGCGTAACTTACGGGTTCTTCGTCGCGCCGGACCCGCCAGAACGTCACGTCTTGCAAATATTTGGCACACTTTTTGAGATTGCCGCGCGCTCGCTTGTTCTGAAGACCACGGGAGTCGCGGCGATCACGCACTACCGCGGTGCATCGCGACGTTCGGCCGAAGATCGATCTAGTATCTGATATGCAACATTGAACTAAGCCTCCGGCGGGCAGAGCGGCGATCTGAAGACGAGAGGTAGGCTGGATCGTTTCCCTTCGGATTGCGATTTGTGATGTGGTCACAAGCGAAAGGAGTTTCGCTGTGACCCCACTTCGACAACGGATGCTGGAGGATCTCCAGATCCGCCACTATTCGCCGACCACGATCCGGCTTTACCTGCATTCGGTCGCCGAGTTCGCCCGACACTTCCACAAGCCACCCGATCAGCTCGGTGCCGAGCACATTCGCCAGTACCAGTTGTTCCTGACTCAAGGAAAAGCAGGCATCGCAGTCCACCTGTGTTCAGATGGTCTGCGCACTGCGCTTCTTCTATACCCACACACTGCACCGCAAGATCGCGATCGAACGCATTCCGTTTCCGCGGCGCGAACGAAAGCTGCCGCTGATCCTGAGCCGCGAGGAAGTCAAAGCGCTGCTGGAGGCGCCCGGCAAGCTGCGCCATCGTGCTGCTGTTGGCGATCCTGTATGGCAGTCGGACTCCGAGTCAGCGGAGGCGACTCAGCTCAAGCCGGCCGACATCGACGCCCGCCGCAACGTGCTGTGGGTGCGCCAGGGCAAAGGCCGCAAGGACCGGCAAACTCTGCTGCCGCCAAAGCTGCTGGAACTGCTGCGCTGCTACTGGCGAGCCGAGCGGCCCGCCGACTGGCTGTTTCCCGGCGCCGACCGCACCCGGCCCATCTCGGTCCCAAGGCGATCTTCCTGGCTTGCCGGACAGCCGCGCAAACGGCCGGCATTCGGCAAATCCGTTCATCCGCACTCGCTGCGGCACGCCTTCGCCACGCACCTGCTCGAAGCCGGCGCCAATCTGCGCACCATTCAGATCCTGCTGGGCCACGCCAACCTGGAAACCACGGCGCGCTATCTGCAAGTCGCCGACGTGGCCGTGCGCTCCACGCCCAGTCCGCTGGATTCGCTCGATCTTGACTTTCCCAACATCCAGCCGTGAACACTCATCGGCCCGAGCTGGCCGATGTCGTCCGCACTCATCAAAGCGATTTCCTGGCTCGCTGGAACCCGGTGCTGTCGCGCGAGCAGCGGAAAGCGCTACGCGACATTCGCGACTGCCGCACCGCTGCGCTCGGCGGACGCGTCTCAGCAGTGCGATCGGTGCGGACATCGCGTCATCTTATATAACTCGTGCCGGAATCGGCACTGCCCCAAGTGCCAGGCCACGGCCCGCGCCAAGTGGCTCGCCCAGCGCGAAACGGAGCTTTTGCCCGTCCCCTATTTCCACGTCGTGTTCACGCTGCCTCAGCCAGATCGGCCGGCTGGCCCTTCAGAACCCGAAACAGATCTATAACATCCTGTTCCGCACCGCCGCAGCCACTTTGCTCGAAACCGCCGCCGATCCCAGACTCCTCGGCGCCTCCATCGGCTTCCTCGCCGTGCTGCACACCTGGGGTCAGAACCTGCATCTGCATCCGCACCTGCATTGCGTCGTGCCCGGCGGCGGCATCTCCCTCGACGGCTCGCGCTGGATCGGATGCCGAAAATCTTCCTTCTTCCTGCCCGTGCGCGTGCTCAGCCGCCGTTTCCGAACATCATTCCTGCGATCTCTCAAACGAGCTTTTCGCAAAGGGAATCTGCACTTCTCCGGCGAACTCCAATCGCTCGCCGAGCCAGCTGCGTTTGCCGAGCTGTGCCAAAACGCCGCCGCCGTCGATTGGGTGGTGCACGTCAAACCACCCTTCGGCGGACCTCGCCGCGTGCTCAAGTATCTGGCTCGCTATACCCATCGCGTCGCCATTTCCAACCATCGTCTGCGGGCGCTCGAAAACGGCCGCGTCAGCTTCGAGTGGAAAGATTACGCCCACCGCGCCCGCACCAAACTCATGACCCTCGACGCAGTCGAGTTCCTGCGCCGCTTCCTGCTGCACGTGCTGCCCACCGGTCTGGTGCGCATCCGCCAGTTCGGCTTCCTCGCCAATCGCGTCCGCAAACACAAACTGGAGCTATGCCGCGCTCTGCTCGCCGCTCGTTGCCCCTCGGCTCATGCCGACACCGGCAGCGCGGAACTCCTCCAGGACCCGCAACGCTGCCCGATCTGTAAGCTCGGCCGGTTGCTCCTCATCGAACTCCTGGCCCGAATCTGGATCGAGTTCCCAGACACGTCATGAATCTCTCGCTTGTCCTGATCCTGGTTGAACCTCACGACCCCCACGGGGGCCTCGCCAGAGCCCTGTCTTTGGTCCACCCGATCCTCATGCGCGGTAGCCGTTTGGTACGGCCGTCCCTGCGCCGCAGCCCGATCCTGACCCATCGCGCATCCCTCATTCGCCCCGCTGCAACGCGCCATCCCCGGGAAAAGTCGATTCAAAACCCATAGACTCCATCCGGCTCAGTTCAATGAATTCTATCGGAAGTGCTCACGCCATCGATCCTGCGCACCGTGGGCTTCGTGCGTGAGCACTCCCGATAGAATGCTTTTCATTATCGACCCGCTGATTTAGTGCCTGATGAGGTGATGGGAGTTATCGCAGTAATTGTCCAGGAAGTCTTGTCTCTCAGGAGCTTTGGCGAACAAACTCGTCTGACATGGGCTGCAGCCCCGAGTAGGACAGAGCAGTTGCCCTGATGTCCGCGACTAACAGAAGGATAGCCCCGGTTAGCCACGCTCGAATCGCAGATGCATGACCGGGGGGCAGGAAGCCTGATGTTCGGCGGTTTGGAGTGCCCAAGAGAAGGGCCTCCCGGTCGCGGGACACCCCCTATATAATCCGTACATGCGAAAAGCCCTAATTATGGGATCGTGGTCGCTTCGCCGGCTCGCGCCAATTCTGGGACTGGCGGTTGCGATCCAAGCTCAGCCGCCTCATCAGTCTGCGACGCTGCGCATCACCGTCGTCGGGCAGTCGTCCATCCACAGCGACCTGCGAAAGTTGGCGCCGGCGGCCGTCGAACAAGCGCGCAAATACCTCGCCAACGCCGATGTTCGCTTCACGAATCTGGAAGTCGCAGTGGCTTCCCGCGACGCAGTGGTCCAGCCGGCCCGGAACGCCGAGCGAGTTGATCCCCAGGTGCTGGACTGTCTGCGAGAGATGGGATTCAATCTCCTCTCGCTTAGTAACAATCATGCGCTCGATCTAGGCCAAGCCGGCCTGCGCACGACGCGGGATGAAGTGGCCAAGCGAGGCTTCGGCTTCGCCGGTACGGGTGCGAACCTTGCAGAAGCTCTGGCTCCGGGCTTCGTGGATACGCCCGCGGGACGGATTGCGCTGATCGGGATGGCCTCGGGTGCGGAAGGGCAGCTCACGCCGGATAAACAGGCGGCGCCGGACCACGCGGGAGTCAACTTCCTCGAACAGCGAAAAGACGGCACGCTGAATCCGGAACAGGTCTCACGGATTCTCGAATCTGTTCGCAAGGCCGCGCGTGAGTCCGCTGGCGTTATTGTTTATCAACACAACCATTACTGGGGCGACGGACACGGTTCAGGCTTACCGCCAGGACGGAATAAGACCATCTCCCGTTTTGAGACAGCGCAGTGGCAGGTGGAGTGGGCGCATCAGTTGATCGATGCCGGGGCGATACTGTATGTCGCTCATGGTGACCCCTCCCTGCATGGAGTTGAAATTTATAAAGGCCGCCCGATCTTCTACAGCCTTGGCAACTACATTTTTCAGTCGCCGCTTTCGTCAATCGGGCTGGACACATACGGCCCGCTGGCCTATATGAGTGCGATTGCGCAAGTAGAGTTCCGCGGCGGCAGAGTCTCTGCGATTCACTTTGTGCCGATCGTACTCTCTTTGAACGACGCCGCCGAAGCTCCGCGCGGTGTGCCGTATCTGGCGGAGGGCAAAGAGGCCAGGGTGATCCTACTTGGCCTTGCCGACGCATCGAGGCAGTTCGGAACCGAGATACACATCGAAGGCGACGGCGCGGACGTCATCGTAAGAAATAAGTGAGGGTAAAAATCGCTCGTCGGACCTGCAAGCGCGCGCAGAGGAAGGCATGCCGCCTCGGGAATTCATACGCCAGCTCAGGAAATGCCGCGAGCTCACTTTGCTGCTGCCGTTCCCGCTCGCGGACGGAGACTTTGCGAGCAGGACGTGTAAGCGAATCCGAACGAAGCCTCATATGTGGTGATATCGGCCGTTCCTCACGGAATATCTCTGCCGGTTTCATTCCAAGCGCGCCACCGGGATCTGTTTAGCGAGGAATCGGATTTATGACAAACACATCACGATCTGCACGCCGGTAGGCGCGATCAAGGGGTCATGGGGCGGCGGTGAGACTCAATCCACAGGGATCTGGGTGTTCACGCAGATGCCCGCTCCGTCGAACGAAAACTGCCCGCCGATGCTGACCGTGAGGTTAGACTGTGGCACATTGGACCCCGGCGCGAAAGAGCCTGGAAGAGCGCAGTGTGCGATGCCGTTTTGCGCACCCTGAGGAACCGTGAAGTTCACCTGATAGAGACCGATATAGCCGGGCGCGAGGCCGGCATAAAGAGGATGGATCAGGATTCGGTCGGGGCTGGTCTGGACCGGCTTGGTGGCGAGCGCGTTTACCGAGTAGTTGAAATCGAGGTTGAAGGTCTCTGCCGCAGGGGCGCCAATTTTTGCCGGCTGACCTGTGGATGCGGCCGGATTCGTCGGCCCCAGCCCCAAGACCCAGGCAGTCAGGGTCTCACCAACGTTCGCGGGGCTGGACGCGCTGACCAGCGTGCCGTCGAGGTGAGTGACCAGCGGAGAACACGGAAGACCGGTGAAATTCGGCTGCAGAGCCGCTCCGAGGACCACATCACAGGCGGTGAGAACGTGAACTTCATCGGCCAGGGGATTTAGTTCGATGACAGCGGGCGGCTGCCCACCCTGGTTGATGATCAGCAGTGGCGGCGTGGCCGAAACCGGCCGGGCGCATAAGGGGCAATACGGCACCAGTTCATAAGGAATCTGAACCGTGACCGCCAACAAAGAAGCACAGGCCGGTTGGGAGACGGCGGTGCTGCCCGGACATTCGGAGACAGTCCGGAGGGACTGAACCGGGACATCGGTGTTCGTGGAGCCCTGCTGGAGTAGTGTGACCCCAATGATGTTCGCCGACACCCCGCTGGGGAGTTGGACATAGAAGGTGGCGATCTGGCCCGGGGCGACCGAAACGGGCCCAGGAGCCGTGTAGCCCGACACAATCACACTCTGCGAAAAAAGAAGGGAGTTGAGAATGAGAATCCCGCAGAAGATACCGTTTGACATTGAAAACCTCCACCGGGCGCGCGCTGCTGTCATGATACCCCCGGCGCGGCCGGGCTCAGCGTCAGGCAGTGGCCAGAGTTCAACGCAGGTCGCGGGGTTTTGCGCAAAAATAGACGATGCGACATCCGGAAGTTGGCTGTGCGCATCCACGTGGGCCCGAAGTCCCGCGCTGGGAGTCAATGTTCCGGGAACGCCGTTCACGAAATCAACCCTCAACAGCTGTAACCGGCGCGTTGTCAAGGATTATCGGCTGTTCTCAGCACCCCTTTTCGAGGGCTGCGGGGACGGCTTAAGTCCGGGATGGCGACTTCTCGTCAGCGTGATTCAGAACTGCCAAGCGAACCTTGGTAAGCCTGTTTCGCGGAAGGTGAGGGCGTGTATGTTAACTCTTCACGCGAACCGACCGAACGTGGTTCCACTGTACGTATGACAAGCGATCGTGAACAACTTCCGCAGGGCGAAGATGGCGGTTAAACGCTCCGCTGGCAAATGTCAGGATGAGACGCCGCCGGCTTGCGCTGGGCAAGTTGTCCCACCAAAGAGGTGCGAAAAACGCGTTCTCAATGTATTCAAATATCAGGCGCACAATAGCATTTGGAACGTCGAGAGTCTTGTTTTCAGCCAGCGAGCTGGCGAACTGGCCAGAAACGGCCAGGGAGTTGAGCCATGTGAGAACCGCCGCTCCGGTCCCGACGCCGGTCGGCAGCACCGAGAGGGCAATCGTGTCGAATGACTCGCCTCGTTCTGCGCGCTCGTCAAGGAGTTGGACGCATTTCCCACTCATATCGTGTTCGGGCGCAAAACAGCCGCTGCACACGATTTCGGGGACTGATGCGAAGGTTATGAAGATGCATCCCAGATTTGAGTAATCGTCTCTTTGAAACATGATATCCAGCTGCTCCTTTTTTGCGGTCAATCGGCGCACGTTTTGCGACACAATCTGCCGCCACTGGCTCAAGAAGGAATCTACGTGCTGTTGTTTTGAGGCGTCTTGCCAACGGCTGACCCGCTCCTTCAGGGGCGCGATCGAAGCTAATGCACAGCTTGCTGAGAAGAATTCCCTGCAAACAGCCCTATAGTGCAGAAGAAACGCGTGCTCAGGCGTTTCGAGTAATGGCTGTGTCTCAATCGGACGAAATAACTCGGCATCGTGCACGCTGCAGAAGCCAGTAAATGTCGACGCCTTGCTGACGCTGATCAGCCGCGGCTGGATTGGAAATGGCTGAGACATTAACTCTGGACTAGGCTCGCGCTGGAGAGTGTAGACAAGGCCGCGAGCGGCAAGGTGTGTTAACGCCCCGGAGCGCTGAACGCTGTGAGCCCTGATAATTCTGCCTTTGCATCCGTTGGGGGCGGCAGGATGCAGACAGTATGCGGCCGAGTAGGCCTTCTGCATCCTCGCAAGTGTTTCGTGTAAGCCGGATTTACTCACAGCTTGACGCGCCATTCCGCGATAAGGGCGCGCTCCGTGTCCGTGGTCAACTTGCTTGCGTATTGTTCCACTGAAGTGCAAAATCCGCCAGCGCAGCCTCCTGCTCCTCTGTCTCGATAGCGTGCTGTCTGACTTTCCTTACGCGGGAAATAGCGCTTGATGCGACCATGCCCTTGGTGATCCAGTATGCGGCAGCGAAGGTCCCTGTCCTGCCGGAGCCGCCCTGACAGTGAACTACTACCCTGGTTCCCTTCGGCAGGCGCTCGATCAGTTCAACGAACTGCCGGAGCTGACTGACGGTAGGGGGATTGAAGTCCTTCACCGCGATGTTGTGCCTCGCAAAACCCAGAGCTTGAGCGCGAGTTAGATCGTAGGCAGGCGGCTGCTGTTCTTCCTGAAGCAACGACACTATGACCGTGAAGCCCTCGAGTCCGAGCGCTTCAAGCTCAGAGGTCTTCGGGTTTCTGCAGCCTAGGAGCCGAGGCTCGTCAATCCACCACCTGTCCATCGGACGGCCCTCCCCGCGATTATACTGCGGTCTGAACTCGCCCACAGACCGCACCTGCTGAGTTGCGCGCCGAGCAGAGCGTGGGACACGCCGCTGTCAACTGTCCGAAAAACGTGATCTCGCTGATCTGCATTTGTGCAAGGGAGCGGCTTGCGGAACTCGGCGCCAACGTGGACACCAAATCGGCCTAATGGACGGATGATTATCGGCACTTCCAGATGGGTTCGGGTACACTAATTGCGTGAACGAACAGGCGACGGTCGTTTTCGCAGATATTCTGGGCTTTTCGGACCTGGTGATGTCTATGCAAGGCGCCATTAGCCAGCTGGACGGTTTCTACTACGCGTCGATGTCTCTTAGCCAGCTCCGTGAATCCTTCGCCGAAGAGCCGATCCCAGATCCTCTCACCCGAACATTCGCCGCCTTCCACCGAGCGCTCGATATTCGCATTTCGGAGCTGGTCAATTGTGATCCGGTCCAGTCCGTCGTTTTTTCCGATTCTGCATTCGTCATTTTTCGCGACCTTAATACCGCGATTGGGTTTGCTCAATATTTCATGCGCGATATGGTTTCGTTTCAGGTTCCCGTCAGGATGGGGATCGGACGAGGTACTTACCGAGGTTTACGGCTGACCACGGACATTTCCGATGAGGTTCGACGCCACAGCTCTCAGTTCTTGGGAACCGGGGTGATTCGAGCTCACCGAGCGGAATCCTGTGGATTGAAGGGCCTCCGCATCTTCATTCATCCTGATTCAGAGATAATCGAAGACTGGCCGGGAGATGTATGCCCCATACCGGATGACACGGTCCAAAAGCTTTCTCCACCCGTCATCAATGAACTCAATTGGCTCTTGCACGATCCAGATTTCGCGCTACGAACTGATGGCCCACAGACAGTTGACGAAGCGAACGATGCGTTCGTAGTATCCATTGCCGAAATGATGGGTACAGCCCCGGATCGAGCAAAAGTGCAATATCAACAGACCTTAACGGCCCTCGCCAGGATGCGTGCCGCCTACAAGTCACCCGCAGCATTACGGAGGCTTGTACCCGAGAAGATGCTGGGGCCAGCTGATAGCCTTTAGGTGATGCCTGAACTATTGGTCGCGACCCCGCTCAATTACTCAGTCGCCACGCGCCCCTACGAGTTTCCAGGGGGCATATCCATTCGCGAAATCTCGCCGATTTTGTGGGACATATCTATCGTTAAGGGCTACGTGTCCGAACAGGACAAGCAGCGGATGAACGATGCCAGATTCTGGCTCTGCGCAGTCCAAGAGTACGAGCACGTCGGCCCTGTCACGGGAGATGAGCTATACAGCCGCGCCCGAAGCGCCGCATTGGCGCTTCAGATCATCAGTCCGTCAGGCGGGATGCACATATTTCTTAAGTTCCAACGAACTGACACGGGATACGACAACATCGGCGCTCACCACCAGAAGGAATTGTGCACAACGCTGCTTGGCAAGTTCGGTTCTGCCGAGAGATTGGGCCTTGAGACCGATTTCCCCGCCGTTTATGCTGGCGTCAGCCGCGCCTTTGAGGATCGGGTGGTTCGCCTGCAGAACCCAATCATCCTCCTTGAGCAAGGGATGCAGACTGGACACGTCAGCCTAGGCACGCTGATGTTCGTCATGGGACTCGATATGGTTTTCATGGCGGGCGGGATCGACAATTTCATGAAGCGTCTCGGCGGTTTCCTTGGCGCAAGGTCGTTCGTTTTCCCGGCTCTGACCCTCGAACGCCAGCCTGCCGCCGTGGTCGGCGAGGTACTTAACGATCTCTACGAGTTCCGTAACATCATCGCGCACGGGCAGGAAATCCCCAAGGAACCGTATCGCCAGCCTTACGAATTTCGGACCACCGACGGCGAGCGGATCAACTGTGATGAATGCTCGCGAATCGATCTTTTACTGGAGTGCGGCCTTTTCATGCTCACGACATCGCTCCGCAGAATCTTCGTTGAAGGACTCTTTGATGACGTCGCTTACCAGCCGCGTTGGAAGGCGAAGATGACCCGATTTGAGGCCGCGTAAAATCGAGGGTGTAAATTAGGGCCTTGACAGGCCAACCGCCGCTGGCTCCAGTGGAAGTATCCCGACTTTCACGAAAAGGAGCAAACAGCGGATGGCCAAAGACAGAATAGACCGAGACGAGCTGGCGGACAAGCTGGTTGAGCGGGCGGCAGAAGCCGAGGACCCGTTGCGGACGATGGCGGAGTTGATGACCGGATTCGTGATGGAGGCGGAGGTGACGACCAAGGTGGGAGCCGAGGCGCATGAGCGGAGCGACGCAGCGGACCACGCATCGCAACGGATACCGGGATCGGCGTTGGGACACGCGGCTGGGGACCATGCAGCTGCAGGTGCCCAAGGTGCGCGAGGGTGGCTACGTGCCGAGTTTCATCGAACACCGCAAGCGCAGCGAGCAGGCGCTGATCAGCGTGATCCAGGAAGCGGTGGTGAAGGGCGTTTCGACGCGCAAGATCGAAGCGGTGCTGGAGGAATTGGGCATCGCGGGCGTATCGGCGGGACAAGTGAGCCAGTTATGCGCGGCACTGGACGAGAAGGTGCGCAAGTTCCGCGAGGGTCCGCTGGGCGAGATCCGTTACGTGTGGGTGGACGCGCTGTATGAGAAGGTGCGCGTGGATGATCGCGTGGAATCGATGGCGGTGGTGATCGCCACGGGCGTGAATCTGCAGGGCCGCCGCGAGGTGCTGGGCTTCGACGTGATCGCGGCGGAATCGGAAGAGGGCTGGGCGGAGTTCTTCAAGGGCCTGAAGGAACGGGGCCTACACGGCGTGAAGCTGGTGATCTCGGACGCGCACACGGGATTGAAAGACGCGGTGCGCAAGGTGTTGAAGGTGGAATGGCAGCGCTGCAAAGTGCACTTCTATCGCAACGTGCTGGTGCACGTGCCCAAGCGCAGCCAGGCCGAAGTGAGCGAAGCGATGAAGGCGGTGTTCGTGCAGCGCGACGAGAAGAGCGCCAAAACCAAAGCGGCCGATCTAGTGCGGCAGTTTCAGTCGCGCTTCGCCAAGGCGATGGAGATTTTCGAGGCCGGCATCGACGACGTGCTGAGCTACTTGCACTATCCGCAGCCGCACCGCGTGCGGATCAGTTCGACCAATCCACTGGAGCGGCTGAATCTGGAGATCCGGCGCCGCACCCGCGTGGTCGGCATCTTCCCCAATCCCGCCGCGTGTCTGCGGCTGATCGGCATGTTGCTGGTGGAGAAGAACGACGACTGGCTCACCGACGACAAAGCGTATCTGACCTTCGATGACGCACCGGTCGAGGAGTCCGCGGCGAAGGTCGTATCGATGGCGGCGGGTCAATAAGGAAGGAGGCTTTTCTTGAATGCGAGGGCTTGCCCTCGCGCTCCCAGGATTTATCGCTTTCGCGCCAGAATGGCTGCGGTGCGGGGCGGCTTGCGCCGCCCTCGCCATTCCGGCCTCTGAGTCGGCGCTCCGGTCGCTTCCCAGCGTTGCCGTATCCTCCGCTCAGGTAACTGCAATCTTAAACCCGACCTCTGGAGTCGGCGGCGAATTTACACTCTTCTATTGACACGGGCCGATTTGAACACTGCTATACGGACGCCGACGGACCGGATGCCATCAAGCGGCGCGGACGCTGAGATCGGAGTTAGGCGAATTCTATGTCCCCTCTCGAAACCCGCTTTGAGCAACTCCGGAACTTGGCTGAGATTCAGGCCTTGGTTGGCCAAACGGAAGATCTGCATCTGGACGCCAAAGAGTGGCCCGCGCGCGACGACGATGCGCAGCGGGTATTGGCCAAGGCGCTATCCGGCTTCTCCAACGCGGACGGCGGCATTCTCGTGGTCGGACTGGAGGCGCGATCACCGGCCAAAGGCGATCCCGACGTGATCCAAGGACTCAAGCCAGTGGCCGACGCTGTGGCTGTTAAATCGAAGATCGAGAACCTCATAGGGAATCTTATCGAGCCACCGCTGCCAGGCATTCGCGTCGCCGAAGTATTGGCCATTCCGGGCCAGCCTTCAGGGTTCGTCTTGGTTTACATTCCGCCGACCGACGGGCTTCCCGTCCGCTCGCGTAAGCATTCCAATTTCTACATGCGCGTAAGTGCCGGCACGTTCCCTATGGAGTACTTCCAGCTTGCCGACATGTTCGGGCGTCGGCAGCGTCCGGTTTTATCCTTGTGGGCGGTCGTGGGGCGAGTCCGCGTCGAGCCAAACGCAGCATATTGGGAAAGAGAATTCTTTGTGGGCATCATGAACTCGGGCCGGGGCATCGCGAAGTTCCCCAGCCTTCGATACCCAGTGGTCCCCGGCATCAACTTCGCATCGTAGGGCCTTGATGGAAATGGACGATGGGGTCTTCCCTTGCGTCCTACAACCGAAGGTTGGGTGCTGTTCGGGGGCGGCGCCGACGACGTTATTCATCCGGGGACCCACCTCGAAGTGGCGAAACTGACCCAACGGTCCCGGGTGTCAGAATGGCAGCGTTTAAGCACTGCGGCCCCGCCTCAATACTTTGAAGAATTTGAGTTCAAGGCAGGGTTGGCCGCCGACGGCGTGCCCTATCAGGACTTTTCTTTCAGATTGCCGAAGGCTGACAGCTTCGGGACGGAATGACGCCTTGCCAACCGTGGCTACAAATCCGGGGGTTCCAGCCGGAAGAGCAGGCTGCTTAGTGAAAACTCCGGTTCGCGGAAGTTGTCAAAACGACGCGGCGCCAAACCGATTCGGAGATTGCCCATCCGGGTCGTCTTCGGGGTGATGAAGAGAGCTACTTTCGAAATTTCAAGAGAAGTATGGATTCTACGCTAAACGACCACGCGCGAGTACAAACCGTTCTCCTGGCTCGCGCGTGCTGCCCCGTGCTGCCCCGCGGCCCGTAAGTCTATGAAAACATGGTAGCGCTAACGGGAATCGAACCCGTATTTAAGCCTTGAGAGGGCTCCGTCCTAACCGTTAGACGATAGCGCCGCGCTCTTTCGATTATACGACACCTCCAACTTCTACTCCCGCTCGATTCCCAACGATTGGACCGCCGGGGGCATCCCTTCCTCGAATTCCAGCCGCGCGATCTGCCGCGACCCCAAGCGCGCGCGATGCAATCCCCACCACGCCGCCGCCAGTATTCCATCGAATATCAGCGACCCCGTGTAGGTCTTCATGGAGAAACTCACCACGCCGGCAAGCCCCCAGATGTACAAAACCGCGGGAATCGCGAACCTGAAAAGCGTTTCGATCATCGGCCGGCGCCCTGGCAGGTACGACGACGTGAACGGGACCTTCTCGAAGCTGAACAACAGCACCTCGATCAGCACACCCGAGATTAGAAAACAGGCGACCGTCGCCTCCGTCCCCGCGCGAAGTCCGAGGGAACCCGCTTCAATCGGCAGCGCCAGAACCGCGACCGGAATCGCGCCCCAGAAGACGAAAAATCGCTCGACCCCGGCGAGCAATTCATTCGCGTGGCCCGGTTCCACCATGCGAAACAGCCAATTGGCGCGCAGTTCCACCGGAAGGCGGAACAGGTACCGCAGTCCCGTGATCAGGAACAGCGAAAGCGCCAGCGGAACGGCGATCACCGATTCGCGCGTCCCTTCGGTGGACGCTGAAATCGAGCGTATCCCGCCTCCGGCAAGAATCAGGCTCGCGAATCCTTCCGAGATGAAGGCGAGCGAGATGCCGGCGAACGCGGTGAGTATCAGACGATGCTGGCGGCTGCGCGCAAGATTCTTCGCGATGAAACCGAACACGCCGAGCGCACGTTCACCGGGAAGCAGACGGGCAGATAACGCCTCGGGCCAGTACACTCGCGCGCCCGCGCTTTCGACCGATGGCGATTCGAGAACACGAACGCGGTGTCGCCGGTAGCTCCACATATATGCCGCGATCGCTGCCGCGGCCGATAGCAGCACCGCAATGATCGCTCTCCACGCGAGGCGCTGCGTCGCCGGATCGCGGGTTCCAAAGATCACCTGATCGATCCCGAAAAACCACAATGGCGGAGCGTACATGGACCACGGCGGACGCTCCTCCATGTGGTTCGAAAGCGTCGGAATCGAGAACACAAACGGCGTGGCGCCCAGCAACAGCGCCAGCAGGAAGCCTTGAAACGCCAGCGAAATGCGCGGAAATTGACTGACTGGCAGAAGATTGAGCAGCACTCCCTGAACCGCCACCAGGCTGAAGAAAACGAACAATCCTCCAAGCAGCCCGGCCACCAGAATCCCCGGCACGTGCCAGGCATTGCCGTTGTCGTAACGCCCCGCCATCATCGCCGGGACCATCGCGCCCGGCGGAAAAGTCGCCACGATCATCATCACCACGGCGGCCGCGAACAGCGCGCTGAATTTCGCCAGGAACATTTCGCCCATCCGCACCGGCAGCGCCGCCAGCGCCAGATAATCCCGCAGCCCCGGAAACAACGCCGGCCACTGCACCACCGTGAACAGCGCGCTCACCATCATGACCCCGGTGATGATAAACAAAACGTCGGCGAGCACCGCGTGACGATACGGCACGAACGAATCCAGCGCCTGCAACGCGCGATATTTGTGGTAGTACCCCTGACTGAAGAGAACGCTAATAGAGACCAGAATCCCGAGTGCGCCTCCGGCCGCGACCTTCGCTTGCGACGGGTCGGAAATCAGCTCGCTGTCGAAGAATCGCAGGAAAAAATGGCGCCGCAGTTCAAAGCCCGCCGAATGCGTCTCGTCCAGCCAGTCGCGCAGCACGATGATTCACCTCCGTATCGCGGCGATCATCTCGCCCGCCAGCCGATCGGGGTCTTCCTGCTGCGTGAGCTGCGTGAACACCGCCTCAAGCGACGGCTGACTCAGCAGACCGCGAAGATGCTCCACCCGATCGTGCGCCGCCACCGTTCCCTTCCTTAGGATCAGGACCGAATCGCACACTTTCTCCACCGTCTCCAGCACGTGCGAGCTGTAGAGAATCATCTTTCCTTCGTTCGACAAGGCCCGGATCAGCGACCGCAGCACCATCGCCGTGTTCACGTCGAGCCCTGAAAACGGTTCGTCCAGAATCAGCAGTTCGGGATCGTGCAGCAGCGCTGCGGAAATCAGAATCTTTTGCCGCATTCCTTTTGAATAGGACGACAGCAGAACGTGGCGATCCTCCCATAACGAAAACAGCCGCAGCATGCGGTCCATGCGCGCTTCGAGCTGCGCCCGTGCAATGCCCCGCAAGCGGCCGGTTAATTGAAGATATTCGCGCCCGGTGAGCTGCGAGTATAAATTCGGTTCCTCCGGAACATATCCCACCACGCGCAGGAACCCCGGCCAGTCGTTGCGGACGTCCTTTCCGTGGAACAGAATTTCGCCGTTGGTCGGCTCGATCAATCCGATCAGCACTTTCACCGTGGTGCTTTTACCCGCGCCGTTGGGACCCAGGTATCCCAACACCTCGCCGGGACGGATCGTGAAACTCACATCCGCGACGGCCGGGATCCGCCGGTAACGCTTCATCAGATGCCGCACTTCCAGCATGGACGTTGTCGAGTGTACCACCCTATGTAGAATTACACAATAGGTGAGGTATACTGGATCGGACGGAAATGAACGACGACTTGAGACTGACCCACACCTCCGCCATGATCCTCAAAGTCATCAGCGGCGGTTGTAACTACGGGTTCGACATCATGGAGCGGACCGGGCTCCAGAGCGGAACGGTCTATCCGGCCCTGCGGCGTCTGGAGCAAGGCGGACTGATTCAATCCAAATGGGAGCCCGGCGACGCGCAGGATCTGCAGCGCCCGCAGCGGCGCTATTATCGTCTGACGCGCTCCGGCGAACGCGCTCTCGCGAAGGCCGCATTGCGCTATCCTCTGCTTCAGAACCTGACATCGGAGTAATCGATGAACCGGCCGCGTCTACTCCCGGGCTCTCATCAGCGCGCGCGCTGTCTGATTCGCGCCGCCTCCTGGCTGGTGCCTTCCGCCTCGCGCGATTCCTGGCGTCGCGAATGGTTCGCCGAGTTGCATTACGCCGAGCGCGCCGTTCGGGAGCGAAGCGGCGAAGACCGGCTGGTCGATTTCGCACTGGGCGCGTTTTCAGACGCCGCCTGGCACCGTACCCGAGACTGGAATCGCGAGGACTGGGAGCGCGCCGCCTCGCGCAGTGCGCAATCCGCCGGATTTTGTCTCGCCGCGCTCGCCGTGCTCCTGATCGCAATCGCGGTCGTCAGCGGATTTCTTCCCAAAACCCGATCGGTCTTTCTGCCCTTGCCCTATGCCGGCGCGGACCGCATCGCTACCGTGACCCAGGGCGGAGCGACGCTCGCCGTCCGGTCCGGAATCCACAAACAATGGGTCGAGTGGTGGCGCGCCGACAGCCACTTAATCGAAGACGCGGCCAGTTACTCCTGGGCGGAGCAAAACGTGGACGGCAAGCCAGCGCTGCTCGCGAAAGTCGGCGCCGGATTCTTCCCGCTACTTCGCGCGCGATCGATCGCGGGGCATCCACTTTCCAATGACGCTCTTCGCACTTGCCGCGATTGCGTTCTGCTGGCCTACGATTACTGGCGTCATGCCTATGGCGGAAAAACACCGGCCAGCATATCGATCGGCGGGCATCCTTTTAAAGTCGCGGGCGTCCTCGAGAAACAGTTCTGGTTTCTCAACCGCGGCATAGCCGTCTGGGAAATCGTCAGCGGCACCGAAAATCCAACGGCAAGAACCGGAGTCGTGGTGCGCCTTCGTCCGGATGTTTCGAGCGCCCAGGCCGAGGCCGAGCTGGAATCGATTCTGCAAGCCCGCTGGATCAACCCGTGGTCCAGCCTGGTATCGATTTCCATGCTCCCCAGCCGCGTCCGCTCCGTCCTCGGATCCTTCGGCCTGGCGCTGTTCCTCGCGATTGGGACTATCCTTCCGGCGGTGCGTCCGAACTTCGTCCCGTGGAGCGCGGGCTCAACCGCGCGCGTTGCATTTTTCTGCGCGAAAACGACGCTGGCGGTGCTGGCGGTGCTCCTGGCAGGCCTCGAATTCACCCGCGCTCCGTCCATCACCATGTTGGGGGGAACCGATCTGACCACCGAGCCTTTCTCCACGTGGCTGTTCTTATTGGGGTGCATGGGCGCGCTCTCCTGGTCCATCTACGATCAGCGCCGTCGCTGCCGCGTCTGCCTGCGCCGCTTCGGCCTGACCGCTCATATCGGCTGCGCCGGATGCGTGCTGCTCAGTTGGTCCGGCACGGAAATGGTGTGCCTGGATGGTCACGGAACGCTGCACGTTCCCGAGATGGCTTCCTCATGGCAGGAACGCGACAAGTGGACCTCGCTCGACGACTCCGTGGTCGAATTATTCGCCAAAGGTCGCTGACGTAATCGCGCTCAGGCCGATCGCTTCAGCTCCGCCGCGGGAATTTCATCCAGCAGGTGGATGGTCTTCGCGAAATCCTGGATCTGGCTGTGCATCAGCTCCGCGCTGAGTTTTTCGATGCAACCATCCGCCGGGCCGGCCAGCAGATAATTCGGCTGCGGAATATAACCGATGGTGGGGATTCCGGCTCGCGCCAGCGACGCGCCTTCGCCGAGCCAGCCTCCGTGTACCGGATTCACTACCGCCGTCTTGCGGCTCGCGCTTCCGTCCAATGCTTGAAGCAACGCGCCGGCGGTGTGCTTGTTTTCAGTGATCGCAACGCTCCACTCGTTTTCGCCTGTCGCGCGATAGCGATAGTCAGCGTCGTCCATCCATTCTTTGCAGCCCAGATGCTCCACCGTTACCGCGGCGACTGCCTTCTGGATCAACTCCGGATGCTTCGCGATCACGCCGCGAATCGACGGCACCCACGGACCCGCGAAATGCCCGGTGGTCAGCGGAAACACGAGGGTCCGTTTGCGCTCGCTCTTCGGAATCCGCGAAAAATATCGAGCCAGCGCCACGATTCCGAGCCCGCCGTTTTCCTCCGTCGCGTTCGGACCGTCGGTATGCGTGTTGACGATAATCGCCTCATCGCCGCTCGACCCGGGAAGCGTCGCGAGGATCGTGTCCGTCGGCGAATCGGCGAATGTTTCCGCTTCCAGCACCAGCGTCGCCTTCGCGTTCCCCGCCAGCGATCGCAACTTCGCCCCGGTCTCGCGCCCGACGTATAATCCCGGAATATTTTGCGGAGGCCGCGAGAACGGCGTGTACTGATCCGCCGCGTTCGCATCGGAAACATCGGTCCATGCCAGCACCACTCCGATCGCGCCCGCTTTCTGAAACTGCGTCAGATTATTAACCGCGCCTCGCGCCGGATGAATCGAATCCGGAAACGCCGCATCCGCCGGATGGATCCCCCAGGGCTTGTAAATCTCTCCGAACTTGCGAACGTTGCACTTAAAATCGATCAGCGCGATTTTGCCTTGCAGATCGTTCAGCGAGAACGCCGGATTGGTGCCCGCGAAAACCAGTCCGCCCGTCACCCCGGCCGCTGGCGTTTGCCCGGAGTAAGGAAAGTACGACGTGACCGGCGCGCGAAACACCGCGCCCGATGCCGGCGTAATCGTCAGCTCCCAGCGCCGCGCTTCCCATCGCGGAAATGTGTAGCGTTCCCGCTCCACTTCCAGCCCCGCGGACTTCAATTGCGTCGCCAGAAACTCGACGAACTGCGCATGCGCCGCATTGCCCGTATACTTCGGCCCGAGCTTCGCCATCCACACCTGCTGCTCCCAAATCTCTTTTTGAGAAGGTAAAAGCCCGGCGCGATATTTCGAGACCGCTCCCGCGCTAACGGCCACCGCCGCTGCCGACGCAATAAACTCCCGCCGTGAAAGAAACATCTTCTTCACCTCTCTGTCACCGAAGTTACTCGCCCCTGCAAGTCCTTCCCGCGCTGCGCGGAAATTCCCCCGCCGTGCCCATCACCAGCCCCTCCGGCGCCTCATCCACCTGATGAATGAAATACGCGAAGAACCGCGCCGCCCGCTCTAGACCCGCCGCCGGAACCAGCTCATACGTGTCGCCCGACGAATGATAGAACGTGCCCGATTGAATCATCTGCGTCATCGGCACTCCCAGCGCGCGATATCCGCCGAGATCCCCCGGAACCACCGCCGACATTTCCTGATACGTCGCCACGCCGAAACATTTCGGAGCCTGCTGCCACAAATTCACCAGGTACGGAGCCTGATTGGTGATCCCGACCGCCTTCGCGCCCTCCGTATTTGCCACCGCCCACACCATTCCGAAATTCGTCGGCGCCCGAGTCTTGCCGCGAACCACATCCGAATACGCCAGATGCTCCAGATTCAGAACCAGCAGCGTATTCCCCTTCAGCTCCGGATGCGCCGCCAGCAACTCCGTGGGACCGTTGCCCGGACCGTGATGTCCCGCGCTCGCGACGAACATCAGCGTATGTTTCGGCTTGCCCTGTTTCGCGAAATATCGCGCCAGCCCGACCAGCGTCGCCAGACCGCTGCCGTTATCGTCCGCGCCCTGAAAATAGCCGTCCGCATGAGCGTTGATGATGATCCGCCGGCCGCTCTCGCCCGGAATCATCGCGATCCCGTTTTCCGAAGTCAGCCCCGTCTTCTCCTCGGATTCGAGCGCCACCGACGCCTTCAAATGATCCAGCGCGCCCGCATCGCCCGCCTTGCCGATCACTTGTTCCACGAACCATCCGTCGCCGCCGCCCACCGTGAACGATGGCGTGCTCCCCGCCGCGAATCGCGGATCGTAATAAAGGATGCTGCCCGGGCCCTCTACCGCTTGAATCACGCCGACTGCTCCCCGCGCCGCCAGCCGCTTTGCCGCGCCCTGTTCCGCAGATCCGAACAGCGACGGCTCCGGCCTTACGTGAATTACCGCGATCTTTCCCTTCACGTCGCGGCCCGCCAGATCCGCCTCAGTTCCCCGCCCCGCAAACACCACCGGCGCGGTCACGCTACCCGATCCTCCCGCCTGTGGAAACGCCGACCCGAGCGTGACATTGTGCGATCCCGCTCCGAACGCATCGTCGCCGATCAGTTCCACGCGCCACGATCGCGGCTCCCACATCGCCGCCGAAACCGGAAACCTCTCGACCTTCGCGTCGCCGATTCCGGCTGCCTTAAACTGCTCCACCACCCATTCCACCGTGTGTTGAAACGCGGGCGTAGCCGATCGACGGCCCCAGATCTTATCGCCCGCCGCATAACTCTGCAGCGAAAATCCGGTAATGATTTTCAGATCTTTCTTGAGCGCCGCGCCTTCGAGCATTTCCTCATTCGCGGCATGAGGAAATTTCGTCGCGACCGGCGGAAAGGCATCGTCGAAGTGGAGCACCGGCTTGGTCGGATCGCTAAGCCCCGCCGGCAGCGGTGTGCCGAACCAGGCACTGCTTTGTCCCAACAGGCCCGCCGCGGCCGCGACGAACATCAGCCCGGATGCTACGATCCTCATCGAGTCCTCCTTGCCGGTTCCAGACGAATTGGGAGGATTCTATCACGCCCCGTCTGGCAAGGTCAGACCGTGAGGAGCCTCAAGTCTTCTTGAACGTGATCCCCAGCTCGCGCAATTGCCGCTCCGGCACTTCCGACGGAGCCTCGCACATCAAGTCGCGTCCCCTTCGCCGTCTTCGGGAACGGAATCACGTCGCGAATCGACGTTTCCCCCGCCAGGATCATCACCAGCCGGTCCAGCCCCAGCGCGATTCCGCCATGCGGCGGAGCCCCGTATTCGAGCGCATCCAGCAAGAATCCGAATCTTCGCCGAGCCTCTTCATCGCTGCAACCCCAGCGCCGCGAAAACCTTCGCCTGCATGTCGCGCCGGTGAATACGAATCGACCCCGACCCCAGCTCCGTCCCGTTCAACACCAGGTCGTACGACTTCGCGCGGCAATGCGCCGGATCGGTCGTCAGCTTCTCCAGATCCTCATCGTGCACCGATGTAAACGGATGATGCGCCGCATTCCAGCGCTGGTCTTCTTCATCCCATTCGAACATCGGAAAATCCACCACCCACAGAAATCGAAAATCTCTTCGGATCCAGCAGCTTGTGCCGGTCGTTGTACTTCTGCGCCGCGTGCAGCCGCAGTTGCCCGGCGGCCTGCAACACGCGTTTCTTCTGGACGATGCCCCTTCGGCTCGCCCGCCCATCCCGCGAGCAATCAGCAGATCGTCGTCCTGCGCAGCGATCCGCGCCCGCAACCTGCGCCATCGCTTCCGGAAAATCGCGATCCAGACGCTTCGCGATCGTCGTAACACGCGCAGCCCGCGCTCCTTGCCCGAAGTCCTTCAACTCGTCGCGCTCACTTGCGCGTCACCGCGCCGACTTTCGGAATGCGGATCGCCACCAGCGGCAGGCCCTCTGTCGTTAAATTCTGGCCGGCGAACAAATCCTCTACGCAATAAAACGGAGGAATCCGCAGGTCCGGCTTGTCGATTCCATACGATCGCATCGCCTCCGCATAAGTGATTCGCGGAAACGTCTTGGGAATCGTGTAGCCCGCCACTTTACACACGTCGTGGATCAGCGGCTCGATCACTCCGAACATCGTCTCCTGTTGCGGAAACGACATCTCCAGATCGATCTGCGTAAACTCCGCCTGCCGGTCCGCGCGCATATCTTCGTCGCGGAAACAGCGCACGATCTGAAAATATTTATCGAATCCACTCACCATCAGAAGCTGCTTGAAAATCTGCGGCGATTGCGGTAGCGCATACCACAGTCCCCGGATTCACGCGGCTCGGCACCAGGTAATCGCGCGCCCCCTCCGGAGTCGACCGCGTCATATAAGGCGTCTCGATTTCGAGAAACCCCATCCCGGTCAGCGTCTCGCGAATCGAAAACGCCATCTTCGAGCGCAAAATAATGTTGCGCTGCATGTGCGGCCGGCGCAGGTCGACGTAACGATACTTGAGCCGCGTCTCTTCCTTCACGTCCACCGTCTCCTCCATCGGGAACGGAGGCGTGCGCGACGTGTTCAGGATCAGGAGTCTTGTCGACGACCAGTTCAACTTCACCGGTCGAGATGGCCGCGTTGACCGTCTCCGGCGAACGCAGCGCGACCACGCCCTCGGCGGCGATCACGTATTCGGCGGAAAGCTGATCGACCTTTTCGTGCAGGCCTCCATTATCGGCGCCGTGAAACACCAGTTGCGTCACGCCGTCGCGATCCCGCAGATGAATGAAGATCACTCCGCCCAGATCGCGGCGTCGATGCACCCAGCCCATCAGGATGGCCCGCTTGCCCGCATCGGAGGCTCTCAACTCCCCGCACGTATGAGTGCGGCGAAGCTCGCCTAAAAAATCGAGAGGTACATTTTCCATATTTAGTTTTTCGTGAGCCGCGCGAAGAGTTCGACTTTCGACAGCGCCTGCTGCTCGCCCGACGTCATATCCTTCAGTAAATAGGTTCCCGCCGCGATCTCGTTGTCGCCCAGCATCAACGCGTATTTCGCGCCCAGTTTGTTGGCGACTTCCAGCGCCCGTTTCAATTTTCGATCTACGGACCGCTCCACCACCAGGCCCTGATCGCGCAACTCCGCCGCCAGGGTTCCCGCGTGCAAGTCCGCCGCTTCTCCCAATGGCGCGAGAAACACATCGACCACCGGTTTATATTCGTCCGGATGCGATTCCTCGACGCCCATCACCAGGCGGTCTTCGCCGATCGAAAACCCGATCCCCGGCGCGGCCACTTTCGAGCCGATCGATTCCGCCAGCCCGTCATACCGCCCTCCGCCCAGCACCGAATTCTGCGCGCCCAGCGCCCCGTGCGTAATCTCGAACGTCGTGCGCATGTAATAATCGAGCCCGCGCACCAGCCGCGGACGCACTTCATATTCGATGCCGCGCGAATCCAGATGCGCCCGCACCGCCGCGAAATGCGGCGCGCATTGGTCGCACAGGTAATCGAGAATCGACGGCAGCGTCTCAATAATGGGTTGATCCTCCGGCACCTTGCAATCGAGCACCCGCAGCGGATTCGTCACCGCCCTCCTCTGGCAATCGCCGCACATCCTCGGCGCGACGTCTTTCAATTTTTCCTTCAGCGCGGCGACGAACTTCGGCCGGCAATTGCGGTCGCCCACCGAATTGAGGATCAGCTTAAATCCGTCAATCCCCGCGCGCCTGAGAACCTCGATCACCATCTCGATCACTTCCGCATCCACGATCGGCGACTCCGATCCGATCGCCTCCGCGCCAATCTGAAAGAACTGCCGGAACCGCCCTTTCTGCGGGCGTTCGCGCCGGAACATCGGGCCGATGTAGTAATACTTCTTCACCCCAGGAATCTGATCCAGCCGATGTTCGATGTACGCGCGCATCACCGAAGCCGTCGCCTCCGGACGCAGCGTGAGCGATGTGCCGTCGCGGTCCTCGAAGGTGTACATCTCTTTCGAGACCACGTCCGTATCTTCCCCTACGCCCCTCACAAACAAAGTCGTCTCTTCGAAAATCGGCGTGCGAATTTCCTGGTAGTTGTAGCGCCGGAACACCTCGCGCGCCGCCGCGTCCACGTGATTCCACACGCTAGTCGAAGGCGGCAAAAGATCGCGCGTTCCCTTAATCGCTTTAATCATGCGGACAAACCAGCCCCAATAACCCAACACCGCCGCCTGAGCCGCGACCAAAGGAAGCGGTCGATCCCACTCGCGCCAACACCCCAACCGCGCCCAAACAATCCCCCGCGCGCCCTCACGCCCGCTCCTCGCGATAAATCCGCGCCTTCTCCACGTAATGCCTGACGCCCTCCTGAAACCGCTCCAGTTCCTCCGCCGAAACCGCCCGCCGAACCTTCGCCGGAACTCCCATCACCAGCGTTCCCGGAGCTACCTGCATCCCTTCCGGCACCAGCGATCCCGCCGCCACTACCGCGCCCTTGCCGATCGTCGCGCCATTCAAAATAGTGGACCCGATGCCGATCAGCGCGTCGTCCTCCACCGTGCATCCGTGCAGCGTCACCGAATGGCCCACCGTCACCCGATCGCCCACCGTCAGCGGAAATCCGGTGTCCAGATGCAGCGAGCAGCAGTCTTGAATACTCGTTTCCGAGCCGATCGTGATCGGCCCCATATCGCCGCGCAGCGATGCGCAGGGCCAGATGCTCGATCGTTCGCCGATCACCACTTCACCAATCACCTGCGCGCTCGGATCGACGTATGCGGACGGCGCGACCTTCGGCGCGATCCCGCGGAATGTTCGAATCATAATCGAGGGGTAATCTTCATGCTAACAAAGCGTCGCGTAGCGGGCTACATATGCCGATGAGCTTGGCAGCGCCCGCGCGTGCTGCTACGATCTCTGAAGTGCCCCAAGCGAATTGGAAAGCGACCTTGCTGCGTCTGGTCACTCGCCACGTCCTGCGCGACTTCGCGCCGGGCGACGTTTGCTCCGTCATCTCCAGCGAAGGCTACAAAATCGTGAAGGTCCTGGCCGTCGAACGCCGCGGCGTCCACGTCATGCTTTATAAGGATCGCTTCCCGCGCCGGCCGAAATCGGTGAAAGTCGAATCCCTCACCATGGGCAGCGTGCACGATCGCGATGAATTGAGCATCGGACATCTGCCGCTCTCGCGCGACACCTTTCGCGGATGGGCCCCCATACGCATCGGCCGCGGATCCGTCTCCAATGACGAGCTCACCGCCTATCGCGTCTGGGAAGGCGAGCGCGGCAGCTTCTTCTAAGGCCCACGGGCCCATCAGCCGGACTGGGGTACCGTGGAGATATGCGGTGGTTCACCGTCCTCCTTCTAGCTTCGTTCCTTCGTGCCGACGAGCTCACCCAGAAGATGACCGCTCGTGTTTCCGAGGAAGCCGAGGCCTTCGCCCGCGTCGCCACCGACGTGCTCGGCACCGAAACCCTGCGCCAATCCGCGATGAAGCCTCCGTCGCGATTTCATCCCCGTGTCGGCGATGCCCAGCCCAAGCCCGCATTCCAGGATCGCCAAATCGTCTCCGAATATGGATTCGCCCGCTTCGCCGGCCAATCTGGGGCAATTCACGAAGTCCGTCAGGTTACCTCCGTCGACGGCAGGAAAATTGAGGACACCAAAAAAGCCCAGGATGCGCTCGCCAAGGCGATCACCAGCAATGACGACGGCCAGAAGAAAGTCCTGCTAAAGAGTCTCGAACGTTACGGCCTGCGCGGCGCCGTCACCGACTTCGGCCAGTTGATTCTTCTCTTCACCCGCCGCGACATCGAACGTTACGAATTTACTTCGCGCGGCTCGCAGATGATCGGGTACGATAAAGCGCTGATTTTTTCCTACAAGCAGCTCGACGGCGCCGAAGCCTTGACGCTCTTTCAGGAGAACAAAGGCGATCTGGCGCTGCGCCTGAAAATGGAAGGCGAGATCCGCGTCCGCGCCGAGGACTTCGTTCCTCTTCAGATCACCCTCGCCACTCATTACGGCGACGGCCCCAACTCGGTTCGTGAGGAAGCGGCCGTAACCTATAAGATGTCGCCCTACGGAGCTTTGCTGCCTTCGTCCACCGACCACCGCGAGCTTCGCGGCGGCAAAGTGGTCGCCGAGAATCATTTCTTCTACACCAATTTCCACAAGTTCGGGGCATCCAGCCAATTGAAGTTCGACGCCAAATGACGCGCGTCGTCTATCTCCACGGCTTCGCCTCCGGTCCCGGTTCGGGCAAAGCCCAATTCTTTCGGACCAAATTCGAACAACGCCGCGTCCCCTTCGAAATTCCGCAGCTCGATGAAGGCGATTTCCAAAACATGACCGTCTCCACCATGCTCCGCGTCATCGATCGCGCCGTGCATGGCGATCGGGTCATTATGATGGGCTCGAGCCTCGGTGGATACCTCGCCGCCCTCTATGCGGCCCGTCATAATAATGTGGACCGCTCGATCCTGCTCGCCCCCGCCTTCCAATTCCCCAAACGATGGCGCGAGCGCTATGGCGATCAACTGGCGGGTTGGAAACGAGATGGCTCCCTGCCTTTCTTTCACTATTCTTTCGGGGAAGAAAGACCGTTAGGCTACGGCTTTGTTGAGGATGCGGGGAAATATGAGGATGAGCCCGATTTCGCTCAACCGGCGCTGGTTCTGCATGGAATCAATGATCCCGTGGTCCCCATTGAGGTCTCGCGAAATTTTTGCGCCCATCATCGAAACTCCAATTTATGCGAGCTCGATTCCGCCCATGAACTCACCGACGTCCTCGACAGTTTGTGGTCCCGGACCGCCTCGTTTCTCGGATTCCAAAACCCGTAGAGGAGGGATAGCAGCCGTTTGGCCTATGTGTTAGAATTTTGACGATGGCTAAGGCCCATACGAGCCTGCAGGCATGGCTTCCAAATACTGAAACCAACAGCGGGATCTCGTCGTCTTAGTTTCGTGGAAGTGTTACAGGACCGGGGGTAAGGAAGTGCTGGACCAAGAAGTTAAAGACGTGGAGGCTTCGCGCACCCCGCTTGGGCCCGCGGACGATCCCGACGTCCATTTAGCCCACCTGCTCACGCCGGCGTCGCTTGAGGCGCCCTGGTACAAGACTTTCTTCAAAAACATTAAGGAGTTGATCAATCCGCCCAAGCTCCCGCCCCTGGTAGTAACCTCTAAACCATTGGAAGTAGGAGAGTTTTGGGGATTTTACGGCGGAAATGAGAAGAAAGCCGGAGCCTATTCGGTCCTCATCCACGTCGGCGCCATCGTTCTGATTTTCTGGATCGGATCGCTCAAGCCGGTCCAAAAGCTGATTCAGGATCACGTGATGATCTATGCGCCGGACCTGAAGCCCTATCTTCCCGAACAGCCCAAACAGATGCATGGCGGCGGTGGCGGTGGTACCCGCTCTCCCCTCGAAGCCAGCAAAGGCAAGCTTCCGAAAATCGCTCCGCGGCAGTTCACTCCTCCCCGTGTCGATCCGGTGGACAAACCGAAACTTCCCATGGTTCCGACCATCGTCTCCGAAGTTGCGCCTCCCAACATCGAGTCTCCGAATTATGGCGATCCGCTGAGCCGTTTAGGTGTGCCTTCGAACGGCACCGGTCTGGGTGGTGGAATCGGCAGCGGCATCGGCGGCGGAGTCGGCGTCGGTAAAGGACCCGGAACAGGGCCCGGCTCGGGTGGCGGATTCGGCGGCGGCGCTTATCGGATCGGCGGCGGCGTATCCCCGCCTTCGGTGCTCTCCAAAGTCGAGCCCGAATATTCCGAGGAAGCTCGCAAAGCGAAGTGGCAGGGAACGGTGGTCCTGCAACTGGTGGTCGATGAGCACGGTCTGCCCCAGCAGATGAAGGTGACACGCTCGCTCGGCCTCGGCCTCGATCAGAAAGCGATCGAAGCCGTCGGCAAGTGGCGCTTCAAACCCGGCATGAAGGACGGCAAGCCCGTCCCGGTGATCGCCACCATCGAAGTCAACTTCCGGCTTCTCTAAGCGCGATACCGTCTCAATTTTTCGATCCGTCGAACGTCCCTTTTCCCAACTCGCCGTAATCGACGGTCCCCTTGATTTTCTTCCCGCCGTCCAGCTTGCCGTTGTACTTGGCCTGCAGCTGGCCGCCGTTGATGGTGAATTCGACCTGATCCCCTTTCACGGTTCCTTCAAGCGGCGCATCGCCGAGCTGGCCGTGATAGGTTCCGGTGATTTTCTCGCCGGTCTGCGTGAATTCAAAGGTTGGGCTGCCGCTGCCCGCTTCCAGCACGACGTTGAACGTCCACTTGCCGGAGATATCCGCGGCCATCCCCAGCGCCGCGCAAAGCAAGAACAATACGAAGGTCTTCATGCCGCTGAGCATATCACGGGTGTACGCTAAAGTGGACATGATAGAGCTTCCGCGACGCTCCCCGCGTCCGCAACGCCGGCTTGCGCTTGTGATTGCCGCGCTCCTTCTCCTCTTTTTCTTTGGCCGTTCCATTTGCAGTTTCGTCATCGATTACTTCTGGTGGCGGGAATTGGGTCAGGTGCCGACCTGGATTCTCATGTCGGTCTACCGCTACGTGCCGGGCGTCGCCGCATGGCTGATCGCCTTCGGGGTACTGTGGATTTCGCACGCGCGCGGCGTGGCTCATGCGGGCGAGCGCCTGCGCGACCATCGCACGTATGCCTGGCTCGCCACCTTCGGCGCGCTGCTGGTGGCGCTGATCATTTCGCTGGCAGCTGTCGACGGCTGGACCGTGGCGCGCTACTTTGGCGGCCATGGAACGTCGCTCGCCGCCGAATGGCACGACCCGGTTTTCAACCAGCCTCTCGGGTTTTATTTCTTCGATCTGCCGCTGTACAACATGCTGATCAACTTCGTCGCGGCGACGGCGCTGGCGGGCGCGCTGGTCTACTATGGTGCCGCGCGAGGCTGGCAGATCCGGCGCGAATTCCCCGGCTTCGGGTCGCGCTCCCAAATCGACTTGAGCGATCTGCGGGTGCTGGGCCGCCTGGAAACCGGATTGCTGAACGGACTGCTCACGCTGTTTCTGGTCATGCTCGCCGTGGATTTTTGGCTGGGCCGCTATGACCTGCTGCTCAGCGACCACGGGCAGTTGATGGTGGGCATCGATTATATCCAGCAGAACATCGGTCTGCCGCTGCAGATCGCCAAGGCCGGCGCGGCGATTCTGGCGGCAGTGCTGGTCTTGGGTGGGAGGCGCAAGCTCGCCATGGGTTGCGCCGTAGTGCTGGTGATCGATTGGATCGTCCCGCCGATCGTCAGCGCCCTCTACGTGAAGCCGAATGAGCTTACGCTGGAGCGGCCCTTCATCGATCGCCACATCAAGGCGACGCGCTCCGCCTTCGGCCTGGATCTGCGCGCCAAGGAAGCCGAGTTCCCGGTCAACATCGACGGGAGTATCGATTTCGAGCGCAATCGTCCGCTGCTCGATAACGTCAGATTGTGGGACTGGCGGGCGTTTCACGATACGCTGAGCCAGACCCAGCCGTTGCGGCCTTACTCTTACGAGAACACCGACGTCGATCGGTATCAGATCAACGGGCAATTGCGCCAGGTGCTGCTCGCGCCGCGCGATCTGGATTTGAACCAGCTCGGCGACGCGCGGAATCTGTGGATGAATCGCGCGCTGATCTTCACCCACGGCTACGGACTGGCGCTGGCGGAAGCGAACCGCATCACCGCCGAAGGCCTGCCGATGCTGCTGGTGAAGGATGCTCCCATCCAGGTGCTCAGCGCCCAGCCTCAAGGTGACGCGGCCGCAGATTTATTACGGCGAAAGCTCGCATGAGCCGGTGTTCGTCGACACCGAGCAGCCGGAATTCGATTATCCTTCCGGGTCGAGCGAAGTGACCATTCACTACGACGGCCATGGCGGATTTCCCATGTCCGCGCCCGGCATCCGCACGCTGGCGGCAGTCAGCGAAGGCGACTGGAACATCGTGCTCAACAACCAGCTCACGCCGGGAAGCCGCATGATGATCCGGCGCCGAGTTCCGGAGCGCTTGAACACCCTGGCCGAATTCATCACCTGGGATAGCGACCCGTATCTGGTGATCACTTCCGCCGGCCGTCTGGTGTGGATGGTGGACGGCTATCTGACCAGCGACGCGCATCCCTATTCGCGCGAGATCGCCTTCGGCGACGGCGGCCCGCAGTTCAACTACATCCGCAATTCGGTGAAAGCCACGGTCGACGCCTACGACGGCGACGTGCACATGTACGTGTTCGACGAACAGGATCCGCTGATCAACGCGTATCGCCGCCTGTTTCCGGAACTGTTCCAGCCTGCTTCGGCAATGCCCGCCGATCTGCGCGCGCACACCCGCGCTCCGGAGACGTTGTTCCGCGTGCAGGCGGAAATGTATCGGACGTATCACATGAGGGACCCCGAGTCGTATTACAATCGCGCGGATCTGTGGGATCTGGCGACGTACACGACGGGTCAGAACAATCAGCCCGAGCCGGTGCCGCCGACATACATGATCGCGACCTTGCCCGGCGAATCCACGCCCGAGTACTTGCTCATGATCCCGTACACGCCGCGCAACAAAACACAACCTGATCGGCCTGATGGTGGCGCGCTGCGACGGCCCGCACATGGGCGAGCTGGTGTACCTGGATCTGCCCAAGCAGGAAATCGTTCCCGGTCCGATCCAGGTGGAAGCGCTGATCAACCAGGATCAGAATATTTCCAAGGATCTGACCTTGTGGAACCAGCAAGGCTCGCAGGTGCTGCGCAGCCAGATACTGACGCTGCCCATCGATCAGACGCTGTTGTATGTCGCGCCGATTTACATTCAGGCGTCGCAGGCGCGGATGCCGCAGTTGAAGAAGGTCGCGCTGGTGGCGGGGAACCATCTGGTGTACACCGACACGTACGAGCAGGCTCTGGCGCAACTGGAAGCCGAGATGAAAGGCCAGGCTCCGCCTCCCAAGGCGACCGTGGTGCAGACCGGTTCGGCCGCGCCTGCTGCCCCGCCCTCGGGCGATCCGCGCATCGAGCAGATCCGCGAGCATCTGAAGCGCTACCAGGACCTGGCGGCGCAGGGAAAATGGGCGGACGCCGGAAAAGAGCTGGAAGCGATTCAAGGCATCGTGAAGCGCTGACGAGCACCGTGTCCCATGAAGAAGCAGGCAGGCGATCACGCTGGCGCCGTCTCGGGCGCGTTTGTCACCGAAACGTTCGACTACGATGGCGGAAGGCAGGTCACGGTGTATGTTCCGCCGGAGCCGCCCGAGGCGATCGTTTTCGCTGGGGATGGTCAGAGAATCGCGAAGTGGGGACGGTTGCTCGAGAAGGCCGGTGTACTGCCGACCATGATCGCCGGCGTACATGGGCTGACCGATGAGATGGCGCGGCTGCATGAGTACTCACCGGGCTTTGAGCCGGAGCGGTTCGCGGCACACGAGACGTTTTTCGTCGACGATGTCCGCCGATGGACGGAGTCGCGGTTTGGCGTGGCGCTGCCGGCTGCACGGACCGCGGTGTTCGGCGTCTCGGCGGGTGGCGAACTGGCTCTCGCGCTTGGGCTTCGCCATCCACAGGTCTACGGCGCGGTGCTGTGCGCCTCGCCTGGCGCCGGATACAAGCCGCCTGGCATAATGCCGAGCCCGCTGCCGCGCGCCTATCTTGTCGCCGGCACAGAGGAGCCGTTCTTTCTGGAGAACGCCAGGAAGTGGGCGGAGGCGCTGCGCGATGCGAATGCGGATGTCGTCATGAAGGAGCGAACCGGGTCGCACGGTGGCGCGTTCTGGCGAGAAGAGTTCCCGCTGATGGTGGCGTGGGCATTCGGACGATGACGGTCCAGCATGGACGGAGCTTTCCCGTCCGTGCCAGACGAACTCCGCATGTCAAAGAACTGCATTTTACGAAACGAACCCAAGGGCGCGGCACCCTCGCTTGCTTCGAGATTAGGCGACGGGTTTCAATTCGATTGACGGTGAAAGTGGGATCCAGCTGAGGGGAAACGGGTAAAAGCTCTTCGAGCAGGAGAACCGGACGCCCGCGGCTTTCAAAACCGCGAGCGCCCGGGGAGAAGGAACTACTCAGCGTCCGGCAAAGCGAAGGCGATGTACTCGCCCGAGTACGTGCCGCCGCTTACCGCGATAATGATGTACTGCTTGCCCTGCCACTCATAGGTCATCGGCGAACCGCTGACCGGAGCCGGCATCCAGACCGCGCCGACTTCCTTGCCGGTCTGCTTATCGTAGGCGCGCATCATGGCGCCGCGAGGATGGGTCACGGAGGTAACCTGGCTGTCGCCGACGATGACCAGCGTCTTGGTGATCAGCACGCCGACGCTGCCGTTCATTCCGGTGTTGCCGAATTCAATGTTGCGCTGCTTGAGAATCGCGCGGACGTTGTCCGGAGTTTCCCCGTAGGGAACCGTCCAGCTGATGGCGCCCTTATCGAGATTGATGGCCGAGATGACGCCGTAAGGCGGCTTCACGATGGGCAATCCGTCGACCAGCAAGCCGCCGGGCCCGCCGCCGCGACCTGCCGCCGCGCCACGACCTGCCGCCGCACCACGTCCGCCAGCAGCCGCCGGAGGAGTGGGACGACGGGTTTGCGGAGCATCCGCCGCGCTGCCGAAGCCGGGACCCTGCGCTTCACGGAACGGCTGATCGTTGCGTCCGGAGACGTACTTGATATCCGTAAAGCCTTCGGGCGGCGTCCGCAGCGAGATCGGCGTGACGAAAGACTGCGCCGCCTGAGCGAACACAGTGTGCAATTCGGGATCGTAGCCGGCGCCGGGCCAGTTGGTGCCGCCGCTGGCATTGCCCAGGTTGATTCCACCGAGCCAGTGCTTGGCATCGCCGATCACGGGAGGCGTGAACATGCCTTCCACGCGATAGCTCTTCATGCGATCGATGGCATCGGCGCGCATTTCCGGAGTGAAGTCGATCAAATCATCCGGGATCTTGATGTAGTTGCGACCGTATGCCGGCGGCTTGGTGGGGAAGGGCTGGGTGGGCGAGGTCTTTTCGCCGGGCACATCGGTCTGGGCGACGGGACGCTCTTCGATCGGCCACACCGGCTTACCGGTGACGCGATCGAACACATAAAGGAACGATTCCTTGCTGGGCACGGCCACGGCCTTGATGGGCTTGCCGTCGACTACGATATCGGCCAGCAGCGGCGCGGACGACATGTCGTAATCCCACACCGGATGATGCACGATCTGGTAATACCACTTGCGCTCGCCGGTCTTGATGTCGACGCAAACCAGGCTTTCGCCGAACAGGTTGTTGCCGGGACGCTCACCGCCGTAGTAATCGGAAGTCGGAGATTCGACCGGCAGATAGGCCAGGCCGAGCTCCGGATCGACGGTCATCTGGGTCCACACGCCGGTGTTGCCGTTGTAGTCCGCCGAGCCGTTCTCCCAGGTGTTGTAGCCGAACTCGCCCTTCTTTGGGATGGTGTGGAAGGTCCAGACCAATTTGCCGGTCTTGACGTTGAAGGCACGAACCAGGCCCTTGGTGTTGTTGCGGGTCACCACGGTCATGCCTTCCTTGAAGGACGAGCCGACCAGGGCGATGTCGCCGACGATGACGGGAGTGGAGTGGAGGCCTGCTTCCCCGGTTTCGAGATCGATCTGCTTGCCGGTCCCGGTGTACATGCCGACCTTGAGGTCCACTTCGCCGTTGGTTCCGAAGCCTGAAATCATCATGCCGTTCTTGGCATTGAGGGCAACCAGGCGATAGCCGGTGGTGACATAGATGACGCGATCGTCGCCATGACCGTCGCTCCAATAGGCGACGCCGCGTCCGGAAAGCTGGCGCGGAGCGATGGCGGCGCGCTGGCCTTCCCGCATGCTGTGGGTCCAGATAATTTCACCGGTCTTGGCATCGAGGGCAACCACGTCGCGGCGGGTGCCGGCGGTGGTATAGATGACGCCATTGACCATCAGAGGCGTGCCTTCGAGCTTGAATTCCGGGCGCGTGCCGAAGTTATCGGTCTTAAAACGCCACGCTACCTCAAGCTGATTGAAGTTCGAAGCATTGATCTGAGAGAGCGGGCGGTATTTGGTCCCGGCCAGATCGGCGGTGTAATACCCCCATTCCGTATCCTTCTGATGCCATTGGCCAAAAGCCGTGGCAGTCATGCATGCGAGCGCGACGACGATCGTGGCCGTCTTCAGCTGCAATCGGTGCATATTTTCTCCTTCCACTCCTAAAATTTGCGAGCTCCAGGTGGAAATCTCCGCTTCCGCGCCCGTTGATTCGTCCACAGGGCCAAGCGCGCTTAGTCTAATTCATGGGGAGGCGAAATGCAAGTCAGCGAAGTTACAGGGGCGCACGGCGTGGTGGCCCCTGCTTCGGATGGCTGGTTTTTGAGGCGGGATCTAGAAATCGATTCGCAAGGCCGCTTGCCCCGTTCGATTTCCCGCATTTTCGGCCGATTGCACGCTGGTGATCTTTCCGAAGGTCGCCGGAGCGGACACGTCAACGGCGGGCGGAGCGAAGTTGGGATGATTCAGCAGGTTGGTGAACGTCGCCTCGAAACGGAGTCGAACGTTCTCGCGGATCTGGAAGGTCTTCGAAAGTCCGCCCGCGATGGTCACCGTACCTGGACCTTCGAGCGTCCCCACTCCGCAATTCCCGATCCTCCCCGGCGCGGGAATCGGATTGAAGGCGTTGCTGTCGAAGTATCCGTTCACGCTGGGATTCGACAGATTCGGGTTTCCGGTGCAATCGGGGCGCAACAAGGCTCCGGTGTACACCAGGTTGAGATTCGCCGTGTCGGACGCCGGGCTGGTGACCGGGGTCAGATACGGTCCGGTTTCCCACAGCGACACCGTGCTGAGCTCCCATCCGCCGAGAACCGCATTGCCGACGCCGTTCATGTTGTTCAGGAACGTGCGCCCCTTCCCGACCGGCAACTGATAAATTCCGGAAACCAGCACGCGATTGCGCCGCGTGCCGACGATGTTGCCGCGATTCGCCGCCAGGTCGAAGCGATTGGCGACGGGCGTTCCGTAGATCACTTCGGGCGAGAACACACCCGGCGCGTCGCCGCCGACGTTGCCGATATTGTGCGCCCAGGTATAGTTGGCCTGGAACATCAGGCCATGGCCGAAGGTCTTGTTGAGCTCCGATTGCATCGCCTGGTAGTTGGCGAAGCCCTGATTTTCGCTGGATAGAATGCGTCCCCAGTTGGGATACGGACGCAGGCTGTAATCGACCGGGGTCGCGCTCGGCTGCTGCTGATTCAAATCGACGGTCTGCCCCATGCGATAGGAATTCATCCCGACATAACTCACGCGAAGACCGAGCTCCTGGGTCAACTGCCGTTCCAGCGTGACGTTCCATTGCGCCGACTGCGGATCACGGTAATGGAGATTCACGTTCTGATAGAAATCGCCGGTGCCGGCCACGGACAAAGGATCCGCCGGAGTGCTGACGTTCGGGAAGATGAACGCGGCTGCTCCGTTCGGCAGCAGGTTCGAAGTGGTGCGAACGATTCCCACGTTGATGTTGGTGGTGTTGAACGAGAGCTGACCCAGGCTGGTCATGGTGAAGATACCGAAGCCGGCTCGAAACACGGTTTTGTTGTCGCCGAAGGGCCGATAGGCCAGGCTGATGCGCGGCTGGAAGTTTTTCTTATAGAACTGGCGCAGCCCGTTGCCGAGCCCGAGCTGGCCGGCCTTTTCAAGCGGCGCGCAAGGCAGCGCGGGATTGACGCCGGGGCAGGCATTGATGGATTCCAGCATGCCCTGGCGCGCGGTTCCGTTGTTGGGGATGATGAAGCCGCCATTGGACGGATCGAACGCGCCGAGATTGGCGTTCTCACTGATGAACGGCGGCAGAGCCTGCCAGCGCAACCCGGCGGTGACGGTCAGGTTCTTCGAAGCGTGCCACTCATCCTGCATATAAACTCCGGTCTGATATGCGTGCAGCCTGGTATCAGGTCCCGATTGCGCGATGTAGCTCTTCGAAGGCAGGCCCAAGAGCAGATCGGCGAACGCGTTGCCGCTGAACGTTCCGGCATTGAAGGTGAACGCGCCAAAATCGTCGGAGCCGCCGAAGCTTTCGAGGTCCGTATAACGGACGCGCCGCCAATCGGCGCCGACCTTGATCGTATGCTGGCCCTTGATCCAGGAAAGATTGTCGGTGAGCTGCACCGTCTGCGAGCGCGTGGTCCCTGTTTTATCGCGGCCGATCGGAGTAAACCCGGTGCTGTCGCTGAAATCGAAACTGGGGAATGCGTTCACGCCGGGCACATCGCCCAGATTCAATCCGGCAAGACCGAGCGTCCGCACCGCGCCGGACCCGCCGATGGGAAAGTTCACGGCCAGAGCATAAAACGTCGATCCGAAGCGGATTTCATTCAGCAGATTCGGGCGGATGGTGTAGTTGTGGGAGAGAATCAGATTGCGATTGGTTTCCGCGTGGCCTTCGGTCGGCAATAGCCCGTTGACCCCGGTTGTGTCGACGTTCTTCCAACTCCAGCGCCCGTAGATCTGCTGCTGGGCTCCCAGATTTTGATCGATGCGGATATCGTAGCCGTCGATATTGGCCGGGGTCGATGTCTGCTGGCGATAGTTGCCGACGGTATCCACGCCGTCCCCGGAATTGGGCAGCGGCAGATAGTGGGCAAACAGCGATTGCGCCACCGGATTCAGACTGGTCAACGGGATTTTGTTTCCTGGGAACGGAGCGCCGGTGGACGGATCGATCACCGCGCCTCCCGGAAGATTGGTCAGATCGCCGGCGCGCATCGCCGCCGTGGGGACGGATAAGACTTGCGGCGTGGTGAAGCGGCGGCGGTTGCCTTCGTAGTCGACAAAGAAAAACGTCCGATCCGTACCGTTGTATAGATGCGGGATGTTCACCGGTCCGCTGAAGCTTCCGCCGAAGGTGTTGTAGGCTTTGTGCGCTTTGCTGTCGAAGCCCCAGGTGGTGGAGTCGAGGGCGCTGTTCTGCAAATATTCGAAGCCGCTGCCGTGATAGGCGTTCGATCCGCTCTTGGTGATGATGGTCACGTCGGCGAGTTGCGAGAATTCGGCGTTGTTATTGAACTGGGTGACTTTGAGTTCGCTGATCAGCTCGGAGGACGGATTCATGTTGCCGAGCGCGCCGTTCTGCCGGATGTTTACCGTCGAGGTGCCATCCACCGAAAACTGAATCTGCGAAGGAGTTCCTCCGCCGATGGACATGTTGCCGCCACTATCCTGCTGCACGCCGGGAACGGCGACCAAAGCGGAAAGCGGGCTATCGCTGCCGCCGCGGTAATTCATCGGCAACTGCACCACCTGTTTGAATTTCTTGGTATCGCCGATGGTTCCGTTTTCGGTGTTGACGATAGCCACGCTATCCACCACCTCGACGTTCTGCGTAACCGCGGCGACGTCCAGCGTGAAATCGACGCGCAACTGCTGGCGGGCTTCGAGAGTTAGCGCACTGGTCTTCGACGCGTTGAATCCGCTTTTGGAAGCGGTCAACTGGTAGTTTCCGGGCCGCAGGTTCAGCAACTGAAAACTGCCGTCGGGAGATGACACCACCGAATGAGTGGTGTTATCGTCCAGGTTCTTCAATGCAATGGTCACATCGGGAATCAGCGATGCGGATTGATCCTGCACCACGCCGATGATGGCTCCAAACGTCGATTGGGCCCGGAGGGGGATGAGCAGGAGGGCCGTCGACAAGACACACGTCAAGCGTTTGACGAGCATAGACATTCTTCTCCTCGATTGATGTTTCGTTCTTCGAGCAATCCGGGCTGGAAAAACGGGCGGGACGAACTCGGGCCGCTGGCTAATTGGAAGAATACGGCCAATTCGCTGAGGAAGTCATAGGAAAAACGTTAGGAATTTATCAAGGCGCGTGATAGACTGGCATTTCAATGTCACGCGGTTTCACTTTCTCGTTCCGTTTCTGGCGCTATTACTTTAGCGGCTGAAATCGAACGAGTGGTGCGCGTTTTTCGGATTTTTCAAGGCCCACTCGAAAGAGCGGGCCTTTTGCTTTTTAGGAGGCTGAAGATGATCATCTCGATGAAGCTGCACGCAACCAGCGACGAGGTCTCGCAGGTCCGCGCGCGGGTGGAAGAATTCGGCTACAAAATTCACACCATCGAAGGAGAAGAACGAGTGGTGATCGGAGTTGTAGGGATCGGCGACGTGACGGCATGTCTCGAATCGCTGGAGGGGATGCCGGGAGTGGAGAAGGCGGTGCGCATTTCGGCTCCCTACAAGTTTGTCAGCCGGGAATTTCGTCCGTACAAGACGGAGGTCACGGTTCGCGGGGTGACTTTCGGCGGCGACGAGTTCATCGTCATGGCCGGTCCCTGTTCGGTGGAGAGTGAGCGGCAGATTCTGGAATCGGCGGCGATCGCGGCGCGTCATGGGGCGAAGTTTCTTCGTGGCGGCGCGTTCAAACCGAGGACGTCGCCGTATGATTTTCAGGGCCTGGAAGAAGAAGGGCTCAAATTGCTGGATCAGGCTCGGCGGGCGACGGGGCTGGGGATTATAACGGAGGTGATGAGCGATCGCGACGTGGATCTGGTGTCCGAATACGCCGACATTTTGCAAATCGGCGCGCGGAATATGCAGAATTTCGCGCTGCTCAAGACGCTGGGAAAATGTGGACGTCCGGTACTGCTGAAGCGCGGGATGAGCTCGACGGTGAAGGAATTGTTGATGTCGGCGGAATACGTGGTGGCTCACGGAAATTCGCAGGTGATGCTGTGCGAGCGCGGGATCCGCACTTTCGAGACGGTGACGCGCAACACCTGCGACATCGCCGCGGTGGCCGCGTTGAACGAGCTGACGCACCTGCCGGTGATTCTGGATCCGAGCCACGCGACGGGCCGGCGGAGTCTGGTGCCGGCGCTGGCGCGGGCGGCGGTCGCGATCGGCGCGGACGGCCTGCTGGTGGAGATGCATCCGGATCCGAGCAAGGCAATGAGCGACGGCGCGCAGTCGCTAGATCCGCGGCAGTTCGCGAAAATGATGGAGGATCTGAAGCCGTATATCCAATTGTGGAAGCGGGACCGGGTGACAGAGGCGGCGGCGGCAGTGTAATCTCGCGATAGCAGATGAAATTTCGCTTTCAACCCTGGCAGCTTGCCGCGCTGGTGATTGTGATGTGCGCCGCGGCGGTGATTTTCACCTGGCGCCGCCACGAGCGGGCGTTCGATGCGGCGGGGATGCTGGAATGCCTGCCGCCCGATCAGGCCACGCATGTGTACGTCGACGTGGACGCGCTGCGCCGCGGCGGGCTGTTGCAGCTCATCGCCGGCAATAAGACAGCCGAAGAACCGGATTATCAGAAGTTCGTGACCCAGACCGGATTCGACTATACCCGGGACCTGGACGCGGCGGCGATCGCGTTTTTTCACGGCAGCGAATATTTCGCGGTGCGCGGTCGATTCGATTGGCCGAAGCTGGCCGATTATGCGCGAGCGCAGGGCGGGAACTGCGGCGACTCCAACGGCAACGCGGTGTGCAGCATGCCAGCCAGCACACCGGAACGGCACATATCCTATTACATGCTGAGCTCGAAGGTGCTGGCGATGGCGGTTTCGCCGGAGGAGCGCGGGGTCAACATGATCGGGCCGAACCAATGGAAGAATCCGCCGCATCTTCCGGCCGAGCCGGTGTGGATCTCCGCGCCATCGTTCGTCTTCAGCAATGTCGAGAATCTGCCGACCGGCACGCATTCCTTCCTGAGCCCGCTGGCGCAGGCCGACCAGGTGACGTTCGCGATCGGGCCCGAGGGCCAACGTCTACAGATCCGGCTGGAGGTTTCGTGCGCGACGCCGGAAGTCGCCGCGGCGATGACGGCGCAGTTGACCAAGACGACCGACCTGCTCAAGAAGATGCTGGACCTGGATCATATGAAGCCCAACGCGAACGATTTGACCACCGTACTGATCTCGGGCAGTTTCGAGCAGCACGACAAGCTGGTGACCGGGAAATGGCCAGTGGAGCGCGGATTCGTGGAAGCGCTGGCGGCCGGACAGGTGCAGTGATCGCGGATGCCGCGGCGCACAGCGTGGTTCGCGGCAGCGGTTGCCGCCATCGTCATCGCGACGCGGCTGTGCCATTCCGGAGTGCTATGGGCCGACGATAATCTTCCGCTGGCGGCGGCGATGCAGGTGGCGATGGGCAAGACGCTCTATCGCGACGTGTGGTTCGACAAGCCTCCGCTGGTCGCGTGGCTCGATCTGCTGTGGGGAGCGCGCGCGGGCGTCCTGTTGCGGTTGGCGGGCGCAATTTACGTCCTGGCCGCGGCGGCGATCGCCTGGAAATTCGCGCGGGCGAAGTGGAGCGAGCGCGAAGGCCTGCTGGCGGCCTGTTTCGCGGCGTTTTTCCTGACCTTCGATCTGCCGTCGGCGGTGATTCCGCTGGCGTCCGACATGCTGCTGGTGGTTCCTCATTTCGCCGCGATTTATTTCGCATGGCGGTCGCGGCCGTTCTGGAGCGGGGTCGCGGCGGGCGTCGGATTATTGTGCAGCTCGAAGGCGGTGTTCGTGCTGGCGGCGTGCATCCTTTGGCAATGGAGGGCGCTGCCGCTGCTGCTGGCGGGATTCGCGCTGCCCAACGCGATCGCGCTCGGATGGATGGCCGCGCACGGGTCGGCTCGCGAGTATTACCGGCAGGCATGGCAGTGGGGATCGATTTACGCGGCGAATACGTTCGTCGAAAATCCATGGATGGAAGGCGCGAAGCGCACCGCGGACTGGATGGGATTTCATGCGGCGCTGGCGGTGGGCGCGATCCTGTTTCTATGGCGCGAGCGGAAGTGGAGAACCGCCGCGTGGATCGGGATCGCGTTGGTGGGGGTGGTGCTAGGGCTGCGATTCTTCCCGCGCTACTATTTTCTGCTGCTGCCTCCGATGATCCTTGCGGCGGCGAGAGGATGGGCGTGGACGACGCGATGGTATGTCGCGGCGCTGGCGATTCTTCTGGCGATTCCGCTGGTACGATTCGCTCCGCACTACATCACGCTGGCTCGTGGAGAAACCTGGCGGGACCTGGATATGGATCGAGACAGCCGCGCCGCGGCGGAAGAGCTTCGCGCGCTCGCGCAGCCCGGCGATACATTATTCGTGTGGGGCTTCCGGCCGGATATATTTATCGACTCGGGGCTGCCGGCGGGGACGCGGTTCCTCGAGAGCCAGGCGATCTCCGGGGTGCTGGCGGATCGTCATTTATTCGACAGCGCGGCCATTGCGCCGGATTTTACGGCGCCGAATCGGGCCGAGTTGCTGAGATCCAAGCCGACCTGGGTGGTGGATGGACTGGGCGCGTTCAATCCGGCGATGGCCATCGACCGGCAGCCGTATCTGGCGGCGTGGCTGGCGCAATACCGGCGGGTGGATCGCACCGGCTTTTCGATTCTGTATCGATTGCGTTAAACTCAGACGTCTTGATGCGCCTCTGGATACTGTGCGGCCTGGTTCTGCTGGCAGCGTGCAATCGCGCGCCGCGGCGGTCGCTCACCATCGCGGTGAATGCGGGGGTGGAGGGCACGGCCCTGAAGACGGCGGCGCAGGAATGGGGCACGGATCGCGGCGTGCACGTCGAAGTGGTGGAGCTGCCGTACGCGAATCTGTTCGAAAAGGAACAGCTCGACCTGACCAGCCGCACCGGCGCGTACGACGTGATCATGCTGGACGATCCATGGTTTCCGCGGCTGGTGGATGGGGGCAATCTCGCGCCGCTGCCTAAGGCGCCGGATGCGGATTTTCTGAAGTCGTGCATCGACGTCTGCAAGAATCCTTATCGCACCGGGACGATGTACGCGCTGCCGTATGTGGGCAACTCGCAATTGTTTTTCTACCGGCGCGATCTGTTCGAGAAGTACAAGCTGGCGCCTCCGGACAAATGGGATCAGGTGCTGGCGGCGGCGAAAAAGATCGGCGCGGGGGAGAAGATGTACGGTTACGTGATGCGCGCCGCGCCGGGCAACGCGGTGGTGGCCGATTTCATGCCGCTGTTGTGGGCGTTCGGCGGCGACGTGCTGGACTCGTCGGGCAAGCCGGTAGTGGATTCGCCGGCGGCGATCGACGCGCTGCGGTTCATGGTGGAGCTCGGAAAATATTCGCCGCCGGGTTACGCGGGCTTCAACGCGGACGAAGTATCGGCGCACCTGCTGCAGGCGACCGCGGCGATGAGCATCAACTGGCCCGCGTGGATCGCGGCGATGGACGATCCTGCGAAATCGAAAGTGGTGGGCAAAATCGGGTTCATTCCGGTGCCGGGCGAGCGCGAATCGGGCGTCGGGGAACTGGGGGCGTGGCTGCTGGCGGTGCCGTCGGCATCGAAGCACTCGGCCGACGCGTTCGATTTTCTTTTCTGGGCCACGGATGCGGAGCAGATGAAGAAGGCGGCCGAGCGGGGCAATCCTCCGACGCGCCGCAGTGTGTTCGAAGCGTTCGACCTGATCTCGAAGCACCGGGCTTTCCCGGTGCAATTCGCATCGCTCGACTCGGCGCGGCCCCGGCCGCGGACGCGCCAATGGAACGAGATCGAAAACGCCTTCGGGATTTATCTTTCGAAGGCCAACGCGGGCACTATGCAGCCGGACGAGGCGATGCGCGCGGCGCAAAAAGACATCGCGCAGATTGTCGCGTCGGGACGATGAGATCCTGTTCATGAGCGCGCGCCGCCGCATTCCGGAAGGTCTCAAATGGGTGCTGCCAGCGCTGATCGTACTGTTGGCGCTGTCGATCTATCCACTGATTTACTCGGTACGGGTGAGTTTGACCGGCGCGAACGGACAGTTCACGCTGGAGAACTTTATCCGGCTATTCGGCGATCACATTTTTGGGACGGCCGCGAGCCAGACGGCGGCGCTGACGCTGGGCGCGCTGGCGATCGAGTTTGTGTCGGGAATGATTCTGGCGCTGCTGGTGGATTCGCTGTCGCGCGGACGCGGATTCTTTCGAGCGGGATTTCTGATTCCGATGATGATGCCGCCGGTAGTGGCGGCGGTCGCGTGGCGGCTGATCTACAATCCGCAATTCGGATTGCTGAACGGGATGCTGCGCCAGATCGGATTCGACACGTCGCATCTGACGTGGACCAACGGGGAGAGCTCGGCGCTGATTTCGGTGATCCTGGTGGACGTCTGGGAATGGACGCCGTTCCTGTTCCTGCTGCTCTCGGCGGGATTGCAGGCGATTCCGCCGGACCCGATCGAGGCGGCGCGGATCGACGGAGCGAGCGCGTTTCAGATTTTTCGGGATATCACGTTTCCGTTGTTGAAGCCGGTGATCGTGCTGGCGCTGCTGTTGCGGGCGATGGACCTGGTGCGCATTTTCGACCAGATTTTCATCCTGACGCAGGGTGGTCCAGGGATAGCGACGGAAACGGTCAGCCTCTATATTTACCGGACGGCGTTTCGATTTACGAATTTCGGCTATGCGGCGGCGATGAGTTTCGTGCTGCTGGCGGCCACCATGCTGTTTTCGCGATCGCTGATGCGATTCATGAGGGCGCGATGAAGACCGCTCTGAAGTACCTGCTAGCCACCGTCGCGCTGTTGATGTCGGTAGTTCCGGTGTATTGGCTGATTACGATTTCGCTCAAGCAGGAGATCGATCAGTTTGCCTATCCGCCGCGATGGATCGGGTTCGCGGCGACGCTCGATCACTATCGCGAGGCGTTCGGCGGATCGTTCGGAATCTACTTTATGAACTCCGTGATCCTGGCGACGGTTTCGACCATCGCGGCGTTGGCGATCGGAGTGCCGGCGGCTTATGGACTGGCGCGCTTCGAATGGCCGGGACGATGGAGGGATCAGATCAGCGACTGGATTCTGTCGACGCGAATGCTGCCGCCCATCGTGACCATCGTGCCGCTGTTCCTGATGCTGCGCGAAGCGCGCCTGATCAATTCGCTGACCGGCTTGGCGCTGGTGTACACGGCGTTCAATCTGCCGTTCGTGATCTGGATGATGCGCGGATTTTTCGACGAGGTGCCGAAGGAGATTGAGGAGGCCGCGATGCTCGACGGCGAATCGCGGCTGGGGGCGCTGCTGCGCATCGTGCTGCCGCTGGTGAAACCGGGGTTGGCGGCGACGGCGGTATTTTGTCTGGTGGTCGCGTGGAACGAATTTCTGTTCGCGCTGATTTTGACGCAGACCGAAGCGGCGATGACGCTGCCGGTGGGGATCGCGTCGCGAGTGACGCAATACGAAATCAAATGGGGGGTGATGAGCGCGGCCGGAGTGGTGGCGATGCTGCCGGTGCTGGCGTTCGCGGCCGCCGCGCAAAAGTATCTGGTGCGCGGGTTGTCGTTGGGGGCAGTCAAGGGATGAGCCTGGAGCTTCGCGGGATCCTAAAGCGATTTGGCGGACGCTGCGTGGTGGATAACGTATCGCTGACGGCCGGCGAGGGGCAATTCCTGGTGCTGCTGGGGCCGTCGGGCTGCGGAAAATCGACGTTGCTGCGCATGATCGCGGGGCTGGAGCATCCGGACGAAGGCTCCATTCACTTGGGCGGCGCGGAGATTACCCATCTCGAGGCGCGGGACCGCGATATCGCGATGGTGTTTCAGAGCTACGCGCTCTATCCGCACATGACCATCGCGGAGAACATCGGATATCCGCTACGGATTCGCAAGCGCGCGAAGGATGAGATCGCGCGCGAAGTGGAGAGCGTCGCGAAACGGCTGGGGCTGGCGGGACTGCTGAAGAATCAGCCGCGGCACCTGTCGGGAGGCGAGCGGCAGAGGGTCGCGCTGGCGAGGGCGATTATCCGCCGGCCGAAGGCGTTCCTGATGGACGAGCCGCTATCGAACCTGGACGCGCGGCTGCGGGTCGAGATGCGCGCGGAGCTGAAACATCTGCAGCACGAGCTGAAGATCGTGACCGTGTATGTGACGCACGATCAGGCGGAGGCGATGACGCTGGCGCACAAGATCGCGGTGATGCGCGACGGGAAAATCCAGCAATACGACACGCCGGCGAACGTATATCATCGTCCGGCGAATACGTTCGTGGCGCAGTTTGTGGGCAGTCCATCGATGAATCTGATCGAGCAGGGCGATGAAATTTTAGGCGTGCGGCCGGAGGACGTGGAAGTCTCGACCATGGAGCAGTCCGGGTTTTCGGCGGCGCGCGTCTGGGTGACGGAAGAGATGGGCAACGAGACGCTGGCGATTTTGAAGACGGAATCGTCGCAGATCACGGCGCGGGTGGCGGCGGGCGCGCGGATGGATTTCGATGCTCGGGTTTTCTTTCGCTTGCGGGAAGAAAAGTTGCATCATTTCGCGAAGTCCACGGGGCAAAGAATCTAATAATTGTTGCATCCCGGGAGCGCTATTCGCGTCTAATCAATAGCTCCGAGGAGGTTCACTCATGGCTGCCAGTCCGTCCACTTTTGCGCCTGTCCCGGCGATTTTTCAGCAGCGGCGGGTCGACGTGCTGGTGTCGCTGCAGAAGGTCGCGCAGGAAATCGGCTCGATTCTGGAGCTGGACGAGCTGCTCGATACCATTGTTCACCGCGTCGCGATCGATTTTGGATGCATAGAATCGAGTATTTTACTGGTGGAGGACGATCAGTTTCACCTGGCGGCCGTGCATGGCTGCACTCAATCGAACAAGGGCGAGCGTTGGCCGGCTACCGAAGGCCTGGCCGGGGTGGTGTTGTCTACCGGCGAGCCGTATTACGCGGCGGATGTGACTCAGGAGCTGCTGTATCGGGCCTGCGAGCCGCATACGCGATCGGAGGTGGTCATTCCGCTGAAGGTGCGCGACCGGATTATCGGTATTTTCGGCGCGTCGCACCACGATTACGACGCGTTTCCGAAGCAGCAGATTGAAATTCTGAAGGCGCTGGCCGGGCACATCGCGATCGCGGTGGACAATGCGCAGCGGATCCAACAGGAGCGCCGCAAGATCCAGCATTTTCACGAAGAGCATGACGAGGCTCGCCGCATCCAGCAGAATCTGCTGCCGCGCGTGGCGCCGCCGCTGCCCGGCTTTCAACTGGAAGGCGTCTGTAATCCGGTGGGGGCCGTGGGCGGCGACTGGTACGACTATATTCCGCTGAGCGACGGACGGGTGGCGATCGTGCTTGCCGACGTTTCGGGCAAGGGCATGCCGGCGGCGTTGTTAATGTCGGCGACGCGCGGGATCGTGCGATCCCTGGCTCCGCTGGCGAGCGGACCGGGCGAGGTGCTGGCGCGGGTGAACGAGATGCTGCTCAACGATTTTCTGACCGGGCGCTACGTCACCATGATTTACGCGGTGCTCGATCCGGCTCGCCGGACGCTGACTTTCGCGAGCGCGGGTCATCCCTGGCCATTGCTGTGCCACGGCGCGGACGTGATTCCGCTGCATACCGACGCGGGCTTTCCGCTGGGCATGCTGCCGGGCGAGTTTACCGAGCGCACCATCAAGCTGTGTTGCGACTTCCGTCTGTTGTTCTACACCGACGGCATTTCCGAAGAGTTGAATCGCGAAGATCAGGAATTCGGCAGCCAGCGGCTGGCGCAATTCGTGGCGCGTCACGACGGCAGCGTGACGGAGCTGATGGAAGCGATCGCGGAGTTTCGCGGCGGCTGCCGGCAGAAGGACGACGCCACGGTAGTCCTGCTCCGCAGCGCCTGATTCGCGGCGCACGACCCCGGCACAAGTCGGCGGCCCTCAAACGCATAGGTAAAAACAATGTGAACACATTGTATTTCTATATACGGGGCGAGGGGCGCGCGAATATACTCGAATCACGCGAGATTGCCTGGTGCCCTTACTCGATCTTGAGCCGGCCGTCGCATCACCCAGCGCCGGCGCAACCATCCGCATCGTGGACCGCTCCCTGGCCTTGCTGCTGGCGACGGCGACGGCTCCTGTTCTCATCGGATCGGCGGCCGCGGTCGCGATTCTTTCGCGCCGCTCGCCATTCATTGCTCATTTGCGCGCGGGGCAGCACGGCGCGCCGCTGTGGGTGTGGAAGCTGCGGACCATGTGGGATCGCGACGATGGCGCGGCTCCAACGTTCGCGTGGATGGAGCGAATTGTCGCCGACTCGCGGCAGGATTCGAAGGACATCAACGATCCGCGCGTCACCAGCCGGTTCGCGGCGTTCTGCCGGCGCCATTCGATCGACGAGCTGCCGCAGTTGTGGCACGTTGTCCGGGGCGACATGTCGCTGGTGGGGCCGCGTCCGTTGACCCGCGCTGAACTGGTCCGCCATTATGGCGACCATGCCGCGGAAGTGCTATCCGTGAAGCCCGGGCTGACAGGATTGTGGCAGGTGGAGGGACGGAGCAGAATCACGTTTCCGGCGCGCGCGGAGTTGGACGTCGCGCTGGCGCGCGATCAATCCACACGAACCTATCTGAAGACCTTGCTGCGAACGATTCCCGCGGTCTTCGGCGGAGACGGAGCCTGGTAAGTCAGGCTGCGCTCCACCGGAACCCTACTTCTAGTTACTGATGCCCATGGTCACGGTAATCGGACTGGTGAGTCCCCCGACCTGGATCTGAATCGGAACATTGTCGCCGGCGGGGACATTCGGGACCACGATATTCAACTGATTTACTCCAGGATATTGCGGCGTCAGGCCGGAGAAGGCGACCTGAGCAGGCTGCCCGCCGACCAAAACCACTGGAATGGTCACGGTGTTGCGTAACTGGTCCAGCGAATTCTGACCGTCGGTGATCGGTTGATCCACCGCGCCCAGTCCGTTGGCGTAAACGATGACGACGTCGCCTGGTTTCGCGGGATGGGTAACCAGCGGCGGCAGCGCGCCGACCGGCCAGGATAGCGTGCCATCCAGATTGATGACGATGCCGCGTCCGCTGGCGGCGAAGATTCCGGGGGCAACGGCTCCGACGGTAATCGGAGTCGCCGACGAGAGCGCGCCGTTGTTGTTCACCACGACGTTCCAGGTGGTGGTGCCTCCGCCGACCGGGGCGAGTTCCCAGGGCACCTGCGCATTGATCTGGGATTGCACGTTGGCTCCGGGATTATCGGGCTGCACGTAACTCAGCGGAGCGGTGAAGCTGGCGCTGTCGTTCTCGAACTGTACGCTGACGCCGGCGAGCGACGAGGAAAGGACCAGACTGGAAGGCTGGGCGATCTGGTTCGCGAGGCTCGACCCGAAAATCGTGAAGAGCATGCCGGGCGCGAGGGGCACGCTGGGATTCGGCTGAAAAGTGGCGGCGTTGGTGACGCTCCCGATGTTGGGCGTCTGGGCCGCCAAAATTCCGGCAAAAAGGAAAATAAATGCAGACAGTCGTTTCATAGGATCCCTAGGCCTCACTATAGGGCACTGGGGGAAAAGATCCGTCAACCGGTTGTAAAAGAATTGTGAACAATCAGGGCGCGGGGGCCGACAATGCGTTCCATGTGGCGGCGACTTGCGGATCGCGGCCGGCGTCGCGTTCCATGGCGGCGGCCGCTTCGATTCTTGCTTCGCGGTTCCGGCCGGTCAAGGCGAGTAGTTTGGCGAGGGTCCAATGCGGCTTGAACCAGTTTGGCGCGAAGGCGATCGCGTTGCGGAGGCTGGTTTCAGCGTCGGCTGCGTCGTTCCCGGCGGCGTACAACTCGGCCAGACTGTACCAGGCGTTCTGCCGGTCGAGGGCGGTGGAGGTGGCGCGGACTCCGGACTCTTTCGCCTCCGCCCAGGCCTTTATTCGCACGCCGAAATTGGGCGAGGTCGCGGCTAGGGCGGCCATGGCGCGCGAGTATGGCAGATCGAAAGAATCGCCGCGGGGCAGCAATTGCCGGGCGCTGGAGTAGGCGAGCGCCGCGCTGCCGGCGTCTCCCGCTGAAAGGCGCTGCTGGACGAGGGACAGATCGCGATCGGCCGCGACCAGGCGAATCGCGAAGAAGGGGAGGAAGAGGGAGGCTGCGGCGATAGCCCAATATGCGGCTGTGGCTGGCGGCGAAGGTGCCGGCAGATTCGCGACGGGAGCCGCGCGCAAGCTGACCAGGAGCACGATGGCCAGATAGAAATACAGCTCAGTGACAGGGACCAGCACCGTGAACTGCAGGCACACCAGGACGGCGATGAATCCGGCGAGCAATATGCCGGCGATGGGATCGCGGTCCCGGAGCGCGCGCCATCCGCTGACGATTCCCAACCAGATCAGTCCGGCGAGGCAGGCGGCTCCGGCGAAGCCCTCCGACGTCATCGCGTCCAGAAATACGTTATGCGGCGATTCCTGGTAAAAGTCGGGATAGGCGCGCGCCAACTGGAGCGACGCGAAGCGCGGGAATTGAGTCGCGAAGGTTTCCTGGCCGAATCCGAGCAAGGGACGATGGGCGGCCATGCGCAGCGAGTCGCGCCACAGCAGAATTCTCGCGCCTCCGCCGGCATCGTCCATGGACCAATGGAGCCGGGCACGAAGAGCGGCACCGGCGGGGGAGATCGCGAATACGAGCAACGCCGCGACGACTGCGGCGGCGGCGATCCACGATCGCGGCGCGATGCGGAAGCCCTTGATCGCGAAAAGGGCCGTGAGCCCGACGGCCAGTCCCAGCCACGCGGCGCGGGTTCCGGTGAGGATCATGGCTGCGGCGATGATGACGGACGCCAAACGGCTCGAGATCCGGAAGGACGGGCGGGCTTCGATTCGCGCCAGAGCAGCGGCCGGAAACAGCGCCATGAGCAGCCAACTGGCGAAGTAATCGGCGTGTCCGATGGGGCCGGGCGGACGGGTGATGCGAAATATGCCCTCGCCCGCCTGATAGGTGGCGGGAGAGAGAAACGGATCGCGCCCGAAATACTGGACGATGCCGTAAATCGCGGCCAGGACTCCGGTAATCGTGATGGTCCGAAGCACGATGGTCCGGCGGCCGTCGTCGGCGGCCAGCCAGGCCAGGGTGAACAGCGCGAACGCCAGGACGGCCGATTCCGTGATCCAGCCCGATTGACGCCACAGGCTGCCATTCAATGACACGGCCGGAGAGGTGGACGTGATCACGCTGAATCCGGCGGCGATCCATTGCGCCAGCAGCAGCACGACGCAGGCGCGGCCGGTTCTCGAAAGCCACACGGCGCGGTCCGGCTTCACATTTTGTTTACAAAATGCAAATAAACACGGAATTGAAAATAGGAGGATCGCAATCTTCGGCGTAGTATTGAAATGAAAAACCGCGCCAGGCGCGAAACACAAGGGCATCAGAAAGATCACGGCGAGTAGAACAACTTGCATGTCGAGAAAGTCCAGACTAACGTAAACCGGAATTTATGCAAGGGAATTTTGACGTTTTCGAATACGCCGGATTTCTTCGAGAGCACTGGCGGGCCTTGGTATTCGCGAGCCTGGGGGCGATTGCGCTTTCGCTGGGCGTCAGTCTCGCGCAGCCCAAACGGTACACCGCAAGCGCCAGCATCGTGATTGAGCCACCGGGCGGAGTGGACGCGCGAACCGCGACGGCCGTAAGCCAGATCTATCTGGAGTCGCTCAAGACGTATGAACGATTCGCGGAAAGCGACAGCCTGTTCGCGAAGGCGGCGGAAGAATTTCATTTCGGCGGAACGCAGGCCATCGAATCGCTGAAGCAGCGGGTCCTGAAGGTGGATAAGCCGCGGGACACCAAGATCCTGGTGATTGACGTGACGCTGCCGGATCCGAAACTGGCGCACAGCGTCGCCGAATATCTGGCGCGCCAGACGGTGGAACTGAGCCGCTCGGAATCGCGCGCGGCGGACGCCGAAATGATCGGGGAGTGGGACCAGCAGGCCTTGGCGGCGCGACAGACGGTGGAGCGCGCGCAAAAGGCGATGGCCGACGACGCGCGGCTGGAATCGGTCGATTCGCTGCAAGCGGATCTGGACGGGCTGCGCGCCCTGCAATTCGATCTTCGCCGCCAGATCGCCGACGCGCGAGCGGATGCCGCGGAGTTTTCCTCGGGCGAACCGAGCGGCACATTGCGGGCGCAATCGAGCGCGGCAACGGCGCGGGCGAACGCCCTGGAGCAGCAGACGGACGGAGCTGGAGCGGCGCATCAGCACGCAAGACTCGGCGCTGGCTACTCGAAAGGCGCGTCAGGATCAGTTAAAGCGCGAAGTGGAAATCGCCGAGACCGCGTCGGAATCGGCGCAGAACCGGCTGCGCGAACTGCGCGCGGCGAACGGCACGCGCGGCGAGCGGCTGAATGTGATCGACCCCGGCATCGTGCCGCAGCGGCCGGTGTCGCCAAATATTCCGCTGAACGTAATCGCGGCCTGGTTTCTCTCGCTGATGCTTACCGTGGGCTATCTGAGCTTCGCATTCGCTTATCAGCGCCGGGCGATCCAACTCGAGCCCGCGCTTTCGCGCGCCCGGCGAGCCGGATGATTCGGGCGATCCTCCATCCGGACGCGCGGGCGGGAGCGGCGATCGGAATCCTGGCCGCCGCGATCGCGCTGGCTCCATCCCTCGAATGGAAACTGGCGTTGTGCGTGGCGCTCGCGGCGATTCCGGTGCTGTTCTGGACGTTGGCCGTCGCCAGCCGCTGGATATACCTGTTTTTCGTTGCGGCGCTGCTGCTTCCGCCTCTTCCCGTCGCGCTGGGAAACTCGGGACCGCACGTGGCCGTGCTGTTCGCGGGAATCGGGTTGTGGGTCGGGATCCTTTCGCTGAATCGCTGGACGATTCGAATGGACGGGCTCGCTACGGCCTTGCTGGCGCTATGTTTTATTTTGCTGGCGAGCGTGGCGATTGCGGCGTTGCAATCGGGCGCGGCGATTGCGGCGGGTAGCCTGGCGCGAGTGCTGCTGTTCGGCATCGGAATCTTCATTTTCTTTTCGCTGCGCGACGGGCCGGCGGCGCTGGATCGCCGAGAAACGATGCTGCGCGTCCTGTTCTTCGCGGCGGCGGGCTCGGCGCTGTTCGCCTGCGTCGATTTCTACTTTCAGTTTCCCGCGCCGGCCGGATTCGGGCCGCAGTTCCTATGGCTGAGCACCGGCGTTTTCCGGAGAGCGCAGGGAGTCTTCTATGAAGCGAGCACACTCGGCAACCTGTGCACGTTTTTTCTGGTGATGATCGCGGTGGCCATGTCGCGTCCCCGGTCCGTGCGTCCGGCCTCCGCGCCGATCCTGATGGCGGCGGGCGCGGCGTTTGCCGGGGCGCTGATTTTGTCCTACTCACGCGCGTCGCTGGTGAATCTCGCGATCGCCCTGGCCGCACTGCTGTGGCTGCATCGCGGCCAGATCCGCGCGGCGCGATGGCTGTGGGGGTCGCTGGCGGCAGCCGCCGGAGTCGCATTATTGATCGCGATTGTTCCTTCTTTCGCGGACGCCTATTGGGTCCGGCTGACGAATTCGGTGCAGTATTTCGCGGAATCCCCCAACGCGGTTCTTTCGGGGCGGCTGGATCATTGGAGGCAACTGATCGATTTTCTGATGGCGCATCCCTGGGACGCGCTGATCGGAGTCGGCTTCAAGACGCTTCCTTATACCGACCTCGCGGGCGGCACGGCGATCGCGGACAACACCTATCTGAGCATGCTGGTGGAAACCGGCGTCGCGGGCCTGGCGAGCGTGATCTTTTTGAACTTCGCGATCCTGCGCGCCGCCTACCGGGCCGCGCGATGCGACGATGCAATCCGGTCGTATTGCGGGACCTGGATGTTCTGTTTCTGGTGCGGACAGACGGTGCAGATGTCCTCGGCCGATCTGCTCACTTACTGGCGCGTTCTTCCCGTCTATTTTTGCGTGCTGGCGCTGGCGGATCGCAAGTGAACATAATATTGATCGATCAGTTCAGCGAGCTCGGCGGAGCGCAGCGGTGCCTGTTGGATCTTGCGCCGGCGATGACGGATCGAGGATGGGACCTGTTCGCCGCCGTTCCGGGAAGCGGACCGCTGGTCCCGAGTCTGCAATCCTTGGGAGCGCAGGTGGTTGAGATTCCCTGTGGACCTTATCGCTCGGGGACGAAGGGCGTGGGCGACGCAGCGCGATTCACGAGGGACGCGGCGCGGCAGACCCGCATCTTGCGGGAGCTTATCGATCGGCATCGGATCGATGTGATCTACGCAAATGGTCCGCGAGTCTGGCCCGCGGCGGCGGGGGCGTCGCATGGAAACATTCCGGTCCTCTTTCATGCGCACAATTTCATCGGCTCAGCGGCGGCGGCGAAGATCGCCGGCTGGTCCATTCGCCATGCGCGGGCGACGATGATTTCCTGCTGCGAATTCACGGCGAGTCCGCTGCGGCGGTTCGCGGGCGACCGGCTGGCTGTGGTTCCGAACGGTACGGCCGATTGCGGCTTTTCGGCGCGAGATTTCAGCGCAGGCAGGCTGCGGATCGGGTCGATCGGACGAATCGCGCCTGATAAAGGACAACTGGAGTTCGTGCAGGCCGCCGCGCGGCTGGCGGAGCTGCCGTCGCGTCCGAGCTTCCGGATCCATGGCGCGCCAATGTTCGCGAGCGCGGAGTACTTCGAATCGGTACGAGCGGCGGCGGCCGGCATACCGGTCGAGTTCGCAGGCTGGAGCGAGAATATCGCGGAGGCGTTGGCCGGACTCGACGTCCTGGTGATCTCTTCCCGACAGGAAGCCATGCCGCGAGTGCTGCTGGAAGCGATGTCGGCGGGCGTTCCGGTGGTAGCGACGAACGTCGGCGGGATCGGCGAAGTTATTGAGGACAACGTGACCGGGTTCCTGGCGCAGCCGGGCTCGGTGGAGGCGTTGGCGAATCGCGTTCAAGAGGCGATCTCCAATCCTGGCGCGTTAGAGCGCGTCGCGCGGCAGGCACGGACCGCGTGGGAACGGAGCTACACCGTGGATCACTACCGGCGAAGCGTCATGCTCGCGCTGGATCGGGCTGTGGGATGTTCCGCAGCAGCACTCGAAACAGCAGCGCGGCAGCCATGCAGATGACGGCGGCGCAGGCGAGCACGGGCGGATATCCAAGGCGCACCAGCAATACTCCGGAGAGCGCCTGTCCGGCCGCTTGCGCGGCAAAGATCGCGATAAAGTTCAGCGCCGACGCACCTGGCCGGGCATCTTCGGGCGAGATATTCATCAGGAACGCGTACATGCCTGGTTCGCTCGCGTATTGGGCGGTCATATAAAGGGTGTAGGCAACGCCGCCCCACAGCGGGGTCTTCGCGACGGCGAGGAACAGCAGAGCAAGGGCAGTGGCGGCTTGCATGGAGGAGACGCCGCGCGTCATCCCGAAACGTCGCAAGGCAAGCGGAGCCAGCAGCATGGCCGAAGCCTGCACCAGGTGGACGATCGAGAACAAACCGCCAATGCGGTCCACCGCGAGTCCCATTCGCGCAAAGTAGACGTTAAAGAATGGGTTGAAGGCACCGGTTCCGAAGTTCCACACGGCGATGGCGATTAGAAACCGGGTGAGCAGCGGTCCGGGACGATGAATCTTCCGCGACGCCGCCTGCGGAGCACCGGCTTTCGTCCGGGTCAACGGCCACATGGCCAGCAAGACGATCAGGCAGCTTAGCATCAGCGCGGCCCGATAGGAAGGCAGCTCCGCGAGAGAAGCTCCGCGAGCGAACCAGCCGGGCAGCCGGCCTCCGAAGAATCCGCCAAAGATGCCGATCGCCACGCCGGAGGAGAACAGCAGACTGAAGCCGAAGGGCCGGTTTCGTTCGTTGGTTCGCTCGGCGATGGCGGGCGAGATCCCTACCGCCCAGGCCGACGAAAAAAGGCCGGCGATGAACGCCAGCGCAATCAACACGATCGCGGACGACGCGGAGGCCTGAAGCATGGACACGCCGGCGATCGCGGGAAAGGCGACGAGCAACAGCTTTCTCACGCCGGCTCGACGGATGGCGCCGGCGGCGAGCCAGGTTCCGGCGAGGCTACCCGCCGTCATGGCGGAGGCGACGCTGCCGAGGACGTTCTCACGAAATCCGGCTCGCAGCAGATAAAGATTGTAGAGCAGGACGAAGATGTAGCGGCCCAGATTAAAAAAAGCCGCAGCGGTGAAGAACCGGAAATATTCGGCGTTGGGAAAATCGGGAGCGAACCAGCGCAGCGCTCCGCAGGCGGTGGATAGGGCCCCGCGCGTATGCCGTATCGCGCGGGCGGCGACAAATTTGGAGCCTTGCAGGAGGTCGCGAGCTCGCGCAGGCAAGTCGGGTTTCCGATCGGCGTGCGGATCGGGAAGAAAGCGCGGCACGTGCGCGGGCAACAGGCGGCGGCGCAGGACGGTCCAGCGGTCGCGCGACGAATCGAGCAGGCTCCAATGGAGCCAGATCTCCTCCTTGTTCGGATGAAACATCGCTTCGATGGGCGCGCCGGAGGAAACCTGGAGCCAGCGCGACGTCTCGCCGGGCAATTTTTCGACTTCTTCGACCGCGGCAGGCGCCAATGCGCAGTCGAACCAGCGGGACGCGAGGGCGAAGCCGACCGCTTCCAACCGCCGCAGCGAGCAGGGGTGAAGGTTCGTCCAGCGAGTCCAGAACTGATGGTCGCTCGGCATGGTTATGCAGAAATTCGGCCAGCTCGTAAACGTGCGAGGCTCGAAGATCGCCGCGCAGCAGATGACGGAGAATGTGGAGCGTCGAATACGCTAACCCGTCGGCGAGATCGAGAGCGGGAAACACCACGCCGTCCAGCCGCCGGATTTCGCGACGCGCCCAAAATTGGTCGAGGCCGCCGGGCGTCAGTCTTTCCGTATCGGCGTCCCACAGGCGGAAGTGCAATTCCACCGAAAGCGGCGTGTCGACATCGAAAAAATCGCCGCGCCAGCGCCAGCCGGTCTTCCGAACCATGCGAGGGAGATGATCGATGGGCAGATCGTCGAAGCCCTTCAGAGGTTCGTAGGCGAGACTGCGGGCGACATCGCGGGCTTGAAGCACCTGCTGGGACGGAACCAGAAGGTCGAAATCACCCTGGGTTCGATGACGGGGATCGCGAACGAAGTGAGGGCACTGGCTGAAGCCCTTGAGTACCGCGAATTCGATGCCGTCGGCGGCAAGCGCGTCCGAGATTTCCGCATAGGCATCGATGGTTTTTTGCCAGCGCTCGGCGTTTTTCTGAAAATCGCCGGCGATACGCGCGCGAATCCGCTCAGGCAAAACGGCATCGCAGCGGAGGCCCACGGGCAGGGTCAGCTTGGTCCGGTCACAAAACAGAAGAGCACGGTCCCAGTCCTGGCCGCCCAGTCGCGACAAGGGGTCCAGTTGAGGAGAGCGGAAGCGCAGAGCGCCCATCACCGCGCGAGCGAATGGCGGAAGACGAGCACTCGCGTCGCTTTCGCGAGCGGCGTTGGAGATCGCGGCGATGGGTTCCGTGCCGGTCAAAACTGATATCTCAACGCGAACTGGATTCGCCGCGGCTGGCCCACGGAAAACGCTCTTCCAAAGAACGGCCCGAAATCCGGATAAGGGCCTGGGATACCCAAGTTGGGATGGTTCAGGGAATTAAAAACTTCGCCGCGAACTTCGACACTCTGCCGTTCGGTAAGCGAGAATCTGCGATGCAAGGAAACATCGATCACCACGTCCCCAGGACCCGGAAGAATATTGCGGCCGGCGTCGCCGAAGGTAAATGGAGCGGGCGCCGAGATCGCGTTCGGATTGTAGAACTGGCTGGCGTTTCTCTGATCCGCCGGCAGCAGGATCGATTGACCGGGCACGATGTTCGGGCGATTCGGCGTTCCGGAATTGGCGAAATCGGTGGCGAAATATACCGGATTTTGAGGAGTCCCATCCTGCAAGGTGAGGTTGCCGCTCAACTGCCAGCGGCTTAACACGAGCGCAAGAAAAGGCGTGCGCGGCAAGGTATAGACCCATCCGGCGCTGAGACGACGTGGGACGTTGGAACTGGAAAGTCCGCGCTCCAGCCGCAGGTTCGCTTCGTTCTGCGCGCCCCAGCTTTCATATTGTCCGGGAATGATGCTATCGGCATCGTCGATTGATTTGGACCACACGAAGCTCGCCAGAAAGGAAAATCCGGCGGTGAGACGCTTCTCCGCCTTGATCTGCAGAGCATGATAGATCGAATTAGCGAGATGCTCGCGTTGGAAGATAGTTCCGAGTTCGGGGAAAGTTCGCAGAGATTGAATGGTTCCGGGGCGGAGCGGAAGATTCTCGCCCAGCTCGACGTGCTGCGGCTCATTGAACCGCCGGAAGCGGCCGAGATCGGTGCCCTTGGTTCCCAGGTACGCGACCTCGAATAGAACGCTGCCCGGCAGATCGTGCTGTAAACTGGCCGACCATTGCTGCACGTAAGGCATGCGGGCATTTTGGTCGACGCCGAAATAGCTCGGGAATCCAGTGGAGTTGGTCTGCGGAAATCCATTGGCTAGCGTCACCACGGGCGTCAGTCCGCCGGGATTATTGAGGACGTTGCGGATGCTGTTCTGAATCAGATCGTAAGTTTCAAAGGCGATTTCCGGGCTGTAGTAAATGCCATAACCGGCGCGAAACACCGCGTCGCGCTTGAACCATCGCGGAAGACGAATGGCCATACCGATGCGAGGCGCGAAATCGTGATACTCGGGATTTTCCGCGGTAGAAACGCGCTGCAGCGAGGGTGCGGCAGGCAGCGTCGACCAGTTCAGATTGAGCAGATTCCCATGATCGTCGCTCAGCGGCGCGTTGTACTCATAGCGCACGCCGGCGTTGATGGTGACGCGGGGGCTGATACGCCAGTCATCCTGGACGAATCCGGCGTATCCGTTCTGGCGAAGATAGGCCTGCGTGGTACCGAACTGGGCCTGGGTCTGCGAAGCGTCGCCGAGAAGAAAATCCGCGAAGGCATTGCCGGTGGCGTTTGGATTCGACGGGTCCGTCGTGAAGCCGCCGTTGAACACATACTGGCCTCGCGCGAACTCGCTTTGCTGATAGGCCATGGTGAAGTGGGTGATCTGGACTCCGGCTTTCGCGGTGTGCCGCCCCAGCGTTCGGGAAAAACTCCAGGAGCCGAACCAGGTGTTATCGCGCTGGCTTTGCGGCAGCGTATCGGAATCCTGCACCATGTCGTAATTGGTGACCACCAGCGACGGCAATCCGTAATCGATAGGCGCGACGGCTAGTCCGTTGATGCCCAGATCGGCCAGGACGTTGGCGCCGAACGCGCTTTGTGGAAGATCGAGTACGCGCAGCCGGGTGAACGAGAATCGCGCCTCGCTGATCCACGACGAGCCGGAATAGATGTGACCGAGAGCGATCTGCTGGGCCCTGGTGTTTTCTTCCGTGGGACGCTCCGGAAAGGATCCGGCGAGAACGCCGCGCTCATCGTTGATGGTGTAACGCGCGAACAGATTGCTGGAGCCCCAGGCGCGGTCGACGCGCATCGATCCGTTATCGGAGTGGTCCTGGTTCGGCGTCGAATCGACGAAATTGCCGCCGGCGCCGCCGGGATCGTTCGGCAGCGGCTCGAAAAGCGAAAGATATTTCTGAGCGATGGGGCTCAAGCGGAACCCGGGGATCGCGTTGTTGGGAAACGGCGTGCGATTGCCCGAGGCGTCGAGGCTGGCGGGGTCGAAAATGGTCGCCCCAGAAAAGGTGCCGGCGCGCGTGGCCGCATCCGGAACGATGTGCTGAGTCGCGCTGGCGTTGGCTGCTTGGAGTCCCTCATAGGAACCGAAAAAATAGGTGGACCGCGCCACAGGTCCGCCGAGCGTGGCTCCGTATTGATTCTGCCGGAAGATTCCCCGCGGCAGCCCGGGCACCTCGAAGAATCCCTTGGCGTCGGTGGCTTCGTTTTGAAAATATTCGAAGGCGTTGCCATGAAAGGTCTGGGTGCCGGACTTGGTGACCATGTCCACCACTCCTCCGCCGGATTGCACAAACTCGGCCGGGGCCAATGAGGTGAGGATGCGGAATTCGGCCACCGATTCCATCGGCGGAATCACCGCGACGGAGAACGTGTTGCGATCGGTGTTGTAAGCGCCGTCCAGCACGTAGCTGTTTTGGGTGGACCGCGATCCGTTGACCGGCGCATTCAGCGCGACCGCTCCGCGATTGGCCTGCTTGTCGTTAATGATGTCGTGGGTGAAGCCGCCCAACTGGCGGGGAATCGCGCCGGGTCCCAGCGTCACCATCGAAATGATATTGCGCGTCGCCAGCGGCAGCGCTTCCATGAAGGCCGATCCGAGCTGATAGCCGCTGGATGCCTCCTCCGTCTGGATCGGCGTGGAGAGGGCGGTTACGGTAATCGTGTCGCTGTTCTGGCCGGTGCGCATCTCGATGTCGAGGCGGCTCTTCTGATCCACCTCGATGGTCACTTCGGGCACGGTGAGCGTACGTAGCCCGGCGCCGCGCACGGTAATGCTATAGACGCCGGGAATCAGGTCGTCGATACGGTATCCACCCTCGGCGCCGCTGGTGGCAGATCGCGAAAAACCGGTGGCGCGATGCTCGGCCGTGACCACGGCTCCGGTTACCGCGGTCGCCGATTCGTTCTTCACGTCGCCGATCAGGCTGCCGGAGGAGACCTGCCCGTAGCAGGTGGTTGCAAACAAAATCAAGATAAGTTGTTTCATGAAAAATCAGATCACCGACGCCTGAAGTTGATGGAGCAGCGCGAGTGCGCCGTCCAGATCGCTGTACTGCATCCGCCACAAACCGGCCGCGAGCAGCCGGCGGTAGCTGCGGCGCTGCGCCTGGCGGACGTGATCCTCGCCATAACTGGCGCACGCGTCGCACCATGCCAGGACTTCGGCCGGATCGCACGGCGCCAGGCGGGCATCGCCGCGCGTGATGCGTTCGAGGAACACCAGATGGTCGATCGGACTACCCGGCGCGATTTCGATGGGAAGCTCGCGGGTCATTATGTCGATCCCGACCTTGCCGCCGGGCCGCACCGAGAGCGGGCGATCCGCCAGCTCGGGAAAAAACTGCCTGGCGCCTTCGCGCAGACTCATGGTGTAGGGATTCCCGATTCCGTAGATTCCCGGCCGGTCGCGAACCAGGAAGGTCCCATCGTCGGAAACGAAATACCATCCATCGCGGGCGCAGGCGAGCGCCAGCGTGCTCTTCCCCGCGAAGGACGCTCCGCATAGCAGGATTCCGCGGCCGTTGCGCTTTACCAGAGCGCCGTGCACCGGCGCCAGATGGGCTTGCACCAGCAGACTCAATACACTCGCCTCGAGGAAATGGCGGCGCAGCACGGGACGATTCGCGGCGACCTCCGGTGTCACCCAACCCGACGCGCAGCGGCCACGGAAATCGCAGACCATCTGATGGTCGCCGTCGCAGACGATGGTCATCAGGTGTCCACGCGAGCGAAATGCCGGCGGACCCGCAATCGGCCGTTCCGCCGCGCCGGTCACCGCCAGACTCACGCGAATCGGTTCGGCCGCGCCGAATTCGGGACCGAAGGCTCCCCAGCTTTCCCGGGCGGCTTCGAGGACCGCGCCGGAATTCGTTTCGATCACCAGCGGGAAGCCCAGCGGAAACAAGGTCGCGTTCAGCGGAAGATCGAAGCCGGTGATGAATTCATTCTTGGGTAATATTTCCAGAGTCGCCGAGGCCTGCATTCGTTGCCAGAGTAAGCGACAATTTTCAGCAACACCAGCGAATTTCGCGAAATTTACAACAAAGGTACAACTCTGAAACAGTACGCCGGACGGCACCCGGCGATCCGCGTTTCGCGTGTCATACTTCCGGTGAATGCGCGTGGCGATTGTCCATTACTGGCTGCTGAATATGCGCGGGGGCGAGAAAGTGGTGGAAGCGCTCTGCCGCATGTTTCCCGATGCGGATCTGTTCACGCTGTTCTACGATCCGGCGCGGGTATCGCCGGCGATTCGCGCCCATCGCGTGACCGCTTCGAAACTTCAGCCGCTGCGGCGATGGTACCGGTCCCTCCTGCCGTTGATGCCGATGGCGCTGGAGGACCTCGACCTAAGCGGGTACGATCTGGTGATCAGCAGCGAATCGGGTCCGGCTAAAGGCGTGCTGGCTCCATCGAACGCCCGTCACGTCTGCTATTGCCATACTCCGATGCGCTATTTGTGGGATCTTTATCCGGCGTATCGGGCGGAGTGGACCCGCTCCCGCGCGGCTCGCGGGCTGATGAGTCCGGTGGCGCATTATCTACGTCTGTGGGACCACGCATCGGCGGCGCGCGTCGACGAATTCGTGGCGAACAGCGCCAACGTGGCCCGGCGCATCCGTCGCGCCTATGGACGCGATTCCCGCGTGATCTATCCGCCGGTGGAGATCGAAAAGTGTCTTTCCCTTCCCTCTGACGATTACTATCTGATCGTTTCGGAGCTGGTTGCGTATAAACGCGTCGATTCGGCGGTACGCGCATTCGGCACTCTGGGCCGCAAGCTGCGCATCGTCGGCGAGGGACCGGAGTTCCAGGCGCTCCGGCGGATCGCCACGCCTAATATCGAATTCTGCGGACGTGTATCGGACGAAGAGCTGCGTCGCCTGTACGGCCGCTGCCGCGCGTTCCTGATGCCCGGTGAAGAGGACTTCGGCATGGCCGCGGTGGAAGCGCTGGCCAGCGGAAAGCCGGTGATCGCGCTGGGCCGCGGCGGCGCGCTCGAAACCGTGCCGGTCTCGGACCCTCTCGGCGGACTGTTCTATTCCGATCCAAGCCCGGACTCGCTTCGCGAGGCGGTGCGGAGTTGGGATTTGCTGGAGAGCCACGTAAGACCGTCAGCATTGCGCCGGCATGCGTTTCAATTTTCGGAATCCGAGTTCCGCCGAAACATCCACCCCCTGCTTTTTCCGGGAGTTTCACGACAGCCCAATGCTGCGTTTTTTGAGGCGAACGTAAGAGGCCTGTAAAATTTTGGTAAAAGCGTCGGGTCCGGAACCCTATTCGGCATAGATACTGTGGACGAAACCGGCGACGTTCATGTTCGGCCAATCGGGGTACTTGGTCTTGAACTCGACCGCGAGCTGTTTGGCCGCATCGTCCGCCCCGACACCTTTGCGCTTCAATTCCAAAGCACTATCCCGCAGATCCGCGATGAACTTCTTCTCCGCCGCGACCAGCGATCCGTCACCGGGAGCGCTGTGATCCGGCAGAACGTGCAGGGCGTTCAGCGTCGCGATCCTGTCTAGAACTTTCAGCCAGCTGGATGGCGTTCCGCCGTCGCCGTAGATATTCGGCACCACTTTGTTCTGGACCACATCGCCCGATACCAGGGTGCGATCGGGTTCGACGAAAGTCAGCTCATCGCCCTTGGTGTGCGCTCCTCCAACCCAGAGCAGGCGCGCCGTCACGCCGCCCAGGTCGACCGCGGCGTCCGAATCGAAAATAATGTCGGGCGTGCGCAGCGTGGCATTCGCCAACAGCTGCTTCTGCTGCGGAGATCGGCTGGCGAACAGGTCCACCATTTCCTTGCCGTGCAGCTCCATTTCGCGCTGTTGCATCGAATTGCGAATCAGGATGGTGCCCGGCGGGAACCCGGCTTCTCCCGCGGCGTGCTCGGGATGGAAATGGGTGGTTGTAAGGAACAACTTCGTGTTCGCGGGCGCGAGCTTAGCCGCCACTCGAGCGATAGTCGTTCCGTTGGCCGGCCCCAGACCCGTATCGACCACCAGCGTCGCGCGGTTGCCCACGACAATGGCGATGTTCGGGAATCCCATGATGGCCCAGACATGCGTGGAGATCTGGACAGCATCCTCCCCCAGCACGGGCTGATTTTGAGCACTCAGGATGGCGGCGGATGCGCCGAGGACCAGCAGCGGAATCGGGGTCTTCATCGTATTTACCTTTTATCACCTTTGATGGCACCCGGAAGATGCGCGCGGCTCGTTGTATACTGAGCAGTCGCGACACATCGACCTTCGGGAGGCTCCCTATGACCAGCAGCCGGATCTGCGTACTCCTTGCGGCCCTATTGTCCACGCAGACCTTTTTCGCCCAGACCTTGACCCGCGCGCAGGAGCGCGCCAAGGCCAAAGCTCAGAACGTGCCCGAGATTTCCTACGAATCGGTGCCGAATTTTCTGAAATTGCCGCCGAACGTATATTTCGGTGAAGTGGTCGGCGTCGCGACCAATTCCAAGGGTCACGTGTTCGTCTACACCCGCAGCTACAATACGCGGCTGTTCGAGTTCGATCAGACCGGCAAGTTTGTCAGGGAAATCGGTCAGGGGCTATATGGCTTCGCGTTCGCGCACGCGGTCCGGGTCGATCCGCAGGACAATATCTGGGCGGTGGATGAAGGCACCAACATGATCATCAAGTTCAGCCCGGAGGGTAAGGTCCTGATGCTGCTGGGACATCGTCCGGAGTCCGGCGAGGTTCCGGTGACGCCGGGCTTCGGAGTCGCTCCACCAGCCGCCGAACCGTATACCTTCAGCCGCCAGACCGACGTCGCCTGGGATGCGCAAGGAAATATTTTCGTCTCCGACGGATATGGCAATTCGCGCGTGGTGAAGTACGACAAGAACGGGCGCTACATCACCTCGGTTGGCTCCAAGGGTTCGGAGCCCGGCCAGCTCAATATTCCGCACACGCTGGCGGCGGACGCAAAAGGCAACGTGTACGTCGGCGATCGAACCAACAGCCGGATTCAGGTGTTCGACAACGATCTGAAACCGAAGGCGATCTACGATCAAGTGGGCGCGCCGTGGGCGGTCTGCATCACGCCCGGTCCGCATCAATATCTGTACAGCTCCAATTCGAATCCCGACAACAATAACGCGGAGATCATGGCCGTGACCGGCGAAGTTTACAAGATGGAGCTCGACGGGACTATCCTCGGCAAGTTCGGCAAGGCGGGCAAGAAGCCGGGCGAGTTCAGCACCATTCATGAGATGGATTGCCGCTCGGAAAACGAGATTTACACCGCCGAGATCAATCGCTGGGGCGTGCAGAAGATTGTGCTGCATCCGAGCAAATAGGACGGTCGCCATGAAAATATTTTTCAATCTTGCCAGTGCGGTGGTGCTCGCGGGTGCGTTATTGGCGCAGGCTCCGGAGATCGCCTTCGATTCCGCCCCGAACTTTTTGAAGATGCCGGACCGGATGTACATGGGCGAAGCCGCCGGCGTCGCGACCAATTCCAAGGGCCACGTATTCGTCTACACCCGGACCGGCGACGCCTATGCCACCACCGGAACGTCGCGAACCTTTTCGCACGGCGGATCGCGGCTGTTCGAGTTCGATCAAAACGGCCGGTATATTCGCGAGATCGGCCAGGATTCCTACGGATTCCTGGTGGCGCAAGCGGTGCGCATCGATCCGCAGGATAACATCTGGATCGTGGACAAATCGTCGAGCCTGGTGGTGAAATTCGCTCCGGACGGACGGGTATTGATGCCGATGGGCCGCAAACCGGAGGCGATTTTCGTGGGCGTTCGAGGCGGCGGCGGTGCGGGACGAGGTCCAGCCGCGGGCCGGGGCCGCGAAGGGGCCCCTCCGCCGGGATCAGGCGCGCCAGGCGACCTGTTCAATGGACCGTCCGACGTCGCCTGGGATGCGCAGGGCAACATTTTTATCGCCGACGGATTCGGCAACGCGCGCATCGCGAAATTCGATAAGGACGGCAAGTACATCAAGTCCTGGGGATCGCGAGGGTCGGAGCCGGGCCAGTTCAATAATCCCCGTTCGCTGGCGGTCGACGCGCAGGGCAATGTGTACGTCGCCGACAAGGGGAACAAACGGATTCAGGTGTTCGACGGCGACGGGACGTTCAAGACACAGATCACCGGCGTCGGTGCTCCGGCGGCCATCTGCATTTCGCCGGGCGCTCATCCGTTTCTTTACGCGTCGAATTCCAATGAAATGAATTCGCTCGACAACGGCGAGATTTACAAAATGGATCTCGACGGAAAAGTCGTCGGACAATTCGGCCGCGCCGGTCACGCGCTCAAGGAATTCGGAGCCGTGAACTCCATCGACTGCCGGCAAGCCGGCCAACTATACGTCGGCGAGTTGATGAACTGGCGCGTGCAGAAGATTACTCTGCACTAAAAACGGCCGCTTTACTTCGGCGCCCTTCAGCTCCGCAAATATTTATTAAAGAAATCGAGCGTCCGCTGCCATGCGAGCTTCGCCGCCGCTTCGTCGTAGCGCGGCGTCGTATCGTTGTGGAAACCGTGATTGGCGCCTTCGTAGATGTAGGCGGTATAGGTGACGTGGTTGGCCTTGAGAGCCTCTTCATAAGCCGGCCAGGCGCCGGTGATTCGCGTATCGAGCCCCGCGTATTGCAACAGCAAAGGAGCCTTGATCTTCGCCGCGTCCGCCGCCGAAGGCTGCCCGCCATAAAAGGGTACCCCTGCCGCGAGGTCTGAGCCGAGCCGGACCGCCAGCGAATTCACCACACCCCCGCCGAAGCAGAATCCGACAGCTCCCAGCTTGCCCGTGGAATCGGGACGGTCCTTCAGCCAATGCGCGGATGCGATAAAATCCTCGAGCATTTTGCCGCGGTCGACCTGCGTGAACATCTTCGCGCCGCGCTCATCGTCGCCCGGATAGCCGCCGACGCTGGTGAGCCCGTCCGGAGCGAAGGCCATGAAATTCGCGGTCGCCAGCCGGCGCGCGACGTCTTCAATGTAAGGATTCAATCCGCGATTCTCGTGGACTACCAGCACCACCGGCAATTTTCCGGTCACGTGGGCCGGCCGGACCAGGTATCCTTTGATGCTCCCGTTGCCCTGCGGAGAGGGGACCGTGATTCGTTCGGCCTTGATGCGGGCGTCGTCGATGGGCACCTGTTGCGCCCAGGCGTAATTGGGGCGCAGACTCTCCCAGATTGCGGTCGCGGTCAGGCTGCCGGTCGCGAATTTACCGGCTCCTTCCAAGAAAGCCCGGCGATCGATGTCGCCATGAACGTAACGGTCAAACAGGTTTAGCAGTTCCTGCGGATAATCGCTGGCTTTCTTGCGTTCCATCGGGTGTTGCTCCTTTTTCTCTCAGGCTAGTGAATGTCTGCGGCAAAGAATATCACGTTTTGGCGTAGGCGCGCGCGTAGTCGATCACGTTATAATCGTCGCTTTGGCAGGCTCTCTTTTTCTATGAAAGGACATTCCATGCGTCTCATTCGTCGTTTCGTTAAAGGTTCCGTTACCAGTTCCATCGCGGCCCTCGCGATTGCCATGTTCACCTCCGCGATTCTGGTCCAGGCCCAGGAAGAAACTCCGCGCGCGGTCGCCGGCGGCGGGATATCGGTGCCGGGCTGGACCGGACAAGCCGACGGCCACGGAGCGAACATCAAAGACGCGAAGCTTAGCGGGGAAGGTTCAGCCCTTCACGTCACCACCGGTCCCGCGGTCACTTACTGGAATCCCGGGAACAAAGCGTCCGGAAATTATACGGTGAAAGCGACCTTCACGGAATCGAAGTACATGAACCTGAACAGCCATCCGCATCCCTACGGGCTGGTGATCGCCGGCAACGACCTGGGCGGCGCCAACCAAAGTTTTCTGTATTGCGCGGCGTACGGCAACGGCACCTTTATCGTGCGTGGTTTCGGACCCGCGCCGTTTCAGATGAACGGAAGAGGCCAGGCCAACGCCGCAGTGCACAAAGCGGCTGGACCGGGCCAGCCGGTGACCCAGGAAATCGCTATGTCGGTGAAGGGAGATAAAGTCGAGTGCGCGATCAACGGCACCGTGGTCGCGAGCTATCCCAAGTCCGAAGTAGTGGCGCCTGGAAAATTGAAATCCACCGACGGCGTCTATGGAATTCGCTTCGCGCATAACACCGACGCCACGATCACCGGGCTGTCGGTGACGAAGAACTAATTGATCCGGATCGACAAGTGGCTGTGGGCCGCGCGATTCTTTAAGACCCGCACGCTCGCCTCGCGGGCCTGTGAACTGGGCCGGATCCAATCGAACGGGCAAGCGGTGAAGCCTGCCCGGGAAGTACGCGCCGGCGACATGTTGCGCGTGAAGAACGACAGCGGCGACTTCGAAGTGGAAGTCCTGGCCCTCAGCGAGATCCGTGGTCCTGCCACAGTCGCGCAAACGCTTTATCGGGAGACGGAAGCCAGTCGCGCACTGCGTCTCCAGTTGGCGGAGCAGCGCAAAGTGATGCCGCGCGTCGAAGGGTTGCGCGACGGGAAGCCATCGAAGCGCGATCGCCGCGAGATCGAACGGCTCCGACATCGCGATTAATCGCCATTCGGCATACGGGCGAGATGTGTCCCCATGTTAAGATGCATGTGAAATGCAACTTATGTCCTCGACCAGCGCCCGCCGCTTGCTTCCAATAGGAACCGCGGTGGTGTTGGTCGCGATCCTCGCCACTTGGGCTCGCGCCGCACACGACGACGCCTTCGATTTCCCCTACATCGACTTCGATCATCCGGCGATTCAATACGCGAACCATCCGACCAACGATGTGGTCAGCCGGCTGCAAAAACAGCTCGATAGCGGCAAGGATTCCTTGCAGTACGACCCCAAGTACGGCTATCTTCCCAGCTTGCTGAAGCATCTGCAATTGAATTCCGATTCGCAGATCATGGTTTTTTCGAAGACCAGTTTTCAGGGTCCCAAGATTTCGCCCAAGGCGCCCCGGGCGATTTATTTCAATGACGATGCCGCGGTGGGATTCGTGCCTCGCGGCGATGTGATGGAAGTAGCCGCGCTCGATCCGACACAAGGCGTCATCTTTTACACCCTGGATTTGGAAAAGAAGGCGAAGCCGCAATTCGTCCGCATGAACATGGAGTGCATGCAGTGCCACGTCTATCCCGGCACGCTGAATATTCCGGGATTGACCATCACCTCGGTGATTCCAGCGCCGGACGGTTCCGTGCGCTTCCCCGCGGCGGCTACCGTGGTGGATAGCCGCACGCCTTTCGCGGACCGTTGGGGCGGATGGTATGTGCTGGGCACGGCCGGCGACCTGCAACATCGCGGCAACGCGGTGGCGCCGCATCCCGATCAGCCGGGCGTGCTCGATTACCGCAACACGCAGAATCTGACTACATTGCCGGAAAAGGTCGATCGCGCGCCGTATCTGGAACCCACCAGCGACATCGTCGCGCTGACCACCATCGAACACCAGACGCGCGTGACGAATCTGCTGATCCGGCTGGGCTGGGAAACCAGGATCGCGATGCACGACGGCACGCTGGCGGAATTCAGCAAGGATCGGATGAAGATGATTGTCGATCAGCTCGCCGGCTATATGTTGTTCGCTGGTGAAGCCAGGATGCAAGATCCCATGGTGGGCGTATCCGCGTTTACCAAGACTTTCCCCGAACAGGGCCCGCGCGACCACCAGGGCCGCTCTCTTCGCGATTTCGACCTGCGCACCCGGCTGTTCCGCTATCCGCTGAGCTATATGATTTACAGCCCGGCGTTCGACGCGCTTCCCGGTCCTGCCAGGGAACTCGTGTACCAGCGGCTTTACGACGTGCTGAGCGGTAAGGATACCCAGCTCGCTCACTTGTCCGCCCAAGACCGGCAGGCGGTGCTGGAGATTGTCCGCGACACCAAGCCCGGCCTCCCTGCATACTGGAAATAGTCGCCGATGCAATTGACTCTACATTCCGAGTACGCCCTGCGGGTCCTGTTGTATTTGGGCGCGCAGCCGGGCCGCAAGGTATCGACGCGCGAGATCAGCGACGCCTATGGCATCTCCAAACATCATCTGGTCCGGGTAGTACAAACCTTGGGCGAGCGCGGATATCTTCGCCTGATTCCAGGCCGTTCCGGCGGGATGGTGCTGGCGGCGGATCCGCGGGAGATCCGACTGGGTGACGTGGTGCATCAGGCGGAGCCGAACATGCGGCTGGCGGAGTGCTTCGATCGTCAGCACAACACCTGCGTTCTGACTCACGTCTGCACGCTCAAACCCGTGCTAAATGAAGCGCTGAACGCGTTCTTGTCAGCCCTGAACCGATACACGCTGGGCGATTTATTGGCCGGCGGCGCACAACAAAAATTGGCGACCATCCTCGTAAATGCAGCGAGCTCGCCAGCCTGAGCCGGCGATCTCTTTTAACTGATCATCACCTTTCGCGGGAACTGCGCATTGTCCTGGAGGAATGTCTTCTTGCGCTTCAATTCCTCGGCCGTAGGCTGGACCGTTCCCTCCATATCGGTCACCCGCGAAACCAGTGTATGCTCGCCGGGCGCCGCTCCATCCCAGCGGCAGGTGAACAGCTTCCAGGAATACTGAGTATTGGTCGACGCGAAGGTAGCCTTTCGCCACGGTCCGTTGTCGATCTGCACTTCCACCGACTTGAGCGGCGTCCCGTCGTTCAGCACGAAGCCGAGAATTTCATGCTCGCCGCCCTTCTTCTTCACCCGGGCGATCACCGACTTCAAGTGCATGCGCGTGATTTCGTTTTCCACCCACTGGGTGTTCGGATCGTTGTCCTCGCCCGAACCGCCAACGCCGACCACGGACCGGTACCACCTGGCCTGGTAATTTCCCAGGTAACGATCCTCCTGAAGATGTATTTCAGCCAGCCACTTTACATTCGCGACGCCGTACCAGCCCGGCATGATGAGGCGCAGCGGAAATCCTTGCTCGCGGGTCAGCGGATCGCCGTTCAGCGCCCAGGCCAGCAGCGGATCCGGCTTCATGGCGTTCTCGATCGTGATGCTCCGCCCGAACTGCTGTTCTACTTTGAACGTCTGGGCGCGGAACACGACGTCCTGCGGACCGCGGTCCGTGCCGAAGAACACCACTTCGCGAGCCTTCGCGTTCACCCCGGCTTTCTTCAGCACATCGCTCAACCGGACGCCCGTAAAGCGTCCGCAGGAGCACAACGCCTCCCCTGCCCGTCCGCTATTGCCCGAGCATTCATAACCCGCCACCACGTCGGTGGAGCGCATCGCGCGCAGATCCGCCAGCGTCAACTCCGCGGGATTCCGGAACAGGCCGGTCAGCTTCAGACGATAGGCGGACGCGTCGATCTCCGGCCGGTTCATATGCTGTAGCGCGAAGAATTGATCCTTGGGCGTGATGGGCCCGTCAATTTTCCGCAAGTCGAGCATCCGGGTCATGCCGTTAGCGCTGACGGTGCGGAAGTTCGGGGAAATATCGGTGAACGGCACGTCCTCGCCTTCCTGCGCGAGCAGCGGCCACTCCGGCGCAAGCGCGAGCAGGCCTGCCGCCGTGAATCCTCGCTTCAAAGTCTCTCTGCGGGTCGTCGGTTCCAACATGGGGCACCTCGTCATGACATCTTAATCGATTTCGCGGCGCGGCGCGATTTCCTGCGATACTATTGCGAACAGGATCAGTGGAGCGATTGCGCCAAAAGCAATCGAAAGGAGATCCGGATGAACTGCCGATTCCTCGCCGTTTCCTTTGCCGCGCTGGCGATTCTGGCCATGCCGGCGGGCGCGCAGAGCCCCTCCCGCGCTTCGAAGAGCAAGACCTGGGCGGTGCCGCGCACCGCCGACGGCCATCCCGACTTTCAGGGCATCTGGACCAATGTCACCTTGACTCCCTTGCAGCGCCCCGAGGAATTCGCCGGGAAGGCCACCGTATCCGACGCCGAAGCGGCCGCGTACGAAAAACACGACCTGACCACCAACGACATCGACAATCCGGAAGCGCCGCTGCTGGCGAGAGCGGGGTCGGGCTCCGGACCGACTGCCGTGGGCGGCTACAACAACCTGTTCATCGATCGCGGCTCGGAACTGGCCCGCGTCGACGGAGTGAAGCGGACCTCATTGATTGTCGATCCGCCGGATGGAAAGATTCCGCTTCGCGCCGATCGGGCGCGGCCCGTTCGCGTTGCCGCCGGCGCGACCGGCGACGTCAAGAACCGTCCTCTGGCGGAGCGCTGCATCGTCGGCTTCGGGTCCACTTCCGGTCCTCCGATGATGCCCGTCCTGTACAACAACAACTATCAGATCGTGCAGACCGCCGACGCGGTCATGATCCTGGTCGAAATGGTGCACGACGTTCGCATCGTCCGCATGAACGGGACCCACAAACCGCCGAACGTCACGTCCTGGCTGGGCGATTCGATCGGGCACTGGGAAGGCGACACTCTAGTCGTCGAGACCACCAATTTCCATGAAGGAAACCGCTTTGCGGGCGCCTCGGACAACCTGAAAGTCACGGAACGGTTCCAGCGCGTCGACGCCAACACCATTCTCTATCGCGCCACCATGGACGATCCGGCGTCCTTCGCCAAACCCTGGACGGTCGAGTTTCCTTTCGTCGCCACGCGCGGTCCGATTTTCGAATACGCGTGCCACGAAGGAAACTACGCCATCACCGATATTCTCGGCGGCGCCGCGAAAATCGAATCCGAAGAGGGCAAGAAGTAGACCGAAATCTACTTCTTCATCTCCACCGGACGCTCGAAATTTTTGGCGTCGATCGGCACGTTGAGCTTTACCTCGTTCAACTGGATCGCGTCGCGCCCGTCCAGCCACGCAAAGGTCAGGTGGAACGGCATCTTGATTCCATCGACGTCCCGATAATCGGAATAATCGATCTGCGTGGGCACCCGGCCGATCGGCGTCCGCCCGTAGCGGACTTCGCGCAGCAGCAGGCCCGATTTCTGGTCGAAATACAAGGTCGCCAGCAAGCCGTGCGGACCCGAGCCTTGCAGCACGTTCACCGCTCGATCCTGTCCGATTCCATCGACGGCTTCTTTGCCCGTCTGGCTGGATGGCGCGGGAAGATCGCTGATGGCCGTCGGAAGGCTGACCCGCAAATTGGTCAGGACCTGTTTGATCTGCCCCGGAAAAGACAACTGGGCATCCAGGCGCGCGCCGTCCAGCTCGCCGCCGGACAATTCGTAGTCGGTCAGGACCGCCAGCGGCGTCTTGATCCAGCCAATGGTGCCGTTGAAGGATCGGACCTCATCTCCGCGTCCTGTCGCAGCCGCGAACTGAATATGCAGGGTGCGTTTGTCCGGCGATTGCGCGTAAATATGAACCTCGCCTCCGCCTCCGAATCCGCCGAATCCGACGCTGGTGCCGGTCGCGGCATAGCTCTTGAGGCTTGCGAGGCGCTGCGCGCCGCCGAGGGCCTGGATATATTTATCCAGAATTTCCGCCGGCGAAGCCTGGCCCGGCATCTGGGTGAGGACGTCGTCCATTTCCTGCGACCCCGGCCCGTACACCGTTTCCATCGCGGGCGTGGTCGCCGGACGATCGCGTCCGTGATGACAGCTCCAGCAGGTCACCATCTGCCGGCCTGAGAAGTTTTCCTTATTGATGTTGGCGACCATGGTCACCATCCGGCGCGCCGTATTTTTCTTGGGATTATCCGCGGCCCAGTCGACCTTGTCGGTGCCCGCTCCGATGTGACACTCCGAGCAGTCGTAGCCCACCGCCGCCGACATGATTCCCATGGTTCCCAGGAAATCGTCCACCGGGATTCCCTTCAGCACCTGGATGTTTTTGAATACCTGCTCCGCCATCTGGCCCTTCTGCTGCGCCGCGGCCCGCGGAGCCGTCAGGGTGATGCCCGCCAGCCACACTACCGCTAGTGCAGCCAGCGCAAGAATGACTCCGGAGCAGCGATCCCATACTCGTCGTCCCTTACTCGTCCTCATGTTTGGTTATGGTCCTTCCTCTTCAAAAAAGTGCGGTAAAAAAGCGGATCGACGCCTATTGTACAGGGTTCGCGCGGCCAGGCGGCTGCCAGTGAGCCGCGCCGGCCATCAGAGCCGCAATCGATCGACGCGTCCCGATTACCGGGCGCTGTCGCCATTCGAGTGCAGCAGCAATTTCTGACCGCTTGGCAAGATGATATCGCTTCCGCTGGCCGAATGCGAGCCCGATTTGGCCGGATACCCGTTCAGGATCACATGAACCCCGGCCGCCACCGAGGTTTTGCCGAAGCCGAGCCGCAATAATACATTGGGACTAGCCCCTTCGATCATCCACTGGATCGTCTTGCCCTCGCGATCCTTGACGTCTATATAGAGATGAACGTGGGGATTCGCCCACTCCACCCTGGCGACGGTTCCTTCCAGGCGGACGGGCCGGCTCGCGTCGAATTCCGCGGCGAATGAATGATGGGCCCAGGCCGGCGCGACCGCGAGCAGCAGTCCGGCCGCTGCCTTCGCCCACTCGCGATTCCAACTGCCCTTCATGAATAACACTCCGCCGCTGATCACATTTTACGCGGCAGGATGTTTCTTAATGGGTGATCGACGTCAGCCCCGAAGGCCGATTCAATCCCGCGGGAACCGGCGCCTGGAGCTGCGGCATCGGCTTCGCTTCGAACAATTTGCGGCACGGCACCGCCAGCCAGCGTGCCACGCGAGTCGCTTTCTGACGTCGCGCGCTGTCCGTCGATATGCCGGTATTCGCGTACATCTGGCGGTATAACTTCGAGATAAAAAGGAACGCCAGTCGCCCCCGGAGCGTCGGCACGCACTTCGACCGCTCCCATATCTCGCCCATGCTGTAGAAGTCGTCCCACACTCCCTGCGTGCGCTCACGAATCTCCTCGGTCGACATGGTCGGGTGCGGACTGAACATCTTCGGCCGCACGCTCGCCGGAATCAGCCAGTAGCGCGTAATCGGAACCCCGTCCACGCTCGGCGCGTTGCCGTTCATCGACTTTTCCCAGCGATCGAAATCCACGGTGCCGGGAAACGGAGTCATCATCACGAACTGCGCGAAGGTCAGGTCCGCGCGCTTCGCCAGCGCGGCGGTCGCCGTCGAAGGTGTCCGCGCGATCCGATCGGCAGCCCGAAGATGAACGACCCGAGCACGTGCACGCCATGTTCCTTGAATGTGCGCAGGCGTTTCGCCAGGTCGTCGCCGGCCGAGTTGAAGTCCTTGAATACCGACTTTCAGTCCTTCCGCCGTAACCGATTCCACGCCCGACCAGCGCGCCCTTGATCGCGGGCCTTGCGCATGGCGTCGAGAAATTCGGTATCCTCGGCCGCTTCCATCGTGATCTGCGTGAAGAAAACCATGTCGGCGGGAAGCTTCGGCCAGTTGCGCCATCAATTCGAAGCGCTCCGCGCGGATCGCCTGCAACTCCGCGACGCGCTGGTCATTCCCTTGCTGCTCGGCGAGCCGCAGATCGGTCAGCGTCACCGGATAGAAATTGTCGTCGGCCAGCGCGATGAAGCGAAACCCCAGCCGCCGCAGTTCGCACGATCTCCTCGATCACTACGTCGACTTCGCGCTGCCGCGGCTTCTGCCCGTCGGTACGCCACACCGAGCAGAACGAACAATGCTTCGGGCAGCCGCGCACGGTCTGCACCGACGCCCACATGTAGCGGTCGCGCGGCAGCCAGGTCCCATCGCGCGGGCAGGAACTCGTGCGCCGGAGATGCGGCCGCCCTCGTAGATCCGCTCGGCGGTGCCTCGCGCGCAGATCGGCGATCACCCTGGCCCACACCACGTCGCCGTCGCCCTTGACCACGGCGTGCGCGCCGCCCAGTTCGAAGGCTTCTTCCGGATACAGCGTCGCGTGGATGCCGCCGTAGACCACGAAGGCGCCGCGCTCGCGCGCCATGCGTCCTACCTGCATAGCCGCGCAGCGCGTTGCCGGTGTGGATGCCGATGCCCACCACGTCGCCCGGTTGTATGAGGTCCGGTTGAATCTGTTCCAGAGTTTCGTCGGTGATCAACGGGTCGCCGTATTCGGTTGGCGTTGCCGCGGCAAGTACGTACAACCAGCGCGGGGTGATCACTGCCGATGCCGAACGAGGCATCACTGGGATTCACAAGGTGAACATGCATGTTGGAGAAGCTTGCGGGAACGCGGGCTCCGTTTCCTTTCATCTCGGCGATTTCGACGAATCGCCCGGTCGCCGCTGGGAAGCGCAGCGGCCAAACAAGAGTAGCAGACTTGCGCGGACAGGTGTTAGCCGACGCTATACTCGGGCCATGCTGGTTAGGGTCGTGAAGTTGTGTGCGAAATGGGGATTGCTGGCTGTCGTCCTGATTCAGTTCGTGCCTTTTGGACACGATCACACCAACCCGCCGGCCGCGGGCGAGCCTGCGTGGGATTCGCCGCAGACCAGGGATTTGTTCCACCGGGCATGCTTCGACTGCCATAGCAATGAAACCACTTGGCCATGGTATTCCAACGTCGCGCCGGTCTCCTGGCTGGTCCAGCGTGACGTGAACGGCGGCCGCCGGCACCTGAATTTCACGGAATGGACCCAGCCTCAGCGGCACTCCAAGGACGTCGACTCCGAAGTCCGCGAGGGCGACATGCCACCCTGGTTCTATCTCCCGATGCATCCCCTGGCCCGGCTGAGCCCTGCGGAAAAGCAGGCGCTCATGGATGGCGCCGCGAAGTCTCTAGGGCCCCAGGACGCGGACCGGAAGCATTAGCCCCGCCCGATCGGATATCATGTCCCGATAAGGGGAAAGATAAATGTCCACCATGCCACCGGTAGCGCCCGGCGCTCCGCCCAAGAAAGTCAGCCCGCTGGTTTGGATTCTCGGCGGCTTTGCTGTGTTGATGTGCCTCGGATTGCTCACCTGCGGAATTGTCGGCTTCATGGCCATGCGAGCCGTGAAGAATGCCGGCTTCGATCCGGATCTGATGCAGCGCAATCCCGGGCTCGCCATGGCCAAGATGGCCGGCGCGCTTCATCCCGATCTTGAAACCGTCTCCACCAACGAACGGTCCGGCACCATCACCATGCGCGAGAAGTCCACAGGCAAGATCATGACCTTCAAATTCGACCCCGATAAGAAAACGCTGGTCATGAGCGGCGAGGACGGCAAGGAAGTCAAGATCGGAGTCACCGGCGACGGTTCCACGGGAGCCGTGACCGTTCAATCGCCCGACGGCAATATCCAGTTCGGCGGCGGAGGAAAAGCGCCCTCCTGGGTTCCCGCCTACCCCGGCTCTTCCCCGGCAGGCAGCTACTCCGCCCAATCCGCGCAAGGCAATCAGACCAGCTTCAGCTTCAAGACCTCCGATGCGCCGGATAAAGTCATCGGTTATTATCAGGACCAATTGAAGTCCGCCGGATTCAAAGTGGCGGAGACCGTCAGCTCCAGCACCGGCGGTATGATTTCCGCCGAAAATAGCGATAAGAGCCGCACCGTCATCGTCACCGTGGGCACCTCGCCCGAAGGAGCGCAGGTCAACGTGATGGCGGTGGAAAAGAAGTAAGGCTACTGCGGCCCCAGAGAAGCCGTGCTGGTGTAGCGAACCTGTTTGCCTCGATTGGTCAGATCCAGCACTAGCCGCCCGTCCGGCTGGGTCGATCCCGTTCCGCTGTAGGTTTCCGCGCCCTGCACTACTTCGAGGCCGGTGATCCTCCACTTGGGACCGGCCGACATTTCAAAACATCCGCTCACCGAGCGGAACTCCGCATCCGGCGCGAATGCGATGGAGCGTCCTTTCAGGCATCCTTCGGCGTGCGCGGTGGCGAGCAACTGCGCTCCCCAACCGTCCGCGTCGAGATTGCCTTCGAAGTCCACGCGGCCATTCTTGTACGGGACTTCCTGCACCTTCCCGTCGAAGCGGAAATGCGGAGCCCGGCCCGACAAATCGATCCCCAGGTCGCCGTTCACCTCCGCCGGATCGAGCATGGCGTGCAAATGCGTCAAGCGCAGCGCCGCGCCATCCCACAATAGCCGTCCTCCGTCGATCTGCGCGTCATAATCGCCGATCTTCAGCGATTCGATCGACACAGTCCCGTCCGCATGCCTCGCCTTCAGCCAATCGGGCACCGGCGCGGGTCCCAGGCGTAGCGTTCGCGCCAGGAATCCCTGCTCGCGAACCGCGGCCGGCGCAAACAACCGGGCGAGTTCCGCCGCGTTCGCCTCCGGAATCTGTCACGCGGAACCGGTGTGGACGCGCCGCGTTCGGCTCAAAGCGATACTCGCCGGTAAAGGCGATCGTGCCGGCCTTGGCGCGCAAGCGGCTCACCACCACCCGTGCTCCGCTCGATACCACCGCCGCCGATTGAATCCGGACCGGATCCGCCAGCCCGTCCACCGCCACCCGCGCGTTCTGCAATTCGTACTCGCCCGACCATTCGCCGGCCGCTCCCGGCGACCACTTATAACGAGCCCATCCATGCCACGTTCCCTGCGTAGTCTGCTCCAGCAGCGGGATCGCGCCCAGCCCGAACGAACGCAGGTCCGCGACGTTCAGAGCCCGCGTGGTCACTTTCAAGTCCAGCCCCGCCGCCGAATCGAAGCTGCCCTCCACTTCGGCGCTTTCGTTTTCCGCCAAAAGCACCGTCGCGGGTTCCATCGCGAGCGTGTGCCCGTTGATTTCGAGAGCCGCGCTCGCCGCTTTTAAAGGACGCGCATCGGGCAACGTCACCGACGCATCCTGCAATTCCACCCTCCCCGCCAGGCCCGCCGGAGCGCTGAACCTCACCGCGCCCGATACCGATCCCGCGCCCGCCAGCTTGTCCGGAATCGCCGCGCCCATTTGCCGCGCGATGTCTACCAGCGAGCCGAGCGGGATCTGCTTCAGCTGCGCCGACGCGTCCCACTGCGGCGCGGATAGAAAATCCCACGCGCGAAATTTCAGCGTCACCGGCGGATTCTCGCCCGCCGCCGAATTCGCGAGTTCCAGCCGGTCGCCCCGGAGATCGAGCGTGCCTTTCAACGCCGTGTGCCACGCCGTGCCGCGCCGCTGCGGCATGTCGCTGCGCCGCAAATCGTCCACCGCCAAGTTGCCCCGCGATATTCAAATTCGACGGCGGCCCGGTAACTGCGCGTCGAACGCGACCGAGCCGTGGAGGCCGAACGCGTGCTGATCGAACAGACGCGCGACTTCCTCGACTGCGCTGCGCTCCAGTTCCACCCGCATGTCGACGTGTCTGGTCGCGCCATATTCCGCGGACGAAAGAAGTGTCCGAAACTCTGGCGCCGCCTGATCGGTGCGCGAAGGCGCGCCCGAAAAGCGCAGATCGACGGAGCCGTTGTCGGAAGGAGACACGTCGAGATCGGCGTCGTTGAAGTAGAAGACGGATTTGGTGTCGCCGAATTTGAAATTGACTCGTCCGCTGCGCATTTCGATCGCCGGCATCGCTCCGGCGATCGCCTGGCGCGCTGTTCGAGCAGGAATTGAAAGTTCCAGGGCCCGGCGTCCGTCTTCACCAGATTGATGATGGTGCCTTCACCGAGCCTGCCCTCGCTCAGCCGCAGCGTCGAAAATTCCAGATGGCGCGAAACAGACGGCAAGCAAACGGACGCGCGCTTCCAATTCTCCGACGTACGCGAACGGTTCGATGCCCGCGCGCGGATCTTCGTGAATGGTGACGTTCTCGAGCGTGAATCCGGGCCACGTGAACAGGCTGAAATAGACTTCGCCGACCGTCGACGCGCCGGCCCAGGCCGCGTTCGAGCGCACGCTCGATCGTCGGGCGAAAGAAATCGGCGTCGAGATAGCGGCGCCACCGATGCCGATCACGATGACCAGGGCGAGCGCGATCCACAGGATCCGTTCTTCATTGGCGCACTCAGGTACGGCAGGCCTCGGATCGTCGATGTCGGCCAGGATGCCGGGGTCGTCCACGTCGACGTACAGGGTCCGAGCCTCATGCCGGATGCACGACCTCGCGCGCCTGGCGGTCGCCGGCAGCGCCAGGAACTCCGGCGATCGCGTCGTCGAGCGCGCACACCGGATGCCCGTGCTTGCCATGAAATTGCGGAATCACCAGCAGCGTGCCCGGATCGCGCGAGCGAAACGCGTCCAGCTACGCGCGCGACCGTCGCCGGCTCCACCGCCGGGCAATCCACCGGCGTGAACAAGAATCCCTCGGCCTCCTCTGGAACTCCGCGCAGGCCGGTTTGCAGCGAGCTCAACTGCCCGCGCTCGGATCCGGATTGATCACGACTCGCGCGCGTCGCGATTCACTGCGGGCGAATGCGCCTCCGGCGTGATAGCCCAGCACCACGATCACCGGATCGCAACGCCGCGAAAGCACGCGCACCAGCCGATTCGACGAAGGTTTCGCCGCGATATTCGAGCAGCGCTTTGGGGGCTTCCCATGCGGCTGGAGGCGCCGGCGGCGAGAATGATGCCTGCGATCACTTCAACAGCGCCTTCAAGTTGTCGTGCGCGAAAATCGATTTCGAAAGCGACCGCCAGTCCGACATCCGGCGCGCGGCGCATCGCGATCATTTCGGCCGACCACCGAAATCGCGATCTCTTCCGGCGATTCGGCGCCGATCTCCAGGCCCATCGGCGCGAAGATCTTCTCGAACAGCTCGCGCGGAAAGCCTTCCTTCTCCAGCTCCTTCACCACCGAGATCGTCTTGCGCTTGCTGCCGATCATGGCGATATATCGCGCCGGCGTCGTCACGGCCCAGCGCAGCACGCGCATATCGTCGCGATGGCCGCGCGTGACGATGATCAGGTAGCTGGTGGAGGTGATGGTCAGCTTCGGAAAGACGTCTTCGTATTCGTCGGCGTAGGTTTCGTCGGCTTCGGGAAAGCGTTCCTTGTTGGCGAACGCCTCGCGGTCGTCGATCGATGACCGTGGCGAATCCGGCCAGATTCGCGACCTTCGAAATGCTTTTCGAAACGTGCCCGCCGCCGAAAATAAAAGCGCGCGGCTGCGGCATCACCGGCTCGACAAAGATGTTCAATTGACCTCCGCAGATCAGGCCGTTGTCGTAGGCCGCGTCCTGGCCCAGGCTGAAGGTCAGGTGCCTCGGCTTTTCGGTCTCGATCACCTCGCGCGCCGCGGTCCAGACCTCGGCTTCCACGCATCCGCCGCCGATCGTGCCCATGCATGGACCCGTCTTCGCGCACCAGCAGCTTGGCGCTTTCGTAGCTCGGAATGGAGCCGTTGACCTGCACGATGGTGGCCACGAGCGCACTTCTGCCCCAGCCGCCGCAGACGCACGATTTCGTCGTAAATGTCCATTCGGATCAATTATACCGGGTCGAACGGCATCCAGAAACACGCGCGGAGTCATGATCGAGACGCCTCGATAGGGCTGCAACTGCAGCAGGTCGCGATCGCCGGTGACGATGAAGTGCGCAACCCCGGCGACCGCGCACTCTAGCACGCGATTGTCATCTGGGTCTGGACAGTCTGTTAGAGCTTGCTCTGGGTCCATCTCAGCTGCCGCCCGCCATGTACGCTTCGCGGCAGCGCGAATGCGGGACTGCGACCAACCGAACTTGCGGCGCAAGACCTCTTCAATTTCATCAACGATCTGCGCCGACGTGAATGTTTCGAACGCGCCCACCTGTGCCAGTTCGATCACGATTCGGGGGTTTCGGCCGAACAGCAGCGCGGAAATATAAACGTTGCTATCGAGAACGGCGCGAATCACTTAGCCTTGCGGCGCACGGCAACTGAAACTTTTCTCACCTCGTGTACCGCCTTCACGACATCCTCCTCTGTCTCGATACCCGCCGATGCCGCGCTCTTCCCTCCGTAGGCGTTCATCTCATTCCACCACTCGCGTCGCTCGTAATAGCGAAGCGCTTCGCGGACCAGTTCGCTCATCGTCCGATGTTCTTTGCGCGCGATGCGCTCGGCTCGGCTGAGCATCTCCGGCGGCAGAGTGATCGAAAGCGTCTTGGTGGTGCGCATAATATTTATCGTAGCAATGCTTAGCACGACTAAGCACGACTCCCCATCATGGAAACGTCAGCCCGATCAATACCTCCACCTGCTCAGTCGTGGGCAATAACCTCTGCGACGTCCAATGCGTATACCGTACCTCCGGCTCGATCCGGACCGGAAGCATCTTGATCGAAACCCCGCCCGCTGCCACAATCCCTACCGCCAGCGGCTCGCCGCTCGCCTGCGTAAACCGCTGCCGTGCCGGTGCGGCTCCCGGAAAATCGGGAGTCGTCAGCACGTCGTAATGCACATCGCCGACGGTTCGCAACGCCGCTCCCGCTGAAATGTACGGCGCGAACCTGTCGTGCGTGAATCGACGCTTCAACAGCATCGGAATCTCCCACGCGTTCACCCGCTCTCCGATCTGCATCAATTGCCCATTCGGTGCCGGACCCGAAAAACTCTGCAACCCCACCCGTTGATACAAACCGTCCACTTCCACCCGAAATCCAAACGGAATCCGCGCCTCCACCGTCGGCCCCACCGTATATCGCTTCATTTCGAAACTGAATGTCTGGCTGATTCGCGAAATTGCGCTGCCCGAATCCGTCACCGAACTCACCGGCAACCCGCCCTTCACCCCGAAGGAAAATATCTGCGCATTCATCAAGGTCGTCAGTAAGAAAAGTGATAAGACCTTCATGCGCTCAGCCTAGCACCGCCCCGCTATCATGAAATTCAGTGCCCGATTCCTTCGACATCCTCATCATCGGCGCCGGTCACAATGGACTCGTCGCCGCCGCCTACCTAGCTAAAGCCGGGAAAAAAGTCCTGGTCCTCGAAGCCCGCGACCTGGTCGGCGGATGCGCAGTCACTGAGGAAATCTGGCCCGGCTATCGAGTCTCGACCGCCTCCTACCTCTCCAGCCTCATGCAGGAAAAAGTCGTGCGCGAGCTCGATCTCGCCCGCTACGGCTACATTGTCGACGCCAAGGATCCCGCCTTCTTCTCGCCCTTCCCGGACGGCCGCCATCTCTTTATGTGGCAGGATCGCGCCAAAACCCTCGCCGAAATCGCCAAATTCTCCGAGCGCGATGCCGAGGCGTACCCCAAATACGAAGCTCATCTCGAGCGTCTCGGCATCGTCGCCGAATCTCTTCTGCTCACCACGCCGCCGCACTTCCCTCCCCGCACCCGCGATCTTCCGGAATACCTGAAGCTTCTCGGAGCGACGCGCGGCCTGTCGCCCAAGGAAATCGTCGGGCTCGTGAAAATTTTCACCCAAAGCGCTGCCGAATTTCTGGACGAGTGGTTCGAATCCGAGCAGCTCAAAGTCACTCTGGCCACCGACGGCGTCATTGGAGCCAACGGCGGACCTCGCTCCCCCGGCACCGCCTATATTCTGCTGCATCACTGCATGGGCGGCGTGAACGGCCATCGCGGATTGTGGGGATTCGTCCGCGGCGGCATGGGAGCGGTCTCGAACGCGATCGCCGATTCAGCCCGCGCCGCCGGAGCCCAAATCCGCGTCAACGCGCCGGTCGCAAAAATCCTGGTGAAGAAAGGAAAAGTCCACGGCGTCGTCCTTCAAAACGGCGACGAACTCCGCGCCGCAACCGTCGCCAGCAACCTCGATCCGCGTCTGACGTTTCTTAAATTAATGGACCCCGCCGATATCGACCCCGACTTCCTCGACGGCATCCAAAAATTCCGCAGCGAAGGCACGTCGCTCAAGATGAATCTCGCGCTAAACGGCCTTCCCGATTTCAAGGCGTTACCAGGATCCCCCGCCCCCCAACATCGCGCGACCATGCACATCTGCCCCAGCGTCGATTACATTGAACGCGCCTGGGACGACGCTAAGTACGGCCGCCCGTCGCAATCCCCGCTGATCGAGATGACCATCCCCACCATGTATGACCCGACCCTCGCCCCCGCCGGTCATCACATTATGGGAATTTTTTTGCAATACGCGCCTTACACCCTCAAAGGCACCACCTGGGACGCCGAACGCGAGCCCTACACCCAACGCATCCTCGATGTGATTGAAGAATATTGCCCGAATATTCGTTCGATTATTGTGAACCGCCAGACGCTCAGTCCGCTCGACCTGGAACGTCGCTTCGGCCTCACCGGCGGCAACATTTTTCACGGCGAGATGAGCCTGGACCAGATGTTCGTCCTCCGCCCCGTCGCCGGCTGGGCCCGCTACCGCACCCCCGTCAAAGGCCTGTATCTATGCGGCTCCGGCGCACATCCCGGCGGAGGAGTCATGGGAGCCCCAGGCCACAACGCCGCCCGCGAAATTCTGAAAGACCGCTAGCCGGTTACGGAAATGCGACCGGAAATGTTTCCGTCGCATTCGTCTTTCCGAAGTAACTCGCCTCATCGATATACACGCCCTGGATCGGCCGGCCTGGCGACGTCAGCAGCACCAGATTGTCGCCGCGCTCCTCGTCCGACCGTTCCGAGCTCCGCACCGTCTGCACCGAAAGACCGCGCAACGCCGGACTCTCCGCGATCGCCAGTCCGATCCCTCGCGCCACCGAGCAATCTTTCGGATCTACCATCTGGTCCCATGTCCCCGCACCCATTTCGCGCAGAAAACGCAGTGCCCTCGGATTGTGCGGAGAAAGATCGGCCACCAGTATCGCGCCCATCAGCTTCATCATGATCACGCATCGACCGCTTAGCGCCCACGCACCCGCTTTGCCAGAATAGTGCATCGACTCATTCACCAGCGCCTGTTGCTGCAGCACGCAATACAGCCCCGCCGCCGCTGGAATCGCCGCATTGTACGACGGACCGCTGAACCGGTTATGCAATTCCGCCGCGCCGTCGCCGGGGATCAACAGCTTGTTGGCTTGCAGCTTCGACACGTGCCCGCCGGCCGCGGGCTTCGGCAGCGAGCTGTAGGGACTCGTCGGATTGAAACTCCGGAACAGCGTCTGGCCGCCCTGCAACAGAAGCGTGGGCATTTCCCCCGCGTCGATTTTCTTCTTCGCCGCCGCGTACGCCGCCGCCAGCGCGGCCGGTCGTTTTACATCGGGCATGGGATCGATTCTACCAATCCGCTACCTAAGGTTCTTTCTAGGGCCCGGCCAATTGCGGATTCGGTTTCGGTATGATTCCCGCATGCCAACCAGCTCCGTCGTCAGCACGCGCGGTTCCCGGCTGTGGATGTTTTTCGCGATCCTCGGATTTTGCTTCATCGCCCGCGCGCAAAGCGCCTCCCCCGACCTTCGCGGCATCTACATCTATACCAACGATGTCTCGCAGCTCACCCCCACCACCGCGGCGGCCTTGAGCAGCTCACTCAACGTTCAGGGTATCGACGGCGTCGCCGTGGTCATCGGCTGGAATGCGATCGAACCCTCCATGGGCCAATATCAATGGACCTTGCTCGATCAATGGATCAACCAGGTGGTCGCCATCGGCAAGAAAATCGACTTGGTGGTTCCCGCCGGCTCCGCCATGCCCGCCTGGTTGTTCCAGCCCGCCCCCGCCGGCGCCGGCGCTACACAACTGAACTTCACCATCTCTCCTCATGCCGGCGAAACCGGCGTCTGCGACACCGCCAACATGGCCGCGCCCTGGGACCCGGCATTCCTCAGCCAGTGGGATTCGATGCTCGCCGCCCTATCCGCGCATCTCAAAAGCGCCGGGACCTACAACGCCGTCACGCTGGTGCGCCTCACCGGAATCAACCGGACCACCGAGGAGCTGCGCCTGCCGCGCGAAACTCCCCAATCCACCGGCCTCTCCTGCGTCAGCGACGCGATCGCCACCTGGGCGCAGGACGGCTACCGGCCATCGCTGGTCAGTCAGGCCTGGACCACGATCCTCGGCTCTTTTCAGAAGAGTTTCCCCGATAAACCCTTCAGCGTTTCAATCATCGCCACCGACGGCGCATTTCCGCCCATCGGCGAAGACGGCCTGGCCATCGTCGGCGCGCGCCCCAATTTCACCCAGCAGTTGATCTCCACCGCCAGCCAGAAATTCCCCGGACGCTTAGTGGTGCAGTACGATTTCCTGATGCCCGGCGAGCCCGACTCGCCCGACGTGATCACCGCCGCCCAGACTCTCGGGACCATGGCCGCGTTTCAGACCAACGAATACCTGGGGGGCCAGGGCGCAGCCTGCTCCGAGCCAGTCACCAACCCCACGCCCTGTAACTCGACCACCTATCTGCAGCTTCTGCAAGGCGGAATCTATCCGCTGGGACAAAACAACCCACTCGAAGCGCAATACATCGAGGTCTTTCACGATAACGCCACCAGCTTCGCCGACGACATCTTGACCGCTCATCTGGAGCTCGAGCCGCCCGCAATTTCCCTGGTGGCCAACGCCGAAGGCGAGAAGAACCTGATCGCCCCCAATACCTGGATCGAGATCAAAGGTTCGGAGCTATCCCTGCCCGGCGACACCCGCATCTGGAAAACTCTGGACTTCGCCAACAACCAGCTCCCCACCTCGCTCGACCGCGTCAGCGTTACCGTGAACGGCAAGGATGCGTATGTGTACTACATCAGCCCCAATCAGGTGAACGTGCTGACCCCGCCCGACGCGATCTCCGGACCGGTCGCCGTGCAACTGTCCATTAATAAATCCGTCACCAGCGCCTTCACGGTGCAGTCGCAGGCCGTCTCTCCGTCCTTCTTTGTCTTCAGCGGCGGACCATACGTCGCCGCCACTCACGTCGACGGAACTTACATCGGACCCGCCACGCTGATCCCCGGCTCGACCACTCCCGCCAAGCCCGGCGAGACCGTCGTTCTTTACGCTAACGGATTCGGCCCGACTTCTACGCCGGTAGTCAGTGGATCGATGACCCAGTCCGGAGCGCTGTCCCCATTGCCCGTAATCACCATCGGCGGTGCGCCCGCCATGGTCCAATTCGCGGCATTGGTTGCGCCAGGAGAATTTCAGTTCAACGTCGTGGTCCCCTCCACGCTCGCCGATGGCGACCAATCCATCACCGCCACGTACAACGGATCCGCCACTCAGGGAGGAGCGCTAATCACCGTGCAACATTGACGTACGGCAGGTCCCCGACCTGCCCGCCGTTGTTTTTTGAATGAGCCCTTAGCGAATCTCCAGCGGCGTCAGCACTCCATCCTTCTTCACGCCCAGCCGGATGGGCCGTGGCGGACCCTTGCGGGGCACCGTCACCTCCACCCATAATTCCTCATCCGCCGGACGTCGCGACGGATCGGGAATCTTTTCCGGAATGAAGTACGCGACCGGTTCCGCAAGATTCGCCGTGTTCCCGCTGATCGTCGCCATCACGTCCGAGTTGTTCCCGCTCGGCTGCGCGATCAGTTTGTCCCCGTCGACCGAAAGCCGCACCGTCGAATAAATCGCGCCCGCCTCGAATCCCCGAGCCTCCGCCATCACCCGCAGGCTGACATATCTTCCGCGCACTGGCAGGTTCGGATCGTACGGCGCCGTCTTCACCCACACCTTCGGCAAAGTCGCCCGGTCGATCAACAATTTCCCGCCCAGCGACAACACCAGCGCCAGTTGCACTCCGCCGAGCACCAGTCCCTTTGTCAGCATGTTCATGCCGTTATCCTCGCCCGCGCAATCAATCGCCGGCGCATCTTTTCGATTCCCCAGCCGCCGCCCAAAAACACCAGCCCCAATCCGATCAGGCTGGCCGACCTCCCCATCTTGTCCATCACCTGCGAAAAATAAAAGAACAGCAGCGTCAGCGCGAAGCCCGCCATGCCCATGTTGACCCGCTCGCCGCGCCCTTCCTTCACTCCCCAGGCGACCATCGCCGCCGCGCCCAGCACGCACCACAAATACAGTCCGATATTTTCCTTCACCGCGATCAGCCCCAGCGCGAACACCCACAGCACCGCGACCGCGTTCATCCAGGCGTCGTTTCGACGCAGATAATACGCGAGCCCCAGCGGCAGCGCGATCGCCAGCGTCTGCCCCGCCACTTCCAGAGCGCCCCACGTTCCCTGGTCCGATCCTCTTACGAACTGAAACTCCATCGCCAGACTCACTACCAGCGGCAGCATCGCCATCCCGCCGATCCACACCAGCGCCCGCCGCGTCATATCGTCCCGCTCCCGCGTTCGCGCCGCGAAATAGGTGCAGGACAAGAGCAACAATCCTTCCAGCAGGATGCGGATCGCGATGGACGTTTCCTTGGGAAACGCCTCCACCCATTCCCCCGCCAGCCAGAACGGAGTCAGCATCGCCGCCAGCGCGAATTGCAGCCAGTCGCGTCGCAGCGCCCATCCCGCCCACGCGCCCGCCGCCCACAACATCACGCCCGACGGCCAGTGCGCCTGTAAATTGAAAATCTGTCCGGTGAGAAAAATCCCCGCGCCGAGCGACAAGGTCCCCACCCCGTGCAGCGCGATCGACAGGTTCCGGCTGCCTGGCGATGCCCACGCGCCCAGCCCGTGAAATACCGCGACCATGCCCAGCACCAGCGCGAATCGCTCCCCCGGCGACAGCGTGTCCCAGTGCGCCGCGACGAACAGCAGCACTCCCGCGCCCAGCATCGCCGCCCCGAACGCCAGCGCCACAATCGCCGGCCAGCGCAGCTTCGGAGCGCCCGCTCCTTGCGATTCGAACTCGCGAATGCGCTCCGCCGCCGCCGCGTCGATCAGCTCCGCGCCCTGCCACCGTTCGAGCGCCCGCTCCCACTCGGTTCGCATCGCTTCCCCTCCGGCTTTAAATGAGCCCGCTACATCGCCCCGACGTTATCCAGACTCCTCCACAAATACCAACACGCCACCGAACAATACGGCCGCCACGACGCCGCGATCTTTTCCATTTCCTCCGGCTTCGGCAATTCCTCCAGGCCGTAAGCTTTCTTCATCGCCGCCCGGATCCCCAGATCCCCCGTCGGCAAAACGTCGTGCCGCCGCAGCGCGAACATCAGGAACATGTGGACCGTCCATACTCCCACGCCCTTCACCTTGGTCAGGTGTTCCACAACTTCCACGTCCTGAAGCGTGACACACCGCTCGAAATCGACCTCGCCATCCCTGGTCAGCCGCGCCAGTTCCCGAATATACTTCATCTTTTGTCCCGAAAGCCCCAGCGATCGCATCCTGGCCGGCCGCAGCTTCAGTATCGATTCCGGCGTCAGAGGATCGGCCTTCGCCGCCGCCTGCAATCGCCCGAAAATGGTCGACGCAGCCTTCCCGTTCAACTGCTGATACACGATGGACCGCACCAGCGTCTGAAAGTCCGGCTCCCGGTACTGGATCTTATACGGCCCCACCCGCTCGATGATCGCGCCCATCACCGGATCGGCCTTCTTCAAATGATTCAATGCTTTTCGCATGTGTTTGAAAGTGGGAACTCAATTTCCGCCCCGCGCATCTCATGTACATCGACGCCCGGCGTCTATCATATTAACTATGAAGCACCTCCCGATTCTGCTTGCCCTGGCCTCCGTAACGGGACCCGCCCTGCTCGCGCAAGACGACACCATCAAAGTCGACGTCAATCTGGTGAACATCCTGTGCACCGTGCGCAATAAGAGCAACGGCCTGGTCGGCAATCTCGAGAAGAAGGATTTTCGAATCTTCGAGGACGGCAAGGAACAGGACATCAAGTATTTCACCCGCGAAACCGATATCCCGCTCACCATCGGCTTGCTGGTCGATACCAGCGGCAGTCAGGAGCGTCTGCTCGATATCGAAAAGCGCGCCGCGTATCAGTTCTTCTCCAAAGTTCTGCGCAAGAAAGATCTCGCCTTCCTGATCCAGTTCGGAGCCGAAGCCGAGCTTCTTCAGGACGACACCAACAGCCCTCGCCTTCTTCAGGACGGCTTGAATCAGCTCCACATGAGCGTTCCCGTCGGCGGCCTGCATCCCGGCCCCGTGCCCACGCAGCAGAATCAGGCCGGGACCATTCTTTACGATGCCGTCTACCTCGCCTCGCACGACAAAATGCAATCCGAAGTGGGCCGCAAGGCGATCGTAATCATCACTGACGGAGTCGACACCGGCAGCAAAACGTCGCGCGACGCCTCCATCGAAGCCGCGCTCAAGTCGGACGCGATCATTTACAGCATCGATTATGAGGACCGCTCGGCCTACGGCGGCGGCTTCGGAACCATCATGATCGGCGGAGCCGGCGGCGAAGGCGAGCTGCGCCGCTTGTCCGGCGACACCGGCGGCCGCGTCTTCAAAGTGGATCGCCGCAACTCGCTCGACGATATCTTCCAGCAGTTGCAGGACGAAATGCGCAGCCAATATTCGATCGGCTACCAGCCTCCGAATCCAAAGAAGGACGGCTCGTATCACAAAATCGAAATCCGTGTCGGCGACAAGAATTATAAGGTGCAAGCCCGCAAAGGCTACTACGCCGTCGACAACAGCGGCAACTGAGTGGCTAAGTCCATCTTATTGCGCCTGCTCGAAGGTTCCTCCGATGCCAACATTCGCTTCAGCGAGCTTCGCGCCCTCCTGACGCAGCTCGGATTCGCGGAACGGGTCCGGGAAGTCACCACATCTTCACTCGCGAAAGCGTCGCGGAAATCCTCAACCTTCAGCCGCGAAATTCGTTCGCGAAGCCCTACCAGGTCAAGCAAGTCCGTCGAGTGCTAGTTCAGTATAAACCGACAAGAGAGGCCGAATGACCAAATACGAGATCATCCTCTACTGGAGCGAGGAAGACCAGGCGTTCATCGCCGAGGTCCCCGAGTTAGCTGGCTGCGCCGCCGACGGCTCCACTCGTCAGGAAGCCCTTGCCAACGCCGAAACCGTGATCGCCGAGTGGCTCGAAACCGCCCGCGAGCTTGGCCGCCCCATTCCTGAACCCAGGGCCGGCTCCTTTCGCCTGAAGTCTAAATCACATCCGCGAAACTCTTCTGCAATTTATAAAACCACGCATGCCCGATCACCGCCAGCGCCGACGATCCCGCCCATAGCCACCCTAGCGACCGCCATCCCGGCGCGTGATTTTCCAGCAGCACCGCCCGGTATCCCGCCACCAGTTGATACATCGGATTCGCCGTCAGCACCTGCAACGCCGCGTGCGGCAGCCCCGCCAGGCTCGCTTCCGGATAACAGATCGGCGTTACGAAGAACCACAGGGTCAGGACGAAGCCCATGATGGTCCCCAGGTCGCGCATGAAAATTCCCAGCGCCGCCAGGATCCAGCACAACCCTACCGTCAGCAGCAATTGCGGCACGACCAACGCCGGCAGCCATACCACCGACGCCGATATCGGACGCCGCGCCAGCACCATCCCGCCCAGGAAAATCAGCACCGCGAATGTTTCCGTCACCGCCCCCGATATCACCAGGTTCGCCGGCAGCGTTTCCAACGGGAACACCAGTTTCTTGACGAAATTCCGATATTCCAGAATAATCGTTGGCGCCCGGCCCACCGCCTCCGAAAACGCCAGCCACGGCAGCATCCCGGCGAGAAAATACAGCACCCATCCGATGCCGCTTGAGTCTCCCGCGAACTTCGTCTTCAGCACCACGCCGAACACGAACGCGTACGTCGCCATCAATAAAAATGGATTCAGAAAGGTCCACAGCGCGCCGCCGAAGCTTCCCCGATACCGCGCCAGCATGTCGCGCCGCACCATCGACCGGATTAATTTCCGGTTGCGCCACAGCGTCGCCGGCGGCAAGGTGAACGCCTTCGGCACCGACCGTATCCATCGCCGGTACCCCAGCGCACGCGCCGAGGTGACCCGCGGAGAAGACATCGCAATCGCGCCCGCCCCATCCACTTCCGCGTCGATCAGCACGAATTTGCGACGGTCCTCCACCGGCGCCACCTGCACCCGGTACGGACCTTCCTGCTCCGGCAGCTCCAGCAGCATCTCCACGTTCGGATCGCGCAGGTCCTGCCATTCCCCTTCGAACAGGAACGCCCCCGTCGATGGATCGTAAATCTGCCACCCGACCACGCACGGAGCATCGAGGCGAAACTTCACGCGAATCGCATTGCCTTCGACCTTCGCGCCGACGCCGTCAAACCGAGCCATTATTGGTCCACGTCGCTTACCAAACGCGACACGGGTCCTTGGACACCATCGCATCGCCGGTCTTGCACGAGAACGCCTTCTCGAATTCAGGCAGGTTCTGCACCACTCCGTTCACCCGGAATTCGCCCGGCGAATGCGGATTGGTCTGCGCGCTCAGCCTCGCCGATTGCTCCGACGTATTCTCGCACCAGATCTGCGCGTAGCCCAAGAAGAACTGCTGCTCCGTCGTCAACCCGTCTTTTTTCGGCAGAACTTTGCCCGCCAGGCTGTCCATCAGCGCCATGTATGCCAGATGAATTCCGCCGTTGTCCGCTCCGTTTTCGCCGAGCGTCAGCCGCCCATTTAAATGGACCCCGTCCACCGGACTGAACCCGCTATATTCATTCGCGACGCAGTCCGCGCGGCTCTCGAACGCCTTCGCATCTTCCGGCGTCCACCAGTCGCGAAGATTGCCGTGACCGTCGAACCGCCGGCCCTGGTCGTCGAACCCGTGCGTCAGTTCATGCCCGATCACCACTCCGATCGCGCCGTAATTCACCGCGTCGTCCGCCTTCGGATTATAAAAAGGAGGCCGCAATATTCCCGCCGGAAAATTAATATTGTTCTGCGGCGGCGAATAATACGCGTTCACCGTCGGCGGCGACATCCCCCACTCGGTCTTGTCCACCGGCTTGCCCAGCTTCTCGAAATTGCGCTGCACATCGAACTCGTGCACCCGCTCCGTGTCCGCGAAATAAGCGCCGCGCGTGATCTTGACGCTCGAATAATCGCGCCACTTGTCCGGATACCCGATCTTGTTCGTCACTTCGTGCAGCTTGGTCAGCGCCTGATCCTTGGTCGCCGGCGACATCCAGTTCGCCGCCTGCACGTCCTTGCCCATCTCGGATTCGATCTGCCCCACCAGTTCCAGAGCCCTGGTTTTGCTCGCCGGGCTGAATGCGACCTTCACGAATTCCTGCCCCAGCGCTTCGCCCAGCGCCCGGTCCGTCTGCTGCACGCACTGCTTCCAGCGCGCCGGCTGCTCCGCCACTCCGCGCAGTGTGTGCTCGAAAAATTCGAAATCGGCGTCGCGGAATTGCTTCGGCAAAAACTCCGCGTTCTGATTCAGCGCGTGCCACGTTAAATACGTTTTCAGATCCGCCAGGCTCGCCGATCCGATCAGCGCGTTCATCGCCTTCATGAAATTCGGATTGCCCACATTCAAGGTCTGCACCGACGGCAACCCAGCGTCTTTTAAATATTCCTTCCACGAAAAATCGGGACTCAACAAATCCAGTTGCGCCACCGTCATCTTGTGATACGTGTTGTCCGGATTGCGCCGCGCCACCCGGTCCATGGACGCCTTCGCCAGCTCCGTTTCGATGTTCAACACCGCCCGCGCCTGCGACGTCGCATCCGTATCCGGCTTCGCTTCCGCCTTGGCGAGCAGTTCGAACATGGTCTTGATATGGTCTTCGTATTTCTGCCGCAGCTCCGCCGATCTCGCATCGTTCTTCAGGTAATAATCGCGATCCGGCAGCCCCAGCCCGCCTTGATCCACGCCGGCAATCTGGTCGTTCGTGTTCTTCGCGTCCGGCCGGATGCCGAAAGTGAACCACGCCCGCACGCCCTCGCGATCCAGGCGCGCCGTCTCCGCCGCCAGGTCCTTCTTCGACGTCATCTTCTCGATCCGGTCCAGCATCGGCAGAATGGGCCCCAGGCCCTTGCCTTGAATTTCGGTTTCGTCCATGCACGACGCGTAAAAATCGCCGATCTTCTGCTCCACCGCCGTCCGTGAAGCGGCCGGTTGCGCGGCTTTTTCGAGAATGCCGCGCTCGATCGTCAGGTTCTGTTCCTGCAGCTGATCGAACCGGCTCCACCGCGCGCGATCCGGCGGTATCGGATTATTTTTCCGCCACGTCCCGCATGCGTATTGATAAAAATTCTGGCAAGCGCTGACGCCCGGATCCATCGCGCCCAAATCGACTCCCGATTGCGAGCTTTGTCCCATCGCCGCGATCGTGAGCAGAAAAACAGGAGAAATTCGACGGAGAATCATCACTTGAAATTGTACGTCAGAACCAGTCACAAGCAATTCTCCAAGTGACCTCAATCACTTACAGAGATTCGCTGGATCCGGCCTGCTAGATTGAGATCAGAAAGTTTCCTGCGCAGGAAGCATTGCAGTGGGGTGATACTGGACTTCCGGAGCCCGTGAAACGGCTCGCGTCGTCAGGCAGTGCCATGATGACGACGGAAGGACCTTCGGATCGATCCGATAACGATTAGGCGGGCCGTCCCGCTTGACTTCAGAGAGGATAAATTGAAAACGCGAGCCTGCCGCCAGCCAGCGGCGCCGAGCCTCCGTTAGATTTTCCTCGATTCATTGGCGGCCGGTAACGCACGGCGATAAGTCCGAGAGCCCCGGCCGCCCGTAATGCCCCGACAGCCGTAGTGTGTCTAAACGCGACCGTCCTATTCAGGGAGCGCACAGCGGTTTTCAGCGTTGTGCGCGATTTAAAAAATGGACGGAGAGCCCCGGCCGCCCGTAATGCTACACCCGTAGTGTCTTTCGAGCGAACAGCGTTTTTCAGCGTTGTGAGCGATTTAGAAAATGACGGAGAGCCCCGGCCGCCTGTAATGCCCCGACAGCCGTAGTGTTTTTCGAGCAAATGCTCCAGCCGCAGTACGTCTAAACGCCTGCTCAGCCCTCGTACTTCTCCACCTCTAACTGATCCCCGACCTCCGTCTCCGTCTCCGCGAGCATCCCTGCCGGCAATTCCAGCACCGAATGCGCCCGCAGGCTCATCGCGATTCGGCTCCGCACCATGTTCGCGCGGATCTTCAACACCTTGCGCTTACGGCTCAGAAATGCAATGTCAATCGGGAAATTCATCCGGAAAGTGTGGACCGCCTGAGTCGGAATCAGCAATCCCTCGCCCTTGTCGAGCTTCAAATGCTTCAGCAGTCCAGTGTTACGCTTTTGGACTGTATCGGCGATGTCCGCGCGATCCGCCAGCACGCGGCCCTTGGCGTTAGTAATTCTCAGCTTCTGCAATCTACAATTGAAGCATGGACCACGCAACTTTTGGCGCGGGCTGTTTTTGGGGCGTCGAGGAAACCTTCCGGCGACTCGCGGGCGTCACCGAAACCGCCGTCGGCTACGAAGGTGGATCGCACGATCACCCCACCTATCAGGACGTCTGCACCGATCGCACCGGTCATGCCGAGGTGGTCGACGTCACCTTCGATCCGGCCGTGATCAGCTATCACGATCTGCTCGAAGTATTTTGGGAAAATCACGACCCGACCACGATAAATCGCCAGGGACCCGACGTCGGCACGCAATACCGCTCCGCGATTTTCTTTCATTCGCCCGAGCAGGAAGCCGAAGCCAAAGCCTCGCGCGACGAGGCGCAGAAGCATTTCAAGCGCCCCATCGTCACCGAGATCGTCCCCGCCGAAACCTTCTGGCGCGCCGAGGAATATCATCAGCAGTACCTCGAAAAGCGCGGGCTCTCGCATTGCCATATTTGATATCCTGAAAAGGAACGCCCGCCTCGTAAGGAATCAGTGAAAATTGGTTTTGTCAGTCTCGGATGCCCGAAGAACCTCGTCGATACGGAGGTGATGATGGGCCAGCTCACGTCCGCCGGCCATGAGTTGACGCCGCATCCCTCCGACGCCGACGTCATCGTCGTCAACACCTGCAGCTTTATCGACCCCGCCAAACAGGAATCCGTCGACACCATTCTCGAAATGGCGGAGTACAAGAAAACCGGCCGCGCGCAGCAAGCTGATCGTCGCCGGATGCCTGGTCGAGCGTTATCGCGACGATATCCGCAAGAACATGCCGGAAGTGGACGCCGTGATCGGCACCAACGAACTCGAACCGATCACGGCGCTCTGCGAAGGCGTCGAGCCCGACGCCGAATCCGTTCGACGCGTATCTCTATCACGACCTGACGCCGCGCGTTCTCGCAACCCCGAAGCATTACGCGTACATCAAAATCGCCGAAGGCTGCGATCATCCCTGCACCTTCTGCGTGATCCCGCAGTATCGCGGCGCATTTCGCAGCCGCCGTTTGAATCGGTCATCTCCGAAGCCACACGGCTTTTCTCGCAAGGCGTCCGCGAGATCAATCTCATCGGCCAGGACACCACCTGCTACGGCGAAGACTTCGGCCTGAAGGACGGCCTCGCGACGCTGCTCGCCCGGCTCGCCCAGATCGACACCGCCGCAGGATAATTGGGTTCGCTTCCTCTACTGCTATCCCAACAAAGTCACGCAGAAACTGCTCGACACCATCGCCGAATATCCGCGCGCTCGTCAAGTACATCGACATGCCGCTCGCAGCACGCGAGCGCGCCCGTGCTCAAGCGCATGAAGCGCGGGTCGCATGGCGATATCTTCCTTCAGCCTGATCGAGCGTATTCGCAAGACCATCCCCGGCGTCGCGATCCGGACCAGCATGATCGTCGGCTTCCCGGGCGAAACCGAGCAGGATTTCGAGACGCTGTGCCAGTTCGTCCAGGCCGCGCAGTTCGATCGCCTCGGCGTCTTCTCGTACTCCGACGAAGACACCAGCAAGAGTTTCGAGCTCGATCAGAAAGTCGACGCCCGCACCATTTACAACCGCAAGCGCCGCCTGATGAGCCTGCAGCGCAAAATTTCCAAGTCGCGCAATCGCCAGCTCATCGGCCGCGAACTTCCGGTGTTGGTCGAAGGACCCTCCGCCGATTCCGATCTGGTCTGGCAGGCTCGCATGTCCACCCAGGCGCCCGAAATCGACGGCGTCTGCTACATCTCCGATCCCGGCGAAAATCCGCTGCGCCCGGGCGAAATTCGCACGATGCGCATCACCGAAGCCCACGATTACGACCTGACCGGCGAGTTGGTCGATACGCCCGCCCAGGCCCGTCCGAGCCTCGTTCAGCTTGCGCTATGAAGTGCCCCATCTGCGAAAAAGAAGTACAGCCGGGCGACCCCTTCATGCCCTTCTGTAGCGACCGCTGCCGCATCATCGACCTGGGCAACTGGGCTTCCGGGAAATACGTGATCCCCGGCGCTCCAGCCCAAGCGGATGACGACGAGGACGAGGATTGAACAAGCTCGCACGCCTTCTCGCCACCTGGTTTTATTGCGGATATTCTCCGGTCGCGCCCGGCACCGCGGGGTCGCTCGCCGCAGTGCTCATCGCATGGCTGCTCCATCGCTATGAAGCTGTCCCAGCCTGGACCTTCGCCGTTCTCGCCGCGTTGTTATTCGCGCCCGGCGTCTGGGCCGCGGGCGTCACCGCAAGACTCGAAGGCCGCGAGGATCCCGGCATCGTGGTGGTGGATGAAGTGATCGGCGAGTGGCTAACCATCGCCGGCGCGACCACGCTCAACTGGCGAAGCTGGCTGCTGGCATTCGCCCTGTTCCGCATTTTCGATATCTGGAAACCGTTCCCGATCCGTCGCCTGGAACGATTGCCCGGCGGATGGGGCATCGTCCTGGACGACGCCCTGGCAGGCATCTACGGCGCAATCGTGATGATCATCGCCGGCCGCCTCGGGCTGTATTGAACCTAAATAACGGCGGCAGGTTGCTTGGCTAGGCGGCTCGCAGGAGGCGCACCGTTTTCACGATCGCACCAATCGCGGCGCCGAGCCGAACGGCGGCCGTTTGTAAGGACCCCGGCGCGCTCGTCCGTGTGGAATCCGCCACGCGCTCCGGCCGGACGCCCACACCGACGACGTATCCGGTGATCCATGTCCTGCCGGGAAGTGCTTCTACGACTTTCAGTGGCCAGGGCACTTGAATTGGTCCGGTGGTATCGAACACCACGTCGAAGGCCTGGTGCGCCCTCACCTGGATGAACTGGATCACGCGCGTCGGAAATTCGCGCCGCTGTTGCACGCGATGCAGGGTCAGGTCCGTGATCTTCCCGGCGCGAAGTGGAGCGGCCAGTAGATTCGCCGTCGCCACCGCATCCTGGATTGCCAGATTGATTCCCACGCCTCCGGCGGGCGACATCGCGTGCGCGGCATCGCCGATGCACAGCAGGCCGGGAAGATGCCATCGGCGTAACCGGTTGATCTGCACCGTCAGCAATTTAATCTGATCCCAGTCTTCGATTTCGCCCACGCGATCGCGCAGGTATGGCGCGATTTGCGCGATGTTGCGGCGAAACACGTCGAGACCTTCCGCCTTGATTTGCTCCAGCGTGCCTTTGCGGATGATCAGTCCGGCCTGAAAATAATCGCCCCGGTTGATCAGGATAAGCGCCTTGCCGTAATTGATGTTGCCCAATACCTGTTGCGGATCGCCAGGCTGGCGCGAAATGCGAAACCACAGCACATCAATGGGAACACCGAAATCCTGCACCGCGAGCCGCGCGGACTGCCGCATCGTGGAATGCCGGCCGTCGCAGGCGACCACCAGGTCCGCCTCGATCCGCACCGGGCCCGCCGGGGATCGCGCCTCAACGCCCACGATTCGCTCGCCGTCGCGCAGCAGTCCCGTGCCCTCATGCTGCATGCGAAGGTCGAAGCCCGCGAAGCGTCTGCCGCGCTCGGACAGGAAGTTCAGGAAATCCCATTGCGGCATCAGCGCGACAAATTTGCAGCGGGTGGGCAGGAATCGAAAATCGGCGGCGTGAAAGTCGAAATCGCCGATCCGCGCGCTCACCGATGTTACCCGCTGGTGCGGGATTTGGAGCAAGCCGCCGAGCAAGCCCAGTTGGTGCATGACGTCGAGCGTAGATGGATGCACGGTATCGCCGCGAAAATCCCGGAAAAAATCCGGATACTTTTCGAGGACCGTTACTCGGACGCCTGAGCGCGCCAGCAAATAACCGAGCATCACGCCGGCCGGTCCGCCTCCGACGACACAACAAGTGGTTCTCAGCGCTTCCATCCGAACCTCCGGAAATTAGACGCCGTTTGCGCGCTTAGGTTACCGCACTTTCAGCGGCAGAGGCGACGGCGCAGTACGCGGCGATGTTGCTGGGACGCTGCGGGGAATGTGGGGCCGACGCATCGCTCCCTAGGGGTCGACCGTGAAGATCCTGGAGTACGAGGAGATGAAGCCCTTTTTCGTCAACGGGGATCGTTGAGCCCGCGACGCTCTTTGGCGAAGTCGCGGTCGCTGGTGGCGCTATATTACGAGTGAGGGCAGGAGACTATCGTGGATACCTTGGCGGAGAAACTCGATGCGCGGCTGCGCGAGTGGAAGCCGGAGACCGCGGCAGAAGCCAGAGAACGCATCGCCGAGGTGATCGAGCTCGCCGATCACGGCGTGCTGGACATCGCCCGCTCGAACTTCCGGATCAGTGAGCATATCGCGATTATACGTCGCAGCCGCCGAACGAGGTTCAATCGGCTCGATGACGCGCCACACCCGATGAGTAAGATCTCGCGTCCGCGGATGGCAGAGGACGATATCGAGTAATAATTCCCCGGAACGTCGCCCGGGACGGTCGCAAAAGTGCGACGCATAAGGGCCCTTACGCGTTGTCAACATAAAATGAAGCGATGACATCAGATAATGAAACATTGGAAGCGGAGTTCGATCGAAGAATGCTCTGGATCAGCGAAGAATGTCTCGCGTCGCTATGGACGTCGCCCAGTGAGATTTCACGCCTTGGTTGCGAGAATTGCGGGGTGTGGGAGCAGCGCAAGAGGCTCCTAGCTCCTGATAAAGTGGGCGTGGCTTGGCAGGAGCTTGGGGCATCCCAAGACAATGGCTTTGAGATTACGATGGAATATCTCGTTGTTCAAAATAGGTACCGTCCACTATTCGATCCGTCTGAGATGGAAGAGGCTGAGAAACGCCTCGCCTGGTTTCCCGATCAGGAAGTAAATCGCGGACCTCTATAGCGACCCGTTCTAAAGATCGGCGCGAAGCCGAGTCGGACGTGGCCACGCCGGCCAGGCGCGGTTCCCAAGTCTTATGGAAACCATTCGCAACAAAACACTGTTCTCGGAACCGTGAATGAGCCGGCGCAAATCTACCAGATGTCGACCCGCATGCATTGGCCGTAGGCCAGCTGCTGTTTGTCCATTTCGCTGTTCAGGCCGCCTTCAACAAAAATGCAGCGCACAACCCAGGAATCGACGTAGGCGCTGACCCTGGCGTTCAGGCCGTCGTTAGATGGCGTTGTCCCCGGCACCTGCACGCAACGCGCCTGGCGAGCGGTGGCGCTTCCATCGCGGACACGCAGTGGCGACCTATCAACCGCGCCGCCCTCACGCGGTTTCGCCAAACGGGAGATTATAGTAGAAGACAGCAATGGCCTTTCGCAAATCCTCCGATACCCGTCCGCAAATTCTGGAAGTCTCGCCGGCGGCGGCGATTCCGGGAGGCGAATTTCAAATTCGCGGTAAAGGACTGGCCGCCTCCGCGCGCCCGCAGGTGCGCTTCGGAGAAATGACAGCGCCCGTAGTCATCGGCTCGGATTCCCTCGTCATCGTCCGCGTGCCGGATGGAGCCTCCGCCAAGGAAATGACCATCGGCGGCGATCATCACGCCAGCATTCCGTGGACCTGTGGGATCGGCATCCAGGTGGCCGACAGTCTGCATCCGGTGTCCAATCCGGTGGTGGACCGCCATGGCAATATCTACACCACCTTCAGCGGATCGGCCGGGCAGAAGACGCAGGTCTCGATTTACAAGCTGGACAACAATTACAAACCGAAGCCTCTGGTCAGCGATCTGATGAACGCGACCGGCCTGGCGTTCGATGCCGAGGGCGTGCTGTACGTCTCCAGCCGTCACGACGGCGTGGTCTATCAGGTATCGCCGGCGGGGAATCTGTCGGTGTACGTGGAAGGCATGGGCGTGGCCACCGGGATCGTGTTCGACGAAGACGGCAACCTGTACGTCGGCGACCGCAGCGGCACCATTTTCAAGATCAGCCGGCAGCGGCAGATTTATGTGTTCGCGACGCTGGAGCCGTCGATTGCGGCCTATCATCTGGCCTTCGGTCCGGAAAATTATCTGTACGTGAGCGGCCCGACGACGTCGAGCTTCGACGCGGTGCATCGGGTTTCGAAAGACGGACACGTGGAGACTTTTTACCGCGGGCTGGGACGTCCGCAGGGCATGGCTTTCGACACTAAAGGCAATCTGTACGTGGCGGCATCGCTCGGCGGACGGCGGGGCGTGGTGCGCATAACGCCGGAGGTTAACGCGGAATTGTTTCTGTCGGGTCCGGCGATCGTGGGCCTGGCGTTTGCGCCGTCGAAATCGATGGTGCTGGCGACCAACAATTCGCTGTTTCGGGTGGACGTCGGCATTGAAGGCCGTCCGCTGCCGTAGTTTCGGGATCCACCGCTTCCTTTGGTCGCGGCTCGTTTGCTTTTAATCGCGCTCCGAAAAGTTTGCCGCAGGCCAATGAGCCGCGACCAGAGGGAGCGGTCAGCGCTGGTAGTGAAGGAATAGCGCCGCGAACGCGCTGCCCGTGTTGTGCGCGGTTCAGGATGGAGCGCACAGCGAATGCGTTGTGCGCGATTTAACAAAAGTAGCCCATGCGAGACGCAGAGATCATCGCCGTCGGGTCCGAGCTGCTGACCCATTCTAAGATCGACACCAACTCGCTCTACATCACCGAGCAGCTCAACGCCATCGGCGTCGAAGTTCGCCGCAAAATCATCGTCGGCGACGATCGCAAGCGCCTCACGCAAGCCATTCAACACGCCATCGAGCACGTGGAAATCGTGATCCTCACCGGCGGGTTGGGTCCGACCGAAGACGATCTGACTCGCGACGCCGTGGCCGCGGCTCTAGGGCGGAAACTGGTGTTCAGCGAACAGCTTCGCGCCGGTCTCGAAGAGCGCTTCCGCCGGTTTCAGCGCAAGATGGCGGACAACAATCTGCGTCAGGCGTATCTGGTGGAAGGAGCCGAGCCGCTCGAAAATCCGCGCGGTAGCGCGCCCGGTCAATGGATCGAGCTGGACCGGCAGGTGCTGATGATGCTGCCCGGTCCGCCGGGGGAATTGAAGCCGCTGTTCGCCAACGAATGCATCCCGCGCCTGTTGCGCCATCTGCCGCCGCAGGTGATCCGCACGCGATTCTACCGCGTCGCCGGCATGGGCGAATCGGATCTGGACGCGCTGATCGCGCCGGTGTATTCGAAATACGAAAATCCGGTGACGACAATTCTGGCCGGGGCGGGCGATATTCAGATCCATCTTCGCGCGCGCGCCGCTACCAAGGAAGCGGCCGAGGCGCTGCTAGCCGAGCTTGGTCCGCCGATCGAGATGCTGCTGGGCGACCGGATTTATTCGTACCACGGCGAATCGCTCGAAAAAGTGGTGGGGGAAAAGCTGCGCTCGCGGTGCGCGACGCTGAGCGTCGCCGAGAGCTGCACCGGAGGGATGCTGGCGGAGCGCATCACTTCTATCGCCGGCAGTTCCGATTATTTCCTGGGCGGATTTCTGGTCTATTCGGATCGCATGAAGATCGAATTGCTGGGGGTGGATGCGGCGCTGATCGCGGAGCACACCTCGGTGAGCGAGCCGGTGGCGGCGGCGATGGCGGAAGGGGCGCGGGTGCGCACCGGATCGACCTACGCGATTTCGGTGACCGGCGAAGCGGGTCCTGACAGCGCCAGCGGAGCGCCGGTGGGAACGGTAATCGTCGGATTCGCGGGTCCTGGTGGGCCTCCCGAAACGCGGCGTTTCCATCTGCCGGGCGAGCGGAACCGGGTACGAATGCTGGCATCGCAGACCGCGCTCGATTTTGTCCGGAAAAAGTTGCGCTGACCCGGCTCCAGTTTTCGCAGGGTTGTGCCGATAAGCCGTCTGTGGCGCTACTCAGCGAAGTAAGGAACGAACTGCCCGCCGTGGCACCTAACCCTTTGCAAGAAAAGGCGCTTAAAGCGCTGGGCGACCTGCCCCCGTTTTCGCCGATCCTCAACCGGCTGCTGGCGACGCTGGCCGGGGCGGACGTTTCGTTCACGAAACTCGGCGATCTGATCGAAAAGGACACCGTTGTCACCGGGAATCTGTTACATCTGGTGAATTCGGCGCTGTACGGGCGCCGGGGGACGGTCAACTCGGTGCGGCATGCGCTGTCGCTTTTGGGGCTCGATAAGGTGCGCAACGCGGTGCTGGGAATGTCCATCACCATGATGTGGAAGAAAGTGAAGATGCCGCCGTCGTGGTCCATGGCGCGGTTCAATATGCACTCTTCCGCGTCGGGCGTACTGAGCGATCTGCTGGCGCAGCGGCTGCAGGTGAGTTATCCCGAAGGGGCGTTCGTCGCAGGGTTGCTGCATGACGTGGGAAGGCTATTGATTGCCCTGGGACTGCCGCAGCAGCACGACCAGATCGTCCAATTATGCAAGGGCGGACGCGCGCATCTGGAAGCCGAGCAGGAGATTCTGGGGTTCACGCATCCCGAATTATCGGCCCGGGCGCTGAAGGTCTGGAATCTGCCGGAGCCGATTCAGGATGCGGCGCTGCGTCATCACGATCCGGCCGCCGACGGCTTGGCGCAGGTGGTGAATGCGGCCAATCAATACGTCAATTCGGCCGGCTACGCGATTCTGCCGGAGGGCGATTCCGATTTCATGGATCCGGCCGCCGTACAATCGCTGGGTCTGGATCCGGAAAAGCTGCAGTTGGTGTTGACCGATTTCGAAACCGAATACAAAGCGCTGGTTCAGTATTTCCGCTAAAAAGCGATACACTGAAGACACTGCCGCGGCCGCGGCGGGCGCATGCGGTTCGTTCTGCTTCACTATCACATTCTGAAAAACGCGGGATCGACCATCGAGGAGATCCTGTATTTCAACTTTCGCGAGCGGCTGGCACGCATCGATAAGCGGGATCGCGACGGGCATGTCTCGAACGCGGACATCGTCGCGCACCTGGATAAGAATCCGCAAATCGCGGCATTCTCCAGCCATCAGATCCAATATCCGGCGCCGCAAGCTCCCGGATATTTGTTTTTCGATTTGTGTTTCCTGCGGGAGCCGGTGGACCGCATCCGGTCGATCTACGATTATTTCCGGTTGAAGCCGTCGGATGGCGATCCGGTCAGCGACATGGCGAATCGCGCCGGCGAAGGGGAATTCGTCGCGCACCTGATCGAGAATTATCCGTGGATGGTGAACGACGTTCAGGTGAATCTGCTGGCCAACGGCGTGATCAACGATCAGCCGCAGGGCGAGCAGGATCTGGAGCGCGCGACGTCGAGGATCATGGAAACATCGTTCCTGGGCGTGGTCGATTGCTTTGCGGAAAGCATCGTCGCGGGGCAGCACGCGCTGCGGCTCGCGTTCCCGAACCTGAATTGCGCGCAGGCGCCGGTGAATGAATCGGGCGGGCTCGACGGGAAACTGGCGGCGAGGATCGAAACATTCCGGCAGGCGTGCGGCGAGACGATCTACGGCGAGCTGGAGCGCTTGAACCGGATGGACGTCGAGCTGCTTGGCCGGGCTCGGGCCGAGGTGCTGCGGCGGTTTGAACAGGTGCCGGGGAATTTAAAGAAACGCCGGGCGCTGGAAATACGGATCCGGGAACTGAGAGGCGAGCGGATCGAGCCGGAGGAAATTGAGGAGGAAACTTCCGCGACGGTGGTCCGAAAGACGCGGCCGGTCGCGGGCGCGCCGCCTTCTTTGTTCACGAAAATCAAACGGATCGCGCAGGCTGCGCCGCATCTGCGGGCGATCAGCAAGCTGTTCGATCCCGGCTATTATGGCGGGGGTCTTTGGGACTTCGTGATGCGCGGCGCGTTTGAAGGACGGAAACCGCATCCGCTGTTCGATCCGGCGTACTACCTGCGGAAATATCCGGACGTGAAGGGGAATCCGCTGGGTCATTTTATGAAGTACGGGGCGGCGGAGGGACGGCAGCCGCATCCGCTGTTCGACGCGGAATTCTATCTGCGCAAATACCCGGATGTGCGGGCGGCTCAAGTGAATCCGCTGCTGCACTACATCCGCGACGGCGCGAAAGAGAATCGCAAGCCGCATCCTTTATTTCATCCCGAATATTTTTTTGCTCGGTGCCCGGAGGCATGGCGCAGCGGGATGAATCCGCTGATTTATTTTCTGGAGCGGGACGCGGCCAGCCCGCATCCACTGTTCGACTGCGAAGCGTATCTGCGCGAGCGGCCCGGCGCGGAGAATCCGCTGGTGGATTATGTTCTGCGCGGGGAGAAGCCGGAGAAGCGGATCGCTTTCGAGGTGATGGATGCGCCGGCGTGTTTCGAATGGTCGGACGAGAGGGCGGTTGATCGCGCCGGCCTGGCAGCGTCCGTTTCTCGAGACCGTTCGGCGGGATCAACTGGAGGCGAACTGCGGGACGGCGCGGGCGTTGGGAGTTGGCTGAAGTACGCTGACGCCCGCGGCATCCACCGCTTCCTGCGGTCGCGGCTCCGGGGGACGCTGGTCGATTTATGTTTGATGAGCGGGCCGTTCGTGATCGGAGAGCCAGCGTTCGATTGCCTGCAGAACTTTTCCGGTGCTTTCGGCCAAGGTTTCGCGATCGGTGCGGCATTCGACTTCGGGGTTCAGAGGAGCTTCATAGGGATCGTCGACGCCGGTGACGCCGTGCAGCTCGCCGGCGCGGGCGCGGCGATAGATGCCCTTGAGGTCGCGCTGCTCGCAGACTTCGATCGGCGCGTGCACATAGACTTCGAGGAAGCTGCCGATGTAACCGCGCATCTCATCGCGCACGGCGCGATAGGGAGAGATCGCGCCCACCAGCACGATGACCCCGTTGCGGCTCAGTAATTCGGCGGCGAATCCGATACGGCGGATGTTCTCATCGCGATCTTCGCGGCTGAAGCCGAGGCCCCGGCTGAACTGCTGGCGGACCACGTCGCCATCGAGCAGCTCGACTTTATAGCCGCGCGCCCAGAGCTTCTCGTAAACCGATTTGCTGATGGTCGATTTGCCGGCGGAGCTGAGGCCGGTGAACCACACGGTGAGGCCGTGGGCCGCGCCAGGCGCCGGGTCCGAGTCGGTATCGAGGGCCGCGATCATTCCGGCTCCCACGGTGCCGTTGCCGATGGGATCGATCACGATGAAGGCTCCGGTGGCGCGATTTTCCGCGTAGGGATCGGCGTACAGGGGATGATTGGTTTCGATTTCGACGTCGCCGAATTCGTTCATCTCGAGCGTTGAGGCGGCGCGGCGCGCGAGGGTATCGGGATCGATGACGGCGCGCAGCTCGCTGATACTGGCGCAGACCTGGCGGGAGGTGTGCTTGATCAGGTAAGGATGCCCGATCTTCATGGGCTCGCGGCCCATCCACAGCAGCGTCGCCGGCATGCGGCGCGAGGATTGCGGCGGATGTTCGGGATCGACCAGCGCGTCACCGCGCCCGATGTCGATTTCATCTTCGATGGCGACGGTGACCGATAGCGGCGGCGCGGCGGACTCGATTTCGCGGTCGCCGATACGGATGGAAGCGATGCGCGAAGTACTGCCGGACGGAAGAATCAGGACACGATCGCCGCGCTGCAATTGGCCGGACGCGATTTGGCCGGAGTAGCGGCGCGAGCCATCCTCGGAGCGGATCACGTTTTGCACCGGGAAGCGCAAAGCATCGAATTCGGCGCGAAGCGGCGACCTCGACGGTCTCCAGGTATTCGAGTAGAGCCGGACCGGTGAACCACGGCATGCGGCGCGAGCGTTCGACTACGTTATCGCCTTCGAGTGAACACACCGGGACGAAGAAGAGATCGACGGCGCCAAGCTTCGCGGCAAACTCGCGAAAATCGGATTCGATTTTGCGAAACACATCTTCGCGAAAACCGGCCAGGTCCATTTTATTCACGGCCACGGCGAAGGCGCGCACGCCGAGCAGCCAGGCGATCGCGGCGTGGCGATGGGTCTGAGGCAGCACGCCTTTGCGCGCATCGATCAGCAATACGGCGACGCTCGCGGTGGAGGCGCCGGTGGCCATGTTGCGGGTGTACTGCTCATGACCGGGGGTATCGGCGATGATGAAGCGGCGGCGCGCGGTGGCGAAATGACGGTACGCGACGTCGATGGTAATGCCCTGCTCGCGTTCGGCGCGCAGGCCGTCGGTGACGAGGGAAAAATCGACGCCGCCGGGAGCGCCGGCCGACGCGGACGCGGCGCGAACCGAGGCGAACTGATCCTCATAAATGGCGTGGGTGTCGTGCAGCAGCCGTCCGATTAGCGTGGACTTGCCGTCGTCCACGCTGCCCATGGTGAGGAAGCGAAGCAGGGTCATCTAAAAATAACCCTCGCGCTTTTTCAGCTCCATGGAGCCGTCCTGATCGTGATCGATGATGCGATTTTCGCGCTCCGAACGCACCGCCTGTTCCACTTCCGCGATGATCTTTTCGATGGTGTCGGCGGTGGAGCGGACCGCGCCGGTGCAATAGGTGCAGCCGAGGGTGCGCATGCGGCACATGACGGATTCGATGCGCTCGCCGGGGCGCAAGGGCGGGTCATGCTCCACCGGGATCAGCATTTCACCACGCACCAGAACGTCGCGAACCTTGGCGAAATACAAGGGAACCACGGGGATCCGCTCGCGCTGAATGTATTGCCAGACGTCGAGCTCGGTCCAGTTGGATAGCGGGAAGACGCGCATGGATTCGCCCGATTCGATTCGCGCGTTGTACAGATTCCACAGCTCCGGGCGCTGCTCGCGGGGGTTCCATTGACCAAGCGAATCGCGGAAGGAATAGATACGCTCCTTGGCTCGGGAACGCTCTTCTTCGCGGCGGGCGCCGCCGATCGCGGCGTCGATGGAATGTTCTTTCAAGGCATCGAGCAGGGCTCGGGTCTTGAGCAATCCACAGCATTTCGCGGTGCTCAGGCGAAACGGATTCGCGCCCTCGGCGATGGCCTCGCGATTGGTGTGCACGATCAGGCGGAGGTTCAGGTCGCGGGCGATATTGTCGCGAAATTCGATCATCTCGCGAAACTTGAAGGTGGTATCGACGTGCAGCAGAGTCAATGGAATCCGCGCGGGCGCGAACGCTTTTTGGGCGAGCCGCAGCAGCACCGACGAATCCTTTCCGATGGAATACAACAGCGCGGGCCGGGAAAATTCCGCGGCCACTTCACGGAGGATGTGAATGCTCTCGGCTTCGAGCAAGTCCAGCGGCTGGAGGATGGAATTTTGCGATGCTTGCATCAAAAAAGGAAAGAAAAAGGCGGACGCGCGTCGTAGGACGTTCCAAATTCAGTATAACCGGCGCGGCGCGGGGCCTGTGATATATTGACGGTCTGTCCTTGCGCCCGCGCCGCATTTCCGCCGACTCCTCCTGGGGCACCGCCGTCTGGACGCTGAGCGCGCTACTGTGCGTCGCGTTGCAACCGTGGCGGCTGGGGTTCTACGTCGATGATTGGCCGCTGTGCGCGGCCGCGGCGAAATCCGGGCCGCCCTTTAGCGCGGCGCTGCTGCGATTCGTATTCGCGATCGACCGGACGCGGCCGGCCATGGTCCCGGTGCGCTTTGTCCTGTCGTCTTTATTTCGCGATCATGCCTTTCTCTGGCAAGCCGGCCTGGTGTTGGCGAATGTCGCGATAGCGCTGGTCCTGATCCGGTTCATCCGGCTGCTGGACGGATCGGCAAACTCCGCTCTCTGGATCGGAGCCGGATGGATGCTGCTGCCGTGGAACGCGGCCGGCGCTTTCTGGGCGGCGTACCTGCCCGCGGTGATGATGCTGGCCGCGTTCGGCCTGTTCTGCATTTTCGTGATCAACGGCTGGGAATGCCAGAAGCATCGCGCACTGTGGGCGGCGGCTTTCTATTTATGGATCTGCCTGAGTTATGAGGCGTTCTATTTCCAGTGGATCGCGCTGGCGATGATCGGACTGTGGCTGGAGCGGATGGGGCGCGCCCGGCGGAACGACGTTCTGAAGACGACGGCGGGCTTGCTGGGGGCGCAGGTCTGCGCGGCGATGGTACATCTGTTGATCAAGCCGGCGCCGGGGATGGAACGTCCCATCGTCGCCGATTGGCCGCGAGTGGCCGCGGGCGACCTGCTGACCATTCTGCCGACCATGTTCCGAAGCGCCGCGCAAGCGCGGATCCCCTTCGCGATCGCCGGAGTGTTGCTGTTGGCGATCTGGGCCTGGGCTGCGGTTCAATCGAACCAGAAGATCCCACTGCTGGCCGGTTGCTTTTTGACCGGCGCCGTTTTGTCGATCGTGGCATTCGCGCTCGGCGGAAGAGGCACGGGCGCCACCGGCACGGGAACGCATACGCTGCTGATCTTCAACTTCTGGTTTGTGGCGGGCGCAGGGATCGTCACATCGGCGGCTCTGGCTCGCGCGCCCAGGATCACGGCGGCGCTGCTGATCGCGCTGGGAATCTCGATCGCGGTCGCGCACGTGGTCCGGATGAACGACTGGGCGGCGGCGTGGGAGATCGAAAGAAGAGATCTGGACGAGGCTCCGATGGCGGAGATCGGGAACACAGCGCGGGATGCAACCATCGTGTTTGGGGATCCGCTCAAGGTGGACGGAGCTCCCATCTTTACCGAATTCTGGGATCTGAATACGGCGATGCACTGGAAGTATCCGGGGCTCCAGGGACGCGCGTTCGTGGTGGACCGGTCACAGATTTCGGGTCGCGGCCCGGTGTATATCTGGAAACCGTCGCAACACAGTTTCGCGCGCGCGAGCGGCGGTTAACGACGCACAGGGATCTGGGATCGCCGCGGGTTGGTGAGTTTATAAATATAGGCGAGCACTTCGGCGACGGCGCGATAGAGATGCGCGGGAATCTCGCGGCCGACGTCGACCGATTTGTAAAGCGCCTGCGCGAGCGGCGGATTTTCCACCAGCGGGACGCCGTTTTCGATGGCGATCTTGCGGATCCGAAGCGCCAGATAGTTCTTGCCCTTGGCGACCACCATCGGGGTCGCCATCGAGTCGTGACGATAGCGAATCGCGACGGCGAAGTGGGTGGGGTTGACGATGACGGCGGTGGCGGTTGGCACTTCCTTCATCATGCGGCGGCGGGCCAGATCGCGCCGCAGACGGCGAATCTTTCCCTTGACGTGCGGGTTGCCTTCCATTTCCTTGACTTCGTCGCGGACCTCCTGCTTGGTCATGCGCAGCTCCTTCATGAAGCGGCGGTGCTGACGGAACAGGTCGATGACGCCGAAGATCAGGAACACGCCGGCGGCTTTCCACAGCAGGTCTTTCAGGGACAGAGCCAATTTCTGAAGGCCGAGGTCGAGGCTGGCGAAGGGCAGGGCCAGAAAGGCTTCGGCGTTCTGCTTGGCGATGACGTAGATGGTGGCGCCGAACACCACCAGCATCGCGGAGGCTTGCAGCACAGTCATGGGAGCCTGGCTCGCCATGTTCTGGAATTTCTTGAGCGGCTGGAAGCGGGAGAAATCGGGCGCGAGCTTCTTGAAGCTGAATCCGAATTTGGTGATGGCGAGCTGCAATCCAAGAGTGGACGCACCGGCGGCCAGGGCGAGCACGGACAGCGGAAGAAAGGCGCGATCGATCAGCGCGCGGGCGATGCCGGGGACGCCGTTTACGTCGAGGTCGCCGTGAAAGGCCGCTTCGAGCGCCTGGCGCATCATCGCTTTCATGCCGTTCATCCAACCGGGAAACCATCCGGCCAGGATGATGATGAAGACCAGGAACTGTCCGGCGGTGACCAATTCGCGCGAAGCCACGAATTGTCCTTCCTTGCGGGCTTTTTCGAGCCGCCGGCTGGATGGTTTTTCTGTTTTGTTCGCATCGGCCATCTCAGGAAAGAATGCTGTGGATCAACTGCAAAATGGGACCGCTGGCCTGGGTGAACACTTTCGGAAAGATGAACACCAGCCATCCCAGCAGCGCCAGCGACAGCAGCATCTTGATGGGCATGGACAACTGCATCAGGTGAAGCTGCGAGTTCAATCGCGACAGCAGAGCGAGCGAAATCTCGACCATCAGCAACAGGCCGAGCAGCGGCAGGACCAGGCGGAGCCCGGTGATGAAGATGGTCCCGCCGATTTGAATCAGCGCGTCGGCCATGGAACGGGTGATGGCGAAGTGTCCGGGAGGATGCGTTCCCAGGCTCTGCGCGAAAGCGTAGAGCATCTGACGGTCCATGCCGGTGGCGAAGAACAGCAGTCCGGCGGCGAGTTGCGCGATGGTGATCAGCACCGTCGAGTCGGCGCCGGAGTTGGGATCGATGGTGGTGGCGAAGCTATAGCCGGCTTGCAGGCTGATGATCTGCGCGCCCATCTGGAATCCTTCGGTGAGAAACGCGACGGCGAGGCCGACGGCGATTCCCATGGCCGCCTCGGCCAGCGATCCATCCGATCAGCAGGGCGATGGTGACGCTGGAAGCGTCGATGATCGGCCAGCTCGCAAACAGAGTGAAGGTCAGGCTGACGGACAGGACCGCGCGGGCGATTTCCGGTCCGGCTTGGATGCCGGGAAGCGGCACGTAGATGAACGCTCCGGAGATGCGCGCGAGCACCAGCAGGAAGGCGTACAGCGTTCCGAGGTCGAGGTGCAGCTCAGTGCCCATCGGTAGTGCCCATCTTGGCGATCTGGCCGAACAAGCCGACGGTGTAGCTCATCCAGTGTTTGAGCATCCACGGCATCAGGACGATGAAGCCGGTGAGGAACGCGGCCAGCCGCGGAAAGGTGCTGAAGGCGGAGTCCTGAAGCGAGGTCGCCACCTGGACCAGGTTCATCACGATGCCGACGCCGAAGCCGATGCACCAGCAGCGGCGCGCTCAGCCAGAACGCGGCCATCAGGGCCTCGTGGATCATGTGGACTGCGGCTTCAGGTGTCATAGAGAGTTCCTTAGTAAAAAGACTTGACCAGCGAGCCGACCACCAGATTCCAGCCGTCCACCAGCACGAACAACAGAATCTTGAACGGCGCGGACAGCATCACCGGCGGCAATTGCACCATGCCGATCGAGAGCAGTGACGGACGCGACCACCAGATCGATCACCAGGAACGGCAGGAACAGCATCGCGCCGATCTGGAATCCGGTCTTGAGCTCGGACAGAATGTAGGCGGGGATCAGAACTTGAGACCGAGGTCGGCGGACTATTCGCGGCGCGGGCGCCTTGGCGATTTCGACGAACAGCTTGATGTCTTTTTCGCGCGCGAAGCGGGCCAGAAAGGTCTTCAGCGGCTTGGAGCCTTCGTCGAACGCCTGGCTGGCGGTGATGCTGCCTTGATCCATCGGCTCCCAGGCCTTGTGATAGATGTCGGTGACCACGGGCTGCATGATCAGGATCGAAAGAAACAGCGAGAGTCCGACCAGGACCTGATTCGACGGCGTCGACTGCGTGCCCAGCGCCTGCCGCAGAAAATGCAGGACGATGGTGATGCGCAGGAACGGCGTGATCGACATGACCACGGCCGGCAGCAGCACCATCAGCGTCAGCGAGAGCGCGATCTGCATCGGCAGACTCAGCGACGTGCCGTTGGTGGTGACGCCCATCCGCGAAAGCGCGGTGTTGCTGGCCGGGGCGGCGGCTGCCAGAGTGCCGGTTACCAGGATCAATACAAGCTGCTTCACTGCGACACCCTTTTCATTGCGACACCTGTTTCATCGCGATTGGAGTCGACCCGTTCGCGCATTCCAGCAGATTGCAGCCGTTGGGCGAGAGGCCGACCAGCAGGGTGCGATCCGCCAGACGGACCAGGTGCAGCGAGTGATGCGGCGTGAGCGCCAGACGATCGATTACTTCGAGACGCGGCCCGTCCCCGCGCGCGGACCTCGAACGGCGGTGCGCACCAGTCCTTTACGCTTCAGGAACCAGAGCGCGCCGAACAGCAGGCCGAGGACCACGCCGACCGCCACGAATTGTTCAAACATTTCCATTGCTTTTCGTTTCTCTGAAAGCGGTGATGCGCACTGCGAGGGAGTTTCGCCGATCGCACCAGGTCCCCCGCGCCGAACAGCGCGCCGCCAACGAACAGGTCGATTTTCGAGCCCAGCGGCCGGCTCGAGCCGGATGACGCTGCCGGGCGCGAGGGAGAGGATCTCGCGCACCGGCATGGTGCAACGTCCCAGCTCGCTTTCGACGGGCAGAGGAGAGCTGCGCGAATCTTGAAACTTGTTCCAGCGTTCATCCGCAGTGAAGGCACTTATATCTGGATCGCGAGCAGCGTCTGATCCATCTGGTTGATGGTGGTGATGACCTTGGAGTTGGCTTCATAACCGCGCTGGAACACGATCAGGTTGGTGAATTCGGTGGCCATGTCGACGTTCGATGCTTCGAGCGACCGCGCCACGAGGTTGCCGCGTCCGCCGGTTCCCGCCGCGCCGACCGAGGGCGTGATGGTGTCGATTCCGACGGTGTACTTATTGTTGGCGACGGCGATCATCGAATCGGGATTGGAGACGGAGGCGACCGCGACCTGCGCGAGCGCTTTCTGTGATCCGTTCGAATAGGTCGCGACCAGACTCTCCGCCGTTCTGCAGACTGACGCCGGTGACCGTGGCGGGCGCCGAACCGTCCTGCGTGGTGCCGGTCGCGGCCGAAGTCTGCGCGTACTGCGTGACCAGCGAGTTGCCGCTCGCGTCGTACAGATTCCAATTGATGTTGAGCGTCGCTGCGCCGTCGGCGAGCGCGGTAGCGTTCTTCACGGCGACCGTGCCGGGCGCGGCGGGCGTCTAGATTGCCGCTGGAATCGAAAGTGAGACTTCCGGTGGCAATCGAGGTCAAGGTTCCGGCGGTACCTCCGGTGAGATCCTGACCCGGGATGTTGACGTTATAGGTCCAGGCGTTGGCGCCGGTGTTGGTGAAGGAGACGGTCAGGGTGTGGGCGTCACCCAGCGAATCGTACACCTGAATCGGAGTGGAGAACGTGTCGTTCTTGGCCGCCGACGCATTGAGGTTCGCGTCGAGCGACATGTTGGCGGTGGGCACCGGCGGCTGCGAGGAGAGCAGCGGAACGGTGATGGGACCGGTGGCTCCCGAGGCGTTGACGACGCCGTTGGTCGCCATCCAGCCCTGCACCAGCGCGCCACTCGAAGTGATCATCTGGCCGGACGAGTTGAGGTTGAAGCTGCCGTCGCGCGTGTACATGGTATCGCCGGCGGAATCCTGCACCACGAAGAATCCGTTGCCCTGGATGGCGGCATCCATGGCGCCTCCGGTGCTCTGGATCGTGCCCTGGGTGAAGTTGCGGGTGGTGATGGTGGCTGCCGACACCGGCGCCGATCTGGAGAGACGCGGTGGCTTCATTCATCGCGGTCTCAAATCCGACGGCGTCGGCTTTGAAGCCCTGCGTGTTCATGTTCGCCAGATTGTCGCCGACCACGTTCAGAGCCGTGGTATTGGCGAGCAGGCCGGAAAGTGCTGTGGAGTAAGAAGACATTGGTTTGTGGTCCTTTCGTTAGGAAGTGGCTTGAGTGTTGGTGGTAGACGAGGTTCCCGTTGACGTGGAAGCCGCCGGGTCCAATTGCGAAACGTCCTGCCGGATTCCGATGAGCTGCTCGAGCTGGCTGAATTGCGCGAGCTGGGTCAGGAAGGTGCTGCTGTCGATGGGCTGGGTCGGATCCTGATTCTTGATCTGCGAGACCAGCAGTTGCAGGAACGTGTTTTCGTTGCCCAGCGAATCTGTGCTGGTGATGGACGCTGCGGTGTTGGCCGCGGAATCGGCGGCCGCCTGCTGGCTGGCCAATGACGTAATCGGACTGGTGGATGTCATATGTCCTCTTTCTTTAAGCTGCTTGCGTGCCGGCCTTTTCCAAAGCCTCAACCCATTTGGGTTTGTTCGAACGTTGCGGATCGCCGTCCTCGCGCGCTTGTGAACCGGACGGGTTGCGTCCGGAACCACGCTGATCGCGGGGATCGGAAAAAGACTGGTTGTGCGAATCGTTCTGGGGCGACGACGCGTCGCTGCCCGGACGCCAGACCTCGGTGCGAATTCCGGCGTGATCCATTTTGCTGACGAAATCGTTGAGGCCGCCGCGAAGCGTCTGGGCGGTATCGGGGTCGGCGCTGCGCACGGAAACGTGAATCTCACCGGCGCGGTCGACGAAGCGAACATCCACCGCGCGATCGGCGGCATCGGGGAGGCGAACGGTAATATCGTGATTCGAACCGGAGGGCGGCGCGGCGGGAGTTTCGAGTAACGGCTCCATGCGGGCCGCGGCGGTCTGCTGCGGCGCGGCGGCTTCCTTCTTGATGGAGCTATCGACCTTCATGGATCCATCGGCGGCGGCCGGCGCGACGGGCGTTTCGATCTTCTCTACCTTGGCGACGCGGTCCAGGGACGTGTCGGGCTTCGCGGCGGATTCGGAATCGGGCGGGATCACGTTCGACGTCGCGGCCTGCTTCTGGGGCGCTGGAACGGTCGCGGGCGATTGCTCATGCGCTACCGGCGCGGCGGGTTCATCCGACGGCGGAGTCAATTTCGCGGCGAAAGTCAGCGGCGCGGTGGACGAAGCGGGCGGCGCGTCGTTGGCATCGATCGACGGCGGCGCGGCGGGAGCCTGGCGCATTGTATCGTCCGGCGTCGCCTTGGCTTGCGCGGTGGATGTCTCGGTCCCGGTCCCGGCCGGAACGTCGGCCGTATATGTCGACGTCTGCGGCTGTGTCGGCTTCACGAAAGGATTCTGGGCGATCAACGGCAGCAATTCGCGGAGCGGCTCGATCACCTGAATCGGCAAGGCCAAAGTGCGCGCGGGATCCTGTTTCTTGACCGGGTCCTGCGAAGCGGAATCGTCCGCTGAAGACGAGGCGCGATTGGGGTCCGTCGCCGAACGCGGATCGGAGGTCGCATCGGAGGGTACGGACGAGTCGGCAGGAAGCTGCCAATCGGGTGTGGGGCCGGCGAGAGCGGCCGAATTGGCGACTGGCTGCGAATCGGAGGTCGAATCACCTGGATTGGACTCGGTCATCACCCTCTGCCAGGCGGATTTCGAATCGGCAGGAACGGGTGAAGCCATCGCCGGCTGATCAGGCGATTTCGAGACCGTGCCGCGGGATGGATTCGCTACTGGCTGAAAGCGGAATTTCGGAGCATCGGTATTCGATGGAACCGTCGACGGCTTATGGTGGAGCTTCGCGCCGACGATGTGGCGCGGATTCGTCGGGAACTGGGAAATCGACTTCGAATCGTCCGAATTGGCCGGGTCCACTGGCGCCTGCGAATCGGATTTCAAACTGCCGGGACTGGAGGAGACCGTCGCTGGTTGTGAAGAAGTGGATGTCGAATCGCCGGAACTGGAAGAGATCGTCACCGGCTGCGAGTCGGATGTCGAATCGTCGGTACTGGAAGGGACCGTCGCTGGTTGTGAAGTGGAGATCGAATCGCCGGCGGTCGACGGATCGACCAAGGACTGAAAATCGGGAATCGAATAGTCGCGGGAAGACCGGTTCAACATCGACTGAAGATCGGACTTCGCGTCATCGGCCTGCGACGGATTCGCCTGAGAATCGGACTCGTCATCGCCGGGATGATACTGATTCATCAGCGAATGAAAGTCGGGTTTCGAATCAGGGTCGGTCGTGATGTCGCCGGCGGGATTGCTCTGCCCTTTGGGGGCAGAGGTGCGCCCCAGTCCGGTCTGAAGAACGTCGCGCGAACCGGTGGACCTCTCAAAGTGAACAGAACCTGTCATCACGGAAGCCTGATGAAATGCAGTTCGACGACCAGGAATCCGTCGCGGCTTTTCAAGAAGTTAGAGAGGGAGGCTGAGGCCGCGGCGGCGAAATCCGGCGGGAATCCGGCGGGAATCCGACGAGCGGGAAGGAGACTTCGAAAGAGCCATATCGCTGATCGCGATGATTTTTCTAGGGAAAATTTTGTTTGGCGGTTTGGCGCGGTGGTTGCACTGCTGGAGATTCAAGCTCTATGGATCAAGTAGCCGTCACAGCCGCCAGCGGTTTGCATGCGCGCATGGAAGCGCTGGACATGCTGGCCAACAATCTGGCAAACGCCACCACCGGCGGATATAAACTGGACCGCGAGTTTTACACGCTGTTCAACGCCGGCACGGAATCGAATTACGAAGGCGGAGGGCCGTCGGAACTTCCCGACGTCAAGAGTCAGTGGACGGATTACACCCAGGGAACCTTGCAACCCACCGGCAATCCTCTGGATCTGGCGATTACCGGCCAGGGATTTTTCACGGTGAACGGGCCCAACGGTCCTCTTTATACGCGCAATGGAGGATTTCGCGTTTCGAGCTCCGGCGAAATGACCAGCGCGGACGGATACCCGGTGGTGAGCGCGGGGGGTGGAACCATTCAGACCCAGTCACAATCGCCGATCACCGTCGCCCCGGACGGCACGGTGGAGCAGGACGGGCAGGCGCTGGGACAGATCCAGGTGGTGGATTTCGCCGATCGCGGCGTCCTCAACAAGGTCGCGGGGAGCTATTTTTCCAATACCAATCCGAAGGTGCAGCCGCAACCGGCGCCGGACGCATCCATCGCGCAGAAGCAGATTGAAGCATCCAACGTATCGACCGCGGAATCCGCGGTACGGCTGGTGGATGTGATGCGGCAGTTCGAAATGCTGCAAAAAGCCATTTCGGTGACCAACGACATGAACACGAAGTCCTTGCAGGAAGTGGCGCGCGTGAGCGGCGGCGCATAAAAGGGAGATAAAGATGATTCGAGCACTGTACAGCGCTGCCAGCGGGATGACCGCTCAGCAGATCAACGTCGATAACATCGCGAACAATCTGGCGAACTCCAATACCGCCGGCTTCAAGACGCGGCGCGCGCAGTTCCAGGACCTGCTGTATCAGAACATGATCCAGCCGGGCGCGGCCGCGGGCCAGCAGACCACCGTGCCCACCGGCCTGCAGCTCGGCCTGGGCACGCGGGCTGCATCGAACGAAATCATCTTTACGCAAGGCGAATTTTCGCAGACCCGCAATCCGCTCGACGTGGTGATCCAGGGCAACGGATTCTTCCAGGTGCTGCAGGCGAACGGAACGACTGGCCTACACGCGCGCCGGACAATTCCACATGGATCGCAATGGCAACATGGTGGACGCCAACGGCAACCTGCTGCAACCGGCCATCACGCTGCCGCAGAACGCGCAGTCGATCACCATCGCCACGGACGGAACGGTCAGCTACACGCTGCCGAATCAGACGGCGGCGCAGACCGCGGGGCAGATCCAGCTCGCCAGCTTCGCGAATCCGAGCGGACTGAACAGCCTGGGACAGAATCTGTATCAGCCGACCACGGCGTCGGGCGATCCGATTCTCGGCAATCCCGGCGGCCAGGAGGGCCTGGGAACGCTGCTGCAAGGCTACACCGAACAATCGAACGTCAGCGTGGTGGACGAATTCGTCAACCTGATCGTCAGCCAGCGCGCCTACGAAGCCAATTCGAAGGTGGTGAAGGCCGCCGACGAAATGTATCAGCAGATGAATAACCTGACGAGATGATCATGCTGCCTTTTCTGCTCGCGGTCAATTCCCTGCCCGCCGGCTGCCGCGCGATCGATACCGAAAAGGTAGCTGGCGCACGACGTGGCCGCCTCGATCCCTGCGTTCGCCCAACTGCCCGAGGATTTTCTGCTGGGATACGTCAGCGCGACCGGGACTCCGCACATCTTTCGCGGCGCCGATCTCGAGAAGATCGCGAAGAATCGGGGCCTGGAGCTGCACGACCTTCCCGATGTATGCATCGCTCGCCGGACATTTCTTCCGCAGCCGGGGCAGCTTCGTGACGCGATGCTGGCCGCGCTGGGAATCACGGGCGCGAAGATCGAAATCGTAACGTCGAGCCAGCACCTGGCTCCGTCGGGCGAACTGGTATTCCCGCGCGCGGGTCTGCAGTTGCCCGCTCCGCCGGCGACCGACGTGATCTGGCGCGGCTACGTGATGTACGGCGACAATCTCAAATTTCCGGTGTGGGCCAAGGCGCGCATCACGGCCAGCATGACGCGGGTGGTCGCGGTGACCGATCTGCAACCGGGCAAGCCGATTCAAGCCGACCAGGTGCGCCTGGAGAGTTGCGAAGACTCGCCGCTGGACGAAGTGACGGCGCGCAACCTGGATGAGGTGATCGGGTTTCTGCCGAAAAGCTCGCTGCGGGCGACCGCTCCGATCCGCCGGACGCAGATCGAACGGCCGGCCGATGTTAAGCTGGGCGACGTGATTCGCGTCGACGTGTTCGCGGGCGCGGCGCATCTGATGCTGGAAGCGCGCGCGGAGACCACGGGATCCAAGGGATCGACAATCCTGGTGAAAAATCTTTCCAGCGGGAAAAGCTTTCCCGCGCTAGTAACGGGAAAGGATCAGGCCATGGTGGGAGGTTCGCTGCAATGAAGCGGCTACTGATCGCGCTACTGCTCTGCGGAACACTGTTCGCGCAGAAAGTGGACAAGAAAAAGCAAAAAGTGAAGCCGCCGTCGGCGCTTGATAAGTATATCAAGGAAGCGTCGGTGCCGCAGGCTTCGAACGGCCAGGTTCCGGAAAACGGATCGCTGTGGTCGTCGGCGGCGCGGTTCTCCGATCTTTCCTCCGATCTGCGCGCGCGCCACGTCGACGACGTGGTCACCGTTCTGGTGCAGGAAAGCGCCTCCGCGGTGAGCACCGGGGCCTCCAAATCCGCTCGCCAGTCGAGCGCGCAGGCCAACATCAATTCTCTCGCGGGAATCAAGAGTCCCACCGGCGCATTGGCGAACCTTGCCAACCTCGGCTCGTCGACTTCGCTCGATGGGCAGGGCACCACCAGCCGCCAGACGACTTTGACCACGACCCTTTCGGCTCGCGTCACGCATGTGCTGGTCAACGGGAATCTGGTGATCGAAGGAACGAAGGATCTGAACGTGAATTCGGAGAACCAGGTGATTACGGTGCGCGGCGTGATCCGCCCGATCGACCTGGATACCACCAACACGGTTCTCTCGGCTCGCATCGCGCAGATGGAATTGCAGGTGAACGGCAAGGGCATTGTGAATGACGCGATCAAGCGTCCCTTTTTCCTGTATCGCCTGCTGCTCGGATTGTTACCTTTCTAGGAGATCGTGATCGTGCTGCATTGGCTGCTAACTTTTTTCCTGGCCGCGACGCCTCTTACGACCGCAGAATCCACCGGGCGTTCGGTTGAAGGAACTGGTCTCGCTCGAAGGCGTGCGCGACAACCAGTTGATCGGCTACGGCCTGGTGGTCGGCCTGAACGGCACCGGCGATCACCAGCAAACGTTATTCTCCGCTCAGAGTCTGACCAACCTGCTGCAGCAGATGGGCGTGTCAATTAATCCGCTGCTGATTCGCGTGACGAATACCGCGGCGGTGATGGTGACCGCGACTCTGCCTCCCTTCGCGCAGCCCGGCATGCATATCGACATCACCGCGGGCGCCCTCGGCGATTCGTCGAATCTGCAAGGCGGATTACTGCTGATGACCAGCCTGAAGGGCGTGGACGGGCAGGTCTACGCGATCGCGCAAGGTTCGGTGGTCACGGGAGGATTCGGAGCGGGACGCAGCGGCAGCACCACGACGGTAAATCATCCGACCGTGGGACGCGTGCCCGGCGGAGCCACCGTGGAGCGCGGCGCGCCTTCCATCGAGCCGAAAACCACGCTGAAGCTGCAGCTTCGCGAGCCCGATTTCACCACCGCGCTGCGCATCAGCTCGGTAATCAACGAGCGCTTCGGCGAGCCTGGGCAAGCCGCTCTCGATTCCTGAGAACTCCGCGCTGGTGGGCGTGAAGATTCCTCCGCAATACACTTCGCGAGTAGTGGAATTCATCGCCGACCTGGAAGCCCTGCAAGTGCAGGCCGACCGCGTCGCCAAGGTGATTATCAATGAGCGCACCGGCACCATCGTGATGGGCAAGGAAGTGCGCGTATCCCCCGTCGCTATCATGCACGGCAAACTGACCGTGGAAATCCAGACGCAGGAACTGGTTTCGCAGCCCGCTCCGCTCTCGCAAGGACAGACCACCGTGGTTCCCCAGGTGGCGACCAAGGCCAAGCGAGGAAAAGTCTCGCAGTCTGGTGCTGCAAAAAGGGCGCGACCGTGGAAGAACTGGTGCGCGCGCTTGGCTCGATCGGGTCGACGCCGCGCGACGTGATCGCGATTCTGCAAAGCCTGAAGGCCGCCGGGGCGCTCGAAGCCGACATCGAGGTGATCTAATGGACTCGCTTTTGAGCAGCGTGCTTTCGTCCACCGGGCTCGGCTCCGATGTGACGCCGGGATCGAAGAACGATCCGGAAAAGATCAAGCAGGCCGCATCGCAATTCGAAGCGCTGCTGATCGGGCAGGTTTTGAAAACGATGCATGAAGGCGAGGGCGAAGGCTGGCTCGGCACCGGCGAAGATCAGACGGCGAGCTCCGCCATGGGCATGGCCGACGAATATTTCGCGCAATCGATGGCCAAGCGCGGCGGACTCGGACTGGCGAAGATGATCTCCGCCGGCCTGCAGACCTCGGCTCAGAAGACCTCCGAATAAGCGGCGCGCAAGGGCGCGCGCGACCTCGCGAATTTCGACTATAGTAAATGGCTGATGAAGCTCTTCACGGCTATTTTCCTGCTCCTCGCTCCCGCTTACGCCGCTGTTCCGACCCCGGAAAGCCACTTCGGCCACAAGATCGGCGTCGACAACGAACTGCTCGATTGGGACAAAGTCGTCAGCTATTTTCAGGCGCTGTCCACTTCGAGCGACCGCCTCAAGTTTCTCGAACTCGGCAAAACGGTGGAGGGCCGTCCGCAGATCGCGGCGGTGATCTCCTCCCCGGCGAATCTTAAAAATCTGGAGCATTACCGCGACATCCAGATGCGCCTTTCCGATCCCCGCCGAACCTCGGAAGCCGAGGCCGCGCGCCTGGCGCTCGAAGGCAAGATGATCGTGATGATCACCTGCTCCATTCACGCCACCGAGGTCGCCTCCACGCACACGGCGGTCGAGTTCGCCTATCGCCTGCTCACCGAAGATTCGAATCCGAAGTTCAAGACCATCCTCGATAACGTCATTATTCTGCTGGAGCCGTCGCAGGATCCGGACGGCGTGGATATCGTAACCCGCTGGTATCGCAAGACTCGCGGCACCGAATGGGATGGGACCGGGCCGCCCGAGCTTTATCATTATTACGTCGGCCACGACGATAATCGCGACTGGTACATTTTCACGCAGCCCGAGACGCGCAACACCGCGACGCTCGAGAACAAGTGGCATCCCGAGATCGTGTACGACGTCCACCAGATGGGTCCGAACACGGCGCGCATTTTCGTTCCACCATGGATGGACCCGGTGGATCCGAACATCGATCCCATCCTGGCGAGCATCTGCAATCAGATCGGGACCGGCATGGCGACTGATATCGCCGCCGCCGGCAAGACCGGCATTGCGATGAACGCGATGTACGATTTCTGGTCGCCCGCGCGGCAGTATCAGGCCTATCACGGCGGCGCGCGCATTCTGACCGAATCGGCGAGCGCGAAACTGGCGACGCCGATCACCATTACGCCGGACGAGATCACCAGCAACGCGCTCGGCTACAATCCGCGCGAGCGGAGCTGGAATTACCTGAATCCCTGGATGTCGGGCACCTGGCATCTGCGCGACATCATCGACTATCAATCGCTCGCGTGGCAGTCGCTGCTGTATCAGGCCGCGGTGCGGCGCTCGGATTTTCTGCATTATTTCTACGAGATCAACAAACATAACGTGGAGCGGTCGACTCCGTACGCGTTCGTGATTCCGGCGGCGCAGGACGATCCCGGCGCGGCCAAGAAGATGCTGGAAACGCTGGCCAATTCGGGCGACACCGAAATCGAACAAGCGGCAGCGGCGTTCACCGCGGACGGCAAGCAATATCCCGCCGGCAGCTACGTGGTCAGCATGCATCAGCCTTTCTCGGGATGGGCGAAGACGCTGCTCGAACGGCAGGATTATCCGGATCTGCGGCTTTATCCCGGCGGTCCGCCGAAGCGTCCTTACGACGTGACGGCGCAAACCTTGCCCATGCTGATGGGCGTCGACGTGGTGACCGTGAAGGATTCGTTCAGTGCGACGCTCAAGCCGGCGGCGCAGTTCACCTTCGAGCTGGATCACAAGGTCTCCACGGGAGCGATGGCCGCCTCCGACGTCGATTCCTGGAAAGAGGTCGCGAAGATCTGGAAAGAGGGCAAGCCGGTCTATCGCGATACGTCGAACGGAGACTTCTTTGCAACCGCGGGCAGCGGGCGCAAGGAGATCAAGGCTCCGCGGACCGGGATTTATCAGAGCTATCTATCCACCATGGACGAAGGCTGGACGCGCTGGCTGTTCGACAATTTCGGTCTGGCCCACGCCACCTTGCATAACAATGATGTGCAGGCGGGCAACCTGCGGTCGAAATTCGACGTGATCATTTTGCCGGATCAACCCGCGCAGCAGATCGCCAACGGGCATCCGGCGGGATCGATGCCGCCGGAATATTGCGGCGGGCTCGGCGACAAGGGCGCGGAGGCTCTGAAGGATTTCGTCGCGCAGGGCGGCACGCTGATCCTGTTCAATCACGCTTCCGATTACGCCACGCAATTTCTCGGCGTGAAGGCGAGCAACGTGCTGCGCGGCGTCGCCACCAAGGATTTCTATTCGCCAGGATCGCTGCTCAACGTTTCGCTCGATACCAAGAGTCCGCTGGCGTACGGCATGCCCGCGGAGATCACCATCTGGAGCGAACAGAGTCCCGGTTGGGACGCGCAGGAAGGGCGCACAGTGGCTCGTTATCCGGGCGGGCACCTGCTCGCTTCGGGATGGCTGCTCGGCGAAAAATATCTGGCCGGAAAATCCGCGCTGCTCGATGTGAACATCGGGCAGGGGCACGCGATCCTGTTCGGGATGCGCCCGCAATACCGCGGGCAAAGTTATCAGAATTTCAAATTGATGTTTAACGCGATGACGGCGTATCAACAGTAGCCAGGAATTTCGCGACGCGATCCAGCACGGTTTTCGGTTGGTCCCGATGCGGGGAATGCCCGCAGCCGGGAATCGACAGGACTTCGGCATGGAGATGAGACGCGATCGCCGCGATCTGGCGCGAGCCGCCGTATTCGTCGTCCTCGCCTTGAATCATCAGCACCGGGCAGTGGATCGAACCCAGGTAGGCTTCGATGCTCCAGGAGCGGAAGCGCGGATCGAGCCAGATCTCCTGCCATCCTCGGAACGTATCGTCCGGCCACTGGTGATAGCGGCCCAGCCGCTGGGGCAGGTCAGTCGATTCGTAAATCTGTTTCGTTCTGCGAATTCCGTCGAGCGCGATATCCTCGACGAACACATGCGGAGCTTCGAGGACGATCGCCCGCGGAGATTCGGGATATTTTCCGGCGTAAATCAGCGCGATCGACGCGCCGTCGCTGTGGCCGAACAGAATCGGATGCTCGATTCCCGCCTGTTGCAGCAATTCCGGCAACACCACTTCAGCCTCGCGATGCAGATAATCGACGTCGCGCGGTCCGGCGAGGCGCTCCGAATTTCCGTGGCCGTATCGTGAATACGCGAACACTCCGCAGCCGGTGCGCTCCGCGAGCAAGACCGGAAAATCCCTCCACATCGCGATGGATCCGAGCCCTTCGTGCAGCATCACGATGGTGGGTTTCGCGGCCACCGCCGGAGCGATCCATTGCGCATCGATGCGCTTTCCGTCCACGATATACATCCTCTAAAGATACAATCAGGCAAGATGATCCATGAAATTCTGCCGGTGGGAATCCTGCAATGCAACTGCTCGATCTTCGGCGACGAGACGTCGCGCGAGGCCATCGTAGTGGATCCCGGAGACGATATCGATCAGATCCTCGCGGTACTTGAAAAACATAAGCTGAAGGTCACCGCGATCGTGATCACGCACGCGCATATCGATCACATCGGCGGCGCGGCGAAGCTCAAGGCGGTCACCGGCGCGCCGGTCTATATGAATGAGCGCGACCAGGCTTTGTATGACGATCTGGAGATGCAGGCCGGCTGGCTCGGTATCCGGACGCCGTCGCGAACCCAGATCGACGCCCCGGCTCGCGAAGGCGATTCGCTCACGCTGGGCGGCGAAGCGTTTCACGTGCTCGAAACTCCGGGCCATACCCAGGGCAGCATTTCGCTGTGGATTCCGGCTGAGAACAAGCTGATCGCCGGCGACACTTTGTTTCGCGACAGCATCGGCCGCACCGACCTTCCCGGCGGAGACGGGCGGCAGATTCTCGAATCCATTCATATGAAGCTGCTGACTCTCCCCGAGGACGCGATCGTGATTCCGGGCCATGGTCCCAACACCACCATCGGCCGCGAAAAAGATCGTAACCCATTTCTTTAAGCATTCGATTTCCCTTATTTTCAAAACCTTGGTAGTTGCACGCGGCGCAGCGGTGCGCGGCCCGCGGTTATCCTGCGCGCAGAGGACACTATGAGCTTTGATCTGGCGCAAACGCCGACCGTGGAAGCGGTTTCGACGGGCGACGAAGCGCTACTCGCACAGGATTTGCAGGCCCGGCTGGACGAATCGATCCGCCAAAGCGATGCAACGGCGGAAGTAGTCGCCGCCATGGAAGCGCAGCGCACCGCAATCGGAAAGCTGGCGCGATTGCGTACCGCGGAGCGCTCGTTGAGCGCTTATACCAAGGATGCGCGCGAACGGGCCGCCCGAAAGGCTCGGGTCGCGATGGACGCCATCATCGAATCCGCGGCGGAGGGCGGCAAACCGGAATTCGCGAAATTGAGCGAGCTGGCGTTGATCGAAACCCAGAATCGCTACGCGATGCGCGCGATTGAGCGCATGGTGGAGCATCTGATCCCGCTCGCGCAAATCGCCAGTCTGCGCGAGGAATCGCACGCGCTGATGACCAAGGCGCGGGTGATCGAGCGGCTTGCGCAGGATCGCGCGGAAAAAGTCCTGGGCAAGATGCGCGACGCGGTGAGCGATGAAATCGTGCTGCCCGTGGATCTGTCGAAAGGCGTCGCGGGCGCGCTAATCGCTCATGCGGCCGATCTGAAGCGCTGCGCCGTTCAGATTTCGGAAAACGCGGATCAACTGGAACGATCCTATCGGCGCCGCCAAACGGAGGAAAGAAGATGAGCATGTCCGCGCAATTTGAAAAATTGGTGAAGGATCTGGATCAACCGGCGCTCGAGGCATTACGGCGTTCGGTTACGTCGGAGATGGAAGGACGCCGCCGGAAAACGAGCATCCGCATCGGGGACATTCACCCGCGCATGAGCGTCGCGGATAAGGAACGAGCGGCGGACGAGATCGCACGGGTGTTGTCGGGAGATCGCGGATGAGCGATCTGGCCCAATATTGGCGGGAGATCCGCGACATTCAAAGCCAGCTTCCGGACTATGTCTGGTTGATGAGTCTGGAAAACGCGGTCACCCGGTTGGTGGGCGGATGCCTGGTGGAAGCGGCCGCGGAGCTGGCGGCGAAGCTGCTTCACGCGAGGTCGCATAGGCTGGCGACGGCCGCGGAGGTCGCCGCGCTCAAGGTGAAAGAAGACCAGGCGAAACGTGACGCCGCGATCCGGGAACGGGAGAGCCGGGGGGTGGTGATCGTGCCGGTGAAATGAACTCTATCGTTTGCCCCGCGCGGCCGGTGTTAGATCGACGCCGGCGGATTTGAGCGCGGGCTCGGCGTTGACATAATCGAGCTTCGGCGCCTGCGTGCGGACTCCGTCGAAGATGAAAAACCGCAGCGTCTCTTCCATTCCGACGCGTCCCGACGAGACGCCGCGATCGTGCAATGCCTGCGCGATTCTCGCGTACGGACTTTCGTCCTCCTGCCAGACTCGAATGTCGGCGCCGGGCTGAATCAGCTCGCGTGCGCGCATCTCCTCGAACCCCGGGAGCACGTAAACCGGCTCGCCCTTAGCGGGGATCACGACGGCGAAAGTCCGTTCGCTGCGCCCCCAGCGAACGCCGGTCAGATATTGCATGGCCGGACCGGATTCCACCACGATCGCTCCCAGGCCGAACTCCTTCATCGCCTGTTGGGCCTTGGCGATGCGGGCGTGATACGTGCTCTCGGAAATTTCAGTTTGAGGCATGTTCAGATCCTTATCCGAAGGGTTGATCGATGGCGGGGCTCGGCTTGCTGAAGAATTTCGGCCCGTCCTCGGCGATGTGAATGCAATCTTCCAGGCGCACTCCGAATTCCGTGTAGTTCGCGATCATCGGCTCGTCGGAAAAACACATGCCGGGCTGGATGGGTGTTTTATTTCCGCGAACGAAATTGGTCCATTCGTGGCCATCGAGACCGATGCCGTGGCCGGTTCGATGGGGCAGGCCGGGGACTTTGTAGCCCGGTCCGAAGCCGGCGTCGGTGATCACTTTTCGCGCCGCCGCATCGACTGATTCGCAGGGCGCGCCGACCTTCGCCGCCGCGAACGCCGCCGCCTGCGCCTTATGTTCCAAAGCCCAGATCTCGCGCTGCCGCGCGGTCGGCTTACCGAAAACGGTGGTGCGGGTGATGTCGGAATAATAACCATCCACGGTGCATCCGTCGTCGATCAGCACCATGTCGCCTTCGCGCAATTGCTGCGGCTGGATGCTGCCGTGGGGATACGCGGTGAATTTTCCGAAGCTGGCCATGGCGTTTCCGTTGACGCCGAAAGCGTGGTACCCGGCGCCGATGTTGGCGCTCAAATCGTGCTGCGTCATCCCTTCCTCAAGATTCGCGAGCGCGATTTTATACACCGCGATGGTGATGTCGTTGGCGCGCTGCATCAAGGCGATCTCGGCGGGCGACTTGATCATCCGGCAACCGGCGGTGACGGCGTCGGCGCTGACGAAATCGGCGGACGGAGCCTGCGTGCGCAGACCATCGAAGATTTCGAATCGCGCGCGCTCCTCGATTCCGACCCGGCCGATGCCGCGCTCCTTGAAAAACTGCGCGGCGATCTTGTAGCTTTCTGCGTCGGATTTGGTGGCGCGGACGTCGGCAATCAAGTGCGTGGATGCGCGCGCTGATTCGGGAACGACGAACACTCCTTCGCCTTTCGCGGGAAGGATCAGGGCGAACAAGCGGTCGCCTGGGACGCCGCGCGTGCCGGCGAAGTAAAACATGCTGGTGCCGGACTCCATCACGATCGCGCCGATCTTGTTTTCCGCCATCAGGCGCTGAGCTTTGGCGATGCGCCCGCGACGCTCCTCGTCGGTGATCGGCTGGATTCCGCTGGTCATCGGCTTCACATCGCGTAGCGCCTTCGAAAATTTGGATGAGCCCGACTGGGCACGGCTCAGTTGCGCGGCGCCCGCCGCGGCGGTAACGATAAACATCCTGCGATTCATGCTTGCCCCCAAATGTCGCCGACGGTGAACCCGTTCGGGAAAGGATCGTCCGGATCCACTACGTATTGCGCAAACCCGGTGATCCAGGCCTGGCCGGAAAGTTGCGGCACCACCGCCTCGCGATCGCCGCCGCGCGACGCCGCGACCAGTCGTCCGGTGAACGTGGTGCCCAGAATTCCTTCGTGCACAAAATCCTGATGCAGCGGAAGCTGCCCCTTGGCGTGCATCACCGCCATTTTCGCGCAGGTACCGGTGCCGCAGGGCGAGCGATCCAGAGCGCCGGTCCATGATGATGGCTTGGACCAGTCGAGTTTCCCGGTGGACACGACCACCGCGTTCTTGCGATGCGCGGCGGGATTCGACGGCGGCGCGGATAACTGCGCGATGGTGACATCGTGGATACCGGGATTTTCCGGGTGCGTCACCGGGAGTTGCTCGGCCGCCGCGGCTTTTATCATCTCGCCGATGCGCACGATGTCGCGACCTTCATCGGGCGTGAGGCGCAGACCAAACGGCTCGGCGTCGGCGATGACGTAAAACATGCCGCCGTAGGCGACGTCGACGGTGACCGTGCCGAGCGTGGGCACTTCGATCTTCGCATCGAGATGAGCCGCGAACGCCGGGACATTGCGAAACGTGACGCGCTTCACTTTACCGTCGCGCACTTCGGCCTGGATCGACACCAATCCAGCGGGCGTGTCGAGCTTCAGGTGCGTAATCGGTTCGACGGCGGGCACCATGCCGGTTTCGATCAGAACCGTGACGACGCAGATGGTGTTGGTGCCCGACATCGGCGGGTATTCCACCTGCTCCATGATCACGAATCCGGCGTCGGCGTCCGGATGCGTGGGCGGCAGAATGAGATTGCAGTTGGCGGCGGGATAGCCGCGAGGCTCGCGCAGCATGCGCAGGCGGATGTGGTCGGCGTTCGATTCGAGATGGCGCATTTTCTCGAACATCGTTTTACCGGGAACGTCGAGCACACCGCCGGTGATAACGCGGCCGGGCTCGCCACAGGCGTGCGCGTCGACCGCGGTGATCATGCTGGAGAATCTCATTTAGACGACGCCGTGGAGCATACCGCCGTCGACTTGCAGTGTCGCGCCGGTGATATAGGACGCGGCATCGGAGAACAGAAACGCGGCGGCGTTGGCGAACTCACCCGCGTCGCCGTAGCGTCCCAGCGGGATCGCCGCCGCCATCTTTTGCTGCTGCTCCTCGACGGTGATGCCGGCGCGCTTGCTGCCGGCTTCATCCAGTTCGCGCACGCGATCGGTGTCGATGCGTCCAGGGATAAGTTGATTGACGCGGACCTTCTTCGACGCCAGCTCGATGGCCAGCGTTTTCGATAATGACGAGACCGCGCCGCGCAGAATATTCGACAGAGCAAGGTTCGCGATGGGCTCCTTCACGGACGATGAGGTCGGCAGGATGATGGAGCCTCCGCCGCGCATGGTCATGGAAGGCACCGCGAGGCGGATCATACGCACCGCGCTCAACACCAGCAGCTCAAAGGCGCGCTGCCAGGCGGCGTCGTCGAAGCTCAGCGTCGAGCCGGGCGGCGGGCCGCCGGAATTGGTGTATAGGAGATCGACTCCTTCGAAGCGATCGAGCGTCGCCTGATGCCAATGGGCGATATCCTTGGGCGACTGCACATCGCAGGCGACGGCCAGCACGACGCCGCCGGTGTCTTTCTGAATGCGCTGCGCGGCGGCCGAGATCGCGTCCGCGTTGCGCGACGACATCGACACCAGCGCGCCTTCCGCGGCCAGCGTTCTGGCGACCGCGAATCCCAGGCCGCGGCTCGCGCCGGCGACCATCGCCACTTTATTCGTTAAGCCGAGATGCATTCTGAGCTCCGATTCTGTTCGATCCAGTTGAGTACGCGGTCCAGGGACGCGAGGGTGGCGGCGTCGAGTTTGGCGCCGGGCGCGCGCAGCGCCGCGCTCTCTAGCAGGCCTCGCCGCTTCAACACTTCCTTGCGAATGGCCTGCCCGATGCCTTCCTGAAATTCGAAGCGCATCAGCGGAACATTGCGATAAAAAATATCCGCGGCGCGATCGCGATCGCCGCCGTGATAGGCGTTGATGATGGCCACCAGAATCGCGGGGAACGCAAACCCGGTCATCGCGCCGGTGGCTCCGGCGATGAGTTCTTCGAGCAGGAAGACGCCGCCTAGCCCGCCGAAAATCCTGATGGGCGTATCCTTGCTCGCTTCCAGAATGCGCGACGTTTTGAAAGGCGTCGGCGGATCTTCCAGCTTGATGGTCCGGGCGCGCGGGATTTCGCGGGCGATGCGCGCAAGCAGGGCCGGCTCCATGGTGAAGCCTGAGATCGGCGGAAAATCCTGCACCACGATTTCGATATCCACGGCGGCCGTGACGGAGCTGTAGTGCCGCACCACGGCTTCCGAGTTGAGCTTGGCCAGGCGCGGAGGGCTGATCATCACGGCCGCGGCGCCGGCGGCTTTGGCCGCCTTGGTGTACTCGATGCACGGATGCAGGCCGTCGGCGCTGGTGCCGGCGACGATCGGCACGCGGCCCTTCGCCTGATCGACCACCGTTTCGAGAACGGTCTGGCGTTCCGCTTCCGTCAGGCGCGCTACTTCGCCGGTGACGCCGAGCGCTGTCAGTCCGCTGACGCCGTCGGCGATAAAACGATCCACCACGCGCCGCATGCTGGGCATGTCGAGCGATCCATCGTCGTGAAACGGAGTGGGGAGAACAGAAAAAACACCTTGTAGGATAGACATGATTTAGAAAACGGCCGATTCGTGAATTTCGCGGCCCTCGGAAAAACGATTATAGTCCAGCAGCTTCGCATCGATCAGATCGGTGGAGCCGTTCAGGATGAGGCCGGCGAGAATTTTCCCGGTCGCCGGCGAGTGCATGACTCCATGTCCGCTGAAGCCGCTGGCCAGAAAAAATCCGCCGATGCCGGGCGCCGCGCCGAGAATCGGATGATGATCGGGCGTCATTTCATACAGGCCCGCCCAAGCGCGCGACGGATTCACTTCCACCTCTTCGAGTACCGGCACGCGATGGACGCCGCGCGTCAGAATCTTTTCGATGAACGCGCGATCGAAATTGGTATTGAAGCTCGATTTCTCCTCCGGGTCGGCCCAGGCCATCAGGAATCCCAGGCCTTCGGGACGGAAGTGCCAGCCGGTGGAAAGATCCACGGTCATGGGCGCGTCGTGGGAGATTTTATCGAACGGCTCGGTGGGCACCAGCATGCGACGCAACGGCTCGACCGGAAGATCGAGGCCGGCCATCTTCGCGGTCTCGGCGGACCAGGCGCCGTTGGCGTTCACGACAATGCGCGTCGAAATTTTACCCTTCGGTGTGTGGACCGCGGCGACGCCTTTCGCATCGACGTCGATCGCGGTGACCGGCGCTTCGCGCTCCACCGTGGCGCCCTGATCGACGGCGCGCAGCGTGAAGCCGGTCATGACGCTGTAGGGATCGACAAAGCCGTCAATGGGACAGAACGTGCCGCCGATGATATCGTCGGCGCGAAGCTGCGGGACCAGTTTGACGATGTCCTCGCGCGTGACGATGATCGCTTCCTTGAGTCCCGTGGCCACCTGAAGCTGATTGTTCGCGCGCAGGTAACTCATGTGTCGCTCTTCGGTCCCCAGGAACAGATAGCCTTGCGGGCGATAGCCGGACGGATGGCCCAGATTGCGCTCGAAATCGCGAAAAAAGGGGATCGAATAGAGCGACATCCTGATGCTCGATTCGGTGGAAAACTGGGCGCGCACGCCTCCCATGCTCTTTCCGGTGGAACCTTTGCCCTGGTGCGTTTCGCGTTCGAGGATCACCACGTTTCGACAGCCGGCTTGGGTCAGATGATAAGCGATGCTGGAGCCGACAATGCCGCCTCCGATGATGACTACGTCCGCGGATGAGACCACCAGAACAGGATAGCGAGTCGAATGCAGGGAGGTCTACATCATGATTAACGCGAAGTGGAGGCAGAGCCGATACTATGTACCTATGCGCCGATTCGCGTTGTTCCTGATTGCTGTGAGCATCGCTTCCGCTCAAGCGATCCCCGAAAACCATTTCGCCGAAATGAAGTATCGGATGATCGGGCCGTTTCGCGGTGGACGGACGCCGTCGGTGGTCGGCGTGCCGAGCGAGCCCAATGTGTTTTACATGGGCGTGAACGACGGCGGAGTTTGGAAGTCGACCGACTTCGGGCAAACCTGGCAGCCGGTTTTCGACGATCAACCCACCGGCTCCATCGGCGTGGTCGCCGTGGCGCCGTCCAATCCCAATATCGTCTACGTGGGCAGCGGCGAGGGACTGCAACGGCCGGATTTATCGACCGGCGACGGGATTTACAAATCGACCGACGCGGGCAAGACCTGGAAGCATCTCGGCCTGCGCGACGGGCAGCAGATCAGCGGCATCGCCATCGATCCGCACGATCCCAATCGCGTGTTCGCGGCGGTGCTGGGGCATCCTTACGGGCCGAACGAAGAGCGCGGCGTGTTCCGGTCGATGGACGGCGGCGCGACGTGGACCAAGGTCCTTTATAAGGATGAAAACACCGGCGCGCGCGATGTGATGTTCGATCCATCGAATCCGCGCAAGGTCTATGCGGTCTTGTGGGCGGCGCGGCAGTATCCCTGGGAGTCGAGCGCGAACGGCCCGGGCAGCGGGCTGTATGTTTCCACCGACGGAGGCAACAACTGGAGGCAACTGATCCTCGGGCTGCCGACGTTTGAAGACGGCCTGGGTCCGATGAGCATGGCGATCGCGCCGAGTAATCCGCGTCGGGTGTATGCGCGAGTAGAGGCGCGCACCGGCGGCGGATTCTATCGTTCCGAGGACGGCGGCGAGAACTGGCAGCGCGTCAGCGATGAAGCTCGCGTAGTGGGGCGCGGCGGCGATACCAGTTCCATCAAAGTGGATCCGCGGAATCCCGATGTGGTGTACGCGGCTAACACGTCCACTTATAAATCCACCAACGGAGGCGAGAGCTTCACGGCGATCAAGGGCGCGCCGGGCGGCGACGATTATCAATCGATCTGGATCAATCCGACCAATCCCGACATTATCGCTTTGGGCGTCGACCAAGGCGCGACGATATCGGTCAACGGCGGTAAGACCTGGAGCAGTTGGTACAACCAGCCGACCGCGCAGTTCTATCACGTGATCACCGATAATCGGTTTCCGTATTGGGTCTACGGCGGACAGCAGGAGAGCGGGTCCATTGCGATTGCGAGCCGCGGCAATGATGGAGAGATCACATTTCGCGACTGGCATCCGGTCGGTGTCGAAGAGTATGGCTATGTCGCGCCCGATCCGCTGGATCCGAATATCATTTATGGCGGGAAGGCGACACGATTCAATCAGACCACGGCGGACCGGCAGAATATTTCGCCGGAGGCGCTGCGCGGCGGAAAATACCGCTCCGTGCGCACCATGCCGATGATTTTTTCGACGGTCGATCCGCATGTGCTGTATCTCGCCGCGAACGTCATGTTCAAGACCATCAACGGCGGCCATAGCTGGCAGGTGATCAGTCCCGACCTGACGCGCGAGACGTACGAGACGCCCGCCAGCATGGGGATTTTCGCGCAATACGATCCGGAAAAAGGCAAGCATCGCGGCGTGATTTACTCGATCGCTCCGTCGCGCAAGGACGTCAATACTATTTGGGTCGGGACCGACGACGGGTTGATTCACATCACCCGCGACGGCGGCGCGCACTGGAAAAATATCACACCGCCCGGCTTGACGGCGTGGAGCAAAGTATCGCAGCTCGATGCGTCGTACTTCGATAACGATACGGTTTACGCCGCCATCAACCGGTTCCGTCTGGACGATTTGCATCCGCATATCTATCGCACCCACGACGGCGGCAAATCGTGGAAAGAAACCGTCGAGGGGATTCCGGATAACGAGGTGGTCAACGTGGTGCGCGAAGATCCAGTGCGAAAGGGGTTGCTTTTCGCCGGAACAGAACGCGCCGTTTATGTTTCCTTCGACGACGGCGACCACTGGCAGTCGCTGAAGCAAAACATGCCCGCGACGTCGATTCGCGATCTGGTGATTCACGACGACGATCTGGTGATCGGCACGCACGGGCGGTCGTTCTGGATTCTGGACGACATTACACCACTGCGCCAGATGAAGGCGGAGCTCACCACGGAATTATTCAAACCCGAGGTTTCGTATCGCGTGGTCCGCGACCGGGCCACGGATACTCCGCTGACGCCGGAGGTGCCGGCGGGCCAGAATCCGCCGGATGGCGCGATCCTCGATTACTATCTGAGCGAGAAGCCGTCGGGTCCGGTGACGGTGGAGGTGTTCGATCACGCCGGAAAATCCATTCGCAAATATTCAAGTAACGATAAGCTGGAGCCGGTCGACGCCAAGGAGTTGAACATTCCAACGTACTGGGTGCGGATGCCGAAGCGGCTCTCCGCCGAGGCGGGGATGCATCGCTGGGTGTGGGATTTGCGCTTGCGGCCGCCGGATGCGCTGGCGCACAACTATCCCAGCTCGGCGATTTATCACGACACGCCGCGCTATCCGCTGGGCCCGTGGGTGATGCCGGGCATCTACACCGTGAAGCTCACGGTCGACGGCAAGACGTACACGCAACTGTTGACGGTAAAGATGGATCCTCGCAACAAAACAGGCGTGACCGGACTGATGGAACAGTCCACGCTGGCAACGAAATTGTGGTCGGCGATGAATGAGGATTACGCGGCGATCGAGCAGATCCGCAAGGTTCGCGACCAGCTTCGCCAGCGGCGCGAAAACGGAGCGGCGGTCGCGAACGGGATCGCGGACCTGGATCAGAAACTCGCGGCGATCGAAGGAGCGGGCGGAGGAGGACGCGGCGGCCGTGGCGGCGGGGAAGGCGGCGGCAATTTATCACGCTTGAACGGCGAGCTTTCGCAGATTTTCGAAATCGTCGCGGAATCGGATCGCGCGCCGACCACGCAGGCGACGGCGGCGGCAAGTGAGCTGCGCAAGTCCCTCGATGCGGAGCTGGCGAAGTGGAATGCAGTGAAGACCAAAGACGTTCCGGCGCTGAATGCGTCGCTGAAAAGTGCCGGGCTGGCGGCTATAGAACCCTAAGCGATTCGCGCGGAAACTCGACCGCCCATTGTTCCGTCTCGCGCTGAGATTCGTATTCGGCGCGGGGCATTTCGACGTCGATGCCGCCGGAAAATTCCAGGCGCACGGATTGCGATTTCTCGACCGCGCGTTTCAGTTCCGCGGGAATCTGGTTCGGAACGCTGACGCCGTTGCGCGGCGCCGCTTTCAACTGTTCGGGACGAACGCAGACGGTGACGCGGTCGCCTTTCAACTTGCCGGGGAAATAAGGGCCGTCCAATTCGAATTCGCCGATTTTAAGGCGGCTCAAATTGCGGCCGGGATCGAGCGTGCGAATTTCGCCCGGGATCAGATTGAAGCGGCCGAGCAGATGCGCGACCTCCACACTTGCCGGCTGGTCCAGAACCTTGCGCGGCGATCCGCTCTGGATGATGCGGCCGCCGTGCATGGCCAGCATTTCATCGCCGAGCTCGAAACACTCCTCCAGGTCATGGGTCACCAGAAGGACGGGCGTTTTGAAATCGACGCGAACCTGGCGGAGGATTTCGTACAACTCGACCCGCAGCGGCGCGTCGAGGCCTTGCGCGGGTTCGTCGAGCAGCAGCACCTTAGGCTCGCCGATCAAGGCGCGCGCGATGGAGCAGCGCTGGCGCTGGCCTCCGGAAACCTGGTGCGGCCTGCGACCGGCGGCGTCGGCGATCTTGAAGCGATCCAGCATTTCATTCACCCGGCGATGGCGCTCCAGGCGGGGGCGGCGTTCGGCGGCGAACTGGAGATTCTCGCGCAGGGTCATGTGCGGAAACAGCGCGTAATTCTGGAACACGTATCCGCAGTTGCGGGCCTGCGGCGGAAGATGCACGCCGGCAGCGCCGTCGAACAGGATCTGGTCGTCGATCAGGATGCGGCCTTCGTCGGGACGAGCGAATCCGGCGATCGAATCGAGCGTTAGGGTCTTGCCGGATCCGCTGGGCCCAAACAGAACGGTGACGCCGGAAGCCGCGTGAAATTCCACGTCGAGCGAAAATTCCGCCGAATCAGGACGGGCGGGAAATGTTTTGCGCAGCCGGGCGTGGATCATCGCGGTCCCAGACGGTTGGCGATGGTCAGAATGAGGAGAGCGACGGCAGAAATGATCAGCACCATGGTGCGGGCCATCGCGCCGTTGCTCGATTCGACGGCGTCATAGATGGCGACGGCCAGCGTCTGGGTGCGTCCGGGGATATTGCCCGCGACCATCAAGGTCACTCCGAATTCGCCAAGCGATCGCGCGAAGGCGAGGGCGGTGGCGGCGAAAATCGATCGCCAGGCCAGCGGCAGCGTCACGCGCCAGAACAGTTTCCACTCGGATGCGCCCAAGGTTCGCGCGGCGCGCTCATAACTTCGGTCGACGCTTTCGAGCGCGGCGCGCGCCGATTTCACCAGCAGGGGAAACGAGTGCAGTAGCGCGGCGATCACCGCCGCTTTCCACGTGAACACCAGCGGCGACGCCGAAGATCTCTTCCCACAGATGACCGATGGGACTGGCGCGTCCGATCAGCACCAGAAGATAGTAACCGAGCACCGTGGGCGGCAGCACCAGAGGCAAAGTGACTGCGGCGTCGAGAACATCCTTGCCGCGGAACTGGCGATTGGCCAGCAGGTAGGCGATCCACAATCCCACGCCGAGAGCGAGCGCGGTGGAGAGAACGGCAACACGGAGGCTGAGCCAGAGCGGGAACCAATCGATGGGCATCGGAACGTCCATTGTATCGGTTCGCGCCCCGGCGCAGCGCTATTCGCAATTAATCATCCAGGGGATGCCGAAGCGATCGGTGAGCATGGCGAAACGGGTGGCCCAGAAGGTCTTTTGGATGGGCATCCCGACCTTGCCGTTTTCCGAAAGCGCGGCGAAAATGCGGTCAGCCTCGGCAGGATCCTTGAGCATCAGCGACACGGAGAATCCCTTGGGAACCTGATAGTGCTGTGGCGGCGCGTCGGAGCCCATCAGCGCGGTTCCGTTCAGTTCCATCCGCGCGTGCAGGATTTTGTCGCGCCATTCAGGCGGGGTCTGCTGTTCCGCCGGCGTTCCGGCGTGCGGCGTCATGGCGATAATCTTGGCGCCCAGACATTGCGCGTAAAACTTGAACGCTTCCTCGCATTGTCCGTTGAAAAGAAGATAGGGATTCAGCTGCATGGGTTCACTCCTGTTTGGATTCGAGAAATTTTAACGGCCGCCGGCGATCGCGCCGACGATCAGAAAAGGCTCGGCCCCGGAGGCGACCGCTTCCGGCAGCGCGGCGTCCTGCGGCTCATGCGACAGGTCCTCGGCGCAGGCGAAAAACCGGATGAACGGCCTGCGCTGCAACGTGACGTGATCGCGAATGGTGCCGCACAACATGGGATACCGTTTTTCGAGCGCGTCGAGGATCGAGCGCTGCGTCACCGGACCCTCGACCTCGAGCGGCACCTCACTCGCGGCGTGCGCCAGCGTTCGCAGATGAGCTGGGAGCACGACGCGAATCACGACAGCGTCTGGACCTCGACCGAGAGCACCGCCGGAAGATCGCGCACGATGGGCGCCCAGTTGTCGCCGGCATCGCTCGATGCGTACACCTGGCCGCCGGTGGTGCCGAAATAGATGCCGCACGAATCGAGGGAGTCGACCGCCATCGCGTCGCGCAGCACGTTCACATAACAATCGCTTTGGGGCAGACCCTTGGTCAGCGCTTCCCATTCGTTGCCGCCGGCGCGGCTGCGGAACACGCGCAATTTGCCGTCCGGTGGATAATGCTCCGAATCGCTCTTGATGGGGACCACGTAAATGGTTTCGGGCTCATGGGCGTGGACGTCGATGCAAAAACCGAAGTCGGTGGGCAGATTGCCGCTGATCTCCCGCCAGGAATCGCCGGCATTGTCGCTGCGCATCACATCCCAATGTTTCTGCATGAACAGAACGCCGGGACGCGAGCGGTGCATCGCGATGCGGTGAACGCAGTGGCCCACCTCGGCGTCGGGATCGGGCATAAAACCGGAATGCAGGCCTTTATTGATGGGCTGCCAGGTTACGCCGCCATCGTCGGTACGAAAGGCTCCGGCGGCGGAGATGGCGATGAACATCCGGTTCGGATTACTCGGATCGATGACGATGGTATGGAGACACATGCCGCCCGCGCCCGGCTGCCAGCGCGGTCCCGATCCGTGGCGGCGCAATCCGGAAAGTTCGCTCCACGATTTTCCGCCGTCGGTCGATTTGAACATGGCCGCGTCCTCGACGCCGGCGAATACGGTTTCGGCGTCGGTGAGAGAAGGCTCCAGATGCCAGACGCGCTTGAATTCCCAGGGATGCGGCGTGCCGTCGTACCACTGATGCGTTCCGGCGACGCCGTCGTAAACGAACTTATTGTCCACCGGCTCCCAGGTCTTGCCGCCGTCGTTCGAACGCTGGAGCACCTGCCCATGCCAGCCGCTGCTCTGCGAGGCATAGAGCCGGTTGGGATCCACCGGCGATCCTTTTACGTGGTAGATTTCCCAACCGGCGAAATGCGGCCCGGCGACATCCCAGTTCCGGCGCTTGCCATCGGAAGTCAGCACGAACGCGCCTTTCTTTGTGCCTACCAATACGCGAACTCCACTCATGTCTCTTTCTCCTCCTTTATTTGTTATACGGCGTCGACCGCTCCCTTTGACCGCGGCTCCTGGGTTGTATTGCGTCCTTCGGCGACGGCCTTCATATTGGCGAGGCCGGCTTCGAACTCCTTCCCCATCAGACGGTCCATACTGAAAAACGTCGTCATAACTTTCAAGCCGTACGGCTGCGGACCATGGACCGCCCAGGTAACGTTAGTCGATCCGCCGTCAGGCTCCAGCGTGAACTCCGCGGTGTTGTGACCTTCAAACGGTTTTAGAAAATCGAGCTTGATCACCACCCGCGACGATGGCGATGCGTCCACGATCTCCATGCGCCCTTCGCCCGCCTTGCGATTCCCGGTCCAGCTATAGACGGCGCCCTTGCCATTGGGCGCACCGCCATAGGTCTTCTTTAACCGGGCGTCCAGCTTCTCGTAAGGCGACCACTCGGTCCAGTTGTGGAGGTCTTCGATGAGCGGAAAAATTTTCTCCGCCGGCGCCTGGATTTTTCGGGTCCGCTGGACCCGGAACGTCGCGGGCTTGGTCGCGGCGAAGCCGAGAATCGAACCGACCGCGATAACCGCAAGAATGGCGATGGTGATCAGCATGGAGTTTCTCCTGATGGTTCTATCGAACTGGTTTATATCGAGCTGATATCCGGCACGTCGATTCGCGCCGTCGCCACGCCGCGGCCGTAGGCGACCGTAGCGGCCAGCAGGCCCACCACGATGGGAAGCAGCGCCGGCACGACGCCGACGGACGTTATGGTCAGCACCGTCGCGCCGGTCATGATGATCAGCAGTCCGGACGCGGCCAGCGGCGTCAGCCCCTCGGCGATTTTGAGCAAGCCGGGCAGCACCAGGCCGATCGCGCCGCATACTTCGGCGACGCCGAGGAAGCGCAGGAACAGGCCGGGAAGCGCCATCTGCTGCGTAAGAGCCTCGATGGGCAGCACCAGCTTCATAACGCCCGAGAATAAAAAGATGGCCGCGAGCAGCGCCTGGATGGTCCACAGAACGCGGTTTCCGATAAGCCTTTGAGTGTTCATTTGGTTTTCTCCTCCATCAATCCGGCGGTCTGACTGGCCGCCAATCCGGAGAGGTCGACTACCGGCCGCACTTCGACCGTCCCGAAGCGCGCGCCGGGGATTTGCGCGGCGATTTCCAGAGCCTCGTCCAGGTCCCTGGCGTCCACCAGAAAGTAGCCGCCGAGCTGTTCGCGAGTTTCCGCGAACGGTCCGTCGGTGACCACCCGCCTGCCGTCACGAATGCGCACGCTGGTGGCTGTCGATACCGGATGAAGCGGCGCGGCATCCACGAACTGGCCTTTCGCGCCGAGCCGGTGCGTCAGTTCCGTCGATTCGATGTAGCAGTGCTCCCGCGCCGCGTCGTCGAGGACCTGTTCCTCAAGATAGATCAGCATGATGTAGCGCATTTCCGTTTCCTGCCTTTCCTTCGTTAGTAAGTCGATTGGCGGATGCCGGAATCGACACCCGCCCGAAATTTTTATTTATTTTTTTCAGCCGCCAGATCCCGCAATTTTTGCTCGTACGCTCTGACGCCGGGCTCCAGGGCGGGACCGAAGTCTTCCGGTTCAAATATCTGGCGTATTTCGATTTCTTCGTTGGTAAAGGGAGCGCGCTTCAGCCAGTCGATGGCCTCCTGTTTCGATTGGACCTTCCAGATCCAGTAGCCGGCGACCAGTTCCTTGGTCTCCGCGAACGGTCCATCGGTTACGATGGGGCTTCCTTTGGAGAATTTAACGCGCGCGCCTTTGGAGCTGGCCTGCAAGCCTTCGCCGGCGAGCATCACACCGGCTTTGGTGAGCTCCTCATTAAACTTCCCCATTTCCTCTAACAGCTTCCGGTCCGGCAGAACACCGGCTTCCGACTCCTTGGTTGCTTTCACGAGAATCATGAACTTCATAATGTGTACCTCCATCCATGAATCGAACCCGCGGGGCGTGGATCGACAATCCTACCCGCAATTTTTTACCATCGTGGCATGAACGGGGATGCCGACAAGGCGGTGGAGGAAGTCTACCACTCCGATTGGGGCCGCATCGTGGCGGCGCTGATCCGGATGGTGGGCGACTTCGAAGTGGCGGAAGAAGCGGCGCAGGAGGCGTTCGCAGCAGCGGTGCATCAATGGCGCGACGCGGGCGTGCCGGAGTTTCCCCGCGCGTGGATCATTCAAACCGCGCGGCACAAAGCGATCGACTCGATCCGGCGCCGGACCAAGCTCCAGGATCAGGTGCTGCCCAACGCGCCCGAGATGACCCGGACCGTAGACCTGCCGGATTACGATCTGGACGAAATCCCCGACGACCGGTTGCGTTTGATTTTCACCTGTTGTCATCCGGCGCTGGCTCCCGAATCGCAGGTCGCGCTGACGCTGCGGACCTTGGGAGGCCTGGAGACGGACGAAATCGCGCGGGCCTTTCTGGTGCCGGCGGCGACCATGGCGCAGCGGCTGGTAAGGGCGAAACGAAAGATCCGCGATGCGCATATCCCGTACACTGTCCCCGGCACCAACGATATGCCGGATCGGATCGAAGCGGTGGCGACGGTGATTTACCTGATCTTCAACGAAGGCTACTCCACCACTCGCGGCGAGCTGGTCCGCACTGATTTGTGCGCCGAGGCGATCCGGTTGGGACGCGTGGTGCGGGCGTTGATGCCGCAGCCGCCGTCCGAAGTGACCGGGCTGCTGGCGCTGATGCTGCTCCACGATGCCCGGCGCGAGGCGCGCCTGGATCAGGCCGGCGATCTGATCGTGCTGGATCAGCAGGACCGGAGCAAGTGGAATCAGGGGCAGATCGCCGAGGCGCTGCCGCTGGTGGAAGAGGCCCTGCGCGGCGGCGCCGGTCCTTTCGCGGTGCAGGCAGCCATCGCGGCGCTGCACTGCGCGGCGCCCACCGCGGAACAGACCGACTGGCCGCAGATCCTGGGCCTGTATGACGTTCTTGAGCGGCTGGAGCCTTCGCCGGTCGTGGCCCTGAATCGCGCGGTGGCCGTCGCGATGGTCCGGGGACCGGGTGCGGCGCTGGCCTTGATCGATAAACTGGCGTCGGAAGGTGTGCTCGACGAATACCATCTGCTGCATTCGGCGCGCGCGGACATGCTGCGCCGCATGGGCTCATCGCAAGAGGCCGCGATCAGTTACCGGCGGGCGCTGGCGCTGGTGACCAACGATAGCGAACGGCGCTTTCTGGAGCGGCGCTTGCGCGAAGTCGGACAGGAGTGAGCTATGTTGGTGGTTCCCATGCGGGAACCTAATGTCCCTCTCTGATTTTCTGTTCGGCAAGCCGCTGCCGAGCGCCGAAGAGCGAGGCGAATGCATCGGACCGTCGGCCGGCATTCCGATTTTCGGCCTGGATGCCCTGAGCTCGGCGGCCTATGGTCCGGAAGCAGCGCTGACGTTGTTGATCCCGCTGGGCGCGGCGGGAGTCGCTACCATCCTTCCCATTTCGATCAGCATTATTCTGCTGCTGACCATCGTCTATTTTTCCTATCGACAGACCATCGAGACGTATCCGGGCGGCGGCGGATCGTACACCGTGGCGCGGGAAAATCTGGGAGTCCTGCCCGGATTGGTGGCGGCCGCGGCGCTGATGATCGATTACGTCCTGGTGGTCGCGGTGGGGATTTCGGCTGGCGTAGGCGCTCTGGTTTCGGCGATCCCCAGCCTGCAGCCGCACACGCTGCTGCTGTGCCTGGCGATTCTTTTCGTCATCACCACCATCAATCTGCGCGGCGTGCGCGAAGCCGGCGCGATTTTTCTGGGTCCGACCTATGTATTCATCGTCGCTTTGCTGCTGCTGATCGCGATCGGATGCGCCAAGGCGTTTCTGAATGGCGGACATCCATTGCCGGTGGTGGCCCTTCCGCATCCTCTTGCCGCGACCGAAGCCGCGTCGGCATGGCTGTTTCTGAAAGCGTTCGCCTCCGGCTGCACCGCGATGACCGGAGTGGAAGCGGTCAGCAACGGAGTCAAGGCGTTTCGAGAGCCGACGGCGAAAAACGCGCAGCGGACGTTGACCATCATCATCGGGCTGCTGATCGTGATGCTGGCGGGCATCGCGTATCTGGTGCGTGCCTACGGAATCGCCGCTACCGTTCCGGGACAGGCAGGATATGAGAGCGTCCTGTCCATGCTGCTGGCGGCGGTCACCGGACGCGGCATTTTCTATTACCTGAGTATCGGCGCGATTCTTCTGGTGCTGGCGTTATCCGCGAACACGGCGTTCGCCGATTTTCCACGACTGTGCCGGGTGATTTCGCAGGATGGATTCCTTCCGCGATCGTTCGGATCGCGCGGACGGCGCCTGGTGTACTCCCAGGGGATTTACGTGCTGTCCGGCTTTGCCGCGCTGCTGCTGGTGATCTTTGGCGGTATCACCGATCGTCTGATCCCGTTGTTCGCGGTGGGCGCTTTCCTGGCGTTCACCCTTTCGCAAGCGGGCATGGTGTCGCATTGGAGACGCACCGGCGGACCGAAGGCTTTTCAAAGCAAGCTGGTCAACGGCGCGGGCGCGCTGGCCACGGGGATTACGGTCCTCGTGGTGCTGGTGGCGAAGTTCGCCGAAGGAGCCTGGATCACGCTGGTGCTGATGCCGGCCTTGGTCCTGGTGATGGTCGCGGTCAGGAGGCAATACCATCACATGAGCACTGAGATCGCCTGCCAGTCTCCACTGTCGCTGACCGCGTTCCGCGCGCCGCTGGTGGTGGTGCCCATCGATCGCTGGAGCAAAGTCGCGCAGCGCGGGCTGACCTTCGCGCTGAACCTGTCGCCCGACGTGATCGCGGTGCACATCGTCTCCGGCGAACAGAACGATTACCTGGCGCAACAGTGGCACGGATACGTGGAAGCTCCGGTCACCGAGCTGGGGATGATCGCGCCGAAGCTGGTCGTGATCCAGTCGCCGTACCGCTTCGTGATCAATCCGATTGTCGATTACGTGCTGGAGCTTTCGCGCAAGCAGCCGGACCGGCAGATCGCGGTGCTGATTCCGGAGGTGGTGGAGCGGCGCTGGTATTATCACGCGCTGCACAACCAGCGCGCCGCAGCGTTGAAGACCATGTTGTACTTCAAGGGCAATCCGAAGATCGCGGTGATCAATATGCCGTTGTACGTAGCCGCCTGAGCCGCAGGCTAACCCAACTGACCGCGGATTCTCATCATTTCCTTGGGCTTTTCCGCGCACTTTGCGCGGATTCGCACGATGCGGCGTGCGAGTCGCCCGTGCCTAAGTTCTGGAAACGCAAGAGAATCACATTGGTCCTGCAACTGCATTAGTAGCTGTCAGCTATGCGGAACTTCTTCAAGGAGTCCGAACATCTGGTCAGAATGGCCGTGGTGCTGGCGGCCGGCGTTTTGGTCTTCCTGGCGATTCGGCATGCGATTGTGCCCGCGAGTTTCGGGAAGTACGGCCACTATCGCGCCGCCGCGCTCGACGAGATTCGCGCAAGGCCGGTCTCTTTCGGCGGAAAAGCTCTGTGCGAGAGCTGCCATGACGACGTCGTAAAAGTGAAAAGCGCGGGCAGCCACGCCGGCGTCGCCTGCGAGGCCTGCCATGGCCCGACCGCGGCGCATACCGACGATCCGATGACGAATCACGCGATGAAGCCTGATCCGGCCACGTTGTGCGTGCGTTGTCACGAGGCGAATCCAGCCAAACCGAAAACATTTCCGCAGGTGGTTTCGAAGGAACATTCCGGCGGCATATCGTGCGGGGACTGCCACAAGCCGCACTCGCCGAAACTCTGAGGACAAAACACCGGATGAGCGAAGAAACACAATCCGTGAATCGCCGCGAGGTGCTGCTGGACCTCGGCAAGTTCATCATTCTTTCCGGAGCCGCCAGCGTCGCGCTGCGGACTATGAACGGAGAGCCGGTCCCGGACGCGCAGGCCGACAAGTACAAAGCCGCCGAGCATTGGTGGGGCATGACCATCGACATCGGCAAGTGCATCGGCTGCGGCAACTGCGTGAAGGCGTGCGCCGCCGAAAACGGCGTTCCGGACGGCTATTTCCGGACCTGGGTGGAGCGATATTACGTTAAAGACGACGACATGGAGCGGCCCGAGGTCGATTCCCCGAACGGCGGCATGAACGGCTTCCCGCTCTTGAATCGTCCCGACGCGAAAAGCTTCTTCGTCCCGAAACTTTGCAATCATTGTGCCGATTCGCCGTGCGTGCAGGCCTGTCCCGTGGGCGCGACCTTCGAATCTCCCGATGGCGTGGTGCTGGTGGATCAGAAATATTGCGTCGGCTGCCGCTACTGCATCCAGGCCTGCCCGTACGGCTGCCGGTTCCTGGATCCGCGAAAGAACGTGGTCGATAAGTGCACGCTGTGCTATCACCGGATCACCAAAGGGCTCACCACGGCGTGCGCCGAAGTCTGTCCCACCGGGGCGCGCAAGCTGGCGGACCTGAAGAATCCGCAGGATCCCGTGCATCAGTTTTTGCGCGAGAACCACGTGGAGGTGCTTAAGCCGCATCTGGCGACCGGCGCGAAGGTGTTCTACAAAGACATGGACGGAGCGGTGAGGTAGATTATGCCAGGCGTCGACGGCTTCATGTTTCCGAACGAAGTGGAGCTGCAATGGAGCATCCTCATCGTTCTGTATCCATACATCACCGGCCTGGTGGCGGGCGCGTTCATTCTCGCGTCGCTGGCGCGCGTCTTCAAAGTGAAGGACGTGCAGCCGACCTACCGGCTTGCGCTGCTGACCGCGCTCGCGTTCCTGCTGGTGGCTCCGCTGCCGCTGCAATTGCACCTGGGGCATCCCGAGCGATCCTTTGAAATGTACCTGACGCCGCACAAAACGTCGGCCATGGCGATGTTCGGCTTCGTCTATCTGTGGTACTTGCTGGTGGTCCTGCTGATGGAAATCTGGCTCGATTTCCGCAAGGATATCGTGCTGAAGTCGCGCAGCACCACGGGTCCGGTGAAATGGATCTACAAAATTCTGACGCTGGGATCGCAAAATATCAGCGAAGCGTCGCTGCGCATCGACGATAAAGTGGGCTGGATCGTGACTGTGATCGGCATTCCGTCGGCCTTCCTGCTGCATGGCTACGTCGGATTCATTTTCGGATCGGTGAAGGCGAACCCGTGGTGGTCCAGTCCGCTGATGCCGGTGGTGTTCATCTTCTCGGCAATGGTGTCCGGAATCGCCGTGGTGATGCTGGTGTATCAGGTGGTGAACCGCCTGAGCGGCCACAAGGTGGAAATTACGTGCCTGGACGCGATCGCAAAATACCTGTTCTACGTCTTCGTGATCGACTTTTCGCTCGAAATGCTGGACCTGGTGCATCGGATTTATGAATCGGACGAATCCTTCCGGTCGCTCGATTTCATGGTGCATACGCGGCTTTATTTCTCGCATATCGTAGTGCAGATTCTCATCGGGACACTGGTCCCGCTGACGCTGCTCGCAATCACGCAGGTGAAGAAACTGAGCGAAGGCGTGCGCCGCGCGATGTATACCGTCGCGGCCTCGCTGACCATGATCGGGATCTTCGCCATGCGCTGGAACGTGGTCATCGGCGGTCAGCTTTTTTCGAAGAGCTTCCTGGGATATACCACTTATAAGATGGAATTCGCCACGCGCGAAGGATTGCTGCCGGCCATCGTGCTGCTGCTCCTTCCGCTGGGTATCCTGTGGGTTCTTCTGAAACTGCTGCCGCCCTGGGAAGAACATCAGCCAGTCTAGACGCTGGGTTCCTGCATTGAGGAAGGAGGCGTATGGACGCGTCTCCCGTAAGCTCGAAGCCGGACGTCTCTCGCGAGGAGTTTCGCGAACTGCTGCAGGAGGTCTGCGATCTGCGGACCCGTGTTTCCGCGCTGGAACATCATCCGCCGCGGCCTGTTGCCGAAGCTCCCGCCATCGCCGTTCCCGAATTACACGTTTCCTCCGACACCGTTCCGGCGATCGGCCGCGCGCTGCTGGCAATCGCGGGCGCATATCTGCTGCGGGCGCTGACGGAGATGAGCCTCTGGCCGGCGACCGTCGGCGTCGCCGCCGGCATTCTATACGCGGGATTCTGGCTGTGGCACGGCGCCAGGGCCAAAGGAAATCTGGTCGCGACGATCAATGCACTGAGCGCGGTGATCATTTTCACGCCGCTGTTGTGGGAAGCGACCGTACGCCTCAACGCCTTATCGACGTGGACCGCCGCGGGACTGGCCGCCGTGTTCGGGCTCGCGGCAATCAGGATTCCGCGGGTCGCATTGTGGTCGTCAACGGCGGGCGCGGCGATCGCCCTCGCGCTCATGACGGCGACTCACGATCTTCTGCCGTTTTCGCTGGCACTGGTTGCGATCGGCGCGGGCGCTGAATTCGCGGCCATTCGTACCAACTGGTTCACGGCGCTCTGCGCGGATGCGGGCGTACTGATTCTGATCGTAATGGTGGGACGTCGCGGCGGCCTTCCCGACGGATACGCGCCGGTTTCCTTGCGCGCCACGATGGCCATCCTGGCGCTGTTATTCGCCGTCTTCGCCGGCAGTGCCGTCTGGCGGACCCTGATCCGGCGTCAGACGTTCACCATCCGCGGGATCGCACAAACGTGCGCGGCGTTCGCTCTGGGTGTCGGCGGAGCGCTCTACCTGACCCGCGCGGCGCTGCCGATCGGAATGTTTACCATCATCGCCGGCGCGGCCTGTTATGCGATCGCGATCGGTATCAATGCGCCGCCGCGCAACCGCCACGTCTACGCGACGTTCGGAGCGCTGCTACTGACTGGCGGAGCATTCCTGCTATTTTCCGGCGTTCCGCTGATCGCGATATGGTCGGCGACGGCAATCGGAATCTGCTGGACCGCCTTCGGGAGAATACACGCGCCCGCGTTCCTCTGGCTGGCGGCAGTGGTATCCGGAGTCGCGGCGAGCACGGCGTCCCAAATGTTCGCCGATGGATTCACGCCGTCCCCGCTGCGCGCGGCGGCGATCGTCTTGACTTCAGCGGCAATCTGCTATTTGAAACTTTCGCGGACCGCCGATCCCTGGCCCGCTCTATTCGTGGCGACGGCGTTTCTCTGGACGGCGGCAGGCGTCGCGGCGTCGCAGGGTGCGGGAGCAGTGGCGCTATTACTGTTCGCCGTGTTGCTCGCCTGGAGCGGAGCCCGCTGGCGAAAGCCCGAGCTCACCTGGCTGATGTATGCCGCCATGACGCTCGCCGCCGCAAAGATCCTGTTCCGCGATTTCTCGCGCGAGAACACGATGACGCTGGTGGTATCGCTGCTGTTCTATGGAGCCACGCTCATCCTGCTGCCCAGAATCCTCAGAAAGAGGCGAGGCGAACCTGCCGGGACGAATCTGATAGATTGAGCCAATGACTCGCCGTTGGCTCGCCGCCGTGCTCGCGATCGCGCTCCAGTCCGCCGTTTCCGCTGAAGTGCTCTATATAAGGGCAGGCCGGTTGATCGTCGATGCGACCAAGCCGGCCATCGCGCCTGGAACCATCGTCATCACCGATGGCGTGGTCACCGCCGCCGGTGCGAATGTGCCGATGCCGGCTGGCGCGCGCCAAGTCGATCTCAGCGCGTATACCGTGCTGCCGTCCATCGTCGATGCGCATTGTCATCTGTGGACCGGCGGCCTGTTGCAGACACCTTCGCCTGCTTATGCGGCGTTAAAGGCGGCGCAAGCCATGCGCTATGCCGTCGAATCCGGCGTCAGCGCGATGCGCGTGCTGGGCAGCGCGGATTTCGTCGACGTGGCGCTGCGGGATGCGATCGACGACGGCACCATCCCCGGACCGCACGTGATTCCCGCGGCGCACGCTTTGACCATTCCCGGCGGGCACGGCGACCACGTGATCCTGCCGTACACCATGCCGCTCGCCGATCTCTACACGCCGCTGCACGGCTTCGTCAGCTCGCCGGCGGACGCGGAAAAAGCGGTCCAGTTACAGATCAAGTACGGCGCGGGCGTCATCAAGCTGCTGGCATCGGGCGGGGTCGGATCGCTGCTCGATTCACCCACCGACGAGCATCTTTCGCTCGAGGAAATGAAGGTCGCGGTGGAAGAAGCGCACATGCATCATTTGAAAGTCGCCGCGCACGCCGAAAATCTCCGCACCATTCTGGACGCGCTGACCGCCGGCGTCGATTCCATTGAGCATGGCTCCGAACTCAATCAGGAAGCGGTGGAGTCGATCAAGAAACACGGCGCGACCCTGGTGCCGACGCTGAACGTGGTCGATACCTTTCAGACTTTCGGCGAGCGCCAGCATCTGCCGCAGGTGATGATCACCAAGGCGAGCAAACTGGCGAAGTCGCATTTCGCGAGCTTCGCGCTGGCGCTGAAGAACAACGTCCCGATGGCCGCTGGCTCGGATACGTTCTACAGCCCCGGCGGCACCACCGTGCTGGATGAACTGGTGACCGATGTGAAGTACGGCATGACGCCGCGCCAGGCGCTCGAATCCGGCACCGTTCGCGGAGCGGCGCTGCTCGGCCTGGACAAGCTCGGGCGGCTGGAGAATGGAATGGAAGGCGACCTGATCGCGGTCGAAGGCGATCCGCTGGCCGATATTCACGCGCTCGAGAAAGTTCGCTTCGTGCTGTACAAGGGAGCCGTGATGAAAGCCGTGGCGCATTGACTTGTGCAACGGCGACCAGAGCCATCGCGCTGCTGGCGTGCCTGATGAGCGCTGCCGCCGGCGCGCAGACCGATCTGCCTCGCGAAGTGCTGGCCTTATCCCGCATCAAGGCGAAGATGCGGACCAATCTGGCGAAATTGCCGGATTACACCTGCGTCGAAACCATTCTTCGTTCGGAGCGGGGCGCCGGAGCGTCCATTTTCCGGCTCAAGGATTCGCTGCGCGTGGATGTTCTGCACGTCGGAAATAAGGAGCTCTATGCGTGGCCGGGCTCGAAGAAATTCGATGAGAATATAAGCCACATGATCGGCGCGGGCACCACCTCCAGCGGCGAGTTCGCGCTGCATGCCCGCAGTATTTTCCTGGGCGATGCCCAATATACCTACAAAGGCGAGACGACTCTGCGCGGACGAACGGCGCTCCGCTGGGATTACACTATTCCGCTGCTGTCGAGCGGCATGAACCTCGGCTACGGAACCATGATCGACCGCGTTTCGATGCAAGGCTCCTTCTGGGCGGACCCGGAAACGCTGGATCTGCTGCGCCTCGATGTCCATGTCGGCGACATTCCACCGGAACTTCCCTACGTGTCGGGAGTTTCCACCGTCGATTACGGGCGGATCCGGATTGGCGGAACCGAGGTCCTGCTGCCGCAGAGCGCGGAAGTGGTGCTGCGGATGAAGTCCGATAGCAGCGATCGGAATGAGATCCAGTTCAGCCAGTGCCGCGGATTTGAGGCAGAGTCGCAACTCCACTTTGAGGTCGGCGCGAATTCGGAGGCGTCGCCGCCGGCCGAGTCCGCCAAGTTTGAAGAGTTCGAACTTCCGCCCGGCGTCCAACTGTCGCTGCGCCTGAATCAAGCGATCGATTCCGCCACTGCGAAGGAGGGCGACGCGATTGAGGCTACCGTCGAAGGGGACGTACGGCGCAAGCGCGATGTAGTGATTCCGGCCGGCGCGATCGCTCGCGGGCGAATCCGCCGTCTGGAAACCTACGACCAGCCGCGGCGTTTCTTCATCGTCGGACTGGAGTTCACCGAAATCGAATTCGATCGCAAACGCGCGGTGTTCACCGGCTCGCTCGATCGGGTGGACGCGTCGCCGAAAATTACGTGGTTCCTGGGCTCGTCAAAGAACCGGAGCGTAACGGACCTGACCGGGGTGACGGACTCGACGACGAATGAGCGGATCCACACCGCGGATCTCCCCGGAGTAGGGACGTTTTTCGTCGACGGGCAGCATTTCCAACTGCCCGCCGGATTTCACATGATGTGGCGCGCCGTCGAACAGAAGAGGCACTGATTCTGGCCTGGCTCTGTAACCGGCTTAGTTGTTCACGCTGCTCATGCCCGTCACGGACACCGTATCCAACGCGCCGTTCCCTTCGGTAACCGTCAGCGTGCTGGTAAAGGTGCCATACGCCACCGGCTTGAACGTCACCGTGATCCTGCAGGTGGCGCCGGCCGCCAGACTGGCGGGACAGGTATTTCTTTGCGTGATGGACGGATCACCGCTCATGCCGATCCCCGCGATGGCCGCGGCGGAGGAACTGCTGTTGGTGACGGTGACCGTCTGGCTGGGGTTGTCGCCGATCGTATAGCCGTTGTTGAACGTCACCGCGGACGGCGAAAAGCTCAACACTCCGGTGGCGGATGAACTGGAGCCCATGCCGGTCAGGGAGACGGTTTGCGCGCCGGTCGAAAGAGCAATGGTGAGCGAACCTGCCCTGGTGCCCGCAACGGATGGCGTGAAGGTGACGGAGACGCTGCAATTGCCGCCGGAGGCAATCGATGAGCCGCACGTGGTAGTCGTCGCGTAATCCCCCGTGGCGCCGATCGATGTCACCCCGACAGCCCCCGCGCTCGCATTCGTTACCGTCACGGATTGGCTGGCACTGGACGATCCAAGCGCCACGACGCCGAAATTCAAGGTCGTGGCGGACAATGTCACGGCGGCACTGCCGCTGCCGCTCAGGCTCACCTTCTGGGGACTGTTCGACGCGTTGTCAGTGAAGGTTAGCGTGCCGCTGGCGGCGCCCGTCGCCGTGGGAGTAAACGTCACCTGAACGGTACAGTTGGCCGCGGCGGCGACGCTGGTTCCGCAGGTGTTGCCGGCGATGGCAAACGGTCCGCTGATTCCGACGCTCAAACTGCTCAGCGCCGTCGACTGGTGATTGGTCAGCGTCACGGTCACTGCCGCACTGGTGTTGCCGACCGCCACCGTTCCCAAATTCAATGACGTCGCCGAAAGTGTGACCGGCGCACTTGAACTGCTCCCGGTGCCGCTGAGCGCCACGGTTTGGGGACTGTTTCCGGCGCTATCGGTAAAGGTCAGGGCTCCGGTCGCGGCGCCGGAAGCTGTGGGCGTGAACGTCACCCCAACGGTGCAGGTTGCGCCCGCGGCGACACTCGCCCCGCAGGTGTTGCTGGAGATGCCGAAGGGTCCGCTGGTGGCGATGGCGGAAAAGGTAAGCGATCCGCTTTGGTTATTCGTCAACGTGACGGATTTGGCCGAACTGGTGGAACCAACTGCCGTGGTGCTGAAGCTCAAGGATGAGGCCGACAGCGTGACGGGCGCCGTGCCGGTTCCGCTCAGCGTAACCGCTTGCGGACTGGTGATCGCACTGTCGGTAAAGGTAAGCGCGCCGGTGGCCGCGCCAAGCGCGGTTGGCGTGAAGGTGACCCCCACGCTGCAGTTGCCGTTTGCGGCGATGCTGGCGCCGCAGGTGTTGCTCACCATCGCGAACGGTCCGGTGGCAGCGATGCCGCCGACGCTTAACGCAGTGCTGGTCCGGTTGGTCACCGTCACGGAACGGGCCGCGCTCGTATTCCCTTCCGCCAGGCTTCCGAAGCTCAAACTGTTCGAGGAGAACGTAACCGGCGCGACTCCACTGCCGCTCAGCGGCACGCTCTGCGTTCCCGCGTTATCCGTGATGATGACGCTTCCGCTGGCGCTGCCGCTGACCGCTGGTGAAAATGTCACCGAAATGGTGCACGAAGAACCGGAGGCGATCGGAGTCCCCTTGCAGTTGTCGGTCTCGCCAAAGGGAGCGGAGGCCACAATGGTCGAGACTTGCAGCGGACCCGTGCCGGTGCTCTGCAAAGTGATGGTCCGCGCCGAACTGGTTATGCCGATCACGGTGGAAGAGAACGAGAGCGACGCCGGCGTCAGGCTCGCCGCGGGAGTGGTTCCCGTGCCGTTGAGCGCAACCGTTTGCGACGTGCCCGCATTCCCTGAGTTATCGGTGATATTGAGCGTTCCCGCCGCGTCGCCGGGCGCGGACGGGGTGAAGGTAACCGACACCGTGCAGGACGTTCCGGCTTGCAGAGTAGAGGGGCAGTTATCGGTTTCCGAAAAGGCTCCGGCCGTCGAAACCGCAAGACCGCTCAACGGGCTTCCGCCGAAATTGCTGATGGTGACGGTTTGAGCCGCGCTCGCACTGCCGGCGTTCTGCGAAAACGTGAGCGTGTTGGGAATGAACTTGATTGCCGACGGCCGCGGACTGGGCAGCGGGACCGGAACAGCGCCGTAAACCCACGCGTAAACTCCATCGACCATGATCACTCCGTCGATGTTCGAGGTCAAAACGGCGGCCTGGCTATCGACCACCTGCGCTTCGTAGCCGTTCCCCAACAGAACCATACCGCTCGAATCCACGGCAATGGTTTTCGGCGGGAAGGTTCCGATGCCGATGGACGACCAGTTCGCGCCAGTCATGTCGTCGACGCGAATGATATTGGAATCGCTGGCGACGTAGATCTTGCCGGCGGGATCCACCGCCACGCCGTAGAGCTGACCGAATTGATAGATGTACGGCCCGGCCGGCGGAGACTGCTGCAACGTGGTCCAGTTGGTGAAACTCAGGTCGTCGAAACGAACGATCCACCGGTTGGCGGGGTCCGCGATGTAAATCCGGCCGAGCGAGTCGAAAGCGGGAGCGCTCGCGATCGACCCGAATTGGCCAACTCCCGATCCGCCGGTGCCGATGACGGTCCAGTTGGTTCCGTTCATATCGTCCATGCGCACCAGGCGGCCATTCCCGTTATCCAGTACCCAGATGTGCCCGGAAGGATCGACACTGATGCTCTGCGGAATATCGAATTGCCCGGCGCCCGAACCGTAGGTCCCGAAAGACGTGAGATTGGTTCCGTTCATGTCGTCGATTCGGACGATCCGGTCATTGTAAGCGTCGGTGACGTAAATGCGGCCCGCCGCATCCACGGCAATTCCGCTGGTTCCGTAAAATTGGCCCGAGCCATATTCGATGGTGTTCGCTCCGCTGAGGTCGTCGGACCTCAGAATGCGCCCGCCGTTGTCGGTGTAGTAGAACGGCGTATAGGCCGAGTTGTATCCCGTGATTCCGCCGAGAATGTTTCCGCCGGACCCATAATATTGCGTGGTGGTGCCGTTGATGGCCTGCGCGGATCCGTTTACAGTGAGAGTTCCGCTGAAGCTGCCCGTGAAAGTAAAGGAGCAAGTGACGTGCCCGCCCTTGCCTCCGCCTGAGCAGGATTCCACCGTGTTGTTGGTTGAGAAAATGGCGTTGATAATGGTGCTCCCATCGGTCGACGTAAATGTCAGGTTGGGAGGAGCGATGGAAAGAGTGCCTGGCGGATTCGCGATCGAAATGGCGGCCAGCGTGCCACCCGGGCTACTGATCAGTCCACCCTGGTCCGCGTACGCGGCCGGGATAAGCAGTCCAAGAAAAGAGAGCGCGAGAATTTTGTTCATTCAGTCCTCTGTGTCGCGACGGGCAAAATGGTGGGTTTCGTCGACCAGAGAACTGTCGCCGAGACAGCTCCTGGAAAACCGAATCGCCACACACCCGTATCTCCCGGATAACCGGAAGATCGCCAGAGTCCTGTGGAACGTGAGCTGGTTCTAATGGTCTAAGAACAACTCTGTTCGTTCGGGCTTTTGAGATTGTACATCGAGTGTTCCGGCGGGCATAGATTTTTCCGCACCGTCGTTAAGGAATTCCGCACTTAGCTCGCGACTAAGAGTTATACCTTGGAAGTTGCGCGAAAAAGCGCAGCCTGAAATACTATGGCGGTGAGGGTGGGATTCGAACCCACGGAACCCGCAAAGGTTCAACGGTTTTCGAGACCGCCCGATTCAACCACTCTCGCACCTCACCTACAGTAACCAAGCTATCCGATTTCGACGTCCACATGCAACAACGGCGCGTTCGGAGCGGCTGCGGGGAGGCGTGCTAAACTGACATACGTGCGGCACGCGGAGTGCATCACAGCCCTTCCACGGTAGCGTCACAGAGGGGCGCGTAGCTCAGTTGGTTAGAGCGCCTGCTTCACACGCAGGAGGTCACAGGTTCGAGTCCTGTCGCGCCCACCATTTAAGGCTTAACCACTTCGATCACCTCTGCGACGGTCCGGCGTTTCCCATCGCGTACTGGCGGGCACGCAATTCCCTGAGTTCTTCTTCGCTGAGTCTTTCGGCGCATCCGACGATAACCCGATTGGCGCGCTCGAGGAGCGCCCGGCGGAATTCCGGATCATCCGTGGTGACGGCAATGTCACCGAGGGCGCGCAGCAAACGCAGGCTCACGGCAACGTCCGCTTTCGAATACATGCGAATCTGTTCGAAGGCGGCGTCGAGCAAGCGTTCGAAACGGACCCATCCAATATAAGCGCGGACCACTCCCGGCGGATCGTAGAGCAATTCCTCCGGAGTCTCCCGGGACGCGAAGCGGATCAGGATACGACTCAATTGATCCACACAAGTAATCGCCGTGGACGGATCGTTCACCGCCGGTGAAATCGCCTTCAAGGCAATATCAACGATCTGGAGAACGCCAAACTCCACATCCTGTTGCAATGTTCTGGTTGGACCGAAGTCGAACACCGCGAGCAATTCGGAGACAGCTTCCGGAAGGAGACGGTCGCCTTTTGCGACCATCATCACCGGTATTCCAGACGGGACGAAGTGCCCGACGCGGCGCAGAACACGGATGCTGACGTGGTAATGCTTCGCAATGGCCACCAGGCGACGGGTATCGATGAAGCGAATGTAACCCGACCTGTCGCTCGAAACGGCCGTCTCGGCGGGGCTGGGGCTAAGCGGCTCCTCATGATTCCAACGCGGCAGGCGGCGCGGCGCCGGCATCAACTCATCGATCATGGCTTCGGTTTCCGTCGCGATTCTGTCGACGATGTGGTTGACGCTGATTGCCCGCGATATGTGGTGAATGAAGAACAGGAGCAAGCCAACGCAGACCAGCGCCAACAGCATCGCTCCCAGGACCGTCACCACGGGCGCGAAGGGCCGAGGCAGCGATCGCGCCGCGGGAAGCGCGGCCATGCAATAGGAGAACGTGCCCAGGAAGATGCCCAGCGTCCATTGGGTCACGCGGTCCCTGGAAAAGCTGACGATGATGCGCGGCGAAAACTGCATGGATGCCAGGGTGAGCGTCATCAGCAGGATTGCGAACACAATCGACACCACGGTCATGATGGAGGCTGCGATACCGGTCAGAATGACCTGCGCCACCTGCGGGTCGGCGTGAGTGGGGAACAGGACGATGGGCACCCAGCCGCTGACCGAGGGAAACTCCTCTTCCAGCCACGACAGGAGCGCGCCCGCGCATCCCAGCGCTAAAGCGATTGCAAGCGGGCGAATCAAGAAGCCGCCCCGCAGGTTGTACATGACGTTGCGAAACATTAGCGGCAGGCTCTTGAACAGGGGGATGTTGCTCACGGCTTTATCGGTCCAAGTGTAGCCGATCGATCTGGCGGTGGACAAAGGTACGAGGTATACTGATTCGCGAATCGTGGAACGGGTTTGCATCTTCTGAAAGGGGGAGCACCTGATGCGACAGAGCGATGGCCTGAATCGCAGAGCGTTCCTTCGGAGCGCTCAAGTAACCGCACTGGCCGGAGCGGCCGGCATGGTTTCCGCCAGCGAGGAACCGGCAAGCGGGCGCTTCGATTTCGATACTCCCTATAACCGCTTCGGCACGGACTCGGTCAAATACGACCGGCAGGCGAGGCTGTACGGCAAGGAGAACGTGCTGGTGGGCATGGGCATCGCGGACATGGATTTCCGCTGCGCGCCGGCCATTACCAGGGCTCTCTCCGCGCGCGTCCAGCACGAATGCTGGGGATACCTGGACATGCCGGAGTCGCATGCCGCGGGCATCGTCGCGTGGAACAAGCGGCGCTATGGCATCGAAATCGATCCCGCGCTGATGCTGCTGACCGACGGCGTCCACCCGGGCCTGATCAGCGCGCTGCGGACGTTCTCGCCGCCGGGAAGCAAAGTGCTGCTGCTGACGCCCACCTACGACGGTTTCTACGGCGACATTTCTTTCGTGGGATGCAAGCCGGAAGAGAGTCCGTTGAAGCTCGCCGGCGGGCGCTACTCCATCGACTTCGAGGATCTGGAGCGGCGCATCAGCCACGACACCAACACCCTGATTCTGTGCAATCCGCAAAATCCGACGGGCAACTGCTGGTCCGCGGAGGATCTGGCGAGAGTCGGCGAGATTTGCGCCCGGCGCAGGGTGGTGGTGCTGGCCGATGAGATCCACTGCGATTTCGTCACCAGGGGGAATCGATACACGCCGTTCTGCACGCTGCCGAACAAAGAAATCGTGAGGAACAGCATCACGTTCAAGGCGGCCAGCAAATCGTTTGGCCTGGCGGCGATGAAAAGCGCGTGGATGTTTTCCTATAACGAAGACTATATCGCCAGGGTGAAGGTCAACCATCGGCCGGAGCTGAATACTTTCGGGATTGTCGCCAATCAGGCCGCCTACGCGGGCGGCGAGGAGTGGCTGAATCAACTGGTGGAGTACGTCGACGGCAATCACGATTTCGTCGAAGGATACATCCGGGCGAACATGCCGCTGGTGAAATACACCAAGGCTCAGGGCACCTATCTGGCGTGGCTGGATGTGCGGGCGGCACTCGACAAGATCGGCGCGAACGAACTCGCGGCGGAAGCCAATCGCAACCGGGCGGCTTCGACGAAGCCGGTCACGCCGGAGAAAATCTTCGAGGAATATCTGGTGCGGCACGCGAAGATTCAGATGAATCCGGGAACCTCGTATGGCCTCGGAGGCGCCGGCCATATGCGGATGAACATCGCAACGTCGCGAAAGACGCTGGAAGTTGCCCTGTCGAAGGTGGCCGGCGCGCTCGATAAGGCGTAGTTCGGGCGCGGGAGTTTTGAAGCCGCCTGCATGTCAAAGAACTAATACTCGTGGGATCGATCCCATTTTTACGAAACGAACCCAGCGCAGTGCCATCACCCGGTGGACCGGAACGTCGATGAGGACCTGCCTCACTGCTTCGAGATTATGGGAGCTTTCCGATGTCGCGCGCCGGCGCAAGCGCGATGTGATTGACATAGTAGAGGAAAGAGTATGCCGGCAACAGGGAACCGTCCACCTGGCGTTCGGTCGCGGATATGTTTGGCGCTTGAAGCTGCTGGAGAGACGGGGCTCGTCTAAGGTGCCTTGTAGGAGGTTACTGACAGGGATCTTCCTTAGAACCGCTACTGTTTTGGTACTAAACTACTTACGTAGTATCGACAGTTGTTAGCTAAATGTATGCGTGATAAGCTTCTCGTGGGATTGGAAAAATTCACTTTAAATCGCAATGCGACTGCTCTTATATCTCGATGAACCGCTGGTCGCAGAAGCGATGCGCTTCGTTTTCAGTCAAACAGACGATCTGACGGTGGATGGCATCCTGGATGATGTCGCCCAACTGGTGCCTGAAGTACAAAGGCTAAAGCCCGATGTGCTGTTGCTCAGCCTGACGCCCGCCTTAAATTTAGGAGTTCTGCTTCAATTGCGCGAGGTCGCGCCGGATTGCCGTATTGTTTTGTGGACCCTGGAGATTCCCCACGAGATCGCGCATCAGGCGATGGAACTCGGTATCCGCGGCATCCTTCCCCGGACTTATTCAACAGAGCTGGTTCTGAAGTGCCTGCACAAGGTTTATCAGGGCGAACTGTGGTTCGATAAGGAACTCACGTCCAGTTATGTGACCTGCCACCGGGTTGCGCTGACCCCGCGGCAATCGCAGCTGGTTCAAATGGTGGCGGGAGGGTTCAAGAACAGGGAAATCGCCGCGGCTCTCTGTATAACCGAGGGGACGGTGAAGGTTTACTTGTCGCGACTGTTCGAGAAAGTCGGCATCAAGGATCGCTTTGAATTGGCGAAAATCGGTGGACGCAATCTTCGGGCGGGTGAGCAGGGCGGGCAGGACACGTCTTTTGACGACAGTCCATTGAAAGTGCTTTACCTGGAGATGCCGATTCCCGCGCGCTAGGCCGGCGCAATCTGGTGATTGAAGAATCCATGGCGGGCCGCGACGGCCATGAGTTCGGCGACGCTGCGAACCCGTAATCGCTTCATCAGTTCATACTTGTGGAATTCCACCGTTCTCACGGAAATATCAATGATGGATGCGATTTCCTTTTGCGTGCGACCCTCAACCAGAAAGCGCAGTATCTCCAATTGCCTGGGAGTCAGGACTCCGAATTTGTTATGGTCCTCGGGTTCGGTCTTGGCCATCAAAGCGGGTGAAAGGATTCCGGATTTTCCTCGCGCCGCGGCATGGATGGAAGCAATCAGGCAGTGAGGCGAGTCGCACTTCAGAATGTACGCGGACGCTCCCGCGTCCAAGGCCTGGCGAGCTGACCAGGCGTCCGCAAAGGCGGTGAGCACGACGACTTCGGCGCCCCCGGATTCCACTTTGAGTTTCAAGATCGCATCGGGCTCATCAAGGAATCGCAACGGCCATTCCGCGACGATGACGCCGGGCATTTTCTCGATCGCCATCCTCATCAAGGCGTGCCCGTCCTGCACAGCGCCGACAATCTCGAACTCGTCCTCCAGGAGTCTACGGAGACCGGCAAGACAAATCTGCTGTTGGTCGGCAAGGAGAACTCTAAGTCTATGCATGCTCAAATCGTGGAAAGAACTACACCTCAACACTACCTGATGTGCATGTTCATGCCCAGCGTCTGCAAATGATTCAAAAGAAGGGGGGAATGCCTCTTCGTTGGCGAACGTGCTGCGCGAACAGACCTGTCCCCCGGGGTAATAACCCAATCTGAAAGGGCAGCAACGAAGATCAAGCCGCGGAGAAGGAGCGCGATTTGAGTTCCGCTTTCGATTGCGCGCGGCGCGCCTTCCGCAGGGCGTCCACTGCTCCTTCGAATAGCTGCAGCCATCCGTCAACCGGTTTCGGTTTCAGATCGCCGAAGGAATACACAGTGCGCTGCCGCGGACCTTGGCGGGTGTGCACGGACTCCACCAGAAAGTAGTGGACATAAACGGTGCCCTTATAGTGACGCTCAACTTTACGGAGATACATAGATTGCCTTTGGCGGGGGAAGAGAGCCTCAAAATGGACCTCGCCGGGCCCCAAACCCGGTTTCGATTCTTACTATGGAAGCGTTCCGATTCGGCCGGCGGGTCCTTGAGGACGAAGATTACTCACTACGTTGACAAGTACTCATGGTACTGATAAATTTTCCTGAATGCGTCGTTAAGTTGTTTAGAATCTTTTGAATTGCGACGCTGCATCCATTAAGGAGAAGGACCTTGAGTTTTACAGAAATACACAATCGTTCCTGGAAGCGACTCAGCTGGTTATTGATCTGCAATGTCGCGCTCTGGGTGTTCCCTGCTTTCGGCCAAACCGGCCCCACCGTGTGGGTTGCCCCCAGCCTGACCCGGGTGGGCCTCACCGATGCTCCAGGTACAACAACCCAAGCGCAGTTAGAAGCCGCGCGAGGCGAATACGAATCGTTCCAGGTGGTGGTGAAAGCTTCCAGTTCCGGTCTAACGAACGCAAACGTCACGGTATCCGACCTCAGCGGGCCGGGCGGCGCCGTTATTCCGAAAAGCAGCTTCAGTCTGTTCCGCGAGTATTACGTGAACGTGACTGTAAACAGTCCAGCATGGTCCGGATCGGCCAATATGCCGGGACCGACGGGCTGGTATCCCGATGGTCTAATTCCTTTCATTGATCCAGCGACCGGCCTGCCCCCTTCGGGAGGTAGCATCCCGTCAGCGCCCTTCGCGGTGAACGGTGGTCAGAACCAGCCGGTCTGGGTGGACTTGCTGGTTCCACGCAACGCCGCAGCCGGTTCCTACACCGGCACCTACACGGTGACCAGTTCGCAAGGAAGTTTCACCGGGGACATTGCTCTGACGGTATGGAACTTCACGCTTCCGTTGGTTCCGTCACTGCATTCGAGTTTTCAATACTGGAGCGCGGGGACTCTCGCCGCGAACGAGGAACTGCTCCGGAACCGCCTGGAGCCTCAAGCGGTGCCGGCATCGACCGAAGCGACGCTGAAAGCCTACGGCTTCCGCGACGACAATCTCGCGTACTGGAGCGGCGCAAATATCGGGAACTGCACCATGTCTTCGGCTCCATCGGTCAGTCAGATTTCCTCGACGGCGTCGGCGCAACAGTCTGGCCTGGCGCTCTACAACTACACCGCCGACGAAGTCGGGTCCTGTAGCAATCTGTACACCTCGCTTCAACAATGGGGCTATAACCTTCACCAGGCCGGCGTGAACCAACTGGTCACCATGGGTCCGGTGCCGCAGCTTTTCAGCGATGGATCCGGAACGGGGCGCTCCGCGGTGGATATCTGGGGTGTTCTTCCGGATATGTACGACGCCGATGTGGCCAACATCCAAACCGCCCTCGGCAAGGGCGATCAGGTCTGGTCCTATAACACGCTGGTTCAGGATTCCTATTCTCCGAAATGGGAAATCGACTTCGCACCCATCAATTTCCGCATCCAGCCCGGTTTCATCAATCAGAGTCTCAACCTGAACGGCCTGCTCTACTGGAGAATCGATCTCTGGAGCAGCGATCCGTGGAACAACGTCTACGGGTATAGCACGTACCCCGGAGAAGCCCAATTGGTTTATCCGGGATCGACGGTGGGAGTGCAGGGCGTGGCTCCCTCCATGCGGCTCAAGTGGCTGCGCGATGGCGTCGACGATTTCGAATACGTTCAAATGCTGAAGGCGGCGGGCCAGGGTGGCATGGCGCTGCAGATCGCCAAGAGCGTCGGCGCGAGCTGGAGCAACTGGACCCGCGATCCTAACGCGCTTTACTCGGCGCGGCATCAACTCGGCGTGGAACTGGATTCGCTGAACGGCGGCGGATCGACTCCGCTAGCTCCGCTGGCTCCGTCCAACCCCTCGCCCGCAAACGGCTCGACGGGTGTATCGACTTCCCCGTCGCTCACCTGGACCGGAGATCCGAACGCGACCGCCTACGATGTTTACTTCGGGACGTCGAATCCTCCGTCGGCGGCGATTACGGTGACCAGCGCGTCTTATTCGCCCGGCTCCTTGTCTTCGACGACGACCTATTACTGGAAGGTAGTTTCCAGGAACGCGGTTGGATCCACTTCATCCACCGTCTGGTCCTTTGCGACGCAGGGTGTTCCACCGTCGACTCCGGCCAATCTACTTCCCGCGAACGGCGCCGGCAGCGTCAGCACGACACCAGTGCTGAGCTGGACGGCGAGCAGCGGAGCCAGTTCCTATGACGTGTACTTCGGAACGTCATCGACGCCTGCGCTGGCGGGAAATACGGCATCGACCAGCTATTCTCCGGGGACGCTGGCCGCGGGCACAACCTACTACTGGCAAGTGGTCGCCAAGGATAGTTCGGGAAATACCGCGTCGGCGACGCAGTCGTTCACCACGGCCGCTCCGCCTCCGGTGACCGTCCCGACGGTTCCCACAACAAGCGGACCGGTGTCGCCTTCCTCGGGGTCCGGAATGAACCAGACCTTCGCCTTCACTTTCTCCGATCCCCAGGGTTATGCGGCCCTGACGGGAGGAACGGTGATCATCAATTCCAAACTAGCGTGGGCCAATGCATGCTGGGTCTATTTCGATCGCAAGGCCAACCGAATCTGGCTGGCAAGCGATAATACTTCCACCTGGACCTCGGCGGCCCCGGGATCGTCGGCGGTTCTACAGAACAGCCAGTGCCAGATTGTCGCCAACGGAGTTTCGGCGACGGGGTCCGGCCAAAACCTGACGGTCATGGTTCCGATCATTTTCAAAACCGCATTTGCGGGAACGAAGCAAATCTTCCTGAGCGCGAATCACAGCTCCGGAGGATCCAGTTCGTTGATCGCGGAGGGGAGCTGGATCGTCCCCTAAACGGACGGTCTGAATGATGAAGCAGGCTTCGGCCCACCTCGGGAGTTCATCCCGCATGGGCCGAAGCCAATTCGCGCACGTGGTGGAGGTCCACGTCGCGATGCTCAGACCATCTGGCGTCCGGTTGAAATTCCGGGACCAGGGTCTTAAGGTGGTCGACGATTCGAGCGGCATCGCCGCCGTCTATCACGCGTTGCAGGGCGGCGACCCAGGAGCCGACTTTCGGCCAATCGAGAACCGGATCCTTGAACAGCTTGATCCGGTCGTAATGGGTGTCGATGATTCGCTCGCCCGCCAATCCGAGTTCCTCGTATAGTTTTTCTCCGGGCCGCATGCCGGTAAAGCGAATCTCGATGTCCTCATAGGGCGTGAGGCCGGCGGCGTAAATCATGTTTTCCGCCAGCTCGACGATGCGCACCTGGGTGCCCATATCGAGTACAAAAACATCGGATCCGGTGCCCATGGTGGAGGCTTGCAGCACCAGCATCACCGCTTCGGGAATGGTCATGAAAAAGCGGCGCATATCGGGGTGGGTGACGGTCACTGGACCGCCGCTTTCGATTTGAGCCTGGAAGAGCGGCACGACGCTACCGTTGCTGCCCAGCACATTTCCGAAGCGGACCGCGACACACTTCGGCACCGAGACGAATTGCGAAGTGGAAAGCGAAGAGACGATCAGCTCGCAGACTCGCTTGGACGCGCCCATGACGCTGGTGGGGTTCACGGCTTTATCGGTGGAGATCAGCAGCAGATTCGATACGCCGTTCAGCGCGGCGGCGCGAGCCAGGTTCCAGGTCCCGATCACGTTGTTATGAACGCCGACGCCGACGTGATGCTCCAGCATCGGAACGTGTTTATAGGCCGCGGCGTGAAAGATGGAGTCGACCGAATAGCGGCTGATCACGTTGTTTAACAGGTCGAAATTCCGCATATCTCCAAGGACGCTCACCCATTCGGTACCATTGCCCTGCCTGCTCAATTCGCACTCCAGGCGGTACAAGTCGCTTTCGGCCTGATCAAAGGCGATGAGGCGGCAAGGCCCGTATTTGATGATCTGGCGACAGATTTCGGAGCCGATGGACCCGGCGGCGCCGGTGACCAGAATGGAGCGGCCGGCGATACTCGAATGAATCCGGCCTTTTTCGAGCTGCACGGGTTCGCGGCCGAGCAAGTCGGTGACCGAGACGTTCCGGATTTTCGAGCTGGCGGGTTTACCGTTCAAGACCTCGGTGAGCGGGGGCAAGGTACGACAGGGGATTCTGGAAGCGCGGCAATTGGCCAAGACCTCGCCGACATTGCGCTGCTTTCCGCTCCGGGTGGCGATGACAATCTCGTCGACCGGGGTGCCGGCGCGGCGCAACTGGCTGACTACCTGCGCGGCATCGCGGCTGGTGCCCAGAACGCGGGTGCCCAGACTGCGCTCCTTCAGGTTGACGGGATCGTCGTCGAGAAATCCGACGACTTCGTATTCCGAAGCCGGCTTCGATTGAATCTCGCGGACCAGGGAGAAGGCCGACTCGCCAAGACCGTGAATCAGGATTCGCTTGCCGTGGGGGCGAGTATGCGCTTCCCGTATGTTTTGCTGGATGAAGTAGACGATGAAACGGATGCCGCCCGTGAGCAACAGCGCCAGGACGAAGTCGATGAAATAGACGGATCGCGGGAAGCCGGCGCCGGCGATCAGAAAGGTTACTCCGGCGAAGGTCATGGACGCGGCGATGTTACTGATGAAGATGCGGGCGAGATCGCCGGATTCAACATATTGCCTCCAGCCTTTATGAAGTCCGGAGAGGTGAAAAACGACCGGCTTGATCACCACGGCGACGCACAGCGCTATCAGCAGGTCATGAACATCGGCCGGGGAAAGAGAAAAGTCGAAGCGGAGCAGGAATGCGAATAATAGGGCCAGCGCGACGATCGCCACGTGGAGCAGGCGATCGACAATGTGATGCCAGCCGAGAAAGCGTTTCATGAAGTCCTCCGAAAAGTAGGTATGGCGACAAGCTGTCCTGCGGCGGCATCGGGTAGCGTCTTGCGACAGGCCTGCAAACTGGAGTCGAAGACTTCCGCGACGCGGTCGAGGTCGCTTTCGTCGAGCGAAGCGTAATTGGGCAGCGTGAGCAGACGATCGGCGACGGATTCGGAGACGGGGCATCCGCCGCGATATCCGAATCGCCGGCACTGAGCGACGACGTCGAAGTAAATCATGGAAGTATCCACGCGTTGTTGCCACATGGCAGCGGCGACCTTGGTCCGTTCCGCGGTATCGCGGAGCAGGACCGGGAACAGATGGTAGTTGTATTGGGCGCCGGGCCGCTCATAGGGCAAGGTGACTTCGTCCAGATGCGCCAGTCGCGACAGGAGGTGCAGGCTGTTGGCGCGGTGCCGGGCGACGCGGGCCTCGAATCGTCTCGCCTGGCGGCGAGCGACGGCGGCGTGCGACCGTTGAATCGCCGTATGGTCCATCGAGGGCTCCAACAGCGAGAGCCGCTCCGCCCAGCGGCGCATCGGCCTTCCAAGGATTCGATAGACATGGCGGTTGAAAACGACAGCCTTCGCCGCCAGCATCAAAGTGTTGCGAAGCTCCTGCAGGCGCGAGGGCGAATCCAGAGGAGCGACCATAGCGCCGAACTTGCGGGCCAGTTCCGGATCATTGACGATGGCGAGTCCACCGCCGCCGGCAGTCCAGTACTTGGTGGATCCAAAACTGTAGAAACTGGCCAAGCCGAACTCGCCCGCCATGCGGCCGTTCAGGTAGCTTAGCGGAGCGTGCGCCGTGTCCTCGATCACCGGCATGCCATGGGCGGCGGCGAGTAGCGCGGGCATATCCGCCATGTGTCCGAACAGATGGACGATCACCACGGCGGAGAAGGTTCCACGCGCGGCTTCGAGCGACTGGGGATCGATGGTGAGGTAGCGCTCGTCGACGTCGATGAAGACGGGCCGGAGGCCGGCGGCCGCGATGGCCGCGACCACCGACGGATCCGTGAACAGCGGCACCGCTACGCCAGACCCCGGCTTCAGGTCGAGCGCGGTCAACAGCAGGCGCAGGGCCTGGCGTCCGCTGCGAGCCCAGAACTTCGGTGCGGGGCTCAGGAAGTCGAAGGTATCGGGGGGCGGAGTTCTCCGCCAGGTCGCCGCGCAAGCGGCCAGAAAGTCGCCCGGGGTATACGGCAGGGCAAATCGCGGAACGGTGGAACCCATAGTGGTGGTCATGATGGTTTATCGCTGGCGGGAGTCCGAGGGCCGCGAAATACGGGCGCCTTCGAGTACGCTCTCCACAGTCTCCAGTTGTTGGTTGCCGGGTAACCCGCGGCGGGCGAGGCGTAGGACAGCCCGGGCGCCGCCGCTATTGAATAGCCGATCGAGCGCGGGATGAAGCTGAATCGAGGATCGATGCGGAGCTACCTGGTAGCCGAAGCGCATCTTGTATTCGTGAAGGCCGTCGGCGGCGAACAACGGCACGCATCCATAACACACGCCTTCGAGAGCATCATCCGCGGCGCCGGCTTGAGACACGGTAAAGGTGAGAACGTGATTGGGGAAATCGGGGAGATCCTCATGACGGGACATCTGATGGAGGATGTGCAGCCATCCGGCTTCGCGGCAGGTGACCATATAGGCGGCCATGCGCGCTCCCGCGAACGCGGCCGGAAAGGAGATCTCGGGGCAGGCAAAGGCGGCTTCCACCAGCCTCTCCCATTCACGGGCCGTACCGAACTCACGGTCGAAGCGGCCTTGCCGGGCCATGGTGCTGAGGTTGAGAGCGAGGCCCTGGGCCAGCATTTCGGATTTTTCGGCCGGCCGGACTTCGAAGGATTGAAGACCGCGCCGCACTCTGGGGCGATGCTTAATGTGAAGTTTTTCGATGGAATATTCGCGATGGCGGAGCAAGTAGAGTCCGCTTTCGAGTCCGCTCCAGGCGATGGATGAGAATCGCGCGCCGCAGGCGCCGGCGTCGCGAATGACCCGGCCGAGCTCGTCAGGGTCCGGATCAATCATGGCTTCGTACGGCAGACTCATTAAAAAGCGCCCTGGCACGCTGTACCAGAGCGCGCCGCAGCCGTTCACAATACGGCGTCCGCGGAGCTCGAAAAACCGCGCCAAAGCGCTGCCGGGCGCGACCGTTACCGCGGGATTCATGGGCGGGCAAACGATGGTGGACATTCCATTAACGTCCGGCAGCGAAGGCCGGGACCTCCGTCATGGGAAAGGCCACCGAAGTAGAACGCTTGGATTGATAAATGATCTCCTTCACCGCCGAACCTACCAGCAGCACCTGATCGAGAGTCATCGCCGGATACAGCGGCAGCGACACCAGCCTGGGATACAGATCGAGGGCGCGAGGACACGGATAGCTGCCGACGTTGGTGTGTTCGGCGTAGTAGGGATGCAAGGGGATGGGAATGAAGTGCACGCTGGCAATGATTCCCCTGCGCCGCAGCTCCTCAATGAATTCCCCCCGGCCGATCGACAGCTTGTCGACGTTGAGCCGGAGCATATAAAGGTGCCAGGCGTGCCGGCAGCGCTGGTCGTTGGGCGGCACTTCCAGCTCCTCCATGCCTTCGAAGGCCTGATGATACAGGCCCGCGTAGGTAGTGCGCAGGCCGATCATGCGATCGAGTTTGCGGAGCTGATGGATCCCGATAGCCGACTGGATGTCGGTCAGATTGTACTTGTAGCCCAGCTCCTGCACTTCGTAATACCAGTTGCCGGCGGCGCCGTAGCGGTTCCAGGCGCCATGATCGATGCCATGCAGCGAAAGCGTCTGAATCGCGTCGGCGAGCTGCGGATTGCCGGTAGCGACCATCCCGCCCTCTCCGGTAGTGAGATTCTTGGTGGCGTAGAAGCTGAAGACGACGGCATCACTGTGGCGGCCGTCGCTCTGGTTGCTGGCGCCGATGGGATACCCGTGATACCGCGATCCGATGGCATGAGCCGCATCTTCGATCACTATCAATCCGTGCTTGCGCGCCAGATCCCAGATGGCATCCATGTCACACGGCAGACCCGCGAGATGGACCGGCAGAATCGCCCTGGTGCGCGGGGTAATCCGCGCGGCGACCGACCGCGGGTCCAGATTGCCGTCCGGACCGATATCGGCCAGAACGGGCGTGGCACCCACCTGCAGGATGACGTTGACCGTCGCGCAGAAGGTCAATGGCGTGGTGATGACTTCATCGCCGGGGCCGATCTTGAGCGCGACAAGGGCGAGATGAAGTCCGGCGGTTGCGGAGTTTATCGCGACGGTTCTGGCGGCGCCGACGTATCGCGCTACATCCAGTTCGAATCGATGGGTTCGCGGGCCGGTGGTGAGCCATCCGGAACGCAGCGTTTCTTCGACCTCGTGGATCTCTTCTTCTCCGATCGAGGGGCGGTGAAAAGGCACCTTGCATTCGTTTTCCACTAGAAACCTCCAGAAAACAGGATTTGTTCAATCACCCGCCGGTCGCTGGGCCGGCGTGACAGGCTGCAACGCGCCGTCAACGCAATGAGTTTGAGATCGCTCCACAAGGTTCGGGTTCGCAGGTAGCGCGCGCTAAGGCGGAGTTTTTCGGGCAGGATCGATTCGCGATACGCGCGCTCCGGGTCGGCCGACTGCGAGAGGACCTCCTCTTCATGCCGGTAAACCAGGCTCGCCGGATCGGTAATTCCGGGCCGCTCCAGCAACACGGCCCGCCACAGGGGATCGTAGAGATTGACGAAACGCGGGACTTCCGGGCGGGGCCCGCAAATGCTCATGTCGCCGCGAATGACATTAAAGAATTGGGCGAATTCGTCGAGCTTGAATTTCCTGAGAAAAGCCCCGACGCGAGTGACGCGGGAATCGCCCGCGGCGGTGATCAGGCGGCCGGACGAGCCAGCTTTCATGGTGCGGAATTTGAAAATTCGGAAGGGACGTCCGCCGGCTCCGACGCGTTCCTGTAAGAAAAACACGGGGCGTCCATCCTCAAACAGAATGAATACCGCCAGCGCGACGAACAGCGGCGCGAACGCCGCCAGGACGATCACGGAGAACGCGGCGTCGAACATTCGACGGGCGAGGCGTTCAATGGGCCGGCGCATAAGCAGGCTCCAGACGCTTGGCTTCGAGCGCGCGGTGATAGACGTTCATGTATTCGTCAAGCATGCGCTCATAGGTGTAATTTTCGAGAAAATGCCGGGCCGCGCGACGCCCCATGGACTGGCATAGCTCGGGATCGCCCGCGCATCGCAGAATAGCTCCGGTCAACTGGTCAATGTCGGCGGAATCCACCAGCAGCGCGGTCACTTCATCGGTGACCACCTCAAAATTGCTGCCGATGCGGGTGGTGACAATCGGCTTGCCGGCGGCCATCGCTTCGAGAAGGGAGATCGACAGGCCTTCCCACAGGCTCGGCAGGATAACCAGATCCGTCGCGGCGAGCAGATTGCCGATGTCGTGACGGAACCCCAGAAATTGCACGTGCGATTCGGCGCCGACCTGGCGCGAGAGCGTCTCCAGGGACGGGCGCAGTTCGCCTTCGCCCGCCAGGATCACACGGAACGGACGGTTCAGACTTCGGGCCAATTGCGGAACGGCGCGAATCAGATACTCGAACCCTTTTTGCGGCGCGAGGCGGCCGGCGCTGAACAACAGGAGTTCGTCAGGTTGAAGCCCCAGTTCCTCGCGCACTTCGGCGCGCGATTTGGTGGCCTGCACCCGGTCCGGAAGCAGTCCGTTGGGGATCGCGATCACTTTCTCCGGCGTGCCGATCCCGAGTTCGAGGGCCCATTGCCGATGGAAACGGCTGACGCATACGATGGCGTCGCAGAAGTGCGCGGCGAAGCGTTCGATGGTCGAATAGAACCAGCGCGCGCTCCGCGATGAAGCCTCGTGAAATGCGAATCCGTGGACGGTGTGGACCACCACCGGGATACCCGCGAAGGTCGCGGCGATGCGGCCGACCAGGCCGGCCTTGGAGGTGTGGGTATGGACGATGGTGTACGGATGGGCGCGCAAGTAACGCGTCAGGCGCCACAGCCCGCCGAGGTCCCACAAGGGCCGGATCGGGCGATGGATCACATCCAGATCGACGACGCCGATGCCGCTCTCGCGAATCAGGAGCTGCGAAACCGGATCGGTGGTCAAAATGTCGACTTGCCAGCCTTCCTGGCGCGCGCGATTCGCGAGCGGGAAAATGATTTGCGCGCCTCCGCCGTAGCGCGAGTCGCCGATAATGTGAAGCACGCTGATCTTGTTCATCGCACGGCCTCCGAACGGGAGCGCAAGGAATCCGCGGCCCGGCTCGGGGGATAGGCCCGGCCAAAAGCCACGGACTCGTAGAGCTGCTGGTATTGACGGGCGACGTGGGACAACTCGAAGTTGTCGACGATGCGCTGACGCGCGGCCCGTCCCAGATCATTGCGTTGCCATTCCGGCATCCCGAGCAGCGATTCGCAGGCAGCCGCGAAGGCCTCCGGATCGGATGGCGGCACGATGCGACCGGTTTCTTCCACCAGAAACGCGGAATCGCCTACATCGGTGACCACACAGGGAATGCCGCAGCCCATCGCTTCGCCGATGGCAAGCGAGAAAGCTTCGCCGACCGATGACGAGCAGGCGATATCGGAGGCGTTGATCAAATCCGGCACGTCGTCGCGCCGCCCCAGCAAGCGGAAGGAATCCGTCAGCCCGGCGTCGCGAATCCACTGCGCGAGGACCGGATTTTCCCAGGTGACATCGTGTCCGCAGAGGACGAATCGAGCCTCCGGAATGGTGCGGCGAAGAATCGCGGCGGCGGCCACGAAGGTCGGGTAATCTTTCGTCGGATGAAACCGGCCGGCCAGAAACAGGACGGGCGCATGGTCGGCGATTTGCAATTCCTTACGCACCCGTTCGCGAGGACCACGATCCGGACGGAAAGCCGACAGGTCGAACCCGTTGCGGATCACGATCATCTTGGCCGGGTCGTAACCGATCAGCCCATGTTCGTGGCGGGTGTGTTCCGAACAACAGATGATTTTCGCCACCATGCCTCGCGGCATCCACGCGCACGCCCGCGCGACCAGAATTGTTCGAGTCCGCTCGAAATGGTTGAGGTGGCCGTGATGGATGCCCCAGACAACGGGCATGCCTCCGGCGAAAGGCGCGGCGATCGACCCTAGCAGATTCGCGTGATACATCCAGGTGGCTAACACCTGCGGACGATCCTGCCGCAGCCAGGATATGAGCTTCAGCAAAGCCATCGGATTTGGGAAACCACGCTGCATCTCGAGCGACCGGACGCGAAAGCCGAGTTCGCGAATACGATCGCCGGTAGCGCCGATATCCATCAGGGAAATCACGTCCGCGTCGAAATGCGAGCGGTCCGTGGCGGAGAGCAGGCGCATCAACATGATTTCGGCGCCTCCAGTGCAAAGTCCGGTGATCAGATGTGTAATTCGGATTGGATAAGACATGATTTTTCTTTAGAGACAGGCTCTTCCTCGATCGCCAGCAGACGGCAGTAGAGCGCGTCATAAGCGGCGGCCATTCGCGGCACATCAAATTCGTTCACCGCCCGCTCGGCGGCGCGGCACGCGCAGGCGGCGCGCAGAACGGAGTCGGCCATCATGGCGGACATGGCCTGCGCCAGGCCCGCGGCATCCCCCGGCTCCACCAGCAGGCCGTGCAGGCGCGAGCCGACCAACTCCGGCACGCCGCCCACGCGGGTGCAGACGACCGGGAGTCCCGCCGCCATCGCCTCCATCACGCACAACGGGTTCGCCTCCTGCGAAGACGCCAGCGAGAAGACGTCACAGGCGGCCAGCATTTCGGGGATGTCAGATCGATTGCCCAGAAAGTGAACGCGCGAGGCGATATTCAGCTCTTCGGCGAGGCACGTCAGAGGCTCGCGCAATTCCCCGTCGCCGGCCAGCAGCAATCGGGCGCGCGGCGAAGCTTCGGCAACCGCCGCGAAGGCCCGCAGCAACAGATCGTGATTTTTCTGAGGGCTCAAGCGCGCCACGCAGACAAACAAGAAGTCGGCATCGCTGAAGCCCTCGGCGCGCCGCCAGGCTTCTCTCGAAACGCGGGGGTGCCGGAACGGTTCCACCGGGATTCCATTGGGGATAAGCGGAATTGCCTTAACACCGAACACGGTTCGCAGCGCGGAGGTTAAATTACGGGAAATCGACACCGGCACCACACCGCGGCGGAAGCACCAGCGATAGAACCAGTCGAGCGAAGCCGGCACCAGCAGATCGGGAAAATTGTGGGCGGTGTAAACCACGGCTCGAATCCCGCGGCGCAGGGCGGGCGGCGCCGCGTAGAGCAGCGCGTTGAGATGAATATGGACCACGTCAGGCTCGATGCGGCTCAACAGACCGTCGAAACGCGGCCAGACACGAGGATCGAAACCGGGATGCTTTCCGAGATAGGTCACGGTGATTCCGGCAGCGTCGGCGATGCGCTCTAAATCGGTTCCGGCCGGGTCCGCGAGGCTGACCACTTCAACGGAGTAGCGCGAAGGATCCAGGCCGCGCGCCAGATGGATCATCATGCGCTCGGCGCCGCCGGGACAAAGCGAGGGGACCACTTGAAGAACTCGAATTTTGCGGTTCATACGGACGCTCTTCTTTCGCCGGCGGCACCGGTGGCCGGGAGACAGGCGGCCGCGAGCATCGCGAATAGCAGCCAGGTGGGCTTGCGATGCGCCCAACTCAGCGACATCGCGCCAAGCGACCAGGTGATGGCGATCACAAACCAGAAGCGGCGCTCGAGCGAAGGGAGACGGCGCACCTGGCCGGCCATCAAACCCATGGCCGCGGCGAACAACATGGTGCCGATCAAACCGGTCTCGACCAGCACGGTCAGAAATACATTGTGGGCGACGATGCTTTCGCCCAGAAACTTGTTCACTGCCGCCGCGAAAGCTCCAATGCCGACGCCGATTCCAGGGCTCTCATCGAACAACCGCCATCCCGCGGCCCAGATGGAACGGCGATCGCCCAACGTTCCGGAGCTGAGTTCCTGAGGAATGGACGCCAGCCTTTCCCATCGTTCGACGGGCACGATCGTTACCGTCCCGGCCACCATCAGCACAACCGTCAGTATCAGCATCGCTTTGGTGAATACCGGCAGCTTCCGGAACATCAGAGGCACGATCAACAACGCTCCGCAAATTGCGAGCAGGCCGCCTCGCGACGCGGTAAGCACAGCCGCCCCCAGGATCAGCACGGGATGCAGCCGCCACAACCAGGCGCGGAGCCCGGAGCTGTCGACGGTCATCAGATAAAAACTCATCGGTATGCTCAGCGCCAGGATGAGACACAAGTCATTCGGATCGAAGCCCGCGGCGACGCTGCGTTCGAAATAGGTTTCAGAGGACTGGCGGTAGGAGTAAAACGTCGCTACGGCGGAAACACAGGTGCCTAGAACGTAGGCGCGCAGCAGATTGATCTGGCGCTCGTGAGACGGGGCGAATTCGAAGATGAGCCAGACGAGCAACAGCAGCTGTCCGTAGGTCTTGATCGCGGACACGCTGGAATGGATATCGACCGTCCAGAAGGCGGTAAGCGCTCCCCACAGGACGAACAGGAGCAGCGCGAGATGGGCGGGCCTGGGAACACGAATGCCGCCATCGGAGAGCACCGCCATGACCGCCATTCCGAATGCCGCGATGCCTACCCCACGGCAGAGCGTGCCCATGCCGGCGACCACGAACTGATCTTCCCAGGGAATCGTGAAGACCAACAGGGTCACCAGGATTCCTGTGAGATCGCGCAGCAGGGTTTGATTCATGCTGGAGGAACGGACCTGGAGGAACGGTTGTGGATACGCGGGCGACATGATTTATGCTTTCCTGACCAGCCAGGCGCGCCACAGTATGGCGGCGCTGCCGAGCAGTTGTACGGCGAAACCGATGATCATCGCGGCGACGGCTCCATCCAGCCCATGCCGCGGAATCAGCACGGCGCAACTGAGGGTAGTGGCGGCGGCGACCAGCACGAACAGGGGCGCTTGCGGTTTGAAAATGCGAGCCGCGGTCATTCCGTAACCGAGGAATTGACCCGCGTAAAGCAACGTCGCGGCGATCATGAGTCCGGTGAGCAACGGCGCATACTCGGCGTAGCGGGCGCTGTATACCAGGGTGACAATGCGCTTCCCGGCGACGGCCATTGCCGCGAATCCGATGAGTCCGCAGACGGCCGCGACTCCGAGCAGCACCGACAAAATGCCCCAGAACTTGCTGTAAGATCCCTCGGCATAAAGTTTGGCGAGTTTCGGCGCGACCGCTTGTCCGCAGGCATTGACCACCAGGTTGCCGGCGACGATCAGGTAGGACAGCGCGGCGAATGCTCCCAGTTGCGCCTCGCCGCCAAAACGTTCGATGAAGTAGCGGGGCACGTTGACATTGAGCGAGACCAAAACCAGGACAATGGTCAACGGAAAGGCGGTACCCATCAGATGCCAGCAACGCCGCGGATTCCAGCGAAAGGATTCGACCGTGACCGCAACCGGGTCTACCCGCCCGAACGCTACGCTGCGCCGGTCATACAGAAGAAAAGTAAGTCCGGAAACGGCGGCCAGCACAATGGCCACGGAGACGACACTGCGCGTCACCAGCATCGCCATCATCAATCCGGTCACGGCGAGCAGGCCCTTGAGCATCATCGATTTGCCCATGCGGGCCATGCGTTCCTGTTGCTGGAGGGCGCCGTAGTAGATGTCGCTGAGATTGTCGAATCCGCGCGACACGCCGATGGCGACGACGATCATCGCCAGCGTAGCCTGATAGCCCAGGGCCAGGGAAAGAGCCGCGGTAATCAACACCGCGATTACGGTCCCGATCCAGCGCAGGCCGAGGTAATCACTGAACGAATATTCGCCGCGCGCATCGGTTGCCTGAACGCCGCGCAGATGAAACTGGCTGGCGACGAACAGCGGACCGGTGACGGCCAATCCGAGCGCAAGCTGGCCGACCTGTTCGGGCCGTCCCATGCGGGCGAGCGCGACCAGCAAGGCCCACTGGCTGGCGGCGTATACCACGTTGCCCGCCAGAGTCCACGAAATGTTGTGATACAGCGAGCCGGCAGCGGCGATACCCTCGACTCCCGCGGGGAATCGCACGATGACGGACTCGGCGGCGGTTGCCATGAATAGTCCTAGCGCTGATATTGATACGAGTAAGTGTCCATCGCGCGCTGATTGCAGTCGTTGAGAATGGTGCCGAGGACTGGAATGCCGACCATTAAGAATCTCGCGGCTGCTTCACGCACCGTCTCCGGAGAGGTCCGGTTGGCGCGGGCCACCAGCAGCACGGCATCGGCGGCATGCCCGAGAATGCGCGCGTCGGCGAAGCGCAGGACAGGCGGCGCATCGAGCACCACATAGTCGAAGTCTTGCCGGAAGCGGTTCACCAGGTCCTGCATGCGCGAGGAGTACAGCAGGGTACTGATCTGCTCCGTCATCGGTCCGCTGGGGAGCAGCGATAGACCGGGAATCGACGTTTTGCGGGTGAGCGCGGAAACGGGGAGCTCGCTGATCGAATTCTTCTCCGCCAGCACATCGCTGAGACCCCAGGTATTCGGCTGGCCGAAAATTTCATGCAGCCGCGGCTTGCGCATATCGCCGTCGATCAGCAGAACGCGCTTACCGATTTCCGCCAGCGCGATCGCCAGATTGCTGACCACCGTGGTTTTGCCTTCCATCGGCGCGGCGCTGCTTACCAGCAGCGTCTTGACTGAGCCGGAATAGACCAGCGAGGCGAGCACTTCGCGGAAGGATTCGGAAACCGCCGAATGTTTCTGCTCCCAACTGGCCAGTTCCAGGTGCACTTCCGGTCTGGTATCGAGCAGCATTTTTCGCGGCTCCGAGTACAGCGATTGATAATTCCCGGTCGGAATCGCTCCCAGTTCCGGAACGTTGACCCAGGCCTTGAGCTCACCCGGCATCCGGAGTACTCGCTGCGATCGTTCGAGGACCGAAGCGCCGACCAGACCGAAACACAGGCCGCCGGCAAGTCCGAGCGCCAGGTTCAGCGGAGAATTCGGCTTGTATGGCCGGGTGGGGACCGCGGCGGCTCCGATCACACGGACGCCGGATGGCTTGATGGCCGACGCGATGCCGGCCTCTTTCACTTTCTGTAACGTCGATTGGTAGATTTGGCGGTTGCCGTCGACGGCCTGCTTCACGCTGTCGTATCGGATCCGCTTCCGCGCTTGGATGCTGACCGTCTCCGATTGCGCGTTGTAGGTCTTCATCAACATCATCTCCCGAGCGAGAGCGGCTTCATACTCGCTGCGAGACTTGGTCGGGATCGCAACCACTTCCGTCCGGATGGCTCCTTCGATTTCGTCGATCTGCGCCTGCACGCGGGCGACACGATAGTTGCTATCGGTATAAAGCGACGAGAGCTCCGCGCGTTCGCGTCGGAGATCATTCAGTTTGGCGCGATTCTCTTTCAGGCTGGCGGTTTCAAATGCGGACGGAAGCGAATCAGCCGTGCTTTGCGAGACCATCCGATAAGAGGATTCCTTGGCGATGCGGTCGCCCTGTGCCGCCGCCAGCTCGGTTTGAAGATTGCGCAACCGTTCTTCGGCGACGGTCGCGGTCCCGGAAGTCAGCAGCATTCCGGCGGCTTCCGAGGAGTTGGCGAGTTCGCTTTCCGAAGTTTCCAGCCGCGTCTTCATCTCATCAAGCTGCGGACCGAGCCATTCACCGATCTGGTTGGCCGCGTTCAGTCGCGCTTCCAGGTTGTAGGCGATAAATTCGTCGGCCAGCGCATTGACCACGGCGGCGGCCAGTTGGGGACTTTGCGCTTCATAGGTAATACGCACGATGCGGCTGTGCGGCGCGGGCGCGATGACCAGCTTGTCGCGTAATGCGTCGAGCGGCCGCAACGGCTCCGGGTTGCCCAGCGACGGCACCGGCAGATAGCCCGCCATCTTCGCGATCATGCCCGTCTGCGGCTGGAATTCGGGATAGTGCGTCAGCTTCAGACGGTCGATCACCCGCTCAAGCAGGACGTCGTCCTGCAAAATATCGGCCTGCGTCTGTACGTAAGTATCGGCGGAGAACGTCGCCGGGCGCGCCGCGGCATCAATGCGATGCAGGTCCAGAAAATCCTCATTGAGACCCTGGACTTCGAGCGAAGTCGTGGCGCGGTAGGCGGGCGTGGTTGCGTAGGTGATCGCGACGCCCGCGATCAATCCCAATACCATGGAGGTCATCAGAATGCCCTTGCGCCGGGAAACGATGCGGCCGAGATCAGACAGCTTGGCCCACTCAGACTGCCCTGTTACAGCGGAGAACGGGACGTCCACGTAAGGCTGTCCGTCTCCCGGGAGCACTCTCGAAAGGCTTCTATCGCTGCTTTCCACTAATGCATTAACGGGTTTCATCTAACAAACATTCCTTCCTGAGTTATCTAAAAATGACGAGCCCCGTGCCCGCGGAAATCGCGGCTTCCATAGCGCGGATCGCGATTCTCTTGCCGTTGCTGGTCGGGACAAAAAGGATATCGTTCGGCCGCAGCGCGACATCTTCGGCGCGGCCGGCCATGATCTTTTTCAGATCCAGAGGGATCTCCTTGCGTTCAGTGGTGCCGGGGATGGTTCGGAGAATGCGGCTTTCGCCGGCGGAGGGTGTTGTTCCCAGCCCTTCCGCCATGGACAACACCTGCAGCGCGGACATCGATTCGTGCTCGTGAAGGACGAAGGCCCCCGGTTTCCGCACCGCGCCGATGACGTAAATCATTTCCGCGGTAGGCACCGTCACTACGTCGTGAGGACGAATCAGAATGTTGTCGGCTGGATTCTTGGCATCCAGAAAATCCACGGTTTTCACCTCCGCCATCGCGAACTCGCCGTCGGGCGATGGCTTTGCCGAGTTGAGCGGCAGTGGTCCGTTCGCCGCCGGGCGCGTGATGCGAATCGTGGCGCCGGCATCGGTTCGAAGCCCGCCGGCCGACGCGATCACTTCCGCCAGTGTCTTTCGGCCCCGCAGCTGATGGACTCCCGGCGTGTTGACTGCACCGACCACCGCCACCGGCTGGCTGCCGAAATCCGTGATCGACACCGATACCCGGGGATCGCGGATTTCGGATTTGAGTTTGTCGGTCAGTTCCGCCCGGAGTTCCTCGACCGTGAGGCCCCCGGCTTGCACCCGGCCCACCAGCGGCAGGCTGATCCAGCCGTTGCTGTCGATCGGGATCGGCGCTTGCCCGATCTCGTCGGCGCCCAGGACCCAGATCCTTAATACGTCGTCCGGACCCAGCACATATTCCTTGATCGGGCTCGCGGTCGCCGGCGGGAGCGCGGTTTGCGCGTGAGCCAGGCTAAGGGCCAGCGTTACACCGGCCAGGATCAGAAAATGTTTCGTTGATTTGTGTCGCATACCGTTTCCGTTCTCGTAAAATCAGTTCGTACTCAAACGCCCCGCGCGGTCCAACTGCTCTCCGAGCTGCCGGCGGACACTTTCGAGGGCGTCAGCATCCTGCGACCAGTTGCTCCAGTCGCGACCCACCGGACCTAGAAGCGCGATGGCCCAGTCGCCCCACCCCTGCTTCTTGAGCAGATCCACATATTCGAAATCCTCCACTCCGTCACGAATCCACTTCAGCCGCATCGACGGCGCGACTCCCCGGACGCCGCCCGCGTCCAGCCGGTAAAGCAGCATTCCTTCTCCAGGCGCGTTGTAATTGCCGAAGGTTCCGAAGTTATTCACCGCGTCCCAGGATGCCGTGGACCAGAGATCCGCCTGCCAATAGAGCAGCCCGGTCATCCCCAGGCTCTGGCTGATGAAGCCGGGTTGAATCCGGAAGTTCACCGGCGCGTAATCGATCAACCATTTGGGCGAGTAACTGTCCTGTGAAAGGGCGTTATAGGACCAGACTTCATCGCCTTTGAGCTGCGCCGCCTTAATGGCGCCGGGCGCTGCGTCGTACATCACGGGCAGCACTGCCCAGATGTCGACAGCCGATCGGCCGCCGCCGAAACCGTCGTCGAACAGCTCTTGCGACGGCGTCATCGTGACCAGATTCAGCACTCCTGCCTGATGGAGGTTTCGCGCCCACGCCTTCAGCGTCTCGTTCTGATTCGCGCAACCGTCGACTTCATCCGCGGAGTAGTTGTACAGGATCACATCCGGCTGATGTCTTCGAATTTCCCGGCGGATCTGAGATACGGTCGGCGGCGGCTCCATGGCGCAGTGGCCGATATTCGCGCCGCTCCAGAAGCCGAGCCCCGTGCTCGCAAGACCGAATTGATCGACGGACGTTCGCTCGGTCGTCGTGTCGGCCACTGCGGGAGCCACTTTGTTCTTCAGCAGCTCCTGTTGGGCTGCCTGACGAAGGTCGCCCTGCAGGCCGAAGCTCGATTTCAGCGATGGACGCAAAGGAAGGGTGAACTGCCACACCTTCAACCGGATATTTCCGCTTGCGGAAGCCTGATCCGAGGAGACCGTGTAGGAACTCCGGTAAACTCCCGGCGGCGCCTCGCGAGGAACGTTCACGTCCACCCAAAACGGCTGGTTGCGAACGGAAGACAATTCCGCGAAATCGACCGGCAGCAAGGCGTCCGCGTACCATCCGGGCCCCAGTGGACGATTCTTCCCCGCGACATTCGGGCTGCCGGGATTTACCTGAACATAGTGCTCGGCCCAAACCATAACATTCGTCGCGGGGATCACATGATCCGCGTCGTCGCGCAGATCGGAAAAGGAAATCTGTGTGATCTTCATACCTTCGCGCGAAGAGCGTACGGCTAACTGAAAGGACTCGACTTCGCCGCGCGCGGCGTACAGTTCCACATCTCGCGCCATCCCCGGATCTTCTGTCTGCGCGATTCGTTCCAGGCTGGACCGCGCTCCCATCGCCAGAGCCTTAACCGGCGCGGTCGATTGCGTGGCCATAATCAGCGCCAGAACGATAATCTCGTCGGACCGGCTCATAACGGTAGTGACTCTCCGGCCGGAGGCGGCACCCGCTTCAGCCATACTTCGCGCCAGAACAGGTGGCACGCCCGGTCGCAATCGATTCCGGTTCCCTGGCAGTGCACGCCTTCCAGCAGAACGGTGTTCTTCAGGCGGCGGTATTGTTTCGATTCCTCCAGAAACAGCCGCTGCAGGCGCTTGTAAACCTTGAATTGCCGGCCGTAATACCAGCTCATCTCCTCCACAAACGCGAGGCCGCGATTGGTTCCTCGGGCATCGAGCGTGGCCCGAATGTCTGCCTCCGACTTAATCTCCACCCACTCGCCCGGCTGCAGGCTCAGCACTTCATCCGGTGTGATGGCGCGCGGCGAGCTCTTCGCGCGGTATGCGTTCTGGATCTTCACGCAAGCCTTGCGAAGGATTTGCCCGGGCCCCACGGTCTTTAGCAGGTGATACAGGCGGCGGATGGGATAGAAGGGGAGCGGCCGTTCGCCCGCGGATCCTGCTAGCGGCTCGTTATGTTGACAGGGCGCGATCGTGATCAGATTCATGATTCTTTCCTGGGATGTCTGTGCCATCGCGCGATAACTCGGCTCCATGCACGATGGCGCAGATCTTTTCGAATTGTTGATCTTCGGGCCGCCAGGACCGCGCCGCGCGGAGCAGGCGCTTGACCGGCCCACTGGTCAGAATCGCTCCCGCGACCGGATGCAACCGGACCACCGAATTGTGGGGGGAAAAAACATATCCAAGCCGCGTCTTGTATTCGTGTAATCCTTCCGTGCCTGCCACCAGCGAGGAATAACCCATGGACACCGCGCGCAAACCGGGATCGGTCTCGATCTCCCTGGTGATGGTGTAATCCAACAAATGATTCGGACAATGTTCCAGGTCTTCGTCGCGCGACATGCGGTGCAGGATGTGCAGCCAGCCGTCCTCGCGGCAGGTGATCGCGTAGGCGGCTAGATGGCCGTCCACCAATGCACCGAACACTTCAATGCACGGGCTCCGCCGAATCGCCGCCACCAAGCGGGTCCAAGAGGATTCCGATCCGAATTCGGGATCGTGCCGTTCCTGCCGTTTCATGGTCTGCAGGTTGATCGGCAACCCTTCTTTCAACAAATCGGATGGGTCAAGCCGGAGCACGCGGCAGTCCTCCATGCCCTTGCGCACCTTCGCCCGGAAGTTTCGATGGAGGCGCGAAAGGTCGTATCGCTTTTCGGTGTATTGGTACAGCCCGCACGGTAATCCCGGCGCGATGGTCGAAGGGTAGCGGACGCCGGTGGCGTTCGTCTTCCACAGAAATCGTTTCAACTCGTCCGTCCGGGGCTCAAACCGGAATTGATGGGGAAGGCTGACATACAGTCCGCCTTCGACGCTGTGCCAGAGAATGCCGCACGCCTCTCTGACTTTCCGTCCGCGATGTTGCATGAATTCGGCCAGGCCCGCTCCCGGCAACGACACACTCGCTGTTGGCATTTTTTTGACGATCCTGAAGTTACGAAGCTGCACAAGCCTGGGTTGCGAACGGCCGAACCCACTCGGGGTCCACTTCCGCCGACACCGCGCGCTGCAGCATCGGAATCGTAATGACCAGGCGATCATTGGGTTTGCAAGAGACCAGCGTGCCCTGGATCCCTTTCAGGGGGCCGCGCTCGATGAGCACTTCCTGGCCCTCGCAAAAGGACGGATGCGGGGCGACGTTCCGGTCGGATCGAATCATCGTCTGCACGCTCTCGATCTCGCAGTCCGGGATTGCAGCGGGCGCTTTTCCAACGGAGACGATCGAGCTAACGCCGGGAATCGTCAGCACCGGCAGGCGATTCGAAATATCTACCCTGCAAAATACATAGCCGGGAAACAACGGAAGCATCGCGGGTTTCATGCGTCCCGCGGAATGGTGAAGATGACGGTATAAGGGCAGGTACGACTCGACGCTCCTCCCCACGAGAGCCTGAGCCACGGCCTTCTCATGGTGATGTTTCACCGTAAGCGCGAACCAGGGATGAATCGATGGAACTGGCGACATTTGCTTCCTCCAAAAGCGAGCGTCGCGGCCCGGAGTGGGCCGACTGGCGGGAATGATGGCGGACTGAGAATGCTACCGCCGTCTCACGATCACCGTTTCTGCACTTCCCTTTCGAGCGAAACAATCCCGTCGTAAATCTTTTGATTGTCTCCGACTGTTTGCTCGGAAAGAGTAATTTCGGTTCTCGTCTGATGTCATGTTAGGCCGTCTTCAGCGCTGGTTCAACTGCGTAAAGTCCCGGTTATCAATCGATAACGCTGCACTACTAACTAAAGTCAACAACGCGATGCTAACCAATAAAATGATGGGCCATTGGAAATCGTTCGATTGAGCTGCTCGGGGGCGGTGAGTGGATGATAAGCTGGTGGGTACCCTACGCAGGCGCGGCGCGGTCCTTCAAAGAGCGAACTTCCGCGCGCCCTGCAAGGATGACACCCAGATGAAGCGCGATCCGATGAGTGCGCCGGAGGCGGGACGCGGCCCGCGGGCGGTTTCGCAGCCGGTAGACGCTCCACTCACACGCGCCGCGATCTTTCTGGTCGCCACCGCAAACCCGGGCTTGGACCATCGGGCAACTCTGCGGTCGTTCTGCGCGGACCTCTCCGCGTTGTTGCGAGCCGTGGAGTTTCGCGACCTGGAAGCGGGCCTCTCCTGCGTGGTGGGCTTCGGGTCCGACGCGTGGGACCGGCTCTTTGGGCCGCCGCGGCCTTCGGAACTGCACCAGTTCCGGGAACTTCGCGCGGGCGGGCGTCATGCGGTTTCGACACCGGGCGACCTGCTGTTTCACATCCGCGCGAAGCGCATGGATCTGTGCTTCGAAGTCGCGATGCAGATCATGGCGCGTATCGGAGACGCTGTTTCGCCGGTGGACGAGGTGCATGGCTTCCGTTACTTTGACGACCGCGATCTGATGGGTTTCGTCGACGGGACGGAGAATCCGAGGGGCGAGGCCGTGGCGGAGGCCGTTCTCATCGGCGACGAGGACGCCGCGTTCGCGGGCGGCAGTTATGTCATCGTGCAGAAATATCTGCACGATCTGGACGGATGGAACGCATTGCCCACGGAGGCGCAGGAACGGATCATCGGCCGCACCAAGCTCTCGGACATCGAACTGGACGATGCTGTCAAGCCGACCTCGGCGCACAGCGCGCTCACCACCATCGTCGAGAACGGAAAAGAAATCAAGATCCTGCGCGACAACATGCCCTTCGGCCGGGCAGGCGAGGGCGAATTTGGCACCTACTTCATCGGCTACAGCCGTTCCCCCCGCACCATCGAACAGATGCTGGAGAACATGTTCATCGGCCGGCCGCCCGGCAACTACGACCGGATTCTCGATTTCAGCCGCGCCATCACCGGAAGCCTCTTTTTTGCTCCGCCGGTGACATTTCTCGAAGCCCTGAGCGTGGATGCGCCCGCGACCATCGAGGCGGCTTCCTCCATCCCCCGGCACGGCGACGGGTCGCTGGGTATTGGTTCCCTCAAAGGAGAAATTTCGGATGAATAATCTGCATCGCGAGCTAGCTCCCATTTCAGACGCGGCGTGGGCTCAGATCGAAGAGGAAACATCGCGCACCTTGAAACGGCACCTCGCCGGTCGGCGTGTGGCCGACGTGCGGGGGCCGGCGGGTACCGCGCTCTCAGCGGTCGGCACCGGCCATCTGCGTCCGATTGCCGGTATAAGGGACGGCGTCCTGGCCAGGCAGCGCGAGGCGAAGGCGCTGGTGGAGTTGCGGGTTCCTTTTGAGCTCGATCGCCAGGCAATCGACGACGTCGAACGCGGCGCGGACGACTCGGATTGGCAACCGGCGAAGGATGCGGCACGGCAGATCGCCTTTGCCGAGGACAGCGCGATTTTTGACGGCTACGCGGCGGCGGGCATCGTGGGAATTCGTCAGGGGACGAGCAATCCGAAGATGCCCCTGCCGGCCGACGTTCGCCAGTACCCGGATGCCGTTGCGCAAGCCCTGAGCCAGTTAAGGCTGGCCGGCGTCAACGGCCCGTACACTGTTTTGCTGGGGGCGGAAGCCTATACCTCGCTCGCCGAAACCAGCGATCGCGGTTATCCGGTGCTGGAGCATGTCAAGCGCCTGGTGGACGACAAGATCATTTGGGCGCCCGGTATCGACGGGGCCTTTGTGCTGTCCACGCGCGGCGGCGATTTCGAGCTGCACCTCGGGCAGGACGTCTCCATCGGCTATCTAAGCCATACCGATAACGCTGTCCGGCTCTATTTGCAGGAGAGCTTCACGTTCCTGCTGCTGACTACAGAGGCGGCTGTCGCGCTGATTCCGCCCGTCAAAGCAAAGACAACCTAAGAGCTTCGCTCTACCAAGGCGCAGCTTTGGCGCAGGAAGGTTTTGAAGCTGCCGCCATGTCAAAGAACTATACTCGTGGGATCGATCCCATTTTTACGAAACGAACCCAGCGCGGCAAGACCGGACGTCGAGAAGAACGCCTACGTCTCCAACTCGAGATTATGACGGGGTTTCCGATTTCGAGTTTCGGTGAAGGCGGGAAGTGATTGAGGGAGAAGAGGAAAGAACATCTCCAGTGCGTGGAACGGTTTCCAGAGTTCTTGACTCTAGGGCGTTTCGGTAGTGGGTCAAACTGACCCACTACCCTTCTGTGGGTCCTGGTTAACGGGCGGATTGCATGAGACCGGAACGGTCAAGGGAATTGGCTCGCCGGCACTCGCGCTCTGAAAGGCTAAAAGCATATGGAGAAAACCAGAGGGACCGGGCTTTCATTTCTGGATCGTTACCTCACGTTGTGGATCTTCGCGGCCATGGCGGGCGGGGTCGGACTTGGCTACCTTGTCCCTGGCGTGGTGCCTTTTCTCGACCGTTTCAGCGTCGGCACGACATCCATCCCGATCGCCATCGGGCTGATCCTGATGATGTATCCGCCGTTGGCGAAGGTGAAGTACGAAGAGATGGGACGGGTGTTCCAACACCGCCGCGTCCTGGTCCTGTCACTCATTCAGAACTGGGTGATTGGACCGGTTCTGATGTTCGCGCTAGCGGTGCTGCTGCTCCGGGACAAGCCGGAGTATATGACCGGTCTCATACTGATTGGGCTTGCCCGCTGCATCGCCATGGTCATTGTGTGGAACGATCTGGCGAGGGGCGACGCGGAGTACGCGGCGGGCCTGGTCGCACTGAACTCCGTTTTCCAGGTGTTGTTCTTCTCGGTGTATGCGTACTTCTTTCTCGCCACCGTTCCCCGTTGGATAGGACTCAAGGCAGTGGAGGTGGACATCTCGATGGCGGAAATCGCCAAGAGTGTGTTCATTTACCTGGGCGTTCCGTTCATCGCCGGAATGCTTACCCGCTTTGTGCTGTTGAAGGCCAAGAACCGTCAGTGGTACGAGAAGACTTTCCTTCCGAAGATCAGCCCAATTACATTGATCTCCTTGTTATTCACGATCGTGGTGATGTTTAGCCTGAAGGGCGAAATGATCGTGCAGTTGCCATTCGACGTTGTGCGGATCGCAATTCCGCTCACGATTTATTTCGTCGTGATGTTCTTCGCCTCTTTCTGGATGAGCAAAAAGATTGGCGCCAACTATGCTGAGGCGACGACGCTTTCGTTCACGGCGTCCTCCAACAACTTCGAGCTCGCTATTGCGGTAGCCATCGCCACTTTTGGCATTCACCACGGAGCGGCTTTTGCGGCCGTGATCGGGCCGCTAGTCGAGGTGCCGGTACTGATCTCGCTGGTCAATGTCGCGTTCTGGATCAACCGGCGGTGGTTTGGAGGCGTCTTTGCCGAGATCGACGTATGCAACACCCAAAGGGCCACCTAGCCGGACGAGGAACTCGGGATGCCACTCCTGGCGTCGACATGGCTGTTCCTCTCGAGCGCCATTTGGCGGGGTGCGTCGATCGCTTCCCCGCGGCGAAAGTCCGTGATGAATACGGCCGGGGCCGGCTTCGTACCGTCAGAAGTGAAACCGAACACCGCCATAAACGGTGAAGGGCGCGGCCGGATAGGCCAGTTCGTACCCGTTGGTTGCCGTTCCGAAATAGCCACCGGAAGAGATGTAAAGGTACTCGTTGTATTTGCGATTCAGGATGTTCAGCCCGTTTAGCAACAGATCAAAGTGCTTGAACGGGGCGGTTACACCAAGGTTGACGGTCCCGTAGGAAGGCATGGTCTGATCGCTGGGCGCGCCGAGCGAGTTATCGAAAATGCTTTGCGTTCCGACGAACTGGAAAGCGCCGACAGGAATTATCGAAACTCCGTGCCCCAGCTTGACGTTATACGTAGCCCCGAGGTTAAAAGTGGAGGCTGGAACGTAAGGGACGGGAGATCCGTTGTACGCCAGTCCGCCGACATTATAGTCGGTGTAACGCGCCGCCTCGACATTTCCATTCATGAACAGGTGGAGCCTGGGGGTGGGATCGGCGTCGAGAAAATAATTCAGGCCCTGGTAGCGCGCGGCGCCGTTCGCGGCTATGGTATCGCCGTTGGCGAGGCCGATGTCGATTTCCTGGCTCGAATAGGTCACCCGGTAGAGGTTCGCCCCGTAGATAAGGTTGTTGAGCACGCCCACCTTTTCGGTGTGGATCTTGAAACCGAACTGACCGTAACGTGCCCGTGACAGGTGATAGGTGTAGGGATCGACGCTCTGGAAGAGACCGCCGCCACCGCCCATCGACGGGCTGCGGAGAGATTCGAGATAGCCGCCGTAGAACGTGAGCCAAGGCAGCGCCCGATAACTGGCGTTGATGGACGGCTCAAATCCGTAGCGGTCCTGGAGGTTCGCGCAGGAGGCGCCTTGATCTTTAGTGTTACCGGGAGTCGAGGCCAGGGTGCTTGGGCACTGGGTGCTCAAGACGACTCCGGGAACGAAGCTGAAGTCCTGCAGGGAGTTGTTGTAATACCCGGTGGAGAATCGCACATAGCGGATGCCGGGGGTGATGGAGAGAGCAGAGGTCGGGTGAATGGTGTCCTGCAGAGCAATCGCGCCGTCGTTCTGGTTGAAGTATCCGGAGCGGATCTTGCCGCCGATGTTCACGATCTGCGGACCGCCCGCGCCGCCGTCTTCCGGGTTGTAGAAGTTCTGTCGCGTGTTGTAAACCGCGTGGAGGAAGTAGCCGCTCACGCTGACCAGATTGCCGGGCAGACTCCGGGTGAGACTTACCTGATCCCCGTAGGTATCGGTATGAGGATTGTTCCACTCATCAACCTGAGGTCCCGGACTGTACACGTCATCCAGGCGGTCGTGCAAGCGGCCGATGTGCATGAACCAGGTGAGATTCTCGAATTGGGTCTTGTCGTCGATATGGATGTTCTCGCGAGCGTGCAACAAGCCCATCTGATTTACGTCGTACTTGTTGTAGTCGGCGTAGGGCAGCGTACTGTAGAATCCCGAAGACTGCTGACTGTACAGAGGGCCGGCCGAAGGTCCATCGAGATTGATACCGGCCACCGGCGTGGTGGGAATAACCTGGGCGCGATAACCGGCGCTGTGCGAATAGTAGCCGCCGAAGTCCAGGCTGCTTTGCTGAAAGGTCTTGATTGTTTTGCTGTAGATCGCGAGATCCTTGCTGGGGCTGCCGAAGCCATCGGGACCATTGCGAAAATCGTCGCCCAGGCCACCGCCGCCGGCCACGATGGTGGACCAACCTTTATACACGGGACTGGAAAGGTCGAATTGCAGATTCCTCTGGTTATAGCTACCGTAGGTGAGCATCACGTCCCCGTGAAACTGACTGCCTGGTTGCAGCGGAGTGAACTCGACGGCCCCGCCGACATTGGTGTACCAGCGATGCAGCGGATCTCCCGGACCATAGGTAATCACCGTGTCCTGGATAATCTGCATTTGAGGAATCGTGGCGGACTGCCACAATCCCGTCGCGGGATCCACGATGGGAATGCCGTCGAAGGTGATGCCCAGGCTTGCGCCGCCGGTATAGCCGCCATAGCCGCCCCATCCCTGATTAATTCCATTGAGAGAAATGGTGTACTTCGTCGCGCCGGTATTGCCGTAACCGGTGACGCGCGCGCCGGGACCGAGGGCGACAACCTGCGCGGCGCCGGCCACCGGCCCCAGCATGTCCATCTGAGTGCGGTCGATGACCCGAAGCGTCTGGTCGGATTGGAAGACGTCGCTTGGCGAGGGCTCCGGCGTCGCTCCCACTACCGATCCGCCGTTGACGACGACGGTCTGCTGAACCGAGGAGAGGGACAGATTGATTCCGGCGGCGAGGCTCTGTCCAGATTGGACGGAAAGAGTACGTTCATAAAGTTCAAAGCCGGTCTTCGAGGCTCGCATGCTGTAGTTGCCGGGCGCCAGGCCCTTGATGGAATAATTGCCGTCGGAATCGCTGGTGGTTTGAGAGACGGTATGCGTCGCGAGGTTGGTGAGGGTGATCGCGACGCCGGCAGTAGGGGTGCCTGTCGGATCGAGCACTTTTCCGTTGATGCCAGCGCCGTTTTGCGCCGACATGATGAAGGTCATAAACAATAAGAGAACAGCAAGCAGGCCGAGCCTGAACATAATTTTCTAAAACGCCTCCCGAATGTGTTGTGATTTGTCCTGGCTGTTCACCAGCCCAAGGAAAACTAAAAAGCCATCATACGGATCGGGAAGTTACTATTTAGTGAACAACGGGTCAATTCGCGGCTACTGAGGGAGAGAAAAATAGTCCGTAACTTCTTCTACTGGGCTTACTTAACGATTTCTACCGACTCGGTGGTATGGGCGTCGCCCCTCGAGAGGACTTCCTTGATGAGATCGATGAAACGGGTGCTCGTAAATCCCGAAAGCAATGCACATGGTCGCCAATGGGCGACCAATCGGGACGGCCAGTGTAAGAATATGTTCGGCGTTAACTCTTGGGGTGGATATTTTGATTCACGCGGAAGAAGTTATCGGGATCGTACTTCGCTTTGATCCGAGCCAGCCGGTCGTAATTCTTGCCGTAGGTGGCGCGAATGCGGTCTTCGCCTTCGCCGTCCATCATGAAGTTCACGTAGGCTCCGCCGGCTCCGTAAGGATGCAGGTCGTGCCAGCAGCGCTTGGCCCAGGACGTAATGCGATCGGTGTTGGCCGGGTCCGGGTCCACGCCGACGATGACCTCGCTCCAGACGGCGTCGCGGAAGCTCCAGGGCGTTTCCTGGTTTTCTTTTTTGTGCGCGGCTCCGTTGATGGGATACAGGTGGATGGTGGAATGGAGCGTGGGAAGCTCGGCGGCGTGCTTCACGCGGAGAGCGATGGACTCGTCGGTCAATTGATTGACGAAATCCGCCTTCCAGTACCACTGCAATCCAGGCGTATACAGTCCATCGAACATGCCTTGCAACATCGGGAACGGCATGGGAACGAAGAATTCGCAGGCGGGAGGATGGACGCGCCGCAGGCCGGCAAGAATCTCATTTACGCGTTCCAGGGGTCCGTTGTAGCACCAGACGATGCCACACATCTTTTTGAAGTGGAGGGCTTCCGGGAAATGCGGGCTGGGCGGGACGGTGAGAAACGCGAAGAAGCCGTTGAGCTCATCGGGGGCGTGGACGATAAATTCGCGGTACCACTTCATGATGTCTTCGGCTTGATCCAGTTCCCACAGCATGGGTCCGGCGCACACCATGTTGACCGGGTGCGCCTGAAACAGGAAGGACGTGACCACTCCGAAGTTTCCGCCGCCGCCACGGAGGGCCCAGAACAAATCGCTGTTCTCGGCGGCGCTCGCGACGACGACGCTGCCGTCGGCCAGGACCACGTCGGCCGCCAGCAGATTATCGATGGTCAGGCCGAACTGGCGGGTCAGGTATCCCATGCCGCCGCCGAGCGTCAAGCCGCCGACGCCGGTGGTCGAAATGATGCCGGACGGGACGGCGAGTCCGAAAGCATGGGTGGCATGATCGACATCGCCCCAGGTGCAGCCTCCGCCGACACGCACGGTTCTTGCCGCGGGGTCGACGCGGACGTACCTGATGAGCGAGAGATCGATCACCAGACCGTCGTCGCAGACTCCCAAGCCTCCGGCATTGTGGCCGCCGCCACGAATCGAAACCCGCAGATTCTGTTGGCGGCCGAACTGAACGGCGGCGATTACGTCGGCCACATCCGCGCATTTGGCGATCAGGCGCGGTTTCCTGCTGATCATGGCGTTATAGACTTTGCGAGCTTCGTCGTAATGGGCGTCGCCGGGTTGGACCAGCTCGCCTCGGAGTTGACCTTTGAATTGAGCAACAGCGTCGGGTTCCATTGTTCCTTCCTTAGTTGGGGATTGTCGCGACTTCGATGTTTGGTAATAGGGAAGCCGCTTGTCATCTTTACCTGCGAAATCGGCGGGGAAAATTCGTCGGGCGGCGAGGACTTTTTTATAGGCGGCGGCTGAGTGTTACGTTTTGATCGACGCTTTATTTGCGTTTGGGGGATCGGCCGCTTCCTGCGGGCGCGGCTCAGGGTGAAGTCGGCGGAACAGTGCGACATAATGAGAGGCGGTCGAGTAAAGAGGAGGCCTATGCTGATTGCGGCGATGATGATGTTGGTCCTCTGCGGCGGATTGAACGCGCAGGTGCTGGGGAGTATCCGGTTTCCGACGTCGGGCTCCGCGAACGCGCAGCCGAAGTTTATCGAAGGCGTCAAGGATCTGCACAGCTTCGAGTTCGACGAAGCGGCGGAAGCGTTCCACGAGGCGCAGCGGATCGATCCTAACTTCGCGATGGCGTATTGGGGCGAAGCGATGAGCTACAACCATCCGCTGTGGGCGCAATTGGATCTTCCCGCCGCGAGAAAGGCGCTGGAGCAATTGGGGCCGACGCTCGACGCGCGACTCGCCAAGGCGCATACGGAGAAGGAGAAGGCGTTTCTGGGAGCGGTGAATCAGTTGTTCTACGCTCCCGGAGACAAGCTGGCGCGCGATAACGCGTACTCCGATGCGATGGCGCGCATGTACGAGCGCTGGCCGGACGATCGACGAGGTCGACATTTTCTACGCGCTGTCGCTACTGGGCACGGTGCGGCCGGGAGACAAGGGATACCGGCGGCAGGCGCTGGCGGCGTCGATCTGCATGAAGGTGTTTCAGGAGAACCCGGATCATCCCGGAGCGGCGCATTTCATCATTCACTCCTTCGACGATCCGGATCATGCGATTCTGGCTCTGCCGGCGGCGCGGGTGTATGCGAAGATCGCACCGGCGGCGCCGCACGCGCTGCATATGCCGTCGCACATTTTCGTGCAGCTCGGGATGTGGCAGGACGTGGTCGCGTCGAACGTCGTGGCGTACAAAGCGGCGGAGGATCTGATCGCGAGCATGCACCTGCCGGAAGGGCGCGAGGATTTTCATACGCTCTCCTGGCTGGAATACGCCAATCTGATGCTCGGCAAGTTCGACGACGCGCAAGAGAATCTGGACCTGGCGAAGCAGGCGGCGGATCGGAATCCGAAGAATCCGAATATCGGGCAGCAGTATCACACGATGCTGGCGCGCTACATTCTGGAATCGGGCAAATGGGAGAAGATTCCACTGGGGAGCGCGAAGGAGAGCGCGGCGGAGCACGAGTCGATGCCGGGGATGCCCGGAATGGGCGCGCGATACGCGGGACAGGCGGCGTGGATTTTCATCGCGGGGCTGAGCGCGGCAAAGCTCGGCGATGCGACGGAGGCGGAGCAGGCTCGCGATCAACTGGCGGCGATCCGGAAGGGGATCGAAGCGGGAGGCGACGCGTACGCGGCGAAGCCGGTAGCCATCATGGAGAACGAAGTCGCATCGGCGGCGCTGCTGGCGCGAGGACAGAAAGCCGAGGCGGTGAGGCTGGCGAAGGAAGCGGGAGACATTGAAGCGACGATGTCGGCTCCTTCCGGTCCGCCTGAGCCGATCCAGCCGGGGCTCGAGTTCTACGGCGATGTTTTGCTGGCGGCGGGCAAGAATGCCGAAGCGGCGAAAGCGTTCGAGCAGCAGTTACAAAGAACGCCGAAGCGGACTCCGTCGGTGAAGGGACTGGCGCGAGCGACGGGCAAAGCCGAGTCTGAACGGTTCTGAACGGCGGCGATCGCCGGATTGTTATTTATCGATGGCCGCGTAGACCATGTTGCGAATCACGGTCATGTAATGCGGGCGCTGGCGCGGCGACTGGATCATGAACAGAACGAACATGTCCTCCTTCGGGTCGACCCAGAAGTGGGTACCGCCGACGCCGTTCCAGGTGTAATCGCCGACCGAGCCGTTTTCGGGAGACACGCCGGCGTCGCGGCGCACAGCGAAGCCGAGGCCGAATCCATAGCCGGGTCCGGGCAAATAATAAGGACCGGGCGTGATGCCTTCGGAGGTGTGATCGGAGGTCATAAACGCAACCGTTTTCGGACCGAGGATTCGTTTGCCGCCGAGACTGCCTCCGTTGAGCAGCATCTGAAGGAAGCGAGCGTAATCGGATGCGGTGCTGACCATGCCGCCTCCACCGGATTCCCACTTGCCGGCGACGCGGGGATCGCCAAAGGCGGCGTCGATGCCGATGGTCCGGTCATTGGGGAACGGCTCGGCGATGCGGGGTTGTTTCGCTTTATCGGTGACGTAGAAGCCGGTGTCGGACATGCCGAGAGGATCGAGCACGTGCTGCTTTTCGAACTGATAGAGCGTGGTGCCGGAGACGACTTCGATGACGCGGCCGAGGATGTCGGTGGAGTGGCTGTAATCCCAGGTGGTGCCGGGTTGATAAGAAAGGGGCAGTTTGGCGATGCGGTCGGCGAACTCTTCGTTGGTGTAGTCGCCCTTCATGACGCCGGCCTCGACGTACATTTTCTTGACCATGGTGTTGCCGAAGAAGCCGTAGGTGATACCGGAGGTGTGGCGCATCAGATCCTGAACGGTGATGGGACGCCGGGCGGGAACCAGGTCGAGGGCGGGCTTGCCGGTGGCGGGATCGGTCTTTTCGACGCCGACCTTCATTTGCCGGAACTGCGGAATGTAACGCGCGATGGGATCGCCGAGCGCGAGTTTGCCGTCTTCGAAAAGCATCATGGCCGAGACGGTCGTGATCGGCTTGCTCATGGAGAAGACGCGGAAGATCGCGTCCTTGGTCATGGGGGCCTTGGTGGTGGGATCGAGTAAGCCGGCGGCATCGAAATAGGCGATCTTGCCGTGGCGGGCGACCAACAGGACGGCTCCGGGAATCACGTTCTTGCCGGTGTCGTCGCGCAACATTTGCATGATCTTGTCGAGGCGCTCAGAGGAGAGCCCGACTTGCGCAGGCGTAGCTCGCGGAAGATTTTGGGCCGGCGAAAACGGCGCGGTAAACAGCGCGATGACGCCGATAAGCAAGGTCGCGACGGTCTTCATGGTTGGTGGAATCTCCTCAAAAGTCGATTCGCTAAAGCTTATACGATTTTTCCCCAGGATGCAGGGGAGGGTTGGCGAGTTGGCATCCGGCGGGTTCGGTCTACCAACCATTCGCGCCGGAAAATCATGAATTCACGGTATTTACCGCAACGCATCCACGGGGCAAGATTGATTCATGTCGACCAAATCCGCAGGCATCGTAAGTTTATCGTTTCTGTTTCTGAGCGCGGGGTGGGCGCAGGATGCCGATTTTCATCGGAACAACGTGATCATCGGGGGCGGCGTGGGGATTCCGGTCGGGACCACCACCAACTATCTGAGCAGCGCGCCATTATTCACCGTCGGCTACGGCTACCGGTTCAATCGATGGTTTCAGGCGGACGCGGGGTTCCAGGTGGCGTTCGGCGCGGCGAACAACCAGAACGCCGAGGTCAGCGATTTCGGGCCGATTCAGGGCGGCGATCACGAGTTTATGATTCCGCTGGGCGGACGCGTTTACATTCCGACTCCGTTCAGCCGGATTGAAGTATCGGCGGGCGGAGGGACGGCGTATCTGCATTATGCCGAAACGGTGCCGTCGAATCCTTATGTGCAGAATTACTGCTATTCGTGCACGGCGCGCGGCGGATGGGGCGGGTACGGGATGGCCAACGTCAGCTATTTTCTGGATGAGAACCACAATTTTCACGTGGGCACCACGGTGCAATTCATCGCGGCATCGACGAACGGGCAGCCGGTAGGCGACGTGCCAGCGCTCAAGACCACGGATCATTGGACCAACGTGTTCATCGAGCTCGGACTCAGCTTCTGATCCTTAATTGCCGCGGACGCCCAGCTTGCGCAGAAAGGTCATCATCGGGCACCAGTTGGTGAAGGCCGATTGAAACAGGTTGAGCCCGACGAAGGCGGTGAACAGGTACCAGTACGGGCTGACCCAATAGCCGAGCGCGAGGGTCGCCAGACACGAAGGCGCCGGCGATCATGCGCAGATAACGTTCTACAGTCATATTGTAATCTCCTTCTTTTGCAACCTCTTGCGATTGAAGAGATAAAACAGCACCGGGACGGTCATGCGCGAGAGCAGCAGCGACGCGATCTCGCCGGCCATCAGCGCGATGGCCAGGCCCTGAAAAATCGGATCGAACAGAATCACCGACGAGCCGACGACCACCGCGGCCGCGGTCAGCATCATCGGCCGGAAACGCACCGCGCCGGCGTCGATCACGGCTTCGTCGAGCGGCATGCCTTCCGCCAGGCGCAGCTCGATGAAGTCGACCAGGATGATGGAATTCCGCACCACGATGCCGGCGCCGGCGATGAAGCCGATCATCGAGGTCGCGGTGAAGAACGCGTGCAGCAGGCCGTGCGCGGGCAGGATGCCGACCAGCGAGAACGGAATCGCGGCCATGATGATCAGCGGCGTCAGGAACGACTGGAACCAGCCGACCACCAGGCCGTAGATCAGAATCAGCACGGCGGCGAAGGCGATGCCGAGATCGCGGAACACTTCGTAGGTGATGTGCCACTCGCCGTCCCACTTCATCGAGTAGCGGGTCGAATCGGAAGGGCAGCGCGGCCATGTGCTGCTCGACCTGGTAGCCTTCGGGGATTTTGATCTTGTCGATCTCCGGGCCGAGCTTCAGGATGGCGTAGACCGGGCTCTCGATCTCTCCGGCGATGTCGGCGGTCACATAGGTCACCGGCATCAGGTTCTTGTGATAGATGCTCTTGTCTTCGAGCTCTGCGCGGTTGCGCGAGTCAACTCACCGAGGGCCACCTGCTGTCCATCGCGACCGCCGATCTTCAGGCCGTCGATGCGATCGAGATCGGATCGCGTGGCGCGGTCCAGACGAACAGTCAGCGGGACGTCTTCCTTCTCGCGTCCTGATGGAGCAGGCCGGCGGAGTAGCCGGCGGAGGCGATCTGCACGGTGCGGGCGATATCGTCCTCGGAGATGCCGTTGAGCGCGGCTTTCTCCTCGTCCACGGCAGGGCTGTACTTCGGTCTGATCGTCCTCGACGTACCAATCGACGTCGACGACGCCTTTGGTCTGCTGGAACAGGTCGCGAATCTGCCGCGCCAGCGCGATCCGGCGATCCAGATCCGGGCCGTAAACTTCCGCCACCAGCGTTTCGAGCACGGGAGGACCGGGCGGCACTTCGGCGACCTTGATGCGCGCGCCATAGCGTTCGGCGATGGGCAGAAGGCGATTGCGCACCTGTTTGGCGATGTCGTGGCTTTGCAGATCGCGCGCGCTCTTCGGCTGCAGATTCACCTGAATGTCGGCGAGGTTCGGTCCGCGGCGCAGGTAATAATGACGCACCAGTCCGTTGAAGTTGTACGGCGACGCGGTTCCGACGTAGGTCTGCACGTTGACCACTTCGCGCTGCTTCTGGGTTTCTTCGGCCAGCAACTGCGGCGACGCGCGCGGTTTCTTCGAGCGTGGTGCCGTTGGGCATGTCGACGATCACCTGAAACTCGCTCTTGTTGTCGAACGGCAGCATCTTGACCTTGACGAAGCCGAAGTAGAACAGCGAACACGGAGGCCACCAGCAGGACCACGACGCCGCCGACGAAGCTCCATCGCAGGACGGGCGCGGTGCAGCAGGCCGCCCATGAAGCGCCGGTAGATCCGGGTGACCAAGTCTTCGCGTTCGCCGTGATGGTGGCCGCCGGGCTTCAGGATCCGGACCGCGGCCCAGGGCGTGACGATGAACGCCACCAGCAGCGAGAACAGCATCGCGGCGCTGGCGCCGATGGGGATGGGGCGCATGTACGGTCCCATCAGTCCGCCGACGAAGGCCATCGGAAGAATCGCGGCGACCACGGCGAGCGTGGCGAGAATGGTGGGATTGCCGACTTCGTCCACGGCTTCGATGGCGACCTCGAACGGCGGGCGGTCGCGATTGGCGGGCATGCGCCAATGGCGCACGATATTCTCGACGACCACGATGGCGTCGTCCACCAGGATGCCGATGGAGAAGATCAGCGCGAAGAGCGTGATGCGGTTGAGCGTGTAGCCGTAGAGATAGAAGACGGTGAGCGTGAGCGCCAGCGTCACCGGAATGGCGATAAATACGATCAGCGATTCGCGGAGGCCGAGAGTGATGGCGATCAGGACGCTCACGGAAATCACGGCGATCAGCATGTGCCACAGCAGTTCGTTCGATTTTTCTTTCGCGGTGTCGCCGTAGTTGCGCGTGACGGTCATCTCGACGTCGGATGGGATCACGGTGCCGCGCAATGGCTCGAGACGGCTGCAGGACGTTCTCGCCGACGGTTACGGCGTTGGTTCCCTTGCGCTTGGAAACGGCGATGGTGACGGCGGGATAGAAGCCGGTTCCGTCGGAGAAGCGCACGTATTGGGAAGGCTCCTCGCCGCCGTCGGTGACTTCGGCGACGTCGCGCACGAAGATCGGTTTGTCGCTGGCGACGCCGGCGACCACGTTGCGGACGTCGTCGGCGGTGCGCAGGAATTCGCCGGTTTCGAGCAGGTATTGTTCGATTGCCGCTCGAGAATTCGCCGGAGCGAGAGCGGCGATTGGACAGACCCAGAGCGCCGGCCACTTGAAGCGGAGACAGATGATACGCGTCGAGACGCGAGCGGTCGAGCGTGATGTGAATTTCGCGGCGCTGGCCGCCGATCAGCGCGACGGCCGAGACGTCCGGCGTTTGCTTTGACGGTGTCGTCCACCTGCGCGGCGATGCGGCGCAGTTCGAAATCGCCATAGCGCTTGCTCCAGAAGGTGAGCGCCAGAATCGGCACATCGTCGATGGAGCGCGGCTTCACCAGCGGCGGCGACGCACCGGGCGGAATCAGATCCAGATTCGCATTCAGCTTCTGATTCAGGCGGACGATGCTCTTTTCCTCGTCCTGTCCCACCAGGAAGCGGACGATCGCGGTGGACATACCGGGGCTGGAGGTCGAGTAGATGTATTCGACGCCGGGGATCTCCCACAGCAGTTTCTCCATCGGCTTGGTGACGCGCTCCTCCACTTCGCGGGCCGAGGCGCCGGGCATTTGCACGAATACGTCCACCATGGGCACGATGATTTGCGGCTCTTCCTCGCGGGGCAGTTTCCAGACGGCGAAGGCGCCGAGCAACAGGGAACCGGCGATCACCAGCGGCGTCAGCTTCGATCCGATCCAGATGGAGGCGAACTTGCCGGCGATGCCCAGTGGACGATCCACCTTCATGGCCGGACCTCGACTCGTGCGCCGTCGGACAGGCCCGGCGGAACAGGAACGATCACCATTTCCCCCGCGGCGAGTCCGGAAAGAACTTCGATCCGGGCGTTCCTCATTTCGCCGGTGGTGATGAGCCGGACGCGGGCGATGCCCTTATCGGCCACCATGACGGATTGCAACTGTCCGCGCTCGACCACGGCTGCGACGGGAATGGACACCAAGGCTCGGGCTTCCGAGTGGAAAGACGGCGCGGCCGAAGATCCCGGAACGCAATCCGGAGAGCGGGGGCAGATCGATCTTCACGGTATACGCACGCGATGCGGCGTCCACGGCCGGGACGATCTCGGAAATTCGGGCGTCGATGGGGCGATTGTCTTTAGAACGGTCGTCTTGGAACGAGCGAGGCCGTCCAGGGTCACAGCCGCAGCGTGGCCGACGCGAATGGTAGCGAGCTGGGATTCCTCGACCGCCGCTTCCAGGCGGTAGGCTCCTTCGCGTTCGATGGTGAACAACGGCGCGCCGGGCATCGCGAGATTGCCGGGTTCGACGGATTTCGAAATCACCACGCCGGCAAAGGGTGAGCGAACCTCGGCATAGCTGCGGGTCACTTCGGTGGAGCGCACTTCCTGATCGGCCTGCGCGAGCTTCGAATCGAGCTGAGTCGCGGCGCGCCTTGGCCATGTCGTAGGCGGCCTGCGGACGCCTTGAGCCTGGCCGAAGCTTCGTCGAATTCCTGGTTCGAGATGGACTTCTTGTCGAACAGATTCCTGCATGCGGAGAAATGTGACCTGCGCCAGATCGAGATTCGCTTTCGCCGCGGCGACGGCGCTATCGGCTTCGGGCATGGCGGTGCGAACTTCATCGCGAGCGGCATCGGCACGGCGGGCATTCACGTCCAGATCGCGCGCATCGATGTTGACGAGCAACTGGCCTTCGCGGACGCGATCGCCGGCTTGTACGTTCACCTCTCGGACGTAGCCCATGATCTTGGCCGAGATCACGGCCGAAGTGCGGGCGCGCACCGTTCCGGTCGCCTCATAGATCGAAGGCCAGTTTTCGGCCGACGCGGGGACGGTGGATACGGCCACGGCGGTTGGCGCGGGAGCGGCGGCTTTTTCCGGCGGGGCGTCGCCGCAGCCGGCGAGGCCGATCGCCAGCGGAATCGAAATCCATATCCGGTGTTGCATCTAGTTCAGTACCTCCGAATCCGCGGTGAGCGTTCCGGCCGCCAGTTCGAGCAGCGGCCGCGGCGACTCGCTGATCGTGAATCGCGGCCAGTTGACGGGTCCTCGCTTCGAGCAGGGCAGTTTCCGTACGAAGCAGGTCGGTGACGTTGTTCATTCCGGACTGATAGCGATTCTGGGTGATGCGCAGGACTCTCTTCGGCTTCGGCGACGGCGGCTTCGGCCACCTCGATGCGCTGACCGGAGGCGCGAAGATCGGCGTATGCGCGGCGCACCTGCAGGCGGATGGCGGAATCGGCGCGCTGCTGATCGGCCTCGCTGCCGCGCAATCGACGCCTTGCTTTCGTCGATGCGCGCCTTGTCGCTGAAGCCGTTGAACAGATTCCAGCGCAGGCCGATGGACACCAGCCAGTTGACGCCGCCGCGATCGTAGAAGCGCTGGCGGTCGGCCTCGAAAGCGCCGTGAAGGCCAACTTCCGGAAGCAAGCTGCTGTGTGCGGCTGCCGCCTGATTCTCGGCCAGGCTGGTGGCGAGCTTCGCCTGGCGAGCTTCCGGCCGTTCACTCACGGCACGTTTTTCGTAGTCGGCAAGCGCGGCGGACGGCAGGACCAAAGGCGCGAGCGTCGTGGTCAGGGTGTGTACGGTGTCGAGCGGCAAGCCCAGAGCGTCGTTCAGAGCGGCGCGCGCCACATCCAGATCGGCTTCGCGGCGGATCTGCTGTTCGCGAACGCCCGCCAGGTGGACGCGGATCGAAAGCACGTCGGCATCGGTGGACATTCCCGCGGAACGAACGGTTTGAGCGCGATCGAGGTCGGCCTGCGCGGAACGCATGGCCTGGCCGGCCGCCTTCAGTTGCTCCGGCGCTGAGCACGGCGTCGTAATAAGAGCGAATCACGGCGGCGATCACGTCCATTTGAGTGCGGCGCGCCGTCCTCTCCGGTCATGTCCTTCGCCAGCTCCGCGGAGCGAACGGCGTGCCTGGTTCCACCGGCGTCGTAGAGCGGCTGATCCGCGGTAAACTGCGACTGAAAATTGTTCAGGAAATCGGGTTGATTCGAGCGATCCCAACTCGAAATTCTGAGCGCTGAACTGATGCTGGGTCAGCAACGACGAGAACACGAACACGGGATTGTCGCTGCGAGTCCAGGATTCGGCGTAATTGACCTTGGGCAGCTTCCCGCTGCGCGCCTCGACGATGCGGCTTTCGGCGGCACTCCGCGCGGCGGCGGAGGCCTCCACGGCTTTGTTCTGCTTCAACGCCAGCTGAACCGCGTCTTTTAGCGACATTGGGTCTTGTGCCGCAGCCGGGAAGGTCCACAAAGTCAATATGAGCAGTGTTTTCTTCATTGCATCTGGATCGGAGGATGCACTTCCACTTCCGTGGTGACAAAGCGTCACCTTTTGGTCGACGCCAGCATCATGGCAAGCAGGAAGGGGATCATGGAAGCATCAGCCCGCTATCTGGGCCAGTCGAAGTTTGAGGTCGCGGCCCGCGGTCATCGGCTCATTTGCGATCAGCCGCTGGACAATGGCGGTTCCGACGAAGGAATGTCGCCACCGGAGTTTCTACTGGCATCGCTTGCGTCATGCGCGGCTTACTATGCGGCGCAATATCTGAAGACCCGGGGGCTGCCGGCGGGCGAATTGAACGTTCGGGTTTCCGCGGAAAAGGCGCGTCAACCGGCTCGGTTAGGTTCCTTCCAGATTGACGTCACGGCGCCGGGGCTGGACGATCGTCAACAGGAAGGGGTATTGCGGGCGGTGAAGGCGTGCCTGATTCACAACACTCTGCTTCACGCTCCCAGCATCCATGTGACGGTGGACTCGGCGGTTCCGGTTCCGGTTTGAAGCGCGGCGGCTCGCTACAATGAAAACGGAGTGACCAATTGGAACGCGAAACCGAAGTGGACCTGGCTCGGGAGTTGATGGCCGGCGAACCGCGGGCATTCGATCGCTTCGTGGACCATTTCCGCACTAAAATCTTTCACTATAGCTGGCTGATGTGCGGCCAGCGCGAAGACGCGGAGGAAGTGGCGCAGGATACGTTACTCAAGGTGTTCGAGAACTTTGAACAGCTCCGCGAGCCTGAACGAATCCGGCCGTGGGTGTTTCAAATCGCGAAGAACGCCTGCCTGATGAAGCGGCGCAAGAGCATTTTCGCCCCCTCGCGGGAACTATCTCTGGATGAATTCCTGCCGGCGATGGAGGCCAACGGAAACCACGGCAGGATCGCAGATCGCCGACTGGTCCGGCCTTCCCGATCAGCAGGCGCTGCAGGCGGAGATGAAGCGGGTGCTCGAGCGGGCCATCGCCGAACTTCCGGAAAACTATCGTTCCGTGATTTTGCTGCGAGATGTAGAGGAACTTGTCCACCGCGGAGTCCGCGCAGATCCTCGATTTGACGGAAGACGTGGTGAAGACGCGCCTGCATCGCGCGCGCCTGGCGGTTCGCCAGAAACTGGATGATTATCTGCGGACCAACGCCCGGGAGCCGGTCAGCCATACGTGAGGAAATGAAATGGAGTCGCGGGAGCGAACTAAAAACTGCAAAGAAGTGTTCGCGCTTCTATCGGAATATCTGAACCTGGAACTTCCGCCGGGGGCCTGCGAGGAGATCGAATCCCACCTGGCCGGCTGTCCGCCTTGCATCGAGTTCGCGGAGAGCCTGCGCAAGACGGTGGACTTGTGCCGTCACTATAAACCTTCCGAATTGCCGGCTCCAGCGGGGAAGCAAGCCCGGGAACAATTGCTGGGAGCTTATCAGGCGATGCTGGCGGCTCGCAGAAGGACTTCCTAAGGGCGGCTACGGATTCGGGCCGCGCCAGGCAGCGCCGGGCAGTTCGCCCGCCGGACGCTGTGGTGGCTTCCTTTTCTTGGCGGCGTTCTGGCGAGTGGTGCGCTCATCGGCGCAAACGCGCATCTCTTCCTCGGTGAAGGTCAAGGTCCGCATCTGTTCGCTCTCATCGCGGCGGTCGAGGAGAACCCGGCACATCAGCGGCAGTTCCTGGATATGGATGCCGTAGCGCCGCGCCAGGGCAAGATCCGCGCGGACGGTGCACTCGGTGCGCACCCGGTCCTCTCCCATTCGGGCGAAGGCGAAGACTCGAAATCCCATGTCGTGGGTGAATCCGGTAAGTACGAACTGCATGGCGTGGCTCTTTCTGGTGCCTGCTTCGGGTGCGCGCTGAGGCTGCGCTGTCATGATGGCCGCTCCTGCCCGCGATTGCAGGAGGGGTGATACTCCACTACCAGGTGATTCCGCCGTTGCGTCTGCTGGCCGTGGCGGCAAATCTCGAAAACAAATCCGGTCGGCTGGTGATCCATAAGCGCCGTTCCAGGCTCGCGCAGGTGCGCAAGCAGAGCGTCCCGAATATCGGGAGTGGTACCGATGTAGATCCACTCCTGTGCGTTGGAAATGCCATAAACACCGGACTCCGGCGGGGCATAATTCTGAATCCCTTCCGCGGTGAACGGCCGGGGAGTAATCTGTTCAAACGACATTGCACCGCCTTTCCGCGCCGATGGTGGCGGAAACCATCAAAGGCTGATCGCTTTTCTCTTTGGCGCGGACAAGTTCCTGACTCGATCCGCCTGGCCACGCAAACGTTCGACGAGTTTCTTGCCCATGATCATCTCGGCAGGATCGGCCTGATGACCGGGAATCCGAGGGTCGATGAACTCCCTGCGGAACATCTGATCGGACGCGAGAGTGCTGAGAAGGCTCAGTTCCCGAGGCGTGAATTTCAACGAAATCAGTGCCATTCGATCCTGTCCCGCGGAAGACCGTTACCAGCGATTATTGTGACGGCTGGCGCCGCCGGAGGAACGCTCCGTCTTGGGGCGAGCTTCGTTCACGTTGAGCGCGCGGCCGTCCAGCTCGCGACCGTTCAACTCGGCGATGGCTCGATCGGCTTCCGCGTTGACGCTCATCTCGACGAATCCGAAACCGCGGGCCTGACCGGTATCGCGATCCGTGATCAGATTGACGCGATCCACTGCTCCGTAAGCCTCAAACATGGACCGAACCGCGCCTTCGGTAGCCCCAAAGCTGAGGTTTCCAACAAAAATATTCTTCATCGCTTTTCCTTTGTAGAAGTTGTAGGTCGGGGCAGGGTCGGAAGAGGGCGGTTATACCGGACTAATGCGAAGATGCCGAATTCACTAAGCCGCCCTTAGTCTACCACGGAAAAGCCCTGGAGGATCTATCTCTTCTTCTGATTCGAGCGGGCCGCGGTGGACGGAGGGACGATGCCGCTGACGCGCAGATAACCGACGATGTTGCCGTAAATCTCGTTGTTATGCACCACGGTATGCAGAAACGCGTAGGTCATCTGCGGCGATGCCAGGACTTTTTGATCGTCCAGGCCTTCCAATACGCCGGCGCAATAGGCGAACGAATCCTTCAGGGCTTTGCTGACCTCGGCTTTATCCTTCAGAGCCTCGAGTTGCTTCGCCGACATGGGAGCGGTTTCGCCTTTGAGCGTCGCGCAGTCGTTGAAGTTGCGTTGGGCGGAGTGGATCAGCCACTCGGCGAAGCTCATCTGGCCTTCGGTGAGCCGGAAACTGTATTTTTCGGCGGGCATGACGTCGGCGCTCGCTTCGAGGCTGTGGCGAACCGGATCAAAATAGCGTTTCACAGCGGTGGTGGTGAGGTTATTCTGCGCGTACAGGGTTCCGAAGAACAGCGGCGCCAACAGCAGAACTTTCGCGGTCATAACGATGTTTGAATCCTCCTTCGGATCAATTCCTAAGCTTAGCGCGATACCGCGGCATGCGGCCAGGCGTGCCGCGTTTACGGTTTCATCCGCTGGAAATCCGCGGTGGCTTTTTGATATTCGTCTTCCAGCTCAGCGAGCAGTTTCATCATCGCCGGAGTAGGCGCGTCGTTGGGACCGTCGATCAGGTTGAACAGCGATTGCAATTGTTCCGACAATCGGGGACCGGTTTCCGACCCGGTGAGGTTGCGCGGCCGGGCAAGGACGCCGCGGAATTTCTCCCAGTCCGGAGAATCGCGATGCCGGTCGGCCTGTTGGATCATGTCCCCGGTGGCGCGGATCATCGTGGTTAATTTCTGGAGGGCATCCCACTGCTTTTGCAAATCCTCGGGAGCGACCTTGAGTTCCGGATCGAGTTGCACCTGGACCTTTTGCTCCGTCGTGGCGCCGCCGGCGATTAAGCGCACGGTATAAGTGCCAGGCAGGACCTGAGGACCTCGCGCGCCGCGGCCGGTTCCGGTTTCCTCCGCGCGCAAATCCCAGGCGATGCGATGAAGACCCGCGCCGGCGGGCGTCCTGGGACCGGCAAGGGTCCGGATCATTTTGCCGGCAGCGTCCAGCACTTCGATTCGCAAGCCACTTGCCGGCTCGCGCAAATAATAATCGAGGAGCGCGCCGTAAGGCGGATTCGGCGCGGCAAATTCGGTATCGCCTCCGCCGGCGCGGGTGCCGCGAACGGAATAGCGCAGCGCGGGTCGAATCGGGAACAAGTAGGAAGCGTGACCGGCGGCGGCGATCTGCTGAACCGGCGTGGCGTCGTCCAGCACGTAGAGGCCGCGGCCATGCGTCGCCAGAAGAATGTCGTTCTCATCGGCCTGCAGGAAAATATCGCGCACCGCGACATCGGGAAGATTCTTCAAGCCGAACGGCGACCAGTGCGCTCCCGCGTCGAAGGACGCAAACAGGCCCGTCTCCGTGCCCGCGTAGAGCACGTCGGGATTCTTCAAATCCTCACGGACTACCCAAACGAAGGCATAGGGCGGCAGGCCGCTGGTGATCTGCTTCCAGGACTTGCCTCCGTCGGCAGTCTTAAAGATGTACGGCCGCATATCGTCGAACATGTGGCGATCGAAGGCGACGTAAGCGACTTGCGGGTTGTGACCCGACGGTTCCACGGACGAGACCGGCGAGTTGGGCGCGATGCCTGAAATGTTCGGCGCGACGTTGGTCCACTGGCCGCCGCCATTCGTGGTCACCTGAACGTTGCCGTCGTCGGTGCCGGCCCACAAGACGCCCCGCTTGGCCGGCGATTCCGCCAGACGGGTGATAACACCGTAGGTCTCCGACGAACTGTTGTCGATGAAAATCGGCCCGCCCGACGGTTTCCACTTCGATGGATCACCCTTGGTCAGATCGTGGCTGATCGATTCCCAATTCTGACCGAGATCGCTCGATTGAAAAATCACGTTGCCCGCATAGTAGATGGTCGATTTACCGAACGGCGAGCGCACCAGCGGCGCATCCCAACCGAAGCGATACTGCATTTCGGAGGCGAGGGCGCCGCCGTAATTGCGAACCTGCGGGCCCACCGACTGCTGATCCCGGGTGCGCAGATCAGTGCGCAGCAATGTGCCGCCGGGAGTTTGGGTCAGCAGAATGTCGGGATCGTCGGAATCGCTCAAGACGTTGAATCCGACAATGGGACTGACCATCCGCCAATCATCGTTCAGGATGCCCGAAGGCTCGCGAGTGCGCGATGGGCCGGTCCAGGTTCCGTTGTCCTGGGTACCGCCGGAGATCTCATAAAACGGTTTCCGGCGGTCGGCGGAAACATGATAAAACTGCCCGAGTGAAATCGACGCGACGTGCTGCCAGGTGGCACCGGCGTCCCAGGAGGAAGCGAGGCCGCCATCCGAGCCCTGCCACATGCGACTGGGGTCGGTTGGGTCGATCCACAGGGCCTGTATGTCGCCGTGGACGGATCCGCCGATGCGCGCGAAGGACTTCCCGCCGTCTTTTGAAACCATCAACGCGCCTTGAAGGATATAGACGCGATTTTCGTCCTTAGGGTCGACGCGCAGATCGCAATAATAATAGCCGCGGGACACGAGGGAGGCATCTGAAGAGATCGTTTCAAAAGTCTCGCCGCCGTCGGTGGACCGGAACAGCGTGCCTTGACGAGTTTCCGCGATTACGTAAACGACTTTTGGATTGCTGGGCGCGACTTTTACTCCGATGCGTCCCATAAGAGGCGGCAATCCTCGCGTGATCTTGTTCCAGGTCTTGCCGCCGTCGGTCGATTTGAACAGACCGCCCTTCGTATCGCCGCTATCGTAGCGCCACGGTTTGCGGTCGAACTGCCACATCCCGGCGAACACGACGTCGGGATTCGAGGGATCGAGATCAATGTCCGAGGCGCCGTGCGTTTCATCGATGTACAGGACTTTCCGCCAGGTTTGTCCCGCGTCCGAGGTGAGGAACACGCCGCGATCGGGATTGGGACCGAAGGGATGGCCGACGGCCGCCACAAAAACGCGCCGGGCGTCGCGGGGATCGAGGAGCATCCGCGAAATGGTCATGGTCGATTCGAGACCGCGATGCTGCCAGGTCTTCCCGCCGTCGGATGAGTAATAAACTCCGCCGCCGATGGACACGCTGTTGCGCAGATTCGCTTCGCCGGTCCCGACCCAAATGTGTTCCGGATTCTTCGCGTCGATGGCGATGTCGCCGATGGAAATTCGGCCGGGCCGTTCAAAGATCGGCTGCCAGGTGGTCCCAGCATTGAGGGTTTTGAACAAGCCGCCCGATCCGGTGGCCGCGTAAATGATTCTTGGATTCCCGGCAACCCCCTCAATGCCCGAAATTCTGCCACCCATCGCGGCCGGGCCCAGGCTCCGCCATTCCAGTGAATCCAGCGTTTTCGGATCGATTCCCTGACCGGCCACCAGCCCGGCCAACAGACAAAATGTGATGATACGCACGTTCATGCCGTAAATCATTAGAGCATAGGGCCTTCGAATCGTCGGCGAATTACGATCGTAGGTAGTTGCACGCTGACGGCAGTTTGAAATCGACACGGCACGAAAACGCTCGCCGCCTTTGAAATTCGAAGCGTTGATCCCGTCGTCGCGACGCGGCGACTTGCGAATTCGTTTCCAAGGAAGGAAGGAGTCTAGAGTGGCTGACTCCACCGTTCGGGAAATGCTTCGAGGTACAAAATCCGTCGACGCTCGTCTATCGCGTAGTTAGTTATCGCGATCACAAAGGCTTAACCACTGATCGGTGGGTGTCCTTCAGTTAGACACTACCCGCCGATTGGCTTACTTGACTGGGCTGCAGGCTTTCGTTACAATCCTGCAGCTTTGTATGAACGGGGATGTGTGGCTCATGTTCAAGTTGCCTCGATCGCTCTGAGCCAAGCACGCTAACGGTGCTCCATGACGTGTACGGTTGAGGCGGGTGGTTCCCACGATCTCGCTCAAGGTCAGTCTTCGAGCGATTCGCGGGATCGTAGACCCACCCGGAAGTGAATCACGAAACTGGGGGGAGAGATCCATGAAGAACGGGAATAAGTCCAGCCGGCTCCAACTCGGAGTCTTGGCTGCTGCCATCATTCTGTCCGCTCCGCTATATAGCCAGGTAGCGATCAGCGGAAAGATCACCGGATTCGTATCCGATCCGTCGGGCGCGGGAGTGTCCGGAGCCACGGTCAACGTGACCGGCGCGGCGCTTATGGCGCAGCGCGTCGCCAAGACCCAGAACGACGGTAGTTTTGTGTTCGATCAACTTCCGGTGGGCACCTATGAAGTGAAGGCCAGCATGCAGGGATTCAAGGAACTGGTGCAGCCGAACATTGTGCTGACCGCGGGTTTCACGGCGACGCTGAATCTTAAGCTTCAAGTCGGCGATCTGTCGCAGAGCGTGACGGTGGAAGGCGCGGAGCCGGTGATCGACGTGAAATCGGCGGAGAACGCGACCACGTTCGGCACCTCCCTGCTCCAGAACACGCCCAGCGGCCGCGATCCATGGTCGACGATCGCGCAAATTCCCGGCGCCAGCCTGAGCACGTTCGACGTCGGCGGATCGCAAATGTATCAGCAGTCCAGCATGGAGATTCACGGCAGCAAGCCGGGCGAGCAGGTATATAGCTACAACGGTTTAAAACTGAATTGGCCGGGTGGAAACGGCGGATCGACGGCTTTCTACTCCGATCATGACGCGCAGGAGGAATTTCAGGTGGTCACCGACGCCGCGCCTGCCGAGGTTTCAGTCGGCGGTCTGTATATGAACCAGATCACCAAGTCCGGCTCGAATGAGTGGCATGGATTAGCGGCTATCTATTACCTGACTTCGGCGTTCCAGGCCCAGACGCAATTGCCGATCTTCAAGGGCGTCCCGGTCAACGCAGGACTTCCTTTCGCGATGGCTCGCGACGTAACCGGGGATGCCGGCGGCCCCATCATCAAGGATCGCTGGTGGATCTTCGGCGCGTGGCGCAATTACGATGTGCGCCAAAACGTGCTCGCGGTACGAACCAAGGCTGGGACCCCGACCTTCGATGATAATCATCAGTCGAACGGGACTTTCCGCAATGACGTCCAGCTTACGCAAAAACAGCGCGCCAGCATTATCTGGCTGTGGAATGAGCAGAATCGCTTCTACCGGCGCGGCACAACGTACAGCTTCACCAATCCTGAGGCCGCGCAACGCCAGATCGAACCGGCATACGTGCTGCAAGGGCAGTGGACTTACGCGCCCACTCCGAACCTGGCCATTGAGGCTCGTTTTGGATATATGAAGCTCCACTTCCCGCTCGATTATGAGCCGGGCGTGTTGCCGACGACTCTGTCGGTGGCCGACGTCAGCCTGTCCACACTGGTGGGTGCCGCGCAAAACTCGACGCTCGATATTACGGGAACGACTCGCGCCGCGGCCAGCGCTTCCTATTTCAAGGGTAATTTCGGAGGCATTCACAACTTTAAAGCAGGCTACGATTTCGATTACAGCAGTAAACAGGACCTGACCACTATCAACGGAAACATCAACGTGTTTTACAACAACGGCGCTCCGTTCCAGGTGTATGCCTACGATACGCCGCTGCACGCTAAGAGCGCGTTCCGGGAAGGCGCCGCGTTTCTTCAGGACGCGTGGACATTGAATCGCCGCATCACCATCACGCTGGGCGTGCGCTACGAGAACTTCGTCACCTGGCTTCCCCAGCAATCGAGCCCGGTGGCGGCGTTTTCCACCTTGTTCCCCAACCGGACGTTCCCGCGGGCATCCAACGCGGTGGATTGGAACACGTTTGTTCCGCGCATCGGCGTATCCTGGGATCCCAAGGGCGACAGCCGGTCGGTATTTCATGCCGGCTATAACCGGTTTACGTTGTCAGAGGGCACGCGATTGGCGGAAGCCCTGAATCCGAATAGCTCCAGCTACCAGATCTACAAATGGAGCGACCTGAGTGGCGACGGGATTCCCCAGCAAAATGAATATTTAACTCCCGCGCAGTTTCTCGGCGCCGTGGGCGGCATCGTAACCACCGTGGATCCGAACCTCCAGCGGCCTTATTCGGACCAGGTAAACGTCGGATATGAGCGCCAGATTCTTGGAGATTTGCGGATATCGCTGACCTACTATTACCGGACCACAAAGCAACAAATCAGCCGAATCAATAACGCGATTCCCGCTTCGGCTTATTCACCCATCACGGTGACGGATCCGCTCAACGGGCAGCCAATGACGATATATAACCTGGGGACTTCGTTCGTAGGCAAGGCCGCTTATATATTAACGAACGAGTCCAAGCTCGACGATAATCATTATAATGGCGTGGAATTCAGCGCACTCAAGCGCCTTTCGCAACACTGGCAGGTGCTGGCCGGCTTTACCGCGCAACGCACCCGTGGCACTTACGGCAACGCGTTAGCCGACAATTTCAACGATCCGAATCTGGATATCAACCGCCAGAATGCGCTGTTGGATCAGGATTCCACTTATCTGGTTAAACTGAGCGGCACGTATCAGGCTCCGTGGGGTATTTCGATCAGTCCGAATTATCAGTACTACACCGGATATCCGCTGCTGCCGACCAACGTATTCACGGGACTGAATCAGGGCAGCGAGACGGTCAGCCTGCTGCCTCGTGGCGCGATCCGGCTTCCTAACATCAGCGTGCTCAATCTTCGGATTTCGCGGCCTACGAAATTCCACGAAGGCAAGATCGGGCTGGAGCCGATCGTGGACCTGCTCAACGTGACCAATAGCGAGCCGATCACCGCGGAAAATACCAGTTTCGGCGCGAATTACCTGCGTCCCACCACGCTGGTGAATCCATTTGTCGCGCGCTTCGCTTTACGGTTAACATTTTAGATCGAGGGTTCATCATGACGTCGAGGCTCACCTTAACGTGTAAAAGCGGTTTCATCGGACTGGCGCTGGCACTGACTGCGATGGCCGCGCCCGCTCCGCGCGGGAGCATTACCATAGACCGGATCGCCGATATTAAATATCCGAGTGAGCCGGAGTGGTCGCCCGACGGGAAGACGATCGCGTTTCTGTGGGACGCCGCCGGGAAGCAGGATCTGTTCGCGGTCAAGCCGGGCGGGAGTCCAACGGCTCTGACGGATTTTCCGGTGAACCCGGCCATGCAGCAATCGGACATCGGCAAGTTCGAATGGGCGTCGGACGAACAGATCATCTTCGCCAAGGACGGAAGCCTGTGGACCGTCTCTCTCAATTCCCCCAAGCCCGCGCGCCTTCCAGGCTATGAAGGCGTCTCGAATTTCGATCTGTCCCCGGATAAGCAGGAAATCACTTTCGTTCGGCGGGGCCAGATCTGGACCGCGAATTTGAAGGCGCGAACGGAGCGGCAGCTCACGCACCTGCCGGCGGATCTCCGTGTGGCCGGCGTGTCCTTTTCGCCAGACGCCCAATACGTGGCGTTCAATGCATCGCATACCGAGGACGTCGCCGATCCGCTTCCGTACAACGGCAATCGCGTGCGAGTTTTTCGCAGCGTCACCTGGGACAGCAGACTGGGAATCGTTTCGGTGTTCCTGGGCGATCCGGTGTTCGTCCCGACTTCGGGAGGCGGAGGCGGTGGAGGCGGCGCGGCCGGGATGCAATGGGTCGCCGGGCCGGCGGTGGTGCATCAGGAATTCTCGCCGGATCGAAAGACGCGGGAGATCCGGATCACTTCGGTGACCGGCGAGACGCGGACCGTGTGGAAGGATCACGACCCGGATTATTGGACGCCAACCGGCAGCGCCCGCACCGTCGCCTCACCGGACGGAAAATCGGTGGCGTTTTTCAGCGATCGAACCGGCTGGCCGCACCTGTATGTGATCCCGGCCAACGCGACCTCCGAATCGCAGGCCCGGCAGTTGACTTCCGGGAAAGTTCGGAGCGGGATACGCGTCCTGGTCGCGCGACAGCAAGCGCATCGCTTACGCGCACAGCGTGGACGGCAACCAGATGGAGCGGTTCATTTCCATCGCCGACCCGGCCACCGGGAAGATTGAACCGGTGATCACCGCGCGCGGCGTGAATTACGATCCTGCCTTCTCCGCCGACGGCAGCATGATTCTCTATGTGCGCACGGCGGTGGAGCATCCGCTGGAGGTGTACGCCGCTGAGGCTCGTCCCGGCGCGAAGCCGATGCGCCTTACTGATTCCCTGCCCGCAGGGCTGCTGGTCTCCGACCTGACCGCGCCGGTCGCGGTCCACTATCCCAGCCGCGCGCCGGACAAAGCGCCTGTGCCGGCGACGTTGATCGTCGACAAGAATCTGGATCGCACCACCAAGCATCCCGCGATCATCTGGATTCACGGCTCCGGCTCCGATCAGAACTATCTTGGCTGGCATCCGGGCTCCTATCGCATGTATTACTCGATGCATCAATATCTGGCGCAGCAGGGATATGTGATCCTGACGCCGGATTATCGCGGCAGCTCCGGCTATAGCCGCAACTGGGCGGTCGGCGATTACATGGATATGGGCGGCAAGGAAACTCAGGACGTCGCGGGCGGCGCCGATTATCTGAAGACGCTCCCCTATGTCGATCCGAATCGCATCGGCGTGTGGGGACTCAGCTACGGCGGCTACATGACGCTGCAGGCCGTGGTTACTACGCCGACTCTGTTCCGTTGCGCCATCGACGTCGCGGGCGTGGGCGATTGGGCCACGTGGAACTCCGGCGCCTACACCGTGGGACGCCTGGGAACGCCGGTCACCAATCCGGAAGGATATGAAACCTCCGCCGCCGTCAAGCACTTAAGCAAACTAGAGCGTCCGTTGATGATCCTGCAGGGGACTAACGACACGAACGTCCCGTTCTGGGAGACTCTTACGGTAATCGACACGCTGGTCAAACTGGGGAAGCCGTTCGACATGGCGATTTATCCCGGCGAGATCCATTTCTTCCGGCGCGCTTATGTCCTTCGCGATGCATGGCGGCGAAGTGAAGAATTTTTCGATAAGTATCTGAGCGAATCCGCTCCCCTGGTAGACAGCCAGTAAGCGGACAGCCAGTAGCCTAGCGCCCGGCGGCGGGGGCAGTCCAATACGCTGGCAGATCGTGCTTGGTTTCCCGAACGATATCGAGGACCGCCGCTCGATCCGCAGCTGAGAGATTGGTCTCGCTCTTGCCGGTCAAGGCATCATAGAGACGGCGGTAGATCCGGTCGCGCGCGTAGGTGGGCATCCCATCGAAGGCGGGGCTGTAAATCATGTAGGACATCGGATATCGGAACAGGCGGGTCTTGAGATCAAAGTCTCGCAGAGAGCGCCCTTGCTTGTCGCGCGGGCCGCGCTCGGGAAACGATTTTGAAAACGTCGACACGCCCGCGACGGGCTCTTTCAACGGCGCCTCGCCACGGAACAGCATGTAGTCGGCCAGCTGGCCAATCTCGTCGTCCAGCTTCTTCTCGTCCGACTTCAGCTTGCCGTCATGCTGCGCGATGCGCACGTCCCAGCCGATGCGGACGAACAAATTGATCATGCGCGCCTGGTGCTCCAGCACCATCAACGCGACGATATCGCTGGTCGGCGTCAGGTATTTCGACGTATCGAAGCGGTCTTTCAGGCTGGTCACGTTCTGCGTGCCATCCGGCATCGCCGCGCCAGGATGGACCGGATCCACCAGATTGATGTTGTTGCCCAGGTTGTATTGCGAGCCTTCGGTGCCGGTGACGTACCATCCGCCCCACCGGTCGGCGAACGGGGTGCTTTGATCGGTGATGAAGGAGCTGCCGTGTTCCTCGCCGGGCGCGCCGCTGCGGGGATGCACCGAACTGATCATCAGCCCCGGCACACCGAGTGTCGCGGGACCTTGATGGCATTGCAGGCAATCGTCACGAAGAGCCAGATCGGGCTTGTCATCCTGACGCGCATCCATTCCATACAACTGAATTCCCTGCTTCGGATCGAGGCTGGTGACTTCCAGTACGTCGCCGCCGCGGACAAAGCCGACGCTGACGCTATCGTTGAAATAGATGGCTCGCGGCGTCTTCGGAGAAATGTGGTTGGCCTGAATACTGGTCTTCGAAAACACCAGGATCTGGGAATCGACATTGATGTCGAGCGCCTTCAGCAGCGCCGGCAAATAACCGAATCCGTTAGGAGCGTACTCGAGCTTTTGCTGGCCGGCATCGATCTTCTGTGCCAGACGCGCCACCGGATCTTCGCCGCTACGCTGCGCGTAATGAATCGCCGGATGATCGAGCGGGACGTAAAACGTGTCTTCCAGGCGACTGGCGAACAGCCACGCACCGGCCGCGGCCATCAAGATACCGGCGGTCGCGAGCGGAACAAACCTCCGGCGTTCCATACCATCACTATAAGACAGGACCCGGATGCTCCTGCGGACCGTTCACGCAAGAATCACTTCGACGATTCGCCGGCGGTCGTTCTGGGGTTTCCCCCGCAATCGTCATCCATCACCGAATCAATCAACCGACCGGCATTTCCAATCGGAGGTTGTTAGTCACTGAGAAAACACCCGCGACGCCGTTGGCTCGTAGCCTCACCAGATTCTTGTCGGCTTCGCTATTGACCACGCCCTCAAGCGTGACGTGCCCGTTCTTGACGATAATGCGGATCGGTTTGATCACCGGCAGGGCGTAGCGCTGTAGCGCCGTATAGCCGTAAATCGAGCGATAAAGCGCAATCCGCAACCGGTCGTCATTCGACGAAACGGGAAGCACTTCGATGTCGTTGGTGACGTTCTCAACGCCTTCAATGCGCTGGACGACATTTCCGGCATCGCTCTTGAGCGTCGGCCGGGTAACCTGCCCGAGTAGAGTCACCTTCGTGCCGTCCACGCGAAACTCAATGTTGTCAAATACATCAAAGTACGGCAGCATGAGGATTTCATGCCTGACCTCTTTTTCGATTTGGTTTTGGGTCCGGCCGGAAACGGGAACCGCCTGGGAATGTCCCAGAGACGCGGCAAGCAGAGCGGCCACAATCAAGCGTTGGGTCATAATACGCCTCCGGGATCATCAGGGCAATCTAACCACCAAAAGCTGCAGTGCCTCAGAGGTCCTGGTCTCGCATATTCCTGCCAGGGACGATCACCCGTAGCGCGTTAAGAACCGCGGCAACGTCGATCATTTCCTGGGCGATCGCGCCGGCCACCGGCGGAAGGACGCCACCCGCCGCGGCCAGCATCCCGATCATACTGAGCCCGATTCCGCCAACCGCGCTCTGAAGGGCGATCCTCCGCATGCGCCGCCCGATGTGAATCAATTCGTCCACCTTCCCGAGCGAAGCATCCAGCACCACGGCATCCGCGGCCTCGGCGGTAATGTCGCTGTTCTGGCCGAAGGCGATTCCGACCGTCGCCGCCTGCATGGCCGGAGCATCGTTGATTCCGTCCCCCAGAAACAGCGTCGGTCCTTTTCGGGATTCCGCGCGGACGATAGCAACTTTTTCCTCCGGGCTCTTGCCGAACAATACCTCGGTGATGCCGACCTCGCCGGCAAGGTAGCGGACCTCTGTTTCACGATCGCCGGAAACCAGCATAACCTTGGCCACCTGATGATGCGGCGCCAGGTGCCGCACAAAGGATCGGCTCTCTCGGCGCGGCGCATCGTGAAACTGCAGGGTCGCCGCGTATTGGGCGTCCAGTAAGAGAATGCATTCCATTCCAGCCCCCGCCTCAGGAAGCTGTCCGGCCGGCTTCCCGCCGCGACTCAGTACGGCCTGCCGTCCGGTGATCTGAACCTCCGCACCTTCCAGGATCCCGCGCAATCCCTCCCCGGGTTTCTCGCTGATTTCCGAGGCAGGAGCAAGATCGATGTGCTCTTGCCTTGCTGCTTCGAGAACGCTGCCCGCTAGAGGATGCTTGGAGTATTGCTCCAAACTCGCAGCGAAGCGCAGGACACGACGGCGATCGACATTCGGGGCGCACTGGATGCCGGTCAGCGCGGGTTTTCCATAGGTAAGCGTGCCGGTCTTATCAAAGATCACCGTCCGGCACGAGCCGATCCGCTCCAGCATCGCCGGATCCTTGACGATGATGGCCCGGCTGGCGGCGACCGATATGGCCCCGATGATCGCGACCGGAATCGCCAGCAACAACGGGCAGGGCGTCGCAATCACCAGCACGGCGAGAAAACGCGTAGGATCGCGCCCCGCGATCCAGCCGATGGCCGCTACCACCAAGCCCAGTACCGTGTACCAGGCGCCCAGACGGTCCGCAATGCGCCGCATCCGGGGACGATTCGCTTCCGCCTCCTGCATCACGCGCATGATCTTGGCGTATCGCGAATCCTTGGGAAGCCTGGTCACAGCGATGGTAAGAGCCCTTTCTCCATTCACGGCACCAGATAAGACTTCCGCACCCGGCACTTTTGCGATTTGAAACGGCTCTCCCGTGAGATAGGCTTCGTCCATGCTTCCGTGGCCTTCCGCGACGGCGCCATCCACGGGGCAGATTTCGTGCGGAAATACAACCAGTCGGTCCCCTAGACCTACCTGGTCCAGATTCAGATCGACGATTCCGGATTCCTCAAGCTTGTGAGCAATCCGAGGCGTGCGTTTCGCGAGCGCGGCTAGGACGGCGGACGCGCGCCGCGTAGCATAATGCTCCAGGGCCGTCCCTCCTGAGAGCATGAGAACGACGATCGATCCTGCCAGGTACTCTCCCAGGATGGCGGAGGCCGCGATCGACAGGCCCGCCAGAATGTCCGACCCGAATTCGCGCTGGATCATCCTGCGTAGAAGGCCGAATAAAAGCGGAGCGCCTCCGACCGACAGAATCAGGATGAGCGGGGCATTGTATTGACGCGGCGATTCATGTAGGCCATAACGCGCAATCAGATGAGCTAAGAGGCCCAGCGCGGCCAGAAACGCGATGTAGGTTTCCTTGGATCACTTCGTGCGCGATGGATCATCCGATTGGGAATCGCTCATTTGGGGCGCTGGTGAAACACGAAGTGGAAGGCACGTACCCTGCCACCGAAGCCAGGCCCGCGAATAAGAGTTTGCGCATATATAGGATCAAGGCCCGGGCGTCCCATAGATTTCGCGAACCATGCCGGTAATCGTTTTCGGAACCAGATGCTCCCATGGTTCACCGGCTGCGATTCGGTCGCGCACTTCGGTCGAGGAGACGTGATCGAGCGGACCCGCTAAATCCAGGGCTCGCACACGGCTTGCGAAGCGCGGCGGCGCGAAAAAATCACCATGGCGCGATGCGACCAGCAGGTGAAACCGCTCAAGCATGCGATCCGCCCCGGCGGGATCGCCATAATCCCAATTCAATACGCGCTCGGCGGCATCGCGGCCGCAGACGAAATACAGCTCGGCTCCGGGTTGCGCGAGCTCGGATGCCATGTCGATAAACAGGCCGCCTTCGGTCACTTCCACGCGATCGAAAGCGCCTGAGCGGGACAGCATTTCCCACCGTTGCGCAATGGTCGCGCCGTGAAATTCCTTGTGTGGATAGGAGCGTGGAATTGCCGCGATCATCTCATCGACCACGGTTCGAGCGGCCTCCGCCAAGGCAACGTGGGCGCGGGTCAGGGGATTGAACGCTCCGGACAGAATCCCGATTTTCTTCACCGCAAATGATTTAACACGGCCGTTGCGTCCGCTCCGGTGGTCTGGACGATCCGGCCGGAATGGCCGATCGCCCCAAGATAGCGATCATCCAGCAGAAACAAAGCAACCGATCGTTCCGGGTAGGACAATCGCAGGATGCTGCCCTCGAGCCGCCGCTCATGCGCGGGCGGCCCGAACTTGGCGACGATCGAATCGTAATTATCGAGCGCTGTCAATGGAAGATCGATCGGCGCGGGAGCGGCGTGCGCGAATCGCGCAAACCCGCCGTCGCGAAGCACCAGAGCGCATCCCACGCAAGCCAGCAGTCCCGCGGCGATCGCGCCGAGAATTGGGCGTTTGCGCGACGCTCCGGTTTCCAGGCGGATGCCAACCACGGGCGCGGGATGTTCCGGATGCTGCGCGTGAATCCGCGGCCGGGGACCATCGTTGACCGCGCGCGGCATCTCGATCACGCGGCGCACGTGAGGGTAAACGACTCCGTCGCGGCACTCCAGTTCCTTCACCAGCCCTACGATCATCACCGGCTCGCCGACCAGCGATACTTCACCGATGAAGTGCCGGGGAATCCACAACTCCTCGAACGTCTTGCTGTTCATCACCTGCACTTCGGTCCAGTTCGCGCGCCGGATCACCCAGCGGTTGTGCTCCACATTCACGATGGGCGGATAAAAGGAGAAGGCGTTTCGGCCGAGCTGGTCGAGCGGCGGCGGAATGGGTGAGACAGGCACCGCCTCCATTGTATCGTCGCTTTGCGACAATGGCTTGGTGAAACCCGCTGCCGCGTTGCTCCTGCTGGGAATCCTGCTGCAAGCTCAAACGGAGTCGCCGATCCGCGTCGAGTACGCCTGCCCGGCTGAGGATATCGAGGCTTTCGGGCTGGGATGTTCGCCGGACGATCCGTGCGCGGTGTTTCTGGAGATCGCGTCGGTGGAGGCAGTGGGCTCGAAGCTGTTTCTCACCGGAAACCTGCATACCGACCGGACGACCTTGTATGGACTCCTGTTGGCGAGCGAGGACGGCGGAAAGACCTGGACCGAGCCGATGAAGAGACTGCGTTCCGCGGCGCTCGACCAGATCGAATTTCTGGATGCTTCGAAAGGCTGGATCAGCGGGCAGTCGATCGAGCCGTTGCCGCGCGATCCGTTTCTGCTACTGACCACGGATGGCGGAGCGTCGTGGACCAATCGTCCGCTGTTTGAAGAACCGCGCTTCGGCTCCATTGAGCAATTCTGGTTCGACGCGCCGGAGCACGGCGAACTGGTGCTCGATTCCGATGGAACCCCGCCGCGGCATGAACGCTACGAATCGAACACCGGCGGCGCGAGCTGGGAACTGAAGGAATCGACCAAGGAGCCGATCCGATTGAAGACCAGCAGAACGGGCGGCTGGCGCGTGCGAGCCGATGGCGCGAGCAAGACGTTTCATGTGGAAAAGCGCGCCGGCTCGGCGTGGGAAACGGTTTCGCGATTCGTGATTCAGGTAGCCGATTGCAAATGACGCTCGCGCCTAGCGCAGCGACTTTCTGATTCGCTCCTGATACTCGGCGGCTTTGGCCATGACCGCCGCCTGATCGACGGTCAACATCTTCCGATCCCGGACGATCTCGCGGCCGTTCACCATCACATCGGCGACGTCTGAAGCTTTCAGCGCGTAGACCAGTTGCGAATAGACGTTATACATAGGCACGGCATGCGGCGCATCAAGGCGGATGGTGATCAGATCGGCGCGCTTGCCTTTTTCAAGGGAGCCGATCATCGAATCGAGCTTGAGGGCGCGAGCTCCGGTGATGGTCGCCATGGCGAACGCCTCTTCGGCGGGCAGGGCGCGCGGATCCATGGTCGCCACCTTTTGCAGCTTGGCGGCCAGATCCATTTCTTCCATCATGTCGACATCGTTATTCGATCCGGCGACGCCGTCGGTGCCAAGTCCCATGGGGATACCCAGGTTGAGAATCTTGACCACCGGCGCGATTCCGCTGGCCAGTTTCATATTGCTCGACGGATTGTGCGCGAGCCCGACGCCGCGCTGTTTGATGATTTTGAGATCGGCATCGTCGAGCCAGACGCCGTGAGCCGCGACGGTCCAGCCGGTCAAAGCGCCGATGGAATCGAGCGCCGCGGTCGCCGTCAGGTGCCGCTTGGCCATCTGTTCATCGTTCTCATGTTTGGTTTCGGCCAGGTGGATGACGAACGGCGCATGGTATCGATTGGCGAGCGCACGGGCGGCCCGCAGCGTCTGATCGGAGTTGGTGTAGATCGCGTGCGGCGCGACCGCCGGGACAATCAGCGGATCGTGAGCGTAGCTTTGCAGGAATTTTTCCGTGCCCGCGAGCGCGGCCTCCGGAGTTTTGTAATCGGGCGCCGGGAAGCCGATAATGGTCTGTCCGAGCATGCCGCGCAGCCCGCACTCCTTGGTGGTCTGCGCGATGGTGTCCTCGAAATAATACATGTCGGTGTAAATGGTGGTGCCGCCCAGCGCCATTTCGAGGCACGCCAGGCGCGTTCCCCAGCGAACAAACTCGCGATCGACGTTGCGGGCCTCGGCCGGGAAAATGAATTTCTCCAGCCAGTCCTGAAGATTCATGTCGTCCGCAATTCCGCGGAAAAGCGACATCGGCGCATGCGTGTGGGTGTTGATCAGGCCGGGCGTGAGGATCGCGTCGGACCGGTCCAGGCGTTGCTTGGGCTGCCAGGCCCGGTCGATGTCGGCGCGCGGTCCGATCGCCGCGATGTGATCGCCGACAATGGCGACGGCTCCATTCTCAATCACCCGGCGCTGCGCGTCCATGGTGACCACGTAGCGGGCGCTCCATATCCAGTCGGCTGGAGCAGCTTTGAGAACGGCCGCGATCAGCAGCAGCTTACAGAAAAGACGCATCGAAGGGCCTCGGGAACAGATCTTTGAGCCGCAGGGATTCGCGCTCGCCCCGCGGATTCACCAAAATCACTTCGATATCGCCGCAGAATTCCCAGAGGATCTGGCGGCAGGCTCCACAAGGCGGCGTGAGCAAATCGGTATCGGCGGCGACCGCGATCCGCCGGAATTCGCGCGCGCCCTCGGAAATTGCCTTGAACACGGCGACCCGTTCCGCGCAGATGGTCAAACCATAGGTCGCGTTTTCCACGTTGCAACCCGTATGAATGTGGCCGGCGGCGTCTTCGAGCGCGGCTCCGACGCGAAAATTGGAAAACGCGGCGTGCGCATAGTCGCGCGCGGCGAGCGCTGCGCCAGTCAACGAATCACTCATGACTCTTCAGTCTATAAGAAGTACGCGGATGTCCATTACGTTAGTGCCGGTCGGGCCGGTTTTGATCAGGGATTGAAGACCTTCGAAAAAATGATAAGAATCGTTGGCGGCGAGAAACGCACGTGGATCCAGACCGGCGGCCCGCGCGCGAGACATGGTCGACGCATCGGCGATCGCTCCAGCAGCGTCGGTGGGGCCGTCGATCCCGTCGGTTCCCGCGCTGAACACGGTCACGCCCGGAACATTCTCCAGAGCGATCGCGGCGGAGAGAACAAACTCCTGATTGCGGCCGCCTTTCCCCCTTCCGAGAACGGTGACCGTAGTCTCTCCGCCCGAAAGAACGCACACCGGAGGTCGGGCGGGACGGCCGGTGGCGCGAATTTCCTTGACGATCGCGGCATGCATGGATGCGATGTCACGCGCCTCGCCTTCGATGAAGGTCGAGAGGACCAGCGGCCGGTAACCCAGGGCGCGAGCCTGACGCGCCGCTGCATCGATGGCCAGCCGGTTGCTTCCGATGACCAGATTCTGAACCCGCGCGAAGATGGGGTCCCCAGGTTTCGGAGTCTCGGAAATTCGTCCCGCGACTCCTTCTTGAATCCGATCGCGAACCGCCTCCGGCGGACGAAGGGAATATTTTTCGAAGACCCGTGCCGCGTCCGCAAAGGTCGAGGAATCGGGCGCGGTAGGACCGGAGCCGATTACGTCGAGATTTTCCCCGATGACGTCGGAAAGGATCAGGGCGATCATCGTGGCCGGGGCGGCAAGGCGCGCCAGCCCGCCTCCTTTTAATAGCGAGATGTGCTTGCGAACCGTGTTGAGCTCGTGAATGGTCGCGCCGCAGCCGAGAAGCTGGCGCGTCGTTTCTTGGAGCTGGGCCAGCGTGATAGGCGGCGCTGGATCTGGCATTAAGGCCGAAGCTCCGCCGGAAATCACGCCGATCAGCAGGTCGCGCGGTCCGGATTCAGCGGCGATCCGCGCGATCTGCTCCGCGCCTTGAACGCCGCGTTGATCGGGCACCGGGTGGCCGCACGGGTTCAGAATCACGCGCCCTTTTCGACGAAGGCCGCCGTCGTTTACATTGACGGATCCGCCGGCCAAGCGGCGCCCCAGGATGCGCTCGACAGCGAGCGCCATCGCGGCCGAAGCTTTTCCGGCTCCAATGACGCGAACACGATCGAAGCGCGATAGCGCATACCGGCGGCGGCCCGCGCGCAGAATTCTGCCGTCGAAGGCGAGGTGATCCCGCACCGCCTTTTCCGGATCGGAGGCAGCGAGAGCCGCGCGAAAAATCAGCAGTGCTTGTTTTCGGCTCACGTGAGAACGAAACTCATGGTGAGAAAAGAGGCAGCGCCAGGATGCGCGCGACGGCTTCGGCCGGATCGTCTCCGGTCACCTCGACGCGATAATCGGCGCGAGCAGTAGCCGTCGCGGCGAGCCTCGAACAGGCTGCGCAGGCTGCCAGGGTCGCGCGCCAGAGGCCGGTGCGTCTCCCCCGCGATTCTCCTTTCCACCAGGCTCAGCGGGCAATCGAGCCATACCGTGACGCCATTGTTCGAAACCAGCTCAAAATTCTCTTCGATCAGGAACGCGCCTCCGCCGAGCGAGACTACCTGCGGACGGCCGGATTGCACGTTGCGCACGCGATCGTGAAGCGCTTTGCTCTCCACGCGGCGAAATTCCAGTTCACCGTGCGTGTCGAAGATGTCGGAAACCGACGAGCTCTCACGATTCTCAATTTCCTGATCCAGATCGATGAAATGCCAGCCGAGCTCGTCGGCCAAAGCTCGGCCGACAGTGGTTTTGCCGCATCCCATGAACCCGACCAGGTAGATCGCGGGGGTTCGCTTGAGTTTCAGAATCATTTCCGGAAAGGCCAGCGCGAAAGTGATAATGGTAGCATGCAGGATAGGCTATTGCCGCTTTTTCCCCTCCAGGTGGTGCTGCTGCCCGGCAGCGATTTGCCCCTGCACATCTTTGAAGACCGGTACAAAGAGATGATCGGCGAGGTAATTCGTGAGCGCCGGGAATTCGGCGTCGTTCTTGCCGGCGAAAAAGGGATCGTCAATACCGGATGCACCGCGATGGTGGACAAAGTTCTTCGCCAGTATCCGGATGGACGCATGGACATTCTGACGCGCGGCCGTAGGCGTTTCGAGATCGTGACCTTGAACGACGAGCGGGTGTTCTTGCGAGGCGAAGTGGAATTTTTTGACGACGAGGATCTCGATCCCGCGTCGCCGGAGATCCAAAAACGCGCGATCGAGGGGTTTAATGAGCTGCAGGCTCTGACCTCCGATGCGCCCATCGAGCAGGACGCCGCGCTGACGCAACTCAGTTTCCGAATGGCGCAGGCGGTCACCGATATTACCTTCCGGCAATTGATTCTGACCAGCCGCAGCGAAGCAGGCCGGCTGCGCCAGATCGCCGATTTTCTTCCCGAATACATGGCGCGGCAACGGCGGATTCAACACGTCAAGGACGTCGCGCCGCGGAACGGGCATGGGCGGAGCCTGCACGATCCGGAATGAGCTACCTGATCTTCGATGCGGACGACACGCTCTGGGAAAATAATATTTATTTCGAGCGCGCCTTCGATGATTTCGTCGATTTCCTGGATCATTCCTCGCTGACCGCGCCCCAGATTCGGGAAGTCCTAAATGAAATCGAACTGGTGAATGCGAAGATTCACGGCTATGGCTCGATGAATTTCGGACGGAATTTGCAGCAGGCATATCAACACCTTGCCGAAGGCGAAATTCGCGAGGCCGATCTGCACCACGTGATGTCGCTGGCCGAACGTATTCTGGACCAACCCGTGGAACTGATCGAGGGAGTAGAACAGACGTTGGCGATTCTGGCGGACCGCCACGATCTGACCTTATTCACCAAGGGACATCCGGAAGAGCAGCGCTTAAAAGTGGACCGCAGCCGTCTGGGCAGGTATTTTTCGCACACTGCGATCGTTAAGGAAAAGGACGCGCCGGCGTATCGGCGGCTGGTGCGGGATCGCGGATTCGATCCGGCCCGGACCTGGATGATCGGGAATTCGCCGAAATCGGACATTAATCCGGCGCTGGAAGCGGGTCTGAACGCGGTCCTGGTGCCGCACGCGCATACCTGGGTCCTGGAACATCAGGATTTGCGGACCGAAGCGGATGGGCGGTTCCTTAGAGTCGAAACTTTTTCGGATTTAAAGGCTCACTTTTAGGCTGAAATCATCGATAAGACCGATATGATCGATTTCAGCACGCCGCTCTCTGGGATGGAGCGAGCTTCGTCCGAGGTAAATAAGGTCGCGACTAAGGTCGCGGCACTAGGGACTCCGGGCGACACCGTGGACCTGAGTACCGAGACCGTGAACCTGCTTCAGGCAAAAAATGATTTCGCGGCGAACGCCAAGGTGGTTAGCGCCGAAGATCGTATGACCAAAAGCGTTCTGGATATAGTCGCTTAGCGGATTAGCGCAGCGTCGCGCGGCTTGCGAAATCCAGCACAAACGACGGGAAAATTCCCAGCAGCACAGTGCCGATCGCGGAGCCGTAGACCGCAATCTTCATTGCCGGGCCCGCGGCGGGCAGTTCGGCGACGCTGTCGGGATCCTTCATGTACATCACCACCAGAATGCGCAGATAGTAATACGCCGCGACCGCGCTGTTCAACAAGCCCAACACCGTCAGCCACACCAGATTCGAATCGAGCGCGGCCTTAAAAATGTAGAACTTGCCGAAAAATCCGCCGGTAAGCGGCACGCCGATCAGCGATAACAGGAAAATGGTCAGCATCGCGGCCATCATCGGCTGGCGCTGAGAGAGTCCGGCGAAATCGTCGATCCGGGTGAATTTCTCGCCCTTTCCGGCGACGTAGGTGACCACCGCGAAAGCTCCGAGGTTGGTGAACGCGTAGGCGGCCAGGTAGAACATCGCGGCGGCGGCTCCGATATCGGATGCGCCGTGACCGCCACCAGCACGTATCCGGCGTGCGCGATGGAACTGTAGGCCAGCAAGCGCTTGATGTTCGATTGCTGAATCGCCGCGAAATTGCCGACGCACATGGTGGCCAGCGCGCAGACCCACACGACGGGCTCCCAGCGCGCGCTGATGGAGCCGAAGGCAGTCAGGAATACCCGTAGCAGAATCGCGAAGGCCGCGGCTTTCGGGCCCACCGAAAGAAACGCCGAGACCGGAGCGGGCGCGCCCTGATAGACGTCCGGCGCCCAAATCTGGAACGGCACCGCGGAAATCTTGAATCCGATTCCGACGAACATCAGCGCCGCCGCGGAGCCCACCAGAACCATCGACTGTGGACCCATCATTAACTGCGCTGGCGGATCTCATCGAGGTTCGTGGACCCGGTGATGCCGTAGATCCAGGCGATCCCATACAGCAGAAACGCGGTGGCGAACGAACCCAGCAGAAAATACTTGAGCGCCGCTTCATTGTTGCGCGGATCGTCGCGCAGATAGCCCGCCAGAATGTAGGACGCGATGGAGGAAATCTCCAGGCCGATGAAGATCATGATCAGCTCATTGGCGGTGGCCATGAGGCACTGGCCCACGATGCTGAACAGGATCAACGCGAAAAACTCGCCGCCGAGCGAATGTTCCCGGCGCAGATATTCAGTGGACGCGAAGACCGCCAGAATGCCGACGGCGATCACCAGGACGCGGAAGAACGTCGCGAATCCGTCGATGATCAGCATGTCGTGAAACGCGGCGCCCGGATCGCCATTAGCCGCGATCGCGGCCAGCAGGGCAGCAGCCAGACCGGCGACGGTGATCGGCGCGAAGATGCCCTTCAGCCGCTCTGGCAGCACGGCTTCCAGGAACATGATCAGCACCCCGGCCAGCGTGAGGATGATTTCCGGCAGAATCCGGAAGTACTCGGCGCTGGTGGGGAAAAAGTTATCGGGCACGGGAGACCTCCGCGCGCGTCGAACTAGGAGGGCGGAATTGATTCTCTACGCTGTTCCACCTTCAACCGTTGCGTATCTTCAAGAATGCGAGCGTTCTGCGCGCTGATGGGCGGCAGGAAGCTCTGGGTAAACGTTCCCATCCAGACCATCAAGGCGATCAGCGGGATCGATCGCGGCCCATTCGCGCGGCGTCAGATCGTACATGTGATGGCTGACCGATTCGGACGCCTTTCCGTAAGAACGTCCGCTGATACAGCCACAGCATGTAGCAGGCGGAGAGGATCACGCCGACGGCGGCGAACGCGGTCCAGGTGAAGTTCGCTTGCGCGGCGCCCTGCAGCACCAGATACTCGCCGATGAAGTTGTTCAGCGTCGGCAGGCCGATGGACGCCAGCGTCGTGATCAGAAAAACGATCGCCAGCTTCGGCGCCGGCGTCGCGACGCCGCCGTAAGCGGAGATCTCGAGCGAGTGACGCCGCTCGTAGAGATACCCGACCAGCATGAACAGCGCGCCGGTAGAGATGCCGTGATTCAGCATCTGATACACCGCGCCGTCCAGCCCCTGCTGCGTGAATGAGAAGATTCCCGAGCACCACGAATCCCAGGTGGCTCACCGAAGAGTACGCCACCAGTTTCTTCATGTTCGGCTGCACCATGCGCGACCAGGGCTCCGTAGATGATTCCGGTGATGGCCAGCGCCGCGATCCATGGGGCGCAGGTATGGCGCGGCGTCCGGGAACAACGGCAGGCAGAAGCGGATCAGTCCGTAGCGTCCCATCTTCAGCATGACGGACGCCAGCATGACGGATCCGGCGGTGGGAGCTTCCACGTGCGCGTCGGGCAGCCAGGTGTGCAGCGGGAACAGCGGGACCTTGATCGCGAACGACAGGAAGAACGCCAGGAACAGCAGCATCTGCGCCTGCGAGCTCGAGCACCAGACGTCCGGTCTGCAACTGGCTCAGAATCTCCGGGTAGTCGAAGGAGCCGGACTGGTTGTAGAGATAGATGATCGCGCCGAGCATCAGCACCGATCCGGCCATGGTGTACAGGAAAAACTTGACGGCCGCGTAGATGCGCCGATCGTGGCCCCAGATGCCGATCAGGAAGTACATCGGGACCAGCGAAATTTCCCAGAACGTGTAGAACAGGAACAGGTCGAGCGAGACGAATACACCGATCAATCCGAATTCGAGCAGGATCAGGAACGCGAAAAATTCCTTCACGCGATGGTCGATGTATTTCCAGGAAACCAGGACCGAGATCGGCGTGAGCAGCGTGGTCAGCAGCACCAGCCACAGGCTCAGGCCGTCCAGTCCCGACGTGATAACGGATCGGCGGATAGTGGATCCAGGGAACGTTGGTCGAAAAGGTGTAGCCCGTCGGTGCCGCGAACCAGTACGGCGCGATCAGTCCGAGCGAGACCACGAAGATCACCAGGGAAATGACCAGAGCGCCCATGCGCGCGGCTTGCGCGTTGCCTTTGGGAACAAATAGCATCGCCAGAAAGCCGATCAGCGGAAGGAAGAGAACGACGTCGAGAAGGTTCATCGCGCGCCCTCCGAGGAAGGCCATTGCCAGGATCACCGCGATCGAGCCCGGCCACCACCCACGCCGCGTAACTCCGTATGTACCCGGATTGAGCGAGTTTCAAAACTCCGCCGACGGCTCGCGCGATCTTGCCGATGCCGTTGACCGCGCCGTCGATCAGCCGGACATCCGCGGTTCGCCACAGCAGCGTGCGCGAGCCGTCGACCGTGGGATGGACCACGGTCGCATCGTAGAATTCGTCGACGAAATACTTGTTGTAAATCAGCGTGTAGAGAGGCCGGAAGCGCGCTCGCAGAGCGTCCGGAATGGAAGGCGCCACAACGTAGAACAGGTACGCCAGAGCGATCCCACCGAGACCGAAAGCCACCGAGACGTACATCGTCCATTCGCTCCCGCCCTCTCCGGCCAGCGGGAAACATCGGCTCCAGGAATTTCGGGATGTTGATATATCCGCCGACCAGGCTGAGCAGCGGCAAGAATCGCCAGCGGAATCCACATGATGGCGGGCGATTCATGAATGCCCGCATGATGACCATGATCGTCCGGTCCGCCGTGGCCGTGATCGTCATGATGGTGATGGGTTCCGATGTTGCCGCGATATTCGCCGAAGAAACACAGGAACAGCGCGCGAAACACGTAGAACGCGGTCATGACCGGCCGTGATCACGCCGACCCAGTACATCCACGGCGCATGTTGATAGGCCGCGCCGAGAATCGCATCCTTGCTATGGAATCCCGAGAACGGCGGAACGCCCGCGATGGCCACCCCCGCGCACATCAGCGTCGCAAAGGTAATCGGGAATTTTCTTGGCGCAGGCCGCCCATCTGCCGCAGATCCTGTTCGCCGCTGAGCGCGTGAATCACGCTGCCCGCGCCCAGGAACAGCAGCGCCTTGAAGAAGGCGTGGGTCATCACGTGAAAGATTCCGGCGGAGAACGCTCCGATGCCCAGCCCGACGAACATGTAGCCCAGCTGCGAAACAGTCGAGTACGCGAATACCTTCTTGATATCGTTCTGCGCGCAGGCCAATGGTCGCCGCGAAGAACGCCGTCGCGATGCCGACGATCGCCACGAATTCCAGCGCGAAGGCCGAGTGCAGGAACAGCTGCGAGCTGCGCGCGATCATGTACACGCCGGCGGTGACCATGGTGGCGGCGTGGATCAGCGCGCTGACCGGAGTCGGACCGGCCATGGCATCGGGCAGCCAGACATATAAAGGAATCTGCGCGGATTTTCCGGTCGCGCCCAGCAGGAGCAGCAGACAGATGGCCGTGATCCAGCCGGGCGTGGATTCGACCGGCAGGTCCTTGGCTTGCGAAAATACTTTGCCGAAATCGAGCGAGCCGAAGTGCATCGCGATCAGGAACACGGCCAGCGAAAATCCAAAGTCGCCGATGCGGTTCACGATGAACGCTTTGTTGCCGGCATCGGTAGCGTATTTTTCAAGGAAGTAGAATCCGATCAGCAGGTAGCTGCACAACCCGACGCCTTCCCATCCAACGAACAGCAGCAGGTAAGTTCGCGCCCAGCACCAGCACCAGCATGAAGAACATGAACAGGTTCAGGTACGCGAAGAAGCGGTAGTAGCCGCCTTCATGCGCCATGTAGCCGATGGCGTACACGTGGATCAGGAAGCCGACGCCGGTGACGATCATCAGCCATGACCGCGGTCAGCCGGTCGACCGCGAAGTCGACGCTGATGTTCAAGGCGCCCGACTGGATCCAGGTATAGTAATGCTCGACGTAGGAGCTTTCGAGGCCGCCGGAAAAAGCGCCGAGAGCGCTCAGCGTTTTCAGCACCCATAGAAACGAGAGCAGCACGCTACCCGCGGCGATCATGCTGACCACCGGCTTCGAAAGACGGCGCCCGAAGAGCCCGTTCAGCAGAAAGCCGAGCAGCGGAAGAATGGGAATGAGCCAAAGCTGCTGGCTCGCCAGCAGCGTTTCAGTCGATGTTTGCATCTAGTTTTTGAGCGAACTGACCTCGTCGATTTCGAGCGTCTGGCGATTCTTGAAAACGGTCAGGATAATGGCCAGCCCCACCGCGGCTTCCGCGGCGGCGACCACCATCACGAAGAAACTGAAGATGTGCCCGTCGTTCTGGCTTCTGCTTGTAGGAAAACGTGATGAAGCTGAGGTTGACGGCGTTGAGCATCAGCTCAATGGACATGAATACGGTAATGATGTTGCGGCGGAACAGAAATCCGGCCACGCCGAGCGCGAATAGAATCGCGCTGAGGATCAGATACCAGGAGAGCGGAACGCTCGACGGCAAAGGGATTGGCGGCACTTAGTTGATCTCCTTCCGCGCGAGCACGATGGCTCCCAGAATCGCGACCAGGATCAGAATGCTGGTCACTTCAAACGGCAGCAGATAGGTTTGAAACAGCTTCATGCCGATGTCATAAGCGCTGCCGTGCTGGAACGCGCCGAAGTTCACGCCCGGCCCGCGCGGCAGCACGTCCTGGATCAGATAGCCGCCTAATCCCAGCAGCCCCACCAGCAGCGGCACGCCGCCATACTTCACCCATAGGCGGCGCGGCGCCTTGCGCTCGACGCCGGCGTTCAGCAGCATGATGACGAAAACGAACAGCACCATGATCGCGCCGGCGTAGACGATCAGCTGCGCCATGGCGATGAACTCGCCGCCGAGCAGCAGGTAGAGCAGTCGCCAGCGCGCCCATCACGCCGACCAGCGATAGAGCGCTCGAAATCGGATGCTTCTGCAGCACCAGGTTGATGGCGCAGACCGACGGCGATCGCCGCGAAGAGCAGAAAGAGAATGACGCTTCCATATTAGGAGAGGGCCACCAGCAATCCGGTCACGAACAGGTTGGCGATCGCGACCGGGAACATAAAGGTCCAGGCGAAGCTCATCAGTTGGTCATAACGGAATCGCGGAAGCGTTCCGCGAACCCAGATATAAAGGAACAGGATCACGCCGACCTTGGCCGCGAACCAGAACAGCGGCAGCAGAATCGGTCGCGACGATCGGGATCAGAAACGCCGCTGCCGACGCCGATGAAAACGATCCCCGCCACGGGCAGCGTAATGCGGTCCAGGGCGCGCGCCGGGTTGAATCCGTGATACAGGCAGATCAAACCGGCGAGTACGAAAATTAACGTCGGAATGAACCTCGATCCGTATGCGGCCGGGAAAATCGGCTGCCAGCCGCCCAGGAACAGCAGCGTCGCCACGCACGAAACGGTCACCATGTTGGCGTATTCGGCCATGAAGAACGCCGCGAACTTCATGCTGGAATATTCGGTATGGAATCCGGCGACCAGCTCATTTTCCGCTTCCGGAAGATCGAACGGCACGCGATTGGTTTCGGCGAACGCCGCGATCAGGAATAGCAGGAAGCTGAACGATCTGCGGGAACGGTCCTTGAAAGATGGTCCAGCGCGGCATGAATCCAAAATAGTAGCCGCCCTGCGCGTCCACCAGCTGGCGGAAGCTAAGCGTGTTGAGCATCAGCAGCGGCGCGGCAATCGCCATCGCCATGGGCAACTCGTAGCTGATCATCTGCGCCGAACTGCGCAGTCCGCCAAGCAGCGCGTATTTATTGTTCGACGCCCAACCGGCGAGCGCGACACCGTAAACGCCCATGCCGGACAACCCCAGGATGAACAGCACGCCGATGTTGAGGTCGGTAAGCTGCATCGCGGTTTTTACCGGCCCGATGCTGATTTCAGTGCCGAACGGAATCACCGAAATCGCGATCAGTGCGAAGAATACAGCGATGAACGGCGCGAGGAAATAGAATCCCTTGTTGACATGCGACGGCAGCATGTCCTCTTTGGTGAGCAGTTTGATGACGTCGGCCAGCGGCTGCAGCAGGCCATGCGGTCCCACGCGGCGCGGCCCGACGCGCAACTGGATATGCGCGATCACCTTGCGCTCGATCCATTGCAGGTAGGCGAGGGTAGTCATCAGGACGAACGCAACCACCGCGGCCTTGATGAGGCTGAGTACGAAGAAATTCATAAGCGAGTGGCCAGTGGCGCGTGGTCAGTGGCCAGTCTCCCGTCAGTGCGCTGCGGCATGTTTTTCGATTGAGTTTGATAATCCATGAATCAAGCGGCCGGTATCGGCGGCCAGCGTTTGAAATTTTCCGAGACTCGACCCGTTCATATAGCCGAGGCGTTCGGCGATCAGCATCTGAGTCTCGACTTCCGCTAACGAGCCTTGTGCAATCGACAAGTAGCGAACGAAATCGCGGCTCGCGCGGCTCTGTCCTTCTGCGATGTTCGATGGGATCGACACCGACGCGCGACACAGCTGATTCGTCAGCCCGAATCGTTCATCGGGCGGGAACGACTTCGTGATTTTGTAAACTTCTTCGACCAAGTCCATCGCTTTTTGCCAGGCAACCAGTTCGCTGTACTTTGTGACCGTCACGGCTTTGGCTGGCCACTGGCCACAGGCCACTGGCCACTGTACAGCTCCCCAGGCGCCTCCATCACTGAATTCAGAATCTCCGAGTAACGCGACATCGTCCCCGAGGTGAACAGCGTATCTCCCGACGATCGGATCACCCCAGGCAGCGCCGCCACCCGGCCATTCAACGGCATGGTCGGCGCGGCTCCTCCGGTCGCAATCACTGGGAGCGGCACATTATAGCCATGCACCGTCTTGCGGATCTCTTCGAACACTTTGTCGGGCAGCCAGATACCCAGATGCAGGTCCATTTCCTTGGCCAGCATGCCGAATATTTCGAGATCGGTCTTCGCGCCCATCACCTTTGCGGCCGGCTTCAGCTTCTGCACCTCACCGCAGACGTTGGTCACGGTCCCGCTCTTTTCATACGCCGATGCGGCGGGCAACACGATGTCGGCGCGCTTCGCTGTCTCCGTCAGAAACAGATCCTGCACCACGACGAAGGCGTTCGACGACGCGAGCGTCGCGTTCTTTAAAGGATTCGCTCCGACCACCCACAAAACGTCCAGGTCCGGCGCCGCCAGCATCTGCTCCCGGCTCATTCCGCCGTCGCGCGGGATCATTCCCATGTCGAACGCGCCGCGCGAATTGGAATAATCCACCAGGCAGATGTACTTCACCGGAATGCCCAGCGAATCGCCGAACGCGATCAGTTTGCGAAGAGTGTCCCCTTGGATCGCGTCGCCGAAAGCAATCACCAGATCCGTTTCGGTCTTGAGCTTGTCGCGCAGCGATTCGACGCCCGCCAGTTCCCCGCCCTTCTGGACGCGCACGCTCGCCACCGCCTGATGTTCTTCGCGAACCGGACCCGACGTGACCGTGTAAATGTGCGCCGAGTGATGCCGAACATCGGCGCGGGCCTGGAACGCCAGGAACGGATGCTGCTGCGAAAGATCGTTCGCGACTACCAGCACGGATTTCGCGGTATAGAGATCGGCCGTCGTGGCCAGCACATTGGCGCGATCGCTCAACGCGTCAAAGAACGTCGCCAGATCCCCTGTACGATGATGATCGATGTTTTTCGTGCCCAAACCCTGGCGCGCCAGTTTCGCCAGGAAGAAATTCTCTTCGTTGGTGGTGTGGTTCGATCCGATCACTCCGAATTTCCCGCCGCGAATTCGGGCCTGACTGAAACGGGCCCCGATCATTTCAATCGCCTGCGACCAGGAGATCGGCTCGAAATTCTCGCCCGAGCGCAGCATCGGCGATTGCAGACGCTCCGGATGCTCCGTGAAATCGAACGCGTAGCGGCCCTTCATGCACAGGAATTCGCCGTTGATGCCGCTGCGGTCGCGATTGTTGCCGCGAATGATCTTCCCGTTGCGGACTCCCAGCGTGGTCCGGCAGCCGTCGGCGCAATGCGTGCAAATGGTGCCGACGTGCTCCATCTCCCACGGGCGGGTTTGATACCGATAAATCCCGCTGGTCAGCGCGCCCACCGGGCAGATGTCGATGCACATCCCGCACTCGTCGCATTCCAGATGATCGTGATGGTTCGGCACGATCTCGGCGATCACGCCGCGATTGGCGACGCCCAGCGCGTTCACGCCCATGCCTTCGTTGCAGACCCGCACGCAGCGGTAGCAGAGAATGCAGCGCGGCGCGTCGAAAAACACCACCGGCGACCATTGCTTCTCGTCGGTGTGAACCTTACGCTCCACGAACCGGCTCTCGCCGACTCCGTAACGAAAGACCATGTCCTGCAGCTCGCATTCGCCGCCCTTGTCACATACCGGGCAATCCAGCGGATGATTGGTCAGCAGGAACTCGACCGTCCCCTTGCGCGATTGGCGCACCACGTCCGAATCGGTATGGACCACCATTCCTTCGGCCACCGGCAACGTGCAGCCGACCTGCAGCTTCGGAGTCTTCTCCACCTCCACCAGGCACATACGGCAGGCGGCTTGGAGCGTGTAGCCCTCGTAATAGCAGAACGCCGGAATCTCGATGCCGTTCTGCCGCGCCACCTCGATCAGCAGGGTGCCTTTTTCCGCTTCGATGGTGCGTCCGTCGATCGTGAGTTTAACCAGTTCAGCCATCTATTCTTCCTGTCCGCCCATCAGACCAGCACCGCTTCCGGCACAATGTACTTCTCGAAATCCGCGGCGAACTTATCCACAATAGAAATCGTCGGCATCGCCGCCGCGTCGCCCAGCGCGCAAAACGTCCGGCCAAGCATATTCTTCGATAACTCGCCAAGCAGCGCGACATCTTCCCGGCGTCCGTGGCCGTCCACCATGCGCTGCAAAATTTTTCTGAGCCAGGTGGTGCCTTCGCGGCACGGGATGCACCAGCCGCAGCTTTCATGCGCGTAAAACCGCATGATCCTCAGCGCGACGCGAGCCATATCGGTGGTCTCGTCCATCACCACCATTCCGCCCGACCCGAGCATGCTGCCGACCTTTGCCAGCGTGTCGTAATCCATGGGAATATCGCATTCCTCGGCCTTCAGCACCGGGCACGACGATCCGCCCGGCACCACCGCCTTCAGCTTCTTCCCGTTCGGAATGCCGCCCGCGACCTCGTAAATTGACTTCAGCATCGGATAGCCAAGCGGCAGTTCATAAACGCCGGGCTTGTTCACATGACCCGAAATGCACACCAGCCGCGTGCCGCCGTTTTTCGGCGTACCCAGATCGGCGAAGGCTTTCGCCGCCGTTCAAAATAATCCACGGCACCGCGCTGTACGTTTCCACGTTATTGAGCAGCGTGGGCGAGGCCCAGGCGCCCGCCACCGCCGGAAACGGGGGCTTCATGCGCGGAATTCCGCGCTTGCCTTCAATCGAATCGAGCAGCGCGGTTTCTTCGCCGCATTCATAAGCGCCGGCGCCGGAATGGGTGTACAGATCGAAGCTCCAGCCGGTGCCCGCGACGTTCTTTCCCAGATACCCCTTCGAATAGGCCTCGGCCAGCGCCGCGTTCATGTGCTCGATCAGGTAGCGATATTCACCGCGTATATATATGTAGCCCGCGTGCGCGTCCACCGCCAGGCTCGCAATCAGGATCCCCTCGATCAACTGATGCGGATCGTACTCCATCAGCAGCCGGTCCTTGCAAGTGCCCGGCTCGCTTTCATCCGCGTTCACGATGATGTACTTCGGTTTGGGCGAGGTCCGCGGAACGAAACTCCACTTGAGGCCGGTCGGAAAGCCCGCGCCGCCTCGGCCGCGCAGCGCCGACGCTTTCACTTCGTCGACGATCTGCTCCGGCGTCATCTCTTTCGCCTTGCGAAACGCCTTGTATCCGTCGTTCGCGAGATAGGTATCGAGCGATGCGGAATTCGGCAGGCCGAATCGTTTGCTGACCACCCGCGTTTCCAGAGGACTGGGTTCGTTGTAGAGAGGCATCGCTTACTGTTTCTTCCTCAGCGCGTCGATCAATTGATCCAACTGTTCCGGTGTCACGAAGTGATGAAAATCGTAGTTGATCTCCACCGCCGGAGCCCAGGAGCAGGCGCCCATGCACTCCACTTCCTCGAGGGAAAACTGCCCGTCCGCCGTCACTTCCTTGTGGCCGATCCCGAGTTTCTTCCTGGCGTGCTCGTACAATTCCTCGCCGCCCACCAGCATGCAGCTGATGTTGGTGCACACCTGCACGTGATATTTCCCCATCGGCTTGCGATGCAGCATCGAATAATAGCCGACCACTTCATCCACCTGCAGCGGCTGCACCCCGCAGCGTTTGGCGACTTCATCAATCAATTCAGGCGTGATGGACCCGACCTCGTCCTGCGCATAGATCAGCATCGGCACCACCGCCGACCGCTGCTTGCCGGCCGGATAAGCCGCCAGCATTTTTGCAAACCGTTCCTCGAGAGCTGCCGAAAAAGTCACCGGTCCACTCCTCTATCGCGCACAACGCTACGCTGCGCGCTCGACGCCACAAGGGCAGATCCCGTCATCGGTCCGTATCTCCTAATACGAAGTCCACGCTGCCCAGCGCCGCGATCGAATCCGCGATCAGTATGTCTTTGAGCAACATGGGCAGCGCCTGCACGTTCCCGAAGCTCGGCGTGCGCATGTGTATCCGGTATGGCTTCGACGTTCCGTCGCTCACGATGTAGTATCCGATTTCGCCGCGCGGCGCCTCCACGCACTGGTAAACTTCACCGGCCGGAACGCGGAAGCCTTCGGTGACGATCTTGAAGTGATAGATCAGCGCTTCCATCTGCGTCTTCATCTTTTCGCGATCGGGCAGTACCACTTTAGGGGCGTCGGCATGCCACTCGCCTTCCGGCATGCCTTCGAGAGCCTGCGTGATGATCCGCGCGCTCTGCCGCATTTCTTCCACCCGCACCCGGTAGCGCGAGAACACGTCGTTTTCGGTGTGCGTCGGGATCTCGAAATCGAATTTCTCGTAGCTCGAATAGGGTTCGGACTTGCGAATATCCCACTTCAATCCCGCGCCGCGAAGCATGGGCCCGGTCACGCCGATGTCCAGCATGTCTTCGAGCGACATGAACCCCACGCCCTGGGTCCGCCTGGTCCAGATCGGATTCGAATTGAGCAGATCCTCGTATTCGTCCACCTTGCTCGGGAATCCTCGGATAAATTTGCCGACCACTTTCTCCCAGCCTCGGGGCGGCTCCAGAGCCAGCCCGCCGATGCGGATATAGCTGGTCATCATGCGCTGCCCGGAGAACATCTCGAAGATCCGCAAAATGTCTTCGCGTTCGCGGAAGCAATAAAAGAACACGCTCATCGCGCCGATATCCAGCGCATGCGTTCCCAGCCAGACCAGATGGCTATTGAGCCGCGACAGTTCCGCCATCATCACGCGCATCCATTGCGCGCGCGGCGGAATCTCGATTTGCAGCAGCTTTTCCACCGCCAGAGCATACACCAGGTTGTTCGATAGGTTCGCCAGATAATCGACGCGATCGGTCAGCGTAACCACCTGTTGCCAGGTCTTCTGCTCGCACTCTTTCTCGATGCCGGTGTGCAGAAAGCCGATGTCCGGCTGAGCCTTGCGAATGGTCTCGCCTTCCAGCTCCAGCATGATGCGCAGCACGCCGTGCGTCGACGGATGTTGCGGACCCATGTTGAGCGTCATCAGACGCGGCGCGGACGGATTTTCGGGCTCCGCTACGGGAGCCGCCAGGGTTGCTACGGGATCTTGGTCCAGCGGTCTGTTCATTTCTTTACTCGCCAGCTTTACTCATTCGGATAACTGTACTTGTACCCGTGCACCGGGTAATCCTTGCGCAGCGGGTAGCCTTCCCAATCGAGCGGCATCAGGATGCGCTGCAGATTCGGATGATTGCGGAACGTGATGCCGAACATGTCGAACACTTCGCGCTCATACCAGTCGGCCGCGCGCCACACGCCGGTCACCGAATCGATCTCCGGGTTCTCCGCGGTAAGGCGGCCTTTCAGCCGCAGCCGCTGATTTCGTTCCAGCGAATGGAGATGATAAATCACTTCAAAGCGCGGCGAGGCGGGATGCCAGTCGACCGCGGTGATCGCGCTGAGGCGCACGTACGTTTCTTCGCCCTTCAGGTGTTTGCACAAATCGACGATGTGCTGGGGCTCCACGATCAGCGTCTTTTCGCCGAACGCTTCCAGTTCTTCGAGAATCGCGGGGTGGCTCATTTCAGATCCCTCATTTCAGATCCTTGGGGTCTTTCTCGGTCGACCAATCGAGCGCGCCTTTCTTCCACACGTAGAAAAATCCGACCAGCACCAGCGCCACGAACACGAACATTTCCGCGAAGGCGAACATTTTCAGTTGGCGGTACACTACGGCCCACGGGTACAGGAACACGGCTTCGATATCGAACAGGATGAAGATCATCCCGACCAGATAAAATTTCACGCTGAAGCGCTGCCGCGCGTCGCCCACCGGGGCCATGCCCGATTCGTAAGGAGTGTCCTTCAACGGGCTTTTGGCGCGCTTGCCGAGCAGCGAGGAAGCGCCGATGAGTCCCGCGGCAAGAAGGGCTGCAATGGCTACCTGCACCAGCACAGGAAAGTAGATCTGCGGGTAGGTTTCTGGCATCGTTTAAATGTAGGCCGTAACTCTTGAATATAATGAGCGTCGAAGTGAGGTGTCAAACGCGAACGATGGAAAGCGCGCAAACAAAGACGATAAAAATTATGGTAAACGGCCATCCGCGCAACGTGCCGGCGGGTTTGAACGTTACGGAATTGTTAACCACGCTCGGCATCGAGGGCTCGCGCGTCGCCGTCGAATTGAATCGCGAAATCGTCCGCAAGCCGGACTGGGAAACGCGGCACATCCCGGAAGACGCGACGCTCGAAATCGTGTGGTTCGTCGGCGGTGGACGGGACTGAACACGCGGTCCACGCTTGCTATTCTGAATGCGAGGCATTCGGATGACGGTAACGGTTAAAAATAAAACTCCGCTTGTCGTACCGCCCAGCATCCGCCGCCGCGCGGGATGGAAACCTGGCGACGAGCTCGAATTCCGAGCCGCCGGCGGCGTCATCACCATCACCGCGAAACCGGAATCCGCCAGCCACGACGATTACACGCCGGGACAGCGGAAATATATCGATGCGCGGCTCAAAAAAGCGCTCGGAGAGGTCGAAGAGGGAAAGACGATTGGGCCCTTCAACACTGCCGCCGAAGTGATCGCGTCCATGGAAGCAGACGTAAAAAAGCTCCGCGCCGCAAAACGCAAGAAACGTGGTGGATGAAGATTGAGTATTTGCCTCGAGCAGTCAGAGCGCTCGAGGCTGCTCCTGCCGCCGTGCAGAAAGCATTCCGCAAACAATCGAATTTCTCGCCGCGCACGCCCGGCACCCTTCGCTGCGCGTCAAGAAATACAGCGAAACGCCGAACCTGTGGCAAGCCCGCGTCAATCGCGACTGGCGATTCTATTTCCAGATTCGCGACGATACCTACGTCATTCTCGATTTGATCCCGCATCCCAAATAAACCGGGCGCGTCACTGACGCTTCAACGCCATCTCGACGGACTTCCTCGGTGGAGTCGAACCGAACGTCGTTTCCGTAGTCTCCGCCCACCCGCCCTTTTCATCGAGCCGCATGGTATTGCGGACCTTCACCGGACCGCTCTCATAGCCCCATTCGAACCCGTTCGCCGACACGGTCAACGGCGTGTCCAGATAACGCCCGTCGTTGTACGCCCGGAAATGATAGGTGGACGATGCGTCGTCGTAGGCGATCGTCGCCAGCGCGCTAAATACCACCCGCCCGTTCGCGTCGCGGCTCGCTCCTTCGATCAGCATCACCAGTCCGTCCAGCTTATATTCGACGTGTTCGGTCTGTACCGCCTTCATCGGCTCGCCCTGACCGCGCGCGATCTTCGCGTCTCCCGACCAGTTGCCCGCCAGAAATTCGAGCTTTTTCATCGCCTCGCGTTGTGCCGCGACATTCGGCGGCGCCTGCGCCATGCCCGCCGTCGACGCGCAAACAATCAGCAGCAAAGTTCGCATGCAGCAAGTTTACTCAACCGCGAATACCGCGTCATCCGCGATCTCCCGCGTTCCCCTATTGACACCACCTCAGGTTTGAGTACAATCGAAAGGTCGTCTCAAGTCGTGCAGAACGGAAGTGCCCGTTTATGTTCAAACCCAAAAAGAGCCGCCCGGAAGTTCAGATTCAGGAACGGACCTACTCCTCCAGCGAGGTCGCCGAGGTGGCCGCTGTCAGCTTGCGCCAGCTCCAGTGGTGGGATGAGCGCAAGGTCGTCTCGCCGCGCCATGAAGGGCACCGCAGAATCTATTTCCCCGCCGAGGTGATCGAAATCACCGTGATCGCCGAGCTTCGCCGCAAGGGTTTCTCGCTGCAGAAAATCCGCCGCGTGCTGCGCTTCCTGCAAAAGGAAATGGGACGCCGCCTGGCTGAAGTGATGCAGGCCTCTTCGAACCTGCACCTGGTCACCGACGGCAAGTCGATTTATCTCGAAGATCAGCACGACCGCATCATCGATATTCTCAAGAACGCCCGCCAGCCGATGTTCCTGGTCTGCGTCACCGATCAGGCCCGCCGCTTGAACGATATCGAACGCAAGCCCGTTCGCATGGAACCCGGCACCGCCGCGCGTCGCGCCCGCATCGGTTAACGGCGCGCGCGATCTTCCGTCAAAAAAGAGGAGTTCTCCTCCGCTTGATATAATGGGCCCAGGTGGAGGCCTGGATGGCTCGTCGCAGTTACCTTCGTAGTTATTTCTTCATTCCCCTCGTTGTCGCGATTTGCTCCCTCGGCGCTGGAATTTTCTATAGTGGCGGCGTCAAAGCGGCCACTGTCATGGACGATCCCGTCAGCCAGAGCCTGAAAGCGTTCACCAAGGTTTACACCACCGTCGAGCAGAATTTCGCCGATCAGGTTAAGCCCGATAAAGCGATTTACAAAGGCGCAATTCCCGGAATGCTGCGCGAGCTCGATCCCCATTCCACGTTTTTCGATCCCAAGGATTACGCCGCCCTTCGCGACGATCAGAGCGGGCACTACTACGGCGTCGGCATGACCATCCAGACCCGCAACAACAAGAACGTGGTGATGGCCCCCTTCGTCGGATCGCCCGCCTATAAGGCCGGAATCCGCCCCGGCGACGTCATCCTCGAAGTCAATGACAAGAAAACCGACAATCTGAGCGGCACCGAAGTCGCCGACCTTCTCAAGGGCCCCAAAGGCACCAAGGTCCAGGTGGTGATGGGACGCGACGGCGTCGATAAACCGATCACGTTCAATATCACGCGCGACGAAATTCCGCGCTATAGCGTCCCCTACGCGTTCTGGCTGAAGCCCGGCATCGCGTACCTCAAGATCGATCAGTTCAATGAAAACACCGCCCAGGAAATGAAGGAACACCTGAATCAGCTGGGCGAGAACAACATCAAGGGCCTGGTCCTCGACCTCCGCGAAAATCCCGGCGGCTTGTTGAACGAAGGCGTCGACGTCGCGGGTCACTTCCTGAAGCGCAATGAAGTGGTGGTGAGCCACCACGGCCTGCACCAGCCGAACAAAGTCTACACCGCCAGCGGCGACGGTCCCGGCGGCAAGAATTATCCCATCGTCGTTGTGGTGAACCGCTTCACCGCATCAGCCGCCGAAATCGTTTCCGGAGCCTTGCAGGATCACGATCGCGCCTGGATTCTCGGCGAGACCACCTTCGGCAAAGGTCTGGTCCAGACCGTGTTCCCGTTGAGCGACAACACCGGACTCGCCCTGACCACCGCGCACTATTACACCCCCAGCGGCCGCCTGATCCAGCGCGATTACTCCAATATCTCGTTTCTCGATTACTACTACCACACCGATCTCAATGAGCGGAACACTCAGGACGTCAAGATGACCGATAGCGGCCGCACCGTCTATGGCGGAGGCGGCATTACGCCCGATGAAAAATTCGCGCCCCCCAAGCCCAACCCCTTCCAGGCCGCCGTGCTGAAGAACGGACGCTCGCCGGTGTTCAATTTTTCGGCAACGTGGTTCGGCAAACGCGGCGATACCAAGCTCCCTGAAGGCTGGCAGCCCGATGAAACGGTCCTCAATCAGTTCCGCGATTTTCTGCGCAAGAACGGCGCAAAGTTCACCGACGCCGAATTCAATGACAACCGCGCCTGGGTGAAGGATCAGCTCATGCAGGAAATGTACGTCACCGCCTTCGGCGTCGATGATTCCGCCAAGGTGACGCTCCAGCAGGACCCCGAAGTCCAGGCCGCGATCAACGCCATGCCGCAGGCCAAGGCTCTGCTCGACAACGCCAAAAAGTTGATGGTGGAGCGGGAAGCCGGCCAGCTCCCCAAGCGCGCCGCCCGGTAGCCCCCGGCCGTTACATTAAAATAGAATTTGACCCCTCAAATCACCGTCCTCGATGCCGGAGGACAATACTGCCATCTCATCGCCCGCAAAGTTCGCGACCTCGGAGTCTACGCCGAAGTCGCCCCCAGTGAAACTCCCGTCGCCTCGCTCGCCGGACGAAAAGGAGTCATCATCTCCGGCGGACCCTCCAGCGTTTACGATCCCGGCAGCGCCACCATCGATCCCGCGCTGCTCGCCGCCGGCACCCCCGTCTTCGGCATCTGCTACGGCCAGCAGATCATGGCGCATCTTCTTGGTGGAAATGTTCAAAAGGGCGAGCATGGCGAATATGGCTTCGCCCAACTCGAAATCTGCGCCTCCGATGCGATCCTCAACACCGTCGCCGGTCCGTCAGCAGGTCTGGATGAGCCATCGCGATACCGTCGTCGCCGCGCCTCCCGGCTTCGACGTGCTCGCCAGCACCGAAACCTGCAAGGTAGCCGCCATGGCCTCGCCCGCGCGGCGATTATACTCGGTGCAGTTTCATCCCGAAGTCGCCCATACCCCCTGCGGCCAGACGATTCTTTCGAACTTCCTCTTCGACATCTGCCATTGCGACCGCGATTGGGACCCCGCCGGTCAGATCCTCTCGGTGGAAAATCAAATCCGCGCCATCGCCAAGGATCGCAATATCTTTTTCTTCGTCAGCGGAGGCGTCGATTCCACCGTCGCCTGCACTCTCTGCCTCCGCGCCCTCGGCTCCGATCGAGTCCACGCCACGTACGTCGACACCGGCCTGATGCGTGAAGGCGAAACCGAATTCGTGCGCGAAAACTTCACCCAAATCGGCGCAGGCCATTTCGAAGTTGCACGACGCCCGCAAACGATTTCTTTCCGCGCTCGCAGGCGTCACCGATCCCGAACAGAAGCGCCACATCATCGGCGAGCAATTCGTCGAGGTGCAGGAAAAAATCCTCGAAAGCGAGCATTATCTCGACGGCCATTGGATTCTCGGCCAGGGCACCATCTATCCGGACACCATCGAATCCGGCGGCACCGCCAAAGCCGATCTCATCAAGACCCATCACAACCGCGTCGCCGGAATTCAGAAATTGATCGCCGAAGGCCGCATCGTCGAGCCTCTGGCGTCTTTTTATAAGGACGAAGTCCGCACCATCGGCCGCGAACTCGGCATCCGCCCCGAGCTCTTGGAGCGTCACCCCTTCCCCGGCCCCGGCCTCGCCATCCGCTGCCTCTGCTCCGCAACCTCCGCCGCGCCCGAAAAAACCGAATCCGGCTGGATCCTCCCCGTCCGCAGCGTCGGCGTGCAAGGCGATTCGCGAACCTACCGCCCCGTCCTCGCGCTCGAAAATTTTCCCGGAACTGAAGAAGAATCCGCCCGCCTGATCAACCGCCACGCCGGAGTCAACCGCATCGTAGTCGCCGTCTGGACCGCAAGCCCCATCGATCAATTACGCGTCCACCCCGCGACCCTGACCGAAGATCGCTTAGACCGCCTCCGCCAAGCCGACGCCATCGTCCGACGCCTAAGCCACGAATCCGGCTTCGACCACGAAGTCTGGCAATTCCCGGTAGTCCTGATCCCGCTAGGCACCGAAGCTCGCCGCGATTCCATCGTCCTCCGCCCCATCGACAGCGTAGACGGCATGACCGCCAGGGCGATCCGAATGCCCGAACCTCTGCTCTCCCAAATCGCAAAAGAGCTAAGCCAAATCGAAGGAATCGGCGGAGTATTTTACGATCTAACCAACAAACCTCCGGCTACGATTGAGTGGGAGTGATTCGATTCCGGCATCGGATGAAAGGGTTCGACGGTGCGTGACGATTTTAGCGAAGATGCGAAGCGGGTCCTCGCGGCTCGTGTAGGGAACGTTTGTTCCAATCCTGACTGCAAGGCTCTAACCAGCGGACCTCAAGAAGATCCGTCGAAGGCCCTCAATATCGGAGTCGCCGCGCATATCACGAGCGCCGCGCCAGCCGGGCCCCGATATGACCCCTCATTGTCATCGGAGCAGCGGAGTAGCCCCCCGAACGGCATCTGGCTCTGCCAGAACTGCGCCAAACTGGTGGACAACGACACCTCACAATTCCCGGAGGACCTTCTTCGAGCCTGGAAAACCATCGCGGAGTATCGCTCTCGCTCAGTGATAGGAAAGACAATGACGCCTGCGCCTGAGTCTGCAATTCAGCGAAAGGCTCGAGAGATACTCGACTGGAAAGGAAAGCAGGTGACTTTGACTGTGATGAACACAGGACGGGCCGTTATGCTGATCGGGCCGAAGCGTGGGAGCTCGACCGTGCGGGTGCTGGATTGCACGGAATCCTACGCCACGATCGGGAGCCGCGACGGAGCACCAAGATCGATCTCGCTCGCGAACTTAGAAATTTCGTTCGACAACGCAAACGGTCGCCTTGAACTGCAAGAGCGGTATCTCTAGGCGAGCCGCTCGAGTTTGGCCCCCACCCCCACAAACTCCGCGAACACCTCATTCGACAACATCACCCCCCGACCAGTCAGCCTCAGCCGACCATCCACCACCTCCAACAACCCTTCCCCCAAAAATCTCTCCACCCCCGCCTCAAATCCCGACCATCCCCCATCCACCCCCTCCATCAACCGCAGCCCTAAATAAAATCGTTCCCCCACCGGATCCGCCAACGTCCGACCCCGCGCGCCGGGTGACTCCACATACTCCGCCGCCGACTCCGCGTTCGACCATCTAAACTCCCCATCGAACGAATGCGCATCCGCCCCGAATCCCAAATACGGCTCCCGCCGCCAATATTTCAAGTTGTGCCGCGACTCAAACCCCGGCCGCGCGAAATTTGAGATCTCATACCGCGCAATCCCCATGCGCCCCAGCCGCTCCACCGCCGATTCATAAAAATCCGCGATCGCATCGTCCGACGGCACATCCGGCGCACCATACCGTTTCCCGCCGAGCAGTATCTCCTGCCCCAGCCGGCTATCGTCGTCCACTTCCAGCATGTAAACCGACGCGTGCGGCGCGTTCAATCTCTCCACCCAATTGAGCGATTCGGCCCAGCTCGCCGCCGTCTGCCCCGGCAGCCCCGCGATCAGATCGATATTGATCGATTCGATCCCCGCCGCCCGCAAAATCGCCACATCATTCTCCACCGTTTCCGCTGTATGCTTGCGACCCGTGCGCGCCAGCTCCCACGCGACGAACGATTGCACCCCCAGGCTCACTCGATTGATCCCCGCCCGCCGCCACGCCTCCGCCTTCTCCGCCGTAATCGATCCCGGCGCCGCTTCCATCGTCGCCTCTCGCCACTCGCGCCCCGGAATCTGCTGCAGCACCGTCGAAAGCGCGGAAGCGTCCATCTGGCTCGGAGTCCCGCCGCCCAGGTAAACCGTCTCCGGAGTCCACGGCCACTCCGTTGCCCCCAGTTCCCCCCGCAACGCCTCGACGTATCGCGATTCGAGCTCCCGCGGCATCACCCCCGACGCAAAGTTGCAGTACGTGCATTTCTGCGCGCAAAACGGATAAGAGAGGTACACGCCGGCCACGCTCCCACCATAGCGCCCCTTGGCGCACCCCGCCACAAAACGAACCGCAGTGTGTATTTTCCGCGACTTTGATCCGGGTGGCAGCATCTGTTACCCTTGGACGGTCCAGCCTCCGTGGACCACGCATCTATAACCAAACATGGAACCGGCCTGTATTCGTCATACCGAAATCCCCGGCACCTCCAAGCTTTTCGCCGATTTCACCTATCATTTTGATCGCGTTGCCCGTTTCTACCGGCATAATCCGCACGATCCGGAAGCCATCCCCGCCGCCGCCCGCGAGCTGAATTATCCCGACGACCGCCGCGCCGCCCTGGTCGCCGCCCTGGCCGCTCAGAACGGACCCAGTGCTTCGCTCGACCTTCTCGCCCGCCCCGGCACCGTCGCCGTCGTCACCGGCCAGCAGGTCGGCTTGTTTTCCGGTCCCGCCTACACCGTTTACAAAGCGATCACCGCCGCCCACATGGCTCGCGACCTCACCAGCCGCGGAATTCCCGCCGTTCCAATTTTCTGGCTCGCGACTGAGGATCACGACTTCGCCGAGGTCAACCACGTCTGGAATTTCGACGGCGCCCATCAGCCCTTCGCCCTGCACGTCGACATGCGCGCCGAGAACACCGGACGCCAGCGGCCTGTCGGCGGCATCATCCTGGACCATCCTCCGGTGGACGAACTCGCCGCCGCCTTCGCGGCCTTTCCGCACGCCGAAGAGCTGATCGCCGCGGTTCGCGAAGCCTATCCTCCCGGCGTCACCATGGGCCAAGGATTTCGCGCGCTGCTTCGCACTCTGCTCGCGAAGCTCAACCTCCTCTATCTGGATCCGCTGGACCCCGCCGTGCGCCGCATCGCTGCGCCGGTCGTCGCCGCGGCGCTCGAAGCCTCGGTGGAATTGAAAGCCCGGCTCCTCGACCGCAATCGCGAGCTCGAAGCCGCCGGCTATCATGCCCAGGTCCATCTGGAGCAGAAAACGTCGCTGTTCTTCCTCCTCCAGAACGGCGAGCGTGTGCCGCTGCGCCGCAACGATTCCGAATTCGCCGACCTTCGCGACCGCGCCGCCGAAGTTTCCCCCAATGCCCTGCTGCGGCCTGTGGTGCAGGATTATCTGTTGCCCACCGTCGCCTACATCGGCGGACCCGCCGAGGTCGCCTATTTCGCGCAGGCGCAGGTGATTTACGATCGTCTTCTTGGCCGCATGCCGGTGGTGACGCCGCGCATGGGATTCACCTTGCTTGAATCCCACGCCGAAAAGCTGCTCGCGAAATACCACCTCACCTTGCCCGAAACCTTCGTCGACGAAGATGCATTGCACGCGCGCATCGCCCGCGCCCTGGTTCCCGATTCCGTCGAGAGCGTGTTCAAGGATGCCTCCGCCGACGTCGCCGAGCATCTGGATCAGCTCCGCTCCGCGCTCGATCGCTTCGACCCGACGCTCTCGGCTTCGCTCACCACCGCGCGCGCGAAAATTCTGTGGCAGTTCGAAAAGACCCGCCGCAAAATCGAGCGTGAATCGATGCGCCGCGACGCCCGCGCCCTGGAAGACGCCCGCTATCTCGCCAACCTGGTCTATCCCCAGCGCCATTTGCAGGAGCGTTTCTATTCCATCCTGCCCTTCCTCGCGAAGCACGGTTTAGACCTGATCGATCAGCTCGACTCCACCGCCCGCCTCGATTGCCCCGACCACCGCGTAGTCACCATCTAAAACAGCTCGCGAAAAAATGGGGACTGACTACTCTGTCCCCGGCCACTCTACTTCGCCGGCTCGAAGACGTCACCCGGCGGACAGAGCGGTCTGTCCCCATTTTTTTCGCATCCCTATAAAATCCCCGCCAAACAGTCTGTTCTAAAACAAATCCGCGAAAAAATGGGGACTGACCACTCTGTCCCCGGCCGCTCTGCCTCGCCAGCTCGAACACGCCAACCGGTGGACAGAGCGGTCTGTCCCCATTTTTTCGCATCCCTATAAAATCCACTCTCGACACCACACCCCCACTTTTTCGCATCATTATAAACATGCAAATTAATTCCGTGAAACGAGCCCTCAAGGCCGGCAAAATCCAGCTCGGCTGCGGATTCGGCCAGATTCGCTCCCCCGAAGTCGCCCGCATTCTCGCCGCCGCCGGATTTCAGTGGACCTTCCTCGACGGCGAACACGGCGGCTTCGGAATCGAGACTCTTCAGGACCTCTGCCACGCCGCCACCCACGCCGGCCTGATGCCTATGGTCCGCGTCGCCGACATGCAATACGCACTCATCGCCCGCGCGCTCGACTGCGGAGCCCAAGCCGTCCTCTTCCCCCGCGTCGAATCGCCCGACCTTCTGGAGCGCGCCGTCAGTTGGACCAAATTCCCTCCGCTCGGGGTCCGCGGCTTCGGCCTGAACCCCACCCATGTCGGCTATGAGAAGGTCACCATTCCGCAAATGATCACGCACATGAACGACAACGCCATGGTCGTCCTTCAGATCGAAACCAAACTCGCGGTCGAACGCCGTGAAGAACTGCTCGCCGTGCCCGGCATCGACGCCGTCCTTGTCGGACCCGTCGATCTCTCCATCTCCCTCGGCGTTCCCGGCGAATTTCAGCATCCCAAAATGATCGAAGCGATGGAGCAGATCCGCGACAGTTGCCTCGCCCACGGAGTCGCCCCCGGCATGCAGGCCCGCACCCTAGCGCTGGCGAAATTCTGGAAGGAGCGCGGCATGCTCCTGCTAGGCAGCGGCAGCGAAACCAGCTTCCTTCTGGAGAAAGCGTCGGAGACCGTAGCAGGCCTTTCCAATTAAATATTTCCCCTGGATGGAACCACATCGCGCTTTCAGCGAAACCGCGTCCCAAAAGACATCGCGTATCGTGAAGCCGAGGAGATGATCGCTCGTCCATCGAGAGAGGTTGTCCCACCGAGGCGGTACGCTAGCCAATGCCGCCAACGTGTGTGAGTCGATGGAGGGTTGCCAGACCGAGTTTCTGGCTAAAGGGAGCGCTTCCGATAAATCTTTTATGAAAAATGTGGAGCGGGCAAGGCCGAGGAGCTACAGCCCGATCTCCCAAGTCTCTGCAACCAAATCTTTTCCGAAGCTGTGATGCGGTTCACTCGCCGTTAGCTTGAACCCGGATTTCTCGTAAATCTTTCGCGCCGCCAGTAGCTCGCTCTGCGTCCACAGGACAACTTTCTTATAACCGTGCTCGCGCGCGAAGCGGAGGCATTCCTCCACCAGCCGCCGCCCGATCCCCAGCCCTCGCGCGGACGGTTCCACCAGCAGCAATCGCAGCTTCGCCACGGTCTTCGATTTCTTTACCAGAAAAACCGACCCGGCGTTCGCGCCCTCCACCTCAGCGATCCAGCAGCGCTCGCATTGCGGATCGAAATGCTGCACGAACTTCGCGGCAATCTCCGCCACCAGCGCCTCGAACGTCATGTCGTAGCCGTACTCCTGCCAATAAAGCGCGCCGTGCCGCTGGACCACATAACCCATATCGCCCGGACGATGCTCGCGCAAAATGTAAGCAGCGGGCGCTTGCGGACGATCCGTCAACATTGTTTCGATGCTCTGCATCGCCGCCGTCAGCTTTCGGCAATCTTCCGGCGGCAATTTGCTCAGCATCGCAGCGATTTCCCGGCTCGCTTGTTCCTGCAAGGGCGCGAACGCTTTACGGCCCTTCGCGGTCAGCGACAAATGGCTGCTCCGGCCGTCGTGTTCCGAGGTTTCGCGCTTCAGCAAACCGCGTTTATGAAAGCGCAGCAGAATGCGGCTGAGATATCCGGCGTCGAGCCCCAGGTCGGACGCCAGTTCCGCCGCCGTCGGGCCCTCGCGATGATCCAGTTCATAAAGCACCCGCACTTCCGTCAATGAAAACGGGCTCTTCAGGTAACCCGGCTCCAGCAACCCGAGCTGGCGGGTATAGAAACGATTGAAACCGCGGACGGCGTCGACGGCAGAACTCATGCGGGCAGAATAGCGCACATGGTTGCCGCAGTCAACCAACTGTTTGCTTCAGTCAATCAGCACGAACCGCGCCAGATCCTTGTCCTTGCGCACCTTGTCGACTGGGAACGCCTGATTGTGCATCACGATGAAGATCCCCGGCGCGAGCAGCCGCGCCGCCAACAGGCTTTCGGTGAGGTTCTGGAGCGCGTCGCTCGACTCAAACCCCAGCGGCGTCATCGCCCCGGTCAGCACGACCGGGAACCGCGGCGTACCGAGCGCCGCTTGCAGATACAAACCGGTCCTCACCATGGTATCGGTGCCATGCGTGATCACGATGGGCGCATCCAGACGCGCGCGAACGGCGTCCAGCAACTCGGCTCGGTCGTCCTCCGTCATCTCCAGGCTGTCTTTATTCATCAGCCTCGCCGTGTCGATTTCAAGATCCGGCAGCCGCAGCCGCCCCAGATACGTCTCGATTTTGCTGCCCAGATTCTCCATCGATCCGCGCTGCTCGGAGTATATTTTCTCGATAGTTCCGCCGGTGGTGATCAGGTGGATTCGCTGCATGAGAAGGAATTTCCATCCTATCCGATCGATCGGCATCTAAGATGATAGGTATGACCGTTCAAATCGAAGGTATGCATTGTCAGGCCTGCGTGGCGCGTGTCTCCAAAGCGATTGAAAAGGTGGATGGCGCAACCGTCCAGAATGTCAGCGTCGGCTCGGCGGTGGTTTCCGCCGACCCGTCGAAAGAGCCCGCGGTGCTCGAGGCGATTCGCAAAGCGGGGTATGAGCCGCGTCAGGTCGCTCCCTAATATTCATGACCGAAACGGTCCACATTCGCGTCGGCGGGATGACTTGCGCGGCATGCCAGTCGCATGTCCAGCGCGCGCTGGAGCAAACGCCCGGCGTGCGGAAAGCGGCCGTCAATCTGATGACCGCCGAAGCGACCGTGGCTTTCGATCCGCAGGCCGTCGCTCCCGCCGCGCTGGTCGACGCGATTGTCGACACCGGCTATGAGGCGGCCCTGCCCGCCGCCGGCGTCAGCGCGTTTGAGGAACAGGAACAGCGCGAGCAGGCGCAGATCGCCGAGGCGCGCGACCTCGCGCGGAAAGCGATCGTCAGCCTGGCGCTCGGCGCCGTCGCGATGCTTCTCTCCATGCGCTACATGCACAGCACGCCGGTGCATTATGTTCTTCTCGCCATCACGCTTTTCGTGATGGGCTGGGCGGGGCGCAGGATTTTCACCGCGGCCTGGAGCGGAGCCCGCCACGGTTCGACCGACATGAACACCCTGATCGCGCTAGGCACTGGCTCGGCTTTCCTCTATTCGCTGGCGGTCACCATCGCGCCGGGATTCTTCGTGGCGCACGGCGTCATGCCCGATGTGTACTACGAAGCGGCAGTGCTGATTCTGGCCTTCGTGCTGTCCGGCCGCGCGCTCGAAGCGCGAGCCAAACGCCAGACCACCAGTGCTCTTCGAAAATTGACCGGCCTGCAATCCGCCACCGCGCGAGTCTGGCGCGACGGCGCGGAAGCGGACGTCGCCATCGCCCAGGTGCGCAGCGGCGACACGGTGATCGTGCGGCCTGGCGAGAAACTCCCCGTCGACGGCGAGATCATCGACGGCGAAACGTACATCGACGAATCGATGGTCACCGGCGAGCCCATGCCGGTTTCGCGCAAACCCGGCGACGCGGTGATCGGCGGCACGGTAAACACCAGCGGCAGCTTTCGTTACCGCGCCACCACGCTTGGTGAAGCGAGCATGCTGGCCCGCATCGTCGCCCTGATGCGCCAGGCGCAAGCGTCGCGCGCCCCCATCGAACGGCTGGCCGATCGCATCAGCGGAATTTTCGTGCCGTCGGTGATTGCGCTGTCGATTCTCACCTTCAGCGGCTGGATGCTGGGCGGCGCGGACGTGACCCGATCCGCCGCGGCTGCGGTGGCCGTGCTGATCATCGCCTGCCCGTGCGCGATGGGCCTCGCCGTCCCCACCGCGGTGATGGTCGCCTCCGGACGCGGCGCGCAGTTGGGTCTGTTGATTAAAGGCGGCGAAGCGCTCGAAAAATTGCGCCGCGTCGACACGATCGTCCTGGATAAGACCGGAACCTTGACCGAAGGCCGCCCGCGCATCGTGGACGCGAACATCGACGATCGGTCCCTGCAACTCGCCGCCGCGATTGAGCGACGAAGCGAGCATCCCCTGGGCCACACGGTGGTCGAGTACGCGGAGAAAAAGGGCCTGGCGATCGCCGAGGCGGCAGACGTTCGAGCAATCGCCGGACGTGGGATCGAGGGGCGCGTCGACGGACACCGCGTGCTCGCCGGCAACCACGCATTTCTCGCCGAACACGGCATCACCGCCGATCGCGCCGGGATCCTGGTCGCCGTGGACGGCAAGTTCGCGGGATCGCTGACCGTCGAGGACCCCATTCGCGCGACCTCGAAGGACGCCGTCGCGGCGCTTCAGCGCCTCGGCATCGAAGTCGTGATGGTCACCGGCGATCGCACCGAAGCCGCTAAGTCTGCCGCGCGCGGATCCGGAATCGAACGCGTCATCGCCGAGGTCTTGCCGGACGGGAAAGTGGCCGAAGTGAAGCGTCTGAAAAGCGAAGGCCGCATCGTCGCGATGGCCGGCGACGGCATCAACGATGCGCCGGCATTGGCCCAGGCCGACGTCGGATTCGCCATGGGCTCCGGCACCGACATCGCGATGGAAGCCGGCGACGTCACCCTGTTGCGTGCCGACCTCGCCGGAATTCCGCAGGCGATCGCGTTATCGCGCGCGGCTTGGAGCGTCATGCGGCAGAATTTATTCTGGGCGCTCGCCTACAACGTGGTCGCCATTCCCGCCGCCGCCCTGGGATTTCTGAGCCCCGTGATCGCCGGCGCCGCGATGGCCGCCAGCTCCGTCACCGTGGTGTTCAACAGCCTGCGGCTGAAGCGAATGAAGATATAATTCGGGTCTATGAGCCCGCATCGCCTCGCTGCATTTTGGATGATCCCGCTCGCCCTCGCGTGCTCCGCGGCCGCGCAGGTGGTCCCCAACGCGCACTTTCACCATCTCCATTTGAACGCGACTGATCCGGCCGCGGACATCGAATTCTACACCACCAAATTCGATGCCGCGAAAGGGAGATTCGCCGGCCTGATGGACGGCGTGTGGGTGCAGAAAAGCTGGATTTTGTTTAACAAGGTCAATACTCCTCCCAAGACCGACATCACCAGCACCATATGGCACTTCGGATGGGGCGCGGAGGACATGAAGGCGACTTATCAGAAACAGGTCGATACGGGGACCAAATTCGATACGCCGATCACCGACATTAGCGACATCGGGAATCCAAACGCGCCCATGGGACGATTTTTCTACGCCTATGTGCTGGGCCCCGACGGCGCGCTGATCGAGCTGAACACCGCCAATCATCATCATTTCGGCCACATCCACCTGCTGAGCGACGATCCGGTGGCGGCGGGCGAGTGGTATCAGAAAACGTTCGGCGTCACCGGCCTGCGCAAGAGCCCCGCTCCTCATCTTTATAAGGACATCGCGATCGCGCCGTCGTCGTCGATGATGATGGACAACGTAAACATCATTATTTACCCCAGCGAATATGCGCGAACTTCGCACTGGAAATCCTGGGAAGGGCGCGAGACCTTCGAATCGACGCAGGGCCACGTGGTCGATCATATCGGCATCGGCGTGGACAATCTGGACGACGCCATCGCGAAGCTGAAAGCGGCGGGCGTTAAGATCCTCGCCGAGCCCCGATCCGTCGCGGGCGGGAAAATCAAATTTGCGTTCATCGAAGGCCCCGACAAAATGCGCATCGAGATCATCGAAGGCCAGGCGACCAAGGAATAGCTAAGGCTTCGTCTTTTCGACCACCTCGGCGCGGAAGCGGCGCATGCCGCGCAGCCAGCGGTCGTAATCGACCGCCTTGCGCTGGAAATATTCGGCGACTTCGGGATGCGGAAGTATCAGGAAGCGTTCCTCGGCCAGGCCCGCGATCACCGCATCCGCGACTTGCTCCACCGATACCGATCCCTCCACCAGAAAATTATCGGGATCCTGCATCAGCATGTTGGTGCGCACGCCTTGCGGGCAGAGCGCGGAAACTTTGATGCCGCGATCGCCATAGGTCATGGAGATCCACTCGGCCAGCGCGAGCGAAGCGTGCTTGGTGACCGCGTAGATCGCCGATTCGAAGGACGTCAACAGCCCCGCGGCCGATACGGTTTGCAGCAGATATCCTTCGCCCCGTTCGAGCATTTGCGGCAACACGGCGCGCGCCGCGTAGACGTGCGCCATCACATGAATGTCGCGCATGCGAGCCCAGTCGCGGTCCGGCGCATCGATGCCGCCTTCGATGAAAATACCCGCGTTGGAGCAAAACAGGTCGATGCGTCCGAAGCGCGTGGTGGTCTCATTCACCAGCGCGCGAATCTCCGCCTCGTTCGCGACGTCGACGCGCATGCCGACGCCGCCGATCTCCGCCGCCACCCGCTTCGCGCCGTCGCCGTCGATATCCGACACCACAATGGCGCGCGCGCCCTCGGCTTTGAACCGCCGGGCCAGACCCTCGCCGATGCCGGTCGCGGCGCCGGTGATCACCACCACTTTGTCTCGAACATTCATCCCCGGCTATCATAACAGCGACGTGGCCAGAACTTACGACGTGGTGGTGATCGGCGCGGGAGTCTTCGGATCATGGACCGCGCTTCATCTTGCGCGGAAGGGCGCGCGTGTTCTGATTGTGGATCAGCACGGACCGGGAAATTCGCGGTCCAGCTCCGGCGGGGAGACGCGCATTATCCGCATGTCCTATGGCGCCGACGAAATCTACACGCGCGCGGCCTTGCGGTCGCTCGAATTATGGAAAGGCTTCTTCGCGGAGACGGGACAGAATCTATTTCATCCATGCGGTGCCTTGGTCACAGGCCGGTCGAAAGACGCGTATCTCAAGAGCACTCGCGAAACGCTGACGCGCGCCGGCTGCCCGTTCGACTGGCTGGATAGCGGCGATATGCACATCGGGTTCCCGCAGATGAACTTTGCCCGCGATGAGATGGGCATTTTCGAGCCTGCCAGCGGAGTTTTGATGGCCCGGCGCAGCGTCGAAGCGGTGGTGAATACGGCGGTGCGCGCCGGAGCTCGCTATGAAATGCGCGAATGGCGGGAGGGCTTCATCGATGGCGCAGCTTCACAAGCGTCGCGCGACCTGGCCGGGACGTTCGTCTTCGCGTGCGGCCCGTGGCTGAGAAAATTGTTTCCCAAAGCGATCGGCGCGCGCATACGCCCCACACGCCAGGAGATTTTCTTCTTCGGCGCGCCCCCGGGCGATCAGCGATTCTCGACGGTGCCCGCCTGGATCGCGTTCGGCGAAGGAGCATACACCGTTCCGGCCATCGACGGGCGCGGATTCAAGGTCGCCATCGACGCGCACGGCCCGATGTTCGACCCGGAAACCGGCGATCGCGCCATCACGCGCGACGGACTGGCGTTCGCGCGCGGGATTTTGAAGAAACGATTCCCTGGGCTCGCCGCCGCGCCGCTGATCGAATCGCGCGTGTGTCAATACGAAAATACGTCGAACGGCGACTTCCTGATCGACCGTCATCCGGATTTTGAAAACGTGTGGATCGCCGGCGGAGGGTCGGGACACGGCTTCAAGCACGGCCCGTTTGTCGGAGAATATGTCGCGGCGCGGATCGCGGGCAGCGTCGCCGCGGAGCCTCGCTTTTCGCTGGCGTCGAAATCGGTGCGCCATCACCGGGCGGTCTATTAGGCGCCGATAATCAGCAGCAGGCCATACACCACGGGCACGCTGAACAGGCTGGAATCGATGCGATCGAGCCACCCGCCATGGCCGGGCAACGTGGTTCCGCTATCCTTCACGCCCGCGCCGCGTTTGAGCGCCGACTCGCATAAATCGCCCAACTGGCCCGCGATATTGCCGGCCGCAGCGAGCATCAGCACCATCCACAAGGATGCATGCGGCAGCAGATAATGCGCATAAATCCAGCCGGCCAGGACCCCGCCCGCCACCGATCCGATGGCGCCTTCCCAGGTCTTCGCGGGACTCACGCGCGGAGCGAGCGCATGGCGTCCCAGCGTTTTGCCGACGTATAGCGCGGCGGTATCGCCGGCCCAACTCAGCAGCAGCGCGAACATCAGCCAGTTATGATCGATCAGGCGCAGCTCCATCGCGCAGCGCCACCCGCCGAAGATATAGACGACGCCGAGCGCGAACGCGGCGGCGCTGACCATCGCCCGTGCCAGATCGGCGACGCGCAGCGCGAGCGCCATTCCCGCAAGCGCCGCCAGAACCACGATCACTTGCGGCATCGGCGAGAACATCAGCGCCAAGCCGGCCACCATTCCGGGGATTCCAGATCGCGCCGCTCCGTTGGCCATGGCGATCTTATCGAATTCGTAAAAGGCGATGAGCCCGACGGCGGCGACCACGGCGTTAAACGCGTAGTTCGGACCGGCGAGCACCAGCCATACCACCAGCGGGATCAGGACCAGCGCAGTCGCCAGGCGCTTCATCGCGAAGGAATGGTGACCGGCTCCAGAATCGGTTCGCGCAGACGCGCCGGCGCGGAATCGCCGATGCCGCCGAAGCGGCGGTCGCGCTTCTGATAATCGAGAATCGCGCGCAGCAGCTCAGTCCGCGTGAAATCGGGCCATAGCGTTTCGGTGACGTACAGCTCGGCGTAAGCGATCTGCCAGAGCAAGAAATTGCTCACCCGCATTTCCCCCGAAGTACGGATCAATAAATCCGGATCGGGCATGCCCGCGGTGTAAAGCTTCGCCGAAATGGCGGCCTCGTCGATCACGCCGCCTTCTTCCGCCAGGGCTTTCAAAGCGTCCACCAATTCGGCGCGACCTCCATAATTGATGGCGAGATTCAGCTGCAACCCGCGATTCGATTCGGTGGACCGGATGACGGAATCGAGCTCGGCGCGCACGAACGCGGGCAGTTCGGCCAGCCGTCCGATGGCGGTGAAGCGGATATCGTGGCGATGCATCTGGTCCAGCTCGGCGCGCAGATAAATTCGCAGCAAACGCCACAGCGTCTCTACTTCCGTGCGCGGACGCTTCCAGTTTTCCACCGAGAACGCGTATAACGTCAGCGCGCGAAGACCCAGGCGGGCGCAGGTTTCGACGGTGGTCCGCACCGGCTGGATGCCGGCCTTATGCCCGGCCACGCGCGGCAGGCTGCGGCGATTCGCCCAGCGTCCGTTGCCGTCCATAATGATGGCGATGTGCGCCGGCAATCGCGCCGGATCAATCGCGCGTGCCAGCGCAAATTCGGGCTCCCCCGGCTTCAGCTCGTCGAGTAACGCCTTCATTGGCTGATCTAGTTATGGTAGCAGGGGTGTATGTTGAGAGGAGAATCGCCGTGCCGCAACGCAGCGCAGGAATCCTGTTATATCGCCGCAAGCCCGCGCTGGAGCTGTTTCTGGTCCACCCCGGCGGGCCGTTTTGGGCGAAAAAAGATCTCGGCGTCTGGTCCATTCCCAAGGGCCTGCTGAATGACGGCGAAGATGAATTACAAGCCGCGCGCCGCGAATTTCAGGAAGAAACCGGATTCGTTGCGGGCCATGATGTTCTGAGTCTAGGCGAGGTGAAGCAACCGAGCGGCAAGACCATCGTCGCGTGGGCGGTCGAAGGCGATTGCGATCCGACAAGTCTCATCAGCAATACCTGTTCGATCGAGTGGCCGCCGCGATCCGGCAAACAGATGGAGATTCCCGAAGTCGACCGCGGCGCGTGGTTCACCCTCGAAGAAGCGCGGCGGCGAATCCTGCCCGGTCAGATCCCGTTGCTGGATCGCCTGCGAAAGCTACTTCCAGGCGCCGAGTAGCCTCCGCACCAGCACCAGCTGGCCCAGATGATAGGCGTTGTGATCGGCCACCAGCAGCGCTTCGCGCAGAACGGTCTGTCCTTCGCCGTGCGGAATTTTCGCGAACAGATCCGTCGCCGGATCGGCCACCAGGGCGCACATCGCGGCCAGATCGTCTCGAAATCCGCGCGCGCTTTTCGCCCAGGCGCGATCGTTCGGCGGAGCGGGCTTCTCCGGCCAGTACCCTTCCGGCCATTTCGGTGATTGGTGCGCCGCACTGCGGCTGAATTGGAGGATGTCCCACTGGGCCAGACGCAGATGCTCCAGCAATTCCCAGGGCGAATGATCCCCGCCCTTGGGCCGCTTGCCGCGCAGCGCCGCGGGCAATCCCTTGACCGCCGCATCGAAATCGACGTGCGCCCCGCCGCCTTTCAGCAGGTACACCAAATGATCGCGTAATGCCTGGTCATTTTCCATAATTTCGATCCTCCATGTTTATGGATGCGGCACGCGCGTGAAGACGTGATCGTGAATCCAGTGCTCATCCCACCACTCGATGGGATTCACCTGCACGCCGTCCACCTGCATCGAAAAATGCAGATGATCGCCGCCGGCAAGGCCCGTCGATCCGCTCTTGCCCATCTCCTGCCCGCGTTTCACCATGTCACCTTCCTTCACTTCGATCTGGCTCAGATGGCCGTAAATCGATTGCAGGCCGTAGCCGTGATCCACCACGATGCAGTTTCCGTAAATGCCGAGCAGCGCGGCCCACACGATTTTTCCGTCGTTCGCCGCCAGCACCGGAGTGTGCTGCGAAACGGCCAGGTCGAAACCGAGGTGCACCTGCTGATCCACTTTCTTGCCTTTGTAAATGTAGCTGCGCACGTCGGCGAACGACGATTCCACTTTCGAGTTGGCCATCTGGAGAAACGGCTGGGTCCAGTAAAATTTCTCGGCGGTTTTCAATCGCAGATCGGCGAGCGTCTGATTATTGGCGCGCCGCATTTCGCCGTTGATCTTCAGAAAGCGCGCCAGCAGATCGCCCGAGCCTCCCGGGTCGATCTGATTGACCACCTTGTCCAGAAATTTATCGTCGATCGGAAGATCGCGCGCGCGGAATTTCTTGGGGAATATTTTGAACCAGAACCGCGCGGTGGCCTCCGCTCCGGCGGCGTTTTTCACGTACACCACGGGAACGGTGTCGCGCGGCGTGTCCCAGGTGAACGCGAACAGAGAGAATCTCTCATTCGGACTGCCCGGCACAGGAAAACTCCGGAAGCTCTGGCCGCCGACGCGAACGCCGGATTCGCTGAATGATCCCGAAGGCGTCAGCATCACCAGTTCCGATCCGCCCTGGTTGATGTAATGCTGCAGGCCGTCGGCTACCACGGATGGCGGGCGAAAGATCACCTGCACATCGGCCGAAATCGAATCGGTGGACGCGCGCAGGTCATTCGACTCTGCTTCAATGACGAGCCTCGCCTTGCCCTCCTTAAGATTGGGGTCCTGAGTTTTTCCCGCGGCGAAATGAAAATCCTCCGGCGGCTTGTGCTCGCGCCAGAAGGTAAATCGATTCGCGGGTTTTTGAATTTCGCCGGCGGTCACCGCTGCCCCGTTCTGTTCGATGGTCACCGAAATACGGCGGACGCCGTGCGGATTCGTCACTCGTATGGAAAACGGCGTATTATCGCCGATCGCCTGAGGCGTGGAATCGAAAACGAGCGTCGAATGCGAGGACCATCGCCGCAACACGACAATTGGTCCCGCGATCAGCAGAATTATAATCAGAAAAAATGCGAGAGCTTTACCCATTTTTGTGGAGATCCGCTGTGGAAATCTCTAGTTCCATCATCGCTCAAGTATTTTGTTCGAAACCAGAGCATGTGGTTCAGCATCTTATCTAGCAGACCGTAAAAGCGATGAAGACTCTTCACCTGGTGCAGTCCTGGGGAAAAATCCTCCGCGGCAAAAGCCCCCTGCTTTCGATCGAAATTACGCGCGAGTGCCCCCTAAGTTGCCCCGGCTGCTACGCGTATGGCGAATCCCACCTTGGCGGCGAAGCCACGCTGCGTGATGTTTCCGATTTTCGCGGCGATCAACTAGTAAATGGAATTCTCGGCCTGATCGAGAAGCACGACCCGATCCAGGTTTCATTGGTCGGCGGCGAGCCTCTGGTGCGTCATAAAGAATTGAGCCGGGTGCTGCCGGTGTTGAGCGAACGCGGCACCTACGCCATGGTGGTGACCAGCGCCGTGATTCCGATCCCCGAATTCTGGACGGATCTGCCCCGCGTGACCGTCGCCGTTTCGGTGGACGGACTCGCACCGGAGCACGACGTGCGACGACGCCCCGCGACCTACGATCGCATTCTCAAAAACATCGCCGGACGCCGCGTGAATATTCACTGCACCATCGTCCGCGCCCACGTGGAAGAGCGGAGCTATCTGGAGCAATTCCTCGCCTTCTGGAGCGCGCGGCCCGAAGTGAATCGCGTCTGGTTCAGCGTCTACACGCCGCAGCGCGGTGAATCGACGCCGGAGATGTTGACGCCGGAGCAACGGGCGCAGCTTGCCGATCATCTCCCCGAGTTGGCGCGGCGCTTCCCCAAGCTGATGCTTCCCGGAGGAATGGCGCGCGCTTTCGCCGAGCCTCCCCAGAATCCGGCGGCGTGCCTGTTTTCGAAAATGTCGGTGAACTATACCGCCGATCTCAAAACCACCGTGGAGCCGTGCGTGTTCGGCGGCGATCCCGATTGCAGCCAGTGCGGATGCTCCATCAGCGCCGGCCTGCACTGGATCGGCGCGGTGAAGGTGGCGGGCGGAATCAGGGTGAACCATCTGGTGCGCGGCTCCATGGCTATCGGCAGAGGCGTGAACCGGGTATTTCCGCATCGCACCGAACTGCCCCGCTGGAGCCGCGCCATCGCGCCGGACCCGTCGCTGGTGCAGATCGAGTCCCCCGCCAGCCCGGACTACCAGGATTCCCCGTCCAGCCAAACGTCGCTGAAGAATTGACGCTCGCGCTATCCTGAAAATTCGGTCCCGCACCCTGACACTTTTTCGGGAGAAATATGAAGCGCTCGCTTGTAGTGTGCCTTTTCCTTTCATTGAACCTATTGGTCCGGGCGCAAGCCCCGCCGTCGCAAGCTCCCGCGGTCACGGCGAGCCCGGAAGCCGCGCGATTCCATGGATTGCTGAGTCCATATGTAACGCGACATGTCTCGGCGCCCGATTTTCAAAACTCGTCGCGCCTCAACGGCCTGATCCGCGCCGGGAACTTATATCTTTCGCTCCGCGACGCCATCGCGCTGGCCATCGAGAACAATCTCGACCTCGAGCTGGGGCGTTATGAATTCCCCATGGCGCAATCCGAGACGCTGCGCGCCAAGGGCGGCGGGATCACGCGCGGGATTCTCTATAATCTGGCGCAGCCTCCGGCCGGCGTCGGCGGACCACTGAGTCCCCTGCTCACCCAAGCCGCCACCCAGGCGACGCCGGGAACCACGGTCGCGAGCAACGCGCTGGAGCTCGGCGTGTTGAGCGAGCCGCAAACCAATTTGTCGATGCTCGGGACCCTTCCGCTATCGAGCGGATCGCCGCTGCCGTTGCTCGATCCGTCGCTCTCGGCAGGCTACAACTGGACTCATCAGAACACGCCCGACGGCGCCGCCGGCGGCATTTTTACCAGCAACGTGCAGACCGGCAACGCCGCGGTCCAGCAGGGCTTCAGCACCGGCACGCAGGTGAGCCTCGGATTCCAGAACACCGAGGTGAACTCCATCACTCCGGGCGCCGCGCTGAATCCCTACATCAATTCCGATCTCTCCCTGAACATCAGCCAGCCGCTGCTGCGCGGTTTCGGACGCGAGATGAACCGCCGCTTCATCCGCATCGGACTGACGGAAGAAAAGATTTCGAGCCTGTTGTTCCGCCAACAGGTGATCGAAGTGGTTTACGGCGTGGTTCGCCTGTACACCGACCTGGTCGCGCTGACTGAGGATGTCAAGGTGAAGGAACAAACCGTGGCCTTCGCGCAGAAACTGTTCGACGATACGAAACTGCAGGTGGACGAAGGCGTGCTGGCGCCTCTCGAATTGAGCCGCGCGCGGGCGCAGGTCTCCGGAGCGCAGCAGGATCTGATCAATTCGCGCGGATTATTGGAAGAGCAGGAAGCGATTCTCAAGAACGTCCTCACCCGGCGCGGCAATGAAGACGGCGCGGTGCGCAATGCACGCATCATCCCCACCGAATCCCTGGCGGTGCCCTCGGCCGACGAGACGCGTCCCATGGACCAGCTTCTCGCCGCGGCGTATCAAAATCGTCCCGACCTCGCGCAGGCGGGCCTGCAAGTCAATCTGACGCAGATCAGTCTCGAAGGCTCGCGCAATAATCTGCGGCCGGATCTGGACCTGGTGGGAACGGCGCAGAACAACGCGCTGGCCGGTCAGCCGGTGTCGGGGACGGTCGCGCCCGCCGTTTCGGGCGGCTACGGCACGGTGCTCGATCAACTGGCCACGCGCAAGAATCCGACGTACGCCATCGGCCTGCAGTTGAATCTTCCGCTGCGCAATCGGATCGCCCAGGCGGATGCGATTCGCGACGAAGTGCAGCTTCGCCAGACCCAGGTCCGCGAGCGGCAGCTTCGCAATCAGGTGCAGGTGGAAGTGGAAGACGCCCTGATCGCGATGCGCCGCGCGAGGGCGTCCTATCAGGCGGCGGCGGAAACGCGCACGCTGCAGGAGCAGTCGCTGGACTTCGAACAGACGCGCTACAACGAAGGCGTGTCGACCGGATTCTTCGTGATTCAGTATGAAAGCTACGTCGCGCAGGCCCGCTCGGCGGAGGTCGCGGCAAAGGGCGCGTATTTCAAGGCTCGCGCGGCGCTGCAGCGCGCCACCGGCTCGATTTTGGACGACAACGGCGTCACGATGGAACAGGCCATTGCCGGAAAATAGCCGCTCTCCTTACGAGCTCGCGACGCCGGTTTCGTGATCGCTCCGGTCGGCGTAATGGATCGCCCGGCTGACGGACTTCGTCAGTCCCTTCGCGTTCCAGTAGATGTTGTTCACATCATTCTGATACGCGGCATTCCATAGCTCCAGCCGGTTGGCATTGCCGAACGTTAGCGCGGCCTGAGTGGCATTCGCCATCAGATCGAACCTGCTCGCAAGGTGGTCGATGTTGTGTTGTTCGGCCGGGACTCAACTCCGCGCGAATGTTCTCCAGGCGGTCCAGCTTGGCGCCCATGCGGTTGGCTTCGCTGCTCAACTGAACCAGCAAATCCGCCTGACCTTGCCAGCCAAGCTGGACGTCTGAGAACTTCAGCATGGAGGCATGTCGCAAGGCGCGCGCGGCGTCCGCCTTCACGTCCCGCAGGAGTGGAGTCGCCTGCTTATCGGTCGTCACGGCCGGGCTCGGATTTGCCGGCGCAGCCGCGGCGGGCAGCGCAGCCATGACGGCGCACATCAGCCCGCTCAGGATAGGATGTTTCATCATATTTTCGTCCTCCGCTCTTTTGGACGAAAACCAGGGAACGATGGATGGTACCGCCGGCGCAGTAGGAAAAATATTCGGGAAACGTTTCACTTCAGTTTTTGAGTGCGAAGGCCACGATGCTGCTGCCCGACGGCGCGCCGTTCTTGCCGCCGCCGCAGACGATGACGACGTACTCGCGTCCGCCGATTTCGTAGATCGACGGCGTCGCGTTGCCGGCCGCCGGCAGCATCGTTTCCCACAGCAGCTTGCCGGTCAGCTTGTCGAAGGCGCGGAACTTCTTGTCGAAGTTCGTCGCGCCGATGAACAGCAGACCGCTGGCGGTGACCACCGGGCCGCCGTAGTTGTCGCTGCCGGTGTTCTTGATTCCCTTGGCGACCAGCTCCGGATATTCGCCGAACGGAATCTGCCAGCGAATTTCGCCGTTGTTGAGATCGATCGCGTTGAGCGTGCCCCACGGCGGCGTGATGCGGCGGATAGCCGTCGGGATCGCGAAACAGAATGTAGCCTTCGTTGCGATACTTCTGCCAGTTCGGATCTTTCGCGCGGCTTCCGGATCCACCACGCCGTTGTCCTTGCCGGTGATCAGAAAGTCGACGATTTCGTTGATGCCGCGGCCCAGATGATCGAACCCCGGCATGCGGCCGGTGCCTTCGCGGATGATGCTGGCGATCTCCTCGCGCGAGCGGCGCTCGCCGATGTCGACCAGCGACGGAAACGTCGGCGGCGCGCCCTGTCGGTCGTCGCCATGGCAGCTCGCGCAGTTGTTGTTGTAGAGCGAGGTGGTATCGTGCGTCACCATGCGGATGATCCACGGCAGCTCGTTCGAGTTGACGTAGAGCAGGCCGGTCTCCGGATCGAACGCCGCGCCGCCCCATTCGCCGCCGCCGTCGGTGCCCGGGAACAGGATCGTGCCGCGCAGGCTGGGCGGCGTGAAGATGCCTTTCGAATCGAGCTTGCGGAATCGCTCGAGCACCGCCGCGTGCGCTTCCGGCGTGCGATTCGTCATCATGTCCTCGGTGAACGCCTGCCGCGTGAACGGCGGCGGCTTCACCGGATAGGGCTGCGTTGCGGACGAGCTTTTCGCCGTCGAGCGTGCGACGCCGGCACCTTGCGCTACTTCGATCGGAAACAGCGGCTCGCCGGTCTTGCGATCGAGCACGTAGACGTAGCCGGTCTTGGTGATCTGCGCGACGGCGTCGACCTTCTTGCCGTCGCGCGTCACCGTGACCAGGCTCGGCGCGGCCGGAAAATCCAGATCCCAGACGTCGTGCTTGACGCCCTGAAAATGCCAGATGCGCTTGCCGGTGCGCGCGTCGAGCGCGAGCACGCAATCGGCGAACAGGTTGTCGCCGATGCGATTCGCGCCGTAGAAATCGAACGACGCCGATCCGGTCGCGGCGAACACCATGCCGAGCTTCGCGATCGACGCTCGACGCCGGCCCACGCGTTGGCGCCGCCGGAGATCTTGTAGGCGTCCGGCGGCCAGGTGTCGTAGCCGAACTCGCCGGGATGCGGAATGGTGTGGAAGATCCAGCGCAGCTTGCCGGTCTTCACGTCGAACGCGCGAATGTGGCCCGGCGAGCCGGGCAGCGTTTCGGGCACGGTGCTGCCCAGGATGATCATGTCCTCGAAGATCACGCCCGGGCTGCTGGCGCTGACGCTCATCGTTCTCGACCGGACGGTCCGAGGCCCTCGCGCAGGTCGATGCGGCCGTCGTCGCCGAACGTCTGGAATCGGCTTGCCGGTCTTGCGGTCGAGCGCCCAGAGAAAGTTGCGATAGGTGAAGAAGACGCGATCCTGGTAAACGGTGACGCCGCGATGGCGGAAGCGGCGCTGCGGCGCGTCGCCGCCCGGCTGGATCGAACCTCCAGACTTCGTGCCCGGTCTCGGCGTCGAGCGCGACCACCTGCAGCGTCGGCGTGGTCGCGTAGAGCACGCCGTCGACGACGATCGGGATTGCTCTGCATCTCGGAATCCTTGAAGGCGTCGTGCGCGTCGTAGGTCCAGGCCACCTGCAGGCGCGCCGACGTTCGCGGGCGTGATCTGCGTGAGCGTGGAGTAGCGGATGTTGTCCGGGCCGCCGTTGACGGGCCAGTCGACGTCGGCGGCGCAGGCGATCGGCAGCAGGCAAAGAGCAAGAATCTTCACAGGTCTGCATTCTAGCGCATCTTAAATTTGGACTATCGCCTAACCGGGTAACCAAAACCGCGTCCAAAGGTAGTACATACCGTGAATCATCTGTGGGCCGATCTGCGCTATTCTTTTCGGTCCTTGAGAAAGCGCCGGTGTTCACGGCGGTGGCGGTGTTGTCGCTGGCGCTGGGGATCGGCGCGAATACGGCGATTTTCACGCTGCTGGACCAGGTCCTGCTGCGCCTGCTGCCGGTGAAAGATCGCGCAAAGAGCCTGACGCTGCTGACCATGCGCGGCAGGCATTACGGCAGTAACTGGGGCGGCAACGCGATCTCCTATCCCATGTATCGCGATTTTCAGGATCACAACCAGGTGTTCACCGGCATGTTCTGCCGCTTTTCGCAGTCGATGAGCGCTCACCTTCGACGGCCAGACGGAACGGACGGCGGCGGAGATGGTTTCGGGCACCTATTTTCCGGTGCTGGGGGTGGGGGCGGCGCTCGGCCGGACCGTTCTCGCCGAACGACGATAAGATGCCGAGCGGGACATCCGCTGGTGGTGCTGAGTTACGACTTACTGGAAGACGCGTTTCGCCGGCGATCCGAGCGGTGGTGGGCAAGAAAGTCGTCGTGAACGGCCACAACATGACCATCGTCGGCGTCGCGCAGCAGGGATTTGACGGGGTGGAACTGGGCATCACGCCGAAGATTTTCATCCCGATCATGATGCAGCCGACCTGATGCCGGCGAACCGGACGGATCCTGAGAGACCGCCGGCAGCGCTGGGTGAATGCGTTCGGTCGGCTGAAACCCGGGGTTTCGGATCAGCGCAGGCAAAGGCGTCGCTGCAGCCGTTCATGCACTCGATGCTCGAACATGGAAGTGAAGCAGGCGGCGTTCGCGCATGCGTCGCAATTCACGCGCGCAGGAATTTCTGAAGTGCACCATCGATGTGCTGCCGGGATCGCAAGGACGGTCGTACTTCCGGCAGCAGCTGTCGACGCCGCTGTGGGTGCTGATGGCGATCACCGGGACGGTGCTGTTGATCGCCTGCGCGAATCTCGCGAACCTGCTGCTGGCGCGCGCCACGGGACGGCAGAAGGAGATCGCGGTGCGCCTGGCGATGGGCGCGAGCCGCGGCCGCATCATTCGGCCAGTTGCTGATGGAGAGCCTGCTGCTGTCCGCTTGGGCGGCGCGGCGGGCGTGCTGCTGGCGTTCTGGGCGGATCAGCTGCTGATGGCTGCCTATCTGCCGTCGGATTCGACCGGGGCTGCAAGCATTTCGACGACGCCGGATCTGCGGATTCTCCTGTTCACGCTCGGCGTGACGGTGCTGACCGGAATGCTCTTCGGGCTGGCTGCCGGCGCTGCAGGCGACCAAGCCGGATGTCGCGCCGACGCTGAAGGATCAGGCCGGCGCGGTGGTCGGCGGGAGGCAACGTCGCGCTGCGCAAGGCGCTGGTGGTGGCGCAGGTGACGCTTTCGCTGCTGCTGCTGATCGGCGCGGGGTTGTTCGTCAGGAGCCTGAGCAATCTGCGCGACGCTGGGTCCGGGATTTCCCGCGGAGCGGCTGCATCGGCATTCCAGATCGATCCCACGCTGAACGGGTACAAGGCGGAACGGGCCAAACTGTTCTACCAGCAGTCTGACCGAAGTCGCTGAGTCGTCGATGCCGGGAGTGCAATCGGTGGGGCTCGCCTCCGTGCGGATTCTGGCGGACAACGAATGGGACAACTCGCGCGACGGTGGAAGGCTATACGCCGGCCAGGGCGGGCGACCATGCCGAGCCGTACATGAACATGGATCAGCCCGAGTTATTTCGCGACCATGGGCGTGCCGATGGTCGCGGGCCGGGATTTCACCGCCAAGGACACGGAGCGAGTTCTGCACCGCAAGGGGACGCCGCCGCGCAATGAGGATTTTATGTTCCCGCGACAAGTCATCGTCAACGAGACGTTCGTCAAGAAATACTTTGGCGGGACGCAATCCGCATCGGACGGCACGTCGGATTCGGCATCGACCCCGGACACCAAGCTCGACATGGAGATCATCGGCGTGGTGAAGGACATCAAGTACACGAGCCTGCGCGACGAGATTCCGGAGCAGGCCTTCGAGCCCTATCTGGCGGACAAATACACTTCGTGGCAATGACCGTCTATGTGCGCACCACGATCGATGCGAATCAGCTTTTCTCTGCCATGTCGAGCCAAAGTACGCGAGCTGGATTCCAATGTTCCGATCTACGACATGCGAACCACCGAGGAGCAGATCAGCAATTCGCTGTCGTCCGAACGATTGATCGCGAGCCTGTCGGCGGTGTTCGGTTTCCTGGCCACGCTGCTGGCGACCATCGGGCTGTACGGCGTGATGGCGTACACGGTGGCGCGGCGGACGCGCGAGATCGGCATCCGGATGGCGCTGGGCGCGGGGCAGGGCGAACGTGGTCTGGATGGTCATGAAGGAAGTGTTTTTGCTGGTGTTTCTCGGCGTGGGCGTCGGAGTTCCGGCGGCGTTGGGGTTGACGACGTCTGGTGCGCAAGCCAGTTATTCGGGATCGACGCCGAACGATCCGTCGACGCTGGCGATGGCGACGTTGGGACTGGCGGTTGTCGCGTGCGCGGCGGGGTACGTTCCGGCGTTACGCGCCAGCCGCGTCGATCCGATACGGGCTCTGCGGTACGAGTGAGACTTGCGGCTTGCTGCGCGCGACTCAGTTGGAGTGTTTGGAGAAAAACTTGTTTTTGATGTCGGGCCAGAATTCCTTGAGGACCTGCGAAAACGCGTCGATGCCGACCTGTTGCACCAGCTTTTCAGCGTTCTCTGAAGCTTTCCGGCTATCGGGGTAATATGCGTTCGATATGGCAACGGCTGAGGCGTTGCCGATCCACTCAGCGTAATTGAAAGTCGCGCCGCCAGAATCTTTTTTCGTGACCATTACGCGACTCACCGCGTAGCCAGTGCGTTTCCAGAATCCTCCGTAGCTGGGCCCGCGCAGGAAATACCGGGGGTCCTCATGGAGCATCGCCGGAAACAATCCTTCGGTAAACAGGTTTCCCATGGCCTGATCGGCGTAATTGGTGGCGAGCCGATGGGCGTATCCCTTGACTCCCTGACCGAAAGAAGGATTCTCATTCGTGAACTGGGCCAGACCGGCCAGGGCGCCGGATAACAGGATCATTGGGTAATCGAAGGAGTCTTTGCTGGCGATGGTCAGCTTTTGCCGTGCGGTGAGCGTGGTGTTTTCGAGCGACGCGTCCGCGGTCCGGTAGTTCGGAAGAATACCGAAAATGCGTTTGCCGCCGGGAGGCTCCTGGTCCGGCGCGGCGGGAACCGCTGTATTTCCAGCCGCCTGTACGGTCGTCTGATCGTCGACCGCGCCGGGGTCCTGAGCGAATGCCGGGGCGAACGGCAGAACGCCGAGCAAGAGAAGAGCCCGCGGCAGACAATACGGCCTGATGAAAAACTTCATTCTGACTTACATCCACTCCCGGTTAGCTTAAAGATGCCCGGGCGGCGGGTTCGGTTACGCTACTCCTGTAAGTATCGCCGCAAATCCTCGACGCGAAAGCAGTGGGCGAACGCCGTGTCCTGGGTGATCCGGCCGGAGCGGACCATCTCGGCCAGCGATTGTTCCATGGTCATCATCCCGTCGGCTCGTCCGGTCGCGATCGCGGTGTAGAGCTGATGATCTTCGCCTTTGCGGATCAGGCTGCGGACGCCGCTCGATCGCGATCAGAATTTCCACCGCCGGGTAGCGCGCACGCCGTCCGATGCCGGGCACCAATTGCTGGGCGACCACCGCCAGCAGGGCCAGCGAAAGCTGCTGCCGGATCTGCGGCTGATTGCCGGCGGGAAACGAATCGAGAATGCGCGAAACGGCCTGCGAGGTGTCGTTGGTGTGCATGGTCGACAGCACCAGGTGCCCGGTTTCCGCGACGGTGAGCACGGTCGAGATCGTTTCCTGGTCGCGCATCTCGCCCACCAGGATGACGTCCGGAGTCTGCCGCAGGATGCCGCGCAGCGAGCTGGCGAAATCGGGCGTGTCGCGGCCGACTTCGATCTGCTCGATGATGGAGGTACGGTTGGGTGCACGAACTCGACCGGATCCTCAATGGTGACGACATGATCGCGGCGATGGTGTTGATCAGTTCGAGCAGTGCGGCGAGCGTCGAACTTTTTCCGCATCCGGTGGGTCCGGTGATCAGCACCAGTCCCTGGCGCGCTTCGGCGCAGTGGCGCAGAGTCGGGGGCAGGTGCAGCGATTCGAGAGTGGGGATTTTTTCGGGCAGCAGGCGGATGCTTCCGGCGACCGTGCCGCGCTGATGGTGCACGTTGGCGCGAAAGCGGCCGATGCCGGGGCGGGTGAAGCACAAATCGGCCGACCGGGTCCGCTGTAGGTCCTGACCTTGTGCCGGCGTCAGCAAGGGCAGCAGCAGGCTGCGGGTATCCTCGGGCGCAAGCGCGGGGCCGGCTCCGGGCGACAGCGCGCCGTTGATCCGCAGTGTGACCGGCGCGCCGCTGATCAGCAGTACATCGGACGCGCCCTGTCTTCCGGCATGCAGCAGGAGCTGATCGAGGCTCGCCGAGATTTGCGCTTCCGCGGCTTCGCGCGAATTCTGCGCCGTGCGGTTCAGCTCGGCGACGATCTGCGCCAGTTCATTTTCGTAGCTCGGCATAGCCGCTTAAGAAATGACGCAGCGAAGGGCGATTGCGTTTACTGCTCCCATCCGCCGCCGAGGGCATTGTACACCTGAACCACGGACAATCGCTCATTCAGACGCGCGCGGGCGAGGTTCAGTTCCGCGGCGAACGAATTGGTCTGGTTGGTCAGGACCTCCAGATAACTGGCGACTCCGCCGTGATAGCGCGTGTCGGAAAGCTTCGCGGCGTCCTCGGCCGCGGCGGTCAGGGCTTCCTGATGCTCGCGGAATTCGCGGTATTTCTGAAAAGCGATCAGCGCGTCGGAGACCTGCCGGAATGCGCCTTGAATCGTTTGGCGGTACGTGAGCAGCGCCTGTTGTTCCTGCTGTTCCTTCAGTTTGACGTTGGTGCGAAGCTTGCCTGAGTTGAAGATCGGCTGGGTCAGGGGCGCCGAGAAATTCCATTCGCCGGCGCCGGGCGTAAATAGACGGCTCAGGGGCCCGCTTTCGAATCCAGCGAGTCCAGTGAGGGGAAGGCTCGGAAAGAGTTGCGCTCGCGCGACGCCGATCTGGGCGTTCGCGGCGACCAAAGCCTGCTCGGCTTGCTGAATATCGGGACGCCGGGTGAGGAGATCGGAGGGCAGCCCGGCGGGAATCGTGACCGGCAGAGGCTGCTCGACCAGCGGCTTGCCCCGGGGGATGTCGTGAGGATTATCGCCGGTAAGGATGCTGATCAAATCCTCCTGTTGCGAGACCTGGCGCTCCAGGTCGGGGATGATTCCGGCGGCGGTCTCGACCAGTTGCTGCGCCTGGCGAACGTCGAGCAGGGCGGCGGCGCCTCCGGTTTCGAGAGTCTGGGTAAGTTGCAGCGACTGTTTTCGCGAGTCGAGCGTGCGGCGGGAGATTTCGAGCTCCAGATCCAGCTCGCGCATTTCGAAATACGCCATGGCGACGTTTTCGACCACCGTGCTCATCACCGTGCGGCGATTCCATTGAGAGGCCAGCAGATTGGCGCGCGCGGCTTCGGTGGCGCGGCGGTATTGTCCCCAGAAATCGACATTCCAGGAAAATAATCCCTGGACTTGAAAGACATTAAATCCGAAAAACGGGATCTTTTCACTTAAATATCCGGCCGAGGCGTTAACGGTGGGAAACTGGTCGGCGCGGGTGATGCCGAGCTGCGATTGCGCCTGCAGAATCCGGTTCGCAGCGATTTGGACGTCGTAATTCTGGGCGAGCGCGCGGCGGATCAAGGCTTTGAGCGTCTCATCCTGATAAACGGTCCACCATTTTTCGTTCCCGAGCGAAGCGGCGCCCGGATCGGGGGCTGCGTTGCGGAAAGACGCGGGAACGTCGACGGCCGGACGATGATAATTCGGGCCGACGGTGCATCCGGCAAGGAACAGCGCCGCGCAAAGAAATATGGCGCGGGTCACGCGGGCTCCTTCTGCCCCTCGGGCCGTTTTCGCGAAAAGCGATGCGAGATTTTTTCGACCACGTCGAAGGTGACGGGAATGAGGAAGATCGCGATCAGCGATGCCGCGAGCATGCCGCCGATGACGGCGGTCCCCAGGACGCGGCGAGACGCCGCTCCCGATCCGGTGGCGAGCCATAGCGGGACGCAGCCCAGGATGAACGCGAACGCGGTCATCAGAATGGGGCGCAGGCGGATCCGCGCGCCGATCAGGGCGGCTTCTTCAATGCTGCGTCCTTTTTCGTATTCGGCTTTCGCGAATTCGACGATCAGGATCGCGTTCTTCGCGGCAAGGCCGATCAGCATCACCAGGCCGATCTGCGCGTAGACGTTATTTTCGAAATGGCGGGTCCACAGAGTAAGAGTAGGCTCCGAAGACGGCGATCGGCGTGCCCAGCAGGACGCTGAACGGAAGCGACCAGCTTTCATACTGCGCGGCGAGAATCAGAAACACGAACAGCAGCGACAGCGCGAACATCGGCCGCGGGAGGGATGCCCTGCGCCGCCTGCTGCTCCTGAAAAGACATGCCGGTGTAATCGAAGCCCATCTCGCGCGGCATGGTTTCGGCGAAGGTATCTTCCAGCGCTTTCATCGCCTGACCGGAACTGTAGCCCGGCGCGGCGCTAACGTTGATCTGCGCCGCTTCATATTCGTTGTAGCGCATGGTGAACTCCGGACCGCTGATGTTCCGGATGGTCGAGAGCGCGCTCAGCGGAACGCGCTCGCCATGATTGTTGACCACGTAAAACTGATCGATATTCTCGGCGCGGGTGCGATAGGGACCGTCCGCTTCGACGTACACCTGCCACTGCCGGCCGAAGCGATTGAAATAATTCACCAGATATCCGCCCATGAAGGCCTGCAGAGTTTGATAAACGTCGGCGATATTGACGCCCTGCCGGGTGACTTTAGCGCGGTCGACGTCGACAAACTGCTGCGGGACGTCGGGCAGATAGGTCAGAGCCAGCCCGGTGAGCTCTTTCCGTTTACGCGCGGCGTCCACGAACTTGTTGACGTTCTCAGTGAGGAACGGCAGGCCGGAGCCGGAGCGATCCTCCAGCATAAAGGTCACGCCGCCCGATGTTCCGACGCCTGGAATGGCCGGCGGGGAGAAGGAAAAGGCGATCCCATCCTGGATTTTCGAAAGCTCCCGTCCGATATGGGCGCGGATGGCGTCGTACTGCTCTTCGGGTTTCTTGCGCTCATCCCAGGGCTTTTCGGTAACGAAGAAAAACGCGCTATAGGTGTCCTGAACGCGGCTGAGAAGGCTGAATCCGATCACCGAAGTGACGCCCTTCACGCCGGGCGTGTGGAGCACCACGTCCTCCACTTTGCGCGCGGCTTCCGAGGTGCGCTGCATCGACGAGGCGTTCGGCAATTGCAGCGCGCCGTAGAGATAGCCGTAGTCTTCATCGGGCAGGAACGACGACGGCAGCTTGTTGCCGATCAGATAAGCCAGCTACGGAGATGCCGGCGAGAAACAGCAGGCTGATGGCGGCTTTCCTTATGAGGACGCCGGAGAATGCCGACGTATCCGTTGGTGACGCGATGGAACACGCGATTGAAGCGATCGAAGAACCAGCGCAGCGGACCGCGCCGGCTACTTCGAGGTTTCAACAGCAACGCGGCCAGCGCCGGACTCAAAGAAAGCGCATTAAATGCGGAAAAGAGCACGGAAATGGCGATGGTGACGGCGAATTGCTGATACAGGCGGCCGGTAATTCCCGGAATAAAGATAGTCGGGACAAATACCGCGGTAAGAATCAGTGCGATAGCGATCACCGGTCCCGACACTTCGTCCATGGCCTTCAGCGCGGCGTCGCGCGGCGTCATGCCTTCCTCGATGTGGCGCTCCACCGCTTCGACGACAACGATGGCGTCGTCGACCACCAGTCCGATGGCCAGCACCAGTCCGAACAGCGAGAGCGTGTTGATGGAAAATCCGAGCATCGGAAACACGACGAAGGTTCCGATCAGGGAAACCGGCACGGCGAGCAGCGGGATCAGGGTCGCGCGCCAGCCCTGTAGGAAAATGTAGACCACCAGCACCACCAGCGCGAGGGCTTCAAACAGCGTGTAGATGATTTCGCGCATGCCTGCGGTGACGGCGGCGGTGGTGTCGAGGCTGACCGCGTAGGCTCAGGTCCTGCGGAAAGCGCTTGCTCAATTCCACCATGCGGGCGCGCAACCGATTTCGCGGCATCCACCGCATTCGGTTCCGGGAAGCTGGTAGATCGCCAGAGCCGACGCGGGCTGGCCGTTATAACGGCCGTTCAAGCTGTATAACTGCGCGCCAAGCTCGATTCTGCGCGACGTCTTTGAGGCGCACATTCGATCCGTCGGGATTGGACCGAAGAATCACTTCGCCGAATTCCTCGGGCGTGCTCAGGCGGCCCTGCGCGCGCACGGTGTAGGTAAACTGCTGGCCTTGAGGAATAGGCTCGCCGCCGATCTGTCCGGCGGGATTCACGGTGTTCTGCGTCTGCAAGGCCTGAATGATCTGCGGAACGGTGATCTGCAGCTTGGCCAGTTTATCGGGCTGAACCCAGCAGCGCATGGCGTATTGTCCGGCGCCGAACACCTGCACGCGGGCGATGCCGGGGACGCGGGTCAGCTCGTCCACCAGGTTGATGTAGGCGTAGTTGGCGAGAAAGGTATTGTCGTAGGTGCCCTTGGGCGAGTAGAGCGACACCAGCATCAGCGGCGCGGTGAGCGATTTCAGCACCGTGAGGCCGGCGGTGGTCACCTGCGGCGGGAGCTGCGCCTGCGCCTGGGCGGTCCTCAACTGCGTCAGAACCTGATCGATATTCGGATCGGTTTTGACGTCGAAATCCACGGTAATTTGCGTTTGCCCGCTGCTCGAGTTAATCGAATACATGAAATTCATGTTGTCGACGCCGCTGATCTGTTCTTCGAGCGGCGTGGCCACGGACTGTTCGAGCGTCTGGGCGTCGGCTCCGGGATAATTCGCCTGGCACCTGAATTTCAGGCGGAACGATATTGGGAAACTGCGCGACCGGCAGCGCGATCATGGAGACCACGCCGATGAGCACCATCAGGATGGCGATCACCATGGCGACGATGGGTCGATTGATGAAGAATCGCGACATCTACTTGCTCCCCGCCGGCGTATCCGGCTGCGGATTCACGAGTCGCACCGTCGCGGACCTTGGAAGTTCCTTCGCTGATCACGCGCGTCACCGGGGTCGAGGCCGGACGTGACGATCCACAGCTCGTCCGACGCGATCGCCCACCTGCACGTTCTTGATACTCGACTTTGTTATCGGGACCGACCACGGCGATCTGATATCGCCCCTGCAGCTCGGTAACGGCGCGCTGCGGGACCAGCAGAGCGTTCTTGCGGAATCCGGTCATGCGCGCGAATGCGGCCGAACTGGCCGGGGCGCAGAATATTTCCGGGATTCGCGAAGGCGCCGACAATACGAATGGTGCCGGTCTGCGAATCCACCTGACGGTCGGCGAAGACGATACGGCCGGAATGCGGATAGACCTCGCCGTTGGCGAGCGTCAGGCGCAGCGGCACGTTCGCTGCTCTGCCGCAACATATCGCCGGCGCTGTTGATGCGTCCGGCAAGCTCCAGATATTCCTGCTCGCTGATCGAAAAGTAAGCCTTGATCGGATCGAGCGAGGAGACGGTGGTCAGCACGGCGGTGGGGCTGACCAGGTTTCCGATCTGAACCGCCGCGATTCCCGCGATGCCATCGATCAGCGAGCGGACCTTGGTGAATCCGAGATTCAACTGCGCGGTTTCGACGGCGGCCTGGGCGGCCTGAATCGACGCCTGGCTGGCCTGAATGGCGGCCTCGATTCGTGCGGACCAGGGCTTCGGCCTGCGGCATGCGCCTGAACGTCGTTATCGAGCTGGCTCTGCGGAATGGCGTGCGCGGCGGCGAGCGGAGTGTCGCGCTTCACGTTGATGTTCGGCAAGTCCAAGCTGGGCCTGCGCCTGTCCAAGTTGCCCGTTGGCCTGCGCGAGCTGACCGCGAGCCTGCGCGAGCTGCGCGTTGGCCTGGTCGAGCGAGAGCCTGAAACGGGCGGCGGGTCGATTTCAAACAGAACATCGTCTTTGTGAACCAGCGAGCCTTCGCGATAGTCCTGGCGGATGAGGTAGCCGCCGACCTGCGGCTGGATGTTGGCGTTGACGTAGCCGTCGAGAGTCGCGACCCAATCGCCATAGATGGGAACGTCCTGCTGAATCACGGCGGTCACGCAGGACGCTTTGGGGCGGCGGCGCGCCCGGGGCGGTCGCCTCGGACTTTCCGGCGCAGCCGTCGAGCATGGCGACAGCACAGGCAAGCGGGATTAACCCCAAAATCAAACCAACATTCAAATGTCGACTCACTGGACGTGGATTCCCTCGATACGAGTGTTCAGATAGCACAACAGCACGGCGGTGAATTCCTGAATACATTGACGTTTCCCCAGGGAATGCGCTTCGGCGTAGAGCTCATTCATTCCCTTAAGGATCTTCAGGGTTACCGCGGCGAGATGCGCTGCTTTGGTCCGCGACATGCGCGGTTTTCGGGCGAGAAACATTTTCGTGAAACGGCCTCGAATCACGGCGCGGATGGCGGCCGGAGTACGGGTACTGGCGGGAGCGTCCATCAATGCCAAAAATGCCGGGTGTGCGTCGACGAAAGACACCGTGATTGTTATCAGATGCCGAACCAGGTGATTGAGATTCACGGTTCGGGCTTCGAGCGACAGGGGTACGCACAATTCGTCGTATTGGCGGCTGTAACGAATCCGTAATGCCTGGGCGACGGCCTGCTTATTGGGGAAAAACTGGTAGAGCGAACCGATGGAGGCGGAAGCGCGCGCGGCGATGGCGCTCATGGTAGCGGCTTCATACCCGGTTTCGGCGATGACCGCGGCGGCGGCATCCAGCAGTTCGGCGACGCGGCGTTCGCCTCGCGGCTGCCGGGGTACCCGCCGGGCGGGCAAATGCGAGGGCACCCTCACATTATAGCGGGGCCGGCCGATTCCTGACGGAATGGTGCACATTTCGAGGCAGCTAGCGCCGCTTGGCGCAAACCGCTGCGCGAGGCCACGCGGAGCGGCAGGAAGGAGTACTCAGGCGCCTGGTTCTAAGAGACTTAGGCGCCTGACGACATTGGTACGAGGCTTGCACCCTTTTCGATGAAGGAGAAAGATATGGGCTGGATGCTTCTTAGCGTTGCCTGGCTGGCTCTGGCGTGCACTGTGTTGGGATTCGCCGCTTACCGGAAGATGGTCGCTTACTCGGAAGACGACTTGATTCACCTGGAAGACGGCGACAAGATCGCCCAACAAAGGACTATGGCGGGCCGCCTCGAATTTGTGGACCACTGGGGCAAAATTCTGACCGTGGCGACGCTGGTATACGGAATTATTCTCGCCGCCGCGTTTTTGTACCAGCAATGGGTTCTGAGTTATCAGATCGTTCCCTAACTCACCAGGGGAACCGTTCGGGGCGCGAGGAATCGCGCCCCTTTTTTTGAACTTTGACGCCTGTGTCAACATGGGAGCATGAACCAGACGCTGGAATTCCTGGTGCGCCACGGATACGGCGTTCTGTTCGCCTGGGTGTTCGCGGAACAGGCTGGAATTCCGGTGCCGTCCGCGCCGATCCTGCTGGCGATGGGAGCGCTGGTCGGATTCGGCCGGGCATCCTTTCCGGTCTCGATTGCGCTGATCCTGATCGCGGCCATCAGCGCGGATTTCGGCTGGTACATTCTGGGGCGCAGCAAAGGCCATTCGGTATTAAAACTGCTGTGCCGCATCTCGCTCGAGCCGGATTCGTGCGTCAGTTCGACCCGTTACTGGTTCAAGAGACTGGGCGCATGGACGCTGGTCATTTCGAAATTCGTGCCGGGGCTGAGCGCGGTGTCGACTCCGATGGCCGGTTTATCGCGGATGAATGTGGGGAAGTTCGCGGCGGCCGACGGCGTGGGCACATTCCTGTGGGCCACGATCCTGATGGGCGCGGGCGATTTGTTTCGCGCGCAACTGGAGGACGCGGCGAGAATGGCGGCGCGAACCGGCGCGTGGCTGGCCTTGATCGTATCCGGGCTGATTGCGCTGTGGATCGGCGCGAAATATTATCAGCGCCGGCGGTTTCTGAAAGGCCTTCGCGTGGCGCGGATCACGCCGGAAGAAGTTCTGAGCCGCCTGGCCGAGATCGTGATCGTCGACTTGCGGTCGCAGGCCGAAGTGGATTGGGACGGAATGAAGCTGCCGGGCGCGTTCTGGTTCGATCGCGCGGAGCTGGAGACGCGGGCGACGGAAATTCCACGCGATCGCGACGTGGTTCTGTATTGCACTTGACCCAACGAAGCCACCAGCGCCCGTGCGGCGCTGCAACTGCACCGGCTGGGAATTGATCGCGTCCGTCCGCTCGAAGGCGGTTACGATGCGTGGCGGGAACGCGGATATCCAGTGGAACCGGCGCGCCAGGATCAGCCAGCGTAATTTATCCCTCAGGGGGAGTTTGCAGCGCGGATGCGCTCTGTAAGCCGGCGGCGACCTGCGGCAGAATTCCCAATTCGCGATAGATCGGGCGGATGTTTTTGCGGATTTCGGGTAATTCCCGCAGAAACCAGAGCGCGCCGGCGATGCAGCAGGCGCCGCCGACGATCAAAGTCGCGGGGGCTCCAAAGCGGGCTGCGAACACGCCGGCGGCGAGGCTGCCGATAGGGGCGATCCCGAGGATGGCGAGCGCGTAGAAGGACATGACGCGTCCGCGCTTATCGTCGGCGACGATGGTCTGCAAAATCGTGTTGCTGGCGGCGAGTTGCTGCATCATTCCAAAGCCGGTGACCACCATGAGCGGCATGGACAGCCACAAATGGCGGGAGAGCGAGAACAGAATCAATCCGACGCCGAACATGCCGCAGGAAATGGCGATCATGCGGCCAAGTCCGAGGACGGATTTCCTCACGGCGAGGCTGATGGCGCTGGCGAGCGCTCCGACGCCCGAGGCAGCCATCAGAAATCCCAGCGTGTGAGCGCCGCCGTGCAGAACATTGCCGGCCATGATCGGCATCAGGACGGTGTACGGCATACCGATCAGGCTGATGAGGGCGAGCAATAGAAGAATGGAGCGGATGGCCACGGATCCGGTGATATAGCTCCATCCTTCGGCCAGTTCCTCCAGGACCCGTTTGTCGAAGACCCGCGATTCGATGGGATCGAGGCGCATGGCGAGAAGAGAAATGATGACGGCGATGTAACTGATGCCGTCGATCAGGAAGCAGTAGCCTTCGCCGACCGCGGCGATGATCAACCCGGCGATGGCGGGACCGACGAGCCGCGCTCCGTTGACCATGGAGGAATTGAGCGCGATGGCGTTGCCCAGGTCGCCGCGCTGCTCGATCATTTCGATGACGAACGCCTGGCGGGCAGGCATGTCGAAGGCGTTAATCAGGCCCTGGGTGAGCGCGAGGAAGACGATCCACCAGATGTTGATGACATGACCGAGGGCGAGCGCGGCGAGGGCGAAGGACTGGAGCATCGATAGAACCTGGGTGGCGACCAGGGTTCGATGGCGATTCCAACGGTCGACCCAAACGCCGGCGATGGGCGCGAGAAAGAATGCGGGGATTTGGCCGGCAAAACTCGCGACGCCGAGGAGCAGCGCGGAATCGGTCAAGCGGTAGACCAGCCAGCTGGCGGCGATTCTGGTCATCCACGTTCCGATGAGAGAAACGCTCTGGCCGGCGAAGAACAACCGGTAATTGCGGGATCGGAGCGCGCGCAGCGCAGCCCAGTTTCCGGACGGGTTCATTGCAAAGGCCGGCGGATTCGGTTGCTCAACTCGTTGGTCAACCCCGCATCTTCAGGATCGCAAACTCGACGGAGAAGATTCAGGGGGCTCGATGGCGGGAGGGGCGATGAAATCGCTAAGACGATTCAGATCCAGCACCATATGACCGTCGCCGTCGATGTGAAAGGCGCTGTCGAATTTTGTGCCCCAGGCCAGTTCATCGTAGCGATAGGAATAGCGCGCGTTCACGGTCTGACTGAAGGTATCGTCGAATCCCTTGATGAGAATCAGGATTTCGGCTTGAGCGCGCTCGAGATCGTCGGGCGTCTTGCCGAAGAGCGGACTGGCCTCGTCGATGGGATGCACGATGGTCCAGGTGAGGGGGAAGAAATACAGGCCATCCCGTTCGAGCGGGAGCCCCTTGAACTGGCGAACCAGTTTCCCATTCACATTTTCGATCATCATCAGCGTGATGATGGCGGACAGCTCGATCAGGACATTGGAGCGAAGGTTCACGATGCGGAACTGAAGACTGGTGCGCTCCTGATAGGGAGCGATGAGCGCTTTTTCGCTGAAACCGATTTTGGCCGAGGGCTTGGAGACGCGTCCGAAAAGAACGCCGGTGGCGAGGGCAAAGCCCATGAGTCCAATCAAGGCTTCAAACGCGGCGATGGAGTTGGCCGCGACGCCCGCCGGAGCGAGGTTTCCGTATCCCACGGTGGTCAGAGTATGGGCGCTGAAGAAGAAGTCGTTCAAGAAGCGGCCGAGCGCGTCCGGAGCGCTGGTGCCCATGACCTGCGACGGATCGAGAGCGAAATAGACCACCGCGAACAGCGTGTTGACGATCAGGTAGGACAGCAGCACGATGCCCAGGAACGCCGGCCAACTGGCATTGATCAGGTGCAAATAAGGATGCACGTTCCGCCAGGTGCCCCCGTGGCGATCGACATTGAAGCTCCCATCCTTATTAATGGCGCGGCGCAAGGTGCCGCTGTACTGCTGGGTAAAGCCGGGATCGAAGGAGGGCTTCTGCATATCTTATGGATGCTTTATCACGCGGGCGCGAATCAGGTGATCGAGCCGGGGGAATTCGCGATCCAGATAGGCATTGCCTTGCTCGAACAATTTATCCTGTTTGCCGGCGCGCATCCCGCCGCCGGAGGTTTCGCCGTAGCCGGAATACAGCTTATCGACGACGTCCATTCCTTCAACGACCTTTCCGAAAGGCGCGAACCCTTCGGGCTCCAGGCGGCGATTGTCGACGAGATTAATGTAGACCTGGGTGGTACGCTCGCCGGGTCCGGTCATGGCGAAGGCGACGTAGGCCCGATCGTTATGCCGATGCGGCGGCGAGTCGTCGGGAAAGCTTCGATGCCGCCAGGCTTGAGCGAGCTTGGGATTGCCGGGGATCCCGAATTGCACCCAATGTCCGGCGACGGTCCGATAGAATCGCGAATCGTCGAAGAATTTGGCGCGCACCAGATTGTAGAAGCGGTCCGCGCCAAGCGGAGCCCAGTCGCGGTGCACTTCGACGACGAAAGATCCCGCGGTGGTGTCGATCTTCACGCGAAATTGGTTCGGCGAAGCGGCGGCCAGCGGCAGGGCGAGCAACAGGAACAAGCAGAGCAGTTTCTTCATACGACAAAAGCGGCGGATGCGCCGACCCATTCCATGTCGCGATTGTGATCCACGCCCATCATTTTTCCACGTCCCATGCGTATGATCGTCGTGCACCGCGCCGAAGCGCATCGAGCCAGATGTACATCATGCGAATTTCGGCCTTGGTCGCGCCGTGCGGGGTTTCGACCAGGGACGCGAAATCGACGCGATCCTGCAGGATGTATTGCGATCGATCGTCAATGCGCGGCGATGTCCTCGGCCGAGGGCCCGATCACCACGCCGAGTCCGGCGAACGAATAGAGCGGCTTCAGCACCCAGTTCTCGAGATCGTCCGGAACGCCGTTCGGACAGAAACCGCGTCTGCGGAACCGAGGCATGGTGCAGAAACGGAATCGAAAATTTGCTGATCCGGAAATACCAGTTGGGATGGCCGGCCCATTCGACGTCCAGATCGTCGCGATAATCGAATGGCGTGCTGAATTTGCTTGCGCACCAGCTCATCCACGATCACGCGGTTGTAGATGCGCTCGATCGGCACGCCGCCGTGGAACAGTCGGTTGCCGCGCTTCTCGACTGTCGGTGATGCAGACGGTCCGGATACCGAGCAGTCTTTTCGGTCAGCAGAAAATCGGGCAGGGTCTTCTGATGCTGAGGATCGATCTCCAGCAGGACGACGTTTTCCGGCGCATGATCGCCTAGCGACGGCGCGGCGAAATCGGCGGTCGTAAGACGACATCGGAGCGCGAGATCGAGCTCGTAGGCGTCCCGATAGCGTCGCTGCAGAAACGGCTGGTAGGCGTAGAGCGAGGGGAAGGCCTGGATCTCGACCAGCTTCGGCTCCAGATCGGCGGTCAGCCCGAAATCCACCTGAACGAAAAGCGGGCTGCGCATCTTCGTTGGGCACGCGATAATCCGCGGGCACGGTCTGCTCGGACGCGCACGATATTCGGACGTCATCAGTTGACGGATCAGATCGGCGCCGTCGCAGGCCATCCGGTCGAACAAGGTCGCGCGGAAGAAACAGCGGCGTTTCGCAATTGCGAAACTTGACGTGCGTCCCGCGCCCTGGTCGAGCAGACGCAGGAATCGCTGATATTTTTCGGGCGTGAAACGCTCGTTGAACTGCGCGCGAAGTTCCGGAATCATCGCAGATCAGGAACTTGCCCGGCTCGCATGATCTGCCGGTCATCGGCCCAGATGTCGAACTTGCGTGCCGACCACGTCGATGTGCGTGCGACGATCACCACTCCGCGCCGGTATGCGCGCCGTACGGATTACCGAACGCGATATGGACGCCGGGCAGCTTTTCGTCCTGCAGGATATTGCCGATCACGCCGCGCAGGCCGATGTTGGTGCCGATGGCGAACTCGCCCACGCGATCGCTGTTCTCGTCGGTGTGCGTGTATTTCCAGAACTCCTCCTCGCAGCTCGCGATTCGCGGAGTGCGCTTCCATCAGGCGATTGCCTTCGACCCGGATGGTGAGCGGCGTCTCGCGCAGGTCGCCGTACTTGGCGCACAGATAATCGCCCACCACGCCGTCGATGACGAAGGTCCCGTTCACTTCGCCGGGCGTCGTGAAGATTTCGCCGCCCGGCAGATTGCCCCATTTCTTCGGTCGAAATGATGCCGCTGGTCTTGAGCCACTTGTAGTCCGTGATTCAGATCGCGCCGTCGATATCGGTGCCGGCGGCGGTTGTGCGCGCGAATCACGTCGGCCGTCGTCGGCGATCTCCAGGACCTTCACGCTCAGCTCATCCACCTTGTGATAATCCGCGCGCATGCCTTCCAGCATGATGCGCTGCTCGATGTTCACCATGTGCGCGTGCCGGATCTTGCGGCGGTTCACCACGTCGGTCATCTGCATGCGGGTCCGCAATTCGTTCGGCTGCGCGACCACGGCGTAGATGCTGACCTGGCTCGATTCCATATCCTCGAGCACCGGCGCGCGGCATGTCGCGTCAGCGGGACGCGGCGCCAGTTCTTCGAGGACGAAGGCGTGATACGGCGAGCCCAGACGTGTCCAGCTCGCGCCGCGATGCTGGCGGCGATTTCGAGACAGGCCTGATCGGTGATCACCGTCACTTTTTCGTCCGGCTGAATCCGCAGACAGACGTGCACCGCATTGCGCGCGCCCGGCGTCGACTCCGGATCGAAGCGAACGGTGCGCAAATCCGTCATTCGAACTCGCATGGCCACTGCTTCGGCTTTGCCCGTATCGCATCCACCGACGTTTCGGTCTCCTGCAATCGATGTAATCCACCACTTTCGTCAGATCGTCCGGTCTCCTTGAACACGCGCAACTGGCGATCCGCGCCGTTGCCCATTCTCGAGGATCTTGCGGATGTAGTTGACCTCCTCGCGCGAACCGAGCTCGTCCACCACGTCGTCGACGAAGTGCGAGATACTCATCGACCAGATCGCGCATCGGAACTTCGATGCTGCTTGCCGAAGTCGATCAGCTTCCCGTCGAGGCCGTAGCGCGACCGCGCGCCACTTGTTCTCCATGATCAGCGCGCGGCGGTACAGGCGGAATCCCTGATTGGCCGCGTGCAGCTTGTACAGCTTCGCGACCGTCGCCTGAATCAGCGCCGCGATGGCGATGGTTTCGTCGAGCGCGCATCGGAATATCGCAGCACCGGAATTCGAGCGTCGGGAAGTGTCGGATGCGGCCGGATGTCCCACCAGATTTTCTTCGCGTTGTCGATGCAGTTGGTCTTGACCAGCAGATTGACGAAGCTCTCATACTCGCCCCAGCTCGGGAAATAGTCCGGGATGTTGGTGCGCGGAAATTTGTCGAACACCTTGCAGCGATACGATTTGAGCCCGGTGTCCATGCCGAGCCAGAACGGCGAGTTGGTCGACAGCGCCAGCATGTGCGGCAGGAAGTAGCGCGCCGCGTTCATCAGTTGAATGGCGGTCTCGCGATCCTCGACGCCGATGTGCACGTGCAGGCCGAAGATCAGATTGCCGCGCGCGACGGTCTTCATGTCCTCGACGATGTGTAAGTAGCGCTCGTCGGGATAGATTTCCTGCTTGCGCCAGTCGGCGAACGGATGCGTGCCGGAGGCGCCGAGCCGCAGGCCGTTGTTCGCGCGCCAGGCCGATGATCGCGCGCCGCAGCTCGCGCACTTCCTCGCGCGCCTCTTCGATGTTGCTGCAAATGCCGGTGCCCACTTCGATCACGCGACTGGTGCATCTCCGGCTTGACGGCTTCCTTGAAGCTGCGTCTTGCCCTTCTCGATGATCTCCGCTGTCGATGTGCGACCGCAGATCGCGCGTCACGGGATCGATGGTCTGATACTCTTCTTCGATCCCGATCGTGAAACTCGGTTTCATGCGTTCACCTCGCGGCGGCGGTCAGGAAATGCGCCCAGCGCATCTCGACGGGCGCGGGATCTTTCAGCGCTTCTTCGACGGCGAACTCGGCCACCGCGTCGACGATCCATTCGAAATTCTTCGGGACCGACGGAATGATAATCGGCATCCGGCGCCGGATTCAGAAAATCGATCGCGTACGGGACTCCGTCTTCCACCGCGAACTCGACCGTGTTCAGGTCGTAGCCCAGCGCCCGGCACAGCTTCAGGCAATCGTTCACGACGCGGGCGTGCATGCGCCGGATCGATGCGGCGGACCGTCGAGCACGTAGCGCTCGCGCATGCGGGCGGCGCGGATCGTACCGCATGACGTGGACTTTCTTCTGCCCGACCACGTAGCAGCGGAAGTAGTCGATCGAAGTCGACGGCGCGCTGCAGCGTCATGCAGAGATCGCCGGTCTCGTCGTAGGCGCGAAACAGTTCTTCGGGGATTATCCACCTTATAGACGCTCTTCCAGCCGCCGCCGCTGTACGGCTTCAGAAACGCGGGGAACCCGATGTAGTCGAAAATCTCATCCCAGTTCAGCGGATAGATCAGATTGCGCATCGATTGATCGCGTGGTCCCCGGCGGATGCTGCTTGTGCGGCAGCAGCACGGTCCGCGGAACGGCGACGCCGATCTTCGACGCCAGCGCGTAGTTGAAGAACTTGTCGTCCGCGCCCCACCAGAACGGATTGTTGATGACGGTCGTGCCGGTGAGCACGGCGTTCTTCAAATACGCGCGGTAGAACGGGATGTCGTGCGAAATGCGATCGACGATCACGCGGTAGCCGGACGGCTCGGCCATCTTGATGCCGCCGATGTGAATGTGTTCGGCGGTGACGCCGTCGACATGCATGGAGTTGATCCGGTCGACCAGCGCGCCGGGGAAGGTATTTTCCATCCCATAAACGATTCCAATTTTCTTCATCCGAACCTCGTATAAGAATCGCGAATTAAAGCTCTCATTCGGGATTTCGAGTCTGACGTCACAATGCCGGCGAGTGCGTGCAGGCTTAGAAAAATTTCCGGGCCATCTGCTCCCACCACGGCCAATCGTGACCGGCGCCGTCACCCCAGACGTCCAGGCAGTGAGGAATGCCTTTGCCGTCCATGATCCGCGACAGACGGCGATTCTCTTCGAGGCAGATATCGGTCTCGCCGGTGGCGAGCACGATCCGCATTTGGCGATAGCGGTCGAGAAACCAGGGGTCGGTCAAGTTCGGCAAGAAGTCGGGCGGGCAGTTGTAGTAGCAGTTGTCGTCGTAGTAACCGTTGACGAACTGATGGATATCGAACGCGCCGCCCATGCTGACGCAGGCGGCCACCAGATCCGGATGGCGCAGCGCGAAATTCACGGAGTGATAGCCGCCGAAGCTGCAGCCGGTGACGCCGAGCGGCGACGGCGTTGCGCGAGCTGCACAAACGGGACCAGTTCATCGACCAGATAGCGATCGTATTGAACATGCCGGGCGGCGCGCTGAGCCGGAGGAACGCTCTTGTTGTACCAGCTCTCCGCGTCCACCGAATCGACGCAGAAAGCCTGCAATTCGCCGTTTTCGTACTTGCCGCGCACGGCGTCGATCATGTGCGCGATTCTCGTAATCGTAGAACCGCCCCATGGAGGTCGGGAACACGATCAGCGGAGTGCCGGCGTGGCCGAAGACGAGCAGTTCCATGTCCCGCGCCAAGCGCCGGGCGAGAACCATTTGTGATATTCGCGGTTCACAGTTTCAGCAGCGCTCGCAGTCGCTTGGTCTGGACGCGGCTAACGGGAATCTCGGTCTGCTTCTTGTCATCCATGCGCAGCTGGAAACTCGATTTGAACCAGGGAATCACTTCGCGGATGCGATGGATATTGACCAGGTAGGACCGGTGCACGCGCCAGAACATATCGGGATCGAGGTTGGACTGGAGCTCTTCGATGGTCCGGTAATTGGACTGGCCTTCGAGACCGGAGGCGACCACGGTGATCAGGCCGTCGTCGATGGTGGCGTAGACCACATCCTGCGCGTCGACGATAAAGTTGCGATGGTTGCTCTTGATCAGAAGTTTGGTGCGCTGCAAGGACGGCTTGGGCGGAGGCAGATCGGGAAGCGCGGTCTTGGCCCGCTCCGCGATTCCCTTGCGCGCGCGATCGATGGCCAGGATGAGGCGGTCGCTCTCCACCGGCTTCAGCAGATAGTCGAGGGCCTCCCAGCGAAACGCTTCGACGGCGTACTGATCGTAGGCGGTGGCCATGACGAAATAGGGCAGCGGGATATTTTTTTCTCGCAGCTTGCGGATGACGCCCATTCCATCGAGCCCGGGCATCTGCACGTCGAGAAAAACGAGGTCCGGCTCCAGGTCTTCGATCAACTTCACGGCTTCGAGTCCGTTGGTGGCCGTCGGCGATGATTTCGACGTCCGCGAACTCTTTTAACAGGTACGCAAGCTCATCGGACGCGAGCTTTTCGTCGTCCACCAGAATGGCGGAGATGACCGCCTGCACGCTTCCGGCAGTCGCGCGTTTTAGGCATAAAATGCTAGTATAACTTAGTAAGTTCAAACCCTCATGATTGCGTGTCTCGCGCATCGGGAGACCAAACCGAAGGAGTTGAAAAGGCTTTGCCCGCTCAAGACAACGTCCAGATTGCGCCCGCGGACGGCAAACTCGGCGTACTGATTCCCGGCATTGGCGCGGTTTCAACAACGTTCATCGCCGGCGTGGAAGCGATCAAGCGCGGATTGGCGGCGCCGGTGGGCTCGCTCACGCAGCTCTCCACCATCCGTCTGGGAAAACGCACCGACAACAACACTCCGAAGATCAAGGATTTTGTTCCGCTCAGCGGCTTGAACGACCTGGTTTTCGGCGGTTGGGATATTTACGAGGATACGGCGTTTCGAGGCGGCCGCCAACGCGAAAGTGCTGGAGCCGGCGTTGCTCGAACAGGTAAAGACGCCGCTGTCGGCGATTCGCCCGATGAAGGCGGTATTCGATCACAGAATACATCCGGCGGATCGACGGTCCCAACGTCAAACAGGCCGCGACCAAGATGGAAAAGGCGGAAATGCTGATGCAGGACATCGAGCAATTCCGCAAAACCAATGACTGTTCGCGGCTGGTGATGATCTGGTGCGCGTCCACTGAAGTATTTCATCGTCCGTCCGCGGTGCATCAGACGCTGAAGGATTTCGAGTGCGGGCTGATGAAGAACGATCCGGAGATCGCGCCGAGCCAGATTTACGCGTATGCGGCGTTGAAGTCGGGCGTTCCGTTCGCCAACGGCGCTCCGAACCTGACCACCGATACTCCGGCGCTGCTGGATCTGGCGCGGGAGCGGCATATCCCGATCTGCGGCAAGGATTTCAAGACCGGACAGACGTTCATGAAGACGCTGCTGGCTCCGGGCCTCAAAATGCGGATGCTGGGATTAAGCGGGTGGTTTTCGACCAACATCCTGGGCAATCGCGATGGCGAGGTACTGGAAGATCCGGGCTCCTTCAAGACCAAGGAAGAAACCAAGCTCAGCGCCCTGAATCATATTCTGCAGCCCAAGCTTTATCCGGAATTATATAAGGACTTTTATCACGCGGTGCGCATTAATTACTATCCGCCGCGCGGCGACGCCAAAGAGGGCTGGGACAACATCGACATCTTCGGATGGCTGGGCTATCCGATGCAGATCAAGATCAATTTTCTGTGCCGCGATTCGATTCTGGCCGCGCCGCTGGTTCTGGACCTGGTATTGTTCATGGATCTGGCGCAGCGCTGCGGGATGCGCGGCATACAGGAATGGCTCTCGTTCTATTTCAAGGCTCCCATGACCGCGCCGGGACTCTATCCTGAGCACGATATTTTCATCCAGCTGATGAAGCTGAAAAATACGCTCCGGTGGATGCGCGGCGAGGACCTGATTACACATCTGGGCTTGGAATATTACGATTAAGTAACGGCTTTAACCCCATAGTATTTCCGACAATTTAGCATGAATTGCCTGGTCATCGGAGGAACGCGCTTCATCGGCAGGATGCTGGTGGCCGAGCTGCTCGCCGCGGGTCATTCGGTCTCGGTGCTGCATCGCCGCCCGAAACACGACCTGGGACGGCGGGTCAGCAACATCGTCGCGGATCGGAATGACTTCGCGTCGATGAAGGCGGCGCTGGCGGGCAAGAACTTCGACGTCATTTTCGACAATGTTTACGACTGGGAGCGCGGCACCACGGCGGCGCACGTGGAATCGACGGTGCGCGCGGCGGCCGGCAATCATCTCCAGCGTTACATTTTCATGTCGAGCGTGGCCGCTTACGGCGACGGATTGAATCATCACGAAGGCGACGCGCTCGCGCCGGACGACGCCGCCGAGTTGTACACGCGCAACAAGGCGATGAGCGAACGGGCGCTGTTCCGCCTGCACCAGCGCATCGGACTTCCGGTGGTGACCATGCGTCCCCCGTACATTTACGGGCCATCGAATCCTTTCTATCGCGAAGCGTACTTCTGGGACCGGCTGCGCGCAGGGCGATCGATCATCCTGCCGGGCGACGGCCGGCGCCTGATGCAGTTCGTCTACGTGAAGGATCTGGTGAAGGCGTGCCTCAAGTCGCTCGACGAACCCAACGCGGTGGGGCACGCGTTCAACATCGCGAATCCGCGGCCGCTCTCTCAGACGGAAGCGGTGGAGGCGTTCGCCAAGGCCTGCAACAAACCGGTGAAATTCGTCCGCATCCCGAGGGAGTATATTTTGCGCGCGGGCGGACACGCCATGGGACCCAAGCAATATTTCGGGTTTTATTACGACATGCCGCCGATCACTCTGGTGACGGCGAAAGCGCAGCGCGTGCTGAAGTTCAAGCCTGCCGATTTCGGCGCGGGACTGAAGGAAACCTATCGCTGGTACCTTCGCCACAACGATTTTCCGAAGCCGGATTACGAGTTCGAGGACAAGTTGCTGGCCAACGCACCGGTGCTGGTGCCCGCGAAAGTCTAGTCCGTCCCGTGGCGCAGTGTGCGCATTCGTCACACTTCCGAAACGCGAAATAGCGCTCAAGTTTCTGAGAATCAGGCTTTAGGGAGACTGGAATCGCGCGTGCACTTCCGCTCCCGATGAGAAAACATTTCGCAGTTCTTGCGTTTATATCTTTAGGGGCATCGTCCGCGTTCGCGCAGTTGGTTTCGTTCGGCGTGAAAGGAGGAGTTCCGCTGATCGATCAGACCGTGAATTCAACGGATCAATCGCGGCCCTATATTGTCGGGCCATCCATCGAATTCCGGCTGCCGGCGAACTTCGCGATCGAAGTGGACGCCCTGTATCAGCGGGTGGGAACGTCCATTCAGTTCTCCGAACTTGCAGGGGGAGTGTCGCAAGTCGACCTCTCGTCCGTCTCGCTTAGCCAACGGCAGCGTGCCAATGACTGGACGTTTCCGGTACTTGGGAAATACTATTTCCGGCCCCATTCCACATGGCGTCCTTATATTGCCACCGGATGGGCGCTTCGCGTTCTGGACGTTCACGATACCGGATCGGAAAGCATCCTCGCATCGACTGGACTCACCCAGGTTTTGCCATTGAACAGCCACTATCATTCGGACGACGGCGTGGGCGCGGTGGCCGCGGCGGGAGTGCGCTTCAAGCGGGGCCGCCTGGCGATCTCGCCCGAGATCCGCTACACCCGCTGGGGTTCGTCGACCAGCTGGGTGAATAAGAACGAAGCCAGTTTCCTGCTCGGCCTGAGTTTCTAAGCCGATTGACCTGAGTGACGCGGCTGCGATATCCTAAAGGCTCGAATGGCAAACACAGTCTCCGCGCTGAAGCGCGTACGTGTGACCGAGCGGCGGACCGATGTAAATCGTGTCCGCAAAACGCGGCTGCGTCACCAGATCCGGTCGATGCGCCGGGCTCTGGATTCCAAGGACGCCAAGGGCGCCGCGGCGCTGGCGCCGGCAACGTTTTCTTTGGTGGATCGCGCCGCAAAATGGGGCATCATCAAGAAGAATACCGCCGCCCGCTATAAGAGCCGGCTCACACTGCGCCTCCGCAAAATTTCGGCTACCGCGTAGTTCCGGCTACCTGGTTAAAGCAAGAATCATTTCTTCCATCACGATGCGGTCATCGGGCCGGGCATCGCGAAGGGAGCGGTCCGCCTCAAAAAGCTTCACGACCGCACGCTCCAACTTTGGCTTAGAAAACGCCTGCACCGTCTGCTCGACTTCGCGGGCGCGCTGCGGCCACATCCGTCCGCCGAGCCTGGTGAAGTAGGCCTGAATCTGGCTGGCGGTCCGCAGATTCGCTTCCCGGGCGACCAGGGCCATGCGGAACTGGGTGGCGAGAAAGGTCAGCGCCAGCGGCATATATTCGCCTTCGCGCGACAGCGTATCGAGAATATCCAGAGCGCCGGTGCGGTCGCTTCGTCCAAGCGCCGCGACCAGCGCGAAAATGGTGGACGCCTGGGCATTGGGGACCAGCGCCGCGATGTCCTCGGCGGTTACCTTGCGATTCGGCCCGGCGAAGACGCGCAGCTTTTCGATTTCGATGGCCAGACGCGCCGCATCGCCGGCGGTCGCGTCAAGCAAAATCGCGAGCTCGGCTAATCCCAGTTGCAAGCCGGCTTGCTTCGCCAGCGACTGCGCCAGCGAGCGAGCAGCTTCAGGCGTGAAGGGCCGGAATTCCACCTGCTCCCGGACTGCGGAATAAAATTTCTGGACCCGTTCGAGCTTAGACTTATCCTCGCCTTCGAAATCGAAGCGGCTCGATTCGATGACCACTACCGTGCCCGGAGTCGGCTCGGCCAAATAAGCCGCGAGTTCACCCGCGTCGCCTTCGGTGGATTCTTCGTCCGACGATTTGGCGCGCGGCAACGCGGCTTCGGCGCTCGCCAGCCAGACTACGCGACGCGACGCGAATAAGGAGAGCGATCGCGCATCGTCGAGCGCGGCTGAAAGCGGTATCTCGGAAAGATCGTGACGCGTAAAGCCGCTCTCGCGATCGTCCGGACCGAGCGCGGTTTCGAGCAGCGCGGCGCGGCATTTTTCCCGCTGATACGGTTCCGGACCGAGGAACAGGTACACCGGCGAGGGAGCCTGTTTGGAGATGCGGTCGAGGAACTGATCGGGGCTCATACGGTGATTTAGAAATTGGTCAGGATCGCGGTGACCAGCTGTTGCGCGACGTCTTTACTGGCGCGCTGCAGAGCGGCGTCGCTTTCCTCGAAATATTGTTTAGGGTCGACGCTGATTTCGTAGCGCTCGCGAACCTCCATATTGGGACGCGTGAACAGGACCTTACCGGTGGCGCGCTCCACCAGATCGACGCGCATGTAGACGCGCAGGTCCACTTCGGAGGCGCGGCCGGTGGTGGGATCGGCAACGGTCGGGTAATGGATGTAATTGACCACCGAGCCGCGCAAAATCGCGTCCGCGGTGTTCGGATTGGAGACGATTTTGTAGCGCGTGCGCGAAATAAATTCGCGCGAGATCGCTTCAGGAAGCTCGTCGGACAGCTTGTAGTTCGTGGTCACGTTCGAGAACGCGGGAATGCAGATGGTGTTGATGGTCTTCGGCAGCAGATCGGTGTGGCCGGCCACATGATATCCGCACCCGGCGAGCAGTACCGGGATCAAGGCGAGGGCGTACTTCAAGGAATCTCCCTCGCCACCGCGATCGCGTTTTCCGAGGCGAGCCGCAGATTGTCCGCCACCATCCACAGCCAGCAGGCGCGCGGCTGATTGTGATCGGGAGCAATGGCTCCGACGGCTAGCCCGCTTTGTCCCGCGATGCCGGCATTGGTGGGAGGATCGTCGGGGCGGACATCGAAACCGGCCTCGCCGAGCCATTTCGAGAGCGTCCCGGCGCCGGGATTTGCTTCGAATTCAATCCACACCGAAAAACTATGGCCATGAAACACGGGCGCCTGAAGGACGCGAAGGCTCGGCATCGGAATGGAAGGATAAGCGGCAAGCAGGGATGCCAGGTGACGCTCGATGCGCTGTTCAATCGAATCGAGCGGCTCCAGCGCCTCCTCGCCGTATCGCGCCAGGAGATTGAAGGAAAGCTGGGCGTCGAACACTTCGGTTTTGAGTTTCTGAAACGAGAGGACGGCGACGGTCTGCTGCTGAAGTTCGTCGATGCCGCGCTGTGCCCGCTCGCTTGCCGGCTCGAACACGTGAACGATGGAGCGTCGGATGGCGGTGCGGGCAGCGATTTTCGAGAGCAGCATCGCAATGGCGATGGACGCCGGATGCGCGATCACCTGGACGCGGGAATCGACCGGTGTGGGCGAGGGTTCAGCGGAAGGCGCGCGCAATCTCGCGTGCGGATTCTCCTCGAGTGCGGCGGTGAGATCGATCAGCACCGGACCGTCCGCGGGATTCACTTTCAAGGTCCGGCGGCTGGAGGCGGGGCTTCCAACCAGGAACGCCACGCGAGCCCCTTCCAGGCTCTCGGCGTTGAGCGGCGTCATCACCAACGCCTCGTCCGGCTCGACTCCCAGTTGCACGGAGCTTCCTTCCGCGGCGGAGATCAACTGCACCCGCGGCGCGGGTTTCGATTCGCTCAACAGATCCCGAAGCTCGCGCGCCAGCAGCGAATCCCCGCCGACGACGGCGAACAGAGGATGTTCGGTAGATTGTTTTTCTTTAGCCAACTTGATGCTCCGGGGAAGGCGGGGAGGGGCGCAGGCGGCGGCGCACGATTCCGCCGAGACGGATCACGATACCGCTCACCACGTAGCAGACCGACATGGCCAGTAGCGCCGGCTGCGAAAAATTCCAGATGACGTAAATCAGGCTGCCGATCAGGACGAAGGTCAGCGGGGAGCGCGGGCGCAGCAGGCTCAAGTCCTTAAAGCTCGGGTAGCGCCAGGTGCTCACCATAAGGAACGACAACAAACCCAGTAAAGCGAGCCAGAGGACCGACAGAATCCACCAATCGATCACGACACCGTCGGCGGCATATACGATGCTGGCCACCGCACCGGCTCCGGCCGGAATGGGCAGGCCGACGAAATATTTTCGATCGGGCCGGCCGGGATTGCTGGGGACCGGGTTTTTTTGAATATTGAAGCGCGCCAGCCGCATCGCGCCGCATAGCAGGAATAGAAACGAGAGAAAATATCCGGCGTTGCGAAGCTGATCGGGACGGATCACTTCGAAGCTGGAAACAAAATAGACGCCCCAGGTGAAGGCCATGGCGGCGGGCGCGATTCCGAAGGCGATCACGTCAGCGAGCGAATCCATTTCACGGCCGAAATCGCTGACCGTGTTGGTCATGCGCGCGATGCGCCCGTCGAGTCCATCGAAGAACACCGCCGCGCCGATCGCCATAGCCGCGAAACGGAATGGCACATTCGCGTTGGGCAAGCGCTGGGCCATCTGCATCGCGCCTTGAAATACTTCGAGCAGCGCATAGAATCCCAGGAAGACGTTGGCGGCGGTGAACAGGGTAGGCAGAGCGTAGGCGGCGCGGCGCGGGCGGCGATCCGGGGAGCTCGGATCCACAAGACGATCGCGCAGGCTACGGCCGTTCATTGCGACCTCCGGCGGGCGATCACGCTCGACCCGGCGGCCACGTGCTCTCCGACATGCACCGCGATGTCCCACTCGGGTCCCAGAAAAACGTCGACGCGCGAGCCGAATTTGATGAGTCCGATGCGCTCGCCGGCCTCCAGGATGTCGCCGGGCTGCTTGTAACAGATAATGCGCCGGGCGATCAGGCCGGCAATCTGTTTGAACACCACGCGCGTGCCGTCGCCTTCGACTGTAATGGTGTTCTGCTCATTCGAGTGGCTGGCTTCTTCCTTGCTCGCCACCAGAAATTTACCCTTGTGATACTTAATGCATTTCACTTTACCGGCAATCGGAGTCCGGTTCACGTGAACGTTGAACACGTTCAGGAAAATGCTGACGCGATTGGTGCCGGCCTCGTCGGGTTTCACGGCGACCACGGTTCCGTCGGCGGGCGAGACCGCCACCGGTCCTTCAGGAATCCGGCGTTCCGGGTCGCGAAAAAAGTACAAACAAAATGCGGCCAGAATGTACAGGGGAACGGCATACCACCAGGCTGTCAGCCAGGTGATCAGCACCCCTCCGAGGATCAGCGGAATCGAGTAATAAAAGCCGTAGACGACCAATCACCTCCATTGTCGCATCCCAGCCAAAGAGGACGCATTTGAGGATTGGTAACACAAGTGCAATCTTATAGCTGTGAGCCTGAACGACTATCATCGGAAGCGCAATTTCGAACGCACTCCGGAACCGAAAGGATCTGGAACCGCGGGCAAAAGTCACGACCTGCTTTACGTGATTCAGAAACACATGGCGAGCAATCTGCACTACGATTTCCGGCTGGAATGGGATGGCGTGCTGCTTTCCTGGGCGGTGCCGAAAGGCCCGTCGACAGATCCGTCGGTGAAACGGCTGGCGATGCAAGTGGAAGACCATCCTCTGGAATACGGCGGGTTTGAAGGCGTGATTCCGGAGGGCGAATACGGCGGCGGAACGGTGATGCTGTGGGATCAGGGAACCTGGGAACCCGAAGATCCCGATGTGGACGCAGCGTTAAAGAAAGGCGACCTGAAATTCACACTGCACGGCAAGAAGTTGAAAGGGTCGTGGGTGCTGGTGCGGACGCGAGGATTTGGAGGCTCCAAGAAAACGTCCTGGCTGCTGATGAAGCATCGCGATCCGTCGGAATCGAAGGAAGATATCCTGATCGCGAAGCCGCGCAGCGTGGTTTCGAAAAAATTGATGGCGGAAATCGCAAAAGCCCACGGCGGGGACGTCGAAAAGGCGGCGAAGGGCGATCCGGACGCAACATAAGAAGTCGTTGAAATTGTGAACCAATCCGACGCCGGAAGACTCTAATCCCGCGGAGGCGTCCTATGAACGACGTTCGTCACAACTGGAGCTGGATGTTCACCGCCGGGTGCTTGCTGATTCTGCTGGGTGCGCTCGCGGTCGCTTATTCGATCATTTTCACGGTGGTGTCGGTTTTGTTCCTGGGCTGGCTACTGATTCTCGGCGGCATTCTCGAAGGGTTGCATGCTTTCCAGCATCGCGAAAGCGGCCATCTGTTCCTCTATGTGATGGAGGCGCTACTGGCGATCGTCACGGGGGCGCTGCTGTTGAAAAGCCCCTTGGTTGGCGCTCTGGTAGTAACGCTGTTGCTGGCGAGTTACTTCATCATCGCCGGGATTTTCCGCATTGTGGCTTCGCTCGCCCTGCGCTTCCCGAGCTGGGGCTGGATGTTCTTCAACGGCCTGGTGACACTGGCCCTCGGGATCATCGTGTGGGGCGGATGGCCCGCGTCGGGATTCTGGATCCTCGGCTTATTCGTCGGCGTCAGCCTGATGGTGAGCGGATGGGCGCGGGTGATGCTGGCACTGGCGCTCAAGTCGGGGCACTATGAAGTCGTCGTGGCGCACTGAGCGGTCCGCTACTTCTTAGCGTTTCCGTGCAGCAGGCGCAGCGCTTTCCGGATATCGGATTCCTGCTCCTTGGTCGGCTTGGGCCATTTCAGCTTGAGCGAATGGATCGTGCGGACGATGATCTCCGAGGCGATCCACCGGGACACCCATTTGTGATCGGCGGGGATCACGTACCAGGGCGCATGGTGCGTGCTGGTGGCGCGAATCGCATCCTCAAAGGCGCTCATGTAATCGTCCCAATAGGAGCGCTCCGCCAAATCCCCCGCCGAGAATTTCCAGTGCTTATCCGGTTCTTCCAGCCGGTCGAGCAATCGCGCTTTCTGCTCCTTTTTCGAGACGTTGAGAAAGAATTTGAGGACCACGACTCCGTTTCGCGTCAGGTGATGTTCGAACGCGTTGATGTCCTGAAAGCGCTGCTCCCATAGTTTGCGGCCGGGATCGGCATCGGGAAGGTTCTGCTTTTCGAGCCATTCGGGATGAACGCGGACCACCAGAACTTCTTCGTAATAGGACCGGTTGAAAATCCCGATGCGCCCCCGCGACGGCGTGCGCGTGCTGTAGCGCCACAGGAACGGGTGAGCGAGCTCCTCGGCCGACGGCTGTTTGAAGGCGTGGACTTCGCAGCCTTGCGGGTTCACGCCGCTCATCACGTGCTTAATGAGTCCGTCCTTGCCCGCGGCGTCCATGGCCTGCAATACGATGAGGATCGAATATTTGGCGCTGGCCCACAGTAATTCCTGCGACTCTTCCATGCGTTGTAGATTCGCCTGAAGCAGAGCCTCGGCCTCCGCTTTGTTTTCGTGATCTCCAGTCCAGGCGGAATCGAAATCGCGGAGGCGAACCTTGGCGTCCGGCCTCACGCGGAATTGATCGATCAGATGGTTGGCCATTCGCTTTCATTGTAGTTTTATAATTGACCTTCGACTATGAAACTCATTTGGGTTGGCCTTTTGATGGGATGCGTGGCGGTGGCGCAGGAAACTCCGACCGAGCGCGAAGCGGCGCACGATGTCCTGCGTAACATGGCGGAGCTGGAACGATCGATCGACGTGCCCACGCTGGTGGAGCGGCTGACGGCGTCGGACGCGACGCGCGATCAGGTGGTGGCGCGCGCCAGGGAATTGATGGAGAAAGAACTGCTCGCGATGGGCGACGATATCACCCGCCATCCGGAAATAGGATTCGAGGAGACGCGATCGGTGGAGAAGCTGACCTCCTATCTGAAGCAGCATGGATTTGAAGTGACCATGGGCGCCGCCGGCATGAAGACGGCTTTCGTGGCGAAGTACAAAGGGCAGAATCCGTCGACTAGTCCGGGCACGCCGAACCTTGGGGTGATTCTTGAATACGACGCGCTGCGCGGGACCACGCGGGCTTTTCATGGCGATCAGCACAGCACCCAGGGACCGATCGGGATGGCGGCGGCGGTGGCGATCGCCGAATATATGGATCGCACCCACGCGCCGGGCACGTTGACGGTTTTCGGAACGCCGGGCGAAGAAATGATGCCACCGAACGCCAAAACCGACATGTATAAAGCCGGTGTTTTCAGGGGCATGGATATTCTGGTGCGGAGCCATTCGTCGAGCAGTACCACCCGGCCCGCGCCGGGATTCGGAACCTGCTGCCTGAACATCGACGGGGTGAAATACATTTACAGCGGCGCGCCATCGCATCAGATGACGCCGTGGAACGGCCGCAATGCGCTGGAGGCGGTGATCCATCTTTTCAATAACATCGATGCGATGCGGTCCAGCATCCGGCCGGAGGCGCGCATTCAGGGCGTGATCACCGAAGGCGGCGCGGCTCCGAACGTGGTGCCGGATCGGGCGGTGGCGGATTTCTACATCCGCTATCCAGACGAGGTGTATCTGGCGCAAGTAAAGGAGATCGTGGATAACGCGGCGCGGGCGGCGGCGCTGGCCACCGGGACCAAGCTGAAGATCGACGACTACGGCCACGATCGCGATGGAATTTCGGTGGCGTCGCTGGCCGAGGTCGGTTTTGCATATATGAAAAAATACGGCGCGACGAAGATCGCGGCGGCCCCGGGCAAGCCGCAAGGCTATGAAGAAACGGGCAGTGTCTCGAGCGCGCTTCCCGGCCTGGGGTTCAGCGCGGCGACATCGAACGCGCCGAATCACACCTACGAGATGGAAGCCGATGCCTTGACCGACGTCGGGCATCACGGCTTTGAAGTGGACGCGCAGTCGATGACGGCTTTGCTGTTCGATTTTCTGACGCACGCCGACTATCGCGTCAAGGTGAAGCAGGAGTTCGACGGGATACACAAGTATTTCGATGACTACCGGGAATCGCTGCGGAAAGTCTACGTGGCGCCGAACGTGCCGGATCCGAAGTAGAGACGGCCGGCGCTACTCTTTCTGAAATGAATCGAGGAGTTGGGCGAATTTCTGTTGGTTTGCCGCGATGCTTTTCAATGGTCCGGTGAACTTGATGAACAGATTGCCACCCGGCCCCTCGATAATCGCGCCGAGCAAGCGATAGCCGGACTTTTCGGCTTTCGACTTGGCCATAGGCCCGCCCATGCCGGCGTATTCGCCGGAGGAATCGATGGTGGTGACGTTCAAACCGTGAATGGTGCGTTTGACGACGTTCGCCGTGGCGGGCTTGCCGTCGGACGCGACCATCTGGGTTTTCCAGCGTTCGATGTTGGCTTCGACGCTGCCGCCCTGGCCGGGTCCAAAAAAATAGACGGCGCATTCCGGAGCTTCTTTGTCGCCGGGGGCGGGAGCGATGTCGTAGGTCGCGGCGCGCATCGGACGGGAGCCCTCATTTTTCCATCCGGCGGGCGCGGTCCACTTCAGGCCGGCGGCGGATTCGGCGAGCAGCGGCAGCGTTAGGAGCAACGTGGCGATCGCAATGCGCATGCGATCAGTGTAACCCGTGCTGTAATGGAGGCGTGAAATACCTCGCCGCGCTGATGGCCGGCTGTTTCGCTTGCGCGGCGCAGGATTCCACCACCATCGCGCTGAGCAACGGTGTTCAAATCCAGTTGAGCGCCAATTTCGGTCATCCCACGGGCGAAGAGACGCTGACGGTGGAGATGGCGCGCGCCTCAGGCGACAGCTTTTATCGCATCTTCCGGGACCAGAATCACCTGGTGGTTTTCGCGTACGAACTGGTGGTGGATTTGGGCGCCGGAGGAGACAGCCTGCTGGTGACGGCCAAATCAGCGGGAGACGATTTCGCCCGCCAGTATCCGAACGCCGATTCCGGAAAGCCCTCGCCGACGCTTTCTCAACCGCGTGAACTGGGCCCCTTGGCGACCGGGCGCGAGGCCACGCTCCAATTGTTCGAGGTCCCGGGCATGGGCCTATCCGTGAGCGAAACCATCCGGGTGAAAATGAATCAGGAAGGTAAGGCGGGGGCGTTTCGTTTCTCTGGCGTGCAGGTGTTCGTCGACAAGAACCTGGTCTCCGGCCCGCCGCCGGCATCCGCGGTGGCCGGGCGGTTCGCGATGTTTTATATCCCCGGGCGCGGCGGATATTTTTTCTCGACGCAACCGGTTGCCGACCGGCCGTTTCTCAATGCCGGGACCATCGACGCCGATCACATGGATTTTTCGATCGACAACCAAATGTTCCATGTGACGGCGGACGCTCCGATCATGGGACGCGCGGAGAGCAGCGGCTTGTGGGTTTATCACGATGCGTCGTACAAGCCGGAGGGCAAATGGACGCTGGATCTGCGCGGCGCGACGACAGTGCAATCGGCGGCGGACGCTTTCTTCGATGCCGCGTCGGATACGCTCGCCTGGTGGCTGCGGTAACTCAGTAAACGTGCTTAGTAAACTTCCCAGCAGCCTGGCGTGATGAGTTCGACGAGGTGCTCATCGGGGTCGCGGAAATAGAGGCTCGCGCCGCCGCGCGGCCAATGCACGGTGCTTTCGATCGCGATTCCGTGTTGCTGAAGCTGGGCTTTCGCTTCATCGAGCGAATCGATTTTCATGGCGAAGTGCATCCGCCCGGAGCCGTCGTGTGGCGGGATGAGGCCACCTGGAGTTTCGACCGGCTGCGGCGTGCCGCCTTTGCGAAACAGCAGCAGAACGGCATGGCCGGGCACGGCGAGCGCGCAGAAGCGGTCATCGCCAGCCAGACGCGGCAGGTCGAAAAGCCGCTGATAGAATTCGGCGGAGCGATGGACGTCGGCCACGTGCAGCGCGGTTTCTACAATTCCATTGATTTTCATTTAATGCGTCATCGCGTAGGTGACGTAGTTCACGCCCAGGCGGATCGCAAAGCCGGAAAATTTTTCAGGGTAATAGGGATCGTCAGCCCACTCCCATGCGTCGCCGAGGTCGGAGTTATAGGAAATCGCCACCATAATGCGTCCCTTATCGTCATAGATGCCGCGCCAGTGCGCGCCGATGCTGTCGGGTCCATTGGCCTTGTAGCCCAGGCGAAGGTGGGCCTGGCCGGGGACCTGAAGACGATCGTTGAGTGTCGTAGACGGTGTGAAAAATGGGATCGTTGTCGGGAATATCGACGATCGGGCGATCGGGGAACACGTAATGGATGCGCTTCTCGAATTCCTGCCATTCGTAGATGCCGTGAAAATCGTCGGCCATGAAGAATCCGCCGCGCAGCAGATACTCGCGTAGAATTTTGGCTTCGTCCTGATTGAGTCCCCATTCGCCGACCTGCACCGCATACAGCCAGGGCCAGTTGTAAACCTCGTCGCCGTCTTCGAGCATCACCGGTTGTTCGACGGAACGGACCTGGATCCGCGTAAGGCGGCGCAGCGCGAGGGAGAAGTGGCGATCGGCGCGGGGATAATCCTGGGTCCACAGCGACAAGCCTTCACGCCAGTCGCCTTGAAATCGGGGACGGTAGCCGTCCAAGGGCCCGGGAGGAAACATCAGCCGCGCGAAGGCGAATTCGAAGGGCTGCTTATAGTCGGAAGGAACTTCGAATTGAAAATATTCGACTCCGGGATACTGATGGAAGGGACGCTGGAAGGCGCGCAATACGCCTAGAAACCCAAGCCCGCAGGCGACAAGAATAGCTGCCTTCCGGAGACGCATCGGTTCAGCCACGATGGTAGCGCAAGATCAGGCGAATCGCTGGGGCCGATAATCCTTCAGCAGATCCACCCGGGCGCCGTCAAGAATTTCGATCGCGGCCATTTGTCCGATCATCGGGGACAAGGTCATGCCGCTGTGCATGGCGGCGACGTACAGGTTAGGACATTTCTCCGCAAAGCCCACGATGGGGAGATCGTCCTTAGGTAGGACGCGATGGCCCAGGGTGACGAAATCGAGCTCGGCCGTTTGAATCTTGGGCAGAAAGCGCTCGGCATTTTTCAGCAGACGCATGCCGAATTCGCGACTGGTATCGTTCACCGGAGTCCCGCCGAAGTCGATGCCGGTGACGATGCGGTTATCGGGATTCTGCTTGATGGTGGCGCCGGGCGCCAGTGCGACCCGATCGAGCATGCGCGCGTGCGGCTTGGTATGGGCCAGCGCCCCGGGCGAATCCTTCAGCGGAACGTTGACGTTCACTAAGCGCGCGAGCCGTTCGGTGTCGACGCCCGAAGCGAGCACCAGAAAATCGCACTCGAATTTTCCGCGCGTAGTTTCGACGCCGGTCACGTGGGCGCTGGAGGTCGCGATTCGGGTGACCTCCGCTGGATATTCGATTTTCGCGCCGGCCAGTTTCGCGTGGTCCAGGAAAACCGCCAGAGCGTGCATCGGATCGACGGTGCCTTCCTGATCGGCAAAGCAGGCCGCGCCGGCCGGCCCGGGCGTGATGGCGGGAAGCAGGCGCGCAATTTCGTCATTCTCAATGAGATGGACGGAGTAGCCCCAAGCTTCATGGCTCGCGACATTCTTGCGCAGACGATCCGCAGCGGAGCCGGGTTCAAACCACTGGACGCTGCCTCCCCACTGAACTTTGAGATCGGGAAACTGAAGGCAGAGACGCCGCCAGCCTGCTATTCCGGCGAGGTTCAGCTCGTAGTACGACCGAGGCTGTTTCGAAAACGTTGCATTGAGCCAGGCGAAGGAATTTCGCGTCGCGCCCGAGCCTGGCGCCTTCTTTTCCAGCACGGTGACGTCGGCGCCGCGTTTCGCCAGGTGGTACGCGATCGATGCACCGATGATGCCAGCGCCGGCGATGACGACGCGATCCCGTTTCGCGGCTTGGGCGAAGCCGGTTACGAACGGCACGGTTAGTAATTCGATCAGACGGCGGCGATTCATCGCAGTGAACTCACGACTATAATGAGAGATCGTTCCAGGATACCTCCAATGAGATCTCGATTCCTCGCTCTTTCTCCCATTCTCGCGTTCGCCCTGCTGGTTACACCGTCGGGGTTCGCGCAACACACCAAGAAGGCGAAGCCGGCGGCGACGCCCGCGCCCGCCGCGTCGACAGCGCCGCAGAAAATGGACGAGGAATACACGCGCCTCATCCAGCAATATCTGCAAGGACCCGCGCATCACCACGGAACTGGTGGATCACATGCCCGCGTCCGACACGGTGCCCTCGCCGCTGAAATTTTTCGGACGCATCCCGGGCACGCCGCGGCGAGCTGACTTACTCGAAGGACATCGATCGCTACTACGAGGATCTCGCCAAGGTGTCGCCGCGCGCGAAGTTCTGGAAGCTCGGCAAGAGCGAAGAAGGGCGCGATCAAGTCGCTGCTGGCCATCGCCGACGAAGCGACCATCAAGGATCTCGACAAGTACAAGGGCATGCTGGCCGCGCTGAGCGATCCGCGCAAGACCACGGAAGCGGCAGGCGCAGCAGATGCATGCACACCGGCGAAGCCGATTTACTGGGCCAACAGCGGCATCCATTCGCCCGAAACCGGCGGACCGGAAATGCTGATCGAGCTGGCCTACCGGCTGATCGTCGAAGAGACTCCGTTCATTCAGACCATCCGCAACAATGCGATCGTCCTGATCACGCCGGTGATCGAAGTGGACGGCCGCGAGCGGCAGGTCGACACGTATTACTACGGCAAGAAGACCGGCAAGCCGCGGCCTCCGCTGATGTACTGGGGCAAGTACGTCGCGCACGATAACAATCGCGACGGCATGGGCCAGTATCTGAAGCTGACGCAGAACATCACCAAGGGCGTGCTCGAATGGCATCCGACGATCCTGCACGATCTGCATGAGGCGCAGTCGTATTTGTATGTGTCCACCGGAACCGGGCCGTACAACACGTCGCTCGATCCCGATCGCCGATCGACGAATGGTGGCTGCTGGCCGAAACCGAAGTCATGGAAATGGCCAAGCGCGGCGTCCCCGGCGTGTGGACTTACGGATTCTACGACGGCTGGGTGCCGAATTATCTGTTCTGGATCGCGCTGACGCACAATTCGTTCGGCCGGTTCTATGAAGTGCAGAGCTACGGTCCGGATCATCAACGAAAATCTGCGGCTGCAGCCGACGGCCACCAGCCGCGAATGGTATCGTCCCAATCCGCCGCTGCCGTCGATTAAATGGGGACCGCGCAACAACACCAACATCCAGGAATCGGCGCTGCTGTTCGCGCTGCATCAGGTGGCGCAGAACAAGGAGCTGTATCTCGAAAATTACTGGGTGAAAAACAAGCGGTCGGTCGAGAAGGGCAAGGACGGTCCGATCTACGCCTGGGTGATTCCCGCCGAATCAGCGCCGCAAGGCAGATGCGGCCGACATGGTGAACGATCTGCGCCGCCAGGGTCTGGAAGTCAGCAAAGCCGAGTCGCCGTTCAAGGCCGGCAACGCTGACGGTGGCGGCGGGCGATTACGTCGATTCGCGCCGATCAGCCGTATCGAACGCTCGCCGACATGTACTTCAGCGTGCAGAATTATCCGCCGCAGAATCCGCGGCCGTACGACGACACCGGCTGGACCATGCAGTACATGCGCAACGTCAAGCTGACGCCGGTGACCGACAAATCGGTGTTCGAGCGATCCGATGACGCTGATCGACGCCGGACGTGAAAGTCGCCGGCGCGATTCGACGGCACGGGCGACACGCTGATCGTCGATCACACCACCGACAACGCGCTGATGACGTTCCGCTTCAAGAACGCCGACGTGAAGATGCTCGCGGCGGAAGACGATTTCGAGCTCGACGGGCACAAGTTCCGCGCCGGCGCGTTCATTATTCCGAACGCCGAATCGCGGCCAACTCGAGGCGTCGATTCGCGATCTGGGACTTTCGGCATGGGCCGTCGGCGGTCGACGCCGACCGTGAAGACGCATCGACTCGACGTGCCGCGCATCGGCTACATTCACGCGTGGCAGCGCACGCAGGATGAAGGCTGGGTGCGCGCGGCGCTCGATTATTACGGCGTGCCGTACACCTATTTCGCCGATCAGCTGGCTGCGCGACGGCAGTCTTCGCGCGAAGTACGACGTGATCATTTATCCGCACGTCGGTGGGAACTCGGCAGTCGCATCTGACCGGCATTCCTAAGGTCGGTCCCGATCCAATCCCTTACAAGAAAACTGCGCTGACGCCGAATCTTGGCAGCGAACGACTCGACCGACGATATTCGCGGCGGCATGGGCATCGATGGCCTGGCGGAGCTGGCGAAGTTCGTGGAGGAAGGCGGCACGCTGATCGCCGACGGATCGTCGGCGGAATTTTTCGCGCATTACGGACTGGCCAACGGTGTCAGCGTCGAGCATCCCACGCAACTGTTCGCGCGCGGTTCGATTTTGCGCGGGATGATTACCGATCGCAAGAGTCCGATCACGTACGGCTACGACGGCAAGGATCTGCCGGTTTACTTCAATCAGGATCCAGTGCTGGAGGTCGCGGCAGGCGGCGGATTCGGAGGCCGCGGCGGCGGTCCGACCGGCGCCGATGCGCTGGCGCAGAACATCACGCCGAACGTCCGTGCCCATTCATACGTCGCCTTATGACGGAATCGAATCGACGCCCGCGCAGCCTCCGGCCGAGGCGGGCCGGATGCGGCATCGGTGGTCGCGGCGGCGGGACTCCGCAACACGGAGCGCGCCTCGCGTGGTGATGCAGTTCCCGTCGAATCCGAACGACATGCTGCTGTCGTGGAACGCTCGCCGGCGGTCAGACCATCGCCAATCGCGACCTGATCGTGGACGCGACCATGGGCAAGGGGCACGTCGTTCTGTTCGCACTGCGTCCGTTCTGGCGCTGGCAGACGCAGGGCACGTATTTCCTGGGCTTCAACGCGATCCTGAACTGGAATCATCTGGACGCCGGGAAGGCCGCGCCGGGCGCGGGGCGTGGCGGACGCGGCGCGCGGCAATAGAAGAAAGAGCGCGACAACCGCGACCGTTACCAATATCGGCATCCACCGCTTCCTTCGGGCGCGGCTCTGGCGCGGCCAATCCTGACGGAGAGCGGTGGCGGGATCGGTCCGAGCGGCGCGCACTGCGGGAATCGCGGACGCGGCGATGGTGACGATGAGAACGAACGCGGCGGCCAGCGTGAACGACACGGGATCGAGCGGCGCCACGCCGTAAAGTAGAGCGCGAACCAGCGGGGCGGTGAACAGAGCGGCTCCCAAGCCGATGACGATTCCCGCGACGCTCATCGCGACGGCCTGCCATCCGATCATCTCAGCGACATCCAAAGCTCGAGCGCCGAGCGCAATGCGGATGCCGATTTCCCTGCCCCCCTGCGCCACAACATAGGCCAGCAATGCATAAATTCCAATCGCGGCGAGGATGGCGGCAAGCGCGGCGAAAATCGACGCGAGCGACGCGGTAAGGCGCTCAGGAGCCGTACTCGCGTCGATTTCTTCGGACATCGTGTCGATTTCAGTAAACGGCAGCGCGGGATCGAGCTGCGCCAGAATTCTTCGAACGGGCTCGATGATCGAGTCGGGACGCATGCGGGTTCGGACATACAGGTTAATGCGCTGACTCGGCGAGTCCTGCCAAGGCTGATAAATCGTGGGGATCATCGGTTCCCGCAGAGACCGGTATTTCGCGTCGCGGACCACACCGATGATTTGCCAATCGGCTTTAGGCGGACCTCTAAAGCTGCTGCCGATCAATTTCCCAACAGGATCTCCGCGGCCGAAGAGCTGGCGCGCGACAGCTTCGTTGACCACCACGCGAGGCGGCTTGGCATCGGCCTCGGATGCGGTGAAGGCGCGCCCGGCCACGATTCGGATCCCCATCGTGTCGAAATATTCAGGCGTAACGTTGTTCCCGCTGGTGTTCAGGAAATCGGCATTCGTGGCCTGCTCGCCCACGGGGCCACCGTCATCTTAAATCCGCTGCCGCGCATAATGGCCACCGAAGCGACGGCGGCATCGGCAACGCCGGGCAGCGCGCGAACGCGATCGGTCAGAGCGGCGCGTAGGGCTTTGATCCGGTCGCTGTTGTAATTCGCAAGCCACGGGAACGCGGTGAAGCTGACGATGTGCGCGGCGTCGAATCCGGGATCGACGTCGCGAAGTTCAGCGAAAGTCCGGACCAGTAATCCCGCGCCGGCCAGCAGCATGGTGCAGAGCGCGATCTGAAACACGATGAGAAGCTGGCGGCCGCGGCTTCCGCCGACCGCGCGTGCTCCGCGCAGAATCGATTCCAGGCTTTGCCGTGTGGCGGCCAGCGCCGGCACGAATCCGAAAAGCAACGCGGTCAGCGCGGAAATGGCGACGGCGAACGATAAAACACGAAGATCGGGATGAAGGTCGATCGATAACGGTACGCGGTAGGTCAGGCGGTCGCGAATCACGGGGATCGAGCGCGTCAGGATCGGCATGGCCAGAAATGCGACGGCGATTCCGCCGGCAGCGCCGAGTGCGGCCAAAATGGCGCTCTCCGTGAGCATCTGCCGCACCAATCGGATTCGCGTGGCGCCAACGGCGAGGCGAACCGCGACCCCTTCCCGGCGCATCGCGCCGCGCGCGAGCAGCAGGCCTGCGACGTTTGCGCAGACCATCAGCATGAGAAGCCCGGCGGAGCCGATCAATAACTTCAGGATTCCCGAAAAGCGGTCGCGCAGCATGGACGTGCCGCGATTGAGAGGATCGAGCAGCAGACCGCGATCGACATCGAGCCGCATGGATTCGGGCAATTGGGAATTGACGGCGCGGAATATCGCGAGGGCCTCGGCTTGCGCCCGCTCGCGCGTGACGCCGGGTTGGAGGCGCGCGGAAAGATCGAGCTGAATGGTATTGCGCCAGTCCGAGGCCGGAGGATCATTGCTCAAGTCGGAGAGCATCGGATAGACGCGAAGAGGTACGCGGACTTCGGGCGAAGTATCGAGCGAAATGCCGTTGAAGTCGCGCGGCATGACCCCGCGGATCACAAACTTATGCCCTTCGAGCGGGATGAGCTTTCCGACGACGTTCGGGTCGGCGTTGAACCGGCGCCGCCAGAATTCGTAGCTGAGCACCGCGGGCGGAGCGCCGGGTTGATCTTGCGCGTCGTCCGAGGTGAGCGCGCGGCCGAGCATGGCGGGGACGCCGAGGACATCGAAAAACTCCGGCGTGACGACGCGGACACGGATCTGCTCCACTGGCTGCGGCTGGTCCATCCCGATCGGGAGTTCCTCTTCGCCGAAGACCGAGGCGAGCGTGGAGGAGTGGTCGCGCAGGGCCTCATATAGGCGGTACGGAAAATAGCTGGTGGTCCCGACTTGCGGGATTTTCTGCACCGCGCGAACCAGCGTTTCCGGATGACGAACCGGAAGCGGCCGGAGCAGGATCGCGTCGAAGGCGGTGAAAATGATCGCGTTCGCGCCGATGCCGGCGGCGAGCAGTCCGGCAACCGCCGCCGTGAAGCCTGGCGATTTCCGAAGCATCCGGGCCGCGAAACGCAGGTCGTTCATTTTTCGATCATAAATTGAATACGCGAGCCGTCGGCGCCGCCGGTGTAGATCCGTTCCGTAGCCTTCACGAAATCCGCTGGATGCGCGTTCGGAATATCCAGAAACTTCTGCGGATTTCGATCGGTCAACGGAAACCAGGAGCTTTGGATCTGCACCATGATCCGATGCCCGGCCCGGAACGTGTGCGCCACGTCGGGCAGGCGAAACGCGATGTGGTCAGGTTGGTTCGGGATGAACGGCACCGGCTTCTCGAAACTTTTTCGAAACTTGCCGCGAAACGGCTCGCCGCGAACCAGTTGTTGATAGCCGCCGAATTTAATGACATTCGCGGGCTCATTGTTCGGATGCGCGCGGTCGGGATAATCGCCGGGATAAACATCGATCACTTTCACCACAAAATCCGAATCCGTGCCGCTGGTGGAGACTTTCAGATCCACCGAAATCGGGCCGAAAACGTTCACGTCGTGATCGAGCGGCTCGGTCTGGTACACCAGCACGTCGGGACGCGTCGCGGCGAAACGCTGATCCTCCGTCATGTAATCGGCGCGCATACCCATCACGATCGGGTCGATATAAGGTACAGGCTTGTTTGGATCGGAGAGATATTCGTCGAACGACGAGTTCGCGGCGGGAGTAGACGATAATTTGCCCTTCTCCGACAGATACATCGTTTGCGGCGCGGCATCCTTCGGTGGCCACGAATCGAATTTTCGCCACTGATCCACGCCGGTCTGAAACACCCAGGCTTTGGGGAACTGCTCCATCCCTTTGCCTTTCAAGTAATGCATGAAAAACGGAAATTCGATGTTCTCGCGATAGTACACGCCGGTCTTCGATCCGAAGTTGACATTCCCGACCGATTCGCCGTCTCCGCGCGAAAATCCGCCATGGGTCCACGGCCCCATCACCAGCATGTCGACCGCCGGGGGCGCGTTCTTCTCCATGAACTCGTGCGTGCGCAGCGGACCTTGCAGATCCTCGGCGTCGAACCATCCGCCGACGGTCATCACGGCGGGCTTGATGTTTTTCAGGTGCTTCCAGATCGATCGGGATTGCCATTCGGCGTCGTATGAGGTGTGTTCGAGGTTCTGAATCCAGTACGGATTCTTGTGCTTGAAATATTTTTCGTCGGAATCGGCGAGCGAGCCCATCCTTAGAAAGAAGTCGTAACCGTCGGGCGTGCCGAAATCGAACGGCGTCGGGGCCGGTGGCAGCATCGGTCCGTCTTCGCGTGGATAGAACCCCAGATAGAAGCGGAAATTCGCCGCCAGCATAAACGCGCCGTTGTGAAAATTATCGTCACCGAGATAGTAGTCGGTCACCGGAGCCTGAGGCGATGCGGCCACCAGCGCCGGATGCGCGTCGATCATCCCCGCGCTGACGTAAAAGCCCGGCTGAGAGATCCCCCACATCCCGACCTTACCGGTGTTGCCGGGCAGATTCTTCACCAGCCAGTCGATGGTGTCGTAAGTATCGGTGCTTTCATCCGTGTCTTTGGGACCCTTGTTGGGATTATGCGGACGAATGTTGACGAACTCGCCCTCGCTCATGTACCGGCCGCGAACATCCTGATAGGCGAAGATGAATTTCTCGCGCGCGAACAATTCCGACGGACCCAGGTTGTCGCGATACTGATCCGGTCCATAAGGGCGCACCGTGTAGGGAGTCCGGCTCATCATGATCGGATACGTCTTGCCGTCCGCGAAAACGTCCTTGGGGATGTAAACCGAGGTGAACAGCTTCACGCCGTCGCGCATCGGAACGCGGTATTCGAATTTCGAATAATTTTCGCGGATGAATCCGGCCAGCGGCGACGCTGCGGGTTGTGCCGCTCCGCAGGCCGTGAAAATCAGGAACGCCGTCAAGATGCGCATCGTTCCAGTCTAAAACTCTGGTGTTATGCTTGGGGCAAATGGAAAAAGCCCGCGTGATTTACGAAGAATTCAAGGTGGTGGGCAAGGACCTGGTGGAAAAGATCAGCCAGTTGATTCACGAAGGCAACGTCCGGCGCATCATCATAAAGGACGAGAAGGGTAACACCTTTCTGGAGATTCCGCTGACGGTGGCGACGGTCGGCGTGCTGGCGGTTCCCTTGCTCGCGGGGCTCGGCGCGATCGCGGCGCTGATCGCGAATTTCACCATCGTGGTCGAAAAGACTCAGACGGAATAAGCTTCATCCAGCACTTCGACGACGTGCGAGACGCGCTGGCCGCGGCCGTGCCGTTCCACCCCAGCGCGTAGCTGCAACATGCAGCCTGGATTCGCCGTGACAATACGATCGGCGCCCGTAGCGTTGATCGCTTCCATCTTTTTTTCGAGCAGCGCCATGGACATATCGGTGTGCACCACGTTGTAGATTCCGGCGCTGCCGCAGCACATATCGGACATCTGCATCTCCTTAAAAGTCAATCCCGGCACCCTTTTCAGCAACTCGCGGGGAGCCGAGCGGACCCGCTGGCCATGCGCCAGATGACACGAGTCCTGATAGGTCACCGTGGTGTGCACCTCCCGCATGTTCGGATTCAAGTCGATCGACGCGAGAAACTCGTTCACATCCTTCACCAGCGCGACGAATTGTTTCGCGCGCGGGTCGCCTTCGAGAAGCTCATCGTACTCCTTGAGCGTGGAGCCGCAGCCAGCGGCATTGGTGACGATGGCGTCAAAGCCGCCGCCAATCAGCGCGTCGATATTGCGCTGCGCCAGGTAGCGCGCCGTTTCGCGCAACCCGGCGTGCACGTGAAGCGCGCCGCAGCAGGTTTGATCCTCCGGAATCGAAACCTCGCATCCATTGGCCTGCAGCACGCGAACGGTCGCTTCGTTCAATCGCGCGAAGCTGACGTTGGCGATGCATCCCGCAAGAAACGCCACGCGATATTTTCGCTCCCCCTTGGCCGGAAACACGTGGCCGAATTGACGATTGAAGAAGGGCCGCTCGGCTTGCGGGGCAAGCCTTTCGATCTCACCGAGCCGGGCGCCGAGAAGGCCGGTGGAGCGCACCACGCGTTGCAATCCGGATACGCGATAAAGATGCAGCGCCGTTCCCGCCACACCCAAAAGCGCGCGATTCGGCAGCAGATAATCAAAGACGACTTTGCGCAGCAATTGCGATCCCAGCGTGTGATCCGATCGCTGCTCGATCTCAGCCCGCGCGGCTTCCACCAGCCGTCCGTATTTCACTCCCGACGGGCAGGCCGTCTCGCAGGCGCGGCAGGCCAGGCACAGGTCGATGTGTTCGCGATAGGAATCGGTAATCGGCGCGCCATTCGACACCTGCACCATCTGATATATGCGGCCGCGCGGGGAATCCATCTCGACATGCAATTCCCGGTACGTCGGGCAGGCATTCAGGCACAGGCCGCAATGCACGCACTTGTCGAGATCGGCGCGGCGCGGGGCATCGTGGGTGGTGGATTCAGATACGGCCATAAAGGCGGCCCCGGTTCAGCAGGCGTTCCGGATCGAACATGTTCTTCACTCTCTCCATCATCGCGAAATCGCCGTTCCATGCGATGTCGGGAGGATGATCCGCATAATGCGCGTAGATCAACCCGGAACCCGCGCGGGCGATGGCCGGGACTTTCAACGTCTCCATCACGCCCGCCATTTCCGTAAGGTTCGCCGCGATCGGGACCATCGCGCCTTGTGGATTCGCTGCCAGAAATGTGGGGGTGAACTCGCGAATTTCGTCCCACACCGATTCGGCCACGACACGCGCGCCCGGCAGCTCTCGCGAAAATCGATCGAGCACCGCGGCGCTTCCTCCCGCTTGAATCAGCAAACGGAATCGCGAAGGCCAGTTCACGATGTCGATCGCCGACGGCTGCAGCACGCCTCTGATCACGCGATCGCGCTCGGTGAACGCTTCCGCCGCGGTGGCGAACTCCATCATCCAGGTTCGCGATTCCGGAGGCTTGGGAAATACTTTGAAATTCGCCACCGCGATCCCCGCCAGCGTCCCGAAGGAGCCGACCAGCAGCTTCGCCATATCCAGACCCGCGACGTTTTTCACCACCATTCCGCCGCTTTGGATCAGCTTGCCTTCGAGCGTCGCGAAGGTCATGCCGATGATCATGTCCCGCGCGGTCCCGTACAAGCGGCGGCGGGGACCGCTCAGGTTCGCGGCGATCACGCCGCCCACAGTCGACGATTCGCGAAATGGCGGATCCAGCGGCAGCATCTGGCCGTGCTCGGCCAGAATGTGCTCCAGTTCGTTCCAGGGCATGCCCGCTTCCACGCTGATCGTCAGATCGCGAGGGTCATAGCACAGCACTTTGCGGATCGCCGAGGTGGAGATGACGACGTCGGCCGGCGCGGCCGGGCCGCCCAGCCGATCCTTGGAGAAATTCCCGCCAAGACGAACGCCGCGATGCGCGTTCGCAGCATCACGCAATGCTTCGGCGAGCTGTTCCGGCGTCTCAGGCCGCAGGGTCTGCATGGATCAATTGTCTCGCGGGGCTTCTCTTGCTACGATCGCCGCGCCGATGATCCCGGAATTGGCTCCAAGCTGGGCCGCTACGATTGGAATCGCCTTCGCAAAAGGATTCACAGTATGGCGCGGAACCATCGCGCGCAACTTTTCGAACAAGGGCTCGCCGAGTTGCGCGACTCCGCCGCCGATCACGATGATCTCCGGATCGAGCAGACTCACGATTCCGCCGAGCCAGGCGCTCAAACGTCCGGCAAGATCGTCCAGGTCAGGACCGTTCTTTCCGATCGCCGTTCCAGACGCGAGCGCCTCAATGCACCCAAGCGCTCCACACCCGCAGACGGTGGAGCTTCGATAATCGATGGTCATGTGTCCCGCTTCACCCGCGACTCCGCGGTGCCCGCGATAAATCTTGCCGGCGATAATGATCCCCGCGCCGATCCCGGTCCCGATAGCGGCATAAAACACATTCGACGATCCGCGTGCGGACCCAAATCTAGAACTCCGCCAGAGCGCCCGCGTTACAGTCGTTCTCCAGAACCACGGGAAGACCGAAGCGGTCGCTCGCCAACCGCCCCAGCGGAACGTCACGCCATCCCGGGAGATTCGGCGGATTCAGCATTACACCCGTTCGGGCATTCAACGGACCCGGCGCGCAAATGCCGATCACGCCGACGTCCGGGGTCACGCTCTCTTCGATCGCCCGCCACAACTGCCCGATCGATACGTCGAATCCTTCCGCCGCGCGCGTGGGCGTGATGTGGGAAGCGATGACGCGCCCCTGCTCATCCACCAGTCCCGCCGCGATTTTCGTTCCCCCGAGATCCACACCGAGCACCATCATCGCGATTGCTATTCTGGCATTGTATCGGATGGCCTTGTTGACAATTTCCGGCGAGCCGGCCTCGCGTTGGGAAGAAGTAGCTCACGGCGCGTCGCAATTGCTGCGATTTGAGCTGGTCACGGAGACCCGGCTCGATCAGTGGATCACGGAAGAGTTCGGCTCGACGCCGGTGCCCGATCGCGCCTGGCGGCTCGCCGTCGTCTCCATCCTGTCGCGCATGGCGACCGAACATCACCTGGTGGTCGCGTTGAACGGAGCGGAATCTCTATTCCAGTCCATGCCGATGCTGCTGCGTGCCGGTGTCGTCGCCCCAACCGCGCGGCGCATCGGGAACGTAATGCTGGACCAGCGGCTGGATCGGCCGGGGGCGCAGAACGCTTTAGTCGCGCTCGATGTGGAATATCGCAAACAGAGGAAGGCCCGTATCGGCCGGTCGAAAGCGCCCGCCGAGGCGTTCGATATTTTGCTCAACGCCGAACACATTGAAGTCGCTCAGATGGCGGAAATTTTACGGGCCGCGGCGGAGGCGCGCGGTTTGGCCGGCCAGGGGCTCCTTTCGCAGGCCGCCGAAGCGCAGTTGCAGTTTCAAATGCGATTGCAGCTCGCCCGCCACGGGATCGTTCCCGCCGGACGCGCGAACTTGAAACAAGCCGTTTTCGGCCATCCCAGCGAACAGTTGTTCGCCAACCTGCTCGATTTTTACCGCATCCAGTGGGATTACGAACCGCGCAGTTTCCCGCTACAGTGGGACAAGGACGGCAAGGTGACCGAGGCATTTACTCCTGATTTCTATTTGCCGGAATTCGATCTGTACGTCGAGCTGACCACCATGAAACAAGCGCTGGTGACCCGCAAGAATCGCAAAGTGAAGCTGCTGCGCGCGATTTATCCGCACATCAATATCCAGGTCTTTTATCAGAAGGATTTTCAAGACCTGGTCTTTAAATACGGGTTGAAAACGACATGACCGCGCCCGAAGGAATCGAGCGCGTCCTGTTCACTGAAGAGCAGGTGTCCACGCGCATCCGTGAGGTGGCCGCCGAGATCAGCGCCAAATATCGCGGTCGCGATCTGAAGCTGGTCGGGGTACTGAAAGGCGCCGTGTTCTTTCTCACCGCGCTGGCGCGCGCCATCGACATTCCGGTGAAAATCGATTTTCTGGCGATCTCCAGCTTCGGAGGGCACGCCCGGCATGGTCCGCATCGCCAAGGATCTGGACGACCCAATCGAAGGCGAAGACGTCTTGCTGATCGAGGATATTGTCGATACCGGCTTCACCACGCGATTCTTGCTGCAGACACTGGCCGGACGGGCGCCGCGTTCGCATCGCTATTTGCACGCTGCTCGACCGTACCGTGCGCCGGATCGTGCAGGTGCCGGTGGATTTCCGCTGTTTCGAAATCCCCGACCGTTTCGTGGTCGGCTGCGGCCTGGACTACAAACAGCTTTATCGGAATCTCGGCTATATCGCGGTGATGAATCCGGGAAAGTGAGAGGTTTGAAACTTTTTGCCGGCAATCTCATCCAACGCTTTAGTTTGAGGAGAAATTCAATATGAGTACTGTTGCTTCCGCCAAGGCTGTCCGCTATGACCTGGACCCATCGCATTCGGCCGCGATGTTCAAAGTCCGCCATCTGATGATTTCCAATGTGAAAGGCGAATTCACTCACGTGAGCGGTTCGGTGACATTCGATCCTGACAACCCCGCGAACTCATCCATCGAGGCGACTATTGACGCCACCAGCATCAACACCCGCGAAGCCAAACGCGATAAGCATTTGAAGAGCCCCGATTTTCTGGACGTCGCGAAGTTCCCGACGATCACGTTCAAGTCGACGGGTATCGTTCCCGCCGGCAAGGACAGTTTCGAAGTCGTCGGCGACCTCACCATTCACGGCGTCACTCGGGAAGTGGCGTTGGCGGTCGACGGCGTAACGCCCGAGGCGAAGGATCCCTGGGGATTCGTCCGCCGCGGCGCAAGCGCGACGGTGACCATCAACCGGAAGGATTTCGGACTCGTCTGGAATGCCGCGCTCGAAACCGGCGGCGTCATGGTCGGCGACGACGTTCACATTACCATCGATGTGGAAATGGTCCGGAAGGCGTCTTAACTTAGCCTGGCGATTTCCTGGCGCGAAAGCTCGCGGTGTTTGCCGATCTCAAGTCCGCCGATTTCGATCGGCCCGACTTCGTGCGCACCAGTTTCAGCACCTTCGCGCCCAGCGCTTCCACCATCCGCCGGACTTGCCGGTTGCGTCCCTCGGTAATCGTGATCTCGAAGAACGTGTATTTCGCGGAGTCGCGAATCCGCTCAACGACGGCGGGGCGTGTTGGACCATCGGAGAGTTCGATTCCCGCGCGCAGTTTGTTCAGTTGCTCGTCGGTCAGCAACAGGGAGCTCTTCACCAGGTACGTTTTCGGCACCTTCGATTCGGGACTGGTGATATAAGTCGCCGAACTCGGTGTCGTTGGTCATGATCAGCAGCCCGCTGGTGTCCTGATCCAGCCGGCCCACCGGAAAAACCCATTCGATCCACGTCGGCAACAGATCGTAAACCGTCGGCCGCCCTCGGGATCCTTATAAGTGGTCAGATAGCCCTTCGGTTTATACAACAGCAGGTATATTTTCTGGCTCGCGGTGAGCGGACGGCCATCGAGCGTTACCCGGTCGCGCTCCAGATCTACCCACACATCCGGCGTCTGCATTTTCTTACCGTTGACCGTGACGCGCCCCGCGCCGATCCATCTGCCGCGCTTCGGTGCGCGAACCGATGCCGGCCTTCGACAAAACCCGGTCGAGCGTCTTCAGCTTGCGAGCTTCTGCGCCACTCTTATGATCGTACGCGCACTGCCGTATGATCTTACAGCGATGATCGAATGCGTGCCTAATTTTTCCGAAGGCCGCGATCCGGCGAAAGTCGCGCGCCATTGTCGACGTCGATTCGACAGCGTGCCGGGCGTCCTGGTGCTCGGCTGGGAATCGGATGCCGATCACAATCGCAGCGTCGTGACCTTCGCGGGCGAGCCGGAGGCCGTGCTCGAAGGCGCGATCCGCGCCGTCGGCAAGGCCGCGGAGCTGATCGATCTGACGCCAGCATCAAGGCGTGCATCCGCGCGTCGGCGCGGCCGACGTGGTCCCGTTCGTGCCGCTCGACAGGCACGACGCTGGAGGATTGCGTCGCCATCGCGCATCGCGCCGGGCAGCGAAATCTGGCAGCGCTTCGGCGTGCCGGTCTATTTTTACGAAGCCGCCGCGCGCGACCCGAAGCGCCAGCGACTGGAACAAGTCCGGCGGCCGCGGATTCGACGGCCGACCGCCCGACATCGGCGATATCGCGACGCATCCCACCGCCGGCGCAGTCGATGGTCGGCGCGCGCGGATTCCTGATCGCCTACAACGTGAATCTGACCACTCCCGACGCCGCCATCGCCCAAGCAGATCGCCGCGCAAGATTCGCGAATCTTCCGGCGGATTCCCGTTCGTCAAGGCCATGGGCCTCCATCTCCCCTCGCTCGGCTGCGCGCAGGTCTCCATGAACCTGACCAATTTCGCGGCAATCCCCCTCGACGATCTGTATGCGGCGATCTGACGCGGAAGCCGCGCGCCTGGGCACCGCCATCGCTCGAAAGCGAACTGATCGGATTCATCCCGCGAGCGCGCCTTCGAACATGGCGCCGGCTTTCTTCCGCCGCGCCGAGAACTTCGACGAATCGCGCATTATCGAGAACAGATCGACAGTTGCTACAATCGAAAGCAAGTGCTGGTCAGCATTGAACCCAAACTCCGCGCGCCCCGGCCGGCGTGGCTGCGCGCTCCCGCGCCCGGTCGGCGAAAACTACCACAACCTCAAGAAGCTGGTGGAGGACCTGGACCTCCACACGGTCTGCGAAAGCGCCGCCTGCCCCAACATCGGCGATTGCTGGAACCGCCGCACCGCCACGTTCATGATCCTCGGCAACGTGTGCACGCGCCGCTGCGGATTCTGCGCGGTGCAGAAAGGCGGCTCCGCTGCCGGTCGATTACGACGAGCCCCGCCGCGTCGCCGAAGCCTGCGCGGCCCTGGGACTGAAGTTCGCCGTGATCACCAGCGTCAATCGCGACGATCGCAAGGACGGCGGCGCGGAACTGTTCGCGCTGACCATCCGAGCCATCCGCGATCGCGCTGCCCGGATGCGGCGTCGAGGTTCTGGTGCCGGATTTTCAAGGCTCGCACGCCGCCATGGACATCGTGCTCGAAGCCGCGCCCGACGTGCTGAATCACAATACCGAAACGGTGCCGCGCCTCTATCGCCAGGTGCGCCTGGGCGCGCGCTATGAACGCTCGCTCGACATGCTGGCCTATGCGAAGAAATCGCGGCCCGAGATCCCGACCAAGTCCGGGTTGATGCTCGGCCTGGGCGAGACGATCGACGAAGTGCTCAGCCGTGATGCGCGACCTGCGCGCCGAGCAACGTCGACATTCTGACGCTGGGCCAGTATCTGCGCCCCTCGCCCAAGCATCTGCCGATCATCCGCTACGTGACGCGTCGGAGGAGTTCGCCGATCTGAAGCGCCGCGGCTACGAGATGGGCTTCCAGCACGTCGAAAGCGGTCCGCTGGTGCGCAGCTCCTATCACGCCGCGGACGCGGTCGCATGAACTCGCCACTGATTCCAGGCGTCACCACCATTACGCTGCCCATGCCGTGGGAGCTTGAATCAGTCAACGTCCATCTGGTCGAGCTCGACGAAGGCTACCTGCTGATCGATTCCGGCATCGCCACTGAGGAATGTTTTGACGCACTGGCGAAGGCGCTGGAGGAGCGCAACATCGGCTGGCCGATATCCGTCTGCTGTGCCTGACCCACCTGCATCCCGATCACATCGGCCTGTCCTGGAAAATTCTGGAATTAAGTGGCGCCCGCCTGTTGATGCATCGCGTCGAAGCCGAGTATCTGTCCCTGGTCGCGAATGAGCAGCGCCCGCCGTTTTTCAACCAGGCCATGCGCGACGCCGGCGTTCCGGTCGAGCTTCAGGAGCGCATGGACCGCGCCCTGCGCGACGTGCGCCGCATGTTCCGCCCTCATGATCCGCACTGGCTACTGGAAGGCGGCGAAAAGATTCCGGTCCGTGGAGGAACGCTCGAAGTGGTCTGGACCCCGGGTCATTCGCCCGGACACGTCTGCCTCTATTCGCCCGAACATCGCTACCTGATCTCCGGCGATCACATCCTGGAATTCATCACGCCGAACATCGGCTGGCATCCCGATCAGGACATGCTGGCGCACTATCTCGACGTCGCTCGAAAAGCTTCATCCTTTCGACGTGGATCTGGTGCTGCCGTCGCACGGCGGAGCATTTCGCGGGCCATCGCGAGCGCATCCGCGCCACCACCGATCATCACGAAGAGCGCTGCGGCGAGATTCTGCGGTTTTCTCGCGCGCGAGCCGCTCACCGCGAACACCCTGGTCGAGCGGGTCTGGCCGCGCAAGCTTTCGGCGTTCCATCATCACTTCGCGGTCTTCGAAATCCTTGCGCATCTCGAATACTTGCAGCGTCAGGGCCGGGTCGCATCCGAATCGCGTGACGGCGCGCTATATTGGCAGTCGAAGGCGTGAACTTTTCCCCTCCTTGCCTCGTAATCTAATCCAAAGGACCGAAAAATGTTCGCCTTTCTGCTGTGGTGCATATTGTTCGTGCTGTGCTGGCCCATCGCCCTCATGGCGCTCTTCATTTACCCCATCGTCTGGCTGTTTCTGCTGCCCTTCCGGATCGTCGGCATCGCCGTCGGCGGCGCGCTGCATCTGGTCTGGTCGATCGTGATGCTGCCCTTCTTTGTCGTGCGCCGCCTCGGGCGCGTCTAGATTCCCAAAAGAAAAAGGGGACAGATTGAATCTGTCCCCGCTGTTCTCCCACCCCTCGATTTCTCGAATCAGGCCGTCGCCGCCGTCTGCGTACTCTCCTCCACTACCCGGCCGTCGAAGAGCTGAATCGTACGATCGGCAAAGCGCGCGTAGCGCGGATCGTGAGTTACCATGCAGATCGTCGCGCCGCCGCGATGCAGTTCGCGCAGCAGATCCATCACCGCTTCGCCGTTGGCCGAATCCAGATTTCCAGTCGGCTCGTCCGCCAGCAGGATCGACGGATCACCGCCCAGCGCCCGCGCCACCGCGACGCGCTGCTGCTGGCCGCCCGATAGTTGCGATGGATAGTGTTTCACGCGATGCGACATCCCGACGCGCTCCAGCGCATCGTGAACCCTCTTCTTCCGCTCCGACGACGGCATCCCGCGATACGTCAGCGGCAGCTCGACGTTTTCATACACCGTCAGGTCGCCGATCAGGTTGAACGCCTGGAAAATGAATCCGATTTCGCGATTGCGGATGCGGGCCCGCTCGCTCAGCTTCAGGTCATGCACCGATTTTCCGTTCAGCGTGTACTCGCCGCTGCGACGGCGAATCGAGCAGCCCCAGAATCGCCAGCAGCGTCGATTTACCGCATCCCGACGGCCCCGAAATCGAAATATATTCGCCCTGCCGGATATCCAGATGGATCCCGTTCAGCGCGTGCGTCTCCATGTCGTCGGTGCTGAACACCTTCGAGACGCTATCCAGATGAATCAACGTGCGAGCTTCAGATGACATAGTTACCTCGTAAGAACCTGTTCGAAAAATTGCAGCGCGCGCGGATCTTTCGACCGCCCCAGCCACGTCATCGCTTCCTTGCGGATCTGCGGATCACGATGGCTGCGGGCGATTTCGATCAGCATCGGCACGCCTTCATTGTTGGGAATCTCGGTCAGGGCGAATACCGCGCGCTTCTTCAGCCGCAGATCCGGGTCCTGATCGATCGCATTGCGAATCGCGTCGCTCGACACGCGCGCCTGCGCCGATTTCGCGAGCCAGAACAGCGCTTGCCCGCGCACCCGGACGCTCTTGTCGTCATGCGCCACGCGCGCGATTTCCGGGATCGCGCCAGCCTCGTGGCTCTTCGTCAGCGCGAATACCGCTTGTTCGCGAACCGTGTCGCTCGGATCGCCTGCGAGAATCTTCAGCAGCGATTCATATCCGCGCCGCCCTCGCGCGCTGCCCAGCCAGAACGCGGTCTGCTTGCGGGTCTGCTCCGGCACGGCCGGCTGCGATAACCGGTCGAGCGCTGCGTCGGCTGACGGATCGCGTTCCATCGCGATCGCTGCCAGCGCGCCGTTTCGCAGCCGCCGGTCTTCTCTGGAATCGGCTTTGTCATTTTTGGAAATCAACGATTCCAGCAAAGTCACGCTTTGCGCCGCATTGGCGTTTGTGAGCCAGTAGAACGGTAGCCCGCCGGCATCGATATTGCACTCCGGGGAAAAGGATCGGATTTTTTCCACCTGCTTGTTTTCCACCCGGTAGAGAATGTAGAACTCGGTGTCGCCTTCCAGCTTCACCGTGGACGATCCGCCGTTGAACGTCGTATTCCCGGTATGCGGTTCGAGCGAGCAACCCTGTTGATCGTCATTCCAGCAACACATATTGCGATCGCCCGGGATCTCTGGAACCGCGTAGCCAATCCACGCCGCTGCGCCGTTATTCGCGATTCCCCGCACCGTCGATTCGAGCGATCCTGAAACCGCCCGCGTCTCCAGCTTCGCGTTCTGCAACCTCGGCTGCGCGAACATCACCGGAGCCATCAACAACCACGCCGCGCGTTTCATTTGTTGATCAGCTCCATCAGGTAATCCGTCGCCTCTTTCGACTTCATCATGCCCAGCCGGCGCACGCCTTCCTTCTTGAGCTCCGGATCCTTTTCGGCGCGGATCACGGCGACCAGTTGCTTCGCCGCGCCCTGACGCCACAAGGATTGGATGATTTCGGTCTTGACCGCATGATCCGATTCGCCGCTGTACATCGCCGTCAGCGTATCGGCGGTCTTTTCGCCCCGCATGTTGCCCAATTCACGAATCGCCGTCAGCCGCAGCCGGTTGTCCTTTTCGCTCTTGGCGATCTCCGCCAGTTTGTCGCCGTCTTGCGCGATGAACATCGAACGCAGAATCGCGTCCTTCACTTCGTAAGCCGATTCGGCGCCGTAAAGCTGGCTCAATTCGTTCGCCGCCCGCAGGATGCCCAATTGATGCACCGCCTCCCGCCGCAGATCGGGATTCGTCTCACTCTTCGCGGCATTCAGCAGATCCGCCGTATCACGCGAGAACATGAAACTGCGCAGCACCGCCATCTTGACGTTCACGTCGCCCGACGACGCGTACACTTCCGTCAGTGTCTGCCGGCTGTCGTTGGTGCGGAACATGCCCAGGTACTCCACCGCCCGCAATTGCAGATCGGGATTCGAGCCGCCCTTGGCATACTTGGCGACGATCGCTCGCGCCGCGTCGCTGCGATTCGTCGACAGCACGTACAGCGCGCGCTTTTTGAGGCTCGGCGGATTTTTCGGATCGTTGATCACTTTTTCGAGCAGCGGCAACGCGCCCTGCGGATCGGAATTCATCAGTGAATTGATCGCCAACAGCTTCAGATCCTCATCCGACTGGTTCTCCGGCGAAACGCTCTGCCCCGATGCCTGCTGCACTTCCACCTGCAACGCCTTGGCATCGTTGATCCACCGGCTCTGCGGAAACTGCTTGGGAATTTCCCCGAGCGCCGCCAGCGCGTCGTCGCGCCGCCCCAACTTGTTCAGCGCGTACGCCTTCCAGTAATAGGCGCCGTCCGCGTTGGAAGCCTTGTTTGCGATCACGCGATCGAAGCTGCGCAATGCGCGATCGTAATTCCGGTCGTCGAGCGCGCTTTGCCCCCGCTGATACTCGTCGCGCGCACGATCCATGGACTCGCGCACCCGATCCGCTGCTTCGCGCGCCCGATCGGAGGCTTCGCGAGCCCGATCCGCGGCATCCCGAGCCCGGGAAGGCTGATCCTGCATCAGCGCCAGTGTGGCTTCCACTTGCGCGGCGGCCCGGGCGCCCATCTGTTCCGCCTGCGCGGCGAGGGCCTGGCGCGATTGCTCCATCTGGCTCTCCAGATCCTGCGCCGAGATTGCCGCCGTCGCCATAACCGTAATTACTAGAGTTCTACGAAAAGGTTTCATGATTTGTTCCCGCTGTCTGTTTCCACCTGATGTTCCACTTGCGAACCGAATACTTTCACTTTGAAAAGAATCCCGCGATCCTCAATCTGCTTCCTCAATTCATCCAGTTGTTTTTCCGATACCGCCGACGGACTGTGCGCGATCTCCAGCAGCACCCGCTCCAGATCGTCCAGCAGCGCCGCCGTAGCCGCGTCGCCCGAGTTCGCCGCCGTCTGGCGATACAGACGGTTCGATTCGAGCAGCTCCTCCGCCGCGTGCTGCTCATACGTAATGTCGAGATGACCGTTCTTGGGCGCGCCCGCGTTCGTCAGTTCCACCAGGATCATCTGGCTGCGTTCCAGGTGATCGCCCACCGCCACCAGCAGCACCCGTTCCCGCGCCTGGCCGTCGACGGCAACCACCTGCGGCGGCTTCTGTCCCCGCCGGCCTGCCACAAATGCTCCAATGATCAGCGCAGCCATCGCGACGGCCACCACCAGCGGCTTCCACCAGCGGATTCCCCACGATCGTTTCCGCTCCAGGCGCTGCTCGATCAATTGCCACACGTGCGCTTCATAATCCGCGCCGCGCTCCGGAACCGGCAGGCTGTCCACCGAGTTCAGCACTCGCTGCAAAACCTGATACGCTTCCCGGCACGATTCGCAGACGCTCAAGTGCTCGTCCACATTCGCCGATTCCTCGCCGTAGTAATGCAGGACCAGTTGTTCTTCATTCAGGTGATTCATAACGACACATTCACCAAAGGCTCCAGCGCGCGCCGCAGTTTCTGCACCGCGCGGAAAATACTGTGTTTCGCCGCGCTCCCCGATAGCCCCAGCGCCGCTCCGATCTCTTCTATCGATTGCCCTTCAAAATGCCGTAGCACGAACGCCGTCCGTTCCTGGCGGCTCAGCTCATTCAACGTCGCCGCGACGCATTCCTGCACTTTGCCGCTCGCCAGCAGCCGGTCCGGACCAGGCGACGGCGACGCCATCCCATCCAGCACATCTTCCTCGTCCGAGGTGCGCCGCCGGCTGCGCATCCGCACCAGGTCCAGCGCATAATTCGCGGCGATGCGGTACAGCCACGTGCCGAAACTCGACCGCGCTTCCCATCGATGCAATTGCTTATAAGCCCGTAGAAACGTCTCCTGGACCACGTCCTCGGAATCCTGTTCGTTACCGGTCATGCGATACGCCAGGCGAAAGACACTGCGGCTGTGGCGCTCCACCAGCACGCGGTATGCGTCTCCGTCCCCGGCCTTCACCCGGGCGACTGCGACGCTGTCGCTCTCTTCCATTCACCCTTTAGACTGCAACGAATTGAACCGGTTAGGCGAGAATGGGGAAAGTGCCCCGGTTTCGTTCCTCCGAGTGGGTGATCGTGATTTATTTCACCTACGTCGCCATCATCGCCGGTTGGTATTTCCCGCCCGCCAAGGCCTGGGCCATGGCCATCGTGATCACGGCGCTAGCCTGGATTCTGAGCCGCCGCCCGTCCATTGTTCGCGACCTGGCTCCGGCCCTTTACACCCTGGCCGCCTATCGCGAGATGAACTGGTTCACCCCCGCGAAATACGACCATCACTTCGAAACCGTCTGGATTGTTTGGGATCGCAGGTTGCTCGGCGACGGGTGGCACCTCCGCGCCCTCATCGAATCCGCCGGCGCGCTGTTTCCTTCTTATTTCGAGCTGTGCTACGCACTGGTTTATGCGATCGCGCCGGTATCGATTGCCTTGCTGTTCTGGGCCCATAAACGCGACAAGATCAACCTGTTCTGGATGGCCTATCTCGCCGGAACGCTCGGCGCGTACGCGATGTTCCCGTATTTCCCGTCGGAGCCGCCCCGCATCGCCTTCGCCGGGCACGATCTGCCGCACATCGTCACCGGTCTGCGCCGTCTAAATCTCTGGATCGTCGGAGGCTACGGCATCCATTCCAGCGTTTTCCCCAGCGCCCACGTCTCCTCCGCCCTCTCCGCCGCCTGGGGACTTCTCGCCGCCATCCCCGAACGCCGCTGGATCGGCTGGACCATGGCCTTTTACGGTCTGTCGGTCTTCGTCGCGACCATTTACGGCCGCTATCATTTCGCGGCCGACGGAATGGCCGGGATCGGCATCAGCCTTGCCGCCGCGGTCCTGCTGCGGGTGTGGAAATGGAAATAAAATCCAGCCGCTACCGCCTTCCCCTGCTCGCCGCGATCGCTTCCCTGCTCCCGTTCTTCATCTGCATGGGCAAGTTCAAGCTGCTCTATTGGTTCCACGACGACTGGCATCTGCTCAACGACTGGACCAACCTTGGCGCCGCCGCCTTCATCCTCCAGCCGATGGCCGAACATTTCGCGCCGGTCTTCAAGCTGCTTTGGATGGCCGCGATTCACTCGACCGGTGGGAGCTATTTCGCGATGATCGCCCTTGGCTGGGCCACGCACCTGGGCATTCTGCTGCTGTTCGCGACCCTCCTGATCCGCTGCGAATTTTCCGTCCCGGCGGCGGTCATATCGGTGTTGATGGCCGGCCTCGCCTGGACCAATATCGAAACACTAGGTTGGGCGACTCAATGGTCCGTGCTGTTGTGCCTTCTATTCCTGATGATCGCTTGGGTTTCGGTCTCCGGGGACCTCGGCAAGTGGTCCGTCGCGCTCGCGTTCGCGACCGCCATGCTCAGTGCCTCGACCTTCGCCCTCGGCATTCTCGCCGGCGTGGTCCTGACCGCTTTCGTATTGTTGCTGGGCCGGGGTCCGCGCCTCGCCGCCCTGCTTTTCGCGCCGAGCCTGATCTTTCTGCTCGCCTACCGCCATCTTGCCGATACTTACCCGAATTTTCAGGCGATGGACTCCGCCAGAATCATCGCGATGGCGTCGTGGGCGGCCGATTATCTTTTGCTGAACCCGCTTTACCTTCTGATTTCTTACCCGCATCGCGAAGTGAACGCACCGGCACTGTGGATCTTCGGCGGGTTGAAGATCCTGATCATCGCTGCCGGCCTGGTCATCGCCACCCGACCTCAGCGGAGCGTCCTGTGGACTCTGCTCCTGCTCGAGATCGGAACCGCCGCTTTGCTGACCGCCGGGCGATACACCACCGGCAGCGTCGGCGTGGTTTCGTCGCGCTATCAGTATCTTTCGTTGTTATGCTTCAGCCCGTTCGTGGGCTTGATTCTGGCGCGATCGCCCAGACCCGCGATGATCGCCGCATCCATCATTCTGGTGTTGGGAATCTCGCTGCCATGGGGACGCCACATGGATCGCTGGTCCTACGAACGCGGCGTCGAGGTGCGGCAATCCCTCGCCTCGACGCCCGACGATCAAAGATTCGGCTTGCCGACCATCACCGCAGGCCGCGCCCGCGAGCTCATCGCAAAATACGGCCTGCACTGAAAAACAGGGGCCGGAGGTCAGGGGTCAGCGGTCAGTTGATACTGGTCCCTGGCCGCTGTCCCCTGCCCCCTGCTTTTCTAGAAGCTCAGGATTCGATCCCCCTCCGCGACGATGTTGTCCACCTGCGGCAGAATCTCGTTCTCGAGCTGCGGATGATACCCGACCCAGGTATCGAGCGCCGCCACGCGCCCCACCGGCGCGTCGAGCGACGTGAACAATTCGTTGGCGATGCGCGCGCGCAGTTCCGCGCCGTAGCCGAACGACAGCACGTCCTCGTGCGCGATCATCACGCGGCTGGTTTTCTCGCACCGACGCCGCGATCGCTTCCCAATCGTAGGGAGCGAGCGACCGCAGATCGATCACTTCGACGGTCGCGCCCGGGTTGCGCTGCTCGATCTGCACCGCCGCCTGCAGCGATTTCTGCACCAGCGCCCCGTAGGTGACGATGGTCAGATTCGCGCCCGGTTTCACGATCTTGGCCTTACCGAACGGAATCGTGTAATCCGGACCCGGATGCGGCGAGCGATTGTAAGGCTCGCGATACAGCCGCTTGTGCTCCAGGAACAGCACCGGATCGTCGCAGCGGATCGCCGTGCGCAGCAGGCCGCAGGCGTCGAGCGCGTTCGATGGAAACACCACGCGCAGCCCGGGGATGTGCGTGAAGATCGATTCGCCGCACTGGCTGTGATAAATCGCGCCGCCGTTCAGATAGCCGCCGATCGGCGACGCGAATCACCACCGGCGCGGAGAACGCGTTGTTCGACCGCCAGCGCAGGGTGGCCAGCTCATCGCGAATCTGCATCATCGCCGGCCAGATGTAGTCGAAGAATTGAATCTCGACCACCGGCTTCATGCCGCGCGTCGCCATGCCGATGGCGCGCCCGACGATGCCCGCTTCGGCGATCGGCGAGTTGAAGCAGCGCTGCGATCCGAACACGATTTGCAGGCCTTGGGTGGCTTTGAAGACGCCGCCCTTGCCCTTCACTTCCGGCAGATTCTGCTTCGCGGCTGCAATCGGCCACGTCTTCGCCGAACACCACCATCTTGTCGTTGCGCCGCATCTCCTCATGCAGGGTGAGATTGATGGCATCGACCATGGTGCGCGGATCGCCGGAGAAATGCGGCTCCGCAGTCGAACTGCGTCCGACGTCGGATCGACGCTGATCCGAATACAGATGCGCAGCGCGGATCCCTTGGGCGGCGGCGCGGCTTTCAACGCCCGCTCGGTGACCTCCTGCACCTCGAGGTCGACTTCGTGGGTGATCCGTTCGAGCGCCGTGCCGATCGAGAATGCCCTCGGAGATCAAATAGTCCGGGAATGTCACGATGGGATCGCGCCGGGCTTCGATCTCGCGCTCCGCCTTCGGTCTTGTACAGTTTTTCGTCGTCGGACAGCGAGTGCGAATAGGGACGGATGCAAGTGGCATGCACCAGCACCGGCGTGCGATCGCGTGCGGCAATGCTCGACCGCTTCGGCCATCGTTGCGTATGAATCGATGAAATCGGTGCCGTCGCATCGGAACACGCTTCAGATCCGGGAAGCCGGAAACGAGTTTCGATATATCGCCGCCCGCGGTCTGCTTTTCCACCGGAACCGAGATGGCGTAGCCGTTGTCTTCCACCAGATAAATGACCGGCAGGCGTTCCAGGCAGGCGATGTTCAGCGATTCCCAGAATTCGCCTTCGCTGGTGGCGCCGTCGCCGGTGGTGACCAGCGTCACCGCGTCCGATTCCGGATCGAGATGCCGGTTGGCATCCGCGCATCCCACCGCTTGCAGGAATTGCGTCCCGGTGGGCGATGACACGCTGACGATATTCAGCCGTTTCGATCCCCAATGAGACGGCATCTGACGGCCGCCGGAGGCCGGATCGGCCGCCGCGCCAACCGCGCCCAGCAGCATTTCTTCGGTGGTGACGCCCAGCGCGAGGCACAGAGCGCGATCGCGGTAATACAGATAGAACCAATCGTGAGCCGGGCGAAGGACAAAGCCCGCGGCAGCGGTGATGGCTTCGTGGCCTGCCCCGCTGATCTGGAAAAAGATCTTGTTTTGACGTTTGAGCAGAATCTCACGGTCGTCGATACGCCGGGAGAGATACATGAGGCGAAAAGCCCGGATCAGTTCGTCGCGCCCGAGCCTGGTTGGGAGTGCGCGGAGATCCGCTGTTGTGTCGGTGCTGGTGAGCATACTGGACCTCTTTGAGTTTACCAACCCGAAAGCCTACCCGAAAGACGTTATTCCGCTTTGCCGCGCTTATTGATAGAATTGTCTTTCCACACAAGCTGGAAAATCTCATCATCTTAAGAACAGGACGGATCTATGGCGGTTACCGGTGCGGGTCTTGAAGGAATTGTCGCGGCGGAGTCGAGCATTTGTTACATCGACGGCGATGCTGGAATCCTGAGTTATCAGGGCTTTAACATTCACACGCTGGCCGAAAAGGCTACGTTTGAAGAGGTCATTTTCCTGCTGTGGAACGGCCGGCTTCCGAAGCAGGCCGAGCTCGACGCCTTAAACGCCGCCCTGGTCGCCCATCGCGCGATCCCCGCTGAGGTGACCGCGTTCTTGAAGAGCGTGACCAAATCCGCGCCCATGGATGTGCTGCGCACCGCCGTCTCCATGCTGTCGCTGTACGATCCCGCGGCCAAGGATATGTCGCCCGAAGCGAACCAGCTCAAGGCCGTCAAGCTGATGTCGCAGACCTCCACCATCGTCACCACCTTCCAACGCCTGCGCAACGGCAAGGATGTCGTGCCCGGCGATCCGAAGCTGCGGCATCGCGGCGAATTTCCTGTACACGCTGACCGGCAACCGGCCCGATGAGGTGATGGAGCGGGCTTTCGACATCGCGCTCATCCTGCACGCCGATCATGAACTGAACGCCTCCACCTTCGCCGCGCGCGTGGTGGCAGCGACGCTGTCCGATATCTATTCCGCCGCTACGGCCGGAATCGCCGCGCTCAAGGGACCGCTCCACGGCGGCGCGAATGAGGACGTCATCAAGATGCTGCTCGACGCCGGCACCGCGGAAAAAGCGATTGAGCACGTGAAGAGTATGCTCGCGAATAAAGAGAAGGTTCCGGGCTTCGGCCATCGCGTCTATCGCACCACCGATCCGCGCGCCACGCACCTCGCCGCCCTCTCCGAGGAACTCGGCAAACGCACCGGCCACGTGGATCTCTACGAGACCTCGAAAAAGATCGAGCAGTACATGAAGGAGACCAAGAACCTGAACGCCAACGTCGATTTCTATTCGGCTTCGACGTACTACTCGCTGGGAATTCCCATCGATATGTTCACGCCGATCTTCGCGGTCAGCCGCATGTCCGGCTGGACGGCGCACGTGCTGGAGCAGTACCACAACAATCGTCTGATCCGCCCGCGTGCTGACTACACCGGCAAGCCGGACGGCCAGCCGTGGGTCGATATCGGGAAACGCTAGTGGTCAGTGGCCAGTGGTCAGTGGCCGGTTGGTAGGGGCCAGCGGTCAGGGGCCAGAGGCCAGTTTTCATGTACGATCTCTCGTTCTTTCGCAACAATCTGGATGCGATCGCTAAGCGATTAGCGGATCGTTCCTTCACGCTCGACGTCGAGGCGTTCCGCAAGCTCGACGCCGAGCGCCGCGCCGCGCTCACCGAATCCGAGCAGCTCAAGGCGCAGAAGAACGCCGAATCGCAGGAGATCGGCAAGCTGCGCAAGGCGGGCCAGGACGCCGCCGACCGCCAGCTCAAGGTCCGGGAACTGGGCGACCGGATCTCCGCGCTCGATCAGAAAGCCAGTGAACTCGACGAAGCCTTCCGTCAGATGATGGCCGGCGTCCCGAACCTGCCGCACGAATCCGTTCCCACTGGCCGAAGCGCCGAGGATAATGTCGAGGTCCGCCGCTGGGGAACCATCCCTTCGTTCTCGTTCGCGCCCAAAGCGCACTGGGATCTCGGACCCGAGCTCGGCATCCTCGATTTTGAGCGAGCCGCGAAGATCACTGGCGCCCGCTTCGTCGTCTACATGGGGCCTCGGCGCGAAGCTCGAACGCGCGCTGATCAATTTCATGCTCGATGTGCACACCCAACAGCATGGCTACACGGAAGTCCTGCCGCCGTTCATGGTCAATTCGGCGAGCCTCTACGGCACCGGCCAGTTGCCCAAGTTCGAAGCCGATCTGTTCAAGCTCCAGGGCACCGATTATTATCTGATCCCCACCGCCGAAGTGCCGGTGACGAATCTCTATCGCGACGAGACGCTGGAGATGGACGCGCTGCCCATCAAGCTGTGCGCCTACACGCCCTGTTTCCGCAGCGAAGCCGGGTCCTACGGCCGCGACGTGCGCGGCATCATCCGCCAGCATCAGTTCCAGAAGGTGGAGCTGGTGAAATTCTCAAAACCCGAATCGAGTTATGACGAACTCGAAGCGCTGACCCGCGACGCCGAGGATATTCTGGTGCGTCTCGGACTTGCCGTATCGCACCGTGGCTCTGTGCACCGGCGACATGGGATTTTCATCCGCCAAGACCTACGACATCGAAGTCTGGCTGCCCGGGCAGAACGCCTACAAGGAAATCTCCTCGTGTTCGAATTTCGAGGCGTTTCAGGCCCGCCGCGCCTCCATTCGCGGGCGCTCCGGGAAGAAATCCGAGTACGTCCATACGCTGAACGGCAGCGGACTCGCGGTCGGCCGGACCTGGGTCGCGATCGTCGAAAATTATCAGCAGGCGGACGGCAGCGTGGTGGTTCCCGAAGCCCTGCGTCCCTATCTGGGCGTGGACGTAATCAAGCCGTCCCGTCCCTGAACGCTTCTTTATCTGATTCCAAATCTGATACTTCGCATATACGCGCGAGCGTGATTTCGCGGTCCACCTCCTACACTGAGGTCGCTTCAAGGAGGCAGGATGCTGAGTTTCAGACGATCGGCGGCGTTGCTGGTGGCCGCGGCGGGATTTGCGGCGGCACAGCCTGCTCTCACCACCATCCAGGATATTCTCTATCGCGCGGACGGCTCGCGCTACAACGGAACGATGTTCATCACCTGGAGCAGCTTCCAGGCAGGCGACACGTCCAACATCGCCACCGCGAACGTGACTCTGCCCATCGTCAACGGCGTGTTGAACGTCCTGTTGGTGCCGACCACCACCGCCTCGGCGGGAGCGCAATACAACGTGACCTTCAACAGCGCCGGCGTGAATCAGTTCACGCAGGTCTGGGCCGTGCCGCCGAGCTCGGTCATCTTGCGCGTTCGCGACGTTCTGGTCTCGCAAGGCACAGTCGTGGGTCCGCCGCCGGTGACCTCGCCGGTCAACATCTCCGACGTCACCGGTTTGCAGAATCAATTGACCATCCGCCCGCAGCAGGGTGTCAACTTCTCGATCGGCCGCGCGGCGGTCATCAATTCGTCCGGACAAATCGACGGCGCATCAGGAAGCCTCAGCGACTGCGTGAGGGTCGATGGGAGCTCCGGCCCCTGTGGCTCGGGTTCCGGGTCGGGAGGCGTTGTTCCGAGCTATGCCGATGGCGAAATCCCATCGGGAAGCGTTAATGGATCGAATACCTCCTTCACTTTGCTGAACGCGCCGTCTCCGGTGGCCAGCCTCGACTTGTATCTGAACGGTCTGCTGATGAAGCAAGGCACGGATTACACCGTTTCGGGAAGCGCGATTACGTTCCTGACCGCGTCGACGCCGCAGTCCGGCGACTTGCTGATCGCCAGCTATCGTTACGCCAACCCCAACAATCCATTGGGTACGCTGACTTCGGCTCAGGTGGTTTGCAGCAGCGCCGGATCCTCCACCTCCTCCACCGCGCTTACCCAGCTCGGAAGCTGCACATTCCCCACGGGATTGCTGGGAAACGGCGACCGGATCGAGATCCTGGCGCAGTATTCGCACACCGGCGCCGCCACGGCGTTCACCGCGGCGATCACTTGGGCGGGCGCGACGGTGCTATCCCGCTCGACTATAGCCGCCGAAACCGCGGTGGTAGGGCGAATCAACCTCGGAATCGCCTCGGGTACCCAATCCTGGGACGTACAAAGCTGGGGGAATTCTCTGAGCTTCGCCCCCGCGATAGGCTTCGCCTCCGCCAATACGAGTCAAAGCCTGACCGTTTCGTTCAAGGGATCCATGGCTGCAACCACCACGGATGCCGTGAATCTTGTTAATTTCACAGTTCTCCGGTATCCCGCGCAGACAAACCCTTAAGGCAAAACCCTTAAGGTATCGGTACGCAATTTTGTCCCATATGGACTGATAAGGGCTTTCCTGGCATGCTGCTACGGCGAAAAAGCTCTTGTCCAATTCCGCCTTTTCCGTCAAGATGGTTATGGAAGAAGTTGAGCTTTAGCGCTTGAGGAGCGGATTCATGGCGAGACTGTGGACATCAGCCCAGCAGTTCTGGATGGACGGCCGGGGCCAGGATATGATCGAGTACGCGCTGCTCGCCGCGGCCATCGCGGTGATCGTCGCGGGCTTCCTCCCCACAACGGTTATGCCCGGCGTGAGCACGATCTTCTCGAAGATTGTCTCCGGCTTTAACGCCAGCTAATTTTCACGACCTTCGAATCGAGACTACAAAAGCCGTGGAGCTAACTGCTCCGCGGCTTTCTTCTTTTTACACCCGCCTCTTCCGGCAGCCGCCGGGCTGTTGCTACCATATTTTTCTCATGCTTCGATTCGAAACCGCAGGAGAATCGCACGGCGAGTGCCTGGTCGCGACCTTGACCGGGCTGCCGGCGGGCATTCCGGTTTCTCTGGAACGCGATCGACCGCGAGTTGTGGCGCCGCCAGCAGGGCTATGGACGCGGCGGGCGAATGAAGATCGAAACCGACCGTGCGCACATCGTCAGCGGGGTGCGGCATTCGAAAACCATCGGGTCGCCCATCGCGATCATCCTCGAAAACAAGGATTGGAAGAATTGGACCGACGCTCTGCCGGTGGAAGACATCGACGGCGCGGAGGACAAGAAAAAGCCGGTCACGCGTCCGCGCCCCGGCCATGCGGATTTGGCGGGCGCGATCAAATACAATTTTCAGGATGCGCGATACATTCTGGAACGGGCGAGCGCCCGGGAAACGACGGCTCGCGTCGCGGTCGGGGCGCTGGCGAAGGCGTTTCTGGGCGAATTCGGCATCGACGTGTTGAGCCACGTGATCGCCGTCGGCGAAGCGAAGCTGGATCGCGCCGCGTCGTGGGAAGAACTGGTGGAGTTGAGCAAGCGCGACGAGGTTCTGCTGAACTGCGTCGACCCCGAGGCCGAGCAGCGCATGAAAGCCGTGGTCGATCAAGCGTATCGGACCGGGGACACCGTTGGCGGGGTGTTCGAAGTGGTCGCGCATGGCGTGCCGACGGGACTGGGGTCGCATGTCACCTGGGATCACGCGGCTGGACGGAAAACTCGCGCAGGCGATCGTTTCGATGCAGGCGGTGAAGGGCGTGGAAGTAGGATTCGCGGCGGAAGGCGCGGCGTCGTTCGGCTCCAAGGTGCAGGACACGATTCATTACCAGCGCGAGGAGCGGAAATTCACGCGCGGCGCCAATCGCGCGGGCGGCCTGGAAGGCGGTATGACCAACGGCCAGGACATCGTGGTGCGCGGGATGCTGAAGCCGATTTCGACGCTGCGCAGGCCGCTCGAAAGCGTCGACCTGACGACGCGCGAGCCGGCGCTGGCGGCCTACGAACGCAGCGACGTTTGCGTGGTGCCGGCGGCGGGAGTGATCGGCGAGGCGATGGTGGCGCTGGTGCTGGCCGGCGCGATGCTCGAAAAGTTCGGCGGCGATTCGCTCGAGGAAACCAAGCGAAATTTTGATGGATATCTGGAACAGGTGAAGAATTTCTGATGATTTATCCGATCGTGAAGTACGGCCAGCCGGTGCTGGAGAGAGAGCGCGAAGGCGATTACGGAATTCGACACGCCGGAGCTGCACAAGCTGGTCGACGACATGTTCGAGTCGATGTACGCGGCGCGCGGAGTCGGCCTGGCCGCGCCGCAGATCGGCGTCGGCAAGCGGATCGCGGTGATCGACGTGTACGACCGGCGAGGATCCGGCGCAGAAGATCGTGCTGATCAATCCGGAGATCGTGGTCAACGCGAAGGCTCGCAGACCGGCGAAGAGGGCTGCCTCAGCCTCCCGACCTTTCGCGAGCCGGTGACCCGAGCGAATAAAGTCACGGTGCGCGCCCGCGACGTCAAGGGCAGTGGAATTCGAGATGACGGGCGAGGATCTGCTGGCCCGCGCGTTTCAGCATGAGACCGATCATCTGAACGGGACGCTGTACATCAGCCACATCAGCCCTCTGAAGCGCGATCTGATTCGGCGCAAGATCCGGAAGCTGCAAAAGGCCGGCGAGTGGTCCTGAAGAAGTGAAACTGGTCTTTCTGGGCACGCCGGAGTTCGCGGTGCCGACGCTTGAACGAATCGTCGAGGCGGGACATGAAGTCGCGGCGGTATTCACGCAGCCGGACCGGCCCAAGGGACGCGGCCAGCATCGACTGCGATGCCGCCGGTGAAGGAGGCGGCGCTGCGGCTGGGGCTCACGGTGCATCAACCGGAGCGGGTGCGCCGGCCCGAGGTGGTGGAGCAACTCCGCGCGATGGCGCCGGAAGCGATGGTGGTGGTGGGCTACGGGCAGATTATTCCGCAGTCGATTCTGGATATTCCGCCGCACGGGATCATCAATGTGCACGCGTCGCTGCTTCCGAAGTATCGCGGCGCGGCTCCGATTCAATGGGCGATCGCGCGCGGAGAATCGCATACCGGCGTGACCACCATGCGGATCAACGCGGGACTCGATACCGGCGACATGCTGCTGAAATGGGAAACCGAAATCGGCGACGAGGAGACGGCGGTCGATCTGGGAGCGCGGCTCGCCGGCGCCGGCGCGGATTTGCTGGTTCGGACATTGAAGGAGCTTGGCGAACATTCGGCCGGAGCCGCAGGACGATTCGCAGGCGACGCTGGCGCCGATCCTGAACAAAGAAGACGGGCATATCGATTGGACGATGCCGGCGCGCGAAATTCTGAATCGGATGCGCGGATTTCGTGCCCTGGCCGGGATGCTACGGATTCCTGCGCGGCCTGCGATTTCACATCTGGAAGGCGCGCCGGGCGGGATTGCACTGGGTCGCCGGTGAAATTGCGGTACAGGCAACGGCGGCTCTTCGCCGGATGCGGCGACGGCTCCATCGAATTGCTGGAAGTGCAACTGGAGGGAAAGAAACGAATGACCGCGGCGGCATTTCTGAATGGCAATTCGATCGAGGAGGGTGAACATTTGCAATGATTTTACCGCTCGGATATCGTTATTCGGCGATTTACGCGGGAATTCGCAAGGTATCGCAGCCGGACGTGGCGCTGATTGTGTCGGACGGCCCGGCTGCGGCTGCCGCGGTGTTCACGCAGAATCAAGTGGTGGCGGCACCGGTGGTGATCGCGAAAAAGAATCTTGGCGCGTCGCGAGGGCGGGTTCGGGCGCTGCTGGTAAACGCCGGCAATGCGAATTGCGCGACGCGGACCGGCGAGCGGGTGGCGACGGAATGCGTGAAGGCCGCGGCCAAGGCCATCGGCGCGAATGCGAATGAAGTGCTGCCGGCATCGACCGGTGTGATCGGCGTCGAAATGGACGGAGCCCGAATCGTGGACGCGCATGCCGACGCTGGTGGCGGGGTTGGATGCCGCGCGCTTCGAGGATGCCGCGTCCGCGATTCTGACCACGGATACCCGCGTGAAGATGGCGTTCGCGCAGATCAAAGGCGCGCGGATCGCCGGAATGACCAAAGGTTCCGGGATGATTCATCCTCGCATGGCGACCACGCTGGGGTTCGTGATGACGGATGCCGCCGTTCCCGCCGCCGCTTTGCGGGCGATGCTGAAACGGGCGATCGCTAAAAGCTACAACCGGATCTCCGTGGACGGCGACACGTCGACGAATGACATGGTGGCGGTGCTGGCCAACGGAGCGTCAGGGGCCAAGGTTTCGCTGCGGGCTTTCGAAGACGCGCTGACTGAGGTGCTGGAATCGCTGGCGGTACAGATCGTACGCGACGGCGAGGGCGCGCGGAAGCTGGTCACCATCGAAGTGAAGGGCGCGGCGAGCGACGCGGCGGCGGAGAAAATCGCGCGGGCGATTGCGAATTCGCCGCTGGTGAAAACGGCGATCGCGGGCTCCGATCCGAACTGGGGACGAATTCTGTCGGCCGCGGGAAATTCGGGCGCGACATTCGACTTCCGGCGGGTGGATATCGATCTGCAAGGAACGCCGGTGTGCCGAGGCGGACTCGCGGCCGACTTTAGTGAAAAGGAATTGAAACGGAAACTGGACGAGAAGGAATGCGCGATCCACTTCACGATCCGCGGTGGTGGCAAAGGGCGGACGCGTTTCTGGACCTGCGATTTCACGGAAGACTACATTCGCATCAACGCCAGCTACAGGACTTGAAATGCGCGCGCTTTTGCTGATGACGGTTTCGGTCGCGATGGCGCAGACGACGCAGACGCCGCAAAGCGTCGTGGATTTTCTGGCGTCGGCGGCAAGCGCGCTATCTGAAGCGCATTCGCTGCGTCCGTCGATCGCCAGCGATGCAGGTCCGTTTCTCGATCATTTCGATTCCGACATGCCGGGTTTCGCCACGTTGCGCGACGAACTGGAGGCGCTGGTGACGGAGGCGAGCGTTTCTTCCTCCATCGAAATCGTGAGCGATGAAGGGAATGACGGGAAGCGCACGCTGCAGCTTGACTGGATCCTGCAGATCGAAGGTCAGCCGACGCGACGCAAGATCATAAACGCCACCATCGAGAAGCGGAAAAAGGACTGGAAGTTCACCGCGCTCGATCCGATCGATTTTTTCAAGCCGTAAATTCAAGGCGTCCACTGGAGGGGTTGATTGTCCTGACGATGCGCACCTGGAACGTGGCGCGATCGTGGGCCAGAATGTTCGCATTGCGCATCACGCTGGCGACGGAATCCTGCCAGCCGTCGGGAAGACCGGGGAGCACGGCCCCGTCGACGATCAGCAGATCCGCATCCCGGCATCCGGCCTGCAGCATCTTGGGATCGAATACCCACACCGCGTGCCCGACGTAGCAGAAGCCCATCAGCATACCGAGGAACGGAATCGATTTCGCGGCTTCGACGAGGCTGCCCGATATCGCGCCAGTAGCGGCCAGCACCGCGATGGTTCTTGGCGGCGATGCCGGAATCATCTTTTCGACGCCGGCGGCGGCGGACTTCAGCGCGAGCGATTCCGGCGGCTGCGGCAATAAGGCGATCACGGCATCCGGCTTGACGATGACCACTCCGCGCGTTTCATTGGCCCCGGCGGCGATCTTTTGCACTTGCGTGAAAAGACTGTCGAGGTCGCGAGGATGGGAGGCGCCCTTGGCATCGACATAGTCTGAATAATCGGGCTTTGAGGACAGGCTGACCGGCAGCTTATGCTTCACGATCAATTGCATCACCGCCATCGCTTGCGGCGGAGGCTCGGCAGCCGCTGCTTCGCGATAATACCAGACGATCGCGTTTTGATCTTTCGCGGCCAACAGCGCGGCGTCGAGGCGATCGAGATCGGCCGGCGCTCCGTTCAGCAGAATCTGACCAGACGCGAGCGCACTGATCCTGATGATCATTGAGCTTTCGCGAAGGTCAGCATGTACTGGCTCGCGCCGATGGCGTCGACTTTCGAAACCAGCTTGAATCCGTTGGATTCGATCTGCTTCAGGACTTCGTCACGGTCCAGACGGATGTGGCCGGGCATATGAGCTTTGTAATATTCCACGATGACCAGATGACCGTCGGGCTTCAAGGCGGAGGCGAGATTCGCGAGCATCTTCGCCGGGTAATCGAAATGATGATAAACGTCGAGCACCAAGGCGGTATCGATCGACGCGGCGGGGAGCTTCGGATCGATCGCGGTGCCGAGGACGAATTCAGTGTTGGCGAGATGATCGACGGAGGCGCGGGCGCGGGCTTTGTCGAGAAAATCGGTTTGAATATCCTCGCCGAAGACTTTTCCTCTCGGTCCGACGGCGCGGCTCAAATGGGGCAGCATGTAACCGGTGCCCGTTCCGATGTCGGCGACGGTCGACCCGGCGCGAAGGTGCAACGCGGCGATGATCTCTTCCGGCTTCTGCGTCTTGTCGCGATTGGGATTATCGAGACCGCGGGCGACGTTCTCTCTGCCTTCCTTGGTCTGGTAACCCTTATTCGCTTCAGCGGCCACTTGCGACCACGCGGCGAAAGACAATAGCAAGAGCGAGACGAGAAGTTTCATAACGACTGCTCCATCGGCATGGCCAGCGGGTGCTCTACCAGAAAGTTTAACTCCGCCATTCGCGCAATTGCGGCGCGGATCGATTGCTCGGTAGCGGGCTCGACGGTGATGACGAACGGGAGGTCGCGCCAATTTTCCTGAGGGAGTTGCAGCACGGAATCGATGGAGATTCCTTCAGCGGCGAGCGCGGTGGCGAGCTGCGCGATGATGCCCGGCCGGTCCTCCACGCGAAAGCGCAGATAATACGCCGAGCGGTTGCAGCGTGATCGGGATGGGCATGTATTCGCCGAGCCGGGCGTGCGCGAACGGCGAGACGCGCTCCGGGCTGCCGCCGCGAATCTCCCGCGCGACGCGCATCAGATCGCTGACCACGGCGACTCCGGTGGGATGCGCGCCGGCGCCGCGGCCGTAATAAAACGTATCGGCGCCATATTGTCCGCGCACCCAGACGGCGTTGTATGCGCCGCGAACGCTCGCCAGAATGGTCGACTGCGGAATCAGGGAAGGACGAACCGAAAGAATCAGACCATCGGGCGTCTGGCGCGCCGCGCAAATCAGACGGATTGTGTGATGGAGCTGGTGGGCGTATTCAAAGTCGACCGGCGTAATACGGCGGATCCCTTCGGTATAAATGTCGGCGGGCGTAATCCGCTCGCCGAAAGCGAGTGCGGAAAGAATCGCGAGCTTGGACCGGGCATCGAACCCGTCCACATCGGCGGAGGGGTCGGCTTCCGCGTAACCGGCCTGCTGCGCTTCGACGAGCACTTGATTGAAGCTCGCGCCGCGGCGCTCGATCTCGGTGAGGATGTAGTTGCAAGTGCCGTTGAGAATCCCGTAGAGGGTCTGAATGCGATCGCCCGAAATGCCCTCGCGGAGCACCGCGTGAATCGGGATTCCGCCCGCGACGCTCGCCTCCATGGCCAGGTTGATGCGGGCGGCGATCGCGCGATCCCAGATCTCCGCGCCGCTCTGCGCCATTAATTCCTTATTCGCCGTGACGACGGATTTGCCCTGCGCGATCGCGGCATCGATGATTTCGCGCGCCACGCCGGTGCCACCGACCAGCTCGGCGACGATATGAATATCCGGATCGCCGACCACCTCGCGCCAGTTGGTGGTCTTCAGCGTCGATCCGAGATTCGCGACGGGCTTGTTCTGCAAATTACGGCTGCACACGGCGCGAACGCGCAGCGGAAAGCCCAGCTTGTCCTCAATCAGTGCGGCGTTTTCGGTGAGGATGGTCAGCGCGCCCGCTCCAACGTTCCCCAGTCCGATGATCCCTACGTTCACGGCTTCCATGGTTGAATAACTCACTTTACGACGAGTCGGAAGTCGATCACCAGTACCAGGGAATCCGGCGTGATGCGGATCTGGTTCAAATCGAACCCGGACATTTCCGCGCGATAGGGCTGCCCTTCCTTGGCCTGCTCCAGAATGCGCCGTGCCTGATCGCGAACGTCGATCTTAAAATCCCTGGCGATGCTTTGCGCCAGCGCCGCGCGGACGCGCCGGATATAGAACGAATCCTTGGGCGACGTCACGGTAACGTCGCGCAGCATGATCGACCCGTCGTGGGGCATGGGAACGGCACTGACGATGAGGTCGAACGAATCGCCCAGCCCGATGCAGCGGTCGAACAGATCGAGGGCGCTGCGGCCGCTGAATCGCGCCCGGACGCGCAGGCGGCCGGCTTCGCTCGAAACGCGCGGGGACTCCAGATACGCGAACTGGCACGGCGTCTTCTTGCTGCCGCGCACATAATGACGGCCATCCTGAGTGAACAGTTGATTCGCGATGATCTGCTCGACCGCGGCGTAACGGAGCTCCAATTCGGCGGCGAATATTGACGGGGCGCAGGATGCCACACACAGAATCAGCGCAAACCGTCGGGCGAGCATCGGCGTTTGTATCATTGTAGGTGATGAAACCCCTGTGCCTGACACTGTTGCTGGTATGCGCGGGGCTTGCGCAAGTCCCGCCTCCGGTCGCGTCCTCGGAGAAATTCCCCGCCGAGGAGACCGATCCGAAGTTGCCGAACGGAAAATCGCAGCACGATGCGATCGCGCGGGACGATCACAGGCGAAACCTGGAAGACGCAGCCGCGCTGGTGAAACTTGCCTCCGCCTTGCAGGAAGACCTGAAGAAGGAGGATGCCTTTGTGGTCTCCGTACGGAGTATCAAGAAGACGGAAGATATCGAAAAGCTGGAGCGCAATATCCGCGCGCGCCTGAAGCGATGACACGCTATTCCGCATGCCCGTTGTGCTAATCTGGAGCGTTTACCTGCCATGCCTGTGACCCGCGAGAAATCCCAATTGATGAGCGCTTCCGAGATTGACCGGACCCTGGTCCGGCTGGCGCATGAAATTCTGGAGCGAACCGAGAACCTGGACAAGCTGGCGTTCATCGGAATCCGCCGGCGGGGCGTTCCGCTGGCGCAGCGCCTGGCGCGCAAGATCGAAGCCCTGGAGCAGCGCAACGTTCCAGTCGGCATCCTGGATATCAATTTGTATCGCGACGATCTCTCCACCGTTTCGCATTCGCCGGTGGTCAATGCGACGGACATTCCCTTTCCGGTGGTGGGCAAGGACATCATCCTGATGGACGACGTGCTGTACACCGGCCGCACGATTCGCGCCGCGCTCGACGCGCTGTTCGACCATGGCCGCCCGGCGCGCGTGCAATTGCTGGTCCTGATCGACCGCGGCTGGCGCGAACTCCCGATCGAGGCCCGTTACGTCGGACGCATGGTGCAGACCACCGCGAACGAAATCATCGAAGTGAAGTTTCAGGAAATCGACGGGATGGAAAAGGTTTTGCTGGTGGAAAGAGGTCGTCGAGACGAATGCCTGAAGGGTTGCTCGGCATCGAAGACCTGACGCGCGAGGAAGTCGCAGGCAATCCTGGACCGAGCGCGGGATTTTCAGCCGCGCCGAACAGCGCTTCGCGCAAGCTGGATCTGCTGCGCGGCCGCATGGTGGTGAATCTGTTCTTCGAAGCGTCGACGCGAACGCGCACCAGCTTCGAAATCGCGGCGAAGCGGCTGGGCGCGGACACGATTTCGATCACCGCGCAGGCGTCCAGCGTTTCCAAGGGCGAATCGCTGGTGGACACGTTGAATACGCTGGCGGCCATGCGGCCGGACGCGATCGTCATGCGCCACGCGGCGTCCGGCGCTCCCCATTTTCTGCAGCGCCATCTGGACACGCCGATCATCAACGCGGGCGACGGCACGCATGAGCATCCCACGCAGGCGCTGCTCGACGCCCGGACCATTCTCGATCGCGGAGCATCGCTCGAAGGCCTGCGGGTGGCCATCATCGGCGATATCGCGCACAGCCGCGTGGCGCGCTCGAACGTTTATCTGCTCTCGAAATTCGGCGCGGACATCGTGCTGTGCGGACCGGCGTCGCTGCTGCCCAGGGAACTGAAGCAGATCGCTCCGGGCGTCACGCTGACCACCGACATGGACGAAGCGATCACGCGACGCCGACGTGATCATGATGCTGCGCGTGCAACTGGAGCGCCAGCATGAAGCGGCGTTTCCGGCTGGCGAATATTTTCGATTCTACGGGCTGCGCCTGGAGCATCTGAAGCTGGCCAAGCCGGACGTCATCGTGATGCATCCGGGCCCGATCAATCGCGGCCGCGAGATTTCTTCGGAGGTCGCGGATTCGCAGCGATCGGTCGATTTTGAATCAGGTGGAAAACGGAATTGCGGTGCGGATGGCGGTGCTCGAAAGGGTGTATTGAGTGAGCCGGCGCTGGTAATTAAGAACGGCCGCGTGATCGATCCGGCGTCGGGGCACGACGCGATCGCCGACGTGTGGATCGAAGACGGCGTGATTCGCGGCGTAGGCGCAAACTGTCGCAGCGGCGGCGAGAGTCTTCGACGCGACCGGCCTGATCGTCGCGCCGGGCTTCATCGACATGCACGTGCATCTGCGCGAGCCGGGATTCGAGCACGCGGAGACCATCGAGACCGGGTCGCGCGCGGCGGCGGCGGGCGGCTTCACGTCCATCTGCCCCATGCCGAACACGCTCGCCGGTCAACGACAACGCGACCGTCACCAGCTACATCGTCGACAAGGCGCGGCGGCACGCGATCGTCAATGTGTTGCCCATCGGCGCCATCACCAAGGGCAGCGCGGGCGAGGAGCTGGCTGCCATCGGCTCGATGAAGCAGGCCGGCGCGGTGGCGATTTCCGACGACGGCCGTCCGGTGATGAACGCTCGCGTGATGCGCCGCGCGATGGAGTTCGCGCAGCAGTTTCGGCATGCCGGTGATCGATCATTGCGAGGATCTGCATTTGAGCGCCGGCGGCGACATGCATGAAGGCCTCGAATCCGTGCGCCTGGGCTTGCGCGGCATTCCGGGCTGCTCGGAAGACGTGATGGTGGCGCGCGATATTCTGCTGGCCGAAGTTGACCGGCGCGCGGTATCACGTCGCGCATATTTCATCGCGGCATTCGGTGGAGATGGTCGCGTTCGCCAAGGCTCGCGGATCTGCAGGTCACGGCGGAGGCGACGCCGCATCATTTCGCGCTGACCGATACCGACATGGCTCCGTACGACAGCAATTACAAGATGAAGCCGCCGCTGCGGTCGCATGGCGACGTGGACGCGGTGGTCGACGGGCGTCGTCAACGGAGCGATCGACGCCATCGCCACCGATCACGCTCCGCATCCCGGCAGCGAAAAGATGCAGGAGTTCGAGAAGTGTCCCGTTCGGGATTCTCGGCCTCGAAACCGCGATCGGCGTCGCGCTCGAACACCTGGTGCATCCCGGGAAGATTGGCCTGAAGCGCTGGTCGAGTTGTTCACCACGGGTCCGGCGCGGATTCTGGGCATCGATCGCGGGACGCTCGCGCCGGGCGCGCCCGCGGACGTCACCATTTTTTCCACCGATCGCGAATGGACCTACGACGTGAACAAATCGTTCTCGAAGAGCCGCAATTCGCCGTTTCATGGGCGGACGTTCAGGGGCGGTCCGGTGGCGACGATTGTGGGCGGCGGGTCGTTTGGCAGGCCAATCCATAGGAACGGAGTCCGAATGCGACGGAATCGCGGCATTCGTTGCGGATTGCCGTCAGCCCTTATCGTCCACCGATGACAGATCCAGATCGGACAGATCAACATCGGGCTCCGCCCACGCAAAAGCGCCGCCGCGGAGTATAACAACGAGTGCAGCGACGCACATCAGGAGCGCGCCGTCGCCTGTGACGGGACAAGTAGGAACGCAAGCGTCGCTACTCCACCGACTACCTTGGCCACGAATCGCACGGCTTCTTGTAGTTTCTGTCGCCAAATTCGTTTTTCCATTTATGGAAACCTGAAATGTTGCGATTATCTGGACTCGCTGCACTCCGCGCACGGGCAGATCCGGCGCAGATGATCGAAGGAGTAAATGCCGGTGTTGTGCCCGTCGGACCAGTCGATGCGGATCGCGTAGCTCCCCACGGCTTCCACGCTCAGCATCTTCAGCGTCGGGCTTGTACATCTGGAAAGGGCTCGGCGGCGCGGAGTAGTTCGATCTTCTGCGGCTCCGTGCCATGCGCGCCGGTGCAGGTGGCGCAGGGGCATTCGTCGCGCAGATAGGCGAGCGTGTACTCGCTGTGATGCCCGTCCTTCCAGTCGATCTTGATGCCTTTCGATTTCGAAATCGCGATGTGTTCCGGCTCGCTGCGACGATCGCTGGTCATGGATTCACTCTCTCGATGTCGCGCACGCCGGAGATGCGGCGGATCGCGGAGACGACGCGCTCCAGTTGCTTCTTGTCCTTCACTTCGACGGTCATGTCGATGATCGCGCCGTCGGTCGCGCGCGCGTCGTCGCGCGCGGGCTTCCAGGCTGCGGATGTTGGTCTGCTCGGTGAACAGCGCGGTGGTCAACTGGTTCAGCATGCCGGGGCGGTCCTCGGTGTGGACCAGCAATCTTCACCGGGAACGGCTGCCGACGTCGCTGCGCGCCCATTCGACGTCGATCTTGCGCTCCACTTCGTACATCAGGTTCTGCACGTTGGTGCAGTTCAGCGAATGCACCGCGACGCCCTTGCCGCGCGTCACGTAGCCGACGATCGCTTCGCCCCGGATCGGATTGCAGCACTTGGCGCGATAGACCAGCAGGTCGTCGATGCCCTTGACCTTGATGACCAGGTCCTGATCGCCGGGCGCGGGCGCCGTGGCGCGCGCGGGCGCGGCGGCGGGCTCGGGCGACGGCTCCGGCGGAATCTGATCCGGCGCCAGCTTCTGCAGCACCTGCCGCGCCGAAAATTTCCCGTAGCCCAGCGCGGCGTGCAGATCCTCGATCTTCGAGTAGCCGTACTCGCCGGCGACCGCTTCCATCTGCGCCTTGGTGACTCCGCGTCATCTGCGACGCCCAGCCGGCGCGCTTCCGCTCCAGATACTTCTCGCCGATCTCGATGGCCTTGACGCGCTCCGTCGTGTTGATGACGTGCTTGATCTTGTTGCGCGCCCGCGACGTCTTGACCAGCGACGAGCCAGTCCTTGCTCGGCAGATGGCCGGCCTGCGTCAGGATCTCCACCACGTCGCCGTTGCGCAGCGCCGTACTTCAGCGGCACGATGCGGCCGTTGACCTTCGCGCCGACGCAGCGGTTGCCGACGTCGGAGTGAATCGCGTAGGCGAAATCGATCGGCGTCGCGTCGCGCGGCAGCACGATCACCTTGCCGCGCGGCGTGAACGTGTAGACTTCTTCCGGGTACAGGTCCACCTTGAGCGTGGACATGAACTCGCCCGGATCGCGCATTTCGCGCTGCCATTCGACCAGTTGCCGCAGCCAGGCGATGCGCTGATCGTCTGCGCGCCGGCGCCCGCGCGGCCTTCCTTGTATTTCCAGTGCGCCGCGATGCCTTCTTCGGCGATGCGGTGCATCTCCTCGGTGCGGATCTGCACTTCGAAGTGGCGGCCGCCCGGGCCCATCACCGAGGTGTGCAGCGACTGGTACAGATTGGGCCGCGGAATCGCGATGAAATCCTTGATGCGGCCCGGAATCGGATGCCACTCGTTGTGGATCACGCCCAGCGCGGCGTAGCAGTTCTTCACCGAATCGGTGATGATGCGGACGGCCAGCAGATCGTACACCTGGTCGAGCGTGATCTTCTGCCGCTTCAGCTTCTGGAAGACGGAATAGGCGCGCTTCACGCGCGCCTCGACGCGCGCCGGAATGCCTTCGCGCGCCAGGTTCACTTCCACGGTGTGCTTGATCTCGTTCAGGAACGCCTCGTTCGCGGCGCGCGCGGCTTCGAACTCCTTGAGCAGCTCGGCGGACGCTTCGGGCTCCAGGTACTGGAACGCCAGATCCTCCAGCTCGCCGCGGATTTTGCCCATGCCGAGGCGGTGCGCGATGGGCGCGTAGATCTCCAGCGTCTCCTGGGCGATGCGCTCCTGCTTTTCGCGGCGACAGGGAGCCCAGCGTGCGCATGTTGTGCAGCCGGTCCGCCAGCTTCACCAGGATCGACGCGGATGTCGTTGACCATGGCGAGCAGCATCTTGCGGACGCTCTCGGCCTGGCGCTCCTCGCGCGAGGCGAGATTGAGCTTGCTCAGCTTGGTGACGCCGTCGACGCAGCGGGCGACGTCGTCGCCGAAGTTCTTGCGGATTTCCTCGAGCGTCGCGGTGGTGTCTTCCACCACGTCGTGCAGCAGGCCGGTTTCCAGGCACACCATGTCCATGTGCATCTCGGCGAGCTGGCGCGTCACCAGCAGCGGATGGATCATGTAGGGCTCGCCGGAGACGCGCTTCTGGCCCTGATGGCGCTCGGCGGCGAAGCGATAGGCTTTTTCGAGCGGAGCCAGGTCTTCGTTGGGGCGAAGCTCGCGCAGGCGGGCTTCCAGTTCGCGGAAAAGCGGTTCGACCGGATCGGCGTCTTCGGCGACGGACTGCCTGGCAGTCGAATCCGGACGGCATCGGGCGTGCGTCGAGTTTAGACAGCATGGCAGTCTAACAGTGTAACCAGGATGCCGGAGCCGCGAATCGTGAGCGCGGATGACCGCGCATCGAAGGATGGCGTTCGAATCCTGCTGCGAATTACTTCGCCGGTTCCGCCGCGATGCCGTTGTTAGCGGGCTGGCGGGCCTGCTTCAGCTTCTTGGTGTCGAGCGCCTTCTGCACCCAGCCGTCGGCGATTTCGATCTGCTTCTTATACTCGTCGGGATCGTCGAGCAGGTCGGCGCGCTCGCGGATCAGAAGGTTCATGTACGCCATCGCGTCGTCGTATTCCTTGTCGATGTCCAGCGCCTTCTGCAGGTCTGAGATACCTTCGTCGATGGTCGGCGCTGTACTGCGTCCTTCAGCTCTTCCTTGACCTTCTTATCCTTGATGGGACCGGGATCTTCGGGCTTCATGTGCAGGTTCAGCGCGCGCCGTCATGCAGCGCGGATACCACTTCGCCCAGGCGATGACGCCCAGGCTGTAGTAGGCTTCCTTGTTCTTCGGATCCACCTCGATCAGCTTCTTGATACCACTTGGCGGCTTCGTCCAGCTTCGCCAGCTTCTGGTCCGGCGGCAGCGAGGAGGCTTCGTTGTAAGGCCAGGGAGGCGAGCGACGCCAGCGCCGTCGTGTCGTTCGGATCTCTTCTCGCAGACACCTTCGGAACTCGTCGCTTGGCCTTGTTCGCCATTTCGATGTTCTCCGGCGAATCGGCGCCCGGAATCCACTGCGCCATGTACGCGGTGGCCAGATAGAGCTGCGCGTTGGGATTGTCCGGATCGAGCGCGATGGCTTGCTTGAAATGCTCGACGCGTCGGCATACTTGGCGTTCTTGAAAGCGCGCACGCCCTTGTTCAGCTGGTCGCGCGATTTCAGCTTGTCGCAGCCGGTGGCCAGCCAGCAGCACGGCGACCCGGCGAGTCGCGCTCATGACGAGTTGCTTTGCGCATACGGATCTGTTTCCTCTAACCTCTACTCGTCCCTGCTTCGATCTTCGGCGTCATGAGACCGATCTTGTCGATGTCCGCTCCCTTGGCGATGTCGATCGCCTGGCCACGGTTTCGAAGTCCAGATCCGGGTCGCCCTTGACGAACACCACGCGCTCGGCGCGGGTCTTGAAAATTTCCACCAGACGGTCGCCCAGCTTGGCCCATTCGATCGGGTCCTGGTTGAGCTTGAGGCTCTTGTCCTTGTCGATCACGATGACCACGGTGCGATCCTGGTTCGGATCGGGCGGCGGCTGATTGGGCGGCGGCGGCTGCGGCGCCAGCGACGTCCAGGCCGTGCGGCGTCAGGGGCGTGATCACCATGAAGATGATCAGCAGCACCAGCAGCACGTCGATCAGCGGCGTCACGTTGATATCGGACTTCGCGCCGCCGCCGCCACCCACATTCATTGCCATAGCAAATTCTCCTTAATCGCTCTCTTGATCAACGCTACGCTATCCGATCAACTGCTACGTGAGTTGGCGCCGCCGCCGGTGCGCGCCGTCCTGGTCGGCTTGATCGTGCGGTCTCTGCTCCGTCGAGCAGACCGATCTGGTCGACTCCCGCCGCGCGCAGATTGTCGACCACGTCCTCGACCGCCTCGTACTTGGCGCGCGCATCGGCTTTGATGTAGACCGTCTTGTCCAGCTTGTTGGTCAGCAGATCGCGCACCTTGCCGGGCAGATCCTCCACGTGGATCTGCGCGTTTCCGGGGCTCAGGAAGAACTGGCCGTTCGCGCGTGATCGCGACCAGGATGGCGTCTTCTTTATCGGCGGCCTGCATCGCGATGGCGTTCTTGGTGACCACCTTCTCCACGGTCTGCGCCCTTGGTCAACATCGGCGTGATGACCATGAAGATGATCAGCAGCACCAGCATCACGTCCACCATGGGCGTGACGTTGATGTCGGTTACCACCGGGGGTGCTTTCTTCTTCTCCATAAACGGCTCCTTCAATCGTCCAGGCCTGGACTCGCCCGGCGCCGCTTGGCGACCGCGGCGTCCGGCCGAATTTCAACTCGCGAAGCAGTTCCGCTGTCTTACTTGCCCGCGCCGGCCCGCTGGCGTCCGCTTCAGGAAGTAGTCGATCAGCTCGGAGCTGGAGTTCCCCATCTCGACGTCGAACGCTTCCACGCGGTTGGTGAAGTAGTTGAACATCCAGACGGCCGGGATAGCCACGAACAGACCGACGGCGGTGGTGACCAGCGCTTCCGAAATACCGCCCGCCACCGCGCCCAGACCGGTCGACTTTTCGGTCGAAATGCCCTTGAACGCGTTGATGATGCCGACCACCGTGCCGAACAGTCCGACGAACGGAGCGGTCGAACCGATGGTCGCCAGCGTCGAGATGCCGCGCTTCAGCTCGGCGTGCACGATGGCTTCGGCGCGTTCCAGAGCGCGTCGCGAAGCTTCGATCTCTTCGCCCGAAATTTCCGAGCTCATCTGATGCGCGCGGAATTCCTGCAACCCGGCCACCACGACCTTGGCCAGGTGGCTCTTGCTGAAACGGTCGGCGATCTTGATCGCTTCGTCCAGTTTGCCCTTCGCGCAGCGCGCCGGCCACGGCCGGAGCGAACTGGCGGGACTGCTTGCGTGCGCCATTGTAAGCGATCAGGCGGTCGATCATCACGCCGATCGACCACGCCGACATGATGAACAGCGCGATCACGACGAGCGCGGGCGGCCCATCCCATCTGCCCCCACATCGCACGCGGGTCGAAACTGGCGGGTGCCGCTCCGCTTCCTGAAGAAGCATGAACGCCCAAACCTGCAACTGTAAAACCATGTTTGTCTCCTGCGAGTTGAAATTGAAGAGCGAGCGCCTGATGGCGTCCCCCTTCTACAGACCTACTACTGACTCAAAGTGAAGTTGACGTCAATCTGAGTGATCACTTCCACCGGCTCACCGTTCAGCAGCGTCGGCTTGTAAACCCATTGCTTCACCGCTTCGGTCGCGGCCGGAACCAGCAGCGGGTGACCGCTCACCAGCTGCAGATTCTGAATCGTTCCGTCCTTGCCGATGATCGCGGTGAAGCGCACCGTACGCCTGAATGCGCGCCTGCTTGGCCAGCGGCGGATACTGCGGCGTCACCTTCTTGATCAGATTGGCGGCCTGCACGTTGCCGCCGACGCGGATGCGCGACGGCCGCTTGGCTTCGGCGCTTCCTTCACCGGAGGAGGCGGAGGCGGCGGCGCGCGGACGCCGCCCGACGATTCCACCGATCGCGCCACCGCAGTCCGCCCGGAACACCGCCGGGCACGCCGCCGACCACGCCCGCCGCCGATCGAAGGCGGCGGCAGATCGTCTTCTTTAATCATCGCGACGTCTTTCGGAATCTCTTCGGAGCCATCAGGCGGCCGGCGTCGAACTGGCGCGGCGCAACCTTCACGATCTTGGAGCAGCCGGCGGCGGAGGCGGAGGAGGCGGCGGCGGAGGCGGCGGCGGCGCGGTCAGCAAGCTGGTCAGCTGCGCCTTCGGCAGACACGTCCGTATAGATCAGCGGAATCAGGATCACGACAATGATCACGGCGACCTGGATCACGAACGACACGAACACCGTCGACGCCTTTGCGGGTCTTGTTATTCGCCTCTACGAAGGTTTGCTCAAACATCTCCCGTTTCCTCTCTTGTCTCCAATCTCGCCTGCACACCTCTCGCGTCACTACACGGTCACACCGATTGCGGCCCTTGCGCGCCCCCACCGGCTCCTTGCGCGGAGTAGCCGCCGGCGGCGGGCTGCTCTTCTTTCTCGCTTCGAGCGACGTTCTGCCAGAACAGCAGAATCGGACTGGCGATAAACACCGACGAATACGTTCCGACGATGATTCCCACCACCAGCGCGAACGAGAATCCGTTCAGCACCTCGCCGCCGAACAGCAACAGCGACAGCGCCGTCAGCAACGTCAGACCGCTGGTCAGCACCGTCCGGCTCAAGCGTCTGATTGACGCTGATGTTGATCAGAGTCTCGAGCTACTCCCGCCGCATGAGCTTCAGGTTCTCGCGAATCCGGTCGAACACCACGATCGTGTCGTTCATCGAGTAGCCGACCAGGGTCAGCAGCGCCGCCACCACCGTCAGCGAGATCTCTTTGTTGAACAGCGAGAACAGCCCGATCGTGATGATCGTGTCGTGAAATACCGCGATCACCGCCGCCACTCCGTAGATCCACTCGAACCGGAACGCGATGTAGACCAGCATCCCGCCCAGCGCGTACAGCGTCGCGAGAATCGCCTGCCGGCGCAAGCTCCGCGCCGATCTTGGGCCCGACCACCTCCGCCGAAAGAATCGTGAACGGCCCCAGCGCGCACTGCCTTCTTCAACGCCTGCGATCATCTGCGGCGTCACACCCTTCACGCGCGGAAAGCTCGTCGAAGATTTCAGGATGCCGCCCGTTCGATGCCGCGGAAGTCCTCGATGCTCTTGACCACGTCCTGCAGATCCTGCTCCGACATGGCGACGCCGGCCTGCAGCAGCGGATCGCGCAGACGCGATCGGCAAGCTGCTCCGCCGAGGAGTTGTTCACGTCCAGCTTACCGCTGGCGTCCGCCGAACGTCGAACGAAGTGTGTCTTCGATGATCTGCCGGTTGGCGTTCAATTCCTTTTCGTCCGTCGATTTCGGTGCCGACTCAGCACTTCCTGGGCTGCCGGTGACCTGCTGCACGGAGATTTCACCGCGAATCTTGCTGCTCAGCGCCTTGCGGATCTTCTGCCACCGGAGGCTCCTGATTGAACCGCAGGTACATCAGCGCGCCGCCGTGAAAATCGATACCGTACTTCGGACCGCCCTTCACCGCCAGACTGATCAATCCCGGCCACCGTCAGCACCAGCGAGGCGCCGATGAACGGCCACTTCTTGCCGAGAAAATCAAAATTTGTGTTCTTAAATAATTCCATTGAGCCTATACTGCCGGCTGTAGTCTATCAGACACCGGCCGGCGTCCTAAAGTTCCCGCATCGCGGAGCCTCGCTCCGGAAACTTTCACGTCGAACCGGTCCAACTCGCCACGTCGGCGGTCTCCTAACGTATCACAAAACCTTAGCGGAGTTCAAACAACGTTCAAATACTAAGCGTTACCACCTGCTTCTGCCTGCCCAGCTCCCAATCGAAGATGGTCCTGGAAACGAACACCGCGGTAAAAACATTCGCCATCAAGCCGATCACCAGCGTTACCGCGAAGCCCTTCACCGGCCCCGTTCCGAACAGGAACAGGAACGCGCAGGACACCACCGTGGTCACGTGCGTGTCGACAATGGTCAGAAACGCCTTCTTGAATCCCGCATCCACGGCCGCCATGACGGCTTTGCCGGCGCGCAGCTCCTCGCGGATGCGCTCAAAAATCAGCACGTTCGAATCGACCGCCATACCGATGGTCAGAATCACGCCGGCGATTCCCGGCAGCGTCAGCACCGCGTCGAAATAGCTCAGCGCCGCCATCAGGATCACCGCGTTCAGGACCAGCGCCAGCGTCGCATTGATCCCGCTGCGCCGGTAGTAGATCAGCATCACCAAAACCACCGCGGCGACCCCGGCGACGCCGCTGATCAGTCCATCGCGGATCGAATCCGAGCCGAGCGATGCGCCGACCGTGCGCTCCTCCAGCACCTCGATGCCCGCCGGCAGCGATCCGGCGCGCAGATTCAGCGCGAGATCCGCGGCCTCGTCATGGCCGCCCAGCGGTGATCACGCCGTTATCGCTGATCTTGCGTTGAATCTCGGCGCGCTGAGCACCAGCTTGTCCAGCACGATCGCCAGCGGCTTGCCGATGTTGGCTCCGGTGAACCGCTCGAAACGCTTGGCCGCGTCCTGGGTCAGGACGAACGACGTTTCCCAGCTCGCCGTTCTGCGCGTTCTGCTGCGGCTTGGCATCGCGAATATCGCGGCCAGTCACCACCGGGGTCCGGCGCCAGGATGTAAAATTCCGACGCGGTGCGCCATTTCGCGCCAGGCTGCGGACGATCTGCGAGTCGAGCGGCAGGATGCCGTCCATTGCTCGCCTGCGCTTCTTCGCGCGAGGAGAACGGACCGCCCTTCACCTCGTCCAGTTCCAGCATGGCCTGGGTCTGGAGAATCTGCTTCACGCGCGCCGGATCGTCGACGCCGGGAAGCTGCACCAGGATTTCCGCCTCGCTGTTCGATCCGCCGCGCTTCTGGACGCTCGATTCGGAAAGCCCCAGTCCGTTGATCTTCTTGTCGATGGTGTTGATGGTCTGGGTGAGCGTGTCGTCTTTCAGCTTCAACGCGTAGCTCTGCTTCATGGTCAGCCGGTAATCCGTCGACCCGACCGGAGTCAGAATCCACGCGGAGTTGAAATTATCATTGAAGATGGTCCGGAAGTCGCCCGCCTTGGTGGCCGGGATGCCGCGGACGTTGATCTGAATCGTTATCCGCGTCTCGAGCGTCTGCGGATCGTTGCGGGTCATCGATCGGATAATCGATGGACGCCTTCGCGCAGCTCGTCCTGCAGGCGCTGGATCACGGTGTCGGCGTCCGCTTTGAACGCGTCCTGAAGCTGCACCTGCAGCATCAGCTGGCTGCCGCCCTTCAAGTCGAGGCCGAGCCGGATGTTGTTCTTCAAGTTGTCGAGCAGCTCGCGCCTTCGATGTCGGCAGGCCGATGATCCCGTAGACGCAGACCAGGATAACGGCCACGATCGCGATCGCTCGGAATTTCAGATTGCTTTTCATGAGTTCCTACTTCTTTTCCTCGGATTTTCCGGTTTCACCAGGCTCGCCACGGCGCTGTCGCGCCACCTGTAATTTTATATTGTCCGGCTTCACGCGCAGGATCAGATGTATCTCCGCTGATGTTGACGATAGTACCCACGATCCCGCCGGTGGTCAGTACTTCATTGCCGCTTTGCAGGCCCTTGAGCATCTGGCCCTGCTGCTTCTTCTGCCGCTGCATGGGCATGAACACCAGAAAATAGAAGATCGCGACGATAAAGATCAGGGGCAGAAAGCTGACCAACGGACTGCTCGGTGCGCCGGTCGCGGGTTGCGATTGAAGAAAAAACGCGAAAGCGTGCATGTTTGGGGCTTCGTTTGTCTGTATCCGCGGGCTCGGCCAACCTCGCCGTGCGTTTACCCGAGGACGTCTTCGGATAAGCGCGAAGACACGCACCTCAGGAGTTCAGGGAACTTCCCAAGTAATATAGCCTGCCTGATCTCCCGCATGATGTCAAGGTACCGCCGCAGGTTATGCAGCGTCGCCAGAGTCGAAAATGTCATTTCTCCGGCCAGAAAAAGATGCCGCAGATAGGCCCGGGAAAAGTTCTGGCAGGTGTAGCACGGGCACGCCTCGTCCACCGGCCGCGCATCCTCCTTATATTGCGTCTGTTTGATGACCACCCGCCCGGTGGACGTAAAAAGGTAGCCGTTACGGGCATTGCGCGACGGCAGCACGCAGTCCATCATGTCGACGCCGCGGGCGACGTACTGCGGCAGTTCGTCGGGCATGCCCACGCCCATCACGTAACGCGGCCGTCCGGCAGGCAGCAGCTTCGCCGTAATCTCCGCCATTTCAAGACTCAACGCCCGAGGCTCGCCGACCGATAATCCGCCGATCGCGTAACCATCGGCGTCGAGTTCCAGTAGTTTTTCCGCGCAATGCACGCCGCAGGTCCTGGTACATCGACCCCTGCACGATCGGGAAACAGGCGCGCATCCCGTCGCTATAGCGCTCCTTATAATGATTGATACGCCGATCGAGCCCAGCGAAGAGTCCGCTCAGTGGATACGCGGGCCGCTTCATGGCTCGCCGGATATTCCAGGCACTCATCGAGCACCATCATGATGTCGCTGCCGAGCGCGACCTGGACATCGATGGTCGATTCCGGCGTAAACATGTGCGGGTCGCCGTTCAGGTGCGAGCGGAACAGCACGCCTTCTTCCGTGATCTTGCGCAGGCTGTTCAGACTGAAGACTTGAAATCCGCCGGAATCGGTAAGAATCGCCCGGGGCCAGTTCATGAATTTGTGAAGCCCGCCGAGCTTGCGAATCGTCTCATGCCCCGGCCGCAGAAATAGATGATAGGTATTGCTCAGGATGATCTTCGCGTCGAGATCGTCGATGAGCTCGCGGGGCAGAATCCCTTTGACCGTCGCCTGCGTGCCGACGGGCATAAACACCGGAGTCTCGACATCGCCGTGCGCGGTATGAAGAATCCCCGCCCGCGCGCCAGTGGTCGGGCAAACGGCTTGCAGTTCGAAATGAAACACGTCTCTATTGTATGAGGAGCACGAATGCAGACTATCGCCAAACGCGCCTGGTTGGGAATGGCGGCGCTGTTGTTCATCCTCTGGACTCTGCTCTTCGTGTCCGCGGGAACCGTGGACTACTGGCAAGCCTGGGTCTATAGTGTTGTCTTCTGCGGTTCCGCGGCGCTACTCACCGGCTATTTCCTGAAACACGACCCTGGCTTGGTGGAGCGCCGGAGCAAGAGTGGGCCGATCGCCGAGCGCGAACCCGTTCAAAAGATCATCCAGAGTCTGACCAGCATTCTATTCATTCTTCAAGTGGTGATTCCTGGACTCGATCATCGATTTCACTGGTCCAGCGTGCCTGTGGCGTTAGTCCTGGCGAGCGATGCGCTGGTAGCCGCAGGGTACTACATTGTTTTTCTCGTCTTTCAGGAAAACAGCTTCGCTTCGTCGATCATCGAAGTGAATCAAGGCCAGCGCGTCGTTTCCACCGGTCCCTATGCGATCGTTCGCCATCCGATGTACGCGGGAGCGCTGGTGATGCTGCTGCTGGCTCCACTCGCGCTCGGCTCTTATTGGGCTCTGCTGCTTTCGCCGCTGCTGGTATTGACGCTGGCTTGGCGGATCTTCGATGAAGAACGATTTCTGATGAAGCACCTGCCGGGATACGAAGCATATCGGAAGACGATCCGGCACCGGTTGATACCGCGCGTATGGTGAAAGCGGTGTACACTCTTCGAATGAAGTTTCTCCGGCTATCCGCTCTCATCCTCATCGCGCTCACGCTCACCGCGCAAAACCGGGCGCGTCTCGAACCCGGACTCGATTCGATCAAAGCCTCCACGCTGCGCGCCGATCTGACGTTTCTTTCTTCCGACGCGCTCGAAGGACGCATGTCCCTTCAGCCTGGCTCGGAGGTCGCCATTCAGTGGATCGCTTCTGAATTCGCCAAAGCCGGATTGAAGCCCATGGTCGGAGACTCGTACCTTCAGCCCGTCCCGCTGATCGAATACAAACCCGATCGCGAACAGACATTCCTGAAGATTCGCGTGCACGGGGAGGAAAAAATCCTGCATGCCCCCGACGCGACCGGCAATTATCCCAACGACGGCACCTATAAAGGAAGCGTCGTGTTCGCCGGCTTCGGCATCACCGCGCCGGAGCTGCATTACGACGATTACGCTGGTATCGACGCGCGCGGCAAAGTCGTGCTGGTGTTCAATCATGAGCCGCAGGAGGACGACGAAAATTCCGTCTTCAACGGCAAAGGCAACACCCGTTATGCCAATCCCCGCGCCAAGATGATGATCGCGCGCCGGCACGGAGCGGTCGCGCTGTTGGTCGCTCCCGATCCGAATCATCCCAAAGGCCACGTGCGCGGAGCGCTCGATAATTCCCGCAGCGCGAACCTGGGCGCGATCCGCACGCCGCGTCCGATCCAGGCGATCGCCGACGAAGATTCCATCCCCGTATTCAACGTGAGCGCGAAAGTCGCCGAAGATCTGCTCGCCGCAACCGGAAAATCGCCGTCGGAGCTGCAATCGGCCATCGATGCGAAACTCGCGAACCAATCGGCCGCGCTCGGCGACGACCAAGCCGAACTCCACGTCGTCAGCGCGACCAGCAAGCGCCAGCTTTCCTGGAACGTCGTCGGCATGGTGGAAGGCAGCGATCCCACGCTCAAGGCCGAAACGATTCTGTTGAGCGCCCACTCCGATCACGACGGCATGACCATCACCGGCCAGATCTTTCACGGCGCGGACGACAACGGCTCCGGCACGGTGGGCATCGTCGCGCTGGCGCACGCCTTCGGGATGAATCCGGTGAAGCCGAAACGGTCGCTGGTGTTTGCCGTGTTCACGGCGGAGGAGCGCGGTCTGCTGGGCGCGTATTATTATTCCGAACATCCGCTGCGTCCGCTCGAGACCACGCGCGCGCAAATCAATTTCGACATGATCGGCCGCGATGAGAAGGACAGCAATCAGACTCACGGCCTGATCGACATCGCGCCCGATACTTCGAACGAAGTGAACATCATCGGGACGAAATACAGCCCGGATTATCGAGCCGCCGTGGTGCGCGCCAATGAACTGGTCGGCCTGCATCTCAGCTACAAATGGGACGAGGACACCGTGCTGAACGTGCTGTTCCGCAGCGATCAGTACCCGATGCTGCTGCACAACATCCCCGCCATCTGGTGGTTCACCGGCTTCCATCCCGATTATCACCAGGTGACCGACACCGCGGACAAAATCGATTATCCGAAGATGGAAAAAATCCTGAAGCTCGCGTACGTAACCGGTTTCGATTTCGGCGACACCGCGAATCCGCCGAAGTTCTACGCCGCCGGCGCGCCTAAATAGCGCCGGACGCGCGCCTACCAGTCACTGGTTCCGCTAAGTGCACCAAAATCGGAAGCTGGTCCCCCGGCTGCTACCATAAAGAATTACCCCATTATGGCCCTGCGGTTCTACAACACCCTGACCCAACAGGCGGAGGAATTCGTCCCTCTTCACGACAACGAAGTCCGGATGTATACCTGCGGCCCCACTGTTTACAACTACGTCCACATCGGAAACTTGAGGACCTTCACCTTTCAGGACATCCTTCGCCGATGGCTTCGCGCGCGCGGCTTCACGCTCAAGCACGTAATGAACATTACCGACGTCGAGGATAAAATCATCCGCAACGCCGCCGCCGAGCATAAATCGCTCGCCGATTACACCTCCGTGTATACCGCCGCGTTTCTTGAAGACGCTAAGACGCTGCGCCTGGAAACGCCCGAGTACGTGGTCAAAGCCACCGACCATATCAACGAAATGGTGCAGGCTGTCGAGAAACTGGGCCAACTGGGGTTCACCTATCTGAGCGACGGCAGCACCTATTACCGCATCGCGAATTTTCCGTCCTACGGCAAGCTCTCGCATAACGATTTTTCCGGCATCCGCGCCGGCGCCCGCGTCGACGTCGATGAGTACGATAAAGCCGACGCCCGCGATTTCGTCCTCTGGAAGGCGAAGAAAGACGCCGAGCCCGCCTGGGAAACTCCGCTCGGCGCGGGCCGCCCCGGTTGGCATATCGAATGTTCCGTGATGGCCATGAAGTACCTGGGCGAGACGCTGGACATCCACACCGGCGGCGTCGACCTGACATTTCCCCATCATGAAAACGAAATCGCGCAATCGGAAGCTCTCACCGGCAAGCCCTTCGCGCGATTCTGGCTGCACGCCGAGCACTTGATCGTCGAAGGCCAGAAGATGTCGAAGTCGCTCGGCAATTTTTATACGCTGCGCGACCTGATCGGCCTCGGCTACGCGCCCGAAGCGGTGCGTTATCTGCTCGCTTCGGTGCCGTATCGCAAAAAACTCAACTTCACTTTCGACGGACTTAAGGCCGCGCAGACCTCCATCGATCGCCTGCGCAACTATAAACTGCGCCTGGAAACCGGAAAATTCGCCGATGGCGCCAACGAAAAATTAATCGAGCGTACTAAAGCCGCCATCGAATCCTTCAGAGCCGCCCTCGATGACGACCTCAACACCGCGGGCGCTCTCGCCGCCGTCTTCGAATACGTTCGCGACACCAACAGCGCCATGGATGCCGGCGACTTTCTGACGGGTAACGCCAAGGATGCCCTCGATTTTCTGGCGCGATTCGACTCCGTCTTCGACGTGCTGAAGCCTTCGGCCACCGTAGGCGGTCTCTCCGATGCCGAGGTCGACACATTGATCGCCGAACGCAACGCCGCGAAAAAATCGAAGAATTTCGCGCGCGCCGATGAAATCCGTAAGGAGCTCGCCGCGCAAGGCATCATCCTCGAAGACACCAAAGACGGCATCCGGTGGAAACGACAATGAAACTTGAAAGCAAACTGATTCATTCGGGCGATCGTAAAAAGCCGGGCACCTACATTCCGGTGACCACTCCGATCGTCACGGCGTCCAGCTTCTTCTACGATTCGATGGAGCAGCTCGATCGCGTTATGGGACGCCTGGAACCCGGTCAGTCCTACGCGCGCTACGATAATCCCACCACCAACGCGCTGGAAGAACTGGTGACCGATCTGGAGGGCGGATACGGGGCGGTCGCGTGCTCGTCGGGAATGAGCGCGATTCATCTGGCGGTTTTATCCGCACTGATCGATCGCCCGAAACGCATCCTTGCCGCGAACATTCTTTACGGCGCGACCACCAATACGCTGATGAATATCTTCGCCTCGTTCGGCGTCGAAACATCCTACGTGGACATCTGCGATCTCGCCGCGGTCGAGCGCGCCGTCGCCGAAGTCAAACCCGCCACCATCCTCATGGAGACGATTTCGAATCCCATGATGCGTGTCGGCGCGGTGGACAAGATCGCCGAAATCGGAAAGCGCGGCGGCGCGTCCCTGATCGTCGATAACACCTTTGCCACCCCGCTGATGCTGCGTCCGATCGAGCTGGGCGCCGCCCTCTCGGTCCACAGCGCGACCAAGTACCTGGCGGGTCACGGCGACGTCCTCGGCGGAATCGTCATCGCCGATCAAGCGCATTTCGATTGCGTCAAAGTCATTTCCCGCACCATCGGCCCGGTGATGAGCCCGTTTGAGGGCTATCTCACTATGCGCGGCGTCAAGACGCTCGGGTTGCGTATGGAGCGTCAATGCGCGAACGCCTCCAAAGTAGCCTCCTGGCTCATGACGCAGCCGCGCGTGGGCCGCGTCTATTTTACCGGCGACCCCGCCCATCCCGATGCCGCCACCATCGCCCGGCTGTTTCCGAAAAACCTCTACGGCGCGATGATCTCCTTCGAGCTGAAAGGGGCCGGGCGCGAAGAAGTGTTCCGCTTTATGGACGCCCTGAAAATGATCGTGCGCGCCACTTCACTCGGCGACGTCCACACCATGGCCCTTTACCCCGCCATCGCCTCGCATCGCGATCTTTCGCCGAAGCACCGCAAGCGCCTCGGCATCGGAGACGATCTGGTACGCCTGTCGATCGGCATCGAAGCCCCCGACGACATCATCGCCGATCTCGACCAGGCGCTAAGCTAGGCCTCCGATGTCGTTCATCCGGAGAAAAGCAAGCGCGGGGTTGACCGCCGGCGACGCATTCGTCGTCTCTCGCCGCTTCACCGAACAGGACGCGGCCGCTTTCGCCCAGATCAGCGGAGACTATAATCCAATCCATTTCGACGACCGTTTCGCCACCGCCAAAAACATGCAAGGCCGGATTTGTCACGGCCTTCTCGTCGGCGGTCTGCTCACCGAAATCGGCGGCCAGATCGGCTGGCTCGCCTCGGGGATGAATTTCCGATTCAGGAAGCCCGTCTATTTCGGCGATACCATCGAATGCCGCTTCGTCATCACCGAAATCGACGAGCGCAATCGCGCCAAGGCCGAAGCGAGTTTCAAAAATCAACACGATGAAATCGTGCTCGAAGCTCAAGTCACGGGCGTGGTTCCCGGCGTTCCCGAACGGCGCGTTCTCGAACAGATGATCGCCGAAGGCGACCCAACCAACGGCCGCCGATCCTAGTTCGTCGCCTTGGCTTCAAAGTATCGCGCCGCATCCCGCCGGAACAGCAGATAGGTAATCCCGGCCGCGATCAGCAAGTGAACCGCGAATTGCGACCATGCGTGAAGCGCGCTCAGCGCGACGTGGAACACGATCCACGCAACCGCCAGGCCACCGCGCCCAGTTCTCCCCGCGCAGCAGAAAGCTTCCAGCGACGATCGCCGTAAACTGAACCGCCACCGCCTCGATCACGTCGGCCTCCAACAGATCGCGCATTTTGAATTCCCCCGCGTGCGAGGCCAGCCCGCCGATCCCCACAACAATGTACAGCCACCCCACCACCGTCACCGCGAGCGGACGTTTGTTCATACGGCCTTTTATTTTAGATAAGTCACACGTTCGTCATCGATCGGCGATATGCTGTCTGATGTGCTTCGCGATTTTCCGCCGCTGATCCGGCCTCGAGGTGCGCCATGAGCGCGCCCAGCGCCCGGCAGTTCGCCGGCACGAAATCGCTAGCCACCCTATTCCGCTTCAGCCCGAAGCCACAGGATTCGTGTATCCCATGACCCTCAAGCCAGCCTTGCTCTCGATCTCCATCCTCGCGTTCGCCGCCGCGACTTATGCCACTCAGCCGCAGCCGCGCTCGCGCAACTTTCATCTCGAATACAAAGCGATCGTGAAACAGATCCCCGCCGGCGCCGATCACATCGACCTCTGGCTCCCCGTCCCCCACGACGACGATTACCAGCAGATCCGCAATCTCCGCATCGATTCGCCGTACCCCTATAAAATCGCGACCTCGACACACGGCAACACCATGCTGCATGAGCGCGTCGATCACCCCCAATCCGGCCCGCTCACCGTCACTCTCAGTTTCGACGCGACGCGCGAAGAACATATTCAATCGCGATTGTTCGGAGCCCCGCGTCTCACTCACGATGAAGATGCCGCCGACCTCGCCCAATATCTGAAGCCCGATCGCCTCGTCCCCCTCGACGACACGATCCGCGCCTGGGCCCGCGATGTCGTCCAGAAGGCCCACGCCCAGACCGATCTCGAGATGGCCCGCGCGATCTACAACCACATCGTCGCGACCGTCAAATACGATAAGACCGGTAAAGGCTGGGGCCGCGGCGATATCTATTACGCCTGCTCCGAGCGCCGCGGCAACTGCACCGACTTCCACGCCATCTTCATCGGCTACTCGCGAGCCATGGGCATCCCCGCCCGTTTCGCCATCGGCCTGCCGCTGCCCGCCGATCGCGGAGAAGGAAAAATCGCGGGCTATCATTGCTGGGCGGAATTCTATGCGAAGGGCATCGGCTGGGTCCCCGTCGACGCATCGGAAGCCGCGAAAGATCCCACCAAGCGCGAATATTTCTTCGGCCATCACGACGAGAATCGCGTGGAATTTTCGAAGGGCCGCGACCTGATCCTCGCGCCGAAGCAGCAAGGCGACCCGCTCAATTACTTCGTCTATCCCTATGCCGAAGCCAACGGAAAGCCCATCGAAACCACCTACGAAATCGCCTATCGCGACGCCGGCCGCTGACCGTGAACTGGAAAATCGTGGCCGCGCCCGGCGCGCGCTTCCTTGAAGCCGAACCGGATTCGTGCCTCATGCGCACCGCGGATGACGCCGCGCTCGTGGTCGAGGCATGCTTCTCCCATCGCGCCGCCGCAGCCCTGCTCTTTCCGCCCAACCTCACCGCGAATTTCTTTGACTTGAGTTCTCGCGAAGCCGGTGCCGTCCTCCAGAAGCTGCGGAATTATGGAATCCGCCTGGCGATCGTGTGCCCTCCCGGAACCGTGAAATTCAGTACACGCTTCCACGACCTGATGACCGAAGAAAACGCCGGCGCCGACTTCAGAATTTTCGAATCCGCCGGCCCCGCCCGAAAATGGCTCGCAAGGTGATTCGGAGCCTATTCCGTCTTCCACAAGTGACTGTCGTGATGCGAGAAATGATGCTTGCAGGCGGAACATTCCCCGGTCGATCCCGGTTCTCCCGCGATCGTAGCCGCCCCGCAGTACGGGCAACTCGCGGTATACGCCGCCGTGTTCTTGAAGAATCCGATCAGGTGAAACACGGCAATCACCGCGGCCGTGATCATGAACGCTGGTCCCACTACCCAGCCGATCACGGGGATCACCATCATGAACACCCCGACGCTAAAAACCCATAGCGCCGCAATCCCTCCGCCGGCAAACAACTCGAACCGCCCCGATGGGCCGACTCTGGTAACCGTGCTGTCAATGGTCATGTGGCTTCGACGCCAGTTGTGGCGCTCCTCCGCCAACAATCCGCAATTCGCGTACCGCGACTCGCTGGTGCGCAATTCCCTTTGTTCGGAGCAAGTAGACCGCAAGCCCCCTGCGTTGCGTGTCCAAAATCGCCAAAGCACGCAGCCATGAACGTGAAATGTCCGCCGAATCCCCCGAACCCGGTCGCGATTACCGCGCCAGATTTCATCTCCACTGGGTCTCCATACCCAGCCGCACCGCGCAACCTTCACCCCCGCGCGCCGCCCCGCCTCCCTATCAGACGGAGCATCGGCGACCCGCGCAACTACCTCGTCTATCCGTATACCGAAACTTGATGACAAACCCGCCGATACGACCTATGAAAATCGCCTATCGCGACACTGTCCCGCCGCAATCTGTCGCCGCTCGTTAGTCGTCCGAACGCTCCGGTAATAGAGTTACAGCAATGAACTTCCTTAAGAAGGTTCCGTGCCTCGTTGTGGCGTTGGCTAACATGTTGCCCGGACAGATTCTTCAGAAAAAGTCAACGACACTGTACAAAGTGGACGTTGATAGCTCGACAAGCCTCGCACTATTCACATACGGAACGCCTGAGCGTCCAATGCTGGTGTCCCAGGTCCGCGGCGATAAGGGTGAGATCTTCTGGTTCACTGGATGGGGGCATGTCCCTTTCGACCCAACGCTTTTTGCAAGGCCGGACGGCGTGAAAATCGAGGATCAGAAGCGTTAGATCACGACTTAGTCACCGCCCGCGGACTAGGCAGCGACTTCGACGTAATCAACCGACGTATGCGGCTCGGGGATGGGTTCGCCGACTTCACGCATGGCCTGAAAATGCTCCACCAGAGCATCCTGAAAATTCCGGCGCGTTTCTTCCTCCGTGCCACCCACAGCCGCGCATCCCGGAACGTCCGGTGAGTACGCCGAGTAACCCGTGCCCGTTTGTTCGATGACCACCGGATAACGTTTCGCGCTCATTTCAGTCCTGCCTTCTTGAGTATAACGTTCAGCGTCCCTGGAGCGAGTTCGCTCACGTCCGTACCCGGCACCGTAATCACGGACGGCTGTGCGGGATGCTTGAAGTGTCGATGACTGCCCCTGGATCGCATTTGCACCCATCCATGTTTTTCGAGCAGGCGAATCACCTCGCGCACTCTCATCGGCATCGCGATAATCTCACCAGATCCCGTGGATCGTCGATCCAATAATCCGGCTCCCACTTCGCCATCTCCGCCGGATCTCCATATCCATAACGCACCCCGCAGATCTTCACCCCCGCGCGCCGACCCGCCTCCATATCCGACGCCGCGTCGCCGATCAGCAAACAATCCTCCGGCCTGCACCCGAAAACTTCAATCGACTTGAACAGCACATCGGGCTCCGGCTTCGCGGGAAATCCGTCCGTCCCCTGCACATGATCGAAATGGCCGATCAATCCGAAGTGTTCCAGCACGTGCCGAGTGGTCGGCGTGCCCTTCGTCGTCGCCGTGGATTTCTTCCCGCCCAGCGCGCTCAGCATCTCCGCGACTCCCGGATACACCGTCGTCATCGAGTGCTTGCGGCCTTTATAAATCGCCCGATACTCCTCCAGCATCTCGTCGTGCTCCTCGATCGGATAACCCAGATCGAAAAACAAATCGTAAAGATGCCGCCCGATGTAGCGGCGCAGGAATGCATCGTCGACGTCGGAACGTCCGCGCGCGACCAGCACCGTCTGTACCGACCCGCATATATCGCTCGCCGAATTGGTCAGCGTGCCGTCGACGTCGAACAAATAAACCGGGAACAAAGGAATCACATTTCTATTGGACCGCGAATCGGCCGTACTTCGTGACTCAGCTACTGAACGGCGATGAGCGCGCCCGGCCACGTCGGAAAAAAATTGTAAATGCAGATCAGCGGATTATCCCCGCTCGGCACACTTTTCGGAACCATGAGGTTGATCTGATAAAGTCCAGGGCTGGCCAACGCGCCCACCGCTGGCGCATTGAGTCCGGACACCCAGCACGACAACCCAGCCGTGGATATGTCGCCGGATTGCGTTGACGATCCATCCACCAGCGCGACGCCGACAGGCGGACCAAAGCCCGTCCCATACAACGAAATCGTTTCGCCCGCTTTGGCCGGCGTGCTCGATCCAGGATAGAGGCTCGCCGGCGCCATCAGGCTCGAATCCAGGTGCCGCGCGGCGATGTGCCCCTTCGCATCGAACGAAAGAAAAGCCGGCGAGTAACGCTCCCGGAAGGCCACTGTCCTGGCGATGGGTACGCCATTGCTCAGGACCGATACCGGCATCGGACCGGAATCGTTGAGCCCTATGAGCGGGGCCAGAACGTTGATCTGGTCATCGGCGCAATTCGGGTTCGTTTTCGCGCTGCAATACCAGTAAATGTATCCTGGCAAGAGACCGCCGCCGAACCCGACGCCTACCGGGCCGAGTTGTGTCGGCAACATGCCGTTGACAAAGTCGGGAGCATTGCTCCAGTCCACGCCGCTCGAGGGAGTGTCGTCCGGAACCAGGTTGTGCCCGTGAATCTCCAGCCACGTATTGAATGCGATCTGCGGAGCGCCGTAGATGGTCTTCACTTGCGTAATTTCGGGCCCCGGATTCGTGGTCATGGTGCCGGTCGCGCCGAACCCTTTGGCAGTGTTGGTCCAGTTGATCCCCCCGATCGCGTTCGCGTACTTTCCGGTTCCGCCAACAATGTTGCCGCTAAAAGTCGGCGGTGGAGCGCCCGAACTGTCCGGTGTAAAAGTGAATCCGAGAGTGATTGAATCCGTGCTATTGAAATTCACGGTCGCCGTGCCGATCTCACTGGGCGTTCCGTTCGGCGCGTTGCTGTAGTAGTAGGCCTTCAGCGTACCCGTTCCATTTCCCAGGTTCCCGGTGCCAGTGAGTGACGATGCGAAGTAGTCCTCCTCGCGCGTCGCCCAGCCGCAGCACCAGCCGCGAAACTTGGTCAGCGTCAGCGGAGTGCTGCTGCCTCCCACCGTCAGCGTCCCGGAACCGCTGGTGGTCGATGTGGACCAAAACGCTCCGGCGCTGTCCTTCACGATAGTCAGGTCCAGCGAGCCCGTCGCGCCAGCGTAGGCTCCAGCGCCGCCGGTGATCGTGCCGCCCGTCATTGTGACCGTCGTCGGCGTCGCAAAATTTGGGTCGCTTTCGGTGAAACTGATCGCAATCGTGTCCAGCGCATTAAAAGCAAGCTCGAAAGTGACCTGCACGGGACCCGTGATGCCGCTATCGCCGATCGGCCCCGCGTTGCCGGTCATCACCAGAGTCGCATTGCCCAGCGATCCCACCGAGCCGGTCTGCCCCAGGAAAAGCGTATGCGACCAGGTATCGCCGCCGTCGTTCCCGAGCGCCAGATTCAGGTTAAAGTTGGTCGACGTTTGCGCCAAAACCATCGCGGCGCCAAACAACGAAAAGGACAATGCGGCAAAAGCCCGGCGACGTTTCATCACCCCTCCCCGATTCGTTCTTTTTAAGAGAAAAAATCGGAGAAGTCAAGAAAAAAAATATCGCTTTGATCGCGAAAAGTCTGTGCTCCGATTATGCCGGCTGCGGACCGCCCTCAAGCATCCCAGGCGCGCGACGTCCCGTCTCCGGCTTAATCACCTGCTGCTGCCCGTCGCTCGGCGGATTCATCGGCGGAGGAGGCTGATACGCCGCCAGCGTCTTGCCTGCGATCAACTGATTCACTTCGCTGCCGTCCAGCACTTCGCGTTCGAGTAACGCCAGCGCGATGCGCTCCAGCGCGTCGGCATGCTGTTCGATGATCTGCCGCGCCCGGTTATACCCGTTCTCGGCGAGCTTCTTCACCTGCTCGTCGATGCGGATCGCCGTTGCTTCGCTGAAATCGCGATGCTGGGCGATTTCACGGCCCAGGAAGATCTGCTCTTCGCGCTTCCCGAAGCTCAGCGGACCGAGTTCGCTCATGCCCCACTCGCACACCATCTTGCGAGCCAGATCCGTCGCGCGTTCGATATCGTTGCCAGCGCCCGTCGTGATCTGCTTCATGAAGATCTCTTCCGCGATGCGGCCGCCCATCAGGATCGCCAGCTGCGCTTCGAGATACACCTTGTTATAGCTGTGCTTGTCGTCGAGCGGCAGTTGCTGCGTCAACCCCAGCGCCATGCCGCGCGGGATGATCGTCACTTTGTGCACCGGATCGGCTTCCGGAATCAGCGCCGCGATCAGCGCATGCCCCGCTTCATGGAACGCCGTGTTGCGCTTCTCTTCGTCGCTGATGATCAGGCTCTTACGCTCCACGCCCATCATCACTTTATCTTTCGCGACCTCGAAATCGAACTGCGTCACCACTTTGCGATTCTGCCGCGCCGCGATCAGCGCCGCTTCATTCACCAGATTCGCCAGATCCGCGCCCGCGAATCCCGGCGTCCCGCGCGCGATGGTGGTCAAGTCCACGTCGTCCGATAGCGGAGTCTTCTTGGTGTGGACCTTCAGGATCTGCTCCCGGCCCTTCACATCCGGCCGCCCCACGACCACTCGCCGGTCAAATCGACCCGGCCGCAGCAGCGCCGGATCCAGCACGTCCGGCCGGTTCGTCGCGGCAACCAGTATGACGCCTTCGTTCGACTCGAACCCGTCCATCTCGACCAGCAACTGATTCAGCGTCTGTTCGCGCTCATCGTGACCGCCGCCCAGCCCCGCTCCGCGATGACGGCCCACCGCGTCGATTTCATCGATAAAGACGATGCAGGGCGCGTTCTTCTTGCCCTGCTCGAACAGATCGCGCACGCGGCTCGCGCCGACGCCCACGAACATTTCGACGAAGTCCGAGCCGGAGATGGAGAAGAACGGCACATTCGCTTCGCCCGCAATCGCGCGAGCCAGCAGCGTCTTGCCCGTTCCCGGCGATCCGATCAGCAGCACGCCCTTCGGAATGCGTCCGCCCAGTTTCTGGAACTTCTGCGGCTCCCGCAGAAATTCGATAATCTCCTGCAATTCTTCCTTGGCTTCCTCGACGCCGGCGACGTCTTTAAACGTCACCTTCTTCTGCTGTGAGGAATGCAATCGCGCGCGGCTCTTCCCGAAGCTCAGCGCCTTGTTCCCGCCCGATTGCATCTGCCGCATCATGAAAATCCAGAACCCGAGCAGCAGCACGAAAGGAATCGCGTTCACCAGGATCGATACCCAGTTCCCGCCGTTGTCCTTTTCCACCTTCACCGATACGTGCTTGTCGAGCAGGAGCTTCGTGAAATCGTTGTAATTGGTCAGAATGACCGAATGAAATTCGTCGCCATTCTTGTATTTCCCGTTGATGTCGCCGGTGGTGCTGTTCAGCGATACGCTGTCCACCTTGCCGTCGTCCACCTGCTGGACCAGGTCAGAGAACTTGGGCTGCGCCCCGGGCGGCTTGCTCCCTCGAAAGACGAGCCAAACCAGCACCACCAGGCAAAATATGATCAGCCACAGGACTGCGTTTCGAACACTTGAATTCATGAACATCTCCCACTGCTTGCTACTCTATCCCGCGCACAAATCCGGGCGCCAAACGCCCTCTGTGCTACTAAAGACGCTGAAACATGAGCCGGCGATTCAGCCATGTGTCTCCGAAACCCGGAGCGCGGCGAATTCGTCGGCCGCTCCAAACCCTCTGGCCCACAGGATTTTACCGTCACATTCCAAAATCGGCCAGAAATGACGCTCCCAGGAGGGCACCCGCGCGTTTTGAAACATTTTCGTGAGCTTTTGGTCGCGTGATTTGCCCACCGGACGGTAGTGGTCACCAGGTCTCCACCCGCGCAGCACGATTGGGGCGGGTAACTCCAGTTCCAGGTTATCACAGGGTTCCAGGCGGATTTCGGACGCCCCGTCCGGGGCCGGGTAAGTCCCTGGAACGTTACCTCTATCGCCGGAATCGCCGCCTTGGGACCGGACCTCCGAAACCGTATCCGATCGAAAGACCGCACCGCCTCCACCCCCGGCAGCGTCACCCGGGAGCCTTTCATGTCGATCACGCTTTCAACGTGCTGGAACTCGATCCCGCGCAAATCGCCCTTCGCCGCCCGGATCGCCCTCCGGATCTGACGCCGCGCCAGCGCCCGGTCGCCCGGTTCCAGTCGAACCGTTTCCACCGCCTCCAGCGAGAGATCCCAGCGGCGCTCCTCCTCATAAGCGAGGTCCGCTAGATTCGCCAGCGCATCCACGATCCCCGGATTCCAATCCCGTGCCAGTTGCGGCATCAATTCATGACGAATCCTGTTCCGCGCGAACCGAGTCTCGCGATTGCTGACATCCTCCCGCCATTTCACGTTACGCGCCCGTAAATATTCCTCGACTTCGCTGCGCCGCACACCGATCAGCGGCCGGATCAACCCGTCGCTCACCGGATGAATCCCCGCCAACCCCGTCAGCCCCGATCCCCTGAGCACCCGAAACAACACCGTCTCCGCCTGATCGTCCCGCGTATGCCCCAGCGCCACCCGATCGCAAACTCCATCCCGGATCAGCCCCTGAAAAAAAGACCGCCGCGCCCGCCGCGCCCCCTGCTCCAGATTGTCCCCTTGCTCCTCCCCGCGCATCTCCGCCCGAAAGAACGCCAGCCCCATCCACGACGCCATCGCCGCCACGAACCGCTCGTCTTCTTCCGACGCTTCCCCCCGCCACTTGTGATTAAAATGCGCGACCCCGGTCACGCTCGCCCCTACTTCTCGCAGCACGTGCAGCAAGCAGACCGAATCCGCCCCCCCCGATACTGCCGCCACCACCCGGCAGCCCTCGGGCAGCATGCGATACCGTGAAATAGTCTTGAGCACCCACTCCAGCACAGACTACATTGTAAGTCTCGACGTCGGCAGTTCCTCCGTCCGAACCCTCCTGTTCGACGCCGAAGCCCGCCAGGTCGAAGGCTACGGCGCCCGCCTCGCCTACGAGCCCAATCGCACTCCCGGCGGCGGCGTCGAAATCGATCCCGAAAAGCTTGCCGATCTCGCCATCGACTGTTTCGACGAGCTCCATCGCCAGGTTCACGCCGACGGACTCCGCATCGCCGCCGTCGCCTCCGACGCCTTCTGGCACAGCTTTCTCGGCGTTGATGAAAACGGCCGCCCCACCCTCCCCATCCTTCATTTGCTGGACACCCGCGCCGACTCCGAGGTCTCTCGCGTGCCTAATACTCACGCGCGCACCGGATGCGTTCCGCATTCGAGCTATTGGCCCGCGAAGCTGTTATGGCTCGCGAAAAACAAATCCGCGGGATTCGCGGCAACGAAGCGCTGGCTCTCCTTCCCCGAATTCCTGTTCGAGAAATTGTTCGGACGCGCCCGCGTCTCCACGTCGATGATCTCCGCCACCGGCCTGTGGGATCAAAATAAAAACGATTACGACGACGAAACCCTCGCCGCCAGCGGCATCCGTCGCGACCAGCTCCCCGACGCCGCGAGCTTCGACCAGCCCGCTCGCGAGCTTCTTCCTGACTTCGCCAAACTGTGGCCGTCGTTCCACAACGTCCCCTGGTTCCCCGCCCTCGGCGATGGAGCCTGCGACAATCTCGGCTCCGGCTGCATCACTCCCGATCGATTCTCGCTAATGGTCGGCACCACCGGCGCCATGCGCGTGGTCCTCGAAGCCGATCATGTCGAAATCCCCGACGGCCTGTGGTGCTATCGCGTCGACAAGAAACGCTTCGTCATCGGCGGCGCCCTCTCCAACGGAGGCGACGTCTTCGCCTGGCTGAAACGCACCCTCGCCCTCCCCAAGGACCTCGAAGCCCGCCTCGACTCGAGCAAGCCCGGCACGCACGGCCTGACCATGCTCCCCTTTTTCTCCGGCGAGCGCTCCCCCTACTGGCGTTCCGACCTCCGCGCCGCCATCGCCGGCCTCAGCTTCTCCACCGAGCCTTTCGATATCTTCCGCGCCTCGCTCGAATCCGTTTCCCTCCGCTTCCGCGAGATCGACGATCTCCTGGCCGATCGCATCGGTCCTCCTAAGGAAGTGATCGCCTCCGGCGGCGGCCTGCTCAAATCTCCCGCCTGGACCCAGATGATGGCCGACGCCGTGGGCCGCCCTCTCACCCAATGCACCGAACCCGAAGCCACCTGCCGCGGAGCAGCGCTGTGGGCCCTCGAACAAATCGGCGCCATCGCCCACCTCAACGCGCTCCCCGCTTCTTTCGGCGCCACCTTCGATCCTCGCGCCGAACATCGCGCCGCCTACGACCGCCTCCTTGCCGATCAGCACGCCCTCTTCACCAAGCTCTATTCCTGACCCGCGATGCTACAATGTCCCCTTAGCCTCGTTGCCATTCGCCCTGTTCGCTGCTTTCATCTTCTTTAAAGGAAACCAGAATGCTCCATCGGCGACGGCTGTTCTTCTCTCTTGTCTTCTGCGCGGCGCTCGCTTCCGCCGCCCCCAAAACCCTCGACCTCGATAACGCCTCCATCGCCGATCTCGATGCCGCCTTCCAATCCGGCGCCCTCACCTCGGAAAAACTGGTCGAGATCTGCCTCGCCCGCATCCGCGCCTACGATAATCAGGGACCTCATCTGCACGCCGTCATGGCCCTCAACCCCAAGGCCCTCGAAACCGCGCGCGCCCTCGACGCCGAACGCAAAGCCAAAGGTCCGCGATCCCCTCTGCACGGAATCCCGGTCGTCCTTAAAGGACAACTACAACACCGCCGACATGCCCACCACCGGCGGATCCGTGCTGCTCGAAGGCTCGATCCCTCCCGCCGACGCCTTCCTGGTCAAGAAACTTCGCGACGCCGGCGCCATCATCCTCGCCAAGGTCAATATGTCCGAATTCGCCTCCGCCGGAGCGTACAGTTCCCTCGGCGGCCAGTCTCATAATCCTCACGACCTCTCCCGCACTCCCTCCGGATCGTCCGGTGGAGTCGGCGTCGCCGTCGCCGCGGCCTACGCCCCCCTCGGCATGGGCACCGATACCGGCGGCTCCATCCGCGGCCCGTCCACCGCCAACGGCATCGTCGGTTTGAAACCCACCCACGGCCTGCTCAGCCGCGACGGCATCATTCCTCTCGCCCTTACCTTCGATACCGGAGGCCCCATGGCGCGCAATGTGTACGATGTCGCCGCCGCCCTCGGCGTCATGACCGGACTCGATCCCGCCGACGCCGCCACCAAAAAGAGCGAGGGAAAATTCGCGACCGATTACACTTCTCATCTCGATGTCCACGCCTTGCAAGGAGCCCGCATCGGCGTCGCCCGCGATTTCATCGGCGCCGATCCCGACGTCGATTGGGTCGTCGATTCCTCCGTCGACGCCATGCGCCGCGCCGGGGCCACCGTCGTCGACGTGCACTATCCGAAATGGCTGCTCGAAGTGAAAGGCGAATTCTACAATGCGATTCGCTATCCCGAATTCGTGGTGCAGATCAAGCAGTATCTCGCCACCCTCGGCCCCAAATATCCCAAGAGCCTGGACGAAATGATCGCGCGAGCCGAGCAGTTCCGCTCCCTTCGCCCCGACGGCGCCGCCCCCAATCCCAGCCGCTGGTCTCTGTTCAAACGCGAAGCCGCCAGCGGCACGCTCGAGGATTTTCACTACACCTCCGTCCGCGATTACGGCCTCCCCATGGTGCGCGCGGCGATTCTCGGAATTTTCGAATCGCAGAATCTCGACGCCATCGTCTACCCCACTTCGCCCGTTCGCCCCGCGAAACTGGACGCCCCCATCGCCCCCGCCGGCGGTGGCCGCGAATCCGCCACCAACATCGCCAACCTGACCGGCTTCCCCGATCTCATCGTCCCCGCCGGCTTCACCGGCGACCGCCTGCCCGTAGGCATCTCCTTTTTCGGCCCCGCCTTCAGCGAACAAAAATTACTGTCGCTAGGCTACAGCTTCGAACAATCGACCAAAGCCCGCCGCCTCCCGGTTCACGCCCCGGAGCTGAAAGCCGACACGATCCCGCTGCCGTAACCAGCTTCCTTTGACGGCCAAAACTCTGCGTGATCAGAATAAGGGACAATGAGCGCCGAGGGATTTTCAAGCTGCTCAGATCGGAAAAGCGCCTCCAAATTCCGGCTGCCGCGCACCACGTGGAGAATCTTTACGTCGTCTTCCGGCCGATAGATGATCACATACTCGCCTGCGACGAAACTACGCAAGCCTGCTCTCAAATCGTGATCGCGGCGCCGTCCCAGAAATGGATATCTCGCCAGTAGAAGAAATCGGTCCGTAATGGAGTCGATGACTCGATCAGCCGTCTCGACGTTTCCGCTTTTCGTCGCGATATACCACCAGATGTCGTCAAGCTCGGCAACCACTTCCGGCGCGAGAACGTGAGCCATCAGCTGACGGAAGGCGGCTTCGCGGAAAGTCGCGCGCGTCCCCGCGCCTTAACTTCAGAAGCCACGTCGCGAAGTGATTCCTCAGTAACCGCGCGGCCGGCCCCGTGGGCGAGCGAAGCCTCAGCGCGATCCACCGCGACCATGATCTCCATCCGGGCGCGCTCCCGCTCTTCCCATAGAGCCATCGCCTCGCGAACGGCGTCGTTTTCATCCCGCAGACGCCCGCTCTCCACCGCCATCCGGACAAACGCCATTTGATCGGGGGTGAGATCGACTTTCATCGATCTCAGAATAAGCGATGGCCCAGCCGGACGCAAATGTCCGCGCCATCGTGTTCCAATAAAGCTTCATGTCCCCTGAAGTCCTGGCCCGCGCCGCCAAAATCAAGCTTCTCCTGATGGACGTCGACGGCGTCCTCACCGACGGCCATCTCATCAACGTCCCCGGCCCCGATGGCAAGATATTCGAGACCAAACTCTTCGACTCTCAGGACGGCATCGCGCTCCGCTGGTTAACCTGGTTCGATATTCAGACCGGCGTCATCAGCGGCCGCGTCTCGCCCGCCACCGAGGAACGCGCCCGCCAGGTCGGCATGACTTACGTCTATCAGGGCCATCACGAAAAAATTCCGATCATCGAGGAAATTCTCGCGAAAAGCAAAATCGCCCCCGAAAACATCGCCTATGCCGGCGACGACCTTACCGACGTCGTCGTCATGCGCCGCGTCGGTTTCGGCATCGCCACCGCCAACGCCCGCCCGGAAGTGAAGCGCTCCGCGCATTACACCACCGCCGCCTCCGGCGGATCGGGAGCCATCCGCGAAGTCTGCGAATTGCTCCTCGAAGCGCAAGGCCGCTGGCCGGAAATCCTGCGAAAGTATGAGATCTCGTGAAAACGGGAATCGAGATCGTTGCCCGCTCCGGCGAAGGCGTCTTGCATGAGCTTACCGGCGTCATCGCCGCTCATCATGGAAATATTCTGAGCGTCGAAATCGTCGAACAAAAAGCGGACGAAGTCCGCATCTATTTTGAAATCGAAGTCCCCGATGCCCCGCTCATGACCGTCGCGCTCAACGCGCTCGCCGCCGTCCGCAGCGCCTCCAACGTACCCACCATGGAGCGGATCTACGGGAAACGCATCATCGTCATGGGCGGTGGAGCGCAAGTGGGACAGGTCGCCCTCGGCGCCATCATCGAAGCCGATCGCCACAACATCCGCGGCGAGCACATCTCCGTCGACACCATCCCTCTGGTCGGCGAACAGCAGCTTGCCGCCGCAGTCCGCGCCGCCGCCCGCCTGCCGCGCGTCAAAGCTCTGGTCCTCGCCGGATCGCTCATGGGGGGCGAGATTGAACAAGCCGTCCGCGACGTCCGCGCGCAAGGCCTGCTCGTCGTCAGTCTGAACATGGCCGGCAGCGTCCCCGACGCCGCGGATCTGGTGGTCACCGATCCCGTCCAGGCCGGCGTGATGACCGTTATGGCCGTCGCCGACACCGCGAAATTCGCCGTCGACCGCCTCAAGCGCCGCGTATTTTAGATCCGCCGCGCCGCCACGCTGTCTTTTATTTCTTTATCTGTCGTCGCTGCACCACTTCGCGCTTCCACGCGCATCGATGTTTCGGACGCCGGCGTATTCTCGAATCGGGAGTAAGTATCGCGCGTGACGGCGCGAATACGGGTTCGGCAGAAAGCTTGCGGCCGCAGCAGGTCCGAAATCCACCCAGTCACTCATGGCGCGCCGTGATTAATTCGTGATCCTGTCCGGTGGCTGGTTTGAAACCGGCCACTGGCCACGGACCACTGGCCACTTGCTACGCGGTAAGTGTCTCCAGCGACCGGATCTCCTGCCGTAGTGTCTGCAAATCCATCCGCACCTGATCGAAATCTCCGCGCGATGCCGCTTGTTCGATTCTCCGCGCGCACTCGCCCAACCCGCGCGATGCCAGTTGATCCGCTGCCGCGCCGATCATCTTCGCTTCCTGCTTCAGCGTTCCCGAATCCGCGATCACCGCGGCGTTTTCCAGCTTCTTCAACCGGTCCGGAGCCAGTTGCAGGAACAGGTGCAGCATGTCGGTCATCAGCCCCGAATCGCTTTGCATCAGACGATCCGTCAGCACGCGGTCGATCGCGCTGGTCTTCGGCGTGGCCTGTTCGCTGGCGCGCGCCGCCAGATGCTTCTCGATCGTCGCGATCAGATGCGCCGGCTGCACCGGCTTCGAAATATAAGCGTCCATGCCCGCCTGCAGGCACCGTTCGCGATCGCCGTTCATGGCGTGCGCTGTCATGGCGATAATCGGAATCGCCTCCCATCGCGGATTACGCCGCAGCATGCGCGTCGCTTCCAGCCCGTCCAGCACCGGCATCTGCACGTCCATCAGGATCAGGTCGTAATTCGCCGCCGGCGCTTCCAGCTTGTTGATGGCCTCGCGACCGTCGTTGGCCACCTCGATCTGGAATCCCTTTTTGCGCAGGATCGCCAGCACCACTTTTTGATTCACCAGGTTGTCTTCCACCAGCAGCAGCCGCGCGTTGGGCGCCGGGGCCGTGGCCGGAGCGGACGTCTCGCGCGACGGCGCCGGCGTCAGAGCGTTAGGCGGGGCCGCCTCGCAGGACAGCTTCACGGTGAACGTGCTGCCCTTTCCTACCTGGCTTTCCACCTGAATATTGCCGCCATGCATCTCCACCAACCTCCGCGTGATCGCTAACCCCAATCCCGTCCCGCCGTACTTCCTGCTGATACTTCCATCGGCCTGCGTGAACTTATCGAAAATCGTGTTCAGCTTATCGGCCGGAATGCCCGCTCCCGTATCGCTTACCTGGATTTGTACGTCCAGCCGCCCATCGCCGCGCGGCTTCGAACTCACCGACGCCTGCACCCAGCCGCGCTCCGTGAACTTGATCGCGTTCGACAGCAGGTTCGCCAGAATCTGCCGCACCCGCAGCGGATCGCCCAGCAGTTCCAGATTCGCCGCCGGATCCGATTCGAAACGCAGCTCGATCTTCTTCTGCGACGCCTTCGCCGCCTGCGAATTCACGCAGTCCTTCAACACCGTTCGCGCGTTGAACGGAATCCGCTCCAGCAGCATCTTGCCCGCTTCGATCTTCGATAGATCCAGAATGTCGTTCAGCAGTCCCAGCAGCGAATACGCGCAGCGTTGCGCGGTATCCAGCTGCTCTCGCTGCTCGCCGTTCAGGCTGCTGTCGAGCACCAGGTCCAGCATGCCCAGCAGCCCGTTCATCGGCGTGCGCAGCTCGTGCGACATGTTGGCCAGAAATTCGCTCTTGGCCTGACTCGCGGCGAGCGCGCCGTGCATCGCCTTTTCCAGTTCCTGCGTGCGCTGCCGGATGCGATCTTCCAGCAATTCCTGATGCCGCCGGATTTCTTCCTTTGAGATCGCCAGCGCCTCGATCATCCGGTTGAAGCTCTCGCCCAGGTACTCGATCTCATCGCCGGTGCGGCTCACCTGAATCGGCTCGAACCGCCCTTGACGTACCCCGGTGATACCGTCCTGCAGCAGCGACAATGGCCGCGCCAGCAGCCGCATGGTGAAGCGCGAGATCGCGGCCGCGACGATCACCACTACCACGCACAAAACAATGCCTTTAGTGAAATCGAAGCTATGCTGGCGGACGTCAAAACCCAGGATCGTCACGACGACCCACAACACCAGTACTCCGGTGAAAATAGAGAACTTCGACGATAGAGATCGGAACTTCGGCGGTCGTGATTCGCCCAGGTGGTCTTCCACGATTTAATGGTGCGCTGTTTCTCCCCCTGCCACCATCGGAGGGACACCTTAGTACCCGGTCGTATTCGCTTTTAGCTCAAGGGATTCTCTGGTTTATCGGCCCTGATTTCTAAAGCCTTTCTAGGGGTGCCCCGCCCTGCTATCCTGACTAACAAAATGTCCTCTCGCCTGGCCACTTCGGTGTGCGGCATTTCCCTGAAAAATCCGGTGCTCGCCGCGTCCGGGACCTACGCCTACGGAGTCGAATTCCAGAGCGTCGCGGACCTCGGCGCCATCGGCGGCATCATAGTCAAGGGCCTGTCGCGCGAGCCGATGGACGGCAATCCTCCGCCGCGCCTCTATGAGACCGAAGCCGGGATGCTCAACTCCATCGGCTTGCAGAATATCGGCGTCCGGGCCTTCGTCGAGCAGAAATTGCCGGCTCTTCGCGCGATCGATACCGCCATTTTCGCCAACGTTTTCGGATATTCAGTGGACGATTATGTGGAAGTGACGCGCGTTCTCAACGACGCCGAAGGCTTGGCCGGCTATGAGCTGAACATTTCTTGCCCCAACACCAAGCACGGCGGGATTTTCTTTTCGAGCGACCCGGCGCTGCTGGCCGAAGTGGTGGGCGCGGTGCGCAAAATCGCCCGCCGTCCCTTGATCGTCAAACTATCGCCCAACGTGGCCCGCATCGAGCCGCTGGCCCAAGCCGCTGCCGAAGCCGGAGCCGACGCCATCTCCCTGGTAAACACCTTCGTGGCCCTGGCGATCGACGCCCATACCCGCCGGCCCCGCATCGGCGCGGGATTCGCCGGTCTCTCCGGCCCCGCCATCAAACCGATCGCGCTGCGCATGGTCTATGAAGCGGCGCGCGCGGTGAAGATTCCGGTGATCGGGCTCGGCGGGATCGCGAACGGCATCGACGCCGCCGAATTTCTGATCGCCGGAGCGAGCGCCGTGGAGGTCGGGACCGCGAATTTCTGGGACCCCGCCGCTCCGCAGCGCATTGCCCGCGAGCTGGATCAATTTCTGGAACAGGAAAATATTCCCAGCGTCGCCGACCTGGTCGGCACGCTCGAATTTCAAAAAGGAGAAAAATGAAACAGATCATTTCCACGGACCACGCCCCCAAGGCGATCGGCCCCTATTCGCAGGCGGTCACCGCCAACGGATTCGTGTTCCTGAGCGGACAGATTGCCATCGATCCCGCGACCAATCAGTTGATCGAAGGCGACATCGTCGCCCAAGCCGAGCTGGTGCTCAAGAATCTGAAAGGCCTGCTGGAGGCGAGCGGTTCCTCCATCGCGAACGTAGTGAAAACGACCGTATTCATCAAGGATATGGGCGAATTCGCGAAGATGAACGAAGTCTACGCCCGCTATTTTTCGGAAAACGCCCCGGCGCGTTCGACCGTGGAAGCCGCCCGTCTCCCTCGCGACGTCCGCGTCGAAATCGAATGCATCGCGACGTTGTAGGTCGTGCCGCTCAAGGTCCGCGAAGTCATCAAAGTGCTTGAGAGAGCCGGATGGCGGCAGGTCCGTATGTCGGGCGATCACCGCCTGTTCCGCAGCACGGACGGACGAATTACAGTGGTATCTGGCAAACTGGGAGCAGACGTGCGCCCCGGCACTTACCGCGCGATTTTGCGGCAGACTGGAATGAAGGAAACTGAGGAATGACTCGAACCTACTCGTTAGTCATCGAAGGCGAAGCCAATAGCTACAGCGCCTATATTCCTGAACTCCCCACGATTCTCGTGACCGGTGTCTCGATCGACGAAGTCACATTGCGTGCAAAGAAAGCAGTTCGGCTTTATTGGGAGAGCCTGAACTCCGATCGCTCTCCGACATCAATGGTTCGGGAAATCGAAGTCGACCTGCCGGCGTAGCTTGGGACAATGTAACCTGGCCAGGAGCGGCGACCACAGGGAGCGCTCAGCCCTCGACCCATCTGCAGTCTCAAAAGACAGGAGCGCCCGGCATACAAGGGGCAGGTCGCCGACCTGCGCTATGAACTACGGCATCTGCGGACGGGCGGTCTCTAAAATCTTCGCCATCCACTGCCAGTGCGGACCGCCGGCATCGGCAAGAGCCTTCAACTCGCGATCGACGTCGTATTCCACCCGACGGATCCTCGCCACGCCGTCGTCGATCAGCACATACGACGCGCGACGGTCGCCGTCATGCGACAGGCTCACGCTGCCGCTGTTCACAATGGTCCTGGCGCGTACCGTGCGGATGAACGAATGATGGATGTGGCCATAGACGATCACCGGGTGTTCCAGCGGCGCGTAAGTCGATTCGAGCTCCTGATCGCCCGCCGCCTGCCCCGGCGATCGCCAGCAGCTATCGGGACTCGCGTGGACCAAGGCCACCGGACCCGCAACCTGTTTCCGCGGCAGCGTGCTCAGCCACGCGATTCTTTCTTCCCCCAGCGCCGCGCGCGTCGCCGCCGCCATCTCTTCGATCACCGGGAGCAACGGCTGCATCGCGGGCGACTGGCTCGCGAATGCGGTGAGCGACTGCGGGTCGAACAGCATTTCATCGGTGTTGCCGACCACGCCCGGCCAGCCGAGGTCACGAATCCGGTCGATGATGTCGACAGGACTCGATCCCGCGTCGGCCAGATCGCCGCCGTGGAAAATCAGATCGGGTGAAGTTTCGCGAATATCGGCCAGGACCGCTTCGAACGCGGTCCGGTTGCCGTGGATATCGCTGACGATGGCGATGCGCATCGCGATTCGAGCCGCGGATCGCGATGGATCAGTCGAACATGTATAGCGGAGTTCCCGCCAGTATGGCCACCGGGGCGTCGTCGGCGGGCGCGCCCACCGGCTGCTCCTGAAGCTGGCGGACATAAATGCCGCCTTCGCCCAGGTAGACTTCGAGTTCCGCGGGCCGGGGCAGCGAGCCCTGGATCAGCGCTTCGCTCAACGGATCCTCGATGTATTTCTGCAAGGCGCGCCGCAGCGGACGAGCTCCGTAGCTGCGATCGGTGCAGGTTTTTTCGAGGATGTATTTCGCCGCGTCCTCGTTGAGCCGGATCTTGATCTGCTTGGCCACCAGATTCACGTTGATTTGTTCGGCCAGCAGATACATGATCTTCAGCAGGTCTTCGTCGCTCAGCGAGGTGAACAGAATGGTCTCGTCCAGGCGATTCAGGAATTCCGGATTGAAGGCCTTCTTCACTTCGGCCATCACCTGGTCTTCCACCTTCTGCGGCAGGCCCACCGACGGCGCCGAGAAGCCCATGGGACTGCGCTTTTCCAGGAAACGCGCGCCCAGGTTCGAAGTCATGATGATGATGGTGTTCTTGAAGTCGACCGTGTTGCCGAGCCCATCGGTCAACTGGCCGTCTTCAAACACCTGCAGCAGGATGTTGTAAATATCCGGATGCGCCTTCTCGATTTCGTCGAGCAGGATGATGGAATACGGCGCGCGCTTCACGCGTTCGGTGAGCTGGCCGCCTTCTTCATAGCCGACGTAGCCCGGAGGCGAGCCGATCAGCTTCGACACCGAGTGCTTCTCCATGAACTCCGACATGTCGAAGCGGATCAGCGATTTTTCGCTGCCGAACAGGAACTCGGCGAGCGCCCGCGCCACTTCGGTCTTGCCGACGCCGGTCGGTCCCAGGAACAGGAACGATCCCGACGGGCGCTTGGGCGACTTCAGGCCCGCGCGCGAACGCCGGATGGCGCGCGACAACGCGGAGATCGCTTTCTCCTGGCTGATGACGCGGTTGTGCAGCTCTTCTTCGATGCGCAGCAGTTTGGCGACTTCTTCCTCGCGAATGGCCGTCATCGGCACGCCGGTCCAGCGGGCGACCACTTCCTCGATATCGTCCTTGGTCACGACGCCCGTGGAGGTATCGTCCAGATTGTATTTCTCGCGAAGCACGCGAAGATTCTCGCGCTCCTTGCGTTCTTCGTCGGAGTAGAAGCGCGCCTTTTCGAATTCGTGATTGGCGATCGCGTTCTCCATCCGGTGGACGATGAACTTGATGCGCTTCTGAATGTCGGCGACTTCGCCGGGCAAGCGTGGTCTGGCGCAGTTTCACGCGCGCGCCGGCTTCGTCGATCAGATCGATCGCCTTGTCCGGCAGGAACCGGTCGGGAATGAAGCGGGTCGAGGTGTAGACGGCGTTTTCGATGGAATCGTCGGTATACGCTACGGCGTGGAATTTTTCGTACCGCTCTTTGATGCCGAACAGAATGCGGATCGCGTCCGCTTCGTTCGGCGGCGGAACTTTCACGGCCTGGAAGCGGCGCTCCAGCGAACGGTCTTTCTCAATCGACTTGCGATATTCGCCGGGCGTGGTCGCGCCGATGCACTGGATTTCGCCGCGCGATAACGCCGGCTTCAGAATATTCGCCGCGTCCAGCGAGCCTTCGGCCGAGCCGGCGCCCACCAGCGTGTGCAGCTCGTCAATGAAGATGATGGCGTTCTGATTCTCCATCAGTTCCTTCATGATGGTCTTCAGGCGCTCTTCGAACTGGCCGCGATACTTGGTGCCGGCGACGATCAGCGACAGATCCAGCGCCAGAATCCGCTTGTCGGCCAGGAAGCTGGGCACGTCGCCGTCGGCGATGCGCTGGGCCAGGCCTTCGACGATGGCGGTCTTGCCGACGCCCGGCTCGCCGATCAGCACCGGGTTGTTCTTGGTGCGGCGGCACAGGATCTGCACCACGCGCTCCAGTTCGTAATCGCGGCCGATCAGCGGATCGAGCAGGCCGTCCATCGCGGCCTGGGTCAGGTCGCGGCTGAACTCACTGAGCAGCGAGCTTTCTTTGGGACGATTGGAAGACATTTTTTCCGAGCTCGAACGGGCGATCTCCTCGCGAACCTGCGAGAGGCGAAGGCCGCGCTCGTGCAGAATATCGGCGGCGAAGCACTTCTCTTCACGCAGCAGCCCGAGCAGAAGATGCTCGGTTCCGATGTGCTTGTGGTTCAGCCGCTCGGCTTCCTCGGCGCCATAGGCGAGCACGCGCTTGCATTCGTGGCTCAACGGCAGGTCGACGGAGGTCGATACCTTTTCGCGCAGCGTGGTGTGCGCTTCGATCTGTTTGCGGATCGATTCCACCGACGCGCTGGATCGCAGGAAGCGGTTGGCCAGCGCCTTATCTTCCCGCAGCAACCCCAGCAGCAGGTGTTCGGTCTCAATGCACGGACTGCCGAACTGACTGGCTTCGTAGCGGGCGAAAAAGATCACCCGGCGGGCCTTTTCGGTATAACGTTCAAACATAATTCTTGCCCTGACTATCGACTACGTCCCTATCGTCTGCTTCCTTGGCGCCTGAAGCGCTAGAAGGATCATCGGATGAACCCGCTGTTTCCAACAGCTTGCCGTGCTCCAGCCTTAGTATCCGATCCGCCCGGCGTGGCGAACTGCAAATTATGGGTCACGTGAATGGAGGTCAGCCGGCGGCAGCGATGAAGTTCCTCGATCAGGTCCATGATCATGTCGCCGGTCCGGAAGTCGAGGCTGCCGGTAGGTTCGTCGGCCAGCAGGACTTTGGGATTTCCCACCAGCGCGCGAGCGAGAACCACGCGCTGCTGTTCGCCGCCCGATAACTCCCCCGCGCGATGCGAGGCGCGGTTTCGTAATCCGACTTCATCCAACCTCGCCAGCGATACAGGTTCGGCCTGGTCCCGGCTGATCGCCCCGTGATCAGCAACGGCATCATCACGTTCTCAAGCGCCGTGAATTCGGCGAGCAGAGAGTGAATCTGCCAGACAAACCCAAGCTCCCGGTTCCGGAACTCGGCGAGTTCGTTCTCCGGCAGCCTGCAGATGTCATTCTGCCCGAAGTATATCGCACCCTCCGTCGGCCTGTCCAGACCGCCGAGCAGATGTAGCAGCGTACTTTTGCCGGCGCCCGATTCGCCCACCAGCGCGACGCGCTCGCCTTGCGCGACTTCGAGATTCAGATCGGAAAACATCACCAGATCCGCGTCGCCGGAACGGTAACGTTTTTCGAGACACACCGCGCGAATCATCGCATCTAACAGGCGATTATGCTCCTGCTAACGATTCTAGCCGAATGCGATGCGCGCCGCGACACGCAACGGCGGGACCGCAACAAATGCCGGAATAATTTTCGCATTTTCCTGTAACTGACTTTTTATTGATACAGACATTTGTCTATTTGCTCTAATAGCAAATCATTTCTAAATGGAGGATAACGAATGCATGTTTTGAGCCGCCGCAGTCTCGCGCTCTACGGGAGCCTTCTGGCTCTTCTGCTCCTCGCCTTTTATGACGGGACCAGGGCGCAATCGGTCGCAACCATTTCCGTGGACCAGCCCCAGGTAGTGTTCACCAACGTTCTGAACGGAGGCGCCACTACCCAGACCCTGCACATTTCTTCCTCGGCGTCCGCCAACGTCGCCATCGGCACGGCGAACACCGCGTCCTGGCTGCAAATCACGCCGGGCGGATCGGTCAATGTGATGCAGGGAACCCCGGCGCCTTTATCGCTGACGGTAAACGCCGCGGCTTCGCCGGCGCTTGGTCCGGGCACCTATGAGACCACCTTCACTCTCACGCCGCAGAACAATCCCTCGGGAGCCGTTACGGTATTCGTGAGCGCGAGCGTCGGAGGATTGACGCTATTCACCGCCAGCCCCACCACGCTCAGCTTCACCGCGGCGTCGGGAGCGACGCAGGGTAACCCGCAAAGCCAACCGGTGGTCATCTCGACGCCGGGCAACGGCATGCAGGATTTCACCGTTACAGCGACCACGCAAGGCGGCAAGAACTGGCTGATCCCGTTCTCCACCGGCGGCACCACGATGGGCCAGGGGTCCGTCCAGGTTTCCGCCATTCAAGTAGGCGTGAATCCGTCCGGCCTGGCGCCAGGCGTCTATACCGGCGAGTTGATGGTGCATGGTAAAGGGAGACCGGATTCGATCGCCATCGCGGTTCTGTTGACGGTGGTTTCGGGACAGCAGACGCTGCTGGTTTCTCCGTCCACACTGGAGCCGTTTTTATACCAGGCGGGACAAAACGCGGGAAATTTCAAGCTGAGCCAGACATTGTCCATCAGCTCCAGCGGATCTCCGGCGACCTTCTCGGTCAGCGCGAATCCGGCGGTGCCTTGGCTCAAGGTGTCTCCGACGTCAGGAACCACCGGCGCTAACAATGGAACCTCAGGAACCAGCGGAACATCCGGAGCTAGCGGAACATCCGGAGCTAGCGGGACATCGGGGACCAGTGGAACATCGGGAACCAGCGGAACATCCGGAGCCAGCGGAACATCGGGAACATCGGGAACCAGTGGAACATCGGGGACCAGCGGGACTTCGGGCACATCCGGAACCAGCGGAACTTCAGGGACCAGCGGAGCATCCGGAATGTTCGTCTCCGCGGCAGCTTCGGGCACCAGCGGAGCATCCGGCACGTCCGGAGTTTCAGGCGCCAGCGGCACGAGTGGATCCGCGGGGACTTCTTCGACCGTGACGGTAACGGCCGATCCGACCGGCATGGCGGTCGGCGTTTACACCACTACTTTGATGGTTTCGGTATCGGGGTCGGGGCAGAACGCCGCGGCCGCCATCCCGGTGACCATGGTGGTTTCCAACAATCCGGTGCTGACCGCTTCGCCGACGATGCTTACCTTCCCGGTGATCGAGGGAGGCACGCCGCCGGCAGCGCAGACCATCCAGATCGGCACGGCGGGATCGGGCAATCAGGTGCCGTTCACGGCAATGTCAAACGTGCCGTGGCTTACGACGAGCACGTCCGGCGCGAACGCTCCGGGAACAGTAACGGTGAACGTAGTGCCTTCGGAGCTGTCGCTCGGCGGCTACAGCGGCAGCGTGACCATCAAGCCGAACAACGGCGACGCCTATGCGCTGACGGTGATGGTGAACGCGACGGTGACGGAAGTCAACAACAGTATCAGCGCCGGACCTGGAGTGGTCTCGTTCAGTTATCAGACTGGACAATCCAAGCCGGCGCCGCAACTGGTGCTGCTGTCGGGAGCCATGAACAGCACAGTCAGCTTCTCGGCTTCGGGGTCGACCATTGCGGCGGCGAATTGTCCGACCAATTGGCTGCAACTGGCGCTATCGACCAATAATGGTGTCGGGCGCGAGCGGAACGTCCGGCGCGAGCGGAACGTCGGGCACCAGCGGAACGTCGGGAGCGAGTGGAACGTCGGGCGTTTCCGGCACCAGCGGCGCATCGGGAATGCTGGTCGCGGCTGCCTCCGGAACATCGGGCGTTTCGGGAACCAGCGGAACGTCTGGAACCAGCGGAACGTCGGGCGTTTCCGGCACTAGCGGGACGTCGGGTGTTTCGGGAACCAGTGGTACCTCCGGTGTTTCGGGGACCAGCGGAACGTCGGGCGTTTCCGGCACCAGCGGGACATCTGGAACCAGCGGAACGTCGGGCGTTTCCGGCACTAGCGGGACCTCGGGCGTTTCGGGAACCAGCGGAACGTCGGGAACCAGCGGGACGTCCGGCAGCAGCGGCACGACCGTTACCGGGTCCACTCCGTCCGTTCTGGTGGTAAGCATCAATACCTCCGGAATGATGTCGGGGATGTGCACCGGCACGATCATGGTCTCGACCGGATCGGGAATCACCGGCGCGTCGGGAGCTTCCGGGGCATCGGGAACTTCCGGAGTGTCGGGAACTTCGGGGAACGGCGGCACCAGTCTGAACACGACGCTGGCGATTCCGGTGAATGTGTACGTCAGTTCCTCGCCGGAATTGAGCGTGACGCTGCCGGTCGGTTTCGGCGTCGAGACGATCAGCGCGTGTAGCTCGCCGGTCTCGGGCACTTCGGGCACGAGCGGAACCTCGGGTACGTCGGGAACCTCGGGCACCTCGGGAACGTCCGGGACCTCGGGGACCAGTGGAACATCGGGAACGAGCGGAACCTCCGGCACATCGGGCACGAGCGGAGCCTCGGGTACGTCGGGCACGAGCGGAACCTCGGGTACTTCGGGCACGAGCGGAACCTCGGGCACGTCGGGCACGAGTGGAACATCCGGCACGTCGGGAACGTCGGGCACGAGCGGAACCTCGGGCACTTCGGGAATGGCCAGGCACAGCGTGTCGGGCTGTCCGGCGATCCAGCGCCAGATTTCGGTGGCGAGCACCGATGGCGTAACTCCGGTCAACTTCCAGGTGTCGGCGATGAACACGGGCACGTTCGCGTGGCTCTTCGCGGCGCCGAACTCGGGCAGCACGCCGGATTCGATCACGGTAATGATCGACTCCACCGGTCTCGCGCCGGGCGTGTATTACGGCACCGTCTCCATCAGCTCACCGGCGGCGGGGGGCACCCAAGCGGGCCTCGCGACGCCGATCAACCTGCCGGTCACCCTCACGGTGACCACGGCGGGAACAGCCACCGAACAGTCGCGCAAGCACGATCGGGGCGAACACTAACCTCGATGTAACTTAACGCATCGAGCCGCAACAGGGACCGGGAGCGAATCGCGCCGAGTAGCGCGCATCGCTCCCGGTCTTTTTTTGGTTCACTTTTTGGACGGTCCGACGTGGCGTGACAATTGCAGGTACCGACAACGTTACATTGCCCCGCGGCGGCGCGAAAATCGAGCACTCCGGCGCGCCTCGGGTATGGATTGCATGTCCTTCAAGCCAAACGTTATTAAAAGGAACAATATGAATTGCCAGAAGCGTCAGAGCGCGGTGTTGTGCGGGATCCTGACCTGTGCCCTGATCGTGGGTTTTTCCGACACAGCGCGGGCCCAAACGGTCTCAGTGGATCACCCTTCGCTGAATTTCGCGAACATTCCCAGCGGAGCTGTCAGCTCGCAACAGATCAACGTCTCGACCGATATTTCCACCACGCTGATCATCAGCACCAACGCGTCGCCTTCGTGGCTGACGGTGAGTCCGGGCGGATTTCAGAATGTGTTGAGCGCGACGCCGCTCCCGCTGACGGTGAGGGTCAACACCACCAACCTGACTGCCGGCACTTACAACGGAGCTTTCACCATTTCGGTGAATGGGAGCAACCAGACCCCGACCACGGTGACGGTGAATCTGTCGGTGGGCGGAGCGTCGGCGCTGACCGGGACTCCGACTTCGCTGGGCTTTACGGCGGTGGTCGGAACTCTGCCTCAGAATATCGGGAATCAAACGGTGACCATCGCAAGCAGCGCGGGTGCGCTGGGATTCACGGTGAGCGCGAGCACGGTGGATGGAGCGAACTGGCTGGTGCCGTTCACCACCACCGGCAATACCAGCGGGACCAACGTGATCACGGTCGGCGTGAATCCGGCGGGACTGAGCGCGAACACTTACACCGGCAACATCCTGGTGCAGAGCACCACGACGGCGGATTCGGTGGCGATTCCAGTGACGTTGACGCTCTCGGCGGCCACTACGCTGAGCATCACGCCGGCGACGCTGCAGCCGTTTCTGTTTCAAATCGGCGGGACCACTCCGGCGAGCCAGTCGCTGATGGTCAGCTCGACGAATAACGCCTCGGTTCCGTTCACGGTGTCGATGAGCCCGCAGGTTTCCTGGCTGGTATTCCCGCTGAGCGGCGCGACCGGCGCAGGCGGGGCGGCGGTGACGGAAGCATTTTCGGTGAACCCGACCGGCCTGGCGGCGGGAAGCTACACCACGCAGGTGACCTTCACCAACACGACCACCGGCGTCGCGCTGGCGCCGATCACGGCGCAGATTGTAGTGAGCAGTAATCCATTGTTGAGCGTGTCGAATAACGCGCTGGCGTTCACTTCGGCGTTCGGGTCCAGCACAACGCCGGCGGGGCAGACGGTGACGGTAACCACAGTCGGCAGCGGTTCGGCCGCGGTGGGGTTCACCACGTCCTCCGATCAGACCTGGCTGAGCGCGACGCCGGCCACCGGCACGACGCCATCCACGGTGACGGTGAACGTGAATCCGGCGAGCCTGGCGGTGGGGAGCTACAGCGGGAACATTATCGTAAAGCCATCGAACGGCGACAACTACTCCATCAAGATCGGAGTGACGCTGACGGTGAATAACGCGGTTCAGGTGACGGCCGGGCCGGGCGCGCTGCTGTTCAGCTATCAGACCAACCAGACGGCTCCGGGATCGCAACTGATTCAGATCGCAGCAAGCTCCGGCCAGTCCGTGTCCTTCGCCGCGACTGCGTCGGTGACCGCGACGGGAAATTGTCCCGCAGGATGGCTGAACGTAAACAGCTCCGCGGCCACCACGCCGGCGACGGTACAGGCCAGCGTGGTCACCACGGGACTCGGCGTGGGAACGTGCAGCGGATCGATCAATGTCAGCTACGGCACCAACTCCAGCATTTCGATCCCGGTGACGCTGAACGTCAGCGCGACAGCGCTGCTGAGCGTGAGCCTGCCGGTCAACTTCGGAGTGGAAACCGCCGCGCAGGGTACCTCCCAGATCACGCGGTTCATCAACGTGAACAGCACGGATCCCACGGCGCAGCTGATTTTCTCGGAGAACTCCACCAGCAACGGATCGAGCCCCTGGCTGTTCGTATCCTCGAATGGCGGGCAGACGCCGCAGCAACTTACCGTGCTGATCCAACCGGGCGCGCTGGCTCCGGGCACTTACACGGGTACGATTTCGATCAACGCTCCGACGGCCAACATGCCCTCGGGCGCGTTCAGTATTCCGGTGACCCTGACCATCAATCCGAGCATCACGGTTACGGCGACGGGCCTGGGCACGAACAATACGCTGAGCTTCGCGCAGCCGGTGGGCGGCTCGGTTCCGGCGGCACAGACGGTGACGCTGACTGGCTCGGCCGCGGGCGCGAGCTTCACCAGCTCGATTCCGTCGAGCAGCGTGTGCAGCTGGCTGACGCTGACGCCGCAGAGCGGAGCCATCGCGGCGGGCGGGACGGCGTTGTCGGTGGGCGTAAAAGTACCGACGACCGGCGCGCTGGCGCAGGGGTCTTATCCATGCCAGTTCACGCTGAATTACCTGAGCGCGGCGACGTCGTCCTTGTCGGTTACGGCGACGCTGACGGTAGGCTCGGCGCAAACCTACACGGTTTCCCCGCAGACGCTGACGTTCGCCTATCAACTGGGAAGCAGCGCTCCAGGGGCGCAGCAGGTCGTGGTGAGCGGAACGCCGAACTCGGTGAACTTCACGGTCGGCACGACCAGCAACGGCGGATGGCTCGCAACGGACGCGGGGTCGGGAACGCTGGCGACGCCGAAGACCATAAATGTTTCGATAGATCCGACCAAGATTCCGTCGGCTTCGCTGGTGGCGGGCGGTAAAATCACCGGATCGGTGACCATCAGCGCTCCTTCGGTTTCGTCCATTCCGACGGTGGTGAGCGTGACGGTGAACGTCACCGCGCCGGCGACGCCGGCTCCGGCGACCATCTTCAACAGCGCGAACATCAACGGCTTCGGGCCGATCGCGCCGGGAGAGCTGATCACCATCAAGGGCACCAACCTGGGTCCGGCGACTCCGGTAGTGTTCTCGGTGGGGACGAATAGCACGGTCAGCTCGACACTGGGCGGCGTGCAGGTGCTATTCGACTCGACGCCGGGCACGCCGACGTATGTATCGGCGACGCAGATCAACGTGATCGTGCCGTGGGAGGTGGCGGGACGTTCGCAGACCAACATCACGGTGACGTACAACGGCGGGACCTCGGCTCCGTTCCAATACAACGTGGTGAGCGCGACGCCGGCGTTTTACACGCTTGCCGCGACCGGGTCGGGACAGGCATCGGCGCTGAATCAGGACTACTCGATTAACGGTCCAGCGTCGGGAGTGGTGGTCGGAGGCACGAATATTCCAACCAAGCCGGCGGCTCCGGGCGATGAGATCGCGATCTACGGAACCGGCGCGGGCGTGACTAATCCGGGAGGAACCGACGGAACCATCACGCCGATCACGCAGTTGTATCCGCTGTTGAATGCGTCGAGCGTGACGGCGACCATTGGCGGTCAACCGGCTACGGTGTACTTCGCCGGCGCGGCGCCTAGCCTGGTCACCGGGGTGTTCCAGGTGAACCTGAAAGTACCAGCGGGGGTCAGCGGAGACGCGCTGCCGGTGGCGATTACGGTGAATGGAGTGACGACGATCACCGGTCCGACGATCGCGGTCCACTAGATCGTGGGGTAGGCGGGCTATTCGAAGATTTCGGCGAGGGGCATTTCGAGGGCGGGGTTCTCAGTTCTGAGGATCCCGCTTTTTACTTCGCGCAGGCCTTCGGCGGCGGTCGCGGTATAAGCCTGACGCGTGGCGGGATCGATCAGCCACACACAAGGAACGCCCATCGACAAAAAATCGGCGATGCGCTCTTCCACGCGGCTCATACGGTCCTCGGGCGAGAGAATTTCGATGCAGAGGAATGGCGGCTTGGTCAGAATCTGCTCATTCGTCTTGCCAAGAATGATGGCTACATCGGGAATGCGAAAGCGGTTCGCCGTCACCTGCACGCGCTGCTCCGGCAGGACCCGAATGTTCCATTTCTTCCGCCGCGCATAGAAAAAGCCTACGATCGCTCCCTGTACACCGCTGTGATCCTGTTCGCCCAAGTTGCGCTCCTCGATGCGCCCGTCCACGTAGTCGCAATCCGGCCGATAGCTCGTCGCCAGATACTGTTCTACGGAGATCAGCGTCCCGGTGGGCATGCTCCCTCAGGTTTCTTACTTCACGCTTTATCTTCACGACGATGTTAACCAATTTATCCGGCACCACGATGATCTTCACCACCTGTTTGCCGGCGATGAACGGCTGCACTTTGGGGTCGGCCAGGGCCAGTTTTTCGATCTCGGCTTGGGAGGTCCCGAACGGCACCGACATGCGTCCGCGCACCTTGCCGTTGACCTGCAGCACGACGTCGGCGGCGTCTTCTTTCGCCAGCTCTTCGTCGAACGCCGGCCACGGCTGGCGGAACACCGGACCCGGTGCGGCCCAGCTGCTCCCACAGCTCCTCGGCGATGTACGGCGCGAACGGCCCGAGCAACAACACCAGCGCCGGCAGGATCTGATCGAGCGCCGCGCGCGACAGATTCGCCTCCTCGTCGTACAGCGTGTTGATCAACTCCATCAGCGCCGCGATCGACGTATTGAAGTGCCAGCGATTGATCGAAATCGTCGGTGACCTTGTGAATGGTCTGATGCAGCTTGCGCAGCGCGCGCCGGTCCGCCGCCGGGATCGCCCGCGCCGGCTTCGCGCTCGATATTCCGCGTCACGAAGCGGCACACGCGCTCGCAGAAACCGGCGCGGGCCGCCGACGCTCGATTCGATCCACGGCATGTCTTTTTCGGGCGGCGCGGCGAACAGCACGAACAGGCGGCACGGTGTCGGCGCCGTACTTGCTCGACCATCTCTTCCGGGATCGACCACGTTGCCCTTCGATTTCGACATCGCCGAGCCGTCGTTGCCCAGCACCATGCCCTGCGTGAACAGGTTCGGCGGCTGGCTCGTCGTTCGCGATCAGGCCCAGATCGCGCATCACCTTGGTGAAGAAGCGCGAATAGATCAGGTGCAGAATGGCGTGCGTCGACGCCGCCGATGTATTGGTCGATCGGGAACCAATTTCGCGATCTTCGCCGAGTCGAACGGCGCCTTATCGTTATGCGGATCGCAGTAGCGATAGAAATACCAGGACGAATCGACGAACGTGTCCATGGTGTCGCTCTCGCGCTGCGCGCCTTCCCCGCCGCACTGCGGACACTTCACGTTCATGAACTCGGGAACCTCGGCCAGCGGCGACCGCCCTTTGCCCGTGAACTTCACGTCGTAGCGGCAGACATCACCGGCAGATCTTTTTCCGGCACCGGCACGACGCCGCACTTCGGGCAGTGGATCATCGGAATCGGCGTGCCCCAATAGCGCTGGCGCGAGATGCCCCAATCCTTGATGCGATAGGTGATGGCCGCCTTGCCGAAGCCTTCGCGCTCGGCGCGCGTGTTCATCATGCGGCGCGCTTCCGCGCTCGGCAGGCCGGAATATTCGCCGGAATTTTCGACGATCCCGTAGTCCGTGAACGCGGCTTGGGATCGCGTCGTCCAGCAGACCTCATGCGCACCGGCCGGATCACCGGACGAATCGGGCAATCGCCGAACGTCGTGCAGAAATTCGAAATCGCGCTCATCGTGCGCGGGCACGGCCATGATCGCGCCGGTGCCGTAGTCCATCAGCACGAAATTGCCGATCCAGATCGGCACCTTCTGCGCCGCTGTACGGATTGATCGCGTAGTGCCCGGTGAACGCGCCGTCTTTGACGACGTCGCCGGGACCTTTGTTCGCTCGCGCGTCGATCATCTGCTTCGGCTCTGGCGCGGCCGGCTTCGTCCAGCAGCTTCTGCGCGATGGGATGCTCCGGCGCCAGGATCACGCACGGTCGCGCCGTAGATCGTATCGACGCGCGTGGTGAACACGCGAATTTTCTCGCCCGATCCTTCGAGCGCTGAAATCGATCTCCGAGCCTTCGACTGCGGCCGATCCAGTTGCGCTGCATCGACAGCACGCGCTCCGGCCAGTCCGCCTTCCAGCTTGTCGTCGATGTCGCGCAGCAGTTCTTCGGCGTAGTCGGTGATTTTCCAGAACCACTGCTCCAGCGCGCGCTGCTCCACCGGCGTGGTTTCGTGACGCCAGCAGCAGCCGTCGACCACCTGTTCATTGGCGAGCACCGTGCGCGCATTCCGGGCACCAGTTGACCAGCGCCTTCTTGCGATACGCGAGGCCGCGCTCCATCATCTTCAGGAAGAACCACTGGTTCCAGCGATAATATTCGGGCTCGCAGGTGGTGACTTCCAGATTCCAGTCATAGGCGAAGCCCATGCGATGCATCTGGCGCTTCATCTCCGCGATGTTGGACAGCGTCCACTCGCGCGGATGCACGCCGCGCTTGATCGCGGCGTTTTCGGCGGGCAGATCCGAACGCGTCCCAACCCATGGGATGCAGCACGTTGTAGCCGCGCATCCACATGTAGCGCGCCAGCGCGTCGCCGATGGAGTAGTTGCGCACGTGGCCCATGTGCAGGCGGCCGCTCGGATACGGCAGCATCTCGACGCACGTAATATTTCGGCGCGCTTGGAATCGGGATCGGCGTGATAAAGCCGGCGTCGTCTTTCCAGCGCTCCTGCCATTTCAGCTCGATTTGGTTGTGGTCGTACGCGATTTCCGGCATAGGCTCTTCAGTGTGTCGAGATTCCTTCGGTCGTCGCCGTCTTGATCCACCGGCGTTTCCAGAATAAAGGCTTTGGAGCGGAGCTTCGGGTGAGCGAGAATGCGACGAAACCCGTCAAATCCAATATAACCTTCGCCGATGTGCTCGATGCCGGTCGATGTGCGACCCGAGCGGCGCCTTTCGAATCGTTGGCGTGGATCACGCGCACGTTGTCGAGCCCCAGAATCTCGTCCGCCTCGGCGACGGTTTTCTTCAAGCCCGTCCGCGGTCGCGACGTCGTAGCCCGACGCCAGCAGGTGGCAGGTGTCGAGACAAAAGCCGATCGGCAGATCCGTCATCTGCGGCGCGTATTCGCGAATCACGTGCAGTTCTTCGAAGCGGCCGCCGATCTGCGCGCCCGCGCCGACCGTGCACTCGACCAGCAGCATCAGCTTGCCGAACTTCAGCCCCTGCGGCCGCTTCGGCGACGCCTTCGAGGAAATGAAGAATGCCCTGCTCGATGGTCTGTCCTTTGTAATTCCCCGGATGCGCCACCAGATACTCCGCGCCGATCGCGATGGCGCGTTCCAGCTCGCCGCGAAACGCCTCGACCGACAACTGTGCGGACATCCTTCATGCGCCGACGCCAGGTTGATCAGGTAATTGTCGTGAATCACCAGCGGCGTCAGGTCGTAGCTTATCGCGGGCGCGATTCAACAGCGCGATCGCCGGCGGCGCTGGGCACCGACGCTTTCCACTGGCGCGGGCTCGAGGAAAAAATCTGAAACGTGTTCGCGCCGAGCTCCGCCGCTTTCAGCGCGGAACGTTCCAGAGCCCCGGCGATGGAGGTATGCAGTCCGAGTCGCACTAATGTATGGTTCCTGTCATGACGCAGATCACGCGAGCACTATATTGGCAACGACGATCAGTTATAGAAATTTTTCTCCCAGGCATGGCGGCGTAGAATCGCCAGCGTGTCCAGATCGAGCGGACCGGCGTCGGAAACGGCGCAGTTCTCTTCCACGGTGCGGACGCGGCGCATTCCCGGAATCACGGTGGAAACGGCGTAGTCCGATAGACAGAAACGCAGAGCGATTTCGGCGAGCGATCCGGGTACGCCTTCCAGATCACGCTGAAGCGCGGCGACGTGTTCCGCGACCTGTTTCTTGCGATCGCCGCGAAAATACCGTTCGCGAAAATCGCCGGGCTCGAATTGCGTCTGTTCAGTAATGGTCCCGGTGAGCGCGCCTTCATCGAGGGGAACCCGCGCCAGCACACCGATATTCTTCTCCATCGCCAGCGGGAACAGAAACGGCTCCGGCGATGGATCGAAAATGTTGTAGATCACCTGCACGGCATCGATGAGACCGGTGCGGATCAGTTCCAGCGCGGAGTCGGGTTGATGAGCATTAATGGACACGCCCACGGCGCGCACTTTTCCCGAGCGTTTCAGATCTTCGAACGCCCTGCGCCAGTCATTATCGCCGATCCATTCCGGATTCCAAACGTGTAACTGCTGCAGATCAATCTGCTCGCGCTTCAGGTTCCGCAGACTTTCTTCGGTCGATTGAATGATGTGTTCGTAAGGGAAAGCCTCGGCGATGGGAATGCCTGGACGCGCCGGCCACAGGCGATTCTTCGGCGGAACTTTGGTGGCGATATATACCGGCGACGGCGCGGTGCGGGTGATTTCGCCGACCAATTGCTCACTGTGCCCGTCGCCATAGACCAGGGCAGTGTCGATGAAGTTCAATCCGAGCTCGAGCGCGCGGCGCAAGGCGGCGACCGATTCGTCGTCATTTCCGCCGAGCCACATCTTTCCGCCGATGCCCCAGGCTCCATAACCGATGTCGCTGACTTCGATGCCGGTGCGTCCGAGTGCGCGAAGTTTCATTCCTACATAATAGAGGCAGGCGTCCGATGCTTTCCCGCCTCGCCATCATCTGTTTATGCACCGTCGCCGCGTTTGGCGCGGACTTCCGCCTTTATCTCAAAGACGGGACCTACCAGATGACCAACGATTATCAGGTGTTGCAGGACCGCGTGCGGTACTACAGCACGGAGCGCAGTGAATGGGAAGAGATTCCGCTGGAGATGATCGACCTCAACCGGACCAAGAAAGAAGTCGCCGATCAGCAGGCCGCGGTGAAGGACGAGGTCAAGGAACAAGCGGCGGACGATAAAGCGGAGCGCGACGCGGCGAAAGAGATCGAGCAGGTTCCGCAGCAGCCGGGCGTCTATTATGTCCACGGCGAGAAGCTGGATACGATGAAAGCCGCGGAGTCGAAACTGGTGGGCAACAAGCGCCGGGACGTGCTGAAAGTGCTGTCGCCGCTGCCGATGATTACTGGCCGCGAAACGCTCGAAACGGATGGCGAATCGGCGGAAATGCGGGTGACCGAGCCGCGTCCGGAGTTTTATTTCCGCCTGTCCAACGAAGAATCGTTCGGGATCATCAAGCTGACGCAAAAGAAGGGCGCGCGCATCGTGGAGCGCGTGGAAGTGATCCCGGTGACCAAGGAAGTGGTGGAGCATCGCGATGAAGTGGCTACGTTCAAGAAGCAATCGGGCGACATGCTCTACAAAATCTGGCCGGAGAAGGATCTGGAGTCCGGCGAATACGCGCTGGTGGAATTCACCGAGACGAAAGTAAACATCCAGGTATGGGATTTCGGCGTCGGCGCTGCTTCAGCCGGCGATTTTTCGAAAAAACGCAAGTGATTGATTCGCGCAATTCTCCCAGGTGAAGCGAGCCGCGCGCAATCGTCCGCGACGGGCAAGGTCGGCGCGCAGCGACTCCGATTCCAGAAGCTGCGAAAGTCCGCAGGAGACCTCCGAAACGCTGCGTGGATCGGCGAGAAGGGCCGCGCCGTCGGTGATTTCCGGTAGGCACGAGTTGTTCGACGTGAGCACGGCGACGCCCGCGGCCATGGCCTGCGCCACGGGAAATCCGAAGCCTTCGTAGAGCGACGGATAGACGAATGCCGTCGCGCCGGCCACCAGTCCCGGCAGGTCGGCTTCCGGAACATAGCCCAGATACATCGCTTCCGCGTCGATGCGGGCCAGGTCTTGTCGGAACTCCCAGCCGCGCGGGCCGGCGATCACCAGGTCGAACTCGTCGCGCAGGATCGGGTCGCAGGTGCGCCAGGCGTCGAGCAACGTGTCGAGGTTCTTGCGCGGCTCGATCGTCCCGACGTAGAGCACGTAAGGGCGTGGCCGCGGTGGAGCAGGCGGCGCGTCAAAGTATTCTGCGGCGATGCCCGAATGAATGGTCCGGATTCGATCCGGCGCGATCCCGAGCAGATCGGATCGCGTCCTGCCGGGTATTCTCGGAAACGGCGATCAGTCCGTCGGCGCGCCGCAGGATGGTCTCGGCGAAACTCGCGATCGGCGCGCACGTTGGCCGGGGTGTGAAGCTCCGGCATCAGCCAGCAGGTGAGATCGTGGATCGTCGCGGTCAGTTTTACACGGCGCGGCAGCGCGTCGCACCTGGTTGGACGCGTGAAAAACATCCGCGCCAGCGAAGCAGCCAGTCGAGCGGCGGAAGACCCGGAGTCGATTCAACGACGCTCGACCAGCCCGAGCCCGGCAAGGTGCTCCGGGCGAGAGCGTGGACGCTTCATGATCAGAGCCCGAAGTCATCGAGAAACGGAAACGCGCGAATCTGGAAATCCTTGCCGGCCTGACGGCGCAGATGTCGCACCCAGTGGTAGATGTACGTCTTCACGCCGGCGCTGCGCAGAAGCGCGGAAGTGGCGTCGATGGTGATACGCACGCTCATGCGAGGAACATCGTATGCAACCGGCGTCAAACTCCGGTCAGCGAGTCGCGGAAATCATCACTCGCCGCCTCGCGATCTCCTCCGAGGGCGGCTGGATTCTCCAGTGTTTCATCCACAGGAACAGTATCAGCAGGCCCCATAGATGATAGCCGAGATTTGCGCGCCGCTCCAGATGCGCGCGAAGCACGCGCTCGACGGCTCCCAGGCAAACAAGCCGGACTCGCGAACGGTCTCTTCGTTCAGCGTTTCGATCAGCAGCGGCCGCAGAACGGTCCGCAGCCAGTGATGCGCCGGAATATCGAACCCTTCCTTGGGCCGGGTGCATGACGCGGGGCGGCAGCCGATCCTTCATCAGTTCCCGCAGCACGAATTTCAGTTTCGATGCCGCGAATTTTCAGATTTTCAGGCAGCGTCGCGGCGAATTCCACGATGCGATGATCGAGAAACGGAGGCCGCACTTCGAGCGAATGCGCCATGCTCATGCGGTCGCACTTTATACAGGATATCGTCGGGCAGGTAGTGCAGTCTGGTCGAGCCACAGAAAACGGTTCAGGTAGCCGATGCCTGCCGTGTTCACGGGCAGACGGATTGGTCTCGATGGCGCGCAGATTCGTGCAGCCAGCACGCGCGTCTCTGCGCTTCGGCGAAAACGTTCCGTTCCAGAAAAAGTGCGCGTCAACCGGATCGAGCAGCGAGCCTTCCAGCATTCGCGTGATCTTGTAATCCAGGCCGATCTTTTCGATCCGATACCGGCAGCAACCGTGCGACGCGCGCGGCGGCCTTGCGCAGCGGCATCGGGGATCATCCGCAGCGTGCGGGCGTAGCGGTCGGCGAGATAGGTGTTGTAGCCGCCGAACAGTTCATCGGCGCCGTCGCCCGACAGCGCCACCGTCACTTCGCTGCGGCACATCTTCGAAAGAAACCAGACCGGCAGCGCGCCGGCATCGGCGCTGGGCTCGTCGGAATAATAGGCGAACTGCTCGATCGCGCTCGGCGAGTCCCTGTCGGGATTCAGATCGAATTCGTGATGATCGGTTCTGATACTGTCGCGGCGACTTCGCGGAAGTAATCGCTCTCGTCGAACTCGCGTCCTCGAAAGGAAACCGAAAATGTCTTGAGGCTTCGACGGCGACGCTTCGGCCGCGTAATGCAGGATGGTGGAGGAATCCAGACCGCCGCTCGACCAGACGCCCAGCGGCACGTCGGAGACCAGGTGTTCGCGGACCGACGCGGCGCAGCAGCCGGTCCAGTTCCTCGCTTCGCCGACGTCCAGGTCGATGCGCGTATCGGGTCGAAACTCGCAGCTGCCAATAAGGATCGCTGCGGACCGAGCCATTGCCGCCGGCCATTCCAGCCAATTGCCCGGCGGCAGTTTTTCGATGCCTTCGACCAGCGTGTGCGCTGCCGGGCAACGTAGTTGAGCGAAAGATAGCGGTCGAGGCCTGCGGCGTTCGATGCGGCGCTCGATCTCCGGATGCAGCAGGATGGTCTTCAGCTCCGAGCCGAAATAGATTTCGCCGCCGCGCCGCGCGAAAATACAGCGGCTTGATGCCCATGCGATCGCGCACCAGCACCAGCCGCCGCGACGACTTCGTTCCACAACGCCGCGCGCGAACATGCCGCGCAGCTTGGCGAACGATTCGACGTCCCATTCGAGAAACGCGTCGCAGCACGACCTCGGTATCGCAGCGCGATTCGAAACGATGGCCCAGCTGCTTCCAGTTCGCGGCGCAGCTCGGCGTGATTATAGATCTCGCCGTTGAAGACCAGCACCGTGTCGCCCGTCGCTGATCATCGGCTGCTCGCCGTGATCCAGATCGATGATTTTCAGGCGCACCGCGCCCAGCGAGACGCGATCGGATTCCCACACGCCCTGCTGATCGGGACCGCGATGGGTGATGCGATCGCGTAATGGCCGCGATGCGTCCAGGCTCGGCCGGACGCGCGTAGATGCGTGAATCCGGCGATGCCGCACATGGACAGTCTACTGGCTCGAGCTGTTCCGGGAACACCGCGTATCCCTGCGGCGGCGGGAACAGCTCTTCCAGCGCGATCAGCCGCTTGCGCAAGATACCGGCTGGGCAACTGGCGCGGCCCGGTGTCGACGTCGATATCGCAGCAGATGCCGTGCAGATAGAGCGTCAGCGTATCGATGAAGGACTGCCGCGCGTAATCGCGAAACGCCTTGCCGCCGCCTCGTCCGCCCTTGTTGCGGCGCAGCGCCTGCTTCAGTCGCCAGCTCGGCTCGTCCACTTCGCCGTGCACGTCGGCGTTCAGCTCGTCGCGCAGGACGCGGCCGTAAGCTCGCTTCCACTTCTTCGGTCCAATGATCGCCCATCAAGCGTCGCCAGCAGATGGTAGAAGCGGTAGTGATACTCGGCGACTTCCTGATCCTTCAGGGCGAACGCCAGCACCGTCTCGTCGCCCAGCCGCAGCTGGGTGAAGTCGAAATGCGGCCCTCCGGCGGGCGTCTCGATGGAAACAAAGTCCGCCGCGGCCGAGCGTCTTTCGCTTTCGGCCATTGCCGCGCTCGAGGTACGGCACCAGCAGAATGGAAATCTTCGGAAGCGCCGCGGCGATCGCCGGCGGCAGAGCGGCGACGGGCTCCTCCAGATATTCCTTGAGGTCCTCTTCCGACATCGGAACGCGACGCGCAGAAGTAGGAGAACGTATTGCTGAGCGGAATCATCTCGCTGCGAAATCGTTCGGCGAACTGGCGCACGCTCAGTTTGGAGAGATCGAGTTGGGCCGGCATCGATTGGCTGACTCCATTCTAGAACGCAATCTTGAGCCGCGCACGCCGAGCGTAGTGTACTTACGTGATTTACTTATAGGCCGAGTTGGGGATGGTCGAGATGGTGGCCTTCAGGCCAAGCGGTCATCGAGCCCGGGCTCCGCCGCCAACACCTTGCATCATTGATAATTCAGCGTCTTCGAGGTATAAAACGCCGCGAAGCCGTAGGCGTAATCGAGACCGGGGGCGGTAAACGAAATCGGCGTGGTCGCGTTTTCCACGCTGAGGCTTCCCTGGCCCGCCGGCATCGCCAGCAAAACGTAGGACGGCACGGTGAAGGTGCCGGCGCCGACCGGCGCGTAGCAGTTGAACCCTGCGCCGATGATGGCCTGCGATGACGATGGCGGCGTCGACGAGGTGCCGGTGATCAGCACGTAGCCGTTCGGATCGCCGCCGGTCCACGTTACTGTCACACCCTTCGACCGCGTGATCGACGGGATGGCGCCCGCGTTGGTCCAGTTCAGAATGCTCGAATAGCTGAGGGTCGCAGTAAACGGCCCCACATCTTTACCGCCGGTTCCCGTAAAGACGATCGATCCGCCGCTGGAAGGCAGCGCTCCGGCCGGAAGCTGCGCGCTGTAGTCGCCGGCCTGCACCAAGGGAAGACTGGTGGTGCCATAGCCGCCCTGCACCGACACGGCACCCGCGTCCAGCGGGGTTATGGTCACGCCGCCGGTAACGACGGACTGCGCTTCGACGCAGTTCCCCATCGACTTCACCTGTCCCTGAATAACGCCGGTCGGCGACGATTCAGTCTCGAAAACGGCGCTCGCACCGTTATATACGGTGGACCCGGATGTCGCCTGTAGAATCTGGATACTGCCGAACTTGTACGAAGTCCCGGTGAATGACTGGGTAGCGCCGTCGATGGTCGGGTCCGAACAACCGCCGCCGCTCGGGTCCACCGGAATCGTCACCGTGTTGCTGACGACGGTTCCGCTGATCGCCGTCACGGCCACGCCGCACCCCGCCTGCACGTTGTTGGGAACGGTCACGTTGATCTGATTCAGTCCGGGATATCCGGAGGAGCCCTGATAGCCGATCTGCGCCTGAATACCTCCGACATAAATGGTCAGCGGTACGTTGATCGCATGCGGGCTGGTGGTGACGGCAGTATCGCTATCCGCGGTATCCGCGCCAAGGCCCGACCCCCACAGAACGATCTGTTGGCCGGGTTTGGCGGAATGGGTGTAGGAGAACAGGTTGTACGAAAGATCGGTGGCCGCGGCGAGGCCCGTGCCCGATCCATAATACGTATCGAAACCGAGCGCGGTGGAGACTACCTGAATCGGGAAGGTGGAGCTGGCAACGCCGTTATAGGTGACGGTAATCGTCCCGGTGCCTACCGGCGTCGACGACGGCAGAACAGCGGCGAGCTGGGTCGCGATCGCGTAGTAAAGCCCCGGATTCGTCGTGACTCCGTTCACGGTGACGGCGATGCTCGCGCCATTGAGGCTGGTGGGAATGCCCGATCCGCCGCTCGACTGGAGCACGGGGTTGGTCGTGTTCGCCATGTCCGTTCCTTTAATAATGAACAGGCTCCCCGGCGCGATTCCGTAGTTGGGCAGGCCGGCTTGCAGATAACTGTAGTTGTTCTGGATCGCCGAAATCGTGGGACCGGCGGGCGCGGCGCTGACTCCGTAGGTCACATATTGCAGGATGACCGAAGCGGAGCTGATCGATTGCACCAGAACCTTGGCGTAATATCCGCCGGTGGTCCGCGCCGCGAGCACATCGCCCTGCTTGGCGGTGACCGGGAAATTCGCGGGGATGGCGTTGAAGGCCGGATCATTCGCCTGGACCGTCGCCATGTTGATCAGAGCAAAGCCGCCCGACTGAAGGTTGCCGATACTGATCGCTCTGGCCGCGCCTTGCGGGACGATCTGTGTTCCGCTGTATACCAGGTCGCCTCCGCCCGTGGTTACAGCGCCCGTGGCCAGATTCAGGCCCGAACCGGCCAGCACGGTCGCGGTTCCCGTAAAGTCCGCCCACGCCGCGGCAGGCATCATCAATAAAAGGGTCAGCGTCGCGCGCCGGGTCCATAGCTTGCTCATCTTGATCGCTCCTAATTCGCTATGCGCAAAAGTCGGCGAAAAACCAGCAGCTCGGGGAACCTGCCCTACTGCCTGAGGCAGAATGAAGAGGATGCGTTGGGCGATCCTTATGGCCGTGGCGGGCCTCTCTTTGTGGGCGCAGGACGGGGATCACTTTCGAGTCCTGGCCAAGGATCGCGCGGACTCGGCTGCGCTGCGGCAGGCGGCGGCGCTTTGGGAAGCGGGCGAACAGGATCCGGCGCGGCATCTGCTCGCTGTGATGGAGATTGCCCGGACGTTTCTCGATCTGGATCCTGCGGTAAGCATCGAGTATTGCGGGAAAATCCGCAGCGCGCCGCAGCTTTGGCCGATCCTGCTGGATGCCGAGGTACGGCTCGGGAATTGGCCGATGGCGGAGCGCTACGGCGAAGCGGTGATGGAGGAGATTGACGCGGGGCGCCTGTTTTCCCGCCTGGCGGACGCCAAAGAAGAGGCCCGAATGCGGCGATTGTACGCGGCGGCGCTGGAGCATCAGGGCAAACATGACGCGGCGGCGCGGCAGATCGCGATTGTCGATCCACAGGCTCCGGCGGCGGACGCAATCAGAAAAGAAGGCGCGCGCATCGCAGCCGCCGAATATGCCCGACGGATCGCGAATCTGCGAAGCGAAGTGCTGGCCGGGGAAATTCGGGAGCCGTCGACGCCGTTTCGGCTGAAAGATGCCGCCGGGCGCGACGTCTCACTCGCGGATTATCGAGGAAAACCTGTAGTCGCCGTGTTCTGGGCCACCTGGTGCGCGCCTTGTCTGGAAGAACTGAAGCGGCTGAACGGTTACTCGGAGAAACATCCTGGCGGAGTCCTCACGGTCAGCGTGGACGAAGAGCCTGTGGCGGCGGCGTTGTATGCCCGGCAGCATGGGTATCGCTTCCCAGTCCTGATCGCGGATCGAGGCACGGCGCGGGCTTATACGCCGGCGTCAACGCTCACCGGCGCTAACGTTCCACGGCTTTACATCATCGATTCGCACGGCGATATCCGGTTTCGTATCAATGGATTCGAAGATGACGGGATGCTGACGCAGAAGCTCGAATGGATGGTCACGGCGGTCCGGTAGGGCAACTTTCCTGCCATTGCCGGGCACATTGCAGTTCCCCCGGGGCCTACCGATGTTAAACTGGGACCAGTTATGAGTTCGCTTTCGCCCAGACTGCAAGTTCGAGTCCAGCAAAAGCAGATCCTCACGCCCGGGCTGGTCCAGATGGTCAGCCTGCTCCAGCTGAACCGGCTGGAGCTGAAGGAGATGATCTCGGCGGAGGTCGCCCAGAACCCGGTTCTGGAGGAATCGGCCGACGGCGGCGAGGAACTGACGCCCGAGGAGCTGCAGCCGCTGCTCGAAGCCGAGCGGCTGGCCGAGCCGGCCGATCAGTCGATTCTGGAGGTCACCGGCGGGCCGGCCGGAAGCGCGACGGATCGGCGAAGCCGACGGCTCCGAGATGCAAGCCGCCGGCGCTGGCAATCGCGGCACCGGCTGAGCGACCGGACACCGGTGTGACCGACCCGGTGGCGGCGCCGGAAACGCCGGAGCACGAAGCCGCCGCCGATCCGTTCGACGAGATCGATTTCGGCACCTACTTCGACGATTATCTCGACCCCGGCTACAAGAGCCCGGCGTCGGAGAACGTCGAAAAGCCGTCGTTTGAGACCTTTCTTTCCTCTCCGGTCACGCTGAGCGATCATCTGCATTCGCAGCTGGCGCTGGTCGCGCTGACCGAGCAGGTGCGCGACGCGGCCGAAGACCATCATCGGCAATCTGAACGAAAACGGCTACCTGATGCTGACGCCCGAGGAGATCGCGGCACCGGCGGAGCACACGCCGGCGGACGTGCCGGAAGCGCTGCGCGTGGTCCACACGCTGGATCCGGCCGGCGTGGGCGCGGCGGATCTGCGCGAATGCCTGCTGCTGCAGCTCGAGAGCCGCAACGGCAAGGGCGGCGTGGCGTGGCAGATCGTCTCACGATCATCTGAAGCTGGTGGAGCTGCGCCAGTTCAAGGAAATCGCCAAGCTGCTGCACCGTCCGCATCGAGCATATCCAGATCGCCATCGACGTGATCCGGCATCTGGATCCGCGGCCGGGCCTGCGCTACTCCGGTCCGGGCGCGCGCCAGGTCGAGCCCGACGTCTACATCTCCAAGGACGGCGACGATTACCTGATCCAGGTCAACGACGACGACATTCCGCAGCTGCGGCTGAATCCGCAGTACCGGCAGCATGCTCGACCGCGACCAGGAACCGAATCAAGGACGTCCGCAATTACGTGAAGGAACGCTACGCTTCGCGCGATCCAGCTGATGAAGAACATCGAGCAGCGCAAGCAGACCATCCTGAAGGTCTGCCAGAGCATCGTGCGGCGGCAGGCGGATTTTCTGGAACACGGCATCGACCAGTCTGAAGCCGATGATGATCAAGGAAATCGCCGAAGAGATCGGCGTGCATCCTTCCACCGTCAGCCGCGCGGTTTCGAGCAAATACGCGCACACGCCGCAGGGCGTTTTCGAACTGCGCTACTTCTTCTCCGAGGCCGTGCAGGGCCCGTCGGGCGGCGCGACACCGCTGCTGATTCTGAAACGCAGGGTGAAGAAGATGATCGAGGAGGAGGATTCCGCACATCCGCTCACCGACGAACAGATCACCGAGCGCCTGCAAGTCGGAAGGAATCCAGGTGACTCGCCGTACCGTCGCCAAGTACCGCGAGGATATGCGCATCCCGTCCACGCATCAGCGCCGGGTTCGCAACTAACGCGCGACGTTAGACGGAGGTTCCGACAATGAAGGTCAGCTATCGGGGAATTCAAGAAAGAATCTGCCTGCCCAAGCTGCAGGAAAAGCTGGACGCGAAGTTCGCGAAGCTGTCCAAGCTGCTGGAACAGCGGGGAGAAAAGGAAGCGCACGTCGTGGTGACCAGCGGAGCGCCACCTGCACAACGCCGAAATCACGCATGCAGTTTTACGATCATCAGCTGGTCGGGATCGGCTCGGACGCCGACCTGTTCACGGCGCTGAGCGCAGGCGCTGGACAAGCTCGAAACGCAGGCGGTCAAGCAGCGCGCAAGAAATGGCGCGAGAAAGCGCCGCACGGCCGGAATCCGTCGCGGAAGAACCGGCCGCGAAGCCGTAGCGAAGTCGGCCGCGGCCTGCCGCGAAGCCCAAAGCCCGGCTCGCGCAGCGGACGTCCGCGCGTGTTCCGCGGTGAATCACCACGGACAGCGCAAGCCGATGACGCTCGAGGAAGCGATGCTCGAGATGGAGAACGGCGCACGATTACCTGGTTTATCGCGACGCGGATAAGGAGTGCGTCTCCGTGCTGGTCCGCCGTCGCGGACGGCAACTTCGATCTAATCGAATCCTGACGGGATGCCCAACACCCGGCCGCGCCGCCAACACCGAACTGGTGATCATCACCGGCCTGAGCGGCTCGGGCAAGGGCACGGTTCTCAAGGCGTTCGAGGATCTCGGCTATTACTCGGTCGACAATCTGCCGCTCGACCTGATCCCGAAGTTCGCCGAGCTGACCAAGAGACGCGCCGAACATCCGCCGCGCGGCGCTGGTGGTGGATATTCGCGAAGGCGCGGCGCTGGAGCGCTTCCCCGCGCTGTTCAAGCGCATCCGGCGGAAGATTCCCACGCGGCTGCTGTTTCTCGAAGCCGACGACGCGACGCTGATCCGCCGCTTCAGCGAAACGCGCCGTCCGCATCCGCTGGGAATCGGACCAGAGCGTCGCCGCCAGCATCCGGCAGCGAGCGCGAGCGCCTGGCGCCGATCCGCCGCCTGGCCGATCCGATCATCAATACCAGCAAGTTCAACGTCCACGAGCTGCGGGAGACCATTCATCAGCACCTTCCGCGGCCAGAAGCGCGAGCCCGGAGATTCTGGTGCAGGTGACCAGCTTCGGCTACCGCCACGGCGTGCCGCCCGATAGCGATCTGGTGTTCGACGTCCGCTTCCTGCCGAATCCGAACTACATTCCGGCGTTCAAGACATCTGAGCGGCAAGCATCCCAGCGTGGCGCGCTACATCCGCTCGTTTCCGCAGACCACGGAGTTCATCGAGCGGATTTCCGATCTGCTGATCTATCTGATCCCGCACTACATCGCGCGAAGGCAAAAGCTATCTGACCATTTCCTTCGGCTGCACCGGCGGCCATCATCGCAGCGTCCTGATCGCCAACGAGATCCGCAAGCGCCTGAACGGCGCCGGATTCCGGGTGAAAGAAACGCATCGCGACGTCAAGAAGTAGGCATGCAGGCCGATCGCGCCCGCTCCGCGATTTTTCACGCTCCTCAAAGCTCGAATGGCTGGAGACCAACGGCACCGGAGCATTCGCCATGGGCACGGTCGCCGGCGTCAACACGCGCCGGTATCACGCGCTGCTGGTCGCGTCGCTCCATCCGCCGGTAGATCGCTACGTGCTGCTGTCGCGCGTGGAGGAAGAAGCTCGACGGCGATCGCGCTGGGACGTGCCAGTATCCCGGCGTGGTCACGCCGCGCGGATATTTATATCTGGAACAATTCGACTCATTTCCGTGCGCGACGTGGACCTGGCAGGCGGGCGGCGCGAGGATCGAAAAGCAGATTTATCTGATCGCAAGGCCGGCAGGCGGTGATCATTCGCTATCGCTCCGACCGGGCGGCGACACTGCGGGTTCGGCCCTTTCTGGCGTATCGCGATTACCATTCGCTGGGCAACACGCGCGCCGACGTGTACGGCGCTCTGCCGCGATTGAATTTTCAGCACGGCGGACGATTCGAGCCGCGGGCGACTGGTATTACAACGTCGAGTATCTGGAAGAGCTGGATCGCGGGCTCGATTTTCGCGAGGATCTGTTCACGCCGGGCGTGATCGTTCTGGATTTGAAGCCGGGCGAATGGTCGCCGATCCGCGCGTCGATCGACGAGTCGGCTTATGCCGAACCGCGACATCGGGCTGAGCCTTTCACTGTGGCCGCGCGGACGGGCGGCCGACCATCATCGCCGGATATCCGTGGTTCACCGACTGGGGCCGCGACACGATGATCAGCCTGCCGGGACTGCTGATCGCGCCGGGACGGCTGGATGAGGCGCGCGAAATCATCGAGGCATTTCTCGGTATCGCGACAGGGCGTGATTCCGAATCGTTTTCCGGATCGCGGCGAAACGCCGCGAATACAACACCGCCGACGCGACGCTGTGGATGTTCCAGGCCATCCGGGCTTGGCTGGACGCGGGCGGCGACCGGGCATTTCTACGCGAGATGTTTTATCCGGCGGCGAAGGAAATCATCGAGTGGCACCGGCGGGGCACCCTCATCGGAATCGGCGTCGATCCGGCCGATCATTTGCTGCAGCGCGGCGCGCAGCTCACCTGGATGGACACGAAATACACGCCGCGCGACGGCAAGCCGGTGGAGATCAACGCGCTGTGGCACGGAGCGCTGACGCTGGCGGCGGAATGGGCGGAGGAACTCGGCGATGCATCAGCGCGGGAATTTCGGGAAGAGGCGGCGCGGGTTCGCGAACAATTCCGCAAGACGTTCTGGAATGCGGAGCGGGACTGCTTGTGCGATCGCGCCGGGGACGCGAAGCTTCGTCCGAATCAGATTTTCGCGGTCAGCCTGCCGTATGGATTGCTGGAAACGCGCGGAGCAGCAAGCGGTGGTGCGGGCGGTCCATCGCGAACTGCTGACGCCGGTCGGGCTGCGCACGCTCGAGCGCGGCGATCCGGATTATCAACCTCGCTACGAGGGCGCCCCGGAGCAGCGCGACGCCGCCTATCATCAGGGCACGGTGTGGCCGTGGCTGCTGGGACCGTTCATCGACGCGTATCTGAACGCGTGCGGGTCGAACGAGAGGAATCTGGCGTATTGCCGGGGGCTCGTCGAGCGGCTGAAGCCGAAGCGGCGCGAGGCGCGTGTCCGGACTCGATCGCGGAAATTTACGATGGTGACGAGCCGCGTCGGCCGCGGGGATGTCCTGCGCAGGCGTGGAGCGTGGCGGAGATCGCGCGGGTCAGGGCGGCCTACTTTTCTCGCTCGAAATAGGCGAGCGCCTGTTCGGCTCCGGCGGTATAGAGCGCGGCGAGACGCGGATCGGCGGAACGAAGCGCGCCTAGATCGCACGTCATGATGCGGCGCAAATCGCGCGCGGCGGTCCGGCTCCAGGCTTTCGATCCGGCCTTGACGTAGGAGTGGAGCGCACGGGTGCCGACGGTTTCCACCACATTGTGTGGCGTCGACGCGGGAGAATCCGGCGGCGCGCAGGCTCTCGACGGCGGCGGCGATCCAGGGCAGCAGCAGATCCCCGGCGAGTTGTGAACCCGCTAAATACAGGGCTTTGGACGCGGGCCGGATTTCGATCAGCTTGCGTTTTTCACGAGCGGCGAGGCGGCGAAGCTCGGTGAGAATCGTGGCATGGCCTTCGGCGACCAACGTCCGCGCGCTGGAGTCCGGCGGCATTGAGCGACGCGACGCGGGCGCCGGCGCTACGCAGGACCTGGGCCGAAGCGCTGTCGCGCACCGAGTCACAGAAGACGATCATTTTCCCATCGAGCCGGACTTCCGCGGCGAGCCGGCGCATGACGGGATCGAGCGCGGCGTCGCGGACGGCGATCCAGATGAGCGGGCACGCATCGAGCGCGGCTAGAGACGATGCGGCATTTCCCGCCCGCAGTGAGTTGGCGATGCGGCGCGCGACGCGCAGCGAGCCGGCGACCACGGGTCCAAGCGAGGCGAGCAGCAGAGGCAGTCGCGGAACCAGGGACTGGCTGATGCCGCCGGCGGTGATCAGTCCCGCGACGGATCTCGACTTCATGTCCGGCCCGGTTTCATTTCAGGCTTGCGCCGGCGACGCTGCGGGCGCGCAGTTCCTTGATGCGGTCGCGAAACGCGGCGGCCTGCTTGAAGTCGAACTTGCGGGCCGCCTCGCGCATCTGTTCTTCCAGCTCCGCCAGATACTTGTCCATCTGCTCCGGCGGAATGCTGTCGCTTCCTCGTCCGGTTCCAGCGGCACGGTCACGTAATCCGCTTCGGCCACCGCGATCAGGTTCGATATCGATGGGCTTGATGATCGACTGCGGCGTGATGTCGTTGGCTTCGTTGTAGGCCTGCTGCATGGTCCGGCGGCGCGTGGTTTCGTCCATCGCGCGCCTCATCGAATCCGTCATCACGTCGGCGTACAGGATCGCGCGGCCGTTCAGATTGCGCGCCGCGCGCCCCATGGTCTGAATCAGCGAGCCGGCCGAGCGCAGAAAGCCTTCTTTGTCGGCGTCGAGAATCGCCACCAGCGAAACTTCCGGCAGATCCAGTCCTTCGCGCAGCAGATTCACGCCGATCAGCACGTCGTAGACGCCGCGCCGCAGATCGCGCAGGATCTTCACGCGGTCGAGCGTCGAAACTTCCGAATGCAGATAGGCGCACTTCACGCCGGCTTCGGTGTAGTGCTCCGCCAGATCCTCGGACATGCGCTTGGTCAGCGTGGTCACCAGCACGCGCTCGTCTGTTCTCGGCGCGCAGCCGGATCTCGTGCAGCAGATCGTCCACCTGCCCGCGGATCGGCCGCACGTCGACTTCCGGATCGACCAGGCCGGTGGGCCGGATGATCTGCTCGATCACCGCGCCGGAGGTTTTCGTCAGCTCGTACGGACCCGGCGTCGCCGAAACGTAGATCGCCTGGTGCACGCGATTCTCGAATTCCTCGAACGTCAGCGGGCGATTGTCCAGCGCGCTGGGCAGGCGGAATCCGAACTTGACCAGGTTCTCCTTGCGCGAGCGGTCGCCGTGATACATGCCCTGCAAGCTGCGGAACCGTCTGGTGGCTTTCGTCCAGGAACAGCAGCGCATCGTGCGGCAGATAATCCAGCAGCGTCGGCGGGGCCTGCCCCGGCAGGCGTCCCGAAAAATGCCGCGAATAGTTCTCGATGCCGTGGCAATAGCCGATGTTGCGGATCATCTCCAGATCGAACATGGTGCGCTGCCACAGGCGCTGCGCCTCGATCCGCTTGCCTTGCTTTTTCGAGCTCGCCTTTCCACCAGTGCAGCTCGTTCTCGATGCTGCGGAGCGCGCTGTCGCGCGTCTCCGGCGTCATCACGTAATGCGTCTTGGGATAAATCGGCAGCCGCAGATAGGTCTGCTTCACCTGGCCGGTCAGCGGATCGATCTGCTCCAGCGATTCGATCTCGTCGCCCCACAGGCTGATGCGATAGGCGAAGTCGTCATAGGTCGGGAAAATTTCGATCACGTCGCCGCGCACGCGGAACGTCCCGCGCTTGAAATCGCCCTCGTTGCGCTCGTAGAGGATGTCGACCAGCCGCGCGGTGATCTCCTCGCGCTCGATCTTCTGCCCTTTTTCGAGCATCAGCAGCATCCCGTAGTACGCCTCGGGCGAGCCGAGGCCGTAGATGCAGCTGACGCTGGCGACGATGACGCAATCGCGGCGCTCGAACAGCGAGCGCGTGGCCGAGAGGCGCAGCTTGTCCAGCTCGTCGTTGATGGTGGCTTCTTTTTCGATGTAGACGTCGCCCGCGGGAATGTAGGCTTCCGGCTGGTAGTAATCGTAGTAGCTGACGAAATATTCGACCGCGTTCGACGGGAAAAAGCGTCTTGAATTCCTGATAAAGCTGCGCGGCCAGCGTCTTGTTGTGCGCCAGCACCAGCGCCGGGCGTCCGAAGTGCTCGATCACCTTGGCCATCGTGAACGTCTTGCCGGAGCCGGTGACGCCCAGCAGAACCTGATGCTGCTCGCCGTCCTTGAGGCCGCGCAGCAGGCGATCGATGGCGGTCGGCCTGATCGCCGCGCGGCTTATAGTCGATTCCGAGGCGGAAACCCATACTTCCAGTATAGAAGGCGTCGTCAACCGGCTTGATAACATGAGGGTTGGCCACGTTTGATTTCCGAGCGCTGCAATTTCACATGGCAGCGCGGCAGCGGATCGCATTTCCGGAGATGGCGGCGAACGTTCTGCGGGGGGGATTCGGCGCGATTTTCAAGAAGACGGCATGCGCGCCGGACTGCGTTGACGCGCGGCGGTGCGAGCGGCGGGACACCTGCGTTTACGCCAGATTTTTCGAGCCGCAATCGCAGAACGGTCCGAGCGGGCTGCATGATTTGCCGCGGCCGTTTGTGTTTCGGGCGTCGCATCTCAATCACGCGGAGATTCCTTCCGGATCGGCGTTTCATTTTGGCGTGAACCTGTTTGAGATGCGGGAGGATGTGGTGGATCTGTTCGCGGAAGCGCTGGCGGAACGGTTCGGCGCGATCGAGCGGATCGAGGGGCGGGAGGTTGTGAAACTCGCGCTGAAGCCGGGCGACGCGAAGGCGATCCGGGTCCAATTCATGACTCCGACGGAATTGAAGGGCGCGGACCGGCCGGAGTTCGGGGCGCTGTTCGCGCGTATTCGGGATCGTGTCGGAACTTTGCGGGCGTTATATGGCGAAGGTCCGTTGGAGATCGATTTCAAGGCGATGGGCGAGCGGGCATCGCGGATTCGGATGACGCGATGCGAGATTCAGCACATGGATGTCGAACGGGTGAGCCGGAGGACGAGGCAGCGGCATTCGCTCGGCGGTTTTACGGGCGAGGCGGAATACGAGGGCGATTTGGGGGAGTTCCTGCCCTATTTGCAAATCGCGCGATGGACCGGCGTCGGTCGCCAGACGGTGTGGGGGAAAGGCGAACTTGCCTGTGAAATTCTTTGAGACGGAAGCGGTGAGGGGCTGGCTGCACGAACCGGAAACGGCGTCAGGCGATGGGCTCGCGATCACGCATGGCGCGGGATCGAACGCGGAGGCTCCGCTGCTGAAGGCGATCGCCGATGAATTCGCGGGGGCGGGTTATGTTGTTTTGCGATATGACCTGCCGTACCGCCGGGCGCGTCCGCATGGTCCACCGTTTCCGGCGCAGGCGGCGAAGGATCGCGAAGGAGTGCGGCAGGCGGTGGGGGCGCTGCGCGAGATGGTGAAGGGGCGTGTGTTCGCGGCGGGTCATTCGTATGGCGGACGTCAGACCACGATGGCGGCGGCGGAAGATCCAACGCTTGCGGACGGGTTGCTGCTGTTGTCGTATCCGCTGCATCCGCCAGGCAAAGCGGACCGGCTGCGGACGGAGCACTTCGGAAAGATCGGTATGCCGGCCCTATTCTGCCATGGGACGCGCGACGCATTCGGATCGGCGGAGGAGATGCGCGCAGCATTGAAGTCGATTGCGGGACGCACGGAATTGATGATCGTCGAAGGGGCGCCGCACGGGCTTCCGCCTAAGTCCGCGCGCGACATTTTAGAGCGATGGTCGCGATTTATTGGCCCGTCGTCCAGTTCGTAATCAGGTTGAAGACGTTCACCGAACCGATGCCGGTGGCGAAATTCCATCCCGGGCCGGCTCCGAAAGCGGGCGCGAAATTGGAATTATCGGTCGACAGCGCGCCGATTCCACCAAGCGGGCTGCGGCGGCCGTAGGTCATCGGCGCTCCGTAGCAATTGGTGCTGCCGCTGCAATTGACGGCGATGTCGCCTAGAGTGACGTTGTGAAAGATGCAGGGGCTGGACGGTGAATCGCCGGCAGAGGAATCGCAGACGGACGCGGAGTTCGAAGCCAGGCGGTAATAAACGTAATTGGGATTGCCCTGCGCGCCACCGGCGCTTTGATTGACCAGCGCTTGTATGCCGGCCATAATGGGCGCACCGAAGGAGGTACCGCCGGCGCCGGCCCAGGTGCTGGGGTCGCCGCTGCAGGGATATCCGCCGCCCAGGGTATCGGACCAGCAGATGATGTAATAGTGTCCCCACAGGCCGTCGGCGGCGAACATGGAAACGTCGGGAAGGTCGCGCACGCCGTCGCCGGGGAGGCCCGCGACGCCCGATTGCCAGGAAGGTTTCGCGTAGCCCTGGCAGCTTCCGCCGACGACGCCGAAGCCTGCGGGCGATCCGGTGGCGCATCCGCTAGGGCCGCCGCTGGCGGCGATCACCTGTTGCAGATCGTATTTCTTGGCCACGGAACTGGCGCAGAGACCGGCGCTGCCAAAGGGCGTCGTGAAGTTGAAAAAGCTCGCGAGCAAGCCGCTGCCGCAGGAGTCGTTCCAGGGCATTTCGGGGATATAAGAGATGGCCGAATCGAATTGGGGGGAGTTGGTGGGGTTCCAATAATTCGCGATGTTGCCGTTGTAGCCGTCGGCGAAATCGGTCCCGCCGACGGCGACGTTATAAGGAGTGGACGCGAAAGCGCTGACCCCGATTCCATGGGCCGCGGAAGTGGAGCCGGCATCGCAGGAGGCGGCTCCCTGATCGCCGGCGGCGACGAAAATCGAAATGCCTTCGGCGACGGCTTGTTGGTAAAGCGAGCTGAAGAATGCGTTCGCGGCAGCCCCGTTTTCCGCCTCGCACTCGCCATAGCTGAGGCTGATGATCTGGGGCGGAAAGGCGCCGTTGACCAGATTGTTGAGCGCGATCGCGCCGCCGAAGGTCACATCGGTATTGGCGCAGGCGGCGACCACGATGTTGGCGTCGGGCGCGGCGGCGCCGGCCCATTCGGCATCGAGGATCGCTTCGCCATCATCGCTGTTGACGCCGGGCACGGCACAATTGCCGGGGTACGTGGTGGTGAGCCATCCGCCGTATTGAGCGAGGCCGAAGGCGGAGCGGAACACGGTCCAGTCATTGGGATCGTACAGATCGGTGTCCTCGATGACAGCAATGGTCTGGCCTTTGCCGGTGAATCCGGCGGCGAAGGCAGGCGCCATATTGTAGATGGTGGAAAGATCGCCGGGGACGACGGCGTGTTCCCTGGAATTTTGATTGCTGAAAGTGAAATTCGCGCGCGGTCGAGCCAGAGATCGAGGCTTGAAATCGTGCAGCGAGGCGATGCCGGCGATGACCGGCGCGAGTGCCTGCGGGATCTGTGGATCGCCGATGTTGGCGATATGCGACTGGCCACCGGCGCGCAGGGAATGAACCTCCGTGCGAAACGCGTCGCGTACCTGGGCCGCGGTTCCGGAAAAATCGACGATCAGGCCGCCGGGAGAAACGGAGTTCACCTTAAAGCCGTGGGAGCGCAGCCATTGCGTGACGGCATCGACATCCTGCTGCGCAGCGCCGTAGCGTTCTCCGAATTGCGCGGCGGTCAGCCAGCGATGAAAATCCGGGGACTTGGGATTGTGAAGATCGTCGATGAACCGGCGAACGGCCTGTTCCTGATCCGCGGACCGATGCAACTGGAGGAGCATATGGTCCATCGGAAGATTCGCCGATACCGGGCCGCGATCGTCAGCAGTGGCGACTTCGGGACGGGTGTTGCCAACTAGGGCGACGCGGCGGCTCTCATCGATATTCTGATGGATCAGCGGGCGAGCATGACGGCCGAGGCGGACCGGCCCTTGCGCGAAAAGCCCCAAAGAACACAATAAGATAGCGGACAAGGAAGCAAACACACGTCGGCGCATAAATGTCTTCTATACAGCAAACATTCGGCCAAACTGCTATCGAACATTAATCGCGACGGTGTTGCTCGGCTGGCCATTGACGGTCACTACCAGCGGATAACTTCCAGATGCAAGATTGGAGGGAACTTGGATGTTCATCTGGCCCAGTCCAAAGGATCCCGGCGTCAATCCGATGAAAGAAACCGGGGCGTTGGCGGATCCAATAGTGGCGCCGGATGACGCAGCGGCCGTGGTAACGGGACTCATCGGGGTAACGGCGCCGTTGGGCACCGCGGGTGACATCGCGCCGAGACCGGTGAGATAGACGATGATAGTGCCGCCCGCGGCGATGGGGTTTTGGGGCGTGTTCAAACTGTAGTCCGAGTTTTCGACCGCCGGGCCGGATGGCAGGACAAAGATACCGGGCACGGCCGATAGTACGGGAACGGTCGCGGTACTGGATGATCCTCTGGCAGTGAGCGTGACGGTGGCGCTGCCGGGAGCGGTTTCATAAGGAACCTGGAAATTCACGACGGTCGGGCTGACGAACAGGATGGGAGCGGCGACTCCGTTGACGGAGACGGTGACGCCGTTGAGCATGGTCGCGAGGGGCGCGCTGGCGCTGATGATTCCGCTCACGGTACCGGTGGAGAGGTTCGCTCCGAACAGGGTCGCGAGACCGCCGGGAGTGAGGTTCGTTACGTAGCTGGCGGCATTTCCGATTCCGTTGGCGGTGATCGCCGGAGGGGGCGGCGGAGCCAACATCCGGACGACGTTATTCCCGGTGTCGGTGAAATAAATATTTCCCGAAGAATCGAGGGCCAGATACTTGGGGAAATACAGTTGAGCACTGGCGGCCGGTCCGCCGTCGCCGGAATAGCCGAGACGTCCGTTACCGGCGATGGTGGTGATGATCCCGTCGGGGGAAATCCGGCGGATGCGGTTGTTGAAAGTATCGGCGAAATAGATGTTGCCGGCGGCATCGCGAACCAGGCCTACCGGATCGTTGAGGATCGCCTTAAGCGCCGGCCCATTGTCGCCGCTGAAGCCGGAGCTGTAATTCCCGGCGAGCGCGGTGATGGTGTTATTCGCGTACTCGACCACACGCCGGTCGTCGGTGTCGGTGATGTACAAGTTGCCGGACGCATCGACCGCCACGCCGTTGGGATGAAGGAGCTCGCCGCCGGTAGCGCCCGCGCCCGCGAGGCTGTAAATGAACTGGTTGGAGGCCTGCACCTGGCGGATCGCATTATTGTTCGAATCGGCGATATAGAGATTGCCGGCGCTATCGAGAGCGAGCGCGGTCGGCGTGCTCAGCTGCGCATTGGTGGCCGAGCCGGTATCGCCGCTGAAACCCGCGCCGAAGCCATTATTCCCGGCAATGGTGGAGATGGTGCCGGAAGCGATTTTGCGAACCACGTTGTTGGTACTGTCGGCGATATACACGTTGCCGGAAGAATCCACGGCAATTCCAATGGGGCTGAACAGTTGGGCCGCGGTGGCGGCCTTGCCGTCGCCGCTATAACCGGCGGTGTTGTTGCCGGCAAAATTGGAAATATTTCCGCCCGAAACCACGCGCACCACGTTGTTCAAGGTATCCGCGATGTAGATCTTGCCGGAAGAATCCACGGTGATGCCGGAGGGTCCGTGAAGCGCCGCGCTGGTGGCCGCGCCTCCGTCGCCGGAATATCCGGCGGTATTGTTTCCGGCGATCGTGGTGATGGTATAGCCCTGTCCAAAGGCGCCGGGCGACCCGAGGATCGCGCAAGCCAGGATCAAGAGAGCAGGACCAGAAGAAGAATTCCGAGATGTCAGCATGTTAATAGGCGCACGAATTCACCGATGGTTCCGGGCGAAGCCGTGTAGCGGAGCAATACCCCTCATGATACGATAGCCCGCCGGGCCCGCGACGATCACCCACGACAATCATCGGACGCCGGGCGGAAGCGGGACCTGTCCGACGGCGGCCGAATTTCCGAGAACGGTATGGGTGACGCCGGTGGCGGTGTCGAAAGTCTCGAGCGAGAAGGCCATGGAACAGAATCCGGAAGGCGGTACCGCGAGGTTCTGCAAAATGCTGGCCACGAATTCGGCGCGAACGCCCGCGCTCGCGAGCTTAGGGAAGGTGAGCTGAGTGGAGAATGTCTGCGAACCCGTGGTGGTGAAGCTGATCGGATCGCCGATAACGACACCGCTCGCGTTCGTAAAAGTCACCGTGCCCGCGCAGACCGGTTTGGCGATGGCGGCATTGGCCACCGAGGCGACGTTCACGACATTCAACTGGGCCGTCTCCGAACTAGCGAGACCGACCGGGGGGAAAGTAAAGTTGCGGAGCATGAGGGCCGCCCCGGTGGTCCCCTGTCCGAAAGCGCACGCCAGCAAAACGGGCGCAAGTATAAGGCACTTCATCAAAAAGCTTCTCATGAACATTTCTGCACCTCAAAAAGAAATAACCCCGTACAACTCCGAATTTTAGGACGCGCGCCGCATCCGGCCGGTTTACAGTTTTATTGCGCGTGGCGTTCCAGCGCGGTGGTCGGCGGAGCGGCGTGAAAACCGGCGGGGAGATGTTTGCGGACCAGGTGCAACACATACAGAAGGCTCGCAAATTCCACGAGAGCGGTGGAGAGGGCGATGCCGGAGATCCCCATGGTGCGCATGAGCGCGAGATCGAAAACCAGGTTCAGAGCCGCGCCCAGGCCGGCGGCGCGCAGCAAGAGATGATTCGCTTTCATGGACGAAACCAGGCGCAACAGCAGGGCCATCACCATGGAAGAAGGAATCTGCAGCAGCGAGTATCGCTGCACGCTGGCGACGACTTCGGTAGCCGCGCCGGTAAACTGGCCGCGCTCGAAGAAAATGCGGATGAGCGGAGTCGAGATTGCGATCAGCAACGCGACCACGGGAATGCTCACGGCCAGAATGAGGGTCGCATAGGTGCGCAGCGTGTTGCGGATCTGAACCCAGTCCTCACTCACCGTCAGTCGCGAAAAATGGGGAAGAATCGCGGTGGAGACGGCGGTGGGTCCGATAGCCAGCATCACGATGGTGAAGCGGGTTCCGTAGTTGAGGGCGGCGACGCTACCCGGAGCGAGGGTGGCGGCGAGGGCCTGGTCGATGAGCGGGGCTCCGCCGATCAGGAGCACGCCGGCGACTACCGGCCCATATTGAACCAGGACCTGGCTCAGGGCAGGACTGCGTCCCCACCATCGCGGCAACACGGGGAATCCACAGCGAAAGACGAAAACGGCGAGCAGCGACGCTTCGATGAAGGAGCCGGCCAAGGTTCCGGCGGCCAGTGAATAGACGCCCCACCGTTGGCTGAAGGCCAACAGGAACGCGATGGTCGCTATGGGCGTCGCGGCGGGAAGAGCCGCGGGAAGCGCGAACCGGTTTTCGACATTGAGGACCGCTCTCCAGCAGATGACGAAGGCGTTGACGGGCATGATGGGCAGCATTAGCCACGCCAGGGAACACGTCAGCGCCAATTTTGCCGGGTTGAAACTGGATGCTAGCGCATGCAGCGCGTACGGCGCGACCAACGCGATCACCAGTGCAGCGGCCGTCAGGAGCGCCACGCCGAGCGCCAGCACGGTTTGATAGAGACGGTCCGACGCGGCTCGGCCCAGTTTCTCGCGCACTTCAATGAACGTCGGCACCAGCGCTGAGGTGAGCGATCCGGCGAGGATATCGCAGATGAAGGAAGGCAGCAGATAGGCGATCAGGTAGGCATCCAGATCGTCGCCCATGCCGAACGCGCGGGCGGTGAAAATCACCTTGGCCGCGCCTGCAACTTTCACCAGCGCGGTGAACGCGCCGACGGTGATCATCTGGAACAAGACGCGCAGGGAAACGTTGCGTCCTCGAAAAAGCGGCATGCCTGAACCACAGGCTATCATGCACCGCCGGATACGCTGCGGGGCGGGCCGGTGAGACGTTATGGTAGAGAAATGAATCGCGTGATTCGAGCGCCCCGCGGGCGCGAACTTCGTACCAAGGGCTGGCGCCAGGAAGGCGCGCTGCGGATGCTGATGAACAATCTGGACCCGGAGGTGGCGGAGCGTCCCGAGGATCTGATTGTTTACGGCGGCACGGGGCAGGCGGCGCGGAACTGGGATGCGTTCGATGCGATCGTGCGATCGCTGGAGACGCTGGAAAACGACGAAACGCTGCTGGTGGCATCGGGGAAACCGGTGGGGATTTTTCGCACGCACGACGATGCGCCGCGGGTGTTGATCGCCAACGCGAACCTGGTGGGGCACTGGTCCAACTGGAGCGAATTTCACCGGCTGGAACGGCTGGGGTTGACCATGTACGGCCAGATGACGGCGGGATCGTGGATTTACATCGGCAGCCAGGGCATCGTGCAGGGAACGTTCGAGACATTTTCGGCGGCGGCAACGCGCCATTTCGACGGATCGCTCTCCGGTCGATGGATCGTCTCGGGCGGAATGGGCGGAATGGGCGGCGCGCAGCCGCTGGCGGCGACCATGGCCGGAGCGTGCTTCTTAGGAATCGACGTCGATCCGAAAAGAATCGAGAAGCGCATCGAAACGGGTTACTGCGATCGCATGACGACGAGTTTGGATGAGGCGCTGGCGATCATCGACGAGAAGAGAAAGAAGGGCGAGGCGATTTCGGTGGGGCTGGTGGGAAACTGCGCCGATGTGATTCCGGAACTGGTGCGGCGCGGAGCGGTCCCGGATATGCTGACGGATCAGACCAGCGCACACGACGAACTGAACGGATATATTCCGAATGGAATGACGCTCGACGAGGCGCGGGCGCTGAGGTGCTCGAAGCCGGAGGAATATATCCAGCGATCGATCGAGGCGATGGGCGGGCACGTTCGCGCGATGCTGGCGCTGAAGCGGATGGGCGCGATCACGTTCGATTACGGCAACAACATCCGCGCGCAGGCGAAGAAGGACGGCGTGGACGATGCGTTCGACATTCCGGGGTTCGTGCCGGAATATATCCGTCCATTGTTCTGCGAAGGACGCGGGCCATTTCGCTGGGCGGCGCTTTCGGGCGATCCGGAGGATATCCGCACCACGGATCGGCTGGCGCTGGAACTGTTTCCCAAGAACGAAACGCTGACGCGCTGGATGAAGCTGGCGTCCGAAAGAATCCATTTCCAGGGGCTGCCGGCGAGGATCTGCTGGCTGGGCTATGGCGAGCGCGCCGAGTTCGGACTGGCGATGAACGAATATATCCGCAAGGGCCGCATCGCCGCGCCGGTGGTGATCGGGCGGGATCATCTGGATACGGGTTCCGTGGCGTCGCCGTATCGCGAAACGGAAGCGATGCTGGATGGATCGGACGCGATCGCGGACTGGCCGCTGTTGAACGCGATGGTGAACGTGGCGGCGGGCGCATCGTGGGTTTCGATTCACAACGGCGGCGGAGTGGGCATCGGGTACGCGCAGCATGCGGGGATGGTGGTGGTGGCGGAAGGAACCGACGCTTGCGCCCGGAGGCTGGAACGGGTGCTGACCACCGATCCGGGCACCGGCGTGATTCGCCATGCCGACGCGGGATACGAGCGCGCGAAGGAAGTGGCGCACGAACAGGGCATTCGCATCCCGATGGACGAATGAGCACCCTCGCGATCGTCGGGTGTTCGGAGCTGGTTACGATGGCTGGTCCGGCGCGGCCTCGCGTGGGGGCGGAGCTGCGAGAACTGGGCGTGATTCGCGATGGCGCGATGTTGATTCGCGACGGACGGATCGTGGACGTGGGCGCGCTGCGCGATATCGAGATTGACGCCGGGACCGAAGTGATCGACGCCGGAGGTCGGGTGGTGATGCCGGGCTTCGTGGACGCGCACACGCATCCGGTGTTTGCGGGAAATCGCGCGGACGAGTTCGAGAAGCGGGCGGAGGGCGCGACGTATCAGGAGATCGCTGCGGCGGGCGGCGGGATCCGGTCAACCGTCCGGCGTACGCGGGCGGCGAGCGAGCGTGATCTGGTCGCGGCGGCGGCGCGATACGTCGATTGGTTTCTGCGCAACGGGACCACGACAATTGAGGCGAAATCGGGGTACGGTCTTTCGCTCGAAGATGAATTGAAGCTGCTGCGCGTGATCGCGAACATCGGTCCGCTGCGGGTGGTTCCGACCTTTCTGGGCGCGCACGAAGTGCCCGATGAATTTCGCGGGCGGCGCGAGGAATATATCACGGCTGGTGATCGAAGAGATGCTACCGAAGGCGGCTCCGCTGGCGAAATTCTGCGATGTGTTCTGCGAGCCGCGCGTGTTCCCGGTCGAGGATGCCCGGCGGGTGTTGCAGGCGGCGAAAGCGAGCGGTCTCGGGTTGCGGATGCATGCCGATCAGTTGGAGAACGGCGGCGGCGCGCGGCTCGCGGCGGAGCTGGGGGCGGCGACGGCGGATCATCTGGAGCACACCGACGCGGCGGGGATCGGCGCGTTGAGCGATGCTCGGGTGCAACCGGTGCTGCTGCCGGGCGCGGTGTACGCGCTGGGGTCGCGGCACTATCCGGATGCGCGGGCGATGATCGCGGCGGGTCTGGGGATCGTGCTCGCCACGGATTTTAATCCCGGCTCCTCGCCGACGCCTTCGATACCGATGATTCTTTCGATCGCGGCGACGCACATGAGAATCACGCCGGCGGAGGGGATCGCGGCGTCGACTATTAACGCGGCGTACAGTCTGGGGCTGGGGGGCGAGGTCGGGTCGCTCGAGGCCGGCAAGCGCGCCGATTTCGTGATTCACGATTGCGCCGATCACCGCGAGCTCGCGTATTTTTTCGGAATCGAAACGGCGCGCGAAGTATACATCGGCGGTCGCCGCGTATACTCGAAACAGCATGCTGCGTGAACGTTTAGAGCAGGTGGAGGCGAGGATTCAGAAGGCGGCGCGCCGCGCGGGAAGGGCGCGCGAGGACATCACTTTGATCGCCGTGACGAAGAAGTTTCCGGCGGCAGTGATTCGCGAGGCTTACGAACTGGGCCTGCGGAAATTCGGCGAAAACTACGTGCAGGAATTCGAGGCGAAACATCCCGCGGTGGCGGATCTTGAGGGCGCCGACTTTCATCTGATTGGACATTTGCAATCGAACAAAGCGAAGATCGCCGCCGACATTTTTCAGGTGATTCAGACGGTCGATTCGGAAAAGCTCGCCCGGCGATTGGATCAGGCGGGCAAGCCGCTGGAAGTGATGATCGAGGTGAAGCTCTCCGAGGAAGAATCCAAGGCCGGCGCGAATCCGGAAGAATTGCCGGCGTTGATCGAGGCGATTCGAGGCTGCGCGAACCTTCGGCTTACGGGATTGATGACCATGCCGCCATGGAACGACGACGCGGAAGTGACGCGGCCTTATTTCCGGCAGCTGGCGGAGCTGGGACGCAGGCATGGGCTCGACAAATTGTCGATGGGCATGTCGCACGATCTGGAAGCGGCCATTGAAGAAGGCTCGACGCATATCCGCATCGGCACGGCGCTGTTCGGCCCGCGCATCAAATGAAGGTTGGATTTTTCGCGCCGCTTCCGCCCGCGCCTACCGGGGTCGCCGATTATGCCGCGACGCTGCTCGATGCGCTGCGTAAGACGGGAGAGGTCCAGGTGGGGGGACGCGACGGGATCGCGCTGTATCACGTCGGCAACAATCAACTGCATCGCGCGATTTATGAGCGGGCGATCCAGCACCCCGGGGTCGTGGTGCTGCATGACGCGGTGTTGCAACATTTCTTTCTCGGCCTGTTGGACGAATACCATTACGCCGACGAATTCGTTTATAACTACGGCGAGTGGATGCGCGGATTCGCGGGGGAACTGTGGCGCAATCGCGCTCGCTCGGCCGCGGACACGCGCTATTTCGAATATCCGATGTTGAAACGAATCGCCAGCGTTTCCGAGGCGGTGATCGTTCACAATCCGGCGGCCGCGGGCGCGGTGCGGAGGCATGCCCCGAATGCGCGAGTGATCGAGATCCCCCACTTATTCGCGGCGCCGCGCGATCTACCAACCTTGATCGACACGCTGCGGTTCCGCGCGGAACTGGGGCTGCATCCGCACACGCTGCTGGTAGGTGTTTTAGGGCATTTGCGCGAATCGAAGCGATTGCCGGCGCTGCTGCGCGCCATGGCGCGGGTGTGGGACGCGGGGGCCGATGCGCGGCTGCTGATCGCGGGGGCCTTCGCGTCGTCCGATCTGGAGCGCGCCCTGGCCACGCAACTTGCCGATCCGAGAATTTTGCGCCGGGACTATCTTCCGGAGGCTGACTTCTGGCGCTACGCCTCCGCTATCGACGTATGCGCGAATCTTCGGTTTCCCACCGCGGGGGAAACGTCGGGGATCGCGGTGCGGATGATGGGCATCGGGAAGCCGGTGATGTTCACGGCGGGCGAGGAGATCGCGCGGATCCCGGAGAATGCCTGTCTGAGAATCGATGCGGGGCCGGCGGAGGAAGAAATGCTGGCGCAGACCATTTTGTGGCTGGCGCGGGATCGCGAGGCAGCGATGGAGATCGGACGGAGGGCGGCGGCGCACATCGCGGACCAGCACGCCATCGAAAAAGTGGCGGCGCAATATTGGGCGGCGATCAATAGATCGTAATCGGGCGCGTCTCGGTGCCCACCCAGATCGGTTTTGGCAGAAAGTCCCAGGGCGGCAGCGCCGTCAAGTGAGGCTTCAGCACGATCAGCACTTCGGAAGAATCTTTCTCGATATTGTTCTGGCTGAACAGGCGGCCCAGAAAGGGAATATTCGACAATCCCAGCATCCCGCTGCGATTATCGGAAAAAGTCAGTCGGATCAGGCCCGCGACCACGCCCCATTCGCCGAATTTTACGCGAACTTTGCCGGTGTACTTTCGACTCGAAATGATGGGAAGGCCGCTGATGGCGCTAGCGCCGGCGAGGAGTTTATATTCGGTATCGACATCGAGCGTGACCTCATCATCACCGTTGATCGACGGAGTCACTTTCAAGACCAGGCCGAGATCCTCGAAGTTGATGGTCGGCGGCGGGGCGTAGACCGTGCCGCTTCCGGTGGTGTTGCCGTAGTATCCGTTGGTGATGATGGGGTAGCGGGTGCCGACGTGCAGCGTCGCCGCCTGGCCATCCAGAGCGACGATCTGGGCATCGAATAGATTGGTAGCGTTGGACCGGGCCACCGACGCGAAAATGGCGGCCTGACTGGCTCCGATCGCGAAGATCGAAGCGCCACCGCCGAACGCCCTGACGATGCCGTTGAAGGCGGCGGGAACGACAGGGATATTTCCAAGAAGAGTGCTGGCGCTCACCAGGGCGAATTGATTCGGCGGACTGATGCCATAGGCCAGCGAGGAAGTCTTGTCCACCGAAACCAGTTGCACGTCGACTTCAACTTGCGGCCGTATGCGGGATAGATTGGCGAACAGCACTTCGGCCTGCTCTACTTTGGCCGCCTGATCACGCAGATACACCAGGTGGCGGGTGGGATCGACGCTGATGCGGCGGATATCGAGGGTCTGTTGGACCGCGGTAACCATCTCCTGCGCGTCCTGCACCGACATCCGTTCGGGAATCGGAATGGCGACCGCCATCGCGGGTATTCTTTCGGTGCGTTTCTGCGGCGTATCGCGGACCACCAGAGCGAGCCGGTCGTTCACCGGGACCAGGAACGAATTAGCCACCGCTTCGAGCGCGCGCAGAGCGACCTGATAGCCGGCGTCGGCCAGGCGGAAAGTGAACGGCGGCGGCGCCTGATAGTCCGCCTCGAACACCATCTGGATGCCGTAGGCGCGCGCCGACCTTTTCAAAGATGGTCTGGGCGTCGCCTTTCAGATCGAAGGTTTTCGTCCCCGGCGATCCCCGCAAGCGAGGCGGCGGAAGGGCGGTCCGAAGGTCCAGGACGTCGCGAGCGTCGATGGGAATCGCGACGGGCTTGGACTCGGGGCTCGCGGGACCGGCGGGATCGGGCCCGAGTTCCTCCTTGGCGGATAACGCGGTTTGCGCCTGCAAGGCGGAGCGGCGCGCGGCAAATGCGACGTTTGAAGGCTCCAGCGCCGCCGCGCGCGCATATAGAAGATAGGCGTGAAGAAAGTCGCCGGCCTTTTCCGCCTTCTCCCCGGATTTAAATATCTGGTCCCCCAGATCCGACGCCTGCAAGCCCGAAACGGACCCCAACCCGGCGCAAAGGATCGCAATTTGAAGAAACTTCACCACTAAGCCTGACGTGGGGACCCGGCCGGGCGTGCAGAACTTCCTTCGTTCCCGCTAAACTCGCCTGCAAAATCCGCCGATAGCACTTAGGGAGGAACTTACGTAAGTCATGCCTACATTTGCACCGGTCCGGTCCGCCTTCAATCCGGCCATCCCGCAGAATTTCGCGGAACTTGGTGTTTCCGAATCACTGGTACTCGATCTGGTGCTGCGCCGTATGCTGATCGAAGGCTACTCGAGCCTGGGACAGCTGAGCCGGGCCCTGCGGGTGTCGATCCCGATCATCGACATCGTGTTCCGGCACATGCGATCGCAGCAACTGGTGGAAGTAAAGGGCATGAGCGGCAACGATTACAACTTCACGTTGTCCGCCGGCGGGCAAGCAGCTGGCGAGCGAGCGGTTTCAGGTATCGCAATACGCCGGCGCGTGCCCGGTTTCGCTGAAGGAATATCACGCGGCGACCAAGGCCCAATCCGCGAAGGTCCACGTGGACCGGCGCACGCTGCGGCAACGCGTTCTCCGACCTGATCGTCAGCGACCGCATGCTGGATCAGCTGGGTCCGGCGATCATTTCGCAGAATTCGATCTTCGTGTACGGTCCGACCGGCAACGGAAAGACCAGCCTGGCCGAGCGGATGCTGCGCGTCTATCAGGACGCGGTGCTGATCCCCTACGCGGTGGAGGTCGACAACCAGATCATCAGCTTGTACGACCCGGTGGTGCATCAGCCGATCGAGAGCGACGATCACGAGACGTCGATCCGCGCTGGATCACTCTGCAAGCGGCCCTGCATCGTGGTGGGCGGCGAACTGATCCCCAGCATGCTGGAACTGCGCCTGGACGAAGCTTCGGGCATTTACGCGGCGCCGCTGCAGATGAAGGCGAACAACGGCATCCTGATCATCGACGACTTCGGACGCCAGTTGATGTCGCCGCGCGATCTGCTGAACCGCTGGATCGTGCCCCTGGACCGGCGCGTCGATTACCTGACGCTGCGCTACGGCGTGAAATTCCAGATCCCGTTCGAGCTGATGGTGGTGTTTTCGACCAACCTGGAGCCGTCCGATCTGGCCGACGAAGCGTTCCTGCGCCGCATCCACAACAAGATTTACGTGGAGGCGGTGGATCCCGGCAGCTTCGACCAGATCTTCACGCGCGTGGTGCAGGCGCGCAATATTCAAGCCGAGCCGGACAGCGCCGAATATCTTCGCAAGCTGTGCCTGCGCGAAGGCCGCACCGAGCTGCGCGCCTGCTATCCCGCCGACATTTGCAATATTCTGACGTCGATCGGGCGTTATGAAGGGCGTCCGCCGATGATGACCAAGCCGGAACTGGAACGCGCCGCGGCGCTGTATTTCGCCAAGGGATAAGATCCGGGACAACATCGCGACAAAGATATATGATGTCGTGATGACGCGCTCCTTGAATCGAATCGCCATCCTTGCCGTTATCGTCGCGGTTGCCGCGATGACCGGTTATGCCGCGAAGGGTCAGCCGATCGAGCTGGGCGGGGTCGCCTGCCAGACGCCGCCGCCGTCGCATTGTCCCGACGCCGATTGTCCCGGTCCGCTGGTGGTGGAACAGGGAACCGCGGTCGAGCCCAAGACGTCGCGGAAATTTTTCCTCGATTATCCCTGCGATTTGAAGGCCGGGGAGAAAGTCACCTTCATTCTCTCGCTGCATGGCGCCGGATCCTACGGCAACTGGCAGCGGAATTATTTCCCGCTGATGGATTACAAGGATAAATATCGCCTGGTGATCGCGACGCCGAACGCGCCGGCTCGTGTCTGGGCCGCGTCCGACGACGAATATCTGCAAAACATCGTCACCCTGATCTACGCCGAGGCGGCCAGGAACAATTTCAAGATCAAGGCGTTCTGGCTGGTGGGCCATTCGCAGGGCGGCATGACCTCGAATCGCCTGCTGCGGACCGATTTCTTTGAGCAGCGGGTGGACGGATGGCTCAGCCTGTCGGGCGGTCGTATTGGAGGGAATCCGGGACGGGGCGGAAGTTTCCCGGGAGGCGGCGCGGCGGCTGCTGCTCGAGGCCGCGCGGGAACACCGGCGATCTCCGCGGCGATGGCCGCGCTGCGCGAGCCTCCGCCTGGAAATTTCTCTTTCCTTTACGAAACCGGACGCCGCGAGATGGATGACAAAGGTATTCCCGAAACGTCAAGCTGGGCGAAGAAGCTGGGTTGCGGCGCACGAGTCCAGCGCAAGGACGTAACCGATAGTAAGCCCGGCTACGTGTACGACGGCACGCGCCAGAATCCTCCGAATCCGGCGTGGGGACTGCTGCCGCGTCCGGGAACGGCGGAAGTTTTTCAATATCCGAACTGCAAGGGCGGGCGCGTGGTGGCCGATGTGATCCGCATCGATAAAGGGCACACCGAGGGCCTGGAGCCGCACGTCACGGAAGAGTTGGTTACGTTGATGCTCTCAGCGAAGAAGAAGTAACGTCGCGGCTAAACCACCGCTCCGAGCTCTTTCCACTTCTTGCCCTGCGATTCGGCGACCGCGGGGTACACGATTTCGCCTTGATACGTGTTGACGCCTTCGCGGATGGCGTTGCTCGATTCCACCGCGCCCTTCCAGGCCCTTATTGGCGATGGCCACAAGATAGGGGAAGGTCGCATTGTTCAGTGCGAAGGTGGACGTATGCGGCACCGCGGCCGGCATGTTCGAGACGCAATAATGCAGCACGCCGTCGACGAAATAAATCGGATCGGTGTGGGTGGTAGCGTGCGCGGTTTCAAAGCACCCGCCCTGATCGATGGCGACGTCCACCATCACCGCACCCTTCTTCATCCCTTTGAGCATGTCGCGGCTCACCAGCTTGGGCGCGGACGCGCCGGGGATCAGCACCGCGCCGATCACCAGGTCCGCCTGGCGCAGCGATTCGCGAATGGTGTATTCGTTCGATGCAAGCGTCACGATCTGGCTGGAATAGATATCGTCGAGTTCGCGAAGACGGTTCAGGCTGCGATCGATCACCGTCACATGCGCGCCCAGCCCGACCGCCATCTTCGCGGCATTGTGGCCCACGATGCCGCCGCCGATGATCACTACGTTCGCCGGCGCGACACCCGGCACTCCGCCGAGCATGATGCCGCGGCCGCCGTTGGGAGCTTCGAGATATTGCGCGCCCACCTGCGTCGCCAGGCGGCCGGCGACTTCGCTCATGGGAGTCAGCAGAGGAAGAGAATTGTCGGCCTCCCGGATGGTTTCATACGCGACGGCGTTGACCCTCGCTTCGACCAGCTTTTCGGTCAGCTCGGGCAGCGGCGCCAGATGCAGGTAAGTGAACAGCAGCAGGCCGGGACGAAGAAAATCGTATTCAGAGCGCTGCGGCTCCTTCACTTTGACCACCAGGTCGCTTTTGCCCCACAGCTCGGCGGCGGTGGGCACGATTTTCGCGCCGGCTTCCTGATATTCCTCGTCGGCGAGCGAACTGCCCAGTCCGGCGCCCGCCTGGGCGAGCACTTTGTGACCGGCTCCGACCAGCGCTTTCACGCCGCTGGGGAGCAGGCCAACTCGCGCTTCGTGATCCTTAACTTCCTTCGGAACTCCGATGATCATGGTTATTGATTCGATTTCTCCGGCGAAAGTTCGGGGTGAGCCGCACGCTTCGGACCGAGCCCCAACGCAATTAAAGACAGCGACCCGATCTTGCCGTCGTCGGCAATATTCTGATCGTGCTGGAAGCGCTTCAAGGCGTCCGTCGAGTCCGCACCCCAGTTCCCGTCCACCGGTCCCTGAAAATAACCGTGATCGGCGAGCGCCTGTTGAATTTCCTTGTAGCGCTCCGGAGTGGGCTGCTGTTGCGTGTAGTGACGGGCCACCACGGTAGCCGTCTTTTTCGAAGTGGTCGACGTCCGCCGGTGCGTCGTCTTCGAAGCGGTTTTCGCCGGCTCGGCCACCACCCGGTGATGAACCGGTGCGGATCCTTTTCTTGCGGTTTCAGCTTTGGCCTCAGTGGATCGGGAATGGGCCTGCGCCGATTTGGCCGGTGATGATTTAGCTTGCGCCGATTTAGTTTGCGAGGATGGGTGCGCCGAGTGATGCGCCTTCGCGGTGGAACTCTTTGTCGAGGCGGACGTTTTCCGCGTTGCCACCCCAGTGTCTTGGAATGCGAGACCCAGAGTGGCAGACAGGGCCACCGTACAGGCAACAATCAGTAAACGCAAGTTAGGATTATACCAACAGCAAACGGACTCTCGCCAGCGGATTTTAATTTTCCGGCAGCGTGCCGCTCAGGTAGATCGTTTCGGTGTCGGCCGGCGTGGTCCTGGCGACGCGCTGGCCGCGAGCCGATCGCACCACCCGGAAAGCCACTGCATCGCCCGGCTTGAGGCTCTGCTGGACCTTCTTGATATCGTCCACGGAGCTGACCTGCTGCCGGTTCACCGCGATGATGATGTCGTGCTCCAGCAGGCCGACCTCGTCGGCAAACGAACCCGGCTCGACCCGGGTTACGGTCACGCCGTGCTTATCGGGAGTGATGGCGCGTTCCTCTTCGCTCGACCGGACGGGGATAAATACCGAACTTAACGTCGCCCGGCGTGGTCTTGGTCGGGCTCACGGAGGAAGTCGGCGGCTCCGTCGTGGGCGTTGGAATCCCACCGACGCGCGGATTCTCGGCCCAAACCTGCATTCGATCGGCGACGGCTACCTTGAATTCCATCTTCTTCCCGTCGCGATCGACGTCGACCGAAACCTGCGAACCGATGGGCATGTCGGACACGCGCGAGATCAGTTCCTGACCGTCCTTGATCGGCTTGCCGTTAAGCCCCAGAATGACGTCCTGCTCCTTGATGCCGGCTTTATCGGCCGGACCGCCCTTTTTCACCACGCCGACGATCTCGCCGTGATCGACGCCCAGGGCCTTCAGCGTCACCTGCGGGTTCTCCTGCACGCTCCAGGCTGCACGCCGATCGATCCGCGCGTCACGCGGCCGTTCCTGATGATGTCGTTATAGACGCGCGCCACCATGTTGATGGGCAGCGCGAAGCCGACGCCCTCGGTATCCGCCGCTCTGCGTGGCGATCATGGTGTTCACGCCGATCACTTCGCCCTGGATGTTCAGCAGCGGACCGCCGCTGTTGCCCGGATTGATGGCCGCGTCGGTCTGAATGAAATGCTGGAACGTGCGCGCTCAGTTGCCCGGACTGCGGCCCGTCGCGCTGACGATGCCCGCGGTCACGGTCGCTTCCAGGCCGAACGGCGAGCCGATCGCCACGGCCCAGTCGCCCACTTGCACCGAGTCCGAATTGCGCGATGGTCACCGGCAGCAACGGCCCGCTGGCATCGATCTTGATCACCGCGAGATCGGTTTCCGTAGTCGGTGCCGATCAGACGAGCCGCGGTATTCGTGTCGTCGCCGTGCAGCTTCACAAGATGTGATCCACCGAATCTTCCTGCGTTCTCCACCACGTGCTGGTTGGTGACGATGTAGCCGTTCTTGTCGACGATGAATCCCGTTGCCGGACTGCCTCGCGCTTCGGCGGCCGGACCATCCTGTCCGCGCCGTGCCGGTCCGAAGAAACTTCTTGAACAGATCCATGCCGTTGTCGTCGTCGCTCCGTCGTCGTCTGGTGCCTGCTCCTGCTGGCTGGGACGCGCGGCATCGCCTGCTCCTGCTTGGGCATGTAGTCGACGGTGATGTTCACCACGCTCGGCTCCAGTTTCTTGGCGAGCTTGGTAAATTCGTTGCCCATCGCCGACAGTCTCGGGATCACCAGCGGCGTCGCATCGGGCGCGGCCTGCTGACCACGGGCCGCGTGCACCCGGTGTTCACCAATGTGCCGATCACGATGCCGACGGACAGCGTGAAAAGCATCAGGTCGTGGACATGAACTTCTGCTGGCGCATTTTTTCAAGCAGCCTCATAGTGTCTTTACCTCTATCTCGCGCGAACGGCCCTCAGGATCATTATACGAATCCGTTTAATGGATGTCTGCCGGACTGGGAGGGTTTCATGGGATGCCTCATCGGGTGCCTCATGGGATGCCGCTTTCATAGACGCGCCGGCTCGCCGGATGTCACTGATTCGTTTATTGTCTATTCGTTAGTCAATAGCCAGGCCAAGGCCAGCAGTACCCGGCGCAAGCCCGAACTCGCGGCCGTCGGGTTGGAACCATTCGGCCGCCGAATGCGCGCCGCCGCCTTGTCCGCCGGCTCCGATGGAGACCGCCGGAAGCCCCAGCGATAAAGGGATATTCGCGTCGGTGGAGGAGCAATCAAGATGGCTGCGGATGCCCATATGGGCATCGACCGCGCGCATGCATTCGACAATTGGCGCGTCCTCCCGCAATCCGCCGCCGGGGCGCGAACCGATCTCCTTCACTTTTCCACTAACCCGTCCGGCCGAGGCTCGCCCATTCTCGGTTTCGATCGCCCGCTCGACAGCCGAGCCCAGTAGCGCCGCCATGCGGTCGATGCGCTCCGGACTTTCCGACCGCAAATCGACCTTGGCACGTGCTTCGCTTGGAATCGAATTGATGCTCGACCCGCCTTCGATAATCCCGAAATTAAACGACGATCGAGGACCAGTCCCATGGCCGTTGGGGGCTTCATCCAGGAACGCGGTGACGGCCCGGCTCAGTGCGTGGACCGGATTCCCGACGCCGGAGTCGCTCCAGCTATGCCCGCCCGGACCGGTGATGGTGACGTCGAACCGCCGGCTGGCCAGCGCCCGGTAGGTAATATGTTCGGTGCTGGGGCCGTCGAGAACCAGAAAAGCTCGAAACCTGGAGCCGCCGGCGGGGCGGCAGAGGTAGCGCATCCCGCTCAAATTGCCTTCGCCTTCTTCGCCCACATTGGCAATCAGCACCGGCGCGGCGTCTTCGACCGGCGGCGCAGCCTTCCAGGCGGCTGCTAGAGCCAGCAGCGCGGCGAGTCCCGCGCCGTTATCCGAAACTCCCGGGCCGAATAATCGCCCGTCGGCGCCGACCCGAATATCTTCGGGCGTCCTCGGAGCCAGCACCGTATCGAGATGCGCGGTGACCGCTACCGCTCCATCGCGCTGCGAGGTCAGCGATGCGATGACGTTGCCGGCGCGATCGATCTTCGCGTCCCACCCCAGAGATTTGAATTTCTCGGCGATCCACTCGGCGCGCTTTTGTTCGAAGAACGTCGGAGCCGGAATCCGGCAGAGCTTGAGATGCTGTTCGTTGATCCAGGCGCGCTCCCGGCGGAACCATTCGACCGCGGCTTTGATCCTGGCCGACCCAGCCAGCTCCGCGACGGATTGTGCCAGTAGAGGCAAGCCTTAGTTTACCGCGAGCGTCCTATAAGCTTGGCTCCCATCCCACCTGTGAATCCCCGGCACACCCTCTGGCATGGTAACTCCCGTCGAATCAACTGCACCCATTTGGCCTGTGCCGTGCGTCTAAGGACAGCACGTATGAAGACGTTGTGCTGCTTGGCGCTGCTGCTGGCCGGTCCGATGGCCGGATGCGGCACGCCGGACGACGATGAGAAGGCCGCGCAGGAGTTGAACGTCAACTCGCGCTACACCATCGAGAGCATCCACGTCTCCGGCCAGCATAACGTCAATATCGACAACCTGTTGCAGAGTGAACTCGATAAAGTGGTCGGTTCCAAATACGACGACCTGACGGTCAAGAGCCTGGCCAACCGGTTGAAGCGCGAACTGCATGTCGCCGACGTTTCCGTGAATGTCGTGCGCGGCACCGAGCCGGGCCACGTGATCGTCAACTTCGAGCTCACGGGAACCATCGAGCAGCCCTTCGATCTGACGGTGCGCAAGTTTCTATACAACACGAAAGAGGGCTTCACCGGCGACGGCAGCGCCACCATGAATCTGCATGGCAATGCCTTCACGGTCGGCTTGATTAGCGATAACGATTCCGTGGTCGAGCGCTTCGCCGGGGTACGCGTCAAGTACGAGCGCAAGAGCGTTGGCACCAAACGCCTGCAATTCCGCTTCGAGTTCGACGATTATCACGAACAGTGGAACGTGGCGACGCTGGCGCTGGCTTCGCCGGACCAAATCTACAGGACACGACAGGAAATCACGCCGGAGGGGACGCTCATTCTCGCCCAACCGCTCGAATGGAGCTTCGGCGTTAGCTTCGCGCGCTTAGGGGTACCCTTTTCATCGTTTTCATCGGTGGGCGGGGCTGCGGCGGCGAAAACCGAATCCTCCAACGCGGTGGTAAATACTCTGCGCTACCACCAGCGTTGGGGTTCGGAACACGATTCGAAGGATCAGGAAGTCAACGGTGCCTACACGGTTCGCGCCGGCACAGGCATGCTCGATAGCGATGACATCTTCACTAAACACGAAGCCAACGCACGCTATCGATATCATCGCCGCCGGCACGAAGTGGAGGTCGGGTTCCTGGCCGGTGTGATCAACGGCTACGCTCCGTTGTATGAACGATTCGTGCTGGGCGATTCCACCACGCTTCGCGGATACAGCCGCTTCGACCTCGATCCGCTGGGCGGATCGCACGTGATTCACGGCTCGGTGGACTATCGTTATCGCGTTTTGCAAGTCTTCTACGATACCGGCGCAGTTTGGGACCGGGCACAGGATCGGGATCAGAAACAGTCCGTCGGAGTAGGATTCAAAAAGGAGGGATTCCAACTCGCGGTGGCGTTTCCGGTTCGCACAGGCCGCATCGATCCGATTTTCTACGCTGGGATGAGCTTCTAACGACAAAATGCGCTCGCGCACCATCAAAGGCTGGTGGCTGTTGGCGGCATTCCTGTCCGGTTTCGCGCTGGCGATGTGGGCCGAAGAGCTGGTCCTCAACTGGCGGGATAACCGGGTGGAATTCTCCGCGCCGAAGGTCCATTTCATCAGCGGCAAGCCGCTCGACCTTCTGCACAACGCTGCGCCGGTGCCCTTCGATTTCCAGTTCACGGTCTACTCCGATACCAAGACTCACGTGTTTCAGAAACTCACCGATCGTTTCGTGATCAGCTACGATCTGTGGGAGGAAAAATTCAAGGTGGTCAAGACCCAATCGCCGCGCGCGATGAAAGACCATTTGACGTCGAACGCCGCGGAGGCCTGGTGCTTCGATCAAATGTCAGCGGGCTTGAATCTCAACGGCCTTACCGACACCGAGCCTTTCTGGGCCCGGCTGGAGATTCGCGCGCAGGATGGAAGAGAGGGTTCGCTGTTCGGACGAGGCAGTATTTCCGAGTCCGGAATCAGCCTGACGAGTCTCATTGAAATTTTCAGCCGTCCAGCGCTATCCCAGCAATCGCACTGGGGACCTTATGAGGCGGGACCGTTCACGCTCGGCGAACTGAAGCGCAGCCGCAACCGGGGGTCGTAAATTGGTGGGTAGCCTATGAACAGGCTGCGCAACCGGCTGATCCTCGTTTTCATCGTCGCCACCGTCTTGCCCTTGGGGCTCACGCTGTGGACCACCGTGAGTCTGCTCAATCTGAGTCTGGGACTCGCGCCGTTGCGGGAACTGGATACGGTGTCGCGATCGCTCGAAAAAACCGGACGCGAATTGTACAAGGAATCCTGCGACGCGCTCAGAAGGGATGCCCTCGAAAATCGAATCCAGCCCGAGAAGCTGAAGCCCGCCGCGGAGCAGGCGTTCTGGGATAGCGGCAATACGGAACAGTTCGAGCTTTCTGGCGACCAGGGCAATCGCCTGGATCTGTACTTGCGCCATGGCGACGAAGTCTGGAAATATTCGCGGCCCATGGGCGTCGCAATGGGCGGGCTGACTGGCGACATCGCGGCCGCGCGGCAGGCGGTGCAAACGTCGGAAGGCCGGAACCTACGGCGCGGGTTCAGCGGTCCGCTGTTGCTGGTCGCCTCGGCGCTGTGGCTGGCGGCACTCGCGGGCTTGATTTACCTGGCCCATCACATCAGCCAAACCGGTGCGCCAGTTGACCGAAGGCTTGGGACTGGTGGCCGCGGGAGATCTGGATGCGCGCGTCGAGCCGGGCGGTTCGGATGAAATCGGCGAGGCGGTGCGGGCGTTCAATCGCATGGCGGATCAACTGCAACATTCGCGCGAACGCCTGATCCACGTAACCAGGCTCGCCAGCTGGCAGGCGCTGGCGCGGAAGATGGCCCACGAGGTGAAAAATTCGCTCACTCCGATCCGCCTGACCATGGAAGAAATGATCAGCCGCAACGGCGAATCGGATCATGCTTTTCTCGAGCAGGCCGCGCAGATTGTCGCGGACGAAGTCCATACGCTCGAACGGCGCATCAAAGCCTTTTCCGAATTCGCCTCGGAGCCGCCGGTGATGCCGGACGAGATCGATGTCAACGCAATGGTAGAGGAGCGAATTGCATTCCTGCGGTCGGCGCATCCGGAGGTGATTTACGAGCTGCGCCTGGCAGCGGAGCGTCCCCATGCTTTCGCCGATCCGGACCTGATCAAGGGCGTACTGACCAATCTGCTCGAAAACGCGGCGGACGCGGCGGGTCCCGGCGGCATCGTGATCGCTTCCACGGCGGTCGCGGAATCGAAATTGAATATCGAAGTGCACGATTCCGGTCCGGGGCTGAGCGCGCAAGCCCGGTCGACGCTGTTCGAGCCCAGTATTTCGTTCAAGAAAGGCGGCATGGGCCTGGGATTGTCCATCGCCCGCCGCAGCGCTTTGCTATGCGGCGGCGATCTGATGCTGGTCGAAGGCGAATTGGGAGGCGCGGGATTTCGGGTAGTGCTGGCGACCAGTGGCCGGTGGTCAGTGGTCGGTGGCCAGCCGGAGCGCGTCGCGGGGGCTTGATTTTAACTGGCCACTGAACACTGGCCACAGGACACAACAATGCAGCGAGTGTTGGTAGTTGACGACGAAGAGAACATCGGACGGTCGCTCAAGTTGATTCTGGAACGCGAGGGCTATGCTGTGGGCACGTGCGGATCGGTGGCCGAAGCCAAGGCGCATCCTCATCGCGCCGATGCGTATCTGGTGGATGTGCGCTTGCCGGATGGCAGCGGCATCGATCTGGTGCGCTGGATGAAGACCCACGATTACGACGCGCCAATCCTGATGATTTCGGGGCATGGGACCATCGCCGATGCCGTGGAAGCCACCCGCGCCGGAGCGTTCGATTTTCTGGAAAAGCCGTTGAGCCGCGAAAAGGTTCTGGTGAGTTTGCGAAACGCGCTGGAGGAATCGAAACTGCGCGAGGAGAACCGGCGGCTGCGCGAGCTGGTTGGCGGAGCGCGCATGATCGGCACCAGCGACGCGTTCGAGCGGGTGCTCGACCAGGCCACCATGGCCGCGCGCAGCGATGCCCGGGTGCTGCTCGAAGGCGAATCCGGGACCGGGAAGGAACTGCTCGCCGCGCATATTCATGCCGAGAGCCCGTTCGCGGCGGGGCCGTTCGTCAAGGTGAACTGCGCCGCGATCCCGACGGAGCTGATCGAGAGCGAACTGTTCGGGCATGAGAAAGGCTCGTTCACCGGGGCGACGTCGGCGCGGCGCGGAAAATTCGAGCTGGCCGACGGCGGCACTTTGTTCCTGGATGAAGTGGGTGATCTGCACGGGGCATCGCAAGCGAAGCTGCTGCGGGTGTTGCAGGAAGGCGAATTTCATCGCGTCGGCGGCGAGCAGTCGATCCAAGTATCGGTGCGGGTGATCGCGGCGACCAATCGCGACCTGAGCGAAATGGTGGCACAGCAGAAATTCCGGGAAGATCTGTACTACCGTTTATGCGTCGTCCCGATTCGCGTGCCGGCGTTGCGGGAGCGGCGAGAAGATATTCCTCCGCTGGCGGAATACTTCCTGAGCGAATTTTGCGCCCGCAACAACTTCAAGCCGAAAAGCTTCGACGGCGGTGGTGTTCGAGGCTCTGGAGGATTACGGCTGGCCGGGCAATATCCGTGAATTGCGCAACACCGTGGAACGAATGGCGATCCTGACCCGCGGCGACGTTCTCGAAGCGGAATCGGTCCCGGTGGAGATTCGGATCGCAGAGATCAGCGAGCCCGAAAGGCAATTTACGCGAAGCGCGGGAATCGGCGGAGCGGGAGCATATTCTAAAGGCGCTCGAAGAGAGCAAATGGAACGTGTCGAGCGCGGCCCGAGTGCTGGGAATGGAGCGGACCAATCTACATAAACGGATTCGTGCGCTGGGGTTGGCCAGGGGGCAGGGACAATAGCGTCGAGCGTCGTCGGCTGGAAACTGAAAAGGCCGCCCTGCAGGGGGCGGCCCGATGTATTTTAAAGAACGGTCCTCCTGGCTTATGGCCGGTTCACGTTCTCGGCCTGGAGGCCTTTGGGGCCTCGCTTCACCTCGAATTCCACCTCGGCGCCTTCTTCGAGGGTCCGGTAGCCGGACATCTGGATGGCGGAGAAGTGCACAAACACATCCTCGCCGCTGGCACGCTGGATAAATCCATAGCCTTTGGCGGCGTTAAACCATTTCACAACACCCTTTTCTCTCACTACAAAGTCTCCTGTTCCATTCCCGGCTTGTGCCGGGACGTTCGCAAAACTTTGGCTATTGTCTCACGCAATTCTTTTGCTTGCAACAAAAAAGCAGCAAAAGGCCGGACTCTCCAGCAACATTTTCCGGGTCGCCCGGAAGGCCGGAAAGAGCAACGAATCTGTTGGGAATTCCTAAACTGCCGATGGTTAAGTGAGGTTTCAAGTGAGGTAGGTAAACTACTCTACGCTTTCAGCGCTGGCATATGGTAAATTCCCGAGTTTTGGCGTTCGCGGTGGTGGGGATCTCGATCCTCTACCTCGGCTGCGGGCCGAACGATTTCAATTACGGAAAGATCAAGAATGTGCTCGAGGGAGCGCCAGTACACCTGGACGCCGAGTACGTGGTCCTGACGCAAGGCCAAGTCGACTGCGGGGTGCACGAGGATCTGTGGGATCCGCCGGTGTTTAGCGGGCATACAGCCATCGCCCGGCTCACCCAAAAAGCCCGTGATCTTAAATTCAGCGACGATGTTACCATCGGCGAGCAACGCTTTCCTTTCGCCCAGATTCGCGGCGAAGTCAATCTGCTGGTGAGTTCGATCAACAGCGACCGGGATGGGCGCGAGGCCTACACCAAACTGGTGGAAATGAAGGTCGGCGCCAACATCCAAAACCCCTGTTTCGAAGGCCCGCTGCCGGTAATGGGCGTCCGGAAGGGGAATTTCTCGCAGGAAGTGTCCCCGGTTTTATTGTTTCGCTTCAATAACGGCTGGCAGTTCGACAGCTTCCAGCATTAGGATTTTAAGGAGGGAAGCCTCCAACCATGATCGAGGATAAAGCCAGCCGGACCGCGTTGCGTGTTGCCATGCGCCGGGCGGCACACCAGATCCTGGATTCTCCTAAGGTGCTGGACGATCCCATCGCCATCCGCATTCTCCCGGACAAAGCGCAGCAGCGCATCCAAGTCGAAGCGGCGGAGTGGCAAACGCCGGGCGAGCGGTCTTTAAGAGCCTTCATGGTTACCCGCAGCCGCTACGCGGAGGATCGGCTGGCCGCGGCGATTACACGAGGAGCGACGCAATATGTCCTTCTGGGTGCGGGACTTGACACTTACGCCTACCGCAATCCATCACCCGCCCTGCGTATCTTTGAAGTAGATCATCCGGCGACGCAGGAGTGGAAACGGGAGCGGCTTCAAATCGCCGGCATCGCGATTCCGGCGAACCTCAAGTTCGTCCCGGTGGATTTCGAGAGTCAGACGCTCGACGAGGCGCTGGCGGAGGCGGGCTTTGACATAAAGGCGGTGAGTTTCTTTTCGTGGCTGGGAGTGACGCAGTATCTGACCTGGGAGGCGGCGATGTCGACGCTGCGCTTCATTGCCGGCACCGGCGCCGGGAGTGGAGTGGCGTTCGACTATTCGGTTCCGAGGGAAACGCTTGCGCCGGTGGAGCAGATCGCGTTCGACAGCATGGCCGAGCGGGTGGCGCGCGCGGGCGAGCCGTTCCGCCTGTTCCTGGAACCGGCCGGACTCGCGAATGTGCTGCGGGGGATCGGCTTCCACGAAATCGAGGATCTGGGGCACCTGGAGATCAACTCGCGTTTTTTTGCGAATCGCCAGGACGGGATGAGATTGGTTAGTTCCATGGCGCGGTTGATGGGGGCGACGCTCTGAATTGACAGACTTCCGGCGGATTCGCTAATCTGAGGAGGTTAAGAACTCGCACGGAGAAGGTCTGTCTACATGAAAACCGCAATTCCCTCGCCCGAGAGCATCGAGCGCCACTGGCACCTGATCGATGCCGAGGACGCGGTGTTGGGCCGCGTGGCCAGCAAAGCCGCCAATGATTCTGATGGGCAAGCACAAGCCCAGCTACACGCCGTTTCATCGATACGGGCGATCACGTGGTGGTGGTCAATGCCGCGAAGGTCCGGCTCACGGGCCGCAAAGAAGAACAGAAAATTTATCGCCGCCACTCCGGTTATCCCGGCGGATTGACGGAAACCAGCGCGCGCAAGGTGCGCGCGACGCGTCCGCAGCGGATGGTGGAAGAAGCGATCCAGGGCATGCTTCCGAAGACCAAGCTGGGCAAGCAGATGTACCGGAAGCTGCAGGTTTACGCGGGTCCCAAGCATCCGCATGACGCGCAGAAGCCGGTGGCGCTGGCCGTATGAAGAGCTGTAAGGAGATCGATATACAGTGGCGTTGGTACAACATTTGGGAACGGGCCGCCGCAAGACGGCGGTGGCGAGAGTGTTTCTGCGGTCGGGCAAGGGCAAGATCACGGTCAACGGGCGCACGTTCGAAAATTATTTCCCGAGCGAGGCGTCGCGCGCGATCGTGCAAGCAGCCGCTGCTGGCGACCGAGACGGCCGACAAGTTCGACATTCTGATCACCACCGCCGGCGGCGGGCCGACGGGCCAGGCCGGCGCGGCGAAACTGGGAATCGCGCGGGCGCTGCTGGAGTTCAACACCGAGCTGCGCGCGCAAGCTGAAGGATCTGGGAATGCTGACGCGCGACGCGCGCCAGCATGAGCGCAAGAAGTACGGCCAGAAGGGCGCTCGCAAACGCTTCCAGTTCTCGAAGCGCTAGCTTGCTCTTGCGGCTGTCGGCGCAGCATTAGCGCAGATGATGTTTTTCGGGCGGACTTGCGCATGTTCGCTCGCCCTTCGTCAACTCTCCCGGGCCGCAAATTCCGCTTTGGGCCGCAGCCGGGTATCCTCTATACCAAGACTAAGGAGGTTTTTTGCCGTCGATTAGCATGAAGGAATTGCTCGAAGCAGGCGTTCACTTCGGGCACCAGACCAAGCGCTGGAATCCAAAGATGAAAGAATACATCTTTGGCGAACGTAATGGGATCTACATCATCGATCTGCAGAAGACGCTGAAGCTGTTCAAGGACGCGATGCGGTACGTGCGGCGAAATGGCCGCGCAGGGCAAGACGGTGCTGTTCGTCGGCACCAAGCGCCAGGCGCAGGAAGCGATCGCCGAAGAAGCCACGCGCTGCCAGCAGTACTACGTGAACCAGCGCTGGCTGGGCGGATTGCTCACCAACATGACCACGGTGCAGAAGTCCATCAAGCGGCTGAAGGAACTGGACGCGCATGGCGGCCGAGAGCAACTGGGAAGGCCGCGCCAAGAAGGAAGTCGTCCGCCTGGAGCGGGAGCGCAAGCACCTGAACCAGAATCTGGCGGGCATCAAGGACATGAACGGGCTGCCGGACGTGCTGTTCGTGATCGATTCGAACAAGGAAGCGATCGCCGTGGAGGAAGCCCGCAAGCTGGGCATTCCGGTGGTGGCCGTGGTCGATACCAACTGCGATCCCGACAAGGTGGATTACGTGATTCCGGGCAACGACGACGCGCTGCGCGCCATCCGCCTGTTCACCACCAAGATCGCCGACGCCGTGGTCGGAAGGCCGGCAACTGGCCAGCGAGCAGGACTTCGCGGCCGGAGAAGATCATGCGCCGACGAGACGCCGGTGGAGGAAATCCCGGAGTACGCGCAGTACATCGATCCGAAGTACGCCGAGCAGCTCATGTCGGAAAGCATGCCGGACGAGGATCTGCCGTCGATGTCGCTGCCGCGCAAGGGCGCCGGCATGCGGAAGCTGCGGCGAAGAAGCTGCCGACCCGGAATCAGTAGATCGGCAATCATCGCGCGCAGCGCGCGGAGCGACGCTGCGTCCGAAGTGCGTGATTTCGATGAGTCGAGGAAAGTTATGGAGATCAGTGCACAGACTGGTAAAGCAGCTCCGGGAACGCACCGGGGCGGGGATGATGGAGTGCAAGAAGGCGCTGGTCGAGGCCAAGGGCGACTCGGCCGAAGCCGAAGTGGTTCTGCGCAAGCGCGGCATCGCGTCGGCGGCGAAGAAGTCGACGCGCACCACCAAGCAGGGCGTGATCGGCAGCTACATTCACCCGGCGCGCAGTTGGGCGTGCTGATCGAAGTGAACTGCGAGTCCGATTTCGTGGCGCGCACCGACGATTTTCAGGAACTGGTGCACGACCTGGCCATGCAGGTCGCGGCGGCCGATCCGCAGTTCGTGCGCAAGGAAGACGTGACGCGCGGCGGCGCTCGACAAAGAGCGCGACATCCAGCGCGCGCGCGCGCTGGCCGAAGGCAAGCCGGAGAAGATGGTCGACAAGATCGTCGAAGGCCGCCTGGCGAAGTACTACGAAGAAGTCTGCCTGCTCGAGCAGCCGTTCATCAAGGAAAACACGACCACGATCGCGCGATCTGATCAAGACGCAAGATCGCGAAGCTGGGCGAGAACATCTCGGTGTCGCGCTTCGTGCGCTTCAAGGTGGGCGATCACCGGCGAAGGCCGATCGAATCCGGCGCGGCGAGCAATCAATAAAGCCTGTGCCCCGATACCGGCGCATTCTGCTCAAGCTGAGCGGCGAGGTGCTGGCGGGCGAAGGTTCGTTCGGCATCGACGCCGGTCGCGTGTCGCCGCGCTGGCCAGCGGAAGTCGCCGAAGTGGCGCGCACCGGCGTGCAGATCGGCCTGGTGGTGGGCGGCGGCAATTTCTTTCGCGGCGTGGCGGCGGCGGCGCGGAACATGGATCGCGTGGCGGCGGATCACATGGGCATGCTGGCCACGGTGATCAACGCCCTGGCGCTGCAGGACGCGCTCGAAAAGCAGGGCGTGCCGACGCGCGTGATGACGGCGATCGAGATGCACGAGGTCGCCGAGCCCTACATCCGGCGCCGGGCGATCCGGCATCTGGAAAAGGGCCGCATCGTGATTTTCGCGGCGGGCACTTCGAATCCTTATTTTTCGACCGACACGGCGGCGACGCTGCGCGGCCTGGAGATCCACGCCGAGGTCGTCGCCAAGGCGACCCGCGTCGACGGCGTGTACGACAAAGATCCGCTGAAGAATCCGGACGCGGTGCGCTTCGCCGAAATCAGCTATTCCGACGTGCTGTCGCAAAAACCTGCGCGTGATGGACGCCTCGGCGGTGGCCATGTGCCGCGACAACAAGCTGCCGATCGTGGTTTTCAATTTGAACGTCCACGGCAATATAATGCGAATGGCGATGGGCGAGCCGATCGGCACGCTCATCCACTGACGAGAGTAAACCGTATGAAACCAGAACAACCAGGCAGCAACCAGCCAACAGCTTTGCGAACGTGCGCGACGTGGAAGCGCACGCCAAAGACGCGCATGGACAAAGTGCTGACCGGATTTGCAGCACGACATGGCCAGCATCCGCACCGGCCGCGCGTCGGTGAGCATTTTCGACAACATCCGGGTGGATTATTACGGCACGCCGACGCCGCTCAACCAGGTGGCCAACCTGCACGTGCCGGAGCCGTCGCTGATCACCATCCAGCCCTGGGATGTTTCGCAGATCGCGGTCGATCGAAAAGGCGATCCGCAGGTCGGATCTGGGCCTGAATCCGGCCAACGACGGCAAGCTGATCCGCGTGCCGATTCCGCCGCTGACCGAGGAGCGCCGCAAGGAAATCGTGAAGCGGCTGCATCAGCGTCGCCGAGGATCATCGCGTGGCGCTGCGCAACATCCGCCGCGACGCCAATGAGCACTGAAGAAGCTGCTGAAGGACAAGGCGATCAGCGAAGACGAAGAACGCCGGGCGCTCGACGAAGTGCAGAAGATGACCGACGCGCACATCGCGAAGATCGATCAGATGGCGAAGGCCAAAGAAAAAGAGATTCTCGAAATCAAGTAAGCGGGAGATCGGGTTGCCAGCAACGCGCCACCTGGGACAATTTGAGGTTTCGCCCATTGCGCTCGGATGCATGGGCATGTCCGGCAGCTACGGCGCGGCGGATGAAGACGAAAGCATCCGCACCATCCATGCCGCCATCGATCGCGGAGTGAACCTCCTCGACACCGGCGATTTCTACGGGATGGGCCGCAATGAGATGCTGATCGGCCGCGCGCTCCGGGGACATCGCAACAAAGTTCTGCTTTCGGTAAAATTCGGGGCCCTGCGCGCGCCGGAGGGCGCCTGGATCGGATACGACGCGCGGCCGGCGGCAGTGAAGAATTTTCTCTCGCATTCCCTGACGCGGCTGGGCGTGGATCACATCGATATTTATCGGCCGGCGCGCCTGGATCCGCAGGTTCCCATCGAGGAAACCATCGGCGCGATCGCCGATCTGGTGAAAGGCGGCTATGTCCGCGCCATCGGGTTGTCGGAAGTGGGTCCGGAGACGATCCGGCGGGCGAATGCAGTGCATCCGATCGTGGATCTGCAGATCGAATATTCCCTGATCAGCCGGAGACCGGAGGCGAGGATTTTCCCACTCCTTCGGGAATTAGGGATCGGCGTTACGGCCTACGGTGTGTTGTCGCGAGGATTGTTGAGTGGATCGAAACCGTCGAAGGGCGACGCCCGCAATTTTTTCCCGCGATTCACGGGCGAGAATCTAGCTCGGAATCAGCGCCTGATAGATGGGCTTGGCGCGATCGCGAAGGAAAGAGGCGTGAGCGGCGTGCAGCTCGCCATCGCCTGGGTCCTGGCGAAGGGATCCGATATTGTGCCGGTGATGGGCGCGCGGACGGTGGCGCAGTTGGGCGAGGCGCTGGGGGCGCTCGACGTTGTCCTGACGCGGGAAGATCTTGCGCGAATCGAGGCTGCGGTTCCGGCTTCGGAAGTGGCGGGAACCAGGTATCACGCGCAGCAGATGGCGCATCTCGATAGCGAAAAATAGGGGATCGACGGAGCCCCGGCAGCGCGACATCACGAAGGGCGGAGGGCGCGTCTCGATTGCAAAGAATTTGCGCCTCCACCGCTCCCTGTGGTCGCGGCTCATGGTCGCGCCGGAAGTAGGGGCGCAGAGGCGGATCGCGAGAAATGGCGTCGTCAGGGTGGCGGGAAAAAGGCGTAGAATGTTTTCATGCTGACACGCCGAGGATTTGCAGGAATCGTCGCCGCCGCAGGGTTCACGGAATTCGCTTTTGCCCAGCGCGCCGCGACCGATGTTAAAGCTCCCAAGGGAAGCATCTGGCTGAACGGGAATGAATTCCCGGAAGGTCCGCCGGCGGCCGCGGTGCAGGCGATGACGCGGGTGCTAAGCGAGACCAATCGCTATCACTTCACCGAGTTTCCGCCGTTTTATAAATCCGTCGCGAACGCGCACGGGTTCGATGAAAACCAGATTCTGATCGGGCAGGGCTCGACGGAAATCCTGCACACCGCGGTGGAGGCGTTCACGTCGCCGACGCGGCCGTTCATCACCGGCTGGCCGTCCTTTGAATCAGGACCGGAGCTGGCCGCGGCGCAGGGGCATCCGGTGATCAAGATTCCGCTCACTTCGCATTTCACCCCGGACGTGAAGCGGCTGGTGGCGGAGGCGGAAAAGGCCGGCGGAGGGCTGATTTACATCTGCAATCCGAATAACCCGACCGGAAACATCACGCCGAAGGCCGATATCGCGTGGGTGGTGGAGCATCTGCCTGCCAATACCTACCTGTTGATGGACGAAGCATACCTGCACTTCCATCAGTCGATGGAGACGGAGACGGCGTTTCCGTACGTGAAGCAGGGCAAGAACGTGATTGTGGCGCGCACCTTCTCGAAAATTTACGGCATGGCGGGGATGCGCATCGGGCTGGGGATGGCGAGGCCGGATCTGATCGCGAAGATGGAGCCGTTCCGCAACGCGGTAATCAGCATCGCGAGCGCGCGAGGGGTGCTGGCGGCGCTGGATCTGGGGCCGACACTGATCACGCAGCGGCGGGCGATGATTGCGAAAACACGATCGGACCTGTATGCGTTCCTGAAGGAACAGAAGCTGAACTACATCGATTCGCACTCCAACTTCGTGATGTTCGAGATGAAGAAGAGCATTCAGGAAGTGGGTCCGGCGATGCTGGCGAAGGGAGTCGCGGTGGGTCGTCCGTTCCCGCCGTACGACAACTACATGCGCATCACGCTCGGAACAGACGCGGAGATGGCGCGGTTCAAGAAGGCCCTGGCAGAAGTACTCGCGTAGCTGATCGAGGTACTTGAGTGCCGCAATTGATTTTCCTGCTAGCGGTGGCCGCGGTAATGGTCGCTAGCGGCCTGAGTCTGCAGGAATATGCCGCGCGGGTCGCCGAGGCGATTTCGAATTTTAGAGGGGGACCCGGATCCCCCTCGCATCCGGTTCCCGGCAACGATTCGCGGATTCTGAATCGCCGGCGGCGGGAGCGGAAAGCAACGGACGAATAGAACGCTGCTAATCTGAAGAGGATGAAGTTCCGCTTTCTTTTGTACCTCTTCCCCGCCCTTCTTGCGGCGCAATCCCTTCAGGAATTCGAAAAAAAGGTCACGGAGTTCACGCTGCCGAATGGCATGCACTTCCTGATCATCGAACGCCACGAAGCGCCGGTCGTATCCTTCAACACTTACGTCAACGTCGGGTCGGTGGACGATCCGGGCGGGCGACACGGGGCTCGCGCATATGTTCGAGCATATGGCGTTCAAGGGCACGCCGACCATCGGCACCAAGAACTGGCCGCTCGAAAAGAAGGCGATGGATGAAGTCGAAGTGGTCTACGACCAGATCGACGCCGAAAAGCGCAAGGGATTTCGAGCCGATCCGAAGAAGATCGAGGCGATTGAAGTCGAGTTGAAGGCGGCGATCGCCAAGGCGGACAGCTACGTGGACGAGAATGCGTACGACCGCATCGTCGAATCGAACGGCGGCGTGGGCATGAACGCGGGCACGGCCGAGGATTCGACGAACTATTACTACAGCTTTCCGTCGAACCGGATCGAGTTGTGGTTTCTGCTGGAATCGTCGCGCTTTCTGCATCCGGTGTTTCGGGAGTTTTATAAGGAACGCGACGTGGTGCGCGAAGAGCGGCGGATGCGCGTGGAATCGACGCCGCAGGGGAGGCTGGTGGAGTCGCTGCTGGCGACGGCGTTCGAGGCGCATCCCTATCGCAACATGCCGGGCGGATGGGCGAGCGACATCGACAATTTCCGGCGCCGGAAGCCGAGGAATTTTACAAGCAATACTACACGCCGGTGAACATCACGATCGGCATTGCGGGCGACGTAAATCCGGCGGAGGCGCGGCGGATGGCGGAGAAATATTTCGGGCGCTTGCCGAAGGGTCCTCTGCCGCCGCATGTTCGGACGATGGAGCCGCCGCAGGATGGGGAGAAGCGGGTGGCGGTGGAATCGCCCGCGCAGCCGTTTCTCGCGATCGCCTATAAACGTCCGGATCAATATTCCAAGGACGACGCGGCGCTCGATGTGCTGAGCGACGTTCTTTCGGACGGGCGGACGGGAGCGATCTATAAGGACATGGTGCGCGACAAAAAGATCGCGCTGGGGGCGGGCAGCCAGGCTACGTTTCCCGAGCGGGAAATATCCGTCGCTGTTCCTGTTTTTCGTCGCGCCGTCGAGCGGCCACACGGTCGAGGAGAACGAGAAGGAACTCTACGCAGATGATCGATCACGTGAAGAAGGACAAAGTTGACTCCGGAGACCATCGAGCGGGTGAAGACCAAACTGCGGGCGGCACTGATCCGGAAGCTGGATAGCAATTCGGGGCTCGCGTCGGAATTGTGCAGCTACGCGGTCAATTACGGCGACTGGCAGAACGCCTGTTCACGGAGCTGGACGATTACGACCGAGTGACCGCCGACGATGTGCAGCGGGTCGCGAGGAAGTATCTGGTTCCGAAGACGCGAACGGTCGCGTATACGTACGTGCCGGCGAAGGAGGTGCGAAATGATGCGCCGAATCGCAATAGCGCTTCTGATCGCCGGCAGCGCGTTCGCGCAGACCAAGCCTGTTGCCGCGATCCCTTCCTATAAGGATCTGAAGTATCCGCCGCTCAAGCAGGTGAAGATTCCGGAGCCGGCGGAGTTCACTTTGTCGAACGGGATGCGCGTTTTTCTGCTGGAGGATCATGAGCTGCCTCTGATTCAGGGGCTGGCGTTGATCCACACCGGCAACCTGTTCGATCCGGCGGATAAGCGCGGCTTGTCGCAGATTATGGCCGATGTTCTGCGCTCAGGCGGAACGAAAACGAAGACCGGCGATCAGATCGACGAGCAACTGGAAGATATCGCCGGCTTCGGTCGAGAGCGGGATGGACGAGACCAGCGCCAGCATGAGCTTTTCCGCGCTCAAGGAAGTCGAGCGACCAGGTGCTCAAGACGTTCAAGGACGTGATGACGGCCCCGGAATTCCGGCAGGACAAGATCGACCTCGAGATTTCGCAGTTTCGCAGCTCGATTGAGCGGCGGAACGACGACGCCCAAGCGATTCCGGATCGCGAGCTGATGAGCATTCTTTACGGACGCGACAATTCCTACGGCTGGCAGATTGAGCATGCGGATCTGAATCGTATTCATCGCGCAGGATCTGATCCAGTTCTACCAGCGCTATTACTTTCCGAAGAACATCATGCTGGCGGTGTACGGAGATTTTTCGACGCCGGAGATGAAGGAAAAGCTGGAGAAGCTTTTCGCCGACTGGAACGTGCAAGAACCTCCGGTGCCTCCCTTTCCGTCGGTGACGGCCAAGCCGGCGCCGGGCGTCTATCTGGCCGACAAGCCAGACGTGACGCAGACGTTTTTCGCGATCGGAGAGCTGGGCGGCACGCTGCGCGACAAGGATTATCCGGCGCTGCAGGTGGCGGCCGATATTCTGGGACAGGGATTCACCAGCCGCCTGGTTTCGCAGATCCGGACCAAGCTCGGGTACGCGTATTCGGTGTACGCGGTGTGGGCAGCGAACTACGATCATCCGGGAACATTCCGCATCGGAGGCAGCACGAAATCGTCGTCGACCACGGAAACGCTGGAGGCGATCAACACCGAGGTCGAGAAAATGCGCACTTCGGAAGTGACGCCGCAGGAGCTCAAAGACGCGAAGGATTCGGTGCTGAACAGCTTCGTCTTTTTCTTCGACAGCCCGTCGAAGACGCTGAGCCGGGTGATGCGCTACGCCTATTTCGGATATCCCAAAGATTTCCTGTTCACCTATCAAAAGGCGATCGAAGGGGTGACGCGAGAGGATGTTCTGCGGGTCGCGAAGGAGCATTTCCGGCCGGACGAGCTGACTTATGTGGCGGTTGGGAATCCTAAAGCATTTGGAAAGGCGTTGACGGAACTCGGCAAGGTGAACACGATCGACCTGACCATTCCGGAGCCGAAAGAGGAAAGCGCGAAAGCGGATCCGGCGAGCGTCGCCAAGGGCCACGAACTGCTGAAGCGGGCACAGGAGGCGCTAGGCGGAGCGGAAAAGCTAGCGTCGGTGAAGGATTCGACGCAGTCGCTCGAAATGGCGGCGCAGGGCGGGATGAAGATCAAGCAGACCAATCGCTACCTGGCGCCGGGATATTTCCGCCAGGATCAGGAATTGCCCTTTGGAAAGATCGTGGCGTACAGCGACGGGAAAACGGGCTGGCTTTCGACGCCGCAGGGATTTCAGCCTATGCCTCCGCCGGTGTTGAAGCAGGCGCACGGAGAAATTTTTCGCAACCTGTTGCGGGTGATGCTGGCGGATCGGGATCCGTCGCTGCAGGTGACGGCGGCGGGCGATCACGCAGTGGAGGTTACTTCGAAGGACGGCGATCAGGTGACCATCGAGTTCGATCCGTCCACCGGACTTCCGTCCGGCGAGACGTACGCTCAGGTGGGCACCTCCGCAAAGATCGAAGAAACGTACTCGGACTGGCGGGACGTCGAAGGGTTGAAGATGCCCTTCAAAATGACGCTTCAGCAGAACGGGAAACCCGTTGGAGAGCTGACCGTGCAGGATTACAAGCTGAATAGCGGTTTGAAGGCCGAGGAGTTGAGCAAGCGGCCATGAAGTGTTCCGTGATGGCGGCGATGCTGATTTGCGCGGCGTCGCTGCACGCCCAGACGCCAGCCGGGCCGACCCAAGCGGAGATTCGCGGCGGGAAGCTGATCCAACAGACCATTGATGCGCTGGGCGGGGATCAGTTCCTGAAGATGGAAGACCGGATTGAAACGGGCCGCGCGTATTCGTTTTATCGCGAAGAGATTTCCGGGTTGTCAATCGCCAAGATTTACACGCGCTACATCACTGTGGCGGCGGGCAAGTCGGGCGAGGAGATTGGGCAGCGCGAGCGGCAGTCCTTCGGCAAGGATGAAGATTCGTCGGTTCTGTTCACGGAGAACGGCGGGTGGGAGCTGAGTTGGCGCGGGGCGAAGGAACTGGATAAGGATCGCATCGATCGATGGCGGGACACGACGCTGCGCAACATTTTTTACATCCTGAGGCAGCGGCTGCATGAGCCGGGGATGATTTTCGAATTGCGCGGGTCGGACGTGTTCGAAAATCAGCCGGTGGATATTGTGGATATTACCGATTCAGCGGATCGTGTGGTGACGGTGTACCTGAATCAGGACACCAAGCTGCCGGTGCGTCAGATCTACCGGCGCTACAATCCGGAGACTAAGGAGCGCGACGACGAAGTGACGCTCTACTCGCGTTATCGCGACGCCGGCGGCGTGCAATGGCCTCACCAGATCCGGCGCGAGCGAAATGGCGAAAAGGTTTACGAGATTTACGCCGAGTCGGTTACCGTGAATAAAAATCTCACCGACGAACTCTTCACTGTTCCGGCGCCGGGCGAAAAGCCGCAAGGCAAGCCGAAACGCAAGAAGTAAAGCAGCATTCCGTTCCAATTTCTCCAGTCACAGCCGATAAGATTCACGGAGATGCCGGGAAACGCCGCGATTCTCTCGGATTTCGCGCCCTGCTCCGAGGAGACCCGATGCTGGACATATTGATCGTCGACGATTCGGCCGCGATCCGAAAGATTTTGCAGCGCGTTTTGCGCCAGACCGATCTGCCAATCGGCACGGTGTACGAAGCCGGCGACGGTCAGGAAGCGCTCGCTATGTTGAAGGACCAAACCGTGGGACTGATTCTCTCGGATATCAACATGCCCAACATGAACGGGCTGGAATTGTTGAGCGCCGTGAAGGCGAATGAGGCGTGGAAGCATCTGCCGGTGTTGATGGTTAGCACCGAGGGCAGCCAGGCGAAGGTGCTGGAGGCGGTCCAACTAGGTGCCGCGGGCTATGTCCGCAAGCCGTTCAACGCCGATCAAATCAAGGAAAAGCTGACGGCGTTGTTTTAGCCCTTTACGAGAGCGAGATATGAGCCAAGCAAGCCCTGAACCGGCAATCAGCACGGCAGACATCGTCATGGGGATTCGCGTCGCCACGTCAGCGGTCTTCGAGACCATGCTGGACCTGAAGCCGGAGGCGGGCGAAATGCTTGCCGAAAGATCGGTTGCGGCGTCCGCTCCCGCATCGGGCGTGGTATCGGTAGTCGGCATCGCGGGACCGTGGGCAGGCACGGGAAGCCTGGCCTGTACCGGCGCGTTCGCGTGCACCATGGCGTCGAGCTTCTTGATGGCGGAGTTCGAATCGATGAACGACGACGTGCTGGACGCGGTCGGCGAAATTTCCAACATGGTGATCGGCAATGTCAAGACCATCCTTGAAGAGAAAGTGGGCCCCCTGGGTCTGAGCACTCCGACGGTGATCTTGGGACGCAACTTTCAGACGCGGAGTTCGCGCCATCGCGAATGGATCGTCGTGCCGTTCACGGTGAAGGGAGAAAGCCTGTTTGTCCAAATGTCCATCGCGCCCAGCCGGAATACCAGCGAGGCGTTGGCCGCGCAGGGAAGCCTCCGACGGTGAGCGGCGGGTGCCCACTGGTCCGAAGTCGCAGTTCACGCGATGATAATGCCGGCCGATGAGAACAGCGAGCAGCCGATCGTGGGTCGGACGCTGGAGGCAAAGGTGTCGGAAACGAAGAATGTGACGATCGGCCGTAAAATCACCCGGCTAAGCGCGTTTGTGATGCTTCTGAGCATGGCAGTCGGCCTGACGGGCCTGGTCAATATCTCGCGGATGGACCGTTACGAAAAAGGTACGGTGAACGACGCTCTGCCGGGCATTTACCAAATGGGCGCGATCGACGGCATGGCAAAGGACATACGCGTCCGGATGCTGATGCATGTGAGCTCACAAAATCCGGACGAGATGATGGCGCTGGAGAGCGAAATTGGCGCTCTGCATGGCCGAATTCTGGGAGCGCTGAACGATTATTCCAAAACGATCGAACGTGCCGAGGACCGGAAGAGCTTCGATAAAATCGGCCCCGCATTCGACCGTTTCTTCGGCAACTGGGAGCGGATTCGGACGTTGAGCCGCGCGGCTCACCATGATCAGGCTTACGCCCTTTATAAATCGGATGCCGTGCCGGCGCTGGACAGTCTGTTCAGCGCCACCGGCTCCCTGATCGCCCAACACAAGTCTCTCGGCGATGAATATGCGGCCAGCGCGGAGGCGGCGACGTCGGACGCCCGCTGGTGGATCTGGACCACGCTGTTGTTCTCCATGATCGTGGGAGGCGGAGCGTGTGCGCTGCTGGTGCGCGGAACGAATGCCGTGCTGCGCCACAGCGCCGGCGAGTTGAGCGACGGCGCGGAACAAATCGCGAGCGCGGCCGAGCAGGTGGCCTGGTCCAGCCAGAGGTTGGCGCAAGGCTCCTCTGAACAGGCGGCATCACTGGAGGACACCTCGGCTTCGGCGGAGGAAATCGCGGCGATGACCCGGAAGAATGCCGAGAATTCGCAGTCCGCGGCTGAGTTGATGAGCGCGGTGGACCGACATGTTAAGGACGGGAACCAGACGCTGGAGCGGATGATCGAGTCGATGGACCAGATCAACTCGTCCAGCAGCAGAATTTCGAAAATCATTAAGGTGATCGACGAAATCGCGTTCCAGACCAATATTCTTGCGTTGAACGCGGCGGTGGAAGCCGCGCGAGCGGGCGAGGCAGGCATGGGATTCGCGGTGGTGGCCGACGAGGTTCGCAATCTGGCGCAGCGCTCGGCGCAGGCGGCGAAGGATACCGCGGCGTTGATCGAGGAATCGATCGCGACCTCCAGGGAAGGCAGTGAAAAGCTGACCCAGGTAACCGAAGTGATGCGGGAGATCACGGAGAGCGCGGCCAAGGTCAAGACACTAGTGGACGAAGTAAGTCTCGGCAGCCAGGAGCAGAGCCGGGGGGTCGATCAGATCTCGAAAGCGATCACCCAAATGAGCCAGATCACGCAAAGCGCGGCTGCCAGCGCGGAGGAGAGCGCGTCGGCCAGCGAGGAATTGTCGGCGCAGTCGAGCACCATGCGTGGTGTGGTGGAAGAACTGCAGGCGCTGGTCACCGATCCGAAATCGTCGCAACCCGCGAAAAAAGAGGAGCCGGCTAAGGTGCACAGCGGACTGGCTGCGATCCGTTCGACGATGATCCGTGGGACGGCGCGAACTCGCGCTGACGCGAAAGTCTCGGGGGCCTCGCGGCGAAGCGATTTTCCGATGGAAGATCATTTCACGGAGCTGTGACCCTCCACGGCGAAGATCAAGGAGAGACGATGGCATCGAATGCTTTGCATGTGGATAAGCGCGCCGGAAAATATCTTACGTTCGGTCTGGGCAATGAAGAATTCGCCATTCAAGTTTTGCGGGTCCGCGAGATTATCGGCGTGCAGCAGATCACCTCGATTCCGCAGGCGCCCGGGTATGTGAAAGGGGTCATCAACCTGCGCGGTAGAGTGATTCCCGTTGTCGATCTGCGCCTGAGGTTCGGAATGCCGGAACAGCCGAATACGCCGCGCACCTGTATCATCGTGGTGCAGATAGGGGACGAGACCGCAGGACAAACCGGCCTGGTGGTGGATGAAGTTTCCGAGGTAGTGACGCTCAAGAGCGCGGACATCGAAGACACGCCCGATTTCGGCCGGAGCGTCTCGACATCCTATCTGCTGGGCATCGCGAAGCTGAAGGGCCGTGTGAAAATCCTGCTCGATATGGACGCGGTCATGAAAGTCCCGGGGACGCGGGAGGTCGCTGGCGCGGTGGTCTAGGACTCGAGAAGAAATGCCATCACCCCAATCAACCACGGAAGACGCGCTTCCCCTGAACGAGCTCGCGAACGATCCGGAGCTGAGGAACGACTTCGTGGTCGAAGCGCGCGAGCACCTTACCGCCGTGGAGTTGCACCTGCTTGCTCTCGATCAGGATCCCGCGAGTGGAGAAGCGCTGCACGCGATATTTCGGGGCTTCCACACGATCAAGGGGCTGGCGGGATTTCTGGGTTTAGCGGCGGTCCAGGAAGTGTCGCACGAAGTCGAGAGCCTCCTAGATCTGGCGCGGAGCGGCCAGTTGACGATCACTCCCACGCATATCGACGTAATCCTGGCGAGCACGGATTATCTCAATCTGTGGATCAGCCAGTTCCAGGAAGCGAGCGCGGAAGGAAGAGCGCCGGCGTACCCGGATCGCGGCCCGTTGCTGACATCGATTCACCAACTGAGCGAACCGGCGCCGGCGTGTGACCCGCTGGTGGACGCGTTGAGCGCCCTGTCGCAGGCGACAGCCTCTCAGGAGCCCTCGCGCGTGAACGAGGCCGCGTCGATCAAAGTCGACACGCGGAAGCTCGACTCTCTTGTGGATATGGTGGGTGAGATGGTGATCGCGCAGTCGCTAATAGAGCACGATCCGGATCTGAGGTCGCCGTCGAAGCAGCGGCTGACGCGCAACCTGGCCCAGCTGGCGCGGATCACCGCCGAGGTGCAGCGCACCGCAATGTCGATGCGTATGATTCCGATCCGCCAGCTTTTTCAAAGGATGTCGCGCCTGGTCCGCGACTTATCGCGTAAGACCGGCAAACAAGCGGAACTGGATCTGACCGGCGAAGAAACGGAACTCGATCGCAACGTCGTGGAGCAGCTCGCCGATCCGATCATGCACATGTTGCGCAATGCCCTGGATCATGGAATTGAGACGCCGGACGAGCGCGAGCGATCAGGTAAGGACCGCACCGCGCGAGTGCTGCTAAAAGCCGCGCATCAGGCTGGACACATCGTGGTCGAGGTTTCAGACGATGGCCGGGGATTGAATACGGAAAACATTTTGGCGAGAGCGCGCGAGCTCGGTCTGGTGGCCGATGGCGAGCGGTTGTCCGAAGCGGAGACGTTCAACCTGATTTTCACTCCGGGCTTTTCTACCGCGGGGCGGGTGACGTCGGTTTCCGGACGCGGCGTCGGAATGGATGTCGTCAGGAAGCAGATTCAAAAACTGCGGGGAAAAGTGGAGATCCGGTCGGCTGCCGGAAAGGGCACGACCATTGTCCTCAAATTACCGCTGACCCTGGCCATTATCGACGGACTGCTGGTGGGCGTAGGCCAGGAGGTTTACGTTGTTCCGCTTTTTGCGATTCGCGAGGTGTTCCGTCCCTCGGAAACATCTCTGTCCACGGTGGAGCAGAGAGGCGAAATGGTCCTGGTGCGCGGCTCCCTGCTGCCGGTGGTGAGGCTTTATCGAAAATTCGGGATCGCTCCGAAGACGACAAATCTTTCTGACAGTCTGCTGATTGTCACGGAAGCGGCGGGCAAGCCGTTTTGCCTGGCGGTCGACGAATTGATCGGGAAGCAGGAAGTGGTCATTAAGACCCTGGGGGAATCGTTGCGCGGCACTCCGGGAATCGCGGGCGGCGCGATTCTTGGAGACGGGCGCGTCGGCTTGATCCTGGACCCCGAGGGAGTTTTTGGAATGGCGGAAGTATGACAGCTCCTCTCGTACACTCCGCGGATTTACCGATCTTGAGCGAAGCGGACTTTCGGAAGATCAGCCAATTAGCCCACGATCGTTTCGGACTGCATTTGCCTGCCGGCAAGGAAGGCCTGGTGAGCGCCCGGCTCGGCAAGAGGATTCGCCTCGGCGGATTCGCTTCTTTCGCCGAGTATCACCGTCATGTGTTGACGGATCCTACGGGCGACGCGTTGATTGAATTGATCGATGCGCTGACCACCAACTACACCTGCTTTTACCGGGAGCGGGCGCACTTCGACTTCCTGGCGGAGTCATTGACCGGGGAATTTCGCGAGCTGCCGCAATTGCGGATCTGGAGCGCGGCTTGCTCCTCCGGCGAGGAGCCGTACACCATCGCGATGACGCTGCTGGATGTGGCGGCCGCGAACCGGTGCCGCTGGGCGTCGGACTATCGCGTCGCGGCCACCGACATTTCGACGCGAGTCCTCAAGAAAGCACGCCAAGGCGTGTATGAAGCAGCGCGATTCCTGGACATTCCGGAGGCATGGTGGAAAGCCTATCTATTGAAGGGCCAAGGAGAATTCAGCGGCAGGTACAAGCTGAAACCAGCCGTGCTGCGCGCAGTCGATTTTGAGCGTTTGAATCTGATCGAGCCGCTGCCGCGCCGCCGGTTTCACTTCATCTTTTGCCGGAACGTGATGATCTATTTCGACAAGCGCACCCAGCACAGCATCGTCGAGAAACTCACGCAGTGCCTAGAGCCAGGAGGATATCTGTTCATCGGTCACTCGGAGACACTCCACGGGTTCGACCACTCGCTACGCTACGTCTGCCCGGCCGTCTATCGAAGGGAAGGGTCGAGTCCTTGGCGGAGACGCTGATGAGCATCGTGACTGTGGGAATCTCCGATTGCGGGGTTAGTGGCGATTCGGGATGCACACTCCTGACGTACGCGCTCGGCTCATGCGTCGCTGTAACGGTGCACGATCCTGTGGCGGGGGTCGCCGGGCTGTTGCATTTCATGCTGCCGGACGCGGCCATCGACCAGATCAAGGCAGCGCGGAATCCCTTCATGTTCGCGGACACCGGCATCCCGCGGCTGCTGCGAGAAGCGATCCAATGCGGCGCGAATCGGAGGCGCCTGATTGCGCGGATCGTGGGCGGCGCTCAGATTCTGGACGGACCTGACCGGTTTCACATCGGCCTGCACAATTACCGCGCCGCGCGAAAACTGTTATCGAAGGAGGGCCTGTTGGTTGCGGCCGAAGTCGTCGGAGGAGAGGGGTCGCGCACGGTCCGCGTCGAAGTGCGGACCGGCAAGACATGGATTAGAGAGGCCGGCGTGGAGTGGCTGATGCGCGACACCATCATGGAAAGGAATCGCAAATGGCCTTACCCGGACTGATCGGCGATGAGTCGCGAGTATGAGCAGCCCGAAGATTCGTGTGCTCATCGTCGACGACTCGGCCATCGTGCGCAAGGCCCTTTCGGAAATCATCAATTCCCATCCCGATCTGGAGGTCGCGGGAACAGCGGCGGATCCGTTTATCGCCCGGGACAAGATTCTCTCGCTCAAGCCCGACGTGCTGACGCTCGACATCGAAATGCCGCGCATGGACGGCCTGACATTCCTGAAGAAGCTGATGAAATTTCATCCCCTTCCGGTAGTGATGATCAGTTCGCTCGCCCCCTCATCCAGCCGCGGCGCGGTCGAGGCGTTGCAATCCGGCGCGGTGGAGGTGGTCGCGAAGCCGGAAGGTCCGTATTCGATCGCGGATCTGCGCGCCGATCTAGGCAACAAGATCCGTGCGGCCGCGAAGTCTCAAATCCCGACGGCAGCGATTCCGGCGTGCGACCTTGCGCCGGCATCAGTCCCAGGCGACGCGAAAAGTCTGATCGCCATCGGCTCATCCACCGGCGGAGTCGAGGCGCTGCGCACCATTCTGACCGGTCTCCCGTGCGACATGCCGCCCATCGTGATCGCGCAACACATCCCTGCCGTGTTCTCGGCGGAATTCGCGAATCGTCTGGACCAGAGCTGCCGGATCCGTGTCAAGGAGGCATGCGACGGCGACGCGATCCGTCCGGGATGGGCGTTGATCGCGCCGGGAAATTTTCATCTCACGATTCGCAAGTCGGGCGGCGGCTGGCGCGCCGTGGTCGCCACCGGCGAGCGGGTTCAGTATCAACGTCCTTCCGTGGATGTGTTGTTCGAATCCGTCGCGAGGCACTGCGGAGCCGACGCGGTCGGCGTGATTCTTACTGGTATGGGCGCGGATGGGGCCGCCGGAATGCTGGCGATGAAGAACGCCGGGGCCTATACCATTGCGCAGGATGAAGCGAGTTGCGTGGTCTTCGGCATGCCGCGCGAGGCGATCCGGCTTGGCGGAGTAGACAGCGTTCTGCCGCTTGATCGCATCGGCCGCGCCTTATCGCTCTATGGCGACTCGCCGTGCTCTCGAAGTTGGGCCAAACCGCTCGATCCTACGGAGCGGCCGTCGTCAGTTTGACGATTCCTGGTCTGAAGGATGGGGATGCGCGGCGTGGCCACAGTCGCCGTCCGCTAATCCTCCGGCCTTGGAGCAGTTCCCACAGCAGGACTTGGGCGGCTGTTTTACTTGCAATTCCTCTGGAATAACGAGGGTCTGCGCCGCGGCCGGCTTCGGGTCATCGCTGGTTTTCACGAGTTCGGTCCCCATTCTGCGCGTCCGCTCAGCTACTGTGACGCTATCGATCTGCTGTGCAATCGACGTGCCGGAGGCCGGATTCCTGCCGATTTATTTCTCTTCCGCGGCTGGCCGGATATTGTAGGGCCCGGCCTTGCGCGGAAGCTTCTCGGGGCGCATCGCGGTCTCGTACGCGAACGATGCGACCACGATAGAAGCCTGTACCAGGTCGTCGCGCTGGACGCGGTCGACCGTATCCATGTTCGAATGATGAGTCCGCGAATTGTATTCGAGCCGATCCTGCATGAACTGGAACGCCGGAATACCCACCGTGTCGAAGGATTGGTAATCCGATCCGCTCACGGACCTTGGCGACAGCGCGCCAGGCACGTCCAGATCCTTCATGGTCGAAAACCACGTTTTAAAAATCGGCGCGACGGCGAGATTTTCCTGCAACCACATCCCACGGATCCGACCGGTGCCGTTGTCCAGGTTGTAGTAGGCCGACAGATTCCGGTAATCCGGTTTGGGCGTACGGGAATCCGGGTCCATCAAATGCTGCTTTACGTAGGCTTTAGACCCCAGCTCACCTTCCTCTTCCCCGCCCCACAGCGCGACGCGAATGGTGCGGCGCGGCTTCACACCCAGGGCTTTCAGGATTCGCATCGCCTCCATCATTACCGCGCTGCCGGCGGCGTTGTCGGTGGCTCCGGTCGCGCTGTGGTGACTGTCGAGGTGCGCGCCGAGCATCACATACTCGTTCGATAATTCGCCGCCCGGCAGATCGGCGATCACGTTGAATCCGTTCGGTTCCGTTTCGTCGTAAAACTTCACTTCGATGTTCAGTTCCAGTTTCACCGGAATATTCTTGTCGAGGATTCGGATCATGCGGTTGTATTGCTCCACCGCCAGCACGATCTGCGGCACCATATTTTTCCCTGCCCGATCGTCATGCGGACCGCCCTGCGTCACGAAAATGGTTCCGCCGTCGGCATGCTCGGCTCGCCAGGACATCTGATTGTCGCCGGCCACGAACTGATCCCCTCCGCGATCGATGGACGCGATTACGCCTTCCTGCGCGAAAAATTGCTGGGTCTTTTCGGCCAGCGTAGGACCTCTCCCGCCTCGCCCGCCTCCGCCCGGAGCGGCCAGTGGAGTGGTCTCGGCTTCCTTGATCAGCGCATCGTTCCAGCGCGACACGAGAATCCCGTCCAACATCTTCACGTCGCGCGCGGGCTGGGTCAGTACAATTTTTCCGGCAAGTTTCCCGCGATATTTTTCGAAATCGGCCTCGGAGCCGATGGCGACGCGAACCACATCCCCAGTTACCGTGCCCCTGGTTCCGGGCGTCCAGGATTTCGGGAATCCGATCAACGGCGAGATCTGCGGCTCAATCATGTGCGCGCTGAATCGCACCAGGCTCCAGCTTTTGCCGAACGCCCACGGCTCCTGGTGGATATTGACTAATCCCCACTCAGCGAATTTTTTCTCGGCCCAGGCGGCCGCCTGCCGGAATCCCGGCGACCCAGTCAGGCGAGGCCCGTATACGTCGGAAAGCCAGCTCACATGGTCCATCACCTGGGAATGTTCGAGCGCCTGATCCCGAATCGCGGAAAGCATGGGATAATCGACCGGCTCAGACCGCTCCTGCGCCTGCGCGGCGGCGGCAAAAAACAGCATGCCGATCGAGGCTAATGCCGTCCGTTTTCCCAGAATCATGATCTCTCCTTCTTGAAAAGCCTACCAGATGCAGAGCTGTCCAGAGGCCTTAACCCAAATGTAAAGCTTTGTCCGCACGGGTCCCGATCGTTGCAAAAGCGGACACTTCGTAGCAAAATCGAACAAAGAGGCTTCGCGGGCCGGCGTTTTCCGGCGTAACATCCCTTGCAGGGGCATCTTCGCGGCTTTAGCGCCGGTTGGAAGAGGAATTGCACCCATCGAGCCCAAAACATCGAGGTGAAAAAGTCCGATCAATTCCTGAGCGGGTGCGTTTAGTGTTTGTATGCGGCGCTCGGTAAAGCAATAAACGCGGCGCTGCGCGCCGTACTAAAAGGTTCCATAGCCCAATGACTCTATTTCGATCCGTTTCGAGCATCCTCCTGATCGCCGCCGGCAGCGCCTTGGCGCAGACGACGGAGGAGATCTCGATTCAACCGCCCACGCCTGTTCCCTTTGTGCAACCGCTGCTCAATCCGTTTCACGTGCAGCGCCGCACCGTAGCTCCCGCGAATCTGGCGAACTCGCCGCGCTTGGAATCCCTGGTTCGCGCGGGCAATCTATATCTTTCCGAGCAGGACGTCGTCGCCCTGGCGCTCGAAAACAATTTGGACATCGCGGTGCAGCGCTATGGCCCCTATCTGGCGCGTGAGGTTCTCCTCCGCTCCCAGGGCGGGGCGCCGCTGCGCAGCGTGGGTATTCCTATTCAGCCTGGACCGCAGAGCGTGAGTTTGACCGGCGTCAGCGCCAGCAGCGTTTCGATTGCCGGCGGCGGATCGGGCGTCACTTCAGGCGGCGGGCTGGTGGCATCCATCGGCAGCACTCCGCCGACTCTCGATCCCTTTCTGTTCGCGGCGGCGCAGTTCAATCACAACACTACTCCCCAAAGCAATCTGGCCCTGACCTTCGTGAACCCGCTGGTCACTTCCCAAAGATTGTACGAGCTTCAGTACGGGCAGAATTGGGCGACCGGGACCAGCGCAACGGTGACGTATTACAGTTCCCGGATCACGGAGAACAGCCCGGTGTACACGCTGAATCCGTTTACGCAGGGATATCTCGACCTGCAGATCTCGCAGAACCTGCTCCAGGGATGGGGCTCCAGCGCCAACACCCGATATATCAAGGTCGCCAAGAATAACGTGAAGGTGAGCGACCTGAATTTCAAACTGCAGGTGATCACCACGGTATCGGCGATCCTGAATCTGTATTGGGATCTGGTGAGCTTCGACGACGACCTGACCATCAAACAGAAAGCGCTCGAAACCGCCCAGCAGCTTTACGAGGACAACAAACATCAGGCCGAGATCGGGACGCTGCCGTCGATCGAAGTGACGCGCGCCGAAGCTCAGGTTTCGCAAAGCAAGGAGGACCTGCTGATCTCCCAGACCAACGTCGCGCAGCAGGAGATCATCCTTAAGAACGCCCTGAGCCGCAACGGCGCGGTGAACGGATGGCTGGACGAGGTGCACATCATTCCGCTGGACAGTATCGTGGTCCCCGAGAAAGATGATCTGAAACCGCTGCCGCAATTGATTGAAGAGGCTCTGGCGAACCGGCCGGAACTGGAGCAGGCGCGGGTTAACGTAGAGAGCCAGCAGATCCAGACCACAGGCACTCGAAACGCTCTGCTACCCACCTTGCAGGCATTCGCCGAACTGACCAACAACGGCTTGAGCGGATCGCCGAACGTGCTGGGACTCGGTGCCCGGGCTCCCGCCGCCGGACGCATATGTGGTGGGAGGTTATGGCAACCTGCTGGGTCAGATTTTCCGCCGCAATTATCCCAACTACTCGGCGGGCTTTTCCTTGAACATTCCGTTCCGCAATCGCGCTCCGCAAGCGCGACTACGTCGCCGACCAGATCACCCTGCGTACCTACGAACTGCAGCTTCAAAAGGCGACCAACGACATTCGCCAGCAAGTGAAGAACGCCGTGATCGGGCTGCAGCAGGCGCGCGCCCGTTATGAGACCGCGGTAGCGACCCGCAAGCTTCAGCAACAGACTCTCGACGCCGAGCAGATGCGATTCAAGTTCGGAGAATCCACCATCGCGACGGTGGTGCAGGCCGAGCGCGATCTCGCTACCGACCAGAGCGGCGAGGTTCACCTCAATGGCCAACTACACCCACGCGCAGATCGCTTTCGATCAGGCGGTGGGCCAGACAGTGGACGTGAATCACATTTCGCTCGAAGAGGCCGAGACGGGTAGAGTTTCGCGGCAATCTTCGATTCCGGATACAGTTCCGCAGGGGAAATAGGCCATGCGAATGAAAAACTTCCTCGCCCTTTTCACCGCGTGGACTGACCACGTTTTCGCCCTTGATGGCACAGCAGCCTTTCGTCGAAAAGCCTCATGCGCCGATGGTGTGGCGCCCTTACTCGGCTCCCGATATGCCACCGGTGATTCTCACCAACTCGGACCGCCTCCATTCCCTGATTCGCGCCGGCCGCCTGTACCTGACCTTGCAGGACGCGATCGCGCTGGCCATCGAAAACAATCTGGATCTTCAAGTGGATCGCTATGGTCCGCTTTCCGCCGATTGGAATCTTCAGCGGCAGCAGGCCGGCGGCCCTCTGCGGGGCGTAACCAGCGGGAGTTCCGCGGTGAGCCAGGTTACCGGTGGACAAGGCGTGGCCGGCGCGCAGCAAACCGCGGGGTTATCCACCAATAACGGCAACAGTAACAACAGCAGCGCTAACGGCACGATCAGCCAGGTCGGCCCCATCACGCCGAACCTGGACCCGGTTTTTCAGAATTCGAGTATCTGGTCGCATCAGACCATCCCCCAGTCGAACTCCGTCATCAGCCAGACCAACGCTCTGATCGACGTGAAACATTCGTTTCAGTCCTTTGTGCAACAGGGGTTGATCACCGGAGGCTATTTTCAAATCGCGGCCAATGAGTCGTACCTGCATGAGAATGCTCCCACCGACGTGCTGAATCCATCGGTGGCGCCGGTGGCGCAGTTGTACATCACACAGAATTTCCTGAACAGCTTCGGGCGGGCCGTAAATTCCCGATTCATTCACGTCGCGCAGAAACAGGTGACCGCGGCCAGCATCACCTTCCGTTCGCAATTGCAGGACCTGGTGGCCAACGTCGTCAACACCTATTGGGATCTGGTCAGCGATAACGAAGACCTGAAGGCCAAGCAACGCGCGCTGGACTTTGCCCAGCATTTTTATCAGGACACCAAGCACGAAGTCGACTTGGGAGCAGTAGCCGGCGTGGACATTTATCGCGCCCAGGCCGAGGTGTCGACTCGCACCCAGGATTTTCAGATCTCGCAGAATACGGTCCAGCAGCAGGAGAACGCGCTCAAGTCCCTGTTGAGCCGTACCGGCCTCTCCGATCCGATGCTGGATGCGGCTTCCGTGGTTTGCCTGGACCATATCGACGTGGCGGAGTCGGACGAATTGCCGCCGCTGCGCACGCTGCTCGCGACCGCGATGGTCAAGCGGCCCGACGTGCAACTGGACAAAGTCAACGACGAAGCGCAGGTGATCTCCGCGCTGGGGACGGCCAACGGCATCCTGCCGACGCTGCGCGGCATCGCCTCGACCACCAACCGCGCCGACGCTGGAAGTATTAATCCCATTTCTCCGACCCACCCGAATCCTTCTCAGGTTGGCGGACTTGGAAATGCCCTGGGCCAGATCTTCCGGCACGATTACACCTCGCGATCGGGGACGCTGTTGTTTCAAGGCTCTGTCGGCAACCACACCGCGCAAGCCGATTACGGAATCGACCAATTGCAGTTGCGTCAGGGGGACGTGAGCGAGCGGGCGCATCGGAATCAATTGGTGGTCGACATTTCGAATGACATGATCGCCGTCCGTCAGACCAGTCTGCGCTATCGCAACGCCGTGAATACGCGCAAACTGAACCAGGAACTGCTCGATAAGGAGCAGCAGAAATTCGCGCTCGGCGGATCCACCATCGACAACGTGATCAATCAGCAGCGGACGCTGGTGCTCTCCGAATCGACCGAAGTGCAGGCGCTTTCGGGCTACGTTCACGCCCGTGTCGCGCTGCAGGAGGTGACGGGCGAAACCCTGGAGGCCAATCATGTCTCGGTGGACGACGCCCTAAAGGGTCACATCGCGGGCGATTCGAAGATCCCGGCCGCCGCCCTGGGCACGAATCAGTAGCGCGTAAAGTTAGACTAGTGTATATGCGCTTTCTGCTGGCCGTGGCCTGCGCCGCGGCTGTGTCCGTACCGGTCTGCGCGCAGCGCCGCACCTTCGATGTCGATACCATGCTTCAACTGGCGCGCATCAGCGAGCCGGTACTGTCGCCCGACGGCAAGCTGGTCGCCTTCACTTCTCAAACCATCGATCTGGACCGGAACATCAAGCCGAAACAGATTTATGTAGTTCCCGTCGACGGCGGACTCGCCAGGCAGGTCACACACGACGGCACCGACAATGAGCGGCCGCGCTGGTCGCCCGATTCCAAGCTGATCTATTACGTGTCCAATCGCGGCGGATCGGCGCAGATCTGGAGCATGACGCCCGACGGCACTGGCTCCCGTCAGATCAGCCATCTTTCGACCGACGCCGCAGGCATTCTGGTATCGCCCGACGGAAAGAAGATCGTATTTCTTTCGAATGTTTATCCCGACTGCGGCGCGGATGACGGATGCAACAAATCGAAAATGGACGCGGAGGCCGCCAGCAAGGTAAAGGCGCGGGTTTACACATCCCTCCTGTACCGACACTGGACGGAATGGCAGAGCAAGCGGCGCCAGCACATCCTGGTGATGAATGTGGACGGCACGGAGGTGAAGGACCTGACCCCGGGCGACCGCGACGCGCCGCCGTTTTCTCTGGGCGGTCCCGACGATTACGCTATCTCGCCGGATTCCACGGAACTGGCTTTCACGTTGAACGCCGATCCGATTCCCGCCACCAGCACCAACTCCGATATCTATACCGTTCCGCTCGCCGGCGGCGACGCGCAGAAGGTGACGCTCAATCCCGCGGCCGACGATGCTCCGGTCTATTCGCCGGACGGAAAATACATTGCTTATCGCTCCCAGTTGCGTGCCGGGGATGAGAGTGACCGGTGGCGTCTGATGGTGCTCGATCGCGCCGCGCATCGCGCCATCAATCTCACCGAGGCTTTGGATCGCTGGGTGGAGAGCATCACCTGGTCTCCCGATTCGACGCGGATCTTTTACACGGTGGAAGACCGCGGACGCACCGGGTTGCAGATGATCCCTGCCACCGGCGGCGGATCGCGCAACATCATTTCGGGAGCGTCCAGCCTGGACGACGTCCAGTTCAGTTCCACCGGCAGTTTCATGATTTATTCGGAACAGAGCGGGTCGCGGCCCACCGAATTGTTCCGCGCGTCCTCCTCCGGCGGCGCGGGCATTCCGCTCACCCACTTGAACGATTCGCTGTTGGCGAATTCGACGCTGCGTCCACTCGAAGAGTTGTGGGTCGACAGCAGCGACAAGACCCGCATTCATTCGTTCATTGTCAAGCCTCCCGATTTCGTGGAATCGAAAAAGTACCCGGTGCTGTTCCTGATTCATGGCGGCCCGGAAGGCGCGTGGGGCGAAACCTGGAGCTATCGTTGGAACGCACAGGTGTTCGCTTCGGCGGGCTATCTGGTGGTAATGCCGAATCCTCGCGGGTCCACCGGATACGGGCAGAAATTCATCGACGATATCAATGGCGACTGGGGCGGCCGGGCGTACGACGACATCATGTCCGTGGTGGATCGTGTCGCATCGCTGCCCTACGCCGATTCCGATCGTATGGCCGCCGCCGGCGGGTCCTACGGGGGCTACATGATCGACTGGATACTCGGTCATACCACGCGGTTCAAGGCCCTGGTCTCGCACTCCGGCGTCTTCGACCTGCGCAGCATGGCCGGAGCGACCGACGAACTTTGGTTCCCGCTGTGGGAGTTTAAAGGAATGCCCTGGGACAGCCCGGATATGTACGAAAAATGGTCCCCCAGCATGTTCGTGCGGGACTTCAAAACGCCGACGCTGGTATTGCAGGGCGAGATCGATTATCGCGTCCCGATGACGCAAAGCCTCCAGTTGTTCACGTCGCTGCAGATGCAGAAGGTACCGTCGAAAATGGTGCTGTTCCCGGAGGAAGGCCACTGGATTCTGAAGCCCCAGAACAGCGTCCTGTGGTACAACCAGTTCCTGGAATGGATCGGCGAGTGGCTCAAAAAACCCTCGAATTAGCGGCGTTTTTTGCGCTCGCCATTTCTTCCGGTTGCTCGTCCACTCCAGCGGGAAAAGTGCAGTCGTTGCTCAACCAGGCCACCGGAGTGGTCCATCTTCCTTTGGGAGTAATCCCCGTCGGAACCGAGCTGAAGCTTCCGCCGTTCGCTCACGATCTCACCATCATCGGCTCGAATACTACGCTCAAGGCCGATGTCGGCTTCCGCGGCCGGGCGATTCTTTCGGGTTTCAAGGTTCGCAACATTCGCATCACCGGGGTTTCGTTCGACGGCAATCGTGAGAGCCTGGCTGAGCCGCTGGAAATGGCGCCGCCCGAAAACGCGTTTCGCATTTACTACGCCAACAACGGACTTTTGTTCGATCAATCCACCGGTATCGAAATTTCGGATTCGCATTTCTCGAACATCGTGAATTTCGCGATCCTGGTCAGCCGTTCTTCGTCGGTCCATGTAGCGGACTCAAGCGTGGAGAACTCAGGATCGTTCGACCCCCGAGGTCGAAATAACACTACGGGCGGTATTGTAATCGAGGAGGGCTCTTCGGATTTTGCCGTGCGCAATTGCGCCTTCCACAACATCCGCGGCAACGCCTTATGGACCCATTCTCTTTACACCTCACCGCGATTGTCCAACGGCGTCTTTGAAGGAAATCATTTCGACACGGTGGGACGGGATGCGATCGAGGTCGCGCATGCCAGCTCCGTCCGGGTGGAGCAAAACACCGGGATCAACATCGGTTATCCGCCGGCTCTGGTGGATATCGAACATGGCGGCACTCCGGTTGCAATCGACACGGCTGGAAATGTCGATCATTCGAGCTATCTGCACAACCACTTTAGCGAGATCGACGGCAAATGTATCGACCTCGACGGGTTCCATGACGGGGTGGTCCGCGAAAATGAGTGCGTCAATCAAGGGCCGGTCGATCATTACCCTTACGGGCATTTCGGAATCGTCATGAACAACTCCAACCCCGACATGCGTTCGGTGAACATTGAGATCACCGGCAACGTGATCGACGGAACCAAATTCGGCGGCCTTTTCGTTATGGGCTCCGGTCACCGCATCATCGGCAACCGGTTCCTCCATCTCGATCTCGCCGGATGCAACGAAACCGCCGCAACGGTCGGCTGCATTTATAAAAAGGACGAGCCGGAGATGCTGGAATCGGGAATCTACCTGGGACGCGGAGTCGCGCGGCTTGAAGAAACAGAGGGCAACATCATTCAGGACAACACGATTTCCGGCCACCGGATGGCGGCCCACTGCATCGCCGCCGGACCGGGCGTTTCCCTCGCCGCCAACACCATCGGGAGGAACCAGTGCCGCGACGAACCCGACCGCTGATATCCTTGATAAGATGTCGATCGAGTTTCGTAACGTCAGCGCCGCTCCCTTAACTGGATTCACCGCCGTCGCGCCCGCCGGCGTGATCATTGGCGTCATCGGAGATAAGCATTCGGGCATCACCGAGCTTTTGAAACTCGCGGGCGGTCTCCTCCAGCCACAAGAGGGTCAGATTACCGCGCCTCCCGAACGCCGCTATATCGCGCTGGGAGAGGCGTTGAACCTGGCGCCGGCCGCGGTGCTGGCGCTGGACCAGGCGCTGGCCACTCAGGATGCGCTGGTCCGCGCGCGAACGCTTACCGCGCTTGATCGTCTGCGGCGCTCGGGCACAACTGTGCTGCTCGCTTCGCATGATGAACGGTTGCTCGAAGCGTTGTGCGATGAGATCTGGTGGATCGAAGGGGGCGAACTTGCGGCGAAAGGTGACCCTAAGGAAACGTTAGTACGCTACCGTCGAGCTGTCGCGGAAAAGGTACGCGCTTGGGGCGAGACCATTACGCCGCGCCTGGTACCCATGTTTCGCCGCGGCGATGGGCGCGCCGAGGTCATTTCAGTGGAGACGCTGGGCGCCAACGGGCAGCCGACTATCGTATGGAAGAGCGGCGAAATGGTCAGCGTGCGCGCCACCGTTCGCTTTCACGAGGATGTTGAGAATCCGGTGCTTGGAATGCTGATCCGCACTCAGATCGGATTCGAAGTGTACGGTACCAACACCGAACTCGAGCAGGTAAAGATCGGGGCCCGCAAGGCAGGGGAAACCATTACCGTGGTATTTTCGTTCCTCTGCGACCTGTGCCCTAACGCGTATACCCTGACGCTCGCGTCACACGACCCGGACGGCACCGCTCATGACTGGCTCGACGATGCAATCGCGTTCACCGTTACCGATGAGCGATCCACTGCCGGGGTCGCCAATCTGCGCGCCAAAGTTACGGTGGAAACGCAACCGGTTTCGGTTTCGACCAGTACCTAGTTTGACGTATCCGCTCGCCATTTAGTTGCCGCAACTGTACTTCGGCCCTTTGCATCTTCCAAGTGGACGCGCTTTTTGAAAGGAGTGCGCGGAACTAAAACGTCCACATTGGAGGTTATTATGTCGAAAACAGTTTCCCGTTTGCTGGCCCCGGTCGCAACGGGCGTGTTATGCGCTGGCTTATTTGGCGCCCTGCTCGCTCCATCGGCTCGGGCCGACGAGTGGAATCAAAAAACCCGCGTGACCGTCGATCAGCCGGTGGAGGTCCCCGGAGCTGTGTTGACTCCTGGCACCTACATCTTCAAGTTGATGGATTCGACCGCGGAGCGAAAGGTGGTGCAGGTCTACAATGGCAGCGGAACGCACCTGATTACGACGTTCCAGGGCATTCCCATGTACCGCCAGTCCCCGAGTTCACACACCATCCTGCGGTTCAACGAATCTACCGCCAATAACCCTCAGACTCTGCACGAATGGTTTTACCCAGGCCATAATTACGGCCTGAAGTTCGTTTATCCGCACTCCGTAACCGGTAGTGCCGATTAACAGCTTCAGAACGCGGGTGGATGCCTAACGGCTCCATCCGCGCTCTTATTTCCCTTCGAGGAGGAATGTCGGAGCCAGGCCAGTCAGCGTGGAAAATCCGGGCGAGCCGGAAACGCTCAGCCAACTGGAACAGCCGTGCACTTTTCCAAGGAAGGAATGCGGATGCACATCGATCTGCATTTCTTTCATCATGAGGCTGCCGTATTGAAGCAACGGAAACACCGCGTGCGCGGGCTCGGCGATTTCCTGGACCACATAGGGCACGCGCATAGCTTGCCGCAGCGCCTTTTCCCAGCCGATATCATCGGTTTCCGCGCCTCGGAAGGAATTCAGCTCGGCTGAATCGTCGTTCGGTTTCAGCACCAGCTTCGCGCGATGCTTCATCATGAATTCGGGCAGGTCGACGGTGTGTCCACGGTAGGTGGTTTTGGCCGCCTGCACCAGGCGCGTCCACGGAACGAAATCCTTAATTGCGCGGCGCTCCAGCGCTGGAAATTTGGCCGTAACCGCGTCGTCAGTCAGCAGATCAAACACCGTTTTCTTCGTGCCAAGTTCCGAGCGGAAACTGTTCACCATGCACACCGCACGATCCTTGTAGGCGCGCACCAGCGGATGGTTGAGGTCAAAGCGAACCAGGAATTCCTGCAGCTTCACCCTGCGAAATACGATGTCGATAGTGAAGTCGCCGCGCCGCAACACGCCGTTACGATATTCCAGCTGGTCGGGCGGAACAATCTCCGTCTCAAATCCTTCCCTGCTGAAATATTCGGCCAGCAGGGAATAATCGCTTAAGCCGGTGGGCTGGAACGGCTGCCGGAATTCGACGATGGCGATGCGCGGCTTCTTTTGTTTGCCGCCGAAGTCCTTGTATGCCTTAGCCAGCGCATGCAGCAGATATTTGGTGCCGCCCAGCTTGGTGAGCTTGTATTTCTTTCGAAATTCCTTTACCGGCGGAGCGTCATAATAGAGATCCGCCAGAGCTTCCCCGAATACGACCCCGATGGGAGCGTCTGAACGATGCGCAACAAAATGCATCGATCCATTATTCAAGTTGGTGTCGAGCAGTCCGGTGACGCTCAAGAAGGAATAGCCGGGATCCACCTGCGCCAGCATGCGCTCAGCCGGCAGCAGTTGCATCCGCGATAACAGCGCGGGCGTCGAAAGCGCCAGTTGCTCCACCCGGTCGATGGCCGAGAGTAACGCCTCGGCCGCCCTGGTCAGCGCCGTATACTGGCGGCCAGTGATGAAATGAGGGCGGAGTACCGGAGAGATCGGACGATTGCCAAGGTTCTCAGCCTTCAGGCGATCCTGCAGTGCCTGAGCCCAAGCCAAGTCAATGTACGGTTCGCTTTCAATTAGCTTGTGATAACGGGCGATCGCCTCGCTCACTTGATTCATGCGATTTTCTTAAGTATCGCATGCCGGAACGGTACTTGAAAAGCAAGAAGGTCCCGAATTTTCCCACTATAGTATTGATAATACTATAGTTATATTACTTTTCCACCAGTTATCGCTGATTGGCCTTCAAGACCCTTTTTCGCAGCCGGATCGATTTCGGGGTCACCTCGACTAATTCGTCGACCCGAATAAATTCGATGGCCTGCTCCAGGTTCAAAAGCCGCGGCGGAATCAGACGGATGGCCTCATCGGCTGACGACGCCCGCATATTGGTGAGCTTTTTCTCCTTCACAATGTTCACGTTAAGATCCGCGTCGCGAGCATTTTCACCCACGATCATGCCTTCATAAACCTCGGTTCCAGGCTCGACAAACATCTCGCCGCGTTCCTGTAAATTCCAGATCGCGTGCCCCGTAGTCTTGCCCGCTCGATCCGAGACGAGGGAGCCGGTCGGGCGGGTGGGAATGTCCCCCTGCCACTCGATGTATCCCTGGAACAGGGAGTTCATGATCGCGGTGCCCTTGGTATCGGTGAGCATCTCGCTGCGGAGGCCGATCAACCCGCGTGAGGGAATATGAAACTCCAGCCGGACGCGGCCAGAGCCATGATTCACCATCTTCAGCATCTTGCCTTTGCGGCCGCCGAGCTTTTCGATCACCACGCCAATAAAGGTCTCCGGGCAATCGATCACCAGCAGTTCCAGCGGTTCCGAAAGCACGCCGCCGACGTTCTTGGTGAGGATCTCCGGCTTTCCGACGGCCAGCTCATATCCTTCGCGGCGCATCATCTCGATCAGGATGGCCAGTTGCAATTCACCGCGTCCCATCACCTTGAAAGCGTCGGGTCCGCCGGCTTCCTCCACTCGAATGGAGACGTTGGTGAGCAGCTCTTTATCCAGACGGTCCCGCAGATTGCGAGACGTCACGTATTGTCCTTCGCGTCCCGAAAACGGCGACGTGTTGATGGTGAAGGTCATCGCGATGGTCGGTTCGTCGATTTGAATGTGCGCGAGCGGTTCGGGATTCTCCGCGCTGGTGACCGTTTCGCCGATGGTGATGCCTTCCACTCCGGCAATGGCGAGAATGTCCCCCGGCCATCCTACGGTTTCGTCCACGCGTTTCAAGCCTTCAAAGGAATACAACTTGGTGATCTTGGTTTTATGCAGGCTGCCGTCGAGCTTGGCGATGCCAACTTCATCTCCATAACGAAGCGTCCCGTTGAACACGCGGCCGATGGCGAGACGTCCCAGATAGTCGCTGTAATCGAGATTCGCAACCAGCAATTGCAGTGTACCGTTCGGATCGCCGACCGGCGCGGGGATGTGCGCGAGAATCGCTTCGAACAACGGGCGCAGGTCTTTACTATCGTCTTCGGGATTGAGTTTCGCGATCCCTTCCTTGGCGACCGCGTAGATTACAGGAAAATCGAGCTGATCTTCGCCGGCATCCAGATCGATGAACAGATCGTAGATCTCGTTCAACACTTCTTGAATGCGGGCATCGGGCCGGTCGATTTTGTTGATCACGACGATCTGCGGCAGCCGCGCTTCAAGAGCCTTCATCAGCACATAGCGGGTCTGCGGCAGCGGACCTTCACTCGCGTCCACCAGCAGCATCACGCCATCGACGATCTTCAGCGCGCGCTCCACTTCGCCGCCGAAATCGCTATGGCCTGGGGTATCGATAATGTTGATCTTGATGTCGTGATAGCGGACACCGGTCGCTTTGGCCAGAATGGTGATGCCTCGCTCGCGTTCGAGGTCATTCGAGTCCATCACCCGCTCGGCGACCTGCTCATTGGGGCGGAAAATGCCGCTCTGGCGGAGCATCGCGTCGACCAGCGTGGTCTTCCCGTGATCGACGTGAGCGATGATGGCGATATTGCGGATGGAGGTGTTGGAAATCATTTAAGGGATACATCTATGTTCGCACGGAGCGCCAAACGCACGGGCATCAATACTCAGCCCCCGTTCAACAAAACGTCATTAAACTTCGATCCGGCGCAGCCGACGGTTCAAAATCGTGCCGGGACCTGCCACAATCGAGGCAGTGCCCGAACTTCCCTCTGTAGTCATTGTCGGCCGGCCCAATGTCGGCAAATCGACGCTGTTTAACGCGATCCTCCGTTCCCGCCGTTCCATCGTAGGCGACGAGCCGGGAATCACGCGGGATCGCATCTACGGCCAGGGCGTCTACCTCGGCCGCCGCTTTGAGCTGATCGACACCGGCGGCATTATCGAGCATGACGCGGAATTGATTCCGTCCGAAATTCTCAAACAGGCTCGGGTCGCACTGAAAAATGCCGCTTACGTGATTTTTCTAATCGACGGCCGCACTGAAATTACCGGCGCCGATCGCGACCTGGCGGCCATGCTGCGCAAACTCGGCAAACCGGTGGTGCTCGCGGTGAATAAAATCGATAGCCCCAAGCGCGAAGGGCTCACCAACGAATTTTACGCGCTGAGATTTCCCGACGTGTTTCCAGTTTCCGCCGAGCACCGGATCGGGCTCGATGAATTGCTGGATAAAGTCACAGCCAGCTTTCCGGTGGTGGAGGCTCCGCCGGAAAATCCGGAAGACAAGCACCCGATCCGCGTCGCCATCATCGGGCGTCCGAACGTCGGCAAATCCACGCTCCTGAATGCTTTTGCCGGGCGTGAGCGAGCCATCGTTTCGCCCATCGCCGGCACCACCCGCGATTCGGTGGACGAAACGGTGGAGCACAACGGCACCCAATTCACGTTCGTCGATACCGCCGGAATCCGCCGCAAGGGCAAGACCAAATTGATGGCGGAGAAATTGAGCGTGGTGATGGCGCGCCGCGCGCTACGCATGTGTGACGTGGCTCTGCTGGTGATCGACGCAACAGAAGGCGTGATCGCGCTCGACGCCACCATCGCCGGGTACGCGCATGAAGAAGGCCGCGCCATCGTGATCGTGGTCAACAAATGGGATCGCGCCGAAAAGGGCAAGCGAAAATTTCTCGAAGACCTTCGCGATGAGCTCAAATTTCTCGATTATGCCGAGGTCGCTTTCGTCTCGGCCAAGAACGGCGAAGGAATGCGAGGACTCTTCGGCATGATCCGCAAAGCCGACCAATCTGCCGCGAAACGCGTCAGCACCGGCGAGTTGAATCGCTTTGTGGAAACCCTGGACTGGGAATACCACATGAAGATTTACTATCTGACCCAGGTTTCCGTGCGCCCGCCCTCTTTCCTGGTGTTCACCGACAAAGCCGGTAAAATGCATTTTTCCGCGGAGCGCTATTTGATGAATCGCCTTCGCGAGCGGTTCGGATTCGAAGGCACGCCGATCGAAATCAAGACCCGCCGGCGGTAATGCTGCTCGATGCGTGCGTGGCTTCGTGATACGCGTCCAGGATCTGCCGCGGGGCGCCGCATGCCATCACTTCGCCATGATGCAGCCAAAGCGCGCGCTGGCACAATTTCGTGATCAAGGCGTCGGAATGCGAGGCCAGCAGCATCGTTTTCCCGGCGCGGCGAAAGCTTTGGATCTTCTCTAGCGATTTCTCCGCGAATGCCGTGTCGCCGGTGGATATGATCTCGTCGAGCAGCAAAATATCGGGATCGGAAGACACCGCGACGGAAAACGCCAGGCGCATGGTCATGCCGCTCGAATAGGTGCGCAGCGGCTCATTGATGAAATCGCCGACGCCGGAAAATTCCACGATCTGGTCGAATCGCGCATTCAACTGCGCGCGCGTCAACCCCAGCAGCGCGGCGTTCACGCGAACATTTTCGGCGCCGGTCAGGTCCGGATGAAAGCCCGCGCCGAGTTCCAGCATCGCCGCCACTTTCCCGTTCACGTCAATCCTTCCGGAATCGGGCTGAAGAAGACCGGTGGCCATATTGAGCGTGGTGCTTTTGCCGGCGCCGTTGGACCCGACCAATCCCATGCTCTCGCCGGGAGCCAATTCGAACGACACATTCTTCAGCGCCTGGAACCGAGGTTTATTGTGGCGCACGATTTCGACCAGCCGGTCGCGAATCAGCATCTGTCCGCCATGATGAGCGAAGCTCTTGTTAACCCGGTCGAAGCGCAGCGCGAAGCTCATCAGATGTGCTCGTAAAAGGCCACCTTCAGGCGGCCGAAAATCGCGAATCCGGCGGCGAGCGACAGGAACGCGGCCAACGCCAGGTTGATCATCAGCGAAGTGGGCGGCGCAATCCCATCCAGCAGAATGTTCCGCATCGCCATCACCAGGGCGGCCACTGGATTGAAGCGGTAAATGGTCGCGTATTTCTGGGGAATAATCGTGAAGGAGTAGAAAATCGGGACCACCCAGAACAGAATCAGATTGAACGATTCGACAACGTAACGGGTATCACGGACGTAGACGTTGATCGCGCTCGCCCCCAGCGCCAGGCCGCACACAAAGGCGACGTATAGCGTCCAGATCGCCGGCAGCCACAGCCAATGGATCCCCGGTCGGATGTGGAAGAAGAACGCGATCACGATCAGGAGCGCCAGCTGAATCAGCAGATGAACACAGTTGGAAAGCACCGCGGCCACCGGCACGATTTCTCTCGGCACCGGAACACGTTTCACCAGGCCGGCATTGTCGACGATAGACGTCGTGCCGGTCATGATCGCGCCGGTGAAAAAATTATAGGGCACCAGTCCGCACAGCACAAATAGCGGAAAAGCCTTGGAATTTCCGCCGCCCACCACCCCGCCGAAGACGAACGTCAGTACGCCCATCATCACCAGAGGATTGAGCAGGGACCACAAAATTCCCAGGGACATGTTGCGGTACCGGATCTTGAAATCCTTGAGGATGAGGCTGGTGAACAAGAAAAGATAGTCGCCTCCCCATCGCCTGCTGCTCATTCTGTCCAGTATAACCAGTGCATGGATGAGATCGCGCTCAGGCCTCCGCCGTGCGGTGCCTGCTGTATAGGAAATACACCACCAGCCCGATGATCAGCCAGACGAAAAATCGGATCCAGGTCAGCAGAGGCAGGCCCATCATCAGCACCAGGCAGCACACGATCGAAAGGATCGGAACAAGAGGCACCAGGGGCACGCGAAACGAACGCGGCCGGTCCGGCTGTTTCTTGCGCAGCACCATGACGCTGGTCGCGACGATGATGAATGCGAACAGCGTTCCGATATTGGTCAGCTCCGCGAAGGTATCGATATCCCACAGACCGGAGGGGATCCCCACCAGCAATCCGGCGATCCAGGTGCCGATGTACGGAGTGCGAAATGTCTTGTGCACCGCGCCGAAGACACCGGGAAGCAGCTTGTCGCGCGACATGGCGAACCAGATTCGAGCCTGTCCGTATTGCCCCACCAGCAGCGACGAGATCATGCCGGTAAGCGCGCCAGCGCTGACGATGAGGCGGAGCCGGTTGAAACCAATATTCTTGAGCGCCACCGCGACGGCCGAATCCGGGTCCAGCGTTTTCCAGTTCGCGATGCCGGTCAGGACGATGGAGACGGAGCAGTACAGCAGTGTGCAGATGATCAGCGTCGCGATGATTCCGAAGGGCAGGTCGCGCTGCGGATGCTTGCATTCCTCGGCGGCCGTCGAGACGGCGTCGAAGCCGATGTAGGTGAAGAACACGATGCTCGCACCGCTGACGATCCCGGCAAGGCCGTGCGGTGCGAAGGGATGCCAGTTGGCGGTATTGACCGCGCGCAGAGCCCCCAGGCTGAAGATCAGGATCGCCGCGATCTTGATCAGCACCATGACCGTATTCGTGCTGGCGCTCTCCTTGACGCCGCGAACCAGCACCCAGGTCACCGCCAGCGTGATCAACAACGCGGGCAAGTTGTAAATTCCCGCCGGCGATCCGGGAGCCGCGAACATGGGATAGGCAATCGCCGCCGGAAGATGGAATCCGAAAATGTTATCGCCCAGATCCTGAAGATACGCCGAAAAGCCGACCGCCACCGACATATTGGCGACCGCGTATTCCAGAATCAGATCCCACCCGATGATCCAGGCGAAAATCTCGCCCAGAATCGCGTAGGCGTAAGTATAGGTGCTGCCGGCGATGGGAATCATCGACGCCAGTTCGGCGAAACACAATCCCGCGAACAGGCACGCGACCAGCACCAGCAGGAAGGAGACCACGATCGCCGGACCGGCGCCTGGCCGGCCTAGCGCCGAGGCTGCGGTCCGGCCGTGAATCAGAATGTCCAGAACGGTCGACTGCATCAGCCCCGGCACGCGCAGTTCCTTGCCGGAGGCTGCGGTGCCGGTGACCGTGAAAATTCCCGAGCCGATGACGATGCCCACGCCGAGGAATGCCAGCGCCCAGGGGCCCAGCGTCTTTTTCAGACGATGGGACGGCTCCTGGGACGATTCGATCAGCGCGTCGATCGACTTGGTCTGGAACAGCGACACGGGCTTAGCGCTTGCGCTGGCCCTTGACCATCTTCTTCACTTTGCGCTTTTGCGATCCGCGAGCCACATCGGCGGCGCGCTTCTTTTTCGGGGCCGCTTTCTTGCGCGCGGCTCGCTTCAGTTTCTTGCGTTCTTCTGTGTCGGTAACTTTTTTGGTGTTCATTCGATCTTGATCCCTGCGTATTTCGCAACCAGCTTCTTCAACCCGTATCCGGGGAAACTCACCGTGACTTTGGTATCGTCGCCCGAGCCTTCCAGGCGGATGACCGTGCCGCGGCCGTACTTGGCATGCTCGATCGTCGAGCCGGGTCCGAATTTCTTGCCCGCCTTCTTGACCGCTGGAGCGCCTGCGACTGCGGGCGCTGGCGCCGATGCTGCTGGCGCCGCCGGCTTTCCTAAACCCTGGGGAGCCGGCATGCCGCGCTCGGAAAAGAATTGCTTGATGTTCTCTACCGAGTTATAAGTCTTCCCAGTATAAAGGTTTCGCCGCGCTGCGTCGCGCACCTCGTAACGCTCCGCGTAGAGATCGACGTGGCCTTGATCGCCGCGCACCCGGTCCAGCAATGCAGTCGGGACTTCTTTCAGGAATCGCGACGGAATCGACGCTTCCGGTTGCCCGCCGCCGTATCGCCGCCGGAATCGCGCCCAGCTCAAATACAACTTGGTCTCCGCGCGCGTCATGCCGACGTAGCACAGGCGCCGTTCTTCTTCCATCGCAGTGGACGAATCGAGAGAACGGCTGTGCGGGAATAGTCCTTCTTCGAGCCCCGCCACGAAGACCACTGGAAATTCGAGCCCCTTGGCGTTGTGCATGGTGAGCAGCGATACCGGAGCGCGTTCGTCGGCGGAATCGGCGTCGGAGACCAGCGCCGCGTGATCCAGAAAATCGCGCAGCGTCTCACCGCGTTCCGATGCGTCCGCGGCGGCGTTTAAAAGCTCGTCCAGGTTCCCCAGCCGCGCGCGCGATTCGTCGGTATTTTCCTCTTCGAGCATCTTTCGATACCCGGTCCGTATCGAAAATGGCCTGTAAGGTTTCCGAAATCGGTCGCTGTTCCATTCCCGACGCCAATTCCTGGATCATCCGGTGAAAGGCCGCGAGCGAGGATTCCGCCCTCGCTGGGAAGGCATGCTGCTCCAGCATTTCCGCGAGCGCCGTCCACAGCGACAATTCGTGTTCAATGGCATACTGCTCGATCTGTTCGACCGTGGTGCGTCCGATGCCGCGCGCGGGAACGTTGATGATGCGCAGCAGGCTGATGGAATCCTGCGGGCTGACCAGCACTTTCAAGTACGCCAGAACGTCCTTCACTTCGGCGCGCTGGTAAAAGCTGAAGCCGCCTACGACGACGTATTTCCGTCCGTATCGCCGCAGAGCTTCTTCGATCTGCCGCGATTGCGCATTCGTACGATAAAGCACCGCGACTCGATCCTTGGGATTGCGAGCCAGGCGGTTTTCAATGTTGTCGGCGATGTACAGCGCTTCGTTTTCCGAATCGGGCGCTTCGTACAAAGTGATCTTTTCGCCGCTCTCCGATTCGGTCCAGAGGGACTTGCCGATACGCTCCGTGTTATTCGCGACCACGCCGTTGGCGGCTTCGAGAATGTTCTTGGTGGAGCGATAGTTCTGCTCCAGTCGAATAATGGTCGCGCCCGGAAAATCGCGCTCGAAATCGAGAATGTTGCGAATATTGGCGCCGCGCCAGCCGTAAATCGACTGGTCCTCGTCGCCCACCACGCAGATATTCTGGCGCTGCTCGGTCAGCAGTCGCATCAGTTCGTACTGGCTGCGATTGGTGTCCTGATATTCGTCCACCATCACGAATTCGTAGCGCTGATTCAGACGGTCGCGAGTCGGCTTGTCATGCGCCAGCAACCGCACTGCTTCAAGCAGCAGATCGTCGAAATCGAGCGCATTCGACTCCCGCAAGCGGGCCTGATACTTTTCGTACACGACGGCGAGGCGTTCCGTGACGGGATCGCTGGCCGCACGAGCCATCTCGTCGGGCGACTGCTTGTGGCTCTTGGCGTGGCTGATACGCGATAGGGCCGCACGATGCTGCATGAACTTGTCGTCGAGGCCCACGCTTTTGTACACCGATTTGAGAATGGCGATCTGGTCGTCATCGTCGTAGATCGTGAAACGTGTCGTGAACCCCGGCCGCAGCGAGGCTAAGGGCGCTCCTTCCCGGCGCAGGAGCCGGACGCAGAAGGAATGAAAGGTCGCCACCGTGGGGCCTTCGCCGGAGATTCCCTCCACCAGCTTCCGGACGCGGTCCCGCATCTCTCCCGATGCTTTGTTGGTGAAGGTGACCGCCAGAATCGCCCATCCGGGCACCCTGTGAGCCGTCATCAGGTGCGCAATCCGGTGAGTAATTACGCGAGTTTTACCGCTGCCCGCCCCTGCCAGTACCAGCAGAGGTCCTTCGGTGTGCTGAACCGCTTCCCTTTGGCGCGGGTTCAGCCCTGCTAGAAAATCCATGAGAAATCTGAGTTTATCACGCAGGTGGACACCTGCATTTTAGAGGTAAGTAAATGTATGACTTACCCCTATCCAGGGGTATTGTATCATCCCGTCCCCGGCCATAGAAATAGACTACTATGAAGTTCAAGCACCCCTCCGGTGAGACTGGCGCTATCCAGTTCGAGCTGGAACATCTTCGGAACAGAAAACGGGCTCTGGATGAGCTGATTTCCTGTCTGGAACGGTATTCGATCTCCCAAACCCCGCTCCGCAAGCGGCCTCGGGCGCTCGAACACGCAGCGCGCCCCAACGGGATGCGCAGTGGCATGGCGTAGTGCGATTGGTTTGAAGCCGGCTCACTTTTAGGGCATTTTCGTGCTCGCGAGCCCTCCACCTGTTGTAACCTGACAGTGAGCCGGTGCGCCTCTCCTATTGGATAGATATGATTAGGTCCATCGCCGGACACCCTATGATAGGGACGGGCGGTGGCCATGCTGGTTGACTTCGAACTCATTGAAAGGGCTCGAGGTGGCGATGATAGTGCGTTTAATCAGGTCGTGCAGGCCTACCGGAAACGGATCCTGGGGACGATTGCAAGGCTGATTGGCCGGCCTGAGGACGTGGAAGATGTTGGGCAGGAAGTATTTCTGCGGCTGTACTACTCGCTCGACCAGTTGCGGACCTCGGAAGTGTTCGAGCCGTGGCTGTACCGGTTGACGGTGAACGCGGCGTATGATTATCTGCGCCGGCAGCGTCGGCGGCAGGAAAGCCGGATGTCGGATCTGAGCGAACAGCAGGTGATGCTGGCGGATGCGGCGGCGGGCGGGAAGGTCAGCGGCGAGGAGCAGCGTCGGACGAAAGTCCGGGAGTTGGTGCAATCGTTGTTGGAGAAGGTATCCGAGGAAGATCGGATCTTGTTGACGTTGAAGGAAGTAGAAGGTTTGTCGCTCAAGGAACTCGAAAAGATTTATCGGGTGAATGAGAATGCGCTGAAAGTAAGGCTGTTTCGGGCCCGGCAACGGGTTTTAAAGGCCTACGAGACGCAAGAGCAATAAGGGTCGCGGAACCTTTTAGGTTGATGGCTTTACAAGCTGCACACGAGGTGTAAAATGGATCGCATGCCGCAGGACGATACGGAGCGGAAGCTGGACGCGCTATTTTCGGAATATCGCCAGGCCATCCCTGATCCTGAAGTCAGCGCCGGGTTCATGCCCGGGATGTGGCAGCGGGTGGAAGCACGGCGGGTGGCGAACCTGTCCTTGTTCCGCCGGGTGGCTCAGGTGTGTGTAGGGGCGACGGTAGCGCTGGCGGTGCTGATGGGAGTGGTTTTAATCCCGCATATGCAGCGGCTTCCCGTCTACAACGCGAGCTATGTGGATGTACTGACGGCTAATCATCCCAACACCTACGTTGACGTGCTGACGGGTGATATCAAATGAGGTTTTCGCGGGGCGCGATCGCGCTGTACGTCGGCTTGGTATTCGCGTGCGGCCTGGTACTGGGCGGGTTCGGAGACCGTCTCTATAATGCCTCTGTCGTGGTCGCCAAGCCTGCCGCGACCAAGAATCCTGAGGAATTTCGCAAGCGGATTATCGCCGAATATCAATCGCGGCTGAAACTCACCGATCAACAGGTTTCTAAGCTTAACTCGATCATGGATGAAACCCGGGCGCGGGTAGAGGAAACGCGGCAGAAAATGAAGCCCGCGTATCAGAAGATCCACGACGAGCAGAATGATAAAATTCGCGCCCTGCTTACCGCGGACCAACAAGTCGAGTACGACAAAATGCGCAAGGAACGCGAACAGCGCGCACGGCAGAATCCAGGCCGCGGTCCCGGCCCTGGCTTCTAAGCACAGCTTTTCAAAGAAAGGCCTTTAAGCTACCGGCTGAGCCTTCTTCTCGTTCTTTTCCCGCGCCTTCTGATATTTCTTCTGGAAACGATCCACGCGGCCCTCGGTGTCGACCAGTTTCTGGCGGCCGGTGAAGAACGGGTGGCAGCTGGAGCAGATTTCCACGCGGATATCGCCCTTATGCGCGGTGCGCGTACGGAACGTATGTCCGCAGGCGCAAACCACGTTCACTTCTTCATAGGCGGGATGAATTCCGGGTTTCATGTGCTTTCTCCAATGGGGTTGCCGCGGACCTGCTGTGAGCGGCAGAGGCTTTCACTATAACATAAGATGCAAAAACCCCGCATCGGTCGCAATGCCTAACGGCAGGCCACCGATGCGGGGCTTCAGATCAGACTCAGTTTCGCGATGGGAGGTGACCGTTCCACGGGAGCGGCGGCCTCGTCACTGGACGAAACCTGAACGTTTGAGGATCGACTTTAAGAGTCGGCCACCTCGCGCGGATTTTGAGTGCAGTCTTTACTACCAGGTATCATTCGACTGGACCACCTCCTTTCTCAGTGATGCCCCCATCATAAGACGCGTCCGGAAAACTGTCAAACAGTTTCTGGAGGTCCTGTGGGATCTCCTAAGGGTGGGCGGTGTACTGCTTCTGCGGAGGATTCAGCTTTACATCAATCGTCCGCTGGTCCTCCTGCACGTCGAAGGTGTTGCCGAAAGTCTGATAATTGGGCGCAATCACCTGGATCAGGATCTTGCCCTGCGGGATGCTGGGGATCTTGGCGACGCCTTCCTGGCTGGTTTTCAGCTCCCATTCCTTGCGGATTTTCGCTCCGAATTTCACTTTCGAGCGGCCCTGGACGAACTTGACGATCACGCTGGCGCGATCGATCGGCTTACCCTCTTTGTTGGTCACGACGATGGTGAGGTTCGTTTCGTCGGCGGCGATAGCGGGGATCAGCACCAGAGCGAAAAGGACAATCAGTTTTCGCATGTGCCGATTATCTCACCTCGGAACGATATCGGGAAGAACGAAGCTGCGCGGAGACCCTGTAGCCGCAGTCACGGCCTCCGCAGCCATGTAACCGCTGCGAACGGCGCCTTCCATCGTCGCCGGCCAGCCCGAGCGCGTCCAGTCGCCCGCGAGAAACAGGTTCCGGACGGACGTCCGGTTGACCGGGCGCTGCGCTTCGAGGCCCGGTTTCGCCGAGAAAGTCGCACGGATTTCCTTCACCACGTGCGCTTTTTCGAGTTTGGCGTCCTTCACGACCGGGAAAAATTCCGCGAGCTCACGAATAGCCAGCGCGATCACTTCGGCGCGCGGCATTTCGACCAGGCTGCGTGACGCGCTCACCACCAGTTGGATGTACCGGCCTTCACTCTTGTTGAACATCCACTGAATCGTACGATCGAGCAGCGTCGCGTGCGGAAGGTCCGTCACCGGACGGTCGAACCAGAGATGGATTCCGGTGATCGGCGAATGCTCGAAGGCCACTTCGGGATCGAAACCGAGGGCGGGTAGACGCTCAAATGGCAGGGCGCTAACGTAATAATCGGCCCGCAGGCTTTCGCCGGCGGCGGTCAGGCAGCACACCGCTTCATTTTCGATCTGGATCCGCTCCACCGGCGCGCGCATCCGCATTTCGACGTTGCCCAGCTTCCGCCAGGCTTCGGAGGAATATAATTTTCCGAGCGGCACCGCGGGGATGCCCATTTCATACGATTTCGCCGATCCAAGAAAGCCCAAGCGGAAAACCTGAAAGCCGTGCAGCGCTGCCATGCGATCCAGTTCTTCGTTAATCGCGCTGACCAACACCTGCCGCCAGAACCGTTCGATCGCGCGCGGCGGCTGGCGTTTTTCGTCGAGCCACTGCTGCATGGTGATGCGGTCCAGGTCGTCGCGGCGTGAATATTCACGCCGGATCGCCAGCAGCGCCCGGGCCACTGCGAGCCTTTTCAGAAAAATTCAGAAACTTCAGCGCGAGAAACGATTCCGTGAAGTGCAGCGGTGGGGGCAAAATTCCCGATCGCAGCGTGCTGCGGCGCCCGCCAGGCTCGATGAATACGAACTCGCGTTCGAACCGGATATCACCGGTCACCCCGAGCCGTTCATAAAAATCGAGTAGATTCGACGCAGCAGCGCAGCAGGATGTGCTGGCAATTGTCGATGGTCTCGGAACCGGCTTCGTAGGAGGTGGCGCGACCGCCGAGAAAGGCCCGAGCCTCGAGCAGGCGCACCGCGTGACCCGCGCCGCCGAGGGCGGCAGCCGCCGCAAGGCCGGCCAACCCGCCGCCGATCACGATCACTTCGGCCATGAATCCGATGTAGCGCGGAACCCCGAACCGCAACCGGAGGAAGCGGTCAGCATCGATTTTGGGGACAACCCGCTAGCGTACCGGAACTGGCGACCGATGGCCGCCGCCCCAATCGCCGTCGATGATTTCGAGGATCAGCCATATCACGATGGCGATGAATAGTACGTCGCTCGGTTGGAGTCCCATCTGGTGAACCTCAAGTATGACCGAAGTGCGAACGACGAGCAAGTTCTAAGGTGATCAGTACCGGCTCAGGAACTAATCCTGCCGCTCGCGACGCGGGCGTGGCCCAGGAGTCTTTACGACGTTTTCCATCAGCCGCAGTCCGCACTTCCCATCCAGGGTCAGGATCGACTCCGGATGGAATTGAACCGCTTCGATCGGCAGATCGCGATGGCGGACGCCCATGATGACGCCGTCTTCGCTTTCCGCGGTGACCTCCAGACACGCCGGCAGCTTCTCGGGAATCGCGTACAGGGAATGATAGCGGCCGACGCGGAATTCCGGCGGCAGCCCCTCGAAGACGCCTACGCCGCGATGCCGGACCATCGACGGTTTGCCGTGCATCGGATAGTCGAGGACGCCCAATTCGCCGCCGAACGCCTCCACCATCCCCTGCAGTCCGAGGCACACGCCGAACACGCGGAACTTCGAGCTTCGCCGCGTATCGAATCAGCTCCGGGCACGCCGAAATCGACGGGACGCCCCGGGCCCGGGCGAAACCAGAATCAGCGACGGCTGCAATCTGCTCGATCAAGTCCAGAGGGAAGCCGGCGCGATAGGTCATGACCTCCGCGCCGGTTTGGCGGACGTAGTTGGCGAGCGTGTGGATGAAGCAGTCTTCGTTATCGACCAGCAGCAGGCGCACGCCGCGCCCGTCTTCCGATCGCGGCGCGTAAGCGCGCCGGAGCGGCCGGCTCGGCGTTCAGGGCGCGGAAAAAGCCGGTGGCCTTGAGACGCGTCTCGCGTTCTTCTTCTCCGGGAATCGAGTCGTAAAGCAGCGTCGCGCCCGCGCCGTAGCGGGCCACTGCCGTCGCGCAGGCGGACGGTCCGAATGGTGATTCCGGTGTTGATGTCGCCGTCCATCGCGATCATTCCGACGGCGCCGCCATACCAGCCGCGAGCGTCTTTTTCGAGATCCTCGATGGCCTGCGCGGCCCATTTCTTGGGCGCTCCGATCATGGTCACGGCCCACATGTGGGTGAGAAATGCGTCGAGCGAATCGAAGCCCGGGGCCAGCGTGCCTTCCACGTGATCGACAGTATGGAATACGCCGGCGTAGGATTCGATCAAGCCGCCGGCCCGATCACGCGCACCGAACCCGGCACGCAGACGCGCGATTTGTCGTTGCGGTCGACGTCGCTGCACATGGTCAGCTCGGACTCTTCCTTAGTCGAATTGAGCAGCTCGCGAATGTTGTCGGCGTCGCGCAAAGGATCGCCGGTGCGGCGAGCCGTGCCCGCGATGGGACAGGTCTCGACGCGCCGGCCCTCCACGCGCACGAACATCTCCGGCGACGCGCCGATCAGTTGCTCGTCGCCGAATTGCAGGAAAAATTCGTAGGGACTGGGGCTGGCGTGCTGGATCCGCCCGAATAATTCCGACGGGCTGCCCGAATACGGCGCGCGAGAATGTCTGCCGCAGGACGACTTCGTAGTAGTCGCCCGCGGCGCATGCCTTCGCGCACGGTTTCGACGTTCGCCATGTACTCTTCGGGCTCGTGATCGGCAGACGATGGGCCCGGACGTCGACCGGCTTCGCGCTTCTTCAGCCGCGCGGCGGTCCGCTTCAGGCCGTGCGTGGTCAGATCGCCGCGGGAAAAGTCGTACTGGAAGCGCTCGATCTGCTCTTTCTTGCGATCCATGAAATAGATGTCGTCGCAAAGATAGAGATGCAGATCCTTGACGTCGTGGCGAGGCAGCTTGAGTTTGATCGGATCGAACTGAAATAGCAGATCGTATCCGAACGCGCCGACCAGGGCGAGGCGCGACGCCAGCGGATGCCGGAATTCGTCGATCATCGCTCGCAGAATCGAAAACGCGGATGGCTGTTTGCTACGTTCCTCTTCCGGAAACAGCGGCGGCAAGCGGCTTCAACAGGCCATGCAGCGCGCCATTTTCGAGCGCGAAATGTTCCCAGTGCGGATGGCCGGCGAGCAACGGTTCGAAGATGCGATTCAACACTTCGCCACGCGCGTTTAGCGGTCGCAACAGAACATCCCGGCCGGAAGAAATGATTTCGAGCAGAGGCGCCGTCGCGCCGAAATCCCAGCGCGAATAGCGTTCCGGGTATTCATAGCCGGAGGAAAAATAGACTCCACGCTGGGTGTCCAGCTTGCGCAGCAGATCCTTCAACCCGCGGGCGTACGGGACCTTGGAAATGCTTCGAGTTACAGCGATGCCATGGGGCGTCGAATAGGTTTCGGAAGGCATACATCCACTTCAAGGTGGGTTGTTCAAAAGGATATCACGGGCCGTTGCAGCCGACACCGCCGCGGCGAACGTGGATGATATACTCTGCCCATGCGGAAGGTCGTTTTAGGCGCTGGAATCAGTATGGATGGCTATATCGCGCGGCCCGATGGAAGCGTGGACTGGCTGAAGCCCGATCCGGAACATGATTTCTCCGCGTTTTTCAAAACCGTCGATGTCGCCATCATGGGGCGCAAGACTTACGACGTCTTCAAGCAAGGTCCGAGCCTCAATCTTGAAACCTATGTGTATTCCCGCACTCTTCCCGCCGGTAAGACTGACGGGGTCGAATTCACCAACGTCGCTCCGGCGGATCTGGTGAAGCTGCTGAAGTCGGCGCCCGGAAAAAATATCTGGCTGGCCGGCGGCGGCGAGATCGCGCGCGAGTTTCTAAGAGAGGACCTGGTGGACCAGATCGAGTTAGGCCTGGTTCCAGTGCTGCTCGGCGAAGGCATCCCGCTGTTTCCGCCAGGCTTTCCGCAAAGAACTTTCAAGCTCGCGTCGCAGCAAAATTATCGAAGCGGGATGCTGGCCATCAGCTACACACGATAGCGATTCACGTGGGATCATAATTTCGTGGGGCTGTACGACCGTTTCGAGCTTCTCGACATGCGCCACAATGACGGCGTCCTGACCTATCATGCGCGTGAAATCGCAACCGCGCGTCCGGTGCAGATTCATTTTCTTTCCGATCCCGCCGAGAACCGCGGGCTGGTGGCGAGCCTGGATCGCCTAACGGACGTGGAACGACGCCGGGTGCTCGACCGCGGAATCATGCAGGGAATCCCGTACGTGGTGACCGATCGCCTGAACGGCGACGCCACATTTCGAGAATGGCTGAGCCGCAGCGTAGGGGCCTCCCGCAGACCCGGTCCCGATACCGATTTCTGGAAGTTGTTCGACTCCGGGCAAAGCGCCGCCGCGGCCGCTCCCGCGCTGGCGAGAGAAGCGCCGGTTTTCGAGAAAGAGGCCGAGCCGGAGCCGGAAGCCGAGTCCGAATCGAGCTCGACGATTGCGGTTCCGGCGGTGAAACTGACGCTGGGATTCGCGCTTGGAATCCTGGCGGCGGTAGCGGTTCTGTTATTGGCGCTGGCGCTGTTCGCTTTCCGGACACATTAGGGACGGATCGCGCATGCCGTTCCACGGCAGACCACTGCGATAAACTGGAATAGATCCCTGATGGAGCAAATCGGACGCTACCAAATTCTCGGAGAATTGGGGCGTGGGGCGATGGGCATCGTCTATAAGGCCCAGGACCCGGCGATCGGCCGCACTATCGCGATCAAAAGTATTCGCCTGCACGATCTCTCCGACGAAACCGAGCGCGAACGATTACGCGAGCGCCTGTTCCGCGAAGCGCAGTCCGCCGGAATTCTGTCGCACCCGGGAATCGTGACCATCTATGACATCGCCGAAGAAAACGGCATGGCATACATCTTCATGGAGTTCGTCAACGGACCTCCGCTCGAAAAGATGCTGCAGCACGAGCAGACTCCGGACAAGGAAACGCTGCTCAGCATTTTCCGGCAGACCGCGGCCGCGCTGGATTACGCCCATCGCAAGGGAATCGTCCATCGCGACATCAAACCCGCGAACATCATGATCCACGAAGACGGCACCGCCAAGGTGACCGACTTCGGGGTCGCGAAGATAATTTCGCAGCAGATGACTCTATCGGGCACCATGATGGGGACGCCCAGTTATATGTCGCCGGAACAGGTGCAGGGCGGCAACGTGACTGGCCGCGCCGATCAGTTTTCGCTGGCGGTGGTCGCCTACGAAGTGTTCACCGGTGAAAAGCCTTTCATCGCCGAATATCTGCCGACGCTGTTGTTCAAGATCGTGCGCGAAGAGCCGGCGTTGCCGAGGCGGCTGAACCCGACACTCAGTGAGGGAATTGAAACGGTGCTGCGAAAAGCGCTGGCGAAAAGCGCCGACGGCCGCTACGAATCGTGCAGTGACTTTATCAACGCGCTCTCCGCGGCTTGCAGCGCAACCAAGGGATGGACGCCCATTCCGCGCGGCGCGAGCCACAACCTGCCTACTGGAGAATCCAAGGATGAGCGGCTCAGCGCCGGAGTGAATCCGATGGCGGAAACGGTGGCTGACGTCGAGCCGCCGCCGCCGCGCGCGCTTGAAATTTCTCCCTCCGGTCCCAGAGCGGATCCGGCGGAGGCGCGGGATCTGCCGCTTGAAATTCCGTTCGATCCGCTGCCGCACCGCGAACCTCCCGAGCCGAGTCATATGTTGCGAAACGTGCTGGCCTCGGCAATCGCCGTAGCTGCGCTGGTGGTCCTGGGTGTTGTCGGGGTGCAGAAATTCGTGGGCCGTCCATCGGCGCCCGCTACGGCGAGCGTACCGCCGTCTCCCCAACCGGATGCCGCACCGTCCAGCAGCGCGTCGCCGGCGGCGTCAACTCCTCCACCGGCCCCCGACACCGCAAAACCCGCCCCGGATTCTTCAAAAGCTGATGCAACCGCGCAACCGGCGGAAAAAGCACCCGAGACCCCTGCCCAGCCCAAACCCGCGGAGTCGGCAACTCGTGTGGACGCCGACCGCGACGCCGCGCCGAAGGTGGATGGCGATGCGACGTTTCAGCTCACCACAAATCCCGCCGGCTCTGAAGCCGTCTTCGACAGCGATCGCCGCTGCATCACGCCGTGTACCGTCACCCTGCCGATGGGCCGCCACACCTTCATCGCCCGCCACGCGGGCTATCGTGACGCGAACCGCATTATCGATATTCCGCAGGATACCGGCCTGATCGTCGATCTCGCGCGATCCTCAGGAATACTCAGCCTCATCTCGCAGCCGCCCGGAGCGACCGTGTGGGTCGACGGGCAGGAACAGGCGCGGAAAACGCCGTCGAGCCTTAATCTTGCGGCGGGCACTCATCACATTCAGGTGATGAGCGGCACGCGCAAACAGGAGTTCACCATCGAAGTGCATGATGGATCCATCATTTCTCGAACTGTTGAATTCACCCCATGAAAACTACACGTAGGACTTTCTTCTTTCTTGCCGCGGGTGGCGCGCTGATGGCGCAGGATAAGAACGACATGCGCGTCCTGTCCACGCGTCCCGAAGATCTCGAAATGGAGCTTCCCGGATTCGCCGACTACCTCACCTCTCCTGAACATTTCTTCGTCCGCACTCACGTTTACGTGCCTAACGTCGAGTTGAGCAGTTGGAGCTTGAAGATCGACGGTCTGGTGGGAACGCCGCTCACCCTGACGCTCGACGATCTCAAGAAAATGCCCGCGACCGAGGTGGTCGCCGTGGTCGAGTGCGCGGGCAACGGCCGCGGTTATTTCACGCCGCACGTGGCCGGCATGCAGTGGACCAATGGAGCAGTCGCCAACGCGCGCTGGCGGGGGGCCCGGCTCGGCGATGTACTGAAGCATGCCGGCATCAAAGATACCGCCACCGAGATTTTGTTTAACGGCGCCGACGAGCCGCTCGGCAAGATGCAGGATTTCCGCCGCACCATCACCGCGAAAAAGGCGCTGGACCCGAACACGTTGCTGGCGTATGAGATGAACGGCGCGCCGGTGCCGCTGAAGCACGGCTTCCCGCTGCGCTTGGTAGTGCCCGGATGGGCCAGCGATTCCTGGGCGAAATGGCTTACGCAGATCACCGGTGCTCGATAAGGAATTCGACGGCTTCTGGATGAAGAACGCATACCGTAAACCGGATCACGCGGTCGCGCCGATGACGTCGCTTACTCCGGATCAAATGGAGCCGGTGACCAGTCTCAAGGTGAAAAGCGTCATCGCCGCGCCGCTCGATGGCGCTGTCATCAGACCGGGTCAGGCCGTTTCCATCCGAGGCGTCGCCTGGAGCGGCGATCGAGGCGCGGTCACCGGAGTTGATATCTCCACCGACGGCGGGCGCGTGTGGAAGCCGGCCTCGCTGCGCCGCGAACAAGCCACCCAGTTCGGCTGGCGGCAGTGGGAGTTTTCCTGGAAACCGCCGCGCGAGGAATATTACACCATCCTGTCCCGGGCGCGGGACGCCAGCGGGGATGTCCAACCGATGGCCCAGTCATGGAATCCGTCGGGATACGGCTGGAACGTGATTCCGCAGAGCCATGTGAACGTAACTTCGGCCTCCGCGCCAGGCCGCCACGGTGACGCCAGGAACTCCCTTCGCTCCGCCGGCCGATTTCGCACAGACCTGCCTGGGATGTCACGGGAGAACGTGATCACGCAGCAACACCTCACCCGCGGGCAGTGGGATCGCGAGCTCACCAAGATGAGCAACTGGGGCGCGCCGCTCAAACCGGAAGATCGTGAAACATTTCTCGACTTCCTCGAAAAGAATTTTCCACAACGCTGATGACCCGGCTCAACATCTCTTCCGGCACGAAATGGGAGCCGGTCGTCGGCTATTCGCGAGCGGTCCGCGTTGGTCCGCACGTATATGTTTCCGGCACTACCGCGACCGCGCCCGATGGCTCGATTGTCGGCAAGGGCGACGCATACGCACAGACCATTCAGGTGCTTCGCAATTTGCAATCGGCCCTCGAAAAGGCCGGCGCATCGCTCGATCACGTAGTCCGCACCCGGATCTTCGTCACCGATATTTCCCAATGGGAGCAGATCGGCAAAGCGCACGGCGAATTTTTCGGAGCGATCCGCCCGGCGACGGCGATGGTGCAGGTAGCCCGGCTGATCGATCCCGACATGCTGGTGGAAATCGAAGCCGAGGCGTTCGTTCCGGAATCGAAGTAGCCGCCGATATTACTGGACATCGATAAAGCTTTCGCGGAGAATCTGGGCATGACAAAGATCACGGCGGCCTTCTTGTCGGTCGCGGCGGTTTGCATGGCGCAGGGACCCGCGCAAAGTATCGAAGGCACGTGGCAGGGCACGCTCGATACCGGCGCGGTCAAACTACGGCTCGCGCTGCACATCAGCAAGGACGGCTCTGCTTTCGCTTCCAAACTCGACAGCATCGATCAAGGCGCGATGGGGATTCCGGTGGCCACTACGACCTTCGCGGCGAATAAGCTGCATCTGGACATGCCGGCGCTTCACGCGACCTTCGACGGCGTGCTTCGCGCGAATGGCGAAATCGCGGGGACGTTTACCCAGGGAGCGTCTCTGCCGCTCACTTTCAAGCGCGTGGAGAAAGTGCAGGCTCTGGTCCGTCCACAGACGCCCCAACCGCCGTTCCCGTATGACCGGATCGACGTCAGCTACGAGAACAAAGCCGCTGGAGTCACGCTGGCAGGAACGCTGACCGTGCCCCACGCCGCCGGCCCGATGCCTGCGGCGATTCTCATCACTGGCTCCGGCCCGCAGGATCGCGACGAGTCGTTGATGGGGCACAAGCCGTTCTGGGTGATCGCGGATTATCTGTCGCGCCGCGGCATCGCCGTTCTGCGCGTTGACGATCGAGGAGTCGGCAAGTCTACCGGCAACTCGTCGCGGGCAACCTTGGGCGATATGGCCGGCGACGTTCTCACCGGCGTCGAGTTCCTGAAAACCCGCAGAGAGATCGACCCGAAACGGATTGGAGTGATCGGCCATAGCGAAGGCGGCATCGTCGGTCCGATGGCGGCGTCCAAATCGAGCGACATTGCGTTCGTGGTGATGCTGGCGGGAACCGGCGTTCCCGGCGATCAGGTGCTCGCCTTACAAGGCGAACTGGTAGCCAAGGCTGCGGGCGCAAGCGATGCGATGATCGCGGCGAACCGCCGCGTCCAGCAAGCCCTGATAGAGGCTCTGCGTGACGAGCGTGACGAGAAAGATCAAGCCGCGGTGATCGCCAAACTGCGCGAAACCTGGAATCAGGTTAAGCCGCCGGGCGCGGGCGAAGACACGGATAAGATGATCGACGCGCAAATCGCCGGCATCGTCTCGCCGGAGATTCGATCGTTCCTGTTCTACGATCCCGCGCCGGCGTTGCGGAGCCTTCGCGTGCCGGTGCTGGCTCTCAATGGATCCCGCGACGTTCAGGTGCCCCCGCGCCAGAATCTTCCGGCGATCGTCAAGGCGCTGGCGGAGGGCGGGAACCACGACTTCACGGCCGTCGAGTTACCCGGCCTGAATCACCTGTTTCAAAAGTGCAAAACTTGCGCGGTAGCGGAGTACGGCGAACTGGAGGAAACCTTTTCCTCAAGGGCGCTCGAAATCATGGCCGGCTGGATCGCGAGCCACACCCGATAGATCCGCCGCTCACCCGGCCCAAACGATGATACTCTAAGCGTTTGGCTCCAAAGCAAGCTGTTCCGAAAGAACTGGTCATTCGCAATATCGACGGCAAGACGTCACCGTCCCGCTCGATCGCGACCGGATCACGCTCGGCCGCTCCAGTGCGAATGAGCTTTGTTATCCGGACGATGCCGGTCTTTCCCGCCAGCATCTGGCTCTCTCACGCGACGAAGGCGGAGTGGTTCGTCGAGGATCTGGGCAGCAAGAACGGCACGCTGCTGAACGGCAAGCGCCTGGAGCGGAAGACGCCTTTCGGCATGGGCGACCGCATCGCCGCCGGTCATCTGAACATCGAGTTCGCCGATAACGGCGCGCCGCGTCGCAAACACGGTGGTGTTCGTCGATCACGGCGAGAGCATTTCCAGCGCCTCGACCACGGTGGTCGCCAGTCTGGACGCGGTGCTCGGTCCGCAGACCGACGATCTCAACAAGACCTACGTGATGCAGGGCAGTCCGCAGATGCGCGCGCTGATTCGCGCCGGCCGCGAGCTGGCCGGGCACCGCCCGCTGGACGAATTGTTCCAGGTGATCATGGATCTTTCGATGGAAGCCGTGCTGCGCCGGACGCGGCGTGCTGATGACGCTCGAAGGCGACGAGCTGAAAGTGCGGGCGGCGCGCGGCGACGGGCTTCAAGATTTCGAACACCGTTCGCGATCGCGTGCATCAAGGAGAAAGCGTCGCTGCTGGTGCGCGACGCGCAGATGGATCAGGCGCTGCGCGCGCAGATGAGCATCGTGGAGCAGAAGGTGCGCAGCATGATCGCGGTGCCGCTGCAGACCAACGATCGCGTCATCGGACTGATTTACGTCGATTCGCCGCGACCTGATCCGCGAATTTTCGCGCGAGGATCTGAACCTGCTGACCGTGATGGCGAACGTCGCGGCCATCCGCATCGAGCACGCGCGGCTCAATGAAATCGAAGAAGCCGAGCGCGCCATGGCCAAGGAGATGCAGCAGGCCGCGCTGATCCAGAAGGGCCTGCTGCCGTCGGAGCCGCCGAAAGTCGCCGGCATGGACATCGCCGGCAGGACCACGCGCCTGCCGCACCGTCGGCGGCGATTATTACGATTACCTGGAGTTTCCCGACGGCCGCATCGGCATGCTGGTGGGCGACGTGGCCGGCAAAGGCATGCCCGCGTCGCTGCTGATGTCGAGCCTGCAGGCTCGCGTCCAGGTGCTGTTCGAAGATGGCGACGATCTGGCCGAAAAGATCACGCGCCTGAACAAGGCTACTCTGCGCGCAATTGCCCCGACAACCGCTTCATCACGTTCTTCATGACCGTCGCGGATCCCGCCACGGGCGAACTGGTCTTCACCAACGCGGGCCACAATCCGCCGCTGCTGGTGCGCGCCAAGGGCGGCTTCGAGCAGCTCGCAGGCGGCGGCATGATTCTGGGCATTCTGCCCATGGCGGCATACAAGGAGATCGCGCGCAGCAGATGGAGCCGGGCGACATCGCTGGTGCTGTTCAGCGACGGCGTCACCGAGGCCGCGAATCCCGTCGGATGAGGATTTCGGCGAGGAGCGGCTGGCGGAACTGGTGGCGTCGCATGCGCGACCGTCCGGCGCGTGGAAATCGTGGAGGCAGTCGCACACCGAGGTCGCGCGACTTCACGCAAGGCGCGCCGCCGGCCGACGATATTACGGTGGTCGTGGTCGCGCCGGCGTTCATACGGCTCAGCGTAGTCCAGACCAGCGCCGCCGTCAGCGCGATCATCACCACGGCGGTCGACCACGCGATCACGTTCTGCCAGCAGTTGTTGGTGTACTCCTGCATGATGCGCTTGCGGTTGATCAGCGTCAGCATGTAGAACAGCACGAACGGCAGCAGGATGCCGTTGGCCACCTGCGAGAACAGAATCACTTTCAACAGCGGCAACCCGGGAATCAGCACGAATCCGGCGCCGCCAAGCGATCAGCAGCGTGTACAGCCAGTAAAAGATCGGCGCTTCGGAAAATCGCTTCTCGACGCCCGATTCGAAGCCCAGCCCTTCGCAGACGTTATAGGCCGTCGCCAGCGGCAGAATCGCCGCCGAAAGCAGCGACGCGTTGATCAGGCCGACGGCGAACAGCAAGCGTCGCGAATTGTCCGGCGAAAGGCTTCAGCGCCAGCGCGGCGTCGGCCACGTCGTGGATTTCGCCGTGCCGCCTCCGGCTTTGTAAATCGTCGCCGCGCAGGCCACCACGATGAAGAACGCGATCACGTCGGTGACGATGCAGCCCAGAATCACGTCCAGCCGGGTCAGCGCGTAGTGCCGCGGATCGACGCCCTTTTCGACGATCGACGCCTGCAGATAGAACTGCATCCACGGCGTGATGGTGGTGCCGATCAGGCCGACGATCATCACCAGATATTGCGGATCGCTGCTGGAATTGCGGGATCAGCGTGTCGTGCAGCGCGAGTTTCCAGTCCGGCTTGGCCAGAAACGCCGAGATCGGATAGGTGAAATAGATCAGCGAAAACAGGATCAGCATGCGCTCCACCGGCTTGTAGCGGCCCGCGCACGATCACGATCCACACCAGCGCCGCGCCGACCGGCACCGCGAGATATTTGCTGACGCCGAAGACTCCCATGCCGGAGGCGATGCCCGGCGAACTCCGGCGGCGATGTTGCCGAAATCGGCGATGCCCAGAATCGCCATGGTGATGAAGGTGGCGCGCAGGCCGAACTCTTCGCGGATCAGGTCGGAGAGGCCCTTGCCGGTGACCGCGCCCATGCGCGCCGCCATCTCCTGAACCACGATCAGCGCGATGGTGGTCGGAATCAGCGTCCACAGCAGCGTGTAGCCGAACTTCGCGCCGGCCTGCGAATAGGTGAGGATGCCGCCGGGATCGTTATCGACGTTGGCGGTGATGAATCCCGGTCCCAGGACCGCCAGAAATGCCAGTAACCGGTATTTCACAATCGACAGATTGGCGCGGCGGCGCACCAGCGGCTGTCGAATGTGATGATCGCCTCGCATTATTTTTCGGGACCTTTTTCGAGGCTACAGGGTCGAGGTGCGGATTGTAAACACTTGGCGCGAAAAAATTCGACCGTAGACCGCGACTGAGATGGCCCACAGCGCCATCGCCGCCAGGAAATACAAAATACCCCGCTGATGTTCCGCGAATCCGAGCGCCAGCCCGCCGATTCCGCCGACCAAGCCCGGAAACAGCCGGCTGCCCGAGAATCTCCAGCGCCTCATCGGCGCGGCCATCTTCACCGATGCGTGATGTCCCACGGCCAGCGCCACGAATCCCGACGTCCATCCCACCAACGGATCCAGCGGCAGCAGCAGCACCGTCAGAATCGCCAGGAATGCCACATCCTTCGCCAGCAGGACTTGCCACCCGTCGAGCGGCAGCAAACGGTACCGCACCATCGTCGATGCCGACCGGTCCAGGCTGAAAAGGCATTGCGCATACGTGCTGATCGCCATCGCCACCACCAGAGAAAGGATCGGCCTCGCCTCCGGATCGGGATGCGACCCAAGCAGGAAATAAAGTCCGCTGCCAATGCTGAACGCGAGCGCGACATAGACATCCAGAACCATCAGCATTTGGCGGAGGTTCACGCGAATCAGCCCGCCGAGTTTGCCCGGTATCGGAGGAACATAGCGCAGCAGGCTCCAGCGCCTGGATCGCTTCAGCAGTCCGCGCCCCAGACTCCCGACGGCCTGCACTCCCACTGCGGCCGTCAGCAAGGCCGGAGCCAGCTCGGTTTTCCGCTTCAGCACCAACATCGCGAGCACCAGCCATAAAACCGGGCTCAATCCCAGACTCATGAGACGCAAGGCAAGCCGCTCCCCGCCAGTGATCGGCCAGGTCCCCAGCCGGCTTGGCGGCACTTTGTCCAGAGGATCGGCGGAGAGCGGAAACAGGATCGCCAGACCCAACAGCAACATCATGAAGTATGCGCTCGAGGGCGCGACTCCGCCTTCCACCGCCGAATAGACCATCAGCGCGATGAACAGAAAAAAATTGTTGGTCTTGAGCTGGCCGAACGTGCCCAGATCGCGCCGGACCGCGCGCCCGATCGCACCTAGGATGCTGAGGAGCCGAGCCACGGCAATTCCTCCGCCGGCGGCGCCTCCACCAGGTCGAAATAAACCTGTTCCAGCGGGCGGCTCGCAACCTCTTCGGACGATTTCCACACGATTCTGCCGCCGCGGATCATCAGGATCTCGCTAGCCAGTTGGTCCACGATGGAAAGAATATGCGAGGTCAGAAATACCGTCACCCCGCGCTTGGCGACCGTCTCCAGCATCTCCTGAATCGCGCGCGACGACACGGGATCGATGCCCTCGAACGGTTCATCCAGAAAAACGACGCGCGGATTGTGGATCAGCGCCATCGCCAGCGCCGTCTTTTTCCGCATTCCATGCGAGCATTGATCGAGAAACGTGTCGCGCGCATGATCCAGTCTCAGCACTCGCATGAGCGCGTCGCCTCGTTCGCGTGCCTCTTTCTTGTCGATCCCGTAAATCGGACCGCACAAATCGAGATGTTCTTCGATGGTGAGTGAATCGAACAGCCCCAGGTCCTCCGGCAGCACGCCGATGATCCTGCGCACGTCCATGGACTGCTCCGCCACCGAAAGCCCGCAGATCCGCGCCGTGCCCGAATCGGGAGTCATCAATCCGGTCAGGATTTTCAGCAATGTCGACTTGCCTGCCCCGTTCGGACCCAGCAGCGCGCAAATCCCCGGCTGGACGTCGAGCGACACCCCGCCCACCGCCGCGAATTCCCCGAATTTCTTTACGATCTGCCGGCACTCGATCATTCGAAGTTCAGAATCACCTTCGCCGCCTGCCCGCTGATCATGGCCGCGAATCCCTTCTCGAATTCCGTGTAATGGAACCGGTGCGTGATTACCGGGTGAATATCGAGTCCCGACTGCAGCATCACCGTCATCTTGTACCAGGTCTCATACATCTCACGCCCATAAATTCCCTTGATCGTAAGCATGTTGAACACCACCGTCCGCCAGTCGATCGACATTTCCTTATCCGGAATTCCCAGCATCGCGATCTTCGCCCCATGACTCATATTCGCGATCATGTCCCGAAAAGCCTGGCCATTTCCTGACATTTCGAGGCCGATATCGAACCCCTCCGTCATGCCAAGCTGTTGCTGCACCTCTCCCAGATTGCCCTTCGAAACATCCAGCGCCACGGTCGCGCCCATCTTTTTCGCCAGGTCCAGACGGAACGGATTCATATCCGTCACCACGACGAACCGGGCGCCCGCATGATGCGCCACCGCCGCCGCCATCAGCCCGATCGGCCCCGCGCCCGTCACCAGCACGTCTTCGCCCAGCACCGGAAAGGACAGCGCGGTGTGCACCGCATTTCCGAACGGATCGAAAATCGCCGCGATATCCAGATCGATGGACGGCGCATGCCGCCAGATGTTAGTCATCGGGAGCGCGATATATTCCGCGAACGCGCCGGGCCGGTTCACACCGACTCCCATGGTGTGCGCGCACAGGTGCCTGCGCCCGGCGAGACAATTGCGGCACCGTCCGCAAACCACGTGCCCCTCGCCGCTGACCAGATCGCCCGGATGAAAATCGTTGACGTTCGCCCCGACCTCGACGATCTCACCCACGAATTCATGTCCGATCGCCATCGGAACCGGAATGGTGCGCTGCGCCCAATCGTCCCATTTATAAATGTGAACATCGGTGCCGCAAATTCCGGCCCGCTTGACGCGAATCAAAACGTCGTTGATGCCCGGCCGAGGCGCTTCGATGTCTTCGAGCCACAACCCCTGCTCGCGCTTGCTTTTTACGATTGCTTTCATCTCGTATTTATTGTCGCTGAATTTGATATTCTTCCCGTCATGTTCAAAACGATTTGGTTAACCCTTGCTGCCGCGGCCGTGGGGCTCGCGCAACTCCCTCCGGCCGCCACCTGGGCCGTACACGGCGCGAATGAATACGCCGTCCGCGCCAACATCGTCTACGGGACCTTCAACAATTACGAAGCCAAGCTGGACCTTTATCAGCGTCGCGACGCCCAAGGTCCGCAACCCACCGTGATCTTCTTCCACGGCGGCGGCTGGATTCTCGGCACCAAGGAAGCCTCCACCATGTCCATCCTGCCGTGGCTCGAAATGGGATGGGATGTGGTCAATGTGGAATACCGCATGGCGCGAGTTTCGCTTGCTCCCGCAGCCGTCGAGGATTGCCTCTGCGCCCTTCGCTGGGTCGGCGTTCACGCCAAGGATATGAATTTCGATTTGTCGCGCCTGGTGGTCACCGGCGAATCCGCCGGCGGACATCTCGCGCTCACCACCGGCATGATCCCGGAATCGGCGGGCCTCGATCGCGAATGCCCCGGCGCCGGCTTCACGAACAACACCGTCGCGCCGCTGCCGAAGGTCGCCGCGATCATCAGTTGGTACGGCATCACCGATCTGAACGATATGCTGTCAGGCCCCAACCTGCGAAGGTATGCAGTGGAGTGGTTCGGCTCGCCAGCCCGATCAGGAGGCATTGGCGAAGCGAGTCTCCCCGCTGACCTACGTCCGCTCCGGCCTGCCGCCGATCCTGTTGATCCACGGCGGCTCCGATCCCATCGTCCCCCACACCCAGGCGACGCGCCTCCGCGACGCGCTCAAATCAGCCGGAGTCGAAAGCGAATTGCTGACCATTCCCGGCGGCGGCCACGGCAATTTTTCTCCCGAGGAGAGGATCAAAATATATACGACGATCCACGAATTCCTCGCCAAATATCATCTCTCCTGACGCAAACCGAAACATCGCTGTCGGAATCGAACCGTGCCGGCAAATTCCGATGGCGTGTTTTGTGCGCCTTAGAGGCAATCCGCCAAATCCGCTCCGCTTAGATCCCGGGGCGTCTTCACAGAGGCGGCCTCGTCCCGCGCCAGATGCAGTCAATCCTGCTCGGGAATTGCTCCGTCGAAGAGGTACGCTCGCGCCGACTCTCGAACGTTCGTGCGCAGCTCTTCCCACGTGTCCGCCTGGGTGAAGATGTCGACCGTCAGGCATTCGGCGCAATATCCGCCGTCCGCCTCCTGTGTGACTTCGAAAATCAGTTCGGCCATGCCTTTATCTTCGCACCTCGTTCCCACAACTCCGAAACCAACAATCCGAACCGCGCACGCTCTTGCTTCGATAACCGAAATCCTTGACGCTCCAGCAGCGGCCGGTGATCCACCAATCGATGAGTCCTTAATCCCGTCGTTACCCGAAAAAAGAAATACAGCCCGCCCAACACCACCCGAGCCCACCAGCCCGCCTCGCGAAATTCGGAAATCAGCCATCGTGCATCCGAGCGTGCTGCTTTCGCGACGCGTGCCGTCAATGCCGCGGCATCGCGATCATTGAAGCAATCCAGAAAGAAATGCGTGACGATCAAATCGTACTCGCCCTCCGGCAGCGTCATCGTCAGTACATCGGCCTGATGATAGGTGACCCCCAGGTCTCCGCCGCGCTCTTGAGCCAGTTCCAGCATCCGTCCGCTCACATCGACGTAATCGATCTCCACTCCCGGATGTTGTTTCAGGTTTTGATCCACCAGGCGCACCAGGAATCGCCCATCGCCGTCTCCCAGCAGAAGCACCCGCCGCGCGTCGGCGATATCGGCAAGAAAGGCCACCCGCCGCCGTTCCAGCGCCCGTCCGAACCCCGCATACTCCAGCCATCGATACCACCGGGCAATCGGATCGCAATTCACACCAGCAGCCCCGCGATCGGGAGAAAGAATAGCGGACTCAGCAGCGCGACGTCGGCCAGCACCCGCAGCGCGTCCGCCGATAATTTGTGCCGCCCGCGATCCAGCATCACGAACCCGATCGCGCTCGCCGCCTCGGCCGCGCTCAACACCGGCCGCTGCTCGATCATCAGGATCAGCGCCACCACCGCCACGCAAATCGCCGCCGTGCCGATAGGCCAGTGGGATGTGCCCCGTTCCTCCCATTGCTCGATCGCCACGCAATTGATCCAGCACAAGCAGGAAAACAGGACGATCGCCCCGATGTCGACCGCCGATCGCACCTGGCTCCACGCCGCCACCGACGCTCCCAGCGCGAACAGGATCGCCACGGCCGCTTCCTTCGGCCAGGCTTTGCGCAACGCCGCCGGAGCCAGATGCACCGCGGCGAAATACAGCGCTACCCCCGCCATCAGGATCAGTCCGCGTTCGAAAATCACGCGCGTCAGCCGCGTCCATGCCAGCCAGCCCGCGATCGCGAGCGCCGCGGCCCATAGCGGCAGCACCGCTCGCCAATAGACGACGATAGAATTCGTGGCGCGGCAGGCGGCTGTTATCGGTCCAGGCGTCGATCACGCGATCCGCCGCGTAAATGACCCACACCGCCAGCACCAGGAGCGCCGCCGCCAGCACGTTTACATCGGCGTGGAAACAGCGCGCGAATAGAATCTGCCACAGCACCGCCACCAGCGGCGCGTCCAAGCTAAGCAGATTCGGCCAAAGCCAAGGTCGGGATCGAGCGCGGGAGAGCACTAAAGTTCTATTATCGCCCGCGGACGTCTACAAAGTGCCGGACGAATTCCACAGCTTCACCACGCGATTCTCCCGTTCCTCGCCAAGCACGCTCACCGATCCCGTGGATAAGGCAAAATATCGGCCCCCCGAAGCTTCCATCGCGAGCCAGCGCGCGGCCAGGACCCGCAGCATGTGCCCGTGTCCGAAAACGGCTACGTTGCCCGCCGCCGACATCACCCGTTCGATGATCCGGTCCGCCCTCGCGGCCACCTGGGCGCCGGTCTCGCCGCCCTGCGGAGTTTTCGACCAAATGGTCCATCCCGGATCGATTTTCTGGATCTGCGCCGTCGTCAGGCCTTCGTACTCGCCGTAATCCCATTCCCGCAAATCGTCGTCGATCTGCGGCGCGAATCCCGCCAGCCGCGCCGTCTCTCGCGCCCGCTTCATCGGACTCGTCAACAGCAGAGCGAACTTCTTCCCGTGCAGAATCTTAGCGAGTTCAAGCGCCCGCGTTCGCCCTCCGGCGTCAAGGCCAGATCGGTACGCGAAGTGTGCTGCCCCGACAGGCTCCACTCCGTTTCGCCATGGCGGATCAGCCACAATTCATTTGGAGAAGTCATTCAGTCCCTGTAGTTTGCCACATTGTGGAACAACCCGCCCCGATCTGGCGTTATACTTCTTGAAAGCGGAGGAGTGCACATGTCGCTGCGCGATTTTATCGCCAAGCAGTGGATTGACGTCATCCAGTGGACCGAACCGGAGGACGGCATCCTCGCCTACCGGTACCCCATGCAGGACATGGAGATTCAGAACGGCGGCAAGCTCACCGTTCGCGAATCGCAGATGGCCGCGTTCGTCAACGAAGGCCGCGTCGCCGACATTTTCGGGCCGGGCCTGTACACGCTGACCACGCAGACCCTGCCGATTCTCACCTACCTGATGAACTGGGACAAGAAGTTCCAGTCCCCGTTCAAGAGCGACGTCTATTTCTTCTCGACGCGCATGCAGACCAATCAGCGCTGGGGCACCGCGACTCCGATCACCATTCGCGACAAGGAATTCGGCGCGGTGCGCGTGCGCGGCTACGGGATTTATTCCTGGCACATCGCCGATCCCAAGGTGTTTCATTCGAAGATCAGCGGCACGCGCGAGCTGTATAAGGTCCCCGACATCGAAGGCCAGCTTCGCAACACCATCGTCGGCCGCATGACGGATACGTTCGCCGAAAGCACCCTGCCGTTCCTCGACATGGCCGCGAATCAGGTGGAACTCGGCAACAAGATCGGCGAAGGCCTGAAGCCGATGTTCGCCGATCTCGGCCTCGCGCTCGATAGTTTCGTGGTCGAGAATCTTTCGCTGCCGGACGAATTGCAGAAGATGCTGGATACGCGCATCGGCATGAACATGCTCGGCGATATGGGCAAGTACACGCAGTTTCAGGTGGCCAATTCCATGCCGATCGCGGCCGCGAACGAAGGCGGAATCGCCGGCATCGGCGCGGGATTAGGCGCCGGATTCACGATGGCGCAGACCATGGCCAACGCCTTGAAACCCGGGCGAAGCTCCCCCGCCTGCGCCTCCCGCGCCGGCCGCTCCTTGGCGCCTGCTCCTGGCGGCGGTTTAGCGCCGGCACCAGCCTCTCCCGCTGCTGAAACGAAGTTCTGCATCAACTGCGGCAAGCCGATGCCACGATCGGCGAAGTTCTGCCCGGAGTGCGGGAACGCGCAAGCGAATAAATGTCCGGATGCGAGTGGGTCATCGAAGCGCATCGCTGCGATTCGTCGCGGCTGGCTGACCCTCGCGCTCTGCAGACCCTGTTCGCCGATCTGATCGAGCAAATGAATCTGCATCCGGTCGGCGATTCCCAGTGGCATCAGTTCCCCGGCGGAGGCATCACCGGACTCGCGTTGCTTCAGGAGTCGCACATCGCCTGCCACACGTTCCCGGAGCATCGCTCATTATGCTTGAATGTCTTCTGCTGCAGGCCGCGCCCGGATTGGGATTTCAAGACTCACTTGCAGCGTGAATTCGGAGCCGCGTCGGTCGAAGTCCGCCGCCTCGACCGGCCATACGAAAAATGATCGACCGTCTTTCAGCGAGCGAAGAATAAACGATGAGCGCACCGGCCGCGAACTGCCCCAGTTGCGGAGCCCCCGTTCAGTTCCGGTGGTCCGAGCGCGGCGCAGACCGTCTGCCCGTTCTGCCACTCCATTCTGGTCCGCACCGATGTCGACCTTCAATCCGTCGGCAAAGTCGCCGATCTTCCGCCCGACCCTTCACCCATCCAACTCCTCACCGAAGGAGCTTGGCAGGGCAAACAGTTCCAGGTCATCGGACGCATCATCTACGAGTACGAACACGGCGGCTGGAACGAATGGCACATCGTCTTCTCTGACGGCCGCAGCGGCTGGCTCTCCGATGCTCAGCTTGCAATACGCGGTCTCCTTTCGCGTCGATCCCGGTGTTCCCCTTCCCGCCCCCGACGGCGTCTTTCGCGGCAAGACCTATACCTTCCAGAACATCCCGCTCGAAGTGGCGACCATGACTATCGCCATGTACAAAGGCGTCGAAGGCGAGCTGCCGTTTCCCTATCACGGCCCCGCCGATGGAAAATCGGACATGCTTTTCGCGGACTTGCGTACTTCAGGAACAGTCTTTCGGCACGCTCGACTATTCTGAAAACCCGCCCATACTTTTTCTTGGAGAATGGGTCGAGTTCGACGACCTGAAACTTAAAAATTTGCGAGAATTCGAAGGCTGGACGCACTAGACCGCCATGTCATCGCCGCTCGTAGCTCCGCCAGTCGCGAAGGTCGCAGCCCTCTATTGCCCCAATTGCGGCGGACCGATCGAGCTACGCGGCTTCGGCCAGGCCCTGACCGCGGTTTGCCCGCAATGCCTCAGCGTGCTCGATACCTCGACGCCGCTGCGTAAAAATTCTGCGGCCAGATCCAGGAGGAGCAGCGGCGGAACCCGCTGATCCCTCTCGGCACGCGCGGAAAATTCGCGGGCGCTTCCTGGGACGTCATCGGATTTCAGATTCGCAGCGTCCACGATTCCGACGGCAGCTACGCCTGGAACGAATACCTGCTCTTCAATCCCTATAAAGGATTCCGTTACCTTACCGAGTATCACGGTCATTGGAATTTCGTCACGCCGATGGAGGCGATGCCCGTCCGCCGCGCCCTCGGCAACCGTCCGGCCGTGACCCTGGACGGACGCCTGTTCAAACATTTCTCCGGATGCGAAGCCGCCACCTCTTTCGTCCTCGGCGAATTTCCGTGGCGCGTCCAGGTCGGCGAAAAAGTGGTGTGCGACGATTTCGTCGATCCGCCCACCATTCTTTCTTCGGAAACCACCAAGGACGAAGTCACCTGGTCCCGCGGCGAATATACCGCGGGCGCCGATGTCTGGAAAGCCTTGGCGCTGCCCGGCAGCCCTCCGCCCACGCGCGGCGTCTATCTGAATCAGCCGTCGCCGTATCACGGGAAAGTCGGCGGCGTGTGGGCCGCTTTCGGATGGATGCTTCTCATCCTGATCGGCCTCTCGATTTTCTTCGCCGCCTTCAGCCAGAACCGCGAGGTCTTCAAGCACTCCTATCAATTCTCGACCGCGGATAAAGGCGAGCCGTCCTTTGTCACTCCGGTCTTCGATCTTACCGGCCGAACCGCGTCGCTCGATCTGAATATCTACACCAACCTCGCCAACAACTGGGTCTATTTCAATTTCGCGCTGATCAATGAAGATAACGGCCACGCTTTCGATTTCGGCCGGGAGGTCAGCTACTACACCGGCGTCGATAGCGACGGTTCCTGGACCGAAGGCAGCCCCGGCGCCAACGTCCTGATCCCTTCCGTTCCCCCCGGTCATTATTATTTGCGGGTCGAGCCGGAAATGGAGACCAACGCGAACGCGCGCTTCAGCCGCGTCGCCCGGCCCAATTCGGTTTACTATACGTTGACCTTGCGTCACGACGTGCCCAGCTACTCCTTTTTCTGGATCGCGGCTCTGCTGCTGCTGATTCCGCCGATCGTCCACACCATGCGGTCGCGCGGCTTCGAGGTGAAGCGCTGGATGGAGAGCGATTATCCTCCCATCCGCTCTGGAGGAGGAGACTAAATGTTTCGCTATCCTGGCTATCTGATCTACGGCATGCTGCTGTTGACCGGTGTCACCATTGCCGAATATCGTGGCTGGTCTCTGACCAGCGTCAATCAGGTGAAGGATGTTCCCAAGACGGTGCGCGATAATCCCGGCGCGTATCGTTCGCATTACGCTTTTATCCGCGCTACGTCGGAGGAAAATAGATTGCCTTCGATACAGGAGATTCAATCATGGGCGATTTCCACCCTGGCATGCTGTTGAACGCCGCCGATCTACGCGTTTCTGGGCATCGCGATCTTTGCGCTGGCCTTTGTGATCATCGACAAGATGACGCCCTATCACCTGTGGCGTGAAATCGTCGACGATAAGAATATCGCGCTCGCGATCCTGATTGGAGCCATTTCGCTCGGCATGTGCATCATCATCGCCGCGGCGGTGCACTAAAGTGTCCAGTGGTCCGTGGCCAGTGGCCTGGCCCGAAGCCGATTTTACTGGCCACTGGCCACGGGCCACTGACCACTAACAATGCCCCTCGTTCTCTTCCTCTCCGTCCTGCTGATCGCCGCCTGCGGCCTGATCTATGAACTGATCGCCGGAACCCTCGCCAGCTACCTGCTCGGCGATAGCGTCCTGCAATTCTCCACCGTCATCGGGACCTATCTGTTCGCCATGGGCCTGGGCAGCGCCGCCTCGCGATACCTTAAGGATTCTCTCGTCGCGCGCTTCGTCCAGATCGAGCTGATGGTCGGCATTGTCGGCGGATTCTCCTCTTCCATCCTGTTCCTCGCGTTCGCCTATACCCATAGCTTCGACCTGGTGCTCTACCTTCAGGTGATCGCCGTCGGGCTTTTAGTCGGCCTCGAAATCCCGCTTCTCATGCGGATTCTAGAAGGCCGCTTCAAATTCAGCGATCTCATTTCCCACGTGCTCACGTTCGATTATCTCGGCGCGCTGGCTGCCTCCATTGCATTTCCCTTATGGCTGGTCCCCAAGCTCGGATTGGTCCGCGCCGCAATTCTGTTCGGCATCATCAACGCCGCCGTGGCTTTATGGTCGACGTTTCTCTTCAAAGACGACCTGCGCTCGCGCTTCACTCTTCGCGCCAGTGCGGCTTTCGTGCTGCTGCTGCTCTTCGCCGGAATGTTCGCCTCCAACTGGATTCAATCTCAAGCCGACGATCAGCTTTACGCCGACGAAGTCATCTTCTCGCGTCAGACCCGTTATCAACGGATCGTCGTCACCAAGTGGAAAGACGACCTGCGCCTGTTTCTCAATCAGCATCTGCAGTTCAGCTCCCGCGATGAGTACCGCTATCATGAGGCTCTGGTCCACCCCGGCCTGTCTTCGCTGCCCGGCGCTCACCGGGCCCTGGTTCTAGGAGGCGGCGACGGCCTCGCCGTCCGCGAACTGCTCAAATACCCGAACCTCGAATCGATCACCCTGGTCGATTTGGATGCTGAGATGACGAATCTGTTCACCAATCACCCCATGCTCGCGCCGTTGAACGATTTCAGCTTTCGCAACCCAAGAGTTCACGTGATTAACGCCGACGCCTTCGTCTGGCTCGACCAGAACGGCGGCAGCTGGGACTTCGTCGTCGTCGATTTTCCGGACCCGACGAATTATTCCTTGGGCAAACTCTACACCACCGCCTTTTATCGCCTCTTGAAACGGCACGTCGCCGAAAACGGACTGGTGGTCGTCCAAAGCACCTCCCCGATGTTCAGCCGCCAAAGCTACTGGTCCATCGTCGGGACCATGAAGGAAGCCGGATTCCACACCTGGCCCTATCACGTCTACGTCCCGAGTTTCGGCGAGTGGGGATTTACGTTAGCCGGCAATCAATGGGAGCCCCCGTCGACGCTCCCGCAAGGCCTCCGCTTTCTCACCATTGCGACCATCCCCGACCTGTTCACCTTCCCCGAGGACATGAAGCCGGTCCAGGCGCAGGTGAATCATTTGAACGATCAGATCCTGGTCCGCTATTACGAGAAGGAATGGAAAGACATCGCGAGGTAGGCAGCGCCTGGGAATGATCCCTAGGGAGGTGCTAGACTAACCCTATGCCCACCCTATACGTGGAAAACGTCCCCGAGGACCTCTACGAATCTCTTCGCAGCCAGGCCAAACGGGATGGGAAATCCATTGCAGCGCAAGTGATCGAACTCCTTCGGCGAAACGTCCCTACGGAAGCCGAACTAGCGCGACGAAGCGCTTTCTACGAAAAAATGATCGAGATGAGCAACCGTGAACCCTTGACTCCCGGTCCGCATCCCTCCGCCCAGGAGATGCTCCGTGAGGATCGCGAGCGTTGAGCGCGGTGATCCTCGACGCCAGCGTCGCCGCAAAGTGGGCGCTGCCACGCGAGGGCGAGGACCTGGTCGATGAGGCCCGATCCTTGATGTCTCGCCATGCTGCAGGCGAAATCGAGATTTACGTCCCTGAGATTTTCTGGGCCGAACTCGGAAACATCTTCTGGAAATCAGTCCAGCACGGCCGCTGGCCATCGGCCGACGCCCGTACCGCCATCGTTGAGTTTCAGAATCGCAGCTTCGGAACAATCGCCCACAAAGCGCTCCTCAATGAAGCTCTGGCCATTGCGCTCGCCCACCAACGCAGTTTCTACGACTCGCTTTATGTCGCGCTGGCAGTGCGAATGAAGATTCCTATGGTGACGGCCGACGAGCGACTCGTCAACACCCTCGGTTCACGATTTCCGGTCCGCTGGCTCGGTTCATTTTCAATAGTTTAGCTATCACGCTCATCAATAGCTTGACAATGATGCACTAAGATTGCATACTAGGAGCAGGCTAAATCAAGGCCGCGAGTTCTTTACGAGAGGAAGTCACACATTATGAGCAAGATCATTGGAATCGACCTCGGCACCACCAACTCCGTGGTCGCCGTCATGGAAGGCGGCCAGCCCGTCGTCATCCCCAACCAGGAAGGCGGCCGCACCACTCCGTCGGTGGTCGGCTTCGCCAAGAGCGGCGAGCGCCTGGTCGGGCAGGTGGCCAAGCGCCAGTCGGTCACCAACCCGGAAAACACGGTTTATTCGATCAAGCGCTTCATGGGACGCCGCTTCGACGAAGTGTCCGAGGAAATGAAGCTGGTCCCCTACAAGGTGGTGCCGGGCGATATCGAACGACGCCCGCGTCGAGATCATCGGGCAAGAAATATTCGCCGCCGGAGATCTCGGCGATGATCCTCGGCAAGCTGAAGGAAGCGGCCGAAGCCTACCTGGGCGAGAAGGTCACCAAGGCCGTCATCACGGTTCCGGCCTACTTCAACGACGCGCAGCGCCAGGCCACCAAGGACGCCGGCAAGATCGCCGGCCTCGAAGTGATGCGCATCATCAATGAGCCGACGGCGGCCGCGCTGGCCTACGGGCTCGATCGCAAGAAGGACGAGACCATCGCGGTCTACGATTTCGGCGGCGGCACGTTCGACATTTCGATCCTCGAAGTCGGCGACGGCGTGGTGGAAGTGAAGTCCACCAACGGCGACACGCACCTGGGCGGCGACAACATCGACCAGCGCATCATCGACTGGCTGATCACGGAGTTCAAGCGCGATCAGGGCATCGACGTTTCGAAGGACCAGATGGCTCTGCAGCGCCTGAAGGAAGCCGCCGAGAAAGCCAAGATCGAGCTTTCGACGCTGCTCGAAACCGAAATCAATCTGCCGTTCCTGACGGCCGACGCCAGCGGCCCCAAGCACCTGGCGATCAAGCTGACGCGCGCGCGGTTCGAGCAGATGGTGGCGGATATTCTGGACCGCTCCGTCGAGCCCTGCAAGAAGGCGCTGGCCGATGCCGGCGTGACGCCCGTCGCAGATCGACGAAGTGGTGCTGGTGGGCGGATCGACGCGCATCCCGAAGGTTCAGGAGATCGTACGCAACCTGTTCGGCAAGGAGCCGAACCGCAGCGTGAACCCCGACGAAGTGGTCGCGGTGGGCGCGGCGGTGCAGGGCGGCGTGCTGGGCGGCGAAGTGAAGGACGTGCTGCTGCTGGACGTGACGCCGCTGTCGCTCGGCATCGAAACGCTGGGCGGCGTGTTCACCAAGCTGATCGATCGCAACACGACGATTCCGACGCGCAAGAGCGAAACGTTCTCGACGGCGGCCGACAATCAGACCTCGGTCGAGATCAAGGTCTATCAGGGCGAGCGCGCCATGGCCCGGGACAACCGCATGCTGGGCGTGTTCCAGCTGATCGGCATCCCGCCGGCTCCGCGCGGCATCCCGCAGGTGGAAGTGACGTTCGACATCGATGCCAACGGCATCCTGAACGTCACGGCGAAGGACAAGGCCACCAACAACGAACAGAAGATCACCATCACGTCTTCCTCCGGCCTGAGCAAGGACGAAGTCGAGAAGATGGCCAAGGACGCCGAAGCGCATGGCGGCCGACGACCGCAAGCGCAAGGACGAAATCGACGCGCGCAATCGCGCCGACTCGATGGTCTACCAGGTCGAAAAGATGCTGAAGGATCATCGCGACAAGATCAGCGACGACGACGCGAAGAACGTCGAAGCGGCGCTCGAAGCCACGCGCAAGGCGATGGCCGAGCGGCAGCGTCGAGGAGATCAACAAGGCCGTCGACACGCTGACGCAGGCCAGCCACAAGCTGGCCGAGGCGATGTACAAGTCAGCAGCACGCGGTCCGGCGGCGGGCGCCGGCGCGGCCCGGGGCGCGGACCGGCGCGGGCGCCGGCGCGCCGGGCGAGCGAGAAGCCGAAAGACGACGTCGTCGACGCGGAGTTCGTCGACGTCGACGACAAGAAGAAGTAAGACAGGGCCAGGCGTCAGGCAGTCAGGAGCCAGGACGGGCTCGCTGATCGCTGACCCTGGCCCTGAACTGCTATGGCAGCGCAACAGGACTACTACCAAACGCTCGGGGTGGAGCGCGAGCGCCGACGCGGACGAGATCCGCAAGGCGTACCGCAAGCTCGCGCGCAAGCATCATCCGGATCTTGAATCCCGGCGACAAGGCCGCCGAGGATCGCTTCAAGAAAGTCCAGGAAGCCTACGACATTCTGAGCGATCCGAAGAAGAAGCAGATGTACGATCAGTACGGCTTCTATTCGGAGAACGGAATGCCCGGCGGCGGCGCCGGACCCGGCGGAGCCGAGCGCGGCCCGAACATGGGCTTCGGCGGATTCGATTTTTCCGACGCTTTCACGCGCGGCGCGGGCGGCGGCCGCGCGCCGCCGTCCGGCCCGGAGGAATCGGCCAATTTTCAGGACATCTTCAGCCAGTGGTTCGGGCGGCAAGCACGAGCCGCAGCACAGGCCGCGCCGCAAAAAGGGCACCGATCTCGAATACGGCCTGAGCATCGATTTCTGGCAGGCCATCCACGGCACGCAGGTGCGCCTGAACATCACCCGCCAGGAAGTGTGCGCGACCTGCAACGGCACCGGCGCGCGCAAGCCGGCGCCAACACCGTCTGCCCGGAATGCAACGGCAGCGGCAACGTGACGCAGATGGCCGGCGCCATGCGCTTCAGCCTGACCTGCCCGCGCTGCGACGGCACCGGCCGCCTGCGCAACACGCTGCCCGACCTGCCATGGCGACGGCCGCATCTCGCACCACGGAAACGGTGGAGGTGCGCATTCCGCCGGGCGCGCAGCAGGGCTCGCGTCTGCGCGTCGCCGGCAAAGGCAATGCCGGAACGCATGGCGCGCCGGCGGGCGATCTCTACATCACCGTGCGCGTCGAGCCGCATCCGTTCTTCCGCCGCGATGGCGACGACATCCAGATCACCGTGCCGGTGCGCATCGACGAAGCCGGCCTGGGCACCAAGATCGAAGTGCCGACCATCGACGGCCGCGCGCTGCTCAAGATTCCGCAGGGCACCAAGAACGGCCAGAAGTTCCGGCTGCGCGAAAAAGGCGTGCTGAATTCGCGCACCGGCAACGCGCGGCGATCAGATCGTCGAGGTGGCGATCGAGGCGCCGGTGGTGCAGGACGAACGCACCAAGGAACTGCTGCGCGAGTACGCGCAGCTGCATCCCGAAGATCCGCGCGCGCGAAATCTGGAGCAAGGTGTAGACGCATGAAGCGAAGACGCAAAGCGCGCGCTACATGATCTCGGCGGTGGCCGAGCAGTACCAGATCCATCCGCAGACGCTGCGCCTCTACGAGCGCGAAGGACTGCTCAAGCCCTCGCGCAGCGACGGCAACACGCGCCTCTACACCGACGACGATCTGGAGCGGCTGGAAGTGATTCTCAAGCTGACGCGCGACCTGGGCGTGAATCTGGCCGGCGTCGAGATCATTCTGAACATGCGCGAAAAGATGGCCGAGATGCAGCGGCAGATCGAGGAGTTCGTGTCCAGCCTGAACACCGAAATCACCCAGCGCGTCCCGCCCGATCGGCTCCGGAGCCGATCAATTCGCTGATTCCGGTGATCGAGATCAAGCGGACCAAGAAACTCTAGCGGCCCGTTTCGAGAATACGATTCGCGTCGGGGTACGGCATCGCGCCCTCCAGCATCGTGGCGTACGTGCCGTGATCATGCAACTCCCGGGCAATGCGATCGATCAGTCCCAGCGTGGCCCGCATCGGTCCGGAGCCGACGCTCACTCTTGCGACGCCCAGCGTCTGCATTTCTGCGATCGGCGGCGCGCCCGCGGTAGCCAGAATGTTCAACGGCGCTTTCAGTGCCTGGACCAGCCTGCCGATGGTTTCGCGATCGCGAACGCCGGGAGCGAACAGACAATCCGCGCCCGCATCGCGATAGGCGCGGAGACGCTCGACACATCGTTCAAATCGAGTGGCCTCATCGCCGATCGCATTTAGAAAAATATCGTCGCGCGCGTTGATCACCATGCCCGGCGTAGCTTTGCGAATGGCGCGGATGGTTTCGACTTGTTCCGCGATCGAGATCAGATCGTCGCCGCGGATGTCTTCGAGGTTCATCCCAACCGCGCCAGCCGACCACACGGCCTGGGCGGTCTTGACCGGATCGTCATAGCCGGCCTCGACATCGGCGGTGACCGGAATTTGGACGGCGCGCGCGATTCGGGCAACCACTTCGATCATCTCGTCGCGCGAAATGCGTTGACCATCGGGATATCCCACGGCGAACGCGACTCCCGCGCTGGTGGTTCCGAGCGCCGGAAACCCGGCGCGTTCAAAAATGCGGGCGCTGGCCACATCCCAGGCGTTGGGAAGCAGCAGCGTCTTCGGACCTTGGTGCAACGTTCGGAGTAGATCGGCTTTCACACCCTTATTCTAGAAAACCGGGTGCGGCGCGGCTTGACTTATGGCTCCTAATCGAGATAACAACGATCAGATGCGATACCTATCACTCGCTTTTCTTCTGGTTGCTCCGGCATTTTCTCAAAGCTTCACCGCGGACGATTACGCCCGCGCTGAAAAATTCATGCCGTACAACGTGAATCCGCTGGTCCTGGATGGAGCGGTGCGCCCCAACTGGCTTCCCGACGGTCGCTTCTGGTATCGCAACGCGACAGCGGATGGCTTTGAATTCGTGCTCGTAAATCCTTCGCGAGCGACGCGCCAGCCGGTGTTCCCGCATGCGGCTCTCGCGGCGGCACTCTCGAAGGCCACCGGGAAAACTTACGACGCGACGCATCTTCCGTTTCAAACTATCGAATTGAACGGTGGCGAGGTCGAGTTCGACACCGACGGAAAGCACTGGAAGTGCGATTCTGACGGAAAAGCATGCGCCGTGGCGGAGAACCGGAAGCGCGATCGGAACGAATCGCTTTCGCCCGATGGCAAGCGCGCGGTGTTCATTCGCGACTGGAATTTGTGGCTGCGCGATGTCTCCAGCGGCAAAGAAACCCAGCTCACCACCGACGGCGTGCAGGATTTCGGCTATGCGACCGACAACGCCGGATGGGAATCGAGCGACCGTCCGGTGGTGTCGTGGTCGCCCGATTCGAAAAAGGTCGCGACCTTTCAACAGGACCAGCGCGGCGTGGGCGAGATGTATCTGGTCAGCACCAGAGTGGGGCATCCGGAGCTGAAGGCGTGGAAATATCCGCTGCCCGGCGACACCGTCGTGACCACCATTCAGCGCGTCGTGATCGACGTCGACGCGGCGCATGTGGTGCGCTTCCAGATGCCGCCGGATCAGCACCGATCGTCGTTATGCGACAACATCGCCTGCCGCGGCGGCGAATGGAGCGACGTGCAATGGAGCCCGGACTCGGCCAGCATCGCGTTCGTATCCACATCGCGCGATCACCGGCACGAATGGCTGAGGATCGCGGACCCGGCCACCGGGTCGATTCGCGAAGTGATGGACGAAGCGGTACCGACGTTTTACGAATCCGGTAACGGGCGGGTGGATTGGCGGTACCTGCCGGCCTCGAACGAAGTGATCTGGTTTTCGGAAAAGGACGGCTGGGGACAGCTCTATCTGCACGACCTGAACACCGGAAAGCTGAAGAATCAGATCACCACTGGCGACGGGAACGTCACCCAGGTGCTTCGTGTGGATGAGAAGAATCGCATGATTTATTTTCTCGGCGTCGGACGCGAGAAGGGCCGCGATCCTTATTTCACGCACTTCTATCGAATCGGATTCGACGGCAAGAAGCTGGCGCTGTTGACGCCTGAAGATGCCAATCATGACGTTTCGCTGCCCACGTCGGGCAAATATTTCGTCGATAGCTATTCAAGGCCCGACGTCCCGCCAGTGACCGTCGTGCGCGATGAAGACGGGAAATTGATTTCGACTATCGAGAAAGCCGATATGTCGAAACTGATCGCGACCGGCTGGAAGCCGCCGGTTCCGTTCACGGTGAAGGCGCGCGACGGCGTCACCGATCTATACGGCCTGATGTTCCAGCCGACGAATCTGGATCCCAACAAAAAGTATCCGATCATCAACCATATTTATCCGGGTCCGCAGACCGGCAGCGTGGGCAGCCGAAGTTTCTCGGCCGCGCGCGGCGATTGCCAGTCGCTGGCGGACCTGGGCTTCGTCGTCATTGAGCTCGACGGCATGGGAACGCCGTGGAGGTCCAAGAAATTTCACGAAGCCTATTACGGAGACATGGGCGACAACACGCTGCCGGATCAAGTTTCGGGGATGAAGCAGCTTGCGGCCAAGTATGCGTGGATCGATATCGATCGCGCCGGGATCTACGGACATTCGGGCGGAGGATACGCGACGGCGGACGCCATGTTCCGCTATCCCGATTTCTTCAAAGTCGGGATTTCGGAGGCGGGCAATCACGACAATCGCGATTACGAAGACGATTGGGCGGAGAAATGGCAGGGCCTGTTCAAGGAGAACAGCGACGGCACCACCAATTACGACAATCAGGCGAATCAACTTCAGGCGAAAAATCTAAAGGGGCATTTGCTGCTGGCGCACGGGACCATGGATAACAACGTGCCTCCCAACAATACGCTGCTGGTTGTGAATGAGCTGATCAAGGCGAATAAGGATTTCGATTTGATCCTGTTGCCGAACCGGAATCACGGATTCGGGAATGAGCCATACATGGTGCGCCGCCGATGGGATTATTTCGTTCGGTATTTATTGGGCGCCGAACCGCCGCATGAATATGAGATGCATCCGCCGCCGGCGGAGGGCAGGCCCAGATAGATCGCGATCGTTATTGCGATTCGCCGCGAGCTACTTCTTTGAGGATGCGGGCCGCGCGAGTCGGATTGAAGACGCCGCAGGAGCAGAAGCGCGTCATATAGCTGGCCGCCTGCTCCGGCGTGCGCCGGCCTTCGCGAACCCAGTCGACCAATTTCTTCGCCAGGCGAGTGGCTCACCATGCCGTGGCCGCACATGGTGGAGAGCATCAGCACTTTCGAGTTCGGCAGCTTTTCCGTGTTGCCTTCAAAGCCGAGCGAGTATCCCACGCTGTGACGCGCGATGCCGGCGGCGAAGCAGCATTGCTCGGCGCCGTCTATCGAGGTCGAGATGTTGATGCTGAGCCCGAGGTCGGCTTCCTTCACGGCCTTGACGAAATCCTCGGCGGCAGGTCGATTGTCGAACACCGCGGCGACCGTGGTGGGTCCGGTCAGGCCGTCGATCACCGCCGGGAAATCCGGAGCCGTGTCGCGATTCCAGTGCGACGTCGGGGTCATGCTTTTCGACGGCCGAAGCGCGCCGCCGTGGATCGCGTCACCCAGATTTACGGGCTTGAAGGGGACAGCGAGTTCCAGGAATTTTCGAAGCTTGGGCAGCGCATCCTGATCGTTCTGGCCCTTGCTGCACATAGCGAACACCACGTAATCGTCGCAAAAACTTTCGGCGTCGCCAAATCGATGGAGCGTGTTGGTCATCGCGCACCTGCCGGGGCATCCACAGTTTCCTTCGGCTGCGGTTCAGCGCTCGAATTTGCCGGTTCGGCTGGCGGATTCGTGATGCGTCCCAAGCCAATATTGGTCTTCGCTCGCTCCAGCTTGTAGCCGAGTTTCTCCAGGATGGGACCGATCACCGTCTCTTCGCCGGTCTCATCGCAGCGAGCCCCCACGCCCAGCGCGACCACGGTTTCGATCTGTTTCTCGATCGACCAGACCAGGCGGATAATCTGCTCGGTTCGCTCGGCCGGAACTTTGATCTCGACGATCGCCGATAGAACTTTCTCGTCCAGAATATCTTCGCGGATCGTTCCCGAGGCGACGTCCGTCATCAGCGACGTGACCGGATTTTTCTTTTCGAACGCAACGCCGGCTTGCGCGAGCGCGGTGCACATTTTCTGAATGTCGCGGAATCGCACCCCGACTCCGGGACGGCCGAACTCGATGGTGAAACCGACTTCGCCCTGTTTCACGCGGCCGCTGACGTCGTTGGTTTTCACTTCCTCGGTACCGCGGCCATGCACGCCGGTCGATTCGTGCGGCACGCGCGGATCGGAAAATGCCCGGCGCACGACGCGCGGCCAGGAAAGCTCATCCGGCTCGAACGCGGCTGTGGGGCAGACGTCGGGCTCGGGATCGAAGCGCAGCCGGAAGGTCTGAAACAATCGGCGGACCGTGCGAACAAACGTGGGATTCAGATGTTCCTGGCTCAGCCCGTTGAAGCAGGCGTAACATTCGACGCACTCGTCGCGATTGATGGTCGCGCGGTCGCATGGTCTGGTCGATGTAGATCGCGCCCATGGGGCAAACGTAGGTGCAATTGCCGCAGGCGACGCATTTGTTCGGGTTGATTTTCATGGCGACCCCGGCAGGCCGCAGCCTGCCCTACTGTTATACCAGGGAGATGCGGCGGCTGGCGTCGATCTTCAAATAGAGGAGCGCGCCCATGGCACACAGCCCGCTGGCGACCAGAAATGGCACGTTCCAGCCATAAGCGCGGACCAGATATGCCAGCGCGGCCGGCGAAATTGCTCCGCCGATGTTACCGCACATGTTCATCACCGACGATACGGAACCGGCGCAATCGCCGCCGATATCCAACGGAATCGCCCACGAAACGCCGACCGTTATTTCGAGTCCGAAGAACGCGATGCAACTCCACATCACGCAGGTTTGCGGATCATGCGTGAGCGTGGCCGGGATGATGCCGGACGACGCGACCAGGAAGCCGGCGATCGCGACCACACGGCGCGATCGCTTCACATTATTCGTCCGCCGCAGCAGGATGTCCGAAAGCCATCCTCCTGCCAGATCGCCGACTGTGCCCGCCAGCAGCGGCAGGCTCGCATAAAATCCCATGCGTTTCAGATCGTAGCCGCGATATTGATGAAGATACGTCGGGAACCAGTCGAGGTAAGTGGAGAGGCAATAGTTGTAGCAAAAATACATCGACGCGAGATACCAGAGGCCGGGATTCGAAAGAATTCTGCGCCATGGAACGGCAGCGCCGACGTTACGCTGCGTGCCTCCCGTGGCCGCACGGATAAGATCGCGCTCGGCGGCATTGGTGCCGCGATGCTCGTCAGGCAAATCGCGGTAGTAGAAAAGCCACGCGACGGACCAGACGACGCCCATGATGCCGAAGGTGACGAAGGCGGCTCGCCAATTATATTTGGTGATGATCCAAACCACCAGCGGAGGAGTCATCGCCGCGCCCAGTCGCGACCCGGCATGGGTGATGCCCTGCGCGAATCCGCGTTCGCCGGGAAGCATCCATCGCGACAAAGATCGCGTGGCGATGGGAAACGCTCCCGCTTCGCCGATGCCGAACAGGAAGCGGATCACGACCATCGATGTGGCGCTCCACGCGGCGGCGGTGAGCGACGTGAACGCGCTCCACCAGGTGACGATCAGCGTCAGGGCGCGTCGCGGACCGATCCGATCGCCGAGCCATCCTCCGGGAATTTGGAACAGCGCGTAGGCCCACCGAAAGCTCGCCAGAATCCAGCCCATGGTGACCAGGGAGAATGCGAATTCTTTCTGGATCACCGGCGCCGCATTCGAGATCACCACGCGATCCATGTACGTGATCATGTAGATCGCGACGGTGAATGCCAGCACGATGTAGCGCGTGCGCGTCGGGCGCTGGCCGCTCATCTACGATCGCTCCATGATCGGCCAGGTCTCGACCGCCAATTCGCCGCGGCAAACGTAAATGCGGTCGTATAAATTCACCGTGGGATCCACGTGCGGCGCGATGAATTGGATCCGGTCGCCCAGCGTCAGCTTCGCATCCACGTATCCGAACTCGTCGCCCGCCCAGCGATATTTCGCGTCCACCGTCACCGGCTCCGGTCCGAAGGGCCGGTCGGTCGAAAACGCCTTGTATCCCGCGTCCACGGTGGCGAAGGAATCATGATTCGCGCTGATCACTGTCGCCAGTATCTTCATCGCCGGTTCGAAATCGATTCCCAGCCGCCGGTACGCCAGGTCCATGAATACGTACGATCCGGCCTGCAGTTCGGTGAGCGCCGGGATCTCCAGGTCCACGTCCCACGTTCCCGTGCTCCCGCCCGTAAGAATATCGGTCGGAAACCCGTCACGCGCCAGCAAATCACGAATTTCCACCGCCGTTTGAAACGTCCGGTTTGAAATTTGCCGGCGTTCTTCGCGATTCGCTCCATGCGATCCGCTGACGGAATAGGCTTGCAGCCCGCGAAGCTTCAAGTTCTTTGAGCGGCCGATGGCGTGCGCGATTTCAAGGGCCTTCGCCGGGCTGCTCGCGCCGGTACGATGATCGCCGATGTCCAGATCGATCAACAGGTCCGTCGGCTTCCTCGCCGCCAGGTCATACCACGCGACTTGATGAACGTGATCGACCACGGCCATCGCGCCCGTCGCCGCGACCCGTCCGATCTTCGCCGGTTCGCCCAGCGGCGAGGTCAATAAAATCCCGGGAATGCCATGCTTCGCCATCAACTCGACCTCGGGAACGGTGGCGCAGCAAATGCCGATCGCTCCGTGGGCGATCTGGCGGCGGGCGATCTCTACGCACTTGTGCGCTTTGGCGTGCGGGCGAAGGCGCTTACCCGATTTCTTTACCGCCGCGGCCATGCGCGCGAGATTGGCTTCGAGCAGGTCGAGTTCGACCAGCAAAGCCGGCGTGGGGATCTGATTCCGATGGAGCACGATCCATTATCATAATGTCGTGTCGCATCCTGTTCCAACTCTTGCCGGCGCGGCGCGCGTCGCCAGCTTGCAGCCCACGGCCGTAAACGCGATTCTCGCGGAAGTCCGCGTTTGCCAGGCGGAGGGTAATTCGTTGGTGTCGCTGATGCGCGGCGAGCCCGATTTTCCGACTCCGGAACACATTGTGGAGGCGGCGATTCGCGCGATGCGGAACGGCAGGACGTCGTATCCCGACAATCGCGGCGAGAAGACTTTTCGCGAAGCGATCGCGAGAAAGCTGGAGCGCCAGAATCACCTTAAATTCGACGCGAAGAACGAAATCCTGGTCACCACCGGCGCGACCATGGGCGTTTACGCCGCACTGATGGCCGCGATCAATGAAGGCGACGAAGTTCTGCTGCCGGACCCGATTTACGACGCCTATCAGTCGCCAATCCGCCTGGCGGGTGGCATCGTGAAGGCGATTTCGGCGGAGATCCGAGAAGGCCGGTTTGTGATCACGGAGGAAGCGCTGGAGCGCGCGTGGTCGCCGGCGGCGAAGGCGATGATCTTGAATACGCCATGGAACCCGGTGGGGACGGTTCTGACGCGCGCCGAGTTGATCGCGATCACTTCTTTTTGCCAGCGTCGTAACTTGTTTCTGATCAGCGACGAAATTTACGAGGCCATCACGTACGGAAACGCGGCTCAGGTTTCGCCGTTGGAAGTCGCCCCGGAGTTGCGCGACCACTGCGTTCTGGTAAACAGTTTTTCCAAGACATATTCGATGACCGGATGGCGCGTCGGATACTGCGCGGGCCCGGTGCCGTTGATTGAGGCGATGTTCCTGGTGCTGGCGCAATCGAGCCGCGGGCCGGCGACCTTCGTTCAAGACGCGGCGGCGGAAGCCTTGAATGGTCCGCAGGACTGCGTTACGGCGATGCGCGCGGAATACACTCGCAGGCGGGCTCAGGTGCTCGAAACCTTGCAAGGAGTGAAAGTGATCGCGCCCGAGGGCGGATTCTTCGCCATGGTGGATTGCCGCGAATCGCCTATCCCGTCGAACGAAATTCGCAAGAGATTGATGCACGAGTCCGGCGTCGTAGTGGTCCACGGGTCCGCTTACGGCGAGCGCGGCGAAGGGACGTTGCGCGTTTCCTTCGCCAGCGGCGGCGACAATTTGAAAAACGGACTCGCCCGGTTACGCGAAGGACTGGCACGAATTCTGGAGACGCGTTGAACGACGCCCTCGAGCGCGAACTGAAGCGGAGTATCGAGGGCGAAGTCCGGTTCGACCACATTTCCCGCGCGCTGTATTCGACCGACGCCAGCGTGTATCAGATCGAGCCCGCGGGCGTCGTCATCCCCAAACATCGGGAGGACCTGATTCGCATCGTCGAGATCTGCCGGCGGTTGCGCTGCCCCATGACCATGCGCGGCGGCGGAACTTCGCAGGCGGGACAGGCGATCGGCGAGGGGATCGTCGTCGACACCTCGAAATATTTTCATCGGGTCCTTGAGATCAACGCTACTGAGAGGTGGGCTCGCGTCGAGCCGGGCATCGTGCTCGATGAACTGAACGCGCAACTGGCGCCGCTAGGGTTGCGCTTCGCTCCCGATATTTCCACGGCAAGCCGCGCCACCATCGGCGGAATGATGGCCAATAATTCGGCCGGCGCGCGCAGCGTCCTGTACGGCAAAACCATCGATCACGTCTTGGAACAAGTGGTGCTGCTTTCGGACGGCAGCATCGCGCACTTTCGCGACATCATGCGGGCCGATATTGCCGCCGGCGATTCGTTGGAGGCCAGGTGTTACCAAACGGTGTTGCGTCTGGCGGCCGAACATCGCCAGGAAATTGCGCTGCGATATCCGAAGGTGCTGCGCAGGGTCGGCGGGTATAACCTCGACGAGTTTGTCGACCAGACGCGGCCTGTCAATCTCGCGAAAATGATGGTCGGCTCCGAGGGAACGCTCGGCGTCGTACTGGAAGCAAAACTGCGCCTGGTTCCGCTGCCGAAAGCAAAAGCGGTGATGGTGATTGAGTTCGCGGATTTGCTCGAGGCTTTGTCCGCTACGCCCGTCATTTTGGGTCATGGACCATCCGCCGTAGAGGTGATGGACAAATCGATTCTCGATAACACGCGTCAGAATGCCGCCCTCGATCGCATTCGCAACTCGTTCATCGAAGGCGACCCCGGAGCCACGCTGTGCGTCGAATTTTACGGCGATCGAAAGGAAGATCTGCCTCCGCGACTGCAAGCGCTGGAGCGCGACCTGCGCGGCCGCGGGCTGGGATATCGGTATCGCACGGAAACCGATCCCTCAGCCCAGGCTCGCGTGTGGAGCTTGCGGGAAGCCGCGCTGGGGCTTTCGATGGCGATGAAGCAGGACGCGAAGTCGATTCCGTTCGTGGAGGACACCGCGGTGCCTCCGGAGCGTTTGAGCGAATATATCGGCCGGTTCCTGGAACTGTTGCGCAGCCACGAAACGACGGCTGGAATTTATGCTCACGCGTCTGTTGGATGCCTGCACGTGCGGCCGGTGATCAACATGAAGACCGATGCGGGCGTTCGCAAATTTGAAACGATCGCGAATCAGGTCGCGGAATTGGTTCTCGAATTCGGAGGCGCGCTTTCAGGCGAACATGGCGACGGCCTGGTGAGAACGCCGTTCATGCGGCAAATGTTCGGCGACGTGATTTGCGAAAGTTTCCGGGAGATCAAGCGAACTTTCGATCCTGACGGCATTTTCAATCCGGGCAAGATTGTGGACCCGCCTCCCCTCACTTCAAATTTGCGTTTCGGGCCGACCTACGCCGCGCGGGAACTGAAAACGTTTTTCGATTTCTCCGAATACGGAGGAATCGCCGGCGCGGTGGAAATGTGCAGCGGCGTCGGGGCGTGCCGCAAGAAGCTCGCGGGCAACATGTGTCCGTCCTATATGGCGACGCGTGAGGAATCCGATTCGACGCGCGGCCGCGCCAACGTTTTGCGCTTGGCGATTTCGGGCAAGTTGAACGAGGCCGGCCTGGGGGATGACGGTGTATTTAAGGTTTTGGACCTGTGCCTGGAATGCCGCGCATGCAAGACCGAATGCCCCGTAGGCGTGGATATGGCGCGGTTCAAGAGCGAGTTTCTAGCCGACTATTACTCTCGACATGGAACGCCGCTGAAGGCTCGGGTGCTGGGCAACGTGGATGGTTTGTCGAATTGGGGAAGCCGCTTTGCGCCCCTTTCCAACTGGGCTCCGGCGCCGTTCGTCGATCGTCGACGAAAGCTTCCGCGATGGAAACGACAGACGTTTGCGAAGTGGTCAGTCAAGCACCGCAAGGCGTCAGGCAAATGCCGTCACGTTGTTTAACGACACGTTCACCAATCACTATGAGCCCGAAATCGGCGCGGCGGCTGTAGAAATTCTGGAGCGTGGCGGATGCGCCGTGAACATCGTCCGGCCGGGATGCTGCGGACGCCCGTTAATTTCGCAAGGCTTGCTCGATCAGGCGAGAGCAGCCGCAACGAGATTAATCGCAGGGCTATTCCCGATCGCGGATCGCGGCGAAACAATTTTGTTCTGCGAGCCGAGCTGTCTATCGGCGGTGAAAGAGGACGCGCCCTCGCTATTGCGCGGCGAGCTACAGAAGAAAGCCCACATCGTCGCGGCCCGCTCGATGTTATTTGAAGAATTCGCGGCGTCGCTCCGACCTGCCCTTCCGCGCGGGTCCGGAGAGAGTTTTGCTGCATGGGCATTGTCATCAGAAATCGATGGGCATGCTCGGTGCGACCACCGCCCTGCTCTCGCGAATCCCTGCGGCGACCGTGGTCGAATTGGACGCGGGCTGCTGCGGCATGGCGGGGTCCTTCGGATACACGCATTACGATGTATCGGTCGCGATTGCCGCTCGAAAATTAATGCCGGCGGTTCGGGCGATGAAAACCGGCGACGTGCTGGTCGCTCCGGGAACGTCGTGCCGAAGGCAGGTGGCCGATTTGGCGGGCGTCGTCGCGATGCATCCGGCAACCCTGGTGCGCAGCCTGCTAGAATAGCGCGCTAAAGAGCGATCGCCCTCGGATCCAAGGAGTCGACCTGTGAAAACACTGATTCTCGCGACAATAAGCGCCACCTGCATTCTTGCGCAAACCAAAGTCGGGCCGGAAAAGGAAGCTTCCATGAAGGCCGACCTCGCCGGCCAGGTGGAAGGGATGAAGAAACAGGCCCAAGTGATGGTCGATAGCGTGTTCAGCTTCGGCGAGTTGGGATTTCAGGAATTCGAGACCTCGAAATATCTGTCGGGCGTGCTGGAAAAAGAAGGTTTCAAGGTCGAGCGCAATTATGCCGGCATTCCGACGGCGTTCGTCGCCACCTGGGGTGAAGGGAAGCCGGTAATTTCTCTCGGTTCCGATATCGACGACATCCCGCAAGCTTCGCAGAAGCCCGGCGTCGCGTATCACGACCCCATGATCGAAGGCGCGCCGGGGCATGGCGAAGGGCACAACTCGGGAATGCCGCTGCAGATCGTCGCGGCCATCGCCGTGAAGAAAGTGATGGAGCGGGAGCACATCAAAGGAACGCTGCAGATCTGGCCCGGCGTCGCCGAAGAATTAGTCGGCGCGAAGGCGTATTACGTCCGCGCGGGGCTGTTCAAGAACGTCGATATTTGTTTGTTCGCGCACGTCGGGAATAACCTGGGCGTCGGCTACGGACCCACTAACGGCAGCGGCCTGGTGTCGATCGAATACATGTTCAAGGGCGAAAGCGCGCACGCGGCGGCAGCTCCGTGGCGCGGCCACAGCGCACTCGATGCGGTCGAGCTGATGAGCGTCGGCTACGAATTTCGACGGGAACATCTGCGGCTAGCCACTCGCGTTCACTATGTGATCACCAACGGAGGCGATCAGCCGAACGTGGTTCCTCCGAACGCCGCCATCTGGTTCTATTTTCGCGAAGCCGACTACGATCACATCGCGAACCTGTGGCGCATCGGCGACAACATGGCCAAGGCCGCGACCCTCATGACCGATACCGAATACACCGAGCGCCTTCTCGGCACCGCGTGGCCGGGCTATTTCAACAAGCCGCTGGCGGAGGCGATGCATAAGAATATGGAGAAGGTCGGCCTGCCGAAATGGTCGGACGCGGATCAGCAGCTCGCGCGCGCCTTTCAGAAAGAAATGAAAGTGCCGGTCCGCGGACTCGCCACCACGATTTCTCCGCTCCGCGCGCCGCGGGCGCAGGCGCAAGGCGAAGAAGAAGGCGGCGTGGGCCCCACCGGCGGACCCTCCGACGATATCGGCGATATTTCCTGGAACGTCCCCACCGTCACGCTGAGCTATCCCTCGAACATTCCCGGCGGTCCGGGCCACAACTGGGCCAACGCGATTTCCATGGCGACGCCGATCGCGCACGAAGGCGTCGTCGCCGGCGCAAAGGTGCAGGCGATGACCATCCTCGACATCCTGCTGCATCCGGAATTGGTCCAAAGCGCGTGGGATTATTTCAACAACGTGCAGACCAAGGACGTAAAATACAAATCGTTCTTACGCCCCACCGATCAGCCGCAGATCTGGCTGAACCGGAAAATCATGGACCAGTATCGCGAGCGCATGAAGGCCTTCTATTACGACCCGTCGAAGTACGATACGTATCTGGAACAGCTCGGGATCACCTATCCGACGGTGCACTAGACGGATTCGCCGGCGGTCTTCGCCAGCCGCCGGCGTAGCGCCAGCGTTTCCCGGCGATGGCAGAGTATGCACAGCGTCCTGATGTTATCCAGGTCGCATTCGCCGCCGCCTTCCACAACCGGCACGATGTGGTCGGCATCCCACAGCGTTTTCCGATTCAGCCGCTTCAAACCCCACCGGTCGAGCAATTTCAGCCGATGCGCGCCGCGAGCGCGTTTCAGATCCAGGAACGCGGCGGCCGCATCTACCCGGCACAGCGCGCAAACTCCATGATCCCGCGCCAATACCTTTTCACGCAGATACCCGGGGTCCGTCCGCAGCTTCCATTCGTGAACGCACCAGTCTGAGCAAAACGTGAATCGGCGCGCCGGAACCTCCAACTGGCACCAGCGGCAAAGCGGCCGTCCGTTCGCGCCCTTTTCGAGCGCGGACCGATCGGCGAATCCGCCGGGCATGGTGCGTGAGGTGCTCACAACATCTATAGCTTAAAATGTTTCTGGGCCCGAAATCCGGCCGCGCATGACGCAAAACTTCAAATTGACTTTGGAATATGACGGCTCGAAATTTTCGGGCTGGCAGACGCAGCAGAACGCGCGAACGGTGCAGGGAGAAATCCAGCGCGTCGCCGACGAGTTGTTCGGCGTCGAGGCCGATCTGCAAGGCGCGGGCCGGACGGACGCGGGCGTGCACGCTTTGGGCCAGGTGGCGAATCTGAAGGTCCGCGATCCGCGCCGGAAGCTGGTCGCTCCGCAATTGATGCGGGAGCTGAATGAAAAGCTGCCGTCGTCCATCGCCATCGTCGCGTGTGAAGACGCGCCGGCGAATTTCCATGCCCGCCACGACGCGATCGCCCGGGCGTATTTCTATCAGATCTCCACTCGCAAGACCGCACTCGCCAAACGATACGTCTGGTGGATCAAGGAGCCGTTGAACGTTGAGGCGATGCAGCAGGCTGCTTCGCTGATCACCGGGCGTCACAACTTCGTCTGCTTTCGCGCGGCCGATCCATCGCGGCCCGGCGAGCCGACCACGGTGGTGGTCGATTCGGCCGAGGTCGGCGTCGACGAGCATCTGATCGTCTTCCGCATTGAAGCCTCGCACTTTTTGTGGAAGATGGTCCGGCGGCTCACCGGCGCTTTGGTGAAAATCGGGTTGGAGGAAATGACGCTGGATCAATTTCGCGGTCTGATGACGGGGCGGAAAAATCCCGAGCTCGATATCGCCGCCTGGACCGCGCCCGGATCGGGATTGTTTCTTGAGGCCGTGCGCTACCCGAATCGCTGACCTTCATCCGCCTGATTCTAAAGCGCGGACGCAGTAGACTGAATAACAGGACAACTATCATGCGTCGTATTCTTTTCGTGCTTTGCATCGCTTCGTTGACTTTGTGCGCCCAGAGGGGCAGAGGACCCGCGCCGGACGCGTCGCACGCGTTTCGCTTTCGATTCGTCGGGCCGATCGCGGGGAATCGTGTCGCGGCCGTAGCCGGAGTCGCCGGCGACATCAACACCTATTACGCGGGTGCCGCGTCGGGCGGAATTTTCAAATCGGTCGACGGTGGCCATGGATGGACGCCGATTTTCGACAATGAGCCGGTCGCCGCCATCGGCGCGCTGGCCGTCGCGCCCTCCGATCCGAGCGTCGTCTGGGCTGGCACCGGTGAAGCGTGGGCGATTCGCGACAGCGACGTGATGGGCGACGGCGTTTATAAATCGACCGATGCGGGCAAGACCTGGACGCATATGGGACTCGACAAAACAGGGCGCATCGGGCGCGTGTTGGTTCATCCCAAGAATCCCGACGTCGTGTACGTCTGCGCGCTGGGCCGCACCACCGGACCGCAGCAGGAGCGCGGCGTGTTTCGCACCACCGACGGCGGAAAACATTGGGAGCGTAGTCTGTTTGTGGATGAGAACACCGGCTGTTCCGGTCTTTCCATGGACGCGCAGAATCCGCGTGTGCTATTCGCGGGCACCTGGCAGATGGAGATGCACACCTACGGTGAAGACAGCGGCGGACCGGGCAGCGGCGTGTTCGTCACTCGCGACGGCGGCGACACCTGGAAGCGCGTGGTCTCCCCTGGCTTGCCGAAATCGCCGCTCGGGAAGATCGACGTGGCCGTGGCGCCCACGGATTCGAATCGCGTCTACGCGTTGATCCAGACGTCGAATCAGGGCTCCATGTGGCGCTCCGACGACGGCGGCACGAATTGGCGGGTGGTGAACTGGGATCGCGCGCTGATCGGCCGCGCCGGCTATTACATCCACCTGGCGGTGTCGCCCGCGAACGAAAACGAAGTGTTCGTGTCCAACAGCTCTTTCCATGTTTCGCTCGACGGCGGCGAAACGTTTCGTCCGCACGCCTTGGGGCGGCGACAATCACGACATCTGGTGGGATCCGACCAATCCTGACCGCTTCGTCATTACCCATGACGCCGGCATGAGCATCACCACGTCGCATGGCCGCGGGTTCAATCGCGTCACGCTGCCCATCGGGCAGATGTATCACGTCTCGGTGGACAATCAGGTCCCGTACGATTTCTACAGCAACATGCAGGACTCCACCACCATGCGCGGACCATCGGTCCAGGTCGGATTCGGCGGCTTCGGACGGTCCGCGGAACCGGGCTGGGATCGAGGCATGGGCGGATGCGAATCCGGCTTCACCTACGCCGATCCCACCGATCCGAACATCGTGTGGGCCACCTGTTACGGCGACGAAGTGACGCGCTGGGATGCGAAGACGAAGCTCGCGCGCTCGGTGAGCCCCTGGCTGCACACGCTCGATTCGCCTCCGAACGATACCAAGTACCGCTGCCACTGGACCGCTCCGCTGGCCATCGATCCGTTCGATCACAACACGGTCTATTACGGCTGCCAGGTGATTTTCAAGACCACGAACGGCGGCCAGAGCTGGAAGCGTGATCAGTCCGGATCTCTCCACGCAGGACCCGAAATATATTCAACCGTCGGGCGGGATCGTCGGTGATAATCTCGGGCAGTTTTACGGCGAAGTGGTGTTCGCCATCGCGCCGTCGACCGTGCAGAAAGGACTTGATCTGGGCCGGCACGAACGACGGCAAGATCTGGTACACCAAGGATGGCGCGCATTGGAACGATGTGACCAAGAACGTCACCGGGCTGCCCAACTGGGGCACCGTCACGCAGCATTCAGCCGTCGTTCTTCGACGCCGGTACCGCCTATGTCTCGGTGGACGCCCACCTGATGGACAATCGCGATCCGTTCATCTACAAGACCACCGACTTCGGAGCAACGCTGGACCCAGATCACCGACGGGCTGCCGAAGCATGAGCTGTCTTACGTGCAAATGTTGCGGAGGATCCTAACTCCAAGGGCCTGCTCTTTGCCGGAACGGGCAATGCGTTGTTCTATTCGCTCGACGACGGGCGGGCACTGGACCAATCTGCAGGCCGGGTTGCCGCATTCGCCGGTTTCCTGGACCGTGGTGCAGAAGCAGTCGCACGATCTGGTGGTTTCCACTTATGGCCGCGGAATTTATATTCTCGACGACATCACGCCGCTGGAGCAGATGGCCAAAGGCGTGGGGTCGGATACTTCCGTCAGCCTTTTCAACGCCGCGCGAAGCAGTGCGCATCCTGGGCGGTGGACGAGCGTACGTAAATTATCAACTGAAGAATCCGCCGAAGGGTCCGGTGAAGGCGACCATCGTGGATGAAAACGGCAAAGTGGTTCGCGAGTTGGCCGCGAACGGCTCTCGCACCGGGCTGAATCGCGTTCCGTGGGACATGCATTACGATGCGCCGAAGCTGATCGAACTGCGGACCACCCCGGACGATAATCCGCACATCTGGGAAGAGCCGCGGTTCCGCGGCGCGGATGAGCGTCCCATCACGCACTGGGGAGCCGCGCAAGCCCAAGTCGGACCGGTCGCAGCGCCGGGGAAATACACGATGAAGCTGATGGTGGACGGCGAGACCTATTCACAGCCGCTCCAGATCGTGCGCGATCCCAGTTCCACTGGATCGGACGACGATATTCGCTCGACCGTGAAGCTGCAGCTTCGGATTCGCGACGGAATCGACAGCGTTTCCTCGATGGTCAACAACATCGAATGGATGCGCAAACAGCTGGCCGATGTGGAGAAGATGCTGCGCGAGGACAACGAAAAGGCGGCGCTGCTGAAGTCCACCGGAGAGATGGACCAGAAGCTGCAAAACGTCGAGTATAAGCTGGTGTCGAAGGCCTTGACCACCAGCGACGACAAGTACTTCATCTCGGCGTACAAGATCTACTTCAACCTGCTCTGGCTCAATGGAGAAGTGGGAACGGGCGCGGGCGACGTCGCGGGCGGCGCCGATTACGGGCCTACGGACACGGCGGTCGGCTTGACGGATATGCTCGAGAAAGAGCTGGCGGCCGCCAAAGTCGAATACCGGACCTTGATGGATAAAGATGTTCCGGCCTTCAATAAGACGCTCGCCTCCAATGGAGTGACGCCGATCGGCGGAAATAACTGAAGCCTGATTACCGCGCGCTTCCTAGCGCGACGATCAGAGACTGAATACGTTCGGGAGAGCCGGTGATGATGTTCGCCGGCGGCTTTCGATAACTCATGATCTGGCGGTACAGGACATCCTCGAGACTCGAGTTGATGCCCCAGCCCGCCAGGTATTGCAGGCGGAGATCGCGGTCGCGATTGATTTCCGCGCCGGCGAGCCATGGATCGAGATCGGCTTTCTGGCCGGCATAAGTCCCAAGCAGATCGACAACGGAGCCGATACCGATTTCTCCCAGCGACTGCGCGACGGGCGCGTAGCTGGGCTGCTCCAGGCGGTGTTGCACTTCGTCCAGATTTACTCTCAAAGGCTCGGCCTGGCCCATGAAGACCATATCGTAGCCGCGGCCCTCCCACGTATTCGCCCAAATAGTGCCGTAGGGGAAAGCTTCGAAGAAGGTGGCGAGTTCGCTGCGGATGGTCTTCTCGTCCGTCTCATAGAGAGGAACGTAGAGCGAAAAAAGCCCGCCGGGATTCAGGTGCTGCTTGATCGACTCGAAATACTCCTTCGAGTAGAGGCCGGCCGTCCCTTTCACGAAAACGTCCAGCGGATCGGAGGCGATCACGTCGAACTTGTCTTTCGTCGTGAGTAGATAGTGGCGGGCGTCGTCGAACACGACGTGCGTTTTGGGATTATGGAAAACCTCGTAATCTTCGCGGGCGAAAAAGCGCGTGGAGGTCGGCGGGATGACCGGCTCGATTTCGCAGACGGTGATGTGCTGAATTCCCGGATAGCGGGTGAAGGTTCCAGCAGAGACTCCCGCGCCGAATCCGATGCCCAGCACGGATTTCGGGTCGGGATGCAACAGCGCGGGAAGATGGCCCACCATCCGCTGCAATTTCATATCGAAAGGTTCGTTGGTGGCTTCCACGTGGCCGTTTACGTCGATTTCGGTGGCGCCGTCGCGCCATTTGGTGATGGCCACGGACGAATTTCTTCCTTCGACGGTGTACAGGACGGTGGAGGAGCCGAGATATGTCGCGATGCGGCGGCCGTAGGCGATTAATTCGCCGGGCACGGGGTCGACTTTCCAGGTCAGCAGGCCGGCGAGAACCATCGCTGCGGTGACCGCAAGCGCGGTGGATCGCGATTTCAATTGGGGCGCGAGCACCAGCAGTCCGCTGGCCGCGGCGACCATCAACAGCGTTCGCTGCGAATTTTGCGTACCAATCCAGGGAATCAAGGCGAGGCTGACGATCAGCGCGCCGGCGATCGCGCCGAGTGTGTTGGCGGCATAAATTCCACCGACCAACCGGCCGGAATCGTCGCCAGGCTTGGCGACGGATGCAAGCGCGAGAGGGAAACTCGCGCCGAACAGAAGCGTCGGCGGAAGGATGGTCCACAGGCAGCGCATGACGTCGAGCTGGAACATGTACCAGGGGTTGGTGGAGATGAGCGGGTTGATGGGCAGATAGGGGAGCGAGTCCGCGATCATGTACGCGGTCCAGGCGATGGCTAGCGTCAGCAGAAACTGACACCAGCCAAACGCGAGACGAGGGCTGCGGATATTTTTGAGTAACGATGACGCGCCGGCGCTGCCGGCCGCAAGTCCAACCAGAAACACCGCCAGGATGATCGAGAAAACATAGACGGTAGAGCCGAGCAGCATCGCGATCAGGCGGGTCCAGACGACTTCGCCGCCGAGCGCGATGGCTCCGGAGAGCCCGATCGCGATATAGATGGCGCGATCCGCAGGCGGTTTCGTAGCGGGCGACGGCGGCGCTGACGCGACCTGTTCCGGAGTTTTTGCGGCGGCGAGATAACTGACCGCGGCGATCGCGACGTTGATCAATACGGCCGCCAAGGTCGCGACGATGACGTCGTAGAGGCGCAGAAGATAGAATCCGGCGAACAGCGATCCGAATACCGCGCCGACGGTGTTTGCTCCGTAGAGCATTCCCCACCAGGCGACGCCGCTGGGGGTGGCTTCAATCCACTTGACGATGATCGGCAGCGACGCGCCCATGAGGATGGTCGGCGGGAGCAGGCAGATAGCGCACATGACGCCGCGGAGCAGCATACCCGGCAGACCGCTTTCGGCTCCGGCGATATAAACGCGATCGATCAGCGGTAGGGCGAAGACGATCAGAATACCGAAGATCGCGATGCCCGCTTCAAGCGCCGCGTAAATCCGCAAAGGATGATACGGAAGACGCATGCGCGGAAGCGCGATACTGCCGATGCAGAGCCCGCCCATGAAGGTCGCGAGCAGCATCCCGATGGAGACGGCGGTGGAGCCGATGGCGAGCTGAAGCAACTGGTACCACACGATTTCATAAATCAGCGCGGCGCAGCCGCTGCCTCCAAACAGAAGCAACAGCAAGAAAAGAAAACGCGAGTCGAGTGTCGATTTATCGGATGCGGCTTGCACAAGCGCGGGTCCTCTCCCGTTCAGAGCGCAGCATAAAAGTATGTCACACATCGCGCCGTTCGAGCACGAACCCGTTTCAAGATGTCAAAGAACTCATTTATCGGGGGCGCCCCCTTTAGCCGTTTAGTAACCCGCAACGGCCAGGGACCGGTCATGTACCGGCGGACATGCCAGACATGATCTGGCCACCATCCATTGCACAAACACGTTGCACGGCTTAACGATCGATACCGCGCTCGGTGGAATCGCCTCTCCAATGGCGGAGCGAACAATCTCCTCTGGCTTCACGATACGCGAGGGATTCCACAACGGCTCGCGCGTGAAAGCGCGAAGTATCTGAATCGCAGGGACAAAAAAATCCGCTATTTGCGGTTTCGGCGGGAACTGATCACGGTGGTGTTCATGCCGATGGTGTTCAGGCCGCCGAAGAAACGGGCGTGCTCGATCTTCATGCAGCGGTCCATCACGACTTCCAGCCCTGCGTCGTGGGCTTTTTCGGCGGAGGGCTCATCAATCACACCGAGCTGCATCCAGACGACTTTGGCGCCGATGGCGATCGCCTCATCGACGATCGCGGGCACGGCTTCGGGCTCACGGAAAATGTCGACGATCTCGACACCGCCGGGGATCGCGGAAACTGAGGGATACGATTTGCGGCCCAGAATCTCCTTTTCACGAGGATTGACGGGAATCACATCGTAGCCTTCGGAGAGCAGATACATGGCGGCGAAGTGGCTAGGGCGAAAGGGATTGGACGACAGGCCGACCATGGCGATTCGGCGGTAGGTCTGGAGAATCCGCAGGCGATCGGCCGCGGTGGTCGCGTAACGGCCGGCGTTTACGGGCGAGTTGCCGCCTACGCCATCGCCCATCGGATTGATGGAGCAGCTGTTCATGCGGCGACGCCTTCCCCGGCACTGGCCTGCAAGGCCTGATCCAGATCCCACAAGATATCCTCGACATCCTCAATGCCAACGGAAAGGCGAATCAGGTCGTCGGTAATGCCGGCGCCGAGTTTTTCCTCCGTCGACAATTGCTGATGCGTGGTCGACGCGGGATGAATGACCAGACTTTTCGCGTCGCCGACGTTGGCGAGATGGGAAAGCAACTGAACGGATTCGATGAAGCGGCGGCCTGCTTCGAGTCCGCCATGGATGCCGAAAGCCATCATGCCTCCGCAGCCGAGCGGAAGATAGCGCTGGGCGAGCTTGCGATACTTGCTCGATTCGAGCCCCGGATAATTGACCCACGCGACGCGCGGATGTTGATCCAGAAACTGCGCGACGCGCTGGGCGTTCGAGGAATGGCACTCCATGCGAAGCTTCAGCGTCTCTATGCCCTGGAGAAACAGAAACGAGTTGAACGGGCTGAGGGCGGGACCGAAATCGCGAAGGCCCTCGACGCGCGCTTTCATGATGTAGGCGAAGTCGCCGAAGGTTTCGTAGAAGCGGATGCCGTGGTATCCCTTGCTCGGTTCGAGGAGCTGGGGGAAGCGCCCGCGATCCCATGGGAAACGGCCGCTATCGACGATGACGCCGCCGATGGAGGTGCCGTGGCCGCCGATATACTTCGTCGCCGAGTGCACCACGATGTCCGCGCCGTGCTCGATCGGGCGGCAGAGATAGGGCGACGCGAAAGTATTGTCGATCATCAGCGGAAGATTGTTTTCGTGGGCGACCGCGGCGATGGCGGCAATGTCGAGCACGTTCATGCGCGGATTGCCGATAGTCTCTCCATAGAGAACCCGCGTCTTGCGGGGTGATGGCGCGGCGAAAATTATCGGGATCGTCGGGATTGACGAAAGTGGTCTGAATGCCGAGGCGGCGAAAGCTCACGTCGAATTGGGTGTAGGTGCCTCCATATAGCGTACTGGCGGCGACAATTTCGTCTCCCGATTCGAGCAGGCCGGCCATGGCGATGAACTGCGCGGCCTGTCCACTGGCGACCGCGAGCGCTCCCACGCCGCGCTCGAGCGAGGCGACACGCTCTTCGAGCACTGCCGTGGTCGGGTTCATGATGCGCGTATAGATATTGCCGAGACGCTGCAGGTTGAACAGGGCCGCCGCGTGCGCGGTGTCGTCGAAAACGTATGAGGTGGTTTGATAGATGGGCACCGCGCGAGCGCCAGTTTCGGCATCGGGACGCTGACCGGCATGCAGGGCGCGAGTGGCGAATCCGAACGTGCGATCGGAAGTGGAGGACATGTCTCCACGGTATCCGACGCGGCGGGGCAAAGACAATCGCGGGCCCGGCGCGGGCGGCTATACGCCTTGACCGGATTGCCCGGGCAGAGAATAATCCTTGAACTGTTCCCGTAGAGCGCGCTTATTGAATTTGCCGACGCTGGTTTTCGGAACCGCGTCGATGAAGATGACGTCGTCGGGCAGCCACCATTTCGCGACGCGATCCTTCAGAAAATCGAGGATCTCTTCCTTGGTCATCTGGCCACGAAACTGCGGCCGAAGCGCGACGGCCGCCACCGGACGCTCCTGCCATTTGGGATGCGGCACGGCGATCACCGCCGCTTCGAGCACCTTCGGATGCGCCATGATCGCGTTTTCCAGATCGACGCTGGAGATCCACTCGCCGCCGCTCTTTACAAGATCCTTGGTGCGGTCCATGATCTGGATGTAGCCTTCGGAGTCGATGGTGGCGACGTCGCCGGTACGGAACCAGCCGTCCATGAAGGATTCCGCACGGCCGCGCTCTTCGCCGCGCGGGTCATTCCAATAGCTGGACGTGACCCAAGGACCGCGAACCTGCAACTCGCCCATGGTCTGACCGTCCCAGGGCAGCTCCTTGCCGAGTTCGTCGACGATTCGCAGATCGATGCCGGCGACAGGCAGTCCGTGGCGGGCGAGAAGATCGTAGCGATCCCGTCCGGTCAGCGATTCGAGATGACTCTTCATGCGCCACCACGGTCGCGATCGGCGTGGTTTCGGTCATCCCCCAGGCAAGCATGAAACGGATCCCGTACTTTTGCTCGTACCATTCGACGAATTGCCGGGGCAATGCCGATCCAGCGGCCGCGATGGTGCGCAGGCTGGAAATATCGTGCTTCTCGGTTTCGAGCAACCCGTACAGGCCCATCCACAACGTCGGCACTCCGGCGGTGAAGGTGACGCGCTCCGTCTCGATCATCTGCGCGATGTCCTCGGGTTGCAGATGGCGGCCGCTCAGCACGATTTTCGATCCGACCATCACCGCCGCGAACGGAATGCCCCAGCCGTTGGCGTGAAACATGGGCACCAGTTGCAGAACGGTATCGCGCTCGCTCAGCGCGAAGGTATCCGCCATGGCGAGGCCGTAGCTGTGCAGCACGAGCGACCGGTGCGTGTACAAAACTCCTTTGGGATGCCCGGTGGTGCCGGAGGTATAGCAGGTGGCGCACGCCGCGGATTCGTCCAGGTCGGGCCAGGGATACGGCTCAGCCGGCGCGGCGGCAAGCATATCTTCGTACGGGCTATGGTCATCCATCACGACGACGTCGCGGACGCCGGGCACGTCCGCTCGAATCTGATCGAGCAGACCGGTGAGCGAGGCATCGACGAAGATCACGCGATCGTCGGCATGATTAATGATGTAGGCGAGCTGGTCCGTGGCGAGGCGGAGATTCAGCGTGTGCAGAATCGCGCCGTAGCAGGTGACGGCGAAATACAGCTCCAGGTGATAGTGACTGTTCCAGCACAGGGAACCGACGCGATCGCCGGGCTGCACGCCCATTTTCTTCAGCGCCCAGGCCAGACGGTGCACGCGCGCATGAAAGTCGCGATAGGTATAGCGATGCATGCCGGCGTCGGTTTTGGACGCAATTTCCTTCGAAGGGAACAGACGCGCCGCGCGCTCCAGCAGCGGCGTGAGCGTCAGCGGCGTGTTCATCATCAAGCCTTGCACGATCAAACCCTGCGTGTTCAAATCTTGCACGGTTCATCCTCTCCTTGCATGACGGCGACGTAGCCGCATCCCACGATGGCGAGAAACATGGCCAGCACTTCGCTGTCATTGAGATTGTATTCGTAAAATCCGCCGATCAGCACAGCGATCATCGCGGCAATCGCGGCGTGCAGCACCCAGCGGCGTTCCGACGATCGCGAAGTGCGGCGGAGGGCCTTGACGAAATCGTAAAACACAAGCCACAGGAACCACATCAAAGCGAGCATGGCGGGAATCCCGCGCTCGGCCGCGTATTGAATATAGATATTGTGCAGATGGCCATAATATCCGGTCGGCAGGGGCAGCGTGGTGCCGGGCGGGAGGTAATCGAGATGTTCCGGACCGACGCGTTCGGGTCCGACGCCGAGCCAGGGATGCGCCTTGATCATCTGGTAGCCGATGGCGCGGCACATGGCGCGATGAGCGTTCGAATCCATGTCGCCGTGCGGCGTAAATCCAGAGCGGATGCGATCGCCCACCTCGAAGGGATTCACCAGCAGCAGAATTCCGACCAGCACCGGGACCGCGATCAGCACCCATCGCTTCCAGAACCACAACAGGTACGCCGCGCCGACGGCCGCTCCCAGCCACATGCTGCGCGTTTCGGCCAGAATCAGGGCGACGCCGATCAATCCACCGGCGGCGACCAGCCAAGCGATCCAGCGCCGATCGAGACAGAAGAAAACCAGCGCGCCGAGCACCATCAGCGCCATCATCATGTGGCCGCTGAAGGTCATCCAATGGCTCATGAATCCGCTAATGCGACTGGCCACATAGGAGGTATAGAAATCGACGTGGGCTTCTTTGGCATCTTCCACCTTGTTATAGAACTGGTTGACGGCCCACGCCGCCGAAAGAGATGCCGCGATGGCCCATCCCACGGCGATGATGCGCACCTGGCGGACGTTGCGGATCGCGCTGATGATCAGGAACAGCATCAGATAGACGTAGAATTTCTTGATTTGCGGGAATCCCTGGCGGATGTGATCGCGAGTCAGGAGGGAGACCGCGGTTAACGCGAAAAACAAGACCAGGGGGCGCCAGATCCGCGGCGCGCGCCACGGCGTCCGCGTGACGATCATCGCGACCACGGCCGCGCCCATCAGGACCTCAAACGCCGCGATCGATACGACCGTTAGAACAGCGGCGGCGCCTACCAGATATGCGGCGAGATCCTCCCGGCGAAACGCGAACATGCTGACGCACTCATGATACTGTATTAGATCCATGCAGCCGCAAACGCCCGCCATCGACTCGGAATTCACGCGCGGCCTGGGGTTATACGACTCGACCATGGTGGTCATCGGATCGATGATCGGGTCGGGGATATTCATCGTGAGCGCGGAGATGGCGCGCTACATCGGCAGTCCTGGGTGGCTGCTCGCCGCGTGGGTCCTGACCGGATTCCTGACGGTCACCGGCGCGCTGAGCTACGGCGAACTGGCGTCGATGATGCCGCAGGCCGGCGGCCAATACGTATATCTGCGCGAGGCGTTCTCGCCGATGTGGGGATTTCTGTACGGCTGGACTCTGTTCCTGGTGATTCAGGCGGGAACCATCGCGGCGGTCGGCGTGGGCTTCGCGCGATTTCTGGGCATCCTGTGGCCGCCGGTCAGCGAAACGAATTATATTGTCCCGCCGGTCCAGATATCGAGCGGATACGCATTGTCGCTCTCGACGGCTCAACTGGTGGCGCTGCTGCTGATCGCGCTGCTCACCTGGACCAACACGCGCGGCCTGGAATACGGCAAGATCGTCCAAAATATTTTCACGACCACCAAGATGGGAGCGCTGTTCGGATTGATCGTCGTGGGGTTGCTGATCGGCTGGAACGCGAACGCGGTTCACGCTAATTTCGGGGCCGATTTCTGGACTCCGCGGAATTTCGATCCGGTCTCGGCCGGCGTCACCGCCGCCACGGCCTTCGGGCTGTTCGCCGCGCTGTGCGTTACGCAGACCGGATCGCTATTTTCTTCGGACGCCTGGAACAACATCACGTTTACCGCGGGCGAAGTGATCAATCCAAAGCGCAACATTCCGTTATCACTGGCGCTGGGAACCGGTGTGGTGATCACTCTGTACCTTCTCGCGAATGTCGCGTATCTGGCCACGCTTCCGCTGTCGGCGATTCAACATGCGCCGGCGGATCGAGTCGCGACGGCGTCGCTTAACGTAGTGTTTCCGGGAAAGGGCGCGGTGATCATGGCGGTCGCCATCATGATCTCCACCTTCGGCTGCATGAACGGACTGATCCTGGCCGGCGCGCGGGCTTCGTACGCGATGGCTCGCGACAAGCTGTTTTTCCGTCCCGCGTATTCGCTGAATAAGAAGAAGGTGCCGGCATGGTCGCTGATGCTGCAAGGGGTGTGGGCGGCGTTCCTGGTGCTCCCGCGCACCTACGATGCGCAGACGAAATCCTACGGGAACCTGTATAGCAACCTGCTCGACTACGTAATTTCCGCGGCGCTGATTTTTTATATCCTCACGGTCGCGGGAATTTTCCGGCTGCGATTTACGCGTCCCGATGCCGAGCGTCCCTATCGCGCCTTCGGCTATCCCGTGGTTCCGGCGCTATATATGTTGGGAGCGGCGGTGGTGCTGGCGATGCTGTTCATTTACAAGCCGTCGAGCACCTGGCCGGGCCTGGTGATCGTGCTGATCGGAGTGCCGGTTTACTGGCTGTTCCGCCGGGCACAATAGATTATGCCTCTTCTGTTAAGTGAAGCCGACGTTCGCGAACTCATCGCGATGCCCGAATTGATCGATTGCATGGAGAACGCGCTGGTCGCGTTTTCCGCGCGAAAAGTGGTCCAGCCGGTTCGAACCGTATTCGATATCGCCGAGCACCATGCGTTCTGCGCGCTGATGCCGGCGTACTCGCCTTCGATGCCGGCGCTGGGCGCGAAATTCGTCACGGTTTATCCTTCGAACCTGGAAAAGGGACTCACCTCGCACCTGGCGACGATCATACTGCTCGATCCGGAGACGGGCGCGCTTGCCGCGATTCTCGACGGGCGCTACATCACCGAAGTCCGGACCGCCGCGGTCTCGGCGGTATCGACCAAGAAACTGGCGCGCGCGGACGCGCACGTGCTCGCAATTGTCGGCACGGGCGTGCAGGCGCACAGTCATCTGGAAGCGCTTTCGGAGGTCCGGAAGTTCGATGATGTGCGGGCCTGGAGTCCCACGCGGTCCAATCTAAAGGGCTTCGCATCGGCTACGGGAGCACGCGCCATGGATTCCGCCGAGGCCGCCGTTCGCGGCGCCGACGTGATCGTGCTGGTTACCGCGTCGCCGACGCCGGTGATCGATAACGCATGGGTGAAAGACGGCGCGCACGTCATTTCTGTCGGCGCGTGCCGGCCCAACCAGCAGGAAATGGACCCGGCGCTGGTGAAACGATCCCGCCTGTTTGTCGATTCGCGCGCGGCGGCCGTCCAGGAATCCGGCGACGTGATCGGCGCGGGCGAAGCGCACATCGTTGCCGAGTTGGGCGAGCCGAACGTCGGTCGACGATCCGCCGAAGAGGTGACAGTGTTCAAGTCCCTGGGACTCGCAGTGGAAGACGTCGCCGCCGCGCATCTGGTCCTGACGCGAGCCAAGGTCCAAGGCAGGGGAACCACTATATGAAGCTGGCGGCGATCGCGTTGGCGATGGCGGGGATGCTCGCGGCGCAGACCCCTTCGCAAGTCTACGACGTCGTGCTGGCCGGCGGACGCGTGATGGATCCCGAATCGGGTCTGGACGCGGTCCGCAACGTCGGCATTACCGGGGGACGCATTGCGGCGATTTCCGAACGTCCGCTCCAGGGCCGCCAGACGGTCGACGCCAAGGGGCTGGTGGTCGCGCCGGGGTTCATTGATCTTCATTCTCACGGGCAGGACGACGAAAATTATCGTTATAAAGCTCGCGACGGGGTCACGACCGCGCTCGAATTGGAAGTCGGCGTCTCGCCGGTGAAACCATGGTACGCGGCGCGCGAAGGGAAGGCGCTGATTAATTTCGGCGCGACTTCCGGCCACATTCCCGCGCGCATGGCGGTGATGCACGATCCCGGAGCGTTTCTTCCCACCGGTCCCGCCGCGCATCGAAAAGCGACGCCTGAGGAAATGCGGGCTATCGAGGATCTGGTGCGGAAGGGCCTGGACGATGGAGCGCTCGGGATCGGCATGGGTATCGCTTACGTGCCATCGGCGACGCATCCGGAAATTTTGTCGATCTTTCGAATCGCGGCGGATTATAAGGTCGCCTGCTTCGTTCATACGCGCTCGGTGGGAAGTATTGAGCCAGGCTCGACCACCGAGTCGATGGAGGAAGTGATCGCGGGCGCGGCGATTACCGGCGCGTCCATTCACGTCGTCCACATCACCAGCATGTCGGGCAGCCAGACCGGGCTCGCGCTCGAAATGATCGACGGCGCCCGCAAGCGCGGGTTGGACATCACCACCGAAGCGTATCCGTATACCGCCGGACAAACCGCGATCGATTCGGCAATGTTCGATCCCGGCTGGCAGCAGAAGCTTTCGATCACATATAAGGACCTGCAATGGGTGGCAACCGGGGAGCGCCTGACGGAGGAATCGTTCAATCGGTATCGCAAAACCGGCGGCTTCGTCATCCTCCATTCGATTCCCGAAGAGGCCGCGCGACAGGCGATCGCCTATCCCGGGGTCATCATTGCGAGCGATGGGCGCATTGAGGGAGGCAAGGGCCATCCCCGAAGCGCGGGAACCTATGCGCGCGTTCTAGGGCATTACGTCCGCGAGGAAAAGGCGCTGCCGCTGATGACCGCGATTCAAAAGATGACGCTGCTTCCCGCGCGACGTCTCGAATCCGTGACGCCGCAGATGAAGCGCAAGGGTCGGATCAAAGTCGGCGGCGATGCCGATATCACGCTGTTCGATCCGGCGCGCGTCATCGACAAGGCGACTTTCGAGAAGCCCGATCAATACTCCGAGGGGATCCCGTACGTGTTGGTGAACGGAGTTTTCGTGGTGCGCGACGGCAAGATCGTGGAAGGCGTGAAGCCCGGAGCCGGGATTAAAGCAGCGCGCTGAATTCTTTTTCGTCGAAGCCCAGCGCGATCTTGGACCCTTGAATCAGAATCGGCCGGCGGATCAGGTTGGGATGCGCCGCCATCAGCTTGATCGCTTCGGCCCGCGATGGTGGGTGCTCTTTCATTCCGCGCTCCCGATAGAGTTCGTTGCGGGTATTGAGAAATAATTTGTAGTCGCGCGCGCCAATTAGTTTATCGAGCTGATCTTCGCTCAATCCGCGATTCAGATCGATTTCTTCGGGCGAGACTCCCTGGTCGCGAAGCCAACTCTTCGCTTTGCGGCAGGTGGTTCAAGTGGGCTTCAGGTAGAATTTCATGGTCAGTAACGCGGGACGGAAGAATCGATCATGACGCTCCAGGCATCGATCCCGCCGGCCATGCTCTGGCAATTCTCGATGCCTTGCCCGCGCAGCCAGTGGACCACGTTGAGGCTGCGCACGCCGCGATGGCAAAACATGATCAGCGGCTGCTCCACGGCGCGCAGTTGCTCCACCGCGCCGGGAATCGTCCCCATGGGAATCAGATCGCCGCCGTCGATGCCGGCAGATGGCAAACTCCTGAGGCTCGCGAACGTCGATCAGCCGCAGGCTTTTCGCCGGCGTCGAGCCGGCGCTTCACTTCCTGGACTGTGATTTCAATGGGAGGGGACATGCTGGCGCGAGAACGGTCAGAATTTCTTCAGCTCTTCAACCAGCCCGTTCAGGCCCTTTTTTAGATAAATTTGCGTCAGGCGCTGTTCTTCGGGCGAAGGTGAAACCACGCGGTTTAGTTTCGGATCGTTGAGCGAACTGCGGCTCGGCAGCCAGTAGGACCCGTCGGCGAACTCGACGCTTGAAACAAATCCGGTCATCGATTCAATCGAAGTGCGCTGCGGAAAGCGCACCGCCGCGTCCTGCGCCACCTGCTCCGTGTGGCCGGGCGCCAGGTTCACATCCGCCGGCAGCGACGCCGCCAGGAATTCGCGGCCTCCCTGATCCTTCACGATCCAGCCGATTTCGAAATGCCGAACCGGACGATCGGAGCGATTGCGAACGTCGATCCGCGGCGCGTGGGCCTCATTGCCCGCCACGCTTCGCCATGCCCGACGTCGGCTCGATCGGAGAATCCGGGAATTCCAGAAACGCGAAGTTCAACTGCGCGCTCCGGATCGGTGTTGGTGACCCGTCCCCGCACCATCTGCACGCCCGGCTGGGGACGATCCGGCTGGCGCGCCAGGCTGTCGATCATGGCGATTGCAACTGCGCGCGTCCACCGGGCTGGTCGAGCAGCTTCCTGAAATATTGGCGGTCGCGGCGCGCCTCCAGTTCCCAAACGGTCATGGTCCGGCGGGAATGAAGATTGTCGGGGCCGTAGAAACTCAGATCGTCGAACAGAATACCGTCGAGCTTCACTTCCACTCCGCGGTCCGCCCGTGCCCGCGCCCAAGGGCCGCAGCAGCGGCAGATCGATGCGCAGAGGAAACGTCTCGCCCGGCGCCACATCCAGGCTGGGAATCGAAACCGATCCCTTGCCGCCCGGCGTCACTTCCTGCGCGAGCACGACCAGGTGACGGCGCGAATCCGCCGCTGGCTGGAATTACGCAAAGAAAGCGAGGCGTGCACGTCCACCAGAAACGCGCCGCCGCGGGCGGTCGCGCTCGAATCGCCCCAATCCGCTGAAACCAGTGTGACCGGCGAGTCCGAAGGGAGGTCGATTTTCCGGCTCAGCGTTTGCGCGCAGACGATCAGCGCGCAGCCGAGCGAGCCGGCCAGAACCGCGAAGATCGCATTTATTGCGCATATACGCTCGTAATGGTCATCTGTCCGGTGTCGCGCGTCGACGTATCGGGCGCTCGCCGAGCCCTGCGACGCTCACGGAGACCGCCACCGGACGCGCAGCGCCCTGGGACACGCCAAGCATGCTGCCGTTCTCCCGCAGTTCGATCCCGGCCGACGATGCTTCGACGACATCCCGCGATCCGTCCGGCCCGGCGCCGGCACCGCGACGCTGCCGCCTCCATGCGCGACAGCCCGAACCGCGCGCCCCAGAGCCTGCGTCGTCGCCGGAGGCATGTTCAGCCACCACGCCGTCGCCAATACCACGGCCAGTCCCGCCATGGCGGCAGCCGGACGCCAGTTCGACACGCCGATTCTGTGCACCCTGGGCGCCACGCATTCGCCAGCCGCCAGACCGACCCGGATATTCGCCGTCATCTCCGCCGCCAAGCGGTCCCAATCGAGGCCTTCCGGAATCTCGCTCGAAATCGCGCGAACCTTCGACCGATCGGCGCGATACGCTTCGACCCGCTGCCGGCATCGCTCGCATCCGTCCGGCGTGCAACGCGGATCTCGAGCGCGCGCCACAGGCTCTGATCGCCCGAGACGTACAGGGCGAGATCCAGCTCCGCGATGTGCTCTTTGCGTCCGCGCGCTCATGCTTTCCTTCTTTCGAGATAGCGCCGCAATTTCACTCTGCCGTTGGCGATGTGCGATCGCACGGTCGCCTTGGAACAATTCAACTTGGCCGCCACTTCCTCGGCCGACAAGCCCTCCACATCGCGCAGCAGCAAAGCCGTCCGCTCGCGGTCGGTCAGAACATTTAAACCCGTTTCCAGATATTCGCGATGCTCATTACGAAGCAGCCGCTGTTCGGCGCTCTCCTCATGGGAGCGCATCGCCGGCTCGGGAATCTCGTCGATATCGGAAAACGTCACCCGCCCCGACCGTCTCAGAAAATCGATGGCCGTGTTGCTGGCGATCCGGGACAGCCAGTGCGCGGCCTTGTCCAGATCTTTCAATTGATCCTGCCGCTGCAACGCTTTGATGAAGGCTTCCTGAGTCAGATCCTGCGCGTCGGCGACGTTGCCCACGATCCGGTAGATCAGCAGAAAAATGCGCCGCAGATTCTCGGACACAAACCGGGTTTGTTGTTCCGACGACAGCGGAACCGCGTCATATCGGGTAGAGCCCGGCGCTTCGCTCATTCCTGGTACCAGTATCGACGGGACGCTCGTCATCTAAAGACAAGACGCCCGGGAATCGCCAAACGTGCAGTGAATCTATCGACTCTCCGCGCTATTCTAAACAGTATATGAGACCTGTCGCTGTGATTGGCATCGGCAAGACCGCTTTTGGCGCGTTCGCCGACCGGGATTTGCGTTCCCTGGCCGTGGAAGCCGGCGAGAAATGCATGCAGGATGCCAATGTAACTCCTTCACAAATCGAGGCTTTTTACTTAGGAAACTTCGCTGGCCCGTCCTTCGTGGGCCAGAACCACCTGGCCCCTTACATTGCCGGAGCCATGGGCATCAACGGTGTCCCGTGCACCCGGTTTGAGGCCGCCTGCGCATCCAGCGGCTCGGCCTTTTTTCACGCCGTCTCGGCCGTCGGCGCCGGATTGTACGACCTGGTGCTGGTGGGCGGGGTCGAAAAGATGACTTCCCAGCCGACTCCGGTGGTGACCGAAATCCTGGCCGGCGCGGGGGACATGATGGGCGAAGGTCGCGCCGGTGCCACTTTCCCCGCTCTGTTCGCGATGATCGCGCGACGCCACATGTATCAGTACGGCACCACTCGCGAGCATCTGGCCGCGGTCGCGGTGAAGAATCACGCCAACGGCGCGAAGAATCCGCTGGCGCACATGCGCAAGGTGATCACGATGGAACAGGCCCTGGCCGGGAAGCCGATCGCCGAGCCGTTGACCGTCTATGATTGCTCGCTGATCAGCGATGGCGCGGCCGCGGTGCTGATCGCGCCGCTGGAGCGCGCCGCCGAATTCACCAAACGTCACGCAAAGATCCTGGGGATCGCGCAGACCTCCGATCATGTGGCCCTCGACGAAAAGGACGACATCACGACGTTTCGCGCCGTGAAGGCGGCCGGCGATAAGGCGTATAAAATGGCGGGCTTGTCGGCCCAGGATATCCAGTTCGCCGAAATTCACGACTGCTTCACCATCGCGGAAATCGTCGCCACCGAAGATCTGGGTTTTGTAAAGAAAGGCGAAGGCGGACCCTATGCGCTCGACGGCTGCACATCGCTCAAGGGACCGCGGCCGGTGAACACCAGCGGCGGGCTCAAGGCGAAGGGGCATCCGGTCGGCGCCACAGGCGTCGGACAGATCTGCGATCTGATGATGCAGATCCGCGGCGAAGCGGGCGAGCGGCAGATTGAGCGTCATTCGATCGGCCTGGCGCAAAATCTGGGCGGCTCCGGCGCAACTGCCGTGGTCACCATTCTGGGGGCTGCTTGATATGAATCCGGGCAACGGAACCATCTACACCGAGACGCTGATCTAGGCGGCGCCGCAGCAGTTCGTCGCCGACGCGCCTTACCAACTGGTGATCGTCGCGCTCGACAGCGGCAAACGGCTCACCGCGCGCATTTCCGGGGATCGCGTCGCCATCGGAGACGCGGTCCATTTCGTGGAAGATAAAAACGGCATCCCGTTTTTTCCAAGGCGTAAAAGTTTTACCCGGGCGGGGACCGGCGGCTCTGTCCCCGCCTCCACAATGAAATTATTCCTCTACTACATCGGTAAGGCGCGCGACGCGCACGCCAATGCGATGTCGGCGGAGTATATCAAGCGATCCACGCGTTTCGCGAAGTGCGAAATGCGCGAGATCCATCCGGGACGCTTCGATCTTTTTGAAAAGCATCCGTCGGCGAAGAAGATTCTGCTCGATCCGGGCGGCCGCAGCCTCGATTCCGCGGAATTCACGAAGTTGATCGAGGAAGGCCGCGATACGGTCTTTCTGATCGGCGGAGCAGACGGCTTGCCCCCTCAATGGAAGCCCCGGGCCGATCTGCTGCTTGCTTTATCGCCGATGACGATGCCGCACGAACTGGCGCGAGCCGTACTTGCCGAACAAATTTATCGCGCTTTGACCACTCTGCGCGGCCATCCCTATCCGCGCTGAATCAGAGCAGCTTTTCCACGATGACCACGTCGCGCCATACGCCATCCAGTTGCCCATGCCTGCGGTACAGGCCGACCTCGCGGAATCCCAGCGCGCCGATCATTCGCAGACTCGCCTGATTCTCAGGAAAGACACGCGAGACGAGTTTATGGAATCCGGCCGACCTCGCCGCATCAAACAGAGCTTCCATGGCGAATCGCCCGATTTGCCGACCTCTCCATTGGCGCGAGACGTAGACGGACACTTCGGCGATTCCCACGTAGCACTCGCGCGGGCGATAGGTGGAGGTGCTCGCGAACGCGATCACCTCGCCGCTTTGTTCGACGATCACGATAGGATGGGCGCCATCAAACCACTGCTCGACATCAGCCGCCGATCGCAAGCGCGTTTCAAACGTAGCGACCCGATCCTCAATGCCGTGGTTGTAAATACGCGCGATGGCCTCGGCATCCGCGATGGAAGCAGCGCGCGCCGTCATTGATCCAGACTGCCAATCGTCGTGGCGGGAAAATAGTGTTCCAGGATCTCGCGAAACGTGGCTCCGTGCCTCGCCAGGTACACGGAGCCGACCTGGCACATTCCGATGCGGTGCCCGGAAACTTCGCCATGCACGGGACATTCGACGCCGAAAAACGGATATCCGGCGACGCGCCACCCGGCTTCTTGAAGCGTCCTGGTGTGGCCGCCGCAATCGGCCGAATACAACGCCGCGATCGCGCGGCCCTCATACTTCACCACCATTCCGCGCGTGGCCGTCTGCGCCTTTTGCGCGCCGGTGCCGGCCGCGGGGACACCGCGCAGGAACTGGCAATGCGTGGTGTCGCAAAAATCAAAACCGTTGTGCCGCCCGCGCGCAGCAACCAAAAACGACCGCGCGACCACCGCCTGGGCCTTGCGCGTCTCCACCGGCGCTCCGGGACTTTCCGCCGCGACGATGGACGCGACCGCCGTTTCCAGATCCATCTCCACGATGGGAATGAGGTGTCCGCTCGATTCGCGCACTTCCAGCCGGCCGCGATACTGGCGCTCGATTCTTCCCGGGCACGCTCAGCACGAATGAGGCATCCGCGCCATCGCGACCCGTCACGCGAGCCGCGGATTTCAAGCGCAGGGAATCCGCGCCTTCCAACACCCGCTTCCGCCGGTCGGACTCCACGACGAGAATGCTGCCGGGTACCGGCCGCACCTCCAATTCGACCGGATGAAACAAACCGAAAACCCCGATCTTGACGGTAGCCGCCAGCACCGCCGCGAGCATTATTTCCGCTCCCGGATTTGGCGCAAAACCAGCGCCGCCGTCTTCGCCGCTTCCGAGCCCGGCGCTCCGTGGACCCTCACCAGAAGGACAACCCTGGGCGCTTCGGCAGGATCGAGCACGATCGCGAACCCATCGCCCGAATGCCGCCGCGCCGCAATGCAGGGAGCAGTCCCGGTCTTCGCCAAGACTCCTTTCCCAAGGGCCTTAGCGGTACCGGATTCGGCGGCTAATTCGAGGCCAGCCAGAATCTCGGCGACGCGGGGCTCCGATGCGCGCTCCGCAAGTTCGCCATACGCTCGCGCGAGCGCCAGGGGAGAAATTTTCCAGGTTGTTCCGAGGCCGATGCGCGCCTCCGGCGTATCCGCCGATGGCGGAGGTATTCCGAATTTGGCGGCGACCACCGCCAGCGTCTCCGGGTGCACATCGCGCGCCAGATTCAAGAAGTAGGCGTTACAGGAATTGGCGAGCGCAGCGCGAAACGTCATCCGTCCGTGCCCTCGAGCGAGCCAGCATCGGCTGGCCGACCCGCGGCAAACAAACTCCGGGAAGTCTCCGCCATAGGCGAGCGCGGTAAACGGCTTCACCAGGGAGCCGACTGGAATCGGCGTGTCCGCATCAACCCATTGCCGCATGACGACGTCATGCGAGCGCAGATCGATGGCGATGTAATTGACCTCCGCGCCTCCGATCGAGGCGGCGAGGAGGGCCTGCAAAGCCAATACGACGGGCATCATGGCGCGATTTTATAATCCACCGATTCGCGCAACATGGTCCCCGCGTCATGCACCACGATGGACGCCGATTGGACACGCCGCAAGACACGCCCCAGACTCGCCAGATTCTCCGAGAAGAACATCGGCTCACGCGCGGTATCCTGACCGCCCTGCGGCGGCGGGATCTGGGGAAAATCGATTAATCGCGTCATTCGCTCGTAATTCGGGAACTCGCGCGCATGACGCCATCCGGCCGCGTAGACGGCGCCGGCAACAGCAGCGCGATTTCGCCGCGCGAACACGGCGTTCACTAACTCCGGCGAATCGCCGAGCACCAGATATTTTCCGTCCACCGCCATGGCAAGGCGGCCGAGTCCATCCAGCTCGCGAATCCCGTTCGGCCCAGTCCGCCATCCAGCGCCAAGGCCGGCGTCGCTCCATAGCAATCCCGCCGCCGCGCCGACCGCCGTTTCCATTGCGCTCGAATTCCATGGATTTTGCGCGAGCAGCACGATGGCCGCGTTCGATCCCACAAAAACCTGATCCGCATTCAGTCGCGTGGATCCGATTTCCAGGGCGGCCTGTACCGTTGTTCCTGATGTCGCCTGACGCCAGGCTGCGAACGCCTCCGCGTTCCGGTCGTCGCGCAACGGAGCTTCGTCGATTCTTGTCTCCAGATCCTGTTCGCTGCCGGCTTCGCCTTCCATTGTTACCTCCGGAGCGCGGCGCGAGGTGGGCGCGGCGATCGCGGCAGCGTGGAACATTTTTTCCTCGATCCATCCTTCGACGAAGGCCGGCGCGGGGCGCGCCTGCACCCGATAGAAGCCCGCGTCGTCGGGGATCATCGCCAGCGCCTGCCCTGAGGTAACGTCGTCGACGGGCGGCGCGGGTGTCGCGCGCAGCAACACGCGCCGTTCTTCGATGTTGGTCCGGGTCCGCTCCAGATCGGCCAGCCCGCTGGTGAACTCCCGCAGCGAACTCGCATTGCGCTGGATCCAATACGATCGAAACTGGGGACTCGCGATCAGCCGCTGCAGGTTGTAAACCATGCGCACATCGTTCGATCCCTGTGCTGCGGCGCGCGTCGCCTCCGCAAACCAGTTCTCAGATGCCACGGACGGTCCGGGCCGCCGCGCGGCCAATTCCAGCGCCGCGGCCATCAGCGATTCGCTAGTGGCGAGCAGTAAATTGCCGCCGGTGTAGGCAAAGGCCGCCGTGCGATGGGATGACGCGTCCACCTTCACGAAGTAATCGACTCCGCCGGCATGGCGGGTCTGATAGGTTCCCCGCGCTTTCCACAGCGCCGTATTCATTGCGCTGGCCGAAGGAAGATGCGTGATGTACAAAAATTCCAGATCGCCGATGTTGTAAATCGCGAGCGCGGAATTTCCGCCCGCGATGGAAGAAAGCAGCGCGTAGTCGGGAGGCAATCCCGCCGCGGCCTGGAATTCGGTTTGGGCCTGAGTGAGCTTCAACAGCAGCCGCGATCGGGAAAAAGCCTGGTAATTCGAGCTCCCGAGCCATGCCCGCTTTTCGCTCGAACCGTTCCAATCCGTCAACAACGCGGAAAACTCTTTCGCCTCCAGATACAGCGCGGCGCCGGCCGGGAACGTGGCGGATAGCGGAATCGCCGCCGGCTGCGCCAGAGCCCAATAGATCATCGGCGCAAGCAATACTGTGACCGTGATCAGCGCTTTCTTCATCGCGCAACCTCCCTGGGACGCACCAGGCGGTCCTGATCCAGATTGCTGGTAACCACCGGGCGGCGCGCGGCGTTCTCTATCGCTCATTTCGATTTGCGCCCGGATCGCCGCGATTACCGGGCGCAGGCGATCCTCCGGTGCAACGTATTGCGCGATCTGATAATACAGTTCCGCCGCCCGGGGATTGTCCATTCTTCGCTGCGCCTCGCCGAGTCCACGAGCAACCTCGGCGCGCTCGCCGTCCGCATATCCGGGAAGGAAGGAATCGGCGAGCCACGTTGTGAACGGACCGTCGTCTGCAAAATACTGCGGCAGGATCTGGCGGAGCGATTGCGACCGCGAGGGAATCATGACGAGCCGCGAGCGCCGCGCGGAACAGCGGAACTTTCGACGTTGACGGATCAATGGCCGAGACTCCGGCCGAGCAGCGCTTCGCGCGTCGCCGCGTCGCGCGCACCTGCTGCCGCTTGAACCCGGGCCGCGGCGAAATAGGGCTGATTCGCGCTCGCGGCCGCGACATCGCCCTGCGAGGAGAGCAGAATCAGCTCCGGATCGGTTCCGGTCAACACGGCGCCCTTCCCCTTGTGGATCGCCAGGGCCGCGGCGACGCGCACCGCATACGAAGCGTCGGCCGACTTCGCGACCTGGGTCATCGCATCCAGCGATCCCTGGGCCGCCGCCAGCCGCTCGCGCGCCGCGAAATTCCACGGCTCTGCATGAACCAGCGCCGTCAGGAACTCCACCGCTTCCTGCGATCGCCCGCGCTTTTCAAGCAATGCCGCGGCTGCGTCCAGTGACGAAAACGCATCGCCCGAAACCATCGACATTCGACGGAGCAGCCCCATCGCACCCGCCGGATTATTTTCTTCCAGCCGAATATCCGCGAGACCTAGAAAGTTCGAGGCATCGAAGTTTCCGGCCCTCAACTCGTGATCGTAAATAAATTCGAGCACCCGTCGCGCCGAGGTTCGATCGCCTTGCTTAGTCAATTCGACGGACGCGTTGCGGAGCTGTTCGATCGGCACAGGCTCCTGAAAACGCGCCAGGCGTTCCGCCAGTTGTCCGGTGCGCGCCGCTACGCGAATTTCGAGCGGGACCATTTGCGCCGCGCGCTGATCGCGGACCGTCTCGGGAATCGCCCCCAGCATCAGCGCGGCCTGCGCGGTCTCACCTTGCGCGCAGCAGATATTCGACGTGCTCCATCTGCCAGGTCCATAAGGTTGCCTGGGCGTTCGTGTTCTGCTCGCCGAAAGTTTGCGCCACCAGTGCCTGCGCGGTAGCGATGACCGCCCGGTACAACAGGTCTTTCCGCGCTTCCGGAATCCACGTGGCATGGATCAGACTGCCGGTGAATTGCACCGGATCGGCCGCCGCGCGTCCCAGGTCCGCGATCCAGGCGACGTCTCCCGATGCACCGTAGGCGGCTTCCAGCAGCGAATCCGTCTGGAACCACCCGTTCCTTCGGATGTACAGTCGCAACAGCTGGTCGACTTCGGGTCGAAGCTCGGCAAAGTCCTTCGCCGCGCCGAGGTGACGCAAAACATCCGCGAAATCGGTCCAAAACTGCGGCGAAACGCGCTGGCGATTTATCGTATCATTGAGCGCGGCGACGGCGAGCTTCCACTCACCCAGCGCCTCCTGGGAGCGTCCGGCACCGGCGCCGATCAACGCCAGGCGGTCATGGACGTCGGCTCGCGACGGATTCAGTTCCAGCGCGCGCCGATAGTCGGCAGACGCGCCGGAGGCATCGCCGCGCTCGCGGGAATATTCGGCTAAGGTGAAGTACGAATCCGAACGCCCTGGCGCCGCCTCCACCATCGCGGGAAGAAATTTCTCCGCGCCCTGACCGTGAATCGCGTTCAAATATTCGCCGAAGCGTCCGCCATAATAGAACCACAAATCGCCGGCGAGCTGTTGCGTCCGATCCACCGTTTTCCCGATTCGCGAACCGATGGCCATCTCGCCCAGCTCATCGTGAAAAGCCGCGCGAGCGGTTGCGGAATCGCTCGAGTGGTACAACGCCGTCAAACTGAAATACGCCTTGGTCCACAGCGGACCCAGCTTCTGGCCGCGCACCGCAACCGCCTGCAGCGCGACTTCCGCGCCGGCGTGTTGCATCACATAATTCACCATCGCGTTGGCCGATTCGGCGCGGCGCTCTCGCATGATTGCGGCGAGCATTCGCGCCGGTTGCGCCAGCAAGAGCTGGCAATAGCGATCGAACAGCGGGCCGCTCAATGCGCTGCGATCGTTTTGAGTCTGCAGGACTCGCAACTCGCCGGTCGAATCGCCCGCCGCGCGGTAAGCGGAGGCGGCTTCGATCAGTTCGCCGGCATGGGCAGCGCCCGGTGGCAGCACATGATCGTAGGTTTCCATCTGCATGCCCAATTCTGAAAATTGCACGCGGTCGCGCTGGAGCTGGATGATGCGTTGCTCGTCGGCCTTCGCGCTGTCGGCCGCCGGATTCGAGATCAACCGGTCGTATCGCCATTTCACTTCGAGGTCGAACAGGCCCGCGTTTTGTGCCCACTCGATGCGCCGCGGATCGCCCGCGATCTCTCCGCCGAATTTCACTTTTTCCCGAGGCGAATAATAGGTCGCGACCGCACCGCCGGCGGACTGAATCGCGCGCGCGGCTGGATCGGCCTCCGCCGTCGCGACACTCGACAGTGCCGCCTGATCCTGCCGCAGCCGGATCAGAATGCGTGTCTTGGCAGCCAATGCAGCCGCGGGGTCGAGACGCGCCGCCTGTTCCGCGAACTTCCGCGCTTCCGCCAGCATGCCCCATTGCTCGAGTTTCTCCGCCACCGCCAATAAATTCTGGGCACTATCGGGGCGCCCCTCGACCAAGGCCTTGGTGAGCGATGCAACGGCATCCGCGCTGCGCCCCTGTCGTGCGCGGATCTCGGCCAGCTTCTGCATCCAGTCAGGATTGCGGTAGGTGAGATCGTACAGTATTTCCGCCGTGGACGCCGCCGCATCGAAGCGCTGCAGGCGCTCTTCCAGATTCAGCCTGGCGATCAAGAGATCCGGACGATCCGGGCGGACTGCCGAAGCTCGCGTGTACGAATCGATCGCCGCCGGAAAATCCTCAAACTGTGTTTCGACCCGAGCAAGAACCATCGGCCAGCGGGCATCTTTCGGCGAATCTGTCGAGGCCTTGGCGTAAAAATCCTTGAGTTTCGCCGCGCTTCCGTGCGCCTGGGCATAGATTGCCGCCTCCCGCGCCAGTCCGTCGTCTTCCGGATAAGCATTGAGTAGCGCGATGTATTGATCGATGGAGGCGGCAAAATCTCGCGTCCGCGTCAGCACCGGAATGAGCGCCCGCCGGATCGCGGCCTGATCCTCCACGCGGCGCGAAGCTCGAAGCTGATTCTGATAAAATCCACGCAATCCGCGATCGTCGCCGGCACGCGCAAACGTATCCGCCATCACGGCTACGTATTCCGCGGAACTCGGGTTCGCCGCCAGTAAATCCGCCGCGAATTTCCGCGCGCGAGGATAATCGCCCGCGTCCGTCGCTTTCCGCGCCGCTTCGAGCGTAAATAACAGACGATAATTCGTATCCGCCCGCGCCGCCGATTGCTCCAGCATGTCGATCGCGGCCTTCATTTCCTTATTGCGCCAATGAAAATCGACGGCCGCGCGCAGCACGCCGAGAATCGCCGGGTTCTCGCGATACAGGGCGTCGACTACCTGCCCCGCCTGCGCCAGCTGCCCCTGCCCTTCGAAGAATCGCGCCAGAGACAAGCGGATCCGCATCCGCTCCACAGGATCGGATTCCTGGGCGATCTGGCGCTCGATCGACGCCTGCTGGACCTTTGGAAATCCGTCGATACGCGCGTCCGTCTCTACCGCCGTCAGCAATTCCGGCGTATTCGCGCGCCCCGCCACCGCCAGCAGGAATGTTTCCAGATCGTCGCGGCGATTCTGATTCCGCAACAGCGCGACCCGCAGTTGAAACGCGCCCATTTGCGGATTGCGGGCGGAGACCAGATTATCGGTGAGCTGTTCCACTGGAACGCGCAATTCCGGACGCCGGGCGAGCGCAAGCAAGCGGCGCTGAGCATTGGAACCCGGCTGCTCGATCGCGCCGCGCGCATATTCGCGAATCGCGCGATCATAGGCGCGCTCATTTTCGAGAATCGCGCCCGCTTCGTAAGCGAACACCGCCGGCTGCGCCAACTTCGTTCGCGCTTCGTTTAACGAGCGCAGAGCGTCGTCGTAACGGTAATAATCCCAAAAGATCGACGCAGTTTCGAGATATGCATCCGCGTTCGCCGGCTCGATCGCCGGAATCTGATTCCACGCCTGCGCCGCGCGGCCGAAGTTTTCCCGGTCCGCTTCCATTTCCCCCAGCCGCGTGAGCGCCGCATGATCGCGTGGATCCGCATCGTGCAGTTTCGCTTCCACGGACACCGCCTGATCCGTCTGTTTCGGATCGATCGTTCCGAGTGATCGGTAAATAGCGGCGGTTCGCCGCCCGATCTCAACGTCCGCGGGATATGCCGACTCCACCGCGAGCATCAGGGGCGCGGCTTGTTCAAAATGACCGCGCCATGCTTCTCCTTCGGCAGCCATCCGCAGAGCCGCCGGATTCCGGTCTTTCGACGCGTTCAGCGCCGCCAGCTCCGCGGTCAGACGTCCGCTTCGCGACAGCCTTTCAAAGAGTAGACGCCGCATATTTTCGTCGTCGTACCAATGCTGGCGCAGCAGCGCTTCGAATGCGGGATCGTTACGTGTCGCGCCGCCGGAATAGGCAGCCAGCAGATTGCGCGCGAAACTCAGGTGATGCGGGAAACGCTGGCTAGCATACAGATTCAATTGCAGATTCAGCGCCGGACCCACTGGGGCAGCGGGGCGGACGACCTCCTTAAAATACGCATCGAGTTCGGTGCCCGAAAAAATCCGGATCACTTCGCGCGTCAGCGCCGTCATATCGGCCTGCCTTCGCTGCCGGAGATACCAGCGCGCCAGTTTGTGCTCCCAGGTGTGATCCCCGAATTGCGCGATCGCTTTCTGATATACCTGTTCAACCTGCGCGCCCAGCCGGTTCTGATCCATGAACGCCGCCAGGACGTCGTACAGGCCGGGATCGTTCGGATTGCGGTCGATTTCGCGGCGATACACCGCCAAAGCGTCATTGGTCCGCTTAAGCGAGACCAGTCGCGCGACGTAACGATCCAGCACCCGCGCGTATTCCGGAGATCGCACCAGACTGTGCGGCGGTGTGTCCGGGGCCACTTGCTCCGACGTTTCCGGGATCATCCCGAGCGGGACGCCGCCGGCTCGCCGCGCAAGTTCCGCCAGTAAAGAATCGTAGATAGCCAGTTCCCGCTGCGTCTGATTCGTCCGAGCATAGGCGTCCGCCATTCGCAGCGCGACCGCGGAGCGATTCGCATCGCCGGGAAAATCGGTCAGAAATTTCGTTCCCGCGCGAATCACGCCGTCATTCGATCCATAAATCGCGTAAGCTTCGATGACGCGCTCCCGCAACGCTGCACGACTGGGCGAATTCGGGAATCGCGACTCCAACAATGAGACCAGTTCGGCCGCCCGCGCGCGCCGGAAGTAACCACCGGCGCTCTGCTCTTCGAGCGCATACCGATTTTCCGGATCGGTTCCATTCAGCAGCAGAGACAGGATACCGTTCAAAAATCCAGGATGCGGATCCATGGTCGCCACGTCGCGATACAGCGACAAATCGCCGGACCCGAAATGAATGGACTGCTCCGGCGCGTCCAGTAGCAGCTTCGCCAGCGATGACAGGGCCGTTTCCGCCATCCCATCGTCCGATTTCGCCAGCGCGTATAACGCGTAGTAACTCCTGGCGGCTTCGTCGTAATCATGGACCTGTTCCGACAGCCGCGCCATCGTCAGGAGCTCCTCGGCGGACCATGTTGAATGCCGGGAATCCTTTCGCTGGCGATATTCCGCAAGCGCTCGATTCGCCGCCGGAACGTTGTTCTGCTGTTGCCAATAGTAGAAAATGCGCGCCGCATTTCCGACATCCATGGGATTTGCCGCGACGCCCGCTCGCGCCCGTTCCAGAAAGGCGCGGAGCTCTCCGGCCCGCTTCAATTCCGCGAAATACTCGGAAACGAGTTTGGCCGGCCACAACGGGCGAAAACTGCGTTCGTAAACCGCCAGCGCTTGCGACGGAGAACTCAGCTTCGCCGTCAGCTGCGCTCGCGCTTCAATGGGAAATTCTTCGTCGTTCGGAAATTGCCGCGGATAGAGCTGGATCCAATGTTCGGCGCCGTCCCAGATCCGATGCGTCAAAGCATAGGCGAAAGCCCCCTGATAAAGCGACTGCGCCGAAGGATATCGGGCGATCCAGGCGGCATACTGCTCTTCGCCGAGAGCCGAATCCAGTTGTTGATCCTGCACCAATTTGAGAATTCGCTCATAGGTCCGCCAGGGCCGCTGCTGAGCCGCGGGAAGCAGGGCGTCCGTTGCGGGGGCCGATTCGCGAGCCGCCAGATTCAGCGCTTCGAATTCCTGCCGAGATTGCAAGCGCCGGTGATAATAATCCGCCAGTTCGAGACGCGCCGCGCCTTTGTCGCCGGCCGCTTCCACGTATTTCGTCCAATCCGCTTCCGCCGCGTTGAAATCGAGCTGCTGCTCGTCTTCGAGCGCCCGCAGAGAATACAATTCGGCGTCGTTAGGAGCCGAAGCCAAAAGCTTCGATAACTCCGCGCGCGTTTCACTGGGAGGCCTGCGCATCGGCACCGGTCCGCTCGGCAACGCGACGGATCTGAAGAATACGCTCTCCAGCCGGCTGGCAGCGTCGATATTCGCGATCCATTGAGCAACGTTCGCACGCAACGCCGCCACGCCGCACAGCACGCCGCCGATCAGCCACAGCCTAGGGGAGAATTTCAATTTCCACCTCCCCGCTGCCGATGTTGTGAGCGAAATCCTCCGCCGTGACCGTGACCTTATACTTGCCCGATGGAAGCGACGCGGGAATCATCAGCCGCCCGATGTTCGCACCCGTCTCCGCGTTCCAGCGCAGATAGACCGGCGCAGCGCCGTACAACCGGGCCACGATGGTCCGGGTCGTGTCGGAGGCGCTCACGCGCATATCGATCGCCTCACCGCGATGCACCGCGCGCCGGTCGAGCCTCACTCTCACCGACGGCGGCTGGCTGGCGATCACGAAGGTCTTCGATTCGCGGAAAACGCGGCCCTGACCGTCGCGCATCACCAGGCGCACGCGATAGGTCCCGTCCGTCAGATCCTTCGGAGCCAGAAACCGGGTCTGCCAGGTGCCTTCATCCGTCAGGAAGTGCAGCGGCTTGACCAGCCCGAACGGGAACATCGCCACCACCGATGTAATGGACTCATCGGTCTTCACCCGCAACACCGGATCGCCCGGCCGGATCAATCGCGGACGCAGCATCGCGCGCGGCGCGGCCAGAAAAGAAGTGTAGGGCGTCACGAATTTGTATTTTCGGGACAGCTTGATAATCTCGTCGACGGTCGCGGCATCTTCGCCGTCGCGCTCGATTTTCTCGAGCAGCGCGTCCACGCGAGCCTTGGCCCAGGCGCGCGGCAGATAGTCGTGCGCAGTATCCCGCGCCGGAAGCGCCGCGGCTTTGCTGGCGCCTGGAATGGAAAAAGTCGCCTGTCCGCCGGGTTTCCTGTATTCGCCGACCCAGGTCTGGATGGAGCCCGGGAACACGCTATCTTCGAGCGGATAAACCAGATCGAAATTCGCGGCGGGCGTCATCGTCAGATCGGGATGATCCACCGGCCGGCGTCCGATCTTCGACAAGAAGGCGTTCAACTTGAAATCGATCGGCTCCGTGGAACGGACCGCTTCAAACACCCCGCCGTTTCTGACCAGCATCTTCCCCAGCGGCAGGTTCGCATCGTCGCCGGTCGCGAATATGTACGTTTGAGGATGCGACCCCGCCTGTTTCCATCGCCCCGTGTACCACTCGGCGAGCTTGCCGTTTTGAATGATGCCGCGCGTGGCGCCCAGGTCGCCCAGCACGACGATATAGGGATCGTTTTCGAACCGTTGCCCCATCGCCGCGTCGAGGGCGGCCTGCACGTTGGTTCCACCGCGCAATTCCTGGGCGCGAAGAAAAGCCAGCGCTTTTTCGACCGCGTCCGGCTCAGCCGCCACCGGCCCGGGAGCGAACGGCGCGACCGTTTCGTTGTACACCAGAACATTGAAGCGGTCGGCCGGCTTCAGCGAATGCAGTAAGGATTCGAGCGCGTGAAAACTATGCTCCAGTTTTTCCCATTGCATCGAAAGGGAACTATCGAACAGCACTATCACCGTCCTCGGCGCAACCGGAGCCGCCGATGAAGGCATCGCGAACAACGCCGATGCGCCGAAAAATCCCGGGTCGTTGCCGTCGCGATACGTCTCCACCACCAGTGAGTTCTTCGACGAGTCGAGCGAATATTTCAGACCGAAATCTTCCGCCAGCGTGACCGCCCGGCTGTCGAAGCTCGCCTGTACCGCATAAGCGGATTTCGAGACGGTATTCATCGCATAATTCTTGCCGATGAACTCGAAATCTCTCATCGCGTGCGGGCTCGCCAGGCGCAGATGAATCGTCAGACGTCCCGCGGTTTGGGTGCGATATACGTCGGGCCGGAGCGGAATCGAAAAATATGCCTGCCCCTGTTCCACCGCGAGCCGTTCGCGATATTCCATTTCGACTCGCTTGGTCCCGTAAGCTGGAATCGGCACTACGCGAGCGCTAAACACGCTCGATCGCCGAGCTTCGTCGGCGTCGCGCTCGCCCATTTGAAGTAAGCCGGGGTCAAGCGCCTGCATGCGGATATCGGCATAAACCCCGGCGGCTCGCTTCCGTTCCAGAATCACGCCGGGGATGCGCGTGGTGTCGTCCCAGATCGCGAAATCGGAGATCAGCGCGGTTCCGGGCAACGCGAACACGTAATTCCCTTCGAGTTGCGCCGCTGTATGATTTCCGAAGATCTGCTCGATGCGCACCCGCGCGAATCCGTTGTCGATGGAAACGTCAATCGACATTTCATCGAGCGACAGGACCCGCGCATCGGGCTGTTTTGCCGTCGATGGAATCAAAACACCGGCGTCCGGTCGTGCCAGAACCGCCGCTGCCAGAAGCAAAATTACCGTCTTCATGGATTCACCAGCGTCGTTTCCGGCACGCGCGCCAGCCCGTTATCCGTTCCGATATACAGCCAGCCGGCGTGCGATTCGAGCGCGGTCACATTGCGCGACGGCAGTCCGGCGGCGAAGAAATTCCATCGTCCTGAGTGGAAACTATACACCGCGACCCCATGATCGAGCGTTCCTGCGTACACCGCCTTCGCGGTGACGATCATGGCGTTCTCATTCACGTCGATCTCGCCGCGCAGGTCGTCGAAGCTTTGCCAGCGGCCCAGATCATCCATTTTCAAGACGCCCGCGCCGTAGGTGCCGGCGAACCACTCATCTTTCACGCGCACGATGGAGGTGATCCAGTTGTGCTTCAGCGCGGAGTTGGCGGTGGTGTAGCTCGCCTTGACCACCGGACCATCGAGAATCGAAAGTCCGCCGAGCGTTCCCGCCAGCGTTCTCGCCCCGTCCGAAGCGAGCGCGTAGACATGGTTGTTCACCAGCCCTTGAAATGCGTAGATGCTGCGGATGCCGGACGCATCCAGAAAACTCACGCCCGCTGGAGTCGCGGCAATCGCGGAGCCGTCGTCGCGCAGAATCACATCGGTGACCTGATTCGCGATCAGTCCGTCATCGTGCGTGATCACCCTGCGGCGCGTCCCGCTGGCGTCGAACATCACCAGCCCATTCGCAGTGGCCACTGCCGAAACCCCGCGCGAGGGATCGTGAGCGATGCGGTTAATACAGAACAGATGGTCGTCCTCGAACTGTTCGCCGCGTCCGCCGTTGGGCGAGAGGATCTGAAGGCCGTGGTCGAAATAGCCAATCCAAAGCCGCCCGGTGCCGTCCATTCGCAGCGCTGACACGTTTCGATCGGCCAGCAGCGAATCCTCGCGCCGGATGACCGCTTCATCTCCGCGCCACAAGGAATCCTGCGCCAGCGTGTACACCTGGCCGTCGATATTAAGAATCTTTCGAATGGAACAATCGGCGCAGGCGTTTTCCGTCTCCGGCCTAAGCGCCCGCCCAGCCTGTGCCACCAGCGGCGAAGCCACCATTCCTTCATCGAGCGTCCCGACCCAAAGTTTCCCTTGCGCGATCAGCAGACTTTGCGCGAAATATCCCGGCGCCAGTGTGCGCGTCTTCCCGTCGCGAATTTCCGTGACTCCCAGCGCCGTGCCCGCGTAGACGGTCGCGTCGTCCATCGCCAGCGAAAGCACCTGGCGATCCGGCAGCGCATCGTCGATCGTTTCCACCGCGCCCGCTCTCCAGTGCAGCAGGCCCCGATCGAGAGTGCCGATCCACAAGTTTCCGTCGTCGCCGGCCAGCGCGGTCACAGGAATCGCGGCGACTGAAGGATGGAACGGTCTCAGTTCACGGCCGTCGAAAACCAGCACCCCCGATTTCGCTGTGCCGATCAGAATCCGTCCGGTTTCGGCGGGGAGAACCGCGGTCATCTTCCGCGCCGCCGCATCCACCGGGCGGATTTGCCGGAAAGCGCGCCCGTCGAACGCCAGCAACCCTTCGCCGTTCGTCGCGATCCACAACTCAGGCGCCCGCGAATCGCCCGACAGCCCCACCGCCAGCGCCACCAGCGGCGCCGCGGGCAACTCCGCTCCCACGCGATAGCGCCGGACCAGCGCGCCATCGGCGTCATATTCCGTCAGCGCCGTGGATCCGGCCAGGAAAAGATGTCCTTGAAACATCCGGGCGTCGGAAAACGAGGAGGGCGCGCCGACGAATTCGAGGCCCGCCGGCAGTACCGGCTCGACCGGGCGGATGGCGCACGCAATCACCGATTCCGCGGCAACGCTCGCGCGGGCGTCGCGCAACGCCGTGCGGGCGCGCCACAGGCCGATTCCCCCGAAAACCGCGGCCGCCCCGATGCACATCCCCAGGGCGAGCCACACCCTTTTGGCCGACATTCGTATCAATGATACTCGCTAGGGATACCCACTAGAATGAGAGTGTGTATGATGCGCTGATATTGGTCTCCTTCGGCGGACCCGAAAAACATGAAGACGTGATTCCGTTTCTGGAAAACGTCCTTCGTGGGCGCAACGTTCCGCGCGAGCGACTGTTCGAGGTGGCCGAGCATTACTATCACTTCGACGGCCGCAGCCCGATCAACGATCAGAATCGCGAAATGCTCGCCAAACTTCGCGGCGCTCTCTCCATTCCCGTCTACTGGGGCAATCGCAACTGGGATCCGATGTTGACCGACACCGTCCGCCAGATGCGCGACGACGGCATCCGCCGCGCCATCGCGTTCGCCACTTCCGCGTTCGGGTCGTACTCCGGGTGCCGCCAGTATCTGGAAGACATCGCGCGCGCCCGCGCCGAGGTTCCCGGCGCGCCGCTCATCGATAAAATGACCCCGTTTGCCGATCATCCCCTGTTCCTCGAAGCGATGATCGATCGTACGCGAGCCGCTCTAGCGGAATTACCCGGCGGCCGTCTGCTGTTCACCGCGCACAGCATTCCGGTCGCGATGGCGACTTCCAGTCCCTATCTGGAGCAACTGGAAGCCGCCTGTCGCGCGGTAGCCGCGAGCGTCGGACGAGCCGACTGGAAGCTGGTGTTTCAAAGCCGCAGCGGACCGCCCGGTCAGCCCTGGCTGGAGCCCGATATTTGCGATTACATGCGGGAAATCCGCGCCGACGTCGTCGTTGTACCCATCGGATTCCTCTCGGATCACATGGAAGTGTTGTACGATCTGGACACCGAAGCGCAGGCAGTCGCTGCGGAACTGGGCATGAGGATGTCCCGCGCGCGCACCGTCGAAACGCACCCGGCGATGATTCGCATGATCGCGGAGCTGGCTAATCAAGAGCCGCACGTATGCCGTCCCGATTGCTGCGCGGCGCCGGTCCGGCGGCCGCTTCACGAAGTCAGCAGCCGGTAGCAATCGCGCTTCGACATTCCGCGCGACTTGGCCACCTGTTTGATCGCGTCCATTCGCGAGATGCCCTGTTGTTCCAGCGCGCGCACGGCTTCGTCGACCGGAGTATCGTCCACGGTTTCGATCCGCTCCGCTTTCCCGATCAGCAGCACGATTTCGCCGCGCACCACCGGACGATCGGCCAGCCTGGCGCGAACCTCCGCCGCCGTGCCGCGCAGGAATTCTTCATGAATTTTAGTCAGCTCCCGCGCCACCACCACCGGCCGCGCGCCCATCGCCGCAGTGACGTCGTCGAGGGCGTCGAGAATGCGGTGCGGAGCTTCGTAGAACACCAGCGTACTCGTCTCACTCTTCAGCTCTCCCAGCATCTTGCGCCGTTGCGAGGTCTTCGGCGGGAGGAATCCGCAAAACCGAAACGAATCCGTGGGCAATCCGGCGCCGGCCAGCGCGGCCATCACCGCCGAAGCGCCCGGGATCGGCACTACGGAAATTCCGGCTGCGATCGCGGCCGCCACCAGGCGATAGCCCGGATCGGAAATCAGCGGCGTACCGGCGTCGGAAACCAGCGCGATGCTCTCCCCGCCAGTCAACCGTTCGATCAATTCCGCCGATCGCGACGCTTCGTTGTGCTCGTGATAACTGAGCATCGGCTTCGCAATGCCGAAATGATCCAGCAGCTTTCTGGTCTGCCGCGTGTCTTCGCAGGCGATGACATCCGCCTCCCGCAGCAGGCGCACGGCACGCAGGGTGATGTCCTCCAGGTTCCCGATCGGCGTGGCGATAATGAAGAGATTACCCGGCATTTTTACGAAAGCGTAGTACGATGAAACGTTAACCGAAATGGGGGGAAAGACACAAGGCGCGCCGCCGGAGTATTACGTCTGGCAGGTACCCGGCAAACCGGTCGCGGTCCATATTCATTTGGACGTGGTGGACCGGATTTTAGCCGAAGTGATGCGCGGATTCGGCGCAGTGCCCAAGCGGGGTGCCGAGGTCGGCGGCGTGCTGCTCGGGACCGTCGATCCGGCCGATCCGGCCGTGGTTCGCATCGAAGACTTCGAGCCGGTCGAGTGCGATTACAAGCGCGGCCCTTCCTACCTGTTCACTTCCGCCGACGCCGAGGCATTCGAGGAGGCTGTGCGGCGCTGGCAGCCCGAACAGTCGCCGGATTGTTACGCCGTCGGCTTTTATCGCAGCCACACCCGCGACGGACTGGCGCTTGCCCCGGAAGATATCGAGTTGATGGACGATTCTTTCTCCTCGCCCTCGCACGTGGCTCTGATTATCAAACCGTATGGCACGAAAGTCAGCCTGGCCGGATTCTTCGCGCGCGAGGCCGGCGCCTTTCCGGCCGCCACGCCACTCGAATTCCCGTTCCGCCGCCGGGAACTCTCCGGTGAAGCTCCGCCGCCGCGCCGTTCGCTGCAGGAACGCCGCCCTCGCCAGCGTGAGTTGCAAACCCTGGCGGCGACGCCCTTGTTCGATTCGCTCGAGGATCCCGTCGCGTCCCCTACGTCGCGAGGTCCTGGACCCGCCTACGCCGTCACTCTGCCGTCCAACTCGCGCTTGCGAAGTTCCATCTGGATTCCGTTATCCTTTGTCTTTCTGGTGTTCGGAATCGCCCTGGGATTCATGATTGCGCTTTCGAGGCCGCCCTCCGCCAGCACCATCTCCGCCGGCGATTTTTCGCTCGGCCTGTCCGTTTCGAAGGAAGAGGACAATTTACGCGTTCAGTGGGATCCGTTATCGGCCGCTGTCCGCGCTGCGCAACGCGGCTCGCTCGAAATTCAGGAAGCGGGATTATCCAAGGTGGTCGATCTGGACCCGGCGAATCTGCAATCCGGGAAAATCACGGTCCAAAAACAGACCGATTCCGTCCATTTTAAGTTGACCGTCTCTCCCCGAGCAGGCGTGAACATTACTCAGACGGTGGATTGGCATCAGTAGACCCGCGCCGCTTCGCCAGCCGGCTGACCACCGCGAGCTGTTCCAGGTATTGCTTCAGCGGACGCGCCGGAGTTCCCCACATCACCTGCCCCGCGCGCACGATTTTCGAGGTCAACACCCCGCTTCCCGATCCCAGCACCGCCCGTGATTCGATGCGCGCCTTGTCCCCGATACCCACCTGCCCGCCGATCACCGCGTAATCGCCGACCGTGACGCCGCCCGAAAATCCTGTCTGCGCGGCCACCACCACATGCCGCCCGATCTGGCAGTTGTGTCCTACGTGCACCAGGTTGTCGAGCTTGGTCCCGTCTCCGATCCTGGTCAGGCCCAGCGCTCCGCGATCGACCGTCGAATTCGCCCCAATCTCCACACGATTGCCGATCTCAACGCCCCCGACCTGCGGGAATTTCTCGTAAACTCCGTCCGTCAGCACAAAACCGAAGCCGTCGGCGCCGATCACGCAGCCCGAATGCAGGATCGATTCATTGCCGACGATCACGTGCCGGTACAGCGTCACCCGCGAATGCAGGACGCATCGATCGCCGACCCGGCAATGGTCGCCGATCACGGCCCCCGCGCCGATCGACGTGCCCGCTCCGATCCGTACACCGACCCCAATCGCCGCCAGAGGGCCGATCGACGCGCCGGCCCCGATCACCGTGCCCGGGCCGATGATCGCCGACGGATGCACCCCTGCTTGCGGCTCCACGGCCGGATAAAGTTTGGCGACGGCTCGCGCCATCGCTGTCCGCGGATCCTTGACCCGGATAATCGTACGCTTCGAATCGCCAGGATAATCGACCGGGACCAGCAAGCATCCTGCCTGTGAACCGGCGGCTCGGCGGATCGCTCGAATGGAGCCGATAAACGCTAAATCGCCGGCGCCTGCTTCCTCAATGGTGGCCGCGCGGCGCAGCTCATAATCTCCGTCGCCTTCCCACTCCGCTTCCAGAATCGCAGCCAGTTCTTTCACACGCATGAACTTAGGATAATCGGGTGGAAGGGACGGCGCACTCACGGAAGAAAATGGGCGTGCACACCGAGTGGCTTACGGCCATGGACGCCCATTTCTCGGTTCGGGGGACTTGCCTTGATTCCTTAGTGGCTACCGAAACGGAAAAATCTCAAAGTATTATTACTGAGGCCCCCGCCGAGGCCGCACAGCGATGGATCTCCGGCGTGCGACTCCATTTCTTCCGATATCCCTCAATCAAAGCCATTTCCAGCACTGGAACGGCATCCGTACGCAAAAAATTCACGGTCGACCCGCCGAATCCGCCTCCGGTCATCCTGGCTCCCAGGACACCCGGGACCTCGAGCGCGGTCTCCACCAGAAAATCGAGCTCCTCGCAGGACACTTCGTAATCGTCCCGAAGGCTGCGATGCGATTCCGTCGCCAACGAACCCAGGCGCTCGGCGTCGCCTCCAGCAGCCGCCGCCACGAATTGCTCCACCCGCGCATTCTCCGTCACCACGTGCCGCGCACGCTTCAACAACGTGCCGTGCAACTTAGCCAGGTCGCTCGATTTCGCGTCGCGGAGACTCGCTACACCCAGCGCTCGCGCGGCCGCCGCGCACTCCTCCACTCTGGTCCGATAGCCGCCGCTCGCGTGCTCGTGTTTCACCATGGTGTTCGCGGCGACGATCACGATATCCTTCGGAAGCTCCACCGCGCGCCAGTCCAGCGACCTGCAATCGAGCAATATTGCCGCCCCTTCCTGCCCGCACGCCGCCGCGAATTGGTCCATGATGCCGCACGGCACTCCGACGAAATCGCGTTCGGCCGCATAAGCGATTTCGGCGAGTTCCCGCGGCGTGCGCGGCCCTCCGAACGCCAGCGCCAGCGATACGCCCAGCGCCGCCGACGAACTGAGCCCGCCGCCCATGGGAATTGTAGACATGATTATCACGTCTTGCGGCGCGACGACAATGCCGCGCCGAGCGAGTTCCCAGGCGATGCCGATCACGCGATCCGTCCAGTCGCCGCGCGGCGTGGCGCGCGAAATTTCCTGCGGGCGCCATTCGCAGGCCGCCCCCATCTCTTCAGACCAAACCCGCACATCTCCGTCGCGATTCGGTGCCGCGGCAACGAAACACGCCAGATCGATGGCCATCGGCACCACGTACCCGAGGTTGTAATCGGTATGCTCGCCGATCAGGTTGACGCGTCCTGGAGCTCGCCACACGCGCGGCGCGCCGCCCCGTGGATACACTTCCCAAAATCGGGCGACGATCTGTTCCGCAGTCATCAGCACCACTGTAACAATCCCAATTCAACGAACCGGGCTGCTGACGTAAGATGGTACGCACACCCATGTGGCCGCAGACCTACGAACCTCTATCTAACAGCCTCTGGCTTTCGGCGCTGGTCGCCACCCTGCCGATTTTCGTCCTCCTGGTTCTCTTGGGATTGATGCGCAAACCGGCGTGGATCGCCTCCCTTGCCGGGCTCGCCGCGGCCGCCATCGTCGCACGCGGCGAATATCATATGCCGTGGAGCATGATCGTAAGCTCGTCGGCCTACGGCGCCGCCTATGGACTGCTGCCCATCGGCTGGATCGTCTTTACCGCCATCCTGCTGTACCGGCTGACGCTCGAAACAGGCAAATTCGAGATCCTCAAGGATTCCATCGGCAGCCTCACCGGCGATCAGCGCTTGCAGGCGTTGTTGATCGCGTTCGCGTTCGGAGCCTTCATCGAAGGCGCGTGTGGATTCGGAACGCCCGTGGCCGTGTGCGCCGCCATGCTCACCGGACTCGGATTCTCGCCCTTCTACGCCGCCGGAATCTGCCTGCTGGCGAACACTTCGCCGGTCGCCTTCGGATCCATTGGAACGCCCCTGGTCGCGCTACAGGCGGTGACGCGCCTGCCCATGGATACCCTTTCAGCCGACGTCGGCCGCATGTGCGCCCCGATCTCTTTGTTCGTTCCCATGTATCTGGTGCTGGTGATGGGAGGGATGAAAGCGCTGCGCGCCGTCGCGCCCGCCGTTGCGGTCTGCGGCATCGCCTTCGCCGGAATGCAGTTTTACGTATCGAACTGGGTGGGACCGTATCTGACCGATATCTTGGGATCCTTGACCGCCATCATCGCTCTGGTCGCGCTGCTGCGCCTCTGGAAACCGAAGGACGCCGTCAAAGCTCCGCCCCACCGGCACACCAAAGGTAACGTGATTCTCGCCTGGATCCCGTATGGGGTTCTTGTAATTCTGGTTCTGCTGTGGGGCATCGACGGCGTCAAGGTCTGGCTGAATCGCGCCACGTTCGTTTTTAATTGGCCCGGCTTGCATAATCTGGTCCTGCGCATGCCGCCGATCACCACTACGCAATCCCCATACGCCGCGACCTATACTCTGAACCTTCTCTCCGCCTCCGGGACCTCCTGCCTGATCGCTGTATTCATTTCCGCCATCGCGCTGCGCGTTCCTCCCCGCAAACTCGCCGCGTGGACCTGGCTGACCGCCCGCCAGATGGCGCTGCCGCTGGTGACCATCGCGAGCGTGGTCGCGCTCGCGTACCTGATGAATTATTCGGGCGCGACCGTGACCCTGGGCCTCGCCTTCGCGGCCACCGGCGCGGCGTTTCCGTTCTTCAGCTCCGTTGTCGGCTGGATCGGCGTGTTCCTTACCGGAAGCGACACCTCGGCTAACGCCCTGTTCGGAAGCCTGCAGACCGTCACCGCAGCGAAGCTCGGATTGAACCCCGCTCTTATGGCCGCCGCGAATTCGACCGGTGGAGTGATGGGGAAAATGATCAGCCTGCAAAGCGTCGCGGTAGCCGCCGCGGCAACCGGCATGGCTCGCGCCGACGAAGGCCGCCTGTTCCGCTTCACCCTGCGCCACAGCGTCTTCATGGCGATCGTAGTCGGGCTGATCGCGCTGTTCTATTCGTACGTAATGCCGGGCTGGGTTCGTTAACTACTCGAAAAACTGCGCCACGGGAACCGAGAACCCGGGCAGCAATTCTGGAGCGTCGATCATATCGCCGATCCGCAGCAGCCGGTCCCCGCCGTGAGCGTCCAGCGCCTGCACCTCGCGCTGCTCCGGATACACGATCCAGACCGTATCGCAGCCGGCGGCAAAATATTGCTTCACCTTGCGCATGAGTTGCCGTACATTGTCGGAAGGCGAAAAAATCTCGACCGCCAGATCCGGCGCGCCTTTCGCGAATCCCCTGCTCTTCAGAGCCTCCACGCGAGCTTGCCGGACAAAAGCGACATCCGGCGAGCGGACGGTATCGTCGCCAAGACGGAATCCTGTTTCAGCGCCGTATACCTTTCCAAGACGATGCTGCTTCACGAAGTCGGTCAATAACCAGGCAATCTCATTGCTGCAACCACCATGTTCTTCACCAGCCGGAGGCATCGTGATGAGTTCCCCTTCGTCGAGTTCGATTTGCACCGAATCGTCGTCGGGCATCCGTTCCAGCTCGTCGGCTGTCAGGAGCGTCTTGCTGCTCATACCAAGATTCTAGATCTTTGCGATGCTGGTCAGCGTTCCGCCCGCGGCCGCGAATTCCGCGAACATCCCGGCGCCGGCTTCTTCGCTCAAACAGCGGACGGCGTCGGTCACGATTTCGACACGCATCCCGGTCTTGAGTAATCCAAACGCGGCGAGTTTCACGCATATCTCGGTGACCACGCCGTATACCACGTATCGATCCGCCTTCAGCTCGTTCGAGAATCGCCGGAAGATTCACGTTCGTGAAGCAATCGAAGGTCTGCTTCTCGAGGAGCATCTGAGGCCCGACCGATGACCGGTCGCGGGCGCATTCGGCACGCCACGCGCTTTTCGAGCAGCGTCGACGGCGGCTTTTGCTGTCCCAGCGTCCCCGCCACGCAGTGATGCGGCCACTGTTTGAATTCCGGATCGTCTTCCGCGTGCGCGTCCATGGTGGAGATCACCGGGATGCCGTGCTCCATTGCATATCGATTCAACGCGGCGATCTGCTCGATCATCCGCTCCGCTCCCGGAACGTACAGCGCGCCGGCCGGAATAAGAAAATCGATTTGCGTGTCGACGTCGAAGAAAACCGTCTTCATCCGCGCCACTCCTTTGCGCACGCGTTCATACAGGCATTCGAGCTCGGGGCTATTTCGACGCGCCAGCATCCTTCGGCGTCAAACAGGCTGTGACAGGGACGCGGGCAATCGCGCCAGACGATTCCGCTGCATGCCTGCGCGCTTCGCCGCCGCATCGGCAGCGGTTCCACCAGCCTGCCCCCGATGATCACGGGACGCAGCAGCGCTTCCGCTGGCTCCGCGCCTTCAGGACACGACGGGCATTCGCTCGATCGCGCCAGCACATCGTGATCCGCATAACGGAAAATCTGTTTCGCGCCGGGCAGCGTGTGCTTGTCCTCGCTCAACTTGAGCGTATATCGCGGCTTGCCGTGCTGCTCCAGTTCCACCATCTTGTAGACCACGCCCAGCGACGGCGCATCGGCCGACGTCGCCAGTTCCGTGCCGACGCCGAACACGTCGATCGGCGCCCGCGCGGCCACCAGTTCGTGAATCTTGTATTCGTTCAGATCGCCGGTGGCCATGATCTTCGCGTCGCGCAAGCCCGCGTCGTCCAGAATCTTGCGAACCGCCGGCGCGAGTTCCACCAGATTGCCGCTGTCGAGCCGCACGCCCCACATCGGCCGGCCCAGCGACGCCGCCCGCCGCGCGCCTTCGAGCGTGTCGTAGCTGTCGATCAGATACACCGTGCTCTCGCCCAGCAGGCTCTGCAGCCGTTCGAACGCCTGCCGCTCGTGCGCAAACGACATCACCCAGGAATGCGCCGCTGTGCCGAACACGGGGACGCCGAAGCGCATTCCGGCTTCGGTGTTGCTGGTGCCTTCGCATCCGCCGATGTACGCCGCCCGCCCGGCCAGCACGCCCGCTTCGGGCGAATGCGCGCGGCGGGTTCCGAATTCCACCACGCTGCGCCCGAGCGCGGCCTTCACCACGCGCGCCGCCTTGGTGGCGATCATCGATTGAAATCCGATCATCGACAGCAGGATATGTTTCCGGGATCTGCGCTTCGATCAGCGGCGCGCGCAGCGTCAGAAACGGCTCGCCCGCGAACAACGGCGTGCCTTCCGGCGACCGCGAAAAGGTCGCCCGTGAAGCGCAGCCCGGCCAGCATATCGAAGAAGCCGGTGCTGGTGTCGCGCGAACTGCGGCAAGTCCGCGCAGGTAGGCGATTTCCTCTCGCGGTGAAGCGCAGGTTCAGCAGATATTCGACGGCCTGCTGCAAGCCCGCGGCCAGAATGAAAGTTGCGATTGTGCGGCAGCCGCCGGACGAACAGTTCGAACGTCGCGCGCTCCCGGTCTTGCCGGCCTCGAAATAGCCCGCCGCCATGGTGAGCTGGTAGAGGTCGGTGAGAAGGCCGATGGGCACTATTTCTTCTGGGCGGTCGCTGCCGGCTGCTCTTTGACATCGGCGGCCGCCTGCGCAGATCCTCAACCGCGCTCGCCGTCGATTTCATACAGCGTGGACGGCTCGCCATCCGGCGCGCGATGAAATTCGCGCCCGGCCTGCGGCGATCTGCACTTTCTCGGTGCGCTTGCCGTCGTTCGAAACCACCGTAATCTCCAACTGCCGGCGTCGTGAATCCGCTGTCGACGAACTTCGTGGCCGACAGATCGCGCAGCTTGTCGATCAGCGCCTGCACGCCGGTGGAGTCCATCGTCTTGCCGCCCGACGTCCACTTGTCGCCGGACTTTTCGATAGACCGCGTCTTTGCTGCCGTCCTTGACTTCGATGCTTGGTCGGATCGGTGAAGCCGAAGTCGAACAGCTTCTTGTTGCGGAAATCGTCGAGCGATTTATCGATGCCCTCGCCGAGATCTTTGGCGACCTTGTGGACGCCGTCGACGACGCTCGATTTGGCGTAGTAATCGTCTTTGACTTTGCGGATTTCGAGGGTCTGGGTGCCGCCGGCGTCGGTCACTTTCGCGATCGCGATCGGGCGTTGCCGAGGCGAACGCCGCAGCGGCTTTCTTCGCATCCTCGTCGGAAACGGTGGTGTCCATCTTCGCGTCCTGCAGTCTTGCGAACCAGATCCTCCACCTGAAATCCGTCGGCGCGCATCGGCTTCGGTTTCAGAATCTGCCAGTCGTTCTGATTGATCGCGCCCAAACTCGATGGTCTGCGTTCTTGGCGGTCAGTTCGACGCGGCTGATCTTGTCCTGGTCGAAGGTCATCAGGCGCTTGTCGCGCAGATCCTTGCACCTCTTGTCGAGCGTGCTCTTGTTAGAACTCGCCATGGTGAACAGGCGCGGATCGCCGTCCACCTTGGCGTAGACGTCGCTGCCGGTCGGGGTGTCGTCGCCGATCAGAAGCTTCGACGTCTTGCCGTCCTTCAGTGGTGAAGGTCAGCTCGGCCACCGGCGGCGCGAGGCCGTAGGCGGCGAGATCGGTGACGTGATCGTCCACCACGCGATCCGAGTCAGGCTGGCCACCGCGCTGGTCACCGCCGCCGACGGCCGATTGATCCGCCGCCAGCGGCTTCGGCGCGGTAATCGACCACTTGCCGGAATCGTCTTTCTTGAACGGTGATCGGATCGCCGGTCGCGCGTGCTTGATTTCGATGCCGCGTGATATCCGGCTTCGGCCAGCGCCAGAATCTTCGGCGATGCGTCGGGCGCCGGTTTCTTGGCCTTCGCGGCTTCGGCCTTGTTCGACCACCACACCGCGGCGCCCAGCCCGGCCAGCAGCACGGCGGCGATCAGAAATCGCCCTAACTTCACGGTTCGCTTACCTCCTGCGCCACCACACGCCCACGCCGGCCACCACGATCAGCAGCGGGATGAACAGCACGCTTTCGTAGAACACCATCGACATCTGGCGCGCCGTCATGTTCAGGCGGCGGTCTTCCGGCTCCTTCGGACGGATCGAGATCAGGTCTTCATCCGAGGACAGCCAGTTCATCATGTTCAGGAACAGGTCGCGATTGCCGTTGAAGCGCAGGAATCCGTTGGCGACCCAGCTCGAGGAGCCGACCACCACGAAGCCCCGCCGCCGTTTTCCTTGCCGGTGTTATAAGTGCCCGCCGCGCCCAGCACCAGCGGACCCTTCTTATCGTCCTTGGTCTGCTTGATCTCGGCCGACGCGAGATTGGTGGTGGCGAAACTGTTGTCGGTGGTCGAGAACAGCTTCTCGACCGTGGTCTTATCGCCATTCTTCACTTCGAGCGAGCGCGCGATCGGGAAACCCGTCGGCGCGTCCTTCATGTCGCGCACGATGGCGTGCGATTCGTAACTGCGTCACCAGCGGAAATTCCGGACCCAGCCCGAAAAGCTGGCCCACGCCGCTGGTGTCGAGCACCAGGTCCTTGTCCGGCGTCACGCCCCAGGCCGCCAGCAGGTCGTCCAGCGGCTTGTTCTCGTCGATCGTCCTGCTTGGCGAACTTCAGCGGCGGATCCAGCATGAACAGCGCGCGGCCGCCGTCTTCGACGTAGTTCTTGATCGCGTCCACTTCGGGCTGGATGTAATCGCGCTGCGGACCGCCGACCACCAGCGATGGTGCAGTCCTGGCGGGAATTTCGGGCTTCTCCAGCAGCTTGACGGTTTGCGTCTTGTAGTTGTTCTTTTCGAGCAGATCCTTGACGCCCGAGTATCCGTCGCGATCCGCGTCGTCGAGCGAGTGCTCGCCCGGACCCGAGCACGAAGCAGGCGGTGCGCTCGCCGCCCTTGAGCGCGCGCACCATCGCGCCGGTGACTTCTTCTTCGGTCAGCGCTTTCGCTTCCTGCTGCTTGTCGCCGACGTCGACGAAAATGGTGCCGAGCGTCTTCACGCCCGCCGCGATGGCCTGCGTGCGCTTTCTTATCGGCGTCCATGTACTGCACGTCGATTTTCGGCGAAAGATTCTTGTAGCGGTCCAGCAGATCGTGCGCCGCCTGAAACTTGGTCGGCTGATCCCAATAAGTGATCGTGACGGGCTGCTTCAGGTTCTTGGCGATCTTGATGGTCTGATCGGAAAGCGTGAATTGCTTGTTGGCGGTGGTGTCGTAGGTCTTGTTGTAGCGGTTCGCGAGAAAATTGACTCCGCCGACCACTGCCACCACGATCAGCACGTATACAGCACGGTATAGGCGAGAAATTTCGTTTGGCGGGCCTTCATCCATGAGTTGTGCCATTTACGCCCTCCACCGCAGCGATTCAAGCGACCGCGCCGTCAGAAACAATCCGATGAAAATCACCGACACGTAAAAGATAATGTCCTTCGAATCGAGCACGCCTTTCGAGAACGAATCGAAGTGCTGCAGCACCGAAAGATAGGAAATCACTTTGTCAGTGACCGTGGTCCCGAACGAACTGAGCCCAGTCGAGCACCCACAGCAGCAGGCACACCGCGAAGCCGGCCACGCCCGCGACGATCTGATTCTTGGTGCAGGTGGAGATGAATGTTCCGATCGCCAGCAGGCATCCGCCCTGCAGCAGCAGTCCGAGATAGCCGACCACGATCGGGCGCCAGTCGGGCTTGCCGTAGGCGAACAGGATCAGCCATGCTGAGCAGCGAGATGCCCAGCATCGCGGCGTACAGAACCAGCGCCGCCAGCCATTTTCCCAGAATGATTTCCAAGTCGCGGACCGGCGACGTCACCAGCAGCTCGATGGTGCCGGTGCGTTTTTCTTCGGCGAACAGGCGCATGGTGATCATCGGGATCAGGAACAGCCCGATCACGCTGACGTTCGAGAACAGCGGCCGGATCACGAATTCGTTCACGTCCATCGGCATCGCTTGCCCCATCATCGAGCTTTCAATGCCGCGGCTGACGAAGAAGACCACGGCGACGTAAAAGAAATATCCGGCGATCAGCGCGAAAAACGCCATCACGCCGTAGGCGATCGGCGAACGGAAGTAGCTGTTGCAGTTCCTTGCGGCCGATGGTGAGTGTGTTCATTTCGATTCTCCTGCCGTTTCCGCGGCGACGGGTTCCACCGGGGCGTGCTCTGCTGTCGGATCGCTCAGGCGACGCGGTCAACTCCAGGAAGATCTCTTCCAGACTCAGCCCGACGGCGTGCAGTTCATTCAGATTCCAGCCGGCTTCGACCACCGCGCGCGCCAGGCCCGGACGGATGTGCCGGCCCTCCAGGCTCTCCACCGTGAAATAGCAGCTTGCCGTCGCGATGTTCGCTTGCGGCAGCACGCGGCTGACGCCCGCCACCTGTTCCAGCCTCGCCTGCACCGCTCGACGGATCCAGCTGGCCGTCGCGCGGCATCACTTCCACCGCCACCGTTTCGGCTCCGCGCAGCCGGCTGGTGAGGTTCTCCACCGTGTCCGTCGCCACCAGCTTGCCCTTGGCGATGATGATGACCCGCTCGCAGGTCTGCTCCACTTCCGGCAGAATGTGCGTCGAAAGAATGATGGTGTGCTCGCCGGCCAGGCCCTTGATCAGGTCGCGCGTTTCGATGATCTGATGCGGATCGAGGCCGGCGGTCGGCTCGTCGAGAATCAGCACGTCGGGATTGTGGATGATCGCCTGCGCCAGCCCGACGCGCTGCCGGTAGCCCTTGGAAAGCTTCCCGATCAGCGTTTTGCTGACGTCGGCGACGGCGCATTTCTCCGACGACTTCCCGCACCCGGCGCGCCAGATCGCGGCTCGGGACGCCCTTGATGCGGCCGACGAATTCCAGGTATTCGTCGACCTCCATCTCCGGATAAAGCGGCGGCGTTTCCGGCAGGTAGCCGATGCGCTTCTTCACCTCCATCGGCTGTTCCACGCACGTCGAAGCCGGCCACGTTCGCCGTCCCGGAAGTGGGCGGAAGAAAACAGGTGAGCACGCGCATCGTCGTGGTTTTACCCGCGCCGTTGGGGCCCAGGAATCCGACAATCTGGCCTTTTTCTACTTCAAAGGAGATGTTGTCGACCGCGACATTGCGGGCGTATCGCTTGGTCAGCCCTTCGACTTTGATCATAAGAATTACTCAGGACGAGCGAGAATGCTCTTTGTGAGTTGCGAATAACACTACATAGTACTCAGCGCGGCGGAACAGTGTCAATCAAGCCTCGGCATTACGGCGATCCTTTGCCGCGGGGTTCGGGAACGTCGCCCCGGCGTCCGCATCCGGGTGATGCAGGCACGCGAAATCCTTCTCGATCAAAATGTTGAGGGCTCCATCGGAAGCCTCCATCCCAACCTCGTCCGTTGCCGCCCAGCGGCTCGCCAGAACCTCCGGCACGGTCACCGTGATGGACCCTCGCTCGAACGATGCGGTCACCACCGCCACGGCCCCCATCTGGAGCCTATATGACAGACGTTCCGCCGCCGCGAATGTAACGGCTTCCTCCACGCTGCCCTTCTCCACCAGACGCGCCACATCGATCCTGCTCAATCTCAAGCGCAGCGAATTTTCGTGGAGCCGGAGTTTCATTCGTCCCTATGCGCGCCGTCTGGCGTGAACGCCGGGAGGCAGATGGCCACATATTCGGCGCCGTTCGGCGTGCTGTATCGCACCCATTCGCCTTTCTGCGCGATCACTGCCTGCCCTGCCGGAACTTCCATTATCCCGCGTTCGTGCTCGACTTGAACAGAGCCGCTCAGGACCAATGTGAATTCGTCGAAATCGGGCCGCTGCCCGGGTTCCGACCATCCAGCCGGACTGCGCATGTGCGCGATGCTGACGCGCGGGTCGGCGGAGTTGAGGCAGCCGACGTATTCGTCAATCAGCTTGTTGCCGGGAACGGGAATGCGCGTAGGGGAAGGTATCAGTCGAGGCATGAGTCTTCATTTTAAAAAGGAAAAGGGCCGGCGGCAAAAAGCCCCGGCCCCGTTTTCCACGAAACTGCGATGTTAGAAGCTAAACTTCGCGCCAAATTCACCCGCGAAAGATTTCGGCAGAACCACGCCGTTTCCGCTGATGAACCCGGTCGGCGTTTGGAACGCCGCGCTGCGGATATTCGCGTTGTACGAAATACCGAAGTTGGCGCGATTGGTCAGATCGAATGCCTGGAAGAAGACTTCGAGCTTGGCTTTTTCGCCAAACTTAAAGTTCCGTCCGACACGCGCGTCGAGCTGGAAGTAATCCTCGCCGCGCTGGTAGTTGTAAGGCAACTGGTGGCAGGTGGCGGCTGCCAGGCACGCCTGCAGCTGCGTCGCCGTATAGCTCTTGGTCGCCGTGAGGTTGGTCGGATCGCTGTTGAGCACGACGTCGTGCGTCGCCGCGACGCCGCTGCCGTACCCGAACACGTCGGTGATGCCCTCGGTGAGGTTGTACGGACGGCCGCTCGCCCACTGCATAATCGGCGCGAAGTTCAGGCCGAAAGGCAGGTTGAAGATGCCGCTGAAGGTGATGCTGTGCCGCTGGTCGTCCGGCGTCGGACCGAAGTCATGCCCCGCGAACCAGTTCAGCTCGTCCGTCGGCGTATTGCCGAAGGCCGCCGCGTTTCCGTTGTACGCCATGGCGCGCGACAGAACGTAGCTCGCGTTGATCGAGAAGTTCTTGGTCATGCGCTTCCGGTAGGACAGGTTCATCGCGTCATATTCGCTGCGGCCGATGGACATGGAGTCGCGGACACCGCCGACTACCGGCAGACCCAGCGCCTGCAGCGGAGCCGTGGTGTTGCGAACCCCACCGATGGTCGGGTTGATGACGATGGTCTTGCCTTCGTGCAAGCCCAACTCGTGGATGTATTCGACTTCGATCACGGAATCGCCGGTGATCTGCCAGCTGTAGCCGGCATTGAACTGTTCGCTATACGGATTGCGGTAGTTCGGATCGACCATGAAGCCGGTCGCACCGGTGGGCAACTGCGTCGCTCCGATTCCCTGCGGGGGAATCGGGTCCACACCAAAGCGCCAGTTCTGAAGTAACTGACCGCTCGGCAGCGCGGTGGAGGTGCCGGTGGTCGTGCCCGGCGTCACGTTGTTGGTGTACGCCAGGGTCGTGAACAGACTGCTGTTCGCCTGCTGCTCCATGAACAGCGGGATGTTGATGAACGTCTGGCCATAATAGAGACCATAACCGAACCGGATGACGTGCTTTCCGGCGCCGGTCAGATCGTAGGCCAGTCCGACGCGCGGGCTGAAATCCTTATTGTCGTTGCCCGGCAGCTTGTAGGCATAGGGGCTGTTGATCGCTTTCAGCTCGAGATAGGCGCGCGAGGTGGCCTGTATGTCGCCACCGTTCAGGCCGTAATCTTTGTCCCAGCGAAGGCCCAGGTTGACCGTCAACCGGCGGTTCACCTTCCAGTCATCCTGAAGGTACAGGCCGAACGACTTGGCATGCTCGTTGAAGTAAGCATTGCCGGTGGTCGCCTGGGTGATCGACTGCACCGCGCCCGGCGTGGCCAGACCCTGCGGGTACTTGGCGGTATTGCTCAGAATGGTGGTCGGATCGTCGAAGAACACGATCGAGGGAGTCGGATCGGTCACAAAGAACCCACCGAGCTGCGGCTCCCACAGATAATCGAAGCCCATCTTGAAGGAGTGGGCGCCGTGGCTGATGGCGATATCGTCCTTGAACTGCCATTTGCGCTGATAGCTCTGCTGCGGCACGTTCGGATTGGTTCCGGTCGAAAGACCCGAGGGGAACTGCAGATTCGGCACGAACGAGGTCGCGTCGATCAGGTTGTTCCAGTATTGGTAGCCGGCCGTAAACGAATTGACCACGCTCGGCGAAATCACCGAGTTCAAGGATGCGTTGGCGATGATCAACTGGTTCGTCGTGAAATTGGTCTGCGAACCGTCGCTGTTCGAACTCGCCTGATCGTTCAATCCGCGATTGTTCTGATTCGAATAGCTCATCGAGAAGTTGTTCTTATCGTTGATGCGCTGATCGACGCGGCCGTTGTAGCGCCAGTCATAATAAGGCGTGCCAAGGGACTGCTCCGGCAGAACCGCTATGGAGTACGGCAACTTAAGCGATGCCAGCGCCTGGGCGTTGGTGTAGGCCGGGCCGCTGACGTTGAGGCTGGTCAGCTCGCGGTCGCGCTCGATGGCGAAGAAGATGAACGTCTTGTCCTTCTTGATCGGGCCGCCAATGGATCCGCCGAACTGCTGGCGGCTGAACGGCGCCTTCGTGCCCGAACCGCCGTGCGCGGTCTGCTCGAAATAATTCAGGGTATCGAATATCTGGTCGCGGTCCTGGAAGAAAATCGAGCCGTGGAAATCGTTGGTGCCGCTCTTGGTGATCAGATTGACCGCCGCGCCTTCGCTGCGTCCGTTGGCCGCCGAAAAGCGCTGCGTCGAGATATTGAATTCCTGAATGGCTTCGAGAGGAAGCTGCATCACTGGTCCGCCGACCGTGTTGTCCTTGTCGTCGATGCCGTTTACGGTCACGTTCACATTGCGTCCGCTCGAGCCGTTGGTGGCGAAAACGCCAATGCGGTTCTTGGTCGGATCGTAAGACGGCACAGCGTGCGCGCCAGGAGCGAGAACCGCCAGGTTGACGAAATCGCGCCCGTTGAGCGGCATATTTTCAACCTGCGCCGGCGAAATCGGCGTGCTGACATCGGTCTTCTGGAGATCCACCAGACCTGCGCCCGCCGCTTCGACCGTCACCGTCTCCGCCTGCTGGCTGGGCGAAAGCTGCGCGTCTACCGTTGTGTTGCGGCCAACCGCCAGCTCCACATTCTGGTACACGCCAGTCGCGAAACCCTTTACCGCGACACGAACTTCGTAAATTCCCGCCGGCAAAAGGTTGAACACGTAGAATCCGGCGTTGTTGGTCTTTTCCGTGCGCTGCATCCCGGTCGATGCGTTGCTGATGGTCACGTCGGCGTTCGGAATCACGGCCGCCGTCTTATCGGTGACGGTGCCTTGCAACGTCGCCGTCGCGGTGACCTGCCCGAACACATTGGTGGTACTCAAGCACACCAGTGCCAGAGCAGTAAACAACAATAGAATGCGATTTCGCATGCAACTCCCTTTCTAAATACTGCTTCCCGTTCGGCTAAACTAACCCCGGGCGATGAAGTCGATTCACCGCCGATCTTTTTTTTACCGAAAAATCCCCAACCTCAAAAACCCCGGCAGTAGCAAACCCCAACTGCCGTGCACATAGTAGGCGTTATTGTTAGCCTAGGCCCAAAAGGCCTTCCTTGTCAACTAAATGTCACATTGAGGAATAGACCGGGGGATGCGAAAGTCCTGCCGGTCTTCCCCAAGCGATTCATTCTGTTTGGCGTTTCATTGCGGGTATGCGGGTATAATGATGGCTCGTGCCGGCCAAGAAGATCCAAAACCCCCAAGGCCGCGCCAAAAACGCCGTCGCGCCCACCCCCACCCGGTTCCGGCACGCCTGGCGGATCGCCGCGTTATGGATCCTGGCGCTGGCCGCCTATTCCAACTCCTTCGACGCCGCCCTCGTTTTCGATAATGCGTCGATTATCGGCCACGATCCACGAATTCGCGAGGCATCCACCGCTGCCGCGGCTCGTATTTTCACCTCGGGTTATTGGTACGATAACCCGGATTCCGGCCTGTACCGGCCCCTCACGACTCTCTCTTATCTGTTTAATTACGCGATTCTGGGCGAGGGACCGGACGTCCCCGGCTACCACGCCGTCAATCTCGCTCTGCACGGTTTGAATATCGCCCTGGTATACGCGCTCGGCACCGTCCTGCTGCCCGAAGGCGCCTTTGCGATCGCCGCGATCTGGGCAGTGCATCCCTTGCTGACCGAATCGGTGACCAACATCGTCGGGCGTGCCGATCTGTTGGCCGGGTTCGGAGTTCTCGCCGGCCTGTTGTGCTATTTGCGCTCGATTTCCGCCGCGGGAAACAGGAAAATCGCCTGGCTGGCGGCTTTAATGGCAGCCCAGGCGATCGGGCTTTTTTCTAAAGAAAGCGGCGCGATCCTGCCTGCGGCGATGCTCCTGTATGACGTCGCATGGCCGCGAACAGAATCCTGGCGCAGTCGCGTCCTTCCATACCTGGCGACCGCCGTCCCCTTCGGCGTATTCTTCCTGCTGCGGGCGCAATTGCATTCCCAACTGGTGATCCCATCCAGCGAAAATCCCCTGGCCGCAGCCGGATTCTGGACCGCCAAAATCACCGCCGTTCAGGTGATCGGCAAATTCCTGTGGCTCTTCATCTGGCCCGCGCGCCTGACCGCGGATTATTCCTTCAACGCCGTGCCCTTGTTCGGATGGAAACCCTGGACCTGGCCGGACGCGCAGGCCGTCATCGCGTTCGCGATCTGTGCCACGATGGCGACACTGGCCATCCGTTGGCGACGCCGCAGTCCGTCGCTGTTCTTCTTTCTCGGCTTCTTTTTTATCGCGCTCGCGCCGACGGCCAATATCCTGCTGACCATCGGTAGCATCATGGCGGAGCGCTTCATGTACCTGCCCGCCGTGGGACTCGCCGGATGTCTGGTGATCGCGGTCCGCGAAATAAAGGTCCAGCCTTCCTGGAAATGGGTCGCGGCGAGTATCGTATGCCTTGCATTCGGCCTGCGAACCTACGCCCGCAATGCCGACTGGCACGACAGCGCCAGCCTGTGGACCAGCGCCATCGACGCCTATCCCGACAGCGCGCGGCCCCATAACAATCTCGGCAGCCTGTTGCTCCAGCGCTCGGATGTGGCCAATGCGATCCCGCAGTTTGAAGCGGCCTTGCGAATCCGGCCGGATTACGCCGAAGCTCATGCGAATCTCGGGATAGCCTTGGCGCAAATTCCCGGCCGCCTTCCCGAAGCCATCTTTCAATACCAGGCCGCGCTGCGAGATCGGCCGGATTACGCTCCCAAAACACACCTGACCAACGTTCACGTCGATCTCGGAAATGCGCTGGCCAGGATGCCCGGCAGGACCCAGGACGCGATCGCTCAGTATGAATCGGCGCTGAACCTTTCCCCGGACAATGCCGAAGCCCATTACAACTTCGGCAATATGCTGGCCGCGACGCCAGACAGGATTCCCGACGCGATCGTGGAGTGGCAGGCCGCGATTCGCCTGGACCCGACGCTCGCGAAAGCGCACTACAACCTGGCGACGGTGTATTCGCGATCGCCGGAGCACTTCGCCGATGCGGTTGCCGAATATCAGGAAGCGCTGCGACTGCGCCCCGATTACCCCGAAGCGCACAACAACCTGGCCAGCGTGTTGTCGATGATGCCGGGAAGATTGCCGGAAGCGATCGATCAGTATCGGCAGGCGATCCGCTTGCGGCCGGATTTCGCGGAGGCGCACTACAACCTGGCCATGGCTCTTCTTAAGGTCCCCGGCAGCGAATCCGGCGCGATGGCGGAACTCGAAACGGCCTTGCGGCTCAAGCCCGATCCGCGCGGCCAGGAAATGCTGGAACAGCTACGGCATCGCCTCCATTGACATGCCGCGAGAGGACGCGGTACAACGATTCATGCCAAACTCTTCCCGGCGGGAATGCCTGGCCGCGGTGGCCGGCGGAGCCCTCGCCGCGCAGGCCCTTCTCGCCGACACCGGCAACGCGGACGAGCTGTCCGGTCTGACCCTTAAACAAGCCTCCGAACGCATCCGCTCGAAAAAAGTCTCCCCGGTGGAGCTGACCGAAGCGTGCCTCGATCGCATCAAGACCTACAATCCGAAAATCGACGCCTGGATCACCGTGATGCGCGAGCAGGCCCTTATGCAAGCCAAGGCTCTCGAAAAGGAGCAGGCCTCCGGCGCGTTCCGCAGTCCTCTGCACGGGATTCCCATCGGTCTGAAGGACAGCATCGACACCGTGGGCGTGCGGACCACCGCGGGCAGCGCGGTTTACGAATATCGATTTCCCACCGAAGATGCCGAAGTGGTTCGCAAGCTGAAGGCGGCGGGCGCGATTCTGATCGGCAAGTGCAACATGCACGAGTTCGATGCCGGCGCCACCTCCGCGGTCAGTTATTGGGGACCGGTCCGCAATCCCTGGAATCTGGAACGCGTCGCCGGCGGTCCTTCGGGCGGATCCGCGGCCGCCGTCGCGATGAATCAGTGCTACGCCGCTCTCGGTACCGACGCGACGGGCGGGATCCGTACGCCCGCGGCCTATTGCGGCGTCGCCGGCCTGATGCCGACCTATGGACGAGTCAGCCTGCGCGGCATCGTGCCCTTTGCCTGGTCTCTCGATCACTGCGGACCCATTGCGCGAACAGTGGAAGATGCCGCCATGGTGCTCCAGCAGATCGCCGGTTACGACGTCGACGATATCGACAGCGTCGATCATTTAATCCCCGATTATTCGCGAGGCATGAGCGCGGCGGTCGCGAATTTCCGCATCGGCGTTCCCGCCCAATTCTTCGATCATCTCGACGACGAAGTGGCGCGCATCGTGGAGGAGGCGATCGCGGTGCTGAACAAGCTGACGCGAGGCTCTCGCGAAGTCAGCATGCCCAGCCTGCTGCATGCCGGCGTGAACGCCGAGATCGCCGCCTATCATGAAAATCTGCGCGGCGTGAACGGCGGCGGCTATGAGCCTGCTACCGCTCGCGCGTTTCCCGCCAGCGCCGACGCGGCCAAGGCGGTCGACTACATTCGCGGCTGGCGCGCCCTGCAATTGGTGCGGCGCACCGTCGATGAGGACGTCTTTCAGAAACAGAATGTTGAAATCCTGGTCGCGCCGACCATGCGTCACGCGGCTCCGACCATCGAGGAATCGCTGGTCCCCCCAGGTGGCGGCGGCAGAGGAGGCCGGGGTCCCAGCGCGCCCGCCACGCCCGCTGCCGCGGCCGGAAACGCACCGCGCTCCGAACCCGATCCCGAGGAAAATACCCGTCCCTTTAATGGATATGGACTGCCGGTGATCAGTATCCCTTGCGGTTTCTCGAGCGACGGAATGCCCGTCGGATTGCAGATCGCCGCGACTTCCTTCGGCGAGGCGAATGTACTGGCCCTCGCCCAGGCCTATCAGCGAAGCCACCGAGTGGCATAAACGCCGGCCGCCATTACAACCCGATACCAAGGTGCCCCCGTTATCTAAAGCGGCATCGGAGCAGACGGGAGGATAAGCCGATGCCGAATCTCTCCCGTCGCGATTTTATGGCCGCCGGCATCGCGGCCGCCGCTGCCTCTCGCCGGACTTGGGCCGCGCCCACCGGCGATCTACCCGCGCTCAGCTTGAAACAGGCTTCGGACCTCATCCGGTCGAAAAAAGCTTCGCCGGTCGAGCTGACCGAGGCCTGCCTCGCCAGCATGAAGACCTTCAATCCCAAAACCGACGCCTGGATCACCGTGATGAAGGAGCAGGCGCTCGCGCAGGCGAAGATGCTCGAAAAAGAGCAGAGCTCCGGACGATTCCGCAGCCCCCTGCACGGCATTCCCATCGGCCTCAAAGACAATATCGACGCCGCCAGTGTCAGGACCACCGCCGCCAGCAAGACCCTCGAAGCCAACGTCCCCACCGAAGACGCGGAAGTGACCCGGCGTTTGCGCGCCGCGGGAGCCGTGCTCATCGGCAAGTGCAACATGCACATCTTCGCGCAGGGCGCCACCTCCGCCGTCAGCTATTTTGGACCGGTGCGCAATCCCTGGAACCTGGAAATGATCGCCGGCGGATCTTCCGGCGGCTCCGCGGCCGGCGTCGCGACCGATAATTGCTATGCCGCGCTAGGCACCGATACGGGAGGCTCCGTTCGTACTCCTTCGGCGATGTGTGGCGTCGTCGGCTTCAAGGCGACCTACGGACGCGTCAGCATTCGCGGCATCGTTCCCTTGACCTGGTCGCTCGATCACTGCGGGCCCATCGCCCGGACCGTGGAGGATGCCGCTCTGGTACTCCAGCACATCGCGGGCTACGATCGCCTGGATCTGCAATGCATCGATTATCCGGTGCCCGATTATTCCAAGGCGATCGGCGCGCCGGTGTCGGCATTTCGACTCGGAATCCCGCCCATGTTCTTCGACGGTCTCGACGACGAAATCGCGCAGGCGATGGACGAAGCCATCGCCGTACTCGCGAAACTGACCCAAGGATCGCGGGAAATCGCCATGCCGAACCTCCTCGGAACCGGCGCCGGGAGCGAAGGCGCAGTCTATCGCGAAGCCCTGGGTAACGGTTTCGTCGATCGCATTGGGACCGCCCCTCCGGCCGCCGGCGGACCGAATGGCGGAGCCCGCGCGGTCGATTACATTCGCGAATGGCGCCAGTTGCGGCTCCTCCGCCGTACCGTCAACGCGGAGGTCTTCGAAAAGCAGAACGTGGACCTGATGATCACGCCCACCATCCGCCATCTGCCCTGGACCATCGAGGAAGAGCTCGACCGCCTCGCCAGCGGCCGGCCCCGTCATCCCGAGCCCGGAAACACCCGGTCGCTCGACGATTACGGCCTGCCCACCATCACCGTGCCCTGTGGGTTTTCAAAGTCCGGCCTGCCCATCGGCCTGCAAATCAGTGGTCCGAGCCTGGGAGAAATGAACGTGCTCTCGCTGGCCCACGCGTATGAACAAGCCACCGAGTGGCATAAGCGCCGTCCTCCGCTGACACCCGACGCGAAAGTGCCGGTGCTCTCGAAGACCGCCGCGAGCCAGACCGGCGAAGCTCTATCCCGTTAAAAGCGCTCGGCTACCGGATCTGTTGCATGTGCAGCAGATTCTGTTGGTCCAGCTCCTGCAGTTCCAGGTCGAACAGTTCGCGCCAGACGATCCGTTCCTCGGTGGATTTGCGATACGTCGGGTCTCCCCGAAAGTTGCGCTGAAACTCGATTTCCTCAAGAAAAGCGAACTCCGCCGCCAGCCGCTCGCCGATAGGCGAGGCATGGCTGTACTTCGCGTCCTCCGCCGACTGCGTACCGGCCTGTTTCTTTGGAAACAGATTCTCGAAGATCTTCATGGCGCACCCTCGGACTGGGACCTGCAATCCGTGTTCCAGCATTCTCTCGAACCCTCCGCGACTCTGTCAGACTTACGCGGGCCAATGGCGCTCGAATTGCACCTGGAATTGTACCCCATGTCTAACGGCACTCTAATCCTGCTTGGCAATCTCGCATCGCACGCACTCGACAACGCGATCGTCCGATTCCCCTGGTCGCTCGAAGAGGCCGACGGCTTCGGACACCTGCGAGATTTGCATTGCCAGCGAAAACTTGTCGCGGTATTGTTCGAGCCCTACACGTTCGGCTTAACATGGAATGAGGCCCTTAAATCGGTCCGGGAAGCGGCGCCCACCGCGCTGCCCATCGCCTGCCACCGCTTTTCCGACGCGATCGACTGGCCGCAACTCGCCGAAGGCGGCGCGTTTCATGCCTTACGCCTGCCGCTCGATGAGCGCGAACTCCGCCAGAGCTTTGGGTTTGTGTGGACCGCCTGTCGCCAGGAGCCGATCAAGCTTACACCCCGGAGCGCCGGTAAGCCCCGGATTCGCCGCCCGTCCCACAATGCGCGCGCGGCAGGCTTCTAAATCCCGGAATTTCGAGTGCGCGATTCCGCACATCCCTGGGTAATCTCGCGCAACCTTACCCACGCTTATGCCGCTCCGAACAGCGTGGATACAGATAGCCCCTTTAGTACGTTCCAATAGTCATTTCGGGGCATTCCTAAGTCGAATTCAAAGCAGACAATCGAACCATGAGACAGGAATGCCGTCAGTGCCGTACCACGACCATTTCCGAAGCGCCCTATTGCGACGCGTGCGGGTGTGAGTTCACCAATTCTTCGGTGTCGCGCCGCAGAGCTACCTGGAAAGGGCGGGCGGTGGCGATCGCCTGCGGAATGGTGGCGGGAGTCATACTCAAAGGCTTGCTCCACATCTGAACGGAGCTTTCGGCGGATGCCGGTCGCGGGTTAGCGTTCGGCCAGAACGCGCTGGGTGTGCGCGGGTTCGAAGTATCGGGTATTGACGTGATTCTGCTCGTCTGACGCAGGCTTCCTCCAGAACCGGAAGCGAAAGAGCCGGTTGCGGCGAGCCGCTCCAGGCACGGGCTCTCCACAAACATAACAGTGGACGTCTTGCCGGGTGATCACGCCATTACAGGAATTGCATCGGGCCATGACCCATTAAACGCCTGTGGACCGATCCGGTCCATGGAGCGCGTGTACCTTTGCGGCGATGGCCTGTTCGTTTACCGACCTGAGGCGTTCACCTGACCGGCTCTATGGCGCGGGAGTTCGGGTTCGCGTGAGTCCCTTGCGTTGGATCCGAAGCCCCAGCAATAGATTCACCAGGAAAAACAGTAACGACGAACTGCGGACGATGACCTTCATGGGGGAGGTTACCTTCGGTCAGCCAGCATACCAAAATCGCGGATATCGTGGCGGCGGTCTCATTTATCTCGGTGGTAGCGCGCGTCTCCGTGCGCTATCCCGAATTGCCGTATCTATCGCGGCGTGCGAGCCGGCGCCGCTAGAAAAGGAGTCGACGTGACCGCCGAGCCTTTCACAGCTCCGCATCCGGTGGCTCCCGGTCCGCCCGAGCATCCCCAGTAGTTCATGCTGCCATCGATTGCGCCCTGCCCGAGATTTACGATACCGGACGTCGTGCCGTTCAGATTGTTGAAATGGACTTCGAATGCGCCGACCGTGTTGATCACCACGCCGTTGGCTTCATTACTGATGTTGTTGCCCGCGATCTGCACTCCCCATACGCCGGCGTTGCTGAAGATATTGATGCCCGCGGTTCCGGGCGTGGCCGCATCGGCGGTATCGGCGGCATTGCCGGAAATGGTGTTGCCGGCGATCACCGTGTCGTTCAGGTTGATCCCCGGGGCTCCCGGCGGCGCGGCGTGATTGTGAATGGTGACGCCCGGCAGTCCATTGTTGCGTAGCGTATTCCCGATAATACGATTGCCGAAGTTGAGGTTCCCGGGTCCGGGAGCGAAAATTCCGACACCTGCTCCAGCGCCCCGCGCGCCCAGGCCGTTGTTAAAGGAATTGTTGCCGGACACCGTGTTGTTGAAAACACCGAAAGGCAATTTCGACGTCGATTGCGGACTCGGCGGATGCGACGCCATCGTGATGCCGCATGCGAACGGGTTGTCGTGGACCGAATTCGACGTGATGAGGTTATCGTGCGACTGGCCGATTTCGTCCGTCACCAGGATCCCGCCGGAATTCAGATCCACGTTGTTCCCGGCAACCGTTACGTGATTCGTCCCCATCAGGTGGATGCCTTCGCCGCAATCCATCGCCTCATTGGTTTCAAACGTGGGAATTCCCGGACACATTCCCGCCGACGTGTTCAGGCCCTGATTATTCCCGGTGACGTGATTTTCAGAGAGGGTGACATACGATGCCCCGGCCACCAGAATGCCCTCGAAGTTCGCGTTCGTGACCGTCACTCCGGTTACCAGAACGTTGTTCAGGCCGGGATTGTTGAGACCGTCGATCAGGATTCCGTTCGGCTGCCCCTTGGCGTTGATCAAGGTTGCTCCATCCCCGGCTCCGATCAGCGATACGGACTGCCCGATCGTCACCATCTCGGCGTACTCGCCGGGGGCGATGACGATTTGATCGCCGGCCTTGGCGGCGGAAACCGCAGCGCCGATGGTCGCGGAACAACCGGCGCTCCCGCCAGGATTGACGCAAAGCGTGGCAGCCAGCATCTGGATCGGCAGCGCGAGCACACCTAGCGCGGCGACATGCCTGAGGCGCATCTGAGTTCTGCTTCGAAACATCGATTAACTCTCCTTAGTGGATTCCGGCAATTCGTGCAGACGGAAACATCAATCCTGTCACAAAGCGCGCGATCCGGCAAATTTTTCTCGCCTGAATCTTCGAGAAATGTCGAGGTTAGTTGCACGAAAGGCCGGGCGAGGTTATCGATTGCCGCTCGCCGGTGCCGGCTCTCCCAGGAACTTGTGCAGGAACGTCTCCATGCGGCCGAGCGTGTAGATCCACCGGCTGTGCAGCAGCGATTCGTGCACGTCGTCCGGGAAGACGATGAGCTCGTAGTACACGTCGCGCTGGCGCAGCAGTTGCACCAGGCCGGTCATCTGCTGGAACGCCACGTTGCGGTCGTCGTCGCCCTGGATCAGCAGCACCGGCGACTTCCAGCCGTCGATCGCGCCGATCGTCGACGACTTGATACGAGACCGACTTCGGGATCGAGCGAGCTGCCCCACAGGTGCACGCCCGCCAGGTCGACGCCGGCTTTGAAGATATCGGAGTTGCGCGCCAGCGCCTGCGACGTCAGCAGGCCGCCGTACGACAGCCCCCAGATGCCGATGCGGTTGGGATCGACATCGGGCCGGGTCTGCAGATATTTGCCGCCGGCCACCACGTCCTGATACTCGCTGTTGCCGTGCGCCGCCGGTGTTGGGCGCCGTGCGGAACGACCGGCCGTAGCCGACGCCGCTGCGGTAGTTGATCGACATCACGACGTAGCCCTGGTTCGCCAGCCACTCATTGATGCCGTAGGCCCAGTGGTAGAACTGCATGTAGTGATAGGCGGGCATCATCTGCCGCACCGGTCCGCCGTGCACGAAGACGATCGCCGGCCGCCGCTCGCCCGGCTTCAGGTCCTTCGGCAGGAAGAGTTGATTGTGAATCTCCAGCCCGTCGGCGGCCTTGGTGATCACGATCTCCGGCTTCACGTGCAGCGTCCATCGGAAAGCCCGGCCGCGACGTCGGGAAGACGATCTTCTGCGGCGGCGCTGCCGCCGGTCCGTCGGCCCCATCTTCCACACGCCCAGCGATTGCGGCATGTTCCAATCTGGCGCTCAGCGTCGCCAGATACTTGCCCGAGGCGAGCGGCGCCGGGATACGTCTCCACGCCCTCGCCCGTCGTGATCTGCACCGGCGTGCCGCCGGTCACCGGCACCGCCCAGATGTGGCGCCGCTCGATGTCCTTGGCGTTGGTGCAGTAGTAGAACGTCTTGCCGTCGGCCGAGAGCGCGACCGACGTCTGATTCTCGATCAGCCCGTCGGTGGTCGTCAGCAGCACGGGACGCGCCGACGAATCCATGACGTTGAGCGCGTAGTAGCGATCCCATTCGTCCACTGGCCGGCGCCGGTCGGCCTCCGGCGTCGCTGCGGGCGTTTCGGCGGCCGCCGCCGCCGCGCCGCCGCGTCCGCCTCTGCCGCCGCGTCCGCCGCGCCACCACCGAACTGGAAGATGACGCAGATCGCCCGCCAGGTGCGGACGTTCCCGACGTTCGCGACGATGGCATCGTTGGGCTGGTTGTGCCAGGTCTCCTGCGCGTCGCCGGTGGTGACGTCGGCTTTGTAGAACGCGAGCGTGTAGCCGCCTTTGAAGGTGGCGCGCATCAGGCCCGGGCGAGTTGTTGACCACCGGCGGAGCTGCCGGCGCCGCGCCTGATCGCCGCCGCGGCCGCGCGCCGCGTCCGCCGCCGCCTGCCGCGCCGCGACGCCGCCGGGCGCTGCGGCAGCCGCGCCGCGCGCCGGTCCGCTCGGCAGACCGATTCCGCCGCCCGCCCTGCTGCGCCTGCTGCCCGAACGGCAGGCCCGGCCGCCGCATGAAGATCAGGTGCTTGCTGTCGGGCAGCCACATCGGCGTCGTGTCGAAGTCCACGCTCGGCGACATGTACTTCACGCGACCGCGTCGCCACGTCGTACACCACGATGAAGCTGTGATCGGTGCGCGTGCTGACGAACGCGATCTTGCGGCCGTCGGGCGACCACTTCGGCTCGCTCTGCACGCCCCACTCGGTGATGAACGGCCTTCTCGCCGCGATCCACTTCGCTGGCCGGCTTCACCGGCGTGAGTTTCGCGCGATAGATCTGCCCGTCCTTGACGAACAGAATCGAGCTGCCATCCGGCGCGAGTTCGGGATTCGCCGCATCCACCACTCGCCACGCGCCGCCCGCGCCGCTGGTGCGCGCCGCCCAGATCGCGTGCTCCGGCCCGTTCGGGTCGGCCGATCGGATTCGGCGACCAGCCCTCGCGGTTCGGCGCCTCGCCGCGCAGGAACACCACCGTGCTGCCGTCGTCCGAAATCCTGATCTCCGACATCATGATGCCGTCGTCTTTCAGTGAAGTTCGTCAGCCGCACGGGCGCGAACAGCGGGCGCCGCCGCGGTGTAGGCGTTGCGCTTGCCTTCGGCATAATCCACCCAGGCGATCCGGTCCACCTTTCGCGCGGCCACCACTTCCTGCGGCGACGCCGGACTCAGGAATTGTTGGTACGACGGCACCTCGGGTGGAGCGGAAGCGAGCGGCTTCAAGAGTAGGACGGTAGTCGCGATCGAAATCGCGGTCAAACGATGAAATGTGCGCATGAAAACCTCGGTATGGCGACGGCTCGAACGACCAGGGAGTATAACACGCCAAGAGGCGCCGTGAAGCGAACGCACAATTGCGATCCTCAACGGTATCGTGTTCAAGTGGAAGTGATGACTGCCCAAGAACGCGACGTGATCGACATCCTGGTAGGATGCGGCGTCGTGCACGATTGCTATAACAAACCGATCCACGAAGTGAGCAAGAAAATGGGTTGGGGACCCGAGGATGCCCGGCTATTCGTGAAAGACCTGGTTGCCAGGAAATTGATCCGCTCCGTTGCCGGCGGAGGCCATAGCCGGGTCGCCGCGCCGCCGCCCAACTTCCATTGGGAGGAAATCAAAGACGAGCATGCCGCCGAGGTTCACGAGCCGGGGCGGGAACCGACGCTGTAGGTGGTTCGCCGCCTACACGAAGATCGAATCGCATTCGCGCGCCGCCATTCGCCCGGACTAAGTCCTGTGATGGCCGTGAAGGCCCGGATGAGGTGACTCTGATCCGCGAATCCACAAAAGATCGCCGCGTCGGCCAGGGATAGCGCTCGGGTTCCCAGCAGCGACGTTTCGGCAAGCCTGCCGAGATCGCAAGCGCGGTCTTGTTTCTGGCTTCGGACGAATCCGCATTCACGGTCGGGAGCGAATTGATCGTGGATAGAGGTCTGGGGCTCTCGTTTGACACCCCTCAGAGCTTAACGATGCGGCCGGCTTCGGCCCTCAGCTGTTATTCCCCGGCACGGCGGCTGCGCCCTAAAGCGGCTTGAGGTCCCCGAGCATGGTAGGGATCAGTTCCGAGACCGTCGGATGAATGTGCACCGCCCGCCGGATCACCGTGTACGGAGCTTTGGCATACATCACGTCGAGAATCGAGTGAATCGCCTCGTCGCCGCCAGTTCCCAGGATCGCGGCTCCCAGGATTTCGTGGGTCTGCGCATCCACCAGGATCTTCATGAAACCCTGCGTCTCGCCCTTCTCAATCGCGCGTCCAACCTTCGTCATCGGACGCCGCCCAATCAGCGCCTGGCGTCCACTCTTGCGGACTTCCGTCTCCGTCAAGCCCGCGCGCCCGAGCGGAGGATCGATAAACAAGCCGTAGGTGACGATCCGGTCGCTGACCTTGCGGGGATCGTTATCCAGCAGATTCGCCGCGACGATTTCAGCATCGTTGAAGGACGTGTGAGTGAACGCGCCTTTCCCGTTGCAATCCCCCAGCGCCCAAATTCCCGGAACGCTCGCCCGCAACTGGTCGTCGACCACGATGTACCCGCGTTTGTCGACCGCAACCCCCGCGCTGGCGAGCCCCAGATCGTCCGTATTTGGACGTCGTCCCACCGCCATCAGGACATGCGACCCGCTTACCTCCCGATCTCCGTCGGTGCAGTCGACTCGAACCAGAATCTCCTCGCCGCGCCTCGAAAAACCGATACACGTCGCGTTGGTTCGAACCTGGATGCCTTCGCGCTCCAGGATCTCCCGAATGGCGGTCGAAACATCTTCATCCTCGTGGCGCGCCAGATACGGTCCCATCTCGACAATCGTGACTTCACTTCCGAACCTGCGGTACATTTGCGCGAATTCCAGGCCGATGTATCCGCCGCCCACGATCACTAAATGACGCGGAAGAAAGTCGACGTCCATCATGGAGCTGTTGGTAAGATACGGGACTTCTTCGATTCCGGGCATCGGAGGCAGCACTGCGCGTCCGCCCACGTTGATAAAGATCCGGCCCGCCGTGAGTCTCTCCGCCCCGACGCTCACCTCCGTTGGCGACTCGAACCGCCCGTGTCCCTGGTACACCGTGCAGTTTTTCAGACCCCGCAGCCCGCTCTCGACGCCGGTTCTCGACTGCCCCGAAATCCCGTCCTTCCTCGCTTTGACCAGCTTCATGTCGACGCTCGCCGCGCCACCCGGAACGACTCCGAAGTCGGCCGAGCGACGGACCATATGTGCCGCATACGCGCTCGCGACCATGGTCTTGGTGGGTATGCAGCCCGTGTTGACACACGTCCCGCCGAATAATTTGCGCTCCAGGATCGCAACTTTCATCCCCGCCCCCGCCAGGCGCCCCGCCAGGAACGGACCAGCCTGACCGGTTCCGATGATAATGGCGTCGTAGGTCTTGGTCATTGGACCCTCTCTTGTCCGGATTCCGTCGCGGCCCAACCCCGCGCCTGGTGCGACATTTGGAAGCGACTCTCAATGGTCAACGTTTTGGAAGCGCACCAGGCGTCCTACCCGAACTTCTGCATTCCCGTAGCCAAAAATTCTTCGCGAGGAGATCCTTCTTGACGGCGGTTCCTCCCGCATCGCGTTTCACCCGTAGATCTCCGCGACGGCGGCGACGATCTTGCCGTGGCCCCGCCGCCGGGTTTTTCCCGAGTACACATCCGGCGCTTGCACCAACGGAACCACCGAATCGACCGCCGCGTGAAGCTGGCTGGCATCGATCAGGCGTGCGATTTCGACCAGTTCCTTCTGATTCACTTCAACTATGAAGAAAGCGTCCTTAACCCGCGGGTCTGCTGCATCTTCTTCGCTCGATACCACCGTCACCATTCGGCCTCCAGGCTTCAGAACGCTCCACGACCGCGCCAGTGTCTGCCCGCCGACAGTGTCGAAGACGATATCCATGTCTTTCACCACGTCCTCGAATTTCGATCGCTGGTAATCGATGATCTGGCTGGCTCCCAAGTGCCGCACGTAGTCGTGATCGCGAGACGAAGCGGTGGTCGTTACGTGCGCGCCAAACAGATGCGCCAGCTGTACCGCGAACGCCCCGACCGCCCCTGCTCCACCGTGAATCAAGATCGATTGCCCGCGGCGCAGCTTGGCGTGATCGAATAGCGCCTGCCAGGCCGTAAGCGCGCTGATCGGCACCGAAGCCGCCTCAGTCAGACTCAAGCGGCTCGGCTTCGGAGCGATCGCGAATACCGGCGCGGTGCAATATTCCGCCATGGCCCCCTCCGAAAACCAATCATTCATTCCGAAAACGTAGTGACCGACCGCAAGGTGCCCCACATCTTCACCTACTTCGGCGACCACTCCCGAGAACTCGTGTCCCGGGATTGCGCCGGATCGAGGCTTGCCGTCTTTCTGGTGGCTGGTTGGATACCACGAGAGCTCGGTAGGAATGATTCCGGCGGCAGTCACGTGAACCAGCACTTCGCCCGGCCCCGGCTTCGGTTGCACGGCCGCATCGTCCACTACGACACCAGACGGATCGGAATCGGCCACTCGAATGGCAAGCATTTCCTCAATCTCCTCGTAAGTTGCGCTTATCTCGCGTGAATCGCTAAAGCAAGCCTCCATCCATTCGGAACTCTCCGCGACATAATCCGCGGCGGCGTTGCTACTCGTTCAGCAGCGATTCCCAGTTGCCTGGCACTCTTCCCGCGGGTCCCGGAACAGGCTGACTCTTCGGATGCGCGTGTGGCGGCGGCAACTCCGCGCCTTCGGTCATCCCCTGCGTCCGGTAATCGTAAAACCAGTCCTCGCCCGGCTCAAAGCTGGTAATGATCGGATGCCCGGTCGACTCCGCGTGCTTGGATGCATGCTGGCTCGGCGAACTGTCGCAGCATCCGATGTGCCCGCACTCCGCGCACCGGCGCAGGTGAAACCACCAGCCTTTCTCTGACGCCAGGCATTCCACGCACCCGTCGCCGCTTGGCCTCGAAGCCGGATTCATTCCGCGATGATCTTTCTTCATTCGATTCTTCCTTTTTAGACGGTACTGAGCAACGATTTTAAGCCGCCGGCAGGATCTTCTTGGAGCCCACGACGTTTCTTGAGGTTGACGCCGTGAATCGCCTGCGGCTTTCTCAATTTTTGCAAATGCGAACGCCCCGTCGGCATCGGTTGCCGGTTGCTTCGGGCGCGTCTTGGTCCATCCTCCTGATTCGAAATCATGTCGGACGCCGCCCCATCACCCGCTTTCTCATTCTTTTCCTTCCAATCGTTCCAACCACTTCCCGCCCCTTGCGCTCCGCCCTCCGCGCCCCTCGTCTCTATCCTTAGAGCGGAGTTCAACTGCATGTCTTCTGCCCTCAAAAGCGAAACCGCTCGCGTCAACGGCGCCAAGTCTCGCGGACCCGTCACCCCAGAAGGGAAAGCCTACTCCGCCGCCAACAGCCGCCGTCATGGCCTCGCTGTCGCCTCCATCCTTCTTCCCGGCGAATCCCCCGAGTATTTCCAGCTTCTCCGCGCCGACTTCATCAACCAGTTCCAGCCTCGGACCGCCGTCGAAACCGACTTGGTCGAGGTCATGGCCATCGCCCGTTGGCGTCTTCGCCGCCTGCTCGCCATCGAAGCCCACCTGTTTGACCTCGAAATGGTCCGGAGACGCGACGAGATCGACCATCAGTTCAACGGAACCGGGCAAGACGATCGCCTGGCCTTCGTGTTTCAAAAGCTCAGTAATGTGGGCAACAGCCTGACCCTCCTCATCCGTTACGAAGGATCTCTCAACCGCACTTATGACAAGGCTTTAAAGCAGTTGCTCCTGTTGCAATCCGCGCGGCCGGATACCGCCTTGGGTTCGTTCTGTAATTTCGAAAACCCCGAGCCTGCCGCCACTTGACGTGCCCCCGAATCCATCCCGCATTTGTCCGCATTTTGCCGGCATTTTGCCGACATTTTGATGTCGAGCGCCGTCTGCGGACCAGCGCGTGTTACTCTGAGCTCTAGTGTTGTCGCCGTCATCGGTCCCAGGCTTGCCGTCATCCCAGCCCGCAGCCCTGAATCCCACCCAGATGCGCCGCATCATTTTAAGCCAGTCCAAGCGGGCAAACGTCGGGCATATCGGTTCTTGTCTTTCCGTCGTCGAGATTTTGTGCGCTCCTGTATGGGAGTGTCCTGCGGATCGAACGTCCGGATCATCCGGAAAGAGACCGCTTTATTCTTTCCAAGGGCCACGCGGCGTTGGCACTGTATGCGGCCCTGCATATGAAAGGCTGGGTCACCGGCGCGCAGATGGACACGTTCTGCGGCGACGACAGCACGCTGGGGGTGCACCCGGAATCGGTTCTTGCTGGTGTCGATTTTTCCACCGGATCGCTGGGACAGGGACCGAGCATAGCGGCCGGCGCGGCCCTGGCGGCGCGGCTCCAGGGCTCCACCAGGCGGGTCTACTGTCTCATCAGCGACGGCGAATGCAATGAGGGATCGGTGTGGGAAGCAGCCATGTTCGCCGCGCACCACGGCCTCTCCAATCTGACCCTGATCGCCGACATCAACGGACAACAGGCCTATGGCCTGACGCGCGACGTTTGCGATATGGGCAACTACGCGCAGCGTTGGGAGGCGTTTGGCTGGGATGCGAGGGAAGTCGACGGCCACTCGGTCGAAGCGCTGGCCGAGGCGCTGAATCAGCCGGGCACCGGACGGCCGCGCGTCCTTCTCGCTCAGACCGTTTTCGGCCGGGGCGTGTGGTTCATGGAACAAGGTGTCGCGCTCACGCAGCAGCACCTCGGCGTGCAACCCATCAATTGGCACTACCTGCCGATGAGCGATGCCGAATATGAAATCGCCATGGGCGGGCTGGGGGACGCTTAGTGCGCAAGGCGTTTATCGATACCCTTGGCGATCTGGCCTCTCACGATGATCGTATCCTCCTGTTGACCGGTGACCTCGGCTACATGGTCATGGAAGGATACCGCCAACGTCTGCCGGAGCGCTTTCTCAACTGCGGCGTCGCGGAACAGAATATGGTCGGCGTTGCCACGGGTATGGCGGAAGCAGGCTTGATCCCGTATGTCTACTCCATCGCCACCTTCGCGTCGCTGAGACCGTATGAGTTCATCCGCAACGGTCCGGTGCTCCATCGCCTGCCGGTGCGAATCGTCGGCATGGGAATGGGGTTCGAGTACGGCCATGCCGGACCGACGCATTACGCCGTCGAAGACATCGGCGTGCTGCGGACTTTACCCGGGTTGACCATTGTCGTTCCGGCGGATCCTGGGCAGGCGGCAGCGGCTGTGCGAAGCACCGCTTCCGAGCCCGGGCCGGTTTACTACAGCCTGGGGAAAGACGACCGCCTCTTTGTCCGCGATCTGGACGGGCGCTTTGAGCTTGGGCGCGCGCAAGTGTTGCGCGATGGCGCCGACCTGGCGATCGTGGCCATGGGCTCGATCGCAACCGAGGCTATCGCGGCGGCCGACCAGCTTGCCGCGGAAGGCATTCGAGCCAGTGTGGCGGTGGTTTCGAATTTCCATCCGGACCCTGTTGAGGACCTGGCGGATTTGCTAAGCAAGGTCCCGCACGCGATTACCGTAGAGGCCCACACTCTCTCCGGCGGATTGGGAGCTCTTGCCGCGTCCGTGATCGCCTCGCACCGGTTGGATTGCAGGCTCTGGCCGCTGGGCGTGCGCACCTCGCCCGATGGCACCAGCGGATCTCAACCGAACCGCTGGCGCAAACACGGCCTGGACCTGGCGCATATCGTGGAGACCGCGCGGCAGGCGCTGCGGTAAGAGTGCCTGCTCAGTGAGCGCGTTCCTGGTAGCCGGTGCAAACCAGGTTTCCGGCAGGCAGAGAAACCGGCCTTCTCCCCCAACTGGAGTTTTCCGCGAGACGCTTCATCGCCATGGGCAGCGGGGAAACCCTCATCCAGTAGCGCAGCGGATAGCGATTCCACAACGGCGCGACACTCACGTCGCGGTACCCCGCGCGCTTCAGCAAGTCCTGTGCGGTGTCCGGAGAGAAGAGCTGCAAATGCTCGACATCAAATATGGGAGACTTGAAACCCAGGATCCGGGCCGACGCGGCTTCGCGATTGTGCGCCACAATAACCAGCGCGCCCCCGGGCTTCAGCAGGGAACGCGCCGCGCGAACCAGCGCCAATGGCTCCGGAACGTGTTCCATGATCTGGAAGCAGGTCACCAGTGAAAATGACCCGGCCGAAAAGTCTTCCGCGCGGAACAGTCCCTTACGGATCCGGTCCCGGATCTCCGGCTTCGCGGCGGAATAGGGCGCTTCAGAAGGCTCCACGCCCGCCACATTCTGAAATCCGAGATCGATGAGCTCTTCGAGAAACGCCCCGTCTCCGGTCCCGATGTCGAGTGCGCCGATCTGATCGGGCAAGCGAGGGAGGATTTTCCGAATCTCCGCCGCATAGGTGACGCTGGCATGGCGAGCCTCGGCGCCACTGTCGAAATCGGCGTTTTGATACGCGGCCGCCAGGGTTTCCGTGGATAACACCGGACTCCCATATAAGAGGTGACAGACCGGGCACTCAATCAGTCTCGGATGCATGTACTCGGGATGCTTCCGCGACGCGAACGCGAAGCCATTCAATTTCTCGAAGTCGATATTCGACTCCGCCACCACGTGCGATTGATCCGCCGACCCGCACATAGGGCACGGCCGGTCTACCCAGGTGACGTTCACAGGGGTTCCCTGTTGGCGAGAGCCGTGTAGCCGAGACAATCGTCTCCGCCCGCTCCCTTCAGAGAGAAGTTGGCAAGTGCGGCGAGCAAGATCATCAGCGGCAGAAAAGGAATCGAGAGAAGTTGGAGCAGCAAACGGGTCAAGGCTCCGCCGGTATCCGGCAAGGCGAGCCGCAGGATCAGAGCCATGGTCTTGTAGCAAGCGACGGTGAAGGCGTTTCCGCGCGCATAAACGCGGACGTTCGCGAATCCCGAGCCGCGCAAAACGCGGAGCAGGCCGGACGGCGTAAAGCGCCAATAGTCATGTGGAATGAAGTGCCAACGCGCCGCGAACGGGACCGTGAGCACCAGCATTCCTCCGGGCACCAGGCATCGGAACGCCTCACTCAGAAAACGCTCCGGCTCAGGCACATGTTCCAGCGTTTCGGTACAGAGCACCACGTTTGCCGAGGCGTCCTCGATGGGCCAGCAATCGCCTTCAAAATACCGTGTGTCGGGAACTTCGTATCCGAAATGCGCCTTGGCTGTTGTATCGATGCCGATATAGTGCGCCTCTCGTGGAATGAGAGACCGATACGGCTGAGCACCGCAACCGACATCGACGATGGTTCCTTCCACGTGCGGCAGGATGCGATTCAGATCGCGCCAGATCGAGCCGGCCTGGAGGTCCAGAAATCGCCGGAACGCGGCGGCCAGGGAAGCCGCTCGTCCCCCCGGCGGCGCGAACAGCCGCGGGCGCCACGTCTCGCCGCGGCGATGAATCATGTTTGTCCGGTGAATGGAGTCGCAGTGCGTTGTGCCGCCCATGCTATAAATCCGCCCCTTGATCCCGCTCCAGAGCGGCTAGCCGGACTTCTCCATCCCGGATGACGCTTCGCCGGATAAAATGGGGCCGGCGTTTCACCTCTTCGAAGATCTTCGCCAGATACTCTCCGACAACGCCGATCGCCACCAGGTTCAGGGACCCGAAAAACAGGACCGCGACCAACAAGGTCGTCACGCCTCGCGGCGCCAGTTGCGGGAACAGGAGTCTCGCCGCCACTTGTCCCAGGATCACCAGAATCGTCACGCCGAACAAAACCACTCCGGCCGCGCTCAAGACATTCAGCGGAACGTAGCTGAAGGAGAAGATCCCTTTCTTCGCCCACCCGATGTTCTTAAGAAAGCTGTTCGTGGTTGCGCCAAACATCCGCTCCGGCCGGACATAATCGACGCCGGTCTGTTTGAATCCCGCGTAGGCGCGAACTCCGCGCAGGAACAGGTCCCGCTCCGGAAATCGCAGCATCGCGTCCACCACGCGCCGGTCCAGCAGCGAGAAATCGCCGGCATCGCGAGGGATTCTGACGTATGAAAAATAGTCGAAGACCCGATAGAACGCCTTATACGCGAGTTGCATGAAGAGCGTCGTCTCGCGCTTAACGCGGCGCCCGAAAACCACGTCATACCCTTCCCGCCACTTCTCGACCATGGCCTCGATCAGTTCCGGCGGATCCTGCAAGTCGCCGTCCAGCAGCACACACGAGTTTTTAGCGGCAATTTCCATGCCGCTTCGAAAGGCCGCCTGCGAACCGAAATTGCGGGAATGAGAGATCCCGCGGACTCTTCGGTCGTTTCGCGAGATCGCCCGAATCACTTCCTCCGAGTCGTCCGGACTGCCGTCATTGACGAAGATGATTTCGTAATCGATGTTCAGCTTGGTGAAGACTTGCTCCAGGCGTTGGTACATGATCGGGATCGCCTGCCCGTCCTTGTAACACGCGATCACCGCCGACACGCTGTGCTTGGTGTCCAGTCCGAATCGTTTGGAAGACCGAAGATATCCTTCCTTATCTTTCAATTCCCGGAACCACGCGGCGGTCTTCAAGAGGCCTCCGCGGAAATCCGTCCTGGGGGACCATCCCATGTGTGCGCGGACCTTGCCGATGTTGGCGTACCAGTCGGTGACGTCCCAATCCCGGCTGGGCATGGAAAATTGCGGCTCCCCCGGAATCGAAAAGACCTCTTTGGCGAGAATCGCGCAGTCCCGAATCGTGGTCTTGCGGCCGGTTCCGATGTTGAAGGATTCGCCGTAATCCTCACTCGTCAGGTTCAGGGCGACATCGATAAAAGCCTCTACCGCGTCCTCGACATACAAAAAGTCGCGGGACACATTGGGGTCTACAAACTCCGGATACTCGCCCTTGATCCCGAATCGTACAAGGTTGGGGATCAGGCGGGAGGAATCTTCGAACGGCCCGTATACCGAGTACAAACGCAGATTGGCACAGGGAAACGCCCGTTTCTTCCCGTAATAGAAGAGCAGGTTCGCCGAGGCAACCTTGGAAACCGCGTAGTGGCTGTTGGGGGCGAGGTTCATTGCTTCATCCGGAGCGGAAGCATTGTCCCCATATTCCGAGGAGGTCCCCGCATGCAGGTAAACCGTGATCTTATGTTTCTCCAGCCGCGAGATCAGGCGCGAAACCAGATTAAAATTGGTCTGGTAAATAAGCTGGCTATCCGTCTCAAAGGAGTACGCTCCGTAGGCAACGCAATCGATGACCGTGCGCGGTTGCGTCGTCGCGATCAACTCATCCAGGTTCGAATCGATCAGCAGGTCCACCGCTTTCACGTTATGGACGGGAACACCTTCGAGACGCCACGCCGGCAGCCGCGTCGCGGTGGCATAAACGTCGTCGCGATAGCGCAGTAGCATGCGCGCGATGTTCGCGCCGATGAACCCGCTTCCTCCCAGGATAAGGATCGGACCCTGAAGACGCTTGATCTTCTCCTCGAGCGACAGTGCTACGTTGATGCGTCTACTGAGTGGCACTTCGGTCATCTGGAGGACCCTGAATGCCCACGCGTCCGTTCACGCTCCGCCCATAACCGCGAATTTGGCAAGTTCTCTCCTGGTTCGAAGGCGAAGGAGTTTCAAGCGTTCCCGATGGAGACACCAATGGATTTTAGCAAAAATTCTTTCCCGCCCCTTTCTTGATAGGAAGGAGATTCTGGAACTTCACGGCAAGTCGTGGACGCTCAGATCCTGTCCGATCTGAACAGGCCGGTCGACTCGGCGAAACGACCTCGCCAGCGGAGTCCAAATGTAAAGGTGGCGTGTGGTCGCCAGCGGTGTTTGCCCGCCGTATGCCAACCGATTCCCATCCCAATCCAACGGACCCACCCACGGGTTATAAATTATGATCCGACGGTTCTGAAGCGTAGGATACGTCAGGGGCAACGCATGATTGATGTCCCAGGGCGCGGCGAAGATGGGCGCTCCATTCACGGTGAGCGGATTGAGCATCAGGACGTCGGCATCCGCCTCCATGGCCTGCATCCGGTCAACGGGTGCGTTTCGCAGAATCTCCTGTTGCTGAGTCCAGGCGTTGGCCCAGTCCAACGTCCGCGCCGTGTGAGCCACGCCGACGATCACGCCACAGGTTAGCCCAAGCCATGCCAACACCCTGCGCTGGCGAGGTTCCGCAAGACGCAGGATCGCCAGCGCTGCTGCCGCGATCAGCAATACCAGCCAAAAACTTACGAGAACGAAGGTGCGATTCTCAACGCCCACACCGCTCATGGGCCGGGCGCCGAGAGAAGGAAACGACCGATAGCAGTGCCCCCAACCCGCACGCCAACACGACCAGAGTGGAGCTCAGGATCCGCCTGCGATCGCCCCATTGCCCGCGCGACTGCGAGAGTATCCATCCTACACATGCCAGCAGACTAAGGAAACTGAGATACAACGCCCAACGTGTTTCAGCAGCGCTCAGCGCCATCTGGGGAACGATTCCCGTGAGATTCTGGAGCACCAGAGCCATCCAGCCGTGATAAATCCCCCTTTGCGCGGTGGTCACTTTCCCGGACGCGAAATACCACCCAATCGCAAGCACCTGCGCAGCTGCGAGGGACGTAAAGTTGAATACCACGGCCCGTAGCCGCATTCTTCCTAACAGCGCCAAGGCGATGCAGACGAGCACAACAGCCACGAATTGTCCGTAGAATGCTTCGTAACTGACGCAGATCCACAAATAGAGGAGGCCATCGACGACCGAGTCCAAAAGAGCGGGCGATCGCCGTGCAAATATTCGCGTGATGAGATAGGCGAACAAGGCCAATACCAACTCTTGCGGAAGAAGCCCGGTCCAGAACTGCGATGACGCGCTCCACGGCAGGAGGAGCCATAAAAGGCCGATGCTACGCGCCACAGGATTGAAGCCACGTCCGCCAAGTCCAAGGACGGCCTGCGCGGCGCGACCCAACCAGACAGCTACCAAAGCATTTGAGAGCAGCATTGCAAGCTGCCACAAAAGCGGCCGATCCCCCAGCACCGAGGAGGCGGCGTACCTGATAACGGCCAAGCCTGGGCGCGACCGATCGAGGGTGAGATTGGCATCGAAGAGCTGTTTGCTGAAGGCGGCGCCATTCCTCGCAGTCTCCGCCTGAGCCGCCCAGTCATCCATATAGAAACCAAGCTCGAGCGGTTGCCAACAAACCAGCAGCAGGACAATCCAAAACCAATAGGTCGCGAAAGGTGTTGAAGCGAGCCCGCCGGCGGGAAGTTCACCCGACACTTCCGGTGCGTGGGGAAGCGAATCATCATTTGCCTCGGTCATCCGAGGCATCTGCACCTGACCAGCGTTCTCATGAACCGGAATTGAAAATTGGATCGATCCCTTTAATCGATTGGCAACTCGTCGTTTCATGTAACGCAAACGCACCGCTGCGAACTCTGGAAGGCAGTTTCGAATCATAACACATCGGGGTCCAAACAGAGCATCTCATCCGAACGAGTCAGCGCAGTCGGGCCAACAAGGCGCCGGCTCGATCATTTCTGCGCTCAGGTCGAATGCGGAGCTGCTTTGTGTTGTGGTCGGGGCGGGGCGATTTGAACGCCCGACCCCCTGCGCCCAAGGCAGGTGCGCTACCAGGCTGCGCTACGCCCCGACAAGAAGAGCGAGGGGCTCTTCGTTATCAATCGTAGCATTGTCCCGCGCTACGCCAGCGCCGCGAGGATTCTCGATGGCGTCAGCGGCGCGCGGCGGATGCGGACTCCGATCGCGTCGAATACCGCGTTGTTGATCGCGGCCGGAGTCGGACGGGAGGACGGCTCCCCGGCGCCGCCCGGAGCGATCTCCGGATGGTTCAACAACACCACCTCCAGGACGGGGACGTCCGACCATCGCGCCACCGGGTAGGTCTTCCAGTCGACGCTGGTCACGTTGGTCCGGTCGAAGGTCACTTCTTCCTTCAGCGTCCGGCCGAGCGATTGAATCAGGTTCGCCTGGATGGTTCCGCGCAGCGCATCGGGATTGATGATCAAGCCGCAATCGTGCGCGCATATCAGGCGCTTGACGCGAACGGCTCCCGTACGGCGATTGACCTCCACCTCGGCAACGGTGGCGACGTAGGTTCCCGCCCGCATCACCAGCGCCACGCCGCGACCGGTACCGGTCTCGCCGTTTGCGGAATTCTTCTTGGGCGATGGACGAGACTCCCACTGGGCTCGCTCCGCGGCGGCTTTCAGGACGGCGATCGCTCGCGGATCGTCGGTATGGCGGAGACGAAACTCGATGGGATCCACGTTGGCGGCCGCGGCGACTTCGTCGATAAAAGATTCACCGGCGAAGGTTCCGGCGGGACCGTTAGGATCGCGCAGATGCATGGCGCGGAGCGGCGAGGCGGACGCGCACAGCGGCGGAAGTACGTGCCCGGCTACGTGGATATTGGGAATCTTGTAAGCATAAGTGCTCCCGCCCCACTGGACGTACTCATCGCCTTCAGTGGTGTTGGGCTTGCCGATCAACTGGCCGGCGAGCAGATTGCCGGCGGTGGTGGCTTGCGGAATAATCTCCGAACCTGAATAAGCCCGCGAAGTCATTTCGAGAGCGCTGAGGTTGCCTTGAGCATCGATCGCCGCGCTGAAATCGATCACGGCGGCCGGGCCTTTCCCTCCCCAGGCCGTCATGTCGGCGCGCGACCATTCGACGCGAACGGGCTTGCCTACAGCCTGCGAAAGCAGGGCCGCGTCGCCCGCCACATCCTCATCGCCGGCGCGTCCATAGGAGCCGGCGGCCTCTACCCAAACCACGCGGACGCGGTCTTCGGCGAGACCCAGCAGTTCCGCCAATCCTTTTTGCAGGGCGTGGGGCTTTTGCGCGCCGGTCCAAACGGTGGAGACTCCGTCGGCGCGGACGTCGGCGACGGCGCATCCGGGGCCCATGGTGGCGTGCGCCTGGAACGGCCAATCGTAACTGGCGTCCAGTTTTTTCGCGGCGCCGGAGAACGCGGCGGCCACGTCGCCGTGTTTCTGAAATTCGCGACTGGCCTTGGGCTTCACGGTCCGCATGTGCTTATACAGATCGTCGGGAAAAGTGACGCTCGGCGCGCTCCAGTGGACCTTCAGATCCCTGGCGGCGCGAACCGCGGCCCATTCATTCTCGGCGACCACTCCGACAAAATTACCCTTGGTCACCGTCTTCAGATAACCCGGTATGTGTTTGACGGACGCTTCGTCCACTCCCATCAGCGTTGCGCCGGCGCCGGCAGGCCGGATCACGCGGCCGTGGATCATTCCAGGAACGCGCACATCGGTCGAGTACGTCGCCTGGCCGAGAATTTTGGGCGGCAGGTCGACGCGCGGCACCGACTTGCCGACGATGGTGTAGCTCGACGGATCCTTCGGTTTGCCGTTGCCGACCACGTTCAGCGAGAAGCCGCCGCCGGAAACCTGAAGCGTCTCATTCAACTGGTGGCCGTCGGCGAGCGCGCCGTAAGAAACTGACTTCGACGGATCGCCCTTCACCGACACGATTCCGTTCTTCACTTCCAACTTGTCCGGCTGCGTCGCGAACTTGCGGGCGGCGAGTTCGAGCAGCAATTCACGCGCGGCCGCGGCCGCGTTACGAAGCGGTTTCGCGCCGGCGGAGATCGATGTGCTGCCGCCAACTCCGCCCTGATCGGGAGTCGCGGCCGTATCGCCCATCAACAGGTGGACCCGCGATACGGGGACATCCATCTCCTCGGCGACAATCTGCATCAGCGCGGTCTGCACGCCCATCCCGATGTCGACTTTTCCGGTGAACACATGGATGCTCTCATCCATACTCACGCGCAGCCAAGCGTCGAGCAGCGAAGGGGCGGGAGCGGCGGCCGTATCGGCGGCCATCAAGCGAGGCAGACCGCCGGAATCCGACAGGCTGAAGCCGATCAGCAATCCGCCGATGGTCAAGAACTCTCGTCGTGATGCGGAAATCTGGACGGCCATGATCTATGCCCTCCCCATTTCAGCGGCGCGCTTGACCGCGGCTGCGATCTGCGCGTGACTGCCGCAGCGGCACACCAAGCCTTCAAACGCACTCTGAATCTGCTGATCGGTGGGATGCGGATGCGTATCGAGCAGCGATTTCGCGGTCAGCACCCATCCGTTCAGACAATAGCCGCACTGGAACGCTTGCGTTTCGATGAAAGCGGCCTGGACGGGATGAGGATGCTCGGGCGTGCCGAGGCCTTCGAGCGTCACGATGTCTTTCCCAGCGGCCCGCGAAACAGGGAGCATGCAGGATCGCACCGGAGCGTGATTCACCAGGACGGTGCATGCGCCGCACTGGCCCAATCCGCAGCCGAATCTCGGATTATTCAAGCCGGCGTTGTCGCGCAGAACATACAGCAAAGGACAATCGGGATCGACGTCGAACCGATGATCCCGGCCATTCACCTTCAACGAAATATGCGCCATTTTCGTACCTCGCTTCCCGCGGTCACTCTACAAGTGCCAGTCTACAAAGAAACGGCGCGCGGAGGAATCGCTATCAGGCTGTAGCGGCCTTCAGTACGAGTCGCAACGGATGACGCTCACCCGCGGCGCGCGCCGGGGGCGGGCATGTCCGCCCAGAATTTTCGGATCTCGCCGCGCGGATCGTTCTCCAGGCGGATCTCGTTATCGAAAATCATGGTCGCGCGTTTTTCCTTCTCGTACGGAGCCCAATGCGGCATCTTGGAATTGTTCGGGTCGGCGGTTTTCGCGAGCGACACCCAGGCCGACGCGAAACGCTGCCACAGCGCTTTCTCGCGAGGCGATCCGGTTCCTCCGACTCCATCGCGGAAATTATAGAAGGACGCGGACACGTCGGTTCCGTGGACGGCGCCGAATTTTCCGCCGAAGCCGGAGCTCGCGAACGCCCACAGGTACATATACGCCGGCGCTTTGCCCAGCTCGGATTTGCGTTCGGCCTGTAGCATCGCGCTGCGGCGAGCGCCGGCGTCGGTCACGATCTCCGCTTGCACCAGGAAGGGCGATTTGTCGGGATAACGGTCGCGATACATCGAGAGCAGCTCCTCGGCCTTGGCGCCGTAGCGCTGTTCCATCATCTTCTTGAGGCCGTCCTCGGTCAGATCGAAATTGGTCAGACCGAGCGCGGCGTCTTCGAGCGTGGTCGAAATCATCACCGGGACGTCCGCCGATTCGGGCGGCGCGGCGGGATCGAAGGGATTGTGCGGCAGAACTCTGCCATCCACCACCGGCGAAAACGACGCGCCCGTCCCCAGCTCGGTTTGCGCCTGCGAGAATCTGCTGCCACGACACCTTCTGAATGTCGGCGATATTCCCTTTCGCGATGCCGAGCTTGTCCAGAAGCTTCTCCGCCGATTTGGTGCCGGCTTCGCGCGTCGCCGAACGGATGGTCGAGCCGCTTTGCACGCCGGCGCTGTGGAACAGGCCTTTCGCCGACGGCATGGCGAGCATGGTGGACGTTTTCGCGCCTCCGCCGGACTGGCCGAAGATCATCACCCGCGAAGGATCGCCGCCGAATTTTTCGATATTGTCGCGCACCCATTCGAGCGACGCGACCAGGTCCATCATGCCGACATTTCCCGCGTTTTCGAATTCGGCGGGTGCGCCGAGATCGGCCAGATAGAGATAGCCGAAGCTCGCCAGGCGATGATTCACGGTGACCACGACGACGTCGCCGTATTTCGCCAATTGCGCGCCGTCATATTGCGGACCGTTGCCGGATCCGGTGGCGAATCCGCCGCCGTGGAAGGAGACCATCACCGCGCGCTTACCGCCGTCATTGACGCCGGGAGTCCAGACGTTCAGCGACAGGCAATCCTCGCCCATGCCTCCGACGTGCAGGTCCCACTGGATGAGCATGGCGTAGTCGCTGTTCAGGCTGGCTAGCGTTTGCGGGCAGATCTGCCCGTGACCGAAGCACTCGCGCACGCCGGACCATGCGGCGGGTTTCTGCGGCGGCATGTAGCGATTCTTCCCGCCAGTGGGCGCGCCGTAGGGAATCCCCTTGAATTCCTTGATGCCGCTGTTCGCGATGCCCTGAACCTTCCCGGACGCCGTTTCGACGGTCCAGAAGAGTTCCGGGGAATGATCCTGCGCGAAGGACTTGCCCGCCACGGCGCATCCGGCTCCGAGCGCGGCAAGAAAAGAACGACGATTGGTCATCGCTAGCCTCCTCTTTGGAACGCGATCAGTATATCGAATTGCGTTCCGGAGAGGAACGGCGGCAATATTTCCGCGGGGCTAAACTTCAGCAAGCGCGCGGTGAACCATGTGAATGCTGATGGCGCCCTCGCCGACCGCCGACGCGACCCGCTTCACATTGCCCGACCGCACATCACCGACCGCGAATACGCCGGGCAAACTGGTTTCGAGCATCTGCGGCGCGCGCGCCAGCGGCCAGTCCGCGCCGGGAGCGACGGTCCCATCCAGATCGCGACCGGTCACCACGAACCCCTTATCGTCGAGCGTGAGACAGCCGCGCAACCACTCGGTCCGCGGCGAGGCTCCGGTCATCAGGAACAGGTGCGGGATATCGCGCGTCGACACTTGACCGGTGGCTTTATCGCGCCACGTGATGCGCTCCAGGTGCTCGCCGCCATCGAGCGCAATGATCTCGGTGTTGAGATGCATGTCGATCTTGGGATTTTCGACCAGGCGCTGGATCAGATATCGCGACATGGTGCTCGAAAGCTCCGCCGCCCGCACCACCATATGAACCTTGCCTACGGTCTGGGACAGGAATACCGCGGCCTGGCCGGCGGAATTGCCGCCTCCCACCACGGCCACTTCATCGTCGCCGCACAGTTGGGATTCCATAAAGGTTGCGCCGTAGTAGACGCCTTCGCCCTCGAACTTTTTTAGATTTTCGAGGCTCGGCCGGTTGTACTGCGCTCCGGTTGCGATCACGATGGCGCGCGCGGCCAGCGCTTCGCCGCTATCGAGCACCACTTCGAACGGACGCTGGTCACAGCGCAGGCGGACCACGCTGCGGGCGACCATCATGCTGGCGCCGAACTTCTGCGCCTGGGTGATGGCCCGCGTCGCCAGTTCCTGACCGGAGACGCCGGTGGGAAAACCCAGATAGTTTTCGATCTTCGAGCTGGATCCGGCTTGCCCGCCGGGCGCGTTGGTCTCGATGATCAGCACGTTGAGACCCTCGGATGCGGCATAGACCGCCGCCGCCAGACCCGCAGGCCCGCCTCCTACGATCACCACGTCACGCACGCGGGTGCCGTCGATGGTGCTGTTGAATCCCAGGCAGTTCGCCAGTTCCTGGATCGAAGGGCTGCGCAGGACCGTGCCGCCGGTACAGATCACCACCGGAATTTCGGACGCCTTCACGTGAAAACGATCGAGCAGTTCCTGCGACGTCTGGTCCGTGTCCAGATCGACGTAGGTATAGGGATGTCCGTTCCGGGTGAGGAATTCGCGCAACACCAGCGTCTGCGCGCTGTGGCGGGAGCCCATCAATACCACGTTCCCGAATCCGCGGTTGATCAGCGCCAGCCGTCGGAGAATGAAGGCGCGCATCAGGATCTCACTCAATTCCGCGTCCTTAGCGACCAGCGCCCGCAACGCGTCTCCGCTGAGCTCGATAAACTCGCCGGCCTCCGTCACCCGCCCCAACACCAGGCAGCGCTGCCCGGAGATCATGGTGATCTCCCCGGTGAACTCGCCGGGACCGTGCTTGGCCACCGCCTGTTCCTGATCGAAGCGGGGCTGCACGATTTCCATGCTGCCCGATAGCAACACGAAAAACGGAACAGCCGTGTCGTTCGGAGCAAAGAGAATTTCGCCGGGCTGAACGTTCCGGACCAATCCCGACGGACGAATCCGATCGATCTGAGCCGCGGTCAGGACCGGAAACGACTGGGTGTTCGCGTCCAAGGCGCTGGGCACAAGTGGGGTGGACATGCCCCATTTTCCCACTCGTGTCCAGCCTCGGCGCGAGGAGCCGTCAGGCCAGGCTCCCAGGCCGCTCGACCGACCATGAGGCCCAGCCCAGGCAGATGGCGACCAGCGCTGAAAACGACGCGGGAGCGATCGAGAAATAGATGCACGCGAGTCCCAGGCTGGCGACTTGAATGGCGCAGAAGATCCAGCCCAGCCCTCCGATGGCGGCCGGATACGACGCCGCCATCTTTCCCAGATGCCAGGACAGAAAGGCCGAGAAAATCAGGTAGGCGGTCACATATAAGCCGAAGCCGGTATAGAAACCGCCGTAGCTGAAACTGGATCCGCCGATTTGGAAGTGGACCTGATTCATTGCGTCGCGCACCGCCAGCGCTTCCGCCGTCGGAGGCTTCAGCCGCAGGAATCCGACCGTGTGCCCGACCGCGAAGAGCACGAATAGAATCGCGGCGGTGCGGAACAATGCGGTCGCTTTCACGCTATTCTTCCCCGGCCTTGGCGGCGAACATTTCCATGATCCCGCCCCATCCTCCCGGCGAACCGATCTGCATCTTCATCTGCTCCCAGCCCTCGCCGTGGCGTTCGAAATGGCGATGCTCCAGATCTACCTTGGTCGACCCGTCGCGCTGCGCCGTAAAGGTCACCTCCACTTCGCTCGACTTGGCCAGATCCGGCTCGAACTTCCACATTGGCGTGATCTGCCACGCCATGACGAAACGGCGTGGAGGATCCCAATCGAGCACCTTGCCCCAATCGCACTCGCTTCCGTCTACCTGCTCGCTATAGCAACGCCCGCCGGGGCGGCCCTCGAGGATGGTCTTCTTCATGGGCGAGGAACCGATGTGATGAGTCCTCGGCCACCAGGTGTCGATGCCGTCGGTGAATACGCGGAATGCCCTTTCTGCGCCGGCCTTTACCGTGATGCTCTTGCGGATTGAATTGTCCATTGCGGGTGTCATTGCTCCTCCACTTTGTTTTTGAATGCCTCCAGAGCGTGGCTCCAGAATTTGTCGAAATATTCCCGCAGGGCAACGAACCCCGCCGGATTGAGTTGATAGACGCGACGGGTGCCTTCGCTGCGATCGATCACCAGGTTCGCGTCTTTGAGAATTTTGAGGTGCTGCGAGATCGCCGGCCGGCTGACGGGAAAATCGGCGGCAAGCTTCCCCACCGGAGCCGGCCCCTGGAGCAACCGCTCGAGAATCGCCCGGCGAGTGGTGTCGCCCAGAGCATCGAACTGCGCCTCTTGGTAAGTCTGCACTAACGGTAAGTTATCACTTACAACAGGGCTTGTCAAGAGCAAAATCCGAAGCGAAAGATGGGTTTTCGTGGTTGGTATATTCAAGCCGATTGGGTATATTCAAGGAAGATGTCCGCTGAGCCTCTAACGCCCACTGCATCCCCGGAGACTGACGAATCCGCTCTGGTATCTCAAGCCAAAGCGGGAGACGCGTCGGCCTTCTCCACTCTGGTCAACCGGTATGAACGAAAGATTTATCGGCTAGCCAAACACATTACTCAGAACGACGAGGATGCCGAGGACGTGTTGCAGGAGGCGTTTTTAAAGGCGTACGAGCATCTGGACGGATTTCAGGGAAATTCGAAGTTTTATACCTGGATCGTCCGGATTGCGGTCAATGAAGCGCTTATGAAGCTGCGTAAGCGCAAGAGCGACAGGACGGTTCCACTGGATGAGCCGGTCGACACAGGCGAAGAAATGGTGGCAAGGGAGATTGCGGTTTGGGAGGACAACCCCGAACAGCGGTATTCCCGCGACGAAATGCAGGGGATTCTTGACCAAGCGATACAATCGTTGAAACCTGATTTTCGCACCGTTTTCATGCTTCGTGACATCGAAGAACTGAGTACCGAGGAGACAGCCGAAACGCTCGGTATTTCGATTCCGGCGGTGAAAAGCCGGTTATTAAGGGCCCGCTTAGCGTTGCGGGAGAAGTTGACCCGCCAATTCAAGCGGAAGGGGGAAGACGTCTTTGCTCACTTGTAAACAGTTCCTTCAGGAGCTGAACGATTATCTCGATCCGAATTGCGACACGGATCTCAGACGCAAGCTCGCGTCGCACGTTTCCGAATGCCCCAATTGCTTCGTGATCGTGAACACCACCGAAAAGACTCTGCAGATCTATAAGGGCGTGCAGCCGCAAAACATTCCGGAAGACGTCAAAACGCGTCTCTGGAGCGCGCTGGAGCGAAAAATGGCGGCCCGAAAAAAGACCACCACCTGAGCCCCAGTCATAATCCATCCACCGCTGGAAGCTGCGCCGGGCAGAGAGATTGAAAGTATAGACATCGCCGGCATTGTTCCCCCACCTTCAACGGAAACTCCAAGCGATCCTGAGCATTTGAGAATTCCCGCACCACCGATTTTGCATTCTCCAATTCCCCTGCCCCCAAGCTAACGTCCAGCGTCCGATTCGTCCGCAAATAATGAAGCACGGCGCGATCCGGAAGCCGTCCGGCATATTTCTCGAGCGCCAGCGCGTAAAGGCGCAACTGAAGAGCATGGGCTGAGGACGACGATTCGTCGCGATCTGTCTTGTAATCGACCAGGATCAGCTCGCCGGATTCTTCAAACCACAAATCGATCTGACCCCGGAGGATCACGTCGCCCATCGGAAAAACAAAATCGAATTCGCGCTCGATCCGGTGCGCGTCAGCGGCACGTCGCCCGAGATCGCTGTTTGTGAATCTCGCTGCGAGCCCGGCATGTTCGTCCGACTCGGCTTTTCCTCCCGCCAGAATTCGATGGATCTCCAAGCCGGCAGCCGCGCCGCCCGTTCGTCCCTCGCCAGCAGGCCTTGGAGCGGGGGACACGGAACTCAGCAGGTACTTTCTTGGACAAGCGGCAAATTGCGTGATCGCGGTGACGGCCGCGCTGGAGTCGTGCTGCTGCGCGACTCCCGGAGGATCGACCAGCAACTCAACTCCGGCCGCGGGGGCGGAAACTTCGCGCCGAGCCGGGGGATCGAGCAGGTGCTCCGCGACCGTAGCCTCGGCGACTCCTGCTTCGGCCAGCTTCTGCCAGGGCGACGGATGGCGGCGCTCGGCATACGTAAGATAAAGCCGGTCCTCGGCGCGGGTCATCGCGACGTATAGCAGACGGCTCGCTTCAGCGTCTTCTTTCGCATTCAGTTCTTCGAGAATGTGGGCATGCGCGGCGTCGGAGACTCCTTTGCCGGTCGAGGGATTGCGCCATCGGGCGCCCAAGCCGTGAGCCGCGGAAAACGCGATCACAGGTTTGCGCCGGTCGACGCCGTGCTGCAATGCGCTGACGAAGACCACCGGAAATTCGAGACCCTTGGCCGCGTGAATCGACATCAGGCGCACGATGTTTCCCGCCGCGGCCGGCGGCGCTTCGGCCTCCACCTGCATGGCGCGGACCGATTCCAGGTCGTCGAGCAATTCGGCCAGAGGCCGGGCGCCGCTCGCGTTCCAGCGGCGGATATAAGCGAAGAACTTCTCGACGTTGGCGCGCGCGCGGTCCGGCAATCGAGCCGCAAATCCGCACTCATCCACCGCCTGGGCCAGCAGGCGATCGGGAGGCGCGAATCCGGAGAGCCGTCTCAGGTGGCCGAACGCTCGCTCGAATTCGCGGAGCCATCCTTCGCGCCCGATTCGAAAGATTTCCTCGTCTGCCATGCCGCCGAACGGGCCGCGCAGGACGCCGATCATCGCTACGTCATCCAGCGGATTGATCAGTGCCGCCAGCAGCGCGAGCAAGTCGCGAATTTCGCGCGCTTCCAGAAAATTGCGCCCTCCGCTGGTCAGGAAAGGGATGTCGAAACGGTCAAAAGCCTTTTCGAAAGCGGTGGTCGTCCGGAGCGCGCGCACCAAAACCGCGATATCGGAAAAGTCATATTCACCCGCATCGACCAGTTCGCGAATACGCGAGGCCACCAGACTTGCCTCGGCATCTTCCGCTTGATCCCCGCGGCCGACCAGACGCTGGACGACATGTGGACCTTCGCCGCGCGCCGCCGTCAGTGGACGCGCCTCAATGCCCGGCTGTGCGTCCAGCATTCTGGAAACGGTCTTCAGGATCGGAGCGAAGCTGCGATGATTCTCGCGCAAGTCGTCGACGGACACGCCGGCCTGGCGCAGCCGTTCGCGATACTCCAGAAACACGGCGGGCTCGGCATAGCGAAATCCGTAAATCGATTGGTTGACGTCGCCGACCGCGAAGAATCTCCGGCGAATCAGGTCCACCAGCCGCCATTGCAGCCGGTTGGTGTCCTGCATCTCATCCATCAGAATTTCGTCGAAGCGCTCGGTTGTGACCCGGCGAATCCCAGGGTCGGATTCGAGCAGCCGGATCGATTCTTCCTCGAGATCGGAAAAATCGAGCGCCGATTGTTCACGCTTATGCGAGCCGTATACGGCGGCGACGCGCTCCACCGCTTCCCGCAGCAATTCGAGCAATCCCGCGTTCCAGGATCCAACCAAAGCGGCTTCCATGTCCCGCAGAATCTCGTTCTTGAGTTTCGACGCAGCCACGCGCGCCGGGCTGTCTTTCTTGAGCAACCCAAGATTTACGTCCAGCTTCGCCAATTCGAAATGCTCGAGCGTGACCGGATTCGCCAACGCAAGAAATCGCCCGGCCCAATCGCGCAATTCCGCATGCGTCTGCTTTTGCTTATCGGTATTCAGCGGAGTGCGATCGACTAAAGCGATTCGCGCCAGATCGCGCGCCTGTTGAAACACTTCTTCGGACGCCCGAGGCTGCGGCAGTTCCCGCAACCCCGAAAGGCGAAGCGCTTCGTACACGTCGAGAAGGCTGCGTGCCAGGTCTGGATGCCGGCCGTCATCTTGCGTCGAAAGATCCAAAGCCTCCAGCAGACGGCGGACCTCGCTTGAACGTTCCCGATACAGCGACTCCAACGCCTCTTCAGCGGATTCCCGTGCCAAGCGTTCCGCCGCGGCCTGATCTAGCACCGCGAAATCGGGAGACAGACTCGCGGCGATCGAATTTTCGCGCAGCAGTCGGGCGCAGAAGCCATGAATGGTGGAGATCCACGCTCGCTCCATCGCTTCCCGCAAGTCCGCGCGTCCCGCGAAACGCTCGATCAGACGCTGCTTGATTTCCGTCGCCGCTTTCTCAGTGAAGGTGACGGCGAGAATGCGCTCCGGGTCGACGCCGCGCTGCTCCACCAGCCACGCGAAGCGTTCGATCAGGACTCTGGTTTTGCCTGAGCCCGGGCCGGCCACGACGCAAACATCGGGACCCGGGCGCTCCACGGCGCGGCGCTGATCCTCGCTTAAGTCCACCCTGCCGGCGGTCATGGCGTCGCCGCCCTGGACGCCGCAGCCGTATCGATGCGGCAGACGTCGCGAAAGTCGCACCACCGGCATTTCGAGTCATCCGCTGGCTGCGGCGCGACGCGTCCGGAGGTGATCGCGGCGAAAGCGGTTTCGGCCTTTGCCAGCGCGTCGTCCATCAGTTCCCCAAGCCGCGCCGGACTGGACGATTCGCCAACACGTTCCAGCCCCGGCAGTGGAGTGTGCCAGCCGCCCCAGGCGACTTCTTTGCGCAGGCCGCAGAACAACATTCCCGCCGGTTCCAGACCGAAATGCCTCCGCGCCGCCGCCAGGTACAGGCCCCCCTGCACGTCGCTTCCTTCGGTGTTCTCCACGCGATCGCGAATCTTCGCCGCCGCGCTGTACTTGTAATCGATCACCAGCGCCTGTTGCGACGGTCCGACGTCGAGGCGATCAATGCGCCCGCGAATCGACAGCAGCGGATTCAGCGCAAAAAGAAATTCCTGCTCGACGCGGCTCGGCCATCCGAGCGAGACGCTCCGGTCTTCCCAGAAGGCTTCGAAGTTGCGCAGCAGTTCCAGCCGGACGGCTTCGGTGCGATAGGTGTCGGGCACGTGCGCGCGGCGGCATTCGTCGCGAAATATATCGTCGAAAACCGCGCGACCCAGCAGCGGCAGGCGCGTTCGCTCAGCCAACGCCCGATGCAGGATACTGCCTTGCAACAGGTTGTCCAACCGATCGCGGGGAGCGGCGGGCCGTGGATGCAATCGCAACGTTTTCGCCGCGAAGAATTGGAACGGGCACTGCAAAAAGGATTCGATGGACGTCGGCGCCAGTCGCGAATGCCTCTCCGCCAGGCGGTCGCGCAATCCAGGATCGTCAATCGACGACCGCGATGGCAAGGAGCATTCCCGCCGCGGACGTGGACGGAGGCGAGTCTCGCAGCCCTGAAAAGCGATTTCCTGAAGAAAAAAGGACGGAATCTGCGGATCGCCTTTGTCGTCGAATTCGGCGTAACTGAGAACGGTCTTCGTCGTGGCGCGCGTCGTCGCCAGCTCAAACAGAAATTTCTCTTCCCGCTGCCGGTCGCCGGAAGTCTGGAGGCCCGCGCGCCGTCGAGCAGCGTCGTTGAGCAAAGGATCTTCGCGATGATATTGAGGGAAGTGACGCTCCACCAGCCCGCACACGAACATCACCGGGAGCTCCCATTGACGAGCTTCGTACACGTCGATGACATGCACCACATTGCGGCGGCGGTCGACCGCGCGTAGAAGCTCCAGCGCCAGCGCCGGTTCGCAGCGGGTCCAAAATTCCGCGCAGGAAGTTTCGATCGCAGGCATCGAAGCAGCAGCCTGCTCTACAGCCGCGTCAAACCGATCGAGCGCGGCTGCCGTCGAACGCAGGTTCTCGATCTGCTCCCTCGAAGCGGATTCGTCAATCACCGGAGCGGGGAGCAATTCGCGCAACGATCGGAATCGCGCGGCCCATTTCTCACGCGGCAGCCGATCACGCCTCCACGAGTCCAGGCGTTGCAGCGATTCCATCATCGGCGCAGGAAGAGCGAGCTGGTCCAGCCCTGCGCCCGGCAGCTGCGCCCTCAGCTCAAGATCGAAACGATCGCCGTCCGGAGTCGCGCCAAGGCCGGAGATGGGCATGCGCAAGGCGCTCAACAGCAATTCGTGGTCCCACCCCTGCAGCATGGACCGGACGAGTCCGCCGAGAAATGCGGCCGCGGGATGATCAAGCAGGGCTTTCGCGAAATAGAAGCGCGCCGGAATGTTGAAACGCGCAAGCGCCGTTTCGAGCGCGGGACCATAGGGATCGCGGACGCGAAGAATGATCCCCATTTCTCGGAAGGGCCGGCCTTGCGCGGCCTGTTCCAGAATCCGGCGGACGATCTCGTCGATCTCGCGGTCGATCGTCGGCGCGTGAAAGGCGGCGATCCCCGCCCGACGATGGATAGTGGTCAGATTTTGTTCCGCGAATCCGGCCGCCAGCAGGGCGTCCCTCTGCGCCGACGTCCGCGGCAGCGTCACCACCACGTCACAGCTCCGCGCCAGCCATTCGAGAAAGCGGACTTCCGACCGCGACAAGCTGAAAAATCCGTCGAGCACGATCAATCCCGGCAGATGAGCGGGATCAGCCTGAGCCGCCGCGAGCCGCGCGTCCCGCAGTGCCATCCCGCGCGCCGCCAGAGTCGCCTGCACGTCCTCGAACACCCGCTTCAGATCCGCCGCCAAAGGGCCGGGAGGAAGGGCGTCGGGGGCCTCTTCCAGCAGTGCCGCGAGCGCCCGGCGGAATCCCGGGAACTCCGCTACGCCAGTCAAGGAGGGCGGACGCAGATGATCGAGCGCGTCCTGAATCGCAAAATGAAGCGCCGATTCAGGAGCCGCTTCCAGCTGGGTTCGGGAATCGAGAAAACCTGCGAGCGTCAGAACGCGCGACGGCCGCAGTGCGGCGCCCGCGCGGGCAAGCTCGTTGCGAAGATGCTCCGCCATGGTCGCGGTCGGCGTCAGCAGAACCGCATCCGGGCGGGCCAGGAACTGTTCGAGGGCGAGGCGGGATTTGCCCGAAGCGGGCGGGCCCGTGATCAGAATTGCGGAGGCCAAATAATCAGTTTACCGTCAGCGCTTATTTTCATCGCCGGTAAGCTGGGGCGCCAGGTCGCCCATCATCTTCTCAAACTTCACGCGCTGTTCCGGATTTAAAATTTGCATGATGCGCGTCTTGCCGCTGGAACGCAGATCGTCCAGCTGATCCTGCAGGCTTTGATAATACTGGCGGTAATCGTCGAGCACCAGGCCAAGCTTTTCCGTCTGGTCGCTATCGAGGTTGAGCTGGGTCTTAAAACGGCTGAGCGCCGCGTCGCGCGTGGACACCGGCGGAGCGGTGGTTTGATGCATCCATGGATGCAGCCCGAATCGCATGGAGAGAGCGCCGGTCGCCGCGCCGGCCAGGAACACCAGCATCAACGTAGTCAGGATGCGGGGGCTCTGCCAGGGCGCCCGTTCGGCGGCAACCATCATGCGTTACTGCTCCCGATAGGTAACCAGATTGACCAGGACGGCATCCCGGTCGGGCGGACCGGTAGTGGAAAGCTCCAGCCCCGGCTGGTCGTCCCCAATCAGGATTTGCATTGGCCGGTTGTGCGCGGTGGAGTGGCTCTGCACCGGGTCCGATGCGATCAGGTATGCACCCAGCAGCAGGGCGAGCGCCATGGACCCGACGGCTACGGTACGGCCGAATGCCGATTCCGAAAACACGTTCCAGATGGATGCCGGGCCTTGCGCCTCGATCCGCTCCAGCACTCGGGCATAGAAACCCGCTCGCGGCTCAGCCTCGGCGCGCAGTTCGCGCAACGCTCCGGCCTGCTCCCGCATCGCGGCGATTTCGCCGCTGCATTCCTTACATTCCCTCAAATGCACGGCAGCAGGATGATTGCTCTCCGGCGCCGCCAGGACCTGTTCCAGGTGATCCCGAATCAAGCGATGCATGGTATCCTTCCCTCAAATCGTCATTGCACCGAAATTCGCGGGTCTTAATGCCCGCTGTAGTTCTTACTTCGCGAACGGCCGCACACGGTTTAACCGTTGGGCGGCTTTGAGTAGCTTTTGACGTGTCCTGAACAGCTTTACCTTTATTGTATTCTCGTTCAGGCCGGTCATCGCCGCAAGTTCCTCCACCGAGTGGCCTTCCACTTCTTTGAGCAGGATCAAACTGCGATCCTCCGCGGAGACCTTATCGAGGAGTTTGGTAACCAGATCCCGTTGCGCCAACTTGCGATCCATTGGCGTGGAGGGATCGATCGCCGGATCGGACGCTTCCATGCGGCTGGCGTCCTCTTCAGAAAAATCGCTTTCGTAAACCAGCTTGCGGACCCGCTTCTTCCGCAGATAGTCGTAGCATTCGTTCACCGTGATCTTATAGATCCAGGTCAGCAGGGAGCTGCGGAAATCGAAATTGCGGATCGAGAAGTAAACCTTGGAAAATACCTGCTGCGCGATGTCTTCCGCGTCGTTGTGGTTGCGCAGAATACCGTAGATGATGGAGAAAACCTTGGCCTGATACCGTTCCACGATCTCGCGAAACGCCAGGTCGTCGCGGGCCTGGACGCGCCGGACAAGAGCCGCTTCCTCGCTGTTCTTATGGTCCACTCGGGTCCTGGCCCGGGCTTTATCGCCCACTGCGGGAAACGGAAGCGCTCCAATCAGTCCGCTCATAAAAGCTACCTCTCTCGACGCAACCCGAAGCGGAGGGGTTTCATGCATTTCCGGGCTGGAGAGGACGGTTGCAACTGGAACGCGGTCCGCAGTGGCGCGGCCGCCGGGGTCGCCCCCAATTTAGCAGATTCCCGCCCGGCGAAGTGGATCTCTCCCGAAGATCTTGGCGCGCGCGCCGCATCATAGTACAATCGAAGTGAGGGATAAAAGCAATGGTTCAGTTGACAGAAACCGCAGTCACCAAAGTCCGAGAGATTCTGGACACGCAGGAGCCGAAGCCGGCCGGGCTCCGGATTGCTGTGGTCGGCGGCGGCTGTTCCGGGTTCAGCTACTCGATGGCTTTCGAGAATAGCCCCGGGCTGCTCGATAAGACGTACAACTTCGAGGGGTTGAAGGTGTTCATTGACCAGGCCAGCCTTTTGTACCTGGACGGCGCCCAGGTGGACTTCGTGGAAACGCTGGAAGGCTCCGGCTTCAAGTTCAATAATCCGAACGTGAAGTCGACCTGCGGCTGCGGCAGTTCCTTCAGCGCGTAACGTCAGCGAACGCGGATTAGAGATACAGAAAAAGGACCCTGGATATCCAGGGTCCTTTTTTTGTTGTCGTCAGAATTTCGAGCCTTTAAAAAGAAATCAGGCCGGGGAGTTCATCCCCGGCCCGACAAAACCGAACAAACCTGGAAGCTTACTTCCGGGCGCGGCGGCGGCCGAACAGGCCGAGACCGAGCAGCCCGACGCCCATGAGCGACATCGTCATGGGTTCAGGAGTGGCGAAGGTCTGGGTGATGATCGAGGTCGATCCGAACCCTTGACTATCGCCTGAAGTCAGGTTGATGTCCTTGGTGATGTAAAGGCTGGTGTAGGTTCCGTTCAGAGCGACGCTATCCGTCGTCGTCGTGGTGCAGCCGTTGATGAATCCACAAGTGACTGTGGCAGTTCCGACCAGCGGGCCGCCCTGCGACGCGTAAACGTCTTCGGTCACGGAGTTCACAACCATGCCCAGGAACGTCGAGTTGAAGCTCAAACCAATCTGGCTGATACCAGCAGCGTCGGTGACGCTAAACGCGATGGCCGCGTCCGCGCTCGAAACGCCAAGGATCGACATGTTGGTCGAAAATTGAATTCCCGGAGGCGGCGGCGTCAGCGGGGTGACGTCGATGGAGCTGCACGCGCCAGCAAAGCTGCCGCTTCCATTGAAAGAACAGGTGAAGTTGGTGAAGGTCAGAGGGCCACTAGTGACCGTCAGGCCCGCAGTTGTAATCGGGGTACCATAGAGACTTCCGGCACCCGCCAAGGCCACGACAAGTGAACCTATTGTAAATATACGATTTTTCATTCGATCATCCTCCGAAAAAGTAAGACTACCCCAACAGAGTGCACGCCAACCGAGATCCTGAAGAAGAGAGAGACAAACCCTGAATACGCCGCGCCTGCTCGACTGCCTCCGACTTCAGAATCTAAGGATGGTGCCAGACTCCGACTGCACTATCTGGCTCCTAGATACCTCGTTAGTATAGGAATGGGTGCGGGATAAGTCAAGTACCAATCCGAGGGGTTTCACTTAGATCCGTCGGTTTTCTGTCACGTTTCCGTTGCTTTAACTATTGCATCATCAATCATTTACATGATCTACTGGAACGGTCGGTTCAATCTGGCGTACCGGTACTTTCTAGGAGTCCCCACCTAGGTTACAGGACCTTGGAGGGGCCCTGTTTCCGCTACGAAAGTACCCGTCTGCGAACCTTCGCCGCGAGTCAATTTTTGGACAAAACGGGACTACAATAAATGAACGGGAGATCGTGACAGAAAAGCCCCTTATTAGACAGAATCTTACGGAGCTCCTGACGGAGCAGGGCCATCCAGGGTCCCAAAACCTGGATCAGCGATCGATTGCGGACGTCCTGACGACTATAAACCGGGCGGATGCCGAAATACCGGCGGCGGTCGCGCGGGAGATCCCCCGGATTGCCCTGGCCGTGGAGGCAATCGCCACCGCGCTCGATCGAGGCGGGCATCTGGTTTACATAGGCGCCGGGACCAGCGGACGTTTAGGAGTGCTGGACGCGTCCGAGTGTCCCCCGACCTTTAACGTCTCTCCCGAGCCTGGTCCGTGGAATCATCGCCGGCGGCGCCGCCGGCTCTGGTTCGCTCCGCCGAGGCGGTCGAAGACGATCCGGAGGCGGGAGCGAGCGACCTGGTCGCGTCCGGATTCGGACCGGGCGACGTTCTGGTGGGGATTGCGGCCAGCGGCCGAACCCCTTATGTGCTGGGCGCGGTCGCCAAAGCACGGCAAATGGGAGCCCTTACCTGCGGCATCAGTTGCACGCCGGACTCCGAGCTGTCGCGCGCCGTGGATTATCCGATCGAACCCAAGCCGGGTCCCGAGATTCTCACCGGCTCGACGCGGATGCGTGCCGGGACGGCGACGAAGCTGGTCCTGAACATGATCAGCACGGCGGTGATGATCCGGCTGGGACATGTTTATGGGAACCTGATGGTGAACGTCCAGCCCACCAATGCACAAGCTGGCGGATCGGGCGCGGCGGATCATTGCAAGGCGACCGGCGTGGACGAGAACGCGCGCCGCGGAGCTGCTGGAGCAGTCCGGACGCAGCGTCGCGGACCGCGATCGTCATGGAAAAGAAGAAGATCGGCCGCGCGGAAGCGGAACAATTGCTGGCCGCAAGCGCGGGGCAGAATTACGGAGGCGCTGAAATAGCTTGGACAAATTCCTGATTCAGGGCGGGGTGCCGCTCGACCGGCGAGATTGCCGTCAGCGGAGCGAAGAACTCCGCGCTGCCGGTGCTGGCCGCCTGCCTGTTGACCGCCGACCGGGTCACGCTCGATCGCATTCCGCCGGTTCGCGATATCGCCACCATGCAGAAGCTGCTGAAGCACATCGGCGCGCGAAGTGACCGTCAAGGACGGCCGCGTGACGGTGGAAGCGTCGCGCGATTGCGCATCCCGAAGCTCCCTATGAGCTGGTGAAGACCATGCGCGCGTCGAGCCTGGTGCTGGGTCCGCTGGTGGCGCGCTGCGGGCGGGCTCGCGTTTCGCTGCCCGGCGGATGCGCCATCGGCTCGCGGCCGATCAATCTGCACGTCGCCGGTCTGGAACGGCTGGGCGCCAAGGTCCGCCAGGAGCACGGCTATATCGAGGCGGAAGCGCCCGACGGGCTGCGCGGCACGAGCTTCACCTTCGACCGGATCACCGTGACCGGGACCGAGGATCTGCTGATGGCCGCGGTGCTGGCGCACGGCGAGACGATCATCGAGAACGCGGCGCGCGAACCCGAGGTGGTGGACCTGGCGAGTCTGCTCACGAAGATGGGCGCGTCGATCGAGGGCGCCGGCACGTCGACCATTCGCGTCCGGGGCGTCGAAAAGCTGCACGGCGCGGCGCACGCGATCATTCCGGACCGCATCGAGGCGGGAACGTTTCTGATCGCGGGCGCGATCACGCGCGGCGATCTGATCGTCCGCGGATGCAATCCGGAACATCTGCGAGCGCTTGATCGCCAAGCTGCAACAAGCCGGAGCGGAGGTCACGGAAGCCGCGCCGGACGCGCTGCGCGTGCGCGTGCCGGGAAAACTGAAAAGCGTCGACGTGACCACCGAAGAGCATCCCGGTTTCGCCACGGATCTGCAGGCGCAGTTCATGGCGTTGATGACGCAGGCCGAGGGAATCTCCATCATCACCGAGACCATTTTCGAGAATCGCTTCATGCACGCGCTGGAACTGGCGCGCATGGGCGCGAATATCCGGCTGGACGGGCGGCAGGCGATCGTCGCCGGCGCCACGCCGCTCTCGGGAGCGCGAGGTGATCGCCAGCGATCTGCGCGCCAGCGCGTCGCTGGTGCTGGCCGGGCTGGCGGCACAGCGGCGAAACGCGTGATCGACCGCGTGTACCACATCGATCGCGGCTATGAGAAAATCGAGGCGAAACTGGCGGGCGCGGGCGCCCGCATCCGGAGAGTGAAATGAGCATTCCGCACAAGAACGCATAGCCCGGCATTCCTGGCGCTGGTGAACGACGCGAAGTCGCGCGTGAAGGAAATCGATATCGACGGGTATCCAGAAGATGCCGAAGGGCGGGCACACTGCTGATCGACATCCGCGAGGACAACGAGTGGGCCGCCGGCCACGCCGCGGGCGCGATTCACCTGGGCAAGGGAATTATCGAGCGCGATATCGAATCGAAGGTGCCCGGATAAGTCGACGACGATGGTGCTGTATTGCGGCGGCGGATTCCGCTCGGCGCTGGTCGCGGACGCGCTGCAGAAGATGGGCTATGCCGAACGCGATCTCGCTCGACGGCGGATGGCGCGCGTGGAATGCCGCGGGGCTGCCGACGGAAAAGTAAGCCGGTCTAGAACGGGGACGTGCCGTCGCCGAAGACTTCCGCCAGGTACACGTAGATCACCAGGCACAGGCTACAGGTGGTGAAAAACGCGATGATCTTCGCGAAGCCCGGATTCATGAACTCGAACCGGAGCACCAGCGCGAAGACCATGCCAGCATACAGCAGGTACGGATTCACGCTGCGGTCGGTCACGTTGCTGAATACCAGCGCGATGAAGTAGAAGAACAGCGGGAGATTGCTGTCGTACTTCTTCCTGACCAGGAAGAACACCGCCATGATCGCGAGCGCGGCGATCAGCAGGGTGGTCATGTTCAGCGGTGAGCTGTCCATACGTCCGGGTTCGAAATTCCCGTTATCGCCCTTCCGGTGAGGTGTAGCTGATGCCGACCATCGGCACGAAGTCCAGCAGCCAGCCGCCCGATTTGTTGCCGGTATTCGGGGTGATCACCTTCTTCGGGAAAGGCGTCAGATAATCGTGGACTTCGAGGCGAAGCTGAATCGGGCTGAGCTGCATTTTCACGCCGCCGCCGGCGCTGACCAGCGGCCCCAGGTCCTGGGCCTGGGTCAGCAGCGCGATATTGCTGAGCGGCTGATACACCACCTGCGCTCCGGTCCCCTGATAGATCTTGATGCCCGCGCCGGCCGAAACGAAGGCCCGGATCTTGGCGCCGTTGGGCGCGAAGTGATACAGAATGTCGTAGTGCACGGCCTGGCTGTGCGCGGCGAACGTGGCCTGGGTGGCTCCCGAGCTCAGTTCCAGCGCGCCCATCTGATAGTCGTACCGCAATTCGCCGCCCCACTTGCCCGAGCCGTTGTTGTCGAGCCAGGCGCTGCCCGCGACGTTCGATTGAATCTTCGCCGACGCCGAGCCGGAGGGCCCGCTGATGTCCTGCGAGGTGTAGAATCCGCCGCCGACGCCGCCGCCGACTTCCCATCTCTGCGCGAACGCGGACGGAGCAAAGGCCATCGCGGCACGGTTGCAAATAGATAAATCTGTTTCATGGTGACTCCTGTCTTCTCGATTCCCGGGTTACGGGATCACTCGAACCGAGACCGACTTGGTGAAACTTCCTTGAGTGATCTGGAGCGGCATGCCCAGTCCGACCGGTGTACTGCTCGGCACCGACACGTTGATCTGGCACAGTCCGACTTGTCCGGGAGTAAGCCCGGAATAAAGCACCGAAAGCGGAGTATTTCCGAGGGTGACGCTGGGCGCGGCGAGCGTAAGCGCCAGCGGAGAGGACGGCGCCGGATGTCCATCCGGAACCAGCGGCGCGGTCTGGCCGCAGCCGGTCAGATAGATCACCACCACGTCGCCGCGATGAATCGGATTCGAATCGGTCACCAGCAGGTTGTTCGAGGCGCGAATCACGGTCGGCAGATTGGTCTCCGGTCCGGCGACGCCGCTCAGGAACACCGCCGGAGCGTTGGGCAGCACGGTCATGTTGTAGTTGTCGCTGTCCCCGCCCGGCGTGTGGACGATCACGGTCACGTCGCCGACTGCCTGCAACGGCATCTGGGCATTGATCTGCGTCGGCGACACGAACATCAGCGGCATCGGCTGGCCGTTCACGGTGACGCAGCTGTTGGCGAGCGCGGTCGGAACCGGAATCTGGCTGGTGGCGAGATTGGTGGGGCTCAACTGGCTGCCATAGAGAGAAATCAGTCCACCGGGAGCCGCCGGCGAAACGCCGTCCGCGGCGCTGACCACTTTCGAGATGATCGGAGGCGCGACGGAAGCCGCATAGGTCCAGGGCAGCACCATGATGCCGGACGTCGACAGCGAGACGATCTCGCTCTGATTCGGCATCGGCGCCAGACTGCGCGTGAAACCGGACACCGTGGTGTTGGCGGGACCGGAAGTCGAACTGGTGGTGCAACTCGAGTTTCCGCTGCCCACGCCGGTGCAGGTGGTGGTGGTCACGGTGGTAATGTTGCTGGTCGTGCTGCTGCAAACCGTAGTCGTGCTGGTTCCGCTAGTGGTCGTGGTGCAGGTGCTGGCCGCTCCATAATTCCCCAACCCCGCGGTCAGGTTGCCGAGCACCGGCGCTTCCACCATGTACGTCGGCTGGATGGCCGTGCCCGAGGACAGGTCCACTTGCGAGATCACGCCCGGATTGGACGCACTAGGGGCGGTCGTAAAGTATCCGCCCTGGTTCACGAACGCGAAGCCGGAGGAGTAGCCGCCGGAAACCGGCAGCGAGAACTTCGGCGCTCCGGAACTGTCGAGCACCGTATTGCCAACCACGAACTGTCCGAAATTCGAAGCCGCGAACGCGCCGGCGAGCGTGGTGAAATCCTTGCGCGACACGGTGAAGGTATTCGCATTGGCGTCGTAAATCATCACCGATCCGTCGGTGCTGGCCATCAGGATCTGCGCGCCGTTGCTGGACGGGGCGAGTACGGTGGCGGTGGTGCCGAGCTTGTTCTGCCAGACGCCGAGCGTCGGAAGCGCGGTGCCGGTGCGGGTCAAGAGATTAATCTGATCGATGCCGGCATGCCCGTCGACGCCGGAGCGAATCGATGCCAGAATCGCGTTGGAAGAAGCGGCGACCGACTCGACGTAGTCCTGGGTGAAGGCCACCGAGGTCTGCGGGGTGAGCAGATCCAGATCGAACACGCTCATGTAATGCGAGTTGTCGCAACCGACCAGAAGATCCTGCTGATCGAAGGTGATGGCCATGCTGGTCGGCGTGGTGCACGTGCGCAGCGTCGCGGTCTGGGTATTATTGCGAGCGTTGAACACCAGCACCTGGTTCTTGTCCTGGCGCAGCACGTAATAGGCGTTGCGCTTCGGATCGGCCAGCAGATCGACGATGGTACCCGGAATATCGACGAACGTTCCGCGCTGCGAAGGATCCTGCGAATTGACCAGCACCCGGACGGTCGGCGGAAGATCGACGGCGCTCGCCGAGCTGATGGTAATCGCCGCGGCTACGGTGCCCTTCTGGCTGGCGAAGGCATTCGGATCGACGGATACGGACATGGTGGCCGGAGTCACTCCGCTAGACGGCGAAATGGTGATGCCGTTGGTATTGGTCGACAGCGAGAAAGGCGTATGATTGCCGCCCGGATCGCGCAATGTGAAGGTCTGCGTGATGGAGTTGCGGTTGCAGAAGTTCCCGCGGAACACTACATCTTCGACCGAAGCCGAAAGGCGCGGATACTTGGCGAGGTTGCCCACCGGCAGGACCAGCACGCCGCTGTCGGAGATCGAATACATGGTGTTGTGATCGTTGGTCAACACCGCTCTTCCCGGCCAGGTTTTCCGGAATCTGCAGCTCTTCACGAAGAGTCAGGTTGTCGGAATCGTCGATGCCCATGATCGGCGTGGTCCCGGTGGAGGTGGAAGCCGGGATCTCGGCATATACCAGATTCCGCGAGGAATCGATCAGGCTGCTGCCGATGTTCAGAGCGCCGGAAGGAGTCGGAAATTCCGCGGTGGTAGTGAAGTTCGCGTCGGCCAGCCACCAGGCGAAGGTGGCGAGCGAGCCATCGTCGCTCAGGCTGACGGTGCGCGGCCCCGCCGGAGGCGAGGACACATAGAAAGAACCGCGTGATGGAGTGATTCGGGACGTTGTAGCGGAACAGCAGATAAGGACTGTTGCCGCCGAATCCGGCGATGGTGTAGCCGTCGCGGGACGTCGCGATCGAGGCCTGCACCACGTTGCCCGGGAAGCTGGCGGGCGGCTGCGGAATCGCGTTGGTGGCCACCTGCGAGATGGTCTCCAGCACCTGCGTGGTCCCCACCGAGGGATCGAACAGAATGAATTCCGCCGTGGTCACTACCAGCGCCTTGTCGTCGACGCCGAAGGCCACGCCCAGAGGCGGATTGCCCAGCGCGAAGGTCTGCTTGCGCGTTGGAGTTGGTCAGGTCGATCAGCGTCAGACGCGTTGGTCTGCGAACCCGAGGTGTTGTTGCCGTAATGCGCCACCAGCAGCCAGTGTCCGTCCGGCGAGAGCGAGATCGAGCTCGGGTTGCGCGGCCACGTTGATCGAGGTCTGCACGACGTTGTTCGAGAGCGACATGACGTCGATCCGGTTGGCGGTGAAGTTGGCGACGTACAGCACGCCGCGCGCTTCATCGAGCGCCAGATCGGCCGCCTCGCCGCCGATCGCCACCACCGTGCCGAAGGTGGCCGCGCGCAGCGCAGACCGCCGCATCAGGACTGCGCCCGTCCATGCAAACGCCATTTCCAAGACTTACGAAACATACTTTGAAACTCCATCCTCCGGCCGGATCTGTTCTTCGAACGGCCGGCTCTCGCCTGCACATAACTCAAACGGCTGAATCTGCTCGCCGCCTCGCGTAGTTCGCTCCCGCTCATTTCACGTCGAGATCTTCGGGGCGGGCACGCTGCCGAGGCGGCCATGCGCGCATGCCCGGCCCAGATTCCGCGGATTACTCAGACGTTCTTTTTGCGGCGCAGCACGATGATCCCGAGAAACAGGACCGCCAGCACGGCACAAACGATTCGAACAGTGGAAGTGTCCATCGTTTTTCTCCTTTCCTGACAAGAGTGAATTCGGCTTTTCTAGTCCTAAGCTTTAGGCAGGTACTAGATGCTGACTTCATCATCGGTACTCAGCTTCGCGCATGATCTTTCATCGCCACCGGTCCCACCGTCACCACGAACAGCGACGGCAGGATGCAAAAGAAGATCGGGAAGATCAGCTTGACGCCCAGCTTCGCGGCTTTCTCCTCGGCCACCTGGCGGGCCTGGACGCGCATGAAATCGGCAGTGCGCGCGCAGGCTCTGCGCGACGCCGGTGCCGAAGCGGTCGGCCTGAATCAGCACGGCCACCAGCTTCTTCAGATCGTCGACGCCGGTGCGCTCGGCCAGGTTGCGCAAGCGCCTCGACGCGGCGCTTGCCGGCCTTCAGTTCCAGGTTCACCAAGCCGAATTCCTCGCTGATTTCCGGATGCGCATGTTCCAGTTCCTTGGAGACCTGCAGAATCGCCTGATCGAGACCGAGTCCGCTCTCGACGCAAACCACCAGCAGGTCGAGCGCGTTCGGCAAGCCGCGCGGCGATTTCTTTCTGGCGCTTGCCGGCCATGCGGCGCACATACTCGTTCGGTCCGAAGAAGCCCACCGCGGCCGCGGCCAGAACCGACGACGAATCTTGTTGCCGGATTCGGTCGGACGATCCGGCCACCAGCAGCCGTCGACCAGCAGCGGCAGCACGACGCCCGAACGCCGCCTTGGCGCCGTACAGAATCTTCAGCGCGTTCTCGTTGCGGATGCCGGCGCGGATCAGGCGCCGCTGCATCACCGTGACGTCCTTGGGCGATTGCGGAACGAAATTGCCCAGCTTCTTGATCAGGTCGTGGAACGCCAGGCTGGGATGCGCGGGCATCTGCTCGCGTCTGCTCGACGCCGCCGACCACGCGCTCCATGGCCTCCTTCGGGCGCACGTACAGCTTCATGCCGACCAGCGGCACCGCCAACGGCGACCGACAAAAATCAGAACCAGGTCAGGAGAAAAGTCATGGCATTAGACCTCGATATTCACGATCTTCTTCATGATCCCGATAGCCGATCAGCTGCAGCACCACGGCCGCGCCCAGCATGATGTTGCCGACGTCGTCGTTGAAGAAGAACTTGACGTAATCCGGATTGGTGTAGAACATCAGGACCGCCACCGCGATCGGAATGCAGCTCAGCGCCGTGGCGGTCATCTTGCCGTGCGCGCTGACCGCGCGGATGCGGCCGCGCAGCTTGAAGCGCTCGCGGATCACGTAGGCCAGCTTGTCCAGAATTTCCGCCAGGTTGCCGCCGGTGCGCTTCTGCAGCAGCACGGCGGAAACGAAGAAGTGCACGTCGAGCGACGGCACGCGCTTGGCCAGCTTCTGCAGCGCCACTTCGATCGGCAAGCCCAGGTTGTGCTCTTCGAAGGTGCGGCGGAACTCGCCCGCAATCGGCTCCTGGAATTCGCGGTGAATCATTTCGAGCGACACCGAAAAGGCGTGCCCGGCGCGCATGGAGCGCGAAACGAATTCGAGCGTGTCCGGGAACAGTTCCTCAAACCGCTTCAGGCGCGCCTTGCGCTTGCGATAGACGTAAATAGAAAGGACCCGCGCGCCGCCACGATCGCCGCGGCGATCGCGCGATCGGATGTGGGCACCGGCAGCAGCAGCCAGCCCACCGCGACTCCCGCGCCGAACGCCATCAGCGTCAGGTGCACGAACCGCGCGGGCGCCCAGCTCAGGCCCGCCTGCTCCAGCAAGATCGCCGATCTTGGGCCCCAGCTGGTACTTTTCGACCAGCATTTGCGCCAAGCTGATTCTTGGCCGCCGCGTCCTGCTGTGATCACGCTCGGCTCGCGCCTGGGCGGCCTTCGCTTTCTTTCTTGATCCTTGGTCGTGCCCGAGCAGGCGCGCCTTGACGCGGTCGACGTCGGCCGATCTTGACGTACTTCGAGACCAGGAACCAGGCGCCCATGGCGACGGCCCACACCAGCAGCATCAGAATGGCGAAGTACCCATGAACTCAGACCTCCACCACTTCGTCGAACAGATCGGCGCGCAGGCGGATGCCGGCGCTCAGCAGCTTCTCGTAAAACTTGGGCCGGATGCCGGTGGCCGCGAAGCGGCCCACCACCTTGCCGTCCGGATCGAGGCCGCGCTTTTCGAACACGAACAGATCCTGCAGCGTGACCACTTCGCCTTCCATGCCGGTGACTTCGGTCAGCGACACCACGCGGCGCGAACCGTCGCTCAGGCGCGAGGCCTGCACCAGCAGGTGCACCGCGCTGGCGATCTGCTGGCGGATGGAGATCAGCTGCATGTTGGAGTTGGCCAGCGACACCATCACTTCCAGACGCGAGACCGCGTCGCGCGGGCGAGTTGGCGTGGACCGTGGTCAGCGAGCCGTCGTGACCGGTGTTCATGGCCTGCAACATGTCCAGCGCTTCCTCGCCGCGGACTTCGCCGACCACGATGCGGTCGGGACGCATACGCAGGCTGTTGACCAGCAGTTCGCGCTGCCGCACCGCGCCGTTGCCTTCGAGGTTCGGCGGACGCGTTTCGAGGCGCACCACGTGCGGCTGCTTCAACTGCAATTCGGCCGCGTCTTCGATGGTGACGATGCGCTCTTTGCCGTTGATGAACGCCGACAGCGCGTTCAGCAGCGTGGTCTTTCCGGCGCCGGTTCCGCCCGCGATGATGATGTTCATGCTGCGCCTTCACGCGCGGCTTCGAGCAGTTCCATCATGCCCGGCGTCAGCGCCTTGCGCTCCACCAGATCGGGCGGCATCAGCTTGTCCGTGCGAAAAACGGCGGATGGAGAGCAGCGGCCCGTCGACCGCCAGCGGCGGGATGATGGCGTTGACGCGCGATCCGTCGCTCAGGCGGGCGTCCACCATGGGCGTCGATTCGTCGATGCGGCGGCCCACCTGGCTGACGATTTTGTCGATGATGCGCAGCAGGTGCTGATCGTCGCGGAAGGTGACGTTGGTCAGCTCGAGCAAGCCGCGCCGCTCGACGTAGACCTGCTTGTAGGTGTTGACCAGAATGTCGGAGATGGTGGGATCGTGCAGCAGCGGCTCGAGCGGCCCCAGCCCGAAGACTTCGTCCAGCACTTCGTCGCTGATCTGCTGCTTTTCGAGCGAGCTGAGCAGCGTCGGCTCGGCGTCGATCAGCGAGATCACCGCCTGGCGCACTTCGCTGCGCACGCGCTGGTTGTCGATGGTGGCCAGCGCTTCCAGGTTGATCTTGTCCACCAGCTTGCGGTGGAGCGTGAACTTCAGTTCCTGATATTCCGGCTTCAGGCTGGTCTTCTGGCGGCCGGCGTTCTTCAGCAGCCGCTGTTCCCAGGAAACCTGCTGCGTGTTTTTGTTGCCGTTATCGAGCGAGTGAAAACATAAGGAATCCGTCAACTCTTTCACGCCTGCGAATAGCGCCGGCTTCATTTCGCGCGCCGGCTGCGCGCGCTTTCTTTGCGCCGTCGCAGCGCTGCCGCACAACCGCGCCGCCACCTTCTCAATCGCCTTGCCCAGTTCGCCGTCGGCGCCCAGCGGCTGCCCCAGCGTCACCACGCGGTGCAGCGAAAAATAATCGTTGGGAAGGCTGGCGTGCACCGGGCAGCCGAACAGCTTCTCCATGTCGGCGGTGCCGATGTCGTCGCGCTTGTCGACGCGGTTGACCAGCACCTGAAACCGGTCCTTCGGAAAGCCCAGCTGATCCACCAGCGTCAGCGCCTTGCGCGTCAGATGCAGGCTGGGCAGTTCGGAGGTCGAAACCAGGAACGCCCGTTCGCATTCGGAAATCGCCATCAGGCTGGTGCGGTTGAACACCGTCGGCAGATCGAGAATCACCCAGTCGTAGAGCTGGCGCGCATGTTCGATCAGCACCCGCAGCCGCGCGCCGTCGAGCGGCTCGGCGTAGGGCGCGGCCGGCGCCGGCAGAATGTCCACGCCTCCGTAATTCACGGTCAGCGAGTTCCACAGCGCCAGGTCCAGATGCTCGGCGTGCTGCAGCGCGTCGACCAGCGAATAGTTGTGGCTCAGCTTCAGATAAAAGCCGATGGTGCCGCCGGTCAGATCGAAGTCGGCCAGCAGAATCCGCTTCCCGGTCAGCCGCTGCAGCGAAAACGCCGTTTGCGTGGCCAGGGTGGACGCGCCGGAGCCCGGCTTGGAGCTGGCAAACGCGATCACGTGCCCCGCTTCGGTCTGCGCCGGCGCTTCCGGGCACGCACAGGCGCCGCAGCCGCGCGATCGGCCTCGCGCTGCGTGCGCCAGCTCGAAGGGCGCGTACAGAAACTCGCTCGCGCCGGCGCGCAGCGATTGCAGGATCGCGGTCGAATCGTTCTGCGTATGCAGCCCCACCACGTGCACCGGCGGCGTCAGCGCCGACGATGAAGCGGATCAGCTCGACGGCGGCCGCCAGATCGGTCGCCAGATCGAGCAGGACGACGTTCGGCTTCAGCTGCCGCGACGCGGATTTCCAGCGTCTGCTGCGGCGGATAGCTCTTCAGATCCGCCAGAATCTGAAACGCGCGCGTCTGCGGCAGCGTCGCCAGCGAACTGCTGCGCCAGCTCGCGGTTCGGCGCGATCAGCAGCGCCGTGATCTGCGGCTCGTTCTGGACACGTGCGCTCATCTCGGCGATCTTCCCTGTTGCACCGCGAGTCGCGTCCTGCTGCAGTTCTTCTTCCTGCTCGGTCTTGGCCTGTCGGCGATTCGGTCCTTCGGATCGCAGGCGCACCAGGAAGTCCTTGGGGAAGTAGATCTCCGGCTGCGGATCGTTGGGACCCAGCGGCATGGTGACCTCCGGCGTCACCAGCACCACCAGTTCGGTGCGCGATTTGTTTATCGTCCTTGCGTCTTGAACAGCGCGCCCGAGGATCGGAAGGCTCGCCAGAACCGGAATCTTGCGAAAGCGTCTCGGTCTCGCGATTGTCGACCAGGCCGGCGACCACGAAGCTCTGTCCTTCGCCCAGTTCGACGTCGGTTTCGGCGCGCCGCGTCGAAAGCGCCGGAATCGCGAAGCCGTTGACGGTCACGCCGTTGGCGGCATCGAGCGTCGAAACTTCCTGCGCCAGGTGCATCTTGATGGTGCTTGTTCTCGGTGATCACCGGCGTGAAGCTCAGCCGGATGCCGAATTCGCGGAACTGGACCGTCACCGCGCCCGAGTTCGCGCCGCCCTGCAGCACCGGAACCGGAAATTCGCCGCCCACCAGGAAGTAGGCTTCCTTGCCGTTGGTGGTCACCAGATTCGGCTCGGCCAGGATCTGCAGAATCGTTTCGGCCTGCAGCGCCTTGATGAAGGCGCCCAGATTCAGCTTCGGATCGAAGGCGAAGATGTTCAGCGCCTGGGCGATGGTGACAGCGCTGGTCTGCGGCCGTCCGGTCGCCGGCGGCTGAGCCTGGCAGTCAACGCGGTAGCTGCCGAACTGCCCCGTGGTGGACGCCGATCAGCGTCTGCCCGGCGAGGCCCAGACAGGTTGACGCCGTACTGCACTTCCTTGCTGCGGTCCAGTTCGGCGAACTTCACCCGCAGCAGGATCTGCTTGTCGATCGGCGGCGCCGCCGAGCTGCAGATTGTTGACCACCGTCTTGCGCGAAGGTCGCGGCCAGCGCCACCGCCCGGTCGCGCGACTTCCTTGCTGCGAGACGCGTGCCGTTCAGCGACAGCGAATCGCGCGAACTGCCGGACGTCGATGTGTCTCCGTCGGGAACGTGTCCTTCAGCATCTTGCCGCAGCGGATCGAGGTTCAGCTCGACGGTGACGTTGTAGAAGGTGCGCTGCCCGGTCTTGCTCCACACCACCATGGTGGCGATGCCGAGTCCCTTGCCGTGCAGCAGGATCTCGCGCGTGGTGACCGGGCTGGCGTCGACGATGTCCGGATTGCTGGTCGAGATCTGGCGGATGTCGGACGGATAGTCGATGACGACGCTCTTGCCGACGGTCAGGCGCAGATCCTCGGCGCTCTGCGCCGAAAGCCGAGGCTCGCGCCCAGCAGACGCCAGGACGCCGCGCGCCACGCGATGACGCTGCGATTCGAAAGCTCGTCATGATCGCGCTTCGCGCTGTCATGTAGATTCCTTGAGCTCGTCTTAGTTATTGTTCGCGCGCGTTGGGCATCGTTTCGACGGTCCGCTGCGTTCCCGCGGATCACCACGATCTGATCCGGCGGAGGCGGCGGCGGCGGACCACGCGGCGGCGGCGGCGGCGCGGCGCGACTCACCACCGGCCGCGGCCGCGGGCCGCGGCGCTCGTCCGGATTCGTCGGCGCCGGCTTCGGCGGCGCCGCCGTACAGTTCGCTGACGTACCGGCCCGCTGGTCTTCTCGACCGTCTGGTCGCTCGAATTGCGCAGCACCAGTTGGATGCGCCCTTCGCTGCCGGCCAGCGTCAGCGTTTCGGCCTGCTGCCGGAGTCACCAGCAGCGTCACCGTCGGCGCCTGAATGGCCTGGCCGCGCGCGTCCGGCCTGCATGGTTGTGCCCGGCCGAGAGCACCAGCATGTTCTGCAGACACGGTGGTGGTCATGTCGCCGTCCGCCGTTCGGCGGACGGCCCGGTCACCAGCACGTCGACGTGCATGCCCGGCAGCACGAAGCCGGCCACGCCGGCGACGTCGTTGACGCGCACCGTGACCGCGCGCATGCCCACCGGAATCGTCGGCGCCAGACCCAGGCCGCTGCCCTTGGCCGCCAGGCGCCCTTCGAGCACCGGCTCGTCGAGCAGGATGTTGGAGATCACCGGACGGTCGAGCACGTCTTCCACCTTCGAGAAGGCGCCCTTGGGAAACGCCGTCGGCGGCGATCTTGACGATCTTGACGTCGGCCGGCTTGACCATCACGCCCACGCCCAGCGGACGCGTGGCCACCACCACGTCCTTCTGATCGGTCGGCTCCGCCTTCTTGGCCGTGCTCGAGCGCGCCGTCATCTGATAGAACACGCTCGACACCACCAGCGCGAACACCAGGCTGACGCCCAATACCGTAAAAAACCTGCGATCCATACTCTGCTCTCCTCCGTCCTTCGGCACTCAGTCCGACAGCCAAACCGCTCGAACGTTCACGCCGTCTACCCTTGGGACCAGCGACAACCACACGCCCAGCGCGATCGCCGGCGCATAGGGAATCGACTCTTTCCGCTCCCGCTCTCGCTGCGCTCCGCACGCCGTCTGGCGCATCACGCCTGCCACCCCGAGCGCGCCAGCGCCATGATTCCGCCGACACCCGCCGTCCACAGCGCGGCTTCGAGCAACCGCCCGCGCCCAGCAGCGCTCCGAAGCCCGCCATCAGCTTCACGTCGCCGCCGCCCATTCCGCCCAGCAGATAAAAAATCAGAAAAACCGCAAATCCCGCCGCCGCGCCGGCCAGCGCGTACAGCGCGCCCATCCAGCCGCTGCTGCCCGATCTGCCAGCCGAACGCCGCCCGCCAGCGCCGCCGCCGGAATCCAGTTGGCGATCTGGCGGCGCGCGAGATCATCGATCGTCGCCGCCAGACCCACCAGAATCGCGATCCACACTTGCGCGCTCATCGTGTTTCCCGAAACGGTCGCCGATACGCTCCGGCGCCTCCTCTACCTGGTTCCTGGTCTCCGCGATCCATCCGGCATTCGCCGGCGCTGATCGTCTTCCGCTTCTTGAACCTCGGCGCCCCCATCATCAGCGGCGCCAGAAACCCCGCCTGCAGCGCAAATTCCGCCAGCGCTTTCCCCGACGGCAAGCCGCCAGCTCATCGGGTCCATCCACTCCATCGGGAGCTGAGGAATCCGCACCGGAGGCCGGCCTCCGCCGTGCCCGCGCCAGACTCTGCGCGGACTCGAATTCTCCGACTTCATCCGTTTGCTCCCATTACTACTTCGGCCGCGTCGGTGGTTTTCATTAGCCCGGCGTCGCCTAAACGCCGTACTGCCTTAGAACCTTGGTTCCGGAGGCGAATTGCCCGTAACGGGGTACTGAGGTAGTCTCGGCGAACTAAGAGAATCCGCTTACCGTCGTCCTCCACCACCCGCCAGTCCGGGCGCATGCTTCAAGCAGCTGGCAAGCGGCAGCTTTCGACGGGCAACAAGCGCGCTCGATAAAGTCGTATTTGCTCAAGCACTTGCTCCCAGTCCCATGCCCGTCCATCAGGTGGATATACTGATTGCCGATCTCCGGCCCGTAGAAATCGCTGCGGCCGTCGACAAATACTTTTTGTTGGGGATTCAGGTAAATCAGATAGTCCGCCCACTGGTCGGTGGTCAGCACGCGCGAGTTCAGAATCTCCGCTCATGGTCGTGAACCATCGTCACCGGAAAAATCTGCGTCAGGGAAATCCTTCGGCCACGGAATCGGCTGCCCGATAAACATCAGCACCACGACCACCACCACCGGCCAGACGCTGATCCGCCGAAATCCGGAGACGCAGTCCGGCCGCCATCTGGTTCAGAATCCCGGGCAGCGACGATTTCGCTGACGCCCGCGGTCCAGGCCTTCCACCAGCTCCGCGACCTCGGCGGCGATCATCGGCACGCGTCACCGTCACGAACATCGGCACGTGCCGCACGCTCGACAGCGCCATGTGCGCGAAGAGCACGATCCACAAGGCCTTCCACGATCCGTCGCCGCCGGAACAGCACGCCCGGCCGCGATCAGCCCCAGCGAACAGCAGCGCCTCGAACTGCATCATGTTCTCGTTGCGGAAACTGGGCGACTGAAATTCCTGAATCACGTTGCGAATCCAGTCCGAGCGCAGATATTCGAGCACGTGGACGTGCAACTCGCAGCCGTAAGGATTCACGAGCGACGCCGCCGCGCAGGCCGCCGTCAGCAGCCGCGTAGCGCGCACGCGTTCCGCCAGTCCTTCGCGTCCAATCCACGCCTCGATCGCGCAGTCCAACCGCGGCCAGCCCCAGCACCGCGATCAGCGCCAGAAATCCGCCGTGCAGATTGGTCCACACCATGCGTGATCGGAACCAGCCAGCCAGATGCGCCGGCTGGCCTCTCTCGCGGTCGGCTTCGATCATCCAGATCGAGATGCGAAAGCAACAGCAGCGTGAACATGTGCGGCCGCGCCAGAAAATGAATCGACGCCGAGCCCACGCCCATCAGCGCCACCACCATCGCCGACAAAAAGATGCACGCCGCGCCAGACCATCCGGCGAATCAGCGTGGTGGCGAAAATCGCGATCACCACGCCGGCCATCAGCACCACGCCCTTCAGTCCGGCCAGGCCGATACAGCGGCCCGTCGATGACGTCGGTCAGCCACTCCCAGGCGTACCAGGGCGCCCCGGGCTTCGAGAAACGAATACAGATCGTGGTGCGGAACCGCGTGATGGTCGCAGAATGTACTGGCCGGTGCGGATGTGCCAGCCGACATCGGCGTCCGCCAGCAGCCCCTGCCAACCCGCCGGCGCCGGAGCTCATGAACAGCCACACCAGAATCGCCAGGAAGAACAGGTCGGAAAGGGAAGGAATCAGAATCCGCGCCCATCGGCTCACAAGCACCGATTCGAGACTCCGCACGTGAGGCCGGATTGCGGTAAGGGTTTCTGGCGAGGTCATCCCTAGTACTTACTTCGCCCGTCGGACGCAGGCACTTTAGGAGCTATCCGAAAAAGTTACCGGCCCGCATTCGATGTGCGACGCTGTGAAGGACGCCACAGATCGATCCGGCGGCGGGAAGGGGCCCGGAATGGCCTTCGTGTTGGGAGTCATCGTCTTCGTGATCGTTTTGGGAATCGTCGACGCGCGGCTTCCCTGGCCTCCGCCGAAATCCCGGAATTTCCCTTCATGATCGCCGGACATTTCGGCTTCGCGGCCGCGGTCAAATCGGGCCAAAGGCAGGCTCCTCTATGGGCCTTGATGCTGGCGGCAGTGTGGCTGGATATTGTATTCGTCCCCTTGTTTCTGGCGAAAATCGAGACCATTACCCCCGTTCCCGGCACAGTCGGCACTTACGGCGCCGGCATCATTTACGCGGACTATACCCACTCTCTGCTGGGAGCTTTGCTCCTCTCCGCGGTGTTCGGTCTGGTCACCGCAAGCGCCTGGGGGCGGCGCACCGGAAGCGTGCTCGGCGCCGTGGCGTTTTCCCATTGGATGCTCGACCTGATCACCCATCGCGCGGATATGCCGCTTCTACCGGCCAACTACGGCGGACTGCCGAGGCTGGGATTCGGCCTCTGGCGATTTCCCGCGGCGTCAATGACCGTGGAACTGGCGCTGGTTCTGGCCGGTTCCTGGCTCTATTGGCGGGCAGCGCGAGCCGTCGCGGGCGCGCCCCTTCGCGGCCGGGCAAACCTCGCGGGGGTTCTTTCGGTAACCTTACGGCGTAGTGGTGCTGGTGCTCGATGTTACCGGCCTGCTGGGATGATCGCGGCTACAAAGTTCGAGCCAGTTTCGCCGCGCTGATCGCCTGCCCGACGTGCCGCTGCGTATGTTCGGCGATGTGCGTCAACAGCCCGATCACCGTGGTGGGCAGCCGCTTGCGGCCCACTTCACGCCTCTCCGAAAGCGCCGCCGGATCGATCCCGCGCACCACCGCGCCCGCCTCGTCGAAAGATTTGCGCATCGCCGCCAGTAAATCCTCGCGCGTCGCGCCCGGTTCGTGTTGCGTCTTAAGGTCCGCCATTTGCGCGTCCGAAAGCTGGCGCCCCTCCACGTACGTCATCAGACGCCCGACGCTGCCCGCGATGTGCCGCATATGAAATCCGAGCGACCCGAATCCGTGCGGAGTCGCCCAGATCTGAGCGACAGAAAGCCCGTCGCTGTATTTCTCAAGATCCTCGTACGCTTGTTCGAAGGAGTATAAAATCGGCGCGGCAAGCGTGTCGACTCCCGCGATCGGACCGCGAAGCCATGGTTCTATTTGTGAGCGATCTATTTGGGAGGGTTCTATACTTCTGGATGAGGCTGGAACATGCTCCATGCCCGCATGATATTACGCCGGACTCTCCGCTCGCGCGACCTGATCGGCGTGCTCGATGCCCAGCAGCCGCCGTCCGTGCACCGCCAGCTCGAAGCGATCCTTCACCCCGGTCTTCTCGAAGATATGCATCAAATGCACCTTCACCGTTCCCGGCGTAATGGTCAGAGCGTCGGCGATTTCCTTGTTCTTGAGCCCGCCGCACACGTGATGGACGATTTCCTTTTCGCGCGGCGTCAGGCGCGGGCTGGAGCGCCGGTCCAACGCGTTCATGGCGTGATCGGACAAAGAGCTTTCGATCCAGACATTCCCTTGCGCCACCGACCGCAGACAATCGAGCACGCTGCTGACGGGCAGCGTCTTTTTCAGGATCCCGCGCGCCCCCAGTTGCAGCGCCCGGAAACAATCGATCTCCGCGAGGTCGTTTACCCACAACACCGGCTGGCTTTGCGGCGATACGCTTTTCGCGTCCGAGATGAATTGAAAAATGACTTTCAGGCCGACTGACTGGTCCGCCAGAATCACGTCGGGGCGAGATTGCCGCAGGACGTCAAGCGCGTCGCTCAAGTTCGATGAGGCGCCTGCAAACTCCAGGTCCTCGGACTCGCCGAGCACCTTCATCAGTCCCTCAACAACGATCGGCTGCGCTTCGCAGGCGAATACCGTCAGGCGATTCAATTAATTCCCCTTTAGGTGAATTAGATCGACGGACGCTGTTTGCGCATGTAGGTACTAGGTATGATTTGTCCCGCCCGCGCCCCGAATCCGCGTGCAAGTCACAGCTTACGGTCGCGTCATCTCGCTCCGCGCCGGCACCACGCGCGACGCCAGCGTCAATCCGATCAACGAAACCGCCCCCGCCGTAATTCCCCATCCGCTCAAGAACCCATGCTGGATCAGGAATCCCGCGAGCGGTGGACCCGTGATCTGCGAAATCGAGGTCAGCGATTGCGTCAGTCCCAGCACGACGCCCTGTCTCTTCGCGAGGCGCGGCTTGCGTGATCATGCTGGTCAGCGTCGGCCGCACCAGGCTCCCCAGCGCCGAAACCGCCGTCGCCAGCAATCAGCATCGGGATCGAATAGCAGAACGCCAGCAGGACATATCCCGTCATGTAGGCCGCGAATCCCACGCGATTCAGCGTCGCTTCGCCAAACCGCTTCACCAGCTTCCCGAGCGCCGGACCTTGCAGAAAGATTCCCAGAAACCCGGCGCAGCGCCCACGTGTAGCCGACCTGCTCCGGCCCGAACGGCGTCCCGTGCCAGGTCAGCCGCCGCTCGGCGAACAACGGGAATCCGGCGGTGAACATCGCGAACGGAAACGCGAACGCACAGGAACTGGCACAAACGGCGCGCCAGCTCCGGCTGCTGGAAATAGCGCCGTATTCGCCCCATTGCAGCAGCGACAGACGTCGTCCGCCCGGACCCTCAGGCGCGCGAGTACCGGTCTTTACCGACGGGAGCAGCAGCGACGTCGCCATGATGCTGGTCGCCGACAACGCGGCCGCCGCGAAAATCGGATCGCGATAGTCGAACTTCGCCAGAAATCCCGAAATCGCCGGCCCGATCAAGAATCCCATGCCGAACGCGATGCCGATCACGCCGAACGATTTCGCCCGCTCCTCCGGACGCGTCACGTCGGAGATGTACGCCTGCGCCAGCGAAAGATTTCCGGCCGTCGCGCCGTCGATGATCGCGCGCCAGAAACACGATCCACAGATTCGGCGCGAACGCCAGGATCAGGAATCCGATCAAGGTGCCCACCTGGCTCACGATCAGCAGCGGCTTGCGGCCCGTGTAATCCGACAGGCGCCCCAGCATCGGTCCGGAAAATAGCTGGCACGCCGCATAGACGCCGATCAGCCAGCCGACCGTGGTGGCGCTGGCGCCCAGCTTTTCCGCGTAAAACGGAAGCAGCGGGATCATGATCGTCAGGCCCAGTACATCGACGGCGACGATCAGAAAAATGGGGAGCAGCGGCGAGGATTTCAACTTCCATCATGCCAGAATCCGGCGTATAAAGAACACTTTGGCGATTCGGCTCAGCAGAGTATGCGGAACGCACGGTAGGATGACACTATGGCGGCGCTCTCCGATCTTCATGACGAGCCCGTAATCGACCTGCGCCGGGTCTCGCCCGACCACCTGACCGCGCTGCTCGACGACGAAACGTCCGACTGGCGCACCGGTCTCGATTGGGATTTCCGCCCCTCCGCCGATCTGGTCCGCCGCTTCGTTCACCTCCAGGCCCTGAACGGATTCGCGCTCCTTCACGGCGACCGCGTCGCCGGCTATGCCTATTACGTCTGCGAAGATACCAAGGGCCTCATCGGCGATCTTGTTCCTGACCGCCGAGCATCGCACCATCGAAAACGAAAACACGCTGCTGCGCGCCGTATTGGACGCCATGTGGCGGACCCCTGGAGTGCGCCGCATCGAGTCTCAACTGATGATGCTCAGCGCGCCCATCCATCGCGCCGTCCCCCAGCAGAACTGGTTCCGCTGCTATCCCCGCTATTTCTGGAAGCGCCTTTGGGCCTGGCCCTCAAGCTTCCCGAGAAGAAACCCGACGCGATCGCCATCTTCCCGTGGACCGATCAGCGCCAGGACGATTCCGCCCGCCTGATCGCCCAGGCCTATCAGGGCCACATCGATAGCCTGATCAACGATCAGTATCGTTCCTTCGCCGGCGCGCGCCGCTTCCTGACCAACATCGTGCAGTATCCCGGATGCGGAACCTTCTTCGCCCCCGCGTCCTATATGGCGTTCGAGAGGCCACCAGTTGCGCGGCATTTCTCTCTCCAGCCTGGTCGCCTCCGACGTCGGCCACATCACTCAGGTGTGCGTCGCCCCTTCCGATCGCGGCACCGGCCTGGGTTACGAACTGATGCGCAGATCGCTGCTCGCCCTCGGCGCGCACGGCTGCCGCTGCGTCAGCCTGACCGTAACTTCGTCCAACACCAACGCCGTCCACCTTTATGAACGCATGGGCTTCACTCATAAGCGCGATTTCGCGGCCTACGTCTGGGAACGCTCGATAGCGGACGTTCGCATGCTTACGCTACTGTAGGAATGTGTTCGCTATGGCGTGGTTTACGCGGCAAAAACCGGGAGTCGAAGGCGGCGAAGGCGAAAAGCGCGTTCGCACCGAAGGCCTGTGGCTCAAGTGCGAGAAGCTGCGGCCAGATCATCTGGAAGAAAGCGCTCGATGAAAACCTGCAGGTCTGCCCGCAGTGCGAGTATCATTTCCAGCTGGACGCCCGCACCCGCCTGGCAATGCTGTTCGACGACGGCGGCTACGAGGAACTCGACGCCGCCCTGGTCTCCACCGATCCGCTGCAGTTTCGTCGATTCCAGGCGCTACACCGACCGCCTCGCTGCGATGCAGGAGGCGACGTCCATGTCCGACGCGCTGATCTCCGGCTCGGGCAGCCTCGAAGGCCGTCCCGTCAACATCTGCGCGATGGAGCTGAAGTTCATCGGCGGCAGCATGGGCAGCGTGGTCGGCGAAAAGATCACCCGCGCCATCGAACGCTCCATCGACCAGCGCCATCCCCTGATTATCGTTTCGGCCTCCGGCGGCGCGCGCATGCAGGAAGGCGCCATCAGCCTGATGCAGCTCGCCAAAATTTCCGCCGCGCTGATGCGCCTGGATGAAGCGCGGCATCCCTTACATCAGCGTCCTGACCGATCCCACCACCGGCGGCGTCACGGCCAGCTTCGCCATGCTCGGCGATCTCAACATCGCCGAACCGGGCGCCCTGATCGGCTTCGCCGGCCCGCGCGTGATCGAACAGACCATCCGCCAGAAACTGCCCGAAGGCTTCCAGCGCAGCGAATTCCTGCTGGAACACGGCTTCCTGGACGCGGTCGTAAAACGCGGCGAGATGAAACACTACATCGCGCAGTCGCTCAGCTTTTTCTGCGACTAGTATGCTGTCCCGGCGATTCTGTTACCGCGCACTGAGCCGCCATGCGTCAGCATGCGGAGGATCTTGCCGCATCAGCATAGCCCGCATGCTTACGCATGGCGGCTCGCTGGAATCCGGGACATCTTACTAGCATGATCCTCCAAAGCTGGAAAGAACGAGCAACGATCGGCCGCAACCGCGGCCGCTGGGTCGTCGCGCTCCTCGCATTCGGCATCGCGGCGGTCTCCGTAGCTGTTTTCCTCACCACGCGATTAAAATGGAAGTAGATCAGCGTTCATTCGTTGCAAATTTTGTAAATGATCCAACTCCAAGGCGCCGGAAAACGCTTCGGCCACAAACTTCTTTTCGAAAATTGCGACTGGCTCATCACGCCCAAGGAGCGCACCGGCCTGGTCGGCGCCAACGGCACCGGCAAGATCCACGCTGCTCAAAATCCTCGGCGGCATGGAGATCGCTCGATTACGGCACCATCAGCCTCAGACCAAGGGCATCACCCAGGGCTATCTTCCGCAGGACGGCCTCACGCTCTCCGGCCGCACCATCTTCGCCGAATGCATGAGCGTCTTCGCCGACCTTCGCGAAATGGAGCAGGAGCTCGAAACGCTGCACCACAAGCTCGGCGAGCTCGATCCCTCCAGCGCCGAATACTCCGCCGCCGCCGACCGCCTCCATCACATCGACACCGAGTTTCGCAATCGCGACGGCTACGCGATCGAGGCGCAGGTCGGCACGGTGCTCGACGGACTCGGATTTCGCAAGGAAGATTGGACCCGCCGCACCGAGGAATTCTCCGGCGGCTGGCAGATGCGCATCGCGCTCGCCAAGCTGCTGCTCGAAAAGCCCAACATGCTGCTGCTCGACGAGCCGACCAATCACCTCGATCTCGAAGCCCGCAACTGGCTGGAGCAGTATCTCGCCGCATTACCCCTTCGCCTTCGTGCTGATCTCGCACGACCGCTATTTCCTCGACGTCACCGTGAACAAGACCGTCGAAATCTGGAACAAACAGGTCCATTTCTACAGCGGCAACTACGATTCCTATCTGCGCCAGAAAGACGAGCGCCGCAGCCAGCTCGAAGCCGCCTACCGCAATCAGCGCGAGCGCATCGAGCAACTGGAAGCCTTCATCAACCGCTTCCGCTATCAGGCCACCAAGGCCAAGCAGGTGCAGACCCGCATCAAGGAACTCGAAAAAATCGAGCGCATCGAAATCCCGCCCGACGAGCAGACCATCCACTTCTCGTTCCCGCAGCCCAAGCCCAGCGGACGCATCGTCGCCGAATTCAAGGACGTTTCGAAAAGCTACGGCGCGAAGCACGTCTTCAGCGGCGCGAATTTCATCATCGAGCGCGGCGACCGCATCGCGCTGGTCGGCATCAACGGCGCCGGCAAATCGACCATGATCAAGCTGCTCGCCGGAACCGAGCCGCTCACTTCGGGCTCCTACACGCTGGGCCACAACGCCCTGCCCGATTATTTCGCGCAGGATCAATACAAGGAGCTGGATCCCGACGCCGCGCCTGATCGACGATCTGAGGCGACGCCGCGCCGCGTCGACCAAGACCGAGCTGCGCACGCTGCTCGGCTGCTTCCTGTTCAGCGACGACGACGTCTTCAAGAAGATCGGCGTGCTCTCCGGCGGCGAGCGCAATCGCTACGCGCTGGCCCGCATGCTGCTCGCGCCCTCGAATTTCCTGCTGCTCGACGAGCCCACCAATCACCTCGACATGCGCGCCAAGGACGTGCTGCTCGAAGCGCTGGCGAAATATACCGGCACCGTCGTCTTCGTCTCGCACGACCGCTATTTCATCGACAACCTGGCCACGCGGATTTTCGAAATCGAAGACGGCCACGTCCACGTGTATCCCGGCAACTACGAAGACTATCTGTGGCGCAAAGGGCGGCGGCGCATCGCCCATCGCGGTCGAAGCACCGAGCCGTGGAACCCGCTCCCGTGGCCGCCGCGCGTCCGAACCGAAGAAGCGCGTCAATCCGATGAAGCTCGAAAAGATTCAGGACCGGCTGCAGGAAGTGGAGCAGCAAGTGGCCTCGCTCGAATCCGAAATCGCGCAACACGAAGCCGCGCTGGCGGATTTCAAGAGCGTCGAGGAAACCATGCGGCTGAACGATCTGGTCTCCGCGCGCCGCACCGAACTCGAATCGCGCGTGGCCGAGTGGGAAGAGTTCTCCGCCGAACTCGAAAGCGCGGCTAGTCGGGCTACGCGAAGGTGTCCATCGAATCACAACATCGCGCTTTCACGCGCGTAGGTTTTAACCGTCGCCAATCTTGAGACCGAGGAGATCGAAGCGCTCTCTAGCAGAGGGTGATCCCACCGATCGCGGCAATACTATTAGCCGCGCGACGTGTGCGCATGAGAGCGCCTGTCAAGACAATATTCGGCCAATGCTGCGTTGGATCCGCGACAAAGGGAGCGCTTCGGATCACCTAGTTCGCAACCTCAGAGACGGTGACATCTGGTGCGACTGGCGCGAAATAGTTCGACGCCGAGGTTCTTGTACACCTTGCCGGCGACGCCCGAAGCCGCCGGACCGCTGACCACGTCCGCCCGTCAGCAGGACCACCACCACCAGCTTGTTTTTGCCGACTTCGGTGAACGATCCGAACCAGCCCAGGTGCGTCGGCGTGCGCGAATCGGTGCACGTGCCGGTCTTGCCGTAGATCGGTTCGTTCGGATCGAAGCCGATGCGGCGCGCCGTCCCGTATTCCACCGCGCCCATCATGCCCGGCTTGATTCCGGAATCAACTGGTCGATATCCAGCCGCCGTTTCACGCGCGGGATCATCGCCTGCGCTTCGTGCTGGCGTCTTCGGATATTGCAGGTAGTACAGCGTCCCGCCGTTGGCCACCGCGCCCATCAGGGCGGCGGAGTTCGAGCGGCGTCAGCGAAATGCCGTCGCCGAAGCTGGTCATCATTCCGATGCCGCTTTTCGGAACCGTCGACGGCAGGATCCGGCCTGTTCGCTCTTCGATGTCCAGGCCGGCTTTTTCGCCCAGCCCGAACAGCTGCGCGTAGTAGCTCACGCGCTCGAAGCCGAGCTTCTGGCCCAGGTTCGCGAAATACTGATTGTTCGATTTCGCCAGCGCCGTGGTCAGATCGAATGTGGTGCGCCCGTACACGCGGACCAGCGTCTGGCGGTCGATCACGCTCTCGCTCGAGCGCCGCCAGCGCCACCGGAACCTTGACGGTGGAGCAGGGCTGATAGCCGTTCTGAAACGCCAGCTTCTGATTGACGATCGTCAGAATCGCGCCCGTGCTCGGATCGGTCACCACCACGGTCCCGTTCAGCGGACCCAGCGCATCCACCGCGGCGCGCCGCACCGCCAGATCGTCGCCGTCGATGAAGTCGCCTTCGGTCGAATCCGCGTAGTTCGGGACCCGCCAGGGTCCGCTGACGATTTTCACTCTGGGCCGCGCCGTGGTCGCGTGGACCGTGGCATGCACGGTGGCCGCGTGGTGCGTCGTCGTAGTCAGGTTTAACGCTACCGGCTTCCGGACCGGTTTCGCGAGCACCGTGTGCTCCGCACGAGTCCTTTTCTTCTTCTTTACCGGAACCGCCGCCTGGAGGAAACTGCTGGCTACCGCGAGAACTGAGAGGATAAGTACGAGTCGCCTGAAGGTCTGCACACGAGGATTTAGAGGCAAAAGTTCTCTCTCTAAGGATAGATTTAAGATTACACGGGTCTTAAGTATTGTACGGTGCTCCTAGTACCGCGTCAAGACGTTTCCGTTTCGCCGCGATCTCAAACCGCCGTCCATGCCCCGTCTATCGGCAGAATGGACCCGTTCATGAAGGACGATTCGTCCGCCGCCAGATATAATGCCAGACCGGCAATTTCCTCACTGGTTCCCAAGCGCCCCACCGGCTGCCGAAGCCGCATCTCCTCGCGGATCTTCTGCTGCTGCCCGGGAAAATTCTTTTCGATCAGTTGATCGATAAAGGGCGTGTCGATGGTGCCCGGGCAGATGCAATTGACCCGCATTTCGGTGGCGTAGTCGATGGCCATCTGGCGGGTCAGCGAAATCACCGCGCCCTTGGTCGCGCAATAGGCGAAACGCCGCTTCAGCCCGACCAATCCCGCCACCGAGGCCAGATGGATGATCGAGCCATGCGACGCGCGGATCAGCGGCACCGCAGCCCTCGTCACCAGGAATAAGCCTTCCACGTTGACCTGGAACAGGTAGCGAAAATCGGGGAGCGAAGTCTCCTCGACATTGCCCACAAAGCCAATCGCCGCATTATTCACCAGAATATCGAGCCTGTCGATCGAGCGGAATGCTTGGTTTACGCCGGATTCATCCGTAATGTCGCACAACAGCACCCGCGAGCCTGACAGATCCCTCGCTACCGCTTCGGACCGCGCGCGATCCCGAGCCATAATGATCACCGACGCTCCGGCGCGGGCGAACAGCCGGGCAATCGCAGCGCCAATCCCGCTCGATGCGCCGGTCACCAGCGCGGTTTTTCCATCCAAACGAAAGGGAGCGTAGGCCGATTCCGACATGCCTTAGATTGTACTCCGCGTTCTTCAAATTGTCGCGATTTAGCATTGAAATCGTCATATTGTTACGGTACGCTGGAGGTGGTTTTTCAGGGTTAGGGAACGCATTCCGGTCGCCCGTTTGCGGCGCAGTGAATTCCCAGCTTCAAGCAGTCTGCTTACTCAAGGGTGGTTGGGGGACCAAACTATGCAAAAAAAGCTTACGATAGCTGTGTTTTTGGCCGTCGCGGCGCCTCAAATCTGGGCGCAATCGGTGGCGGGACAAGGCGGGACTTTCCGGAACCGTGTACGACTCTACGGGGGCCGTCGTGCCCAACGCGAAGGTTGTCATCTCCAGCGGCACGCAAGGCCAGGTTCGCGCCATCACAACCAACGAAGCGGGTGTCTTCGCAGCGCCGGCGCTGCCTCCCGGGGGCTACAAGGTTGTGGTCACCGCGCCCGGATTTGCCCCGTATGAAGTGACGGATCTGATCTTCAGGTCGGCCAGAATCTGAACCTGAATGTAACGCTGACCGTCGGACAGACCACCACGGGTGGAGGTCAACGCGGCGCAACTTCTGGACGATACGAAGACCGACGTTTCGCAGGTGGTCGGAACGCGCGACATCATGAACCTGCCCATCAACGGCCGCCGCGTCGATCAGTTTGTGCTGAATACGCCGGGCGTGACCAATGACGCCACCTTCGGCCTGCTGACGTTCCGCGGCGTGGCCGGCAACAACTCCTTCCTGCTGGACGGCAACGACAACACCGAGCAATTTTACGACGAGAACGCCGGGCGAACCCGCATCGCGTCGCAGATCTCGGCCGACGCGGTGCAGGAGTTCCAGGTGGTCTCCGCCAATTTCTCCGCCGAATACGGCCAGGCCATGGGTGGCGTGGTCAACACCGTCACCAAGAGCGGCACCAACGCCATTCACGGCAGCGCCTTCTACTTTCTGCGCACCACCGGCTTCGACGCTCACGATCCCTACGCCGCCTTCAACCCGACCGAGCACCGCATTCAGACCGGCGGCACCGTCGGCGGAGCCATCATCAAGAACAAGCTGTTCTACTTCCTGAGCGCCGATATCACCCGCCGCAACTTCCCCTATGTGGACAGCCAGGTGAAGGTGGGTTTCGTCGATTCGGTCAACCATGTGTGGGTAGGCTGCGCGGCGCCCGCGACGCCGGCTCAATGCTCGGCGATTAACGGACTGCTGCCCCGCTTTTACGGGCAGATTCCGCGCACCGCGTCGAACGATCTGTATTTCGGGCGGCTCGACTATCAGCCTCAACGACAAAAATACCTTCAGCGCCAGCTTCAATTTCCTGCGCTGGAAGTCGCCGAACGGTATCCAGACCGGTCTTTCCTCCACCACGGGCGCGGGAATCAACGGCAACGGCGACGATTCGGTGACCGTCAGAAACGGCAAGGCCACCTGGACCTACGTGCCCAGTGGCCGCTGGGTGAACTCCTTCCGCTACGGTCTGGACACCGACCGGCAAGCCGACGGCTTCAACCAGGCGCGGACTGGGCGGCGGCCTGGGCTATCTCGACGTCTCGGTGGCCGGCGTCCAGCTTGGACCGGCGACCTATTTACCGCGCGTCGAGCCGCTGGAAGTCCGCAACGAATTCGCCGACGACCTCAGTTGGAGCCAAGGGCAAGCACCTGATCAAATTCGGTGGGTCCTTCGAGCATGTCCAGGACGACGTCAACTATCTCAGCAACCGCTATGGCTCCTATACCTATCCGACCGTCACCTCGTTCGCGCTCGATTATACCGGCAACACCGACCGGCGCCCAGGAACTACTCGGCTTCAGCCAGACGTTCGGAAACCCGATTGTGAACTTCCCGATCAAGGACATCGGGATTCTACGTCAACGATCAATGGAAGGCGACCGATCGCCTGACCGTGACCCTCGGGCTGCGGTATGAGTATACCGTCGCCCCGCCGCCCCCCACCGCGAATCCTTTGTATCCCCTTACCGGAGCCGCTCGTCCACACCGGCCCCCGGGATCTGATGCCGCGCATCGGAATCGCTTACCAGCTCAACAGTAAGACCGTCATCCGAGGCGGCGTCGGCACGTTCTTCGCCCGCCTGATCGGAGGCATGTTGGACAATGTTTATACCGGCAACGGAATCTACCAGATTTCCGACAATTTGAGCAATGCGGGCCTGATTGCCCAGGGCCCGACATTCCCCAATGCCCTCTCCGGCCCTCTCACCACCATCACCCAGGGCGCTTCCACGCTGGACGTCCTGTCGCCCAACCTGAAGACTCCCTATTCTGAACAGGCGACCATAGCCGTGGAACGCCATCGCCAAGAACATGGTGCTCACCGTGTCCGGAATCTTCAGCCGCGGTGTGAACCTCTACGGCACCCAGGACATCAATGCTCCCGGGCTCGGCGCGCCTTTCACCTACACGGTTAACGGCCCGTCGGGAACTCCCAGCAGCTATACCACGCAGGTTTACACGGGCGCGCGGCCGAATCCGAAGTTCGGCGCGATCTACCTGGAAACCAACGGCGTCAGCAGTTCGTACAACGGGCTGGTCGCTTCCTTCGACAAGCGGTTCTCCCATGGCTTCCAGTCCTCGGCGTCCTATACGTGGGCGCACGAAATCGACGACGGGCAGGGTGCCGCCACCAACGCCATCTTCGGATTCAGCCCTGGCGCTTGGACTCTATAACGGCAATTACGCCCTGGACAAAGGCAGCGGCGCGCTCGACCAGCGGCAGCGCTTCGTTTATTCCTTTGTGTGGGCGCCGGTATTCTGCATTCCAACAGCCTCTTCGCCAAGTACGTCGTGAACAACTGGCAGCTTTCGAGCATCACCACGATCCAGAGCGGACGGCCCGGCCGGAAGCGAAACCATTCACATGAACGACACTCCGGTCACCGGCATGTTGTATAGCGCCTCCAGCCTTAACGGTTTCAACGGAAACTTCCGCGTGCCGTTCATGCCGCTCAACAGCCTCTACACGCCTTGGGTGCAGACGGAAAACTTCCGCCTGACCAAGAACATCCCTCTGCCCCGCGAAGGCATGATGCTCGGCCTGAACTTCGAGGCGTTTAATATCGCCAACAACTGGTCGCCGACGGGCTTAACGACGCAGGCCTATACCGAGGCGAAAGGCGTCCTGACCTATACGCCGACCGCCTTCGGCGTAGGCACCGGCGACGGCGGATTCCCGGACGGCACGCAAGCCCGCCGCCTGCAAGTCAGCGCCCGTTTCACTTTCTAAGAAAAGCATTTAGCATTTAGCCGCGGGCCGCATCGCATTGCATCCTGATGCGGCCCGCTCTTTAAAACGAGTCAGCCTGATCCGCCTCTTTTCGAAAATCATCGAGAAGATCCCGACCGCTCCGCCTCCACTTCATTTCCTGAGAAATTTCGCAGCCTTCCTGCACCATTTCTCCAGAATGCCCCGCAACCTCCGAACCATCGAACCCGGCTTCGCACACCATATCACTCAACGCGGCGTCGACCGCCAAAAGGTGTTTTTCACCGCTGCCGACCGCAACAATTATCTGGCCCTGATGCAGGAGAATCTTGCGGATACGGGGGTTTCCGTGCTCGCCTACTGTCTCATGAGCAATCATGTCCATTGGATCCTGGGCGCCGGAGCGCGAGAACTCGCTGGCCATCCTTTTGCGGCGGGTTCACGGTCGTTACGCCCAGTACCTGAACGTGCGACGGTCGCGAACCGGGCACCTGTGGCAAAATCGATTTTTCTCATGCGTCGTCGCACCGACGAGGTTATTGAGCGCGATGCGTTATGTGGAATTGAACCCGGTTCGGGCGGGTCTGGTGCGCGATCCGGCCGCGTATCGCTGGTCCAGCGCGTCGTCTCATCTGCAGGATTCCCCGCGCAAATTGATCGCGAAATCCCTTTGGAACGTAGCCTGTGGCGCGAAGGTGGAGGCGCGCCAGGTTGGCGCGAACTGCTCGAAGGCGGCGATCGGTGGACGGAGGTGGTCGAGTTGAGAAGCTGCACGTATTCGGTAAGCCGAATGGTCCCGAGGAGTTCTGTGCGGTCCATAGAGACGCGGTTTGGAAGATGCTGGATCGGTCGGGGTCGAGGGCGAAAATCGCAGGATTCGTTAGAGGAGGCAGAGCGCTCTGCCTCCTCTAGTGGATCATCGAAAGGGAGCGGATCAGGCTGACTCGTTTTATGGTTTTATGGGATGAATAGCGGGGGTCGTTTATACTTGTAGTTTGGATCTCGAAAAAACACTGCTGCGGAAGGTCGGCGAGGCGGTTTAGCGCTTCAAAATGATTCGCGATGGCGACCGCGTCGCGGCGGCCTTATCGGGCGGTAAGGATTCGGTCACGCTGCTTGAAATTCTGGTGCGCTGCAACAGCGGGCACCGATCTAGTTCACCGTTTGCGCCTTCACCGTCGAGCAGGGGAAGTTTCTCCGCCCCATCGAACCCCTCGGCGAATATCTGAAAGCGCGCGGCGTCGACTGGACTTACCATCGCGACAATCCGTCGCTCCGGCTGCTCAACGAACAGCCCGATCACGGATGCGATCTGTGCAGCCGCTTCCGGCGCCGCGCCGTTTATCAGATCGCGCGCGGCCTGGGCGCCAACGTGATCGCGTTCGGGCATACCGCCGACGATTTTTGCGAATCCTTTCTGCGCAACGCCCTGTTCACGGGACGCGTGAGCGCGCTGCCGCCGATCACCTGGTCCCGCGAGCGCGATTTTCGGTTGATCCGGCCGCTGGCCTTTGTGACGGAGGATCTCACCACCCAGTTCGCGGAAGAATTAGAGCGCCGCCGATTCTCCCGGCCGCTCGCAGCGGACCGGCACGGTGCGGCGGACGCTGCGCGACCTGCTGGGGCGATCTCGAGAAAGATCATCCGCATCTCAAGGAGTCGCTGCTCTCGGCGATGGGGCATGTGGAGACGGACCGGTTGCTCGACCCTCGGTATCTGAACCTGGAAGGCGGCGCCGCCGAAGTGAATCCGCTGCCCATGGCATCGAGTAGCTGTTAGAATCGAGGATTGCCGTTTCTCGCGCTCGCGCTCGGCGCGGGCCTGCTCAGCTTCCTGTCGCCGTGCGTCCTGCCGCTCGTGCCGGCGTACGTCGGGCAGCTGTCGGCGGTCGCGGTCGTCGGACGCGCCGACGGCACGCGCCTCGCGCTGGCTGGCGGTGCGGCACTCGCTCGCGTACGTGGTCGGGTTCGGCGCCGTCTTCACGGTGCTCGGGGTCACCGCGACGTACGCCGCGGGCCCGCTCGTTCGACTACCTGCCGATCCTGCGCCAGGTCGGCGGCGTGCTGCTGATCGTGCTCGGCCTGAATCTCGCGGGCGTGCTGCGCATCCCGGCCCTCGACCGCACGTGGCGGCCGCTCGAGGCAGGCGCGGCCGGCTCGGTCGCGAGCGCGACGGGCACGATGGCGCTCGCGGCACCGGCGACGCGCGGCCGGCGGGAGCGCCGGCACGGGAGCGCGATTCGGCGATCGACTCGGCGGGCGGATCGTGGGCACGCGCGGCGGCTGGCTCGCCTCGTTCGGGCTCGGCGCGATCTTCGCGATCGGCTGGACGCCGTGCGTCGGCGTGATCCTCGGCGGGATCCTGACGCTCGCCGCGACGAGCGGCTCGACGATCCAGGGCGCGCTCCTGCTCGTCGCCTACACCGCCGGCCTCGGGATCCCGTTCGTCGCGATCGCGCTCGCCTACGACCGGGCGCCGCGACTCCTCGCTCCCCTCCTCCGCCGGGGCCGCCTCGTCTCCGCGATCGGCGGCGCGCTGGTCGTCGCGATCGGCGTCGCGATGCTCTTCGACTGGCTCGCGCTGCTGCCCCAGTTCGTCCCGTTCAACACGCAGATCTGAGCGGACGTGACCGAGCCCATCCGACCGAGCCGGGACCTCCGCGCCCGAATCAGCCGAGCCCGCCACTCCCACCGCGCCACGGCGCCGCCGCGGCGTCGGGCCGTTCAGCCTCCGCCAGGTCACGATCGCGATCCTCGCGATGATGGGCGCGGCGATCATCGGCACGCTGGCCACGCGACCGCTCGGCTCGATCCTGCCCGGCCTGCCGGTGCCCGGATCCGTCGGCGTTCCTCATCGGTCCCGCCGATCCCGGGCCTGCGGCCGGGCGACCTCGCACCGGAGCTCGAGGGCGAACGGGCCGGACGGCCACCGTCCAGCTCACCGACCTCGACGGCAACCCGATCCGCCTCGCGGACCTGCGCGGCAAGGCCGTCTGGATCAACTTCTGGGCGAGCTGGTGCCCGCCGTGCCAGTTCGAGACGCCGACCATCCGCTCGATCGACGAGCACTACCGCGATCGCGGGCTCGTGGTCGTCGCGATCCAGGTCCAGCAGACGGTCGAGGACGGGCAGGCCTACGCGGCCCGATACGGCCTGCGCTACACGATCGGCGCGGACGTGACCGGCACGATCTTCCACGCCTACAAGGTCTTCGCGCTGCCGACCCAGTTCTTCATCGACACCAACGGCGTCGTCCGCCAGGTCGTGAACGGCCCGCTCGACGAGGCGCGCGCCGCCCAGATGATCGAGTCGATCCTGCCGCCCGGGCGGGTCGCCGAGCGCCGTTCCGGCCGGGAGCTAGCTCGGGCGGAGCTCGGTCAGCACGGCGTCGACGGTCTCGACGAGCCGGTCCGCATCGGCGTCGGCGAACACCATGGGCGGCTTGATCTTGATCACGTTGTGATCCGGGCCATCCGTGCTGAGCAGGACGCCGCGCTCGGCGGCTCGGTTGACCAGCTCGCCGGCGAGCCCGGCGTCGGGCGTGCGCGCCTCGCGGTCGCTGCACGAGCTCGATGTCCGACGAACAGACCAGCTCCGCGGACGTCGCCGATCGCCGGGTGACGCTCCTGCAGCTCGCGCAGGCCCGCCAGGAGCCGATCGCCGGTGACCCGGGCATGCTCCTGGAGACCCTCGTCGGCGATGACATCGAGCACCGCGAGCCCGATCGCCGCTGACACGGGGTTGCCACCGAACGTGTTGAAGTACTCCATGCCGTTCGCGAAGGCATCGGCGATGGGCCGGGTGGTGACGACAGCGCCCAGCGGATGCCCGTTCCCGATCGGCTTGCCCATCGTGACGATGTCGGCCGGGCGCCGTGCGCCTCGAACGCCCACATGTCGTCCCCGACGCGACCGAAGCCCACCTGGACCTCGTCCGCGATCGGCACCGCGCCGACCGCACGACCCGCATCGAAGAGCCCGGCGAGCCAGCCGGGCGGTGGGACGATCTGGCCCGCCACGCTCGGGATCGCCTCGGCGATGACCGCACCCGCGGCGTGGCCGGATGCGGCTCGCTCGTCGAGGATGGCGCGCGAGTCCCGGAGGTAGGCGTCCGCGATGCCTGGCACCGGCGCCGCGGTGGCTGCCGCGATACGGATCCGGGAGCGGCACGACCTGGACGTCGTCGCGGCGGCCCGCGCCACCGGGCCCGTTGAACTTGTACGGGCTGACCTCGACGAGTCGCTGCGTGTTGCCGTGATACGCAACGTCCACGCAGGCCACGTCCGGGCGCCCCGTGGCGGTCCGCGCAAGCCGCAGCGCCAGCTCGTTCGCCTCCGAGCCGGAGTTGGTGAAGTACGCCACCTCGAGGTGCGGCGGCAGCAGGGCGGTCAGTCGCTCCGCGTAGGCCACGACGGTCTCGTGCAGGTAGCGCGTGTTCGTGTTCAGCAGCCGCATCTGGGCGATCCCGGCTTCGACCACGCGCGGATGGGCGTGCCCGACATGGGCGACGTTGTTGACGCAGTCGAGGTACTGCCGCCCCTCCGCGTCGTACAGGTACGCCCCCTGGCCGCGCACGATGTGCAGCGGGGCTCGGTAGCTCAGCGACAGCGACGGCCCGAGCAGTCGCCGACGCCGGGCGAGCAGGCTTCGGCTCGGCTGGGTCGTCGTCACCGCGGCACCGCCGCTTCCAGCGTCGCCAGCAGCTCCCACGCCGGGCGCTCGGAGATCGTGAGGTACGCATCGCCGGGTGCGAGCCGCGACTGGTGCGCGCTCAGCGCGACGCTCGTGCACAGCCGCAGGGCGACGAGGTCGAGGACGACCGACGGCCTCGACGGGCAGGAGCGGGAGCTCGCGCTCGAATCCGCGCTGGACGGCCGCGATGACCGCGAGCGGGTCCCGGGCGCGTCCAGGGCGGCATAGGCGGCAGCGACGGCGAGCTCGTTGACCGTGATCGAGTGGACCATGTCGCCGAAGTCGAGCAGCCCGCTGATCCGCTCCTCGCCGTCGGCGACGAGCACGTTGTGGTCATTCGCGTCGTTGTGGATGACGCCGTGGCGGAGCGATGGCAATTCCCCCGCCAGCCCCGCGAGCCGGACCCGCCAGCGCGCGAGCAGCGCTGCACGCTCGTCGTCCACGACCGCCGACGCGTGGCTCGCGACCACCTCGAGTCCGCGCTGGGCATCCCACTGGAAGGCGCGATGCGCCGCCGGATGATCGAACCGGGCGAGAGCACGTGCCGAGCGACCCATGGTGGCGCCGAGGTCCTCGAGGAGGCCCGTCGACCGCATCGCCGGCGGCACGTCGGCAAGAGGCCGTCCGGGCAGCCATCGCAGGAGTCGCGCGAGCAGCGGCTCGCCCGCACGCGACACTGACCAGCGGACGATCGACGCCCCGGCGACGGACGGGATCGGTTCCTGGCACGGAACGCCCGCGTCGAGCAGGATCGCCATCGCCGCGTGCTGCATCTCGAGGAACGCGGGCTCCTCGGCGAGGTTGGAGATCTTCAGGACGAAGGCGTCCCGCCCTCCGACACGCACCGCGAAGTTCCGATCGCGCTCACTGGGCAGCGGCCTGAGGTCGCCGCGGATGTCCCACGCGTCCTCGAGGAGTCGAGCCGCCTCGTCGACGTCGAGCGACGGCCGCGTCAGCACCGCCCCAACGAGGTCCGTCACGACTGACAGGGTAGCAACGAGCCCCACGGCCACCGACGCGTCGCGTCGCTACGAGGCGCCTGCCCGCCGCCCGACGAGCCAGTACGTCTCGACGGGGCCCTTGCCCTTGAGGTCGACCATGCCCCGGGGCTCCACGACGAACGCACTCTCGAGTCGCCGTGCCAGGTCCGCCGAGACGTGGATCCGGCCCGCCTCCGAGGTGGTCTCGAGCCGGCTCGCGGTGTTGACCGTGTCGCCCCAGACGTCGTACGCGAACTTGGACGTGCCCGACGACGCCGGCCGACGATCGGCCCGGCGTGGAGCCCGATCCGGATCTGCCAGCCCGCCGGCGGCCGCGCGCCGCGCGGCGAACGCGCGCATCCGGAGGGCGGCCTCCGCGACGGCCATCTCGCCGACGGCGCCGTCGCCGTCGAGCCCACCGACGACGAGGTACGCGTCGCCGATCGTCTTGATCTTCTCGACGCCGGTCTCGCTCGCAGATGGCGTCGAAGCCGCTGAACAGCTCGTTGAGCTCCTCGACGAGAGCCGACGGCACGAGCGCGGCGAGATCTCGGTGAACCCGACGACGTCGCTGAACAGCACCGTCACGTCGTCGTGGCGGTCGGCGATGCGCTGCTCGCCGGCGTTGAGCCGGTCGATGATCCGCTGCGGCAGCACGTTGAGCAGGAGCCGCTGCGACTTCGCCCGCTCCTCCTCGAGGTCGCGCAGCAGGCGCGACAGCAGCGTCGAGTTGGAGTCCCGGAACTCCTCGAGCTGGCGGACGTTCTCCTCGAGCCGCCGGAGCCGCCGCTCGAGGATCCGGTTCTCGCGCTCGAGATCTGCGAGCGATCGGGGTGTCGCGGCGCCGCCATCGACTAGTGCGCGCCGAGCAGGACCGCGACCATCGTCGCGTTGTGGAACTGCGAGACGTCGCCGTCGACGATCGGCGCGATCTCGCCCGAGGCAGTAGAAGCCCGGCGACCGGGACGTCCGCACCGAGCGCGCTGCGCACGATCTCGACCTCGCGCCGGCTCGCGTGCCGAGCAGGAACCGGCGGGTCGCGCACGAGAACACCAGCGCCGCGTCCGGGCGTCCTGCCGCCCGGGAACCGCGCGAGCGCGTCCGCGACCGAGGCTCGCGCCCCGTCGAAGATCTCGTCGGTCGCGGCGACGGTCAGCTGCACGGTCGCGCCGTCCGGCACGCCGCCGAAGAACGCGACGCAGCCGCTCGCCTGATCGAGGTTCGGTCGGCGGTTCGGAGGTAGAACGCGGTCGGATCGTGCTCGTCGAACACGGCGAGCGGGTTCGCGATGGCGGCGGCTGGCCGGCGCTCGCGCCGAGGTATCGCTCGTAGAACTCGACCGCCGGCCGGCCGTCGATCTCGACGACCGCCTGCGGCGACGACCTTCGTGACCGTCGCCCCGCGGCCCGACGCCGCGCCAGCCCGTCTCCACGCCGAACGAGAAGTCGAGCGGCCCGGAGAACAGCAGGATCGGCGATCGCGTCATCGAGCGACCTCGTCGCCGGCGAACTGACGGCCTGAGGTCGCCGCCGGGTCCGCGACCGGACTCTCCTCGGGCATGCGCCGCCGCCCAGGATCGGGACGTCCGGCCCGAGCGTCGTCGCGCAGCGCCGTCGAGGAGGATCGCGGCGTCGACCACGCCGATCGTCGGCATGACGATGCAGAGGCTCGGATGCGAGGCGTCGTCCCGCGACGCGCCTCGGCGACCGCCTCGCGGGCCGCGCCGACGGGGTCCGTGCGAGCCCGCGCCCGAGCCCGACCGTGACGTCCACCGTGTCCGAGGCGAACAGCGCAAGCACGATCGAGTCCTGCTGGAAGCCCATGACGGACGACATCTCGCCCGGCCGTGCTCGACGCCGGCGAGCTCGATCCCGGGATACCTGGCCCGGACCGCGTCGACCGCGCGCTGGTGGTCCACCTCCCAGGCGCGCGAGCAGGAGGCCGGCCTTCGGCGCCGCTCCAGCGAGGGCCGCATCGCACTCCGCGAAGACGGTCTCGAGCGCGGCCTCGAGGTCGATGTCGTCGCTGTGCCCGACCGCCATCCGGAACATGCGCGGAGCGTAGCGCGGCGTGCTCGCGCGGGCTCGATCAGACGGGGTCGAACCGGTAGCGGTCGCGATCCGGGGTCAGGCGGCCGATCGGGGTCACCGGCTCGTGGCTCAGGGCGACCAGCCAGCCCTCCGCGGCGGCGCGCGCGAACAGCTCGCCCTTGACCTCGACGGAGTCGAGCGGGAAGTCGTCGAAGGACGTCACCCAGCGCGGGTTCGCGCTCCACGGCCGCATCCCGAGGTCGCCGAAGAACGCCAGCGATCCGGCGCCCGGTCCCGTGCCGCGGACGACGATCGCCTGGTGGCCCTTCGAGTGGCCGCCGGTCCGGATGACGGACACGCCCGGGCAGCAGCTCGACGTCGCCGTCGACCGAGCCCGCGCTCCCCCAGTCGCTGGACGAGCCGCAGCTCCGGCTGGTCGTACGACGCGACGATCCGGCTGTTGTCGCTCGAGCGCGATCTCCCACTCGGCCCGCTGGGCGACGATCCGGGCCCGCGGGAACGCCTTCGCGCCGTCGCCGGCGCGCAGCAGGCCACCGGCGTGGTCGAAGTGGAGGTGGCTCATCACGACGACGTCGACGGTCCCCGGATCGAAGCCGGCCGCCTCCATCGCCGGCACGATCGGCGTGCCCTGGTAGCCGCGCATCGTCCCGGATCTTGTCGGGCAGGCGCTCGCCGATGCCGGTCTCGATCAGGACGCGACCGGCGGGCGTCTCGACCAGCAGGCAGTTCAGCGCCTGGAGCAGCCGATGCTCGTGGTCGATCTCGTCGGTGACGAGCCGGTCCCACAGGATCCGCGGCACCGGCCCGAACAGCGCGCCGGCGTCGCTCCGGAAGGTGCCCGCCTGGATCAGCGCGACGCGCGTCCCGCCGCCGAGGTCGGCGGACCAGTCAACGGCATCGTTCGCCGCCACCGGCGCTAGCCGCCCTTGGTGAAGTCGCGGTGGAACGCCGACGCGGTCGGCTCGGACTGGCCCTGGTACTTCGAGCCGAGCTCCTTGCTGCCGTACGGCCGCTCGACCGCGCTCGTCATCCGGAAGTAGCTGATCTGCCCGATCTTCATCCCGAAATAGAGGGCGATCGGCAGGTTCGCGACGTTCGACAGCTCGAGGGTCAGGTTGCCCTTCCAGCCCGGGTCGACGTAGCCCGCGGTCGAGTGGATGAGCAGGCCCAGCCGGCCGAGGCTGGACTTGCCCTCGAGCCGCGCCACGAGGTCGTTCGGGAGCTCGGTCCATTCGAGCGTCTGGCCGAGCACGAACTCGCCCGGATGGAGGATGAACGGCTCGTCGTCGGCGATCGTCAGGAGCTCGGTGAGGTCCGGCTGCTTCTGGCGGACGTCGATGTACGGGTAGCGGTTGTTCCGGAAGACGCGAAAGCTGCGGTCGAGGTGGAGGTCGACCGACGACGGCTGCAGGTCCTGCGGGTCGTACGGCCGGATGACGATCTCGCCCGACTCGAGTGCGGCGCGGATGTCCCGGTCGGAGAGAACGCTCATCGGCGCGAATGATCGCACGCGGCTACCCTGCCCGGCATGACCGACCGACGCGCACTCCTGCGCCGCACCGCCGAGATACGATGGCCAGGCACGTGCACCCGCAGTTCGCCACCGTGCGGCAGTCGATCGGCGAGCTCGGCGAGACCGCGTTCGAGGTGCTTTACACAATGATCAGCCGCGAGGAACCCGCGGAGCGCGACATCACGCTGCCCACCCGGTTGATGTGCAGGGAGAGTTGCGGCTGCCAGCCCGGCGAGCGGCTCGCGGGCGTCACGGACCTATCACTCGCACGTCACCTGAGGTCTTAGCTGGCCGCCTGGGGCGTGTCACACCGCCCGGGTAACTGCCCGAAATTTCACCATAAAACACCCAAGATCAATTAAATGTTTGGTTGCTTTCCATCACAATGGTGACGGAAACGCCGGGACA
>CAVUKW010000002.1:0-932532 GCA_963742255.1 Terriglobia bacterium
CATGGTGCCTTCATAGCCGAACATGGTTCATGGAATCGACGAGTCCGGAATGGATATCAGGTAGCATTCATCCCGTTCCGCGACGGCCTGCCCGCTGGCCCTGCGACATCATTCTTTTCCGGATTCGTACCTGATCTGCTAGGCAAGGACGTCTACGGCCGGCCGGTGGGCCTTGCGGTTGCTCAGGATGGCTCTTTGTTGATCTCGGATGACGGCGGAAAACTCATCTGGCGGGTTTGGTACGGTCCGATGACGTGCCCCCCGGTTCCGTCCAACATCGTAACCGAATTTAAGGTCGATTCAATCTGCCGCTTCGCCTTCATATAAGGTTCTCTTCGCGCGACCGGGTCTGGGTCAAGGCCGGAGCCGGCGCGACTGCGACGGCGGAGCCGTCAGGGAAGCCTTGAGGCAGAGCCGGACGTGTGATATTCGACGCTAAAGAAGGCGAAGCGGCCCGCCGCGCGAACTCTTCCGGCGTTAAGTACCTCAGCGCCGAGTGTGGCCGTTGCGAGTTGTAATCTTCCCGCCAGGCCGCGATCTTCGCCCGTGCATCGAACAGGTTCCAGAACCAGCTCACGTTCAGACACTCGTCGCGAAGCCTGCCGTTGAAGCTTTCGATGTGCGCGTTCTGCGTCGGCTTGCCCGGCTGAATGTGCACCGCGTCGATGCGTTTCTCGATGCACCATGCCAGGTAGTGCCGCGAGCTAACCTCCGGCCCATTGTCGCTTCGAATCGCCACCGGCGCGCCACGCCGATCAATGATCTCGGCCAGCGCGCGCGTCACTCGGCGGCTGGGCAGCGAAGTATCCACCTCCAGCGCCAGGCATTCCCGCGTGTAGCTGTCCACCACGGTGAAGATCCGCAGCCTGCGTCCGCTCGCGGCGACATCGCTGACGAAGTCCACCGCCCATTCCTGATTCGGCGCGGTCAGCACGGGCCGCGGCCGCAGCACGCGTTCGAGCCGTTTGCGGCGCGTCCGCTTCACGCTTAATCCCAGATCGCGATACACGCGCCAAACACGCTTGTGATTGACCCTCTCCTCGCTGGTTAACATCACCCACAGCCGCCGGTATCCGAAACGAGGCTTTTCGCGAGCCAGCGTCAGCAGCCGTTCACGCAGCGAGCTGTCGTCGCGGCGCGATCGATACCGGTAGCTCATGCGCGGAATCTCCATCAGCCCGCAGACACGGCGCTCGCTCGAACGAAACTCCTCGACCAGGCGCCGCACTTCCGCTCTCTTCTCTACGAGCCCAGGGAGTTTTTTCGAATCACCGATTGCAGCATGTCCTTGTCGAGGCTGAGGTCGGCGACCAGTCTTCTTCAGCCGCGCGTTCTCTTCGCGCAGCTGCTTCACCTCTTGCGCCTCGCTCACCTCCATGCCGCCGTACTTCGACTTCCAGGCGTAGATCGTGTGCTTGGACACTCCGTACTCCCGAGCCACATCCTCCACCGCTCGCCCCGCCTCCACCTGCTTCAGCGCCCCGATGATCTGCGCCTCGCTGTGCTTGCTCTTGCTCATCCGCTTTCCCCTTTCGTTCGTCCGAAATCGTACTCCATCTCGGACGGTTTAAGGGGGTCAGGTCACCGGCAGATAGCTTCGATTTTCGACAATCCGGCTTAAGGCCCGTTCCGGATCTAGAACTCGAAGGCAGGAAAAGTCTTGAACTGGCGAGAGCGAAACTCGTCGTGTCGAGTGCTCGGGCGTCCATTCCGGGCATTGGATCGGGGCTCCGCTTCAAGTAGCTGAATTTAGGGCCAATCTTGGGTATGCGCAATCCCTCACCAGTACTGGAACCTCGAACCGTTCCTACTGGCCGATTTGGCAGGTCCTTCCCAGCGCGGCGTCAATGATACGCTGGACATCGACAACGTCGCAGTGGCCGTTTCCATCCAAGTCCCAGCGGCGCAAGGGATCACACCTATTGCCGCGTCTATCGCCATCTGAACATTCGCGCTATTGACGATCCCGTCGTCATTGAGATGGCACGTAGCAGCCTGTGCGGAGTTGGCGCTGATCATCAAGACAGAGTCGTCTACGGCTTCAAAATCCGACCCGACCACGTTTCGAAGCGTCGCCAAGTCGTCATTGTTCCAGCGCGAATCAGGCGCACGGAAATAAACGACGCGGAGCCGTTATCTCTACGAACATGCCATCTCTGTAGTGCTCGCAAAGTTACTTGAGCGTCGCCGGAGACCCGGAGATATCGAAGCTCGCGCGCAATCGGAAGCGTTGACCCATCGCCGGATATTGCGTGCCGGTCAAGCTCGAAGCCTCGTGCCTAGCGGGCCAAACATATGAATTCACAGTCTTTGGAACCGTCAAACGAATGGCATGCCGGTATCTCCCCAGCGGCAACTTCGTCGTATTTGACCAAACCCGGAAACGTCGGCAATCCGGCCGCATCTGCGGAGGTCGAACCCGCGGTCTCAGGGCTTCGAATTGAGGTTGAAAATGACCCCCGATCCGGCCTGCCATCCGGCGGATTGCGGATAAGCGCTTATAGCTCGGTAGCGGATGCAGTTATCGGTGTCAATAGCTATCGTGTGGCGATTTCCCGTGCTCGCGCTTCCTCCCTCGATCGGCGCGTTCAGCGGCATCGCGTATGGACCCGAATCGCTCTCGTCAGCATACTGGAAGGTAGTCGGATATTTCGTTTGGGCACCGAGACCGTAATGAAGGGAATACCGATAGGTCGCCGTCCAGGTACCTGATCCGAAATCGGAATGCAGAGTCACAATCGAACCAATGGTGCTCACCAGCGTGGCCGAATTGGGAGCGACGCTGAGCTGGTCAACGGGCATGTTCCAGATGTTATTTGCGGGAAAGACGTTGCAATTTTCGACAGTTGGCTGCGCCGAGGCTGCGCACGGGAGCAATGCCAAGCAGACGACGAATCGCCGGTGGACGTGCATGTATTCGATTTGACGCCAATCAGCGACGGGATCAATGAGCATTTGGCCTGAGATCGCGCCTCGGTCCTGGCAGCTAGCTCTCTGCGCCAAAGCCGAAATTCTAGATGGCCCATCGCGCGTCGTGCCGATCAACTGATGCGCGTTTTGCGGCCAATCGTGCAGGAACGGGCAACGCTTTCGGCGGCGAAATCTTTATGAGTTATGGAGCTGGCGGAGGGGCTTGAACCCCCGACCCTCTGATTACAAATCAGATGCTCTACCAACTGAGCTACGCCAGCGCGATGCGACTTTTTCCATTTTACATCTTCGCCAAAGGTTGCGGTATACTAACGCTTACGCCTTGTGTGTCCTGGCGCGGGTGGATGTGCGCTCGTGATCGGGGCTTCCCTTGATCGACGTTGGCTGTGGCGGGAGCGCGTGGCGAGTTGGACAGGTGGGTGAGTGGTTAAAGCCAACAGACTGTAAATCTGTCCGCCCTTGCGGCGTACGAAGGTTCGAATCCTTCCCTGTCCACCATAGGTTTTTGAAGGGCCGTTGTAGCTCAGTTGGTAGAGCGCGTCCTTGGTAAGGACGAGGTCACCAGTTCAATCCTGGTCAACGGCTCCAGAGTTTGAAGTGCTTTTTGTACGTGCTTCGCAGCGTTCCGACTGGGAAACATTACATCGGAATCGCGGCGGATGCGGTGAAGCGTCTGAACGAGCACAACACGAAAAACGGCAGGTGGAGCAGTGCCTGCAAGCCATGGAGCTTGGTGGCGGTCGAGGAGTATCCGGACCGGACGACTGCTGCCGGCCGCGAGAGGTTTTTAAAAAGCCGCGCGGGAATCGCGGATCGAAGGAAATTGTATGGCGAAGGAAAAATTTGATCGCAGCAAGCCGCACGTGAACGTGGGGACGATCGGGCACATCGATCACGGCAAGACGACGTTGACGGCGGCGATCACCAAGACGCTGTCCAAGCACAATCCGAAGAATAAGTTCCGGAGCTTCGATTCGATCGACAACGCGCCGGAAGAAAAAGCCCGCGGAATCACGATCGCGGTGGCGCACGTGGAGTACGAGACGGCGAACCGGCACTACGCGCACGTCGATTGCCCGGGTCACGCCGATTACATCAAGAACATGATCACGGGCGCGGCGCAGATGGATGGCGCGATTCTCGTCGTCGCGGCGACCGACGGTCCGATGCCGCAGACGCGCGAACATATTCTGCTGGCCCGCCAGGTGGGCGTGCCGTACATCGTGGTCGCGCTGAACAAGGTCGACATGGTGGACGATCCGGAACTGCTCGAGCTGGTCGAGCTCGAAGTGCGCGAGCTGCTGACCAGCTACGGATTCCCGGGCAACGATCTGCCGGTGGTGAAGGTATCGGCGCTGGGCGCGTTGAACGGCGAAGAGAAGTGGGAAAAGACGGTGGACGAGCTGATGGAAGCCGTCGACAAGTACATCCCGATGCCGGAGCGCGTGATCGACAAGCCGTTCCTGATGCCGATCGAAGACATTTTCTCGATCCAGGGGCGCGGCACGGTGGTGACGGGCCGTATCGAGCAGGGCATCTGCAAGGTCGGCGAGGAAATGGAGATCGTCGGGTTCCGCGACACGCGCAAGACGGTGGTCACCGGCGTCGAAATGTTCAAGAAGCTGCTGGACGAAGGCGCGCGCGGGCGACAACGTGGGCCTGCTGCTGCGCGGTATTGAAAAGGACGACGTGGAGCGCGGGCAGGTGATCGCGAAGCCGGGGTCGATCAAGCCGCACAAGAAGTTCAAGGGCGAAGTTTACGTGCTGAGCAAGGACGAAGGCGGGCGGCACACGCCGTTCTTCAAGGGCTATCGTCCGCAGTTCTACTTCCGGACGACGGACGTGACGGGCGTGGCGCAGTTGCCGGAAGGCATGGAGATGGTGATGCCGGGCGACAACGTGAGCTGGTGGTGGAGCTGATCACGCCGGTCGCCATGGACAAAGGCCTGCGGTTCGCGATTCGCGAGGGCGGACGAACGGTGGGCGCGGGAACGGTTACCGAGATTCTCGAGTAGTAGTTAGGAAATCAACTATGGCACGCGAACAAATCACGTTTCAGTGCACCGAGTGTAAGCGCAAGAATTACACCAGCATGAAGAACAAGAAGACGATGACGGAGCGGCTGGAGCTGAAGAAGTTCTGCCCGTTCTGCCGCAAGCACCACCCGCACAAGGAGATCAAGTAAGAACCGGGTGCTACACTGAAATTGATCTCGGAGGGGCGTAGGTTTAACGGCAGACCAGCGGTCTCCAAAACCGCGAGTGGGGGTTCGAATCCCTCCGCCCCTGCCAGCTGCCTTCGGGCGGATCTCAGCGCGTTAGCGCGAGCGGGACATGGTTGGTAACAGCAGAGAGATTGTAAATATGGCCGAAGAACTAAGCATGACGCAGAAGGCGGCCGGTTGGCCGGCGCAGCTCAAGGACTATTTCGAGGAACTGCAGCTCGAAATGAGACGCGTCACCTGGCCGACCTGGAAGCAGGTGCGCGCCACCACGGCGGTGGTGATCGTCGCCGTGTTCGCGTTCGCGGCTTATTTCTCCGTGGTGGATACGATCGTCGGCCGGCTGATCCAGAAGCTGTTCGACACGTTCACGAAGTAAGAAGGCGGCCTGAATGCCAGACGATATCCTTCCCGAGGACGAAACACCGGTGACGCACGAACCAGAAGCGGCGGATCGAGAACGCCGCGCCCGCGGATGAGGCTCAGGCGGCCGAGACGGACGCCGCGTCGCCGCGGAACCGTCTCCCAAGAACTGGTTCATCATCCACACCTACTCGGGATTCGAGCAGAAGGTGGCGGAATCGCTGCGCAGCCGCGCCGAAGCGTTCGGATTCGCCGCACCAGATCGGCCAGATCCTGATTCCGACCGAAGAAGTGGTGGAGCTGCGCAACGGCAAGAAAGTCACCAGCAAGCGGATGCTGTATCCGGGCTACGTGCTGGTGCGAAATGGACATGAACGACGAGCTGTGGCACGCCGTGAAGGCGACGCCGCGCGTGACCGGATTCGTGGGCGGCGGCAACATCGCCGGTGCCGCTGACGGCCGACGAAGTGAATTCGATTCTGTACCGCCAGGCGAGCTCGGCCGAGCGGCCGCGTCCCAAGCTGAGTTTCGAAAAGAACGAAAACGTGCGCATCATCGACGGGCCGTTCACCAATTTCTCGGGCAAGGTGGACGAGGTCAATCCGGAGCGCAACACGTTGCGCGTCCTGGTGACCATTTTCGGCCGCGCGACGCCGGTCGAACTGGATTTCCTGCAGGTAGAGAAAGATATAAGTCAAAGCACATGGCAAAAAAAGTAACAGGACAGGTGAAGCTTGCAGATTCCGGCCGGCAAGGCCACGCCGGCGCCGCCGGTCGGCACCGCGCTCGGTCCGCAGGGCGTCAACATCATGGAGTTCTGCAAGGCGTTCAACGCGAAGACGTCGGCCAAGGATCAGGAAGGGCTGATCATCCCGGTGGTGATCACGATTTACTCGGACCGTTCGTTCACGTTCATCACCAAGACGCCGCCGGTGCCGGTGCTGATCAAGCGCGCCGTCAACCTGGCGAAGGGATCGGCCGAGCCGAACAAGAATCGCGTCGGCAAGATCACGCTGAAGCAGGTGGAAGAGATCGCCAAGATCAAAATGCCGGACCTGAACTGCTTCACCGTCGAGGCCGCGATGAACTCGGTGAAGGGCACGGCGCGCTCGATGGGCGTCGACGTTATCTAGATTTGCCATGGGCCGTTACCCCGAATTCGCTGGCATCAAGCTGCGCGAATCGGATGTAACGCCGAAGGCCACGTATCTCAATCGGCGGAAATTTCTCACGGCGGCACTGGCTAGCCCCGCCATGGCCCTGGCTGGAGCGCAACTGAGCGGAATTTCACGAAGCGCATTGAGCGTCGACGAAAAAGTCACGCCGTATTCCATCGTCACCGGCTACAACAATTACTACGAATTCGGCACGGCGAAGCTGGATCCGGCGAAAAATGCGTCGAAGTTTCGCACATCGCCCTGGACGGTCAGGCTGGACGGCGAAGTCGTCAAGCCTAAAACGCTCGATCTGGACGCGATTCTTAAGCTTGCGCCGCTGGAGCAGAGGATCTCGCGACATCGCTGCGTCGAAGGATGGTCGATGGTGATCCCCTGGGTGGGATTTTCGATGAGCGTGCTGCTCAAACAAGTGGAACCGACCTCGCGCGCGAAGTACGTCGTGTTTCAGAGCGATCTGGATTCCAAGCAAATGCCGCTCGCGACGCTGTTTCATGCCGGCATCACGTTTCCCTATCAGGAAGGTCTGCGGATGGATGAGGCGATGCATCCGCTGGCGATGCTGGCGGTCGGCGTGTACGACGAGGTTCTGCCGAATCAGAACGGCGCGCCGCTACGTCTGGTGGTCCCCTGGAAATACGGATTTAAGAGCGCCAAATCTGTCGTGAGAATCCGTTTCGTCGAGAAGGAGCCGGCGACCACATGGAACACGACGTGGCCGCAGGCTTATGGATTCTATTCGAACGTCAACCCGCGGCGCGATCATCCCGCGCATAGCCAGAAAGTGGAGCTTCGACTGGGCGAGCCGATTTTACATCAGCGCCGGGACACTTTGATGTTCAACGGATATGAGCAGGTGGCTAGCTTGTATGAGGGAATGAATCTGCTGAAAGAATACTGACCGCGCCGTCAGCGGTTCAGGTCGATGCCCAGCTTCTTCAGCTCTTCGGCGTAGTAGCGCCGGTGCAGCAGATCCCACTCTTCAGAGCCCTCGGAAATCTCGCGCTTCTGAGTGCGGATCTTAGTGCGCGCGGCGCGGTCCACTTTCTCCTCGGTCTGGAGCAGTTCCGTCATCACCTTGACCAGTTCCAGGCGGACGTCGTTCGGATCGCGTTTGAGACGAAACTCGCGACTTTTGCGAAGAGCGGTGACTACTTTGTGCGATACGTCGTTGATCTTGTCGCGCGAGAGCTTCATGGCATCGCCGGTATCGCGTCCCGACGCGCGGATCACTTTGCGCTGGGTGATCAGGGTGTTCTTGATACGGCGGAACATCTCCTGATAGCTGACGCCTTCCTTGCGCATGTACTCGCTGTACTGGCTGAGCAGGTCCCGCACTTCGTCGTTCAGGCGGTCTTCGATCGCCAGATCTTCCTCGATCACGTCGGAGATAAATCCGGCGGCCACCTGGACATCGGTGGTCTCAATCCACTGCGGAGTCAGCTTTTTGACGATCTGACGCGAAATATAATCGACGAACTCTCGAGCGAGAAGCATCCTTGCAATTCAGTGTAGCATTGGGACGCCGGGGACTTTGTTCGAGCACGTTCAGTTGGCGGCCTCGGAAGTTTCGCCGCCGCGATGGCTCCTGCGGAATTCTTCATCGACAGGCTTGCGCCCGGCAAAACCTTCCTCGGTACCGTGCCAGAAACGAATCGCATCCTCGCCAAGCTTCCAGCACAGGCACACTTCGCGGCCGCGATAGAGGGAAAGAAAGTCGATCAGGCCGATGTCGAGATCCTTCACCAGGGCGCCGGTGCGCTCCACGCGCTCGAGGGCGTCCTTCAGGGCGGTGGCGCTCGCGTCGCGCCTCGATCGTTTACTCAGGAACGCATCGCGGTCGAGGTGCGCGCCGCCCGCGGTCCGGATTTTCTGAAGACTCGAATCCATCTCACGGTCGGCTTTCTGATACTCGGATTTGTGAAAGAGCGCGTCGCGAAGCGCGCGTTCAACTTCGGGAAGAAGCCGTTCGGACTCGGCCAGGGTGAAATATTTCGGCATCGCGGTTTTCCCAAATCGCGACGGTCCCCCGCCGCTTCTCTTTTCTATCATCTACCAGATTCGCCGGATTCCGGGCGGCCGTTTTCGCCGTCCGCGAGGCTACACTAAAGAAAAGCGATGAGTGAAACTGATTTTCCCCTGCCTCCCGCGACGTTCGAGTTTCTGGTTCTTTCCTTGAAAGTGCAGGCCGAAATGCGTTTGTTCGGCGGCGAAACGGAAGAGGAGGGCGGCGGTCCTGATCTGAGTACCGCGAGACACGCGATCGACTTGTTAGCGATGCTCTCCGAGAAGACCCGCGGCAATCTTTCGCTGGAGGAACAGCGCCTGATTGAGAATTCGCTGACGGAATTGCGCTTCCGCTATGTACAGGCCACCGAGGACGCCGCGAAATCGGCGAAGGAACCAAAGTCCGCCGCCGACGCCGCAACAGAATGAACGGGCCGGCGATTCACATCACAGTGCTCGGCTCGGGCACCAGCAGCGGCGTGCCGACCATCGGCTGCGGATGCGCGGTATGCTGCTCCGCCGACCCTCGGGATAACCGCCTGCGTCCCTCGATCCTGATTCGCTACGGCGGGCATACCGTAATCGTAGACACGACGCCCGATTTCCGGCAGCAGGCGCTGCGGGCGCGCATGGAACGGCTGGACGCCATCGTCTATACGCACTCGCACGCCGACCATATCCTGGGGCTGGACGATGTGCGGCCCTTCAATTATCGCCAGCGCCAGTCGATTCCGATTTACGCGATGGAAGAAACTTTGAGCGCGATTCAACGCGTGTTCCGCTACGCGTTCGCGGAGGAGCCGGCGCAATCTTCCGTCCCGCGGCTGGATCTGCACACTTTGACTGGCGAGGCGTTCGATCTATTCGGGTTGACCTTCACCCCGATTCCGCTGGTGCACGGGCGAAGCGAAGTGTTCGGATTCCGATTCGGCGACGCGGCCTATCTCACCGATCACAGCGACATTCCAGAAGCATCAAAACGCAAGCTACAGGGTCTGGATGTACTGTTTCTGGACGCCCTGCGGCATCGCCCGCACCCGACGCATTCCACCGTCGCGCAAGCCGTCGCCTGGGCCGGGGAACTGAAGCCGCGCCGGGCATTTTTCACGCACATTTGCCACGACCTGCCGCATCAGCAGACCGAGGCAACGCTGCCCGACAACGTCCATCTGGCCTATGACGGACTCGAAATCGACGTGGAGCCGGTTCACCAATGAGCGGATCGGCGATCACCATTGGAAATTTCGACGGCGTCCACGCCGGTCACCAGCACTTGTTCCGGCAGGTGGTGGATGCCGCGAGGGGGCGCGATCTGACTCCGGCGGTGTTGACGTTCAATCCGCACCCGGCGAGAGTAGTGGCGCCAGATCGGGCGCCGAAACTGCTCACGACGATTGATGAGCGATGCGCGTTGATGCGGCAACAGGGAATCGAGCGCGTCCTGGTGCTGCCGTTTACCGTCGAGATCGCCAAACTTTCGCCGGAGCAGTTTGTCGAGCGCGTGGTCGTTTCCACGCTTGCGGCGAAGATGGTTTTCGTCGGCGATAACTTTCGATTCGGGCACAAGCAGTCGGGTGACACGCGAGCGCTGATCGAGCTCGGGCAGCGGTTCGGATTCGAGACGGAGATCGTCGGCGCGGTGCGGTGCCGCGGCCGCGTGGTCTCCTCGAGCCTGGTCCGCCAAATGATAGTCGAGGGAAAGGTCGCGCTGGCGTGCCGCTTTCTGAATCGGCCGTACGCGTTGTCGGGCGAGGTGGTAACCGGATTTGGCATAGGTTCGAAACAAACGGTGCCGACGCTGAACCTGCAAACACCGGCTGAGGTGCTGCCGGCGAACGGTGTGTATATCACGCGCACCGGGGACCTCGACAACGCGCGGAGTTGGAACTCGATCACCAATATCGGAACCCGTCCCACGTTCGGCGGCGACACGCTGAGCATCGAAACGTTCATACTGGACCCGCTCGAAGGCGACGCTCCCAAGCGCATTCGCGTCGAACTGCTCCATCGCGTCCGCGACGAACGGAAATTCGAAAATCCGGAAGCTCTGAAGATGCAAATTTTGCGTGACGTCGCTCGCGCCAACGCCTACTTCCGGCGGTTGCGGGCGCTACAATAAACATCAAAGAGAGGCGTATGCCGACCATAGAAACCAGCTCCATTGAACAATTGCTTGGCGACAAGGCTGAATACCTTCTGGGATTTGATCATCCCAAGGTGTCGAAGGACCTGCTGCATTTGCCCGGGCCCGATTCGGTCGATCGGTCGTTCGCTCCGTCCGATCGCAACAACCGCGTGCTGGCGAATCTGCAGCGCATCGTGGGCCACGGGCGGCTGGCGAATACCGGGTACGTCTCCATTCTTCCGGTCGATCAGGGAATCGAACACTCCGCCGGCGCCAGTTTTGCGAAGAATCCCTTGTATTTCGACGGCGAAAACATCATCAAGCTGGCGATAGAGGGCGGATGCAACGCGGTCGCATCAACGTTCGGCGTCATGGGTTCCGTGGCGCGGCGATACGCCCACAAGATTCCCTTCATTTGCAAGATAAATCATAATGAGCTGCTGACGTTTCCAAATCGCTTCGATCAGATTTTGTTTGGAACGGTGCAGGAAGCTTACGATATGGGCGCGGCGGCGGTGGGCGCCACCATCTACTTCGGTTCCGAGGAAAGCGGCCGGCAGATCGTGGAAATCAGCCATGCCTTCGCGCAGGCGCACCAGTTGGGCATGGCCACCGTGCTCTGGTGCTATCTGCGCAACGCGGCCTTCAAAAAGGATAAGGATTACGATCTCTCCGCGGATCTCACCGGCCAGGCGAACCACCTGGGCGTGACCATTGAGGCGGATATCATCAAGCAGAAGCTTGCCGAAAACAACGGCGGTTATCAGGCCCTGAACATGGGCGATTCGTCGTACGGAAAATTCGACAAGCGCATCTACACGGACCTGGCGAGCGACCATCCCATCGACCTCTGCCGTTATCAGGTGGTCAATTGTTATCTGGGGCGTATCGGCCTGATCAACAGCGGCGGGGCTTCGGGCGCGCACGATCTGGCGGACGCCGTAACCACCGCCGTGATCAACAAGCGCGCCGGCGGAATGGGGTTGATCAGCGGCCGCAAGGCTTTCCAGCGGCCGATGAAAGAAGGCATCCAGTTGTTGAACGCGATTCAGGATGTCTATCTGAATCCGGCGGTGACGGTCGCCTGACGGCGTTTAACCGGCTGCGCCGAATGTTTTCGCGGCCCGCTCGATGCTCGGCCCCGCTTTCTCCAGATCCTGCGCATTCATCGCCGGTCGCACAGTCAACGTCGCGTTGAAGGCGAGGAACCACGGCTCGGCGATCGCCGGCAAGTGCGACGAATCCGCCATGTCGAAAAAAATATATCCAGTCCGTTGGCCGTTGTCCTCGGCGAAATAGGCGGCTTCGGGCTTGATGGTCGCCAGAATCTTCTGGATGGTGGACCCCAGCACGCCCTTACGAACCGCTTCGTTTCCGTTTTCCACCGGAATGGAAACTTTCATCATCATTCGCATCGTTCACCCCTTAGCCCGATCTACGGGCAGAGCAAGTATACATCACCTGCGGGACTCAACCCGAGATCGCTTCCTGGGGCTTTTCCTTGAGTTCGATCCCTTCCCAGCGAGCGACGACCGCGGTCGCCAGGCAGTTGCCGAGCACGTTTACCGAGGTGCGAGCCATGTCGAGAATCGTGTCGATGCCGAGCAGCAGAGCCACACCTTCCGCAGGGAGATTGAAGGTGGCCAGCGCGCCGGTAAGGATCACCAGCGCCGATCTCGGCACGCCGGCCACGCCTTTGCTGGTCAACATCAAGGTCAGCATCATGACGAGTTGTGTGCTGAACGGCATCTGAATATCGGCGGCCTGTGCGACGAAAACAGCCGCGAGCGAAAGGTACAGCGTGGTGCCCACCAGATTGAAACTGTAGCCCAGGGGAAGAACGAACGCGACGATGTAATTGGGAACTCCGAAGGCTTCCATATTTTCCAGCGCGCGCGGGAGCGCCGCTTCGCTGGTCGCCGTGGAGAAAGCGATCAGGAAAGGCTCGCGCGCGTACTTGATAAAGCGGCGGATCGGAATGCCGGCGATGACGGCGGAGGCCCCGAAAACGGTGATGACCACGATCGCCTGTGCGACGTATAGAGTCGCGACCAGCTTGCCGAGGTTCAGCAGCACGCCCAGTCCTTTTTGCCCGACGGTGGCCGCGATGGCGCCGAACACCCCGAACGGCGCGAACAGCATGACGTAATTGGTGAAGCGGAACATCACTTCGGCAAGGGATTCGCAGAATTCCACTACCGGCCGGGCCTTGGTTCCGACCGCAGTGCAGGCGGCGCCAAATACGAACGCGAAGACGACGATCTGCAAAACGTCACCGCGCGCCATCGCGTCGATCACGCTGGTGGGAAAGACGTGTTCGATGATTAGCGAAAACGCCGAGATCGGCTGCGGCACTCCGGACGGCGCGGCCTGAGCGAGCTGCACCCCGACGCCCGGCTTTACCAGATTTACGGCGGCAAGGCCGATAAACAGCGCGATGGTGGTGACGATCTCAAAATAAAGAATCGCTTTGCCGCCGATACGGCCCATGGTCTTCAGGCTGCCCGCGCCGGCGATGCCGTAGACCAGCGTCCCGAACAGCAGCGGCGCGATGATCGCCTTGATCATTCGTAGAAATATGGTGCCCAGCAGCCCCAGCGCGATCCCCTGTTTCGGCGCCACCGCTCCGAAGGCGATGCCCGCGACCAGAGCGATCATGATCCAGGCGGCGAGCGAAGGTTTTTTCACCGGTCACCCCATTTCAATTTTTCGCGCAACACATCGAAGAACATCATCTCCGGCGGCTGCACCAGCGAGATTGAATTTTCGCTTCGCCGGCAGGCCACCGTGTCGCCGCGCATCAGCAATCCGCCGACCTGTCCATCGACGGTGAAGTAGGTGACGTTATCTTCGCTGCGATTGATCACTTCGATGACGCACTCCTCATGCAGGATCACCGGACGATTGGTGAGGGTGTGCGGACAGATGGGCGTGAGAGCGAGCGCGGCAACCGTTGGATACACGATCGGGCCGCCGGCGGACAAGGAATACGCGGTGGAACCGGTGGGCGTCGCGATGATCAAGCCGTCGGCTTTATAGACGCACACAAACCGTCCGTTGACTTGAACTTCGAGATCGATCATGCGCGCGATCTCCGCCTTGGTCAGGACCATGTCGTTCAGCGCCTCATATTCGGCGACACGGCGGCCATCGCGGATCAGCTCACAATGCAGCATGCGGCGGCGCTCCATGCGGAACTCGCCGGTGAGCGCGCGCTCCAGCTGCGGATACAATTCGTCGATCTTGATGGCGGTGAGAAATCCGAGCCCGCCCAGATTGACGGCGAACAGAGGAATATCGCGGCCGCCGATGGCGCGCGCCGCCGAGAGCAGGGTGCCGTCGCCGCCCAGCACGATCACCAAATCGCTGGCCTCCGGAACGGTATCTCGAGGCACTGAATCGGCGCGGCCGCCGTAGGCCGCGGTCTCAATATCCAGCCGGACCCCGATGCCGCGCTGCTCGAGCCAGGAAATCATCTCGGGCACCAGGCGCGCGGCCAGTTCGCTTCGCGGTTTGGAAACAATACCGACGACCTTAATGGCGCGCATAAAGGAGAAACTCCCGGTTGCCTTCGGTCCCGCGAATGGAGCTTTCGACGATATCTGTACGGAACCCTAACGATTCCACCACGGCGCGCACGCGATCGCACGCCGCCCGATGCAGCTCGGGATCGCGAACGATTCCTCCCTTGCCCACCTGCGAGCGGCCGACTTCGAATTGCGGTTTCACCAGGATAATCATTTCGCCCTGGCCCGATAGCAGCGGAACGATCGCGGGAATCAAAAGAGTGACGGAAATAAAGCTCGCATCGCAAACCGCCAGGTCGAACTTCTCCGGAAAGTCCTCAGGCTTCAGGAAACGCGCGTTGACGCCCTCGCGCACTTCGACGCGGGGGTCCTGCCGAAGCTTCCAATCGATCTGCCCGTGGCCGACATCCAGGGAACAGACGCGCGCCGCGCCGCGCTGCAACAGACAATCCGTGAATCCGCCGGTGGATGCGCCGACATCAAGGCAGACGCGGCCCGCGACGTTGATCCCAAAGTGATCCAGCGCGCCCGCGAGCTTGAACCCTCCGCGGCTGACGTACGGCATGCGCTCCGCGAGTTCGATGCGCGCGTCTTCGGCGATGGAGTGTCCCGGCTTATCGCTTTTCTGGCCGTCTACCGTGACCTGCCCGGCGAGAATCAGGGCGCGCGCTTTTTGACCCGACTCGGCCAGGCCGCGGTTCACCAGCAACTGGTCCAGCCGGATCTTCGCTTCCCGCTTCATGGTTGCCGCGCTCATGCCGTGCGCCGCACGATCAGATCGGCGAGCTGGCGCAAGCGCTCGGCGCGGTCGTCGAACATGCCCAGCGCCAGATGCGCGTGAATGCGCTCCTGCTCCGCCATCTCGCGCGAACGCTCCAGGCCATAGACCGCTGGAAACGTGATCTTCTGCTGCGCCGCGTCCTTGCCGGCGGTCTTACCGAGCGCCTCGGAGGATTGCTCCACGTCGAGCACATCGTCGACGATTTGAAAAGCCAGGCCGATATGCTCGCCGAAGGCGGTCAGCGAGGCAAGCTGTTCTTCATCGGCGCCGGCATGAATCGCGCCCATCCGCACGCTGCACCGCAGCAGCGCGCCGGTCTTGGCGCGGTGGATCGAATCGAGCAGTAATGCGGACGGGAACTTTCCTTCGCCTTCGATATCGTTCACCTGCCCGCCAATCATGCCGCCGACGGTGCCCGATGCCGTGGCGAGCTCGTGAACCAGGCGGATGCGGCGCGCGGCGTCCAGATCCAGCTTGGCCAGCACTTCGAATGCGAGCGTCAACAGCGCATCGCCGGCCAGAATGGCCATGGCATCCCCGAAGACCTTGTGGCACGTCGGCCGTCCGCGGCGCAGATCGTCGTTGTCGAGCGCTGGCAGATCGTCGTGAATCAGCGAATACGTATGGATCAGCTCCAACGCGCAGGCAGCCGCCTCGATGCCCCGCGGAGCGTCGGAAATAGCCTCGGATGCGGCCATCGCCAGCAGCGGACGTATGCGCTTTCCACCCGCGAACAGGCTGTAGCGCATCGCTTTGTGGATGGTAGAGGGCGGTGCCGGCTCCGGGGGCACCGCGAGATTGAGGGCTTCGTCGACCCGCTTCTGTTGGGCGGCGATGTAGGCGTCCAAAGTCATTTTTCGTTGCGGAAAGGTTGCGCCTGCATCTCGCCGGCGCGGCGCATTAGAACTTCCACGCGCGTTTCGGCTTCTTCCAGCTGTTTACGGCAGGTCTCGCTCAGCTTCATGCCATGCTCAAACAATTCGAGCGCGCGCTCCAGCGGCAACTCGCCGCTCTCCATTTCCTTTACGATCGCCTCCAATTGCTGGAGGCCGTCTTCAAAACTTAAAGGGGCCTCGCCCTTGGGCGAGCTTTCGTCCGGCATCACCATATTATGGAACAGATACCCCAAGGCTTTGCGCCAGACCGCTTAACTGATCCCATATGCCTCGCGAGATGGGAATACCATCGCGCAGGCGTGAGGCTTCTGTTCGCCATTCCGGCTCCCCGGCGATCAGCACTTCGTCGAACCCGTGGGCCGGCGTCGCGTGAGTAATGGTGTCGCGCAGCCAATGCATCCGTTCGGTGAACTGTTCCGCGGGCATGAACCTGGTGACGTCGATCGCCAGAAACATGTGGCTGGCGCCCATCGGGATGCTCTTGACGCGAATTCCGCCGACGTTGTTGAGCATCGCCCCGCCGGAAAGCACGGCGCATAGGATCTCCACCATCACGGCGAGACCGCTTCCCTTATATCCACCGAGCGGCGTGGGCCAACCTTCGATGGCCGCCTGCGGATCGGTGGTGGGCTTGCCGTCGCTATCCATCGCCCAACCTTCTGGAATCGATTTCTCGCCGCTGAGCAGAGCTTTGTAAATCCGGTTGAGCGCGACGGTCGTGGTCGCCATATCGAGCAGGAAGGTGTTCGGCCCGGGAACAGCCATGCAAATCGGATTCGTGCCGAGCATCTTGTCGCGCGCCTGCCACGGCGCCACCAGGGACGTCGCATTGCACATCACGATTCCGAGCATCCCCGCCGCCGAAAGTTTCTGCGCCCACCACGCCGCCGCCCCGAAGTGAGTCGAGTTGCGCGCCACTACCATGCCGATTCCGCTGTCCTTCGCCAGACGGATCGCGTGGTTGCAGCACCGGGAGGAAATCAGCTGCCCGATCCCGTTTGCGCCGTCGTAAACCAAGCAAACTCCGCTTTCGCTAAAGATGTACCCCGCTTCGTTCACCGCGACGTTTCCCGCTCGGATCTGGTCGGTGTACCACAGCAAAAGTTGGACCCCGTGCGAATCGACGCCGCGCAGATTCGCGGCCACCAGCGATTCGCCTACAATCGACGCCGTCGACGCGGGTACCCCCGCCCCCTGCATCACCGCCGCCGCGAATCGAGTCAGGGGCTCGGCGTGAATGACGATAAAATCGGCGCACATGGTCGGAAGTAGTAGGTTAACATTCGTGCCGGCATGCGGCCCTGCGCGTAACATTTCAAGAGTTGAGTACACTGATTTTATTGATCGGACCTGAAACGGTTTGAAGCGTTGGATCACACCCATATTTAGGAGGAGTGATGATCACGAAGCCATCCGGGCTCAAATGCGAAGATGTTCTTTACGACCCCTCGCCGGCGCCAGCTAAAGCGGGGCTTCGCCTGTGCAATTTTCCGACTGGAAGCTCCCAGTTGCTGCCCAAACACTACGACGCTTTATACGGTCGCATCGTGGCGGCGGCCTGGCAGCGGCAGTGGGGCTGGATCGACATCATCGGCTACGCGAGCCGCCTGCGTTATGCCAACAACGAAGGGGGAAATCTGCAACTGAGCCGCCAGCGTTGCGAGTCGGTCATCAGCTATATGGATGCTCCCCTGAAATTGCTCGGCCAGCGTTTTCGCTTCAACGTGAGCGATGGGCGCGGCGACACCGCCAGCCAGGCCGATGCGGTCGCGGACGACGGGTTCCGGCGCGCGGTGGAAGTCCGCCTGTTCGCGGATGGCGATTATCATTGGAATCCTGTTCCGCCGCTACGCCAGGGATACGCGATTGCGGCGTCGCATCAATTCGAGTTTCAAGCAGTGGAAAGCGCCTCGGTCCAAGGCTGGTTGTTCGAGGCCAACTGCATGTTCTTCGCGATTCACGACATGCTGAATCATCGGATTCGCTACTTCGCCTACAAAGGCGTCGGAGCCAGCGTGCCGGTGCCCAAGCTTCCCGCTGTCGGCGCATCGCATGGCTGGGGCAGCCCGGCGATTCCCTTCACAACCGCGGTTCCATTTCTCGATCTCAGCGAGTTCGAAGGCGGCGCGACGCTTCGGGGCGACACCGGCCTGACCTTCGGTTCCACCAGTATCGACGGCGAACTGACGCTGGAAATGAGTCCCAAGGGCTATGCGGATCGGGGTATCAAGACGCCGGTTTCAGTGACGTTCAGTTTTTCGCATGGCCTTGGAGTGAACCTCCAGGATGTGTCGCATGGCACGGTGGAATTGCTTTCCGAATCGTTCCGGCCGGCCAACTATTCACGGTAAGCGGCGTCAAAAGTGAAACCGGTAGCGCAGCTCGCCGTATATCTGCCGCGGGTTGATGAAGTGTGTGCCCCCGAAAGTGTTGCTGGTGTCCAGCAGGTAGCGGGTGTTCGCGATGTTCACCGCGCTGGCGGAAAGCGTCCAGTTCTCGCCGATTTGTTTGCCGATCGAAAGGTCGAAAGTCGAATGGGGCGGCAGGTGCGCCGGTCCGTCGCCATTCAAAAATCCGGAGCCGAACTGGTATGCGGGCGTTATCCAAGCCCGCCCGGGAAGAGTCAGTGACAGGACCGACGAGAGCGTGTTGCGCTGATCGTGATCCAGCAGGAAATTTCCGGTCGGCGCGTCTTCGAGTAAGCCCCCAGTGATGGGGCCGATGCCCTGAGCGAATTGATTCGAATACGCGACACGCCACTGCGCCACGCCAAATAGCCTGGGCGACCGCAGCGAGACCTCGGTGCCGTGGACGATCGCGCCCAGATCGGTGAGCGGGATGAAAATGCCGGAGTCGCCGATCACGTCGTGATCCAGAAAATTACGCGCGCTGGTGTGGAACTGATCCACGTCCAGGGACCAGCCTCGGACCGGAATGGTCAAGCCGATGTCATGCTGAATGTCGCGCTCACCTTCGAGCGGGATGAATCCGAAGCCTTCCGAGGCCGCGAACTGGAGCGCCGGCCCCGCCAGGCTATCGAGCGGCGGAGGCTGGTACGTATACGAATAGTATCCGTGCAGCACCCAGTTGAGCTTCGGGATCCGAATGGCCGCTCCGAGCCTCGGATCGGCCGCGTTTTCGTTCACCAGCCCGTGGTAATGCGTGAAGCGGATGCCCAGGTCGAAGGTAAGCCACGATGCAGCCTTATATTGATCCTCCAGAAAGACGGCAGTCGAGCTGGCCCACTGTTTTTGGAGTTGATTCAGAACATTTCCGCTGGAGCCCGTCGCAAGGGGATTCGCTGTGAGTCCAAAAAAAGCGTTGTCGTGCTGCCCCCAGCTCTCCACCCCGAGGCGCGCGTTGTTTTTCTTTTTCTGAAATTGCAGCACCGATCTCGCCCCCGCGTAATCGGACCGCAGATTGTCATCGAGCACGAATGGCGTATCGTTCGGACCGCCCAGGTAGTGCGCGTTGTTGTAGTGAAAATAGGGCGACACGGTCAGCAGGACACCCTCGGCGAAACTATGCGTCCAGTGAAACCCGAATAGATAATCGCGCTCTAAATTTACGTCGCGAACGCCCGCGTCTTGCGCGTCAGGATCGTTGGGAACCTGGTAATGATCCTCCCTCAAGGAGGCGATCCACCGGAGCTGATCCTTCGCGCCGGGATTGTACAGGAGCGAAAGAAAGCCCCCGACGCCGCTCACCTCATCGTGAATCACCTGCGGCACCGGCGTCGACAGACCCAGATTGGAGCGGTTGCCGTCGACGCTGGCGTAATAAGCGAAGCGCGAGGTGTGGCTGCCAAAATTAATCTGGTCGTCCGTGGAATAAAAATTTCCGCCCGCAACAATCAGATCGCCTTCATTGTTGCGTTCGAAGCCGGAAGGCGTCACCACGTTGAAGAAGCCATAGGTTCGGTCGCCGTATTCGCTTGAGAAGCCGCCGCGCTCCACTTCCAGCTCGGCGACGTTTTTCGGATTGATCAAAGGCGCGACGTTGGCGGCAATGTTCGTGTTGATCACCGGGATGCCGTCGAAAAACCAATTGACCTGGTGCCCGCCTCGCATGTGGAGCATGTCGTGAACCATGTACGCGCCGGGCGTGAAATCGGTGATCATGGCGAGGCTGTTGGTTTGATCGGCGCCCGGCGTTTGCAGAATTTGCTCGGTTGCGACGTTGGTTCGAACGGTCGAGGTCTGTGTGCTGAGCCTGCTGGCGGCCCCGGAAACATCGACGCTGGACGTGACTGGAGCGAGATCGAGTTGCAGATGCAGCACCGGGGTCTTGCCCACGGTGGCGGTCACCTGTTGGCTGAGAGATCGAAAACCAACCGCCGAAACTTCGATCGTGTATGCGCCTTCCGGAACGTCGCCGATACTGAACTCGCCATTGGCGTCCGACGAAGTAGTCTTCGAAACCGCGGCATTGCGCAGCACGAGTTGCGCGCCCGCGATCGGCCGGTGTTGCGGATCGTGAACAATGCCGCGAACGGAAACGTTATCCTCGGCGTTCGTTATGAATATCGAGCAAAGCAATGTCAATAAAATGCGGCGAACCTGCATGGACCTCACCCTTCTTCTGTTTTTCGCGAAATCGAAAAGCACAGCGACGCCTACTTCCGCCGCCGAATTCTGGAGATTTAAAAGGTGTCTAGGCGAGGCAGGGAGGTCCGCGTTTCTGGCGGGACCGGTTGAAGGAAACGCGATAACGCGCTTCGGTCTGGATGTGAATCGAAGGATGGCTGACCAACGATGCGAACACCGCGTTCGAATTGTTCAGAAACGTGACATATGGACTGACGGGAGCGAAACTCGCGACCGGAAACGCAGGGCATCGAGTGCGGATGGATTGGGATGAGGCTCCGTCGACAGCGGCTGCACTTTCACTCGGCATGTCGCAATGATGTTGCCCGGCGCGACGGCAGCACTGTGGAAGAGTCGAATCGTCCGCGGCGAAAAGGGGTGCGGCTGTGGTTGAGAAACAGATCACGAGCAGCAGCGAAATCGCGGACGCACGGCGCACGGCTTCATGGTACTGCCACCGGCAACGACTTGCAAGCGATTTGTAGAGATGAGCCGTCAGATCGCCCGCTTGTGAAACCGCCCGTCCCTCATGATGACCGGAATTCTGTCGCCGCCCGAACCAAGCACCGACATGTCTTCGAGCGGATTGCCGTCCAGCACCAGAAGATCCGCGAAAGCTCCCTCACGAATGCAGCCGAGCTTACCTGCTTGTCCGAGCAGTTCCGCGCTGACGACGCATGTCGCCCGGAGCACGTCGATGGCAGGCAGGACCTTTGCCCGCAGGGTGAACTCCAGGCTCTGCCTGACGTGGAGCGAGCCGAGCAAATCGGTTCCGAGTCCCATTTTCACGCCGGCATGCTTCATGATTTCGAGACTGGTTAACGCCGAGTCGGCGACACGCCGCACCTTATCCATACTCACTTTTGGAAATCCTAGATCCTCGCCGACCTCGGCCAGCGCGATGAGCGTGACAATGGTGGGGACAGTGAAGGCGCCGCGCTCGGCGACGTAATCGGCCGTTTCGCGATCGATGAGCGTGCCGTGCTCGATCGATTTTACGCCCAGTTCCGCCGCGCGGCGAACCGCGGCCGCCGGATGACAATGCGCGGCAACGTATGACCCGGCGCGCTCGGCCTCGTCCACGGCGGCACGAATCTCATCTTCCGAATACTGGCAGCGGTCTAGCGGATCGGTGGGGGACGCGACTCCGCCGGACGCCATGATTTTGATGTGCGCCGCGCCTCGGCGAAGCTCTTCGCGGACCGCTTTGCGCACCGCGTCGGCGCCGTCGGCGATCACCGCCATGGCGTCCGGAACGTGCGCGCAGCCGCAATAATGTCCGCCGTCGAGCGAATGATCTCCGGGACGAAAATCGCCATGGCCGCCGGTTTGGGAAATCACGCGGCCACCGTAAAACAATCGCGGCACGCCGTCGAGCAAGCCTTCTTTAATGGCGAGCGCGAGACCGACGTCCGCCCCGCCCGCGTCGCGCAGAGTAGTAAATCCGCGATCGAGGCTCGATCGCATAAACTGCGCCGCGAAATGCGCCAAGTAAGACATCGGCGATTGCGCCACGCGGCCCAGGTTCAAGCCCGCGGCGTAAACGTGGACGTGCGCATCGATCAATCCCGGCATCAACACCCGGCCGCCGCAGTCTATTATCTGCGCGCCGGCAACAGGCGGACGATCAGAAACTTCCCGAATCAATCCGTCTTCCACGAACACGCTAACCCCGTCGCGCAACTTGGCCGATTCGCCGTCAAAAATCCGGGCGGATCGGAAAATAATCTGGCTCATGATTTCAATGCTCCAAATCGCTAATACTAAATGGTTGACGGACAGGCTCGCAACGTCGCGCCGGTTGTGCGACGTTGTCCAGAGAGAGGCGTAATCCATGATTAAGCGACTTCTTGCGATCGTCATCACCGGGGCATTGTGCTTCGGACAACGTTCCGGTGAAACCGGCTATCCGCTGCCGCAGCACGGCGCGCATGGTATGGTCGCGTCGGTGTCGTCCATCGCCTCGGCAGTAGGACTGGATGTCCTCAAGCATGGTGGTAATGCTGTGGACGCGGCTGTGGCGGTTGGGCTCGCTTTGTCGGTGACCTATCCGTACGCCGGAAATCTCGGCGGCGGCGGATTCATGATGATCCGCATGGCGGACGGCAGGTCGGCAGCCGTCGACTATCGCGAAGAGGCGCCGGCGAAGGCCTCGCACGACATGTATCTGGGCAAGGACGGCAAGCTGGTGCCTCGTTTGTCGACGTCCGGATACCTGGCATCAGGCGTGCCTGGAACCGTCGCTGGATTATCGCTGGCGCTCTCGACCTTCGGCACGAAGTCCTGGGCCGACGAGGTGGAACCGGCGCGCAAGCTGGCCGCCGATGGGTTCACCGTCAGCTACGCGCTCGCATCCAGCCTGGAGCATAGCCGCGCGGTAGGCGAATTTCCGGAAGGCAAGCGCATCTTCCAGCGCGATGGAAAATTTTATCAGGAAGGCGAGACACTGAAGCAGCCGGAACTCGCCGCGACCCTCGAACGCCTGAAGACCGAAGGTCCCCGGGAATTCTATGAAGGCCGGACAGCGGAATATCTCGCAGACGATATGCGCGATCACGGTGGATTTATCGCGCTGGCCGATCTGAAGAATTACAAAGCAGTCTTGCGCCAGCCGGTGAAGGGAACCTATCGCGGCTACGAAATTGTCAGTATGCCGCCGCCAAGCTCCGGCGGGATCGCGCTGATTGAGATGTTGAATATCCTGGAGCATTATGATCTGGGTTCGATGGGCTACAATTCGTCGGAAAAGTATCACGTGGTGGTGGAGGCCATGCGGCGGGCTTTTGCCGATCGCGCCGAATTTCTGGGCGATCCCGATTTCGTGAAAGTTCCGTGGTCCGGACTCATTTCGAAAAAATACGCCGATACGCTGGTGAAGTCGATCGACCCACAGCGTGCCACTCCGAGCACCGAAATCGGGCACGGAAATCCGGCGCCCTACGAATCGACCCAGACGACGCAGTTTACCGTAGTCGACGCAGCGGGCAACGCCGTCTCGAATACCTACACATTAAACGGCGGATACGGCAGCGGCGTGGTGGTGAAAGGCGCGGGATTTTTCCTCAACAATGAGATGGACGATTTCGCCGCGAAGCCTGGCGTGCCAAACATGTATGGATTGATTCAGGGCGAGGCGAATTCCGTGGCGCCGCACAAGCGTCCCCTGTCGGCCATGACACCGTCGTTTGTGGTGAAGGACGGAAAGTTGTTCATCGCGACGGGCAGCCCTGGAGGACCCACCATCATCAACACCGTGTTGCAGGTGATCCTGAACGTGATCGATCACAAGATGAATATCCAGCAGGCGGTCGACGCGCCCCGCATTCATCATCAGTGGCTGCCGGACGAGATTCGATTCGAACCGTTCGGAATGCCGGAGGATGCTCGCAAGGCGCTCGAAGCGGCAGGCTATCATTTCGGAAATCGCCCGGCGTACATGGGCGACGCGGAATCGATTCTGATCGATCTCGTAACGGGGATGCGTTGGGGAGCGTCGGATCCGAGGAATCCGGACGCGGCGGCTTTAGGTTATTGAAGCTGGTGCTGGAGGAGGGAGTCGAACCCTCATACCCAGTGAAGGATGCGGGATTTTGAGTCCCGTGCGTCTGCCAGTTCCGCCACTCCAGCGCGAATTTCAGTATAACTTAACGGCGGCGATTTTCGAGTTCCTCCAGGGTGCGCGGCCAGTCCTCGCGCAGCAATCGGCTTAAGCCCCGATCCGCGAGAAGCTTGCCGCCGGTCTGGCAGCGGACGCAATAATTGGTTTCGTTCGAGGCGTAGCGAATCCGTTGAATTTTCGTCCCGCATCGGGGACAAGGCAGGCCATAACGTCCGTGAACGGCCATGCCTTCGCGGAAAGCGGTCACCTTTTCCGGAAACTTATTTTTCGTTTCGTTGCGCAGTTTGGCGATCCAGTCACGCAGCGTGTTCCGGGTGGCTTCATGCAGTCGGGCAATTTGCTCCGAAGTCATGCGCTGCGTCAGCAGAACCGGGGAAAGTTGCGCGCGATGCAGGATTTCGTCGGAGTATGCGTTGCCGATGCCGCTGAACATTCGTGGATCGGTGAGAGAGCGCTTGAGCGTATGATTCGCGGAGGTCAACCGGCTGGAGAATTGCTCGAGTGACGACGTCAGCACATCGATGCCTCCGGCGTCGAGTTCTACCAGCGCGGCTTCGTCGACAAAGTGAAGGGACGCCCGCTTTTGCGAACCCGCTTCCGTGAGCGTCAGGGTGCCGGAGCCGAATTCGAAAGCCGCGAGTACACGCCGTCCGTCGGGGATTTTCGCGCGATCGCTCCAATGCAGGCGTCCCGCGATCATCAGATGCAGGACCAGCCAGAGATGGTTGTCCAGCCCGATCGCGATCCGCTTGCCGACCCGGCGCAGGGCAACCACTTTGTGACCCGAGGCCATGTCAATGGGCGGCTCGGCCGTTCGAAGCAGAAAGGGACCGGCGATCAAGGCACGGCGCAAAGTCTCGCCGAGGATGCGCGGCTCCAGCGCTTCCATATACGCGACGATATCCGGCAGTTCGGGCATCCCGATTCATTTTAGAAGACTCTCTCCTTGCCAGAAGAATACCTCCGGTTTCCAAGACTGAGGTGTGGGGAAAAGCGGGAAAGGATTGGATCTGCTGGAGAAAGAGTTTTGAAAAATCCGGAACGCAGCATACCATTTAAGCAATGCGTGTGGAAAGGACGTTCCCAATGAGAAGAATTGCGTTGCTGCTTTTGAGCGCTTCGTGCGTGTTCGCGCAAGGGGTGGAATACGTCAAGGCGAACTATACAAAGTACGAAGTCCGCATAGCGATGCGTGACGGGAAGAAGCTGTTCACCTCGATCTATGTTCCCAAGGACGATTCGGAAAAATGGCCGATCATGTTCGACCGTACCCCGTACAGCGTGGCTCCTTACGGAATCGACAATTATGCTTCGATTCTAGGGCCCAACGACAAGTACGCGAAAGAGAAGTTCATTTTCGTTTATCAGGATGTGCGCGGCCGGTATTTGAGCGAGGGTGAATTTCACGACATGACGCCTCAGGTGGCGCATAACGGGCCGCGCGACGTGGACGAATCGACGGACACCTACGACACCATCGACTGGCTGGTGAAGAACGTGGCGAACAACAACGGCAAAGTAGGGATGTGGGGAATCTCGTATCCGGGATTTTATACCGCCGCGGGCGTGATCAACGCGCATCCGGCGCTGGTGTGCGCATCGCCTCAGGCGCCGATTTCGGATTGGTTCGTCGGCGACGATTTCCATCACAACGGCGCGCTGTATCTGCCGCACGCATACCGGTTTTTCAACGGATTCGGAAGGCCACGCCCGGAGCCGACGGTTCCGCAGCCTGCCGCGCCTCCGACGCCAAACTGGGTGGATGCCTACACGTTTTTTATGCGGATTGGGCCGCTATCGAATGTGAACGAAAAGTATTACAAAAACGACGTCGCGTTCTGGAATGAAATGATGAAGCATCCGAATTACGATGCGTTCTGGCAGGCTCGCAATCTCCGTCCACATCTGACGGACATCAAGCCGGCGATCATGACGGTGGGCGGATGGTTCGATGCCGAGGATCTGTTCGGCGCGCTGAATGTTTATAAATCGATCGAGAAGCAGAGTCCGGGGGCGAATAACACACTGGTTATGGGGCCCTGGTTTCACGGCGGCTGGGCGCGAAGCGACGGCGAATTTCTGGGAAACGTGCATTTTGGCTCAAAGACCTCGGAATTCTTTCGGGAACATATCGAGCTGCCTTTCTTTAATTACTACTTGAAGGGCAAGGGTGATCCGAAATTGCCGGAAGCGTACGTATTCGAGACGGGACGCAACGAATGGCACAAGTTCGATTCCTGGCCGCCGAAAACTGCGAAGGCCGCATCCTTATACCTGCAAGCGGGCGGGAAATTGTCGTTCGATCCGCCGGCCGCGGAAGGATTCGACGAGTACATCAGCGATCCTGCAAAGCCGGTGCCGTATATCGCGGAACAGGCGTCGGGCATGACGCGGGAGCACATGACCGAGGATCAGCGCTTCGCATCGACGCGGACGGATGTGCTGACTTATGAGACGGACCCGCTCGGGTCGGATGTGACCATCGCCGGAGCGCTGACGCCGAGTCTGTTTGTCTCCACGTCTGGCACCGATTCCGATTTCGTAGTGAAGCTGATTGACGTTTATCCCGACGATTATCCGGACAATTCCCCGAATCCCGCGGGAATTCGGATGGGCGGATATCAGCAGTTGGTGCGTGGCGAGCTGTTTCGCGGAAGATTTCGAAAAAGCTACGAGAAGCCCGAGGCGTTCGCGCCGGGGAAGATAGACAAGATCGAATACGTGATGCCGGATGTGTTTCATACGTTCCGGCAGGGACACCGCATCATGGTGCAGGTGCAAAGCTCCTGGTTCCCCCTGGCGGACCGGAATCCACAAACGTTCGTGCCGAATATCTATGATGCCAAGGCCGCGGATTTCCGGAAAGCAACGGAGCGGGTGTACCACTCGAAAGGCACGCCTTCAAGAGTGATGGTGAATGTGGTGCCTTAGCGGAAGGTATGAAGACTGCCGGGAAGATGGGGTAGCGCGTTGAAGGAATCGAGCGCGAAGCGATCTTTACTGAACACAAATTCGGTGAGCGAGCAGTTGCGAACGCGCCAGTTCACCTCGAGAAAGCTGCGGTCGGGAGCGTTGAGCGCGGTCTGAACCAGAATTCCAATAGGACCGCCGGAGCTGAACAGGACCACGCGGCGGTTTGAAGGACCGTCCTGAAGGCGGCGAAGCCCAGCGAGGACCCGATCACGAAAGGCCAGAAAGGTTTCGGCATGTGGAGTGGAGCCTTTGAGCCAGCGGTCCATCGCGCCCTCAAATACTTTTTGAAACGCCCGATTGTCCGGAAACGACGAAGGCGGAGGATAACCGCGCAGGATCCCCTCCGCATCGTACTCATTCCAATCCGCTGAGATCCGTACCGGCTGATCGATGGCCAGCGCGGCGGTCTGGCAATGGCGCGTCAACGATCCGCACCAAACTTCATCGAAGACGATGGCGTTGCGCGTCCAATATTCGCGGAGGGCGCGAGCCTGCTGCTCGCCGACGTCCGACAGACAGTCGGAATTGGCTTGAAACGGACGTGCCTGTCCATGACGGACGACCGTCAGACTGCTCATGCGTGCTTTTTAAGCTCGATCTTCGCGACCGATTCGATATGCACTTCGTCGGGGCCATCGGCGAGACGAAGCGTGCGGGCGCTGGCCCACATGCCGGCGAGCTCGAAATCCTGGCATACCCCGGCGCCGCCGTGAGCCTGGATCGCCCGATCCATGACGCGCAGCGCCATGTTCGGAGCCACCACTTTGATCATGGCGATTTCGGCGCGCGCTTCCTTGTTGCCGACAGTGTCCATCATATCCGCGGCTTTAAGCACCAGCAGGCGAGCCTGCTCAATCTCCATTCGCGATTGGGCGATATCGGCCCTGATGGTTCCCATCTCCGCGATCTTGCGGCCGAACGCGGTGCGGCAACTAACCCGGCGGCACATGGCTTCGAGAGCGCGCTCGGCCTGACCGATGAGGCGCATGCAGTGATGGATGCGGCCAGGGCCCAGGCGGCCCTGGGCGATCTCAAAACCTCGCCCTTCGCCGAGCAGAATATTCGAAGCCGGAACGCGAACATTGGTGAAGGTCATCTCGCCGTGACCGTGCGGGGCATGGTCATAGCCGAAGACGGTGAGCATGCGATCGACTTTGATGCCCGGTGTGTCCAGTGGGACTAAAATCATCGACTGCTGTTTATGTTTCGGGGCGGAGGGATCGGTCTTGCCCATGAAGATGGAGATTTTGCAGCGCGGATCGCCGGCTCCGCTGGACCACCACTTCTGCCCGTTGATGACATATTCGTCGCCGTCGCGAACGATGCTCGACTGAATATTGGTGGCGTCGGAGGAGGCCACCGCCTTCTCGGTCATGGAAAAACAGGATCGAATTTCGCCGTTGAGCAGGGGTTTCAGCCAGCGGTCCTGTTGTTCGGGGGTGCCATAGCGAGCCAGCACTTCCATATTGCCGGTATCGGGCGCGGAGCAGTTGAAGATTTCGGACGCCATAGGGGAGCGGCCCATGATTTCGCATAGCGGCGCGTACTCCAGGTTGGTGAGGCCGGCGCCGTGACCGGATTCCGGGAGGAAAAGATTCCAAAGTCCAGCGGCGCGGGCGCGCGGTTTGAGGGCTTCGATGATGGGGACGGGCCGCCAGCGGTCCTCCGCGATCTGGTCGTAATATAGCTTCTCGTTCGGATAGATATGCTCATCCATGAACGATTGCAGGCGGGCCTGTAAATCCCTGACTTTGGCCGAATATTCAAAATTCATGTGTGAACTATCTTATCGGAATGTGAGTTGGGTGGATTCGCGCAGATGCGGCGCATTGTTGAAGCTGAACAGGCGAAGCTCGGAGGCGCGAACGCGGAGAGTGGAAAAGGACGCGTTCAGCAAGACTCCAGCAAGCCACATGGCGCGGCCGTCGTCAAGATCGAGGGTGTGGGCGGCACAGACGCCGACGGGAGTGGCGGAGGTGAATACGATCGCATTGCCGTCGCCGATTAGTGAAGTGAGGCGGGCCAGCGCGGCGTGGATGCGCGCGACGAAGACGGGCCAGGTTTCTCCGGAATACTGGTAGCGGCTCTCGACCCAGGCGCGGACAATTTTCTTATCGCAATCGTTCCAGCGGCGATGGACGGGAGCGTCATGCGCGCCTTGACTGGCTTCGAGCGCAGTTTGCATTTCGTCGAACTCGCGGCGAAAGTCTGCGTCGGCGGCGGACAAGTGTGGCGCGTACTCAGCGTAGACCTGGGCGAGATCGAATTCGTTCCAGCCGGGATCGACGACGACGTTCGCGCCGGGTAATGCTTCCGCCGCGGTCGCCTGCTGGCGGGACAGCGAGCCCGAATAAACAGTGTCGAACCGGATCTTCTGCTGCGCGAAGTGTTCGCCCAGGAGACGGGCCTGGTCGCGGCCGAGGTCGGAGAGCGAATCGTAATTTTCGCGGGTGCCGGCCTGACCGTGGCGGACCAGATAGAGAACGCTCAAGCGATCTTCTCCACCATCCCGGCAGCCTGGCGAGTGAGCGCGCGGACGCGCTGGTCGAAATTGCGAAAACGCTCGTCGGTGGTCTGGCCGCGCCAGAATCGGTAGAAGATTTGCTGGACGATCACGGCGAGTTTAAAGACGCCAAGCACTTCGTGCCACGGCAGCGGGGACAGGTCGCGGCCGGTTTTTTCGGCATAGCGAGTGACCAATTCTTCTCGGGTATACCAACCGGGTGACGCGGTGATGGCCTGATGATCGCGTGCCCGGGACCTCTGTCGAACTCCAGTAACAGAGGGTCAAGCCGAGGTCACAAAGCGGATCGCCGACGGTGGTCATTTCCCAATCGAGGACGGCTTCGATGCGATCAGGTGAGCCGGGATCGAGCATCACGTTGTCGAGCTTGAAGTCGTTGTGGACCAGCGTCGGCGGGCCGGATGGGGGAACGGTGGCGGCGAGCCATCGCATCACAGCATCCATTTCCGGGTTGGGCTCTGTCTGCGCGCGGGTCCAGCGATCGGACCAGCCTTTAACCTGGCGCTCGACAAAGCCCTCGGGTTTGCCGAGCTTGGTCAGGCCATGGTGTTCGATATCGACGGCGTGCATTTGAACCAGGCAGTCGGTGAAGGCCTGGCTGATGCGATGCGCGTAATTTTCGTGCGCGGCGATTTGGGGTGGAATGCGGTCGCGCAGAACGATGCCGTGTCGACGCTGCATCAGATAAAAAGGCGCGCCGATGACGGCCGGGTCTTCGCACAGGAGATAAACTTCGGGCGCGGGAGGAAAGTGCGGGTGGACCGCTTCGAGGACATGAAATTCGCGAATCATGTCGTGCGCTTTGGGAGCAACGGGGCCCAACGGAGCCCGGCGCAGGACATATTCGCGCGCGCCGATGTGGAGGAGGTAGGTCAGGTTCGAGTGACCGCCGGGGAATTGCTCGACTTCGATGCCGGTGTCGACGCCGGCGAGTTTTCCGCGCAGAAAAGCGGCCAGGGCACTGAGGTTCAGTTCTTCGCCGTGTCGCACGGCGGCGGTGTCGGACATCAGAACTAATTTAGAACATTCGCGCTGGGCGTTTCGCGGCGGGGCGGCACTATACTGACTCTATATGAAAACCATTTTGCTTTCTCTGCTAATGGTGTCGCTGTCGTATGCCTCGGATATCGAGGCGCGCGTCAAGCACGGCTACGCCGATTCGAACGGGGTCAAGATTCATTACGCGAGCCTGGGGACCGGTCCGCTGATCGTGATGATCCACGGATTTCCGGACTATTGGTATTCGTGGCGGGATCAGATGGAGGCGCTGTCGGATCAGTATCAATGCGTCGCCATCGATCAGCGCGGATATAACCTGAGCGACAAGCCCAAGGGCGTCGAGAACTATCAGATGAAATACCTGGTGGGCGACGTCGCGGCGGTGATCAAGTCGCTGGGGCAGGAGAAGGCGATCATCGTGGGACACGATTGGGGCGGAGCGGTCGCCTGGCAATTCGCGCTGAACCTGCCGCAGATGACGGACCGGCTGATCATTCTGAATCTTCCGCATCCACGCGGACTGGCGCACGCCCTGGCGACCGATCCGCAGCAGCAGAAAAACAGCCAGTACGCGCGCAACTTCCAGCAGCCGGACGCAGCGTCGAAGCTGACTCCGGAGATGCTCGCGACCCTTCGGGAAAAGAATCCTGAAGTGAGAAAGAAGTACATCGAGGCATTCCAGCGGTCCGATATCGAGGCGATGCTGAACTACTACAAGGCGAACTATCCACGCGAGCCGTACACGGAAGATCCCTCCGCGCCGGTCGTGAAAACACAAATGTCCGTCCTGATGTTCCACGGCCTGAACGATACGGCGCTGCTTTCCGGGGCCCTGAACAATACCTGGGATTGGATGGGCAAGGACCTGACGCTGGTCACCATTCCCGGCGCCGGGCACTTCGTGCAAGAGGACGCGAGCGACCTGGTTTCGCGGACGATGAAGGCCTGGTTGAACAGATGAGGTTGAATAGGTGAGGTTGAATCGATGACGGCACAGGACGCACGCACGCATATCCGGTACTCAACGTGGGCATCGCGGAGGCTGCTGGACGCGGCGCTCAAGCTTCCCGCGGAACAGGCGCAGAAGGATTTAGGCTCGTCGCATAAAGGAGTGCTGGATACCCTGAATCACATCCACATGGCGGATCGGGCGTGGCTCTATCGTGTGATCGGCGAGACGATGGAGCAGCCGGCGGAAGGAGTCGAGGTCGAGTGGCCGAAGATCCAGCAGCGGTGGGAGCAATGGGCGGATGCGCTGAGCGACGGCGATATGACGCAAGCCATCGCTTACAAGGATATGAAGGGAAATTTTCACGTCTCGCCCGTCTGGCAGATCGTGCTGCACGTAGTGAATCACGCGACGCTGCATCGCGGGCAGGTGATGGCGATGATGCGCCAGTTAGGCGTCGCTCCGCCGCCTACGGATCTGATTTTTTATTACCGCGAGCAGAAGATCGCCTGATTAGAGTCCCATCAGGTGGAAGCCGGCGTCGACGAACATCACATCGCCGGTGACTCCGCGGCCCAGATCGCTGGCCAGGAATACGGCGGCGTCGGCCACCTCGGCGGGATCGGTATTGCGGCGCAGCGGGGCGTGTTCGGCGACGGCGGTTAGAATTTTGGTGAAGTCCTTGATGCCGCGGGCCGAAGCTGTCTTCACCGGTCCGGCGGAGATGGCGTTGACTCGGATTTTGTTGGGGCCGAGCTCGCTGGCAAGATAGCGCACGGAAGCTTCAAGGGCGGCTTTGGCCACGCCCATCACGTTGTAATTGGTCAACACTCGCGTCGACCCGAGATAGGTCAGCGTGAGCATTGAGCCGCCGTCCGTCATCAAAGGTGCGGTGGCCCGCGCCACGGCGACCATCGAATAGGAGCTGATTTCCTGAGCCAGCAGATAACCGGCGCGCGACGTTTCGACGAAAGGGCGTTCCAGATCTTCGCGATTGGCGAAAGCGATGCTGTGCACCACGATATCGAGACGACCCTCGGCGCGCAGCGTTTCCGTAAGCCTCGCCAGATCGTCGTCTTTGGCGACATCGCAATCGAAGACGCGGGCTGCGCCGAGCTCGGCGGCGAGATCTTCGACCGCCTTTTGCACCCGTTCTCCCTGATAGGTCAGGATGAGCTTCGCGCCTTCGCGCCGAAAGGCCTGCGCGATGGCATAGGCGAGGCTCCACTTATTGGCGATTCCCAAGATGAGCGCGGTTTTCCCGGCTAGAAGTTGAGACATGAACCGTTATTTTAACGCGCCGAGCAGCAGTTCCGGGCTTGCGTTGTCGCCGAAGGTGGAGCTGAGGTGCGCGAAGAGGTCGACGTCTCCTGGTCCGAAGACGAAGCTGGCGCCGAGCTGGAATGGATCTTTTCCCAGTTTGTGCTGTTGATGGCCGGCGGCGCGGGCTCGTTTTCGCGCCTGGAATTTTCGCTCTTGAGGAGATGAAAAATATTAGCGTGCTTCAAGTCGGCGGCCTTGTAAGCGAGTTGTTCTTCGTCGACCAGTAGCGGGAAATCGATGCCGGTGTCTTCGCGGAACATTCGGGCGTAGTTGCGGTCGCCCAGACTTATAGCGGCCAGGTTCACGCCCTTCTGACTGAAGTCCGCCTGATGTGCGCGCAACTGCGCGACGTGCTCGCGGCAGAAAATTCAACCGTAGTGCCGCAGGAACACGATGACCGCCGGTTGCTCCGACCACAAGCGTTCCCAGGCGCACCGGGTTTCCGTCCGCGTCCGTCAAGGTAATTTCCGCCAGTGCGTGGCTGAAGGTCCCGAGCATCTGATACAAAGTATACAGGTCCTTTTTCAATTCCTGTCTTGGACCTCACCACCCCACTCATGTACGTGAAAGGCGTCGGGCCCGCGCGCGCGGCCATGCTCGAAGCCAAGGGGCTCAAGCGTCGTCGAGGACCTGCTGATCTACGCCCCCTTCCGCTACGAGGACCGCAGCAACGTCAAGACCATTCGCGAGCTGGCGCCGGGCGAAATGGCGACGGTGCTGGCGGAGGTGCGCTCCACCAAGCTTTCGGGTTTCCAGCGGCGGAATCTTGGTCTGTTCACCGCGACGTTCACCGACGCCTCGCATTCGGTCTTAAACGCGAAATGGTTTCACGGCGGTTATCTGGCGGATGTGTTCTACCCCGGGCCAGAAGGTGGCGCTTTTCGGGAAAGTGGAGTTCGATTCCTACTCCGGCAACCTCGGGATGATGCATCCGGAGTACGAAATTCTCTCGGACGAGGAAGAAGGCGATGCGTCGCTGCATACGGGCCGCGTCGTGCCTATTTACGAAGCCGCGGGGAAGATCACGACACGGATGTTTCGCGGACGCTGGTGGACCGGATTCTGGCAGACGGTTACGCCGCTCGACGATCCTCTTCCCGCGCATATTCTGCATCGGCTGAAGCTGCCCGATCGCTGGACGGCAATCCGAGACCTGCACTTTCCGCCGGCCGATTCCGATCTGCGCTTGCTCAACGCGTTCCGGTCACCCGCGCAGTTTCGACTGATTTTCGAGGAATTTTTCTGGCTGGAATGCGGTCTGGAGTTGAAGCGCGCCAAAGCTCGGCTCTATCCGGGCATCGGATTCGGATTGACCGATCGTGTGCGGGAGCGGATCAAGCAAATGCTGCCGTTCAAGCCGACCGGCGCGCAGAAACGGGTGCTGGGGGAAATCGCGCAGGATATGGCGGAGCCGCATCCCATGTATCGGCTGCTGCAAGGGCGATGTCGGCAGCGGCAAGACTTTGGTAGCGGCCGAAGCGGCGATCATCGCGATCGAGAACGGTTACCAGGTGGCGGTGCTTGCGCCCACTGAAATCCTGGCTACGCAGCATTATTTCTACTTCAAGAAGCTGTTTCAGAAGCTCGATTACGTGACGGTCCTGCTGACCGGGTCGAACACGCAACGCGAAAAGAGGCAGCTTAAGAAGATTATCGCGGCAGGCCTGGCGCACGTGGTGGTGGGGACGCACGCGCTGCTGGAAGCCGATGTCGAGTTCGCAAAGCTGGGCCTCGCGATCGTCGACGAGCAGCACCGCTTCGGAGTGGAGCAGCGCCAGACGCTGATGGAGAAAGGCACGCATCCCGATGTGCTGGTGATGACGGCCACGCCGATTCCGCGAACGCTGGCGCTGACGGTTTACGGCGATCTCGACGTGAGCATCATCGACGAACTGCCGCCGGGGCGCAAGCCGATCGTGACGAAACACGTCACCGCAGGATCGCGTCGAGCAGGTCTACAGTTTTCTGAAAAAGCAGATCGACCTGGGGCGGCAGGCGTACGTGGTGTATCCGGTGATTGAGGAATCGGAAACGCAGGCTATGAAAGCGGCGCAGAAGATGCACGAGCATCTTTCGAAAATCGTGTTTCCGGATACTCCCGTCGGCCTGCTGCACGGAAAATTGCCGCCGGACGAAAAAGAATCGGCGATGGAGAAATTCCAGCGGGGCGAAACCAAGATTCTGGTGTCGACCACGGTGATCGAGGTCGGCGTGGACGTTCCGAACGCGACGGTGATGGTGATCGAGCAGGCCGAGCGATTCGGACTGGCGCAGCTCCATCAGCTTGCGCGGTCGAGTCGGGCGGGGCGGGGAACAGAGCTATTGCATTCTGGTGACGGAGAAGTTAAACGACGTGGGACGGGAACGCATCCGCACGCTGGTGGATTCGAATGACGGGTTCTACATCGCGGAGATGGACATGAAGCTGCGCGGGCCGGGAGAATTTTTCGGCACGCAAGCAATCGGGTATGCCGGCGCTGCACATCGGAAATATTCTGCGCGACGCGGATATCTTGGAAGTCGCCCGAAGCGAAGCAGCGTCGTTCGTCACGAAGCCGCCGGCCGAGGAAGATCTGCGCCGCGCGATCGCTTACATTCGCGACCACTGGCAGAGGCGGTACGGATTGGTGCAGGTGGGCTGAGATGCGCGTAATCGGCGGGGAATTTCGCAGCCGCGTACTGAAGAGCCTGCCGGGGCTGGACGTTCGTCCGACGCCGGACCGCTTGCGCGAAGCGCTGTTCAACATTCTTGCGCCGCGAATTGAGGGCGTCGTTTTCGCCGACGTTTATGCGGGCACGGGAGCGGTGGGAATCGAGGCATTGAGCCGGGGCGCCGCGCGTGCCGTCTTCATCGAACAAAGCCACGCCGCGGTAAACGTAATTCGGGAAAATCTGCGGTCGCTGGGACTCATGGAACGGGCGACCCTGCGGCACACCCGAGCTAGCGCGGTGCTCGCGTCGCTGGAGGCGGATATCGTTTTCATCGATCCGCCGTATACCCTCGAACGCGAATATGAGCGTTCGCTTACGATTCTTGGCGAGACGAAACGCGGGCTGGTGATCGTTCAGCATGACTCGCGGCTGACGCTCAAGGAAAATTATGGAGAACTTCATCGGACCAGGGTCGTGAAGCAGGGCGATAACACCCTGACGTTTTACGGTTGAGGCAGCTTGAGGTCGAGCGTGGTCGCCACTTGCTGTGCGATATCAGGCGCAACGGTCGACGCGTCTGCCGGATCGTACGTTTTGGTCCACATTTCAAAACCGTCTGAGGTATTGATCAAGCGGGCGACGATGCGGACACCATTGCCTGACTCCGTGAGGCCGCATTCGAGCACATCGCGCACGTTCAACTCCCGGCCGATCCTGGCGGCGTCTTCTTCGCTCTTGCGAGCCTCGACGGCGCTGCGAGGAGCGACGTAATAACCCGGGACGCGATTGAGGTCGGCCGTAATCCGGGTCGCGATCGCGTCTCCGATCTTCGTCGCTGTGGAATCGACGATCAATAAAGCCATCGAAGGCGGCGGAGCCGGCGGGCTCTTGGGACGGCTGAAGAGCCACCCCGCGCAGACCGTTACCACGATGCCGGCGAAGATCAGGATGGCGATTACGGTCCATCGTCCGCTGACGACGGGCGAAGTTTGACGGGCGGATTCCATTATTGGCTCACCGGCGTGGACGCTCCCTGCCCATTCGTCAGCGTGACCGTCACGGCTACGATATTTCCAGCCGGGCCTTGGACCGGAAAGGGCATGGTGAGCTTAAATTCGCTGCCGAATGCGTTCGATGCGGTGTTCGAATACCAAGTGGCGAACGCGGAGGAAAGGGGAACGGTGAGCGTCGGATTGGAAATGGATTTTCCGGTCGCGGGAGCGAAGGTGAAGGTGCCGTCGGCCACGTCGCGAGAGGAGGAAAACCCGGTTACGACGACGGTGACGCCTCCGGTGGTTTGTTCGAGGGTCACGGTCGAAAGGAAGGGCACGGTGGGGTTTGTAGTGTAAGTCGTCGCCGGTGCAGGATTCGGAGTAATGTCCGTGCCAGAAGCCGCGAAACCGAGCGTCAAGGTTATGGTTCCAGCTACGGTTCCTGTAGAAAAGCTAAGGGGCGAGCCGGTGGTGAAGGACGCCTGCGTAGTTCCGGCGGGGATCGTGAATGTCGTGGTACGGCCGCCGGCGGCGAACTGAATCATCTGATCATCGCCGCCCACTGATGACGCAAACGTCAAGGTCGCGGTGCCGTTGATATCCAGCGAATAGGGGGACGCCAAGGTAACGCCCCAGCCGGGCGATTGCTTGTACCCGGTCTTGCCGGCAACCCAGGTCGTGGTGATCGTCACTGCGGGCAGCGCTGGAGGCGTCGCCTCAGATCGCGCAGCGCTGTTCGCGGAAGGTGACGAGGCAGCGAGCATCGGAGGAACTACCGAGGTCGAATTCGTGGATGCGTCGAATATCTTCGCGGCGCCGGTCGAGGGGCTGGTCAATCGGAACGCGGCGGCGCCCAATCCGAAGACGCCTTCGGGGGCGCAATCGCAACGGGAGAGCGACGATGTTCCATCGGATAGGTTCAGGTTGAGAACGTAGCCTGCGTGATTTGCCATCACGATGTGTTGACTGTCGGAGGACGAGGCGATTCCGACCGCGGAACTTATCGCCAGGGGCGATAGGGGGCGCCGGGCGGGACCCTTTCGCGACCAGCTATAAAGCGTCGTTGAGACCCCGTTGCTGATCGATACGACGCCTTGGGAAGTCGCCGCCAGCAGGGTGCTTTGGCGAGGGGGAAATGCGATCGCATCGATGCGATCCTCGGTTAGGAGCGGAGCGGCGTCACTTCCGTGGAACAGCCAAGCGCCGTCCGGCCACGACGCCGCCAGGGATTGTCCGTCATCGCTGACCGCGAACGGCAATGGGCTGATCCGCAAGGAAGCTGGCGTCGATGTCGCGAACCGAGGGCGCGCGAGGGCAGCCCAGACACGATCTGAAAATGTCCGGAAGAGAACCAGAACGCCGCGGACGATCCGAGGGGGCGTCGCAGTGATTCCGAGCGCGCCGGCACTGACGCCATTGAGCGGAGTGGCGATCCCGTTCACGATCAGCAAAGCCTCGCCATCGTCGGCCGCGGTCGCGATCACGTAATCTCCCGAAGGCGATGGCGCGATCCGCGAGAGATCGCGGCCTATGTCGATAGGATCCCCCAAGGTGCTCGCGCCGACGAGGCCGTACATCGGGCGAACGCGCGATCCATCGGGAGTCCAGCCGAGCATCGGTCCGTTCAGCTGAGCCCACGCCGCGGCGGTCGTGGCGAAGAGCAAGCACAGTCGTCTCATTGGGGCGCTCCGACGGTGGGAGTTCCCGCGGTAATCACTACCGGAGGCTGGCCTGGCGTGCCTGACTTGCTTCGTGTCGCCAGAATCGCCGCGGCGACTACCGCGCCCGCGGAAATGCCGAGAATGATCCAGGCTTTGGTTCCGAAGCTCATGCCTCCACCACCGCCGCCTGAGGAAGATCCGCTTACGTTAGTCTCGGTGATGGTCGCCGTCGCCGTTTCACCCTGGTACGAAGCGGTGACGCGAATATCGAACGACCCGGTCTGATGGTTAAATCGAATGCCGCCGGCCGAGGCGCGACCCTGGCTGTCGGTTGTGGCCGTCAGCGTGGTGCTGCTGTTCGAGAAAATGCCGCCGGGTCCCTGCGCGGGCAGAAAGAACACCACGGGTACGCCCGCCAGCAACTTGCGATTCTGATCCTCCACCTGGACCACCGGCGTTGGGTTCGTTCGGGAATGTATGTTGTTGATGGTTCCCTGTCCGGAAATGACCACGATGCGAAGCTTCTGCTGGTCGGGCTGTTGAGCCCGGCTCAGATTCGCAAGCAATAGGGAAATAAGAAGAAAAGTGAATGGCGCTTTAACGTGCATTGCTTAGCCTGAAGGCGTCGATTTCAAAGTAACACGTCGCCCGCCCGGCCGCCCGGCTTTTGCGATAGTAGAAAAAACATGCTTCGTTACGCCGCGGTTGACATCGGTAGCAATTCCACAAGAATGCTGGCCGCGGAAGTGACGCCGGGATTGCCGATCAAATTCCTCGCCGCCGAGCGCGAAGTGACGCGGCTGGGTGCCAGCGTGTTCCGCGACGGGCGATTAAGCAATCAGGCCATCGAAGATACATCGCGGGTACTCGCGCGGATGGCGGAGGTCTATCGGCGCTTGGACGTGGTTGGCGTACGCGCAGTCGCCACCAGCGCCGTGCGAGACGCGTCGAATCAGGCGGATTTTCTGGCGCGCGCGTCGGCTGCGCTCGGCACCCAGGTGGAAATCATCACCGGGCGCGAAGAAGCGCGGCTGATTCACCAGGGCGTCATGAGCCGCTGGCCGCAGCCGGATAAGCGAGTCTTGATTATCGATATCGGCGGCGGCAGCGCGGAAATCATAGCCAGCGAAGATGGGCGATTGATCGACGCGGTCTCGAAACAACTCGGGGCCGTGCGCCTTCAGGAAATGTTTCTGCACGGCGATCCTCCGGCGCCGCGCGAGCTGCATCAGATGGCGGAGTTTGTGGATGAGAAGCTGGAAGCGGCTTTAGCTCGCATGGGCCTGCGTTGGGATCGCGTGATCGCGACTTCGGCCACGGCGGCGGCGGTGGTTTGCGCGGTCAATCGAGTGTCGCGGTCGCGCCGCGATCAGGCCGACCGCTTGCGCGCGTCCACCGCGCAAATCCGGAAACTGTACGCGAAGCTTTCAACGCTGGATCTGAATGGCCGTCGCAAGGTAGCCGGCATCGGGCCGAAACGCGCGGAGATTATCGTCGCCGGCGCCGGCACGTTATTGAGAATTCTGGAGCGCTGCCACGTCCGCGCGGTGTACTATTCGGCGGCCGGGGTGCGCGACGGGATCATCGCCGATATGGCCTCGCGCGGCGTCGGCGGCGAACTGGCGCGCTTGAGCCGCGATCAGCGCAAGGAAGTGGAGCGAGTCGCGACACGATTCGGCGCCGCGCTGGCCCATGCCCGCCGGGTTGCAGGGTTCTCGCAGGTCCTGTTCGCGCGGCTGCAACCGCTGCATCAGTTGCCCCTCAATTACGGCCGTTTGCTCGAGGCAGCGTCGTATTTCTCCGAAACCGGCCATTACATCAATGACGCCGGGCACCATAAGCACGCCTATTACATCGTCTCGAATGTCGATCTTTCGGGCTTCACCAATCGTGAGCGTGAACTGATCGCGATTTTGTGCCGTTATCATCGCAAAGCGATGCCGTCACCCGCGCATCCCGAATATCAGGTGTTGACGCCAGATGACCGGCGGCCTTTGCTGCTGTTGATTCCCGTGTTGCGGCTCGCCGATAACCTGGCCCGCAGTCCGGAGCAGGACCAGGTGCAGATCGTGAGCTGCGAAATTCAACCCACGCGGGTCATGGTGAAGCTGCGCTCGACTCGCGAGCCGGACCTGGCGGAATGGGCTGCGTCGCGCGTGTCCCAGGTCTTCGACGAAGTCTATGGGCGGGCCGTCGTTGTATCGCACGAACGGGCATGACGCTTCATCGAACCCGCTCTAGCCGCGCTTAAGTCCGGGGCAAGTCTTCTGGATGGGATCGAAGTCGATTGCAGCGCTGCGCGAACCAAATCGATACCTGACCAGCGTCCACAGCGCTTCGAATCCGTCCCGAGCGCGAATCTTTTTTCCATCGGCGATGCCGCGCGCGTTGTAGCTGATGGGGACTTCGTGAATCCGGTAGCCCATGCGCCGGACCTTGGCGGTCAGTTCCGGACAGAATTCGAATCGCCGGCATTCGAGCTTCAAGGCGCGGAGAATCTCAATGCGGATCGCTTTGTAAGCGGTGGCTTCGTCGGTGATCGCCGCGCCGTAAAGCATATTGGCGGCGAAAGTCAGAAGCCGGTTGGCGATTCGATTCTTCCTCGCCATCCCCACCGGCTGGCGCAGGAACCGCGATCCATAAACGATCCCGGCATCGCCCCGCAGGATCGGTTCGAGGATTCGCGAATAATCCGCCGGGTCGTACTCCAGGTCGCCATCCTGAATCAGAACGACGTCTCCCGAGGCCAGGGTGATGCCGCGTCGAATCGCGGATCCTTTGCCGAAATTCGCCCCGGAATAATGCGCCAGGATCACGCCGGACCGCGCATAATCGGCGAGAATCTGCGCGGTTCCGTCGGTGGAACCGTCATCGATCACGATGATTTCTTTCGAGCATCCATTCGGCAGCTGGGCCTCCAGAACCCGCGCCAGCACCTGATGAAACGTGCGGAACTCGTTATAGACCGGAATCAGGATCGATACTTTCATGGCTTTCGCAGCACCGCAAAAAGAGATTGCCCGAAAGGCGGCGCGATGGCGCTCTCGATCCGCGACAGGACCGGGACCACGCAGTTGTCGAAGATCGCGATTTGCGCGGAAGATTGAATCTCCATGCGAAAGACGCGGGCATTCATCCACCATCCGAAGAATCCGACTAGATTCATGAAACGAAGTTTCTCGACGTTCAGACCGGCTTCGGCGGCGAGTGTACGCATCGACCCGCGTCGATAGCGCCGGAAGTGGCCGAGATGCCGATCGATGGGACCGGACAGGGAAGGGAAAGCCGGAACGATCAGCACAATGACGCCGCCGGAGGGAAGAATCGACGCCATCTGCTGAAGGGCGCGCCGATCGTCTTCAATATGCTCGAGCACGTTCAGGCATACGCACGAGTCGGGCTGGAATCTCGCCAGTTGGGAAATTCCGCTGCCGGTCTCGTCAATCGGCAAGATATGAAGATTTCTCCGGTCGCCGTAGCGCTGCCGCAGGCGATCGAGACACTCAGGCTCGACATCGACGGCGATCACCGCCTCCCGATCGAGCAGCATACCGGTGAAATTGCCGGTTCCACAACCGAATTCGACCACCCGCTGGCCAAGATACGGACGCACCAGGCGGCCTTGCCATGCGAAATATCGCTTCGCCTCCGACATCCGCTCCTGGTCGAGCAAAGTGTAGCTGGAGACGGACTCGAGCGCGTTGGTCGAAGGAAAGCTCATCGCAAATGTCCCGGCACCTTATTTTAACAGTGGGCGATTACCGGTTAGAATCTGTAGCGTGAGACACATTATCGCCGGCCTGGCATTTTGCTCGATATGCTTCGCTCAGAAACCAGATGCGCGAATCGGCAGGATTCTGAACGATCTCGCTGCAACCCGCAGTTTCGAAGAAGTCGCGATCTCGCCCGACGGTCGACGCGTCGCGTGGGTGGAAGAAATCATCGAGAACGGCCGGGATACCGGCAAGTCCGCGATTTACGTGGAAAACCTCATCGCGAAGGCGTCGACGCGCATATCCGGCAAGACCGCCGCGAGCGAGCGCGGAATCGCGTGGTCGCCCGATGGCTCACAAATCGCTTTTCTTTCCGATCGCGATCGCAGCGGTCAAATGCAGGTGTATGTCACCCCCTGGAACGGCGGACAGCGGGCTCGCAAACTGACCAGCCTGAAAGGCTTTTTGACCGATCCCCAATGGTCGCCAAATGGGTCGCGGATCGCGGTCCTGTTCGCGGAAAATGCGCCCAGCGGAGGCGGACCGCTCGAAGCTGAACCCATTGAGACCGGGGTGATCGGCTCGGCGACTCACAATCAGCGCTTGACGACCATCGAAGCCGTGGACGGCACCGTAAAACAGGTTTCCCCCGCCGGGTTGAACGTGTATGAGTACGACTGGTCGCCCGACGGGAAGAAGTTCGCACTCAGCGCGGCTCCCGGACCGGGCGATAACAACTGGTGGATCGCCAAGCTCTACACCATGCCATTCGATAACGGCACGATGACCGAGTTATATACGCCGGAGACGGAAATCGCGATGCCGCGCTGGTCGCCCGATGGCGCCACCATCGGCTTCATCCAGGGCCTGATGAGCGATGAAAGCATCACCGGCGGCGATCTGTTCACAGTTCCCGCCGCGGGCGGGGAGGCGCAGAATCGCACCCCGGGGCGTAAATCGTCGATCAGTTCCATTCAATGGACTTCTCCCTCGCAACTGGTGGCGACCGAGTGGGCCGGCGGCTCGACCGCGATCTCCACCATCGACGTCGCGACGGGCCAGGGCGAGCGCCTGTGGCAGGGGGATGAGAATGTTCACGTCGGCGGCTACTACGGCAATTTTTCCATCGCCCGCGATGGGCGCACTTCTGCCGTGATTCGCAACAATTGGGATCACGCGCCGGAGATCTGGACCGGCCGCGTCGGCGACTGGACCCAGCAAACCGACGTCAACAGCCGGCACGAACGGGCCTGGGGCCACGCAAAAAATATCGAGTGGACCAACGACGGCTTCAAGGTTCAAGGATTTCTGCTGTACCCCAAGGACTTCGATGAATCGAAGAAATATCCGATGGTGGTCTCCATCCACGGTGGTCCGGCGTATCTGAATTATCCGCACTGGCCGGGCGCGCAGTTCGATCTCAGCATCTTGTCGGCTCTGGGATATTTCGTCTTCTTTCCCAATCCCCGCGGCAGCTACGGGCAGGGAGAGGCGTTCACGCGGGCCAATGTGAAGGATTTCGGCGGCGGGGATCTGCGCGACATCCTCGCGGGCCTCGACGCGGTGCTGGCGATCGCGCCGGTTGATGAGAATCGAATCGGCGTCTCCGGTTGGAGCTACGGCGGCTACATGACCATGTGGGCGGTGACGCAGACCAATCGTTTCAAGGCGGCGGTTGCCGGGGCCGGCATCGCGAACTGGCAAAGCTACTATGGCGAAAATTCGATCGACCGCTGGATGATCCCCTACTTCGGAAAATCGGTTTACGACGATCCCTCGGTGTACGCGAAGAGTGCCCCGATCACGTTCATCAAGGACGTCAAGACGCCCACGCTGGTCGTGGTGGGCGAGCGTGACGGCGAATGCCCGGCCCCGCAATCCTACGAATTCTGGCACGCGCTGAATACTCTCGGCATTTCAACCGAGCTGGTGGTTTACCCCGGCGAAGGACACGCCTTCCGCCAGCCGGATCACAAGCGCGACGTGATGGAGCGGACCGCCGAGTGGTTTGAGAAATATCTGCGCTAACTACTGTTTTTCGAAAAAGTGCTCGACGTCGGGACCGAGCGCCGCCTTGCGCGCCGTGCACAGCCGCAGCGCTTCCACCGATTGCTGATAGGTGCGGGGCCCGCCCGCGAACTGCTTCGACCGGTCTTCAAAAAACTTGACGTCCTGCTCCGCCTGCGCGTCGCATCCCGCCACCACTCCGGGCAGGTTCGCTCCGAAATCGGATCCGCCCCCAGTAGGCAGGCGCTTCACCAGCTCGTCGAAATGCGCCTTTACGAACTCGAAGGACATCCGCTCGGTGCGCGGATCGTCCAGCCCGGCGAAAAGAAGCACGCCTGTTTCGCGGGCGTCGAATTCTGTATTCAGGACCAGCTCATGCGCGGCGGCTACCAGCTTGGGATCGCGGAAAGACTCCAGCGCCCCGATAATCGCCCGGCGCTGCTGTCGATCGTCGGTCTTCTTGAGCTCAGCCACCAGCCGGTCGAACAGGGCGCGGTCCCCCGAACTCGCTGCGGTGGACAGCACGCCGCCGAGCATATCGGGATCGACCCCTCTGCGATCGGTCAGCCAGCCTTCCGCGAGGGACTGAGCTCCATGCCGCAGCGCTTCGTCATCGCCATATACCGCTACGAACGGTACGATGTTCGCGCGCAACAGGCGGGTTTCGGAATCCTCGCCGGGTTTAGCGGACCAGCCCAGGGCCTCGGCGCGTTCGCCGAACACTTTGCGCACGAATCGCCCATAGTTCGGGCGAAGATTCGCGGGGACCATAAAACGGACGCTCTCGGCGGTACTCTTAGTCTGGCTTACGACTTGACGCTCCGGCGATTTCGCATATACCGGAACCGCGCCCAGCGCGACGCTCTCTTCCACCCCTCCGCTGCTGGCAAGCGAACGCAAGTCGTTCAGGAGGGTAATCTGTTCCGCCCGATCCAGAAAATCCGTGCGCTGGTCGATCAGTTTCTGAAACATCGGCGCGGAATAATCGGTGATGTAATAGCCGGAAGCGTTGTCGTTGGCGGCGATCTCGGTGGGACAACTCGATGCCTTCTCCAGCTTGAATTCCTCGCGCGGCTTGTCGACCAGGAAACATTCCTTTTCGACCCCGCGCCCGGTTCGATACTTCACGCAAACCGGAATCTGCCAGACCTGGTCTTTCGAACCCGAGGAGCCGATAGGCAGATAGCGCTTCTGGCTGATCGTGACCGACGGTGCGGCGGAGCAATTCAACTCGACCGAAATTTCCGGAACCCCGGGTTGGTCGAGAAACGTCTTGAACGCGCCCGTCAGGCGAGGTTGACCGGTGGCCGCAATGGCGTCCAGAAAATCGTCCATACGCGCGTTCTTGGAGGCATAGCGCTCCAGATAGGAATGCACGCCCGCTTGAAACTTGCTTTCGCCCACCCACACTTCAAACATACGGATCACCGCCGCGCCTTTTTCGTAGGTGATGTTATCGAACGCGTTGGAGATATCGTCGTAGGTTTCAATGGGTTGGTGAATCTTGCGAGTGGAAACCAGGCTGTCTTCCCGCATCGCCCCGAATTTCGGAGTCAGATCGTCCAGCCGGCTGTTCCATTCGGGCTTCCATTCGGCCAGAATTTTGGACGAAGTCCATGTGGCGAAAGCTTCGTTCAGCCAGGTGTCATCCCACCAGGCCAGAGTGACCAGGTCGCCGAACCATTGGTGAGCCAGTTCGTGCGCGGCGACGCTCGCGTATTCGCGCTGGCGGCGCGTCGTGTCGAGCGCGGGATCGGACAAGATAATGGTCTGCTCAAACGTGATCAGCCCGACGTTTTCCATCGCTCCGAAGCCATAGGTGAGCGGAATGGCGACGCAATCCATCTTTTCGAACGGATAGGGAATACCGAAATAATTCTCCAGGCGGTCGATCAGGGTGGAAGTGACTTCGGCCGCGTATTTCGCTTCGAATCCTTTGCCCTTGGGCGCGATAATCCTCACCGGAATATGATTGCGCCCGGCGCGTCCTGCGTCGACGACGTCGAAAGGTCCCACGGCGAATGCGACCAGATAACTAGGCAGCGGCTTGGTCGGCGCGAAGGCCACTTTCATCATGCCGCCCGGTTCCGGCGCTTCCGAAACCTGTGGCGTGTTCGCGAATACTTTCTGATCCTGTTTGACGTGCAGCGTCAACTGCCACGGCGTCTTGAAATCGGGCTGATCGAAGCAGGGAAACGCCCGGCGCGCGTCCGTCTCCTCGAATTGCGTGAATAAATACAAATTATTCCCGTCGCGTCCCTGAAAGATTCCCTCGCTATTTTTGGGACTCACTTTGCCGGTATAAACCAGCCGCAGACGGCTCGCGCCCGCGGGCACGGCGCGCGGGAATTGCAGGCCCAGGAATTCATCTCCACCCGGCAACACGGCGGCGGTCTGCCGCTTGCCCGCGGTTTCGACCGTCGCCGATTGAACCGTGATTTGTTTGGCGTTGATCCAGATCAGGGATTCCGGCCGCGTCAAATTTACGTCGATATCGATCGCGCCATGGAACGTCAAGCTCTCGGGTGAAAGAGTCAACTCGGCGGAATATTTGACCGGGACCACCTCGTGATCGAGCCTTAGCTTCGGCGGCTCGGCACTCCAGGCGAGCGTGGCTGCAGTCAAAAGGCAGGTAAATGCCGGTAAATACTTCATTTGCCTCAGCGTAGCATGCATAAGACTCCCTTTGACTTCGGTGACGAATTCCTTTAAACTTCCTGACAACGAGGAGACCTTCGATGCAACAAGCTCTCTCATCCGCCGCCGAGACCAGCATTCTCTCGCGCGGTTTTTCTCGCCGGCAATTAGGACGAATCGCAAGTATCTTGACGGCCGGCGCGACTCTTCCGTTTTATAACGAGGCTGCGTATGCCCAGCGCGCTCTTCGCGGCGAGATGTCGCCCGATGCGGTGCGGATCAATTCGAATGAAAATCCTCTCGGACCGTGCCCCGAAGCACTGGATGCGATTACGGCCGTAGCCAAGTTTGGCGGCCGTTATTCCCCCCACGATGAACAAGGGGAGCTGACCAAGACTATCGCGGAGCAATTCGGCCTGAAGCGCGATTATCTTTCCATTTTCGCCGGCTCCAGCGATCCGCTGTTGCGCATGGTCTGTGCCTACGTATCGCCGACGCGGCCCTTCGTCATGGCCGATCCCGGCTACGAATCCGGCGCCGGAACCGCCCGGTTCATCGGAGCCAAGGCCATTCACGTCCCGCTGCGCAAGGATTATTCGCACGACGTGCAGGCCATGGTGAAGGCCGATTTGAACACCGGCGTCATCTACCTGTGCAATCCGAACAATCCTACTGGAACATTGACCAAGCGCGCCGATATCGAGTGGACGCTCGCCAACATGCCCAAGGGCTGCGTGCTGCTGCTCGATGAAGCCTACATTCACTTCTCCTCGGCGACCAGCGGCCTGGATCTGGTGGCGCAGGATAAGGACATCGTGGTTCTGCGGACTTTCTCGAAGGTCTATGGAATGGCGGGAATCCGCGCCGGCTTCGCGGCCGGCCGTCCCGATCTGCTCGCCAAGCTTCGGCCCTGGGGGATCGGTTTCGTGCCGATCACCGGTGTCGCCGCGGCCACGGCGAGCCTCCGTTCGAAAACCATCGTGGCCCAGCGCAAGAAGATCAATGCGGATATCCGCGACGATGTGTTTGCGTTCCTCGATAAACGGAATATTCCGTTTGTCAGGAGCGAAGCCAACCACTTTATGGTGGACGTCAAGCGTCCGGGTGGAGAGGTAGTCGAGGCGCTGGCCAAGCAGAACGTGATGATCGGCCGCCTGTGGCCCGCCTGGCCGACCCATGTTCGTGTCTCCGTAGGCACTCAGGACGACATGAATAAGTTCAAGGCTGCGTTTGCGAAGGTGATGGCGTAGTTTTTTCGGGGGCTGGTTCCGCGGACTGGCCCCCGCCCGCCAATTCTTCGATCACAATTTCCACTCGCCGGTTGTTGGCGCGCCCCACGGGAGTTTCGTTCGAATCCTTGGGCCGGTTCGCGCCGTCGCTCGACACCGTCAAACGCGATTCTTCGATTCCGTAACGATCGGTCAGCAATTCCAGCAGTCGCAATCCCCGGGCCGCCGACAATTCCCAGTTATTCTTGAATCGCCGATTGTGGATGGGGGTCGCATCTGCGTGTCCCACCAGGATGACTTGATTCTTCGTGGCGCTCAGCACATCGGCGATCTGTTTGACCGTGGAAAAGGCGTCGGCGCTGATTCGATCGTCGCCGGGCCCGAATAGAATCGCCTGCGGCAGGCTGATCACCAGCCCGCGGGAATCGATGTGCGGGTCCAGGCCCTTCAGCTTCTCCTGCAGTTCTTCAAGATTCGTCGGAGGCTTCTTGACTTCCACAGGCTTCGTTTCCACCACCACCGGTTTCGGAGGCGGCGGAGGGGGCGGAGCCGGTTGCGTCGCGACCAATTGGCTCTTCGCCGCCACGGCGACGAAGAAGATCAACAGGATGGTCATTACGTCCAGATAGCTGATGGTCCAGCGGTCCCTGTTGGTGGCTTCGGTTGCGAGATAGCGCGGTTTCATTTGGCCCGCAGGTAGGATTGCATGCGTTCGCGAACCACCGTCGGATGAATGCCGTCGAAGATGCACAACACGCCTTCGACGATCATTTCATGCAGATCGAACATTTCGGCGACGCGAGCGCGGATGCGGCATGCCGCCGGCAACAGCACCAGATTCGCAAGCCCCAGGCCGTATAACGTGGAAACGAACGCCGTACCGACGCCATAAGCGATGGACGACACGTTCGAAAACTGCCTTAGGACGTCGACCATGCCAACTACGGTGCCCAGCACTCCGATGGTCGGGGCGAATCCACCGGCCACTTCCAAGGTTTTTGCGTCCATTTCGCCCTGCCGCTCCCGCAAACGGAGCTTCGTTTCGAGCGCCGATTGCAGTTCAGACCGTTGCTGGACGTCCATGGCGAGCAGTAAAGCTTCCTTGAGGAACGGGTCGCTGGCGCGCTCGATCATCGGCTCGATGCCGAGCATTCCCATGGTCCGCGCCGCCTTGACGTATCCGAGAACTTCCTCGATCAACGCGGTCCGATCGATCTCCGGAGCCCAAAGCAGCGCAATCGCGCGCCGGATGGAATGCGCCAGCGAGATCCGGGGGCTGGTGATCAGGGTGACGCCGAGGGTTCCTCCGAGAACGATCAGCGCACCGGTAGGTTGTAGAAAATAAGTAAGTTTTACGCCGGTGGACGCGATCCCCGCGATGGTCGCGATCAGGGCGATCGCAATTCCGGCCAGCATCGTCCCGTCAAGCTGGCGACGCGGGCTCGGCTTGGCCTTCGATGCCGGTGCTTCTTTCAATACTGCGGCCGATGAGGACACGTAGAACTCTCCGATTTGTGTGTTAGCAAATCGACGCCCAATCTAAGTTGAACAAAAATATAGCGCAAAGACGCCATATTCTGGCGGGATTTTGGCACTAGCGGCAAACTTCCGGCGGGCCGGCCTGTCCGCCGGAGTAACTCGGGGAGGCGGACGGTCGTCTCACAGATTCAATGACCAGACGTACCGCCATATTGATGGGCTTGGGTTCGGCTGTATTTTACGGCGCGACCAGGGAATTCTGGAATGAGCGCCAACCCGCGGAGTGGACCGACGATGAGCGGGAGATTCTACTCACCCGGTCGCCCTGGGCCAGAGAGGCCAGCGTCGATTTCAACGCCGGCGGCGGTTTGGGCACGTCACGCAGCACTCGCGGCGGTGGAATGAATCGGCGTGGAGGAACGACGATGCCCCAGGACTCCGGCTCGACCGTGAACGCGGGACGATTGCAGGCCATCGTGCGCTGGGAATCGGCGCTGCCGATTCGCGAGGCCAATCACAACCGCCTGAAGGATGATCCCGCGGGGAACTACATTCTCTCGGTGGTCGGCGATTTGCCCATGCTGGGAAGCGGAGGAGGGAACGACGAATCCGATTCCGAATTTCAACAGCGGCTGGAGATGTTGAAGGAGTACACCAAGCTCGAAAAGCGCGGCGATCCGATTTACCTGGTCAAGATCGGACGCTTGAGGGGCACTCCCGCCCAATCGGGAACGCTATTTTATTTCGAACGGAACGATTTGATCCGTTTGGACGACCATACGGTGACCTTCGTCACCAAGCTGGGTCCGCTCAGCGTCAAATGCAAGTTTCCGCTGCACGAGATGGTGTACCAGGGCAAGCTGGAACTGTAGCTCTACATCTTTTCCAATTGATCCAGCAGAACCACCATCCGCGGCGCCACATCGGTGCGGCCCCCGTAGCGAAACTCGTTATAGAACGTAGTCAGGTCCGCGATGATCGGAGTCACCTCCGATGCGGGCAGCACGCGAGCGAACTCGGTGGGCGTCAGCCACGCCGGTTTCTGGATTCCACGCCGGGCCAGCAGACGGAGCATCCGTTGATACAGCAGTGTCGCGTCCGAAGCCTTGCCTTGTCCCCGGACCAGGCGGCGCACGCGCATCCTGCCGCGCCACCAGGCGGCCGCCCGAGGGCCGAAGATCAGAAGCAGCATTGCGACAATCAGTCCGACGGCGGCAGCGGGCCCATGAGAGATACCGGAGCGCGCCGTATTTCGAAACCAGTCTCTGACGCGATCGAACCAATGGAACTGCATGCGCCGCGCCGAATCATCCACCCGCGAAGCGAGCATCACCTGATGATCCAGATCGTAGCTGACCACCCAATCCTGCCAGAACTGCTCGGCCGCGTCGAAGAATAAAGAGAGCCTGGCCATTACGCCGTTGCCGCCGGCGCCGGGATCGTAAGGGGTGGGATCGAAGGTGGTCCAACCACGTCCCGTGATCCACGCCTCCACCCAACTGTGGGCGTCGGACGCCCGTACCACCTGCAGGCCGGTGATCGGATTGTAGACTCCGCTCTGGAACCCGGTGACCACCCGTGAGGGAATCCCCAGGGTGCGGAGCATCACCGCCATCGCCGACGCGAAATATTCGCAATGCCCTTTCTTGCGCACAAACAAGAAATTCGCGAGCGGGTCCGGCACCGACGAGGGCAGCAATTGCAGGGTGTAGCCGTAATCGTGGCGCAAGCGATGTTCCAGCGCGCTGGCTTTATCCGCCTCCGTGGTCGCGCCGGCGGTCATCTGCCGAGCGAGCCTGGGAATCCGGGGATCGATGTCCGGCAATTGCAGCAGCTGTTTCCGCGTGGGCAGGGAAAGCGGTTCCGGCGTCGCGCTGACGTCGGCCGTCTCGTCTTCGAGGAAGCTGCGCACGCCGTAGATCAGGCCCGGCCGTCCAGCCGGCATCATGACGTTAAATGTTCCGCTGGGCGTCACCCGCACGAACGGCATATTGATGCGGATGGTTTGGGGTGTTCCCGCGATGAACAAAGTATCCGCGGCGATATCGTTTAATTGCACCTGATAGAGCAACTGGCGCCCCGGCCGCGTCGGCGGATGGTAGCGCTTGTTCACGGTCAGGACACCGTTTTCGACCGGCAGTTCCGTGCTCAGCGACCGCGGATTGTCCCAGCGCCGGCCGTCAAACCGGCTGAGCGCGCCGCCGCGCCAGCGCACCTGAAGCAATCCTTCGCCCTGGTAGCTCTGGATGTGCATTACGGGCACGCTGCTTTGCTTGATCTCGCCGATCTCGCCGAGCGTCACGCTGTTCGAAAAACCCGGCACGTGATATTTCTCGGGAACAAAACGTTCGAGCGCGGCGCGCGCGGTCCGCGGCAGCACGAAGAACATGCCGACCGTCATCACCAGGATTCCAACGAACAGCAGCGTCGCCAGCAGCGAGAGCCGGCGCGGAAAGGCCCGCAATCCTCCACGTACCACGGCGCGCCTAAGCTGCGCGGATCTCCGGACCTCGCCGCTTGAAAACGTCGCGACGGCGCACAACAGAAAAAGGGCCAGGTATCCGAAAAAGCTGAGGCTCGCGGACAACACCGCGGCGGCGAGCAGCTCCATCACCGCGATCATCTTGACGTAGGCGTAATCGCGATTCGTGGTGGCCGTCAGAATTTTCAATACCGCCAGGAAACAAACCAGATGGACCGTCGCCGTGAGAAACGAGGCGCTGATGAAGAAATAATCCACCGGATAGAATCCGATGTAGCCGAGCGTAATCGCCGCCACCAGGCGATTCGAGAACGTCACTTGCACCACGCCCGCGACCATCAGCCCGCGCAGGCACAAGCCCAGAAGCGTCAAGGTCGCCGTCGGCCAGTCCAGATAACCCGAACCGACCACCGCGAAGTATCCGGCGGCGAGCATTCCCAGCAGGGAGAACTCGAAGAACCGGTCGACCACGCGCGGAACGGGCACCTTGAGGACGGGTGCGGTGGCGCTCATACTCTCATTCTACGTGTGCTACACCTAATGAGTTGCTGCTCACGCTCTACCACGATCAACCTGAATCCGAATCCTGGTTCGAACGATTTCGCACCGCGTCCGTTCTCGGAGGACTGAAGGCCCTCGATTCGCGGGTGCGCCGCAAGGGGCTGGCGTCGCTCGACCCGTCGCGAGGGGCTCTGATTCCCATCGGTATGGAGATCGAAAAAGGCCGCGTGGTGAAGAACGGCTACGGCGTGTTTTCTCTCGCCTGGCAGGCGGAGCATCACCCGGAGTGGGCCGGTCAGATCGCTCGCGAGGTGGAAGAGATCCGCGGGCGAATTCGCGAGACCCACAATGCGCCTGTTCAATTCCTGATCTGGGTAGGCATGGGCGGGTCGGCCGAAGATAAGTTGATGTATCAGGCGGCCGGCATGCTCCAGCGCGCGCCGCGCATCTACATTCTCGATTCCACCGATCCCGAGAAACTGGACTCCATATTCGACGATATACGCCGCCGCAACCGGCTAGATGATGCCGAGATTCTCAAGCGCACCCTGGTGGTCGGGATGGCGATGGGCATGACATCCTATGAGCCAGTGATCAATCTGGAGAGGATCGCCGCGCTGTATGATGCCGCCCGCCTCGATTCGCGGCAGAACATTTATTCCTTGTCGCTGCCCGGGTCGCTGCTCGATAAGTTCGCCGGGTCCCGTAATTTCCGGCGCGTGCCGCTGCAACTGGACGATCAGAACACTACCGCGGGACGCCATAGCGCTCCGCTGACGCGCGGGAGCCTGTATGCGCTGGCGTTGCACGGAATCGATCTTCAGGAATGGATCGCGGGAACCAATCTGAGCCCCGAGGAGATTCACACCGCCTGGCGTCTCGCTGCCTTTCTGCATACTCAGGCCGCGGCCGGCCGCGACAAGGTTACGCTACTGCTTCCTCGCGAATGGGCGGGCGCCGCCATGTGGACCAAACAGAACTTTGAAGAAAGCCTGGGCAAATCCGAGGCCTTTGGAATTAAGATCATCGCCGCCGAGCGCATCCGCATGACCAATTACCGGTCTCCGCGCGATCCGCTTCAAGATCGGATTTTTCTCGCCGTGCAGTTCAAAGGAAAGCCCGCCGAGAAAGTCGCCCTCTTGCGCCGGGCCGGTTATCCCGCTGCGGTCCTGACCGTTCCTCGGTCGTTGTCGCGATATCTGCAGTTCGTCCACTACACCGTCTTTGGCGTTGCGTGGCTTCAGAAAATGAACTTCGTCACGCCGCCGGGCGTCGAGTTGTATAAATCGATTGCCCATCGAGTTCATGCCGAAGCGCTGCGCGCCGGAAATATTGTCAAGACCAGGGAGTGGAAGCGTGCCGAGGATACTCCGCAATCCTCGGTGTGGCGTGGGCGCGTCACGCTGCGTTGGGATCGCCTGCCGGCGTCCGTTAGGCCCGAGGGCGCCACCGCCCCGGCCATTTACGCGTCTTTCCTCCGCCGTTTTTTCGGCATGCCTCCTGTTTTCGGCGCCGCTCCGGCAGAGCGACAATGTGAATACGGGGAGCTTACCTTCTTCGGCGATATGCGCTATTCCGCCCGCGGGCGCGCCGTACGCAGCGTGCTGGACCGTTCGGCGGAGGCGGTGTTTCGCGTCATGCTTAAAGCACCGGCGGACGTTTATGAAGGTCCCGCGATGAATCACTCTTATCATGAAATGATCATCGGACACGGAAAATGTTTTTCGACGATATTGATCGCCGATCATGACCAGCGGGCGGATTACCATCGGGCTCAGTTTCTGGCGACGCAAATCGCGCTGGCCGAACGAGGACGCGCCGTGGTATCCATCAGCTTGCGCGACAGGGAAGAGACTACCCTCGGCGCGCTCGAGGAATTCTTCCGTCAGGCGGCCACCCATCTTCGTTCACGAAAATAACCATGGCCAAATTCAAACCAGCCGGCTCCAAAAAAGTGCGCGCTACGGGCTCCCGCAAGGGCCTGATCCCCTGCGCGTTCGTCATCGTAGCCGGCTTTGCACTGCTATTTCTGCTGTTTTACGAAATTTTGAAATCGGGAAAGTGAATGCGAATCGACCAACGCGAACCCGCCCAGATGCGGCCGGTGAAAGTCACCACGGATTATCTGCTCACCGCCGACGGCTCGGCGCTGATTGAAGTCGGCAACACCCGCGTCCTCTGCGCGGCATCGGTGGAGGATTCGGTGCCCGGATTTTTGCGCGGCTCCGGCAAAGGCTGGGTCACCGCCGAATATTCCATGCTGCCGCGAGCCACCGCGACGCGCACCCCGCGCGAGGTGTCGAAAGGCCGCCCTTCGGGGCGAACCATGGAGATTCAGCGCCTGATCGGACGATCCTTGCGCTCCGTGATCGATATGACACTGCTTGGCGAGCGCAGCGTCATTCTCGATTGCGATGTCCTGCAGGCGGACGGCGGAACGCGCACGGCGGCCATCACCGGCGCCTACATCGCCATGTCCGCGGCGCTGCGCCAGTTGATGAAATTCGGCCAGTTGAAGAAATCGCCGATCCGCGATTTTGTCGCCGCCACCAGCGTTGGCGTCGTCGGCGGAGTGGCCATGCTCGATCTCTGCTATCAGGAAGATTCGCAGGCGGAAGTGGACATGAACATCGTCATGACCGGATCGGGCCGCTTCGTCGAGCTTCAGGCCACCGCCGAAAAAACGGCGTTCGACGACGGACAGCTCGCGTCGTTGCTGGCGCTGGGACGCCGCGGCGTCGAAGACCTCATCGCGATTCAGCGCCAGTTCGAAACGCTGTGATTATTTATTGCGCGACCTCGAACCCCGGCAAGCTGCGCGAATTTCAATCGGCCGCGCCGCAGTATGACATCCGCGCGATCTCGCTTCCCGCTCCCGAAGAGCATGGCCGCACTTTTGAGGAAGCCGCCGCCGACAAGGCGATTTATTACGGCGCGCACGTGGACGACTATTTGTTCGCCGACGATTCCGGGCTCGAAGTGGACGCGCTCGATGGGGCGCCCGGCGTTTATTCCGCGCGATTCTCGGGACCCGGCGCCACTGATGCTCGCAACAACGCCCTGCTGCTCCAGAAGATGACCGGTGTCGAAAATCGAACCGCGCGATTCGTCTGCGCCATCGCGTTAGTGGATCACGGAAAGCTGGTGCGGACTTTTCGCGGATCGGTAGAGGGCCGGATTCTGGATGCGCCGCGCGGCGAACACGGCTTCGGGTACGACCCTTTGTTTTACTATCCGCCGTTCGGCTGCACCTTCGGCGAAGCCTCGCACGAGCAGAAAATGCAGGTCAGCCATCGCGGCCAGGCGCTGCGCGCGATGTTCACTTTTCTCGATAGCGAGCGTAACCGATCATCGTCTTCGCATCCCTGATCTTGCCCGAGCGGATCGCATCCTTGAGCTCGCGCGGCGTGAACCAGCGCGTTTCGATGCGCTCATCTTCCATCGGCTTCGATTCGCCCTGGGTCAATTCGGTGGCGAGAAAAATGGTCATCTTCTCGGCCAGGAATCCGGGACTCGGATAGAATTCCGCTATCTTCTTCCACGTTTTTGCCCGCAGTCCGGTTTCCTCCGCGAGTTCGCGCCGCGCGGCCTTGAGCGGCGTTTCGCCTTCGTCCATACGCCCCGCCGGAAGCTCCCATAAGTATTGCCGAGCCGGAAGGCGATATTGGCGGACCAATAAAATGCGCCCTCGATTGTCGACAGGCATCATCACCGCGGATCCGTCATGCTGCACAATCGCGCGCTTGATCTCAAACCCGTCCGGATCGATCGCGCGATCCAGCGTCACACGAAAAATGGGGGTGTGACTGATTTCCGTGGAAGAAATTAGTTTCATTTATCCGCTCTATTTCTTAATGACCCGCTCAAATTCGCCGAGCGGCAGCGTATTCAACACATCTTTCGATTCCAGCCATCCTCGGCGAGCCATTCGGACGCCATAGCTCATGTTGGCCAGGTGCTTGGGATGATGCGCGTCGGTCGAGATCACGAACCTGCATCCCTTGGCCTTAGCCGCGCGCACCAGCGCCGCCGATAGATCCAGACGCTCCGGGCTCGAATTGATTTCCAGATAAACGTTACGCCGCGCTGCTTCGGCGAACACCAGGTCCACGTCGAAGGGAAACGCCTCGCGGTGCAGCAGAATTCGTCCGGTGGGATGGCCCAAGGCCCGCAGATAGGGGCACTCCAGCGCCCGCATCAGGCGGTCCGTCATTTCCGCCGCTTCCAGATTCATGTAACTGTGGACGCTGCCGATGACGAAATCGAGCTCCGCCAGCGCGTCGTTTTCGAGATCCATCGCGCCATCCCGGCGGATGTCGCACTCGAGGCCCGAAAACACCCTCAGGCCGAAATGCTTCTGGTCCATGTCACGCATCTGATGCGCAAACGCGATCGCGCGCTTCTCGTCCAGCCCGTTGGCCATGGCCAGCGCTTTGGAATGATCGGTAATGGCGATGTATTGGTACCCCATTGCCGCGGCGGCCTGCGCCATCTCGTCGAGAGTCGCGCGACCGTCGGTCTCGGTGGTGTGCATGTGCAGATCGCCGCGGATGTCCCGTTGCTCAATTAACTTCGGCAGCGTTCCCGCGGCCGCCGCTTCGATCTCGCCCGAGTTCTCGCGCAACTCCGGCGGAATCCATGGGAGCCCGAGCTTCGCATAAATTTCCTCTTCGGTCGATCCCGCCACCCGCTCGCCGCCGTCCAGCTTCGCGAGCGAATATTCGCTCAACGTATAGCCCAGCTTCAGCGCCCGCTGCCGTAGCGCGACATTGTGCTCCTTGCTGCCGGTGAAATATTGCAGCGCTGCGCCGTAGCTTTCGGCGGGAAGCGCGCGTAGATCTACCTGCAGGCCCTCATGCCCGTATTGGATGCTCGCTTTGTTCGGACCCTTGCCCAGTACCTCGTGCGCCTTGGGAAGGGCCACGAATTTCTCCAGCGCATCCGCCGCTCCCGGCCCCGTCACCAGCAGATCCAGATCGCCGACCGTTTCTTTCCCCCTGCGCAAACTGCCCGCCGGAGTGATCGATTCGACGCCGGGAACCACCGCCAGCAGCCCGCTGATCTCGTCGGCGACGCTGTGCGCGAAGCTGAGCAAGAATCGTCCGGCGCGCTGGCGGTACGACGCGATCGACCGCAGGACCTTTTCCTCCAGCTTCGCCCCCATTCGCGGAAGCTCGCGCAATTTTTGCTCGCGGCAAAGACGCTCCAGGTCGTCGATGGTGGCGCAGCGGTACGTTTCGAACAACAGCCGGATACTCTTCGGTCCAAGTCCCTGTATTTTAAGCAGTTCCAGCGCTCCCGACGGATATTTTTCCAACATCTCGTCGCGCCGCTCGAAACTGCCGCGCTGCTCGATCTCGCCGAGCACCGCCGCGATCCCTTTGCCGATTCCCGCGATCTCGGTGACTTTGCGTTCCGGGTCCTTCAGAATGGTTGAGATCTGTTCCGGATGACCTTCGATCACGCCCGCGGCGTTACGATATGAACGGATCCGGAAGGAATCTTCGCCGGCGATCTCCATCAGGTCGGCGGTCTCGTTGAGCAGGCGCGCTATCGCTCGATTCTCCATTGGCTCATTCGATTGTAACTTCGCTTCCTGGCTCCCGCGGCGCGGCCTGCTACAATAAAAGGCGTACGTTTCCCGGAATCATCTATGGCAAGACCGTGGTTACAACGGCACACTACTGTGCCTGAGGTGCGTAGTTACCCTGCAGTCGAGGGTGTGGTGGCTGCATGAGCAGTTATTTGGAGCTGACCAAACCCCGCATCACCGTATTCATCCTCATGAGCACGGCCATCGGCTTTCTGTGCGGTATGCACGAAGCCGGCGGATGGACCGTGTGGACTTTGCTGCACGCGTTGATCGGCACCGGCCTGATCGCCAGCGGAACCGCCGCGCTGAACATGTGGTATGAGCGCGACGCAGACGCCAAAATGAATCGCACCAAGGCGCGTCCAATTCCCTCCGGTCGCATTCTGCCGGTTCACGCGTTCTGGTTCGGAATGCTGCTGTCCGTGGCTGGATTCGCCGAGCTTTGGGCCGGCGCGAATCTGCTGACCGGGTTGCTCGGATTGTTCACCATGGCGAGCTACCTGCTGGTTTATACGCCGCTGAAGCAGCGCTCTCCGCATTCCACCACCATCGGCGCGATTCCCGGCGCCATGCCGCCACTGATCGGCTACGCCGCCGCCTGCGGGAAACTCACCACCGAAGCCTGGATCCTGTACGCCATTCTTTTCCTCTGGCAGTTCCCGCATTTTTACGCCATCGCCTGGATGTATCGCGAGGATTATGAGCGCGCCGGCATCCGCATGCTCCCCGTGGTGGAGCCGGACGGCGAGTCCACCTCGCGCCGGATTCTGCTGTTCTCGCTGTTGCTGATCCCCATCAGCCTGATCCCGAAATTTATCTCCATGGCTGGCAATCTGTATCTGATCGGAGCCTTGGCGCTGGGGCTGATGTTCGTGTACGCCGGTGCGCGAGTCGCTTTCGATCGGACCCGTCTGCGCGCGCGTGGCGTGCTGTTGGCAAGTGTCGTCTATCTTCCGTTGCTTTATGGCCTGCTCGTCCTCGATCATCCTTGGCTGTAGTATTCCGCTGCTGGGCCTGGCCCTGGCCGGTTGCGCCGCCCGCGCCAGCCTGCCCAGTTATTCCGCCGTCCCCGATTTCACTTTGACCGATCAGACCGGCGCCCAGTTCGACAGCGCCGCCCATCTTAAAGGTTCGGTCTGGATCGCGGATTTCATCTACACCACCTGCCCCGGCCCCTGCCCGCGGATGAGCTCGCAAATGCATCAGGTGCAGACCGCGCTTTCCGGCCTCGACGGTTTCCGCCTGGTCTCTTTCACTGTCGATCCGGAGCATGACACGCCCCCTGTTCTCGATGCCTATTCGAAGTTGTTCCACGCGCAGTCCGGCGTGTGGTTCTTTCTGACCGGCCCTCAACCGGCTTTGCAGCATCTGAGCCGCGATGTTTTCCTGCTGGGCGACGTCGACGGCAACCTGCAGCACTCCACTCGTTTCGTCCTGGTGGACCGTTCCTCGAAGATTCGCGGCTTTTATCTCACCGAGGAGCCGGACGCGATCACCCGCCTCATCGCCGACACCAGGAATCTGCTCAAGGGAAATTCTTGATCGGGATTCACGACCTGCCCGCCGTCGATGCGACTCTCAATGGCACCGCCGCCATTTTGCTGACGATCGGTTATTTTCTGATCCGCAGCGGCCGTAAAATCGCGCACAAGCGAGTGATGATCTCGGCCTTCTGTGTCTCGGTCGTGTTTCTGACCTGCTATCTCATCTATCATGCGAACGCTGGGGTCCTTTACTATTCGCACACCGGCATCCTGCGCTATGTTTATCTGACCATTCTGTTTACGCACACTGTGCTCGCGGTGACGGTCCCGGTTCTCGCGATCATCACGCTCCGCCGCGGACTGAAGGGCCAGTTCCCGCGCCATCGCGCGATCGCACGCTGGACCTTTCCCATCTGGCTCTACGTGAGCGTCACCGGCGTCGTCGTGTATTTAATGCTGTATCAGTTCTGAACCGCGCAAAAGTTGCCCGCGTTCCATTGCTAAAACCCTGTTTCGCCGCGACTTCGAATTTGGAGACGTGATTGCATTTCCGGAAGCGGGTGAAACGATGCGAACTTTTCGAGTGTTCCTGATGACAGCGGTTCTATCCGCGGCAGCTACCAGTATCGGATGCGAGGCGCACTACCGTGTTTACGATCCGTATCGCGGCGACTATCATCACTGGGACCACGATGAAGACGCCCATTATCACCAGTGGGTCGTCGAAACCCATCATGACAGCCGGGATTACAAGCATCTCAATAAGGATGAGCAGACCAAGTACTGGCAGTGGCGTCACGACCATCATTAGCTAGAATACGAATTAGAGATCCTGCTTCCTGGAGATCGCAAATCGACGCCACCACGCTGCAGGTTCTGAGTATCGTTTTTATCGCCACCCTCATCCGGTCGGCGTTCGGATTTGGCGAGGCGCTGCTTGCCGTTCCGCTGCTGGCCTTCTTTATCCCCTTGAAGATCGCGGCTCCGCTGGCCGTTCTGGTGTCGATCACCATCGCCGCCATTGTCGTCGCGCAGGACTGGCATAAGATTCATCTGCGCAGCACCGGATGGCTGGTGACGTCCACGCTCTTCGGGATCCCGCTGGGACTCTGGCTGCTCACCAGCATCCCTCAAGAATCGGTGAAGGCGACTCTGGCCGTGATCATCATGGCGTTCGCTCTCTACAGCCTCACCGTCAAGAAGCCACCCGAGCTGAAGTCCGACAGCCGTGTATGGCTGGTTCTATGCGGCTTCTGCGCCGGAGTGCTGGGCGGAGCTTACGGCATGAACGGACCGCCGCTCGCCATTTATGGAGCGATGCGCCGCTGGACCTCCTCGCATTTCCGGGCGACGCTGCAGGGCTATTTTCTGCCGTCGAGCATCATCGGCATGGGCGGATATTGGCTGGCAGGATTGTGGGTTCCCGCCGTGACACATTACTACTTGGTCTCATTGCCGGTCGCACTGCCCGCCGTATTTCTGGGCCGGATGATCAACCATCGCCTGCATGGCGACGCTTTTCTGAAATTCGTCTACCTTGGCCTGGCGGCCATCGGAGCTCTCTTATTCATCCAGGCATTTGCCGGACGTGTGTGAATTTCTGACAAAACTGTGACCATCGCTTTCGTTTGAATCGCCGATAATCGAGTCATGGTTGGAGATCCAACGATTATTCAGGGCGGGATGGGCGTCGCCGTTTCGAATTTCACTTTGGCGCGCGAGGTTTCGCGGCTGGGTCAGCTCGGCGTCGTTTCCGGGACCGCTCTCGATCAGGTTTTCGTCCGGCGTTTGCAGGATGGCGACCCTGGCGGTGAAACCCGCTTCGCGCTCGATCATTTTCCAGCCCCTGAAATGGCAGAACGGGTCTGGAATCGCTTCTATATCCCCGGCGGCAAGCCTGCCGGCGCGCCTTATCTCCGACTGCCGCAGCACACCAAGACCGACGATCGGGAACTTCGCGAGCTTTGCATTCTCGCGAATTTTGTCGAAATTTTTCTGGCCCGCCGCGGTCATTCGAATCCAGTCGGCATCAATTACCTTGAAAAGGTGCAGATCCCGCACCTGCCTTCGATTTACGGCGCCATGCTCGGCGGCGTGGGTTATGTATTGATGGGCGCTGGAATCCCGGTGAAAATTCCAGGTGTGCTCGACGCTTTCGTAAATCACCAGGCGGCCTCATATCCACTGCATGTCGCCGGAGCCGTGGAAAGCGACGACGTCACCATGACCTTCGATCCGCGCGAATACCTGCCGGTCGATCTCCCGCCGCTCACGCGTCCGAAGTTTCTCGCCATCATTTCCTCCAACGTTCTCGCCGCCACGATGGTTAAGAAATCCAACGGCGCGGTCGACGGATTCGTCATCGAAGGTCCTACCGCCGGCGGTCACAATGCTCCTCCACGCGGCAAACTTCAGCTCGACGAATCGGGCGAAGTGATCTACGGCGAGCGCGATCAGGTGGATCTTGAAAAGATCCGCCAGTTGGCGCTTCCGTTCTGGCTTGCCGGAGGCTACGGCGCGCCGGAGAAATTGCGCGAGGCCCTGGCTGAGGGTGCCGCTGGAGTGCAGGTCGGCACTGCTTTCGCTTTCTGCGAAGAATCCGGCATGCGCGAGGATTACAAGCGCGCCATTCTGGACCAGGTCATCGCCGGCGACGCCCGCGTCTCCACCGACGCTGTAGCTTCGCCGACCAATTTTCCGTTCAAAGTCGCCAGCCTCCCCGGCTCTCTTTCTGATCCCGATGTATACACCGCGCGACCGCGCATCTGCGACCTGGGTTATCTTCGCGAAGCCTATCGCACCGGCGAAGGCGACATCGGCTACCGCTGCCCCGCCGAGCCTGAGTCGCTCTACCTCTCCAAGGGCGGCAAGCCCGAATCGACCGAGGGCCGCAAATGCTTGTGCAACACTCTGCTGGCCACCATCGGGCAGCCGCAGGTCCGCAACCGCTACGTCGAGCCCGGCCTGGTGACCTCCGGATTCGACCTGCCCTCCATCGTTCGTTTCCTCGCGCCCGGCGCGCAAACCTACCGCGCCGCCGACGTCATTCGCATCCTGCAATAACGGGCCGCCGCTGAGTTGCCGTGATGCCGGCCTTCGCCGCAATCGTGTTTCAATGAAATAAGTGAGGAGACTCCATGGCAATGCTGAATCGCTGGTCTGTGTTGATCGCGTGCGGCGGAATTCTCGCCATCTCCGCCCCCGCCGACGAAGGCATGTGGACGTTCGATAATCCTCCCACCAGGCTCATCCAGGAAAAATATCATTTCACGCTCACCAAACAATGGCTGGATCACGTGCGCCTGTCCTCGGTGCGCCTCAACGATGGCGGATCCGGATCGTTCGTCAGTCCCGCACGGCCTGCTGCTGACCAATCACCACGTGGCGCGCGGCCAGCTCCAAAAAAGCTCCACCGCCGAACACGATTACATCAAGGACGGTTTCTACGCCGCCACGCCAGATCAGGAGCTCAAGTCGCCGGACCTGGAAGTGGACGTCCTGATGTCCACCGAGGACGTTACCGCGCGCGTAGGCGCGGCCGTGAAGAATGCCTCCAACCCGGAACAGGCGTTTGCCGAGCGCAAGAAAGTCATCGCCGCCATCGAGCGTGAAAGCCTCGAGAAAACCGGCTTGCGAAGCGACGTCGTCACTCTTTATCAGGGCGGCGAATACTGGCTCTATCGTTACAAGAAATATACCGACGTGCGCATCGTCTTCGCGCCGGAACAGCAGACCGCGTTCTTCGGCGGCGATCCCGATAACTTCACTTATCCGCGCTACGACCTGGACATGGCGCTGTTCCGCGTCTACGAAAACGGCAAACCCATCGAGACTCCCAATTACCTCAAGTGGAATCCCAAGGGCGCGCCCGACGGCGACTTGGTTTTCGTCTCCGGCAACCCCGGCTCAACCGAGCGCATGGATACGCTCGCCCAAATCGAATACCAGCGTGACACCGCGTTTCCAAACATCCTGAACGTGTTGCGTCGCCGCGTCGACGTGCTTCAGAAATTCTCGGCCACCAGCGAGGAGCATTCGCGCCAGGCCGCCAGTCAGATCTTCAATCTGCAAAATTCCGTCAAGGCGATCGACGGGGAAGAGAAAGGTTTGAAGGATCCTCACGTCGTGGACACCAAGCGCGGCGAAGAGGTGAATTTCAAGGCCGCGGTGATGAAGAATCCCGAGCTCAAATCCAAATATGGAACGGCCTGGGATGAAATCGCTGAAGCCGAGCGCAAGGCAGCCACCCGCACCAAGGAAGCGTACTATCACGGCCTCGATTCCAGTTTGGCCAACATGGCGACCACCATCGTCGAATACGTCGCCGAAATCAAAAAGCCCGACGGCGAGCGCCTGCCCGGGTTCCACGACGCGCAGCTCGACTCATTGCGCTTCGAAATGTATTCGCCAGCGCCGATCTATAAGGATATGGAGATCGCGCGCATGACCGGCGCCCTGAATCTCGACCTGAGCGAGGTCGGCCCCAGCGATTCCTTCGTGCGCGCCGTGCTCAACGGGAAGGATCCGCGCGATGCCGCGGCTCTCATCATCGGTTCCACCAAGCTGGACGATCCCGCCGTTCGCAAGCAGTTGATCGAGGGCGGGGAAGCCGCGGTCGCCGCCTCCACCGATCCGGAAATCGTGCTGGCTCGCAAACTCGATCCCATCCGGCGCGAAATGATCAAGTGGGAGGAAGATAACGTGCAAAGCGTCGAGGAGCGCGCCGGCGAGCAGCTCGGCCGCGCCCGTTTCGACGTCTATGGCCACAGCACCTATCCCGACGCCACCTTCACGTTGCGCCTTTCCTACGGAACCATCAAAGGCTATCCCATGAACGGCACCGTCGCTCCGCCGAAGACTACGTTCTACGGCCTGTATAACCGCGCCGCCGGCTTCAATCATGAAGGCCCGTTCTATCTTCCTTCGCGATGGATCGAAGGAGTCAACAAAATCGATCTGTCCACGCCGCTCAATTTCGTTACCGATAACGACATCATCGGAGGTAATTCCGGATCGCCGGTGATCGATAAGAACGGCGAAATCGTGGGCCTGATTTTTGACGGCAATATCGAATCGCTGGTCGGCGATTTTATTTTCGATGATCAGACCAATCGCGCCGTCGCGGTCCACACCGGGGCCATGACCGAAGCGCTGCGCAAGTTGTACGGAGCGGGCAAGCTGATCGACGAAATGATGGGCAACTAGTTAGTAGCCCAGGCCTCCGGCCTGCCGCGTTTGTTTAAGCCGCGCGATAGCTCCCCAACACGCGCAGAAAATCCGCCAGCTCGCTCAAATGCCCCAGCGCATTGCGGACTCTCAGTTCGTCCCGATGACCCAGCAGATCGATGTAGAACATGTACTCCCATGGCTTCCCCCGCCGCGGCCGAGACTCGATTTTCACCAGGTTCAGGTCCCGAAGCGCAAGCGCGCTCAGCGCCCGGTACAGCGAGCCCGGGGCGTTCCCGGTCGAAAACACCAGCGACGTTTTCCAGCGCTCGCTCTCGCCGCGCGGCTCCGTCGAGGCTTCGATCCCGTGGGTTCCAGCAAAAAGAATCGGGTGAAATTGCGGCGGTCGTCTTCGATTTCGCGCTTTAGAATGTGGCCGCCGTAAATCTTCGCCGCCAATTCGGACGCGATCGCCGCCGCCCCCGCCGGACGTTCGCTCATCACCATCTTCACGCTGCCCGCCGTGTCGTAATAAGGGACGCTGTCGATCCGTTTGTACCGCGCGAAGAAATCGAGACACTGATTGAGCGCCACCGGATGCGAAAACGCCTGCCGGATCGCGCTGAATTTCACTCCCGGCGCGGCGATCAGATGGTGCACAATCCGCACATTGGTTTCCGCCGTGATGTCGAAATCGTACTTCAGCAGCAGATCGTAGTTTTCATGCACTGAACCGGCAAGGGTGTTTTCGATCGGCAGCGCCGCCGCGTCCACTTCTCCCGCTCGTAGCGCCGCGAAGACTTCGTCGAATCGCTGCCGAGGCACCGGCTTTGCGCGAGGTCCCACTAGCTGCACGATCGCCTGCTGGCTGAACGCGCCCAGTTCACCCTGGAACGCGACCCTCATTTCCGGTCCTGTGGGCCGTCCCATCGCTGGGCATCTTCTGAAGGCAGCCCGATCAGGTCCAGAATGCGATCCACGCTATGCTCGACAATCTCCGCCACCGTTTGCGGATGATGATAGAACGCCGGCATCGGCGGCGCCACGATCGCTCCCATTTCCGCCAGCGCCGTCATCGATCGGAGATGTCCTAAATGGAGCGGCGATTCGCGAACCATCAACACCAGTCGCCGCCGCTCTTTCAACGTGACGTCCGCCGCCCGCACCATCAGGTTGGAACTAATTCCTCCCGCGATCGCCGACATTGTATGAATCGAGCACGGCGCAATCACCATCGCCGAGGTGGAAAACGACCCGCTCGCCAACCGGCATCCGATATCCTCCACCGGATACGAACAATCCGCCAAAGCCCGGAAGTCGGCGGCCGATTTTCCCATTTCGAGATATGCGGTTCTTTCGCCGGATCGGGAAAGAATCAGGTGCACTTCAGCTCGCTCGCGCTCTCTCAGTTTTTCAAGCAAACGCCACCCGTAAACCGATCCGCTTGCGCCCGTCACACCAACGATGATTCGCAATTCCTCTCCTTGGCTTACGACTGTCGTACGAAAATCCGTGTTTTCTTACGCCTGTGGATATTTCTGTTCCGAATTCAGAACAGGATTCCTGGAAATACCTTGCTCTTCTTCTTCCGGCACCGTTATAATCCGAAGTAAGATGGAACCCTACTCATGGTACTAGCCTCGAAGGGTCCTCCCGATGCCACGCCTCGAACATCCATGATGGAGGAGGCCGGTCAAAAACTCAAGAGAGTCCGGGAGCGTCTTCGCCTGAAGTTCCGTGATGTGGAGGAAGCCAGTTCCCGTATTTCCGCCCGCCATGGCAGCGATGAATTCACCATCGCGCTCAGCCGCCTCGCCGACATTGAGAATAAAGGAACGCTGCCTAGCATCTATCGTCTGTATTCGCTGTGCGCCATCTATCGCCTGGATCTGACCGAAGTCCTCAACTGGTACGGAGTTTCCGTCGCGGAGCTTCCCGGCGACGCCGACGTTGCCTTGCCGGCGCGTACTCACCTGGTCGGATTCCACGCGTCCGATGAGGGAGAAGTGCAGGTCCCCATCTCGCTCGATCCCGGCCTCGATCTCGGCAGAACGGTCTTTCTCAGCCGTCTGATCCAGCGCTGGGGCAAGCTCCCGTTGATGTTGCTGCGGAACGTCGATCTAAAAAACCACCGCTACGGATTGATTGGAACCGATGACTGGTCCATGTTCCCCATTATTCCTCCGGGATCTCTGGTGGTGATCGACGACACCCGCCGCCGCATAGCCAACTCCGGCTGGACCACGGAATTTGAGCGGCCCATTTATTTTCTGGAGCATCGCGATGGCTACGCCTGTGGATGGTGCACCCTGCGCGACGGACGCATCATCGTTCAGCCGCACCCGGCCTCTTCCTGCGACCCCGAGTCCTACGAATACCCCTCGGAAATCGAAGTGATCGGTCAGGTTACGCAGGTAGCGATGACCCTTGGCCGGACCCGCCAGCAGAGCGGTCGTTCTGCATAAGTTCCAGTAAGGCTTCGAGCTCGCTGCAATACAAATCGCCCTCCGCCGGACGCGCCGCGCTGGGGATCTGCGTTTTGTAGGACCGGGAGTGGAGCCAATGATCCACCACGGTCCGCGACGGGTCCTCCAGCGCCGCCAGGTAGCTTTGCAGGTCGGCGTGTTTCTCCGCCAGGGCCAGATTGAGCCATTGCAGGAAGATTTCTTCGTGGCTCCGGCGCAGGGCGCGCCCGCTTTCATCCCTTCCGAAGGCGGCGCTCAATCCGTGATGGCGGTAAATACCAGAATTCGGATCGCGTAACCCCGATAAATACGCTAATCGCCCGTAAACAGTGGGGATGCGGGAAAGCGTGTGCTTCCATAAGTCGTCCACCGCTGTCCGCTCCAACATCCCTTTGGGCTTGAATCGCGGCATCGCGCTAGTACCTCAACCATTGTAACGGCAACTTGCGCATTTCCGGAATTTCAGACTTGTTCTATTTTCCGAAAACCTCACTGGCAATTCGTAAATCGCGGGCAGCCTCGGATACGCTGTTTGCCGGAAGTAATCGTAAACCTCAAGGAGTCTGTAAAATGCTGAAAAAGATTGTGATTCTCGCTGCGTTGATGATGTCGTTGACCGCTGTGATCGGCACCGCGAAGGACGGCCCTCTGCCCCCATGCTGGCCGTGCACGTCGCTGCGATAACCCTCACTCAGCGCAAGGATCCTGGATTTTCGCGGAGGCGTGCAAGCTTCGTTGCCGTTTGCACGTCTTCGCGAACTTGCCATTGGTGCATTCCCGTGATCATAGTTGGATATTTCGCCGGTTTTTCTCTCTCATCCCAGATGGTACACTCGGTGATTTAGCGGTTCCCACAGGAGCAAGCAGTTGACTCCCCTCCAGTTATACGTCTGGTACCTCAATATTGCGGCAATAGTCGTTCTACTGGTGCGCATGTCCAGCACCGGCTTGTTCCGGACCTATCGATGGTTCGGAATTTATCTGCTCGCCGATTTGACTGAATCTTTGTTTTTCCTGTATTTTCTGCAAACTCACGCGCTGAGGCGCTATGCCGAAACGTATATGGCCGGGCAAGCCGTCAAAATGGTTCTGGCGGTTTTCGTTCTCCTGGAACTATACCGGGTATCGCTCGCGAGCCAGCCGGCCATTGCTCGATTCGGCCGCCAGACCGTCGGCTATGCCCTGGCCATGGCCGCGGCCATCGCCGTTACCGGCCTGCTGCTCGATCGATCGGCGCCGAAGGATCAGCCGCTGCTGCTGTACCGTTATTTCGCGGTCGAGCGGACCATGGACCTGTGGGCGCTTCTGTTCCTGCTCCTGATTACTGCTTTTATGTTATGGTTTCCGGTCCATCTGATGCGAAACGCGGCGTTTTATCTGTTGGGTTTTATGGTTTATTTCAGCGCGCGATCAGCTGGTCTGCTGGTGGTCAATCTATTGAACCACCGCTATCAACCATACGTCGACGCAGCCATGCTCAGCATCTCGTTAGGCTGCCTTTTACTCTGGATTGTGGCCCTACGCCGGGAAAACGAAGATCAGGCAACGGTGATCGGACACCGCTGGGACGCCTCCGAGGTCGCGCGCCTGGCCGGTCAATTAGACGCTATCAATGCCAGCCTTTTGCGCCTTTCGCGCAGATAACAGGAAGTAACGTGTTTTAGTTTGCTTTTCCTGGAAATGTCCTGTATTCTAATCAGGAAATCGGACAAGCCCTCGGGGGAGGGCTGACCAGGATGAATTGGACCATTGGCAGCTTTGCGTGCGGTGGCGTAATCATCGCGGCCGTCGCCTTTATGGCGCTGCGCCTGCATGTTTATTGGGCTTCCGCGCTTCCACCGGCCTTTGAGTTCCCCGACCTGTCCTTGGCCAGGTATGAGCCGATGGCGCGTCTCCTCAATCCCCAGGACCTCGAATTTCTCAAATCGCAGCCCGGTTATCGCCCCGAAATTGCCAGAAAATTACAGCGGAAACGCCTGCGCATCTTTCGCGCCTACCTGGTGGATCTCGCCGCCGAGTTCCGTTCCATGCACGCCCTGGCGCGGCGGATGGTGGCGAGCGCCGACGCCCAGGATGCCGCTCTGGTCAGCTCCCTGTTCCGCCAGCAATTCACGTTCTGGCGCGCCATCGTGGCCATCGAACTCCGTCTCATCACCAGCGCCGTGGGCTTCGAGGGAGTTCTCTCCAGCGCGAATGTGCGCGTTCTGATCGATGCGATGAATGCGCTGAGCGCCGAAATGACCCGGCTCGCTCCCGCGCCCAGCGCTGCCTGATCCCGCATTAAAAAAATACCGATCCTAAAGATGACGTAACAGCGCCTTCGCCGCGCGTATGTGCTCGAATTGTTTTTCCGCTTCCTTGAAGGCCTTGGTATGGACGCAGCGGCGCGCGCCGTGATGTTCCACCGGATAGCGCAGGTGTAGCATCTCGTGAAACAAGACGTACTCGACCGCGAGCCTCGGTGTCTCCGCTCGATCCAGGATCCGGCTCAGTACGATGGCGTGGTGCGACGGATCATAATGCCCCAGCATGGTGCGTGACGCAAGCGGACTCCATCCCAACACCGGCCGCGACATTAATCCGTGGAAATACCGGAAATTCAGATCTTCAAACATTTCCAGCAGGTCATAATGGCGGCCTTGCGGGGCCAGCAGGCGTTTCCTCCCGCGAATCTGGCGCACCTGATCGAGGCTGGTCCGGATATCGCGGCGATTTAGATAACGCCGGTAGCGATCATTGCTCGACGGCGGCACCGGACGCCGGAACAGCTTAGACAGCAGAATTTCCGCCAGCGCCTCCATCACCGAATCCGGCGCCGCTCCAAGCGTGTCCGCCATTCGGATTTCCAGCACGCCTTCCTTCAGGCTGACCTGCGCGTTGGCGTTAGCATAGCGCTTGAATTCCACCTGGATCGAAGGCAGCGGAGTGCGCGGGCGCAACTGGCGGAATACCCGCGCGAAAATCTGCTCCACGGAGAGCGCGGCTTCCACTTCCATTCCCTCAGAATGTAACATGGACAATGATCTGGTAAGCGTTTCTAAAGGAGAAAAATTTGCCCGGAGCTAAAATCAGCGCGCTTGGATGCTTTGTGCCGCCCGGCGTGCTGACCAACCAGGATTTGGAGAAGATGGTTGAGACCAACGACCAGTGGATACTGGAGCGGACCGGCATTGTCGAGCGGCATATCGCGCCGCCCGAGATGGCGACCTCCGACATGGCGGTCGAAGCCGCGCGCATCGCGCTTGCCCAGAACAACGTGGACGCGGCCGATCTGGACGCGATCATCGTCTGCACCGTGACGCCGGATATGCTTTTTCCCGCGACAGCGTGCCTGGTACAGGATCGGCTGGGCGCGAAACACGCCTGGGGCTTCGACCTGATCGCCGCCTGCTCCGGCTTCATCTACGGCTTGACCACCGCGGCGCACCTGGTGATGGCCGGAACACACAAAAAAGTTCTGGTGATCGGCTCCGATACCATGTCGCGCATCATCGATTACACCGATCGCGGCACCTGCATCCTTTTCGGCGACGGCGCCGGCGCCATGCTGATCGAGCCCGCCGGGCCGGGCGAAGGCTTCATCGGCTTCCTGAACGAAATCGACGGCTCCGGCGGCGATTTTCTGAAGCAGCCCGCCGGCGGCAGCCGCATGCCCGCCACCGCCGAGACTGTCGCCAAGAGGCTGCATTTCGTGAAGCAGGAGGGCCAACAGGTATTCAAGTACGCGGTGCGCAAAATGTATGAAGCCTCCCGCGATTTGCTGGAAAAACATGGCCTCACGGCGAAGGACATTAAGCTTCTGATTCCGCATCAGGCCAATCGCCGGATCATCACCGCCGCCGCGGAGCGCCTGGGCTTGTGCAGCGATCAGGTGATCATCAATATCGATCGCTACGGCAACACCACCGCCGGCACTATTCCACTGGCCACTCGCGACGCGATCGAATCGGGGAAATTGAAAAAAGGCGATCTGGTGATCTTCGCCGCCGTCGGCGCGGGTTTCACCGTCGGCGTGAATCTGTGGCGCTGGGAGTATTGAGAGAAGTCAGGAGCCAGGAGTCAGAATGCTGCCCTGACCCCTGACCCCTGTATGCTTGAGTCATGGGACCGCTCCAGAATCTCGAACAGTGGGATCAGTTCGTGGGGCAGCGCTACGATCCCACCAAGACCACGGAAGAGTTTCGCGACTATCGCAACACCACGCCCGGCGTGCGTGAATTCTACCGGCTGAACCATCTTCATCAGACCCGCGATTTCGTGCTCGCAAAGAAGCGTGAATTCAGCGTCCGCAAGCGCATGAAGATGAGCATCTGGGCCGCGCTCGAATATCTGAATACGCTGGTCGATGAGAGCGATCCCGATACCGATCTCAGCCAGATCGATCACAACCTCCAGGCGGCCGAGGCGATCCGCCGCGACGGCCACCCGGACTGGTTCCAACTGGTCGGCCTGGTGCACGATCTGGGCAAGATTCTGTGTTTGTGGGGCGAGCCGCAATGGGCCGTGGTCGGCGATACTTTCCCCACCGGCTGCGCCTATTCCGATAAGGTGGTCTTCCCAGAGTTTTTCGCCGAAAATCCCGATGCGAAAAATCCCGCGTATCAAACTCCGCTCGGCATTTATGAAAAGTCCGGCGGCTTGAATACCGTGGATATGTCCTGGGGGCACGACGAGTATTTTTACCAGGTCGCCAAGGATTATCTACCGGAACCAGCGTTGTACATGATCCGTTACCACTCGTTTTACGCCGGACATCGGGAAGGCGCCTACGATCACCTGATGAGCGATCACGACCGGGAAATGTTCGAGTGGGTCAGAAAATTCAGCCCGTACGACCTGTACTCGAAAAGCGAGCAGCGTCCCAGCGCGAGCGCGCTGCGGCCGTATTATGAAGCGCTGATCGACAAGTACTTCCCTAAAGAATTGGCCTTCTGAGGCTGGCGGAGAGGGGGGGATTCGAACCCCCGGTAGAGCTTTTGACCCTACGACGGTTTAGCAAACCGCTGCTTTCGACCACTCAGCCACCTCTCCGCGAGGTTTGGGAAGTCTGCTCACCGGATGGTAGCACAGTTTCCTCGAAGACCTCAAACGGCCGTTCAGCGGCGTCTAAAGCGCGGCAATCGCCGGTTTGAGAGCGTTCCCCAAAACGAAATGCTCACCCGAAGGTGAGCATTTACGCTTACCCTGTTATTCACAGGGCGATGTACATGGGAGAATCAGATTCGACGGCATCGCAACCGTCAAAACCTGTGTGATTGGATATTAGGGCGTGCGGGAAATGATGTCAAGGAAAAAACTTTCAGCCTCCAAAAACCATCTATCCTCATCATTATGCGATACTTGCGTCCGCGTCTCGATTTCGGACGGTTGTGGAAAAGATGTTGCTAAGCTGTCGATCGGGGTCCCATTTTTCGGTCTAACAGCCCGAAATATCGAGGCTTACTTCCTCAGCCTACTCGCTGAGATGGAGCGTAATCATCGCGTCCGGATCTTCCCCCCGATTGAGCTTTCGGGAGAGAACTCGGTAGCCTCCGAACAGTACCCCGCCCAGGAGGCATAGCAGGATCAGCAGTCCTGCAAATTCAAAAATTTGCAGGATATAATAAATCTTACCCTTGAGCTCACTCGCTGGAACTTGTTCACTAAAGGTCACATTCGCTTCGTAGTGGACCTGCGATAGTACTCGCTCCGCAGCTCCCGGATCGGGTGGCGAGAGGATCACGGCGACCAGACTATCGACGCGTCGCGCAAGGGCTCCTGGAATCTTCTGAAGCTCCTGAAGCTGGGCTCGCGCGATGTTCGGAGTCGGAAAATTGAAAATGGTTAGCGTCAGCAAACCTTTGTCGGTCTGATACTTACCGGAAATGGCCTCGCTTCCGGTATGAAATGCGCCCACCGCCGGCGGGAATCCCCGGAGCAAAACGGTGCGAGCGAAACCGGACCGATAATGTAGCGCTCCGAATCGGCGATCAGATCGTCCGGCGGGAGGTCGGTCATCAAAGCTGGCAAAGGCGTCTGGTCGACTTTCGGCAAATGGGCCATCAAGGCCTTCAAATCGGCGTCGGACGGGAGGCTGCCGGTCACCTGGAACACGTAATTTCCATCGGCAAAAATGGTGCCGTCCGAGGTGTGGACCGCCACGGGAGTCAAATCCGAGGTGGTGGCCGCTTCGGGCGGACGCCGGTAATCGAACATGGCGAGGGCGCCGGTGCTGATCATGAAAGCGCCATACGGTGGCCGAAAACGGCGGGCGCCGGCGATGTAGTCCGCCTCCTCCGTCGAATTCAGGCCGAATTCGTCGAATAAAGGGCCCGGTCGGGCAGGCTGACGGTCTTGGGCGCCATCCTTTTATAAGGACCGATCTGATCGGGCAAGATGGCGGCTTGGGCCAGCGACAACGAACAACCCGGCGGCGATTACGCTCCGCAGCATTTCTTGTACTTCTTCCCGCTGCCGCAGGGGCAGGGATCGTTGCGGCCGACCCTTTTCTTGGCGATGCACGGGCTGTTGCGCGGTGGACGATTCGCCGCCGACGAATTGCAGCGCGGCCAGTTCCTTTTCCTTCTTGCGCTGGATGGTGCGCGTCAAGATCCATCACGGAATTCTGCGCGGCCTGGCTGCGGCTGCCGCGTGCGGCCGACGGCGACCGCCTCGGCCGCCGTTCTCATCCTCTTCCTCTTCCTCGTCCGCCCACAGTTCGGGATGCGGAACATCGGGAATGGTCTCCGGCCGGGCGCTCCTCGGCGCGCTGCATGAAGAACAGGAAGCGGATGGTTTCGTCCTCGATGCGGTCCATCATGTCCTGGAACAGGACGAAGGATTCCTTCTTGTATTCGATCAGCGGATCCTTCTGGCCGTAGCCGCGCAGGCCGATGCCTTCCTTCAGGTGGTCCATCGACAGCAGGTGGTCTTTCCACTGGTTGTCGATGACGTTGAGCATGATCATGCGCTCGGTTTCGCGCATCAGCTCGGCGCCGACCATGTCTTCTTTTTCTGCGTATTTCTTGACCAGCTGATCGTTGAGTCGCGGCTTCCATCTCGCGGCGGTCGAGATTCTGCAGCTCATCCGGTGCGGATCTTGACGCCGAACTGCGTCAGGATGTCGGTTTCGAGGCCGGTCCAATCCCATTGGCTGGGATGGCCTTTTCTCGGGGCAGCGCAGGTCGATGAAGGCACCCAGAATTCCTTCGATGATTTCGATCACGCGCTCCTTCTGATCTTCGCCCTTCGAGCAGCTCGCGGCGCATGCCGTAGACCGCCTGGCGCTGCTTGTTCATCACGTCGTCGTATTCGAGGATGTGTTTGCGGGAGGCGAAATTCTGCGCTTCGACGGCCTTCTGCGCGGCCGCGATGCGCTTGGTGATCAGCTTGCTCTCGATCGGCACGTCTTCTTCCATGCCCAGCCGCAGCATCAGGTTCTGCATGCGCTGCGCCGCCGAAGATGCGCATCAGGTCGTCTTGCAGCGAAAGATAGAAGCGCGCGCTGCCGGGGTCGCCCTGGCGTCCGGCGCGTCCGCGAAGCTGGTTGTCGATGCGGCGGGATTCGTGGCGCTCGGTGCCGACGATGTGCAGGCCGCCGAGCGCGACCACTTCGTCGTGCTCCTTCTCGGTCTGCTCCTTCACCGATTTGAGCATCGCTTCCCATTCTGTCCTTGGGAGATCGTGATCGGGGTCCTTGTTCTCCTTGCGCAGGCGCTCCCGCGCGGTGAAGTCGGGGTTGCCGCCCAGCAGAATATCGGTGCCGCGGCCGGCCATGTTGGTGGAAACGGTGACCGCGCCCTTGCGGCCGGCCTGCGCCACGATGAACGCTTCGCGCTCGTGATTCTTGGCGTTCAGCACTTCATGCCGGACGCCCATCTTCTTCAAAATGCCCGATAATTTTTCCGATTTTTCGACCGAAACCGTGCCCACCAGCACCGGCTGGCCCTTTTCGTGCAGCTCCTTGATTTCCTTGGCCGCGTTGCGGAACTTTTCTTCCTCGGTGCGATACACGACATCCTGAAATTCCTTGCGCCGCAGCGGTTCTGTTGGTCGGGACTGATCGTGACTTCGAGCTTATAGATCTTCTCGAATTCGGCCGCTTCCGTATCGGCGGTACCGGTCATGCCGGCCAGCTTCTTGTACATGCGGAAGTAGTTCTGGAAGGTGATGGTGGCCAGCGTCTGATTCTCGCGCTGGATCTTCACGCCTTCCTTGGCTTCGACGGCCTGATGCAGACCATCGCGACCAGCGGCGGCCGGGCATCAGGCGTCCGGTGAACTCGTCGACGATGATCACTTCGTCGTCCTTCACCACGTAGTCGCGATCGCGCTGGAACAGCACGTGCGCCTTGAGCAGGCCTGCTGCACGTGATGATTCATTTCCATGTTGATGGCGTCGTACAGGTTGCTCAGGTTCAGCAGCCGCTCGACCTTGTCGAACGCCTTCTTCGGTGAGCGCCACGGTGCGGTGCTTTTCTTCCACCGTGTAGTCGCCGGTGGTCCACTTCTGGCCGGGTTCCTTGCCTTCGATCACTTCGCCGCGAATCAGGCTCGGGATGATGCGGTTGATCTTGTAGTACTTGTCGGTGGATTCCTCGCTGGGCCCGGAAATGATCAGCGGCGTGCGCGCTTCGTCGATCAGGATGGAATCGACTTCGTCGACGATGGCGAAGTAATGGTCGCGCTGCACGCAATCCGCGATGCGGAACTTCATGTTGTCGCGCAGATAATCGAAGCCGAATTCGTTGTTGGTGCCGTAGGTGATGTCGCAGCCGTAGCTCCGACGGCGCTCCTCATCGTCCAGATCGTGGACGATGACGCCGACGGTCATGCCCAGCGCCTTGTAGAGCTTGCCCATCCAGTCCGAATCGCGCTGGGCCAGGTAGTCGTTGACGGTGACGACGTGGACGCCCTTGCCGGCCGAGCGCGTTCAGATAAACCGGCAGCGTCGCGACCAGCGTCTTGCCTTCGCCGGTCTTCATTTCGGCGATTTTGCCGCGATGCAGCACGATGCCGCCGATCAACTGCACGTCGAAGTGCCGCATGTTGAGAATGCGGCGTCCGGCTTCGCGCACGGTGGCGAAGGCGGGAATCAGCAGGTCGTCGAGCGAGGCTCCCTGCGCGAGCTGTTCGCGGAACCGGACGGTCTGCGCGGCCAGTTCCTCATCGCTCAGCGCCTGCATCTGGGCTCCAGATCGTTGATCGCGGCGACCAGCGGCCGCATCTTCTTCACTTCGCGGTCATGCTTGGTGCCAAAAATTTTGGTTAGAACAGTCTCGAACATCGTAGCTTCTCCAGTTTATTCCTCAAAAAAACATGCCAGGAAATACACCACGGACCAGGAACTTCCGTCAGTGGGGGGTCAGCAGCGAAGGAGAGTGCATTGATGCCGGCGCGCGAGAAGATTGACCGCCAGGACGCTGGCCACCAGACACAGCGATCCTCCGAGAGGCGTCGCATTCAGCGCGCTGAGCGGAAAGCTGGCCTGCTGCGATGAGGTTTCGGCATGGGCCGGAGAGATGGATTCGGCGGCGCAGGCGAGCAGCGGCAGAACCGCGTGCAACAGCCGCGGCATCGAATCGGACGCGACCGGACGAGGCAGATCGATCCGCGCCTGGGCGTAGGAATACGCGGCAAGAGCGGTCAGGCTCGCGAGAATGATTCGTCCAAGTCGCATTACGACCTGTTTATAGTTTAGCACTACAACCCTTAAGCGATCCTATGCATTGACAATGAATTACATGGCCCACGCACGAGTTTAGCCGGCGGCCACCCAGCGAATCCCAACGTCGGCGGTTGAGCGGACGCGGTCGATCAGTTGCGCGGCGTGATGTTGGATATGGCGGATATTGACGAACTGGTGCTCCAGCTTGGACATGCTATACCAACTAAAGCCACTCTCGGTGCGGTCGAGATCCAACGCGTCGACGGCGTCGTCGATCATCCGATCGCAAAACTCCCAGTACTCGAGCACCTGCGGTTGGGTGTAAGGCGCACCGGCGATGCCGTCGCCCTCGCCGTGATGCTGTTCCCACGGCCTGAACGCAGATTCGTCGCGCTGAACATACAGGTGTGCAAAGAACAAGGCGTGATACGACACCTGCCAGAACGCATTCTTGTGGTTGGTGCTCAACCATTCCTTGGGCGGGCAGCGTTCGATGGCTTCGCGGAGCATCGCCAGCGACGCATGATACTGGCTTTTCAGCACGGCTCGAAGCATGGGATGCGTGTGGTTCACCGGCTCGATTGTACATCGATACAGACTTCGCAAGCATCAGTCCAGGCACGACCCGTAAGCGGACCGAAACGTGACCGCCTGCGCTAGGCGCTCTTGGGTAAGGGCTCGACCTCGCGTTGAATTTTTTTAGACAGGGCATCCTCCGCGACCTGCAAGTCATATTGAGATTGCAAGTTCATCCACATCTGCGCCGAGGTCCCAAAATACCAGCCCAGACGCAGCGCGGTATCCGCAGAGATGGAACGTTTCCCGTTGATGATTTCGGTCAAGCGATTTGCGGGGATACGGAGGGACAAGGCAGCGGCGTTGGCCGTCACTCCGGATTCCGCCAGTTCATTCTTAAGGATGCGCCCGGGATGTATCGGCGGGCGCTTGGTAGCTTTGTTCATGAGATTCCTTTAGTGATAATCGACAACCTCAACGTTGTAGGCGTCTCCGTCTATCCACTCGAAGCAGATCCGGTACTGATCATTAATTCGAATGCTGTATTGGCCCTGTCGATCCGCGGATAACTTTTCCAGCCGCAGGCTCGGCAGGCTAAGATCTCGAAGTTCGATTGCCGCGTTCAATTGCGCCAAACGTTCTTCAGCTCGATCCTGAACCGATTGATATTTTCGACTCACCACTCGGTTCAGCATTTTTTCCGTTTCCTTGTCGCGGCAGGACCGGATCATATATATAGCGTACTATAGTGTGTGTAGTATGTCATCCGTAGGGCCCTTAAGATTAACGACGTCGCCCCCGATTAATACGACCTCCGCCGGAGACCATGATAGGCTAAAGATAGAGTGCTCCCCAAGCTATTTTCCATCGGCAGCTTCTATTTACCAACTTACGGCGTGCTGGTCGCGCTGGCGTTTCTAATCGGGCTCACGGTAACGGTAAAGCTCGCGAAACGCAGCGGTTTGAACGGCGAATTGATGACCAATCTGGCGGTGTACTGCGCTCTGGCCGGATTGCTGGGCGCGAAACTGCTGATGTTCGTGTTCGATTGGGGCAGTCCCGATAAGCCGCCGATTTTCTCGCTCGCGACGTTGCAGGCCGCCGGAGTGTGGCAAGGCGGCCTGGCGCTCGCCATCATCTTCGCGTTTTTCTATATCCGCAGGAATAAGCTCCCGTTTTTGAAGACCTTCGACGCTTTCGCGCCGGGAATCGCCGTCGGCCACGCCATCGGGCGGATCGGCTGTTTCGCCGCCGGATGCTGCTGGGGCAACCAGTGCGACCTGCCTTGGGCGGTCACCTTCCACAATCCGGAGGCGAACGCGCTGACCGGGGTCCCGCTGAATACGCCACTGCAGCCGTCGCAACTCTATGAGATGTCGACCGAATTTCTGCTGTTCGGCTTTTTGTGGTGGCGCTACGGAAAATCCCACAGGCCGGGGCAAATTATCGGGCTATACCTGGTGTTCAGTTCCATCGCTCGATTCCTGATCGAGTTCACACGGTTCCACGAGCAGGGTTTATATGCCGGCCTTTCCCTGACGCAATGGATCGCCATCGGGATCGCGGGATTAGGCGCGCTGCTCCTGCTGACGCCCCGCGAGATAGAGCGTCCGGTTACGGCATAGCCCGCCGCTCTGAATCGCGTATCTACAGATTCGCGAAATTCTGCCGTTATTAATAGATAGGTGAAACCGAAACAGCGCGGATTTGTGCTCATCGCGATGTCCGTTACCATGCTGCTGCTTCTGGCGGTGATGGGACTGGCTTTCGACTTCGGCCGGATCTACATCGCCCGCAATGAAGCGCAGGTGTTTACGGACGCGGCGGCGATGGCGGCGGCGCAGAAAATCGACGGCAGCGAAGCCGGTCTTCAGAAAGCGCGGGAGGCGGTCGCGAAGCTTCCGATGCGCTGGAACTTTGGGACCAAGGAATTCACGGGCGTCACGGTCGAGTTCAGCGCCGATGGATCGAAGTGGGAAACGCAGCCCAGGGATGCCACGGCGATGACCAGAGCCCGCGTGACGGCTCCGTCGAACGTGGTCGAGATCACGTTCCTGAGAGCAGTTGGCGGACCGGCGGCGTTCACTGTACCGGCGCAGGCAGTGGCGACGGCCAATCCGGTGAGGTTGACCGAATGACGGGCCGGGGGCAGCGCGGGCACGCCATGATCGAGCTGGCGTTTTCGGCGATGGTGATGGTTTCCTGTCTCGCCGGCACCTTTCAATTTGGATATACATTCTACATTTACAACCAACTGGTGACCGCGGTCGGCAACGGCGGGCGCTACGCCGCGATGCGGACCTATCGCGCGGCGACTCCCAAGGATCTGGAAAAAGGCGCGCAGTCGATTCGCAACATGGTGGTCTATGGCGACGCGCAGCCGGGCTTAGATGCGGCACCGGTGATCGCGAATCTGAAGCCGGAAGACGTGGACGTCCATTGGGTGCTGAATCCAGCGGGCGCGCCAGAAGCGGTGGACGTCGCGATCCGCGAATTCAGCGTCGACGCGGTGTTCAAGAAATTCACGTTCACGGGAAGGCCGGCGGTCGAGTTTCCGTATGTCGGCTGGTACGCGCCTTCGGAGAGTGAGCAGTGAATCGTCGCGGGCAGAGCCTGATTGAGGCGACGCTGGTGATGCTGGTATTCCTGTCGCTGCTGGTCGGCGTGGTGGATTGCGGGCAGATCCTCTACTCCCATCAGGCGCTGGAAGAGCGGGTGCGGTCGGCGGTGCGCTGGGGCAGCCTGCATGCTTATGACGGCTCCGGCGATCAAGTCGCGAACCTGGTGCTGTACAACTCGCTTCGCGCGCCAAGCCCGGACGCTCCGGGATTTTTGGGAATGACACGCGGCAACGTCGAAGTGCGATTTGAGCCGGCCACGGCGGCGCGACCCGACGATGAAACGCTGAGCGTCGCCATCGTGAATTATCAGTCGCATTTCTTCACGCCCTGGATTGCGCGGACCATCGTGAGCCCGCGTCCGGTGTTGATCAGCGCGCCGATGGCAAACCGGTCGAAGTAACGCTATGCTATTTCCTTGGCAACGATCAAATCCTTCCAACCCTTCCGATACTCGGCCAAGGCCGGCGATCCATCGCGTCTACTGACTCAGCCCTACGACAAAATCAACGCGGAGATGCGCGAGCGGTATCTCGCCGGGAGCCCGTATAATCTGGTTCGAGTAATCCTGGGCGAGCGGCGCGAGACCGACAACGATTCCGAGAACGTCTATACTCGCGCGGCGCATTATCTGGACGAATGGATTCGCGAGGGGATTCTCGCGCAGGACGCTTCGCCCGGCCTGTACGCCTATTTTCAGGAATTCACCGTGCCGGATTCGGGCGAGAAGCTGACGCGCAAGGGATTCATCGGGGTCGGCAAGATCGAGGATTATTCCGCCAATGTCGTGTTCCGGCATGAGCAGACGCTCACCGGTCCGAAGAAAGACCGTCTGGAACTGCTGCGCCACACTCGCAGCCATTTCGGGCAGATTTTCATGCTGTATCCCGATCCCGAAGGCGCGGTCGACAAGGTGCTGGCATCCGCCGCCGCAGGACCCGCGGCGATGAACGTGGTCGACGAGTATCAGGCGCGGCATATGGTCTGGCCCATCACGAATGAGGAGCAGATCGCGCGCATCCAGCAACTGATGAGCGATAAGAAGCTGCTGATCGCAGACGGGCATCATCGTTATGAAACAGCGCTGGCCTATCGTAATGAGCATCCCGAAGATACGGCGGCGCAGTTCGTCATGATGACCTTCGTCAACATGCATTCGCCGGGATTGAAGATTCTGGCGACGCATCGCGTGCTTCGCAACGTCGAACATTTTCAGGCGGCGCGATTCTTTGAGAAAGCCGCGAATCACGGCTGGAGCGTGGCCGCGTTCCCGACGCTTGATGCGTTGAAACAGCGGATGTCCTCTCGCGATCCGAAGCGCGTGCAGATCGGCATTATCGCGGCGGGCACCGAGCCTCGCCTGATGCAGCGCGCGCGCAAGAAGGACGAGCTCGACGTTCCCGTGCTTCATCACGATGTGCTCGGCTCGCTGCTGGGGATCACGGAAGAAGCGGTGCGGGACGAGAAGCATATCCAGTATGTTCGGGGCATCGACGCGGCGGCCGCCGAAGTGAACGCCCGCGGCGCGCAGGTCGCGTTTCTGCTGGAGCCGACGCCCATCGAGGATATGGCACGCATCGCGTTCGGCGGCGGCGTGATGCCGCAGAAGTCGACCGACTTCTATCCCAAGTTGCTGAGCGGCGTCACCATTTATCGCCTGTAGCGCCCTAATCCGGAATCCAGCCATGAGCAAATTACGGGCGGCGATCTTCGGCACGGGATTCATGGGCCGGGTCCATACCGAGGCGATCCGCAGGCTCGGCGACGTCGAAGTGACCACCGTGGTCGCGTCGAATCAGGCAACGGCGGATCGCTTCGCCGCGTCTCTGTCGATCCCGCACGCCAGCGTCCGATTGGCGCGCCGTGATCGCGGACCGGGCGATAGACGCCGTCCATATCTGCACGCCGAATCATCTTCATTACGAGATGGCGAAGGCCGCGCTCGAAGCGGGAATTAGCGTCCTGTGCGAAAAGCCCCTGACGGTCACTTCCGTCGAGGCGGGTGAGCTGGCAGAACTGGCCGGGCGCAGCGGAGCCGCTAACTGCGTGAATCACAATTTGCGATGTTATCCGCAGGTGCAGCAGGTGCGCGCCATGATCGCGGCGGGCGACCTGGGCGAAATCCTGATCGTCAACGGAACTTATTTTCAGGATTGGCTGCTGTACGACACGGACTGGAACTGGCGCGCCACCGCCGCGGAGGGCGGGGAATTGCGCGCGATGGGCGATATCGGCTCGCATTGGATGGACGCGATCCAGCACGTTACCGGACTTCCCATCACCTCCTTGTGCGCCGATCTGGCCACGTTTCACAAGACGCGCCGGCGTCCGGCCGGACCGGTGGAGACCTTCGCGAGCGCCGACGCCGCGAACTCCGCATCCGTCACAGTGACCACGGACGATTTCGGCGCGGTGCTGCTGCGCCTGGGCGACCGGGCGCGCGGATCCTTCGCGGTCAGCCAGATGTCGGCGGGCCGCAAGAACCGTTTCGAATTTGAAATCTACGGAACCAGGTCCGGCGTCGCGTGGAATCAGGAACGCCCCGATGAGCTGTGGATCGGGCATCGTGGCAGCCCTAATCAGGTTCTGTTGAAGGATCCGTCGCTGCTCGCGCCGTCCGCCGCAGCTTTTGCCGACCTGCCGGGCGGCCACAGTGAAGGCTACGACGACACGCACAAGCAGATGTTCCGCCGATTCTATGCCCGCGTAGCCGATGCAAACGCGCCGGTCGAGTATCCGACCTTCGCCGCTGGAGCGCGCGGGATGAAACTGCTGGAGCTGGTTCTCGAAAGCTCGCGAAAACGCGCCTGGGTCGACTGCCAGCCGTAAATCGGCGCGATGCCTTTGGCAGGTTGCCGCGTCAAACAGGGATACATCATGTTTGGCAAACTCCTTTGGGACCTGTCGAGCGCCCTGCGCAGTCTGCGACGTTCGCCGCTGTACGCGCTGACGGCCGGCGTAGCGCTGGCGATCGGAATCGGAGCGAACAGCGCCTTGTTCTGCGTCGTAAACGCAGTTTTATTACGGCCGCTGCCTTTCCCTGAGCCTCAGCAACTGGTGCTGGTTCACGAAGACGTGCCGGTCTTCAGCATGAAGGACGCGCCGCTCTCCACCATAGAGTATTCGGCGTTTCGCGACGCGGCGAAGTCGTACCAGTCCCTTGGCGCGTTTGAAACCACCACCGCCGAGCTCTCCACGGTGTCGCCGGCGGAGACTCTGAACGCCGTGAAAATGACCGCCAGTATGTTCGACGTGCTGCAAACTCCGCCTGAGGCGGGCCGCGCGTTCCAGGCGAACGAGGATTTGGAGGGTGGTGACGCGGTTCTGATCAGCGACGCGCTGTGGACTCGAAGATTCGGGCGCGATCCGGCCATTATCGGGCGCAAGGTGGTGCTCGATCGAAACCCTCGCGTCGTGATCGGCGTCATGCCGCCGTCCTTCGTGTTCCCGCTCCGGGGACCAGCGGATAACAACGTTCCCGCCGACGTTTTTCTTCCCATGGGCTTTACCGCGGCGGAAAAGACCGGACGCGGGCCCATCTTGCAAAAAAGCGTGATCGGTCGCCTGAAGCCGGGGGTGACCATCGAACAGGCCAACGCGGAAGCAGGCACCCTGGCGGCGCCGGCGTACGAGCTCTTGAAGCAGAGGATGGCGCCGCGAGCTCCGTTCACCATGAATTTCGGTGTCCGCAGTCTCCGATCCGAAGTCACCGGCAACGCCAGCAGGATTCTCGCCCTGTTGAGCATCGCCGTCGGAGTGTTGTTGCTGATCGCCTGCGCCAACGTCGCGAATCTGACCTTGACCCGAGCCGCCGAGCGCCGGCGGGAACGCGCGGTCCGCGCCGCGATGGGCGCCAGCCGCGTCGATCTGATTCGACTGGCGCTGAGCGAGAGCATCGTGCTCGCTGCTGCCGGAGCGGCCGCCGGAATCGGACTCGCCGCGGTGGCGGTGAAGTTTTTCTCGGCATATATTCCGGCAGACCTGCCGCGCGCCGGAGTGATCGCGATCGACGGGCGCGTCGTCGCATTCACTCTGGTCGTGGGCGCATTGACCGCGATGCTCTCCGGCGCGGGGGCCGCGTTTTCTCCTTCGGGGGCGTTGCAAATTGGCGCTCTGAAAGATGGCGGACGAGGCGGGACCGCGGGACGATCCCGTCATCGCGTGCTGGCGACCCTGGTATCGGCGCAGTTCGCGCTGACCGTAATTCTGTTGATCGGAGGCAGCCTGGCTCTTCGCAGTCTGTTGCACGCGATTTCCTCGGATGCCGGATTCCGCAAAGACCAGGTGTTCGTGATGACCACTCATCTGCCGCCCGCCTTCTATTCCAAAGGGCCGCAGATCCGCGCGATTTACCTAAAGGTCGCCGCGGATGCGGAACGCGTGCCGGGGGTAGTCGCGGCGGGCGTGGGTTCGGAAGCGCCGCTGGGCGCGTGGGAGAAAGGAACGATCATCGGCGAGAACAGCGAAAGCAGTACCGATAGCTCCGGGCCGATCGCATCGCAGATCTGGATTACCGGCCATTACCTGGAATCGCTCGGCGTTCCTTTGCGGAGCGGCAGAATGTTCACTGACGTCGAATATCGCGAAAATCGCGGCGTGGTGATGATCAACGATGTCCTGGCGCGCAAGCTGTGGCCGGGCAAAAGTGCAGTGGGGCGGCGTCTGCATAATTCCCGGGCGGAATGGGCCACCGTCGTAGGAGTGGTGGGCGGAGTGAAGGAGATCGCCTTGGACCGCGAGCCGCCGGCGCAAATCTACGAACCGCACTCGCAGCTTCCCGACCGCCTGATGGAAATGCCGACGATTCCGTTCTTCAAGACGATGAATCTGGTCAGCCGTTCCGCGAGCGGTCCGGCCACCCAGCTTCGGCAGTTGACCGGGGTGCTGCAGAAGGCCGACGCATCCCTGGCGATCTCCGAAGCGGCGTCGCTCGGCGAAATCGTCGATCAGTCCAGCCGGGCGCAGAAGCTCAATGCGTTTCTGATCGCCTGCTTCGCTGGAATTGCACTCGTGCTGGCAGTGCTCGGCGTGGCCAGCGTCTTGAGTTATTCGGTGGCGCAGAGAATGCACGAAATCGGCATTCGCATGGCCCTGGGTGCGACACCTTCGAATGTCGCGGGCATGGTGCTGGGGCGCGGCCTGGCGCTTTCCGCGGCCGGGATCGCCATCGGACTGTGCGCCTGCTTTGCCTTGGCGCAATTCGTCAGCGCATTTCTCTACGGCGTGAGCCCCTACGATCCGCTTACCTTCGTCGCGATGCCGGTGGCGTTGGCCGCCGTCGCTCTTGCCGCGGCCTGGATTCCGGCGCGCCGGGCCGCCCGAGTGGATCCGATGAACAGCCTGCGGGCAGGCGAGTAGTGGAACTGCGCCCGCGCGCAGAACGCGATCCGCGCGCGGGTTTCGACCCGATGTGTGACTAGTTCAGGCCGGCGAAATTATAAATCACCGTCGCGATCGATTTTTCCGCGCCGGCCATGCCGTACGTTTTGCCCGCGCCTTCGATCACGTAGAACTCGTTCGCGGCGTGAGCGCGTCCGCCATTGCCCACCGCTCCGCCGCCGATCGGCATCAGGACGTTGGGAGCCACGCGCTGGCCTACTCTGCCGTTGTTGAACAGATATGACGGCCAGTAGCCGCCCAGCTCGGATTCATCGGGCAGGTGATTGGCGGCCATCATGCGGCGCGAGGTCACACCGAACGAATCGTACATTCTGGACGCCGCGTCGTTGATGGCGTTCTTCGGATCGGAGATGGACCACGGCACGTCGCCGATGATTTTCAGCTCCACATCCTTGTAACCGTTGCGATCCAGCTGCGCGCGGATTTTCTTCACCAGATCCGGACCGCTCATGTTCGGAACGTAGCGGATGTTGTGCTTGGAAGTGACCCTGTTGGGCAGCGTCGCGCCCGCTGCGTCGGCGAACATGTTACCGCCCCAGATGCCGTCCAGATTGAAAGACGTCCCGTAGGTCTGCATGCGCATCACGTCGAACGGATCGTCGGCGATGTAGCGCGCCACGCCCAGATTCGTTTCCATGGTTTTTATGTCCGCGTTCGCGGTTCGTTTGCGCAAGGCGTCGAGTTGTTCCGCGGTCGGCGGAACCCGATTCTCATCCCAGCCCTGAATCAACGGGGTATTGCCGTCTTTTGAAACCAGCGATGCGAGCATCTGGATGTGTCGCCACGCCGGGCTATCCACCGACCGTTTGTTCGCACCGTGAATATTGGACTCCACCGGTCCGCGTCCCCACGCCTTGCCGCTGGTGGTGAGCTGAATGTAGACGCAGCCTTCCGACGACCCGCCGCCGCCGCCGGCGCCGATCATCGCATCCGCGCCTTTGAATAAATCCTGATGATCGCGCACGAAATTGCGCAGGCCTACGTCCATGCGCTCCTCGTCGCCTTCCGCCACGAAAATGACGTTCACCGGCAGCTTCCCGCGCACCGCGCGGATCGACATCAAGGCGTTCAACTGCGACATCTCAGGACCCTTCGAATTGGTCGCGCCGCGCGCCACCAGAACTTTCTTGAAATCGCCCTGCGGGATGATCTGCGCCTCGAACGGAGGCACTTTCCAGGCGTCGGGCTGCATGATCGGCATGGTGTCGTATTGCCAGTAGATCACCACCGTCTTAGGAGCGCCCTCGTCGCACTTGGCATACACCACCGGGTTGCCCGGCATGCCCCATTCCGTGACGCCCGTCTCATACACTTTCGATTGCTGGCAGCCGAGCTGATCGAAGAACCCCTTGACCATCTCGGCGGTCTCCGGAATGCCCTCGCCGCTATTGGAGATGCTCGGCTGGCGGATCCATTTCTGTAACCGCTCCACATGCTCGTCGAAATGGTCGTCGATGTAGGAGTACACCTTCTTCAGCTCATCGCTTCTGACTTTTGTCAGATCGATGTGCACCGTCTGGTCGCCTTCAGGCCGGTATTGGTGGGTCAGCGCCTTGACCGTGGTCTTCGGAGCCGCGCCGGATTTGGTACATCCAACGGAAACAGCCATCAGTAGGATAGTGGTCAGCAGCAGTCGCATAAAATTTACGCCTCGAGTTGGATTCGTATTCAAGATCATCGTAACGTTGCGCGTGGAGCGAATCGCAACCGCCGAAACGCGCGCGCCGGACAAAACCGATTCAAAATAGTCTACACCCTATTCCAACCGCTGCGGCGCTCCGCTCGTCCAGAAACGTTCTTTGAGCCTCCGGTATCAAACAGCGTGATCCATTCCCACGCCGGAGCCATACTTACGCGATACTCGCCCCGCGTCGTTATACTTTTTTGGGTGGGTGTTCTTTGCGCCCTGCTTTTTTTAGCGGCGTTTCTCTCAACGGTAGTGCGCTCCATCGCTCTGCCGGTTTGCCCGAGCTGCCGACGGCGCAAAGTTCGTCCGTCGCATCGCGCCGGCTGGATCGATCGACAGTTGCATCTGCTCCGGCTCAGTCCGTTCCGCTGCGAGGGATGCCGGAAGCGCTTCTACGCATTCGGTCATCGAACCCGGCGTTACATGGAAGCCGGCGCCGGTGGAGCGTACTGAACGTCCCGTAACTTCTACCGAATTTAAGAACCTCCCCCTTCTGGAAATTCAGTAAAAAATACGAACCGCCATTCTTCAGTCATTACAGCGCAGTATTTTATCGTCCCGGTCCTTTTGGCCCGCCGACTGCACAAGTGCGCGCTTCACAAAAGGATCGGTGTGCGGCATTTCCGAGAGTGCACCAGGTTCTCAATCATGGGAGGTCAGGTTGTTGCTGCACAATAGAAAAGCCAGAAAATCGAATCGCAGGCTCGTCATGTTGGCTCCGGAAGGCGCGAATCTCCAATATTTCGAAGATGTCGACGTGCTTCCTCGACGCTTTCAGGATCTTGTCGCGGAAATGCAGGAATTGCGCGGTTCTGTTTATCTGGCCGAGGGTGCCATCCAGGAATGGCAATTGACCGAAGGACGTCACCAGATGGCGGCGGATACCAAGAGTTGGCATGTGCTGCTGCTTGACGAAGATCAGCGCGTCTGCGGTTGCGCGCGATACCACGAGTATCGCGATACGGTGCCTTTCCGGCAGTTGGGCGTGGCCAAATCCGCGCTGGCCCGCGCGGGGCAATGGAGAACGCCTCTGCAGCGGGCGGTAGAGGCCGAGATTCAGCTCGCCTCGCGGTTGCGTTTCCCTTTCGTGGAACTGGGCGGGTGGGCGTTGAGCGAAGAGGTGCGCGCGACCTCCGATGCGCTGCGCATGGCGCTGCTGACCTATGGCCTATCTCAGGCGTTAGGCGGCGCGGTGGGCATCAGCACGGCGACCAGACGGAATTGCTCCTCCAGCATCCTGCGCAGGATGGGCGGACAATCGCTCGAATCGGCTGGCTCGGAAATTCCTGCGTATTACGATCCTCATTACGGCTGCGAGATGGAACTGCTCCGCTTTTACTCGTGGGCGCCGAATCCGCAATATGCGGGATGGATCGAGGACGCGCGGGAGGACTTGAGAAGCGTGCCGGTTCTGGCGAGCCCGGTGGGCCAGCCGTTCCGCGTTGCGCCCGCGATTGTGGCCGCGGCGGGCGGAGTCCGTTAAACGCGCTTACGCGGCGTGAGAGGATTTGCCGGAGCGGCCGCGCTCGGCGTCACGACCCCAGCCAGGCGACGCTTTGAGATTCGCCGGCTGATACCCCGTCGGAAACCATCGTTGCGACGCGACCGTGAAGCGCACTACAAAACCGTACCCGTCGTATTCGCAGAATCGCACGCGGGCCGAAAAATTTGCCGGTCCGGTCTCGATTTGAAAAACGGTGCCTGCCGGCATGTTCAATCCCGCGTGAAGAACGCCGCCGGCGCCGGACACTTCCAGCAGAATCGCTTCGTCGCACTGCGGGGTAGCCGGTTCCTCGACCCACGATATCGGGATCATATCGAGGCACCTGGTCGACTCGGATCTTTTTATAAGCAACATGACTTCTTCCGTTCAATTCCTTCGATAACGGAGGACGGCCGGGACTGCCCGGCCGTTTCCTCCGAAAAACGTGACGAAATTATTGCCGGGACTTCCGCCGCAAGGCGCCCAAAGCAATGAGCAGTCCGCCGAGACCGGCCAGCGTGAACGAAGCTGGCTCAGGAACCGACGAAGCGGCCTGAATGGACAACGTTCCCGACGCGGAATTCGCGATGGATGCTCCTGAGGAGATGTCGGCCAGAATCGTCTGAAGATCCGTCCCCGAAAACTGCGTGCTGAAGTTTCCGGTCACCGGATTGGTGACGGTACCGTCGGTGAGGGTTCCCTGGAATTCGAGCGCCACGTTAACACCGGTGGCAGGCGATCCTGCCGGACCTCCGGTGTTGGTCAGCGTGAACGGAGAACCGGCGATGGTGCAACTTTGACCGGATAGTCCCGATCCCGCCGCCCCCGCGCAATCGCCCAGGGTTCCGCCGCCGGCATCCAGCATGGTCAAGGTCACCGTCCAGGTCGGCTGAGCCGAGAAGGTTATAAAGTTCGCGAAACTCGTGGCGACGCCCGCCAGAACAGGATCGGCGCATGGGCCGACTCCGGGCTGACATAAATCCGCGACATTGACCGTCCCGGTCAGACCAGCGAAACTGCCACTGCTGGGCGAAACCGAGAACGGTCCGGTGCCGACGCCGACCACCGTGCCGGTTGCGATTTCCGGGCTGCCGACCGTCACGGGCCCGGTATACCCGAAGTCAATGTACTGCAGATTCACAGCAACATTGTCGATTCCGGAAATGTTGAGGTTGGAGCCGGTGATAAAAGAAGCATAGGTGAATGGCGTGAGTAGTAACGCTGCGCCAATTCCTAGAAACGTTGAGAGTTTGTTCATTAATTACCTCCGAGCAGGAGTTAGAGTTAGTACGGGCACGAGACCCATGGCGACTTCTCTTGCAAATCCGAATCCGTTTTTCGCGGCGCTCATATGTGCCCCATTCGATTGATATTGAAACGTTTCCGGCAGTGGATCACGGCGTAATTCTTACCCTCCTGAAGTGCAAAATCCGGCATGGCACCGCAGAACCTGCGTAGCCATTGCTAAGGCAAATTTCCCGCTATTGCGCCCGGCGGGTTTTGTCGATCATGGCACTAGCATGAATGTGGTACCAGATCTCGGATCGTTGCGCGGCCGGGTAATTTTACTTGCTCCGCCGGGGACGCTGCTCCCCCGTAGCTTCTCCTCGGTACAGGAAAACGCCGACGAATATGACCGGCTACTGCGCGGTCTGCAAAAATTGCGCGGCCGATTGTATCTGACTGACGGCGCGATCCGGGACTGGCAGCTCACTCCCGATGGCCGTCACGCGCAGGCGGTCGACGATTCTTCCTGGCACCTGATCGCGATGAAACCCGGCGGCGACGTGTTCGGCTGCTCCCGCTACACGCCGCACTTTGACGTGGCGTTTTCTCAATTGAGTATTCGCAAAAGCCCTCTGGCGCTGTCGGAAGAGTGGGGCGCTGCTTTCCGCGAAGCGGTGGAATCCGATCTTGCGCTCGCCAGAGATCGCGGGATCGACTATGTCGAAGTCGGCGGCTGGGCGCTCGCGCCGGAGTATCGCTGCTCGGCCGAAGCTCTTCGCATCGCGCTCGCGACCTACAGCCTCGCGCGCATTCTCGGCGGGTGCATCGGCATCGGCACCGTCACGCGACGGCACTGTTCTTCATCCATCCTCAAGCGCATCGGCGGCCGGGCATTGAGCCGCCACGGGATCGATCTCCCGCATTATTTCGACCCCCAGTACGGGTGCGACATGGACGTTCTCCGCTTCGATTCTTCACAACCCAATCCCCGTTTCGAACCCTGGGTTTCAGATTTGGGCCGTTACCTGCAATGCGCTCCGGTGATCTGCCGGGGAACTGCGGGTGTGCGCCCGTCTGAAAGCCCCGCGGATCGGATTTCGGGACTCCGCGGAACCTCAGACCTTCAGCCCGGCTTGCTACAAGCGGTATAGGGCGGTAGACTCAGAGAATGTTTGCCGGGCGCTGTTGTCAGCGCGCCCAGAGTAGTCGCTTCTCGCGGAGCCTCAGCATAATGAGGAGTTGTGCGGTGCTCCAGGAAGCTTGCCTGCTCGAATGGCGTTCCATTGTCGGTACTGAGAATGTCGTCACCGACCAGGCGGCGCTCGACGCGGCAGCCGCGTCGACATTTTTCACCACGCAGCGTCTGACGGCGATTGTCTCTCCCGCGAATCGCGAGCAGGTACAGGCCTGCCTGCGCGCGGCGACGCGTCATCACACGCCGGTCTATCCAATCAGCAGCGGCCGGAATTGGGGCTACGGCTCGCGGGTGCCGGCGGCGGACGGCTGCGCGCTGTTGAACCTGGGGCGCATGAACCGCATCGTCGACTTCAGCGAAGAACTGGCTTACGTCACCGTGGAACCCGGCGTCACGCAGGGCCAACTGATAGAATTCCTCGCGTCCCGTGGATCCCGACTGTGGGCCGACGTCAGTGGATCGAGCGCCGCGTGTAGTCTCATCGGCAACGCGATGGAGCGGGGCTTCGGGCACACTCCCTACGGCGATCACGCGTCGAAAGTCTGCGGCTTTGAAGTGGTCCTGCCTAACGGCGAGGTGATCGACACCGGCTCGGCGCGCTTCGCCGGATCGGCCGCGGGGCCCATCTATCGCTGGGGCGTCGGACCGAGTCTTGACGGCCTCTTCCTGCAATCGAATCTCGGCGTCGTGACGCGCATGACGTTCTGGCTGATGCCGGCTCCGGAATATTTTCAGGCGTTCTTTTTTCGCTGCGATCGCCAGGACGGTTTGCCCGCTTTGATCGACGCGCTCCGGCCCCTGCAACTCAACAATACGCTGCGCAGCGCCATCCATATCGGCAACGATTATAAAGTGCTCTCCGGCATCCGCCAGTATCCCTGGGAGGATGATTCCGCCACTCCGCTGACGCCGGAACGCATGGTGCTGTATCGCAAGAAGCTGAATTTCGGCGTCTGGAACGGAGGCGGCGGATTATATGGGACCCGGGCCCAGGTAGCCGAAGGCCGCCGCGCCTTGCGCAAGGCCCTCGCCGGGAAGGTCGACCGCATCCAGTTTCTCGATGACCGCCGCTTCGGTCTGGCCACGCGCTTTGCCGGTCCGGCGGGCCTGGTGATGCGCTGGGATATCAGTAAAGCGCTGGAGCTCGCCCGTCCGCTCTACGGACTGATGAAGGGCATCCCGACCGACGAAACGCTTGGGAGCGTCTATTGGAGAAAACGGACGCCGCCGCCCGAACAAATGGACCCCGATCGCGATCGTTGCGGCTTGATGTGGTGCGGTCCGGTGGCGCCCGCGGCCGGCCATCACGCGGAAAAACTAGCGGCGCTGGCGTCCCGCATCCTGCTCCGGCACGGCTTCGAGCCCCAGTTGTCCATCACGCTCATCACCGAGCGCGCGCTGATCTGCGTCATCTCCATCAGCTACGATCGCGATGTTCCCGGTGAAGACGCGCACGCCCAGGAATGTTTCGACGAATTGAAAGCCGAGCTGGCCCGCGCCGGATATCCGCCCTATCGCCTGGGCGTTCAAAACATGGATCAAATGATGGCTGAAGGTGCGTACGCGCAAATATTGCGCAGTCTGAAGCAAGCCGTGGATCCCGCGGGTATCCTGGCTCCCGGCCGCTACGAGCCCGCCCCTGTTCTGGAGGGATCCGTTTGATCCGCCGATATCAGAGACCAGGGACCTGGCGAACCGCCATTCTGAATGGGCCCCCTCCGGGAGACAAGGTTTGATCAGACTCTCCAAAGTATGTAAGCAGTTCTCCGGCAAGCGTTCGGTGACCGCCCTCAAAGAAGTCGACCTTCATATCCAGCCGGGCGAAATGGTTTCCATCGTAGGGCCGTCCGGTTCCGGCAAATCGACGCTGCTCAATTTGATCGGAACGCTGGACCATCCCACCTCCGGAACCATCACGGTCGGTGGCAAAGAGGTCACCGGAATTTCCGACAAAGAACTGACCCGGCTGCGGCGGGATCAGATCGGATTCATTTTTCAGTTCTTCAATCTGCTGCCGACGCTCACCTGCCTCGAAAATGTTTCCATTCCGCTGCACCTGCGCGGATGGGCCTCGCAGAAGATCGTCGCGCGCGCCAAGGAATTGCTGGAGCGCGTGGGACTCGGCGCGCGGATGCAGCATCGTCCCGATGAACTTTCGGGCGGAGAGAAGCAGCGTGTCGCCATCGCGCGCGCTTTATCGATCTATCCCCCCATCCTGCTGGCCGATGAACCCACCGGCAATCTGGATTCGCACACAACGGGCGACATCCTGAACCTGATTCACGCCTTGCACGCGGATCTGAACACCACGGTGGTGATGGTGACCCACGACATGGGCGTGGCCGAATCGTGTCCGCGCACCATCCATATTCAGGATGGACGCGTCGCCGGGGATTGCTGCCGATGATCCTGTTGCGGCTGCTGAGCTGGCAGTATCTGCGTAAGCATCCGCTGCGCTGCGCCATGACGACGGTGGGGATCGTTCTCGGCGTCGGAATTTTCGTGGGCATGCACGTCGCCAACTCGAGCGTGCTCGACGCGTTCAATCACACGGTCGACCGGATCGCGGGATCCACGCAGCTCCAGATCTCCTCCGGTGAAAGCGGATTCGAGGAATCCGTGCTCGATCGCGTCCAGGCGGTTCCCGAAGTCGCGCTGGCGTCCCCTGTGATTGAGGCCGTCGCCAGCACCGGCGTGGGGGACGAAGGGCACCTGTTGATCCTGGGCGTCGACATGACCGGCGATCAGCAGCTTCGCCGTTACGATCTCGACACCAGCGGCGGTGAGGATATGGTGGACGATCCGCTGCTGTTTCTGGCCCAGCCCGATTCCATCATCGTCACCGACCTTTTCGCGCGTCAGAATCATTTGTCGGTCAATAGCGGCCTGGTCCTCAGCACCATGACCGGCGAAAAGCGTTTCACCGTGCGCGGCATCATGAAATCCGGAGGACTGGCCAGCGCCTTCGGCGGCAACCTGGCCATCATGGATATCTACGCCGCGCAAAAGGTTTTCGGCCGTGGCAGGCATTACGACCGCATCGACGTCGCCGTGAAGGACGGCGTCCGGCTGGAGGATTGCCAGGCGAAACTCCAGGCCCTGCTGCCGGGATTTCAGGTGGAACCGCCCTCCACCCGAGGGGCTCAATTCGAATCGCTGTCGCGCGTCTATGCGATGACCGCCGATCTCACCAGCGGATTCGCGCTGTTCATCGGGATGTTCATCATCTTTAATACGTTTTCCATCGCCATCACGCAGCGGCGCGCGGAAATCGGAATCCTGCGCACGCTGGGCGCCACGCGCGGGCAGATTCGGGTATTGTTTCTGGCCGAAAGCGCCTGCGCCGGTCTGGTCGGATCCGCCGCCGGTGTTTTATTAGGACTGGCCGCCGCCCGGATGCTGGCCCGCTACATCGCCGGATTGCTCGGCGACGTCTACGGAATCGCGCAGCAGGCCGATACCGTCACCGCGAGCGCCGGCCTGATCGCTCTCTCGCTGGCGATCGGCGTCGCCACCAGTCTGATCGCCGCCGTCATTCCCGCCTGGAACGCCGCCCGCATCGATCCCGTCCAGGCGCTGAAGCGAGGCACGCCTCACATGTTCTCCGCAGTGGAGCACCGGGCGCGAAAAATTGTCGCGATCATCGCCCTGGCCGCAGCGGGAGCATGTATCGGGCTTTCCCGGATCCATTACGCGTTCTATTTCGCCTTTGGTCTGACGCTGCTCGCCGCTCTGCTCCTCGCCCCGTGGCTCACTCTCGAGCTGACCCGGGCGTTTCGTCCGATTTTGCGCAAAGCCCTGCCGGTGGAAGGAGTGCTGGCGGCCGACAGCCTGATTCAGGCACCGAGGCGCACCTCCGGCGCGGTAGTCGCGCTGATGTTGTCGCTCGCGCTCGCCGTCGCTCTGGGCGGAATCGCGCGCTCCTGTTACGACGCGATCGCCACCTGGATGAACGTGGCCTTCAATCCCGACCTTTTCGTCACCACCTCGCAGCAGATCACCGCGCGCAGCTATCGCTTTCCGGCCGCGGTGGGCGACGTTCTTGAGAAAATCCCCGGCGTCGAAGAAGTGCAGCGCGTGCGCAGTCCCCGCGTGACCATCGATGGAACGCCGGTCATGATGATCGCCGTCGAAATGGAGAGCTCGGCCCGTCGCGTTCCGCTGCCTGTAGTCGCCGGAAAGCCGGATCAGATTTACCGGCTCGCCGCCGCGCAACAGGGCGTGATCGCGTCCGAAAATCTCGCCGTACTGCATCATTTCAAGCTGGGCGATGTGTTGCGCATCCCGTCCCCCGATGGAATCCTCAATTTGCCCATCGTCGGCATCGTCCGCGATTACTCGGATCAACAAGGCAGCGTGCTGGTGGACCGGTCCCTCTATATCAAACACTGGCACGACGATAGCGTGAACATTTTCCGGTTGTATCTGCACCAAGGGGTCCCTCCGGCAGACGTCAAGCGGCGGATCCTGGCCCGATTGTCCGGCCAGCAGCGGTTATTTGTCCTCGAAAACGCCGACCTGCGCGGATATGTCCTGGGGATCGCGGCGCAGTGGTTCGGCCTTACTTATATTCAAATCGCCATCGCCGTGTTGGTCGCGATCCTGGGGATTGTGAATGCGCTCACCGTCTCCATTACGGACCGCCGTCGGGAACTCGGCGTCCTCCAGGCGATCGGCGGCATGCCTCTTCAGATCCGGCGCGCTATCTGGATGGAAGCGGTGTTGATCGGCGCCATCGGCCTGGTGCTTGGCTTCGCGCTCGGCGCGGCCAGTCTGTATTACGGCCTGGAAATCAGCCAGCGCGATGTTCTCGGTCTGCGCCTCGATTACGAATTTCCATTCAAGATCGCGATGCTGCTGTTGCCGGTGATTCTCAGCGCCGCCTTGTTATCCGCGCTGGGACCGGCGGAATCCGCGGTCCGCGGTACTCTGGTCGAGGCCCTCGAGTACGAATAGAATCGTTTTGCGCACGGGGAATTCAATGTCGTCTCGCGTACTTGGAATCATCGTTATTTCACTCGCCGCATTCCCGCTTCAGGCCCAGACCGCGCTCGAAATCGCCCAGCGCTCTCAGCAGCGCTCGCGCTCGCAATCCGAGCATTACCAGGGGACTCTCCGGGTCATCAACGCGAAAGGTAACGTTACGGAAAAGCAGTGGACCTTCGACCGCATCGGTTCCCATGGCGACAGTAAAGCGATTCTGCGATTCACCGCTCCGCCCGAAGTGAAAGGCGTCGCGCTGCTGATCGTCAATCATCCCGATCGCGCCGCGGATGAGTGGATGTGGACCCCTGCTCTAGAGCGCGACCGCCGCATCGCTCTGCAGGACCGCTCCGGGCGCTTCTTCGGCACCGATTTCAGTTTCGAGGATCTGGAAGAACGCGACACCGGGCAATTCGATTACAAGCTGATGGGCGAGGAACCCATGGGCGGCAGCCCTTGCTGGAAACTGGAATCGCGCCCCAAACAGACCAAATCCTCCCAGTACAGCTCCTCCCTGCTGTGGATCCGCAAGGATAACTATGTGGTGGTGCGCATCGACAATTTTCGGAAAGATAAAATGATCCGGCGCATCGAATACGGAGACGTGCAGAACATTCAGAACATCTGGACTCCCAAGCGGATTCAGGTCGCCGATCCCGAGCGCAACAGCCGCACGGAATTGACCATTTTGAATCTCCGCTACAATACGCCGGTAAAAGAATCCGATTTCACTGTCGAAGCGCTGCGGCGAGGATTATGAAGTGGATCGTCCTTCTAGCCTGGCCGATGCTCGCGGCGGCGCAGAGTTTCTCGCAGCAGGGCTACATGGAAATGCGCCTGTTCGGATTTCCTCAGGCCGCGCCTAACGATTCTTCCGTCGCCGTCGGTCAGGCCGATTTTCATTACGACATGTCGTACAAAATCGCGTCCTGGCTCAAGGTCTCCGGCGGATTCGACGCCCAGGCCGACACCCATAACGAAACCGAGCGCAGCCTTCGTCTGGACTGGTGGAATCGCGGCCTGCTTCGCCCGGCCTTTGAAATGCAGACCGCGAACCTCACCATCCATCCGCGGCATCTGACCGTGGTGCTCGGCAAACAATTCATCCACTGGGGCAAGGCTGACATCCTGAATCCTACCGATCGCTTCGCGCCGCGCGATTATCTCGATGTCACCGAACGCCAGCTCCTCGGAGTCCTCGCAGCGCGCGCCACGGTCGAGGCCGGAGGCACCTCCCTCGACATGATTTGGGAGCCCGTGTTTACCCCCAGCCGGATTCCTTTGCTCAATCAACGTTGGGCGGCGCTTCCCTCCGACCTTCCGGGAAATCCTGAAAACGCCGCGACCGATTATCCCGGCGGAGGCGAGTACGGCGCGCGCCTGAACTATACCGGCTCCCACATTGAAGCGTCCGCCAGTTTCTTCGACGGCTTCAACACCTTTCCCTTGATCGACGCGACGCTGGTCCCGCCTTCGCTGTTCGTACAGCGCCTGTACCCGAGAATTCGCATGTACGGCGCGGACGCCGCGATTCCTCTGCCCTGGTTCACCATCAAAACCGAGGCCGCCTATTTCGAGCCGGAACCTGGTGGAACTTTGCCGGCGGGCCTGCGCCCGGACAGTTACTATTTGTGGGTCGCGCAACTGGAGCGTCAGGTGAAAGACTGGACCTTCATCGCCGGATATTCCGGCCAGACCGTCACCAATTACGGCGGCGCGCTGGACTTCGATCCCGACCGAGGATTATCGCGCGCCATCCTCGCCCGCGTCGCCTACGCGATCGACGCCCGCCGTAACATCGTCTTCGAAACCGCCACCCGGCAGAATGGCGCGGGCACCTGGACGCGAGTAGAATATTCCCAGCTCATGGGGACCCATTGGAAGACGACACTCGAAGGCGCCTACATCAACGGCTTGAGCCACACTGATTTTCTGGGGCAGTATTATCTCAACAGCTATGCGGCGCTCAAGATCCGCTACGGTTTCTAACTCGCGTTAGATGCTCATGAGCGTGTAGCCCCGCTCCTGGGCGCGATTCACCGCCACGATCCCGGCCGGCACCAGGCGGCTGTTGGGGATCAGGTTGGCGCTGATTTCCGCGAAAACTTCATCGGTCTTCTGCCCGGTCGCGCTCGCGATTCCGCCCGCGATCGCGCGCGTCGACAACTGGCACACCGCGAATTGCGTGCCCAGCTTGGCCAGGGAGCTGAGAGAGTTGCCGCGATTCGAGCCCCGGTCCGAGCCGGCCGCGTAATAGAAGTTCACCTTCGGCGCTTTCGCTCCGGCCTCCAGCATCTTCGCGCGCGCCGCCAGCAGCTCTCCGTATTTCGCCCAGATCGCGTCGTTGTATCCAAACGGCGCCGACCGGTGCCGCGCCACGATCAACACTGCCACATCCTTATCCTCCAGCCCGTAATCCGTTCGGTTCGTCCGGAAAATATTGGACGCGAAAGCGATCGCATCGCCCATGATTTCAAAACTGGTGGTGTCGAACAGCATGCGATGCTTGGCTTGATTCTGATCCAGCCAGTTGTCTTTTTCATGACGCGCCGGTTCCCATCGCGACCCCGCCGCCGCGTTCTCCTGCGCCATCCCCGCGCCGGCCATCGCCGCCAGCGTCGCAATCCCGGTGTTCAGCCTGCTCAGAAAAGAGCGCCTCGGCGTCGTCTGCAAAGAATCTTGGCTCATATTCGCGTCCTTAAAGAAAAACTACGATCAGCTTATCACGCGGCAGTTATAAGGCAGGCCCCCGACCTGCCGGCATCCACGAACCGATATATCCTCATTTCATGCAGGACTTTCGCTACGCGCTCCGCCAGCTTCGCTCGAGTCCCGGGTTCGCCTGCCTGGTGATCATCACCCTGGCCGTTGGCGTCGGCATCAATGCCGCGTTATTCAGCATCGTCAACGCCGTCCTGCTGCGCGATCTTCCTTTCGCCGATGCATCGAGGCTCGTCTATGTGACCGAGGTCTGGCCGCATGAACCGATCGTCGCCGGACCGCCGTCGCCCGATTTCGAGAACTGGCGCAGCCACGCGCACTTGATCGATCGGATCGCCGCTTACGGTGGGGGAGCCGACGCCCTTACCCTCACCGGTGCAGGCGAGCCCGCGCGGATCACCGGGACCATGGTCAGCGCGCAACTGCTCGATCTTCTCGGCACGCGACTCGCTTTGGGCCGGAATTTTACGGCCAGTGAAGATTCGCCCGGCGGTGCGCCCGCCGTTATTCTCGGCGATCGTCTGTGGCGTCAGCGATTCGGTTCCCCAAACGTCATCGGCAGGCTCATCGAACTCGACGGCGTCGCGCGAACCGTCGTCGGAGTGCTTCCCGCCGGATTCCTGTTCCCTGATAATCACTTTTCTCCGGACCTGCTGGTGCCCATGACGCTGCCGCCGGGCGCGAATTGGCATGACGCGAAAAACTTCCGGCTGCTGCGCGTTCTCGCTCGCGCGAAGGCGGGCGTCTCCATCGCTGCACTCCGCTCGGAGCTGACCGCGATCATCGCTTCCACTCGAAGCGAGGAGCCTCCGCAGATGGTCACCATGCGCCGGGACATGGACGTGCGCGTGATTCCGCTCCGCACCTGGCTTTCGGGCGATGTCCGCCTGCTGATCCTGGTGCTGCAAGGCGCGGTGCTGATGGTGCTGTTGATCGGCTGCGTCAACGTAGCCAACTTGCAGCTCGCCCGCTCCATCGCCCGGCAGCAGGAAATGGCGCTGCGCATGACGCTGGGCGCATCGCGCGTCCGGTTGATCCGGCAACTGCTGACGGAAGGTGTGCTCTACGCGCTTTTCGGCGGATCCGCTGGACTCCTTGCCGGTTACTGCGCCACCGGCTGGCTGCGAACCTTCCTGCCCGCCAATCTGCATCTCGCCGACGGCATTCGCGTCGATCCCACCGTGCTCGGATTCACGCTTGCGATCGCCCTGCTCGCCGGATTGCTGACCGGACTCGCTCCCGTCATTTCCATCTGGCGCACCGAACTGATCGAAGCCGTGAAGAGCGGTTCAGGCCGCTCCACTCAGACGCGTTCGCATTCCCGCTTGCGTGGAGTTCTGGTGATCGGCGAAGTTGCCGTCGCGATTATGCTGCTCGCTGCGTCCGGTCTGCTGATTCGCAATTTCCTGCATCTGGCCAATCTCGATCCAGGCCTTCAGCCGAAGGACGTCGTCACCATGCGCATGGCCCGACCCTACTCGTCGACGCCCGAAAGCTGGCGCGGTTTCTATGCTCAAGTCCTCGAACGCGCTCGCGCCATTCCAGGAGTGAGGGTGGCCGCACTCAGCACGGGCATTCCTCCCACCGGAACGCATGGCGCGGCAGGCACTGGTTTTCGCGGCCGCCCCGCGCCGCCCGGCGGACGCCCCACGCTTCCCGTGAACATGGTCAGCGCGGGCTACTTTCAGACGCTCGGCATCCCGATTCTGCGCGGCCGGCCGTTTCATGAATCTGAGGATGCGCCCGTCGCGATCGTCAATCAATCCTTCGCCGAGAAATTCTTTCCTGGTGACGACGCGCTCGGAAAATTCATCGAGGTCGCATCTAACAACGGACACTGGCGTCAGATTATCGGCGTCGCTGGAAACGTCCGGGAGCAGGGCACTCGCCTCTACGATTCCGTCGTGGTCTATCTTCCCTTTGGACAGGATGACGACTGGCAGATGATCCTCTCGCTCCAATCGCCGCTGCCGGGCGTGACCGCGGAGGCGATCCATGCGATCGAAGCCGTGGATCCGAAGCAGGCCGTCTATGATGTCGCCACCATGTCGCAGCGGCTGGCCGAGTCCGTGTCGGCGCAGCGCGCGAACATGCTGCTGATGGGAATCTTCGGCGCGCTCGCCTTCGGGCTTGCCGCCATCGGGATCTTCAGCGTGCTGGCGGATTTCGTCAGCCGCCGTTCTCATGAAATCGGTGTGCGGATGGCGCTGGGGGCAGGTCCGCGGGACATGATCGTCGCGGTCCTGCGTCAGGGTATGAAGCTGACCGCGGCTGGGATCCTGCTCGGTCTTGCCGGAGCCTTCGCCACGACCCGGGTGATGCGGTCTCTGTTAAGCGGCGTTCCGGTCGACGATCCGGCGACCTTCATCGCCGTCCCGATTTTGTTCGCGCTCATCGCCGCCGCGGCTTGTTATTTACCCGCGCGGCGGGCGTCCCAAGTCGATCCCGTGGTTGCCCTGCGGGAAAACTGACCGTCTACTTGTCTTTGTCCTTATCTTTGTCTTTCGCCGTCGCGGCCGCTGCCGCCGCTTCCTCGGCCTCCTGGTGGCGGGCGCCGCGCAGTACATCGCCCAGCGCGTAGTTGCCTTCGTGGCAGGCGTATTCGTAGATCGGCTGGTTGGTCTGCGGCCAGGTCATTTCGCCGGTCCAGGCGACTTGTCCCAGGTTTGCGGATCGTCCACCGTGAAGCGATAGAGCAGCGTGTGCGTCGTCCAGGCGCGTCAGGCGTTCCACCACGTGCAGATTCTCCGTCGATCCATGGAACCGACGTCTTGTCGGTGAAGTTGGTGGTGTCGATCACCAGCGTGTCGCCTTCCCAATGGCCCACCGAATCGCCCATCCAGCGGCGGATGTTCTTGCGGAAGGTGCTGGGCGTTCATGCGCACGATGCGCGCGTCGTGAATCATCTCGGTCAGGATCATGATCGAGTCTGGGTCTGCACGATCTGATGCAGATCGTTATAGAAATAATCGGGCAGCGCCGGGCGGACCGGAGGTGGAACCGAATCCCAGCAGGCAGCGCTCGCTCAGCGGCCGCTACTCCGGATCGTCGAACTGGCCGCGCGCGTCGGCGCCTGACATTGGTGCTCTCGCCCGCGTCCGAGGTCGGCTGCGCGCGCCGGCCCGCCATGCGCTTTTTCGCGATGGCGTTGTACGGCGGCACATGCCCGTTCGGCGGGTCGATCACGATGGACGTTCGAATCTGTCCGTCCACCATCATTATAGGCGCTTGCCCTGGTTCAGCCACAGACGATCGTAGCCGCCGACCGCGCCGCCGCCCGCTTTTTCCAGAATTTCAAAGAACGATCTTGCCCCGGGGCTTTTATCGCCGCCGACCGGATGGAGGACGATTGCGGATCCAGCTTGTTCCGCCATCCACGGTGCGGCGCGCCATCTCGGCTTTCTGCAACTTGTCGGCTTGTTCCTTGGTCAGAACGGCGGATCGCCGGGCATCCTTTCGAACGGAGTCATGGTGGCCAGGTCGTAGGTGCCCTGCAAGTCCGGATGCCCATCCGGGGTGCGGGGCATGGCGGATTTCTCCGCCGTCTTCGCCGTCTTGGTCGCCTGGGCCGACATCGGAAGAGCCGTCAACGACATCCAGGCCATTCCCATCAATGCCACGCCGGTCATGGCGATCCATCGATTTCGCATATTCACACCTCCTCGGTTATTTGCTGAGCGGATGCTTTCGGTACGGACCGTACAGCAATTCTTCGACAAACTCGACGCACTTGAAATCCAGCATCTGCGCGTTCTTTTCCGGCGCCGGTAGAGCGGCATGCTGATCTTCCAGGGACGCGTGAAGGTGTCCGGATCGTCGATGGTCGCTTCGTAGGAAATGATCGTTCCGGACTGGTGCGGGTGTAGCGCTCCACCACGTGCAGCTTGTCGCTATGGAAATCGCCGGCGCGGTCGAACCAGGTCTGTCGTTCATGTCGGTGACGTCGATCACCAGGGTGTCGCCTTCCCAATGCCCGACCGACTGGCCCATCCAGGAATCGGCCGGCGCGGGGCCCGGGTTTTTCAGGAATAGATGTTGCGCACCGCGCCGGCGTACTCATAGACGAAGCGTCATCGCGCTGGCGCTTTGCGAGGATCTGGAACGGATACGGCATGTAGGTGGCGCGCGGCACACCCGGCAGGTAGCACTTGATCTCCGGATCCGGTTGAACCAGTCCTGCTGGTTCTCTTTCTTGATGGCGAGCGCTTCGGGTTTATAGGGGATCTCGCCGCCTTCGACCACCCCGACGCCCGGCGGCACCGCGCCGACGGCGCCCAGCGCCAGCACCGGGGCCGCGGGAACCGGACCATAGGGTCCGGGGCGAAGCGCCATCGCCGGGCGCGCCATGTGACCTTGCGAGATCGTAATTGGCTTCATTCAGGGCCTGCCAGATGCCATTCAGGTCGGGCTTGCCGTCGGGCAAGCGCGGCGCGCGATACGCCTGCGCGGCCAGCGGCACCGCCCCCAGGGCCAGGATTCCCGCCACGGCGGAAGTCGTCAAGATTCGGCGAATTACGTTCCCCATCGAATCTATCCTATTGCAAATTTTGTCTCCGCGCCTGTCCCGGCGCGTAAAACTTTGTGTAGATATTGCAACAGATTGACTTATACAGACATTGACAGAGGTTATTCGTGTCGTAATGCCACCATCGGATCCACTCGCACGGCCCGGCGGGCGGGGATATAACAGGCCACCAGCGCGACCACGGTCAGCACCGCGGCAACGGCGGCGAAGGTGATGGGATCGTGGGCGCTGACTCCGAAAAGCTGGTTGGCCATCAGGCGCGTCAGCCCGAGGGCGGCGGCGATACCGGCGGCTACTCCGATCAGCGCCATCTTCGCGCCTTCGCCGAGTACCAGCCGCATCACGTCCTTGCGCTCCGCGCCCAACGCCATCCGGACGCCGATTTCATGGGTGCGCTGGCCCACCACATAAGAGATGACGCCGTAGATCCCGACGCAGGACAGCACCAGCGCGAGGCCGGCGAAGACGGCCAGCAGGATCATGGAGATTTGGCGGGCGGCGAAAGAGCCGGCGATGATGTCGCCCATGGTCTGGACGTTGTAAATCACTTCGCGCGAATCCACCTGCTCGACCGCGTTCCGTACCTGGCTCATTACCGCCGCCGGATCGCCCGCGGTGCGCAGCACCACCGCCGAGCCGCCGGCGATCATCGGCCACAACGGCTCGGGAAGCTGCATGAACGGATAGAAGAACTGAGCCTCGACGGCCGAGGGACGATCGCCGCCCGGTCCCCATTGTTTGATGTGACCGACCACGCCGACGATTTGAACCTGCACGGCGAACTGCTGCAGGTGGATGTACTTTCCGACCGGATCTTCATGGGGGAAATAGGTACGGGCGAAAACGTCGTCGATATCGATCACCAGCGGGGCGGTCTCATTGTCCTGAGGCGTGATGAAGCGGCCGCGCTGAAGCGTGATGCCCATGGCCTGCTGAAAGCCGCCTTCCACCAGGTAGTACATGGCCTGCGGCATATCGTTATCATTGGCGGGCTTGGGGCGGCCCAGGATCCAGAAGGGCAGAAACGAATCGTGGATCATCGGGCGGGAGCCGAGGGTGACGGACACGGCCTGCACCGCGGGAATGGTGCTCATCTTGTCGTCGAACTGGCGCAGGCGAGCGCGGGTTTCGGCGGCAGTGGTGGCGGCGGAAGACGGCAGCGACAGGTTGAAGGTAATGGCGTGGCTGGGATTATAGCCGGGATTCACGCGCCACAAAGCGGAGAGGCTGCGCAGCATCAGTCCCGCGCCGATCAGCAGCACGAGCGCCATGGCGACTTCGGTGGCGACGAAAATCCGCTGCAGCCGGTGGCGCGTGCCCACCATGCCGCGGCCGCCTTCCCGCAGAACTTCCGTGAGATTCGCGCGGGATCCTTTCCATGCCGGGGCCAGACCGAACACGATCGCGGCGAAAAGCGAAATGCCGAGAGTGAACAGCAACACCGGTCCGTCGAGCGAAACCTGCTCGACCCGCGGCAGCGTGCCGGGCAGGGTATTGAGCACGGCGCGGGTGCTGAAGAAGGCGAGCAGGAGACCGAGCGCTCCACCGAGTCCGCCAAGCAGCACGCTTTCGCTGAGAAGCTGGCGGATGACGCGCGCGTGCCCGGCGCCGAGCGCGGCGCGAATGGCAAACTCGCGCGAGCGGCCCATCGAGCGCGCCAGCAACAGGTTCGCGACGTTGGCGCAGGCGATCAACAGCAGGAATCCGACGGCGGCCAGCAGCACCAGCAGAAAGGGCTGGACGTTGCCGACGATATCTTCCTTCATGGATACGAGGGCGATGCCGGTTTGCTTATCGGCTACCGGGAACTCCCTGGCAAGGTTGCCCGCGACGATATCCATGTCGGCCTTGGCCTGCGCCAGCGTGACGCCGGGCTTCAGACGGCCGATGGCATGCGCGCTGACCGAGATGCGGCGATCGCGAAGCAGCGGATCGTTCCACTGGCCGATGGGCGTATAGACGTCGCGGTCATGTCCATAGAACGAGAAGCTGTCGGGAACGACGCCCACGATTTGATAGGACGTGCCATTGAGGGTCAGCGTCTTTCCGATGGCATCGGGCGACGAGCCGAACTTGCGCTTCCACAAACCGCCGCCGATCAGCGCGACCGGCGCGGCGCCGATCTGATCGTCATCGGCTCGAAAGGTCCGGCCAAGAACGGGCGGCACGCCGAGGGTGGAAAAGAAGCTGGCGGAAATCTGGTAGCCGGTGAGGCGCTCGGCATTGGCGGCGAAGGTGACGTTGTAATCCTGATTGCGATAGAGGCCGAGCGAGGCGAAGGTCTTGGTGTCGCGCTGCCAGTCGAGAAAATTGAGGTAGACGATGGGCCCGAGATCGAAGCCCGGAGTGCTGGCGTAGACGGTGACCAGTTGTTCCGGCTGCGGATACGGCAAGGGGTTGAGCAATACGCCGTTGACCACCGAAAAGAGCGTGGTATTCGCGCCGATTCCGAGCGCCAGGGTGAGGATGGCAATGGACGCGAAGCCCGGCGATTTGAGGAACATTCGGATCGCATAACCGAAATCCTTCCAAAGCGAGGTCATCGGTCCATTTTAGGCGCACGTCGCGTGTGTGCGCTGGCCGAGTCTACCGGAATGTCAAAGAACTACAATTCGTGGGATCGAACCCATTTTTACGAAACGAACCCAAGCACGGCACGGCGCGGGTCCAAAACTAAGGCAAGAGGCGCTCGCTCATTGTTATACGTTGTGACTTTGCCCGGACGTCGATAAGGACCTGCCTCTCCGCTTCGAGATTATGCGGGGTTTCTGATTTGGGGTTTGCGGTGAGAGTGGGATGTGGTTGAGGGGGAAGAGGAAAGAATATTTCGAAGGAGTGGTGATTCTTTTGAAATAGCTCGGAATTTAGCGATGGGGACGGAGCGCTCCGTCCCTTTTCCTCGTAGTTTGTTGAATGGATTGGGTTCGAAAACGACGAAAATGAAGTGGCAAGCTGTCCCGCTTGTCCTGGAATTTCTTTCATTGACGTGATAGGATTGCTGAAATCGGTTCGGAAGCGTAAGGAGACTATATGGCAGGCGAAATCACGATCCAAGGAAAGAAACCCCGGAAGGGTGAAAAGATGACGAAGGGTTCAGGTTGGAGACTGGCTACTACCCGTGGTCGGAAACGCGTCTTCGTCGGCACCTTACTGGAGACAATCAACCGAGGCAAGGAAACGCATCGCTATTTTCAGCGTTCCGAAATAGCGAAAAACATGGCTACCAAGAAACCTGTCAACAGGAATCTCGCGCCAGACAATCGCACGCCGGAAGAGATTGCCGAGGACGAATTCGATGAGATCGAAGATGATCTGTATCTGGCTCCAGACGGAACCATGACCACGTACTACGAGGGCGATGAGGACGATGAGCAGAGCGCTTGGTTTCATATCGTGCCGAAGTTCTACTGCGGCGATCAGTTAATGTCGTTAGCGGATTTTGATGACTGGCAGGAGCGTCATTCCGACGATCCTTTTTGGCGCGAACACCCTAACGGCATCGAGTGGGCGCCTCCGAACCGCCTCGCTTAATTTCCTCATCAGGACTCGTGGGGACTCCTGTGCGGGAATTGGGACGGCCTGAGCAGCCACATCGTGAAATTTGAGTTTTGGGACACTCGCCTTCTTGTTTTGTCCGGATTGTGCCAAATCCGGCGACGTTTTTGACCACTGAGCACTTCAGACCGAAGCGCTTCTCCATTCACTCCACAAAGGTGCCGTCCCCGAACGGACGACCGCGTAGGTGCACTTCCGCAAGGCGTTGACATCGGCGGAATTCTCCGGGCGCGCGTGCAGTTCGGACCCGGTGTGGAGCCCGCCCGCGAGTTCCCACGGTGTCCACGGCTCTCGCGTTTCTAGGCATCGCGGGATAAGTCCAGTTGGAAAGATGAAATTCTCATCCGGGACGCCCATGGAGGTCAACTCTCGCGTGGCTGCTCAGGCTTCCATGAGCGGGCCGTCGGTTGTCAAGAGGAAATGTGTTTCGTTTCCGTTTGCAAACGACCGTTTGCAGTAGTACCCCTTCCACCGTTCGACGCAAGGTGGGCTAATCGTAAACGGGCGTTAAGGAATGACGGCACGAAACGCGCCGAAGCGCAAAGCGGCTGCGCCCCTCTGCACTCCCGCTAGAAACACGGGCGGGGGCTATGCCTGCGGGTCGTCTTTAGTTGCGGAACCCTCAGCGTTCGTTTCCGAGCCGGACTCTCGGTCAACGGACGGGATAGGTCCGGTGCGACCAGGTGAAAGCATCACACTCTCGCTGATTCGGCCCCGAATGCCCGCGTGAAGGGTCTTGCGGCTCGGCTTGCTCGAAAACGAAACCCCAAGCTCATGAGCCATGAGCTTAAGGTCTGGGATGCTCATCTGTCCGAGGCGCTCTTCTACAGCACTGCTCCCCTTCTCCCGTGAGAGATCGGTCAACTCACGGAACTGTTCTAGCGCCTCCTCGGGAGAAATGGACGGGTTGGTTTCCCCCTGCCTCCTTCGGCTTCGGAGCTGGCTGTTTCGGGCCTTCCTTGATCCCGAACGCCCGCTTGACGTGGCGCTCGATTTGACCGAGGCGCGTTGAAGTGTCACGCAGCAGGCCACGAATCTCTGCCAGCTCACTATTGAGCCGGGCAAATTCCTCCTCGCGGGTGCGAAAAACATTATCGGAATTCATTTCAGATACTCTACCGTTTCGATCCAAAGATTTTTAAAGGGCTCTACCAAGTCACCAGGAACACCGCCACCGGTGATCGCTCGCTTGATGGCGGCACGGTCTGGTATCCAGGCATCGAAAAACTTGGCCCGTATCTGCTGGGCCTTCGCCGCCCTATTGCAGACATTCTTAACTTCACGCATATAAAACTGAGATTCCTTGGTCGGCAACCCGCCGTAAGGCTTCGCCTTGTTCATGAAAACGCCGATCCGGGGCAAAGGGAACGGCTCGATACGCATTTTGAGGCTGTCCAGGATCAGGCTCGTACCCCGCGACGCGAAGAAATCAGGATTGACGGGGATCAGGATCAGGTCGCAGCAAGCCAGCACACTGTACGAAAGCAGCGTAAACGACGGAGGGCAATCAAACAGCACGTAGTCATAGTCAGGCAGTTGCTTCGACGCGCCGATCTTGCCGAGCAGCCGCCGAACAAACTCCTTCACTCCGTCACGGTCAAATACTTCCAACTCCAACCAATAGAGATCCTGCACTGACGGGACAAAATGGAGATCTTCGGTCACCTTATAAACAAAGTCCCAGCCCACACCGAAATCGAACTTGGCGGCGGGTTTTGTGAACTGATCCAGTGCGTTGAATATCGTCTTCTTACGGTCTATGGCCTGCTCGTACCACTTCTGGAACTTCGGGTTCAGTGTGCCGGTGTCTTCATTCAGGGCGATGGCCTGGGTGAGCGACATCTGCGCATCGAGATCAAGATGAGCACCTTCGAGTCGGTCAGCGAGGATACCACGTCTCCCAGACACCACGTCACAGTCGTCTTCCCGACACCGCCCTTAAAATTGATTGTCGCTATCGTTTTCGGAGAGTGATTACCTGCCACGGATAGGCTCCTTTGCTTGCGATACTACCTGGTCGGTTCTGTTGCCAGGGTACCTCCGCGCGACCCGTAGCACTCCCCAAACCTGTTACGCGTCCTCGTGGAAAAGTGGGACAGCCTGAGTTGCCACATATCGAAATTTTGAGTTTCGGGATGCCCGCCTTCTTAATTCTATGCGGATTTTGCCAATTCCCGCAGTGTTTTTGAGCCACTCGACCATTTCCGACCGAAGCGCTGCTCCATTTCCTCCACAAAGATGCCGTCTCCGAACGGACGACCCGGCGTAGGTGCACTTCCGCAAAGCGTTGACTCCGCCGGAAGTCTCCGGCCGGCAAGTGCGGAGTTCGGAGTAGCCGAGGCCGCGTCTTCCTCTCGGTTGCCGCCGAGTGCCGCCAAGTCGTCCCCGCCGCGTCGAGTCGAAAGATATTGAACAACATATATTGAACATCGAGAAGGCGGTTACCGTTTCTTAAGGCGACCTAGTCGCCAGATCCACCCTTTTCCTCGCATCCGGTGCGTCTTACCGGCGGTGGGGATGGGTTGGCTGACCTATTTGTACGAGCCGTGAGTTTGGGCGTTGTCGGCGGTTCTCGAAGACGCCGGCGCCCTGGTGTTGGGTGTGAGTGAGCGGCGCTGGATGGAACGGGCAAAGGCAGCGGGGCAGTGAGGCACACATAAAATCCAAGAGGGAGGCTTTCGAATGAAACACAACACCACGTTGACCGTCGCATCTGTGCTCGCGTTGCTCTTCCTGACGCTTCATATTACGGACGACATCGTTCGTGGGATATCGCAGGCCGAGAGCTCGAACACTGCGCTGGTGGTCCTGGCGGTCCTGCTGTACGGGACACTGGTGCTCCACGAACGGCGATCGGGGCACGCCATCATGCTGCTGATCGGATTGTTGGCGGCGGCGATGCCCGTCATGCACATGAGGGGGGCACATTACGGCGAGATCGCCAAATCCCCCGGCGGCTTTTTCTTCGTCTGGACACTCTGGGCGCTCGGCGGGCTGGGGGGCTTCACCATGATGCTCTCGGCGCGCGGACTATGGGATCTGCGAGGGAGGCGGACTAAATAGTCCAGGGCGATGGACGGTGGCGATGCTCGGGACGTGAGGCCTTCCGATGGTCGCGAAATCGGGTTCAGGTCAGGACTGTGAGAACGCTCTTTCCGGAGGCCGGGAGTCAGCCGTAGGTGAGGTCGGTGCTTTGGCCAACCTCGATAATATATCCGTCAGGATCGCGGATGTAGCAGCGAATCTCGCCGTATTTGGGGATCGGCGCGGTGATGAAGTTCGCTCCTCGACTTTTCCATAATTCATAGCAGGCTTGAATATCCGCGACGCGGAAATTCATGAAGCTGTTGATGTGATTCGGGTCGGGGACGCTGAGCGTTACGGCCGGCTTATCCGGGGTCGGGCCGCCGCCGACGTTGAGAATCATCCAGATATTCGCAAGCTGAAGGTAGGCGGGCGCGTTGCCGTCGCCCAGGCTCAGAATGCGAGCGCCGAAGACCTTTTCGTAGTAACGAGCCGAACGCTGGATGTCGGCGACGGTGAGAAAATGTGCGATGCTGATCCCTTCTTTCGGGGGCATCTCATAGCTCTTCTGCTCGATTTGTACGCTGCCCATTTGAGGACTCCAATTCCCATATCGTACATCTGGCATGCCAGCCCGCTCATCCATCTGTCCCCGCCGGGGGGGAGGGCTGAGGGGGCTCCGCTGCTGCCTGGTCAGAACGTAGATGACCGCACAAGGCGGGATCAGAGGCGTCCAGTCTGCGACGGAGGAACATTCCCCTACTGCACCGGTAACTTGGCTTTGTTGCTGGATACGCCATTCGCGGCGACTACCACGTCAATGCTCCCGGATGGAGTTCCCGCTGGAACCGTAAGGTTGATCTGATACAATCCCACCAGCCCGGGAGCCAAACCGCTGAACGCTACGTTCGCTTGCGTGCCTCCAATCGATACGGTCGGCGTGATGTCGGTATAGGACAGCGTCGTACTCGAAGCCAGCGCGCCAGTGGACCCCGCGGGCGTCACCGCGCCCAATCCGGTGCAGTACAAGACCACAACCTCCCCTGCCTTGGCGGGCTTTGCCGCGGTCACTACGGAAAGGTCCGCGCCATGTAAGAACGCCCCGATCACGCCGTCGGGTAGAAAGATCCCCGGCTGGGCGGTCATTACCGGTACCTGTATCGCGGGACTGATCGTCCGGCCATTGTCGATGGCAACACTCACGCTCTGTTGTCCGGAAAGCTCAAACGGCGCCTGAGCGCTGATCTGTTCCGATCCGCTGATGTTGACGACATAAAACAACGGAATCGCCGAGCCGTTGATCAGCACCCGCGAGTTCGCGAGGGTCGTAGGCAGCGGAACCTGGCTGAAGGATGCGAATCCACTGACGCCATTGGAAAGGTTCGAACCGAAGATGGTGAGCAAGCCTCCCGCGGTCAGCCCGGTTTGGAAACTGGCTCCGTTCGTGATGCTCGCCACGCTGAACACCGGAGTGGTTACCGTGGCCACGCTCGAAACCTTGCGAATTCTGGCGTTGCTTGAGTCGGCGATATAGAGGTTGCCGGGCGGATCCAGGGCGACTCCGAATTCACCATTTAACTCTGCCTGCGTGGCCGGACCGTTATCGCCGCTAAAGCCCTGAGTGCCGTTGCCGGCGACGGTCGTAATGGTGCCTTTGCTGATCTTGCGAATGCGATAGTTGAGGTCATCGGCGAAATAGATGTCCCCGTTCTGGTCGACGATCAGGCCGCCGGGATAATTGATCTGGGCGGAGGTGGCCGGGCCGCCGTCCCCCGAATATCCGGCTGCGCCGGTGCCGGCAATGGTCGTGATGATCCCGTTTATATCGACTTTGCGGATGCGCTGGTTGAACTGATCCGAGAAATAGATGTTGCCCGTAGAATCCACCGTCACGGCAGTAGGGTTATTCAGGTCCGCGTCGGTTGCCTTTCCGCCGTCGCCGGAGTAGGAACCCTGGGAGCCGACACCTCCCCCCGCGCCGGTCCCGGCGACGGTGGAAATGATGCCGGCTGGAGTGACCTTGCGAATCTTGTGCCCGCCCTGATCGACGACGTACAAGTTGTTTGAAGAGTCGATAGCGCAACGAATGGGGATGTACATGGAGGCTTGCGTCGCCAGTCCGCCGTCGCCGCTACTGCCCCTTACGCCGTTACCGGCGACGGTCGTGATGTTTCCATACGTGTCGATTTTCCGCACGCGGAAGTTGCCGAGGTCGTTGAAATACAGATCGCCCGCCGCGTCCGTGCAAACGCCCGTGGGATAGTTGATGGCGGCCTGCGCGGCTGGTCCTCCGTCGCCGGAAAACCCGGCGATGCCGGTGCCCGCCACGGTGGTTATGATTCCCGCCGGAGTCACCTTCCGGATCCGGTTATTATTCTGATCCGCAATGAACAGGTTCCCGTAGAGATCCGTGGCGACGTAGACCGCAGTGTTGATTTCAGCCTGCGCGCCTGGACCCCCGTCCCCGGAATAGCCCTGCGACCCGTTTCCGGCAACGGTCGAAATTTGTTGCGCCCATAGCGAACAAGTAGCCGTAAGGAGGGCGCCAGCGAAACGAAGTCTCATGACCATTGATTATAATCGGTCACCTTTTCTGCCGGCTTCGAAGGATGCAAGGGCACGACCTTATCGCGAAACGGTGTCGACAATTCAGCGTGGAGTCTCCTATGCGACCGATTGTGGCTACAATTCTTCAGGAGGACTTTTCAATTGAAACCGATCCGCTGCTTTTCTTTTATCGTGTTCCTGGCCTGCGTCTCGACCGGCGCAGCGCAGAATCTGATCATCCCCCAGGTTGCCGATGGCGGCGACTGGCAAACGACGCTGGTTTTGACCAACACGTCGTCCAGCACAACGGCGGTGAGTATCTCATTTTTTCAGGAATCGACCGGTGGAAGCACGCAGAATTGGAACCTAACGTTCCTGGAGACGAGCTCGACGCAATCCTTGTTGATCCCGGGAGCGGGGACTATGTTCCTTCACACGCCGGACAGCGCGGGGTCGACCACGGTGGGCTGGGCTCAGGTGCAGGGAAGCGCGGCGGTGAATGCCTATGCGATTTTCACGCAGAGGGTTCCGGGACGAACCGATCAGGACGGAACCGCTCCAGCGGCCACCGGCACGAGCCGGGTTCTGATTCCGTACGACAACACCAATGGATTTGTCACCTCAGTCGCGTTGGCGAACCCGACATCGGCACAGGAAACGCTGACGGTCGGCATCCAGCCAACGACGGGGTCGAGCATCGTGGGGACGGCGATCAGCCTGATGCCCCAGGGCCATACTTCGTTCACGATGGCGCAGCAATTCCCCAGCACGGCGGGGCAAAGCGGCCTCATCGAGCTGTACACGAACAGCGGCAGCATCTCGGCTCTGGCGTTGCGCTTCAATCCGAGCGGCGGATTCACGACCGCGCCCGTATATCCGGAGAGCGGAGCACCGATCACGGCTAACGGGAGGTAAAACGAGGCTTTTCCGATGGGCTAAACTGTGATCGCAGTGAGCACGCGCAAGCACAAGGAGGACGGCCAATGTGCTTTTCGGCAACAGCGAACTTCGTAGGCAGCGCGGTACTGGGGACCATCGGGGCGGTCACGCTAACCCAGGTGAAACACCGCCGCGAGCTGCTCTTTGCTGGCCTCCCCACACTTTTCGCCGTCCATCAATTCATTGAAGGATTCGTGTGGCTCGGGTTGGACGGAGTTTTGTCGCCGGCCGTGGCGCACGATATGGGTGCGGCTTTCATGCTGTACGCGCAGGGGCTGCTTCCGTTTCTGCTGCCGCTCAGCGTGCTGCTGTTCGAGCCCACGGTTAAAAGCCGCAGGCGCATGCTGCCCTTCCTGCTGATCGGCGGGTCGACGGCGCTCTACATATTATGGGCGCTGACGGCGTTTCCGCTGCAAGTGTTCGTCAGGGGCAATAGCATCGTATACATTAATCAGGCGACCAATAATACGGCCGTCGCGGTGCTGTACGTGATCGCGACGTGCGGCACGCTTTTCTTCTCGCAAATCACGGACATGATCATTTTCGGAGGCGCGAATCTGATCATTCTTCTGGTGGTGATGGCGACCAAGCGATACGCGTTCACCTCGCTGTGGTGCGCCTATGCTGCGGTCGCGAGCGTGATCATCCTGGCGTACTTTTGGAAGAGCAGCAAGCTTAGGCCCTTCCACTACATTTATACAATGTGAGGACAAAGCTGCTGGAGGGACATATCAGGATGAGCACATCGTTTTCAGGAGTAGCGCGTGCCCTCGCGATGGTTGCCGCCCTGGCGGTGACGGGATGCTTGTTGGCGCAGAGCCAGACTTCTTCAAAGCAGTACCTGGTGCTGTTGAAGCGCGGGCCGAAGTGGGTGGCGGGCAAGCCGGCCGGGGAGCAGGCCCTGCTGAATCACGGTCGATATCTGCAGGAGCAGATGACGAAGGGCGTGCTGCAGGTGGCTGGACCGTTTCTGGACGATTCAGGCGGAGCGATCGGACTGATGGTGTATAACGCGAGAGACGAAGCGGAGGCGCGGGCGATCGAGGAACACGATCCGGGGGTGGTGGCCGGGATTCTGGCGGTGGAGTCGATCCGGCCGTTTGATCTGGCCTTCGAGGCCGCGAGCGGGAAGAGTCCGTTCAACGCGGCGAAGTGATCGGCGGCGGGCTCCCGCGTGGCAACGATCCAAAACCGGTTTTCGCGAGGTTCTTCGCGATAATGGTGGTGGAGGATGTGACATGAAGCGGACTTTTACTGCATTTATACTTCTTGCGGCGCTGGCGTTGAGCGCCATGGCGCAGGACTGGTATCACGAGCGCGAAAATCGCTATCGCGGCGAAGGTTGGCGGCCTCACGTTTTCATGAATGTGAGGACGGATCTGGACCATACCTGGAGCGCGGTCCGGGCCAGCGATAAAGAGCGAGCTCGTCTGCAGCGGACCAAGGAAGAGCTGACGAAATTGCAGGCTGATTTCGATCAGGGCCGGTGGGATAACGGCATCCTCAACGATGTGATCGATTCCATCCGGAAGTCCTCGAACGACGACCGGCTTGCGGGGCGCGATCGGGAGGTGCTGGCGGATGATGTGGTCCGGCTGAAGCAATTTCAGGATCAGCACAACAGGCACTGAGCGTTAACGTAAACCGCCGGCGTGCCGGATCGCGTTGAATATCCGGTTCGCGGCGGCGAACAGTGCCGAGACGTTCGCGACATTCAGATCATCGAACTTCACGAAGCTGAAATTATTTTGGGCCATGCGACACTCGCCTAGCCGGCCGGCGTACGGTTGGACCAGCGAGGCGCCATCATCGGTGACCGAAAGATAAACGCTGATGTAGTTCTTCTGGAGCGCCACGCCCACGACCGGCCATTCCACCGGTTGGCCGGAGTTGGCGCGATAGAAGGATTTTCCGTAGCCGATCATCTTAAAACGCATACCCGGTTTAAAGCGCATACCCGGTTCTCCAGCCGACGTGCCTTGGTGGAAATAACGCTTCAGGTCCGGCGCGGACTTTCTGATGAGCTTATCCAGGTTTTGCAGATCGGGCTTCCGAATGGGATCGAAGTCGAGATATGTTTCCAGGGTGTCGGCGTTGACTCGGAACATATTTAGTATGCCGGTTCAGTTCGAAGAGTCCGGGACGAAAATGGAAAGTACTTCATGATTCGTTTCGATAAACCGCGTCTCGGATTTGCGCCGGGAATTGTCCGGACATGCCTTCGATGGCGGTGTTGGTGAGCGAGACGACGATGAGGTCCTTCGACAAATCGACAAACCAGGAATGCCCGTAGACGCCGCCCCAGGCGATGGTTCCGGGCGATTGCGGAGTTTGCGCGGCGGCGGGATCGAGAAGGACGGAAGATCCGAAGGCGAAGCCCATGCCGGGTCCGGGACCAAGATCGCCGGTCTGGTGGATGGTCATCGCGCGGGCGCTCTCGCTGGACAAGATCGGCGCGCCGCCGGTGCGCAGCGTTTCGAGAAATTTCCAAAAATCGCCCGCGGTCCCGACCATGCCACATCCACCGGAAGGAAACGATTCGAGATCGAAGGCGCGGGAGGGTGCGAAGCGGACGGATCCGGGTCCAAAGCCGAGCTTGACCGATTGCAACTCGCCCATGCGCACGGGGCGGGGTGAAGCATCGGCATAAGGGACGGCGAGTCGTGAAGGATCGGTGACGGCGAAGCCGGTATCGGGCATCGCGAGCGGCGCAGTCACCAGGCGGCGGACCGCATCCGGGAGCGGGGAGCGAGAGGCGCGGGCGATCGCTTCGCCGAGGATATCGATCGCCACGGAATAGCTCCAGGCAGTGCCGGGCGGGAACGATAGTGCGACCGAGGCGATGCGGCGCAGGTTCTCCGCCATGGAAAGGCCGGGCTGATCGAGGCCGTCGGAGACATTCGCCTGGGCGTAGGGACCGTCGTCGGGCTCGAGAAATCGATAGCTCAGACCGGCGGTGTGGGTCAGGAGCTGACCGATGGTGATCTCGGGCGTGGTTCCGTCGGGAATGGAGGGCTGGAACTCCGGAATCCATTGGGTAATGGCGGCGTCGAGGTGGAGTTGTCCACGTTCGATCAGGGCTAGCGCGGCGGCCGAGACCATCGGCTTAGACAAAGACGAGAGGCGGAAAATTGCGTCTTCGCGCATGGGGATTCCAGCTTCCCGATCCGCGAAGCCGGCGGCTCTTTTGTAAACGAACTCGCCGTTGCGCGATATGAGAAGGACCGCGCCGACGATCCGCTGATCGGCGAGGGCGCGGTCGATGATCTGATCCAGATTCGCCTTGAGGGTCACGGACACTATTTTCCTTCAAGGCGGGCCAGGTCTATTTCGGACGGCTGATCCGATCACGATTATCGGGGTCGCGCGGAGCCGGCTGGTCCGCGCACAGCTTTACCCAGTGGTGCCGGCCGATGCACCGTCGATGGGCGCGGGGGGCGGCGCGCAGCGATCCGAATCGAGTGCTGCGGGCCGAGTAAAGCATTGCGAACGGAGAATCGGACGTGATAGGGTCGAGCAAGATTTCCATTTTGTATTGAAGGAGCATTTCGCGATGCGGCGTTTTTCGATTTCGGCCCTGCTGGTGGCCGTTGCCCTGATTCCAGTTAGCTTCGCTCAACAGCGGACGCCACAGCGCGCGCCGATCGGGATCCCGCACGTGTCGCTCGGCGACGGACCTTTTATTTTCGATACCGCGGAGCAGCATAAGATCCGCGTGGTGGTGATGACCAAGGGTCTGGCGCATCCCTGGAGCGTGGCTTTTCTGCCCGGCGGCGACATGCTGGTTACGGAGCGCCCGGGTCGATTGCGCAGGATCCATGACGGCAAGCTCGATCCGCAACCGCTGGCGGGCGTGCCCAAGGTTTTGGCGGTGCGCAATGCGGGATTGTTCGAAGTCGCGCTCGATCCGAAATTCGCGGAGAACAAGCTGGTCTATCTTACCTACACCAAGCCGGGAGAAAACGGGCAATCGGCAATCGCGCTGGCGCGCGGCCGCCTGGAGGGCTCGGAACTGACGGATGTTCGCGACCTGTTCGTGGGCGAGTGGACCAACGTGATCGGCGGGTCGCGCCTGGTGTTCGGCCGAGACGGGATGATCTATATGACCACCGGCGCGGCGACCGGAAACCTGGCTCAGGATCCCAACAGCGATTACGGAAAGATATTGCGTTTGCGCACTGACGGGTCCGTTCCCGACGACAATCCGTTCGTCGGCAAGTCCGGGCACAAACCCGAAGTCTATACGCTGGGACACCGCGACCAACTGGGGCTGGCGATGAATCCGGAAACGGGCGCGATCCTGAACGACGAAAACGGTCCGAACGGCGGCGATGAGATCAACGTGATTCTGCCGGGTAGGAATTACGGCTGGCCGGTGGTGAGCTTCGGCCGCAATTACGACGGTCCGCGGATTTCGGAATCTCCCGCCAGCGAGGGAATCGAGCCGCCGCTAGTGGTCTGGCTGCCGTCGATCGCGCCGTCGGGGCTGACGTTTTATTCCGGCGATCGTTTCCCGGCGTGGAAGGGCAATGTCTTCCTCGGCGGCATGCGGCGCGGCGAGATTCCGGGGACAGGACGGCTGGAGCGCGTGGTCTTCAATAATAAAATGGAGGAACTGCGGCGCGAATCGCTACTGACGGAGCTGAAGCAGCGCATCCGCGATGTGCGGCAGGGGCCCGACGGACTGCTGTACGTTCTGACCGACGAAGAAGACGGCGCGCTGCTGAGAATCGAGCCAGCCGGTTCCAATTGATATCCGGCGGGTATAATCGTTTTTCCCGTTGAGAAATCCGCAATCCGATATGGTCCCCGCTGATACGCCCCAATCCGCCGCGGAAGACGCGCGCAAGGTGCGTCAACCCGAGTACTTCGGGCGATTTCACTGCATTGGAGCCGATTGCGAGGACACTTGCTGCGTCGGCTGGGGAGTCACGGTCGATCAGAGAACCTACGAAAAATATCAAAGCATGCCGGATCATGTGGTGCATGGGAAGCCGCTCGGCAGCCTGATCGAAATTCATCCGGCCAGTTCATCGCCGGAGGATTATGCCAGGTTTCGATTGGAATCCGGGAAATGTCCGGCGCTCGACGAAGGCTTGTGCGCGATTCAGCAGACGTTGGGCGAATCCTACCTGGCGGACCTGTGCAGCAAATATCCGCGGGTGCTGAACGTGATCGGCGATACCGTGGAAAGGTCGCTGCATATGTCTTGTCCGGAGGCGGCGCGCCTGATTCTCAGCGATCCGGACGCGATGATGTTGCACGAGCACATCGACCCCCATCCGGGCCATCGTCCGGGCTCGCTGAACAATCTGACGAACGATCCGGGCGGCCACTTGTATCCGGTGCGGGTCCTGTTGATCGAAATCATCCGGGAGCGGTCGCTTCCTTTGTGGCAACGCATCGTCAACCTGGGATTGGCGATCGACCGGCTGGCGGGCGTGGAGATCGCGGACGCCGCGGCGGTGCTGCGCAAATGCCTCAGAGAATTAGGACAGATCCCGGCTGCGCAAGCACGCCCGGCGAATCCGGTTTTCCAGTTGGAAACGGTGCTGGAACTGGTGGTGTCGCGCATCGGAAGCGACTACACCTCGGCGAGGTTTCTCGACTGCTATCGCGATTTTATGCACGGCTTGAAGTGGACGCCCGAATCCACTATCGAACAGCTTGCCGAGCGGTACAGTCTCGCGGACGAACATTATTTGAAACCGTTCCTGCGCGGTCATGAACACTTTTTTGAAAACTATCTGATCAGCTATATTTTCAGGACCGTGTTTCCCTATTGCTCCCGGCTTCCCGACCGGAGGTTTAAGATCGACACCAGCCGCGAGTCGATGACACACTCCTATGTTCTTTTCGCGGTGCATTACGCGATCCTTCGCGCGCTGCTGATCGGAATGGCCGGGCGTCATCAGGAGGCGCTAACGATGCAGCACGCCATCCAACTGGTGCAGTCCTATTCCAAGGCGTTTCTGCACAGCACTTCTTTTGAGGCGGCCGCCATGGGATATCTGGAGAAGAACGTCGGGGATCCAGCCAGCAAGGTCGCCGAGATGGTGATGGACTAGTTGACGGACGACGCACCTTTCTTGGACAGAGTATACTAGCGGCACCGAATGCCCCTAGTCGGGGAAGGTTCGGAATGGTCGTCAGTGGAGGAAAGCTATGTCAATATTTGCTTGGATCATCCTGGGCCTGGTCGCCGGGTTCATCGGCAGTAAGCTGGTCAACAAACGAGGTGAGGGGCTGGTGATGGACCTGGTGCTTGGAATCGTCGGCGCCATTTGTGGAGGATGGCTGTTCAATACGTTCGGCGCGGCCGGAGTCACCGGCTTGAACTTGTACAGCCTGGTGGTGTCGGTGGTCGGCGCAGTGGTGGTGCTGGTTGTTTATCACGCGATCCGGCGCGCTGCCTGACACCGAATTTTAGTCGCGATCGGATCTGATCTTGTCGAGGATGCCGGTCACACGGCCGGTGAAGTATCCGACGACGATCGCCAGCAAAAAGCATACGATGGTCGCTGTCTGTGTTTCCACGGACATCGATCGGCAGAACCGCGTTTGGACTGCAGAGCGTTCGAGAATGCTGTTTTCTGGTCCCATCGATTAGATGGATACTTAATCTCCTGACTTTAGACCCAGTAGGGTTGTTGCCTTTGGATGGCTCGCCGCGATTCAAACGCGGCGCTCTCGGAGGAAAAAACGATGCGCCGGTATCACCACGTGGGGATCCCCACTACCGAATCGAAGCCTGGGGAGACTCACTTGAAGCATCTGAAACTCTTTGTCGTCAGTCACCAGAAAAGCGAATTCGGTGTGGAGTGGATGCGGTTCGAAGAGGACGCGCCGGTTCCCGATCTCGTCCGGACAGTGGCGCACGTCGCGTTTGAGGTGACCGACCTCTCCGCCGAGCTTGCCGGCCGCGAAATCCTGATTCCTCCGAACAGCCCATCCGACGGTGTCCGCGTCGCGTTCATCGTCGAGAATGGCGCGCCGATCGAACTGCTCGAATTCACAGACCCCCAACATCCAGCGCGTTTATCGAACCAAATGGTAATTTCTTGATGTGCCCTACGGGAACTGAGGCGGCGCGATTCTCTTCTTTGAAGCTTGTTCGAACGCGTAACCCAGGCCGATCAGTTTCGGTTCGCTGCACGCGGCTCCAGTGAATCCAACTCCGAAAGGAGCCGGTTTCGCGTCAAATCCCGGCGGAAACGGGGGCGTGGGAGCATTGGGCACCAAACCGAACGGGACCACCATGATGGGATAACCCGCGCGCGCCGCCAGATCCGCTCCGCTGCCGCCGGGGGTCAGAATGGCGTCCAGATGGTACTGCTTCAGCACGCCGTCGATGCCGCGATCCCGGCTGAGCAGGTTGTCTTTCGCGACGTCCGCTTCGTTCCGCGCGCGATCGGCGTCCAGCTCCATTTCATCCGAAATATCCAGACGGGATTGTCCATACTTGATCGCGCCCGCCTTCACGTGTGCCAGGTTCCATTCGCGCAGCCCGGTCAGCGTTTTCACCGGAGCTTTCGGTCCCAGGGTTTCGAGCCACGCGTTGAAATCGCGCTTCATGCCGTACTTGAAGTTGACGGAGCAGTTGGCGTCGTGCCCCTTGGCCTGTTCGGCGCCGGAACAATACGGCCATTCCAGGAAGTTTTTGGCGGGGTCCGGATCGACGAAGCTCGGCACATCCGCCGGATCCACGATCACCGCGCCCTGCGCTTTCAGCACCGCGATCGCGTCTTCCATCACTTTCAACTGGGCGGCATTGAGCCCGCCGCGCGTGCCGGATCGCCCCGGCAGCGGCGTGGCGGTGTAATAAAACGCGCGCGGAATTCCGATGCGCGCGCCTTTCAGCGCATTCGCGTTCAGAAATTTCGTGTAGTCGCGTCCGGGCGGCGGCGTGCATGCTTTGGTCGCATCGTCTTTCGGATCGGGCGAAGGGCTTTCGAGCGCGCCGAACAAAATCGCCATATCGGTCACCGTGCGCGCCATTGGACCCGCGGTATCGTGATCCGCCGTGATCGGAATCACGCCATAGCGGCTGATGCGGCCAATGGTCGGCCGGAGCCCGGCGAGCATGTTGGCGTTCGAGGGACTGATCACCGATCCGCCGGTGTCGGTTCCCACGCTGGCGGCCCAAAAACTCGCGGCCGTGCCGATGCCCGAGCTGGACCCGCCGGTCTGCAGCGCTGGCCGGCCATCGAACGTCGCCGGGCGCGGGTCCATGCGCGGATCGTAGGGATTGTAGCCCTGTCCATTCACGCCGTTATAGTTGGCCGGCATCGGATCGGGATTGCCCGCCACCCAGTTGGCCAGCTCCGAAAGCGTGGTTTTGGCGATGATGATCGCGCCGGCGTCTTCCAGATTTTTAGTCAGCGTCGCTTCGTAGGGAGGAATCAGATTCTTGAACGCCAGCGCGCCTCCCGTGGTCGGCATGTTGGTGGTCTGAATATTGTCTTTGAGCGCGATCGGAATGCCGTGCAGCGGGCCGCGGACGTGTCCGGCTTTGCGCTCGCGGTCGCGCTGGTCGGCTTCCTCGAGCGCCTTGGGATTGATCGCGATGGCCGACTTCAGCGTATGCTCATACAGCGCGATCCGGATTAAATATTGCGCAACCAGATCGTGTGAGGTGAGTTTGCCCTGCTCCATGGCCGTGCGCATCTCTGGAATCGTCGCTTCGACGATTTTGAATTTCGGCCGGGGTTGCGCGGACAGAATTGCGCCGATCGCCAACAGCAGAAGCGTGGGTTTCATTTGATGAATTGTAGCGCGGGGAAGCAGGCTCTCGGTCGAGCCTCCCGAGCTTCCGATTAGCGGCCGAAAATGAAGCGGCTGCGTCGCGGATCAGCGGCGCCGTTCAACACGCCGTCCTTGACTTGGATCACCACCGGAGCCGATGCGTTGCTCCACTCGCCGGCCATGTGGATCTTGTGTCCCAGATCTTCCAGCTTCTTCGCGGTCGCGACCGGGAATCTTCCTTCCAGGCTCACCGCGCCCGGCGTGAATTCGTGATACCCGAACGACCCATAAAAATGATCGGTCTGGAAGCGGGGAGATTCGACGGCCTCCTGCGGCGTCATGCCGAAGTCGATGACGTTGAGCAGCACCTGGAGCAGGGCCTGGTCCTGATTGTCGCCGCCGGGCGTCGACAGCGTCAGGTATAGCTGGCCGTCCTTGGTGACCATGGTCGGGCTCAGCGTGACGCGCGGACGCTTTCCCGGCGCGAGCTGATTCGCATGTCCCGGCGTCAGCACGAACGAATCCATCCGAACCGATAAAGCAATTCCGGTGTCGCCGGCGATCACGCTCGGCAGCCACGCGCCGCTCGGTGTTACCGAAACTCCGTTGCCGAAACGATCGATTACATCGACGCAGGTGGTGTCGTGATCCTGGCCCGAACCCTTTCCTGAAACCATGGCGGCCGACGCTTTCAGATCCCCCGGCCGGCTTTCGAGCGAGGCGTGCCGCGGATCGATCAGCTTACGCCGCTCATCGGCATATTTTTTCGAGAGCAGAATCTCTTCCGGAATCTTGCTGAATTTCGGGTCGCCATAATAACGGTCGCGATCCGCGAACGCGAGCTTTACCGCCTCAATCACCGTATGCAGGTATTCGGGCGAGTTGTGACCCATGGCCTTCAGGTCGTAGCCTTCCAGAATATTCAACGCCTCCAGCATCACCGGACCCTGGGTCCAGAAGCCGGGCTTTTCGATGGTGTATCCGCGGTAATCGGTGGTGCGCGGCTGGTCGACGTCGGCCTTGAATCCGGCCATGTCCTGATAGCTGATTAAGCCGCCATTCTGTTCATTGAACGCGGCGATTCTCTTGGCCACCGGACCTTTATAAAAATAATCGTGCACCGCCTGAATTTTCGCGGCGCGATTGCCGTGCGCTTTTTTCTCGGCGGCCGCCATATCGCTCAGCGTGCGCGCCAGATCGGGCATGTGCACCATCTGGCCCGGCTGCGGGACTTTGCCGTCGGGGAAATAAAATTTCATCGAGCTCGGGAAGAATTTCAGAACCCGCTCATCCATCGCCAGGTATTGCGAGAAAATTTCGGGGATCGGAAATCCTTGCGCCCGCTCGATCGCCGGCGCGGCAACTTGCTCGAAGGACATGGTTCCGTATTTGGAAAGCGCCAGCAGCAGTCCGTCGACCAGGCCGGGCGTGATCGCCGCGCGTATGCCTACGCCCGGAATCGGTGGGATGGTCCGGCCTTCTTCCCAAGGCTCGGCTTTGCGATGTTCGTAAAAATCGACGGTCGCCTTCGCCGGCGCGAGCCCCACGCCGCTGACCACTTCCACCGGCTTGCCGGCCATCTTGACGATCATCGGCATCTCGCCGCCCAGGCCGATGTGATCCTGTTCGGTAACGGTCGCCGTCAGCACCGCGGCCACCGCTGCGTCCACCGCATTTCCGCCTTGTTCGAGAATCCGGTACCCGGCTTCCACCTCCAGATTGTTTCCCGCGCCGATCATTTCCCGCGTGCCGCGTACCGGCGGAAACATGGTTTTTTCCTGGGCAAGGAGGGGAATGGCGCAAAACAAAATGTAGGAAAAATGCCGTAATGCCATAGGGTTATATTCTCACGTTTCTTTTGCCCGCGCGGCTGGAACTGTGTAGGACATGCCCGCCAGCCGATACGCTGCGATCAGCGCGCCGTCAGCGGGTGCGAAGGCCGGAGGCGCCACCCGATTTCCGTATTCCAGTTCCGCCAGCATTCGAAATCGCTCCAGCAGCATTCTACTGCGGAATACGCCGCCGACATACGATACCGCGGCCGGTTCGCCTTCGGCGAAGAGTTGCCCGCGGACCGCTCCAGCGAGCGCCGCCAGGGTCTGCGCGGAGGCTTGCAGAATTTCTCCCGCCACCGCGTCTCCGGCCAGCGCGACCTCATCCACCAACGATGCCAGCGCGGCCACCCGAGCCCTCGGATACTGGTCGGTATAAAAACGATGTAGCAGATCGTCCGCGCTTCGCGCGCCAGTTGCTTCGAGCAGGGCATCCCTCAGAGCCGATTTAGGGCCCCAGCCTTCTTCGAAGCGCAGCGCCGCGCGCAACGCCAGGCGCACGATATCGAAAGCGCCGCCTTCGTCGCCGAACACGTAGCCCCATCCCCCGGCGCGCGCTGTCTTGCCGCTGCGATTTTTTCCCAGCGCGATGGAGCCTGTCCCGGCGATGACCGCGATTCCGGGCTCGCCCGCTGTCGCGCCCTCCAACGCAATGACCGCGTCATTGGTGATCAGATATTTCTCCGCGTGGACGATTTCCCGCGTCAGTGCGTCCTTGTCTTCCGGTCCGCCGCTGAAGCCGAGGCAGGCAGCTTCGAAGCGCGACTCCCGATGGCCTGCGTCGTCCAGACAACCGCCAATCGCGGCCAGAAATCGCGCGCGACCTTCCGCCGCGCCCACATGATTGCATGGTCCGGCGTGGCCGGTCGCGATCACGCGGCCCGACTCATCGCCGATCAAAGCCGTGGTGCTCGATTGTCCGCCGTCTACTCCCAAAAATAGTTTCACGGCAGCACCTTATATAATGTCGCAACCCGCGCTCGTCCTACCGCCTTCAAGCCCCATGATTCGGGATCGTCGCGCAGATCCGCCGCGCCCCAGGTGGAATCCATCATCAGGATGTACTCGACCCCGCGCCGGTGCATTTCGTATGTCGCCTGCCGCCGGATCGATCCGCGAAACGTGTGGACCTGAAACTTGAACTGGCCGGTGACCGGTTGCCATCCCCCGGCCTTGACCCCAGCTTCGATTTCGAGCCGTATGGGCCAGGTGGATTGATTCGACGTCTCGATCTCCACCTCGTCGACCGCCGTCCGCTCCCCAAAATCGACTTCCATGAAATCGCCTGGCGCGGCGGTCTCCCAGGTGCGCCAGCGCGTCGCCTCGGAATTGTCGAAAGCCAACTCAACGTCCCACGGATTGGGCCACGCGCGGATGTGCCATCCCGGCTTACGCGGGACTTCGGCGCCGCGATCGTAGAAACGCAGCTCATCCACGTCCCACATCTGACCGTAGGCGCCCTGCGCCGATTGAAGTACGCGGATCCGCCGGAGGTTTCGCTCGGCGAAATGGAAAATGGCGGCGTCGGTCGGCTGGAAATCCCCGGTGAAGCCCATGGATAGCATGTCGCGAAGCAAATTGGCGAACGCCGATTCGTATCCGATCACGACTCTACGCGAGGTATACGAGGTCGCGAACGATTCGCTCGAATACACCAGGCTGCCTTGTGGAACATTCGACTCCACCATCCGGACGATGTCGTCGCCCCATAGATGCGCGCGCAGATACGCTTCCTGCGACTCGATTCGCAGCGCCGCAGCCAGCGGAAATGCCTGGATGTGCCACGCGTAGGGATTCGAATACAGCTTGATGTTCCATGGCCAGGACGCGAAGGCGTCGGCGGCGACCAGCAGCGCCAGCAGCACCCGCGCGCCGCTCCACGACGCGATCGTCAGGGCCATCGACAACGCGAAAAACGGCAGGCACGGGATCAGAAATCGAGCTCCGATGTTGGTGAAATACGCGGCCAGAAACAGGACGCCGGGCAGCAGCAGGCGGCGTCCTTCGCGAAATCGCAGCGCGAGCAGCGCCAGCGGAGCCAATAGAAACACAGGTCCGATCAGCCCTTGGACCTTCGCGCCATAAACCGTCACGTCGAGGGGGAGGGTCCATAGGTTCGCGATGTCGTAGCGGCGCAGCCATGCCGACCAGTCCTGCACTTCGTAAATATGGAAGAAGGAATTGCGGAAAACCTCGTTCGCGAACGGAGCCACAGGATTGCGATATTGCACCCAATCCTTGAGCATCCAGGGCGCGATCATGACCGCCGCGCATCCCGCAACCATCAGCGCCGGCCGGATTTTCCGCGCGCGCCAGGCGACGAATCCCACGGCGTAGAACACCAGCAGGCACGCGGTGTATTTCGCGGCGTAGCCGAATCCCGCCAGCAATCCCACCGGGATCAACAGCCCCATTGTGCGCCGCTCATCCCATATCTCTAGCCAGTAAAATACGCCGAACGCGATCGCCGCTACCGCGACGTCGTTGTAAGCGGCCGTTCCATCACGACCGGCCACGGGACTCAAGTACACCAGCAGAGCCCCCGCCGCGCCGGCCCACGGCTTCCCGATTCTTCGTCCGTAGGCGAGCATCGCCATCGCCAGCGCCACCAGGAACGCGAAATGCACCAAGGCCGCGGCCGAATGGCGGCCGAAAGCGAACGCCGGAACATACAGCGTCTCGATCCCTTCGCTGAGCGCGGCGTACATGTTGTCCAGGCGAACGAAGCGATGCGCCCGAACGAATTGCGCCACGAATTCCAAATGGTAGCCCGACCCATCCGGGCTCATCTCCGGCGCCCACGCGTTGACAAAATAAATCGCGGTGAAGACCGCGAAGACCGCGCCGAATCCGATCTTGAGCGACGTGGGAAGTGAGTGCCCGCGTCCGGCAAGCGGGAGTTTGAATCCCGCCCAGATCAGCGCCGCGAGCAGGACCAGCCAGACGCCTTTGTATCCGATCCGCAGCGCGAGCGTCGCGAAGACAAGCAAGTGCAGCGCTGCCGCGCCGGTCAGGAACGCCAGAGGAATCGACTCGAAGCGCTTGAGCGGAGTTCCGACGCCTCGCGTCACTCGCGCGATCAGCAGCGCGCCCGCCGCGTAACAGCCCGCGACGGTGATCGCCGCCCCGAACAACGCCGCCAGAGCCTGTAGCATTTATTCGGCCAGCCCCATCCGCGTGATGATGAATCCGAAGCGCGCTCCGTCGGTCTTGGACGTCCACATTTTGTCGATTTCCGCGCCGACGATCACGTCGCTCTCCGGCTTCAACATCCCGTCCGGGATTGGCTTCTCAAAGTGATATTGCCCGGAATGGTCGTAACGGACCCGGTCGATTACCTGATCATTCACGGTGAAGGTAAGGGTCACTGGACCGGTGTCGCGAAAGGTGACTTCCGGCAGCGTGAAGTCGATGATGTATTTCAGATTGGCCGCGCTGGTGACCTTGATTTTCACTGCTGGTCGCTGCCCGGCCCAGCGCCAGGTCGTCTCCGGATCCGGCTCGATATCGCGCACGAAATGAGCCCCGGCGTCCGGGTCGTTCATGTTGATCATTCGGACCACGTGCGGTTTGAATCCCACGAATTGCGGTTCCTGGGCGGGCAGGGAATAGGCGTCGGGCAAGCGTTGACACGCGCCGGCCGCGAGCGCGGCGACAGCCAGTAGAATCCGCTGGTTCACTTTCCCGCTACTATAGCGCGGCGTTTCCTGAACTCGCGCGCCCGTGTTAAATTTGAGAAAGATTTGCCTGCGTCCAGAGGATTCCAAATGAAATTCTGTGTACTCTTCGCCGCCGCCGCGGCTATACTCTGCGCCCAAGCTCCCACGGCCGGCGTTTCGCCCGATGAAGTGGTCGCCACGGTCGACGGCAACAAGCTGACCTTTGGCCAGCTTCAACGGCTGCTCGACTATTCGCCGCCGGCGTTCTACAACTATTTCCGGCAGAATCCGCAGGACGCAATCGCCCAGGCCTACGTCCTGCAACATCTGGCCGATGAGGCTGAGAAATTAAAGCTCGCCGACGAGACGCCCTGGAAAGAGCAGTTGCAGATTCAGCGGCGGGACATGATGTTCCAGGCCATGACCACCTATGAGCGGAATCACTACGACGTCAAGACCGAAGACATCGTCGCGTTTTACGACAAGAACAAAACCCGCTTCGAGCAAGTCAAGGTGAAGGACATCAAGATCGCCTTCAAGCCCGGACTGGTGGCCACCGGAACTTCTACCGAGGAACTGGAAAAAGCCGCGAAGATCGCGCTCGCGAACGCCCACAGCACCACCGACCGTTCCGAGGAGGACGCCAAGAAGATCGCCGATGATCTGGTGAAGCAGCTTCGTGGAGGCGCGGATTTCGGCAAGCTGGTCGCGGAATATTCCGAGGATCAGGAGTCCAAGGCGTCGAACGGGGAGTTCGGCGTCATCAAGCCAACCAGCGCGTATCCCGCCGACCTGAAGAAGGCCGCCCTGGCGCTGAAACAGGGCGCAGTGAGCGAGCCGATTCGCATCGGTAATGTCGCCTTCTACATTCTGCAAGCCGAAGAGCGCACCTTCCAGCCGATGACCGAGGTGACCGAGAACATCATTCAGGAAATCCGGCAGCAGCATTTGCAGCAGGAATTGCAGGCGTTGCAGCAGCGATTTAAGCCGACCATCGACAATCCCCAGTTGCTGATGCGATTCACCAGCATTCCCAGCACCCAGGCTCCGCCGAAAAAATAATGTTGCCCAGGCTGGTGGGCCGGCCCATACGCGTGGAAGTGCGGCCATCGCTCGGTCCGCATCTGGCGGCGGCCTCGATCCCGAAACGTCTGATCCTGCTCGATGCCGAGGTGCTGGAGTCCCGCGGCGAGTTCGAGCGCATTCTGGTCCACGAGATTTTTCACTTCGCCTGGGTCCGTCTGGCGAATTCGACCCGCCGCAGTTACGAAGGGATCATCGCGTCGGAGATGCGCTGCCGAGCTCCGGGCGAGCTGGGCTGGAGCGCGGAACTTCTGAAGCTCCAGTTGAAACGGTCCGATCCCGTGAGGCGCACCCTTGCATGGCGCCGCTACGCCTGCGAAAGCTTCTGCGATTCGGGCGCCTGCCTGTACGCCGGCCTGCGCCGGCATGACGAATTCACTCTTCCGGGGCAATTCCGGCAGCTTCGCCAGGCCTGGTTTGGCGAGAAGTTTCCTGCGACCGGCGAGATCTCTATATAATCAATGTAAGTATGAGCCCGCGATCCTGTGTCCTGGTTCTGGTCACCGCCGCCCTGGCCGGCGGGGTGTTTACCGGCTGTTCCACAATGACGTCGCACGCTGCTGTTAAGGCCGAAAAGGACCGCAACACCGCGCCGGATTTCACCTTGAAGGACGCCACCGGCAAGACCGTCAAGCTGTCGGATTATCGCGGCAAAGTGGTGCTGCTCAATTTCTGGGCCACCTGGTGCGGACCCTGCAAGATCGAGATTCCATGGTTCATCGATTTCCAGCAGGCTTATAAGGACCGTGATTTCGCAGTGCTGGGCGTATCGCTCGACGACGACGGATGGAAAGCCGTGAAGCCTTACGTCGACCAGCATAAGATCAATTACCGCGTGGTGATCGGCACCGAGGAATTGTCGCAGCTTTACGGCGGGATCGACGCTTTGCCGACGACCTTCATCATCGACCGCAACGGCCGCATCGCGCAGAAGCATGAAGGCCTGGTCAGCAAGGGCGAATATCAGAATGAAATTCTCAATCTTCTCGACAGCAAGACTCCGTCAAAGCGTGCCGCTGCTGCTGTGGGCGTCCCTGCTTTCTTTTGGACAAAATAACGTCCTGAGCGTCACTCCTCCCACGGTGAAGGTGAAAGCGGGAGCGACGGCGGAAGCCACGCTCGCGGTGGAATTGCGCGAGGGCTACCACTGCAACAGCAACAAACCGTCGGACGAATACCTGATCCCGTTGAAGCTAACCTGGGCGCAGGGCGCGCTGCAGGCGGACCGAAATCGTCTATCCCAAGCCGCAGATGGAAAAGTACGCTTTTCCGATAAACCGCTGTCGGTCTACACCGGCGACTTTCAGATCGTGACGAAATTCAAGGCCCCGGCGAACGCTCCCGTCGGCCAGTCGATGCTGACCGGGAAGCTGCGCTACCAGGCCTGCACGAACCGTATGTGCCTGCCGCCCAAGACCGTGGATGTTTCGATGCCGGTCGAAATCGTGAAGTAACGCCGCCAGGATATAAGGCTGCTAGAATGATGCGGTGAATCCGCGATTCCCGGCGACCCTGTTCCTAATTCTCGCGGCTTGCGCGCCGGCTCCCCAACGGTCCAGCGTCGATCCGCAACTGGCGCGCGCGATCGCGGACATCAGGGCGATTGACAATCACGCGCATCCCGTTCGTCCCACTCTGCCGGGGGAGGCTGCCGATACCGAATACGATGCGCTGCCGGTGGAAGCTCTCGAAGCCGCAGTCCGATCCGGTTCGCGACCGTCCTGGATCGCCGGAACGGCTCGAAGCGCATCGGGCTATCTTTAATGGCGATAAGGCCAAGGCCGCGAGCACCTACGGGCAGGATTACGCAGTCAAAGTTCTCGATCAGTTGCATATCGAAACGATGCTCGCCAATCGCGTGGCGCTGGGTCCGGGATTGCCCTCGCCGCGGTTCCTGTGGGTGCCTTTCGCCGATGCGTTGATGTATCCGCTGCCGACGGATTCGCTGATCCGCAACTCCGATCAGAAATCCTTTTTCGCGCTGGAAGACAAGTTGCTAAAGCGCTATTACGCGGAATCCGGCGTCGCGGCGAAACCCGCCACGCTCGACGATTATCTCGATAAAGTGGTTCGCGCCACGCTCGAACGTCACCAGAAAGCGGGCGCCGTCGCCGAGAAATTCGAGATGGCGTATCTGCGGACGCTCGACATCGGCAATCCTTCGAAGGCGGACGCCGAAAAAGATTATTCCACCGGCGCGGGCGATTACAAGGCGCTCCAGGATTATATTTTCCGATTCATCGCGATCGAATGCGGCCGGCTGGGAATGGCGGTCCACATCCACGCCGGCGGCGGGCGGCGGCGGATATTTCAACGTCGCGGGCGCGAATCCGATGCTGCTGGAGCCGCTGTTGAATGATCCCGCATTGCGCAAGACCAATTTCGTCCTGCTTCACGGCGGCTGGCCGTTCGGCCGGCAATTGACCGCGCTGCTAACCAAGCCGAATTGCTACACCGATTTTTCCGAGCAGACCTTCATGAATTATCCGCGCGACGTTTCGGAAACGATTCGGGCGTGGCTCGAATACGTACCCGAAAAAGTGCTGTACGCCACCGACGCCTATCCTTTCGCGCCGCCGGATTCGGGTTGGGAAGAGGCCGGCTACATCGCCGATAAGACCGGTCGCGAAGCCCTGGGACTCGCGCTGACCGGCATGATGCGCGACAACGAAATCACTCGCGACCGGGCGCTGGAGCTGGCGCAAATGGTCCTGCGCGACAACGCCCGCAAGCTTTACGGGCTGAAGTAAACTTGCGACGCCTGCTGATTCGTCCCGGCGCCATCGGGGATGTGATTCTTTCTCTTCCGCAACTGGAATCGTCGCGCGCGGAATATACCGAAGTCTGGGCGCCACGAGCGGTGCTGCCCCTCATCCGCTTCGCCGACCGCACACGCGCGATCGCCGACACAGGGCTAGACCTGGTGGGCGTCGTGGATCACGCCAGCCTTGCGCCGCTGGAATCGTTCGACTCGATTTATTCCTGGTACGGATCGAATCGCGCCGAATTTCGCGAGGCCGTCGCCCATCTTCCGTTCACCTTCTTCCCCGCGTTCCCGATTCCCTTCAATGGCGAGCCGAAAATAGCCGTCCCCGCCGCCGCGCGCGAGAATTTCGCCGTCATTCATCCCTTTTCGGGGAGCGCGAAGAAGAACTGGCCGCTCGATCGTTATCAGGAGCTCGCCCGCCGCCTGCCGATGCCGGTCAAGTGGACCGCCGGCCCGGAAGAGCTGCTCGAAGGCGCGACGCGCTTCGACGATTTGTATGACCTCGCCTGCTGGATCTCCACCGCGCGCATTTTCATCGGCAACGATTCAGGCATCGGACATCTGGCCGCCGCCGTCGGAACGCCCGTCGTCTCCATCTTTCTCACCACCGATCCCGCCGTGTGGGCTCCCCGCGGCTCGCGCGCGATCGCCCTCGAAAGTCCTTCCGTCGAAAGAGTGCTGGAAGCGGCGCTGCTCCTCCAGGATCCGCGTCGCTTCCGCTAAGATGCGCGGGATCAGCTCGCGAAAATCGGTTCCCGCCACGCTGCGAAGGGCCGCGTTGGCGATCCGCTCGAAGCGCTTTACCGCCTCATCGTCGCGGACCGCGCCCAGGTCGATCAGGACGTCGATCAACTTCGATTCGGCCGCCAGCAGGGCAATCAGCAGGCGATGCCGCGCTCTAACGGCGACCAGCACGTCGAGATACCAGACCGGCGCGTAGCGCCGCGATAACTCGGGACGGCCGCCGGCGCGAAGACGCAGCTCCACCGGACCGAGCACCGCCTGCATCCTCCGGCCGGTATTGCGCAGCGCGAGTCCCAGCGTCGCGCGATCGGCGACGTCGTAGGTGAACTCCGTGCGGGCCTCCCCGTGCGACGGCTGGCTCGCGGCGTAAGCGAGCACCTGGTAAGCGTCTTCGCGATCCTCAAAGCGGGATTCGTCGCGAAAATAAACTTGCGGAATCCATTGCCGCAGCGCCTCTTGCAAGGCGAGCGAAACGCGCTGCCAGCATCGGAAATAACGCGGATCGTGCTCGGAGGGCGCGCGTCTCCACGCGCCGGTCGATAGCATGGCGAGAAGTGTGTTCGTCATCTCGCCCCAGATTGTATCGGCTGGCCCGAAGGGCGCCGTCGCGCGTATCGCGGTAACCCGCTGTACGATAAACAAATATGCGACGCCGGGAGTTTGTGACTGCCCTCGCCGCCGGCGGCGCCGCCGCGCAAACTCCGTCCCGCAAGGGGCGGTTGAAACAGAGCGTCACCAAGATGGCGTTCGGGCGCGGCATGGCCATGGAGTCGATGGCGCGCGAGGCGGCGCGGCTCGGCTGCCGCGGATTCGACCTGATCGGTCCCCAGGAATGGCCGGTGCTGAAGCAATACGGCCTCACCCCGGCGATGTATCCGTCAGGGCCCGGCGGCACTATTTCCGATGCGCTGAATCGCCGGGAGAATCACACGCGCATCGAAGCTTCCATGCATCGCGCTCTGGACGAGTGCGCCGCCAACGGCGTCCCCAACCTGATTACGTTTTCCGGGAATCGCAGAGGCATGTCCGACGCCGAGGGAGCGGACAACTGCGTGGCGTTCCTGAATCGGGTAAAATCGCACGCCGAGGACCAGGGCGTCACCATCTGCATGGAAATCCTAAACAGCAAAGTGGACCATAAGGACTACATGTGCGACCACACCGCCTGGGGCGTGGGCGTGATGCAGCGCGTCAACTCTCCGCGCGTGAAGCTGCTGTTCGACATTTATCACGCGCAGATCATGGACGGAGATGTCGTGCGCACCATCCGCGAAAACCTTCAGTGGATCGGCCATTTTCACACCGGCGGCAATCCCGGACGCCATGAAATCGATCAGACTCAGGAGCTGAATTACCGCTTTATCGCCGAATCTATCGCCGCGCTTGGCTATACCGGATTCGTCGCGCACGAATATTCTCCGGCGCCGGGGCGCGATCCGATCGAAAGCCTGAATCGGGCAATAGAGATTTTTGACGTATAAACAAAGCATGCGTAGCTTGTTGCTTTGCGCGCTGGCGAGTCTCGTGTGCGCGCAGGAACTTCCGTTGATGCCGTGGCCGGCTCAAGTCACTCCTCAGGCGGGCGAACTGGTCATGGATTCGAATTTCACTTGCGCATTATCGGGCTCCGGAGCCTCGGACGCGCGGGTGCGCAACGGCGCGGAGCGCGCGCTGTACCGCTTGTTTCGCGAGACCGGCATCCCCGTTTCCCAAGTGTTGTCGGACAGCGCGAGCCCGGCGTTATCGATTGTGGTCGAGCGAAAAGAGAAGAGCGTTCAGAAGCTTGGCGACGATGAAAGTTATCATCTGACGGTCAATCCGCAAGGCGCGCGGCTGATCGCGACAGAGCCGTTGGGAGCGCTACGCGGGCTCGAAACATTTCTCCAACTGGTCCGGATCGGATCCACCGGATTTTCCATTCCCTCTGTCGATATTTCCGATCAGCCGCGCTTTGAATGGCGCGGATTATCGCTCGACGTGTCGCGCCATTTTCTTTCCGTGGATGCGATGAAGCGCACCATCGACGGGCTCGCCGCGGTGAAGATGAACGTGCTGCACTGGCATCTGTCGGACGATCAGGGCTTTCGCGTCGAGAGCAAGCGATATCCGCGACTGCAACAAAAAGGCTCGGACGGGCTGTATTACACGCAGGCCGAGATTCGTGAAATCGTCGCGTACGCGGCTGAGCGCGGCGTGCGCATCGTGCCGGAATTCGACATGCCCGGCCATGCGGCGAGCTGGTTTCCGGGGTATCCGAATCTGGCGAGCGGCGCCGGGCCGCATGAGATCGTGCGCGAACCCGGCGTGCTTCCCGCGACCATGGACCCGACCAAGGAATCGACCTATCGCTTCCTTGACGGCTTCATCGGCGAGATGGCAAAACTGTTTCCGGACGCCTATTTTCATATCGGCGGCGACGAAGTTTCCCCGCGCGGCGATTGGGCCAATAATCCTCACATCGCAGCGTTCATGAAGAAACACAAGCTCGCCGATTTTAACGCGCTGCAGGCTTATTTCAACCGGCGGGTGCAGAAAATCGTCGCGAAACATCATAAGAAGATGATCGGGTGGGATGAAATTCTGCATCCCGATCTGCCGAAAAATATCGTGATTCAATCCTGGCGCGGGCAGAAATCGCTGGCCGATGCGGCCCGCCAAGGGTACGCCGGAATCTTATCGAACGGATATTACCTGGACCTGATGCACAGCGCCGCCGAGCATTACGCGGTGGATCCATTGAAGGGCTCGGACCTGACTCCGGAGCAGCAAAAGCGGGTACTGGGCGGCGAGGCGGCGATGTGGGAGGAACTGGCGACGCTCGAAAATATCGACGCGAAATTGTGGCCGCGTATGGCGGCGATCGCGGAACGGTTCTGGTCGCCCGAGAGCGTAACCGACGTCGCGTCGATGTACCGTAGGCTCGGTGTAACCAGTAGATGGTTAGAAGAACAAGGCCTGCAGCATCGCGAGGAAATCCGCGTGATGCAGGAACGGCTGGCCGGCGATTACGCTCCGCACCTGGCGGTGCTGGCGAGCGTCCTCGAGCCGATGAAGGGCTACACTCGCCATCGTTCGCGGAAATATGGAAGTGACACGGCGTTCAATCGATTAGTGGATTCGATTGCTCCGGAAAGCGATGCGGCACGGGTGTTCGCAGATGACGTGGATCGCGTAATTGCCGGCGCCGATTCGTCGACGATTCGCCGGGAGCTTACGGCTTGGCGCGACAACGCTCGCGACATTGCGCCGCTGCTCGCGAAAAATCCGCTGCTGGCCGAGGATGTCGAAGTGGCCCGCGCAGTGGAGGAGATCTGCTCTATCGGATTAGAGACGCTGGATGCGAAACGTCCCGACGCAGCCCGCTTTCAGGCGATGCTCGCGGCCATCGATAACGACGCGAAGCCAAAGGCGGAGATGCTGATTCAGATTGCGCCGGCAGTGCGGCGGCTGGTAGCGGCGCGATCGCAGCCGACCAATTAAATGGAATCGGCGGGCGGCGCAACCGCTCACTCCGCCAGAAACGCCTTGGTCTCCGAGAGGAAAATTTCGAGCTGATCGTGATGCACCCAATGGCCGGCCTTGTCGACCTTCACCAGGCGATGATTTTTGATGACCGATGCCCGGCCGTCGATTTCCGGGTCGGTGGCCCAACTCTGGCGGCCCCAGAACAGCAGCGTCGGGCAGGTGATGCAGCCCAGCACTTCCTTCATGTCGTCCATGTTCATGCCGTACGGCGCGAAGATGCGGGCGTAGTTGTCGAACTTCCAGATGATGGAGCCGTCGGCGTTCCAGTTGGTGCCGTGCAGCGTCAGATGCTCGGCCACTTCGTCCGATAGAAACGGATTCGCTTCCTTCATGCGCGCGACCGCCGCCGCCAGATTCGGGTAACTGTGCGGGCTGCGATTTTCCAGCTTGCGAATCGCTCCGATCCATTCGCGCATGCGATCCGACGCGGGGCGATGAATGCGATGCGTCGGCGGCGGCCCGAGCCCTTCGATCGCGACCAGCTTCTTCACCCGGTCCGGATATACGCCCGCATAGATGAGCGAAATGATCCCGCCCAGCGAATGGCTGACAATGGTGACCGGAAAATCCGCGATGATATCGGCCAGCGCGGACAGGTCGAGGACGTGCTCGGCGACGCTGTACAGCGCTCCCGGAGCCCAGGCGCTGTTGCCGTGGCCGCGCAAGTCCAGCGCATAGACGTGATAGTCGTCGCGCAGCGCTCGAGCCACCCAGTCCCAGCTGCGGGCATGATCGAGCCCGCCGTGGACCAGGATCATCGCCGGCTTGCCGTTCGGTGCCCCAGTCCCAAAATTGGAGTTTCAGCCGATCGGAGTAGAAGAAGTGCGAGACAGGTTCCAACTCAATATAGTGGCACAATAGACTACTACGGGAAAATAACCGGCGGCGGCCCATGGACCTCGATCAGCTCCATACATTTCTGGAAATCGTGCGCCTGAAGAGTTTCTCGAAGGCGGCGCAGACCTGTTTCCGCACGCAGCCGGCGGTCAGCGCGCAGGTTCGCCAGCTGGAGCAGGAGCTGAACGCGTCGCTGTTCGAGCGCCTGGGAACCAAGATCGCGCTGACCCCCGCCGGCCGGATCTTCGCCGATTACGCCGAACAGATTCTCGAACTCCGCCGCCGCGCGCAGAACACGATCAACGAACTGGAGCGCGTCCCGCGAGGCGAACTGGTGATCGCGGCCAACGAAGCCACCTGCATTTACGTCCTGCCGCGCGTGTTCTTCGAATATAAAAAGCGTTTCCCCAACGTGCAGATTTTGGTCGACCGGTCCTTCGGATCGCGCGTCGTCGACGCGGTGGTCGATAATCAGGCCGATTTCGGCATCGCCCAGCTCCCGGTCAAGGAGAAGCGCCTACAGGTGGTCAAGATCCACGCCGATGAGATGAAGGTCATCGTGCCAGCTCGATCATCCTTTGGCCGGCAAAAGCAGCAGTCTTCCCGCGGATCTGACGGGCATGCCGCTGCTGGTGCCCAAGACCGGAACCACGCGCAGCCGCTCGCGGCGTGGCTCGAACCGGTGGAAGAAGATCGCGGATTTCGATGGAGCTCGACTCCACTGAGATGATCAAGCGCTTCGTGCTGGCCGGGCTCGGCGTCGGGTTCGTCGCCGGCGCGCATTGCCGCGAGGAAGTGGCGGCCGGGACGCTGGCGGCCATCTCCTGGGGCCCGATCCCATGGAGCGTCAGATTGGACTAATCTATAGGAAGGACAAGGCGCTCTCGAAAGCCGCGCTGGGATTTATCGAAGTGACGTTGAATACGCGGCGATCGATGGAACCGGCGCGGATGCCTCCACGATGAGCGGAGCCGCGACAAACCGGCGGCCGACGATTTAGGGACTGATGCATGCAACCGCGTCACCGTAAAGACGTCGACCATCTTCATCGCCAAGGGCGGGAAGACGCAGGTATTTCGTTCGGTGAACGAGGTTCCGCCGGGGCTGCGCAAGGAACTGGAAGATTCCACCAATAGCTTCAACTCCGCCACCATCCTGATCGCGGACCGCCGCGGCCGCGAGGAAATCGTGCGGGCGCTGAACGGGATGCCGTCGAGCCTGCGGACGCGCCTGGCGTCGTCGCTATCCTCAAAGAAGCCCACCGCCGAAAAGGTCGAGCCCGCCGAGCGCAAGGAACTGTCCCGCGCGATTCAGTTTATTCGCCGTAACTGGATGGAAATGCTGCTTCCTGGTGCCGTCGGGCTGATCGTCTGGCTGGCCTTCAATTTTCACTGAAACCTTTTCCGCGAAACTCCGTAATACTCGATCAAAGGAGCTTCATCGCATGAAATTTGCCTTGGCAGCTTTGTTGCTGGTCACCCCCGCGTTCGCCGCTTGGACCTGCCCTTCCGATTGGCAAGACCGGGCCGATGCGCACCGTTATCGGAATGAGATGCGGAACGACGCACGTCGCGAGATCAGGGAAGCGCGGCGGGAGGCGATTCGCTCCCGCATCGATGCCCAGCGCGACCGGATGGAAGTGCGTAGGGAATTGCGTCGCGCCCAGATGGAAGTCCGCCGGCAGGTGGAAGAAGCCCGCCGCCAAGTTCGAGACTCCTTCCGATACTGGTAATTCGGCCGCTTATTTCACAGACGCGTTGAGCGTCCCCACCCCTTCGATCCGCGCGACCACCCGGTCGCCGCGTTTGATCCGCGCTCCCTTGGGGCACCCCGTCGAAATGAGATCGCCCGGATAGAGCGTCATGAATTGGGAGTGGAACCGCACCAGCTCGTACGGAGAATGCTTCATGTTGCTCACGAAATCGCGCGAGCAGATGCCGCCATTGTGTTCCGTGATCACTTCCAACTGGGAGACGTCGGCGATCTCATCCGCCGTTACGAGCACGGGTCCAAAACTGAAAAACGTGTCAATGCTCTTGGCCCTCGTCAGGTACCGCGGATTCTTGCGCAACACGTCGAGCGCGGTCAGGTCCATCGTGGTCGTGTAGCCGAAGATCGCATCGCGGACGTCTTCGGCCTTCAGGAACCGGCATTTCTTCCCGATAATGACGCCCAGCTCGCCTTCGGCATCGACGTCGTTCGAAACCTCCGGCGGAGGCAGCACGATTTCGCCGCCCGGCGGAAACATACACGACGCCGGTTTCATGAAGCTGCCCGGCTCCTCCGGTTGGACCGCTTGAATATCCTCGGCGTGTTGATGGTAGTTCAATCCGATGCACCAGATTTTCGGCGGAACATCGTAGGGCAGCAGCGGCGTCGCCTGATCGAAAGCGATCGCCGGCACGTTGCCGATATCGCCGATCTGCTTGTCGGCCGACGTTTCAATGATGGCCAGCAGATCGTCGGGAACGCGCAAGCCAAGTCGCGCGTTAATCTCGGGGACCGGCGTGATTCCGGCGGCCGTGACCACTCCTGCGTGGATCTGTCCTTGATGGGCGAAGCGTATGAATTTCATGATGAGAGCAGCATGCTATAAAATAGCGAAAATACGTGACTCACTTCATCCGCTACCGATCCGGCTCCCTCATTTCTTACGGCATTCTCGAAAACGACACCATCCGCGAACTGCGCGGCGACCTGTTTGCGCACGTCCAGACGGGCGCGACCGTGCCGCTCGCCAAGGTAAATCTGCTCGCGCCGCTGATTCCTGGAAAGATTTTCGCGGTCGGCCTGAATTATCGTAGCCACCTCGGTGGACGGCCCGCGCCCGAGCAGCCCGAGATTTTCTATAAGCCCATCAGCTCCATTCAGGATCCCGGCGGACCCATCGTGCTGCCGCGCGATTCCACCAACGTCCATTCGGAAGGCGAGCTGGTCGTGGTGCTCGGAAAACGAGCGAAAAACGTCACGCCGGAAGAAGCAGCGGCCGCGATCTTCGGCGTCACATGCGGCAACGACGTCAGCGACCGCGAATGGCAGCATGGCAAACAAAAAGACCTGCAATGGTGGCGCGCCAAAGGCTCCGACACTTTCGCCCCGCTCGGTCCCGCGATCGTCACCGGACTCGACTATGGCAACCTGCTGCTTCAAACGCGTATTAACGGCGAAACGGTGCAGAAGCAGTACACGTCGGATTTAATGTTCGATTGCGCGTTCATCGTCAGCTACATCAGCAAGTGGGTCACCTTGGAACCCGGCGACGTGATTTACACCGGCACGCCCGGCAGCACGAAGAAGATGAATCCCGGCGATACTGTAGAAGTTGAAATTGAAGGGATTGGAGTGCTCCGCAATCCGGTGACCGCATCATGAAGACGGCATTATTTATCACCCTCGGGATCTTTACCGCAAGCTACGTGGTGGTGTGGGTCGTTTCGCTGCTCCGCGGCGAAAAGGAGCGGACCTCGCCCGATTTGCGGCGCGTCGGCATCGGCCTGGTCACCAATTTTTTCGACACTCTGGGCATCGGCTCGTACGCCACGACGACCTCCTTCTTCAAATTGTGGGGACTGGTCCCCGATGAGCATATCCCCGGCACGCTGAACGTCGGTCACACGCTGCCTTCGATTTTGCAGGCCTTCATTTACATCGCGGTGGTGGAAGTGGACGTCAAGACGCTGGCGTCGATGATCGCGGCGTCGGTGGTCGGCGCGTGGCTGGGCGCGGGCATCGTGTCGCGGTGGCCGAGGCGCTACATCCAGGTGGGCATGGGCCTCGCGCTGATCGCGACGGCCGCCATCATGCTCGCCTCGCAACTGAAGCTGCTGCCCGGCGGAGGCGATTTGTTGGGACTCACCGGTGTGAAGCTGCTGCTGGCCGTGTTGGCGAACGCGGTGCTTGGCGCGCTGATGACTCTCGGAATCGGCCTCTATGCGCCGTGCATGATGATCATTTACGTGATGGGCATGACTCCGAAAGCCGCGTATCCCATCATGATGGGCTCCTGCGCGTTCCTGATGCCGGTGGGCAGCGCGCGCTTCATTCGCGAGGGGAGTTACAACCTCAGAGCCGCCCTGGGACTGACCATCGGCGGGATTCCCGGAGTTTTGCTCGCTGCATTTTTAGTGCGCTCACTGTCGCTCAAAGTGGTCGCGTGGCTGGTGATCGTGGTGGTGGTCTATACCGCGGTGATGATGCTGCGGTCGGCCGTCGTGGAGCGGGCGCGCGGCAGAGTGGCCGTCGCCGCCGCGACGGACTAAAGCATTTCCGGCCGCACCTGACGCCGCCGCAGCCGGATGATGATCAGCCGTAACGCGGCCATCGCGGGTACCGAAAAAAACATTCCGGGAATACCCAGCAGATCCGCGCCGGCCAGGATCCCGAACAGCACCAGCAAAGGATGCAATTCCACTCCGGAGCTCATCAGGTAAGGATTCAACACGTAATCCTGGAAAATCCGGTACACTCCCAAAAACACCAGCAGCAGGATCATGTGCGGGAATCCCGACAGCAGCGCTGAAACAATAATCACGATTGCGCCGGCGAACGGTCCCACCGCCGGAATAAATTCCAGCAGCGCCGCGAATCCAGCCAGCAATAACGGGAACGACATTCCGGTGATCGCCAGGAAGATCGAGTAGGCCGTGAACGTCGCCACCGCCAGCAGCACCAGCGCGCGGATATACTGCGCCAGCAGCAGGTGAATGTCGCCGAAGATATTGCTGATCAGATCGCGGCGGGGAGCGTCGAAGCTGTCGATGATCGCCTCGCGCATCGCTTGCCCGTCCTTCAGGAAAAAGAAGCTCAGAATCGGCACCAGAATCGCTGCCACCAGGATGCCCAGTCCGCTCAATACGTGCGTGCCGAGCGCGGACAGCGTCGGCACCAGCGTCTGGCCCAGATCGGATAGCTGGTCGTGAACAAATCCGGTCACCTGCGGCCGGAAGGTTTCGAGCCAGCCGGGCATGGGCAGATTCGTCATGGGATCGCCCTGGAGCGCGGCGGGCAGCTTCTGGGCGAGAGTTTGCGCCTCGCGCGCCACCCGCGAACCGATCGGAATGCCGGTGAGCACCAGCGCCGCCACCATCAGCCCATAGACGAAGGTCAGGGAGACCGTCCGTGGAATCCGCTCGGGCGTGATGCGCTCGATCAGATTCACCGCCGGATACAGCAGGTGCGCGAACAGCAGCGCCAGCGCGAAAATAATCAGCACCCGCCCGATGAAGAAAACGATGACCAGCAACAGCGCGAAAAGAAAAAAAGTCCACAATACTTTGAAGGTGCGCTGATCGATCCCAAGCATGACTCGGACGCTACTATAGCATTAGTGACCCAAACGACAGCAGATCATATGAGAGCGCTGGTCGCCGGATTGGAGGAGCTGGAAGATAAGCTCCGCGCCGGCGGCGGCGCTAAGAAAATCGAAAAGCAGCACAAGGAAGGAAAGCTCACCGCGCGCGAGCGCATCGCCCGATTGATCGACCCGGGAACGTTGTTTCTGGAGATCGGCCTGCTGATCGCGCATGACCAGTATGATGGACAGGCGCCCGCGGCCGGCGTCGTGACTGGCCTGGCGCGCATCGAAGGACGTCCCTCGGTGATCGTCGCCAACGACGCCACCGTGAAAGCCGGAGCCTGGTGGCCGGAGACCATCCATAAAATTCTGCGCGCCCAGGAAATCGCCATGCGCAATCGCATGCCGATCGTCTATCTGGTCGATTCAGCAGGCGTGAATCTGCCCTATCAGGATGGAATCTTTCCCGGCCAGTACGGCGCGGCTCGGATTTTTTACTACAACTCGCTGATGCGCCGGAAACTGCGCGTCCCGCAGATTTCCGCGGTGATGGGCATGTGCATCGCCGGCGGCGCGTATCTGCCCGCGCTTTCCGACGTCATCATCATGGTGGAGAAAACCAGTTTCATGGGGCTCGGCGGACCGAACCTGGTGAAGGGCGCCGTCGGCCAGGTGGTGGACGCCGAATCTCTCGGCGGCGCCGGCTTGCACACCCGCGTCAGCGGCGTCGCGCATTACGCCGCGAAGGACGACGCCCATTGTCTCGAAATGATCCGCGAGAAAGTCCGCGAATTGCCCCAGCCCGCTCCGGTTCCCAAGGGCGAGATGCCCGCCAAGCCCGCCGAAGGCCTGTACGACCTGATGCCCGCCGATCATCGCTTGCCCTATAACGTGGAAGAAGTGATCGCGCGCATCGTCGACGCCGACGATTATCTGGAATTTCAGCCCGGCCACGCGCCGGAGATGATCTGCGCCAACGCCCGCCTGCATGGACGCGCCATCGGCGTCATCGCCAATCGCCGCGGGTTTCTCAAAACGCCGGGAGGGCCCCGCATCGGCGGCATCGTCTATACCGAGTCGGCGCGCAAGGTGGCCTACTTCGTCGAAAACGCCGAGCGCCGCAATCTTCCGCTGCTCTATCTGCAGGACGTTTCCGGATTCATGGTCGGCGCCGAGGCCGAGAGCGGCGGCATCATTCGCGCTGGCGCGGAGATGGTCGAATCGATGGCCTGCGCCACTGTGCCGAAGATTATTCTTACGCTCAATCACGCGAGCGGCGCCGGATACTACGCCATGGCCGGCCAGGGTTTCGATCCGCATTTCAGCTTCGCCTGGCCCACCGCGCGCATCGGCGTGATGGAAGGGGATTCCGCCGTGCAGGCGGTCCACGGACCGGAGCTCGCCAAATATAAAGCCAGCGGCGAGCCGGTGCCCGAGGAATTGCAGCGGCGCATCGCAACAGACTCGCGCGGATTATGAGCGCTGGCTCGATTCGCGCCATGCGGCCGCGCGCGGCCACGTCGACGCGCTCATCGATCCGCTGGATACCCGGCGCGTGCTGGCGTTCGCCTTCGAAGCCGCCTGCGCCTATGGAAATCGCGAGCATCTGGCGATAGAGACGCTATGAGCTTGCGCATCGAACAGGACGGACGGCTGTGCCGGATCGCGCTCGCCGCCCCCGAAAAGCGCAACGTTCTGGATCCGGCCGCGGCCCGCGCGCTGCTGCATGAGATTACCGACGCCGCCGCCGATCCCGGCACCGGCGCGATCCTGCTCGAAGCCGACGGCCAGGTCTTTTGTGCCGGGGTCGAGGAAGACGACGACCTTCTGTTCACCATGCGGGACCGCCTCACCAAGCCGCTCATCGTCGCGGTGCAGGGCGTGGCGCTTTCCGGCGGCCTGGCGATCCTCGCCAACGCGCACATTGCGGTGGCCGCCCAAGGCAGCAGCTTCGGACTGGTCGATATTCGCGAAGGCCGGTGGAACCGCCACGCCTACCGGGCCATAGCCCGCGCCATCGGCAATCGCCGCGCGCTGGAAATCGGCATCACCGGGCGTATCTTTTCGACACAGGAAGCCCTCGCCTGGGGGCTGCTCCATCAGGTCGCGCCCGCCTTCGAACTCGAGGATCGCGCTACTGAGATCGCTACCGCCGTCGCCAATGCCAATACTGAGGCGATTCATGACGCGCTCGGTGGGTGAGCTCGCTTAGTACGGCTCGCCGCCGAGTACCGCATCCTGGCATAGTACTTGCATTCACATAAGGCATGTTGCCTCATTCTTCCGATACCCGTCATCTATGTTCCGAGCTTGTTCGCGTTTGCGGTGGACCATCGATCAGCCTCTACGGGAACCTTGAAGAAATCGGAGAGCGCAGCGCCGTGGTATTGACCGAAACGCCGCTGCAGCGTCGCTCGAAAGTCCGCATCGCTTGCGGAATGAATTACTTAAAGGGGACTGTAGAGGCCTGCACGTTCGAAGAAACACTCGGCTATTATGTCCGCGTGCGCTTCGACCGGGACTCCCGCTGGAGCCCGCGCTGGTTCACTCCGAAGCACTTATTCTCATTGTTCCGCAGTGTCGCCGCGTAAGGGGTTTACCTCAGGCGCGGCTTCAGGACCTGAGAAAATTCTCCGGGAAGATTATTCATAAGGCCGAAAGAAGTTAGTCATTCTTCCCGCAAGGCGATCATCGGATTTACCCGCGAGGCGCGAGCGGCAGGCGCTAGCGCGGCGGTCAGCGCGACCAGCACTATCACCGCGCATACCACCGCATACGTCTCGGGATCGCCGGGTTTAGTCGCATAAAGCTGGCTCTGGATCACTCGAGTCAGCGCGGCAGACCCGGCGAGCCCAGCCGCGATTCCCACCCCGACGGGCCCTAGTCCCTCCCCGAGGATCAGCCTGAGAACCGCCGGTCGCGTCGCCCCCAAAGCCATCCGGATTCCCACCTCCCTGGTCCGTTGCGCCACCGTGTAGGACATGATTCCGTAGATTCCCGCGAAGCCCAGCGCCAGCGCCAGCAGCGGCGAACGCCGCCAGCAGGCTGGTATAGAATCGCGGCGCGGAAACCGAATCCGCAACGATGTCGGCCATCAATTTGACGTCCCCGATCGGCTGGCTTGGATACAACGCGCGGATCGCCGCCCGGATCGACGGAGCGAGCCGTTCCGGATCCCTGGTCGCCCGGACCACGATCGCGGCCCCGAACGCGGGTCCCAGGTATTGCATGTTGGGGCGATACAACTCGGGCTCGGGATTGTCGGATAATTTGCGATGCCGGATGGCGCCGACCACGCCGACCACTTCATACCAAGGCCCCTGGGGAAGTCCCGACATGTTGACGTGCTTCCCGACGGCGCTCTCCCGCGGCCAATATTTCCTGGCGAGGGAATCGTTGATGATCGCCACCTCCGGCGCCGTGCCCGTATCGCCGTCGCTGAACGCGCGTCCTTCCAGCAGCGGAATCCCCATCGCGCGAAAATACTCCGGACTCACTGACCGTAACTGCGCCCGATGATCCTGCTTCGGATCGGGATCGCCCTCGAATCCGGCCTGCGTTCCCACCGCCACCGGACCCAGCGGCAGCACGGTCGTGATCCCCGCCGACGTCACGCCGGGCATGGCGCGGATGCGGTCGATGATATCGCGATACTCCAACGCCTGGTGCGTCTCCACTTCCTTGCGTGACGTGAATGAGTCGGCGGCGCTCAGGAAACTCGGCATCGGCACCTGAACCGTCAGGACATGTTCCGCCTGAAACCCGGGCCGCACTTCCATCAGCTTCGCGAAGCTGCGCAGCATCAGCCCCGCTCCCGCCAGCAGGATCAGGCACAGCGCCGTTTCGAGGACGATCAGGAACCCGCGCAGCCGGAATCGCCGGATTTTCAGCGCTTCGTGAATCCGCTCGCGCGAAAGCTGGAGCGCCGGCGCGAGGCCGAACGCGACGCCCGCGACAAGCGTGACGCCGATCGCGAACACGAACACGATTCCGGTGGCGCCGGTGTATTCGAGCTTTGGACGCGGCGCGTGCACCGGGAACCAGGCCATCAGCGCCCGCGCTCCCCAGGACGCCAGCAGCATTCCGCCGATCGCTCCCAACCCCGCCAATAACAGGCTCTCAGTGAGCATCTGCCGAATCAGCCGCCAGCGTCCTGCGCCCAGCGCCATCCGCACCGCGATCTCCCGGCGTCGCGCTTCGGCCCGCGCCAGCAGCAGATTCGCGACGTTCAAGCACGCGATCAACAATACAAATCCGACCGCGCCGAGCAGCACATACAACTGCGTGCGATATTGATCCGCTGACCCGAGCTTGGCGGGTTCCAGGCGCGGCTTCCAGTCCTTTTCGACGTCGGGAAACTGCGACGCGACGGCGTGCGCCAGAGCATCGAGCTCGCTCTGCGCCTGGGCCGGTGTCGCGCCGGAGCGCAGGCGGGTATACATGATGGTCCCGTGATCCCGGCGGTTCGCCAGTTCCTTCGCGGAGAACGTCCATGGCACCCACAGGTCGTAAACGCTGATGGGAAATTCGAAGTTCGCCGGCATCACGCCGACGACGGTGTACTTTTCACCGTCGAGCTGAATGTCGCGTCCGATCAGCCCGCGATCTCCCGAATAGCGCCGCCGCCACAGCCGGTACGCCAGCACCGCCACGTGCGGAGCGCCGGGTTGACTATCGCTGGGGAGAAGTGTCCGTCCCAATGCCGCCCGGGCTCCCAGCAGAGGGAACATGTCGGAAGAAAGCGCCCGGCCATAAATCCGCTCCGCGTCGCCGGTGCCGTCGGTCAGCGTGGACGACCAGAAACGGTCGACCGAGGGTTTTTCGAATACGCCGCCGCGGTCGCGCAGGGCTACGAAATCGGCCAGCGATGCCCCGTGAACGCCATGATCGTCGGCGGAGCCGATTTCATACAAGTGTTGCGGATCGGCGTAGGGCAGCGGCGTCAGCAGCACCGCATTAACGACCGCGAAGATCGCGCAGTTCGCCCCGATGCCCAGCGCCAGCGCCCCGATCGCGAGCGCCGCGAATCCCGGACTGGCGCGCAGCATCCTGAGGGCGTAGCGAAGATCGGCGAACAAGGTTCCCATGCCCAGGATGATAGCAGAGATGCTGGAAATTTAGCATCCCTCACCCGCCCACCGTGCTCATATGGCCGGCGGCCAGCCGCCACCCCTCCGGACGCCGGTGCCAGACGCGCGTGTACTGAAGCGTGGCGCTCACCGGCGCGCCATCGATGACGGCTTCGGCGCGCATCCGTACGCTGACCACCGAGGTGGCTCCCAGGTGCAGCAGGCGGCGCCCGTCCGGATCCATTCGCGTGATTCGCAATCTTCCGGAACGATGCATGGATAAGTCGTCGCTTTTGCCGGCCAAAGTTCCATCGATATCGGTGAACAGCAGCGCATCGTCGAGCAGCCGGTCGAGCGTCGCGACATCGCCGGTAAGCTGGGCCTCGCGGAGTTCGGCCTCGCAGGCCAGGATTTCATCGTCGATAGTCATAGCCATCCCGTTCAAGGATGCCATATGGCTTATGCGGAAAACGGTGGATTTTCGACGAAACCGGGACTAAGGTAAAAGGATGACCGTATCCTGTTTTCTCCGCCGAGGCTTGATGGTAGCGGCGATCGCGCTGCCGCTGGCCGCGCAGTCCGGGCCCGAGGCCGCCGGCCCATACAGCACTCTCATTATTCGCAACGCCACCATCATCGACGGCACGGGCTCGCCCGCCCGAGGTCCGGTCGATATCATCGTGAAGAACGACACCATCGAGCAGGTGGTCGCCGCCGACGCCGTCTCGCGCAGTCGCGATGGAGCTGCCAGCGAAGCCGCGCCGGCTGGCGGACGCGTGATCGATGCCAAAGGGATGTACGTGATCCCCGGCCTGATCGACATGCACATGCATCTGAACGACAGCCCCGGCATTCCGCTGGAGTACGAATACAAATTGCTCCTCGGCCACGGCGTCACCACCGTACGCACCTTCAACATCGGCAACATGACTCCGGCGCAGATGGTGGCCGAACGCGACCGCATCGCCGCGAACAAAGAAATCGGTCCGCGTATGTACGTGTTTCCGTTCTGGCGGGCCAATCCGAAAGATCCGCGCTTTTCGACCGCCAAGGACGCCGCCGCGATCGTCCGTGAATGGAAGGCGCTCGGCGTCGACGGCGTGAAGATGGCCGGCCTTCCCGGCGAATATCCCGATATCTTCAAGGTGGTCGCCGACGAAGTCCACAAGCAGAACATGGGACTCGCCGTGCACATCGCACAGGAAGCGGTCTATCCCATGAATGCGGTGCGCGTCGCCGAAGAAGGCGCCAGCACCATCGAGCATCATTACGGCTACGCCGAATCGTCCTTCACCGATCGCCAGATCCAGAAGTTGCCGCCGGATTACAACTATTCGAGCGAGCCGGAGCGGTTCTATCAGACCGGCGCGGTATGGCTGCAGGCGGATCTCGACAAACTGCACGGCGACGTGATCGATTCGCTGCTTCAGACTCAGGCGCGCACCGGATTCACCATGGTCCCCACCATGGTGGTCTACGAAGCGAATCGCGACCTGGAGCGCGCCAAGGCGTTGCCCTGGCATGAGCACTTCACCATGCCCGACGTGATGGCGCATTGGCAGCCGAATCCGAAAAGCCACGGTTCGTACTTCTATCACTGGACCTCCATCAATGAAGGCGATTGGGCGCAGATGTACCACCGCTGGATGGATTTCGTGAACGATTATAAGAATCGCGGCGGCAACGTGGCCGTCGGTTCCGACGTCGGATCCATCTATGCCCTGTGGGGCTTCGCCACCATTCGCGAGATGGAATTGCTGGAGCAGGCCGGCTTCAGTCCGCTCGAAGCGCTGCACTCGGCTACCGAGGTCGGCGCGGTTTCGCTCGGCAATCATCATCTGGGCGCGATCCGTCCGGGCTACACCGCCGATCTGGTGGTGCTGACGCAGAATCCTCTGGACGATTTCAAAGTGATGTACGGCACTGGCGCGACCCGGCAGGCCGCCAACGGTCAGGCCGAACAGGTGAAAGCGGTGAAGTACACCATCCGCGCCGGCGTGGTGATGGATTCGCAGGCCATGCTCCGCGATGTCAGCAACATGGTGGACAAAGCCAAAGCCGGTCACTCCACCGGCGGAGGCCACTAGCGCGGATTCCCGGCCTGCGTCTTATATTTTTGGAACAGTGCTTTCCCGCAATCGCGCCGCCTGCGTGATCAGATAGTTTCGTTCCGGAATGCTGGCGGTCCGGGCGGCCGCCAGTTGAAATTGATCGATCGCGGCTCGATGATCGCCGGCCATTTCGAGCAGATGCGCCCGAGCCGCCGCCAGTCGATGATGATTCGCCAGCCGTCCGTCGGTGTCCAGTTGATGGAGCAGCTCCAATCCCACCGCGGGACCATGGACCATCGCCGCCGCCACCGCGTGGTTCAGCATCACCACCGGATTGTCGCTCATTCGCTTCAACAGGTCGTAGAGCGCCAGGATCTGCGGCCAGTCCGTATCTTCCGGGCGCGCCGCTTCGTCGTGAACCGCCGCAATCGCCGCCTGCAGCTGATACGGTCCGATCGATCCTTTGGATAGCGCTGAACTAATGCGCTCGACCCCTTCCGCGATTTCCCGCCGATCCCATAAAGATCGATCTTGCGTGGTCAGCGGGATCAGCTCGCCGTCCGGGCCGGTGCGCGCTTCGCGCCGCGCGTCGGTCAGCAGCATCAAGGCGAGCAGCCCCTCCACCTCGGCATCGCCCGGCAGCGATTGAAACATCGCGCGCGTCAGGCGGATCGCCTCGCGGGCGAGCTCCAGCCGCTGCATCTGTTCGCCTCCGCTGCTGGCATAGCCTTCGTTGAAGATCAGATAGAGCACGTGCAGCGCGAGCCGGAGCCGCGCCGCCCGTTCCTGATTTTCTGGCAGCCGGAACGGGACCCCTGAATCCTTGATGCTCTGCTTGGCGCGGCTGATGCGCTGCGCCATGGTCGCTTCGGGGACCAGAAAAGCGTGGGCGATCTCAGCCGTGGTCAGTCCACCCACCGCGCGCAGCGTCAGCGCGATCGCCGACGACGGACTGAGCGCCGGATGACAGCACATGAAAATCAGAATCAGCGAGTCATCCTCAGTCGTGTTGGACTCGACCGACGTTTCCACCGCCGCCTCAGTCTCCCGGCGTCTGCGGGCGATTTCGCCGCGCACATGATCCGTCATGCGACGCGTGGCAACGTGGATCAGCCAGCCTCGTGGATTATCCGGAATGCCCTCGCCAGGCCACTGCGTCGCCGCGGCGAGCAGCGCCTCCTGCACGGCGTCTTCGGCGGCCGCGAAATCCCGAAAACGGCGCACCGTGACGCCCAGCACCTGGGGCGCAAGCTCGCGCAGCAAATCCTCGAGCGTCACAGCAGGTCGTCTGGCGGACCGCTCATCACCTGCCGGACTTCGATATCCATGTTCATCGGAACCCCGCCAGCGGCCGGTGCGGCCGAAGCGCGCGCCGCGATCCGGTATGCCTGCTCCGCGGACTCGACGTCGACAATCCAGTAGCCCGCCAGAAATTCTTTCGTCTCCGGGAACACGCCATCGGTGACCGGCGCGCCGTCCTTGCCAGCCCGCACCCGTTTCGCTTCCTGAGGACTCGCGAGCCCCTCCGCCGACACCAGCTCGCCCGATTCGCGCAGCGATTTGTTGAGGGTTTTCATGAACGCGATGTGCGCGTGAATCGCTTCCTTGGGCCACGATCCGAACGATTCATAGCCGTTCCGTGGGCAGTTCATCATCAATATGTACTTCATAGCGTTTTCTCCTCTCGAATTTAGCACCGGTCCGTATTTAGCACCGCTCCGTATTTAGCACCGCTCCGTGCTCTTTCACCCGTAAGTCGGAGCCGGGACCCCCATTCTCGACATCGCCAGCGGATTTTTTTAAATCGTTGGGGGCAGAACGTCCGCAGGATGTAAAATTGTTGTAAAGGCGGGGTGGATTCTTAACGTAACGCCGTAACATAGCGGTAGATTCATGCAAACAGTTTTAGTCATTGACGACGACGTCAACCTGCGCGACACCATCGGGCTGCTGCTCGAAAAGGAAGGATTTCGCGCCGTGCTCTGCGGGGACGGCAAGACCGGATTTCGACAGGCCCTGGCGCTGAAGCCCGCCCTGGTCCTGGTGGACCTGAGGATGCCCGGGTTGAGCGGAATCGACGTGTGCAAGCAGATCCGCGCGGCCAATATGAAGACGCCCATCATCGTGCTCAGCGCCATCGGCGATGAGATGGATAAGGTGCTGCTGCTGGAAATCGGCGCCGACGATTACGTGGTCAAGCCGTTCGGCACGCGGGAGTTGCTGGCCCGCATTCATGCGCTGCTGCGCCGCACTTCCGCCGACGACAACAAGGTGATCGCCTTCGCCGACGTCGAAGTGGATCTCACCCGCCGCGTGGTCATGAAGCATGGCGAGGAGCTCAAATTCACTCGCGCCGAATACAATCTGCTCACTTATTTCCTGCAAAATCCCGACCGCGCCTTGACCCGCGACATGATCCTCAATTCCGTGTGGGGCTACGAATCGTTCCCCAACACCCGCACCGTGGACGCGCACGTCGTGCGGTTGCGCCAGAAGCTGGAGCCCGACGTCGCCTCCCCGCGCCACTTCCTTACCGTGCACGGCGTCGGCTATCGATTCCTTCCGTAGAAGATTGCCGCAATGCCCCGAACCGTGCTGATCGTCGAGGATACGGAATGGAGTCGCGTCGCTCTGGAAATCGCCTTGACTCCCATGGCGGACCTGGCCGTGCGGTCGGTCGAGACCGCCGAGGAAGCCATCGCCTTTCTGGACGCCAACGGGATCTGCGCGGTCATCACCGATCTGGATCTTCCCGGCATGGACGGATTCGCGCTGATTGAAAAGCTTCGCGCCGAGCCCCGCAGTCATCGCCTGCCCATCGTGGTAGTCAGCGGCGACACCGATCCCTCGACGCCGGAACGTTTGCGGGCTCTGGGCGCCGATGCCTTTTTCGCCAAGCCCTATTCGCCGGCCGAAGTGCGCCGCAAAGTGGAGCAGCTCATTTATGAGGTTTAAAGCCCGGCTTTTGGTCTTCCTTTTTCTCCCCGTCATGGTTTCGGCGCAGGATAAGTCGGACATCCAGCAGATACTCGATCGCCTGAACGCGGTTGGAACAGGAAAATCGCGAGCTCTCGAACGAGGTCCGCGAGCTGCGGCAGGAGCTGGCCTCGCGAAGCCCCGCCGCTCCCGCGGAGCCCCAAGCTGCCCCGACGCCGGCTCCCGCACCAGCGCCTCCGATCGACGAACAGGTCCAGGTCAACCAGCATCGCATCGAGGAGCAGGCGCAATCGAAGGTGGAATCGTCGCAGAAATTCCCGCTCACCATCACCGGCATGGCGCTGTTCAACGCGTTCCTGAACGGACGCGCCAACAACGGCCAGCAGGACGCCTTCATCGCCTCGCCGGCCGATAGTACCAACACCATCGGCGGCGGCAGCCTGGCCCAGAGCATCCTGGGCCTCGAATTTCAAGGTCCGCGCGTGTTCGGCGGCGGCCAGGTGAACGGCTCGGTGTACATGGATTTCTTCGGAGGCACCAGCAGCTCTCTCAATCACCTGTTCCGGGTCCGCACCGGAGCGATCCGCATCGATTGGAAAAACACCAGCGTCATGGTGGGCCAGGACAAGCCGATCATCGCGCCGCGCGATCCGGATTCGCTGGCGGAAGTCGCCATTTCGCCGCTGACCGACGCCGGCAACTTGTGGCTGTGGCAGCCACAGATGCGCGTCGAACAGCGTTTCGGCCTGGGGACGCAAAGCGGAGTTGTGGCGCAACTCGGCGTCTATCAGACCAGCGAGCCGACGCTCGCGAGCCGCGGCGGATCGAATTACAGCACGCTCGCCACCTCCGCCCGCCCGAGCCTCGAAGGGCGCTTCGAGCTGTGGCATAAGTTCGGCAAAGTGGCCCGCGTCGAGATCGCTCCCGGCTTTCATGTCAGCAGCACGCACGTATTCGGATACTCCATTCCCTCGCGGCTTTTCGCGCTGGACTGGCTGATTCAACCCGCCGCGAAGTTCCGTTTCACCGGATCGTTTTTCAATGGCCAGAATGCCGCCGGGCTCGGCGGCTTGCGTCAGGGATTCACCTTTTTCAACCCCGAGCTGATCGTGCCGGTTCATGCCGCCGGAGGCTGGGGCCAGTTCTCTTATCTCGCCACCAAACGCCTGACTTTCAACTTTTTCGGCGGCGAAGAAAACGACCGCGTGGCGGATCTGCTGACCGGCGATATTCACCGCAATTTCATCTACGCTGGAAATGCCATGTACCGGATCGGGCCGAATCTGCTGCTAGGCTTGGAAGCATCGCAGGCGCGGACGTTCTATGTGTTCGAGCCCAATCGTTTGTTGAATCACTATGATCTCGCCGTGGCTTATCTCTTTTAGCATTGCGTGCAGCGGCACGCTCTTCGCGCAATCCGTGACCGGCCACGTCGAGCTGCGCGATTCGCGCGATCCCGCGGTCCGCAAGCACATGGATTATTCGGGCGTGGTCATTTCGCTGAAGCCCGCCGGGGCCGCGGCCGTGCCGGTGCAGCCGTCGAAAGCCACCATGGTCCAGAAGAATAAGACCTTTTCGCCGCACCTGCTGGCCATCACGGTGGGGACCAGCGTCGATTTTCCCAACTACGATCCCATTTTTCACAACGCTTTTTCGAGCTATAGCGGGCAAATCTTCGACGTCGGCTTGTACCCGCCCGGTTCCACTCGCGCGGTGCGCTTTACGCGCGAAGGCATCGTGCGGGTGTTCTGCAACATCCACGCGAGCATGAGCGCGGTGATCGTGGTGCTCGCGACGCCGTATTTCGCCACTACGCGTCGCGATGGCGTATTCACCATTCCGGACGTCCCTCCCGGCGATTATCAGCTCAGCGTATTTCATGAGCGCGCCACCGAAGCGACGCTGCGGGCGCTCGACCGCCGCATCACCGTGCCGCCGTCCGGCCTCGCGCTGCCTCCGCTGGTTATTTCCGAGGCTGGATTTCTGCCGATTCCGCACATGAATAAATACGGCCTGCCTTATTCGGCGGACCCCGAAAGCGGACCGGTCTATCACGGCAGGGGAAATTGAATGCGTCCCATGCTTCCCATGTCGCTGTTGTGGAAGACGCTGCTCTCCACTTCCATCGCGGTGACTGTGCTGTTCGGCATCACCGGATGGATCGTGCAGGATAGCGCGGTCCGCACCACCTCGCTGGGCCTCGATGAGGAAGTGCAAGCCAGTTTCCATGCCTACGATTCGCTGTGGCGCGCGCAAGCGGAGCGGCTGGCGTCGGTCAGCCTGGTGCTGAGCAACATGTCCGATGTGCGCGCCGCCTTCGGCACCGGCGACGAAGCCACCATCCGCGATACGGCCAAGGAGCTGTGGGGCAAAATTTCCCGCGACGACGCGATCTTTCTGGTGGCCGATCCGCGCGGCCGCGTGATCGCCTCGCTCGGCGGCAATCTTGCGGGGTCGCTCAAGGAAGACTTGCCGGTGGTCCGCGACGCGGCCGCCGCATTTCCAGGACAGGCGTCCGGATTCATGACCGCCGGCGGCGATCTGTATCAGATCGCGGTGACCCCGGTGTATGTCCAGACCGGCGGAGGCACCACCGGATTGCTGAACGTCCTGGTGGCCGGTTACGCGGTGGACGGAGCCGTCGCCGCGCGATTGAAGGAATCCACCGGCGGCAGCGAGTTCGTCTTCGCCTCCGGTGGTAAGACCGTGGCCTCGACGCTCGATCCTTCGGCGACCGCTACGGTTGCCGCGGCCGCTGCCGCCGCGCCCGCTGACCAGCCCCGCCGCGTCGATTACGGCAACGTGGAATATCGCATGCTGAGCACGCCACTATTGGACGTCAAGGGCCGTCCGGTCGGCGAGCTGCGCATTCTGCGATCGTTTGAAGCGGCGCGGCAGCACATGGCCATGCTGCGCCGTAACATCGTGTTGATCTGGGTGCTGGCGGTCGCCATCAGCATCGTGTTGACCTACGCGCTGGCGCGAAGGGTGCTGGGACCGGTGCGTGAGCTCGATCGCGGCGCGACTGAGGTCGCCCGCGGCAATTACGATTACCGCGTTCCCGTGACCAGCTCCGATGAGCTGGGCCGCCTGGCGCTCGCTTTCAACGGCATGAGCGCGTCCATTCACGACGCCCGCCAGGAATTGATCCGCCAGGAGCGCCTTTCCACCATCGGACGCTTGTCGTCGTCCATCGTTCATGATTTGCGCAACCCGCTCGCCGCGATTTACGGCGGCGCGGAAATGCTGATCGATGGCGAGCTTTCCCCGCAGCAGGTGCAGCGCCTGGCCGGAAACATCTATCGATCTTCGAGAAGAGTGCAGGAATTGCTTCAGGAACTGGTCGACGTCGGCCGCGGAAAAAGTCATCCCTCGGAAATCTGCCGCCTGAAAGATATCGTGTCGGCCGCCTATGAGACCTACGCCACCGCGGCCGAGCAGCACGCCGTCATCGTGAGCATCGAAGTGCCGGATCATATAGAGCTTCCCCTGGAGCGCGCGCGAATGGAGCGCGTGTTTCTCAACCTGATCGACAATGCGCTGACCGCGATGCCCGGCGGCGGATCGCTCCACATCGCAGCGGACTCGAGCGGCGCGAGCGTCGTCGTCAAAGTGCACGATTCGGGCCCGGGCGTCGCGCCCGATATCCGTACCCGCCTGTTTGAGCCCTTCGCCAGCTTCGGCAAGAAGAACGGCGTCGGCCTGGGGCTCGCGCTATCGCGCCAAACCGTGCTCGATCACGGCGGCGAACTGTGGCTGGATCCCGGGCTTACCTCCGGCGCCTGCTTCTTCGTGAAGCTTCCCCTCGAAAACTCGCGCGGCTGATATCCTGAAAACGGAAGCGTGAGGACGGAAATGGGCAGACAGGCGGCTTCCGTGCTTTACCTGGTGGCGATGGCAGCCATCATCGTGGGTGTAGATTTGGCGTTCTTCCGAACCCGATTCTGGGAACGGCTGGCGGCGAATCTCGGCATTGTCCTGGTCTTCCTGGCTTTCTACTTCAGATTCCTCAAGCGTCCATGAACAGTATCGCCGCGACGGAAGAAATTTGACTGCCGCCCGGCGACCGTTTATCATCTTTCGAAAGCCCGCCGTCTCAAACCGAGGTTCCGCTCACCCGGCGCGGCGCGCCCTTTCACCATTACGGAGGATTTATGAGCTCATCGACCGCGCCCAAGCCGGAGGCTCTGCCGCCCGATGCGGTAGTGATGCAGTTGCTGTTTGGAAAGATGCTCTCGTTTTCGCTGACCGCGGTCGCGAGACTCGGCATCGCCGACCATCTGAACGAGGAGCCGCGCGACGTCGAGGATATCGCTCGCGACACGGCCACGCACGCTGATTCGCTCTATCGCGTGCTGCGCATGCTGGCGAGCGCGGGAGTCTTCACCGAGGCTCCAGCGAGACATTTCGCGATCAATCCGGCCGGACGCCTGCTGCAATCGAACGATCCGCGGTCGTTGAAGAACATGGCGGTCATGTTCAACGATCCCTGGCAGGTCCAAAGCTACGCCCGTCTGGACGAGTGCATTCGCACCGGCACCGACGGCGTAACGCTCGAGTTCGGGAAACATGCCTTCGATCTGTTCGTCGACATCCCCGAGCAGGCGGCCAATTTTCATCGCGCCATGAGCAGTTTCTCCGGCATGGCCGCGGGAGCGCTGCTCGAAGTCGCCGATTTCTCACGCTTCCGGCGCATCGCCGATTGCGGCGGCGGCCACGGCATCCTGCTCAGCCGGATTCTGGATAAGTTTCCCGACCTGCACGGCGTCCTCTTCGATCTGCCGGAGGTGGTGTCCGGCGCTTCTGGCGCGGGATATTTTCATCATCTGGAAGGGCGCGTCGCCTTCGAATCCGGCAGCTTCTTCGAGCGCGTTCCGGAAGCCTGCGACGCCTACATCATGAAGCACATTTCGCACGATTGGGACGATGAAAGCTGCCGCCGCATTCTGTCCCTGATGCGCGATCAACTGCTTCAGACCGCGCCCGATTCCGGCCGCGTATTTCTGGTCGAGATGGTGGTGCCCGAAGGTCCCGAACCCGCGCCGGCGAAAATGCTGGACATCGAAATGCTGGTATGCACCCGCGGAGGCCGCGAGCGCACCGCCGCCGACTTCCGCCATGTCTTCGAATCGGCCGGGCTGACGCTGGTCGGCATCACGCCCACGCCTTCGCCGGTGTGTCTGATCGAGGCGTCGGTCGCTTCCCGCTGATCCAGCTCACCACCAGGAAACTCAGCGTATTGACCAGCAGCCCCGCTTCGGCGGCTTCGAATCCGAACAGATTCGGGTGCTGGAAGCGAGCCCACAACATCACCGCCGCGGGTCCCAGAATCATCGACGCGACCGCTCCCGATTTGGTCGACCGCGACCAGTTGAGTCCGATCACCACCGGCGCGAAGAACGCGCTCGCCAGAAATTTCACGGCGAACAGAATCACGAAATTCACTAGATCGAGTTTTGCGAACGCGATCCCGATCGGAGCCAGCGCCAGCAATCCGATCATCACGCGATGGACCACCAGCTTCTCCCGTTCCGACGCCCTTGGCCGCAGAAAATGAAGATACACGTCATGCGAGAACGACGACGCGCTGGTCAGCAGTAGCGCGCCTCCGGTGCGGGTCAGCGTCACCACCACGGCCAGCAGCAGCAGGACTCCCATCCATTCCGGCAACACGTCGAGCCCGAGCGTCGGCGTCGCCAGATCGGGGTTCGACAAGAACGGCATCAGGTTTCTCGCGGACAGTCCGCAAATCAAAACGCCGATCGCCACGAAAGCTTGAAACAGGAACGAGTATCCGATGGCGAGTCGCGTCGCACGCTGGCTCGAGAGCGAGTAGAACGCCGTGATCTCATACGGCGCGGTCGCGGTTCCCAGGCCGACGGCCAGCGAGAGCGCGATCAACTGGCGCACGCTGAACCATCCTCCGGTCAACCTCGGGTCGATGGCGTAAAGCGAACTGGCCAGCGCCGAAATCCCGCCGGTCTGGTGCACCAGAAACGGAACCGCGCAGCAATACGCGACCACCAGGATCGCGGCCTTCAGCAATCCGACGTAAGCGTTGCTGTACATCCCTCCCAGCACCGTGTACAGGAAGCTGATGGAGGCCACCAGCAACACCGCTCGCGTGTAGGGCAGGGAGGTCATCATGCCGAAAATCAATCCGCCGGCCTGGTACTGCGCGGATAGCATGAAGGTGTAGCCCATCAGGATCAGCACCGACGCCAACACGCGAATCGATTCGGAATGGAACCGCGCGGCGAAATAATCGGGCAGCGTCACGCCCGCGAAGTTGCGCATCTTGGGCGCGACGAAAAATGCCGCCACCATCCAGCCGATCCACGTTAACGGCCACGTCCACGCAAAGCTGATGCCGGAGAAATAATGGAATCCGACGATGCCGACCGTGGTGCCCGCGCTGACCTGATTGGCCATCAACGTCGCGCCGCCCAGGATCGGACCCAGGCTGCGCCCGGCCACCAGGAATCCTGCTTCGTCTTTCGCTTTTCGCGAGGTCCACACGCCGATCGCGCACACCAGCACGATGTAGGACCCGATGGCGATCAGGATCGGCGTGGACGTCGGCATACTCAAGATGCCTGCCGGCGCGCCCACAGCAGATAGGCGACGGTCCAGGTGACCAGTATTCCGACCAGTCCCCAAAAATTCCAGGCAAAGAGTCCGGATGGACCCGCGGGCGGCGCCGGCTCATCGGAGCCGGTTTCCCACTCGAGATTAATGTGCGACGGGACCGCCGCGAATTTCGCCGTCCATGTTCCTAATTCAGAATCTTCGATGAAATGCGGAACGGCGATGCCGGCGAGATTGCTGCCCAGGTCGCGGACCGTAATCGAAACCGATTCGATGGGATGCTTCGGCATCAGGATCGGAACGTCGCAGCTTCGCGGGTCGCCGTAATATGGCGTGACCTGATAAGACAGGTCCACATGCGAAGCAGCGGGGATCTGCACGGTCATCCAAGGACCCGATCCACTCGGCTCCAGCGTGCGCCCGCCCGATTGAATCGCCTCGATGCGCGCGCAGGAGCCCGCCAGGAAAGTAAATTCCGCGGGACCCGCCACCGAATAATGTTCCTGCACCAGAGCCCGGCGCGCGGGCGTGATCTCGATCGCGATCGAATCGGCGTAAACGCACGTGCCGGCCAGCGCGAGCAGCAGGAACCGGGGCACGCGCCTAATCCAGCCTTTCGGCCGTCGCCAGGTTCCCGACCATGAAAGTATAGTCGCCCGGATTCACTCTGGTCACGCAGTTGCGATGCAGCACCATGATGTTCTGGTCGAACGGAGTCTCCATGGTCTCGATGGTTTCGAACGTCCGCATGCTGACGATCTCGGCGAGCCTGGTCCCGCGCGGCCATTCCGTCCCCGGCCGATGATCGCCGCTGGGATAACACAGGCCGCCGTTCTTCGGACGCAGGACCTTCAGCTCATCGAGCGCGATCTGCCCGCTTCGCGTCTCCACTTCGCCTTCGAGCATTCCCGCCGCCCGCAACATATTCCGGATGCTGCGGACTCCGCGGGCGATATAGGCCGCCTGGTCGATATAGCCGCCGCCCAGTTCGATCACCACCGTCGGCACGCCGCGCCCAAGCGTCACCGACGCGCTGACGCCCGGGTACATCTGCTTCGGCCGGTATAACAACTGGCACAGGAACGCCCGCGCGAACCGCTCATCGTTCACCGAATAGCAGTAGTCGACCACCGGAAACGTCCCGCCCGCGTGAATATCGATGTAGTAATCGATGCGGTTGAGAAATTTCGAGGAAAGCGAGTGCGAAATGCGTTCGGTCAGCCAGCCTTCATCCGACCCCGGAAAGGTACGATTCAGATCCAGCATGTCGAGCGGCGTATTGCGGCTCAGCGCCTCGAACGACAGCGGATTGCACACCGGCAGCATCACCAGCGTGCCCGCGATTTCTTCCGCCCGCAAAGCCCGCCACAGTTCGCGAATCACCTGCACGCCGACCACTTCCTCGCCATGAATCGTGCCGGAAATGCCGACCACGGGCCCTTTGCGGGCTCCGTGAATGGTCATGACGGGAAGGGCAAGATCCATTCCGCTGGCGAGCGTCGCGATGTGCATGCTCGAAAGTTGATGTCCTGTTTCAGCCATCCCTGCATGATCGCAAACTTGAGGCCGGGGTTAACCGAAACGCTGGAATTGCGCCCAGAACTCGGGCCAGGGCAGGCGCGGCGCGCCGCAGACCAGGACGTCGGGATGAAACTTGCTCTCCTCATTCAGGACGCCGTAGGGATTGGTGACATGCCCCGCCACCCGACAGCCGGTGAACGTCCGCTCCGCGGATTTCTGCGAGAAACCCAGCACGATCAGCGTCGACGGAGGCGGCTGAGGATAGCCGCGCAGCCACGCCGAGTTGGTCCCGCTGATCGGCGGGGACAGATGGTATTTCGGCCCCAGAATTTCGATCGCGCCCTGCTCGCCATAATTTCCGACCAGCACCCCGGCGTTCGCCCGTTGATCTTCAGGGAGCGAATCGCGAATCGACGCGACCGTTTCCACCAACTGGCTCCAGCCGGTTTCTTCGCGCAGATCTTCGCTGTTGCGGAACGCGAAATCCCTCAATGGGCCCGCCGGAGCCAGCGGCAGAATCATCGCGCACACCAGTAATCCTGCGGCGGCGAGTCCCGTGAAGAAAACGGTCTCGACCGTGCGCCGTCTCCATGCCCCGAGCGAAGCGACCCACTTTTCTCCCCACACCGCGCCCATCGCGATCAGCATGGGATACGCCCCGCCGCAGTAATAGCCGCGCCCTTTTCCGATCAGCAGCAGCGTGAACGGGATCAGGTACATCCACGCCAGTAAACGATAGCGGCGGGCGCGCACAAAGCCGATCAGCCCGGCAATCCATAGCGGCGCGGCGAACAGATTCGCGCACACGATGAACTGATCGGTAACGAAGTTTCTGGCGCGCCCTTCGCCTACATCGCGAGTGTGAATGTGCTGGAGAAAATGATAGGAGATGAGCCCGTGCCGCAACTGCCATAGCAGATTCGGCAGAAAAATCGCGAGCCCCACCGCGGCTCCGCCCCAGAACCAGGGGGTCAAGAAGAAACGCCGCGCGCCGGTCAGCAGCATGCCGCCCAGGATCCCGGCGATCAGAAAAACCATGGTGTACTTGGTCTGTAGGCCCAGCCCCGCCGCCGCGCCGATCGCCAGCCACCATCGCGGATTATCGGTGTTCAACAGACGAACGGTGAACCAGGCGATCAGCACCCACCACAAATAATCGAAGGTGGTGTACTGGAATTCCGACCCTTCAAACAAGGGCAGGGGAGACAGCGCCACCGCCAGCGCCGCGGTGATTTGCGCCAGCCGTCCGCCGCCCAGGTCGCGCGCGATCCATCCCGCCACCACGATCACCACCGCCTGCGCGATCACCGAGAAGAGCCGCAATCCGACCATGGACAGGCCGAAAATCGACATGCCGATTCGTTCCATGAACGGCGTGAACGGCGGATAAGGCACAAAGCCCCAGTCCAAGTGCCGGGCGTCGCTCAGGACCTGCAATTCGTCGCGATGAAAGCCGTAGCGTCCGTTGGTCGCCAGATGCAGCAGCGCGATGGCGGTCGCGATGGTCAGGACGGCTGCCGTCGCGTTGCGAGATTCGGTATTCGCCGATTCCACTCCGTACAGTGTACGCAACACGGCGCCGTAGTGTTCCCGTTTATTTTTTGCCGCTCCCCTTGCACTTCGACAAGAGATGCCGTATAGTCCCTTGTAGAAGGTGGAGGGGAGCATGGCCACGCATATCGATCTACCGCAAGGCACGCTCGATCTGCTGATCCTGCGGACGCTCGCGCTCAGGCCGGAGCATGGCTGGGGCATCGCGGAGCGGGTGCAGCAAATGTCCAGCGACGTGTTGCGGATTCAGCAGGGGTCGCTCTATCCCGCGCTGCATCGCCTGGAGCGCCGCGGCTGGATCAAGGCCCGCTGGGGCGTTTCCGACAATAACCGCCGCGCCCGATTTTACGAACTGACGAAGCAGGGGCGCCGTCAGCTCGAAATGGAGCAGGATGTCTGGAAAAAGCTCACGGCCGCGGTCGCGCAAGTGCTGGGGACTGCCTAGGGTGATGCGATGTGGAACGATTTCCTGTTCCGTGTACGTTCTCTTTTTCGAAAAAATGCCGTCGAAGCGGATCTCGAGGACGAGCTGCGCTTTCACCTGGAACGGCAGACCGGCAAATATCTCGATTCCGGCCTGACTCCCGGCGAAGCCTTGCGGCGGGTGCGCGTCGATTTTGGCGGACTCGATCAGGTGAAGGAGGAGTGCCGCGACGCCCGTGGCATCAATTTTATGGAAACTCTGCTCCAGGATTTCCGTTACGGAGCCCGCACTCTGCGCAAATCGCCCGGCTTCACGGCGGCCGCGCTGCTGACCCTCGCGCTGGGGATCGGCGCGAACACCGCGATCTTTTCGGTAGTGTACGGAGTTCTGCTGCGCCCGCTTCCCTATCACGATCCGGCGCGGCTGGTGGTGCTGCATGAAACCACGCCGAAGGTCGGCACGGTCAGCGTGTCCTATCCCGATTTTCTGGACTGGCGCGCGCAAAGCCGCTCGTTTTCGGAGCTGGCCGCGGTCGGCAATGTTGACTTCAATCTGGCCGGAATCCTGCAGCCTGAAAGCATCGCCGGTGAAGCCGTATCGCCAATTTTCCTGTCGATGATGGGCGTCCGGCCGATGCTGGGGCGCGATTTCACCGCCGCCGAAGCGAATCCCGGAACCGCGCCGGTGGTGCTGCTCAGTTATACCCTGTGGCAATCGCATTTCGCGGGCGATCCCAACGCCATCGGCCGCGCCATTACGCTCGATAGCCGCGTCTTCACCATCGTCGGCGTGCTGCCCAAGGAATTTCGGTCCATCGACAAGACCGATGTTCTGGAGCCCATCGGAGTATGGGCCACCGGCAATTCGTCGGTCGCGGAAAGAGGCGATCGCGGCGATATGGCGGTCATCGGACGTCTGGCGCCGGGCGCCGGCATCGGGCAGGCGCGCGCGGAAATGGAAGGGATCGCTGCTCGCCTCGCGCGGGAGTATCCGGGAAGCAACGATCAGTTCAGTGTCGCGCTCAATCCCATTCGCGACGTGTTCGTCGGCAATATTCGGCCCGCGATTCTGGTGCTGTTCGCTGCGGTGCTGTTCGTCCTGCTGATCGCCTGCGCCAACGTCGCCAATCTTTTCCTGATGCGGGGAGCCGGACGCGCCCGCGAAATCGCGCTGCGCATCGCCATCGGAGCCGGACGGGGCCGCATCATCCGCCAGTTGCTGACCGAAAGCGTGATGCTCGCCCTGGTGGGCGGACTGCTCGGCGTGCTGCTGGCGATGGCGGGCATCCGCGGCATCGCGAATCTGATTCCCATGGACGCGCTCGCCGGCGCGACCATCAATCTGAACGGCGCGGTGCTGCTGTTCGCCGCCTTGGTCGCGCTCGCTTCGGCCCTGATCTTTGGACTCACTCCGGCGATCCACGCCACCAAAGCCGACGTGCAGTCGGAGTTGAAAGAGGGCGGCCGGTCCGCCACCGCCGGCGCGGGACAGAATCGCTGGCGAGCCATCCTGGTCAGCGCGGAGATTTCACTCGCCCTGGTCCTGCTGGTGGGCGCGGGATTAATGATGAAGAGCCTCTATCGTCTGCTCTCCGTGGATCCCGGCTTCCGGACGGCTCGCGTCCTGACCATGGAAATGATGCTCAGCACCGCGCCTTATCAGAAGGACGCCGCGATGTTGAACTTCTGGCAGCAACTGCTGGACCGCGTCGGCGCGCTGCCCGGCGTGGAATCGGCGGCGCTGGGCTCGGCCATCCCGCTGACCGATAATCATTCGCGCTCCGATATTTCGTTCGAAGGAATGGCGATGCCCAAAGCCGGCAGCTATCCTCATCCCGACGTTCACGTGGTCAGCCCGGCGTACCTGAGCGCGCTCGGCGTTCCGCTGCGCCGCGGACGAATGTTCGCCGAAACCGACGCCGAAACTGCCCCGCCGGTCGCGATCATCAACAGCACGCTGGCCCAGCAGTTCTTCCCCAATCAGGACCCAGTCGGCAAGCGCTTCATGTTCGGCCATCCCGTGCCCGGCCGGTCTCCGGCCTGGATCACCATCGCGGGCGTCGCCGGCGACACCAAACTTTACGGCCTGGACAATCCTTCGCGCTTCGAAGTGTACCTGCCGTTCCGGCAGCGGGCGCGCCAGGATATGGCCCTGGTGGTCAAGTCGAAAGTCGATCCCGTCGCGCTGACCTCGGCGATTCGCGGGGCGGTGGCAGCCATCGACAAAGACCAGCCGATTTTCGCCATCGCGACCATGCGCGAACTGCTCAATAATTCCGTTTCGACCCGCCGGATCACATTGATCCTGCTGGGTTTGTTCAGCGGTCTGGCGATGTTGCTGGCGGCCATCGGAATCTACGGCGTCATCTCCTATTCGGTCGCCCAGCGGACTCATGAAATCGGGATTCGCGTTGCCCTGGGAGCGCAGCGTTCTGACGTCCTGCGGATGATTCTGCTCGAAGGCGCTCGCGTGGTGGGCTCCGGCGTCGTCATTGGGATCGCCGCGTCGTTCGGCCTGACCCGCTTGATGAGCCGGCTGCTGTACGCGGTTAGCGCCGCCGATCCGGCCACCTTCATCGCGGTCACCGCGGCGCTGGCCGTGGTCGCGTCGCTGGCCTGTTATCTTCCCGCGCGAAGGACCCTGCGGGTGGATCCGATGGTCGCCCTGCGCTACGAATAGCCGGACCGGTTCCCCACTCGAACCGCTGATATACTAATGGGCAGATTGGGTGAGACTATGCGTACTTTTGCGCTCGCTCTGATACCTTTCCTTCTCGCTCCGGCGTTCGCGCAGCAGACCGATAGCGCCACCATTACGCCACGGGTTCGCGGAAAAAATCCGGACTCGGCCGAGACCGTGGTCGACCGGCGCGCGAACATCCGCGTCGATACGACGCTGGTGCTGATTCCCGGTGTCGGTCACCGATCCGATGAGCCGCTTCGTCACCGGCCTGGACAAGGAAAATTTCAAGCTGTTCGAGGACAAAGTCGAGCAGGAGATCACCCAGTTTTCGAGCGAGGACGCGCCGCTCTCGGTCGGCATCGTGTTCGACACCAGCGGCAGCATGGGCGCGAAGCTGCAGAAATCGCGCCAGGCGGTGGCGCAGTTCATGAAGACGGCCAATCCGGAGGACGAGTTCTTCCTGATCCAGTTCAACGACCGGCCGGAGCTGGTGGTGCCGTTCACCCCCGATACGGAAGAGATCCAGAACCGCCTGACCTTCACGCAAGCCAAGGGCCGCACGGCGCTGCTCGACGGCGTGTACATGGCGATGAACCAGATGAAGAAGGCGCGCAATCCGCGCAAGGCCATCCTGATCATCTCCGATGGCGGCGACAATTCCAGCCGCTACACGGAGAGCGAAGTGAAGAACGCCGTGCGCGAAGCCGACGTTCAGATTTACGCCATCGGGATCTTCGAGCCCATGGCGTCGCGCGGCCGCACGCCGGAGGAAATGAGCGGGCCCGGGCCTGCTGGCGCGAGATGGCGGAGCAGACCGGCGGCCGTCATTTCGCCGTGGATAATCTGGCGGAGCTGCCGGACGTGGCCGCCAAGATCGGCATCGAATTGCGAAATCAGTACGTGCTGGGCTACAGCCCCAAGAATACGGACGCGCGACGGAAAGTACCGCCGCGTGCAGGTGAAACTGGTGAAGACCACGGGACTGCCGCAGCTCAAAGCCGATGTTCCGCACGGGATATTATGCGCCGACTCAATAGACCGTGCCTTGCTGCTGGTCGCCGCTTGCTTGCGCTGGCGCATCAACGCTCGTCCGGCGCACGCCACGCCGCAGCAGCCGCGCCCAGGACGAGATCCCCGTGTTCACGCCGACACGCAGCCTGGTGGTGCTGCACGCCAGCGTGCTCGACAAGAACGGCAAGCTGGTCACGAACCTTCCGCGAATCGGCGTTCAAGGTCTACGAGAACGGCGTCGAGCAGCCGCATCAAGATTTTCCGCCGCGAGGACGTCCCGGTCTCGATGGGCATCATCATCGACAACAGCGGCAGCATGCGCGACAAGCGCGCCGAAGGTGGCCGCGGCGTCGCTGGCCCTGGTGAAGGCGTCCAATCCGCAGGACGAGGTGTTCATCGTCAATTTCAACGACGACGCTTATCTGGATCAGCCCTTCACCAACGACATCAAGAAGCTGGAAGAGGCGCTGGACAAGATCGATTCGCAAGCGGCGGCACGGCCATGCGCGACGCCATCAGCATGTCGATCGATTACTTGAAGGAGAAGGGCAAGAAGGACAAGAAGGTGCTGCTGGTGGTCACCGACGGCAACGACAACACCAGCAACGATAACGCTCGAGCAGCTGGTGCGCAAGGCCCAGCAGAGCGACGTGCTGATCTACTCGCATCGGCCTGCTGAACGAAGAGGAGCCGCGCGAGGCCAAGAAGGCCAAGCGCGCGCTGCAACGATCTGGCCGAGGCCTCCGGCGGCATGGATTACTATCCCAAGGATCTGGCCGAGGTCGACAAGATCACGCCGGAGGTGGCGCACGAGATTCGCAATCAGTACATCCTGGCGTATCTCGCCGACGAATCCCACGCTGGACGGCACGTTCCGCAAGATCAACGTGACGGTGAAGGCTCCGGCAATCCCACGGTGCGCACGCGCAACGGCTATTACGCGACGCAGCCCAATGCGAAGAACGCCTCGCCGCGGCTTCAAGTAGGTGCTCGGATTTTGTGGCGCGCGTCGAAGGGCTATCGCTTGCAGCCCGTGGCGAAGTCCGTATCTCAAGTGGCGCATCGAAACCTACTGGGGCTGGCACGCCGAAAAAATCACCAAACAGGATTTCTTCCGCTTCCTGCGCGAGCACTGGCGGGAACTGCTGCGAGTCGCCCGCTGGGCGGACCGGATGAACGCGCGGTCGAAGCGTTAGCCTGGATAAGAGCCCAGGGAGCCTCGCGATGATTTACGATCTTCGATTCGCATTGCGCGGATTGCTTCGCGATCGCGCGTTTGTGGCGACCGCGGTCGCCATGCTCGCGCTCGCCATCGGACTCAACACGGCAATGTTCGTGGTGATGAACGCCATGCTGTTTCGCGGATTCCCGCTGGTGCAGCGCAACAATCGCGTCGTCTATCTTCAGGAGCATCCCTCCACCGGCGGATGCTGCATGTCCTATCCCGACTTCGAAGATTGGCGCACGCAGGCGCAGAGCTTTTCGGGGATGGCGTTCATCGGCGGCAGCCCGATTCGTTTTCGCGATCGAGAAAACCGGCCGAGCGACCTGGCGGTCTTCAAGGTCAGCTCGAATCTGTTCTCGCTGCTCGGCGTCAGGCCGGCGCTGGGTCGCGATTTTTCACCGGCGGATGAAATTCCCGGAGCGCCGCAGGTGGTGATCTTGAACGATCGTTTCTGGACCAGCCGTTTCGGAAAACGCGCGGACGTGGTCGGCATGCGCGTTCAAGTCGACGATATGCCGGCGACCATCATCGGCGTAATGCCCGAGCGTTTCGACTTTCCGACGCAGCAGGACATGTGGATGCCGCTCAAGCCCGACGCCGCGTTGCGAAAGCGCGGGCTGACGCCCGGCGGATTCACGGTGATCGCCCGGCTGCGCGACGGCGTGAGCGTGCGCCAGGCTCGCTCGGAGATGCAGACCATGGAGGGCCGCCTCCAGACCGCGTTTCCCGCCACCAATCGAAATCTATCGGTCAGCGTCATCGACGATCTGCATTTCCACACGGGGCCAAACGGAACGGTGGTCTACGGAACGCTGTTCGCGGGCGCGCTGTTTCTGCTGCTGATCGCCTGCGCGAACGTCGCGAATCTCGCGCTGGCGCGAACCATCGGACGGGAACGCGAACTGCTGACCAGGATCGCGCTCGGCGCCGGACAAGGACGGATGGCGCGCCAGGTGTTCCTCGAAAGTGCGGCGCTGGTGGGGATCGCCGCCGCGATCGCCTGGCAGATCACCAGGTGGAGCATTCACGCCTGGGCGCAGGCGACGGCTTCGCGATTCCAGATTGTCGATTACACCATCGACTCGACCACCTTCGCGTATTTGAGCACGATTTCGCTGGTCGCCGTGATTTTCTTTTCCATGGCTCCGGTGATTCGCATCCGGCAGCTCGGCGTTGAAAGCTTTCGCCGCGATTTGCAGCCGGGGCCGCGCGCCAAGCGCATGGCGACCGCGCTGGTGGCGGTGCAGATGACCCTCGCGCTGGTGCTGTTGTCGGGAACCGGCATGCTGGTACGGAGCTTGCTCAACGTCGTCGGAGCGAAGACGGGAGTTCGCGAACCGGAGCGCATTCTCGCCGGATCCGTGCGGCTGCCGTCCGATAAATATCCCATCGCGGCATCGCGGGCGGCCTATTTCGAACGGCTGGAACGGCGGCTCAAGACGATTCCGGGCGCGACGCTGTCGTCGATCGCGAACAGGCTTCCTGCCGGTGGAGGAGGAGTGCGCGGTGTCGAGTTCGACGGGATTGGGAATGAGCCGCCTTCTGTTCAGGTGTTGACCGTCGGCGCGAATTATTTCGCGCTCATGAGCGGGCCGGTGTCCGGGCGCGAGTTCAACGACGGCGATTCCGCCACGGCGGCGCCCGTTGCCATCGTCAACGAAAGTTTTGCCGCGAAATTCTGGCCTCGCGAGCAGGCCATCGGAAAACGGCTGCGCGTGAGTGGATCGCCGCACTGGCGGACGGTGATCGGAATTGCGCCGAACATCATGCAGGGCGATGCGATCCGCCAACATTTCCTGCCGGTGGTGTATTTACCGCTGCAACAGGAACCGCCGGTGCGCGCGTTTTTTCTGCTGCGCACTGTCGCGGATGTGGACGGCGTTGCCCGCGCGGCGCGCATGGCGGTCGAGGGCATCGATCGCGACGCGGACCAGGAACCGCTCACCACGGTGAAAGCGAGCTTCGCCTTCGACGGCGATTACATGGACGTGGAACACATGGAGCTCGGCAAGTACGCCTCGATCGCGCCGATTTTCGGCATGATCGCGCTGCTTCTCGCCGCGACTGGATTGTATGCCGTGATCGCGCATCGGACCGGACGGCGAACCAGGGAGATCGGCGTGCGCATGGCGCTCGGCGCGAACATGGCCGACATTCGCGAGCTGATTTTTCGGGAGGGGATCTGGCCAGTGCTGGGCAGCATCGCGATCGGTTCCGTCGCCTCGCTGGCGGTGAATTGGGTTTTAGAATCGCAACTGGTGGGGCTCTCGCCATACGATCCCGCGGTGATGGCGGCGGCCCCGGCGGTGCTGCTGGCGGTGGCTCTGGTCGCCAACTATGTTCCCGCGCGTCGCGCGATGCGGGTCGATCCAGCGATCGCATTACGTCACGACTAGCGTGATGAATCGGTTCTCGCCGACCGTCCGGAATCGGGCCGCGTGAATTTCTTAGGCCTTGCCCCTCGCCTTGCATTTTCGTAGGCTGGAAGGCATGGACGCGCTTTCCGCCGACGAGATCGTTCGTTTGACCGCCCAGGAACGCTTGGCGCTCATCGCGCAGCTATGGGATAGTCTCGACCATGAGCACCTTCCACTGACAACTGCGCAGGAAGCCGAGCTTGAGCGCCGCTTCAGTTCCCTTGAAGAGGATCGACGAAGTGGTGTCACGTGGGCGTCGCTCAAGGCGGAACTTGAGCAGCGTTGCCCATAGTGTATTCGGTCATCTTCACTCAAGCTGCCCGCGGGGAGCTCATCGAGGCTCAGGATTGGTATGAAAGAGAAGCCACTGGGCTGGGCCGCCGCTTTCGCCAAGCGATCGACGCCCTGATGGATCGGATGAGCGATAATCCCCGGGAGTTCCCAATCGTATTCAAGAATATCCGCCGCGCCCTCCTGCAGCGCTTTCCGTATTCGCTGTTTTTTGTCGTCGACGATGACGCCTTGATCGTGATCGCCTGTTTTCACGCCAGTCGTGATCCGTCTCACTGGCAGAAGAGGATCTGATTTCATCAGGCTCACAACGTTCTGGTGACCTTTGATAGCGTTCGCGGACGATCCGGGTCGAGGCCTTTCTGCTCTGCTAAAAACGCCGTGAACATTTGCGCGGGGACGATGTAGGGGATCGGCGTGTAGAGTTCCTTCAAACTGGCCGGCACCACCACGGCTCGTGGATTGGCGGCGATTGCTTCGCGATGCGCGCGGTCGGTGAAGATCAGCGTCTCGGCTTTCAACGCGGTCAGCCTGGCGAGCATTTCGCGCATCCCTTCCCACGTCGGGCCGGACGGGGTGAACAGGAAAACCGGGAACGATTTTTCGACCATCGCGATGGGGCCGTGCAGAAAGTCGGCGGCGGAGAAACGGTCGGCCAGGATGTAGCAGGTCTCCATCATCTTTAATGCGAACTCGAAGGCGTTCGAATAGTTCAAGCCGCGGCCGACGACGACGGCGCGTTCCATAAATCGATAACGACCGGCGCGCTCGGCAATTTCAGATTCGAGCGTCAAGGACGCGGCGGTCCATTCGGGAAGGCGGGCCAGGTCGTCGGGACGAATGCGGCCGCCGAGCGCGTGCGCCACCAGATAGAACATCAGCACTTGTCCGGAGTAAGTTTTGGTGGCGGCGACGCTGCGCTCGCGGCCGGCGCGCACTAAGAAGAGATGCTCGGCGAGCGATGCGAGAGTGCTTTTCGGTTCGTTGGTGATGCCTACGGTGAGCGCGCCCTGCTCGCGCGCGCGTTCGAGGACGAGATTGGTGTCGGTCGATTCACCGGATTGCGAAATGGCCACCACCATCGCGTCTTTCAAATCGACAGTCGCGTTGTAGACGGTGAAAATCGACGGCGCGGCCAGCGACACCGGGATGCCGGTGGTGATCTCCAGCAGATACCGTCCGAACTGCGCGGCGTTATCGGAAGTGCCGCGCGCGGCGAGCAGAATCAGCTTCGGGCGCTTCGCTGTGACGGCTTTGCGGAGCCGCGCGGCGGCCTTCCAACCTCCGCGCAAGGTGCGTTCGAGCGCCGCGGGCTGCTCGCGGATTTCATTAAGCATTTTGGACATGTTTTGTTGGGGCTCCTTTCAGTGTACGCGCTGTTTTTGCCAAACTGAAGGAAGTGCTCCAGGGTCTTCACCACATCACGGCGTTCGCGGGCGATCCGCGTCGCAATCTGGATTTTTACACCGGTGTTCTGGGGCTGAAGCTGGTGAAGCAGACGATCAACTACGACGATCCGGGGACCTATCATTTCTATTTCGGAGATGCGACGGGCACGCCGGGAACGCTGCTGACGTTTTTTCCGTGGCCGACGGCGCCGGAGGGAAGGCAAGGCTCGGGGCGCGCGGCGGGAGCTAGCTTTTCGATTCCGGAGAATGCGCTGGACACATGGATGGAGCGGATCGGAAGCCGCGACGTTAAAACGCGCTTCGGCGAGAATGTTTTGACGCTGCGCGATCCGGCGGGCATGGAAATCGAGCTGATCGCGAATGCCGCGGCGAGTGGCGATCCCGCAATCGCGCGTCTGCATTCGGCGACACTGGTGGAATCCGAGGCCGCGCGTACCGCGAAGTTTCTCATAGACGTTTTGGGCTGCCGCTACGTTGGGGAGGAAGGTGATCGCTCGCGCTTCGATCTGGCGGGCACGCCGATTGATATTCTCGCGGCTCCGGCGCTGCCGAGAGGGAAGCCGAGCGCGGGCGTGGTGCATCACATCGCGTTTCGCGTCGCCAACGAAGCCGAGCAAGCGGAGTGGCACGACAAGCTGCTCGCCGCCGGAGTGCGTGTGACGCGGGTGATCGACCGCAAATATTTCCACTCGATTTATTTCCGCGAGCCGGGCGGCGTGTTGTTCGAGATCGCGACCGACGGTCCGGGATTTCTGGTCGACGAACCGGCGGACGCGCTGGGCGAGAGCCTGCAATTGCCATCCTGGCTGGAGCCTCTGCGCGAGAGCATCGAACGGCGGTTGCCGCGTCTGGATCGCAGATGATGGGCCCGGTTATGAAGGGCGCCTGGTCGCCGCTGCGACACCCCATGTTCCGGGCGATGTGGATCGCCTCGGTGGTGTCGAATGTCGGCACCTGGATGCACTCGGTGGCGGCGGCGTGGCTGATGACGACGCTTTCGGCGTCGCCGCTGCTGATCGCGCTGGTGCAGACGGCGACAACGCTTCCGATTTTTCTCCTGGGATTGCCGGCGGGCGCGGCGGCCGACCTGGTGGACCGGCGGCGCTACCTGATCTTCACGCAATCGCTGATGCTGGCGGTGGCGGCGGTGCTGGGCGTGATGGTGCTGATCGGCGTGATGGGGCCGTGGTGGCTGCTGGGGCTGACATTCGCGCTGGGGTTGGGGTCGGCGATGAACGCGCCGGCATGGTCGGCTACGATTCCGGAACTGGTGCCGAGGGAGGAACTGGCGGCGGCGGTGGCGTTGAATTCGGTCGGCTTCAATATCGCGCGGGCGATTGGACCGGCGCTGGGTGGATCGGTGATGGCGGCGTCGAGCGCGGGCGTAGTGTTCCTGCTGAACGCGGTGTCGTTTCTCGCGGTGATTCTGGTGTTGTGGAGATGGAAGGAATCGCCGCCGGTGCCGAGCGATCCCGATCCGCTGCATCACGCGATACGGGAGGGTTTGCGATATGTGCGGGCCACGTCTACGTATCACGCGGTGCTGGTGCGCGTGGGATTATTCGTGGTCGCCGGGAGCGCGTTGTGGGCTCTGCTGCCGGTGGTGGCGAGCTCGCAACTGGATAGCACATCGCTCGGCTACGGCATCCTGCTGGGCTGCCTGGGCGTGGGATCGGTGATCGGGGCGGCGATGCTGGCGCCGCTGCGACGGCGGTTCTCGGCGGACCGGACCATCGCGGCGGGGGTGATCCTGTTCGCCGCGACGACGGCGGCGCTGGCGCTGGTGAAGTCCTTCACGCTGCTTTCGATGGCGATGGTGGCGGGAGGCTTCGCGTGGATGACGGTGATGTCGACGTTCAATGTGTGCGCGCAGATCGCGCCGCCGGCGGGGATTCGGGCCAGGGCTCTGGCGGTCTACATTCTGGTGTTTCAAGGCACGATGGCGCTGGGCAGCGGAGCATGGGGAATGGTCGCGGGACGAGTGGGAGTGCGGACCTGCCTGCTGATCGCGGCGGCGATTGGCTCCTGTGGCATCGTGACGGAAATGATATTGCCGCTGTCGCCAAAGATTGTGAAACGGGCGGTTGTTTGAATCGCGCAACATTTTCTGAAACGCGCACAACGCTGAAAACCGCTGTGATCATTTTTTGAATCGCGCACAACGCTGAAAACCGCTGTGCGCTCCCTGAATAGGACGGTCGCGTTTGGACGCACTACGGGTGTAGCATTACGGGCGGCCGGGGCTCTCCGTCCATTTATTGAATCGCGCACAACGCTGACGCTGTGCGCTCCCTGAATTGGGACGGTCGCGTTTGGACACACTACGGGTGTCGGGGCAATGCGGGCGGCCGGGGCTCTCCGTCCATTTTTTGAATCGCGCACAACGCTGACGCTGTGCGCTCCCTCAATGGGACGGTCGCGTTTGGACACACTACGGGTGTAGCAATGCGGGCGGCCGGGGCTCTCGGACTTTTCGCCGTGCGTTACCGGCCGCCAATGAATCGAGGAAAATCTAACGGAGGCTCGGCGCCGCTGGCTGGCGGCAGGCTCGCGTTTTCGATTTATCCTCTCTGAAGTCAAGCGGGACGGCAATAAAAGCTATCCGCACACCGCTTAATCGTTATCGGATCGATCCGAAGGTCCTTCCGTCGTCATCATGGCACTGCCTGACGACGCGAGCCGTTTCACGGGCTCCGGAAGTCCAGTATCACCCCACTGCAATGCTTCCTGCGCAGGAAACTTTCTGATCCAACGTTAGCAGGCGCGATCTAGCGAATTGCTGTAAGTGATTGATGCAATGAGCGAAATCGCTTGTGATTCATTTTCTGGCAGAATGCGGTTATGAGCCTGGAAACGATGGTGCCGGATTTTTCGGCCAAAACGCTGGATGAGCTTTGCGGCCGCATTGAAAAGTGCGTGGACCGCTTGACGCCGGAGCAAGTCTGGTCGCGAAATTCCGAAAACGCAAACGCGATCGGGAACCTGATGCTCCATTTATCGGGCAATGTGCGGCAGTGGATTCTGCATGGCGCGGCGGGCGCGGCGGATGTGAGGCGACGGGACGAGGAATTCGAAGCGCGCGGCGAGATGACGCCGGAAGAGTTGAAGCGGCGGTTGCGATCGACGGTGGACGAAGCTTGCGCGGCGTTGCGCGCTTTGCCGGTGGAGCGGCTGACGGAGCGGCGGATCATTCAGAAGAACGACGTCATCGTGGGGGAGGCGATCCTGCATGTGGTCGAGCATTTTTCGATGCACACGGGGCAGATTATTTTCATCACGAAATTCTTGACGGGGGAGGATTTGGGATTTTACGCGCATTTGAATGCCGCCAAGGCGAGCAAGTGAGGGACGGTCGGGGGATCGGCCGCTTCCTTTGGTCGCGGCTCGATGGGCAGATTTATTTCTGATCGAGGATGGCGATGGGGCGGATGGGGGAGCCGGTGCCGCCGCGGATTTTCAACGGCAGGGCGACGAAGGTGAATTCCTTCACATGGTCGCGGGCCAGGGTTTCCAGGTTCAGACACTCGATGATGTGAATGCCGGATTCCACCAGCAGGTGGACGTGCACTTCCATTTGCGAAGGGACGCGCTCGAAGGCGACGGTGTCGGAGCCGGCGGCGAAAATTCCGCGGGCGCTTAAGTATCGCGCGGCGTCGAGAGTGGGCCCGGGGCCGCGCACCTGAGAGCCGTGGCCGCCGAGGATGAAGCGGCGCGGATCGTCCCAGAAGCTCGCCCAGCCGGTTCGTATCACGGCGACATCGCCGGGTTGCGGATTGACGCCGCAGGCTTCCAGGTGCCCGGGCGCGACGATGAAATCTTCGGGGAGCGCATCGACGCCAAGTAATCCGGCGACGTCGAACAGGACGCCGCGGCGATAAATGGGGGCGATGGTGTCGACTCCGTGGCGATCGATGCCGGCGCCGTAGGATTGCTTCGGCTCGAATCCACCGTGCAGTTTTCCAGCGCAGGAGAAGTGCGAGAGCGCGTCGATGTGGGTGCCGACGTGGGTACCGAGGGTGATGGTCTCGGCGGCGGAACTGGCGCCGTTATCGAGGACGAATTCGCCGTGAAGTTTGGTCAGGCTGTAGAGATAGGGCGAGTGCGTCGGGAAATGCGGCATGCCGATGAAGTAGGGCTGGCCGAGGTCGTGGATGTGTTGCGGCTTCATGTCGCGGTGATTGGTTCATTATATGGTTTATGCCCTCTCTGGAAGAATGGCTCATCCGGAACGAACAGGAGCGAGACCGCGAGCAGGTCCGGGCGGTGAACGAAGCTGCCTTTGGGCGTGCCGATGAGGCCGATCTGGTGGACGGGCTGCGTCACGAAGGAGCGGTGCTGCTTTCTTTGGTGGCTGAGGTGGACGGCCGCATGGCGGGGCACATTTTATTTAGCCGAATGACGATCGAGACGGCGCAAGGTCCGGTAGCGGCAGTGGCGCTGGCGCCAATGTCCGTGCTGCCGGAATATCAAGGCCGGGGGATGGGGAGTGGGCTGGTCCAACATGGGTTGCGGGAACTGGCCGAGCGAGGGGAGCGGATCGCGATCGTGCTCGGGCACGAACATTACTATCCGCGATTTGGTTTTTCAACGGAGAAAGCTCAGCGCCTGGCGAGTCCGTTTCCGCCGGAAGCATACATGGCGCTGGAACTTTCCGTTGGCGCGCTCGAAGGGGTTGAGGGAGCGGTGCGCTATGCGGCGGCGTTCGGGCTGTAATCGTTTTTAGTTGGACGACTTGTGCGAACGCTTGCGCGTCGCCGAGGGGCGGATGACGGCGGTTTTTCCGCTCCACTTTCCGAGTTTGTATTCGCGGCCGTAGTGCGAGGTCAGGTTGCGGATGGTGACGGTGACGACTCCGGCGGCGTCGCAGGCGTATTGTTCCTCGATTTGCTGGATGCGGGCGACGTCGTTGCGGTCGACGGGCGCGATTCGAGCGCGCTCTCATCGGCGAGCGCGGGATCGAAGGGGAATAGAATTTCGTCCCAGACGGTGATGTCGCCGGAGGGCTGGCCGTCGCTCGCCCACGTGGCTGGCTTCGAGATAGCGGAAATCGCCGACGTTGTGGACCGGCTGATAGCGGCGGCGGACGGTGAGCGGAGGCTCGCCCGCGCCGGGCAGGCGGGTGCCGCGCGGGAAGATGGGATCGAAAATCATGCGGCGGCCGGCGTCGCCTTCGCGCCAGACGCCGAAGTTGCGGGTGAACATTTCGCGCAGCGTGTAGCCGGACGTGGCGTCGGCCTGAATCGCGAGTCCGATGGCGGTGGCGGAGCGGGTGTACTCGCTGCGCTTCACTTTGCGGCCGAATTCCTCGCGCAGCACGCGGGCGACCAGCGGCAGTTCGCTGCCGCCGCCGGTGACGTAGAGGGCCTTCGATGTCGCGCCTCGCGGCGAGTCGCGCGAGTCGGCTCCAGGGTTTCGTCGAGCAGCGGACGGCAGCGGTCGTAGAAATCGGCGACGGGAATGGTGGCCTGGCCCATGCCTTCTTCGCACCACGTCGAGATCGACGACGATCTGGCGCGAGTTGGGATGCAGCGCTTCTTTCTGGCGGCGGCATTCTTCGTCGAGGCGGAACAGCTCGGCCAGGATCGAGCGAGCCGAGGACGTCGCTGCCGACGGCCAGCTCGGCCAGAACGAGATCGAAATCGTCGCCGCCCAGCGTCGAGATGCCTTCAGACGCGAGGACGGTGTGGGTGCGCGCGTCGAGCTCGACCAGCGAGACGTCGAAGGTGCCGCCGCCCAGATCGTAGACCAGAATGCGTCCGGTGGTGCGCTGGCGATGGCCGAATTCGATGGACGCGGCGGACGGTTCGTTCAGCAGACCGAGCACGGAGAAGCCGGCGCGGCGGAAGGCGTCGACGGTGAGGAATCGCTGGTTGCTGTTGGCGTTGGCGGGCACGCCGAGCATGACTTCGAGAGGCTCGGATTCGCCGAAGCGCGCGAGCCAGCGCGTGGCGGAGAGCGCCGACCAGGCCGAGCATGAGTTCGGCAAGCGGGACGGTTTCGCCGCCGCCGATCGAGCAGGCGGTTTCGGGACCGGCGTCTTCGAGGTAGCGCTTGAGGGAGCGGATGATGGTCCAGCCGGGCTCGCCTTGCGCGTCCAGGCGTCCCAGCCGTAGCGGCGCTTCGGGCCCGTGCAGGCGCGACCAGCGGACGGAAACCAGTCGAAGGTGCCGTCGGCGGTTTCGAACGGGACCAGCGGATAATTGCCGCGATCGGCGGCGGCCACCACGATGCGAGTGGTTCCGAAATCGATACCAAGCTTCATCTCTTCCATCCTTACCATTACAATAGTACTTCAATGAAGAAGCTACTTTTCCTGCTGCTGCCCCTGATGAGCGTCGGCGCAGACGCCCGAGCATCTATCCAACATGAAGCAGTTGACGCATGGGGGGCAGAACGCCGAGGCGTACTGGTCGCCGGACGGAAAACGCCTGATCTTCCAGTCGACACGCGAAGGGGCGGAGTGCGATCAGCAATACATCATGAACGCGGACGGCTCGAACCAGCACCTGGTCTCGACCGGCAAGGGCGTGACGACGTGCGGATATTTTCTGGCGGACAACAAACATATCATTTACGCGTCGACGCATGAGCATGGCGATGCGTGCCCGGCTCCGGCGGATCGCAGCAAGGGCTACGTCTGGGCGGTGTATCAGGATTTCGATATTTATCTGGCGACCGACGATGGCAAGATCGACAAGAAGCTGACCGACACGCCCGGCTACGACGCCGAGGGCACGATCAATTGGAAGAAGAACAAGATCGTTTACACGTCGCTGGCGTCGGGCGATCTGGATCTGTGGACGATGAACCAGGACGGGACCGGCAAGAAGCGCCTCACGACGACGGAGGGTTACGACGGCGGCGCGGTGTTTTCACGCGACGGGTCGAAGATGGTGTGGCGCGCGTATCATCCGGACACTCCGGAGAAGATGGCGAAGTATCGGGAGCTGTTGAAGGACAACCTGACGTCGCCGATGAAGATGGAGCTGTTCGTTGCCGACGCGGACGGGAAGCATCCGAAGCAGATCACCGATTTCGGCTGCGCCAGTTTCGCGCCGACGTTCACGCCGGACGGAAAGAAGATATTGTTTTCGTCGAACAAGCATAAGTGCGATAGCCGGGATTTCGAGCTGTACATGATGAACCTGGACGGGTCGGGACTGGAGCAGGTGACCACTATGGCGGGTTCACGTCATTCCCGGAATTTTCTCCGGACGGACAGAAGCTGGTGTTCGCGTCGGATTATAAGGCTACGGGGCATTACGAATTCAATATTTTCACGGCGGACTGGAAAAATTAGGGGTACATCGTAATAGAGGCATCCACCGCTTCCTTCGGTCGCGGCTCCATCCGCTTCAACTGGCCGCAGGCGGCGTAGACGTCGAGCCCGCGCGGCTTGCGGACGAAGCACGGCAGCGATCGCCGGACGATCGCCTGAAACGACGCGACGCGCTCGGGATCGGGAGTTTCGAAAGGGAATCCCGGGGCCGGGATTCAGCGCGATCAGGTTCACCTTGGCGTTCAGATGCGCCAGCAGCTTGACCACGCGGCGCGCGTCGGCGTCGGTGTCGTTCACGCCTTTCAGCAGCACGTATTCGAAGGTCAGCTTTTCCCAGGGGCGCAGCGGATACGCGCGGCAAGCCTCGATCAAATCCTTCAAGTGATACTTGCGCGTGATCGGCATCAGCGCCTGGCGCTGCTCTTCGGTCGAGGCGTTGAGCGAAATCGCCAGCTTCGGCCGCACCGGCTCGCTGCCCCAGTTCGGCGATCTTGGGAATGATGCCGGAGGTCGAAAGCGTGATGCGGCGCGGCGAGATGGCCATGCCCTCGGGATCCATCAGCAGGCGCGTCGCCTTGAGCACGTTCGCCAGGTTCAGCAGCGGCTCGCCTTGGCCCATCATGACGATGTTGAGGCGGTCGGCATTGGCTCGAGCGCGTTGTCGGCGGCGACGCGCAGCACTTGGCCGACGATTTCGCCCGCGGTCAGGTTGCGTTCCAGGCCCATCAGCGCCGTCAGGCAGAACTTGCAGTCGACGGGGCAGCCGACCTGGCTCGAAATGCAGATGGTCGACGCGCTCGCCTTCGGGCATCCAGACGGTCTCGACCGTCTTGCCGTCGGCCAGCTTCAGCAGGTAGCGGCGGGTGCCGTCGGTGGAGTCGTAGCGGCGCTCGACGGCGGGCAGCCCGAGCGGAAATCCTGGCCGAGCCGTTCTCGAAGCGGCTTGGGGAGGTTGGAAATCGCGGCCGACGTCGGTCGACTCGCCGCCGGTAGACCGCATCATAGATCTGGCGCGCGCGGAACGCGCGGGCTCGGACCGGGCCCAGGGCCGCGCTGAATATCGGCAAGTTCCATGCCTACAATAGCTTGCAGCACCGTTCTCAGTGTAACATTCGACGCGCGCGGTACAATGAGACTACGATACCAATGACCAGCCGCATGCCGCGAGCCCTCATCAAGATCCGCGACATCGAGCGCACCGTGCTGCCCAACGGCGTGCGCGTGGTCACCGAGCACATGCCGCACGTGCGCAGCGTGTCGGTCGGCGTCTGGATCGGCACCGGCTCGCGCGAGGAGACGCGCGAAGAGACCGGCATTTCGCACTTCATCGAGCACATGGTGTTCAAGGGGACCAAGAACCGGTCGGCCGAACAGATCGCGCGGTCGGTGGATTCGATCGGCGGCGGCCTGGACGCGTTCACGTCCAAGGAACTGGTCAGCTACAACGTCAAGGTGCTGGACGAGCATCTGCCGCGAGGCGTTCGACATCGTCTCCGACCTGGTGCGCAATCCGCTGTTCGAGGAAGACGACATCGAGAAAGAAAAGGGCGTCATTCTCGAAGAGCTGAAGATGGAGGTGGACAATCCCGAGTACCTGATCCACGAAATCTTCTCCAGCAATTTCTGGAAGGGACATTCGCTGGGACGTCCGATTCTGGGGACGCAAGCAGACCATCCGCGCTTTCGATCGCGACAAGGTCGAGCGCTATTACCAGCAGTTCTACACGCCGTCGAACATTTTGATCACGGCGGCCGGGAACCTGACGCATACGCAAGCTGGTGCAGCTGGCCGAGGAGCATTTCGGCGATCTGAAGCCGCGCACGACTGCGCAAGGCTGAAGGACGTCCGCAGGCCGCATGCGCCGCTGGTGTTTCGCGACAAGAGTTCGCTGGAGCAGGTGCATCGTTTATCTGGGCGTGCCATCGATTCCGATGCCGCACGAGAAGCGCTTCGCCTGCTACATTCTGAACGCGATTCTGGGCGGCGGCATGAGCTCGCGGCTGTTCCAGAATATTCGCGAGAAGCAGGGGCTGGCGTACACGGTTTATTCGGAACTGACCATGTATCGCGACGCGGGCTGCATGCTGATTTACGCGGGCACGTCGCTCGAAGTCGGCGGGCAAGGTGATCGAGTCGATCGTGCATGAAATGCGCGAGATGGCCGACCATCAGGTGACGCCGGAGGAATTGCGCCGCGCCAAGGATCATCTGAAGGGCTCGTTCGTGCTGGGTCTGGAATCCACGTCCAGCCGCATGGGCAACCTGGCGCGCCAGGAATTGTACTTCAAGCGCTTCTTTTCGCTGGATGAGATGCTGGAGAGCATCGAGAAGGTCACGGCGGAGGAAGTGCAGAAGCTGGCCGCAGCAGTTCTTCGATCCGCAAGCAGATGGCGGTGGCGATGCTGGGGCGGCTGGAAGGATTCCGTGTCCGCCGCCAGGATCTAGGCTAGGTCCCGCTCTACGATTGAATGCGCAGATCTCCTAAGTCGCCGTGTGGCGTTGCTGGCTGCGCGCTGGCGGCGCTGCCGGCGCTGCTCGGACTCGACACCTCGAAGCTCAAGCCCACCGGCTACGTGAACGATTTCGCGCACGTGCTGGATCGCGGCGGCGCAAGCAGCCGCTGGAAGCGTACTGCGCGAATCTGGAGCGCGTCACCGGCGTGCAGATGGCGATCGTGCTGGTGCCGACGCTCGACGGCGAACCGATGGAGGATGTCGCCAATCGTCTGTATCGCGAGTGGGGCATCGGCAAGAAGGGCAAGGACGAGGGCATTCTGATCCTGCTCGCGATGCAAGGATCACAAGAATCGCGCCGAGGTCGGCTACGGACTGGAGCCGATCATCACGGACGGCGTATGCGGGCAGCGTGCTGCGCGGGATCCGGCCGATTCTGCGGCAGGGCAATTACGGCGGGGCGCTGCTGGCGGCGGCGCAGCAGATCGGGCAGCGGATCGCGCGACGAGAAGGGCGTCGATCTGGGCTGGCCCGGAGCCGCCGCGGGAGCCGCGGTAGCCGCGCACCAGCAGTCGATTCCATTGCCGCTGATCTGATGGGCGGATTCTTCCTGCTGATGTGGCTCATCGGGCGTTCAGCGGCGGAGGCCGGGGCGGCGGCGGCACTGGATTTCCTGACCGGGATGATTCTCGGTAACATGATGGGACGGGCGGCGGCGGCTGGGGCGGAGGCGGCATTCGGCGGCTCGAGCGGCGGTGGCGGTGGCGGCGGATTCGGCGGCATTCGGCGGCGGCAGACTCGGGCGGCGGCGCGAGCGTCGAGCGACTGGTAGAGGCGCGGCGGACAACGTGGAACTCATGGACGAACTGAAAGAACTGGTCGCGAAGCTCGAGCGCGTCTTTCCAGGACCGGCTGGTGTCGGTGGTTCTGTACGGCTCGGCCGCGGCCGACAGATCATCACACCAAGTTTTCGGATCTCAACGTGTTGTGCGTGCTGAAGCAGATCACGCCGCGGGAGTTGGGCGAGGGCGAGCCGATTCTGCCGCTGGTGGCGCGGAGCACGGGCATCCTTCGCCGCTGCTGATGAGCGAGGAGGAAGTGCACAACTCGGCCGACAGTTTCCCGATCGAATTTCGCGATATGAAGGACCGGCGCAAGATGCTGTACGGGCCGGACGTGATCGCCGACGTGCAAGTCGACGCGAAGTATCTATCGCGCGCAAGTCGAGCATGAACTTCGCGCCAAGCTGTTTCGTCTAAGACAGCAGGGGGCGCGCGTGCTGTCGGATCCGGCGGCGCTGCTGAAGTTGTGCGTCGATTCGGTGTCGACGTTCTGCGTGCTGGGCCGGCATGCGCTGGTGGCGGCGGGCGTCGCGGCGAAAACCGAGCGGCGCGCGGTGGTCCATCAATTATGCGGACACGCTGCGGATGGACGTGACGCCCTTCGACGTGCTGCTGGACCTTCGCGAGGACAAATCGGGCGCGGATCCGGGCGATCCGGGCGAGTTGTTCGCGCACTATCTGGACTTGCGTTCAGCAGCTGGTCGAGTTTGTCGATCGCCTGGAAATAAGTAAACGAGTAAGAGGACAGGGGAAAGCGATAACAATATGAAAGCTGCATTAGCGGTGTCGTCGGAGTGCTGGTGCTGGTCGCGTTGGTGCTGGGCGGGAGCCTGATGGGCTCGCGCAACGAACTGGTGACCGAGCGGGAAGCGGTCGAAGGCGCGTGGTCGCAGGTGGACGTGGCGCTGCAGCGGCGCGCCGATCTGATTCCGAATCTGGTCGAGACGGTGAAAGGCTTCGCCAAGCAGGAACAGACCGTGATCGATTCGGTGACCGATGCTCGCGCGGCCATGATGGGCGCCAAGACGCCGCAGGAAAAAATCAACGCCAACGCGCAGCTCGACGGCGCGCTGGGCCGGCTGCTGGTGGTGGTGGAGAATTATCCCAACCTGAAAGTCCAACGAAAACTTCCTGCGCTTGCAGGACGAACTGGCGGGCACCGAGAATCGCATCGCGGTGGAGCGGCGCAAGTACAACGAAGTGGTGCAGAAATACAACACCGACATCGAGCTGTTCCCGAAGAACATCGCGGCGTCGATGTTCGGGTTCCAGCGCAACGACGCGTATTTCAAGGCGGATACGGCGGCGAAGGAAGCTCCCAAGGTCAAGTTCTAGAACTTTGGTTGTTGCAACGTGACGGCTGCGGGTCGATAATAGTCGCTTCCTGTCACGGAATCCTTACAATGCGGTTAGGACAAATTAAATGGAATGGCGCCACGACAGCCGCCATCTTCAATCACGTTTCGGCGAGACCACTTCCCGATTACACGCTGTACGATCTGATTTGTAGAGGGGAAAAGGAAAATCGATCGCTGGCGGAGCTCGCCGAAGAGCTGGCGATTCCGCAGTCCGTTCCCGCGGAGCCGATGATTCCGCTACAGCCTCGCGAAGTGTGGGCGTGCGGATCGACCTACACGGCCATCAACGGCGATCGTCCGCACATCTTCTTCAAGGGCACGGCGCGCGTGTGCGTCGGACCGGGACAGCCGATCGGGATTCGCTCCGATTCGAATTTCACGGCGCCGGAAGCGGAACTCGCGGTGGTGCTGGGGTCCAAGGGAAAAATCCTCGGGTACACGCTGGCGAACGATGTCTCGGCGCAGGATCTGGCGCGGGAAAATCCACATTATCTTTCGCAATCGAAGACCTTTCAGGCTTCCTGCGCGCTGGGTCCGATCATGGTGACGGCGGATGAGATCGGCGATCCGAGGGCGCTGCTGGTCTCGTGCACGGTGCGGCGCGGCGAAGATACGATTTTTGCGGGCGAAGTTTCGACGGCGCAGTTGACGCGAACCATCGAAGCGCTGGTCGGGTATCTGATGCGGTCGAATCCAGTGCCGGCGGGATCGGTGCTGTTGACCGGCACCGGAATCGTGATCGGCGAAGAAGCGGCGCTGGAGGCGGGCGATTCGGTGACCATCCGCGTGGAGCAGATCGGGGAGTTGACGAATCAGGCGGCGGTGGTCGGGTAGAGTTGCATCATCGGCGTCATTCCATTTCTTCCAGACGATCGGCTTCGGCGGCGTAGCGCTTCAAGACTTTGATGGAATTGCCGGCGCTGAAGCCGGCTCCGCGCAATTTACGAAACGCGGACGCCAGGTGTTTTTCTTCCTGAAGCAACGCACCTAAATCCTTGCCGCGATATTTCCGCGCCAGGAAACTTTCGATCATGGCGATTTCATCGGTCTGCGCGTAAGCCGCATCGCCGGTCTGGATGGCGAGCGTCGGAGCCACGCGGCGGGCCATCAGATCACGCACCACGCGCGTTTTTCCAAGACCCTGGTTGTCCTTGCGCCAGGCGGCGAAGGATTCGGCGAAGCGTTTGTCGTTCAAGAACCCCGCATCCTTGAGGCGGCCGATCACCTGTTCGACGTCCCCGGCATGAGCCGCGCGGCGTTTCAACTTTTCGCGGATCTCGGCGCTCGATTGGGCGCGGGCGGCGAGGGAGCGGCCGGCATAGTCCATCAGGGCTTCGAGATCGAGCGGTTTGGCGCTGCGTCGCGAGAAAGTCACGGTTTCCCTACCAGCTTATAGGAGCGTGATAAGTCTTGTCGCTGGTATGCTTGAGTGCAGTAGACTGGAACTGGAGGACGACGGATATCATATGGAAGACGATAACAAGTTGTCGTATTTTTTCCTGGGGTTAGGAGTCGGGGTGGCAGTGGGGGTGTTGTTCGCGCCGAAATCGGGTGAAGAAACACGGACATTGTTGCGCAGCAAGGCCGAAGAGGGCGCGGATTACATGAAGCGCCGCGGCGAAGATTTGAAGCAGCAGGCGACGGAAGCGCTCGATCGCAGCAAGCAGACGATTTTGAAGCAGAAAGACAACCTGAGCGCGGCGATGGAAGCGGGCAAGCAGGCGTATCGCGAAGCCACCAGTTCGCCGGCCGACTAATTTTCGAGACCGGTTAAGTAGACACCATGGATCAAAACCTGCTGATCATTATCGCGGTGTTTGTATTCGTCGCCGCAGTGGCTTTGTGTATTCAAGCCGGGTTCTTATTCGCGATCTTCAAGACCTCGCGCGAGATTGAGCGCAAGGCGATCCCGCTGTTTCCCAAGCTGGATGCGCTGGTGGAGAGTTCGCGCGTCGCGGTAGACGACAGCCGGAAGCAGATCCATGAGATCACCACCAAGGCCAGCGAGATTCTGGATTCGACCAAGACGCAACTGGCGCGAGTGGACGAAGTGCTGGAGGACGCGGCGGGGCGCGCTCGCATCCAACTGGATCGCGCGGAGATGGTGCTGGACGACGCGATGAGCAGGGCGCAGGAAACGGTGGCGGTGGTGCATAGCGGCATCATGAAGCCGCTGCGGGAGATCCAGGGAATCACGGCGGGGGTGCAGGCGGCGCTGCAATTCCTGCTGCGCATCCGGCGTCCCAACGTGCAGGCTACGGCGGACGAAGAGATGTTCATCTGACCATCGGCCGTTAGCGCATCCACCGCTTCGTTTGGGCGCGGCTCGGGGGCGCGGATCCAATAAGAACATGGCGGAACTGATTTGTTTCAACGAAGCGTGCCGGGCCCGGTACGCGATCACGGATATCCTTTATAACTGCACCAAATGCGGAGGGTTGCTCGAAGCGGCGTATGGGCGGATCGATGCCGCGCCATTGAAGCGCGTCTTTCGCGAACGGCGGATGAGCAACGAGCCGCTGGACGCGAGCGGGGTGTGGCGATATCGCGAATTGCTGCCGTTTCTGGACGATTATTCGTCCGTCGTGACGCTGCGGGAAGGGAATACTCCGCTGCTGGACGCGCCGATCGCCGCGAGATATGGCGGCCTTGAACGAATCGCGTTCAAGCACCAGGGATTCAATCCTACCGGATCGTTCAAGGACAACGGCATGACTTGCGGAGCGTCGCAGGCTCGCCGGCTGGGGCTGAAGCGAGTGGCTTGCGTATCGACCGGGAACACGTCGGCCTCGATGGCGGCATACGCGGCAGCGGGCGGATTGGAGCCGCTGATTTTTCTGCCGCACGGAAACATATCGTTCGGAAAGCTGGCGCAGGCTCTCGAATACGGCGCCAAAACCTTCGAAGTGGAGGCGAACTTCGATCAGATCCTGGCGCTGGTGCGGGTGCTGGCCGAACGGGTCGGGATCTATCTGCTCAATTCCGTGAATCCGTTCCGCATCGAAGGACAAAAGACCATCGTGTTCGAGATGCTCGACCAGCGCGATTGGCGCGCGCCGGATTGGATCGTGCTGCCGGGCGGGAACCTGGGCAATACGTCGGCGTTCGGCAAAGCGCTGCGGGAAGCGCGGGAATGGGGATTGATCGACCGTATGCCGAGGCTCGCCGTGATTCAGGCCGCGGGATCGGCGCCGTTTTACGAATTCGTCCAGAACGGCGGCGATTTCCAGGCGGTGACCCATCCGGAAACGCTGGCGACGGCGATCCGCATCGGCGATCCGGTCTCGTGGCCGAAGGCGCTGCGGGAAATTCGCGCGACCAATGGCGTCGTCGAGAAGGTGAGCGAGCAGGAAATCGCCGACGCGAAGGCGCAGATTGGACGATCGGGCATCGGGTGCGAGCCGGCATCGGCGGCGACGCTGGCGGGGATTCGCAAACTGACGGCCAACGGGACCATCGATCGCGGCGCGGACGTGGTCGCCGTGCTGACCGGCAATCTGCTCAAGGACCCCGACTACATCTATCGCTATCACACCGGCAAGCTGGAGACGCCGAGCGGCGAGAAGATCCGGGCGACGTTCGGGAATCAGTCTGTCGTGGTGCCGAACGATGCCGAGCGAATCGCTCAAATGCTTTAATCGACGGAGCTTTGAGTATAATCGGGGTGTGCGGAAACTAATATTGATCGCAGTCGCAATGCTGCTTGCGGCCTGCTCAAAAGATATCCAGAACACGGAATCGGTCAAGCAGGGCGTGCTTGATTATCTGCGGGCGCGAACCACGCAGACCGGACTGGATGTCAATTCTCTTCAAGTGGATGTGACTTCGGTGGCGTTCGAGAAGGACCAGGCGCGCGCGACGGTGTCGTTCAAGCCCAAGACGGGCGACAGCGGCGGGCCGATGCTGATGAATTACGTGCTGGATCGCAAGGGCGGGAAATGGGTGGTGCGGGGCCGCACGGAGAACGGAGTGAATCCGCACGGCGGAGCATCGCCTGGAACGGGCATGGGAACAACTCCAGGGACTGGCGCCACGATGCCCCCGGGGCATCCCGCGACGGGCGTGGAGCCTCCGTTGATGCCGATGCCGGGAACGCCGGCGCCTTCCGGCACGCTGCCTCCGGGACATCCGCCGATAGGTTCGAAACAATGAAGACGGTCGCCGTATTGGGCGGCGGACCGGCGGGATCGTTCGCGGCGGAGACGGCTGGCGCGGGCGGGCCTGCGGGTCATCCGTCTTCGATGAAAAACTGGCGTGGGAGAAGCCCTGCGGCGGCGGCCTCACCTACAAGGCGTATCACGAATATCCGTTTCTGATCGAGAACGACACGCCGAAGCGGATCATCCGCGAAACCACGTTAGCGGCTCCCAAGGCCGGTGAAGTAAGAATGTCGCTCGATCAGCCGCTGGTGATCTATTCGCGGCATGGATCTGAACCGGATGCTGCTGGAGCGCGCGGAGAAAGTCGGGCGCGTCCATCGAGAAGACGCGCGTGCTCGGTCTTGAAAAGCGCGATCGCGGTTGGAAGCTGCGCACCCAGAACGGCATCGCCGAGGCCGATTTCTGCATCGATCGCGACGGGCGCGCGGAATCCATTGCGCGCAGGTCGGGACGGAGTGGAGCGCCGAAGGATACGATGAGCGCGCTGGGCTATTACGTTCCGGCCGCGCAGGAGCACATCGACATTCAATTTCTGCCGAAGCTCGAAGGCTACATCTGGGTATTCCCGCGCTGCGGGCATCTTTCGGTCGGGATTTGCGGGAAGGGCGAGCCGGCGACAGCGCTGCGCGCGCGTCTGGAACGATACATGGATGAGCGCGGCATCGCGTGGAAAGGCTCGGCGTTTTACAGCCACATGCTGCCGTCGCTCGAGACCGCGGCATGGAAAAGGAATCGCACGTCGGGTGATGGTTGGCTCGCGGTCGGCGATGCCGGCGGGCCTGGTGGATCCGATCACGGGCGAAGGTTTGTATTATGCGATGCGGTCGGGCGATCTGGCGAGCCAGGTGGTGATCGACGACGCGCACGGGCTGGCGGAAAAGGCGGCCGCGTATCGAGCGCTGCTGACGCGCGAGTTCGCGATGGATCTGGAATTCGCGGCAACACTCGCCAAGCGAGTATTTCTGGGCAGCTTCATGTTTCATTCGGTTCCCGCGCGGATGGTGCACTTCATCCGCCGCAGCCCGCGGTTCCGCGCCCTGATGCAGGACCTGTTCGCCGGCACCCAGCCTTATCTGACCTTGAAGAGCCGCCTGCTGCGGAACCTGAACGGCACGTTGCACGAAGTGCTGATGAATTTTTTCCTCGATCGCGTGATTCCGGAAAGCTCCCGCGCCAGCCTATGAAAACATCCAAATCCGAAGCCTGGTTTGCGCGCGCGCAGACGCGAATTCCGGGCGGAGTCAACTCGCCGGTCCGGGCATTTCGAGGCGTGGGCGGATCGCCGCTGTTCATCGAACGCGGCCAGGGATCGCAAATTTTCGACGTCGATGGAAACGCGTATATCGATTACGTGTGCTCCTGGGGTCCGCTGGTCTGCGGGCACCGGCCGGCGTTCGTGATCGAGGCTGTACGGAAGGCGCTCGAATCGGGAACGAGCTTCGGCGCGCCGACCGAGCGGCGAGGTCGAACTGGCGGAGCTGATCGCGCAGGTGATGCCGTCGATGGAGATGATCCGGCTGGTCAACTCCGGCACCGAAGCGACCATGAGCGCGATGCGCGTCGCGCGGGGATTTACGGGCCGCGACCTAACGATCAAGTTCGAGGGCTGCTATCACGGGCACGTCGATTCGTTGCTGGTGAAGGCGGGATCGGGGATGGCGACGCTGGGAATCGCGGACACGGCTGGAGTGCCGGAGGCGTTCGCGGGAACCACCATCGCGCTGCCATATAACTCGATCGCGGCGGTAGAAAAAGCTTTCAAGGATCGGGGAGATGAGATCGCGGCGGTGATCGTCGAGCCGGTGGTCGGGAATATGGGCTGCGTTCCGCCCGCGCCGGGATTTCTGGAAGCGCTGCGGGATTTAACGACTCGCTACGGGGCTCTGCTGATTTTCGATGAAGTGATGACCGGATTCCGCCTCGCGCTCGGCGGCGCGCAGCAGCGCTTCGGCATCAAACCGGACATGACGACCATGGGAAAAATCATCGGCGGCGGACTGCCGATGGCGGCCTATGGCGGACGCGCGGACATCATGAACAAGGTGGCGCCGGTGGGTCCGGTGTACCAGGCGGGGACGCTTTCGGGCAATCCTCTGGCGGTCGCGGCCGGCCTCGCGACGCTGCGGTACCTGATGGCGCATCCGGAAATCTACGATATTCTGGAGGCGCGCTCGGCTCAGTTGTGCGCATGGACTCCGCCCGGGGTGACCATCAATCGCGTCGGCTCCATGTTCACGTTTTTCTTTAGCAAAGGCCCGGTGACTGATTGGGACTCGGCCAAAAACAGCGACACTGCCCGGTTCGGGCAATTCTTCCATTTCATGCTGGAGCGCGGAGTATACCTGGCTCCGTCGCAATTCGAGGCTGGGTTCGTTTCGTCGGCACACAGCGAGGACGATATTCGAAAAACGGTCGAGGCGGCGCGTGAATTCTTCGATCGGCCTGTGTGAGACGTGCCGGCATTGCCGGGTGATCCGCTCGGATCGCGGGTCGGAATTCTATCTGTGCGAGCGGTCGTTTACCGAGCCCGAGTATGCGAAGTATCCCCGGCTGCCGGTTCTGCGATGCGCGGGCTATGAGGCTAAGGAAGGCTAACTAGAAATCTCCAGCTCCACCGGAGTTCCCCCGCCGCATCCCAGACGATCGGCGGCGGAGGATTGATTCGCGGCGATCTCGAAATACCCTGAACTTCCGACGATCAGCGAATAATTCGCCCAGATCGGCTTCGGAAAAGGTCAGGGCAAGCCGCCGAATTCGCTCGACGCCGATACGCAGTTCAAACGGTCGGGTCCTGACATCCGGGAAGCGGTCGATGATGAAGATTGGTGATCAGGTTGCCGAAGCGATCCACTTTCAGCACCAGTCCACTCCAGCGGTTTTCCGCGACCTCGACCGGCTGCAGACCTTCGAAGCGAACGGAATCGTGAATGAGGTTTCCGAATCGCCCGGGCGCGACGCCGGTGGCGAGATGCGCGGCGGCGGGAGCGAACACATCGCGTCCGTGAAACGTCCGGCTGACCTCAGGCCGCATCACTTTGGGATTCGAAATCACGCGCACCTTGGTTTGGGCGGCGTCATAGATCATGGACAGCACGCCGTTATCGGGTGCGATGAAAAACTGGCCTGCGGCTTCCGCGAGAATCGGCCGCCGGGCACTACCGACGCCGGGGTCGACGACGATGACGTGAATGGTGCCCTTTCGGAAAATAGCGCCAGGCCTGGGCGATGGAGAAAGCGGCCTGCATCACGTCGTAGGGCGCGATCTCGTGGGTGATATCGACGATGCGGACGGGTGGCGCGATGCCCAGAATCACGCCTTTCATGGTTCCGACGAAATGATCGGCCGTGCCGAAATCGGTAGTGAGGGTAATGAGTCGGTTGGGCATGTGTTGTTAGACTTGAAGTAACCCGTGGAACGCTATTACTTCGATCACAACGCGACGACGCCGGTATCCGCCGAGGTCCTGGAGGCGATGCTCCCGGTGATGACCGAAGTGTATGGCAACGCCTCCAGTATCCACTATTTCGGCCAGGCGGCGCGGCAGAAGCTGGACGAATCGCGCGCGCAAGTGGCCGCGCTGTTGGGCGCGAAGGCGGACGAGATCGTGTTCACCAGCGGCGGCACGGAAGCCGACAACCTGGCGCTGTTCGGCATTGCTCAATGCGGCCACGCCATCACCACGACCATCGAACATTCGGCGGTTCTGGGCGCGTCCGCGCGGCTGATGTCGGTGACGCAGGTGCGCGTCGACGGCCGTGGGCATCGTCGATCCCGCCGACATCCGCAAGGCGCTTCGTCCGGACACGAAGATTGATCAGCGTGATGCATGCCAACAACGAGCTGGGCGTGATTCAGCCGATCGCGGAGATCGCCAAGATCGCGCGCGAGGCTGGCGTGGTGATGCATTCGGACGGCGTGCAGGCCACCGGAAAGATTCCGGTGAATGTGGAGGCGCTGGGCGTCGACCTGTATTCGATCAGCGGCCACAAGATTTATGCGCCCAAGGGAATCGGCGCGCTGTATGTTCGCAAGGGACGTGAATCTCGCGCCGATGTTGTTCGGCGGGCATCACGAGCGCGAACGGCGCGCGGGTACGGAGAACGTTCCGGGCGCGGTGGGGCTGGGCCGCGCGGCGCAATGGATTCTGGATCATGGAGCGGAGGAGTGGGCGCGCGAAGCGGCGCTGCGCGATCGTCTGGAGCAGGGAATTCTCGACGCGCGTTCCGCGATTCGCACGTTAACGGCGCCGGCGCGCCGCGCACGCCCAACACGACAACATTGCGCTTCGACGGCATCGACAGCGACGCGCTGCTGATCGCGCTCGACCTGAAGGGCTTCGCGGTATCGAGCGGGTCGGCGTGTTCGAGCGGCGCGACGGAGCCTTCGCACGTGCTGACTGGCGATCGGACTGACGCAAGGATCAGGCGCAGGTCCAGCCTGCGATTTTCGCTGGGACGGTCGAACACCGAGCGAGCAGGTGGACGCGTTGATTGACGCCGTCGCCGAGTGCGTCGCGCATCTGAGAAAGCTGGCGCCGGCGTATGCCTGAGAAGCCGATCGCCGTCGCGATGTCGGGCGGAGTGGATAGCTCCGTGGTCGCGGGCATGCTGCATCGCGCGGGCGAGCGGGTGATCGGGCTGACCATGCAGCTTTGGAATCAGCGCCGGCTGCCCGAGATCGCGACCGGAGGCGGCCACGGGACGATGCTGCTCGCTCGACGATGTATACGATGCGCGGCACGTCGCCCAGCATCTGGGCATTCCTTATTACGTCGTGAATTTCGAGCAGCGCTTCGAGCAGCAGGTGGTGAAGCCGTTCATCGACGAATATCTGGCGGGACGCACGCCGATCCCGTGCACGCTGTGCAACAACTTCATCAAGTTCGATCAGTTTCTGGAAATGGCCGAGGGCGTGGGCGCGGAGCGGATCGCGACGGGGCATTACGCGCGGATCGACTGGAATCCGGATAGCGGACGCTGGGAGATGCGGCGCAGCGCGGATCGCGCCAAGGATCAGACCTATTTTCTGTTCGGCTTGACGCAGGAGCAGCTTGCGCGCACGATGTTTCCGCTGGGCGGATTCGAGAAGTCCGCGGTGCGCGAACTGGCGCGCGAACTGGGCATTCCGACCGCGGAGAAGCCCGATAGCCAGGAGATCTGCTTCGTGCCGAACGGCGATTACGCGGCGTTCATCGACGCCTATTTTCGGGAGCAGGGGATTGCGCCGGCGGAGACGCGCGGCGAACTGGTGACCACGGATGGCCGCGTGGTGGGCGAGCACTCGGGCGTGCATCATTTCACGGTCGGCCAGCGGCGCGGGCTGCGCGTGGCGGCGGGCGAGCCGCTGTACGTGATCGCGACCGAGCCGGCGACGAAGCGCGTGATCATCGGCCGCAACGACGCGCTGCTGCGTCCGGCGATGCGCGGTGAAGGACGTCAACTGGATTTCGATCGCCGCGCCAGGGCGAACCGATGCGCGCCGAGGTGAAGATCCGCAACAAGCACGCCGCCGGCGGGGCGACCATCACTCCCACGTCCGATGCTGCGCGCGTCGAAGTTCGTTTCGATGAGCCGCAGCGCGCGGTGACTCCCGGGCAGGGCGCGGTGTTTTATTCCGGCGACCTGGTGCTCGGCGGCGGCTGGATCGAATAAGTGAAAACGGTGGAGTATTGGCTCGCGCGCGTCGCGCTGGCGACCGCGGCGCTGGTGTCCTTCGCTCGCGCGCTTCTACGTCCGGCTGATCGACCTGGCCGTTCCACGGCTGCGGCGCACGGCCGAGCGCAACCTGGAAATCGCCGGGATTCCGGAGGAACGGCGTAGATCGACGGACGTATTCCGCTCGCATCGCGCGGATGCTGGCGATCTTCGCGCGCTTTCCACGTCTGACGCGCGAAAACATCTCGCGACCTGATTCGTTATGAAGGCCTCGAAAACTTCACAGCGGCGCTCGCGCGTGGCAAAGGCGTGCTGGTCGCGACCGCGCATCTGGGCAATTGGGAACTGAGCGCGTTCGCGCACGCCTGGATGACCGCGCCGATGCACATCGTGGTGCGTCCGCTGGATAATTCGAAGATCGACGCGCTGGTCGAGCGCTATCGCTCGCTTTCGGGCAACCACATCATTTCGAAGAGGACGCGGCTCGCGAGATTCTGCGCGCGCTGCGGGCCAATGAAGCGGTCGGCATCCTGATCGACCAGAACACCATGCCCGACGAAGGCGTGTTCATCGATTTCTTCGGCGCCAAGGCCTGCGCCGGGACGGCGTTCGCGAAACTCGCGCATCACAGCGGCGCGGCGGTGGTGCCAGGGTTCGCGCTTTGGTCGGAGCAGGAGCGGCGATATGTTCTGCACTTCTATCCGGAGATCGCGATGACTGGCGACGTGTTCGCCGACACGCAGCGGATCCACGCGCATCTCGAATCGGTGATTCGTAGATATCCGGATCAGTGGCTGTGGATTCACCGGCGCTGGAAAACCCGTCCGCCCGGCGAAGAAGCGATTTACTGACGGCGCTTTTTGTGAAAGGGTTCGGCAAGGGAAAATTGCAGCTTCTTCTCCACCGGATCGACGCGATCCAGACGCACCCGCGCTTTATCGCCGATCGAAAACTGGCGGCGGCTGCGCTCGCCGATGATCTTTCGGGTGTTCTCGTGGTAGGTGAACCGATCGCCGGGCAGCGATTCGAGCGGCACCAGTCCTTCGATGAACAAGTCTTCCAATTCCACGAAGAAGCCGAAGCGGGTGGTGGAAATGATCAGCGCGGGAAACTCGTCGCCGACCCGGTCGACCATGAACTTGACCTTCTTCCACTCGACCAGTTCGCGTTCGGCGTCGGCGGCGCGGCGCTCGGTATCGGAGGACGATTCGGCGATGGCGCGAAGATCCGCGTCGTACCGTTTGCGATCCAGATGCGCGGAGAGAATGCGATGGACGATCAGATCGGGATAGCGGCGGATCGGCGAGGTGAAGTGCGTATAGCTGTCGGCGGCGAGCGCGAAGTGGCCCACATTCTGATCGCTATAGCGGGCCTGTTTGAGCGAGCGTAGCATCAGATAACTTAGGATGCGCTCTTCCGGCTTGCCGGCGATTTTCGCCACCAGCTTTTGATAATTGCGCGACGTGAGATTTGGATTATCGAGCGCCAGCGCGGCGTCGCGCAGCTTCTTCACCGGCGTCGCGCCGGCCCCGAGCGAGTAGCCGAAGTGCGCGGCCACCTCCTCGAATTCCAGACGCGTTTGGGATCGGGGCGTTCGTGGATGCGGAAAATCATGGGCAATCCGGCGGCCTCGATATGCGCCGCGACGGCTTCATTGGCGGCCAGCATGAATTCCTCAATCAAACGGTGCGCGATGTTGCGCGGCGCGCGCGTCACGCCGGTCATCTCGCCGAACTCGTCGAATTCGAGCAGCGGCTCCGGCAGGTCGAAATCGATGGATCCGCGGCGCACGCGCTTGCGATTCAGGATCAGCGCCAGGTCGCGCATCATTTCGAAGCGATGGAGCAGCCGCGAATAGCGTTCCCGCAAAGCCGCGTCGCCTTCGAGCACGGCGTGCACCGCGGTATAGGTCATGCGCTCCACGCTGCGGATGACGCCGCGCGCGAATTCCTGATGGACCACATCGCCGCGCGAGTCGATTTCGAGCAGCGCGCTCAGCACCAGCCGGTCTTCGTTGGGGCGCAGCGAGCATTGATCGGTGGAAAGTTCGACGGGCAGCATCGGAACCGCGCGATCGGGAAAATAGACGCTGGTGCCGCGAAGCAATGCCTCGCGATCGATGGGCGCTGCCGGGGCGAACGTAATAACCGACATCGGCGATGTGGACCTGCAGCGCGTAATTTCCGTTGGGCAGCCGGTCCACCCACACGGCATCGTCGAAGTCGCGGGCGGTTTCGCCGTCGATGGTGACGATGTCGAGTTCGCGAAAATCGCGGCGGCGGGCGATCTCTTCGTGCGGGATGCTGCCGGGAATGGATCGCGCCTGATCGAGCACGTCATCGGGAAAACGATGCGGAATGTGATGCGAGCGGATCAGGATTTCGACGTCGATGCCGAAGTCGTCCGGATGGCCCAGCATCTCGATGACGCGGCCGGCCGGGCGGTCGCCGTCTTCGCCGAAATCCAGAATTTCGGCGGTGACGATCAGGCCTTCCAGATCCTCGATGGATCCGATCTTGATTTCGCGCGCGCCGACGCGATGCGCGACTGAGGATTCCGGCGGCAACGCGAAATCGTCGGGAATTTCGATCCACTGCCGGATGCGGTCGTCGTGAGGGACGACGAAGTTTCCACGGCGCCGTACGCGAAATTCGCCGACCACGGTGGGATGGGCGCGGCGCAGAATGCGCACGAATCTCGCCGTCGGCGCGGCCATCGCGCTCGACGCGGCCGACGCGAACCACCACGCGATCGCCGTGCATCGCCTTGGATGCAGCTTCCTTGGGAATATAGACGTCGCCTTTAAGCCCGGTGATGGGGCGATCGGGAATGACGAATCCGTAGCCGTCGCGATGGACGCTCAGTCGGCCGGTGGCGAATTCCCGGGTCGATCCGGCGGCGACATAATGGCCCGGTTTTGTTTCGATGATTTCGCCGCGATCGGCGAGCCGCTTCAGCTCGGTTTCGAGCTCCGGCCGCGTGACGCCGCGGCGCGCCAGCTCGCGAAGAAGCTGCTTCAGGTTCGCGCGCCCGTGCGGCAAACCGCGGATATGATCGCCTACGTAATCGACGCCCAAGCTTTCAGTATATTGAGAAGACATGGAATTGAAGTCGATCCGGCTCGAAATCCCTGAAAACGCCAATATCGTTGTGGGACAGAGCCATTTCATCAAGACCGTCGAGGACTTGTACGAGGCCATCGTCAACACCGTGCCGCAGATGAAGTTCGGCATCGCGTTCAATGAAGCGTCGGGAGCGTGCCTGACGCGGGTCGACGGGAATGACGCGGCTCTTCAGGAGAACGCGACCCGCAACGCGCAGGCGATCGGCGCGGGACACGTGTTCGTGGTCGCGATGCGCGACGGATATCCCATCAACGTGCTGAGCCGCATTCGTGAGATTCCCGAAATCTGCTCGATTTTCTGCGCGACCGCCAACGCAGTGGAAGTGATCGTCGCCGAAACGGAGCAGGGCAGAGGAGTGCTCGGGGTGATCGACGGAAGCTCGCCCAAGGGAGTCGAAGTTGCGGCGGACGCGGAATGGCGTCACGGGCTGCTGCGGAAGATCGGGTATAAGCGATAGGCTCGCGCCGCGATTACTTGTGATCGCTCGCGGCTGGCGCGGCGGGAGGCGCCGGCTTCTTGTCCGGCTCGCACTTGCCGGAGCAGATCGTTTCGGAAATCTTCTGAGGGCTCCCCAGCCGGCCTGGATCGGAAATGGAGGAGCGGCGCGCACTGGTGGTTTCAATGATATTGCCGTCGGCGGCCTTCTTTCGCGTCACCACGTCCTGCTCGTACAGTTGCGGAGCGGCGCCGTTAGCCTGCGCGAAGCCCGGCGCGGAGGGCGCATAGTAATTCACTTCCGTGACTTCGGAGCCGTCGGACGCCTTGGTGGTGGTCGATACCGACTGCCGGGACAGCGACATCTGGGAGCTGCCGATCGGTTCGTACAGCGCGCTCTTCACTACTGTCTGATCACCGGTCTTGGTCTGATCCTTCACTTCGCGGACGGCCGGATAAAAATCGCCGTTCGAGGAAAGGCGATAGATGGTCTCGTCCTGTTTCGAAACGTCCTTGCCGGTTTCGGTGACCGCGCTGCGCTTCTCCACCGGTTGCAGGGACCCGTTGATGGTGGGCCGCTCGACCACGGTCTGGGTGTTGGTGGTGCTGCCTTGGGTACTCGATTCGACCGTCTGATGTTCGGTCTGCCGCATTTCGCCGTTCACGTCGCTGGCGTAGGTGGTCGATTGCCGGGTGAATCCGCCGGGCTGCTTGTGTTCTTCGATCACCGTGCGCTCGGTGGAGGTGACCTGGCCGTTGCGGTCGTATTTACGGACCGTTCGTTCGATCACCGAGCCGTTCGCATCCTTGCTGAGCACTTTTTCGTCGGTCTGTTCCAGCGGCACGACACGGCCGTTCAGGTTTTGCGATAATTGGGTGTGATCGCCGTCGTTTGAGATCACCGAGCCGGCGGGCACGCGATTGCCGTTCACATCGGTGACGTAGGTGGTCGCCGTCGATTGCGCCAGCGCAATCGAAGCCATGCAATAGAACGCCGAACAGAGCGCAGAGTACTTCACACTTTAAGCCTAGGCGCAATGGAACCAGCCTGCAATCGGTCAAAACCCTTACGGAGTACCCCTAACTTGTGGGCATTGCCGCGGCGCGGGCCCTGGTTTTCCGCACGCTACAATAAAAACGAGTGAAGACGTTCTATATTGAGACGTTCGGGTGCCAGATGAACGCGCATGACTCGGAAAAGGTCATCGGCACTCTAATCGGTCAGGGCTACGCGCAGGTGGGAACGCCGGAAGAAGCGGAACTGGTCTTCTACAATACCTGCAGCATTCGCGACAAAGCGGAGCAGAAGGTATTTCACCGGCTGCAGCAATTCAAAAGGGAACACGGCAAGGGCAAGACGTTCGCGGTGCTGGGATGCGTGGCGCAGCAGGAAGGCGAGCGCATTTTCGAGAAAGCTCCGCATGTGAGCCTGGTTTGCGGATCCGCCAGCTACAACAAGCTGCCGGAGCTGCTGGTCCAACTGGAGACCGGGAACCGCCGCGTCACCGGACTGAGCCTCGATACGGAAGATACCTTCGATACTCCGCTCACCCGCCGCGACCATCCGCATCGCGCCTATATCACCATCATTGAAGGATGCGATAAGTCCTGCGCATACTGCGTGGTCCCGTTTACGCGCGGACCAGAGCGCAGCCGCACCAGCCGGTCGGTTCTGGAAGAAGCGGCGCGCCTCGCCGACGCGGGCTATTCCGAAATTCAATTGCTCGGCCAGAATGTGAACAGCTACCGCGATCCATCGCCCGCGGGATGGGATTTCGCGACGCTGCTCGATCAGGTGGGCCGGGTGCCGGGAATTCGCCGGGTGCGATTCACTACCTCCCATCCGCGCGACTTCGTGAAGAGAATTGTCGACGCCATCGACGAAAATCCGGCATTGTGCAATCATGTCCATCTGCCGGTGCAATCGGGATCGCCTCGGATTCTCGACGCCATGCGTCGGCTGTACACTCCGGCCGAATATATGCGCCGGATCGAGTGGATGAAAGCCGCCCGGCGGCCGATCGCCATCACCACCGATATCATCGTCGGCTTCCCGGGCGAGACCGAAGCCGATTTCGAGCAGACCCTGGCGCTGCTCGATCAGGTGGAGTACGATTCGATTTTCAGCTTCAAATATTCGCGCCGCCCCAACACGCCCGCGCTCGAGTTGGACGATCAGATCCCGGAAGAGGAAAAAACCCGGCGGCTGGCGATTGTGCAGGAAAAACAGCGCGCGATTCAGGTGCGGCGCAACGCGGCCTACGTGGGCGCCGTCGAGGAGTGCATGGTCGAGGGATTCAATCAGGCGACCGGACAGTGGATCGGCCGCACCTCGCAACACAAAACACTAAATTTTCTACGCCCTGGCCCGGGTCCCGAGAGTGGAGAGGACCTTCGCGGGCGCTATGTCGACGTGCGCGTAACGCGCGCCGGTCCTAATTCCCTGGCGGGGGAGCTGGTACAGTAGGCCGGCCTTGGAAAGAGGTTACTGATGGAAGTGGAAATGAAGATTCGCGGGCTGTTGATGGACCCCGTTTCGAATATGCCGATCGTAGTGCTGAAGGACGTGAACGGCACGGCCATTCTTCCCATTTGGGTGGGCATCTACGAAGCCAACGCGATTGCGCTGGAAATCGAGAAAGTGGCCACGCCCCGGCCGATGACCCACGATCTGATCCGCAATCTGCTGTTCGGGCTCGAAGCCGGGGTCAAGAAAGTGGTGGTCAGCGATCTCAAGGAAGACACCTTTTACGCCGTTATCTGGATCGAAAAGAATGGGGAATTAATCTCCGTCGATTCCCGGCCGAGCGATGCGCTGGCGATCGCGCTGCGGCTGGATTGTCCCATTTATGTCGCCGAAGCGGTGCTGAAAACGTCGAAAACGGTCGCCGCGGTCACCGAGGCCGGCGGAAATGACGAATTGCGCCGGTGGCTCGAAAATCTGAACGACGAGGATTTGGGCCGCTATAAGATGTAGATTCGCAAGGATCTTGTGGCTTTCTAGGGAATTGGTCGCCATTTTCGCTACACTAGTAGCTTGACCGGAACCGGAGCTTTGAGTGAGATCTCCCAGCGCCGCCGGGATGTTTCGGCGCGGCTGAGTGAATGGAAAATCGACGCGCTGCTGGTTTCGTCACCCGCCAATGTCCGCTACCTCTCCGGATATTCCGGCTCGAACGGCCTGATCCTGCTGGGCGCCAATGAAGCCCACTTTTTCACCGATCCCCGCTACGGCCTCGAAGCTGCGAAAAATATCACCTGCAAGGTGCATGTCGCAAAAGGTCCGCTGATCAAAGCCGCGGCGGCTATTCTGAAACGCAGGAAATGGAAGAAGACCGGGTTCGAAGCCGCCTGGATGCGGGTCGAGGAATATAACGCCCTCAAGGACGAACTGGCGCTGGGGTACTCGCTGCATCCGGTCGGACGGGTGATCGAAGAGCAGAGGATGGTCAAGTCCGCTGCCGAGATCGCGTTGATCCGGAAGAGCGTGCTGGCCAATTCCGAGGCTTATTCGCGAACCCTGCAGCGCATTAAGACCGGGGCCAAGGAAAACGATATCGCCGCCGAGCTGGAGTTTCAGATGCGCATGCTCGGCGCGGAAAAGCCGGCGTTTGATACGATTGTCGCCGCAGGAGCCCGCTCCGCGCTGCCTCATGCCCACCCCACCGGGCATCGTCTTCAGGAAAATGAATTATTATTAATTGACATGGGCGCGAGCCTGGATGGATACGCCAGCGACATGACGCGAGTGTGCTTTCACCGGCACGCCTCCCAAGCGGGTACGCGAGCTGTATCAGGCGGTGCTTGAGGCGCAGTTGGCGGCGCTCCAGGAAGTGCGGGCCGGCGTTACAACGGGGAAGGTGGACGGTGCCGCTCGCGACGTGTTAAAAAGGCACAAGCTCGACCGGGTGTTTCTGCATTCCACCGGTCACGGTCTGGGGCTGGAGATTCATGAGCCGCCGCGGATCGCCAGAAAGGACAAGACAAAGCTCCGGGCGGGGATGGTGATCACTATCGAGCCGGGCGCTTACATCGACGGGCTGGGCGGAGTTCGCATCGAGGACACGGTTCTGGTCACCGAACGCGGCTGCGAAGTGCTGACGCCGACGGCGAAGGAATTCGTCACTATATCCTAAATGACCATCGACGAAATTAAAGAGCTGCTCCAGATTTTCAACGAAAGCGGCGTGGCGGAACTGGAATTGCAGCGCGGCGAGAATCGCCTGCGCCTGCGCCGCGCCGAGCCTGAATCAGGAATACATTGTTGCCGCCCGCCGCGGCAGCTTCGCCCGTGATGGCGAGCGCCGCGCCGGTCGCCGTATCCCAAACGCCGCCGCCCGCGCCGCCCGCTCCGGCCGACTTCGGCGATGACGCCCAAGGCGCCCGACGCCGATTCCGGCCATGTGCTGGTGAAATCGCCGATCGTCGGCACCTATTACGACTCGCCCGCTCCCGGCGCGCCGTCCGTTCGTCAAGGTCGGCGACGCGGTGGAGCCCGGCCAGGTGCTGTGCATCATCGAATCGATGAAGCTGATGAACGAGATCGAGGCGGAAGTGGCCGGGATCGTCGCGGCCAAGCTGGTCGAGAACGGACGCGCCGGTGGAGTACGGCGAGGCGCTGTTCGCGATTCGCCCGCCGCTGACGCCAATGTTTCAAAAAATTCTGATCGCCAACCGCGGCGAGATCGCCCTGCGCGTCATCTGCGCGTGCAAGGACCTGGGCATCAAGACCGTCGCCGTTTATTCCGAAGCCGACCGCCACAGCCTGCACGTGCGTTTCGCCGACGAGGCGATCTGCATCGGCCCGGCCAAGAGCGCGCGCAGTCTACCTGGATATTCCGTCGGTGATCAGCGCGGCCGAGATCACCAACGCCGACGCCATCCATCCCGGCTACGGCTTCCTTTCCGAGAACGCCGATTTCGCCGAGGTGTGCGAGACCAGCGGGCTGCGCTTCATCGGACCCACGCCCGACGTGATCCGGCGGATGGGCTCGAAGCAGATCGCGCGCGACGGCGATGGAAGAGGCCGGCGTGCCGATTCTGCCCGGGTCGAAAGGCATTCTGAAGAGCCTGGAAGAAGCGCTGGAAGTGGCCGAGCAGATCGGCTATCCGGTGATGCTCAAGGCCTCGGCCGGCGGCGGCGGGCGCGGCATGCGCATCGTCCGCAAGGCCGAGGAGATGGCCGCATCTGCTGGCGCAGGCCCAGGCCGAGGCGTCCGCGGCGTTCTCCTGCGGCGACATGTACATGGAGAAGCTGGTCGAGAATCCGCGGCACATCGAATTTCAGGTGCTGGGCGATGAGCACGGCAACGTCGAGATTCTGGGCGAGCGCGAGTGCTCCATCCAGCGCCGGCATCAGAAGCTGATCGAGGAATCGCCGTCGACGGCGGTGACGCCGGAACTGCGCAAGCGGATTTCCGACAAGCTGCGGGTGGCGCTGAAGGCCATCGGCTACACCAACGCCGGCACGGTCGAGTTTCTGATGGACGCGGACGGCAACCTGTACTTCATCGAAGTGAACGCGCGCATTCAGGTGGAGCATCCGGTGACCGAGATGGTGACCGGCGTCGATCTGGTGAAAGGCCAGATCCGCATCGCGGCCGGGCGAGACGCTTTGCGATATTCTGCGCGGTCCGGTCGAAATGCGCGGCCACGCCATCGAGTGCCGCATCAACGCCGAGCATCCCGAAGACGTTCACGCCTTCGCCGGGCCGCATTACGGGCTTGAATCTGCCCGGCGGCGCCGGCATCCGCGTCGACACCGCGGCCTATCACGACGGCGTGATTCCGCCCTATTACGATTCGCTGGTGGCGAAGCTGATCGCCCACGGCGCGGATCGCACCGAGGCGATTGCGCGCATGAACCGCGCGCTGGAGATGTTCGTGGTGGAGGGAATCTACACCTCCATTCCGCTGCATCAGCGGATTCTCGCACATCCCGATTTCATCGCTGGAAAGATCGATACCGGCTTTCTGGCGCGCGCCGGATTCATCGGCGAAAAGAAATAGTCAGGACGGCTTTTTCTGGTCCAGCACCTGGCGCACCAACGCCGCGAGGGCTTCGGGCTTGAACGGCTTTTCGAGGAAATTCGAATCCTTCTCGACCGCCTGCACTGCTTCCCCTGGATATCCCGACATGTAGAGCACTTTCAGGTTCTTTCGGCGGCTGCGCAGCCGTTGCGCGAGTTCATGTCCGCCCATTCGCGGCATCATTAAATCGGTTAGCAACAGATCGATTGTGCCGCGATGTTTGCCGGCGATCGCGATGCCTTCCTGCGCGTCGCGAGCCTCCAGCACGGTATAGCCGCGATGTTCCAGCAGTTCGCGCACCAGCGAGCGGACCACTTCGGAATCCTCCACCAGAAGAATCGTCTCCGTTCCTGCCGCGTCCTCGGGCGAGGGCCGCGGCGCCGGTTCGTCGACCTCGTCCACCCGCGGGAGGAGAATGTGAAACGTGGCGCCGCGTCCCACTTCGCTGTCGACGGTGATGCTGCCGCCGCTCTGCTGAACGATGCCATACACCATCGATAGTCCCAGGCCGGTTCCCACGCCGGGAGGCTTGGTGGTGAAAAACGGCTCGAACAAATGTTCCCGAGTCCGGGCATCGATTCCGACGCCGGTGTCCGCGACCGAGAGATGCGCGTAGTTGCCGGGGGCCAGCGCCTGGGCTCTGGCAGCCGTCTCGTCCAGTAATACGTTCTCGGTGGAAACGCGCAGCTTCCCTCCGTTGGGCATCGCGTCGCGCGCGTTGACCGCGAGATTCAGAACCACCTGCTGCAGTTGACCTGGATCGATCACCACCGTGCCGGTTTGAGGAGCCAGGGCGAACACGATCTCAATCGAATCGCCCAACAGCCGGATCAACAGATCGCGCATTTCCTCCAGCGCCGGATTTAGACGAACATGAGTTGTCCGCAGAATCTGTTTGCGGCTGAACGCCAGCAGCTGGCGGGTAGTCACGGTGGCCTGTTCCACCACTTTGCCGATCTGCATGGCCAGCAGGTGCGCCGGGTCCGCTTTGGGAACCGACCCCAGCAATTGCGACGTGTAGCTTCCGATGGCCGTGAGCATATTGTTGAAGTCGTGCGCGACCCCGCCGGCCAGCCGTCCCACCGCTTCCATTTTTTGCGAATGCCGGAGCTGATCTTCCAGGTCCTTGCGATTGGTGACGTCGGTGAGCGCGCCGAGATAGCCGGTCAGGTCGCCCTGTTCATTGATCAGCGGAATGGCCACCACCAGGACCCATTTGTCTTTATGTTGCGTGGACGCCAGCGGACTTTCGAAAGTAAAGCCCTGTTTCTTGACGCGCGCCGCGGCGACCCTGGCGCGCAACAGCGTCACGTCGGCGGCCGGCATGTTGCGCAGCCATCCGAACCCCAGGGCCTCGCGATCAGGGACGCCGGCAATCCCGCACGCCCGCGCATTGATGAACGTCGCCGCGCCTTCCGCATCCATCTGTAGAATACCCACCGGCGCATCTTTGGTGAGCTGCGAAAAGCGAGCCTGGCTCTCGTGCAGCGCGGTCTCCGCCAGGCGCTGCGCGGAAACATCCTCCACCGCGACCAGAATCATCCGCGCCACGCCGGTCGACGGCATGCGCCGGAAATTGACGGCGAGCGCCTTGATGCCCGCGCTTCCGAATTTCGAGGTAACCTCCACCCGCTGCGTGACCACGTCTCCGGCGGCGACATCGCTGAGCGCCTTACGCAGCGCCGGCAGGTCCCACTCGCCGGCCGCGAGCTCCAGGAACGGTTGATTCTCGATGGTGGCGGGTGTCAGGTCGAACACCTTGTAAAAAGGAGCGTTGGCGGTCACCACGTTGAGGTTCCCGTCCAGCACCACCACCGTTTCATGCACCGTGGCCGCGATCGCTTCGGCGTATTCGCGCAGGTCTCGCGATTGCTCTAGGCTGTGTTTCAGCGGCGTGATGTCCACGAAGATCAGCACCGCTCCGTCGATCTTGTTCTCGGAGGTACGGTACGGCCGCGCCCACATCGAATAGTCGTTCCCGGCGCGGTCCCGGACTTCCCGCTGCACCGTATGCAGATGGTCGATCACATCCCGCAAAAGATCGTCCAGATCGGGCAGTTCGATATTGGGCTTGATGTCCAGCAGCGGACGTCCCATATCGCTGGGGATCAGGTTCAGCAGTTTCTCCGCGCTCGGCGTGAACCGCCGGAGCCGCAAATCGCTGTCCACCATCACCAGCGGGATCTGCACGCTCGACAACAGATTGTTGAGATCGTTGTTGACCTGCGCCAGCTCCAGGTTGCGATTCTGCAGCTCCTCATTTACCGTGGTCAGCTCTTCGTTGGTCGACTGCAGCTCTTCCTTGGCGGTCTCCAGCTCCTCATTGGTCGACTGCAGCTCTTCATTGCTCGACTGAATCTCTTCGTTGGCCGACTTCAGCTCTTCGTTGTTGGCTTCCTGTTCCTCAATAATCGATTGCAGGTATTGTTTGTTGGCGCTGAGCTCCTGCTTGAGACGCCGCATGTCCCGGCTTTCCGGTTTGGACGACGCCGGACGGTCCGTTTTTTCGAGCCGCGGCGCCTGCTCCTCGAACAGCACCAGCATGAATTGTTGCTTCGACGCCCGCTTATCGAGCGGGACCGCCTCGATGGAAACCTGAATCGACGCGCCGTCATAGGTGACCTGCACGTTTTCGATGCGCGCCGGCCCATCCTTCTTTCTTGGCGCGATGAATCGCCGTGCGGAGATCGGGCAGCAGACCTTCGCGAGCCATGCGAAACAGATTCAGCGTCGCTTCCCCGGGCTCGGGTTCCAGAAATCTTCCGGTGCGTCCGCGAAATTGCAGCACCTTCATCGATTCGTCGATCACCACGCCCGCCGGCGTGTAGCGATCGAGCAGCAGGCGGTCGGCTTCGCGCGCTGCGTCTTCCTGTCCCCAGGGTTCCGCCGGTCGCCGCACCGTGTGCGCCGGCTCCACCGGAAGTTCGGTCGCGTGAAAATCGATATTCAGCCTGGTCGAGGTGCCTTTCTTCGAATAAACCTTGTTCTTCTTGTCGAGCAGCGTGAAATGGTCGAGCAAGGCCCCCACTGTTTCCGACGTTCCCAGCACCAGAAAGCCGGACGCCTTCAGGGCATAGTGAAACACCGTCAGCACCCGCCGCTGCAGCACCGGCGCCATGTAAATCAGGACATTGCGGCAGCTGATCAGATCCAGCTTCGAAAACGGCGCATCGCGAGCCATATTCTGCCGCGCGAATACGCACATCTCGCGCAGCGCATGCGTCACCTGATAACCGCTGGTCACCTTGATGAAGTAACGCCGCAGAACGTCGGCCGGAACATCGGCCGAAATCGTCTCCGAATAAAGACCGGCCCGCGCCCGTTCAATGGCCTGTTCGCTGATGTCCGTCGCGAATACCTGGATGGGAAAATTCATGCCGCGCTGGCGCATGAACTCGCTCAACGCGATCGCCAGCGAGTAGGCTTCCTCGCCGGTGGAACATCCCGGCACCCAGATGCGCACCGGACCTTCCGGCGCTCGCCTGCGCAGCAATCGCGAAAACACAGACTTGTTGAGCGCCCGATACATCGCGCGATCGCGGAAGAAGGAAGTGACGTTGATCAGGATGTCCTGATAGAGCGCCTGCAATTCTTCCGGATGATCCTTCACGAAGGCCAGATAGTCCTTGAGCTTGTCGATTTTCTGCACCAGCATGCGGCGCGCGATGCGGCGGCGCAGCGTGGTGTGTTTGTAATGCGTGAAATCGACGCCGGTCGCGTTCCGCAGCAGCGAAAACAGCCGGGCGAGCAGGCCGTCGCCTTCCGGCGGAAGCGGCGCGGCTTCGTGGACCCGCAGATAAGGATGCCGTCCCAGGCGCGTCAGCTCGCGCGCGATCTTTTCGGGCGGCAGTACATAATCGACTACCCCCGCCGCGATGGCGCTCGACGGCATGCCCGCGTATTTCGCCGACGCCTCGCTCTGCGCGAACGTGATGCCGCCTTCGCTCTTGATGGCCTTCAGCCCCAGCGTGCCGTCCGAGGCGGTGCCCGAAAGAATGACGCCGATCCCCAAGCTGCCGCGATCGGCCGCCAGCGATTGCAGAAATTGATCCACCGGATAGTGCGGAACCCGCGCCGTGGTGCGTGGACGGACCTCGAATCGTCCGCCGCTAATTTCCAGGTCGGTGTTGGGCGCGATCACATAGAGATGATCGGGTTCCACCGCCATCCCGCTCTCCGCCACCGCCACCGGCATTTTCGTCGCGCGGGCCAGCAGTTCCTTGAGGAAGCTGTCCTGCTTGGGCGCCAGATGCTGAATCAGCACCAGCGCCATTCCGGTATTCGGCGCGAGATTCTTGAGTAACTGCGTGAATGCCTCGAGTCCGCCCGCGGATGCTCCGATTCCCACTACCGGAAAGTGCGGATCGCCGCCGGCGCTTCGTTTCTCCGGCGCGGGTGGCTGCGTTTTCGCCGCGGCGACCTTGCGGGGTTTCTTGGCCGTGCGCTTAATAGTTTTTTTCACAGAATCGGCGACCGGACTTCATTCTAACGTGAGGCCGAATCGCCGTAGGGCGCCGGCATGCGCCAACGCTCCCGGGTTCGCGGCCAGGAACTTCCACAGCCAGCCTCCCGTGAGATTGGTCCTCAGTGCTTCGATGAATTGTTCCGGACTGAGCAGTTTCACGATTTCCAGGCGCTGGTCCCACTTGCGGTCGTCCCACTTCGCCATGCGCTGGTTGATGCGATGCGCCAGCCGCAGATCCGCCCCGAATTTCCGGCGCCACTGCTTTTCGAATACCCGCAGCGCGGCCCGCGAAACATCGCCCGATTCGATCGCCGCCGACGCCGCTTCACCGGCCATGGTCCCAGCCTGAATCGCCCAGCGGATTCCTTCGCCGAGCAGCGAAGACGCCTGCCCCGCGGCATCGCCCGCGCCGAGAATGCCGTCGCCCGCGAACGACGCCGCGAACTGTTCCGACGGGATCAGGCCGGAATGATGCTCCACCGGTTGCGCGCCCTGGAGATTGACGCCCCACTTCGCGCGATTGGACGCGAGGCTCGCCACCAGCCGGTCGAGATAGGCGTCGGGATGCGCTCTCGAATCCGGATGGATGATCCCCACGCCCACCCGCACGCGGTTCCGTCCCCAAGGGAATACCCAGGCGTAGCCCGACGGCGCGAACTCGTCGCCGGCCATCAGGATGGCTTCCGTCTGATCGCAATGCGGCGCGTAAAAATCGTACTCCGCGCCAGCGCCGAACCGTTGAAAGCCTGGATCGAGCCCCGCTTGTTTCAACATCGCCGCGCGATAGCCGGTCGCGTCGATCAGCAACCGGCAGGGAAGTTCTTCGTCGCGAGTGCGAACGCCGGTGACCACGCCGTTCGCCATTACCGGACCAACTGCGCGTGTCGACAAGCGGATCTGCGCTCCCGCCGCGATCGCCCGTTCCGCCAGAAATTGAAACACACCGCGCACGTCGATCACGCACAGCGCCGGACGCGGATAATCGAACACAGCGGCATTGTTTGGCGATAAAAAGCGCACCCGCGAGATCGGATGATAGAGACGCGGCGGAATTCCCAAAGCATCCAGATCCGCGATAAAACTTCCTCCGCTGGTCCGGATGGGCGAGCCGATTTCGTGGTTCTCCTCGAACACCAGCACGCGGTGTCCGCGCGCGGCAATTCGCGCCGCGGCCGAGAGTCCGGCCGGTCCTCCGCCCGCGATAATCGCGTCGTGAATCGCGTCTTGCAACCTTTCAGAATATCGAAAAGCGCCCGGGCAGTGATAAGATGAACGAGGAAATGCATCAAGTCGCCGCACGCCGCCTGGCTCGCGGTCTTGCGGGCTACGTACTATCGCTCGCTGCGCTGTGGATCATCGTCGGTATCGCGCTCCAGTTTCCGCATGTGCCGCGGGCGATCATCTCTTATGCCGCGCTGCTGGTCCTGCTGGGGAGCGCCTGGTGGGGAGGATACGGCCCGGGCATCGTCGTGGCGCTTTCGGCCGTCCTGCTGGTCCCCCTGGTCGCCACGAAAAATTTCAATCTGGCGAAAATCAATTACACCAACGGTGTTCTCCTCATCATGGTATCGGTGCTGGTCAGCGTGGTGGCGGCCAGCCGCCGCAAGACTGAACGGGCCCTGCGCCGCTCCAACGAAACTCTGGATGAGCACGTTCGCCAGCGCACCGCGGAGTTGGAACTCGCCAACGCCGCCCTTCAGGAACGGGAAGCGCAGTTGGTGCGTCAGGCCGAAGAACTGTCCACCAGCAACGCCCACCTGCAGCAGTTCGCCTATATCGCCTCGCATGATTTGCAGGAGCCCTTGCGCATGATCGCCGTCTACACCGAGCTGATTCAGCGCCGCTCCGCCGGCCGCCTCGACGCCGAGGCCGAACGGTTCATGGGTACCGTGGTCGAAGGCGTCCGCCGCATGGAACAGTTGATTCGCGATTTGCTCTCGTATTCGCGCGCGATCCACTCGGCGGTCGCCGCCGAGCCCGTCGACTCCGCCGAAACGTTGCGTACCGCCATGCTGAACCTGGAGCCGGCCATCGCCGAAACCGGCGCCTCCATCGAATATCGCGACCTGCCGGTGCTGCTGGTCGATCGCGTCTGGTTGACCGAGGTGTTTCAGAACCTTTTGAGCAACGCCCTTAAATACCGTAGCTCGGAGCCGCCGCGGATCTCCATCGGCGCGGTCGAGCGCGACGGCCAATGGGTCTTTTCCGTCGCCGATAACGGCATCGGCATCCATGCCAATTATCACGAGAGCGTTTTTTGGCCCTTCAAACGGTTACATTCCAAGCGCTATCCCGGCACCGGTGTGGGTCTCGCCATCTGCCGCCAGATCGTCGAGCGCCTGGGCGGCCGCATCTGGGTCGATTCCCAGCCGGATCACGGCGCGACGTTCTATTTTTCTATTCCCGCCGCGCCGGTTCCGGCGGCGGCCCGCTCCGCGGCGGCCCATTCAGCGAAATAGTCGCGAGGCCTGATATACTGGTGTTTTCAACACGATCCTCCAGGGTTGCGCGGAGTCGACGTGTGCAGGTGCGCCATGTTCTTTCACATTCGGGATCTGGAGTTGCGTCCCGGGCGTTTCGACGTCGAACTGGCTCCAGGCGTAGTGGAGTTTCTGGATCAGAAGCTGCGCCAGGCCGGTCCTATGAAAGCGGCGGGAACGGTCGAGTTGGTGATCGGGTCGCTCGGCGAAGTTCGTGTCGCGGGGCATTTGTCGGTGCTGATGGAAGCCGATTGCGACCGCTGCCTCGAACCGGCGCGGTGTCCCATTGACGGGGATTTTGAGCTGTATTATCGGCCGGTTGCCGAAGGCTATGGCGAGGATGTCGCTCTGGTCGCCTTGGATAAGTCGGATAAGAGCGAAGCCGAGATGGGCTTCTACGAAGGCGATGGCTTGGAATTGAACGACGCCCTTCGCGAATATGTTTTATTGGCGCTGCCGATGCAGCGCGTTTGCAGGGAAGACTGCAAGGGAATCTGCCCGGTGTGCGGGCGGAACCGGAATTTGAGCGAGTGCGACTGCCATGCGGAAGCGGTTGACGACCGTTGGGCGGCGCTGAAGAAATTGCAGCAATAGATCAGGTTTGCAGGAAATTAATAGCGGGAGAACCCATGCCCAATCCAAAACGACGACATTCCAAGCGCCGCACGTCCTTGCGCCGCACCCACGACTCCTTGACCCGAACGGTTCTAGCGGAGTGCCCCAATTGCCATGAACCCAAGCTCCCGCATCGCGTATGCCCGAATTGCGGAAAGTACAAGGGACGGGAAGTAATAGAAGTGGTCGAAGAATAGCCGCCAGCGGCTCCTATGACGACGATTGCGGTGGATGCCATGGGCGGCGATCACGCCCCCAAGTCTGAAGTCGAAGGAGCAATACGGGCCGCCAGCACCTTGGGTGTCGGCATCGTCCTGGTCGGTAAAGAGGACGTGCGTTCGTCGCGAGCTGAGCGTCCATCCCTCCGCGGAAAGCCTGCAAATCCGTGTCGAACACGCCTCCGAAGTGGTCACCATGGAGGACGCGGCCGCCAAGGCGATGCGGTCCAAGAAGGATTCGTCCATTCGCGTCGCCAGCCGTCTGCTTCGCGACGGAGAAGTGCAGGGAGTCGTCTCCGCCGGCAATACCGGGGCCTGCATGGCGACCGCGAAAATGGTCCAGGGGATGATCCGGGGCGTCGATCGTCCCGCTCTTGCCTCCGCCTTTCCGACGCTCAAGGGAACTCCCGTGGTGGTGGTCGACGTCGGCGCCAACGTCGATTCCTCGCCCGAAATGCTGGCCCAGTTCGCCGTCATGGGCGAGATTTATTCGCGCGATCATTTTCCGCAATCCCAATCCCACGCGTCGGCCTGCTGTCCATCGGCGAGGAGGAACACAAGGGCAACGAGCTGACTCGCGCGGCGACGCCGCTGCTAAAGCAGCTGCCCCATCAACTTCATCGGAAACGTCGAAGGCCGCGATATTTACAGCGGCATCGCCGACGTCGTGGTGTGCGACGGATTCATCGGCAACGTGGCGCTCAAAGTCAGCGAAGGCCTGGTGGACATGATCACCGCCATGCTGCGCGAATCGCTCGCCGCGACGGTCACCCGCAAGATCGGCTACGTTCTTTCGAAAGCCGCCTATCGCGACTTCCGCAAGCGCGTCGATTATTCTGAATATGGGGGTGCTCCCTTGCTCGGCGTGAAAGGTGCGACTATCATTTGTCATGGCCGGTCGAACGCGAACGCCATTAAGAACGCGATCCGCGTGGCGGCGGAATTCGCCGAAGGCCGTATCAACGAAAAAATTGCAGCCGAACTCGACGGCGTTGCATCTTCGAGAGTAGCCGGAAAATGAACAAGTGGGGCCGAGTCGCGTGGCTGCTTTTACTGGTCGCGCCTGCTCTGCCCGCCCAACGGCTGGATCCCGTTCAATGGACCCTTTCCTCGAGCGTCGACAAGGCACCTCCCGGCTCAACGGTCACTTTACAATTGACCGCGAAACTCGATGAAGGCTGGCATCTTTACTCGCTGACCACTCCCAAAGGCGGCCCGATTCCAACCACCGCCGCCCTGGCTGAGAATCCGGCGGTTGCGTCCTCAAAACTATTCGAGCCCAAGCCCGACCGCAAGTTCGATCCGAACTTTGGAGCTAGATACCGAAACCTATCAAAAAGAAGCCGTCTTTCTGGATTCAGGCGATCGTCAAGAAAGACGCGGCGACGGGTCCGGTCGAGCTGGTGGCGCAACGTCGCGTTATCAAACCTGCAACGACGCCAAGTGCCTGCCTCCAAAGACGCAAGCACGCCGGCTTCACTCTGAAGGTGGATCCCGTCCGCCGCGCCTCAAGCGGCGCTGGTGCTCCCTGCCGGATACATCGATGTAAATGCGACCGCGGCAACCGCATCCGCGCCGGCTTCGGTTCCGGTTGCACCGAAATCCTCCGACGGCATGGCGACCTATCTGTTGACTGCATTCGGCTTAGGCTTGGCCGCCGTGTTTACTCCGTGCGTTTTCCCGATGATTCCGATCACCGTTTCGTTCTTCATCAACCAGAGAGGCGGAATCGCGCAGGCAGTAGTGTTTTCGGTGGGCATCATTGTTTTGTTTTGTGCGCTTGGGCCTCGGAGTGTCTGCGGCGGTCGGCCCCTTCGGAGTTGTGCAGTTAGGTTCGAATCCATGGGTTAACGGATTCATTGCATTGGTGTTCGGAGCATTCGCGCTGAGCCTTCTTGGAGCCTTCGAAATCACTTTGCCGTCGGGCATTGCTGACCAAGCTCGACGCGGCGTCGCGTCGCGGCGGATATTTTGGAACGCTGCTGATGGGCTTGACCTTCGCGCTTACCTCATTTGCGTGTGTCGGCCCATTCGTAGGCAGCCTTCTGGCGGCGTCGGTGCAGACCAAGGGAATCCAGCCTGTTTTGGGCATGATGAGCTTCGCCACTGGGCTCGCTTCACCGTTCTTTTTCCTGGCGGCGTTCCCGTCCTACCTCAAGAAGACTGCCCCGCAGCGGCGGCTGGCTCGCGCGGGTAAAAGTCGTGATGGGGTTCGTTTTGCTGGCGGCGATGTTAAAATATATCAGCAACATCGATCAGGTATTGCAAACTAATTTGCTTAACTCGCGACCGGTTCCTCGCAGCTTGGTTCGTTCTGTTCGCGATGGCCGGATTGTATTTGCTCGGACTGCTTGCGCCTGGAAGGAGTCGAGCCTGGTGAACCACTTAGGGATTCCGCCGGCTGTTGATCGCCAGCGTCCTGCTGATTTTCTCGTTCAGCCTGCTTCCTGGGATGTTCGGAGCGCCGCTCGGAGAACTGGACGCCTTCGTCCCAGCCGCGACGTCAACTGGCGGATTCGCGTCCGCTGGCGGCGCGGAGCCCGGCCCGCCGTGGATGAAGAACCAGTATCAGGCGGCGCTCGATCAGGCGCGGCAGCAGAACAAGCTGGTGCTGGTCGCCTTCACGGGCTACGCCTGCACCAATTGCCACTGGATGAAAGCCAACATGTTCTCGCGGCCTGAAATCGCGGCGGCGATGAAGGACCTGGTTTTGGTGGAACTGTACACCGACGGCACCGATAAGGCTTCGGAACAGAATCAACAGCTCGAGGACAAAATGTTCCAGACGGTCGCGATTCCGTATTACGCGATTGTCGATCCCGATGGAAACGTGCTGGCGAAGATGCCGGACCGATCCACCGATCCGCAGCAGGTGCTGGCGTTTCTGAAGACCACCAAGACTTCCACAGTCGCGTCCACCCCTGCCGGCTAAATTTCCGCTCGCCCGCCCGGCGTTTCCGTTTACGATGAAATAGGTTGCTGCTTTCCGCATGGTCCGCTCTTTTTCAATCCTAGTGCTGGCCGCGCTGCCTGTTTGCGCCCAGACTCCTCTTCGCGGCTATCCGCAGGATCAATGGAAACCGGAGCATCAACTGGAAGAGAAAGCGCTCGCCATTCCTTCTCCTCCGCGCCTGAAAATCTACATGGAGCGGGTGGCCAACCAGCCGCATCACGCGGGTTCTGCGGGCGCGAAAGCGGTGGCCGACTACGCCTTGGGCGAAATGAAGGAATGGTCGCTCGACGCGCACATCGAAAACTTCGAGGCGCTGCTTCCCTATCCGACCGTGCGCATCGTCGAAATGACCGCGCCCACAAAATTCCGCGCCCAGCTTCGCGAGCCCGCCATTGCCGCGGATAAGGATACGGGCGAAGCCGGCCAGCTGCCCAGCTTTAACGCTTATTCGGCGTCGGGCGACGTCACCGGGCCGCTAGTCTATGCTAATTTCGGCATGCCCGAGGATTACGAGTATCTGCGCCGCCAGGGCATCGACATCCGCGGAAAAATCGTCATCGTCCGCTACGGACATGGCTGGCGCGGCATCAAGCCGAAGCTCGCGCAGGACGGCGGCGCGATCGGCTGTCTGATTTATTCCGATCCTCATGAAGACGGATATTTTCAGGGCGACGCGTATCCGCGCGGCCAGATGAGACCGGAGCAAGGCGTGCAACGCGGCAGCGTTCTGGACATGCAGATCTATCCGGGCGATCCGTTGTCGCCGGGCTGGGCATCCGAGCAAGGCTCGAAGCGCCTGCCACGATCCCAGGCCCGGACCATCCTCAAGATTCCGGTGATGCCGCTGTCCTATGGCGACGCGCGTCCGCTGCTCGAAGCGCTGGGCGGGGCGATTGCGCCCGAAACCTGGCGCGGAGCCTTGCCGTTCACCTATCACCTGGGACCCGGTCCGGCGACGGTGCGCGTGAAACTCGATTTCGACTGGACCAGCAAGCCGCTGCGCGACGTCATTGCGGTGATTCCGGGAACGGTCTACAAGGACCAGTGGGTGATCTACGGCAATCATCACGACGCCTGGGTGAACGGCGCGAACGATCCGGCGAGCGGCGTCGCAGTGCTGCTCGAAACAGCGCGCACGCTCAGCCTGCTGCGCAAACAGGGCTGGCAGCCCAAGCGGACCATCGTGCTCGCTTTGTGGGATGGCGAGGAGTTCGGATTGACCGGGTCCACCGAATGGGTGGAGAAGCACGAACAGGAGCTGGAGCAGAAGGGCGCGATCTATATCAATTCCGACGCCAACGGCCGTGGAACGTTGACCGCGGGCGGGTCCGGTACGCTCGAGACGTTCGTCCGGGAAGTGCTGCGCGACATGCCCGAGCCGGCAGGCGGCTCGCGTCGCCAGGATCTACGGTTGTATCCGCTGGGCGCTGGCTCGGACTATGTTCCGTTTCTCGATCACGCTGGTATTGCCAGCCTGAACCTCGGCTTCGGCAGCGCGGAAACCGGCGGCATCTATCATTCGATTTACGACACCATGGCGTGGTATGAGCGATTCTCGGACACCGATGGAGCGTATGGCAGGTCGCTCGCGCAGGTGATGTCCACCATGCTGATCCGGTTGGCGGACGCGCCGGTGCTGCCTTATCAATTTCATGATCTGGCGCGGTCGCTGCGAGGTTATCTGAACGAGCTGCCTGGCGCGTCCACGCTGGATGTGCACGAGGCGCGGTCGCAGGTGGCGCGTTTGTATGCGGCGTCGCGAATGTACGATGAAGCGCTCGCGTCGGCGATGCGTCGCGGATCAGTGCCACCGGAGAAGCTGATTCGCTTGAATGAAACGCTGGCGCATGCCGAGCGTGCTCTACTGCTGCCCGACGGTTTGCCGGGCCGGGAGTGGTATCGCCATCAGATTTACGCGCCAGGGATGACCACCGGCTACGGCGCGAAGACCTTGCCGGGAGTTCGCGAAGCAGTGGACGCGCAGCATTGGGAAGAAGCGAATCAGCAGGCCAGGCGATTAGCGCAGGTGCTAAAGTCGATGACCGCGCGGGTGGAAGAAGCGACGAAGCTGCTCACGCCTTGATGGCGGCGTGGCGACGATCAAACAGGGTTCTCGCCACTGAAACCGTCGAGAATCTCGTCCGGCAGAGGGTCGAAAAATGAATCGGGAACGACGAATTCGCCCTTCGCGACGCCGATCCGCGGCTCGCGAGCCGTCTTGGGCTCATTAGCTGCTGATTGAGTCTCGTCGGCGTCGTTTCGCTTCACAACAGGATTGTGAACCATGCCGCGATCCGAGTCAACGGCTCGACATCAGCACTGACCCCTGACCGCTGACCCTTGTCCCCTATTCATCGCCACCACCGCCAGCGCGACCAGATATAACGCTCCGCCGATCAATAGCGTGGCTCGCAATCCTAAATAAATCGCGAGTACGATTGCGCCCGCCGATCCCAGTACGCTCGCCGCCGCGTTTAAGGACCATGCCCAGCGCACCGACGGCGCATGATGCCGCTCCAGCCGGAGCAATCCGCTGGGGAAGGGCATGCCCATCAAAAACGCGGCGGGCGCGATGGCGAGCGCGGTAACGGCCATCTTCGCAAGCAGCGGCCATCCCGCGGCAAACTGATCGAGCGACGGTGCGCCGAAGGCCAGCAGCGCGACGAAAACGAAAATGGCCCCGAGTACCCGCATCAGGCGGGCATCGTCGCCGGCGACCCAGCGGCGGCTGAAGAAACTGCCCGCGCCGCTCGCCACCAGCATCGAAAACACGATGACGGTCAGCGCATACGTGGGGTGTCCCAGCAGCAGCACGAATTTCTGAATCAGCGCGACCTGAATCAGAATATATCCGGCGCCGAGGCACAGAAAATACCACAGGAAGCCGATGACGCCGCGCTGATCGGGCAACCGGCTGCGCAACACCAACGGTGGCAGCAGCAGGATCAATCCCGTGGCTAGAATACTCACCAGCATCAGATTGAACAACAGCGGCACGGCGCGATTGATTTTGAAATCGGCATTTTCCGTGTCGGCGTGCTTCAGAAAACCGAGAATATCGCGCGGCTGGACGGTGTAAAAGAAGAACGGCCGGTCGTCAGAAACGGGCGTCACGTTGAATGGATACTGCTCAAAGAACGCGTCGCGATCGGCGGCGTGCAGCAGCCTTCCGAAAGGATTCACCGGCGGATCGCCCGGAAGATAAATGGGCTGAAGCTGCGCCGGACAGACCAGCTCGCGCGTTCGTCAGGTCGTTTGTGGAAAACGCCTTGCGCGAGATGAGCACTGTGTCCTGGGCGCCCCAGCCGTTAAGCTTCCCGGCGTCGGCGCGAACCACGATCACGTGATCCGCCGGATCCTTTTCGCCCAGCCGGGCGAGCGCATCCTGGGCCAGCGAAATCAAGCGCAGCGATTCGCGCGGCGGATCGAATCCCCAGCGAGTGAAGGCCAGCACGCCATCGTCGGTCAGATGCGAAAGGTAATCGTAAAATGCGTCGGAGGTGTACAGATTATTTTCCGAAAGCGCGAACGCGCCCGCCGCTGTGGAGGCCCACGTGTCCACCAGGGTCGCTTCAATCACCTGATATTTTTCCGTGCTGCGGCGCACGAACGATCGTCCGTCTTCCACAACGAGCCGGACCTCGGGACGGAAATAAAGGCCGTGACTTTCGGCGGCGAACTGCTCCCGCATGATGGTGTGCGCGATGATCGGATTGATCTCGACGGCGGTGATGTCCTTGCTGCCCGAGGCCAGCGCGCGCGCGACGTCGTAGCCTCCGCCGGCGCCGATGATCAGCGTTTTGGCGGCGGGGCGAATCAAATAGGGATAACCGGGACCTTCGTGGGTGAGCCGGTAGCGATCCTCGGGCGCCAGATGATCGAAGTCAAAGGACGCGATGCCGGTGGCCGCGTCGGCGTCGATCACGATGCTCCACAGCCCTTCAAAATGTACGCCGACGCGCGAAAAGCTGTTCCACTTGACGAACCGTTCGGCGGGCAGGGGCTGGCCCTTGGCGTAATGAATGTCCAGCAGATGGCTTTTCGTGTTGATCACCATCAGGGTGACCAACAGCAGCGATACCAGCACCGCCGTGGCGCGGCGTTTCGCGACTCCGGCGAGATGAAACCAGATGGCGGCGGCGACTCCGTAGAACACGCCGGCGGCGATCACAGTATTCGGTCCGCCGAATACGTTGAGAAACGGGATCAGCAGCAGGCATCCGCCGGCCGCGCCCGCCAGGTCGAAGAAATACGCGCGGTCCACGCGTTCGATGGCTTCGGAGATCGCGAGCGATGTGACCGCTCCCGCGAGGAAAAAGGGCAGGGAACTGGCGATATAGACGGCGGCCAGCGCGGCATTTCCGGGGTTCGCGCCGCGCGAAAGATCGAACCACAGGGACGCGACCACGCAGAGCGCATCCGCGATCGAGAGCAGGCCTAACTTGGCGTACAGATTTCCGCCGCGCGGCCGCGACGACGTAGGAAAATACGCCTCCCGCGCCGAGGCCGAACAGCGCCACGGAGATCGCCAGGAAGGCGAAATGATAATAGAAGACGACCGAGAAAATCCGCGTCAGCGCCAGTTCGAGAACCAGCGTCGCCAGCGTGGTGAATCCGAGCCCAAGGTAAAGCTGCGGCCAGCGGACGGTATCGGCTGCCGCCGCCGCCGGAATCGTGGAGGAGCTAACGCGCGACAATGTACTACTCTAGCAGCGCACAGGCCGCGGCGCGTTCAGTCACTGGGGCTAATTCCTCTTCTGCATAACTTTGGGCGCCGCCACGTATCCGCCGATGAAATCCTTCTTGATGTCGTTCACCACCAGCTCATAGGGCTGCGTGGCGCGCGACAACAGAAACTGGACCGGCTCATCCAGGGTCTTGTCTTTTTTCTCGATGCGCTTGTCGTCGGCGATGACCACGATGGTGTATCGATTATGCTTGGCGTCCGCGCTTTCGAGAATCACCTGCAGGTCGCCGACTTTCTGCGGGGATTTCTTGCGGGTCTTGCTGATCTTGAATTCGGTGTAATTGCGCTCGCCGAGGGCCTTCAGCGCCGCCAGTTCGCTGCCATTGGTGGCGATCAAGCCGCTTTGCACGCCCAGATCGCCGCGCGCCGTTTTCATATCGGCAATCAGTTTTTCGGTATCCGCGCGATTCTTGGCGACGTCGGTCTTAACGCTGCCGACCTCAGTCGTCACCTGACCGATCTTCTGATTCGCAGCGCTCGCGTCGCTCTTGACCTGGGTCACTTCGCTGCTGACCGCGGCAACCTGCTTGCCTTGTTCGTCTTGCATGCGCTGCAAGCGGGCGGCGAGCTGATCGGCGTGCTGCACCGCTTCCTGCTTCGCCTGTCCGCTCAACTGCGCGGCTTGCGCGCGGTATTTATCGACGTCCGCCTTGAGAAGTTCGATAGTCCGCCGGCTGGTCTGGCTGGAAACCGTGGACGTCTCGGTCATCTTGGCGATTTCGGTGGCGAAGTTGTCGCGCGTGTCGGCGAGTTGCGTCTGAAGCTGATTAATTTGATAGAAGAGATAGACACAAGCTCCTACCAAGGCGATTACGGCGCCGAACAGGATGGCGAATTTCGCTCCACCACCACCACCGCCGTCCGTGTGAATGATGACCGGCGCGGGCGCAGGGGCAGCAGGCTGGGCCGGGGGAGTATTCACGCTTGGATTGTCCTTTGGGAACAGCATAATACACCTCTTCTAGGCTAGTATTCTAGCATTTGAACAGTATGATGTACCGGAGCTGAGCTAAGTTCCAAATCATTTACGGGGCTTCACCTTAGCGTTTTGGCCGGTTTTGCGAATTCCATGATTTCCTGCTTGGGAATTCCCGGCTCGAAGCAATGCCGGCAGCGGGCCTCGTACATCCCGGCGGCGCCCACCACGATCAGCTCGTCCGATTCCACCAGACGCTGGGTATGCTTGGCGGGATTACCGCAGCGCATGCAAATCGCCAGGGTTTTGGTGATCGATTCGGCCAGGCACAGCAGCTCCGGCATGGGGGTGAACGGCCGCCCCAGATAGTCGGTATCGAGGCCCGCGATGATCACCTGTTTACCTGTATCGGCGAGCTGGCTCGCGACCTCCACCAGGTCGCGTCCGAAGAAATTCGACTCGTCGATGCCGATCACCTGGGAGCGCCAGTCGAGCTTGGCTAGGATTTCCGACGCCGACCCGACCACGTCCGATTTCATGCGCTGATCGCCGTGCGACACGATTTCATCGAGCGCATAGCGATCGTCCAGCGCGGGCTTGAACACCTGCACCCGCTTCCGGGCGATCTTGGCGCGGCGCAGACGGCGGATCAATTCCTCGCTTTTGCCCGAGAACATCGGACCGCAGACCACTTCGATCCAGCCCAGGTGACCGGTGACAATATCCATAGGTTGAAAATTAAGAATACAGGAGAATCGCGATGAGATGTCTCGGCGGCCGGGTGCTGCGGCCGGAGATCCTGGATACGCTGCCGTACGAGCAGGCGCGCCGCAGCCTGGCCGATCTGACGCGCATCAATCGGCGGTGGGGCGGTCACAGCACGCTGCGCCATCTGCTGCGCGAGAACGTCCAGCCGGGCGAGGCGTTTTCGATGCTCGACGTGGGCGCGGCTTCGGGCGATATGGCGGATTGCGTCCGCCGCTGGTATCCGTCGGCGAGGGTCACTTCGCTCGACCGGATCGAGTCGCATCTTCGTGGCGCCAGCGGCTCGCGTGTCGCCGGTGACGCATTTCAGCTTCCGCTGCGGCCGAAAAGCTTCGATTTCGTGTTCTGTTCGTTATTCCTGCACCATTTCACTGACGACGAAATCGTGCGCTTGCTCGAAGGGTTTCGTAACGTTGCCCGCAGAGCCGTGCTGGTGATCGATCTGGAGCGCAATCCCATCGCCTATTATTTTCTTCCCTGGACCAAATGGCTGTTCGGATGGGATCCGGTTACCGTAAATGACGGTCCGATTTCGGTGGAAGCGGCCTTTCGCCGCCGGGAGTTGGAAGAATTGGCGCGCCGCGCGCATCTTTACCCGAAAGCGCGCGTGTACCGGCCGGCGTTCCGGATCGGCCTGAGCGCCGCGGTGGATGGACCGGCGTAAGCTATAATCTCAAGGGAGGCGAATGAGCAAAGAAGATAATATTGAAGTCACTGGTACCGTAGTTGAAAAATTCCCGAGCGGCCTGTTCAGCGTGCAGTTGGATCAGGACCGCACCGTGCTTGCGCACTTGGCCGGTAAACTCCGCCGCAACCGTATTCGCGTGCTGGCGGGCGATCGAGTCACCCTGGAACTCTCGCCATACGACCTGACCAAGGGGCGCATCACTTATCGTCACAAATAATCTCGTCACAAATAATCCGTCACCATCATTCCCATCCGCCTTCAGCGCTTTAGAAGTTTGAAGCGGGCCTGCCCGCGCCTTTCCGCCCCTACAATCGGTTCGCAAAAGGAGGCGCTTGCGAACGATTCCCCCGTCCGGCAAATCTCGTCCACCGTCATTGGAGCCGCCCGATCTGCTGCGCCAGTGGAGCGACCGCGTGGTCGGCCAGGCATCGGCGCTCGGCCAGATGGTTCCCTACGTCGAGATGTATCAGGCGGGTTTGGGGCCTGAAGGCCGTCCCGCGGGCGTGTTCCTGCTGCTGGGTCCGACCGGAACGGGCAAGACCCGCACGGTGGAGGCTCTGGCGGAAGTGCTGCACGGCGCGCAGCGAAATATTCTGCGGGTCGATTGCGGCGAGTTCCAGATGGAGCATGAAGTGGCGAAGTTGATCGGCGCGCCGCCGGGATATCTAGGGCATCGCGAGACGCAGCCCATGCTGACGCAACAGAAGCTCGGCGCGATCGCCAGCGAATCGTGCGGCCTTTCGCTGGTGCTGTTCGACGAAATAGAAAAGGCCGCGCCCAGCATGACTCGCCTGCTGCTCGGCGTGCTGGATAAGGCGGCGCTGAGGCTGGGCGACAATTCGACGGTGAATTTCGAGCGCACGCTGATTTTCATGACCAGCAACCTGGGCGCGACCGCGATGCGCCGGGCGCTGCATCCCGAATTCGGCTTCGAAACCATGGTGCCGGCGAAGCGGGGCAACGTGGCGCGGAAACTGGAGCACATCGGCGCGAACGCGGCGCGCCGTAAATTTTCCCCTGAGTTCCTGAATCGCATCGACGCGACCATCACCTATCAACCGCTGGATGCCGTGTCGCTCGCGGTGATCGTCGATCAGCAGATCGAGGCTTTGGAACGCCACATCGAAGATCGGCTGATGGATCGGGCGTTTACGTTACGCGTCGAAAAATCCGCGCGCGAATTCATTCTGCGCAAAGGAACGAGTGACGAATACGGAGCTCGCGAATTGAAGCGGACGATCCTGAGGCACATTACTCAGCCGCTCGCTTCGATGGTGGCCCGGCGTCTGGTGGCGCCGGAGGCGCTGGTGCGGGTGGAGGCCGAAAGCGACCACCTTTCGCTGACCGTCGAGGATTCCTTCAAAGACGGCGAGTCTAAGCTATTCTAGGCATTCTATGCTGCATCGACTGCCTCTGGTTGAAATGGTCTCGCTGATCCGCTCCGGAACCGTGTCTTCGCTCGAATTAGTGGACGCGCATCTGGATCAAATCGAGCGCAGGAATCCGCATCTGAATGCGTTCACGATGCTGTTTGCGGATCAGGCTCGCGAGTCGGCGAGGCGCGCCGATCAGGGACTCAAGACAGGAATGCTGCACGGCGTTCCGGTGACGGTGAAAGACAGTTTCGACGTGACCGGGCATCCCACGCGCCTCGGCAGCTTCTTTACTCCCGAGGTTCCGGCATCGGAGGACGCGGCGGTGGTCGCCCGATTACGCCGGGCCGGCGCGATTATTCTGGGAAAGACCAATACGCCCGAATTCCTGGCCAGTTATGAGACCGATAATTTCCTCACCGGGCGGACGAATAACCCCTGGAATGTGGACCGCACGCCGGGCGGATCGAGCGGCGGAGAAGCAGCCGCCATTGCCAGTGGATGCTCGCCCGGCGGTGTCGGCAGCGACGGCGGAGGATCCATCCGCGTGCCCGCTCATTTCTGCGGCATCGCCGGCCTGAAGCCGACTCCGGGGCGAATCTCGATGATCGGACATCGTCCGGTGGAAGGAGTTGCCGGGATCTGCGTGGTGGGCCCCATGGCCCGATCGGTGGCCGATGCGCGCCTGTTGTTCGACGTGCTGGCCGGATATGACGATCGCGATCCTCTGTCCGCGCCGGTCGCGGTGAGTGAGCCGGTGATGCGCGATATCCGTATCGGCGTCGTGCCCCAGTTTTACGATGTGCCGGTGCAGCCGGCGGTTCGAAGCGCCATCAGCGGCGCGGCGAAGGCTCTGGATGGGCTCGGGTTCAAAGTCGATGAATTCCAGCCGCAGGGGATAGAGCGGGCGCCCAATCTCTGGAATTTCTTCTTTGGCGAGCTACCCGCGCGCGGGATGAAAGAGCGTATCGCCGGTCGCGAAAATGAGGCGCACTGGACGTATACCGAAAGTCTCGATCGCCAGCTGGAGCGCCCGCCGGCGTCGGGATGGCAGGTGATCGAGAGGATGGCCGCCCGCGACGCCATGCGCCGCCGCCTGATCGAACAGATGCGCCACCATCGTGTGCTGCTGATGCCGGTATCGAGCGTTGCGGCCTTTCCGCATCGCGAACGGTCCTATGCAGTCGAAACAAAAACCATCGGATTGTTTCAGGCGATGATGACCGCGACGACTTTCAACGTGCTCGGCCTTCCGGCGCTGGCGGTGCCGTTCGGCTATGACGAGGACGGGATGCCGGTTGGGGTGCAACTGGTGGGGCGTCCATGGGAGGAAGAAGTGCTGCTCGAAATCGGCGCGCAGCTCGAAGCCGCGCGGGGGCCTGCAAGGTGGCCCGCGGAATCCTAAAACGCACATGGAGCCGCGACCGGAGGAAGCGGTCGAACTTCGCGCGTCCAGAAGGGTGAATGAATTTCGGCATCCACCGCTCCCGGTGGTCGCGATTCAGGACGAATATTCGCGATTTTTTATCGCGCGGGCGAAGCCCAGGATCGCCAGCAATTCTCCGGCGGTGAAGATCGCCCACGGGAAATTGTGCGGCATCATCCCCGCCACCACGTCCCGCCATTCCCAGATGAACGAGACGAACACCACGGCGCCGCCTAAAAACAGGAGCAGCCAGGCGATCCGATCGACCCGCGGAGGCTGGCGCATCAAGGCGAGAATGCCTCCGGCCACCAGCGACGTCGCGACGATGGATGGCGCGAGCACTGGACCGGTCCACGGAACCGGCAGCAGAAACAGCAGGTCCCAATTCGCGAAAGAGGCAGGCCAGCCGGTCATGATGTGGAGCGACGCGTAGAAGCTCAGGTCCCACATCCCGAAGACCAGCGCGAAGGCGGCCATGCAGTTTCGGGCGTTGCGAGTTGCCGCCAGCGCGATGGTGATCAGCATCACGATAGTCGCGGCTTCGCGCGCCGCTTCGATTTTCACGATGCGCAGATAGGAACCGATCTGCTCGAGTTTGATCAGAGGGAATAGTGCGTCCGGGGGAATCCCCGCCGCGGCGCGAACGGAGTGACTGATCGCCCGCAGATAGACCACTACTGCCGCTTCCAGGAATCCAAATGCGATTCCGAAAACGATGAGGCTGAAGATGGTTCGTCTTATGAGACGACTAGTGGCGCGCGCCGCCCCCGCCGCCCGCATGAGCTGCTGCTCCGCCGCCTACGCTGCCACCGCCGCCGCCCATGCTGCCGCCGCGCATCCCGCCGCCGCCGACGCTCGCGCCGGACATTCCGGGATTGCCGAATCCGATCGGACTCCTTCCGAAGGTGGACGCGGAACCTGCGCCGCGATACACTCCACCGGGATTCCGGTTGGCGACGCCGGGCGTACGGCTGGTCACGATGGAACTGGCACCGTTACGCGAAACCGCGCCGGTGGTGATGGGCGAATATCCGCCGCCGTAATAATAAGGCGAGCCGGGCATGTAGAGAGATCCGACCAGCCCGGGGCTGAAGTAGCCGTAGCCGTACGGGCTATAGAACATGCCGTTGTAGGGCATGTAAGTGAACATGCCGAACCACGGATTGTAGGCCCACGTTCCCAGGCCCGCGCCATATCCCAGTCCGCTGAATCCGTAGTCGTAACCGTAGCCGGAACCGAGCACTGAGCTGGTGGCTCCGTTGAAGCCCAGGCCCGAGTCGCGGGCGTATTTCGCGGCGGAAACATTCGCTTCAGCGACGTACTCGTCGCGCCGTTCGCTCCAGCGGTAGAACTCGTCGGTCTGTTTGGTGTCGAAATTCTTGGCTTCGAGTTCCTCGCCGAGCATGACTTCGTGGCCCTTACGCGCCACTATGTCCTTGCCCGAGGCGGTCAGCTTCGCTTCGCCTTCGTAAACCCGCAGGCGGCCAGGATCGGCATCGATGCGATACAGACCTTTCTTGGCCAGCGCAATCTCGGTTCCCTTGGCTACGACGGTGATCGCGTTGTCCTGCAGCAACTCGCCGACTTCGAACATCGCCGATCCGCTGAGCATCTCGATGCGGGTATCGGACAGCTTGTTCGAAACCATCTTGAAAGAGCTGTTCTCCGAGATCCGCAGGAACACCCCTGGCGTCAGGAGAATTTCCGCCCGGCCGTCTTCGGCGGCGAGCGTCTGCCCGGTCTTAACATCCGGGAACTGGCTGGTCTTCATCTGAACGGTCTGCCCGTCCAGCGTCACCTGGCCTTCGGTGTATTGAATCACCCCGGAATGCGCGGATATCACGCTTTGGCCGGACGCGACCGTGCCCAATCCGAGAGCGGCGAAACTCAGTAAGAATGCAGCTTTCCTCAGCCCCATGCGAGTACTCCTTCCAACCAGATTTATGATGCGCCTTTTTCTTCCGGTAGTCAACTGCTTCGAAATTCCTATAACATTGAAAACGTGGCCCGTCTCTGCTGTTTGGCCGGTGTGATCTGGTTAGCTTCTCATCGCCTTCTTGTAGCGGCTCCGCCCACCTTTAATCACGATGTTCTTCCGATACTCCAGGACAAATGCCAGGAGTGCCACCGCGATGGCCAGCTTGCCCCTATGCCTCTTACAACTTATAAAGAGACGCGCCCGTGGGCAAAAGCGTTGCGGGAGGCTGTAGAAGAACGCAAAATGCCTCCCTGGTTCGCCGATCCGTGTTGCGGAACCTTCTCAAACGACCGCAGTCTGACCGCCGCGCAGATCCAAACCATCGCCGATTGGGTGGATTCCGGCGCAAGGGAAGGGGATCCGCGTGAAGCTCCTCCGCGCCGAATCTGGCCCGAAGGCTGGAATATCCCGACGCCCGATGCCGTGTTCCAGATTCCCGACGTTCGCGGTTCCGGCCAAAGGCGATGTCGCGTATCAATACTTCATCGTTCCGACGGGCTTTACCAGCGATCGTTGGGTGCAGGCCGTCGAAGTACGGCCGGGGAGCCCGAAGTCGGTACACCACGCCGTGGTTTACATTCGTCCGCCGGGATCGACGTGGACGCGCGGGCCGACCAAGGCCGACATCCTGGAAGTCTACGCGCCGGGAACCGCGCCGGAGGTCTGGCCGGACGGAATGGCAAAATTTATTCCCGCCGGATCGTCGCTTATGTTCGAGATTCATTACACCACCAACGGCAAGGTGGCGACGGATCGCACCAAAGTCGGCCTGATTTTCGCGAAAAAACCTCCGCAAAAGCGCGTCCTAAGCCTGCAGATGACCAACGATACCTTCGAAATTCCGGCGGACGACCCGAATTATCGGGTCACCGTCTGGGGATCGCTGCCCAACGACGCGCTGGTGCTCAGTTTCTTTCCGCACATGCATTTACGCGGAAAATCCTTCGAATTCACCCGCCTGCGCGACGACGGCCAGCCCGAAACGCTGCTGAAAGTGAGCCATTACGATTTCTACTGGCAGCTTTCCTATAAGCTGGCGCATCCTATCGCCATGAAGAAGGGCACGAAGCTGGTCTGGATCGCGACCTACGATAATTCGGTGAATAATCCGCGGAATCCCGATCCGACGGCCGACGTCCGTTACGGGGAGCAAAGCTGGCAGGAAATGATGGTCGGGTTCTTCGATGTCGCGGTGGATGCGAATGTCGACAAGAAGAAATATTTCGTGAGGTGAGTTGCTAATGGATCGCTCTCCAACGTTATATGAATGGCTCGGCGGGATGGCAGTGCTCGATCGTCTGTTCTCGCGCTTTTATGAGCGGGTCCGGGACGATGCGGTGCTGGCTCCGATCTTTGCAGGCATGCCGGAGGATCATCCTCATCGCGTGGCCTTGTTTGTCGGGGAAGTGCTCGGCGGACCGGCTGACTACTCGGAACAACACGGCGGCCACCCGCACATGGTCGCCCAACATCTCAACCGGCACCTTTCTCAAGACCAGCGGCGGCGGTGGGTCGCGCAGCTGCTCGATACGGCCGACGAGATCGGCGCGCCGGACGATCCCGAGTTTCGCTCCGCTCTGGTGGGCTATCTGGAATGGGGCTCGCGCCTGGCGGTGATCAACTCGCAACCAGGCGCGGCGGCGGATGCGGCGGCGGCGATGCCGAAGTGGGGATGGGGCGAGGTGAAAGGTCCCTATCAGGGTTAAATCGGGCGGGCGTTTTTGAGAATGGACATTCAGGTTTAAGAATGGACATTCAGAACGGGTTCGGCTGTGCTTCTCCATTTTCGGGCGAAAGCGCGATGTACCGCCCAGTGGACGATTACGGCGCAGGGCAGGGCGGCGATGAGATCGACGGCATAGTGCTCCCCGAGGCCTAAGGTCGCCAGGGTCGTGAACCCGAGAAACAACAGCAACGCGCCCCGGGAAATTGGACCGAGCGCCCAGCCGTACCACAGGATCAGCACGGTCCACATAATGTGCAGCGAGGGCATCGCGTTGAGCCTCACGCCGGGCAGGATGATCCGGTGGAGCTGCGCCGCGCTAAAGTGAGGCTCGGAGAAGGGGAAGTTTCCGCTAAAAGCATAGCGCGGACCGGCGGCGGGCAATACCCGGTACAGTCCAAATCCGACCAGGCCGGCGGCCATCCCCGATACCGCAAAACGGATTCGCGACGGCCCGGGGAGCCGCGCCCAAACGATCGCCGCAGCGACCGGAAGCGCTCCGTAAACCAGTTCGCACAGCAAGGCCAGCCAGCCGTGTGCGGCAAACAGGCGTCCCGCGGCGAAGCTGGGCTGACCGAGATATTGATCCGCCGCGTACAGGTAGCGATCGAAACTTGGAATCCGCTGGCTCGGAAGCAGTTGGAAGCTCACAAAGGTCAGCAGCACCAGGCTGGGAAGCATCCGCATGGCGATGTACTCCGCTTTCGACCACGACGCGAACACGCGGCCCGCGACCAGTAAACTGCCGGCGCCGCAAAATGCGAGTACGGCGACCGGGGGATCGTCAAACGCCCAGGGCGCTTTCTCGATCCCGGCGGGGACTGCGTAGATTGCCGCGCCGAGCAGCACTGAGGCGAGGATCGCGGCCCGCGAAGGCCGCGCCAGGACGAAGATTGCGAACGAGCCGATAAACGCGAATTGCAGGAAGGCGGTGGCTCCCAATCCGGTCGTCAACACCGCGACTAAGCCGCACGAGTAGGCAACGGAGAGGAGCGGCTGCACCTGTCGAGTGTAGCTTAAACCCGAAGCTCGCCCGCGATGCTGCGCGAAGGTGACGGACGGAACCGGGTCCGTCCGCCCTAAAATTTCAGGCTTCTACTGCATTGGCAACACGACCTGCGCGCTCGGCTTGCCGCCGATGGCGATGGTCAGATTGGCGTTGGTCGCGGTCGGGGTGCCGGCTCCGATGGTAACCTTCACCACCGCGACTCCCACCATGCCGGGCTGCGATCCGGCCCAATCGGGCTGGATCTGCATCGATCCCAGATTCACGGTGACGGGCTCGGTCAATACATAGGTCTTGGTCGGGTCGGTCGGAAAGCCGTCGACGGCGGGCTGATTGTACGGACCGAAGCCGGTGCCGTAAATCGTGATCTGCTCGCCTTGAATGACAGGACTCTTGAAGTTCACTACCGTGCCGTCCTGATGCAGCGCGACGGCGAGAGGCAGATTCTGATCGTTCGGCTGGGTGAAGACGCCGGGCGCCGCGGCGGAAACGGTGAAGGTGCCGGGAACGTCGGGCTGGCCGGTCTGATGCACCGTCAGGGTGTAATCGCCGGGCGCGAGTTCCCACGGAACCTGCGCGCTGATCTGATTGGGCGAAACGAACACCAGCGGCAAAAGCGAATTGCCGACGGTAACGGTCACGTCGCCGATGGCCTGCGCCAGCGGACTCGAGGGGCCAAGCTGGAACGCGGGCGCGAGGCCCGATCCATAGACGGCGATAATCGAACCCGCGGCAACCGTGCCGTCGGGCGTCGGTCCGGTCGCGCTTTCAATTCCGGCCGGAGGAATGAACGGCACGCTCTTGGTATCGGCCTGAACGGTATGCGGACTGTTCATGGTCAGGGTCCCGCTGGCGAAGGTGCCGGAGAGGTCGCCTTCCCACTTCACGAACTTGAAGCCGTTGTTGGCGGTCATGGTGATTTGCACCTGCGTTCCGTTGGCATAATAGCCGTCAGTCGAGGCGGGGATCACGGTGAAGGTCGTCGAATTGGCGGGATTGCTGATCGCGGTGAGCTGATAGGACGTCTGATAATTCACAGTCAGTGCGAGGCTGTCCTGGCTGAAGGTCACGGTGCGGGTCGCCGACGCGTTGCCATCGGACCAGCCGAGGAAATCGTAACGCGAGCCTCCGTTGAACGGCACCGATGCGGGCGCCACCACCTGTGCGGTGGATCCTGAAGCCCGGTTCAAGACGCACGGCGTGGTGCAGGCGCTGCCGTCGACCGTGAAACTCAGCCCGCTGGGCGAGCTGTTCAAGGTCACCTGCTGCAATTCCGTATAATTCGCCGTGACGTAATAGCTGAGCGTGCTGCTGGGAGTGGTCACGGTGTGCGATTGCAGGCCGCCGTCGGACCAATTAGCGAACTGCCAGACTCGCCCTTTTCCGTCGGTCTGCGGACTCTCGGCGTTGATGGTATGGGTGGTGCCCTGACCCCAGTTGAAAGTGTAGGCCGGCCAGTTATCGCGGCCGTCGATCATGACCTTCAAGCCTTGCGGATTGGTTTGCACCGTCGCATGAGCGCCGGGGATGAAATTCGCGGTCAGCGTATCGGGTACGGCAGTCTTCATGTCAGCGGTGTAGGTCGAATTTTCCGTCATGCCGTTGCTGAAACCGCTGAAGACCCACAGAGTCCCAGTCCCATCCGACTGCGGAGTGGGCGCGCCCACACGATGTACCGATCCGGGCAGAAAATCGAATTGCCCGATGCAGAGCGGCGTAAATCCGGTCGGGGCGTTGGATGGAAGGCGGGTATAATCCGGGGCGCAGCTCACGCCGTCGGACGAAGCGGCATATTGCAGCGGAGTATTGATCGGCGCGCCGTCCACCAGGACTTGCAGGCCGAAAGGATTGGTGATGAAATTCACTCGCTTGGCGATGGAGAATTGCGGCGTAAGGGTCACCGGCTCGGTGAGATTCAGCGCTACCAGCGTCTGATTCGACAGGCCGTTGACCAGCCATCCATAAAAGACCCAGCCGGGATAAGGAAACGCATTGATAATGTACTTTCCCGCTTGCATGTAGAAAATATTGGTTCCACCCGGCACGCAGCTGCCGTTGAAATACATGATGCCGGTCTGATTCGGCGCATTCGAGCCGGGATCGCCTGGCGCGGCGGCTCCGGCGCACGATCCGCCGTTCGGGAAATTGATGGTCACCTGATAAGAAGGAGTCACCTGCGCGATCAATGAGGTCAAGGTCGGTTGCGCGGTGATGGTCAGGATCGACTGTCCCGTGGGGGTCAATAAGCCGGTGTTTTCAAGCCAGCCACCGAACGAGAAGCGGACCGAATCGCTAACCACGCTTTGGTAGGAGGCGGTGTTGCCGTTCTGATCGACCGAGAACGGAAACTGAACGACGTGGGCGCTTCCGGCCGGCCACGTAAAGGTCTGCGGCGTCAGGTAAGACACTCCGTCCACGACAAACACCGGCCCATAATTGGCGGTGGAGTTGGTGCCAATCGTGATATTCGTCAGGGCCTGTGCCGAAATCCAACTGGTAGCCAGTAACGTCAATAAAAAAAGACAGTTCGCGCGTTTCATGATCCCCCAAATACTCTCTTGCCGCTCTCGTTTATACGTATCGGCATAGAACTGATCGACACATAGTCCCAAGGGGTAATCGGCAGGGTTCGGACCAAGCTTTAGCGGGTTGGGCTTTAGCCGGGTTTAGCGGGTTGCGAGGGCGAATTGCGCCGCCTGGCGGATGCTCGCGGGCAGGCCGAAGCGATCCTGATCGGCGGGCCCGCACCAGACAACCTGGCGCACTTCTTCAGTGGGGGAAGCGGCGGTGGATACGGCCTGAAGAGCGAAGATAAGGTCGTGATGCAGGTGGTACGGCTCGCCTTTGCCGGGCGGGATGCCGTGAACGTCGATACCCGCGAGCATCGCAGGAAGCGGCGAAAGAATCGCGCCGGTTTCCTCCCGTACTTCACGTCGCGCGGTGTCTTCGATCGATTGATCTTCATTCTCGACGTGTCCGCCGGGCAGCAGCCAACGATTGAGGCGCTTGTGATGGACCACCAGGAAAGAGGCGCGATCGGGATGGAGCACCAGTCCCGTCGCGGTCAGGTGTCCCGGGGTGAACTGCGAGCGGGAAAGCGGGTGTGGAGTGTGTTCGAGGAGTTGGAGGACGAGTTCGCGGCTTTTCGACTCCTCGGAAAATGCCGAGACTAGTACTACGACGGCTGACAGATCGATCACCACTTTCATTTTAAGGTGCTCGAATTCGCCCAGGCGCCTGCGTCTTTGCGCGACACGGTTCACGCGAAACGCCCGTAAACCCAATAGATCGCGAGTGGCACCCGACCTGCACCAGCCTCCGGCAGCGGGCAGCGTCTACACGTTGTCATTCAGCGTCCACCTCAGTTCTCGAGGGAGGTATTACCCATGAAATGGACACGAGCCACCATTGCGTTGGCAACCGTGCATTGTTTTCTGATCACTGCGGCGTTCGGTTATGACCGCCCGGTTAAACGGAATAAGTCATTTAATCCGGATGTACAGACAAGTTCGTTCGGGTTCGTTACCACCGGTGCGATTCTCAAAGTCACCGGCGCCAGTATCGCCAAAGACGGCACCATCACCGCGAATTTCACGCTCACCGATTCGAATGGAGCAGGTCTGGATGTGAATGGCGTGTTCACCGCCGGGGCCGAGGGACTGTCGTTTGTCGCAGCCTACATTCCCAACGGCCAAACGCAGTTCGTGGCGTATACCACCACCGTGGATAAGGCGACCACCAACAGCAATCCTTCACAAATCCAAGCGAGCACCGATAAAGGGGGAACCTATACCCTGATCGATGCGGCGACCGGGAAGTATGTTTATACCTTCGGGACCAAGGCTCCGACGACGTTCGACGCGACCGTAACTCACGCGATCGGCGCTCAGGTGGAGCGCGATCTTTCCGCTTACGGCATCGATACGCCGTATACTTCGGACTCGGTTTACAACTTCGTGCCCAACGGATCGCCGGTGACGGTGGTTCGCGACGTCATTAATGAAGCGTCGTGCAACGGCTGTCACAATCCTCTGAACGCGCACGGCAGCCCCGGTCCGCGCCAGAAGATGGAGTTCTGCGTACTGTGCCACACGCCGCAGAGCACCAATCCGGATTCGCTGAATACCGTCGACATGAAGGTGTTCATTCACAAGCTACACATGGGATCGAGCCTGCCGAGCGTGGTTGCCGGCACGCCCTATTATGTGGAGCATCGCGGATCGAGACAGGATTATTCGACCGTCGATTTCCCGCAGGATATTCGCAATTGCACCACCTGCCATGCCTCCGGTCCGACGCAGGCCGACAACTGGAAGCTGAAACCCAGCCGCGCGGTTTGCGGATCCTGTCATGACGATGTGAATTTCGCCACCGGGCAGAATCACGTCAACCTGATTCAGGCCGACGATTCGCAGTGCGTCAACTGCCATACCTCTTCGGCGCACACCGAGTTTGACGCCTCGATTCCCGGCGCGCACACCGTTCCGAACAATTCGGCATCGTTGCCCGGCGTCGTTTTGCAGATCATGAACGTCACCGGCGCGACGCCCGGCAGTTCTCCGACGGTGCAGTTCAAAGTCACCGACAAATCCGGCGCGCCGATCGACATTAAGAAGCTGACCACGTTTCGCATGATTCTGGGCGGCAACAACGTCGATTACGGCGCCAACGGCGGAATTCGCGTTTCAGAAAGTCCCGCCGCCACGGCCACCGGCTCGAATGGCGTGTACATGTACACGATGACTAATAAGATTCCGGCGACCGCGACCGGATCGTACACTATTTCGCTCGAGTCCGCGAACAATGTGACCCTGCTTGCGGGAACCACGCAATCGGCCGCGGCCATCGACATGGCCATCCCGGTCCGCTATTACTTCTCGGTGGACGGCAGCACGCTGGTAGCTCGCCGCCAGGTGGTTGCGCTGGCCAAGTGCAGCTCTTGCCATCAGAACCTGGGAATCGTCCACGGCGGAAGCCGCGGCGATACGCAGGAATGCGGGATCTGCCACAATCCTACGCTGGCCGACGGCACCTCCAAACAGAGCGTCAGCTTCGCCACCCAGATTCACAGCATCCATCGTGGAGAGAATCTGGCGAATCCCTACGTCCTGGGGACGACCAATTATCAGAGCGTCCGCTTCCCGGGCGATCTGCGCGATTGCACCACCTGCCACGTGAACAACTCTTATCAGGTGGACAACGTGGGTGCCCAGGCCGCGGTAGCGAGCCCGGGCGGCTTCACTCCGACCACCATGCCGATCGCGGCCGCCTGCCAGGGCTGCCATGACGACAAAGCAACGGCGTCGCATGCGCTGTCCAACACCAATGCGCTCGGCGAAAGCTGCGTGACCTGCCATGGAATCAATGGCCAGTTCGCAGTCGACCTGGTGCACGCGCGAATCCTGTAATCCGAGGGATTCAGAAGAATAGGGGACCGCTTGGGGGAAACCTCCGGCGGTCCTTTTTTTATTGCCCGCTTTTATTGCGCGACTAGTTCCGCGCGCGCGCCGATCTGGCGCAGGCAGCGGTCGATCCAGTGCTTGGTGAGCTTTTCCTGCACGCCGTTTTGCGACAGGCGCGTCCTCAGATTCGACCAGTCCACATAATCGAGAGACTGATCCTGATTGAAGCAGGAGAACACCACGGTTTCCTCGCCCGTCACCGGATCTTTGTGGAGTTGCAGGCACTGCGCGCAGATTTCCTTCATCATGCACTGCATCGGCGAATTGATGCTGCCGATCGCTTTGTGATCGGGCTTCAAATAAGGCGCGAGCGAGGTGTGCCGCGCGCGGGCCACTGCGCCCATCATCGCGTCCGATCCGATCACCACCATGCGATCGACGCTATGCAGAGAGATTTCGGGTTCCGCGCCAGGCTCACCTTCGGGAGCGCCCAGATCCCCGCGGCCATAGGCGATCATCGCGTCCACGATGTTGCCGACGAAGGCCTTGTCCTGAACCCGGCTGGGCGTGAATCCGGGAGCCTCGTCGCAGCACCAGATGACCACGTCGGCCGCTTTTTCGATTTCTTCCACCTTGTAGCGGTCGATGATCTTTTTGTAGCCGGCGAAATAAATAGTCCGCGATCCACTGGCGCGGAGCTGCTGGCCGATCGAAAACAGCACCGCATTGCCGAGTCCGCCGCCGACCAGCAGAACCGTTTCCTGCGCCGGTGTTTCGGTGGGCGTGCCGGTTGGTCCCATCAGGATGACCGGCTCGCCGGGCTTCAGCAGCGCGCACAGATCCGAGGATCCTCCCATTTCGAGCACGATGGTCGAAAGCAATCCGGCTTCGCGATCGACCGATGCGCCGGTCAGCGCCAGCCCTTCCATTCCCAGCGTCGTTGAGTTGGCGGTCCCGTTGACGCGCGGCGCCAGCGTCTCGTAATTTTGGAGCCGATAGAATTGCCCCGGCTGAAACGCCCGGGCGGCCATCGGCGCTTTCACCACCACCTCGACGATGGTCGGCGTCAGCCGGACCACCTTATGGACCACGGCGCGAAGCTCGCCGTTCAATTTTAGGAGCAGTTCGGCGGGCGGGGTCGCCGACGGCGCGGTGCGTCCAAGCAAACGCGAAACTACCGGATAGCCCTGCTTGGCGCTGGCCATCGCCTTCACCACGTTGCCGGCGTACGAAGGATGAAGGTCGCCGAAAAAGCTGATCCCGCGCCCATCCTTGCGGATCGACATGAGCACTCGCGCGGCCGACGGCTTCGCCAGCCGCTCGGGCTTCACCGGGTTGCCGTCCTCGTCCACCGCCTGAAACCATTTGCCGTCGAGAAATACGTTATCCGGATCTTCGCGGCCCAGCACCGTATTGGGTTGCGTTCCGGCCGCCACCAGGATCGCCTTCGCCGGCATGCGGACCGATTCGCGCGCAACGTTGGTCACCATCAGCGCCGCGGCGTGGCCGTACGAATCCACCTCCACCGATTCCGGCGTCAGATTCTCGGCGAAACGAATGCCTTCCTCCAGCGCCAGCGCGACTTCTTCGTGATTCAGCGTATAACTGGGAGCGTCGATCAAGCGGCGGCGATAAGCGATGGTGACTCCGCCCCACGAATCCAGCAGACCGATCAGATTCGGCTCGCGCCCTTGACGCGCCGCCAGCTCGCGCTCGGCGCGAATCGCCCGCCCGTGAGCCAGAAATTCGTCGGCGGTTTCGTTCTCTTCTTTACTCCACTGCGCGCGAAGGCCCGGCTTTTCGGCGGACAGGACCTCATACCGTTCCAGGAATTTCTCCACCTGCACCACGTAATAAGCGAGCGATTCGGTTGCCGTATCGATGGCCGTCAGGCCGCCGCCGATAACCACGATCGGCATGCGGAGCTGGAGATTCGCCACCGAGCTGTGTTTTGCCGCGCCGGTCAATTGCAGCGCCATCAGAAAATCGGACGCCTGCCGGACGCCGCGCGTCAACCCGTTTTTCATCGGGATCACCGTGGGCCGGCCCGCGCCGGCGCACAACGCCACGTGATCGAAGCCCATTTCGAACGCGCTCTCGATGGTCAGCGTTCCACCGAAGCGCACTCCGCCGAACATCGCAAACTGCGCGCGCCGCTCCAGCAGCAGGCGGATCAGTTTCAGGAAATTTTTGTTCCAGCGAACGGTGATGCCGTATTCGGCGACGCCTCCAAAACCGGCCATCACGCGATCGTCCAGCGATTCGTACAGCTCGTTCACGTCGTGAATGGGACGGAACGGGACGCGATTTCCCAGCGCGTCGACGCCCGAAACATCGCCGGCCAGCGGCTCGATTTTCAATCCGTCCACCGCGGCCACCGTATGTCCGTCGTTCATCAGATGATGCGCCAACGTGAATCCGGCGGGTCCCAACCCGACCACCAGCACCTTATATCCTGATTCGGGCTTCGGCGCCGGACGATGGAAATCGAGCGGAGTCCAGCGCGTCAGCAGCCCGTATATTTCAAAGCCCCAGGGAAGCTCCAGAACATCCTTGAGGGTTCGCGTTTCCACTTGCGGGATGTCCACCGGGTCCTGCTTCTGGAACACGCAGGACTTCATGCAGTCGTTGCAGATGCGATGCCCGGTGCCCGCGCACATGGGATTATCGATGGTGGCGATGGCCAGCGCGCCGATCGAATGGCCCTGCTGCTTGACCAGGTTCAGCTCCGAGATTTTCTCGTCGAGCGGGCATCCGGCCAGCGTGACGCCGAAGATGCTCTTCTTGAACGTGCCGTCTTTTTCCTTCAGCCCGGTGGAACAGGAATCCTTCCCCTGGTTGTGGCACTTGATGCAATAATGCGCCTGGTCGAGGACGGCGGGCAGCGTCATTCCCGGATCGGTCAGCTTGAAGCCCTCGCGATGCCGCAGTTTCGAGTCGGGCAGCGCCATGCGCGCGATGCCGTCGATGTGCACGGTCTCTACCGGGATGAGATGTTCGAAATCCAGCTTGTGCGGCACTTTGAACAGGATGCCGTGATGATGCTTGGCGCGTCCGGCGGGCGAGAGCGCGGCCCACGCCGCGTATTTCTGCGCGACGGCAAGCGGCGCGGCATGCTCGGCTTCGGAATCGAGCCAGCGCGTCACATGCTCGACGTAGCTGTCTTCGGTCAGAGGAGCGTTGAACAGGCACTCGAGTTCAGAGGCCAGGGCAACACCGTTCAGCGCCGCTGCCTGATCGGGCGTAACTCCGCTGATCGCCTTTTTCTGCACGAATTTTCGCTTCAGTGCCAGCAGCGGCTCGAAAGCGCCGTGGCGAGCCTGCAACTCGCGAACCGCCGGGCCGATCGCGAACAGTTCGGCGACGAAATCCTCCACGTGAGGCGCCAGATCGACGATGAGATCGGCATTCTGCTTGCGCGAAAGCGCGCCCGGTGTAGCTCGCGCCTCCATGAATCGATTGAACAGCGCGACGTCGGCCCCCCGCAAGAAATCGACGAAACGGCCGTCGATGCGCACCAGGCCCTCGCGCCGATAGAGGTCCTCAAACGTGAATCCCCACGCGAGGTTTATCTGATTGGACACAGTATTCATTTGATGTGCTGCGGGGGAAAAAGATACCCTGGACTTCGCCAGAAGCCAACTATCTGTAAACCCAATTATAGCAAGAGTTTCTGTGGAAAACGACGGCCGCGCCACGGTCCCCCGGGCGATGTGTAAACTGAGGTCATGGCCAGCCCCCAGAAGGCTGTCGTGATTGGAGCCGGTCCGGCGGGTTTGACGGCCGCGTATTTGCTTGCCCAACAGGGCTTTCCCGTCACCGTACTGGAGGCCGATCCGGTTTACGCCGGCGGGATCTCCCGCACGGTTCAATACAAGGGATTCCACTTCGACATCGGCGGCCACCGGTTTTTCTCGAAATCGAAAGAGGTGGAGGATTTTTGGACCGAGGTGCTGGGTGACGATCTGCTCGACCGGCCGCGATCGTCGCGAATCTTCTACAACGGGAAATTTTTCAGCTACCCGCTGAAGGCGGTTGAGGCGCTCAGCAAGTTGGGCATTTTCGAATCGGCGCGGTGCGTTCTGTCCTACGCGGCCGCGCGCGTCAAGCCCGCAGGCAACGAAAAATCGTTCGAGGATTGGGTCAGCAACCGCTTCGGCAAACGGTTGTTCCGCATTTTTTTCAAGACCTACACCGAAAAAGTGTGGGGGATGAGCTGTAAGGATATCTCGGCCGATTGGGCCGCGCAGCGCATCAAGGGGCTCTCGCTGGCCTCGGCGATTCGGAACGCGCTGCTTCCGCAACGCAAGCCGAAGGATCGTTCCCAGGTGATCAAAACGCTGATCGACACCTTCCGGTATCCGAGAAAAGGTCCCGGCATGATGTGGGAACGCTGCGCAACGGCGGTCGAGCGGATGGGCGGACGTGTTTTAAAGGGCCGCCGGGTGACCGGCTGCGCTTTCGACGGCCAATCCCGAACCTGGACGTTGACGGCGGAAGACTCCTCCGGCGCGTCTGAAACATTTACTGGAGAACACGTGATTTCCTCCATGCCGATCCGCGAGTTGTGCGAAATGCTGGAACCGCGGCTCACCGATCACGCCAGAAAAGCCGCCGGATCGCTCAAATATCGCGATTTCCTGACCGTCGGCTTGGTGCTGAAAGAGCGCGACGCGTTCGACGACAACTGGATCTATATCCACGATCCGAAAGTGAAGGTCGGGCGCATTCAGAATTACAAATCGTGGTCGCCGGAAATGGTGCCCGATCCTCAATACTGCTGCTACGGCCTGGAATATTTCTGCTTCGAAGGCGACGGATTGTGGCAAATGTCCGACGCGGATCTGATCGACCTGGCCCGGCGCGAATTGCAGCATATCGGCCTGGGGCGGGCCGAAGACGTCACCGACGGCTGCGTGATCCGGCAGAAAAAAGCCTATCCCGTTTATGACGATCAGTACGCCGCGAACGTCGAAACCGTGCGCCGGGAGATCGACGTCGCGTTCCCGACGCTGCACTTGGTTGGACGCAACGGCATGCACAAATACAACAATCAGGATCATGCCATGATGACCGCCATGCTGACCGCGAAAAATATCATCGCCGGGGAACGCGCCTACGATGTCTGGCAGGTAAATCAGGACGCCGAATATCACGAATCGGGTCAAGCGGGCGAGCAGGCCGCCAGCGGCGCGCGCCTGGTGCCCACGCGTTTGGGATAGCGGCGGGGCTGCTATGATGACCGGGAATGTCCACGTTTAAAGCCCTTTTCGTGACCCAGCAGGACGGGAAACCGGTCATCTCCTTTCAGGACCTTTCGCAGGACGCGCTGCCTCCGGGCGAGGTGCTGGTCCGGGTTGCCTATTCGAGCCTGAATTATAAGGATGGGCTCGCCGTCACCGGCAAGCCGGGCGTGATTCGAAAATATCCCATGGTCCCCGGTGTCGATTTCGCGGGCGTGGTGGAAGAGTCGACGTCGGATGCCTATCATCCGGGCGATGAAGTGGTGGTCACCGGCTGCGGCACTTCGGAAACCATGTGGGGCGGATACGCCGAGTACGCGCGCTTGAATGCCGAGTTCATCGTGCCCCTGCCCAAAGGAATGACGCTGGTCCAGGCAATGGGGATCGGCACCGCCGGATTCACCGCGATGCAGGCCGTGATGGCGCTTGAAGAACACGGCGTGGAGCCCGGCGGGCGCGAAGTGGTGGTCACCGGAGGCGCGGGCGGCGTGGGCAGCGTGGCCATCGCGATCCTCGCTCAACTGAAATATAAAGTGGTCGCATCCACCGGCCGCACGCAACTGGCCGAGTACTTCAAACAGTTGGGCGCGGGCGAAGTGATCGATCGCGCGACGCTCGCGGCGCTCTCCAAACGTCCGCTCGAAACCGAGCGCTGGGGCGGGGCGATCGACAACGTGGGCGGCGATACCCTGGCCGGAATCCTGCGCACCACCGCGGCCGGCGGCAGCGTCGCCTCATGCGGACTGGCGGGAGGAGCGGCGCTGAACACCACCGTGTTTCCCTTCATTCTGCGCGGTGTGAACCTGCTGGGGATCAACTCGGTGAACGTGACGAACGCGCGGCGCAGGGAAATCTGGGCGCGCATCATGCGCGATCTTCCGATGAGCCTGCTGGATAAGACCATCACTGTCGCGCCGTTCGATAAAGTGGTCGCGCTGGGCGATCAGATCCTCGCAGGAAAGATCCGCGGCCGCATCGTGATCGCGATCAATCAGTAGGCGTTACTGGGCGACCGGAATATAAATGGTCTGCGTCCCCGGAACACCGCCGAGGCTGAACGTCATCGGCGTCAGCGCGTTGTTCGGCACTTGCGGAACCGTCACGTTGAATTGATACAAGCCGACGTTGCCCGCCGACAGCCCGTTGTAGCCGACCTGCGCCGGCACGCCGCCGATCGAAACCTGGAGCGTCGCCGTCAGGCTGTTCGACGTCCCGACCACTTGCCCGGCCGGTTGGGAGGGCGCGACCGCGCCGAATCCGATGCCGTACAACACGATCAGGTCACCTGGCTTGGCCGGCCTCGACGCGATTCCCGCAATCGCTCCCACCGGCAGAACGTAGGTCGAAAAATCGGGGAAGATCGCCGCCGCATATTGCGAGCCGCCGATTTTAAACGACGCCGGCGCCAGCAATCCCGGCTCCGTGGCATTGACCTTCACCGTATACGGCTGCGTCGAGAGGCCGTTGTTGATCACCACCACCGAAGCCGTTCCCGGCGAAATATCGGACGGCACCTGCACATTCACCTGACTCGGCGATCCCGAACCGATGTAGCTCACGAACGCCTTCTCGCCGTTGATCGTCACCTGCACTCCGTCGAGCGACGTCGGGGCCTTGACGCCGTTGAAGTCGGCGCCGGTCCAGGTTCGGGTGTCCGGCGCGAGACCCGATCCGTAGATTTCAATCCACGTTCCCGGGGCGATCGCCGGCAACGCCCCAAATGCGCTCGCGCTGATGACGTTGGTGATCTGGATCACTCCGCTGCCGCCGGAGGAGCAACTGCCTAACGTATCGATATAAGCGAACTGTCCATTGGCTGCGTTTCCATAGCGGATGTAATCGGCGCTGGTGGTGGTCCATTGCGCTACCGGCGGCAGCGTCGCGGGAAAGACACCGGCGGGAATCAGATCGCCCGGTCCTTGCAAGTTCGCCGCCAACGTCTGGTCCGCGGTTTCGATCAGGAATTCGCTCACCAGACCTGAGCCGTTAGGCAGATAGTCAAGATGCGCCGCGCCGAGGGTGTTGGTCAGCGTCTGCGTCGCTCCATTCACGGTCAGCGTGAAATCACCGAAAAAAATGTAGCCGGTCGAGTGCCCGCCGCTGATCGGGAACGGTCCGGTGGTGCTCAGGATGGTATCGATGGTGACGGTCAGCGTCACACTGCTTTTGCAACTCGAGAAAGTATAAGTCTGGGCGCTGGCGAAGCCGGCAAACAGCGCGAGGAGCGGGATGAAGCGCATGCGGATGTGGTTCTCCATCCGGCATTGCGTCAAACGCCGGCGAAAACCGTCACCGATCCCGCTTCGGCTTTTCTTTACCGAAATTCTTGGTCAGATACGCGACCACGATGTCGAATTCCTGGTCCGTTCCGGTGGCGCCCCGTTCCACCATGTCCGAGACTACCGTTTCCCACCCCGCCTGGTCTTTTTTGAGAGTGACGAAGTTCTCCGGTCCGTGGCAATCGTTGCAGATTTTCTGCACCACCTTCTTGCCTTCGCCTTCCGGCAGTGGATCGTCCTGCGCGTAAAGCGTGACGGCCAGCGCCAGCAGCGCCGCGCACTTCATGACCGCGCGCCTCCGCTCACGATCAGAATTTCGCCGCTGACGTAATCCGACAAGGGCGAGCAGAAAAACACCACCGGTCCCGCGGCCTCATCCGGCGTTCCGAAGCGGCCCAGAGGACACGCCGCCTTCACCGCTTCGCGCAGCGCGGGCTGCACGCCGATGCGGATATTGTGGCCTTTCACATCGATGCTCGCGCCTTCGTCGAGCGGCTTCACCAACCGCGTTTCGATAAATCCGAAACCCACCGAATTGACGTTGACGTTATATCGCCCCCATTCCTTCGCCATTACTTTGGTGAGCCCGTTGATGCCGGCTTTCCCGGCGCCGTATCCGGCTTGTCCCGCGTTGCCGTCGACGCCCGAGACCGACGTGATATTCACCACCTTGCGCATCACGCGGCGCCCTTCGGCGATTTCCTTTTTCGCGTTTTCGCGAATCCAGCCGGAGGCCGCGCGCAAAATCCGGAACGGCGCAACCAGATGAATGTCGAGCATCGCCTGGAACTGCTCATCGGTCATCTTTTGAATGACGTTGTCCCAGGTGTAGCCGGCGTTGTTGACGATAATGTCCAGTGACCCGAATCCGGCGATGGTGAAGTCGACCAGCTTCTTCGGAAACTCGGGAGCGGTGATGTCGCCCGGCAGCGCCTTGACCGATCCGCCGGCGGCGTCGATCAGCGAACCCGTTTCCATCAATGGCTCGCGATCCAGGTCGTTCAGCATCACCGCCGCGCCTGCCTGCGCCAGTTGCACGGCCACCGATCGTCCAATGCCGCGCCCCGAACCGGTGACCAGCGCAGTCTTTCCCTTCAATGAAAATGACATGACCTGAGGATTCTAACATGAGGCTACCCGCCCTCACTATCTGAGTGTTTTTGAGGATGGAACTAGGACGGATGCCTTAGCCCGCGCATCCAGCCTGCCATGGTATTTGCTCCATTTCAGGCCGATAATTCTTATGGAAGGAACGTTGTGTATCTCTGGCATGTATTTCTCATAAAGCCGTTCGCAGCGCTGTCCATTCTTGTCTGCCTGACGACTTTATTATTGTTGGTTTCGCTGGAAAGACGCCGGCCGCGGCAGACCGCCGATCGCTTTCTGGTTGGATTTCTGGGTCTGATTTCCGTTTATCAGGCGCTACGCATTTTGCAAAGCGCGGGATTGGTATCGCTTTCGCCGAACGCCAAGCTGGACGACGCGATTGAGTTGATCGTGACCGTGTTCTATCTGTGCGCCGCGCTATTATTGCGGCTCACCAGCGAGAATCGCCTGGATGCGGAATTGGCCATGCGGCTCACCAACGCGGCTCCGCCGAGAACTTCGCGGCCGGAGGCGGCGATCGAGGCTCAGTATACGGAATATTCCGTTCCGAACCCGCCTGTAAACCCGATCGAGAAATTGCGCTCCCTGGCGCCAACCTTGACCGACGGCGCGTTTCGCCTTTACGCCTATCTTTGTCTGCATCCGGAGTATTCCAGCGGTTGGGTTGCCACGCGGCTGGACAGTCTGGCTAAGGAGCTGGCGAAATCCACCGACGAAATCAACGCTGCTTTGCGCGAATTGGAACGCGCCGGAGCCGTGTCGGCCACGCGGTCCGGTCCCGGTGTCACCCCCGGCGTCACTCTCGATTGGACCGGACGAGCCGGCTCATCGCCGCAGTCTTCGCCGGCTCTTTCGGCGATTCGAAACTAAGTCGCAGCCGTCGCCTTCGCCGCCAGTCGCTCCACGAACTCCGCCAGCAAGCCCTGGCGAGCTCCTGTTTCGGCGGCCAGCACATGATACGGGCTCATAATCGTGGCGCGCAGAACGAATAAATCCTGAGTACGATATTCCGCCGGATCGATTCCCGCGCGATCCAGCAGCGCTCCGATCGCCGCCGTGGAATAACTCGATGGAATGAAGACCGTACGCGATAAAAAGAAGGGCTGCGAATAGCTGTAGGTGCGTTCTCCGTTCCCTGCAATGGTGAAAGCCTCGTAAATGCGCCGGTTGAGCGCATTGGTGTCGGCGAGACTGGCCGGCGGTTCCCTCTGAATCAGGAAGCAGACGATGTTGGTGTCCGGCGGCAGCGCGGAAATGGGCACGAATCGCCACCGGTTGGTCTCGCCGTTGGCGCGCGACGCCGCTTCCCAGTGGATCAGTCTTTCGTAAAATTCGCGCGCGCCCAACAAAGACGCACGCACGATTTCTCCATAGCCGGAACGATCCGGCGGAATCATGCGATGCGACAGCCAGCACGCCGCGACGTTCGCGCCCGGCTTCGAGCCTTCCAGAATGTACGGGCCGATGGTATCCGGCGCGCGATGCCTGCGCGCGTCGACGTCCTCAATGTGCGACGACGAAATGTAGGGGATCTCTTCGTTCGCGAACTGCCTCGCCAGATCGTTCTTGTACGCGATGAGCCCGCAGGGATAGGGAATATAGCCCATCTTATGCGGATCCACGGTGACCGATTCGGCCCGCGAGACGGCACGAAAAGCGTCATGCACTTCCGCCGCGCCCCATCGTAGCTGCAGCCGTTTCGAATACCTTCCGCGCTCAATGGTCAGATCGCGTGAAACGAAATCGCCGGGATCGTCCGGCTCGCTGAATAGCGACCGGAAATAGCCGCCCCAGGCCGCGTCGACGTGCAGCCAGAAACTCTCCCCCATTTGCGTTTCGATCTGGTCGCGGAAATCGGCCACGCGGTCCACCGGATCCACCGCGCCCACTTCCGTCGTGCCGGCGATGGCGGTGACGGCCACCGGTAACTGCCCTTTGGCGATCGCCCTGCGGGTCTCCGCTTCCAGGCTGCGAATGTCCATTCGAAACGTCGCGTCGGTGTCGACCAGGACCACATTGCTGCGCCCGATGCCCAGTAGATCGGCCGCCTTGGCGATGCTGTAATGCCGCGCGTCGGAAACCAGCAGCACCGGTTGACGAACCGCATACGCCGCGCGCGACCCTCGCTGCGCGATGTGAAACTCGCTTTCCGCCAGCAGTTGATGCGCGCAGCGGATCGCTTCGTGATGCGCCATATCCCACTGCCGGCGCACCGCGTCGATGTAGCGGGCGTGCAGATAGATCGCCTGATTGGGACGAATCCCCAGGCATCGCTCCGGCGCGATTTCAGAAATATCCACCGGATGGTCCGGTTGATTCGGCAGCTTGAGCGTCAGCGGAATCTTGTGCCGCCGGCAAACGTCGCGCACCGAAAGTCGGGAAGTACCGCACGTTGCGCGCGATCCACAACGCTTCCAGATTGGCCACCGTGCCGCCGCCGGTGACGTGCGCCCATCCGAATTCCTCCCGCGTCGTCTCGCCGGATTTGGGCGGCGGAGTGTATCCGAGCATCTTGAGCACATCCGCGCCGACTTCCAGTTCCCATTGCAGCGTCACCGGCGCCGATTCCGGCGTCACGTTGTTGGGATTGTAGAGCAGACCGGCGAAATATCCGAGCACGCTGGGGATGGTCTGGTCCGAAAGCATGTGCGCGTTGTAGCGCGGACTGTAGAACGGAAAATGCGCGCGCAGGCCGGCCAGCATCTCGTCCACCTGCTGCGCCAGCCGGTCGTGAAAATCGAGCTGCTCCCGGCGGATGCTCTCGGTGATCAGAATTTCATCGGCCGGGAAGTAATTCCGCCGCCAATGAAAATAATCTTCAAGAATGTGGGAGATCATCTGCCGCTCCCACTCTGCGTTCTCGGCCTTGGGCCCGAGGAACCAGGCGGACATTCGTCGCGCGCTCATGTTGTTAGTGGTGGAGAGCCTCGTCCAGAAGCAAATGGAAATGATGCACACCGTTTTCGCGCTTCACCGAAAAGCGGCCGGTGTGGTACGTCCGCGAATGCAGGCCCTTCTGGACCGCCTCGCAAATCCGGATATCTTCCCGCTGGATCTCGTCGCTGAAGGCGACCGTTTCCTGCCGCACCGCCGCGCCGGGATAGCCGAACCATTCGAAAATAGTCAGGGTCTTCTCCGCGCCGAGCGGCACGATGATGTTCGCGCTCAAATTATCGGGATAAACGTTCAGCATGAAATTCGGAAAGATCCAGTAATAGAGCGCGCTCTGACCTTCCACCTGATACCGCCGCGGTTCCTGTCCTTCGCGCGGCGGACGGATGGGCGCGAATTGCGACGAATAATAGCGATGCGTGTCCACCCGGTAATTGGCGTAGTCCAGTTCGCGAAACAATCCCGGGTGCGCCGCCGGCAGATGATAGCCTTCCAGATAATTGTCGACGTAGACTTTCCAGTTGCATTCGATCGTATAATCGCGACGCTCGGAAAATTCCAACCGGTCCATCGCGCATCCCAGCTTGGCGATCTCTCCCGGAATGTCTCCGAGAACTTCGGCCAGCGGAGCGGCGTCCTCGGCCAGGTTCACAAAAACGTACGGACCCCAGACCTCCACCCGGTAATGCGGCAGCGACACTCGCGACTTATCCCAATCGAGCACGCCCTCAAATTCAGGGCAGGCGAGCAGCCGCCCATCCAGGCCGTAAGTCCAGGCGTGATACGGGCAGCGCAGCGCGGCCGCCTTACCATGGCCTTCCGCGACGATCGACGCGCGATGTCGGCAAACGTTGGAGAGCGCGCGCAATACGCCGTTCTTATCCCGCGTCACCACCACCGGTTCCCCCGCGATTTCGCACGCCAGATATGTGCCCGGATCGGCGACCGCTTTCGCGTGCCCCACCGGCTGCCAGGTGCGCGAAAAAATTCGCTCGCGCTCCCGCTCCAGCATCTCCGGATCGCGATACCAGCGAGCCGGAATCGTCGTCGCGCTCGCTAAATCCGCGGTCGGAGAATAATCGTCGGGCATTTATGCGTGGACGTGCTCGCGGCTGCGCCGGTGCGCCAGCAACTCTGAGATCGCGCGGCAATCGCGAACCACTTCCGCGAACTGCTCCGGGAACAGCGATTGCGCGCCGTCGGAAAGCGCGTGGTCCGGCGTCGGATGCACTTCGACGATCAGTCCCGAAGCGCCGCAGGCGATCGCCGCCATGGCCATCGGATGAACGCGGTCGCGCTTGCCCGTGCCGTGGCTCGGGTCGACGATGATCGGCAGGTGACTGAGCTTCTGCACCGCGGGCACCACCGTCAGATCCAGCGTGTTGCGGCTATGATCGTTGAACGTCCGGACGCCGCGCTCGCACAGGATCACGTTGTAATTGCCCTCGGACATCACATATTCGGCGGCCATCAGGAATTCTTCCAGCGTTGCCGCCATCCCGCGTTTCAGCAGGACCGGCTTTTTCGCCCGGCCCGCGCGACGCAGCAGCGAAAAATTCTGCATGTTGCGCGCGCCGATCTGGATGCAGTCCGCGTAATCCTCCACCATGTCGAAGGTCTCGACGTCGATCGCCTCGGTCACGATGCCGAGCCCGGTAGCGTCGCGCGCCTCCCCCAGCAGCCGTAATCCTTCCTCGCCCATCCCTTGAAAAGCGTAAGGCGAAGTTCGCGGTTTGTACGCTCCGCCGCGCAGCAGTTGAGCGCCGGCCGCTTTCACCGCTCGCGCCGATTCCAGAATCTGCTCGCGGCTTTCCACCGAGCAGGGCCCTCCGCAAAAAGCAGGCTCCACGCCGCCCACCGGAACGCCGCGCACATAGATGATCGAATTTTCCGATTTCACCTCGCGGCTGACCAGCTTGTACGGCTTCGAAACGCGAATCGCTTCGGCGACTCCCGGCAGATCCTCGAACTCCGCGGGATCGACCGGGCCGGGATTTCCCGTGATGCCGATGGCGGTCTTCTGCGCGCCCGGCATGGTGTGCGGCCGGAATCCCAGGCTCTCGATTCTCTTGCAAACGCGCTCGATATCGGCCGCGGTGGCCTGCGCGCTCATGACGATTAACACTCGTTACACCCTTTCCACGCTTTAATCCATCAGTGTACCGCGGCACTCGCCCAAGCCGATGCGGCGGAATCCATGGCGCTCCGCGTAGCCGCGAAGAATCACTTCGTCGCCCGCCTGCAGAAAGGTGCGCGTCTCGCCAGGCTGGACCTCCACGGGCTCGGTTCCGCGCCAGGTCAATTCGAGTAAACAGCCTCGCGCATCCTTTTGCGGACCCGACACTGTCCCGCTGGCCAGCAGATCGCCGGAACGAAGATTGCATCCATTGCTCGAATGATGAGCCAGCATCTGCGCCAGTGTCCAATACATCTGATCGAACCCCGCGCGGCTTAGCCGGACCGGCGCGAGATTCCGCCCCCGCATCTTCGCGCTCGAAAACCAGACTTCGAGAGTCAGCGCGATGCCGCCGCGCTCCCGATCGTTTGGCGAATCGAGATACGGAAGCGGCGCGGGATCGCCCTCCGGGCGCGAAAAGCGCGGCGCGCGAAATGGTTCCAGCGCGTCCAACGTCACCACAAATGGCGATACGGTGGTGGCGAAACTCTTCCCGAGGAATGGACCCAGTGGCTGATATTCCCAGCGCTGAATATCGCGCGCCGACCAGTCGTTCACCAGGCACACTCCGAACATATGATCCTCGGCATGTTCGATCGGAATCGGGACCCCGAGCTCATTGCCGCGCGCCACGAAACAGCCGAGCTCGCATTCGTAATCCATCTGCCGCGACGGCGCGAACACCGGCGGCGCATCGCCCGCCTGCAACTGTCCGCCCGGCCGGCGCACCGGAGTCCCGCTGGCAATGATCGACGACGCGCGGCCATGATAGCCGATCGGCACGTATTTATAATTCGGTAGCAAAGGATTGTCGGGCCGAAACATGCTGCCGACGTTCGTCGCGTGAAACACCGACGCGTAAAAATCCGTGTAATCGCCGATCTCGGCCGGAACCAGCAGCGCGCATTCCGATATCGGGTACAGAAGATCGCGCGGCGGATAGCGATTATCGGCGCGCAGCACGCGGCTCAGCCGCAATCGCAATTCGGCGGCAGCCGCGCGGCCGTCCGCCATCAGGTGGGTCAGCGATTGATAATCGGGAACGTCCAGAATCGCATCTCCGATGGCCACGCCGACACGTGGAGCGGCGTGCTTTCGCCGGAACATGCAGAACGGCAGATTCTGGATCGGAAAATCGGTATCCGGAGCGTTGGCCGATTCCACCCAGCTCTGCAGCTGAGGGTCGTGCGTTTCGTTGAGGCTCATAAAAGGTGAAGGGTTTTGAGATCGTCGACCGGTTCTTCGAAGGAGCACGAGCCGAAGGAGATGGCGAACTCGCGCCGCGCTTTCTCGATTTCCTCGAGCCTCGCCGCGCAACCTCGCCAGGCGATTTGCTCCGCGTCGAACGAAAACGCCTCAGGCGATTGTTCCACCAGCAGCGGCGCAATGTCGACTCCTTTTCGCGTCAGAATTGCCCCCAGGAATACGTTGAGGAATCCATACATCCATCCCGAAGGTCCGTTGGCGGAATAAGTGAGCGCGTGAAAGCAGCGCAGCGGATGATGCAGCCCCGCCGTAGCCTTGAAGGGCGTCCCGGATTTCGCGCAGGCTTCGATAAACGCCGCAACGAAGGACGGTTCGGGAAAAACTTCCGGCGTGATTCCTCCCGTGCGGATCTTTGCGCGCCCGCCATTCGCGCCGATCACCGGAATCAGCGCCAGGTCGGTGACCTCGAAGTACGGCGTCAACGCGCCCGGCATTTTCGCCATCGCCGATTCGATTTGTTGCGCACTCGCCGCCTTCAGCTCGATCGTATCGATCCGCGCGCGAGAGCAGGGGATGCGGCGCAGATCCTCATCCAGGTCTCCGGTCGACAGCACACTCAGCTTCCATTGTTCCGGCGTCGCCACGCACGATTCGAACTCGTCCAGTCGCGCAACCGGCACGATGAATCGCGCCAGCATCCAGGATTCCGGCGAGTTTCGATACCGTTCGTAATTGACGACAGCGTCGCGCATCGGCAAGGCCGACGGAGGAAACAGGCCGGCATAATCGACCAGATGTGCCAGAAGTGTTCGGAGAGCGGTCACGCTCCTTTATCATAACGGCATGGGAGAAAACATCGTCGTCGTGGGCGGAGGCATTATCGGCCTCGCGGCGGCGTATCGCATCGGGCAGCGCTTTCCCGACGCGCGAGTCACGGTGCTCGAAAAAGAATCGGGCGTCGGCCGCCACCAGAGCGGCCACAATAGCGGCGTGCTGCACGCCGGCCTGTACTATAAACCGGGATCCCGCAAAGCAGTGATGGCCGTGCGCGGCATCCGGCAGATGATCGACTTTTGCGAGTCGCATGCGATCGCGCACCAGGTCTGCGGCAAAATCGTCGTCGCCACCAGCCAGGATGAAATTCCGCGCTTGCACACTCTGTTCGAACGGGGCCAACAAAACGGCCTGCGCGACCTGCGCCTGCTGACCGGCGACGAACTGCGCGAGATTGAACCGCATGCCGCCGGAATCGCCGCCGTGCGCGTACCCGAAGAGGGCATCGCCGATTATCCGGCGGTCTGCGCCGCGCTGGTGGAAGAAATTCGAGCGCAGGGCGGGGATGTGATCCTCAACGCCAAAGTTTCCGCGATTCGTCGCGAACCGGATAGCTGGCGCGTGATCAGCGCCGCCGGCGACTATCCTTGCCATCGCCTGGTCACCTGCGCGGGACTTTATTCCGATCGCGTCGCGGCCCTCACCGGCCGCCCGCGCGACATCCGCATCGTTCCCTTTCGCGGCGAGTATTACAAGATTCGTCCGGAGCGCCAATCGCTGGTGCGTAACCTGATTTATCCCGTTCCCGATCCGATGTTTCCGTTTCTGGGGGTCCACTTTACGCGCATGATTCACGGCGGCGTCGAAGCCGGACCGAACGCCGTGCTCGCGCTCGCCCGCGAAGGCTACACGAAATCCAACTTCAGCGCCGGCGATGTTTTCGACGAGCTCGCGTTCCCAGGCCTATGGAAATTTCTCGCCCGGTATCCGAAAATGTGCTGGCAGGAGACGCGCCGCTCCTTCAGCCGCGCGCTATTCTGCGCATCGCTACAGCGGCTGGTGCCCGAAATTCAGCCGGACGATCTGAGCCGAAGGCGGCGCCGGCGTGCGCGCGCAGGCCATGTCCGCCGACGGCTCCTTCGTTGAAGATTTTCATTTTGTCGAAGGACCCAACGAATTGCACGTGGTGAATGCCCCCAGCCCCGGGGCGACCGCGTCGCTGGCGATCGGAGAAGAAATCGCGGCGGCGCGTCTGTTAGGACTTCTGCCGCCGAGCGCTTCCTGCAATTCTGGACGCGAACGGAGACGACAGATGCGACGCGGTTTCAGCTCCGCCGGCTTCAGCGGGTCCTGCGGCTTCGAGCACGGCGACTCACCTTGGGAACTTCCGGCGCGGCCGGCGCCAGAAATTTGTCCTTCTTCAGCACGCTGCGATCGAGCGCCGAGCTGTACCCGGTCCACACGCCGTCGATCAGCCGGTCCCGCTCGATCAGCCCGCGCACGCATTCCATCTTCGAATCGAGATTGTCGAGATGATGCAGCAGCATCGCCTCGGCGAACATCGGCACCTTGGGCGACCCGAACTCCAGCTCGCCGTGGTGGCTCAGGATCAGGTGCATCAGCAGATCGCGCAGCGGGGCGGGAAATCCGGCACCTGGCGCAGCTTTTCCTCCACCATCCGCATCCCGATGACGATGTGCCCCAGCAACTGCCCTTCGGTGGAGTAGCTGAAGCCGCGCGCATAATTCAGCTCGCGGATCTTGCCGATGTCGTGCAGGATCACGCCCGTCAGCAGCAGATCGAAATCGATATCCGCATAATGCGCCGCCGTCAATTTCGCCAGATGACACAGCGACAGCACGTGCTCGATCAATCCGCCGATCCAGGCGTGATGCACCGTCTTGGCGGCCGGCGCCGTGCGATAGGCGAGCGCCATCGCCTCGTCGGCGAAGATCGCTTCCAGCAGCGCCTTCAGGTGCGGATTGGTCATCGACGCGATCCAAGAGCTGCAGCTCCCGAAACATTTCGTCGCGATCGCGCGTCGACGCCGGAAAATAATCCGCGAAATCGACTTCCGCCTCCGCGCACCGGCTGAATCTTGTGCAGCGTCAACTGCGGACGGTTCTGAAAAACCTGGATGCAGCCCCTTCACGCGCACGAAATCGTCGCGCTCGAAGGCGTCCAGCGACCTCGGCCGCGTTGTCCCACATCTTGGCGTCCAGCTCGCCCGTGCGGTCGGCCAGCGTGAGGGAAAGATACGGCTCGCCCGACTTTTTCTGGCGAACATCCTTGTGATGCACCAGAAAAACGCCGTGTGATGATCTGATTCGGCTCTAAATCGCGGATATAGGGGGACTTCATTCCTCAGCGTTTGCGAAGAAGAAGTTCCGGCCGACTGTGGTGTTGGTCCCGGGGATCGGAATCAGCCACAGCAGCTTGCGCTTATGCGTCTTGGCGGCGACTTCTTCCTTCGTCACCGTCTCCGGCTTGAGCTGCGCCGGATCTTCCCACGCCGTGTTCTTGCCGGGAGCCGCGCCGGAATCCTCATATCCCGGCTTGATTTCAGGAACGCCTCGCGCGCAGCTTGGTCAGATACTCGCGCACGGCCGGATCCATTCTCGGCCGGAATAGCTTGTTCTCGACTTCGTTCTGCACTTCTTCGAACTCCGGCCAGCCCGGCCTTCTGATGATCTTCCACTTTGAAAATGTAGAATCCCGGAGGGCTGTCGCAGCTTGATCGGATCCGTCACGTAGCCGCGCGGCTGATCCCACACCGCGCTCTCGATATCGGCGCGCAGCTGTCCTTTTTCATAGGGCGGCATCTCGCCGCCCGACGCCGCGTCCTGCGCGTCGGAATTGGTCTGCGCCAGTTCCGAGAATTTCTCGCCCTCTTGCGCGCGCGCGCCACCAGATCCTTCGCCTTCTTCTCGGCGGCCGCCAGGCCGGCGGCGTCCTTGCCTTCGGTCGGACACGTAAATATCGCTCAGGAACACGCCGTTCCTTGCGCTGGAACTCATCCTTGTGCTCGTCGTAATACTTTTGCAGATCCTCGCGCTTGAACTTGATCTTGCTCGAAACTTCCTGCCGGATCACGCGTTCGATCAGAAGCTGATTCTTGATCTCGTTCTTGTAATCTTCATACGGCATTCCGGCGCTGCTCGCGCACATACGCCTGAAATTTTTCAGGATCCGAGATGCCGCTCTGGCGCTGCATGTTCGCCATGCTGCTTGGTCACGTCCGGGTCCACCTTCAGGTCCAGTTCTTTGCCCTTCTGGACCAGCAGAAGCTGGTCGATCCGCTTGCGCAGCAGATCGTGCGTCGCGGCGTTCACGGCGCTCCTGCAGCGTGCGTGCCGGTCAGACCCTGCTGCCGGAACTCGTCCTCCGCGTCCTTGCGGTCCTTTTCGAGCTCGCGTGCGCGTGATGATGTCGCCGTTCACCTTGCAGACGATTTCTTCCACCACCGCGACGTCCGCCGCGAAGGCCGTCGAAACAAACACTAAGCCCAGACAAAAAGCGCAATACCGCATAAGACCGATTATACAGTTACTTCTTTATCAGGACCATGTTGCCTTGCCGGATGCGTCCCGGCCTGGCGTCGATCTGAAAATTGATTTCCAGCAGATTGAAGGCCGGGCCCGGGATCAGTTCCAGGCGGCCCTTGGACCCGTCGCTCATCTGGATGGTCAGATCCTGGATGCGCTTGTCCTCGAACTCGCCCGTAAAGTTGAAGGTCAATACCGGGTCTTCCGTCGCCGCCGGCCCGAGTTTGAATCGGGCGGAGAACGTGCCGCTGGCATGGCCGCCGTTGTCCTGAACGTTCAGATCGGCAAATTCCGGCTCCAGGCCGTGATACAAACCGTTTACCGGCGGATAGGTCCAGGCGCCGATATAGCGCGCCAGCGCAAGCGGCGTAGCCGCGGGTTCCGCCGGAGTCTCGACCGTTGCCGCCGGCGGGGTCACCGGCGCGGGAGCCGAAGCCCCCTCTTTTTCGAGCAGCGCGTAATATTCCCCCCAGGCCGCCGATTCGCGATCGGTCTGCTCCGCCTGGTCCTTCCATCCGTCGATCATCGCGTGGACCGCGTCAAGCGCGCTCGACCTCGTCCGTTCCAGGAACGCCGACGAGGTGGTAGCCGCCGCGGCCGCCTTTTCCCGTTCCGTGATCGCGGTGCTGAGCGCCGCCAGCGCCGAATTTTCGCGCAGCAGCATGGCTCTGAGCTGCTGGATGCCCGGATCGGGATCGCCCGCGAACACGTCCACATTGCGCTTTACCGCCTTGATTTCGGATGCGACAAACAACTGCGCCTCCTGAGCCAGTGGGATCGGCGGTTCGGGCGCCGCCGTTTCCAACCAGCCGTATTTTCGCTGGCTCGCGTCCGCCATCTGTTGCAGGAAGACCTTGCGCGCGGATTCGTACTTGGCCGCTTCCCCGGAAGCCTTTTGCGCCCGCGATGCGAACCCCGCGCCGCCCGTGCCCGCGTCCCGCTCCAGGTTCGGATCGCTTTGCCGCCACGTTTTATAAGCGTTGCGATAATCGTCCCGCGTCGCCTGCGCGAACAGGCACAGCGCCGCGATCAGGAGCATTCCCGCCGCCCTCATTGTTTCTTTCGCCCCGGCTGGTTGATGATGGCGCACTCGGTTTGTGCGCGCGACAGGCGCGCCGCGTAATACTCGCTCCAGCGCGCGACCTCCACCGCCAGCGCGGCCTGCTCGTTCTGCAGCGCCGCCTGCCGCGATTCATACGCCGCCAGCAGATTCTTCATCGGAACGGCCAGGGTATTCTTGGCCTCGGCCATCTTCTGCGACTGCTGCGCGCGCTCGCGGATCATCGCCGCAATTGCGGCCAGCTTCTGGTGCGCCTCATCGAGCGCGTCCCTTTGGCGGACGCTCTCCCCCAGATCGGCCATCTGGCTCTCCACCGCGATCCGTTCCTGCTCGGCCTCGGCCTGCTCGATCTGCAGCTCCCTGTCGCCGTCATCCGGCGCGCCCACCGCCGATTTCGCCAGCTCCGCTTCCTGTTTGGCCAAGGCTATGGCGGCATTCAGGTATTGACCTACCGCCGCCAGCCGGGCCTGGGAAGCCTGGCTTACTTCTTCGATGGCCGCGCGCGCCCGCGGATCGCAAGGCAGCATCCTGCCGATCTTCGGTTCCATCCCGCGAGCCAGAGCTTCCCAGTCGCTGGATTTCTTCTGCGCCGTCGCGCGCAGCGCCGCCAGCGGATCGGACGGTCTCGGCTCGGGCGTTTGTGCTCCCGCCAGGGCCGAGGCGACCGTCAGGACCGCGAGAAATTTAACCAATCATCTCTCCGCGCCGGAAGGCATCGCCGGAGCGTGCTTCACGTATTTATCGAACCACCGGAACTTCTCCCACAGCAGATGCTCGATGGTCTCCTTGGCCGCGATAGCCGTGCGCTTCGTCCGGCAGGAACACCAGCCGCACCGTGCCGCCGTTGCCGCGAATCGCCTGGTACATGCGATCGCTCTGGATCGGGAACGTCCCCGAGTTGTCGTCCGCTTCGCCGTGGATCAGCAGAATCGGAGTCCTTGATCTTGTCCGCGAACAGGAACGGCGACATCCGTTCAGATAGGTGCTCTTGCGCCTCCCAGAACGGTCCGCCGCTCGCTCTGGAATCCGAACGGCGTCAGCGTGCGGTTATACGCGCCGCTTTCCGCGATTCCCGGCGCGGAACAGGTTGCAGTGCGCCAGCAGATTCGCCGTCATGAACGCGCCGTAGCTGTGGCCGCCGACGCCGACACGGTTCGGATCGATCACGCCCATCTCCGCCGCCTTGTCGATCGCCGCCTTCGCGTCCGCCACAATCTGTTCGACATACGTGTTGTTCACCACGTCGATGGTTCCCACCACCGGCATCGCCGCGTTTTCGAGCACCGCGTAGCCGTCCAGCAGGAAGAACAGCTCCGAGTATCCGGTAATCGTCGTGAACCGGTTCGGCGAGCCTTCAATCTGCGCCGGCCGTCGCCGCGTCGTTGTATTCGCGCGGATAGGCCCACATCACCGCCGGAAGCCGCGTGCCGGGCTTGTAATCGGGCGGCAGATAAAGCTCCATCGACAACGGCACGCCGTCGGCGCGCTTGTAGGTCACCAGTTCCTTCTTGATGCGCCGAAGCTGCGGCGTGGGATCTTTGTAATCGGTCAGCGCCTTTTCGGCCTTGCCGGTGTGCAGGAAATAATTCGGCGGCTCGGTCGGACTTTCGCGGCGCGTAATAAAGCTCGTTCGCCTGATCGTCCAGCACCGCGACCACGTCTTCGTACTTGTCCGGCGCGCATCTGGAACACGCGCTCGCTCTTCAGCGTGTTCAGGTTGAACCGATCGAGGAACGGATGGTCGCCCTTATCGGCGACGCGCCCCGCGCCCTGCAGAATAATATCGTCGCCCGCCTGCATCAGCAGCGAATCTCCGCCGCCGCGCCCGAATCCGCCGCCGCGCCCGCCCTGCGACTTCACTTCCACCGGCCGGCCCGGATCTTTATAACGATCCTGCGAATTGCGGCTCCAGATCAGCTTCGCTTCCGTGTTCGGTTTCGACGGATCGATCTCAAACGTCCGCAGCATCCGCGAGATGCGAGCCTGATCTTCCACCAGCGCGAAATCCGTGGCCGAACTGGATGCCCTGGAATCGTTCTTCGGTTTTGAAGATCTCTTGCAGGTCGCCCTTGAACGGAGCACTCATCGCCACGATGCGGTCGCGATGCGGAACCTTCTCCTTGGGATTGCCGCCGTCGAGCGCTTCCACCCAGAAAATGGTCGCCGGTTCATTCGCCATCCAGCGGATCTGGCGCGGCCCGGTCTGCACGCCGCCCAGCGGAATCCTCGCCGGCAGCGGCAGGCTCGCCACGTTGATACACCACCGCGCCCGTCGTGCTCAACACGTCGACTTCCTTCGGAAATTCGCGATACGGATGCAGATAGGAGAACGGCCGGTGCTCGCGCGTGATCAGCAGATCTTTGCCGTCGGGCGACGGAGTCACTTCATCCAGAATCCCCGGCTTGCCGATCGGCGTCGCCGTGCCGGTCGCCGCATCGACCTTGACCAGTTGCGCCGTCGCGTAGTACTCGAACAAATCCTCGTCGTGCGGATTCTGCAGCAGGTCCTCATAAGTGGCGACGCCCATCGCCTTGCCGTCGCTTTCCTGGACCGCCGGACCCACAGGAACCTTCGGCTCGCCCGGCGCCGCTCCGCGCCGCGCGGGAACCGTCTTGACCAGGAATGTCTTGTTGTCCGGCAGCCACTCGATCGGATCGCCGAGCACTGCGTTTAGCTTGATGCCTTCCACTTTGTGCGTCTTGCCGGTGGCCGCGTCGCCGATCCACAGTTCGATTCCGTTGCCGATGGTGTTGGTGAACGCGAACATTCTGCCGTCGGCCGACCAGCGCAGCGCGGTCGCACGGGCATGCGCCGGCAGCGCGACCGGGATCTTGGTCCCTTCCGGCAATTTCACCAGCGTGATGGCGAAGCTTCCCGGCGCGAGATGCAGACCGTTGGTGCGCGGATCGATACGCATGCCCGCCAGGCGCAGCATCGGCGCGGCGACCTCGTCGATTCCGGGATAGTGCTCGGATTCCGAAAGCGTCGCATAGGTATGCGAAGGATTGACCGCGAGCGCGGGCAACACCGGCGCGTTAAGGACATCCAGAATCGCCTGTGGCGGCTTCTGATAAGGAAGCTGATCAGCCAGACTCAGAACTGACAGGAGAGGAAGTGCAAGAACCACAACGGAAAGAATGCGTCGCATGAGGTTTCCCCTTTTTAGTCGATGCATCCGAAAGCTTATGTAAGGTGAAGGGTGAATGTCAATCGTCGGCCAACGCCGCTCACTTATGCCGGCGGAATTTGCACCAAGCGACGCTGCAGGCCGTTGCCGCATTCAACGTGTCGATGATCTCCGCTACCTGACGCTGCATGTGTCTGATCGATGAGAAGCCGATCCGGCATTAGTGTTCCCTCCTCGAACAAGACCAGTATCAACGCTGCGGTACCGGCGCTTCGGCGCTTCGCGCGGCGAATTGCAGGACGGCCTCTATCTGTTCCCGCGTGACACCGAATTCTTCGACGAGTTCATCGACACTCATGTCCTGAAGGTTCTCGAACACGACCGATACCGGCGTCCGCGTTCCCCGGAATACCCAGGCACCGCTTCTCTTGCCGGGAACGCTCTCGACGGCCGGACATTGCGACCAGTCGATGTTCGTCATAGCCTTAAGAATAACTCCCACTGGCATCGATTAGCGATGTAGCTCCGCATGCGAGCGTTTGACGCGATCTAGCGATCGGCTTTCAGCTCCGCGACGGTCTTGCTGAATTGAACTTTGCCGCGAAGCTGGCGGAGCCCATCGCAGGCTCGCGACGCAGCTGCTCGCTCCGATCGGGTCCGTGCCTTAACGCTAATTTTTCTCACCGCACCCATCTTTATTCAAGATACCGCGACTCGCCGCAGCCTTCCCGCGACTTCGAAAATTCCGATCCCGATCAAATTACTCACCACCACCAGCACGCTGATCTTCAACGTAAATTCCGCCTGGCTTTTCACCTCGACGATCGGGAAAACGGACAGCACCACATACAGCAGCGTCATCAAAAAACCCGACGCCGCGGCGATGCGCACTCCCAACGACGCCCCGGTCGCGCCGAAGATCGGGATCGCGAACAGCACTAAATATGTCAGCGCGTAAAAAATCCCCGACGCGTTGTTCAGCAGTTGAAACGCCTCCGCCCGTCCGATTCCGACAATCGCCGCGACCCCCAGCAGCATGGTCAGCGCGCCCACAAACGCGATCGACATCACCGGCGTCCGGTATTTCGCGTGGATCGTCGTGAACCACCGCGGCAGCAGATGATCCCAGCCGGCCACCATGGGCAGCCGCGCCGTCGCTGAGAAATTCACGCTGGTCTGGGCGATCCTCAGTCCCAACACCGCCATGATGATCGCCCCCGCCACGCTCGCCGCGATCCCGAACGGCCGCGTCGCGACGCTCAACACCTGCGAGATCGGCGACACCAGATCGATCTGGTTCTGCGGGATGAACACCAGCACCGATCCGGTGCCCAGGATGAACAGCACCGCGATCACCGGGGCCGCGATCATCACGCTTTTCGCGATCAGCCGGCCGGGGTCTCGTGTTTCGCCCGCGAAAATCGCCACGTATTCCACTCCGCCCAGCGCGCCGAATCCCTGCTTGCCCAGAATGTTGAGATTGAACAGCGTCAGCGCCGGAACGGTCAGCGCGAACGGAGCCGACTGCGGTTTCACCCCATGCAACCACGGCACCAGGGGCAAAGCGATGATCGCCCCCATGATGATCACCATGGTCACGCCCGCCGCTCCGTGCAGCCACTTGCCCGCGCCCAGCCCCACGGTCGACAGCCACGCGAGCCCGCCGATGATCATCACCGTCCCCAGCGCCATGGCCCACTTGTTCTCCGCGATCCAGGTCACATGAAACGCATACGCGATATTGGTCGCCGCGGTGACGCCGTTCTCCGACATCAGCACCATCGCGTAGATCCACAGGTTCCACGCGGTCAGGAATCCCATGCGATCGTTGAATCCGATCTTGGCCCATTGATAGAGCCCGCCTTCGAGCGGCATCCTGCGGCTCAGATGCACGACGACCACCGCCGACGGAACATAGAACAGCACCACCGCAAGCAGCCAGAACACCACGTGCGAGGACCCGAGCTTCGCCGCCGTGCCCACCCAGCTCAGGCCCATCACGAACAGGATCTGCGTGAACACAAGGTTCCACAGGCCCAATTCCTTCTTGAGCACCGCGCTGTGGGCCTCGACGCTTCGCTCCGCCCGATTCATCGGTGAAGGTCCACGATACAATAAAAGTTCAATCGCTCATTTTGGAGGACGCATGGCAGCTATCCCGCGGCGCCGCTCAGTGCCGGTGACCATCGGTAACGTGAAGGTCGGCGGATCGAACCCCATCGTGGTTCAGTCGATGACCAATACCGACACGGCCGACGTCATGTCGACGGTGAATCAGGTGATGGCGCTGGCCAATGCAGGCTCGGAGCTGGTGCGCGTCACCGTCAACACCGACGATGCCGCGAAGGCCGTGCCCAAGATCGTCGAGACCGTCGACAAGTTCGGCGTCCGGGTGCCCATCATCGGCGATTTCCATTACAACGGCCATCTGCTGCTCAAGAAGTATCCCGACATGGCGCGAGCGCTGTCGAAATACCGCATCAATCCTGGAAACGTCAACATCGGCAAGAAGCACGACGACAATTTCCGCGTCATGATCGAAGCCGCCGTCGAATACGGCCGGCCGGTGCGCATCGGCGTCAACTGGGGCTCGCTCGACGGCGCCTTGCTCACGCGCATGATGGACGAGAACAACAAGCTGCCCGAGCCGCTCGACGCCAAGGCCGTCACGCTGCGGGCGATCGTTGTAAGCGCGATCCAGTCGGCCAAAGCCGCCGAAGAATACGGCCTGGCGTCGCGATCGCATCATTCTGAGCGCGAAAGTCAGCGGCGTCCAGGATCTCATCGCCGTGTATCGAATGCTGGCGGCCGAATGCGATTACGCCTTGCACCTGGGCCTCACCGAAGCCGGCCTCGGATCGAAAGGGATCGTCGCCACCACCGCCGCGCTCGGCGTGCTGCTTCAGGAAGGCATCGGCGATACCATTCGTGCGTCGCTGACTCCGCTGCCCAACGGCGATCGTACCGATGAAGTGATCGTCAGCCAGCAGATCCTGCAAGCGCTGGAGCTGCGCAGCTTCACTCCGCAGGTCACCGCCTGCCCCGGCTGTGGCCGCACCACCAGCACGTTCTTTCAGGACATGGCCGATCAGATCCAGACCTATCTGCGCGAGCAGATGCCGGTCTGGAAGACGCGCTACACCGGCGTCGAGGAGATGAAGGTCGCGGTCATGGGCTGCGTCGTGAACGGCCCCGGCGAATCGAAGCATTCGAACCTCGGGATCTCTTTGCCCGGAACGTTCGAAGAACCGGTCGCGCCCGTTTACGTCGACGGCAAATTGAAATGCACGCTTCGCGGCGACCACATTGTCGCCGAGTTCATCACCATCCTCAACAATTACGTGGAGACGCACTACGCGGCGCTCGAAACGGTCGACGCGTAGAACTAAATTTCCGAAATATACGGGATCCTCGGCGCGAATGCGAAGTTGAGCTGCACCAGCACGATGAATCCGATGCTCCAGTAATTGTCGAACACGCACAACGCCGCTCCGAACGCATACAACGCCTGTGCGATCACGATCCGCCGTTCGATGGCGCACTTCACTTCGTAAGGCAGATCGGCCTCCACCAGTTTGGCGCGCAGCGCGTATCGCCAGCCGATAAACAACACTAGCCCTAACAGCAGAATGTTGGCCCAATAAACCAGCAGCGCCGCGCGATACTCGATGTACTCGGAAAGCAGGCGCGTCGAGAACGGCATCGTCGTCACGCAGAACAAAAACGCCAGGTGAATCCATGTCAGATGGCGATCGCTCCGCTCGAATCGATTGAGCTGGACCTGCTGCCCGTTCCAGAAAATACCCAGCGTTAGAAAACTCATCAAATACGAAACGATCTGCGGAGTCATCGCCGCCAGCGCGTGCCCCAAATCCACGCCCGAATGGATATTTTCTTTCACCGGCGTCCGTAAATCGAGCACCAGCAGCGTCATCGCGACCGCGAAAATTCCGTCGCTCAGCGCCGCCAGCCTTTCGATGCTCTGTCCCGCGAGCCGATTGTAAGCTGCCATAGCTGTATGGGGAAATAGTGGATCAGAAATCCAGCCGGTCGCCGAGCTTCAGTCCGTTCTTCGCCGCGATGCCCGCGTTTACTTCCAGCACGTAGCTCGCGTCTTCGTGGCCGCCGTAATTCGGACATTCGTGCGCCAGCTTCGAAGGGCAGGGAGGCTTGTCCAGCGCCATCTCCACGATCTTATGGTCGTGATCGATCCAGATAAAATCGAGCGGGATCCGGGTCTGATAGGTCCAATAAGTGTACTTGCCCATCTTGCCGTGGAAAAACAGCATGCCGTGATCGGCGGCCAGTGAGTCGCGAAACATCATGCCGCGCGTCATGTCGATCTGCTCGCGCATGCTCTGCGCCGTGATCTTGGTCCCGTTGGGAAACGTCACCAGGGTGGACGTCAGATCCTCCATAGTGGACGGCTTGTCTCCGCATGCCGATAAAATCGCCGCGGCCAGCGCGGCAATGAAAGCTCTTCGCATCACCTAAAATAGTAGCTGGATTGAGAAAGTTCCTCCAGCACATTCGCCTGACGCTCGAAATGATCAAATTCGAGCACTCCGTTTTCGCCCTGCCGTTCGCCCTCACCGGAGCTCTGCTCGCCTGGCGCGACGAGGGATTCGCGCGCGAAGGCTTGTGGTGGAAACTGCTGTGGATCGTGGTGGCGATGGTAGCCGCGCGATCGGTCGCCATGGCCTTCAACCGCGTGCTTGACGCCGATATCGACGCGAGAAATCCGCGCACCAAATCCCGCCATCTGCCGGCCGGCCTGCTCAGCGCGCGCTTCGCCTGGGGATTCATCGCCGCCTGGGCGTTTGTCTTTCTATTCGCCGCGCGCCAGTTGAATCCGCTGTGCTTCAAACTGGCGCCGCTCGCGCTCGCGATCCCGATGTTCTATTCCTTCACCAAGCGATTCACTTCCCTGTCGCATGTGGTGCTCGGATTTTCGCTCGGCATCGCTCCCGCCGCCGCCTGGATCGCCGTGCGCGGCTCGCTCGACCTTCGCATCCTGTGGCTCACAGCCGCCGTCACCCTGTGGACCGCGGGATTCGACATCATCTACGCCTGCCAGGATTACGCCTTCGACGTCCACGCCGACCTCTACAGCATCCCGAAGCGCTTCGGAATCGCCGGATCGTTATGGATCTCGCGCCTGCTACACCTCGGCATGCTGATGTGTCTGCTCGCGCTGGTGCGCTCGTTCGCGCTGGGAGGCGATCGCGGTCGCGGGCGTCGCGGCCGTCGCCGCCCTGCTCCTGTGGGAGCATCGGCTGGTCAAAGCCGACGATCTTTCGCGCATCGACGCCGCCTTCTTCACCATGAACGGCTACGTCAGCGTGATATTCTTTGTATTCTGGGCGACCGATATTTTTCTGAAATGACACCGACGTTTGAAGATCCCCGTCTGGAGCCGATTCGCGACAAAGTGGAGGCCGGCGAACGCCTCAGCTTCGATGACGGCGTGACGCTCTATCGCTCGCCCGATCTGCTTGGCGTAGGCTGGATGGCGAATCGCGTGCGGGAGCGGCTGCACGGCAACGTCACGTATTTCAACGTCAATCGCCACATCAATCCGACCGACGTCTGCGTCGCCAGTTGCCGTTTGTGCGCGTTCGGCAAACGCGCCAAGGATCCCAAGGCCTACACCATGTCGCTCGAGCAGGTGTGGGAAACCGCCGGCCACGGCTACACCGAAGCGGTGACCGAATTTCACATCGTCGGCGGCCTGCATCCCGAATTGACGCTGGATTGGTACTGCCAGATGCTCGCGGCTTGAAGCAGCGCTTCCCGCAGGTGCATCTGAAGGCCTTCACCATGGTCGAGATCGGATATCTGGCGCAGCGCGCGAAAATCACGCCGCGCGAAGTGCTCGAACGGTTGAAGGACGCGGGCATGGATTCGCTGCCCGGCGGCGGCGCGGAAATTTTCACCGAACGCGTCCGCCGCATCATCTGCGATCACAAAATCACCGGCGAGCAGTGGCTGGACGTCGCGCGCACGGCGCATGAGCTGGGGCTCCATTCCAACTGCACCATGCTCTACGGGCACATTGAAAACGAAGAAGACCGCGTCGATCACCTGGTGAAACTGCGGACGCTTCAGGATGAGACCCACGGCTTCGTCACCTTCATCCCGCTGGCGTTTCATCCCGACGAACACGGCGCTCGAACACATTTCGAAGACGACCGGCTTCGACGATCTCCGCCAGATCGCGGTGTCGCGGCTGATGCTCGACAACATCCCGCACATCAAGGCGTACTGGATCATGATGACCCCGCGAATCGCGCAGATCGCCCAGCGTTTCGGTGTCGGACGATATCGACGGCACGGTGGTGGAGGAAAAAATCTATCACGACGCCGGCGCCACGACCAGCCAGAATCTCCGCCGCGGCGAGCTGCTGCGCCTGATCCGCGAAGCCGGCCGCGAGCCGATGGAGCGCGACACGCTTGTATCGTCCGGTGGAACGCGCCGAAAACGCGTTTACCGTGCTGGTCTAGGGCTGGCCGCTTCCTTTGGTCGCGGCTCCTTTAGAGGCTTTCCACGAGCGCACGCACGAAAAAGTCCGCATCCTCCCGCGCGAACACCAACGGTGGACGAAGCTTGATCACGTTGTGCCGTGGACCATCGGTGCCCGCCAGAATCCCGCGATGCCGCAGGCGATTCACCACCTCCGAAGCCGTGTCCCCATCTCGCAGTTCGATCCCCAGAAATAATCCAGCTCCGCGCACATCCACAATCGACGGATGATCCATCGCCCGCAGCGCATCCATCCAATGATCCCCGACCGCCCGCGCATTTTCCTGCAAACGCTCCTCTTCGAGTACATCGAGCACCGCCAATCCCGCAGCGCACGCCACCGGATTGCCTCCATACGTGCTGAAAAATTCCATGCCGTTGTCGAACGATGCCGCGATCTCCGGCGTCGTCACCACCCCAGCGAGGGGAAACGCGTTGCCCATCGGCTTGCCCAGCACCACGATATCCGGCACCACGCCCTGCATCTCGAAACCCCAGCGCCATTGCCCCAGCCGTCCGAATCCGACCTGCACTTCGTCCGCGATGCACACGCCGCCCGCCTCGCGAACCTGGCGATAAATTTCGGCGAGATATCCGGGTGGAAAAACCACCTGACCGCCGACGCTTGGCAGGCTCTCCGCGATGAACGTCACTGGACCATCCACCAGCCACGCCGCCGCCAAAGCATATTCGAGGCCCGCGCCCGCATCGTTTCTTTTCAGCGGATCCGGCAGCGGCGCGACCCGCACCCACGGCTTTTTCCCGCGCCCGCCCGGTCCGTCGAATTTATAAGGACTGATGTCGATCAGCGTATTGGTATGCCCGTGATAGGCGTGTTCCAGCACGATGGTCTCGTCGCGCCCGGTCTTCGCGCGAGCCAGGCGCAGCGCCAGCTCATTCGCTTCACTCGCCGAATTGAGAAAGTAGCAGACGCTCAGCGGAGCAGGCATCAGTGACGTCAGGCGCTCTGCATATTGCCCGATGTTGTCGTGCAGATACCGGGTGTTGGTATTCAGCAGCGCCATCTGCCGCTGCACCGCCTCCACCACGCGCGGATGGCTGTGCCCCACCAGCGGCACATTGTTATAAACGTCCAGATAGGCGCGACCGGTTTCGTCGTACAGATACTGCATCCATCCGCGGACGATCTTCAACGGCTCTCGATAGCTGACGCTCAGATTTCTTCCCAAGTGCTCGCGGCGCGACCGCAGCGTCTCTTCTTTCGCGGGCTCTGCAATGCACGGCGCGACTCCGGCCAGTTCGCTCGGATCGGGCGAAAGATTCAGCCACAACTCACGCTCGCTCGCCAACGCCACTCCCGGAAAATCGCAGTCGAGGTCCAGCAGGTCGCGAATAATCTGGAAATGCAGATGCGGCGTCCACCCGCCGTTCTCCGGAGGCGAGCCAATTCTTCCGATGTGCTGCCCCTTCGCGATCGGCAGATCGATGCACAATTCTTCCAGCGAATCGACGCTCAGATGCCCGTACAGCGTGAAGAACGCTTCGCCGTCCGCTTCATGCCGCAGGATTACCACCGGCCCGTAATCGAGCGGCTGCCGGTTATTCTGGAACGCGTGAACCCAGCCCGCGAGCGGCGCGCAAATCGCGGTTCCGGCTTCCGCGAACAGGTCGATGCCGAGATGAATGGTCCGGTGTTCCTCAGTCGGATGTCCCGCACCAAACAATGGCGAGCTATAGAGCAGCCGCGCTTCGTTGTATCGCCCGATGCCGATCTTCACCCCCGCCTCACGCATCTTTTCGAACAGCGTCTTCGTGAGCGCCGGCTCCTCCATCGCCCGAGGATCGGCGCCCAGCATCAGGCTACCAACGCTCAGGTCGAACACCAGATACCCCTCCTTGCGCGGATCGATATTTTCCAGCAGAGGTGCGGCATCCCGCGCGGAAATTCTGGGGTTTGGCGCGAAACCGCGCAGAGAATAAAGACCCAATCGGGGATGCACCGCCGCCAGTTTTCGCAGCGCCGCCCACGCCGGCTTCTCGTGGACGGTTAAATAAGGATCGCCGGGCGCGACGGTCTTTAGATACGCCGAATTGGTGACGCTGACCGCGAGCCTGGTCAGAATCAACGGCAATAGCACTTCCAGTTCCCGATCGGTCAGGGGGTGCGTTTCCTGATATCCGCACGCCACTTGCGAGATCGCCATCAGCGGCCGGTCGCTTCCGCAAGCCGCGTACGCGCAGGCGATCGCCAGATCGCACACCGTCGCCGTATAGTGCAGATCGCCAAAGTCGATCAGCGAAAGCTCCCCGGCGTTCACGATCACGTTATGGTCGTTGGCGTCGCCGTGGATCACACTATGCGGCAGACGGCCCAGCAGCGGCGCGACCTGCGATTCATACCGTTCGAGCACGCGCTCCACCACTTCGCGCCCGTCTCCGAGGTAACTGAGATACTCGCGAATCCACGACGCGCGCTTCAAATCCCATTTGAGCTCGCGATGCGCGGCCGGATGGTCGAATCCCTCAAGCGCGCGGTCGACGCTCCCCAGCAGCTTTCCCAGCGCCCGATTCATTTCGCCCGTCTGCGGCGAGGTCGCGGCCAGCAGCCGCCCCGGAAGCCACCCGAGCAGCCACACCCCGCGACCATCTTCCGTCTTTTGGACCGAGCCGGCGACGCGCGGCACCGGAAGGTCCGCCAATCGCTGCAGCGCTTGCACTTGGAAGTCGAGGAAGGCCCGCTCGCATCCCGGGCGCATGATCTTCAGGACGTAACGCGGCCCCGCGCGGTCATCCAGTCGAAAATTGTCGTCGTATTCTCCGTCCATCGACGCCGCGGTTATGTCCAGATGGAACAGTTGTTTCGCGATCCGCGCCGCTTCCGTCTCCGCGATCCGCCGCCGTGGCCGGGCTTCGATCAGCATTCGGATTCATTTTAGGCACGTTTGGCAGCCGGTTTGCTCCGTCGTATCCGGAGGCGTGTATGATGTCGCCCAAATTATCGGCATTCGAGCCGCTTCAAGCGGAGACTCTGCGGGAACTGATCCAGGATCCTGGTCCCTGCATCACGATTTATCTTCCACCGTATCGTCCCGGGCAAACCGCCCCGCGCGCGCTACATGCGCCGCTCAAAGACGACCTTCATGCGGCGTCGCAACGGCTTTCGAGCATGCACGTCGAAGATTCCATTATCCGAAGCCTGCTGGAGCCGCTTCGCGATTTCGCCGGAGCCGCCGAATCCGAGCACGGGTTTCATTGGCCGCGCGTGATTTACCGTTCGCCGGATGTTCTACGCGCGGTTTTCGTCCGGACGCCGCCGGATGGGACCTCCGGTAACGTTGCCGTCGGCCGCCATTTCCGGATTCTTCCGGCCCTCGAGGAGCTTCAGGTTCCCTCGCCGTTTTATATCTTGAAGCTGTCGAAAAAACGGGTATCGCTGCTGCGCGCCGGCGTCAGCCTCGATCCGGTCCGTCTGCCGTCGAAGACGCCCGAAACGTTCGACGAGTTTCTGGAGATGGACCGTCCCGATCACGATCTCGAGAATCGATCCTCCGTCGGAGGACCGGCGCGAGGACGTCGAATCCGCTTCGGCAGCGAAGATGAGCGCGAAACCGAGCAAATTCATCTCGCGGATTTCTATAAGGCCATCGATCGCGCCATGCGCGAGATGATCCACCAGTCGAGCACGCCCGTGGTGCTTTCCGGCGTCGCCGAAGACACCTCGCTCTATCGGAGCGTCTCAAACGTCGCGACCCTGCTCGCCGGCAGCGTTCCAGGGGCGCTTCCCGATACCGATCTGCTGGAACAGGCCTGCGCGTTGGTGCGGAATGCGTCGTTTGAAAATGCCGCGCGGACGCTCGTCGAGGCGCATGAGCGATATGCTCCCGCTCGCTTTCTGACCGATCCGCAAGCCATCTTGAAGGCTGCCATCGCCGGCCGTGTCGCCAAGGTATTTCTGGCCGTGCCTCCGGCGGACGAAGATTCGTTGAATCGAATCGCGATCGAAACCCTGCGTAATTCCGGCGAAGTGTTGCTGGTCCAGGGAGCGGGTCCGGCCGCCGTTCTTCGCTATTGACCGAAATTTCTAACGAACGCTGAATACCGGCTTGCCGAGCACGTCCATGCGCGGCGTGATGCCCAACCCCGGCGCGATCGCTGGTCGTCATGCGGCCGTGCTCCCGCTGCGGCGCTCCTTCGGCGATGCTGACCGTCACGTAGCTGTTGAAATCGGTGGTCGTGAACAGCAGCTCCGGCGGAGTGCTGTGCGCCAGATGCGCGATCGCCGCCGTCACGATGTCGCCGCCCCAGGTATCTTCGATGGTCAACGCGATGCCCAGCGAGACACACAAATCGCGAATCTGCCGCGCCGGTGTCAGCCCGCCGACTTTCGAAATCTTCAGATTGATCACGTCCATCGCCTGATCCGCCGCGCCGCGCACCACCATGCCGATATCGTCGATCACCTCATCGAGGACAAACGGGCGCTCGGTCTGCCGCCGCACCGCCAGGCACTCCTCATAGGTCCGGCACGGCTGCTCGATATAGACGTCGACATCGCGCACCGCGTCGGCCACGCGCAACGCCTGATGCTGCGTCCATCCGGTATTCGCGTCCGCGATCAGCACGTCTCCCGGCTTCCAGCTTCTTCGACGCCGCGAAAATCCGCGCGACGTCGGTATCCACGTCGCCGCCGACCTTCAATTGAAACTTGGTGTACCCCTGCGCGCGATACACGGCGACCATCTCCGCCATCGCCTCCGGAGCCTCCTGCGAGATGGCCCGATACAGCGCAAAATCGTCGCCATACCGCCCGCCGAGCAGCGTCGCCACCGGCTTCCCGCAAGCCTTCCCGAGAATATCCCAGCACGCCACATCGATCGCGGACTTCACGTAAGGATGCCCGCGCATCATCGAATCCATGGCGCGATGCATCACGCCCACCTGCGTCGGATCCATGCCGAGCAACTGCGGCGCAAGCTCCGCGATCCCCGTTCGCGCTCCGTTGGCGTAGGCGGGAAGATAAGCCGGGCCCAGCGGACAAATTTCGCCGTAGCCGGTGATCCCTTCATCGGTCGAAACCGCGACCACCGTCGAGTCGAACACCGCCACCGCGTTTCCGCCCGACCATTTATAGCTGCCTTCGTGCAGCGGCAGCTCCACGCGATACGCGTCGATTTGAGTAATCCGCATTTTGTTTATGTCCAACCTTTTCGTTCGCGCAATCGCGCGATCTGCGCCACATGATGCGCGCCATGCCAGGCGTAAAGCGCCGCCAGTTGTTCCAGAGTCACCAGGCCGCGCACCGGATGCATGAATCCGCTGGACCATTGCGTTTCATCAAGCGCACGCCACGCCGCTACCCATCGCAGATGCAGCGCATCGAGTAAATCGAGCGACGGCTCAATGGGACCGGTGCGCGCATCGGGAACCTCGGCCCACTCGGCTTGCAGATATCCCTTGATCAGCGGCGCCTTTTCCGTCAGCGCCCACTTGAACCGGACGTAGCTGTTCATATGATCGTCGGCGTAATGATGCACCACCTGCCGCACGGTCCAGCCGCCGTCGCGATAGCGGGTATCGAGTTGCGCCGCGTCCAGGCCCCGCACCGCTTCGCGCAACTTGCGCGGAGTCGAAGCGATCGCTTGCAACCATTCCTCTCTCTGGCTCATCCCTGCGAGATCGGCCGACCAGTCGAAGCGTCCGATCGGATACTGCAATTCCTCCATCGCGTTCATCAGGTTCATTCTCGCAAAAGAAAAACACAGCAGCCGCCGCGCGAATGACGGGTTGTTTGATATCCTAATACGCGATTCGAAATCGGTTTGGAGGTATGGATGTCCTCTATCGATGTGCCGCTGCGTGGCGGCCGGTTCGGCAACACCGCTCGCAAAGATGCGTGGTGGGTGGAGCCCCTGCTCGTCTTCCTCGGATTCTCGGCCTTCATCGTCTATTCCACCTGGGCCGCGCTGCAAGGCGACCACTACACCTTCGGGCCGTATCTTTCGCCCTTTTACTCACCGCTGTTGATGACCGACAAGCCCGGCTGGTGGCCGGCGTTCCTGCCCTTTTCCGCCGCGATGCTGATCCTGTGGGCTCCCGGCGGATTCCGCTTCACCTGCTATTACTATCGCGGCGCCTATTACAAAGCCTTCTGGGCCGACCCGCCTTCGTGCACCGTCGGCGAGCCGCGCAAAACCTATTGGGGCGAACGCTCTTTCCCTCTGATCATGCAAAACATCCATCGCTATTTTCTGTATCTCGCGCTGATCTTCATCGTGATCCTGGCGCACGACGCCTGGAAGGCGATGTGGTTCGACGGGCATTTCGGCATCGGCGTCGGCACGCTGGTGCTGATCGTCAATCCGATTCTGCTCGGCTGCTATACGCTCGGCTGCCATTCCCTGCGCCATCTGATCGGCGGACGCATCGACGAAATGTCCAAGAGCGCCGCTCCGCAAGACATGCTTACGACTGCGTTTCCTGCCTGAATCGAGCAACACATGCTGTGGGCCTGGTTCAGCCTGTTCTGGGTCGGATTCACCGACGTCTACGTTCGCCTCTGTTCGATGGGGATCTGGACCGACTGGAGAATCCTCTAACGATGGCCGAATATCAGACATCATCGAGTTCGACGTTCTGGTGGTCGGCGCAGGCGGCGCGGGCTTGCGCGCGGCGATCGAAGCCTCCGCCGCCGGCGTGAAAGTCGGCGTGGTCTCCAAATCGCTGCTGGGCAAAGCCCACACCGTGATGGCCGAAGGCGGCATGGCCGCGGCCATGGGCAACGTCGACGATCGCGATAACTGGCGCGTCCATTTCGCCGACACCATGCGCGGCGGCCAGTATCTCAACAACTGGCGCATGGCCGAGCTGCACGCCAAGGAAGCTCCGGCGCGCGTCCGCGAACTGGAAGCCTGGGGCGCGGTGTTCGATCGCACCAAGGACGGCAAAATTCTGCAGCGCAATTTCGGCGGCCATCGCTATCCGCGCCTGGCGCACGTCGGCGACCGCACCGGCCTCGAAATGATCCGCACCTTGCAGGATCACGGCATCCATCAGGGCATCGATTTCCACATGGAGACGCACCATCCTGACGCTGCTCAAGGATGGCGACCGCGTGCGTCGGCGCCTTCGCTTACGATCGCGAGCGCGGCCGCTTCAAGGTCTTCCACGCCAAGGCCGTGGTCCTGGCCACCGGCGGCATCGGGCGCGCGTTCCAGATCACCAGCAACAGTTGGGAATACACCGGCGACGGCCACTCGCTCGCCTATCACGCCGGCGCGGCGCTGCTCGACATGGAGTTCGTGCAGTTCCATCCCACCGGCATGGTCTGGCCGCCCAGCGTGCGCGGAATTCTGGTCACCGAAGGCGTGCGCGGCGAAGGCGGCGTGCTGCGCAACAACAGACGGCAAGCGCTTCATGTTCGACGATATTCCGGCGAACTATAAAACGCAGACCGCCGACAACGAAGACGAAGGCTGGCGCTACACGCAGGGCGACAAGAACGCGCGCCGTCCGCCGGAACTGCTGACGCGCGATCACGTGGCCCGCTGCATCCGCCGCGAAGTGAAGGAAGGCCGCGGCAGCCCGCACGGCGGCGTCTTTCTCGATATCGCCTGGATCAAGGAAAAGCTTCCCAACTCGGCGGAGCACATCAAGAAGAAGCTGCCGAGCATGTATCACCAGTTCAAGCAGCTCGCCGACATCGACATCACCAAAGAGCCGATGGAGATCGGCCCGACCACGCATTACATGATGGGCGGCGTGCAAGTGGACGCCGAGTCGCAGATGTCGACGGTGCCCGGACTGTTCGCGGCCGGCGAATGCGCCGCCGGGACTGCATGGCGCCAATCGCCTGGGCGGAAATTCGCTGTCGGATCTGCTGGTCTTCGGCAAACGCGCCGGCGAGTTTGCCGCGAAGTTCGCGAAGGACCATGCGCGCGGGCCAGATCGACACAGGCGCAGGTGGATGAAGCCGCGCGGCAGGCGCTCGATCCGTTCGAACGCGGCGCGGCCGGCGAGAATCCCTACGCCGTCCAGCACGAGCTGCAGGAAATGATGCAGGATCTGGTCGGCATCGTCCGCCAGGAAGAGGAAATGGAGCGCGCGCTCGGACGCATCGCCGAGCTTGAAGGCGCGCGCCGCGCAAGGCCGGCATCACCGGCAATCGCGAGTACAACAACGGCTGGCACACCGCGCTCGATCTGAACAATCTGCTGACCGTTTCCGAAGATCGTCACCCGCGCCGCGTTGAGCGCAAGGAAAGCCGCGGCGCGCATTTCCGCGACGATTATCCGGATAAGAGCGAAGAGTGGGCCAGCGTACAATCTGCGCGTCACGCAAGGCCGCCGACGGCAGCGTCGCGCAGTGCGAAGAAGTGCCGGTGAAGGAAATGCCCGACGGAGCTGAAAGCAAGTCATCGAGGAAAACAAGTAATGGCCACGGCGACCTTTCGAATCTGGCGCGGCGATCGCGAATCGGGGCAAGTTCATGGACTACACCACCGAAGTCGAAGCCGGCATGGTGGTGCTCGACGCGGTGCATCGGATTCAGGCCACGCAGGCCAACGATCTCGCCGTGCGCTGGAACTGCAAGGCCGGCAAGTGCGGGTCGTGCTCGGCCGAAATCAACGGCCAGCCGCGCCTGATGTGCATGACGCGGCTGAGCTACGATTCCGCTCGATCAGCCGGTGACCATCGAGCCGATGCACACCTTCCCGCGCATCAGGGATCTGGTCACCGACGTTTCCTGGAATTACCGCGTGAAGGAGAAGATCAAGAAATTCAAGCCGCGCAAGCCCGACGCTCCCGACGGCACCTGGCGCATGCAGCAGGCCGACGTCGACCGCGTGCAGGAATTCCGCAAGTGCATCGAATGCTTTCTCTGCCAGGACGTCTGCCACGTCCTGCGCGACCATCGATCTGCACGACAAGTTCATCGGGCCACGATTCCTGGTCTACACCGCCGCGCTCGAGATGAATCCGCTCGATACGGCGGACCGCCTGGCGGATCTGCGCGACAGCTGCGGCATCGGCTATTGCAACATCACCAAGTGCTGCACCAAGGTGTGTCCGGAGGAAATCAAGATCACCGACAACGCGATTATCCCGCTGAAGGAGCGCGTGGTCGACGAATTCTACGATCCGCTGCGCCGGATCTGTTCAAGATATTCAGTTAGGCAGGAGTATATTGGTCGCATGTTCGAGTTGAAGCCGATCTCGCGCGACGCCGTCCCGGAAGCTCTCTCAGAAAGCGGAGCGCTACCGCCTGTTGAACGAACCGTGGCAGGCGGAGAGCATCTGCCTGGACATTTTGCGCATCGACCCGGAGAATCAGGCGGCACTGGTGATGCTGCTGCTCAGCCTGACCGACCAGTTCGGCAAAGGCGTCACCGGCAGCGGCGGCGCGCGAAGTTCTGCCGCGGATCAGCGGGCGAATATGAACGCGCCTACTTACGCCGGCATTATCTGCGAGCGCTGGGCCGATTCGCTGCTGCGCCAAGGCTCGCCCGGGCGCGGGATTCACGGCGTACGAATCGCTGCGCGAAGCGATGCAGCATTACGAACACGCCGAGTCGCTGCGCTCCGCCGGGCAATGACGACGCGCTGCTGCGCTGGAACACCTGCGCCCGCATCCTGATGCGGAATCAGAGAGCTTACGTCCGCGCGGCGAAGAAGCCTTCGAGCCGGCCTTCGAAGACTAAATCCCTCCGGCGAACGGATCGCTTGGGTACGGCGTCCGCCTTAGCACTACTGAGTACAAATACCAGCGCCTCGACGGGCAACCACGGATACCAATCCTGGTCCACCTTGACCATGATGGAGGCATGACCGGCGATATAGCGCGAGGCGTCAGGCTCGGAACCATTCTTTTGACTGGAGTCCTGGCGGTCTTCGTGTGCTATCGCGTGGTGGACGGCGTGCCCGCTGTGCCGGCGAGCGGCGTTCCCGACGCTCCTCAAGCCGCGGTACCGGTGCCTGCGCAGACCCCGATCGTGCCCGCCCCGCCGGTGACTCCGGCATCCGAATCCGTTCCGCCGCCGCCTCCGGTGTCCGATTCAGGACCGATGATTCATCGCCATCCGCCTCGTCCGCGGCCCGCGACGCCGCCGGCGCAGACGATGCTCGCCTCGACGCCTGGGGATTTGGATCTGCCCGACGCCTCCCCGGCTCCCGTTTCCACACCGGTCGCCGTTGCCGCCACGCCGCCCGCGCCTGTGATGCAGAAGGACAATCCCACGACTCCGGACGAATCGGGTCTGGACGATCCGATGCCTAAGGCGCCGAGCCGCGGAAAGCGTTGGATCAAAGCAGTCGGACGGTTTCTAAAAATCAAGCGCGACGACCAGGTCGAGACGCAATCGCTGCGCCAGCCCTAGCCTGTTTGAAGCCCCTACACCGCCTTCTTCAACGGAGCGTCAAAGCGCGGTTCCATGGTCAGCAGCTTGCGGCCGCGGCGTGTTTCCTGCATCCGTTCGTTGGCCGATGCGATGGCTTCCTCGATCGATTCGCTGGCCACTTCCACGCCGCCCCAACTGAACAGGATGGAGAAAGTGCCCAGGGATCGCAACTGGAAATCCCATAACTGCTGGGCGATCTGGCTGAGTTTGCGCTGCGCCGACGCGCCATGCTCGTTGGGATAGATCAACAGAAATTCTTCGGCGCCGGACTGGCACGCGAAATCGCTGGGACCCATCAGCGACTGGATCACGTCTTTCACGCTGTCGGTGGACGAGCCATCGGCGTCGCGCGGCCCATTCACGCCGATCGAAACCACCAGGCCGCTGACCGGCTGCCGCTTCTGCACCAGCTTGCTGAGAATGAATCCGTTGTGGAATCCGGCGGGAACCGATTCCTCGGGCTGGGTCTCGATGCGCTGCTCCATTTTTCTGGCTTTCCGCGATAGCAAGGCGTCCCAATCCGTTTTGTTCTCTGACTTCTTTTCCGGAGGGGCGGGCGGATTTGAGCGAGCGGTTGAAGCCTCCGCCGCTCGAGGACGGGGAGACGAAGCGAGCTGCGCGCCGCGCTCCATGGCGGCGAGCGCGTCGGGCGAAGCGGCGCGGCGGGGTTCCTTGGCCGCCACGGCTCGTGGAGCCCGGGTTTCGATCTTTCGTTCCGCCTCGGGCGTTTCCATTTTCACCGACGGGGCCGCTACCGGCTGCGGCACCAGCAATTGAGAGCGGCGGCGCTCTTCTTCGTTGCGGACTTTCAGCTCCACGGTGAGCTCTCGCAGCTGCTCATTGTTGCCTTTGAGAAAATCGCATATCAACGCGACGAAGGCAGCGCCGAGAACCACCACCAGACTCACGAAGATCTGCATCTGATATTGACCGGGTTCCATCACAAGGATCTTAGAAACTAGAGCGCTAAGGTGAAATGGACTAAAGTCCCAAACTGCGGCGATGTGACGCGACTTCGGGTCTAGTACCCCGCGGGGTTACCGGGTCGCGGTCCAGGCCAGGAAAAGCCCGTCGGGCTCGACGTCTTCCCAATAAGATATGGGGCGGCTCGAAACCTCGCGGCAATGGCGCGCGAGCAATCGTTCCAGCTCTTTACGGCCAAACCACCGCTCCCAGGCCGGGGTTTCGAGGCGTCCCCAGGCATCCTTATTCTTATCGATCACGACGATGCGGCCGCCCGGTTTGACGATGCGGCACAGCTCGTCCACCGCGCCGGCGATATCGACGGCGTGCTCCAGGGATTCGGTGGCATAGGCTCCGTCGCAGGAGCCGGTGGCCAGAGGCAGGGCAGTCATGCTGGCGGCGGCGCGCTCGATTCCCGGCGGCACGTGGACCAGCATCGCCTCGGCCAGGTCCAGCGCGATGACCGACGCTTCCGGGTTTCGCTCCTTCACCATGACGGGCGAAACGTCCTTTGCCGCAACCGACGTCGGCGACGCGCTTGCCGCGCAGGTCACCCAGGTGGTCCAGCACCAGCTTGACGTGAAAAATCCGGGGATCGATGGTGGAGGGATAATGCTCCTCGTCCGCGGCGGCGCGATTGAAATGCTCGCGAATCTCCGCGGAGGTCACATAGCGCTTCTTGAACAGAGATCGCAGGTTCATCAGGCCCGCGTCAGGAAAATCGGCATGCCGCTCTTGTTCTTGTAGCTGGGCCGGTAGCGATCGGTGTTGTACATGATTCGACGTCCACTTTGCGCGGACCGAGCTTGGGATCGGGAATCGGCGCCATCTGGTAGCATCCGCCGACCAGCGCCGCCATCACCCCGCTCTGCCCGTCGAGCATGGCCTCGAGCGCCATGTTCCCGTAGGTGGAGGCGATCATTTTGTCCACGAAATCCGGCTCGCCGCTGCGCAGATCGTAGGTCAGATCGCTGACGATGCTTTCGACCGTACGTCCGCTTGCTGATCTCCGACGCCAGGGCTTCGCCGACGCTCATCTTCTTGCGATGGCCGAAGGCGTCGGCGTCGCCGTATTCCTGCACCTGGTAGCCTTCCCAGCGCGCGCCTTCCGAGATCACCAGCAGCACGTAGTTGCTGGGCGTATCCGCTTTTTCGGTGAGCAGCAGGTCGATCACTTTCTCGAGTTTGATCTCGAACTCCGGAATGCAGCAGCGAATGGAGGTGACGTAGGCGGTGTAGAGCGCGGTAAATCCGGCGTCGCGTCCGAAAATACGAAATATTCCGATGCGTTCATGCGACCCGACGGTGGTGCGCTGGCGTCCGATGGCCGCCGTTGCGCGGGTGATGGCCGTCGAAAATCCGATGCAATACTCGGTATTCTGGACGTCGTTATCCATGGTTTTCGGAATGGCGATCACTTTCACGCCGAGCTGGTCGAGACGGGCGGCGTAGCTGAGGGTGTCGTCGCCGCCGATGGAGATGAGGTAATCGATGTTGAGTTTTTCGAGATTCTTGAGCACCTGCGAGCTCATGTCCCAGGTGTTTCCGGTCTGGGGAAAGGTCGCGCCGGCGAGAAAATCGGGCAGCACGCGCATTTTTCCAGGATTGGTGCGGGTGGAGTGGAGTATGGTTCCGCCGTACCGGTCGATGGTGCGGGTATTTTCGCGCGATAGGGGAAGAACGTACCGTTCTCGGCTGGCCGGGTCGTCGAGATTGAGATGGGTGAGCCCCTCCCATCCTCGGCGGATGCCGACGACTTCGCAGTCGTTTTCGGTTCCGCGATAGACCACGCCTTTGATAACGGAATTCAGGCCGGGTACGTCCCCGCCTCCGGTCAAGATGCCAATGCGACGACGTGCCATAGAACTTTCATTGTAGAAGAATGGACCTGGAGAGAAGAGAGAACGGGTGTCGGGAGTTGCGGGGTCGAAAGACACTACGGCTGTCGGGGCATTACGGGCGGCCGGGGCTCTCGGACTTTTCGCCGTGCGTTACCGGCCGCCAATGAATCGAGGAAAATCTAACGGAGGCTCGGCGCCGCTGGCTGGCGGCAGGCTCGCGTTTTCAATTTATCCTCTCTGAAGTCAAGCGGGACGGCATAAAAGCTATCCGCACACCGCCTAATCGTTATCGGATCGATCCGAAGGTCCTTCCGTCGTCATCATGGCACTGCCTGACGACGCGAGCCGTTTCACGGGCTCCGGAAGTCCAGTATCACCCCACTGCAATGCTTCCTGCGCAGGAAACTTTCTGATCTCAATTTAGCAGGCGCGATCTAGCGAATTGCTGTAAGTGGCTGACGCCAATAGCAAAATTGCTTGTGACCGGGTTCCGGACTTTCGCATACAATGTAGGGCATGAACCTATTGAGAACTGCATTATGCGTGGGCCTTGTGGCGGGAATGGCCGGGGCGGCGTCGGCGGAAGAAGTGCATGGCATCCTGATGACCACGATGTGCGCGGCGAAGGCTGCCAAAGAAGGCGGGGACGCCGCGGCGAAGCATGAGCGGACCTGCAACCTGAAAGAGAACTGCGCCAAGACCGGTTTCGGCGTGCTGACGGCGGACAACAAATTTTATTCGCTGGACGCCGCCGGAGGGGAGAAGGCGCGCGCGGCTCTGGAAGAGTCGACCAAGAAGGACGACATGCAGGTGACGGTTACAGGCGAGGTCGAGGGAGAGAGCATCAAGGTCGCGACCCTGAAATTGGCGCAATAAAAACGTCGCGAACCCCGATTGCTGGGAACCCACTTATGTGCGTCGTCCATTCGGAGATGACGATTTTTGGTCGGAGATGGAAGGACGCGCGCGAGAACGTCGGTGGAATTGGCTAAATCCGCGTCAAAATCTGAGAGGGATGTCCCGAATCCAGCGACGGCATCAGCGCGCGGGGCTGTCCCCATTCAGCGCGATCTGGGGCAGATAAATCCTAGAGTACTAATGCTTTGACTGGTATTACCTGTACCACTGCTACGGAATTTATTGTCTTGACGCAGTACCCTAAATATGGAATGATTTGACCATTACTTCAACAATAAGCCGGGCATTACTCATGAATGAAACGCTCAGTGCCCTCGAACCGGTCGCAACAACACTCGACACCCCTCATCTCCCGGAAGCGGAGATTCGGGCCGCTTATCCGATTTACATCGAGAAATGCGGAGAGTATCGAGAGATCCGGTTTTGTATCCCGGGCGAGGTGATTGATTCGATTGGCGTCTTCGGAAAAGCCGCGTTCTATGCTCGCATGACGCTGCTCCTTTGGCGCGCGATCCGACAACAGGTATTCTCACCCTTATAAAGAATCACAGACGAATAAAGGTGAGCGATCGGACCGCGATCGACTGTTCCTCCAGCATGGCGGCGTAGCGGTTTCCGCAGCGAGTGCGCACGCCTGCGGTGTTAATCTAGTGGTTGTGTTCCAACCGTCGAAGCCGGTGAAGCGGGCGGCAGGACTGCTACTAGAGAAGGCCAGCGCCTATCGTCCAGTCCATCGAGAAGCACTGGAGATCGCGCGGCTGGAGCGTTCCGGGCCGACAGACAACGTCCTACCAAGCAGGCGCCACCTGGACGCCGCGATCTGCTGGATCAAACAAGCGCAAGCAGAAACTCTCGCCGGTGTGTATCTACAGATGCGCGGTGAGTCCGGTGATGCCGGCTACCTCGAGGTCGGCCAGCGACTGCGGAGTTTCGTCCGCGGCACCCAGGAGGCGAAAGGGAAGTCTGCGGCTCTCGCGGGGGCGATTAGCGGGTCTTATCCTTTTGGCGGCGAAGATGGCCCATGGCGCGCCCTGAACCGGGCGACGAAGTTTTTCGCCCATTCCCTAACGGATTACCTGGAGGCAGTTCCGTCGGACCGCGCGTGGGCGTAACCATGCGGGTGTAAACCATGTGGGCGTAACCATGACGTTCTTCGCGGAGCCGATGGACACGACGGGATTACTGGAAGATCTCGCGCAGCAGTCGCCGGAGAATCCTTTCTGCACGCCGGGCTATTTCACTGCAATGAAACGGCTCGGGGCGGAGCCCTGGATCGTGGGATCCAAAGAGGGCGGGCGGTTGCAGAGCGCGGCGGGCGCTTTCATCACTCGAGGCCGGCTGAACAGCACTCTGGAAATCGCTTCGCTCCCGGAGGCCGCCGGGGTCGAGGAGTTCTGGTTCGGGTTACTCCGATTTGGCGCGGAACACGGAATTACCAAAATAGACGCAAACAGCTTCGCGTCTCCGCCGGTGACGATACCACCGCTTAAACAGGAAATTGAGCGGCGGGAACGGTGCGAGTATGTCATCGACTTACTCGAGTTCACGCCTGAGCGAATGAGCTCGAATCACAAACGAAATATTCGAAAGGCCAGCGCGGTGGGCTTAACGATCGCTCGAAGCACCGATCCGGGCTCGTGCGACGAACATATCCGGCTGATGAGTTTGTCGCTCGCTCGCCGGCGGGACCGTGGGGAGCAGGTCGCGGATGATTCCGCCGAGGCCCTGTCCAAGAATCTTCTCGAGTGTGGGTGTGCAGAGTTATTCCAGGTGAGGCTGGCGGATGAGGTGCTTTCCTCGATCCTGATTCTTCGTGCCCCGGCGGGCGCGTATTATCAATCAGCCGGAACATCGCCGGAGGGCATGGAGTCGGGTGCATCGCATTTCCTGATCCACTCCGTGGGGAAACTGCTGCGAGAGGCTGGTCTGAGAACTTTCGGCCTGGGTGGCGCGCCGCAAGGATCGACGCTGGCCAGGTTCAAGGCCGGGTTTGGGGCCAGGGCCGTGCTTTCGACGGCGGTGACACTGGACGTTGGTCCGTCGTGGCGGCGCACGCTCACAACCCTGGTGGAGACGGCCAGGCAGGCTCCGCGGAGATTTCGCCGGTCGACAGTGTTGCAGGCTCGGGACACGCGCGAGCACTCATGAGACCCACGCTCGTGTTGGGAGATGAGCCTCGCCTGGTGGTTCCGGTAGCCCGCTCTCTTTGGCGGCGGGGAATACCGGTGTTGGTTGCAACACTTGGAACCGAATCGCCGTCGCTCCGATCACGAGCGATAAAGCAGTTCCACCGGCTGGTGACGGAAGGCGAGGCGGAACGCCCGATCGATCGCTTGGTGAGGATCATCGACTCCGAGCAGGTGGACTGGCTGGTGCCGACGAGTGACTCCACCTTGCTTTTTGTCGCGGAACATTACACCCGGTTGAGCCAGTCGATTATGCTCGCGTGCCCCGATGCAGCGACCGTGCTCACGGTTCTGGACAAGAACCGCACCATCGATGCGGCGGTCCGCTGCGGCATCGAAGTACCTCGGACTCACAAAATCGAATCGCTTGCCCAGCTTGAGGAGGAACGTGGAAGCTTGCGGTTTCCGCTGATTGCGAAGCCAGGAAGTAAGCAGGTGGATGTATCGTTCAAGCTGCGGTACTACCGCGCCTGGCCTGATCTGGAGGCAGAGTTCCAACAGGACTCCGACTTTGGCCGCAAGTGCATGCTCCAGGAATACGAACCGGGCGAGGGCGTTGGCATTGAAGTGCTGATGGCGGGCGGCGGCGCTAAGATGCTGTTCGCGCACCGGCGGCTCCAGGAATATCCCGCCACGGGCGGCGTAAGCGTGGTCGCGAGCAGTGAGGAATTGTACCCGGAACTGGTGGAGAAATCCATCGCCCTCCTGCGCGAAATCGGCTGGGAAGGACTGGCGATGGTGGAATACCGCTATGACCGCGCTTCCAGGCGCGCGACGCTCATGGAAGTAAACGGGCGCGTGTGGGGTTCCCTCGGGCTTTCGGCGGTGGCGGGAGTCGACTTCCCGTATGCCGCCTGGCAGTCCGCGCACGGCCAGAACGTGCCGCCAGCCAAGTATCGGCAAGGAATCCGCGCGCGATGGACTGCGGGGGTGATGCTGCGACTTTTCGATCTGTTCGCAAATCCTCGTACAGACGGCATGGCCAGGCCATCGGCCTTTCGAGAGTTGGTCCTGGCCGTGACGCTTTTCCGTCCGGGAACGCGCGACATGCTTTGGGCGTGGGACGACCCGCGACCGGCGATATCCGAGCTGCTATCGACCGGCAAGCGGCTGTCGCGACAATCCGCGAAGGCGCTGCTTAGAGGTGTCCTGCCGAAGACGTTCGCCGGCCGTCTGCGGACATGGCGTTCCCTGGAGAAGGGAACCAAGGAAACCTATGCGCGGCTTCAACTCCGCCGGATGGTCTGGGCCGGTCGGCCGCGACTGCCCGCGCAGGTCCGCTCGGTCTTGTGCGTCTGCCACGGGAACATCATTCGCAGCCCGTTCGCCTCGGCGCAGTTCGCAAGAGCAGGCTTGCAATCTGTTTCGGCGGGATTGAACGCGAAGCCGGGCCGCGCGGCGGATGCCCGGGCTATTCGCGTCGCGGGCGAGTCTGGCGTCTCTCTTGCGGAGCACAAGGCTTGCCCTTTGACGACCAAGATGATCGACGACGCCGACGTGGTCTTCGTGATGGACGGAATCAACGAAGCTCGACTGTTGCATCGCTTCCCGCAGGCGCGCAGGAAGACGGTGCTATTGGGCGCATTCGCGCCGCAACGGCAGGTTGAGGATGAGATCGCCGATCCATACAACGAAGACGAAAACGCTATCCGCCAGTGCTACGCAGTAATCTCAGGGTGCGTGACGCAGGTCTCGAAATGCCTTGGCTTGGCAGAGAAATCCAGGAAGGTTGGCTGAATGTCATGATTCAGAGGTTAAAGAAGCTGGTTGCGAGGATCGCGAACACACGGTTGGTGCGGAGTCTGGTTGCGAATCTCGTTTATCCAACGATTATCCGGTGTCTGTTAAGCGAAGTGCGGCCGGACGTGGATTCTCCGTCAGGATTGGTCGAGGCATTTGGGTGGAAAGCGCATGCCCTTCTGGTGAAGGACGAAGAACTGAGTCAGGGAAAAGACTGTTCCGGCGCGCGCCTTGAATCCACCCGCGAAAGCAGGGCGCGCCTGCTGGATGTTGTCCTTGAAAACGCGGCATCCGTACCGGGGGACGTATTCGAATTCGGTGTGGCTTCGGGCGACTCCTTCCTCACCTTCCTGGAGCGATGCCCGGATCGCCAGGTTTTTGGGTTCGATTCGTGGGAAGGGATCCCGGAAGACTGGTGGACGCGGCCGAAAGGGACGTTCGCGGCGACACCGCCGGAGTTCCATAATCCAAACGGACACCTGGTGAAGGGCTGGTATGATGAGTCGGCACCGCGGTTCTTCCGCGATTGGAACGGCCGCATCGCCATTTTGCACATTGATTGTGACCTGTATTCTTCCACGGCCACGGTATTTCAACATGCCCTGCCGTATTGCGGACCCGGTACAGTCGTCTTATTCGATGAATATTGGAATTACCCGGTGTTTGGCCAGCACGAGTGGCTGGCATGGCGGAAGGCGCGCGCCGAGTACTCCATTGCGGCGGACTGCATCGGCTACGACGGACGGCGCGCGGCTTTTCTGATCCGCAAAATGGGGTCGTGAGCGAACGAGAATGGCGGAATTAAGCGTTTGGGGACGGATGTTGGTCCGTCCCTGTGGCGCTTACGCGGCGTCGGGGAGGTCCATGTCGAAGCGCTGGCCGCGATCGTTGGAGCGTCGATCTTCCTTTTCCTGGCAGCGGATGCAGAGCGAGGCCCAGGGCAGAGCGTTGAGGCGGCGCGGAGAGATGGGCTCTTCGCACTCCTCACAGATGCCGTAGGACTGGTCGTCGATCCGCTCCAAAGCGGTGGTGACCTGGCTCAACAGGCCGGCCTGGCGTGAAAGGGTTTCAATCGCCAGCTCGCGTTCGGTGGCGAGCACCAGTTCATCCATTTCATCCGCCGCCCTTTCGATCACGATTTTTTCGGGATTCCGGCTACGGATGATCTCGGCGCGCTTCGCTTCGAGCATGCGCCTGTAGTTCATCAATTCTTTTTTGTCCATGTCGCGTACTCCTGTGAGATCCCGTGGATCTCTGTCCTGAGATCTAATCTAAGGCCGAAGCGCCGGATTCCCAATAGGGCCGATTGGGTAAAACAGGTCTGGCCGATAGGCTATGCCTGTTCGGGGTAAAGCTGCCTGGTTTTGAGCTAGGAAATCACGCGCTTCCGAACGGCATACAGGATCAGTTCCGCCACGCTATGCAGGTTCAACTTATCCTGTAAGTTCCTTCGATGCGTCTCGACCGTATAAAGACTCAGATTTAGTATGGCTGCGATCTCTTTGTTGGATTTACCCTCGGCCAGCAGCTGGAGGATCTCGCGCTCGCGGGAGGTGAGCAGATCGTAGCTATCCTCGGCGCTGCGGCTGCGGATCTCGCGGACGTAGTCTTCCACCAGCATCTTGCTGATTTCAGGGCTGAAGAACGTCTTGCCCTGATGCACGGCCTTGATCGCGTCGATCAGATCGCCCTCGGCGGAATCCTTCAGCAGGTAGCCCTTGGCGCCGGCCTTCAGGGCGCGCAGGACGTAGCCCTCGTCGGAATGCATGCTAAGGATGACGATGGCGGTTTCGGAGCAGGGAGCGCGATACGCTGCGCCGCTTCGATACCGCTCAGATTCGGCATGCCGATGTCGAGGACGGCGACGTCGGGCTGCGGGCTTCGGCCTGCTCGACGGCTTGCCGGCCGTCCGCCGCTTCGGCGACCACGCTGAATTCCGGACTGGCTTTCCAGCAGGAGCCGCAAGCCGCGGCGCATTACAGTGTGATCGTCAGCTAACAGAATGCGAATCTGCATTCAGAGGGGCTTTCATGCGCTCCGAGGGCGTGTCGTGCGGAGCGGTGGCCAACGGCAATTCTATGGCGAGCATGGTTCCGCGTCCCGCGCTCGGATTGAACTTTGCACTGTCCGCCGAGCCTGGCAACGCGCTCCTCGATTCCCAGAAGCCCGAGACCTTTGACCTGCTTCACATCGAAGCCGCAGCCGTCATCCTGAATGGAGAGCGACAGCGGTGGAGCCTTGCTGATGGACGCGAATGCGGACCGAGTGGCGTGGGAGTGGCGCGAGCAATTGTGCAGCGCTTCCTGCACCACGCGATAGATGCAGGTCTTGTGCTCATCGGGAAGATCGTCGGAGGCGAGATCGGTGATCACGTTCACGTCCATGGATGGTGCGCTTGGAGACTTCGCGAGCCTGCCACTGCAGGGCGGGAATCAGGCCGAGGTCGTCCAGCATGGAGGGCCGCAGCAGCAAGGCCATGTTACGAACCACGCGGACGGTGCTTTCGACCAGATCCCTTAATCAGCTCGACCTGGGCGCGGGACTGCGATTCGGAGCGGATGGTGAGGCCGCCGGAAAGGTTGCGCAGCTCGATCAGAACGGCGGAGAGAGACTGGCCCACTTCATCGTGCAATTCCCGGGATAGGGCGCGGCGCTCGCTTTCCTGGGCCTGGACCAGGCTGGCGGAGAGGTTCTTGAGCTGACGGCGGGCCTCGGCCACCTCTTTAAATCGGACCTCGGCGCGCACTTCGGAATTAAGCACGCGGCGCGAGCTGAACAGAGCCATTCCGGTGCCGAGGACGACGGTGACGATCAGCGTGATCAGCAGGCGAGTTTGAAAATTCAACAGCAGATCGACTTCCTCGGCTTTGCCCGCGTTCAACTGCTGTTCGTTGATGTCGGCGATGCGGTCGGCGATGGCCAGCATGTTCTGGCGGCGCGGAAAAACCTCATCGCGCAGGAAGGTGTAGCCGGATTTGCGCCGTTCGGCCGTGGTCCAGGTAAGAACAGGCTCGAGGGTCTGCCAGTATTGAGAAAGTTCGAGGCGCAGCGCGGTGTAGTGCCTCGCTTCGACGGGCTGCAGCTGGCTGCCGTAGGATTCGAGAGCGGAGTCCATCTGGCGGCGAACCGATTCGAGGTTCTGGCGGTAGATTTCGGCGCGCTCGGATTCGGGCTCCAGCAGATAATCGCGAACGTAGGTGCCGGAGACGTAGACTTCGGAGCGGATATCGTTGAGGACGTGATTCTGGAAGAGGAACTGGCGGCGGATGCGATCGTCGTCGGAGCGGAAGCGGTGGAGGACGTTGAGGGCGTCGATGCCGGCGACGGCCATCAGGGCGAGCAGGCTTCCGAATCCTACGGTGAGCGCGAGCCGGGTGCTGAACATCTGATTACAGTTTACAATCGCGACCAGACTTGGTTTAGAGGATTGCTGATAAGATGGCCTGTCAGGCCGGGGACCTGGGTTCGTCGATACTCACTTAAAATGCTCGATACGCACTTAAAAGGGAGCGGGATGCGGCTGCTTATCTTGTTTGGTCCGGCGATGCTGCTTGCGGGGGCTTCGAAGGTCGATTTCGCGCGGGACGTCCGTCCGATATTTCAGGAACATTGTTACCCCTGTCATGGACCGGCACAGCAGATGAGCGGGCTGCGGCTGGACCGGCGGAGCTCGGCAATCCAGATTCGCGGCGGGGTGATTATCGGGCGGGGCAACGCGCTCGGGAGCGCGCTTTTTCTGCGAATCTCCGGCAACGCCGCCGGGACGCAGATGCCTCCGACGGGCGCACTGCCGGCGGAACAAATCGATCTGATCCGCGACTGGATGGATCAGGGCGCGGAGTGGCCGGATAGCGTCGCCGGCGAAAAAGCTCCATCGGTCCCCGACGGAAAAGCGGTCGAGATGATGGAGGCGCTGCGGCGCGGGGATATGGCCGGTCTGGGCCGGCTGATGGCGGACAAGCAGGCCATAAACCGTCACGGCGCGAGCGGCGATACGCCTCTGATGTACGCCGCGCTATACGGGACGGCCGAGGCGGTCCGGATGCTGCTGGATGCCGGAGCGAATCCGAATCTGGCGAACGACGACGGCGCGACGCCTCTGATGTGGGCCGTTGAAGATGCTGAAAAAGTTCGACTGCTTCTGGATCACGGCGCGAATCCGGACGCGGTTTCCGAGGACCGGCGCACGGCGGTAGGGATCGCATTGGGGCGCAGCGACGGGGAGGCGTCGGCCCGGCTGCTGCTGAATCGCGGCGCGAAACTGCCGGCCGCGGTCGCTCTACGCGACGCCGCGGGGAACGAAGAGCTGCTACGGCTGCTGATCGAAAAGGGCGCATCGCGAAAGATGCTGGCGGCAGGTTTTGCGAATGCCGCATCGAGCGGCTGCGACCGCTGCATGGATCTGCTGGCGCCGATGGTGGAGAAGGGTTCGGCGACTCTGCGGGGGGCGGGGCTCAGCGTTGCTCCGGCGCGGCTGAAGCGGCTGCTGGATATGGGCGGCCGATCCCAATGTTGAAATCGAGGGAAAGCCGATCCTGATGTGGATGGCGACGATGAACCCGGAACCGGTGGACAACGTGCGGCTGGTGATCGCGCGGGGCGCGGCGGTAAACGCGAAATCCGCCGACGGCTTCACGGCGCTCGATTACGCGCTGCGGCAGGGCGAAACTCCGGTTGCCGGGGCGCTGCGGGAAACGGGCGCAGTGCAGGGACGGCCGGCTGCGGCGTCCAAGATGGAGCCGGATCCCGCAAGCTCGATCCGCGCGGCCGTGGCGCGCAGCATTCCTTTATTACAGCGCAGCGATGTGGCTTTCCTGCGCAAATCCGGCTGCGTGTCCTGTCACCAAAATAACCTGACGGCGATGACGATGGCGGCATTACGGGCGCGCGGGGTGAACTTCGATCAGGATATCGCCCGATCGCAGCTCGCCGCGCTGGGCGAATACATTGCGGCCAGCCGCGGGCGGTATCTGCAGGGCGTCCCGATCGCCGGCGCGGCGGACACTGCGAGTTACATCCTGGCCGGACTGGCGGCGGAATCCTTTCCACCGAACGCAGCCACGGAGGCCATGGCGCGGTATCTGCGCGGCGAACAGGAAGCGGACGGGTCATGGCGCTACTTCGAGACCAGGCCGCCGATCGAATCAAGTTCTCTGACGACGACGGCGCTGTCGCTGCGCAGCCTGCAGATTTACGCGCCGGCGGGAAATCGCGAAGCTTACCAGCGGTCGGTGCGACTGGCCGCTACATGGCTCGCCGCGGCAACGCCGATTTCGACCGAGGATCGAGTCTTTCAGATTCTCGGACTCGCGTGGGCCGGCGAAAAGACGGAGCGAGTGCGCGGCATGGCGACGGCGCTGGCGGCGGAACAACATCCCGATGGCGGATGGTCCCAGCTTCGGACGCTGGCGAGCGACGCGTACGCGACCGGCGAGGCGCTGGTCGCGCTCAACAGATCCGGTGTTCCGGCGGCGGATGCGGCGTTTCAGCGCGGCGTGAAGTATCTGCTCCAGACGCAAATGCGCGATGGATCGTGGTACGTGCGGAGCCGCGCGGTCGCGCTGCAGCCTTATTTTGATAGCGATTTTCCTTACGGGATGGACCAGTTCATCTCGGCGGCGGCGACCAATTGGGCGGTCATGGGGCTGGTCTGCGCGATGTAGCGGTTTCTGCAACACTGACGGAAGTGGATCGAACGTCGGCACTGCGGGAACAGGGTGTGGTGGTGTTGCGGGACGTCTTCGCGACCCGGTCGTTAACGGTTTTACGTGAAGCGGCCACGCGGTGTTTTGAGGCGATCGGAAGTGGGCGATCGATCCCCGCGGAGTACCGGTTCAATCCGCATTCTCATTCGGTGCTGCTGGCGTCGCTTACGGATTTCGGCTGTGGCCGCGAGGAATTGACGGCTCCTCTGGCGGCGCCGGGTCTGCGGGAATTGTTCTCGGAGGCGATGGGTTGTGAGTGGACCTGCCGAATGGAACAGTCGTGGGTGCGGAAGAAATTTAGTCCGGCAAACGCGCCGTCTCGCGAGTATTATCCGCACAATTGGCATCAGGACGGAGCGCTGGGGGTCCACTTTCCGCCGGAGCCGGGGACGGCGGTCCCGATGACGGAGTTGCTGACGTGCTGGATCCCGTTGGATGCGTGTGGGCGGGACAGTCCGGGTCTGGAGTTCGTGCGCGGGCGGCAGGAGGCGCTTCTGCACTTCACGGAACTGGAGGACGCGGCGCTGAGGCATCGATTCGAGGCTCGGAGATTCTGGGCACCGGAACTCGAATTCGGGGAAGGCCTGGTGTTCCTGAACAGCGTACTGCACCGGACTTATTTGCGTCCGGAGATGGTCGGCAGTCGGCTGAGCGTGGAGTATCGAGTCTTCCCGGTCTGATGAAAAAACCAGGGACAGACGAACATGTCCCGGGTTTTCTCTGCGGCTTGGTCGGGTCGAGCGAGTAAAATCCGAGAAATGTCCGTCTGTCCCCGATTTCTTGGATATGATGTTAGCGTCGGCGCTACCGATGACATCCAGATATTCGGCTGTTACTTTGTTGCTTTTTTCCGTCCTGGTGGCGGCGCAGGATCCGATTCCCATCGAAGGGTCCGAAGCGGTCGCGATCCATGGGCCCAGAAGGATGCCGGAAGGGACGGGTACGGATACCCGTCCGGGACTGCCGATCTGGCGGTACCAGATCGTTTCCCCGGAAAACGGAATTACCTACAACGGGTATCTATTGGGCTCCGATCCACTGCTTCGCGGCGAAAAAAACAAGGGCACGACCACGATTCCGGTGATCCTGGTACCGCTGATCGTGCAATTCACCAACACGTCGACGGGGTTTACCACAACCTTTGATCCTTCGACGGCGCCGGACGCGGGGTGCACGGCCGGCCAGACAGCGATGAGCCTGGTTGAGAACAGCCCCCTGTTTCAGAATTATCCCTGGACGCTGAACGGCGTGAACGTCGGCACGACGCAGTACATCGATGCGTACCAGCGGTCCAATCTGTGGCAATACGTGCAGGCGGGAGGCGGTGACTATCACACCTTACTCACTTACACCGTCGGCGACCCGCTCAGATTGTCGTTTAGTTATGCAACGGCTACGCTGGCGGCCGAGGTTCGCGTGGGTGTGGCTACCACCTGCACGAACCCGACCGGTTCGGGAACGACGAACGGCGCGGGTTATCAAGGGATCGTGGATTATGACGTTCTAAATAACGCCATGAGGGACTATATTTCATCGCATCAGATCACGCCGGACAAGTTCCCGATTTTCATTCCGTATAATGTGATGTATTCGCAGAACGGGTCCATTTTTCTCGGCGGGTATCATTTCTCGGAGGCGACTTTTCCGCAGGCGTTGAGTTCGCCGGCGCAGACTTATGCGTTGACTAATTTCCGCACCAATACCGCGCCGCTGGACGTGTCCATACTGTCGCACGAAATCGCGGAATGGGTGAACGATCCGGGCGGATTCAATGCGGTCCCGGCATGGGGCAACATCGGCGAGGTGACGGGGTGCAAACGGGCTCTGGAGGTGGGCGATCCGCTTACTCAAACGGAGCTGCCGCCGATTATCGGACCGAACGGGTTTGCCTATCATTTGCAGGAGCTCGCATACTTTTCCTGGTTCTTCCGAACGCCGCCTATCGGCGCGGGCGGACGATTTTCGGATAACGGAACGCTGGGGACGAACGCCGGAGCGGTTTGCCAGTAAGGATCACGCGTGGCACACAGGGTGATCGCGGCAACGTTCTTCCTGTGCGCGAGCGCGCCCATTCAAGCGCAGAGCAGGTACAGCCGACGTCAACATTTCGGATCGGCAGCGTAACGAAGACGATCATCGCGATCGCGATATTGAAGTTGGTGGAGCAGGGCAAGCTGGGCCTGCACACCCTGGCGTTCGGTCTGGCTGCCGGATATCAGGCCGGGGTATCTGGGGAGGCGGACCTGCGCGATCTTCACGGATCCTTCACGGCTTCCCTATGACTTCTTAACGCCTCTCTCGATATGCTCGAGCGAGCGGCCCTCCGTATTGCGTTCGAGGATTGTTTCACAAGAGGCGAGACTATGTTCCATAACAAAGGCGTAGGATTCTGTTTCGGCGTGTTCCTCTTGCCGGCGTTTTGTCCCGTGCTGGCGCACGCTCAAGAGAATCGGCCGGATTCAGGAGAAATCAATCGGCAGATTGCCGAGCTGACCACTCTCGTACAGACGCTTCAGGCGCGAGTAGACGATCTGGAAAAGAAGCTGGCATCCTCGGACAAAAACAAGTTGACGGCTTCGACGGAAGGGAAGCAGGCATCCGAGACTACCGTGAGCGGACCCGGCGCCAGTCCGGTGGCAACGAATAGCGCGTCCAGTGCGAGCGATCTTCTGCGAGGCACGACCGTCAATTTCCTGTTGGACGGCTACTATGGGTACAACTTCAACAATCCCATCGGCCGGGTGAATCTGCTTCGGGCGTACGATGTGAGCAGCAATGCGTTCAGTCTGAGTCAGGCGGATGTCGTTCTGGAGAATCCTGTCGATCCCGCGCATGGTAAACGCTTCGGTCTTCGGCTCGACTTACAATTCGGGCAGGCGACGGAAACGCTGCAGGGCAATGCCAGCAATGAACTGCGTCCGGACGTGTGGCGCAACATCTTCCAGGCCTATGGGACCTATGTAGTTCCCGTAGGAACCGGATTGACGGTGGACTTCGGTAAATGGGCCAGTTCCCTGGGTATCGAGGGAAACTATACCAAAGACCAGATGAACTACTCGCGTTCGTTCTGGTTCGACTTTCTACCCTTTTATCACACCGGGGCGCGCGTAAATTACAAATTCAACGATGCGATCGGCGTGAACTATTGGGTCACCAACGGCACTCAACAAACCGAGCCGTTCAATAATTTCAAGGACCAACTGGTTGGGATGAATCTTCAACCGCATAAGAACGTGGCGTGGACCGTCAATTACTACCTGGGACAGGAACATCCCGATGTTGAGTTCGTGCCGGCTGCAACCGGGTCGAACCTTCCGACCCTGCAGGGGGCACCGTTTGAGCCGATCCCGAACGCGCCGAAAGGGAAACTGGACATCGTGGATACATACCTTACGTGGCAAATATCGCCAAAATGGACCCTGGCCGCGGAGGGCGACTATGTCATCCAGCGCCTGACGACCTCATCGGCGCCGGCTCGCACCAACGGCGGAGCAGGGTACGCGCGCTTTCAGGTGACGCCACGGATGGCAATCAGTGGAAGGAGCGAGTACCTTTCCGACCACGGCGGGCTGTTTACCGGCATCACGCAGGTAGTGCAAGAGACGACGCTGACTTTTGAACAACGAATTGCGAATGGCTTCCTGTTGCGGCAGGAATGGCGCCGGGACTTTTCAAACCATCCTTATTTCCTGACCGACGCGCTGGGTCTTCTGAGGAAGCAACAGAACACCGCGACGCTGGGGCTAGTTTGGTGGTTTGGCGGCAAAGAGGGAAGCTGGTGATCGGCCAACCTATCGCCGGCATATCCGGGTAACCCTAAAAAGCGAATCTAAGCGCGAACTGGACCTGACGGGCCGGGAAGGTGCTGGTGATTTTGCCGAACGCTGAGTTGGACCGATCGCCGTTCGGGGCAGAGAAGATGGTTTGGTTCAAGGTATTGAAAACCTCCGTGCGGAACTCCAGGCTGCGGCCTTCTCCGGGCAGCCGGAACTGTTTGTGGATGCCGGTGTCGAGATCGAAATAGGCGTTGCCGCGGGCGATGTTGCGGCCGGCGTTGCCGTACGGCTGGCTCACGTCGGTGGGGACCAGGACATTGGCAGTATTGAAGTAGTTAGTGATGGTCTGCTGTCCCGCAGCGGGGTAAATAGCGCCGATGACATTGGGCCGGTACACGGCGGAATTCTTACTGCCGTCAGTGGCGATGTAGGCGGCGCTCGGATCGTAGGTCAGATTAATGGTCTGGCCGCTTTGCATCGTGTTAATCACCGCGAGCGACCATCCGCCGAGGAGCGCATCAACCGCCCAGGGCATGGAGCCGCCGAAGCGCCGGCCGTGTCCGAAGGGAAGGTCCCATACGATGGTGGTGGTGTCATTAAAGGGCTGATCGTAGCTGGACAAGCCTTTCGACGACTGAAAGTTAAAGTAGTTCAAGGATTGCTGATCGCCATTGCCCATTTCGAGCGCGCCGGACGCGTTGTCGATGGCCTTCGACCAAGTGAAGGAATTCAGCACGTAAAGACCCTTGGCGTATCGCTTTTCAAGCTTGACCTGTAACGCGTCATAAGAAGAGAACCCGGCGCTGAAATTCGAATCGATGTAATCGAACTGCGCATCGGGCCGCCGCGCCTTGAGCGGCAAGGACTGGCCGGGAAGATTGGGCAGAGCCTGGTTCATATCCGCGTTGACCCAATCGCCGACGCTATGATTTCCGGCGTAGCCGACATCGAGAAGAAGATTCTGCGCCAGTTCGCGCTGGATGGTGAAGTGCCAGTTTTGGACATAAGGCCAGCGAATGTCCTTCTGAACGTAAACCGTCTTGGTATTAATGGTGTTGAAGTTCGACGGGGAAGTGAATCCGGCGGGATAGCCCATCATGGTGGGGCTGAAGCAACCGAGCGGATTCGCGCCAGGCGCGCAAAGTCCTTCCGAAGGCGACTGGGTGATCTGCGCGTTGACCACGTAAGGACCGTTGTAGGCGAGATAGCTATCGCCGCCCTGGCGGATAAACAAAACGTAGCTGATCCCATAGCCAGAGCGGATCACGGTCTTCGAATTCAAACGGTAGGCGAGGCCAATGCGAGGTCCCCAATCGTTGTAGCTGGGATTGACCAACGCGCGATTCTCCATGGAGCCGCTGGTCGCGTAGACCAGTGAGTTGGTGGAGGGGTCGTAATTGGCCATATGATTATCGCGGTCGTAAACCGGGGTCGCGAATTCATAGCGCATGCCGAGGTTCAATGTTAATCGCGGGGAAAACTTAAAGTCGTCTTGAACGTATCCGAAATTCATCCGCTGCCGCAGATGGGCAACGGTGAAGTTGGTGAGCTGATACGTCGAGCGCGCGCCGAACAGGAAATCCGCCATGTTATATAGCGCGTTGCTTTTGGTGGGCGTGGGATTGCTGAACTGGCCGCCATAAATATCCTGGCCGTAGGCGGGATTGAAATCATCGAGCAAAGTATCGATCGCCTGGAATTCGTACCCGACTTTCAAGGTGTGCCGGCCGATAATCTTCGAGTAATTGGCCTTGGGATTAAACACCAGCGGATTCTGCCATTGCGGACTGGTGTAATCCCGGCCATAAGAAGCGTAGCCGGTCACGTTTTGGGTGTTCAGACCGCCGGTGAGTTGGGGAGTGGTCGGCAGGCCGGGGATTCCGTATAGGGCGAGCATGCTGGGGCCGCCGTCCAGCGTCGCCGGCGTTTTCATACCCTCGGTTTTCGAAGCGCCGAAGCGAAACTCGACGAGCGAAGAGGGGCTGATGGTCCAGGTGACGCCGCTGGCGGTCTGCCAGTTCATCACGCGAGAGATGATTCCAGCGCCCTGACCGCTGGGTCCGGGGATCTTGTTATTCGGCGCGGCAAGCTGATCGTAGAGGTTGTAGCTGTATCGCGAAAAGAAGGTGATTTTGTCGGTGAAATAGTGATCCCAGCGGATATCGCCCTTGTTGTCATTGTCGGTGGCGGGCAATAGCGCCGAGTAGTTATTCGTATTTCCGGGCAGATTCGGAAGCGGAAGCTGGCTCAGCACGGTCAGCCCAAACTGAGTGAGCGCGGACGAGGGGATGATTCCGTTGCTGTAGATCTGTCCGGTGTACGGATTTTCGACAGGAATGCCGAAGTTTCCCTGGCGCTGCGAGAGCGTGGGAACGCTGCCGAAGGAAAGCGCGCGCTGCACGCGGCGCCAGCCTTCATAATCGACGAACAGGAACGATCTGTTTTTCTTGATGGGACCGCCGTAGGTAGCGCCGAACTGGTTCGAGATGTAGACGGGCTTGCCGCCTTGAGGCTTGAAAAAGCCGACGGCGTTCAGATCGGTGTTGCGCAGATAATCCCAGGCCGAGCCGTGGAACTGGTTCGTTCCGCTGCGAATGGACGCGTTTACCACGCCGCCGCCGACGCGGCCGTATTGGGCGCTGTAGTCGTCGGTGATGACGCGGAACTCCTGGACCGCATCCGGGGAAAGCTGAATCACCTGGTTCGAAAGACCCTGGTTTGAGGTCCCGTAGGCGTTATTATCCACGCCATCGAGAATGAAGTTGTTGTACTGGCTGCGCAGGCCTCCCATGTTGAACGACGATTCGCGCTTGGAGAGGGCATAAGAATTCCGCACGCCGGGAGCCAGCAACGCGAGCGACGCGCTGGAGCGTCCGTTCAGCGGCAAATTGAGGATTTCCTCCTGTCCGACTACCTGGCCACGATCGCTCGAGTCCGATTCGAGCATGGAGGCGGACTCGGTAACCTGCACGATTTCCTTGACGTCGCCGATCTGGAGTTTGGGATTGACGCGCAGGCGCGCGCCTACCTCCACGCGAAATTCAGGCGTTTCCGCGCGTTTGAAGCCGGTGGCGTCGGCGACGACCCGGTAATTCCCGACGCGGACTTCGAGAAATTGATAGCTCCCATTGGCATCGGCGACGGAGTTCTGACTGGTGCCCGTGCCGAGGTTTTCAAGTTGCACATGAGCCTGCGGAACCGCGGCTCCATTCTCATCGAGAATCGTTCCCAGGACGGCGGCGGTTTCGAATTGGCCGAAACAGGCCGCCGGAATCCAGAGCATCGCCGCGACCGAAGAGGCGAAGAGGCAGAAAGTTATTGCTCGGTTTGGAAATGCCATAGACCGGCATTACAGCACTCCATTCTGAAGGCAATCTAAAGAAAGCGGCGTGTCACGATAAATTCACTGTTCCGTTCTAACATGTGCCCATGCGGGTGCTGATCGCCGAAGACAAACCGAGAATGGCAGCCCTGTTACAACGCGCTTTTCAGCGGGAAGGATATGCGGTGTCGATCGCCTGCGACGGCGAGCAGGCGCTCAACATGGGCATGCTCGGCGGGTTGGATATTTTGGTGCTGGACGTTATGCTGCCGCGGCTAGACGGGTTCGATGTGATCCGGCACTTGCGCGCCGCCAAGCAAATGATCCCGACCATCATGGTGACGGCGCGGGACAATATGTCCGACGTCGTGCGAGGGCTGGACCTGGGGGCCGACGATTACCTGACCAAGCCATTCACACTCGACGTACTGTTGGCCCGTGTGCGCGCTCTCGCTCGGCGCGGACCGGCGACCTATCCGGACGACCTCCAGTTCGAGGACCTGGTTCTCGATCGCCGCACTCACGAATTGCGGCGAGGCGAGCGGCGGGCGATTTTGACACGCACTGAATATGCGCTGCTGGAAGTTCTGGTCCGGCGCGCCGGAAAAATCGCGCCGCGAGAGGTTCTGGCGGAGGCCGGCTGGGGCGGCGGGTCGGATGTCAGCGACAGCACGCTGTATGTGTTTATCCGAGGCTTGCGCGCGAAGATCTCGGCGTCGGGGGAATCGCAGTTGCTCCACACGGTGCGAGGAATCGGGTACACGCTGCGCGCTGAAGCTCCTTGAATAACATCGGCCTTTTAACATCACTCCTTGAAGAAGATCTCGATCTCGCTGCGCCTCACCTTCTGGTTCTCGGCAACCTTTCTGATCGGCTTTATCGCCTTCGGAACGGTCATGTGGCTGGACCTGGCTTATTCGCTAAAACGGGGACGCGATCGTACGCTGTACCGCCGCGCGAGCCGGTTGATCGAATTGCTGAGCGCGTCGTCGGAGGATTCGCCCGCGCGCCGGAGCGCCCGGCTGGCCGAATTCGCGGACGCGATGCCCGAAGGAAATCTGGTTCGCCTGTCCGACGGGCAGGGTCATCTGCTGTTTCCGGAAAACCCGGACCCGCCGGACTTTCCGTGGCCCGCGCCGGTCGACAATGCGCGTCCGCAATACCACGATGTGATGCGGGGAGACCGCCACTTTCGGGTGTATGTGGATCCGGTGCGCATCGGCGCGCAGGCTTACTACATTTTCATCGGCGGACAGCTGGAAGATAATCGGGGCCTGCTCGCCCGTTTTTTGAACGGACTGTTAGCGGCCATTCCGGCGCTCCTCACGATCTCGGCTTTAGGGGGCTACTGGCTGAGCAGGCACGTGCTCGGTCCCATCGATCGGTTGACCATGGCAGCGCAATCGATCAGCATCGGGAACCTGGCGGGACGTCTGCCGATCGCCAGCACCGGGGATGAACTTCAGCGGCTGGCGGAAACCTGCAACGGGATGCTATCGCGTCTGGAAGATTCGGTGGGCCGCATCCAGCGGTTCACCGCCGATGCATCGCACGAGCTGCGCAGCCCGATTTCCTTCATGCGCACGGTGGCCGAGGTGGCCTTGCGCAATCCGAACATCGACGAAGAAAGCCGCGCGTCGTTTGAGGACATCCTGGTGGAATCCGGAGAAGCCGCGAATTTGCTGGAAAAGATGCTGATTCTGGCGCGGGCCGACTCGCATCAAAGCGACTTGAAATTCGAGCGCGTGGACCTGGCCGAGCTGTTGATCGAGGTGCACGAGAAAGCGCGTCCACTGGCCGCGGCGAAGCAACAGCGGCTGGCGGTGGATCGCGCGGGCAACGCGCTGGTGAGCGGCGATCGCGCCAGCTTGCGGCGGCTGATATGGACGTTGGTGGACAACGCGATCAAATACACGCCCTCCGGCGGAAGCATCGACCTGTCGCTGGACTCGCGGGGATCGGGGGCGCGAATCATCGTACGCGATACCGGCATCGGAATTCCGGAGGCGCTGCTCCCGCGCGTGTTCGAACGCTTTTTCCGCGCCGATCTTTCGCGCACACAAGTGGATGGCTCCGGACTTGGACTGGCGATCGCCAAATGGATCGCCGAGATGCATCATGCCGCGATTTCGGTGGAAAGCGCGGAGGGCCGCGGCACCACGTTCCTCGTCGTGTTTCCGGCGGCCTGATTCGGGGGCCGGGATGACTTTCGCGTGACAGGGGCGTTTCTTAAGATTGTTTTCAGATTCGGATGCTGTAATGCCAGGGAATGCAATGGCAACCGGCTCTTAAAACGACTCATATCTGGATCGGTCTGATCTTTGGCGCGTTCCTGTGCGTCACGTGCCTCTCGGGAAGTATCGCGGTGTTTCGTCCGGAACTCGAAGCCGCGTTCAGTCCGAAAGTCACGTCATCGGAAGCGCGGGCGGACGTGGATGAGGTGGTTTCGCGGGTGCGCGCGGCGAATCCGGAAACGCGGCTCACGCGGGTGCTGCTTCCGGCGCCGGGACGGAATAGTTTTATCCTGACTCTCGAATCGGCCGAAAAACGCACGCGGCGAATCGTGGTCGACGCAGGCACCGGAGCGGTCGCAGGGGAATTGAGCGTTCCTGGGCTCGACTGGATCATCGACCTGCATCACAACCTGCTCGCGGGTCACGCCGGGCGGCGCGTGGTGGGCGCGATCGGGGTGATCCTGTTCGTCGTCAGCTTAAGCGGCCTCACACTGTCGCTGCTTCGCAAGCCTTCGTGGAGATCGATGGTTATGGTTCGCGCCATCGGTCCCAGGCGCCGATTCTATTACGAACTGCATCGCGCGACGGGGCTTTGGGCGTCGGCGTTGCTCCTGCTGTTGTCCTTTACTGGAATCGCGCTGGCCTATCCGGAGGCGATGCGTTTGCTGGCGGGTCACAGTGGGGCGCCCGGTAAACTTAAGGTCGCTAAAAAACAGGCGCTCCGGCCTCTGGACGACTATCTGAAGATCAGCCGCGCCGCACTACCCTTGGCTCGACTGACCGAGTTGCGCCTTCCGAATGGCGCGAGAGATCCCATGAACGTCCGATTCCGAATGCCGGCGGATCCGGGGGACTCCGGGAGAAATGAAATCGACCTTGACGCCGCCGGAAACGTGCTTCGCGTCCGACAAGTGAGCGCCGGACCCGCCGCCGCGCGCCTTCAGTCGGTTTTCACGCCGGTGCATTACGGCGAGGTTGGGGGATTGGCGGTCCGCATCCTGTGGAGCCTGGGAGGAATCGCTCCCAGCATTCTGTTCGTGACCGGACTGCTGTTGTGGTTTCGTCCAAAAGCGCGCCGCGCGGCGCCGGTTTCGCAGGCGCGAGATTTGCGCGATGAATTTCTGATGACACGGCAGTCTTTTTAGGTTGCCTTAAGACTGGCATGGTTCAATTGGTCCTTCAAAGCGCCGGAGTCCTGCTCGCACCAGAAAGCGCAGTGCTCCGGGACGACGGCGATCGCCCTCGTCAGCTTTGCAGTCTGAACGGTATCCGACCTGGAGGAACAAATGAAAAGATTAACAATTGGGTTTCTGACGCTGGCAGGCTTAGCCGCCTCACTGGCGGTCGCGGCGAAGATGCACTCATCGCCAGCGGCTCCCGGCGCTCGTACGCTGATGCTGGCGCACAACGCTTATCCCGACGAAGGCAAATATGGCGACCGGCTTGACCGCGCGATCTCGGCGGGCGTGCCGTTCGTGGTGGAGGAGGATCTGGTGTGGGTGGATGGACGATCGCTATTGATTCATAACGCCAAGATCGCCGGGGCGGACTCGCCCACACTCGAATCGTATTTCTTTCCCAAGGTAAAGCCGGTAATCGAGAAGGCGCTCAAGGACGGCAACAAGGGGAACTGGCCGCTGGTCACGCTGTACCTGGACATTAAGAACGACCCGCCCGAGCATCTCGAAAAGATCTCGAAAATGCTGGATCAATACGATTCCTGGCTCACCAAGGCGGTTAAGACCAACGACCTTTCGAAGCAATCTCCGCTGGAGTTGAAGCCGATGATGGTGATTGTGGAGGATAAGGTTCCCGACATCAAGGAAGATTTCTTCTACGGCCGCGTTCCGGTTGGCGGCAAGATTCGGGTGTTCGGAACGGCTCCGAAATTCGACGACAATCCGGATCATATGCCTCGCGCGCAGCGTGCCGTGCGGATGGCGAACCTGCTCAAGATCCAGCCGGAGAGTTTGCTCACCGAGCGCGCCAACAATTACCGCCGCTGGGTTGGAGTCGATTGGAACTTCATCGAAATGGCCGGCTCGCAAAATGAATGGAGCGCCGAAGCGGAGGCACGCATGAAGAAATTCGTGGATCACGGGCACAGCCTCGGTTACCTGGTGAGCCTGTATCATGTGAACGGATTTCCGAAAGATCAGGACCAGGGATGGGGCGGGGAATACAATTTCGGGTCCTTGGACGCGGCGCGCACGCGTTGGGCCGCGGCATCGAAAGCGCATGCCGATTTCGTCGCCACCGATCAGTACGAAGATCTGGCCAAGCTGCTGCGCAGCGAGCGGTAGCGAGTCTTCATGGACTGGCGCGGGCATCTCCAACAGATGCCCGTGTCAATTGGAAATCGCTTATTTTGAAGACATCGCCGGGCTGAGCCAGTCCTGAAAACGAATCTCACCGAGTCGCGCGTCACGGCCGGGGATGAGCGTGTTCTCGGTCACTTTAATCCCGTAATAACGCGCCTGCGGGTCGGCGATCACCTCGCGCGAATCCTTACGCGCGGCAAGGCCGCGCTGGACCCATTCATTAAGAAGAAACTTTTCCGGTCCACCGATTTCGACGGTGGCATTCAAGGGCGATCCCAACGCGACGCGGCACACGCCGCTGGCGACATCGTCGGCCGCCATGGGCTGGATGAAGACCGGCGGCAAGCGTACTACATTGCCTTCGGTGGAAAGATCGGCGATGCCTTTGAGGAATTCGAAGAATTGCGTCGCGCGAACGATGGAGTAGGGGATGGAAGAGCTCTTGATCAAGTTTTCCTGAGCGATTTTCGCGCGGAAGTAGCCGCTTTCGAGCATGCGCTCGGATCCGACCACCGACAACGCAACGTGATGTTTCACGCCGGCCGTCGCTTCGGCGGCGAGCAGGTTACGGGTCGAGGTCTCGAAAAACTTCATCACCGCGCTGTCTTCCCAGGACGGGGAGTTCGAAACGTCGATCACCACCGAGGCGCCCTTTAACACCTCCGCGAGTCCCTGGCCGGTAAGCGTATTTACCCCAGTGTTGGGCGCAGCTGCGACCGCTTCCTGGCCGCGCGCTTTCAGCTTTTCGACGACCTTGGAACCGATCAGACCGGTTCCGCCAATCACAACAATTTTCATACTCATGACGAATCTCCTTAGTTCGTTGTTCTTTTGATTTTGTTTGCGCGTTCACCGTTTATGTCCGACGGCGATTATGCAACAGCCCATTCAAGCCGCTTTGGAGGTCTTGCGGCCCCGCACGAACTCCAGTAGGTCGGCGTTGATCCGGTCCGGATCCGTCGCGGTGATGCCGTGGGCGCCCCCGGGATAATGGATTTCACGAACGTCGCGGATCAGTTTGGCCGATTTCTTCGACGAAATCGCCAGCGGAACCACTTGATCGTCCTCGCCGTGAAGCAGCAGGGTCGGGACGTCGAATTTCTTGAGATCTTCGGTGAAGTCGGTTTCCGAAAAGGCCTGGATGCATTCGTAGATGCTCTTCAGGCTGCCCTGCATGCTCCACAGCCAGAACTGGTCGAGGATGCCTTGGGAGATCTTGGCTCCCGGGCGATTCGCGCCGTAGAACATCATCGCGAAGTCCTTATAGAACTGCGAAGGATCCTTGGCGAGACCGGCGCGCAAACCGTCGAACACTTCGATCGGAATACCTTCCGGATTCGCGCCGGTTTTGAGCAGCAGCGGCGGGACGGCATCGATGAGAACTACTTTCGCCACGCGTTTGGTTCCGTGCCGGCCGATGTAGCGGGCGACCTCGCCGCCACCGGTAGAGTGGCCGACGAGAACGGCGTTCTCCACCTGGAGATGGTCGATGACGGCGGCCAGATCGTCGGCGTACGTATTCATATCGTTGTGAGCAGAGTTCTGGCTCGACCGGCCGTGGCCCCGGCGATCATGAGCGATGGCCCGATAGCCGTGATCCGCGAAGAACAGCATTTGTTGGGCCCACGCGTCCGACGACAAAGGCCAGCCGTGGCTAAAAACAATGGGTTGTCCGGCGCCCCAATCCTTGTAGTAAATCTGAGCGCCGTCCGTGGTTGTGATCGTGGTCATTGTGATTTCACTCCTTTGCGATATCCGCACTTCAGGAATGGCACGCAGGCGTCCAATGGAAGGTCCAATGTTCGCGCCGGCGGTATGAACGTGGCGAGAAAATAGTTAGCCACGATACTCCTGGCGATCGCCGGAACAACAATGACGCTATTTCGTGAAATGCAGGATCCGCGGTACGGTGATCCGCGAAATCGCGTGACCGGCGCGCCCGAGTCGAAGTTGGTGAGGCACTCTGGAACCAAAGCCTGTGAGCAGTTAGCAATCTGTCCGAGAAAGCGCGACCGATGGAAACGTGGTTGCAGTGGACCCAACCGGGAGGTCGAGTGGTGAAACACAAAATTCTTTTATTGGCTCTGGCAAGCCTGGTCGCCGGCGCCGCGGTTGCACAGGATGCCAAAGTAACACCGCTGTTGTCGAAGCAGTTTAAAGAAAGTCCCGGCAGGGAGGGTGTGATGATGGTCGTGGAATATCCGCCAGGGGCTTCCGATCCGGTCCACCGGCACAACGCGGAAGGATTTATCTATGTGCTCGAAGGATCGGTCGTGATGCAGGTGAGGGGTGGGAAGCAGGTAACGCTGACTCCAGGAGAGACGTTCTATGAGGGTCCGGACGATGTGCATGTCGTCGGTCGAAATGCCAGCACGACCCAGCCGGCGAAATTCGTCGTGTTTTTGGTGAAGGACAAAGGCGCTCCGCTGCTGGTTCCGGTAAAGTGACGCGGGAATCGCTGAAGGGCAGTTTGTGGTTTATTTGTGCTGCCCTTCGGCCCGGCCGGATGGCATCACTCCCAGCGCAGTGCGATTGTCGGGTCTACGCGCGCGGCCCGGTATGCCGGAATCAGAGCCCGCCGCGAGCGCGATGCCTGCGAGCACAATCGCAGCTTCGACAGCCGTAGCGGCATTTTCGGATTGCACCCCATAGAGCAGCGACGCGGCCGCTTTGCCCGACGCGAGCGCAAGCGGAATACCCATAGCGGCACCCGCCGCGACGATCTTCACACCGTCGGCCAGGAACCGCGACAGGATGTCCTGCCCGGTCGCGCCGATCGCCACGCGAATCCCGATCTCGCGACGGCGCTGCGCCACCATGAAGGACATGACGCCGTACAATCCGATAGCCGCCAGCAGCACGGCGATCCCGCCGGTGGTGGCCGACAAAAACGCCAGCAACCGCTCTCGCGCCAGCGTCCGATCGATCTGCAATTCCATGGTCGTGAACTGGTCTATTGGCACCCTCGGATCGATCGCGGCCACCAGCGCGCGCAACCGTGGGAGCAACGTTGCGCTGTCGCTCGACGCGCATACCTGCAGGAATGCGCTGTTAAAGGGAGTATCTCCGCTGATCGAAAGATACATCACCGGCAGCGGCTCTTCCCGCAATCGCTGAAAATGCGCGTTGGCCGCAATTCCAATGATTCGCACCGGGCGTCCATCGAAAAACTCGAAAGATTTTCCAAGGGCATCGCCCCGAAAAAACTCGTTAGCGAATTGCTGGTTCACGATCGCAACGTGGCGAGCCCCATCTTCCGCGGTGAGATCGCGTCCGGCGATCAGCGGGATCCCAAGCGTTCGAAAATATCCGCTGCTGACGGCGGTGAAATACGTCGTCGGCATGACGCCGTTCGCGGGGGTGTAACCAGGAATTCGAATCCCCATCGCCATCATTCCGCCGGAGAGGACGCTGACGGTAGAAAGACTCGCGGCTCGCGTATCGGACAGTTCGCGCGTTCTGAGCAGCAAGTCGTCGAAGAACGGCCGCGGATTCTTCGCGTGAGTGTTGCGGCTCAGATCGATCTGCAGCAGCGCGACATTTTCCGGACGAAGGCCGACATCGATCGCGCGCAGATTGTGCAGCGTTCGGACAAAAAGCCCGGCGACGAACAGCAGCGCGAACGACAGTGCCATCTGCCCGGCGATCAGCAGGCGAGACGCGATGGCGCGGCTGGGAGCAGAGGCGCGCGCGCGAATCGCGGTGAGGGGATCGCTCTGCGCCGCTCGCCAGGCCGGCAGAAATCCACAAATCAACCCGGCCGCGAGCGTCATCGTCGCGCAAAACGCGAAAACGGCGCCGTCGGGCCGAACGTTCCGCGCCAGTCCCTCGCTTTGCGGCCCCAACATTCTGAGCAGAGTGGCGGTCAGCACCTGCGCCAGCGCCCATCCAGCGATTCCGCCGGCGATCGCCAAGGTCATGCTTTCGGCGAGAAAAGCCCGCACCAGCGCCGCACGCGTGCCGCCCAGCGCGAGCCGCACTCCGGCTTCCGACGATCGTTCCATGGACCGCACCAGCAACAGCGCCGTCAGATTCGCGCAGGCCACCAGCAAAACGACCATGGTCAGCCCGAATAGCAGCACCACCGGTCTGCCGAACTGTTCTTTTCGCGAACCGATTCCCTGGCTGCCGTCGATCAGACTGAAGATATCCCCCGGCGAAAATCTCTGGCCGGTCCCGTCCTGCTTTTCGATCGCGAATCCGACCACGTTCAGGCGCGCCGCGGCCTGCTCGACGGTCACGCCGGGTTTCAATCTCGCGATCAGCTCGAGCCACAAGCTCTTATCGCGATCCATGCCCCGTAGCGCGCCTCCGGCGGAGGCGGGAATCTGCATCTCGTGCGCCTCGTGCAAAGCCGCGCCTACGAACCCGCGCGGGGTCACGCCCACAATCTGAAACGGAGTCGTGTTGATGAGCACGCGGCGCCCAATCACGTCGCGTCCGCCGAACCGCTCCTGCCACAGCCGATAACTGATGACACAAACGTGGGAGCCGTCAGAAACATCGTCGGATTCATCGATCAACCGCCCGGCGAGCGGCCGCACTCCGAGCATTGTGAAGTAATTCCCGCTCACCATTTCGGCAGTCAATTTCTCAGTCTGATCCTGATCGGTCAGATTGACTGGGGACGCGTTGACCGCCAGGACGTCGTCGAATCCGACATCCTGTTTGCGCAACGCTTCAAAGAACCGATGAGTGAAGCAACAATTCTCCATGTGAAACATTCCGTCGTGCTGGCGCAGGATCACCAGACGGTCCGCGCCGGGTACCGGCAGCTTGTCGAGCACGATCGTGCGCGCAAACGAAAACACCGCGGTATTGGCGCCCAGGGCTACGGCCAGCGAGAGAATCGCCACGACGGTAAACGAGGGGCGCTTCCGGAGTGATCGCCACGCGAAACGAGTGTCCTCAAGGAGACCTTCGAGAATGCGCATTTATCGAAAATACACCTTCGCGACGACGACGGGAATCACCTGGTGTCTTGGGGGACAGGCAGACGATCATGGCGGGTGTCGGGGTCGCCTCCGGTGACGAAAGCTTGACGCGGGTGCTGCGCGGAAGCCAGGGATGCGATATCGCGGCCGAACAGAAATTCCGCGAACCACATCATTAATACGCGGACTTTTCGCTCCCAGGTCGGGATCGCGAGAACGTGATAGCCCCGGTGCATCAACCAGGCGGGAAATCCAGTAATGGAGATGTGCCCGGACTGGAACACGCCGCGGCCCATGCCGAGGGTTGCGATCACACCGAGGCTCCGATGAACGTAATTCTTAACCGGCTTGCCCCGCAACGTAGCCACGATATTCGCGGCGAGACGCTTGCCCTGGCGGACGGCGTTCTGCGCATTCGGAACCAGGCGAGCGCCGGGCGTATCGACGCTGAGGTCTGGTATGGACGCGTTATCGCCGGCGCCCCAGGCGTCGGGTAGGGCCGTGTCGTCCGTCCCGATGCGGAGATCCGCGCGAACCAGCAGAAACCCGTGTTCGTCTACGGGAAGATCGGTGCGCTTGGCCACCGTGGGGTTGGCTGCATTGCCCGCTGCCCACACAATAAGGTTCGAATCGAACTCGTCGCCATTCGATAGGACGACGCGGCCATCGCGGGCGGACAGGAAGCGCGTGTTCAGGTAGATGTGGGCGCCGCGCCGTTCGAGCGAACGCGTCACTCTCTTGGCGAGATGTTCCGAGACCTCGCGAAGAATGCGCCCCTGCGCTTCGACCAGCCGGAAGTCGAGGTCGGCGAACTGCAGGGTCGGATAAAAGCGCAAAAGCGCGGTCGCTAATGATAGAAGTTCTCCGAACCCCTCAACTCCCGCGAATCCACCGCCAACAAAGGTGACGGTGAGGAGGCGTTTGCGCTCCGGACCGGCGGGTAGATTCGACGCCTGGTCGAAGGCCACCAGCAGACGGTTGCGAATAGCGGCGGCCTCCTCGATATGTTTCAGGCCGATCGCCTGTTCCGCCACGCCCGCTATGGGTAAGATGCGGGTCTCGGCGCCGGCGGTGACGACGATGATGTCGTAAGTGAAAGTGAATTCCGCGTCCACCGGCGGACGAACGGTTATCTTTTTTCTGGCGTGGTCGATGGCGGTGATGGTTCCGGCCACCACCTCGGTCCGACGCAGGTGTTTTCTCAGCGTCACCGCGGCGTGACGCGGTTCTATCGATCCCGCCATCACCTCGGGTAGGAACGGCTGATAGGTCATGTAGGGCCGGGAATCGATGAGGGTGACGTGAGCCTCGCCACGCCGCAGCTTCTTCTCGAGGTTCCATGCGGCGTAGAAGCCTGCGTAACCGCCGCCGACGATTACAATCTTGCGCATGTTGTGTTTCTTTCGACTTTCTATTCACTACGAGCGCGATGTTTACACTTCGCCTCGACTGGCCAGCAAATCGCTCAGTGTTTTTTGAGGCCGCCATTGCGGGTCGACGCGCCGGAACGACGCCGGGTCCGCGTCGATCAATCCAATTAAGACGTCGGTTACGATGCGGCCTCCCACCGGACCCAGGCGATGTCCGCCGGTACAGGCGTCGGCTTCGCGCAGGATGTAGTACCACAGCGGAGTTTCCCCGTGCCATCCGGTGGAAGCGATACCGACCTGTTCCGCGCTGAGTGGGACCGCGCCGATGTAGCGGGCCACGGCTTCGCCAGAGGGCAGTCCGACGCCATGTCCGCGCTGCAGATCGCGCACGGCGAGAGAGTGATAATCTTCGATTTCGCACTGGCCGGTGACGGCCACCGGCAAGTCGATCAGAGCTCGCACCAGTTTCCCGTCGATTTTCTTCGATCGCTGCGCCGACGTACTTCCAGGCGCGTCGAAGAACAGTTTCCAGTCGACCGTGTGCTGACGCGGCACCGGACGGAATCCAAGCAGATCGGGAAAGAGAGGCACGGGTTCGGTCTCTAAGTTCAATTGATAGCGATGACGAATCTGGGAGTGGCCATAGCGATAGGCGGCGTCGGCAAATTCGAGCGGTATGAATCCGCCCTGCGTCGGGCGAAACCATTGCGGACCTTCCCGTAGCGCCTGATCGGTCAGCGATTGGCCAACCAGCGACGGCAGAAATTCGTTGAGGACGATCCATTGATAATGCCAACGCAACTGCCGGGCCGCTCCCTCGAACACGCGATCGTTCGCGATTCCGGAGAGGCGCGCTTCATCGACGAAGGCGTTATGAGCCTGGAGCATCGCGAGATGAAGCTGCGACATCAACATGTGCGAATCGTTGCGCGGATCGCCGATCAGCGCGACGCCCTCCGCGTTCCGCGGCACGTCGGCTGCATCCAATCCAAGCAGGAACTTCGCGGAATCGCCACGCTGGTAAAGGAACGGATGGCCGGTCGGACCGTCGCCATACAGGCACTCCAGGTTGAGTTGCGGGCTGCGCGCATTCTTAAGTTCCGAAGTATTGGTTTGGGATCGCAAAACACTTCGGTCCGCTGTGATGTCGTGAGCCACAAATTGTCCGAAGATCGGCCAACCGGCCGCGCCGTCCCCCAGCGAATCAAGAGCATCGGCCACGTCGCCGCAATCGCAGATGCCGCCAGCGCGGCCGAGCGCGTGCAGGAACTGCTCGTCGGCGCGGAACGACGGTAACTCGGGAAACATCCGGGCATACGTCGCGGGGCCAAGCGGCGCATCGATTTCCACTCTGGCTCGCGCTGGAGAAAGACAATGATTTCGGATGGAAGTAGTGCCCATAACAGTCATTTTAGGTGCGGTCAGTGTGCCGCTCCACCTCCCGTCACGTGCGGCTTCTTCATGAAAAGCAGCGGAAGCAGGCTAGTGAGCAGCACCAGGCTAAGCGCAAAAAAGCAGTCGCTGAACGATAGAAGATACGATTGGCGGCGGACGATGGCTCCCAGCGCGCCAACCGCCCGGACGGACGCCGAGTATTGGTCGCCGCCGCGGCTGACAAAGTATGCGGCCATCTGCGAAAGCCGATGTTGCGTGCCCAGGGCGTATACGGAAACGGACTCGCCCAACCGTAAGGAGTGAAATCGCTCCCTGACGGAAAGCAAGGTGGAGAGCCCGGCGATGCCGATGGAGCCGCCGATGTTGCGCATCATATTGAACAGCGCCGAGGCTGCCCCGCTTTCACGGCCCTTGGCCATGCCTTCGGTGGCGATGGCCGAGATCGGGACCATGATCAGCGGTTGTCCCAGAGCACGGAAGATCAGCGGAACGTGGAATTGATCCCCGGCGAACGCCAGGCTGAGATGGGAGGTAAACAAAGTGCTGCCTCCAAAGAAGAGCACTCCGCCGGCGATGATCAGGCGGGCATCCATGCGCTTCATCAGCGCTGGGATCACCGGGATCACGGCCAATTGAGGGATCCCCATCCAGATAATCACTTCCCCGATCTGAAGGGCGTCGTATCCGTGAACCAGCCCGAAATAAAGCGGCAGGATAAAGACGAAACCGTAGAGGCCGGAACCGAGAACGGTGTTGACGATGCTGCCGAGCGCGAAATTCCGCCGTCCGAAAAGCCTCAGGTCCACCAGCGGATCCTTGCTGCGGAGTTCTATGATCACGAAGCTCACCAGCGCGATGGCCGCTATCCATGCGAGCCTCACGATGCCCGGATCGCCGAACCAGTCCTTTCGATTCCCGTCTTCGAGCACGATCTCGAGCGACGCTAGACCGATGGCCATGGTGGCGATGCCCCACCAGTCGCCCTTTCTGAGCAGCCCAAGGTTCATCGGCTCGCGATCCAGCGCAAACCACACGGCCGCCACCAGAAGTATTCCCGGGATGATGTTGAGGTAAAAAATATAAGGCCACCCGTAGGTATCCGTCAGCCATCCCCCGATGAGAGGACCCACGGCCGGAGCGAACACCGCCGTAATGCTGAACATCGCCATCCCTACAGCGTGCTTGCTGGGAGGCAGGTGCGTCAGGATCACGGTAAACGACAATGGGATGAGCACGCCGCCCGTGAAGCCCTGCAACGCGCGGAACACGATCATCATGGTGAGCGAGTGGGCCTGGCCGCAGCAGACCGAGAACACGATAAAGAGGACGGTGTTTACCAGCAGGTATTTTCGAAGGGAAAATGCCTGCGCCAGCCACGCCGTAAGCGGGATCACCACGATTTCCGCGACCAGATACGCTGTGGGGACCCACGATATTTCATCGGAGCTGGCCGCCAGGGTTCCTGCAATGTCCCGTAGCGACGCGTTGGTCACGATGATGTCCAGCACGGCCATGAAGCATCCGAGCAGGGTGCCGGTGACGGCGATCCAGGTCCTGAGGGACACGCGCTCTTCGGTCGGGCCTGGCGCTTTCGCCGCGTTGAGGAATGCAGAAGAATTGGCCATGGTTATCGCGTCGTAACGGTCACCAGCGCGGACATGCCGGGCGCCAGCAGATTCTCATACCCCCGGATGCTGTCCCGGTCGAACACAATCTTGACCGGAATGCGCTGCACGATCTTGGTAAAGTTCCCCGTCGCATTATCGGGAGGTAGCAATGCGAACTCATTGCCCGATCCCGGCGCGATGCTATCGATGCGACCTCGGAACGCATGGTTCGGGAAAGTATCGATCTCCAGGTCCACAAGCTGCCTGGGGCGAATATTTTCGAGCTGAGTTTCCTTGAAATTGGCGACCACCCATGGATCGTCCTCGACAATCGCCATCAGCGGCTGACCAACCTGGATGCGTTGGCCCACTTCGACCGATTTTTTGCCAACGCGGCCGGACGCGGGCGCCCGGATGATGGTGTATGACAACTGCAGTCGCGCGTCTTCGAGCGCTGCGGCGGCTTTCGTGACCGCAGCCTGCGCGGTTGTGAACTGAGCCTGCCGGACCTTGGTGTCGAGACTGGCGGCCTTTGCCGATTCCATGATCGCGTAGGAACTGGTCAGCATGGCTTCGGTTCGTCCCACGCCCTCCTGAGCCTGGACCAATCGCGCCTGTGCTTCCCGCACCTGCTCTTCGGCGGCGGCATGGGCGGCGACGGCCACCTGATAGCTGGCGCGCGCATGATCCAGCGTCTGGCGGGAAACTTCTTCCTTCGACGCGAGGTCCTCATAGCGATGCAAGTCGACTTCTTCCCGCTTCAGGGTCGCGGTCGTTTCTTCCAATCGCGCCTGGGCGGAGGGAACGCCGGCCTGCGCCGCGACCACGTCGGCCTTCTGCGCGGCGATGGAGGCCTTTGCTTCCCCGATCGCACCGTTGGCGCGGACCGTCTGCGCGGTCGCTGTCTGCGAGGTGCTCTGAATCGTCGCCTGAGCGGTTGCCGCCTGCCGTGACGCTTCTTCGAGGGCGGCCTTTGCCTGATCCAGCCTGACTTGAAAGTCCTTGGGATCGAGGATCACCAGCGTCTCGCCTTTAGCGACGTGCTGGTTGTCATCCACCAGGACGTCCTGCACCGTCCCGGAGACGCGCGCGCTGATGGGGTGAAGATGGCCGGTGAGATAAGCGTCATCCGTCTCTTCGTGGCCGGCCGACCAGATCAGGTATCGGATTCCGAAAATCGCCAGAGGCACGGCCAGAACCACGCCCCCCAGCAGTAGTAATCGCTTGCGCCGGACCTGTTTGCGGAGGGCCTCGGCTTTGCGCAAGGCCTCGGTGTTGTCAGATGCTTGCGGGGCTACATCATCGGGATTCTCGGCAGCCGGCTTTTTTTCTTGTTCAATCAACATGGCGGTGTTTTCCTACTTGTGGTTGTAGATTTGCTCCACCTCGCCCACAGCGTGGGCGAGTTGCGCGCGAGCGATGCTGTAACGGAACAGCGCCGCGATCTGCGCGTCGTTCGCGCGAGCAAGCGAATCCTGAGCCGCGACGACCTCTATGTTGTCCGTGACGCCGGTCCGGAAGCGATCCTGCGCCAAGGTGAGCTCTTCGTTGGCAAGCGAGACCTGGCCTTTGGCAACTTCGGTCTGGTCCAACGCTGCGCGCAGCTCGACTTGCCCGTCTCTGGTCTGCTCAACCACCCGGTTGCGAGCGTCGGTAAGCTCGGTTTGCGTCTTCTGCTCGGCGATCCGGGCGTTCTCACTCTCCGCTTTCAGACGGCCACTGGTGAACAGCGGCATCTTGAAATGGAAGCTGTAGTCATAACCCGGAGCCAGGGCAGCCAGGGTCTCGCCTTCCTGATCCCACGTCCCGGTGAAGCTCAATTTGGGAAGCACACTGGCTGCGGCTGCTTTGCGATCGTCCTCGGCGGCTTTCAGATTTGCAGCGAGCGAGCGCAATTCCGGGCGGTCCCGGAGCGCAGTTTGCACAGGCTCGCTAATGGCGAGCGGCGGAGTCGAAAAGAAGCTGTCTTCATCGGAAAAACGCAGACGAGTGCTGTCTGAAAGATTCAGAATGCGTTTGAGAGCGAAGAGCGTTGTCTGTTCTTCCGCCTGCGCGTCGATCAGCCGCTGTTTCTCTTCGCTGAGTCTGACCTCCGCTCTCGAAACGTCGATCTTGCTGGCGACGCCGTCGTCTTTCAGAGCTTGGGCTTGTGTAAGGAGCTTCGTCGCAAGGTCCACCCGCGACTCCGCCGCGTGGCCGCTCGCGACGGCTCTGAGATGCGCCGCGTATTCACTGATGGTGAGAAGCGCCGTCTGCTCCCGTACCGCGTGGGTGTCTTGAAGACTGGCGTCGATGCGATATTTGCTGGCCTGATAGGAACGCATCAGAGTGAGATCGAAAATCGGAGTCGACAGCGAGGGTCCGGCATGGATCGCCTGAAATGGACCGATATTATGCGGCACCCCGGGCAATTGCAGGCCGACAAGCGCCCTCAGGTTATGCCGGATGATGGAATCGCTCGCATCGATTCCAACCTGGGGCAGGAGTTCGGAACGCGCGATTGTTTTTTCCCGCTGTTTTGTGGCGAGCGCGAGATTCGCCACCTGCACATCGGGATTTTGCTTGAGGGCCAGCGTCACGGCATCGTGGAGCGTCAGGCTGAGAGCGTCGGGCGAGGACTGTGCCGAGGCTGGCCAGACCAGCATCGGCAGAAGCCAAAGGGCCGCGCATTTCGCTAGCCGGCATGCGAGAAAAGTCGAAAGAATATTCGTGCTCACTAATCTGCCTCCTGACTGCGCTCAATGGCCAGGCGATTTACAGGAGTGCACGCGCTTGTCCATCCAAGCGATTCGCGCGACGAGAAGTAGTTAGCGGCGATCTCAAAAGAACGGACGGATGAATGTAGACGCTATTTCGTGAACTAGGGGAACGGTTGTTTTTCACCTGCGAAATCGCGTGAGCGTGGCGGCAGGCCGACGTCGTCCGCGTCATCGGCGTCGGCATCCTGACGAAATAACGTTCAGAGAATCTTCGTGGTCCCCGAAGCCGATGCGCGCAATGGAAACATGCTTGCATTGACGCAGCAGCGAAGGGCCTCAATCATGAAAAGCAAAACGCTCCTGATGGCGCGGACTCTTGTGAACACCGTACTGCGGCGACCTTCGCCGACGGATGCGCATATCGCCGACGTTCCGATGGAAGTGACCATCGAAATCGACAGCCACGGATCTCCGGTGACGAAGGTCCCTTCGGAATGGCTGGTGTGCTTCGTTCCCGGATTGCAGAAGCAATGGTGGCATCGATTCACTCATCCGAAGCATAGACACGTGTTTGCGCTCAAAGCCGTCGGCGACGATCAGTGGGTCATCTTCGAACCCTGGTGGACTCGCATCATGGTGACGGTTCTCAGTACGGAGGAGGCCTTGAAGTTTCTGCGTTGGGGCGCCCTGGGCAACATCCTCAGGGTCACGGAGCGAATACCGGGCCGCGGAAGCCAGGCGCGCGGCTGGTCGAATTGTTGTGTGCTGACTTCCTTGATGCTGGGCAGATCGTATTGGACCTGGACGCCGCATGGTCTCTATAAGCGGCTCTCCGCCGAGGCCGGCGTCGAACCCGTCCAATGGGCCGATTTACCGAACGAACCCAAGCATCTTTACGGAGGGAGTGTTCTCGAAGACTACGATACCGACGCAGTTCTCGCCGTTCGGCGCTAACGTCACCAGGGAAAAAAACTTTATAAGTATCGAAGGTTCAGCAGAATGCGTGAAACAACGCTGCCTGGCGGTTCACCATAGGGGTAGACAATAAAAGTTGTGAAGATGCCAACTCAGAATGCCGAGTTCAATGGGACTGAGGTCTTCCCAATCCTCGATTTCATATTCGCCGGGATGATTTCGGGCGGCGAGGATGCCGGCTTTCGTAGACTCGCGACGCCTGTCCACCCGCGCCCGATGCCAGTGCGTCGCCCTCGATTCTTGTCGTTAAGGACTGAAGGCGAGTTCCATCGCCGCCCGCCAGAAGAACTGTCCACAATTCCGCGCCCGGCCTGGGCTGATTCATCGGGCGGTCCTCCCCTGGATCACGGATTGGACAGATTGTTCCACCCTTCTGCGGGCCCGGAACAGCCTCGATTTCGCGGCGTTCGTCGTCAACCCGAGGCGGTGAGCCACGGTTGGGAGCGCCACATCCGCCATCAGGCAGGGGTCATAGACATCCTTGAGCCTCTTGGGCAGCCGCGATGCGGCTCTTGCTGCCGCGGATTGCAGTTCCCGCAGGTAGCAAAGCGATTCAGGCGTGGCGGCGCGCGAGGAAGGGGGGCGCTGAAGGTCGTCGAACGCCAGATGCGTTCTGACGCGGCGCGTCCGCAACTGCATCAGACAGCAATTGACGACGATTCGCGTGATCCAGGTTTTGAAACTCGATTCGCCGCGAAACCTGTTGACGTTTCGGAAGGCGGCGCAGTAGGCAGTCTGCACGGCATCTTCGGCGTCCTCTTTCGAGTGAAGAATTCTATGAGCGGTCCGGAGAAACACTCCGTAGTGCTCGGCAAACAGCTCATTGACCGCGTTGCCCGGAAAGGATGGTGTTTCCTTCAAAGTCGCTTGTTGATACATTCGAGCCTCCTCAGTAGCAGCGCGGTTGACCGGTACACTTTCGCGTGCCGGCTCCTAGCAGTGCAAGCGAGCGCCCAATGTGAGCTGTCACCAGTTGGCTCGAGTAAATTCGTCTATCCGCATAGGAGCCTGAGCGAATAGACGGGCGCGCATCGACGCTATCTCGTGAGACACGGCGCGGATCTCTTCGTCCCTGACGAAATCACGCCACTCCATGTCGGCGAGCCGTCAAACGAAAACGCCTTTGGGAGGGCGATATATAATGTGTGTTCGGGACGAAGAAGCAAGAGCCTGCGCGCACGCTCCGCCCGACTCGATACTTCGTCATGGGTCTTGATTAGGCGCCCTGTCCCCGAGGATCCTGGCGCGGCCAAAAATCAGGCATTACCGTTGGCAATGTGATGCTCGACGTTCAGCGAGATTCAGGGAACGACACGCCGCAGAGGAGAATCGGCTTCTGGCTCTGTTGCTGGATCTTATTTCTCTGCGTTCCTCTGTTCGGGATCGATCGGGATCGCAGCCTCGACCAGCTCTATCACACCGGGTGGACTTATAAGGAAGGAGCTCCGAGCCAAGTCTATTCGCTGGCCCAAACCACGGATGGCTACTTGTGGCTGGGGACTCCAACAGGATTGTTTCGTTTCGATGGAATTCGATTTCAATCCTACCAACCGGAATCCGGTCGGGCTTTTCCGCATCGCTATGTACTCTCGCTGTTAGCGGTGCCGGATGGAGGCCTTTGGGTGGGCTATTGGTACGGAGGGGTCAGCTTCATTAAGAACGGCACGGTGACCGACTACGGCAACTCCGAGGGGCTTCCATCGCGCCCGGTGTATGGCTTCGCGCGCGACCGGAAGGGTGCGATCTGGGTCGCACTCGGACAAGATGGACTGGCTCGGCTGGAAGGTTCACGCTGGAGAAAGATCGGAACGGATTGGGGGTTCGCTGACCTGGCTTATGCCGTTTTCGTGGATCACGCCGGCGCGGTTTGGGTGGGGACGCCGACCAGGGTCGAATATCTCGAAGAGGGACAACATCAGTTTAAGATCGCTGCGGAGCATCTCAAACCTCTGGTGCAGTATTTTGCCGAAGCGCCTAACAACACCTTGTGGATGGCGGAAGGGGGCTACGGCGTGCGGCCTGTCCCGCCACCGGGCAAGAAAGACAACAGGGACGGACCGGCGGTGCTGGTAGGATCTCTGGCCATGGCATTCGACCAGCAGGGAAGCCTTTGGGTTACCAGCGCGGGCGATGGAATCCGTCGAGTTCCATATCCGGAGCGTCTCCATCCACCAAAGATCAAGGGGCCCTCGGCGCCGCAGGTTCGCGGTCCCGAGGTGGAGGCCTTCACCCAACAGAATGGTCTGACCAGCGATTACGTGTATTGCGTGCTGCAGGACCGCGAGGGCAATGTATGGATCGGCACAAGCGCCGGACTCGATCGATTCCGGCAGAGTCCGGTAGTCTCGCTTCCACTTCAGCCGAGCGCGGAACCCCACGCCCCACCGATTCCATCGTTGCACTCCTTTAATACCAGGGCGCTGGCGCCGGGTGACCAAGGCGCGGTGTGGGCGGCGGGTATCGGGCCCCAGGTTCTGATGGAGATTCAAAAGGACAGAATCGCGGCACAACTGCGCGACCGGCCGATTGACTGCGCCTATCGTGATCCGAAAGGCGATCTGTGGTTCGCGATGCCGTCGTCCATCTTTCGCCTTGCCCCCGAAGGTTTGGATACGACTGCTTCGAAGCCCGGAGAGATAACCTACCACTACGGTGGCGCTGAGCGGGTCGGCGAAGGAATGGTCCTGCGTCCACTCGATCTGCCAACGGGTGAGATATCGGTTAGGCCGCAATCGCGCGCCAAAGCGATCACCCAGGACCGGTCAGGCAGGCTGTGGATAGGCATGGGATCCGGAACCTTTCGACTGGAAGGCTCAAGTTGGACCAGCCTCGAGAGCCTGGGCGGTCCACCGGGCATGGCAAGTGCGGAGTTTACGGATTCAGAGGGACGGATATGGTTCGGATTTGCGAATACGGTCGCGATGCTGGAGGGAGACAGAGTCAGGGTCTTTTCCGAAAAAGACGGTGTGCAGGTTGGGGCCGTCACGTCTATTCAGGGCGCGGGAACGAAGCTCTGGATTGGCGGCGAGTTCGGGTTGGAGTACTTTGATGGCGGGCGTTTTCGGACGGTGAGTCCATCGGATGGCAGCGCGTTCGGAAGTGTTGCCGGAATCGTGGTCGATCCTGAAGATGGTCTATGGTTCTCGGAGAGCCGGGGAATCATTCACATCCCCGAAGCTCAGCTTCGACAGTCGGGCTCCGGCAGAGTGGAATTCGAGAGCTTCGGTCTGTTGGATGGGTTGACCGCGGATCTTGTGCGATCCCTCGCGTCATTGTCCGCCGTGCGATCAACCGACGGCCGCATTTGGTTCACCACGACGAGTGGTGTAGCGTGGATCAATCCTCATCGGATCATACGGAACACGGTGCCACCGCCGGTGTTGATTGAGGCGGTGATTGCTAACGGCAGGACATACAACAGCTCGACCTCTTTGAGATTGCCGCCCCGAACCGCTAATCTGCAAATCAACTATACGGCCACCAGTCTCACGATTCCCGAACGCGTTCGCTTTCGCTACAAGCTGGAAGGACAGGACAAGGAGTGGCAGGATGCAGGGACGCGGCGGCAGGCTTTCTACACCAACCTCGACCCGGGATCCTATCAGTTCCATGTGATCGCGTGCAACAACGACGGGGTTTGGAACGATGCGGGCGCAACGATCCCATTCCTGGTTGCACCTGCGTGGTTTCAGACCGGGTGGTTTCTGGCGTTCTGCATCGCGGTAGTGCTGCTGCTGATGTATGGTCTCTACCAACTTCGTCTGGAGCAACTCAAACGCCGCTTCAACGTGGCACTGAATGCGCGAGTGGACGAGCGGATCAGGATTGCGCGCGAATTACACGACACTCTTCTGCAGAGCTTTCACGGCCTGATGCTGCGGCTTCAGGTGGTGGACGATCTGTTGCCGGGAGGAAAAGCCAAGGATGAACTCGAACTCAGTCTGGATCGCGCGGATCAGGCGATCGCGGAAGGGCGCGAAGCCGTTTACGCATAGGATGTTTCGCACGTGACTCTTCACGGTTTCTTCGGGTGAGCGATAGCTTGCGGGCGATTTCCTTTATTCGCGTTGCCTTCCGCGATCAGCCGCAGCACGTCCGATTTCTCGCGGTGTTAAGGTGTCATCCGTCGCGTGCTCGGCGATCTCCGCCGCGGCCTCGGGGCAAACTTGGAGCGAGTGACCGGACGCACGCCGTGACGATCGGATCGAAACGCGGAATTATCGAAATGTAGTTCCCCAATCCCTCGAAAGAGGGATGCCGGATAAGGCCATTTGAGGGTGTTGAACAGCAGAGCAGGCGTCATACCATTGAATCGGGCCGAACTCTGCAACGTCTTTTCTCCACCTTTCCGAATAGCTGGCCTGGGGCGGGCCTTCTGCTCATCCGCGTTTGCCTCAGTCTCGCGCTGTTCTATTTCGGGTTCGCAGGGCTATCCGGGAAACCGTCCGCGGCGATCAGCGTCGCGCAGAAATCCATACTGGCCGCGGGTGGCATTCTGCTGCTGATCGGTCTATGGACGCCGGCGGTAGGAGTCCTGACCGCGCTCAATGAGGTTTCGATCGCGATAAACTTCGCTTCCGCGCAGCGTGAGCTTACGTGGATCCACGCGTTTTTTGCGGTCATTGCCGCCAGCGTGGCCATGCTCGGCCCAGGCGCATGGTCGATTGATGCCCGGCTGTTCGGGAGAAAGCGCCTGGATATCGATCGCACCGGAGGGAGGCGGCCGTCCCTCTAACGAGGTACGCGGTCGCGCGACCTTGGGGGGCCGGATTGAGATCGATTTGCGGATGATTCCGATTCGCAGGAGGCCGACAATCAGTTAAGAAAGACGATCTGGCAGTTAAGAAAAGCGATCTGCGCAGGCAAGGAGAAATTACGATGGCTGCCTTAGATACGGGAGCTTCAAAACGTGATCGAGCGCGGCGTCGTTCTCACCAGGGGCGCGGTGCTGAGACTCGGCTCGGATCTATTGCCCATTGAGGCGGCCGATACATGCGTAGCTTCGGGAGTGATTCACGAGACCAGAAACGGCGACTCGCTTGAAGAAGTCCAGCGCCGGCACATTCTGCGAGTGCTCGCGAGAACGGGCTGGGTGATTAGCGGACCCAGCGGCGCGGGAGCCATCCTTGATATTCATCCGAACACCCTTCGCAGCCTGATGAACAGGCTGGGTATTCACCGCGCGCTTCAAGTTGCTTGTTAAGGCGGCGCCGTCCGTCCATTTTGGAGATTGGAATGCTGTGAATGCGAGGGTGAAGTCCGGCGTGACGGTTACTGTCACGGCGTTAACCTCGCACGAAACGAACCGCCCCCCGGATGAGTCTCTTCCACAGGGTCGTGCTCAGATCTACAGAGCAACGTGCGCCTTATGGGCTTGAGAGTGCCTCTCTCCACTTATCGTGTGCAGTTCCGGCCTGAGTTCGATTTCGAAGCCGCCATCAATATAACCGGGTATTTGCGCGAGCTGGGCATCTCGCATGTCTACTGCTCGCCCTACTTGCAGGCCGCGCCGGGGAGCACGCACGGTTACGATACGGTCAACTATCACCAGGTGAGCAAGGAACTCGGCGGCGAAGACGGACGGATGAAATTCGTCCGGACGCTTGAAGAATACGGCATGGGCGAAGTTCTGGACATTGTTCCGAATCACATGGCCATCACCGGCAAACACAATCGCTGGTGGTGGGACACGCTGGAGAACGGTGAGGCCAGCCGCTACGCCCCCTACTTCGATATTGACTGGAATTCGCCGGAGGAGAGGCTGCGGAACAAGATCCTATTGCCGGTTTTGGGCGACCACTATGGGAAGGAATTAACGCGCGGCGAGATCCGTCTGGAGCGGCAGGACGGACACTTCCTGTTCCGGTATCGCGACCATACCTTTCCGGCGGCTCCTGAATCGTTGGCCGAACTATTGAGCCAGGCGGCGGACGCCGAGGCGTCCAGCGAACTTGGATTCCTGGCCGAGTCGCTCGCCCAGTTGCGCCAGTCGCCGAACCGGGATTATGCGGGCTTGCTGGTTCACGATCGAGACAAGGAGGTGCTGCGGAATCTGCTGACGCGGCTATGCGCGGAGCAACCCGGGATTGCGCAACGAATCGATCGGGTGATCGAAGAAACCAACCGGAATGTGGATGAGCTGGATGCGCTGTTGTCGCGGCAGCACTATCGCCTGTCGCGCTGGAGGACCGCCGAGAGCGAGCTGGTGTACCGGCGCTTTTTCGACATCAACAGCATGGTGGGAATCCGCACGGAGAACGAGTACGTGTTCGCGGATACGCACCGGCTGATTCTCAAGTGGGTGAAGGCCGGCCAGGTGGACGGGCTTCGGGTGGATCATCCGGACGGGTTGCAGGATCCGGGGCAATATTTTCAGAGGCTCGGCGCGGCGGCTCCCGAGACCTGGATCGTCGCCGAGAAAATTCTTGCGCCTGGCGAGCATTTACCCTGCACCTGGAAGATCGCCGGGACAACGGGCTACGATTTTTTGAACCTGGCAGGCGGATTATTCGTGGATCCGCACGGCGAGGCCGCGTTGAATGAGCTCTACCGGGCGTTTACACACGCTCCCGTGGACTTCCGCGGAGTGGCGCGCGAGGGAAAGGCGCTGGTGCTGCGAGATGTTCTGGGCAGCGACATCAATCGTCTGACCGCTCTGTTTGTCCAGATTTGCGAGCGCCATCGGGATTATCGCGACTATACGCGGCATGAGATCCATGAAGCGATCCGAGAGGTGATGGCGTCTTTTCCTGTCTACCGAACCTATATCAGCGCGAGCACGAAAGAAGTGACGGAAACGGACGCGCAGTATATCAGCCAGGCGGTCGGCGCGGCGAAGGCCGGACGTCCCGACCTGGAAGAAGGCCTGTTCGATCTATTGCAAGACGTTTTGCTGCTGCGTGTCTGGGACGAGCTGGAAAAAGAATTTGTGATGAGATTTCAGCAGATCACGGCGGCGGTCACCGCGAAGGGAGTCGAGGACACGGCGTTTTACGTATACGCGAGGCTGGTCTCATTGAACGAAGTGGGAGGCGACCCAAGCCGGTTCGGCGTCGCCGTGGAGGATTTCCACAAGTGGTGCGCCGAAACCCAGGCTCACCATCCGGCGACGCTGCTTTCGACTTCCACGCACGACACCAAACGCAGTGAGGATGTGCGCATTCGCATCGGCATGTTGTCGGAAAATCCGCTCGCGTGGGGCGAGGCCGTGAACCGCTGGGCCGAGGCCAATGCACATTACCGAAGCGGCGACTTTCCGGACCGCAAGACCGAATATTTTCTGTATCAGACCCTGGTTGGAGCGTGGCCGATTTCCATGGAGAGACTGGTCGAATATATGCGGAAGGCGGTGCGCGAGGCCAAGGAGAACACAACGTGGATTACGCCTAATCCCGCTTACGAAACGGCGTTAGAGCAATTTTGTGAAGCGGTCCTAGCCGACGCGGAGTTCATCGCCAGCCTGGAGGATTTCATCTCGACCTTTCTGCCGGCGGCACGCGCGACTTCGCTTTCCTTGACCTTGTTAAAGCTGACGGCTCCAGGCGTTCCCGATATTTATCAAGGAACGGAATTGTGGGATCTCAGTCTGGTGGATCCGGACAATCGCCGGCCGGTGGACTACGAAATCCGCAGGCGTCTGCTGGCGGAGGTGTCGAATCTTTCACCCGAGGAAATATTAAACCGGTCGGCGGAGGGGCTGCCGAAACTGTGGACCATTCGTCAGGCACTGCATTTCCGGAAGTCACACGCCAAGAGCTTCGGCACGCAGGGGACATTCACCCCGCTTTGGGCAACTGGAGCGAAAGCGTCCCACCTGGTCTCCTTTCAAAGAGGCGAGAACGTGGTGGTGGTGGCGCCCCGGCTGGTTCTGACGCTGGGGGGATGGAACGGCACGCTGCTCGAAATTCCGCCGGGCCGCTGGAAAAATCAATTCACGGCGGACGTCGTCGAGGGCGGGAAGATCGAAGTGAGCGCGCTGCTGAGCCGGTTTCCGGTGGCTCTTTTGACCCTGGAGAACGCCGGGTGAGCCATTCCGGGTGCCAATGCCCGCGGCGTATTCTGAAAGATTCCATCGTGATTCCGGAGGAGCATAGTCTGTGACAAGATCGCTGGCGATTCTGCCAGGTAAGCCGTATCCACAAGGCGCGACCTGGGACGGGACCGGGGTCAACTTCGCATTGTTTTCGGAAAGCGCTACGGGGGTGGACCTGTGCCTGTTCGATGAATCCGGATCGGAGGTGAAGCGCGTAGTCCCGATTCGCGAAACCACCGGGAGGATCTGGCATTGCTACGTGCCTGGGCTCAAGCTCGGCCAGCTTTATGGATTTCGGGCTCAAGGTCCCTATGAGCCGGAGGCGGGGCATCGATTCAATGCGTCGAAACTGCTCATCGATCCTTACGCGAAGGCTCTGACGGGAAACGTCGACTGGAACGCGCCGGTATTCGGATACGTTCTTGGAAATCCGGACGAGGATCTGAAGATAGACAATCAGGACGATGCGTTCGCCGTGCCAAAAGGGGTGGTTACGGCCGGCACGTTCGATTGGGAGAACGATCGTCCTCCGCTTCGGCCGCTGCACAACACGGTGATTTACGAAATTCACGTAAAGGGTTTCACCGCCCGGCATCCGGCCGTCCCCGACGAGATCCGCGGGACGTATGCGGGACTGGCCTATCCGACGACGATTGAATATCTACAGAAACTCGGTATCACGGCCGTTGAGCTGATGCCGGTGCACGCGTTTCTGGACGATCGGGTGCTGATCGAAAAGGGACTCCGCAACTATTGGGGATACAACACCATCAACTTCTTTTCTCCCGACTCGCGCTACTCGAGTTTAGGCGACCGGGGCGAGCAGATCGCCGAGTTTAAAGGGATGGTGAAAGCACTGCACCGGGCGGGAATCGAGGTCATCCTCGACGTCGTTTATAACCACACGGCCGAGGGCAACCATCTGGGCCCGACACTCAGCTTTAAGGGAATCGACAACGCGACCTATTACCGCCTGGTGCAGGATCAGCCGCGCTACTACATGGATTACACCGGTACCGGGAATACGCTGAACGTCCGGAATCCGCAGGTGCTGAAGCTGATCATGGACAGCCTGCGCTATTGGATTACCGAGATGCACGTTGACGGCTTCCGCTTCGACCTGGCGTCCGCGCTTGCCCGGGAGCTGCATCAAGTGGATCAGTTATCGTCGTTCTTCGACGTCGTCAATCAGGATCCGCTGATCTCGCAAGTGAAGCTGATTGCGGAGCCTTGGGATGTGGGCGAAGGAGGCTATCAGGTGGGCCGGTTCCCCACGCTCTGGACGGAGTGGAACGGACGGTACCGCGACGTGGTCCGGCGATATTGGAAAGGCGATGACGGACAGCTCGCCGAGTTCGGATATCGTTTGACCGGAAGCAGCGACCTGTACCAGCATGATGGCCGCCATCCGACCGCGAGCGTGAATTTCATTACAGCTCACGACGGTTTCACGTTGGAAGATCTGGTCAGCTACAACGAAAAGCATAATGAAGCCAATGGCGAGGACAATCGCGACGGCAGTAATGACGAGCATTCCTGGAACCATGGAGTCGAGGGCCCGACCGAAGACCCTGCGATCGTCGAATTCCGCGAGCGTCAAAAGCGCAACTTCCTGGCGACGCTGATGCTTTCCCACGGCGTCCCGATGCTATGCGGCGGAGATGAAGTCGGCCGAACGCAGCGCGGCAATAACAACGCTTATGCCCAGGACAATGAAATCAGTTGGTTCGACTGGAGCCTGGACAATCGAAAACGAGCGCTCCTAGAGTTCACCCGGCGACTGATCCAGCTCCGCGAACGTCATCCCAATTTCCACCGGCGGCGATTCTTTCAAGATCGACGCATCGATCCGGACGCTCCCGATATGACGGTTGAAGGCGGCGCGGAGCACGATGTGCGCTGGTTGCGGCCGGATGGAAAGGACATGACTCAAGAGGAGTGGCACGCGGGCTGGATCCGCTGTTTCGGCGTGTGGCTGAACGGCCGAACGCTGGACGAAGTGAATGCCGTCGGCGAGCCAATTCGCGACGAAACGTTTCTGCTCCTCTTTAATTCCCATCACGCGCCGGTGCGCTTCATGTTGCCGCAACCGCGTCCCGGCATGGCCTGGGAATTACGTCTGGATACGCGAACCGCCGTTACGCTCAAGCGCCGGATTACGACGCGCAGGTATCAACTGGTAGACCATTCCCTGGCGGTCCTACAAGAAATAAACCACGCGCAGGAAATAAACTCCGCGCAGGAAATAAACCAGGCGCAGAAATAAATCCCGCGCCGTCCGGAAATTCCTCGCCCGGCCGGTAAGAGGCTTTTTCGATTATCGTTGGACCGAGCCCGCATTCTGGTCGGCAATCTTTGTCAATCGACGCGAAAGAACGGCATCGTGCAACTCCCGTTCTGCTTCCAGCCAATTCTCCTCCGCCGAGTCCTCGGGATAACCTTTCCTGGCCCACAGATGGTAGGCGCGTTCCGCGATCTCTTCCCAGGAGGGGGTAATCTCGCTGTCGTGATCGTTATGGCGGGCACGATTTGTCATGACCTCCTTAGCTGCATCCCGGCGGCCACGGAAGCCTGGTGCTTGATCGATGTATCGGTCACACACTTCGGCGCAAGTGGAAATGCGATTGCACTCGGTGGCACCGAGGGAGTATGCCGTGTCAGAACCTAAACTGCCAGCACCCGATCCGGAGCCGATTCTTCCGCCTCCTCCGATCCTTCCCGAGGAGCCTGACGATCCGGATCCGGATGTGATCGACCCGGGAGGTGATCCGGTGTCAGACCCCGAGCCCATGCCCGCATAGAGCCGCCGGGCAAAGGGATCAGCGGGCCGGCTTTTCGAAAATATCGAGCGGCAGGAACGCGGATACCGTCAGATTGGGGACATCCACCACCTGACTGATTCGCAAGTCGACGGCGACGCTGGTGAGCGCGTACGCTTGTTCGCGGCTGTAACTGTAGGCGTCGGAGATGTAGTCGATCATATTGGTCAGGGCGTTACGGGCGGCCACGTTCAAATCTTCTGATTCATTGCGTCCGTCCTTGCGGATGGAACATCCGGTGGTGGCGTAATACCTGCCGGATCTCGGGGCGGGCGCGGGGCACTCGAAGGACGGGTCCATCTGGTTCCGGCGCGTCGCTTCGCCCTTTAAAAGTTCGAACTTCGCGACGAAGGTGGAGGCAGTCTCGACCGCGGTCCCGCAGGTCTCGCCATCGCCCTGCGCGAAATGAGTATCGCCGACGGAAAACAGGGCGCCGCGGACGAACACTGGTAGATACAATGTCGAACCGGCCACCAGCTGGCGGATATCGAAATTTCCGCCGTTTTCGCGGGGCGGAATAGTACGCAGGGCCTGGCTCGCGATCGGCTCGTGGGAAGGCACCGCGCCGGTAGCGTCGGGAGGCAAGGCCACGCCGCCGCGGTTGATCAAGTCGGCCTCGCGCGCCACGATGCGATGCAACAACTCGTGCGATGGCGCGACACCCATCACTCCCATGAACGGAGCGCCGGGTATCCGAACTCCAGGAAGATTTTCGGAATAAGCAAATCCGTTGGCGAGTTCCCAGTGCACCACGAAAGGCCGGGTGAACAGATCCCGAAGGTAACCGAAGCCGGGCAGAATCGCGGTGAATCCACGATCGACGGTGATGATGTTCTCGATGTTCACCGCGAGAAGATCGCCGGGCTCCGCGCCCTCCACGTAGACGGGACCGGTGAGTGGATGCGCGCGTCCCAGATCGATGTTCAGGTCTTCCGGCCTGGTGCCGGGTTTGAGCTGCCCGTCGACGGCGTCGAGGGTTTCCATCTCGACGAACGATCCGGACGACACGCGGATGGCCGGTTCGATATCGGGATGCCAGCGGTTGTGACCTTTGCTGGTCTGCCTGGCGAGGGGGAGACTCCGGTCGATGGTGATGCGAGGGTGGCTCATCCTTTTATTCCTCCAATTCGGCACCGGCCGAATTGTCCAGCATAACGTGATTCAAAAGAGACCAGAAGTGCCTCTATTGCGAAGGCATAAGACCGCCTGGGCGCTTGCTGCCAATCGTCGATTTTTAGGCGTATGCTGGATACTGCGGTTCTGTATCCGAATGACGGAGCAGGGGCGGGAATCCATTGAACTCCAGCGTGTGGGGTTCAGGAAATGGGCGGTTTCAGGTATATGAAGCCAGGAATTACCATGTTGGTGATCGCCGGCGCGGCGCTACTGATGGCCAGCATGGCCCCGGCCCAGACGGTGGCCGCTCAACGGACCGTCAATACATATTGCGCCGGTTGCCATAACGACAAACTGAAATCGGGGGGCTTCTCGTGGAATTCCTTCGATCTCGCCCATCCTGAAAAGAATCCGGAGCAGGCCGAAAAGATCTCGCGCAAACTGCACGCGGGGATGATGCCGCCCGCCGGCGCGCCGCGTCCCGATGCGGCTCAACTGATCGCGATCGCCACCACCGTGGAAAGTGGAATCGATCGCCATGCCGCGGTTCATCCATACGCGGGCGCGCCGGAGCTTCACCGGCTGAACCGGACGGAATATCGCAACTCCGTGCGGGATCTGCTGGGCGTGGATACGGACGTGTCATCGTTGCTGCCGCCGGACGACATGAGCCACGGATTCGACAACATGGCCGATGCACTGACCGTCACGCCCGCGGTGATGCAGGGTTATGTGCGGGCAGCCGGCAAGATTTCGCGGCTGGCGCTGGGGGATACGCAGGCTACGCCGGCGCAGACCATGTACAACGTTCCGAAAGTTGTCAATCAGATGCGCCACGTGGAGGGCGCGCCGTACGGAACGCGCGGGGGAGTTTCGGTGGTCCACAATTTCCCGGCGGACGGCGACTATAAATTCAGCCTGACGCTGTATTACTACTATCTGGAACAATTGTTCGGCACGGCGCTGCCCGCGAATCTGACCAATCAGCAAATTGAGATTTCGGTCGACGGCGCGCGCATTGCGCTGTTCACGATCGATCCGAAAACGCTGGAGACCAAGGCGTCCTACGTGACGCCGCCGGTTCACATCAAGGCTGGTCCGCGGCAACTTTCCGCTGCGTTTCTGGTTAAGGCGGACGGTCCACTGGTGGATACGGTCACGCTGGATGAGCAGGTTCTGCTCGATGTCAGCATCGGGACGCAGCCGGGCATGTCCACACTGCCTCACCTGCACACGCTGACGGTGACTGGTCCGATGAACATCAGCGGCGTTTCCGATACGCCCAGCCGGAGCAAGATACTGTCGTGCCGGCCGGCCAATGCGAGCGAGGAATTGCCCTGCGCGAAGAAGATTCTGGCGTCGTTGGCGCGCGCGGCGTATCGCCGTCCCGCGACGGAAGCGGACGTCGAGCGGCTGCTGAACGATTATCAATTTGGCCGCAACGAAGGCAATTTCGACGACGGCATCCGCATGGCGGTGCAAGCGATTCTCGCCGATCCGCAATTTGTCTTCCGCTTCGAGCATGATCCCGAGCGGGTCGCGCCGGGGACCAATTACCGCATCAGCGATCTGGAACTGGCCACGCGACTTTCGTATTTTCTGTGGAGCAGCGCTCCGGACGACGAGTTGATCGCTCTCGCCAGCCAGAACAAACTGCATAATCCGGCGACGCTCGAAGTACAGGTGAGGCGGATGCTGGCGAGCGAGAAGGCGGAATCGCTCGCTACCAATTTCGCTTCCGAGTGGCTCCATCTCCAGAACCTGAAGGAAGTGGATCCGGACGGCGTGCTGTTCCCGAACTTCACGCGCAACCTGGCGCTTTCGATGCTGCGCGAAACGCAGTTGCTGTTCAGCAGCGTGATGCACGAGGATCGCAACGTCACCGATCTGTTGACCGCGAACTACACCTTCGTCGACGGAATGCTAGCCGGGCACTACGGCATTCCCAACGTCGGCGGCAGCGAATTCCAGCGAGTGGCGCTGACCGATCCGAGGCGTTTCGGATTGCTGGGGCAGGGAAGCGTGCTGACGCTGACGTCGCAGGCCAATCGCACGTCTCCGGTGCAGCGCGGGAAATATGTGATGGAAGTTCTGCTCGGCTCGCCGCCGCCGAATCCTCCGCCGAATGTTCCGCCGCTCAAGGAAAATGTGAACAACGAAAAGCAGCAGACGGTTCGCGAAAGGATGGAGGAGCATCGGGCGAGTGCCGCCTGCGCGTCCTGCCATAAGATGATGGATCCGATCGGGCTGTCGCTTGAGAACTATGACGCGGTCGGCGTGTGGCGCGAAAAAGACAGCGGCGCGCCGGTGGATGCGTCAGGGAAAATGTACGACGGAACCAAGCTCGACGGTCCGGAAAGCCTGCGCGCGGCGATTCTCAGCCACTCCGACGCTTATCTGCACAATTTCGCCGAGAATCTGCTGTCTTACGCGACCGGGCGGGTTTTGGATTATCGCGACATGCCGGCGGTGCGCATCGTGGAGCACGCCGCGGCGAAGAACGACAACCGTTTCTCATCGTTCGTGCTGGGCGTCGTCAAGAGCGTGCCGTTCCAGATGCGCCGGGCCGAAGAAACTCCGGTAAGCACTCTCGAAGGAGATCAAGACCATGCAGTTCATCAGTAAGAAGTATTTGTCCAGACGGACGCTGCTTCGCGGAATGGGCGTGAGCGTGGCTCTGCCGCTGCTCGATTCGATGGTGCCGGCGCAAACGCCGCTGCACCAAACGGCCGCCGCGCCCAAGAGCCGCCTGGCGTGCATTGAAATGGTTCACGGCGCCGCAGGCAGCACGGTGGACGGCACCCAGAAGCATTACTGGATCCCTGGGACGGCGGGCAAGGACTTCGAGATGACGCCGTCCTTAAGCCCGCTCGAGCCGTATCGCGAATACCTGACCGTGGTCAGCAATACGGATCTGCATCACGCCGAGGCGTTCAACGCCACCGAAGACGGCGCGGATCACTTCCGGTCAAGCGCGGTTTATCTGACTGCCTCGCACCCCAAGCAGACCGAGGGTTCCGATGTGCGCTGCGGCACTTCGCTCGATCAGATCTACGCGCAGCATTTCGGACAGGACACGCCGCTGCCTTCGATCCAGTTATGCATCGAAAACGTCGACGCCTCCGGTTCCTGCGGCTACAACTATAGCTGCGTGTACTCGGACACCATCAGCTGGTCGTCGCCGACGACGCCGCTGCCGATGACCATCGATCCGCGGATGGCGTTTGAGAGCCTGTTTGGCGACGGGGGCTCGCAGGCGGAGCGCATGGCTCGACAGCGCGAGAACCAGAGTATTCTGGACGGGATCCTGGAGGAGTCCAAGGCGCTGCGCCGCAACCTGGCTCCGCGCGACCAGCATCGTTTAAATTCCTATCTCGAAAACGTGCGCGAGATCGAGCGCCGCATTCAGAAGATCGAACAGTACAATGCCAGCGGCGTGAAGCGCGAATTGCCCGCGGCTCCGCTCGGCGTGCCTGATTCCTGGGAAGATCACGTCAAGCTGATGCTGGATCTGCAGGTGCTGGCGTTCTCGGCGGAAGTTACGCGCGTTTCCACGTTTAAGATGAGCCGGGACACCAGCCAGCGCGTGTTTCCCGGCAGCGGCGTAAAAACTCCGTTCCACTCGCTGTCGCATCACGGCGAGAAGCCGGAGACGATTGCGGAACTGGCGCGATTGAACCTGTATCACGTGTCGATGATCGCGTACTTCCTGGACAAGCTGAAGAATACTCCGGATGGCGACGGCAATCTGCTGGATCACTCGCTGGTCGCGTATGGCAGCCCGATGGGCGATTCGAACGTCCACGGCCATAAGCGGCTTCCCTTGGTCCTTGCCGGGCACGCGTGCGGGAAGGTCGGCGGGAACAATCACATCGCCTGCGCGGATGCCACGCCCATGGCCAACGCGTGGCTGGGTGTTCTGCATCGCGTCGGCGTGAACGTGGAAACGTTCGGGGACAGCAACGGCGAACTCGCCATCTGACGAGGGTTTCATATGCGGAACAGACGCCTGATTTTCAGTTTGAGCGTGATTCTGAGTTTTAGCGCCGCGGTGCTGTCGGCGGGTGACGCGGTGATCGCGCCAACCATCGGCGATACGCGTCTTCCCGATGCCGCGCGACAGGGAAATCGCGATGCCGTGAAGGCGCTGCTTGGGCAGAAGATCGACGTTAACGAGGCGCAAGGCGACGGAATGACGGCGCTCCATTGGGCGGCGCTGAAAAACGACGCCGAGATGGCGACCATGCTGCTCAAGGCCGGCGCGAACGTGAAGGCGACCACGCGGCTTCAGGATCTGACTCCATTAGTGATGGCGGCGAAGGAAGGGAACGCCGCGGTGATTCGCGTCTTAATCAGTGGCGGCGCGGAATCGGACACGCCCAACGGCACCGGAACCACTCCGCTGATGTTCGCCTCGGCTGCCGGAAATCCGGAGGCGGTGAAGGCCCTGCTCGATCACGGCGCGAACGCCAACGCAAGGGAGAAGACATGGGGTGAAACTCCGCTGATGTTCGCCTCGGCTTTCGGACGCGTCGATGCAGTGAAGGTGCTGCTCGCAAGCGGCGCGGATGCCTCAGTCACGACGCGCGTCGAACGGCTGGATTCATCGAAGGCTCTCGACGCCGACATGGATCAGAAGCCGACCGGCGCGGTTGCGGAAAAAGCTCCCGCCAACGACGATCAGAAGAAGAAAGCCGGCGAAAAGCGCGCGGCAGCGGCCAAGATGCGCGCGGCGGAAACGATGGGAGGAATGACCGCGCTTCATTTCGCGGCTCGCGAAGGGCACCTGGAAACGGTGAAGGCGCTGGTCGAAGCCGGAGTGAATGTCAACGAGCTCAGCGCGGCGGATCAGACCAGTCCCATGCTGGAGGCGATCTACAACGGACATTACGATGTTGGAGAATTTCTGCTCCATCATGGCGCCGATCCGAAGCTGGTGAACGCGGACGGCCTGGCTCCGCTGTACGCGACGATCGATATGCAGTGGGCCAACCGGACCTGGTATCCGCCGGCCAACACCGGCCAGGAACAGACCAACTATCTGGACCTGATGAAGCAGCTTCTCGACAAGGGCGCCGATCCGAACGTACGAATCAAAAAGAAGGTCTGGTTCCGGCGTTTCCACGACGACTGGATCGACTCGCCGGGAGCCACGGCGTTTTGGCGCGCGGCGCAGGCGAACGACCTGCCGGCGATGAAGATGCTGATCGCGCACGGCGCCGATCCCAACATCCCGACGACGCATCAGGCCACTGCGCTGGTTCCCGCGTGCGGCTACGGATTTGAGGATCAGTTGAGCGCCATCGTCCCCGGCGCGCGGTTCGAAGTGGTGAAGTACATGGTGGACGAGCTGCATATGGACGTCAACGCTAAGGACGATTTCGGCTACACGCCGCTACACGGCGCAGCGTATGTCGGCAACAATGACCTGGTGAAGTATCTGGTGGCCAAAGGAGCCGACGTGCACGCGAAATCGCACGGCATCATCCAACAGGAAGGCCAGACCGTTTTCCCGGCGCCCGCCGGAGCCGGCGACACCGTGGCCGATATGGCTAACGGACCGCGCACCCACGGCATCCAGCATCCCGATACCGTGGTGCTGCTCGAAAGCCTCGGTTCCGCGAACTCCCATAACTGCAGGTCGGCGGTCTGCCTGCCGGGGACGAATTCGACTCGGCCTTAAGCGTCGACGCCGCAATTTATTTGGGCAACGGCAGGGTCCGTTTCATCCGCGAACGCCACTTCGCTTCAGGCCGCGGTAGGAATCCGCGACCACCCAACCGGCGGCGGTCAACGCGAGCGTGCTCGCGACTTCCGCTTGCTGGAACGCGGTCGGATGGCCCGAAGCCAGGACGGGGACCCATACCAGCAGCCCGAACAGGCCCATTTCCAACGCCGAAAGCGCGGCGGCCAGACCGGCGAGCACGTTGAAAAGAATCGCGAGGCTTGCCGCGATAAATGCGGCGCCGGTGAAAAACGCCCATCCCACATGCCAGGGAAGCCAGCCAGGCACCATGTCGGCGGTGTGCTGGAGGTACGCGAAATGGGCATATCCGAACGGAATGAGCGCGAGACCATAGAGCACTCTCGCGATACGCGTGCCCCGGTCTCCGGTGGCGAATCCGAAGCGCTGTCGATCCCAACCTGTGGCGAACGAGGCATATAGGACCCAAGAGGCCGCCATCATCGCCAGGGTTTCTCCGCAGCTCCAGGTGCCGTCTACCAGACTCAACGAGAAGAGTCCGCGTATTCTCCATAAGAGGAACCAAAGTATGAGAAGCGCGAGCAGGACTCGGGCGGCGAGGGCTGCCGTGCGTCTCCACAGGAGCCCGATGCCGGCTAAGAGAGAGATGGATGCACAAAGATAGATCAGTATCTCGCGCCCAGGCGCACCGGCCGGCACAGGCTGCCATACCGTGGTGAAATCGCCTTTGATGAATCCTTGAACTCCCAGGGCGATCAGGACCGCGGCAAACACAGCATGTCCCGCGCTTGCGACCCGTAGTGCGGATGCTTCGCCGTGTTTCTGGTCCTCCATCATCTCCCGCATGGGAGAAATCGTATCAAGTCGCAGCCTGGTGTGGGACCGCCTTCACCTCCAACCGCATTCCGTCATGCGATAGAATCCCTTTGGACGAATTTGTGTGGCGGCTGTCTCGGCGCGATATCGACGGACCTAAGCGCCAGCCGGCCCTGCTCGACGGGAGGACGCAGACTTGACCCTACACGCTAGAATTCTATTGTTTGCGGGATCGCTGATCTGTTTTCCGCTATGCGCCCAAAATGTGCCGATCATCTCCCTGGTCGCCAACGCCGAAGGCGAAGTCCCCACCATCGCCCCGAATACATGGGTCGAGATTAAAGGCTCCAATCTCTCAAAGCCCAACGACACTCGCCAGTGGCAAGATTCCGATTTCGTGAACGGGCAGATGCCGACCAACCTGGACGGCGTCCAAGTCACCGTCAACGCCAAGAACGCATTCGTCTATTACATCAGTCCCGGGCAGATCAACATCCTGACTCCGCCCGATTCGATGCCCGCGTCAGTCACCGTCGTGGTCACGACGAAGGCCGGCGTCAGCACCGGATTCCAGGTGAAAGCGGCCCCGACGTCGCCGTCGTTTTTCGTGTTCGGCGCCGGGCCGTATGTGATCGCGACCCACTTCTCGGATTACAGCATCGTCGGACCGGCGAGTTTGTATCCGGGCTTCAGCACTCCGGCAAAGCCCGGAGAAACGATCCTGGTGTATGCCAATGGCTTCGGACCCACCTCCGCTCCGGTCGTCGACGGATCCAGCGTGCAATCCGGAGAGCTATCGCCGCGCCCGACGATCACCGTCGGGGGCGTCGCGGCGAATGTGACGTTCGCGGGACTGGTCGCGCCCGGAGAATTTCAGTTCAACGTGGTGCTTCCCTTGAATCTTCCCAGCGGCGACCTGCCCATTGTGGCGACTTACGGCGGCGGCCAGGCCTCGCCCGATTTGCTGATCACGATTCAAGGCTCATCGCCCGCGCCAACCACCGCAACGTTCTACGTCGCGCCCAATGGCAACGATCTCTGGAGCGGGACGCTCGCCGCGCCCAACAGCGCCGGCACCGATGGTCCATTCGCGACCTTCGATCGCGCCCGCGCCGCCGTGCAATCGATCAGCAAGGCAGGATTAACGCAGGTCGCCGTACAGTTTCGCGGTGGCACCTATTACCTTTCGTCCACCGAAGTGTTCACCGCCGCCGATTCCGGCACGGCGTCGACTCCCGTCGTTTATCAGAACTATCCGGGCGAATCGCCGGTGTTCAGCGGAGGCGTGCGGGTGCCGAATTGGACCAATGCCGGAGGGAATACGTGGAAGGCGACGCTGCCGGCATCGACCCAGTATTTCGAGAATCTGTTTTATAACGGAGTGCGGCGGCTGCGGCCCAGATTAGGCGCGAGCGCGGCTTCTCCGTTGGGCACCTACTATCGGATCGCGAATACGGTTTATCTGAACGGCGCGACCGCCCCGCCTCCGCCCGCGCAGCAGCCGAGTCCGACATGTTCGGTATATATTCCGAACCTGGGCTGGGAATGTTTCGACCGGTTGCAGTACGATCCAGCGGACCCCATTTCGAACACCTGGAAGAATCTGGCGCCGGCGGCAGGAAATTCTTGCAGCCAAACTGCCGGCAATCCGGCGATGGCGGGCGACATGGAATTGACGGTATGGGAGCAGTTCAGCACCTCCAAACTGCGCGTGAGTTGCATCGACGCGACCAACCATATCGTCTATCTGACCGGTCCGACGGGCTTCTCGCAAAACAACGCGAGCGAGGCCGGATTCATCGCCGGCAACCGCTACCTGATCGAGAACGTGCAGGATCAACTCACGCAGCCGGGACAATGGTTCCTGGACCATTCCACCACTCCCTGGACGTTGACCTATCTGGCCAACAGCGGCGAGAATCCGAACTCGGACAGCGTCATCATTCCGCAGATCCCACAGGTGCTGGTGGCTCGAGCCTGCAATACGTGACTTTCCAGGGATTGACGTTCGAACACGACAATTACACATTGCCCCCGCTGGGACATGTATCGATGGAGTTGGAGCCGGACATCAGCGCCGCGGTTTCGTTCCAGAATTCGCAGCACATTACGTTCGATTCAGGCATCGTGACGCAGACCTCGGGCTCCGGCCTGGAGTTTATTCCGTGCCTGAACAACGTGTCGCCGCCGGATTGCGTGGCGAATAATATCAACGCGGTGGTCGCCAATAACGTGATCCAGAACAGCGCGTTCTACGATATCGGGGTGATCGGAGTGCGGATCGGGAATCCGTTCGTCATGGCCGACACGGACGCCAACGTGCCGCAGTTCACCACGGTTCAGAACAACGTGGTGGAAGGCTACGGGCGCATGATTCCCGCTTCGTTCGGCATCGGGCAGGGCATGGGGCACGACAATCTCTACACCCACAATGACGTTTACGACGGCTATCACTGCGCGATCTCGACGTCGCAGAGTATCAGCGATCTTACCAAGCCGAGCGGCATCGGCAACGCCAACAACGTCATCTCCTTCAATCACGTCTACAACCTGTTGCAGGGAATCATGAACGATGGCGGGTCGATCCGGATCGACGGTGGAAACGAGGTGTTCACGGCGGCGGGCAACAAGATTCTGAACAACAAGATTCACGACGTGACCGACGCGTCGATCATGGATGCCAACGGCTACGGCGGCGATGGGATTTACATGGATGACGATACCGGCCTGGTGGATGTGGAAAACAATCTGGTGTATCGCGTTTCGGGCTCGGCCGTTTATAGTCCGCATGGGCCGTTCGGTCCGAAATCGGCGAATATCATCAAGAACAATATCCTGGCGTACGCGATGCTTTCCATGATCTCGGTGACGTCGCCTTATCAGTATGGAGTTCCGGCGGCGATTCCGGAGGAATTTGTCGTGACCAACAATCTTTTCCTGTTCGACCGCGCGTCGGGTTCCAACCCGCCGTTCCGCGTGCAGGGCGGGTGCTCGTACGCCGGCGGGGCCGCCTTCGTCTCCTTCGAGCAGTTCAACAGCAACCTGTACTGGCGAACGGACGGTGCCTTCGCGAGCGACGCCAAGGCCTTCCATGTGCAGCCGGCCGCTGGCGCCGGTCCGAATGCGCCTTGCTCTGACGATAAGACGACCTGGACGTTTTATACTTTTTCGGGGTGGCAGCAAAGCGTCGGCGAGGATGCGCAAAGTGTGGTGCAAAATCCAGGATTCGCCAACGCGGCATATCCGGCGGACGATTACTCCCTGCCAAAGGGATCGCCGGGAGTCGGATTCGTAGTCTTCGATTCGCGTCAGGCCGGCCGCTCCAATCCGGTGATCATGCCTCCGCCGGTTCCAGCGACGTTTCCGACGAAATTGTTCAATCCCGCGACGGATTATTAGGGCCTGGGGCGCGTCTTGGGGCCGGACAAATGATCTTGGTTGGTTGCGGGGGAAGGATTTGAACCTTCGACCTTTGGGTTATGAGCCCAACGAGCTACCAGACTGCTCCACCCCGCACATTTATCGTAGCGTAGGCGCGATGCAGCGTCAAATTTTGGTGACAAAAAACCAGAATCCTGTGCCTACGGCCCCCCAAATGGCGAAAGCGGCGGTGACGCGCATCGTAAATCGGGCCGTTCCCGACAGCGCCGCGACTCCTATCTTCAACACCGCATTCGAGACCAGCGCCAGCAGGATCGCCCCTCCCGCCACTTCCATCGTCAACTGATTCGCCTTCACCAGATCCGATGCCGGCGCGATCACCGTTGCCACGTCGACCAGGCCGCCCAGCAGGCCGATCGCAAAGAACGCCCCAGTTCCCACTTTCGCCGCCGCAGCCTTGCTGATGAACACCACCGCCGTAAATAGAGCTCCGAAACGCAGGGCGGGCTTGATGCGAAACGGATTGCCCGGCTCCATCTCGAGCGTCGTCAATGGCCGGTGAGGCCAGCGGCGCTGGACCTCCTCGACGACGATTCCGGTCAAGGTCATCGCGGTCAGCGGCCACAGCAGCAACATCGCCAGAGGCTGATTTACCAGCACCACGATCAGAAAAGCGCGCGGAAACTGAACGGTGTTCGCCAGAACGAAGGCGCGGGCAAGCCCTGGCGTCTGGTCCGGACGTTCCTTGCTCAACTTGGCGAAATGGAGCGTGGTCGCGGTGGTGGACGCGAGTCCGCCCAGGATGCTGGTATAGATCAATCCCCGTTCTTCGCCGAGGAATTTTTCGAAGAAATATCCGACGTAGGAAATCGACGAGATCAGAATCACGAACATCCAGATCTGCCGGGGATTGAAAAAGGAGAATGGTCCATAGGAACCGGTGGGCAGCAGTGGATAGATCACCAGCACCACGCCGACGAAGGCGAGTGTCGCGTTGAACTCCTGCTCGGTAACGGTTTCGCGCAACAGCTTGTGCAGGCGTTCGCGAGCTTCAAGGAACATCGCCACGATAATCGCCACCCCGATCGCCATGGGTCTGCCGAAGGAGAATTGCGGCGATGCGGCGAGCAGCGAAAGGAGGTAGGTGGCTACGGCGGCGAGCTCGGTGGTGGTCCCGATCTGCTTATCCCGCGTAACGTAGCGCTGCACCACGATAATCGCGGCGATGCTCGCCAGGCCGGCCGCGTTCAGGTACGGATTCGCCATCAGTCCGCATATGCCGCCGGCGAGCGCAACCAGCAGGAAATCGCGCAGTCCCGGATCGCCGCCCGATTCTTCCCGTTGCGCGCCGATCAGAAAGCCCACCAGCAGCGCCGCGGCGAGCGAGGTAAAGGCAGAGGCTAAGGTGATGGCGGGCAGACCTAGATTATATCGGCGATTATATAGGCCCCGCCCGCAGGCAAGGGCCGGGACCACGGGCGGAAATCGCCGGAGTACACTGAATCCTATAGATGTCTCGCGGTTGTCTGATTCTGGTTTGTTGCTCGGTCAGTGTTGCGTTCGCGGCCGGACCTTCCGCCGCCGAACTCTCGCGATCCATTCGCGAAGCGTCGCTCGATCCCGACCAGTGCTACCGGGTCCGCGACGTCCGCCTGCAAAAAGAAGATATTCGCATCTACCTGACCGACGGGTACCTCATTTTCTCGAAACCGGTTGCGGGCGAGCGGCGGTCGGCTGTCTTCACCGCCGAGGTGGAAGGCGGCGACGGCGAAGCGCTCCTGATGCCTCCCACGCGAGGAGAACGGCAATCGCTGGCGCAGTTCACCAACTCCGCGAACCTGGACGAACACTTTCAAGCGGCGTTGATGATTTTCACCGATGGTTCGACCAGCGCGCTGATCGATCGCATTACTAAGGACGGCTCCGGACGGAAAGTGCCGGACATGGGACCGGTACTGGCCGAAAAATGGTCGCCGGTAATGAGCAATGTACAGAACGGATTTCAAATCCGCATGATCCAGGACATTCTCGCTCCCGACCCCAAGGGAGGGATGCTGTTCATGGCCATGAGCGGGCGGCGGATGGGAAATTTCGACATGGTCTATGACCCTCGCGCGCGGGAGCAGATCGTCGCGGGTCAGTTGAATGAGCGAAACGGGCACCCGGCCTACGATGTGTGGACCAGCTTTGCTTCGCAGACCGCCCGGCGCGAAGCGCCGAAACCAATCGACCCGTGGTACACCACCTCCGCCTTCCGGATCGAGGCTACGCTCGACCCGGAGCTGCGCATGAAGGCGTCCACCCACGCCCATATCCGCATCGGAAACCGCGGCTGGCGCGTATTCGCGTTCGAAGTGTCGCAAGCGATGCAGGTGGATTCCGTGAAAATCGACGGCTCGCCGGCCGAGCTTTTTTTCCAGGATTCCGTGCGCGGGCGAGCGCTGCGTGGAAGCGAGAATTCGGCGTTTCTAGTGGTGGCGCCGGAACCGCTGGCGGCAGGCAGCGAGCACGATTTCGAGTTCGAACATCAGGGCGCGGTGATTCTTCGCGCGGGGAACAACGTATTTTTCGTTGGCGCGCGATCCAATTGGTACCCGCGCCTGTCTGACGGCTTCGCCACTTACGACTTGACCTTTCACTATCCCCGGCGGCTCACGCTGGTCAGCGTGGGCGATATGGTAGAGGACCGGGTCGACGGCGATGTGCGCACCACGCATTGGAAAACTCCGGTGAAGGTCCGGATGGCCGGTTTCAATCTGGGCGACTATGAAAAGGTCTCCACCAGCGCCGGTGGCTACAAAGTGGATGTGTACGGGAACCGGCGTCTGGAGGCAGCGCTCACGCCAAAGGGCGTCCCCGCCGGCATCGACCTGCCGAAGTTGCCGCGCTATCGAATCAACACTCCGCCGCAGGAACCGACCACACCCATCACTTTGCCCGACCCGAATGCCCGGATGCGCACCGTCGCGGACGACGTCTCGTCTGCTTTGGAATTTTATACCTCGGAATTTGGACCGCCGGCGTTAAAAAACCTTACGGTCGCGCCTATTCCCGGCACATTTGGCCAGGGATTTCCCGGCCTGGTCTATCTGTCGACCATGGCCTATCTGAACCCGGACGAGCGGCCGCCGTCGATGCGCGACACCTCGCATCAGATTTTCTTTTCCGAATTGATAGAAGCGCATGAAGTCGCGCATCAATGGTGGGGCTGCATCGTCACGGCCAGTTCCTATCAGGACGAGTGGATGACGGAAGCGCTGTCCAGTTATTCCGCGCTGCTGTTTCTTGAAAAACGCAAGGGCAGGAAAGCGATGGAGCAGGTGCTCGACGGCTATCGCGATCATCTCACCATGAAGAACGCCGACGGCCGGACCATCGATTCGGCGGGCCCCATTACCTGGGGCGGACGCCTGGAATCAAGCGGCATTCCCGATGCGTGGCGCGCCATCACCTACGAAAAAGGAGCATGGATCCTGCACATGCTGCGCCGCAGGATGGGCGACGATCGTTTCCTCAAAATGCTGGCGGAATTGCGGCGGCGCTATGAATTTCGCAGCTTTTCGACCGCGAATTTCCAGGCACTGGCGCGCGAATTTCTACCACCCGGAACCAAACCCGGAGTGATCGACGAGTTCTTTGACAATTGGGTCTACGCGACGGGCATCCCATCCTTGAAGCTCCATTATTCGGTCAAGCGCGCCGCCACCGGCGTCCGGCTGACGGGCACCGTGGATCAGACCGGAGTGGACGACGATTTCTCCGCAGACGTTCCGGTCGAGGTGCAATTCGCAAAGGGGCCCGCGCAGACCATCTGGGTCAGCACTTCGACGGATGCCACACCGTTTTCCGCGGCGTTGAAGCAGACGCCATTGAAGGTTGCCATTCCCTCCATCGGAGTGTTGCGGACGCGTTAAGCGCGAAATAGTTCTGACCGATACGCTCACAAGGTGCGCAATTTCTGCCATGCGAGCCTGATTAAAACCACGCCCGCTCTATGTTTCGCCGTGAATTCAGCCGATCTTATCCTTTATGAAGCTGTTTGTCTGGACGCTAGTGATTCCGGCGCTTTTCGGACAGAATGCGCGGCCCTCGTTTGAGGCTTCTTCTCTTCCCAACACGATCGATGTCATGCCGAGCCGCGACGCCGGGCCCTTCGATCCCCAGCGCACCAAGGAATGGCGGCGGGCTGCCCAGGTTCTTTGCGACCAAAGCCGGTACGCCGAGGCCGAAAAGCTGTACGCGAAATTGCTGGAGGAGCGCGAACATTCGCTCGGCCTGAATAGCCCGGAACTGATCGTCGACTTGAACGATCTGGGACGTGTAAATTTCGCGCAAATGAAATACGATCAGTCCGCGATTTATTACGATCGCTGGCTGCAAATCATCGAGACATCCAAAGGGCGCCAGGACCTGGCGCTCATCGAGCCGATGGACCGGTTAACGCAGGTGTATCGCATGCTCGGAAAATATCCGGCGGCCGAGGAGTTTGCGCAGCGCGCCGCGACTCTGATCGAAAAGAGCGTGGGACCCGATTCATCGCGGCTGGTGCCGGTGCTGATCGCTCTGGGCGATCTGCGGAACCTCGAAAAGCGCTATTCCGACGCCGAAGCGCCCTATGCGCGAGCGGTGAAGATCATCGAAAATGCCAGTGGCGCGTCGGCGCCGGCGCTGCTCCCCGCGCTGGACGGCCTGGCGCAGGCGGACGTTGAACTGCGGCGCGCCGACGACGCGGAAGCCTCGCTTCGCCGTGCGCTGTCGATTCGGGAAAGTTCCTTGGGCGCCTCTACCATCGAAGTGGCCGATAGCCTCGATCGCCTGGGCCGGTTCTATTTCGGCGAAAAAGAGTTTCCCGAGGCCGCTTACTGCTATGGCCGGTCGCTGTTCATTCGCGAGAAAGTCCACGGCGCATCCGCCGCCGACGCGCAGGCTGCCCTGGCTTCGGTGGCGCGTGCTTACGCCGCGCAAGACCGCAGCGCGGAGGCAGCGCCGCTCTATCGTGAGCTGGTGAGCGCCAAAGCCATCGATTTCGCTACCAGTCTGAATTCATTGGCCGCGCTGCTGACGGAACATGACCGCATCCCCGAGGCCGAGGCGCTCTATAAAATGTCCATCGCCACGCTCGACCGGCAGGTGACCGCCCGAAACGCGGAGGCGACCGATGCCGATGCCCGGCCGGCGCTGCTCGCCGAAACCCTGGATCAATACGCCGCCCTGCTGCGGAAGATGCGTAAACCCTCTGAAGCCGCGAGGATAGAGGGACGAGCGCGAATCCTGCACGGGGCCGTCGATGGGACCAAGACGCCCTGAGTACTGGAGAAAATCGCTCCGGCGGCCGATAGATGAGCATTATGTTGAACATGGTGACGTCGGAAACCGAAATTTCCGCTCCCGTCGAAGCCTCCCCGGAACTGGAATCGGGCGACTTCGAGATTGTGTTGGGACGCCGTCAGGTGGCTAGCCTCCTGTTCGTCGCGACCGTGGTCCTGGTGACGTTCGCATCGTTCGCTTATCTGGCAGGAAAAGAGGCGACACCCGACGCTCCCGCGGCGATCACCTTGTCGTTGGCGATTCCCGCGCCACCGGCACCGCGCGCCCAGGTCGCGACTCCGCCGGTTGCGCCGAAACCCATGGCGCCCGCTCCTTCAACGGCCGGAGAAGCGCCGCTGTTTGCGAATCCCACAGTCCACGCGACGTATTTGCAAATGGGCGCTGTCGAGCGGGGAATTGCCGACGTTCTGGCGGAAGGACTCCGCCGGCATGGCCTGCCCGCGTTCGTCGCTCCAGGTCCCAACGAGAAAATCTTCCGCGTTTTGATCGGGCCTTTGACGGATCCACAAGCGCTCCGCGCCGTCAAGGACAAAGTGGATGCGATCGGGTTGAGCACCTTTGCCAAGACCTACGTAAATTAAAGAATCAGAACACGATTATCATTCTTGCGCGAAATGAAGCGCGCGCCGCTCCGGACCCACAGTCCCGTGGGTCTTTTTCTCGTTTTTGTCTTGAAAATTGACACAACCTGTAGTATTCTCAACCCAATTCGGTTTCGATTGTTGGGACTCGATTTTCAAGCAATTCGCTAAAGGGGCGAGGGGGGGCGATTTACCGCCGACTGCCTCGAATATTCTCGATTTTTTCTAAAACAAAAGAGGGATCATGGGTTTGTTGCTGGAAAACATTCTGAGCGTTTTCAAGCTGGCGCGGCGTTCGCCGGCTTTACCGTTTCGTGTTCCGGGCGCGCTGCTGCTGGCGATGCTGGCTCTGAGTCTGTCGCCCGCAATCCTGACCACCGCGAATGCGCAGACTTTGAATACCGGGAAAGTGGTCGGAACGGTGACGGACGCGACCGGCGCGGTGGTGCCGAAGGCCCAGGTGCAGCTCATCAACAACGGGACCAATGCCGCCCAGGCCGTAACCAGCGATGGATCGGGCGGATTCACGTTTCCCGCGGTCAACCCCGGAATTTACACCATCACGGTGAAAATGACCGGATTCCGGACCGCGACGGTTTCGAACCTGGCAGTGGAAGTAGAAAAGACGACCAGCGAAACGATCAAGCTCGAAGTTGGCGGCGAAACGGAAACGGTAGAGGTGAACGCGACCGCGGCGGCCGCCCTGCAAACGCAGGACGCTCAGATCGGCAACGTCGTTTCCACCGAAAGCATCCTGCGCCTGCCCACGTTGCAGCGCAACGCGACCGAATTGCTCGGGCTCCAGCCCGGGACCTCGCCGAGCAGCACCAGCGGCACCAGCGGATTGAATATGCGCGTCAGCGGCGCGATCGACGATCAGAATACCGTCACCCTCGACGGCATCGATATCACGCAGAACGTAGTCGCCGGCAATACCTCGATCCCGACGCCGGCCGACAGCGTGGAGGAGTTTCGCGCCAACGTCGCGAACCCGAGCGCAACATTGATGCGCGCCTCGGGCGGACAGGTGACTCTGATCGGACGCCGCGGCTCGAACGATTTTCACGGGGCCGTTTACGAGTACCTCCAGAACAACGATCTGAACGCGAACACCTGGGACAACAATCATCAGGGCCTGGCCAAGGCGATTATCCATGACAACCGCTTCGGCGCGCGCCTGGGCGGGCCTATCAAGAAGAACAAGACCTTTTTCTTCGGCAACTACGAAGGGCGCCGATTCCAAAGCGTGGCTCAAGTAACCCGCACCGTTCCCACCGCGACCTTGCGGCAGGGAATCGTCGAGTTTGCAGGTCCGAACAACACCATCGAGCAGTTCAACCTGAAGAACTCCAGTGTCTGTGGAGCGGCGGGTAATTCCGCATGCGACCCGCGCGGCCTGGGTCTCAATCCGTCGGTTGCGGCGCAGTGGGCTCAGATGCCTTTGCCGAACCTGACGGGTGGCGGCGACGGCTTCAATACGGGCAGCTATTTCGCCAATCTGGCGACTCCGATCAAGACGGACTACGGCGTGCTGCGGCTGGATCACATGATTACGGACAAGCTGACGTTCAACGGAACGTTCACCTACTATCGCAGCGACACGGTAGCGTCGAACGATATTTCGATCGTGAACGGGAACCCCTCGTCGGCCATCACTACGCCGCAGCGAGGCATGGTTCCCAGCGCTCAGCTCACCTGGCAGATTTCGCCGACTCTGTTGAACATCGCGCGCGTTGGCTGGGTTCGCGACACTGGTCAAACCAACGCCACTCCGCCGAGCAAAGCCGCCGGCATTTTGAATATTCCCGGGACGCAAACCGCCGATGGACCCATCGCGCTTCTGGTGGGCAGCGGCGTCAGTAGCTTCATCGATTCGCCGATCGATATGGATACCCAGCGGGCGCGTTTCCAGGGCAACTGGAGCCAGGACTGGCAGTATCTGGATGACATGACCAAGGTTTGGGGCAAGCATCAGATCCAATACGGCGTCCAGGTGAACGATATCGGCTTCACCCACGCCCGCGCCGACAAAGTGATCGGTTCCATCACGTCCTTGGTGGCGACGGTGGACGCGACCACTTATCTCACCATTCCGACCGCCGACACGCCGCTGACCTGCGGCGGTTCGGTCACCGCCAATTGCGTCCCCTCGAGCCAGTTGACCAACTGGGGCCGTTATTATGCATCGTCTCTAGGGCTGGTGGATAACGTCAACGTCCTGGCCGTCCGCAATTCACAGCTTCAACCGCAACCACTCGGCACCTATATTCGCGACAACACCACGCAATGGGCGACCTATTTTTATGTGCAGGATTCCTATCGCATCCGCCCGGACCTGACGCTGTACTACGGTCTTTCCTATGGGTGGCAGGCGGCTCCGACCGAGGCGAATAACCTGCAGACCATCATGATCGACGCGGGCACGGGCGCGCCGATTTCGGGCGAGGCTTTCCTACAGCAGAAGCAGACCGCGGCGCTGCAAGGCCAGGTTTACAATCCGACCTTCGGCTTCCAGCCGGTGGGCGATGCCCACCGCGCGGTGTACAGCACGGATTATGGCGATATCGCGCCGCGCGCTTCGCTGGCATGGAATCCGAGCGCCAAGAGCGGGATCTTGAACACGCTGTTCGGCGATCACAAGAGCGTGATACGCGGTGGCTTCGCGATGGTTTACGATCGCTCCAACACCGTGCAGAGCGTCGAAATCCCGATGCTGGGCATCGGCTTCGATCAGACCATTCTGGTCACGGCACCGGGCTGCACTGCGACCGGCATAGGCGGCGCGGGCTGTAATGCATCGGCCGGCACTGCCAACCCCGGGCTCTCGTCGTTCCGCGTGGGAACGGACGGGACACTGCCGCTTCCGGTTCCCCAGGCCGCCACTTCGCCGGTGATTCCCGGTGTCGGTCAGGAAACCCTTTCGTTCCAGGTGGATCCGAATACCAAGGTCGGTCGCAGCTATAACTTCGACTTCAGTTTGCAGCGCGAGCTGCCGGGCGGAATCATTCTGGAAGCGGCCTATGTGGGACGCATGTCCCGCGATCTGCCGCAAGCGGTGAATCTCAATTCCGCGCCGTACATGTTCGTCGACTCGACCTCGAAGCAATCGTTCGCCCAGGCGTATGACGCAGTGGCCAACGCCTTGCGCCAGGGGCAAGCCGCTCCCGTCCAACCCTGGTTCGAAAACCAGTTTCCGGGACTCGCGGCATCGAAGGGTGCCGCCAGTGCGACCGCTTACATCGCCGGCGCCAATAAAGCCAACTTTACGGCCGGCAACGTTGGCAGTCTGTTCCTGAATCTGGATACGTATCGCCGCGGCCTGGGTCTTCAGGCTTACGACAGCGATCAGGCGCAAGTGGAGTTCATGCGCACCTACATCGGGTACGCCAACTATAACGCCGGGCTGTTGACCATCAGCAAGCGTCTCTCGCACGGCTTCACGGTGAGCGGCAATTACACCTACTCGAAGGCCCTGGACGACGGTCTGTCCAACCAGAACAACGCCGGATTCTATTCGAACAGCTTCAATCCGAGCGTGCAGTATGGCCCTTCGAGCTATGACCGGCGCAATGTGTTCAACGCGTATTACCAGTACGATATCCCCGCCGGAAAAGGACACCTGGTCCACGGCGGATCGGTGGTCGATCACATCATCGGCGGATGGTATACGTCAGGGATTATCACCGCGTCGACCGGCGTGCCGTTGAAAGTGACGGAAGGCAGCCAGGTTTGGGGCGGCGGCAGTTCCGTCATCGGCGCCACCGATTATATGGTGCCGACGGGAGCTTTACCCTCGACCGGGTTCAACCGGGGCGTATCCTCTTCGTCCTGCAGCAACTCTCTCTTCAACACCACCGTGGGCGGGTCCGCTCTCAACCAGGGTGTGGGATCGGGCCTCGCGCAGGATATCTTCAGCAACCCGGGCGCTGCCTACTGCGGATTCAATTACGTGCAGCTCTCCTCGACCGGACGCACCGGAAGCGCCAATCCGATGTACGGCTTGCCCTTCTGGAACTTCGATATGCGCTTCGGGAAAACCACCAACCTGACTCCCGAAGGCAAAATCAAACTAGGATTCTCGGCTGATTTCTTCAACATTTTCAATCACCAGAATTTCCAGAATCCGACCTTGAACATCGCCAGTCCGGCGACTTTCGGAGTGATTAACGCGACGTTCGCGCCGATCAATCGCACCAATGCGGCGCGATGGATCGAGATGGGATTGCGGCTCGACTTCTAGCTCTTTAGGGAATCACGCCGCGACGTTTTAACAACTGAACCGTGGAGTCGATGGGAATCGCCTCCACGGTTCTTCCATTTCCGGTGGTGGTTTCGGCGCGAAACAGCGAGTTGTAGATGGCTTCTTCGGTCGCTTCGATCACGGCCGGGAAACAGCGCGAGAAACCTCATCGTTCGAAAGCAGCTTCGAGGTTGTGCGAAGTGCTGAAAACGCAATGGCGTAATCGCCGCTGCCGTTCGATCCGGCGGAGCCGGTGCGCCCGAGCCCCATCATGGTGCGCGCGCCCAGACGGTGCAGATTGCGTGAATCGACCGGCGCGTCGGTGGCGACAATCATCATGATGGAACCGTCGCGCGCGGCCGGTCTTGCAGGCTGCGCGCGGGCGCTCGATCGGCACTCCGAGGATGGTCAGGCGTCCGCCGAAGTTCGATTGCACCAGCACGCCGACGGTGTAGTTCGCCGACCTTGCGCGAGGACGTTCCGATGCCGCCTTTCCAGCCGAACGCGATGGTGCCGGTGCCCGCGCCGACGCAGCCTTCTTCGACCGCACCTGATCTGGCGCTCTGAATCGCGCCGAACACTTCGTCGTGACCGGAGTAGCGGCCCTGAATATCGTTCAGCACGCCGTCGTTGGTTTCGCCGACCAACGGATTGATCGAGCGGACTTGCGCGTTGCCGTCGAGCGACAGCATATAGTCGATCAGCGCAGTCGGCGACGCGAAAGATGTTGAGCGTGGAGGTGAGCAGAATCGGGCGTTTCGATTTCGCCCAGTTCGTTGACCTGCGTCGAGCCGACCAGCTTGCCGAAGGCGTTGCCGATGAACACGGCGCCGGCGACTTTTTCGCGAAACAGATTTCCGCGTGCGGCAGAATCGCGGTGACACCGGTGCGGATGTTGGCGCCGCGGTTCAGCGTCGCGTGGCCGACGCGGACGCCGGCGACGTCGGTGATGGCGTTCAGCGGGCCGGTGGGCAGCGTTCCGACGATGATGCCGAGGTCTCTGGCGCGAGGCGGGTCGCATGCCGTATTTTCGATTTGCGCGGTCGCGCCATTTAACCGAAGGACAGTGATATGGACCGACGTGGTGCTTGCCGTGCCAGGCGTAGAGCGCGAGGTTCTGCTTCGAGCGCGAACCACGCCACGCTCGGGATGGCGGAAGTTGCTCGCGAAAGTCGGCGTCGCTCATGGCCTGCATCAGACGCACCCACCGGTCATGCAGAGCTTCGAGCAGCGTGAGCGACGTCTCGACCGGCGTGTCGCGCTATCGGAGCAGTTCGGCCCAGGCGGCTTCGTCGTAGGGCTTGATGACCGGCTCGTTCTCCGTCAGCGCCAGCTTGAAGCGGATGTAGGCGTTCATGTGGCTGTCCGGGACGTGATGGACCACCTGGCGAACGGTCCAGCCGCCGGCGCGATAGGGGGTGTCGAGTTGCGCTTCCGTCAAAGCCTGCGACCGCGGCCCGGAGCTTGCCGGGGCTTCGGCGAGTCAGCGATCCACTGCTTGCCGCTGGTCCGTCGTTATGGAATGCGGGAACGAAAACTTTCCGATCGGGAAACTTGCAGACTCTGCCATAATTTCCTGGTCCTTGATATTGAAGTTGGTACAGCTTCCAATAAATGCCGCGCTGGGCGAGCAGTTCCTGATGCGTGCCGCTTTCGCGCAAGTTGGCCTTTGTGCATGACGAAAATCCGGTCGGCGCGCTGGATGGTGGAGAGGCGATGCGCGATCACCAGCGAGGTGCGGCCTTCGACCATGCGGGCCAGCGCGTCGCGGACGCGAAATTCGGTTTCGGTGTCGACGCTGGAGGTGGCTTCGTCCAGAATCAGGAAGCGCGGATCGTGCGCCAGCGCGCGCGCGAAGCTGATCAGTTGTTTCTGGCCGGTGGAAAATCCGTTGCCGCGCTCGCGCACCGGCTGGGCGAATCGTCTCGGGAAGCGATTCGACGAATTCCAGCAGATTGACCTGCGCCGACGCCTCTTCGACGGCCTGCCGGCTCGATCCATTCCGTGCCCAGGCGGATGTTGGAATCGATCGCTGCCGGTGAACAGGTAGGGGTCCTGCAGAACGACTGCCAAAATGCCGGCGCAGATCGTCGAGAGCGAACTCGCGAATTCGATGCCGCCGATTTTGATGCGACCCGCGCTGGATATCGTAGAAGCGCAGCAGCAGACTGGTGAGCGTGGTCTTGCCCGCGCCGGTGTGGCCGACGACGGCGATCGTCTCGCCGGGTTCGATGCGGAAGCTGACGTCGCGCAGGACCCAGTCCTCGGCGTTATACGCGAACCAGACGTGATCGAATTCGACCGCCGCGGGGTCTTCCGGAAACGGATGCGGGCTCGGCGGAGAACCGATCGCGGCGGGCGTATCGAGCAGTTTAAAGATGCGCTCGCTCGCGGCCATGGCCGATTGCAGGATGTTGTACTTTTCGCTCAGGTCCTGAATCGGCCGGAAAAATCGCAGCCCGTATTGAAAGAACGCGACCAGAACGCCGAGAGAAAGGCGTCCCGCTCGAATGCGGAATCCTCCGTAGGCGAGCAGCATCGCCAGCGCCAGCATCCCCAGAAATTCGACCACCGGATAGAACCAGCCGTAGGCCTGAATCGCGTCCTTGATAGGCCTCCATGTGATCGCGATTGATGGCGTCGAATTCCTGGCGGCTGATCGCTGCTCGCGATTGAACAGCTGCAGCACCGCGATGCCGTTGACGTGTTCCTGAAGATACGAGTTGATGCGCGCGATGGCGACGCGGATGCGCCGGTAGCTCTGCTGCACCGTGCGGCGGAATCGCGACGGTGACGAGGACCACCAACGGCAGTCACCAGCCAGCATGCAAGCGCAGTCATGCCCGGGCTCAGCCGCAGCATCACCACGACGACGAAGCTCGAGCACGAGAATGTCGCCGAGGATCGTAACCAGTCCGGAGGCCCACAGGTCATTCAAGCGCGTCGACGTCGGTGGTGACGCGAGTGATCATGCGGCCCACCGGATTGCGGTCGTAGTAGGCAACATCGAGGCTCTGCAGGTGCTCCATCAGTTCGCGGCGCAGATCGAGCATGGCGAACTGGCCGGTACGCTGCATCAGATAGGTTTCGGCGAACTCGCACAGCGAATCCGATCAGAAGCGCGGCGAGATAGAGCGCCGAGATCTGCGCGAGTCCGGTCCAGACGTCGGCGGCGAGCCAGTGGTCCAACGAACGTGGAACAGCGGGATTTGGGGATGCTCGGGGTGGACCAGATAACGGTCGATGGCCAACTCGGTGAGCAGCGGCCCGATCACCTGCGCCATCGATTGCGCCAGCAGGAAAACGAGCGAGATCACCACCGTTCCCCGATAGGGCCGGAGGTAACGGACCAGCCGCCGCATCAAACGGCCGTCGTAGGCTTTACCGAGGACTTCTTCTTCCACCGAGTCTTATTCCTTAGGGTAGCGCAGATGGCTGAGGGATTTGGCGCAAGAGAGTCTGCCTGCGGTGCCGGAAGACACTGATTTCAGACGTATTCTCATCGGCCCGCGGAGTGCATCCGCTTTCCAATCAGGAGGCTACTATGGCGTTCTCTAAGAGACTGCTGGCATTTCCGATCATCCTGGCAACGCTGGGAGTCACATTACTGGCTGCTTCGAGCGGCGAGAAACTGAAACAGGTGAATGCGAAGTACGTTTGCTTCATCAACAAGAAGCATTTTGACAAGCCGCAGAAAGAAGTGGTCATCGACGGCCGGAAATACTACGGCTGTTGCGAGGATTGCATCAAGCAGCTGACCGACGATCCGGCCAGCAGAGTGGCCATCGATCCGGTGAACGGGCGGGAAATCGACAAGGCCGGTGCCGTAGTGGGTATCGATAAGGCGGGCAACGTATATTTCTTCCAGAACTCGGACCATTTGAAGAAATTCCGCGTTCCGGCGGAGGTCCCGTCAGGCCAATAATCGCGCCCACCGCGCGGCTCGATCCGTCTCTCAAATCAACCTGGTTTGATTAAGCCTGTTAGATTGAGTAAGTGGATGGCGTGATCGTAGTTGACAAGCCGCGCGAGTGGACCTCGCACGATGTCGTAAACAAGGTTCGGCGCATCGCCGGAACCAAAAAAGTGGGACATCTGGGGACGCTGGACCCGGCGGCGACCGGCGTTCTGCCGCTGGTGATCGGCCGGGCAACGCGGCTGGCCCAGTTTTACACCCGCAACGACAAGATCTATGAAGGCGTAATCCACTTCGGCTACGCGACCGACTCGTACGATGCCGACGGGAAGCCGGTGTCGCCGGAGATCGAGGTGACGCTCGATCGGGAATCCCTGGAGCGAATCCTCGATTCATTCCGCGGCGAGTTCGACCAGACACCGCCGGCGGTTTCGGCCAAGAAGATCGCCGGACGTCCCGCATACGAGCTGGCGCGAAAAAATCAGCCGGTGGAGCTGAAGCCCGTTCGGGTAGAGGTTTATTCGCTCGAAATTCTGCGAATCGAGGGCTGCGAAGCCGAGGTCCGGGTGCATTGTTCGGCGGGCACTTATTTGCGGAGCATCGCCCATGAAGCGGGACAGGCGCTGGGCTGCGGGGCTTTCCTTCGGACGCTGCGCAGAGTGGCCTCGGGCGATTTCAAAATCGACGCGGCCAGGACCCTGGAACAGCTCGCGGAATTGGCCACTCAGGGCCGCATCGAAGAAGCCATTATTCCCGCCGCTCAACTGCTGCCCGATTTTCCGATGGAGCTGGTCGATTCCATCACCGCCGGCCAGATCCGCAACGGCCGCGATTTCCGGGTGTCCCCGTTTCAATCCCGCAAAGGGGCTCGCTACGTGAAGGCCGTCACCCCGCAAGGCGACCTGATAGCCATCGGCGAGGCGCGTCTGCCGCACCTGTATCACCCCGTTCTGGTGCTCTGAAATTGTGAAAGAAGATTCATTTTCGAGTGAGATAATGCATTCGGGAGTTTGATGATTCTCGTGACCGTGGCTCGAAGTGCAGCACTCCTCACCCTGTGGTTGATGATGTTCGCAGGGGCCGCGGCCGCTCAGCAGGATTCGCCCTCCGTTCCTCCCAAGCAAGTCGACACGTTTTTCGCCGGGTCAGTCACTGAGATCACACCGATCAAAGTATCGGTGTCGCGAAAAGTTTCCGGGAAGACCGAAAACAGATCGTTCCGGATCACTCCGGACACGAAAGTAGAAGGCAAATTGAAAATGAAAGTTCGCGTCACGGTCCGTTATTCGACCGATGACACTGGCGACACCGCGACCCTCATCGTGGTCCGGACTTCGCAGCAGAAAAAGTAACTCAGGACGGAGCTGAATCTTTCCGCTTCGCCAGCCAATCCTGTTTGACCACCTGCCGTCCGCGGCCTAGCGCCAGCGTGCGCGGCGGAACCGAATCCGTGATCACGCTTCCGGCGCCGACGTAACTCTCCGCGCCGATTTCCACCGGCGCCACCAGCGTGGAATTGCTGCCGACAAAGGCGCCGTCTCCGATGCGGGTCTCGTGCTTCTTCTTGCCGTCGAAATTGCAGGTGATGGTGCCGGCTCCGATGTTCACCGCGCTCGCCGATATCGGCATCGCCCAGATAAGCCAGGTGCTGGCTCTTCGTGCCTGCGCCCAGACGGCTCTTTTTCACTTCGACGAAATTTCCGACGCGCGCTTCGGCTCCGATTCGCGCGTTCATTCGCAGGCGCGCGAAGGGACCCACTTGCGCGCCTTGATCGACGCGCGAATCCGCGATCAAGCTATACGGCTTGATCACGACGCCTTCGGCCAGGATCGGACGACTCGACAATCGACCCCACTCCGATGCGGCAATCCTCGCCGATTTCGGTGGTGCCGAGCAATCGCGTAAATGGTTCGATCACGGTGTCGGTGCCCACCTGCACCTGCGCGTCGATGGTGACGGTCTCCGGGCGTTCGATGGTGACGCCGGAGAGCATCAGCTCCTCGGCCTTGCGGCGGCGAAGAAGCCGGTCGGCATCGGCCAGCTCGACGCGCGTGTTGATTCCGAGCAGCTCGCTCGGCGTCGTCCACGTGCATCGGCTGCACGCGCATGCCCGTGGCGCGACAGGATTTCCGCCATGTCGGTCAGATAATATTCACGCGCCGGATTGTTCGGCTCGATTTCGCCAATGTGCTTCCATAGCAGATCGGAGCGGAAGCAATAGATACCGGAGTTGATCAGATCGATCGCGCGCTGTTCCGGGGTGCAGGCTTTCTCTTCGACGATGGCGCGCACGTCGCCAGTCGGCGTCCAGCATCACGCGGCCGTACCCGGTGGGATCGGCAAGCGTGGTGGTGATCAGAGTCGCGGCGGCGTCCGATTCGGCTTGCAGATCGCGCAGGCGCGTCAGCGTCGCCGCGGAGAGCAGCGGAGTGTCGCCGTACAGCACCATCAGCAGTCCGCCATCGTCCGGAGCCACGCTCGCGCGCAGCACGCCAGCGCGTGACCCGTGCCCTTCTGCTGTTCCTGGCGGGCGAAGCGCAACGCCGAGCGGGGCAAGCAGCGCCTCGACTTCGTCCGCCTGATGACCGGTCACGACGACGATACGATCGGGCGGCGCAACCGCGCGCGCGGCGGCCACTACGTGCTCCACCAGCGCCGAGTCCGCCGGCGCGATGCAGCACCTTGGCGCGTTTCGATCGCATGCGGGTTCCCAGTCCCGCGGCCAGAATGACGACAGTTGGTATTCATGATGTGAGCTTCAGTTTGCGCGTCGGCCCTTCTGCGCCAGTTCCAGCGCCACCGCGCCGATGACGCCCTGATCGTGGCGGATCTTTTCCTGCGGCGTTGTCCGGCCATGCGCAGCAGATCGACGCCGATCACCCGCAGGCCCATGCGCTCCAGGTTTTCGATGTCGTTCTCCACCGGCTGCGCGGCACTGCGCCTGATAGCGGTCGCAGAGCTCCCCGCGATGGGCCTGGTGTTGACCACGCACACGTCCATCAGCGACCGTCTGCAGGCGCGACCGGCGTGCCGCAGGATGGCCGCCACGTGATCGGACGCGCGGAAATTGGTCGTCTCGCCGGGCTGCGACATCAGGTTGACGAAGTACGCTTTCAGCGCCGGCGACTGCGCGATGGCGCTGCGGGATTCCGTCCACCAGCAGGTTCGGGAATCACGCTGGTGAACAGCGATCCGGGGCCCAGCGTGATCAGATCGGCCGCTGGCGATGGCCTCCAGCGTTTCCGCCAGCGGCTTGGGGCGGCGCGGCCGCAGCTCGATCTGTTCGATTCGGCGACCTGCTGCGGCTGATGCGCGTTTCGCCCGGCACCTGCGTGCCATCGGCGAGCGTGGCCTCCAGAACGACGTTGGCGGCGGTCGATGGATAGATCCGCCCCAGCACCGCCAGCACCTCGGAGGAAAGCTTCACCGCCTGGCCGAAGTCGCCGGTCAGATGCGTCATCGCGGTGAGAAACAGATTGCCGAAGCTGTGGCCTTTGAGTCCGCGGCCGCTGACGAAACGGTATTGAAACAGACGTCGACAGCAGCGTTTCATCTTCGGAAAGCGCCACCATGCAGTTGCGGATATCGCCGGGCGGCAGCACGTCGAATTCGCGGCGCAGGCGGCCGGAACTGCCGCCGTCGTCGGTCACGGTGACGATCGCCGTGATGTCCAGGGCGCCTTCTCCGCCTTGGCATAGCGCTTCAGCCCGCGCAGCAGCGTGGAGAGGCCCGTTGCCGCCTCCGATGGAGACGATTCTGAAGCGGCCGGGATGAGCGATGGGCGCGGCGCACGATTTCCTTTGAGGATCGCATGAATCCCGGCGGAACCCGTTCGTACCGCGATCCGTTACTTACGTCACTCATTCCGACATCGATTGTTTACGTGTACTCCCTATTCTGTGGCCGGAGGAAACATGGCTACCAGATCAGCAGGCATCTTTGACGCCGCGCGGAGCCATGCTGCAGCGGACACCCGCCGCCGTCGCGGGAAAGTTGGTGAACGGATTTCTGCTGCCCGGACGAGCTCGACCGCGCCTGGACCGGTGGCAGTGCGCGGATCGGCGGGCCGCAAGTGTTCGCGAAGTTTCTCGACGCGATCTCGCGTGCACTGCGAATGTGTGGACCGAGGACTTGCGCCGGATTCCCGCGAAAGGGCCCGTGGTGGTGGTCGCCAATCATCCCGTTCGGGCTGGTGGAAGGCGCGATTCTGGCGGCGCTGCTGGCGCGCGTGCGGCCGGATTTCAAGATCCTGGCCAATTCGCTCCTGGCGGCAGTGCCGGCGCTTGCGCGATTACGTCATCGCGGTGGATCCGTTCGGCGGCGCGGCGCGCGCAAACTGGCAATCGCTGCGCGCAGGCCGTCGACTGGCTGAATCGCGGCGGCATGCTGATGACGTTTCCCGGCGGGCGAAGTCTCGTCGCTTCAGCTTTCGACATTGTCAGATCGCCGACCCCGCCTGGAACGAAAACGTCGACGCGGCTGATCCAGATGACCGGCGCGGCTTCGCTGCCGGCCTTCTTTCATGGAACCAACGGGCCGGATTTCAGATGGCGGGGCTCGATCCATCCCGGCCTCCGAACCGCGCTGCTGCCGCGGGAACTGCTCAACAAACGAGGCCGGACGATTCGGGTTTCGATCGGCCAGCCGATTCGCGCCGGAGCGGCTGACGCCGGGTCGCGGGCGACGCGACCGAGCATACTCTCGGCACCGCACGCACGTCCTGAGCGCGCGCGGCGCGAAAAAGAATGGCGGCGAACCCTTGACGCGAGGACGAGAATCGGAGCCGATCGCGGGCGCGGTCGACCCTGGGAGGATGCGCGCCGAGATCGCCGCGCTTGAGTCCGGAACAGATGCTGATCGAGAGCGGCGATTATCGGTCTATTTCGCGCGGCTCCCGGCAGATTCCGAACATTCTGCGCGAAATCGGACGATTGCGGGAGATTGCGTTTCGAGGCGTCGGCGAAGGTACCGGACGATCGCTCGATCTGGACCGGTTCGACGCCGCATTACCAGCATCTGTGGATCTGGAATCCGAAAACGCAGCGAAGTGGTGGGCGCGTATCGGCTGGCGGGAACGGATTCGGTCGAAACGCGCGCGCGCGATCTTTATACCAGCACGCTGTTCCGTTTTCGTCCGGGCCTGCTGGAAACATTCCATCCGGCGCTCGAATTCGGCCGCTCCTTCGTGCGGCCGGAGTATCAGCGAGAGCTACGTCGCGCTGCTGCTGCTGTGGAAGCGGAATCGGTCATTACGTGGCGCGGAATCCGCGATATCGCGTGCTGTTCGGCCGGTGAGCATCAGCCGCGAATACAACCGGGCCTCGCGGACCCTGATGGTTTCCTATCTCGAACGCCCACCGCGGCAAGCATCCGCTGGCCGCCCTGGTCGAGCCCAAGCGAAAGGATTCCGGACCAATCGCCGGCGACGGATGCGACCTGGAACTGCTCGGCTCCCTGGTCGCAGACGTCGAGGAGCTCTCCGACGTGGTCGCCGATCTGGAACCGGACGGCAAAGGCGTGCCGGTGCTGGTGCGCCAGTATCTGAACGTCGGCGGGCGATTCTGGCGTTCAACGTCGACGCCGGTTTTCGGACGTGGTCGACGGCCTGGTGATGGTCGACCTTACGCGCATGAGCCGCAATCTTCTCGATCGCTATCTGGGCAAGCCGGGAGCGGAATCGTTCGTCGAGTTCCATCGCTAGAGCATTAAAGGGTCGATCGCTCGCTGACGCGCGCGGCTCGGTAGGTCGCTGGCGTCCACGAGGCACTCCGTTCGCGACCGGGGAGTCGACCGGTAGTTTCACTTTATTTCACGAACTCGCTAAAAAACACAATATGTAACAAATGTTTTTTGACGGAACCTCGAACTGTAACAAACCATTGTTATAAAGGGCCCATGAAGTGCGACCTGCACGTCCACACCGTCCACTCCGGCATGTGCACGGTGCCGCTGCTCAACCGGATCTGCCGGGAAAGCTATAACGACCCGCCCCAGTGCTGTACGACACGCTGAAACGGCGCGGAATGGACCTGGTGACGGTCACCGATCACGATTCGATCGACGCCGTCGAGCCGTTGCGCCGCCATCGGCGATTTCTTCCTCAGCGAGGAAGTGAGCTGTACCACCACCAGTGGAACGCAACTGCACATGGGCGTGTACGACATCGAGGAGCGTCATCACACGGATTTGCAGCGCCGGCGGGACGATATGGCGTCGCTGCTCGCCTACCTGGATGAGCAGCAGCTGCTGTTCAGCGTGAATCACGTCTTCTCCGGTTTGACCGGGCCGCGCGCCGACAGCGATTTCGAGGAGTTCGTCGCGCGCTTTCCGGCGGTGGAGACGCGCAATGGACAGATGATCGCTGCCGCGAATCGCCATGCCGCGGCGTTCGCCACAAAGGCGGGTAAGATCGCCATCGGAGGCAGCGACTCCCATACGCTGGCGAGCGCCGGCCGCACCTGGACCGCCGTGCCCGGCGCGCGGAATCGCGCCGAATTTCTATCGGGCCTGAAACAGGGCAAAAGCATCGCGATCGGCGATTCCGGCGACTATTGGAGACTGACCCGCGCTATCTTCGAGATCGGCGCCGACCTGATTCGCGAGCGGCGCGCCGCCGCGCTACTTTCGCCGCTGCTCGCGCTGGTACCCGCCGTGACCCTGGTGAATTACGCCCTCGAAACATGGTTCGCGATGCGCTGGGGCAGGCGTGTCGAGCGCACCTGGAACGCGGTTCCGGCGTATCAGCACATTTCTTAAACGCCGTTAGGTTCGCTGTTCGCTTACGGACCGCTCGGCTAATTCGCCGACGATGGGAAGCTTGTACGTTTCGTCGTGGCTGACCTTGATGATCATCAGGATCCATGCGGCGAAAATCAGCAACTGGAGGCCATGCGTGAAGAGCCGGTGCAACGCGAAGCCGGGCCCCCAATCGGTGATGTAGAGCGCCGGTGAGACCACCCATTCGACCAATAGCCACGCGACGAAAAGATACAGGCCCTGGAAGGCGTGGAAGCGCACCTGGGTTTCCTGGCGGAATCGCTCGCTGGCGAGCACGACAATCGCGGCGATCCATCCGACCATCGGGATATAGCACAGCAGAGACGCGTTGCGGTTGCTGATCGCCGCGCCAAAATCGGGATGGGACGCTCCCGTGGATGCGAACCCCGAGCTTGCCGCGGCTTGGGCCTGTCGGGAGCCGCATTTCGCGCAGAATTTATCGGCGCCACCGACCTGGGTTCCGCATTGGACGCAATAAGGCATCAGGAATCGTCTATCTATATGTACGATACGTTACTTGAATCTGTTCCCGCCATGGCGTTAGCATCGAACTGGATGCGAACCAGTACCATCGCGCTGCTGCTTGCCGGACTTCTCTGCCACCGGCGCACCCGTGCTCGCGCCGGAATCTTGAAATTTTCTTCATCGATACCGAAGGCGGCCAGTCGACGCTGCTGGTTTCGCCTTCCGGCCAGCCCTGCTGATCGACACCGGCTATGCCGGCTTCAGCGGACGCGACGCGGACCGCATCGCCGAGGCGGCCAAGCTGGGGCACGTCAAGCGTATCGATTATCTGCTGATCACCCACCATCATTCCGATCACGAAGGCGGCGTGCCGAATCTGCTGGAACGCCTGCCGGTGGTCAGTGTTCTTGGATCACGGTCCCAGCGTCGACGACTCCAGCCGGCGCAGCAGAAGACCTACAAGGCCTATCTCGATACGATGTCAAGACCGCGACCGCAAGATCGTCAAGCCGGGCGACACGATTCCGATCAAGGGACTCGAAATCACGATGATGGTCGCGGGCGGGGAGCACATCGATCGCGAAGGGCGATCCGAATCCGTTCTGCGCTGGCGTGAGCCGCAGGAAGACGACAAGATCCGAGAATTCGCAATCGGCGGGCGTGATCGTGCAGTTCGGGAAATTTCGTTTCGCCGATCTCGGCGACCTGACCTGGAACAAGGAACTGGCCCTGCTGTGTCCGGAAAATCGCGTTGGCAAAGTGGATCTGTATCTTGACCACGCACCACGGCGGAGAATCGTCGAAGGCGATCTACGCCATGGCTCCGCGCGTGGCCATCATGAACAACGGAGCGCGCAAGGGCGGCGATCCGAAGGGATGGAAGATGGTGAAGGATTCGCCGGGCCTCGAGGATTTGTGGCAGCTCCATTTCGCGATCGACGGCAGTCAGGACGCCAATGTTCCGGATCCTTGCATCGCCAATCTGGAAGAACATTGCGAGGGGAAGTATCTGAAAGTCACGGCGCAGGAAAACGGTTCGTTTCACGGTCTACAATCCGCGGAACAAGTATTCGAAAACGTACACCGCGAAGTAGAACGGGCGCCAGGCGTCCGGCGGTGGCCCGTCGCCGCTGACCGCTTAGCCTTGCTCCCATTGTCCAATATGAAAAAGGGCTTGATTCTTGGCGCCCTCGTTTTCCTTCGTCAGCGCTTTGTCCGCATCGGCGCAATATAAGGCCGTAAATCCGCAGATTTCGAAGATCGTTTCCGAGGTTTCCGAAGACCAGATCGCGGCGAACACTCAGAAAGCTCGGCGAGTTTCGGAACGCGGAACATTTTCTCCTCGCAGGACGATCCGATGCGCGGCGTCGGCGCGGCCCGCAAGTGGATTTACGAGCAGTTTCGCAGCTACAGCCCGCGGCTGGAAGTCAGCTACGATCAGTACCGCCTCAAGAAGGATCCCGCCCGTGGGTCCCGGATTCCGGACGACGTGGATTTCTACAACGTGGTCGCGGTGCTGCCCGGCACCACCGACAAAGAGGAGCGAATCATCGTCAGCGGCCACTACGACACCATCAATATGACGCGCCCGGCCGGGACGCCGGCGCCTAAGCCCGGTGATCCGCCTCTGCCGATCCGTGAACGCCGACGCTCCCGGCGTTACCGACGATGGCAGCGGCACCGCCTGCGTGATGGAACTGGCGCGCGTGCTGAGCCAGTATGAATTCGAGAAGACGCTGGTGTTCGTCACCTTCGCGGGCGAGGAAGAAGGGTTGCTGGGCAGCACGCTGTACGCCGAGAAAGCGAAAAAGCTCGATCAGAAGATCGAAGCGGTGCTCAACAGCGACATCATCGGCAGCGATGTGGACGGCGAGGGCCGCACGGAGAATCGCCGCGTGAATGTGTTCAGCGAGGATCGGCATCGATTCTCCATCGCGCGAGGTCGCCCGCTACATGAAGGAGATCGGCGAGCGCTACGTTCCGGTCGATGAATGTCGACCCCATCTTCCGCGCCGGATCGGTTCGGACGCGGCGGCGATCACACGCCGTTCAATCTGGAAGGATTTCCAGCGGTCCGCATCTCGACGCCCGACGAGAATTTCGCGAATCAGCACTCCGCCACCGATACCTTCGCCAATACGTCGCCGTCGTACATTACCTGGGTGACGAAGGTGAACGGCGCGGTGGCGGCGTCGCTCGGCGTGGGCTCCCAAGTCTCCGGAAACGTCGGAGCAGGTCGAGCGCAACGGACGCAAGGTTACGAGCCTGCTGCTGACCCGCGGCAAGTCGCGCTACGACGCCGCTCTCAAATGGAAAGACGAAAATCCGGAGGCCGATCTCGCCGGTTACGTCGTGGTGATGCGCAAGACCACCGCTCCTTATTGGACTCGTGAAGTGTTCGTCGGCAACGTGACCGAGTACACGCATGCCCGGAGTCTCCATCGACGATCTGGTGTTCGGCGTGAAGGCGATCGATAAGGACGGCAACGAGAGCCTGGTCAGCCCTTACGTGCAGCCCGCGCGAGCCAAGCGCAAGATCGCGACATATTAAGTCCGGTCCTGTATCCTGTAAGTTGCTGCTTTCGTCGTCGACGTATTTCATCTTCCTGGTCGCCATCTTTTTTCTCTACTGGCCCCTCTCGCGGGTCCGGATTGCTGGCGCTCGCCGTCATCCTGTTCGCCAACTATTTCTTCTACGCCAAATGGGACCTGTCTCTATCTGGCGCTGATCCCGGCCGCCTCCAGCTGCGACTACGTGTTCGGGCTCGGCCTGCAGTATTCGAAGAACCGCGCTGGTCCGCCGGATCCTGGTCACGGCCAGCATCGTGATGAACCTCGGCCTGCTGGCGACGTTCAAGTACATGCCGTTCTTCTTGCAGAACTGGTCGGCCGCGACGGGACGGCCAGCTCCGGAGTGGCATTGGGCGCTGCCGCTCAGGCTGTCGTTTTACGTATTTCAGGCGCTGACCTACACCATCGACCTCTATCGCCGCGACGCCAAGGGCACCAAGAGCTATCTGGCGCATCTCGCGGCGGTTTCTTTCTTCCCGACCACGCTGGCCGGACCGATCACGCGCGTCTCGTCGCTGATCGATCAGTTCGAAAAGCCGCAAGACGCTCGAGCCGGCCGATGGCGGGCGCGCGCTGTTCCTGATCGGCATGGGGCTGATGAAGAAGCTGCTGATCGCGGATTATCTGGCGGCAACCTGGTCAATCGCGTCTTCGATTTTCCCGAATCTCTATACCGGCACCGAGACGCTGATCGCCGTCTACGCCTACGCGCTTGCAGATTTACTACGATTTTTCGGGCTACACCGATATCGCCATCGGCTCGGCGCTGCTGCTGGGCATCAAGCTGCCGCCGAATTTCAATCGTCCCGTACGCGGCGGAGAACATCGCGGATTTCTGGCGGCGCTGGCACATCTCGCTTTCCAACTGGCTGCGCGATTATCTGTATTTTTCGCTGCCCGGCAAGCGATCGAAGGTGATGCCGTACCTGAATCTGATCATCACCATGGTCATCGGCGGCCTGTGGCACGGCGCGAGCTGGAACTTCGTGATCTGGGGCGCGCTGCACGGGATCGGACTGGCGGTCGTGCGCTTGTGGCAGACGCAGACGGGAACGAAGAAGGCGGCCGGCGTCTGGCGCTACGTCAACATTTTCGTGACGTTTCACTTCGTCACCTTCGCCTGGATTTTCTTCCGCGCTCCCACGCTCGATAACGCGTCTGTCGATTCTTTCGCGCATCGGATCGCTGACGGTTTCTTCGCGAATATTTCGGCGCCGCTGGCGCTGATTCTGATCATCGGCGCGCTGGCGCACTACATTCCGAAAAAGTGGTATGACTTGAGTCTGAATCTATTCGTCGGGCGCCGTTCTACGCGCAGGCGGTGGCGCTGGCGCTGCTGGTGATCGGGCTGCAATACGTCGCGCAAACCGGCGCGACGCCGTTCATTTATACCAAGTTCTGAAGAAGCCATGCCGATCAAGACAGCGCTTACCGTCCTCACCTTCGTGGCGCTGATTCTGTTGCCGCAGGTCGCGCCGGCGCTGAAGAATTATCAGTCGCTGGATCCCCACAATATCGCGCGCGGTTTTCGATCTGCCGATTCCCAAGGTGAAAGGCGCAGCCGGAGACCGGATCCCGCCGAAGATCGCGACGCCAAACCAATCTGGCAAGGCGAACGCGCCGGCGAATCTGCTCGACCCGGCGCATGCGCTCGATCATTTCTACGACGCGCTGCTCAAGGGCGGCACGGCTCGCATTCTGCATTACGGCGATTCGCCCACCACCGGCGATCTGATCACCGCCGATGCGCGCGCCATGCTGCAAAAGGAGTTCGGCGACGGCGGCAGCGGCTTTGTGCTGATCGCGCGGCCGTGGGCCTGGTACAACCATCGCGGCGTGGAGATGGAAGCGTCGTCGAACTGGAAGATCGACATTGCCGGTATCGCACCAGTTGAAGGACGGCATGCACGGACTGGGAGGCGTGAGCTTCCTGGGCACGCCTGGCGCGATCGCGCATTGGACGCTGAAGACCGGTCAGCACGCAACGCGTCGAGATCGCCTATCTGGCGCAGCCGGACGGCGGCGCAGTTTGCGGTCGAGGCCGACGATCAAGGAACTCGGCACGGTCGAGACCGCGGCGGAGGCCGAAGACTGCCGCAATATCGTCGTTCAAGATTCCGCACGGCGCGACGAAATTCGACGTTCGCGTCACGCGCGGCACGGTGCGGCTCTACGGCGCGGAATTTCGCGAAGGCCGGGCCCGGCGTGGTCTACAGCAGCCTGGGCATCAATGGCGCGAACGTGACGCTGCTTTCCAAGTCGTTCAATGAACATCACTGGGCCGCCGAACTGCGCCACTACAAGCCCGACCTGGTGATCGTCAACTACGGAACCAATGAAAGCGGCTTCGCCGATTTCGTCGACAAGACCTGGGGGCCGGAAATGAAAGACGTGGTGCGGCGACTGCATCGCGCGCTGCCCGACGCCTCGATCCTGCTGATGAGCCCGATGGATCGCGGAGAGCGCAACAGCCAGCGGCGATATCGACACCGATTCCGGTTCTGCCGCGGCTGGTCAAGATCGAAGCTCGCGTCGCGCAGTGAGACCGGCGCGGCGTTTTTCAATACCTTTCGAAGCGATGGGCGGGCAGGGAACCATGGGCCGCTGGTATGCCGCGGAGCCCCGCCTGGTGGGCGCGGATTTCATCCATCCCGATGCCGGCGGGCGCGAAAATCGTCGGGCGAGCTGTTGTACAACGCCCTGCGGGATGGATATAACCAATATAAGCTGCGACAATTGAAACGATAGCATCCGGCGTGCAGACCGGAAAGCCGTAAATGAACGTTCGCTGGCTCAGCTCGGGATGCGTCCTGCTCGCCGCGTGCGCTGTATGCCTCGGCGGCGACGCCCGCGACAGTCCGAAAAAGCAAGCCGCGACCAAGACGGCTACGCCTGTCGCGAAATCGAAAAAGCATCGATACCGGTCGAGCGTCGGCAAAGCCGGCGCGTCTGCGAAGCAGTGCCGGCCAAGCAACTCCCGCTAAGACCGCCGCGAAAAAACGCCGCGGTTCCATCAAGACGGCCCGGCGACCGCAGCCGTGGTTCACCAAGGCCGCCTCCCGTGAGCGCGCGCAATCCGCGCGGAAGCGCACGAAGGCGTGTTTACCAAGGTCGCCCGCGGCGCCGGATATTCCGGTGGAGAACGCGGCCGCGCTGGTCCCGTTCTTCGAGCAGCTTTATCGCCATCAGAAAGGCGAGATCCCCGGCCCGCTGCGCATTCTCCATTACGGCGATTCGCATACCGCCGCCGATGAATGGACCGGCGATCTGCGCACCCATTTCCAGGAAAAATTCGGCGACGGCGGCAGCGGCTATTCCTTCGCCGGCCGTCCCTGGAACGGATATCGCCGGCTGGACGTGCGCACCGGATCGACCCGCGGCTGGCACACCGATGGCCTGGTCGGCCGAGCCGGCGACGGCATTTACGGGCTCGGCGGCGTCAGCATGTCGACCACGGTCGCCGCATGAAGCCGTGTATCTTCTCGCCGACGGCCAGCAGTTCGAGTTGTTCTATCTGCAGCAGCCCGGCGGCGGAGCGCTTCAGATTTACGACAACGGCACGCCGGTGGAGCGCATCTCCACCGACGGCGAGGAGAGCTCCCGGCTATTATCACTACGAAACCGTTCCCGGCACGCACAAGTTCGAGGTCGAGACGCTGGATCGCGCGCCGGTGCGCCTGTTCGGATGGGTCGCGGAAAATTCGCGACCGGCGTGACCTACGAAACACTGGGCATCAACGGCGCGCAGGCGTCCATCATGCTGAATTGGAATGAAGCGGTGCTGCGCTCCAATATCGAGCGGCGCAATCCCTCGCTGATCGTGCTCGCTTACGGAACCAACGAAGCCGGCCGGAAGGACTGGACGCTCGAATCCTATCGCGACATGTTCAGTCCAGTCTGATCGGCCGCTTCCGCGACTGCGGCGCCCACCGCGACCATCCTGGTGATCGGCCCGCCGGACCGTTATATCCGCACACGCGCGAAGGGCTGGCTGCCGATGGACAACATCGACACTGATCGTCGAGGCGCAGCGCCAGGCGGCCGCCGCGACCGGCTGCGCGTTCTGGGATCTGCGCGCGAAAATGGGCGGTAAAGGCTCGATGCAGCAATGGGTGCTCGCCGGCATGGCGCAGTACGATCACGTTCACTTCACCGGCTCCCGGCTACCGCATGCTCGGCGACGCCGTGTTTCGCGATTTGATGAGCCAGTACGATCTGTTCCTGAAAGCCCGGCCGAGGTCGTCGCCGCGGCCGACAGCGGCAAGATCCGGCGCCCGTGAAATCGGAGTGCGGCGGAAAGTAAAGTGCATGTCGGACCAACGCAGTCGACGAATTTTACTGCCCGCAGTGCCAGCAGCCCGGTGGACGATCCACTGGTTTGCGGCGATTGCGCATCGCTGATCTGCCGGCAATGCGGCTCGCCTCTCGAACGCGTGGACGATCTCGGAATCGGCTGATTCACGCGCTGCTGTGCGTCGTCTGCGGTCTCTCGCCGCCTGTGGCACCAGCCGCTCCCCAACAAGTCTCCACCGGAGTCGCCTACGCCGGACCTGCGCACGCTCAATCTGCGCAAGGATCTCGCCTCGAAATCGCCCGCCGTCGGCACCGCCAAGCCATGGCGACAAACTCGACGTCCTCGAACTGCGCCGCCGCTTCGTCAAGGTGCGGACGTCGGAAGGCGTCGTCGGTTGGACCGATTCCAATCTGCTGCTCATCGCCCGTTCAGATGGACGATCTGCGCCGTCTCGCGGAAATGGCGCGGCGAAACTCCCTTCGCAGGGGAGAGCCACGTCTTTCGACGCGCTCAACATGCACGTCGATCCCAGCCGCCAGTCGCCCAGCTTTTTTCAGATTCCCGAATCCGGCTCAGTCGACGTGATCGCGCACAAGTCGCGCCGAGGATCGCTCCGGTAGCGCCGCAGCACGCACCGGTCCGCCGTTCCGCAGCCGCTCCTCGAAGAAAACCAAGGCGAAAGGATCGAGACGCTCCGGGGCGCCGCCGCCGATGCCCAAGGCTCCGGCTCCTCGCCGCCCGACTGGCTGGAGCTGTCGCGGCCGCGCGCCTCCGATCTGCCCGGCTATGTGCCTCCTTCCGAACGAGCCGCACGATTCCGCTGGACGATTGGAGCCTGGTCCGCACTAAAGACGGCAAGGTCGGCTGGGTGCTGTCGCGCATGCTGATACATGGTCGATTCCGGATGAGGTGGCGCAGTACGCCGAGGGCCATCGCATCACCGCCTATCTGCCGCTCGGCGACGTCAAGGACAAGGATGGCGGCGACACCGAAGCACAACTGGCTATGGACCACCGCGTCCACCGGGCCAGCTGCGACTATGAGTTCGACAGTTTTCGCGTCTTCGTCTGGAGTCATCAAGCGGCATCGCTACGAGACCGCTTACATCGAGCGCAACGTGAAAGGCTATTATCCGGTCGAAGTCCAATCCGCGCCTGGAGAGGACGAAAAGACGTTTTCCCTGGTGCTCGAGGACAAGGACGGCAAGCTGTACAAGCGGACCTATGGATTCACCGGCTATCACGTGCGCATGATTTCGAAGACGCCCTATCAGCAGCCGCCGTCATTGCCGGAAATGCGCGATGTCAGGAGCTTCGACCCGCTCCCCGCCGCGCCGGCCGCCGAATCCGGATGGCGCGAAAAGCTCCACGACTGGCGCATTCGGATCTTCCGGCGCTAACCCGCCTACTGCTGATCGAAAAGCTCGCTTCGATCGATGCGCTGGCCTTTGAACAGCACCATGGAAATATGTTCCGTCGCCGCGATGTCCTGCAGCGGATTGCCGTCCACCAGCAGCAGGCTGGCCTCATAGCCTTTCTCGAGCAGACCGATGCGATGATCGGCGCCCAACAGCTTCGCCGAACCGTGCGTCGCTGCCTGTAACGCGACCGTCGCGGGAACGCCCGCCGCGACCCATAATTGCAGTTCGCGATGCAAGGCCGGTCCGTGGATCAGCAGAGGATTACCCGAATCCGTTCCCGTGACCAGCGGGACTCCGGCGTGAAAGGCCGCGAGCAGGTTCTGCTTGCCCTGTTCGAGCGACTGCGGAAATTTCCCGACGCCCTGCCGCATCGCCGCCGATTCCGGCGAAGTCAGGATTCGCTTGGTCGACTTCAACAGCGCCGGCGGCCCTACCTGCAGCACCAGAGTTCGCTCCAGCGGTTCGATATTGCCCTGCGCCAGATCCTCGAACGCCTCCGCCACCGCGAGCGTCGGATCGTAGGTGACGCCCATCGCCTTCATCCGCTCGAATAGTTTCTCGGGAATCGCGTCGCGAAAGGACCCATGCTCGATGCCGTTTACGCCGGCGTCCAAAGCGTCGGCGACGTCCTGTGCATCGCCGGTATGGCACACCACCGGTAGTCCATTCGCGCGAGCCGCCGCGGCCACCGCGCGAACCATCGCCACGTCCATCCTCTTGAACGTCCGCGATCCGCCGCCCGCTTCGAGGATAATCTTGATCCCGTCCACCCCGCGCTTCTTCAGTTCGGCCACCTGCTGCTGGGCCTCTTCCGCCGTCTTCGGCATCCGCAGGAACTCCCCGTTGAACCCAGCCCGTATCGCCTCCGGAAGATTCGCGGCGTACTCCGTTCCGTGCCCGCCTTCGGTGGTGAACAGGGGACCTACCAGGAATAATTCCGCGCCGAGCCTTTCGCCCGAGGCGATCCTGGCGCGCAGTTTTAACACGTCGCTGGTCGAATCCCCCAGGCTCTTCACCGCGGTAACGCCGCTGTAGAGGTAAGCCGCCAACTCGCGCGGCATGGTCTTCTCGACCGGTTCGTAATCCGTCGCTGAGTCGAAGAACCCGCCGGTCGCGCCAAGATGGACATGCACGTCGATCAATCCCGGCAGCAGCGTCTTGCCGGACGCCTCGATCGACTCCGCCTTCAGCGTCTTGGCGTCGGGAGCATCTCCCGTAAAGATCGACTCGATCTTGCCCGTTGCGAACCAGCACCGATCCGCGATCGATCACCGATCCATCGCCCAGAAACAGGCGCGCGTCCCGGATCAGCCAACTGCGCCGCCGTTGCAAATCGTGCGCCTGGATCTGGACCTTCGCCAGATTGCTTTTCGCATACGCCTGCCACGTGCCCATCAATGCGAAAGGAGCCAGCACCGCCAGCACCCACAACTTTGCCGATCCGCGCATCTTTTCTTCTTTTTCCCAGCGGAACAATTTCAGCGCCGAGAAAAGTCCCGACCACCGTCGTCAACACCAGCGCCGCCACCGCCGTCAGATTGTCGTAAAGCGTCTCCTGGCCGAGCAGAATCCCCTGCAGCCCGGTCGCCAGATACGTCGACGGAATGAATTGCGCGACAATTTGCAGCCAGATCGGCATCACCGCCAGAGGGATGGTCGCGCCGCTCAACAACAGCATCGGAAAATACAGAATCTGGATCAGAATCTGGCTCTCCTGCATCGAATTCACCACCGAGGCGATAATGCTGCCCAGTGCGCGGAACGCCAGAACGCCCAGGGAGACGAACACGAAAAAGGAGATCGGCTGCCCCGGATACGGCATCGAATAAATGACATGCGCCAGCAGCACGATCAGAATCACCGGGGAATATAATTCACCAGCCCGCTGACCAGGGAGGAAACCAGGATCGGTCCCGCGTTGATCGGCGCGACTTTGAATCGCCGCAGGATATTCTGCTCGCGATCCATCACTGCGCGCATCCCGGCGCCGAAAAATCCGGTTCCCAGAATGCCGATGATCAACACCATGTTCACCACTTGCAGCGCTCCGCCCTGCTCGGCATGCATCATCTGCCCGAACATGAAGAAGAACAGCAGCGGGAACAGGTAATTGAAAAAAATAACCGAGCGGTCGCGCATGGTCAGCCGCAGGTTCATCCGGATCTGGGCCAGGTAGGCGTCTCATGTTTAGTCCCTCAAGCGCTTTCCCGTCAGCTCGATGAACACGTCTTCAAGCGTCGGCCGTTTCAGATGAATATCCTCCAGATCGAGCCCGTTCTGATCGATCCACTTCACGATCTCCGGCAGCGTGCGTGCCGGCCGCGCCGAATACACCGCCAGCGAGGTTCGATCGTCGTTGAGCGTCGGTTTGTCGGCGTGTTCGAACTGCGGCAGCTCCGGCGGCATCGGCTGCGTGGTCTTGATTTCGATGAGCGATTGCCCCAGCGTCCGCGCCTGAATCTCGCGTGGCGTGCCGATCGCGATGATCTTTCCCTGATCGACGATCGCCACGCGGTCGCACAACCGCTCCGCTTCTTCGATGTAATGCGTGGTCAGAAGAATGGTGCGCTTGTCGTCCCGCAGCTCGCTGATCAGCAAATGAATCTCGAGCCGCACTTGCGGATCCAGACCCGTGGTCGGCTCATCCAGGAATACCAGCTGCGGATCGTTGACCATCGCCAGCGCCAGCGCCACCCGCTGCTTCTGCCCACCCGACAATTTCGAATAGAACTCATCGCGCTTTTCCCACAACTGCAAGCGCTGGATCAACTTGTCGTTATCGATGTTGCGTGAATAAAACGCCGCGAACAGCCCCAGCGCCTCGCGCACCGTGATCTTGTCCGGAAGATTCGTCGATTGCAGGCACACGCCGATGCGATCCTTGATCGCGCGGACATCTGTCGCCGGATCGTAGCCCAGGACTTTCACTTCACCGGAGGTTCGCGGGCGCAGCCCCTCCAGGATTTCGACGGTGGTCGTTTTCCCCGCGCCGTTCGGGCCCAGCAGTCCGAACACCTCGCCGGGAAATACCTGAAAGTCGATGCCGCGCACCGCCTCGAAATCGCCGTACGATTTGTGCAGACCGTTGACCTGAATCGCGGTTTCCATCAGGCAGCCACCGGCGCCCGCAGGCTGCGCAGCAGAGCCCGGCAGAACGCCGGTAAGTCCTCCGCGCTCCGCGATGTAACCAGGTTTTCATGAATCACGACTTCACAATCCTCATAATCCGCTCCAGCATGCACGAGATCGTCTTTCATGGACGAAAAACACGTCGCCCGCCGTCCTTTCAGGATCCCGGCCGAGCACAACACCCACGCGCCGCGGCCCACCGATGCGATCAGCTTGCCGTCCCAATCCATCTCGCAGACGAATTGATTCGCCTTGGTGTGCCGCCGGATATGATCGGGAGCGAAGCCGCCCGGAATCAGCACCCCGTCAAACTCCCGCGGCAGCGCGGATTGGTAGGAGAGATCGCTCCGCGCTGGACACCCCAGGGTGCTGTGATACACGTGTCCCGCCTCGGCGCCCATCAGCGCCACGTCCGCGCCTTCTTCCCGGAATCGCAGGACCGGATGCCAAAGTTCCAGCTCGTCGTACAAATCGTCTACCATCACAGCGATTCGCATTCCTTTGAGTTCCATGGGCCTTATTGTAACGGCAGCCTCGCCCGATCCATCTGGAAACCGGCGAGTGACGAGAATTTCCGGACGAACGGCGATCAGACCTTCTGGACCCGCCGCAGCGTGTACAACTCCTGATGTACCGCGCCGGTCTTCAGCTTCTTCCAGTCGTCCTTGACCCCGATCAGCCGCCCGCTGATGTGATTCGATTGTTCGGAAGCCAGAAACAGCGCCAGTTCCATCTGTTTATCCGGCGCGACCCCGCCCGTCATCCGGACGTCCTGCGCGTGTTCGATTTCACGCCATCCCGCGCGATCGCCTGCCGCCAGAATCTGATCGGTCATGTGCGTGTACGTCTCGCCCGGCGAGATACAGTTGATCTGCACGTTATGATCCAGCAGCTCCTGCGCGATACTTTCCACGAAACGGGCGACGGCCGACTTGGTCGCCGCGTAAACCGAAAAATTCGGCCGACCGGTGGATACTCCGCCGCATGCCAGCACGATAATCTTCCCAGATCGCCGCTCGATCATCTGCGGCAGTACCGCCCGGCAGCAGTTCATCACCCCGATCAGATTCGTCTGCACCGTTTCCTGCCATAGCTTTGGCGACGCTTCCGCGAACGGTCCGATCGGCCCTTGCACCGCCGCCGCGCAGATCATCACCTGCACCGGACGGTTGAAATGAACCCGCATCCTTTCCACTGCCGCGCTCATCTGCTCGAAATCGCAAACGTCGGCCCGGATGCGCAGCGCCGATCCCCCGGCATGCTCGATTTCCAGATGACACAGATCCAGTTCCGCTTTACTGCGCGCCAGCAGGCCCACCTGGGCTTGCGCGGCCGCGAATCCGATCGAAAGACGCTTCCCGATGCCGCGGCCCGCGCCTGTCACCAGCACGGGCACAGATTTAAAGGAGTGCACCTCATCACGTTAGTACAAATTGAGAGGGGATCAAACCGCCGATTGCGCTAGCGCCGGTTCCAGCAGCGCTACTTCGACGCCGACGTCCACCATGCGTCCCTCGTCGACCACGTACTTGCCCGCCACCCACGGCACGATCCGTTCCGACCGCGCCCGCGCCACTTCTACCGGACCCTGGAACAGGACCATGAACTCGGTTTCGGTCCAGCGTCCGATGAAGTCCTTGTGCCGGAATTGCGACGCCAGGCGCGCCGCTACCTGCTGCGTCACTTCTTCGCTGATCTCTCCCGTTAAGCGAAAATGCAGCATCACTGGCATCGTGCCCGACGACTTGGAACGCCTCGATGCGCCGCTCCATTTCCCTGCGATTCATCAGGCCGGTCAGCGGATCGGTCATGGACGCTTCCTTGATCCGTTGCTCCGTCGCCGCCAGCTCGTCCCGAACGCGCGTCACCAGCGATTGCGTCTCGTGGCTCATACTGTCGACGCAGCTCGCCAACCCCGCCGATTGCAGCGCCATCATTTCCTGCGCCGCCGCCGGATCGTCCGGACAATGCGCCGCCTCCATCCGCGCCGCGAATTGCCTCAATCGCGATGCGTAGAAGTCCTGCCGCTGCACCAGATGATGGATCAGTTCCTCAAGCGCACCGAGTGCGGACCGTAACTCACCGGTGTGATTGGTCGCGTACGCCGATGCCTCGGCACCGTATTCCTTGATCTCGCTTTCGACCGCGGTCTGGCTTTCCGCGAGCGCCTGTGGCGATGAATCGAAGGCGACCCTGGCCCGCAGGCGCGTCAAACGATGCCGGTAAATCCCGCCCACCTCGGGACAGGCCTGCGCCAGCGCGTTCGCCGTCGCCAGAAGCGTCGCCAGGTAGCAGTTTAGGGCGACTTGCGGCGCGTTGACCTGCCTGTCTTCTGTCATGGGACGCTACCGGGTTTATCGGCGGATTCGCTCAAATCAGGATCGGGCAAATACCCTAAACAGGGTGACCGGCAGCACGCCTCCTCCGCTTCCGATTAAAGTAGCGGGGTGGGGCTGGCCAGAAAGCTCGGATTGTTCGACGCCACGATGCTGGTCATGGGCGGCATCGTCGGATCGGGCATTTTCATTAACCCATACGTCGTCGCGCAGCAGGTCCACACTCCGTTTCTGATCCTGGGCGCGTGGGCCGCTGGAGGAGCGGTCGCGCTCGCCGGAGCGCTGGTGTATGCGGAACTCGCCGCGCGAAAGCCGGAGGTCGGCGGCCAATACGCCTATCTTCGCGACGCTTTTCACCCTTCCGTCGCCTTCGTCTATGGATGGACCCTGCTGCTGGTGACCCAAACCGGCGGCATGGCCGCGGTGGCCGTCACCTTCGCCCGCTATTTTCTGGAGATTACCCGCGCGCCGTTCTCCGATGCGATGGTGGCCGCCGCCGCGCTGGCCATCTTGACGCTCATCAATTGTTTCGGCGTGCGGGCCGGATCGAACGTGCAGAGCGCCTTCATGGTGCTGAAGACCGTCGCCATCGCCGCGCTGGTGGCCGCCGGATTGTTCGCCGCGCATCCCATGACCGGTCACAAGCCGCTTCTCGATCGCCCCGTCTCGATGAATCTGGTTGTCGCTTTCGGAGCCGCAATGACGCCCGTTTTGTTCGCCTACGGAGGCTGGCAGACCGCGAGCTTCGTGGCCGGCGAAATGAAACACTCGTCCCGAGACCTGCCCCGCGCCTTGATGATCGGCGTCGCCGGCGTGATCGCGCTGTATCTCGCCGTGACGTTCGTGTGCGTACGCGTGCTTGGCGCCGATGGATTAGCCCACACCACCACGCCCGCCTCGGCCGTAATGCGCGCCGCGCTGGGCGAATCGGGCGCGCGATTCATCGCCATCGGCATCGCCATCTCAACTTTCGGCTTTATGAGCCAGGGAATGCTGACCGGCCCTCGCGTGTACTTCGCCATGGCGGAAGACGGCCTGTTCTTTCGGAGCGTCGCCTGGATTCATCCCAAAACGGCGGCGCCGGTGGTCGCCGTGGTGTTGCAGGGCGTGGTGGCGGCCATCATCGCCCTTTCGGGAAAATATGAACAGATCTTGAACTACGTGACGTCCGTCGATTTCATTCTGTTCGGCATGACCGGGATCTCCCTGCTGATTTTCCGCGCCCGAAAGCCCAACTCCTCCGGATTCCGCACCCCCGGCCATCCCGTCACCACCATTTTCTTTGTGCTCGCGTGTTTCTCCGTGGTCGCGAGCACCGTCTTTAAATATCCCGCCAACAGCGCGATCGGATTAGCCATCCTGCTGACCGGCGTCCCCGTCTATTTCTTGTGGAGGAAAACTTGAGTTCGTATTACATGCCGTGGGCTAAGCTCGAATCGCGAGCGACCTACAATCTCGCCACTAGCGGCGTCGCGCATTGGAAATTGCGCGATCTCCCGGTCCGCATCGAGGATCTCGAAATCAACGGCCCCACTTTCTACGGATACGGCCCGCTGAATGAAGCCCTCGCTCGCCGATGCGGCGTTCCCGTGGATCACCTGGTGGTCGCGACCGGAACTTCCATGGCGAATTACCTGGCGCTGGCAGTCGCGTTGAAACCCGGCGATGAAGTGCTGGTCGAACATCCGACCTATGAGTTGATCCTCGCCGCCGCGAAACAGATCGGCGCCGTGATCCGGCGGTTTCCGCGATCCGCCGAATCCGGGTTCGCGCATCGATCCGGAAGCGGTGGAGCGCGCGATCACCCCGCAAACCCGCCTGATCGTCGTCAGCAATCTGCACAATCCCTCCAGCGCGCTGACCCCAGAACCCGCCATGCGCCAGCTCGGCGAGATCGCCAGAAAAGCCGGCGCGCGCGTTTTGGTCGACGAAGTCTACCTCGATGCCGCCTTCGAACAAGCTCCTAAATCGGCCGCGCTGCTGGGCGACGAATTTATCGTGACCTCCAGCCTGACCAAGGTTTACGGGCTAAGCGGCCTGCGCTGCGGATGGATCCTCGCCGAGCCGAAGCTAGCTCAAGCCGCCTGGCGCTTGAACGACCTCTTCGGAAATATTCCCGCGCACATGGCGGAACTCGCCAGCGTGATCGCCCTCGGCGAGCTTCCCCGCATTCTGCAAAACGTCCGCGACCGCCTGGACCGAAATCGCGCCTTGCTCAATCGATTCTTAGATAGCCGCAACGAGCTCGAGACCGTACGGCCTCCCTTCGGCACCATCGTCTTTCCGAAGTTGCTCACCGCCAAGGTGGACGACTTGTGTACTCTGCTTCGTCGCAAATACGACACCACCGTGGTTCCTGGAAAATATTTCGAGATGCCGGATCACTTCCGGATGGGAATCGGCGGCGACACCGAGCCGCTCGAAGAAGGATTGCGCAGACTCGGCCTTGCGCTGGACGAAATGAGGAGCGCATGAACATCGATCGCGATTACCTGTTTTCGACGCTCGCCCGTCTCATTCGCATCAATTCCGTCAACCCGACCCTCGCCGCCGGGGGCAAGGGCGAAGCCGAAATCGGAGATTACGTCGCCGGCGCTCTCGGCGATCTCGGCCTCGACGTCCGTAGACTCGAGCCCGAGACCGGACGAGTCAGCGTGCTCGGCACTTTGCGCGGAACGGGCGGTGGCAAGAGCCTGATGCTCAATGCGCATTACGACACCGTCGGTGTTGAGGGCATGGAGGAGCCTTTCTCCGCCGCCGTGCGCGACGGAAAAATGTTCGGCCGAGGCAGCTACGACATGAAAGGCAGCCTTGCGGCGCAGATCGCGGCGGTAAAGGCTTTGATCGATTCCGGAGCGAAGTTGCGCGGCGACGTCGTGATCGCCGCCGTGGCCGATGAAGAATACGGCAGCCTCGGGACCATGGACGTGATCCACCATCTGAAAACCGACGCCGCCATCGTGACCGAGCCGACCGCCGTGCAGATCTGTCTCGCGCACAAGGGATATTTGTGGATTGAAGTCGAGACCGTCGGCCGCGCCGCGCACGGCAGCCGCTTCGAACAGGGCATCGACGCGAATCTGCGCATGGGCCGTTTCCTCTCGAGCCTCGAAACACTTGAGCGCGACCTGCGATCCCGCGCGCCGCATCCGCTGGTCGGTCCGCCGTCGCTTCACGCCGCGATGATCCACGGCGGCGAAGGACTCAGCACCTACGCCGCCTCCTGCAAATTGCAGATCGAGCGCCGCACCGTTCCGGGAGAATCGGAAGCAGGCGTGATCGCGGAGCTGCAAACGATGGTCGACCAGCTGCATCGCGCCGATTCATCCTTTCAAGCCACCGTCCGATCCTATTTTGTCCGCGATCCGTTTGAAGTTCGGCGCGACGCCGGCATCGTGCGCGCGCTCGATCGCGCCGCCACCACCGTGCTGGGCCGCGCCCCGAACTACATGGGCGACACTCCGTGGATGGACGCGGCACTGCTCGCGGCCGCTGGAATCGAGACCGTGGTGATGGGTCCCGGCGGAGGCGGAGCGCACGCGTCGGTAGAGTGGGTGGATCTGGAATCGGTGGCGCAAACGGCGTCCATTCTCGCGGAAGCAGCGACGGAATATTGTGGGTGATTTGTGGATGAATTGATTCGCGAAGCCGCCGCGTTCCTCTCCGGGAAGGTGCGCAGAACGCCCCTCGAGTATTCGCAGGCGCTTTCCGACGCCGCCGGCGTGCCCGTCTGGCTGAAGCTCGAATCGATGCAGTTGACCGGGTCGTTCAAGATCCGAGGCGCTCTGTTTCGCATCTCGAAACTGACTGCCGAAGAGCGACGCCGGGGTATCATCACCTGTTCCGCCGGAAATCACGGAAAAGCGTTGGCCTACGCGGCGAAACAATCCGAAGTGCGCGTCGTAGTGTGCGTGCCTCGCTCCGTTGATCCGTCGAAATTAGCGGGGATGATCGCCCTTGGAGCGGACGTGCGCGTCTCTGCCTTCGACGGCTACGACGACACCGAGGATTGGTCGCGCGCCATGGCCGCGCAGAAAAATCTGACGTTCATTTCCGCCTTCGATGACTACGCGATCATGGCCGCGAACGGCGGCACGGTGGCGATGGAGGCGATGGACGATCTTCCCGACGCCCGCGCCTTCATCCTGCCTGTGGGCGGCGCCGGATTGTCGGCGGGCTTCGCCTCGTGGACCAAGGCGCGCCACCCCGATTCCTTGGTGATCGGATGCCAGCACGTGTTATCGCCGGCGTTGCGAATGTCGCTCGATCAAGGGCGCGCCGTCACCAAACTTCCCGCAGTCGAGACCATGGCCGGAGGAATCGAGGGCGGTATCGGCGCATTGACCTTCCCGGTGCTTCGCCCCCTGGTCGATCGTGTCGCGTTGCTTTCTGAAGATGAGATCCTGGAAGGCGTGCGCTGGATGATGGCCCATCATCAATACCTGATCGAGCCGACCTCCGCGGTCGCCATCGCCGCGTGCCTCACCGGAAAAATCGGAAAATTGACGGCCCCCGCGATTGTGGTAATTTCGGGCCGCAACGTCGGCATCAATGCCGTGAAGACCATTCTGTGCTCATCCTGACGCTCGACCAGATTCGTTCTCGACTCGACGATCTTGCCGTGATCGATCGCATGCGCGCCGCTCTCCTCGCCCAATCGCGCGGCGAATGCGAGACGCCCATGCCCATGCATCTCGATCCGCCCGGCGGCGAGGTGCACATGAAATCCAGCTACCGGCGCGGTGGAAAATATTTTGTGCTGAAAATGGCCTCCACCTTTCACGGCGTCGGCCACGGCATGATGCTTCTCGCTTCGGCGGAAACGGGCGAGCCTGTCGCTTATCTGGACGACGCCGGTCATCTCACCGACGTCCGCACCGCCGCCGTGGCCGCCATGGTCGCGCGGGAACTGGGCCGCGTCGATCGGACCCTCGGCATCCTCGGCACCGGCATTCAAGCCCGCCTGACCGCGCGGTTTCATGCGCGGGTCCTTCCCTTGAAGCGAATCTACCTTTGGGGCCGCTCCACCGATCGCGCCGCCGATTGCGCGGCCGAGCTCCGTAAATTCGTTCCCGACGTCGCCGTGTTGTCCACTCCCGCGGCGGTCGCGTCGGCCACCCGTCTGATCGTCACCTGCACCTCCTCGCGATCGCCCCTGCTCACTGCATCCGATATCGAGGACGGAACCCATATTTCCGCCGTCGGCGCCGATGCCCCCGGCAAGCAGGAACTCGATCCGGAAATTCTCCGCCGCGCCGAATTGCTGCTGGTCGATTCCCGTGCGCAGTGTGAGAAACTGGGCGAATTGCAGCACGCCCCCGATCAGAGCGGACGCGCCCTCGAAATCGGCGCATTTTGCGAACGGCCCTTCGCCGCCAGAAATTCGGTAGCCGACTTCACCGGCCTCGGCGTGGAGGATCTCTTTATCGCGGAAAGCGTGTTTGAGAAAGAAATATGAAAATCGAAACCTTTGAAATGGAGCGGATGCAGTCGACCTGGGAAAATATCGTCGACTACGATTTGAGCGAGAGCGGCGTGCGCCCGCTGACCCTGCGCGAATTGATCGCCATGGGATTCGACCTCGAAAGTTTTCTCGACGTCCCGCTCGGCTACAGCCAGTCGAACGGGACCATCGAGCTGCGCGAGCAGCTCACTCAAATTTATCCCGGCGCGTCGATCGACAACGTCGAGGTCACCAACGGAACGTCGGAGGCGAATTATCTGGCCGCGCTCAGCCAGGTGCGCCCCGGCGACACCTTCGCGCTGGAAGTCCCCAATTACATGCAGTTGTGGGGCGTGCCCCGCAGTCTCGACGCGCGCGTCCAGACCTTCCGGCTCCGGCCCGAGCACAATTGGGAACCCGACTGGGACGAATTCGAGCGCGCCGTCGCGCCCGGAACGCGCATGGTCTACGTCTCGAATCCCAATAATCCCACCGGCGCTGTCTTGTCGGACGTTACCATGAAGCGCATCGTCGACCGCTGCGAACAGACCGGCGCATGGCTCATCGCCGACGAAGTCTACGCCGGCGCCGAAGCCTCGCGCCCCCTGACCAAGACCTTCTGGGGCATGAGCGAACGCGTCATCGTCACCAGCGGATTGTCCAAAGCCTGGGGCATCCCCGGCGTCCGCATCGGCTGGATCGTGGCGCCAAAGGAGTTGATCGCCGAGTGCTGGGCCCAGCACGATTCCATCACCATCTGTCCCGGAAAATTATCTGACCGCGTCGCCCGCGTCGCCGTCACCCCGGAGAATCGCGCGAAGTGCTTCGCCCGGACCCGCGATGTGCTCAACACCAATCTCCAGATCGCCCGCGAATGGGTGGCTGGCCTCGATGGCCTCCTCGAATGGCGTGAGCCCGACGCCGGCGCCATCGCCCTGATGAAGGTTCGCTCCGGCGCCGGTTCCGTCGAGCTGGCCAACCGCATCCGCACCCGCCAAAGCACGCTGGTGGTGCCCGGAAAAATGCTGGGCATCGAAGGATTCCTCCGCATCTGGCTCGGCGCGCGCGAGGATTATTTGCGCGAAGGCCTGCGCCGCATCGCTACCGAGCTGCGGCCCGCCGCCGCCCAAGCCGGCTGAACACGCCGGCTGATCCCGCACGGCCCGTTGCGCTTGTGTTAGTCTTTTCGAAGGAAGGACACCTCATGAAATATTTCATGCCCGCCTGCCTGGCGCTGATTGCCGCGCCGCTGTTTGCCCAAACCATACAGCAGTCGCAGGTCCACTCCACGCTGAAAGTCGGCGATGAAGCCCCTAACTTCACGCTGCCCGCCACCAACAATCAGAAGGTGACGCTCGCCGATTATCGCGGGAAAAAGAACGTGATCGTGGCATTTTTTCCCGCCGCGTTCACCGGTGGTTGAACTACCGAACTCACAGCCTACCAGTCTGGTATCGGCAACTTTAACGACACGAACACTCAGGTGATTGCGATCAGCACGGATTTCATTGCGACGCTCAACCATTGGTCGAAAGAGCTCGGGGCCAGTTTCCCCCTGGCTTCCGATCATAACGGCGACGTCGCGAAGGAATACGGCGTGCTCAATCAGCAGATGCGCATCGCCAACCGCACTACGTTCGTGATCGATTTGGAAGGTAAGATCGTCAATATTACGGAGAATCGCGAAGCCATCGATGTTTCCGGAGCCTTGGCGGCGTGCAGCCGCATCGCTCACAAGAAGTCGCAGTAAAGCATTACCGGGAGCGGGCGGCTTAGCTCTGCCCGCTCTCGATCTCGTAACTCGTCACGATCTCCGCTGTCCCCCGCAACGTCGCCGCCACACTGCAATATTTCTCGCTCGATAATTCCACCGCCCGCTTCACCGCCTCTTCCGTCAGCCCTTCTCCGCTTAAAATGTGCCGCACTTCCAGCTTCTGGAATGCCTTCGGATGTTCCGCCCGGCGCTCGCCGCGGACCTCGATTCGATAGGAACTGACCCGCAGTCTTTTCTTCTCGAGAATCGACACCACATCGACCCCGGTGCATCCTCCCAGCGCCACCATCAGCAACTCCATCGGACTCGGCGCGCTCGACCTCGCACCCTTCGTATCCATCGTCACCGCATGCCCGCTCGGCGAAATTCCGATAAAGAAATCGTCTCCGCCCCACTGCACTACTGCATGTTTGTCGTTCATATATTCAGCATCGCCCAATCGTCCGCCCCCGTCCCCATTCGCGACCGTTTAAACTAAGGAGTTCATGCCGGATTCGATCACCCTGTCCCAGATCCAGGCCGCCCGCCAGCGCGTCGCCCCCTGTGTCCGCCGCACTCCCCTCACTCCCAGCGCGACCCTGAGTGAGCGCCTGAAAACCAACGTCTACGTCAAGCTCGAAATTTTTCAGAAAACCGGATCCTTCAAAGTCCGCGGCGCGTTCAATAAAACCTTGAGCCTCCGCCCCGAGGAGCGCGGCAAAGGGATCGTCGCCGTCAGCGGCGGCAATCATGCCCAGGCCGTAGCCTACGTCGCCCGAGCCCTCGGTCTCAAGTCGCTCATCCTGATGCCCGAAGGCACCCCGCGCAACTACGTCGATGCCACCCGCGGCTACGGAGCCGAAGTAAAGTTCGCCGCCACCGCCTCGGCCGCCTTCGCCGCCGTCTCCGAATACGAAAAGGAAGGCTGGGCCTACGTTCATCCCTTCGATGATCCGCTCGTCATCGCCGGCGCCGGCACCGTCGGCCTCGAAATTCTCGACGACGCCCCGCAAGTCACCGACGTGATCGTCAGCATCGGCGGCGGAGGATTGATGAGCGGCGTCGCCACCGCGGTGAAAGGAATGAAGCCCACTGTTCGCGTCTGGGGCGTGGAAACCGAAGGCGCCGACTGTATGGCGAAATCCATCGCCGCCGGACAGATCGTCACCCTCGATGCGATTACCTCGGTGGCCCGCACTCTCGGCGCTCCCGCTCCCTCCGAGCGCACTTTCGAGATCGCCAAGCGCCTGCTCGAAAGCGTCACCGTTGTGCCCGATCGCGAAGCCCTCTCAGCCTTGCGCCTGCTGCTCGAACGTCTCAAAGTCCTGACCGAGCCCGCGGCCTCCTGCACCCTCGCCGCCGCCGAGCGCCTCAAAAGTCACTTTTCGTCAGAGAGTCACGTGGTCCTGATCCTGTGCGGCGGCAACATGCCCATCGACGACCTGGCCCGCGTCATTTCCGCGTAGCGTGGCGGCCGGCGCGTTTATCGCGTCCCCCACCCCAGCAACCCGCACCCGACCAATATCAGCGCCAGTCCCAAAAATTTCCCCTTGGTGAACGGCTCTCCGAAAAACATCTTCGACCAGATCATCGTCCAGACATACCCGAGCGATACCATCGGATACAGCACGCTCAAATCGCCGTGCCGCAATCCCTGCACGAAAAAGAACCACGACACCAGGTATCCCGCGACCCCCAGCATCAGTTCCCAGTTCGTCACCAGTCCCTTGATCGAAAACTCCAGCCGGTGCGCTCCCGCCTTCAGTCCCACCGAGCCGAAACTCCCGATGAATGCCGCCACCGCCACCCAGGCGATCGATGACAACGGAGTCGTCATGCCCGGCTCCCTCGTCCCAGCACGCCGACGCCGGCCATGATCACGATAATCCCCGCGATCCTCGGAGCGTTCATCTGTTCATGGAAAACGACCACCGAGATGATCGCGACCCACACGTAACTCAGGGAGATCATCGGATACAGCACGCTCAGCTCGCCATGCCGCAGCGCCAGAACCATCAGCATCGCGCCGAGCCCGTATAACACCAGCCCCGCCAGCAGCGGAACGTTGGTGATCAGTTCCATCACCGCCGGATGCGCGCCAATGCGATTCGCGCCGGTCTTGATCAGGTACTGCGCGGCCGCGCTCAGCAGTGTAAATAACACCACCAGCAGGATCGATCGCCGCTTTTGTTCGGGAGTAGACGAAGTCAATTTCTCAGCATACTACGCCCTTCGTTCCCGGCCTTCACTCCCCGCTCTGCTGTAACAGCTTCGCCACCAGCGCCGTCCACCCCGTCTGATGACTCGCCCCGATCCCCGCCGCGTTGTCCCCATGAAAATATTCGTAAAACAAAACGTGATCCTTAAAATTCGGATCGCGCTGGAATTTCTCGAGGCCTCCGAACACCGCCCGCCGACCATTCGCATCGCTTAGAAAAATCCGCGACAAGCCGCCGCGACAGCTCGCACGCGACCTCTCCCAGATCCTTCCGCTGTCCCGACCCCGTCGGAAACTCCACCTGCATCTCGTTCCCGAAATAGTAATTCATCTTCTGCAGCGACTCGATCATCAGAAAGTTCACCGGAAACCACACCGGTCCCCTCCAATTCGAATTCCCGCCGAACAGCCCCGTGCGCGATTCCGCCGGCTCGTAATCCACCTGCTTCATATGCCCGTCCACCGACACCCGGTAGGGATGCGCTTCATGAAATTTCGAAATCGACCGGATGCCGTGCGGAGATAGAAATTCGGATTCGTCCAGCATCCGGTTCAGCACCCTCTGGAGCCTCGCCTTGGGGCACCACGCTCAGCAGCCTCCGCGATTCCATTCCTTCTCGCGACAGCGACGCGATGTTTGCCGCCAGGTCCGGCCGGTGCGTCATGAACCACTCCATCCTTTTACGGAATCCCGGCAGCTTGTCCAGCACCTCCGGCTCCAGCGTGTCCACCGCGAACAGCGGAATCAGCCCCACCACGCTCCGCAACCGCATCAGTTGCCCCGATCCGTCGGGGAACCTCAGCCGGTCGTAGAAAAATCCGTCCGTCTCGTCCCACAATCCTCCGTTGCCGATCCCGTTCAGCGCCGACGCGATAAATAGAAAATGTTCGAAGAACTTGCTGGCGATGTCTTCGTATATCGGGTCTACCTTGGTCGCAAGCTCCAGCGCTATCTTCAGCATGTTCAGGCAGTACATCGCCATCCAGCTCGTCCCGTCCGATTGTTCGACGAACCCTCCGTCCGGCAGCGGCTGATTGCGGTCGAACACTCCGATGTTGTCCAGGCCCAGGAATCCGCCTTCGAAAATATTGTTGCCCTCGGCGTCCTTGCGGTTCACCCACCAGGTGAAATTCATCAGCAGCTTGTGAAACACCCGCTCCAGAAACGAATAATCCGGCTTGCCCGCCAGCTTTTCGTCGATCTTGAACACCCGCCAGCAGGCCCACGCATGCACCGGAGGATTCACGTCCCCAAGCGCCCACTCGTACGCCGGAATCTGCCCGTTCGGATGCATGTACCATTCGCGCAGGAATAACTGGAGCTGTGTTTTCGCGAAGTCCGGATCCACCATCGCGAACGGGATCATGTGAAACGCAAGATCCCAAGCCGCGTACCACGGATATTCCCAGGTGTCCGGCATCGAAATCACATCTTCGTTGAACAGGTGCACCCATTGCGAATTGCGCCCGTGCCACCGGCTTGCCGGCGGTGGCGGCTGGCCCGGATCGCCCTTCAGCCAGTCCTCCACCACGTAGTGATAAAACTGTTTCGACCACAACAATCCCGCGAATGCCTGCCGCTGGACCAGCTTCGCGTCCGGCGAAAGCGTCGACGGCGCGAAGGAATAAAATTCGTCGGCCTCGCAAATCCGGTCCGCGATCAACCCGTCGAAATCCTGAATCAGCCGCGACGCATCGTTCTTCTCCGTCAGCCGCAGCCGGATCACCTCCGTCGCCCCCGGCTCGATTTCCATGGAGTACCACGCCGCCGCCTTCGTCCCTCGGCACGCCGGATTCACCGCTTCCTCGTGCCCCTCGATCACCCGGCGATGAAACGCGTCTTTCACGAACTTCGCGTCCCCAAAATTCCACAGCGCGCGAGTATTCGTTTCATTCTCGGTGAACATCAGCGTCGGCTTGCCGTAACAGGTAAGCCGGTAGCTCCCGAGCGTAGCTTCTTCGATGTCGATCACGTCGTCGGCTGAATTGTAGAGCAGCGGCCGCGGCGTATCGTGTCCCCAGGACCACGTGTTGCGAAACCACACCGTCGGCAGCACATGCAGCGTCGCCGGATCCGGCCCGCGATTGATCGCCGTGATCCGGATCAACACATCGCAGGAGTCGGCCTTGGCGTACTCCACGAAAATATCGAAATAGCGATCCTGGTCGAACACTCCCGTATCGATCAGCTCAAATTCCGGATCGTCGCGCGTCCGCCGCCGGTTTTCTTCGAGCAGCCGCCGGTAGGGAAACTCCGCCTGCGGATATTTGTACAGCGCCTTCATGTAGGAGTGCGTCGGCGTCGCGTCCAGGTAGTAATACAGCTCCTTGACGTCTTCGCCGTGATTGCCTTGGGTGCAGGTCAGCCCGTACAGCCGTTCTTTTAAGATGGGATCGCGCCCGTTCCAGAACGCCGGCGCGAAACACAATCGCTGATGATTATCTGAAAACCCCGCGATGCCGTCCTCGCCCCAGCGATACGTCCGCAGGTGCGCCTGTTCGATCGGGAAATACTCCCAAGCCTCGCCGGTCGCGCTGTAATCCTCGCGCACCGTGCCCCACTGCCGGTCGGAAAGATAAGGTCCCCAACGGCGCCAATGCTCCTCCCGCCGCATCGCCGCCAACAGCCGCTGCTTCTCAGCATCCATCCTTTGATTCTAGAGCCGCGCCCAAAGGAAGCGGCCAACGCCCCGTAGCTCGCCACCCGTCACACGGCAACAAAATTCCACTTTCCCGGCCAGAATCAACGGCTTCCCGTTTTCACCGGCTCTCGACCTGAACTTCATCGCATATCGTTAGTCCGAGGAGATCGATTGCTCGTCTAATCGGAGAAGTTGATCCCACCGAGGCGGTATACATGTCACTGCCGCCGACGTGTGTGAGCGATTAGAGGGTCGCCAGACCGCGTTTCTGGCTAAAGGGAGCGCTCCCGATACGTACTTCGAAAGGAGCTTGAAGTCGCTAAGCAATTGCGATACAAAGCGATTTGCGGTGGATTTGAAAAAATTACCGTGACCACGTCGAATCGCACCTGTTCCCAGGGTGTATTCGTTTTCCGCGCGTACTCCCGAGCTACGCGCAAAAGATGACGGCGTTTTTCTTCGCCGATCGCCCGTTCGGGAGGACCATATTCGCCCGTCTCGCGCGACTTCACTTCCACAAACACCAGAGCCTCGCCATCGCGCGCGATCAGGTCCACCTCGGCATCTCCCGTCGCCAGGCGATAATTCCGCGCAATAACTGTGAATCGCCGGCGGCGTAAATAACGATGCGCCAGGTCCTCGCCGCGGCGTCCGCTTTTCAAATCCCGCCCGCGTCCCACATGCCGCAGCCAGTCGAAGAAAATTCCGATCATTTAAGCACGCGCAGCCGCCATTCGATCACTTTTCCGCGAACGATATAACACAGGTAATATTCCCAGAACCGCCGGTATCGCGGAAACGTGTTCACCAGAAATTCGAATCCCAGCCATCGCCATAGAGCTAGTAGCTTGACGCGCACGGAAATCTCTTCGAATCTGGCTTTCGAGTAGTACCCAAACCCGCCGTGATCCTCGCCGAAATAGCGGAGTGAGAAACTGTTCAGGTGCCAGCGGTGCGTCGGATCGCAGAACGAGCTGAAATCGGTATAGTGCGGCGTCACGATCAGCACCTCGCCCCCCGCGCGGACCAGGCGGTGAAATTCCTCCATGGTGCGGATTACGTCCGAAACATGCTCGATCACATGCACCGCCTGTAATCCATCAAAAGAAGAGTCGGCAAACGGATAAGGGAATTGATCCAGCTCGCAGATCACGTCCGCGCGGCTCGCCGGATTGCGGTCAATCCCGATCGCGCCCTGTTTCTTGTTGATCCCGCACCCAACGTCCAGAATTCTCATGCGAATCGACGATTGTAGCGGGTTCGCTGCTAAAATTCAGTCATGCAGTTCACAGCTGTTTATATGAAGGTGCCGGAAGGCTACGTCGGCTTTGTCGAAGAGCTTCCCGGAGCGAACACGCAAGGAGCTACGATCGAGGAAGCCAGAGAGAACCTTCGGGAGGCCGTTGAGCTTGTCCTGGAGGCCAACCGGGTTCTGGCGGATGAAGCGCTGGCGGGACGCGAGGTGATCCGCGAGCCTATCACCTTACCCGCTGCGTGAAGCGGACCGACTTGATTCGTCACTTGGTGCGCCACGGCTGCGAATTGCTCCGCGAAGGACGCAATCATTCACTGTACGTGAACCGAATGACCCAGAAGTCCACCGCCCTACCGAGGCATGCCGAGATCAACGAGTTCCTTGCAAAAAAGATCTGCCGTGACTTGCAGATCCAAGTGCCGGACTAAAGCCTCAGACCAGCTCCCGCAGACAATCCTCGATGGTCTCGACTGCAAAATCGGCCTGATCCTTCGTGATCACCAGCGGCGGGCTCAGCCGGATGGTGTTCGGGCCGGCGCCCAGCACCAGCAGGCCGCGCTCGAAGCACAGGGCTTCCAGGCGGTCGCGCAAATCCGGAGCGCGCTCCTTGGTCTTCTGATCGCGCACCAGTTCGATGCCGATCATCAAACCCAGTCCGCGGACGTCGCCGACAATGGGGAATCGTTCGCGGCAGATCCTGTAGCCGCGCTTTCAGATGAGCGCCGACGCGTGCCGCGTTGTCGACCAGTTCCTGCTCCAGCAGTTCGATGGTCTTGAGCGACGCCGCTACGCACACCGGATTGCCACCGAACGTCGACGCGTGGGCGCCCGGCGTCCAGTTCATCACCTCCGCCCGCGCGACGGTCGCGCTCAGCGGCATGCCGCTGGCGATGCCTTTAGCCAGGGCCATGATGTCCGGCTCGAATCCGAAATGCTCGGACGCGAACATCTTCCCGGTGCGGCCCATCCCGCACTGGACTTCGTCGGCGACCAGCAGGATGCCGTGTCTCTCGGCCAGCGGCGGTCAGTTCGTCGAAAAACTTCTTCGGGGGAACGATGTAGCCGCCTTCGCCCTGCACCGGCTCGACGAAAATCGCCGCGACTTCTTCGGCCGGAACCGTATGCCGGAACAGCCGGTCTTCGATGACCTTCACGCATTCGACTGCGCAGGTATCGGGCGTCTTGCCGTAAGCGCAGCGATAGCAATTGGCGTAAGGAACGTGATGAGCGCCCTGCATCACCGGGAAAAAGCCTTTCTTCTGAACGCTTTTGCTGCCGGTGAGCGCCAGCGACCCCATGGTCCGGCCGTGAAACGCTCCGAAAAACGCGATAAACTGCCCGCGGCCAGTGTGATAGCGCGCCATCTTGAGCGCCGCTTCGATGGCCTCGGTTCCCGAGTTGCCGAAGTAGACGCGCTTCGGGGCATCGCCGGGCGCGAGCGCGGCCAGCTTTTCGGCCAGCGCGACCATGTTTTCGTAATAGAAGTCGGTCCCCGACATGTGGATCAGCTCGGCGGCCTGCTTCTGAATGGCCTCAACTACTTGCGGGTGGCAATGTCCGGTGGAGACGACCGCGATTCCGGCGTTGAAGTCCAGAAAGCGATTTCCGTCGACGTCTTCCACCATGGCCCCCTCGCCGCGTCTGACCACTAGAGGGTAACTGCGTGTATAGGACGGAGACAGAACGGCGCTGTCCCGGCCGATGATTTTCCGGGCATTGGGGCCGGGAGGCGGCGTGACCAGGGCAGGCAGATCCGCCGGATTTCAGAGAGGGTTTTCATAGAAAACTCCTTTTAACTCAATGGTCTGGAGAGTCTAAGACAAGGAAAGGCTTAATCGCAGCCGAATAAGGAGGGCCGAGCCAGGGACGGTCGGACGATGAGCGACGTCATCATAAATCGATGATAACACGAAACTGTTGAATCTAGATGATAGTCGCATGCATCTCTAAGTTGATAGTAAGAGCTAAGATTATTGCATACGATTACACTAATGTGATATAGTGTGAACAGAGGTCGAGCACTCCATGGACTTCAACCGATTCACTGAAAAACTGCAGGAAGGCGTTCGCGCCGCCCAATCGCTGGCGGCGCGGCATGGCCAGCAGCAGCTCGACGTGGAGCATCTGCTGCTCGCGCTGCTCGAACAGGAGGGCGGGCTCGCTCCGTCGATTCTCGCTAAGGCGGAGGTCAATCTGAAGGCGCTGCATCAGAAGCTGACAGCAGGAGCTGGAGAAGCTGCCGCAGGTTTCCGGTTCGGCGACGGCGATGGACCAGATTTACGTCACCTCGCGGCTGCAGACGCTGTTGAATCGACGCCGAGGACGAAGCCAAGCGGCTAAAGGACGAGTACGTTTCGGTGGAGCACGTTCTGCTGGCGGCGACCGACGAGAAGATTTTCAAGGAACTGGGCATCACGCGCGACCGCTTGATGCGGACGCTGCAAGAGGTCCGCGGGAGCGCAGCGGGTGACCACGCAGAATCCGGAAGAGACCTACGAGGCGCTCGAAAAATACGGCCGCGATCTGACCAAGCTGGCGGAGCAGGGGAAACTCGATCCGGTGATCGGGCGCGATGAAGAGATCCGCCGCGTGATTCAGGTTCTGTCGCGGCGCACCAAGAACAATCCGGTGCTGATCGGCGAGCCGGGCGTCGGCAAGACGGCGATTGTCGAAGGGCTGGCGCAGCGGATCGTGCGCGGCGACGTTCCCGAGGGATTGAAGAATAAGAAGGTCGTGTCGCTGGACATGGGCGCGCTGATCGCCGGCGCGAAGTTCCGCGGCGAGTTTGAGGAGCGGCTGAAGGCGGTCCTCAAGGAAGTGCAGTCGGCCGAAGGCAAGATCATTCTGTTCATCGACGAGCTGCACACGGTGGTCGGGGCGGGGAAGGCCGAAGGCGCGATGGATGCCGGCAACCTGCTGAAGCCGATGCTGGCGCGCGGCGAGCTGCATTGCATCGGCGCGACGACGCTCGACGAATATCGCAAGAATATCGAAAAAGACGCGGCGCTCGAACGGCGATTCCAGACCGTGCTGGTGGATCAGCCGACGGTCGAAGACACGATCTCGATTCTGCGCGGCCTGCGCGAGCGCTACGAGCTGCACCACGGCGTGCGGATCAAGGATTCGGCCATGGTGGCGGCGGCGGTGCTGAGCAAGCGCTACATTTCCGACCGGTTTCTGCCGGACAAGGCCATCGACCTGGTGGACGAAGCGGCGGCGAAGCTGCGCACCGAGATCGATTCGATGCCGGCCGAGCTGGACGAAATCCTGCGGCGGCAGATGCAGCTCGAAATCGAGCGCGAGGCGCTGAAGAAAGAATCCGACAAAGCTTCGCGCGAGCGGCTGGCCAAGATCGAAAAGGAACTGGCCGAGCTGAAGACCAATCGGCGCGGCGTTGCAGGCGCAGTGGAAGGCAGATCAGGAAACGTTGCGCAAGCAGCGCGACCTGCGCGCGCAGATCGAGCAGGTGAAAGCGGAGATCGAGCAGGCGGAGCGCGCCTACGATCTGAACAAAGCGGCGGAGCTGAAGTACGGCAAGCTGACGGCGCTCGAAAAACAGCTGCGAAGCAGGCGAAGCGCGAAACGACGCTGCTGAAGGAAGAAGTGGACGAGGAAGACATCGCGCAGGTGGTCAGCCGCTGGACCGGAATTCCGCTCGTCGAAGCTGATGGAAGGCGAGATCCAGAAGCTGATGCATCTTGCCGACGAGCTGCACAAGCGCGTCATCGGACAGGACGAAGCGGTGGACGCGGTGGCCGACGCGGTGATGCGCGCGCGCGGCGGGTTGAAAGATCCGAAGCGGCCGATCGGCAGCTTTCTGTTCCTGGGACCGACGGGCGTCGGCAAGACGGAACTGGCGCGCGCGCTGGCGCGAATTTCTGTTCGACGACGAGCAGGCGATGATCCGCATCGACATGTCGGAGTATCAGGAAAAGCACACGGTTTCGCGACTGGTGGGCGCGCCTCCGGGCTACATCGGTTACGACGAAGGCGGGCAGTTGACCGAGGCGGTGCGGCGGCGGCCGTACTCGGTGGTGCTGCTGGACGAAATCGAGAAGGCGCATCAGCGATGTGTTCCATGTGCTGCTGCAGGTGCTCGACGACGGGCGGCTGACCGACGGGCAGGGCCGCACGGTGGATTTCAAGAACACGATCGTGATCATGACGTCGAACGCGCCGAAGGACGAGCTGCCGCGACTGTTCCGGCCGGAGTTCCTGAATCGGGTGGACGAGATCATCACGTTCCACCGGCTGACCGAGGAGCAGCTGAAGAAGATCGTCGAGATCCAGCTGGCGGGTCTGCGGGCGCGGCTGGCGGAGCGGCACATCGAGCTGGCGTTGACCGACGCGGCGCGGAAGCATCTGGTGAAGGTGGGCTACGATCCGGCGTACGGCGCGCGGCCGCTGAAGCGCGCGATCCAGAAAGAAGTGGAGACGCCGCTGGCGCGGAAGCTGGTGGCGCGGCGAGATTCGCGACGGCCAGAAGGTGCGTGGTGGATCGACGAGCAAGGATCACGAACTGACGTTCGAGGTCGAATCCGCGGCGCACGCCGAAGCATCTTAATGATGAAGAGAGGACAATGATGATGCCGGAACAGGAAAATCAAATTCGCACGCTGCCGTTGTTGCCGCTGAAGAACTCGGTGTTGTTTCCCGGGCTTGCTGATGCCGCTGTCGGTGGGCCGGCCGGCCTCGCTGGCGGCGGTGGAGAAAGCGCTGGCGACCGAAGAGAAAGAAATCGTGGTGGTGGCGCAGCGCGACGCGTCGGTCGATACGCCGGGCGCCGACGGATCTGTTCACCATCGGCACGCGCGCGGTGATCCGCAAGGTGTCGCGGCGCAAGAAAGACCAGATGGAAGTGCTGGTCTTCGGCATGGAGCGCGTGGTGATCGTGAAGGTGGACGACGAGACGACGGGTCACATGACGGCCGCGGTCCGTCCGCTGCCGGTGCCCGACGATTCGAGCCGCGAGACGGAAGCGCTGACGCTGTCGATTGTCGAGATGGGCACGAAGTTCGTCGGCCTGATCCAGGCGCCGAACGCAGACTCCGCAGGAACTGGCGCGGATGTTCACGTCGCAGGAAGATCCGCTGCGGCTGGCGTACATGGTCGCGTCGATCATGAACCTGGAAACGGTGCGGGAGCAGGCGCTGCTCGAAGCTCCGACGCGCGTCGAAGCGCTGCGGCTGGTGCACGGCTGGCTGTCGCACGAAGTGGAAGTGCTGGAGCTGCGCAACAAGATCACCGAGGAAGCGCGCGGCGAAATGTCGCGGGAGCAGCGCGAGTACATTCTGCGGCAGCAGAAGCGCGCCATCGAGCAGGAACTGGGCGAGAAGAACCGCGACCAGGCCGAAGTCGAGACTCTGCGCGAGAAGCTGGCCAAGGCCGACCTGCCGGAGGACGTCCGCAAGGAAGCCGATCGCGAACTGGGGCGTCTGGAGAAGCATGCATCCGGCGCAGCCGGAGCACAACATGATCCGCACGTGGCTCGAATACGTGATCGAGCTGCCGTGGAACAAGCGCAGCGAGGACAATCTGGATCTGCGCGCGGGCGCGGCAGGTGCTGGACGAGGATCACTTCGGCATCACCAAGGTGAAGGAGCGCATTCTGGAACAGCTGGCGGTGCTGAAGCTGAATCCGGAGGCGAAGGCTCCGATCCTGTGCTTCGTGGGCGCGCCGGGCGTGGGCAAGACTTCGCTGGGGCAATCGATCGCGCGGGCGCTCGGGACGCAAGTTCGAGCGCATGAGCCTGGGCGGCCTGCATGACGAGGCCGAATTGCGCGGCCATCGGCGGACCTACATCGGCGCGATGCCGGGCCGTCTGATTCAGGCCATGCGGCGCGCGGGCGCGTCGAATCCGGTGCTGATGCTGGACGAAGTCGACAAGCTGGGCCGCGATTTCCGCGGCGATCCGGCGGCGGCGCTGCTCGAAGTGCTGGATCCGGAACAGAACAAGACGTTCCGCGACAATTATCTCGATCTGCCGTTCGATTTGTCGAAGGTGTTGTTCGTCACCACGGCGAATACGCTGGATACGATTCCGGCGCCGCTGCTCGATCGTATGGAGATCCTGCGGCTCTCGCGGCTACAGCGAAGAGGAGAAGGCGCAGATCGCGCGGCGGTACCTGATGCCGCGGCAGTTGAAGCAGACCGGGCTGACGGCGGAGCAGTGCGAGATCACCGACGCGGCGCTGCAGAAGGTGATCGCGTCGCTACACGCGCGAAGCGGGCGTGCGGCGGCTGGAGCAGACGCTGGGACGCGTGATCCGCAAGGTCGCGCTGAAGTTCGCCGAAGGCGAACACGGACCGCGGTGACGGTGAAGCCGGACGATCTGGCGGAGATGCTGGGTCCGGAGCCGATTCTCGCCGGAGCGAGGCGCGCAAGGATCTGCCGGCGGGCGTGGCGACGGGTCTGGCCTGGACCGAAACCGGCGGCGACGTGCTGTACATCGAAGCGACGCTGCTGCCCAACGGCAAGGAGCTGACCATCACCGGCCAGCTCGGCGAAGTGATGCAGGAATCGGCCAAGACGGCGCGCAGTTATCGTGTGGAGCCACGCGGCGGCAGCTGGGGATCGATCCGGCGAAGTTCCTGAACTCCGGGCTGCACATCCACGTGCCGGCGGGCGCGATCCCGAAGGACGGTCCGTCGGCGGGCGTGACGATGACGACGGCGCTGGCGTCGCTCTACTCCGGCGTAGCCGGCGCGCAGCGATACGGCGATGACGGGCGAGGTGACGCTGACCGGCCTGGTGCTGCCCATCGGCGGCGTGAAGGAGAAGGTGCTGGCGGCGCGGCGCGCGGGACTCAAGCGCGTGATTCTGCCGCGGGGCAATCAGAAGGACCTGCGCGATCTGCCGGAAGAGGTCCGCAAGGAGATGGAGTTCATCTTCGCGGATCGGGTGGAGGACGTGCTGCGCGGCGATGCTGCCGGGGATGGTCCGGCTCCGGCGAAAGCGGCGTAAAACGCCCGGGTTGATTTAAAGGCCACGCATGTCGGAAACGGCATGTCGTGGCCTTTTTTGTGTCCACAGGGGATATCATGGCGGTATGAAGACGGTGGATCCTGTTGACGGCGACGCTATGTCTGACGCTGGCCGCGCGGGCGGCGACGCCCACGGTCGCGGACGCGAAGAAGTTTCTCGACGACGCGGAGACGAAGCTGCTGGAGCTGAGCATCCGAATCCGGGCCAGGCGGATTGGGTTCAACGAGAATTTTATCACCACCGATACTGAGACGCTCTCGGCGGCCAGGCGGATGAGCGGGCGATCGCCGAAGGGGTGCGGCTGGCCGAAGGCGGCGACGCGATTCGATCACGTCAAACTGCCGCCGGACATGGCGCGCAAGATGATGCTGCTGAAGCTCGGGCTGACGCTGGCCGCGCCGTCCGATCCGAAAGAGAGCGCGGAGGTGACCAGGCTCGGCGCGAAGCTGCGAGGGGATGTACGGCAAGGGCAAATATTGTCCGGGCGGGGACCGGAAATGCCTGGACATCGAGGACATAACGCGGATCATGGCGAACAGCACGAATCGAGCGGGAGCTGACTGGACGCATGGCGCGGGTGGCACTCGATTTCGCCACCGATGCGCGAGGATTTTGCGCGCTTCGTGGAACTGTCGAACAAGGGCGCGCGCGAGCTGGGGTTCAAGGATACGGGCGCGATGTGGCGGTCGAAGTACGACATGGCTCCCGACGATTTCGCGAAGGAGCTGGACCGGTTGTGGGAGCAGGTTCGTCCGCTGTATGTATCGCTGCACGCGTATGTGCGTTGGAAATTGCGCGAGAAATACGGCGACGTGGTGCCGGCGAACGGCCCGATTCCGGCGCATCTGCTGGGGAACATCTGGGCGCAGGACTGGACCAATATCTATAAGCTGGTCGCGCCGACGGATGCGGACCCGGGCTACGATCTGACCGACATTCTGAAATCGCGCAATACCGATCCGCTGCAGATGGTCCATTACGGCGAGAACTTTTTCAAGTCGCTGGGATTCGCGCCGCTGCCGCAGACGTTCTGGGAGCGATCGCTTGTTCGTGAAGCCGCGGGATCGCGATGTGGTGTGTCATGCGAGCGCCTGGGACATCGATTTCGTGGAGGATCTGCGGCTGAAGGTGTGCATCGACGATCACGGCGGAAGATTTCATGACGGTCCATCATGAGCTGGGGCACAACTTCTACCAGCGGGCTTACGATAAGCAGCCGTTCCTGTTTCGCGATAGCGCGAACGACGGGTTCCATGAAGCGATCGGCGACACCATCGCGCTGTCGATCACGCCGGAGTATCTGGTGAAGCTCGGGTTCATCAATAAAGTGCCGGACGCCGTCGAAAGATATCGGGCTGCTGCTGAACAAGGCGCTGGAGAAGATCGCGTTTTTGCCGTTCGGACTGATGATCGATCAATGGCGCTGGAAGGTTTTTTCCGGCGAGATTCCGCCGGACAAGTACAACGAAGCGTGGTGGCAGTTGCGGCTAAAGTATCAGGGCGTGGCGCCGTCCGGTGGATGCGCAGCGAAAAGGATTTCGATCCGGGCGCGAAGTATCACGTGGCGGCGAACGTGCCGTACATGCGGTATTTCCTGGCGGACATTTTGCAGTTCCAGTTTCACCGGTCGCTGGCGAAGATCGCGGGATGCACGGAGCCGCTGAATCGCTGTTCGATTTACGGGAACGAAGAAGCGGGCAAGCGGTTGAACGCGATGCTCGAGATGGGGACCAGCCGCCCGTGGCAGGATGCGCTGTACGAACTGACCGGGCAGCGGCAGATGGATGCGACGGCGATCCGCGATTACTTCGCTCCGCTGCAGAAATGGCTGGATCAGCAAAACAAGGGAAAACCGGTCGGCTGGTAAAGTAGAGGAATGTACCGGCCCGTTCTGGCGATGCTCCTGGCCATTCTCCCGGCACTGCTGTGCGGGCAGGATTCGCAGCCGGATCCTAAGGAACTGCTGCGCCAATCGGCCGCCGCGATCAGGAAATACCAGAGCTACCAGATGGAGTCTCTGATCGTGGTGGAGATGCGCGGAGGCCCGGCGCTGCCGAGAATCGAGATGCCGTCGTCGATCCGGGTGAAGCGACCGGACAAGATACGCATCGAATCGCGCAGCCAGGCTGGGGAGATCACCATCGCTGGCAACGGCGAGCACACCTGGTATTACCTGCTGCCGCAGAACAAGTTCATCGAGCGCGAAGCGTCGACGCCACCGGAAGCGGCGGTCAATAAAGCCGGTCTAGCGCCGACCAGCCTGCCGGATGTGACGAGGTCGGTGGAGTCGGTAAAGCTCGCGGGCGAAGACAACGTCACCATCGAGGGCCGGCGATTCCCGTGTTGGAAAATCGAAACGCGGTACGCGCCGATCCATCTGCCGGAGCACGATATGACGGTCCGCGATGCGTCGCAAATCACGTGGATCAGCAAGGCCGAGGGGTTGACGCTCGAAAGCGAGTTTCATTCGAAGATTTTTCTGGCGGACTCGACCGAGCCGATCGAGATGACGCAATCGACGCACACGATTTCGTTGCAGTTGAATCCGGATCTTCCGGATTCGCTGTTCGCCTTCACGCCGCCGGAAGGGGCAAAGCAGACGGAGGACTGGTCGCTGCCGGGGATCGTGAAACCGGATCTGATCGGCCAAGCGGCGCCGGCCCTGAAGGCGAAGACCATGGACGGAGCGGAGATCGATCTGGCGGCGCTTCGCGGCAAGGTGATCCTGCTCGATTTCTGGGCGACGTGGTGCGGGCCGTGCAAACGCGAGATGCCGAATCTCGAAAAGCTGCACAAGGAATTCGGCGATCAGGGCGTGGTGGTGATCGGCATGAACGTCGGCGAAGATCGGTCGACCATCGAGACTTTTCTGAAGGACGCGAAGCTGACGTATCCGGTGGCGCCGATCGAAGACAGCTCCGATCTGATCGCGCAGCTTTCGGTGAGCGCGTATCCGACGGCGGTGGTGGTGGACCGGGAAGGGAAGATTCGATCGTATGAAGTCGGCGTGCGGGGCGAGGCGGCGTTGCGCGCGGATCTCAAGAAGGCCGGGGTCGAGTCGAAGTAATGTTACGCTAGTATTTTGCGCCGGATCATTGTTATCACCAAGCCGGTTTAGTCAAGCCTATGCCTGCGCGGGTCAGCGAGACACTTGTCCTGCGCACGTATCCATTCCGGGAAGCGGACCTGATCGTGAGTTTCTTCACTCGTGAAGAGGGGAAGATGCGCGGCGTTGCGCGGCGCGCGCGGCGGCCGAAAAGCCCGTTCGGAGCGGGGCTGGAGCGGTTGTCGCACGTGCGAATGGCATATTTCCAAAAAGAAAACGCGGAGCTGGCCAACCTGACGGGTTGCGAGATGATCCGGTCGCAATTCGATCTGGGGTCGGATTACACGCGCGGGGTGGCGCTCGATTATTTCACCGAAGTTGCCGAGCATCTGCTGCCGGCGCACGAACCTAATGAAAGATTTTTCCGGCTGCTGCTGGCCGTGCTCGCGTACCTGCGGGGCGGAGGCGAGGTGTGGGCGGCGGTCACCTATTTCAGTTTGTGGTCGGTGCGGCTGACCGGAATTTTCCAGGAACTGCGGGTGAGCCGGGAATCGGGGGAGATCGCGAATGAGATTTTCGAGCGTCCGATCGCGGATCTGACGGCGCGGCCCTGGTCGAAAACGACGGCGAGCGATTTGCGGCGGGCGCTGATCCGCACGATGGAACAGCACGTGGAACGGAAGTTTTTGACGGTTCCGTTACTCGAGGCTTTGTAGATACGGGAGGCCCTGTAAGTTGGATTCCTTTCAAGAGACGATTTTCAAACTGAAGCGCTACTGGAGCGATCGCGGCGCGATTATTCAGGAGCCGTACGACATCGAAGTCGGCGCGGGCACCATGTCGCCCGAAACGTTTCTGCGGGTGCTGGGACCGAAACCTTATCGCGTCGCGTATGTGCAGCCCAGCCGGCGTCCGGCGGACGGGCGCTACGGCGAGAATCCGAACCGGTTGTACAAGCACCAGCAGTTGCAGGTGATCCTGAAGCCGTCGCCGGACGACGTGATCGATCAGTATCTGGGATCATCGAAGCGATCGGGATCGATCTGAAGAAGCACGATATCAAGTTCGAGGAAGACAACTGGGAAGCGCCGACGCTGGGGGCGTGGGGCATCGGGTGGCAGGTGATGCTGGACGGGCTGGAGATTTCGCAGTTCACTTATTTCCAGCAATGCGGCGGGATCGATCTGGACCTGGTCCCGGCGGAATTGACGTATGGCCTGGAACGGATCTGCGCGTTTTTGCAGAACGTCGATTCGCGTGTACGACATCGAGTGGGCGCCGGGCGTGAAGTACGCGGACGTGCGGCTTGCGGACGAGGTGCAATCGTCGGTTTATAACTTCGAAATGGCGGATATCGATCGTCTGTGGCGGTTGTTCGACGAATATGAAGCGGAGTGCAAACGGCTGCTGGGATTGTACGACGAGAAGTCGCCGGGGAAGAGTCGATTTCCGGTGCTGCCGGCGTACGAGCAGGTTCTGAAATGCTCGCATCTATTTAATCTGCTGGATTCGCGCGGGGCGATTTCGGTGACGGAGCGGGTAGGTGTGATCAAACGGGTGCGGGATCTGGCGGTGGGCACGGCGAAAATCTGGGCGGATCAACAGGCATGAACTTTCTTCTCGAAATCGGAACCGAAGAAATTCCGCACTGGATGATTCCGGGGGCGCTGAAGCAGTTGGCCGCTTTGGATCTGCTGGGCGCGGCGCCGCTGGTGGACGCGACGCCTCGTCGACTGGTGGTGCAGGCGCGGCGGCGTTGCCGGAGCGGACGCCGGACGAAGCGCAGGTGATCAAAGGTCCTCCGGTATCGGCGGGAGAGACAAGCGGCGGCGGGATTCGCGAAGAAGCAGGGCGTCGAGTTTATCGGCGATGGCGATGGCGGGCGAATATTACGAGCTGCGCAAGAACGTGCCGGGCCGGCGGGCGATCGACATTCTCGCCGAGTACTTGCCGGGCGCGATCGTCGGGATGCAGTGGCCGAAGACGATGTACTGGACCGGCAAGAACGGTCCGCGATTCATTCGTCCCATCCGCTGGATCGTGGCGCTGCTGGGCGATCAGGTGATTCCGTTCGAGATTGCGGGAGTGAAGAGCGGCAACGTCACGCGGGGTCATCGCAGTTGGGCGCGTCATCGATTCCGGTGACGATCGCGAATTACGACGAAGCGAGCTGCGGAAGAATTTCGTGATTCTTTCGTCGCACGAGCGGCGGCACAAGATCGAGACGGAGGCGGCGGCGCTGGGGGCGAAGATCGATACGGATCTGCTCGAAACGCTGACCTTCATCACCGAATATCCGACGGCGATCCGCGGCGAGTTCGATCCGGCGTATCTGGAGCTGCCGGCCGAAGTGCTGACCACGGTGATGCGCCATCATCAGAAATATTTTTCGGTGGAACCGGTGCGCGGGAAAGCTCGCGCCCAATTTCGTGGCGGTGATGAATACCAGCGGCGATCCGGAGGGGCTGGTCAAGCACGGCAACGAGCGAGTGCTGAAGGCTCGCTTCAATGACGCGCGGTTTTTCTGGGATGTGGATCAGCAGAAGAAGCTCGCCGATCGTGTGCAGGATCTGACGAAGGTCACGTTCCAGGCCAAGCTGGGGTCGTATCTACGAGAAGACGAATCGCGTGGTGCGATCTGGTGAAAGAGCTCGGCGGCGAATGAGCATGCGCAGCGGGCGGCGCTGCTCGCGAAGACCGATCTGACGACCGAGATGGTGAAGGAGTTCACCGATCTGCAAGGCGTCGTCGGCGGACTGTACGCGCGCGCGCAGGGCGAGCCGGAAGCCGGTCTGCGAAGGCGATTTACGATCATTACAAGCCGGTGAGCATGGAAGATTCGATTCCTCGAATCGCGCGACGGGCAGATCGTTTCGCTGGCGGATAAGCTCGACACGCTGCGCGAATGTTTTCGAATCGGGATGATTCCCACGGGCTCGAAGGATCCGTTCGCGCTGCGCCGCGCGGCCCAGGGCGTCGTCAAGATTCTGGTGGAAGCGCAAGCTGCCAGTACGATTTCGACGCGCTGTTCGACGGCGAGCTGCGCGAGCTTCATGCTCGAGCGCGTCCAGTATTATTTCCGCGAAGTGCGCGGCTTCAAGTACGACGAAGTGAACGCGGTGCTGGCGTCGGGCAGCGGGACGCTGGCGGACGTGGAGGCGCGGCTGACCGCGCTCGCGCGACGTGCGGCCGACGGAGGATTTCGAGCCGCTGGCGGCGAGCTTCAAACGCATCCAGAATATTCTGAAGCAGGCGGAGTTCGAGCCCGACGGCGGCTGTTCGACGTGCAGCTTGCTCGAAGCCGGGCCGGAGCGCGATGCTGTATGACGCGTATCATGCGGGTCCACGAACGATGATTCAGGGCGACGAGCTATCGCGACGCGCTCGAAGCGCATCGCCTCGCTGCGGCCGCAGGTCGATCGATTTTTCGACAAAGTGCTGGTGAATGCGAAGGACGACCGAAGTTCGCATCAACCGGCTTACATTGCTGATCACGATTTACTAACCGAATTTTCGACGATCGCCGATTTCTCGGAGATCGTCACCTCAGGAGACCAGAAATGAAAAACTACGTTTATAGCTTCGGCAGGCGGCACGGCCGACGGCGACGGCAAGATGAAAGACGTCCTCGGCGGCAAGGGCGCGGGGCTCGCGGAGATGTCGCCGCGCCGGCGATGCCCGTGCCTCCGGGATTCACCATCTCCACCGAAGTCTGCAACATCTATTTCGAGAACGGCAACAAGGTTCCCGACGAGATCAACCAGCAGATTCTGAAGGCGCTGGCCAAGCTCGAAAAGCAGCATCGGCAAGAAGCTGGGCGACGCCGACGAATCCGCTGCTGGTGAGCGTGCGCTCCGGCGCGAAGTTTTCGATGCCGGGCATGATGAACACGATTCTCAACCTCGGCTTGAACGATCGCAACCGTGGAAGGCCTGGTCCGAAGCGCAGCGGGAATCCGCGCTTCGCCTACGACTCCTACCGCCGCTTCATCCAGATGTTCGGCGAAGTGGCGCTGGACATCGACATGGAGAAGTTCGACCACATCTTCGACGCGCGGAAGCACAAGGCGAAGGTGAAGCTCGACACCGATCTGACGGCCGACGATCTGAAGGCGATCATCGCGGATTACAAGAAGCTGGTTCAGAAAGAAACCAAGAAGCCGTTTCCGCAGGATCCGCACGAGCAGCTTGTCGATGTCGCGCGACGCGGTGTTCCGCTCGTGGTGGAATCCGAAGGCGGCCTACTACCGCAAGATGGAAAAGATTCCGGACGACATCGGCACCGCGGCCAACGTGCAGGCGATGGTGTTCGGCAATATGGGCGACACGTCGGCCACCGGCGTCGGGCTTCACGCGCGATCCCGGCGACCGGCGAGAAGGTGTTCTACGGCGAGTTTCTGATCAACGCGCAGGGCGAGGACGTGGTCGCCGGCATCCGCACGCCGCAGCCGATTTCGCGATCTCGAGAAAGTGATGCCGGCGGCGTACAAGCAGCTGCGCGAGATCACCGACCGAGCCTGGAAAAGCATTATCGCGACATGCAGGATTTCGAGTTCACCATCGAAGACAGACAAGCTGTACATGCTGCAGACGCGCAACGGCAAGCGCACCGGTCCGGCGGCGGTGCGCGTCGCGGTGGAGATGGTGAAGAAGGGATGATCGATAAGAAGGAAGCGGTGCTGCGCGTGCGCCGCAGCAGCTCGATCAGCTGCTGCATCCGGTGTTCGACGCGTCGTCGCTGAAGAACGCTGACGCTGGTGGCCACCGGAATCGCGGCATCGCCGGGCGCGGCCGTCGGGCGCGCCGCGTTCACGGCCGACGATGCGGTGGAGATGGCGCAAGAGCGGTCCGGTGATTCTGGTGCGCAAGGAAACCACGCCGGACGATATTCACGGGATGGACGTGGCCAAGGGAATTCTGACGGCGGTCGGCGGCAAGTCGAGCCACGCGGCGGTGGTCGCGCGCGGCATGGGACGTCCGTGCATCGTCGGCGCGGCGGCGATCACCATCAGCGAGCGCGCGCAAGATGTTCACGGTGACGGTGGGCGGCAAGACCATCACGGTGAAGGAAGGCGACTGGATTTCGATCGACGGCACGACGGCCAACGTCTATCTGGGCCAGGCGAAGACCACGATGCCCGATCCGAACTCGTCGCTACTTCGGCGAAGCTGATGACCTGGGCCGACGAATTTCGCGGCAAGTTTCGGCGTGCGCGCCAACGCGGATATTCCTCGCGACGCGAAAGCCGCGCGCATGTTCGGCGCCGAAGGCATCGGCCTGTGCCGCACCGAGCACATGTTCTTCGCCGAGGACCGGATTCCGCACATGCAGGCGATGATTCTGGCGCGCGACGAGAAGATCGCGCAAGCAAGGCGCTGGAGAAGCTGCTGCCGATGCAGCGCAAGGATTTCGCGGGACTGTTCGAGGCGATGGACGGCTTCCCGGTGGTGATCCGCACGCTCGATCCTCCGCTGCACGAGTTCCTGCCGAAGCGCGAGGACCTGATGGTGGATCTGGCGCGCCTGCCGTACGCCGACGCGAAGACCAAGAAGGAAATGTCGGCGAAGTACCACATTCCGGTCGGCGAGCTGAAGAAGCGCGCTGCCGGAGTTGCTGCATCGCGTGGAAGAGCTGCACGAGTTCAATCCGATGCTGGGCCATCGCGGCTGCCGTCTGGGCATCACGTATCCGGAGATCACCGAAATGCAGGCGCGCGCGATTTTCGAAGCCGTCGTGCAGGTGGCGAAGAAGGGCAATGAAGGTGATTCCCGAAGTGATGATTCCGCTCGTCGGCAGCGTGAAGGAGCTGGAGAATCAGAAAGCGATCGTCGATCGGGTGGCCAAGGAAGTTCTGGCGAAGGCCGGATGACGAAGCTGCATTACCTGGTCGGCACGATGATCGAGATTCCGCGCGCGGCGATGACGGCGGACAAGATCGCGGAGCACGCCGAGTTCTTCAGCTTCGGCACCAACGACCTGACGCAGACCACCATGGGACTCTCGCGCGACGACTATACGAAGTTCTCGAAAGAGTACGAGAACCTGAAAATCTTCAAGGCCGATCCGTTCGCGTCCATCGATCAGGAAGGCGTCGGCAAGCTGATCGAGATGGCGATCAAGCTGGGCCGAAAGACGCGTCCCGATCTCGAAATCGGCATCTGCGGCGAGCACGGCGGCGATCCGAGCTCGGTGGAATTCTGCTATCGGGTCGGCATGAACTACGTGTCGTGCTCGCCGTACCGCGTGCCGATCGCGAGGCTGGCGGCGGCGCAGGCGGCGATTACGGGGCGATAAATCGGAGACGATGCGGACGGCGTAGGGGCAGGGGTCAGGGGTCAGGATAGGGATTCTGAAGAGCACGCATCCGTTATTCTGAGCGAAGGACGGGGGCGGGAGGTGCCCGCCCCTGTGAGATCGACCGCTCCCTTTGGTCGCGGCTCTGGGGTGTCGCGGATTGGGGGGCGCGGATGGGGATTTTAGAAACGCGGCATTGGGCCTGCGGAGGGGCCTTGGCCGGGTTTTGATGTCGATGGGGCGGTGATTACGCCGGATCCGTCGACACTGCTGCAGGTCGGGTCGGGGGGGCCGGCGGGGCATCCCCACCAGTTCTGGGTCGCATTGATGGCGCCGCTGCCCAGGTTTTGCAGACCGATGACGCCCGCGCCGCCGCTGAGCGTGTTGTCGTGAATCCAGGCAGGATTGGTGGATTGAATGGCGATGTCGATCGCCTCGGCTTCGATCACGTTGCCGGAAATGACCAGGCCGGGAATCGGGAGCGAGGTTCCGGCGGGGTGAAGAAGCCCGATGGCCGCGATGCCGGTGGGTGCCGAGGTGCTGTCGTCGGGTCCATTGTTGGCGATGTGATTGCCGATGATCATGTTGTCGGCCAGGGTCTGATTCGGCGCGTGGCTATGCAGGGCGACGCCGGTCATGCCGTTGCCGATCAGCGTGTTTCCGATGACCACGTTGCCGTAGGCCATGGTGCCGGGGCTCGGGGTGAAGATGCCCACGCCCGCTCCACCGGAGGTGATGACGCCGTTGTATTCCGAAATATTGCCGGAGACGGTGATGTGATAGACGCCCTGCGGAGCCTTGAGGGTTCCCGCCTGCGGATGCGAGGCCATGGTGATGCCGCAATCGTAGGGATTGTCGATGACGCTGTTGCCGGTGATCAGATTGTCGTGATTCGGAGCGGTTTCATCGCTGATCAGGATGCCTCCGGCGTTGAACTGGACCAGGTTTCCGGAGACGGTGGAATGATCGACGCCGACCAGGTGAATGCCTTCGCCGCAATCCTCGGCTTCACTGGTTTCAAAGGCGGGCAATCCAGCGCAGGTGCCGGCGCTGACGTTCAGGCCCTTGTCGTTGTTGGTGACCACGTTGTTCTGAATCAGGATGCCGGTGGCGTTGGTCGCCAGGATTCCTTCGAAATTGGCGTTCTTGACGGTGAGCCCGGAGACGGTAACGTTCGAGAGGTTGGCGTTGTCCAGTCCATCGATATAGAGGCCATTGGCGCGGCCGGCGGCATCGATGATGACGGTCTGGCGATTCGCGCCCATCAGCGAGAGTGATTTGGTGATGACGATGGTTTCCTTGTAGGTTCCGGGTCCCACCCTAATGGTGTCGTTGGGCGAAGCGAGCAGCATCGCGGCGCCGATGGAGTTGACGCATCCGGAAGTGCCGCCGGGGTTCACGCACAACGTGGCGCCGGCGGCGGAAAACGTTCCGAGAACTAAGCATGCGGCTGCGCAGCGCAGCCGTGTTGTACGGATCATACGGATCTCCCTTGAAGTTTGGATCTCGCTCCTCTGCACTTCAGAGCGCTCCTCACTTTACGTCTTTGACTCGATGCTGTCAATTCGGGTCGAGAGGCTATATCGTATTCGCGCGGACTTCGTAGTGCGTCGCCGTCGGTTCGACTCGGGATAGCAATCGTTTCGCTTCAGGCTCGAAAACCGCGATGGAATAATTCGGGCCTGCAAACTTCTTTACTGCTTCGATCGAGTCGAAGAAGTTGATCACGACGAACTCGGATTCTTGTTCGCTGTCGTTTCGAAGAACGTAGCCGCCGTGGTAACCGTCGATATTGTTCAAGCCCGGGAGGACGGTGTTTTTGAGCAGGGACTCATAGGCGTCGGCGTTTTGAGTTTCGGTCCAACCTCTCCAGTGACGGGCGATCATAGGATTTAATACGTCTCTATCGATTCTTCCGGCGCCCGGGATTTCAGGCGGAAGCGGTAAGCCAGCGCTCCCGTCGCCATCGTCAGGATCGCCGCGAGCGAGATGAAGGGTTTCATCTGGAGGCCGTAGAAGACCATCCACGCTTCCGGGATCAGGAATAAGACCGGCACCAGCGGCCAGGCGAAGCTCACCATTTTTAGTTTCTTCCAGCCCGGCTGGCGGCGGAAATAGAACAGCGACGCGACGCCCATCGCGGTGAAGAAGCTCAGCGTGAATCCGATGTATTGCATCAATTGCGGAAACGGCGTCATGGTCATCAGGATGGTGCAGATACCCTGCGCGACAATGGCGACCCACGGAGTGTGCCACTTGGGATGGACCTTCGCGGCGGAAGAAAGAAACGCTCCGTTCTTCGCCATCGCGTAATAGACCCGGGGCCCGGTGATCACCTGCGCATTGACGGTCGCCATCAGCGAGAGAGCCATCAGCGCGGCGAAAATTCCGCCGACATTCGAGCCGAATAAATGCGTGGCGGCTAAGGCTCCCACGGCCACTTCGCCTTTCAAGGTTTCGAGTGGCGCGGCGTAGATGAACACCACATTCAGGATCACGTACAGCGCGGCGACCAGACGTTGTCCCGACCGCCAATGCGATCGGCAGCGTGCGCGCGGGCTGGCGCAATTCCTCCGCCACGTAAGTTGCGGCGTTCCATCCGCTATAGGACAGATAAATGTAAAACAGGCTGATGGCGAATTGCGCAGGCAAAGGATTGGATGAGGTGCGCACGGCGTGCTCGGAAAAATTCTGCCAGTTCCCATGGCCCGCGGTGAAAGCGAGCGCGATGAAAGCCGCCAGCATCGCCACCTTCAACGTCGTGAGCACATTCTGCACGCGCGCGGAGCGTTGGACGCCGACCAGATTCAGGAGCGTGACCAGAATCACCAGTCCGCAGGCGAACATCTGCTGCTTGCCGAAGGCGAGAGTCCAGTTGCCGGAGCCAAGCAGGATATGCGGCTTCTCCTCCGCGCAAACCTGGCACACGTGGCCCAGATAGTCGGCGAAGGCGAGTGCCGCGACGGCGATGGGCGCGGAAAATCCGGCGAAGAACGAAACCCATCCGCTCATGAATCCCCAGGTGGGACCGTAGGCGCGTGTGAGATAAACGTATTCGCCGCCGGAGCTGGGCAGGTTCATGCCGAGCTCGGAGTAAGAGAGCGCTCCGAACAGCGCGCAGACCGCTCCGACCACCCAGCTCAGCAAGACGATTTTAGGCGAGCCGAGGTCGCCGGCCAGGAATCCGGTGGTGGTGAAAATCCCGGTGCCGATCATGCTCGAGATGACGAGCGCGATCGCGCTGGTGACACCTAACTGGCGGAGAAGCGCGGGTCTTGGACGCGAGGCCACGTTCGAACTCATTTTACCGCCTGAAGCGAAAGTCCCGAGCGCGCCAGCGACGATCCGCCATCGCACACGTAAACGCCGCCCGTAATGTAGCCCGCCGCTTCGGAACAAAGGAACAGCGCCAGGTCGGCCAGTTCGTCCTTGGTGCCGAATCGGCCAAGGGGCACGCCGCGTGTCGCGTGGCCGCGAGCCTCATCGGTGGGCGCAAGGCGCCGCATGCCTTCGGTATCGTCGGTAGGTCCCGGCGTGATCGAGTTGCAGCGGATGCCCTGAGGTCCCCACTCGATCGCCAGAGTTTTCATGAAATTATCGATACCGGCTTTTGCCGCGCCGACGTGCGCTTGAAACGCTACCGGTTGAAACGCGAACGATGCCGAAATAGCCAGGATCGACGCGCCCGGCTTGCGCAGATGATCGTAGGCGGCGCGACAGGTGTGAAAGGTGCCCGAGCAGATCGATATCGATGACGGCGCGGAATCCGTTGGACGAGATGCCGGTGACCGGGGCGGGGAAATTGCCGGCGGCTCCGCAGACCAGGATGTCGATTTCGCCGAACAGGTCGCGGGTGGACTTGAGCGCGGCCTCGACCGCGGCATAATCGCGGACGTCGGCGGCGTGGGTGGCGACGCTTCCTCCGTCGGATCGAATCGCTTCGGCTGCGGCGTCCAACTTCTCCTGCTTGCGTCCCAAAAGGATGACGTTGGCGCCGTGCTCGGCGAATCGCTCGGCCATCCTTAGCCCGATGCCGCTGCTTCCGCCGGTTACAAAGGCAGTCTTTCCAGCCAGGAGATGCTTCCGGAAGATGGACATCTACCCAAGAATACAGGAGTCCGGCGTCAGAAGCTCATTTGCCGCAACATTTTTTGTACTTCTTGCCGCTGCCGCAAGGGCACGGATCGTTGCGCCCGATCTTCGCGGGAGCCGACGCTGGCTCGGCGGCATGATGATGGTGATGCTCGTGGTCGTGAGACCCGTGGCCCTCATGATCGTGATGGTCGTGGTGCTCGTCGTCGTGATCGTGTTCTTCTTCCGCTTCGAAGACGGGTTCGAGGCCGCTGAGGCGAAGACGTTCATCGAGACCGAACTCCACCAGTTGCGTCTCAAAGTCGGTCAGATGAGCCAGGGTATCGATCTTGCGCAGCATCCCTTTGACACGGCCCCGGGTGGTTTCGCCGGGCATCGCGAGCGCGTAAGCGAACAGCGCATCTTCGCGAAGTTTGTCATAGGGCTCGTCGCGATCGAAGAAGGACGCGATCTTGCCGGCCTGCTTTAGTGAGGCGGAAATACCCCGCGCCGCGGATCGCTTCTCGCAGGATGCGGACGTCGGTCTCGTCCAGATGCTGGGGAAAATATTTAGCATAGGCCGGCCACAAAGAGCGCCACATGGCTTCGAGTGCCTTAGCGCGGGCGTGGCCGCCCATTTCGTAAAGTGCTTCGAAACCCTCGCGAACGTCGTCGCGATCACCGACACCGTAGAGTCCGACGGCGGCGCCGCCGCGCTCATCCACCGAACGGGCGGGATCCCTTCAGAATGGCGATCATCTGATCGCGGATCTCGGCGTTGGTGGTCGCGTCGGCCAGCGACTTCCCAGGCCTTAGCGCGAACCGTCACGTCCTGATCCGAGGTGGCTGCGGCGACCATTGCCGTTCTGGCCGTGGGGTTCAATTCGACGTTGAAAAAACTGTGGGCCGCGCCGGCGCGGACGCGCGGTTCGTCGGAAGTAAGCAGTTCGAGCCGCTCCGGTTCGGTCAGCAGATCGAAGACCGGCAGCTCGTCTTCGGGATACTCGGCGAGAATGTCGAAGGGCTCGGGCTCGTAGTGCGGCTCCGGAGCTTCCAGTTGTTCGATGGCGTGCTGCGATTTCGCGGCGCAGCTCGGCATCTTCGACTTCGGAATCTCAGCGAGCATTTTTTCGAGCGCCGGACGCGCCGGCGGGATCGCCGTACAGACCCAGCAGAACGCGCCGTCGGCGGCATCGTACTCCAGCCGATCGAGCAGCAAATTGCAGCACGCGCGGATCGCGCACGCGCAAGCCCGGCGAGCAGAAAGGCGACGTCGGAGCCCTGCTCCTCGCCCAGTTCTTCGTAAAGGTCCAGCAGCGGAGCGACCGCCTTTTCGCCGAACGGCAGAATGGCCTGGACCAGCTCGTCGGCGACTTCTTCGGGCGCGCGGCCGGATCGACGTCGAGATAGAAATCGAGCGGCCGTCGTGCGCGATTGTCGCAGAGTAATGGCGGAACAGATCGACCAGCAGCGGATCGAGATCGATGCGATGCTCCTTGCGCGGCGTGCGCGCGAAAGCGCAGGAGCGCCTCGGCGGCATCCGGTGCGAGTCGAGGATGGCGCGGATCAGGCGCCGGTCGACGCCGATTCGCCCGAACCGCCGCGTCCAGATTCAACGGACGAGCTTCGACGCCCGTGTCCGGCCACGAGGCTACTCTTCCCTCACGACGTGCACCGGAATGTCGACCGACACCTCCTTGTGCAGCTTCACGGTCGACCTTGAAATCGCCCAGCGTCTTGATCGGCTCTTCCAGATGCACCTTGCGGCGATCGATCGTGTAGCCCTGCTTTTCGAGCGCCACCGCGATGTCGCTGCGCCGTCACCGATCCGAACAACTGATCGTTCTCGCCGGCCTTCTGCGCGATGGTCACTTCCACCGACGCCATCAGCTTGGCCAGATCCGTGCGCGTCGGCCTGCACCTTCGGCTTCGCGGCGCAGATGCGCCTGCCGTTCCTGCTCGACGATCTTCTTGTTCGATTCGGTCGCCGCCACCGCCAGCCGCTGCGGCAGCAGAAAATTGCGCGCGTAGCCCGGCGGCGACCTTCACCACCTGGCCGCGGCGCCCGAGCTTTATCGATGTCTTCTCTAAGAATGACTTCCATGATCGGTTCCTCCTTACATCGACGTCGAAAACGGCATCAGCGCGATGTTGCGCGCCTGCTTGATGGCTTCGGCCAGCCGCCGCTGGTGCGGCGCGCATACGCCGGAGATGCGCCGCGGCGTGATCTTGCCGCGCTCGCAGATGAAGGACGTCAGCAGCCGCACGTCCTTGTAATTGATGTCGTCGATCTTGTCGACGCAGAACCGGCACATTTTCTTGCGCCGGAAATATTGTTTCTTGCCCGCGATCGCCTTGTCGCCGCCGGTGGGCCGCTGCGAGCCGCTGATGGGTCTTCCGCCTCTGGTTTCTGCCATGTCTTACTCCTTGTCTCCTCTTCCGCGGCTTCGGCGCTGCTCGCCGGCGCGGCGCTCCGGTGCGGCGTACCGGGCTGCCGGCGGCCGGGCGCTCCGGGAGCGCATGGGCAGGCCGCGGCCGGCATCGCCGGAGCGCGCCGGAGCCGGCGGCGCGCCACCGGCGGAGCGGGCCTGCGCGCCGCGCGCTTTTCGCGAGCCTTCTTGCGCTTCTCGATTTTCTTCAGCTTCTCGTCGATGCGCACGGTGATGAACTTGATCACCATGTCGGTGACGCGCATGCGGCGCTCGACTTCCTTCACCAGCTCCGGCGGCGAGCTGAACTGAATCAGCACGTACAATGCCTTCGTTGTACTTCTGACACGCGATAGGCCAGCTTGCGCACGCCCCACTTGTCGACCTTGTCGATGGTTCCCTTGCCGTGGTGATCACGTGCTTGATCTGTTCGACAAAGCCGTCGACTTCCTCTTCCGGCGCGTCCGGCTTCACGATAAACAACTCTTCGTAGACTCTCATTCTTCCTCTTGTTTTAAGCCTTGGGCGCGACGATTAAAAATCGTCATGGACTTTTCGACGCCCTCAGCGATTATGGATTCGACAGCCGCGGCTCCTCGCCCGACCACCTCCTCCACTTCCTGCATCTGCGCCCGCTTGAACGGCGCGAGCACAAACTTTGCTCCATCCCCGATCGGATGCGCCCGGGATCGGATTCCCAGCCGGACCCGCGGAAACTCACTGCGTCCCCAGGCTGCCGATCACGCTCTTCATCCCGTTGTGCCCCGCCGCCGATCCTTTCGGCTTGATCCGCAGCGCGCCGCCACGGCAGATCCAGCTCGTCGTACACCACAATCAAGCGGTCCGGCTGTCAACTCGTACCGCTCGAGCAGCCCCTTCACCGCCGGGCCACTCAAATTCATGAACGTCTGCGGCTTGGCCAGCGCGACCCGCTTGTCCGCGAATCGCCCCCAACCCCACCAGCGACAAATTCTCTTTCCGGCTGACGCGAATCGCATGCGCTTCCGCCAGCCGGTCGATCACCAGGAACCCCAGATTATGCGGCGTATTTTCGTACTCCGCGCCCGGATTGCCCAGACCAACGATCAGAAACTCGATCTCGTCCGGCATCCGTGGCCGTGGCCGCAGGCCGCATCGGCTCACTGGCCGCTGCCGCCCTACTTACTTCTTGCCTTCTTCTTCTCGTCCGCCGGCCGCGCCTTCCTCTTCCTTCTTGCCCTTCTTGATGACTTCGGGCTCGGCCGCCGCCGCGCGGCAGCCGCGCCTTCGGCCGCCGCCGGCTCGGCTTCCACCTTCAGCGCGACCACGTGCGAAATCACCGCATCCGGATGTGCTCACCAGCTTCATCGATCCGGTCAGCGGGATCTCGCCCGCGCGAATGCTCTGCCCGATCATCAATTCGCTGACGTCGACCGTGAACTCCTCGGGAATCTCGTCCGGCAGGCACTCGATTTCGATTTCGCGCGTGATCAGCTCATGCAGTCCGCCCTGCAGCTTCACGCCCTTCGGCTCGCCCACGGTGTGCACCGGAACCTTCACGCGAATGCGCTTGGTCAGATCGATGCGCTTCAGGTCGACGTGCAGCAGATTCTCCTTGATCGGATCGTTCTGCCAGTCGACGATCATCACCGGCGTGGTCTCGCCGCCCTTCACCGCGAGGTTGAAAATGGTGTTGTGGCCGGTCTTGCTGTGCAGAATTTTGTTGATTTCCTTGGGGCTGACCGCCACCGCGACCGCCTCGCCGCCCGCGCCGTACAGCACGGCCGGCGCCGAGCCCTGCACGCGCAGCCGCCGCGCTTCATTCTTGCCGCGCGATGTCGCGCGGCTCGGCAACAATCGTAATATCTTTTCTCATGCCTTCGTCCCTTCGCACTGCCGTACCTTAAACAAATAACGTGCTGACCGAACCGTCCTCGTGAATCGACTGGATCGCCTTCGCCAGCAGCGGCGCCACCGAAAGCTGCTTGATCCGCCGGCAATTGTCCGCTTCGCTCCCGCAACGGAATCGAATTGGTCACGATCACTTCCTCGATCTCCGAATTCTCAATTCGTTCCACCGCCGGTCCCGACAGCACCGCATGCGTCGCGCAGGCGCGCACGCTCTTCGCGCCCTGCTTCAGCAACGCTTCGGCCGCCTTCACCAGCGTCCCCGCCGTGTCGATCAAATCGTCCACGATCAGGCAATGCTGTCCTTCCACGTCGCCGATGATGTGCATCACTTCGGCCACATTCACTTCCGTGCGCCGCTTATCGATGATCGCCAGCGGCGAATCCAGTCGCTTGGCGAACGCCCGCGCCCGCTCCACGCCGCCCGCATCCGGCGAAACCACCGTCAATCTCTCGCCGCCGCATCTCGTCGAAGTAATCGATCATCACCGGCGTCGCAAACAAATGGTCCACCGGGACATCGAAAAAGCCCTGAATCTGCGCGGCGTGCAGATCCAGCGCCAGAATGCGGTTGGCTCCGGCACGCTCCAGCAGACTCGCCACCAGACGCGCCGAAATCGGCATGCGCGGCCGGTCCTTACGGTCCTGCCGGGCATACCCATAATAGGGTAACACTGCGGTGATGCGCTCCGCTGAGGCGCGCTTCAGCGCATCCATCATCAGCAGCAGTTCCATCAGGTGCCGGTCCACCGGCGTGCAGGTCGGCTGGACCACGAAAACATCGGCCCCGCGCACGTTTTCCTGGATCTGCAGGTGCACTTCGCCGTCGGAAAACTGCTTGACGGTGACCGCCGCCAGCGGGCATCCCAGCTCATAGCAGATCTCCGCCGCCAAGGCGGGATTCGCGTTGCCCGTGAACACCTTGAAGTGATTGAACCTCATCGCGCGTACCGGCTTCGGGGCGGCCATAAATCGTCGACTCGGGATCGATCGATGCTCCCGCAACTGGCGCCGCCACAGGCGCCGATAGCTCCGGCGGCTCACCAACTTCGCCGGCATCACCCGACAGCCTCGGAACACCCGATCCCTTCTCCAACGTCTTCGCGCGCGCTCGCGTTCCTCTTTCGAGTCGAAAGATGGCGAAAACCGCCGATCCGCTTCCGGTCATCCGGGCTCCGGCCGCGCCGGATTTCGACAGCTTGCCCCGAATCGTTTTGAGCTGGGGGTACTGCCGGAAGACGACCGTCTCGAAGTCGTTCGCGCTGAACGCACTCGCCGGCTCGCCGACGCCGAGTCGCCGAGCGCCCGCACGAAGGCCTGGAAATTATTAATGCTACTTGACGATTCGGTGAATGTCAAACCTCGGCCGAGCGCCTCGATACGCCGGTCCCGTCGCTACGTGAACGCCCGGACGCAACCACCAGAATCGGCTCCTCCGCGACGTCCGGCAGATCGATACAACTCCGTCCCCCGGCCCAGCGCCGACCGCCGTGCCTCCGTGCAAGAAAAACGGAACGTCGCTGCCCAGCTCCGCGCGCCATCTGGGCAGCTTCGATCGCGCGCGGAATCGGCGCCCGGCCAGCACCGGAAGCGCCAGCAGCACCGCCGCCGCGTTGCTCGATCCTCCGCCCAGTCCCCGCGCCCATCGGAATCTTCTTCGCAGATCGAAAACGTACCCGGGCGTGGATCCTCACGCATCCAGCGACCGCCCGCGCCGCCCGCAGGATCAGGTTATCCGGGATGTCGACGCTGCCGTCGATGGTCAGCTCCGTCCGCCGCGCCTGTTCGATACTCGAATCTCGATCGTGTCGGCCAGCGAAATGGTCTGAAAGACCGTGCGCAGTTCGTGAAACCCGTCGGCGCGCTTGTGCAGCACCCGCAGATCGAGATTGATTTTCGCGAGCGAGCGAGCGTGTCAGCGCGGATCAGCTTCGGCGCGACTCCGTTCCTATCGACTCAGTAATGCAGCAGCGCCTGGATATCGTCGAGCCCGGGAAGCTTGTCGCGGCCGTTCAGGAAATCGAGCTCGATCACGAACCCCAAGCCCGACCACTTTGCCGCCGAGTTTCTCGACCAGCTTGGCGACCGCCGCCGCCGTGCCGCCGGTGGCCAGCACATCGTCGACGATCAGCACATGCTCGCCGGCGTCGATCGCGTCGCGATGAATTTCGAGCACGTCGGTTCCGTATTCGAGCTGCATACTCGACGCGCTCCGCCGCCGCCGGCAGCTTCTTCGGCTTGCGCACCGGCACGAATCCGGCGTTCAGCGCATACGCGACGGCCGGCGCGAAAATGAAGCCGCGCGCTTCGATGCCGACCACCTTATCGATCCGCTTGCCGTGCATAGCCGGCGCCCAGCTCGTCGATCAACGCGATGCAACCCCTGCGGCGTCCTTCAGCAGCGTGGTGATGTCGTAAAACAGAATTCCGGGCTTCGGGAAATCCGGCACTTCCCGGATCAGGCTTTTCAAATGATTCATGTGGGGAAACGCTTCATTTTATCATCGAATGAAAAAGCCGGATGAATTTTCCACGCCCGCCTCCACCATTTCGAAGCCGCGGATGTCGGCGAATCGGGGTCCCTCGCGCAGCCGGGACTCAAAGTCGTCGATCTGGCGCTGGGTTCCGTTGGCGTGAACTTCCACCCGTCCGTCGTCCAGATTCCTGGCCCACCCGCTGACGCCGGTTGCCAGGGCGGCCCGCTCCGCGAAATTCCGGAATCCGACCCCTTGGACCCGCCCCGAAATCAGGTATCGTCGAGCCATCAGCGCCTTCATCCTCAGTTAGTTTACCGACTTCGGACCGGCGAATCGCCGTAGGCCCCTTTACGAATTCGCGTACTTCCGCCGATACACTGGGAGGCGCGTGTTATGATGCTGGAAATGTCCGAATCGGAGGCCGGGGCAGAGCCACGCCCAGTAGCGCTCGCGCGCGGACTGGCTCTGATTTTCGACCTGGACGGCGTCGTTGTTGACTCGATGCCGGTCCACGCGCTGGCATGGCAGCGTTACCTGAAAGAGTTGGGGATCTCAGAAGGGGAAGTCGCACAACGCATGCATGGCCGGCGCAATGACGAAATCGTTCGCGAGTTTCTGGGAGGAACTGCCGACCAGGAGACCGTGCATCGCCACGGCGCGGCGAAAGAGCGCGTGTTCCGGGAAATGATGCGCGGCCAGTTGCGGGATCGTCTGGTGCCCGGCGTCGTCGATTTTCTAAAGCGGGTAGCGCATGCCCCGATCGCGCTCGCCACCAATGCCGAGCGCGCCAATGCCGATTTCGTGCTGGATGGCGCGGGTCTGCGGCCGTTTTTCCAGGTGATCGTCGATGGCAGCGAAGTGGAGCAGGCCAAGCCCGCCGGACGTGTATCAACTCGCCGCGTCGCGCCTCGGAATCGCCCCCGAAAATTGCATCGTATTTGAAGACTCGCCGGTAGGGATTTCGGCAGCCCGAGCCGCCGGCGCCCGAGTGGTGGGAATTCTTTCCCACGCGAAGTCGCTCGCGCACGTCGATATAGCCGTGCCCGATTTTCTTTCCCCAAAGCTCGAACCGTGGTTGGCTGTGCAAACCTGGACCGCAAAATGCGCCATCTGACCATAGCGTTCCTGCTGATGGCGGCCGGCGCTGCGGCGCAGGATCGTATTTCTCTGGAACAGGCCGCGTCGCGCGCCGGACACGATCTGACGGCGGCTTATGAAGGCCACAAAGTAACCATTCGCGGACAGGTAGCCTCGGGCGCGCTGTGGGCGCTGGGCACTTTTTATCTGCCGGTCCGCGATGCCAACGATCATGGCTTGATCCTGAGCGGCGATCGCGCCGTTTTTGCGGATCTGGAGCCTGGCGACTGGCTCGAAGCCCGCGGTATAGTTCAGGCTCGCGCCGGCATGCCGCTGCTGGTGGTATCCGAAATCGACCGCCTGCAACATGAGCCGGCGCCCGACCCCAAGGACGTTTCCATCGCCGAATTGAACGGTCTGCGTTATCTGGGCCTGATGATTCGCACCACGGCGACGGTCACCGAGATCGGCGAGAATCTGGGCGGCAAGAGTCTCGAGATTAGCGACCGCGGAAGCGCGATCTCGGTGTTCCTTCCCCGGCCGCAGAATTCCGCGGGCTCGCAACTGCGGCGTCTGCGCGTTGGCGATCACGTGCGGCTCACCGGACTCGCGACGCAATATTCGCTCGAAGCTCCTCATGACCGCGACTTTCAGGTGATGCTCGCGGGAGCAGGCGGAGTGGAAGTGGTGCGCACCAGTTGGGGCGTTCCGCCATACGTGCTGATCGGCGGGTTGGGAGCGATCGCGCTCGTCGTGCTGTGGTGGTGGATGCGGGAGCGCCGGCTCGGCATTAACCGGCGGTCCATGCGGGCCTTTCACGCGTTGAGCGAAGAGATCGTTTCGGCCGAATCGCCGAATGAGATCGCCGAGAAGCTGTACAACGTCCTTCCCGCCATCACCCAGGCTACTGGCGTGAAGCTGTATCTCTTTAATGCGCGGACCAAATCTCTGGAATGCGTGCCGACCCAGGCCGATCCCGATCCGATGGCCGTCGCGGTGGAGTATCCGCCGGAGGGTTTGGCGGGAGCGGCCGTCACCTGCTTCCGCAACCGCACGCTGCTGAACGTGCCCGACGTCCGCCGCAGCCCGTTCGTCAAGGGCGAAGCGAAGTATAATCTGCCGCGCTCGGCGATGTTCGTGCCGCTCTTTGCGCAAAGCGAAGTCCTGGGAGTGTTGGAGGTCGGCAACGCGAGCCGCCTCGGTTATTTCACGGTGGAAGAGCAGGCGGCGGCGCAGCACCTGGCAAATCAGGTGGCGGCGTCGCTCAAGCTGCAAATGCAGCAAACCATCCGCGAGCAGCTTTTCCGCAGCGAGAAGCTGGCGGCTACCGGGCAATTGATTTCGGGCGTCGCGAGCGAACTTCGTGCTCCGCTCGATCGGATTCTTCATCTCGCGACCTCGCTCAGCGCGTATGGCGGCCGCGCCGCGCCGGAGCACGCGCTGCGGCAGCTCGCCGGCGAATCGCAACGGGCGGCCGAGATCGTTTCCCGTCTGGTCTCCTTCGCCCGGCCGGAGGATTCGGCCGCGCAGAACGTCGACGTCCACGCTATCATCGCCAGCCTGATCCAATTTCGCGAGCCGGAATGGAAGACGCTGGGGCTGCGGGTGCAGAATCGCATGATGTCGGAGACGGCGCTGGTGCTGGGCGTCCAGGGCCAGCTCGAACAGGTCTTCCTGAATCTGCTGGTGCATGCCGAGCAGTGCGCGTCGGAAGCGCCCGGCAAGACCATCTCCATCGCCAGCAGCATGATCGGCCAGCGCCTGACCGTGGAAATTAGTTTTTCCACTACCGTGGACGCGCGTCCTCCTGAGGATGGCCGGCCCGCCGAACCGACGGCGCAGGAGATCGGGGCGCTGGGACTCGGCGTGTGCCAGGGTATCGTCCACAGTCACGGTGGAGAAATGCGCTTTCACGACCGCTCCGGCATGGCGCGCTTTGAAGTGGATCTGCCGCTGATTGAATCCGAAGAAGCTCTGGCCAACGGGGATTCCAGAAAGGGCGGGGCGTCGCTGACCCTCCTGCTGGTCGATTCCGACCCCACGACGCAGCGTCAACTGTTGAATTCATTGAGTGCGCGCGGTCACCGCACCGTTCCCGCGCCGGCCGAAGCCGCGGCTGATCTGGCGCAGCGCCTAAGGTTCGACGGGGTGCTATGGGCGATGCATCCGTCCGGTCCCCGATGGAGTGATTCGCAGGAGCGAATCCGGTCGCATGTGCCTTTCTTTGTGTTAGTTACCGATGGCTATGACGCCGAACTGGCGCGCAGCCTGGAAGAAAGCGGCGGATTTTTACTGGCGCGTCCGGTGCAGGATGCGGAACTCGACTGGGTTCTCAAGCAGATGGAGGCGCGGGAGGGCAGTCCGACCGACGCCAAAGCCGGCCGCTAAAGTTTTTTTGGTTTCCCCCTATTGAAACAGGGACCTTCTGCCGAGAGATCGATAGTAGGCGCTATATCGTGGGTTCGATCGGTAATTTTAACGCCAACTCGATTCCGGGCATTGATCCGCTGTGGCAACTGCTCGAGACCTCCAGCCAGGCTGGCCAGGTGGTCGCCGTCCCGTGGGGCAGCGATCAGATCACGGTATCTCAATTAGCCCAATTCTTTCAACAGTTAGCGCTTCTGCAAGACACCAATCCGACGGAATTCAAGAGACTCGCGGCGGAAGAAGCCTCGCAACTGACTCAGGCCGCCCAGCAATCTACCGATCCGAATCAATCTCAACTGCTGCAAGGACTTGCAGTGAAATTTCAGGATTCCGCTCAGTCCGGCGACTTGTCCGCATTCGACCCTTCCGCCAACCCCGACCCGGCGTCCGTTCCGCCCGAGTTTGGTCATAGCGGGCACGAGCAGAACCGAACGCCGGGCTTTGTCGCGGATCCCACCGGTACCACGGACTTTAAACTGACCGACAGTCCTGACCCGTCGAACACCACGGGTGCGATCAATGCGACGTTGTCGCCGGCACTGTCCGCCTCCGCGACGACGGCCGGCAGCTAGCGCGACAACTGGCGCAGCACGTAGGGCAGAATTCCGCCGCTGCGGAAATATTCGGCTTCCACCGGCGTATCGATGCGGACCTTGACGTCGAACTTCTTGGCATGCCCGTCGATGGTCGCGGTGACGTGGGCCCGAACCTTGCCGCCTGACTCGACTCCGGCGGCGACGCCTTCGACCTTGTAAGATTCGAAGCCGGTGAGACCTAGCGATTCGCGATTCTGGCCGTCCACGAATTCGAGCGGCAGCACGCCCATGCCGACCAGGTTGGAGCGATGAATGCGCTCGAAGCTTTCGGCGATGACGGCTTTGACGCCGAGCAGCAGAACTCCCTTGGCCGCCCAATCGCGCGACGATCCGCTGCCGTATTCCTTGCCCGCGACGATCAGCAAGGGAATGCCGTGCTGCTGATACTCCATGGCGGCGTCGTAGATGAACATCTTCTCGTTGGTGGGGACGTAGGTGGTCCAGCCGCCTTCGGTTCCGGGGGCCATCTGGTTCCGCAGACGAATGTTGGCGAGCGTTCCGCGCACCATCACTTCGTGATTGCCGCGGCGCGATCCGTAGGAGTTGAAATCGGCGGGCTTGACGCCGAGCGACATCAGATATTTTCCGGCGGGACTATCGACCGCGATATTGCCGGCGGGTGAAATGTGATCGGTGGTGACCGAATCGCCAAGCACGGCCAGCGCGCGCATGCCGTCCAGATCGTCGAAGCTGCGCGGTGGGATCGACCATGTGGTCGAAATAGGGCGCGCTTCTTGATGTAGGTGGATTTATCGGACCAGGAATAGAGATCGCCCGACGGAACCTTGATGGAGTTCCACTGGGCGTCGCCGCCGAAGACTTCGCCGTATTCCTTGGCGAACATTTCGCGGCGGACGGATTTTTTCACGGCGTTCTGAACTTCTTCAGGCGTCGGCCAGATCTCCTTCAGGAATACGTCGCGTCCTTGCTGATCCTTGCCCAACGGTTCATTGACGAGGTCGAGATCGACGCGGCCGGCGAGCGCGTAGGCGACCACCAGCGGCGGCGATGCCAGATAGTTCGCGCGCACCAGCGGATTCACGCGGCCTTCGAAGTTCCGATTGCCGGACGAGCACGCGCGGCGACGGTCAGCTTGCCGGATTGCACGGCGGCGGCGACTTCGTCGGGCAGCGGTCCGCTGTTGCCGATGCAGGTGGTGCAGCCGTAGCCGACCAGGTTGAAATGCAGTTTTTCGAGGAAGGGAATCAGGCCGGCGTCGTTGAGATAATCCATGACGACTTTCGAACCCGGGGCGAGACTGGTCTTGACCCACGGCTTCGACGTCGAGGCCGCGCTCCACGGCTTTCTTCGCCAGCAAGTCCGGCGGCGATCATCACCGACGGATTCGACGTGTTGGTGCAACTGGTGATGGCGGCGATGACCACGCGCCGTCGTGCAAAGGTCCATTGGATGCGATCTGCGCGGTCTTGGGCGCGGCGCCGAGCGTCGTCGAGAAAATTCTTTTTCACGTCGGGCAGGTTGATGCGGTCCTGCGGGCGCTTGGGACCGGCGAGCGACGGCACTACGGTCGGCGAGATCGAGCGACAGCGTGTCGGTGAAGACGGGCTCGGGCGCGCCGGCGACGCGGAACAGGCCTTGCTCCTTCGCATACGCTTCCACCAGCGCGATCTGATGATCGGGCCGGTTGGTCATGCGCAGGTAATCGAGCGAGGCGTTGTCGATGGGGAAGACGCCGATGGTCGCGCCGTATTCGGGCGCCATGTTGGCGATGGTGGCGCGATCGGCGACGCTCAGAGCGCTGACGGCCGTCGCCGTAGAATTCGACAAATTTCCCGACCACGCCCTTCTTGCGCAGCATCTGCGTGACGGTGAGGACCAGGTCGGTCGCGGTCGCGCCTTCGGGCAGCTTGCCGGTCAGCTTGAAGCCGACGACGGCGGGCAGAAGCATCGAGGTCGGCTGGCCGAGCATGCACGCTTCGGCTTCAATGCCGCCGACGCCCCAGCCGACGACGCCGAGTCCGTTGATCATCGTGGTGTGCGAATCGGTGCCGACGAGGGTATCGGGATAAGCGGCGCCGTCGTTTTCAAAAACGACCGGCGCGAGATATTCGAGGTTCACCTGATGGACGATTCCGGTGTCGGGCGGGACGACGCGGAAATTCTGGAACGACGACTGGCCCCATTTGAGGAACGCATAGCGCTCCTGATTGCGCTGAAATTCGAGCAGGGCATTGAAGTCGAAGGAATCGGCGGTGCCGAATTTGTCGACTTGCACGGAGTGATCGATGACCAGATCCACCGGGATCATGGGATTGGCTTTTTTAGGATCGGCGCCCAAGTTTCGAGAGGGCGTCGCGCATGGCGGCGAGGTCGACCACGCAGGGCACGCCGGTGAAATCCTGAAGCAGGACGCGGGCGGGGCGGAAGTTGATCTCGCGTGGCGCGGCGCCGAGGTATCCCACTTCGCGACGTATTCGATGTCGGCGCGCTTGACGGTGAGGTTGTCCTCAAAGCGCAGCAGATTTTCGAGAAGAATCTTGATGGAATAGGGAACGCGCGAGAGGTTGAAGCCGGCTTTTTCAAGCGCGGAGAGCCGGTAAATCTGATAGGCGCGGCCGCCGATGCGAAGCTCGCCCGCGGCGCCGAAGGAGTTCTGACTTGGCATGGGTGATCCTATTTTAGCGTGGGGACGGATAGAATGATCGCATGAGCAGTAAGACCATGATCACGGTCGAGGAGTTCGACCGGCTCGCGGAAGAAGAATTCCGTTACGAGCTGGACGAAGGAGAGCTGATCACGATGACCAAGCCGCGGGCGGTGCATGCCCGTATTGAGCGGAGGCTCGTCGTAGCGCTCCAGTCCTAATCTGGACCGGAATCCCGTTGGGGAGGTTTTCGGCGCGGATATTCTCTATGTACTGGCGCCCAGGATCAAGCGGGGGCCGGATATATCGGTGGTGATGCGGACGTTCGATCCGCGGCAGGAAATTCAGGGCGCGCCGGAACTCGCGGTCGAAATCCTGTCACCGTCGAATCGGGAAGAGGCGATGCGGCGGAAGATCGCGCAGTATTTCGCGGCGGGATGTAAGCTGCTCTGGATCGTCGATAGCGAGGCGCAAACGGTGGAGATCTGGAAGAATCCGTCGGGAGCCTTGAAAACCTTGGGTATCCTGGACATTTTGGACGACGGGGAACTGCTGCCGGGATTCTCGATGCGGGTCAGCGGTTTGTTTTAGAGAAGAATGCGCTACCTATATTCGGATACTTCGATGCCGAGGGGCTAAGCGGGTTGTATGGTTCGGACGAGTAGAATGAAATCATGAGCGCGAAAACGGTGATCTCGGTTCAGGAGTTCGACCGCTTAATGGAGCCGGACGAGCTTCGTTATGAGCTCGATCACGGAGAACTCATCGAGATGACGCGTCCGCGTTATGAGCCGCACAACCGGATCGTGATGACCATTGCGCGCGCGCTGCTCGGGTATCTGGCGCGGAATCCGATTGGCGACGTTCTGATGTCCGACAACCTCTTCGTTCTTGGCTCGAACACAAAACGCGCGCCCGATCTTTCCTTCATGACTCGTGAACGCTTGAGCCGGATCGAGGCGGGGAAGGACATCCAGGGTGCGCCGGACCTGGCGATTGAAGTGATGTCGCCATCGGACAACGAAGCCGCGATCCGGCGCAAAGTTTCGCAGTATGTCGATGCCGGCGCACAGATGGTCTGGGTGGTTTATCCCGAGCGGCGGGAGATCGAAGTATGGCGTCGCGAGGCGGAAACGGTCGTCCTGCGGGAACACGAATCGCTTACCGCGCCCGAATTATTGCCCGGTTTTTCTCAGATCGTGAGCAGCCTGCTGTAGCTCACATATACTCGGGCACTTCGATGCCGAGCACGCCGAGCGTTTTGCTCCAGTTGCGTCGCGGAAATAATCGGTCATCCACAGCAGGAACGTTTTCTTCTCGGGATTCGATTCGGACAGCACGGGGAATTCGTGATAGAAATTGCTGAAGCGCCTGGGCGAGCTGGAAGGCGTAGCGCGCTACGTGCGAGGGTTCGCCGCTGGCGACGGCCCGCTCGATCGCCGAGTCGACTTTCGACGCGGCCAGCAGCAGTTGCCAGCAATCTTCCTGGGCGTTGAGCTGGCGCGCCATCGCTTCCTGATTCAGCGCGGATGAGAAATCGGGAAGAGCTTCGCCGCGTTCGGCGAGCTTGCGCAAAATGTTGCGCGCGCGCACGGCGGCGTATTGAACGTAGGGGCCGGTCTCGCCTTCGAAGCTGAGGGCTTCGGCGAAATCGAAGGCGATGACGGAATTTCGCGTGTACTTCAGCATGAAATAGCGCAGGGCTCCGATCGCGATCTGGGTGGCGACGCGTTTGCGCTCGCCTTCGGGGGCATCGAGCATGGCGCGAGGTCACTTCGTCGAGCGCGTTTTCGATCAGCTTGTCGATCAGATCGTCCGCCTTGACGCCTAGTCCTTTGCGGCCGGAGACTTCGACGTAGGGCTTGCGCTGATCTTCTTCTGACAGCTCGATGCCCATTTCGACGCAGGTGCGCGGCGACAGAGCGACCATTTCGTAGGAAAAATGCACGCTATTGTCGGCCTGCGTGGCGTAATCGAGCGCCCGCAGACCGGCGACGACGACGTCCTGCAAATACGACTGGCGTGAATCGATCACGTTGTAGACGCGCTGGCCGCCGCCGAAGTGCAGATCGTTATTCTGCGGCTGATCGGTCGAGGCCCACACTACGTGGCCGTCCGGATACGTGTGCCACTTGCGGTAATAAAAATCCTTGCCCAGCAGGCCGAATTTCCAAAGCTGATAGGCGATGTCCTTGCCGACGTAGGTGACGGTGCCGTTCGAGCGGACGATGACTTTGCTGTCGTCCTCGCTCGCCGTCGGAGTTTTCGCGGAAGGCGGAGCCGGGCATCACCCAGCATCCTTTGTTCTTGCCCTCGGTCTCGAAATAGATCGCCTTGCGGTCTTTCAAGAGCTCGAACGCGGTGGCCCAGAATTTCAGATGGAGGATTTCGCTTTCACGCGGCAGGACGTCGTATTCGATGCCCAGGCGGAGCATGGTTTTGAGATGCGCTTCCACGATCGCGTCGGCCACCAGGTGCGCGATTTCCGCTTCCGCGCCCGCATCGGCTTCGATCGCGTGCAAGGTTTCCGCGCGCCAGGCTTTGGCTTCGGGATGCTCGTCGTAATCGGCGGACACTCGGGCGTAGAGATCCCAGCAGAGATAGTCGAAGCGCGTGGACTCGATCAGCGAGCGGACATCGTCCGGCGATTTGTCTTCCAGATGGCGGAACCCGACGACGACGTCGGCCACCTGCACGCCGGTGTTGTCGATGTAATTCTGCACTTCCACGTTGCGGCCGGTGGCGCGCAGCATGCGGACGAACGTATCGCCCAGGATCGCGTTGCGAAGATGGCCGATGTGCGCGGCTTTGTTGGGATTGATGTTGGTGTGCTCGACGATGATCTTTTCAGCGGCCGACGTAGGCTGATCGGCGGCGCGCAAGCAATTGCAGCTCCGTAAGCCCCGCGGTCCAGGCGGATATTGAGATATCCATTGCCGGCGATTTCGATGGCGGAGACGCCGTCGATCGAGACTCCGCTGGACAACTCGGCCGCGATCGCCTTGGGCGCTTTCTTCAACTCGCGCGCGAGCTGAAAAGCGGCGGGGACGGCGATCTCGCCGAACGAGGATTGCTTGGGCTGCTCGGTCTGCACCGTCGTTTCGAGCCCATAAAGGGAATGAATTCGCGCGGCGATCGCATCCGCGATTCGCTTTTCCAGAAGATGAAACATGAAACTTCAGTGTAGCGGACGGTCCCCTGGAATCACTGGCGCCCGAGCCAGATGCCGAGGAATTTGTCGACCATCGCCTGCGGAACGTCCAGGTACAGCTTCACGCGCTGCGCTTCTTGAGTGACGCGCATGGTGTCATAGACCTGGGCGAGTTCCGGTTGATTCTTCGGGACGCTCAACCGTCCCAGTCCGATCAGCGCCTTCAGCGCGCCGTAGACCTGCTGCGCGCCCGCTTCATCGGAACAGTTGGCGGAGGCGACGCCGCTCAATCCCGATTGGAGATCGAAATAAATAAATCCATTCTGGATGGACCCGAGCAGCTTATTCAAATTCCCCAGATTGCTATCGGCGTCGAACGGAAGCTGGATCGGATCCGCCGGCGTATGCCGCCCAGAACTGCGCGGTGGGTGGGATCTGCGCGATCAGCGGCGCCAGCACCGGCGGCGCGCCATGCGAATTGGCGCGCTGATCGATCAAGGAATGAAGCGCGGCGACGCTTCCGACGGCGGCGGTGGTGGAGTTGACGAACAGTACGGCGTTGTTCTCATCGCCGAGCATTTTGAATCCCTTGTAGCCGAATCGCTGGACGCCTGCCTTCTTAATGTCCGGCTCCTCCATTTCGTCGGCGAACTTGCCGCGTCCGAGCAGCACCCCGTCGTGGCCGTTCGAGACGAACAGCAGTTGCCAGAGATCCTTGCGCGGATCGATGCCGGTGCGCGACGTAAATTCCTCGATCTGCGGGAACTTTCGATTGGCGAAATGGTTCTGATAGACCGAGGTCTTCACCAGGCTGTCGAGGCGAGTGCCGACCATCAGAACGGTGTCGGGAGGCACCAGGGTGGCGAGCGATGAATCGATGTTCACCTCAGCGGGCTTGCGGGCGCACGCGGCCAGGCACAGGGCGGAGATCCACAAGAGTCGACGCATCATAACTAAGACGTTACGGACGCGAATAATTTACAAACAGACATGTACTCTTTAGGATACCCGGCGGGCCGGATCGTGATAGAGTGCCGGTATGACTCCTGAACAGGCGACTTTTCTATTGCATGTTTATCTGCCTCAACTCGAAAATGAGCAGAAGATAACGGGCAAGGTGATTGCGGCCATGCCGGCCGGGAAGGGCGACTATACTCCCGATCCGAAATCGATGACCGCTTGGGCGCTGGCGAAGCATATCGCCTCGGCCGAGATCTTCTTTCTCAGCGGCATTGCGAGAGGCGAATTCAATCAGGCGGATGGCGCCGTTCCGGACTCGGTCACGACCCCGAAGGAACTGGTCGACTGGTACGACCAGCAGTTTGCTGAGGTGATGGTGAAAATCCGGGCGTTGAGCGGCGAGCAGCTGAACAAGATTATCGGTTTCCACGGCGTGTTCCAACTTCCCGCGGTGGCTTATGCGGGCTTTAACACCAGCCACATCATCCATCATCGCGGCCAACTCTCGGCGTATCTCCGGCCGATGGGCGGAAGGGTTCCGAGCATTTACGGCGGCAGCGCCGACGAGCCGTTTGAGATGCCCGCCTCGGCGTAATCGCCGTTCTCCCTCGAAATCCCCTGTCGCGGCGCTATTTTTTAGCGCCGCGCACTCCGGTATAATCTCCCCTATGTCCATCAATACTGGCGAAAACCGGCGGCGATTTCTCGCCTATTTTTCAGGCATCGGACTCGGAACCAGCCTCTTACCCGGCGCGCTTTGGGCGGAGATGCAGCAGGACGGCGAAGCGCCGCCGCGCGTCACCGAGGACATGTTGAAGAGCGCCCTCGCGGTCGCCGGGCTCAGCTTCGGCGAAGAAGAGCGCAAGGCGATGCTCGACGGCGTGAATCGCAACCTGACCGGCTTCGAGGAGGTGCGCAAGCTGGATATCCCCAACGACGTCGCGCCGCCGTTCTACTTCAGCCCGATGACGCCGGGGATGAAGGTGAATCGCACGCACGAGCCCCTGCGATTTAGCGCGCAGTCGGTGAAGCGGCCGGCGAATCATCGAAGACGTCGCGTTCTGGCCGGTGGTGCAGCTCGCGCAGTTGCTCAAGACCCGGCAGGTCACGTCGCTCGAGCTGACCGAGATGTATCTCGGCGCGTCTGCATAAATACAACGCCAAGCTGAATTGCGTGGTCACGTTCCTCGACGACGTGGCGCGCGCGCAGGCCAAGCAGGCCGACGCGGAAATCGCGGCCGGGAAATATAAAGGACCGCTGCACGGGATTCCGTGGGGCGCCAAGGACATCATCGCGGTGAAGGGCTACAAGACCACCTGGGGCTCGGGCGCCTACAAGGATCAGGTGATCGACGAAGACGCGAGCGTTGTCGAGATGCTGCGCGAGGCGGGCGCGGTCCTGCTGGCGAAACTGACGTCGGGCGAACTGGCGTCGGGCGACCGCTGGTTCGGCGGGCAGACCAAGAATCCGTGGAACCTGGAAGAAGGATCGAGCGGATCCTCGGCCGGTCCGGGATCGGCGACGGCGGCCGGATGCTTCGCGTTCGCGATCGGCACGGAGACCAGCGGGTCGATCCTGAGCCCGTCGGGAAGATGCGGCGTTACCGGGTTGCGTCCGACCTTCGGACGCGTCAGCCGCCACGGCGTGATGGCGCTCTCCTGGACGCAGGACCGGCTCGGCCCCATGTGCCGCTACGCCGAGGATTGCGCGGTGGTGATGAGCGTGATCGCGAAACCGGACGGCCGCGATCTGAGCGTTTCCGAGATGCCCTTCAACTGGAACGCGCATCTGGATATTCGCAAGCTGCGCGTCGGGTATCTGCAGGACGGCTTCGACGAAGTGCGCGACGCCGCGGCGAAGGCGATGAACGAAAAGGCCATCGCGCAGGTGGAGGCGCTCGGCCTGAAACTGATGCCGGTGAAGACTGCCGGAATGGACGGTGGACGGCTCCAGCTATGGCGTCGAGTCGGCCGTGTTTTTCGACGAGCTGATCCGTTCCGGGCGCGACAAGCAGCTGACCAATCCGGAGCGCGCCAACGGATGCCGGAGCGCGCGGCTGATTCCGGCGGTGGAATATCTGCAATCGCAGCGGGCGCGCAGCATGATGATGGCGAAGCTCGCCGAAGCGACCGCCGATGTCGACGTGTACCTGGTTCCGGCCAACGGCGGAGGCGGTGGAGCAGGTCGTGGCCGCGGCGGCGCGCCGGCCGATGGCGCGGGAAGAGGCCGCGGCGGATTCGATGCCGCCGCGCGGCGGCGCAGCGCGATCCAGCGCCATTTCAACATGGCCAACTCGGCCTGCTACCCGGCCATCAACGTGGTCCACGGATTCACGGCGGAAGGTACGCCGGGCAGCTTCACGTTCTACGCTCGGCCGTATGGCGAAGCGGAACTGCTGGCGCTGGCGAAGGCCTATCAGGACGCGACGGGCTTCCATCTGAAGCATCCGCCGCTGATGTCATAGATTAGATGTCCTAGATCATTTGCTGTTCGCGGCGACGGTTTCCACGCCGCGCATCACGCGCAGAAGATTGCCGCCGTAAATCTTGCGAATGTCGTCGGCGGAATAGCCTTTCTCGAGCAAGGCGCGAGTCAGATTGGGCCATTTGGAAACGTCGTCCAGGCCTTCCGGCGCGCAGCCGATGCCGTCGAAATCGCTGCCCAGGCCGATGGCGTCGACGCCGGCGATTTTCTTCACATGATCGATATGCGCGACCACGTCGGCAAGCGTCGCGCGAGGTCCGGGCTGAATGCCCATCTCCTGGCGGACCTTGGCCATCGCGTCGCGGCGCTGTCCGGGTGTAAGAGACTTGCCGGCGGTTTCGCGCTGCACGCGCTCGCGAACCGCGGCATTTTGCGCCTCGGCGGCCTTATCCGCATCGGCGACTTTTTGCGACAGGAACCCGCAACTGAAATTGATCTGGATGACGCCGCCTTTTTTCGCCAGAGCCTCGATCATTTCGTCAGTCATGTTGCGCGGCACGTCGCACAGCGCCCGGCATGAAGAGTGCGACGCGAAGATCGGCGCTTTGCTCACCGCCAGCGCGTCCCAGAACGTCTTATCGGCGACGTGCGAAATATCCACCATCATTCCCAGCCGGTTCATCTCGCGCACCACGTCCTTCCCGAAATCGGTGAGCCCGTTATGATGCTGGACCCCGGGAAGATTCATGTCCCCCGACGAATCGGCCCAATCGTTGGTGTTCGAATGCGTGAGCGTCATGTAGCGGATGCCCAGCGCGTAGTAATCGCGAAGAAGACGCAGGCTATCCTCAATCGCGTGCCCGCCCTCGATGCCCATCAGCGCCGCGATTTTGCCCTGACGATGCGCCGCTTCGATGTCGGCGGCGGTGGTCGCGAACATAAAATCGTTGGGATAGCGCCCGATGATGTCGTGGCGCACGGTGTCGATCATCTGCAGCGTCCGATTGGCGGAATGGTTCCCGTTCACATAGTTCGCGGCGACGTAGACGGCGAAAAACTGCGCGCCCATGCCGCCTTCGCGCATGCGCGGAAGATCGGTGTGGGTGGGCTGATCGCTGGTATTGCGCTCGCCGATGTCGAAGCCTTCGACAGTCCGGCTGGTGACGTCGTTATGGGTATCGATCAGCAGCGCGGATTTGTGGACGCGCGTCACCTCGGCGTCGGTCACCGTGCGCGTTTGCGAATAGGCCAGAGCCGCGAACAGGAGCAGGGCGGGGATCTTCATAGTCCATTACTCTATCAACCCTGAATGAAGCCGTCTCGCGCGCGGCAGACTTGGTATTCTTCCTTGTATGGATGTTCGTCATTCAGTCTGCGCGCTGGACTGTCCGGACACGTGCTCCCTGCTGGTCCACGTCGAAGACGGCCGGGCCACGCGCCTGCGCGGCAATCCCGATCATCCCGTAACGCGGGGATTTTTGTGCGGCAAGGTGGCCCGATATCTGGATCGCGAGTATCATCCGGACCGGCTGCTGTATCCCCAAAAACGCGCCGGGGCGAAAGGCGAGGGCCGGTTCACGCGGATCAGTTGGGAGGAAGCGCTCGATACCATCGCCGAAAGACTAACCGCGGTCGCGCGCGAGTTCGGAAGCGAGGCGATTCTTCCCTACAGCTATGCGGGCACCATGGGATTGCTGAACGGCAGCGGAATGGACCGCCGCTTTTTCCATCGCCTGGGAGCCTCGCGTTTGGACCGCACAATCTGTTCCGCGGCAGGAACGGCGGGAGTCACGGCGAGCCTCGGGTTCCGTTACGGTACCGAGCCGGAGCAATTTCGCCACGCGAAACTCATCATCGGGTGGGCCGGCAATATTCACGGGACCAATGTGCACCTGTGGCCGTTCCTGGTGGAAGCCAAGCGCAACGGCGCGAAGCTATGGGTGATCGATCCCATCCGCACGCGCACCGCCGCGCTGGCCGATCGCCATCTGCGGATTCATCCCGGCACGCGACCTGGCGCTGGCGCTGGGCCTGATGCACGTGATCATCGGCGAAAAATTATACGACGCCGATTATGTCGCGAACTACACCGAAGGATTCGACGGAGCTGCGCGATCACGTCCGCGGTTACGATCCTGAACGCGTCGTCTTCCTTGACCGGCATCGACAAGGAAGACATCGTGCAGCTTGCGCGGGAATACGCCACCACGCATCCCGCCGCGATTCGCTTGAACTACGGCGTCCAGCGCAGCCAGCATGGCGGACGAGCCGTGCAGGCCATCTCCTGCTCTGCCCGCTCTGACCGGATCGTGGAAAGACATCGGCGGTGGGTTTCAGCTTTCCACGTCGCAGGCGTTCCGCTTCAACCGGAACGGGCTGGAGCGCCCGGATTTGCAAGAGAAGTCGCCGTTGAAACGCGAGGCGCGCATCCTGAATATGGCGGAGCTCGGCAAGGCGCTGACTCAGGTGGACGATCCACCGGTGAAGGCGATGGTGGTGTACAACTCGAATCCCGCCGCGATCGCGCCGAATCAAAACCTGGTGCGCCGCGGGCTCCAGCGCGACGACTTGTTCACGGTGGTGCTGGAACAATTTCAAACCGACACCGCCGATCACGCCGATATCCTGCTGCCCGCGACCACCTTTCTGGAACACACCGACCTGTATCTCGCCTACGGGCATTATTACGTCCAACTGGCGCGTCCGGTGCTCGATCCGCCAGGCGAGGCACGGTCGAACGTCGACGTTTTCCGCGCGCTCGCCGGGCGCATGGGATTCGACGACGCTTGTTTCCGAGACTCCGAGGACGACATGCTTCGTACGCTGCTCGATTCGGGCCATCCGTTCCTCGAAGGCATCACGCTCGAACGCCTCGACGCCGAGCATTCCGTCCGGCTCAATGTTTCCGAGCCCGGCACGCCTTATCAGCCGTTCGCCCAAGGCGGATTCGGCACCGCTTCGGGCAAGTGCGAGTTCGGCGTGGAGCATCTGCATTACACGCCGCCCGATGAATCCCGGTTGGGCGAGGCTCGCTTGCGAAAGCGCTATCCCCTGGAAATGGTTTCCTCGAAAAACGACGACAGCATGAATTCGACGTTCGGGAATCGGCCGGACGTGGATGCGCAGACCGCTGTGCTACAGATCCACAAACAGGACGCCGACGCGCGCGGGATTCACGACGGCGATCGGGTGCGCGCGTTTAACGATCGCGGCAGCTTGATCCTGCACGCCGAGGTGGACGGCGTGGTCGCGCAGGGCGTGGTTCGCGCGCCGGCGGTGCGCTGGGCGAAATGTTCTGAAAACTCGGCAAACGTGAATGCGCTCACCTCCGACCGGCTCACCGATATCGGCGGAGGGCCGACGTTTTACAGTTGTCTGGTCGAGGTCGAACGATGCGGAGACTGACCGCGGCGCATGCCGCGGCGTTGTCGATCCTGGCGGCGGCGCTCGCGCTTCCCGGCTGCCGGACCAAGGAGAAGCAAGCCCAATCGAAGCAGTCGTCGCCGGTGGCCGCCGTGGCCGACGCGCCACTCGCGAGCGTGGTCGATACCGGCGATCCGCATTACGAGAAACAGCTTCTCGGCGGATTCTACGGCATCGAAAATCAATCCTGGCGATGGAGCGCGAAGAATTTCTCGGTCAAGCTCCGGCCGATCAAGGGAGCCGACCACAGCGGCGCGAAGCTCGATTTGAAATTCGTGATCCCGGAAGTGATGTTCCGCCGCGTCGGCGCGATGACTCTGGATGCCAAGGCCAACGGCCTCGACCTTGGCCCGCAAACCTTCTCGAAGATGGGCGACGCCGAGTATATCCGCGACGTTTCGCCGGTGGTGCTGGCGGGGGATTCCACCACGTTCGAGTTTTCCGTGGACAAGGGACTGCCTCCCAGCGCGAAAGATCCGCGCGAACTGGCCGTAATCGTGACCAGCGTCGGACTTGTTCCTAAATGAAGCGTGCCGCGTATTTTCTTCCCGCGCCGCTGCTCTGTCTGATCGTTTTCTGGCGCGTCCCGCTCACCTGGTTTTCGAACGACGATTTCGCCTGGCTCGGCCTGCCGCTCGAAGTGCATGGCGCGCGCAGCCTGCTCGAAATCCTGTTCACTCCCAAGGCGCAAGGCACCGTTCGGGTATTCAGCGAGCGATTGTTCTTTCTGACCTTCTCCTCGCTGTTCGGTTTGCACGCGATGCCGTATCATCTGTTCGTATTGGCGACGTGGATCGCCGATCTCACGCTGGCGGCTTTGATCGGCGCGAAGCTCACCGGATCGCGCGCGGCGGGCACGCTCGCCGCCGTTTTCTGGACCACCTGCGGCGTCATCGTCATGCCGCTCGAATGGACCTCCGCCTATAACGAAGTGTTGTGCGCGTTCTGCCTGTTGATGGCCTTCTACGCGCGGCTGCGATGGCTCGAATCGGGCCGGCGAGGCTGGCGGATCGCGGAATGGACCGCGTACCTTGCAGGATTCGGCGTGCTCGAAATTATCGTGGTGTATCCGGTGCTGGCGGCGCTGCACGCGCTGGCGACCAATCGAAAATGGTTGCGCAGCACGTACCTGATGTTTATACCCGCGGTCGCGTTCGGCGTCGCGCATCTGCTGCTGATCCCGAAGAGCGCCGGGCCGTATTATTCGCTCGCCATCGACGCGCGGCTGCCGCGGACGTTTTTCGAATATCTGGCGTGGACCCTGGGTCCGACGCGGATGGGCGGGCGGCGCAATGAGATGCTGGCCGCGATCGTGGGCGTCGCGCTGCTGATTTTCGTGGCGGTGAAGCTGCTGCGCCGCGAATCGCTGGCGCTGTTCTTCTGCGGATGGTTCGTGCTGCTGCTGGGGCCGGTGCTTGCACTTCCGAATCACGTCCAGGATTATTACGCGACCATTCCCGCGCTGGGATTCGCCTGGCTCGCCGGATGGGCTCTGGTCGAGGCCTGGCGGTCGGTCAGGTTTCTGCGGATCCTCGCGATCTTTCTGGGAGCGGCGTACCTGATCGGCTCCATTCAGTTGATCCAGAATTACACCCGCTGGGACTATGACCGGTCCGTGCGGATGCGCACCGTGGTGCTGGGAGTGGAACGGGTCGCGCTGGCGCATCCCGGCGCTGCGATCATGCTGGAAGGCGTGGATAACGATCTGTTTCAGGCCGGCTTCCAGGATGACCCGTGGCGGCTTTTCGGTCTGCACCAGCTGTATCTGGTTCCCGGCGGCGAGGAGGGCATCGTCGCCCGCGCGGACCTCGGCGGCGTTACTCCGTTTCTGATCACGCCGCGGCAGGCGCTCGAGCGCATCGAGCATCACCAGGGCTACGTGCTGGTCGCTTCGAGCGACGGGATGCACGACGTGACCGAGAGCTATGAGCTGGTATTGCGCGGAGACGCGCGCGCGACGCGCCGTGAGTCGATCGACGTGGCCGATCCGAACGATGCTCCGTATTTGTCCAGCGATTGGTATCCGGCTGAAAACGGGTTTCGCTGGATGCCGAAGCGGGCGACGGTGAAACTCTCCGGGCCGCTTTCGACCTCGCAGAAGTTGTATGTGACCGGATATACTCCCGCAAGCGTGCTGGCGAACGGTCCGGTGACGCTGAACTTCCGGGTGAACGGAATCGATCTCGGATCGGAAACGCTGAGCCAGCCCGATCAGCAATTTTCGTTCAGCTTCGTGTTGCCGGCCGAATTAACGGGGCGCGACACGGTGGAGGTGGCGATCGAAGCCAACAAAGCCATCCGCCCGCCGGGAGATAATCGCGAGCTGGCGATGGTGTTCGGCACTTTCGCCATTCGATAAGCTCAGGCGCCGATCGCGCGCCAGCACAATTCCCCGCCGAGCGACATCAGCCACAGCGAAATCGCCACCTGCAAGGGCCGGGACGGCATCAGCGCGGATAAATTCGCGCCCAGCAGCACGCCGAACACTCCGCCTCCGATCAAGCGAAGCAACAGGGCGGTGTCGAAATTGCCCGCCGTGAAATGCAGTCCTCCGCCGACGATCGATAGTCCGAGGCCGAAGAACATGTCGGTCCCCACCACTTGACCGGCGGTCAGCGTGGTCAATCCCATCAGCGCCAGCGATCCGAGGGCGCCCGCTCCAGCGGATGAGAACCCGACCTCGGCTCCCAGCGGCAGCGCGATGAAGCTGAGCCAGCGGCGCCGGTCGCGATTCGATCGCGGATTCGCCCGCGCCAATAGTCGCCACAAATTCAACCCGGCGCTGACCGCGATCATCACGCCCAGCGCGCCGTAGAGCAGGGTATTGTGGTCGCTGCGTTTCAAACGGTCGAGCAGCAGGGCTCCAATGATCGCGCCCGGCAATCCGCCGGCCAGCATCCATCCGAGCACCTGAAAGTTCACCTGCTTGCGCCAGAGATAACTCGGCGCGGCGACGAATTTGATGACCGCGCCGAAGATCAGCGCGGTGCCGACAGCCGGGGCCGCGGGAACGTGCAGCAGGATCATCAGCGCCGGAGCGGTCACGCTTCCCGCGCCAACGCCGGTGAGCCCCACGGCCAACGCGATCAAAAATCCCAGTGCGATTTCCATCACGATTCCGTTTGCAAATGAATGCCGCACTCCACTTTGCGCCCGCCCCATCGTCCCGATCGCGGATTCTCGGGATCGAAAGGCCGCGCGGTGCATGGCTCGCAGCCAATGCTGGTGTAGCCCTGGTCATAGAGCGGCATCGCGGGAATATCGTGCCGCCGCAAGTACTCCCAAACATCTTTCGTGGACCATTCGGTCAGCGGACTGATCTTGCGAAGCTGTTTTCCGGACGGCAGCGCGAACGGTTCCTCGGTTTGCAGATGGGCGCGCGTGGCGGATTGATCGCGCCGCAGCCCGGTGAACCAGATCTCAAAGGCATCGAGACTGGCGAATAACGGCTGGACTTTCCGAATTTTGCAGCACCGGTCGGGTGCGGTCTGATTCAGGATGCCGAACTTCGATTCCTGCTCGGCGACGGTCATTTCGGGCGTCAGATTTCTCAGGTTCAGCCTGAAGCGGCGTGAGATTTCGTCGCGATACGCGTAGGTTTCGGCGAAGTGGTAGCCAGTGTCGAGGAACAACACGGGAATCTCCGGCGCGAATTCCGCGATCATGTGCACCACGGTAACGCATTCCATCTGAAAGCTGCTGGTGACGCAGGCCGCGGATCCCGAGGCCAGCGCGGACTGGATCAATTCGCGAGCCAGGCTGACACGATCGCTCATATCCCTTCTCCTCCCTCGAGCGTGTGCGTGGACCGCAAGATTCTTTGCGCTTCCAGCCACTCCATCAAGCGGTCCGCGGCCGCCTCGTCGCCGTCCGGCAGTTTGATTTCCGGGCCGTCCTCCGATAGAACAATCGCGATTGCGCCGATCGATGCAACCGCCTCGGCCACTGCTTTGTTCCAATTCTTCACGATCACGGGAAGGGCTCCGCGTTGAAATAATTTGCGCTCCAGAATCAGCGCCACCGCTTCGCGGGATCCGGCATGCACCGTCGCGCTGGGATGCCCGAACCGGGCGGCTCGATCCTCGGCGCTGACGGGCGCAAGGTTCCGCTGGTCAATGACGTCATCGACCGCTTCCTCGATCATCACCGCGGCAACGGTCGCGTTCGTCACCGGATCGATCAGAATCGCCGAGCCGGTTGCCGCATTCCTTTTATACGAAACGAACCCAAGGGCGCGTCCCGCTTCGATCCGGACGCGAGCCACGGCGTTGAGCTCTACCGGTCCTCCCGGCAGCGGTGCAAGCGTCTTCATATCAACGTGATACGTGATTGAGACGACACGCGCGGGGACAGTCTGGGTGGTATGTTTGAGCAGATACGGGCGCGCCGGATCGAGGGGCTCTTCGTTCAGCCAGACGACCTTAGCGTCGAATTCCCGGGCCAGCAGCGGCCGCGTTCCCGAACAGAGCAGGTCGCCGCGGCTGATATCCAGCTCGCCTTCGAGCGTCAAGGTGACCGACATGGGCGCGAACGCCTGATCGATGGGTCCCTCAAACGTTTCGATGGACTTGATCTTAGTGACGCGTCCCGACGGCAGGACGGTGACCGGGTCCCCGGGACGAATCGTGCCGGACGCGATCTGGCCGGCATAACCGCGAAAGAATTGATCCGGCCGGATCACCCTCTGCACGGGCATGCGAAAAGCCGTGTCCGAATGCGCGCCCGCCACGTCCACGGTTTCCAGATGCTCCAGCAGACTGGGACCCTGGAACCACGGCATCGCGCCGCCGGAACGGACCACATTGTCGCCGGTCAACGCGCTGATGGGAACGAAGTACGGGTCCTCAATCCCAAGGGTCTGAAGCACCGTCGAGAATTCATCGCGAATCGATGTGAACACGTCTTCCTGGAATCCGGCCAGATCCATTTTGTTAATGGCGACGCAAAACCTCCGAATCCCCAGCAGGGCGGCGATATAGGCATGCCGGCGGGACTGGGTCTGCACGCCGTGGCGCGCGTCGATCAGAATGATCGCGAGATCCGCCGTGGACGCGCCGGTGGCCATGTTGCGGGTGTACTGTTCGTGCCCCGGAGTGTCGGCGATAATGAACTTCCTCCGCGCGGTCGTGAAATAGCGGTACGCGACGTCGATGGTGATGCCCTGTTCGCGCTCCGCCCGCAGTCCATCGGTGAGCAGGGAAAGATCGATGCTGCCGGCGGAACGATTGATCGTCGATTTCGCGATGGACCGGATCTGATCCTCATAAACATTCTGCGAGTCGTAGAGCAGCCTGCCGATCAGCGTGGACTTGCCGTCATCCACACTGCCGGCGGTGGTGAAGCGCAGCAGGTCTTTTCGATGATCGCGCGCGAGAAATTCGCTCACGTCGAACGGCGCGGTCGCGGCAGCGAGCATCAAAAATATCCCTCCCGCTTCTTGATTTCCATGGACCCGTCCTGATCGTGATCGATCACGCGATTCTCGCGCTCCGAACGGCGGAAGGAGATTAATTCCTCGATGATCTTCGGCAGCGTGTCGGCGTCCGAGCGGATCGCGCCGGTGCAGGGGCTGCACCCCAGAGAACGCATGCGGCAGCGGACCATCTTCGGCTGCTCGCCTGGCATTCGCGGGACGAACGGCTGCTCCACTGCGATCAGCGACTCGCCGCGCACCAGCATGGGGCGCTCCTTCGCGAAGTACAGCGGGACGATCGGTATGTCTTCGGCATGGATGTACTGCCACACGTCGATCTCGGTCCAATTGGAAAGCGGAAACACGCGGATACTTTCGCCGGGGCGAAGCCGCGGGTTGAACAGGTTCCACAATTCGGGACGCTGATTTTTGGGATCCCACTGGCCCAAGGGGATCGCGAACCGAAAAAATCCGCTCCTTGGCGCGGGATTTTTCCTCATCGCGCCGAGCTCCGCCGAGGGCGGCATCGAATCCGCCGGCTTTGAGGGCGTCGAGCAAAGCCGTGGTCTTCAACAACTGGCAGCATCGCGAGGTGCCGAGCTTGAACGGATTTGCACCGTCACCGATGGCCTCTCGATTGGTATGAACAATCAGATTCAGCCCCAGACGGGTCGCCTGGAGGTCCCGAAATTCGATCATCTCGCGGAATTTATAAGTCGTGTCGATGTGCAAAAGCGGGAAGGGAATCGGTCCAGGATGAAACGCTTTTTGGGCCAAACGCAACATTACAGAAGAATCTTTCCCGATCGAGTAAAGCATCACAGGACGCTGGAATTCGCTGGCGACCTCCCGAAGTATATGAATACTCTCGGCTTCGAGTCTCTGAAGATGAGTCAACGTCCTCATGGGACGATAATATCACATTGTCCATCGGAATTGATATGTTAGTACATTCGCCCATTCTTCGTCCGGCGACGGCGTATACTTATACCCGTGGCTCGTGGATGGGAAAGTAAGTCGATAGAATCTCAGATCGAGTCCGCAGGAGTACGCCGTGACGAAATGGCACGCGTGCTCCTCAATGCCGAGCAAGTTGAAGCGGAACGGAAACGGGATGGGCTGCTGCTCCATCGAACCCGCGTTCTGCGCGATTTGGCCGGGTGCCGCGACGACCGATATCGCAAGCAACTGGAAAGCGGGCTTGCCTATCTTGAAGCGGAACTGGCCGGGCTTGGCTGGCGTCGCGAAGCCTAAAAGCTCGCGGCCGACGCGGATACTAGACTTTCAGGATTTGTGTCCCCGGCGGAGCTAATCGACCAGACGCTCAAGCATCTCATACGCGACAGCCAATGTTGCGGGATGCAGCGCCAGCAACATCAGGGCCGCGCCGCTTACCAACGAACCACCGATCAAGGCAGCCGACACCGGCTGGACCTCCGCGCGCGCCCGCAACAGCCGGTCCACGCGGACCTGTAAGTCCGCCGCATTCGCCATGAGCGCGGTGGCCAAGGGCGGCACGGCAGGGGAGCCCATGCGCGCGACGCTGACCAGAGCCGCGGCCAGTGATACGGCGCGGTCCGGGTCGCCCGAAGCGGCGCGATCGTCGGCCGACCATTCCGTGAATCGGGCCCAGGCCCGTTCCACCTGACCCGGCAGCGCCAGGGAAGGCGTCAGCAGAATCAGCAGGCGCTTGAAGTTATCCCACGCACTGGCATGCGCGAGCTCATGGCGCAGAGCGGCGGCGAGCTGATCCGGCGGCAAGGCCTCGACGATGTCTCGCGACACGATCAGCATCGGTCGAAAGATGCCGGCCAGCGCCAACGTCGGACCCCGGCCATCGATGATCCACACGCGTGCATCGGCTACGCTAGCGACGTTTGCCCGCCTGCGCCAGGCGCGTACGTGACGCATAGACCCTGCCAGTGCGCGCGCCGCCCGCGTCATCGCAAGCGCCCATACCGCGATTCCCAGCGCGGCGGCCGCCAGACAAATGGCGCCGATGTCTTCCTGAATCGCATCCGGCTCCAGGCGAAGATAACTGGGGACGCAGATGGCGCACACCACGAACAGCGCGCCGGCGGCAGGCAGCATCCGCAGCGCGAACAATACCCGGGCAGCCGTCGCCGCGCGCCAACGTTCGGCGCGCCGCACCACGGCGGGAGCGCCGATGGCCACCGCGAGTCCGAAAAACAGATGCGCCAGGAACAGGACCGCGGCGGATAAAATCGCCAGACGAAGCGCGTAGGAGGAGCTCATGACTTTCTGCGCTCCAGCTCCATTCGTTTTTCCCGGACCCTGCGTTCCAATTCGTCCAGCAGATCCCGATCCGTCTCGCCCACCGCTTCCACCAGGCAGGAAATCAAAGCGCCGCCCGATTGATTGGAGAGAAACCCGGATACCAGTTCGCCCGCGCGCTCCCGTTCCCAGGCCTCGCGCGAGAGGCGCGGAGAATAGAGAAATGCGCGCTCGATCTTCCGGCGGTCGAGCAGTCCTTTCTTATACAGACGGTCGAGCGTGGTCATCACGGTGGTATACGCCAGCGGACGCTCCAGCTTTTCCGCCACATCGCGCACATTGGCATTGCCGGAGGACCATAGAATCTCCATCACGGCGTTTTCGAGATAACCGAGCGCGCCGGCTCGTGCGCGGCGTCTGAGGAAACGAATCATCTGTGAAGATTTTACGTTAATTCGAGCCTAGAGTGTGCTCGATCAAGGCGCGCAACTGATCCGGCCGGTAACTGGAGCCCGCAATTCGAGCGGCGAGTTTCCCGTCCGGAGCGATCACGGCAGTCGCGACCGTGTGGGTGATGGAACCTTCTTCCGGCCAATAAGCGAGGCCGAACAGGCCCGCCACGGTCTGAATCCGGTCCTGTGCGCCGGTCAAGAAATGCCACGTGGCGAAGTCCGCGCCATAACGCCGTCCGTATTGATCGAGCACCTGAGGTGTATCGTACTGCGGGTCGATGGTGATCGAGAGCAGCGTCACGGCGCGATCCCGCAGGTGCTTGTTCAGATACGCGAAACTCGCCGACAATCTGGGGCAGACGTCGGGCAGCGGGCAGCGCGTGTAGATAAAATCGACGGCGACCACGCGGCCGCGAAAATCGGAAAGATGCACCAGGCGGCCCGATTGGTCGGTCAGCGAAAAGTCCGGCACGGCCGTTCCCACGGCGATTTCGTTGACCGGCCGCGGGACCTGGTAATCGACTTTCGTTTCCAGGATCCTGACTCCGGTCGCGACCGATCCATGTTTGCCGACGCGAAGATCGAAGGCGACGCGCGTACCAGGCGTGAGCTTCGAGACGTCTTCCTTCGGCGCTACCCGAAAGGGCATCGCCATCGCGCCCATGAATCCCTTGATGGGCCGATGCGACACCAGCATGGTTCGCTGGGCCTTGTCAGCGCCTAAGTTCGTTTCGATGACCAGCCCTTCCACTTTGTAATGTTTCGCGCAGCCGGTGAGCGCCGCCAGGAAAAGCACGCCGGCGGCGAGTGAAGGAGGCGGTCGCATGACTACAGCTTTACGGAAGGCAGGAACTCCGGGGCACGGCGCGCATGCGTCGCTTGCTCGAAAGCGTAGGCCAGCTTAATCAGCTTGACTTCGGTTCGCGGCGATCCGAAGAACGAAACTCCGACCGGCAGTCCGTGGATGAAGCCGGCGGGTACGGTGATGTGCGGATAACCGGCAACGGCTGCGGGTCCCGAGGAGCCTCCGGTGAAATGGTCGCCGTCGATATAATCGGTGGGCCATGCGGGTCCGTCGGTTGGCGCGACCAGGGCGTCGAGCGCGAGCTTGTTCATCGCCGCATCGAGACCCTCCTGACGGGCCAGGCGATTCAGCCGCGTTTCGACGTCGCGATACGCCTTGCTACTCAGCGGTCCTTTGGCCTGGGACTTGATCATCAGATCCTGCCCAAAAAAGGGCATTTCGCGAGCGGCGTTTTTCTCGTTGAAGTCGATCACGTCCTTGAGGCTCCGGACCGCTCCGCCGCGCTGTTCAAGATAAGCGTTGAGATCGTTCTTGAATTCCCATTGCAGGGCTTCGCTTTCAGGCTCGCTCAGTTTCGAAAAAGTCGGAATCATCGCCGGATCGACGATGTTCGCTCCCGCCTCTTTCAAGGTGTCGATGACGGATGACATGAGCCGGTCCACCGCTTCGTTAAAGCCGAATACCTGCCGCGCTATGCCGATTCGCGCGCCTCGCAATCCATTCGGATCGAGCGCCTGGCCGTAGGTCGCGCCCGCCAGGACCCCGAGCAGAATCGCCGCGTCGGAAACCGTCCTCGCCATGGGCCCGGCGGTGTCCTGGCGATGGGAAATCGGCACGATGCCGTTGCCGGGAATAAGGCCAACGGTCGGCTTGATGCCGACGATGCCGTTGATGGACGACGGAGACACAACTGAGCCGTCGGTTTCGGTTCCTACCGCGACGGCGCACAAGCTCGCGGAAACTGCCACTGCCGATCCGGAGCTGGACCCCGATGGGTTGCGGTCGAGCGCGTAGGGATTCTTGGTCTGACCGCCACGTCCGCTCCAGCCGCTGACCGAATGGCTCGACCGGAAGTTGGCCCACTCGCTCAAATTGGTCTTGCCGAGGATCACCGCTCCCGCGTCCCGAAGTCGCGTCACTAACGCCGCGTCTTTCGGCGCGGAGCTGGCGAGCGCGAGCGAACCGGCGGAGGTCATCATCTTGTCGCCGGTGTCGATGTTGTCCTTGATCATCACCGGGATGCCGTGCATCGGCCCGCGGGGGCCCTTCTCTTTTCGCTCGCGATCGAGCAGGGCGGCAATGGACTCGGCGTCGGGGTTGAGCTCGAGCACGGCGTTGACGCCCGGCCCGCTTTTATCGATCTGACGAATGCGGTCCAGATATTTTCCGACCAGTTGAACGGAGCTGAACCGGGAAACCGTGAGTCCTTCCTGAAGCTGGGCGATGGTCGCTTCCTCGATACGGTCGTCGGACTGGGCGGCGGCCTGGAGGACGAAAGCGGCGCCGAGTTGCAGAATGTCGCGGCGGGAAGGCATCAGAAGTAAGAATACAGGAGACGCGGCGTTTACGGCATGCGCCCACTCCGTCTTACCGTGGTAAGATTTGGGCATGACGACGGCCACGGTATCCTCGAAAGGCCAGATCGCGATCCCTAAAGCGGTCCGCGACCGGTTGAATCTCAAGGCGGGAACGGAGCTTCAGATCGACGTCAAAGGCGTGACGCTCATCCTGAAGCGAGTGGTGAGCAAGCATCCGGATTGGCGATCGATGGAGGGGATGGTGAAGAGCGGCCCCAGTCTGACGAAGGCGCTCGAGGAGGAGCGCGCGGCTGAAGTGGCTCACGACAATGCCCGGATCAATAAAGGTCGTTGATTCCTGGGCACTGGTGGCGTGGATCCAGAAAGAACCCGCGGCGCCAACCATCAGACAGTTTCTCATCGACGCCGCAAGTGGGCATTTCGAACTTGCGATGAGTTGGATCAACGTCGCCGAAACGTTCTACATTCTCGCGAAGCGCAATAGTCCCGCGGTTGCCGATGAATTCATGGAGCGGCTGCCATCGCTTCCCATTCGCGTGGTTCTTCCGGACGAAGATGGGATCATGACGGCCGCGCGCATCAAAGCGAAGCATCCGGTCGCGTTCGGCGACGCGTTCGCGATCGCGCTGGCGCAGGTGGAGCACGCTTCCGTCATCACCGGAGATGAAGAAATCCGGCGCTGCCGAGCCGTTCCGGTCGATTGGGTCGGAAACCCGGCGCGGCTCAAGTAATCTTTCCGTAGCCTGCGTCCGCTATCCTAAATTTATCAGCCATGCAGAGCTTCGACATGATCGTGATCGGCTCCGGCCCGGCGGGGCAGCGGGCTGCGATTCAGGCCGCGAAGTCGGGCAAGCACGTCGCGCTGGTGGAAAAAGCGCGAGTGCATAGGAGGAGTTTGCATCAACACCGGCACCATTCCCAGCAAAACCATGCGCGAAGCCGTGCTGCATCTGTCCGGCTACAACTATCAGAATATCTACGGCGTCAATTACCGGGTGAAGGAAAAGATCACCATGGCCGATCTTGCGTTTCGCGTGCAGCACGTCATCAAGACCGAGATCGACGTGACCGAGGCGCAGCTTTCGCGCAATAACATCGAGACTGCTGTTCGGCATGGCCAGCTTTGTCGATCCCACACGGTTCGCGTGAGCACGATGCAGGGGTCCACCGACTATCAGGCGGAAACGGTGATCATCGCCACCGGAACGCAAGCCGGCCGTTTCGGCCAAGGTCCCGATCAATGGGCGCACCATCGTCAACAGCGATCAGGTGCTGACACATGCACCGATATTCCGAAGACGCTGATCGTGGTCGGCGGCGGCGTGATCGGCGTCGAGTACACCTGCATGTTCGCGACGCTCGGCGTGCGCGTGATCCTGGTGGAGAAGCGTCCGCGGCTGCTGGAGTTCGCCGATGCGGAAATCGTCGAGGCGCTCTCCTACCATCTGCGCGATCATCGCGTGACGCTGCGCCTGAACGAAGAGGTGTCGAGCGTGGAGGAGACTGCCGAAGGCGGCGGTGGTGGCGAATCTGGAGAGCAAGAAGAAGCTTTCGGGCGACGCGCTGCTGTACGCGGTCGGCCGGCAGGGCAATCGTCGACGAACTGAATCTTGCCGCGGCCGGGATCGAATCCGATTCGCGCGGACGCATTCCGGTGGATGCGGAATTTCGCACCAAGCAGCCGCACATTTTCGCGGTCGGCGACGTGATCGGGTTTCCCAGCCTGGCGTCGGTTTCGATGGAGCAGGGCCGCATCGCGGCGGCGCGCGCCTGCGGCAAGCCGGTGCATTCCAATCCCGCGACGTATCCCTACGGGATTTACACGATTCCCGAAATTTCGTTCATCGGCAAGACCGAGGAGCAGTTGACCGACGAAGATGTTCCCTACGAAGTCGGCGTCGCCTATTATCGCGAGATCGCGCGCGGCCAGATCCGCGGCGACACCACCGGGCGCCTGAAAATTCATCTTTCATCGCGAAACGCGGGAGCTGCTGGGCGTGCACATTATCGGCGAAGGCGCCAGCGAACTGCTGCACATCGGCCAGGCGGTGATGATCCTGAAAGGCACCATGGATTATTTCGTCGACACGGTGTTCAATTACCCGACGCTCGCCGAGTGCTACAAAGCCGCGGCGTTCAACGGCCTGAACAAGCTGACGCGGCTTTAGGAGATTCGATATGGCGCGAAGCATCGGGGTCGTCATCAGCGAGCACATCTCGTTCGGCGTCGTCGAAGGAGACGCGATTTCGGGCGAGGTCACGCGATTTCCCAACGATCCGAACAGCGCGGATCTGATTCGTGGCATGCCCGCCGACGAGCTGGTTCAGATTCAGGCCGACGAAGTCAAGGCATTGGCCGAGGGAGAGCAGCTGGAAGCGATCGGGCTCGCCTGTCCCGGAGTGGTGCGAAACGGGGTGATCGAGGATTCGCCGAATTTGCATCAGCTCAAGGGATTCCCCATGGAACTGGCGATGAGAACGGCGCTGGCGGAGCGGGGCATTCACGCTAAGGTCGCGTTGTTCAACGATGCGGACGTGGTCGCCGCGGGCATCGCCTGCCGCCACGGTCAGTTGGATAAATTCGTGCGCGTGTGGACGCTGGGCAACGGGATCGGCTTCGGAAGATATCCGGCGGTCGATGGAGTCTGGGAAGGCGGCCACACGGTGGTTTCGCTCGATCCGAACGAGCGGTTCTGCGGATGCGGAGGGCAGGGGCACCTCGAGAGCATCATGGGCCATCGCGCGATGCGGATGCGGTTTCTCGATATGGAGCCGGAAGAAGTGTTTGAAGCGGCGCGGTCGGGCGAGGATCCGCGATGCGCGGAGTTCGCGATCCTGTGGCATCGCGCGCTGGCCGCGGCCACGGCGACCAGCATTCACCTGAGCGGCCCGGGGAAATTTTACATCACCGGTCCGAACGCGCGATTCATCAACCTGGCGTTTTTGAATCGCTGCGTGCAGGATATGGTCAAGATGAGCCCGCTGCAAGGCTACGTTTTCGAGATCGTGCCCAAGAGCGACGAGGTCGCGGTGGTCGGGGCCGCGGTGAACGCCCGTCTACTGGGCTGACGTGCCGGTCTTCGACGGATGCAAGGTCAGTTTCTGGACGCGCCAGTTCAGAATTTCGGCGGCGTAGATTTCATTCTCCGACGGGCAGGCCAGCTCGTGAATCCAGCCGAATTGCTTGAGCTGGCGACCGCTCGATCCGAGCACGCCCAGGACTTTGCCATCGAGCGAAAGCTTGTAAATGCGGCCCGGCATGGCATCCGCGCTATACAGATACTGCGTGGGGCCAGGAGTGATGCAGATGGCCCAGGGCGCGCCGTTTTGCGCTTCGAGCGCGCGCTCACTCGGAGGATTGCCCATCCAGGGATGAATCGTGGCCGGAGGCGGCACGTTGATCTGAATGATGCGGATCGAATTTCCGTCGGGGTCGAAGACCTGGATGCGGCGATTGCCGCGATCGGCCACGTAGATATTCCCCTGAGCGTCGGACGCGATGCTATGCGGCGTATTGAACTCGCCGGGCTTGGGATTGGCGCGATCTTCGGCGGGGGTGGGCACGCCCCATTGCTTCACCCAGTCGCCGTTCTTATCGAACTTGGCGACGCGCGAGTTGATGTAGCCGTCGCTGATGAAGATGTTGCCCTGCGTATCCCAGGTGACGTCGGTCGGCTGGCGGAACTGGCCGTCGACGGCGGGACGCGGCGGATTGGGATGCTTCCAGGGCTCGGCGCCTTCATCGGAGGCTTCCTTCTTGCGCCCGAAGATCATGGCCACGCGTCCCTGCGGATCGAATTTGATGATCATATCCGAGCCTTTATCGATGGCCCAGATATTGTCGTCTTTATCGATGCGGACGGCGTGAGCGAAGCTCCAGGCGTAGAGATTGTGGCCGATCTCGCGGATGAATTTTCCGTCGGGCGCGAATTCCAGAAGCTGGGCGGCGGTGGCGCCGTAGGCGGGTCCGGTGGTATTGCCGCGTGAAAACACGAAAATGTGATGCTTCGAATTGACCGCTACGCCGGAGGCTTCGCCCAGGTACATGTCGGCGGGGAGTTTCAGGAAATTCGGCGACGAATCGAACGGGATTTCAGGTACGGCGGCTCCATCTTGAGCCGAAGCTACCGAGCCGAGCAGGGTCAGCGCTAAAAGAGAGCAGAGTTTCACAGTGGTCCTCCACGAGAATCTCAAATACGATATCACGAGATTGCGCCGCGCGACGCGCTCATGTAGACTTCCAACTGCCTTCGGAGTGAGAACAAATCAAAAAGGGGAGAATCATGCGAAACGGTCTGGCAATTCTGATCGCGTTGTCGACGACGGGTCTGGTGCGGGCGCAGCACGCGCCGGGAGGCACGGCCACCGATGTGCCCGGTTCCGAGATCCAGCGCATTGTGGAACGAACCAAAGCGGCGAAAGTGAGCGATACCCAGATCCGCGTGGTGAGCATCGACGACGAATACAACATTGGCGTCGGCGTGGTGCATCGCGCGCGGACGGAAGGAAAGCAAACGGCGAACGGAATCGAGCACAGCCAGATCACGGAGATCTACCATGTCATTTCCGGCACTGCGACGCTGACGACGGGGGGAACGATGGAGAATCCGAAACCGGCTCCGCCGGAAGGAGCGGTGGTGAAGGTGCTGAACGGTCCGAGCACGACGGGCGGCGCGATCGTGAACGGCGTGAGCAGAAAAGTGGGGCCGGGGGACGTGGTGGTGCTGCCGCCGAACACTCCGCACTGGTTCAGCGCGATTGATTCGGACGAAGTGGTGTACCTGGTGATTCGCGTCGATCCGCACAAAGTGCTGCCGGCGGGATATACCGCAAAATAGGCGATCGCAAAAAAACAAAGCACCCGTAGGCAATCGAATCGACTGCCTACGGGCGCTTTGGTGTTCGAGCAGCTAACCCCGTTCCTCTTAAATCGAGCTACTCCTAAATCGAGCTACTTTGAAATTGGGCTCTTGGCCGTCTTGGGCCAGAGGATCCCCTCGTCCTGGCTGGTGACCGGGCCGAGTCCTTTATACACGAACTTCTGGATGCGCTGTCCGCGATAGGTCTCGGTGGTGAAGATGTTGCCGTGCGAATCTGTCGCGATACTGTGGACCGCGTAGAATTCTCCGGGCTGCCGGCCTCCGTCGCCGAAGCTGGTGATCACGTCGAGCGTATCGCGATCCAGAATGTGCACTTTCTCATTGGCTCCATCGGCCAGATAGATATATTTCTGAGCCGCATCCTTCGAGAAAGCGATATCCCACACGGAGCCGTCGCCGAGGGTGTCTTTGTAGAGGATCTTCTCTTTGATGAATGTTCCATCTGGTTTGAACACCTGGATGCGGTCGTTGACGCGATCGCAGACGTACAACATGCCGTCGTGCGACAGTTCGGCGCAGTGCACCGGGTTGCGGAACTGCTGGGCGACCGGCTGGTCCGGGCTATAGCGCGGCATCGGTGAATCGTCCGGCTTGTGGCCGTAGGCGCCCCAATAGCGCTTGAACTTCAGGGTATCGGCATCGTAAACGATGACGCGTTTGTTGCCGTAACCGTCGGCGACATACAGTTCATTGGTCTTGGGATCGACGTATTCCTTGGCCGGGAGGCCGAGATTTTCGGTATCGTTGCTGCCTTTGCTCGCTCCGGCTTTTCCGATCTGGCCGAGGAATTTCCCATCCTGGGTGAACTTCATGACCATGCTGTCGTGATAGTAAATGGGACCGCGAGCGCGGGGAGCGGACTCATCGGCGGTCGGCGCAGCTCCACGAGCGGCCGCTCCGCGACCACGACCGGCGGCGCCAGGAGCAGTGCCGCGGCCATTTCCGCCGATCCAGACGTTACCTTTGAAGTCGACGAAAATACCGTGGTTCGAATCGGGCCATTCGTAGGAATGATCCTCGGGCTCGCCACCCCAGTGATTCAGAAGATTTCCGGCTTCATCGAACTCCAGCACGGGCGGCGCGGGAGCGCAGCATTCCGATTCCACCACGCCATTCTGCCGTTTCCGGGCGCCGTTCGGAGGATTCGCGACCCCGTACAATTCCATCGCCTCCAGCGATCCCTGGCGATGAATGATCCAGATATGGTCGTTCGAGTCGACCGACACGCCGATGACGTTTCCCATGATCCAATGGTTCGGCAAAGGCTTGGGCCACATGGGATCGACTTCGAACTTGGGAGCTTGCGACGCGGCTGCCTGGACCACGGATTTCCTGTCGAGCACGCGCGACCCGACTCCGAGGGCGGCAAGCGCTGCCAAAAAGGCCGCACCCATATAGAAATTACGCTTCATACCTCTTGAACCTCCACTTTTCAGATGTCAGCTACTCAGCACAGCTCACAGGATCCCCATCACCGGTGGTCAGCACGTTGTGTTCATTGAAACAATGGCTGTCATTATACACGATTCGATTTCAACGGAGAAGGCAATTTGGCAGATGCGCCCGCGGTGATTCGAGTTTATGCTTAAACGTTATGGCGAGTCGAGTTTCGCGCCGGCGATCTGCGTCGACGCCGGTCCTGCTGGTGGTGATGGCGCTCGCCGCCGGAAGCGCCCCAGCGCACGACATTCCGAACGACGTGACGGTCCAGGTGTTCCTGAAACCGTCGGGCGATAAGCTGAACATGCTGGTGCGGGTCCCGCTGCGCTCCATGCGGGATATCGATTTTCCTCAGACCGCCGACGGGTATCTGGACCTGCCGCAGTTGCACCCACGGCTTCCGGACGCCGCGACTTTGTGGATCTCGGATTTCGTGAAATTGTACGAGGACGGGTCGCCGCTTCCGAAAACGCCGTCCGTGGCGGCGATTCGCTTGTCGGAGCAAGGCGACCGCAGCTTCGTTTCCTACGAACAGGCTCTAGCGCACGTCAATGGACCGCCACTGGCGCCCGAAACGAAGCTGATGTGGGATCAGCCGGTGATGGACGTGCTGTTCCAGTATCCGATCCGGTCCGATCAATCGCGGTTTTCGATCAACCCGAACGGCTTGTGGCGGCTGGGCGTGAACGTCCTGACGGTGGTGCGATTCGTGTTCCCGAATGGAGTGGTCCGCGCGTTCGAATTCACCAACGTGCCGGGACTGGTGCACATGGACCCGCAATGGTATCAGGCGGCGTTCCGCTTCGTGGACCTGGGATTCCTGCACATCCTGGACGGGACTGACCACCTTTTGTTCCTGTTCTGCCTGGTGATTCCGTTCCGCAAATTCCGGGCGCTGATTCCGATTGTCACCTCCTTCACCATCGCGCACTCCATCACGCTGATTGCATCGGCCTACAATCTTGCGCCGAACGTGCTGTGGTTTCCGCCGCTGATCGAAACACTGATCGCAGTGTCGATTGTGTATATGGCGCTCGAAAATATCGTCGGCGGCAGCACGGTTCACAAGCGCTGGATGATCGCGTTCGGATTCGGATTGGTGCATGGTTTCGGCTTTTCCTTCGCGCTGCGCGAGACGCTGCAATTCGCGGGGACGCACATGCTGGCCTCGCTACTGTCGTTCAATCTCGGCGTCGAGCTGGGCCAGTTGATGGTGCTGCTGATTATGATTCCGGCGCTCGACCTACTCTTTGCGCGGGTAGTGGCGGAGCGCATGGGAACCATTATTTTATCGGCGCTGGTGGCGCATACGGCGTGGCACTGGATGATCGATCGCTACGCGGTGCTGCAGCGGTTCCACATCCTGCTGGACCTGCCGACGTTCAGCGACGCGTCGCTGGCGAACGCGCTGCGCTGGATGATGGTGCTGGTCGCGCTGGGGGGCGTGGCGTGGCTGTGGCTCAGCGTAATGCGTCCGCGCTTCGCGCCGAAAGCTACTGTCGACCCAGATTCTCGTACCACTTGATGTTGGCGGTGGAGCTGCCGATCATCACGAAGTCCAGGCGTCCGTCGCCGTTGATGTCCGCGACCGCGCAGCCGGAGCCGGACATTCCGTTGGGATCGATGATCTCGTGCTTCCAGTCGGTCCCGGTGTCGTCCAGGGGGAAGAACAGATGCGGATTGGTGGTCTTGTTGCCGGCGCGATCGGCAACGACGATGGCGTCGCGGCCATCGCCCGAGAAATCGCCCACGCAGATCTCGTGGCCTTCCATCAAACCGTCGAAGAGGACTTTGCGCTCCCACTGGCCGTTTTTCCCCTGCTTATAGACGACCACTTCGTTGCCATGCCAGGGCTCGATGGTGGCGAGCATCCTTTTCCCCTTCATGTTCATGATGCGGACGTCGTTGGCGCCGGCTTTAGGGGCGGCTTCTTCGTGACCTTTGGAGATGACGGTGTGTTCCCATTTCAAGTTATCGCCCGAGCCTGAGGCGGAATGGAGCATGATGCCATCGAATCCGGCGGTGAGCAACTGATCGCGCTCGCCCGGGATCCATTTCACGGCGCGGACGTGATGGGTGACGCCGCTCAGTTGATCGAAGATGGTGAATCGCTTCCATTCGCCGCCGGGGGCCGCAGGCGGGCGGTAGTAGTAGAGCGGAGTTTTTCCTTCGTACTTGGGCGCGAGGGAATCCGCGCCGATCAGGGGAGCATCGACCAATTCCTTTTTTCCGTCGCCGTCGATGTCGGCCCACGCGAGCCGGTGAGCGGTCGGGGTCGAATCGATTTTGGTGGCTTTCCACATTTCGCGCGGATCGCCCTGATGTTCGAGGATCCACACCAGGCCCTGGCTGCGGGCGTAGACCATCCCGAATTCGGTGATGAGGGCGATCGCCGGGATGCCGCTCGCGTCGACGTCGCTTGCCGCGGACCAAAGCGATGCGCGCATTCCTTTCACCAGAACGTGCCGCTGCCAGCCGGGATTTTCATACCAGGCGACCTCGTCTCCGCGAAGGCCGACGCCGACCACGTCCGGCTTGCCGTCGTGATTCAGATCGGCGACCATCACCGAGTAGCCGCCGGGGATTTTTTCTTCAATGGTATGGACCCGGAATTGAACAGTCGCGTCGGCTCCATAAATAAAGGAGGCGGAAAGCAGCGCCAAGGCGGTTCGCGTCATGCGGATGATCGTATCATGCCCTTTATCCGCGCCGGGCTTTCTTCGGCACGAAGGCGAGAAACCGGCGGGGATTGTCCACCAGGATTCCATGCAGCACGTCTTCCTTGACGCCGGCTTCGCGAAGTTTGGGTCCCCAGACGGTGACGGTCTTGGCGTAGCCACCGCCGTTGTTGCGCTTGAGCTGCGCGGCGCTTGACAGATCGGATGAGAACATCAGGTTGCCCGCGTATCCGGCTTCGATCAAGGCGAGCACGGGAGGCACTTGCTGGGTATCGCCGCGTCCGCCCTGGCGGTCGAAGCCGACAAATGCGCCGCGCTTGCAAAGCTCTTTCGCGATTTCGGCCTTGGGGTCGGGAAGACCGCCGACATGTCCGATCACGACGTGCTGCGGTTTCACGCCCAGCGATTCGAATACGTCGAGCTGCTCGATCGCGCCCTTGCCGTAGGCGGTGTGGGTGAAGATGGGCAGATTCGTCGCCAGATGGGTTTTTGCGACGGCGCGAAACACTTTGCGTTCGTCGGGGGTCATGGCGTCCCAGGTGCCGATCTCCCCGAGCGCGCCCACCGGTTGGGTGTGGGCTTTGTGAATCAGATCCTCGGCGATCTGATCTTCGGTCATGGTCGCGATTTCCGCTGGATAGAACGGCTGCGTGTAATAGCCGGTGCCGGCGACGATCGGCAGCCCCGATTTTTCAGAAAGCTGACGCAGGAAATTCAGGTCGCGGCCCATATCTTCGTGACCGCCGTCGACGAGACAGGCGACGCCGTCGGCTTTGGCCGCTTTCATCTCTTCGGTCATCAGGTCGAGGTCCTGCATGAAGAATTTCTGATCGGAGGGAGCGGGCGCTGCGCCACGTCCTCGTCCGGAATTGGGTCCGGCATTCGATTGCCCGGCGCGATAGAGCGCGATCCAGCGCGGCATAAAATCCGGGGCGAGCGACATGTGCTCATGGAACAGAGTCGCGCCGCCGGAGAGCGCTTCGGGGGGCAGATCCTTGAGGATGGTCCGGATGATCGCTTTCTTCGGAAATTCCGGGGTCTTCGCGGCGAATGCGGTTCGTCCCAGGAAGGCGGCGGCGCCGAGCCCGAATATGTCTCGCCTGGTCAGTGGATTGGTCATGAGATTCTCCTCGGTGCTATTGCGGGCGTTCGCTGGCGCGCGGCAGCGGTCCGCCTTCCGGACCTGTGGTCTTGATCGTCTCCAGCTCCGCGGTCATAAGGTTGCCGCACAGTTGGGTCATGGTGGACATTTGTTTGACGAAATGTTTGGTATCGAGATAATCCATGCGCGCTCTGCTGGACCAGTAGGCGGTCATCGATCCCATGGTCGATGCGCCGGGAACGCCGATGCGCCGGGCGATGCCGCCCAATCCGTACCACGGGCCCTGCTGGCCGCCGTGCAGGCCCTTGTGGCCGGGGCACTGGATCTGGGTTCGCTCCAGATGATTGTCCTTCACCGCCTGGATGGCCATGTCGATCATGTGCTGATTATTGGTGATCCATACGGTAGACAATTCGGCGCGCCCGGTCTTGTGATACGGCTTGCCGGGGCCTTCGGACACTTGAAGCTGTCCCAGATGTTCGATGCCCATGGCCGCGATCACTTTTTTATAGACATCGGTGTGACTGGCGGCGTAATCCTGCTTGGCGAAGGCTCGCTCGGCTCCGGGCATATAGTGGCGGCAATCCAAAAAGATCATCAGCGTGCGCGGGCGTTGAGCTTTGGGGATCCGGGAAAAATACTTGACAAGGGTCAGGATTCCCAGCGCGCCATTTTCTTGAGAAATTGAAGGACCGTCGGTGTGGGTGATCAGCAAGACCTGCTGATCGTTCGGCGTGCCGTAGTCCTTGCCGGGCAGATATCCGAACCATTGGTAGGGCTCGGCTTCTTCGGTGGCGGCGATCAATCTCAAGGTGGCCTGTTTCCCGGCGGCCTCGATGACGCGGGCGCCGATCTCCCGATCGAGATACAGGCTCGGCATCTGATGGAGCGCGGGGACGCCGAAGGTATAGGTCCCGGCCAGAGCTTCATAGGACAGCGGCATCACGATCAGAGCACCGGCCGCGCCGGCATCGATCAGCGGCTTTTGGGCGGGACCGAGTCCCATGATGGGGAAGGGGCTCAGTCCACTTTCTTCGGAGCGGGGAATATCGGGATTCGGAAATGTCTCGGCGTTGGAAAGATATTCGTAATCGCCGGTGGCGGTGCCTACTCCTGAAGCCGCGGACGCTTCCGCCGACAATGCCTTCTCGACAATTGCGATTTTTCCGCGCAAAGCTTCGGCCGGCATGCCGTGCTTGTAAACCACCAGCTCGCCGGTAACGCCTACATCGGGTGTATGACCGGAATTGCATCCATAGCTGGCGACTTTGATCTTCTGTCCATCCAGGTGAACCGACCAGTTGGAATCGTCGGGATATTCGGTGGTGTACCAGCGGGTATAGGGGATCGGATTCCGGAAAATATCCACCACGCCGGAGTCGCGAAAATTCTTTTCAAGCAAGTCCAGATAATTGTGCCAGGACGGACTGCCGGCCATGGTCGGGCCGCCCTTGGAATCCTTGGCGGCGTGCCAGGCGTGTATTTCCTTCTCGGAAACCATCAGCTTGGGATTCGGTCTGGTCAGAAAAGAAGATCCGGTGGAGGCTGCTCGAAGAGAAATACCGGGGGCCAGCGTCACCGCCGCGCCGAATCCATGCAGGAAAGCTCTGCGATTCATTCGATCCTCCGGACCCCGGCTGTGGGGAGTCCGGGACCGATTATACACCGCGGATTTGCGAGCCAATGGTTAGGGTATGTACGGATCGCCTACACTAGAGACTTCACACTAATAGACTTCGGAATGCGACTGTTTGCTGCGATCGACATCCCTGAACCGGTGAAAGATAAACTTCGCGCGCTGCTGGATCGGGTGCGGCCGGCGGCGAAGATCAATTGGAGTCCAGTCGAGAATCTTCACGTGACCACGAAATTCATCGGCGAATGGCCGGAGGATCGTCTGGAAGAAATGAAGCATGCTTTGGCGGGCGCCGGGTCGAGCGGCGCGGTCGAGATCAAGGTGCGAGGCGTTGGCTGGTTTCCCAATCCACGTCATCCGCGCGTGTTTTGGGCCGGAATCGAGGGCGGGGAAGCTTTGGAAAGCCTCGCTCAAGCAACCGAGGATGCGGTTGCGGACGCTTGGCGTTCCCCGCGAGGAGCGAAAATATTCGCCGCATCTTACGTTAGCGAGAATTCGGGACCAGGTTTCGCTGGAGCCGCTGCATAAAGCGCTGGAGCAAGCTGGCCCGTACCGGTTCGGCGATTTCGTGGCGACGGCGTTTTATCTTTATCTTTCGAAGGGCGGGCGCTATACCAGGCTCGCTGAATTTCCCCTCAATTGAATATGGCCGGAATCCTTGCAATCGTCGTCGCCTATCTGGTGGGCGGAATCCCGTTTGGATTTGTGCTGGTGAAGCTCACCACCGGAAAGGATGTGCGGGCGTCGGGCAGCGGAAACATCGGCGCGACCAACGTCCTGCGCACCACTGGTCGCGGCGTGGCCGTGGCGGTGTTGATTCTGGATATCGCGAAGGGATTTTTCGCGGTATGGCTGGCCGGATACCTGACGGACGGGTCCGCTTACTGGATGTCCGCCGCGGCGCTGGCGGTGATGGCGGGGCACGCGTTTCCAGTGTTCCTGAAATTCAAAGGCGGAAAAGCGGTGGCGAGCTTCATTGGCGCCTTTCTGTATCTGACCCCGCTGCCCTTGTTGGCGGTGGTGATCGTTTTCCTAATCGTGGTGGCCGCGACACGAGCCATTTCCGCGGGGTCGATTCTGGCGGCGGCGACGTTCCCGCTGGGGGTCTGGCTGATTCTGCATCCGGCGGAGCCCGTTCTGCTGGCGTCCCTGATCGCGGGCGCGTTCATTGTCTATCGCCACAAGGCGAATCTGGAGCGTCTGCACGCCGGCACTGAGAACGTTTTCGCCTGGAAATCTCCGGGGAAGAAGGCTTGAAACTCGCAGTTATCGGGGGCGGCAGTTGGGGAACGGCGCTGGCGATCGTGCTCGCCCCGCGATTCGATGGTGTTGCGCTGTGGGTTTATGAATCGGATCTGGCCGGGCGCATGCGCGCCTCACGCGAAAATGACGTGTATCTGCCGGGGCTGGAACTACCTGCGAACATCGGCGTGGTTTCGGAACTGGGAGAAGCGCTCGCGGGAGCGCACATCGTTCTCGGCGTGATGCCTTCGCGGCACGCGCGGAAAATCTACAGCGCGGCGGTTCCGTTCTTGCATCCATCGATGATTTTTGTCAGCGCAACCAAGGGTATTGAGCGAGAAACGTTGCTGCGCATGTCGGAAGTGATGGCGAGCGTAACTGGCGCCGCCCAGACCGCGGTGCTTTCGGGTCCGACTTTCGCTCGCGAGATTGCCAGCGGAGAGCCCGCGGCGGTCGTGGTCGCGTCAGAAAAGATCGAGGTGGCGGAACAAATCCAGCAGGCTTTTTCCGGGCCGACGTTTCGTCTGTATACCAATCCCGATCCGATCGGCGTCGAAATCGGGGCGGCTTTGAAGAACGTGATCGCGATCGGTGCAGGCGTTTGCCAGGGATTAGGACTTGGTAGCAATGCCCTAGCAGCGTTGATTACTCGCGGGCTGGCCGAGATCACACGGTTGGCGGTCGCGATGGGGGGACAGCCAAGAACGCTGGCCGGCTTGGCCGGGTTAGGCGATCTGGTATTAACCTGTACTGGAACACTTAGCCGTAATCGCAAGGTAGGGCTGGAGTTAGCGAAGGGCAAAACGCTCACCGAGATTGTGGCGTCGTCGCGGATGATTGCCGAGGGAGTGGAAACCTGCGACGCGGCGGTGGCGTTGGGGGCAAAGTTTCGGGTGGATTTGCCGATCGTGCAACAGATGCATGAGGTACTGCATCTTGCTAAAAGTCCTAGGGATGCGCTCCGGGATTTGATGGAGCGTTCGCTCAAGGGCGAGTGAGCATCACAGTGTCCGATCCTGAAAGTTCCGCGCAACCTTCTCCCAGCCCTGGGGTTAGGGAGGATATGGAGGCTGTTATAGCCCTGGAACGCGACGCCGAATTAATGCTTCGGGTTCGCGAAGGGGACGACACCAGTTTTGCGCTGCTGCTGGAGCGGCATCGCACTCCGGTGGTGCATTTTCTATATCGGATGGTTCAGCATCAGGGCGTATCGGAAGAACTGGCTCAGGAAGTTTTCCTGCGGGTGTACCGGAGCCGGGCGACCTATGAGCCGACGGCGAAATTCACCACTTGGCTGTTCCGCATCGCGACGCATCTGGCCTTGAATTGGATTCGCGACGGAAAGAAAGAGAAGAATCAGGAAAGCTTAAACGACGATACGGCGGAAGGAGCCGGACGCCAGGTGGCGGACCGGCAACAGACCGTCGAGCAGGAATTGGTTTATCAGGTAAAGCTGCGGGAAGTGCGCAGAGCGATCGATGGGCTGCCGGCCAAGCAAAGAGCGGCGGTGATGATGCACAAGTACGAGGAACTGGAGTACTCCCAGATCGCCAAGGCGTTGCAATGTTCGGAATCGGCGGTAAAATCGCTATTGTTCCGGGCATATGAGACGCTGCGCGCACGGCTGGCGCATTTTGCCTGAGTGCGTTTGCGTTGAGGGAAGAACATGGACTGTCGGATTCATAATACGGCCGCGGAGATCGTGATCGACTACTGCGCCGGCACGCTGGAGCCTCGCGAGAGAGCGGAGTTCGAGCGGCACCTCATCGAATGCGCGGAGTGCAGCCGCGTGGTGACGGCGCAGCGCGAAGTGTGGGAAACGCTGGATCGCTGGACGCCGCCGGAAGTGTCCACCAATTTCGATGCGCGGCTTTATGCGAAGATCGCGCGGGAAAACGAGGCTCCGGCGTGGGTCCGATGGATGCGCCGGGTGCTGCGTCCTCCCGTGCCGCTGGCTGCCTGGAAGCCGGTGGTTTCGGTGGCGGCGGCCTGCGCGGTTCTGGCGGCGGGTTTAATGGTGCGGGCGCCGCACCCTGGAGATCCTGTTCCGCAGATCCGGTCCGAGCGCGTGGACATCGATCAAGTGCAGACGGCGCTGGACGATATCGATGTGCTGATGCCGCCGTCGTCTTCGTCAGGAGCGATGTAATCCCGTGGCGCAGCGCCGCGTCCAGGAGTTCAAAGGGATGCGAAGGTTCCGGTTTCACGCCGTTCTCATCGCACTCCTGGTGTGGGGATGCGCGTTTCCCGCTGCAGCGCAGAACCGGAAAACCGGGCGGACCCAGGCTCCCCGGGCCGCAGGGAATCCGAATCGCGCCAATAATCCGCAGCGGAATCCGGCCGAGGAGTTGCGGCGATTCCAGAATATGTCGCCGGAGCAACGCCAAAAGGCGTTGTCCAAACTCCCGATGGCGCGCCGGCAGCGACTGGAGCAGCAGTTGCAGCGCTTTGAGAATATGCCTCCGGCGCAGCGGGAGCGGGCGATGCGGCGACTCGAAGCCCTGCAGAGCCTGGCGCCGGAGCGGCGAGTGGCTATACGCCAGCAAATCCAGGAGTTGCGCGGCTTGCCACCGCGGGAACGCCGCCAATGGCTGAATAGCGAAGAGATGAAGCAGAACTTCTCGGCCGAAGAACAAAGGCTGCTGCGCGAATCGTTTAACCTACCGCCCAATCCTTAAAAACTAAGGTATCTCCTAAACTTAGGCTGGTTTTGTCCGATAAAGAGAGTGGGTGAAAGTGCGTCCTTAGGGAATGATCTCTCTTCGCAAATCGATGGAAGCGCAAATGGAGGAGCTGCTCCAGTCGACGCTGGAGTCGTATCGCGCGACGCTCGCCGTGATGGGGGCAGCGGGCGTGAAGGCCTGCCCGCAGGCCGGCGACGAACTGCGACAAAAGCTCCTGGAGTTGAACCAGCGCCTGATCGCCGATCCGGCGGTGATCGCGGAAACCGAGAAGCGCGCTGCGGAAGAACTCAAGGCATGGGGGGATCGGGCGGCGCTGTTCTACGACGAAAAAGCGGACGAGCTGAAGCAGGTCCTAATGATCGTCGCGCAGGCGACCGGCCAGATGGGCGAACGCGACCAGCGCTACGCCAATCAGTTTCGGGGATTGAGCGAGAGCCTGCAAGCCACGGCGCGAATGAACGACCTGACCGCGATGCGGCAGTCTCTCGGCAAGAGCCTGGCGGACCTGGAGGCCTGCGTCGTGAATATGACGCGCGACGGCCTGGAATCGGCCACCGGTTTGCGCGCGCAGCTTTCATCCTATGAAGCGCGGCTCGAAGTAGTGGAGCGCGCGGCATCCGAAGATCCGCTGACTGGCCTTGCCAATCGCCGCCGCGTGGAACGGCACATGGAGCAGCGCGTGAAAGAAGGGCGTCCGTTCACCGTCATTTATGTCGATCTGAACGGGTTCAAGAAAATCAACGACGGTCTGGGCCATCTGGCCGGCGACGATCTGTTGAAGCAATTCGCAACCGAGCTGCGCAACGCGTTCCGATCGAAGGATCTGGTGGGCCGGTGGGGCGGCGACGAGTTCGTCGCGCTGGTGGACGGCGAATTGCCGGAAGCGCGGTCACGTTCCCAGATGATCGAGAAATGGGTGAACGGAATCTATACGCTCGAAACTAGCGGCGAGCCGCGAAAAGTGCAGGTTTCCGCGGCCACCGGATTCGCGGTATGGCATCCGGGCGAAACGGTGAACCAGGTCCTGCGGCGCGCGGATGAGGCGATGTATCAGAGCAAGACGAAAATGGCGACGGACAAGAAGTTCAAGTCCTAAAAAACGGGCAGGCCGAGACCTGCCCTACCTAGGCTTTCGCCTTCTTCACTTCTTCGACCAGCGCCGGGACCACCTCGAACAGATCGCCGACGATGCCGTAATCGGCGACCTCGAAGATCGGCGCGTTGGCGTCCTTGTTGATCGCGACGATGGTCTTCGCGCCCTTCATGCCCACCAGGTGCTGAATCGCGCCGGAGATTCCGACCGCCATGTACATCTTGGGCGCCACGGTCTGGCCGGAGCTGCCCACCTGCCGCTCCATCGGCAGCCAGCCCGCGTCGCAGATGGGCCGCGACGCGGCCAGTTCGGCGCCCAGCGCCTTGGCCAGTTCCTCCACCACCGGGATGTTTTCTTTTTCCTTGATGCCGCGGCCGACGGAGACGATGATCTCGGCGGCCGTCAGATCCACGGCGCGCGCCGATTCGCGGAACGGCGCTTCGGGCTTCTGCCGGATCTGCGCGGCGTCGAGCGCCGGCGCGAACGTTTCCACCGGCGCCGGAGCCGGCTTCGAGCGCATCCGCGCGCCACGCGCCCGCCTGCAGCGACGCGAAGACCGGACCGGCGCCGCTCGACGCGCACGTCGCCATTCAGCTTGCCCTGGAACAGCAGCCGCACGAACACCGGCGACCCGGCATCGACGCGCGCCGCGATCACGTCGCTGACCAGCACCTGCGAGAATCGCGTCGCGAGCTTCGGCGCGAAGTCGCGCACCTGATAGGTGTGCGGAAACAGCACCAGCGTCGGACTGCGTCTTGCGGATCAGCTGCTTCGAGCGCCGCGTGTATCCGTCGGCGGTGTAGTCCTTCAGCAGATCGTGCTCGACCGCGCAGACTTTCGCGAGCTTCTTCGTCGCCGCTTCGGCCGCCAGCGCGCCGATGCCCGCGCCGACGACCGCGGCTTCCACCGGCACACCCAGCGCCGCGCCGAACTGCTGCGCCGCCGCCAGCGTCTCCCACGACATGCGATGCCACTTGCCGCCCTGCTGTTCGAGAATCGACCAGGACGCTCATATGACCCGCACTTCGAACTTCAGTTTCTCCACCAGCTTGCGCGGCCGCCGTCTTCGCGTCGCCTTCGAAAATCTGCGTCTGCTTGCTCTTCTGCGGCACGTAGATTTTCTCGATCACGGCGGTGGCTGCCGCGGCGCCGCCCAGCTCCGCCGGCGTCACGCGCTTGATCTCTTTCGTCTTGGCTTTCTTGATGCCCATCAGCGTCGCGTAGCGCAGCTTGTTGATGCCGCTCTGAATGGTCAGCACCGCCGGCAGCGGCATCGCGATGTGCTGGAACCAGCCGTCTTCGAGCTCGCGCTTCACGCGGATGCTGCGATCCGTCGCACTTCCACCTGCATGATGATGGTCGAGTGCGGCACGCCCAGCAGTTCGGCCACCACCACGCCGGTTTGCCCGTAGCCCAGATCGTCCGATTGCAGGCCGGTCAGGATCAGATCGGGATTCTCCGGCTTTCGCCGCGGCGGCCAGCAGCTTCGCGACGCCCAGCGTGTCGAGCGCGTTCAGATTTTCTTCTTCGATGTGAATCGCGCGATCGGCGCCCTTGGCCAGCGCTTCGCGGATGGTCTGCGCGGCGCGCGCCGGCCCGGCGCACAGCACCACCACTTCGCCGCCGTGCTTTTCCTTCAACTGCAGCGCCTCTTCGAGCGCGTAGGCGTCCGGCTCGTTGATTTCGAAACTGAGATCGGCTTCCTGGATCCACTTGCCCGACCGCAGTCGACGCGCAGCTGCGAGTCGCGGACCGGAACCTGCTTGATCGCGACAATAATCTTCATTGTTAGGCTCAGCTCCGGCCTCAGTCGCCGGATGGCTTCTTGAAAATCAGGCAGCCGTTGGTGCCGCCGAAGCCGAAGGAGTTCGACAGCGCGTAGTCGATCTTCATCGGACGCGCGTGGTTCGGCACGTAGTCGAGATCGCACTCCGGATCGGGACACGTCCAGGTTGATGGTCGGCGGCGCGATCTGATCGCGGATCGCCAGCACCGTGATTCCGGCTTCGAGGCCGCCGGCGCCGCCCAGCAGATGCCCGGTCATCGATTTCGTGGAACTGACCGCGAGCTTGTAGGCGTGCTCGCCGAAGACGCGCTTGATGGCGATGGTCTCGATGCGGTCGCCCACGGCGTCGAGGTGCCGTGCGCGTTGATGTAGTCGATCTGCTGCGGCTCGATGCTTCGCGTCGCGCAGGCATTGCGCATCACGCGATACGCGCCGTCGCCGTCTTCGGAAGGCGAGGTGATGTGGTACGCATCGCCGCTCATGCCGTAGCCGACGATTTCCGCCAGGATCGGCGCGCCGCGGCGCTTGGCGTGTTCCAGTTCTTCGAGAATCAGAATGCCCGCGCCTTCGCCCACGATGAATCCGTCGCGCGTCGTGATCCCACGGACGGCAGGCGTGCTCCGGATCGTCATTGCGCTGCGACAGCGCCCGCATGGCGCCGAATCCGCCGACGCCCATCGGCGTGATGCACGCTTCCGCGCCGCCGCAGATCATCACGTCGGCGTCGTCGTGCTGGATGATGCGGAACGAATCGCCGATGGAATGCGCGCTGGTGGTGCAGGCCGTCGCGGTGGCCGAGTTCGGACCCTTCGCGCCGGTGCGGATCGAAACGTAGCCCGACGCCAGGTTGATGATGGTCGCCGGAATGAAAAACGGCGAGATGCGGCTGGGGCCTTTTTCGAGCAGGATCTTGTGCTCGCGCTCGATGACTTCGAATCCGCCGATGCCGCTGCCGATGTACACGCCGGTGCGCTCGGCTTCCTCGGGATTCACCTTGAAGCCCGAACGCTTGCAGCGCAAATTCGGTCGCCGCGATGGCGAACTGAATGAAGCGCCCCATTTTCTTGATTTCTTTTTTCTCGATGTAATCGCCGGGATCGAAGCCCTTCACTTCGCCGGCGATGCGGCAGTTGAAACCGGTGGCGTCGAACGCGGTGATCGGCCCGATGCCGTTCCGCCCGTTCTTGATCGCTTCCCAGACCGGTTCCGTGCCGATTCCAACCGAAGTCAGCAAGCCCGACTCCGGTAACTACGACTCTGCGTTGCAATCGATTGGAACTCCCGCACGAACAGCCGGACGACGTCTACGACTTCTTCTTCGACTCGATGTAGTCGACGGCGTTCTTGACGGTCGCGATCTTCTCGGCGTCTTCATCGGGAATGTCGAGGTCGAACGCTTCCTCGAACGCCATCACCAGCTCGACGATATCGAGCGAGTCGGCGCCGAGGTCATCGACGAAACTGGCGGTGGGATCGACTTGCGCCTCATCCACGCCGAGTTGCTCGACGATGATTTGCTTGACCTTCTGCTCAACGGACATGCATCCTCCCAGGATTCTATTGCAAACTCATTGATTCTACCGAGGCTACCCCATCACTCGCAAGTGGAAGGCGGCACCCGGAGCGCAAATAACGCGCATCGGGATGAAAAAACTACGACCCTTTTCGCCTGGAGCGTCTGGTCGAAAGTGTTGGGAAGAAAAGCGATCGCCGCGAATCGCGCGGAACGGAGAGCCGCGTGCCTATAATGACCGGTATGAGCCGCCTCGCGACTTTCTTCCAGGGCGCGGATACCCATCTTGGTTTATTTTATCCGACTCACTACATGATTGCGGTCTTCCCCGATCTGAAGCAGGCGTCGCTTGCCGAACAGAGGCTTCACGACGCGGGATTTCCGTCGAGCGAAGTCATCACCGTGCCCGGCGACGACCTCCGCGCGCTGGTCCGGGAAGAAGAGGTGCACGGCGGACTCTTCGGGTACCTGATGAAGGAGTTTTCCCGTTTTCTCCATACCGAGGCGGTCTATACCGATCTGGATCTGGCCGAGGCCCGCGAAGGCGCGGCCGTGCTCGCGGCGCATTGCGCCAGTGAAACATCCAAGGAATTGGCGCGGAATGCGATTATGCCGGAGCATCCGCTGGCCGCGAGGTATTATTCGGCGGGGAGCATCGAGCACCTGGCCGGCGAAGCCTAGGCAGGCGATCGGCGCTACGCGGCGACCCACGGGTATCGCCAGATCACGCTCTCATCCACTTCGACGCCGAGTCCGGGTCCGCGCGGGACCACCAACTGGCCGCGCTCGATCGCCAGCGGCTGCTTCAGGATTTCCGAGCCGGGCGGAAAGAAAAACGAGTCGAGCGGATATTCCATCCAGCGCACCATGCTTTCCGGCCAGCATGCCGCCAGGTGCGCGGCCGCGATCAGGTCGAGCGCCGTGCCGGAGCTGTTGAAGGCGAAGCGCAGGCCGGCGCGCGCGATATCCGGAAACAAACGGCGCGCGGTGGCGTAGCCGCCCTGGCTGACGATGTCCATCTGAACGTAATCCACCGCTCCAGTCTCGATCAGATGAAGAAAACGCAGTTCGTTTGGTTCATGCGATCCGCCGGCGAGCGCGACCAGGCCCAGTTCCCGCAGCCGGGCGTATGCGGCGTGATCGTGCGGGGCCAACGGGTCTTCGAGCCAGCGAAGCCGCGACGACGAAACCTCGCGCGCCAGCCCGGCCGCGTCTTCTTCCGAATAGCCGCAGCCGAACGCGGTTGCCATGAGATCGAGGTCCGGACCCGCGGCGTCGCGAAGATGCCGGAGGTCCGTCGCCGCCGCTTTCGGTCCGCCCGTAAGACGGAGCTTGTAAGCTGTGAATCCGAGACTCTGCGCCCGAAGCGCTTCCGGGGCCTGGCCTGAGCCGCTGGCGTATAAGCGGATGCGGTCGCGTACGCGTCCCCCGATCAATTCACTGACTGGAAGCTTTCGCGCTTTTCCGGCAAGGTCATAAAGGGCGATCTCGACGGCGCTATAGATGCCGCCCGCTTCGGCGTCGTTGCCCGGCCCTTGCTGGAACAGAATGCGAAGCGTGTCGGGATCGTCAAGAACGTGTCCGGTAAGGAAAGGCGCGATCAGGAGATCGATGATCTGTTTTGCGCGCGCGGTGGGAGGAGCGGGAGCGTACCCGAACAGACCCGCGTTGGTGCCCACCCGGACCAGGAGGGCGTCGCGTCTGGGAATCGCGGTATCGGGGGAAGGACAGGACAGCAGGTATGCTTCGACGCTGGTGATGTTCATCTCTCACGGAGGCCGCTTCAATTTTACAGGAGAAGGGCCGGCCGGATTCAATGGAGGAATCAGCGGTCGCTAACCGAGCAGGCCACCATGTCCCAGACCCGCGACCTCCCAACTGGAGACCCGGTAGCGGGCCAGCATCGGAGGCAGAATCAAATCGATGATGTTGGGCTTGGCCGAGCGGAAGCAGCCCGGCGCCGAAACAATGGGGATTTCGTCTTTGTAGACCAGCAGCAGCAGGTTTCCCGGTTCGACCGGAGCGAGGAACCGTTCCAGATGACAACCGACGCGGGTCATGGCGCGTCCGATTACGTCGTCCGGGCCGGCCGGGGCAGTGGTGGAGGCCATCAGAATCACCGTCGGCTTGGAGCGCAGCAGGTGCTGCAAACTGCGAGCGACAGCTCCTTCTTCCTCGGTGGTGGTGAGGGCGAACGACGCCGTCGCGTTGAAGTGTTCCAGGCGCTGGCGCATGATGCTTTCAAACAGCAGGCGGGCGCGGTCGCCCTGCACTGGATCGCTGTACAGGACGCCAACCGTGGGAGTGCGGATCGGGCGGGCCTGGAGAATAGGCCCGCGCTCGCGCAATACACTGATGATCGCGTCAAGCTGAGTCTGCGCGACGGCGAAGGGCACGCTTTTCACGGTGGCGATGCGCTGGCCGGCTGGCGCGAAACTGAAATTCTGGCCCGTGGCGATCACAATGCTCGAGATGCAGTTGATCTGCTTGAGCAGCTCCTCGTCCACCAGCAGACAGCAATTCTCCGTCGCAAAGAGATTAGCCCTGCCTCCGGCAGCGAGGCGAATTTCCAGACATCCACAACCGATTTCCGTTGCCGCTTTGCATACCGCTTCGTCTTCCCCGACTTCGCCTTCTTCGAGCTCCGTAACCCAGACCTCGCCCATGCCCTCCGTTTCGAGCAGCCGCACATCCTCTTCGCTCAGCACGTGCCCTTTGGCCAGCAGCTTGCGGCCTCCCGGGCGGAATATCGTGTTACATAAAATTCGTCCGGTGGAATTCCGGACTTCGATCGTTTGTGCTTTCACATCGCCTCCAAGGGTGACCAATACCCAAGCCCGCGGCATCGGTTGTCCGACGGCGGAACGTGAAGGCTTGTGATGGTATGCACAATAGTAGTGGATTAAACGGAGAAATCTCAATTTTATTTGTATAGATTTCTGCTTTTAGTCCCGGCGCGATGCCTGCGGTCGAGGAGCGGGTTATTTTCGCAGGACGGGGAATTGCACTAATTCTGAAAAGCCTGTGAGAGTTTTGCTCAGCCGGATGTCGGCATCCGGCTTAAGCCGTTTCAACATCGCGATCTCATCGCAGGCTTGAAATTTAGGACAGCGCAAACAATCCTTCCACGCCTTTAACGGCAACTCGCCGCGATCCACCTCTTCAAATCCCAGCTTTTCAAAGAAGCCAGGAACATAGGTGAAAGCGAACAGAGCCTGTAAATCATGGGCTCGCGCGTCACTTTCGAGACTCTCCACCAGGCGCCTTCCTATGCCTTTGGTCTTCTCTCCAGGCTCGACCGCCAAACTTCGGACTTCTCCCGACGTCGGCGTGTAGAAATGCAAGGCTCCGCACCCGATCACGCGGCCATCCTCGACGGCGACCGTGAAATCGCGGATGTTTTCCGCCATTTCAAACTCGGTTCGAGGCAGCATAATGCCATTGGTCGCGTAGGAGTTGATCAACGCCAAAAGTGAGGGAATGTCTGACAGCCACGCTTTTCGAATTTCAGTCATTTTTAAGCAACCAAACGTGTCCCGATTTCGTCATTCACGATCAATTTATCTATGATTCGGTCCATCGCGCCGGATCCGATTTGAATTTCGGCAATACCCTGACGCAATCCGGACAGCGCGGATTCCAGCTTCGCCTGCATCCCTCCGGTGGCTACGCCGTCGTGAATCAGACGATTGGCTTCGGCGGCGGTGAGCGAGCGGCGAATCTCACCGGTCCCGTCGCGCACACCGTCCACGTCGGTCAGAAAAATCAGCCGTTCCGCCTTCCAACCCGCGGCGCAGGCGACCGCCATCTGATCGCCATTCACGTTATACCTCCGCCCCTGTGCATCCCCAGCGACGCAAGCCACCACGGGAAGATAGCCGGCGGTTCTCAGGACATCTAAGAGCCGGGTATCGGAGCGCACGGGGCGTCCTACATGACCGAGCGCCGGGTCGAGCAGCTCGGCATCCACCAATCCGGCGTCGAGTCCGCTCAATCCCACGGGCATTGCTCCGGCGGCCCGCAGCGCCGAAACCAGTTCGGCGTTCACGCTGCCCGCGAAAATCTTCACCACCGCGTCCAGGACTTCATCGGTGGTGACACGCAGTCCATTGACGAAGCGGCTTTCGATACCGCGCTCGGCGAGGAAGCGGGTCATCTGTTTTCCGCCGCCGTGCACCACGACGATCGAATGGCGTTCGGACGACCGGGCGATCTCCCCTGCCAACCGGGCGCGCGAGGTCTCGCAATCGAGAAGAGAGCCGCCGATCTTGACCAGAATCTTCATCAGCATGCTCTTGGAAGCAACCCCGCCGTTTCCTCGAACCCAAGCGCCAGGTTCATGTTCTGCACCGCCTGTCCTGCGGCACCCTTGCCGAGATTGTCGATGGCGACCACCACTACGCCGCGTCGCGTCGCCGGGTGGTACTGAATGCCGATGTCGCAGAAGTTGGTGTGCGCCACGGAATGAACATCCGGAAATTGTCCGGGGGCATAGAGACGAACGAAGGGCTCCCCGGCATAGCGCTGTTGATAGATGTCGAGCAGTTCCTGCGCGGAACTCGCCGTATTGGTGCGGAAGTAAATGGTTTCGAGAATGCCGCGATCGATGGGAATCAACTGCGCGGTGAAACTCAGCTCGCCTTCTTCTAGACCCGACGTGCGGAGAATTTCAGGCACATGGCGATGCTCCAGAACAGCGTATGCGGAGAAATTATCGGTCACTTCGCAAAAGCTGGTGTTTAGAGCCGGTCTTCGTCCAGCGCCGCTGACGCCGCTCTTGGCGTCGCAGACGATGCCCGCCTCGCGAGCGATCACGCCCGCGCGCACCAGAGGCCGGATGGCCAGATTGGCCGCGGTCGGATAGCAGCCTGGATTGGCGATCAGCCGGGCGCCCATTAAACGCGTCCGGCAAAATTCCGGGAGCCCGTAGGCAGCTTCGCGAAGCAGCGCGGGCTGGGTGTGCGGCTCGTGATACCAGCGCTCCCAGGTTTCGGTGTTGCCCAGGCGGAACGCGGCGCTGAGGTCGATCACGGCCGCGCCGGTTTCGAGAATCATGGGCGCGAGGTCCATGGCGGCATCGGCGGGCGTCGCCAGGAACACGGCAGCCAGACCGGCCGCGCGGATGGAGTCGGCAGTGCAGGGAATTCGCCGAGGTTCGGAGTCCCCCAGCGGGCGCGGACGTTCAGAGGATTCGCGATGTTCGATCAGGATCGGCTCAGCCGAGGGATGCCGGGAAAGAATGGACACCAGTTCGGCGCCGCTGTAGCCTCGAAAGCCGACAATGCCGACAGGGGTGCGCATGATTGATTATTCAGCCTACTGAATAATTATACCATCCCCCCAACCGGGCAGAACTTCCAGCCGTTGCTAGGCCAGATTCAGGACCTTCGCGACGACGTGCGTATCCTGCTCGATCTTCTTCTGCAGCAGCATGATCGCGTAGATCAACTGCTCCGGCCGCGGCGGGCAGCCGGGAACGTACACGTCCACCGGGATCACCTGATTCACCGGCACCAGCGCGTAGTTCGAAAACACGCCGGTGGAGGTGGCGCAGGCGCCCATCGAGATCACCCACTTGGGTTCGGGCATCTGCTCGTACAGGCGGCGGATCACCGGCGCCATTTTGTTCGATACGCGGCCGGCGATGATCATCAGATCGCTCTGCCGCGGCGAACCGCGCATCACTTCCGCGCCGAAGCGCGAAATGTCGTAGCGCGAGGCGATCATCGACATCATCTCGATGGCGCAGCAGGCCAGGCCGAAGCTCATCGGCCAGATGGCGTTCTTGCGGGCCCAGTTGATCACCTTGTCGAGCGAGGTGGTCAGGATGGATTCGCCGAATTCGTCCAGCGGTTCCGGTTCATCGTCGACGCGCGCGAACAGCTCGGGCGGCTGGCTCAGCTGAAATTTGGGCTCTTCCACGAACATCATTATCTCACGGGCGATTACACTGGAGTTTGGCGTCCGACCGCGAAGCTCTGGAGCGCGCCGCCGCAGGCTGCGGCATCGAGCTCGAATACACCGACACCTGGGGGCGGACGCACGCGGCTTCGGACGAAACGCTGCGCGGGGCGCTGGCGGCGCTGGGGATTCCGCCTCGAGCGATGCAAGAGCTGGAACGCGCCGGCACGGCGCGCGAACGTGACCGATGGTCGCGCGCGTTCGATCCCACGCGTGGTGGTGCTCGAAGACTCCGACGCGCTTCCGCTGCGCATTCCCGCGGAGCGCGCCGGCGGTTCGGTGAAGCTCGAGATCCAATGGGAGAACGGCGAGATCGAGCATCACTGGTTCTGGCTGCCGGAGCTGCCCGGACCTGGAGCGGGTCTCGATCGCCGGGCGCGAGTTCATCTCCAAGCGCGTGCCGCTGCCCGCCCTGCGGCTGGGCTATCACGATCTGCGCGCTGTACTGGATGAAGGAGCCGGAGCTGGAGGCTTTCGCCGAGGCGCGGTTCATCGTATGCCCGCGGCGGGCGCAGCGAGGTCGAAGGGCGTCCGGCGGGAGTCGCGCGTCAGCCTGTACGGCGTGCGGTCGGCGCGCAACTGGGGTTGCGGCGATTTCACGGACCTGCGCGCCGCTGATCGATACGCTCGCGCCGGCGGGCGCGGCGTTCATCGCGCTGAATCCGCTGCACGCGATTCCCAACCGCCAGCCGTACAACACCAGCCCCTATCTGCCGCAGTGCTCGCTGTTTCGCAACTTTCTTTATCTCGATGTCGGAACGCGTGCCGGGTTTCTGCCAGAGGACGCACCCGAGGCGGAGATCGACGCACTGCGCGCGACCGAGTTCGTCGAATACGAGCGCGTCGCGGACATCGAAGCTGCGGGCGCTGCGCGAGGCTTTCGAGCGATTTCAGGAGTCGGGCCATACGGCGCGACTTCGAGGAATTCGCGCGAGATCGAAGGCGCGCTGCTGCACGATTTCGCGGTGTTCTGCGCGCTCGACGAGGAGATGCACCGCCGCAATCCGGACGTTTGGCTGTGGACGGACTGGCCGGCGGAGTATCGCGATCCCCGCTCGCCGGCCGTGGCGGAATTCGCCGAGGAACATCGCGACGACGTTCTGTTCTACAAATTCCTGCAGTGGCAGATCGACCGGCAGCTCGCCGAGGCGCAGGCTCACGCGCATCGCGCGAGGGCATGAAGATCGGGCTGTATCACGATCTGGCGCTGGCCACCGATCGCTTCGGCGCGGATCTGTGGGCGAACCGGCCGTTCTACGCTCGCGGGTGCCGCGTGGGAGCGCCGCCGGACGAGCTGGCTCCCGAGCGGCCAGGATTGGGGATTTCCGCCGCCCAATCGCGACGCGCATCGCGACAACGGCTACGAGCTGTTCGCGCAGTCGATCCGCAAGAACGCGCGGCACGGCGGCGCGCTGCGCATCGATCACGTGATGCGCTTTTTCCGTCTGTTCTGGATTCCGGACGGACTGCACGGCGGCGCAGGGCGCCTACGTGCAGGATTACGCGGAGGATCTGCTGGGCATTCTGGCGCTCGAGAGCGTGCGCGGCGGATTCATCGTGATCGGGGAGGATCTGGGCACGGTGACCGGCGAGGTGCGGCAGAGCGCTGGCGGAGACGGGCATCCTGGGCTACCGGCTGCTGTGGTTCGAGAAGAATCCGGACGGAACGTTTCCGCCTGCCGCAGGAGTATCCGGCGCAGGCGGCGGTCTCGACCACCACGCACGATCTGCCGACGCTCGCCGGATTCGTCGACGGGCCGCGATATCGAAGCGCGCCGCGACGCGGGACTGATCGACCAGGCAGGCGTACCGAGCAGCAGTGGGCCGCGCGGCGGGACGAGATCGGCCGGCTGGACGACGCCTTGCAGCGGCGCCGGATTCGCGGGCGATCCGCTGGGTTTCGTGCTGGCGACGCCCGTGCGCGCTGGCGATCATCAATCAGGAAGATCTGACCGGCGAGACCGAGCAGCAGAACCTGCCGGCCAGCACCTGGCAGCATCCCAACTGGCGGCGGAAGATGAAGGTCGCGGTGGAAGATCTGGGTCCACTGGCGGAGAGTGCTGGCGGGAGAAGATCGCGCGCAGCGGTCGCGGCTGAGAGTCGATTTGTTTGCACCCGCTAAGCGAGTCCGTTATGTTTGAAAGTTGAACTCCATTTCAGCATCCATAGAGATCGCAGCCCCGCCGGTCGGGCTCACGGAACTTTTTAAGATCGGCATTGGCCCATCCTCTTCGCACACCATGGGACCGATGAAGGCCGCGGGATTTTTCCTGCGCCGCCTGGGTGAGACGACTGCTCAGGTTACGAGAATGACGGCGACGGTGTTCGGATCGTTGGCGTGGACCGGCAAAGGGCATGCGACCGATATGGCGCTGGTGCTTGGGCTCGCGGGCGAGGTGCCGGATTCGCTCGATCCGGATTACGCGCACCGGCGCTTCGCTGAGATCGGGGAGTCGAAGAGCATGGCGCTTCCGGACGGGCGCGAAATTTCGTTCGATCCGGCGCGCGATATCGTCTTCGATTATTTCCGGACGTTCGAACGCCATCCCAACGCGATGCGCTTTGAAGCGTTCGACCAGGCTGGCAGGACGTTATCGGATGAAGTATGGTTTTCGATCGGCGGAGGGTTTGCGGTGCGCGACGGCGAGTCGGATCACTCGGCCAATGCTCCCGCGAACGTGCCCTATCTCTACACCTCGGGCCAGGACCTGCTGGAACTGTGCGAGCGAAGCGGCTTGTCCATTGCCGAGCTCGCGCTGGCCAACGAAGCCGCGCGGCGGTCGAAGGCGGAAACCCTAGCCGCGGCGGATCGCATCGCCGAGGTGATGTTCGCGTGCATCGATCGCGGCCTCGCCACCGGCGGAACGCTGCCGGGAACGCTGCAAGTCCAACGCCGGGCCAAGGGAATTTACGATCATCTGCAATCCGACCGTGAGCAGGGCCGCAGCGCGCCCAACGAAATCATGGATTATGTTTCGGTATTCGCGATCGCGGTGAATGAAGAGAATGCCGCCGGAGGGCGCGTGGTTACGGCTCCGACGAACGGGGCTGCGGGGGTAGTGCCGGCGGTGCTGCGCTATTATCGCGACTTCTGCCGCGGCTCCGGTCAGGAAGGCATTCGAACATTTCTATTCGCGGCGACCGCGATCGGCGGGATCATCAAGCGCAACGCGTCGATTTCCGGAGCCGAGGTCGGTTGCCAGGGCGAAGTGGGATCGTCGGCCGCGATGGCCGCTGCGGGATTGGCGGCAGCGCTGGGAGCAACCAACGCTCAGGTCGAGAATGCCGCGGAAATCGCCATGGAACATCACCTGGGCATGACTTGCGATCCGATTGGAGGCCTGGTGCAGATTCCCTGCATCGAGCGCAATGCGTTCGGAGCGATCAAGGCGATCAGCGCGGCGTCGCTCGCCATGCGCGGCGATGGGACTCACGTGGTCAGCCTGGATCAGGTAATCGAAACGATGCGGCAGACCGGCGTCGATATGCAGAGCAAGTATAAGGAGACGTCGCAGGGCGGGCTCGCGGTGAACGTCACGGAGTGCTAGCGGTTACGAGAAATAATCCTTGACCTTGTCGAAAATGCCTTTTTCGGCAGGCTCATTTTCGGCAGGCAACATGTCGCGCAGCTGCTCGAACAGCTTGCGCTGGTCGCGGTCAGCTTTTGAGGCACGCGAACGTCCAGGTGGACGTACAGGTCGCCGCGACCGCTGCCGTGCAGGTGCGGCACGCCCAGGCCCTTCAGCCGCAAGCGCGAGGCGGCTTGCGAGCCTTCCGGAATCTTCACCGTCTGCAAGCCGTCGAAGGTCAGAATATCGACCGATGCGCCGAGCGCGGCTTGCGCGATATTGATGGGCACGGTGCAGTGCAGGTCGCTTTCGTGACGCTCGAAAATGGGGTGCTCCTCGACTTTCAGCACCACGTACAAATCGCCCGGAGGACCGCCATTCGCGCCGGGCTGGCCTTCCTGCGACAGGCGAAGCTGGGTGCCGTTGTCGACGCCCGCCGGGATGTTGACCTTCAGCTTGCGCTCGCGCCGCAGATATCCTTCGCCCTTGCATTCCTTGCAGGGACGGCGAATAATCTGGCCGCGTCCGCCGCAGTGGTGCAGGTCCGGCGCACCGATAGAAACGCCTGCTGATAGATGACTTCGCCGCGTCCCCGGCAGGTGGGGCACTGGGTCAGGCCGTCGTCCGGCTCCGCGCCCTTGCCGTGGCAGCGCCCGCACTCTTCCAGGCGCGGCACCTGAATATCGACCGACAGGCCGCGCATCGAATCTTCGAAACTGATTTCGAGATCGTAGCGGACGTCTTCGCCGCGCTGGGCGCGAGTCCGGCGTTGCCGCGATCCGCCGAACATGTCGGAGAACCCGAACACGTCGCTGAGAATATCGCTCAGGTCGGGAAAGCCGGCGGCGCCGTCGAATCCCTGGCTGGCCGCCCCGGCGACGCCCTGATGTCCGAAGCGGTCGTACGCTGCGCGCTTCTGCGAATCGCTCAGCACGCTGTAGGCTTCGTCGGCTTCCTTGAATTTTTCCTCGGCGGTGTGGTCGCCGGGATTCCGGTCGGGATGGAACTGGCGCGCCAGCTTTCGGTAGGCAACCTTCAACACCTGCTCGTCGCAAGTCCGCTCCACGCCGAGCACTTCGTAATAGTCGCGCTTTGTCACGCTCATTTCGACTGGATTGCGCACCTTCACCATCGCCGGCCGCAGCAATCGACCCTTGAAGTTATATCCGCGCTGGAATTCGTCGAGCACCGTATGATCCGGCGCCTCGTCCGTTTCCACCATGTCGACGGCGTGATGGATCTGAGGATCGAAGGGCAGCCCCTTGGATTCAATCGGCTCTAATCCCAGTTTCTTGAGGGTTTCGTAGAAACGCTTGTAAATCAGCTCGATTCCGGCGGAATATTCCTTGTCGGCGGATTCGGCTTTAGAGGCCCGCTCGAAATCGTCGAGCACCGGGAGCAGCACGCGCACGGCTTCGGTGGCGGCGTATTCGAACAGTTCCACGCGCTCTTTTTCGGTGCGCCGGCGGAGATTCTGAAACTCGGCCTGCGCGCGCAGCAGGCGATCCTGCAACTCGGCTTTGTCGGCGGCAAGCTGATCGCGTTCCTGAGTCACGGCGGCCAAGGCGGATGAGGAATCCTGCATGGCGGCCGAATCTTCTCCGCCGTCGTCCCGGCGGCTGCCCGCTTCCATTTTTTCGACTGACACTGCTTCCTGCTCCCCTGATTCTAGATTAACATTGGCCGCAAAATCGGTGATCGGGTCAAATGCTTACAACCCAAACAGGGCGGTCTCCCGAGCACCAAATATCATTGGTGACGAGATTACCTGGATAGCGACTTAGTCGCCCCGGAAGGCCGATCCGACGTGTTGCACCGCGCTCATCACCCGGCCGTAATTCATGCGCATCGGACCGAGCACCGCGATCACCGCCGACAAGCCGTTCGGCAGAATCACCGGCAGCCCGATCAGCGACAACTCGGCCATGGACGGATGCACTTCGCTCAATCCGACGTGCACGCCGATCTCGCCCGTGGGCTTTTCGAGGAACCGGTCGAGCAATTCGAGGACGCGCTTCTTCTCTTCGAGAGCCCGGAACAGCTCCCGCATCTTCTCGTGGGTGAGATGCAGGTCGAGCGTCAGCAGATTGCTGGCGCCGTCCATGTGAACCTCGGGCGGCGGTTCCATGTCGAGCAGTCCCTTGGTATAAAGCAGCGTCAGCTTCTGGAGTAGAGTGTCGTAGGCCGCGCTGGCGTGTTCCAGGCGATCGGAAAGCTCGCGCCGGACACGTTCGAGCTTCCATCCCGAAAAATTCCGGTTGATGTAATTGCGAATCGAACCCAGCTCGTCCGCCGTCAGCGCCTCGTCTAGGGTCACCACCCGATTGCGCACCTGGCGGTCGCGGGTCATCACCACCATGAGTACCCGGCGGTCCGGCAATGCGACCAGTTCCACCTGATCGAGCGCAGGACTCAGCTGCGGGATGGCCGCGGCGATACCGACGCTCCGCGTCATCTCGGTGAGCATGCGGGAAGTGTGCTCGACGCGCGCTTCCACCGAATCCAGGCGTCCGAATTCGGAACGCAGCCGATCGAGCTCGGCGCTGGCCAGGGTTCTGAGGCGCAACGACTGCACATAACTGCGGAAAGCCTTTTGGGTGGGGACGCGGCCGGCCGACGTATGGGGCTGCGAAAGAAAACCCTCTTCATCTAAATCCGCCATTATGTTGCGGATGGAGGCGGCGCTCAGCGGGTTGCGGCGTCGTCGCGAAATCGAGCGCGAAGCGACCGGTTCGCCCGTCTCGATGTAAGCCTCGACGATCTCGTGCAGAACTTCCCTGCTGCGCGGCGTCATATTCAACCCCTATTCATAATCTTACGGGCCTGTAACGCTACGGTCAAGAAGGCTTAAGGCCTTTTCTTCATGGGGCGGTCCACGTGAGGGCAGCATGAACGGGGTGGTGATCGCGGCCCCAGTGCTGATTCAAAGGGCCGGGCGTGCGCCCAAATTCGCCCATCGCGATGATGCGAACCGCGGTTCGATCGCGCCGGAAACCGTCCATCAGCCCGGAGAGGCCGCGATCCAAAGCCGCGCACATCGGCCGGAGATTTTCGTAGAGATTCCCGTGATGATCCCAGCTTCCGAAATCGATCCGGATGGATTGGGTCGCAGCGAACCGCTTTTGCGCGTGCCGGCAGGCCTCGACGAAGGTGTCCCGGCCGGCGCGAAGGGAGAGGTCGCAGGCGGGATGAGCGTCGAGCGCGAAACGGTGATCCGTGCTCGACGCGCGGAGGCCGCGAATGAGTTGGATTTCGTCCAGGCGATCGGCCACGCGCGGCATCAGGCCGCGAGGGAATTGATGAACCGGATCCATCCAGTCCGGCGTCCAGGATCCCGCTTGAAAATCGAACAGATCGGTATGGCTGGGGCCTCCAGTCATGGAAATGAAAAGGAATCGTTCGGTTGGAGTGGCGAATCCCGCCCCCAAAAGCGCCATCCCGCCACCGATGAATGTGCGGCGTCTCATAAGCTTCAATGTAGTGTACCGCTGAGGGAAAGAAACGGCGGCTAAGGCCCTTTTCTACTTACCCCGTCGTAAGAACTAAGTACCTCTAGCGGCTTGCCCTTAGTCGTCCGATGGTTAACATTGGATGCCTGAACTCTTCACAGCTTTGCGGTGGTCGTTGAAGCTGGCCGCCTGGGCCACGCCGGCGGCGGGAGGGTCGTGGAGTCTCGAACGCAGTCTCAACCGGGTCGAAGGCGAGCGCAATCTCAAATCGCGCAATTACGCCGAGGCCGAAAAGTATTTGCTCGAAGCCGTAGCTGAGGCGGATCAGAAGCGACATTCGGTTCGCAAGATTCAGTTCCGTCTGGAACTGGCCGAAGCGCAGCGGAAGCAGAACAAGTTGACGGAGGCGGAGGCGACGGTGCGGACCGCGCTCGAACACACGGCGCGGATATCGAATCCCTCGGGATACGTCCAGTGTCTGGATGCACTGGCGGAAGTGTTTCACGACGGGGAAAATTTCGCGGCCATGGAGGTGGCGCTCCAGGAAGGAGTGCGCATTGAAGCTGCCATGCCGCATCCGGATCCGCTGCGAATGGCCCGGCGCATTCATCGCCTGGGCATCGCGCGTCATAAAAACGGACGATCCGACGAAGCCATTCCCGCTCTCGAAAAGGCGCTGAAGCTGCACGAAGACACCTGCGGCCCGGATCACCCGGATACCGCCGACGTGCTGGGCGAGCTGGGCCCCATCTATCGGGCCCAAGGCAATCATGAGCAGGCGCAAATGTGCTTGCGGCGCGCGCTGCGCATCCACGAAAGAGAACTGGGTTGGGAATCCGAGCAGGCCATGCGCGACATGCATCACCTGGCGGGGTCGCTTGAAGAGTCCGGCGACGTGGAGGGTGCGGCGGCGCTTTATGAGCGGGTGCTCGGCCTCAAGCTGCGCGTCCTGGGCGGATCGCTCGATGAGCTGGCGGAGATGCAGTTCGGACTTGCCGGGATCTATATTGGTTGGTCCAACTACGCTCGCGCGAGGGAGCTGCTTTCTGAATCGATCGGGACCTTCAAGCGAAGAAAAGACGTCCGGCTGGCGGTCGCCTACGAAACCATCGGGCATGTGGAGGAGTGTTCCGGCCGTTATCCGGAGGCGCTGGCGGAACTCGCACAGGCGACCAAGATATGGGAGCTTCTGGGCGGGGAACGGCGCCGGGAACTGCTAGAGAATCTGGAGCATCGCGCGGAGTTGCTGGACCAGCTTCGGCGCAAGGGCGAAGCGTCCTGGCTGCGCGATCGAATCTCGCTGCTAAACGGCGAGGCTCAAGCGCAAGGCGCCTGAATCATTTGAGTTCGGGACTGTTGGCGGTGGCCGGCTCCGCCGTGAAATTCTGGCGGATCACCAGCGTCTGATCGGAAAAGAAGGTACGGCTTCCGGAGTTGCCGAAAGCCTCCGGCACCGCCGTCACACTGTATCCCGTGGGCGATCCCGACACCGTAAATACGAAGCCGCTGTTTTTTCCATCAGCCAGGTTTTTGGGGATAATATCCGCAGCCGCCGGTCCAGCCGCGCCGCTCGCCGGAGGTCCGAGTTCGGTCAGGTTGGCCGCGTATCGTCCATATTGCGAATAGTATTGGGTCTCCGCCTGATGTATGGTGTTGATCTGGCGGATGGCCGCCTGCTCGCGCGCCAACTGCAACTGCTTATTCATCTTCGGCACGGCGATAGCCGCGATGATGAGAATGATCGAGATGACGATGAGCAGCTCGATCAGCGAAAATCCACGTCGGCGCCAGTTGGGCTTCATACTCAATATCCTAGACGTTTTCCGGCGCTCAAGCGTGCAGGAGGGCATGAATCGCCTTTAGTTTGCGCCAGATAGGGCTGAGAAGATCGAGGCGCAAGGCGTTGGCACCGTCGGACAGGGCACGCTCCGGAGCTTCGTGGACTTCGACGAATACCGCGTCGACGCCGGCGGCAACGGCGGCGCGGGCCAGCGGTTCGATGAATTGCGGCTGGCCTCCGGAGGCGGTTCCGGCGGCGCCGGGGAGTTGCACGCTGTGGGTCGCGTCGAACACCACCGGCCATCCGAAGCCGCGCATGATGGCCAGGCCGCGCATGTCGACGACCAGATTGTTGTAGCCGAACGAACTGCCGCGCTCGGTGATCAGGATTTTGTTGTTGCCGGTGGAGGCGACCTTCTCGGCCGCGTGCCGGATATCCTGCGGCGAGACGAACTGGCCCTTCTTGATGTTCACGATGCGGCCGGTGCGTCCGGCGGCGACCAGCAGATCGGTCTGGCGGCAGAGGAAGGCCGGGATCTGCAGAATATCGACGCTCTCGGCGGCGGGTTCGGCTTGCGAGGGCTCGTGAATGTCGGTGAGCACGGCGAATCCGGCGTCGCGAACGCTTTTCAGAATGCGCAGGCCTTCTTTCAATCCGGGTCCGCGATAGGAATGCGACGCTGGACCGGTTGGCTTTGTCGAAGGACGCTTTGAAGATGAACGGTCCGGCGATTTTGCGGATTTCGCGCGCCAGGAAATGGACGTGCTCTTCGCTTTCGATGACGCAGGGTCCGGCGATCAGCGCCAGCGGATGCCCTCGCCGATTTCGATGTTGTGACTTCGACGCTCACGCTAGCGGCGCAACCGATTCGCTGGATTCTATCCCTGGATCGCGCCGGTTCCTGAGCCCGCTTGCTGTTCCAGCGCCGCGCCGATGAAGGCGCGAAACAGGGGATGCGGCTCGAGCGGTTTGGATTTGAACTCGGGATGGAACTGGCAGCCGAGATACCAGGGATGGTCGGCCAGCTCGCAGATTTCGACGTAGATGCCGTCGGGCGTTTCGCCGGTCAGGCGCAGGCCGTGCTCCTTGAGGACGGTCTTCGATACTCGCGATTGAATTCGTAGCGGTGGCGGTGGCGCTCGCTGATTTCGGGCTTGCCGTAGGCCGCGCGCGCGAAGCTGTCCTTCGGCCAGCCTGCAGGGATACGCGCCCAGGCGCATGGTGCCGCCGAGCTCGTCGACGCCTTTCAACTCGCGCAATTTATAGATGACGCGATCCGGAGTCGCCGGATCGAATTCGGTGGAGTTGGCGTGCGTCAGGCCGCATACGTTGCGCGCGAATTCGATCACCATGGTCTGCATGCCCAGGCAGATGCCGAAATAGGGCACCTTGCATTCGCGCGCGTAGCGGATGGCGCAGCAGCATCCCTTCGACGCCGCGCGGCCGAATCCGCCGGGAACCAGAATGCCGTCGAAAGTTTCGAGTTCGGCCATCGCTTCGGGCCACTTCAGACGCTCGGCTTCGATCCAGGTGATGTTGACGCGCGCATCGTGGGCCAGCCCGCCGTGCAGCAGGGCTTCCTTCAGGCTCTTGTAGGAATCCTCGTATTCGACGTACTTGCCGACCAGGCCGATGGAGACCTGCGCGCGCGGGATGCTTCAGGCGGCGCACCATTTCGCTCCAGCGGTCGAGATTGCGCGGCGGCGCGTCTATCGCCAGCAGGCGCAGGACGATCTCGTCGACGCCCTGTTCGGCGAACACCAGCGGGCATTCGTAAACGCTGTCGACATCGCTCGCGGTGATCACGGCCTGGACGTCGACGTCGCAGAACAGCGCGATCTTTTCCTTCATGTCCTGCGGCAGCGGATGCTCGCTGCGGCACAGCAGAATGTCGGGCTGAATACCGATGGCGCGCAGTTCCTTCACGCTGTGCTGCGTCGGCTTGGTCTTCAATTCCTGCGCGGCGGCGATCCAGGGGACCAGGGTCACGTGAACGAACAGGGTATTTTCGCGGCCCAGTTCGTGGCGCAACTGGCGGATGGCTTCGAGGAAGGGAAGCGATTCGATGTCGCCGACCGTGCCGCCGATTTCGACGATGACCACGTCGATGGGCGAGCCGTCGGCGGCGGTGGCGACGCGCTTCACCGCGGCCTTGATTTCGTTGGTGACGTGCGGGATCACCTGCACGGTCTTGCCGAGATAATCGCCGCGGCGCTCGCGCGAGATGATCTGTTCGTAGATGCGTCCGCTGGTGAGATTGTTGGCCTGCGTGAGCGGCGCGTGGGTGAAACGTTCGTAGTGGCCGAGGTCGAGATCGGTCTCCGCGCCGTCGTCGGTGACGAAGACTTCGCCGTGCTGGAACGGGCTCATCGTGCCGGGATCGACGTTCAGATACGGATCGAACTTCTGCAGGGTGACTTTGAGGCCGCGGCTTTCGAGCAGGCAGCCGATGCTCGCCGCCGCGATGCCCTTTCCAAGCGAGGAAACCACGCCGCCGGTGACGAATATGTATTTGGCCATCGTTTATTTCCGTCAGCACATTTTTTCAAACAACGCCGACACTCGCTCCCAATCCTCGGGCGTGTCGACGCCGAGCGATTCGTACTCCGTTTCGACCACGCGAATTCTGATATCCGTTTTCGAGCGCGCGCAATTGCTCCAGCCGCTCGGCCTGTTCGAGCGGCCCCACGGGCAGATCCGAGTAGCCTAGCAGAAAATCGCGCCGGTAGACGTACAGGCCGATATGTTTGAAGTACGGCGCGGATTCGCTCGCCTGCTTCGCGCACATAGGGAATCGGCGAGCGCGAGAAATAGATCGCGTTGCCCTGGCGATCGGTGACCACTTTGACCACGTTGGGATCGTCGATTTCGCGCTCGCGCTCGATGCGCTTCTTGAGCGTGCCCATGGGGACGTCGTCGTGGTCGAGCAGGCCGAGCACGGCGGCGTCGATGGCGGCGGGATCGATCAGCGGCTCGTCGCCCTGAATGTTGACGACGATATCTGCGCCTCGACGCCGAGGCGACTTCGGCGACGCGATCGGTTCCCGAAGGCATGATCGGAGCGGGTCATCATGACGCGGGCTCTGAAATCCTGCGGCGGCGTCGCGAATGCGCTCGTCGTCGGTGGCGATGACGAGCTCGGTCAGGTAGCGCGCCTGCGAGGCCCGCTCCCAGACGTGTTGCAGCATGGTTTTTCCGGCGATAGAGACGAGGGCTTTGCCGGGAAATCGGGAAGATGCGTACCGGGCGGGAATTACGCCAAGAATCCGGAGCGGCACAATCGAATATAGCACGGCCCGAAAGGCGGAATCCAGCCAAGGAGGCCGGCGCATTTTGCCGCCAGCGGCAGGAAAAAGAATCGTCTGGCGGCTTGCGCACCGGGATCGCCTACCTTTAGAATTGCGGTATCTTCTTCGTTTAGAAGAAGTTGATGCTGTAACGTTAAGGATCAAAACGTGCCGATCAATGTGCCTCCGGGCCTCTCAAAATGTCCCACGGGGATAGCGGGACTCGATCAAATTACGCTCGGCGGTCTTCCCAAGGGACGTCCGACGCTGATCTGTGGAGGCGCGGGCTGCGGAAAAACGCTGTTTGGAGTCGAGTTCCTGGTGCGCGGGGCGACGCAATTCGGCGAACCCGGCGTATGCATATCGTTTGAAGAATCGGCGCGCGATCTGGCCATGAACGTGGCATCACTGGGCTTCGATCTCGAAAAATTGCAAAGGCGAAAGCTGCTGGTGATCGATTTTGTCTACATCGACAAGAGCGAGATCGCGGAGACCGGGGAATACGATCTGGAGGGGTTGTTCATACGCCTGAATACGGCGATCGATTCGATCGGAGCGAAGCGTGTTCTGCTGGATACTCCGGAGGCTCTGTTCGCCGGGCTGTCGAATGAGGGCCTGCTGCGGAGCGAGTTCCGGCGCCTGTTCAACTGGCTGAAGAAGAAAAACGTCACGGCGGTGATCACCGGAGAGCGCGGGGAAGGAACGATCACCCGGTATGGGCTGGAGGAGTACGTTTCCGATTGCGTGATTTTACTGGATCACCGGCTGCAGAACGACGCGATCACCCGCCGTTTGCGGGTGTTGAAATATCGCGGATCCAGCCATGGAACCAACGAATATCCCTTTCTGATCGATGAAAAGGGCATCTCGGTGCTGCCGGTGACGTCGCTGGAACTGGCGCATCCGGCGCCGCACGAAAGGATTTCGTTCGGCATCCCGGCGCTCGATGAAATGTTCGGAGGACGGGGCTTCTACCGGGGCAGCACCGTTCTGGTGACCGGAACGGCGGGAAGCGGCAAGACCAGCCTGGGCGCGCATTTCGTGAACGCGGCGTGCGGCCGCGGAGAGAGCGCGATGTACTTCTCCTTTGAGGAATCTCCGCAGCAGATTATCCGAAACATGCAGTCCATTGGAATTCATCTCAACAACTGGGTGAAAAAAGGACTGCTGCACATCGAATCGATCCGTCCGAGCGCCTTCGGGCTGGAAATGCACCTGGTTCGGATGCATCATTTACTCGAACAGACCAAACCGAAGGTGATTGTGATCGACCCCATTTCGGGACTGATGCCGGGCGGATCGGCCCACGACGTGACGGCGCTGGTGCTTCGCATCGTGGATTTCATCAAGAGCCGCGGCGCGACGGGTTTTTTCACCGCGGTCAGCGACGCCGACGATTTGCAGTCGACATCCCTGAACATTTCCTCGCTGGTCGACACCTGGATTTTGCTGCGGAACATTGAAGTGAATGGAGAACGGAACCGCGTCCTGTATGTGCTTAAGTCCCGCGGCATGGACCACTCCAACCAGATCCGCGAATTTCTGCTCACCGGCCGGGGCATGAAGCTGCGCGATGTTTATGTGGGCCCGGGAGGAGTGCTGACCGGCTCGGCGCGAGTGGCCAGGGAGGCGGAGGAGCGCGAGGAAGAAGTGCGCAGGAAGAGCGAGAGTGGCAAACGCGAACTGGTGGCGCGGGCTTCGGTACGCTCGATCGAGGCGAAGATCGCCGCCCTGAAGGCGGAACAGGACAGTGTTGAATCGGAACTGGCGGAGATGATTCAAGAAAGTGCGAATCGCCGAAAGATCTTGTTGAGCGACCGTCAGGACCTTCTGCGAAGTCGAAGCATCATGACTCCAGCGGAAAAGGAACAGGCAAACGGCCGCAAGAAGGAACTATGAAACCAGGAACTCGGGTGAAGTCCAGCCCGGTGCCGAAGTCCGTGGCCAAGCCGGCGGCACAGGACAAAAAACCGGACCCGAAGTACGACCTTCGCTTGTACGTGGCGGGACAAACGCCGCGTTCGCTGCAAGCGCTTAGCAACCTGAAGCGGATTTGCGAGGAACATCTGGCGGGCAAGTATCGGGTGCAGATCATCGATCTGCTGCAACAGCCGCACCTCGCCAGCGGAGATCAGATTCTGGCCATCCCTACCCTGGTGCGCGCGATTCCCAAGCCGGCGCGAAAGATCATCGGAGATTTATCCAACACCGAGCATGTTCTGATCGGGCTGGACGTGCGGCCGGCGCGTTAAACGAGGAATCCAGAGGGAGGAGGTTTGTTGTGCAGGGCAGGATCAAGAAGGAACGGCCTCGCGCGAATCCGCTGTCGGAAATTCGTCTTCTGCGTTTGTACGTGGCGGGCTCAAGCATCCGGTCGATGCGAGCCATTCAAAACCTGAAGCGCTTGTGCGAGGCGGAGTTGCCGGAGCGTTATGACCTGGAAATTGTCGATATCTATGCCGAGCCGAGGCGCGCGATGGAGGACCAGATTATCGCGGTTCCCACGCTGATCAAGCGCGCCCCAGGGGTGATCCGGCGCATGGTGGGGGATCTCTCCGAGCTTGCCCTGGTGCGGCAGGGCTTGGGTTTGTCATGAACGACCATTCTTCAAAAAGGAGCGCGCTGGTTCCCGATGGGACCTCCGGGCACGCGACCTCCGAAGCGCTGGGGGAAGATCTGGCGGCGCGGCTGGAGTATGCCGAGGAAATGATCCGCGCTATCCACTCCGGGGAGGTGGACGCGCTGGTGGTGGGCGGTGCTGACGGCCCGCGCGTTTATACACTCGAAGGCGCGGACCATCCTTACCGGGTTTTAGTGGAGCGGATGCAGGAAGGGACGCTGACCATCGACCTGAATGGCGTCGTCCTCTACTCCAATCCCCAGTTTGCCTCGATGATGAGCGCGCCGCTCGAATCCGTTGCCGGCTCGTGTTTTGAAACCTTCGTGACGCCGGCTTCGCGCATCGATTTTGCGGAATTGATGGAAGCCGCGATGAGCGCCGGCCATCGCTCGGCGGAACTGGCGCTGGCGGATTCGGAGGGGAACACGATCCCGGTGCGGGCTTCCATGTCCCGACTGGATCTATCCGGCGTCGCGGCGATGAGCATTCTGGTGACGGACTTGCGCGAGCAGCGCCGCCACGAATCGATGGCGCGCGAAGAACAGCTCTCCCGGCTGATTCTGGAGCAGGCCGGCGAAGCGATCGTGGTGATCGACCCGGAGGGCAGGATTCTGCGCCGCAGCGAATCGGCGAAGCTGATCGCCGGACGGGCCGTATGGGCGACTCATTTCGATGAGACGTTTCCGCTGCGGGTTTCCGGCACGGCCTGCGACGTCGACTGGATCTTCGCGGCTATACGGCGGGGCGAAAGCATCCGCGCGCTGGAAGCGTCAATGCCGGTTCCGGGCGGAGCCTGCTTATCGCTGCTGGTGAGCGCGAGTCCGCTGTGGGACGACGGCGAAGGGTTGCTCGGCTGCGTGATTACGCTGATCGACATCACGGATCGCAAGCACGCCGAGGCCGAGCTCGCGCGGCAAGCCCAGGAATTGGCGCGGTCCAACAGCGACTTGCGCCAGTTCGCATACTCCGCCAGTCACGACCTGCGGGAACCGGTGCGGCAGATCGCGGTTTTCAGCGAGCTACTCGGAGAAAAATTCCAGCAGCAGGTCGACGAACAGGGCGCCTACCTGATCCGGCAAACGGTGAACGCGGCGCATCGAATCGAGAAGCTGCTGAGGGACCTGCTGGCCTACATGCAGGCCGCGGAGGCGCCGCAACCGCCCGCTTCCGGCGTGGACGCGAACGCGGTGGTCCACCGCGTTTTGACCACGTTTCAACCGAAGCTGGAGGAAAGCGGGGCGAGCCGTGGAATGCGAGCCACTGCCGCGGCTGGCGATCCACGAGGTGCACCTGACGGAGCTGATCCAGAATCTGATCGGAAACGCGCTGAAATATCGTAGCGAGCGCGCTCCCGTGATTCGCGTTCAGGCCACGACCGGCGATCCGATGTGCACGATTTCCGTGGAAGATAACGGGATCGGAATCGCGGAGGAGTACCGGCAGCGGATTTTCGGCTTATTCCAGCGGCTGCACGGCGGAGACAAGTATTCCGGTAGCGGAATCGGCCTGGCGATTTGCCAGAAGATCGTGCAACGCTACGGCGGCCGCATCTGGGTCGAGTCGGAACCCGGCCTTGGATCGAAATTTCTGTTCACCATACCGGAAGCGAAGCCATGAACCGCGACATGCCGGAACAACTCCGTTTGCTGCTCATCGAGGATAGTCCCGCCGATGTTTTCCTGGTGCGGGAAGCCCTTCGCGAGGAGGCTCTGCACTGTGAGATGGAGGTCGCCGAGGACGGCGAAGCGGCTATCCACATTCTGGAAAAAGTGGATGCGGAGCAAGGATGCTCGGCTCCTAATTTTTTGCTGGTCGATTTGAATATCCCGCGCAGGAACGGAAGCGAAGTGCTGGAACGGCTGCGCCGCAGTCCTCGCTGCGGAGACATTCCCGTAATCGTGATCAGTTCTTCCGACTCACCGGTGGAGAGAAAGCGGGTCTTCGAGCAGGGCGCCACCGAATATTTCCGGAAACCCTCGAACCTGGTCGAGTTCCTGAGCCTGGGCAAAGTGATCCGCCGCTTGCATGAGCGCAGGTTGAGCGCCGCTTAAAGGGCTACTCTTCTTCTTCCTCTTCGCCGGTCTTGGCGGCCTTGGCCGCGGCGATGATTTTTTCGGCCTGCAAGCCCGGGACGAAATCGTAGTGATCGAACTCCATGCGTGAACGACGCGCGGCCCTGCGTCATCGAGATCAGGTCGTTCTGGTAGTTCAGCATCTCCGCCATCGGAACCTGCGCCTTGATGATCTGCGTGCCGCCCTTGGTGTCCATGCCGGAGATGCGGCCGCGGCGGCCGTTCATGTCGCCCATCAGGTCGCCCGCGTATTCGACCGGAGCCTGCACTTCGACGTTCATCACCGGCTCCAGCAGCGCCGGCTTGGCCGCTTCCATCGCCGGCCTTGAACGCCTTGCGCGCCGCCAGCTTGAACGACATTTCCGAGGAATCGACGTCGTGATAGGAGCCGTCGTAGACGATCACCTTGAAATCGACCACCGGGAAAGCCGGCCAGATAGCCTTTCTCGGCGGTTTCGACGATGCCTTTTTCGATGGCCGGGAATGAAGTTTTTCGGGAATCGCGCCGCCGAAGACTTCGTTGGCGAATTCGAATTTCCCGCCGCGCGGCAGCGGCTCCATGCGAATCCAGCAATCGCCGAACTGGCCGTGGCCGCCGGTCTGCTTCTTGTGGCGGCCCTGCACGTCGGCCTTGCCGCGGATGGTTTCGCGATAGGGAATCTTCGGCGCGTGCAGTTCGACGTCGACGCCGTAGCGCTTCTTCAGGCGGCTGACGATGATTTCGACGTGCTGCTGGCCGCTGCCGGCCAGCAGAAATTCCTTGGTCTGCGGATCGCGATAGAAGCGCAGCGAGTGGTCTTCTTCGAGAATCTTGTGAATCGCGTTGCCCATGCGGTCTTCGTCGTTGCGCGTCTTGGCGGAGATGGCGTAGGCGATGGACGGCTCGGGCAGACGCACCGCCGGGATACGCGATCAGGGAGGCCTTGTCGTCCAGCGTGTCGCCGGTCAGCGTGTCCTTCAGCTTCGCGACGCCGCCGATATCGCCCGCGTGCAGCTCGGTGACCGGCGGGATGGTCTTGCCGAACAGCGCGCCGATGTGCGACAGGCGCTCCGCGCCGCTGGTGCGGGCGTTCACCAGGTTGCGCGTCGTTCTTGAGGACGCCGGAGACCACTTTGAAGTAGGAGACACGGCCCGGCGAACGGATCGGCGACGGTCTTGAAGACGAACGCGGAGACGGGCTCCGAATCCTTCACCGCGGCGCTCGACTTCCTCGCCGTTGAGCGTGCCCTTCCACGGTCCGCGTTCGGCCGGGTTCGGGAAATATTCGACGACGAAATTGAGGATCAGGTCGCTGCCGACGTTGTGCAGCGCCGAGGCGCACAGCACCGGGAACATGCGCCGCTGGCGGACGGCTTCGCGCAGGCCGTCGAGAATGTGCTCGACCGGCAGCGTGCCTTTGTCGAAAAACTCTTCGAGCAGCGCGTCGTTGCCTTCGGCCACCATTTCGACCAGCGCTTCGTGCGCCGGCCTTGGCGGCGTCGGCCAGGTCGGCGGGGATCTCGCCTTCCTTGCCCTTGCCGTCGCCGTCGGGCGTGTAGGTGTACGCCTTCATGCGCACCAGGTCGACGACGCCCTTGAAGTCCTTCTCCGCGCCGATCGGCAGATGAATCGGGACGGCGGTGCGTCCGAAGAACTGACTGCACGCTTTCAGAGCGACCGCTCGAAGCTGGAGCGCTCGCGGTCGAGCTTGTTGATGACGATCGCGCGCGGCAGCTCGAACTCTTCGGCGAAGGACCAGACCTTTTCGGTCTGCACTTCGACGCCGGCGACGCCGTCCACCAGCACCAGCGCCGCATCGGCGGCGACCAGCGACGCCTTCGGTGTCGTTGATAAAGATGTTGAAGCCGGGAGTGTCGAGCAGATTGATCTTCTTCTTGTTCCACTCGACGGCGGCGACCGCGGAGGAGATGGTGATCTTGCGCTGCAATCTCTTCGTCGTCGAAATCGGTGATCGTGTTGCCTTCATCGACGCGGGTCAGGCGATTGGTGGCGCCGGCGGTGAACAGCAGAGCCCGCGGCCAGAGATGTCTTTCCGGAATGTCCGTGGCCGACCAGGGCCACGTTCCGGATATCATTGGTTTCGTAAACTTTCACCGGAGAAAGCTCCTAGTTAACGGAATGCGAGTTGAACCTGCCACTGGCAGAAACAGGATATTACCATACTCGGGTAGAGGACTTGTCACTGAAGCGAAACATTCCAAATGATGCCGCCAGGACTGTGAGCCGTCCCGGCACCGCGGCGTGGCCGTGGCGCGAATATGCCGCCGCGGTCCTGGTGGTGGGCGTCGCCATTGCGATCGCGGCCGCGATCCGGCCACTGTTCGGAGGCCGCGTTCCGCAGACGATATTTACCATCGCGGTAATCGCGGCGGCCACTTACGGCGGCCTGTTCCCCGGCTTGTTGGCGACGGCTCTGTCCACGGCGGCAATCGGAGAACTGTTCCCGGATGCGGTTTTCAGCATCGTGCCGATTCAGTCGAGCCTCGCGACGTTCGCGGTGCTTGGGCGTCGTGATCAGCCTGGTGCTCGATCAGTTCCGCCGGAGCAGCACGGCGCTGCGCCGGTCCAAAGAGCGTCTGGAGCAGGCCAATGCGGAGCTATCGCGGCGCTCCGATGCTCTCGCACTCTCGAATGAAGAACTGCGCCGCTTCGCTTACGCTCTTTCGCACGACCTGCAGAATCCGCTGCGGACGGTGAGCATTTTCACCGAACATTTCGCGCAACAGAACAAAGGAAAAATGGACGAGGCGTCCACGCAATCGGTGCGCTATATCGTCGAAGCCGTCGATCGGATGCAAGCCATGGTGCGAGGCCTGCTCGAGTACTCAACGGCGATGCATCATCACGAAAGCGGTCAGGAAATCGCCGATGGGAATGCCGTGATCCAGTTGACGCTGGAGGATTTGCGTATCGCCATTGAAGAAAGCGGCGCGCGGGTGACCTATGAAGCGCTGCCAGAGGTCGGCATGGGACCGGGTCCTTTGCACCAGTTACTCCTGAACCTGGTATCGAACGGAATTAAATATTGCGATCAAGACAAGCCGGAGGTGCACATCTCGGCGAGGCGCGGCGGGGATGAGTGGCTATTTTCCGTTCGCGACAACGGAATCGGTATCGACATGCAGTATTCGGAGAAGATTTTCGGCGTCTTCGAGCGGCTGCATGGATCCGCGAAATACGGCGGCAGCGGCATCGGTCTGGCGATCTGCCGGGCGATCGTACAACGCCGCGGCGGCCGCATTTGGGTCGAATCGACTCCGGGCCAGGGATCGACGTTTTACTTTACGGTCCCTGCCGCTGTCCCCAAGGATGTCGCGAAAGGGGCATAGGTTTCGCGAGAAAGAGGGTGGTAGGCGCGGCTGGACTCGAACCAGCGACCCTCAGCTTAGAAGGCTGATGCTCTATCCACCTGAGCTACGCGCCCAATCTCTTCGATGGTAGCAGCACCGCGATTTTGCGGCGCCATTCGCCGCCGCTACGCACCCCGCGGAAGTGGTAGCCTATCCCTCTTATGAGGCTGCTCGCTGCTCTGCTGCTTTCCGGCTCCTTATTGGCCCAGATTCCGACGCCGGAATCGGTGCTGGGGCACAAGCCGGGAGACGATTTTTACCTCGCCAGTTACGACGAATCGCTCGCCTATTTCCAGAAGCTGGCCGCGTCTACCGACAAGCTGAAGCTGGTTCACGTCGGCAAGACGTCGCAAGGGCGCGACTGGTATATGGCGCTTATTTCGTCTGCGAAGAATCTGCAGGATTTCGAGAAATATAGAGACATAGCGAAAAGGCTGGCCTGGTTCGCGGTTGACCGACGCCGACGCGCATGCGCTGGCGCGCGACGGGCAAAGCGATGGTGCACATCGACGGCGGCCTGCATGCCACCGAAGTGGCGGGGGCGCAGCACACCATTCAGCTCGCCTACAACCTGGTCACCGGAAATACGCCGGAGATCAACAGCATTCTGGACAACGTCATTCTGCTATCTGTGGTTTTCGATCAATCCCGACGGCCAGAACATGGTGGCGAAATGGTATAAGGACACCTCGGCACCGCTTACGAAGTCAGCAACATGCCGGGCCTGTGGCAGGAATATATCGGCCACGACAACAATCGCGACGGATACATGAACAACATGGTGGAGTCGCAGGTGGTGACCAAATACGAGCTCGAATATTATCCGCCAGGTGTTTTACAACCATCATCAGACGGCCCCGTTTCCGGCCCGCATCTGGATTCCTCCGTTCGGCGATCCCGTTTCCGCTGAGGCGAATCCGCTGATGTGGCGGTGGGTGAACAAATTCGGGACTTCGATCGCGGCTTATCTGGACGAGCACGGAATGCCGGGCGCGATGCATCGCGGGCGCTTCGACGATTGGTACCCGGGCTTCATCGATCACGTCAACACATTCCGCAATACGATTTCGTTTTTGACCGAAACGGCGCTCTATCGCTACGCCACGCCGCACTTCTACACCATCGACGAATTTCCCCGCGACAAGCAGGATCTGCGCGCGGAGGTTTTCTATCCGAGCCCCTGGAACGGCGGATGGTGGCGGCTGCGCGACGCGACCAACATGATGCTGGGAGCGTCCATGGCGGTGCTCGATACCGCGGCGAAGTATCGCGAGGACATTGAATATACGCGCTATCAGGCGGGCCATGAAACCATCGAGCGTTTTGCGAAGGATCCACCTTACGCGTATGTGATTTCGCGGCAACAGCGCGATCTGCCGACCGCCGAAACGCTGGTCGAGAAGATGATGGTCGACGGAATTGAAGTACATCAGGCGACGCAGCCGTTCGCGGCGAATGGCGAAACGTATCCCGCGGGCTCCTGGGTCATCATGATGGATCAACCGTTCGCGGCGCTGGTGAAAGAGCTGTTCGATGTGCAGCACTATCCGGAATTTCATTCGACCGGCGCGCCGATCACGGCGACTCCTGGTGGTGGCGCAGGTGGACGCGGAGCGGCAGGCGGCGGTCGTGGCGCGGCGGCTCCGGCGGCAGTGGCCGCAACTCCGGCAGCCGGCGGACGAGGCGCGGGAGGCGGTCGCGGAGCAGCGGGAGCAGGAGGGCAGGGAGCCGCCGCGCCGCCGTCCCTTTCGCAACTTCCTTACGATGTAACCGGCTGGACCTTGCCCATGCAGATGGGTGTCGACGTGGTCGCGGTTTCGGAGCCGGTCACCGCGGACGCACGAAAGGCGTTACGCAAAATCGACAAACTGGATGAGGTTCCCGGCAAAGTGGAAGGCTCCGGTCCGGTGTTCGCGTTCTCTCACAATTCGAACGCGGCCCTGCGGGCGGTGAACGACATCCTGGCCGAGGGCGGAACGGTGAAGTTCGGAAAATCCGACGACACCATTTACGCGACCGGCCGAGTTGCGGCGATTCTCGAGAAAAATGGCATCGATGCGAAGTCCATCCGGGAAGCGCCCGCGTCCTGGCCGGTGAAGAAGCCGCGACTCGCGATCTATGAGCCTTGGGCTGGCATTATCGATCAAGGCTGGACGCGATGGCTGCTCGAGCAATTTCATTTTCCGTTCGCGCAGCTGCGGAATCCCGATGTGCAGGCCGGACACCTGCGCGATCGTTACGACACCATCATTTTCGCCGAACAACAGGCTCGCCAGATCATGGACGGGATGCAGGCGGGAACCGTCCCGGGCGAATATGCCGGCGGCATCGGCGAATCAGGCGTGGACGCGCTACGGGAATTCGTGAGCGCGGGCGGAACGCTGATCGCGCTGGGCAATGCGTCATTGTTCCCGATCGAGCAGTTCAATTTGCCGGTGACCAACGCGCTGGCCGGTCTTCGGCCCGAGCAATTCTTCTGCTCCGGAACGCTATTGCGAGCCGAGAATCGCGATGCGAATCATCCCATCATGGCGGGCCTTCCGAACGATTTGTCATTGATGTTCGAGCGCAACGTGGCTTTCGATACCAAGCCGAACTTCCGCGGCAAGATTCTGGCGAGTTACCCGAAGGATCGCAATCCGCTGCGCAGCGGATACCTGCTCGGTCCGGAGCATATCGAGGGCAAGGCAGCCGCGCTGGACGTGAACTACGGGGGCGGCCACGTCATTCTAATCGGATTCCGCACCCAATGGCGCGGCCAATCGCATGGGACCTATAAGTTCCTGTTCAACGCGATCTATTACAACCCGTCGATGGCAGAAGTAGCGACCGAGACGTCGCGCGGCGGACGTGGCGGCGGTCGTGGAGCGAATACGCCGGAGGGGCAATGGAAAACTCAAGCCGAGGCGCTTAAAGGCCAGGTCGGCGGCCTGCTCGATCAGAATCGTGCTTATTTTGCGGCTCGCGGTCCGCGCGCTGAGGAAGAAGGAAAGAAGCTCGAGACTTTGCTCGATGCGTTCCAGCGCGACCGCATTCCACTGCTCGAGGATTTGCGCGCACAGGTGGAGGACGCCGCCGCGGCACGAAAGGAAGCGACCTATTCCGCGCAGCTCAGGAAGCTCGCCGCCGATCTTCGCACCAAAGATATGAGCGCATCGAAGCTGGACGACGTACTCGAACAATACAAGCTGGCGGTGATCCCGTAATGAAAACCTGTCTTCTCTTCGTACTCGCGCTGACCGCTTACGGCGCGGTTCCCACGCCCGAATCCGTGCTCGGCCACAAGCCGGGCGACGATTTTTATCTCGCCACCTATGACGATGCTTTGGGCTATTTCCAGAAAGTAGCCGCCTCCAGTGACCGGATCAAAATGGTGAAGGTCGGTCAGACGTCGGAAGGCCGCGACTGGTGGATCGCCTTTATTTCATCGCCCGAGAACCTGGCGCAGCTCGATCATTATAAGGACATGTCGCGGCGGCTCGCGCTCGCCCGCGGCATCAGCGATGAGCAGGCGCACCAGATGTCGCGCGACATCAAACCGATTATTCACATCGACGGCGGATTGCATGCGACCGAGGTCGCCAACGCGCAGCACACCATCCAGCTCGGCTACGATCTGGTGGCGAGCGAGGATCCCGAGTATCAAAATATTCGCCAGAACCTGATTGTCGAGTTGTGGTTTTCCATCAATCCCGACGGCCAGAACATGGTGGCCAATTGGTATCGCCAGAATTTGGGAACGCCGTTTGAAGTGAGCCCGCTGCCTTTTCTGTGGCAGAAATACGTGGGTCACGATAACAATCGCGACGGCTACATGCTCAACATGATCGAGTCGCAAGTGGTCACTAAGGCGACCCTCGACACCGAGCCGGTGGTGTTCTACACGCATCATCAGACTGCGCCGTTTCCGGGCCGGATCTATCTGCCGCCGTTCGCCGACCCGATTTCCAGCAACATGCATCCGCTGATGCTGCGGTGGCTGAACCTGATCGGCATGACCATCGCCCAGTATCTGGACCAGCACGATCTGCCGGGCTCCATGCATCAGGAAAGTTTCGACGTCTGGTATCCGGGTTATCTCGACAACATCGGCAATTTCCGCCACACCATTTCTTTTTTCACGGAAACCGCGCTGTATCGATACGCAACGCCACATTTTTACACGGTGGATGAATTCCCGGCCGCTCGACAGGGCCTGGAGAACGAGATGCTCTACGCGAGCCCCTGGAAAGGCGGCTGGTGGCGGTTGTCCGACGCCTGCAAGTATATGTACGGCGCGTCGATGGCGGTGCTCGACCTCGCGGCGAAATATCACGAGCAGATGCAATACAACAAATATCGCGCCGCTCGCGACACCATCGAGAAATTCGAGAAAGAGCCGCCCTATGCCTATATCATTCCTCGCGAGCAGCACGATGCTCCTACGGCCGGCGTGTTGATGGAAAAGCTGATGCTGCAAGGGATCGAGGTTCACCAGTCGACCAAGCCCGACGCCTGGGTCATTCTGATGGACCAGCCCTTCGCCGGACTGGTCAAGGAAATTTTCGAGCAGCAGAAGTATCCGGCCTTGACGCAGCGCCCCTACGACGTCACCGGCTGGACTCTGCCGTATCAGATGGACGTGGAGGTTCATGAGGTCACCACGCCGGTCACCGCGGAGTTTCGCAAGTCGCTGGAGCCGGTAAAGTCCATCAACGGGCTGGCCGCGCCGTTTAATCACAACGCAAACGCGAGTCTGCGCGCGGTGAATGAAATCCTGGCGGCGAAAGGCAGCGTCGCCTTCGATGGCGATGATATTTCGGTCTGGGGCATCGACAAGTCGAAGGCGCGATTCGATTCTTTCGAGCAATCATCTGAAGCCGGTCGCGCTCAAGGAAGGCGGCAAGTCGATCAAGGCGGCGCGCACCGGGCTTTATCGATCGTGGCAGGCGAATATCGATGAAGGCTGGACCCGCTGGATTTTTGAGCAGTTCGATTTTCCATTCAAGAATCTCTACAATGCCGACATCCAGGCCGGCCATTTGCGCGAACACTTTGACGTGATCGTAGTCCCGGATCAGCAGGCGCGGTCGATCATGGATGGCTATCGGGAAGGCGCCGTTCCGGAGCGCTACGTCGGCGGCGTCGGCCAGCAGGGCATGGATGAGCTTCGCGATTTCGTCAACCAGGGCGGCACTATCGTTGCGTTTAACAATGCGTCGCTATGGGCCATCGAACAGTTCAACCTACCGGTGACCAATGCACTTGCGGGATTGAATCCGAATCAGTTCTTCTGCTCCGGGTGTCTCGTGAAGATTCACCTGGAGGATCCCAAAAATCCTCTGGTCGCCGGACTTTCGCCCGACCCCATCGTGATGTTCGAGCGCGGGCCGGCGTTCGATACCAAGGCGGATTTTAAAGGAACGGTGCTGGCCCGCTACGCTCGCGAACGATCGCCGCTGGAGAGCGGCTACCTCGCGGGGCCGGATCGTCTGGAAGGAAAAGCCGCCGCGCTTGAGGTCAATTACGGCCAGGGGCACGTTATTCTGCTCGGCTTCCGGCCTCAGTGGCGCGGCCAGTCGCACGGGGCGTACAAGTTCTTCATGAACTCGCTGTACCTGCGGTAACAGGGCACCAGATGCGAAATTCGATATAATCGGACCGCAATTTGCCGGTTTTTCGCGTATCTAAGGGAAGGGAGCTTATGAAAAAGACTTGTGCAGGTTTCGTGTTCTTTTTGCCGCCGCCTGGTTGGCCGTTGCAGCCGCACCCCCTGGATGGTTCTTGGCGGGTTCCAAACCGGCGAACTACGATACCGGCGTAGATCTGGCAACGTCGTTTGCCGGACTCCCCAGTGCCTACCTCAAGTCGAAGGGGGACCCGCAAGAGGGTTTCGGAACGCTCATGCAGGCCTTCGCCGCAACCAATTACCGTGGAAAGCGGGTGCGCCTCAGCGGGTATGTCAAGAGTCAGGATGTCGCGCGTGTAGCGGGACTTTGGATGCGCGTCGATGGCAAAGGGGAGCCGGCGAAAATGCTGGCGTTCGACAACATGGGAGACCGCCCCATCAAGGGCACCACCGACTGGCAACGCTATCAGGTGGTTCTCGATGTGCCCGATTCAGCCGTTGACATAGTGTTCGGCATGCTGCTCAACGGTCCCGGCGAGGTCTGGCTCAATGACACGGACATTGAAGTTGTCAGTACGTCTGTTCCCACCACCGGGCGGACGGAACCGGCAGCTCTAGTGGACGAGCCCCGTAACCTCCGCTTTACCGTAAAGTAGCCAACGCGCAACAGTGAGCTCAATCAACGCAGACCCCTGCGTTAGACTCGCGACGAGTACCAGTCGAGCACTCGCATGGCGCGGAGCGTGATCCATCGGCTGGGGCGGCCGACCGCTTCATCCAACTCGATCAGCATCTTGCCGGGGTACCCGGTTTCGAGGAGCCATTGGCCGTCCTCGTTCTGTTTCGACGCGACCAGATCTATCGCCTCGGCAACACGCTGGTCGGGCGCGACGCCTGCGCGGCGTAGATAGTCGAGCCCCCACAGCACGTCGTAATGCCACCAGGTGGGGAAGGCGAAGCGCGTCCACTCTGAGCCGCTCTTGCGGTCCCGCTCGATCGCCTCGCCGGTCGATTTGCGCCGGAAGAGACGGCGCTCGAGCAAATATTCCTGGCCACGGAGACGAGCCTCGGTAATCCTTGGGCCGTTGCCGGTGGCACGTTCGTGCTCCAGCAGAGCTTCGAGCACGCAGATGGTGGTGTTGAACGATGACCGCGTCGACCCGTTTTCGGCCTCGCAGTTCCAACCACCGTCGGGGAGTTGCTCGGCGACCAGCCTATCGATGATGCCGCGGACATCCGCGCCGAAATAAGCGCCGGCCATGGAAACCTGCCCGTTGATGCACGGCTCGACCTCGCCTTCGAAGAACGCATTCTTGTGGCACGCCGGCGGAGCACATCCGAGCCATGTCACTTTTTCGCGGACCAGTCCGATTGCGCGGCGAGCCTGCGGGCTCGCGGGATCGAGTCCCAGGTCGCGCAGCAGCATCAGCGCGTGCATGGTGGAGTTCCACCCGCGATTCCACGCAGCGCCGCTCCATCTTCCATCCGCCGCCTGGAGCGCGAGCAGTCGCGCTCCCATGCCCTCCGTCGCTACTTTTTCACGCTCGGCGCGAATCTCATTCGGCCCCGCATCGGTCAGGTCGCGCATCACCTGCCAGCGGATCGAAGGATCAGAATCGAGCAGCCAGCTTATGACCGAGTGTCTTGATTTGGAAGGATGTATCGCCATATGCAATCGTTCGGATTTTTGTGGACCGTAGGACTTTCCGGTCCTTTCATCTTGGCAAAATGTGGATGTGGCTACACAGCGATCCCCGCATAATAGTGCCATAATTATGGCATGAGCGTCCGCACGACGATCGATATCCCAGACGATCTCCATGCCACACTGCGCCAGCGGGCAGTTGCGGAACACACCTCCATCCGTTCTCTGATTACCGGCGCCATCGAAAGTAAATTCCGGCCGCGATCGCCGCGGCATGTGAGAGGGCCTCTGGTAGGGAAAAAGGGAAAGCCCGCGCCTGGCAGTCCGGACCGGGAGAATCCCTACGACGTCCTATTTGCCTGATCTTAACGTGTGGCTCGCGCTTAGCTGGGCGAACCACCGGCACTCCGACGCCGCTTGGAATTGGTTCTCCGGGAAAGACGACGATCGTTTCTTATTTTGCCGGATCACGCAACTCGGGCTGCTGCGTCTGCTGGCGACGTCCGCCGTGATGGGCGCGGATCTGACGACGATCGGCCAAGCCTGGAAAGTCTACGACCGATGGTTAGACGATACTCGAGTTGAATTTCGCGAAGAACTCTCGGAACTGGACCGAGCGTTCCGCGCGGCTACGCGTCCCGTACTTCGGCAGTCGTCACCGAAGGCACTCGGCGATTGTTATCTGCTTGCAATGAGCCAAGGTCTGGGTGCCACGTTAGTAACGTTCGATCGCGGCCTCGCGTCGGCGGGCCGCAAGTTGCACCAGCCAGTCGTGCTCTTGGAAACTTAAGCACCTTCGGATAAGTGCGCGTTGGAACAAAATACGGAAATGTGAGCGATGCTCAGTAGGTTCCTTAGAGCATCAGCGCGACGCTGGCGGTTTTTCGCCGAGGTTCGCATTTGTGGCCGGGCGAACATCGCGGCACGGCGAGTGGTTCGACGATCCGCGAAGTATTTCCCGGCCGGATCTCGATTGAATCGATGATGAAATCCGCGTATCCCGTCGCGTGCGCGGTCAGAGAGTAGCGCCCGGGGGGAAGCGCCGTCGTCGAGAATCTCCCGCCGATGCCCGTCTGTGATTTCGCAGCGGTTCTCCCGGTACGCAGGTTCCGTATCGTGATGATGGCGTGTTCTAACCCGACGCCCGACGGAAAGTCCGACACTGCGCCCTCAACGCGCTGCTCTCCTTGATTGAAAGCGACACGGGGCACCACCATTTCCGGAGGCCCGTTCAATCCGTGTTTTATCGTGGCGATTTCCAAAGTCACCTTCGGCAATCGGGTTGTCTCGCCCGGCCGAACTTCGGCTTTGATCGATACACCTTCAAAACCGGGAGACTCGATCCGAACGATGTAATTGCCCGGCGGCAGATTAAGGATCGTGAAGGTGTTCGTGAGCGGATCCGTTTTGGCTTCAAACGAAGATTTATCCGCGCCGATCGCGACTACGCGGACCTGTATGATTAGCGCACCGGCGGGATCGATTGCAGCGCCGATGATGCTTCCAGTCTGTTGCCCGCTTAGGGCGAGGCCGCTCAGCATAGCGATGAGCGCAATTCGCATGTTACGAGATCGACTCGGCGAGTTTCGCGTACGTCGTATCCAGATCCTCCGGCAGCACCCGCGTTTCGCCGATGGAGGTCATGAAATTCACATCCCCTGTCCATCTTGGCAAGACGTGCATGTGGATGTGGCCGGCGATTCCAGCGCCCGCGCTTTTGCCGATGTTGAACCCCAGGTTCAATCCGTCCGCGCTGTACACTTTGCGTAGCGCCGCCTCCATTCGCTGGGCTAACAGGATCGTCTCCTGAAGCGTCGCAGGGTCGGCTTGCTCCAGCGTCGCCACGTGCTCGTACGGAGCGATCATCAGATGTCCACTGGTGTAGGGGAAGGCGTTCAGCAGAACGAAATTCCGCTCCGCCCGCAGTAAAACGTGATTGGTTTTATCGTCCGTTTCCGCGGCGATCCGGCAGAACAGACAACCCTGATCCTTAGCGATCGACGACACGTAGCGATATCTCCAGGGACTCCAGAGATGATCCATCAGCCGCTTGCTAACGTCAGCTCTGAGGAGCCGCCGGAGGCTGGCCGTCGCCCGCGGGCGCCGCCGCTTCGTCGTTCACCAGATCCTTTAATTCCTTGCTTGGCTTGAAATAGGGAATGCGTTTGGCAGGCACCTCGACGCGCGCGCCGGTTTTCGGATTTCGCCCCACGCGAGGCTGCCTCTGGCGGGTTCGAAAACTTCCGAAACCCCGAATTTCTATCTTGTCTCCGCCCCGCAGGGCTTTTACCACGCTGTCAAAAATCGCCTCGACGATCACTTCGGAGTCTTTCCGAGTCATCTCGACTACGCGCGAGACTTCTTCGATCAATTCCGCCTTGGTCATCTCTCCCCTTTTCCTCGTAAACTCATGGCTTCTTCGATGGTCATGGTCGCGGCCGCCGCCTGGCGCTGATAATCCTCGAGGCGAGTCCGTTCTTCTTCCTCGGCCACCGCCCGCAGGCTCAAGCCGATCTTCTTTTCAGTTTCGTTCATTTTGATGATCTTGAAGTCGTATTCGTCGCCGATTGGTAGTGGAGAATCCGCCGGAGCGGCGTGATCCGGCATCGGCGGCACTTCCGATTTATGGCACAACGCCTCGACGCCCGCCGCCAGTTCCACAAAGACCCCGAACGCCGCCGCGCGGCATACCCGCCCGCGCACCAGGTCGCCCACTTCATGAGACCGGAAGAAACTCTCCCACGCGTCCGGCTGTAATTGCTTCACACCCAGCGACAATCTCCGGTTCGGCGCGTCGATGTTCAGAATGACGGCCTGCATGATCTGCCCCTTCTTCAATACCTCCGAAGGATGCTTCACATGCTTGGTCCAGGAAAGGTCGGAGACATGGATCAGCCCGTCAACGCCTTCTTCGATTTCGAGAAATGCGCCGAAATCGGCCAGCTTCCGTACCCGGCCCTCCACCACGGAACCGATGCTGTAGCGTTCCGCCACCGTGGTCCACGGGTCGGCTTCCAACTGCTTGATCCCCAGCGAAACGCGACGTTCTTTCGATTTGACCTCGATCACCACCGCTTCCACCTGATCGCCGACCTTGACCACCTTGCTCGGATGTTTCATCCGCCGGCTCCAGGTCATTTCGGAGATGTGGATCAGGCCCTCGACGCCGGGCTCAATCTCCACAAAGGCGCCGTAGTCGGTAATGCTCATTACTCGGCCGATCACCTTGCTCCCCGGCGGGCAGCGGTCCGGCAGCGTTTCCCACGGGTCCGGACTCAACTGGCGTAAGCCCAGCGAGATCCGTTCCTTGTCGCGGTCGAACTTCAAAACTTTGACCGTGATCTCGTCGCCGACCCGCACCACCTCGTTCGGATGGGTCACCCGGCCGTGCGACATGTCGCTTACGTGCAGCAGGCCGTCGATGCCGCCCAGATCCACGAACGCGCCGTACTCGGTCAGGTTCTTGACTACGCCGGCAACCACCGCGCCTTCGAACAGATGCTCCAGCGCCGTCGACTTGCGCGCCAGCATCTCTTCTTCCACCGCCATCTTGCGCGAAACAACCACGTTGCCGCGGCGCCGGTTGATCTTCAGGACCTTGACCGGAATATCCTGACCCACGAACTGATCCAGATCGTGAATTGGCCGCGTGTCGATCTGCGAGCCCGGCATGAACGCGGGCACGCCAACATCCACCATCAGGCCGCCTTTAGTCCGCTCTAGTACGCGCCCGGAAACCAGCAATTGGTCGCGCATGGCGCGCTCCAGCGTGTCCCAGATTCGCAGCCGGCTGGCTTTCGAAAAGGACAGAAGCACATAGCCTTCCGGCTGTGCGCCGTGCCGGTCGATCATGACGTCGATGGTGTCGCCGGATTTTACGGAAATGGTTCCATCCGGCTGGCGAAGCTGCTCGACAGGCACAACGCCTTCAAGCTTATAGCCGATATCGACGATCACTTCCTGCGGCGTGACCTTAACGACGTGGCCCTGCAGCAGCTCGCCCTCCGTAGGAGGAGCGAGATGGCTGTAGTCCTCAATGAGATGCTCGAGGTCTTCTTCAACGGAGAAGTTTACGTCGAGATCCCTCTCATTTGCGCTGCTCGCCATGCCCCAAACTCCGACAAACCGTTGAAGATTCAGTACTTCAGAACTATAGCCGAGCCGCGAGTGCTTGTCAACTCGGGCTCTGTTGTCTACTTTATCAACTCAAGGGCTCCCTGTGCAGGGCGCCTGCTCTCACTAGCGTCGCCGCGTTATCCGCTTGAGTCGAAAAAGCTATGCCATTCGGCGCGACCGGCGGGCGTCTTCCCCCGATCTTCCATCCAGCATCGACCGGATGAGCGAACGCATCCAATTTGGCATAGTAGAGTTCTAGCATCGGCCAAACTTATGTCCATTCGTCCCGTAAAGCGACTCATCAAATCCAAGCCGACCCTTGAGGGAGCCGGCGTCCATCTTCGACGCGCCTTCGGTTTCGGCAATACCTCCGAGTTCGATCCGTTTCTTCTGCTCGACGATTTTCGCAACGACATTCCCGCCGATTATCTGGCCGGATTCCCGTGGCATCCACATCGCGGCATTGAGACCATCACCTATGTCCTGGCTGGTACCGTTGAGCACGGCGACAGCATGGGGAATCGAGGAGCCATCGCCGCCGGCGACGTCCAGTGGATGACCGCCGGCAGTGGAATCATTCACCAGGAAATGCCCAAGGGCGATGCTGAGGGCCGGATGCACGGGTTTCAGTTGTGGGCGAATCTGCCGTCGTCGCTTAAGATGACGCCGCCTCGCTATCAGGAGGTGAAGGCGCCGGAGATCCCCATCATCACCGATGACGACGGCACCAGCGTCCGCATCGTGTGCGGATCGTTCTGGGGCAAGCGCGGTCCGGTGGACGGAATCGCGGCCGATCCCATTTATCTCGACGTTTCCGTTCCACCGCGCGCGCGAAAGACCCTGCCTATCGAAACGTCGCGCCACGCGTTTGCTTATGTCTTCGCGGGCGACGGCAAGTTTTGCAATGCCTCCGGTCCCCTGGCTGTCCCCACGGAATCGGTCGGTTGGGCGGATACCGCTCCTCCCGCCGAAGCAGACAACCGATCCCTGGTATTGTTCGACTCGGGCGATGAACTGACGGTCCAGGCCGGTGAGGACGGAATCCGCTTCCTGCTGGTCTCGGGAAAGCCTCTTCAGGAACCCGTTGCCTGGTACGGACCGATCGTGATGAATACGCAGGATCAGCTTCGCGAAGCTTTCGACGAGTTGAACCGCGGAACGTTTCTTAAGCAGAAATGAAGGATGGAGCCGCTCGAAACGTCCCCTGATTTGCTAGGGCTTCGCGATCTTCATCGCCTTGACGATGAAATCCTGAATTTCCGGCTGGACCTGATATTGCTTCATATTCGACGGCCAATTCCCCTGATCCGCCCACATCTTATTCAGGCCTTTCTGAACTTCCGGGTCGCCGCCGGTGAAGCCCTCCAGCAATTTTTTCCAGCGCGCCGCCAGAGCCTGTGCTTTCGCGCTCGCCGGATCCTCTTTGAGCGACGCCTCGATATCGCGATACAGATCGTTCCAGTCCTTCGTCACCTTTTCCTGAAGCTCCGGCGACCACTGCTTCTGGCGCTCGTCGACTTTCGCCTTCGCCTCGTCGCTGTAATACTTTCGCGACCAGTCTGTTTCGTTTTGCATGCCAATCTCCTTAATAATCTTTGTGAATAAGCTGCTGTCCGAGTCTTTGCCGGAGTCTTTGCCAGAGGCTTTGCCAGATTGGATCGCGCGCTCGGCCGCCGTTATGGCTCGTATCGCCCGATCCAGTTGCCTCCGTTTCTCGCCCAGCACGAAGCGCTGACGCCGCAACACCTGCTCCAACGGTTGTTTGTCCCGCTTCAACAAGTCCCGGATTTCCGTCAACTGCAAGCCGAGGAACTTCAGCACGACGATTTGTTCCAGGTGAGGAAGATCCGCCTCGCTATAGAGCCGGTAACCCGCGGCGCTGCGCCGGGCCGGCTTCAACAGCCCGAGCCGGTCATAATGATGCAGCGCGCGGACAGTGACCCCCGCGAGGTCGGCGAATTCGGCAGCCTGAAATAGTTTCGTCGCCGGCATGGATACAGCTTGAGGCCTGACGTAACGTCAGAGTCAAGAAATATTTTTGCGAATCAGCCGGCGTCGAATCGGCGCGGCGAACGCGCGGATCGCCAGGTCCAGTTCACTCACGCCCAACAACCGGCAACAAACGTAAAACACGAGCAAGCCCGTTGGGATCGATACCGCCAGGTCCGCCAACCGCGCGAACTGGGAAACTCCCACGCGCGCTTCCATCACGCGCGTGGTCACCGCCACCACCGCCCCCATCGCCACCGACGCGATCGCCACCTTCACGATGCCCCAGGCCAGATCGCGGCCGTGCACTCCTCCGATTCGACGGCGGAGGATCGCGAACAGCACCACAAATCCAAATAGCGCGACGGCCGAGGTCGATAGCGCCAGACCGGCCTGCCGCAGATGGAAGACGCGGATCATGGTGATCGCGGTGGCGAAGTTGATCCCGATGGAGCACAGACTCACGATCATCGGCGTGCGCGCGTCGCCCAACGCGTAAAACGCCGGATTCAACACCTTCAGCGCGGCATAGCCAGCCAGCCCGATCGAATAACACGACAACGCGATCGCGGTCTGCTGGGTATCGTAAACCTGGAATCGTCCGCCCTGATAGATGCCTCCGATGATGGATTTCCCCAGCACGATCAATCCCACCGACGAGGGCACCGTCAGCAGAAACACCATGCCCAGCGACTTCGAAAGCGTACGCCGAAATTCGTCCAGATTGCCGGCCGCCGCGCTGCGCGAGATCGACGGCAAGGTCGCCGACGCCATCGCCACTCCGAACAACCCGAGCGGCAGCTGCATGAACCGGAACGCGTAGCTCAACCAGCTCACTGGCCCGTCGAAGCCGCGATGCGGATCGAAAATAGTGGACGCGAAGTTGGTGTTGACCATCACGTTGATCTGCACCGCCGCGTTGCCCAGAATCGCCGGCACCATCAGCCGCATGATGCGCACCAGCCCGGTATCGGACCAGTCGAGCGTGGGATGAAAATGAAAACCGAGCCGGTACATGCTGGGCAACTGCCAGCCGAGCTGGAGCATGCCGCCGAGCACCACCCCCACCGCCATTCCTTCGATGCGCGAAAGATGCAGCGACGGGCCGAACACCACGCCCAGCAGGATTCCGAACGTAACCGAGCCAAGATTGAAAAAAGTCGACGCGAGCGCGGGCACGCCGAATCGATTCGATGCGTTCAGCACGCCCATGGCCTGCGCCGCCAGCGCGACTACCAGCAGAAACGGAAACATCACTCGCGTCATGGTCACCGCGAGTTCGAATTTCCCTGGCACTTCGGTGTATCCGGGCGCCAGCAAGTGCACCAACACCGGCGCGAAAATCATCCCGAGCGCGCACAATCCGCCCACCACAATGATGATCGCCGTGGCCACCAGGTTCACCAGGCGCACGGCGTCTTCCTTGCTGCGCGTCGAAAGATACTCGGTGAAGATCGGGACGAACGCGCTCGAAAGCGCTCCCTCCGCGAACAGATCGCGCGTCAGGTTCGGGATTCGGAACCCGAGCATGAACGCGTCATAAGTCAGCCCGGCGCCGAACAGCCGCGCCATGACGCTTTCCCGCAGCAACCCAGTCAGACGGCTCATCCCCACCGCTACCGAAACGATCCCTGCCGAACGGACCACACTTTCGGATTGCCCGGATTGAACGGCAGGGCTCGCGGCGCTGTTCCTGGCTGTTTTGTTCAAGGAAATGGGTAATCGTCCACGGACCTGCGAAGTACTCTTCATTATAAGGCGCGGTGTAAAACTTTCATCGGACACGCTCGTCTCAGTAGTTTTGAACGCAACTTTCCTTCGAATTCCGGCGTTCAAGTGTTTGTAAGATGCGGCTCGATGCGATTATCGGCTCGCCGGCGCAGCGGTTCGTGATCCTGCACTATCACGTCTTCAAGAATGGCGGCAGCACCATCGAAGCGATTCTCGAACGCGAATTCGGCGGTGGATTCGCCACGCTTCACGGGCCGCACGCGTCTTCCACCCTCGACGGGCGCGATCTGGAGCGGTTTCTCCGCCGCAATCCGGGTGTGACCGCGGTCTCCAGCCACCACCTCCGCTATCCTAAACCCGCCATCCGGCATACGGTAATCTTCGATTGCCTCTTCTTGCGCCACCCGCTGGAGCGCCTGGATTCGCTGTATCGCTATTCGCGCGGCATTCCTTCCGTCGATTTTCTCCACGTCCTTGCTCGGCAGATGAATCCGCGCCAGTTCTTCAGCGCGCTGATCCGGGAAGCGCCGCACATGATCGGCAACGTTCAGGTGATGCAGATCGCCCGCGCGGGAGCCTTCACGCGCCCCGCCCATCCTTACGATCGGACCGCGCCACGGAAATCTTCGCCGACGTCGCGATTCCCGGATTGGTGGAAATGTTCGATGAGAGCCTGACCACCGCTGAATCTTTCCTGAAGCCCGCGTTTCGGCGCGTCTCGCTCGAGTACGTCCCCCAGAATGTGACCCGCGCCGCGCCCCGATCCACCGAGCGTCTGATCCGCTTATGGGGCGCCGATCTCTACGAAGACCTGGCGCGGTTCAATCAGTTCGATCTGGAATTGTTCCGTCGCGCCGAGAACGAGATCCGCCGCAGATTCGCACTGCTTCCGAATCCCCAATTCCGCCTGCACGATTTCCGCTCGCGCTGCGCCCGGCTGCGCGGCGACGTTCCCACGCCCATCCCGATCGACAGCGAGCCGGTTACGAACGTCCGTACTCTTCCAGGAAATGGGCGATCGTCATGATCCCCTGATAATAGTTCGCGACCTTGTACTTCTCATTCGGCGAATGTAGCCCGTCATCCGGCAGGCCGAAGCCCATCAGGATGGTCGGGATGTGGAGATGCGTCGCGAAATCGCCCACAATCGGAATCGAGCCGCCGCTGCGGATGAACACCGTCTCGCGCCCCAGGATATCCTTGAACGCCCGCGCGGCGATGTTGATCGCCGGGTGATCCGGATTCACGCTGATCGCCGGCCCCGAGCTCAAGATACGCACCTCCGTCTCGATCCCCGCCGGTGTGCACGCCGCGACGAATTTCTTGTAAGCCGCGATGATCTTGTCCGGATCCTGCCTGGGAACCAGCCGCATGCTGACTTTCGCGGTGGCCGTCGCCGGGATCACGGTCTTCGCGCCGGCCGCCGTGAATCCTCCCGCGATGCCATGTACTTCGAGCGTCGGCCGCGCCCAGGTGCGCTCCAGCACCGAAAATCCCGGTTCGCCGGTGAGACGATTCGAACCGACTTCGTCCTTCAGAAATTCCTTTTCGTCGAACGGCAGCGCCGCCCAGCTCGCTTTTTCCGCGGGCGCCGGCGCTTCGACATCGTCATACATTCCGGGGATCTGAATCCTGCCATTGGCGTCTTTCAGCTTCGCCAACAGTTCCACCAAACCGAACACCGCGTTCGGCGCGGCGCCGCCATAAACTCCGGAGTGCAGATCGCGAGCCGGACCTCGCGCCACGATTTCGGTATAGATGAGCCCGCGCAATCCGATGCACAGCGTCGGGATGCCTTCCGCGTACAGCGACGTGTCGGAAACCAGCGCGACGTCGGCCTTGAGCTTCTTCGGATTCTCGGCGACGTATTTCGCGACCGATTCGCCGCCGACTTCTTCTTCGCCTTCGATCAGAAATTTCACGTTGACCGGCAGCGTTCCATTGACCGCGCGCAAAGCTTCCATCGCCTTGACGTGCATGTACATCTGTCCCTTGTCGTCGCATGACCCGCGCGCGTAGAGGTTGCCGTCGCGAATCGCCGGCTCGAACGGCGGTGTAACCCACAGCTCCAAAGGATCCGGCGGCTGAACGTCGTAATGTCCGTAGCACAGCACCGTCGGTTTGCCGGGCGCGTGCATCCAGTCCGCGTAAACCAGCGGATGTTTTGCGGTGGGAATGATTTCGACGTTTTCGAGTCCCGCCTTGCGCAGGCTCGCGGCGACGAACTCAGCGGCGCGCCGCACCTCGCCGGCATGCTCGGGCAGAGTGCTGATGCTGGGGATGCGGAGAAATTCCTTCAGTTCTTCTAGAAAGCGATCTTTATTTTGCTCGATGAAGGCGTTGGTGGCTTGAGACACCCACCATTATAGGCTTAGCGCTTGAGCGCTTCATTGATCAACGGACTCACCGTCGCCACGTCGAACGCGGCGTTCAGCTTCCGTCCGTTGATGAAGAAGGTCGGCGTCCCTGCCACTTCCGCCTTCTCGCCTTCCTGCTCCTCGAAATCGACTCGCGCCGCATACTTGTGCGAATTCAGATCCGCCTGGAAGCGGTTCAAATCCAGGCCCACTTCATTGGCCCAAGCCAGAATCCGGACCTTGTTGATTTCGCGGAAATGCGCGTACATGCGATCGTGCAATTCCCAGAATTTCCCCTGCGCCTGCGCCGCCAGCGCCGCTTCCGCCGCGACATGAGCCTGGGAGTGAATATCCAGCGGGAACTGTTTGAAGATGAGCCGGACGTTGGTGGGATATTGCTTCAGGATCTTCGCCACTTCCACCGTCGCCGCCGCGCAATACGGGCACTGAAAATCGGAAAACTCGACGATCGTTACCTTGGCATTGGCCGGCCCGCGCACTGGATCGCCGGCGATCGAAATCCTGGTCGGCTGCTCATCCAGCACCGGCGGAGGAGTGTTGGCGATCTTTACCAGCTCCGCGCGAATCTCGGCGAGTTTCTTGCCCGCCGCCGCATCCTTCACCACCGTGTATGCAAGGCGCTTGCTGTAGGCGCAGGACGGATCTTCGAGGCGGCACTGGGCGATCTTCATATCGCATCCGCAGGTGCATTTCTCCGCCCGCATCGCCTCGAGCGCGATGCCGCGTTGGGCCGTCGTGAGCCCGGAAAAATCGACGCTCGGCAGCACCGTGGCCGTCTGCCAGCCGCCCTGCGCCAGACATAGGGCAAGGCATCCGAAAAACAACGCGCCGCGGATAATAAAAGATTTCTGATTAGCCATAGTGGCTCCTGTTAACTCAAGTGTACTATCGGTATCCGGTGAGCTCACAAAGCGTGATTCACTTCCACTCGGGATTCTTTCCGAGGCTCACCAGGTTGGCCAGCAACCGATACGCGCCCGGGACTCCGTTCGGCAACTGGCGATAGAGCGCGAAGGCGTCGTAGATATAAAATCCCTTGCCGTAACGCGCCAGCAGCAGGCCGCCTTTTTGCGGATCCTGTTCCGGATCGTGCGTCTCCACCAGCGGGGTGTAGCGCGGATCCCAACTGCGCAGGAAGCCGTGGCCGCGTTCCTCGACCCAGCCTTTAAAATCCGCGGCGGTGATCTTGTTCGGCCACCCTAGCGCTGGATTGTTCGGATCGAGCACCGTCACCTCCGACGTCTCATCCACCACTTTCTGCGGATTCGGACCCAGCACAAACGGATACGGACCGTAATCGTGATCGAAGTCCTGCAAATTGTATTGCACGATCAGGACGCCGCCGTTTTTCACGTAATCCATCAGGCGACCGTTGGCCGCTTTCAGATCCGCGCGCACCGCGTACGCTCTGGTTCCCAGGATGATCGCGTCGTACTTGCTCAAATCGCCCGAAGTGAGGTCCGTGCTCGACAGCGTCCGAACATTTTGATCCAGATTATCGAGCGCCTTCGGCACGTCATCGCCAGTGCCGGGCAGGAATCCGATGGTCAGGCCGGGAGCGGTCTTCACTCCCACGCCGACGGCTTTGTAGGTCGCCGCTCGATAGAAGGGATAAGGCCTCAGCCCCGGATAGCCGGTCAGGGCATAGCCTTCCGTGTAGGAATGCCCGTCATAGTCGGCTTCTGCCGTGATGGTATAAGGCTCGGACTTCATCATGGCGGGTTCCACTTCGAACATCATGCTCTGATCTTCGCCGTCGCGCGCGAAGGAGAAGGGAGCCTCGGCCGGTTTCGCATGCCAGCCTTCTGGAAGCTTCAATCGCAAGGTGCCTTGCGCCGGACCTTTTACGTTGCTGTGAACCGTGCAGGTGAAGGAGAACGATTTCGATCCCATGGGCACCGCGCCGGCCGCCGGCGAAACGAATACCGAAATCGCCGGGGCCACCAGCAGCGGATTCTGTACCAGGCCGATTCCCGGAATCCGCTCGTTGGTTTGGACTACCTGCGCCACTTCAAAAGGCACGCCGTGATACGAAACCGTGGCGCGGACTGACAGCGGATATGGACCGACCGGCAGGTTTCGATACCGCGGATCGTTGATGTCGTAGTAGGGCTGCTCCTCGTCGGGACGCGAATAATACGGACGCGTGATCGCCGCGTCGGCGGGAACGGTCACGCCGAATTGCCAGATCGTATCTTTGCCCGCTGCGGCGTCGTGTGGCGATTCTCCGGTCGCGTGAACATTCCAGTTCTTGCCGTCGGATGGAACCACGTCGACGCTCTGGACCGCAACCGCTTCCGGACCCTCGTTGTAAATCGATGCATCGACCGCGAAGCTCTGCCGCGGGATCGCGATGGTGAACGTTGGTCCGCGGCCCATGAAAGCGCCACGCGCCGCGGTGAATGCCGCGTCCGCCGCGCTGGGAGCGCCGCCGCGTCCTGCCCGGCCGGCACGCGCCGGAGGTTGTTCCGTCGCCACGTTGGTCTCAAACGAAATCTCCAGCGACATCGCCAGCGCTCTTTCGAACTCCTGTTCTTTCTGATCCAGCTCGAACAGCACGTCGCCCTTCCCGCCGATCGAGCTCGAATGAACCTGTTCGATCAACGTTCGCGTGGCCTTTAGGCCATCGGCGAGCACTGGCGCGATCGACGACGGCCGTTCCACCTGGTACTGCCGCATCGCATCGCCCGAAAACCTGGAAATCTCCGCCAGTCCGTCCTTCAGGAATTTCGTGTCCCCGGTCGCGAGCGTCGCGATCCCGTTGACGGTCACGTCGATCCCGTCAAAGAACGAATTCTCGTGCTCCGCCGATTGAACCCGCGATCCGTAGCGATGATACGCGCTCTCGAGCGGACCCGGGGTCGGAACAATGCCGCCCCCGTTCTGCGTTTTCTGAAATCCGAGCCCTTCGCGCGCGACCTGCAGGAACGTCAATCCCAGCGCGGGAGCAGGCGTGCCCTCGGGAATCTGCTAGCGTCGTCGCAGGTCGCGTCGTGGACCATGTCTGATTCACGTAATCGAAAAATTTGACCGGCACGAACTTATCGGTGGCGTAATCGTACATCCCCTCTTTGGTGATCTGGAAGAACGGCACCCGGGCGTAAACTTTCAGCGGCTACCACGGCCTCAGCCCCTCGCGGATCTGTTCGGGAAACTTGGTCGGATCCCCCGCAGCGATGAAAACTTCCTGCGCCATCTGTCCCGCTACCTGATGATTGCCGTGACCGTCGGTCGCGGCTCCCACGAACACCGAAGTCACCACCAGCGGACGGACCATCCGTACCACTCGAACGGCGTCGGACAGAACCCGCTCGTGATCCCACTTTTCGAGCGCCTCTTCGCGCGTCTTCGAAAACCCGTAGTCGATCACCCGCGAAAAATACTGGTCGACGCCTTCATACCGATCGGCCATGAGCAATTCCTGCGTGCGGACCAGTCCCAGCGCGATCGTAATAATCCATGGACATGACGTTCTGCCCGCCTTCGCCACGATTGAGCGTCAGCATCGCGACCCTCGCGCCTTTGCCACGCGATTCGTAGGTCAGCATGCCGCCGTCTTCGTCGTCCGGATGCGCCGTCACCATCAGAAGGCTGGCCCGAGTCTGTAACTCGCGGAGAAGGCGCGACAAACCCGCCGCCCCTCGATCCGGAGGAACCGGTACGGCATCGGTCGATGCCGCAATTTTCGGCGCGGTCGACGTCGCTGGAGCCTGCGCCAGGCTCAGTCCGGCATATGCGCCGGCTGCAAGTATCACAATGGTTACAGTTGTTTGAATCCGATATCGATGTCTCATGATCTAACGGTGCAGAACCACCTGTCCGTGCACCATTTTACTTTATGATACAGTAGAGCCATAGGGGTTGTTTTCGTAAGCAGTTAATTTGAGGGTATTTGAGGGAGATTCCATCATGTCAAAGTCGAGCCTTTTTGCTCGCGTCACAGGCTCAGTGTGCCTGTTGTTATTCCTCGCAGTTCAACTAACGTTTGGCCAGACTCAGGCAATCAATGGCAGTATCCGTGGACGAATCACCGATCCGGCTGGAGCCGCTGTGCCCGCCGCCACCGTGACCGTTCTCAACGGCGCCACTGGCTATACTCGCGACGTTCAATCCAATGACGAAGGCTATTTCGTCATTCCTAACCTGCCGCTTGGCACCTACACGGTCAACATCAAGAAAGAGGGCTTTCAAGCCCAGAGCCACCCCGGAGTGGTGCTGAATGCGGGAACCGAGGGCGTGATCGACGCCGCTTTACAAGTGGGCCAGGTGTCGACGACGATCGAAGTTACCGGCGGCGCGCCGGTCATTGAGCCGTCGCGCGTTTCCACCGGCCGGACGATCAGCCAGGCGGAAGTCGATAATCTGCCGTTGACCTCGCGGAATCCGTACAATTTTATTATTTTTCAGCCAGGTGTCAGCGGACATCCGAATCCCGAACTGGGCATTCCGCGTACTCTGAACACCAACGGTTTGCTCGATCGCATCAACTATCAGCTCGACGGAATGGTGGATACGGAAACCGACCGCTATGGCCTTCGCCTGTTCGCGATTTCCGACAGCTATGTCCGTGAAGTGAGCGCGGTTTCGAATCTGTTTGCTCCGGAATTTGGCCAGACGTCCGGCGATATTTACAACGTCATCACCAACTCCGGCAGCAATCGGTTTCACGGTGAGTTTTATTTCATCGGCCGTCCTCCGGACGGCGTAGCGCGCACGATTCTGTTGCCCTCCAACAAGGCCAATTCGAGCATCGATCTGCACGACTATTCGATGAATGCCGGCGGACCGATCAAGAAGGACAAGCTTTTCATCTTCGGCGCCTATGAACATCTGTTGCGAGGCACACCGGTGCCGACGACCATCAGCCCATCCAACGCGGCGCAGATCGGGATTGCCGATTCGCTGCTTTCGACCGCGCCAACCGTCCAGCACGTACAATTTGTGGACCTCCGCGCGGACTGGAGCATCAACTCGAAGAACCAGCTCTTCGCCCGCTACGATTACTTCCGCAATGAATATCCGTTCAACACCGACAACGGCGGATTGAACGCATTGAACGCAGCGGCGGACTTTCACGACCGCGCCCACGTCGGCGGCTTGCAGTTGCTGACCACGTTCAACGCCACCACTCTGAACGAATTTCGCGCCTCCGAACCGTACCGGAATGAGTTGCACTTGGCCGATCCTCTGACCGGACCGGGTCCTGTGATCACCATCACCGGTATCGCCACGTTCAACGGAACCCTGGCCAATGGCGATCGCTTCGCCGAGAAGATCCCCAGCTTCAGCGACAACTTCACCAAGATCATGGGCACCCATACGATCAAGGGCGGCATCGGCTGGCAGGAAAATAACGACAATCAGGTCGGCGACGTGTACAGCCAGTACACGTTTCCGAACATCGCGGCTTACCTGGCCGCCAAGAGCGGCTCCAGTCCCTACGGCTATACTCAATTCTCGACGGTGCTGGGCACGCCGGGCGCGTCGTATAAGTCGTATTTCTACGATCTGTTCCTGCAGGACAGCTGGCAGATCACGTTCGAAGCTGATCATGATTTACGGAATCCGCTGGGACCGCTTCCAGGCTCCGTCCGGCGAGGCCAACGCGCCGTTCGCCTATACCCGCAGCTTCAACACTTCGAACCGGGACTGGGCTCCCCGGCTCGGATTCGCGTATCAGATGACGCCAAAGACCGTGATCCGCGCCAGCTCGGGCATTTTCTATGAAGCTCCGCCGACCAACACCTGGTACAACGCCATCGCGAATGACGGATCGAGCCGTGCTTTCGTCGATACGCTTCCGGGTGGCGCGACCCCGTCCACGCGGCGCTCCGGCTTTCCCGAACGTCTTTAACTTCCTTCCGGGCGCGGCCCCGGGCATTCAGAATATCTACGCGGTCACGCCGAATTTCAAGAATGCTTACACGATCAACACCAGCGTTCAGGTGGAGCGTGAGCTGAGCAAGAACGATTCGATCCTGCTCGGGTTTGTAAACACTGGCGCTCGCGACCAGGAATATTTGCGCGACATGAATCTGATCAATCCGACCGGTTATCTGGCCGACGGCCGGCCGATCTTCTCCAAGACCGTCAGCGCCAGCACGCGACTGTATCCGCAGTTCAACGGAATCCAGCTCGCCGATGTCGGCGCAAGCGCAAACTATCGCGCGATGCTGGTCACCTGGACACATCGCATGACGGATGGACTGACGCTGAGCGCGAACTACACCTGGTCGCATTCGATCAGCGATGCTCCGGACGCCAACGGGTTCGAACAGAGCCAGGTGATTTCCGACCCGTTCAATCGCGCTAACGATTACGGTAACAGCTGGGTGAACCGCCCTCAGGCTTTCAACATGAGCGCCTATCTCGCGCCGCAGTTCAAGCTGGAGAATCGCTGGATGAACCGTTTGGCTAACGGCAACGAGTTGACGATTCTCGCCAACCTGGCCACGGGCGACACGCAAAACATCACTGCCAATCAGAACCTGAACAATGATCCTCTCGGAGCCGCCGTGCAGCGTCCCTTGTACACGCCGCGCGACACACTCCGTACCAGCAACCTGTATCAGGTGGATATGCGCTACACTCGCACGGTCTTTTCGCACGGCGAGTTCATTCGGGCCAAGCTGCTGGCCGAGGCGAACAACGTGTTCAACACTCGCAACGTGACCAGTATCAACGCCACCGCCGCGGTAAATTCGCTCGGGATGGTGACCACGGTTCCTTCGCTGTCTCCCGTTTCGACGGTGCTGGAGGGACGGCTCCTTCAGCTCGGAATTCGCGCGGACTGGTAATCCAGATCCTCGCGTTTCCAGTCGGGAATCGCACCGGGCCGGCTCGCTACCAGCGCGCCGGCCCGATTTGCGTATAGGGCCACCTCTTTCGCGCTCCATCCCTGGACGATTCCGTGCAGAAACGCCGCGGCGAACGCGTCTCCGGCTCCCACCCGATCGGCGACGTCCACTGGAATCCCGGCCGCTTGGGCGCGTTCCCCGTCAATCATCACCTCGCATCCGTCCGCCCCATTGGTGATCGCGACAAACCGCGCGTGAGCCGCCACCGAGGGAAGCGGTGGAAATTGGAATCCTAAAATTGCAGCTTCCTCCGCATTCATCTTGATCGCGGTTGCTTGACGCAGCAGATCCCGCGTCAATTCCGGGCTATAGGAATCCTTGCGCAGATTTACATCGTAGAAGCGATTCGGAATCCTGGCGATAAGCTTCGCGATCTCCGCGCGCGCCCGCGGATTCGTCTGGACCAGCGTGCCGTAATAGACCCAGTCCGCTTCGAGCGGTGGAGCTTCCAGAAAATCGTACGCCGCCGGACGATGGACTTCATAGTCAGGCTCGCCTGAGAGTGCAAATGTGACCGTCACGATTCCCGTCGAGTGCGGGATCCGGCGGATGAATTCCGTCGACAGACCGAGTTTTTCGATTTGCCGCACGGCTTGGTCGCCGCGCTCGTCATTACCCACCGCGCTGATGAGAATCGCTTCGTGCCCCAGCCGGTGCGCGCTCACCGCGAAGTTGAGCGGAGCCCCGCCCAGGTGCTCTTCGCCGCGAATGAGATCGAAAAGAATCTCGCCCGCGCAGACGATCTTCATGCCGCTGCTTTGGAATCGCCCCGCACGTTGAACTCGAGCTTCCAGCGGCGGCCGTCTTCTTTGGACGAGGAGACAGCGGCGCACCACAGCTCCAGCACCCCGGTTTCGGTGACCAGGACTTCCAGCGTCACCGGCACCGCTTCTCCCGGCTTGCCCGGCAGCAGAACTTCAATCGGCGCGAGCTCTTCGAAATCGTCGCCGACGTCCTCGATCATCGATCCCGGGGCGTCGTCTTTCCGGGTGGACGATTGGAAGAACCGGAACTGCGCGGGCTCGCCCACGGTCAGCGCGAAGACTGCGATCCGGGAATTTGTGGCCGGTGCCTTCTTCCATCCCGAACGGCGCGACCGTCAGCGCCTTCAGCGGAGCGGGGAAGCCGGGCACGGCCGGCATCGCCGTCTCGATGCCGATGTAGTAGCTCCGTGGCACGCCGCCGCGAATCCGCACGCCTTTGCCCTGGCGGGCGAGCCCGTAATACGTGGCTCCGCGCGCTACCGCGTGCATCAGATCCTCGCCCATTAAGGCGGTCACCGGGCGAGGCAGCCAGGCGTTCAGAACTTCGAGAACACGTTGGCGGATCAGGTCCGCTCGCAACACGCCGCCGTTGAACAGGACATGGGTCGGCGTGGCCTGCTGGCGCTTCAGAAAATGCGCGAGATGCCGGGTGATGGCGGCGTCGGCGGCGTAGGGCAGCCCGATCTCGGCCAGACCTGCGCGACGGCGTTGCGGAACTTCGTCTATCGAAACCGCGGGCAGGAATCCGTCGAGCAGAATGCGATCGATATCGTCGCGCTTGAGCTTGGTCTTGATCGTTCCGCCTACCAGGCCCGTGCCGCGCCCGAGAATGGTGATCGGCATTGTCCTTTGCCGTATTCTCCGAAGCGAGCAGCTTTTCCTTGGCTACCCTGCATTGCTGCCACAGTGCGTGGAACTGAATTGCGTCCAGTTTCTGCGGAATCTGTTGGGCAACGTGATGCGCCAGCGCGATATCGATGTTATCGCCGCCCAGCAGGATGTGATCGCCCACCGCGACGCGTTCGAGCGCGAGCTCGCCGGCATTTTCCCGCACGGCGATCAAACGTGAAATCCGTGGTGCCGCCGCCGATGTCGATCACCAGAATCTGATCGCCGACTCCGACCCGTTCGCGCCAGTCGGGATGCCGTTCAATCCAGGCGTAAAAAGCAGCCTGCGGCTCTTCGAGCAGGATCACCTCGCGATACCCAGCATCTTCAGCGGCCTTGAGAGTCAGGTCCCGCGCCACCGCGTCGAATGAGGCGGGCACGGTCACCAGAACCTGGTGTTTGTCGAATGGCGCTTTCGGGAATTTCCTGTTCCAGGCTTCGCGCAGATGTCCCAGATAACGTCGCGAAGCCTCCACCGGCGAGATCCGCGCGACCCCTTCCGGTGCGTTCGGGGGAAGAAGCGCCGCCGTACGATCGACCCCCGCGTGACTCAGCCAGGACTTCGCCGAAGATACCAGCCGTCCGGCGTTTTCGAGTCCCTTCTTCTGCGCGAGGACGCCCACCACCGGCAGATCGCCTTCGAGGAATAGAAACGACGGCAGCAGCGGCTCCTCACGTTCTTCGCCCGGATTTACAAGTTGTGAAATCGGGAAGACTTCCACCGTCTCGCCGCGTGAAAATGCCAGCGCGCAATTGGTGGTCCCGAGGTCGATGCCAATGATCTCTTTGTTGGGAAGACTCAATTTTCAGTATAGCGGCGTATATCGCGTCAGTCGGTCACACGAAGCCGGGTGCTTCCCGGACCGATGTGTATGTGTGCCGCGGTAGCTTTCCCGGGGACTGCGGCTCTGAAGGCGTAATACGGGATGTCCCGCGATTCCAGATATTTGCGTAGCCAGGTCCCCTCGGTCGAATCAGGCGCCAGGGCCACATCGATGCGGCCGGTATGATCGAATCCCAAAGCCCGATGCACGGCAGTCTCTCCGCGCGCGCTCACCGGAAGCGGCTTGTCGAACTTCTTCTCGAAGGCGAGGGTGATGTTCTTGATGTCCTGCGGCGCCAGCCGCTGATCGCCGGCGAAAATCTCTTCGACTTTCTTGTCGACTGGCAGCGTCGATTCCGCCGCGGCGGCTTCCTCATTGGCCATGTTGAGGATGCTCTCGACCAGTGTCGCGCGGTCCTTAGCTTGATGGAGCGCCTGTTCGCGCCGGGCCAGTTCCGCCTCTAACGGGTCATTGAAGCGCGCCGGCGCCGATCCATTCGATATCAGAATCGTTCCGTGCTCGATCTGCTGTTCGATCCGATCGACCCTGCGCTGCGCGGCGGCCGTCATCTCGGAGGCTTGCGCCGGATTCAGATCCTCGACGTGCATTTTCCCGTACAGGGTTTCGTCGAGCACCTCCTGGTCGGCCGCGTCGTCGATGGCTTGTTGCGCTTCCTGGAGCTTCGCGGCCGGCAGCAATCCTGCGGCAACTTGTTGGCGGACTTGATCCCACTGACGGCGGGCCTCGGCGACCTGGGGCGATTCGGAGCTCCCGAACGCCAAAATTCCCACCATGAGCAACAGCAATAACTTCATCAAATCTCCTCTATTGTAGTACGATACTCGCAGGAGACCACGTTACCTGGGACGGCCCGAAAAACTCCATTCTCCGGAACCATTTTGGCTTTCCGCCGTTCGCGCCGCCGAGTCCAAACAAGCCCGCGATATCGTGGTGCTGGACCTCCGCGAGGTCAGCTCCTTCGCCGATTATTTCCTGATCTGCACTGGCGCTAACACACGGCAAATACAGGCGATTACCGACGAAATCGAACTTCAGGGCAAGCAGCAGGGCGAGGTTCCATCGAGCGTGGAAGGCTACCACAACGCAGAGTGGGTGCTGATAGATTACGGTGACTTTTTGGTCCACATCTTCTCCGAGAAGACTCGCGTTTACTATGATTTAGAGCGGTTGTGGCGAGACGCTAAGCATGTGAAGTGGTGATCTGCCGTTTGGCTCCCGCCAAAACCGGCTAAATGGTGATACACTACCGACTAGTCCAGATTCATTCTGGCGGGAGGAAGTTCCATGAAGAAAACCCTCGTATTGTTTGCTCTCGTTTCCATGTCCGCGTTCGCGGCCCAGTTCAGTGGGACGGTTTCCGACGCAAATTGCGGCGCGAAGCACGTCAATGCCACCGCAAAAGATGTGGCCTGCGCCCAGAAGTGCGTGAAGGGCGGAGCTGAAGCGGTCCTGGTTACCTCGGACAACAAGGTTCTGAAGATCGACTCCGCGTCGAAAGAGAAAGTCACGCCGTTCCTTGGCAAGAAGGTCACCATCGACGGATCTCTGAGCGGAGATTCCTTGACCGTCGAATCCGTAAAGTAAGTTTTTCCCCCTATGGTGCACTGGGCCGGCTTCCCTAGCCGGCCCTTTTCTATTTTGCCCGGCTTCCCTAGCCGGCCCTTTTCTATTTTGCCCGGCTTCCCTAGCCGGCCCTTTTCTCTCTGATGAGTTCTACTTCGGGTTGATAAATTCCATCTCCAACCGACCGGCCTGCCCCTTGTAGATGATCGCCAAATCCTTCTCCTTCACCTTTTTGGCATCCAGCGGGAAATACAGCAAACCTTCGAGCGGTTGAAGCGATTCCTTATCCGGCAGGATCTTGTCTTTCAGAACCTGCAACAGGGGATTGTCTTTCGCGTCGTTCTCATTGTTGGCGGTTGCGCCTGCGGACTTGGACGAGTCGGCCGACTTGCTGTTGCCTCGCGAACCTGACCGGTTAATCACGCCGCCCCACAACGGCCCATTGGTTTCCGTCCCGAATCCGCCGGGTTGCTCGGGCGCGGCCTTCACCACCAGGACGCCTTTTCCCGCGATCTGGCCGGGTTCCAGCGCATCGGAGCGCTCGCCATCCTTACGGCAAATCATAGTGAAATCGTCCGGACTGATGCGCAGCGGCTTTTCGGTCTTCGGCGTCACCTTGATCCGAAAAATCACGTATCCCGGACCGATGTCCGCCCCGAGGGCCTGCGTCATGGCATCGCGATCTATGATCGGGGAGGCGGCCAGTTCCACATCGTCGTTGCCGGCCTGTCCCGGCAGCGGCTTCTTTGGTCCGGCGAAACTCAGCGTGGAAATTGCGGCGACAATGAGAACGAACTTCATAGGCTTCTCCTGTCAGTATCGAAGATCGGCGGGCGTTGGCGGATTTCCATGCAGCCGCGGCCGGTGGGCAGCACCTTGCCGGGATTCAGGCGGCACTGGGGATCGAACAGCTTCTTGAACCGCGCGATCATGTCGAGCGAATCGGGCGGAAACTGGTGCTCCATCATTTCCATTTTCTCCATGCCGACGCCGTGCTCGCCGGTGATGGAGCCGCCCGACCGCGATGCAGTATTCCAGGATTTCATCGCTCGCTTGCTTCACTTTTTCGAATTGGCCCGCGATCCGGGGATCGAAGAGTGATCAGCGGGTGCAGGTTGCCGTCGCCGGCGTGAAAGATATTGCTGATCGACAGGCCCGTAGCGCTCGCCCAGCTCGCCGATGAACCGCAAGGTGTCGCGCGATTTTCGTCCGCGGAACCACGCCGTCCTGAACGTAATACGCGGGGCTGAAGCGGCCCACGGCTCCGAACGCGTTCTTGCGGCCTTTCCACAACAGCTCGCGTTCCTCGGGCGTCTTGCGCGACGCGAAATTCGCGCGCGTGGCATAACTCGCAGGCCTGCGCGGATCTGCTCGCACCTGCTCTTCCACCGTTTCGGTGAGGCCTTCCAGCTCGATCAGCAGCACCGCCGCCGCGTCCATGGGATAACCGGCGTGCGTGGCTTCTTCCACCATCCGGAGCAGCACGCCGTCCAGCATCTCGATCGCGACCGGCGTGATGGCGCGCGCCGTGATCTCGCGCAACCGTGTCGCCGGCATCTTCGGGCCGATCGTAAATCGCCAGAATGGTCTTGACCACTTCCGGCTTGCGCATCAGGCGCACGATGATCTTGGTGACCAGCGACCATGGTGCCTTCCGAGCCCACCAGCAGTCCGGTCAGATCGTAGCCCGGCCTGATCGTATCCACACCCGGTGTTCAGGACCGATGCCGTCCGGCAGCACGGCCTCGATTCCCAGGACGTGATTCGTCGTCACGCCGTAAGCCAGGGTGTGCGGACCGCCCGGAGTTTTCGCTCACGTTGCCGCCGATGGTGCAGGCTCGCTGGCTGGAGGGATCGGGCGCGTAAAAATATCCGTCGGCTTCGACCGCCGCGGTGATGTCGAGATTCACCACGCCAGGTTGAACGATCGCGCGCTCATTGGCGAGATCGATTTCAAGAATCCGGTTCATGCGCGCGAAGGAGATGATGATGCCGCCGGCGCGCGCGATTGCGCCGCCGCTCAATCCGGTGCCCGCGCCACGTCCGACGATGGGAATTCCATGTGCCGCCGCCAGTTTGACGATGCGCAACCACTTCTTCGGTGGACTGGGGAAATACGACCAGATCGGGCAGCGCCTTGTCGACGCCGCCGTCGTATTCATAGAGGCGAAGGTCTTCAGGCCGGTGAAGGTATCCGCGCGGTCCGACGATGTCTTCTATGCCGCGCGCCAGCTCGCCGTTCACGCCTTCCATTACAGCATTAACGAGCGGAGCTTGCGATCAAAGCCTAGAGCATCTTTTTGACGCGAGCCAAAAAGTCCGGATCCATCCAGTTCTGATTGCTGATGACTTTTTCCACAACCTTGCCCGACCGGTCGATGATATAGGTCTCCGGAAGCTGGAAGGTGCCGAAGCTTGCGGGGATATTCGAATCCGGATCGCGCACGGTTTCAAAGCCGAGGTTATATCGCTCGATGAATTTGCGGTACAGATTCTCGTTGCGGTCCGATGCTGACGCCGAGCACCACCACGCCTTCCGGCGCGTAGGCTCGCGCGAAAGCGTCGAGCGACGGAGTTTCTTCAATGCAGGGCGGACACCAGGAGGCCCAGAAGTTCACCACCAGCAGCTTGCCGCCGAAATTCTCCCGCGTGAGTGTCTTTCCGTGATCGGTGGTAACGTTGAATTCGGGAGCGGTGTCGCCGACTTGAATCACCCGCTGCTCGAGGGTCCCGGAGACCACCCAGATCAACGCCCCGGCTAACAAAACAATCGACGCCAGCAAGATCAGATCACTACGTTGTTTCACTTATCTCCGCCTCACGTTATCATTTTAGAGCATCTGAATCTCCGTTTTCCGCATCAAACTGATAAGGCTATGTATCTAACCCGCAAAGCCGAATTTTCCGCGTCGCACGTGTGTATGAATCCGTCATTTGACGCTGCGCGAAATCGCGCAGTTTACGGGGCGAATGCCAATCCGAACGGACATGGCCACAACTACATCCTGGAAGTGACCGTCGCGGGCGAGCCGGATCCTGTAACCGGAATGGTTTTCGATCTGCGGGAACTGAAGGAGATCCTGAATCAGGAAGTGGTGGAGCCGATGGATCATCGTTTCCTGAATCACGAAGTTCCGCCGTTCGACCATGTGGTGCCGACTACCGAGAATCTGGCCATCGAGGTCTGGAACCGCCTGCGCCCGAAGATTGACCGGGCCAATGCCCGGCTTTCGAACGTTCGCCTCTACGAAACCGGGGATTTGTTCGTCGATTACGGAGGGGAATCGTGAAGCTGACACGGCGATACCGCTTTTCGGCGTCGCACCGGCTGGACACACCGCGGCTGAGCCCGGAGGAGAATCGCAGACTGTACGGTAAGTGCAATAATCCTTACGGGCACGGCCACGACTACGTGCTCGATGTGACGGTCGAAGGTTCGCCGGATTCATCGGGGCAACTGGCGAATCGCGAAGCGCTGGACCGGTTAGTGCGCGAGACGGTGCTCGATCGTGTGGATCATCGGAATTTGAACGTGGACCTTCCGGAGCTGACGGGCGTGGTGCCGACCACGGAAAATTTCGCGGCGGTGATCGAGAACGCCTTGCGCGGAGGCTGGAATCTGGCGGCTCGCCTGAGCAAAATCCGCATCTCCGAGACGGATCGCAACATTTTTGAACTGGAAAACAAGAGCGCATGAAGAAGAAAGCTGAAGTTAGAGTGCTGGCGCCGAAGCCGGGCGGGATCGCAGTGGCTATGAAGGAAGTTCTGGCGGAGCTGGGCGAGGACCCGTCGCGCGAAGGCCTGCTCAAGACTCCGCAGCGTTTCGAGCGCGCCATGCGCTTCATCACCAGCGGTTACCAGCAGAACCTGGAACAGATCGTGAACGGCGCGCTGTTCCATGTGAAATGCGACGAAATGGTGATCATCCGGGATATCGAGTTTTTCAGCACCTGCGAGCATCACCTGTTGCCGTTTTTCGGGAAGATTCACGTGGCCTATCTACCCAAGGACAAAGTGATCGGACTTAGCAAAGTCCCGCGCATCGTGGATATGTTCGCGAGGCGTCTTCAATTGCAGGAGCGCCTGACGCAGGAGGTAGCGGAGGCGATTGAGGACGTGATCTCACCGCGCGGCGTCGGCGTACTATGCGAGGCGCGTCATTTCTGCATGATGATGCGCGGGGTGGAGAAACAAAACTCCAGCACCGTGACCAGCACCATGCTGGGGAGCTTCCGCAAGAACAAATCGACTCGCGATGAATTCCTGTCTCTGATGAGACGCGCGGGCTGAACCGATCAACCGGCTAAAGCGAGCGTTTCGGGTCGGGCGGTAGCCCTCGCCAAGGTGTCGGCGGCGAGCCAGGTAGCCAAGTGTCCCACCTGCTCCGCGGTCTCGACCAGGCTGCACATCGGCAATCCGGTGAGGTCTTCCACATCGCGCGCGCTCCCGCCGTCCGTGCGGTGCAGCAGCAGCGCGCAGCGGTCGATCAGATCGAGCGAGCGCAGCCACTCGGCTTTCTTCCGCAAGGCGGTGATGGACGCGGGGTCCGAACCGGAAACCAGAAAAATCGCATCCGAAGTGCGCAGGGCTTCAAGCGTATGCGCGTCGCCCGCGCCCGACAGGTCGGCGCAGACAATGTGATAATGCACCCGCGCGTGGTCGAGCACACTGCCGACGTGACGCGGCTTAAGATCGTGCCCGTCGACCACGGCTAGCCCCGCGGCGCGTAGGCCCGAATAGTCCCGCCGATCGAAGCCGGCCAAAAGCGTGGTGACCCCAAGGCCCTCCGCCAAGGTGCGGCTCAACTGCTCTGCAACCGCACCTACCCTGGAGTCACCATGCACCGGTAGGAAGGAAAAAATCGACCCGGGAATTTCCGCCGCTTGCGGCTGGAATACCCGATTCGCTTCCCGAAGACTTGCCCCTGAAACCGTTTCCGATCTTTGCAGTGTCGTTTCCACTGCAGCGGATGTATGCATGCGTCCTGCCACCAGCGCGTTCATGAAACCACAAAGGTTTCGTTCCGGCCAAAGAGACACGAGAGTCAAAATGTCCCGGTGGGCCAGGACAGGTTGACCCGCGCGCGGGACGCGTCGCGCACGTTTACACCGCTTTACCGTTGGCAGTCGATTTGCACCGCGAATCCCATCTGATGCTCGAAAAAGTAGGACTGGCCGTGAGCGCCGTACTGGTGCTGACGGGTACAGCATGGATTTCGGGGGACCCGAGCACCACACATGATCTGGCGTATTCGCTGCTGGCTCTGATCGCGTTCGGCCTGCAACTGGCCGACGGCGCGAGCATGGGGTTCGTGTTCATCATTCTGGCTCTGCCGGGCCTGGGATGGCTGCCGACGCTGTTTACAGCGTGCACGGCGATCCTGATCCTGGTAGTGATCCGGAAGGAGCACGTCCCGACGGCGGGGCTGTTGCAGACGCTGGGCGCGAATGCGGTGGCGATTATCTCGACGCAGGCTATCTTCCACGCTCGAAGCTATGCGCGCTTCGACGAGCCTGCGCGGCTGATGATCGCCTCCGGCGCCTGTTTCATCGTGCTGCACGTGATGGCGCGGCGCAAACCGGACCTGTGGACCTTCGTGTACTATCCGGTGGCCGCCGGAATTGCCGCGGTCTTTCCAATGTCGCTGGTACTTCCGCCGCTAGTGTACCTGACCTGGCGCTTGTATCGTTTGTATGAGCGGAGACTGGATCGGCAGCGGGCGCAATCGCGCGACGCGGCGTCGCTTCATTTGCGCACCATCGAAACCATCGCGCTGGCGATCGAGGCCCGGGATCAGCCGATCACCGGGCCGCAACGGCGGGTCCAGATTTATTCGGTCGAGATGGCCCGGGAGCTGCGGCTGCCTCCTCTTGAAGTGGAGGCGCTGCGCGCGGCGTCGATTCTATACGACGTCGGCGAGATGGCGGTGCCGGAACATATCTTCATGAAGACCGGCCCTCTGACTCCGGACGAGTTCGAAAAGATCAAGATTCATCCGGCGATCGGCGCGGAGCTTCTGGAGCGCGTGAAGTTTCCGTATCCGGTGGCTCCGGTGGTCCGCGCGCATCACGAGAAATGGGACGGCACCGGCTATCCGGACGGATTAAAGGGCGAAGCGATTCCGCTGGGCGCGCGAATTCTGTCGCTGGTGGATGCCTTTGACGCGCAGCTCTCGACGCGCCATCACCGCTCCGCACGCACCGTGGAAGAAGCGCTCGCCAGCATCACCGCCGAAAGCGGGCGCGCCTTCGATCCGCGCCTGGTGTCCATCCTCAAGAAGTATTACCGCGAGTGGGAGCAACTGGTGGCAACGCGGCCCGGAAGCGATTTTATCGGGTCCATTGCGTCCGCGCAGCGCGAGCTGCAGGTGGTCCTGGAACTGACCCAGAAGCTGGGCGGATCGCTCGATGTGGCGCAGATATTTTCCGCTCTGGACAGCTCCATCCGTACGTTGATGCGGTTCGATACTTTGGTGGTCCGGCTGGAACGCGATGGGCAACTCGCAACAGAGTATGTCGCGGGCGAGCACGTTCCTTATTGGACCCCGCTGCGCCTCGCGATGGGCGAAGGGGTTTCCGGGTGGGTGGCGGCGAATCAAAAACCGATGGTCAACGGCGAAGCTTCGCTCGATATGGCGAAAACTCCCGATCCCGCGCTGGCAACTCCGCCGCGTTTTGCGCTGGCGGTCCCGCTTGAAGCGAACGGCGAGCGTGGAGCTTTGACGCTGTACCGGTCGAGCGACCTGGCGTTCTGTACCGAAGATGCCAGGGTCCTGGCGGTCATCGCGCCGAAGCTGGCGTCGGCTCTGGCGAACGGCTTGAAATTCCGGGCCACCGAAAATCAGGCGGCGACGGATGCCCTGACCGGTCTTCCCAACGCGAGCGCCCTGTTCGCCAGGCTCCAATCCGGGCATCCGGTAGCGGTGCTGGTGTGCGATCTGGATGGATTTAAACACGTCAACGACCGGTTTGGACATGTGACTGGAAATCGTCTGCTCGAAGTGCTGGCCGACGGATTCCGAAAATCGTGCCGGGAAGGCGATTTCGTGGCGCGCCTGGGCGGCGACGAGTTCGTGCTGTTGCTGGGACAGATCACTCGCGACGAAATTGGAGCGCGCATCCAGCAATTCCGGGAAGTGGTGCATGCCGCCGGACGGCAGGTGTGTGGAGAAACGATTCTGGACGCGAGCTTCGGCGCCGCTTTCTATCCCTCGGATGGAACGAAGCCGGAGGAGCTGCTGGCCTTCGCGGATCGCCAGATGTATCGCCACAAATCCGCGCAGAAGGCCGGCGTGGTGAAAATCCGGAACATCAAGGCCGGGGCATAGTCAGGCGACGGCGCCGAAGCGGCGGTCGCGATGACGAAATTCCTGAAGAGCCGCGCCCAGATCGTCGGCCGAAAAATCGGGCCACATTCGGCGCGTGAAAATCATCTCGGCATACGCGCATTCCCACAGCAGAAAATCGCTGAGACGCTGCTCGCCACTGGTGCGGATCAACAGGTCGACGTCGGGTCCGATCAATTCCGACAAGCTCTGTTCGGAAACGGTGCTAACGGCGCGCGCCGCATCGAGGATCGCCTGGCGCGAGGAATAATCGATGGCCAGGCGCAGATGCAGCTTGCGTCCGGCGGCGGTTTTACGCTCGCTCTGCTCCAGCAGGGACACCAGCGACGGAGCCAGGCGGTCGCGCCGTCCAATCGCTTCGAGGCGCACGCCGTTCGCGATGCAGCGGTCGCATTCCTGGACCAGATAACGGCCCAGCAGTTTCATCAGCGCCGAGACTTCGCGTTCCGGACGTCGCCAATTGTCGGACGAAAACGCATAGAGCGTGAGAACGGAGACGCCGAGCGAAGGAGCCGCTTCAATCACGCGGCGCACTGAATCCGCGCCGGCGCGATGTCCGGCGACGCGCGGCAGGCCGCGGGCCTTAGCCCACCGGCCGTTGCCGTCCATAATGATGGCAACATGAAGGGGTTTCTCCGCTCCATCAAAAGTACTTGTCATTTCAAAGCTTGTCGGGGTCCAAAGCTTTCCTCCGAAAGAATGGCTCCATTATCCTTTCTCTTGATTCACCGCTTGGCTGCTTGAAGAATCGCTTCCATATGATTCAGGTAGCGATCGAACGCCTTGCGGCCAGCCGCGGTCAGGGTGTATTCGGTTCGGGGCACTCGTCCGTCGAAAGATTTCACGCAGTCGATATATTTCGCCTCTTCGAGTTTGCGGGCGTGGACACTCAGGTTTCCATCGGTGGTGTCGAGCAGATTCTTGAGATCGTTGAAGGTGAGGGGCGAATCCGCGGCGGCCAGCGCGCTGATGATCCCCAGCCGGATGCGGGGATGAATCAGGCGGTCCAGATCGGGGATCGCGGTGTTCGGCTTGGAGATGGCGGTCGCGGTTCCCTGGGGACCGCGCGCCGCCGACAGCGCGGATTGTTTAGCCACCGTAGCGCCTCGCGATAATCGTTCCGAAAATGATGTGCAAGCCGCCAAACCCGAAGGCCAGCCAGAAGTCGTTCCAGGGCAGAGAAGCGGACGCAGGCAGAAAAATCGCCAGCGCGCCTTCGATCAGAAAGCACGCGCCCATGACCGGAACCACGGGGACTGAAAAAGCGCCGCCGGTGACCACTCCGGTTCCGTATAGCATCAGCCACATTCCGGGAATCGCGGCAGGCGCGCCAGCCTGCCACAGTACCAGCGTCAGAGCGGCGCCCGCGGCCAGCGGCGGAACAAAACTGAATACGAATTTTCGAGCCGGAGCGGACCACATCGGCAGCCCGGCCTTCGATGACTTGCGCCACATAGCCAGAATCCCGATGGCGATCGCCACCACGGCCTCCATCATCCAGACGATAATCCACGTGCCCATGGACGACTGGCGGGCGGCTACGAAACTGGCGATCAGCGCGGAGATTCCCATCGCCACGCCGCCCCATCCCGGCACCGCCGTAAACGATCCGGCGCGCTCCATGGTCTCGCGGATGTAGCGCAGATTGTCGGCCGCATGGGCATGGAGCGGGATCGGTTCCGATCGGCGGCTGCGAAGAGGTTGAACCGGCGCCATGGTGCGATGATAAGCCTGGTTTTTGTGCGTGTCAAGTACTTTATGATTTAAAGTCGATGAACTAGCGGTCCACGGTTATCGGCCACGCGGCGAGCGGGACAGCCCGGCGATGCGGCAATTTTCGCCGCGCGTCCGGCCAGAATTCCCGGACAAAATTCGACGCCGCTTTTCCGACCAATCCGGCGCTGCCCCACAGCATCACCTGGCCGGCGCCGCGTTCGGACCGTGGTTCCCACCATCGCGTGGCGATTGCCCAGGAGCCATAGGACCCGGCTACCGCTCCCATGGCGAACGTCTGCCCGCCGGAGGGATTCGAGACCACCAAAGTGCCTTTCAGCGCGTGCCCGGTTCGCCTGAAGAAATTCCCTTCGCCGGACCGGAAGTAATGTGAATCCTCTTTATGGACGCCCCATAAGGCCAGCTGAATGGTCTGGTCCAACAAGAACTGTCCGTATTGCGATTCAAGACGCTCGGGAAACGCGTCGAGATCGCGGCCCCATTCGTGGGGAAAATTGGTTTCGTGGTCCCAAACTCCCAACCCCAGGGTTTGGACTACGGCCTGCACTCCGAACAATTTTTTCCCGTATTCCTGAAAACGATCGCGCCAAGTATTGGCAAGAACGAAGCCGGGAGCGGTGGATGGAAGCGCGGCGTCCTTGGCGATCGGCGTAACGGGTTGAATTACGCCATCTTTCGGCGCGTCCGTAGGATCCTGGGCGCGGAGCCCGAGGCTCAGTCCCAAACCGGCGAAGACAATAATGATAGGCGCGGGGGAGTGCAACCCTTCAGTATATCGCGCGGCTCAGGTCCGGCTGCGTCGAACCCAGCGAGCAATCGAGAAACCGCTGCCGATCAAGCAGATCGCGACGAACACCATCATGGCCCAATAGAATTCCGGGGATCGTGCGATTCGCAGGATCGCCCGTCCCAGCACGATCGCGGCAAGCCCAACCAGCGAGTAGCGAACGATCCGCGCGGCAAAAACGATCGACAAAAGACGGCGTCGCGGATAATCGAACGCGCTGGCGGCGGCGATGACCGCGGTGAAGGGAAATGGCGGCGGGGCCAGGCAAGCTATCGCGATGGCGTAACCCGCGCGCTGCGACATTTTCTTCCGAATCGTATTGAAACGTTTCGGATCCAGCATTTTCTTCAGACCTTCTTCGCCCCCTTTTCTGCACACCAGGTCGAGCAGGATCACGCCGGCGGTCGAACCGAGTGCCGCGATCAGAACATAGGGCGCATAGCGTTGATGATTCGCGGAAATCAGCAGCACCAGGAGCAGATCGTTGCCCAAAGGCAGAAAAAGAAAGGAAGAATCCAGCGCGCCGAGCAGGAATGGTCCGGCCATGCCGAGGTGGAGGAAGATCCGAATCGCATGGCGCACGCCGCATGCACTGCACTCCTTCTGCCATCGCTGGACCTCTGCCATGGCTGGACCTGGAGTTGCAAGGAAGAATGGAAATGGTGGGCAAACGATATGAACCGATTGAAGATCACGGCGTGATCGGAAACATGCGGACCGCTGCGCTGGTGTCGCGCACGGGTTCGATCGACTGGTTCTGCTACCCGAACTTCGATTCGCCCAGCGTGTTCGCATCTATTCTGGATGCGGACAAGGGCGGGTTTTTCCGGATTCACCCCGCAGGTTCGGTCACGTCTCACAAGCAGCTCTACTGGCCCGACACCAACATTCTGGTGACGCGATTTCTTTCGGAAGAAGGCGTGGCCGAGGTCGCCGATTACATGCCGGTGCTGCCGCGCGGCGGCCACGGGTACGACGGCATCATCCGGATGGTCAAATGCGTTCGCGGAAGCATGCGCTTTCGCGCCGACTGCCAGCCGGCTTTTAATTACGCCCGCGATGAGCACCTGACGGAGATCGGAAAGGGCTGGGCGAAGTTTCGCTCGCCGAAGCTGAGCCTTGGGCTAGCTTCGAAAGTCCCATGGAAGCGGCATGAATCCGGCGTGACGGCGCTGTTCACACTGAAAGAGGGCCAGAGCGCGACGTTCGAATTGAGGGCCTTGACCAATGGGGAAAAGCTGGGACTGGGAGAACAGGAAAGCGAGGAACTGTTCCGCACCACCGTAGAATTCTGGCGGCGATGGCTGTCGAAGAGCACGTATCACGGGCGCTGGCGCGAAATGGTCCATCGGTCCGCGCTGGTGCTGAAGCTGCTGACGTTCGAGCCCACCGGAGCGATTGTCGCAGCGCCCACATGCAGTCTGCCGGAACGCCTGGGCGGAACCCGCAACTGGGATTATCGCTACACCTGGATTCGCGACGCGGCGTTTACCGTTTATGCTTTGCTCCGCATCGGATTCACGGAGGAAGCCGGCGCTTTCATAAAGTTTCTGGACGCGCGCTGCCATGAGATGAAGCCCGACGGGTCCTTACAAGTGGTGTACGGCATCGACGGACGCCACATCCTCAAGGAAGAAAAACTGGCTCACCTGGAGGGCTATAAAGGATCGCATCCGGTGCGCATCGGGAACGCCGCGTACCGGCAGTTGCAGCTCGATATTTACGGCGAGTTGATGGATTCCGTGTATCTCTACAACAAGTACGGCACGCTCAATCTCCTACGATTTGTGGACGTATTTGCGTCGTCTGACGGACTGGCTGTGCTCGCACTGGCGGCTGAAGGACGACGCGATATGGGAAGTGCGCGGCGGACGGCAGGAGTTCGTTTATTCGAAAATGATGTGCTGGGTGGCGCTCGATCGCGCGCTGCGCATGGCGGACAAGCGGTCTCTTCCGGCGGACCGGCGCCGCTGGAGCCGGGTCCGCGATCAGATCTATGAAACGGTGATGAAAAAAGGCTGGTCCGAAAAGCGGCAGGCCTTCGTGCAAAGCTACGGCAGCGAGGCGCTGGATGCGTCGGCGCTCTTGATGCCCCTGGTCTTCTTCCTGTCTCCTTCCGACCCGCGCATGTTGAGCACGCTCGATGCGATCAACAAACCTTCGCGCGAAGGCGGGCTGGTGTCGGACGGCCTGGCATTTCGCTATAACGTCGAACTTTCCCCGGACGGGCTTCCCGGGTCGGAGGGAACGTTCAACATCTGCACCTTCTGGCTGGTGGAGGCGCTGACCCGCGCCGGACGCGACGATCCGGCGAGGCTCGACGAAGCGCGGCTGGTGTTTGAGAGAATGATGGGCTACGGCAATCACCTGGGATTGTACGCGGAGCAAACCAGCCTGCGTGGCGAAGCGATGGGAAATTTTCCGCAGGCCTTCACGCATCTGGCGTTGATCAGCGCCGCTTCGAATCTCGACCGGATGCTCGATAGGAAAGTGGATGGGACAGAAACGGATTGAATGGACGCTTGGTCTGGCATTAATGCTCGCGGCCGCCGCCCTGTACGCCCGGACCGGCGGATTCCAATTCGTCAATTATGACGATCCCGATTATGTTTCGAGCGTTCATGTTCGCGGCGGCCTGACGCCAGGGAACATCGAATGGGCATTCACGTCATCGTATGCGGCGAACTGGTTTCCGCTGACCTGGATTTCCCACATGGCCGATCGCGACGTGTTCGGCGATCGCGCCGGTGGACCGCACCTGGTCAACGTGGCGATGCATGCTCTGAGTACTCTGCTGTTGTTCACGCTGCTTCATCGCCTGACGCACTCGGTGTGGCGAAGCGCGTTCGTGGCGCTGGTGTTCGCGGTGCATCCGCTGCACGCCGAATCGGTGGCCTGGGTCGCGGAACGGAAAGATGTTTTGTGCGGCGTGTTCTGGATGCTCGCGCTGTGGGCGTATGTGCGATATGTCCAGACGGGGAAACGGTCGTGGTACGCCGCCCTGGTGGCCGCGTTCGTGAGCGGCGTGATGGCGAAAGCGATGATCGTTACGCTGCCGTTCGCGCTGCTGTTGATCGACGCCTGGCCGCTCCATCGCTTCTCGCGCAAGAGCGTGATCGAAAAAGTCCCGCTAATGGCGATTTCGTTCGCCGCGTCGGCGGGCACTTTTCTGGTTCAAAAGACGGGCGGCGCCGTATCGAGCACCGACCAGTTCGCGTTCGGAATGCGAATCTCCAATGCGCTGGTGTCCTACATCCGGTACGCGGCGGATTTCCTGTGGCCCGCGAACCTAGCGGTCTTCTATCCGTATCACGCGGTGCCATTGTGGCAGGCGATTACGGCGGGAGCGTTACTGGCGGCGGTTACCGCGTGCGCGCTTCGGCGCGACTACCTCGCGGTGGGATGGTTCTGGTTCCTCGGTACGATGATTCCGATGATCGGGCTGGTGCAGGTCGGCTTGCAGGCGCGGGCCGACCGGTATACCTACATCCCTTTGATCGGTTTGGCGATCATGCTCGCATGGGGCGCGGCCGAAGTTCTGGAAGGACACCGTACCGTGCTCGGAGCGCTGGCCGCCGGTGGCGCCGCGGCCATGTTCCTCACGGCCTGGATTCAAATCGGCTACTGGCGCGATAGCTCGACCTTGTTCACGCATGCGATCGACGTCACCGACGGGAATTACGTCGCTTACAATAATCTCGGCGTCGCGATGCGCCAGAGTGCGCAGTTCGCCGGCGCGATCGCGAATTTTGAAAACGCGGTACGCATCAAACCCAACTACGCCGATGCGGAGAGTAATCTGGGGGAGGCTCTGCTCGCGGCGGGGCGATCAGGTGATGCGATTCCACATCTGATGACCGCGCTGCGCATCGATTCTCGATTGCCCGAGGCGCATGTGAACCTCGCCGCCGCTCTGAGCCGCGCCGGGCGTCCTCACGATGCCGAAATCGAATATCGCGCGGCGATCGGCCTGAATCCCGACGATGGCGACGCCCACGGCGGTCTGGGAGTCGCGCTGACCGAACAAGGCAAGTTGCAGGATGCGATTCCGGAACTGGCTGAATCGGTGCGCATCAAGCCGGACGATGCCGACGGCCATTACAATTTAGGCCGCGCGCTGGGTCTCGCGGGCAGATCCAAGGAAGCGATCGGCCAGTTTGAGGAAACCATTCGCCTACAGCCCGCGAACGCGGAAGCGCACTTCAATCTGGGCAACGCCCTGGCGGCGAGCGATCGGATGAGCGACGCGGCGAACCAGTTCGGCGAAGCGACGCGCCTAAAGCCCGAGTACGCCGGCGCGCATTTTAACTACGCTAGCGCCCTGGCGAGCCTTGGCCGCTTTGATGAAGCGATCCGCGAATTCTCCGAGACGCTGCGCCTGCAACCCGATTTTCCGCACGCCAAAGAGAGCCTCGAATATTGCCGCGAGTTGCGGCGTCAGAAGTAATCAATTCTGCTGCTGATAGATGATGCGTCCCTCATCGTCCTTGGACGCCGTCTTGATGTACCGCCGGGTGATCAGCAGACCGGTATCGGTATCTCCGGTGCGAATCACATCGGGCAGGGAAGCCTCCGCCGGATAGATGGTTTCGGTGCCGTCGAAATCCCGTAAAACGACGTGGAGAACTGCGCTCATAAGTCCATCGTAGCGCGGGACAGGAGCGAGTTTTAGTGGCCGCCTTCGGTCGCCGGCGCGTCGGCTTTCAACGGAAAATGCGCGCCCTGGGGAATCGGCACCAGCATCTGTTCCTTGCGATAAATCAGCGTGGACGTGTTGTAGCTGGCGATCTCGAATCCGTGGCCGTGCGTGATGGCGTCGGTGGGGCAGGCCTCGACGCAATATCCGCAGAAGATGCAGCGGTTGTAATCGATGTTGTAAACCTTGGCGTAGCGCTCGCCGCCGCTGATGCGAAGCTCGGTCGGTATTTTCGGCGGCTTCGATGTAGATGCAATCGGCCGGGCAGGCGGCCGCGCACAGGAAACAGGCGACGCATTTTTCCAGACCGTTTTCATCGCGCTGCAGTTCGTGGACGCCGCGGAAACGCTCCTGGAATTTCGCCGGAGCTTCCGGATAATCCTCGGTGATGGTCGGATTGAGCATCTCCTTGAAGGTGATGCCCATGCCCTTGGCAATCGCGGCCGCGCCGCCGAACACTTCCGAAATGTTCGCCATGTCTATTCTTTAAATTACCACGGAGCTTCCCCGGAAGCTTAATTCTTGGAACTTCAACCGCTCTTCCACTCCGGGACTTTTTCCTCGGGACGAAATGTCTCGACGCCGGAGCGCTTGCCGAAGGCCTCGAGGTCGGGCTTCACGAATCCAGCGGTGGCGAGCGAGATGGTTCCGTCCGGCTCCACCAGAAACAGCGACGGGACGTGCGTGATCCCGAACGCGTTGCTGACCGGATATCCGTCGTGATCGCGATCGAGCAGGGTCGGCATGGTCGACCCGAAACGTTTCGCGAAAGCGATTGGTCCCGCGCTCGTCGTCCTGCGAGATGGCGATCACTTGCAGCGAGCCCTTCGGCGATCCGGTCGAGAAACGGTAGCGTCAACTGGCATACCGGACAACTGATCTTGAAGATCGCCAGCAGCGCCGGACCTGCGAAAGCATTTCGGACAGCGACAGGCGTTCCGCCCTCCAGACCGGTCGAGCGTGAAATGCCGGCGCCTGTGCGCCCGCGGCCAGCACCTTTATTCGTCCTTTTGCTGCGGCCTGCACGAAGCTGAGAATGTCGAAACGCTTGATTTCGCGACCCGGGAAAAAGCTGTTCACCGCGTCCTGCTCATCGGAGAACACTTCAAAGATCGTGTGCAGCTTGGTCAGCAGCAGCAGTTCGATATTGCGCTTGTTCAGATTCACCAGCTTCAGCGCGCCGCCGGCTTTCTTCACGCTGGTGAAGCAGATCACCATGCTGCCCAGGCCGGTGGAATCGATGTAATCGACCCGTTGCAGGTCCAGGATGATCTGGTTCCGGCCCTGGCCATGCACTTCGGTGATCTTTTCGCGGAGCGAGGACGCCTCGCCCACGGTCAGGCGGCCCTTCAGCGCAAGAATGACCACTCCTTCGCGCTCGGTTTCACGGATTTCGAGACTCATGCGGATTTCTCCAGTGTACCGCAAGTCCGGTGTCAGCATCGATCTCCTCCGGCGCGTCGAGCGGCAGCAGCACCGTGAAGCGGGTTCCCGCGCCTTCCGTGCTGGCGACGTCGATTCGTCCGCCGTGCGCTTCCACGATCCAGGCGACGAAACTCAAGCCCAGCCCGAGGCCCTGCATCGTGATTGGTTTGCGCGTTGCGCACGCGATAGAAGCGGTCGAAAATATGCGGCAGATTCTCGGCGGGAATGCCCACGCCGGTGTCTTCCACGACCAGTCGCGCCCAGCCCGGCTCGTCGCGATCCACGCCGACGCGCACTCATCCGCCGCCCTTCGGCGTGTACTTGACCGCGTTCGACAGCAGGTTGGAAAGCATCCGCTCGATCTGCGTGCGATCGGCCGAAACCGAGCTCCCGCCGGCATCGAGCGCGGCCGCCAGCGTGACGCCTTTTTCCTCCGCCGGAATCTGGAACTGATCCACCACGTCGCGCCGCCACCTCGTCCAGATCGAGCGGCGCTTTCTGCAGCACCAGTTGCCCGGATTCGGCCTGCGACAGCAGCAGCAGCGCGCGCACGATGCTGGACAGCTTCTCGACGTCTTCCAGCGCGTTGACCATCGCGTCGCGATATTGTTCCGGCGTTTCGGCGGTGAACAGCGCCACTTCCAGCTGCCCGCGAATCGCGGTCAGCGGCGTGCGCAGCTCATGCGAAACGTCGGTCGAGAAGTGGCGGATCTGTTCGAAGGATTGGTTCAGGCGCGCGGTCATGCGGTTGAAGCTGTCGATCAGGTGATCCAGTTCGTCGCCCGCGCCGCGCCGCGGAATCTGCAGCGACAGATTCGACCCGGTGATGTTCTGCGCCGCCTGCGCCACGGAGTTCAGCGGCCGGATGCGCGCGGCCGGCCAGCACCCAGCCGAGCAGGCCGGCCAGCGCGATCATCGCCGGCAGCAGGAAGAAATAACGGCGCGTGAAATCGTCGACCGTGCGTATGCGCTGGTCTCCAGCGACCGCCCGATCGCGAAAAAATACGGCTGGCCCTTGTCGTCCGGAACGCGTCCCGCCTTGATCAGATAAGGCATGCCGCTCTGTGTCGCGGCGCACGATGCATCTCCGGCTGCGGCAGCTGCAGAACGCGGCGGATTTCGTCCGGGGAATCGATGCCAATCGAATCGTAGGTTTCGGCGTAGCTCGAGCGCATTGCCGTTCGCGTCCGTGAGCAGGTAGACGTGCGCAGCCGCTCGACGATGTAGGCTTCTTCGGGATCGGTCGCATCCGCGATCCAGACCGGCCGCCGTTTTCGATGTGCAGGTAGCCCTTGGCCGCGCCCCATTCTTCTTCGAGCGCGTCGCGCGACGTCGCCGTCCATTTCCAGCTTCAGAGTCTTGGCGGAAGAACAAGCCCGATCGCCCACCAGCAGCATCGTGAAAAAGCAGCACGTAGCTCAGCGTCAGGCGGAAGCGCAGCGCCGCGCACGAAATTCGTCGCGCAGCTTGGGAACGCCGAAGACTCGCGTGAACCGGGCCACTGGGTTGCTCTCGTAGATCGCCTCTTTCCGCCACGCGGTCCGGCAGGATCCAGCATGTAGCCGATGCCGCGCACGGTCTGGATCATCTTCTCCGGCCACTTGTCGTCGATCTTGCTGCGCAGGTGGCGGATGTAGACGTCGACGATGTTGGTGAGCCCGTCGTAATCCATGTCCCAGACGTGCTCGACGATCATGGTGCGGCTCAGCGGACGGCCGCGATTGCGCATCAGATATTCGAGGATGCTGAATTCCTTGGGCGCCAGTTCGACATTCTCGCCCGCGCGCGTCACCTTGCGGCGGATGCAATCGAGCGACAGATCGCCCACCTGCAGGCGCTCCGGCGTCGGCTGGCCGCGGCGCAGCAGCACGCGCACGCGCGCCAGCAGTTCGACGAAGGCGAACGGCTTCACCAGATAATCGTCGGCGCCGCCTTCCAGGCCCTTCACGCGATCGTCCACCGCGTCGCGCGCGCTCAGAATCAGCACCGGCGGGCTGGTCTTGCGGTTGCGGATCTTCTGCAGCACCGTCAGGCCGTCCATATCCGGCAGGCCCAGATCGAGAATGATCAGGTCGTATTCGGTGGCGTGGACCATATCGATCGCCGTGAGCGCCGTCGCCGGCCACGTCGACCGCGTAGCCGGCGCTCTCCAGGCCCCGCGACAAGAAAGTCGGCAATCCGTTTTTCGTCCTCGACGACGAGGATTCGCATAGATACATTCAGTTTAACCGCTATAATGTGGTCGTGACGATAGATGAACGGCATGAAGCTCTAGCGCAAAGCGTCGAGCTTCTGCTGCTCGAAACCCGCGAGCTTCGCGGAATCGTGGAGATTGATGCCGCAAATATTCGGGCTCTTGCGCGCATCGCCGAGATTCATGAGCGCCGTCTCACCCATCTCGAAGGCGAAGAACAGCAATAGTTCAGCGGGAACTTCTGACCCGGTAATCTTCGATCGCCGGCATGCGGATCGACCTTGCACATCTCGAACAGGCGGGATCGTGCGCGCGTACCGATGGCATCTCGGACAGCGTCTTCTTATAGACCGCCACGCCGCCCGCGACCGGTGTAATCGACCGTCTTGCCCGTAACGTTCGGCATCGGGAAGATTGGTGGTCGCGATCAGCGGCTTACGATGGTTGCAGCGATACGTGATGATCGACGTCACCGTATCCTCCACCCATTCGGTCACGCGATGCGCGCCCAGATCGTCGAGCACCAGCACCTCGGCCTCGAGCGCGGTGCGATACGCCTCGCGATCGCTGGTGCCGGAGGTGGCATCGTAGCTGGAACGAATCGGTCCAGCAGATTCTGGTAATCGAAGAATACGCATTCGTGGCCCTTTTCGAGCAGCGCCCTCATCACGCCGACGGCCAGGTGCGTTTTGCCGGTGCCCGGTTCACCGATCAGCAGCAGTCCCGGCGGATTCGCCGCCGGAAATTCGCGCGCGAATCCCTTCGCCAGGCGCAGCGTGCGCTGCCGAGTGCCGTTCGCGCCGTCGGATTATCGTCGCGGCAACACGAAATTGTCGAGCGTCGCGTGCTTCGTAGTTCGGCGGGATGTTGGCGTTCTCCCGTGAGCTCGTCACCGCGGCGACGCACGCGCAGGCGCACTTCTCGGCGCCGGACAGTGCCGTCGCGCTCGACGATCTTCCAGCCGGTTCCGTTGCAGATGGGGCAATTCGGGTCCGCCATAAAGCTACTCGATCACCATCAGGACTTCGCCCGCCGCGACCGTCGCTTCGGCGTTTGATTTTCACTTCCACCACGCGGCCGGCTTTGGGCGACTTCATCTCATTCTGCATCTTCATCGCCTCCACCACAACCAGGCCCTGCGCCGGCTTCGACTTCGTCGCCTTGCCGCGACCAGGACGCGCACCACTTTCCCCGGCATCATCGCGGCGATTTCCATGCGTCCCTCGCCGACCCCGGCGTGCTTGCGGCCCCGCATGCCGCGCGGATCGAACACCTCCACCTGAAACGCCCGTCCATTCACCCGGATTTCGCCGCCGGCCGCCGACCACTTCATAACTCCGCTCGCCGATCAGCACCGAAAACGAACCCGGCGCGAGCGGCGCAATCGAGAACTCCCGCTCGATCGCCTCGCCATCTTCGCGCTGATAACGAAATTTCCCCGCGTCGACCTCGAGCTTCGCCGCCCGTCCGTCGATCGCAACCTCAAGCTTCATCGATTGGTCTCCGTCATGCGCTAGCGCATCATCTCTTCGCGTCCGGCCGCGGCCCACGCACTGCGCTTCGCATTCGTTCGCCGGACGCTCGGCTTTAGGAACCTGCAGCGCCGCGATCAGACGCCGCCACCGCTTCCTGTTCCACGCCGGCCTCTTTCCGCTCCGCTCGTCTTTTGAAGAATTCGTTCAAGAAACGCCGTCGACAATTCGCCCGCGCGGAACTTCGGATCGGAGAGAATCTCGTCGAAGCACGCGACGTTGGTGCGGATGCCTTCCACCACGTATTCCGATAGCGCGCGCCGCAGCCGGTCGATCGCCGCCTCGCGCGTCGAGGCCCACACCGCCAGCTTCGCCAGCATCGGATCGTAGTCGAGCGGCACCGTCCATCCCGCATACACGCCGGAATCGAGCCGGATGCCCGGACCCGACGGCTGCTCCAGATGGGTGATCTTTCCCGGCGACGGCAGGAACTGATTGTCGGGATCTTCCGCGTAGACGCGGCATTCGATCGCCGAGCCGGTCCAGTGCACGTCGTCCTGATGCGATGGTCAGCTGCTCGCCGGCCGCGATCCGCAGTTGCCACTGCACCAGGTCGAGTCCCGTGACCAGTTCCGTCACCGGATGCTCCACCTGCAGGCGCGTGTTCATTTCCAGGAAGTAGAAATTGCGATCGCGGTCCACCAGAAATTCCATCGTGCCGGCATTTGCGTAGCCGGCGGCGCGTGCGATTTTCAGCGCGGCCTCGCCCATGCTTCGCGCAGTTCCGGATGCTGCAGCATCACCGGCGACGGACACTCTTCGATCACCTTTCTGATGACGCCGCTGGATGGAGCATTCGCGCTCGCCCAGGTGAATCATGTGGCCGTGATGGTCGCCCAGCACTTGAATTTCGATGTGCCGCGGCTCCACCACCAGCTTTTCGATGTAGACTTCGTCGTTCTGAAAGGCGCGCAGCGCTTCGCTCGATGCGTCGCGAACGGCCGATTCCAGATCCTGCTCGCGATCGACGCGCCGCATTCCCTTGCCGCCGCCGCCCGCCGCCGCCTTTAGCAGGACGGGATACCCGAGCCTGGCCGCCATCTTCTTCGCGTCGCCGATTTCGCGAACGGCCTGATCGGTGCCCGGGACCACCGGCGCGCCCGCCGCAATCGCCACCTGGCGCGCGGATGTTTTCGAACCCATCTTGCGGATCGCCGCCGCCGGAGGCCCTATGAATACGATTCCGGCCTCCGCGCAGGCTTCCGCGAAGTCCGCGTTTTCGCTCAGGAATCCGTAGCCGGGATGAATCGCATCGGCGCCGCAGCGCCGCGCCGCCTCGACGATTTTGTCGATGCGAAGGTAGCTTTCCGACGACGGCGCCGGTCCCAGGTGCACGGCTTCGTCGGCCATGCGCACGCCAAGCGATGCCCGGTCGGCGTCGGAATACACCGCGACACTTCGAATTCCTGCTTCTCGTAATGCTCGGATAATGCGGACGGCGATCTCGCCGCGGTTGGCCACCAGGACTTTGCGGAACATGCAGGAATACGATTGTAGCAGGCGCCTGTCATCGTAGCGTTACCAGAGTGGCTCCCCAACCGCCCGCTTCCGTCGGCGCATCGCCAAACCAAGCCACGAAACTCTTACCGCTCAATATGTTGCGGACCGTTTCCCGCTGCACGCCGATGCCTCGCCCGTGGATGATCCGCAGCGCCTTAAATCCTTTCTGGTGAGCCTGCTCCAGATATTCCTCCACCACGCCCGCGACGTCGCGGGGTGAAACACTATGCAGGTCCAGAACATCACCTATCTCAACGCGAAAGAGTTCTCCGGAAGGGTCATCTGCCATTTGGTGTAAAGGTTTAATCCGTTTAGATCGATTGTATGCCTTAGGACTACCCCGGTAGTCGTCACACGACCCTAGCCTTTCTTTACCTAGTACAGGTAAAGGAGTGAAACGTAGGGGTTAGAATCGGGCTTGATATTTAGGAGCCCGGAGATTTTCAAAGTCGCGTTGCGGTTTAGAGAAACGATGCTTTGCTTCCTTTGTGGAAAGAAGATCGGCCTCCTGCGGTCCCTGGTGGACCAGCAATATTGCTCCTCCGCGCATCGCACCGAGGCTCGCCTCGCCTCATCGCAAGTCCTTCGGGAAGAAGAAGAAGTTGAGCTTTGGGCGGTCTCGAAAAACAAGAAAAGGGGGGCGCGTCCCGCCGCGTCCGCCGGCCAGACCGCGTCGATTTTCGCGTTTCTGACCGTTGGCGGATTGCTGGTGGCGGCGGTGATGCTTCCCGGGCCTGGTCCGGGCGCTGCTTTTCCGCCCGTTTCGCTCGATCCCGGCGTCAAACAGGGCTTGTTCGAGCGCGCCGGCAACGCAATCGGCAACGTAGTCCGCTCTCGCGCTCCGATCACGCTGCATCAGGATTTCCGCGCGGGATGGAACGGCTGGAGCACCACCGTGCTGCAAAGCGCGAGCCGTTTCGGCGAGTCTCGCAAGGTGGACGATCCCCGCACCATCGCGTCGGCTCCTGTCTTGCGCATCTGGAAACGGTCGACGTCTCTTCAAAATTATCAGATGGAATTCAGCGGCCAGATCGAGCACAAGAGTTTGAGCTGGGCGTTTCGCGCGCTGGATGATAAGAACTACTACGCCACCAAGATCCTGATTACCAAGCCCGGCCCGCTCCCGAACGCCGGTCTGGTGCATTACGCCATGATGAATGGCCGCGAATGGGATCGCGTGCAGTTACCGCTGCCGTTGACGCTGGATCGAGGCGGCAATTACCGCGTCCGCGTCAGCGTGCAGGACGATCATTTCATCACTTATCTGAACGGCCAGATTATCAGCTCCTGGAGCGATAAGCGCCTGCGCCGCGGAGGCGTCGGATTCTTCGAGGACGGCGACGATCCGCAAAAAGTGGCCTGGGTCAGCGTCTCGGAGCGCGACAGCTTCCTCGGCAGAATGCTGGCGCATTTCTCGCTGATCGTGGTTCCGCAGTCGCTGTACGAAGACGGCTTCTAGCCCGCGCCCTAATTCAGAAAATACGTTCGATACAGCGTGTCGCGCTGCTTGGGGATGAAACCCGCGTCGCGAATCAGGCGGCGCAGCTCTTCCTCGGTGGCGCGATGATGCGCGCCGGCGGCGCTGACCACGTTTTCCTCGATCATGATGCTGCCCACGTCGTTGCCGCCGAAGCGCAGGCCGACCTGGCAGGTCTTCAGTCCCGGCGTCACCCAGGAGCGATTGAATGTTCAGAATATTCTCGAAATAGAGCCGCGAAAGCGCCAGCATTTTCAGGTACTCGACCGCCGTCGCTTCTTCTTTCACGAACCGGCCCAGCGACGTGTTTTCGCGCTGGAAGCTCCACGGGATGAACGCCGTGAACCCGCCGGTTTCTTCCTGCATCTGGCGCACGATGTCGAAGTGATTCATGCGCTGCTCGATGGTTTCGCCGGTGCCGAACATCATGGTCGCCGTGGTGCGCAGGCCGAGCGCGTGGCAGGCCCGATGCACGTCGATCCAGTCGTTCACCGAGGATTTCAAGCGGCTGATGCGATGGCGCACTTCGTCGTCCAGAATTTCCGCGCCGCCGCCGGGCAGGGAATCGAGTCCCGCGTCGCGCAGTCGGGCCAGCGTGTCGTGCAGCGACAAGTCCGCTGACCTTCGCGATGTTCACGATCTCCGGCGCCGAAAAACAATGGCACCAGATGTTGAAGCGCTGCTTGATCGAGCGCAGCAGATCCTCGTACCATTCGATCTTCAGCTCCGGATGCAGGCCGCCCTGCATCAGGATGCCGGTGCCGCCCAGGTCGATGGTCTCCTGAATCTTCTGGAAGATCACTTCCTTCGGATGGACGTAGCCTTCGGCGTGCCCCATGGGCCGGTAGAAGGCGCAGAAGCTGCAATATTCGGTGCAGAAATTGGTGTAATTGATGTTGCGGTCGATGATGTAGCTGACGATTCCTTCCGGATGCAGCTTGCGGCGCACCGCGTCCGCGGCCATGCCGATCCCGATCAGGTCGTCGCTGCGGTACAGGTCGATCGCTTCCGCGCGGGTCATCATCATAAAGAGACTCCTTCAGGAATCGGCCAGCGTCTTCGAAACGCGGCGGCGTGTTGCAGGAACAGCTCCAGACCTGCATAGTCGCGCTCGCCCAGTTCGAAAACGATGTGCTCTGTCAGATATTTTCGCACCAGCGCTTCCGGAAATCGGCGCCGCGGCGGATTCCGCGCCGACGATGTCCTCCAGCTGCGCCAATCCGATACCGGCAGGATTCGAGGAACGCCTTGCGCGTAGCGCGGCTGCATCGCCTCTTGCGGCCCGGCCCACACCGCGAACACCATCGGCAGCCCGGTCATCGCAGTCCACTCGTCGCCCAGATCCAGCGTCTCGAAGGGCAGTGTCGCCGGATCGACCCGCAGCGCCGCGTCGCCGATCAGCAGCGCGGCGTCGGCTTCGCCCAGCATGGCATCCAGATCGGCCGGCTGGCGAGATCAGCTTCGGCTCCACGCCGAATTTCTCCGCCAGGATCACGCGCGACAGCATCACCGAGGTGCGCGAGCCGGAATCGGTCGCCAGCGTCGCGGATCTCGCGGAACGGGACTTTCGAAATCAGCAGAATGCTGCGCACCGGTCCATGGCAGGCGATCCCGGTGCCGCGAAAATATTCCAGTTTCTGGCGCGCCATTTCGATCACCGGCACGATGCCGATGTCCGCTTCGCCCCGACGCCAGCTGATCGGCGCAATCCGACGGCAGGGCGAACGACAGATCGAACACTCGCGCGCATCGGCCCGGCCGTGAAGCATGCCCCAGACCAGCGGAACGGTATTCAGGTAGCTGACCGCGCACACACGCGGCCGGAAAGGATGTTCAGGGGACAAGTAGTTCATTTTAGCAATACCCGGAAGCCATCCTGGTGAACCATTCGGGTCCCGGCGACCGCCCGGTACCGGTACCACCGGCGCATAGGACGACTGCACGTTCTGTGCTATTGTCGTGAAAAGACGGCATCCCGCGCGCCGCATCGGAGAGATCTATATACCTATGAAAACCCTCGCCATTTTGCTGGTTGCACTGGCCCCTGTGTTTGCGCAGAGCAATGTATCGCCAACCATTAACGGTTTGCCTTCGCGGGAGTTTGGGCAGCCTCAGCTGAATCTCCAGCTCACCTCGAATGCCCCGAATCTGGTGGAGGGGCGCGAACTGAACGATCCGGTCGCGATCGCTTTCGACACCAGCGCGTCGCCCCCGATCCTTTATGTCGCCGACAGCTTTAATAATCGCGTCCTGGCGTTCTCCAATCCGAATAATTACACCCCCTGCGGGCTGAGCAATCCGACCTGCGGTTTCGCGACCCTGGCCATCGGCCAGCGCGATCTGCAATCGACCCTGCCGGGCGGTCCCGGTACCAGCCTTAGCACCGGGCTGAATCTGCCCACCTCCGTCGCGGTGGATAAGAGCGGCAACCTATACGTCCTGGACGCGGGGAACAACCGCATCCTGCGATTCCCCAGGCCTCTTTCCCAGCCCGCCGGATCGCTTCTCTCAGTGGATTTGGTGATCGGACAGGCGACCGCCAACTCGGGCAATCGCGCGAACCAGGGCAACCCGGTGCCCAGCGCCCAGACCCTCTCGTCCATCGTGAGCGGATCCGTTCCTCCCTTTGCGAACCTGGCCCTCGACCCCGGCGGTAATTTGTGGGTTTCCGATCCCGGCAATAACCGGGTGCTTCGCTTCCCGGCGAGCCAGCTTCAGCCCAACACCTCGCAGCCGACCGCGGACATCGTATTGGGACAGCCGGCCTTCAATCTCTCCGCCGTCCAAAGTCCCCCCTCGGGGACCCAACCCGGCTTGGGAACCCAGCTTTTGAATAGTCCCGGCGGTGTGGCCATCGATCAAAACGGGGATCTGTTCGTCGCCGACAATTATTCGCGTGTGCTGTACTTCCCGGCGTCGTCTCTAACCTCCGGCGGCAACGGCGTTCCCGCGGCGCGCATTTTGGGGATCATCGTCCAAGTCCAGGGTCAGCCGACCGTCACCTATCCCAATAACTATTCGCTTGCGGGCCCCTCGGGATTATTCACCCTCGGCAATAATCTGTTCGTGTCCGACGCCGGAAACAACCGCGTCGTGGAATACGATGTTCCCGCGAACTGGCCGCCCCCCGCGAACTCGACTCAGATTCAGCAAGGGACTGTGCAGATTTCTCCGCCCATGCTCGGCCTGATCGGACAAAGCAGTTTTACCTCTGGCAAGAATCAGCTTGGCCAGGCCAATAAGGGGCAGGCGCAGCCCGATTCGAGCACGCTCTCCAGTCCGTTCGGCGGCGCTGTGAACGGCACCGACGTGTGGATCGCCGATTCCGGCAACAATCGCCTGGTCTCCTTTATCCAGCAGAGCGGAACGTATAACAACGCCTCGCGACTGATCGGACAGCTGGATTATAAATATCGCTCGGTCAATCTGATCGAGGGCCGCGAGATCGATGTCTTCAACGGCGTCGGCTACGGCGCCGTCGCGATCGACTACGGTTCCACGCCGCCGCACCTTTACGTCGCCGACACTTTGAACAACCGCGTCCTGGGCTTCAACGATGTCCGGACGGTGCAGCAAGGCTCCAAAGCCGACCTCATCATCGGGCAGGGAACTCCCTACGATTCGCTGATCAACAATCCCACCAACGATCCGACCCTTCCTACCAACAGCGGCCTTAACCGGCCCATTGGACTGGTAGTGGACCGGAACGGCAACCTGTTCGTCGCCGACAGCGGCAACGGACGCGTGCTGCGCTTCCCCGCGCCCTTCAGCCAGACCACGCAGCAGGCGAACCTCGTTCTCGGGCAATCTTCCTTTAACGGCAATCCCGTCACGGATCCGAGCCAGAACACCATGCACACTCCGTGGGGGCTCGCGCTGTTCTCCGGTTGCTTCGCCTCCACGCCGCAGAATTGCAATCTCGCGGTATCGGACGTTGCCCACAACCGCGTGCTGATCTTTAAAGCCGCCGCGGGCGCCGATTTTTCGAACGGCCAGTCCGCCTCGCTGGTTCTCGGCCAGCAGAATTTCAACTCGACCACCGTTGCGCAAGGCTCGAACGGATCGCCCGCGAGCGTCGCGGGAATGAATAATCCGACCCATATCGCGGTCGATACGTCAGACCGTCTGTACGTGTGCGACACCGGCAACAACCGGCTGCTGGTGTTCACCAACACCACCAATCTCTCGAACGGAGCCAACGCGGCGCTGCCCATCTACGGATTCAGCACCCCGCAGGGCGTCATCGTCAGCCAGGCCACCGGCGAAATCTGGGTGGCCAACACCAACGCCAGCCAGATCTGGCGATTGCCCGAATACGACAACCTGATCCTGACCAGCAATCCCAATAATCCGACGGCTAACGAGATCCTCTCCGCCTCGCCGAATCCGCTGGCGCTGACGCTCGACGCCTCCGGCAACGTGATTGTGCTCGAAGCCTCGAACCGGATCACCTTCTACTATGCGGCGCTGACGTTCCAGAACGCCGCCAGTTACAATCAGCAGCCCATCGCGCCGGGACAGCTCACGCTGCTCTATCGCCTGGGGTTGCCCTTCAGTCTGACATCGGCGTCCGCGCAGACCCTGCCGTGGCCCACTACGCTCGCCGATGTGCAGGTGCTGGTGAACGGAACCGCCGCTCCAATCTTCCGTGTGGACCAGGGCGATATCGCGTTCCAGGTGCCGACCACTTCCAATATTCCGCAATCGGGTTCGGCGAATTACCAGGTGATGCGAGCTTCCACCGGAGAAGTGCTCGCCGCCGGGACCTTCACCATGGGCCAATATAATCCCGCGTTCTTCACCTCGAACTCGCAGGGCTTCGGACAGGTGGCGGCGTTCAACGACGACGGCTCGGTCAATGGACCGGGGAGTCCCGTGTCGCGCGACGGCACACACTACATCGCCTTCTGCCTGACCGGCGGCGGGATCTTCAGCGGCGGCCCGAATGCGCCGCCCGCCGATGGCGCGGCTCCCTCGGCTGCCGCGGCCACCGCCGTCCAGCCGGTGATCGGCGCAGGCGCGCTAGGCGGGTTTGCTCCGCCGGCCGACATTTTGTATTCCGGCGCCGGCTGCGGCTTCCCGGGCGGTTGGCAGATCAACTTCAAGGTCGAGAACAAATTCGTTCCGGGCGCGAATCTGATCGTGCTGACGCTCGGCGACGTTCCTTCGAGCATCGGTCCGAACGGCAGTCCCGGATCGATCCAAGTCACCTTCTACGCGAAATAACGAAACAGAGCCGCGCCCGAAGGAAGCGGTGGATGCCCGGGGTCGAATGCAATTGGACTTCGGCCCCGCATTTCGACCGCTCCCTTAAGGTCGCGGCTCACTAATCGTCGCTGTCGAAAATTCCGGACAGAACGTCCAGGCCTTTGTGCTCGTCGCCGCCCTTGCGAAACGGCGCCAGCTCCCGCCGCATCTTTTCGAGCGTCATGCTCTGAATGATGACTCGCCCCGGACCGCGCAGCGTCGCCAGGAATAATCCTTCGCCGCCGAACATGGCGGTCTTCACTCCGCCGACGAATTGAATATCGTAATCCACCCCTTCGTCGAAAGCGACAATGCACCCGGTGTCGATCTGGATCTGCTCGCCCGGCCCCAGCGTGAATTCGACGAAATCCCCGCCCGCGTGAATGAAGACCGCGCCGGGTCCGGTGAGTTTTTCCAGGATGAATCCCTCGCCGCCGAAAAATCCCGCGCCCAGCCGCTTCACGAAGGCGATGTTCAATTGCGTCGACGCTTCGGCCACCAGAAAACTGTCGCGCTGCACGAAAACGCTTTGTCCCGGCTTCAGATCGAAGGATTGAATCCGCCCCGGATAGGTGCCCGCGAACCCGATCTCTCCTGAAACCGGCGTGTGGAAATAGGTAAGAAACAGGGACTCGCCCATCAGCTTGCGCTTGAACGCTCCCCACACCTTCTCGCCGATGGTGTTGCCGCTCATCCGCGTTTCCCACACCACCTGGGGCTGCTTGTAGATCATCTTGCCGGCTTCGGCGTACAGCTCCTGGCCAGGCTTCAGCTTGATCCGGATGATTTGAAGATTCGACCCCTGAATGGTGTAATCGAGCGGCGGGACCACCGGCGCCGCCGGAACAAATGCCGGCGCGTTTCCGGGAGCCGCGCCCGCCACGGGCTGTCCGCAGCCGGTACAGAATCGCGCCCCGTCCGCCAGAGCGCCGCCACATTGGGTACAAAAGGCCATAGTAAAAATATCGGGAGTCACTGCGCCGAAGTCCGGCTCACGCCTCCCGCGTCCTCCAAAATAAATTGTTCTCCTCGCGACGGTTGTACCGTCTCGATGCCATACTCGCTCTCAATCACCTTCTTCAACGCCGCGCCCTGCGCCGGCTCGCCGTGCACCAGAAATACTTTCTTCAGACCCTTGGCGATGGGACGCATCCATTCGATCAATTCCTTCTGATCGGCGTGTCCGCTGAGGGCGTCGAAAGAGGCCACCTCGGCGCGCAGCCGCATCGGCTCGCCGAATATGGGGACCTCGGCGTGCTTTTCCTGAATCTTGCGCCCCAAGGTATTCTCGGCCTGAAATCCGGTGATCAGAATCGTATTGCGGGGATCTTCGATGTTGTTCCGAAGATGATGCAGGATGCGGCCCGCTTCGCACATCCCCGACGCCGAGATCACCACGAAAGGCCCATGCAGGTCGTTCAGACCTTTGGACTGGCTCACGTCGCGAATGTAGGTCAGCCGCTTGAATCCGAAAGGATCCTGCCCGCTGTGGACGAACATGTTGGTTTCTTCGTCGAACTCCTCGCCGTGCTTGCGGAACACGTCGGTGACGTTCACGGCGAGCGGACTGTCCACGAAAATCGGAATGGACGGAATGCTGTGCGCGTTCATTAGTTGATGCAGCAGCAGCACCAATTGCTGCGTGCGCCCCACCGCGAAGGACGGCACGATGATTTTTCCGCCGCGCGCGGCCGTCCGGTTGATCACCTCCGCCAGCGTGTCGGCCACCTGATTCAGATGATGATGCAGCCGGTCGCCGTAAGTGCTCTCCATGATCAGGTAATCGGCGGCGTCCAGCGGCTCCGGATCGCGAACGATAGGCAATCCAGGGCGCCCCACGTCGCCTGAAAAGGCCAGGCGCACACCGCCCGATTCGAGGATCATGGCGGTCGACCCCAGCATGTGCCCCGCGTCGAAGGTTTTATATTGCAGACCGCCCGGTAGCTGTTTGCATTCTCCGCGCTTCACCGGCTGGAATCGCGGATACGTGTTTTCCGCGTCGGCGACGGTGTAAAGCGGCGTGCATTCCCGGTCGTCCCGGCCGATCGATCTTGCGGTGCGTCCGGCGCCGGTTGCAAAACTCCGCGTCCTTCTCCTGCAGATAAGCCGAATCCGCCAGCATCGCCAGGCAAAGATCGATGGTCGCCGATGTGGTGTAGATGGGCCCCCGAAATCCTTGATGGACCAGGTTCGGCAGATTGCCGCTATGGTCGATGTGCGCGTGCGAAAGAATCACGGCCTCGATGTCGAACGGCGGGAAGGGAAAATTGCTGTTGCGCTCGAACGCCTCCTGCCGGCGGCCCTGATACATCCCGCAGTCGAGAAGAAACCGCTTGCCCCCGGTTTCCACATGATGCATGGATCCGGTAACCGTCCGCGCGGCGCCCCAAAAGGTGAGTTTGATCATCGAAAACGAGACCCATAGCGGGTCTTGGTCGGGGACCCCTGAATTTTAGCCAAGCTACAATTCTAGTACGATGCAGCGTTTCACTCTGTTCCTGTTGATTGCCGCGCAGGTTTTCGCGCAGAAGAAACCGATCACGCTCGATACGTTGGACCAGACGCGCGGCAATGCGCGCGGCGGCCCCGTCGATTGGGCCCCCGACGGAAAATCCTTCATCTTTCGCGATCAGAAAATGCTCAAGGTCTACGATCCGGCCTCGAAATCCTCGCGCGATCTGGTCTCCACCGAGCCCCTGGATAACGCCGCGGTCAAGACCGATGACGATGGCCCTTACGATTGGACCAATCGCCGCGCGCACGACGGCGGCCTCGAGTGGTCGCCTTCGTCGAAGGATCTGCTGTACTCGTCCGGCGGCGACATTTTTCTGATTCACGTCGACACTGCAAAGTGGGAGCAGCTTACCAAAACGCCCGAGGCGGAACACGATCCCAAGTTTTCTCCCGACGGAAAATCGATCGCCTTCCGCCGCGAATCGGATCTGTACATCATGGACCTCCAGACCCGCAAGGAAACCCGGCTCACCCATAACGGCACGCCGACTTTGATCAACGGCGGACTGGACTGGGTATATCCAGAGGAACTCGAAATCGGCACCGCGTTCTGGTGGTCGCCCGACTCCAAATCGATCGCCTACCTCCAGTTCGATACCAGCCGGGAGCCTCTCTATCCCCACGAAGACGTCCTGCACACCCGCGCTTCGTATGAGCCGGAACGCTACCCGCAAGCTGGCGAAAACAACGCCGACATCCATTTCGGAGTAGTGCCGGCAGCCGGAGGCGCTACTCGATGGCTCGACATCGGCGACACCAGAAACGCGTATCTGATCGGCCGCGCGGGCTGGATGCCGGATTCAAGTGATGTCTACGTAATCCGTCTCAATCGGGTACAAAACAAGCTGGAGATGTTCTCGATTGCGGTCGAGTCCGGAGCGCCGTCCACCATCTTCCGGGAGTCCGATCCTTACTGGATCAACCTGCCAGGCGATCCGCGCTTTCTCCCCGACGGCAAGCACTTTCTGTGGACCAGCGAACGCGACGGATTCCGGCATCTTTACCTTTATTCGAATGATGGTAAGTCTGTGAAACAACTGACCAGCGGAGCCTGGGAAATGCGCGGAATCGCAGGTTTCAATGCCACCAAGGTGTACTACGCGTCCACCGAAGGCAGCTCACTCGAACAACATTTGTATAGCGTGAAGCTGGATGGTTCGGACAAGCGCCGTGTCGACACTGAACCAGGCATGCACAACATCTCGATGTCACCGGATACGTCCTATTATCTCGACAACTACTCGAACCTTACTACGCCTCCCCGGAGCGTCCTTCACTCAAGCGACGGAGCCGAGATCGCGGTCTTCCGGGAATCCGACCGCAAGCCGAGCGATGAGTATGACATCCTGCCCACCGAAATCGTCAGTTTCAAGGGCGCCGACGGAACATCGTTGTATGGCCGGATCATCAAACCTGCCGGATTCGAGCCGGGCAAAAAGTATCCAACAATTGTAGATGTGTATGGCGGTCCCGGGGTGCCGTTGCCGATCCACAACTCCTGGCAGGGCATCAACATCGATCAGGTTTATGCACATAAAGGATACGTTGTATGGCAGGCCGAAAACCGTGGCGGCGCGGGTCGCGGACACGCCTTCGAGACGCCGATCTATCGGAATCTGGGGCCCACTGAACTGGCGGATCAAGTTGCAGGTGTCAAGTATCTGATTTCGCTTGGATATGTCGATCCGGATCGAGTTGGAATCCACGGCTGGAGCTACGGCGGTTTCATGACCCTCAACGCGGTCCTGAATGCGCCCGACGTTTTTAAATGCGGAATCGCCGGCGCGCCGGTCACCAGTTGGATGAATTACGACACCATCTACACCGAGCGATACATGGGATTGCCTTCTGAAAACGCGGAGGCATACAAGGTGACCGCTCTTCCACCGAAGGCTTCACAATTGAAGGCCAAGTTAATGATCGTCCATAACTTCGAGGATGACAATGTGCTGTTCCAGAATACTCTGCAGATGATGAGCGCGCTGCAACTGGCGGACAAGGAATTCTCGTTCATGCTGTATCCGCAGAAGTCGCATGGAGTTACCGGCGCGGCGGCAAAGCAGATGAATCGGAGCATGCTCGACTTTTTTGAACAGAACCTGAAGTAATTGTTGTCATTTCCTTTTTCTTCGCCTATAATTCTGCCATGGCACTTACGAAACGGCAGAAGGAGTTCCTCGATTTTTTGGCCGGGTTTCTGGAAGAGAAAGGGTACAGCCCGAGCTATGAGGAGATCGCGGAAGGGCTGAGCCTGGCGTCGCTCGCGACGGTGCACAAGCACATCCTGGCGCTCGAATCGAAGCACTATCTGAAGCGCGGGTTCAATCAAAGCCGGTCACTCGAACTGGCGTCTAAGTTTTATGAAGACCAGGAGCGGTTCCGGCCGCAGCCGTCGATGAGCGTGCCGTTGCTGGGGCGAATCGCGGCGGGCGCGCCGGTGGAAGCGATGGCCGGTCATGATGCGCTCCATTTCTCCGATTTCACCGGCGATGCGGACACCTATGCGCTGCAGGTACGCGGCGAATCGATGATTGAGGATCACATCTGCGACGGCGATTTCGTGCTGGCGCAAAAGACGGACAAAGCCCGCGACGGAGACATCGTGGTGGCGCTGGTGGAAGGAACGGAAACCACGCTCAAGCGGTTCTATCTGGAGCCGGGCGATCGCGTACGGCTGCAGCCCGCTAACTCGGCGATGCAGCCGATCTACGTGCCGCTCGCTTCGCTGACCATTCAGGGCAAAGTTCTGGCGGTGTTGCGGAAGTATTGAAGAGGGCGAGGTTGAGCCCGCCCTCCAGCATTCAGACTAATCGCAGCAGTTGCAGGCAGGACAGCAGCCGCTGTCGCAGCAGCAGCACGAATCGCCGCAGCAGCTTTGGGCAGCGAAAGCCGTAGCTCCCAACATCAAGCCGAGAGCGAGAGTCCACATCATGATGGTTTTCATATAAATTCTCCTTTTTCTGAATTTTGAAAGACACGTATCCTGTTTAAGAAAAAACGGTGAGGGAATCAAAACAGGATCAGATCAGGAGAACGCAATTTACGATATGCAAATCGCCCGAATCCGTCGCCAGGGAAAGAGCAGGGACTGCCGGCGCGCTGTAAATAATAGGCGCGGCGGGCATGGCGGTGATGACCGCGTGGAACGTCAGGGCCGGCGATGTGGCCGCGGCGCTCGAGGAGGACAGAATGTCGTACGGACAGGCGCTTGCGGTGGATGCCGACTTAGGACAACAATCGTGATCCACGGCAGGGCATATTGCCAGCACGCATCCAACCGGGATCGCGATCAACCCGATTAACAGCAAAATGGAAACCGCGTGTTTCATGCCTACCTGATTATACGGCTGATTTCCTCGAGTTCTTTAAGTTTTTTTATATGGGAATGCCGATGCGCCACAAGCCGAAGGCGATCGCCTGGCGGAAATAGAGCCAGCGTTCGCCCCAATCGTCGCGGGGTGGCGAGGGACGCGGAGAACCATAGACGCTCATGCCCTGGAATTCGAGCATTTTCTTGACCCGATAAATGTGATACCCGTCGCTGACCACGATGCAGGAGCGGAGATTCATACGGCGCATGATCTCCGCCGCCGCAACGGTGCTGTAGACCGTGGTATCGCCTTCGGATTCGACGATCACGGCTTCCGACGGAACATTATGTTTGCTGAGATAGGCGCGCGCGACTTCGCCTTCGGTAAAGCGCGGGTCGCCCCCGGCGCCTCCGGTAGTCAGGATGCGCGGAGCGAGCCCCTGGCGATAGAGAAACAACGCGTGATTGAGCCGCGCTTCGAGCACCGGCGAAGGACGGCCGCGATATTCGGCCGCTCCCAGGACGATGATGACATCAGCGGGCTGGGCTTCATCGATGGTCGACTGGCGTTCGATCGCCTGGGCGATCTTGACCAGCCAGAGCGTCCACACACATGCCGCCAGCACCGCGAGCCCGGCCAGAGCTCGCATGATTCGACCTTTCATCGCGTTATGCCAACATTGTAGTGGACCGTGACCGAACTTTTGATCAGTGACAAGAATCCGCTGCTGAAGCAGGTGCGGCGCGCCGTGTTGCGCGGGACCCTGACGGAAGACGGGTTCGCGGTGGCGGAGAGCTTTCATCTGCTCGAAGAGGCGCTGGCGTCGGAGTGCGAGATTCAGGCGGTGATCGTGGCGGAATCGGTGAAGAATCCGGTGGCGGCGCATGTCCGCGGGCTGAAGCGGACCCGGGTGATTGCCGTCGCGGACCGGCTCTTCGCGGAATTGTCGTCGACCGATACGACGCAGGGCGCGATTGCGCTGGTGAAACCGCCGGAGTGGACCCTCGATCATCTGCTGCGCGGGAAGGCGATGGCGGTGGTGCTCGATGGCGTACAGGATCCCGGAAACGCGGGCGCAATTGTCCGCGCGGCGGAGGCGTTCGGAGCTACCGGGGTCGCGTTCCTGAAAGGCTCGGTGAGTCCGTACAACCCGAAAAGCTTACGGGGGTCGGCCGGTTCGATGTTCCGGCTGCCGGTAGTGGCGGGCGTGGATGAAGCGTTGTTTCTGGCGGCCGTCGATCAGCGGAGGATGGCGCTGTACGCCGCGAATCCACGGGCGGCGGTAACGATTGCCCAGGCCGATTTTTCGAAATCCTGCGCGTTGATTATCGGCAGCGAAGGCCGGGGCGTGAGCGATACGCTGCGCCGGCGCGCGACGGGAGCGAAGATCCCAACCGCTCACGTCGAGTCGCTCAACGCCGCGGTTGCCGCGGGAATCATGCTGTACGAAGCGCGCAGACAAAGGATCGGAGCATGAGCCTGTTCGATTCGGCTCCGCTGTCGGCGGCTGACGACGCCAAAAGACCCCTGGCCGAGCGCATGCGGCCGGAAAGGCTGGAGGATTTCGTCGGGCAGGAGCATATCCTGGGGCCGGGAAAACCGCTGCGGGCGCAGATCGAGCGCGATGAATTGAACTCGCTGATCCTGTGGGGACCGCCGGGAGTCGGAAAGACGACGCTGGCGCGCCTGATCGCGCGGCATCACGAAATGCGATTACGTGCCGTTCAGCGCGGTGCTGGCGGGAATCAAGGAAATCAAGGCCGTGATGGCGGACGCCGAGCGCGCCCGGCGCATGGGCCGGCGCACGGTGCTGTTCATCGACGAGATTCATCGCTTCAACAAGGCCCAGCAGGATGCCTTTCTGCCGTACGTGGAGCGCGGCGACATTATTCTGATCGGCGCGACGACGGAGAATCCTTCGTTCGAAGTGGTGTCGGCGCTGCTGTCGCGGGCCAAGGTGTACGCGCTGCGGGCGCTTGTCCGTGGATGAGATCGTGACGCTGCTGGAGCGGGCTTTAGTCGCTGCTGCAACTGTCGGCGACGCGGGAACTGCTGGAGCAGATCGCGATCTATTCGAACGGCGACGCGCGGACGGCGTACAACGTTCTGGAACTGGCGTCGGCGGTGGCGCGCGAAGGCGTGCTCGACCGCGATGCGATCGAATCGGTGATCGAGCGCAAGATGGTGCTGTACGACAAGTCGGGCGAGGAGCATTTCAACCTGATTTCGGCGCTGCATAAGAGCGTCCGCTCGTCGCGATGCGGATGCCGCGCTGTACTGGCTGGCTCGCATGCTGGAAGGCGGCGAGGACCGCATGTACATCGCGCGGCGGCTGGTGCGAATGGCGATCGAGGATATCGGCCTGGCCGATCCGCGGGCGCTCGAACAATGCATCGCGGCGCAGCAGGCGGCACATTTTCTGGGGGTTCCGGAAGGCGATCAGGCGCTGGCGCAGGCGGCGATTTATCTGGCGGTCGCGCCGAAGTCGGACGCGGCCTATCGCGCGCTGAATGCCGCGATGCGAGGCGGTCGCAGAAGACTATGGCCGAGCCGGTGCCGATGCAGCTCCGCAACGCTCCTACCAGGCCGATGAAGGAGTGGGGCTACGGCGCAGGGTATCAGCACGCGCATCAGTTCGAAGACGCCATCAATACAATGGAGTGTCTGCCGGACAGCGCTGCGCGGGACCGTGTTTTACGAGCCCTCAGGGCGCGGGGTCGAGGAGCGGATTCGCGCGCGCCTCGAAGAGATCCGGAAAAGGCGGATTGCACAGACCCCGGAATCGAGCTGATCGACTACTTGCGGGCGGTCATGGTGATCTCCATGTGCGCGCCGCCGGAAAGCTTCATGACGCCTACCGTGGTCCGGGTCGGGCGAGGATCCTTGAAAATCCCGGTGTAGACTCCGTTCATGCGCTGGAACTGGTCCATGTCGGTCAGGTAGACCTGGACGGCGACCACGTTGGAATAATCCATGCCGCCGGCCTCGAGTACGGTGTGGGCGTTTTCGAGGCACTGGCGCACTTCGTCCTCAAAGTTGTCAGGAATTTTCTGACTCCGCGGATCGGTGCCGGTCTGACCGGAAACATAGAGCGTGTCGCCGACGGCAATTCCGGCGCTGAAGGGGCGTCCCGAGGGGAATCCTTTGGGCGTGATGATTTTCCTGTTGGAGGTTTTGGCCGCGACGGCGAATAAGCCGGCGATCATGATTCCGGCCAAAATCAATCGGATTCCAAAGTTGGTCCGCAACATGTAGGACATCATAGCTCAATGCCCGGACCATAGACTGACAGTACTTCCGTACCATGCCAAATGTGCGGCGTACCCTCTTGCACTAAGGTGTTTACCGAGGCACACTCGTAGAGTCGTCGTAGATGAAGAGTCTGCAACAGGAGCGAGGACAATGACGTGAGGCAAGATACGAATTCAACGGACCGCCGGCACTCGGATCGTTTTCCGATCGAGCGCGAAGTGCGGTACCGCGTGCTGAATAAGCGCGGCGGCGACGAGGCCGGCGACGGCAAAACGATCAACATATCGAGCTCGGGGGTGCTGTTCACCTCGGACCACATACTACTCCCGGGAAAGCGGCTGGAGCTATCGATCAGCTGGCCGGCGCAGCTGAACAATAAATGCGCTCTGAAACTGGTGGCGCGCGGCAGGGTAACGCGATTCGAGCCGGGCTGCGCGGCGATCGAGATCCAACAATATGAATTCCGGACCCAGGCGTCGGAGCCGGCCGGCATTCCGGTGGCTGCGCCCGGCGCGGCGGGACCACAGCTGAACTGAGCTCAGGATCAGCCTCGCTTCAATCGCGAATCGCGAGGGTAGGACGCCGATTCGCTCCGCTTAATTGATTTCGCCCGAAACGGGCCGCATCCGTCCCCTACAATGGGATTAATGGAGACATTGTACGGGCGCTGGATGCTCGCATGGGAAAACCGGCTGTGTTCGCGCGCCACCAATCGGGTGGTGCGGCCGTTCGATTGGGGAATGGAATGGACGGCGCAATGGCCCGTGCGCGGTACGGCAACCCCGCAACGGGCATGACGCGGAAACTTATCTGCGGCTGATGAACGATGCTGGCGCTCGCGTCGAGCGACGAGTTTTTCGCCTACGATCCGCCCACGGATTTTTCCCTGGCAGGAAACCTGCTGCGCTTCACCAGCGCGGTGGAGACGCCGCATCCGGAAAATAACCGGGTCCACGGCCAGTGGTTCCCGGCGCGTCATAAGGCGGGATCGCGGCGCGTGGCCGCACTGGTTCTGCCGCACTGGAACGCCTCGGCGACGCAGCACAACGGGCTGTGCGCGGGTCTGGCGAAGCTAGGCATTTCGGCGCTGCGCCTGAGCATGCCGTATCACGATTACCGCATGCCGGCCGAACTGGAACGCGCCGATTATGCGGTGTCCTCCAATGTCGCGCGCACCATCGACGCCACCCGGCAGGCGGTGATCGATACGCGGAGCTCGGTCGACTGGCTGCTGGCGGAGGGTTATGAGCGCGTCGGCATCGTCGGAACCAGTCTGGGCTCCTGCTACGCGTTTCTAGCGAGCGTCCATGATCCGCGAATCGAAGTGAACGTGTTCAATCACTGCTCCACTTACTTCGCCGACGTCGTCTGGGAGGGGTTATCGTCGCAACATATCCGGCAGGGTCTGGAGCCGGCGATTACGCTTGAGCAGTTGCGCGATGTGTGGAACGTGATCAGTCCGCCGAACTACATCGAGCGGTACGGATCGATGAAGAAGAAGACACTGTTCATTTACGCGCGGTACGACACCACGTTTCCGAAGCGGTTTTCCGAACAGGTGATCGAAAAGGCGCGCGAGCTGCGAATGGATTATAAAGCGGTGGAAATGCTATGCGGGCATTACACACTGGGCGAGGCGCCGTTCAAATTTCTCGACGGGTACCACATTTGTAGTTTCCTGAAGCGGAATCTATAAATACAGCAGGCCGGGGACCTAAAAGTCGATTCCGGCGAGAATCTCAGAAGGCTTTTTCTCGAAGGCTTTGGAAATCGCGAGAAGGCTTTCGATGCTCGGAAGATTGGCTCCGCGTTCGATGGCGCTGATCTGGCTGACGCTCAACTTGGTCTGAGTCGCGAGATCCTTTAAAGACCAGTTCCGCTCGACGCGCAACATTTTGATGGCGTGACCGAGCCGCTCCCGCAACCGGTCATGCGGGGACTTTCCCAATCCAAAGGCATCCACCGCGTTCTTCAGCACCTGGCGGAGTTGCGCGATCGAGAACGGCTTGGCGAGATAATCGAACACCTTCAGCTTGAAGGTCGCGCGCATGTCTTCGAGCGACGGATATCCGGTGACGATAATCACGCACATTCCGGGCCAGCGCGCGAGCAACTGTTCGACTACTTTATCGCCGGTGACATCGCCCATTTTCATATCGAGCAGGACGATGTCCGGCAGCCGGTCCTGGCAACCGTCGAATAATTGCGCGGCATCGGGGAACGTGCGTACGGTGTAGACGCTTTCGTCTTTGAGAAAATCCTCGATATAGTTTCGGAAATCGACGTCGTCGTCGAGGACCGCGATGTCGGCGACGGATTCCTGGGCAGGCGCTTCCATCACCGTTATCATATCGTGCGCCCCCGCCACTGGATACGGCGGTCCATCAGCGCGGCGGCGAATCCGTTGACCATGAGCGGCAAAAGGAAATAGATCGCGAAGGGCGCGGTGATGGCGCGCCAGTTCCGATACCAGCTCCAGAGAAGCGCCACGGGCACAATCGCGAAGGCGCCCGCTGGAATCCATTCGCGATCCGCCAGCAACCAGGCGAACGCGGGAAGCCACAGCGCCAGGGCCACAGCGGCGAGCAAGGTCATTACGCCGATCCAGGGCGTGACCATGAGGAATCGCGCGCCGCCGCGTTCGAGAGTCCGCCGCAGCTCGCGGATTCGCACTTGTCCCGACCGGGTGGCGCGCACACTGGCGATCTTCAACCGGTGGCGCTCCGCCAGCGCTGCAAGTTTGACATCTTCATTGCGGCTGCTCAGGACCGCGCGGTGCCCGCCGATGAACTGATAGGCGTCGCGGCGAGCCAGAATGCACTGGCCGTTGAAGCCTGCCTGCCGGTTGCGGCTCGGATTCACGCCGCAAAAGTAGAGCGCGACGGCCAGCGGCAGCAGGATGCGCTCGCTGACGGAATGGTCCGCGGGCCGGAGATAAAACGAAACTAGCGCGAGGCCGTTCGTTTCGGCATAGCCCACCGCCGCATTGAGGAATCCGGGTTCAAACACCAGATCGGCGTCGACGAAGAGGATCCACTTGGAGGTGATCACGGCGGCTCCGGCGGCGCACGCGTTCGCCTTTCCCATGGCTCCGCGCGCCAGATCGGGAGCTTTCAGAACGCCCGCGCCGGCGCTGCGCGCGATCTGGGCGGTATTGTCGCGGGAATGATCGTCGACTACGATGGCGGAATCGGGGGGCAGGCTGCGCACGCAATCGCCGATGACGGCCGCTTCATCGCGCGCCGGAATTACGACCATGCAATCGGGCGCGCCGGCAAGAGGCTGCGCTGCCGGCTTCAGTTCCGGCATGGCGCGATAACGCAGCCGCGCGGCGATCAGCAACGCCGCTATCGCCATCCCGACACCTAACGCGACCCACCGGCTCAGCTCCGGGTCGAACGCGTCAAGCACTCATGACCCTCCACAGACGGCGGGTAATGGGGCCGGCCATCGATCGCGCGGTGATCCACGCGCGTTCCACCGCGGGAACACCGGCGCGATGACGAAACACATCGAAACCCGAGCTTTCCATGCGGCGCATCGTGGTCCGGTACACATCGAAAGCGACCTTTACCGCGAATCGGCCCCGCGCGTCCAGCAACGCGATGCCCGGCTCGGCGCGCGTGTACAAATCCTGAATGCGGGCCGCGTGAAAGCGCATCAGCCGCTCAAACGCTTCGTCTCGAACCTGCGACTCGAGCGACGTCTCGGAATACTCGTACGATTCCATGTCTTCGAGCGGCAGATAAATCCGGCCCTGTTTCAAATGATCGCCGGTATCGCGGAGCAGGGTGGTCATTTCGATTGCCATTCCCAAGTCCGCCATGTAATCGAGCGCGGGTCCGCGGAATCCGATGACGTGGGCCATCATCTGACTGACCACGCCGCCCACTTTCCGTACCCGCGCGCGCAACTGCGAAAAAGTTTCATATCGCGCGTGCTCGGTATCCATGCGCACGCCTTCGATCAGGTCCATGGGCGCCTGGTGCGGGATGGCGCGCTGGTCCACTGTATCGAGAAATACGTCGAGCACGGGATGCCGGGCAAGCCGCCCTCGCAGCCCCGAAGTGACCAGCGACGCCCAGATGTCCAGATCCTGCCGGCCCTGCTCGGGCGTGGCGGCGCCCCGTCCCAGTGCCCTGGTGTAATCGCAGAACCAATAGACTGCGTGGGCGGCGCGCTCCAGGTCCATGGGGAAGTGGCGCGTGGCGAAATACAAACCTCCCGATCCGGTCCGCGTGGCCTCCGCGGCTCGGGCGTACAGCGCGTCAAGCGATTGGTCGCCCTCTGGGTTAATCATTCAGATCAGGCACTTTGGTGGATCCTCGGCATCATATCACGACGCCCCCGCGCCGGTCATGCCACGCCAATTTCCCGCTACAATACGAACATGAGCGCCACCACGGCCGGGGAATTTCCCGACAGCTCCCGCGGAAGTCTGGACATGCCCGCGTGGAAAATGATGAGCGGACACGTCGCTGCGTTTCTGGTCGCGCTGCTTTTTCTATCCAGCGGGATCTGGAAGCTGACTGAGCCGATCCTGTGGGCGAAGAATCTGGAAGAATTTCTGGTTCCCACCTGGCTTAGCACGCCCGGAACGCTGGCCCTATCGGTCGGCGAGACTCTCGCCGGATTGCTCATCCTGGTGCCGAGATTCCGGCGCTGGGGTGCCTGGCTGGCATCGCTATTGCTAGTGGTCTTCATGATCTGGGTCGGCTGGCATTATTCGGCGCTTGCCGGAAAAGATTGCAGCTGCTTCCCGATCGTGAAGCGCAGTGTCGGCCCGATGTTTTTTCCGGAAGATGGCGCGATGCTGCTGCTGGCGGTTCTCGCGGGACTCTGGGCCCGGCCGTCGCAAAATCTAGGCCGCGCGCTGGGGATTCTCGCGGCGGTGGCAGTTTTTTCCGGCGCCAGCTATGGTTATGCGCTGGCGCATCAGACGGGCACCAAGGCTCCGGATTCCATCACCGTCGACGGCCAGCCTTACAACCTGCAACACGGCCGCGTTTTCCTGTTCTTCTACGATCCGAACTGCGGCCACTGCGACGCCGCCGCGCGCACTATGGCGAAGTTCCATTGGAAAGACGACGTCACCATTATCGGCATTCCGACGTCCATGCCCCGCTTTGCCGCGTCCTTTGTTCACGACACCGGCATCAAGGCCCGCACCTCGCTCGATCTCGACCTGTTAAAGAAGGTGTTCCCGTTCGGCGATCCTCCGTATGGCGTCGCTCTCGACGGCGGACGCGAAATCGGGCCGGTGCCGCACTACGACGGCTCCGAACCGGCGGACACGCTGCGCAAGTTCGGATTTATCGACTGATATCGCCAGCGCGGGCCATCCTGAAGTCCGTATAATCTGGACTTGACCGCCACAAATCCGACCTTCCCCAACTTGAGCGGCGCTCGCCTGCTTAGCGCTCCCCTGTGGAACAAGGGCACGGCCTTCACCGAGGAAGAGCGCGACCGTTTGGGCCTCCACGGCCTGCTTCCGCCGTACGTTGAAACGCTGGAAGAGCAGGTCGGCCGCGCCTACGGAGCCTATCGCGCGTACGACACCGATATGGGCCGTCATATCTGTCTGCGCGCGCTGCAAGACAACAACGAGGTTCTGTTTTATCGCCTGCTTCTCGATCACATCGAGGAGATGATGCCCATCGTGTACACGCCGGTGGTGGCCGAAGCGTGCCGCCACTTCAGCCAGATCTATCGCCGTCCGCGAGGGCTGTTCATTTCCTATCCTCTGCGTGATTCGATCCCGGATCTGCTGCGCAATCGCGCCAATCCCGACGTCGACATCATCGTCGTGACCGATGGCGAGCGAATCCTGGGCATCGGAGATCAAGGCGTCGGCGGCCTGGGCATCCCCATCGGCAAATTATCGCTCTATTCGCTGATCGGCGGAATACATCCCGCGCGGACGCTGCCCATCATTCTCGACGTCGGAACGAATAACGAAGAAGTGTTGAAGGACCCGGCCTACCTGGGCTGGCATCATCAGCGGGTTCGGGGAGAGAAGTACGACGATTTTATCGCTCTCTTTGTGCAAGCCGTGAAACAGGAATTACCCAATGCCTGCCTGCAATGGGAAGATTTTTCCACTCCGCACGCCCGCACCATTCTGGACCGCTACCGCGATCAACTGCTCACCTTCAACGACGATATTCAAGGCACGGGAGCCGTCGCGCTCGGCGTGATCCTGTCGGCGGTGAAATCCGCGGGCTCGCGCATGCGGGATCAGCAGGTGGTGTTTCTCGGCGCAGGTTCCGCCAGCATCGGCGTGGCCGATTACCTTCGCGCTGCGATGATCCAGGACGGCGTGGGCGAGCAGGAAGCGCGTCATCATTTCTGGATTGTCGATAAAGACGGCCTGCTGCACGACGGGCGCGCCGATCTCACGCCGGAGCAGCGGATCTACGCGCGATCGACTCCCGGCACGCTCGAAGACGTCATCCGGTCCATCGACGCGACCATCCTGATCGGCCTCTCCACCGCGCGCGGCGCGTTCACCGAGCCGATCGTCAGGGAAATGGCGCGCAAAACGCCCCGGCCCATCATTCTGCCGCTGTCGAATCCCACGGAGCGTTGCGAGGCGGTCGCCGACGATCTGATCCGCTGGACTGACGGCCGGGCCCTGGTGGCCACCGGGTCGCCGTCGGCGCCGGTCAAGTTCGCGGGCGGAAAAATCCCGATCGCACAATGCAACAACGTCTACATTTTTCCGGCGCTGGGGCTGGGCGCGGTCGCGTCGCAGGCGCGACGCATCACCGACGGGATGTTCCTGGCCGCCGCCCGGGCGCTGGCCGATAACTCGCCGGCGCTGAAAAATTCGGACGGCGCTCTCCTGCCTGCCCTGACCGAGCTTCGCAAAGTTTCTTCTGACATCGCGCTGGCCGTCGGGCTGGAAGCGCAGCGCGACGGTGTTGCGCCGCGCATGGATCCCGATCAATTACGCGCGGCGATCGCAGCCGCGCAGTGGATGCCGCATTACCCGGAACTGTAGGGCGCTCTGTTAACGGCGGTCCCAGCTGGCGGCCAGAAAGTCGTGATTCATGCGCGCGATGTTTTCAAGCCCGATGCCCTTGGGACAAACCGCCTCGCATTCGCCGATGTTGGTGCATTGTCCGAAGCCCTCTTTGAGCATCTGCGAAACCATTTTCAGAGCTCGCGAGTTGCGCTCCGGCTGGCCCTGCGGCAGCAGCCCGAGATGGCTGATCTTCGCGCCGGTGAATAGCGATGCCGACGCGTTCGGACAGGCCGCCACGCAGGCTCCGCAGCCGATGCAGGCCGCCGCATCCATGGCGCGATCGGAATCGTCCTTCGGCACCGGAATCGTGTTTCCATCCGGCGCGCTGCCTGCGCGGAACGGAGATGAATCCTCCCGACGCGATGATCCGGTCGAACGCGCGCCCGGTCCACCATCAGATCGCGCAGCACCGGAAACGCGCGGGCGCGCCAGGGCTCCAGATAAAGCTCTTCGCCGTCCTTGAAATGACGCAGGGTGAGCTGGCATACCGTGGTCTTCGGCAGCGGCCCGTGGGCCACGCCGTTGATCATGAATCCGCACGACCCGCAGATCCCTTCGCGGCAATCATGCTCGAACGTGATCGGCTCCTCGCCTTGTAGGATCAGCTCTTCGTTCAACACGTCCAGCGCTTCGAGCATGGACATGTCCGGATTCATGCTTGCGACTCGTACCGCGCACCGCCCGCGACGTTGCGTGCCTTCTGACGCCAGATATGGAAGACTAGCGCATCGAGATCCTTCCCTGTGTTGCAGCGCTCGGGTCCTCATTTGGAACTCCAGTTGGGCCCTCATTTGTAGCTCCGTTGCGACGGATGCACGTATTCGAAGGTCAGCGGCTCTTTGTGCAGCCTCGGCGGTGGAATCCGACGCCGGCGTATTCCCATGCCGCCACGTAGCTGAAATGCTCGTCGTCGCGCAGCGCTTCGCCGTCCGGGGTTTGATGCTCTTCTCGGAAATGGCCCGCCGCAGGATTCTTCGCGCTCGCAGCGCGTCGATGCACATCAGTTCCGCGAGCTCGAAGAAATCGGCCACGCGCCCGGCTTTCTCGAGCGACTGGTTGATCTCTTCGGTCCCGCCCAGCACCTTCACGTCGCGCCAATATTCCTCGCGCAGTTCGCGAATCTTGCCGATGGCCGTCGCCAGGCCCTCCGCCGCGTTGCGCGACATTCCGCAGTCATCCCACATCAGCTTGCCCAGCTCGCGATGGAACGAATCGACCGTGCGGGTGCCCTTTGGCGTTCAGGAATTTGCGGGTCCGTTCCGCGACCGCATCCTGGGCGGCGGCTGAACTCGGGATGCGCCGCGTCGACTTTTTCGAATTTGTTGCTCGCCAGATAATTTCCGATGGTGTACGGAATGATGAAGTAGCCGTCGGAGAGCCCCTGCATCAGCGCGCTCGCGCCCAGGCGATTCGCTCCGTGGTCGGAAAAATTCGCTTCGCCGATGACGAACAGGCCGGGGATGGTCGACATCAGGTGATAATCCACCCACAGGCCGCCCATGGTGTAGTGGATCGCGGGATAGATGCGCATCGGCACCTTGTACGGATCTTCGTCGGTGATGCGCTCATACATTTCGAATAGATTGCCGTAGCGCTCTTCGATTGTCGATTTGCCCAGTCGCTTGATCGCGTCGCCGAAATCGAGATACACGCCCAGGCCTGTTCGCCGACGCCGCGGCCTTCGTCGCACACCGCCTTGGCATTGCGCGAAGCCACGTCGCGAGGCACCAGGTTGCCGAAGCTCGGATAGCGGCGTTCCAGATAGTAATCGCGCTCGGCTTCCGGAATCTGTTCGGGCGCACGCTTGTCGCCCTTGGCGAAGCGGCACCCAGATGCGCCCGTCGTTGCGCAGCGATTCGCTCATCAGCGTCAGCTTCGATTGATAGTGCGCCGGAGACGGGAATGCACGTCGGATGAATCTGCGTGAAGCAGGGATTGGCGAACGCCGCGCCGCGCTTGTAGGCGCGCCAGATGGCGGTGCAGTTCGATCCCTTCGCGTTGGTCGAAAGATAAAACACGTTGCCGTAGCCGCCGGTGCCGAGCACCACCGCGTCGGCGACGTGGCAATCGATCGCGCCGGTGACCAGATTGCGCGTGATGATGCCGCGAGCGCGCCCGTCGATCACCACCAGGTCCAGCATTTCGGTGCGCGGAAACATCTTCACGCGGCCGGCGTCCACCTGACGTTCCAGTGCCTGATAGGCGCCGAGCAGAAGCTGCTGCCCGGTCTGGCCGCGCGCGTAAAACGTCCGCGATACCTGCGCGCCGCCGAAGCTGCGATTGGCCAGCGTCCCGCCGTACTCGCGCGCGAAGGGAACGCCCTGCGCCACGCACTGGTCGATGATGTTGACGCTGATCTGCGCCAGGCGGTAGACGTTGCGCTTCGCGCGCGCGGAAATCGCCGCCTTTCACCGTGTCGTAGAACAGGCGATAGACGCTGTCGCCGTCGTTCTGATAATTTTTCGCGGCGTTGATGCCGCCCTGCGCGGCGATGGAGTGCGCGCGGCGCGGAGAATCCTGGAAGCAGAAACACTTCACGTTGTATCCGAGCTCGCCCAGCGTCGCGGCCGCGGATCCGCCGGCCAGTCCCGAGCCCACCACGATGATTTCGTACTTGCGCTTGTTGGCCGGATTCACCAGCTTCATTTCGAAGCGGCGTTTGTCCCACTGCTTTTCGATCGGACCGCTGGGAATCTGGGAGTCGAGTGCGCGAGGCGCCACCGTCTCTACTGCCGGATCGGTTAAAAGTTGCATTTCGTTATATGACCTGCGGAATCAGCCGCGCCAGAACCGCGACGGGAATGGAGATGAATCCGAAAAAAATGAACAGCGAGACCAGCGACGCCGCGCGTTTGATCGCCGGCGTGTAGCGCGGATGGCAGAAGCCCAGCGATCTGGACCATGCTCCACAGTCCGTGGCGCAGGTGAAGGCACAGCAGCGCCATGGCGATGATGTAGAAAATCGCGACGACAGGCACGCGGAATCCGTTGATCACGTTGCCGTAGGCGTCGAGCTCCTGGTACGGCGTGCCGCCCACGCCGAAGGTGAACTGCATCAGATGATAGACCACGAAGGCGGCGATGATCGGGCCGCTCCAGTACATGGTGCGCGAGGCGTAGCTCGATCCTTCGCGCTTGCGTTTTGACGTATCCGACGGGCCGCGCTTCGCTCTTGACGACGGCGAGATGCAGCGAGCTCCAGATGTGCAGGATCACGACGATCAGCAGCACGATTCGGGCCGGCCACAGGAGCTCCGGCACGCTATGCAGCGATCGCGCGTAGCCGTTGAATTGTTCCGGTCCGAGAAAAATCTGAAGATTGCCGAGCAGATGGGCCAGGACGAATCCCGCCAGGATCACGCCGCGTTGCGGCCATGACGGCTTTCTTGCCTATGGTCGTGTTCCAGAATCGAAGCGTGCGTCCGCCCGCGATCCCGACCGAAGATGCACTCATTTTTTAATTGGGGTCCCTAGGTTCATCATAACAACCGCGCGGCAATTTTTTGTGAGAACGTTACATGGGAAGCGCATGAAGCAAGCCGTAATCGCGGGAGCCACGGGATTGGTGGGCGCGGAATGCCTTCATTTATTGCTCCAGCGCTACGACTCCGTCACCGCGTTTGTCCGCCGTTCGACGGGCAACGCGCATCCGCGCTTGCACGAACGCCACATCGATTTCGATCGTCTCGGCACCGTCGAAATTCCTCCGGGCGCTCACGTCTTTTGCGCGCTGGGCACCACCATCAAAACGGCCGGATCGCAGGAAGCTTTTCGCCACGTCGACTACGAGTATCCGAAAATGCTGGCTGAGCGCGCGGCTGATGCCGCGTCCACGCGATTCATTTTGATATCTTCGGTCGGCGCCAATGCGCGGTCGAAGAATTTTTATCTCCGCACCAAAGGCGAGCTGGAAGACGCGGTCCTCGCGCTTCCCATCGAAGCCGTGCATATATTTCGTCCCAGCGTGCTGGTGGGCGAACGGGCCGAGTCGCGCCCCGGCGAGAAATTCGGAATCGCGCTGACCCAGGCCGCCGCATTTCTGCTGATCGGCGGCTTGCGAAGATATCGCGCGATGCCCGTGCCGGTGCTGGCCGCCGCCATGGTCGACGCCGCGAACCGCGAAGCGACTGGCCATTTCATTTATCATTACGATGAGATTTACGCTCCGCTCCGGCTCTAAAAATCGATGGACCCTATCCTCGACCTCCGCTCCGTCTCCAAACATTTCACCTCTCACCGCGCCGTCTCCGACGTGTCGCTTTCCATTCCTCGCGGATGTTTCTTTTCGCTTCTGGGTCCTTCCGGCTGCGGCAAAACGACTACGCTGCGCATCATCGGCGGATTCGAATCGCCAACTTCCGGCGAGGTCTGGCTCAACCGCATCCGCATTGACGAATTGCCGCCCTATCAACGAAACGTCAACACCGTCTTTCAAAACTACGCCCTGTTCCCGCATCTCAACGTGCGCGGAAATGTCGAATTCGGGCTGCGCCGCAAGAATGCGGAAGCGCTCGACGCCCGGGTGAAGAAAGTGATCGAGCAGGTTCGTCTGGATGGAAAAGAATCGCGCATGCCCGCGCAGCTCTCTGGAGGCGAACGGCAGCGCGTCGCTCTGGCTCGATCCCTGGTCATGGCGCCCGACGTTCTGCTCCTTGACGAGCCTCTTTCCGCGCTCGACCCTCAGCTTCGCAAGCAGGTCCGCGCCGAGTTGAAGGATCTGCAACGCCGCACCGGCGTGACTTTTCTGTTCGTCACCCACGATCAGGAAGAAGCGCTATCGATGTCCGATCAGATTGCCGTGATGAACGCCGGGCGGGTGGAACAAGTCGGAACCCCGCAGGAAATTTACCGGCGTCCCGCGACCCGATTTGTGGCGTCATTCCTCGGCGCGATGAACTGGATCGGGGAAATCGGCCTGCGCCCCGAGGCGGTCAGGCTGGATCGCGTGTCTCCGGGCAACGGAGCGCGACGAGCCATCGTGACTCGCAGAGTTTTCCTGGGATCGGCAATGCACGTCGAGGCGACCATCGAGGGCGGGGAATCGGTGATCGCGGAAATCCCCGCGGCGAATTGTGAATTTTCAGAGGGCGAATCGGTCCATTTATGGTGGAATCCGTCGGACGAGTTGCGTCTCAACCAGTGACGAACCGGTTGCGCGCGATGTTTCTCGCGCCCGCTGCCGTGTTGATGCTGGTCACGCTCGCCGCGCCGACGGCGATTATCGTCGCTTACAGCCTGCTCACCCGCGGTGCTTACGGCGGAGTGGAGCTCCCATTCACGGTCGATAATTTCACCCGTCTGTTCGATCCTTTATACGGCGTGATTTTCCTCCGCTCGTTCTGGATCGCCGCCGTCGCCACCGCGCTTTGCCTGGTCCTCGGATTCCCGCTCGCGCTGTTCATTGCCCGCTCCGGCACGCGCAAGAATCTGTACCTGATGCTGGTGATCCTGCCCTTCTGGACCAGCTTTCTCATCCGCCTATACGCCTGGATGTTTCTGCTGCGAGACACCGGCCTGATTAACACAATCCTGTTGGCCACCCACATCATCAGCGCGCCCTTGCCGATGCTCTATAACGACGGCGCGGTGATCCTCGGCCTGGTCTATGGTTTCCTGCCGTTCACGGTCCTGCCGCTATATGCGACCCTCGAGCGCCTGGATCCGAATCTTCTGGAAGCCGCCGCCGATCTCGGCGCGAAGCCCTGGGATACGCTCTGGCGCGTGACGATTCCGCTGTGTGCCCCCGGCATCCGGGCCGGCGCGATCCTGGTTTTCGTCCCGTGTCTCGGCACCTATCTCACGTCGGACCTGCTCGGCGGCAGCAAGACGATCCTGATCGGCAACCTGGTGCAGAACCAGTTCACCGAGTCGCGCGACTGGCCGTTCGGGGCCGCCGCGTCGATCGCGCTGATGTTGGTCGCGATGCTGCTGCTGTTCGCGGTCCGCCGCCAGGGCGAGGACCTGCTATGAATCGCGCTCCGCTTCAACGTCGATCCCCGAGCGTCAGGAAAAAAACCACCCTATGAATCGCCGGATCCTTGCCGTCTACGCGATCGCCATCTACGCCTTCCTCCATCTCCCGCTCTTGATTCTCGCCATCTTCAGCTTCAACGCCTCGAAATTCACCGTCTGGCAGGGCTTTTCTCTCGCCTGGTACCGAGCCGCATTTTCCGACCGCGACCTTCTCGACGCCGCCTCCAACAGCCTGATCATCGCCATAGCCGCCACCGCGCTCGCCACCACCATAGGAACCCTGGCCGCCTATGCCCTCTGGAAGCGAAAGTCCACATTCCTGGCGGGATCTTTTTATTTGTCCCTGGTGACCCCCGAAATCATCACCGGAGTCTCCCTTCTCGCGCTGTTTCAATGGGTCTTTCGATTCCTCCACTTACGCCTCGGCATGCACACCGTGATTCTGGCTCACGTTGCGTTTTCAGTCGCTTACGTCGCCGTGGTGGTTATGGCGCGACTCCGTGGGTTCGATCCGTCGTTTGAGGAGGCCGCCCTCGATCTGGGAGCCGACGAGTTCACTGCGTTCCGTAAGGTCACTTTGCCCTATCTCGCGCCGGCCATCGCTGCGGCCGCGATGCTCGCCTTTACCGTTTCCATCGACGACTACGTCATCACCAGCCTGGTCGCCGGAGTCGATTCGCAAACGCTGCCGATGGTGATCTACGCGCTCGCGCGGCGCGGCGTCAATCCGATGCTGAACGCCGTCTCCACGGTCGTGGTGTTCGCGCTGGGTGCCCTGGTGCTCCTGTCCGAGCGTTTGAGGTCAGCATGAATCGCCGGATCTTTCTCACGACGGCGCTGGGTGCCGCGGCGTGCAGCCCCGACGAGCGACGCCTCAACGTTTTCAACTGGTCCGATTACGTCGCACCCGAGACGATCGCCAATTTCGAGCGAGAATTTCGTGTCCGCGTACGTTATGGAACCTTTGAAAGCGCCGCGGAAATGCTCGCGAAAGTCATCAGCGGCAACTCCGGATGGGACGTCGTGTTTCCATCCGCCGAATTCGTTCCGCCGATGATCGACCTCGGTCTGCTGCAGCCGGTCCAGCACGATCTCCTGAAGAATCTTGGCGCCTTGGCCGCGATGTTTCAAAATCCGCCATGGGATCCGGGGCTCCGTTATTCCGTGCCCTATATGCATGGGACCACCGGAATTCTCTATCAGAGATCGCTCGCGCCGATCGCCGCCTGGGGCGATCTGTGGGACTCTCGGCTGCGCGGAAAAATCACCATGCTGGACGACCCGCCCGAGGTTTTCGCTGCGTGTCTCAAAAAACTCGGCTGCCCGCTCAATTCCGGTGACCCGGACCAGCTCCGCCGAGCCACGGTGGAGGCGCTGGATCAAAAACCTCTCTTGCGCGCCTATCTCAACGCCGAAGTTCGCGACCAGGTAGTGGCGGGCGACGTCGGCGCGGCACAGGCCTGGGCGGTAACCGCAGGGCAGGCGATCGCCGCTGCGCCCGGCAAGCTCGACTATGCCTTTCCAAAAGAAGGCTTTGCCCGGTACGCCGATAACGTCGCGATCCTCCGGGAAAGCCGCCGGACGGGACTGGCGCATCAATTCATCGATTACTTATTACGCCCCGAGGTGGCCGCGTCGATCGTCAAAGCCACGCAGACCGCCACTGCCAACGCCGCCGCTCAACGGCTGCTCCCATCGGAAATGCGCGAAAATCCGGTGCTCTATCCACCAGCCGAGGTCCTCGCGCGGGGCGAATGGTTTCAGGCGCAATCCGCTGCATCCCAAAAACTTCGGGACCGCTTGTGGACTGAAATTAAAAGCGCTTAACGCTAAACTGGAATAGAATGCCGCAGATTTTGCTTCCGGTCATTCCGAAGTTCACCGTCACCGCGGTGATCGACATTCTTGCGGTCGCCTTCCTGATTTATCAATTTATCTCGATTGTCCGTGGACGCCGCGCCGCGCACATTTTGACCGGCCTCTGGATTCTCGCCGTCATCTATCTGGTCGCGGTGTGGGCGCGGCTCGAATTACTGCGCTCGGTGCTGGCGGCGATGGCGCCGTACACGGCCATCGCTCTGATCGTTATGTTTCAATCCGAGCTGCGCCGCATGCTGGCGAGGATCGGACGCAGCCGCTGGCTCGGACTCGGCGGGCAGCTCGAGCGGCGCGAAATGGTCGACGAGATTATTCTGGCGGTGCAACAAATGGTGGAGGCCAAGACCGGGGCTCTGATCGTTATCGAACAGGAGATCGGGCTGCGCACCTTTATCGAAAGCGGCGTCGCGCTCGAAGCGGCTGTTTCGCGCGACCTGTTGTGCTCGATCTTTCATCCCGGGGGTGCGCTGCATGACGGAGCGGTGATCGTCCAGGGCGATCGCATCGCCGCGGCGGCCTGCTTTCTCCCGCTCACCACAAATCCCCTGATGCAGCGCCGCATGGGTACGCGTCACCGCGCGGCGATCGGTGTCAGTGAAGAGACCGATGCGCTCGCGGTCGTAGTCTCCGAGGAGACCGGTCATGTCGGCATTTCCTCGCGCGGCGATCTCGAACCCGACGTCACCCTGGAGCGTTTGCGCGAGCGCCTGAGCCGCTATTCCTCCGGCCGGCCCCGCAAAACGGACGAGCTTCCAGGAAGCCGCTGGAACGAGGTGGAACCCTGATGTGGCGCTGGCTCACCCGGAATTTCGGATGGAAACTCGGCTCGCTGCTGCTCAGCATGCTGTTGTGGTTCGCCATTGTCGGCGAGCCGGAGCTGGTGACCACCCACTCGCTGCCGATTCTTTACAAGAACCTGCCGCGAGGTTTGCTGATCAATTCCGACGCCATCGATTCAGTGCGCGTCGATCTGCGCGGTCCCTCCGGGCGTCTCACCGAAGCCGCTCTTTCCGAGCTCGCGGTCACCATCGATCTTTCGAACATTCCGGGCCCCGGCGAACGAACTTTTACTCTCTCCGATTCGGATCTGAACTTAGGGGAGGGGGTGACGTTCGTGCGCGGCGTGCCATCGCAGCTTCACTTGCGGTTCTCGCGCGTACAGTCGAAGGAGGTTCCGGTGGAGGCGCGCTTTGCGTCGCAGCCGCCGGCTGGGTACCAGTTCGTATTGGGGCAGGTGGTCCCGGCAACCATGCGGATCTCCGGACCGGAGCGGCGCGTGGCCGCGATCGCGTCCGCGCAGACCGACGCCATCGATCTGACCGGGATGACCCACGATGCGGAAATCCGGGTCAACACTTTCATCGCCGATCCCCAGGTCTGGGTGGAAGGCTCGCCCATCGTTACGGTCCGTGTCAAACTTGAAAAAATCGCAAAATAAAGGCTAACCAACAACGGAATGCGCCAACTATTTGGAACAGACGGGATGCGCGGAGTGGCGGGCGAATATCCGCTCGATCCGCCGACAACTTTCGCGCTCGGCTATGCGCTCGGCGGCTGGGTGAGCCGGCATCATACTGACCCCGAGGTAGTGATCGGCATGGACACCCGGGAATCGGGCCCGTGGATCGCCGAACACGTCGCCGGCGGCCTGGCGCGGGGCGGCGCACGGGCGAGATTCGCGGGATTGATCAGCACTCCGGGACTCGCCCACGTGACCCGGACCGGTCCGTTCGCGGCGGGCGTGATGATTTCCGCGTCCCACAATCCGTATCAAGATAACGGCATCAAGATCATCGATCATTCCGGTTTCAAGCTGCCTGACGAACAGGAGCAGGCATTGGAACAGGGGATGTTCGCGTTCGTGGAAACGCGCGGGGCGACGGAGCCCCGGACGCTTGCCGTCGACGAAGGCCTGGATCGCGAATATATCGATCATCTGGCCGCCACGCTGCCTCATGGTTTGCCGCCGCGCAAGATTGTCGTCGACACAGCTAATGGCGCGGCCACCCATCTCGCCCCGGCTCTGTTCCGGCGGCTGGGACAAACCGTCGACTGCATCGGCGCCGCGCCCGATGGACGCAATATCAATCTCAACTGCGGTTCGCTGCATCTCAATAATCTGCGCGCGCGCGTTCTCGAAACCGGCGCCGATCTGGGGGTCGCGTTTGACGGCGACGCGGATCGGGCGCTGTTTGTCTCGCACTCCGGAAAGATGGTGGATGGCGACGCGGTCATGCTGCTGTGCGCGCGTCCGCTCCATTCCGCGGGCCGTTTGACCGACGTGGTCGCTACGGTGATGTCGAATCTGGGCCTGGAACGGGCCTTGAAACGCAGCGGGATCGGCTTGGTTCGCACCCCGGTCGGCGACAAATATGTGCTGGAGGAGATGGTGAAGCGCGACGCTCCGCTGGGCGGCGAGCAGAGCGGCCACGTGATTTTCCGGGAATACGCCACCACTGGCGACGGGTTGCTGACCGCGCTGCGCGTGCTGGACGCGATGCGGGCATCGGGCACCGATCTGGATGAGCTGACCGCCGATCTTGAAATCTATCCGCAGCGGCTGGTGAATGTCCGGGTGAAGAACCGGCGTCCCCTTGCCGAGCTCGACAAAGTGAACGAAGAAATTCGCCGGGCCGAGGTCGAATTCGGCGAGACTGGCCGGGTGTTGGTCCGATTTTCGGGCACCGAGCCGCTGGCGCGGGTGATGGTGGAAGGTCCGGCCATCGAGCGCGTGGACCACTTCGCCAACGGCATCGCCGCGGCGATTCAGGCGGAATTGGGCGGCTGATATTCGACGGCGAATTTATTATTCCGATCATTTCGAGATCCCGCTGCCGCCGGGCCACAAATTTCCGATGCGGAAATACCGCATGCTGCGCGATCTGCTGGCCGCCGATGGATTTTTCGATCTGGCGCCGTCGGAACCGGCCGATCCGGCCGTGGTCGCCACGGTTCACGACCCGCAATATGTCGAGGAATTCGTCACCGGGACGCTCCCGGCCGCGGCGATGCGGCGCATCGGATTTCCTTGGTCCCAGGGCCTGGTGCTGCGGACGCTGGCTTCGGCGGGCGGCACGCTCGCCGCGACACGCGATGCGATTGCCGGCGGGTTCGGCGGGACACTCTCGGGGGGAACGCATCATGCCTTCAAATCCGAAGGCTCCGGATTTTGCGTGTTCAACGATGTCGCGATTGCGATTCATCAGCTGCGCGCGGAGGGCGTTCTGAATCGCGCGGCGGTGATCGATCTGGACGTCCACCAGGGCGACGGCACCGCTCATTTTTTCGAGAACGATCCGGAGGTGTTCACGCTGTCGATGCACGGCGCGAATAATTTCCCGTTTCGCAAACAGCGCAGCAAATTAGACGTCGAGCTGCCGGACAAGACCGGTGACGAGGAATATCTGCGCGCGCTGGATCATGCATTGCCGCGCGTTTGGGAATTCGATCCGCGGATCGTGTTTTATTTATCCGGGGTGGACGCGCTGGCGACCGACGTTCTGGGAAGGCTTTCGCTGACGCCCGAAGGCCTGATGGCTCGCGACCGCCGGGTGATGGAGCAGGCGCGTGACGGCGGATTGCCGCTGGTGGTCACGCTCGGCGGGGGCTATTCAGATCCGATCGAGCGCACCGCGGAGGCCCACGCCAACACCTTTCGTGTCGCCGCAGGGATGTATTGCGACGCCGCCGTTGGCGGCAGGTGATTCGGTCTAGGGCAGGCTATACTCGCTGCGGATCGATTCGACGTATTTGGCGGCCTGATCCTGATATGGACTTTTCAAGGCGGCGCAGCGGCGCAGGAATTTGATCGCGTCCACCGGACGGGTTCGGTCCTTGCCGGCTTCGGCCAGGCGATAATTCGCCATGCCCAGGTGGTAGAGCGCGGTGGCTTCCTGGGCTTCGCTTTGTCGAATCAGCGGCAGCGCGGCGCGCAGCATGGAATCGGCTTTTCCAAAATTGTTCAATGTGCTGGCCGACATGCCACCGACGAAATACGCCAAGCCGAGCATCTGCGCTTTTTTCGACTCCCAATCCGCTTCGCTCCACGATGCCGGCCGGGGCTTCTTTTGGAGAAACTCGACGGCTTTCACCGAGTCCGTCAGCGCATCCTGCAGCGATCGCGCGGTACCTTTTCGAAACTGGTAATCGGCGGCGGCGATCAGCATCTCGACATTTTCCGGATCCGTCGCGACCGCCCGCTGGGCCATCGCACCGGCTTTCTCCTCCTCGCCCAACTGATGATAGATCTGGTAATAAACCACGGGAGCGCCGTGAAGATACTCGCTCGAGGGATTGCGGTGTTCGATCTGTTGGATCGCGGCGAGCTTGGCTTTGGGATCGGTGAGTTGCATCGCCGCGGTGTAGGCGCAGAAATCGGCGTAGGTCTCGGCTTGTTTAGCATCCGCGGCTCCCGGGCCACCTTGAGATACGACGGCGGAAGCCAACGCCCAAACCTTCGCCGACCATTCGACCATCGATTCGGGCTGGTGCAGCGCCTCGGCGGACCTGAGGGCGATTTTCGCGGCGTCCAGGTTATCGGCCTCCAGATCCATGCGGCGGGCGCCGATGCGGAGCGCTCCCTCATAGTCCTTGGCGTCGTAAAGCGCGGGCTGGAGCTGATCGTAAACCCAGGCCGCTGCGGGATGAGACGGGAATTGCGCCGCGAATTGTTCCATGTAATGGAGCTTTTCCACGGCGTCGCGCTCCTGCTGGATGTGCTCGATGAGGAGGCCTTCGGCGGTATCGGGATCGTAGACAGGCTTCGCCCGCTGCGCGGATAAAGCCAGCGCGGTGAGCAGCAGCAGGATGAAGATCCTTCTCACCGTTCCCCTCCTAAAATGAGGATGGTGTAATATAGCTATTCCTAAGTTCGGAGGGCACTGTGCGGAACTTTAGTACCTTCTCCGTAATTGCGGAACATTTTTACATATGCTTCTGCCCACAACGTATGGAGCCGCCCTTGTCCTGCTGATTATTTCGATGCTGTGCTGGGGATCCTGGGCCAATACCCAGAAGATGGCCGGGAAGTGGCGATTCGAGCTTTTCTACTACGACTTTTCGATCGGAATGCTGCTTTGCGCGATAGTGGCAGCCTATACTTTCGGAAATTACCTGCCCAAGGAACTGACATTTCAGGATAATTTGCTGCTTGCCGCCAAGCGTCAGATGGGCTGGGCCATCGGAGCCGGTATGGTATTCAACCTGGCCAACCTGCTGCTGGTGGCGGCGATAGCGGTGGCCGGAATGGCCGTCGCCTTCCCCATCGGCATTGGACTGGCGCTGGTGATCGGCGTAGTCGGGAATTACATGCTGAACCCGCAAGGCAGTCCGATTCTGCTGTTTGGCGGCGTGCTGCTGGTCGTGGTCGCGGTGGTGGTGAACGCCTTCGCTTACAGCGCGTATGCGGACGGGAAGCGGGAACAGGCGTTGAAGGCCGCGCCCGGAGCTAGGAAACGGTCGTCGCCGGGTGCTGCCCGGGGAATCGTGCTCAGCCTGGTGGCTGGAATCCTGATGGGCTTGTTCTATCCGATGGTGGAGAAGGGCAGGCAGGGCGCGGATGGCGTCGCCCCATACGGATTGGCGTTATTGTTCGGCACCGGCGTGGTGCTCTCGAGCATCTTTTACGTGCCGTTTTTCCTCACCTTTCCGGTGGAGGGCCCTTCACTCGAAATCAGCCAGTATTTCAAGGGAACCAAGATGCAGCACCTGCTGGGGTTGCTCGGCGGAATCATTTGGATGGTGGGAGGATTGTGCAATTTCGCCGCGGCGAGCACGCCGGACACCGTGCAGGTGGGTCCCGCAGTCAGCTACGCTTTGGGCCAGGGCGCGACTCTGGTCAGTGCGCTATGGGGGCTGATCGTCTGGCGGGAATTTAAGGGAGCGAGCGATCGGGTGAAGATGTTGATCGCTATCATGCTGGTATTGTTCATCTCCGGCCTGGCCATGATTTCGCTCGCGCCATTGCAGGGGCGATAAACCGAGTTGCACGATCGGGCATCCTGGTGCGTCTAACCTGTTTGAAAGTAATCGCTAAGCTTCTACCTGCCATTCTCGCCATGGGTCCTGCTTTCGCGGGCGAATACGCGGTTCTATCGAGCGGCCTGCGTCTTCACCTGGATCATCATGAAAAGGCGGGGGATATACTGCGTCTGTACACTGGCAAAGACGCTTTTGTGGAAGTTTCGCCGACCATGGTGACGCGATTTGAGGAAGAGGACTATGTTCCGCCCCCTCCGGCCGCGCCTGTTGCAGCGCCGGCGGCTCCTGTACCGCCTGGGGATCCGAAAAGCATGGTCCACGACGCGGCGATTCGCTACGCCTTGCCTCCTAATTTTGTCGAGAGCGTCGCCAAGGTGGAATCGGGAATGAAGGCGAACGCGGTATCGCCGAAGGGAGCGATCGGGGTGATGCAGCTTATGCCCGGGACGGCCCAAGTGCTCGGCGCGGATGCCAACGATGTCCAGCAGAATATCGATGCGGGAACCCGCCTGCTTCGCGAACTGCTGATCAAATACAACGGCGATGTCGTGAAGGCGCTGGCGGCTTACAATGCCGGTTCGGGAGCAGTCGATAAATATCAGGGGCTGCCGCCTTTTCCGGAGACGCAGAGCTACGTCGACAAAGTAATCAGGAACTATAAGGCGAACGGCGGCCAGTAGTCCACCACAGATACAGCGACGCGGCGAGCAGCAGCGGAGAGGTATAGGCTCCCGGCATCCAAGTCTTCTTGTAGATTGAAAATGCCAGATGCATCAGGCCGTTTGCGAGCATCAGAATGGCGAACGGATAGGCGGCATAAGTAGTCCAGCGCAGGTCCCGATGGACCCACCGGCTTAACACCAGGCATCCGATCACGGCGAGGATCAGCAGCGCAATCCAGACCGGAAACGTAAACGTCGGAATCGGGAGCCAGGGATGGCGCTCGCGGATAGCGAGGACCGTCGGATTATAAAGGTCTAAAAAGCCGTTGCGCGCTTCGTCGGCGATATGAAGGGCCAGCGCGCCCGTGAGCGCGAGCCAGGCGATGTAACGTTGCCGGTAGGAATGCGTTTCGTTCATCGGTGCTTTAAAATGGAATTATCGGATGATCTTTGATTTTGAGTCCTTCGATTCCCGCCATATTGGTCCTGACACAACTGAACGCGACGCGATGCTGAAAGCGATCGGCGCTGCGTCGCTCGACGCGCTGATGGAGGAAACGATTCCCGCGCGCATCCGCCTGCCGCATCCCTTGAACTGCCGGCCGGCAAGAGCGAATACGAATTCCTTGCGCGATCTGCGCGCGATCGCGGCCAAGAACCAGCTTTTCAAGTCGTACATCGGGCCTGGGCTATTCGGATTGCATCACGCCCAGCGTCATCCTGCGCAACGTGCTCGAAAATCCCGGCTGGTATACGCCCTACACGCCGTATCAGGCCGAGATCGCGCAAGGCCGACTGGAAGGCCTGCTCAATTTCCAGACCATGGTCCGCGATCTGACCGGCATGGAAGTCGCCAACGCTTCGCTGCTGGATGAAGCGACCGCCGCCGCCGAAGCGATGACCATGCTGCATCGCGTGTCGAAGCTCGAGCGCGATGAAATTCTTCGTCGCCGATTCGTGTTTCCCGCAGACCATCGACGTGCTGCGCACCCGCGCCGAGCCGCTGGGCATCGAACTGGTCGATCGGCGATTGGCGTCGGCGCCGATTCGACAAGACTTCTTCGGCGCGCTGGTGCAGACGCCGGATGAATCCGGCGCTGGTGCACGATCTTGCGCGACTTCATCGACCGAAGCGCAAGCAGCACGGGGTGCTGGTCGCCGTCGGGACGGATCTGCTCAGCCTGACTCTGCTCGACGCCGCCCGGCGAAATGGGCGCCGACGTGGTGCTACGGCAACTCGCAGCGCTTCGGCGTGCCGCTGGGCTACGGCGGTCCTCACGCGGCGTTCTTCGCCACGCGCGAAGAATTCGTCCGCCAGGTGCCGGGACGCGATCATCGGCGTCTCGGTGGATGCCCACGGCAACCCGGCCTATCGCATGGCGCTGCAAACTCGCGAGCAGCATATCCGCCGCGAAAAGGCGACCTCGAACATCTGCACCGCGCAGGCGCTGCTGGCGAACATCGCCGGGCTTGTACGCCGTCTATCACGGGCCGAAAGGCCTGACCGCCATCGCGCGGCGGGTGCACGGCCTCGCGAAGTTGCTGGAACGCGAGCTCGCCAAAGTCGGAGTCGCGCAGCGCAATGAAGTTTTCTTCGACACGCTGCGGCTGGAACCGCCGGCCGGGACGACGCCGAAGATCCAGCAAGGCCGCGCTCGACGGCGCGGCATGAATTTCCGCTATCGCGCCGACGGAACGATCAACATCGCGCTCGACGAAACCACGACGCGTCGCCGACGTCGAAGCCGATCGTCGAAAGTTTTCGCCACCGGCACGGGCGCTACTCCGCGCAGTTCGATCGCCTCAATCGAAGGGCTGGTGCTCGATTATCCGGGCGACCTGGCGCGCACGCTCCGGCATTTCTGACGCATCCGGTGTTCAACACGCATCATTCGGAAACGCAGATGATGCGCTACATCCGCGGGCTGGAGCGCAAGGACGTCGGCCTCGATACCTCGATGATCCCGCTCGGCTCGTGCACCATGAAGCTGAATGCGGCTTCGGAAATGCTGCCGATCACCTGGCCGGAGTTTTCGAAAGCTGCATCCGTTCGTGCCGGTCGAGCAGGCCGCCGGATACCAGCAGATTTTCCGCGAGCTGGAGCACGCGCTTGTGCGAAATCACCGGATTCGCGGCTGTTTCGCTGCAGCCGAACGCGGGATCGCAAGGCGAGTTCGCCGGCCTGATGGTGATCCGCGCCTATCATCGCGATCGCGGCGACACGCATCGCGACGTGGTGCTGATTCCGGCCTCGGCGCACGGCACCAATCCCGCGAGCGCGGTCATGGCCGGCATGAAGCGTCGTGGTGGTCGACAGTCACCGTCGGAAGGCAACATCGATGTCGCGGATCTGAAGGCGAAGGCGGAGGAGCATCGCGAGAATCTGGCGGCGCTGATGGTGACGTATCCATCGACGCACGGCGTATTCGAAGAAAGCATCCAGGATATCTGCGCCATCGTCCACGCCAACGGCGGCCAGGTTTACATGGACGGCGCGAACATGAACGCGCAAGTCGGCCTGACCAGTCCCGGCGCCGATCGGCGCCGATGTTTGCCATCTCAATCTGCACAAGACCTTCAGCATTCCGCACGGCGGCGGCGGGCCCGGCATGGGTCCCATCGGCGTCGCCGAAGCATCTGGCTCCGTTTCTGCCCGGGCATCCGGTCATCAAAACCGGCGGCGCGCAAGGCGATTCACGCGGTGGCGGCGGCGCCCTGGTCGAGCGCGAGCATTCTGCTGATCTCCTACGGCTATATCAAGATGCTGGGCCGCGAGGGGATGACGGACGCGACGCGCGATCGCGATCCTGAACGCCAACTACATCAAGTCGCGGCTGGAGCCGCATTATCCGGTGCTGTACACGCGCGAAAACGGCCGCGTCGCGCATGAAATGATTTTCGATCTGCGCCCGCTCAAAGCGGCCAGCGGCATCGATGAGACCGACGTCGCCAAGCGCCTGATGGATTATGGATTCCATGCGCCGACGGTCTCGTTTCCCGGTCGCCGGAACGCTGATGGTGGAGCCGACGGAGAGCGAGCCGAAAGAGGAGCTCGATCGTTTCTGCGACGCGATGATCGCGATCCGCGAGGAGATCCAGGCGGTCATCGACGGCAAGGCCGATCCGCAGGACAACGTGCTGAAGAATGCTCCGCACACCGCGGCCGCGGTCGCGGCGGACGAATGGCCGCATCCGTATTCGCGCGAGCAGGCGGCATTATCCGCTGCCGTTCGTACGCGCGCGGAAATTCTGGCCGAGCGTGGCGCGAATCGATAATCCTTACGGCGACCGGAACCTGATGTGCACTTGTCCGCCGATCGAGGCGTTCGCGGAGAAGTAAAGGCTCAGGCGGTCTGAATCTCCGCGGCCTTTTGCAAATCGCGAGCCTGAATCTCGCTTTGCCGGATCACGTATTTCTGAATCTTGCCGGTCACCGTCATCGGGAACGCGTCCACGAAGCGGATGTATTGCGGGATTTTGAAGTGCGCGATTTTGCCTCTGCAGAAATCGCGGATGTCGCCTTCAGTCGCCGACGCTCCGGCCTTCAGCTTGATCCACGCAGCCACCGCCTCGCCCAGCTTTTCATCCGGCAATCCGACCACCTGCACGTCCGCGATCTTGGGATGGGTGTATAAATACTCCTCCACTTCTCGCGGATACACATTCTCGCCGCCGCGGATGATCATGTCCTTCAATCGTCCGGTGATGCGGAAGTAGCCGTCGGGGCGCATGGTGGCGAGATCGCCGGTGTGCAGCCAGCCATCCTTATCGACGGCTCGCGCGGTCGCGTCCGGCTCGCCGTCGTAGCCTTTCATCACCAGATAGCCGCGGGTGCATAGCTCGCCCTGCTCGCCGATCGGAGCGATGGTTCCATCCGGGAAGACGATCTTCACTTCGGTCTCGGGACATGCGCAGCCGACGGTGGAGACGCGGCGCTCCAGGGAATCCTCCACGTCCGCCATGGTGATCACCGGCGACGATTCCGTCTGGCCGTACATGATCGTCATCTGCGGGCAGTGCATATCGTCGACCACGCGTTTCATGATTTCGATGGGACAAGGCGCGCCGGCCATGACACCGGTGCGGAGGCTCGAAAAATCGAATTGCGCAAATTCGGGATGAGTGAGCTGCGCGATGAACATGGTCGGGACCCCATAGATGCTGGTGGCGCGTTCGTCGCGGATGGCGCGCATCGTCGCCAGCGGATCGAAAGACGGCGCGGGCAGGATCATCGCGGCGCCGGTGGTCAGTGCCGCCATCGTGCCCGCCACGCAGCCGAAACAGTGATACATCGGCACCGGGACGCACATGCGGTCGACTTCGGTGATGCGGAGGCCGTGAGCAACGATGAGCCCGTTGTTGAGCAGATTGCGATGGGTGAGCAGGACTCCTTTGGGCGAGCCGGTTGTCCCGGAAGTGTACTGAATATTGACGACCTCGTTGCAGTCGGCGGGGCCGTCTTCGATTTCAACCGCGCCTGCCAGCATGCGGTCCCAGGATTCTTCTCCAAGAAAAATAATGTGGCGCAGGGGAACATCCTGACCTTGCAAGGCCTCTTCGAGAATTTGTTTGTAATTCGAACGCGCGTCGGCAGCGCGCAGCACGATCGCCTTCATGCCGGATTTCTTCAGCACATAAGCGAGCTCATTCGCGCGATAAGCCGGGTTAACGTTGACCTGAACCAGTCCTGCGCGAGGGCAGCCCAATTGAAGATAGACCCATTCGGCGCAATTGGTGGCCCATACGCCGACCCGGTCGCCGGGCGCGAGCCCGAGTCCAATGAGTCCGCGCGCGGTTTGTTCCACGCGACTGGAAAGGTCGCGCCAGGTGTGCCGGATGTTCTGATGGCAGACGACAAGAGCTTCGCGGTCGGGAAATCGCGCGGCGGTTTCCATCAGAACCTGATGGGTTGTTTTCGCGGTCAACTCCATCGACGGGCCAGCTACGTAGCTTTCCATGGGTGTCGATTCTAACAGATCATCAAGAACTGCCGCGCTCACGCTGATAGGGCGCGTTGTACAATCTCCACATGCGCATCTCCGCGATTCTGCTTTCTTTATTTTGCGTCGTCGCCGGCGCCGCCACAATCGACCAGTTCCTGAGCGCGCCGTTTGCGTCAGAACTGCACGCCGCACCCAGCGGCGGCAAGGTCGTCTGGCTGCTCAACGAGCGTGGCGCGAGGAATTTATGGGTCGCTTCCGCGCCGGACTACAAGGGTCGAAAGCTCACGTCCTTCAAAGAGGACGACGGTCAGGATATCGGGCAGATTCAGTGGAGCGAAGACGGCCGCCGGATCGTCTACGTTCGCGGCGGCGATCTGGAGCACATCGGCGCCGACAATCCGAATCCGAGAAACATGGCGGAGACGCCGGAGCAGGCGATCTGGGTGATCGCGTTCGAGGGCGGCTCGGCGAAGAAGATCGCGGATGGCCATTCGCCAGCCCTGTCGAAAGATGGGCACATCGCGTTCGTGCGCAATCGCCAGATCTGGATGACCACGATCGACGGCGAGAAGCCGTCCGAGGTGGTGCACACCAAATCGAACCCAAATGAGCTGCGGTGGTCGCCCGATGGCACTGTGCTCGCGTTTGTAAGCAACCGCGGAGATCACGCCTTCATCGGAGTTTATAAACCCGGCGACAAATCGCTGGAATATCTGGACCCGAGCACGGATCGCGACGGCAACCCGGTGTGGAGCGTCGACGGCCGGCGCGTGGCCTTTATTCGTCAGGCGAGCGTGACTCGCGCGGGCGGCGCCGGTCCGGTGCGCGAAGCGGAGACGCCGTGGTCTATTCGCATTGCCGACGTTTCCACTGGTACGGGCAGGGAAGTGTGGCATGCGGATAAAGGCCCCGGGAGCCAGTTTCACCCCATGGTCGCCGAGGATCAGTTGATGTGGGCCGATGGCGATCGCATCGCTTTTCCGTGGGAGAAAACTGGCTGGGTGCATTTGTATTCGGTGTCGGCCGAAGGCGGTCAGGCGACGGCGCTGAACAGCGGAGACTTCGAAATCGAGCACGTGGCCTTAAGCCGCGACCGGCGCGATCTGCTGTACTCGTCGAATCAGGACGACATTGATCGCAAGCACATCTGGCGGGTCCCGGTAGCCGGTGGAACTCCGTCGCCGATTCTGAAGCTCGACGAGGAGATCGAATGGGCGCCGGACGATTTAGGCAACGGAACGGTTGCCTATTTGAGGTCCACGCCTCGCGACACGGCGGCCGCGGCGGTCAAGGTTGGCAATAGCGCGGGAAAAGATCTGGCACCCGAAACCGTGCCGTCGGAATTCCCGAGATCGGAAGAAGTGGTGCCGCAACAGGTGATTTTTCCGGCGTCGGACGGCATGATGATCCACGGGCAGCTCTTCCTGCCGAAGAACGATACGGGCAAGCACGCGGCGCTGATTTTCTTTCACGGCGGATCGCGACGCCAGATGCTGCTCGGATGGAATGAGATGTATTACTACTCGAACGCCTACGGCATGAATCAGTACCTGGCGAGCGAGGGATACGTGGTTCTCTCAGTAAATTATCGCAGCGGCATCGGCTATGGGCTGAATTTTCGCGAGGCGATCAATTACGGCGCCACCGGTGGCAGCGAATATAACGACGTGATGGGCGCGGGCCTGTATATGGTCCATCGCGGAGATGTAGATCCCAAGCGCCTGGGCGTATGGGGTGGATCCTACGGCGGATATCTGACGGCGATGGCTCTTTCGCGATCGAGCGATCTGTTCGCGGCCGGTGTTGATTTCCACGGCGTACACGATTGGAGCGCGCGCGGAGGCAGCGTCGCGAATCCCGATCTGGATCCGGAGAAGCAGCGCGAACAGATGCGAGTGGCATTCGAATCGTCGCCGATGGCGAGCGTAAAAACGTGGAAATCGCCGGTGCTGCTGATCCACGGCGATGACGATCGCAACGTCGCCTTCAGCCAGGATGTGAAACTGGTGGAAGCGCTTCGTGCGAGCGGCACTCCCTTCGAGGAACTCATCTTCCCCGGCGAAATTCATGACTTTCTGTTGGAATCGAGCTGGCTGAAAGCCTATCACGCCGCCGACGAGTTCTTCGCGCGGAAGCTGAAGAAGTAAATTGCCGACGCATGCCGAGGTGATGGCGCGCGAACTTGCCGCGCGCGGGGTGGAGTATCTGTTCGGTCTGCCCGGCGGAGAAATCGTCGCGTTCATCGATGCCTGTCGCCGCGAAGGAATCCGTTTCCTGTTGACCGGTCATGAGGCGAGCGCCGCCTGGATGGCGCAGGTAACGGGCCAGATTACTGGAGTGCCGGGCGTCTGTGCCGCGACCCTAGGACCTGGCGCAACGAATCTGGTCACCGGCGTCGCCAATGCGTTCCTGGATCGCGCCCCAATGCTGGCCGTGACCGCGCAGATTCCGAAAGCCGCGCTGTCGACCATGACTCATCAGCGCCTCGCGCTCGATCAATTATTCGCGCCGATTACCAAGGCATCGGTCGCGATCGGAGACAGCGGCACCGGCGGAGTCCTTCGCGATGCGATGGATCTGGCGGCCGCGCCGCGACCAGGACCCGTCCATGTTTCGCTCGCGAGCGATCTTGCTACAGAGGAGGCCGTCCCGTCGCCCGCTTCACCGGCGCCTATACCGTCGAACGTCCCGGATTTGACTGGGATCGAGCGCAGGATAAACGCATCCACCCGCCCGCTGGCGCTGGTCGGACTTGGCGCGACGCCGGCCGACGCGCCCGCGATTCGCGCGCTTATCGATCGCTGGCAAGCGCCGTTTCTGGTGACGCCCAAGGCTAAAGGAATCGTTTCCGAAGATCATCCGCGATTTTTAGGCGTCGCCTCCGGCATGGCGATTGATCGCGATATTCTCGAAACCATTCGCAGCGCGGATCTGGTACTGGCCATCGGATTCGATCCAGTGGAGTGCGATAAGACGTGGTTCGCTAAGACAGAAATCATCGCCATCGACGACGCGTCCATGTCGGCAGGCGATTATCATCCGGTTGAGGTAATCGGCGATGTCTCGTCCATTGTCGATGCGCTGAACGTCGGGCCTAAGCCGTGGCCCGCCGAACTGATCGCCCAGCGCCGTGACGCGATTCGCCGCGAGCCGAAGACCGAATCGTCCCCGCTGCGGCTCATCAGCGAACTGCGTTCCATTCTTCCAAGAGAAACCATGGTCACCTGCGACGTTGGTTCGCACAAGTTGGTCATGGGCCAATTCTGGCGCGCCTTCGAGCCCGGAACATTCTTTATGTCCAACGGACTTTCCGGGATGGGTTTCGGCTTGCCCGCCGCGATCGCGGCGCAACTGGCGAGGCCGGAAACGCCGGTTCTCAGCGTGGTCGGCGACGGCGGAATGCTCCTGATGATCCACGACCTGGCTCTGATCCGCGAGCTGAACCTGCCCATCGTGATGGTCGTCTGCACCGATCGCAGCCTCAGCCTGATTCGGGTGAGCGAACATCGCCGCGGCATCGCTCCTTACGGCGTCGATTTCGCGCCGCCGGATTTTGCCGCTATCGCCCAGGCCTTCGGCATCGGCTCGCGAAAGGTCCGCGGCGTGGATGAAATCAAGCCGTATATTGACCGTGCTCGATCGGAACGAGTCCCGTTCCTGATCGACGTCCCGATCGATTACACCGAATACTACGATTTGGTCTAATGCTTGGCGGCGTCCAGCGCGATGATCGCGCGTGAGCACATCACCCCGTAAGTGGCCAGCCAGTGCGACCCGAAGTATCCCGCCGCGGTCAGCGCTTCAAATCCGCTGCGGCCATTAATGATCGCCAGGCGTCGCAGGACCGGCACCCGTGGATCGTCTTTGGGCAGCGCGCGCGCGATCGACGCGAGCGCCATCCCTCGCGAAAACGCAACGCCGATCAGATGCGACTTTCCCGCCTGCAGATCTTCCTTCTTGATCCCGCTAACATCCACCGGCTGCGTCAGCGGTTTGAATTCGGGCGAATAAAGCGGCGGAAGAAATGCGTTGAGCCAGGTAACGAAGTGCTCGCGGTCCAGCACGCGGCTCATCAGGTCGGCTTCGGCGAGACAGGGCGACAGAAAGTCGGTCCCCTGCGGCTCATAAGCGGTGGGGCACGCGCGGTCGTTGGCGAAAAAGCGATTCGCTGTCTTAAGCGCCATCTCCCGCAGTTCCGCATCATTCGCGATCTCGGTGTAATCGAGCAGCAGCGTGATGGAGAAGGCGGTATTAGGATGCATTCCGGTTCGCGTGGGTAATGGAAGATCCTTGTAATAATCCGTCAGCTTCTTCGAGAACTGCTGGACCATGGGAGCAAGATTCTGGGCCCATGCCTTCGCGTCCGGATCGTCCCAGGTGTGAAGCTCCGCGTACAACTTCAGCAACCAGGCGTAGCCGTACGGCACTTCGAAGTTCTTGGACGTCTTGAAAAACTCCATCTCGCTTTCAATCGCCTTCTTGGCGAGATGCTCTTTCAGTTTTTCGCGGATCAGTGGGCCGACCGGGATCTGCGGAAACTGTTTCAGGACCGCGACCATGGTCCAGGTCGAGTTCACCGCCGAATGCCAATCAAAGCATCCGTAAAACGCACGATTCTTGTCGTACCCGTCCAGCAGATGGGGCTTGGTGTCGTGAACCCACAGATACTCCTGTCGCTGCTCGGGCAACGCTTGCGGACGATCCACGCAGGCGAGGGGCAGGGTAACCAGCGCCATCGCCTGCTCCTCATTGAACACCGGAAATGTGGCGTCCGGCAGGGAAGCGTAGTAGGTTTTTAGTTCCTTGGCCTCCTCGTCGGAAGTGGCGCCGAATGCGCTCCACGCTCCGAATACCGGGACCAGAAGAATCGACAGGACCATGCATCGCCGCATAAAAGTGCTCCTAGAAAACGAACCTTCCCACCAGTTCCGCCTGCTGCAGGTTAAAGGCGTTGGCGATCTTCCCGAAGCCGGCCGAGTAAGCGGCAGTACTGTTGCCGCCGGTGCTCACCTGTCCCGAAGCCGAGCCCAGATTTTGCGTTCCCAGCGTGTTGAACACCTGCGCGCTCAGCTCGAAATACGCCTTCTCCCGGACGTGGAACTGACGGGAAATCTTGGTATCCAGATCATTGTACCGGCTGCTGTCGAACGCAGTCACCGCCGCGAGGCCGAGCGTCGCGCGATAGGCGTTCACCGCGGCCAAGTCCAGATTGCGCGAGCCCTGGTTACGCGAAGTGCCGGGCACGTACTGTCGATTGCCGTCGACATCGGTTAGTGCGGTCAGCGCGCTGAACGGCAGCGCGGAGCGCAGGTACCAAATCGCCCCGAAAGTAAGTTTCCACGGAAGGTTGATCGATCCGCTCGCCACCAGGTTGTGCCGCCGGTCGATATTGCACGGCCCCCAATCGAGCCGGTAATTGGCGGGATCGGTGAGGCCGCTCTGCGGGCTGTCGTCGGTGCAGGACGAAAGCGAATAGGACACCAGGAACTGATAGCGGTCGGCCCAGCGACGCTCGGCTCGGATGTAGACCGCCTTGTATTTGGATTGGGAAATCGGATCGTGCTCCAGGATTCGGGCGAAGGTTGGAATGGGTCGCGATCCGCTTAAAGCGCCATAATCCGTCGTCGCGCCTGCCCTCGGATAGTTCAAATCGACCGTGCGGTAATCGCCGAACGTATGAGTGTAGACGCCGTCGAAGTGCAGCGTGAGCCCGTGCGGCAGCGTCCTGGCGTACCCGAGGTTGAACTGTTGCGAGTACGGATTCTTATAATCCTGCGACAGGATGTTGACCGTCGGCGCCGCGGTGGAGCAGAAGGAGCTCGGCGACTGATTGCCGTACGGATTCGGATAGGTGGCCGGCTTGATCAGCACGCTGCACTGCGCGAAGTCGCGAAGCTCCGGGAAATTCTGCAGCGTCTGCAGATTGTTGTAGTAGATTCCGTAGCCCAGTCGAATCACGTCCTTGGAATGCCCGGTGACGTCCCACGCGAGACCGAAACGCGGCCCGAAATTCAGCTTGGCCCCTCGGTCGGCGGGATTCCCGAGGAACGGAATCTTCATCGGGAATTGGCTGGGATTCAACTGTTCGTTGAAGTCCCCGAATTCGCGGTCATAGCGCAACCCGATCGTAGCGGTCAGGCCGGGACGCACTCGCCATTCATCCATGATATAGACGCCGAGCTGTTTTGTGGTTTCGCTGGTATAGATGGGCGGGATCGTCGCCGTGAACTGCGTCACCACGTTGGCCGCCGCCAGTGCGGCAAGCGACGCCGGATCCTTCGGATTGAATGGCTCGTCCTTGGAGAACGTAAACGTCCCCGCGTAACCGGCCGGGGCGTCGTCGGCAAAGGGAATCTGGCTGAAGTCGCCGCCGAACTTGATCGAGTGGTTCCCTTTCTGCCAGAGGACGTCGTCCTTCGCTTCGTAACGCCGCTCGATGCCGACGTCGGCATAATCGAACCCGTAGCTGAAACTGGGGAAGCTATACACCGGTTGCAGCTGCGCCAGCCTGGCCGGGCTCTCCACGCCGATCTGCGTCCAGATCGGAAGTCCCGACGGCCCCAGTTGATAAGAAGCGAACGCGTATTGCAGCCGCACGTCGTTCACCAGGCTGTTGGTGGGGGTCCAGGTGTGGCCCACCACCAAGAGCGTGCCTCGGAATCTGGCCGTCGTAGCAGTTCGATTCCGATTGTCCGCTGCAGCCGTTGTACGTCAGCAGATTCCATTCCTGTGTGTAGCGGGCGAACAGCCGCTGATTGGATGAAATCTGCCAGTCCACGCGACCATTGAACAACCGGTCATGGCTCGGCTGCGGGAAGACTCCCTCGAACGAAGAATAATCCGCGGCCGCCGCGCCCGGCACAAAAATGGTGAAGGCACTGGCTTGCTCGGTATCGTCATACGAGCCGTAAAAGTGCAGTTTGTTCTGAATGATGGGACCGCCGAAGTCTCCGCCGAACTGATTCCGGTTGAAGGGAGCCTTGCCGACGCCTTCCTGCACCTCCGCTGCTTTTTGAAAACTGTTGTCGCGATTAAGCACGCGGTTGCGCCAGTACTCGAACAATTCGCCGTGAAACTGATTGCTTCCGCTCTTGGTCACCACCTGCACCAGGCCGCCCATCGAAAGCCCGTTGTCGGCCGAGTACTGATTGGTATTCAGCTTGAATTCTTCCACGGCGCCCATCGGAAAATTCTGCCGCGGCTCGCCCATCTCGGCCCAGGTGTTGGTCACTCCATCCACTTGGAATCCGTTGCCGTAGTAATGATCCGATCCGCCCACCTGCACGTTGTTATAAAACGTGCGCGACGCGTCCTGTGACGTCCCGGGCTGCAGCAGCGAAAGATTCAGATACTGCCGCTGCGCCACCGGCAGCGTGGCGATCTGCTGCTGGCTGACCACGCCCGATACGTCGGTCTTGGTGGTGTCGATCGCCGCGGATTCCGCGGAAACGGTCACGCTTTCGGTCACGTTGCCGACGGTCATATCAAAGTTGTGTTCCACATGCTGATCGATCACCAGCGTGATTCCGGTCGCGGTGACCGGTTTGAATCCGGAAGCCTCCACCTTCACCGAATACCGCCCCACCGGCACTGCCGCAAACAGGTATCGTCCATCCGTACCGGAGGTCACCGACCGGTTTACTCCGCTGTCTTCATTGGTTAGAGTCACGTGAGCCGAGGGAATTCCGGCGCCCGAAGGATCCTTCACCAGACCGGTAATCTCGCCTTGAGCCGACTGCGCCGAGACCCAGCATGCGGTCGCCAGCAGCAGTATGAAAACGGAAATCAGCAGATCAAATCGTCGTATCATAAACCCCTCTCTGTCCCGGATCCTACACTTCAGGGTACGGTTGTGCTTAGTATTATACGTCTGAGTTGGACGTTGGCTCGATCGAATTGTTTGGCATTTGCTTCTTGGCGATGCTTGGTTTGGCATTGTCGGGCCGGATGTTTAAAATGGAATAGCTCATGAAAACCCACTGGAAGAGTCTACTTCTCATTCTCGCCTGCACCTCAGGGTGTTTCGCCTTCCAGGCGCCCAAAAGCGCGGACGTTTCGCGATGGCAGCAGGAGGCCCGCGGTATCGATATTGTCCGGGACGATTGGGGCATCGCGCACGTTCACGGCAAGACCGATGCCGACGCCGTGTTCGGCATGATCTACGCGCAAGCGGAGGACGATTTCAATCGCGTCGAGACGAATTACCTCAACTCGCTGGGCCGACTCGCGGAAGCCGAAGGCGAATCGAAAATTTATCAGGATCTGCGGATGAAGTTGTTCATCGATCCGGTGGCAGCTGAAGAAAGAATACGCGGAGAGCCCGCCGTGGCTGCAGAAAGCTGATGGACGCCTGGGCCGACGGTCTGAATTTCTATCTCTACAAACATCCGGAAGTGAAGCCGCGGGTGATTCAGCATTTCGAACCGTGGATGGCGCTGAGCTTCACCGAAGGCAGCATCGGCGGCGATATCGAGCGCGTGAATCTGAATCAGCTCGAAGCGTTTTATGGCAAGGGTCCCGATGCACAGCCGAAGCGGCGAATCACGATCCATTCGACTACGACGCCGAGCCCACGCGGATCGAACGGCATGGCCGTCGCGCCGTCGAACACCAACGATCATCACGCGCTGCTGCTGATCAATCCGCACACTTCGTTCTTCTTTCGCTCCGAACTGCAGATGGCGAGCGACGAAGGTCTGAACGCCTACGGCGCGGTGACCTGGGGACAATTTTTCATCTACCAGGGCTTCAACGATCGCGCCGGATGGATGCACACCTCGAGCGGCGTCGACGCCATCGACGAATATCTGGAAACGGTCACGAAGAAGGGCGACCGCTTCTTCTATAAATACGGCAGCGAAGAGCGCCCGATGATCGCCAGCGAAATCACGGTCCCCTACAAGACCGATCACGGAATGGCGGAGAAGAAGTTCACCGTCTACCGCACGCATCACGGTCCGATCATCCGCGAAGTCGAACGGCAAGTGGGTCAGCTTCCGCATCATGCAGGAGCCCATCAAGGCGCTGGAGCAATCCTATCTGCGGACCAAAGCTCGCGATTACAAGTCTTACCGCGCAGACCATGGAGCTGAAAGCGAACTCGTCGAACAACACGATTTTCGCCGATGCCGACGGCGATATCGCCTATTTCCACGGCAATTACATTCCGCGGCGCGACACCAAATTCGATTGGACCAAGCCGGTGGACGGCAGCAATCCGGAAACGGAGTGGCAGGGGTCTGCTCAAGGTCGACGAAACGCCGCATCTGCTGAATCCGAAAAGCGGATGGCTGTACAACTCGAACAACTGGCCGTGGTCCGCCGCGGGCCCGAGCAGTCCCGAAGCGCGAAGATTATCCCGCGTATGTGGAGAACGGCGGCGAATCGGCGCGCGGCCTGCACGCGATACGGGTGCTTGCAAGGCAAGAAGGATTTCACGCGTCGATTCGCTCATCGCCGCGGCCTACGACAGCTATCTTACGTGGTTTGAGAAACCGATTCCTGCGCTGATGAAAGCGTGGGATGAAGCGCCCCGCATCCGATCCTCTGAAAGCGAAGCTGGCCGATCAAGTCGAAGTTGCTTCGCGGATGGGATCTGCGCTGGGCGGTCTCGTCCAGTGCCGACTTCGCTCGCGGTTTTCTGGGGCGAGGATATTCGACGCCGCGCCGGAGCCGACGCCCGAGCCGCGCACACGCTGGTGGAGGATTACATCGGCACAAAGGCGTCGGGCGTCGAATGCTTCTGGAATCGCTATCCGCGGCCTCCGATAAGCTCACTGCCGATTTCGGAAACTGGAAGACGCCGTGGGGCGACATCAATCGCTTCCAGCGCCTCACCGGCGATATCGTCCAGCCGTTCAATGACGCGGGACCCAGTATTCCCGTCGGCTTCACCTCCTGCAGTCTGGGGATCGCTCGCTTCCTTCGGCGCGCGCGCCTATCCGGGAACCAAGAAATGGTACGGAACCAGCGGCAACAGCTTCGTCGCTGTGGTGGAATTCGGCAAACAGGTCCGGGCGCGAGCCGTCACCGCCGGCGGCGAAAGCGGCCATCCGGATTCGAAGCATTTCAATGACGAAGCCAAGCGCTACGCCACCGGCAATCTACGCGACGTCTACTACTATTCCGCGCAACTCAAGGGACACACCGAACGCACCTATCATCCCGGCGAATAATTACCGGCCGGTGCCCAGAAACTGCGAGATATTTTCATTCAGGAACTTCGCATCCGCCGGATTGCTGGCCGCCCCCGCCGTATGTCCCCACAACGAGGGGATCGGCTTCAGCGTGACGCCCGGAATGAATTGCGCCTCGTAGCGCGCATCGCCGATCGGGAAATATAAATCCGTCTCCGAGGGCATGTATAACAGCGGCACCTTAATCGACTTCAACGCGCGCTCGACGTTACCGTCAAAGCCCGGCGTAGTGCCGACGTCGTGCTTCTCCCAGGTCCTGCACTGCAAAATGTAATCGTTCGCGTCCGCTCGGAAGCGATGGCGATTCCGCTCCAGCATCTGGTCGAACGTGGTCCCGGCGGGCACCGTCGATCGCCACAACTCCCGCCGCCACCATTCCTGCGAATAAAGCCATGCCGCCCACACCGCGCCGAACGCCTCCAGTCCCTTCTCCGGCGGCGACGTGTAATCGCCGCCCCGAAAAGCAGCGTCCGCGGTTAGCGCCGCGATCTGTCCTTCCAGCCGCACGATACCGTGGCCATACGTCTTTGCCGTGCTGCTGGTGGCGACGATGCGATCGGCGAAGTTGGGATAACTCACCGCCCATTGAAACGCCTGCTGCCCTCCCATCGAAAATCCGACGATCGCCTTCAGATGCGTGACCTTCAATTCCTCGGTCAATAATCGATGCACCGCGTCGACGTTGTCGCGAATGGTCATCACCGGAAACCGCGGTCCGTGAAATGGCTCCGGCGTATTGCTGGGCGATGATGAACTTCCATTGCCGAACAACTCCGTCGCCACCAGGAACAAACGCGACGGGTCGAGCGCTTTGTCGGATCCGATCAGCCATTCGTAGCCGTGAAGATTCGCCATGTAATGCGATGGCAGCAGCACGACGTTATCTTTAGCGGCATTGAGCCGGCCATAAGTCCCATAGACCACGCGAGCTTCGGGCAGCGTCGCGCCGCCTTCCGTGTGGAAATTCGCGATGACGAATTCATGGCGCTGGGCGGTATTCTGCGCAACCAGCAGCGGCGAAAGGCAAAACAGAATTGCGGCGGATTTGGTTAAAAGCATGGTGCTCCGATTCGCTGTAGTATACACAAAGAATGAAATCCCACGCGAAAAGGCTGCTCGCCGCCGTGACCCTTCTCACCGTCATCCGTCCCTTGCCGGCGCAACCTCCCACGCCCGTCGAAGCGAAAGCCATCGCCGCAAAAGCTTACATCTTTGCCTATCCCCTGGTGCTGATGGAACTCACGCGTCGCAATTCGATTCAATACCAGACACAAGGCGCCGCGGAGATGAATCACTTCACCCATCTGCGAAAATTTCCGGACGCCGCATTTCGCCAGGTGATTCGCCCCAACGCCGATACGCTGTATTCCTCCGCGTGGCTCGATCTTTCGAAGGAGCCTGTTCTGCTCCACGTTCAGGATTCGCACGATCGCTATTACCTGATGCAACTCATGGATGCGTGGACCGAAACCGTTTCAGTGCCCGGCAAACGCACCACCGGCACCGGCGAAGGCTGGTTCGCGTTCGTCGGTCCGGGATGGAAGGGAAATTTACCCGCCCATGTGCAGCGTATCGACAGCCCCACCAGTGTCGCGTGGCTGCTGGGCCGCACGCAGACCAATGGCGTCGCCGATTATCCCGCGGTCCACGCGATTCAGGACGGCTTCGTGTTGATGCCCCTCAGCCGCTATCCCGATGGACCGGAGCGCATGCCGCCAGGACGCCGTCCCGACATGACCGGGTTCGTTCGCCCCCCGCAGCAGGCGGAGCGTCTCAGCGCCGAAGCCTTCTTCACGATGTTTGCGGAATTGCTGGTGAAGAATCCTCCGCAGTCCGGCGACGGACCGATAATGGCGCAGATCGCGAAAATCGGAATCGTGCCCGGCAAGTTCGATCCATCGCCGCTGGGGTCCGCCGGAACCAAGGCCATAGAGGAGGGCGTAGCGGCAGCGTCGGCCCAGCTGAATTCGCAGGATGGGCGCGTCGGCAAGCCCGGACCCACCGGCTGGACCGGAGGCGGAAAATTCGTCGGCCGCTACGGAACCAACTACGGCATTCGAGCCACCGTCGCCCGCATTGGCTTGGGCGCGAATCCTCCCGAAGATGCGACCTATTTGCATTGCCAGCAGGACGCCGACGCGAAACCACTCGATGGAACGAAGAATTACTGCCTGCATTTCGCCAAAGATCAGATCCCTGTCGTGAAGGCGTTCTGGTCCCTCACCGTTTACGATGAGCAGGGCTATTTCACGCCGAATCCGATTCAACGCTACGCCATCGGCGATCGCGATCCTTTGAAGTTTAACGCCGATGGCTCGCTGGATATTTACTTGCAGCACGCATCGCCCGGCGCATCGAAGGAGAGCAACTGGCTCCCCGCGCCGGCCGAGCCGTTCAACATCAGCCTGCGCATGTACTGGCCCGGCGATGCGATCCTCGAAGGCAGGTGGACGCCTCCTGCCGTGGTTCGCGAAGCGCAGTAACCAGATGCGCCGCTACTGTTTCTTCTGCTGTTCGCCCCGCTTCATCATGAATTGCACCAGCGCGGGCCGCTCGTCCGGATCCAGCTTCCCGTTGCGATTCCGGTCGAAGGCCGTAAGCAGCATCTTCAGCTGCCCGGCCCGCTCCGGCCCGAGGGCTTTCTCGTCAATCCCGTTCTGCAGCATGTCCGCGATAAACTCCGCGCGCGTTCCGCTGCGAAACTCGGAGACTTCCGCCGGACTGTCCAGCGTCAGCGAGACAAACGCGAACGCCATCTCGTTGGTGGTTTCCTCGCCAAACTTCACCTCGCGCGGCGGCTCACTCGGATTGTGCGGATTCGCCGCTGAATTGTCGTAGGTGTATTGCATTTCGAGGCGAGTGCCCTTGGGCAGTTTCACTGCGCTCGCATAGCGATACGATCCCTGCCAGTTGAAATCCCAGTCCTTGATCCAGATCAGCGGCGTCACCGTCCCGTCGGGAAGATGCGCGTCCACTTTCATGTCCTTGCACAGATAATGTGCGTGCGGAAAAATCCCGATCGCTTCGGTGTCCATCGGCAATACTCCCGACGCCTTCACCACGTAATTCGCATCGCCTGCCGGGATATCTATACTCGTATTCCCAAGCACGAATAGCGTCAGGCCCTTGCTGGGCGGCTCTTTGGAGAACGTCAGCCCCACCGTCGATTGATCCCGCTCCACTTTTCCATCCAGGTGATAGTGGATCTGCATCACCAGGTCCGCGCCTTTCTTGATCTCATGCGCGACTCCCGGCGGCGCGTTCGACGGCGTCGCTCCCGGCGCCCATCCGCCCAATGATCCCGTAATGTCCAGCCCCGGTCCGCCTACGCACGAATAACCCTGGCCCGGAGCTGTTTCGCGTGTCTTCGCCTCACCCGTCGTGTCGAGAAATAGAATCGCGTGATGCACAATCTTCGGATTGCCCGCGCGAAATTCGACTTTCTTCACGTATTCATCCTGATTCGCATTCAAAGGAATCACGAAGCAGCGAAATTGGTCGGGCCCTTCAGCCGGCACCGTATAAGCCTGCGTCATTTTGAACACCTGGTCCGGCTCGCCGCCCAGCCATCCCGTTGGAAACGTCGGAGGCACGGGCTTCTCCGTCGCGTTGCCTTCGGGAGCGCCGTGCGCCGCCCAATCGCGAATCATCGCGATCTGCGGATCGGTCAGCCGCCGCACATCTTTAAAATCGCCGTACCCCTCGGTTGCCTTCCAGGGCGGCATCACGCGAGCCTGCGTGATATCCGCGATCAGCTTCGCGCGCTTCGCGACATCCTGATACGTCAGCAGCGCGAACGGAGCGACCTCGCCCGGCCGGTGGCAGTTCGAGCAATTTTGATAAATGATCGGCGCAATGTCGTGATTGAACGTCGGAACCGAGGTTTTATCCGTATCCCCGGCCGATGCCATGGCGACAAATAGGAAAAGAGCAGACGTTGCCACAGAAAATCGCATGTTTTGCCCGTTCGTTAGTTTAACACCGTTAATTCAGCCCGGGGATCGCGCATCCCAGGACCTGAGTCACCGGATGCGGCACCGGGTTCCCCAGCACGATCGCGTCCAGCGCTTCCTGCAAACTGTTCTCCGTCGGACGGAAACGCGTCTTGCCGAGCGCGACGAACCGGTTGTCCACCTGGCCTCGATACAATTGCTTCCCGGCGGAGTCGAGAATCACGACTTCCGGAGTCGAGCGCGCTCCCGTCTGCCGCGCCAGTGTCTGATGCGGATCGAGCAGCGCCGTGAATGGCGTCTGAAAATCGGCGTCATGTTTGTGCACCGTCGCCGCCGTCTCCTGCGGGTCTGAATAGACGTTGAAAAATGCGATGTCTTTCGCCGAATATTCCCGATATAGCCGCGCGAGCACCGGAGCGTAAGTATTGGAATTCGGGCAGTCCGTCGCGACAAAAATAAACACGGTCGCCTTGTGATGCGTCAGCTCCGCTGCGGTGTAAGTGGTTCCGTTGTCGTCGTGGAGCGAAAATTCCGGCGCCTTTGCCAGCGCCGAAATGGTCAGCAGTGCGGGCAGAAACCAGCGGATTGTGCGGGATCGAATCCACATGGTTTCATCATACGCCTATCAGTAAATGTTGGTCTCCACCGCCGATTTCGCGGTCCGAAACCGGGTGATCCGCAGATCGTCGATGTCGATCGTGTGCGCCCGGCCGTCCAGCGTTTCCTCGGCAATCAGCATCCCCGTTGCCGGCGAGTGCATGACCCCATGTCCGCTGAATCCGCTCGCGTCGATATAGTTCGGTAGCTCCGGATGCCGGCCCAATATCGGCAAATGATCCGGCGTATTCTCGTACAACCCGGCCCAGCAGTTCCGCCGGATAATGCCCATGTTCGCGAGGAAGGGAAAGCGCTTCGCGCCGAGCTCCAGTACGGTCTCCAGCCATTCCCAATCGACCGCGAAATTCTCCCCCGGCGGCTCGTCTTCATTAGTGACGCCGATCAGCAGCTTCTCGCCCTCGGGACGCATGTAGAACCCGCTGGAGGTGTCGATCACAAACGGAAACGGTGGCAAGCTAGGCGCAGGCTCAGTCATATAGATGCACCGCCGAAATGGCTGCACCGGGACTATCCAGCCCAGCCAGCGCGCCCACCTTGCCGGCCCAGGATCCCGCCGCATTGATCACCGTTTCACATGCGATCGAGCCGCCCGGCGTCTCCACCGCCGTCACCCGCCCGTTTCTTCGGATCCCAATCGCCGGAGTCGCGCGCCGCAACTCGACCCCCATCCGTCGCGCCGCCGACAGATACCCCGTGGCGACCCCGTGCGGATCGCAATGGCCGTCCTCAGCGCAGAACGTCGCCCCCAAAAGATCGTCGACGTTGGCAAACGGCGCCAGTTCCCGAGCCTCCGCCGCCGACAACACCCGGCTCGGAACCCCCAACGACCTTTGCAGCGCGACGTTCTCCTGATATTGCTCCCACAACTTCGGCTCGGAAACCAGCAGCAGATAGCCGATTTGTTTGAGCCCCGAATACCCACCGACCTCTTCCGTAAACCTCTTCAACCGCTCGATACTGTAAATCGAAAGCCGGACATTAACCTCGCTGGCAAACTGATGCCGCACCCCCGCCGCCGAACGCGCCGTACTCCCGGTGACCTCGGTCTCGGCCTTCTCGAGCACGACAACGTCCTTACAGCCGCGCGCCGCCAAATGATAAGCCACCGAAGCCCCGACAATCCCAGCCCCAATAATCACAACTTCCGCAGAATCCCGAGCCATCCAACCCATTGTCGCAACCCTAGCCTGGATTCGGATACAGAGGAGCCTATTGCGGCAGACCGGCCAACTTCATCAGATGTCGTTGAAGCCCAATCTTAAGCGAATCGTTGCCGTGGATCGGGACCGAAATTCGAACCGTGCTCCCGGCCTTAGCGTAGATGTGGTGGCTGCCGTTGATTCTTTGGAGCGACCATCCCTGCGACTCAAGCAGTCGGCGAATTCCTTGCCGGATAGCGCCTTCACAGCGCGAGTTCAATCACCTGATCGCCGGCGAGTCCGGACGGAGTCTCCACCGGAACCGACAGGCAGCCTTCGATGGCTTCCAGCAGATTGGAACGTAGCTCTTCGATCGTTTCGCCTTGCGTAGCGCATCCGGGAATGGAAGGAACCTCGGCCCAGAACCCGCCTTCTTCGGCTTTGTGCACGATGGCGTGAATCGTCATTAGAGAAAGTGGTGGAGGCGGCGGGAGTTGAACCCGCGTCCGAGAAAGTCTACCGCAAAAAGACTACGTGCGTTTCCGATTCGGTAGTTTTCGTCCGCCTCATGCGGAACCGGCAAGAGAGAAACGGCTTAGCCCGATTGATCTCGGCTTTCGGCTCCAGACAGAAGCCTTGGGCCTATCCTGCAAAATGACGTCCTTAAGACCGCGTGCAGGCCCATCGACCTCAGAGCGGCTACTTAATTAATTAAGCAGCGTAAGCAAACTGCTGATTGTTGGCAGTTGTTGTTTTCCGATCGTTTTACGGGAGCTCGGAACCCGGCACGACTTCCCACGACAGATGCAATCCCGTCGAATCCGTTGCGCCCCCTTTCCATTTCATTCTACCATCGAACAAGGTAGAATGCCGAGGATCACAGCGAAACCTGACACGTCCGACCGTCACGCCGGAGATCGAAACCACGCCAGAACAGGACCAGCTCACGCCGCTGTTTCACGTCGTGCTGCTCGACGACGACGAGCACACCTACGACTACGTGATCGAAATGCTGGGCAAGATTTTTCTGCTTCCCGCCGAAATCGCCTTCCACCACGCCGTCGAGGTCGACACCACCGGCCGCACCATCGTCATGACCTGCGAGCGTCGAGCAGGCCGAGTTCGGCCGCGACCAGATCCACGGCTACGGCGCCGATCCGCGCATGGAAAAATCCAAAGGTTCGATGCGCGCCATCATCGAGCCTGCCGGGCACTCCCGATAACCTATTTGCGCGACTGCGGGAATAATTTATCGGCCCGGCTGAGCAGCCAGCGCGCCCGGCGCTGCATCACCAGGTTCAATTGCCGGTGTTCCGGCCAAGTGTTGACGTCGATTTTTAGCGCCTGCCGCAGCATCGCCTCGAACCCGGCGCGATCTTTCTGCGCGACCAGCACGCTCTCCGCATAGGTGACGTAGGGCGCCACCTGATGCCCCTGCGCCAGGGCCAGGTTTCGTTCGAAATGTTGTTTGGCGATCGCGAACCGGTCCGGCTTGGGCCTCAGCCGCGACATTTCATAGGTGATCAGGAACCCGTGGATGGCCCCTTCGTCGTAAGTTTCATCCAGCGCCAGAACGCGATCCGCCAGGGCCTCGAAGCGCGGAATCTCCGGCAGCATCATCAGGTCGTGCGACGCCGATAACGCCGCCGCCCAGGAAAGCGTGGTCCAGTACATCAAAGGCACGTCGGACTTCTTCAACTCCTCGACCGCCTCTTTCGGATTTGCCTTCAGATGAGCCGTGAAATCCGGATGCTTCACTTCCAGGCCGCGCAGGCCATAGTTGCGAGCCCGAACGTAGAGCTTCGCCGCCTCCGCCCGCAGCGTCGCCGCGCGCACCCGATCGGTATCTTCGGCTTCATCCGCTTCCTCCTGGACGAAGGCGTAGGAATACTGGGTGAACCCCTGTGCCGCCGCCAGCAACAGGCCTTCGTGGCGCGGACTCTTCTCGATCAGCGCTTCCACCAGCTTCAGGCTGAACGGAGCCGCGCCGCGGATCAATTCCGGATCGTCATCGGAAGCGAACGTCGTGCCCACGCCGGCCACTGCATCGTTCACCTGGCGGATCGCGTACCTCTTAATGGAGCATGACGACAAAAGCAGTAATGCCAAAGGAACAATCGCGATCCGGCAACGCATGAGTTATTTTAGCCCTCGCATTACGCCGGCGGCCTCAGCAGAACTTTCAGCATGCCCTTTGCCGCGGCGCACGCGAACGCTTCCGGGGCACGATCGAGCGGAAATTCTTCAGAGATCATCGCGCCCACGCGGACCTTGCCGGATGCGAGCAGCCTGATCGCCGGCTCGAATCGTCCGCAGCGCGACCCCACCAGCGTGACTTCATTGACGATCGCCGGCGCCGTGTCGATCGGGACCAGGCCATGCACCGTGGATTTCATAATCACCGTGCCGCGAGGAACGGTCATCGCGATCGCCGCCTGCAAGCCTCTCGCCGACCCCGTCGCGTCCACCACCAATGGGAAACTTCGCTCCGGCATTTTCGCCTGAATCATTTCCGTCGAAACCCCGGCCTGCTTCGCGATGCGCAGCTTGTCGCGATGCCGCCCCAGCAGCAGCACCTCCGCTCCATGGGCGTGGAGTACCTGCGCGATCAGCAACCCGAGCTTGCCATCGCCCAGCACCGCCACCCGCTCGCCCTTGGCGATCTTCACTTGATCGAGAATCTCGCAGGCCGCCGCGACCGGTTCAATGAAAACCGCATGCTCGGTCGGAATCGATTTGGGAATCCGCCGCAGATTACGGATCGGCAGGGTGAGAAATTCGCGAAACGCGCCCGGGTGTTTCACGATGCCCAGCACAGTTCGCGTGGGGCAGTGCCGAGCTAATCCTTGCCGGCACCATTCGCAATCGCCGCAGGCGAGATTGATTTCTCCGGCCACCCGCTGCCCAATCCAAGCGGAATCGGCTTCGTTCACATCGACAACCTCGCCGACGAATTCGTGGCCCGGCGTGCCCCGAAAACCATAGTATCCGCGCTGCAATTCGAGATCGGTGGAACAGATCCCGGCGGCCAGCATCCGGATCCTCGCGAAGCCCTTCGGCACCCTCGGCATCGATTGCCGCCGCACTTCCACGCGCCCGTCTTCCAGATGCACCGCGATCATTGTCTTTAAGATAAGGTCTTTAAGAAAGCCCGAATGCCGGACGGTATTTCGCCGGCAGCTTCATCGGCCGCCGCTCGCGATCGCAGAAAACATGCTTCGTTTCTCCGGTTGCCAGGCGCCTCCCGGTCGACGCCTCCAGCATCTCGTAACCGAAGCGCAGCATCCTCGATTGCGCCTCCGCGATCCATGTCCTCACGATCACTTCTTCGTCGTAAAGCGCGGGCGAGACGTAGCGGCAGCTCGCTTCCACCACCGCCAGCAGGATGCCGTCGTCTTTCTCCATATCGCGATAGCGGATGCCGGCTGCGCGGCAATACTCGACGCGCCCTACCTCCATCCAGATCAGGTAATTGGCGTGATACACGACGCCCATCTGGTCGGTTTCGGCGTAGCGAACCCGCAGGCGGGTCTCTACGCGACTGGTCCTGCGGACTGCATGAGACCAGGATTATAGCAACCCGCTGAAACCAAAGCGCCCGCAGGCAAGTCTGTTAGTATGAGCCTGTGCGCATTCGAGTGCTGTTTTTCGGCGTCATTCGGGATATTGTAGGCTTGCGCGAAGACCGGATCGAGCTGCCCGATGGAGCTCGCCTCGATTCGATTTTCGACCTGTACGGCGACCGTTTTCCGCGCCTGCGCGAGATTTCGAGCAGCATCGTGATGGCCCTGAATCAGCAGTTTTCCGATCGCGCCGCCACCGCCCAGGACGGAGACGAAGTAGCGTTTCTGCCGCCCGTGAGTGGTGGAACCGGAGTCTATACGCACCAGATTGTGGTTCCCGAAGCCGGTCATTTTTTCGCGCTCACCCGCGATCCCATTGACGGTGGATCGATCGCCCGTCGTCTGCTGCGCGGCGAAGACGGAGCCTTCGTCAACTTCGAAGGCGTCGCCCGCAACAACACCAAGGGCCGGCCCACGCAGTATCTGGAATACGAATGCTATGAGCCGATGGCCATCAAGATCATGGCCGAGACTGGGCAGCGAAATCGCCCGGTCTTTCGCTATCGGACGCATCGCCATGGTCCACCGGCTGGGCCGCATCGGCATCGGCGAAACCAGCGTCGCCGTGGTGGTGACGGCGCCGCATCGCAAGCCGGCCTTTGACGCCGCGCTCGAAGGGATCAACCGCCTGAAACGCATCGTGCCCATCTGGAAGAAAGAATTCTTCGTCGACGGCGAAGTGTGGGTCGACGGCGAATGGGACGAATCGGTCCTCCAAACACGTTCATGAGATTGGCGCTCTTCCTGTCCGCGCTGGCGGTGTTCGGGCGCAGAATCCGACCACTTTCAACGTGGAAACGTCGCCTGGTCCGGCTTCTGGTGAACGTCGGAATCCGGCGGGCGAGATGGTCGGGTCGCTCGAAAAAGATCAGTTTACGATTTACGACTGCGGCGTCCCGCAGGAAGTCGCATTCTTCGAGCGCTACACCACGCGCCCGCTTTCGGTCGCGCTGCTGGTCGACACCAGCGGATCCACTCGCAAGGACTGGGTGGCGGAAGTCCGCTCCATCGAAGCGATTTCTCAACGCGCTGTTCGGCGAAGGCAATGAGCGCGACACCGCCGCGCTCTACACTTTCAATTACGACGTCACCGCGCAGAGCAATTTCACCCGCGAACGCCCGGCGTCTGGAAGACCGGCTCCGCCTGATCAAACCCGAAGGCGGAACGTCGCTCTACGACGCCATCCATTTTGCCGGCTTCCGATTTGCAGCGGCGCGACGGACGCCACGTGATCGTGCTGGTCAGCGATGGCGGCAACACCACCAGCATCAAGGCGTTATCAGGACGCGCGCGATGGCCGCGCAGCGCGCCGATGCCGTCATGTATCCCATCGTGATCGTGCCCATCACCAACGACGCCGGCCGCAATCTCGGCGGCGAGCACGCGCTCCAGACGCTCGCGCCGGACACCGGCGGCCGCTGGTTCGACCCCACCATCGGGAGCGCGCTCGACAAGACCTTTGAGGATATCCTTCGCGATCTGCGCGCCCAGTACATGCTCGGTTATTATCCCCGCAATCTGAAGGATCCGCCGAAATTTCACACCGTCCGCGTGGATTTGAAGCGCAAGGATTTGCAGGCGCAGACGCGCACCGGATATTATGGAGAGGAATCGCGTTGATCCGTGCCAGGAAAGATCAGTCGTGCCAGGAAAAATCAGCAGCGTCAAAGCCCCCGACCAGACCTTCGAAGAGGTGAAGTATCTGAAGCGCCTGATCGAAGACCGCGTGCCCGTGCGCGTGCGCCTCAGCGACAACCAGGAAGTGGACGGACTAGTCGAGTTCTACGACGCCAATTTCATCCGCCTGACGCGCGACGGCGAACCGAACCTGTTTCTGTTCAAGCACGACATTAAATATCTCTACGAGCTGAGCTGATCCGCTTTGCCATCCTTCGTCGAAACCGCCGCCGAGATCGCCCGCGAGTCCGGCGCCCTCATCGTGAATTTTCTCGAACGCAAGATCGGTTACGACCTGAAAGGCGAGTTCGATCTGGTCACCGAAGCCGACCGCTCCAGCGAACGGCTCATCGTCGAACGCCTGCGCGCGCATTACCCGTCGCATTCGATCGTCGCCGAGGAAGGCGGGGGCGGGGAAGGCTCGTCCGAGTATCGCTGGTACGTCGATCCGCTGGACGGCACCACGAATTTCGCTCATGGATTCCCGGCATTCAACGTAACGTTCGCGCTCGAAAAGGCGGGGGAGCTGATCGCCGGCGTCGTCTTCGATCCGCTGCGCAAGGAAATGTTCCATGCCGAACGCGGCTCCGGTGCGTTTTTGAACGATCAGCGCATTCACGTCTCGAAGGCGTCTTCGATCGAAACCAGCCTGGTCGCTACCGGCTTTCCGTCGCGTAAACGCCATCAGAATGTGAACGTGCATTTTTTCTATCAGCTGGCGATGCTCTCGCATGGGGTGCGTCGCGCCGGCTCGGCCGCGCTCGATCTGGCCTACACCGCCTGCGGACGTCTCGAAGCGTTCTGGGAGTTCGGCCTGAACCCCTGGGATGTCGCCGCCGGAGTCCTGCTGATCCGCGAAGCCGGCGGAACTTGCACCGACATGCACGGCGGCCCCTTGAATTTGCGTGGCCCGCACATTCTGGCCGACAATGGCCTGGTCCACGAAGACATCGTGAAATTATTCGCCGAAATCTTCGCCGGCCGCTATCCCTTCGCCCTCCCCGAAATGCACGACTGACACTCCCCTTATCCCAAACTGCCGCGAATGAGCCGCGACCAAAGGAAGCGGTGGATACCGCAGCCCGACACCAGCCCCGTCTCACCCCCCAGTCCAATATGGTATGCTTAATAGGAAATTGGCATGCTACCCCGCATCGAGCTCGATCATTCTTCGGACGTGCCCCTTTACCGGCAACTCCATGAACAACTGCGTTCCGCGATTATCGCGAGCCGCATGGTTCGTGGCGAGCGCTTGCCAGCCACTCGGGAATTGGCTGGGTCGCTTGGCCTGAACCGGGCCACTGTCGCCTCCGCTTACGAGCTGCTTGAAACCGAGCATCTCATCAAAGCTCACGTCGGCCGCGGCAGTTTCGTGGAAGGAGCCGAAGCCGCGAAGCTCGATTGGGAGTCTTTGATTCCCACCGAAGATAGCGGGCCAGCGCCCGTGTCTCCAAACGCGGCCATCAGTTTTGCCGCATCGCGCCCGTCGCAGGACGAATTTCCTCTGGACGAATTCCGCCGCACCTGCCGCGAAGTGATCGACTCCGATGAGGCGCCGAAGATCTTGCAGCTGGGCCCGGCCAGCGGCTATGGTCCGCTGCGCCGTCTGCTGCTTGACGAAGCGCGACGCCGCGGATTCGCGCGCGAAGACGACGATATCCTGATCACCAGCGGCTGCCAGCAGGCCTTCGATCTGATCCAGCGCGTGCTCGCATCGCGCGGCGAGACGGTGATCATGGAAGATCCGGTGTATCCCGGGTTGCGCAACGTGTTCCAGCGCGGGGGCGCGCGCGTGCATCGGAGCGCCCGTGGGCGAAGACGGCGTCGACGTGGAAGCGCTCGGCCGGCTGATCGAAAAAGAGCGCCCGCGCCTGATGGTGCTGACGCCGAATTTCCAGAATCCGACCGGCACCACGATTCCCGAGGAATCGCGCCGCGAAATTCTGGACATGGCCCGCCGCGGCGGCGTTGTGATCGTAGAAAACGATCTGTACGGCGAGCTGCGCTATCGCGGGCGGGGAAATTCCGTCCATCAAGCAGCTGGATGCATCAGGCGACACGATTCTGCTGGGCAGTTTTTCGAAGATCGCGTTTCCCGGACTGCGGGTCGGCTGGGCCATCGGTCCGCGGCACTTCATCGCGCGTCTGACCGAAGCCAAGGAAGTGAGCGATCTGCATTCGGATCAGCTCTCGCAGGCCGTGCTGCTGCGATTCGCGGAGTCCGGGCGGCTGGGGGCGCATCGCAAGAAAATGCTGGCGGCCGGAGCGCGAGCGGATTGAAAGCGTGCCTGGAAGCGTTGCGCGAAGGAGTTGCCGGCCGGAAGCCGCTATACTCGACCGGAAGGCGGGATGAATGTCTGGGTGCGGCTGCCGGAGCATGCTGGACGCATCGGAGCTGGCGGTGCGCGCCCGAGCGCGAAAATGTCAGCTATCTGCCGGGCCGCTATTTCGCGGTGACGCGTCCGCAGACGCACTCGCTGCGATTGAGTTTCGCGGGCCTGAAACCGGAGCAGATTCGGCGAAGGAATGTCGGTGCTCGGACGGATTTTCCGGGCGGAGTTGGCGCAGGCAAAGCGGGCGAACCGGGACGAACCGGCGCCGGCGGTGGTCTAAAAACAAGCATCTCGAATAAAAGCATCAAGGAGCTCACATGTACTCTATCTGAAGATTTTCGATTGAAGGTCGGGCTGGCGGAGATGCTGAAGGGCGGCGTCATCATGGACGTCACCAACGTCGAGCAGGCCAAGATCGCCGAGAAGGCCGGCGCGTGCGCCGTGATGGCGCTCGAGCGCGTGCCGTCGGATATTCGCAAGGAAGGCGGCGTGGCGCGCATGGCGTCCATCCGCATCATCCGCGAGATCATGGACACGGTCTCGATTCCGGTGATGGCGAAGGCGCGCATCGGCCACTTCACCGAAGCCCGCGTGCTCGAAGCGCTGGGCGTCGATTACATCGACGAGAGCGAAGTGCTGACGCCGGCCGACGAAGAGCATCACATCGACAAGCGCGACTTACAAAGTCCCGTTCGTGTGCGGCGCGCGCAACCTGGGCGAGGCGCTGCGGCGCATCGCCGAAGGCGCGGCGATGATCCGCACCAAGGGCGAGGCGGGCTCGGGCAACATCGTCGAGGCGGTGCGGCACATCCGCACCATCGTGAAGGAGATGAAGCAGCTCACCGTGCTCGGCAAGGAAGAGCTGGTGCACGAGGCGAAGAATCTGGGCGCGCCGCTGGAACTGGTCGAGTGGGTGGCGGCGAACGGCAAACTGCCGGTGCCGAATTTCTCGGCGGGCGGGATCGCGACGCCGGCCGATGCGGCGCTGGTGATGCAGTTGGGCGCCGAGGCGGTGTTCGTCGGCAGCGGCATCTTCAAGATCGAGGATCCGGAAGCGCGCGCGAAGGCCATCGTCAAGGCCGCGACGTATTACAACGATCCGGTGAAGCTGCTCGAGGCCAGCGAGGAGCTGGGCGAAGCCGATGCGCGGGCTGGATGTCTCGAAGCTGCCCGGAAGCGGAGCTGATGCAGACCCGAGGCTGGTAAGCTTAGGTGAAGCACGATGAAAACGGCGGGGTGCTCGCGCTGCAGGGCGATTTCGAAGCGCATCGCAAGGCGCATCGAACGGGCCGGCGCGCGCGCGCTCGAGGTCCGCACCGCCGACGGACTTGGCCGCATGCGACGGCCTGATTATCCCCGGCGGCGAGAGCACCACCATGCTGAAGCTGCTCGGACATCGAGAATCTCACTCGAGCCGCTGCGAGCAGTTCGGCGAGCAGCAAACCGATTTACGGGACCTGCGCCGGCGCGATTCTTGCTGGCCCAGGAAGTGACGCATCCCGCGCAGGCGAGCCTGGATCTGATGGACATTGCGGTGGAGCGCAACGGCTACGGCCGCCAGATCGACAGCCGCATCGCCGAAATTCGCGCTGAACGGCGACGGCGACGTTCGAGGCGGTGTTCATCCGCGCGCCGATCATCCGCGCAGTCGGGCGAAGGCGCGACGGTCATCGCGAGCTACAACGGCGATCCGGTGTGGGTGGAACAAGGCCGCCACATGGTGACGACGTTTCATCCGGAGCTGACGGATGACCCGCGCGTGCACCGGCGATTCGTCGAGAAGTTATAACAACTAGTCGCTGCGACACTGATTGATGTAAAATCTCCGGTCGATCTTCCCAGGACTCGACGGAGGCCGCGATGAGTTTCCACCATGCATCGCACCATTCTTTTACTTCGCAGCCGGCACGGCGCAGGCCTCGAGATCGCCCCCATTACGACCAGGGATCGTTGACGGGATCTATTTTTCGCGATCAGCGGATGCTTCACTAATCGGCCTGATGTTACGGGTGGCGAGCGCGGCGCCGCGGGTAATCCGGCGCAATGCCGCAATTTGGGCGTCGTGGGTGATCTGATGGTGGCGGCCGGATTTGCGGCGCCGGGCGTTGGCGCGGAGCGCGAAATCTCGCGCGGCGCGGGAGTTGAAGGAACGAACTTTTTCCGCGAAATACGTGGTTCAAACATGATTGCAACGCACTGGGCGAGCTCGTCGTGGCGTTTTCCCTCAGGCAAAAGTTCGACTCCCAAAAGGATTTCTGCCTGATTAATCGCAGTGGTGAACAGCGTGCCTGACGGCTGGGCAGAGACCCAATCGGTCACCCGCGTCGAAGGAGTGGGTTTCATGAGCTCCGAAATCACGTTGGTATCGAGAACGATCATTCAAATGTGGGAGGCGGGCGCATCGGTTCGCGCTTGGGCACTTTGAGGCGAACACCGCCGAGTGGCGCGAACAGCTTATGAATCGATTCCGCGAGGTTTTCCTTCGGCGGTTCTTTGGATTCCAGCTCCTTCTTCAGGATTTCGCGAGCTTCTTCTTCCATGGAACGGCCATGGTGTGCGGCGCGGAGTCTCAGCCGCGCCTTGATGGAGTCCTCGAGACGCCGGATGGTTAAGGTGGCCATATAAGCAATGATAGCAATGCTGGCAGTGCAGTCACATTTCCCCGTGCGGCTCGACGTGCACTAAAACGTCCTGCACCCAGCCGACGTCGGACTTAATTCCATTCTTCACCTGCCTGGCGATTTCGTGGGATTCGCGCACGCTCAGCTCCGGATCCACTTCCAGGTGCAGGTCCACGTGATAGCGCAGGCCCGTTTTGCGGGCGAAGCATTTCTCGATGCCCATCGCTCCCGGAACGCGCATCGCCGCGGCCCGGATTTGCGACATCTGTGCTTCGTCGGGCATGGTGTCCATCAGCTGCAACACCGTTTCGCGCACCACCCGCACGCCGATAAAAATCACGATCAGGCCGATGGCGAAGCCTCCGTAGTGATCGGCCGCGGATAGTTCAGACGGCCAGAACACCGCAAGCAACACCGCCAGTAATGCCACCGTTCCCGACAACACGTCCACCATGTCGTTCAACGAATCGGCCTTGAGCGACGCGCTGCCGCTCCGTTTGCCGAAGCGGTATTTCGTCACCGCCAGGCCGGATTTGAGGGCGATGGAGCCGATCAGGGGCCAGATCGCGTACAGCGCGGGGCGATGCGGCACGTTGCGTTCTTCCAGAGCGTGCACGCTGATAGCGGCGCCGGTGGCCAGCAGGATGGCGCCGATCACCAGGCCGGTTAGCGTTTCGAAGCGGCCGTGGCCGTAAGGATGATCATGGTCCGGCGGCTTGGAGGCGACCCACAGGCCCAGCAGCACCAGGCCGGAGGTGAAGAAATCAGCCGCCGATTCGAAGCCGTCCGAAACCAGTGCCACCGAATTCGCGGCCAGGCCGACTACGATTTTCACCACGGCCAGCGCCGCGCTGGTAATGATGCTGGCCAGCGCCACACGCCTCGCCACGTGCTCGGGGCTGCTCATTGTTCTCAGATTAGCGTTTTTCGAGTCCCGCTTACGATTTCTGATGATGCCGCACGACACTGGTGTAGGCGACGCGCGTGAACGCGTCGGGCTTGATGGATCCTTTGCCCCAGCGTTCGTCGAAATCCTTGGTCGGCGCGGCGGCGATCGCTTCGTCCACGGTTTTGCCATCCTTGATCAATTTTTCCAAACGCTCATGGATGGTGGCGAGCATGTTGCCGGTCGCCTTCAAATCCTCCTTGGACGCCATCGGTCCATGACCGGGAATGATGCGCGTCTGATTGTCGCCGACCTTCAACAGCTCCTCGCTCGCTGACGCCATGCCGCCGATCCATCCCAGGGTGGAATAATCGATCACCGGATAATATCCGTTGAACATCAGGTCGCCCGTGTGCAGGACGTTTGGCTCCGGAAAGAACAGATAGGTGTCGCCGTCGGTGTGCGCCGGGCCGATGTGCAGGTACTCGATCTTTTCTTTCCCGAAGGTCATCTTTCCGCCCTTGGCGAAATTCTGGGTGGGGAGCCCTTCCGGCTTCAGCGGATCGAAAGTGCGATTCAGAGATTCCATGGTGGTCTTGACGCTGAGTCGCTTCTTGACGTTTTCCTGCGCGATGATTTTCGCGCCGGCGCCGCCCAGCGTTTCATTGCAGCCGATGTGATCGAAATGCCAGTGAGTGTTGAAGACGATGCGAATGGTGTGTCTGTCCACCTGTTCGGAAACGGCTTTCAGCAAATCGGCGGAGCGCTCGGGGAAACCGCCGTCGATCATCATCAGTCCGTCGGGCGACAGGGCGATTGCAACGTTACCTCCGTCGCCGTACAGCATGGCGAGGCGATCGGATAACTTCATGGAGCGAATAGGCGGCGGAGCAGCAGCCTGGCCATAAGCTCGCCAGGTGAGCGACGATCCCACGGCGGCGGCGGAGAGGGCGGCAAAAAATTCCCGGCGGTTCGAAAGAGTCTGCATTCCTTAGAGATTAACCGAATTTTCGCATAGGTGCGGCGCGGAATCGGAGATAATACAGACATGATTCGACACGCGGAAGCTCAATGGAGTGGCTCACTCATCGAAGGCAAGGGACACGTGAAGACGGAGACCGGCGCGCTAGATAGCCCTTACGGTTACCGGTCACGCTTTGAAGGCGGCGGCGAAACCAATCCCGAGGAACTGCTCGGCGCGGCGCACGCGGCGTGTTTCACCATGGCGGTGACGGCGTTGCTGAGCCGCTCGGGCCATCCTCCCAAGTCCATCGCGACCAAGGCGGCGGTGCATCTGAATAAATCCGGCGAGGGATTCGCCATCGATACGATCGAGCTGGAGACTACTGGCGAAGTGCCGGGCATCGATGCCGCGACCTTCGATAAACTCGCGCACGACGCCAAGGCCGGCTGCCCGGTATCGAAGGCTCTGGCAGGCGTGAAGATCGAGTTGAAGACCAACTTCCAGTAGCCCGCACTCGTGGTCGCCACTGCGCAGGGCCCGGAATCAGACCATCGGCAGTAAGCCGAATCGAACCGGCGCGGGCGTCTGTCCGGACGCCCGCTTTTCTCTCGGAGGCTGGGACGGCTCGCGACCAGCCGCCCGCTCACCGAGGTTCTTTCGTTTTTTCCCGGGCCTTCTTTTCCTCATCCTGGCGCTTGGCATCGTCCCAGCCCTTCTTCGCCTGATGACCCGCCTGGTCGATCTGATGGCCCAGTTCTTTCGCTGCTTTTTCCGCCTCGTGACCTGCTTGATATGCGGCGTGTCCCGCTTGCCGGGCGGCGTCGTCCGCGTTTTGGCGGCGGTCCTGGCGGGAACAGCCGCCGAGAATCAGAATCCCCGTAACCGTAACCGCGACCGCGACTGCGAATTTCATACCTACCCTGCTTATGGGATGCCGCCCCACCCCGGAACGTTTCTACACTGGAAGTGTGGAATATCTTGCATTGGCAACCGACTATGATGGAACGCTCGCTCATGACGGCACGGTCGCCGGCCCGACCCTGCGTGCGGTGGAGCGCCTTCGCCGGTCCGGCCGCAAATTAATCTTAGTGACCGGCCGCGAGCTTTCGGATCTGAAGTCGGTGTTTGCGCGAATCGATTTGTTCGATCTCGCGGTGTGTGAAAACGGAGGGGTGCTGTATGATCCTCGCTCGGGCGAAATACGCGCACTCGGCGGTGCGCCGGATCGTGCGTTCATCGACGAGTTGGCGCGCCGCGGCGTGAAACCGCTGAGCGTGGGCTTGTCCATCGTCGCCACGGTCCAGCCTTTCGATAAAATCGCGCGCGAGGTGATTCGCGAGCAGGGACTTGATTGGCAGGTGATCCTGAATAAAGGTTCGGTGATGGTCCTGCCGGTGGGCGTTACCAAGAAGACCGGGTTGAAAGTGGCTCTCACGGAGCTGACCATCGCTCCGGAACAAGTGGTGGGCGTCGGCGACGCGGAAAACGATCATGCTTTTCTCGAGGAGTGCGGTTGGTCTGTCGCGGTGGCGAACGCGCTGCCGTCGGTGAAAGAGGCCGCGGATTTCACCACCGCCGCGCCCTACGGCGAGGGAGTAGTGGAGTTGATCGCGATGATTCTGGAAAACCGCGTGGTATCGCCCGCTAAGGGATAACGGCCACGTCCTGCTCGCCGCGGCGAACGTCGACTTTCAGCAGAATCAGCAGTCCCGCGATGAAGAATATGATCAGCGAAAGCACCGCCAGCCGGTAGCTCTTGGTCATTTGCAGCGCCAGCCCGAAAATGATCGGGCAGATCCAACTGGTCCCCTTGTCGCTGATTTCGTAAATGCTGTAATACTCGGCTTCCCGGCCTTTGGGAACCAGTTGCGCGTACAGCGAACGGCTCAGCGCCTGGCTGCCGCCCAAAACGATGGCGACAATCGCGGCCATCACGAAAAATTGCGCCGTCGTCCGGACCGATACGTAAATGTAGACCAGCACGGCGGTCCAGATCACCAGGCTGAGCACCACCGCGCGCTTGGCATTGATCGCCGCCGCGATCCAGTTGAACAGCATCGACCCGAAGAATGCGACGAACTGGACCATCAATATCGCCAGCGTCAACTGCGAGACCGGAATGTGCAATTCGTCGTTGCCGAACTGTGACGCCAGCGCGATCACCGTTTGAATCGCGTCGTTGTACAGCAGGTACGCGATCAGAAAGGTGAGCGTCTGCGGATAGCGGCGGACTTCGTGCAAGGTGTGCCGCAACTGATGAACCACGGTGGCGACCGCGCTCTGCCCAGCTGCCAGAGCGCGCGCCGGTCCTCGATTATGCAGCGCCAGAATCGTGGGAATGGTGAAGATCGCCCACCAGACTCCGGCCGAGCTGAGGCTGATCCGCACCGCCATTCCCTCGCTCATGCCGATCTTCGCGGCGTTCATATAGAGCACCAGGTTCAGCGCCAGCAGCAGGCCTCCTCCCAGGTACCCGATGCCGAAGCCCTTCGACGAGACCGCGTCGCGCTCCTCCACCGGCGCGATTTCCGGAAGAAACGAATTGTAAATCACCTCAGCCGCGCCGAAGGCGACGTTGGCGATCAGGAACAGCACTCCGCCGAAAATGTAATCGCCATCGGTCAGGAAAAACATGGCGATGGTGGCCGTCGCGCCCAGATACGCCGTCGCCGCGAGCACTTCTTTCTTCTTTCGCCCATAATCGGCGACCGCGCCCACCACCGGAAGAAACAAAACCTGCAGGATCACCGACAGCGCCACCATGTAGCTCCAATAGCTGCGCGCGTCGATCGGCAGACCCAGAAGATGAATGTAGCCATTGGCATCGGCGGCGGATTTCGCGAGCGCCGTCAGGTACGGGCCCAGAAACAGGGTGATGACGGTGGTCGAAAACGCGGAATTCGCGAAATCGTACATGTACCAGCCGCGTTGTTCCCGGGCGCTATAGGGAATCATGAGTCGCATCATTCTACATCACCGCCGCTTTCAATCACATGGCGGTTTCGCGGCGATAGAGAATAAGCGGACGCCGCTTAGGATCGCGGTGTGGACTTATCGACAAACTACGGGAGAAATCAGCCGTGATGGAGCCGCGCCGATCGGTTCGGGATATTCGGGTTTCGGGGCGGGGAAGAACAACCCGGCGCTCGATTATGAGCCGAACATCGGCCCGATTCCGAGAGGGCTGTATCATATCGGCCCGCCGCGGGATCTGGAAGGAGGGCCTCACGGACCCTTCGTGCTGCCGCTCGAGCCCGACCCCTCCAACCATATGCATGGGCGCTTCGGATTCTTAATTCACAGCGATTCGATCTCGCATCCCGGCATGGCTTCGCGCGGATGCATCATCCTGGCGGGAACCGTTCGCGAGCAGATCGCCGCCAGCGGTGACGGCGATCTGGAGGTCGCGGCTTAATTCGCTTTCGGGAAATGTTCCTCGTACCAGCGGATGGAGCGGTCGATGAAATCCACCTGATGGTGCGATTCGCGGACGCCGTGTCCCTCGCGCGGATAGCGGACCATCACCGTCTCGACGCCGACGTCGCTTAGCGCGATGTAATATTGCTCGGCCTCGGCGATGGGCACGTCGGGATCGTTCTCGCCGTGGCACAGCATGGTCGGCGTAACGACGTTGGCCACGTGCTTCAGCGCGCGAGCGCTCCCACAGGACGTCCATCAGGTTGCCCTGATGCGGAAACGCGCCCCACTCCATCTGCTTCGTACTGGTTGTAATACGTCATGTAGTTGTAGCTGATGATGTTGGTGATCGCGGCGGTGGGAATCGCGGCCTTGAACATGTTGGTCTGGGTGATCAGCCAGGCGCTCAACTGGCCGCCGTAGCTGGTGCCTTCGATGCCCAGGCGGTTCGCGATCGATCCACGGATTCCGGCGCAGCGCGGCATTGACGCCGTACAGCACGTCCTGCCTTCGTTGCCGTTCTGATCCGCGAAGACCGCGTCGGTGAACGCCTGGCCGTAGCCGGTCGAGCCGCGATAGTTCACCATCAGCGTGGCCCAGCCGTGCGACGCATACACCTGATTCTTGAAGTTGAACGCCGGTCCCTGCTGGCCGTGCGGGCCGCCGTGAATGTTCACGATCAGCGGATACTTGCGATCGGCGCGGAAATCGGCGGGATAGGTCAGGAACGCTTCGACGGTCCATTTGTTGTCGTTGCTGATGAAGGTGAACGCTTCGACCGGCTCGACTGTTTTCCCGGTCAGCGCGTCGTGATTCAGGTCGGTCAGCTTGTTTCGCCGGGCCGTCGCCGGATCTTAAGATACAGCTCCGGCTCATCGCTCGGTGTGGACAAGGTGTAGGCGAGCAGATCGCCGTGCGCCGACCAGGACCCGACGCTGCCGCGCTCCTTCACCACCGCTTCGGCCTTGCCTCCGGCCGCCGGCGACGCGATAAAGATGCACTTCGCCGCGCTCCTGCACGGTGAAATAGACCGAGTGCCCGTCGTTCGACCAACCGCGGCTCGCCCTGCCGGTTGTCGAGCTCGCCGCCGATCTCGCGCCGATTCTTTCCGTCCGCGTCGATCAGCCAGACGTGCGTGTCTTCCATGGTCGTTTCGAGATCGGTCAGGCCGCGCTTGGTGGCTTCGTAAACGATCGGTCTTGCCGTCGGGCGACTAGTGCGGCCGGTACTCGGCGCTTTCGGTGGCGGTCAGACTGCCGCGTCTCGCCCGTCGTGGCGATCGAGCGTGAACAGGTCGTAGTTGAAGAACTGATCCTCATTCGGCTCGCGATTGGAGATGAAGGCGATCTCCTTGCCGTCGGGCGACCAGTCGATGGAATGCTCGTAGTGGTCGCCGTTGGTCAGTTGCCGCGACTTTGCCGGTCGCCACGTCGACGATGAAAATGTGCAGGCGCTTGTTGTCGTTGAAGTGGGTGTTGCCTTCCGCTGCGTCGGGCTTGTAGAGATAGCGGGTGATCACGATCGGATCGCCGGTGGCGTCGGCGGTTTCCGGACCGGGCGTGCGCCGAGACGTAGGCGATCTGCTTGCTGTCGGGCGACCATGTCGTCGTCTTACCGGTGGTCGGCAGCGGCGCGTTGGTGCCTTCCATCGTCGCGAGGAATTTCTTTCCCGTGCCGTCGGGCCGCGCGATGATCAGCCCGCTGCTGGCTCTCCAGGCGCCCGGAGTAGGCGATCCATTTTCCGTCGGGCGACCATTCCGGGTTGCTCGAAGGATCGTTGCCGGTGCTCAGGCAGATCGATTTTCCGTCGGCGACGGTCATGATCCAGAGCTGGCCGAACGGCCTCCGGGTCGAATCGTTGCGGGTGATCGAGTAGGCGATCCGCGCGCCGTCCGGGCGAAAACTGCACCGCTCCGACGGAGCGAAGCTTCAGGAAGTCGGACGACTGGAACCCCGACGGAAGCGCGAGCGTGGCGCAGGCGGCGAATGCGATCAAAATTCTATGCATGGCACACACAGTATCCGGCGAAGGAGCCTGTCGTCAAGTATGTCGTGGACGCTGGCGTGCATGAACCCGGTTAGTGAATTTGCGAAATCGCCCTTCGCTCGCAGAGCTTTACGATCGTCTCCATTCGGATATATACGCTAAACGCATGGAACGCGGCATCGTGACGCTCAGCGCCTTGGGTTTCCTGGCGCACCTGGCGCTGGTTTATTTGGCGCGGACCCTGCCGTATCCCCCGCTGTGGATCGCCGCCGTCGGCCGGAATTATCTCTCCGCGATCTACACGCCGTTCAGCATCATTCTCTTTTACGAGGTCCTGGTGCTGATCGCCGCGATACCCAAATCGGTTACCCAATCGATCGCCGGACAGTTTGAAATCGTCTCGCTGATTTTCATTCGGAGCTTCTTCAAGGACATCGCGCATTTCGACATCGAGGAAACGCAGCGGCCCTGGAGCGAGCTACAGCCGGCGCTGATCGATGTAGCCGCCGGGTTGTTCATGTTTCTGCTGGTAACCGTCTTTCAACAGATCGCCCGCCGTCCTCCGGATGTTGCCGGTGTCATTACGGCGGATCTGCGCCGCTTCATCGCGCGCAAGAAAACCATCGCGCTACTGCTGACCGTGCTGTTTCTCTGGCTGGCCGGATCCGCCATAGGTCATTTTGTGATTTCGGTCAACCAACAAATCCATGGTGGCCAGGTGCTGGTGGAAACGCGTCCCGCTTTCTACACCGAAGTGTTCACGGTGATGATTTTCACCGACGTCTTGATCCTCATTCTGTCTCTTCTGGTTTCCGGCCGTTACGAATTCGTATTTCGCAACGCCGCGTTTGTGATCGCCACCATCCTGATCCGCCTCTCGCTGACCACTCCCGGACCCTCCGGCGCGATGCTCGGCGTTGCCGCGATGATGTTCGGAATCGCGACGCTTCTGGTGTACAACTACCACACCCGGATCCTCTAGCGATCCTGAAACTGAGCGGCGCATACAGTCCATACGGTATCCTGGTTCTCAGTGGCCCTTTTCTTTTTATTGTTCGTTCTGTTCATCGTGCTGATCGCGATTGTCCTGGCGGCGTTTCCGCCGACGCGAGTAGCCGAATGGCTTACCGGCAAGAAGAAGTAACGTCACAGGCACTGTGCCGATTTGCAGGGTCGCCCCGGCGTAACATCGGGCCATCCGTGTGCGTATGAATAAGTAGGACGATATTCACGGAGACTGGACGTTTCTGCGCCAACTTTCTTTATAGGTTCTGCATCAAAAATACAAGGAGACAATGATCATCATGAAGTTCACGAAACTGACGCTGGCTTTTGGTACGCTCGCGCTCGCCGCGGCGATGGCCGCGTCCAATACCTACAACATCAAGCTGGACGATGCAGCCTGGGTCGGGTCGACTCAGTTAAAGGCGGGCGATTATAAGATTCAGGTCGAAGGCGACAAAGCTGTAATCAAATCCGGCAAGAAGGACGTGGCGGAAGTGCCGGTGAAGGTGGAGCAGTCGGAAAAGAAATTCCCCAGCAGCGAAGTCTTCATGCACACCGAGAACAACAAGCACCAGATTGAGGAGTTCCGGATCGGCGGCACCACCACGCGCATCGTGGTCCAGGGGATCCGTCCCACCGGCGAGTAAGCTTCAATCAATTCTCGTGAGGACGTAGTTTCGCACGAGCCCACAAAACGCCCGCGCCCAACAGGAGCATCAACGTGCTCCAGGGCGCGAACGGGCAGAAGGACACATATCCGAAGTCGTTCGGTTTGGCGGTTCCGATCGGCAGCAGAGTTGCGACCGCGAGGGCGATCAGCGCCGCCGCCGCAATCAACATCGCGGTCGTAATGATTTTTTTGGCCATGTCGTTTGTGGTGGAGGGAATAGTCGAAAACACCACCGTAGCGCAATCCGTCCCCCTTCGGCGGGATTGTGCCGCAAATAAAAGAAACGGTACACTTTTAGTGGGTGTCTCGTCCAATGTTTGAGGGACGTCCCCATGTCGAGGACGCCCGCCCGGACGCATGAGCATTTCCGCACCGTTTATCCACAGGCCCGTAGCGACCACGCTGCTGACGGTCGCGCTGGGATTGTCCGGTGCGCGTCGCCTACAATTTCCTGCCCGTCGCGCCGCTTCCGCAAGTCGATTTTCCCGCCATTTCCGTCGGCGCTGGATCTGCCCGGCGCGAGCCCGGAGACCATGGCATCGTCGGTCGCCACCCCGCTCGAACGCCAGTTCGGACGCATCGCCGGCTTGAACGAAATGACCTCGTCGAGCACTCTCGGCTCGACCAAGATCACCATGCAGTTCGATCTGAACCGCAACATCGACGCGGCGGCGCGCGACGTGCAAGCCGGCATCAACGCGGCGCGCGGCCAGTTGCCCGCGAATCTTCCGCAGAATCCCACACTGGCATAAGAACAATCCCGCCGATCCGCCGATTCTGCAGCTCGGCCTGACTTCGGACACGCATGCGACGCGGCCGAGATTTACGACGTCGCCTCGACCATCCTGCAGCAGAAGACTGTCGCAGATCAAAGGCGTGGGGCAGGTGTTCGTCGGCGGTGGCTCGCTGCCGGCCGTGCGCGTCGATGTGAATCCGACGCTGTTGAACAATTTCGGACTCGGCCTCGAAGACGTTCGCACCGTGCTGGCCAGCGCCAACGCGAATCGTCCCAAGGGCAGCTGTCCGACGAGCAACCGCACCTGGTCAGATCAGCACCACCGATCAGCTGATGAAGGCCGAGCGAATACGGCCGTCTGATCGTCGCCTACCGCAACGGCGCGGCGGTACAGCTCTCCGATATCGCGACCGTCACCGATTCGGTCGAGGATATTCGCAACGTCGGCTTCGCCAACGGCAAGCCGCGCGTCCTCGTCTACATTTTCCGCCAGCCCGAGGCGAATATCATCGACACGGTCGACCGGGTCAAGGCCGATGCTTCCGCAGCTCGAAGCGTCCATTCCCGCCGGCGATCAATGTCCGCGATTCTGAGCGACCGCACCACTACCATTCGCGCCTCGGTGCGCGACGTGCAAATGCACGCATGTCCATCTCGATGGGCCTGGTCATCATGGTGGTGTTCGTGTTCCTGCGCAGCGTCCGCACCACCATGATTCCCGAGCGTCGTGGTGCCCGTTTCCCTGGTCGGCACCTTCGGCGTCCTGTACCTGTTCGGCTACAGCATCGACAATCTCTCGCTGATGGCGCTGACCATCGCCACCGGATTCGTGGTGGACGACGCCATCGTGGTGATCGAAAACATCACGCGGCATCTGGAGGCGGGCATGACGCCGATGGACGCCGCGCTCAAGGGCGCCAGCGAAATCGGATTCACGGTGCTCTCCATCAGCATTTCGCTTGATCGCCGTCTTCATCCCGATTCTGCTGATGGGCGGCATCGTCGGCCGCCTGTTCCGCGAATTCGCCATCACTCTGACCGTCGCGATTCTGGTGTCGCTGGTCATTTCGCTGACCACCACGCCGATGATGTGCGCACGCCTGCTCCGTTCGCAACGAGGAAGAGCGAACACGGCTTTCTCTACAACCTGAGCGAAAAGGGATTCAATCTCATTCTCCGCGGCTACGAGCAGATCGCTGACCTGGGTGCTGCGACATCAGCCCCTCACGCTGCTGGTGACGCTCTCGACCATCGCCTTGACGCGTCTATCTCTACTTCATCGTGCCCAAGGGATTTTTCCCGCAGCAGGACACCGGCCGCATGGGCGGACAGATTCTGGCCGATCAGTCCAGCTCCTTTCAGGCGATGCGCGATCGCGTCACCCAGGTGGTCAGGATCGTGATGGAGGACCCGGCCGTCGAGAGCGTCAACGCCTACGTCGGCGGCGGCAACGGCTACAGCAAGGCGTTCATGCAGATCTCGCTGAAGCCGCTGGAAGAGCGCGGCATCAGCTCCGACGAGGTCATCGCGCGGCTTCGCCCCAAGCTGGAACCGATTCCCGGCACCACAGTCTATCTTGCAGTCGTTCCAGGATCTGCGCATCGGCGGCCGCGGCAGCGCCGCGCAGTATCAGTACACCCTGCAGAGCGACAACGTACGCACGATCTGAATTACTGGGCGCCGCTGGTTTATGAACGCTTGAAGAAGCTGCCCGAACTGGTCGACGTCAACACCGATCAGCAGGATAAAGGACTCGAAGACATCGCTGCGAGATCGACCGCACCACCGCGTCGCGCCTCGGGATTTCGCCGCAGGTGATCGACAACACGCTGTACGACGCCTTCGGCCAGCGCGAGGTGTCGGTCATGTACACGCAGTTGAACCAGTATCACGTGGTGATGGAAGTGGAGCCGCGCTTCTGGCAGAATCCCGACGCGCTGAAGTACCTCTACGTGCACGGCAATAACGACGCGCAGGTGCCGTTAAGCGCGTTCACGCATTATCGCCGCCGACAGCACGCCGCTCTCGGTCAATCATCAGGGCCAATTTCCGTGCGGTGACGATTTCCTTCAACCTGCCGCCCGGAGCTTCGCTGAGCGAGGCCGTGCCGCTGATCGAAAGCGCGGAGCGCGAGATCGGGCTGCCCGTCCAACGTCACCGGCAGCTTCCAGGGCACCGCGCAGGCCTATCAGGCGTCGCTCGCCAGCGAACCGATTCTGATCCTCGCCGCGCTTGTCGACCGTCTACATCGTGCTGGGGATGCTGTACGAGAGATCTGATTCATCCCATCACCATTCTTTCGACGCTGCCCTCGGCCGGCGTGGGCGCGCTGCTGGCGCTGCTGTTCTCCGGCAATGAGCTGAACGTGATCTCGCTGATCGGCATCATCCTGCTGATCGGCATCGTCAAGAAGAACGCGATCATGATGATCGATTTCGCGATCGAGGCCGAGCGCAGCGAAGGATTGCATCCCGAAGCAGCGATCTACGAGGCCTGCCTGCTGCGCTTCCGCCCCATCACCATGACCACCATGGCGGCGATGCTGGGCGGCTTGCCGCTCGCGCTGGGACACGGCGAAGGCGCGGAATTGCGGCGTCCTCTGGGCATCGCGATCGTCGGCGGCCTGTTGTTCAGCCAGATGCTGACGCTCTATACGACGCCGGTCGTTTATCTGTACATGGATCGCCTTCGCGCGCGCCTCGTTGCGTTGCGCGGCCGGAAGCCCGCCGTAATAGCCCCCAGCCCCTCCAAAGCCTAAATCCCCCAGAGCCGCGCCCGCAGGAAGCGGCCGATCTTGAAGCGTCAGCAAATCCCTGGCTAACGAAACGATCCCCGCTTCCTGTGACCGCCGCTCGAACCCTAAATGTAGCCGAGCAGAACCAGAATCAGCACGATAATCAGTACCGTTCCCAATCCGCCGCTTGGATAATATCCCCACCCCCGGCTATAGGGCCAGGCGGGAAGCGCGCCTAACAACAGAACCACCAGGATAATCAGCAGCAACATTCCGATCATAAGGTCTCCTTTATCAGAAGTGACAACTTTTAGAACCCGGTACTCTCTTTGGTGTGCGGAGGGAATTGTTTGAACAGGTCCGCTACGTCCTTCTCGAGCTTCTTCGCGTTCTTTTCCGCATCGCCGGTGATGGTGTGAGTGGACGACCCACGCCAGACCAGTTTCTTCGAATGCGCATCGAAGATATCCACTACCAGCGTCCCAACCGGCGTATTTTCCACCGTCGTCGTGGACATGCCCTCGTCGCCGAATCCGCTCCAGAACCATCCGCCGCCGAGGCCGTCATAGAAGGTCTGCAGCGTCTGCTGATTCTTCGTGGCGCCGAACGCGGAAACCGCGGCATCTCCGCCCGAATCCACGCGCCGCCATCCCTTGGCTTGCAGTTGTTGGTCCACGTCGCGCTGGATGCGATCCGCCCAGAGCTGAGTGCCGGCCTGCGCCTTGATCCAGGAATAGGTATGGTATTGACTGAAATTCGCATGGTGGCTGTAGTCGGTTTTCACCGCGGCGAATAATACGCTCGCCATCGCTGCCACCCCGATCGCTGCCCAACATGTCTTCATATAAACCCTCCGGCTGCGATCATTACAAGCCAGGGACCAACTTCTTAAGTGAATGATTTCAGGACGCGATGACGGCGGCCCTCCGGAAGAAACTGCGCGAAGACCACGCACAAAGTGCGGCGGGTAACGTTGAGCAAGATGCGACATGCAGGGGGATTGCTCCAGGTTAGATAGAAGGCCCGTCAGAAGAAATCGCGTGGCGGCAACGGGTTAAGATCGTGATTAGTTCCATGGCGCGGAGGCGAGCGGCGAAACCTCCACCATAAACCGCTCCGAGGCCCGGTTCGTGTTTCCGCCCCGATGAGTACCCCCTCGGAGAGATCGTCAGGGATCTTGATCAGAGTTCTGGGAGCGCCACATCGAACGACAGCGGGGGCTCTAGGATGGTAAACGCTGCGCGACCACGGAGGATCCGCTACTTCTTACCACAATACTGGTCGAGAAATCGAAAGACATCGTCGGCCCAGACGGCGGATCCAAAGTAACCGAACGCGTGGCCCTCTTGCCGGGTGTTCCCATAAGGGGGATAGATCTTCACCTCGTACGGTTTCCTCGCCTCCTTCATCACTGCTGAGAGGACCTTGCTCGGCGACAGGTCATAATCGTTCTCGGCCTGGAAAAACAATATCGGCGCGCGCGCATTTCGAACCGAAGCCTTCATCAATGATTGCACCGCCGGTGCGTCCGACCAGCTTTGGGCTGCCCCCGCTGAATCGATGGCTGCACAATAAGATCCGCGTTCCGCACCCAGCACGACCTCGATACCGCCGAACGAAGTTCCGGCTACGGCGATACGATTCGCTTGAACGAAACTCTGCTTTCGCAGCCACGCAAGCGCGGCGAGCTGATCGTTCAGGTGATCCGTCGTCAGCAGGCGCACCATGGTTTCGGCGCCTGCCGCGATGCCACCATTCTTTTCGGCTGCCGCGATCTGGTCACCAATATATGGGCCTGCGGACGCGCTCAAACCTTGGCCACGCCGGTAGGGCCCAAAGAACACCCATCCATGGCTCGCGAACACTGGACCGAGTGCATCGAATCCGGTTTTGCTGATCATGCCCTCGGCGCTCCCGTGGTTATAGACGACAGCGGGAAACGGCCCTTTCCCTTCAGGCCTGTACACTACTCCGTGAAGGGTGATGTCGCCACTCGGAAACGTGACGTCGTCCGCCCCTGACAGAAAGGGCAAAGGCAACAACCAGAAAAGGGCGAGCCGGGCAAGTTTGTTCATCTCTTTGTTGATTCTATCCGGGTTCCATGATCGACATCCAATCGTGGAGAGAGGCCGTCCTGAAGGCTCAGGTATGCGGGGGCTGCGATTCAAGCGGCCGAGCGATACCTGGGATGCAACGCCCGGCGCGCGGTCGCCGTGGGCCGCCGCGTCCGAGCGATTTCGTCCCGGCGATGCCGTCTTTGGCGCGTCGTGTCGAGTTTCGGATTCGGAGGCGGAGTGTGTCCGCGTCTCCCGAATCGTCGTTGCTGCCGAAGCCGGCGCGCAGGGCTTCCCGGGCTCCATTCGACCGTATCCGTTCACCCACGGATTCCTCTGACGAGGCAATAGAAAAGGCCCGGATCGCTCCGGGCCTTGGTCTAACTGCGTGCTGTCGGGAAAAAATCTATGTCGTCGCCGTCGCTCCGGAACGCCGCGGATGGCGCGCTTCACCAGGTTGCGCATCAGCGGAACCTTGTAGCCGTTGTAGCGCAGCGGCTGCGGCGCCCTCGATCGGCCAGCTCGCCCGGCCATCTCCGCCGTCTCTTCGTTGCGCGGCTTGCCGGCCACCGCCGTCTTCGACCGCCGTCAGCCGCAGCGGCTGCGCCGCCACGCCGTTCACCGCGATGCGCATGCCGCTGGATCGTTGCCGCCCGAGTACACTTCATCGCCGACGCGACGTTCACCAGCGGGAAGTCCCACACCTGCCGGTCGCGCACCTTCTCGAAGTAGAACTGCGCCCCCGCCCACGTCGCCGGAATCCGGATCGCCGTCAGCAGTTCGCCCGGCTGCAGCACCGTCATGCGCGTGATGTCGATGCCGGGCCCGATGAAGTAGTCCTCGGCGTCCACCACGCGCTCGCCGCTGCGCGCTGCGGATCACCATCTGCGCGTCGAGCGCGATCAGCGCCGGCGCCGTGTCCGACGGATTCACCGCCACGCAGCGGTCCGCGTCGAGAATCGCGTGCTCGCGGTTGATCGCCGTCGGCGTGTCGGCGTAGCAGATGTTGCCGCCCGCGCGATAGCACGTCCAGCCGCTGCGGTAGTACCAGCAGCGCGTGTCCTGCGACACGTTGCCGCCGAGCGTGCCCTGGTTGCGGATCTGCGGCGAGGCCACCAGCTCGGCCGCCTCCGCCAGCAGCCCGAACTTCTCCGCACCACCGGATGCCGCACCACCTCGGTCAGCGTGGTCATCGCGCCGATCTCGAGGCCGCCGTCGACCTCGCGTGATGCCGCGCAGCTCGCCGACCTGGCTCAGGTCGACCACCACCTTCGGCCGCTTGATGCGGTCCTTCAGCCAGTCGAAGCTGTCGAGCCCGCCCGCCATCACCCAGGCGTCCGGCGCCGTGCCGCTCCAGCAACGCCAGCGCGTCGTCAATCGTCGCCGGCTGGAAGAGCTCGAACGCCGGCATCACGTCGCGAATGACAGCCATAATTCCGTTCTCCTTGCTCAGTCCTATCGCCTCATACCGATGCTAGATGTGCGCCGTCAGCGGCTCGTGCATCGGCTTGCCCGCTTCGAGCGACGTCAGAATCATGTCCGCCGTCACCGGCGCGCGCCGGAAGACCTCGTCGCCGACGCGCGTCGGCAGATCGCGTTCAGGACCGCCGCGCAGCCGCCGCCGACCGGCGGCTCGCCGATGCCGCGCGCGCCGACCGGCGTTTCCGGATCCGGAATGTCGACCGCGGCCCACTGCATGTTCGCCGGCGCGTCGAGAATCGTCGGCGGCTTGTTGTGATGGAAGCGCTTGGCCAGCGGCACGCCGTAGTGCTGGTCGTAGACCCACTTCTGGCCGATCGCGTGGCCGATGCCGAGCATCGAGCCGCCGAGCATCTGCCCGCCCAGGCTGCGCGGGTGGATGACCGTGCCGACGTCGGCGACCGCCAGGTAGTCGACGATGTGGTACTTGCCGGTTTCGACGTCCACTTCGACTTCCGCGAAGCCGGCGACGAACGACTGCGTACTGCCCGTCGCGCGGATAGTTGTCCGTCGCCGACGCCCATCAGGCCCTGGCCCGCCAGCGCCTGCGCCGACGCCTTGCGTGAACGCGTTGATGTCCTCCGGCAGCTTCGTGGCCGTCGTACATGCCGCCGAGCTCGATCGCCTTCTGCGCCGCCTGCGCGAGCGTCATGCCCGCGCCGCCGCCCTTGCGGAACACGCGCTCGTTCGCCGACCTCGTAGTCCTCGGGCCTGCCGCCGAGCGTCTTCGCCGCGATCTCCTGCAGCTTGCTTCTTGCCGTCCATCGCCGCCGCGTGCGCCGCGCGCGTCATCGCGTGCGTCGTCTGGCTGCCGCCCGAGGCGCAGCGTCCACGGCAGGTTCTTCGCCGGTGTCGCCCCAGGCGACGTCGCACTTCTCCCACGGCACGCCGAGCATCTCGGCCGCGACGCGGTGGCACGTCGCTGCACCGACTCGGTGCCGAGGTTGCCGATGCCCGACTGGACGTACAGCCGTGCCGTCCGGCTTGATGACGAACAGGCCGTCGAAGCCGATCGAGCCGCCGACGAATACGCGCTGACCGCGACGCCGACGCCGCGCACCTTCGTGCCGCTGCGCTTGCCGCTGCGCGCCTTCCGCTCGTCCCAGTTGAACAGCTCGGCGCCCTTGTCGAGCGCTTCCTTGACGAACGCGCTGGTGACGTAGTGCCGCTTGCCGCTGCGCGCTCGGCGGCGCCGAACTGCGCCTTGCCCGCCGGGCGCGTTGATCCGGCGGATCGCGACCTGATCGACGCCGAGCTTGCGCGCCGCCTTCGCGAGGATCGGCTCCATGAGCGCGATGCCCTGCATGCCGCCCGGCGCGCTCTGCGACCCGCGCGGCGGCGTGTTGGTCAGCACCGCGACGCCGCGCCAGCGCATCGCCGGCGGCTGATACAGCAGCGAGACGATGCGGCCCGCCGATCGCCGCGTCGCCCTGCTGATCGTACGGCCCGTTGTCGCCGACCACGAACATGTCGAGCGCCGTGATGCGGCCGTCCTTGCGCGAAGCCGACCTTCACGCGGCCCGTGCAGCGCCGGGCCGCGCGCGGCCGATGTAGTGCTCTTCCTCGCGGCTGATGCGCATCATCACCGGCGCGTTGGCCTTCTTCGACAGCAGCGCCGGGATCGACCATCGAGATCGACGCCGGTGATCTTGCTGCCGAAGCCGCCGCCGGTGTACTCGCTGATGACGACGACGTTCTCGGCGTCGATGCCGACCCAGCGCGCGATCGACCGGCACGGTCTGCGCCGTGCTCTGCGTGCGAGCAGTGCACGATAGAGCTTGCCGTTCTGCCAGTAGGCCATCGCCGTGCGCGTCTCGAGCGGCTGGTGGCTGGTGTTCGGCGTCGACGAACGTTTCGTCGAGGACGAGCGCGGCGTTCTTGAAGCCCGCCTCGAGGTCGCCGTACGTCCACTCGTCGGTCGCGCCTTGCCCATCGGCAGTCTGCCCGTCCTCGGCCGTCGGCGAAGTCCGCCGTCGGTCCACTTCAGCTCCTGCGACCTCGGGCGCGCGGCGGACCGGCGGCGCCGCGCCCGCCTGCCGGCTTGGCGCGGCGGCGGCGCGCCGGACGCATCCAGACGTTGCCCTCGCGTCCGCGCGTTCGGACCGCCGGGCCGCAGGCTCTCGAGCGGATCGACCGACGAACGGCAGCGGCTCGAACTCGATCTCGATCTTCTCGATCGCTTCGGCCGCGGTCAGCTCGTCGACCGCGGCGACCGCGAGAATCGGCTCGCCCTGGTAGACCGGCTCCATCGGTCAGGCCGCGCTCGCTCAGCGCGTTGGCCTGGATCACCTGCGCCGAGGTCGGTCACGCCGTCGGCCGGCGCCGGCAGATCGTCGGCGGTGAGGATCGCCTTCACGCCCGGCATCGCCAGCGCCGCGCTCGCGTCGATGCTGCGCACGCGCGCGTGCGGCATCGGGCTCAGCAGCAGCTTCGCGAACAGCATGCCCTCGGCGCGGATAGTCCTCGGCGTACTTCGCCTTGCCCGTCACCTTCGCGACGAGGTCGGGCGTCGTGTAGTTCTGGCCGATCAGTTTGTTCTGGTCGTTTGTCAGCCATGGTTACGCCCTCCGCATCAGTTCCGCGCCGCGCATCAGCGCGGTGAGAATCTTGTCGTAGTCCTGGCAGCGGCACAGATTGCCCGAGACGCCGTGCGCCAGTTCCTGCGCGCGTCGGATTCGGATTCGTCTTCAGGATAGCCGACCGCCGCCATCACGAAGCCCGACATGCAGAACGCGCACTGGAAGCCCTGCTCGTCGACCACGCCCTGCTGCACCGGATGCAGCGTGCCGTCGGCGCTGGCCAGCCCTTCGATCGTCACGATCTTCTTGCCGCGCACCGTGTGCGTCAGCACCGAGCACGAATAGTGCGGCACATCGTCGATCAGCACCGTGCACGCGCCGCACTCCGCGCGGTCGCAGCCGAGCTTGGTGCCCGTCAGCCCCAGCTTGTAGCGCAGCGTCATGCGCCAGCGTTTCCTGCTTCATCACGTCGACGCGCCGCTCCTGGCCGTTGACGTTCAGCGTGATCAGCCGCTCGACCGCTGCCGCGGCGCCGACGGCTGCTGCCCGCACGACGCGATGCCGCGGAACAGATAGCCCGCCGAGGACACCGCGCCCCGGCGGCGATGACGCCCTTGATGATGTCCCGTCGCGAAAACCCTTTGGGCGTGTCTTCCGATGTCATTCTGTCTGCCATTTCAGAATCACCTCATCGCGCAATCGAATCTTTAGGTTGCGTTTGCTTGAAGCTCCGCCGCGCCGCTGCAACGCGACAGCCGCTTCAAAAAAATCTTTCGGTTCTACGACTGGGTATTGTACACCTTTTCTACCCCCTTGGCGACCCCTCCCCCGCCGTATCTTCTATTAAAGGTTCCTCCACGGTAACAGACCAGTCCATGTCCTTGGCGTCGATCACCAGAAAGAACACCCGCGGATCCTCTTCCACGTAATCGATGTCCCGTCCCGCGCCGCGATGATCCACCGCCGTGCTCAGCGGCCGCCCGCTAATTGCGCTGTGTACGTCCACCCGAAATCGGCCCGCCTTAGGGTCTTTCGGATTGCGCGCCTCCCACTTCATCCTCCATCCCGACGTCACCATCTCAAACGAATCGGTCTGCAGGTTTCCATGCCCGGTCCACGATGCGATCGGCTTCCAAAGTGTGCGTTCGGTCTTTTCGGTGTGGCGCTCGATACCATGCTCGCGGCACGCCGACATCGCCGCCATCAGCCCCAGTATGAAAATCCCCCGCGTCACCTATCCAGCATCGCACGCTCCTGAGATGATGAAGAGGATGCTGGCCATCGAAAACCTGGGCAAGAAGTACGGCGACATCACCGCCGTCGACGGGATTTCGTTTACCGTCGCTCGCGGCGAGATCGTCGGCCTCCTCGGACCCAATGGAGCCGGCAAAACCACCACCATCAACATGATTCTCGGCGTGCTGGAGCCCACCTCCGGCCGCGTCCTCATCGAAGACATCGATCTCGCGAAACACCGCTCCCGCGCCCTGGAGCGGACCAATTTTCAGGCCGTCTACGCTCCTTTGCCCGGCAATCTCACCGTCCGGCAAAACCTGCGGATCTTCGGGATGCTGTATCGCGTGAAAAACCTCACCGCACGCATCGAAACGCTGCTGGCCGAATTCGATCTCCAGAAATTTCGCGACACCAAGTGCGGAGTCCTCTCTTCGGGCGAGCAGACCCGCGCGGCCCTCGCCAAAGCGATGCTCAATCAGCCCCGGTTGCTATTGCTCGATGAGCCGACCGCCTCTCTCGATCCCGCCACCGCGCAGGAAATTCGCGCCAAGATTCGCGACTTCACCGTGCGCGGTTCCTGCGGTGTGCTGTGGACCTCCCACAACATGTACGAAGTCTCCGAAGTGTGCGATCGCGTCCTGTTTCTTTCGCGCGGGAAGATCCTGCTCGAAGGCGATCCCAAGACTTTGCCTCGCGAGCACGGCAAGCAGAGCCTCGAAGAACTGTTCATCGCCGTGGCGCGCGAACCGCTCGCGCTGGAGGGAGCTTAGCCGTGTCCTTCTCCCGCGCCGCCGCCATCGGGCTTCGCCAGATCTATCTGTATCGCGGCAGCCCCGTGCGCATCCTGCCGCTGTTCGCCTGGGTCGCGATCGATGTCGTGCTGTGGGGCTTCATCACCAGATATCTCAACTCGGTCAGCGCGGCCGGATTCAATTTCGTCCCGACCCTGTTGGGCGCCGTGTTGCTATGGGATTTTTTCTCCCGCGTGATGCAGGGCGTCACCACCGCGTTCTTTGAGGACGTCTGGTCGCGCAATTTCCTGAATTTCTTCTCGACGCCCATGCTCATCTCCGAATATCTCGCCGGACTGGTCGGCTCCAGCGTCGTCACCAGTCTGTTCGGATTGATGGTCATGCTGGTTCTCGCCACCGCGTTGTTCGGACTCTCTTTTTTCATGTACGGCGCGATGCTGCTGCCGTTTCTATTGATCCTGTTCTGTCTGCGGAATCGCGATGGGCATCGTGGGCTGCGCCCTGGTGCTGCGTTTAGGTCCCGCGGCGGAGTGGCTGATCTGGCCCATTCCGGCGATGCTCTCGCCCTTTGCCAGCGTGTATTATCCGGTCTCCACGCTGCCGCGCTGGATGCAGGATATCGCGCGTCTGCTGCCGCCGTCGTACGTGTTTGAAGGAATGCGCGGCATCGTGCAGGGCCGCGGCATGTCCGCGTCCAATCTGCTGGTCGGAGCCGTGCTCGCCGCCCTGTATCTGATCGCCGCCTGCTGGTACTTCACCCGCATCTATCGCCACGCCGTCCGCACCGGCCTGATCGCCCGCTACAGCGCCGAATCCCTCAACTAACGACCACCACTCGCGGATCGACCGCTCCATATGGTCGCGGCTCCGTCGACGATCATTTCTTCGCGCTCAAAATCCTCGACGGCATCCCCCACAAAAATTCCATGCCCGACCGCTGCACCTCTCCCGCGCCCGCTTCCCGCAGCACTTTTTCGTATTCTCCGGTCCGCAGAATGTCGAAAATCAGCAGCCGCCCGCCCGGCTTCAGCACCCGCCACATTTCGCGGATCGCCTGCGCCCGCTCCTCCCGGTCCGGAATATTGTGGATCGCCAGACTCGACACCACCACGTCGTAATTCGCGTCCGGATACACCAGCTTGCGCGCGTCGCCGGTCTCGATGCGGACCCGGTCGGCGACGCCTTCGACCTTGGCGTTTGCCTTGGCCGCGTCCGCGGAATTGCCCGAAAGATCCTGCGGCGCTCCACACATCGATCCCGGTCGCCTTGCCCGACTTCAGCCGCTTCGCGACGCCGATCAGCAGCAGCCCGCGCCCGCAGCCGACATCCAGGACTTTCTCGTCGCCCTTCAGATCCAGCGATTCGAGCAGCCGGTCGCGCAGCTTGAGCTTCGCCACCTGGCTGGACCACACCATGACCGCGCCATGCAGCAGGCACAACAGCGCCAGATCCCCCGACACGCCAGGAACAGATGATCCGCCGGCCCCGGATACTCGCGTGATTGACGTAATAAAGGACCAGCCCGGTCCCCAGCGCCAGGCCGCGCGGCTGAACATCGCGCCGTACGATCAGCGGCGCGTCCAGGCCATAATCCGCCGGACTCACCGCGTCCTTGCGACCGCCTCAGCCATTACGACCGTACCTCGACCGGCTCGGCCGGAGCTTCCACGGCGATGCGGCTTCTTGAACTTGCACTCGGTGTTCGGGCACTGCGCGACCGGACCCGACTTCAGGAATTTCTCGATCAGGTAGCCGCCGCCGCACTCCGGACATTTCTCCGGCATGCGGCTTGCCCCACGCCACGAAATCGCAATCCGGATACCGGTTGCATCCGAAGAACGTCTTGCCGCGCTTCGAGCGCCGCTCCACCACTTCGCCTTCCGAGCAATTCGGGCACTTCACGCCGATCGTCTTCTGCTTGACGTACTTGCACTTCGGATAATTGCTGCACGCCACGAACTCGCCGTAGCGCCCGTACTTGCGCACCATGTTGCTCGCCGCACTGCGGACACTTCTCGTCGAGCGGCACGTCCTGCGGCTTCTGCGCCGCGCCCAGCTGCTTGGTCGTCTTGCAGTCGGGATAGCCGGAGCAGGCCAGGAACTGCCCGAAGCGGCCCTTCTTCAGCACCATCGGACGACCGCAGTTTTCGCAGTACTCGGCCTCGTCCTGCTCGGTAGACGCCGCCCGATTCGGTGTCCGGCAGCTCGCGCGTGTTGGTGCACTCCGGGATAGCCGGTGCAGGCGATGAAGCTGCCGTGCCGGCCCCACTTGATCACCATCGGCTTGCCGCACTTCTCGCAGATCAGGTCGGTGGGCATCTCCATGCGCTTGATGTCGGTCATGTTGCGCGCGGCGTGGTCCAGATCCTTCTGGAAGCGCTCGTAGAACTCGCTCATCGCCATGCGCCAGTCGATCTTGCCTTCTTCGATCTCGTCGAGCTCCGCTTCCATGCGCGCCGTGTAGGTCACGTCGAACAGATCGTTGAAGCTTTCGAGCAGCAGATCCGTGACCACCATTCCGAGCTCGGTGGGAAAGAACTTGCCGCCTTCCTTCCGGACGTATTCGCGCTCCTGGATGGTCGAGAGAATCGACGCGTAGGTGGACGGACGGCCCACGCCGTCGGCTTCCAGCTCCTTCACCAGCGTCGCTTCGTTGAAGCGCGGCGGCGGCTCGGTGAAGTGCTGCTCCGGCTCGATCGCCTTGAACTTCAGCGTCTCGCCCTGCGTCACCACCGGCAGCTTGTTCTTCAGCTCTTCGTCGTCTTCGTCCTTCTGATCCTTGCCTTCTTCGTAGACCTTCAGGAATCCGTCGAACTTCGGCACGCTGCCGGTGGCGCGGAACAAATAGGTCGCGCCGTCCTTGCCCTTGGCGTCGACGTCGATGGTGGTCTGATCGAACACCGCCGGCGTCATCTGCGACGCGACGAAGCGCATCCAGATCAGCCGGTACAGCTTCAGCTCGTCTTCCGCCAGGAACTTCGCGACGCTCTCCGGAGTCCGCAGCGCCGACGTCGGCCGGATCGCTTCGTGCGCGTCCTGCGCGTCCTTCTTGCTCTTGTAGACGTTGGGCTTCGCCGGCCGGTAGTCGGCGCCGTAGCGCTCCGCGATCATCCCGCGCACTTCGTCCAGCGCATCATTCGAAACGCGCGTCGAATCGGTACGCATGTAGGTGATCAGACCGACCGGGCCTTCGTCCTTCGCCCAGCTCGACGCCTTCGTACAGCTTCTGCGCCAGCATCATGGTGCGCTTCACGCTGAAGCGCAGCTTGCGCGACGCTTCCTGCTGCAAGGTCGAGGTGATGAACGGCGGCACCGGGTTGCGCCGCTTCTCGCGATTGGTGACCGACTGGACGACGTAGTCCGCGCCGTCGAGCGCCGCGACAATCGCCTCGGCCTCCGCCTCGTTCGGAATCTCGACGTTCTCGTCGTTCTTCTTGGCCAGGTGCGCCGTCAACTGCGGCGGCTTCTTGGCCGCCAGGTTGACGTCGATGGTCCAGTATTCCTGCTTCTGAGAACGCCCGGATCTCGCGCTCGCGGTCGACGATCAGCCGCAGCGCGACGGTCTGCACGCGCCCCGCCGACAGCCCGCGCCGGACCTTGTCCCACAGCAGCGGCGAGATTTTGTAGCCCACCAGCCGGTCCAGAATGCGGCGCGCCTGCTGCGCGTCCACCAGGTGCAGATTCACCGCCGCGGCTTCTCGAACGCCTTCTGAATCGCGTTCTTGGTGATTTCGTTGAACATCACCCGGAAGATCTTGGCGCCGTTCTTCTTGTCCTGCAGCTCTTCCTGCAGGTGGAAGCAGATCGCTTCGCCTTCGCGATCCGGGTCAGCCGCCAGGTAGATGGCGTCGGCGCCCTTGGCCGCCTGCTTTCAGCTCCGCGATCAGCTTCTTCTTGCCCTCGATGACCTCGTAAACCGGCTTGAAATCGTTGTCGACGTCCACCGCCAGGTCCTTCTTGGGCAGATCCTTCACGTGCCCCAGCGACGCCTTGACCGTGTACTGCTTGCCCAGGTACTTGCCGATCGTTTTCGCCTTCGCCGGCGATTCGACGATGACGAGATTCTTTGCCATATGAGTGCGATCTATCCTATTAATGCGTTTCTGATCTGTGAACAACCGAAATCTTACCACGCTCCGGCGGACGCGGCGTTGTCAATCCGGCCCAGACCCGCAGGAAGCTCTTCCCGGGAAGCTGGCGCACCAGCCCGGCCAGTTCCAGCTCGAACAGAGCGGCAATAATCTCGGAGGGAGAAGCCCCGTCGACCGTATCGACCAGATGGTCCAACCCGACCGGAGCATCGGGTTTCAGCGCCTGCAGCACCGCCTTCACGATGCCTCTCATCTGCTACGCTGAATAAGGATGACTGGACTTCGGCGGAAGATTCATCGGTCTGTATCTCATTCAATTTAAGACGGTTGCGGCACTGGTCCACCAGCCTTCGCCGATCCTCCGGCTTCAGTTCGACCACCACGTCGTTCCATTCCTGGACCAGCTTCGCGCCCTGTTTGATCAGCAGATTCGGCCCCCAACTCATCTTCGACGTGATGTTTCCGGGCACCGCGAAGACCTCCCGGTTCTGCTCCGCCGCCAGCTTGGCGGTGATCGCCGAGCCCGAATATTCGCCGCCCTCCACCACCAGGACTCCGGCGCTCATCCCGCTGATGATCCGGTTGCGGACGGGGAAGTTCTGCGGATAAGCCGGGGTCGCCATCGGAAATTCGGAAATCAGCAGCCCCTGTTCGGCGATCTGTTCCGCCAGCTTGCGGTTTTCCGCCGGGTAGATCTGGTCGACGCCGCAGCCGAAGACCGCGACGGTATCGCCCCCCGCTTCGAGCACCGCGCGATGCGCCGCCGTATCGATGCCGCGGGCCATGCCGCTGGCGATGGTCAGCCCGGCGAGCGCCAGATCCTTCGCCAGACGCTGGGCGACCGCCGTGCCATACGCCGTCGGACGCCGGGTCCCGACCACGCCGAGCATCAGCGTCCCCAGCAGTTCCACTTTGCCGCGCACGAACAGCACCAGCGGGGCGTCGAAAATCTCGCGCAACACCGGCGGATATCGCGGATCGGTGAGCGGCACTAGCGTCGCGCCGGCGTCCTTCAACCGCTGCTGCTGGTCGACCGCGTCCTCAAACGCGCATGCCGCTCGCGATACTCTGCGCGACCCCGGTGGACAGGCCCGCCGCCTCCAGCTCCGATCGCGACGCCCGGAAGATCCGCTGCGGGGTCCGGAACACCTCCACCAGTTGCCCGGCTTTGCGCGTGCCCAGCCCGGGCACCATGCGCAGCGCCAGCCAGTGCAGTTCGTCGTCCTGGGTCAAGGCAAACTCCGGAGCGGCCATGTCATGGTTGTGTGTTGAAGGGGGTTGAATTCTCAGGCTACGCTGGAAGGATATGGCCCGCCAGGAACCCGATTTTTTCGGCGATCGCGAATTGAACCTCATTTACGTCGCCCGGAAGCTGAAGGAAGCCCTGCGCCTGGAAAAGCTGCTGACCGATCACGGCCTCGATTATCTGGTCGAGCCGGACAAATACAGCGGCGGGCTCATCTTCCGCAGCGAACGCGTGGGGGCATTTTTCTACGTGGCTCCCGAGCAGGACGAGTCGACGCGCGAAACCATGTCGCAAGCCGGATTCAAGCCCTACGAAGTAAGTTAACCGCGTTTCTTCGACGGAATAATTCGCGGCATACACCGCTCCTTAAGCCGCGACCGAAGGAAGCGGTCGATGTTGATGGGTCACCACATCGCGGATCTTCGTGTCACAGGCGGCGGGCCTGTCTCGTCCTACCTGCGGAGGTTGATATGGACTCTTACACCGTTATTGGCGGCGGACTTGCCGGGCTGACCGCCGCGAATGCGCTCGCATCGCAAGGCCACCGGGTGACACTGCTGGAACAATCCGCGCACCTGGGAGGCCGCGCCCGGAGTCAAATCGAAAACGGATTTTCGTTTAATCTCGGCCCACATGCCCTCTATCGCGGAGGCCCCGCCTACCGGACCTTCCGCGACTGGGACATTCCGTTTTCAGGAAATCTTCCGCCCACTTCGTCGCGCTCCTACTTTGTCCGCGGCGGAGAATTGTTTCCCATCGTGACCGGCGCCGGACCGCTGCTGGCGACGCGGCTGTTTTCCTTCCGCGAAAAGATGGAAGTGGCCAACTTGCTGCGTCTGCTTTCATCGGCCCGCTCGCAGCCAATGGAGACGGCGGCGGCCTGGCTCGACCGGCATGCATTCTCACCGCGCGTGCGCGAGTTCGCTGCCACCGCGATCCGCGTCGCGACCTTCGTTCCCGACCTGGAGCATCTGGATGCCGGGACCGCGCTGCGCCAAGTCGCCGGCGCCCTGAAGCATAACGTTCTCTATCTCGACCATGGCTGGCAGACGCTGGTGGATGGGCTGGAACGGCGCGCGCGTTCGCTCGGCGTGGACATTCGTTGCGGGCAGCAAAGTGACAAACTCGGTTCCACCGACGTTCGTGGAGTGATCCTGGCCGTCGGACCGCAACAAGTGGAACAACTGACCGGAATCGCCCTGCCTGCGCGGCGAGCCGTCTACCTGGCGAGCCTCGAACTGGGGCTCGACGCCATGCCGGACGAAGGAGCCAACGTCGCCTTCGCTCTCGATCGTCCGCTGTACTTTTCCGTGCACTCGGCGGCCGCGAGGCTTGCGCCGCAGGGCAGCAAACTGGTGCATGTCGCCAAGTATCTGGGCAGCAAACAACAGGATCCGAAAGCGGTTCGCGCGGAGCTCGAGGAATTCGCCTCGCTTGTGATGCCGCGCTGGAAACAGCACACTGGATTTGTGCGCTTCCTTCCCGACTTGCTGGTCAGTCCGGTAATGCCGGAAGTTCAAGGACGTCCCGGCGTGGATTACCTGAAGTCGAAAGGACTCGCCAACGTTACCATCGCCGGCGATTGGGTCGGCGAGGAAGGAATGCTGACCGACGCCGTCGTATCGAGCGCGCTCCAGGCCGCGAGCGTGCTGCAAGGCACCAAGGCGGCAGCGGCCTGAACCATGGATCGGGAAGCGGAATTTCTAGCGCTGCGTCCTCAGCTATTCCGGCTGGCCTATCGCATGATGGGCACGCGGGCCGATGCGGAAGATACGGTGCAGGAGGCGTACCTGCGCTGGCAGCGCGCGGCGGAGGATGATGTGCGCTCGCCTAAATCGTATCTGACCACGGTGGTGGCGCGGCTGTCGCTCGATTCGCTGAAGACAGCGCAGCGCAAGCGCGAAGTGTACGTCGGTCCCTGGCTGCCGGAGCCGATCGTCGAGCCGTTGAGCGAGCACGCGGTGGAGATGGCGGAATCGCTGTCGCTCGCTTTTCTCCACTTGCTCGAAGCGCTGTCGCCGCCGGAGCGCATCGCATTTTTACTGCGCGAGGTTTTCGACGCGCCGTATTCCGAAGTGGCGGCGACGCTCGAGACCACCGAAGCGAATTGCCGGCAGATGGTGACGCGGGCGCGCAAGCATATCCACGATCACCGGCCGCGTTTCCAGGTGGATCGCGAACGGCATCGCGGCATGCTCGCCAATTTTCTGAATGCGTGCGCTTCCGGCGATCCGTCGCAGCTGATGACCGAGTTGCGGGAAGACGTCGTCCTCCACTCCGATGGCGGCGGAAGGGCCAAGGCCGCGCTGAATCCCATCTTCGGAGCGGACCGCGTCGCCAGATTCTTCGCGGGTCTGGTGAAGAAAGGCGCGGTGGAGGGCGTTACCGTGCGATTCGCGGAGGTCAACGGGGAACCCGGAGCGTTGTTGTACCAGGGCGGGAAATTGGTGTACGTGGTCACCGTGGAATTCGACGAGGACGAAAAAGTCGCCGGAGTTTTCATCGTGGCGAATCCGGAAAAGCTGCCGCGCGAATTTCAAAGCGAGGCCTGAAAAGAATAAGGAGCATCCGCGGCGAATCGCGAATGCTCCTCGGGTGCTGCGGGGTTTCGAGACTAAACTTTACTGCTGAGAACTGGGCGCCGCCCGGTGAGCCGGTTTGTGCTCGGCGGCCCATTCCTTATAATCTTCGTCGCTGATGTAGGTGATGTTGACCCACGCGTGGCCCATTTCGTCGACCGTGCGGTCTCCGAAGCCGACCCATTGATTCGGATCCGGGTTATTCGGGTTGTTCGCGGTGTTGTCATACCACGCGGTCACATGGATGATGGTGCCTTTCGGGAACACCGGCGCGGCGTCATCCGCGTAGATGTAATTGTTCATCCAGTTGAAGTTGAAATGATCCACATAGCTGATCATTTGCGTGGTTCCATCGGGCAGCACGGCTTCCATGGACATCGCCTTGCCGCGCAGATGCATATGCGGCTGGAAGTTTTCGAGGCGCCCGGCGGACGGCATCACGAAGAAATTCGAGGTTTCGGCTAAGGAGTTCGGCGGAATGTCGATCAGGTTGCCCGGAGGCAGCGCCCAAATAGCATGCAGGCGGGTGCGATACTTCGGCGTTTCGCCCTTGGGATACAGATAGACGGCGAGCTCGACATGATCGCGAATCTCTTCGCCGACCGCGTGATAATGCATCTCCCAGGAGATGCGCGCGCCGGGGACCAGAAGCTTCCCGGTATTGGGGCGATAGATATCGTAGTTCTTGCCGATGGCCCATTCCATCAACAGGCCGGCGTTCGCTGAAGCCGCGCCCGATCCGCCGCCCGCGTTGCCTTTGCCCGATTCGTCCTGAATCAAGTACGCCAGGGCGTGATGCGTCACGCGGCGTCCCGCGTTGCTGGCCGGACGCATTTCGACGGCGCGCACCCAGCGGGGCTCGGTGACCGGAACCTCGGTCATCGGCTTGAACCAGGCATCCTGGCCGTGGGCCGGAACGGTGTAGGGATCGGACTTGATGATCAGGTCCGGCTGGCCGTAGGTCTTCGCGAGCTGCCATCCGCCTTCATCGTCGGCGTACTTGCGGGGCGGCGGCATGTCCTTCGCATCGCCCATCGGCGAACCGGCGTCGACCCATTTGACGATCATCGCGATCTGCGTGTCGTTCAACGAACGATCGTTGGCGAAATGCTGGATGCCGACGGTCTTATCGAGATGCCACGGCGGCATCTGGCGCTTGGCCACGCGATCTTTAATCGACTTGGCCCACGGCCGGGCGTCCTTATAGGTTTCGAGCGACATCGGGGCCATGGAGCCCGGACGATGACAATCGTTGCACTTTTCCTGGAAAATCGGTGCGATATCCTTGGTGAACACCGGACTGGAAGTCGACGCGGCAACGGCCGGGCTGGACAACGCGACGGCGCCGATAGCCAGCGCGCCCAATCCATACACTAAGAGCCGAGTTTTGATCATGAAACCTGGTCCTCTCCCTCAGTATTTACAATACGCGATCTGTCCTTGAGAGTAAATGCTACTTAACCGTCAAGATGATGATTTCAGGGACAAAAAGTCATTTAAATTGCAAATGTTTGTCAAGAAGGGATGCTTTTAAGAGATTGCCTTCCAGTTCTTGACGACGTGATCGGCTGTCCTCCAGGCCAGAGCCTGCGCCGTCAGCGTCGGATTGCGGGCGCCGCTGGTGCCCATGACCGACGCGCCGAGGACGCCGAGGTTCGGAACTTCGTGCGACAATCCCCAGCGATTCACGACGTTCGTTTCGGGATGGTCGCCCATCCGCGTGCCTCCGTAGGCGTGGGTGGTGACGCCCGGAGGATTCGTGCCGCCCGACCGCACCTCGATCGCGCCCGCGGCCTTGAACCACTGCTCCATTTTCTTTTGCGCGTATTGCACGGCGCGCGATTCGTTCTCCTTGGGACCGCTGGTGACGCGGCAGACGGGATCGCCCAGAGGGTCCGCCACGCGATCGTCCAGGTCGAGAAAGGTTTCCTCGTACGGAAAGGCCGAGGTCTGCAGATAGGCCGAGGTCCAGCGCGCGGCGTTCTGGCGAATGAACGCCTTCCATTTCGACCCCCATGCCGGGGCGCGGCCGAAGGTGCTCATGTTCGCGGCCTCGATGGGATGCATTTCGGTGTGCGGCTGAAGGCAGGTGCCGCCGATGAAGCCGAGGCCCGTATGATCGTAGGCGTCGTCGGCAAAATCGTCGACGGCCGAGGCTTGTGCGGGAGTTCCATACCAGACGTTGATGTCGAACGGAAACAGCGCGGTGACGCCGTTCTGCCAGTGTCCGAAATAATGGCGCCCGACCTGGCCGTGGCGATTCGAAAGTCCATTCGGGTACGCCTTCGATTTTGAGAGCAGCAGCAGCCGCGAATTTTCGTAGGTATAAGACGCCAGCAGGATCACGCGCGCGGGTTGAAAATATTCCTGGCCATCGCGCAGGTAAGTAACGCCGGTGGCGCGGGTATCGTTCGCGATAATGCGAGTCACCTGGGCGCGATCGAAAATGGTCAGGTTTTTGGTCTTCATTGCCGCTGGAATTGTCGTGACGGCGGTGGAATTTTTCGCGCTGATATGACATCCGCCGCGATTGCAGTAGCCGTGAAACGCGCAGCCGGGGCGTCCCTGATATTCCTGCGAATTAATCGCCGCCGGTGGACGAAACGGCTTCCAGCCAAGCTGGCGCGCGGTGTCCGCCATCAGATCGGTGAAGCCCGAGCCGCGCAGCGGAGGCATGGGATACTCGCGCCGGCGCGGAGCCTCATGAACGTTGCCCGCGGGATCGATGCGGCCTTGAATATTTCCGGCCTTGCCGGAGACGCCGACCTCATGCTCGATGGTGTCGTAAAAAGGCTCGAGCTCGTCGTAATCGACGGGCCAGTCCTCCACCGTCGAGCCTTTCGGAATCGCGCTTGCGCCGTAGCGCTTGGTCACCTCGCTGCGGACTTGAAAATCCCACGGCTTTAGCCGCCAGCTTTGCGCCCAGTAGTGGATGGACGTTCCGCCGATCGCGTTCATCATGGGATGAATTGCGCCGCGGCGGGTGGGCGACGACGGGCTTTCGCGCACCGTCGGCACTTCCTGATTCGCCTTGGGCACCGAGGTGAGCAGTCCGCGAATGTTATTGTGAATTTCGTCCGGCTTAAATGTCTTCGGATCCATCCAGGTGCCGGCTTCGATGCCCGCGACCTTCAAGCCCGCGCGCGCCAGCGGCAGCACGGCGACGCCGCCCGCCGCGCCCAGACCGATCACCACCACGTCCACCGGTTTCAGATTAATGGCCATGATTTAATCCGTAACTCGACGAGCGCAGCGGCTTGATGGGATCGCGCAGCTTCTGTTCGTTCTCCGAGACGGCGAGTCGCGGACCGGGGTAGCGAATCAAATCCCAGCCATGAAAATCCTTGTTGCCGCCGTAATAGGGATCGCAGAACATGCCTTCGAGCGTCAGTTGCCGCACGCGATTGAAGAACGGCCGCGACGTTTTCTCGAACGCGGTGAGCAGTTCGTCCTGTTGCGCGGCGTGCAGCTCAGCGAATCCGCGAGCGTGGGCTTTGCGCGCCGCCTGATCGAGCGCATCCAGGCCAGCGAGAAAATTCGGTTTCTCCTCGGCAGCGAAATAGCCGAGCGTGTTCGAGATGTAGTTCGTCACGCCGCATTCGCGCGCGCCGGGCCCGGATTCGTCGCTCGGGACCAGGCGATCGGCGAAAGCTTCGAGGATCGCGAGCTGGGCGGCGGAAAAAACGGGGGTGGAGAAACGGGCGACGTTCTGGGCGTCAGCGTTCAGAGCGGCCAGCGGAACGATGGTGGCCGAGGCAAGAACAGCGCGGCGGGTGGGTCGATCGCTCATGAGACCTCCGTCGGGAAGTTTATCTTATCTGGTTCCGCCACGCTCCTTAGGGATCAGAACCGAGAGGTCAATTTACCGGGCGGCCCTGGCCTTTTTGTTTCGTTTCCGCCGAGAGAATCCCTCGACGATCCGGCTCGATTCGCGGCTCCGCTCCAGGTTCAGCCTGACGCCGAAGAGCGGAGAGCGGCGAAAAAACTGCACGATGTTGTCCGGGTGTTTGGCTTTATCGACGGGCCGGGTGTCTCGCGGATCGGAAATCATGAGCTACTCCTTCCTTAGTCTCATCGGTGTCGCGGCCCCGGTCAAGGACCTGCGTTTCAATGCCCCAGCTTGCGCAAGGCTTCTTCGAAAATCTCGTGGGCTTGCGCGGATGGGCGGCGGTCGGAGCTTTCGACGATGGTCAACACTGCCCCGAACTGGGCTTCGATGGCGCGTGATGCGGCCGCCTTCTTCGGATCGCTCTCCTTCACCGCGGCTTCATGGGCGCGCTTCATCGCTTGCGACGCTTTGAGTCCGAGGTCGAGCTGCTGCGCTAAATCGATGGGCGTCGCGGTCGACCGCGGGTCCAGCTCCACTTTGAGCATCTGGGTATAGCTGTGGCCGTCTGCGGTGAGCTTCACGCGATACGTTCCGGGAAGAACCTGCGGGCCGGGCAGAGGCTTGCCGCTGTCGCTATCGTCGGCGACCTGGTCGACTGGCGTGGGATAGCGCAGATCCCACACAAATCGATTCATGCCAGCTTCGGCGACGAAGCGCGGCGGAGGCGTCAGCCAGTTGGGGGCGATGGCCAGCGGCGGAAGCGGAGGCGGCGCGGGGTCGGCTGTCGAGAAGCGGCGGATCACCTGATTCTTGGCATCCAGAATTTCCAGCGTCACTTCGCCTTGCGGCGCGGAGGCCAGATAAAAATCGAGGATCGCGCCGTCGGGAGGATTCTTGCCGGCCGGAATTTCCGGCGGAATGGGCGTCCCTTGAAACGAGAGCGGAGCCAAGCGGATCGCGGACGCGGGCGGCAGCAGGGAAGTGGCCTGATTGCGCTCCACGTGACGCAGCGGCGCGATGTCGTCCAGTATCCAGAAGGACCGGCCATGCGTCGCGGCTACCAGATCATCGCCGTGAATCGTCAGATCGCGAACCGAGCTGACCGGGAGATTCAGTTGCAGCGGCTGCCAGTGATCGCCATCGTCGAAGGAAACGGCAACGCCCAGTTCCGTCGCGGCGAACAGCAGCCCTTTGCGCACGGGATCTTCGCGAATCGCATTGACGAATGCGGGTTCGGAAAGCCCGTCGACGATCTCGGTCCACGTGGCCCCGTAGTCGCGGGTGCGATAGAGATGCGGTTTGTAATCCTCGATGCGATGGCGATCGACGGCGGCGTAGGCCACCGCGGGATCGAAATGCGAGGCTTCGATGGAGGTGATCTTGCTCCAGTCGGAAAGGCCTTTCGGCGTGACGTTGGACCACGATTTTCCGCCGTCGCGAGTGAGCTGGATCAAGCCCGTGTCGCTGCCCACCCAGATCTGATTCGCCTGCACCGGCGACGGCGCGATGGAATAAATCACGCCGAAGCCGCGCGCCTTGGCGTTGGCGATGGTCACCGGACCGCTCGATTTCGTTTCGGACGCGCCTGTGAGATCGGGACTGATCTTGCGCCAGTGCAAACCGCCGTCGCTGGTTGCCAGCAGGTATTGCGAGCCGTAATAAAGCGTCGAAGGATCGGTGGGCGAGAAGACCAGCGGCGGCGTCCAGGGGAAGCGGAATTTCTGCTGGTCGATGTCGTTGCCGGATCCCTGCAGCCAGGGCGTGACGGTCTGGCCTTGCGAGGTCCGTCGGTCGTAGCGGATCAGCACGCCGTAGGTGTCGCCCGCGAACACGATGTTCGGGTCCTTGGGATCGACGGCGATATAGCCGCTCTCGCCGCCGCCGACGTGGAACTGATCCTGTTCGTCGATCTGAAAATGATCGGTGCGGCTGGCGACCACGATGGATCCGCTGTCCTGCTGCGAGCCGTAGACGTGATAGGGAAACTGATGGTCGGTGGTGACGTGATAGAGCTGCGCGGTGGGCTGGTTGTACCACGTGCTCCAGGTTTTGCCGCCGTCGACGGAGATGGTCGCGCCCTGATCGGTGCCGAGAATCATGCGCGAAGAATTCGTGGGATCGATCCACAAGGTGTGGTAATCGTCGCCGCCGGGCGCGCCTTTAAGCACATCGAAAGTCCGGCCGCCGTCGTGCGAGCGATAGAGCGCGACGTTGGGCACATAGATGCGATCGCGGTCATGCGGATCGACAGTGACGGAATTGAAATACCAGGCGCGCGTGGTGATGCGCGGATCTTTACCAACGTGTTCCCAGGCGGCGCCGCCGTCGGTGGAGCGGAACATGCCGCCGCCTTCGGCGTCGATCACCGCATAGACGACGCCGGGTCCGGTGGCGACGCCGACCCGTCCCCATTCGCCGGATGGAAGCCCGGAGGTAAGCGGGACCCAATGATCGCCGCCGTCGGTCGATTTATAAAGGCCGCTGCCGGGATCGCCCGAAGGAGGATACTTGCTCCACGGAGTGCGGCGCGCGGCCCACACGCCGGCGTAGAGGATTCGGGGATTCGCCGGGTCCATGGCCAGGTCGCCCGCGCCGATGTTCGGTCCCCGGTCCAGAACTTTCTGCCAGGATTGACCGCCGTCTTTCGAGCGGTAGACGCCGCGCTCTTCGTTCGGCCCATAGGCGTGGCCCAAGGCGGCGACGTAGACCAGATCGGGATTCGTGGGGTCGATGACGATCCGGCCGATCTGGCGCGAGTCGGCGAGACCGATATGGGTCCACGTCTTGCCGGCGTCGGTGGACTTGTAGACACCATCGCCGGGCGCGATGTCGCTGCGCATATCGGCTTCGCCGGTGCCGGCATAGAGGATATTAGGATTCGACGGCGCGACGGCCAGAGCGCCGATGGAGGCGATGTGCTGGCGATCGAAAACAGGCGACCAGGTTACGCCGGTGTTTTCGGTCTTCCAGATGCCGCCATCGACCGCGCCGAAGTAGAACGTGGTGGGGTCGTCGGGAACTCCCGCGACGGCGAGCACACGTCCGCCGCGAAAGGGGCCGATCAGGCGCCATTCCAGTCCATTAAAGAGATTCGAAGGAAGAGATTGTGCGAAACTTGACGCGCAAAGCGTCAGACAGGCGAGGAAACGATACACGTTTCACGATACTACACGCGGCGCCGGTTGCTATTTGGGCGCTTCCACTTTAGGCGGATCGGCGGGCGGCGCCGGCGTGGGCTCCGAAGCGCTCTTCATCGCGTCTTTGAATCCGCGAATCCCTTCGCCCAGACCTTTGCCCAGCTCGGGAATCTTTTTCGGTCCAAAGACCAAGACTCCTACAGCCAGGATGATCAGCAAGTGCATCGGTTGGAACAGGCCTTCAAACATAGGTCCTCTTTTTCAGTACCTCATAGCCAGTATACGCCTTTCGCGATCAAGACGTTACCCCCGGCGGAGGCGAAGGCGAAGAAAAATATTCGCAGCGATGGGGCGGCTGCCGTAATAAGGTTTGATCGGGTTCGGGAGAGAATATAGGGTGACGTTCGCGCCCAGGCCGGTTTCGAGATGACTGAATAGCGCGATATCTCTCGTGTATCCAACGGTGTAAGCACCGATTCGAAAAGTACTTCCGTAAGTGTGGTCGAGCTGGGCCTCAATCAAGGGCTGGTTGTCGAACAGCTCGTCTTTATCCACCAGCTCGGCGCGGCCGGTGATGAAATTCTTTTTGCGGATCGGCAGGACCGATTCCACCAGGTAAGAATTCAGGTCGCGATGGGTGAGTGTATCGTGATTGCGTCCCCAGATGAAGCTGGAGGACCAGGCGCTTCCGCCGAGCGGGCGCGAATAGGCAAGCGAAGCGGTGGCGCGAACCTGATCGCCGGGCGAGAGCGCCTCGGGATGCGTCAGGCGTCCCACGGAAACCTGCGCGGCCCAATTGTTGGACGGAAAATACCAGAGGCGCGCAGACCAGGAATCGAGCCCGCCATATTGAATGCTCCAGCGATCTTCGTTGGGTTCGGCGCCGTGGAATCCGCTGGCTTCGAGGCGAATCTTCTTGTGGGTAATGCCGGCGGTGATGACGTCGTCGGCGATGTGGGTCGAGTCCTGCCAGTGATGGGAAATGGGAGCTTCGGGGAGTTCGGCGGCCGAGGCTCGATGGGGAAAGGCGACTGGGCCAAGGGCGGGATCGCCGACGGGAGCGAAGTAGAAATCGATGGTGGTGTCGTGGGCGACTTCGCGGACGTAATGAAATCCGAGCGCCATGATGAAATCGTGCGGATGCTGGGCGTCGGCGAGGGGGATGCCGAAGGCGGTTTCACCGGTCTGAAAGAGCTCCGGATAGCGGCGGGCGGTGACGGTGGCGGGCTCCAGACTGAGCATCAGATCGACCTGAAAGGTCGCTTTCGCGCCAAGCTTGTGCTGGGCCGCGGCCATGAACCAGTTGGTGGAGAAAAGCTTATCGCCTGCGCGGGATCCGGATTGCTGGACATCGTCGATAAACGCGGCTCCCATGAACATGGTGTCCCAGGAGCCGAGGCTGGACATGATCATGGGCATGTTCGCGGATTGCGGATTGGCCGAGGTACCGGAAGCGAGATTCATCAAAGACATACCCGCATTATTCATTCCCTGGGCCGCGGCCGAAGCGGTCGCGAGCAGGAAAATGGCGGATATATTTCGCCAATACATATAACTCTCCTGTTTGATTTATGAAAGAAAGAATCAAACGGGAGGGATCAGATGCGAAGGGTTAGAAGAGGCGGCGGCGAAATGGAATCGATGGCCAGCGGGGCTGCGGGCAGGGGATCGGCGGTCGTGAATTGTGTTACGGCGGCGACGGCGAGAACCGGTACGGCGGGAACTATGGTCGACGTCTTGGCTGCCGGAATTTCCCGCGTGCACTTCACTTGCTTTGAGGAATCGTGCTGATGACACGGCGCGGATTTGGAGCCGCAATTCTGCTCAGCGCAGGCGCTGACGCACTGCACGGCGCTGACCGCGAGCGCCACCGCGAGCAAAATTACCAGCCGCATCACGCCTTATCGTAGCACAACCGCTCCTAAGGCAGCAGCGTGCCTTGTCCCAGGAGCCATTGCGGATCGAAACGCCGCTTGATGTCGCGCATCGCTTCGATTTCAACGGGCGAATATTGGATCGGGAGCAGATGCGCTTTGCGTTTGCCGAGGCCGTGCTCCGCGCCGACGATTCCGCCGAGCCCGACGGCCGCCGCCGCGAGATCGTTCATCAAAGCTTTGGCGTGCTCGAATTGCGCGGGGGAATCGGAGAAGGTGTTGATGTGCAGATGAGCGTCGCCAATATGACCGAATATCACATTAGGAAGGTCCAGCATCTTACGATAAATGGCGAGCATTTCCCGTCCTTTATCAAGCGGCACGGCATAATCGGTGCTTAATTTCATGAAGCCGCTGTGGCGGATGCGGTCGTTGACGCGCTCCGGAAGGGAATGGCGGAACTGGCGGAAGCGCTCGCGGTCGGAAGCAGACATGGCGAACCAGGAATCGCTTTCGAGGGCGCCGGTAAGATCGAGATCGGCGTCGCCTTCCTGCTCGATGATGAGGGCGGCGGCGTGGGGAACGTCGAGCATCTGGAGCGAAGCGCGGTCCAGATATTCGATCATGCGGAGCGTGGGCTCGGATCGCCAGCGGTCGACGGCATCGAGAGCGGATTCTTCGGACGGAAAAAACACGACGCCTCCCAGGAGTTCGCCAGGAGCGGGGAGGAGTTTCAACTCGGCGCGGGTAATGACGCCGAGGGTTCCTTCGGAGCCGATAAAGAGATCGAGCAGGTCCATGTGGGGCGCGAGGCGATAGCCGGCGGAAAATTTCGTGGTGTGGGGAATGCGAATGGAGGGAATCTCGAAATCGGCGGACTGGCCGCGATGGAGGTCGAGCACTTCGCCGGTGATCAGGGCGACGCGAAGGGCGAGAACGTGCTCGCGGGTGGCTCCGAAGCGATAGCTGCGGGAGCCGCTGGCGTTAGCGGCGATGTTGCCTCCGAGGGACGAGGTATTTTCGGTGGGATCGGGAGCATAAAACTGATGCGATCGGGCCGCGGCGGCTTGCAGGTCGCGAAGGAGGACGCCGGGTCCGGCGATGGCGCGGCCTGGCTCGATTTCGAGATGGCTGAGGCGGGCAAGCGAGATCGCCCAGCCGGATTGAGGAACAGCAGCGCCGGTGACGCCGGTAAGGGCTCCCATGAAGGTGACCGGGATGGACTGGTGGGAGGCACGGGCGAGGATGTCGAGCAGTTCGGGTTCGGAAGCGGGCGAGAAACTTTCGTCGGCGCGGCCGGGATAGAGAGATGCGTCGGTGAGGTCGGGCACTCTCCTAATTGTAGAGACACTACGGGTGTAGCAATGCGGGCGCTAATTTTTGAATCGCGCACAACGCGGAAACCCGCTGTGCGCTCCCTGAACTTGGGCAGTCGCGTTGGGACACACTACGGGTGTAGCGTTACGGGCGGCCGGGGCTCTCCGTCACTTTCTAAATCGCGCACAACGCTTACGCTGTGCGCTCCCTGAATTGGACGGTCGCGTTTGGACACACTACGGCTGTCGGGGCATTACGGGCGGCCGGGGCTCTCGGACTTATCGCCGTGCGTTACCGGCCGCCAATGAATCGAGGAAAATCTAACGGAGGCTCGGCGCCGCTGGCTGGCGGCAGGCTCGCGTTTTCGATTTATCCTCTCTGAAGTCAAGCGGGACGGCCCGCCTAATCGTTATCGGATCGATCCGAAGGTCCTTCCGTCGGCATCATGGCACTGCCTGACGACGCGAGCCGTTTCACGGGCTCCGGAAGTCCAGTATCACCCCACTGCAATGCTTCCTGCGCAGGAAACTTTCTGATCTCAATCTAGCAGGCCGGATCTAGCGAATCGCCCTAAGTGATTGAGACCACTAGCGAATGTGCTTGTGACTGAGATGGGCTTCGATGACGCGAGGGAGGCCGGCGAGGTCGGGGATGATGCGGATTTCGTTCCAGCCGTCGAGCATTGCAGCCACAGCATCGGCGGCGTTGAAGGCGAGTTCCACGATGAGGCGTCCGCCGGGGTGGAGCAGGCGCGCGGCTTCGGGGATCAGGCGGCGATAAAGCTCCAGGCCGTCGTGGCCGCCGTAGAGGGCGACGGGTGGCTCGTGATCGCGAACCTCGCGAGGCAGCGATTCGGTGGAGGGCACGTAGGGAGGATTGGAGACGATCAGGTCGAAGCTTGCGGCGAGGGCGGAGGCGAGATCGCAGGCGACGAAATCCACGGACGCATTTAGGCGCTTCGCATTTTCCTGGGCGATTTTTAGAGCGCGCTCGGAGATGTCAGTGGCGATGACGCGGGCTTTGGTTTCGAGAGCGAGAGTAATGGCGATCGCGCCGCTGCCGGTGCCGATGTCGAGAATGATTTCGGCCGGAGTCGCGAGCGCTGTTTCAATGATGTGCTCGGTTTCGGGGCGGGGTATGAGGACGTCGGGGGTGACGCGAAAATCGCGGCCATAAAATTCCTGGACGCCGGTGATGTATTGGGTGGGTGTTCCGTTGAGGCGCTGATGGAGATAGCGGCCGTAGTGGATCCACCAGACCTCGCGCAGTTCGTCGGTCGAATGGGCGTAGAGCCAGGATCGCTCGCAACCGATGGCGTGGGCCAGCAGGACTTCGGCGGTGAGGCGGGGAGCGGAAATGCGCTCGTCTTCGAGGAGCTTTTGTCCCTGGAGAAGAGCGGTGCGGAGGTCCGTAGTCGCGCCTCCGGTCTTAGACCAGGACCTCGCCTTGTTCTTTCAACTTTTCGGTTTGAAAATGCTGCGTGAGCGCTTCGACGAAGGGGTCGAGCTTGCCTTCCATGACCTGATCGAGCTGATGGAGGGTGAGGCCGATGCGATGGTCGGTCACGCGATTCTGGGGGAAATTATAAGTGCGGATTTTTTCGCTGCGGTCGCCGGTGCCGACCATGGTGCGGCGCTCGGCTCCGATCTTTTCCTGCTGTTTTTCGAGCTCCAGCTCATAGAGGCGGGAGCGCATGACGCGCTCGGCTTTGGCGCGATTCTTGATCTGCGATTTCTCGTCCTGGCAGGAGACGACGGTGCCGGTGGGCAGGTGGGTCATGCGGACGGCGGAATAGGTGGTGTTGACGCTCTGGCCGCCGGGTCCGGAGGAGCAGAACGTATCGATGCGGATGTCCTTCGGGTCCAGTTTGATTTCGACTTCGTCGGCTTCGGGCAGCACGGCGACCGTGATGGCGGAAGTATGGACGCGGCCCTGTTGCTCGGTAGCGGGAACGCGCTGCACGCGATGCACGCCACCTTCATACTTTAGGGCGCTGAAGACGCGACTGCCGCTGACCAGCGCGGTGACTTCCTTAAGGCCGCCGACCGAGGATTCGCTGGATGAGGTGACTTCTACTTTCCAGCGGCGGGTTTCGGCGAAGCGCGAGTACATGCGAAAGACTTCGTCGGCGAACAGCGTGGCTTCGTCGCCGCCGGTGCCGGCGCGGATTTCGAGAACGACGTTCTTTTCGTCGTTCGGATCCTTGGGCAGCAGCAGGACCTTGAGATCTTCTTCGATCTGGACCAGGCGCGGCTCCAGTTGAAGAATTTCATCCTGCGCCATGGCTTTCAAATCGGGGTCCGTTTCGTTGAGCATCACGCGGGCTTCGCCCAATTGCTGATGGGCGGTTTTCCACTCGCGATATTTGCCGACGACTTCAGAGAGGTCGTTCTGCGCCTTGGCGACTTTGCGATACTGACCGGAATCGTTGATGACGGCGGGGTCCGCCATCTGCGCGGTCAATTCTTCAAAGCGCTTCTCAGCTTCGTCGAGTCTCTTTTGATATTGCATTCTGTCGGAAGAAGCTTCAGGCGATGATCAATTCGCCGCCCTGCTTTTCCTCCAGCGCCATTGCGCCGTTCAGCGCGTGGATGGCGACGGCGGCCTGGGTATCATCGGGCGGCTTAGTGGTGATGCGCTGCAGCCACAGGCCGGGCCAGGAGATCAGGCCCAGCAGCGAACCCTGACGGCGGGCGGCGAAGCGGATGATTTCGTAGCTGACTCCGGCGATGACCGGGAGCAGAGCGATGCGCGCGATCAACTTGGGCAGAAATCCATCGATGGGCAGCAGCGGATAAAACAGGAACGACAGGCCGAGCACGACGGCGAGGAAATTGGTCCCGCAGCGGGGATGAAAGGTCTGAAAGGTCTGGGCGTTCTCGACGTTCACCGGCTTGCCGGACTCGAAATTGAAGACCACTTTGTGCTCCGCGCCGTGGTATTCGAACACGCGGCGGATGTCCTTGAAGCGGGAGAGGATCAACAGGAACGCGAGGAAGATGACGATGCGGATGCCGCCGTCGACAAAATTCGTGGCGGTGCGTCCGGAAAGAGCAGGGACGGCGTGGCCGATGCGGGTGGCGACGAAGAGCGGCACGAATTTGTACAGAAAGATGAAAAATCCGAAGGAGAAAAGCAGGTTCAGGCTCATCATCCAGGCGGGGATCTCGGCGGATTTTGAGTCGCCGCCGGCATTACTGCCATCGTCGAGCGCGGCGTTGGCGGAGAATTTCAGGGCCTTGACGCCCAGCATCATGGCCTGGCCTAAGGTCCCCAACCCACGTAGAACTGGCAGCTTGAAGATCGGGTATTTCTCCGACATTCTATCGACGGGATGTTCTTCGGTCACCAGTTCACCGTTGGGCTTGCGCACGGCCACGCAATAGCTGTGAGGGGCGCGCATCATGACGCCTTCCATCACGGCCTGGCCGCCGATCAAAGTTTCTTCGCCGCTCTCCAATACGGGGAGCATTTGAATGTGAGCCGATAGGCGCAGAAATCGTGCGATAGACAATGTGCACTTCTCCGCATTCATTATAACGCGCAGTCAACGGCAGGCTGCGGGTCCCAATCAAGCAGTCAACAAATAGGAGGAAACATGTTGCATCGACTCAGATATTCGACGCTCGCGATGGCGGCCATGTTATTACCGGCCGCGGCTTTCGCGGACATCAGCGGAACGACGACGCTCGCGTCGGGAAGCACTTTCAACCTCGATTCGGGCACGACGGTGACTTCAGGGGGAGATATCAAGTGGACCGGCACCAGCATCACGTTCGTCGGCACGGCCAAGGGCGGCGTGATTCCGGGGTTCACGGGCGATTCCAATTATTCGCTAATCACCCAGCAGATCTTACAGTCGGTGGGCGCGCTGGCGTCGACCTCGCCGATCCCGTCGGCGTCGCTGACGGTGGGGACGATTTTCGCGGTCAGCACGAACGGCGGCAACGGGGCCAAGCTGCTGGTGACGTCGAACAGCGGCGGGTCGCTGGGGCTCGAATACACGACTTACGGAGCTACGGGCGGGGGAGGCGGACCGACGGGGCCGAGCATCACGGGGGTGCAGAACAATTACAGCTACATTCTGCCGGGCTTCCCGAATTACGGGATCGCGCCGGGCGCGCTGTTTATCATCAAGGGCAGCGGGCTGTCGAATCCGGGAACGGCCGTGCTGCAATCGTCGGCGTCGCCGGGAATTCCGACGACGTTGAACGGGGCGAGCATCACGGTGACAGTGAACGGCACGACGACGCATCCGGGAATTTACTATGCAATCCCTGCGCAGATCGCGGCGGTGCTGCCTTCGGGCACGCCGACAGGGACGGGCACGATTACGGTGAGCTATAACGGAGCGACGTCGGCACCGGCGACGATCACGGTGGTGCAGAGCGCGTTGGGGCTCGATACGTATTACGGAGGGGGCACGGGGCTCGGGGTGGCGACCAATCCGTTGACCGGCGCGTTGTATAACTACAACAATTCGGCGAAGCCGGGCGAGACGATCGTGCTGTGGGGATCGGGGCTCGGGGCGGACACGGCGGATAGCGATACGGTGTTCACGTCGACGCCGCACGGTGTCACTGTGCCCCTGACGATTTATATCGGCGGGGTACAGGCGAACATTGGATACCAGGGCTCGTCGGGATATCCGGGAGTAAATCAGATCAACGTGACGATACCCGGGTCGGTGCAGGGGGGGTGCGCGGTGGCGGTGGTCGCGGTGAGCGGATCGGTGGCGAGCAACACGGTGACGCTTCCGGTGAACGCGGCGGGCGGCGCCTGTTCCGATCCGACGCTGGGGATCGACGGCAACGAGATCCTGAACCTGGGCGGCAGGACAAATTACAACTTCGGCGCGGTGTCTATTCTCCAGCAAGTTTCTGGCGGGCAGACAACAAACATCGCGGGCGCGAGCTTCTTTAACGAGCAGGGCGCGCAGCAGGCATCGGGGTCCGGTCTGGTATCGATCGGGAATTGCATTGTGACGCAGAACCTGACGGGGGCGAGTTCTTTGTACACGACGACCGCGCTCGACCCGGGGACGATCACGGTGACGGGACCGGCGGGATCGGCGACGCTGACCACGATTCCGCAGACTCCGGGGCTGTATTTCGCGCAACTTTCGAGCGGGTTTATTCCGCCAAACGGCGGGACGTTCACGTTCACGGGATCGGGCGGGAAAGACGTGGGAGCGTTCACGACTTCGGTGGCTTACACCAGCCCGTTGAACTGGACGAACGAGGGGTCGATCACGACGGTCAATCGCGCACAGGGCCAGCAGGTGACGTGGAGCGGCGGCGCGACGAATAGCTACGTGATCATTTCGGGGAGTTCGACGTCGGCGGGGGTGACGGGTTCCTTCACCTGTTACGCGCCGGCGAGCGCGGGGCAATTCACGGTGCCCAGCTACGTGCTGCTGACGATGCCGGCGGGAAGCGGAAGCCTGTCGCTGGAAAATTCGACGAATCCGAATCTGTTCACAGCGAGCGGACTGGATTACGGGATCGCGATTGGGGCGGGATTCTTCTCGATCAGCCCGTCGTACCAGTAGCAGCGCGAGCGTCGACGGTCATTTGCATTCCGTGGCGGGCGCGCAGCGTGATGAGCGCGCGCGTCTCCACGGGATGACCGGGGACCAGGCGGAGGCGCCACTTCTGGGCCAGGGTGGCCAGGAGCAGGACGCCTTCCATCCACGCGAATCGCTCGCCAATGCAGACGCGGGCGCCACCGCCGAACGGGAAATAGGAAAATTTCGGACGGGCGGCAACGGCTTCGGGCAGAAAGCGCTCGGGGTCGAACTTTTCGGGCTCGGGATACCAGCGCGGATCGCGATGGACCACGAAGGGGCTCATCATAATGATGGCCGTGGGCGGAATGGTATAGCCGTCGACGTTGTAGGGCTCCACCGCGCGGCGTCCGATGCCCCAGGCGGGCGGGTAGAGGCGCATCGATTCGGAAAACACCATTTCGACGTACTTGAGATTGGGCAGGTCGGCCATGGTTGGGGCGCGGCCCTGGAGAACGCGATCGATTTCGTTGTGAAACTTCGCCTCGGCGGCGGGATTCTGCGAGAGCAGATACCAGGTCCAGGTGAGGGCGTTGGCGGTGGTTTCGTGACCGGCGAGAAACAGGGTCAGGGCTTCGTCGCGGACCTGCTTGTCCGTCATGCCCCCGGGCACGTTGCCGCTGGCGCCTTCGTCATCCTGGGCGAGCAGCAGCATGGAGAGAAGATCGCCGGTGTCCTGTTTCGATTTCCGGCGCTCGGCGATGAGGCCGTAGATGATGCGGTCGAGCACATCGCGGGCGCGCTCGAAGCGGCGGATGAACGGCAGCGGTAGCTTTTGCAGCCACTGCGAAAAGGGCATCAGGACCATATCGAACAGGCCCAGAACTTCGTTGAGCGCGGCGCCGATTTCGTCGGCGTCGGAAGAAACATCGGCGCTGAATAATGTTTTCGCGACGATGGCGAGGGTGAGCCGGTTCATCTCGCGCGCGATATCGTAAGTCTGGCCGGAGCGCCATTGATCGCGGGCATGCGCGGCGCATTCGGCCATGGACGCGCCGTATCCAACGAGGCGTTCGCGATGAAAGGCGGGCTGGACCAGCCGGCGCTGGCGGGTATGAAACGCGCCTTCGCTGGTGAGCAGGCCGTCGCCGAGCAGGATGCGGGAACGCTCCAGCATGCGGCTTTTGCGAAAATTCGCCTGATTGGTGACGAAGATGTCGCGGATCCACTCGGGATTCGCGATCAGGTACATTTCCTGATTCGCGAGCATGAGGCGCGCGAACTCGCCGTGCTTTTGCGCGACGCTCAGTAAATATTCGGGCGGATGTTTTCGAAAATCCCGAAGGACGCCGAGGAAAGGGCGTCCTTTAACGGTCGGCGGGCGAGCGGCGATCGTGGCGGACGCCATCTGCCCCAGTTTACAGCAGTCACTTCAAGGCAATGGTCGCGTTGGTCTGGCTGCTGGCGGATCCGACAGTCAGCACCACGGGAACCGCGCCGGTGCCCGCGCCCGCAGGGACGATCGCTTCGACCAGCATGACGCCGGCGATGAGTCCGGGATCGGATCCGGCATAGACCACGGTCGCCGGCTTGCCGCCGATGGTGAGCGAGACGGGCAACACGGGAGAGTGGAAGAACTCGCTGGTGATGGCGCCATCCTGGGCGGGAGGATTGGTGAGTCCTTCGCCGGTGGCGAACAGTAGGAACGGGCTGCCGGCAGCAGCCGCGTTGGTCGAGCTGTTAATGGAATTGTCGGCGTTGATGGCGACAATCGCTCCGGCGCCGCTTTCGTTGGAAGTAAACAAGCCGGGCGCCGCGGGTACCACCTGGGCGGTGAACGTCGCACTGGGGCTGGTCTTGTAGGTCACGACGACGGTCGCCGTGGTGGAACCGCTGACCTCATAGGGCACGGCGACGCTGGTCGCCGAAGCCGAGGCGTAGAGGATGGGCGCGTTGACGCCGTTGATGCTGACGCTGGTGGCGCCGGCGGTGGTCGGCGCGGATCCGGTAGCGGGAATGGTCGCGGAAGCGAGGGGCGAGGGTCCGATGGTGAATCCGTTCAGCAGGACGATTTCTCCCGGCGCGATGGAACCGGCGACGAAGCTGGCCGCGTTACTGATCTGAGTGACCTGCGAGGGCGGAGCGATGGCGGCGAGCAAGCCGTGAATCTTGTTGTCCGTGCTGGTTATGCCGGCGGAAAGATAGAGCGTGCCGGGGTCGCCGCCGGACTTGCCGTTGCCGAACAGAAGAGCCCACAGGCCGGTATTGACGATCGGGTTGCCGCTGGCGTCCTGTAACGTTCCAACCAGAGCGCCGGTTTTGGGATCGAAGGCGTTGACCTTGCCGTCGCCGAAGTTGCCGACCAGGACGTCGCCGCCGAAGGCTCCCCAGTTGGCGGGGGCGATGGCGACTCCCCAGGGCGAATTGAGCGCGCCGTTCGAGACCAGGCGCTGCAGAAGGGTGCCGTTCTGGTCGAAGATGTTGACGACGCCGTTGCCGGCGCCGGGGACGTCGAATTTCTTGGTCGAACTCTGCTTGGCGTACATGACGTACAGCTTTCCGCCGACATTCCAGATATTGAACGGCGCGAATCCGGCGGGAAGATTAGGATCGGTGAAGCCGCCGGAGACGGTGATGGGTTGGAACGCGGCGTCGAAAACATCGATGGTCCCGGCGAAGAAATTCGCGGCATAGAGCATCGGCGTGGAGCCGGTGGGGAAACTGGCGAGTCCGGTGTAGACGGCGCCCGCGGCGGAATTGTCGACGATCTTGACCGCGGTGGTTCCGGCGCTGCCGTTCCAGGCGGCGATGGTGCCGTCTTCGGTTGCAAAGATGAACGAGGCGACTTTTCCATTCGGGGCGGGGAGCACCCAGCTTGCGCCGTTTCCAGTCACTTGGCCAGTTGGAGTTGAAGGCGGGGTCCCGCCGGAGGCCGTCGGAATGGTTACCACCAGCGCGGTTATAGTCCCGGATCCGTTATAGAGCGTGGAGTTTCCTTTCCCTTGATTCGAGACCCAGAACGGACTGGTCGCCGTTTCCGAGATGCCCCACGGGTTGACGAGGTTCGGGTCCGTGACATCGGCGTTGCCGGGGATGTCGGAGACCAGGTTGTGCTGCACGTAAACGTTTTTACCCGACGATTGCGCAAACAGGCCAACCGGCAGAAAAGCGAGCGCGACAAAGCTTATCGGTAACAGTCTTGGCATGAACTCGGCCTCCAGAGTGATCCGATTATAGGGGCTGGTCGCGCGGAGCAACAAGACTCACACATTCAATTCACAAGCTTTTTACAAACCGAAAATAAATCCGCACCGGGAAAGCATGAACCGCATCAAACAAGCGTCCGCAACTTAAATCCAAAAAGGGAGTTTGGCGCAATGCCCTATGTGAGCGTTGGAAAAGAGAATTCGGGCAACATCGATTTGTATTATGAGGACCACGGTTCGGGAAAGCCCGTGGTGCTGATTCACGGATGGCCTCTGAGCGGGGCATCGTGGGAGAAGCAAGTGCCCGCGCTGGTGGAGGCGGGGTTCCGCGTGATCACCTACGATCGCCGGGGATTCGGGAACTCAAGCAAGCCGTTTTCGGGTTACAACTACGACACGCTGGCGGAGGATCTGCACCAGGTGATCACCAAGCTCGATTTGAAGGATGCGGCGATCGCGGGGTTTTCGATGGGCGGCGGCGAAGTGGCGCGATATATCGCCAAGCACGGCAAGGAGCGGGTGAGCAGGGCGATTTTCATTTCGGCGATTCCACCGGCGCTGCTAAAGTCGGCGGACAATCCGGAAGGGGTGGATGAAACTGTATTCACCGGAATCGAGAAGGCGATTGTCGCGGATCGTCCTTCGTTTCTGATGCAGTTTCTTCACGACTTTTATAACCTCGACGTGTATCGCGGGAAGCGGATCACGGACCAGGCGGTGGAGATGAGCTGGAACGTGGCAGCGATCGCGTCGCCCAAGGGCACGCTCGACTGCGTGTCGGCGTGGCTCGAGGATTTTCGCACGGATCTCAAGAAGTTCGATCTGCCGACGCTGGTGATCCACGGCGACGCGGATCGCATTCTGCCCATCGCGTCGACGGGCAAGCGGACGCATGAAATGATCCAGGGCAGCAAGTATGTGGTGATTGAGGGCGGTCCGCATGGGACCATCTGGACGCATGCGGCGCAGGTGAATCAGGCGCTGCTGAGTTTCCTGGGCGAGTCCAAGCGCAGGACCGCGTAAGAAATGCGGCGGTCGGGAGACACGAATCAAATTCTTCCGACCGCCGCTCCGATGTCTGACTCCTGGCCGCCGTTCTTGCTGGCAGATTCTTCCGCTACAGGCAACCGCTACGCGCCCCGGTCCGGGGGACGGTAGTAATTCGTTTGATTTGAATCCGTGTGTGCTTCCGCCGCGGAGAGGTCACTGACGTGCACCTCGAAACGGCGCATGCATAAAACGCACTATCTCATCGCCACTTTGCTTTTAGGCTTCTCAACCTGCCTGACGGTTCCCATCTACGCGGAGACCGGCGGTCAGGTAAAGCCTGATAACACGAAAGTGAATCAACGCGACAAGGACCCCGGGCAGGTCACCGCCGATCAGCAGAAGATGAACGCGTCGGATCGCGCGTTAACCGCGAAAGTCCGAAAGGCGGTAATGGCGGACAAGAGTCTTTCGACCTATGCCCACAACGTCAAGATCATCAGCCAGGACGGAACCGTGACCTTGAAAGGTCCGGTGAAATCCGACGAAGAAGTTCAATCGATCATGGCAATCGCCGCTGAAGCAGCCGGCGGCCCGGACAAGGTCGTGAATCAATTGTCGGTGAAGCCGTAGAGGCACTCAGATCGAATTCAAATAAAGGGAGATTATCATGGCAGGAAAAAAGACCGCGGTTTTCGGTATTTACAAGGACGTCACCCGGGCGGAACAGACCGTCGATCGTTTGCTGAAGGCAGGCTTCCGGAACGACGACATTTCCGTATTGCTTCCAGACCGGGAGAGTTCGAAGGAGTTTGCGCACGAAAAGAATACCAAGGCGCCGGAAGGAACGGCTACCGGCGCAACCACGGGCGGCGTGGTCGGCGGAACGCTGGGCTTGCTGGCCGGCATTGGCGCGCTGGCGATCCCGGGAGTCGGTCCGTTTATCGCGGCGGGTCCCATCATGGGCGCGCTGGCGGGTGTAGGGGTCGGCGGCGCAGTGGGCGGTTTGATCGGCGCGCTGGTCGGCATGGGGATTCCTGAATACGAAGCGAAACGTTATGAAGGGCGGATCAAAGAAGGCGGAGTTCTTCTTTCGGTTCACTGCGACACGTCCGATGAGATCAAGCGCGCGAAAGATCTGCTGAAGCAGACCGGCGCGGAAGATATCTCTTCAAGCGGCGAGAAGAGCGCGGACTATCCGGCTCCAGCGAACGTCAGGTAAGCTACGGAGCTTCGGAGAGGGACACAGGGGACGCCTTCGCGGGCTTCCCCTGTTTTTTTGGCCACAATTAATCGTGGCGAAGGGCGATGAGCGGATCGACGCGCGTGGCCCGGCGAGCGGGCAGAGCGCATCCGAGGAACGCCGCGAAGGCGAGAATCGCGGCCACGGCGGCGAAGGTTCCGGGGTCGTTCGGAGAGACCTGGACCAGAATGCTCTTGAGGAGCCGGGTCAAGCCGATGGCTCCGGCCAAGCCGAGGGCGAGTCCGATGGCGACTTGCAGCATGCCGTGCGCGAACACCAGGCGGCTGACATCGCCGGCGCTCGCGCCCAGGGCCATGCGGATACCGATCTCCTGCGTGCGCTGATTGACGGAGTGGGCGATCACGGCGTAGAGGCCGAGTGAGGCGAGCAGCAGGGCGATCCCGGCAAAGATCGCGAACAGGACGCCGATGATGCGGATGAAGAAGTAATTCCGTTCGAGGCGCTGGTCCATGGTCCAGAGATTATAGACCGGCATGTCGGAATCGACGTTCTGGACGGCGCGGCGGAAGGCCTGGGTCAGATTGCCGGGCGGCAACTGGGTTTTCGCGACGATGGCGACGTCGCGGGCGACCTTTTCGCGGTAGGGAAGATAAATCAGAGGATCGATTTCGCGGGGGCTGATATCGTTCTGGACGATATTGGGGACCACGCCGATCACGCTGAGCCAGGGGCCGGCGGCGTTCGCGTCGAATATGCGCAGGCGCTTGCCGAGGGGATCCTCATTGGGCCAAGTCTTGGAGGCGAAGCGCTGGTTGACGATCACCACGGCGGGGCCGGCGACGCCGTCGGCGTCATTGAATACGCGTCCCGCGAGGCAGGGAACGGTCATGACGCGGAAATAATCGGGGCCGATGATTACGGAGCTGACCGTCGGGCGGCGGCGCGGGTCCGGGGGAGGAACGCCGTCGAGTTCGTAGGGGAATTCGCGCGAGCCGCCGGTGGGAAGCGTGGTGGCGATGGCGACCGAGTCGACGCCCGCGATGGCTTGCAGGCGCGGAATCAGGCGTTCATGAAACGCGACTTCGTCGGGATCGTGGGGATATTTGGCGTCGGGCAGGAAGAGGCGCATGGTCAAGACATGAGACGTGTCGACGCCGAGCGGCGCGCGATAGACCTTCACGAAGCTGCGGATCATCAGGCCGGCGCCGGTGAGCAGCACGACGGCCAGGCCCATTTCGGCGACCACCAATAATCCGGAAAGATATTTCCCGCGTCCGCCGCCGGTTGCGCCGCGGCTGCCGTCTTTCAATACGGAATTCACGTCCAGGCGGGCCAGACGCAGGGCGGGCGCGAGTCCGAAAAGGACTCCGGTAGCGAGCGAGATGAGGATCAGATAGAGGAATACCTTGGCGTCCATGGAGAAGTCGCGCCAGCCGCTGGGGATGTAGCGGCGGACTTCGCTTTCAAAGATTCGCATGCCCCACAGGGACAGAAGATAGCCGATGATTCCGGCGGCTATCGAGAGCATCAGCGCTTCGATCAGGAGTTGGCGAACGATGTGCCAGCGGGCGGCTCCGAGGGCTACGCGGATCGAAATTTCCCGGGAGCGGGCGACGGCGCGAGCCAGCAGGAGATTCGCTACGTTGGCGCAGGCGATGAGCAGTACGAATCCCACAGCCCCGAGCATCGCGAGAAACAGGGTGGTGTTCTGCGAGCCGTTGAAAAATTCGTTATAGGTCAAGACTCGGGGGACCACTTCCTGATTGGTGGCGGGATAAGCAACAGACAAGTTGTGCGCGATGCCTTCGACCTCGGAGCGGGTGGAGGCCAGGGTTGCGCCGTCGGCCATCCAGCCAAAGGCGATCAGGCCGCGCCATTCGCGTTTCAGGAAATTACCTTCAGGAACCATTGGAAGGAACAGGTCGCCATTGGCGGGGAATTGCAGGTTCTGCGGCATGACGCCAATCCAGGTGGTGGGGATGGCGTTGATGCGCGCGGTTTTGCCGAGGATGGACGGGTCCTTACCGTAGCGGCGGTCCCACAGGCCATAGGTCAGGATGGCGACGGGCGGGGCTCCGGGGGCGGCGTCGGCGGGCATGAAATCGCGACCCAGGATCGGCTTCTGGCCGGTCAGTCCGAAGCTGTTCGAGGTGATGCGGGAACCTTGATATTGCTCGGGGAGGCCGGTGTTGTCGCTGAGATTCGCGGACGTTCCGCTCCAGGCGGCGACGCCGTGCAGGGACTTGGCGGCGGACCAATCCAGATAATCGGGATAAGAGAGGCCGATAATCCACTCGGCGTGTTTCGGATTGCGGGTGGCCAGGTAGAGGACGCGATCGTGTTTATCGAAGGGCATGCCCTTGAACAGGACCGCGTTGGTGATGGTGAACATGATCGCATTGACGCCGATGCCGAGCGACAGAGCGATGATGGCGACCGCGGTGAATCCGGGGTTCGCGGCCAGGGTGCGGAGGGCGAAGCGGATGTCCTTAAACATGAGTATCGATAAATCCGCCCTCCAACAGAGAGATTAGACACCGCTTGCGGGAAAAAGTTTGGGCACGGGGAATGCCGAATCAAAGAATATGTGTTTCTTGCGACATATCGAGACAAAGGCGTGAACTTTCGGCCCGGCTGTTGTTATAAGGCCCGCAGAATTTTATACTTCCGCAATAATTCATAGATCACGATGCCGCCGGCGGTCGCGACATTCAAGGAATGCTTGCGGCCCAGCATGGGAATGCGGATGTGGGTGTCGGCAAGGCATTCAAGCTCGGGGCGGAGGCCGTCGACTTCATGGCCGAAGAGGACGCATACGGGGAAACGGGGATGCCAGTCGAACAGATCCATGGCGCGGACGCTGGTTTCGACGGCGGCGATCTCGTAGCCGCGGGTCTGAAGGTCGCGGATGAGAGGGACGGGGTCGGGGGTGTGGTCCCAGGCGACGGTCTCTTCGGCTCCCAAAGCGGTTTTCGCGATCCCTTTATGAGGCGGGCGGCCGGTGATGCCGGTCAGGTACAGTTTTTCGATGGCGGCGCCGTCGGCGGAGCGGAAAAACGAACCGACATTATAGAGACTGCGGACGTTATCGAGAAGAATCGAGACGGGGAGTTGCAGGCCGTCGTAGGCGGATGCCTGCGCGGTCGCGCGATAGGGGAGACGTTCCAATTCCGTAGTGTACGCTGATACTTTATGCTGAAATCCACCATTTTCCGCGAGTACGATATTCGCGGCGTCGCCGAGACAGAGCTTACGAGTCCCGACGTGATCGATTTGGGCCGTGCTCTGGGAACCTATTTGCGGAGGCACGCGGGGCCGCGGATCAGTTTGGGACGGGATTGCCGGCTGAGCTCGCCTCGATTGCACGACGCTCTGCTCGAAGGCTTATTGTCAACGGGTTGCGACGTGATCGACGTGGGAGTGGGGCCCACTCCGCTGCTCTATTTTTCGGCAGTTCACTTGAAATTGGATGGGGCGGTGATGATCACCGGGAGTCACAATCCCAGCGAGTTCAATGGATTCAAAACGGTCTGCGGCGCGGGGACCATTCACGGCGAACAGATCCAGGAAGTGCTGCGGCTGATAGAAACGTGCGATTTCGAGGCGGGCGCGGGGAAGCATTCGGAATTCGACTTCGCGACTCCTTATGTGGACGAGGTTCTGAAGCAGTTTCGATTCGACCGGCGGATTAAAGTCGTGGCGGATGCGGGCAACGGGACCGCGGGCCCGATCATGCATCGCTTACTGGACAAACTGAACGTGGAAGCGACCGAGCTGTTCTTCGAAATGGACGGGCGGTTTCCGAATCATCATCCGGATCCGACCGTCCCGGCGAATCTGAAGCATCTGCGCGACGCGGTGCTCGCGAAGGAGGCGGACCTGGGGATCGCGTTCGACGGCGATTCGGACCGCATCGGTGCTGTGGATGAAAACGGGGACGTGGTCTACGGCGATATGCTGCTGCTGATCTACGGGCGCGAAATACTGACGCGCAAGCCGGGGGCGACGTTCATCGGCGAAGTGAAGTGCTCCGGGGTGCTGTACGACGAGCTGAAACGGCTGGGCGGGAATCCGATCATGTACAAGACCGGGCATTCGCTGATCAAGGCGAAGATGAAACAGGAGCACGCCGAGCTAGCTGGGGAAATGTCGGGGCACATGTTTTTCGCCGATCGGTATTTCGGGTTCGACGATGCTTTGTACGCCGCGTGCCGGCTGATGGAGATCGTGTCGAACAGCGGCGAGCCATTATCGGCGCAGCTCCGGGGACTGCCGAAGATGGTATCGACACCGGAGATTCGCGTCGATTGTCCGGACGAGACCAAGTTCGAAGTGGTGGCGCGGGTGGCGGAGCAATTTCGCGCGACCCACCGGGTGATCGAAGTGGACGGAGTCCGGGTGCTGTTCGACGGTGGCTGGGGACTGCTACGGGCGTCCAATACGCAGCCGGTGCTGGTGATGCGCTTCGAGGCAGAGAAAGACGGCCTGCTCGAGAAATATCAGTTTCAGATGGAATCGGCCCTCGAGCAGGCGAAGGAAAAGATGAATGTTCAGGTGTCGAAGGCCGCCCTCCGATCCGGCCCTCGTACCCTAAAATGAGGATGCCATAAGACGCAGTCCAAAGATACAAAAAAATGCAGATTTTTCTTTCAGTTCAGTACTATAGAGTTCTCTCAGTACTGTGCAGATTGTACCGGTTCAGTACGTGCCAGAGGCCGAATCCGGCCACCGGGAACAGAGCGACGAGGGTGAAGGCCGAATTGAAGGCGTGAAGATCGAATAATTTCCCTAAACCGGGCATCACCACGGCGATGACGGCGGACCAGGCTCCGGCTCCGAGGCCCGCGATCAACCCGGCGTGTCGCATGGAGTAATGAGTAGTGGCGTAGGCGACCGATCCGATGATGAAGCCGGCGGACATGAACATGGCGCCGAACATCAGGGCGAGCGCGCCATAAAACGATTCGACCCGGGTCACCGCGGCGAGCGAAAGTCCGAGCAAGGCGACCAGCAGGAACAGACGCCGCAGGGCTGGAATCGAAGCGCCGGCCTGAGCGTAGCGGTCGGTGACCCATCCCCAGAAGAAGTAGCCCAGTTCCCAGCCGAGCGGGGGCACCCACAGGACGTGTCCGATCGCGACCTGAGACTTGTGCATGGCGACACTGAAGTAAATCGCGGATTGATAAAGGACGAAGGCGGCGGGAAATCCGCCGAGCGAGTAGGCGGCGAGGAAGGCCCAGAGGCGGGAGTCTTTCCAATCGGGCATGCCCGGCCTTTCCCTGGCGGGCGGCTTAGCCAGGTCGGGGCGGCGGGTGAGGATGGCCCACATGGCGAGCCACAAAGCTCCTACCGCGCCGGTGAACCAGAAAGCGCCGCGCCATCCCCACATTGCGGCGATGGGGGTAATAATGATGGGCGTGATGAGGGCGCCGAGCGATCCTCCGCTGTAGGATACGGCGACTCCGCGCGAGCGCTGCTCCGGGGGAAGGGTCTGGATCACGGTCCGGAGCGCGCCGGGAAAGGTTGCGCCTTCACCGAATCCGAGGACGCTGCGCGCGATGGCGAAACTGCGGAATCCGCCGGCGAAGGCATGGGCGACGGAGGCGACGGTCCATAGCGAAACCGCCGCGGTCATTCCCCGGCGCAATCCTACACGGTCGAGAATGCGTCCCCATAAGGGATTGGCCAGCATGTAGGCGATGGAAAAGGCGGAGATGATGAAGCCGTATTGCTCATTGCTCAGATGGGTATCGCGAAGGATGGTAGGGGCGAGCAAAGCCAGCGTGTTGCGATCGATATAGCTGATCGTGGAGACCAGCATCATGGAAAGGGAAGGGACCCAGCGCACGAACCGTCAACTATAGCAGTCCGCGTTACTGGCCGGACAATTTTCGCCGTTCGCCGGTTTTCGGAAGCAATGCCGGGGGATGTAACTTATCCTCGCTGCAGAGGTAATCAGGACATGAGACGCAAACGAGTGCTGATGGCGATCGCCGGCGGGGCCGCTTTCCTCGTCGGATTTCTTTCCACCGTTCGCATTGCGCCGGCGCAGGAGCGGTTCGATTTGAAAGTGCGCCAGGATTTCTTCGCGGGATTCGCGGGGAACCAGGAGGCTCTGGATCACGGGATGAAAGCGTGCGAAGACGCGCTGGCCGCCGATCCGAAGAACGCCGAGGCGATGGTGTGGCACGGCAGCGGAGTGCTGTTCGAGGCTGGGAAATATTTCCAAACGGGCGACCAGCAGAAGGGCATGGAATTCTGGACGCGAGGCCTCAAGGAAATGCAAACCGCGGTGGACCTGGAGCCGGACAATGTTGGTGTCCGCATCCCGCGTGGAGCGGTGTTGCTGAGCTCCTCGCATTTCGTCCCGGAGTCGATGGCGAAACCGCTGATCGCGCTGGGAGTCTCCGATTATGCCAAGGCATACGAGATTCAGAAGGCTACGTTCGAGACGCTGGGGACGCATCCGCGAGGAGAATTGCTTTTGGGATTGGCGGACGGCTATAGCCGCGCTGGCGATCAGTCGAAAGCAACCGAGTTTTTCGAAAAGATCCGCACCGATCTTCCGAACACTGTTTACGCCAAGCGCGCGAACTTATGGATGGAATCGAAGTCCCTGCCGGCGGACCAGACGCGCTGTGTGGGATGCCATACGAGCAAGTAGTGGCGGCGCGGGAACGGAAGGAACATTCGAAATGATCGCGCTGGGATTGTTCATTCTGTTCCTGGGGATCGGGATTGGCGGCGGCCTTTATGAAACCCTGGTGGTCTATCCGCTGTGGAAGCGAGATCCGAAGCCGGAGACGTTCGCGAAACAACTTCGCGATTCGGGACAGGCGGGGGCGGGCAGGCGATTCTGGCCTTTCATCTCGCCGGTCGCATTCCTGCTGGCGGTGTGGAATATCGTGCTGGCGTCGCGGGCTGGGAGCGACGTCCGGGCGGCTTGGCTCGGCGCGGCGATCGCGATCGCGCTAAAGAGCGTCGCGACGTACGCCTATTTCGCGCCCACGATGATCCGGAAACTGGAACGAGCGGGCAGTATGCAGCGTCAGGAACTCGCGCGCGTCGTGAAGCGCTGGACGAGGTTGAGTCCGCTGCGGATTTGGATTGAAGTTCCCGCGATGATCGCCGCGCTGTACGCCTTCGGCCGTCTGGGCGCGGCGCGATGATCAGATTCGGCGAAAAACCAGCACCGCGTTGAGACCGCCAAAGGCAAAGGAGTTCGAGACCGCATACTGGACATCAGCGGCTCGCGCGGTGTTGGGGATTACGTCGAGATCGCAGGCGGGGTCGGGTTCATTGTAGTTGGCGGTGGGAGGGAGGAGGCCGTGGCGCATCGCGAGCAGTGTCGCCGCGGCCTCGATGGCTCCCGCGGCGCCGAGAGTATGGCCGTGCATCGACTTGGTCGAGCTGACCGGAAGTTTATCGGCGTGCGCGCCGAACACGCTACGGATCGCCTGGGTTTCGGTAGGGTCGTTCGACGCGGTGCCGGTGCCGTGCGCGTTGATGTAGCCGACTTGTTCAGACGCGATACCGGCGTCTTTCAATGCCATGCGCATGGCTCGGGCCGCGCCGGCGGCTAAAGGCTGGGTGAGATGATGCGCGTCGGAGGACATGCCGAAGCCGGCGATCTCGCCCCAGATTCTCGCGCCGCGAGCTTCGGCGCGTTCAAGCGGCTCCAGCACCAGCATCGCCGCGCCTTCACCCAAGACCAGTCCTTTGCGATCGCGCGAAAACGGGCGGCAAGTGTCCTGCGAAAGCACCCGCATCGCTTCCCACGATTTCAGGATTCCCAAAGAGAACGGAGCTTCGCTGCCGCCGGCGATGGCGACCTCGGCCGCGCCGCTGCGGATCATCCAGAAAGCCTGGCCGATGGCGTGATTCGCTGAAGAGCAGGCGGTGGAAACGGTGTAGACCGGTCCGGTGATTCCGTATTCGAGCGAAATGCGGCTGGCGCCGGCGTTGGCCATCACTTTGGGAATGGTCAGGGGAGGGAAGCGGGTGGCGTGCTGTTCGTAGAGCAGCACGAAGCCCTCATCTTCGGTGGTCTGGCCTCCGACGCAGGAGCCGGTGACGATGGCGGTGTTCTCGCCCAGCGCGGCGTCGAATGTAATTCCGGAATTGGCGACGGCCTCGCGGGCGGCGATCAGGGCGAACTGCGCGAAACGGTCCAGCATGCCCGCGTCTTTGTCGTCGAAGTAATTCGAGGCGCGATAACCGTTGACTTCAGCGGCATTCGGAAAGCGAAGCAGCACGGGGTCGACCAGCGTGATGGGGCGAATCGCGGACGCGCCTTGCGAGAGCGCGCTCCAGAAGAGGTCGCGAGTATTGCCGGGCGCGGCGATGACGCCGATGCCGGTGATGGCCACCCGGCGGGTCATTGATTTTGCTTGGCCACGAGCAGGGTCTCGATGCCCGTCACCATTTCGCGGACGGACTTGATCTGGCGGGCGGCGTCGTCGGGAATATCGACATCGAACTCGCCTTCGAGCGCGAACAGGATGTTGATTCCGTCGAGGGAATCGACCTTTAAATCCTCGAAGGTGCTGTCGATGGTCACCGATTCGGGCGGAATGTGCTGAGTCTTGGCGATGACGCCGGTGACGCGGGAGATCAGGTCGTCGGACATAGAATTTGGCTCACAGTTTCAAAATGAAAGCCGCGATCCTGCAACGCTGGGATCACGGATTGGACGGCGTCGAGGGTGGCCTGAACATCGGGCGCGCGCTCGACGGTGCGCCCGTCGTGGAGGCACAGAATCGCGCCGTTGACGGCGCCCGCCGCCAGCCTTTGGGAGATGCGGGGCGCGGATAGCTTCCAGTCGCGAGCGATCACGGTCCACATCACGCCGGTCAGATGAAGGCGCCGCTGCGCGCTGCGCAATCCAAACCAGCGGACGCCATAGGGCGCGCGGAAAAGTTTGGGCGTCGCGCCGGTGGTCTGGTGAATGGTCTCCTGGGCGAGCGCGATTTCGCGATAGATGAATTCGGGGCTGTGAAAGTCGAGGCGCGGATGGGACTCGGTATGATTGCCGATCTCGTGTCCGGCGGCGGCGACGTCGCGCGCGATCGAAGGACAACGGCGGACGTTGGCGCCGCACATAAAGAATGTCGCCGCGATGTTGTGTGCGGCGAGGATCGCGAGCAGCGCCGGAGTGGACTCGCTGGGTCCGTCGTCGAAGGTGAGGGCGATGGCGGGACGGGTGCGGTCGCCACGATGGACGGAAGGCGCAAAGACGCGGCTGGATCGTCCACGCACGGCGTATCCCATAAACCCGGTCGCTCCGAGAACCCCTGTGGCAGCGCCGAACAGCGCAACATCGGGCATCGTACTTTTTATGATATCCGCATCGGAGTTCACCGAGACGACGTTCCATGAAGATCGTACAGGGCGCGGTCGGCAGCGGTTACGCCTCGGTATTGGGCTTCTTCGAAAATCGAAAATCCGCTCAAATCGGAATTGGCGTAATAGACTGGACCTTTCGAAGCAGCGAAGTGGCGGCGGGTTTCCGAGCCCAGGAATCCCGGCACCGGTCGCGCCATGGCGTGGCCGATGCGCATGATGTCGATGCGCGAGACGCGGTCGCGGATGTCGGGGTGGGCGCGGGAGAGATCGTTGAAAATCTGCTCACGCCAATAGTTCCAATCCTTGGCGAGCAGCAGTTCCCGCATCGCGGCGGGCGACCCTTCGGCGAGCGACCAATAAAACGTCCATACCGAGCGCGGGATGAACGTCCGCAGGCTCATATGGGTCGCGTCGACGTAGCCGAGCGTGGGCGATTCGTAGATTACGTTGTCCCAGGCGACGCCGTCGGGCACGCGCTCGACGGTCAGGTTCGCGGTGAGCCAGGGCGAGTAGACGAAGCCTTCGGCGCGCGGCGCTCCTTCAATGAGATATGGGGCGAGGAAGGTCGGCGCCGCGAAGATGACACGGTCGGCGAGGTAATCGACCTGTTCCGTGCGGACTTTGAGGCGGCGGCCGTCCGGGACGATTGAGTAGACCGGCGAGTCGGCGCGAATCCACGGCTTCAACCGGTCGATTAGTTGGCGGGCGATCCAGCCGTTGCCTTCGGGCCAGGTCAGAGGTCCTTTATCGTCGGGATCGCGCGAGGCGAAATACTGGATGCCGGCCCAAGCCGAAGTGTCGCGGGCCATAGCGCCGTAATCGTCGCGGCAAGCGTAGTTAATGTACCAATTGAGATATGGCGAGGTAAAGTTTTTATCTGCAAACCACTTTTCCATCGAAATGTGATCGAGGTCGGAGGGCTTTGCACCGCGCTCCATGGGGATAGTGAACTGGCCGGAGGCGCGGAATCCGGTCATCAGGTCGTTGAAGCGGCGATAGTCCTCGTGATCGCGAGGCGTGGCGGCGATTTCGGGCTCGATCCCGTCCTGCCAGGCGCCGTGAAGGAAGAGGCGTTCCTGGGGAGCGAAGCACAGGCGGCGCTCATCCCATTTACCGTCTTTGAAGACCCCGAGTTCCTCGAACAATTCGCGGACCAGGGTCGCTTTGGCGTCGGGCACCGGGACATAGTGGGCAGCCCAGGGGTAGGCGGTGATGTCGTTCTCGCCCCATCGCGAATTGCCGCCGGGCTGCGCTTCCATTTCCAGCAGCACGAAATCGCGGAAGCCGCGTTTCTGGAGACGCCAGGCGGCGTTCAATCCGGCCATGCCTCCGCCGACGATGACGATCGGGAATTTTTCGGTGCGGGGAGCGGCGTGAAACGAGGCATGATCGCGAAGGCGATGCCCGGTGGGGAAGGCATCGTTGACGAATCCGCCGGCGATGCGGCGCTCGGCCTTGGCGGTGAGACCGATGAGGGCGGCGCTTAAGAATCGACGCCGTGTGGGCATCAGTAAGGCGGCGTCCTATTTCGGCTGGAACGTGAAATCTGAAATTCCGATCTCGTCGTTGCCCTGAATCAGGAAGCCGAACTTACCGGACGTTGGATTGCGGCCCGGCTCGGCGAAGGAATCGAGCACCAGCCAATCGTTGCCGTTCTTGAGGCGGTGCACCACGTGATCCTGAGTGATTTCCACCTGAACGGTAAAGGCCTTTTGATTGGACAGGCCGTGCTCCGTCTTGGCGCGCTCCAGCTTTTTACCGTTCTGGACGATTTCGGCCCAGAATGTTTTCTTATCAAGCTCGAAGAGCTGATAATTCTTGGCGTCGGTGTATTGGACGGCCCAGCGGATGCGGCCGCCTTTGAACACGTTCCCGCCGTGCAGCAATTCGACGGTGAAGGTGTAAATGCCTTTGGGACCGAGCTTGTAGGGGACGAAGCCTCCGCCGCGATGGACCCACAGTTCGCCGTCTTTCTTCCAGGCGCCGGGATCTTCGAAGTCGGCGATGGTGCCGTTCTTGGCGACCACCGCAACGCGCTCCTTGACCAGCGAGACGTCGAGGGTGCGGGATTCTCCGGCAGTCACCTGGACCCGCTCGATTTTATCGACATAGCCGGGCGCTTTCTCGAAGAAGATATAACTGCCGGCGGGCAGTTCGAGTTGATTCGCCTTGAGCTCGTGGGTTTGCGATTCGTCGCCACGGCGATAAGTGACCGCGGCATCGGGCGGCGTGCGACTAATTTTGATGGTCGCGTTCGTGACGGCCGCGGCCAGGATCACGTCCGCGCCTTGCAGAACCACCGGTTGACCAGCTTTGAAGCTGCGCTGGATGCGCTTCGGCGTGAACTGATCACGCCGCAGATCGATGCTGTGATCGCCGGGCGGGACCGCGTTGTCCGCAAAATTTCCATCGGGGCCCACGGTGCCGACGGCAGTCAGGTCGATGAGCACTTCGGCTCCGGGCGTCGCGCCGTGAATCTGGAGCATGCTCACTTGAGGAAGCGAGGCCATCTTGAATTCCAAGCGGACTTCGGCGCCCTTCTTCACCTCGGCGGTTTGTACCGGGGTGTCCTGGAAGCCGGGCTTGGTGACGCGCACGCTGACATTACCGATGGCGGAAATGCGGACTTGTCCGCGCTTGGTGAGGCGGCGAAATTCCTTGCCGTTCACGAATACATGGGCGTCGTCTTCGCCGGTAGAAACGATCAGCGTGCCGATGTTCAGATCGGATTTGAGAAACGCGGTGAGCATCGGCCCGGGACCGAAGTTCTCCTTCATGTTGCGCTGGTCCTTGCCGTCGCCGACCACCAGTTCATCCACGCCCGCCTGAAAATTGGTCAGATCGACGCCGGCCGGTCCGGCATCCGCCTGGGGGGCTCCATTGAGCGCGAGCTTCATGGGACCCGAATTGGTCACCACGTGGGCTTGCGCTCCGATACTCGACACCAGCACGGCAATCAGATTGTGCACGGTCACCGCGCCGGTGATGGTGGGAGCCTTGGCGTCGGCGATCTCAAAGGAGAATGACGCGTCGCCGGTGCGCGAGGTCAGCTTGAGAGTATGCGGACCCGGCGCGACTTTATCCAGAATATATTGGCCTTCCTGTAAGTCGACTTGCGGCTGATCGTCGAGGCCGACCTTGCCCTGTTCGAGATCGGTGAGGATGCGAAGCTGAGTGGGCTGCGGGACCATGGCCAGACTGACCGATGCCGGCGCGGCTGCTGCGTCGACGTTCAGAGCGCTGGTGGCGGGGTCGTAGCCGTCCAGAAACGCAGTCACCTGATAACTGCCGGGCGGCAAATTGATTTTGCAATCGGAGGTGCACTTTACTTCGCCATTGATGCGGATCGATGCGCCGGGCGGCGTCGTGGTGATGGCGACTTCGATTCCGGCGGCCTCTTTGTGATCGGCCAGATTGCGCTTGCGCGCCTGGTTCACCAGAAACACGATCAGGGCGACAGAGATGATCACGCCGACGGCAACGCCCAGCATAAGAGCTCGCCTCGCGTTGACCGGTTTGGGCGGCTTCGGCGGCTGAGGAGGCTGTCCCTGGACCGGACCTTGCGGTGGAACCGGCGGAACGTAGGCGGGAGTATGCGGCCCGGTCGCCAATAATTCGGGCGACGGCGGGATCGGGACCGGTGGAGGCGGCGTCACCGCGGGAATCTTGATGGTCCGGGGAGAGGGCGGGCCCGGCGGCATCGCCGGCGGCGCGCCCAGGTTAAACTCGCCTGGCGGCATCGGCGGAGGCGGTGGGAAGGCGGGACCGGAGAAAGCAGGCGGCGCTGCCGGCGGTGGTGGAGGAGGCGAGAAGGATGGAGGAAGCGGAGGCGGCGCGGGCCGGCCCGCCGGCGCACCGAAAATGTCGGCGATGGGCGGTGGCGCGCTCGGCGCCGGAGGGACCGCGATGGGTCCTGGTCCGGGCGGCGCGGCGGCTTTTTCCTGTTTGAGCCGTGTACCGCGGTTGACCAGATGCTGCTTGATATCACCGACCGTTAGCTGAATCTCGAAATCGGCGGAGTACTGTTTGGCGATTTCGTCCAGGCGGTAAAAGATCGGTTTCAGCCCGTCCAGATCGTTAACGAGATCGACCTGGCGGTCCAGATTCTTCAGTTCATCCAGAGGATTCAGGTTCTCGGCGCCCACGATGCTATCCTACACTACGCTCGATGGAAAAAATATCGTGACGATCGGTATCGACGCGACACCATTGACCGTAGCCACCGGCGGGGTCGCCCGGTATACAGAGGAACTGGCGCGGGCCCTGGCCCTGCATTTTCCACGGAACGAGTATTGGCTCCTTTCCGACCAGCCGTTCGCGGCGATCGATCTGCCGCGGCTTCACGCCGGGACCGGTCCGCGATCGATCGCGGAACGCAAGTGGTGGCTGTGGGGCGTGCAACAGGAAATGATGCGCCGAGGGGTGGAACTGTTTCATGGGACCGATTTTTCGGTTCCTTACCTCCCGTTGCGTCCGAGCGTGATGACGGTACACGATCTGTCGCCGTGGCTCGACCGGCAGTGGCAGCCGCAGGCGTCGCGAATTCGCCGGCGAACGCCGCTGCTGCTGCGCACCGGCGTACCGACCATGGTGATCACGCCGAGTGAAGCAGTGCGCCGCGCGGTGATCGATCGCTTTCGTCTTTCGGCGGAACGAGTGGTGGCCGTGCCGCTCGCCGCGTCCGATCATTTCCGGCCGGTGGAGCAGGCTCCGCCGGAGACGCCCTATTTTTTATTCGTCGGGACTATCGAGCCGCGCAAGAATATTTCGCGATTGATCGAAGCCTGGCGCGAAGTGCGCAGGACGCATAGAGTGGATCTGGTGATCGCGGGAAGAACCCGCGCGGACGCGGCGCCGATCGCGCCGGAAGCGGGGCTGCGGCTAATGGGCGCGGTAGCCGATCAGGAATTGCCGGCGTTGTACTCCGGCGCGCTGGCGGTCGTTTATCCATCGCTTTACGAAGGATTCGGATTGCCGGTGCTCGAAGCGATGCAATGCGGCGCTGTGGTGATTACGTCGCGCGATCCGGCCATCATGGAAGTGACTGGCGAAGTCGCGGGCGGCGGCGCGCTGTGCCTGGAGGCGACCGATACCAAAGCGATGGTCGAGGCGCTGCGGGCGGTGGCCGAAGAGCCCGCGGCATTCGCGGCGCTGCGCGAGAACGCTCGAAATCGAGCGGCCGAGTTTTCCTGGAAGCGCACTGCGCAACGTACCATCGAGGTTTATGACACCGCCCGGCGGATCTTTCGCAAATAGCTCCGCCGGTCCCACGAAAGGCGCTGCGCTGTTTCTTTCGCCGGAGGCTCCGGTGGCGGGCGCGGGAGGAGGAGGATTGCGATCGGCGTCGCTGCTCTCCTATTTGGAGGCGAATTATCAGGTGACCGTCGCCGGCTTCACGGTGCCGCATCATTCGAAATCGCCGGTGGCGCGTATATGGCGCAACGGCCGGCGATTCTTGCAGGGCGTGCCTCCGTTAGTCGATCGCTTCGCGGGATTTGAAGCGCAGCTCCATCCGGTCTTGAACGGCCGGAGGTATCAGGCCGCGATTGTCGAACATTTCTGGTGCGCTCCTTACGCGGCGGCCTTGCGGCCGCATTGTGAGCTGTTGGTGCTCGATCTGCACAATATCGAAAGCGAACTGGCGCGGACCCACGCCACGGCCACCCGCGGTCTCGTGTCAATGGCGGGACGCCGCTTCGCTGAAGCGTACGGGAGACTGGAGCGTGAGTGGATCCCCAAATTCGACCTCGTACTCGTGCCAAGCGAGGATGATGCCCGGCGTATCGATCATCCGCGCGTCTGTGTGTATCCGAACGCGCTGCCAGAGATCACGCGGCCGCTTGTGCGGGAGCAAGATTGCATCGTGTTCAGCGGGAATCTGGAATATCACCCCAATGTTGAAGCCGTCCGCTGGTTTCATTCGCGCGTGTGGCCGCTGGTTCGCGAGCGCTGTCCGGACGCCGAATGGCGATTGATCGGGCGGAATGAGAATGCCGTGAAGAAAATCGTCGGCGGCGACGATCGCATCCGGCTTACCGGGCCGGTGGAGGATGCGGTCGCTTCGATCGCCGAAGCGAAACTATGTGTCGTGCCGTTGCTTTCGGGTAGCGGAACTCGATTCAAGATTCTGGAGGCATGGGCCGCGGGGCGAGCCGTCGTGTCGACCACTCTGGGAGCCGAAGGCTTGGGCGCTCGTGACGGCGAGCATCTCTTGCTGGCCGATGATTCGCTGGAATTCGCCGAATCGATTTTCCGGCTGTCGAGCGATGAAGCCTTACGGCAACGGCTGGGGAGCGCGGGACGCACGCTTTATCTGGATCGCTTCACCTGGCCGGCGGCCTGGAAAAAGCTGGTCGAAGCGGGGCTGTGATCGACCCGCCGGATTAATCGAGCTCGATTGCGGCTCCGGCGTGGATCTTTACGTAGTCACCGACTTTAAGAAGATGGGCGGTTTCGACGAATACCGGACGACGCGTTTCGCCGATTTCGACCAGCGCGAATTCCTGGCCTTCCACGGTTCGTAGCTCGAGGATTCGTCCGCGTTCGCCAGGCCGCATGTGTGCTTATACTCGCGAAGGCGTGCAGTCCCTCTCCTGCACGCCTCAACGAGCCCCCTCGGTCCGGACGGCTGGCGCATGTTGCGCGGCGGCCGTGGACCTGACCCAAAAGGGCGCGACACCCACCCTAAGTGTCAAGCGCCCTTAACCCGTTGACAGCGAGACTTGCTTGCTGTTTCGTGGTTCTTGTTGACCAGGAGATTGCAACCGGAGCGCCAAAGAATTCTCGCAGGAATGTCCTGAGAAATGAGCTGCATTTCAAGATTCGACGTCGCGAGGCCGGGTGCTGTGGCGCAGTCGTGCGCGATGGGACGCAATCGTCTTGACGGAGATATATAGCGAATGATATATATACTAAACAATGTCGAAATCCGATCCGCATAGTTTTCTACCGCTGAAGACGAACTGGTTCCACATCCTGCTCTCGCTAGCCGGTGAGGAGCAGCATGGCTACGGAATCATGCAGGAGGTTCTGGCGCGGACCGATGGCAAAGTGCGGCTTTGGCCGGCGAGCCTGTACGGGTCATTGAAACGCCTGATCGAGTCCGGGCTGATCGAGGAATCGGCCGAGCGTCCGTCGCCGGAGCTGGACGACGCGCGGCGGCGGTATTACAAGCTGACCAGGCTCGGGCGACGGGTGCTCGATGCGGAGAGCGCGCGGCTCACGGAACTGGTCCGCATTCTTCATATGAAACGCGGTTACGAGGTGAACTCATGAATCCAGCAGTAAAGTTTTGCCTGTGGATCTATCGCCGCCTGGCGCGGGCGTTCCCGCACGAATTTCAGATGATCTACGGGACCGACGTGATTCAACTGGGCGAGGATTCGGTCGAGGAAATTTGGAAGCGCCACGGATTCGGCGGACTGCTGCGTCTGCTGGGCGATCTCGCGGTCCGCGTACCGGTGGAATACGCGAGCGAAATCCGGCGCGATGTGGCCTATGCGTTCCGCACGCTGAGCCAGTCGCCAGGATTCGCGGGGGTCGGGATTATTTCGCTTGGCCTGGGGATCGGCGTCACCACCGCGGTGTTCAGCGAAGTGAACGCGATGATGTTCCGCGACATGCCGGCCGCGCATGAGCCAAGCCAGCTGGTTATGGCGCGGGGGATTTCCTATCCGAACTTCGAGCAGTATCGCGATCAGCACAGCTTGTTCACGGGAGCGGCCGCGGTGATGCAGGTGGTGCCGTTCGGCGTCTCGCTCGACCCTGGCGCGAAAGCCGAGAGAATTTTCGGACAGATCGTCTCGCCCGACTATTTTTCGGTGTTCGGTGTTGGTCCGGCTATGGGACGCGTTCTCGATCCTGCCGTGGACAAGCCGGGGGAACCGGCGATGGTTGTGGTGAGTGAACGCTTCTGGCGCGATCATCTTCATTCCGATCCGGCGGCGGTGGGCCGCGTGATTCGTTTGAACGGCCATTCGACGACCATCGCCGGCGTGGCCGCCAAGGATTTTCTGGGTGTGATGCCGGTGATTCCCGCCGATCTGTTCCTGCCCTCCACGGCGCCCGCGCAAACCGCGCCGGAGCTCGCGGGCGACGTGATCCACAACTCCGGCTCGAAAGCGTTCAACGTCGTCTTCCGCCTGGCGCCGGGCGTTACCATGGACAGCGCCGAAGCCGCGCTCGATACCCTTGCGAGGCATCTGGATGAATCGACGCTGGACCCGGAACGCAATCGCAAGGGCCGGCGGGTACACCTGATTCCCGCGGGAACGGTGCTGCCGCTCGACAAGCAAGTTCGGCCGGTGATCATCGGAATCTACGCCGTGTTGATGGGACTGCTGTTGACCATCGCGTGCATGAATCTGGCCAACATGCTGCTGGCGCGGGGCGCGGCCCGCCGCAAGGAGATCGCGATTCGCCTGGCTGTGGGAGCCAGCCGCTTCCGCCTGGTCCGGCAACTGGTGATCGAAAGCCTTGTGCTGGCGCTTTCCGGCGGCGCGGCGGGATTCCTGTTCGGAGACTGGCTGGCGCACCTGATGTCGCAAGTGAAGCTGCCCAGTTCCATTCCTTGGCGCTTCGATATTCGTCCGGATACGACGGTCCTGCTGTTCACGATTGCGCTTTCGGTCGTGGCCGGTCTCGGATTCGGACTGGTTCCGGCCTTCGCGGCGACCAAGGCCGACGTGGCGCCGACGCTCAAGGAAGGCGGCAGCGGATTGCGCCCCCATCGCCGCTTCGGATTGCGCAATCTGCTGGTGGTGTTCCAGGTCGCCGGATCGCTGGCGTTGTTGCTGGTATGCGGATTCGTGGTGCTCGGCTACAACAAGGGGTCGCAGGCCGATGTGAGTTTTGACCCCGCGACGATGTATCTGTTCTCCATCGACCCGATTCGCGACGGCTACACGCCGGAGCAGGCGGCGGCGTTCTTCGATAAGCTGCCGGAGCGGATGCGCAACGTCGGCGCGGTCCAAAGTGTCGCGCTGGCTCTGGCGCCGCCGTTCAGCTCCGACGCAGGGATGTCCAATTTTTACGCCGGCCCGTCGGAGGCGCCGGATTTAAGCATGGATGCGAAAAAGAAAGATAAAGCGCGGACCATGAGAGCCGCGGTGCGTCTTCCGGTGGGCGCCGGGTACTTCACCGCATTAAGCGTCCGGCCGGTCTCGGGTCGCGAATTTTCCGAACAAGACCAGCGCCTGCCGTCCTCCGGCGTCGTGCCCGTTATCCTGAGCCAGTCGGCGGCGAACGACATGTTTCCTCATCAGGACCCCATCGGACGCCGCGTGGACCAGGATGCGAAGTCCTACGACGTGATCGGCGTGGTGCCCGACCTGCGCGCCGGGATCTTCGCCGGGGCGGCTACGTCGGTGCTGTACCTGCCGTTGAACCACGACAATCTGGCGCATCCCCCGGCGGGAGGCATGACGCTGATGATACGCGCGTCCGCCGGTTCGGATGCGGTGGAAGGCGTGCGCCGCGCGGTCGCGGCCATCGACCCGAACATCACCGTGTTTGACGCCCGGTCGCTCGCCCGGATGCTGGACGATGACAATGCCTCGCTGCGCATCGGAACCGTGTTCTATGGAGGGATGGGAATATTCGGACTGATTCTCGCGTCGATCGGCTTGGCGGGCGTCACGGCTTATTCTGTCGCGCAGCGTCGCAAGGAGATCGGGATCCGGATGGCGCTGGGCGCCCGAAAAGGTCAGGTATTGCGGCTGGTGCTGCGCGAAGGCTCAGCGCTGGTGATCATCGGAAGCGCGCTCGGATTCGGAATCGCGTGGATGATGGCGCGCTCTTTATCGGCGGTGCTGAACGCGTTCGCGCAGGTGTTTCAAACCGCGGCGGATGATCCGCGTCTGATTTTTGGGGCGCCGCTGCTGCTGGCTGGATTGGCGATGCTCGCCTGCTATCTGCCGGCGCGAAGGTCCGCGAAGATCGATCCGTTGATTGCTTTGCGGGAGGAGTAAGAGACTTGCAGGAGGGGAGGGAGCCGGAGGTTGAGTTCCGGCTCCCGACTTTGTTGGTTACTTCGACTTCTTCTTGGCGGCAGCGGGACGCCGCGGCGCGGCGTTCTTTCCGGTCCAGCCTTCAATCTTATCCTTGCTGGTTTCGAGCGTCAGCATGTAGGGATCCTTGGTGTACGCCTTGGCTTGCCCTTCGAAGGAAATCTCTTCGCCCGCTTCCATCTTGCCCGGCAGCGGCTCATCGAGCTTCAGCGTCACGTCGGCGACGTCCGGCTTTTCCACGGCCAGTGTGATTTCCTTGGGACGAATCTCGGGCGTCAACTTTACGATCTTGCCCTTGAATTTGGTCACGCCGTTGGCGCCGCCCGGCAGCTCGGCATCCTTCACGCTACCTTCAAAGAAGGCGTCCGGATTGTCGCCGGTCAGGCCGGTCTTGATAGTCTGCCACATCGCCAGGGCGGGATTGCTGGCGGCGAACGCTTCCGCGGCTTTCTCCTTCGCTACGGCGATGTCGGTCACGCTGAGCAGATTGAAATCGGCTCCGGGATCCGCAGTGGTCTTCGCTTTGGCGAGCAGGTCGTTGAAGCCGTCATCGGAGCCGTGATAGGTCTTATAGGCTCGCGACAGGAAGGTCTGGATCTGAGTCCGGCTTTGCGCCGGCAGGCTGCCCGGTCCATCGTAAGCCGCGGCGCGAGCATAATAGAACAACGCGTATTTGGTCTTCTCCGGATGGTCTTTCTGCTGGGCGAGGATCACATCCGCCAGCCAGCGGGCCACCTGCGAATCGGTGGGTCCCATGTCGAGCGCCTTTTTCAATTCCGTCTCCGCGCGGGCATTGTCCTTGCGCGTCATATAAATCACGCCGATGGTACGCTGCGCGTAGACCTTCATCGGCTGCTTGGCCTGTTGCCACTGCGCCTCGGTCATGTAGGCCGGTTTGTTCTTGTCGACGAAAATCGCATCGGTGTCGTTCACCAGATGCGTGGCCACCTTTTCCGCAACGCCCAGATCGGCATCGGCGGGCTTGCCGCCGTTGAGCTGGAAAGTATCCACCAGGATGGTGCGCAGCGCGTCGAAATTGTCGGGATCGCTACCCAGGATTTCCTGCGCGGTCGCGATGGCGTCTTTCGGACGCTTCAACTGATCGTACGTAGCCATGTACATGAGTTCGCGGTTGTCCGCGAAAGCTGTCTGGGCGTACTTGGATTTCCACGTATCCAGAGTCGTCAACCGCTTGGCGGGATCCGTCTCCTTAAGCGCGGAATTGATCAGGTTGGCTTCTTCCTGGTCCTTCGCCACTTTCTGCTTCGGCTGATCTGGCTTGGGGGCGTTCTGCGCCAACCCCATAGCCGCCACGGCGACAAGCGCCACTAGTAACTTTTTTGATATTGAATGCACCGCTCGAATCCTCGCTATTCAGAGTAATGTATCACGACTTCGGTCAGTTGGCGCCAGCTTTCTTGGCGGCCGTGTGCCTCCTGGCCGGCGCGTTTTTGCCCGTCCATCCTTCGACATGCGACTTATCCACGGTGAACGTCACCATGAACGGATCTTTAGTATACGATTCCGCGACTCCGTCGAACTGAATTTCCCCGCCGGGCTCCATTTTCCCCGGCAGAGGCGAATCCAGCTTGAGGACCGCGTCCGGCGTATTCGGATCGCCGATCGCCAGGATCAGCTCCTTGGGGCGAACCTCCGGACGGATCGACACCAGTTTGCCGCTGAATTTCTGCACCCCTTCGACGCCGCCGGGCAGCGCCGCGCCCTTCATATTGTTCTCGAAATACGCCGCGCCATCCGGGCCGTTCAACTCGTCGCGGATCCGCTTCCACAACGCGAGCATCGGATTCGCCTTTTCCTGCGCCTGTTCGGCGGCGATTTTGTTTTTCTCGATGTCCACCTTGCTGAGCAGGATAAAGCCGGAGGGAGGCAGCGCGTTCGCCCGGCCCGCGGCCATCAACTTATCCAGGCCATCTTCGGAACCGTGAAATTGCGCGTAGACTTTCGTCAGGTAATCGCGAATCTGCTTGCGGTCGGCCGCCGGCAGGCTGCCCGGGCCGTCATACGCCGCGGCGCGCGCAAAGTCGAACAGCGCCGTCGCCTGTAGTTCCGGATGCTCCTTGTTCTGCGCCAGAATAGCCGCGCCCAGCCAGAAAGAAACCTGGCCCTGATTCGGATCGAGCTGCAAGGCGGCGGTCAGCTCCGTCTGCGCCTTGGGATAGTTCTTTCGCTCCAGCGCGATATAGCCGAGAGTCTTCTGCGCGAAAGCTTTCAACTGCGGTTTGGCTTGCGCCGCCTGCGCGTCGGTCATTTCCGGCGGACGATTTTCCTTGGTATAGATCGTGTCGAGATTATTGAGAATCTGGGTAGCGGCTGTCTCGGCCGTGTCCAGGTCCGCGGTCATTTCCGGCGTCAATGCCGCCTGATAGGGCACTAGCGGATAAATGTAACCGACAATGGCCGACAACGCCACCAGATTATTGGGAAGATCTTTCAGCACTTCCTGCGCCGCATCGAAGGCCTGCCGCGGCTTATTCAGCGCGCGATATGTCGCCAGGTACATCTGACGCCGTACGTCGGCATAGTCGCTCTGAGGATAAGCTGCCTTCCACTTATCGAGTACGGTAAGCCACTGATTCGGATCTTGTGTTTTCGTTATGGACTCGTATAGGTCGTATTCCGCCCGATCCTTCCATTCCTTCTTCTTTTCCTGACCGGCCATGCTGAACACGAGCACGGCAGCCAGGACCATCGCGACGATACTGCTCTTCTTGAGCACCACAAACCTCCACAAGCGTTGCGCGAACAGGACTTTTTAAGGTGTTGGTACTTTGCGGAGTATAGCCGAAGCCGCCTTGGAGCCGCAAGCGCCTTCACCCAATTCGCCTGCTCCTATTCCCAGCCTACACCGGAGTGCAAGGTTCAGGAGCTATTGGACGCCATCGCTCCCTAAATTGTTTCCAATGCCGTAATGGGAACCCGCGGCCATTCCTGATAAGATGGCCGATTGCGGTGGATCGACCTTTCCGTCATCGTCCTTTATCTCGCCGGGATCACCTGGTTCGGCGCTCGATTCCGCAAATCGCAGCACACGCTTAAGGACTATTTCCTGGGCGGCAAGACCGTCCCCTGGTGGGCCATCGCTTTGTCGATTGTCTCCGCTGAGACCAGTACGCTGACCGTGATCGGAACTCCGGTTCTGTCTTTTCAGGGCAATTTCGGATTCCTGCAGGTGGTCTTCGGCTACCTGCTGGCCCGCATTGTGATTTCGACGCTTTATTCCTGCCCGCCTATTTTCGGGGCGAGATGTTCACCGCGTATGAGCTGATGCGACGCCGCTTCGGCAGTCGCATCCGCAAGCTGACCGCTGGAACGTTTCTGGTGCTCCGCGCCCTGGCCGAAGGCGTCCGCGTGGTGGCGATCTCGCTGGTGATCGCGCATCATTCTCGGTACCGGCGAAAAAACGTCGATCGTCGCGATCCTTTGCCTGACGCTGTTCTATACCTATGAAGGCGGCATGACCGCCGTCATCTGGACCGACGTGGTTCAGATGTTCCTTATACGTCGCCGGCGCGTTGCTCAGTTTCTGCGGTGATTCTGCGCGAGATTCCCGGCGGATGGGCGCACGTCGCCGCTCTCGCCGCCGCCGACCGGAAAATTTCAGGTCTTCGACTTCCACATTGGACCGCTGCGCGAATCTTTCACCATCACTTATAGCTTCTGGGCCGGCGTGATCGGCGGCATGTTTCCTGACCACCGCCAGCCACGGGACCGAACAGCTGATGGTGCAGCGTCTGCTTGCCGCGCCCACCGAGCGCCAGAGCCGAGCCGCGTTGCTCGCGAGCTGGGTGGTGATCTTTGTCCAGTTCACCTTGTTTCTGGTGATCGGCGTCTGCCTGTTCACGTTATATTCCGATCACCACTGGAGCCCCCCGGATGTCCCGGATAAAATCTATCCGCTATTTGTCTGGCAGCATCTGCCGGTGGGGCTCGCCGGCCTGGTGATCGCCGCCATCCTGGCCGCCGCGATGTCCAATCTGAGCGCCGCGCTGAATTCGCTCGCCTCCACCACGGTGATGGATTTCCTGAAACCGCTGGCTCGCAATTCCTCATTGCCGACGCCCGCTGGCTGCGGCTCTGCCCGCTACGCGACCATCGTCTGGGCCGCCGTTCTGTTCGGCGTCGCGCTGCTCGCCCGCCAGTGGGGCGGCGTCCTGCAGGCCGGACTGTCGATCGCCTCGATTCTTTACGGTTCGCTGCTGGGCGTCTTTCTGCTGGGCCTGCTGACCCGGCGCGTCGGCGAGAACGCGGCGATGTCGCCATGACCGTCGGCCTGGTGCTGATGCTGTACATCAGATTCGACACGCCGATCGCCTGGACGTGGTACGTTCTGATCGGCACCTCCGCGACCTTCCTCACCGGCCTGGTCGCGCATCATTCTTGATAAGGAGAATCCGCTCCGTGCAGAATCCTGAGCTGCGCCGCGCGCTGGGCCCGTGGGCCACGATCGCGGTGGTCATCGGAACCGCGATCGGCAGCGGGATTTTTCTGGTCCCCACCGACATGGTGAAGGCCGTCGGGTCGCCGTCCATGGTTTTCGCGGTCTGGATCTTCGGCGGAATCCTCACGCTGTTCGGCGCGCTCACCTATGCCGAACTCTCCGCGACGCTGCCCGGCGCCGGCGGCGAATATGTCTATCTGAACGCCGCCTACGGACCGTTTTTCGGATTTCATTTACGGCTGGACACAGACCTGGGTCGCGAAAGCGGCGTCCATCGCCACGCTCGGAACCGGATTTTTCTATTATCTCGGCGATTTTTTCCCCGGTCTCGATCTGGTCCTCTATACCGTCCATCTGCCCATCGGACCGCAGGGTCGGACCGCTCGAAATTCGCTGACGGCCAATTGCTCGCCATCGGCGTGATCCTGTTCCTGGCGGGGGTGAATTATCTGGGCGTTCGGGTCGGCGGAGGCGTGCAGATTGACGGTCACCGCGGTGAAACTCGCGCTGATCGGCGGCGTGATCCTGGCCGGATTGATCTCGAGCCAGGGAAACGCGGCGAATTTCCACAGCCGCATTACCGCCAATCCCGGCGGACTTGGAGGGATTCTTCGTCGCGCTGGTGGCCGCTTTGTGGGCCTATGATGGGTGGAATAACGCAGGAATGCTCGGATCGGAAGATCGAGCATCCGCAAGCGAAATCTGCCCCGGGCGCTGATCATCGGGACCCTCGCCATGATCGGGATTTATTTGCTGACCAACTTGGCGTATTTCTACATTCTGACCGCCCGCGAGGTCGGGGCAAGCGAGCGCGTCGCCGCCGACGCCATGCGCCGGGTTCTGGGACACTGGGCGGGGCAGCGGTCAGCGTCGCGGCCATGATTTCGATTTTCGCGGCGCTTGAACGGGTCTATTTTGTCCGGCTCGCGCGTCCCCTATGCCATGGCGCGGGACGGACTATTCTTCTACCCGCGTGCCGGCGCGTGCACCCGCGATTCCGCACTCCAGGCACCGCGATTGTGCTTCTTGGCGTATGGTCCTCGCTGATTTTGCTGAGCGGCCAGTACGAGCAGCTGTATACGCTGGTGATCTTCCCGAGCTGGATTTGTACGGAATGACGGCCGCTTCGGTGATCGTTTTGCGACACAAACGGCCCGATCTCGACCGCGCCCGTACCGGGTGCTCGGCTATCCCGTGGTTCCGGTTTTGTTTGTGTTTGTCGCCTGGCGCCTGCTTTATTCCACTTTGCGGTCATCACCGCGGGAATCGGGCATCGGTTTGGTCCTGATTGTGCTCGGACTTCCGTTTTATTTGTACTGGAAACGGAGAATTGCGCCATTTGGCAAGGGTGCCTCGACCAGCCCGCGAGAAATAGATCGAAAAAGGGTTCCCAAAAGTACTGTTTGTTCTGTTTTCAGAACAAATCTCTTGAAAAGCTAAGAAATTATGGTTAAACTCAGTTAGCTAGGATCGGGTGATGCTCTGCGTTCTGTTCGCTTTTCCGGAACGAAGGACCGGTCCGGAAGCGACCTTGCATGAAGCTGGAGAACAACATGGATGTACTGAAAATGCTGGCGGATTTACGCCACGAAAGAGAGCAGATTGAGGAAGCGATCGTCACGCTGGAGCGCCTGGCACGGGGCCGGGGCACGCGGCGCGGTCGTCCGCCGGCCTGGATGAGCGCGATCAAACGTCGCGGCCGTCCGCCGGGAAGCAAGAACAAAAGTCAAAGAGAGCGCCGCAGCGCTAATAACGCACACGGGCTCCGATGGTGCGCGGCCCGTCGCTCCGCTGCCATCCCTTGTACACTTGAAAGTGGAGTGTCCGCCAAAAAACTTACCGCTCACGTCAAGGCTGCGGGTTGAGCTTCTAAATTGAGTCCAAAGGTTTTGGACCAGGTGCTTTCCCGTATCCCGCGGGTGGCGGATAAACGGATTCTGGTCGGCTTCGACACCGCCGACGACGCCGGAGTGTATCGACTCTCGGCCGAACGTCGCGCTGGTCCAGACGGTCGATTTTTTCACCCCGATCGTCGACGATCCCTACACCTTCGGAGCCATCGCGGCTGCCAATTCCCTGAGCGATATCTATGCCATGGGCGGCAAGCCGCTGACCGCGCTTTCGATCCTGGCCTGGCCCGGCGAACGGCGATCTGGAGGACCTCGAAGCAATTCTCAAAGGCGGCGCCGACAAGATCCACGAAGCGGGTTGCGTGCTGCTGGGCGGCCACAGCGTCAACGATCCGGAGATCAAGTTCGGCTACGCGGTGACCGGAACCGTCCGTCCGGATCGGGTCAAGACGAACGCCGCGGCCCGGCCCGGCGACGTGCTGGTGTCTGACCAAGAAGATCGGCACCGGGGTGATCTCGACGGCGCTAAAGCGCGGGATCGCCGCACCCGGCGCACGTGAAGGAATCGATCGCAGTCGATGTTGACGCTGAATCGCGCCGCCGCCGAGGCGATCGGCCCGGCTGGAAGTACATAGCGTCACCGATGTTACCGGTTTCGGTTTGCTCGGCCATGCGCGTGAAATGGCGCTGGGCAAGTGAAGTGACCATCGAAATCGACTCCTCCAAGATTCAATTTCTGAGCGGCGCCGTCGATTATGCGCGCGCCGGAGCGATTCCCGCCGGACTCAAGAATAATCGCGAATTTGTGTCGCGGTTGCGTTGAGGGGTCTTCGGAATTCGAGGATCTTCTATACGATCCGCAGACTTCGGGCGGCTTGTTGCTTTCGATGCCGGAGGCTGCACGCCGTGCGCTATATGCGACAATATCCGAGGCGTATCTCATCGGCCGGGTGACTGGAACGCGCGGCGAGACGCCTCTGCGAGATTCGATGAAATCATCACCCCTGATTATTGCACTGGACTGTCGAAACCGCCGCCGAAGCGCGCACGCTGGTAACGGCGCTCGGCGACTCCGTGGATCCTTTTATAAGGTCGGCCTGGAACTTTACGCATCGGCCGGACATGGATTTCGTCCGCGAGTTGAAATCGCGACGGCCATCGCGTGTTTCTGGACCTGAAGCTGTACGACATCGGCGAGACCGTGCCGCCGCGCCACCGCCCGGATCGCGCAGGCGAAGGTGGATTTTCTGACCGTTCATGCACGTGCGCCAGGCTGATGCAGGCCGCGTCTGGCCGGGCGCGGGGACGCGGATCTCAAGATTGCTAGGCGTGACCGTGCTGACCAGCGTCGACGACCGCGATCTGGCGCAGGACGGCTATTCCCGCGGCACCGCGGGCGAGCTGGTGGATCTTCGGGTTCGCAATGCCATGGAACATGGCCTCGATGGAATTGTCTGCTCGGCTAAGGAAGTCGCGCGAGTTCGCCGGGCAGCCCCGAAAGCGACGCTGGTGATCCCAGGCACGCGCTCTCCCGGCGCAGGTCTCAACGACCAGAAACGCGTCGCAACTCCGGCGGATGCGATAGCCAGCGGTGCCGATTATCTGGTCATCGGCCGGCAGGTGACGCGGGCTAACGATCCAAGAGCGGAAGTGAAGAAGATTTTGAATGAACTGTCCGTGACCGCTTAGCAGTGATAAGATCGCGGACATGATCACTCGCCGCGATGCGATCGCCGCCGCTTTGGTTCTGTTGAGTGAGGCCGCCGCGCAGGGACAGCCGCCTCCTCTGGTCTTTAAACACGAACTGCCGAACGTCGCTCTCGAAGGCTGGGAGGTGACGGTCAGCCATGTGAACTATGCTCCGGGGCAGGCCAGCCGGGCTCACCGGCACGCGGGATTCGTCCTGGCCTACGTCGTCGAAGGCTCGGTTCTGACCCGGGTTTCGGGCCAGGAAGAGAAAGTCTACACCGCCGGGCAGATGTTTTATGAACCGCCGGGCAGTACGCATGAAGTTTCCAAAAATGCGAGCGACTCCGCGACCGCCAAACTGCTGGCTCTGATTTTCGCGCCTAAGGGCGCCCAACTGACCGTTCCTGCTTAATTCAAGGGGGCCAGCCCCTGGCCGCTGCTTCCGTTTTCGCCTATGCTGTATTCATGGCAGCGATCAAATTCACTTTGAACGGAAAGCCTCAATCGGTCGACGTGGTTGCGCAAATGCCCTTATTGTGGGTCTTGCGCGACACCATCGGCCTCACCGGAACCAAATTTGGATGCGGCATGGCCCTATGCGGTGCTTGCACCGTGCACATCGACGGCGAGCCGATGCGGGCCTGCGTGCTGCCGATCTCGATGGTCGCCGGCAAGAAGGTGACCACCATCGAAGGATTGCCCGAGGCCAACGCCATCCAGCGCGCCTGGGTCGATGAGGACGTGCCGCAATGCGGCTACTGCCAGTCGGGCCAGATCATGACGGCGGTTTCGCTGCTGTCGAAGACGCCCAACCCCACCGATGCCGATATCGATGAAGTGATGCGCAACAACATTTGCCGCTGCGGAACCTATCAGGCGATTCGGCGCGCCATCCATCGCGCAGCCGAGTATCACGCCGCTTCACCCGCCAGGAAAGGAGCCGCCGAATGATCTCGACAAAAATGATCTCGACTAAAATCGATCGCCGTGGATTCCTGCAGGCTGCCGGAGGCTTGCTGGTCGCGTTCGCTTTGCCCGACGGCCTGTCCGCCGATACCGCCGGTGCCGGCGAGAGAAAGCTGAACGCCTACGTTCACGTGGCTCCCGACGACACCGTCACGTTGTTCGTCGCCAAGGCGGAAATGGGGCAGGGAACGGTGACCTCGCTCTCGATGCTGCTCGCCGAGGAGCTGGAATGCGATTGGAAGAAGATTCACACGGAATTTCCGGGCGTGGATCCGACTTCTTATGGTCCGATGCAGGGCGTGTTCGGAAGCATGAGCATTCGCACTTCATGGGCCTTGCTGCGTAAGGCCGGCGCTTCGGCTCGCGAAATGCTAATCGAGGCGGCGGCGCAAAAGTGGAACGTGGATAAGTCGCAATGCCGCGCAGAGAACGGATTCGTAATCGGTCCTGGCAACCGGGCGAGCTTCGGCAGCCTCGCCGACGCCGCATCGAAGCTGCCCGTGCCCGGCAACGTTTCCTTGAAAGAGGCCAAGGATTTCCGGCTGATTGGCACCTCGCCGCACCGGCTCGACACGCCCGACAAGGTCCGCGGCGCCACCGAATTTGGAATCGACTGCCGTCTTCCCGGGATGGTCTACGCCGTGATCGCGCGATGTCCCGTGTTCGGCGGTAAGGTCGCCTCGTTCGACGCCTCGAAGACTAAGACCGTACCCGGCGTCAAACAGGTAGTCCAGATTTCGAACGGCGTCGCGGTGATTGCTGACAACACCTGGAATGCGATCGAAGGCCGCAAGGCGCTGAAGGTTGTTTTCGACGAAGGCCCCCTGGCCAACACCTCCAACGCGACCATTCGCAAGCTCTTCGCGGACCTGGCCGCCAATCCCGGAGCCGTCGCGAAGCAGCGCGGCGACGCCGAGGCGAGCCTTTCCAACGCGCCGAAGAAGATCGAAGCCGTCTACGAAGCTCCCTACCTGGCCCACGCGCCGATGGAGCCGCTGAACTGCACGGTCCACGTCCAGCCCGATCAATGCGACGTCTGGGCGTCGACCCAGATTCAGACCGCGGCCATGGCCGTCTCGCAGCAGATCACCGGTCTGCCGTTCGCGAAGGTCCACATTCACACGCTGTATCTGGGCGGCGGATTCGGACGGCGCGGCGGCGCGGACTTCATCGCCGAAGCCGTCGAAGTCGGGAAAGCCATCGGCATTCCCGTCAAAGTCACCTGGACCCGTGAAGACGACTTGCAGCACGATATGTATCGGCCCGGGTCGTACACGAAATTCGCCGCCGCGCTCGACGCGGATGGATGGCCCGCCGCCTTGCACGCGCGCATCGCCTGTCCGTCGTTCTCCGGATTGCGCAACGGCGTCGATTTCGCGGCGGTCGAAGGGCTGGCGGACCTCTTATATGACGTCCCGAATTTCCTGGTCGACTACCACGCCGCCGACGCGGGAATCCCCACCACTTATTGGCGCTCGGTGGGCTATTCGCAGAACACATTCTTCGCCGAAAGTTTTATCGATGAGCTGGCGGCGGCGAGCGGTAAGGATCCTCTCGAATTTCGCCGGCGCATGTTGCGGAATTCGCCGCGCCTGCTCGCCGTGCTCGAGCTTGCGGCCGAAAAGTCGGGATGGGGCAAACCTCTTCCGGCGGGACACGGCCGCGGAATCGCGATTGTCAATAATGTCGGCAGCTTCAACGCTCAGGTGGCGGAAGTGTCCATCGAGAAAAACAAATTGCGGGTACATCGCGTCACCTGCGCAGTCGATTGCGGCCAAGTGGTGCATCCGGCGATCATCGAGCAACAAATACAAAGCGGAGTCGTTTTCGGCTTGACCGCCGCGCTCAAGGGCAACATTACCATCGAACGGGGCCGCGTGGTCGAGCAGAATTTCAATCATTACGACTTGCTGCGCATCGATGAAATGCCGGTCGTGGACGTGCATATTGTGCCGAGCCACGCTGCTCCCGGCGGAATCGGCGAGTCATCGACGCCGCCCATCGCACCGGCCGTGGCCAACGCGCTTTTCGCGGCGACTGGGAAGCGAATCCGCCAATTGCCGATCCGCTTGTAGCGTTAATTCCCCGGCGTAGGATGCCTGCGCGTTTGACGATTCAGACCAAGCGCGCCCAGCACCAGCTTGCCGAAAAATCCGCGCCGTCGCGGGTTGAGAAACAGCCACGACAAAATTCCGACCAGCGCGGGTGTTTGAAATGACGGATCCATCGCGCGCCTACGGTCCAGGATTCCGTCGAGCGTCTCGCGAGGGTGCTCACGAAAATCGTCGAGCATCGCTGTCTGGTGGACGCACGAAATGGTGCAGAACGGCGCGCAGCCCTTGGGACGCGACGCTTCGCGCTTCAGGTCGTCGACGGTGTACTGCTCCAGCGGAATCCCCGGACGTCCGCGTTGTTGCGAGCAATAATGCACCAGGCCGTCCTCGCATACATAAAGGAAGCGCCCGCCGGCGCGGCAATGCCAGTCGTTCGCCTGGCCGCGCGAAATGTTTTCCTGAAAATGATCAAAATGCGCGAAGGAGAACAGCCCGGTCTTCAGTTTGTGAAACCGCTCGTAGACATCGCGATGCTCCGGCGCCAGCGCCTGCAACTGCCCGGAATGATCGTGCAGAATCCCCACCGTGCTGGTGAATCCGAGGTCGCGCGCCCGCTGCCCGATCACCACTGCGTCTTCCGGATTCCTCACACCCGCGCCCAGCACGGAATTAATGGTCACCCCGAAGTCGGCGTATTCGGCGAGCCACTGAAGTTTCTTGTCCAGCACCCGCAGGCTTTTTTTCGAAATGTCGTCCGGCTGAAGATTGTCGATGCTGATCTGCAGATAATCGAGCCTCGCGCGATTGAGAGCCCGAATGCGATCCGGCGTCAGCAGCAGCCCGTTGGTGATCAGCGTCGCGATCGCGCCGCGCTCGCGAATGCGCGCGATGATCGCGTCGAGATCGGGATGCAGCGTCGGTTCGCCTCCGCTAAGCGTAATGATGGTGGTGCCGAGCGCCGCCAGCGCGTCGATCCTCCGCAGCATGCGATCTAGCGGCACCGGCTCGGAAGTTTTATCGTACTCGTTGCAATAGGAGCAATCGAGATTGCACCGGCGCACCGGAACAATCTGCGCGAGAATCGGATGGGACTGGGACTGCATCGCGCGAGCGAACATCCGCGCTTCCCGCATCGTTCGGGCCGATTTGTAGTACACCCAGCGCCAGCGCATTGCTTCTGACAGTATGATGCGGAACGGGTTCTCCGGGGTTCGTGGGATTCCAAAGGTTCGCAACCCCCGGGCGCGTGGAGCGCGTCTAACATCCATGCGCCTAAGTTGCTTATTCCTGTGCCTAGTGACCGGTTTGCGAATCGTTAGCGGGCAGGCCACGCCGATCGGTCCACCCATCGGACTTCCCGGTTACACCGGCACCGGCAGCACGGTTCCGCACATCGACGACCGGAAATTCCTCAAGGAAACCGAGCTCGACGGGATGGCCGAAATCGAATTAGGAAAGCTGGCGGCCGCAAAAGCGTCCAACAGTCAGGTGAAACAATTCGCTCAAAGAATGGTTGAACAGTACACCGCAAGTCATGGCAGGATCCTGCGCCTCGCGAGTGACGAAACGGTCGCCGTTCCGAAGACGATGGATGGAAAGCGGCAGTCGCGGGTCGATCGGATCGCGAAGCTCTCCGGACCGGGCCTCGATCGTGCTTATATAGAGGATGAAACCAAACAGCGGCATCAGGACCTGAAGGAATTCACAAAGGCCTCGCAGGGAGCCAACGATCCTAATTTGAAGAGTTTCGCGACGGAAACTATACCATCGCTTGAAGATGACCTCAATGCGCTCAAAATTCTTTCCAAATCGGCTCGATAACTCTATATGTAGGGGCGTTCAGAAAATGACCCCTACCCTCGGTATACCTGGCGCTTTACTTTTCGATGACTTCGGATTACGATAGGAACACCACCCCCGGAAGAGCGTTTTGTCAGGAAGGGCCTCGATTTTGCTCAAACTAAAGCGCGTAGACATTCAGGGCTTCAAGTCGTTTTACGACCGCACGGATATGAAGTTCCACGGCTCCGGGATTTCGGCAATCGTGGGGCCCAACGGGTGCGGAAAATCGAATCTGAGCGACGCTATCAGCTGGGTGCTCGGCGAGCAGAGCGCAAAAAGTCTGCGTGGCGCCCGGATGGAAGACGTGATCTTCGCCGGCACGCGGGATCGCAAACCGCTCGGTATGGCCCAAGTGACGCTGACGATGACGGACCCGACGGCGCAGGCCACGGTCATCGACCTGCCGTTTAACGGGCATCCCCATCCCAAACACGAAGAAATTACCATTACCCGCCGGCTGTATCGCTCGGGCGAAAGCGAATACCTGATCAACGGCCATCACGCCCGTCTGCGCGACATTCAGGATCTGTTCAGCGGCACCGGTCTGGGGCCGGAGAGCTACGCGATCATCGAGCAGGGCCGCATCGGGCAGATTCTTTCGAATAAGCCCGCGGACCGGCGCGGCATCATCGAGGAAGCGGCGGGCATCGGGAAGTACAAAACGCGCAAGCGGCTGGCGGAGGCGAAGCTCGAAAACGCGAAGCAGAATCTTTCGCGCGTGTTCGACATTTTGGAAGAAGTCGGGCGGCAGGTGAATTCGCTGAAGCGGCAGGCCTCGAAAGCGCGGCGCTATGAGGAGCTGCGCACGGAGATGGTGGCCCATCTGCGCAGCGCGGTTTCCGGACGATTTCAAATGCTGGAACGCGAAGCCGCCAAGCTTGCGCTCGATTTGAATCAGGCGCAAGGCGCCTTTCAAACCATGTCTGCGCAGGTGCAGGAGCAGGAAACAGCGCACGGGGAGACGCAGGAATCGTGTTACCGGGTGGAGCGCGAGTTGACCACGGCGCGCGGGCGGGTTTCCGAGCTGAACATCGAAGCGGAGCGGACGCGCGGCCGTCTGGAGATGCAGGCCCGTCAAATTGGCGTGATCGATGAGCGGCTGGCCGCGGGAGAAGCCGAAACGCAATCGCTCGAATCCCGTCATCAGGCGGAAACGGCGGAGCTGGAATCGCATGCGGTGATCGTGGCCGAACTGGAAGGCGAGAGCGCCTCGCTTCGGGCTCGGCTGGAGGAAAAAACGCGGGAGCGCGACGTTTTACAAAACGAGCTGCGCGGGCGCGAGCGGATCATCGAACAGTCCCGCCAACAGGTTCTGCGGTTGATGGGCGAAGCTTCGACACTGCGCAATCAGCTCGCGCAGATCGACGAATTTCTGGCCGCGATCGAGCGCGATTCGGCGCGGGCTCGCAAGGAAGAGGAATCGGCGTCGGCGGATCTGCTCCGTCTGGAGCAGGTAAAGGTTGAATTGTCGGAGAAGCTGTCGGCCCGGCAGATTGAGCTCGAATCGTTAGCCGACCGTCGCCGCCGGGTCGAAGATGAGATGAAAGAGCAGCGCGCGCAGGCGGTGGCCACGCGCCAGCAGCTTGAAGAGATGCGCGGTGTGCTGTCGCGGCAGAAGGCGCGGAAAGACTCGCTCGATGAGATTCTTTCACATCGCGCCTATACCACCGAGTCGGTGAAGAAGCTGTTCCTGAGCATCGAGCGGCATCAGATCGAAGGATTCAAACCGTCGGGCGTGCTGGCGGATTTCGTGGAAGTCGCCGATCCCGCATGGGAAAAAGCGTGCGAGGAATTCCTGCACGAAGAACTGGAATATGTGGTGGTCGGCGGATGGGCGGAAGCCGAGCGGGGCGTAGAGTTGATGCGCGCCGACTCCGACGGACGCGCCACTTTCCTGGTTCATCCGGAGGCCAGCGCGGCGTCGCCTCTTGCCCCGGATTTGAGCGGACAACCGGGAGTTCTGGGGCGCTTGCGCGACACGCTGCGCCTGACCAACGGATTCGCGCAGGCTCCGCAGGGCATACTGCCCAGACTCGCGCGCTGTTTCCTGGTGTCCGATCGCGGCACCGCGCAGGCGCTCGCCACCGCGAATCCCGATTGCTATTTCCTGTTGCAGGACGGCGTCACCTATCACGGCCACGCGGTCAGCGGAGGCCGTAAAACGGCGGGCGGTCCCCTGGCCCTGAAGCGCGAATTGCGCGAGCTGAGCGCCCAGGTGGAAAAGCGGCAGCGTGAGGCCAATGAGCTGACCGCATGGCTCGAGCAGATGGAACAGGCAGCGGCGCGGACTGGCCGAGGATCTCGAAAAACTCAGGCAGACGCAGCAAACCCAGGAAAAGGACGCGCTGGCGCTCGATCACGAACAGCGCAAGCTGGCGGAAGAGAATGCCCGGCTCGGATCGCGGCTGTCGGTGGCGCGGCTCGAGCTGGAGCGGCTTACCAGAGAAGATCAGCGCGCGCGGGCGCAGCGCGAGCAGAGCCTCGCGTTGGTCGGCGAAAAAGAGCAGGCGCGGATCGATCAGGAGGCGTCGCTCGAGCAGGCTCGCGCCGAACTGGCGGAAATGCAGGCGCGCACTCAATCGATCGCGGAAGAGCATTCGGGGCTGCGCGCGCAACTGGCAGGCGCCGAAGAACGCTGCCGGTCGGAGCGCGCTTCAGCCTCCAGGCTTGAAGCGCAAATCCGGCAATTGGCGGAGCGCCGCGAGCATCTGTCGCGCGAGCTGGAGCGCATGGGCGTGGAGCGGGCGCGATTGCTCGCCGACAATATCGAGCTTGATCAACGGGCCGGGCAACTGGCGGTCGAAACCACCGAGGCATCAGCCCTGGTGGAACGATTCTCGCTGGACGCGACCGAGGGACGCGCGGCTCTGGCCTCGCTCGACGAATCGCTGAAGGCGCTGCGTGTTGAAGCGCAGATCGCCCAGGAGAAGCGCAGCGAAATCGAACTGGAGCTGGTGAAGAAACAAGCCGAGCTGAAGTATCTCGACGAGACCAGCCGCAAGGAGTTGAATATCGCGGCGGCGGAGGTGGCGGCGGCCTGGGTCGCGGCGAACGGCGAAAGCCCGCTCGACGAATCGGGCGTCGCCGAAGCCGAACAGCGTTACCTGGAAGTGCGAGCCAAGATCGAGGCGCTGGGTCCGGTGAATCCGCAGGCGCTCGAAGAATTCCAGGAAGCGCAGCAGCGCTATGACTTCCTGAACACGCAGCGGCAGGACCTGATCGACTCGATTCGCGATACGGAAAAAGCCATTCAGGAGTTGGATCAGGAATCCCGGCGCCGATTCAAGGAAGCATTTGAGGTCATCAACGCGCATTTCAAGCAGATGTTTCAGACCTTGTTCGGCGGCGGCCAGGGAGAAATGCGGCTCACCGATGAAACCAATCTGGCCGAAAGCGGGATCGATATTGTCGCGTCGCCTCCGGGCAAGCGATTGCAGAACGTGCTGCTGCTGTCCGGCGGCGAAAAATCGCTGACCGCGATGGCGTTGCTGATGGCGATTTTCCGCTATGTGCCGAGCCCGTTCTGTATTCTGGACGAAGTGGACGCGCCGCTCGATGAGGCGAACATCCAGCGCCTGACCCGCCTGATCAAGGAAATGTCGCACGAAACGCAGTTTATCGTCATCACCCACGCCAAGCGAACCATGGAAGCCGCGCAGGCGCTCTACGGCGTCACCATGCAGGAGCCCGGCGTGTCGAAACTGGTCAGCGTGAAGTTCGATCCGTTGCCGCACGTCGCCCCTCCGGTGACCGCGGCCATGGCCGCCGTGTAAGGAGATCGCGCCATGCTGAAACTGCGTACCACCGTTAAATCGATTGAGACCAAGGATGGCCGGGTGATCCCTCCGGCCACCCGCATCGATGTGCTGCCGTGGCCCGAAGCGTCGAATAACAACGGCTGGCGCATCGCGATCCTGGTCGACGAACGCGAAGGCATCGTGAACGTTTCCGAGCACGATTTGCGCGCCCACACCGCGCCGTCGTTTCTCTAAATCCCCGAGATTATCGAGGTGCTTTCCGGCACCCGGTAATTCACCTCAAGTCCCCCTAAGTGGTACTAAGTAAAAGACTTCGTTGACTAACGGTACTAGTAGACCTAGAATACCATTAGCTTGAAGCGTCGTTAATTTCTGTCATTTCTCGGGGGAACGTGAAAAAGGTAATATATTCATGTGTTTGGGCGGGAATCTGTGCGGCAATGGCCACTCTCCCGGTCCAGGCGAGCCTGTCGTTTAGTTGCAGTTCGAACATCGATTCGACGGCCGGCGCTGGTACTTGCGGGGTACTTCAAGGAACCATCGGCGGACTATACGACAGCACCTTCAGCAATGCGACCGCCTCGATTTTTGTGCAGTTTGGGAGCACCGGGCTGGGGGCAAGCCAATCGACGATGACGGACGTGTCCTACACCGCGTATCGAAACGCTTTGATCGCCCACCAAGCGGACACGAACGATGCGACCGCCGTATCGACTCTTCCGTCGTCGGAACCCTCCACTTTCGGCAATGGAAACGTCACGCTGACCAGTGCCCTGGCGGCGGCGCTGGGGTTTTCGGGCATTACCGGAATCGAAAGCAGTGGTATGACCTTGTGCAGCACCCCCGGGGTCGGCAACTGCTACAACGGCATTATCACGATTGCGACGCCGAATCTGTTGCCTTCCGGACAGTCGTATTACTATCGCTCCGGCGCCCAGGGCACCCAGGCGTACGACTTTTACAGTGTGATCGAGCATGAAGCGGACGAGATTTTAGGAACTAGCTCCTGCATCGCGACCAGGTCGGGGCCTACGAATACGCCCACAAACGAATGCGGCGGATCAGCCGCCGCCGCCGACCTGTTCCGGTATTCCGCGGCTGGAACCCGGAGCTATGTCAGTTCGGGAAACGGGACGACGGCCTACTTTTCGGTTGACGGCGGCGTCACCGTTATTGCCGACTACAACAACAGCCCGGACTTTCAGGATTACGGCGATTGGTCCGCGAGCTGTCAAATGATCCAGGACTCATTCGGATGCCCGGGCAAGAGTTTCGACATCACCAACGACGGCGGCTCGGAAATCGCGGTGCTGGATGCTGTGGGCTTCAACCTGAATAGCTCGTCGCCCACCCCGGAGCCCGGCACTCTGGCGATGTTCGCCGGCGGACTCGCGCTGTTCGCTTCCGTTCGCCGGAAACGCGCCTGACTCCGGCTACTGTTTGGGAGCCGAATGACGGGCGTGAGCGGCCACCTGCGGCATGAATAACTGCTCGGCGGTCTGTTCCGCGATCGGCACGCTGATGTGCGCGGTGGACCCGTTGACCGTGAAGGTCGCGTTATTGGCAATGCTGGAAATATTCGTGTTGTTGGCGTTCGACTGAATCATTCCGACGATAAATTTCAACACGTCGACCAGGGACTGCGCGTTCTGCGGCGAGGCCGTGACCGCGTCGCTGGTGATGGTGATCCCGCTGGGGGTAAACGAAATTCCGCCGGTCGCTTGCAGCACCGATTGCAGCAGGTTGGACGAATTGACGTTGCCCAGATTCGCGTTGCCCATTTTACCGCTCAGAAAGTCGGATAACGCGCTGGTAGTGGCGAACCAGGCCTGATTTGCGACGCTGACGGTTTGAGCCTGGGAGGCCAGAGCGCCGCTGAACGTGGCATGGGCCAGATAGCGATCGATGCCCGCCTGCACCGCGGCGATATCTCCGATCATCGCGGTAGTTTGATCGGGAAACGCGACGGAACCGTGAGAGTCCTGATTGGGCGCGGTATAAATATTCACGCCGCGATACTGCGCCACGATTGCGCCGTGCGCTGTTGCCGCGGTATTGATCTGGCTCAGCGCGAAGGTCCCGCGTCCCAAAACCAGCGCGTTCTGCGTTACCGCGGGGTCGCCGGTGGCCGCTACGATCTGTTGCAGGTCGTGCCGCGGATCAAATCCCGTGGCGGTCAGGAAGTCCTGAAAGTTCTGATCGCCCGGCTGCATCTGCGAGAGCACGTATTGCCCGAACGGCGAGGCCAGGGTTTGAGACACCTGGATCCCGGTGATCACCCTGGCGTCCGGCATGACCAGATTCAACAGAGCGGAATCGACAGCGGCGGTCGCCGTGGCAGCGGCGAGGAGCAGGGCGAATCCGGCGGTGCGTAGCGTTTTCATAAGTCTCCTCAAAAACAATTCTACGCATAAGACGGCGCCGGGTTCCTTTTATTACAGAGCGACAGGGAATCGCGGCCTGGCCGCCTTTATCGGCTTGATAAAACGACGAATCTATTTGGCTCCCGGCGCCCGGTAATACAGCAGAATTCCGGTTCCGACCCTCTCGATCGGCTGAACCTGTTCGGGCCAGAAATGAAATCCTCGATCGTAGAGGTATCGGTCGCCGCCAAACAATCCATATTTCATGGGCGTGATGCTGATCGCGTTCCATCCGGGCTGCGGTCCGTTCACGTTCAGCGGATGAATCGGTGGAAAGCCGAACAGCTTGGGCAGGTCGCCGGGCGCATATTGATTGAAGGCGACCTCGGTGGCGCCCACCTCCTTCAGGCGGCGCGCGAGGCGCTTCACGTCCTGGCTCCAGTCGAGATCGGAATCGACCAGGAAATCCTCCGGCTTGGATCCAGCGATCGCGTTGAAGTACCCCAGATAATCGGGATGCGCGGCCAGCGAGGTGACCGGCACCCACAGCAACAGAATGAGGATCGCGACTTGCGCCAGGCGGCGATGGTCCCTGCGTCGGAGCCACCAGACGGAAGCGCAGCCTCCGCCGATCGCCAGCGCGACAAACACCGGCATGACGTGGCGCGTTCCGATCTTGATCCGCGAAAAAAACGACGCGACGATCAGAATGCCGAGCACGATGCTGGGCGCGATCCATCCGCGGGTGCCAAATCGCTTTCTCGAAGACAGGAGCACGAGGCCCGGAAGGCCCAGCGCCAGGATCGCCAGCGGCGTCTTCACGCCCAACGCCACCAGATAGAAATAGGGCCAGCCGACGGTATTCGCGGCGCCCAGCAAATACGTCAGATGGCCGGTGGCGTTGTGCTTGCGAACTTCGTCCATCCCGCTGAACAGCTCGGGAGCGGGGACCGGGAACGAAAACATCGCCGTATGTCCGAACGAGAAACGATAGCCGGCCCAGATCACGCCCGCCGCTACCAGAACCGCCATCAGACAGGGGACCGCCCGATCGCGCGCGAGCGTAGCAACGCGCGACAGCGTGGGCCGCTCGAAACTCCACCAGAACATCAGCGCGACTAGCGCCACCGCCGGAAAGAATGCGAGCGTCGAGAATTTGGAAAGCGTCGCCAGACCCACCGCGCCTCCAAAGATGAGGCTCCTTGGCGAGGTGGGTTGCTCGAGCCATTGCCATCCGGTATAGATCGCGAGCAGGAAGGTCGCGGTCAGTCCCATGTCGGTGGTCGCCAGACCGGCATGCGCCAGGATGGTCGGCGTCATCGTCAGAAGAAACAGGCTGACGACGGCCGCCGCGGTTCCGGCGATCCATCGCGCGCAGGAATACGTCACCCAGCACAACAGCCAGAAGAACGGCAGAATGCCGGCCCGAGCGAGCGCCAGCGTCCGATCCATATTTCCGCCGTTCGATAGAATCGCCAGCCCTTCGTCCCATTCCGTAGCTTGTTTCCAGCTATGCGCGCCGAATAATCGCGGCAGTAGCGCGGCCATCAAGCGGGCCAGCGGCGGATGCTGCGTTTCATAGGTGTAGATGTGCTGGTCCAGCCACTGCATTCCGCAGGCGATGTGGGCCGGCTCGTCGAAGGTATAGCTGAAGGTGTTGTAAGTCGCGACGATGCGCGCGGTCGCGAGCACCACCAGTGCGATTGCGATCCATGCGCCGTATCGTTCGAGAAACGCTTCGACGGGCGCGAAATACGCGGGCGCGGGCGATACTGGATTCTCAACCGGCCGGCCTTGCGCTCGCTGCGGGCGTCGTTTCATTGGGTCCAGTATGGTGGAGCAGCGCGCCGGGCCGCAACAGGAAACGCCGCTGCTAGAATCGGAATCGATGCGGGAACCCGTCACCGCGCTGCCCTCCGAACTCGATTCCATAGCCGATCGCCCCGCCGTATTTCTTCTCTGGGCGAGCGAAGGCGCTCCCTATCTGGCGCGCACTGCCTTGCTGCGGCGGCGGCTGCGCCGTCTTCTGTCCGAGCGCGACCGCGTCTCGCGCGTCCTCAATTTGCGCGGCGTCGTCGAACGTATCGAGTATTGGCCCACGGGATCGCAAATCGAATCGTCCCTGATTCACCTTGGGCTGGCTCAAAAATATTTTCCGGAGGATTGGCCCCGCATCACGCGCCTGCGTCCTCCGGCTTTCGTGCGCCTGACTCTCGATAATCCATTTCCGAGAACCATGATCACTTCCCGTCTTGGGAAGGGACTTTTCTTCGGACCTTTCGCGAGCCGCGCCGCCGCCGAGCGATTTGAAGACGGCTTCCTCGACTTGTTTCAGATCCGCCGCTGCGAAGAGAATCTGGCGCCGTCGCCCGCGCATCCCGGCTGCATTTATGGCGAGATGAACCGCTGCCTCCGGCCATGCCAGCAGGCCGTTTCAATGGAAGAATACCGGGGCGAAGTTTCTCGCGTCGAGCACTTTTTACGAACCAGCGGTGCATCGCTGCTCGAAACGGCGGAAGCCGCGCGCGACCGGGCGAGCGCGGAGATGCAGTTCGAACAAGCCGAACGGATGCACGAACGGGTAGAGAAGATCATCGCGGTACAGGCGCTCGCCGGCGACCTGGCAAAATCTCTCGACCGTTTGCACGGCGTCGCCGTGACGCCGTCGCCCGGCGAAGACGAAATCATGCTGTGGTTCATGCTCGGCGGATGCTGGCAGCCGGCGCTGCCGCTCTCGTTATCCGAAACCTCAGGGGCAGGGCAGTCCCTGGATCATCGTCTGCGGGAGATGACCGCTGGTTTGCGGCGGGGAAGATCCGCCGTCCATGGAGCATCTGGCGATTCTGATGCGCTGGCAGGGGTCCAGCTGGCGCGACGGCGAATGGATCGGCTTCGATTCGCTCGAGAAGATTCCGTACCGCAAATTAGTGAACACGATCGGGCGCGTACGGCTGGGCGACCGGCGGGCGCGCACTTAGATCGCCTCTCGCCGTCCGATGCCGGCGCGGATGCTAGCCTTGAAGTGTGCAGTTTGCCGCCTGGTGGCAACGTGTCCGATCAATCTGGTCGCAAGGCCTGCGCCAACAGGTCACCGGAGCCGGACTGGCCTACATGGCGACGCTCGCGATCATTACGCTCGCGGCGTTTTTATCGGCGAATAACCTGCTGTTCCTGATTCTCGCCGCGATGCTGTCCACGCTGCTGGTGTCGGGATTCATCAGCCGCCTGGGGATCGCGGGCCTGGAACTCGACCTGGTGCTGCCTGAGCATATTTCCGCCCGGCGTAAAGTCCGGACCGGGATCCGCTTGAAGAATTTGAAATCGTGGATTCCATCTTTCAGCATTCATCTGGCCGGCGCGCCCGGCAGCGGCTTCGATTCCATCCTCTATTTTCCGGTGGTTCCTGGCGGTGCCGTCGTTGAAGAATCGGTGGAAATCTATTTCGCCCGCCGCGGCGCGCACTCCGAGCGCAGCTTTCAGTTCTCGACGCGATTCCCGTTCGGTTTCGCCGAACGCCGCGAATTGGTCACCGCGCGTCATGACGTCGTGGTCTATCCGTGTCTCGATCCCCAGCCTGGATTTGAAGGCCTGCTCGCTTCGGTTCGCGGCGAGATGGAAGCCTTACAACGCGGCCGGGGCCACGATTTCTACCGCATCCGCCCTTATGAGGCGCTCGAAAGCGCGCGCCATGTCGATTGGAAGGCAACCGCCCATACCGGCGACCTGCAAGTCCGCGAATTCGCGCGTGAGCAGGATGACCGGGTGTTGATCTATTTCGATCTCGACGCTTCGCTTGAAAATGAACCGTGGTTCGAGACCGCGGTCGACTGCGCGGCGTTTCTCGCCTTTCATCTGGCCGAACGCGGCGCGCATTTGCGATTTCAAACGCAGGAATTCGACCTCACGCTACCGGACGAAGGCGACATTTATTCGGTATTGAAATATCTCGCGCTGGTTGCTCCGCGTCAGGGCAAACCGCCGGCGGCTCCGGACGACCCGGCCAGTTTCCACATCGTGTTCAGCGCGAATCCACAGCGGATGTCGGTACTCGGATGGGGAATGGGAGAAAGTCGCGGCGCGCGTTTGCTCGGTATTGACGCCTTGCGTCCGGCGATGTCTCAGCCTGCTCTCGAGGCGGCTACGCCAGCCGGTAATCGCGAAATTGTTTGATCAATTCGAAATTGGTCCGTACCGACCCGACCGTTTCGCCGCGCTGTTCAATGCGATTCTCCGCCGTCACGCCCAGCGTGTCCGAGGCGCGCCGCAGATATTCGACCTTCGCGGGATCGATGCCCATAATACGGCAGCAGGTGGCATCCACGGCGGGGAGATCGGAACCCATCACCATCACGCCCACTGGCTTGGGAGTTCCCTGAATGGGTCCGTTTCCTTCCATCCCGACAATGCCGTCGACGATCGCGAAACTCCGCCGGAAGATGCGGGTCAGTTCGACGATCGACGTCTCGATCCCGATGTGATGCAGCTCGTTTTTCGGCCAGCCATAGACACATCCCGGAACCAGGCCGAAGAAATTCTTCATGGAGAGCGTCGCGCCGGCCCAATGATGAGTCTTCATCTTTGCCAGCGAGACGATCAGATCCGCGCGCAGTGCCGTATTGGGCAGATAGATTTCCGCGCGGTCGGCGAAACCCTGAATGGGGCTGACGTCGTCTCGATTCAGGTCCACGAAGATCGAATCGAACTTCGGAATTTCGGTGCGATAACGGGCCAACTCCGCCAGCGCATAGGTGTCGCGGCGATGTCCGGGTCCTTCGCCGATCAGGACTTCCGACGCGCCCAGTTTCTGGAATACGTTCAGCGCCGCGGCGATCATGGCGACGTTGGTGTTGATGCAGGTCGCCGGGTCGAACTCTACCAGATTCGGTTTCAGCAGCACGCGCTTGCCGCGAACGTCCAGGCCGCAGGCCCTAATGCCTTCGACCATCCGGGACTCCAGATCGTCGGAATAAGACGCCGCCTTGATCACTGCCACCTCCGACGTGGCAGTGATCCGATTAGGCTTGCGTCTGGCTCCTTCGATGCCGGCGTATCCGGCCAGCAGGCCCACTCCGGCCATGGGAATAAAGTCGCGCCGCGTGATCTTCAAGCGTCGCCTCCGGTCTTCAGAAATCTGTAATTGCCGCCCTCGGCGCCCAGAGCTTCAATCGCGGTGATGTAAATGTCGTCCGATGGCGGATGGTCGAGAGGAGCCGGCGGTTTCACTCCATGTAGGCGCAGTGCGATGGTCAGCCAGGCGCGCGCCAGCGGCGACCGTGTGTCGTCCGCCATCCGTTTTGCGACCTCCAGCGATTTCGCCGCGCCGGCGTTTCCTTGCAGCCCGAGCAGCGCGAGTCCGGTGGTCTCGGCATAGGACGGCAGGTTCACTTCGAGCGCCGCTCGGCTCCCGTAATTCCACCCGCCATCATTCGACCGGACGTCCAATAGCTGCTTCTCCCCGATCGTCACGCGGCTCGGCAGCGCATTGCCCGATACTTTCGTTTGCGATCGCTTCAGCGCGATCAGGGTGTGGGCGGTTGGTTCCACCCAGGACGACGTTCCTGGCTTCCAGGGCCATCCCTTGAGGGAGAGATCGCGCTCCGCGTCGAGCAAACCCACGCTTGCCGCTGCGCGATTGAGCCAGTTCGATTCCACTCCGGCCGATCCCAACAGCCAGGAGACGCCCTTGCGCCAAGGCTCGTCGAATTCCGCCCGCAGCAAGGCGATATTCACGCAAAGTGCCGTGGCCCAGCTTTCGATTTGAACTTCTTTCGCAGGACGCCAGCTCCCATTCGACATCTGCCAGGATTTCAGCAAAGTCCAAGCCCGATCCGCCGCCGGCTCCCCGTGGAGCGCTAGCGCGGCCCAGGCCGTCGGCTCAATCCAGGACTGTTTGCCGGGAAAATATCCCCAGCCGCCGTTTGGATTCTGAGCGCGGCGCAGCGCGTTCAGGCGTACTTCGAGATAAGACTCCGCCACAGTGGATTTATCGGCAGGACGCGGGTGCGGCTTTACATAGTACGCTACCCCCGTTCGCTCTATGCCGGGTGGTAAAGCGGCACGCCGCAAAGTGTGACAATAGCGCCTATGATTTCGAAGTTCCTATTGGTGACCGCCCTGACGCTTCCCCTTTGCTTTGCCCAGGACGACTTGATGGCGCATGCCCGCAAGCTCAGCTGCCGAAGCGATCGGAATCGACAGCCATATCGACACCATCCAGCACGTCTTGATCGCACACGCTGACCTGGCGCAGAGCTTGCCTTATGCGCACGTCGATTTCCCCAAGCTGCGCGAAGGCGGGATGCACGCGCCTTTCTTCGCCCTATGGGTTCCGGTCTTTTATCCCGGAGCCGAGGCGGTCCGCCGCACCCTGGAACTCCGCGACGCAATGCAGAGCGTGCTCGACGCCCACAAGGATCAGATTGAGCTGGCGACCACCGCGTCCGATATCGAGCGCATCGTCAAATCCGGCAAGATCGCGGCCTTTCTTTCGATCGAGGGTGGGCATCAGATCGACAACGATCTGGCGGTGCTCCGAACCTATTACCGGCTGGGCATCCGCGCCATGACGCTGACGCATTTCAAGGACAATGACTGGGCCGATTCGTCCACGGACAAGCCCCAACACAATGGCCTGACGCCGTTCGGAAAGGGCGTGGTTCGCGAAATGAACCGCCTGGGCATGATCGTCGATGTGTCGCACGTCTCCGATAAGACCTTCTATGACGCGATCGCCGTCAGCTCCAAGCCGGTGATCCTGTCGCATTCCTCTTCCCGCGCGATTTCCGATATTCCGCGAAACGTTACCGATGATATGCTGCGAGCTCTGGCTAAGAACGGCGGCGTGATCGGGATCAACTTCGGCGAAGGATTCATCAATCACAAAGACGCCGCTGCTTTGAACGCGGCGATTTCCAATTTGTCGTCCGGGCCGGCCGATTCGAGCGCCAAGACGCTCGACGAATATGCCGCCAAGGAATATCGCGATCAGATCGCCGGTCAACATAAAGCGGTGGCGACCCTTGACGACGTGGTCACGCAGATCGATCACATGGTGAAAATCGCCGGAATCGATCACGTGGGCATCGGCAGCGACTTCGACGGCATCACCGCGCCGCCCCAGGGGCTGGAGAACATTTCAAGAATGCCGTACCTGGTTGCGGCTTTACTGAAACACGGTTACACCGATCGCGATGTTAAAAAGATCCTCGGTGAGAATTACTTGCGTGTTATACGCGAAGTGACGGGGCGATAACGGGTTTACAAGGGTGGTACCAGGAACGGACTGGGTTCGTCCTGGAACTAAAGCCACCTTTTCCATCTAGGGGGTTCCGACTAGATTGAGTAAGATATTTATTGGGACGAACACCGTGAATCAGCTACTATTGCAATATTCCTACTTGCAGGTTCTGGACTTCATGACCACCATCGCTTTCCTGATGCATGGCGTTCGTGAAGGAAACCCCTTGGTGCGCATGGCTTTGGAGTATACGCCGTACCCGCTGGGGGCGCTGCTCGCGATCAAAGTAGCCGCAGTGGCGCTGGGAATTTATTGCTGGAAAGGCGGCCGCGGCCGGCTGCTTTCGCGCATCAACATTCTGTTCGCGGTGGTCGTCGCGTGGAATCTGGCGGCTCTGATCGTCGCTTCCGTTAAAGGCGCGTAACATGGCCGAGGTTCGCGGCACGGTCCGCTCCATTGACGGGGAACCGATCGAAGGCGTCCTGGTGATGGGAGCTGATCTCAACTACGCGGAGACCGATTCGGAAGGGCGATTCCGCGTCGCCCGTCCCGAAATGGCTTTGTTCTTCTGGTGCACCGGATTCTTTCCCGAGGTGCGCTTACTTCCGGCCAGCAATTGCAGCGTGGATGTAATCCTTCAAAAAGTCGTGGCGATGCGGGCCTCGGCTTAGACTCTACAGCACTCGTCCGATCTTAACGCCGCCGTTGGTGGTCTCGACATGAATGGTCGGGCCGCCCGCGCCCAGGTCCGTGGATAAGCGCCGGCCGATTTCTCCGCGAACCGTCATCGGCATTACGATGTCCAGATGTCCGTTCACGGTCGCGGTCTCAAGATGAGCCGAATAATTTTCCGGCATGGAAATGTTCACGCCGCCGTTGGTGGTGCGCGCATCGAGCTTTGCTCCATCCCATCGCGACCCCGCCAGCTCGATATGCAGTCCGCCGTTCTGGGTGTGACCCTCGACGTCGCCGGCGAGGCGGTTCAAGGTCACTCCGCCGTTCTGCGCCTCGAACTGAATCGCGCCGCGGACGTCGCTGATCGTGATGCCGCCGTTATTCGTCTTGATGGATAAGTCCGCCTGGCTCGGAACGAAAATCTCGTAGCTGACCGCCCAGTTTTGATCGCGATTCTGTTCCGGTCCCAAAGCCGTAACCTGGCCCGCCGAAAGATTCAGGCGAATCTGCGACGCGAGAGCCTGCGCGGTCCCCTGATCGGCGGCCTGCGCCTCGACTTTCGCGCGGACCAGAACGCCGCCGTTGTCCCAGGCTTTTACGGTCACTCCTCCGTTGGTGCCGCCGTCGATCGACAGGCGTCCCGCGAATCCGATCGTTTGTTCCCTCATCTCGCAATGACGGACCAGGCGGTTGCCGCCGTTATGATCGTTACAATCGAGTGTCTTTTGCTGCGCCGCCGCGGGCAGAACGCTGGCCAGAGTCGCGATAAGCATCATCGAAAGCTTTTTCATTTTTTAGCTCCTTAAATCCCTGATCGATAGACGCCGCGAGGCGCTATCGGTTAAGTTGAGTGAAGTGGAAACTTTGCATCCGGCGGAAGTGCGCGTTCTGGGCGCGCTCCTCGAAAAAGATATGACCACACCGGAATACTACCCGCTGACGGTGAATTCGTTACAGGCCGCGAGCAATCAAAAATCGAGCCGCGAGCCGGTGGTCAATTTCGATGAGGATACGGTAGTTCAGGCGCTGGAACTCCTCAAGAATAAGGGACTTGTCGTTCGCATCAGCGGCGCGGGGCATCGCGTGGAAAAGTTTGCCCATCGTCTGGGCGAAAAGTTGAACCTGGGCCGCCGCGAACTTGCGCTGCTCTGTGTGCTGATGCTGCGCGGGCCCCAAACCGTAGGCGAGTTGCGCGGCCGCACTGAACGAATGCATGATTTTGCCGATCTCGAAGAGGTCGAGCGGTGTCTCGAGTCGCTCGCTGCGCGCGACCCTGATCCGCTGGTCGCGAAAGCGCCGCGAGGACGCTGGGCGCATCTCTTGGGCGGTCCGCCGGATACCAGCGAAGAATCCGCGACGAGCGTCGAACGCCCTGGGATCGCGGAACGGGTGGACGCGCTCGAACGCGAAGTAGCTCAGCTCAAGCAGCAATTGGAAGATTTCCGCCGACAATTTCAATAAACCTTCACGAATTATGAAACCTGCTCACGGAGACCGGCGCGTGCGAGTACGCCGCGTCGATGAATGCGATTCACTTCACGATCTGATCACGCACTGTTTTCCCGCGTTCGGCGGAGCATTTTTTCGCCGCATTTATACGATTCTCGATCAGGCGATCGGCATGGGATGCCCGCTGACGCTCGCGATTTCGGGTCCCGTCACCGTCTCCGGTCAGCATCAGGCGTGGCTGATTCCGCTGCTTGAAACCGGCTGGATCGGCTACCTGAGCACCACCGATGCGGTCTGCTATCACGACGGCCATCGCAGCTTGAATGCCCATCGCGATCCGATTTTCGAGGTGCCCATCTGGGGCGATGACGGGGCGCTGCGTGACGAACGCACCATTCGTGTCACCGACATGGCGTTTGATGAAGACGTCCTGCTCGATCAGGATAAGTTCCTCACGGCGCTGTTGCAGCGTCCCGAATTTCAACGTTCCATGACCGGCACGGAGTTGCGTTATCGCCTCGGCGAACTTTATTCGCAGCAGGAACGCGCCACCGGCGTCGAACCGGGATTGCTGGCGACGTGCCATCGCATGGCTATTCCTATTTTCGTCGGCGCGCCCGGCGACGGCAGCGTGTTTCTCAATTCCATGAAGCTGTGGGCGATGAAACAGGCCGGTCTGATCGATTCTTATCAATTCGATCTGGACCTGCACGCCGAAGTATTCGAAGCGTGCGCTTATCATCGCTGGGGACTGTTCGACAATCCGCCGAACGCGCTGGCGACCATGATTTTGGGCGGCGGCGTTCCGAAGAACTATAATCTGCAGCCCGAGCCCGCCCTGGGCCAGGTGCTTGGCATCCCCAACGTACGCGGCTATAACTTCGACGTGCAGATCGTGACGGCGCCGGTCACCGACGGATCGCTTTCTTCCTGTCCCCCGGCCGAGGCCGTCACTTGGGGCAAGGTCGATAAGGACACCTATCAACAGACGACCGAGAGCATGCAGGCGGATTACTCAACGTTGATGCCGTTTCTAGTCAAAGCGCTGCTGGAGAATCGTCGCGGGTTTGAGAAAAAAGCGGCGGAAATAGGAGAGGATGCGCTATTTGAGCAGCATCCTCACGCGCGCGGATATTTGCGTCCGGCCGGCGGATACAGGCTATTCGAGCAGCGCGCCGAGCTTTGCCGGCGCCTGACCGACGACGTGCGGGCGAATCGAGAATGGCTCCTCGACACCCTTAAATATCCCATCGCGTCACGATAGGCTAACGCAATTTTCAAATCCATCTGCTACACTTCAGGCGCGGCGTCTCAGTTGAAAGGGGACGGATATGGCTTTTGATCCCAAGTTCGCGATCGATGTGATGTATACGGCTGCCAATGCCGCCTACGTTGTGATGACCACCCCCGAACCGGCGCTACCGGCGGGATTCCAACTGACGGGCACCATTGAGGCGCATCCTCAACAGGCCGTGGCGGCGATGGCCGCGGCCGCTCCCAAAATGCAGCGCATCGTCAGCAGCGCCCTGAAGGAAAGCAACATTTTTGGCCTGGTGGCGTGGAATGCAGCCACCAAGACCGCAATGGTGGCAATTCGCGGCACCGAATCCATCTGGGACTGGATCGATGACGTGGACGCCGTCCCGGTGCCATTTCTGGCCGTGCCGGGTTCCGGCTTGGTCCACATGGGATTTCAACTGGTGTATGAAAATATCCGCGGCAGCATGGCTCAGTTGCTCGCGCAATGCGCCGGAGTTCAAAAGGTCCTGGTGACCGGGCATAGTCTCGGCGGGGCGCTCGCGATTCTGGCGGGCTTTGAAATTGCGAAGAAGCTGACGCCGGGCATTGTTCCGCTGCTGTACACGTTGGCGGGTCCGCGAACGGCGGCTCCCGATTTAGCCGCGAAAATCAACGCGGCGATCCCGGAGTGCCATCGGATCGTCAATTTTATGGATGTGGTTCCGCAGGTGCCGCTTCCGCCGCTATACGAGCACGCCGGACAGGAGACACTGGTGCATGGCGGTTTCAAACCCCTGGATATAACCTACGCTCATCACCTGACGACATATCTTGCAGGGCTCCAAAAGCTGCTGCCGTCGTCGTTAACTCAGAGCGCCTAACGCGCGTACGGAGTGATGCGCGGCGGCTGCGAGTCCGGGTCTAGCAACAACACCACTCGATCCGGATAATAGTCCAGCAGCTTCCGATTTTCCTCGAACCCGAGATCACGCGCCCAGACAATTCGCGAGGCGTCGATGTCGGCTTCGTTGTAGACCCATTCGTCCTGAAAAATGTGTTGCGGCTCGTAATGGACGAACACCAGCAGTTTGCGAGGGATCCGCGACAATTCCTGGTTCACTACGGACCTGCTCGGGAGCGTGGGCAGATTGAGTCCATCCCAGGTTTCATGTCGCAGCAGAGCCTGGGAAAACTCGCGGCCCGCGAACACGTGCAGCGTGTACCAGAAACCGAAGTGGACGATGCACAGGAAAAAGAGAATGCGCGACGCTTCCTTGCTGAATCGCGCCAATCGCTCGAGAGCAACCACACTCATCAGGACGAAGAGGCAGGTGATCGCCGCCAGGTAGTGGAACTGGAACGCCGGGAAAAAGTTGACGCCTAGCGCGAATAGCACGGCGGTCCCGGCGACCCAGGCAAACCGGAATTCCCGCATCGCGAAAACGAAGAAGGGCAGCGCGGCAAGTAAAGGAACCAGAAAAAAGAACCGGTAGAATCGCACCCGGTATTCGAGCCTGAGCAGATACGATTCGAGTGTCTCGCGATCTCCGTTGCGAAATGACTTCTGCAATTCATATTCACGTTCCTGCTGCGGCGTCAACGCTAGATGTGGCACAGGATCAGTCTGAAAGGTGAGCGCGGCCGGAACTCCGTACTGGTATTGGCTCAAGGTGTAGGGCAGCGTCGTCCAGGAACCGGTGACTCGCCGGTTCTGCAGGGCCGTGACGAATCCCGCCAGGCCGAGAAGCAGGACGATCGCGGGAACGGTTCGCAACAGCGGCCGAAGATCGCGGAACTTTCGCAATGCCGGCAGAAAATAGATCAGGACGACCAAGCCGAGGAAGATCGATTCATACGGCCGGGTCAACAGGTTCACCGCCAGTCCGATGCCGAGCAAGACTGCGTCGCGCAGCTGTCCTCGCTCGCGCCAGCGAGGTAGCGCCCCAAACACCAGGCACCCCGCCGCGGCCACCAGCGATCCGCCCCAATAATTATTCATCCAGGGATTCAAGGGCCCGAATTCGAAAACCGAGAGAAATCCTCCGGCCAGCGCCCATTCGGGAGTTACCCAGGCGCGCAACATCCAATAACATAGGGCGCAGAATGCCGAGGTCGTAAGAATGACGCCTGCCCACGAATTCCCGAACAGCGCGCGCCCGATCGCCAGCGCCAATCCTTGGCCTATGGGGTAAATGGAGCTATAGGTCGGCTGCTGCAATATGAAAAACGTCTCAAAGAACTGATGCAGAGGATGCGCGGGATTCGCCAGACGCCAGTGGCGCAGCGTGTCGGCGACGAAGAGATGGCCAAATTCGTCGTAGATATCGGGGACGGGTGGCGGGTAATGCGGAAGCAGTGCCAATCGCAGGGCGACCGGAAGCGCGGCGAGCAGCAGCATGCACCAGGCGGTTCGTCGCGCCAGTGGAGAAAAGGCAGGGAATAGAAGCGGCCGCCAAAGCAGCGCGAGCAGCACCAGCGCGAGGCCGAAAGAAAGCTCGACAAAATCACTGGCGCTGAATCCCAGCGGATTCTCAAGTGGCCCCAGCGAATGAAATAAGAGGGAGATCATCGCCGCTAATGGACTTCCTCAAAGTGCAAACCGGGACGCGCCGGAGCCGCCGGAGGTTTCGTCTCGGGACGAGGAACGTCGACCGGCGCGGGAGCCTTCTGGTAGGGAATCAACTGCATCGGGTGAAGGTCGGGATAAACGATCCAAGCCTTGCGGGCAGGATAGTATTGCAGCAGTTTCTGATTCTCCTCGGGGCCGAGATCGCGCGCCCAGACAACCTTCGACGCGTCGATATCCGCCGCATTGTAGACCCACTCATCGAAGGCGTGCCGCGGACCGTAGCGAACAAACACGAGCTGCTGGCCGGGCATGGCCGCGAGTTCGCGATGAATCGCGATGCGTCCCTGTGGATCGCCCGAGTTGATCGCGTCCCAGGATTCGTATTGCCACATCAGTCGCGAAAAATACTCGTTCCCAGCGGCGTGCAATCCGTACCAGAAGGCGAAATGCGCCAGGCATAGAAACAGGATCAGGCGCGCGGCGTCGCGGCCGGCGGGATAGCCGCGGATGGTCCAGCGCTCCAGCCGGTCGAGCGCAGCCACACTGAGCAGGATCATCAGACAAGCGACCGCGGCAATATAGTGCGAATAAAAATACGGATAGAATGTCGTGCCCAGCGCGAACAGCAAAATGGTCAGGAACACGAACCGATATTTCGACTCGCGCAGGAGCAGCAACGCCGCCGGAAAAGCCAGATATAGCGGTGCGAGAAAAAAGAAGCGGTAAAACCGGATCCTGCGGCCCAGCCGCATGAAGTACGATGCCGCAGTCTCCGGTTTGACGCCGTGCTCCGCGGATTGAACGTCGTAGCCGAGCTGCTGTTGCGGCGTCAGTTCGCGATGCGGCGTCGTCAGAGCTTGGAACGTGAACGTGGTCGGCAGTCCGTATTCGTAGCGGCTGACCATGTAGGGCATCGTCGTGAAACTGCCGCTGACTTGTTTGTTCTGGATCAGCATCAGTCCAAGCGCCGGCAATGTTGCGAGCGTGGCCACGGGAATCCATCGCGCCAATGCGTGAAGCTCATCGCGCTTCGCCACCACCGGCAGGAAATACAAAATCATAGCGAGCAGCAGGAAAATCGATTCATAGGGCCGCGTCATCGCTTGAATTCCGAGTCCGAGGCCGAGAAATATGGCATCGCGCATCCGGTACTGCGTTCGCAGCCGGGGCAACGCTCCGAACACCAGGCATCCCGCGCAGGCCGATACGCCGCCGCCCCAAAAGCTATTCATCCACTGGCTCAGGGGACCGAATTCGATCGCCGTTAGAACGCCACCCAGCAGCGCCCATCCTGGTGAGATCCAGCCTCTGAGCATCCAATAACAAAGGGCGCAAAATGCGCTGATCGACATGGCAACGCCCGCCCACGGATTGCCGAAAATCCACTGCCCGATGGCCAGCGCGATCCCTTGCCCGGGGGGATAAATGGAGCTGTAGGTGGGCTGCTGGAGAACGAACAGAGTCTCGAAGAATTGATGCATCGGATGCGCCGGATTCGCAAACCGGAAATGCGAGATGGTGTCCCCCAGCAGCACGAAACTGAAATCGTCGAGCACGGCGGGGGTCGGAATCGGATGCGCGGGAAGCAGCGCCAGGCGGAGCGCGACGGGGAGGATCGCCAGCGCCGCCATGCACAACACCGTTCGCGCGGCGAACTTGCGAAGTATTTCGGTCCATCGCGAGCACCATGCAAATGCCGCCAGAGACAGCGCCAGCGCCAGTTCCACGAAGTCGCTCGCGCCGAATCCGATGGGGTTATGGGTCGGCAGAAACGAGCGGAAGAGGTGGAACAGGTAGAACATCGAACCCTATTATTGTCCGCAACCGGGATTATTGTCCGCGACTCAGCCCTACGGCCGCGCTTCCACCGGCGGATTGGTGGTCGCCGCTCGCTTCTTGACCACCCGGCGCGCCAGAATCGGGAAGACCAACGATATCAGCATCACGAAGCCGATCACAAAGATCGCATATTCATAAGTGCCCGTGGTTTCCCGGATATGGGCGATCAACAACGGGGAGGGAATCGCCGCGAAACCCCAGCCCATGAGAATCCAGCCGTAGATTCCTCCCACGTATTTCGACCCGAAAAGATCCGCCGTGAAGGAGGGCATGACACCAAACCCTCCGCCGTAACAGAGCGCGATGGTGCAGACGAATAGTGTGAAGATCAATTCCCGATGGATTCCCGGCAACCCGAAAAACAAAAATACCTGGATGGCGAACAAGACAAAGTACACTTCTGCTCGACCTAGATAATCGGAAACCCAGGCCCAGAAGACGCGGCCGAGCGCGTTGAATACAGATATCAATCCGACGATGGTGGAGGCCTCCACCACGCTGACTCCGGCCTGTTGCTGGGCCAGCGGCGAGGCCTGACTCATAATCATGATCCCGGCCGAGGTGTTCAGTGACAGCATCAGCCAGAGGAGCCAGAACGGTCCGGTCTTCATTGCCTCGCGAGCTGTAAAGTGCACCAGGGATGCCGTTTTCGATACTGCCGTGGTCGGCTGCCATCCCTTCGGCCGCCAGCCGTGTGGGGGATCGACATAAAACTGCGCGGCGGCGACCACCAGGATCAGGTACGCGATTCCGAATACCAGAAATGTCAGGGGCACGCCGCTCGAGATAATCATCCGCGCCGCGATCGGACTCATCACCAGCGCGCCAGCGCCGAAGCCCATCACCGCTGCTCCGGTCATCAACCCGCGGCGATCTGGAAACCATTTGGTGATCGTAGCCACGGGGCAGATGTAACCCATGCCCATTCCCAGGCCGCTGAACAATCCATATCCGGTGTAGATGAGAGGAAGGGAATGAACCCGTGCGCCGAGCGCGGCGATGGCAAATCCGGATCCATAGAGCACTCCGGCGACAATGGAGACGACCCGCGGACCTTTCAGATCCTGCCACCAGCCGCCGATCACGGTTCCGATGCCAAGGAACACCATGGCGACCGTGAAGGTCGCGGAAACCTGAGTCAAACTCCAGACCTGATCGGAAAGGGCCATCAGCGGCTTGGTGAAGACGCTCCAGGCATAGACCGAACCCAGGCAGACCTGCATCACCACGGCGGCAACCGCAATCAGCCATCGATTGGGCAGGCGCTTCGGAAGCCTTACATCGGCCAACCTAAGAGTCCTCCTCGACTTCCGTGTGCTCTTAAGGCTGACTTGGACTTAAGGCGGGAACCATCCGCTCCCTGGAACTTTACCTAGAAGTATAGCTTCAACGCCAATTGGATCTGGCGCGAGGTGCGCTGGAAGAAGGCCGGGTTACCGGCGTAGTTGATCGTCCCCGCGCCTGCCACGCCGATGGTGGCTGCGCCCGCGACCGCTCCCGATTCATTGGGATTATCGAACTGCGGCTTGTTGAACAAATTAAAAGCCTCGGCGCGGAATTCGAGCCGCATTCCTTCACGCCACGTTAGCGGGACGGTTTTGAATAGCGACAGATCGATCTGATTCGTTCCCGGGCCGACAATGATGTTGCGCCCTGAGTCGCCATAAGTGAAAGCCGCGGGGGCGGTAAAGGCGGCCGGATTGAACCACAGGCTGGGTCCCGGATTCGGCACATGCCAGTTGCCGATCACGTCGGCGCGCTGCGTTCCGCCGCCTGATCCTTCGGTATTGGCGCCGGAGTTGACGGTGAACGGCGAGCCGCTCTGGAACGTATCGATGCTGTTGAGCTTCCAGCCGCCGAAGATGTAGTCCATCGGGCCCGCCCAGTCCTTGCCGATGGCCTTACCCTTGCCGAAGGGAAGCTCATAGCTCCAACTGACCACCAGGCTATGACGAATGTCGAAATCCGATGGCCCGCGATCGCACGCTTCGCATAACGGATTCTGCACGCCGCCGCCCGCCGTGGTGCTGGTAATGTCCATGGAATGTCCCCACGCATAGGATGCGAGGAACGCAAGACCATGCGAATACCTGCGTTCCAGCGTGGCCTGGAGGCCATGGTAAGAGGAGCTTTCTCCGTGCGAGATCTCGGTGATGGCGGAAAATACCGGGTAGAGGCGTCGCGGACCGGCTGCGCCAGTGCCTGGCACCGGCTGATTAATGTTCGGATAAATTGTCAGATGCTCGCCCTGGGTTCCCGCATAGGCTATCGTCAAGACCGTGTCTGAAGTGATCTGCTGCTGGATCGAAACGTTAGCCTGGCGGATCATCGCGTCCGGATCGTTGCGCGGGAAATAGCTGACACTGGTTCCCGCCGTCAGGAATTGCCCGATCGGCTGATAGGGCAGAAAGCCCTGCGAGAGCGGGGTGATGCCGGTGGTCAGATTGGTGGCGGTCACGTTGTTCACAATCGACAGATTTCCAGCGAACGGCGCGTTGTTGTTGCCCAGCGAGTTCACGCTCTCACTGGTGAAATCGTAGAAAATTCCGTAACCTGCGCGGATCAGCGTCTTCGAAGTCAACTGATAAGCCAGGCCGAAACGCGGCTCGAAGTCACGGTAGTTCGCGTCGTACATCGTATCCTGCGGGATTTGCGACGATGCCACCTTGAACACGTTGTTCAGTGACGGCACAAAGTTCGCCAAGCGGTTATGGATTTCCGTCCACGGCGTGGTTAGTTCGTAGCGCAACCCTAGATTGAGCGTCAGCTTGTTGGTGATCCGATAATCGTCCTGGATGTACAGGCCATGTTCCCAGCGGCGTGTGCCGGTTTCCTGCCAGACCGACAGCGACGCCGAGGAATCGAGCCCGAGCAGCGCGTCCGCCAAGCCGCTGCCGGTGCCCGCCGCCTTCGCCGGATTCTGAGTGAACTGACCGGTAAAGCTGAAGCTGCCCGACGGCGAGCCCATCTGGACGGTGTTCATCCCGCGCCGAAACAGGTCATACCCCCACTTGATCGAATGCCGGTCGTGGATCCAGTTGAAGTGCCAGCTGAATTGTTTATTGTTGGTCGCCTTCACGAACGGGATGTTGCCGGAGCCGCCCACTTGAGACCATCCGGTGATGGCGAACGCGGCCACCGCCTGCCACTGATAGCCGTAGCCGTCGATGCCGGGGATGCCGATCTGGTCCATAAAATTGGTGCCCTGATCGAAGTTCACGCCGGTATTGTCGATGCGCGAGTATCCGGCTCGGAACTCGGAAAGGAACGACGGCGAAAAGACGTGCGTATAGCCCAGAACCACCTGGTTGCCGTCCGAAGTATAGTTTCCGGGGAAGATGGGACCGCCGGCATACTGCGGAAAATAGCCGGGATTCACGATATTGCCAGAATGCGAGCTGCTATAACGGCCGAACAACTGGTCCTTGTCGCCAAGACGGTGGTCGATGCGCAGGTCGCCCTGAATCGGAGCGAGCGTTCGCGGCGGATTCGACGAGTAATTATTAGCGAGACCGGGGAGATTGGGCGACGGGAACAGCCCCACAATCGCCTTGCCGATCGAACTCAGCATCGATGGTGGGATTACGTTGCCGGCGAAAGGCTGTCGCGTGGTCACCCCGTTCGCTACCGCCGTAGTGAACGGATTGTAAATGATGTTCGGAATCTCGGTGAAATTACCTGCCCGCTCGAGCGCGGTAGGCGCGGTGGCGATGAAAGACTGGCCTTGGATGGTGTAAGACTTTTGCAGGTCGACAAAGAAGAACGTCCGGTTCTTCACGATCGGTCCGCCGAGGCTGCCGCCAAACTGGTTCTGATGGAATGCCGGGATCTGCGCGGGGTCAAAATAGTTCCGGGCGTCGAGGTCGGAGTTGCGGAAAAACTCGAACGCAGAACCGTGAAACTCGTTCCCTCCAGACTTCGTAACCAGGTTGACCGCCGCTCCGCCGGTGCGTCCGGTGGTCGCGTCACGGCCGCTGGTTTGCATCTTGAATTCCTGAATGGCGTCCTGTAGCGGCAGCAGAATCATGGCACCGTATTCGTTATCCTGCGACTGGATCCCGTCGAAATATTCCGTGCTGTCGCCATTGCGGATGCCGTTCACCGACACGCCCTGCAGTCCAAGCTGATTGCTGGCACCGCGCGACATGGTATAGCCGCTGCCGGAACTGCTGGTCCCCGGCGTCAGGTAAGTCAGCATCATGAAGTTCCGGCCGTTCAAGGGAAGATCGTTCACAGCTTGCGACGTGCGCACGTTTCCGAGCGTCGCGCTCTGCGTATCGAGCATCGCCGCGTTCGCTTCCACGGTCACCGATTCCGATACTTGCCCCGGCTTTAAAGCGAAATCGATCCGCGCATGCTGGTCCACGTCCAGGTTGACGTTCTGGATCACTTTCGTGAATCCCTGGGCCTCCACCGATACAACATATGGGCCTGGTTGCAATGGCGGGGAGCTATAGTTTCCGTCGGTGGACGTCTGCGGCGTTACGGTCGCATTCGTTCTGGAGTTCTTTATAGTTACCGTCAGGCCGGGAATGGGAGCGCCCGACGAGTCTGAAACAGTCCCCACCACCGATGCGGATTCGCTTTGCGCGTAAATCCCAATTGCACCGGAAAGAAATAGAACAGCGCAGGCTACTCTCTTTGATGTCCTCATGGAGTAACGCTCTCCTCTTTGCTACCGGGAACAGCGATTCTGCCTCAACAGAGAGATCAGTTGCGCAAACGTAACATGGAATTGTTTCGAGGTCAAGGCTCTCCACTCGCGGTTGGCGAGTGCGAAAGTTATGTCGATTTCAACTGCGCTAAAAAGCCCAGGACTGCTTGATTGGCCGCTTCCGGTTCGTCGGTGGGATAGATGTGGCTCGCTCTCTCGAACATAGTCAACTCGGCTCCGGGGATCAGTTCCGCCAGCATGCGTCCGTTGGCTGGAGGCACCAATTGGTCCTCCTCGCCGTGCAGGATCAGGGTGGGAACGCGAATCGATCCGATCCGGTCGCAGGCGCTCCACGCGACGATTCCCTGCACCTGCGCCAGATATCCGGCGGCTTGAGGGAAAGTTCTCCGACGGATCGCCAAGTCCTGGTCGATGCGGGCGCGCGGAGTCGAGCTGCCATAGATGAACGGGACCATGGCCTCGGCACCCTCTTCAGGCGACATCGTCGCGCGAGCCATCAGGGTCGCCATCACCACTGGGCTCGCCGCGACAGCTTTAGGCCCCCCGCAGGCCGTGCAGCCCAGAATCAGCGACCTTACTCGTTCCGGATGCCGCAGCGCAAGCTCCTGCGCAATCATTCCACCCATTGAAATTCCGTAAACGTGAGCTCGCTCGACACCGGCGGCGTCCAGCACCGCCGCCGCGTCATCGGCCATTTGGGCAATCGGATAAGGACCAGGAGGAACGTCGCTCATCCCGACTCCGCGATTGTCGAAGACAATCGTCCGGTAACGTTTCGCCACCTCCGGTCGGGTGCGGTGCCACATTTCGAGCGAATACCCCAGTCCCATGATTAGCAACAAGGGATCCCCGGCACCGGACTCTTCCCAATGGATTCTGCATCCGCCGCTATTTGTAAAAGGCACGAATCAGATGATACCGCGAGCGGTTTCGCGCAAGGGGTTTGACGCCGTAATATACTCAACTGCATGCTCGGGACCATGCAGGATTTTCCGCTGACCCTGACGATGCTGTTCAGGCACGGCGCCAAGATTCACGCCGGCAGTGAAGTGATCAGCTATCATGCCGATCGAACGGAACGGGCTTCCTTCGCTGAAGTTGCCCGAAGGACCGAACAACTGGCGGCGGCTCTGCAACGGCTTGGAATCGGCGCGGGAGATCGCGTGGGCACATTCTGCTGGAACCATCAGCAGAATCTGGAAGCATACTGGGCCATTCCGTGCATGGGCGCCGTGAATCACACCCTGAACATCCGTCTGTTTCCCGAACAGCTCGCCTATGTGATCAATCACGCCGAAGATCGCATCATTATCGTCGATGATATTTTAATTCCGGTGTTGCAGAAGGTTGTGCCGGATCTGAAAACGGTGGAGCGCTACATCGTGGTCGGTCAGGACGACAAGTCCTTGCCGAACAGTGTGAGTTATGAAGAATTGATCGCCGCGGAGAAGCCGGGGTTCGAATGGCCCGAGTTGGACGAGCGATCTGCCGCATCGATGTGTTACACCAGCGGGACCACCGGGAATCCAAAGGGCGTGGCCTACACTCACCGCTCGACGTTCATACATACGTTCGCGGCGGGGCAGGGCGGAACACTCGGCATTTCCGAAAACGACCGGCTGCTGCTAATCCCTCCGATGTTTCACGCGAATGCCTGGGGACTGCCGTACCTCGGCTGGATGAGCGGCGCGGACATGATCATGCCGGGCCGCTTTCTGCAGGCCGAGCCACTCTGCCGCATGATCGCGGAGCAGCGTCCGACGATGACCTCGGGCGTGCCAACGATTCTCAACGATATTTTGCGCTACAGCGAGACGCATCCGGTCGATTTGTCATCGCTTCGCCTGCTGAATTGCGGCGGTGCGGCCGTCCCGCGCGTATTGATCCAGAAATATTACGACCGCTTCGGCGTGAAGGTAGTGCAGGGGTGGGGCATGACGGAGACCAGTCCGCTTGCTGCCATCGCGATGCCGCCGCGAGGAACGCCGCCGGAGCGCGAGGTCGATTATCTATCGAAGACCGGTCGCGTGGTCGCGGGAATCGAAATGCGGCTGGCCGATGGCGACGACATCCTTCCCTGGGACGGGACGTCGCTGGGCGAGATCGAAGTGCGCGGGCCGTGGATCACCGGATCCTATTACGGCGACGATTCCGGGGAGAAATTTCACGACGGCTGGCTACGGACTGGAGACGTCGGGACCATTGACGCCATGGGATTCGTCCAGATTTCAGATCGCGCCAAGGACGTGATTAAATCCGGCGGCGAGTGGATTTCTTCGGTGGACCTGGAAGGTCAACTGATGGCGCACCCGGACGTGGTCGAGGCCGGAGTGATCGGTGTTCCCGATGAGCGCTGGGATGAGCGTCCGCTGGCGTGCGTGGTCTTGAAGCCCGGATCGCGGGCCACGATCGACGATCTTCGAACATTTCTGGCGACGCGCGTCGCCAAGTGGTGGGTGCCGGAGCGATGGGCGATCGTCGCCGAGATTCCCAAGACTAGTGTGGGGAAGTTTGATAAGAAGGTTTTGCGGGCACGATTTCGGGAAGGCGTTTTGAGCGAAATGCGGTCGACTGCAAACGTTTAAGTTCGCGCGTGGGAGCGGGGAACGGCCGCGGGGGAACGGTGAATCTTTCGGAACTTTTCATTCGGCGACCGGTAGCGACCAGTCTGCTGATGCTCGGCATCGCGATGTTCGGCGGCCTGGCCTACGTGTCGCTGCCGGTCAGCGACATGCCCGCCGTGGATTATCCGACCATCAACATCGGCGCGAGCCTGCCCGGAGCAGATCCGGGGACCATGTCGTCGGCCGTCGCCACCGTGCTCGAAAGGCAGTTCACCAGCATAGCCGGCGTCGATTCGATGACCTCGCGGAGCTCGACGGGAAGTTCGAACGTCACTTTGCAGTTCAATCTGGATCGCGACGTGGATGGCGCCGCCGTGGATGTGCAGAGCGCCATCGCCGCGGTGGTACCGCTATTGCCGCCGGGGATGCCCGCGCCGCCGTCGTTTCGAAAGACGAATCCCACCGATGCGCCCATTGTGTTCACCTCACTGATATCGGACACCTTGCCGATGTCCACGCTCGACGAGTACGCCGAGACGGTGATCGCGCCGCGAATCGCCATGATCAATGGCGTCGCGCAGGTGCAGATCGGCGGGCAGCAGAAATACGCGGTGCGGGTGCAAGTGGACCCGGACAGATTAGCCGCGAGCCACATCGGATTGAACGACGTTGATACCGCACTCAATCAGTGGAACGTGAACAGCCCGCTCGGCGAACTGTACGGGCCGCACATCGCGTTCAATCTGCATGCCAACGGGCAGTTGATGAACGCCGAGCAGTTCCGCAACGCGGTGGTGACCGAGCGCAACGGCCGTCCCGTCTACTTGAAGGACCTTGCGCGAGTGATCGACAGCGTCCAGGACGATAAACAGGCGTCCTGGGTTTATCACACCTACGATCACGGCAAGCGCGCCATCACCATCATCGTGTTCAAGCAACCGGGCTCGAATACGGTGGAGGTGACGAACAAGATCAACCAGCTGGCTCCGTTTTTCAACGCGGCGCTTCCTCCCGCGGCGCATCTGCAGATTCGCGGAGACAAGTCGAACAACATCCGCTTCGCGTTTCGCGATATTCAGCTCACCATGCTGCTGACCGTAATTCTGGTCGTCGGGGTGATCTGTTTCTTTCTGCGAAATGTCTGGGCCGCTCTGATTCCGAGCCTCGCCCTGCCGTTTTCCCTGCTGGGTACGTGCGCGGTGATGGCCGTACTCGATTTCACGCTCGACAATATGTCGATGATGGCCCTCATTCTCTCGGTGGGCTTCGTAGTCGACGACGCGATCGTGATGCTCGAAAACATCATGCGCCACGTGGAGATGGGAGAAACGCCCTTCGATGCTGCGCTCAAGGGATCGAAGGAAATCGGCTTCACTATCGTGTCGATGACGGTATCGTTGGGCGCGGTGTTCATTCCGATCCTTTTCATGGGCGGAATTCTGGGACGTTTGTTTCGCGAATTCGCGGTAACCATCGTCTCCGCGATTCTGTTTTCTGGCATCGTTTCCATCACTTTCACGCCCATGCTATGCGCCCGACTGATCCGCGTCCCGACCCGCGAGCACGGCGCATTGTATCGCGCGACGGAACGCTTCTTCGATCTGCTCCGGAATCTGTACGGATGGACTCTGCGCGGAGTGCTGCAATACCGACCGGTGATGGGAGTGACTTTTTTCGCCATCATCGGCCTGACGCTTTATCTGTTTCAGGTGGTGCCCAAGGGGTTCATTCCCGATGGCGATAACGATCAGCTTTCCATCAGTCTCCAGGCCCAGGAGGGGACGTCGTTCTACCAGATGGTCCAGTATCAGAGGCAGATCGCCGATATCGTGCGCCAGGACCCGAATCTCGATTACATGCTGGCGACGGTCGGCGGGGGATTCGGTGGCGCCAGCGGAAATACCGCCAATGAGAGCATTCTTCTGAAACCGCGCGACCAGCGGACCCAGAACGTCACCGAGATCGTCGAATCTCTACGGCCGAAAATTTCACGATTTCCCGGGTTTCGGGCCATCCTGAGAATCCCTCCCGCGATCAACATCGGGACCAGGGGATCGGCGGCGTCCTACGAATTGACGGTGCAAAGCTCCGACGTCGAAGCGCTGGCCCGCGAATCGCGGCGGCTCGAAGCGGCCGTCGCCCGCGAGCGGGATTTCGTGGCCGACGTGAACACCGATCTCCAAATCCGCAGCCCCAGGGTGAACCTGGTGGTGGACCGGGATCGCGCCGCGTCGCTCGGATTGAACGCCCGGGCGATCGAAAGCGCGCTCTATAGCGGGTATGGTCCAAAATGGAGCTCGACTATTTATTCCAGCACGAATCAGTATCAGGTGCTGCTTGAAATCCAGCAGAAATATCAACAACATGCGGATTATCTTTCGAAGATTTACTTTAGTACTCCGAAGGGCTCGCTGGTGCCGTTGAGCGCGGTAATCAAGTTAAAAGAAGACGTGATGCCGCAGACCATCAATCACACCGGCACTCTGCCTTCGGTGACCATATCGTTCAATCTCAAGAAGGGTGTATCCCTAGGCCAGGCAGTGGACCGCTTGACCCAGGTCGCGGTGCGGACGCTGCCCGATACCATGCACGTCAGCTTCACCGGAACCGCCCAGGTGTTTCAGAGCTCGCTACAGAACCTGACGCTGCTGCTGATTGTGGCGATCGCGGTGGTGTACATCGTATTGGGCGTGCTCTATGAAAGCTACATTCATCCGCTGACCATTCTTTCGGGACTGCCGTCGGCTGGGGTTGGCGCCTTGCTGACGCTGATCCTGTTCAAGGCGGATCTGAATATCTATTCCTTCGTAGGTCTGGTCCTGTTAGTGGGTCTGGTGAAGAAAAACGCGATTCTGCAGATCGATTTCGCGCTCGAGGCGGAGCGCAAGGAAGGCAAGACTCCGCGCGAGGCGATCTATCAAGGCTGCTTGATCCGATTCCGTCCGATCATGATGACCACAATGGCGGCGCTGTTAGGTTCCGTCCCGCTGGCTCTGGGATACGGTGTCGGAGGAGAATCGCGGCGCCCCCTGGGACTGGCAGTGGTCGGCGGGCTGATGGTGTCGCAGTTATTGACCCTTTATTTGACTCCTGTGGTCTATACCTATCTGGCCGGAGTGCTCGAATGGTGGCGGCGGCGTAGCCCGGAAGCGCTGCCGGATCTCGGGTTTACAGATTGACTGGCTAGAATTCCCACCGATTGAGGCGAACTTTCCTGTCGCGCGGGCGTATAAACGTCCATGGGACCGAATCAAGTCACCCAAATCCTCCGCCGGCTGGCTCGCTCGCCGTTGTTTACCGCCATCACCCTGCTGACGCTCGCGATCGGGATCGGAGCGAATACGGCGATTTTTAGCGTCATCAGCGGAGTTCTATTGAAGCCGTTGCCCTATCCCGACCCGGCGCGACTGGTCGGAGTTTGGGAAACGGCGGGAGGTTTAAACATCGGCTTATTGAATGCCTCGCCGGCAACGTATTTTACTTTTCGCGAGGAAAATCAGACGTTCGAGGACATTGGTATCTGGCGCCGGGACTCGGTGAGCGTGACCGGGATTGCGGAGCCGGAGCAGATTCGCGCCCTGGATGTTACCGATGGGACGCTGCCGGTGCTGCGGGTTCAGCCGGCACTCGGACGGAGTTTCCGCCGCCAGGACGACTTACCGGGCAGTCCTGAAACGGTGATCCTGATGTACGGATACTGGCAGCGGCGGTTCGGTGGAGACCGCGCCATACTGGGCCGGCGGATCGTGATGGACGGCAAGGCCCGCGAAGTGATCGGCGTGATGCCGGAAAATTTCTGGTTTATGGATGTGAAACCGGATGTGATCCTGCCCATGCAGCTCGATCGCTCCAAGGTTTTCATCGGAAATTTCAGCTTCCAGGGAATTGCCCGCTTGAAGCCCGGTGTTTCCATGGCGCAAGCCAACGCTGACGAGACACGGATGATTGCCATGCTGCCCTCGAAGTTTCCTCCCGCGCCGGGCATGAACAACAAGATGCTGGAAGATGCCCGCCTTGGTCCGAACACGCATCCCTTGAAGGACGACGTCATCGGAGATGTGGGCAAGGTCCTGTGGGTATTGATGGGCACCGTGGGGATCGTGCTGTTCATCGCGTGCGCGAATGTCGCGAATCTATTGCTGGTGCGTGCCGAAGGACGCCAGCAGGAACTGGCGATACGCGCGGCGCTGGGCGCCGGATGGAGCCGAATCGCGCGGGAATTGATGACGGAAAGCATCGCCCTGGGACTACTGGGTGGCGCGCTGGGCCTGGGTGTGGCGTATGCCGCCTTACGTCTGCTCGTCTCCATGGCGCCGTCGAATCTTCCCCGTATGACGGAGATCGGGATCGATCCGATGGTTCTGTTGTTCACGCTCGCGTTGTCGCTGGTGTGCGGCGCGTTGTTCGGTCTGGTTCCGGTGTTCAAGTATGCCGGTCCGCGGTTGGGAACCGTATTGCGCGAAGGCGGGCGGAGCCTGAGTGAAGGACGGGAGCGACATCGCGCGCGCAGCATTCTGGTCGTGGTGCAGGTGGCCCTCGCGCTAGTGCTGCTGATCAGCTCCGGCTTGATGATTCGGAGTTTTCAATCGCTGCGCAAGGTGCAGCCCGGATTCGAATCGCCGGAACAACTCCTGACGCTGCGGATTTCGATTCTCGAGTCGCAGGTTCCCGATTCGCTCAAAGTATTGCAGATGGAGAACGAAGTTCTGGACAAACTCGCTGCCATCCCGGGAGCCGCTTCAGCAAGCCTGACGAATTCCGTCACCATGGACGGCAATACCGATAACGATCTGATGTTCGTCGAGGATCATCCCGCGGCCGAAGGGAAGATGCCGCCCATTCGCCGATTCAAATTCATCTCTCCCGGTTTTTTTAAGACCATGGGCCGCCCCCTGGTCGCCGGCCGCGATTTTACCTGGACCGATATGCATCAGGATCGTCCCTACGTTCTGGTTTCTGAAAACCTGGCGAAGGAATATTGGGGCCAGCCCGCGACGGCTATCGGGAAGCGGATTCGCGAGACCTCCACATCGCCATGGAAAGAGATTATCGGCGTCGCCGCCAATGAGCGGGACGATGGAGTGGATCATCCCGCGCCGCGGATCGTTTACTGGCCGCTTCTGCGGGACAATTTCTGGAATGAAAAAATGGTAGTGCAGCGCGGCGGGGTGCTGGTGATCCGCAGTCCACGGGCGGGGACCTCGGCGTTTCTGAATGAAGTCCGTCAGGCGATCTGGAGCGTCAACCCGGACCTTCCGCTGGCCAACGTCCGTACCGTACAGGAGATTTACGATCGCTCCATGGGCCGGACTTCGTTCCTGCTGGTGATGCTGGCCTTGGCGTCGGGAATGGCGCTCCTTCTTGGACTGGTAGGGATTTACGGTGTCATTTCGTACTCGGTCTCGCAGCGGACCCGCGAAATCGGAATCCGCATGGCGCTTGGAGCGTCGCAAAATAACGTACGGCAAATGTTCGTGCGCCACGGATTGCTGCTGACCGCGATCGGGGTCGCGTTCGGATTGGCGGCGGCCTTCGGCCTGACCCGCCTGATGACCGCCCTGTTGTTCGGAGTGAGCGCGCTCGATCCGGCGACGTATCTGGTGGTAGCCGCGCTGTTGGCGGCCGCGGCGATGCTGGCGAGTTATCTCCCAGCCCGGCGCGCGACACGCGTCGATCCGTCGGATGCGCTACGTTCGCAGTAACCTACGGCAAGAAGTCCGCGCGCTTGATGTAATCGAGCTTGGGGAAGCGCTGCACCAGATATTCGTTTGCTTCCTCTTCCACCCGGCCCGGATCGATGTACTTTCCCTCGGGCCGCATGTCGCCGTAGCCGGAATACAGCTTGTCTATGGCGTCCATTCCGGAGATTACCTTGGCGAACGGAACGAAACGCTGATCGTCCAGGATCGCGTTATCGGCGAGATTGATGAAGATTTCCGTAGCGCGCGTGTCCGGACCAGACTTGGCAAACGACAGCGTTCCCCGCAGGTTCCTCTGGACCGGCGGATCGTCGACGATGAAAAAGTTCCGCCACACATCGTGCACCTTGAAATCGCGATGCACGCCGAATTGAGCGATAAATCCCGGGACCACGCGAAAGAAGCGGCCCTGATCGAAATAACGCATACGGACCAGTTCGTGGAAACGATCGACGCCGTGCGGGGACCAGGCGCGGGTCGCTTCGACGATGACATCTCCTTGCGAGGTTTCGAATTTCACGCGAAACACTTCCGGGACCACGATCTTGGGCGCGGGTTTGTGGCACGCCGCGCTCGATAGAGCCGCCAGCATCGCCACAGCCGCCAGGGGGCTGCTTCGCATGGGAAAATTATCGCCGAGCCGGACGTGAATCGGCAACGTACAATGAGGAAGGCATCGGATGAAAAGCGGCCTTCTGATTGTCGCGGGCATGCTCCTGGTCACAATTCTCGCGTTCGCGCAACGCTTTCGATTCGAGGGACACGATGAAGGTCCCCGTCCGGTATTCCCCAGCGGCGCGGAATTCCATTTCATTCGTCTCGAATATACCGATCTGCCCCAATACCACCGGCGATTTGGATATGCCTCGCGCGACGGGCGCGGGGAAGGCTGGTGGATCGTCGACTGGCCCGACGCTGAGGATCATTTCACGCTCGGCATCCAGCGCCTGACCAGAATCGATACCGGCGATCCACGGCACCTCCGGCTTACGGACGATCATTTATTCGACTATCCCTGGATTTATGCCACGCAGACCGGCTGGTGGGGTTTGTCGGATGAGGAAACGTCGCGGCTTCGCGAGTATCTCCTGCGCGGCGGGTTCCTGGTAGTCGACGATTTCTGGGGTCCGGAACAATGGGAAGTGTTTCGGGAAACCATGGCGCGCGTTCTTCCGGGCCACGAAATCTCCGACATCGACGAATCCGATTCCGTGATGCACGTGCTATACGATATTCAAGCGAAGGACCGGACCTTCATCCCCGGCACCCGTCATCTGCGGCGCGGACCTGGAGGAAACATCGTGGTTCAGCAGCCGGCCGGCACTCAGCCCGCGTGGCGAGCCATGTATGACGACAAGAACCGCATGGTGGTAGCCGTGAATTTCAATACCGACGTCGGCGACGCCTGGGAGTACGCGGATTCACCGATGTATCCCGAGGCGATGACCACCCTCGCCTACCGCTACGGGATCAATTACATCATCTACTCCATGACGCACTGATCCGACGTCAACTCCCCGGTTCCGCATTCGCGCCCGAAGCAAGAAATCCCCCGTCGACCGCGATGCATTGTCCGGTAATGAAGCTGGCGGCATCGGAGGCCAGCAAAACAGCCAAGCCGGTCAATTCCTCGGGCAAGCCGAACCGTTTCATCGGAGTGCGCGATAACAATTCGCACCCACGCGCGGTGTGATCGAGCAGATCCTTGTTCAGATCGGTTCGAAAAACGCCGGGAGCGATGGCGTTGACATTGATGTTGCTCGACGCCCACTCGACCGCGAGGCTTCTGGTGAGACCGGCCAGCGCCGCCTTTGACGCCGCATAGGCCGCGACGCCGTTCAAACTCACGAAAGAGTTCAAGGACGCGATGTTGATAATGCGCCCGCGTCCGCTCGCGCGCAGCGGTTCAAAAAAGGCCTGGCAGGCGCGCAGAGTCCCGGTGACGTTGGTATTCTGCACCGCGTCCCATTCTTCGGCGCTGATCTCCTTGACCGGAGTTTTTGAGATTCGGCCGGCGGCGTTCACCAGAATATCGACCCGGTCGAAAGTGGCGACGGCGGCATGGCGAAGGCTGTCGAGAGAGGATCTCGAAACCACGTCGGCCGTCAGCCTGAGCGTTCTCCGGCCCAGCGCTTCAATGCGGTCGGCGGCGTCATTCACCAGATCGCCTCGGCGGCCGGTGGCGGCCACGTCGGCTCCCGCTTCGGCTAGTCCGATCGCGATGGCGAGCCCCAGCCCGGATGTCCCGCCAATCACAACGGCCACCCGGCCGTGAAGATCCAGTGCAGGCATCTCTTCAATATACGGCCTTGTTACGATAAGGGCTTGGAAATTTCCAGGATTCTCGCGGAACGTTTAACTCGCAAGTCAGTCTAAGTCACAAATGCTGGACACCATGGTGCGCGACCTCAGGTATACCATCCGTATGCTGCTCCGAAGCCCCGGATTCGCGTTGACCGCGATCGCTGTCCTGGCCCTCGGCATCGGAGCCAATACCGCGATTTTTTCGGTAGTCAACGCGGTTTTGCTCAAGCCGCTGCCTTATCCCGACCCCGATCGCATCGTCATGCTGATGAATAGTTCGCCGCAGGGCAGCTTTCCCGTGGCCTCCGTTCCGAAATACAACATCTGGCGGGAGCAGACCGCAGCGCTCGAAGACGTAGCCGCATACGATGTCGGAGGTCCGGGCGTCAACATCACTGGAGGCGACCGCCCGGAGCAGGTGAAGGGCATCCACGTTTCCTATGAGTTTTTCCATCTGTTCGGCGCGCCGGCGGCGGTCGGCCGGACTTTTTCCGCCGCGGAGGACCGGCCCGGCGGCGGGCGGGTTGTGGTCTTGTCGAATGGGCTGTGGCAAAGGCGATTCGGAGGCGACGCCGGCGCGATCGGCAAGTCGATGTCGCTCGGCGGCGAGCCGTACACGATCATTGGCGTCCTGGGCGCTGGATTTTCCTTCGATCCTCCCACCGATCTCTATCTTCCATTTCAGGCCGATCCAAACAGCAACCAGCACGCCCATTATTTCTTCACCGCCGCGCGATTGAAGCCGGGGATTACGCTCGGCGCCGCGAAGGCGGAGATGAATCTGGCGGCGGAGCAGTTCCGGCGTAGATTTCCAGGCGCGCTCGGCCCCAAAGCGGGATTCACCGTGGAACCGATGCAGCAGACCGTGGTTCGCGACGCGCACACCGCGCTGCTGGTGCTGATCGGCGCGGTGGGATTTGTGATGTTGATCGCCTGCGCCAACGTCGCGAATCTGCAACTGGCGCGGGCCTCGGGACGCGCGCGCGAAATCGCGATCCGCGCGGCGATCGGAGCGGGTCGGGCGCGAATCATCCGCCAGCTTCTTACGGAAAGCGTAGTGCTATCGATGATCGGCGGAATCCTCGGCCTCGGCATTGGCATCGCCGGCCTGCACGCGCTTCTGGCCGTGAACCCCGGCAATATTCCGCGCATCGGGAAAGACGGGTCGGGTGTTTCCATCGACGGAACTGTGCTGGCTTTCACGCTGCTGCTCTCGCTGGTGACCGGAATACTGTTCGGCCTGGTCCCGGCTCTGAATGCATCGCGCGCCGACCTGAACTCGACCTTGAAAGAAAGTGGCTCGAGGTCGGGCGCGAGCCTTCGCCAGAACCTGGCACGCAGCATTCTGGTCATCGCCGAGATGGCTCTGGCGATCGTGTTGCTGGCTGGCGCCGGCCTGCTGATACGGACCTTCGCCGCGCTCCACAACGTCGCTCCCGGATTCGACGCGCATAACGTCCTGACCATGGAAACGTCGCTCACGGGAACGCATTTCGACACAGCCGAAGCCATAGCGACGTTGGCTCGCCAGGCGGTGGACCGGATCGAAGCAATTCCCGGAGTCCAGAGCGCGGCGGCGACTTCTTATCTGCCGCTCGATGGCGGACTCGGCCTCGGATTCGTCATCGAAGGACGCCCGCTCGGCGACGCTCAGGCGCACGGTGGCGCGGGATGGGCCTATGTGTCCGAACATTTCTTCGATGTATTCCAGGTCAAGTTGATTCGCGGACGCGTTTTCAGTCAGCGCGATCTCGCCGGAACTCCGGGTGTGGTGATTATCAACGAAGCTTTCGCCCGCCAGTATTGGCCCAAGGCGGACCCCATCGGGCAGCGGCTGCGCGTCGGCGTCGGCATGGGTCCCGTGTTCGCGGAACCGGCTCGCGAGATCGTCGGCATCGTCGCCGATGCGCGTGACGGGGGACTCAACAGCGATCCTCAACCGGAAATGTTCGTCCCTCTGCCGCAGGTGCGCGACGGCGTGATGGCGCTCAATAACAAGTTCATCCCGATGTCCTGGGTGGTGCGCACCAGCGTGCCCCCGTTCTCGCTCTCGGCACCGGTGGCGGCGGTGTTTCAGAACCTCGCCGATCTTCCGGCCGCGCATATCCGCACCATGGATCAGATCGTGGTGCAATCAACAGCTCGGACCCGGTTCAATACGCTGCTGCTCGCCGTATTCGCCTTTGCGGCGATCCTGCTCGCCTCCATCGGCCTATACGGGTTGATCTCCTACTCGGTGGAACAGCGAACCGTGGAGTTCGGCATTCGTCTGGCTTTAGGAGCCGACGCGGGCTCGGTGCGCAACCTGATCGTAGGACAGGCCATGAAACTGGCCGCGATCGGCATAGCGATTGGACTGATTGCGGCGTTCGGCCTCACCCGATTTATCGCGACACTGCTTTACGGCGTCAAACCGAATGACGCTCTGGTCTTCGGATCGGTGGCCTTGATCCTCGCCTCGGTCGCGCTGCTGGCCAGTTATCTGCCGGCTCGACGGGCGCTCCGGCTCGATCCGTTGATCGCGCTGCGCTACGAATGAGCGCGATTACGAATCAGTGCCCGTCGCCGAGCATCTGGAATCCAGCCCAATAAAACGGATGTTGGTATTCGGGAGTCTTCCATAATTCGAGCGACGCCTGGCGGAGGGATTCCGCTTTGTTCCGTAACTCGCCATTCGCGGAGAGGTGATTCGCCAGTCCGCGGTGAAACGCGAGCATGAACTTGGTGGTGCTGGCGGAATCTACTTTCCACTGGCTCACCACCACGCTGCGGACGCCCGCCATCATCATCGCCCAGCTCATTCCGAATACGCCTTCGCCTTCCAGCACTTCCCCGCGCGCGGTTTCGCACGCCGAAAGGACCGCCAGTTCCGCCCGCACGTCCAGATCCAGAATCTCGCGCGCTTGCAACTTGCCGTCCTGGCCGTTGTTTTCCTTCAAAGCTAAGTACGAATACAACGGATTCGACGCGTTGAGAATGGAATGCGTCGCCAGATGCAGGATGGCGTAATTGGGCGCGTCCTGCTTCCATCGGGACTCGGTGGCGTCGGCTCCGGTGTAGGTGGCCGACGAGGCCGCACCATAGATCGCCTTAAGACCCAGGACTTCCTGTTGCGCGAACGGAAGATCACCGCCGGCCATGGCCAGCAAAGTCTTACCGGGCGATTTCGGCGCTCGCGGACGCGCGGACTGCTCGCGCATGGACGTGAGCGAAGGAGCATAGAATACCGCGGCGTGCTCCAACAGGTATTTCCCGTCCGCTCCGATCAACGCCTGGAAAGGAAGATTCCACAGCGGACCGTCCGGCAGAATTGCAATCACGGCGCGATGGGCCAACTGGCTTTCGATGGGGCCCACCAAATCCTGATAGAGCGATTTCGCAACGCGGCGATAAGACAAATCCCGGGTTCCCAGCGCGGCCCGGAACTGCTCCACCCGGCGCTCTAATTCCGGCGCGCGATAGGGCAGCTTGTGAGCGGAGAATTCGAGCTTCCCAAAGCTATCGCGCGCGATGGTGAACACGTACGCGTCCATGTTCTCGCTGACGACATATTCCACCAGCACGGTCCGGACATCGGGAATCAGAGCGCCGATCTCGTCGCGGGATAGCGGACGGCTCTCGCCGCGACGTGCGCCGAGATCGGGATGACGAAGATACAGGTCAGCGCGAAACGACTTGAGATCCGCGGCGGCCTGCTCAAACGCGGCCTTATTCTGAGGACTCGAGTCCGCTTTCGCTAGCCGCTGGGCGGCAATCCGGTCCAACTCCGCTTCGCGTTGCCGTTCTTCTGGCGACATGGCGTGCCGGACGTCGCGGCCGGGCTTGAGTCACCATGTCCAGCAGGTGGCGCGCCCTGGCGCGTTCCGCGGCGGCGATTGCGGCCGGAATGTCGCCGGCCTCGACGCGCATTTCCATCAGTTCCCGATACGGACCCATCCTGTTTTCGAAAAAGTGCTGGCCTTCAGTGCTTCCGCCCGCGAGTTTCGCCCGCCAGGATTCTTGAAGCTCGATAGCTTCTAGAAACGCGCTTTCGCCTTCTGGCGCGCGACCGAGCCTGCGATAGACGCGGCCTTCCGTCAGCAGCGCGGTCGAGATCAGATCCAACGATGCCGTTTTTCTCGCAAGCGTCACGGCTCTTTCCGCGTCGCGAAGCGCGGGACCCATTTCGCCCAGGTCTAAATATTCCTGCGCGATGTGCTCGAGCGCCGCCGATTGCTGATCCGCCGCCCCGATGCGTTCGAACATCTCCGACGCCTTTTCATATGCCTGGATCGTTTCGCGAGTATGACCTAAGCCGTCCAGATCTTCGCCGCGGACTTCCAGGAACCACGCCGCAAGCCGGTCGTCGTGAGTCTTCTGAGTGATGGCGAACCCCTCGTCGGCGGACTTCAAAGAATCCGCGTAACGACGCATTTTGTTATAGATCGAAGCGTACTGCGCCAGCACCGAGGACCGCCATCGTTCATCGCCAAGCGAAGTCCCGGCCACTGGAACCACTTGTCGAAGATAGGACAGGGCCAGATCGAAATCGCGCTGCGCCGCATAAATCCGCACCAGCCCCATCAACGCGAAATTGACCGTTTCGCCATGATGGATAGACTTCGCCAGATCGCGTGAGCGCCGGAAATAATCGATGGCGACCTGCGTGTCGTCCTGCTCCCGATGGTCGCCGCCCAGACTGCCGAGCGTCGCCGCCACCTGCGCCTGATCGTCGAGTTCCTCATACAGCTTCAACACTTTTTCATTGGCCGCCTGGGATTCGCGAAATTCGCCCATGTTGAAATGCGAATTGGCGATGGTCCGCCACAGACGCGCTTCCATCTTGCGATCCTCCGCCTTGGCCGCGGCCTCCAGGCCCTCGGTGGAGAGGTTAATCGCGTCGGGATACTTGGCTTCCCGGTAAAGAATGTGAGCGAGGGATTCATCGCAAGCCGCAACTTCGCGGTCGCTGTGCATGAACTGAGCTACGGAAAGCGCTGTCTTCCAGGAAAGCCGGGACGCGCGGTAGTCGTAAGCCTGAAATGCGGCCGCGCCCCGCTTCTGTAAAACGGCCAGGACTGTCGCGGGATCGAGAGAGGCGCCTTCCCCGGCCAGGAGCGCCGACCGTGCAGCATCATCCCCCGCCGCTTCCAACCTGTCCGCCAGTTGGTCGACCGGTGCATTTTGGGCGGACAACGCGTTTTGAGCGCACAACAGCGATCCCGCGAGATACGCGATCGCCGCAACCGGACGCAAATTAGTCAGGGATGCTATAACGCAAGCTTAATATAGGTTGAAGCTTCGCAGAGGCGGGCCAGGGAACAACGCGTCAGCGGCTTCCGCGAAACGAACCGGATCATTTACCGGCTCGTTTCACGAAAGCGTCGCTACCCTCCGAGGTCAGGCTCTCGCCTGTACTTGATCTTGATGCCGGTTGCCGAACCATATTGGTCACGGGGTACGATTTTTTTCGAGGCAGCGCGTTTCCAGTCCGGCGCGCATCCTCGACAACAATGGCGATCCTGGGTTCGCCGCGTCCAGCGCGGAGAGTTCGCCCAGCGCTTCGGTACAAAGCCCCGCCGCCGCGTAGCGGGAAGCCAGCAACAGCGGACTGGACGACGCCTGAGCCTCCTCGATGGCCGCCGCCGCAACTTCGTCCACCACTTCGAATCGCGCTTCCGGCTCCGGCGGCTGAGGAGCCTTGAGCGGCTCGCCCGAGCCGACCGCCGTCACCTGCCATTCATAAAGCTTCCCGCGTCCCAACGGGCGATCCGGCGTCCAGGAAGTCCCCTCGACCGGCGAGCTGGAAAGCACCTCCGAATAGCTGGCATCAAAGATCTCCACCTTGTAGGATCTCGCGCCGGTAAGAGGCTGCCACGTAAACTTCGGACGGTCCGCCAGCACCGCCTGACCGATCGGGCTCAATACCTGAAACGGCGCATCGCGCTGGTCTGCGCCCAGCAGAACAGAGCGGTTGCTGCGAAGCCGATCGTCGAGCGTGACGGGCAGGGAAGCGTCGCGCAAAGCCGCGGTGAGCGCATCGCGGTCTGCCGGAGATAGATTTGCCGGAGCGGACAAATGGCCCTCCCCATCGAGGCCGATCAATGAGCCGCCATCGCGCAACGAGACCTTGAGAGCCGCTGAAGGCTCAGCGTGCGGCTTTTTGAGCATCACGCCTACGATAAGAGCGGCGGCGATGGCGCCCCCCACGATCCATCGCGAAACAGCGGGACGGCGACGGGGTTGTAACTTGATTCGTTCGGCGAACAACAGCAGGTCATCGACTTCCGCCCGGCACCATTGGCACTCGCGCAAGTGAGACTCCATCGCCTCCCGCGCGTCCAGCGGTTGTTCGCCATCCACATAAGCCCGAATGAGTTCGTATTCCAGATGGCCGTCATCCATTCCGGGAGATTCCAACGTCCGCGCTAGAGATAACAGCGCGGCCTCGGAATCGCCCGATACCTTGCCGCGGCATTCGGGACATTCGGCCAGATGATCGTCCGCCGCCAGCAGATCCGCGCCGGCGAGACGCCGGTCGGTATACGAGACGATTTGCTCCGGACTCAGATGCTTCACGGTAAATTCACTGCTTTAGCGGAAATAGGACACGCGATCTCTGCTAGGGTATGACAACAACAATGGGCTGATATTGGCATGGATCAGTTTATTCCGATTCTTTACGCGCCCGCCGTGCCAGACGCTGCCGGGCGGCTTGCCGTAAATTGATTACCTGCTGGCGCGCGATGCCGAGCCTGTCGGCGATTTCCAGGTCACTCAACGGTAAGCGCGGCCATAATTCAGCAAACTCCGCCGCCGGGATTCCCGTGAATTCCGCAATTTGCCGGATGCTCGCGATTCCCGATGCGGGCAGCAGCCAGACGGCGGACCCCTCCGCGGGATCGCGCAGATTCAGTAATAACGCCGCTCGTTGAGAGACTGGAAGACTGGTGATTTCACGCCACAGTTGCTCCAGCCGTTGCCGCCCGGCGATGAAGTCGTCGACCGGCCGTTCCTGCGAAGCCGTGGATTCTTCAAGTAATTCTACTTGCGTCGCCTGATCTCGAATCCCCCACAATTCAGCGAAGATGCCCACCAAGGCATCGGAATCGATGGGGCCGGGAAAATCGCGAAAAACTTGGCGCAGCAGATCCTTGGGGTTCCGATCCGCCGGCCCCAGCCGCGCCACCAAGTCCTGGGGAACCGCCTTGGGCGCAGTTCCTTTCAACGCGGCGTTTCCGCAGACCCAACCATGCTCCGGATCTTCCCAGAGGGCGAATTCCGGCATCTTTCCAATTAGATAGCGCAGCCGGTTCTTCAACCGGTGACGCCCCGGATAGCGGCGTCTCAGGTAGCGGTCGCAGGCGTTCTGAGCACAAACCGCGACATAAGCGCTGAATCGCTCGATAACGGCACTGTTCTGTTGCTTTTGGCTCTTCAGGCGGGCCAGCAGTTGCAGCGTCACGTCGCCCGCGACGTCTTCCCGATCCTGCTCCGATGTGCCGCGGAGCCGGCGCGTCAAAGTCTTGCGAATTACCGGGAGCGCGTGATCGCAGAGCAGGGCGGTGGCAAGCTCATCCTCGATTTTCGTATCGGTCGCGGACAGGTATTGCTGCATCAGCGACGATTCACTCGGAGTCATCGCGCCGTAGACAGACTCCGCTGTTGCCTGGGGGGCGAGTTCGAATTCCGCATACCAACGACTTGAGCAAATGATATCAAAGCACTGTATCGGCATTCCGAGACGCCGGATTAGCGGAACTTAATAGCACACAAGGGAAAACTCGTGACACCCGGGCGGTCACGGGCGCGTCCAACACAGTGGAGGGAGGCAGGACCCATGCGATCCGCACTCGCTGTTTTTTGCGCCATTCTTCTTCCCTGTGCCATCGCCGCACAGGATGCGCAATATAGTCAGTCGACTCCGCCGCCGCAGGCGGCACCCGTTCCACAACAGAATGTTCCGCTGCTTTCGCCGCAGCAATTGGACAATCTGGTGGCGCCGGTCGCGCTTTATCCCGATCCGTTGCTCGGGCAAGTGCTGGCCGCGTCCACCTACCCGCTCGAAGTGGTGGAAGCCCAACAATGGATGCAGGAGAATTCGAGTCTGCATGGATCGCAGCTGATGGACGCCGCCAAGCAGCAGAATTGGGATCCCAGCGTCCAGGCCATGGTCGCGTTTCCCGACGTAATGAGCCTGCTGACCCGCGACATCCGCTGGACCACGGATTTAGGGAACGCATTTCTGGCCCAGCAGTCTGACCTGATGGCCGCCGTGCAGCGCATGCGCGCCAGAGCCGAACAAAATGGCCGTCTGTCGAGTAATGCCCAAGAGAGCGTAACCACGGCAACCGAGGATGGGCAAAGCGCGATTCAGATCCAGCCCGCCGACCCGCAGGTGGTCTACGTGCCTGTCTACAATCCCGAGTACGTCTGGGGTCCTCCGGCCTGGGGCTACTATCCATCTTTGTGGTATCCGCCGGTCAGCTACGGCTGTGGATTTAACGCCGGAATCTTCATGGGTGGATTCTTCGCCGGTTTCGGCGGCTGGGGAGGCTGGGGTTGGGGCCTCGGATGGTTCGGCCATGGGCTGTACGTAAATAGCCTGTTTTTCAATCACTTCGGATTCCACGGCTACTACGGTGGCTACGGCGCGCGCGCCATGTGGGCGCACGATCCGATGCATCGCATGGGTGTCGCTTACCCGAATCGAGCCTTGTCGGCGCGTTATGGAAACGCGCGCTTTGCGGGCGGCCGATATAATGCCGGGTTCGCCAACCGCGGCGGGTTTAGCGGCAATCGCGCCGGCGCCGGCTACAACGGCGGCTTTCGGAACGGCGCGGCGGGCTATGGCAATTCGGCGCGGGCGGGCGCGGGAAATTCTTATCGCGGCGGCGTAAATCGCGGTGCGTCCAGCTCCGGCTCCAGCTACCGCGGCTCGAACGGAGGTTCTTCGGGATACCGAAGCTTCAACTCCGCGGGCCGTGCAGGCTTCTCCGTCGTACGGCAATTCCCGCTCTTACGCTCCCGCGAATCGCTCGACCGGAGCCTATCGGGGCTCGCAAGGATTTCGTTCTTCGCCATCCTACGGCGGCTCGTCCGGCGGCTCGTCCGGCAACCGGGGATTTTCCAACTCCGCACCCCGATCGACGGGCAGCAGCGGATTCCGCGGCGGTGGATCCGCGCCGCATTTCTCCGGAGGTGGAGCCTCGCACTCCTCGGGCGGCGGAAGATCGTTCGGTGGCGGAGGCTCGCGCGGCAGTGGCGGCGGTCACTCGAGCGGGGGCGGTGGACATTCGGGCGGCGGCGGTTCGCACGGCAGGCGATAATCACCGAAAGATCGCCGGCGGCGTCGTTGAGATACAGTATCCTTTAACGGATGACTAAGACGACGCTCCCCGGCGAGCTGCTCGCGGAATTCCTCGGAACCATGATCCTGATCCTCTTCGGGAATGGAGTGGTGGCGATGGATGTCCTGTTCAACAAGGGCGGATTTACCAACATCACCATCGCCTGGGGGCTCGGCGTCACCATGGGGATCTATATCGCCGGAAAAACGACTGGCGCGCATCTGAACCCGGCTGTCACTTTAACGGTCGCCGTGTTTCGCGGATTCTCCTGGAAGAAAGTCCTGCCTTATATGCTGGTTCAGACCGCGGGGGCCTTTGTCGCCGCGGCGATCGTGTTCTGGAACTATCACCCTCAGTTCCTTAAAATCGATCCGGGGCTCGATCACACCGCCGGAATCTTCACCACCTTCCCGGCCTTTCCGCAGCAGCCGATGGCGGGGTTCCTGGACCAGACCATCGGCACCGCTTTGCTGCTGCTGCTGATCTTCGCGATCACTGATGAGCGCAACACGCCGCCGGGCGCGAACATGACGCCGTTGATGGTCGGCCTGGTGGTGGTTGTGATCGGCATGGCCTTCGGAGGAATGCATGGTTACGCGATCAATCCGGCGCGCGATTTCGGCCCGCGCCTGCTCACCGTCGCGGCCGGGTTCAAGAACAACGGCCTCACCGATGGCGCGGCGACGTTCTGGGTGCCGATTGTGGGCCCACTCCTTGGTGGGCTGATCGGCGGCGGAGTCTATGACGCCCTGATCCGCAAGCACCTGCCCGCCTGAGTGGCCGGGGCGTGCTCTAATAGAGAAGATCCGCTGAAACTACGACTCCGGAGTGAACGTCTCAAAAAACACATGCGGTTAGTACTCCCGTTCTTATTCTGCCCGGCCATATTCTGCGTAAGTTGTTTTGCGGCTGCGCCGGCCAAGCTTTTAGATACCGCTCCCGTCCGATTCGAACCGAATACCGGCTTGAACCCGGCCCCGGCCGAGGTTCGTTGGATTGCGCGCAGTTCCGGCCACGCATTTGAGTTTACCGATCAGGCGACACTGATCCGCGCCGGTAACCGGACCGTTCGTCTGACCATGCCCGGCTCGAACGACCACGCCAGGTTCGATGCGACCGATCCCTCCGCGGTGCCAACCAATTACTTTTCCGGTAAACGATCCGTCAGTGTACCCGCTTTCGGCAAGCTGCATCGACGCGAAGTGTATCCGGGCGTTGATCTGGTTTATTACGGCACCGGCCGGCAGGTGGAATACGATTTCGAGATCGCTCCAGGCGCCGATCCGTCTCGTATACGCATGCAGTTTGAAGGCGCCGACGCGATGCATATTTCCGATCGGGGCGATCTGATTCTCTCGGTCGAACAAGGCGAGCTCACGCAGCGCGCGCCGGTGGTCTATCAGCGCCGCGCATCGGGCGAACTGGTGAATGTGGAAGCGAAGTACCGCATCGTGCGCGATGGACTAGTGCGGCTCGATCTGGGCAAGTATGATAGCTCGGCGAACCTGGTGGTCGATCCCGTCCTGGCTTACTCCGCGTTTCTGACCGGCACCTCGACGGATACGGCAGTAGCCGTGGGGCATGATTCCAAGGGTTTTGTGTACCTCGCGGGCAATACTTACTCCACTGATTTCCCCTCGACGCCGGATGCTTATCAAGCCGCCAACGCAGGGGAGTCGGAGATATGGGTGATGAAACTCGACCCCACCCAGCCCGCCAATCCGATCGTGTATTGCAGCTATCTCGGCGGCGCGTCGCTCGACATGGTGACCGCGATGACCGTGGACGCGAACGGCGTGATGTATCTCACCGGCTCGACGGATTCCGGCGCGTACCCGGTGTCTTCTAACGCGTTGACCGGAACCTACAGCGGGAATTCGCATGCGTTCGTGACTATGCTCGATCCATCGCAAGGCACGTCGGGCTTGCTCTATTCCACCTTTCTTGGCGGAAGCAATTTCGACGAAGGCGACGGCATCGCGGTCTCCAAGGGGATCATTTACGTCACTGGCTGGACCACCTCCGACGATTTTCCGCTGGTCAACGCTTATCAGGGCGCGCGTGTCGCCGGCTATGACGGATTCGTCGTGGCCATCGATCCGTCGCAAAGCGGGGCGGCGTCAGAGATCGCCGGGACTTATATCGGCGGTTCCGGGCAGGACCTCGGGCGCGCGATCACGGTAGACTCCGCGGGCCATGTCTATATTGCCGGGATCACTTATTCTCCCGACTTCCCGATAGCCGGCAATTCAGCGCAGACAGGCTACGACGGCGCGGGCGATGCGTTCCTCGCGAAATTCGATTTGAACAATGCGGCGCTGTTGTACAGCACCTACTTGGGCGGATCGTCGGTCGACGAAGCCAAGCAGATCGTGCTCGACGCCAACGGCAACGCAGCCGTCGCCGGTTATACCGCTTCGGGCGATTTTCCGGTTACCCAGAATGCCTATCAAACCGTCTTCGGCGGCAACGGAAATGCGTTTCTGACCGTGGTGAATACGGTCGCGACGCAGCCCGGCGCCGCGGGGTTGGTGTATTCCACCTTCTACGGCGGAACGGGCGGGGAAGCGGCTTACGGACTCGCAATCGACGTTTTCGGCAAGTATTATCTCGGCGGATACACTCTTTCGATAGACTTGCCGGTCAGCGGCGACGCCATGAACTCCAGTTCCTTTCAAGCCGGCGTCGACGGATTCGTCGCGGTCCTCGATCCGTCGCAGGGCGCCAACGGACTGGTCTATGGAACCTACGTCACCGGACCGGGATCGCAGACCATTTCCGCCCTCGACGTCTCTTCGAAAACGTCCAGCTCGACGATTTCGCTGAACGTCGCCGGAACCACCACCAGCCAGGTATTTCATCCCGGCGCGCAGAATGGCGACACGGGGAAGTCGACGGCCTTTTTCTTCCAGCTTCAGTCCAGCGCGCCTCCACCGGCGGAGCAGACCACGCATGAGCGCCGGGTGACGGAGGAGCGCGCGCAGCGGCGGGTTGGCTTGAACCGGTAACCGGCTAAACCGACCGGTCGATGGCGCGCATATTCGCCTCGGCGTACCGCTCGCCTACAATCGCGTTCGCGGGAACCGCGGATTCCAGTTCGGCCACGTCGGCGCCGGACAAATGAATCTCCGCGGCAGCAGCGTTCTCCTCCAGAAAGCGGCGTCGCTTGGTTCCCGGAATCGGCACTACATCTTCGCCTTTCGACAGCACCCAGGCGAGCGCTAACTGGCCCGGCTTGACGCCTTTGCGCTCCGCGATGGAGCGGACCCGCTCCACCAGCACCTGGTTCTTATCGAAAGCCTCCCCCGCGAAACGCGGGTAGCGCATCGCCCGCGAATCTCCCTCCACCAAGTCGCTCCGCTTGGTGATCGTACCCGTCAGGAACCCGCGGCCCAACGGACTGTAGGGCACGAATCCGATTCCCAACTCGCGAACGGCCGGCAGGATTTCCGCCTCCACGTGACGCTCCCATAACGAGTATTCGGTTTGCAGCGCCGTGATCGGATGAACCTTGTGAGCGCGGCGGATGGTCGCGGGCGACGCCTCCGATAAGCCGAGGTACTTCACTTTGCCCGCCTTCACCAGATCCGCCATCGCGCCGACGGTTTCCTCGATCGGCGTTTTCGGATCGACGCGATGCTGATAGTACAGATCGATATGATCCGTCCCCAGCCTCTTGAGCGATGCTTCGCAAGCCGCCTTGACATATTCCGGCCGTCCGCTGACGGACCAGTAAGTGGGATCGTCCATCTTTCGCACGCTCGCGAACTTGGTCGCCAGGAACACTTCGTCGCGCCGCGCCCGGATTGTCTTGCCGACCAATTCTTCGTTGTCGCCGATACCGTAGACATCCGCGGTGTCGAAGAAATTGACGCCCAGCTCAAGCGCCCGCAGCAGGGTCGCCGCCGACTCCACGTCGTCGCGCCTGCCGTAAAACTCGCTCATTCCCATGCAGCCGAGCCCCATGCGGGACACCACCGCGCCCTGTGATCCTAGCCTGACCTTTTTCATGATGTCTTCATTATTGCGACGGCGTCTTTTCAAGCTGCTGCTTGGCCCAGGCGCGCGAGGGATTCAAATCCATCGCCTTCTGAAATTCGCGACGCGCGTCGCCATTGCGATTCTGCTTACGTAACGCGAGGCCCATCCATAAATGCGCGTCGGCCGATTGCGGATCGATCTCGATGGCCTTCTGGAAGTCCTTGATCGCAAGATCCATGCCGCCTCCGAGACCCGCCGGCAGGTAGTAATATCCGACGCCACGGCTTACGTAATTAATCGCCGATTTCGGATCCAGCTGCACCGCCTTGTTCACTTCCTCCTGGGCGCAACGGCCGAACTTCATGCCTTGCAATACGTTGGCGGAAACAGCCTGACCGCATAGCGTGCCGTAGATGCGGTGGTATTCGGCATCGTCGGGCTTCAGCGCGACCGCGCGCTCCGCGATTTTGATGCCGGTCTCCGCCGCGGAATGCGCCTGGGCCTTATCGCGAACCTCGATCGCCACCTCCGCTACGTAGGATTCCGCCAGCGCCGCTTTATATTGCGCCGTGGGATCGTTCGGCGATTTTTGCGCGGCGGCAGCCGCTTCCGCCGCCATACGATCGAGCGTCCCCCGATCCTGAATATCGCGAGCCCTGTTCAAATCCGCGCCGCCGATCGCGGCTCCGAGCCATAACATCACTAACCAAGCTTGCATTTAACCTCTATTTTACCCAGACGTTCCGATGCGCCTTTCACAGTACACGGCGCTACAATTTAAAGATACGTGCGAGCCGTCAAACGCGTCATACTTTTTTTGGTGCTCGCCGCGGCGGTGATTTACGCCGGCGATTTCTTGAGCGTCCGCTTTCCCGTTCCCAGATCTCGGAACCCGCTGGGTGCGGTCCAGGTCCAGCCCTATTACGCCATTGGACTCAAGAATAAGAAAACCGAATTCGATTTCGATGTTCCGCCCGGAAACCGTAACCTGCGTACATTCCATGTTTCCGCACCTCGGTTTCGACCCCTGCTGGTACGTGGAGCGCCACAAGCTCCAGCGCATCGACGAATAAATTCTTTCTTTCGAAGTACTACACTGTATAGTTAATGAAACGAGCCCTTTCCCTCGCTCTATTTCTCTCCGCATTTGCCTTCGCGCAGAACGGACCTGACGCCAGCCTCCTCAAGCCCCTTAAATTCCGCGAGATCGGACCCGCGAATCCCGGTGGACGCACCGACGATTTCGCGGTGGTGGAAAGCAACACCAACATCGCTTACGCGGGCCTCGCTTCGGGCGGCGTGTGGAAGACCGTCAACGGCGGGATCTCCTGGACCCCGGTGTTTGATGATCAATCCGTCTCCTCCATCGGCGATGTCACCGTTTCGCAATCCGAGCCAGACATCGTTTGGGTCGGCACCGGCGAGGGCAACAACAGACAAAGTTCGTCCTGGGGCAATGGCGTCTATAAATCGATGGACGGCGGAAAATCCTGGACCAACATGGGACTCAAGGATTCCCACCATATTCCGCGCATCCTGATTCATCCCACGAATCCCAACATCGTTTACGTCGCCGCGCAGGGTCACCTCTGGGGACCGAACGAAGAGCGCGGCCTGTTCAAAACCACCGACGGCGGCAAGACATGGACCAAAGTTCTCTACATTAACGCCGATACCGGCGTCAACGATATCGCCATGGATCCGATGAATCCGGACACCATTTACGCGGCCGCCTATCAGCGTCGCCGCACCGCGTTCGGCATGAATGGCGGCGGACCCGGCAGCGCGATCTATCGCACCACCGACGGCGGCGTCACGTGGAAAAAATTGACCGAGGGATTGCCCAAAGGCGATAAGGGCCGCATCGCGCTCGACGTCTATCGCCGCAACGGCAATGTCGTCTATGCCCTGGTCGAGGCCGAGGATTCCGGGGTCTACCGCAGCGACGACAAAGGCGAGCATTGGACCCGAATGAGCAACACCGATCCCCGCCCCATGTATTTCAGCCAGGTCCGTGTCGACCCCAACAATGATCAGCGCATCTGGGTGGCCGGCGTGAACATGGAATATTCCGAGGACGGCGGCAAGACATTCACCACCAGCCGCGTTACCCGCATTCACGTCGATTTTCACGCCATCTGGATCGATCCGTCGAATTCCAACAACATGATCGTCGGCTGCGACGGCGGCATTCACTTCAGCCATGACGCCGGCCGCAGTTGGGACTCCCGCGAAAATATCGCCATCGGCCAGTTTTACGAAATCGCCTACGACATGGCCAAGCCCTATAAAGTCTGCGGTGGCTTGCAGGATAACGATTCCTGGTGCGGTCCCAGCGCCACCACCAACGTCCGCGGTATCACCAATGAAGACTGGTACACCGTCGCCGGCGGCGATGGTTTCTATTCGCAGATCGACCCCGTAGAGCCCTGGATCGTCTATGGCGAGTCGCAGGACGGAAACCTGATCCGCCGCGATTTGCGCACCCACGAATCGCGCAGCATCCGCCCGCGCGAGGATGACGACAAGATGGCGCGGTACCGCTTCCAGTGGAATTCGCCGGTGGTCGAATCGAAGCACGATCGCAAAACGATTTTTTACGGCGGCAATTTCGTATTCAAATCCACCAATCAGGGCGACGACTGGAAGCGCATTTCCCCGGATCTGACCAACAATGTCGATCGCAAGACGCTCAGCATCATGGGCATGAAGGTGGAGGATCGCAACATGCTGTCGCGCAATGATGGCGTTGCGTCCTGGCCCACGATCACCACGCTGAGCGAATCCTCGGTGCGCGCGGGAATCCTGTGGGCGGGCACCGACGACGGAAACCTGCAGGTTACACGCGACGGCGAAACCTGGAAAAATATCATCGGAAATATTCCCGGCGTTCCCAAAGGAACCTACGTCAGCCGTGTGCTGCCCTCGGCGTTCGATGCCGGCACCGCTTACGTGGCCTTCGACGGTCATCGTGGCGACGATTACGGTGTGTATCTCTATAAAACCTCCGATTTCGGCGAAACCTGGAAGGCCATTACCGATGGGCTTCCCAAGAATGAGGGGACCCTGCACGTCATCCGCGAGCATCCGCGCAATCGCGATCTGCTGTTCGCGGGCGGGGAATTCGGACTCTATATTTCCTTCGATCGAGGCGATCACTGGCAGGAATTGAAGAATAATCTGCCGCGCGTCCCGGTAGACGACATTCAGATCCACCCCCGCGAGAACGACATGATTCTGGCGACGCACGGGCGCTCGGTCTGGATTCTGGACAGTATTTCGGCTCTGGAGCAAATGAACGCGAAGACGCTGGAGAGTCCCGTCGAGGTATTTAACGTTCGGCCCGCCACCATGTGGAAGATGCGCGAGAAACGCAGCTTCGACGGGCACGACGTTTTTGAGGGCGCGAATCCACCTGAGGGAGCGATCATTGACTTCTGGGCCAAGTCGAAACCCGAAGCCAAGGACGTGAAAGTCGAAATTCTCGACGCCGCCGGCAAGCACGTCGCCACGGTGAAGCCGCCGGCGCTCGACGCGGGCGTCAATCGCGTCATCTGGGACATGCGCTTCGATCGTCCCATTCCTCTGACCCGTCAGCAGGAAGAAGCGGCCGAGCGCGCCGCTGCCGCCGGATCGCCGCGCCAGAACCTCGGCGGACCGCTGGTTGACCCGGGTGCCTATACGGTCGAAATATCCATCGGCTCGAATAAGAGCTCCAAGAAATTTACGGTGGAAGACGATCCGCGCATCACCTGGTTCAGCGCCGCCGATCGCGCCAGGCGCCGGGTTCCGCGCTCAATGATCTGGTCGTGCTTGGCCAAGCAGGCCGACGAGCAGCGCAAGAAATTCACCGCGGCTGATTCATCGCTGACCGCGCTCGAAGCTGCGTGGAAGCGGCCCGATGCCGCCAAGGTCCCCGATAACATCAAGAAAATGGCGGATTCGCTACATAAATCGATGACCGACCTGCGCACCGACTTTGCCAATCGCGGCTTCGGCGGCGAGCAGCAGATGTCGCCCGACGAGCGCAAGGAAGTCCTCTCGCGCCCCGAGCCTGAGTTTGTGCTGCCGCCGCTCGGCAATCGTGTCAATCAGTTGACCAATCAGCTCGAATCGTTCTCGGCCGCGCCAAGCCAGACCCAGCTCGAACAGATTGCGATCGTGAAAAAAGCGATCGCCGACGCCGGTCAGAAACTCAACACACTCGGTCAGGAAGTGACGAAGTTCAATGAAGCGATGAACGCCGCGAAAGTCCCGTTCGTCCCGGTCCCGTAGCAGCTTGCCCACCGGAGCCGCGACCGCAGGAAGCGGTCAGCGGCCGGATTGCAATGTTGCCGCGACTCGATAAGGGCGCGGCAATCGATTCCAGCGAGCGCCCTTCCGCGTCGATACCGACCCACGCCTCCATCGCCGCCGCGCCAACCATGAGCGCCGCGCCTAGAGCATAGCCCCAGAACAATTCGACTCGCGAACCAGACTCGATCAGCTTGCCGAACAGCGCCGGCGCTCCGACTCCGCCCGCCAGAGTTCCCAGGCCATAGAAAATCGCGATGGCGAATCCCCGAATTTCCAGCGGAAAAATCTCACTGACGGTCAGATACGCCGAGCTGGCCGCCGCGGACGCGATGAAGAAGGTGATGGTCCAGCAAATGGTCTGGGTGGTCAGCGTCAGCGCGCCTTCCCGGAACAGCCAGCCCGTAATCGCCAGCAGCGCTCCCGACGCCGCATAAGTTCCCGCGATCATTTTCTTCCGTCCGATGGTATCGAAAAGTCTTCCGAAGACCAGCGGACCGGCAAAGTTTCCGGCCGCGATCGGGAGCATATGATACCCGATACGCCCCGCCGGAACGTGATAAAAATCCGACAGAATCAGCCCGTAGGTGAAGAAGATCGCATTATAAAAGAACGCCTGCGACACCATCAGGCTCATGCCCAGCAGCGACCGTTCTCGATGTTCCTTCGCCATGGCGTGCCAGATTTCTCTCCAAGGCGTCGAGTGGCGGACCTGCAGGCGAAGACGTTTTCCGGAAGGCGGCGGAAGCGTCTCACGCGCGAACGCTCTTCGCTCGATCTCGTCCATAATGCAGTCGGCTTCCGTCTTCCGGCCATGCGTGGCCAGCCATCGCGGACTCTCCGGCACGCCGTGCCGCAGAAAGATGATGAAAATCCCCAGCGCCGCTCCCAGGCCGAACGCGAATCGCCAACCGAGGTCGGGATCGACCAGGGAGCCGTTCAGCAGCACGATGGACGCCCCCGATCCTAAGGCCGCTCCGAGCCAGAACGTCGCGTTGATCCCGAGATCGACGTGCCCCCGGATTCGCGCCGGAATCAGCTCGTCAATGGAGGAATTGATCGCGGAATACTCGCCTCCGATCCCTGCGCCCGTGAAAAAGCGGAAAAGAGTGTAGCTGACGAAATTCCATGAAAGGGATGTCGCTGCAGTCGCGGCTAAATAAACCAGAAGCGTCACCGTGAACAGCCGCTTCCTGCCCATCCGATCGGTCAAATAGCCGAAAAAGAGAGCCCCCACCACCGCGCCTGCCAGGTACCCGGCCGCGCTGAACCCGACCTCGGTGTCGCTCAATCCGAGCGTCGCCGGACTTTTCAGGATTCCAGCCAGCGAACCGGCCAGCGTCACCTCCAGGCCATCCAGAAGCCAGGTAATGCCCAAGGAGACGATAACCAGCCTGTGCCAGCCGCAGAACGGCAGGCGATCCAGGCGGGCCGCGGCATCGGTCTCGATCCAGTCTTCCTGGTGCATGCTCCGATGGGACGCCGTTAGCCGTCCCGCGTTTCAAACAGCCTGAGGCGTTCTTAGGCCGCCAGTGGAGCGGATTAATTGGTTCCCCTTAGCCGATCGGCAAGTTCGGCCGGTATTACACAAGTCTTACAAACGACAGGCGAAATCCCTGCTACCTTGGGGCTGGAGTCAACCTTGAATAACGATATCGTTCATATCCCCCGTCATGGTTTGAACTGGACCACCACGTTCTTTATGGCGTTGTTTCACGTCGGAGCGATCGCCGCGCTGTTCTTTTTCAGTTGGAAAGCGCTGGCGGTGGCGGTTGTCCTGTATTGGATGACCACCGGTTGGGGCATCAGCCTCGGTTACCACCGGCTGCACACGCACCGGTCGTTCGTGGTGCCCCGATGGCTGGAATACTGGTTCGCGATCTGCGGTTCCATGACGCTCGAAGGCGGTCCCATTTCCTGGGTGGCGATTCATCGCATTCATCATCAGCACTCCGATAAACCGGGCGACCCGCATTCTCCCCACGACGGCGGATTCTGGGCCCACGTCGGCTGGCTTTTGTGGGGCGAGGCGATGCACAACAACACGCGCGCCATGTCCAAGTACGCACCCGATCTCTCCAAGCACAAGTTCTACGTCTGGTTGAATAATTATCATTGGGCCCCGCTGGTCCTTTCCACCGTTCTTCTCTACGCCTTCGGCGGCGTGCCGTTCGTGCTGTGGGGAACCTTCATGCGAGTCACTTTCGGGCTGCATGCCACCTGGCTGGTAAATTCCGCCACGCACATGTGGGGCAAGCGCCGCTTCAACACCCGCGACGATTCGCGCAACACCTGGTGGGTGGCGTTGATCACGTTTGGTGAAGGCTGGCACAACAATCATCACGCGCATCCCACTTCGGCGCGTCACGGACTGGCCTGGTACGAATTCGATCCGTCGTGGCTGACGCTCAAAGTTCTCCGCGCCTTTGGAATCGCGCGCGCGATCAAGGTCGCCAAGATCAACAGCGTGGTCGCCGAGCGCGAAGCCGCTTAGCATAGCTGACCGTCCTCATCCTTAACTGACGCGATCGCGTCGCCGGCCGCCCGCTTAACCCCGGGCGGTCGAATTGTTTATAGATATTTCCTCACTGCCGCCGGCACAGTGGGATAATCGAACTTAAAACAACCTCATGACGCGCTTGGAGGCGATTTGGGAGGACCGGTATCGTGTTCCTGTTCTGCTGGTCAGCGGAACTCTCATCCTGGCCATCGCGCTGATCGACTATCTGACGGAGCCGTATGTGTCCCTCGGCTTCCTGTACCTGTTCCCCATCATGCTCGCCGCCGGCTTTCTTCCGCGCTGGGCCGTGGCCCTGCTTGGCGTTAGCTGCGCTGGCTTAAGTGAAATATTCAGTTCTCTCGATAAATCCTTCATTCGTTTGAGTTTCGAAGCTCTCGCTTTGGCGGGATGCGGACTCTTCGTGGCCGAAATGATCCGCAACCGGCGATTGAGCATCGAAGCTCAGGAACGCCTGCGTATTCTGGTGGAGACCAGTCCGGCTGCCATTGTCACCATCGATGATCACGGGTTCATCGAACTTGCCAATCGTGCCGCGATCGAGCTGATTGCCCCGCGCGAAGGCAAGCTGATCGGCCATCCTGTCGCCGCGTTTCTTCCCGAATTGCACCACGCGCTCCGTCGCGAAGAAGGTCCACAGTTTCGAACCTCGATGCAGTGCCGCGGGCATCGCGACAACGGGGAATCCTTCATGGCCGACGTCTGGTTTTCCACCTACAAGGAGTTCGCCACCCCGAAGTTGGCCGCGATTATCGGCGAAGTCACCGAAGACGGTCCTGCCCCCAATTCGCTTCCTCTCGATGGTCTGGAGCGAAGCTCGCTCACCGCTCGCGAACTGGAGGTCCTCCGTTTTCTGGTCCAGGGCCTGGCGAACAAGGAGATCGCCGCAAGAATGGAGATCTCCGAAAGCTCGGTTAAGAACACGTTTCAACAACTGTTCGGGAAGATCGGCGTCCGCACCCGAAGCCAGCTGGTTCGGGTCGCCTTGGAACGGTATCGCGACAGCCTGTAACCACGCAATACTCTCAATTCATTGCCAATCGAAAGATTAGCCGTGCGATTGGGTGACCCTTCGAGCAACGCCCCGTTTATGGTTTAAGAAGCTGGAGTCTTTCAGGACGCTTTTCATTCCGTCCAATCGAATGACAGGCCCCGATGGATACAAGATCACTGGTTTCTCTTCCAGCTGCCCGGTATAGTTGAGCTCGAGCTCACGCCGTGTCGCCTCCGTGTGATGAAGAACCTCGAAATGGAAAGAAGGTTGGTGTGTCGAAGGGGGGCGTTCCCCTGGAGATTTTTGGGGTTGTTGGTCATTTTGGCGAACGCGGCGTGGGCGCAGGAAACGTACACCTGGCAGCAGCTCGTGGAGAAATTCGAGTCCGCTAATCCGGCTCTCAAGGCGTCGCAACTTAATATCGACGAAGCGCGCGCCAACGAGATCACCGCGTACTTACGACCGAATCCTGATGTCAGTATCTCGGCCGACGGAACGCAGCTCACTCCGTATCAGGGAGTTTACCGGCCTTTTGCGGGCACCCAAATCTCGCCGAATATCAGCTATCTGCATGAGCGCCAGCACAAACGCGAACTGCGCCGGGACACGGCGCGCAAGTCGACCGAGATCGCGGAATCGACCTATGCCGATCAGCAGCGCACTTTGCGCTTCAACTTGCGGAATGCGTTCGTGCAGATCCTGCAGGCCAAAGCCGTCCTACAAAATGCGCGTGAAAATCTGGAGTATTGGGATCGCGATCTGGCTGTGAATCGAAGTCGGTTTCACGCCGGCGACCTCGCGGAAGTTGATCTGGATCGCCTCGAGCTGCAGCGCGTCCAGTTCGAATCCGATTATCAAACGGCGCTGGTGAATCTGCGCACCAACAAAATCGAGCTTCTGCAATTGCTGAACCAGCGGACGCCGGTGGATCAGTTCGACGTCACGGGGCCTTATGATTTCAGCCAGCAATTGCAGCCTCTCGATGACTTTCGAAATGCCGCGTTCGAGACCCGCCCGGATCTGAAGTCCGCGATGGAAAACGTCGACCTGGCCCGTCTGAATCACCGCCTGGCGATCGCCAACGGCTCCTCCGACCCGACGTTCGGAGGATGGTGGACGCACAACCCGTCGTTTAACAATCCTTACGACTTCAACACCATCGGCGCAAGCGTCAGCTTTCCCCTGCGCATTTTCGATCGAAACCAGGGCGAGAAGGCGCGGACCGAGATCGATATCCGCAAGAACGAGCGGCTGGAAGACGCAGCCAAAGCTCAGGTGTTCAACGATGTCGATTCGTCCTACGCAACGCTCGAAAGCACGGTGAGTCTGCTCAAACCATACAAAGAAAAATATCTGAAACTGGCCACCGACGTTCGCGACAAAATGTCCTTCTCCTATCAGCACGGCGGAGCGTCGCTGCTCGATTATCTGGACGCCGAAAAATCCTATCGCGACACCAGGCTCGCGTATTTAAACCTCATCGGTTCGTATCTGACCGCGGCCGCGCAGTTGAATCTGGCCGTCGGTCGTGAGGTCATTCCATGATTGCCAAAGATCCGAAAATAGTTCTCGCTGCCATCACGCTTTCCGTGCTCAGCTTCGCTGTAGAAGGTTGCGGCGAGAAGGCCAAGGCATCGGCGGATCCGGCGCTGACCGCTCCGCCTTCGGCGGTGGTGGAGACCGATACGGACGCCAATCATTTCAAGGTGGATCATCCCGATCAGTTTCCCTTGGCGACCGCGGCGGAATATCGCGCGACCGACGATCTGAGCGCTACGGGCGTGGTCAGTCCCGACGTTTCACGAAGTGTGCCCGTGGTATCTCTCGCCGCAGGACGCGTGGTGGAGATCAACGCGCGACTGGGCGATGAAGTGAAAAAAGGCCAGATCCTGTTCAAGGTGCGCAGCTCCGATATCGCGGGAGCATTCGCCGATTATCAGAAGGCCACGGCCAATGAACACCTTGCGAAGACCCAGCTTGATCGCGCGCTGCTGCTGTATGACCAGGGCGCTGTCGCCAAGAGCGCCGTTGAAGTGGCCCAGAACGCCGAGCACAATGCCCAGATAGACGTCGAGACCACGGCCGAGCATTTGCGGTTGTTGGGTTCCGACCTGAATCATCCCACCGGAATCGTGGAAGTTGCGGCTCCGGTTTCAGGCGTCATCACGGACCAGCAGATCACGCTCGCCTCGGGTGTTCAAGCCTTATCGGCGCCGAATCCTTTCACCATTTCCGATTTGTCCCACGTGTGGATCGTCTGCGACGTATACGAAAACGACCTCTCGCAGGTGCACGTCGGCGAATATGCCGACATTCATCTGAACGCGTATCCGGATCGCGTGATGCGCGCGCGCATCGCCAACATCGCGCCCATTCTGGATCCGGCGATTCGTACCGCGAAGGTCCGCCTGGAAGTGGAGAACCGCGGGCTGATGCGCATCGGAATGTTCGTCAGCGCCACGTTCCACGGCAAAGCGGAAACCCACGCGTCGGTGCCGGCGACGGCGATCTTGCACCTTCACGACCGCGACTGGGTCTATACGCCGGGCGACGGTTCCTATTTCCGCCGCGCGGAAGTGACGGCCGGGAAGATGCTTCCCAACGGCATGCAGGAAGTCGCTTCCGGAATCAAACCCGGCGATCGCGTGGTCGCCAACGCCCTGGTATTGCAAAGCACCGTCGAACAGTAGACCAAAGAGTTCGTGGAGCGGTGCAACTGGCTCTGTAACTATGGATAGCCCGCGATCGCGGCGTGCTTCCGGTGTCGCACCCGGGCGGGGAAGAGATCTGATTCCTCCATCGAGCGCAGTGTTAGAAGATAAGAAGAGATGGGCAAAACGATCAGCGAGAAGATCCTGTCCGCCAAGTCCGGAAAGGACGCCCGCGCCGGCGACGTAGTGGTCTGCCGGGTCGACGGGGCCATGGGCAGCGATGCTTCCGTTCCGATGACCATCGACTATTTCGAGGCGATGGGCGGCGAGCGCGTGGCTGACCCGGGAAAGCTATTTTTCGCCTTGGATCACTACGCTCCCACGCCCAGCCGTGCGACCACGCTGCTGCACCGGCGCCTCCGGAATTTTGCGTCCGCCCATGGCATTCAGGTTTACGAAATCGGAGCGGGCATCGGGCATCAGATCATGGTCGAGTCCGGGCGCGCGGTTCCTGGAGCGTTGCTGGCGGGCGCGGATAGCCACGCCGTCACCTACGGCGCGTTGAACTGTTTCGCGACCGGGATCGGATCCTCAGACCTGGCCGCACTCATGATCACCGGCCGCATCTGGCTGCGCGTTCCGGCATCGATTCGCGTGACCCTGGAAGGCAAGTTGCCCGCGGGAGTATTCGCGAAGGACCTCGCACTCGCTCTGGCGAAAGAATTGGGAGCCGATGGAGCTACCTATCAGGCGCTCGAATTTAACGGCCCCGCGCTGTCTACGTTGACCATCGACGATCGCCTGGTGTTGAGTAATCTCGCGGTGGAGATGGGAGCTAAGAACGGAATCTGGCCCGCCGACGAGCAAACGCTCGTCTATCTCGACGGCAGGGCCGCCGGACCATTCGACATGATAGAGCCGGATGGGGATGCCGAGTACGTCCGGGAAGTGATCGTGCACCTCGACGCCTTGCGACCCCAGGTCGCGCTGCCGCATCAAGTGGATAAGGTGGTCGGGATCGAGCAAGCTGCCGGAACCCCGGTCCATATGGTCTATCTGGGCACTTGCACCGGTGGCCGCGCCGTGGATTTTCACGAGGCGCTGCGCGTGCTCCGCGCGGGCGGAGGTGTCGCGCCCGGCGTACAAGTGGTAGTCACGCCGGCTTCGCGTGAAGTGCTCGAAACGTTGAGCCGCGATGGCTCGCTCGCCGAGTTCATCGCCCTCGGCGCGGTGATCGTCACGCCGGGTTGCGGATCGTGCTGCGGCACCTGTGGCGCCATACCCGGCGACGGAGTCAACGTCATCTCCACCGCGAATCGAAATTTTAAGGGACGGATGGGGAACAGCAATGCCGCGATCTACCTGGCTTCTCCGGCGAGCTGTGCCGCGGCCGCCGTTCGCGGCGTGATTACCGACCCCCGGGAGATCTCGCGATGAAATTCGAGGCGCGCGCCCGCGTATTTGGTGACGACGTAAATACCGATTACATCATCACCTCGCGGCGTAAACGAGAAAGCCTGGACCCGCAGGTGCTAAAGCAATACCTGTTCGAAGTAGTGGACCCGCAATTTGCCTCGTCCGTCGAACCGGGCGATGTGATCGTCGCGGGAAACAATTTTGGCTGCGGCTCGGCGATGGAGGTGGCGGCGACCGTCGTTCTGGGCGCCGGAATCCGCGCGGTTCTGGCGCAAAGCTTCTCGCGGACTTACTTCCGAAACGCCGTGAACAATGGATTGCTGCCGCTAATGTGCGACACCAGCGGCATGCGCGAAAGCGATCGCCTCGTGATCGACCATCGGTTGGTTCACAATATCAATACTGGGAAAACCATCGCGACGGGCGGATTCCCAAAGATCATGACGGACATTCTCGAAGCCGGCGGCTTGGTAGCTTACATTCGAAAATATGGCGACTTTCAAGTCTGACTACCGCCTCCGCCTCCCCGGGCCGACGCAGGTCCCTGAGCGGGTACGGCAGGCCATTGCTCTGCCTGTGTGGAATCATCGCGGGCCGGAGTTTCGCGCGATTCTTTCCGCCATCCAGGACCAGTTGAAGCCGATTCTTGGGACCGCCAATCCAGTGATGATCTTCGCCAGTTCCGGGACCGGCATGATGGAAGCGAGCCTGATCAATATTCTGGCTCCAGGCGAACGCGTGCTCGTCCCGGTGTGCGGCCAATTCGGTGAGCGATTCGCCCAGATTGCGCGCGCGATGGGCGCCGAAGTCGACGTCATCGAAATTCCGTGGGGCCGCCCGATCGATCCGGATAGCATTGAGAAACAAATCGCATCGGCCGATTATCGCGCGGTGATCGTGGTCCACAACGAAAGCTCCACCGGGGTGGTGTCAGACCTGGCATCGATCGGTGCCGTAGTTCGCAATTCGCCGGCGCTGCTGGTGATCGATTCGGTCAGCGGCCTGGGCGGTTTGGAGATGCGGCAGGATGAATGGGGAATCGACGTCTTGGTGTCGGCGTCACAGAAGGCGCTGATGTGTCCTCCGGGTATTGGTCTGGCGAGTATCAGTGAAAAGGCTTCGCGAATCGTGAATCGCGACAGCGGATCGCCCCGCTTTTATTGGGATTTCCGCAAGGCCGTGCCTGCCGTGGCGAGAGACGAAACACCCTTCACGACGCCGGTTTCGCTAGCCGTCGGATTGCATGAAGCCCTGGCGATGATCCACGAAGAAGGCCTGCCGAACGTGCTGACCAGGCATCGGCGATTGGCGGCGGCATTGCGCCGGGGATGCTCGGCGCTGGGTCTCGAATCGTTCGGCGACGCCTCAGCGCATTCGAATACCGTGACCGCCCTGCGGGTCCCCGAATCGATGGACGGCGGCGATATTGTGCGAGCGTTGTATGAACGGCACAATACCGTGATCGCGGGGTCAAGAAACAAGCTGCAGGGCCGGGTGATCCGCATCGGGACCATGGGATGGCTCCACCCGGGCGATATCCTGACTGATCTGTTGTACCTGGGAGAGACGCTTCGATCACTTGGCTCGCAGGTCCCAGCGGACGCCGGCGGCGACGCTGCCGCACTTGAGTTTTAGAGGGGGGAACAAATCGAAGATGGCGGGCAAAGTTGGATTTCGGGTTCGCGGAGTGTGGCTCAGGCCGGACACGGCTTTATTGGACCGCTTCGGCGCCTCGTCCAGCGCCCAGGTGGCGGACTCCATGTCGCGACTCGGCGCCATGGACGCCGGCATCAGACCCATTTGGCCATCGCCCCGCGTCATCGGCTCCGCGCTGACGGTGTGGTGTCATTCCGGCGACAATCTGATGCTGCACAAAGCGCTCTCCATCGCGCAGCCCAGCGATATCGTGGTGATGAACACGCAGTCGAACGCAGCCAATTCCGGATTCGGCGAGCTGATCGCGACCTCGGCGGTCAATCTCGGCATTCGAGCGGTGATCATCGATGGAACCGTGCGCGACGCGGACGCGCTCGAAAATCTCAAGCTGCCGGTGTACGCCCGAGGCTTGTCCGCCAGCGGATGCAATAAGGACGGAGCAGGCGAGGTAGGCGCAATCATCGCCTGCGGCGGCGTCGCCGTGCGGCCGGGAGACATCATCATCGCCGACCGCGACGGCGTCACCGTGGTTCCGCTAGAGGATGCCGCGGCGGTCGCGGAACTGGCAGCCGCGCAGGTCGCGAGGGAGCAGAAGCGCCTCGACGAGATCGCGAACGGCGTGCTGGTCCGTCCGGAAATCGACGAAACGCTCCGGCGTTTGAAAATTATCGATTAAGACCCCGAGCTACTCGGCCATCTTCGAGTCGTGAGAAGCGACCGCCCGCCATTTGCCCTGCTGTTTCACGAACACATCGGTCCAAATGTAACGGCCGCTCGAATCCTTGCCGTTATCCATGCTTTTTTCGGTATCGCTTCCCGTCACCACGGCGGTGTTGCCGAAGATACGAACCTGCAACGGTCCCATTTCCACGCTCTCAATAGAATTGCCCGGCGCTTTCAAATCCGCCAGAGCTTTCGCCTTGTCCGACGTCTTCCCGTCCGGACCGATTCCCATCCACTCGTCGGCCAGGATCTCGGCTAATTTCGCCACGTTTTTGGTTTTCTGTGCTTCGGTCCAATCGTTCTCGATTTGCCTGAGCTGATCGGCGACCGCGTTCCCTGAAGCGGCCGGTTTTTGCGCCAGCGCCATCCCCGCGCCGAGCACGATTAGCAATTGCGTCGCAATCCATCGGTTCATTTTCAAAGATCCTCTTATCCCCGGAATGTTCCCCATTTCTTCCGGCACTGGGAGTATATCGCCCGACGCTTCGTTGGAAGTCGCCAAATGCCCCATATTTCGAGGGCGCGCGACTAAAGGAGCAACTTCATGCCCACATGGCTCGGCTCAAATCCAAGCCGCTGGTAGAAGCGCTGAGCATCCACGCGCGCGTTGTTGGTGGTGAGTTGTATCAGCCGGCAGCCTCGCTCCCGGGCGCGCGCAATCACCCATTCCATCAGTCGGGTCCCGATCTTCAGATTGCGCAGATCGCCGCGGACGCGGACAGCTTCCACCTGGGCTCGCCAGCCTCCCTGGAAACTCAATCCGGGAATAAAGGTCACTTGCAGGGTCCCGACCACTTGACCATCGCGCAAAGCCACGATCAACTCATTGTCCGGATGGGATTCGATCTCCCGAAACGCACGGACGTAATCCGCCGAGGCATCTTCTTTTTGATAAGAGAAAGAATCGCGGCGAATCAGGTCCAGAATAGCGTCCAGATCGTCGAGCGTTGCCCGGCGAATCTCCAGCTCCGGCATCACACCGGTAGCTCGATATCCACCAGCAGTCCCGGGTCCGCGTTGGACGCGCGCAGCGTTCCGTGATGCAACTCCACCGCGCGCCGGGCGATAGAAAGTCCCAGGCCGACGCCGCCGCTTCCCCGATTTCGATCCGGCTCGACGCGATAGAACGGGTCGAACAGACGCGAGAGCGAGCCCTCCGGCACGCCGGGACCGTAATCGCGCACCCGAACATGAGCGTGCCCGCCGCCGTTCGATACCGCGACTTCGACGGCCGATGCGGGCGGCGCATAGCGGATCGCGTTGCGCATCACGTTCTCTATGGCGCGGCGCAGCAGTTCCCCATCGCCTTCCACCGATACGTTGGACCCTGGAGCCAGTCGCAGCGCGCACCCGCGGGCCTTGGCCTCGATCGAACAATCGTCTACCAGTTCGCCCACCAACTGGTCCAGCTTCACGGGCTCCGATCTTCGGTTCGCCGGGTCGCCTTCCATGCGGGTCACATCCAACAGCTGGGTAATCAGCGCGTTGAGCCGGTCCGCTTCTTTTTGGATGCGATCGAGCGGAAGCGCGCTCTCCTCGCCCGACCGCGCCAGTTCCACCGCGACGCTAAGCCGAGCCAACGGGCTTCGCAATTCGTGCGAAATATCGAGCAGCAGCCGTCTCTCGGCCGCCAGCAGCGTTTCAATGTGATCGGCCATGCCGTTGAAGGCGCTGGCCAGCTCGCCCAACTCATCATGCCGGGTCTCCTGCGCTCGGGCTTTCAGGTCGCCGTGTCCGAACTGATCCAGGGCCTTTCTCAGGCGGCGCAGAGGAGCGGTCAAGTGATACGTCAGCGCGTAGCACAGCAAGACCGCTAGCAACAGCACCAGCACATGCGCCGGATGGAAATTCGCGTAGAACAAGTGGATGGGCGTCACCACCATGAAAAATACGAATTTGCCATCGGCCGAGAAGCGCGCGAACGTTGTTCCTCCACGGCCTGAAAAAGGATAGCGCGACCAGCTATGCGCTTCCTTCACCAATTCCGCGTGATTCTCGCCGGTCAGCACATCATTCCCTTGGCTGTCGGTGAGGATTACGTCGGAAGCCTTGGTCACCTCGCGGAATCGCCTGAGCTCGTCTTGCAGGGCCGGCGCGCCTCCGCTTTCCCAGGCGTGTCGCGCTTCCGCCAGTTCCAGGCTGAGCAGCATGGAAAAGGATGCCGGGCGCGCGGTGGAGTACGGATTGTAACTCAGCGTGGAGATCACGATACTCGCCGCCACCGTGACCACCAGAGTCAGAGCGAACCATCCGAGAATTTTCGCGAATAGCGATCTCATGCTTCGCTCTCGTCCGGGACCTCATCGTCCGACGACGCGCAGAACTGATAGCCGACGCCGCGAACGGTCTTGATCAACGTTCGTCCCGTTTCCAGTTTTCGGCGCAGATGGCTCACGTGCATATCGATGGACCGATCGAATGGCGTTGCCTTCCGATTGTACATGCTCTCCATCAGCGCGTCGCGCGACACTACCCGCCCGGCCGATCGCACCAGGGTCTCCAGAATATCGAACTCCAGCGTGGTCATTTCGATCGGTTTCTGGTCGCAAAAAACTTCACGAGTTCCCGGGTCGATCACCACTCCGTTGACCTCGATCCGGCCCTTGGTGCGCACCTGGACGCGGCGCAGGATGGCCCGGATGCGCGCCATTAACTCCCGCGGATTGAAGGGCTTCGCGAGATAATCGTCGGCTCCCAGATCCAATCCGACGATGCGGTCCTCGTCCTCGCCGCGCGCGGTCAGCATCAACACCGGAACGCGGCTTTTTGCACGTAAGCGCTTGAGCAGCGCGAACCCGTCCAATCCCGGCAGCATCAGATCGAGCACGATCAAATCGAAATCGCCCGTTTCCGCAAGTTCCAGGCCCCGCAACCCGTCATGCTCGACGGTCACGCGAAATTCCTCGCGCTCCAGAAATTCTTTCAATAGAGCGCACAGCTCCACGTCGTCGTCGATAATCAGGACTCGCACTATTTACTTGTGTAACACACTTGTGTAACACCACCGGGCGATCCTCCATGCCCGGCCGCGGTCTACAGTAGGAACATGCTGACCGCGATCACCCGCGAGGTTGCACCGACCTTGGGCGACTGCCAGCTTGAATTCCTGGAACGGCGGCCCATCGATATAGCCAAGGCGATCGCGCAGCATCACTCGTATGAAGAGTGCCTGCGTGCCGCGGGAGCGCAGGTGATCACTCTTGCCGCGGATCCCGAATTTCCCGACGGAGTCTTCGTCGAAGATCCGGCGATCGTCCTCGACGAAATAGCGATTCTAACTCGCATGGGCACTCCTTCGCGCCGCGGAGAAGGGGAGTCGATTGCCTCGGCTCTGGCCCCATTTCGCGAATGCGTCCGGATCGTGGAACCCGCGACCATCGAAGGCGGCGACGTGATGCTCGTCGGCAGGACCTTATTTGTCGGCCGTTCGCGTCGAACCAATGCTGACGGAGTCAGCCAGCTCGCCGTGATCGTCAAGCCGCATCGGTACAACGTTGTGGTCGTCGAAGTATCCGGCTGTCTTCATCTCAAATCGGCGTGCAGCCCGCTCGGCGACTCCGTCATTCTGGCAAATCGAGAATGGCTTCGGGCCGATGCGTTCCGCGATTTGCACATCATCGATGTCCCGCCGGAGGAGCCCTCCGCTGCGAATGTTCTTCGAATCGGCGACACGATTCTCAACGCGGCATCGTTCCCCCGCACCGCCGAAATGTTGCAGCGCCTCGGTTTCCCCATCCGCCTCCTGGACATCTCGGAGCTGCAGAAAGCCGAATCCGCCTTAACGTGCAGCAGCCTCGTCTTCAAGAGCGAGAGCCTGTGAATCCCTAGTTCATCAGCGAATCCCATCTCGCCGAAGCTTTCTCTTTGATCCTCTCGACATCCGACTCGAGCAGTAAGTGCTGCTTCACCAACTCCTGCCCGGCGGCATCGATCTTCTTCAGATATTCCTCTTTATTCGAATATCTCTCTTCGATCGACGGCCGAGGATCGCCGTTCTTTTCCCGCTCCGCCTTGGTCCGAGCAAACGGGATGAAGCTCCCCACCATGCTCTGGATCTCATCCGGCGCTCCGATATTCGCCGCGCGCAGGTTCCATCCGGTGTATGTCGCGAGCGGCACGGCGAGCTCCGGCAGACGAATTCCGCTGGTCTCGTTACCGTCGCTATCGACTTGCGGTACCAGCGTGGGGAAAGGCTTTCCGACTCTCGGCGGCTCGTAAGCGACGATCCCCTTCGACGCGAAATCCGGCCCGAAATCCGATGCGCCACGCGAACGCCGGCTCCGTGGGTACAGCCACGCCCGGGATTTTCGGAAACGCCAGCGCGGCCGGCGTGACCAGGTTGTCTTTATCGACGTGCGGAATTTGCGAAGCGGGCGGGGGAGTGCCGTCCGTGATCCAGCGATTCATGTCGCCCAACAGCGCGCGCATCGCGAAACGATAGTCCTGCGGATTCGCCTCATTCTGCGTGTTGTTCTTCACTGGCCGCGCATTTGGTCCGTGCTGCGTGCCGGCCAGATAATAAATGCGCGTAGTCGGCGGCGGCGCAATATCCTTCTTGCCATCCGAGCTCATGTGGATCAGACCGGCTTCGCGCCCCCAATATTCATAGGATCCGTTGGTGTAGAAAATCTTCGGCACCACGTTGTCTTTCCTGGCCCGATCCAGCATGCTCCCGGTAATGGCGCCGTCCGTTTCCGGCTCGTCGGTGAACGGAAAAAGATCCGTGGGGTAAAAGAAATTCATGAAAGTGTGGCCGTCGCGCGAGGGCTGCGCAAAACGATGATTGAAGCTGCCCCGGCCGGCTCCCGCGACATGCGCCCACAAACCGTCGAACACGCGATGCCCCTGTTCGTCCGCATTGAACCCGTCGTATAGAAACTTGCGTAGGAAGCGGCCGCTCTGCGAGGTCCCGAACCCGATCGCCCGCTTAGCCTCGCCGTGTTCCTTCATGTAGGAGATGTAATCGCGAATGGCCGCCGGCCCCAGTCCGACGACGGCCGGGTCCTTCGCCGTGTACACCACTTCGTAAATCCGGCCCGGCTCGAATCCCGCCGGATATTCGACGTGCGTCGCGTCGTCGATGAACTTCCATTGGTCGCGAGGAATCGTCATGCGCGGTCCTGTAGGCTTATCGCGAACGGTGAGCGTGGCATTGGCCTCATCGGCGACCGCGTATGGAATTTGCGAGCGATCGGCTAAGGATGCCGTGGTACCGCGACGGTCCATCATGATTTCCGATCGCACCGGACCGGTGATGTTATGGATCACCGGCGCGTACAGCTTCATGTGCGTGCGATCCTGTACGTCGAATTCCCACCCGACCCATACCAGCGTGTAGCCGGCTTGAAAAAGCAGGGGATCGCCGGGCTCATCGCGGCCCGCGAGATCGAACATTCCCAGCATGCCCTTGCCGCCTCGATTCGAGATTTCGAGCAGCGCGGTGCCGTTCGATTTCGCCTGGTCCTTGGGCCTTAAAACATCGAAATCCGATGAAAATTCGACCAGCCCCTGAGCGTTTCGCGGAGCCCGGTCCAGATCCACGATGATCTTGTTGTGCGGCAGCTTGGGGTCGACGGCGAAGTACACCTTGCCGGTGACTTCCTCGTAATTGAACGCGGCATCCTTGCGCTCCGTGACGTCCACTCGAACGACACCGGCGTAAGCGATCGCGGAAACCAGCAGCAGAGCATAGCGGCGCGGCATGCTCCATATTCTACATTCGTTCTCGGATCAATTTATGGCCACCGCGTCCAGCGGCAGGTTCGATTTCGCCAGCAGGGTCATGTCGGCGAATTCGCCTCGCGCGAACTTCGGAAACGCCGCCGCCGCGATCATCGCCGCATTGTCGGTCGATAGACCAGCATCGGGAAAGTACACCGGGTAGGGAAGATGCCCGGCCTGCGCCGCCCTGCGCAAACCGGAATTACAAGCGACGCCTCCGCTGATGATCATGCTCCGTGCATCGATCTCCTCGGCAGACCTCGTCGCCCGGCGCAGCAGTTCCTCGATTACCGTGTGCTGAAACGACGCCAGCAGGTCGAGCGTGGCGCGCGGCGTTACCTCCAGCCATTCCTCGACGCCGGGTTTGAAATTCGCGGTCAGCAGATTCTTGCGCGCCGCGATTTCCGCCGCCATATCGCGAGCTTCCACCCAGCGCAGAACCGCTGTCTTGATTCCGCTGAAGCTGAAATCGAGCGTGTTGCCCTTCATCTTCGCCAGCGTAAACTTCACCGCCGCGCGGATCGCCGTGCGGAGCCAGCATATCGACCACCGGTCCTCCCGGATAGCCGAACCCCAGCAGCTTCGCGACCTTGTCGAAGGCTTCGCCTGCCGCGTCGTCGCGCGTCTTGCCCAGCAGCCGGTAGCGAAAGCCCTCCAGCACTTCGAACAGGTGCGTATGCCCTCCGCTCACCACCAGTGCCAGCGCCGGAAACTCCACCGGATTCTGGCTGATGACCGCGTGAATATGCCCCTCAATATGATTGACCGCGATCAGCGGCTTGTCATGCACCAGTGCGAGCGCCTTGGCATAGGTCATGCCAACCAGTAGGGATCCCACCAGCCCCGGTCCCTGCGTCACCGCGATCGCCGCCAGCTCCGGCCAGTGGCGTGGAGGCTTGTTCCAGCGCCAGCCTCACAGCCGGCACGATCGCCCGCAGATGCTCGCGCGACGCGAGTTCCGGCACCACCCCGCCGTAGCGCGAATGGGTCGAGATCTGCGAAGAAATGACCGAGGAAAGGATCCGCGACCCGTCCTCCACCACCGCCGCCGCCGTCTCGTCGCACGACGATTCAATCCCCAGGATCTTCATGCTGAATTGCGACTCGCCCCCTCCGGCGCCTTCATAACCCGTAGCTCCTTCATAATATGATTTGCTTCTCTCCGAATTCGATTATCACCTGCCCGAAGAGTTGATCGCGCAGGAGCCCCTCAAGGATCGCGACGGCGCCAGGATGCTGGTGGTGGATCGCAAGACAGGCGCTTTCGTCGATCGCTCGTTTCGCGACTTCCCATCTTACGTCCACCCCGGTGATTGCCTGGTGCTCAATGACTCCCGCGTGTTTCCCTCCCGCCTCTTCGGCCATCGCGAGCACGGCGCCGGAGGCCGCGTCGAAGTATTCCTCACCAGGCAGACGTCCTCCGATGGCCTGACCTGGGAAGCTCTGGTCCGTCCTGGGAAAAAGATGCGCACCGGCGAGCGCGTCATCATTAGCGACCAGCTCACCATCGAGATCCTCGGCCGCGGCGAGTTCGGCGAGCGGACCGTACGTCTGCAACCGCGGGGCGATCTGTTCGCCGTTCTCGATCGCGTCGGCCACGTCCCGCTGCCTCCCTACATCCGCCGCGCCGACACCAACTCCGATCGCGAGCGGTACCAGACCGTCTTCGCCCGCGAACGCGGCTCCGTCGCCGCTCCGACTGCCGGGTTGCATTTCACCCCCGAAATTCTGGATCGCTGCCAGGCCGCCGGCGCGGCTATCGCCCGGGTGACCCTACACGTCGGCCTGGGGACCTTTCAACCCATCCACGACGATCTCATCGAGAAGGTCCATCTCCATTCCGAGCGATTTATCGTGCCGCGTGAAACGATGTCCGCGATGGATTCCGCTTCCCGCGTGATCGCCGTCGGCACCACCAGCGTTCGCGCGATCGAAAGCGATCCCGCGCGCCCCGAGACCGACCTGTTCATCTATCCCGGCTTCCTGTTCCGCCGTACCGGCGCGATGTTGACCAATTTCCATCTGCCGAAGTCGAGCCTCGTGGTGCTGGTCTGCGCCTTCGCGGGCACGGAATTGATGCTGTCCGCGTACCGTCACGCCGTTGAGGCTCGCTATCGCTTCTTTTCCTACGGCGATTGCATGCTCATCCTCTAGCGGCTGCAACGCATCACCGGCTGGAAACGTCTTACAATTCAGATGGGAGGCGTGCGTTATGCGACTCGTCCTGATTGCAATGCTGGCCACGGGGATAGGGGCATACGCTCAACATTCTGGAGGCCCTGCGGGTGGCGGCGGATTTCACGGGTCCGGTGGAGGATTCCACGGCTCGACAGGATCGCGCGGACCGGCGAACCGCGGTGGAAGCCGGGGCGGGTATTACGGTGGGCCTCGATCGGGATACGTCCGTCCCGGCGCCGTTATCGTGCCCTATCCGGCGTTTTACGGCGGCTACTATTATTACGACCCTTCGATGTACGGCAACGGCTATGCGGATCAGCAACCTCCTGCTGACAACGGTTATAACGCCGGATATGACACGTCTTACGGGCCTAATTACGATCCCGGCAACGGCGCATCCGGACCTTCGCCGGTGGTGATCATCAATCAAAGCTTCCGGCCCGAGACCGCGAATCCGGTGCTCAAGGATTATTCGAACACCACCATTCCAGAGCCCGGCACCGTCCGCATGCCGCCCGGCTCGGAACCCGGTTTGCAGTCCGATGACCAACCGACAGTGTTCCTGATCGCCATGAAAGACCACACCATTTTTCCGGCCGTGGCCTATTGGGTGGAAGGCGACACATTGAACTACATCACGACGGAAGGCAGCCAGAATCGGGCATCGCTATCCCTGGTCGATCGGGATTTCTCGAAGCAGCTAAATGACGAGCGTCACGTCGAGTTCCGGCTGCCCGCGCCCAGATAGCTTCTTTACAGCAGCCCTTTGGCGAATCCGCCGTCAATCAGCAGGGACTGGCCGGTAATATAGCTGGCACGCTCCGATGCCAAAAATACGACGGCATCCGCGAACTCCTCCGGCCGTCCGAGCCTCGCCATCGGAATCTGCGCCGTCCAGCGCTGTTCGATCGTATCCTCGCTCACGCCCGACTGCTTGGCCAGAGTCGCCGATAGCTCCTTCAGCCGGTCGGTCGCGGTGTAGCCGGGGCACACATTGTTCACCAGAACGTTGCGCGCGGAATATTCGTTCGACAGGCTCTTCACCAGTCCGGCGACCGCGGCGCGAACGCTGTTCGAAAGCACCAGCCCATCCACCGGCTGCTTCACCGTCAGCGACGTGATGGTGATCAGTCTTCCCCAGCCTCTGTCGCGCATCCCGGGCAAAACTTCGCGCGCCAGAAATAGCGTGCTCATCAGGTTCAGGTCGATAGCCCGCCGCCATTCGTCGACCGTCGTCGCGTCGAACGGCTTGGCCGGGGGACCTCCGGCATTGGCGACGCAAATATCGATCTGTCCGAAGTGCGTCATCACACCGTCGACGAAGGCGTGAACCTCTTCTTCATCGGTCACATCCACCGGAACCGCCAGGACCTCGGCGCCCGTCTCGCGGCGAATCTGTTCCGCCGCCGGATTCAGCGTCGCCGGATTGCGCGAGCACATCGCCAGCTTCGCGCCTTCTCTTGCCAGTCCCGCCGCCACGGCCTTGCCCAATCCGCCGCTCGACGCCGCCACCAGTGCGACCCGCCCCTTGATCCCGAGGTCCATTTAACTCTTCTCGCGCTCGCCGCGCCGCAAATATGCGTCGTCTTTGTTGAGCCAGTCCGTGCGAATCGGCGAAAAAATATCCAGATCGAGCGTGTCCTCCAGCGCCACCGCGCGATGCGGCACGTTCGACGGAATATGCAGCACCTCGCCGGCCCGGACGATCACTTCCTTGCCTTCCAGGTCGAACTTCAGCGCGCCTTCGATGATGTAGGTGATCTGCTCGCTTTCGTGATGGTGTTCCGGCACCACCGCGCCCTTCTTCAGAAATACTTGTGCGACCATCGCCTTTTCGCCCGTGACGATTTTGCGGGAGATCAGATCGCTCATGGATTCGAGCGGGACAGAGTCCCAGCTTTGGAATTTGTGGGTGGTCTTTTGGGACATGCAGGTTTTATTTTACTCGACCGCAAAAGAAAACCGCCCGCGCGATGCGGGCGGCTCTCGGCAATCGAAATGGGAAACGGAATTTACGCGGTGGCTTTGATGAATGCCGCCTGGAATTTCTTCATTTCCTCGGCGGTTCCCACCGACACGCGAATGTGATTCGGCATGCTCGGCCAGACGCGTCCCACGTAAACCAGATCCTTGTGCATCGCCTCGCGGACTTCGCGAGCCGGACGATGGCAGTCGACCATAAACTTATTCGACACCGACGGGATCACGTTGTGGTTGTGTTTATCGAGGAACGCGATGGTGGAATCGCGAACGTCTGCGTTGATCTTCTTGCGCTCCGGAATCGCCGTCTTCGACTTCAGGCTGGCCATCGCCCCGTACACGCTGGTCACCGGATTCCAGTTGATGCCGAACCCGCGCGTCTTCTTGATCAGGTCCGGACGGCCGATCGCCACGCCCGCGCGGAGGCCCGCCATTCCGTACAGCTTCGAGAAAGTGCGCAGGATGATGACGTCCTTGTCCGCCTTCACCAGGTTCATGGAGGTGTGCTCCTCCTTGCCCGCGAAGTGAATGTAGGCTTCGTCGATCAGGATCACCGAACCGGCCGGCTTGTTCGCCACCAGCCACTCGATATCCTCGCGCTTGGTCATCGATCCCGTCGGATTGTTGGGATTGCAAATGTAGATCACGCCGGCATTCTGAACCGCCGCCATGGCCTTTACGTCGTGCGCGTAATCCTTGGTGAGCGGCACGCGAACCACCGGCGCGCCGATGAACCTGGCCGCTTCCTCGCCCGCTTCATAACCGGGGTCGGCGATGACGAAGGATTTCGACGGAGAAGTGAAGGAGAGCACCGCTTGCAACAGAGGAGCGCTCGATCCATCGTGGACCTGAACATATTTCTGGCCGACGCCTTCCTGCGAGCCCAGAACTTCGCTCAGTTCGCTCGGCAGGTAGAACATGTAGCGTCCGCCCTGGCCCAGCACGCCGCTCATCGCTTCGAGCGCTTCCTTGCAGGGACCCAGAGGATTCTCGTTATTGTCAATCTTCACGGCGCCGGGCGGCAGCTTACGGTTCTCGGCAATTTGTGCGAGCGCGAATTCGCCGGAAAAAGGCAGGGTCGAGCCGGCGGCAAAAATCGTCGCCAGTCGGCCGAAACTTCGCCGCGAAAAACCGCGCGTCAGAAAATCCGATTTTTGGTCGGGAGTGAGGATCATTAGATTGTTCTCCTTGGTCTACATGGACTGGTCGACGTGGACTTCATCGTTCAATTCAGATCGCACCACATGCTCGGCCGTCGTTGCCTCAGGCGTACATCATAAGAGCACAAAACCCGGGCAGTTCCGCGACTCACCGGCAAAACGATCATTTCCGGAGATCGCATGAAAGTGGCCCAAGTACGCGGTCAGCATAACTCAGATCAGGAGATAAGTCAACCGTCCGACCCCGCCCGCGGTCACGCCGTGTGGCGTCCCGCATACACGACCGGGCACCGGCCGCAACGTAAATTCGCTAATCCCGAGACCACCAGGCAACTCGTGTCATATGCCCTCCGCGGTGCTCCGTCGGAGCGACATTTTTGTTGACAATTCTATGACTTTCCCTTATCGTGCCTAGTAATCGAAGAATGATGCGCTGGTAGGGTTGATTTGGTCCTGGGGTTTGGGTATGGGGCAATCTCCTCTCGTTAAGTCGCAAATGTTCGTGCCCCGGCCGTTGCCTGAGCTTGCATCCACGTTGATTCAAGAGTTTCGTGCAGGAAAGCTCCAAGTTGGAGCAGGGAGGCCGTTCATGAGAAGAAGTTGTAGTCTCTTCTGTATTCTATTGCTGGGTATCGCCGGCAGTTTTCTGATCTCAGCGCAATCTTTCGTTGGCAGCGTTCGAGGCCTGATTCAGGACCCCGGCGGCGCGGTCATCGCCAGCGCCAACGTCACGCTGCTCAACCAGGCCACCGGGACATCCCGAGCTACCGTCAGCAACGCGTCCGGCGAATATGCCTTCGCCCAGCTTGAGCCCGCCACCTACATGCTCACCGTCGAGGCCGCCGGTTTCAAGAAACTGGAACGCAGAGGCGTCATCGTCGGCACCCAGCAAAACCTCTCCATCGATCTCAAAATGGAGCTGGGCCAGGTGACCGAAAGCGTCCAGGTGACCACCGAAGTTCCGCTGATCGAGAACGCGACGGCGTCCAACGGCCAGGTCTTGAACAACCAGCAGATTTCCGATCTGCCGAATCTCGGCCGCAACACTTTCCTGCTCTCGAAGCTGTCGAATAACGTGGTGCCCTCCGGACCTCCGCAGTGGAATCGCTTTCAGGATCAGATCGGATCGTCCAACTTGTCCATCGGCGGCGGTCCCATCCGCGGGAACAACTACCTGATCGACGGCGTGCCGATCACTAGCTCTCAGAACCTGGCGATCATCATCCCCGCCGAAGAAGCGGTCCAGGAAATGAAGCTCCAGGAGAACACCTACGACGCCACCATGGGTCGAACCGGCGGCGGAGTTTTCAATACGGTGATCAAGACCGGGACCAACAGTCTCCACGGCGATGTCCTCGGTTATTTGCGCAACACGCCGATGACCGCCAACAATTTCTTCAACAACGCGGCGGGTGTCGCCAGACAATCCGAACAGTGGGAAAACTGGGCTGCGTCGTTAGGCGGACCGGTTGTCATTCCTCACGTTTACAACGGCAGGAACAAGACTTTCTTCTTCGTCGCGACCGAAGGGTATCTCGAAGGCCAGCCGGCCTCCGGTAATTACTCCGTTCCTACGGCAGCTGAAATCGGCGGCAATTTCTCGGCCGCCGGTAAGACCATCTACAATCCCTTCTCCTACGTGCCCTGCAGCGCCACCAGCGGTTGCCCCGCGGGCGCGACCGTCGCGCGCGCTCCGTTTGCCGGCAACCTGATCCCGGCCAATATGATCAATCCGGTAGGCCAGGCGATCCTCGGCTACCTGCCGAAACCCAACAGCGGCTCGGGCACCATCGACCAGACCAATTTTCAGGGGACAGACACGCTGTTGAATCACGCCGAGGAATTCATCTACAAGCTGGAAGAAGATCCCACCCAGTGGCTGCGCCTGAACGCGTCGTTCCTCTATTACAAGAGCCATGAGCCGGGTGGAAATACGCTGACCACACTCCCCGGTAGCGGATCCTACCTGCTCGACCGTCACGTCGATGCGACCGCCGTCAATGCGATCATGACCCTCAACCCGACCACCGTGTTGACCGCTCGTTACGGGTTCAATCGGTTCCCCAATATCTACAATTACGTCAGCCAGGGTTTCGATCAGACCAAGCTGGGCTTGCCCGCCAGCTACGTGAATTCGCTCCAGCCTCTGCTGTTCCCGGCCATCAATATGTCCGGCGCCAGCACCTCGTTCGGCGGCGGAACGGATCAGAACATCGATTATTGGTCCAAGAACGCTTCGGTCAGCGTCTCGAAGTTCGCCGGCAAGCACAACTTGACGATGGGCTTCGACTACCGCCTGATTCACACCGACGGCATTCAGTTGAGCAGCGGCGCCGGGTCGTTCACCTTCAACGGAATCTTCACCCAGCAGTACAACGCCGGCGCGGCCACCACCGGCAGCGATTATGCCGACATCCTGCTCGGCTTCCCATCCGCCGGCGCGGTCGGAACCAACTCGCATGAGTATTACCAGGTCAAGTATTATTCCGGATTCATTCAGGACGATATCCGGCTGACCAACAAACTGACCATCAACGTCGGCCTGCGTTACGAATACGAAACCGGTGAAGGCGAGCAGTTCAACAACATGCTGGTCGGCTTCAACCGGACTTCGCTGAATCCGATTCAGGCGTCGCTGCCGGCCGGATCCGGCGTGCTCGCCAACGGCCTTCCCCTCATCGCCGGGCAGAGCGGGAATCCCACCGCGTGCTGCGATGCGCTCAAGGATAAGTTCGGCCCGCGCGCCGGCCTGGCTTACCAGATTAACGATAAGACAACGTTCCGCGGAGGATGGGGAATCTTCTACGCGCCGGTATTCTATTCGCTGGATAGCCAGTTTTCGCCCGGGTTGAGCCAGACCACCACGTATCTCGCCAGCACCGACGGTAACGCGACTGCCGCAAATTCCCTCTCGAATCCATTTCCGAGCGGCGTCATCCAGCCGGCCAATATTCAAAGGGGCGTCCAGCAGCAGCTCGGCAGCACCGTCTCTTATCCCGATCAGAACCGCACCGGCGGCCTGATCCAGCAGTTCTCCGCGGATCTCCAGCGGCAGTTGCCCTGGGGCATCGCCGCCGAGATCGGCTATGTCGGATCGCGCTCCAGCCGTTTGCAGTTCGGTTCCACCGGCAACGCGTATCTGCCCATCAATCAGGTCCCGACCCAATTCCTCTCGATGGGCTCCGCCTTGACTCAGAAGGTTTCGAATCCCTTCTTCGGACTGCCCAACGTGAGCGGCGTTCTCGCCGGCTCCACCGTGACCCAGGCGCAGTTGCTGATGCCTTTCCCCGAGTACTCGCAGGTGTTCGACGCCACCAACCTCGGCAAGGCGCAATACGATTCCATGATCCTGAAGGCCCAGAAGCGGCTCTCCAGCGGACTGACGTTCCTGTCCACCTTCACCTGGTCGAAGAATCAGGATAACGAGTTCGGCTCCGGCGGATCGAATTACTTCAACACTTATGCCGGCAGCACACCGCCTGCCTATCCGCAGAATGTGTACAATCTGGGCGCCGAATGGGCACTCGCCTCCGGTACCACTCCGTGGCGTTACACCGCCGGCTGGACGTACGAGCTGCCTTTCGGAAAAGGCAAACCGATGCTCTCGAACAACACGATTCTCAATTACGTCGCGGGCGGCTGGTCCATCAACGGAACCGCGATCATTTCAAGCGGATTCCCGCTGTTCATTTACCAGACCAACAACAACTCGGCGATCGGAGCGCAGGTGCAGCGTCCCAATGCCACCGGCGTCAGCCCCGTGCTGTCCGGGGCCCCGGAGAGCAGGGTGGGGGCATACATCAATGCGGCGGCATTCTCGCTGGCTCCCGCATACAGCTTCGGTAACGTCTCTCGCAGCATCCCGGATTACGGTCCGGGCATGGCGAACTGGGACGTCTCCCTCTTCAAGACCGTGTCCATCAAGGAAAAAGTCAAAGCTCAATTCCGGGCGGAAGCGCTGAACATTTTCAACACTCCGGATTTTGCGAATCCCAACACGCAATTCCAGGGCTACAGCACCTCTACCGGCAAGCTGGTCGGGAATTTCGGGAAGCTCCTGTCCCAGGCGAACCTGCCTCGGGAACTGCAGCTCGGCTTGCAATTCTCGTTCTAGAAACGTTGCAGGCGATCTCACTGAGCGGCGCGACGGCACATCCTGCCGCCGCGCCGTTTCTCATTCAGTTGAGAATCGATTCCAGCGTGCATTACAATCCAATTTCGAGGAGAAAAATGTACCAACCAAGACTCACCCGCGCGACGATCTTCCCGGTCGCCGCCGGATTGCTGCTCGCCGCCTCCCTGGCGCCCGCGCAGTGGAAACCGAAAGACACCGAATGGCCGACCTACAATGCGGACACCATGGGCTCCCGCTACCGTCCGCTCGACCAGATCAACGCGTCGAATTTCAGCAAGCTCGAAGTCGCCTGGCGCTTCAAGACCGATAGCATCGGCAACCGCCCCGAGTTCAAGCTGGAAGGCACGCCGCTGATGGTCAACGGAGTCGTCTATGCCACCGCCGGATCCCGCCGCGGAGTCATCGCCCTCGACGCCGAAACCGGCGAGCTTCTGTGGGTTCACGGCGAGCATGAAGGCGAGCGCGGCGCCAGTTCCGTCCGCCAGCTCTCTGGACGCGGCCTCGCCTATTGGAGCGACGGCCACGGCGACGATCGCATCCTATATACCACCCCCGGCTACCGCCTCATCTGCCTGAACGCGAAAAACGGAATGCTCATCACCAGCTTCGGCAGCGGCGGCTCTATCGACCTGAAGCTCAATGACGATCAGGAAGTTTCCGCCTTCAATGACAAAGGCCAGTGGGTTCCCGATACCGTTCACGGCGAGCTCGGCATTCAGTCCGCGCCCATCGTCGGCGGCAACACCATCATCATCGGCGCCGCGCTCCGCGAAGGCATGACGCCCCGCAGCATGCGCAATAACAAGGGATACGTTCGCGGATTCGACATCCGCACCGGCAAGCGCCTGTGGATCTTCCACACCATTCCGAAAAAGGGCGAGTTCGGCTACGATACCTGGCTCGACGGCTCCGCCGAATACACCGGGAACCAAGGCATGTGGACTCAGCCTTCCATCGACCAGGAGCTCGGCCTCGCCTATCTGCCCATCGAATCTCCCACCGGCGATTACTACGGCGGTCATCGTCCCGGCGCTAACGTTTACGCCGAAACCCTGGTCTGCGTGGATCTCAAAACCGGTAAGCCCAAGTGGCATTTCCAATTGGTGCATCATCCCCTGTGGGACATGGACATCTCTTCCACCCCGCTGCTGATGGATATCAACGTGGACGGCAAAGCCATCAAGGCCGTCGCTCAGCCCACCAAGCAAGGGTTCCTCTACGTCTTCGATCGCATCACCGGCAAGCCCGTGTGGCCCATCGAGGAAAAGCCGGTCGAGCAGGGCACCGTCCCCGGCGAATGGTATTCGAAAACGCAGCCGTTCCCCTCCAAGCCTCCCGCCTATGCGCGCAACGGCGTCACCGAGGATGAAATCATCGACTTCACTCCCGACCTGCGTCGCCGCGCGATGGAGATCATCAGCCATTACAAAATGGGTCCCGTCTTCACGCCTCCCGTCGAAAGCAAGCTCGAAGGTCCTCTGGCGACCCTCACCCTGGGCACCGCCGGCGGTGGAACCAACTGGCCCGGCGCGTCTTTCGATCCTGAAACCCACACCGTCTACGCCTATGCCTGCAATGCCTGCATGACGCCCATCGGTCTGGTGAAGCCTCCCAAGGACATCTCGGATATGCGCTACGTCGCCGGCACCGCGGGACGCGCGGTATCGAATCTCGCGGGTCCTGGCGAAAACGCCGGCGCCGATTCACCCAAGCCCAAGCGCATCGATCAGGCCGCCGCCGTGCGCGCCGCCTCCTCCGGCTACATGGCGCTGAGCGTCGACGGATTGCCGCTCATCAAGCCGCCCTACTCCACCATCTCCGCCATTAACGTTGATCGCGGCGTCATCGACTGGCAGGTCCCGCATGGCGACACGCCCGATAACGTCCGCGCCAAATTCCCGAACATCCCGCGCACCGGTCAGGCCAATTACAACATCGGAACGCTGGTGACCAAGTCCCTGGTCATCGCCGGCGACGGCCAGATCACCACCACTCCCGAGCATCCTCGCGGAGCGATGTTCCGCGCCTACAACAAAGCCACCGGCAAGGAAGTCGGCGCCGTATTCATCCCCGCTCCGCAAAGCGGCTCGCCCATGACTTATATGTGGAAGGGCAAGCAGTACATCGTCGTCGCCATCAGCGGCGGCGTTTACTCCGGCGAGTACGTCGCCTTCACCCTGCCCGATGAGGAAGGCGCAACCTCCGGCTCCGGCGGCGGCCGCCAGCGCTAATACGCCTCGCAGATCCACCGCTCTCGACCCCGGAGCCGCGACCAAAGGGAGCGGTGGATCGTTCTAATAACGAGAGAAAATCAATTATTCTAGGGAAGTGAGGTTACATGAAGTTTAAACTTGCAGTGGCAGGCATCCTCGGCGCAGCCGTCATCGGCGCGTGTTCCATGAAACTTCTGGCCCAGGACACCACCAGTTCCGTGTGGGACGGCGTCTTTACCCAGGCCCAGTCGGATCGCGGCCAGGCGCTATACAATTCTAACTGCGCTTCCTGCCATGGCGATCAGTTGAATGGTGGAGAAATGGCCCCGCCGCTCGCCGGTGGAGAATTCATGTCCAACTGGAACGGCCTCACCGTCGGCCAGTTATTCGAGCGCATCCGCACCGGCATGCCTCCTGGAACCCCCGGCAAAGTCAGTCATGAGGCCAAGGTCGACATCGTCTCCTACATTCTGTTCTATAACAAGTTCCCGGCCGGCGACAAAGAGCTTCCCCAGCAGTCCGCCATGATGAACACCATCAAGATCGAAGCGGAAAAGCCCAAGAAGTAAAAGCTTCACTTCAGACGAAAATTAATCTCGATGATGGCCGCGCATCGCACCGGGTTGCCGTTCTTCCTGGCCGGTTCGAACGTCCACTGCGCCACTGCGTCCATCGCGCTCTGATCTAGACCCGCATCCAGCGACCGCGTCACCACCATGTTCCGAGCTTTGCCGTCTTGATCGATCGTCAATTGCAACACCACGGTGCCTTCGATTTTCTCGTCCTTCGCGCCCGGGGTATACTGCGGCTCCACCTTCTTCATCACGTGCGGCGCCGTTAGGCCGCGCTCACCGATCCTGTGGACCGTATCGTCCTGGCTCAACGCCGTCAGAGGCGCGAGCATCGCCGCCGCCGTCACGACAATCGCGATCTGCGCCATAATCCCCGCCCGAGTCCTGTTGCGCGTCGAATCCAAAATGCTCCGCACGCGACCCTCGAGTTCCGGCCGCCGGACCATCGCCACCGCTGACGCCGGCGCCGGACCATGGACCCGCCGCGCCACCGACAACAGCCGCTCCGCATAATCGACCGCGGCCGTTCCCTCCGCCAGCACCCGATCGTCGGCCGCCTGCTCCGCCTCGCGCCGCAGCGCCGCATCCGCCAGCCACATCAGTGGATGAAACCAGAACACCGCCGTGACCATCCGAGCCACGGTCTGCCACATCCAGTCGTGCCGCTCGATGTGCGCCCGTTCATGCCGGATCACGATCTCGCGCTCCCGCTCCGTCCAACCGCTCATATAGGACGGCAGCACGATCGCCGGCTTCAAGACACCCCAGGTCAGCGGCGTCTCCACTCGATCCGAAAATGGACCCAGTCGCGCCGCGGCGATGCATCCCAACGCCAGCCGTCCCAGGACCACCAGCGTTCCCGCCATCCAGATCGCGACCATCCATTGGAAGTGCTGGAAATGCGCCACGCCCGAGGCGCCGCCCAGTGCAGCCGACGACACCACAATCCTCGCCGACGCCGGTAGCGCCGCCGGGGCCATCCGCAAAGCCGCGGGCAGCACCGCGACCGCCAGTATCGCCGCCATCCAGATGCGATGCCGCAAGTCCGCCGAAGCCCGGCGCATCAGCCGCGTAACCAGCCATGCCGCCATCAGAATAGGAGTGGCCTTCAGAGCCGAATCGAGCACCAGATTCATGACTGACCTTCTTTTCTGGCGCGCTCGATCATCTCTTCAATCCGATCGAGCTCGCCCGGTGTAAGCTTCTTCACGTCCAGCAGCGCCGCGACCGCATCGCCGGCCGAATCGTCGAAAAAGGTCTGCAGCAGATGCTTCAGCGCCGAGCGCCGCGCCCGCGTCCTCGGGACCATCGGCGTAAACACGTACCGCGGCCCGTCCGCCTCGTGCTTCACGTGCCCCTTCTCTTCGAGCACCCGCAGCAGCGCCCGGATCGCCGAATAACTCGGCGGATCGGGCAGGGAAGTCAGAATTTCGGCGGCGGTCGCCCGCCCCCGCTCGTAAAGGATGTCCAGGATCTGTCGTTCGCGGCGGCTGAGTTTCTCCATGCTGTGTTTTTAGCATGCTGCTTTTCTAGCAGCCTGTCAAGGTGGCCTTTACAAAAAACTTCTTGCGCGATTCCATATTTCGAGTATCATGGAACTATGAGCGCCCCGAAAGCTCGCAAATCCGCCGAGGATGTCCTCAAGTACGCCGATATGTTCTCCGCCATGGGTACCGAGCCCCGCTTGCGCATCATGCAGCTCCTGCTCTCCGCGCATCCCGACGGCCTGATCGTCGGCGAAGTGCAAACCGAGCTCGGCATTCCCAACTCGACCCTTTCCCATCATCTGGACAAGCTGAAGAACGAAAATCTGGTCACCGTGCAGCGCGAAAGCACCTTCCTTCGCTATACCGCGAACACCGAAGCCCTGGAGGAATTGCTCGGATTCCTCTACGCCGAGTGCTGCACCCGCAACAAAGCCATCGAGCCTCAGGCGATCATCCGCCTCTGCAAATAAGGAGAATCCATGGACCTCAAAGACGTTGTCAAGGAAAAATACGGCCAGGCCGCACTGCGCGTTTCCACCGGCGGAAGCTCCTGCTGCGGAGGACGCGCCGCCGTCGATGCCTGCGATCCCATCACCGCCAATCACTACAGCGCTGGCGAAGCATCCACCCTGCCCGAGGAAGCCGTCAAAGCGTCCCTCGGCTGCGGAAATCCCACCGCTCTCGCCACGCTGAATCCCGGCGAAACCGTCCTCGACCTCGGCTCCGGTGGCGGCATCGATGTGTTGCTCTCCGCCAAGCGCGTCGGACCCGAAGGCAAAGCCTACGGTCTCGATATGACCGACGAAATGCTCGCTCTGGCCCGCGAGAATCAGCGCAAAGCCGGAGCGCAAAACGTCGAGTTCCTCAAAGGCGAGATCGAAAACATCCCGCTGCCCGATAATTCCGTCGACGTCGTCATCTCCAATTGCGTCATCAATCTTTCGGCCGATAAGGACCGCGTGCTCGCCGAAGCCTTTCGCGTCCTTAAACCTGGTGGACGATTCGCCGTCTCCGACGTCGTCGTCCGCGGCGAAGTCCCCGCGTCCATCCGGCGCAGTATGGAGCTGTGGGTCGGCTGCATCGCCGGAGCCATGCAGGATTCCGAATATTCCGAAAAGCTGCGCCACGCCGGCTTCTCCGACGTCGACATCGAGCCCACTCGCGTCTATAACGTCGAGGACGCCCGCGCCTTCCTCGCCGCCGAAGGAGTCGACGTCGACGCCATCGCGCCCTTGGTCGAAGGAAAATTCATGAGCGCCTTCGTCCGCGCCGTGAAGCCCAAAGCCTGCTGCGGTCCGGACTGCTGCAACTGAATCCGCCCTCATGACTCGCATCGGGATTAACGGATTTGGCCGCATGGGCCGGCTCGCTTTCCGCGCCGCCTGGGATCTGCGCGGACGTCGCCGTCGTGCACGTCAACGAAATCAAGGGCGGCCCCGCCACCGCCGCCCATCTTCTCGAATTCGACAGCGTTCATGGACGTTGGTCGAAGCCCATGCAATCCGGTCCCGATTCAATCACCGTGGACCGCCGCGCCATCGCTTTCACCGCCCACGCTTCTCCTGGCGAAGTGCCTTGGGACGCGAACGATGTCGACATCGTGCTCGAATGCACCGGCAAGTTCCTCACCACCGAGGTTCTTCAGCCTTACTTCGACCGCGGCGTGCGCAAAGTGATCGTCGCCGCGCCGGTCAAGCAGGGCGCGTTGAATATCGTCATGGGCGTGAACGATGATCTCTACTCGCCCGCCGAGCACCACATTCTCACCGCCGCCTCCTGCACCACCAACTGCCTCGCGCCGATCGTCAAGGTGATTCACGAAGGGATCGGCATTCGCCATGGCGTGATCACCACCGTCCACGACGTCACCAATACGCAGACCATGGTCGATCTCGCCCACAAGGATCTCCGCCGGGCCCGCTCCGCGCTCATGTCCCTGATTCCCACCACCACCGGATCGGCAACCGCCATCGGCCTGATCTATCCCGAGCTGCAGGGCAAGCTGAACGGCATCGCCATTCGAGTGCCACTGCTCAATGCCTCACTGACCGATTGCGTATTCGAAGTCGAACGCCGCACCGACGTCGCCGAAGTCAATCGCCTCTTCGAGCACGCCGCCGAGACGAGCCTCCGCGGCATTCTCGCGTACGAAGAGCGACCCCTGGTCTCCGTCGACTTTCTGAACGATCCCCACTCCGCGATCATCGACGCGCTCTCCACCATGGTGATCGACGGCACGCAGGTCAAGATTCTCGCCTGGTACGACAACGAATGGGGCTACGTGAATCGCATGGTCGAGCTGGCTCGCAAAATCGCCGCGCTGCTACCGCAACACGCCGCCGCCTGAATCGCGTTCTGCCATGAACAGCATTCGCAGCTACGCCCTGGTCACCGGAGCCTACTGGGGTTTCACCATCACCGACGGCGCGCTGCGGATGCTCGTCGTCCTGCATTTCTACAAGCTCGGCTACGACAGCGTCTCCATCGCCTTCCTCTTCCTGTTCTACGAGTTCTTCGGAATCGTCACGAATCTCTTCGGTGGATGGATCGCCGCCCGCTCCGGCGTAAAGGTCACCCTCTATGGCGGACTCGTCCTGCAGATCTTCGCCTTGTTGATGCTCGCCCTACTCCATCCCGGGTGGCCTCAATCCATCTCCGTCGCTTATGTGATGGCCGCGCAGGCGCTCTCCGGCATCGCGAAGGACCTGACCAAGATGAGCGCCAAGAGCGCCATCAAGGTGATCGTGCCCGAAGCCGGCAGTGGCGCGCTGTTCAAATGGGTCGCGCGCCTGACCGGCTCGAAGAACGCGCTCAAAGGCGTCGGCTTCTTCGTCGGCGGAGCGTTGCTCTCGGCCTTCGGCTTCGTCGGCGCCCTGGTCGGAATGGCCGCCGCGCTATTTGTCGTACTTCTCGCCACCGCCGCCTCTCTCTCCGGCGACCTGGGCCGCTCGAAGAAGAAGGTCAAATTCACGGCGCTGCTCTCCAAGGATTCCGAGATCAACTGGCTTTCCGCCGCCCGATTGTTCCTGTTCGCCGCCCGCGACGTCTGGTTTGTCGTCGGGCTTCCGGTCTTCCTCAGCCAACTCGGATGGTCGTTTTACGCCGTCGGCGCGTTCCTCGCCCTCTGGGTCATCGGCTACGGCATCATCCAGGCCGCCGTTCCCGAAATCCTGCGCGCCCTTGGTGGACGCGACACCGTGGACGGAAGCGCCGCTCGCCAGTGGGCGTTCATTCTCCTGATCGTTCCCATCGGACTCGCCCTTGCCCTGCGCTTCGGCGCCAACCCCGGCCTCGCCTTGATCGTCGGACTCGCCGTCTTCGGAGTCGTCTTCGCCATCAACTCCGCGGTCCATTCCTATCTGGTGCTCGCCTATACCGACGAAGATAGCGTCGCGCTCAACGTCGGCTTCTACTACATGGCCAATGCCGGTGGTCGTCTATTGGGCACGCTTCTCTCCGGAGTCGTGTTCCAGCTCGCCGGATTCTCCGGATGCCTGTACGGTTCTGCTGGACTGGTCCTCGCCGCCGCGATCCTGTCACTCAAACTGCCTCGCGGGCACGCGGTTTCGCTAGCCACCGCCGACGCCGGCAGCGCGGAATAGCGCCGCACGCGTCCGCTCTTGGAGTTGTGCTTCAGGCTTTCTTCTTGTTCACCGAATCCTCGGGACCCGCCCATCCGCTGATCTGCAAATTGAATCCGTCGGGATCGTTCACATGGAAGCTGGAATAATCCGGCCCGCCGTTGGTGTCCGGACGCAGCGTGTCCTTGGCCAGGCCGCGGCGAACCAGCTCCTCGCGAATCTGGTCGGTATCCCAGCTATAAATCCGATAGGCGATGTGATCCACCAGCGAGGTCGGCGCAGGCCTGCCGCCGGGTGCTGCTGCCGCCGCAGGCGTTGCCGCCGGTGCGTTCTCCGCGCCCGGTCTTCGGAAATGATTCCGCGCCAGCAGCAGGGAATTGCCGAATTTCAACTCGCATTGGTTCTTGCCGTTATCGTTCGAGACTTCCATGCCCATCAGGTCGGCGTAAAAATCCCGGGTCACGCGATAGTCTTTCACCTGATACGAAATATGATCCAGTTCCATCGTTTTGAACGCCGGCTTCTTCGCCGCCGGGGCCGCGCTCTGCGCCATCGCCTCGCTCGCCGTCGCCGCCAGAGCCAGGCTTTGAATCAGCTGTCTGCGGTTCATGAGCCCGCTCTCGAAATCGCGAAGTAACTTGGCAATGATGTGTTCCATGATGATTTTCCTTGGGGTATAGGTTAGGACGCGCCAGGGCGATCCATCCGACGCAGGATCTCACACGCCCCGCCCACGGTCAACCGCCAGCACTTGGTGACGAGGGCTAGTGATGATCGAAATAGACCCGCAGCCCCCGCACAAACCACCAGGTATGGAACCCGCCATCGAGCATTTCCTGCCACGCTTCTTCGCGTGGGACGCCCAGATAATCCATGCGGTACAGCGCTTCGAGCAGGCCCGTGCGATCCCGCCCCAGCACGCAATGCAGATAGACCGGCTGATACCGCGGATCCCGAAGTGTTTTGAGAATCCGGTGGACGTGCTTTTCCGACGGCGGAATCGGCGAACCGCTCATCTCGAACGAGAGCAGCGTGATTCCGTAACGTTTCGCTTTCTTCCGTTCCTCGCAGGACAAAAACGGCCAGAACCGGGCATTCAGGATGTACCGGACATGCAAAGATTGCAGAAATTGGAAGTCCTGATCGGTATGCGGCTTCGACCCCGCATAAACCTGGCGGTCAATCTGTTCGAAATGAGCGATCGAAATCTGTCCCAGGCACGCCGTCGCACAGAATATCCCGATCGCGAGAACCCCAGTCGCTCTCATCCTATGGGGTTTAACTGCAATTCACCAGCCGTTCGAAAAGATTTTCGCCTTCTCTCTCAACCACATGCCAATTTCATCCGCGATCGCAAGCGGAAACCTCGCATAATCTCGGTGGAGAGAGGCAGCCCTGCCGCGCTGGGTTCGTTTCGTAAAAATGCTATCGATCCCACGGATCAGCAGTTCTTTGACATGAAGGGCCGCTCGCGCTATTCAAAGGTGCGGACCGGCCGCGCCTGCTCGGCGCCCACGCGGCCTGCCTGAATTTCCGCGACAAAATAATTCTCGCCGCGCATCGGATTTCCCGACATCCTTCGCAGCATCGCCAGTTGACCAACGTGCGTCAAAGCATCGGCCACCGGTCCCTGGAAAATCTTCTCGAGCGGCGCGGCCACCGGCCCTTCCGACGCCAGGTATCCATCGAACGCTTCAAGCGCGGCGAAAAATCGCGCGGTTTCCTCCCTCCACGGCAACGGCTCGGAGTCCTTCCATTCCTTGCCGCCCTTGGCCATTCTCAGCGACCAGTCGAGCAGATCGCCGATATGAGCCAGAATCTCGAGCGGCGTCTTTCCGCCCCCGTCGAATCCGGCAAACGAAGTCGGCGCGTCGCGGATCGTCTTCCCTCCGCGATAAGCCAGCGTCGCCACGGCGTGGCGTAGAAATTCCCGTTTCGCTTCCATCGCTTCAGCGTATCGTCATCTGTGCCAAACTGAAAGTACCCATGAGCACGGCAACATTTCTAGCCGGAATTGTTTTGGCCCTCGCGCTGGGCGCCGTCCTCGGCGCGCTGTGGATGCGCGAGCGCCGCGAGCAGCTGCCCAAAGAACCGCCGGTCGCCGACACGCTCGCCCGCATCGAATCGCAGATCCGCGATTTCGAAGCGCAGCGCCAGCACATGCTTGGCGGACTCGAAAATCAGCTCTCCAGTTTGAGCCGCGAAACGGTCGCCTTGTCGCAGGCCCTGCGCGCCCCCAATTCCCGCGGCCGCTGGGGCGAGCTGACCCTGAAACGCGTGGCCGAGCTCGCCGGCATGGTGCCTTATTGCGATTTCTTCGAGCAGGAATCGGGCGACAAAATTCGCCCCGACATGATCGTCCGGCTGCCCGGAAACCGCACCCTGGCTGTCGACGCGAAGGTTCCTCTCACCGCCTACCTCGAAGCCGAAGCCGCCGATGACGACGTGAAGCGCCGCGCCGCCCTCGACCGCCACGCCCAACAGGTGATGCGCCACGTCAACGTGTTGAGCGCGCGCGAATATTGGAGCCAGTTTCAGCCCGCTCCGGAAATGGTGGTCCTGTTTCTGGCCGGCGATCATTTCCTGAGCGCCGCTCTCGAGCGCGATCCCGAACTTCTCGAACGCGCTCTGGCGCGCAAAGTTCTGCTGGCGACGCCGGTCACCCTGATCAGCGTGCTCAAAGGCGTCGCCTACGGCTGGCGTCAGGAAAAGCTCGCGCAAAACGCGGGCGAGCTGCGCCGCATCGCTTCGGAATTCTACGATCGCGTCCGCGGATTCGCGGACTATTACGCCGATTCGGGCCGCCACCTGGCGAAAGCCGTCGACGCCTACAACCGCTCCGCCGGATCGTGGGACGCCCGTCTGGTACCCTCATTAAAGAGGATGCGTGAGCTGGGCGTAGGCGGCGCAGATGAAGCCCCCGAGCCCGCGCGCATCGATACCGCTGCGCGCGAACCGCAGCCACTGACAGGAAACGATCGCCTAATATGATGCGTCAACTTCTTCCTGTTCCTTTCGAAACAGAAGGGAATCCGGAAGTGGATGGAGACCTCTTCGGTCTCGAAGAAATTCACTCAACGATTCATCGCCGGGGAAACGCTCGATGACGAGCTCGCCGTCTGCGACGCTTTGCAGCGCGAGAAAATCTGGGCCACGCTCGATCACCTCGGCGAAAACGTCACCTCCATCGAGGAGGCCGCGCAGTCGCGCGATTCCTATCTCGACGCCCTGACCCGCATCGCCGAGCGCAAGCTTCCCGCCACGGTTTCGATCAAGCTGACTCAGTTCGGCCTCGACCTCTCGGAAGATGCCTGTCTCGAAAACGTGCGCCAGCTGGCCGCGCTGGCGAAACAAACCGGCAGCCGCGTCGAGATCGATATGGAATCGAGCGCCTACACCGATCGCACGCTCAACGTCACTTCGAAGATCGGCGCCGAGTTCGGCTGCACCCGCTCCGTGATCCAGGCCTACCTGTTTCGCAGCGCCGCCGACATCGACCGCCTCAATCGCGAAGGAGTTCCGGTCCGCCTCTGCAAGGGAGCCTACGATGAGCCGCATTCGGTGGCCTTCGCCGAAAAGCGCGAGGTGGATCGCAACTACGTCACGCTGATGAAGACGCTGCTCGACAAGGGAACGTATCCGGCGATCGCCACGCACGATGAAACGATCCTCGGCGAAGCCTTCCGCTACGCGCGCGAGCGCAAGATCGCGGCCGATAAATTCGAATTCCAGATGCTATACGGAATCCGCCGCGATCTGCAGAAGCGCATCGTCGATCTGGGCTATCGTCTGCGCCTGTACGTGCCGTACGGAACCGCGTGGTATCCGTACTTCATGCGCCGTCTGGCGGAGCGCCCGGCGAACGCGTTCTTCCTGATCCGGAATTTGTTCCGATCCTAAACCGGGACCTGTTCGTGATTTCGATCCCGAACGCGTCGAGCCCGACCACTTTGCGCGGATGATTGGTCAGCAGACGAATGGTGGTTAGCCCCAGATCCGCCAGGATCTGCGCGCCGATGCCGGTTTCATGCTGCGGCGGAGCGTGGACGTCGCCCTCAGCGTAATGCTTCCGCGTCCCGAGACCGGACTGGTGCAGATAGACGAACACCCCCGCGCCTTCCTCGGCGATGCGCGCGCAGCGATCCACGCATCATCTGCGCGCAATTGCAGCGAGTGGAGCCGAACACATCGCCGTAAATGCAGCGCGCGTGCATGCGAACCAGAACGTTCCCGGCGTCCGGCGACGTCGCCGCGCACCAGCGCGACATGCGCCTCGCCGTCGAAGGTGCTCTTGTAGGAAACGGTTTTGAAGGAGCCGAACTCGGTGTCGACGCAGCCTTCCGCCCCGCGCTCGATCGACTGTTCGTTGGCCAGCCGGTAGCGGATCAGATCCGCCACCGAAATCATTTTCAGGCCGTGCTGTTTGCAGAAGACGGTCAGCTCGGGAACGCGCGCCATGGTCCCGTCCGGATTCATGATTTCGCAGATCACTCCGCCCGGTTCGAGACCCGCCATCCGCGCGAGATCCACCCCGGCTTCGGTTTGCCCCGCGCGCACCAGCACGCCGCCTTCGCGAGCCCGCAGCGGGAACACGTGACCCGGCCGAGCCAGGTCGCGCGGACGAGTGTCCGGCCGCATCGCCATGCGAATCGTGATGCGAGCGATCGGAAGCGGAAATGCCCGTGGTGACGCCCTCTACCGCGTCGATCGATTCGCAAAACGCGGTCCCGAATCGCGACGTATTCATCGGCGAGATCAGCGGAAGATGCAGCGCGTCGCAACGTTCCGGCGCCAGCGCCAGGCAGATCAGCCCGCGCCCGTGCGTCGCCATGAAGTTGATCGCTTCGGGCGTGATCAATTCGCGCCGCCATGGTCAGATCGCCTTCGTTCTCGCGGTCCTCGTCATCGACGACGATCAGCATTCGGCCCGCGCGAAAATCCTCGAGCGCTTCGGGAATCGTGGCAAACGGCATTATATTTCAGGATAGCTCTTTACTTCACGCCGTTCGCCGGATTCCACACGCCCTGCAGCTTCCGGACGTAAAGGATCTGGCCCAGGTGATACGCGTTGTGCGCGCCGACGTGCGCGATCTGCGACGCCGATACGGCGAGCTTCGCGTCGTCGCAATCCTGCACCGCTTTTTCCCACGCCTTCATTACCGCGTCCAGCCTGGCCGTGGTCGCGGCCCAGGTCTTGGCGTCGAAGCTGTTGAACGTTTCGTCGTTGTTCCCGTCAAAGGCCTTGGGCTTCTCGCCTTTGAACTGCTCGAGCGCGCGCTCATCCCAGAACGCCAGGTGATTCACCAGCTGCCCGACGGAATGATTGCCGTGCCCGTCGGTCCACTTGGCTTGCTCCGGAGTCAGTCCCGCGACGGCGACGTTGATCGGAACGTACCAGTCCTCTTTGTCGTGGGTGGTGTGAAGCTGCTCCAGGAGAACTTCCCGGAGGGTATAGGCTTTCTTCGGCGGGTTCTGCGCCGGCGCGAGGCCGGCGAAAAGCAGGGCGGCGACCAGGATTCGCATGCCCACAATTCTAACGCGGAGCCGTCCATCACAAGCTGAATCGTTTATCCAGCTCGACCTGTATTTCCGCCAGCCGCTGCGGATTGCGCAATAAGTTCCCCATCGCTTCCGCCCCGTACTCCTGATCGATCATCTCCACCGCGGCGAGCGAGAGCGCGTAGGCCGCCAGCGCGTGTTCCGTATCCAGGCGCGACCAATCCTGGCTCAGATTTTCCAGGCGCGGCAGTTTTCCGGCGCGCGCCCAATCCTGAATCTTTCGCTGCATCGCCGGCGTCAGGCGATCGCCGGACATCTCCTGCGCCAGGCCTTCCTGAAGCCACGCCGGCCAGTGCCCCAGCATGGTCAGACACGCGTGCGTCGTCTCATGGGCCAGGATGCGGCGCATGGCCGCGTCCATCTGCTGGCCGTCGAACACCGGCACGCGAATGCGTCCATCGAACTGGCCGCCGGACCATTCCGCCGCGTCGGTGGTCTTGCGATACGCCGTCGGGCTTTGCGCGATGGCGACGATCCGCTCCTCCGCCTGGCATCCCAGCCGGCCCGCGATTCGCGAATATTCCTGATCGAGCGCGGCCACCATGCCGCGCGCGGTGTCGATCGAAACGGCCGCGTTTTCATAACGCAGGATCACTCGCGTGCCATATAGTTTTTCATTGCTCTGATCGCCATTGGCTTCTCTCTCGACGCGGCGCACCAGGGTTTCCAGTTGCGGATTCGGCTGCAATTCGAGCGATGTGCGCCAGTACTCGAGCGCCTGCCGGCTATTGTCGGCGCGCCACGCGGCCACGCCGGCCAGTGCCAGCAGATTCGGGTCCTTACGTTTTTGGATCAGCGGCTCCAGCAGCGCCAGCGCCTTCGACGGCTGGCTCATTTCGATCAGTTGCGCGGCCTGACCGGCGACGCCTTGTCCCAAAGCTCCCGGCGCCAGCGCGCCCATCGCCACCGACGCTTTGATCGGACCCATGACCGATGCCATGTCCAGCCATTCCGCGTCGCGCACGCCTTTATCGAAATCGTCGACGCCGGCAATCGCGGACGCCGGAAGGTAGCCTTCGACAGTCTTGCCTCCGTCCGTCGCGGCGACCTTGTAGCACGGCACGCTTTCTCCGGCGAGCGAGAATCGGATGGTCAGTGGAGCGCCGGCGGGCAGGGTAGCGATCACGTCCGCATCCGCGTCGCAGCCGCTCTTGAGCGGCGTGTGATCCTGCTTGACGCTAACGGCGAGGAGTAAAAGAGAAAACCATAGCGGCATGGGTCACCTGTTTTCGGAATGGGCCGGCTGGTCCGACGGCAGAGTGCCTGTAGCGGAGGCCAGCGCGTGCAGACTATCGCTGGACGGTCCGGCGATGACCGGCGTCATGGCTCGCACGTCGTCGCGAGCATCCCACCTCAACCGGTCCGCGCGGCGCAATCCGAAACGATATTCGAGCACCAGCGCGATCATGCGCATTCCCAGGACGAACGCCTTCCACAAGTCGCCGGTTACCGACGATTCGCCCACCCGGCTGCGATAGTTCACCGGAATCTCGACGAAGGGAATCCCGTGCGCCAGCACTTCCAGCAGCAACTGCGGGCCGAAATGCGATCCTCCAATGGTCAGGTGCGGGCGGATGCGCGCGATCGCCTTGCGATGAAACAGACGATAGGTGCAGCCCATATCGGTCAGGATGGTGGTGCTGAACAGCACCTCGGTCATCTTCGCCACGGCCCAGTTTCCCCAGCGCAGGAAGCGGCCCATGTTGGCGCCGGCCCAGATGAATTCGCGCGAGGTGCGGCTGCCGAACACCACTGGCACGTCCTCGGAATAGACCAGCAGCTTCACCAGATCGCGCGCCAGGAAGGTGTTGTCGGGTTCGCACAGGACCACCAGATCGGCATCGCAGTGATCGATCCCGCACAGCAGCGCGTGGCCGTAACCCTGCTTCGATTCGAAAATTTCCCGCGCGCCGGTCCCCGCAACTTCTTCGGAAGTTCCCGGCGTGGCGTTGTTGTTGACGACGATCAGTTCGTCCACCAGGCCAGTGGCTAAGTAGTCGAGCGCGGCCGCGCGGATCGAGTCCTTCTCGTTATAGGTCGGAAAAATGACGGCGACCGTCTTGCCACACCACATGCCGGTCTATTTATCGGCGGAACGGGCGCGGCGGAATAGATCAGGGCAGCGGCTGGTACACGTAGAGCCCGTCGAGATAAGGTCCTGGAATGTGGGCGATACGCTGGTAATTCTTGCGTATTGCATCCATTTGCGTCACCGGGAAGTTTGAGATTTCCTGGTCGAGCGGAGTGGTCGAGTTGAGGTCGGTCCACAGGCAGATGATCGCGAATTTGCGGGCGGCGATGTCGCGACGCAACGGCTCGGGGTCGATCATATCTGCTTCGACCAGCTTCGAGTAGATCAGGGGCTCCACTTCCATTTCCCCGCGCAGTCGCGCCATGGAATTGTAATCGACCGAAAGGAGCCGGCCGCCGCCACGGAGATAGGGGCGGAGCAGCGCGATCTGCGAGCGAAATTGCTGCTCGTTGGCGATCCGCGCGAGCAGCAGATTACCGCTAAGCCGCAAATTGACCGCCAGGTGCAGCGCCAAAGGAATCTGCAGCATGGTGATCCAGCGCTTGCTGCCTTGAAACGTGAGCGGAAAAAAGCCGAGACGGTCGAGCGCGATGGCCGCGCACAGCGGCAGCAGCACGTCGGATTCGATCTGGTAATTGTAATCCGAGCCGATCTTCGGGGCGGTGGCGAGGAACACTGCCAGAGCGCATCCGGCGTATATAAAGGGAGCAAGTTGCTTTCCTCGCACTCGCGGCAGGCCGAGCGCGGCGATCAAAATTAATCCGCCGGCGGTCGCGACGAAGTAGTGCAGGTGCGCGTACAGCTTCTCGGCTACAAATGGATTCATGTTGGCGCGCACTGTATTCAGCAGGAATCGTCCGTCGAGCATCGCGTTGACCGATCAGGACCGCGCCGCCGGTGATCGCCAGGAATACCGCGCCGAACAGCATCGCGACTTTCTTTCGTTCCATCCACAACAACAGAAAGATCGCTGCCGGACATGCGACCGAGGTCTGCTTGGTGAAGATGGCGAGTCCGGCGAAGAGTCCGGCCCACGCCAGCGTCGGTTCGCCCAGAAGCGAATAGCGCGAATAGCGTTCGAACGCGGCGAGGGAGAAGAACACCGCGAGCATGTCCACTTGTCCCGCCGTTCCCCATAAGAGGAGCACCGAGGTCGACGACGCGCAGAGCAGCGCTACTGCCGCGCAATAGCGATCGGAAGTGTAGAGCAGGGCCAATCGCCAAACCAGCGCGAGAATCCCGACCAGCGCCGCGAAGCTGATCAGCCGGCCCGCGATCGCCGGGGTCAATCCGATGCGAATCATCGCCGCCTGCAGGTTGTACACGATCGGCATGTAGGCGCACACCGTGTATGGATAATCTTTCAGGCTGTAATAGAGAGTGCCGTGGCGAGCGAGCATCGTCGCCTGCGCATTGACTACCGACTCGGGTCCGGTGAACTCGTTCTGCGCCCAGATCATCACCGCGAAATGCGCGGCAATCGCGATGGAGGCCGCGATCGCGAACGCGATCATGATTCGCCGGAACCAGGTCTCGATTTTCGCGAACGCCATCTCTATCGATAAATCGGCTCCGCCGCGCCTTTCCGACAGAGCCGCGACCAAAGGAAGCGGTCGATATTGCAAGCGTTATCTGACAGCGACTTTGTACAAAGTTCCTATCCCGGCATGGAAGACCGGCGTCAATTGCGGATTCTCCCGAATCGTCTTGCCGATCTGCTCGCGATCCTCGGGACCGACTTCGCGATCCAGATCCTCGGTGGTGAAGTACACATATTGCAGGCCGCGGGCACGGCAATACTGGGCGACGTTGCGATACGCGCCGACCATCGATGCGTGATCCTCCGAATACCACCAGCGCGGCAACAGCGGCAGATAATTCCCGCGGCGGCCGGTGTAGAGATAGAGCAGGGGATCGTCGTAGGAAAGCACGGTGGCGGACGGCGGCAGATTCGCCGCGATCCACGAATAGGCGGCTTCCAGATCGCGCACCTTGGCGATTTTCTGATCCGATGACGCCTTCAGAAAAACGAAGGTGGTGTAGCACTGCAGCACCAGAGCGATGCTGAACACTCCCGCCACGACGGCGGAAAATAACGCGGCCGCCACGCGTTGTTCCCGATCCTTGTGGGCGAACGAAGCTCGCAGCATTTTGGTCAGATGCGCTAGCTCGGTCACCAGTCCGGCGAGCAGTAAGGGATAGAGCGGCACCACGAATCGTTCATTCGGAGGAAAGTGCCACAGCATCAGGATGCCGGTCGAAACCAGCGCGAATAGGGCATAATCGAGCGCGATTCTCCGCCGGGCGAGCCTTACGATTCCGGAAATCATGGCGACGGCGATCACCTGGGTCAGGATTTTCACCGCCAGCGAATCGGCTACTTTGGGCAGCGCGAGCGCGCCCATGCCGTAGAGAATCTGGTCGATGTTTTTCCACAGGACCACCGGCAGATTGTCGAGGCCGACGTTGAGGAACTGGTAGCGAAGGTAGTCGGTGTAATAAAGGAGGGTCGGATCGGTAGTGTGAAGGGCATGCGAGCGCGTCCACAGCATCCATCCGGCGATGAACGGAAACATCGCCGCGGCGAACGCGATCGCGCGGGCTTTCTCTCGTCGAAAGATCAGGTACGCCGGAACGGAAACCAGCAGCGCGATGCCGGCGGTCCGCGATAGATACGCGACGCCGGCGAGTATTCCAGCGAGAATCGTCATGCGCATTCCTTCACGCGAGAGAACCAGAAGAACCGCGAGAACCCAACAGGTGAAAAAGACTTCGGAAAACATCCGGGTGCCGAAAAGAATCAGATAAGGATTCAGACCGACGGCGGCGGTCATCCACCAGGCATTCGTTTCGGAGAATCCATAGCGTCGAAAGACCAGGAACGACAGGACAATCAGGATCGCCAGCACCAGCCAGTTCAGAGCGGTAGCCAGCGCAAGGTTCGCGGGAAACATGGGATTCGCGATCCAAATCAATGATAAATAAAGCGGATACAGCGGAGGAAATTTGGTTTGGAACGGATTCTCGGGCAGGCTGGGGATCCGATAGCTCCCCGCGGCAATGCTCTTCGCGGTTTCGAAAAATACGCCGTCATCATGCAGATATCCGAGCTCCGGCATATGCCGCGCGCGCCAGGCAAACTGCGCCGACGGCGCCAATACGACGAAGAGAATCAACAACCTCCGAGTGATCAGCGACATCCCTTTCTAAACTAGCACCAAGTACCTCGCGTTTAGTTCTAAGGTGTTGGATGTGCCTCAAAAATCGGCCCCTGAGAGTTTTTGAGGGGACTCTTAGGCTTTTAGCCTGATTCTTTCCGAAATATGCCGATGATACTTTTGTAGTGCGACGGGGAACCGCCGCGCACCATAGGGAGAGGAGATTAAAGGAAACATGCAGAAATTGATTTGGAAGCTGAGAATCCTGAAAGACACCAAAGGTCAGGACCTCATTGAATATGCTTTGATGGCGGGCTTTGTGGCCGTTGCCGCCGGCGCCATCATGCCGGGCGTTGCGACCAGCATCAGCACGATCTTTTCGAAGATTGCGTCCGTCATGTCGAACGCTGCCAGCCAGGGTAGCTAAACCATTCCTTTCGCCCGAGAGGGAGAGGCGGACACCCGATCCTCTCCCTCCCGGCAGTATTTTTGAAGTTGATCCGAGCACGACAGGTGTTTCTACTGCAGACCTCCTGCCTTCTTTCATCCCAGGCAACCCCCCGAAGATTTTCGCTTAGGCGGGCTGTTACCTTCCTGAGGGAGACTCATTTGAACATGAAATTCGTTTGGAAACTTAAGATCTGGAACGATACCCGCGGTCAGGACCTGATCGAGTATGCGCTGATGGCGGGATTCGTCGCGGTAGCCGCCGGCGCCATCATGCCGAGTGTCGCGAACAGCATCAGCACGATATTCTCGAAGGTCGCCTCGGTGATGTCGAAATCCGCCAGCCAGGGCAGCTAGCCCGTCATTTCCGTCTCAATTTGCGTGGGCCGGCGAAGCGCCGCTCAACCCCTCCAGATTTCCCTGTTCGTCAAAACGAAACGGTTCGGCCGGACCGGTAATTTCGAGCGCCGGATTCTTTTCGATCTCGCCGCGAAGATTGGCGCTGATCCGCAGAAAGCGGAGCTCCAGCGAATTGGCGATCCAACCGATGGTCACGTCCTCCGGCTTATGGCGTCCCACGGTGGGCCAGATCCTTTCCAGGCACTCGCGATCGCTCGCGAAATGAATCGGCGTGCGGATGGCGGCGGGAGTAGACGCGGTGAGCGAGTTGATCAGCGTCGGGTTCCAGTCGATCGCCTTCAACAAACGATCGTGAATTACGTCGGCCATGCCCAGGCCGACACCGTTGCGATAGGTGTGCTCGCTCAAGCCGCGAATGAAAATGCGGTCGATATGCGGCGCGGTGTCCCAGATGTTCGCTTCCCCGTTGACGCCGCGATTCACCACCTTCGTATCCATGCCCGCGCCTGAAAAGTTCTTGCCGATTTCGTCGAGAATCAGCAGGTTCAAGGGCACGGGAATGCGGCCCATCCAGGATTTCGCCAGCGCGAGCAGTTCTTCCTCTTTGTGCTCCATCTGATCGACCGGCACGACGCTCAATTTCGCGGTGGCATGATTGGCGTCTTCGAGGATCGCCAGGCCGCCCAGAATTTTGCCGCTTTTTAGTACCTGGCGGCCGACGGTACGGATCACGTGCTCCAGTCCAAGCTGGTAAGCGTAGGTGTGATAGCGTTGCGCGCCGGCGAATTTGCCGAGCCCGACGGCCATCATCTTGAACAGGCCGCTTTCGATTTTGCCCGCGAAATCAGTGTGCCACTTGACCCGGCCGATCAGGAACACGCCGCCGGAGGCATAGGCGTTGCTGTCCATAAAGGTTTCGATGCCATCCGGGGTCGAGCCCAGCGGAACTACGTCGAGGGCGCTGATCACCGGGCATCCCATGGCGGCCTGATGGACCCCGAAATGAGCCAATACATCGGCCTGGCCTTCGGCGGTCGCCGCGCCATGGCTGCCCATCGCGGGAAAAATAAAGGGCTGGAAGCCGTGCGACTTCCAGAAGTCGATGACGGAGCGCACGATCACGGCCAGGTTGGCGATGCCTCGGCTGCCGACGCCGACGGCGATACGCGCGCCGGCCGGGACCCGCTCCGCGAATCCGGAGCCGGCCAATTCCCGACGGATCGCACCGGGAATATCGGCGATGCTTCGATCCGGAAAATGCTGGCGTACCGGCAGCAGCGGGGAGAACGGCATGGCTCCAGGTTACAGGACTCCGCGCCCGGACGGTCTCTACTGAACCGGTCTGAACTTGCCGATAAAACAAGGGAGACTCGTGGACTCGCTGACGATCCTCATTCCGGCCTTCAACGACTGGGAGGCGCTGCGCCTGCTGCTGCCTTCGCTCGATCGCGCGCTGGTGCGGGCGGGGCGCCGGGCATCGGTGCTGATTGTCGACGACGCGTCCACCGATCCGTGGCCACCGAATTATCCGGGATGCCAGTTCGAGGCGATCGACGGGATCGAAATTCTGCATCTGCGCTGCAACCTGGGCCACCAGAGGGCCATCGCGCTGGGCTTGTATCACGTCCACGAATTCACCACGGCGCAAGCCGTGATGGTGATGGACGGCGACGGCGAGGATCGTCCCGAGGACCTTCCGGCGCTGCTCGCCGAATTTGAGAATCGCGGGCGGCGCGAAGTGATTTTCGCGGCTCGTACGCGGCGCATGGAAAGCCTCGCGTTCCAGTTTTTCTATCGCGCGTATCAGGTGGTGCATCGCGCCCTGACCGGAGTGGAAGTCCGTGTCGGAAATTTCAGCGTGATCCCGCGCATGGCTTTGTCCCGGCTGATGGCGTCGGCGGACCTGTGGAACCACTATTCTGCGTCGGTGTATCGCGCTCGACTGCCGAAGAAGCTGGTGCCGCTGCCGCGCGGACGACGCTTATCCGGCCGGTCGAAAATGAATTTCGTCAGCCTGTTGATGCACGGCTTGTCGGCGATCTGCGTGCACAGCGAACAGGTCAGCGCCAGGCTGGTGACGGCGTCGGCATTCTTCTGCCTGCTGGCCGCGTTCACTCCCTGGGCCGGAAAAATCATTCCGGGCTGGACCGGATACGCCACCGGCTGGGTAATCGGACTCGCGCTGCAATCGCTGACCTTCGCCATGCTGTTCGCACTGCTGATCGCGGGACGAAGAAGCTCGCCTGGATTCCTGGTGCAGCGCGACGCGCCGTACTACATCCTGAGCAAGACCACTCTCGCGGCCGATCCCCTGGCGGCGCAACTGGCGGCTCTTTCGCGCGCGGCGTCGCAGGCCCGGCAGTTCGAGGCGCAGCGTGTCGCGAAGTGAATCCAGCCTGAATACGCGCATCGCGGCCCTCCTTTTTCTGCTCACGGTAACGACTCTGCTGGCGCTGCATGGCACCCGCGTGGTGCTGACCAACGACGAAGGCATTCTGCTGGAACCAGCGCAGCGCGTGGCACAGGGCGCGCGTCCCTACGTCGATTTCTTCGCGTATATGAGCCCCGGCAGTTACTGGCTGCAGGCGCTGGTGTTTCGGCTGCTGGGAATCTCGCTATGGACCGGGCGGCTGATCGTGATCTTCGATTTCTCCTTGCAATGCGCGCTGGTGTTCTGGCTGGCGGCGCAGCTGGCATCGAAATGGGCAGCGGCAATGATCGCACTGACCTTCGCCGGATTTCAGATCGCCGACCCGGCGTTTCTGACGGCGCAACATCGTTGGGACAGTTCGACGCTGGCGCTGGCGGGCCTGGCGTTGGCGGTCGCGTGCGTCATGGGGAATGCATCGCGATGGAAATGGATCGTGAGCGGAGCGCTGCTGGGAGCAGCGGCGTGGTGTACGCCAGCGGTCGCTTTGGCGGGCGCGGTGGTAATGATCTGGCTCGCGGCGGCGCGAGCGCGGAGACGGGACCTGCTGCCGTTTTGCGTCGGCGTTTTTGGAGTGAGCGCGGCGGCGGTGGCCGCACTCGCGGCGACCGGATCCTTCGGCGGATTCGTGAAGCAGATGATCTGGCTGCAAAAGAATTACTCGGCGGTGAACATCATGCCGTACGGGTCGATTCTCGGGGGCTATCACGCACTGTTCGCGGGAGTCGCGGGCGCCGGCGAGCTTGCCATTCGATTCGTGCTGGTTGCGTGTCTGGCGCTTCCGGCGATTCTTCCGGTGGCCGCGTTGATGGGATCGGCAATCGTGTGGAAGCGCAGCGAGCCCGATTCGAAAGGGCGACGCGCGATCGAATTGCTGGCGTTGGCCGGCGTCGCGCTGGTGTTGACTGTATTTCCGCGAGCCGACATCATGCATCTGGCTTTCGTCGCCGCGCCGGCGTATGTGTTGACTGGAATGTACGTAGCTCGTCTGCTGAAGCCTCGGGCGGCGTTCCCGATCGCAGTGGTGGCGATGCTGCTGGCGTCGACGTTCGCCATGAATTACGTCAACGGCTGGCGCGGAACGCAGCCGGCCTTATCCGCGGTGGGGAAAGTGCGCGTTCCGATGGACCAGGCCGCTGAGTTTCAAAAACTATTCGCGACGGTGCATCCCGGCGCGAGCCTGTTCGTTCATCCCTATCTGCCGATCGCGTATTTTCTGACGCAGGCGCGGAATCCGACGCGCTATGCCTATCTGAATCCGGGCATGATGACGCACGAGGATGAGATGACCGTGCTGACGCAGTTGCAGGCCAATCCGCCGGAATGGCTGCTGTATCTGCAACTGTCGCGCGAGGAATTTCTGCGGGTGTTTCCGCACGGCGAAAAGCTCGACTGGCGCTACCGGACTCTCGAAACGTGGCTGGAACAGAATTACACGCCATCCGAAAATCCGGCCGTGACGCTCAACGGTTATCGATTGTGGCGGCGCGCGGCTATAAGCCCGCCTCTTTCCGCAGCTCGATGAACTGAGGAAAGAGCAGCGATTCGAGCATCGGGTCGCCGCCCGACTCGCCGGGCAGCGGCCATCGGGTCAGTAGCTTCTTCGCATCGTCCTTGCGGCCGGCCTTCAGCAGCGCCGCGGCGTAGAACACGCGGATCTGGCCGTCGGCCGCGGGCTGGGACTCCTCGTATTTCTGTTGCAGCGTGGCGAGATCGTCGGACAATTGGAAGGAGCCCTGCCAGATGGCGAGCTGCCGCGCGACCAGTCCGCTGAGATTGGGCGGCGCGGCTTTCAACTTTTCGATGGCCTGATCGCGGCGGCCGGTGGAATACAGCCACACCGCTTCGCGCCAATCGACCGCCGGATCCGTGCGGCGAAATTTCAGATACTGGGCCGCGATTGCGTCGGCGCCTTTCAAATCGCCCGCTAGCCACTGCGCGTAAGCCGCCTTCCAGAGGTCGACGCCGCCGAGAAACGCGGGAGCCGACTGGTGCGCTTCCAGAAAAGTCTTTTCCGCTTCCGCGAATTTCCCGTTGGCGAAATACACTTCGCCGATCGAATCGAGCGAGTTGGCTTTCTGCCCGGGCTGATTGCCGTAGGATTCGAACGCCTGGCGCGCGGCGTCCAGATTGCCGGCGAATCCTTCCGCGTAGCCGAGCGAATTCATGGCGGCCGCATCGTCCGGATTCATGGCCAGCAGCTTGCGATACTCCGCGGCAGCGCCGGCAAAATCGCGGGCCGTCATTTCCACTTCGGCCAGATTCGCGAGCACGGAGGTATCGGCGGGCACCAGTTGAGACAGCTTGCGTATCGCCTGCAAACGTCCAGGGTTGTCCTTACGCAAGCTCGCGGAGAGAACTTCCAGGCGTACGCGAGTCAGTTCGGATCGCAACCCAGGGCGGGCCAGCGCGCGATCGGCGGTAGTGATCGCGTCCGCCGTCTGCCCCTTCTGCGCCAGCGATTCGGTCCAACTGATCCAGGCGTCGCCAAAATCGGGGTCGAGCGAAACCGCGCGCTCGTAATCGCCCCGTCCCCAGGCCTGCGCCGCTTCATTGTTCGAAGTGGAGAAAGGGCGCGCCGCCGGATCCAGGCTCCTCGCGGCGGCGTCCATGGCCGAAACCAGGGCGCCGTTCTCGGCAACATACGCGGTCATTTTGTGGGTCGCGACGTCTTCCACTTCCAGCCGGAAGCGCAGCGCGCCATTTTGGCCGGTGAAATATCCGTGCACGAAACGATCCGCGGCGGCGAGATATCCTTCGCTGGTATTTCCGGCCCGAAGCGGCACGAATTTCAAAGTGCCCGCCATATCGGAGGCGACGATGGTCGCGGCCGACGACGCGATCCAATCGAGCGAAGCGTCGCCCGTAAGGTTGGCGAACGGCAGCACGGCGACGCGGTCGACCGCGCGCTCCGGCGCCTTCGAACATGCGGCGAGCACTAGCGCCGCGGCCACAGGAAGGAAGCGGGAGAGCGTCAGAGGACCTTTTGCTCCGTGGCCATCAGCAGCTTGAATTCGCGATTATCCTGCAATGCGGCGAAGTCGGGATCCTTTTCGAATTTGTCGCGTTCCTTGAAACCTTCCTCCAGCGACTTACGCACATAGAGCAGCGCGCGATCCGTCTGCCCGGCCTTGGCGTAAGTCTTGGCCAGATAGAAGTGGAATTTGGCTCGCTCCTCGACGCTGCGTTCCTGCAGCAGGACGCCTTGCGAGCTGCGCCGCTCGAACACCTCGGGGTCGATCGCCAGCGCCTGCTGATAGAGGTCGGAGGCTTCCTTGTAGCGCTTGCGCGCGAAGTAGGCCGTGCCCAGATTGCTCAGGATGGAGGCGGAATCGGGTTCGACGCGTAACGCCTTGCGGTACTGGCTGATGGCCCGCCGATAGGACTTCCGGGCGTAATAGACGGTGCCCAGATTGTTAATCGCCTCGCCGTATTTTGGATTGATCTTCACGGCGCGCTCATAATACTTGCGGGCCATGTCCAGATCGAGCATCTGGTGATACGCGATGCCGGTTTTATTGGCGACGATGGCCGAGTCCTTGGGACCTTCCTGATAGGTCTCGGCTGCTTCACGATACATTTTCCGAGCCATGAAAATGTCGCCGCGCATTTCGGGCGTCAGCGCCTTGGATGGATCGGAAGGAATGCTCTTGGTGGTGGACGCCGGGCGAAAGCCGTTGGCCGTTTGCGCGGGCGGATCCTGCGCCGGTGCGTTGTTCATCGCCAGAGCCGTTACGAATAGAAACGAGAGACCGGAAACCATACTGGGGCCTCCTAAAGCTTTTTAATACTTTATCACCGCTGAAGCCCGATCGCACGGGGGGTCCGGCCCATCAATTCCCGAAACCGTAGACGAAGCGATAGGTCCAGGTGATTTGGATGTTGCCGGTGATGCCGGAGGCTTGAGTGGTGGCGATTTGCGCGGTCGCGGGCATCTGTTCGATGACGAGCTCGGTTGGCGTCCCCGGCATGCCCCAGCTGCAGAAGACTCCATTGCCGCCGCTGCCCACCGAATGTCCGGTGCAGATGGGATCGAAGTGAAACGAGCCGGCGCTTGCCGGGACGTAATTGTAATCGTAAGAACTGGTGGTCATGCCCGGAGAGATCAGCGACAGTTTCACGACGTCGTTCGGACCGCCGCCCGTCCAGGAGACGGTGAAAGGCGTCGCGGATTGCCCGTTGGGTCCTTGAGTGATCGTCCCCGGCGTAACCGAAGTGATCTGGATTGGCGCACTGACGGGCAGGGCGGACTGAAACGATCCGACGGTCGCGCCGCCCGCTGCGGAGACCGCATAGGTTCCCGCGGCGATGAATCCGGGCGCGAGATTCTGCGAATAAGCGCTGGGGCTCGCGCTCGCCGATCCGTTGGGACCCGCGACGCGGATGGTTCCGGCAGAGAGCGGCACGTAGCCGGCAACGGGACACGATCGGCTGGGCACCGGCGGCGTATAAAAATTCGCGTAGTAACCGCCGGAAACTCCGGTCTGATCGACTACCGGCCGCGTCAGCACCGGACCGGAGGGGAACGATGCGGACAACGTGTCGGTTTCGCCGTCGGTCGACGTGCCGCTAGCGACGGTCTTCGTCAGCGAAACGCTTCCATAAGATTGCGACGGCGGATCGATACACTGGCCTCGCGTCGAATGCACGCTGATCGACACGGCCGGGCTGACGGAGCCGCCGCCGGACCCGAATACGGAAATCGGAACCGCGCATCCGTCGCGAGTCCCCGCCGGGATCATCACATTCATCTGGTCGACGCCGGTGAGCGTTGGCGCGAAGCCACCGTATGCGAGCGTCGCGGATTTCCCATCGACGGTCACGCTCGCCGCCTGGCTGAACGGATCGAGGCCGCCGGAGGGCGAGCCGTCGGGAATCTTATAAAGAGGCTGGCCGAATCCGGTGCCGAACAGGACCACAAAATCGCCGGGCGCGGCGCTGTTCGCAGGACTGTTGAGGGATACCGTTCCATCGGACGCGACGTTCAACGCAGCCGCCGCGCCGCATCCGCTGCCGTCGGCGGTGAAGACGCCCGGGGTGGCGGAATACCCGGCGACCGTCACCGGTGCGCTCGATCCCGCGGCGGTGGTAACGATCACTGTTGTCGTGGCGTACAGGCTGCCATATGCCGTAGGAATGGACGCCGGGACCTCGGCATTGATCTGTGATGGCGAGACGTAGAACAGTGGCGCGGGCACGCCGTCGATCGAAACAGTAGTTCCGCCGAGCGTGGTCAACAGGGGCGTGTTCGAGGCGGTGACGGTCGTATTCGCGAGGTTCGTTCCGAAGATGGAAATGATCGAGCCCGGCGCGATCGGTGCGCTATAGGATGCGGCGTTGACGATGCCGCCGGTCGCGATGACGGGCTGCTGGGCAAAGGCCGAAACGCAGAGAGCAAAAAGAGCAACGCGGATCGGAGTGGTCACGCTGATTAGCATGCGCGAGTCCGAACTTCGCGGCGGAAGACAAACAAGCACTTGCCCGGGGATCACTGTGTCGTGAGGAAACAGCGGTGGTTCATCGGGCGACGATCGGCAGGTCGCGGACCTGCCCTACGAAACGATGATACGATCAGCGGCGGGGAATTATGGCTGAAATCGAATTTGGAGGCGCGGTCCCGATTTTTCGCGTCGCGGACCTGGCCGCAAGCATCGCCTATTACGTCGACATCCTCGGATTCGCGGTTCGCTGGCAAACCGCCGGATTCGCGTGTGTCGCGCGCGACCGCTGCTCGATCTTTCTTTCGGTGGGCGACCAGGGACATCCGGGTGCCTGGACCTGGATCGGCGTTCCCGACGCCGACCTCGTGTTCGAGCATTTCCGCGCCAAGGGAGCGAAGATTCGTCATCCACCGGCGAATTATGCCTGGGCGCTTGAAATGCAAATCGAGGACCTGGACGGAAATGTCCTGAGACTCGGCTCGGATTCAAAGAAGGATCGACCGGCCGGCGAATGGCTGGACATGGATGGCGTCCGCTGGGCGACGTCGGCGGAAGGATGGATTCGGGTCGACGGCGATTAATTCTTGAAAATGTCTTTCAGGCGCCCGAAGAATCCCTTCTTCTTCGGAGGCGGCTGAGGAGCTTCGGGCGGCGCGACCGGGATGCTTCGCGCCTCGGCTTTGCGCGGAGCTTGCGGTGTTACGCCGGCGGCAGGCGGGGCGGTCGTGACGGGCCCCGAAGCGCTGGGCGCTACCAGGGGCTGCGCGGCCGGAGCCGGGGTTGGCGACGACATCTCCCAGCCGGACACCTGGGTGCGTCCTCCGCCGTGAAGATGGCACGCGTCCACCGGCTGCGTTCCGGCGATGAAGGCCTGGCTGCGGATTTTGGGACACTGCGGCGTCGCCAGCTCGCCCGTATCGGCGTCGATGTCCACGGTGACGATCCCGTCGGGCGCCTGGAAAGGAACCACGTTTTTATATTCGCGATGCTGGTGTGCGCGTTTCATGAACTCGGCCCAGATGGGCAGAGCGCTGCGGGCCCCTTCCAGCTTGAAATCGCGATTGTCGTCGAAGCCGACCCATACGATGCAGATCAGTTTCGAAGTGAAGCCGGCGAACCATCCATCACGCGACGTTCCCGTTTTTCCCGCGGCCGGAAGATTGAATCCCCGCCCATGAACGCCCGCGCCGGTGCCCGTCCGCAGCACTTCCTCCAGCATATTTTCGACCAGGTACGCGACCCTCGGATCGATCACCTGTTTGCGATCCGGCTGCGACGCGAAAATCGATTTGCCCTGCGCGTCGCGGATGGACTTGATGAAGCCGCCCTTCACCAGCGTTCCCTGATTCGGAAAAATAGTATAGGCGTCGGCGATTTCGAGCGGCGTCACTTCATACGCTCCCAGCGCGATGGAGGGCGTCGGTTTGATGTCGACATTCAACCCCGCGAGCCGCGCCGTCTGCGCCACCGTATCGTAGCCGACCATCTCCGCCACCTTCACCGCGGGAATGTTCAGCGAATGCGCCAGCGCGAACCACACCGGAACCTGCCCGAAGTACTTGTTCTCGAAGTCGGAGGGCTCGTACGGTTTGTCGTCAAACCAGAAAGTGGTCGGCTCGTCGTCGATCACGGTCGCGGGCGTAATCACGTTGGGACCGCCGGTGAGCGCGGTATTCATCGCCGCGGTATAGACGAACGGCTTGAAGGACGATCCCGGCTGGCGCTTGGCCAGCGCATGATCCAGCTGGCTCTCGCCATAACGCCGGCCGCCGACCAGCGCCTTCAATTCGCCTGTTTCGGTGTCAAGGCACACCAGCGCGACCTGCGCGAGCGGAAACGCTTCGGTCCCGTAATTCTTCGCGCGGCGCTTCCATTGCGCGTCGGTTTCCTGAATCCCGATGCGCACCGCCTCCACCGCGTCGCGCTGCAGATTCATATCGAGCGTGGTGTAAACCTTGTACGAATTGGTCTGGAAATCGCGATCCTCGAAGCGGCTCTGCAGATTGTCATTGACCAGGTCGACGAAGTACGGCGCTTCGCTCGATTCCGCAGATTCGCGCGTGACTTTCAAGGGCGAGGCCGAGGCCTCCTCATATTGCTCCTGATTGATGAAGCCGGCTTCGAGCATCATCTTCAATACGACATTGCGCCGTGCCTTGGCGCGCTCCGGATAGCGGAACGGGTTCCTCGCGCTGGGCGCCTGAATCAGGCCCGCCAGCAGCGCGGCGTCCGGCAGCGTCACCTGGCTCAGATCCTTGCCCAGATAAACTTCCGCGGCCTGGCCGAATCCTTGAATGCTGAAGCTGCCCTGATGGCCCAGGTCGATGGAGTTGGAGTAGTACTCGAAAATTTCCTTCTTCGAGAGCTTCTGCTCCAGGTGCAGCGTGATCATCGCTTCCGGAATCTTGCGGCGCCATCCGCGCTCCGGCCCCAGCCACAGCGTCCGCGCGAGCTGCTGGGTCAGGGTCGACCCACCTTGCATGTGGCCGTGAGGTTCGCGGATATCCACCCAGGCCGCGCGCGCCATGCCCATCGGATCGAAGCCCGAGTGCTGGAAGAAATGCTTGTCCTCGGCCGCCAGCAGCGCGTTCACCATCACCTTCGGAATGTCGTCGAAGTGCACAATGCGGCGCTTCTCCCGCTTGCGGTCGAACAGATTGGTGATCAGCTCCGGCTCCAGATAATACTGGGTCCGCTCGGTTTGGTCGCGCAAGGAGATGATTTGCGAGATATGGCCGCCAGCGACCTTGATCACCGCGCCTTCGGAATCATAGGATGACGAGCCGGGATTAATCTCGATCGCGCCCGGACGCACGTGATACCAGCCGGCTGGATTATTGCTCGCCTCCGTATAGCCGCAGCGCCGCAGATAGGACGCAATCTCGTCGACGCTTTCGTCTTCGCCCAGCATAACCGGCTCCGGCGCGGCATAGAGCAGGGAAGTATTGGCAAACGGACCGTTGCGCAGTTTTTCTTCGGTGATCCGCGCGTAGTGCCGGTAGTAGTAAACGAAAATCGAGGTCCCGGTCACCGCGGTCAGCACAAACGCGGTCATGAAGGCGTAGCCCCAGGCGTTGAACAACAGTCGCGCCAGTTGGGATTTGCTCTGCAGTTTGACTCTAACCACGTTCCGTCCCGCGATCCACACCCTTCATTTCTTGGTTTCTTCCAGGGAGCTCAGTTCTTTCCACATGTCGTCGTGCGGCTGCCATTCGGCTTCGTGCAGACCGGTGATCTGAAGCTGATCCACTTTCAGGGTACCGTGACCGTACGGGCAGATGTACTCGGTGCGCGGCGCGCCCAGCAGAACGTTGGTCCACGATCCGGTCTGAATCGGCATGCGCAGGCGCCGCAGACAGGTGCGGCAGCGGTAGCGCTGGTCCCACACGATGGCCCACAGGACTCCCGCGACCATCAACGAAAAGAACATCAGCGTAAAGGTATACGGAACGTCGCGCAGCAGCGGGTTCGGACCGCCTTGCGCAAACGGCCGCAGCGGCGGGAAGGCGCGCGCGATCAAGCGCTCCAGGGGAAACAGGATTCCGCCTGCCAAGGCCAGTTTTACGACCAGGTAACCCCAGTACCTCATAGAATGTTGGACACCCGATGGGAGCTTCCGGTTCCTACGCCTCGTCTTCAGTGTGACACATCCGCCTTAAAAAGGTACGCTCTTCTGAGAGGACCCGTTCATGATTTTTGGTGCGCACACCATCGTATACAGTAAGGATGCCCAGGCCGATCGCGCCTTTTTTCGCGACGTCCTGGGACTCGCAGCGGTGGATGCCGGTAATGATTGGCTGATCTTCGCTCTGCCTCCCGCCGAATTAGCCGTTCATCCCGCTGAATCGAACGACCGGCCGGAGCTTTATCTGATGTGCGACGATCTGCCGGCGGAAATTGCGGCGCTCGCCGGGAAGGGAATTGGCTGCTCCGCGATTACCGAAGCCAGATGGGGTTCGGTCGCGAGAATCGGCCTCCCTGGCGGAGGCGAACTTGGTCTGTATCAACCCCGGCATCCCTTGGCGATCGAACGGCCTTAATGGTCCATTCCAATCAGGGGTGGTGCTTTTCAGCCACCGGCCTCACTCGGTGAACTCTCGCTAATCGCTTATAAAATATAGTGGTTTCGATTGGCCGGAGGATTGCTTCCCTCAAGCCGGCATGAGACGACTGGTTCCAGCGGCGATGGCAGCGATCCTGGTAGCGGGCGCATTTGCGCAGGCGCCGCGGCAGAATCCGCAGAGCCAGCTTCCGCCCTGGTCGGAACAGCCGCCCATCGCGCAGAGTCAGTATCCGCCGCAGCCCGGCGCGCAATATCCTCCGCCGAATGCTCCGCAGCAGCAGCCGGGTGACGACGACGGCAACGCTCCCGATCATGGAGTGGCGCGGATCGCCTACATGAACGGAAATGTTTCGGTGCGTCGCGGCGATTCCGGAGACCTCGTGGCGGCGATCCTGAATGTTCCGCTGACCGCTGGTGACCGGCTGGTGACCGCCGAAGGCGCGCGGGCCGAAGTGCAGTTCGATTCGGTGAACCTGATCCGGCTGGACGCGTCCACTGAAGTTCGCTTCAGTGACCTGGGCTATCATCGCTATCAAATTCAAGTCGCCACCGGCACGACTTCGTTCCGCGTGCTGCGCGATAACGACGCGCAGATCGAGATCAGCACCCCCACCGTTTCCGTGCGGCCGTTGAAGAAGGGAACTTACCGGGTGACGGTGAATCCCGACGGCACCAGCGAAATTACAGCGCGCGGCGGAGACGCCGAGATTTTCGGACCGAGAGGCACCGAGTCGCTGCGCGCCGGGCGCACCATGTTGACGCGCGGCACCTCCAACGATCCTGAATTTCAAGTGGTGGATCCGCCGCAGCAGGACGAGTTCGATCATTGGACCGCGTCGCGCGATCGCCTTTATCAGAATGCGCGCAGTCCTCAATATGTCAGTCCCGACATCGACGGCACGGAGGATCTGGATCAGAATGGCCGCTGGGTCAACGACGGTTCCTACGGCAACGTGTGGGTCCCGCAGGTGGATCCGGGATGGGCGCCGTATCAGTGCGGGCGCTGGGTATGGCTCGACTTCTACGGCTGGACGTGGCAGCCCTGCGAGACATGGGGCTGGGCTCCGTTCCATTACGGGCGCTGGTATATGGGAGCGTATGGATGGTCGTGGTGGCCGGGTTCGGTGGTGGGCTCCTATTTCTGGCATCCGGCGCTGGTCGGGTTCTTCGGCTTCGGAGGCGGCGGGATCGGCGTAGGCTTCGGATTCGGCAATGTGGGCTGGGTGCCGCTCGCTCCGTTTGAACGGTATCGGGCCTGGTACGGTCCCGGATATTACGGCGGATTCCGGCGGCGGCTTCGACGTGGTGCGCGACAGCAACGTGGGCAGTTTTTATCGGAATGCCCGGGTCGCGAACGGTGTCAGCGCGATGCGCGCGGGCGAGTTTGGGCGGTCCGAAGTGACGCGAACCAGCCTGGTGCGGCCGAGTTCCACTGAGATGGCCCGCGCGGGAATGGTGCGAGGTCCGCTGCCGGTGACGCCGGGGCGGGAGAGCACGCATTTCTCGAATCGCTCCGCCAGCACCGCGGGAATGCCGCGCAGCAGCGAGAACGCGCGGTTTTTCTCTCATAACGCGCCATCGCGGACCACGCGGGTTCCGTTCGAGCAGCAGCGCCAGTCGATGAGTGCGGCGCAGGAGCGCGGATTCAGCGGAGGATCATCGTCCAACAGATCTTCGGCGGGACGGGGCGCGGCGGCTCCGAGATCGACGCCCGGCGGGTCCAATGGCGGCGGATGGCAGCGCTTCGATCCTTCATCGCGGGGCGCGGCTCCGGCACAAGGCCGTTCGCAATATTCGCGGCCGCCGTCCAGCTACTCGGCTCCGCGCGGTCAGCAGCCGGTCCGGGTGAGTCCGCAGATCGTGCAGCCTCGTGGAGGATCGGGCGGCGGATCGCGCGGCGGTGGTGGCGGAGGCGGATCGCGTGGCGGCGGCGGAAGCCACGGCGGCCGTCGCTAGAACGATTTTTTGATTTTCTTCCCTCGTAAGCCCGGTGGGGCCAGTTCCTCCACCGGGCATTTTTTTGGTTTTCCTCTGAGATGATGGACGGATGCACCCGGCGCTGCTCGTGATCGACGTCCAGAGAGCCATCGACCATCCCCAATGGCGGATCCACGGTGATCGCAACCATCCCCAAGCCGAGCGTAACATCGCGCGTCTGCTGGAGATGTGGCGGGACCGGCGATGGCCGACCTACCACATCCGCCACGATTCGCGCGAGCCCGATTCGCCCTATCGTCCCGGCCAGCCAGATCACGAATTCAAACCGGAAGCCGCGCCGCTGCCGGGCGAAATCGTCATCGCGAAACAAACCAACAGCGCGTTCATCGGCACCGGCTTAGAAGCACAACTTCGCGCAGCGGATCATCTTAAATTGGCGGTCTGCGGCGTGATCACCAACAACTCGGTGGAAGCTACGGTCCGGATGGCCGGAAACCTCGGCTTCGAAACCTGGCTGATCGAAGACGCGTGCTTCACGTTCGGAAAACTTCGCTGGCCGGCAGAGGAAGTACACGCGATGTCGCTGGCGAATCTGGAGGGGGAGTATTGTCAGGTAATCCGAACCGACCAGGCGCTTGCATGGTAGGATTGCCTTGGGATCAGCCGGGTTAGTGAGTTCTGATAACGTATATTATGTTAAATGCCGGATGCGTGGCATGAGCAACCAGCAACTCTATCTCGCCGTCGGCCTGCCGATCCTGTTCAATGGATTGTTGCTCACGATTGTGTTCTCCTATATGAACGTCCGTTTTTCGGCGATCGAGAAACGCTTCGATCACATCGACCGGCGTTTCGATGACATGCGCGACCTCTGGCGTTCCGAGCTGCATCGCGTCGAAGAAGTTCTGGATGCCCGGCTGAAGCATCTGGAACAGCACTAGACCAGTTCCCTTTCCGATCCGCGCAGCATCGGGTCATCTTCATTCCGCGACCGGAAATAGGCCCGGATCTCATCCCTCAACTTCGGTTTGTTGCCGGCTAACTGCCAGACGCCCTGCCAATCGCGCAGGATATCCGTGCTCGGGGTTGAAACTCTGATCGCGCAGGATCTTCCAGCGCTCGCCGTATCCTCTGGACACTTTCGACCCGTGGAAATGGTGGATGGCGTGGTTCTCTACGCACCCGATGTTTCTGTTTAAGATTGCTGCTCTATCCTGCCAGTTCCGAATGGCTTCCATGTACGGTGCGCTGCACCTGCTGGACTCCGGAGCGGCGCTTTGTCTCTGCGCCAGTCCGAAGGCCATGTGCCAGTCCGCCGAACCCAGGATGCAGACGTCCAGAAGACCTCCGACGGCATCGAAGGCGGATCTGCGGAATGCCCACGCGCCTCCGGTGGCTCCCGGACCCTTGGAGGCGTATCCGTAGCTGCCACTCTGAGCCCGCGCAGAGCCCTTCAAATGATTCCAGGCGAAGCTGGGCATGATCCGATAAGGCACGTGTTCGCTGGATAAATCCGTATAAGAGTTGAACAACTGGACGAAGTCGAAATGCTGAAGCTGATGGATCGCTTCGAGCGCCCAGTCGTGGCGCGTCATGTGAAAGTCGGCGTCGATGATGGCGCCGTATTTCCAGTCCGCCGGAAAGCGCTGGATCACGATGTTCAGGATGTTTTCCTTGTGCCAGAGTTCGTGCGAAGTTCGAAGCTGGACGTCGCCTGGATGGTCGCCGGTCACTTCGAACGGCCGATCGCCGTAAGCCAGCTCCCCGACGTGAAGCCGGACATTGGGACTCGCCTGCATATGGCGGCGAAAATCGTTCATGAGCGTCCGCCGGGTGCGCCAGCGCAGAGGATTGCTGTACGCGCAGGCGACGTGCAGCGTCGCGTCCTCAGACCATTCTTTCCAGGGCTGAGGAACGTCGGGATGATGGTTCGTCATAAGACGAATTCAGAATAAGGATCGTCCGGTGGACAAAGGCGTGAGCGCAATCGACAACTGCTGGAGCGCCGCGACTTATTACGCGAACAAAGCGAGTGAACCGGCCAGCGCCTCTTGAAGTTCTCGAGCGACCGAGGCCGCGCTCGAGACCCGCAGGACCTCGAAACCGGCGGCTTTGGCGCTGCGAACGCCGGCGTCGGAATCCTCCACCACCAGGGGCTTTTTTGCTCCCAGGATCTCGGCGGCCCGCAGATAAGGGTCCGGAGCCGGTTTCAGGTTGGCGACTTCCCTTCCGCATACGAAGGCGTCAAAACAATGGTGGATTCCGGCTCGCTCGATGGGCGGTTCCACTTCTGGTCTTCCACTTGAAGAAACAACCGCTAACTTGAATGAACCATGAAGACTTCTGACCAGCGAAACAGTCTCCGAAAGAAACGGAGGATCGGCCTCCAGGCGAGTCCGGAACAGGACCTGTTTGCGCCCCGATTCGCGCCAGATTTCGTCGAACGGGACCGGTGGATTGCGCGCTCCGGCCAGGCGCTCGATCATGAAGCGATCGGATACGCCGATGCATTCCGTCGAGTAGAAGTCCCAACCGAGGTCGATGCCGAAGGGGGCTAGGATCTGTTTCCAGCAGTCGTAATGGATGGGCTCGGTGTCGGCCAGGACACCGTCGAAGTCGAAAAGGATCGAATCCCATGGCAAAACAGGGCTGTCTCGCACGTTATAATTCTCTCATGATCAAAGCCACCGAAAAGATCTGGCACAACGGACACCTGATCAACTGGGACGACGCGAAGATCCACGTTCTTGCGCACGTCACCAGTTACGGCAGCTCGGTGTTCGAGGGCATCCGCTGCTACGCGACCACCTCCGGCCCGGCGATTTTCCGCGCCCGCGAGCACGTCCGCCGGCTGCACGATTCGGCCAAGATCTATCGCATGGACATTCCGCTACTCGATCGACGAGCTGTCCGCGGCCATGATCGAGGTGGTGCGCGTCAACAAGCTGGATTCCTGCTACATCCGTCCGCTGGTGCTCCGCGGTTACGGCGACGTGAGCGTCATGCCGACCAAGGACAATCCCATCGAGACCTACATCGCGTGCTGGGAATGGGGCAAGTATCTGGGCGAGGAAGCGATGGAGCAAGGCGTCGACGTCTGCGTGTCGAGCTGGACGCGCATGGCGCCCAATACCCTGCCCGCGCTGTCCAAGGCCGGCGCGAATTACATGAACTCGCAGTTGATCCGCATGGAAGCCGCGATCAACGGCTACGCCGAAGGCATCGCGCTCGACGCGTCGGGCTATGTGAGCGAAGGCTCGGGCGAGAATCTGTTCGTGGTGCGCGACGGCAAGATCCTCACGCCGCCGCTGGGCGCGAGCGTGCTGCCGGGGATCACGCGCGACACGATCATTCAGCTGGCGCAGTCGCTCGGCATTCCGGTGGTGGAGAGCGCTGATCCCGCGCGAGATGCTGTACATCGCCGACGAAGTGTTCTTCAGCGGCACGGCGGCCGAGGTGACGCCGATCCGTTCGGTGGACCGGATCCAGATCGGCAAGGGCAAGCGCGGCCCCATCACCGAACGGCTGCAGCGCGAGTTCTTTGCGATCGTCGAAGGCACGAAGCCGGATCGCTTCGGCTGGCTGACGCCAGTGGCGCAACCGGTTGGGGCCGCCAAGTAAGGACTAGAGAACCAGAGTTTCCGCGGGAACCGACCCTGTGGCCACCTCCCCCGAGACTGACACACCGGATCGGTTCCCCGCAGAAATCTGTAGTCAGTTGTACCAGGAGCGCGGCGTTACGCCAGAGCGAATTCGACCGATTTTCAACAGTTCTTTCCCGCATCGCTTTCGCGAAGTTAGCGAGGCAGTCGTTGTGAGTAAGCTGTGTATAAAACCAGAACCGGCATGAAATGTAGCGGCCTCGATGATCGCAACGCGCGAACGATATCGAGATTGAGTTCGACTCGGTCATCACACACGTCGATCCCCTGCTCGAATGGCGACAGCCGAGGCGTTCGTCGCGCCCGGGATTCATCGACCTGCAAGTCAACGGATTCGCCGGCGTCGATTACAACTCGCCCGCGGCGGCGCACGAAGAGATCGCGCGCTCCATCCGGACCATGTTTTCGACCGGCGTGACGCGATTCTTTCCCACCGTGATCACCGGGATCGCCGGAAGACATGGCGGGCGCGCTGCGGAACCTGGCCGCGGCGCGCGAATCGATCGAACGATGGCGGCGCGATGGAGGCTTTTCACGTCGAAGGCCCGCACATTTCGCCCGAAGACGGTCCGCGCGGCGCGCATCCGGCGCCGCTGGGTGCGGCCGCCCGACTTCGACGAGTTCCACCGCTGGCAGGAAGCCGCGCAACGGTCATGTTCGACTGGTCACCTTGTCGCCGGAGTGGCCGGGCGCGGCCGCGCTACATCGAACAGGTCACGTCGCGAAGGCGTGGTCGTCAGCATCGGCCACACGAACGCGACGGCCGCAGCAGATTCAGCGATGCGGTCAGCGCCGGCGCGACGCTTTCGACGCACCTCGGCAACGGCGGCGCATCCGACGCTCACAGAAGTTCCCGAATTACATCTGGGATCAGCTGGCCGAGGATCGGCTGGCGGCGAGCTTCATCGTCGACGGTATCCATCTGGCCGACGCGTTTCTGCGGGTCGCGCTGCGCGCCAAGGGCATCGAGCGCAGCGTGCTGATCACCGATGCCGTGATGCCGGCGATGTGCGCGCCGGGATTCTATCAAGCTCGGCGAGGTCGACGGTGGAGTTGAAAGAAGACCAGCGCGTGGTGCTGCGCGGCGGAACGCGGCTGGCCGGGTCGAGCCTGCGCATGGATCGCGCGATCGAGAATGTGATGCGACTGCCGGGCGTGAGCCTGCGCGACGCGGTGACCATGGCGACCATCAATCCGGCGCGGGTGGGACGGATCGGATCGAGGCAGCGCGGATTACGTACCGGCGGAGCGCGCCGATCTGGTGCGGTTCCGCATCGAAGACGGACGGGTCCGGGTGATCGAGACGTTCATGAGCGGCGAGCGGGTTTGGGCAGAACAATTACGCTAAGCTGATCCGTATATGATTTCGCGAATCGCCGCGCCTGCTCTTTTACTCACGCTCTCGCTGGTCATGTCCGGCCAGCAGCCGAATGAAAGCATTCTGTCCCCGGATCAACTGGTGAAGATGCTCGCCGCAAAGACCGCCAAGCCGCGCATTTTTCAAGTCGGCTTCGCGGTGCTCTACAAGAGCAAGCATATTCCCGGGTCCGTCTATGCAGGTCCGGGCTCGACAGATGAAGGATTGCAGGCGCTTCAGGAAGCGGTGGCCAGCGTCGGCAAGGATCAGCTGATCGTGCTCTATTGCGGATGCTGCCCGTGGGATCATTGCCCGAATGTGCACCCGGCCTACCGGCTGCTCCAGAGCCTCGGGTATAAGAACGTCAAGGTGGTGGAGATGCCGAACAACTTCGCCAAGGATTGGATCGAAAAAGGATACCCGGTGGCGGGCAACACGGCATCGAAATAGCGCCATGCGCACCGTCGCGGCGTACCGGAAAAGGCCAACGTGGCGACGCTGCGGGTGATCGCGGGAGATCCGCGAACCCGGCGCATGGGGAGCCTGATCATCCCCGCGTCGCAGATCCGCTAGCTGCTATTTTGAACACATGAGCACGGATTGGAAAACGCACGGCATCCGCGTGGTTCGATCGGATGAATTGGATTTGAACACGCCGCAGACGGCGGGCATGACCCGGGCGGCGGCGATCACCCACGCCCGCGCCGGCGCGAGCAAGCTGTGGGCGGGCACGGTGGTCGTCGAGCCTGATGCGAAGACCGGCGCGCATCATCACGGCGATCTCGAAACGGTTCTCTATATCGTGCGCGGACGGGCGCGATTCCGGTGGGGCGACCACCTCGAATATTTCGCTGAAGCGGGTCCCGGAGATTTTATTTTCGTGCCGCCTTATGTTCCGCACCAGGAAATGAACGCGAGCCCGGATATGGCAGTGGAGGCCGTGGTCATCCGCAGCGGTCAGGAACCGGTGGTGGTCAATCTGGATATTCAAGGGGCGGAATCGCCCGTTGAGGTTCGCTGGACGGACGCATTTCATCCGGCGAAGTGAGTGCGCGGTCGCCGCGCTAACCAGACACTTGAGACAAACGATGAGTCAAATCTTAATGACGCGGAGGACGCGGACCGCCGCCCGAGCCTTCGCGCGAAGTCATGGGGCGCGCTTCGTTGACCACCACGGTGCGGCCCATCAGGTCCTTGCCGTGGCACGCATCGACGGCTCGCTGCGCGGCAGCGTCGTCATTAATCTCGACAAACCCAAACCCGCGGGCCTGACCGGTGAATCGGTCGCGCATCACCGTTACTGAATCAATCGTCACACCGTTGTCGGCAAAGAAGTTCTGTAAATCCGTTTCATTTGCCGCGTATGGGAGATTGCCTACGAAGAGCTTCTTCACGTAACACTCCTAACTGTAAGTGGAGACAGGACATTAGACACGCCGGGCAGGCTGAACGGGAAGGACAGACTAGCGGACCGAGTCAGACCGAACACTCCAATACGGCAGTAGTATGCCACGTAAATTCGTGAGAGTCAAAGAAAAATATCGCTTGTAAATGACCAGGTTAGGACCAAAGTATCGTCAAGAGGCATAGGTTACTATGGGCGGTCATCGCCGGTCCCAACGGGCGGTGATTTCTGAAATCGCCTCTTCAGGACTCGTCGTATATAGCCAGAATACCTGGACGGCATGGGTGCCGCGCACCTGCATTTTCAATCCTCCGCTGACCGGCGTGAACTTGAGATGCTCTTCACTGGATTTCAGTGGCGTGATGACGCCCAGGCCGATTTTGGTGACGTGCGGAGAATCGCGAGCAGCTTCGACGGCGGGAATGGCGCTGGGAATCACGGTCGAATGCCGGCCGTTGAATTTCGGACCTTTCAGTAATCCTTTGATGTGGCTCAAGCGACGATTTTAGCGCAGGCTATCTGGAATTCACGCGCTCCAGGCGGATCCGGAAGTGAAAATCGCTGCCCTTCCCCGGCTCGCTTTCGACCCAGATTTCGCCGCCCATCATTTCGATCAGCCGCGAACTGATGGCCAGGCCGAGCCCGGTGCCTCCGAACTTGCGCGTAGCGGAACTGTCCGCCTGTACGAAGGCATTGAAAATCGCCTTTTGCTTATCGGGCGGAATGCCGATCCCGTTGTCGCGCACCAGGAAGTGCAGCATCATGGACCCCGGCGTTTCCGATTCCTTGGTCATTTCGACGATCACCCGGCCCTGTTGCGTGAACTTAATGGCGTTGTTGACCATGTTGACCAGAATCTGGCGGACGCGGTGCGGGTCGCCGACCAGATTGGACGGAATGCCCGGCGATACCCGGCAGAGCAGCTCCAGGCCTTTTTCGCGCGCGGCGACGGATAGCGATTTGACCGCGCTCTCCACCACCGCCTCGACGTCGAAGGCGATCCGCTCCAGTTCCAGTTTGCGAGCTTCCACTTTGGAGAAGTCCAGAATATCGTTGATCAGCGACAGCAGCGAATCGGCCGAGCTCTTCACGATGCTGAGGTATTCGCGCTGTTCGGCGGAGAGTTCGGTGTCGAGCACCAGATCGGTCATGGCGATGACGCCGTTCATAGGCGTGCGGATCTCATGACTCATGTTGGCGAGAAATTCGCTTTTGGCTCGGCTGGCCTCTTCCGCCGCCCGAGCCGCCTTGTCCCGTTCCTCCTCGGCGCGCTTACGGTCCGTGATGTCGATGACCGTGGCTTCGATCATGGGCTCGTTCTCGCTATCGATCAGCGCGAAGTTCGCAAGCACCCATAAGACCCCACCGTCGCGCCGCCGGAAGCGGAGCTCGGCGTTGCTGACCTGGCGGTCCGCCATCAAACGCTCGATAATTCTCGCCCGATCGCTGTCAAAAAAATAGACCTCCGTGGCGTTCGGCATTTGCCCCAGCGGGTACCCGAGCATGCCGGCCAGGGCGGCGTTGCAATCCAGAACCTCCCCTTTTAACGTGGTGCGCGCGACTCCGGTGAGATTGTTTTCGAACAACTGGCGATACCGGCGCTCCGAGGCGCGAAGATCGCGTTCCGCCTGCTTGCGCGCCGTAATGTTGAGGCCGATCGCCGCGACCGCAACGATCTTTCCGCCGGCATCGAGTATCGGGGACATGGACAGGCTGACGTCGATCAGCGAGCCGTCCTTTCGCCGCCGAATCGTCTCGTAGTGATTCAGGCTCTCCCCGCTCCGAACTTGATCGAGAATCCGGGAGTGCTCGTCGCGGTAATCCTCCGGAACCATCTTCAGAACCGGCCCTCCCAGAACCTCCTCCGCCGAGTAACCGTAGATCGCCTCCGCTCCCTTGTTCCAGCTCAGGAGAGTCCCATCGAGTGCGGTTCCCATAATCGCCGTTTCCGAGCATTCCACCAAGGAAGCGAGGAAGGCGGTGGCGCGCTGCGCTTTTTTGAATTCCGTAATGTCGCGAATAATGGCGGCAATGCCGACGACGCCGCTGTCGTGGCCTGGAATCGGCGATAACGACAAAGATATGTCGAATTCGTGGCCATCGCGGTGGACCCCCGCGCCTTCGAACGCGGGGATCGTCTCCGCCTTCGCGATGCGCATTAGATTCCCGCCCAGATCGTTCCAGTAACGCTTGGGGATCATCGTCGTGACCGACTTCCCGAGCGCCTCCTTCGCGCTGAATCCGTATAATTTCTCCGCCCCCGGATTCCATCCGATGATGGTGCCGTCGAGCGCCGTGCCCATGATCGCGTCTTCCGACAGTTCCACAATCGAGGCCAGAAAACGCTGCGCTTCCTCGGCCGCTCTCTGTTCGGTCACGTCCTGTTTGATGGCGATAAAGTGCGTGGTCTCTCCCCCAGCTCCGCGCACCGGCGTGATGGTCATTTCTTCGGTATAGAGACTGCCATCCTTGCGGCGATTGACCAGGTCGCCGCGCCAAGCGCGTCCGGAAAGAATGGTGGACCACAGGTCCTTATAGAACTCCGGGCCTTGCTGTCCTGACTGCACCAGCCGTGGAGTCTGGCCGATGGCCTCTTCGGCGGAGAATCCGCTCATCCGGCTGAACGCGGGATTCACATAAAGGATGTGGCCTTGGCAATCGGTGATGACGACGCCCTCGGGCACTTGCTCTACGGCTCTGGTTAAGGTGCCGTGCCCAATCATCGATGGAGCAGACGGGGGAAGGAAGTAAGGGAGGCTTTCCCCATACTCTTTCGCGCCGGTCTCAGTGATGGCGTCCACGGCAGAGCATAAAGCACGCCGACGGCCACCACGCACATTTTGATTTTACAGGCCGATCAGATTTCCTTTAGTACTTGTTCTGTGCGATTTCGCTCATCCAGTACTGTGGGTTAACCCACATTTAAATGGATGTAGCACTGATTAAATTAGGGATATACGTGGTCCATGAATTGCCATTAGCACAGCGGATCGAAACTTTATGTATCCGCATCCAAGATGGACCGCACCTCAGCCGAGAATCTCGCGCTTCGACGCGAATCAACGGCATGAGATTCGGCATCCGGTGCACGAACCCGCCGTGTTGAAAGTGGGCGCGGCAGGTTGCGACGTGTACCTGGTGACCATTCTGGACGTCTCGGCCGGCGGGCTCCGGATCAGCGGGCCGATGCGATTACCCCGCGGCACGCGCGTCGAAGTTTGTTATTCGGGAATCAATCTTCCGGGTGAAGTCCGCTATGTTCGCGAAGTGGAACCGGGCGACGTCCACGTGGGAATTCAGGTGATCGCCGACCAGGACGAACAATAGTCCGTTTCAAGCCCGCAAAACCAACTCCATCACTACCGTCGATTCCACCGGCGAGGAGTAATATCCTGCTCCAATCCGCAGTATTTTGAACCCGAGCTTCGCATTCAGCGCAATCATTCCCCGATTTCCTCTCCGCGTATTCGTGACGATGCGCCGGAATCCGTGAACCCGGGCATAGCAAATCTGCCAGGACTTCATCAGCGTCCCGAAGCCCATCCGCTGGTATTCGGGCAAAATGCCGGTGGTCACGATGTACAGGGAATTTTCCATCCGTGGATTGGTTCGATCGGCGCGCAAGTCCTCCTGAAAATCGACGTGTTTCTGAAAGCCGCAGCAGCCGACGCGGCGGCGTCCCAGGCGCATCCACCACGGCTCGCATTCCCGCCACGCGAGCGAATCGAAGCGATCGGCCGCCGGGAAACAGCGGGCGTCGAAAGCCATCAGGCTCCTGATCTGGCCGGGAATGACGGCTTTCTCGAAAACGGTTTGCATACCTCCATTTTGGACGCTTGGTAGAATGGATTCGTGGCCTATCCTGAACATTTCCTCACGCCCATGCGCGCCGATCTGACCCGATTTGGAGTGGAAGAAGCCCGCACGCCGGCCGACGTCGATCGCATGCTGGCGCCAGGCAGCGGCACCGTCATGATGGTGATCAATTCGGTTTGCGGATGCGCGGCGGGACGCGCCCGCCCGGCGGTCGGCCTGGCGCTGCAGCATACCGCACGTCCGGACAAAGCCGCGACGGTTTTCGCTGGCGGAGACGACGCCGCGGTGGCGCATCTACGCTCGATCCTCGCGGCGTATCCGCCCTCCTCGCCGTCGATCGCGCTGTTTCAGGACGGCAAGCCGGTGTACATGGTTCATCGCAGCGATATCGAGCAGCGCAGTCCGGAGCAGATCGCGACGCTGTTGACCGATGCCTTCGATCGCTTCTGCGCGCCGGTCTAACTCGATTCTCCAACGCCCAGCGAAACCGGTTTTTCCGAAGCGCGGCTTAACACCGCTCCGGCGAACAGGCAGCCGAACAGCAGCAGGTGCGCGCCCGCGGTGGAGATCCACGAATCAAGGAAGCGGCTGTCGGAGAACAGATCCTACGTCAGGCGGATCAGCCAGGCGACGTGCAGCGGCATCGCATCGCCGAAATCCCAAAACATCAGCGTCGCGGCAAAGATTCCGGCGGTGGCCAGCGGAGCCGCTCGATTTATTCGTCCGGCGATATATCCGGCGAGCGCCAATTCGAAACAATTGAGGGTCAGTGCGACGGTCGGGATCCAGGAAGCGCCCAGGAATGGCGCGGACCAGCGAATCGCCACCCCGCCCAGGTACAAAAGCGCCAGCAGCATTGCCCATGCCGCGGCAACGGCGTACAAGAATCGCAGCCCTGCCGATCGCAGCATGTCAAGAACAATCTAACAAACTGATGTTTAGGAGGTGAGGTTTACTGAATGGTGGAAGTGGCAACGCCGGGCATTTCTGCCGCGATCACGGCGCGCAGCAGTCGGGACAGATCGTTTTCACCGAACAGCACGCGCGTGACTTCCACTCCGGCGTGAAAATCGCCGCCACGCAGATTCGAATACACTACATGTCCGAACAGCGCGCTGCCGGCGACTTCCAACTTAAGAATGGTCCCTGGCATGAGGTCCACCGCTACCACCAGGCATATGCCCGAGCCGGAAATATTTGCGATGCGGCCGGGAATCGCCGATCCCGGATGTTCCAGATCGGTAATGGTTGCGTCGAGTGCCGTTGTGAACCGTTCCTCGGTGCGCTCGTCCATACTTGGCTCATCGGATGGCGGGACGGAAACCTTTATCCCGACTTTCGCAACGCTTTGCCTTCGGGAAACGTCCAATCAGCAGGATGGCCCATATGCTCACAGCGTGTCCCCATTGCGGTGCGGAAATGGAGCCGATCGAGACCGAGGCAGAAGTCTTGCCATTCCGCCAGTTGCAGCTTTGCCCCGAGTGCTATTTGGTGTCCTATTGCGACGACGAAGGCGAGCATCTCCGGCAAGGTGTGCCGGTCAAGAACGTCGAGCATCGGACCCCGATGGTCAACTGAAAGCCGCCTCGACTGCTCCGCCGGAGCCGCGACCACAGGGAGCGGTGGATGCAGACGCACTAAAGAAGCAGCTCGCCGCTTCTTAATTCCCCGACGTCGGAACCGGCTGCACGACCGGCAGAGTCACAATGTTGCTGGTATAAATATCCTGCGAGATGGTGCACTGCGTGAACGGATTGGTCGTGACCGCGGTATCCAGCTGCAGATATACCTGATAGATTCCGATCGCCCCGACCTGCAGGCCGGACGAGATCACCGTCGCCGTTAATCCGCCGCAGGACGACGAAACAAACGATACCGGATTGTTTTGCGGAGGCCCTTGATAAATCGCTCCGTCGATGATGGCGTCTTTCGCGGGTTCCGGTCCCACCAGGCCCATGCCCGCGGCGAAAATGTAGAACGCCTCGCCCGCGACCAGCGGGTTGTCCTGGGTCACGACAGCGCCCGCGCGATTCGCACAGCATAAATTCGTGTTGAGCGCGGTCACGGTCACCGATCCGGTGGACCCCGATGCGGAGCCGGTGGAACTGCCGTTAATGGTAATGGATTCGCCGGCCGGTCCCGCGGCCTTGGCGGTCAGGACAATACGGGTGAACGAACCGGCCGGAGTGGCGATCACGTTTTCTTCCGGGTTCGAGTTGATCAGCGTGATCAGCGCGTCGCGTATCGAGGCCAGTGAATCGGTAGGCTGGACGATGTAGTTATACAACCGGTCCTGAATCCCCACGGTGGCGACGTCCCCGGCGGCCACGCTCCCGTCCACCGATACGATCGCCAGGGCGTTGCTCGACGCGTGATAGGCTTCGGCGGCGCGCGGATCCTGACCGTCCTTCGCGAAAATTCCGGGGTTCGCGGTGGTGATGGGCAGGCCGACGGCATCGGTGACGGTCACCGATCCATCCGCGTGCTGCACCCTCACGTACAGGCTGCTGCTGTTGGTGTCGACCACTTCATAAGGAATCTGTGCAATTACGTCGGTGGGAGAAACCGACTGGATCGGCGTGCGGATACCGTCCACGTAAACCTGCACGTTGCCCAGCTCGAAGGGCAGCGTGGTGGCGTTCGGATCGGCGGACGCCGTCGTATCGGACAGGTTGGTGCCCTGAATATCGACCAGCGCCCCCGGAGCGAGCGTCGACGCCTCGCCGCCGCCGGAAAGATTCGCCTGCGCGGTGGCGGTGATGGTCGCGTTGGTGGAGACCGTCGCAACCAGCGCTACATTATTTCCGGCCGATCCGGGAGTGCGCGCCACCAACTGCAAATTCTGGAATCCTATAAGCGGCTGCGCCAGCACGTTTGGATCTCCCGCTCCGCCGTTGGCCGTGTTGATCAGATTGGCGAGGCCTTTCATGATGGTGTCGAAGGTATCGTTGGCGACAATCGTATAGGTGTAGCTGGTCGTGTCGACTTCCACCGTCACCGTGTTTCCAGTGGTGATGGTGCCTCCGAACACGACCACTCCCAGAGCGTAGACCGCGCGGCTGGCGGCGTTCACCACGCCGTTCTCACTCACGCTGGGCGCGACCGGAGTGAATACCAGCACACGATAATCGCTGGGGTCGGCGACGTACAAATTGGCGCCGTCCCAGGCGAGCGAAGTGGGCGTCGGCGTAACGTTCGAAGCCGAGAGCGCCAGGTCCGGCGAGAACTGGCTGCCGTTGCTGGTTACCAGGTCGCTGAAGAAATCAGGCTCGCCTAAAACCAGGTCCGCGGGCGCGGCGCTCACCGTCGGAATGGTGTTGTAGACCAGCACGCGATCGTTGCCGCCGTCGGCGACGAACAGGCGCGTCCCGTCGGACAGCGCATAACGCGGAAAATTCATGGTGGTCGCGCAGACGGTGGGATACGTCGGATTGCCGTTCGTATCGGTGCCGTTGGAGGCGCACATGTTGCCCTCGGCCGTGTCGTTCGGAATGGCCGTGGCGAAATCCTTCTGCCCGATTTCGACGTCGGCCGGCTGATCGTTGGCAGTCGGAATCTTGTTCCAGATCAGGACGCGGCTGAATCCGAGATCGGTCACGAACAGATGGGTGCCGTCGCTGGTCACCGAGATCGGCGTTAACATGCTCGACGCCGAGGAGACTTCCGAGCTAGTGACCTGGTTCTGGTTCGGAACGCTGGTGAAATTCGACGCGCCGAGCACGATATCGGCGGCCTGATTATTCTTGGTCGGAATGCTATTCCAGATCAGAACGCGGTTGTTCTGCGTGTCGGCGACGAAGAACTTTCCGTTCTGAATCCAGACGCCCTGCGGAGCTCGAAACGTGCTCGCGTTGACCGGCGGCGGTTCCTGCAACGTAGTAAAGTCCGGCTGCCCGAGAACGATATCGGCGGGCTGTCCGTTACTCGACGGAATGGTGTTCCAGATCAGAATGCGATTATTGGCGGTATCGGCCACCGCCAGAATATTGCCGTCGGAGGCGACGGCCAGCGGCAGATTCATTCCAGCTTGGGTTCGCGCCGGGGCGCTGCTGACGAAATCCGGCTGTCCCAGGACCACTCCCGCCTGCCCTACGCATACCGGGCAGCGCGCGAGGTTGGGAGCGATCGATGTCGTGGGCTGCGGCAGCGTCTGCGAAACATTGGTATACATCAGGACCCGGTTGTTGACGGGAAGCAAGCCCAGCCGGTTGCTGTCCGTCACGAACAGCGTGTCGTTGGCGAAGGCGAGTCCTCCGATGCTACCGATCAAAGTACTGGAAGTTCCTGAATTCTGGGAGGTAAAGGTCGTTTGACCGATAACCAGGCGAGCCCCTTGCCCGCTGATAAAATCCCCGGCAAGGCCTAAGCCCGCACATAGTGATAAAACGGCACAGTATTTCAGCATTGGAAGTCGAACAGCGGATTGCACTTCAGTATAACAATCTGAGACGTTACCGGCACTATGCAGGTTGCGGCCCAATCGCGATACTTACTGCGGATCTTTGCCGTCGAAGGTGATGCTGGTTTCGGCTCCGAACTTGCGGTAGTTGCGGAATTCAATACGGTTACGCGAACAATTGCTGGTTCCGCGGACGCAGCTCAGCACCTCGGCGTCCACCGGTAGCAGGTACTGAGTGGGCGTCGAGAGGCGCACGTAATCGTAGTCGGTGGCCGTTTCCACCGTGTCGAACGGAAACAGCACCGGCATGTTGCGCGCCTGTTGCTCCAGCCGCAGGATGCGCCCGGTTTGTTTGTCAATCCAGATCGATCCCTTGTAGGACGGATAATAGAGCTGAGACGGCGCCTCAATCCTCCAGTGCGACCGTTCCCGCGGGACTTCGAAGGTGTACACCCAGGTAGGACGGGTGTGGATGGAATCCGAGCCGCTGCGCCGGAAAGTGGCTCCGGTGGCGGGGCTGAGCAAGTCTATCAAAATGCTCGAAAACTCGCCCGTGGACCGGGTGCCCGAAATATCGTCCATGTTCTTGTTAACAGGACGGTTCCCGATCTTGATGTTCTTGTAGGTCTCGTGACCGTTTTCGTAGGCCACATCGGCGCTGACCACATCCAGCGCGTCCCATCCTCTCTTGGGATTGCTGCTCTCATAGCGCGTAGTCACCTGCTGGCAGAAGAAGTTCGGCAAAGTCCCTAAGTACTGTTCCGCAACGGCCCGGGCCTTGGCGATCTCCGGATCGTCGGTGGGTTCGTTCTGTAAAACGGCGGGCGGGCGCACGGTTTCCGCAGCCTGCGCGGAGTTATAGGGGATGGTCAGCTTCCTCCTTTGAGGAACCGAGGGCATTGCGCCGTCGTCGGCGGTGGCGATGGTGTTGGTGTTGGAACGGGGAGTGGCAGCCTGGCCGGCGCGCTTGAGCACCGGTGGTCCCGGATCGTCCGGATCGCGGGGCGCATTGGCGGGGCGCATTTCCGTGGTGGGCCGATCGGAGACGGAATCGTCAGTAGCCGCCGGAGGGGTCTGAGCCTGTTGTTGCGGCGCGTTTGCTTGCGGTGGCGGCGTTGGCGTCGCGTCGTTGCTGTTGCTGTCGCTCTGGCGGCGCAGGATTGGCCGGTCATCGTCCGGTTGAGCGGCGTCGGCGGCGCTGGTGGTCCGGCCCTTGGCGGCCGGACCTTGCCCGTCGAGCCTAGGCAGGTCCCAGGTCTCGCGCGCGGCGTTCTGCTGTTCGGGCGTGCCGGCCTTGTCCCAGCGAACCGAGGTCGCGGTGTAGAAGCCCTGCTCGTCTTCGGTCGAGTCGACCGTGATCTGGTCGCCGGGCGCGAAGGAACCAAGGTCGACGTCTTTGCCGTCCTTCTGAACCTGCATCTGGCCGGAAATACGGTAGGTAATCAGCCGATGATCGTCGGATTCGAGCACGAACTGACGACCCGCGGCTACGCGCAGCATTCCGAAGGTGGTGGTGGGGATGCCGGCGTTCGAGTTCGCGCCGTTGCGCCGCCGCATGACCGGCGGTCCGTCCTGCCGCCCTTGGCCTTGAGGATTTTGGCCCGGAGGATACTGACCGGGTGGATATTGTCCAGGCGGGTATTGCCCAGGAGGATAGCGGCCTGGAGGATACTGCCCCGGCGGATATTGGCCCCCGGGATACTGGCCCCCAGGATACTGGCCAGGATACTGCGCTTGAGCCGCGAAGCCGAGCGCAAACATCATCATCATTATGCGAGCGGCCGTCATAACTCTAATGATGACGCTTTTTCAGCCCGGGCGTATACAGGTATTTTGATCTCGGGAGGCTTTGAGGAAGGAATCCGGCGGCGGGAGTCACCTTGCCGCCGGATCGGAATGGAAGATCTTAGCTTTGACGACGCCGGAACCGCAGCAAGCCCAGCAGGCCGAGCCCGCCGCCGATCATGGCCATCGAGGCCGGCTCGGGAGTGGCAGCGTTCGGGTCAAACGACAACGAATTTAACAGGACATTTCCGCAGGTCGCCGTAATGTCGAGGTAGGTATCGGTCGGATTGATGGTGAAGGAGTGTTCGTTGTTGCCGGTCTTCAGTGAAGTAGCTCCGGACAGCGTGTTGGCGGAGTTGGTCTCGTAGACCGCCCAGGCGTCGTTGCCGGTGCTGCTGTCGATAATCAGCGTCAGCGGGTCGTACGCGAGAATCGAACTGATGTTCAACTGGATGAACGAGCCGGGTGTGATTTCATGATCATGCGTCGGATCGTTGGTCAAACCGAGGCCGTTTTCGTCGCCACCGTTGGCTTTGCCGTAAAGATCGGGGCCGTAGCGGGAATTGGGCTCCGCCGTGGCGGTAATCGTAAAACCATCGACAGTATAGCTCTGGGTATGACCGAGATCACCGGTCACGCTATCGAAATTAAAAGTAATCACGGTCGCATTCGCGGCCACGCTTATCAGGCCGAATAGACTCAACAGCAGAGTTGTTTTCATTTATTTCCTCCGGACCGCAATATCCTGTTGAGCTACTCTGGATCTCACGGCTAGAAGAATTATAACGGACAAAATTCTGTACGCGATACCCCGCAAACCTTTTGATAGTAATGGTACTTTCGTCTTTTGGCGAAGTTGATAGTGGTACTGGAACCAAGCCCTTTGGTTGCGGCTTCTTCGAGTGCCCTCGTCAGGTTAAGACGTCGGGAATGTGGGCCGTTTCAGTTTCCAGGCGCCCAGCAGAACGATCATGCCGGCGAGGCTGATCATACCCCATTCAGACAGGGTAGGCGTGGGAACCGCGGACTGCGGCGGCGTCCAGACGATGCAGCCAAACGCACCGTTCGAGTAGCAAACGAGCCCGGGAAATTCATTATTCACCGGCGCGGAAATAAAGTCGGTGCTGGTGCCGTGGGTCACTGTTACCGTTGTGATTCCATTCGGGTTGTCCGAAAGAACTCCACCCCCCGCCGTGACACAAAAGAACACTTCCGTGTTCAAGGCAACGTTGGGCACCGTAAGATTCCCGAAATTCACTGTTCCCTGCTGGATGGGAGTGTTGCAGTTCGAGGTGGTGGAGGAAAAGACCTTGGTCAGACCGCCCGTGTTAAAGTTCATCTTCACAGTAGCGGTGTCGGTGTTGGACAGAGTATTGGGGCTTCCGTTAGGACTCAAAATGGCAACGGCATTGGTGGCGGCATCGGTAGTTTGCGGACTGATGGCGATAGCGCTGAGCACGATGGTGGTCTGGCCGCTGTTAAACTTCGTCCCATTCGACGGCGGAGTGGTGTCGATGAACTGAATCGCGCCGACAAAAACAGCCATGGCGCCGACGTCGCTCGCGAAGGCTTTGAAGGCGAGCGGCGAAGGGTCGGTCCCGGCGACCTGCATCGTAACCGGCAAGGCGCTGGCCACCGGCGTTACCGTACCCAAACTGGTTGCGCCGTGGACTACGAAGCTATCGAGCGAGATGGTCTGGGTAGCGGTCAGATCCGCGGTTGCGACGGTGAACGTCGCCGATTGCGATCCCAACCCGCCGCTGGCCAAGGTGAACGTCGAAGTACCGGACGTGGTCAAAGTAGGAGCCGATCCAAAGGTGAACCCGGCAGGCAGGGTGACCGTGAAGCTGGAGCCGATGGTGACGGTGGAATTGGCGGTATAGGTGGCCAAGCCCGCCGGAACCGTCAACACTCCGCTGGCCGTCACCACTTGCGCGGCATTGTAGTCGGCGACATTCCCTGAAATGGTTCCAGCCGAAGCAATGACAGCGACGGCGCCGAGTGTCGTCAGCAGCAAGACGACGCGATTTCGGCCGGTCGCCCGAAAATGGCCGGATAATCTGGCACAAAACCTGAACATGGTTAGTCGAGCCCGCCTTTTAAGAGTTTGAAGCGTCCGGGACGTACTGCCCTTCCCTGCCCGGTTTACCGTAGTATACAGCATTAAGTCCAATCTTCACTGAGTTTTCCACAGAATTTGGGCCAAAACATAAAGAAAGTTATTGTTTTGGGCCCAGTCCGGCTAATTCCGGCGCTGATTGGCCCCGGTACATGGCAATTCGGCCAGGGCGCAGCGGGTATGCTCGAACTGAATGGTGGTGTGATAAATCGCGAAATGATCGCACAGCACCGCGTTGATCTTCCGCAAGATGGGATCGCTCGACGACGGCGGCATATCCTCGATCAGAACGTGGCAACTGAGGGCGCGAGATTCCGATCCCAGGCTCCAGATGTGCAGATCGTGAACGTCGATGACGCCCTCGACCCGCCCGACTTCGCTCAGCACTTCGGCCAGTGCCAGGCCCTTAGGCAGGCCTTCGAGCAGGATATTTAACGCGTCCTTCACAATTCCCCAGGCCGACCACAGAATACCGACGCCGATCAGGATCGACAGAATGGGATCGACTGCCAGCCAGCCGGTCATGTGGATCACGATGGCTCCCGCGATGATTCCAGCGGAGCTGGCGGCATCGCCCAGCATGTGCAGCCAGGCGGCGCGGATATTCAAGTCATGTCCGTGGCCGCCCAGGCCCCACACGATGGCCAGATTCATCAGCAGGCCGATACTGGCCACCACGATCATGGTGATTTCGGAAACGGGCTGGGGATGCAGCAGGCGGCGGTAGCTTTCATAAAACAAAACCGCCGACAGCGCGAGCAGCGTGAGGGCGTTGAAAAAGGCGACCAGAACGCCGGCCCGATGATAGCCGAACGTCTTATTCTGATCCGCGGGGCGGGATTGAAAATAAAATCCGATCGCGGCCAGCAGCAGGGCGAAAGCGTCGGTGAAATTATGTCCGGCGTCGGAGAGCAGCGCGAGACTCGAAGCGCGCAATCCCGCGATGGTTTCGACGACGACGAAAGCCAGCGTCAGACCGAGCGAGAAAAACAGCATCCGTCCTGTCGCGCCGTGGGCGTGAGAGTGGGGCGGATGGCTGTGTGAATGGGCCACCTACCTACATGTTAAAGTGGCCCGCTGCCGGTGTCCAGGCTTTCTTCCTTGAAGCTTACTGCTGGACCGTCAGATAAGCGCCCGCGGGACTCGCGATTCCTCCAATAGTGATCACCAGCGGAAGATCGCCGCTCGGAGCGTCGGCGGGGATCTGGATATTCAATTGATAGAGTCCCGGGCTGTTGGGTGTCACGCCGGTGTAAAGAATGTTTGCAGCCGGGAGAGGTGTTCCGCCGAGCGTCACGCTGACCGAGCCGGTGACTTGCCCGAGCTGGGGAGGAAAGACTCCGGGCGCGAAGGACGGACTGGTCGCGCCGAATCCCGTGGCGTAGATGGTGACGTATTCGCCGGGATGCGCGGGCGTAAACCCGGCTCCGGGGAACTGACTGGCGGCGACGAGGTAAGCTCCGCTGAGTGAGTCCGTCGCCGCGACGGGATTGATGCCGGTGGCATTGTCCACAAAGTAGAAGAATTCGGGCGTCGCATTTTGCGCCAGGACGCTCACGGTATTGCTGGTCAACGGACTCGCTGTATCGCACGCCGTCACCACCTGCACGGTTGCCGAGGATCCCGGCCCCATCACGGGCGCCTGGAAATTCACCTGGGTGCCGGAAGCTCCGAAGATGGGCGCTCGGGTCCCGCCGACCAGAACGCAGACGCCGAGGAAATTCACCGGCGGCTGGCCGTTCACTAGATCGCCCGCGGCGACGCTCTGGAACGCCGTGTTCGCCGCGAAGTTCGATCCGAAGACGGTCGCGATACCTCCGGTCGAGAGCGCCAGTACGGGCGGACTGCTCAGGGCCGCTCCCTTGACTCCATTCGCGGTGATCACAGGCGACAGCGGCGCGGGAGGACCGGGCTGAAGAACGGTCAGGTTGAACGACACGCCAGCGACACCTGGCGATGCGGCGCCGATCGACACCGGACCGGGAGTCTGTCCCAGCGTGACCTGGGTGGTGGCGACTCCATCACCGCCGCTGAGCACACCGGATACTCCGATGGCGGCGCTTCCCGAGGTGACGGTGAAATTCACCAACGCGTTGCCGACGGGCATTCCCGAAGCGTCGGAGATCTTAACCCCGATGCTGACCACTTTGCCGGGCACGGCCGATTGATTATTCCCGGCGGCGATGGTCATGGTGGCGGCGGTCTGCACGCTGAGTTTGCGAATCCGGTCGTTCAGACGATCGTTGATGTAGATTGCGCCGCTCGGGTCGACGGCGACACGCGTCGGGTCGATGGAGACTCCCAGGGCCGTGCCGGATTCGGCGTTGAACGACGCGTCGCCATTGCCGGCGATGGTATGAATGATCCCGCCGGTCACTTTGCGAATCACCGCGTTGCCATTGTCGGCGATGTACATCGCACCGGCGCCGTCGAAGGCGACGCTCAAGGGCAGGTTCAACTGCGCGCTGGTGGCGGGTCCGTTGTCGCCGCTGAATCCCGGGGTGCCGACGCCGGCGACGGTGCTGATGTTCTGGGTCGACAGGTCGATTTTGCGGATGGTGTTGTAAAGCGGATCGGCCAGATAGAGGCTGCCATTATTGAAAGTCACGTCGTTGGCGGTGATTTTCGCTTTGGTAGCCGGACCGCTATCGCCGGTGTCGCCGGGAATTCCGGTGCCGGCAATGGTCGAGATATTCAGGTTCGCATCGAGCTTGCGGATGCGGAAATTTCCAGCATCGGCGATATAGATGTTGCCGGCGGTGTCGACTGCGACTCCGGTGGGCGAGGAGAGCTTGGCGCGCGGGCCGTAGCCGCCATCGCCAGAGAAGCCGTCGCCGTTGCCTCCGGCGATGGTGGTGGCCGCTCCGCCCGGAGTCAGTCTCACCACGCGATTATTCCCGGTATCGGCGATATACAACGCGCCTTGAGCATCCATGGCCAGGCCGCTGGGGAAATATAGCTCGCCCGCATCGGTGCCGCGAACGCCGGTTCCGTAGAAGTTGGTGATGGTGCCGTTCGACACGTTGCGAACGCGGCTATCGTCGTTATCGGCGATCATCAATCCGCCTTTGCCATCGGCGGCGATGCCGTCCGGCAGGCTCAGGAAGGCGGAGGTCGCAGGGATATTGTCCGCGATGGTGGTCCCGGCCACCGTGTTGACGACGCCCGCGTGAATGCGGCGCACCCGGAAATTGCCGACGTCGGCGATCAGGATATCGTCATTAGGGGCTGAGGCGGCGTAAATCATTCCGGCGAATTTGGCCGCGCTGGCGGTTCCTCCATCGCCGCCGAAGGCGAAAGAATCGCTGCCGGCGAGGAAATGAATTTTCCCGTCGGCGACGGTTACCCGCCACAGCTCGATGACGCATTGCACCAAAACGTTTCCGTTGGGCTCAACTGCGGTCGAGAAAGGGAGCGCCAGAAAGGCGCTGGCGGCAGGTCCGCCGTCGCCGTCATAACTCGGTTCGCCGTAGCCGAAATCGCCGGTTCCGGCGAAGGTGGTGATCTTGTTGGCCACCTGATCGATTTTGCGGGCGCGGTTGTTGAGCGAATCGATGAAATACACTGCTCCATTCGCGTCGACGGAAATTCCGATGGGACCGTTCAAAACAGCCTGGCTGGGCGGGCCGTTATCGCCTCCGAAGCCCGCGGCGGGCGCGCCGGCAAGGGTCGAGATGGTTCCGTCGACGGCGGAGACTTTGCGGATACGGTTGTTGAGAAAATCGGCGATATACAGGTTCCCGGACGATATCGACCGCGATATCGTAGGGGTCCATGCCGGCGTCGGTAGCCTGGCCGCCGTCGCCTGAAAATTGAAATTTCCCGTTACCGGCGACGGTGGTGATGATCCCCGTGGACAACACGATTTTCCGCACTACATCGTTGTTGTAATCGGCGATATAGAGATTGCCCTTCCCGTCCAGCTTGACGCCTTGCGGGCCGTCGAGCTCCGCTGCGACGGCCGGTCCGTTGTCGCCGGTATAACCCTCCATTCCGTCGCCCGCCAGCGTCGAAATGATTCCATTGGCGTCGACTTTGCGAATGCGGTTGTCGTCATAATCGGCGAAATAGACATTGCCGGAGGCGTCCTGCGCCATGCCGAAGGGATAGCGCAGCGGAGCAGTGTTCGCGGCGTGCCCGTCCAGCAGTCGATTGCTCCCGGCGAAGGTCGCCATGGTATAGGATTGGGCGAAGGCTGCCGGAGCCAGCGCCGCCCATAGCGCGAGCCTGTGAACGAAATGATCCCAAGTCATGATTTTTGCGGAACAGTCACTATACGCGAAAAACGCGCATCGGACAAGTCTTTTTTGGGGATAAACGAAAGGAATTACGTCTAAAGTGAGTACACTTTCCATTCGCGATGTCGATTTAAAGGGGAAACGGGTCTTCATGCGGGTCGATTTCAACGTCCCGCTGGCGAACGGAGGCCGTGAAATTACCAGCGACAAGCGCATTAAAGCCTCGCTTCCGAGCATTCAATACGCTCTGGATCACGGGGCGGCGCTGATTCTCGCCAGCCATCTGGGGCGGCCCAAAGGCAAGCCGAATCCGGAGATGAGCCTCGCGCCGGTGGCGGTTCGATTGGCGGAATTGCTCAAGAAACCGGTCGCAATGGCTCCGGATTGCATTGGGTCCACGGTGGAGGCGATGTTGCCCAAGCCGGGCGAAGTGCTGCTGCTCGAGAACCTGCGCTTCCATCCCGAAGAGGAAAAGAATGATCCCGAGTTTTCGAGGAAACTCGCTGCGTTATGTGATGTTTATGTAAACGACGCGTTCGGATCGGCGCATCGCGCGCACGCCTCCACGGTCGGAATGATCACGTACGTCAAGCAAGCGGCGGCCGGGTTGTTGATGGATAAGGAACTCGAATATTTAAATAAGGTAACGAAGAATCCGGCGCGGCCGTGCGTCGCGATCCTGGGGGGTGCGAAGGTTTCCGACAAAATCGAGGTGATTCAGAACCTGATGAAATTCGTGGATCGCCTACTGATCGGCGGGGCGATGGCCTACACGTTCCTAAAAGCCCGGGGCGAAGCGGTGGGTAAATCGTTGGTGGAAGAAGACAAGCTCGATCTGGCAAGGACCCTGATGAAGGAAGCCGGGCATAAACTGATGCTGCCCGTGGATCACGTGGTCGCGGCGGAAATCAAGCCGAATGCCGAATTTCAGGTGGTTGAGAAAATTCCGGATGGCATGATGGCGCTCGATATCGGACCCGAAACCATCAGCGCGTATGAAAATTCCATCGCGGCGGCCAAGACAATTATCTGGAACGGACCGATGGGCGTATTCGAAACGCCTCCCTTCGATCGGGGAACGGTGGCGCTGGCGAAGGCGGTGGCGATATCCGGCGCGCTGAGCGTGGTCGGCGGAGGCGATTCGGAAAAGGCGATCAAATCGGCGGGTGTCGCCGACAAGATTTCGCACATCTCCACCGGCGGAGGAGCGTCGCTTGAATTTCTAGCCGGTATCGAACTGCCCGGGGTGGCGGCGCTCGAACGCTAGACTACTTCACCGCCATGGTCAATCCGGACTGGCTGGCGACGCCGCCGATGGTTACGATCACCGGAACCGCGTTGCCGATGGTCACGTTGGCGGGGACGGTGACGTTAAGTTGCATTAGTCCCGGCACCGATCCGGCAGGCGCCTGGGCGCCGAGAAGTGTTGCTCCCTGACCACCGATGGTGACGGTAGGGGTCTGGACCGGCGTGACCGCGGGCGATGCGGGGATCAGGGTATTATCGGCCGCCGAAGTGGTCGCGCCGGCGCCGGTGATATAGAGGATGACGACGGATCCGCGTAGCGCGGCGTTCGAATTGGAGTTGATCGAGTAATCTCCGGTGGTGGTGTTGTAATTCAGGATCGCTCCCTGGCCTTTGCCGGAAGAGGCCATGGAATAAATTCCGGGATCGGCGGGCGCGACGGCAACGGTAAAGGCCTGCGAGGACAATCCGCCGTAGGTGACCGCGATTTGAGCCGTCGAACCGGCGGTGGTGTAGGGCACGATGACGCTGGCTTGAGTGCCGCTGGTATAGAGAATCGGCGCGGGCGTGCCGTTCACTGTGACGATGGTGGATGGCGCCGACACCGGAAGAGCGGTAGGAATCGGCGGAACGGTGGGATCGAAGATGGTCAGCGCGGCCGGTCCGATGCCCAGGCCGAAGATCGCGATCACGTCGCCGGGGGCGATGGTTCCTTGCGCGAAGCTGGCGGAATTGACCACTGCGGTAATCTGCGGGTTCGGTCCGAAAATCTGGAATTGCGCTTCGTTCGAACTGCCGCCGCCCGGCGCGGGAGTGGTCACCGTCATTCGCAAGACTCCGGCGGCGCTCAGACTAGCGGCGGGGATGGTGACGAGCAGGTCGGTGCTGCTGACGATGGTCGCGGCCAAGGGTCCCGCGCTGCCATCGGTCGACGGCGATCCGGCGAGTACGCCCGCCGCGCTCAAGGTCATTCCCGGGGGCAGATCGGTCGCCGACCAGGTGTACGGTCCACCGGTACCGCCGGCGGCGGTGAGAGTGACGGGTCCAAAGCTTGCGGCTTCGGTCCCTAGAGGAAGCGGCACGGCTGCGCCTTCGATCCTTAGAGAAGTGGCACCGGCCGGGTCGATGGTGAGTTGCAATTGGCTATACGCCGAGACCGGGGGCGTGGAACTATCGGTGACTTGAATGACTGCGGCGTAGGTTCCGGCGGTCGTGGGCGTGCCGGTGATCTGCGCGTTCGTGACTGAGAGGCCGGTGGGAAGGAATCCGCCAGCGAGCAAGTAGGTAAACGGCGCGGTTCCTCCCGCGGCGGCGAGCGCTTGTGTATAGGCGACGTTCGCGACGCCGGACGGTAAGGGTGAAGCGACGGCCAGACGCAGAACGGTCGCTGTCGATTGATAAACGGGAATCAAAAATGTGCCGGTGGTGGAGTTGGTGCCGTCGCTCACGGTGATGGTGCTGGCGGGTGTAAATCCAGTGGCGGCGACGGTGGAGTTCGCGAAGAAATTGCTCCCGGCGAGCGTTACCACGGACTGTCCCGATCCTTCGATGACGCCCGCGGGCCAGGTGGAGGTAACGGAAGGGGGCGCGGCATTGACGGTCAGGGTCACGGAAAGCGAAAGCGTCTTGTTAGATGCGGCCGGCGCGGACACGGCGATACTGCCGGTGTAGACTTTGGGCGCAAGCCCGGTAGGATCCACCGTCAGGCTGACCGCGTTCAATAATCCGACGACGTTGATATTGCCGCTCGGCAGGACCTTCAGCCACGGAGCGCCGGATACGGCCAGGGTCGCGGGAAGGGCCGATCCACTGCTCGACAAAATGAAGGTGCTGGTTAAAGAAGGGCTCGGGATCGGATTGCCGGTAGTGTAGGTGAAGCTCAACGAGGCGGGCGACGCGGTGATGGCCGCCGGTGCGCTGTTGACGGTCAACGTCACGACGGCGGTTTGGGTCAAGGTCTGGGATCCGGAAACGGCGGTGAGGGTAATGGTGCCGGAATATGCGCCGGCGGGCAGTCCGGTAGGATTGACTTCCACTTTGATGGTCGCCGGTGCGACGCCGGCGGTCGCCGAAACCAGAAGCCACGCGGCGTTGTAAGGAGCGCCCGAAACCGCGGCCGTGAAATTGAGGCCCTTCGGATTGGTCTGGATCTGCAGCGACTGCGCGGCGGGCAGCGCCGCGGCCCCGATGGTGTAGGCGATGCTCATCGCCGACGGGGTGGCGGTAATGCTGCTGGCCGCGGTGGTGGCGGCTTCAACCGAACACACTCCCAGCGCGAACGCAAAAATAATCTTGTGCACGGATTCTCCTGCGCGAGTTGAAAAGATTCGTCCCGCGCGAAGTGCACGGGAGGCGTAGACGGCATGGATGACCGTCTCTAAGCTCTCATCGGCAGGTTGGGCGAAATGTTAGGTCCAAGGAAATTCCGATCAGAAGCCGGGAACTTCCCAGCAGCCGGTCTCCGCGGAACGGAAAATGGCGTCGATGGCCTTCATGTTGTTCAGCGCGTCTTCGAGCGGCACTGGAACAGGACCGTCGTCGAGAATGGCGCGCGAGAACAGGTCGCCTTGAATGGTGTATTGATCGCACACCGGAAATTCTTCGACGCGATCGTCCACGAAAATGCGAGTGGGTCGATCGGGAGGAGCGTTGAAGGGAATCTCGACGCGAATTCGTCCGCGTGTTCCGAAGATTTCCATGGTCTGGTACGGCGTCAGCTGCGTGCTGCACGTGAACGAACCTTGGCCCGACGGAAACTCGAGGATGGCCGACGTGAGCCGGTCAACATGAAAATCAGGATCGCGGTCGATCGAGCCCGAAGACGCGTTGCGGCTCGCATCCGAACAGCATTCGAGAAAGATTGACGGGATAGCAGCCGATATCGAGCAAGCCTCCGCCGCCCCAATCCGCGCGGTTGCGGACATTCGCCGCGTCGCGATTCATGTAGCTGAAAAATCCGGTGACCACTCGAAGCTCGCCGATCGAACCGTTTTGCGCCAGCTCCCGGGTGCGCAGCCATTGCGGATGGGTGCGCACCATGAACGCCTCGCCGATTTTGACCCTGGCGCGATCGCGCGCGGCGATCAACTCGCCGGCTTCAGCAGCCGAAAGGGCGATGGGTTTTTCACACAGCACGTGCTTCCCTGCCCCTGCCGCGCGGATCGACCAGGGAACATGCAGATGATTGGGCAGCGGATTGTAGATCGCGTCGACTTCGGGATCGGCCAGCAGGTCTTCGTAGGATCCGAAGGCTTTGGCGATGCCCAGTTCCCGCGCGGCGCGTTGGGCTTTCTCATGGTCGCGGGAAGCGATCGCGGCGATTTCGGAAAGCGAACCACGCTGCATCGCCGGAATCACTTTTTTCACCGCGATATTGGCGACCCCTAAAACTCCCCAGCGGATTTTCTTCATGCCTAATGCGCCGACATCCCGCCGCCGGCTCCGTGCGGATTTTTCTTCATCAGGAAGGCCAGCGGCACCACCAGGATACACACCACGCCAAAAATCCAGATGGTGTCGATATAGGCCAGCATCGCGGCCTGCTGCTGCATGAGTCCGTAAATGCGGCCGTAGGCCATCTGGGTCGCGGTGGCGAGGTCGTAGCCGGCGGCGGTGAACGTCTTGATCAGGCCCGCGAGCATACCCTGGAAGGCCACGTCCCACTGGCTGGTGTGCGCGGCGAGCGCGGTCTGGTGGAATTGGGAGCGGCGGCTCAGCAGCATCTCGACTCCGGAAATGCCGATGCTGCCTCCCAGGTTGCGGGCGAGATTGGTCATGCCCGAAACATTGTTGTTTTTTTCCGGAGCGATGCCGACGTAACACATGGTCTGGATCGGCACGAACAGGAATGCGACGCCGGCCATCTGGTAGACGCGCATCATCACGATGGAGCCGAAGCTCATATCCAGATTCATGCGGGTCATGTTGAACAAACCCACGCCCGCCGCGAGAAATCCGAAGGCGATCATGAACCGCGCGTCGACTTTTCCCACCATCCTTCCGACCATCGGCAGCAATAGAATAATGACCACCGCGCCCGGCGACAAGACCAGCCCGGCTTGCTCGGCGGTATAGCCCATTAGCGTTTGCACCAACTGCGGCAGCAGCACGGTGGCTCCGAACAGCGCCGAGCCGAGCATGAACATCATGATGCACGACACCAGGAAATTACGGTTCTGAAACAGGCGAATATCGATGACCGGATTTTCGTGAAAATATTCCCAGACCAGCGCGGTCAGAATGCCCACCGCCGCCATGATTCCGAAAATCAAAATGAAATTCGAGGCGAACCAGTCTTCACGCTCGCCTTTATCGAGCACCACCTGCAGCGATCCGACGCCCACCGCGATCAGGCCCAGGCCGATGTAATCCACCTTGCCGGCCTTTTCACGCATCGTCTTTAAGAAGGGCGGATCCTCCACCAGCCGGTGAGTCAGGAACAGCGAAAGCAGCGCCACCGGAACGTTAATGAAGAACAGCCAGCGCCAATTGTAGTTATCGGTGATGTAGCCGCCGAGCGTCGGGCCGATGGCGGGCGCCAGCACGACCGCCATGCCGTAAATCGCGAACGCCATGCCGCGTTTCTGAGGCGGAAAGGTATCGGCCAGAATGGCTTGTTCGCTGGGAGCCAGGCCGCCTCCGCCGAGTCCCTGCAACACGCGGAAGAAAACCAGGACCGAGAGCGACGGAGCCAATCCGCAGAGCAGCGAGCTGATTCCGAATAGCGCGACGCAGCTCATGTAAAAGCGCTTGCGTCCGAATCGGGTAGCGAGCCACGCGCTGATCGGCAATACGACGGCGTTGGCAACCAGATAAGAGCTGAGCACCCAGGTGCTCTCGTCCGTGGACGCGGATAGCGTGCCGGCGATGTGCGGCAGGGCGACGTTGGCGATGCTGGTGTCTAGCACTTCCATGAAGGTCGCCATGGTGACCACCAGAGCGATGATCCAGGGATTGTGCGACGGCTTCCAGGCCGCTGCTGGCGCGAGAGGCGATTCCAGGCTGGTGGAGTTCGAACCCATGGTATCGGTTAGTGCGCCGCCACTTGCGCCCGCGGCCCGCGTGGATTATTCTTCTTCAACAAAAACGTTAGCAAAAACATCGCGCCGGTCGCGATTCCCAGAACCCAGAAAGTGTCGATATACGACAGAGTCATCGCTTGATTCAGCATCGATTCGTAGAGCCGCCGGTAAGCCTGCGTCTGCGGTTGATCGACGCCGGCCTGCCTTAGTTGATTCGCCAGCGACGCTGCGGCGCTTTGAAAAGCCGGATTGCCCAGGCCGGTGCTGTTCGAAAGATTCACCTGATGGAACTGCGCGCGGCGGGCGAGCACGGTGGTCACCGCGGAGGTCCCCACACTCGCGCCGACGTTGCGCACAAAGTTGACCAGTCCGGCCACGGCGTTACTTTTGTCCTGCGGGATGCCGAGGTAGGCCACCATCGTCGCCGGAATGAAAATGAATCCCATGGGAACGTATTGCGCGATGCGCAGCCAGGTGGCGGAGGCGAAGCTGATGTCCAGATCGAGGCGGCGCGTGGAGAGGAACATCGCGAGGGTCAGCATCCCCCAGCCGAACGCCATCAGATAGCGGGCCTGCACGCGGCGCGTCAATTGTCCCACCAGCGGCAGCTCGATCAGAAGAAGGATCGCGGCGGCGGACAGGACCATTCCGGCGCTCTCCGCGGAGTAACCCATCAGTCCCTGCAGGAACTGGGGCATGAGGACGGTGGTCGAAAACGACGCCGCGCCCACCATGAACATCATCACGCTGGACGTCGCGAAGTTCAGATTCTTAAACAGGCGAATGTCGACGATCGGGTCCTTGACGCGCAGTTCCCGGACGATCAGGCATCCCAGACTGATCAGCGAGATCACGGTCAGCGTGACGATGAAGTTCGACCCGAACCAGTCGTCTTCCTGGCCCTTGTCGAGCACCACCTGGAGGAAGGCAATGCCGATGGCGAGGAATCCGAAACCGACGTAATCGACCCGGCTTTCCTTGAGCGACAGGCGCTTGAGGAACGGCGGATCCTCCACGAATTTGTAAACCAGGAAGAGCGCCGCCAGGCCGATCGGCAGGTTCATCAGGAAGATCCAGCGCCAGGTATAGTTGTCGGTGATCCAGCCGCCGAGGGTCGGTCCGATGGAGGGAGCCACCACGGCCACAACGCCGTAGACGGAGAACGCCAGGCCTCTTTTCTCCACCGGGAAGGTATCGGCGAGAATCGCCTGGGCCATCGGCTGAAGGCCTCCGCCGCCGGCGCCTTGAATCACGCGCGAGATCAGCAGAATCGCCAGCGTCGGCGCGACGCCGCATAGTAATGAGCTGGCGGTGAACAGTCCCAGGCAGATTAGAAAAAATCGCTTGCGCCCCAGAAGGGATACCAGCCAGCCGGTGATCGGCAGCACAATCGCGTTCGAAACCAGATAGGAGGTGAGCACCCAGGTGCCTTCTTCACTGCTCGCGCCCATGTTTCCGGAGATATGCGGAAGCGCGACGTTGGCAATGCTGGTGTCCAGCACTTCCATGAACGCCGCGAGCGAAACGACGAACGCGATCAGCCAGGGGTTGGCCTTGGGCGTCCACTGCGCGGGTGGTTGCGCCGCGGCGGTTGTCTCTCGCTCGATGGTGGAAGAAGAACTCATTGCCTGGTAGAACGAATATCGGGAAATCGATCGCTAACGGACCAGCACCGACGCATCCACAGACATGCCGGGCCGCAAAAGATGATCGTCATTCTGGCCGGGATCGAGCGCGATGCGCACCGGAATCCGCTGGACCACCTTCACGTAATTGCCGGTCGCATTTTCCGGGGGCAGCAAGCTTAATCGGGCACCGCTGGCGCCGGCCACGCGCAGAACTTTGCCGTTATATTCGCGGCCGTAGGCGTCCACTTTGATCTGCACCGGCTGGCCCACGTGCATGTCGCGCAACTGCGTTTCCTTGAAATTGGCGGTAATCCAGATGCCTTCGAGCGGCACCACCGCCATCAGCTGCTGTCCCTGGCCGACATTATTTCCGACCTCGACCGTTTTCTTCGCGACGATGCCGGTCACCGGCGCGACGATGGTGGTGTATTGCAGATTCAGCTCGGCTTGCGCCAACATCGCTTTCTCTTCCTCCACCTTGGCCTGTGAGGAGAGCACTTTCGCCTCCGTTACCTTCACCTGTTGCGGACCGGTGCCCGCCGATTGCACCGTCGCATCGGCCTGATCGACCCGCGCCTTGGCCTGCTCCACGGCCTTCTCCGCGGCCGAAATATTCTGCTTCGCTTCACTAATCTGGGCTTTCTGGGCGTCGATGGTGGCGCGGCCGGCGTCCACCGCGGCCACGGCCTGATCATAGATCTGCTTGGAAATTTCGTCTTTATCGACCAGCAACTTGTAACGCGCCAGATCCTGATTGGCCTTGATGTGATTTGCTTCGGCGACGCGCAGGTTGGCTTCCGCGGTCAGCAATCGCGCCTGCGCCGCGCCCAGTTGCTGCTGCGAGGCGCTCACCGCCGCCAGTGCATCGGCGCGGCCGGAGCGGGCATTCGCCAGCGTGCTCGACGTGGTGATGGAGGTAATGGGAACATCGGTCCGGGAACTGGCAAGATTTGCCATGGCGTCGGCCAGATCGGCCTTGGCCTTGGCTACCGCCACCTCGAAGTCCTTGGGATCCAGCTTCACCAGGACTTCGCCGGCCTTGACCAGTTGCTCATCCTGCACCGTCGCCTCAATCACCTGGCCCGCCACGCGAGGGCTGACGGTATAGATTTCGCCGTCCACTTGCGCGTCGTCGGTGGATTCGTATTTCTCCAATTGTTTCCAGATCATGAATCCGCCGATGGCGGCGCCCACCACCACCAGGGCGATCACCGTGCGGATGATCGCCGTTTTGGCGCTTCCCCGCGTCCTTACTACCGCGTGCACTTCCGAATCGTGACGTTCGGCCATCTCACTTGCCTCCCATGAATTTCTGTAGATTGGTTTCGGTCGCGCCGATGGCGCGCGCCAGCGACACCTTGGCCAGGTTATGCATATAGATGCTGGAGATCACACTTTGATTCGCGTTGGCGACGGATTCCTGAGCCTGGACCACCTCGATGTTGTCCGCAACGCCCGCCGCGAAACGGTCGCGTGCCTGCCCCAACGTCTGATTGGCGAGATTCAGATTGTCTTGCGACACGGTTACCTGGTCCGCCGCCGTTTTCAGATCCAGCAGCGCGGCGCGGATCTGAAAATCGATCTGCCCCTGCAAATCCGCCAGCTCATTTTTGCGCTGCTGGATCACGGCGTCGGCTTGATCCTCGTCGGTGCGAATTTTGCCGGAATCGAAAATATTGAAGCGCACCGATCCGGTGACGCCGAAGACGCCGTGGGAATTGGTGAACGACGTTCCCGCGTCCCCATAATTCGCCGCGAAGCCGACCGTCGGATAGCGCTCGGCATGCGCCGCGACGCGAGCCGTTTCCGCGGCGCGCACCTGCATCAGCGCGCTTTGATAGTCGCCGCGCGTGTCGAGCGCCTGGCGCAGCGCCTCCCCGGGCGCCACTGCTTCGAGCGGCTTAAAGGGGACCGTGTCGGTAAGCGTGAACTCCTGGCCCGAAGCGAACCCGATCACCCGTCCCAGCGAGAGCTTGTCTTTGTCCAGTTGATTCTGCTGGGCGAGCAAGACCTGTTGCTGGGTCTTCAGCTCCACCTGGGAGCGCAGTTCATCGATGGCCGGCGAAACTCCCGCCGCGTGCTGATCGTGCGCACGCTGATAGAGCGCCTGCGCCGTCGCCACCTGGACCTTGGTCGCGTCGATACGCGCGCCGTCCGAAATGATTTGCAGATACGCCGATGCGACAGCCTGAACCACCAGATCGCGGCCATCCTGGACCGACAATTGCGCGGCTTTCTGATTCTGATCCGCGGATAATTTGTTCTTGAGCGCGGTCCAGTCGAATACGGTTTGCCCCAGCGAGGCCTGCGCGCCGACATAATGGAACGGTCCCAGCACGCTGGGAACGCCCGGGAAATGAAATCCGAACGAAGCCAGATCGATTTGCTGTTCGGTGGCTTGCGTCGAGCCTTGGATGTTCGGCAGCAGGCTGATTAGCGCCCGCTTGCGCTCGACGCGCGCCAGTTGACTGCCGGTATCGCGGACCAATAATCCGAGGTTGGTTTTCAAGCCACGGGCGATCGCGTCTTCGAGCGATAACGAGATCGGCGCGCCAGCCTGCGCTGCGGGAACGCTGCCCTGAAACTGCCCGGTCGTTGCGCCGTAGTTCAATCCCGGCTGCGGAACAAATGCCGGCGAACTCGAAGGTCCGGGCGGTACCGCGGGACCCTGCGCCGACAAGATCATCGAAAAACTTAGAAACAAAAGTCCAGTTGTGGAAGCCAGATGTCGTCTCATTTTGTGCCTGTGATTTCTTTTACGACTTCCTGAATCATCAAACCGGCAGCCAGAAATGTTGCTCCATCCCGATACATGGTCTGCAGCAGATTCTCTCCGGCCTGGTCGATGAAGGTCACGCCGCGCAGGTCCACCACGATGGGACGGTCCTTATATTCGACTCGCGCGGTGTCCCAGCATTTTTCGAGCTCGCCGACTAATCCCGCCGCCAGGCGTCCGCATACATGGAGCGTCACCTGATTGCCGCTCTCGCGAACTTGCGCCTTCATCATACGGAGTTCAAAGAGCAACTCGGGCGCCGTATGAAACTCATTATTTTACAGGGAGTTGGAGATCCGGTGCCGGAATTTCAGCGCCGACATCCCGGCGTCGTGCCGGAATACCGGCGCTTATAGCGGATTAAGCGCTCTGCGCCGCGAAGCTGTTGGACTCGTCGGCGGAGGGACCGTACATTCCCGGAATCTCCACGTCGTTCAGCCGAAGAAAGACGCCGAGCTGCGCGCGGTGATGGATCAGGTGATTCATGACGAAGCTGCGCATGACCACCGCCCGCGGCATGGCCATCATCTCCTTTCCGGCGACCTTGAAGGTCCAGGTTTTCCCCCAATGCTCGTCGCTGGCTGCGGCGATTTTCGGGCGCGCCTCGGCGACATTCTTGTCGAACATTTCCAGCAACTCGGCCTTCGAGGTCGCGATGTGAGGTTTGTAGTCGGGTTGCATGTCGAGAACATCCTGGTCGAGGGTAGATGCGGTCCACTTCGGGAGCTCCGCCACGTGGGTCGCCAGCCGCGCGATAGTCATGGATTTCTTGTGCGGCTGATAGTTCAGCTTGCTGTCGGGAATGCGTTCGAGCAGCTTCCGGGTATTCTTCATCTCTTCGTCGAATTCCGGTAGCAAAGTCTGGCTGAAAGTCATGTTGTTCTCCTTTTTTCTCGAAAACCTACAGTCAGAACGATAACAGGCCTTGCGGACAGAATCGGTCCGCAATGCGTGTCACACTAAATTTATGCTGGAAACCTCGGCGCGCCTGCTCCGGTTGTTATCGCTGTTTCAAATGCGGCGGTATTGGTCCGGCGCGGAGCTCTCGGAACGCCTGGAAGTGACACCGCGGACGTTGCGGCGCGACGTGGATAAACTGCGCAGCCTGGGCTACCCGGTGAACTCGACGTCGGGACTTGCGGGCGGCTATCAGCTTGGCGCGGGCGCGACTCTGCCGCCGTTGCTGCTGGACGATGAGGAAGCCGTGGCGGTCGCCGTCGGCTTGCGGACCGCCGCCAGCGGCACCGTTTCGGGAATCGAAGAAGCATCGATCCGAGCGCTTTCAAAGCTCGAGCAGGTGCTGCCTTCGCGCCTCAGCCGTCGCGTGGCCGCGCTGCATTCTTTTATCGTGACCGTCGCGCATGCCGAACCGACCGTGAACGCGGAGGCGCTCTCGACCCTCGCCGGAGCCTGCCGCGACTATCTGCGGCTGAAATTCCGCTACCGCAGCCGCGACGCGTCCCTGAGCACCCGCGAAGTCGAACCGCATCGTCTGGCGCACACCGGACGGCGATGGTACCTGGTGGCCTGGGACATCGATCGCGAGAACTGGCGGACTTTTCGCGTGGACCGGATCGACCCGAAGATCTCCCACGGTCCGCGCTTCGCTCCGCGCCAACCGCCCGAAGGCGATTTCGCGGCGTACGTCGCCAAGCACGTATCCTATACTCCGAACCCGCATATGGCGAAGGTGTTGTTCCATGCCTCGGCCGACGCAGCCGCGGCGCGCATCCCTCCCGCCGCTGGAATCCTTGAAGCCATCGACGAACACACCTGCCTGCTGCACACTGGAGCTTCCTCGCTGGACACGTTATCGGTTTACCTGGCGTTGACCGGCTTTGAGTTCGAGGTCCGGGAGCCTCCCGAATTGATTGAGCGAGTCCGCTGGCTGGCGGATCGATTCGGCCGCGCTTCGAAACCCAAGTCCTAGCTCAAACGTTAGTTGAAAATGGAAGGGATTCCTGTATACTATCCGCAAGACCCAGGAACTTTATGGGTAACAGTACCAAGACCATCGGAGGAAGGTCATGAAAACTTGGCACGGGCGCTCCGGCGCCATCTCTTTGAGTATTCTGATGTTAACCGGCGGATTGGCGCACGCCAGCCTCATCGGATTCTACAGCTTCGACGGAAACACTCTGGATACCAGCGGTGCCGGCAATAACGGGACCGTCCATGGAACCGTCAGCTACACCAACAACGGACCGTTCGGAGGCTCGGCGCTGACTCTCGATGGAACCAGCACCAGCAACTTCGTTTCCGTGCCCATCGACAGCACAGTCAGCGCGGACGCGACCGAGACCTTCGGCGCCTGGTTCTTTGTTCCGACCGGCGCATCGACCAGTAACATCCGCGGGCTCATCTCCAACGACAACGGCGATTTCGATCGGACCCTCGACGTCGACACCCGCAATGGCGGCTTTCAATACAGCGCGTTCATCGGCGGAACGGTGGTGGGTGGAGGCGCGGTGACCGACGGACAGTGGACCTTCGTCGCGATCAGCTATAACAACTCCGGCGGCAACAACGGATCCTACATCTTCCAGGTGGGCGGCACGCAGTTCACGGGAAACACGACGTTCGACGGAAACAGCGTGGGCTCGACCACCGACATCGGCATCAATCCCAACTTCGATTCGGAGTTTCAAGGCGAAATCGCGGACGCGTTTTTCTATAACTCCGCCTTGACCGCGCAGCAACTGGCCAACATCGAACAAAACGGACCGAATGCGATCCTGGGCATCTCTTCCACTCCGGAACCGGCCAGCGTCACGCTGCTGGGAGCCGGACTGATCGGGATCGGACTGCTCCGGCGCCGGCGCTAGAGAGCTCGCCCGTCAGGAAAGCGTGCCGGCCAACTTCGGCCGATGGATTTGCAGCTTTTCCATCCGCGATTGCAGCGTGCTGCGCTTCAATCCGAGCAGCGCCGCGGCCCCCTTGGAGCCGCCAATCACCCAGTTGGTGGCGGTTAACGCCTCCAGAATGTGACGACGCTCGGCGTCCGCCAGCGGAATGACACCCGCGGGTTCCGACGGGACCGAATCGTCGAAAGCATCCTTGGGAACACGCAGTCGTTTGCCGGAGGTGAGGATCACGCTCCGCTCCAGCACGTTGCGCAATTCGCGGACGTTGCCCGGCCATGAATATTTCGTCAGCGCTTCCATCGCTTCGACCGGAATCGACTCGATCTCCTTCGCCATGCGCGTGGCGAATTCCTGCACGAAATAGCGCACCAGCGTGGGGATATCCTCGGGACGCTCGCGCAGCGGAGGAACGGTGATCGGAAATACGTTGACGCGATAGTACAGGTCGGCGCGAAATTTCTGTTCGCCGACCATGGCCCGCAGATCGCGATTGGTCGCCGCCACCAATCGAAAATCCGAGGTCAGCGTTTGCGATCCGCCCAACCTTTCAAACTGGCCGTCCTGCAAGACGCGCAGCAGCTTAGGCTGCAATTCGAGCGGCAGCTCGCCGATCTCGTCGAGAAACAAAGTGCCGCCATGAGCCAGCTCAAAGCGTCCGATGCGCTGCGCCAGCGCGCCGGTGAACGCGCCTCTTTCGTGCCCGAGCAATTCACTTTCGAGCAGCCCCGCGGGGATCGCCGAGCAGTTCAGTTTCACGAACGTGCCATGCGTGCGGCGGCTCAATTGATGGATCGCTCTCGCCACCAGTTCCTTGCCGGTGCCGGTTTCGCCCTGGATCAACACGGTGGAATCGGTGGGCGCGGCCGTTTCGATCTGCTGCAGCACGCGGCGCAGCGAAGCGCCGGTCCCGACGATTTCATCGAAGCGATACTCGCTGCGGATCTCTTCCTCCAGATAAACCTTTTCGTCCTCGATGCGCTTGCGAAGCTCGCGGATTTTTTCAAACACCAGCGCGTTCTCCACCGCGATGGTGACCTGGCGGGCGATGTGATCGAGCAGCGCCCGGTCCTCCGCATTGTAGGCGTCCGGCAATTTTGACCCGAACGACAGGCAACCGAGCCGGCGGTCTTCGCGCGTGAGCAGAACCCAGTAGCCGGTGAGAATACCGAAACGGATGTAGCGCTCGATCAGGTCTTCGCGGAAGCGGCTTTCTTCGCGAACATCCGGGACGTACAAGGGCTCGCCGGTCGCGAGCAGGATCTCCATCGGCGACTTTTCGAGCGGCAGATCGGTGCGCAGGGGAACGTCGGCCGCGATCTCGCCGGCGATCGCTTCCACCCAGCCGCTTTGCTTCTTGGCGTCGTAACGCACCAGCGCCAGATAATCGAATCCGATGACACGTTGCAGCGAATCCCACAACACGCGCAGCAGCGTATCGTAATCGCGGCAAGCGATGAACGCCTCGGAAATTTCGAGCAGCGCCCGATATTTTTGAGAACTGTCGGCAGGCACGATCCATTTCTATTTTAGCGGGTCGCGCCGGCGGTTCCCCGTATAATGGACGCTAGGTGTCTGGCGTGAGGGGATGGGCGTGGCTGGTGGTGGGTATCGCGTGGGCCGGCCTCCCGGCCTGGGCCGAGGTCCCGCTCGCTGGACGCGTCATCGACGAGACCAATTCCGGCGTGTCCGACGCGCGAGTCACATTGCACGACGGCGCTTTCACCGCCACAGCGACTTCCGCCGCGACCGGCGAATTTTCCATCACCGTGCCCGGACCGGGCCGGTATCTCGCGAACGTCGAGCGCGACGGATTTTTTCCGTTGAAGGATTTTCCGGTCGACGTTCTTGCCGATACCAAAGAGATTCATCTGTCGCTCAATCACGTCCGCGAGGAGTTTACGCGGGTCAAAGTCAGCGCGTCCACCTCAGCGGTGGACATCGACCAGACCTCGGCGGAGCGCAAGCTGACCGGCATCGAAATCGTCGACATGCCGTACACCCCGACACGCGATCTGCGGGCCGCCCTGCCGTTGATCCCCGGCGTGATCGAGGATCCTTCCGGCAGCCTGCACTTCGACGGAGGCGCGGAACAGCAGACGCTCTATCTGCTCGACGGCTTCGACATCGGCGATCCGCTGACCGGCAAGCTGGACGCGCACGTCAGCGTCGAATCCGTCCGCACCGTCGATTGGGTCAGCGGCCGCTATTCGGCGGAGTTCGGCAAAGGCTCCGGCGGCGCGCTCGCGCTCCACACCGATATGGGCGACGATCCGTGGCGCTATTCGGCCACCAATTTTCTTCCCGGTTTCGATTCGCGCGGCGGGTTGCATCTGGGAACCTGGGCGCCGCGCGGCAATCTGTCGGGGCCAATCAAAAAGGGACGGGCGTGGTTTTCCGAACATGCCGATCTCGATTATTCGCGTCCCGTTGTTCCCGACCTGAAGACCGGCCAGAACACGACGGATCTTTTCCAGGCCAGCAATATCCTGCGCACACAGGTCAACCTGACGCCCGCCAATATCCTATTCGCGGATTTCCTGTTGAACTACTCGTTCGCGCCCCAGGCCGGACTCGACGCCTTCGATCCTGTTTCAACCACCACCGACCAGAGAACCCGCACCTACTTTTTCAGCTTGAAAGACCAGATTTACGTCACGCGAGGCACCTTGCTCGAAATCGGATTCGCCGAGGATCGCGATTTTCTGCGCCAGATTCCGCAAGGAAGCGCGTTTTATCAGATCACTCCGCTCGGGCGCGCCGGTAATTACTACGTCAACACCACCGAACGGTCGGATCGCAGCCAGTTTCTGGCGAATCTGTTTTTGCCGTCGTTTGAAGCGGCCGGCCATCATCAGTTGAAGACCGGCGTCGATCTCGATCGCCTGAATTACTGGCAGAACATCATGCGCACGGGCATCGACGCATTGGACGCCTCGGGCAATCTGCTTCGCCAGACGACGTTCGGCGGCAGTGGCCTGCTGTGGCAGGCGAATTATGAGGCGTCCTGGTATCTGGTCGACGAGTGGAAGGTGCGGTCGGACCTGGTGATCGAACCGGGCATCCGCGAGGATTGGGACAACCTGTTGCAGCAGTTCGCGCCATCGCCGCGCGTGGCCGCGTCGTGGGCGCCGCGAGGCTCGAAGGACACTAAACTTTCCCTGGGCTACGCCGTGATGCGCGACGCGACTCCGCTGCTCCTGTTCACCCGGCCCCGCGATCAATATTCGATCGACACCTTTTATAATCCCGACGGCACCATCCTTCAGGGACCATCCATCACCAGGTTCGAGATCGTCAATCGCGATCTCAAATTTCCGCTGTATCAGAACTGGACGCTCGGCCTGGAACAGCATCTGCCGAAAAAGATCCTGCTAAACGTTCAGGGAATTCGCAAACGCGGCCGCGATGGGCTCAGTTATACCCCGTCGTCGACGCCCGGCGTTTACGACCTGACCAATACGCGTCACGATTCCTATGACGCCGCGACCCTCACCGTCCGCCAACGCTTTGGCGAGCAATACGAATGGATGGCGAGCTATACACGGTCGCGGGCGCGATCGACGCAAGTGCTCGACCTCAACGTCGATCAGCCGCTGGAGGTTCTGGATAACACCGGTCCGGTGTCCTGGGACGCTCCGAATCGATTCGTGAGCTGGGCATACCTGCCCACCAAATGGAAGAACTGGTCGGTGGCGTATTCGGTGGAAGCGCGAACCGGGTTCCCGTTTTCGGTGGTGAACGACGAAGGACAGATCGCGGGCGCGGTCAACTCCCAGCGCTTCCCGTTGTTTCTGTCACTGAATATTCATCCGGAATGGAAATTCGTCCTGTTCGGCCGGCGCTGGGCGCTCCGCGGAGGATTCAACAACATCACCAATCACGCGAACCCGACGGTGGCGCAGGCGGCTCCTGGCATGCCGGTCCAATTGTTGGGCAGTGAAGGACGGCACTTCGTTTTCCGCCTGCGATGGCTGGGGAAGCCGACGAGTTAATTCCGAATCTTACTTGTGCCGGTTCGCGGCTTCGGCGGCCTGCTTCAATTCATTGTCCGCCTGTTCCAGCAGTTCCTTGGCTCTCTTGGCGTGACCTTGCATGTCGAACTCATTTGCATCCTGGGCGGCGGTGATTTTCTCGAAAGCCTGGTGACAGAACCTTTGCGCGGCCGCCAGATTGGGATGTCGTGCGCCGGAGACGTTTTGCCTGGGCTGCGCGAGCAGCATTCCACCGATCGCGAGCAGTGCGCCAAGCGTTGCAGCTAGAAAGGGTGTCCTCTTCATAGAGGCGATTCTAAAGGACTGCGCTAACGGGGTCAATCGAATTCTCGCCTTATGGGAATTAAAAATGTGAAATATCGGCGATCACGGGCTGCGCCTGAAGCGGGAACGATTCGGTGAAAGAGTACGAGAACAGGCCGGGTACCGTTCCGCCACCGACCAACGGAATATTCGCGCGCATAATCTGATCCGGCCGAGGCGTCATGCTGATCTGAAAATAGGGAGCGGGCTGCGGCAGAACGCCAGGCCCCAGGAGGCCGAGCACCGTAAATCCGACCGACGGAATGGTCATTTGTCCATCGCTCGCATGCGCGCGGCAGGCGACGCCCACCGGCCCAACCACTGCTGTAATAACATCGCCCGGTCCGTACCCTGCCGGATTCCAGGTGACCACCGATCCCTTGGTCAGGTTCATCGCTTGTGTAGTGGTGTAGTTGGTGAGTTGGAGCGTCGGCGGGGTGTTGAGCTGCGCGGTGAACGGCAGCGTCGGATACTGCGCCTGGAAATACGGGCTCGGCAACGCTCCGGTGCCCGCAATCTGCCACAAGCCCGGCATGAAATACGGCGGCGGCAACTGTTCGGGGAACGTCACGGGCGGGCCGGTCGGCAGACTGAGCGAATAGAACGGGATCGCCGGCGAGGTAAGAATGTGACCCGTCGTTCCCGGTCCGGTCAGGGTCAGTTCGGGTCCCAAATCTATCGTGCCGAACGCGGCAAGAATCGAGGTGGTGATTCCCCCGTCTATGGGACTGCAGCCGTAAAACACGTCGTCGGCCAGCAGCGCGGGCGTCATCAACGAAAGGCTCGCTTCATTGGTGGTGATGGCCTCGACGTTGAACGATTCGTTGCGCACCAGATCCGGAAGCGGGTTCCCCGTGCTTCCCCAGATCGGCGGCACTGTTCCCAACGGCGGTGGCGCGGCCGACACCAATCCGTCAATCGTGAATCTCACAAACGGGATGCTCTGCCCAGCGTCGAGCTGAGTCATCTGCGCCGCAGTCAGATCGATGGGAGGAGCGCACATGCCCGCGCCCTTGGCCGCTTTCGAGATGCTCGCCTGATTCGCCGGCATTCCGTTGACCACCACCTGCACCGCTACGAAACAACCGTTGGGAATCGCGACGTCGTCGGGAACCTGAAAATTGATTACGTCGGTGCCGGGGAGCGCCGGCGTCTGTCCCGCGAACGTCACCGGCGCGGGATGCCCGCCGAGCAGCACCGCCACTTTCGCTTGCGCGGCCGACCCAAGTCCGGTTCCACACAGCGTCACGTAATCGCCGGGATGCGCCGGATGCGTCAGGTTGTTCGGCCCCACCGCACCGAACGCGACATTCTGCGCCATGGCCTGGCCAATTCCCGATACGTTCGTGAACAGCGCGAAATCGCTCGCGACCACGTTCACATACACTACCGGAGCGGTAATATTAAGCGCGACCTTCAGCACCACCGTTCCCTGCCCCAGTGGAATATCCGGTGGAACCAGCGCCTCCACCGTCGCGCCCTTGATGCTGACGATCTGAGCCTGTTCCGTATCGATCCTGAGCGACACCACCGACGGATCGAGTACCGGAAGCCGGCCGTCGGTGGGCGTCACCGAAACATCGATCAACGATCCCGGGACAATGATTCCCTGGATCCGCGGATTCGCCGCGTTCTGCACCAGAATCTGCGCGGTCGCGCATTGCATGACCAGAGCCCCGAGCAGGAAGAAGCGCATCAGCATGAGTATACTCCAGACGCCGTTACAAACCATTACAAACCGAATGTGCCCCGCGCACGCCTAACAGATTCGTGCCCTTCGAACGTTTCACCTGTTAGAATAAACGATTCGGGTCGCCAATCCTTTCAACAATATGAGGAAATCGTGAAGGTTAAACTTTGGAGCGCCATCTTGTGCTCCTGCCTGTTTTTGTGTGCGAGCGCGGTCCAGGCTCAGACCGCCCCGGATGTTTCCGGGACGACGGACGATTCGCAGGCGCAGCAGCCGCCGGCGCAAACTCCGCCGCAGAATCCTCCCGCGACCGTGCCCGGCACGCCGACCATCCCCAAACCCACGGTGCAGTTGCCGCCCTCGGCGCCCGAATCGTCCCAACCTTCGACGATGCCCCCGCAGCACGATACCGAGGGCGACTATTTCTCGATCGAGCCGCTCTACTGGCTGACGAAACGCGCTCCTGTGATGGAGGCGGGTAAAGGAAATTCCTTCACGGCGCCCGGAGGCCTCGACTTCCCGGGTCGCAGCAAATACGGCCTCGGCGCGACCATCACCATCCCCACCAGCCGCGAGAACAGCCTGCAATTCACCTATTTCCGCGTTAAAGGCCAGGGCAATTCGACGTTGCCGCAGACGGTCAATTTCTTCGGCAATGAGTTCTCTCAAGGCGATGCTCTGGCCAGTAGCTACACCGTCAACGTGATGAAGCTTTCGTGGAATTACCTGACTTGGCCGTATCCCTCCAAGGGCGCGAAGTTCCGCGTCAAGACGTTGTGGGAGGTGCAGTATGCGCAGCTCTCCGGCACTTTCGACGCTCCCGCCGATACCACCGCGATCTCCACTTATGGATCGAAGCGCGTGATCCTGCCGACGCTCGGGCTCGGCGCGGAATATCACATGTCCAGATATTTCTATGTGAATCTGAAGGCCTCGGGCTTCGGCATCCTCCATCACGCCGACATCGTCGATGGCGAAGCGGACGCGGTGCTGCACCTGGGCCGCGTCGAAGCGATGGTCGGCGACCGCTACTATCACTTCAAAACCTCGCCTCAGTCGGACGAATATTTTTCATACACTCTGACCGGCCCGTTCGTCGGCTTGCGCTACTCCTGGCGCTAGTAAGCCCGCGCCCACAAAGCCAAACCTATGGGCAGGTGCTCCCTGCTATTTTTGGCGGGCTCATTTCTCCTGAAAATTTCTAAACTGAAAGCATGCCTAAGATGCGTGCTTTTCAAATTTCTAAAGCCAAGGGCCCGCTCGAGCTGGTCGAGCGTCCAATTCCCGATCCCGCACCCGGCACTGTCCGCATCAGAGTTCAAGCGTGCGGGATCTGCCATAGCGACCTGTATACGAAAGACGGACTTTTCCCTGGTATCCAATTCCCGCGCGTTCCCGGACACGAAATTGCCGGCGTGGTCGACGCGGCGGGCGCCGGCGTGGAGCGATGGAAGCCAGGCCAGCGCGTGGGCGTCGGCTGGTTCGGCGGAAGCTGCGGTTATTGCGACGCTTGTCTGCGCGGAAATCTCTTTGCATGCCAGACCTCCACGCTGGTCACCGGCGTGACCCATGACGGCGGTTACGCCGATTACATGATCTCGCCGGCGAGCGCGGTCGCCCAAATGCCGGATGAGCTGGAGCCCACCGATGCCGCTCCATTGATGTGCGCCGGCGTCACCACGTTCAACGCGCTGCGCAATAGTGGCGCGCGGCCCGGCGACCTCGTCGCGGTGCTCGGACTCGGCGGACTGGGGCACCTGGGCGTGCAATTCGCCGCACGCATGGGCTACCGCACCGCCGCCATCGCCCGAGGCGCGGAGAAGGAAGCTCTCGCGCGTGAACTGGGAGCCACCATTTATATCGACAGCAAGAGCCAGGACCCGTCGGCGGAGCTTACAAAACTGGGCGGCGCCAAAGCGATTCTCGCGACGGTTACCGACGGTGGCGCGATGAGTCCGGTGGTCGCGGGCCTCGGTGTCGGCGGAACCATGATGGTGATCGGCGCGGGCGGCGTCATGGAAGTCCCGCCCGGCCTGCTGGTCATGGCGCGGCGGAACATCCGCGGCTGGTACTCCGGCACCGCGATCGACTCGCAGGATGCCCTGGCCTTCAGCGTTTTCGCCGGCGTGCGCTCGCGCAACGAAATTTATCCGCTGGACCGCGCTCCCGAAGCCCTCGAGCGGATGCTCAGCGGCGAAGCTCGTTTTCGCGTGGTATTGAAAATGTGATTACTGCTTGCCCTGATCGGTGATCCCGAGACGGGTCTGCAGAATTCGCAGCGTGCGGTCGAGCGTCTGGATGCGCGTGGCCTGCTCCTCATTCTGGCGGCGCAGTTGACTGACTTCGGATTGCAGATCGTCGCGCTGTTTTTGCAGATCCAAGAGATCCTGTTTCCCGACCACGGCCGCCGGCGGGCGGCCTAAAAATCGCGACGCTTCCTCGGTCCGGCCGCCGTCCGAATCCTCGAGCGTCATCCGCACCTGCACATCGCCGCTTTTCCGCACGTAGGTGGAGCGGCCGGCGGCCAGTTCCACCGGCTGCAAGGCGATGGTCCGGGTGTCGGCGCCATCGATGATTTCGAGCGACCCTCGCGCGGCCGTCCGCACCGCTTTCGCCGCGGGGTTCCATTGGATGGCGAGTTGCCCCTCATGCTCTGCGACGGCGAGCGACAGAGATTCTCGCGCGGTTTGCGGCCAGTGCAATGGCCAGGGCATCCAATAATAGGCGGCACCGCCGGCCGCCGCCAGCACCAATACCGCCCACAGGGTCAGCCACATCCATCTGCTTTTGCGCGTGGCTTCGTCCGGAAACTGCGGGGCCCCTGCTTCCGGTTGCGGCGGTTGACCGAAGGACGGCACCGGCAACGCGGCGGGCGCGGTGGCTTCGGCGCGAAAATAACCGGGCACCCGGCGCGATTCTCCGCGCTCCGGCCGGGGACGATCCGGCGGGCGGTCGAATACTCCCGCGAGGCGGTCCGGGAAATTGAATTCGAGATAACTGTGTTCGCTCTTGACCGTTCCGTCGGGTTCGCGGACGAAAAATCCCGCGCGCATACTTCCGCCGCGGCCCGGGCGCACGATCATCACGATCTGCCACGGCGCTGGAAAAAAGATCGAGAAAATTTCGAGGTCCGCCTCGCTGAGCGCGATCTCGCTGCGGGTATGAGACAGAAACCAACCCACCGAGATCAGTCCTTCCAGGCGCGGGTCTTCACTATCGCGCGTTAACTGCTCATTCAGCGCGACGCGATCCCGGTCGGAGAGTGCGAATCCCGGACCGCGGGCGTGTTCACAGGCGATGGGACGCATCGCCATGACCCGCACCGCGCGGCCGTCGCGCACGCCGTACAAAACGCCGCCCACCTCGATCCCGCCGCGCGAGAGCCGCTGGAATCCCTCCGCCACTTCATGCCGGATCTCTTCGATTACCACCAGCGAATATTCCACGGCAATGGGACTCTCCGCCGGGCTCCAGATGCCGAATTTCGAGTCGCTCATGCGTACGGCCTAGCCGGAATTATCATCATCGTTCTCGACACGCCCTCATCGCCGCCGGCGCCATTATCGTCGTTTTCGTGCAAGTGGTAATAATAGGTAACGCTCGCCATTCCACCCATTAACATCAGCGCCAGAAGCAGACACGCCAGGGTTTTCGCGTTCCAGGCGCGCTCATGTCCCACCGCCGCCGCCGTTCCCGCAACCGTCACCAGCGCCAGCGCCGAGGTGAAGAATAATTTGGTGTACCAGGGCATCAGGTCCAGGTGCCCCTGCCCGCCCGCCTGGCTCCATAGCTCCAGGATGGAGAGCAATGCCAGCAGGAATTCCGACATGTACGCAAGGCGCAACCAATAGGGAGGCATGTCTTAAAACGAGCGCGATTCCTAAATTGTACCGTGCGCTCAAACCTCCGGCCGGAAATTCGCTGCTGGAAGACACGCCGAACACCAGCCGAGGCCCTCCGCAAACACCTTATACTCTCGAAAAAACAGGGCGGTGCCTTTGGCGTCCGGGATGGCCGCGCTCTGATTCGCGTAGTAGCCGGCGCCTTGCTCGGATCGATAGAGCACCAGGTGCCACGGATATCCACTCGCTCGCATCCGGCGGACCTGGGGATCGAACGGCCTCTCCAGATCGACGCAGGCGAACCCGGCGTCGCAATCTTCCAGCTCGACGATCTCAAATCCGGCGGCGGTGAGCGATTCAAATGCTGTGCTGCTTCCCGCGGCCTTGCGCGCTGGCACATAGGAATAAAGATGTGCGATCAGCAGAGCTTCGGCGGATTGCGAGGTATCCACCAGCTTCGGGCGGGTGATGGAATGAAGCGTTTCGACCGAGTGAATCGCGGCCTGGAGCAGGCTCGCCTGCCCTTCTTCCAGGCTGTTCAAGTGAATCTCGATCGCTTCCGCGTTCCGCTCCAGCGTATCCAGCCGCTGATGGACGCCGCCGTTCATCGCGTGCCCGAACATTTGCAAGAAGTGCCTGAAGCTTTGGCGCAAATTCATGCCGGATGTCTCATCTTAGCCGTTGTATCCGGCAAAGGCGTTTTCAAAGCGGTCGTCAGCGGCGCGGCCCAGGCGGATAGAATCACCGAGCCATGGCCTGACTCCGCGGTCTGAAAATTTCGCCGCGGCCGCAGCCGCACGGGCGCGCATGGCCCGCTGATTCTCGGGGTCGCTCAACCGCTCCATTGCCGCCGCGATCTTGTTGGCATCATAGGGTACTACGGCTCCAATGCCAAAATACAGAACGAACCCAGCGGCACAGCTTTGTTCGCTGCCGATGACCAGGATCGGAGTCTGGGAAGTGGCCATGACGAACGGGATTCTGCCCGGCAGGCTCAGCCCCAATTCCCCGCGATTCGACTGCGCCGAAGGGGCCACCGGCACGATCGCGAACGGATATCTTCGCAATTCCAGGGCGAGCCGGGGTTCGGGAATCACGCCATGCGCGGCGATGCCGGATTTCGCAAGCCTGGACTCGCGCACATCAAGCGACCAGAATCGGTGGTTGCCGAACCAGTCGATATTCCAATCGCCGTTCAATGAAGCGCACAATTGGTCCAGCCAGGTTTGATGCCAGATGCTGCCGATCATCACGCCTCTGCGATCCGAAACCGGCGCTACCGGCTCGCGCGCGATCAGTTCGTCCGGGACCACCGCCGGCAGCAGAAAGAACTTCCCTCCGTATTTCCGTTGGTAAGCGGCACGCAATTCGGGATGCGTCGCGAATCGTATCTCGGACTTTTCGAGCAGCTCGCGCATCAAGGAATCCGGAATCGCATCCACCAGCACGTTCTGATCGTCCATGAGGTAGGTGCAAAGCCGGGCTCCGAAGGCCTCTTTGATCGCGAGGGCGGTGGCGATTTCATCGGACAGATACGGAACACACAGCACATTCCGTATCTCCCTGCCGGCGAGGATCCGCAGAACATTGCGGACCCATCGCGGCCGGTCCATGCCGTGCTGCGAAATGGTTGCGCGCCACCGTCCGAAATCCGACTCGCCCCAATCGTTGCGGGAACGGATCGAAAACAGATTGCCGCCATCCAGAATTCGCTTCAACAGAATGCCGGTCCCGTGCCGGTCGTTAATTTCGTTCGCGGTGATGACGACGTCGACGGGCTGAGCGGGCTCCTTCGAAACCAGTCGCGCGAGCCGTCCGCGCAGCCGCGCGTTTTCGATGATCGGGTCGCTCACAGATCCTCAAATCGGCGATCGATCGGCTGCCCGGCCGCGAGCGACTGCCAGATCCATTCCGCGGCTCCGGCGTCCGCATATCGCGGGGACATTGCGAACGCCCGCTTGCGCATGGCGATATTTTCCTCGCGATCCAGGATCCTCCGGACCGCTGCCAGGAACGAGTTTCGATCGTAATCGGCGACCAGGCCGATGGCGTGCTCTTCAACGAATCGCGCGGCCGTGGTCTCCCTGCTGCCCAGCACAATCACCGGAATGTGCGCGGTCGCCATCAGGAAAATCAAGCGGCTCGGAAGGCTGTTGCGCGCGATGAAATGGCGGTCGTCCGATGAGTCGAGTGTTCCCGACGGCAGGACGGCGAACCAGGTCGCGCGCAGCGCCCGCACCAGCGCGTCATCCTCGTGCGGCGGCTGCGGATGAATGCGGCTCGCGAGCAACTCTTCCCGCTCAAGCGGAAAATCGGCGTTCGAATACCATTCGAGCGTCACGCCGGAATCCTTCACCGTCGCCTGCAGCAGGGTCAGCCAATGCGCTCCCCACACATTTCCGAGCAACGCGCCGCGAGGTTCGCCCACCGGTGTATCGGGAATCTGGAGCGCGGAGAGGATCCGCTCCCGCCGGGGCAAGCGGTGGCATGTACCCGATGGAACATCCGAATTTCCGCTCGAAGGAGTCGCGAAGCGGCTTTGAAATCGCGAGCCGCAAGGCGGATTTCTTGAGCAGCGGGCGCATCAGATCTTGCGGCATTTCGGAATCGTCCATGAGAAACGTACACATCGGGACGCCGAAGATTTCCTGGAGCGCGACCGCGGTTCTCACGTCGTCGGGATAATAGGGCACGCACAGAATTCGCCGGACGGTGTTCGATCCGAGCGCGTCCCGCACGCGGCTGTAGACAGCGCCCGGCTCGATTCGTGGATGAGAAATTTTGAGGGCGATCGCGCCGAAGTCCTGCCGGCCTCCAAACTGATCGGCCGAGCGGATCGACAAGACGTTCGCTTCGCCGCCGAACCAGCGATCGAGCAGGACGCCGACCCCGTGCTTCCGGTTCACCTCGATGTGCGCGACCACCGCGTCGGCGTCGAGAAGCGTCTCCGTTGAGTTCGATTTCCTTCCGGTCAGCGTTCCGATGCGACGCGCGAGAGCGGAAAGGAGTCTTTGATCAAACGAAAACAACCCCCTCTTGTACCACAAACGCTCACAGGATTTGTTGCGAAACTACCGCGCGAAATTTCGGCGCAGGCGAACCAAACCCGTCAATCCCAGACCCGTAAGCATCAGAGCCCAGGTGGACGGCTCCGGGACGGACGGCGGCGGCAGGTCGTGATGGGCGGGAAGGTCGGTTACTGTCACCGTCAAGCCGCCATTCGGATTGCTGGAGTTGTCGGCAAAGAAGCTGTCGAGCGCCGCTACGTACAGGAAATAGGCGCCGTTCGGGACCACCACGGTGGTGCTGGTGGTGGAGCAATCCGGAATCGAGCCGGGTCCACAAATATAGAAGTCGTTGGGGATCTGGGTATTCACACCGACGCCCGTAAAGTAGCCGTTCGCGGCGTAATAGGTATTGAAACTGGAATCTGTGATGCCCGGCAATCCCGCATTCACGCTGGTCTGAAAACGGTCCAAATGGCTGGACGAGAGTAAATCCGTATCGCTGCTGTCGAATATCCCGCCCAACGGCTCGTTCACGCATCCCTGGGGAATCCCCTGGGAAACACCCGAATAGCAGGCACCGCCGCCTTCCGTAAGAATCACCGTATCGCCGGGATTCACGGCGATAATGGTCGGCGCGAAATTTCCCGCCTGGCATCCCGGCACCGCAACTGCGCTATTTCCACAGAAATCGTTAAAGGTCTGATACAGGAACGTTGAATTGGCGCTCACATTATATGTGATGGTGCTTGCGTATCCTCCTGCGCATAAGGTAAGCAATGCCGCCAAAACAACTAGTACTCGCTTCATTTTCGTACCCTCCGAACTCCCGTTTGCAACGTTGCGATCTTGCACTTCGTAACGCCACGATGAAGAATACCATGCCGGGGAGGCCGGAATGAAGATTCCCTAGTACTCTTTCTTTAGCCTATGCCTAAGGTACGGCAGCGCTACGCCAACGGGGTGTTGAGGTTACCCCTTGAGTACCCGGGGCGCATGGTACTGGTGCTGAAAACGTCCTGGAACTATTAGAAATACGGGGATGAACAGGCGTACAGGGGGAAAAGAAAAGGCGGATGCCATCGCATCCGCCGAGTGGATTTACGAGAGGACCTATGCGGATGCGGCTCCGCCGGTGAGGGATTTCGCCACAGCGAGAGCAGATTCGTAATTGGGGTGGTCGCCGACTTCCTTCACGTATTCCACGTGCCGGATGGTATCGGCCTGATCGATGACGAAGATAGCGCGGCTCAAGATCCGGAGGTCCTTAATCAACGTGCCGTAGTGTTCGCCGAACGACCCGTTGCGATGATCGGAGAGCATCTTGACGTGATCGACACCGAACGCTCCACACCAGCGTTTCTGGGCGAACGGCAGATCCATGCTAACGGTGTAAATCTTCACGTCGGGAAGCTTGCCGGCTTCCTCGTTGAAGCGTTTGGTTTGTGCGTCGCACACCGGCGTATCGAGCGACGGGACGATGCTGAAAATCCGGACTCCATGTCCCGTGGCCGCCAGATCCACCGGCTTCAGTGAATCGTCCACGGCTTGAAAATCGGGCGCCTTGTCGCCCTTTTTCAATTCCGGACCGATCACGGTCATCGGGTTTCCTCTGAGTGTAGTTGCTCCTGGTCTTTCCATATGCACATTGTAGCCCTGGTTTCGGTTCCCGCCTACCGGATCCGGCGGCGGAAAGGGTAAACTGAAAGCGATGCGAGGTTTAGGACGTTTTTTATTTTGGGATTTCCAGCGGGCAAGCTGGCAGTATGACGTGATGGTGGGGTTGATTCTCGCATTTATTTTTCTGACCCCGCGCGACGTGTTTCGGGATCAGCCCAAGGCCACCAACGTGGTGATGATCCACGGCGGCTTCTGGATCGAGCCGCAGATCCTTTCGGGCGTTCCCGAGAACCAGTTGCTGCAGCGCGCCACGGCAGTGGTGAACCAGCGCTATAAGACTCGCGCCGCGATCACCGCAGTGGAGCCTATCTACGACGATGCGGAACAGGAAGTGAAGGGCTACATGGCCTTCACCAAGCCGTGAGGCGCCGCCGCATGACCAGTCTGCTTTTGACTGCCGCGTTTCTGTTCACCAGCCTTCACGCCGAGACGCTGGATGCCATCCTGAACCGCATGGACGCGAATGCCAAGAAATTCAAGTCCGTCTCGGCTTCCATGCATCAGTCGGACTACAACGCGGTGCTTAAGGAAGCCACCGATTCCCAAGCCGAATTGCACATCCGACGGTCGAAGGGTGGATTCGGCGGCAAGATCGACTACCAGCCGCCGGACGTCCGGGTGATCGAGTTTTCAGGCAGCGCCGTGAGGATTTACTATCCCAAGAACAATGAAGTGGAAAAGCTGAAGAACGCCGGCGGTTACATCTCCCACATCAGCCAGTTTCTATTGTTCGGAACTTCCGGACAGGAGCTGAAAAAGACCTATGACATCACGGTGGCGGGAACGGAAAAAATCGGTTCCGCTTCGACCACTCACCTGGTGCTGAGTCCGAAAGCGTCCGATCTGCAAAAGATGATCAGCCGGCTAGAGGTGTGGATTGCCGAGGGTCACAGCGATCCAGTCCAGGAAAAGGCCACCGAGCCTAGCCAGAATTCCCATCTCTTTTCGTTTTCCGATGTGAAGATAAATCCGTCGCTGCCGGATTCCGCGTTCGAGCTGAAAGTCCCGCCGGGCACCCAGGTGGTCCAGCACTAAAAATCGAATCGCGTCGCCGATATTGCTTTTTTCATCGATCCTACTGGTCGCGAGCATCTGCCGCTTCCTGCGGTCGCGGCTCATGTCTTTTCGGTTTTTCGGCGCCTGAAAATCTCATGAAGGGCCCATGACTGCCGTTCGGAAGGATGGTGTATTGGTCGGTCAGGCTCTTGAGCAGATGATCCTGGGTCAGTTCGCGAGCGCCGGAAAGATCGGCCCCGCGAAAATCGACCATCACCAGTTGCGCGCCCGCGAAACGAGCCCCGGCAAGACGCGCGCGGCCAAAGTCCCCGCCCCGCATCCGGCACTCCCGAAAATCGGCGCCGCGCAGGTCCGCGTACCGGAACAGACACTGGATCATCTCGCATCGGGCAAACTTGGTCTCCGCCAGCATCGCTCGCGCGAAATCGCAATGGTCGATCTTCGAGCCGCCGAAGCTCGCCCCCTGCGCCAGAACGCCTTGAAATCGCGCGTGCTGCAGCCGAGCGTGATAAAAAACGGCCTCTTCCAGATGACTTTCGCTGAAGTCCGCTTCATAGAAACGCGACTGATGGAAGCTCGCTCCCGGCGCGAACATTTCGACGAAGCAGGCCTCGTTCACCGACGCTTCGATCATCCGCGCGCTGCCCAGCCGGGCCTTACGGAAGGTGGACCCGGCGATCATCACCTCCGATAAATTGGCTCCCTGGAGCCAGGCGCCGGCAAAGGACGCGTTCGTCAATGAGGATCGACTCAAGTCGGCGCCGGACAAGTTGGCGCGCTGCAGGTCGGTTCGCTCCAATCGGGCGCCGCTGCAATCGGCTCCAGCGAGATTGGCGTCGAGCAGCGTCGCGCCGGTCAGAATTCCATCGCGGAGGATGGCTCCCGAAAGGTCGGTATCGTTCAGCGTCATGCCGGTCAAGTCCGCGCGCCGGCCGGTGGAAGGATTTTCGAGCCAGGCTTCGTGGGAGCGGAGTATTCCGGACATCGGGATGTCGATCGCAGGCATCTTCGCAGATCTTATCGGTTGGTTCGGTAGAAGTTTTGGGCCATCTTGTTAAACTGGAACGGATGACCCTCGACGAATTGGAAAGAGAGTACGTTACGCTCCGCCAGCAGGCTGACGCTGTGCGGAGCTATCTTTGACGCTCCCACCCGCCGCGCAGCAATTAGCCAAACTCGAAGAACAGATCAACGCTCCCGACTTCTGGTCCCAGCCGGAAAAGAGCCAGAAGGTGATGCAGGACCGCAAGCGCCTGGAGGAGCAGATCGGCCAGGACGCCAAAATCACTTCGCTGACTTCCGACCTCGATACGCTGTTCGAGCTGGCCCGCGAAGGCGAAAACGTCAACGGCGACCTGGAGCGCGAGATGCAGCTCGCTTTCGCGCGCATCTGGAGAAGCTCGAAGACAAGATGCTGCTCTCGGGCGAAAACGACCGGACGCAGCGCCATCGTGACCATCCATCCCGGCGCGGGCGGCACCGAAAGCCAGGACTGGGCGGAAATGCTGCTGCGCATGTATCTGCGCTGGGCGGAGCGCAACAGATTCGAGACCGTGGTGACGGACCGGCTGGAGGGCGAAGGCGCGGGCATCAAGTCGGTGACCTTCGAAGTGAACGGCGAGAACGCTTACGGCCTGTTGCAGAGCGAAGTCGGGGTGCACCGGCTGGTCCGCATCTCTCCCTTCGATTCGGCCGCGCGCCGGCATACGTCGTTTGCGTCGGTGTTCGTCTATCCGCAGATCGACGACGAAATCAAGATCGACATCCGGCCGGAGGATCTGCGCGTCGATACGTTTCGCGCGTCGGGCGCCGGCGGCCAGCACGTCAATCGAACCGATTCGGCGATCCGCATGACGCATCTGCCCACGGGCATCGTGGTGCAGTGCCAGAATGAGCGCAGCCAGCATAAGAATCGCGCCACGGCGATGAAGCAGCTTCGCGCGAAGCTGTACGAATTCGAGCTGGAAAAGAAGCAGGCCGAGGAGCGCAAGCTCGAAGACACCAAGCTCGAAATCAATTTCGGCAGCCAGATCCGCAGCTATGTGCTGGCGCCTTACCGGATGATCAAGGACCATCGCACCAAGCTGTCAGTCGGCGATGTGGATCGCGTGCTGGATGGCGATCTGGAAGAGTTCATCCACGCGTATCTGGTATTTCGGAAGACCGGCAAGACGGCGGCGGACGGTAAGGATGATCTGCCGGAATAGACGGACGTCATGACGATTTCTGTCACGGAAGCCGCGAGCATCATTCGTCGAGGGCGGCCTGGTCGCGTTCCCGACCGAGACGGTCTACGGCTTGGGCGCCAATGCGCTCGACGCCGCGGCGGTCGCCCGGATTTTCGAAATCAAGGGCCGGCCGTCGACCAGCCCCCTGATTGTTCACGTGGCTTCGATGGATATGGCGCGCAAACTCGCCGTGAATTGGCCGGTCATGGCGGAAGAGCTGGCGCAGAAATATTGGCCGGGTCCTTTGACCATCGTGGTGGAGAAATCGCCGGAAATTCCCGATATCGTCACCTCGGGATTGCCCACCGTCGGGTTGCGCATGCCGGATCATCCGATCGCGCTCCGGTTGATTGAAGCGGCCGGCGTGCCCATCGCCGCTCCGAGCGCGAATCGATTCACGCATCTTTCGCCGACCACGGCGGAGCATGTGCGGGAAGAGTTCGGGGATCGCGGTGGAAATCGTCGAGGGCGGATCGTCGCGCGTCGGCATCGAATCGACGGTGGTCTCGGTCGCCGGAGGACACCTGACGCTGCTGCGGCCGGGGATGATTTCGTTCGGCGAAATCGAGCAGGCGGGCGAGCCCGAGGGCGCCGCGCATCCGTCGCCGGGAATGCATCACCGGCATTACAGCCCCGATACTACGCTGCTGCTGGTGAACCACGCGGCGGAGCTTCCGGACCGCAACGGGGCTTATGTATGGCGGCAGGAATCGGGCATCGCTTCGCGCAGCGTGCGCATGCCGCGCGATCCCGCAAGATACGCGAATCGTCTGTACGACGCGCTGCATGAGCTGGACCGCGAGCGCTGGCCGTGGATCGCGGTGGAGATGCCGCCGGATCAACCGCAGTGGGCCGCGATTCGCGATCGCCTCCGGCGCGCCGCCGGCAAACGGTAGAATACGTGGAGTGCTACAGCCCGTCAACAGCGGACGTGAGCTGATCCAGGAAATCGATCAAACCATCACCCCGACGCCCACGCTCTGGTGGCTTGGGGATAGTGGATTCATCTTCCGCTTCGCCGACATTACGTTCTATATCGATCCGGTTTTTTCGACCCCGGCCGGCCGGACGCGCCGCATCGCCGCGCCGCTGAGCGGAAATGACGTGCATCACGCCGATCTGGTGCTCTCGACCAGCGGTTCGTTCGACGCGGCTTCGATCGCTCAAATCCTGGAAACGTCGCAGCGCGCCAAAGTGGTTTTGCCGAAAAGCGCGGCCGATCGCGCGCACGCCGAAGGCATCCCCTACCAGCGCATGACCACCACCGACGCCGATTTGCGCGTCGAATATTTCAAGGGCAATCTGTACGGCCGCGTGTACGCTGTTCCCTCCGTGCATGTTGACGGCGCCAGGAAGACGGGCCTCGGACTGGACTCCGGGTGGAGGCTATCCCAGGCTCGGTTATCTGATTCGCTTCGGACGCTGGACCATTTATCATGGCGGCGATGGGGCTCCCTATGAAGGTCTGGCGGACCGACTGCGGCCGTTCAATGTGAACGTCGCGCTGTTGCCGATTGGCGAGGAGCACTTTTCGGTGAGCGCGGCGGCGCAGTTGGCCTGCGACATCGGAGCCGGATGGGTCGTGCCCATGGGTTACGGCACTTTCAACGACACCGATCACCTCGAAACGCGATTCATCGCGCACATGCTGGGCCAGCGTCCGGAGCAACCGTTCAAAGTGTTTCAGTGCGGCGAGCGCTGGACGGTGCCGGAGGATTAGCTTACCGCTTCGACTTTTTCCGTCGCGCGTCGGTCTTTTCGGCCGGCGGCAGCAGGAATTGCGCCTGGCTGTCCACGGCGGGCTCCCCGGACTGGTCCCAGAGGAAGGAGCCGTCGGGCTGCATGTGGCGCGCGTTGCGATTATCCGATAGATAGGTTTCGAGAATGTCTTTCCGCACCCGCGCGAGGACCCGTTTGTTCTCGATGGGGAACAGCAGTTCCACGCGATGGTTCAGGTTGCGGCCCATCATATCCGCACTGCCCAGGTAAACCTCTTCGCGTCCGCCGTTGTGGAAATAATAAATGCGGCTGTGTTCCAGGAAGCGGCCGACAATGCTGATCACGCGGATGTTCTCGCTGACGCCCGGAACTCCAGGGCGCAGACAGCAGATGCCGCGCACCAGCAGGTCGACTTTCACGCCCGCCTGCGATGCCTGATAGAGCAGCCGGATGATTCCGGGATCTTCGAGCGCGTTCATCTTGAAAATGATCCGTCCGTCACGCTTCCCGACGCGGATCGATGCGTGCTGGATCTCGCGCTTGATCAGGTCTTCCAGTTTCTGGCGCAGATTGATCGGGGCCACCAGCAGCTTGCGAAATTCGTGGATCGCGGAGTAGCCGGTGACGTAATTGAACAGGTCGGTGGCGTCCGCGCCGATCTGTTCGTCGGAAGTGAAGAAGCTCAGGTCGGTGTAGAGGCGGGCGGTGGTCGGATTGTAGTTTCCGGTGCTCAGGTGGACGTAGCGGCGGATTGCGTCGCCTTCGCGCCGGACCACCAATGCGATCTTCGAATGCACTTTCAGTCCCAGCAGGCCATAGACCACGTGCACGCCCGCGGCTTCCAGCGCCCTGGCCCACTCGATGTTGCTCTCTTCATCGAAGCGCGCCTTCAATTCCACCAGCGCGGCCACCTGCTTGCCGTTTTCAATCGCGCTCAACAGGCTTTCGACCACGGGCGAGTTGCGCCCGACGCGATAGAGCGTAATCTTGATCGCCAGAACGTCGGGGTCCACGGCGGCGCGACGCAGAAATTCGACTACCGGCTGGAACGAATCGTAGGGATGATGCAGCAGGACGTCCTCACGGCGCAGCACCGCGAAGATATCTTCCTCCGATTTCGGATTCAGCTCCGGCGGAGTGTAGGGAAGGAACACCGGATCTTTCAAATCCGCGCGGTCGATCGAAATGATCTGCCGCAACCGGCCCAGATCGATCGGCCCGCTGACCCGATACACGTCGCGGCGGTCGAGCTCCAGATTCGCGACCAGGGTTTCGAGCAGATGCTCCGGAATGTCCTGGGACACCTGAAGACGGACCACGGCGCGAAAGCGGCGCTGCCAGACCGCTTCCTCGATGGTCTCCAGCAGGTCGTCACTTTCCAGTTCCTGAATTTCGACTTCAGCGTCGCGAGTGACGCGGAACGGATAGGCTTCCAGGATCTCCAGACCTGGAAACAACGACTGGAGATTCTCGGTAATCAGCTGTTCCAGCCAGACCATCGCGGCGCGGCCGCCCTGCGCCGGCTCGAGCGGGACCAACTGCGGCAGCGTATCGGGAATCTTAACGCGCGCGAAACGTTCCACGCCCGCCGAATCGCGGACCGCCACCGCCAGGTTCAGGCTGAGGTTCGAAATATGCGGAAAAGGCCTGCCCGGATCGAAGGCCAGCGGCGTGAGCACCGGATACACGACCTGACGGAAGTAATTCTCCATCGAGCCGCGTTCCTTGAGGGTCAATTGCGCGGCGTCGCGAATCTCGATGCCCGCTTTGGCCAGCGCGGCCTGCAATTCGCGCCAGGTTTCATAGGAATCGGTGACCAGCCGCTTCACCTCGTCGCGAATGCGATCGAGCAGGTCGGCCACGGCGCTATCGAGCGCGTTTGAAACCGCTTTCTGCTTGAGCACGGCGACCCGGACCATGAAAAACTCGTCCAGATTCGAGGACAGGATGGAGAGAAACTTAACGCGTTCGATCAGCGGATTCGCCGGGTCCTGCGCCTCCTGCAGCACGCGCCGCTGGAAAGCGAGCAGACTCAGTTCGCGATCAAGGTACAGAGCGGAATCGTTCGGCGTAGGCGGTGGATCGGTCGCCTCCGCCTGGAGAACCGGGCTGGACATAGCCACCCTCAGTGTAACCCGACTTGGCACGGGCTGTTTTACAACCCCGTGAATTCATTAATTTAGAACTGGAAGCGAAGCGACAAATCGATGCGCCGGTTGAACGCCTGAGCGTTCTGATTCCCGCCGAATCCGCCAATATTCGCCTGCCCGAGGGCTTCGCCGATGCGGGGCGAGAGAAGATCGCCTTCGATCATGCCTGGATTCACGGTGTTGAACATATTGTGGAAGAAGATACCGGCGGTCAGGTTGTAACGTTTGCCGGTCGATTCTCCGCCTCCGAACATGCCGCCCGGCCCGCCCGGACCACGTCCGCCGCCGCCGCGTCCCATGCCGCCTCCGAAGCCTCCCGCGGGAGGTCCGCCGCCGCCGGGCCGCTGCCGCTGGTTCGCCGAGCCGGTCGGCTCACCGAAGCCCCAGGTGCGGCTGATCCGGAGATTGAAGTTGAATTGCCGGAACGCATTGAAGGCGTTAATCGGAATCCCCGGCAGACCGGCCGGCGGATTGATGACGAAGCTGCCATAGGGCGTCCCCGAAACCATGCAGGGAGTCAAGGCGCGCGCCAGTTGCGGCGTGCAGGCCGGCGCGTTGAATCCGGCGGGAGCCAGCGCCGGACGCGCGTTGGTCAGGGTGTCGCCGTACTGATCGATTCCTTCCGTGATGTTGTAAGGCGGGGCCGAATTGTAGGTGATATTCGGCGACATGCGGACACCCCACAGCGTCAGGATGCTGCCGTTGATCACCACGCGGTTGCGGATGTCGTAATTGGCGCGTCCCCAATCCTGGTTGAAATTGTAAGGATTCGAGGGCGACCCGCCGCTGCCGATCACGTTCGAATTGACGCGGCCGTACACGTAGAAGCCGAACAGCGAGATCCGCGAATTGATGCGCGCGTTGCCGTTGACGATCAACTGATTCTGCTTGTACATTCCGCTCGATTCGTACAAATTGTAAATGCCCGCCGCCTGACCCAGGGGATAAAGCGATGCCGCTGGATTCAGCGGATTCCAGGTGCCCGGGAACGGCGTGTTGATGTTCACGGTTCGCAGCACATGTTCACCGATGGAATTTATGTAGTTTACCGAAACACTCACGTTTTTCGGCAACTGCCGGTCGAGCCCGATCGCGGCCTGCTGCATCCGCGGCGACTGGTAGGTTCCGTCGATGTGATAGGTGGCGGAAGCGAGCTGATTCGCGCTGGACATCAGCGACTGCTGCGTCACCACGCCTCCGTTCACGCTGCTGATCAGTTGCCCGCCGAGCTCGTAAAACTGCGGATTGGTGATGGTATAGGATGCCTGGTTCACGCCGTTGTAGCGCATGGTGTTGATGACGCTGTTGAGATTGAACCGGTCGTAGAAATATCCGAATCCGGCGCGGAGCACGGTCTTCGGAGCGCGCCCGCGTCCCTGCGTCGGACCCAGGCCCCAGGCGAGGCCGATGCGCGGCGCCCAGTCGCCATGATCGGGAATATTGTTCTGCACTTCGTAGCGCAGGCCCAGGCTCAGGGTGATGTTGGGCTTGACGCGCCAGTCGTCCTGATAAAACAATCCGGCGTCCACCTGGCTCGCCTGGATCAGCGGCTGGCCGCTATTGAAGACATACTGGAACGGCTGGCCGCCGGCGGAGAAAATATTCTGTAGCGGAACGTTCTGCGCGATACCCTGCTGCAGCAGCGCGTAGGCCGAGAGCGAATCGAAATTGAACTGTCCGTCGAAGTTGGTGGTGACGTAGCTGCTGGTCCGGCTGGCGCGAAGCCTGGCGCCGAATTTGATGAAGTGCGCGCCATGCGTGATGGTGGTGTAATTCTGCAGTTCGTAGCTACCCTGATGACTATAGTTGTTGGGGAAGCTGCTGCCGGTGGTGAACCCGAGGCCACCGAAATGTTCAACTCGGGATTTACGCCCGACCTGATTGGTGTTGTTGCCGACATACTGGAACCGCGTTTCGTTGATGGTGGAGGTATTCACCACCTGCGTTTCGGTGATCTGCGCCATTTGCACACGGCCGTGCTGCACATAAGCGGTGTTGGGCAGATTGGTTCCACTTACGCCTCCTTCATCCTGTTCGTTGCTGTGCCAGGTATACCGGCCCTGCAGCGTGATGTTCGGCGTCAATTGATAATCGATGCGCGGGCTGATCGAGTTGAAGGTGTTGGGCGCGATGATCGCGTAAGCTTCGGTCAACGGTGAGCAGGGCGTCCCAAAGGTCAGGCCGGCGCAGGAGGGAGCCAGCACCTGCGCGTTGATCAGCGAATCCTCACGCTGCTGGCGCCGTGAAAAATCGACGAAAAAGGACAGCTTGTTCTTGATGATCGGTCCGCTCAGATTCGCCTGGAGATTCTTGGTGTCGGATGCCGGAACGTTAAAACTGGGTGAGGTGATGAACGGATTGCGCGCGTTGAACAGCCAGTCGCTGTAATTGATATTCACCGTTCCGTGAAAGCTGCCGGTGCCCGGCTTGGTCAGAATCTCGATACGTCCGCGGCCGGAAGTGTCGTACTCGGCCGAAAACGGATTCGAATTGATGCGGATCTCGCGAATCGATTCCTTGGGAGGAAGCTGGCCGTTGGAGAATCCGTCGATGAAGATCTGGCCGCCGTTGGGGCCCGCGGCCGGACCGGCGAGGGCCAGCAAATCCGCTTGCAGATCATCCGGATCGTCGGACAACATGTCCAGGTCTTCCTGTTTCAAAACCAGCGCGCCGGCGTTTTTCGCCGGGTCCAGATCGACGTTTTGAGTATCGGCGACGGTCACTTCCTGTTTGGCGCCTTCGACGGCGAGATTCACGTTCAGCGTCGCCGGACGGCCGCCGGTCAGTTCGACGTCGGTCTTCTCATACAGAGTGAATCCGGTAGCGGTGACGCGAATGGTGTATTTTCCGGCAGGCAGTCCCGCGATGGCATACGCGCCGTCGTTATCGGCCACCGCGACCTTCACCAGTCCGTTGGGTCCGGTGACCGTCACCGACGCCTTGGGCACCGCGGCGCCCGATGGATCGAGCACCTGGCCGCGTAAAGCGCCGGGAGTCTGCGCCATAAGCGCCGCGCAGGAACCCCATACGATAAGAAACAAGAATACTGCCCGTCTAGAAAGATTCATCAAAATTCCCTTAGCTATTCTCCAGGCGATTCCGGCGCTGGATTGGTTACGCCGCGATTACTGGTTGCCTTCGTCGCCGCCCATGCCTCCGCCCAGGCTCCATGCGCCGAGCGCCATCTCCCGCGTCCCCGGTTTGGTGAGGATCGGCTCCACTCCCGCCAGCAGCGTAATCGCGTTCAGTTGATCCGGGCTCGCACCCACCGTGCTCAACAGAATGATCGCGTCGCCGTTTTTCAGATCCGCCAGCTCTACCGGAGGCACCCGGTCGAGCATCTGCGTCAAATCACCCGCCGGACGCATTCCCCGGCCTTCCCCGCGACCCTGTCCGCGGCCTTCCGGCGCGACGCCTTCGCGCCCACCGGCCGGTCCACCGGCGTCGCCCCGATTCCGCGCCGCCAGCATCTGCGCCATCTGCGCGGGCAGCTTTTTCAGATTCGATTCCGACGTGATCTTCACCACGACGGGGGTTTTTGTGGCCAGATCGCGCACTCGCAATTCATGTTTCGCCGCGTCCACCGAAAGCACCGTCGCCGCGATGGTCCGGAATGATCCCGAAACGATTTCCTCCGCAGTCAGCTTGCCGCCATCCGCGGTCTTGTCGCCTAACGCCCGGACCTGATCCCCGGTGTGGATCTCGGCAAGCGTCGACGCCCGGGCGTCCTCGAATTTGACCGAATCCGGAGCGTAGCGACGGATCACGCAATTCGGACCCGGGGTAATGATCAAAGTCTTCGCGGCCGCGCCCGTGGCGTGCAGCGTGATCGCGATCTCATCGGGACTCGCCGCGCTCACCGTTCCGATGACTCCGCGTTTGGCCCAGTCCGCCTTTTCGGATGCCTGTTTTTTGGCGATGTCCGTCTTCGACATCACGACCACCAGCCGGGCGGTCATCGTCGTCTGGCCTTCGGCGGGCTTCCCCGGGACCAGCGCCCGATCTCCGACGCTCACTTCGCCGATGTCGACCACCTGCGCTTTCTGCAAACTGGTTTCTCCCGGCGGCACTCGCCGCACCGATCCATTGGGAGCCACGGTGACGGTCACTTCGCCGGCATCTGTCTTCAAGACGATCTGTTTGTCCCCGGCGTTGACTTTTTCCACCACTCCCGAGGTATTGGCGCCCTGGCCGGACATGGAAACCACGGAAATCGCCAGCAGCACCACCGAACTGAACAAACTTCGAGTCATATATTATGATTCCCCGCGAGGTAAAGCTTCGTAAACAACTGTTAAGACTACAATTAGACGTCGATGGTTACACTTCGTCTCATTATTTTGCCCAACGGCCGACCGCATTTAGCGCAGGGCGGCGTCGGCCTTGAGTCCGACGGTCGGCAGATAGGTGCCGAGCGGCTCGCGGCTCCACCATTCGCCGGTTCTTCGATGGGTGGCCCAATCGGTGAACTTATACTCGTAAACCAATGCCCGGATGTAGCGCGGCGGATGGTCGGGAAAGGGATTTTTCTCCAGCAGCGCGAGCACCTGCGGCGAGCCTTGCAACAGCTTTAGCGCGAAGCTCACGAACCAGAGGTTCTCGCGATAGCTGCTCAGGGCGGCGAACCACATCTGCCAGTCGAGCCGCGGCATGTAGGGCGCGACCCAGGGCGGCCGGCGGTGGACGTCGCCCGGTTTGTACTTGAATTCGTAGGGCTGCCAGTTATCGCCGTCCATGGATCCTTCGACCACGATTTCGGGGCGCGTGGTGGTCATGACCGCGAATAATCCATAGGAATTGACGATCTGAAACGGCGCGGCGGCATGGGCGATGGTCCGGAGCGGCTCCGGCGGCGGGCCGGAAAACGTCTCGACAATCCGCAGAAATCCGAGCACCGCGATCCATGCCGCGAAAGCCCCCAATAGCGCTCTTTGCACGGTGTTGAATTTGGGCATCCGCCGGGGCGTGCGCATTCTCGCGGGGACCAAACGTCGCAGGGCCTGATCGTCGAACAGGAATAAGCAGAGCACGATCGACAAGTAATTGAAAAACCCGTAGTTCCCGGTCAGCAGGATCAGCACCTGCAATCCGATCATGCACCAGGCGCCGAAGATGCGTATCTTGCGCGGCGCGAAGATCAGGAATGGCGCGCCGATCTCGATCAGCAGCGTGAGGAACGTCGCGCCGCGCAGGATCGGGCGCGGCAGTTTGTCCACGTACCAGGAAATAAAGTTCGGCAGCGGCTGGGTATGGAAGTGATAATCGAGCGCCGTCAGCCCGTGCCAGGTGCGGTCGCGACTCAGCAGCTTGATGGATCCCGACAAAAATGTCAGACGAAATACCAGCAGCCGGAACAGCCACGCGACGATCGGGGCGCGCCCCAGAAAAATCGCCAGGAATCCGGTTTCCACCAGCAGCGAGTCCCATTGGAACGACAGGAAGTCCTGTCCGCAGGACATCAGCGACAGGTAGAGCACAAAGAGCAGAAAGAGCACCAGCTTTTGCAGGCGTCCGAAGAACAGCGCGATCGATAACAGGAATCCGGCCCAACATACCGATTGCAGGACTACGTCGTTCGAGCCCCACCAGAAGACGGTGGGCATGGCATAGAATCGCGACGCGCCCAATTCCTTGGCCACCTGATCCATGTATTGCTGCAGTGGAAGAATGCCCTGGGTGCCGATCAATCCGGTGATCTGTGTGGCGAGCGAAAGGAAGGCCACGGCATAAACCACGGCTAGCGCGCGCAGGAAAATCCATTGCGTGACGGCAAAACGCGCGGGCTCGATCCTGGTTCCGAAAGTGTACCTGGTGACCTGATAAAAAAAGTTGCGATGCTTCGCGATGAGGCGGTAGGCCCATTCGCTGACGCCTCGAAACAGGCGCGACGATTCATACGATTTTTCGCGTCCGAGCGTTTCAAAGACGGCTCGCGCGCCGCTCACGACGGTTCCATCGCCGCGAACCAACTGTACCGACTCCGAAAACGACCGCCGCGAAATTTGCGGATACCGGCCGCCGACTTCCTGCGAAGGAGCGTAGTCGACCCGGTCGCCGGTCAACTGTTTCCAATATTCGATCCAGATTTTGCAGAATCCGCAGTCGCCGTCGTAGATGAGGAGTGGCTTGCGCTCGGGCACTTGTATATTATGGCGTGTATGCGATTTTCAATCTGCTGTTTGGCTGCCTTGTCTCTCGCAGCGACGCTGACCGCGGGGATCAGCGAACCTGTGAAAACGGAAAACGGCCAGGTCACCGGCACGGCCGGCACCAGCGCCCAGGTCCGCGTCTATAAGGGGATCCCATACGCCGCGCCTCCGGTGGGCGAATTGCGCTGGCGCGCGCCGAAGCCCGCCGCGAAATGGGAAGGCGTTCGCGCGGCCGATCATTTCTCGTCGACGTGCATGCAGGCGCCGTATCCGGCAGGCTCGCCCTATACCAGCACCGACGCCGATCACATCAGCGAGGATTGTCTGTACTTGAACATCTGGACCGCGGCGAATTCGGCGAAGGAACGGCGACCGGTGATGGTGTGGGTCCACGGCGGAGCGCTGACGCGCGGCAGCTGGCCAAACGCCGGCCTACGATGGCGACAATTTCGCGAAAAAGGGCGTCGTGCTGGTGACCATCAATTACCGGCTGGGCGTATTCGGATACTTCGCGCATCCCGAATTGACCAAGGAATCGGACCGCAACGCGTCGGGCAATTAGGGATTTCTCGATCAGGTGGCGGCGCTCGAATGGGTCCATCGCAATATCGAAAAGTTCGGCGGCGATCCCAAGCGAGTGACGATTTTCGGGGAATCGGCCGGCTCCTGGAGCATTAACGCATTGGTGGCGAGTCCTTTGACCAAGGGATTATTCCAGCGCGCCATCGGAGAGAGCGGCGCGGATTTCGCGCGCGTCGAATCGCTGGCCGCGGCGGAAAAAGCGGGCGAGAAATTCGCCGAATCGGTGCATGCGAGCTCGCTGGCGGAGCTCCGCGCCAAGTCCGCCGCCGAATTGCTGAAAGCCGAGCGCGGCGCGACCACCAACGTGGATGGATATTTCCTGCCCACCGACGTTTATACGATTTTCGCGAACGGCAAGCAGAACGACGTGCCGACCTTGATCGGGTCGAATGCGAATGAAGGGACCGCGTTCACTCCCCCGACGGTGAAGGCCGCGGCATTCGAGGCGCAGGCGAAATCCCGTTATGGCGATCGCGCCGAGGCGTTCCTGAAAATTTATCCGGCGCGGTCCGACGAACAGGCGCACGACTCGGCCGCGGAATCGATGCGCGACCAGACCTTCGGTTGGGAGATGCGCACCTGGGCGCGGATGCAGACCAAATCGGGCAAATCGAAGGTCTATCTTTATTACTTCAGCAAGGTTCCGCCGGGGCCTTTCGGCGCGCGACTGGGCGCTTACCACGCGTCGGAGATCGAATATGTGTTCGGAAATCTTTCGCCGACGCTCGCGCAGGAAGGCGATCGCACCTTGAGCGACATGATGCAATCGTACTGGGTTAACTTCGCGACGAACGGCGATCCCAACGGCAAGGCGCTTCCGAAGTGGCCCAACTATCAGGAGAAGTCGGACGTCGCCATGGGGCTCGGCGATAAGGTGGAGACCACTACGGTGCCCAACAAGGCGGGGTTGGATTTCATCGACGCCAGCTTCGCGGCGCGGCGCGGCCAGTAACGGCGAAAATTTCTCCCACGCGGCGGTGCAAGGGCTAATCTAGCCCGCCGCGTGAGCTAGTTCGATCCGCGATTCCGCAATCCGTACCATGAAGGCTATTTCGACGGTATTGGCGATTACCTGGATCGCCGCCGCGCCATCGTTCGCGGCGGATGCGTCCTGCAAGCCGGTTATGGAGGCCATGATGAAACTGGCATCCACGCCGGTTCATCTTTATAACTCGACGTCCGCCGCCTATCGAGCCGGGGGTAAGCCGACCAACAGCGAGACAATCTACACCTCCGGTGAAGCGGTTTACGTCATGATCAACGGGAAATGGCGGCGCAGCCCGCTGACCAGAAGCGCCTGGCGGGAACAGCAGAAGGAGAACGAGCAAAACTTCAAGGGCACCTGCAGCTACGTCCGCGATGAACTGACGCAAGGAGAGGCCACTTCGCTATATCACATCCGCGAGCAACACGATTCCAATGAGACGCAGGATTCTCAAGTCTGGATTTCGAAGACCAAAGGGCTTCCGGTACGCCAGGAAATCGACCTGGACACTGGGGGAAAAGCCGGTAAGACTCACATGAGCTCACGGTTCGAATACGGTAATGTCGCGGCACCCGCCGGGGTGCAATAACCGAGAATCACCGGCTATTGTGCGAGCTTCGCCATCACCAGCCGTAGGGATTCCTCGGCGGGCGAGGTGCTTGGGCCGCAGGACGACAGGCGGGTCTGCCAGAGCTGCTCCGCCATCGCCAGACGATCCTCGGCCAGCTCATTATTGATGGGGCCGCGGACTTTTTCGGCCAGCACTTTATCGGCATCCGAAATCATCTGCTTGGCGTCGCCTAAGGCCGCGCATGCGTTCAGCGCATCGCGCGCCATCTGCAAAATTCTCATGCTGCGGCGATACTTCTCGGTGGAGCTCAGCCACCGCGCGGTGGGATCCAGCTCCGCCATGGTTTCAGCCAGTTGCTGCCGTTCGCCTATCTGAGTGCCTCCGCCCAGCCGCGTCGCGTTCTGATAAGACGCCTGGGCTCCGCGATAATCGCCCAGCGCCAGTTGGGCATCGCCCAGACCCGCGTAAGCGTCGGGCTGCCGGGGATTGTCGTGGATCAGCTTGCGATAGGCTGCCTCGGCACGGGCGGGCGATCCGGCCTGGAGATACAATTTCGCCACTTTCGGAAGGATCGCGGCGTCTTTCTGCGCGTCGGATTCGAGCAGCAGCAGCTCCGCGAGCAGGTCGATCTTGTCGCCGCGCCCGGCCAGGTAATGGGCCAGCTCCAGGCGAGCCGAAACGCGGCGCTCCGCCGGATTGGTTCGCCAGATTCCATAAATGGCGCGATGATAATAGGCGATCGCTTCGTCCGCGTTGCCCGCTCTCGCCACCAGCCGGGACTCTAACAGATTCGCATCCCCGTCATTTGGCGAGCGCTGCAACAGATCCTGCAACAGCGTCTCGGCTTCCTCGGTCTTGTTCGCGCTGATCAAGGCCTGCGCCAGCTGCACCTGATACGCCGGATTGGAGCGCTCGATCGCGTGCGCCTTGCGAAGCAAATCGACTGCCTCCAAAGCATGCCCCGAGTTGAGCAGGCTGATCCCCTGATTGTAGGTATGCCGTGCCTCGCTCGCCAGCTCGGAACTTTCGGTACGCGCCAGAAACGCGTCGATCACGGTAAGTCCGCCCAGCGTCGCGAGCAGAATCATAATCAGGCCGACGGTCGGCCCGGTCCGCTTACCCGGCTCCATGTTCGGCTCCATTCTGAGACTGCGGAGTGGTCTGTTTCGCGACTCCGTACGCCGCGAGGATGTCGGGCAGCGTCACCACGCCGTAGACCTGCCGTATATTCGCGCGGCTGACGACGGGAACCGTGTCCACCGCCGCCGCTCCCATGCGCTCTAACGCCAGCGACAGAGGGTGGTCGGCATGAACATAGGGAAACAGGGAATCGGGCGCGACGACGTCGCTCAACAGCGAATGCTGCGCTTCGCTTTCGTCGATCTCCCGCGCGGTCACGATACCGCTCAGCCGCTTGCCATCGGTCACCGGCCAGGAGTTGCGGCCCATCTGGTCCAGCATCTTGTTGGCGGTGGCGAGGTCCAGGTCGGACGGAAATGGCTCGCGCCCGACCTGCATCACCTGGCCCACACGGATTCCAGCCAGCTCGTCGCGCGATTCGGCGGTCGGGAGAAACACGCCTTCCTGCAATGCCAGCGCTTCGTAAATGGGCTCCTCCTGAAACATCTGCGAGATGAAATAGCTGATCACGTTGGAGATCATCAGGGGCACGATGATCGAGTAATCGCGGGTCATCTCGAAAATCATGATGATGGAGGTCAGCGGCGTGCGGACGATGCCCGCAAATGCCGCGCCCATACCCACCAGAGCGTACGCGCCCGGATTCGCCGTGTAATGAGGCAGCAGCGTATGTGCCACGCTGCCCACCGCGCCGCCCATCATCGCGCCGATAAATAAAGCCGGTCCGAAGATTCCTCCCGCGTTGCCGGTTCCGTAACAGGCCGGCGTCGCCACCAGTTTCAAAACGCCCAATATCGCGACCATTTTCAGGGGAAAATCGCCGCCCAGAACCACGTCCACCGTATCGTAACCGACGCCGAGGACCTCCGGCACGAACCACCCCATCAGGCCGACCAGCAGTCCGCCGGCCGCGGGCTGCATCCATTCGGTCACCTTCGGGAAACTGCGGAACCATACCCGAATCCGGAGCAACAGCTTCACGAAGCAAACTGAAACCAGTCCGCCGACCACTCCGAGGATCGCGTAAATCGCGAATTCGACCGGATGCACCAATTGATAGGCGGGCACATGAAACAGCGGCTGGTCGCCCAGCACGAGGTGCAGGATCATCCAGGAGGTGGCCGAGGCGATCACCACGCTGCCGAGCACCGGCGCATGCATATTTCCAAGAATTTCCTCGAGTGAAAACAACACGGCGGCGATGGGAGTGTTGAAAGCGGCCGCCAGCGCCGCGGCGCATCCCGCCGGTACCAGCGCCTTGACGTTTTCGGTGCTCAACTTGAATCGGCGAGCCAGCACCGAGGCGATGCCCGCGCCGATCTGCACGGAAGGTCCTTCGCGTCCAAGCGCGATGCCGCTCGCGAGCGACGCGGAACAACACAGGAATTTTCCCAGAACGGTCTTCAGCGAGATGTATCCGTTATTGATGAACAGGGCGAACTTGGCTTGCGGGATTCCGCTCCCTCGCGCGTTGGGAAAATAGCGGGCCAGCAGAAATCCGGTGCCCAGGGCGCCGAAGGTCGGGATCAGGACGCGCCGCCAGGCCGCGCCACCGGAAGGATACATCCGTGCCGCCAGCCGTCCCGTCAGAAGGATGAAGCAAACTACCACCAGTCCTACCAGGACTCCAATCACCAGGCTGAGCAGAATGGTCAACTGCCCTTCCCGGTCCCGGAATCCGCCGGTAAGCCTCCCGACGACGGTCTGTTCCTTGCTCGATTCGCTCACTCTTTTTAGCCTATCGTCTACCCTGCCGCGGATCTACTACACTTGCGGCTGTACTTGACAAGCGCTCCTTTTTGGGCGTGATCATCAGGGTTGAAGCGCCAGCCCGCTCCTTCCAGCCTCAATTTTCGGAACGTCGCCGGGACCGCAGATCGCAATAGGATGTCCGGAGTAATAGTTCAGCCCGTATTGCCATTCGCGGCGGACCGCCGGATCGAAGCAGGCATGTTCGAGTTGCCCGCTATGAGCGCGCCAGAAGCCGCGCACCGAAACCTGCTGGTCCAGCGCCGGAAACGTCACGCGCTTGAAGTAGGCGACTCCCAGCAAGACCGCAATTCCGGTTGCCGCCATCGCGAGTAGCGGTTTCTCACGCCACCCCAGATACCAGATCAACCCGGCAACGGCCAGGAAAGGTAGACCGGGCGCGAGCACCAGATGGCTCTTTCTGATTCCCTCGAGTAAAGCGTTGGGCAAAGCCGCCGCGATCACCGGCAGCGCCACCAACAGTAGCGCGCATGTGGCGACCCACCATTTCTCGAAGGTCCCGGTTTTCGATAAGCCGAAGGCAAGAATAATCGCCAGCGCCGGCAGCAGCGGCAAAACATATCCGGGCAATTTGTTTTTCGCCGCCGAGAAGAACACCAGCGCGTAAACCAGCCACCCCGCGAGGAATAACACCCGCACGTCCTGATACGTTTTGCGTCGGAAGAGGAGGCCAACCAGCGGAATCCAGGGAAACAGTCCGGCCAAAACGATCGGGACATAAAACCAAACAGGCTGAACATGTTGCAGGGTAGGAGCGAAGAATCGCTCGAACTGCTGCCTCCAAAAGAATTCCTTCCAGAACCCGGCTCCATTCTGATGCAGGCAAAGGAGATACCACGGCGCCGCTATCACCACGGCTCCGGCGAGCATGGTCAACCGTTTGCGCCTGGCAATCAGAAAGAGCGGAAGAAACAGAATCAGCGGAACGAATCCCTTGGCCAGGATCGATAGACCAAGCAGGGCTCCCGCGATGTAGCCGACGTCTCGACGGGTATCGAACATGGCGATCAGCATCGCGGCGGCGAGGGTCGCGCTCATCGGCAGATCGGTGACGGCGACGAAACTGAACGCCAGCCAGCCCGCGGAGGTGGCGAGAATGGTGGTCGCGTAAAACGCGATGCGCGGGGAAAATTCACCGGACAGAATGCTAAAGAAGAATAAGAGGAAGAAGACGCTGAGCAGCGCGAGGGGAAGGCGGGCGGCCCACTCGTCCGACAGATGAAGGGAGCGCCCGGAGGCGATCATCCAATAGAGGAGCGGAGGTTTTTCGAACCACGGCTTTCCGTCGAGTCGCGGGGTGACGAAGTCGCGTGACACGGCCATTTCCCGGCCGATCGAAGCGTAGCGCGGCTCGTCCGGACCCAGGAATCCTACTCCGCCCAGATTCAGCAGGTAGAGCAGCAGAAGAGGAACGATCAGCCAGCTTCGCGACAAGTCTCCAGTATAATGAGACATGCGCGTGCTCGCGACATTGTCGGTCCTATTTGTTTCAGGGTCCCTCTACGCGCAAATCGATTGTCCGTGCGACATGAAAGATCCGGGGACGCTGCGGGAGCGGCCCTGCGCGCTTTGCGCGGCCGTCGAAAAGGCGCCCGCGAATCAGCCGGTGGTGTTTGTCGAGGACAGCAGTCCCGCGAAACCGGATCGCTGGCTGGCTCTGCCGCGATCTCATTCTCCCGGATTGCACCGGATGTCCGCCGTCCCGCCCGCGGAACGCGACGAATTGTGGCGCGAAGCGATCGCCAAAGCCAAGGAGCTGTGGGGCGACCAATGGGCGCTCGCCTACAATGCCGAGCGGCTGCATACGCAATGTCATGTGCACATTCACATCGGCCGGTTGATTGACGGCGTGGAGTGGGGCGATTTCAAGGTGGTCGACAGCGCGGACCAGATTCCCCTGCCCGGTCCCGACGGATTGTGGATTCACCCGGTCAACGGAAAATTACATGTCCATTTGGGCGAACAGGTTACCGAAAACGTCCTGCTGCGGTGACGACGCCGCCGTGATGTAATAGAGGTCTAAGCCATGAAAACCGTAGCATTTCTTCTTGCATGCGTTGGCGCATTCGCGCAGACCAAGCCTCCCGCGGCCGCTCATGAACCCGCGCCGGCACGGAAATCGGCGCTGGATAAGGCGACGCTCGAAGCCTACCTGCGCCACGTCGAGCTGTGGGTGCCCGAGGTCAGCGTGAAGATCGACGACGCCAAGCCCGCGCCGGAGATGCCGGGCTTCTACTCGGTCACCGTGCACCTGAGCTTCAACGGCGGCAAGAAGAACGAGTTCTATTACGTCTCGAAGGATGGCCACAAGATCGTCAAGGGCAACGTGTACGACGTCAACCAGAATCCGTTCCAGTTGAATCTGGACAAGCTGAAGACCGACCTGCAGCCGAGTTTCGGCGCGGCGGGCGCTCCGGTGGTGATGGTGGTGTTCAGCGATTTTCAGTGTCCGGTGTGCAAGGAAGAGGCGCAGGTGCTGCGGGAGAATCTGGCCAAGACGTTTCCCGATAAAGTGCGCGTCTACTTCAAGGATTTTCCGCTCGATTCGATTCACAACTGGGCTCATACCGCGGCCATCGCGGGACGCTGCGTGTTCCGCCAGGATCCTAAGAAGTTCTGGGATTATTTCGACTGGGTCTATGAGAACCAGCAGGAAATCGGCATGGACAACTTCACCAGCAAGTTCCAGACATTTGCCAGTGAAAAGGGACTCGACGGCATGCAACTGGGCCGCTGCGTCGATAACAAGTCGACCGACGCCGAAGTGATGAAATCGGTCAACGAAGGCTACGAACTGCAGGTCTCGGCGACGCCGACTCTTTTCCTGAACGGGCGCAAGATCGAGGGCGGCATCCCATGGCCGACGCTCGAACAACTGATCAATATCGAGCTCGATCACCAGGCCAAGTCCGCCGATGCCGGCGAAAAGTGCTGCGAAGTAACCATCCCGAAGCTTGTGAAGTAACCCAATGCGATATCTTCTGTGGCTGATTCCGCTTGCGCTGTCCGCCGCGGAGGTCAATCCGCAAGCCTATCTCAAGGATGTCCAATATCTGGCGTCGCCGGAAATGAAGGGCCGCGCCACCGGATCGCCGGAACTCGAAAAGGCGGCCGCTTATCTCTCCGGACAATTCAAATCGTTCGGGTTGAAGCCCGCTGACGGAAAGAATTTCGAGCTGGCCTTTCCCGTAACGCTCGGCGTTCACCTGGGACCCGATAATTCCCTGCGCTATCGCGATCCGGGCGAAGGCTCGCTCGTCCTCGAAAAAGATTATGTTCCGTTCGCCTTTTCCTCGACCGGAAAGCTGACTGCGCCGGTGGTCTTTGCCGGCTTCGGCGTCACCAACAAGGAAAAGAATTACGACGATTATGCCGGCATCGACGTCACCGGCAAGTTTGTCCTGATCTTCCGGCATGAGCCGAAGGAAACCGCGAAGCTTTCCGATCACGCAACCTTCATCACCAAAGCGGTGAACGCGAAAATGCACGGCGCCAAGGGCGTGATCCTGATCAACGATACGTTCGCTCATCAGGGCAAGGCGGACGAGCTCGAAAAGTTCCGCCAGGCGGAAGGTCCGTCCGACGTCGGCATCCTGTACCTCCAGATGAAGGAATCCGCGGCGGAAGCGCTGGTCGCCGCCGCTCACACTACGCTGCGCGACGCGTTCGAGAAGATCAACAGCTCCCTGCAGCCGGATTCCTTCGATCTGCCGGGCGTGACGTTGAATGCCGCCGTCGACGTTCAACACGAAGTGAAAACGGTGCATAATGTTGCCGCGTATCTTCCGGGCCAGACCTCGGAATACGTGGTGATCGGCGCGCACTACGATCATCTCGGCCTGGGCGACGAGCATTCGCTCGCGCCGTCGCAGATCGGCCACATCCATCCCGGGGCCGACGATAATGCCTCCGGCACAGCCGGGGTCGTGGAACTGGCGCGGTGGTTCTCGAAGCAGCCGAAACCGAAGCGCGGAATTTTATTTCTGAACTTCGCGGGCGAGGAATTGGGCTTGCTCGGCAGCGAATGGTACGTGAATCATCCCGTTCTGCCGCTCGCGGACGCGGTGGCGATGATCAATATGGATATGATCGGCCGCATCCGCGACGGCAAAGTTTACCTCGGCGGGACCGGCACCGGTTCGACGTTCAACGCGTTGCTGGACGAGGTGAAGGCGCCGGCGTCGCTTCACGTCGAGCTTTCGGATAAAACCGGCTATGGCTCCAGCGATCATACTTCCTTCACCACCAAACAGGTCCCGGTGCTGTTTTTCTTTTCAGGACTGCACGCCGATTATCACAAACCGAGCGATACGGCCGATAAGATCGATGCGGGCGATGCCGCCGATTCTGCTCGATTACGTAGCCGATCTCACCCGGCATCTTGAAGACGAATCTGCGAGACCACAGTTCCAGCGCGTCGCCGAACCCGCGGAACCGACCACCGGCGGAGGCGGAGGCTCGGGCTACGGACCGAATTTCGGCAGCATCCCGGATTTCAACGAGCCGCCGAAGGGGGTCCGCTTCGCCGATGTGCGCGACGGAACGCCCGCAGCCAAGGCCGGTCTCAAAGCAGGCGACATTCTGATCGAGTTCGACGGCAAGGAAATCGGCAATCTGTACGATTTCACATACGCACTGCGCGCCCACAAACCGGGCGACTTAGTACCGGTGAAGGTGCTTCGCGGGTCCCAAACGATTGAGGCCAAAGTACTGCTTACCGAACGTCGATAATTTGCCATACTTGTTCAGAAAGTGAACAGAACATGAGCCTCTCAACCACCCTACCGCCGCTGATTCTGCATCCGTTCGCCGACGCCGCGGGACCAGACAAGCTGGTGGAAAGCTCGCGGGCGAGCCTGATGATTCAGGGCCTGCTGCCGTCCGGCGAGCGCTCGGCCGAAGACCTGGACCGTTCTCTTCTCGACGGACGGTACTGCGAAATCCGCATGTTGTACTATGTCGGAAAGGATCTGGTGCGGTGGATTGATCAGTGCATGGAGCACGCCGCTCATCAAAGCGAATTCCGCGACGCCGGAGTTCGTGAGCAGAGCTTTGCCGCGTTCCTGGTGGGCCACACCCCGCCCGCCGTTCAGGCGAAATTGCGCAAATGGGGCGTGGCCGATTACAAAGCGATCTTTTCGCGAGCCCTGGGACTGAATTCCATGTGGGCGCTGGCGCCGTCCCGCGAATCGCTCACCGACGAATTCGTTCGCAACTATTATCGCTACGCCGATCAGATATTCGCGTGCCGTCAAAGCCAGGCCCAGTTCACCGACATTTCCAGCTTCGGCTTCGAATTCGATATTTACGCTTCGGGCGAATATTCCAGAATGCTGGAGCGCGAGTGGGCGGAAACCGAAGTGGGAGACGAGAATTGACGCGGCCCCAACCCGGCGAATACAACGAATACTATCAGCGCTACATTGCGCGCGTCCCCGATGACGTGATGAGCGCGCTAGCGAATCAGATGGACGAGACCGTCGCGCTGCTGAAGGGCGTCGACGGAGAGTTTCGCTACGCGCCCGGCAAGTGGACCGTCTCGGAAATGCTGGGGCACCTGATCGACAGCGAGCGTATTTTTGCCTACCGCGCGCTGCGCATCGCCCGCGGCGATCAGAAACCGCTGGCGGGTTTCGAACAGGACGGCTACGTTCAGAACGCTCCACACTGCTCGCTTGCCGATCTTATTGAAGAATTCCGCGTGGTCCGTCAATCGACCATTTTGCTGTTCCGCCATCTGGACGAAGCAGCCTGGTCGCGCACCGGCACGGCGAGCGAATATCCAGTCTCGGTCCGGGCGCTCGCGTTCCTGATCGCGGGCCATGAGCTGCACCATCGCGCTGTACTGAAGGAAAAATACCTGGCCTCGAACGCCTGATAGACTCGTCGCATGGCAAAAGTGACGGGATTCGGCGGCGCTTTTCTCCGCGTGGACGATCCAGACGCGTTGTACGCGTGGTATCAACAGCACCTGGGCATCGAGGCATCCGGAGGAACTTTCTCCTTCCCGGCTTCGGAGCAGAAGGCGGTTATCGCGGTCGCGTTCTTTCCCCGATCTTCCTCGTATTTCCCGGAATCGCAGCCCGCCATGCTGAATTTCCAAGTAGAGGATCTGGACGGAATCCTGGACAAACTCACCGCCGAGGGAGTCCTGGTCGATCCCAAGCGCGAGGACTACGACTACGGCCGTTTCGGCTGGTTCACCGATCCCCAGGGAAATCGCGTGGAGCTGTGGGAACCCAAGCCTTAGGGGCTGAAGGGCTGGTTCCCCAGCTAAAGCCTTGGGAATTCTAGGCGTCTGACCAACTCTAGCCCTTTCCGGCTAAAGCAAATAACTGATCCTGCCGATGCGATAAGTATCATGGAACGACGTGCGGAAGATCGCTTTCAGGTCTCCTCGAAAATTCGCGTAATCGTGCCGGAAGAACCCGCACAGATTCTCGACTGTACGATGGCGGATATTTCCGCCACCGGTATCCGGTTTCAATCCCCTGCCAGAATGGAGTCGGGACAAATCGTGGCAGTGGAGGTCGACCTGCGCCTGATTCTGGTGGAGGTGCGGCACTGCGAAACGCGCGGCATGAAGTTCATGATCGGCGTTCGGCGCCTGCATGAAATCGACAAGAACGTCCAGCTCACCGATCCGGTGGCCTGTGTGCGCGAAATGATCGCCGACCTGCACGGCCATATCTCCGAGCATGGCGCGCCGGATCCTGGATGGCTCGCGACGCAAGCCCTGGAACAGATCGTGGCTCGCGATGGGGACCGTGAAGTGAGTGCCGAGTCTCCCCGGCCCCAACTGGTCTATTCCGCCCCGCCACCGCCGCCCGTGGAGCCTGTTCTGCTCGACGCCGAACTGGTGGAGCAGAGCGTCACCGCGAAGGTCGCGACAAATCGCGATGCCGATATCATCGACGCATCGCCGGAGCCTGAAGAAGCTGGTCCGGCGATTCCCGTCGCCGCGGAATTCTTCGAAACGCCCGCGCTCGAACCGAAACTGAACGTCGAACCGATGGCAGCCTTGCCGGTGGCGCCGGCAGTGGTCGATGCGCACCCGGTGGAAGCGCCGGCCGTCGAAGCACCGACGGTAGAAGCGGTGCCAGCCCCGGAAACAATCGTGGCGCACGAGAGCGCGCACACGACGCCGGAAGTACCCTCGTCCCAGGCCGAAGCGCCGGCTCAACAAGCGCCCCCCGCGTTCGATGTCGACGCCGAGATGGCGGCCGAGCGGGAAGCGGAGATGGCGGCCAGAATGAAGCGTCTCCAGGAAATCATGTTCGCCGAGGCTCCGCCGGCCGATCTGGCGCCGCAGGAAGGCTCCGAAGCGCCTGCCGCGGAAGCTGCGGCGACGCCCGCGGTCCCGCCGGCCGAACCAGCCGAGCCGAAGGCGGAAACGGCGTCCGTCATCGAAATGCCCGTTAAGGGCGATCTGCTGGAGGCGATCCGTTCCGCCGCGGCCGAGACGCCGGTCGAAGAAGCGCAGACCGCGAAATCCAATTCATGGCGCATCCCATTGGCGATCGCCGCCGGTCTGATTTTAGCCGCTGCGATCGCGTTTACCATGTACCAGCGCAGGTCGGACGCCAACGCGAACGTTCCAGCGCAACCGCTGGTGGAAGTAAAGGAAGCACACGTGGAGCCGACGCCCGCTCCCGCTCCGCCTCCGCCGGCAGCGAAAGCAACCCCGGCGCCCGCGAAGACCGCAGCGACCCCCGCGGCCGTTCATCACGCGCAGCTCAAGTGGACCGACGCGAGCTGGGTGTCGATCGTGGTCGACGACGGGAAGCCGTTTCAGGGAACCCTGCAAAAGGGAGACACCCGCGCCCTTGCATTCTCGAAAAACGCGACGCTGTGGCTCGGCAACGCCAGCGGAGTCGAAATCGTGCTGGATGGAGCCAAGATCGCGCCGATGACCGGTCAGGTCAGGCTGGTGGAACTTACGCCCACTGGAGTGAAATTTCCGAAAATGCAGGCAGCCAAGCAGGCTCAGGAATAACGCCCACCGCTACGCTACCGCTTCCGCTTCTCCGCCCTGCTTCGGCGGATCGCTAAACCAGCGCAGGATCTGGGGCACCACCAATCGAGCGGCATGCTCGCCCGCCTGCACCAGTTGCCCGGCGCTTTCAAATGAATTCCAGCCGATTTCCCTCACATCCGGTGTGATCACCAGATTGGAGTGCCGCCGCCATTGCGATTCGGTGCGCGCCGTCATGATCTGGAAACAGCGCGTCACCACGCTCAGCATGTTTTGCGGATCCACCGTCTCGGTCGGCATGGGCAAGGAGACGCTGACCACGTGTGTTGCGCCCATCCGCCGCAAGCGGAGCCGCCGGAACATCCATGGAAATCATCCCGTCCACCAGGCAGTGGTTCATGTATCGAACCGGCTGAAATAATCCGGGATAGGAACAGCTCGCGCGGATGGGCAGGACCACGTCGCCGCGATCGCTTGAAACACCGCCGGCGCGCCCGCGTTGAGATCGCTCGCGATCACGGCCAGTGGGATCTTCATCTTTTCGAACTCGAAGACCTTCAGGACCTTCGCCAGGAACTGGGTCATCGGGTCGGAGCCTACCAGGCCGCGGGTGCTGAAGCGCCATCGCGCGACATCGGAAAAGCGCATGGTGCTTGGCCACGTGCTTCGATCTCGTCGGCGCTGCTGCCGGAGGCGAATGCCGACGCGACGATCGAGCCGGCGCTGACGCCGGAAATGAAGTGAATCGGAATCTTGGCCTGCTCGAATACCCGAAGCACGCCGACGTGCGAGATGCCTCGCGCGAATCCGCCGCCCAAGCGCAAGCCCCAGACGCGGTTGGGCATGCACATTCAGGGGCCCGGCCTGCATCCAGCGCCGCGCGCCAGTCCACCAGCTTCCGCTTCCGTCCGACATCGGTTACCCGCCACCAAAGCCACGGCTGCTAAGATGAAAGCAAGCCCGTGCGATCGCTTCCTCGCCTTCATTTTACATCGACGTCTGAAACACATTTGGCGGCTGGTGTTTCTGCTGACAGTTACGTTAGCCCCGCCCCTGGTGGAGCGCGGCTACGCGCAGAGGACCCTGGCGGGTGAAACGGAAATTCGCCAGGATCTGGAACAGCTCGCGACGGTGGGCAGCGTCATGATGATCGGCGCGCATCCGGACGACGAAAACACCGCGCTGCTCGCCTATTTTTCGCGCGGACGTCATATGCGCACCGCCTATCTTTCGCTGACCCGCGGCGAGGGCGGGCAGAACCTGATCGGCAGCGAACAGGGCGACGCAACTGGGCGTCATTCGCACCCAGGAACTGCTCGCCGCGCGCCGCATCGACGGCGCCGAGCAATATCTTCACGCGCGCCATCGATTTCGGATTCTCCAAAACTGCCGACGAAACGCTGTCCAAGTGGCCGCGCGATAAAGTCCTGGGCGACGTCGTGTGGAACATCCGCCGCTTCCGGCCCGATGTGATCATCCTGCGCTTCTCCGGCACGCCACGCGACGGCCACGGCCAGCATCAGGTCTCGGCGATCCTCGGCAAGGAGGCGTTTTCCGCCGCGGCCGACCCTTCGCGGTATCCCGAGCAGTTGCAAGTGGGTCCAGCCCTGGCAGGCCAAGCGGCTGATGTACAACGTGATCGCGTTCACCGCCGAACAGGAAAAAGAAGCCGAGAAAATGGCGGATCGCATCGAGATCGATCTGGGCGACTACAATCCCGAGCTGGGCTATTCCTACGGCGAAATCGCCGGCATGAGCCGCAGCCAGCATCGCAGCCAGGGCATGGGTGCGCGCGAGCAAAAGGGCTCGATGAAGAATTACCTGGTGACCATCGCCGGCGACAAGGCGACGAAAGATCCGTTCGACGATATCGACACCACCTGGTCGCGCATCGCCGGCGGCGCAACGGTTCAGCCGACGATCGAGCAAGCGCTCTCGAGCTTCGTCCCTGCCCACCCGGAAGCCCTTCTGAAAGACCTGACGACCGCGCGCGCTGCGATTGCTCCACTACAGATCCCCTGGACCGCGTACAAGCTGAAGGAACTCGACGAAACGATCGCACAGTGCGCCGCGTTATGGCTCGACGCCTCGTCCGACCAGTTCGCCGTCACACCGGCGGCAGCCTCAAGATCAGCGATCACCGCGCTGATCCGGAATCCGGCGCACGTGACGCTGCTCGGCGTCGGAGCTCACCGGCATCGAAGGCAGCGCCGCGCCCGACCTCGCCTCCGCCGTGCTGGTCGACAATCAACCGAGTCGATATACGATTCCGGTCCACATCCCCGAGTCCGCGCCGTATTCGCAGCCCTACTGGCTGGTGCAGCCGCACGACGGATGGCTGTACACGGTTCCCGATCCGCAGCATGATCGGCAACCCCGAAAATCCGCCAGTGCTGGAGGCGCATTTCCGCGTGCGAGATTGATGGAGCCGATCTGGACATCACGCGGCCGGTGGAGCATCGCTATGTCGATCACATTTATGGCGAGACTGACGCGTCCCCTGGCGATCGTTCCGCCGGTTGGCGTTCAGTTCAGCGAGACGTCGCTGGTTTTTCCGAACACCAATCCCGCCGCATCGAAGTCCCTGTTCGCGCGAACTACCGGCAAGTCATCGGGCGACGTCACGTCTGGAAGCGCCGGCGGGTTGGCAAGTCGAGCCGGCCTCGCAGCACTTCGACCTGGCGGCAGCGGATGAGCAAACCACCGCGATGTTCGAGGTCACTCCGCCGTCTTCGGACGCGCAGGGCGAACTGCGCGCCATCGCGACCGTCGGCGATCGGAAAATCTCCGTCGGACACGGACGTCATCTCCTATCCGCACATTCCGACGCAGACTCTGTTCCCCCCCTCCGAGACCAAGCTGGTCCGCGCCGATATCCAGACGCTGTCTCGAACAACATCGGCTACATCGTCGGCGCGGGCGATGAAGTCCCCGACGCTCTCCGCCAGATGGGCGCGAACGTGACGCTGCTGTCCGCCGACGATCTGTCCGCCGGCGACCTTTCGCAATACGACGCCATCGTCACCGGCGTCCGCGCCTGCAACGTCCGCGCCGATCTTGCGCGCCAATTATCAGCGCCTGTTCGATTACGTGCAGAACGGCGGCACGCTCATCGTCCAGTACAACGTGCCCGAAGGCGGACCGTTCGGCGGCGACCCGTCTCTGCTCGAGCACATCGGCCCGTACCCCATCACGATCAGCCGCGATCGCGTGACCGAGGAAGACGCGCCGGTGACCTTTCCGAATCCCGCAGAATCCGCTGCTTGCACATCGCCGAACGAAATTACCGAAGCCGATTTCGACGGCTGGGTGCAGGAGCGCGGCTTGAATTTCGCGAGCGAATGGGACCCGCAATATCAGACCGTGCTCGAATGCCACGACCCCGGCGAAGAGCCGCACTCCGGGCGGCGAGCTCTACGCGCGCTACGGAAAGGGCGTGTACATTTTCACCGCCTACTCCTGGTTCCGCGAACTGCCCGCCGGCGTCCCCGGCGCGTATCGTCTGTTTGCCAACATGCTCGAGCCGCCAAAGCAGCCACCAAGTCGATTCAATGACCGACGACCAGCCTAAATCGCCGCACGAAATCGCAGGACGAGCCGCCGCCGATCCTGGGCACCTGGCCGCGCGTCTACGCGTTCATGCTGATCTATCTCGCCGTCGTCATCTTCGGCGTTCTACCTCTTCACGGTCCACTTCGCCCCATGACACACCATCGATTGGGTGGTCCTGTTCGCCTGGCTGATTTTTCTGGTTTCCTACGGTCTGTGGCGCGGCCGCGGATCGGGAACCGTCAATCAATTTCTGCTCGCCGGAAAAACCATGCCGTGGTACGCCATGGGACTTTCCATCATGGCGACCCAGGCCAGCGCCATCACCTTCATCTCCACCACCGGGCAAGGCTACACCGACGGCATGCGCTTCGTGCAATTTTATTTCGGCCTGCCGATCGCGATGGTGATTCTGTCGGCAACCGCCGTGCCGATCTTCCATCGCGCCAAAGTCTACACGGCGTACGAATATCTGGAAAAGCGCTTCGACGCGAAAACGCGCGCGCTGGTCACCGTGATTTTTCTGATCGAGCGCGGCCTCGGCGCGGGCATCGCCCTCGCCGCGCCCGCCATCGTGCTGTCCGTCGTCCTCGGCATGGCCCTTTCGCTGTGACCACGATGATCATGGGCGGCCTGGTGATTCTCTACACCACCACCGGCGGAATCAAAGCGGTCACCTGGGCCGACGTCCAGCAGATGGCGGTGATCATGGGCGCGCTGGTGCTGGCTCTGGTCATCGCGATCTCGCTGCTGCCGCGCGACGTTTCCTTCATCGACGCCGTGCGCATCGCGGGCGCCGCCGGAAAGCTGAACGCCGTCGACCTACGCACTTCGATTGGAACGATCGCTACAACCTGTGGAGCGGCCTGATCGGCGCGACCTTCCTGATGCTCGCCTATTTCGGCACCGATCAGAGCCAGGTGCAGCGCTATCTGACCGGCAAATCCATCGGCCAAAGCCGCCTGAGCCTGCTGTTCAACGCGATGGCCAAGGTCCCGATGCAGTTCTTCATTCTGTTCATCGGCACCATGGTCTTCGTCTTCTTCCTGTTCGTGCAGCCGCCGCTGCTGTTTCACCCGGTCGAGATGGAGCGCGTGCGAGCAGAGCCGCCGAATACCCGTCGCTGGAAGCGCGCTACGATCAGGCGTTCGAACAGCGCGAAGACGCGGCGCGTCATATTAAGGATGCGCGCGATCGCGCCGATCGCACCGCAGCCATCGAGAATTTCGCGCCGCGCAGAGCAGAGTTGAACGCCGTGCATCAGGACGCGCTGAAGCTAACCCACGAAAACGACACGAATTATATTTTTCTGTCGTTCGTGACGCACTATCTGCCGCGCGGAATCGTCGGCCTGATCCTCGGCGTGATCTTCACCGCCGCGATGTCGGCCATTTCCGGCGAGATCAATTCGCTCGCCACCGTCAGCATGATCGATATTTACCAGCGCCACGTCAAGCCGAGGCCACCGATCATCATTACCTGATGGCCTCGCGCGTCGCGACGGTCTTCTGGGGAGTCTATGCCGTCAGCTTTCGCCAGATCTTCGCACAGGGCTTCGGCGCGCTGATCGAAGCCGTGAACCAGGTGGGCTCGCTGGTTTCTACGGAGCATGCTGGGCGTCTTCGTCCTCGCGTTCTTCGTGAAGCGCGTCGGAGCGAACGCCGCGTTCTGCGGAGTGCTGGCCGGACAGGTCACCGTGTTCCTCGCGGTCGCGAAGTTCACGCCCATCGCCTATCTTTGGTACTACGTGATCGGGCTGGTGGTGATCGCTGTCGCGTTGCCGATTTCGTCGCGAGTCGACGCCCGGATTTGACATGCGCCGCACTCAGCGTGCCGCTGAGCTGTCTCGACGCCGCGATCTGTATCGCAACGCGGCAACACGAACGGCGTTCAGCGACCCCTGCCGATACCCTTCCAGGTCCAGCGTGACGTAGTGAAATCCCAGCTTCTTGAAGATCGCCGTGAACTGCTCGCGCCATCTCGACGTCATCGCGCGCTCCAGCTCCTCCGGCGCGATCTCGATCCGCACCACCTCGCCGTGAAACCGCACGCGGAACTGCCGGAACCCGAGCGCTCGAATCGCTTCTTCGCCGCGGTCCACCGTTTTGACGTTCTCGATCGTCACCGGCGTTCCGTAAGGAATCCGCGAGCTCAGACACGCCGATGCCGGACGGTCCCAGGTGGCCAGTCCCGCCCGCTTCGACAGCTCGCGAATCTCGGCCTTCGTCAGCCCCGCTTCCACCAGCGGAGCCTTCACCTCGATGCATCTTCGCCGCGCGCTGCCCGGGACGATAATCGCCCAGATCGTCGACATTCACGCCGTAAATCACGTGCTGCGATTCGCGCGCTCCTGCGCCAGTTCATCCAGCCGCGTGAACAGCTCGTCCTTGCAATGAAAGCAGCGGTCGCGATCGTTCTTCACGTAATCCGGATTATCGAATTCGCGCGTCTCGATGTACTCGTGGCGAAACCCGTGGTTCGCGCGCGAACTGCCTCCGCGTCGCGCTTATGCGATTCGGGAAGCGAAGCCGAATCCGCCGTCATCGCGATCGCACGATCGCCCAGCGCCTGGTGCGCGGCCCATGCCAGGTACGCCGAATCCGCGCCGCCCGAGTACGCGACGATCACGCTCGACAGCTCCCGCAGCGCTTCGAACAACGCTTCCTGCTTTATTTCGAGCGGTTCATTTGCGATCGCGTTCATCACGTTCCTCGCGCCCTTCATAATCCGAGTATACCGGCTCATGATCGGGCGCCATCACAATCCGGCGCAGCTCGCCCTGATCCAGCCAGACCAGCGAGCAATTCTCGCAGCTGTCGACGTTGACGTTTCCACTCCCGCCGTAGGGATGCCCGTCCATCGCCGACCCGCACTTGGGGCACGCCAGACGGCGATCCGCGTCGCGCGAATCTCGCGGCGCGAAATAGCCCGAAGGCCGCTCGTGTCGCACCCGCATCGCGTCGATCAGCAGCGGCAGATTATCCATCGCGATCAACATGCCGTGGCAGGTCGCGCAGTATTCGAGCGAAAACGACTCCAACAGCCCGTCGCTCAATGCCGTCTTGCAAATGGAACAGACCAGCTTACCCGTTCCGACCACCAACACCCCATCGGCTTCCGGCGGCGGAGCGAATTGGCATCCGCAATAGTCGCACACGAAGATTCCGCGGTCGGGATCGACGCGCATGGGGGCGCCGCACTGTTGGCAATGCATAGCTAATCTATCGGCGGTGCGGCGCTCCAGCGTTATTGCAGCGGCAGGTCGTCTTGGCCGTTCACGACCACGTCCGCTTCCGGAATCAGACTCGCCGCCGCCACCTGATCGCCAGCTTCGACGTTCACCAGCCGGACGCCCTGCGTCGACCGGCCTGCCTGCCGTATGGACGCACGATTCAATGCGGATGATCTGGCCCTGCTTGGTGATGATCATCAGATCCGAATCTTCCTTCACCGAAAGAATCGCGACCACCTTGCCGACCTTCGGGCGTGGTCTTCATATTGATGACGCCCTTACGGCCGCGCGCCGTCAGCCGGTAGTCTTCGAGCGGCGTCCGCTTGCCGTATCCGTTTTCGGAAATCGAAAGGATCAGCCCGTCTTTGTCCACCACTTCCATGCCGATCAGGTAATCGCCGTCTTCCAGTTCCATGCCGCGAACGCCGCCCGCCGGACGTCCCATGGCGCGAACATCGCCTTCCGAGAAGCGGCACGCCATGCCGTCGTGCGAGGCGAGGAAGATGTAATCCTTGCCCGCCGTCAGCCGGGCGCCAGCAGTTCGTCGCCTTCGTCCAGACCGATGGCGATGATGCCGCGCGACATCGGATTATCGAACTACGGTCAGCTCGCACTTCTTGATGGTGCCGTGCTTGGTCACCATCACGATGTAGCGGCCCTCCACGAACTCCTTCACCGGCAGAAACGCGGTAGGAGTCTCGTCCGGCTGAAGATTCATCAGGCCCGAGGCGTGCTTACCCTTGCCCGTGGTCCCCGCGTCCGGAATTTCGTAGATTTTCAGCCAGTAGACCCGGCCTTTATTGGTAAAGATCAGCAAGTAGGAGTGCGTCGACGCGATGATCAGGTGCTCCACCACGTCTTCCGCGCGGGTCGACATGCCGATGCGGCCCTTGCCGCCGCGCGTCTGCCGCCGGTAGGTATCGACCGCCGTCCGCTTCAGGTAGCCGCCGCGCGTGACCGTCACCGCGACGTCTTCCATCTGCACCAGATCTTCCAGCTTGATCTCGCCCGTGTCTTCGATGATCTGCGTGCGGCGCTCGTCGCCGAAATCCTTCTGGACTTCCTTGCAGCTCTTTGACAATCACGGCCTTCAGCACCGTCTCCGAGCCGAGAATTTCCAGGTATTCGTTGATGCTGCCCTGAATTTCGGCAAGCTCGTCGAGGATCTTCTGCTGCTCCATGCCGGTCAGGCGCTGGAGTTGCAGTTCGATGATGGCTTGCGCCTGGCGCTCGGTAAATCGCGGCCCGCGCGGATCCGCGTCAACCAACTTCGCGTACTCTTTCGCTTCTGCCGGCGTGATGAAATTCATCAGCGCTTCGCGCGCTTCCCTCGGATTCTTCGCCGCGCGGATCAACGCGATCACCTGGTCCATGTTGTTCAAGCGCACGCTGGAAGCCGAGCAAAATATGCTCGCGTTCCCGCGCCTTGCGCAACAGGTAATCGGTGCGGCGGCGAACCACGTCGGCGCGATGCTCGATGAACCGCTTGATCGCGTCAATGATCCCGAGTTCGCGCGGCTGCCCGTTCACGATCGCCAGCATGATCACGCCGAAGTTCATCTGCATCTGCGTGTGCTTATACAGATTGTTGAGAACCACTTCGGCCTGCTCGCCGCGCTTCAGCTCGATCACGATGCGGTATGCCGTCGCGATCGCTTTCGTCGCGGACATCGGAAATGCCTTCGAGCTTTTTGTCGTTCACCAGCGACGCGATGTGCTCGACCATTCGGGCCTTGTTCACCTGGTACGGCAGCTCGGTGACCACGATCGCCTCGCGATCCTTGCCCGAGCTTCTCGGTGGCTGCCTTGGCGCGCATCTTCACCGAACCGCGCCCCTTGGCGAAATATTCGTAAATTCCTTCGCGGCCCAGAATTAACGCGCCGGTGGGAAAATCGGGTCCCTGCACCATTTCCGCGATCTTCGCGAGCGGCGTCGCCGGATTCTGCACCAGCGCGATGCTCGCGTTCGATAATTTCGGTCAGATTGTGCGGCGGAATCTTGCTCGCCATGCCCACCGCGATTCCTTCGCTGCCGTTGATCAGCAGGTTCGGAATCGCGGGTCGGCAGAACTTCCGGCTCCACTCGCCGCTCGTCGTAATTCGGCCGGAAGTCGACCGTCTCCTTGTCGATATCCTCCAGCAGCGTGACAGCGATACGCGACAGCCGCGCTTCGGTGTACCGATGGCCGCCGGCGGATCGCCATCGACGGAGCCGAAATTTCCCTGCCCGTCGACCAGCGGATAGCGCAGCGAAAACGGCTGCGCCATGCGCACCAACGCGTCGTATACCGGCACGTCGCCGTGCGGATGATACTTGCCCAGCACTTCGCCGACGATCTTGGCGCACTTACGCGTGCGGCCGGTTGAAGTGCAGGCCCAGCTCCGACATGCCGAACAGAATGCGCCGGTGCACCGGCTTCAATCCGTCGCGCACATCGGGCAGCGCGCGACCGATGATCACGCTCATCGCGTAGTCGAGATACGATCGCCGCATCTCGTCTTCGATGTTGATCGGGATCAGATTTTTTCCGCCTCCATCCCCGCCGAGGGGCATCTGCCCGCCGGGTGGCGGAGTGGTCGGGTCCTGTGGATCTGCCAATGTTTGCTCCTTAAAGAATGCGTGGACGTCGCGGATGTGGAAGTAGCCGCGCTATGTTTATTTTACCAAGCCTTAGAGCCATTCCACCAGCGGAATTGCTATCTTCAGATCATGGGTGAAAACATGAAGTCTTATCTCGTTACATTTGCGGCCGTTGGGGTTTTGGCCGGAACCTTGCACGCGCAATCCTTCGAGCGCCGCGCGGAGATGCGAGGCGATATCGGAGCACGCGGCAAATGCACCATCGAAGTGGTGGTCGACATTAGCGCCGAGGTGGAAATTCGCGGTGAAATGGCGGTCCTGCGCAACATCGCCGGCCAGCCTGCGCAATGGCGGAGGTTCATCTGTAATACTCCGATGCCCCGCAATCCAGTCGATTTCCGGTTCATCGGCGTCGACGGCCGCGGGCGCCAGCAACTGGTCCGCGATCCTCGCGATGGTGGACCCGCCGTCATTCGCATTGACGATCCCCGCAACGGCTCGGAAGGCTACACGTTCGACGTGACCTGGGCGAACGTCGGCGGGGCTCCTCCGCCACCTCCGCCACCGACCTATGATCGCGATCGGGATCGCGACCGGGGTCCGCGCGACGAGGATGCCTTTCATCACGATCGCGAAGAGTATCTGCGCGGCGAACACTGGCGGGATCGCCTGTTCGACCGGGTCCGCGAGGACGTCGAGCACGTCCAATCGGTGACCTTCCCCATCGGAGCCGATCAATACCGGCTCCAGCGCACCCGGCAGGAGCTTAATGAGTTGCAAGGCCAGTACGCCTCCGGCCGCTGGGATCGTCGCGAACTCGACGACGTGATCGACGCCCTGACCCGCGTGCTTCGCGACAACCGTCTGCGGCGCGACGATCGGGAAATCCTGACCGACGACCTGAGCCGTCTCCGCGACCTTCGCGACCGGCGCCGTTAACGGTTCGGTCCCCTTAAATCCCGGACGATTATGGTTCCGGGATTCAAACACTTGGCGGATACATCGGGCACTACTCATCGGCTCGCGGACTAACATTCTTCCAGGAGGTCCGATGAGTTTGGCGCCGCTATTCGCCGATGATTTTCACCAGCACTCGCTTCTTGCGCCGGCCGTCGAATTCGCCGTAGAAAATCTGCTCCCAGGGGCCGAAATCGAGCTTGCCTTTGGTGATCGCCACCACCACTTCGCGGCCCATGATCTGGCGTTTCATGTGGGCGTCGGCATTGTCCTCGCCGGTTCGGTTGTGCTGATACTGGCTCACGGGCTCGTGCGGCGCGAGCTTTTCGAGCCACTTGTCGTAATCCTGATGCAGGCCGCTCTCGTCGTCGTTGATGAACACCGACGCCGTGATGTGCATCGCGTTCACCAGGACCAATCCTTCCTGAACGCCGCTTTCGGCCAGGCACGACTCCACCTGGCGGGTGATATTGATCAGCGCCCGCCGCGCCGGAATTTCGAACCACAACTCTTTGCGATAGCTCTTCATCACCTGCTTATTGTAAGAACAGGGCGACCCAGCCGTCTTAGGTGGAACCCCTTAGGCCATCTTAGAGAGGGCCTGGTTGACGGCGGCCGTCATCGTTCTGTTAAACTCAATGGTTTATAAATGCGATCCACCGGTAATCTCCGCGTCCCGGTTGGGCTTGCTTTGATCGCAGGCGTCAGCTTTGTTTCCAGTTGCGCCTTGACAAGCCGTCCCCAACAGTTTCGGACCTTCCTGCTGCCTCCCCAGAATCACGTTCCGCAGGCCGGTGAGGAGGCGGTTCCTGACCCGCCGCGGCTCGATTCCAATCTCTACTCGAATGAAGCGCCGTCGATCTCGACGAGCCTGCCGCTGGTACCCTCGCCCAAGCCGACTGACACTGACTTCCTTCTGAAGACCGCCAACGATCATTTCAATGCGGGCAAGGCCGCCTTTCAGGAAGGGCGCATCGACGACGCGCGCAAGGAGTTCGACCGCGCGCTGGCCGTCCTGCTGGCCGCGCCGGACAACGCCCCCGACCGGGCCCGACTGGACCGACGCCTGGAAGATCTGGTCGATTCGATTTACCGCTACGACGCAGATCAGTTCGCCGCCACCCAGCCCGATCAGGTTTCCTACGATAAAGCCCCCCTCGACAGCATCCTTGAAATGACCTTCCCGGTGGATCCTTCGCTAAAGAACAAAGTCAGCGAGCAGGTGACTGCCACCACGTCGCAGCTTCCGCTCGAGGAGAGCGACGCGGTGATCGGCGCGATCAACTTCTTTTCCACCGATCGCGGCAAGAAAATCATCGCTGCTGGCTTGAAGCGCCAGGGTCGCTATAAGGCCATGATCGAGCGCGTCCTGACGGAAGAAGGCCTGCCGCAGGAGCTGATTTTCGTGGCGCAGGCCGAGTCGGGATTTTTGCCGCGCGCGATGTCCAATAAACTGTGCGTCGGGTTGTGGCAGTTCGCCAAATTTCGAGGCAATGAATACGGTCTGCATCAGACACCCGCCACGGACGATCGCATGGACCCCGAAAAAGCGACGCGCGCCGCGGCCAAGCATCTGCACGATCTTTACTCCCATTTCGGGGACTGGTATCTGGCGCTGGCGGCTTACGATTGCGGACCGGGCTGCGTGGATCATGCAGTGGCCCGCACCGGTTACGCCGATTTCTGGGAACTGCGCCGCCGCAACGTGCTGCCCAAGGAAACCGCCAATTACGTTCCGGTGATTCTGGCGATGACCATCATGGCGAAAAACGCCACGGCTTACGGGCTCGACGATCTCGATGTGGATCGTCCGGTGGAGACCGACACTATCGAATTGCAGTCGCCGACCAACATCGGGCTGATCGCGGATGCTGTCGACCGGCCGGTGAGCGAACTGAAGGAGCTGAATCCCGCGCTGATACGGACCGTTGCTCCCGCGGGCTACAGCATGCACGTCCCCAAGGGAACGCTGCCGGAGGTGCAGGCGGCGTTTTCGGTGGTACCGCGCAATGAGCGTGACGCGTGGCGCCTGCATCGGGTGGAGTCCGGGGAAACCTTCGCGGCGCTGGCGAAACGTTTTAAGACATCGAGCGCAACGCTCGCCGAAATCAACAACGACGAATTGCCGGAAGCGGGTGGGTTCGTCGCGGTGCCGATCGCGTATCCGGGCGATCGCGTGCCCGTCCATACCGCCGCGCATCGTCCGGTAAAGCGGACGGCGTCAGCCTCGCACCCGGGCGCGACCAAGGTCGCGGCCAGCAATACGGCGCACCGCAGAACCACGACGCTCGCGCACAAGGCGAAGCCGCGGCATACGGCATCCAGCTCGCCGGCTAGCGAATAACGCAATCGTAGGCGGCGACCGAATCCCCTTCGTCCGCTTCCTTCGGTCCCGGCTCATGCCGGAACGGGCTGTCTGTTAAATTGAATACACATGATCGTTGAGATCGAAGGAATATCGCTGCACTTGGCGCATGCGGACGAGTTGCCGGTGACTTGGGTGGGCCAGGAAGAAGTAATGCGGCAACTGCTGGCCGCATGGCTGGTGGTCGACCCGCAGGATCTGCCGATGAATCCGCGGTTGCTGGGAAAGCCGGGCGTAGGCAAGACCACGCTCGCATACGCGGCGGCTAAGCGGCTGGGACGCGAGGTTTATATTCTACAGGCGACCGTGGATACGCGTCCTGAGGATTTGCTGATCACGCCGGTGATCGAAGGCGAAGCGAAATTGCGCTACGTCGCGTCGCCGCTGGTGTCGGCGATGCTGCGCGGTGGGGTCGCGATCCTCGATGAAGGAAATCGCATGAGCGAGAAAAGCTGGGCCAGCCTCGCGCCGCTGCTGGATAATCGCCGCTATGTGGAATCGATCGTGGCGGGGGTCAAGCTCAAGGCGCATCCTTTATTCCGGATGGTGGCGACGATGAATGACGATGCCAGTACGTTCGATCTGCCGGAGTATATTCATTCTCGATTGCAGCCGCAAATTCTGATCGATTTTCCGGAACGGCACGAGGAGTTCGCGATCCTGCAAGGAAAATCTGCCCTTCGGCGACGATCATATTTTGAATTACGTAACCGATTTCCTGCAGTCCGCGCACACCTCCGACGAGCGCTACACGGTGCGCGACGGCATCAACATCGCGCGCTTCGCCATGAAGATGGGCATGGAACGCGGCGAGACGGTGGATCGCGAGAATCCTGCGCACGGCGATTGTGCAAACGCTCGGCGAAGAGGCCCTGCGCTATGTCGCTCGAAGCTGACGTCAAGGCCGGCGGCCTGACGCGGGGGCACTTCCGCTACTTCCCGGTGGTCCCCGGGCGAGTGGAGTTTTCGATCGAACTGCGCCGGCTGCTGCTGGCCGAAAAACCTCGGATTGTCGCGGTGGAATTGCCGGAATTTCTAGCGCCAATGTATCGCCGCGCTCTGGACCGCCTGCCGCAGATGTCGGTGATTCTGTACATCGACGAAGACGACGAGGATCGGGCTATCTATGTTCCCGTGGAGCCGGCGGATCCGTTCGTGGAAGCGCTGCGAACGGCGGACGAAATCGGCGCGGAGGTGATTTTTCTGGAGCCCGACACGGCCGAACGTCCTCATCTGCCGGACAGCTATCCCGATACTTATGCGATCCGGCGCATCGGATTGGATAAATACGTCGAAGCGTACCGGGTGTGTCCGCAGAACCGGACCGAGGAGGTTTCGGCGCACGCAGCGGCCATGGCGTGGAAGCTGCAGGGCGCGGATCCCGATGGCGCAGGTGTTCGTGGTGGCGTCGCTGAACCTGCTGGACCCGCTGCTGGATGCGATGGAAGCGCCGCAATCGCCGCCGCCGCCCGCGCCGGCGATATCGATATCCGGCTGCTGAATCCGCATCCCGACTGTCTGGCGGAGATCACCATCGAATACCCTTATTTGCAGGAGCGCTACGAATTTTTCCGGCTGGATCTGAAGAATGAAGAAACTCTCGATAAGCCGCGCGTGCAACTCGAATTGCTGCGCGAGGCGGAGACGAAGTACACCCAATCGACCGGGGAGAAGCTCGCGCACTGGCAGCGGCGGATGATCGCGCGCTTTACGCGCAACCTGGCGCACGATCAGCGGCGATCTGGTGGCGGGCGTATACGATCTGGCGGTGGCGGCGCGCTCCATCGTCGACGACAACTACGGCTGGGAAGTCTGGCAGATGGCTAATCGGTATCTGGCCCAGCACGAAGTGTCGGATCTTGAAACGGTCCGGCTGAACGCGAGCGAGATCTGGATCAACACCAAACGTCTGCGGATCCGCAGGCGGCTTCCGCGGTTGAAACAGAGGCTGCGCCCCTCCGGATTGAAACCTCGGAAGAAGGAATCGACGCCCGGAGAATGGGCGCGGCAAACGACCGGGGACGCGATCTGTTCCTATCCGCCAGAGGATTTAGTTATAGAGGAATACGGAAGATTTTTAAAGCAAAAGGCGAAGGCGCTTTTGTCCGAGGAGCGGGTCCGCGTGGAGCCGTTTACGACTTCGATTTTAGACGGCATCGACATTCGCGAGACCATCCGCAACTGGCACCGCCGGAAGATTTTCGTGCGCAAAGCGGACCGGCTGGCAGGCGAAGTAGGGGCGGTGGTGGTGATCTTCGACGAGGACCGGGAGGATCGCTATCAATACCTGACGACCTGGCTGGGCGAACATCAGAACGAGTCGGACATGGCGTTTTATTCGACCTTTCCGTTTGAGAACCTGGTGGGTCCGGGCATCGGGCGGGCGGAGTACGGCGGATTCTTGATGACGCTGCCGCCGAGGCGTCTGTACGACGTTTGGTCCGACCTGGATTACGAATTCGCGGAGAGCAAACCGGAGCGACTGTTGATGGCCGCGCTCGATTATTCGGTGGAGCATTTCGTGGTGTACGTGGCGGCGAAGCCTCCGCGGTCGATTTTCAAATCGATCGCGTCGCATTTGGGAAGGAAGATCTTGTACGTGCCGATCGGCCAGTTATCGCCGACGAAACTGAAGAAGTTGAGAGTGGTACACGTGCTGGACAACTATGAGCGGCGGGCGGAAGCGAAGGATTACCTGTGGTGATTAGACCGGTTCTAATTAAACCAGAACGTGTTCCTGAAATTCGCCGCGCTCATTGATCCAGCATCGATACTTGGTACGGACCTGGGCGCGATTGCGAAAACAGGCATCGGCCTGGAGCATGATTTTCGGCGGGGACTCGAGCACGAGACGCTTGGCCTGGCGTTTGGCTTCGGCAAGACCGGCGCAAGGCAACTCCGGGCTGAACACCCGCTGGCTTTCCTTGTGCTTCTCCATGGTGCGAACGAAGTATTGCATGGTCGGAATGTGGTGAAACTATCGCAAAACCAGAGTGCGGCGCTTTGGACTGCGGCGTCGCACCCGGTCGCGCTCTAATGGGGGTATCTCCTACCGGGCCTGTTCGGGCGCGGTATCGCGAGTACGTTTCTTGCGATTGCGTTTGCGTGCAAGCGCGGCTTTCACGCGCTTCTTCTCGCCCGGCTTCAAATAGAACGAGTGGCGCTTGGTCTCTTTAATAATGTCTTCCTGGAGGACTTTCCGCTTGAAACGCCGCAGGGCGCTTTCGACGGATTCGCCATCCTGGAGATGGACTTCAGCCAAAGCAATTCACCTCTTTTCGGTTACAGATTATACATCGATAGACTCCCGGTGTGGGCCGCCAGGCAAACTCGCGGCCCGCGCACGGAAGAATATCCTCAAATCCGGAAAGCTACCAGCGGGAACCGCGGCCACCACCGCTGCCGCCGCGACCACCGCCGCCGCCGCCGCGGTTGCCACCGCCGCCGCCGTATCCGCCGCGTCCGCCACCACCGCCGCCACCGGCGGGTTTAGGACGCGCTTCATTGACATTCAAAGCACGCCCGTTCATTTCCGTGCCATTCAGCGAGGCGATGGCATTCTCGGCATCGCGCCGCTCGGTCATTTCCACGAATGCGAACCCACGCGGCTGCCCGGTGTCCCGATCCGTGATGATGTTAACGCGCTCCACGTTTCCGTAAGCTCCGAACGCCGCCTGAAGATCTTCCTGCGTCGTTTGATAGCTCAGGTTTCCGACGAAAATATTGGTCATAGACAAATGGTCCTAATCAAGTGAAATCGTCTTTGCCAAACGCGTGAGAACCTCATTCGAAGAGTGAGAAACGTGGCGCCCGGTAGGCATCGGACAATTGAACGGATGCGCGCAAAGACACCCTCATTATGGCACGTTTTCCGTCAAGTGGAACTAACCGGGAAACTTTTTCGCCGTCTCATCGTATGACATCTGGACAAGGAGACTCGGCGTGAAGCAATGGCAGATCGCGATGCGGGCGCTGGCAAGGCGGCCGGGATACTCGATTACGGCGGTGCTGATGCTCATGTTGGGGGTGGGGGCGACGTCGGCGCTGTTTTCTCTTGTGGATACAGTACTTTTGAAGCCTTTGCCCTACCCCGGCTCAGACCGGCTGGTTACGGTTTTGGAGGCCAGTCCGTCGAAGAGCAAGAAAGATAGCCTGATCGCGCCGGCACGGCTTGCGGACTGGAGCAGGATGAACCAGTCCTTCGACGCGATCGCCGGCCTGTACTCGGAAAATGTCACGGATACCAGCGGAGCGGAGCCGGAAAGGCTCGCGGGCCGCCGGGTTTCACCGCGATTTTTCGACGTATTCGGTATGGCTCCACTGCTGGGGCGGACGTTCACGCCGGAGGAAGACGTAGAAGGCGGACCAGCATCGGCGGTGATCAGCTACGGATTCTGGACCAGGCGGTTCGGACAGGACGCGCAGGTGGTCGGGAAGCGACTGGTACTCGGCGGGCGGGGGTACACCATCGTCGGGGTGATGCCGAAGGAGTTCATGGCGCCGTCAACCGACTTGTGGCTTCCGGCACAGCTCGCCGCGTTTCTGATGCGCATGCGCGAGGCGCGATTTTATTCGGGTGTGGGCCGGATGAAAGCGGGAGTTACGATCGCTCAGGCTCAGGCGGATCTGGCCCGGGTGCAGCACCAGTTAGGCGAGCAGTTTCCGCAGACCGATAAAGACTGGTCGGCGATGGTCCGCGATTTGAAAGAAGCGCAGGTCGGCGATTACCGGCGCACCCTACTGCTGGTGTTTGGCGCGGTGGGCCTGTTGCTGTTGATCGCGATCGCGAACATCGCGGGGTTGACGCTGGCGCAACTGCATCAACGGGAGCGGGAGATGGCGGTGCGCAGCTCAGTGGGCGCGTCGCGAGGTCAGGTGGTGGCGACCGTGATGCGCGAGGTGCTGGTGATCGCGGCGGCAGGCGCGGCGCTGGGCGGAGCCGCGGCATATTACAGCGTCAAATTGATGGCGAGACTATTCGCCGATCTGCGCGAGGATCGCCGAGCTCCGTTTTGACTGGCGGGCGCTGGCGTTCACGGCGCTCGCGAGCCTGATCGCGGCGATCCTGTTTGGATTGATTCCGGCGCTGCAATCGACGCGGGCGAGCATCGGCGCCGATGCTCGCCGAATCGTCGCGCAGCGTGTCGGGCGGAAATCGCCAATTGCAGAGGGCCCTGGTGGTGGCGCAGCTGGCGTTCACCGTCTTGCTGCTTTCGAGCGCGGGACTGCTGCTGCGCAGCTATTATAATCTGACGCGGGTCGGTGCCGGATTCGATGCGTCGCACGCCATCGCGTTTCACGTCGGCGCGGCGTGGAACGAAGATCGCTCCCGAATCGGCAGGCTGCAACAGCAGATCCTGGAGGAGCTGCAGCGCATGCCCGGCGTGGATGCGGCGGGCTTCACTAATTTCCTGCCGGCCACCGGCGCGACGCTGAATTATCAGGTGGTGGTGGAGGGGATGGCGAGCACGCAGGAAGCCTCGACGTTCACGGTGGGCGAGCGGACGGTTACGAGGGTATCTGCAAGCGCTGAAAGTTCCGCCGCTCTTGGCGGGCGGGTGGTGCCCGGCGCTGCAGCCCTGGGACACGAAAGAACCCGCTAAGGTGATGGTGAACCGGCGCTTCGTCGATTCGTTCGCCAACGGCCAGAACGTGGTGGGAAGGCATCTCCATTCGCGGAGGACGGGCCGTCCCACCGTTGGGTTGGAGATCGTCGGCGTGTTGGGAGATGTACGCGAGGATGGCCTGAGCGCTTCGCCATCGCCGTACGTATACGCATGTCTGCGGGCGGGAGCTTGGCCCGATCCGGACTATCTGGTACGCACACATGGCGATCCACGGGCATTGACGCAACAAATCCGGAAGGTGATTCATGATGTCGCGCCGAACCGCGCGGTGTTCGGAGTAAAGATGCTGGACACCGTTTTGGACGACGCGCTCGAACAGCCGCGGCTCAATATGCGATTTCTAGGATTGTTTGCGATCGCGGCAATGCTGCTCGCTTCGGTGGGATTGTATAGCCTGATCGCACTGATGGTGACGGCGAGGTCCAGGGAGATCGGCGTCAGGGATTCGCGCTGGGTGCGGACCGGTCGCGAATCGTGGGTCTGGTGTTGGCCGGCGCAACGCGACTGTTCGCCGCGGGAATTATCATCGGGCTTATTTTGACCGTGGGGATGGACCGGTTGCTTCGATCGGCACTGTTTGAAGTGAGTCCTCTGGATGCGTACTCCCTGACGGGAGCGGTGGCAATCCTGGCGGTGGTTTCGGCGATCGCGGCGTTCCTGCCGGCGCGGCGGGCTTCGGCCATCGATCCGATCGAGGCGATGCGGGTCGATTAGATTTACTGGACGTAGAAGAAACTGATGGCGATGGCAGCGCCGGTGTCGTCGACGCCATCGACTTCGTAGCGGATGATCGCGGTCGCGGAAATTCCACGCCAACAGATTCCGCCCGAACAGCGATTCGTAGGGAGGGACCAGGGAGCCGCCCAAAAATCCGGCGAGGTTGGCGCTATCGTCGAATCCGTTCGCAAGACAATGCGTCAGGTAAACGGTATGGCCGCTCTGCTCCTGAACGTCGAGGGTCTGGAAACGCTCGCAACCGGGAGATGCTGAAAGCAGCATTCACGGCCATGGATTGGTGGCAAAGACAACACGAATCCCAACGCCTTTCAATAGAATGGGAATTCAGGCGAGATTTTGCCTTTCGGCCGGAGTTCACTTTAGCGAAGACGGGACAGTTCCTGTGAATAAAGAGGATTATCGGGGAATTGATGCGCCAGATCCTGAAGCAACTGCTTCGCCCGGGCAACATTTTTATCACGCAGCGCGGCCACCGCGAGAAGCACGCACGCGTGGGGACCAGGTAATGCCCGTCTTGCGCGGTCAAGGAGAGGTTCTGGATGCCGCGGTCCTTGTCGGTTTCCGCTCCGCCGACGCGCAGGAACCAGCGAACCGGAGCGGGCTTGAGGCTCAGCAGATAGTTCTCGACGCCGATCGCCAGAGTCGGCGTCGCCATAACGCGGGTTGGCGGCGATCAGCTTTTCCGCCATCGCGCGGCCGGTTTTAATTTCCGTAAGAGAGGCCAGGTATTTTTTCTCGATCAACGCCAGATAATCGGCGTGCAACCCGAGCCGCATTAAAGTGGCAAATTGCGCATTCTGATCTGGGGATTGCTCGACAGCGCGCGGTCGGAGGCCGATTCCGCGCGATTGAGCGCCTGATCGAACTTCTGCTTGCCCCGGGTCAGGATTCGGCCTGGCGCGATTCAGAAACGTGTGGTCATCCAGGAAAAATTCAGATTGCAGGATGTGAAGACGGTCGAATTCGGCAAACAGGTAGGCAGCGGCATTGGAAACGGGGCCCAAAGGATCTTCGGGATGCTGCTGCATCCACGTCTCAAAACTGTGATGCGCGGCGTCGAATTGAAGATCGTACATTTGCCCGGTACCCCAAGTCGAGAGGGGACGGCGGCGGTTGCACCGAAGGATCGGCGATCAGCAGCAAGGAAACGAATAAAAGCGGGTTCGAGCCGGCGCACCTTTACCAATAGTGGGACGGTCCGGCGAGACACGTGGTTTCGAGTCATTCATGCAGGATGTAGGGAGTCGAAGCGTAACATAACGTCCTTTTTGGGACGCAGGCCGTTGGAATTAAACGGCTGGTTTCTTGTCCCAGGGACGCGCTTACGGCGGCACATCGCGCTCCTCCACGCGATCGTACAGGTGCTCATCGGTGGTGGTGCCGAGCGAGAGATTGTACAGGCTGGTGATGCCGAGCCCTTCGCGCAGATCCTCATCGAAGGCGTGCAGTCGCTGAAGATGCGGGGCGAGCGCGGGCAATTCCCTGCCCGAGGGCGTCGCAGGAACATCTGATAGCCACGGCTTACCAGCAGCGCGATTTCGTTGCCGACCAAAACGCCAGCTTTATCCACCTTCACGGCGCCGTTGCCGGCATCCTCAATCATGGCGCCGCGGCCGCGCGAGTGATGCGGGCACGTCCGCCGGATTCGCGTTTCGACTGGAATTTGTATTCCGAAAGGTTCGCGATGTGGTCGTCGAAGGTCAACTGCTTGATGGTCGCCCGGCGAAAGAACATAGACTACCATTATAATTCGTACGTGCCTTTCATTCTTGCGCTTGACAAGGGAACCACCAGCGCGCGCGCCGCGTTGTCGACGATCAGGGCAGGCGGGTGGCGATGGAGATGAGTCCCATCGAATGCCTCTATCCGCAGCCGGGATGGGTGGAACAGGACGCGAACGCGATCTGGCTGGCACAGCTTGAGGCGGCGCGCCGCACTCTGTCCGTGGCGGGAATCAGGCCGGCGAGATCGCCGCGATCGGCATCACCAATCAGCGTGAAACCACGGTCGTTTGGGATCGCAAGACCGGTCAGCCGGTAGCCAATGCCATCGTCTGGCAATGCCGCCGCACCGCGGATTATTGCGCGGCGCTCAAACAGCGCGAAGTGATCGAAGGCAAGACCGGCTGATCATTGACGCGTATTTTTCCGCAGCAAGATTCGCTGGCTGCTCGATTACGGGGCAAAGGATCATCCCCAGGATCTGTTGTTCGGCAACGTCGACGCGTGGCTGATCTGGAAGCTGACGAACGGAGGCGCGCACGTCACCGATCCGACCAATGCGTCACGAACCATGCTGATCCGAACCTGGCGACGGGCGATTGGGACGATGAGCTGCTGGGCTCTTCGGACTGCCGCGATCGATGATGCCGAACGTCGTCGCCCTCAAGCGGGGTGTGCGCCACAACGTCGGCGGAACATCTGGGCGCTGCGATTCCGATCGCGGGAATCGCGGGCGATCAGCGAGCCGCTCTGTTCGGGCAGGCCTGTTTCCGGCCGGGTATGTCGAAGAATCATACGGGACGGGATGCTTCGCGCTGCTGCATTCCGGCGGGCACCGGCCGGTATCGAAACATCGCCTGCTGGCCACGCGGGCGGCTCGGCGAACGTGTTTGAACCGTCGCAGTTCGCCGTCGAGGGCAGCGTGTTCATCGCGGGCGCGGCGGTGCAGTGGCTGCGCGACAAAATGAAGATCGTCGCGAGCGCGGCGGAAACAGATGCGGTGGCATCATCGGTCCCTGATACCGGGGGAGCTTATTTGTCCCTGCTTTTGTCGGCCTTGGAGCGCCGTACTGGGATTCCAACGCGCGCGGCATTTTGAGCGGCATTACCGCCGGTACCGATGCAGCGCGCGTGGTGCGTGCGGCGGTTGAAAGCATCGCCTATCAGACGCGCGATCTGGTGGAAGCGATGGAGGCGGACGGCGGGCAGAGCGGAACGTTGGCGTCGACGGCGGCGCAACGGCCAATAACTTTCTGATGCAGTTCCAGGCCGATATTCTGGGGTGCCCGATTCTGCGGCCGGCGGATATCGAGACGACGGCGCTGGGCGCGGCATATTTGGCGGGGCTCGCGACTCGATTCTACAAGAGTCTGGGAGACGTGGAAAAGTTCTGGCGAGTGGATCGGGTGTATCGAGCCGAAGATCGTAAAGCTCGGCGCGACGAACTGGTCGCGGGATGGAAGAAAGCGGTGGAGCGGTGCCGGTTGTAGGCGGGCGATAAAAAAGGCGCGATGGAGAGGATCTCCACCGCGCCGATTGTTTTCTTCGTTGAGCTACTCGGCTAAGGTTTCTTCGGGGCCCGGTTGCTCGCCTTCGGTGAGAGCCGCCGGCGTAGAGCGCCCGGGTTTCTTCGTCGTAACCCGGAATGACGTCCAAGGGGACGGCCTCGGGCTCGGTCACCATCTCCTCTTCAATATCCTCGCCGGCAATCTGCACGTGGCGGTAGTACTCGAAGCCGGTGCCGGCCGGAATCAGCCGGCCCATCGTGACGTTCTCCTTCAGGCCGCGCAGGTGATCGACCTTGCCGGAGATGGACGCCTCGGTGAGCACGCGCGTCGTTTCCTGGAACGACGCCGCCGAGATGAACGAGTCGGTCGAGAGCGACGCCTTCGTGATGCCGAGCAGCAGCGGCCGGCCCTGCGCCGGACGTCCGCCGGCTGCGATCACGCGCTCGTTCTCTTCGAGGAAGCGGAACTTGTCCATCTGCTCGTCGACGAGGAACTCGGTGTCGCCGACGTCCTCGATCTTCACCCACCGCATCATCTGACGCGCGATGGTCTCGATGTGCTTGTCGTTGATGTTGACGCCCTGCAGCCGGTAGACCTCCTGGATTTCGTTGACGAGGTACGCCTGCAGCGCCTTCTCGCCGAGCACGTTCAGGATGTCGTGCGGATTGGTCGGACCGTCCATCAGCGGCTCGCCCGCGCGGACGCGCTCGCCTTCCTGCACGTTGACGTGCACGCCGCGCGGCAGCGAGTACTCGCGCTCGGCGCCCGGCTCGTCGGGGACGATGATGATCTTGCGCTGCCCTTGACGATGCCGCCGTGCTTGACGATGCCGTCGATTTCCGAGATGACCGCCGTCTCGCGCGGCTTGCGCGCCTCGAACAGCTCGACCACGCGCGGCAGACCGCCCGTGATGTCCTTGGTCTTCGTCGTCTCGCGCGGGATCTTCGCGAGCACGTCGCCGGCCGACACCATCTCGCCGTCCTGCACCATCAGGTGCGCGTGGACGGCATGTGGTACTTGCCGTCGACCTTGCCGTCCTTTGGCCGACTTGATCGCCGGCTGCTTCTTCTCGTCCGGCGAGTCGACGATGATGAGGCGCGAGAGGCCGGTGACCTCGTCGACTTCCTCGTGCACCGTGATGCCTTCGAGGATGTCCTTGAAGCGGATCTGCCCGGCTTCCTCGGTGAGGATCGAGAAGGTGTACGGATCCCACTCGACGAGCACCTGGCCCTGCTCGACCTGCCTGTCCTTCCTCCACCAGGAGCGCGCGCCGTAGACGATCGGGTAGCGCTCGCGGTCGCGCCCCTTCGCGTCCTGCACGACGAGCGACCGCTGCGGTTCATGACGACCAGGTTGCCGTCCTTCGCCTGACGACCTGCAGCCCTGGAACCGGACGGTGCCGGCGTTCCGCGCTTCGAGCGTCGACTGCTCGGAGACGCGCGACGCCGTGCCGCCGATGTGGAACGTGCGCATCGTCAGCTGCGTGCCGGGCTCGCCGATGGACTGCGCCGCGATGACGCCGACCGCCTGGCCGAGCTCGACCATCTTGCCGGTCGCGAGGTCGCGGCCGTAGCACTTCGCGCACACGCCGCGGCGCGACGCGCAGGTGAGCACCGACCGGATCTTCACCTTCTCGATGCCGGCGTCCTGAATCGCCGACGACGGCTTCCTCGATCACCTCGCTGACGTTACGCGACGATCGGTCTGCCGGTGAACGGGTCGGTGATCCTCTCGAGCGTCGTGCGGCCGATGATGCGGTCGCGCAGCGGCTCGATGATCTCGCCCGATCTCGACGATGGGCCGGGCTCTCGATGCCGTCCACCGTGCCGCAGTCGAGCTCGTGGATGATGACGTCCTGCGCCACGTCGACGAGACGGCGCGTGAGGTAGCCCGAGTCGGCCGTCTTGAGCGCCGTGTCGGCCAGACCCTTGCGCGCGCCGTGCGTCGAGATGAAGTACTGCAGCACCGCGAGGCCTTCACGGAAGTTCGCCGTGATCGGCGTCTCGATGATCTCGCCCGACGGCTTGGCCATCAGGCCGCGCATGCCGGCGAGCTGGCGGATCTGCTGCTTCGATCCGCGCGCGCCGGAGTCGGCCATGATGTAGACCGGGTTGAACTGCCGGCCTTCCTTGTCGATCTCCTCCATCTCGCTGAACATCGCGTTGGCGATGTCTTCGGTCGCTTCCGACCAGATGGCGATGACCTTGTTGTAGCGCTCGCCGTTGGTGATGGCGCCTTCGAGAGTACTGCGATTCGACCTTGATGACCTCGTCGCGCGTCGCGCGACGAGCGGCTTCTTCTCCTTCGGGATGATCAGGTCGTCGATGCCGATCGACAGGCCCGACCGCGTCGCGTAGGTGAAGCCGAGGTTCTTCAGCGAGTCGAGCATCTCGACCGTCTTCTCGAGGCCGAACTTGAGGTAGCAGGACTGCACGAGCTGCTGCAGCCCCTTCTTCTTCAGCAGGCCGTTGACGAACGGCATCTCCGTCGGCAGCGCCTGGTTGAGGATGACGCGGCCGACCGTCGTGTTGATGATCTTGTCGCGACCGTCTGCACTCGGTGCGCAGCACGTCCTGATCGTCGCGACGACGGTCAGGTCCTGCAGCTCGCCGGTGTAGCGCAGCCGGATCGGCGACAGCGTCTCGAGCTCCCCGCTTCGAGCGCCAGCATCACGTCGTCGGTTGCCGAACGCGCGGCCCTCGCCCTTCGCGCCGCTCTTGGCCTTGGTCAGGTAGTAGCAGCCGAGCACGATGTCCTGCGACGGAATCGCGATCGGCGCGCCGTGCGCCGGCGACAGGATGTTGTTGGTCGACAGCATCAGCACCGACGCCTCGATCTGCGCCTCGGGCGACAGCGGAATGTGGACCGCCATCTGGTCGCCGTCGAAGTCGGCGTTGAACGCCGTGCAGACGAGCGGGTGGATGCGGATCGCCTTGCCTTCGACCAGCACCGGCTCGAACGCCTGGATGCCGAGGCGGTGCAGCGTCGGCGCGCGGTTCAGCAGCACCGGATGCTCGCGAATGACTTCCTCGAGCACGTCCCACACTTCGGGACGCTGCAGCTCCACCATCTCCTTGGCCTGCTTGATGGTCGCGACGAGGCCGCGCTCTTCGAGCTTGTTGTAGATGAACGGCTTGAACAGCTCGAGCGCCATCTTCTTCGGCAGACCCGCACTGGTGCAGCTTCAGCTCGGGACCGACGACGATGACCGAACGGCCGGAGTAGTCGACGCGCTTGCCGAGCAGGTTCTGACGGAACCGCCCCTGCTTGCCCTTGAGCGTGTCGGACAGCGACTTGAGCGGCCGGTTGTTGGCGCCGCGCAGCACGCGGCCGCGGCGGCCGTTGTCGAAGAGCGCGTCCACCGCTTCCTGGAGCATGCGCTTTTCGTTGCGGATGATGACGTCGGGCGCCTTCAGCTCCATCAGCTTCTTCAACCGGTTGTTGCGGTTGATGACGCGGCGATAGAGGTCGTTCAGGTCGGAGGTCGCGAAGCGGCCGCCGTCGAGCGGCACGAGCGGGCGCAGTTCCGGCGGATGACCGGGATGACGTCGAGAATCATCCACTCCGGCCGGTTGCTCGACTTGGAAACTTTGGGTACGGAGGCGCTGTGTGCGCCTCCTGCGGCCGAGACGGCCGCCTCCACTCCGCCAGAGGGGCGTCCCGCCAGCATTGGAGATATTGCTTGCGACGTCGCGGCTGAACCGTGTACACGTTGAGCAGCCGGCGCGATTCGCCACGCCGATTTGCACGCGCGGGGCTGGTATTGGCCGTCGGGATCAGCATCGGGATTGACGGGGAGAACATGGGGGCGAGCGAGACATTCGAGCCCACCTTCGGGGCCTACGTGAGCTATCTCGCCGGGTTCTGCCTGCGCTACTTCGCGCTTGCCGGCGGCATCTACGTCGTCTTCCAGGTCGCCTTCAGGCAGCGCTGGATCGGCATACCGCATCCAGCACGCGATCCCCTTCCCGTCGCTCCCGCGACGTCGGCTACGAGATCCGCTGGTCGTTGTTGAACGCCGCCTGCACCGGGTTGTCGACGCTGCTCATCTACAAGCTCATCCGCGACGGCCACTCGAGCATGTACTTCGACATCGGCGAGCACGGGATGGGTCGTATCTCGCGGTGTCGATCTTCCTGTGCGTGGTCGGCTACGACACGTGGATCTACTGGCAGCACCGCTGGCTGCACACGCCGTGGCTGTTCCGGCACGTGCATTCGGTGCACCACCACGTCGCGAATCCGACCGCCGTTCGCCGCCTTTGCCCACCATCCGGTCGAGACCTTCATGGGCAACGTCGTACTTCATCCTCTTCGTCGCTGTTCGTCCCGATCCATCCGCTGGCGCTCGCCGCCGCCGGCGGGCTGCATGTTCGTCATCGGCCTCGATCGCCCACTCGGGCTACGAGTTCTATCCGCGCGGCTTCACCCGCCATCCGCTCGCTGCAGTGGTTCAACACCTCGACGCACCACAACATGCACCACCGCCACGTCGGGCTGTAACTACGGCAACTGGTTCAACTACTGGGACCGCCTGATGGGTACGAACCATCCCGCCTACCACGACACGTTCGACGCGGTCAGAGCACGCGTCGGCCGCCGCACGACGGCCGCGCTGCCGCGAGATGGAGCGCCGGGCGGCCTGACGGCGCCTCGACCGAAGCGGCCGACATGCGCGAACTGCGAACCGTCCTGGTCGCGCCGTCGCGCTACGACGCGGCGCGGCGTGGTGGTGTTCCGCATCGGCATCAGCCCGAACGGCGCGCTCGGCGCGCTCGCCGGGCTGGCGGAGGACTACAACCGGCGCCATGCCGGCCGGGCGCGCATCGACTACGAGTTCTTCGACGAGCACGTCCGCGAGGCGGTCACGCCGGCGCTGCTGCGCGCGCTGGCGCGACGCGGCGGCGGCGCGCGGGCCAGCGCTTCGTGCTGATGCTCTGCGGCGTGCAGACGGTGACCTATCCGCGCGCCCGCGACATCGCGCTGATGGCGCGGCGCGAAGGGCATCGAGGTGCATCGCCGGCGGCGTGCACCTGTCGGCGCACGGCCCGTCGGTCGACTTCCTCGTCTCCTGCGGCGTCCACGTCGCGATCGGCGAGGTGGAGCCGATCTGGGACGAGATCATCGACGACGCGCTGCGCGGACGCCTGCAAACCGTCTACCGCATCAGCGCCGAGCAGGGGCTGCGGGTGAAGGCGGCGACCTCGTACATCACCGCGCCCGACATCACCGACGTGCCCTTCCCGCACATCCCGCGCGCCTGCCGGCGGCACTACGTCAATCCCGTCGCAGCTCTTCATCGACGGCTCGCGCGGCTGCCCCTTTCTGTGCACGCTTCTGCGTGATCAAGAACGTCTTCGGCCGCACGGTGCGCGGCCGCGACCCCGAGCGGCTGGTCGCCTGGATGATGGAGCGCGTGCGCCGCGACGGCGTGCGCGCCTTCAGCTTCACCGACGACAACTTCGTCCGCAATCCGCGCCACCTCGAGCTGCTCGAGCGGCTGGCGGCGGTGCGCGCCGACGGGCCTCCGGTTCTCGCTGTCGGTGATCCTCGACGTCGAGTCGACCTGCTACGCGGGCGAGGACTCGGCGCGCGGCGCGCGCACGCGCGAGTTCCTCCGCCTCTGCCAGGCCGCCGGCGTCGCGCACGTCTACATCGGCCTGGAGAGCACCAACGACGCCGTCCTGCAGGAGATGCACAAGGGCGTCAATCGCGACCGGGTCGACGTGCACGCGACGCGCCGGCGACGACGACCGGCGGCGGCGCGCCGGCGCCTGGTGGAGCGCTATCGGACGGCGGTCGACGCCTGGCACGACATCGGCGCGTCGGTCGAGTGCGGCTACATCGTCGGCTTCGGCGCCGAACAACGCGGCGTCGGCACGCGAGGCGGCGCGCGATCTGCTCGCGATCGGCGCCGACGTCGCGACGTTCTTCTTTCTCGCGCCGCTGCCCGGCTCCGAGGACTACGCCCGCGCCTTCCGCGACGGCACGCTGATCGGCGACGACTTCAACGAGTACTTCCAGCGCCCGATGGTCGTCGCATCCGACGCTGTCACCGCCGACCTGGAAGCCGAGGTGCGGGCGGCCGTCGGAGTGATGTGGAGCTGGCCCAACGTCATGCGCCGGATCGCCGACGGCGTGCTCGGCATCGGCCGGGCGACGAACGGCGACGCCCTGGATCTATCTGAAGCGCCAGCTCGGCTACAAAGTGATGCTCAGCTCGGGACTGCACACCTACGTCGAAGGCGGCCTGCTGCGCCGCGCGCGGCGACGCCAGCACGCGCCGCGAGGCGATCGGCGACGAGGACGCGCGCGGCACTACCTGGGAGGCGCCGCCGACGCCCCGTCGCAGCTGCCGGCGATCATGCGCGACGCCTCCAGCATGGAGTCGCTGCCGGTGCTCAGCGACCACGTCGTCAGCTGCGCACAGCAAGCCTGATCGCCCGGTCCTTGCAGACGGTCGACAAGTGTAGTCGCGGCCCTTGTGGCCGCTCGGTTCGCCCACCCAGCGGACCACGGCCTCGACCAAACGCGGTGCGACCATGGAGGCTCTCCTTGAGACAGCGGTTGCCGCGTCTCCGTAGCCGCGGGGCTATGCGCACGCGCGCAAGCGCTGGGTCAGCCGTGCTTCGCCGGCGTGCGGCCATCGCGCGGCTACGGGCGGTCGCTCGCTGTCCAAGCGCAGGTGGAAGCTCGCGGTCGAGCGGATGCACTGGTGGCCGAGCCTGACCGAACACCTGGATGCTCTGGATGGTCGCCGCCTGCGTCTCGTTCTCCAGAAAACCGGCGCCGAGCGGACGCACCGCGGCGGTCTCCCTCTGCAGCGCGGTGAACAGACCGCGATAGCCCGGCAGCGTCCCGCCGATCCCGCGCCCGAGAATGCCGACACCGGCCGCCTCGGACAGGTCGGGCAGGAGCATCATGGTGTGGAAGGCGACGACTCTCGTCGCCGTCTCGCACCACGAGCACGCGTCCGCCCATTCCCCGGTCATCGCCTTCTGCGTCCACACCTGGTAGACGCGCGGCGGCGCGCTCGCGCGGCACGTTGAGGTCGAACACGAACGGGCCGCGATCGAAGGCCTCGCGCGTCCAGTCGAGCAGTCGCCGCCACGCACTGGCAGCGAGGGTGGCGACCGTCGTCTTGTCGTAGACCTCGATGCGCAGGTTCGGCGGCAGGTCGGGCGGCGCAACGCGACCCAGCAGCGCCTGCATCCAGGAGATCCTCGTCCCGACGTGGAACGCGCCGACCTCCTGAGTGGCCCAGCCGGCAATACGGTCCTGGGTGGACGACGCTGCCGTCAGGTGCTGGTAGCCGCGCTGGGCAGGAGCGCGCTGGCGGCAGCGTAGAGCGGACGCAGCGCGGCCAGTCTGATCTCCTCGTCGGGCAGCGCAGCGGGCGTATCGATCCGCGCAATCAAGCTGCCGAAGTGCTGCGACTCGAAATCCCGGTGTTCGAGACGGAGCATGGCGAGCGGCTGATCGTGCTCGTCGCGGCGACCAGCACACCGGCCAGATCGGCCGCGGCCAGCCAGTGCCGCACGTGCAGAGCGAGCAACGCCCCTTCACGCCGAGCGATCGGCGGGAAATTTGCGTAGGCGAGATAGGGCTCGGCCGACAGCAGCTTCTGAATCGCCCCGTCGAGACGCCCTCCGTGCTCGCGGGCAACGTCGACACGCATCGTGGCGAACATATCGCGCCGCGATCGGCGGAGAAAGGCGCGCGCCCATGAACGCATCCGTCTCGCTCGGGGTCCAGCACGCGGCGACGCGGACGGCTGAAACGAGAACGGCGCCGGGGTGACCCACGGCGCCGTTTCGATTGCAGGGGGCACGGCTCACGCCGTGCCCCGTTCGGTTCTGCTCAGCGTTACTGCTTGGCCTTGAAGATCGCGGTCGTGTTCTTCGTGGCCGTCGTTGTAGGTGCCCTGCCAGCACAGGCCGGTGCCGTAGTTGTAGAGCTGTGCCCGCACCGGCATGGTCAGCGCGCCCGCGTTGATGATCTCGGGCAGGTTCACGCCCGCGGCCCTTCAGGATCGCCTTGGTCTTGCCGCTCTGGCTGCTCTTCACGATGATCTTCTGCGTGCCGTCCTCCGCCAGGCTCGTGTCGAGGTACTTGTAGCCCTTGGTGGAGATCGGGTTCCACTTCGTGCTGTTCGGCGGCACGTGATCGTCCCGCGCAGCGTCGGCGTGCCGCTGATGTCGTCGTAGATGCACAGCACGTAGTTGGCCGTGCGTCTCCGGGTTGGCGAAGTCCGCCTGGGTCGTCGACGTCGTCCCCTTGATGAACTTCCAGATCAGCTTGTCCTTCGAATCGGTGGCGTTGTTCTTGATCAGCAGCTTGGACTTCAGCGACGTCTGGCAGGTCTGCGGCGTGGCCGGGCAGGCGTCGGTCTGACACATGTCGGTGCTCTCGTTGCAGATCGCCGACAGGATGCACGGATCGGCCCCGTCGGTGCACACGCCCGACTGACAGGTCTCGGCGCCGTTGCAGAACTGGCCGTCCGAGCACGAGCTGCCGTCCGTCAGGTCCGCATCGGCCGGGCAGGTGTTCGCGACACCGTTGCACACCTCGACCGCGTCGCAGATGTCCGCCGCGGCGCGGCAGACGGTCCCGCTCGGCTGCTTGCCATCAGCCGGACAGGCCGCATCGGCGACGCCGGGGCAGTTGTCGGTCACGTCGCAGACGCCCACGGCGACACGGCACGGGGTGGTGTTCGGCGCAACCGAATCGGCCGCGCAGGTGCCGGCCGGCACGCCCGGACAGACCTCGTCCGGATCACAGAGGTCGCCCGAGCCGGGGTTGCAGACCGTGCTCGACGGCAGGACCACGTCGGCCGCGCAGGTGCCGGTCGGCACACCCGGACAGAACTCGTCCGGATCGCAGACGTCGCCCGAGCCTGGGCGGCATACGGTCGAGGTCGGCTCCACCACGTCGGCGGCGCAGGTCCCGCTCGGAATGCCGGGGCAGAACTCGTCCGGGTCGCAGAGGTCACCCGAGCCGGGGCGGCACAGGGTCGAGGTCGGGCTCACGACATCCGCCGGGCAGGCTGGTCGGCCACGCCGGTGCAGGCCTCGTTCGGATCGCAGACGTCACCGGAACCGGTGCGGCACACCGTCCCGGACGGCGTGATGGTGTCGGCCGGACACGACGCGCTCAACCCGCTGCAGATCTCGTCCGGATCGCAGAGATCGCCGGAGCCGGGGTTGCACACGCCGCCGGTCTGGAAGCACATTCGCCGGACAGCTCGTCGCGACGCCGTCGCACACCTCGGCGACGTCGCAGACGCCGGCCGAGGCACGGCAGACCGTGCCGCTCGGCTCGGACGGCGTCGGCCGGGCAGTTGTTGGTCGACCCGTCGCAGACTTCCTGCAGGTCGCAGACGCCAGCCGACGCGCGGCACAGCGTGCCGCTGGTCTGCTTGCCATCCGCCGGACAGCGCCGCCGTGTTGCCCGTGCAGGCCTCGGCAAGATCGCAGATGCCCGCCGAGGCACGGCAGGTCGTACCGATGACGACGAAGCCGTCGACCGGGCAGAACTTGTTCGATACCGTCGCAGATTTTCCGAGATGTCGCAGACACCGGCCGAAGCGCGACACAGCGTGCTGGACGGCATGACAAGGTCAGGCGGACAGGTCGCCGAGCCACCAGTGCAGACTTCGGTCTCGTCGCAGACCTCGCCGGCGGACCCGGCGCGGCAGATCGTGCCCGAGGGCTGGAAGCTGTCGGGTGGGCAGGTCGGGCTGGAACCGGTGCAGAACTCGTCGACGTCGCAGATGCCGGCGATGGCGCGGCACCCCTGGCTCGACGGCTGGAACGCATTCGCGGGACAGGTGTTGTTGGTTCCGTCGCAGGCCTCTGCCACGTCGCACACGCCGGCGGCGGCACGGCAGGTCGTACCGAACAGCACCTTCTGATCAAACGGACACGCGTTGGTCGGCGCCGTCACAGGTTTCCTGCAGATCGCAGACACCACCGGAGGCGCGACAGATGAAGCTGGTCGGCCGCTTGGCATCCGCCGGGCAGGCCGTGCCGCTGCAGTTCTCCGCCACGTCGCAGACGCCGCCCGCCGGACGGCACACCGGGCTGCCGCCGGTCGCGGTCCCGTGGTTGCAGGATCCGCTGACGCACTGGTCGACGGTGCACGGGTTGTTGTCGCTGGTGCACCCCGTGCCGTTGCTCACGGCGGCGCAACCGCACGTGCCGTCGGCGAACGTCGTGGCACCCGAGCAGGTGGGAGTTTGGCACTCCGGACAGGGTGGGCAGCCGCTTGGGGAGCTGCACGGCGTCAGCCCTCCCACGTCCACAGCGTCGGCAGTCCGAGCACGGCAAAAACCAATAGTGCCGCAAGCCATCGTCTCGTCATGTTCCCCCCTGTTCTTCCGCGCCCGCCGACACGGGCGTCCCCGGGTGCTTTGTCCCTAGCCGAGCAATGCAATAGCCAGTCCGAATCGTCAAGAGAAATCTTGGCGGCGTCTCAGTTTGGGTGCCGGGGCGGCGACCTTCAGGTCGCCACGGCCAAATCCTGGCCCCCAAATCGGGGTGCTCGCCGGCTGCAGGCGTCACTGGTCGGCGCGGAACAGATCCGGGTTGTTCTTGAAGGGGTAGTTGTACGTGCCTTCCCAGCAGATGCCGGTCTGCTCGTTGACGAGCTGCGCCTTGACCGGCAGAGGCAGCACTGGCCGGTACAGTGGATCGCCGAGATTCAGGCCGCGTCCCTTGACGAGAATCTTGGTCCGGTTCACGCCGCTTGGCCGCAGCTTGATCTTGTAGGCACCATCCTGCAGCCCCTGCGGGTCGAAATAGCCGTACTTGCTGCCGCCCGAGACACCCCAGCCGCCGAGGGTCGGGTCGATCGACATCTCCTGCACCAGCGTCTCGGTGGCGCCGGCGTAGAGACAGAACGTGTAGCGCGCACTGCTGGTCGGGTCGCTGAAGTCCAGGAACGAGGTGGACTGGCCGCGGATGAACTTCCAGATCAGCTTGTCGCGTCCGTCGTTGTCCTTGTTCTTGATGAGCAGCAGGGTCTTGGCGGCCGTGCGACACGAAGGCTGCGGCGACAGGCCACAGAACTCGTTCAGGCAGATGTCGGCGCCCTCGTCACAGATCACGCACGGGTCGGGATTGTCGACACAGCTGCCGGCCTGACAGGTCTCGGCGCCGTTGCAGTAGAAGCCGTCCGCGCACGAGGTACCGTTGGGCTGCAGGACGTCGGCCGGACAGTTGTCGCCGACGCCGTCGCAGCTGTCGGTGACGTCGCAGATGCCGGCCGCCGCACGGCACACCGCCGTGCTCTTGGCATCGGCTGGACAGGTGTTGGCGACGCCGTCGCAGGTCTCGGCCAGGTCGCACACGCCCGCCGCCGCGCGGCACACCGCGATGCTCTTCCCGTCCGCCGGACAGGCGCGCCGTCACACCGTTGCAGCTCTCGGCCAGGTCGCAGACGCCCGCCGAGGCCCGACACACGAGCGAGGTCGGCTGGAAGGCGTTGGCCGGGCACGCGGCGCTCGTCCCGGTGCAGGTCTCGGCCACGTCGCAGATCCCTGCCGAGGCACGGCATACGAGCGAGCTCGGTTGGAAGGCGTCGGCGGGGCAGGCCACGCCGCTGCCGTCGCAGCTCTCGGCGACGTCGCAGACCCCGGCCGTGGCGCGACACACCGTGGTGGTCGGTTGCACCGCGTCGGCCGGGCAGGCCTGATCGGCCACGCCGCTGCAGTGCTCGGCGACGTCGCACACCCCTGCCGCGGCGCGACAGACGGTCGACGGCGGCGCTACCGTATCGCTCGGGCACGGCTGGTTGGCGCTGCCGCTGCAGACCTCGTCGGGATCGCACAGATCGCCCGAGCCGGCGTTGCAGACGACTCCCGAGGCGCTGACCACGTCGGCCGGACACGCCTCGTCGGCGACGCCGGTGCACTGCTCGTCCGGGTCGCAGACGTCGCCCGAGCCGGGCGACACACGGTGCCGGACGGCGCCACGGTATCGGACGGGCAGGCCTGGTCGGCGACGACCGGAGCAGTGCTCGTCGGGATCGCAGAGGTCGCCCGAGCCGGCGTCGCACACCGTCCCCGAGGGCGCGATCGCATCGGCCGGACAGGGAACGGTCGGGCATGCCGGTGCAGGCCTCGTCCGGATCGCAGAGGTCGCCCGAACCGGCGTTGCAGACCGTCCCGGACGGGGTCACCGCGTCCGGCGGGCAGGCGGCGTCGGCAATGCCGGTGCACTCCTCGTCCGGGTCGCAGACGTCGCCCGAGCCGGCGCGGCACAGCGTGCCGACGGACGTGACCGTGTCCGCCGGGCATGGATCGTCGGCCATCCCCGAGCACAGCTCGTCGGGATCGCAGAGGTCGCCCGAGCCCGGATCGCAGACCGTGCCCGACGGCGAGACGGCGTCGGCCGGACAGGGATCTCCGGCGGCGCCGGAGCACACTTCGTCGGGATCGCAGAGGTCGCCCGAGCCGGGGTTGCACACTGTCCCCGATGCGCTCACCACGTCCGCCGGGCAGGGCTGGTCGGCGACCCCGCTGCAGACCTCGTTCGGATCGCAGAGGTCGCCCGAGCCGGAGCGGCAGATCGTTCCCGACGCGGCGACGGTGTCCGCCGGGCAGCTCGTGGCGGAGCCGTCACAGGTCTCGTCCGGATCGCACAGGTCGGCCGAGCCGGCGTTGCAGACGAACCCACTCGGCTGCACCGCATCCGCCGGACAGGCGTCGGAGGTCCCGTCGCATGCCTCGACCAGGTCGCAGGAGCCGGCCGCGGCGCGGCAGGTCGTGCCGCTCGCCACCTTGGCGTCGGCCGGGCAGGTCGCTGCGCTCCCGTCGCAGACCTCCGCCGCGTCGCAGACGCCAGCCGAGCGCGCGGCAGGTCGTCCCGCTCGCCACCTTCGCGTCGGCCGGGCACACCGGCGCGCTGCCGTCGCAGACCTCCGCCACGTCGCAGACCCCGGCCGAGCCGCGGCAGGTCGTCCCGCTCGCCACCTTCGCGTCCGCGGGACAGGCCGCGTCGGTCCCGTCGCAGACTTCCGGCCACGTCGCAGATGCCCGCCGAGGCGCGGCAGGTGGTCCCGTCGCCTGCTTGGCGTCCGCCGGACAGGCGTCGGTCGACCCGTCGCAGACCTCGGCCAGGTCGCAGACCCCGCCGAGGCGCGACAGAGCGTCCCGGTCGCCACGAAGGCGTCGGCCGGACAGGCGGCGCTCGAGCCGGTGCAGACTTCTCGTCACGTCGCAGACGCCCCCGAGGCCCGGCAGAGCGTCCCGGTGGCGACGAAGGCGTCGGCCGGACACGCCGCGCCCGATCCGGTGCAGACTTCCTGCACGTCGCAGATCCCCGCCGAGGCCCGACAGAGCGTCCCGGTGGCCACGAAGGTGTCGGCCGGACACGCCGCGCCCGAGCCGGTGCAGACTTCCTGCACGTCGCAGATCCCCGCCGAGGCGCGACAGAGCGTCCCGGTGGCCACGAAGGTGTTGGCCGGGCAGGCGTCGGCGACGCCGTTGCAGACCTCCTGCACGTCGCAGATGCCGGCCGAGCCGCGGCAGACCGTCCCGCTGGCGACCTTGCCGTCGGCCGGACAGGTCGAGGCCGCGCCGGTGCATACTTCCTGCGCGTCGCAGACCCCGCCCGAGGCGCGGCACACGGTGCCGGTCGCCTTGAACGTGCAGCCGCCGCCGCTCGGCATTCCGGTGTTGCAGCACGACGCCGCCGTCACAGGCCTCGGGGCTGTCGATGATGCCGTCCCCGCAGTCCGAGTAGTAGAAGGCCAGGTCGACGCGGCTGCGGTCGCCGCCGGCGCCCGCCCCGGCGTGCGAGGGGTCGTAGACCGCCGGGCACGCCTGGCCGAGGCCGAAGGAGGCGTCGCTGGCGAGGATGTCGACGTCGAAGGTGAACGAGCTGCCGCTGACGAGCCGGAAGACGTTGACGACGTCGCCCTCGCCATCGCTCCCGGCGGTGCCGCCCGGGGTGCCGCCGGTGGCCACCACGCTGGTGGTGCCGGGGCCGGTGATCACCAACCGGCTGGTGACCGTCTGCGGGGTCGGCAGCCCCGAGAGGGAGGTGACGGTGGTGGTGCTGGTGTAGGTGATCGAGGTGGCCGTCGTGCTGGAGATGCGGAACACCGCCGCAGAGCTCGACGTCGGATCCGCGCCGGTCATGGTGTTGCCGTTGGGGGCCGAATCGTTGCGGATGCCCAGGTAGACGTTGCTGTGGGCACCGAGCACGACCCCGGTGCAGGTGAACACCGCGCCCGTGCCCGCGGTGGTGACCGTGCCGGGCGTCACCGCGCAGCTCCCGCCGCCCGGCAGGGCGTAGGTCGGGCCGCCGGTGATCACCAGCCCCGAGGCGTTCGAGGCCACTGCCAGAAGCGCCAAGGCTGCGACAACAGCCCCCCAGGTGCGACTGCCACCTGCCGACGTCAGCATGACGACCCCCGCTCGCGCTGCGGCGCTGATGGCAGCGCCCCTCACCACGGCGCGCCCGCGCAAGCCAGGACCCGCGCGAGGTGCGCCCGTCGCATCGATTGCACCCTCATGATTTTCCCGCCATGCTGGAAGAGGCACCCGAATCGTGCCGATTGTCGTGGCCTCGGCGCTGGACGCGCCGATCACTCTCCCCCATCGTTTTGACTAGCACGGCGGGAGCGTTCCGAGTCAAGCTGATTTTGTGGATTCCTTCACCACCGGAGGAATCACCGTGTGCAGGGCGGGTCTCAGACCGGCCCCAACGGGCGACCGCCTCTACGGCGTCAGGCTGTCGAGGAAGCGCCAGACGCGGCGCACGCGCTGGTTCGAGGTGTCGGCGATCCACATCGAGCCGTCGGCGTCGAAGATCACCGCCGAGGGGCGGCGCAGCGAGGCAGGCGCGCGCCGGGCCGCCGTCGCCGGCGAAGACCGGCTCGCCGTTGCCGACGACGGTGGTGATGATGCCGCGTCGTGTCGATGCGGCGGATGACGTTGTTGCCGGTGTCGGCGACGTACAGGTCGCCGTTGGGCGCGAAGCGCAGGTCGTACGGCGTGTCGAGCTGGGCCGGCGTGGCCGGGCCGCCGTCGCCGCTGTAGCCGCGCGCGCCGGTGCCGGCGACGGTGTCGATGGTGCCGTCGGGGCGCAGGCGGCGGATGACGTGGTTCTTGGTCTCGCAGAAGTAGAGGTCGCCGTCGGGACCGAACTGCAGGCGCGACGGGCCCGGCCGAGCTGCGCCGCGGTGCCGGGCCCGCCGTCGCCGGTGTAGCCGCGCTCGCCGGTGCCGGCGACGGTGCTGATGATGCCGTGCGGCGTCGACGTAGCGCACGACGTTGGCGTCGACGTCGCTGATGTAGAAGCCGCCGGCGGCATCGGGCAGGACGCCGAACGGCGTGCTCAGCTCGGCCTCGCAGCGCCGGGCCGCCGTCGCCGCTGTAGCCGTACGGTCTGCGGTGCCGGCGACGGTGAAGACGCGATCGTCGGTGCCGACGCGGAACACGACCGGCACGTGGTCGCCGGCGACGTAGAGGTCGCCCGGCGGCGTCGAACTCGATGTCGCTGGCGTGGTGCAGCGGCGTGTCGATGGCGAGCGCGCCGTCGATCGGGAAAGTCCTCGATGTCCGCTGCCCATGATGCGTCGCGACCGTGCCGTCGTCGTTGATGCGCCGCAGGCGCAGGTTGTTCCAGTCGAGGATCAGCGGCTGGCCGTCGCGGTCGAAGGCGACGTCGATCGGGAAAGTAGCAGCGAGGTCTCGAGCGCCGGCCGCCCGTCGCCGTCGAACTGCGCCTTGCCGGTGCCGGCGACGGTGCAGATGACGCCGTCGACCTCGCAGTCGGCAGCGGCGCGGCGGTCGGCGACGTCGGCGTCGTGGTCGGCGTCGGCGTCGGCGTCGACCGGGCAGCCGTCGAGCGCCGCGTCGCACGGCCGCGATCAGCTCGTCGATCGCCACCGTGCCGTCGCCGTTGCGGTCGCGGCCGGGCACGCCGCGACCGGCATGCTGCCGAGCGCGATGTTGACGCCGCTGATCAGGTCGTCGATGGTGACCGCGCCGTCGCCGTGCAGTCGCCGGTGCAGGCCAGCGGCCGGCGCGGTCGAGCGAGCGGCCAGCACGAGTCCGCGCGATGCGCAGCAGGATCGGCGCAGCGAGCGAGTCAGCACGCAGTCGAGCGATCCGTGCGCGAGCGCGCGCAGCGACGTCCAGCGAGCGCCGCATCGGCGCTAGGCCGGCGCTCGGCGCTCACTGCACCGGGCCGCCGGCGACCTGCTGCGGGCCGCCGTAGGCGAGGACGCCGTTGGCTCAGGTCGATCGCAGGTCGCCGCCGACCGCCCAGATGCCGTCCTCGGAGTCGATCCAGACGGCGTGGAAGTCGCGCCCCGGTCCTCGTCGCTGCCGTCGTCGACCAGCGTCCAGCCGGAGGCGTCGCGCGCGGCGACCGAGAGCCCGTTGCCGACCGCGACCGCGTCGCCGCTCGGCGGCACGAAGACGCCGTTGAGCTGCGGCGCGCCGGACGGCGTGCGGCGCATGGAAGCGTGCCGTCGTCCTTGCGCTCGAGGATCAGCCCGTCGAGCGAAGAAGCCGCCGACCGCGGCGAGCACCGCGCCGCTGCCGTGCACGGTGAACAGCGTGTTGCGTGACGCCGCTGTCGAGCGAGCGACCAGCGCGCGCCGTCGAAGTGCAGGATCGACGCCGCTGCTCGCCGACCGCATAGACGTCGTCGGCCGCGCGGCCCCAGACCTTGAAGAGCGTCGGCGATCGCCGTCGGCACGCACGCCGGAGACGTCCTGCACGCGTCCACGTCGCTGCCGTCGTAGTGCCAGACGACGCCGCCGGTGTCCGGCTCGTCGTCGCCGCCGACCGCCCACAGGTCGTCCGCCGCCGTGCCCCAGATGCCGAACAGCGGTCGCCGTGCCGGGCGTCGTGTGGCGCGTGAACTGTCTCGCTCGACGGGTCGTACTGCAGGATCAGGCCGCCGTCGCCGGCCATGTAGAAGTCGCCGTCGATCGGCGTGACGCTGATCCACCACAGGTCGCCGGTGGCGCCGGTGTCGAGCCGCTTCCAGCCGCTGCCGTCGTAGTGGATGCACGTAGCGGACCGCGGCCGTCCTCGGGATCGGCGCCGACCGCGTAGACGTCGGTCGGCGAGCGTGCCGGAGACCGAGAGCAGCGCCGCCGGCAGGTTCTCGCAGCACCGGCTGCAGCGTGCCGCGCGGCGGCGTGTCGTCGACCGTGCACATGTAGTCGCGCGCCACGCACTCGGCGGCGCGGTGGCAGGTGATGCAGGCGAAGCCCGGGCAGCCCTTGGTCGTCGCAGCGCACGTGGCGCGACGGCGCGTCGACCCGCTGCCAGTGCCAGTCGCCGTCCTCGGGATCGAAGCCCGGCGCTTCCTTGCGCATCGCCGACCAGCGCATCAGCTCGGCGTCGTTGCTGCAGTCGACGCCGTCGTACTCTTCCTTGACCACGATGCTGCCGACCGGCAGCGGGTTCTGCGTTCGAGGTAGGGCTCGGCGGCGATCGGGTTGGCGAGGACGCGGATCATGACGCCGCCGTGCTCGATGCTGAGGCGGCAGTCGCGCACCTCGACGAAGGTGTCGCGGTAGTCGGCGGGGAAGATCGGCTCGATGTCGACCGTCGGCGTCGGCGGTCGGCGTCGCCGTCGGTCGCGGTCGGCTCGACCGGGCAGCCGTTGAGCGCGGCGTTGACGGCGGCGATGAGCTCGTTCACCGCCACCGATGCCGTCGCCGTTGGTGTCGAACGCCGGGCACTGGCCGACCGGCAGGTTGCCGAGCGCGATGTTGACGCCGCGGATCGAGCTCGCTGACGTCGACCGTGCCGCTGCCGTTGCAGTCGCCCGGGACAGACGGCGCGCGGCGGCGCGGCGAGCAGCAGCGACGAGCAGCGGCGAGGCAGGCGAGCGACGCGAGCACGGCATCAGGAAGCATCCGCGTTCGGTCAGCTGTATCAAAGCGGATCGGCATCCGCGGACTGCGAGCGGCCTGACTGCACAGATCGCGCGATGCGTCGACCGGGCGGCCCGCCGCACGGTCCCGCGGCGCGAGGACCGTCGGGCGACTCAGCGCTTCACCTTGCGGATGCGGCTGTTGAAGGTGTCGGAGATGTACAGGTCGCCGTTCGGGTCGAAGGCGACGCCGAACGGGCGGTTGAGCTTCGCCGCCGGCGGCCTGGCCGCCGTCGCCGCCGTAGCCGTTCTCGCCGGTGCCGGCGACGGTGGTGATGACGCCGGTGGTCAGGTCGATCATGCGCACGCGGTTGTTGTCGGTGTCGGCGAAGTAGAGGTTGCCGTCCGGACCGATCTCGATGTCCTCGGGGTAGCTGAGCTGCGCGTCGACCGCCGGGCCGCCGTCGCCGCCGAAGCCCTTGTCGCCGGTGCCGGCGATGGTGGTGACGACGCCGTTCTTGAACGTGCCCGGATCGCTGAACACGACCTTGCGGATGCGGTTGTTGTTGGTGTCGGAGAAGTAGAGCGCGCCGTCCGGCGCCGAGCGGCGATGCCGCTCGCCGGCTCGGGGTTGCCGCCGGCCGGGAAGCTCACCTGGGTCTGCAGCGCCGGCGCCGTCGCCGTTGAAGCCGGCGGTGCCGGTGCCGACGACGGTGTCGATGATCGCGTTCTCGCGCTCGGTGGCGAAGTTGTAGATCACGCGGATGCGCTGGTTGCGCTGGTCGATGAGGAACAGGTTGCCGTTCGGGTCGAGCACGCCGTGCGGCGGCTGGTTGACCAGCGCGGCCGTGGCCGGGCCGCCGTCGCCGGCGAAGCCGGCGCCGGCGCCGAGCAGCACGCGGACGCGGCCGTCCGACTTGTCGATGACGCGGATCTTGTGGTTGTGCCAGCACATCACGAGCAGGTCGCCGTTGGGGAACTCCTGGATGTCGGTCGGGTGGTTGAGGTCGACGGTGAGCGGATCGGCGCCCGGCCGGCGTCGTGATCGCTCAGATCCGTCGGGCCGTCGCCGACGAAGTCGGTGCCCATGATCGTCGACGATGGTCTCGTCGGGCAGGATCTCGCGCACCTTGTGGTTGTTCCAGTCGAGGAAGACGCGCCGGCCCGATGGGCGTGAACTCGATGTCGAACGGCCAGTAGAGCGTCGTCTCGCAGGCGGTCCTGGCCGTCGCCGGAGAAGCCGGTGCCGCCGGTGCCGACGTAGGTGCAGATCGAGCCGACCTCGTCGGTGCACGGGATGATCTCCGGCGGCGGCGTCGGCACGCGGCGTCGGCGGCGGCGGCAGGTCGACGCCGGTGACCTCGCGGATGCGCTGGTTGTGGGTGTCGGCGATGTAGACGTCGCCGTTCGGCGCCAGCTCGACGCCGTACGGCCGATCGAGCTCGCGCCAGCGTGGCCGGGCCGCCGTCGCCGCTGAAGCCGCGCTCGCCGGTGCCGGCGAAGGTGTCGATGGTGCCGTCCGGGCTGCACGATGCGCACGACGTTGTTCATCGTGTCGGCGATGTAGAGCGTGCCGTTCGGCGCGACGGCGACGTCGCTCGGCGTGTTGAGCTGCGCCGCGCGTCGCCGGGCCGCCGTCGCCGCTGTAGCCCGGCGTGCCGGTGCCGACGATGGTGGGGATCGTCGCCGACCTCGTCGATCAGGCGGATCTTATGGTTGCCGGTGTCGGCGATGTAGATGCGGTTGCGCGCGTCGATGGCGATGCGGCTGGCCGGCGCCGCCGACTGGCCCTTCGGGCCATTGAGCTGCGCCTGCGAGCGCCGGGCCGCCGTCGCCGGCGCCGCCCGGCGTGCCGGTGCCGGCGATGGTGTGGATGGTGCCGCTCGGCTCGAGCATGGCGCAGGCGGTAGTTGGCCTGGTCGGAGATGATGATGTTGCCGTTGGTGTCGACCACCACCGAGCTGGGCAGGTCGAGCTTGGCCTGCGTTGCCGGGGCCGCCGTCGCCGCCGAAGGCGCGCGCGCCGGTGCCGGCGAGGTTGGTCACCAGCCCGGCCGAGCCGTCGGGCAGCACGTCGATCTTCTTGACCAGGCTGTTGTGCCAGGCGGCGACGATCATGTTGCCGTCGTGGTCGAAGCAGACGTTGGTCGGATGGTTGAAGTCGATCGTCTTGGGATCGTCGCCTCGACGCGTCGCCGAGATAGCCGGAGCCGGCGAAGGTCTCGACGACGCCGTTCTTGATGCGGCGGATGCGGTGGTTGTTCCAGTCGACGATGTAGAGCAGGCCGTCGGGACCGTAGGTGATGTCCTGCGGCAGGTAGAGCTGCGGTCTCGAGCGGCGGCTGGCCGTCGTCGTTGAGGCCGGCGATGCCGGTGCCGGCGATGGTGTTGATGATCGGCGCCGGACAGCCCGTCGAGCGCCGCCTTCACCGCGCGCGAGCAGCTCGTCGACGGTCGACCTCGCCGTCGCCGTCGGTGTCGAACACCGGGCACTGCGCTCATCGGCTCGCTGCCGAGCGCGATGTTGACGCCCTGCAGCAGCTCGTTGATCGCCGACCTCGCCGTTGCCGTCGCAGTCGCCGGTGCAGGCCGCGACCGGCGCCGCGGCCAGAACAAGCACGCTGACAGATGCCAGCCAGCGAGCCCGCCGACTGGCGGGCAGCCGGCGCGCTCATGCCACCTCCTCGATCGAGGTCATGCGACCCATCGATCCGCCCTCCTTCGACATCGTGCAGCCGTCGCGGCGGATCGCGAGGAACCTGCGCGCCCGGCCGCGTGGCACGGTGACGCGTCGGACCGCATCAACGATGCTTCGCAGACTATACGCGACTGCCGACCATTCGAGTCAAGCTTGCAGGCGCGCGCGGTTCGCGTGCGCGAGCGCGACCTTGCCTGAGCAGCGCGGCCCTCACGTAGCGCTCGCACAGATCGATGGCGGCGTAACGATGCGAAGCGGATCGATGCGCGAGCGACGCCTCGCGCGTCGCGACTGATCGCGCCGCCTGTCTGCTGCTCGGCGGTCCGGCGCGGCGCAGCGCCCACGGCGCACGCCTGCCGTTCGACGCAGTGGGGCGGCTTCAGCGCCGGCGCGCGTGCGCTGCCAGCGCGTGATCGCCCGCGCCGCGGCGCAGCTGCGCCGCCGACGGCCTGGGCGGCGCGGCGCGCCTGCCGGAGCGCGCGCAGCTCGCCGGCCAGCCTGCGACGAGGCGGCGACCGACGCGACCGATCGACGCGGTGCGCAGCGCGGCGCTCAACACGGTCGACGACGCCTGCAGCGAGCGCCAGGCGATCGAGCTGCAGTACCTCGGGCTCGTTCGACCTGCAGGCCGACGTGATCAACTTCTGTCGCGCCTGGGAGACGGCCGCCGACTCGGCCGTCTTCGGACCGCCGGCGGACGCGCGGCAGCCGCCGACGCCGGCGCAGCGCGCTGCGGCGACGCCGCCGCCGACGCGGCCGACCGACGTCATGCAGTTCGTCTTCCGCACCCGCCGCCAGTGCATGGACCGCATCGCCGCCGATCGCCGCTGGACGCGCCGAATCGCGCGGCGCTGCTCGACCGACGCCGCGCAGCGCATCGACGCGGCCGGCGCCGCGCCGTCGCCGCGCGCCTCGCCGCGCGCTGCGGCGCGGCGACGTTCGCGGCGCTCTACGGGCGCACGCCGGACGCGTTCGTCGACGGCCTCGGCGCGCGCGCCGACTGCATCGGCGGCGCGCTTCTACATCCAGGACGCGGTGCTCTGCCCGACCGCGGTGTGCGGCAACGGCATCGTCGAGCCGGGCGAGGACTGCGACGACGGCAACACCACCGACGGCGACGCCTGCCCGTCGACCTGCCGTGCAGTTCGAATAGAACGCGCGGCGTCGAGCCCGCCGGTCGTGCGCCGCCGGAGCGCTCGGCCGCGACTCGCGGCGGCGCCTCACGGCGTCAGGCGCGACGTCGGCGTCAGCGCGTCGAGCGGCGTCGGGTCGGATCGACGTCCGGCAGGTCCGGACGCGGCTGAAGGTGAGCCGCACGCGCACCGCGTGGCTCACCGACATGCCGTCGGAGTCGGTCAGCGGTGACGGTCAGGTTGGCTTCGGCGCCCTCGAGAGTCGAAGAACGGCCCGACCGGCCTGACCGCGAAGCGCAAGGTTGCGCGCGCGTGGCGAAGCCGTCGGGGTCGCTCGGTCGAGGAACGAGCGGCGGAGCTGCGGTGTCGAAGAGCAGCCGGGGTGGCGCGGTGCTTCCATGCGCGCGCTGCACCGTCGACGCGGTTGAGCGTGTTCAGGCAGCGCGTCTCGATGTGGAACGTCACCTCGGCGCTGGACTGGGCGAAGTTGCGCACGCGCAGCACGTCGCAGTTCTGCAGGCGGCCGAAGCCCGCTCGACGTTGCGGCCGATGTACAGCGACGCGACCCTCGCGGGCAGCCGGCCGCCGGCTCGGCGACGCGCGCGACCGGGCCGCCGGCGCAGCAGGTCTGGCTGACGCGGCGGCAGCGTCGCGGTGCAGCCGGTGGCCGGGATCGCACGACCGGCATCGCGCAGGCATCGAGCGGCGAGACCGCGAAGGTGAGCTGCGCCGGCGGCCGATCGCGGCGGCACGGCGTCGTCCGTGCAGGTGAACGGCACGTAGAACGGGCCGAGCTGGTCGCCGGTCGGCGTCCAGCTCAGCACGCCGCTCGGCCGGTCGAGCGCCGCGCCGGCGGGCAGCGTCGTCGGCCGCGCAGCGCACCGCGCCGCCTTCGGGATCGATGGCGCCGATCGGCAGCTCGACGTCGAAGCCGGGATAGGTGCGATAGATCGACGCCGTCGGCAGGACGCGGCGGCTGGTTGACGGTCGCGGTCGGCGTCGGCGTGGCGGTGGCGGTCGGCGGTCGGCGGTCGGCGTGGTCGCCGACGGCGTCGCGTGGGGTCGGCGTCGCGCCGTGCGCGAGGCCGTCGAGCGCGGCGCGGGCAGCCGTCGAGCAGGGCGTTGACGGCCGCGATGCAGCTCGTCGACGGTGACCATGCCGTCGCCGTTGCGGTCGAAGCGCGGGCAGATCGCGAGCGCCGACTGGCCGAGCGCGATGGCGACGCCGCGCACGACCTCGTTGATGCGCGACCGACGCCGTCGCCGTTGCAGTCGCCCGTGCAGGCCGCAGCCGGCGGCGCGCCGCGACGGCCGCGCAGCGCAGGCGCACGACGAGCACAGGATCGCCGGGACGACGGCGAGCGGAGGCGAAGCCGGCGAGCGGCACACGATTGCGGCGCACGATACGCGACGAGCGCATCACTTGTAAGCCGCGCGCGGCGCGGTCGCTGGCAGCGGTGCGCGAGCGCACTGGACAGCCGCGGCGGCGGAACGCTACGCGGCCGGGCATGGGCGCGCGCGTGCGGCGGTGGGCCGACTGTCTCTGCGCGCCGGTCGACGCGGCGTCGCTCGGCGTCGTCCGCATCGTCCTCGGCGCCATGATCGCGTGGGACGTCGGTGCGCTACTGGCAGTTCGGCTGGATCGACGAGTACTACATCCTGCCCGAAGTGGCACTTCACCTACCTCTACTTCGACTGGGTGCGGCCGTGGCCGGGCGACTGGATGTACGTCCACTTCGCGCGTCCTGGGCGTCGCTCGCGCGTGCTGGTCGCGGTCGGGCTCTACTACCGCGCCGCCATCGTCCTGCTGTTCCTCGCGTACACCTACGTCTTCCTGCTCGAGAAGTCGGTGTACATGAACCACTACTACCTGATCGCGCTGCTCTGCTTCCTGCTCATCTGGATGCAGCCGCACCGCGCCTTCTCGCTCGACCGGCTGCCGCCACCCCGACCTGCCGGCGACGGTGCCGCGCTGGAACGTCCTGCTGCTGCGCTTCCAGCTCTTCATCGTCTACTTCTACGGCGCCATCGCCAAGCTCAACCCCGACTGGCTGGCCGGCGAGCCGATGTACTCGGAGATCGTCCGCCGCGCGCCCGGACGTGCCGGCGATCGCCACCCACTTCCCGCCGGCGCTGCTCGCCTACGCGATCGCCTACGGCGGCATCGCTCTTCGACGCCACGCGTGCCGATCCTGCTCTGCTTCCGCCGCACGCGGCGTGGTCGGCTTCGTCGTGGCGGCGCTGTTCCACCTGCTGAACGAGCTCTTCCTGCAGCATCGGCGTGTTCTCGTACCTGATGACCGGCGCGATCACGATCTTCTTCGACCCCGACTGGCCGCGCCAGCTGCGGCGGCGCTGGCGCGGCTGCGGCCGAGCGGCGCCGCGCCGCCGCCGGCGCGCGCCGCGCCGCCGGCGCCGCTGGCGGCGGGCGCGGCGCTCGTCGCTGCTGCACGCTCTACGTGCTGGTGCAGCTGCTCATGCCGCTGCGCCACTGGCTCTATCCGGGCTACGGTGAGCTGGACCGAGGAGGGCCATCGTTTCAGCTGGCACATGAAGCTGCGGCGCAAGGCCGGCGACGATGACCATCACCGTCACCGACCCGGCCAGCGGCCGGCAGCTGGCGGATCGATCCGGCCGACGACCTGCGCGACCGCCAGCTGCAGCAAGCTGCTACACGTTCCCCGACATCGTGCTGCAGTACGTGCACTACAAGCGCGACGAGCTGCGCGCGCAGGGCATCCGCGATCCGGTCATCACCGTCGACTGGCAGCTGCTCGCTGAACGGCGCGCCGCCGCAGCCGCTGGTCGACCCGACGGTCAACCTGGCCGACGAGCAGCGAGTCGATCTGGCCGGCGCGCTGGCTCGTCCGAGCACGAGCGGCATGACGGGCGACGTCGACGCGTGAGCCGTAGCGCGGGTCTCGGCCCGCATCAGCGCTGCACGAGTCCGCCGCTCGCGCCGTCGACCGTTCCACCGGCTTGCTCTCCAGCTCGCTGCCGACGTCGAAGCCGTAGGCGTGCGCCAGCGCCACGACCGGGTGCACGGTCTTGCGCCCGGCGCCCTGCTCGATGTGCAGCGCCGCCAGGCGGCAGTCGGTGCAGGCCAGCGCGCAGGGCTCGCCGGCCTCGCGGCGCGCATGCCGTCGAAGGCCTTCTCGCCCCAGCGCAGCGAGTCGCGAAGTGCTCCTTCTGCATGCTCCAGGTGCCGTCGTGGCCGGAGCACTCCTGCACGGCGTCGACCTCGTCGGCGACCAGCTTGAGCAGGTCGCGGCCGCGGATGCCGATGTTCTGCACGCGGATGTGGCAGGGCACGTGGTACTGCACGCGGCCGAAGCGGCGCGTGAAGTCGCGCTTCAGGCGCCCCTCGCGGGCGATGCGGTAGAGGTACTCGTCGAGGTCGTGCGCGTGCTGCGCCAGCGCGCGTCGGCGGCGCTCGCCGGCGACCAGCTGCGGGAACTCCTCGCGCACCATCAGGCTGCAGCTCGGCGACGGGATGACGATCGCGTAGCCCTGCTCGACGAACGGCGCGAAGCACGTCGACGTTGCGGCGCGATCTTGCGCGCCGCGGCGTCGAGATCGCCGCCGTCGAGGAACGGCATGCCGCAGCACACCTGCGCCGGCCGGCCGCACGACCTCGACGCCGTTGTGCTCGAGCACCTGCACCGCGGCCGCTGCCGACCTCCGGGTCGTTGTAGTCGATCAGGCAGGTCGAGAAGAGCGCGACCTTGCAGCGGCGTCGGCGTCTCGACGCCGTCGCTTGCAGCGGCTGCGCCGGCTCGACCCGCGGCCGGTGGCGCCGCCACCAGCGCGGGAACGGTCTCGCGGTGGTAGGTCGGCATCAGCTTGTCGCGGTGGATGCCGACGGCGCTGCTCCATGAGCGACGCGATTGGCCGGATTGCGCAGCGCCCAGTTGGTCAGCCGCCGGCGCCAGGCTGGCGAGCTTGCCGATGGTCGCGGTGTCGCGCATCAGCCGCGTCTGCAGCGGCACGCCCTGCGCGGCGCGTGCGGTGCGCCTTCCAGCGCAGCAGCAGGCGCGGAAAGTCGAGCGCGAAGTCGTGCGGCGGCGTGTACGGGCAGTTCGGGTAGCAGAGCTTGCACTGGAAGCAGAGGTCGACGACGCGGTCGATCTCCGCGTGGCTCAGGTCGCGCGCGTGGCCGTGCAGCTCCGGCAGCTCGTCGCCGTAGGTCACGCCGACCTCGCCCTCGGGCTCGCGTCGGCCGGCGCCGGCTGCGCGGCCGCCTCGCGCCGCTTGGCGTCGGCCGCCGCGACCACCTCCGGGTGCGCGGCCAGGTAGTCGGCGCGCATGCGCTCGGTCTTGCCGTCGATCAGCTCGAACAGGGTCGGGAAGCTGCCGCAGAACTTGAAGCACAGCCGGCAGCTCCAGCAGATGTCGAAGATCCGGTCGACCTCCTGGCGCAGGTGCGCCGGGTCCCAGAACCGCGGATCGTCCACCTTGAGGCCGATTGCCTCCGCCATCACTCCTCCCTAGCTCGGACCGCGCCGGCAGCCGCGACGGCGGCACGTGCACGCCTCGATCGAGCTTCGATCGCCGCCCGCCAATCGGCTTGCGCCAGTCTCGGCGATAGGCAAGGTCGTCACGCCTCGACGGTGCGGGCAGCACCTCGCCGGTCAGGTGGCGCAGCAACCGACATCGCACTTTTTTGTCGCTGCGCGGCATTTTGTGGTTGTCGCAGCGCTCAATTCTGTCGCACTCGGCAGCAATCGACGCACGCCAGTCGTCTCGGTGCACGCTGGCATCGCTCTTGTTTCATCCCGTCTCCGTCGATGGAGGGCAGGCGCATGGTTCGAGGCAGGATTCTCACCCCGCAGATCGATTCACGCAGCCTGATGTCCGAGGAGCTGCTGATGCTGGCGGTGCTGGAGCAGGCGTTCTCCGATCTGGAGAGCGGCTGTCCGGCCGTGCGCGCCGACGCCGAGGCGTATTTCCTCGCCTACGACGCCGACTCGAGCGCGTTCAGCCTCGATTCGGTCTGCGCGCAGTTCCGGCTGTCGGCCAGCGCCATCCGCGGCGAGGTCCGCCGGCGCCTGAAGCAGCGCCCGATCGCCAAGGCGGCAAGGCGCTCCGCCAGGCGGCCTGACGACGCGCCGCCGGCGCGCGGGCGCCTGGGCCGCCGCCGCTCGCGGCGCGGTCGCATCGGCCGCCACGGTCAGGCGCTCGCGCCACAGCGTCGCGAGCCGCTCGCGCAGCGCCTCGCAGCGTGCCGCTGTTGTCGATGACCACGTCGGCATGCGCGGCGCGCTCCTCGTCGCCGAGCTGGGCGCGCATGCGCGGCGCGATGGCGACGCGGATCGAGCCCGCGCTGCGCCATCAGCCGCTGCTCGACGATCTCCGGCGCGGCGACGACCAACCACACCTCGTCGACCAGCGCGTCCCACTTCGCCTCGATCAGCAGCGCCGCTTCGACCACGATCGGCGGCGCGTGCCACCGCGGCGCGCGCCGCGGCCAGGCGCGCCGCGACCGCGTCGCGGATCAGCGGGTGGACGATGGCGTTCAGGCGCGCCAGCGCGGCGGGGTCGGCGAACACGATGGCCCCCAGGCGCTTGCGGTCGATGGTGCCGTCGGCGGCGACGACCTCGCGGCCGAACTCGCCGACCACCTGCTCCCAGCCGGGCGTACCGGGCCGGTAGACCTCGTGCCCGACCCGGTCGGCGTCGATCACCAAGGCGCCGAGCTCGGCCAGCATCGGCGACGGCCGCGCTCTTGCCGGATCCGATCCCGCCGGTGACACCGATGGTCTTGGCCGCTGGCACGACCGTCGCTACCTCACCGGGCCTGCAGCCCGCGCGCCGCGCCACAGCGGGCGCGGCACAGCGCGCCGAGGCGGGGCCGACCGCCGGCGAATCCGACGCCCCCGTCTCGGCGCGGATCGTCGTCAATCAGCTCGCGGCGCGCATGCGCGGCGGCTCGGGCTTGACCGCGCGGCCGCGGATTCGCCGGCCGGGCGCCGGTGGCCGCGCCGCGACGCCAGCTCTCCAGGCCGCGGCGCAGATACTCCGGGTTGATCTCCAACGTCTCGCAGATGTTCTCGTAGGAGAAGAACCAGCCGCGATCGTTGGACGCGATCCAGGCGTTGGCTTCGTCGAACAGCTGCTGCCCGTGCCCGTCGCGCGCGACGGCGTACTTCTGGAAGCAGTCGAGCGCGTCTTCCAGCACCGCCAGCATCAGGCGCTTCTCGCCGCGGACACCTGAGCCGCCGCGAAAGGCCGCGTAGAACTGGGCCGGTAGCAGCGCATCAGGCTCGAAGAGCCCGAACGATCGGTCTGTCATCGTTGACGTCCCCACCTCCGCAACTTGGAAACTTCCGCCACCCTACAGAGGACCCTGGAATGAAACCAAATGAAAAACTTTTGCTCCGGGCGCGCCGCAGGCTTATCGATGGCTGTGCGGATTCAGCCTCACGCTGCCGGCGGCGCTGGCGACGCAGGCAGGTGCTGTCGCGACGTGCTCCGGGTTACTTCTTCGTGGCGCCGAGCACCGCTACCTTGAAGCTCTTGGCGACCGAGAAGCGCACCTTCTTGCGAGCGGGGATCTTGACCGGCTCGCCCGTCTGCGGATTGCGCCCCATGCGCGCCTTGCTCTGCACCTTGCGGAAGGTGCCGAGGTCGGGGATCTTGACCGGCTCGCCCTTCTTCACCGAGCTGACGACGGTTGAGACCAACCCCTCCATCAACGCCTGGGCCTGCTTCTTCGTCACGCCACCCGCCTTCGCCAACCGTTCCACCAGCTGAGACTTCGTCATATCCCCCCCACCTTTCAGTTTAGGTTAAAGTTGTCGCTATCTGCGCGGAAAAGTCGGCTCTTAATTGCAACGAGAGCTGCGCTCCTGTCAAGAAAATTCTTTGTGTTGACGCGCGGCGCGCAGCGACGCGAACGCGCTTGCGGCCGCAGCGCGTTTTCACGCCTCGGCCGGACGGATGAGCACGTGGCGGAACGGCTCGCGCCCGACGCTCTGCGATTCGCAGACCGTACGCGTTGGCGAGCTGGTGCTGCAGGCGCCGCAGGTACGAGTCGCGCGGCGCCAGCTCGACCGCGCTGGCGCCGCGCGATCACTTCGATCACCGCGCCTTCGGCTTCGCGCAGCGCCTCGTCCTGTTCGGGGTGCGGCAGCTCGAGGTCGAACAGCTCGCGCAGCGCCTGCTCGATCTTGCCCGGGCTGCTCGACGCGACGGTCTGCACGCGCGCGTGCGGTCCGAAGCGCGTCGCGCAGCCGGCGCGGCTGCTTCTTGGCCACGGCGCGCAGGGTCAGCACGACGTCGGCATTGCGCCGGCGCGTCGGCGATCACCGCCGGCACCTGCAGGGCGCGGATGGCGCGCTCGACGCGATCGCGGCGCAGCGCGTACGGGAAGATGCGCAGCGGCCGCGCGCGCGCCGGGGGCCGCGCCGGCGCGGCGGCGCGGCGGCGGGCTCGGCGCGGCGGTCGACGTCGACGCTGCCGTCGCCGCGGCGGACGCGCACCTCGGGCTCGACCGGCGGCGTTGCGCAGCAGGCGGTCGACCACCGCCGCGACGTCGTGGTGCACGGCGAAGCGGTCGCGATCGCGGATCTCGATCACGACGTCGAAGGTCGGCGGCGCCTTGCGCTCGAGCACGGTCTTCTGCGTCCGCCGCCGCCGCGCCTCGTCGTCGCCGAGCGTCACGGCCTGGATGCCGCCGACGAGGTCGGACAGCGTCGGGTTGGCGACCAGGTTCTCGAGCGTGTTGCCGTGCGCGGTGGCGATCAGCTGCACGCCGCGCTCGGCGATGGTGCGCGCCGCCAGCGCCTCGGCCTCGGTGCCGATCTCGTCGATCACGACGACCTCGGGCATGTGGTTCTCGACCGCCTCGATCATCACCGCGTGCTGCAGCTCGGGCGCCGGCACCTGCATGCGGCGCGCGTGCCCGATGCCCGGGTGCGGGATGTCGCCGTCGCCGCCGATCTCGTTCGAGGTGTCGACGATCATCACCCGCCGCTCCGAGGTCGTCGGCGAGCACGCGCGCCGGCCTCGCGCAGCAGCGTCGTCTTGCCGACGCCCGGGCGGCCGACCAGCAGGACGCTCTTGCCCGACTCGATGACGTCGCGCACGACGTCGATGGTGCCGTAGACGGCGCGGCCGACGCGGCAGGTGACGCCGACGATGTCGCCCATGCGATTGCGCAGCGCCGAGATGCGGTGCAGCGTGCGCTCGATGCCGGCGCGGTTGTCCTTGTTGAACTGGCCGACGCGCGCCGCGACGTAGTCGAGATCCTCGCGCGTCACCGGCTCGTCCGACAGCGTCGCGCACGCCGTGCGGGAAGCGCGCCTCCGGCAGGCGCCCGAGGTCGCACACGACCTCGATCAGCGTCGGCAGCGCGCGCGTCGCGCAGCAGCGGTCTCGACGAGCCGCGGCGGCAGCACCGCCAGCAGCTCGTCGAGGTTGTCGGTGACTTCGATCCGCGTCTCTCGAACCCCCGCCGCCGTCGCCCGCACGACATGTCCTACACGATTTGCGGCGGAAAGCGACTGCGCAGGCGAGCACGGCGCGCCGGCGAGCCGCACGCCGCAGCGGCGCGTCCGTCGGCGGCGTCGCTCGGCGTCGGCCGCGCACGCCCGCGGTCTTCGCGCGCCGCGCGCCGTGCCGCGTCGCGCCGCGGCGGCGAGCAGCTGGTTGGTCGAGGCTCGACTCGCGCTTGAAGAAGCCGTCGGTGTGGAACGAGTCGCGCAGCCGCAGCAGCTCGTAGTCGAGGTGGTGCCACATCTCGTGCAGCAGCGTGCGCAGGAAGGTCCGGTAGGCGACCACCTGGCCGCGCTTGGCGGTCAGCATCCAGACGCTGATCACCTGCGCGCGGCCGGCCGACTGGTAGAGGCCGTGCAGCTCGCCGCGCTGGTCGGAGGGACGCGACGTCCTTGACCTCGACGCGCAGCGGCGCGCACGCCGCAGCGCGGCGCAGAGCTCGTCGCAGATCACCTGCGCGACGCGCTGCGACGCGCGGGCGGTCGCCCCGTGCGCGAGCGCCCACTCGAGCAGGAGGACGGCGCGCGCCAGGCGCGGCGATACGCGCACCGGAACGGCGCCGACCGCGTTGCTGCGATCGTACTCGCGCTGCTGCGCGCGGCGTCAGGCGATGGCGGAACGATGGGCACGGGTGGCACTCACGTCGCGCGGCACGGCGGATCGCCCGGACGACGCGCGCCGGGCGCGCTCGGGCCGCGCAGGGTCGCCGTGGCGCCGGCCGGCGGGCGATCACTGCACCGCGGCGCTGGCGTGCCGGCGGTGACGTTCGAGTCGCCGCGCTTGCCGAGGTTGCGGAACGCCGACGGCCGCCAGTCGCGGCCGTCGTCGGACGTAGCAGCGCCGCCAGTCCGGCCGACCAGGCACAGCACGGCCACCAGCGCCAGCAGGCGCTCTGCCGCACGCACCATCCTCCACATCTCCGGCCCCTCCGTGCCTACGCCGGCGGACGCGCGCGGCGCGCGGCGCCGTCGAGCCGCCGCACCGCCTCGCGCGGCGAGTACGGCGAGTCGTAGACGCCCGGCCGCGTAGCCGGTGAACTCGAGCCCGTCGAGGTCCTTGGGCTCGACCTCGACGAACACCTTGTGCAGCGCGTCGGGCGATTCCGGCCGGCAGCTCCGGCGCCGGCACCGGCGCGCTCGTCGCGACACCAGTCGATGCGTGCCGATGTCGAGCGGAAAGATCAGCGCCGCCAGCGGCAGCTCGAAGGCCGGGCCTGCCGCCGGGCGCCACCCACTGCCCGCCGCGGCGACGAACGAACCAGACGCGCGCCATGCGCCGCCGTCAGTGCGTGGTGACCGCTCCGCCGGAGGTCGCGCCCAGCATCTGGCTCACCGCCTCGTAGGCCGGCGAGAGCAGGTGGTCGAGCGTCTCGGTGAGCAGGTGCTCGAGGTCGGCGAGGTCGTCGACGGTCAGCGACGACATGTCCTGGTGCATGCCGTGCAGCGCCCAGATGGTGGTGCGCAGCCGGCTGCGCACGTCCTCCAGCGAGCGCAGCACCTCCTGGGCGTCGATCGGCCCGTCCTCGTGCTCATCCGCCATGTCGTCCTCCTGCGCCGGGGCTGCCCCGACGAAGCGAACGTGTCATGCGACCATGCGCAGTGCAAGCCGGCTTTGCGCGCCCGCGGCGCGCCGATCGCGGCGGCGCTTCAGTCGCCGACCGTCTCCCAGTGCGACTCCCAGAACTCGGGCACCGCGGGCCGCAGCTCGAAGTGACCGCCGAAGCACTGGAAGCTCGGCTGGTGCGACAGACGTTCGGTGAGCAGACGCCGATGGGCCTCGGCGTCGCCGTCGGCCGGCGCGCCGATGTCGAGCCGCTGCCGCCGACCGCACTTCTTGCAGGTCACGTCGACGTGCACGATCGGCGCTCTCACGGCGCCGGTTGTCGCGCGGGGCGGTCGCCTGGGCCGCGGCGGGAACGGCGGCGTCGGCGCGTGCCTTGGCCTGCGCGCTCAGCGCCTCGCGCACCTTGCGCACCAGGCGCTCCTGCTTCTGCACGCGCCGCTCGACGTTGCGGAACTGCTCCAGCGGGCACGCCCTTCTGGGTCAGCACCACGTCGAGCGTCAGGTCGTGGTCGGCCTGCATGGCGGTGTAGACGTCGATGTACAGCTCCAGCTCGCTCTGGCTCACCTGGTCGGCCGCGGACTCGTCGGCTTCCTGCGCCTGCGGGCGCAGCCCGAACAGCAGCGCGCCGACCAGCACGCCGACCGCTCCGATGCCCAGAACCATCCCGGTGATGCGCGACACCATTGCCGCTGCTCCCGTCGCTCGATCCTCACCGACCACGGGCGAGAAAGCAAGTGTGGGGGGCGCGCTGGGTGGGCGCGCAAGCCGGCAAGGAAAAAAGCGGGTGCCTTCCCGCGCACGCAGCAGGTATCTGTAGGAAGATCGTCCATGCGCGCCCGTCTCACCGCCTGCTGCCTCGCCCTCGTCGTTGTCGCCGCCGCCCGGCCGCCGGCGCGGTGTGCACCGCCGCGGAGATCATCGCCCAGGAGCCGACCTGCCCACCCGCCGGGACCCATGCACCATCAGCGGCACCTACAGCATCGACAACGGCTGCACGCTCGACTTCGGCGGCCGCCCGGTGACGCTGTTCGGCCGCCTCAACATCGGTGCGCGGATGGCCACCATTCGCGCCGGTTCCTTTTCGCTCGCTCGGGGCGCGGTCGTCGACGCGATTGGCAGTGGCTCTTCGGCCCGAGGCAATGTCTCGACGACGCGCCCGTATTATCGAAGGCAAGGAGTTTCCCGACAATTCGGTGATCGTCGGGGCGCCGGCGAAGCTCGTGCGCGAGGCCGACGACGCGACGAAGGCGATGACCGCGCGCGGGGCCGATGTCTATGTGCGCCGCTGGAAGCGCTAGCCTCAGGGCTGATGCGGCTCGGATGACGTCAAGCAGCACATGGCAGTTCTGCATCGACCGGGGCGGCACCTTCACCGACATCGTCGCGCTCGCGCCTGACGGCAGCCTCCTCACCCACAAGCTTCTCTCCGACAATCCGGAGGCCTACGCGGACGCAGCCTTGGCGGGCATCGCCGATCTCTTGGGCGTCCCGCGCGGGAGGCCCTTGCCCGCTTCGCTGATCGCCAGCGTCAAGATGGGCACCACGGTCGCCACCAACGCGCTGCTCGAGCGCAAGGGCGAGCGCGTGCTGCTGCTGGTGCCCCAGGGCTTCCGCGATGCGCTCGAGATCGGAACCAGGCGCGGCCCAAGATCTTCGCGCTCAGAATCGAGAAGCCTGCCATGCTCTATGCGCGCGTCGCCGAGGTGCCGGAGCGCGTGCGCGCCGATGGCAGCATCGAGACGCCGCTCGATCTCGACGCCACCCGCGCCGCGCTCCGGCGGCGCGCGCCGAGGGCATCACGGCGATCGCCATCGTATTCATGCACGCTTACGCCTATCCCGAGCATGAGCGCCAAGCGGCGCGGCTGGCGCGCGAGGCGGGCTTCACGCAAATCTCGGTGAGCCATGAGGTGAGCCCGCTCGTCAAGTTCATCGGGCGCGGCGACACCACCGTGGCGGACGCTTATCTCTCGCCGCTGCTCCGGCGCTATGTCGACCGCGTCGCCAGGGCGCTGTCTCCTGGCGGGGCGTGCTGGAGCCGGGCGGGTCGCCAGCCGGCCGGTGGGCGGGCGGGACGCCGCGTCTCCTCTTCATGCAGTCCTCGGGCGGGCTCACTTCGGCCCATCTGTTCCAAGGCAAGGACGCGATCCTGTCCGGACCCGCGGGCGGCGTGGTGGGCGCAGTGGAGACGGCGCGCATCGCCGGCTGCGAGAAGATCATCGGCTTCGACATGGGCGGCACCTCCACCGATGTCTGCCATTTCGACGGCACCTATGAGCGGACCTTTGACAGCATGGTCGCCGGCGTGCGCGTACGCGCACCGATGATGCTGATCCACACGGTGGCGGCGGGCGGCGGCTCGGTCGTGCATTTCGACGGCGCCCGACTACGGGTGGGCCCGACTTCGGCGGCGCCGATCCCGGGCCGCCTGCTATCGCCGCCGCGGGCCGCTGACCATCACCGACGCCAATGTCATGGTCGGCAAGCTCCAGCCCGATTTCTTCCCGCATCTGTTCGGGCCGCGCAAGACGAACCCCTCGACGCCCGGGCCGTGCCGCGCCTTCGCCGCTCTCGCCAAGGAGATCGGCGATGGACGCGCGCCTGAGGAGGTGGCCGACGGCGCCATCCGCGTCGCGGTCGAGAACATGGCGAATGCCATCCGCTCGATCTCGGTGCAACGAGGCTATGACGTCACGGATTATTTGCTGAATTGTTTCGGCGGCGCCGGCGGCCAACATGCCTGCCTCGTCGCCGACGCGCTCGGGCTCGAGCGGGTGTTGATCCATCCCCTCTCCGGCGTCTTGTCGGCCTATGGCATCGGTCTTGCCGATTTGCGCGCGAGCCGCACCGCGACGTGCCACCTCTCGATACGCGGGGGTCTGGGCGCGGAGGCTCGGCGGCGGCGCTGGAGAAAGACGCCAAGGCCGAGCTCGTGGCCCAGGGCATGCGCGCGCGGGCGTCCGCGCGGCGCACGCGCATCTCCGCTATGCCGGGACCGACAGCGCGTTGCAGATCCCGCTCGGCGCCTCTCTGCGACGCCGGCCGGCATGCGCGCCGCGTTCGAGATCGTGCATCAGCAGCGCTTCGGCTTCACCAGCCCGGAGAAGGAGATCGAAATCGAGGCGATCGAGGTGGAGGCGCTGGGCGGCGGCGAGCGTCCGGAGGAGCCCGATCTGCCGCTCGCCCCCGAGCCGCCCGAACCGCAGACCACGACCCGGCTCTTCACCGATGGCGCCTGGCATGAGGCGCCGGTGTTCCTGCGCGACGGTCTCGGCCCCGGCATCGCATCGAAGGCGCCGCGCTGATCATCGAGGCGCATCAGACCGTGGTGGTGGAACCCGACTGGCAGGCCGAGGTGACCGCCAAGAACCACCTGCTCCTCACCCGCGACGCGAAGCGCGAGCGCGGCCGCGCTCGGCAAGCGCGACCCCGTCATGCTCGAAGTGTTCAACAACCTCTTCACCTCGGTCGCCGAGCAGATGGGCTACGCGCTGCAAAACACCGCGCGCTCGGTCAACATCAAGGAGCGGCTCGATTTCTCCTGCGCCATGTTCGACGCGCGCGGCCGGCTCGTCGCCAACGCGCCGCATATCCCGGTCCATCTCGGCTCCATGGACCGCAGCGTCGACACGGTGCTGCAGGAGGTGGGCGACGCGCTCCGGCCGGGCGACGTCTATATGCTGAACGCGCCCTATAATGGCGGCACGCATCTGCCCGACATCACCGTGGTCACGCCGGTGTTCGGCGAGCGCGGCCCGGACCTCCTGTTCTTCGTCGCCGCGCGCGGGCATCATTCCGATATCGGCGGGATTGCGCCCGGCTCGATGAGCCCAGGCAGCGCGCATCGAGGAGGAAGGCGTCTATATCGATCCGTTCAAGCTCGTCGCCGGCGGCCGCTTCCGGAGGAGGCGGTGCTCAAGCTTCTGCGCGAGGCCGATACCCGGCCCGCAACCCGGCGCAGAACGTCGCCGATCTGAAGGCGCAGGTCGCGGCCAATGCCAAGGGCGTGGCCGAGCTGGGCAAGATGGTCGCGCATTACGGGCTCGGCATGGTGCGCGCCTATATGGGCCACGTGCAGACCAACGCCGCCCAAGCGTCGCCCGCGTGCTCGACTCCTTGAAATCCGGGCGCTTCGAGGTCGAGACCGACACCGGCGCCACGCTCAGTGTCGCCATCCGCATCGACCGCAAGAAAGGGACGGCGGAGGTCGATTTCACCGGCACGAGCGAGGAGCAGCCCGACAATTTCAACGCGCCGGAGCCGATCGCGCGGGCCTGCGTGCTGTATGTGTTTCGCACCCTGGTTGACGACGACATTCCGCTCAATGCCGGCTGTCTCAAGCCGATCAAGATCATCATCCCGAAGGGCTCCATGCTCAGACCCCGCTATCCGGCGGCGGTCGCGGCCGGCAATGTGGAGACGAGCCAGACGATCGTGAATTGTCTGTACGGCGCGCTCGGCGTGCTGGCCTCGGCGCAAGGCACCATGAACAATCTCACCTTCGGCAACGCGGCCTATCAATATTACGAGACGATCTGCTCGGGCGCGCCGGCGGGCAAAGGCTTCGACGGCGTGGCGGCGGTGCAGACGCACATGACCAATTCGCGGCTCACCGACCCCGAGGTGCTGGAGCTGCGCTCCCCCGTGCTCGTCGAGCGCTTCGAGATCAGGCGCGGCTCGGGCGGCAAGGGCGAATGGCGCGCGGGCGACGGCACGCTGCGCGCGATCCGGTTCCTCGAGCGCATGGACTGCGCCATCCTGTCGGGCTTCCGCAAGGTTCGGCCCTTCGGGACGAATGGCGGGGAGCCCGGCGAGCGCGGCGAGAATTGGGTGCGGCGCAAGGATGGGCGGCTCGAGCGCCTGGACGGTTGCGCGCATGACCTCTCGATCCCGGCGAGGCCATCATCATCAAGACGCCGACCGGCGGCGGCTTCGGCGCACCGGACAAATAGAAAGGGCGCGGGATCGCTCCCGCGCCCTCTTACGCGTTGCCTCTCCTACTACTCGCTTGCGCTTAGGCGCTCGCCGGCTTCGGACCGCTGTCCGCGCTCGGCCATGAACTGATCGAACTCCGGCCTTGTCGCGGGCTTTGCGCAGACGCTCGAGGAAGGTCTGAAACTCGTCAGCCTCCTCCTCAAGCCGCCGCAAGGTCTCCTCGCGATAGGCGTCGAAGGCAGCGTTGCCGGTCGCGCGGAGCGGACCGAAGCCGCCGAACCCGCCGCCGAAGCGCTTTGCCTCCTGCATAAAGTGCTGCTTCCACTGCAGTTTGTTTCCGCAACCCATGCGTCCACTCCAGATCAGATAGGCCAAGAGCCCAAGGCCAATCGGCCACCAGATGATGAAGCCCAGAACCGTGGCGATGATCCACGCGGGCTTCCCGTAATCGTCCAAGGTCGTCACTACCTGTTGCATGTCATGCGCACCTTCCTCGGTGTGAATGTTATTCACATTCACATAGGTGGGACCGGCCTGTCCAGAATTTAAGAGACGACACAAAATGTGATCGGCGGGGCCGAATCTCAGGGTTCGGCGCCGGCGCCTGATTTTCCGGCGGAAGAATGCCCAACCCACGCAAATAGACGCAGCATCGCCGATTTGAGAATCTCCTCAGGCGGGAGCGGCAGCTTGGCGACGCCCGGGCGCGCCTCGACGAACAGATCGGCGACGCCGTGCGAGAGCGCCCAGACGTGCAGGCTCATCAACTTGACCGGCGGTCTTGGTGGGAGGGAGCGCCCGGCAAAGCGCTGAGGCGGCACGCTGCAGCACGTCGAAGGCGCGATCGGCGGCGACTTTGAGCTGATCGTCACCGCTTACCCCGGATCAGCCTCGAACATCACCGCGTAGCTCGCCGGCTCCTCGCGCGCGAAGGCGAGATAGGCGCGGCCGGATTTCAAAGGCCGAGAGCGGCGTCGGTATGCCGTTATTCCACGCCAGGTCGAGCTTGGCGGCGAAGCGTTCGAAGCCATTGCGGGCGAGCTCGGCGAGGAGCGCCTCGCGGTCGCGGAAGTGCCGGTAGGGCGCGGCGGGGCTGACACCGGCGAGCCTCGCCGCCTCGGTCAGGCTGAAGCCGGCAGGCCCGTATTGCTCGATCAGCTTGCGCGCCGCCTCGAGCAGGACCTCTTTCAGATTGCCGTGATGATAGGAGCGCGGCCTGGTCGCCAGCGGTGATCGTCTGAGCCCATGTGAGGGGCTTTTACATGAAAGGGCCTAACGTCGCCATAACCCCTGGCCAGGGAAGTGGCACCGAATTGGTCGTGCTCATTTGGAGGGCAACTGTAGTCGCGGCGAATTGACGCCCAAACCGATTTCGCCTCAGCCGCGCCCCGCGATGCTGCTCTGATCGGAGCGCTGGGCGGGCGCAACAGGGGTTCGACTGGAACCAACGCGAAATCGTGGCCGAGCCCTCGGCCGAGGGCAGTTTGGGGCGCCGGCACAGGATTTCATCGCTCGCCGCCATCCTGGCGGGGCTTCTCACCACCGCCCTCGCCTATTTCTTCCAACAGAGCCTGTTCGGCGACCTGCTCAATTACCCGCTCACCGTGCTCGTGTTCCTGTGGATGTTCGGGGTGATGCTCGCCTGCGCCTTCAGCGTGGTGCGCCACGCCGATGCCGTCGCCCGCCATCTCGGCGAGCCTTACGGCACGCTGGTGCTCACCATCTCGGTGATCGTCATCGAGGTCTCGCTCATGGCGGCGATCATCCTGCATGGCGAGAACAACCCGACCCTTGCCCGCGACGCCATGTTCGCCACCCTGATGATCGTGCTCAACGGCATGGTGGGCACGGCGCTGTTGATGGGGGCGATGCGCTATTGGGAGCAGGAATACAATCTCGAAGGCGCGCGCTCCTTCCTCGTGGTCATCGCCTCGCTCGCGGTGTTCTCGCTGATCATGCCGGACCTCACCAAGACCGAGCCTGACCCAAGCATCGCTCCCTTCCAGGCCGGGCTGTTCGCAGCGATCACCATTCTCTTCTACGCCATCTTCGTCGCCATCCAGACCATGCGGCACCGCGCCTTCTTCGCCGAGCCGGTCAACGGCAAGGGAGAGGCCGCCGCCTATCTCGCGGCGCACCAAACACAGAGCGTCGGGCCGCTCCGGTATCACGTGGTGATGCTGCTGCTCACCCTTGCCCCCGTCGTGGCGCTTTCGACCTTCCTTGCCGTCATCGTCGATTTCGGCATCGAGCATCTCGGCGCGCCGGCGCCGCTCGGCGGCATCCTCATCGCCATCCTGGTGCTGTCGCCCGAGGGCCTGACTGCTTTTCACGCGGCGCTCGCCAATCAGCTGCAGCGGGCGGTGAATGTGTGTCTCGGCTCGGCGCTCGCCACTATCGGCCTCACCATTCCGGCCGTGCTCGCCATCGGGCTGATCACCGGACAGGAGGTGCATCTTGGGCTCGACCGCACCGACGCGGCGTTGCTCGTGCTCACTCTGTTCGTAAGCGCGCTGACCTTCGGCGGCGCCCGCACCAACGTGCTGCAGGGCACCGTGCATCTCCTGCTGTTCGTGGTCTATATCGCGCTGATCTTCAGCCCTTAGTGCT
>CAVUKW010000003.1:0-835503 GCA_963742255.1 Terriglobia bacterium
TCGACGATCCTGCCGAAATCACGCAATCCGGCGATCGCCGGATAATCGCCTTTCGGGAATTGCGAGACCGCATTCACGCCCGCGTCATGTTCTTTCTTGGAGAAGGTGCTTACGGCTCCAATGATCCGCCGTCTGCCTCATAGAGAAGACGGGTGAACTACGGCGACGATTGTTCTTGCAATCCTACGATAGTTCCATTATCATGGAAGTACTGGAATAGGAGAATCCATTGGCGATTGCTGGCAAGAAAACAACTGATGAGCACGTTACCCGGTTTGCGGACATGTTCTCGGCGATCGGGACGGAGCCGCGGCTGCGCATCATGCGGGTGCTGCTTTCGGCGCATCCGACGGGAATGGTTGTCGGCGATATCGGTAATGAACTCGGCATCGCCGCATCCACGCTTTCGCACCATTTGGACAAACTAAGGAACGAAGACCTGGTCAATGTCCGCCGCGAAGGGACTTTCCTCTGGTATTCAGCCAACGCGGAGGCATTACAGGAACTTCTGGGCTTCCTCTACGCCGAATGCTGCACCCGCAACAAAGCCGTTGAACCGAAAGCGATTGTGACGCTGTGCCGGTGATCGCCTCATGACGAACGGCGCACAAGATCCTCCGGGGTGTTCCTCGAAGACGTCGACTCAAGGAAAGGGCACGATATGGAAATCAAAGAAGCAGTTAAAGAAAAATACGGGCAGGCCGCGTTGCGTGTCCATAGCGGTGGGGGAGCCTGCTGCGGTCCATCAGCGGGGACCGACTGCTGCGACCCCATAACCTCGAACCTTTATGATCGTTCGCAGACCGGCGCGTTGCCGGAGGAAGCTGTTCTGGCCTCGCTCGGCTGCGGTAACCCAACCGCGCTGGCGCAGTTGAACGCCGGAGAAACTGTGCTCGATCTGGGCTCGGGCGGCGGTATCGATGTTCTGCTCTCCGCCCGTCGCGTTGGCCCGACCGGAAAGGCCTACGGGCTCGATATGACGGACGAAATGCTCGCTCTCGCGAGGGAGAATCAGCGGAAGGCTGGTTCTGAGAACGTCGAATTTCTCAAAGGAGAGATCGAGAACATTCCGTTGCCGGACAACTCCGTGGACGTAGTGATTTCGAATTGCGTTATCAACCTCTCCTCCGACAAAGATCGAGTATTGCAAGAGGCTTTCCGCGTATTGAAACCGGGAGGCCGGTTCGCCGTTTCGGATGTCGTCACACGCGGCGAAGTTCCGCCTAAAGTGCGTGAAAACATGCTGCTGTGGGTTGGCTGCATCGCCGGGGCGCTTGAGGACGAACAGTACCGTTCCAAACTCGCGAGAGCCGGATTCGAGGGCATCGAAATCGAGCCCACACGCGTTTACAACATCGAGGATGCGAGGACGTTTCTGAGCGGTCAGGGTGTCGACGTGGATGCGATCGCCCCTGCCGTCGACGGCAAGTTTATGAGCGCGTTCATTCGCGCCAAGAAACCGGCCAAAGCCCAGTGTTGCGAACCCGGTTGCTGCGCTTAAGTCACCAGACCGAGAGACGTTCGAAGGAGACTCAAATGAAAACTATTCAGATATTCGATCCCGCGCTTTGCTGTAGCACGGGCGTTTGCGGTGTTGACGTCGATCAGTCTCTGGTCACATTCTCGGCTGACGTGGCCTGGGCCAAATTGAACGGCGCACAGATCGAGCGCTTCAATCTGGCCCAGCAACCGGTGGCTTTCGCTGAAAATCCGGCTGTGAAGGGCTTCCTGGAGCGTTCGGGCGCGGAAGCGCTGCCGCTGGTTCTCGTTGATGGCGAAGTCGCTCTGGCCGGCCGTTACCCAAACCGTACTGAGCTCACCCGTTGGGCGGGAATTCTGGCGACTGTGACCGATACAAAGGGCGCAGGTAGCTGTTGCTCTGGCAGCAAATGCTGCTGAACTGAGGAACAAATCATGATGCAGTTTCTGGAACAGCCACCGCGGTTCCTTTTCTTCACCGGCAAGGGTGGCGTGGGCAAGACTTCGATCGCCTGTGCAACGGCAATTCAGCTTGCCGATGCCGGAAAGCGCGTGCTGCTGGTCAGCACCGATCCGGCGTCCAACGTGGGCCAGGTATTCGGTGTCACAATTGGCAATCAAATTACCGCCCTTCCAGCGGTTGCCCGGCTGTCTGCACTGGAGATAGATCCGCAGGCCGCTGCGCAGGCATATCGTGACCGCATCGTTGGCCCGGTGCGTGGCGTTTTGCCGGAGGCGACGGTCAAAGGCATCGAAGAACAACTCTCCGGTGCCTGTACTACCGAGATAGCAGCCTTCGACGAGTTCACTGCACTGCTGACTGACGGGGCACTGACTACCGGCTACGACCACATCATTTTCGACACCGCGCCCACCGGCCATACGATCCGGCTGCTGCAGTTGCCGGGAGCCTGGAGCGGTTTTCTGGATGAAGGCAAGGGCGACGCCTCTTGCCTCGGACCTCTTGGCTGGTCTTGAAAAGCAGCGCGCCCAGTACAGAGCAAGCGGTCGAAGCCCTGGCCGACCCTCTGCGCACGCGGCTGATTCTGGTCGCGCGCGCACAGCAATCGACTCTGCGCGAAGTAGCCCGCACGCATGAAGAACTCGCGCAAGATTGGCCTGTCGCAGCAGTATCTTGTCATCAACGGAGTGCTTCCCCGCAGTGAAGCAGCACTCGATCCGCTGGCGGCGGCGATCTGTGACTCGCGAGACAAGCGGTGCTTATCCGATCTTCCCGATGTACTCAGAGCATTGCCCTACGATCAGGTAGCCCTGAAGCCTTTTAATCTGGTCGGCTTGATGCGCTGCGGCAGTCTGCTCACGGAAACGATTTCGAGTGAAGTCGTCGATCGAAGACCAGCACGGATTCACGCTTACGATGCACCCAGCCTGTCGGCGCTCGTCGATGTCATTGCTGAAGATAAGCACGGTCTGGTGATGTTGATGGGCAAAGGCGGCGTCGGAAAAACGACGTTAGCCGCGGCGGTGGCCGTAGAATTGGCTCGGCGCGGTCTGCCGGTACACCTCACGACGTCAGATCCGGCCGCCAATCTCTCGGACACGCTGAATGGATCGATGGACAACCTGACGGTCAGCCGAATCGACCCGCAGGCCGAAACCGAGCGCTACAGGCAGCATGTCCTGGAGACGAAAGGCGCGAACCTCGACGCCGAGGGCCGCGCCTGTTGGAAGAAGACCTGCGTTCGCCCTGCACGGAGGAAATCGCGGTGTTCCAGGCTTTTTCACGCATCATTCGAGAGGCCGGCCAGAAGTTCGTGGTGATGGACACCGCGCCCACTGGCCACACCCTGCTGCTGCTCGATGCAACGGGCGCTTATCACCGCGAAATTATGCGCCAGACCACGGACAAGAAGTTGCATGTCCGAACACCGATGATGCGGCTCCAGGACGAGAAACAAACCAAAATACTGTTGGTGACATTGGCGGAGACTACACCGGTACTGGAGGCTGCCAGCCTGCAAGCCGATTTGCGCCGCGCAGGGATCGAGCCTTGGGCATGGATTATCAATAACAGCGTTGCCGCCGCTCATCCGCTCTCGCCGCTGCTGCGCCAGCGGGCGCACAACGAACTGAAAGAGATCGAAGCCGTCGCTAAACACCATGCTCACCGCTATGCGGTCGTTCCGCTGCTGAGAGAAGAGCCGGTCGGCGTTGCTCACCTGTTGGAACTCTCGGGCCACGCTGAGACACTTGCGGGAAGTTCGAAAGGCTGAAAACAGACATGGACGCACAGACGAGTCCGCGGCTATCTTTTCTCGATCGGTATCTTACGCTCTGGATTTTCGCTGCCATGGCCGCTGGAGTTGGCCTCGGGTACGTTGTTCCCGGCGTCGTACCATTCCTCGACCGTTTTAGCGTCGGCACGACATCCATCCCGATCGCCATCGGGCTGATCCTGATGATGTATCCGCCGCTGGCGAAGGTGAAGTACGAGGAGATGGGACGGGTGTTCCAGCACCGCCGTATCCTGGTCCTCTCGCTCGTCCAAAACTGGGTGGTCGGGCCGATCCTGATGTTCGCGCTCGCCGTGCTGTTCCTGCGCGACAAACCCGAGTACATGACGGGTCTTATTCTGATCGGTCTGGCCCGTTGCATCGCTATGGTCATCGTCTGGAATGACCTCGCGCACGGCGACCGTGAGTACGCAGCTGGCCTCGTCGCGTTCAACTCAATCTTCCAGGTGCTGTTCTTCTCCGTCTACTCGTACTTCTTCCTAGCCACCGTTCCACGCTGGTTGGGCCTCCGGGCGGTGGAGGTGGACATTTCCATGGCCGCCATCGCGAAGAGCGTCTTCATCTACCTGGGCATCCCGTTCATCGCCGGAATGCTCACCCGTTTCGCGCTGCAGAAGGCGAGGGGCCGCGAGTGGTACGAGAAGAAATTCATCCCGAAGATCAGCCCGATCACCTTGATCGCTTTGTTGTTCACTATCGTGGTGATGTTCAGCCTGAAGGGCGAGATGATCGTGCAGTTGCCATTCGACGTGGTTCGCGTCGCCATCCCGCTCACAATTTACTTCGTGGTGATGTTCTTCGCTTCGTTCTGGATGAGCAAGAAGGCCGGCGCCAACTATGCGGAAGCGACCACGCTCTCTTTCACGGCTTCGTCCAACAACTTCGAACTGGCAATAGCCGTTGCCATCGCGACGTTCGGCATCCACCATGGCGCCGCTTTCGCGGCAGTCATTGGACCGCTGGTCGAGGTTCCCGTGCTCATTTCCCTGGTCAATGTCGCACTTTGGATCAATCGGAAATGGTATGGTGGCGTGTTTGCTACCGTCGATACCTGCCGAATCCAGAGTTCCTGAAGGTATGGCGGAGCTGGGGACTTACGACCACCGGTGTGGGCCTGCACCTAGCCTTCAAGACAGTCCGACCGCTGCAAACGGCCACCTAGCAGAAGGAAGGGAGACCAGAAAACAATTATGTGCTGCTACGAATGTTCGCAGGCTGGCACCCGCGGCGAAGCCATCGGTATTTGCCATCACTGCTCGGTCGCACTCTGTCAACAGCACGCCTCGATGATTACTGATCCCGTGACCATGACCGCTCTCATCAATAGGACGGTTGTTCTCCCAAAGAAGGCGAGGCTGCTCTTGTGCAGTACTTGCTTGGCCGCATTGCAACAGGACAGAGATGCATCGTAGTTCTGAGTTTGCTGCAGGTATGATTCGCAGGACCGGCGTGAGATGGATACTGGAAATGGCCGAGAGGTGATCATGCAGAATCGTGCGAGCAGAAAGCGCTCCGTTGTCAAAGCCCTCACATACCGCGGCATCATCGTCGTCCTCGATTTCTTGGTGATCTATTTGCTAACGGGGAAGGTGATGACTGCAGCGGCCTTTATGATCGTCAGCAACATCTACACCACCGTTGCCTACTTCGTGCACGAGCGCATGTGGGTCGGCATCAAGTGGGGCATGGAGCCTCAGAAAGAAAGTGGCGCTCCTTCATGACACTGTCTGCAAGGCGGCTGAGGTCGTCAGGTTGTGGAGAGGTTCAATTGGCAGGGTCATGGTATTAGTGTGGGTCAATGGAAACGCGAAAGAGAGTAGTAATTGTCGGCGGTGTTGCGGGCGGCGCGTCCTGCGCGGCCAGGGTGCGGCGGTTGGATGAATCCGCCGAAGTCACCATCTTCGATCGCGGTCCGTTCGTATCGTTCGCCAATTGCGGGCTGCCGTATTTCGTCGGGGATGTAATCCAGGATGAGAAGAAGTTACTGGTCGCTTCACCGGAATTGTTCCGCAACCGATTCAATATCGATGTTCAGACGCATCACGATGTGGTGTCGATCAACTGTCAATCTCAGGAGATTGAGGTCCGCAATCTGAAGTCCGGTCTTTCGGAGAGAAAGTCCTACGACGCTCTTCTGTTGTCGCCAGGCGCCGCGCCGATTCGGCCCCCACTTCCGGGAATCGATTTGCCGGGAGTTTTTGTGCTGCGAACCATCCCAGACAGCCGCCGAATCCGCGAGTGGATCGATACCAAACAAGCCAAGCGTGCGGTTGTGGTCGGCGGTGGTTTCATCGGGTTGGAAATGGCCGAGAATCTGGCGCATCGGGGGCTGGAGATCACGATCATCGAGGCGGCGGATCAGTTGATGCCACCGCTTGATCCTGAGATGGCGGAGTTTGTTCGCCAACGTCTTGTGACTCACAATGCGCGACTGCAGCTTGGCGATCCGGTAGCAGGGTTCGAGGAAACGGCAGAGGGGCTCAAGGTCACCACCAAGTCCGGCATGGCGTTTTCTGCCGATTTTGTAATCCTCGCCATCGGCGTGAAGCCGGAGACCAATCTTGCAAAATCCGCGGGACTCGAAATAGGCTCAAAAGGCGGCATCCGCGTGGACGAATCCATGCGCACCTCCGACCCTCATATCTGGGCGGTCGGCGACGCTGTCGAGGTGCGCGATTTCGTAACGGGAGAGTGGTCTTTCCTGCCCTTGGCTGGACCGGCGAGCCGGCAAGGGCGAATTGCGGCGGATACGATTTGCGGACGTGATTCGAAGTTCCGGGGATCCCAAGGAACCGCGGTCTGCGGCTGTTTTGGCCTGACTATCGCGATGACTGGAGCAACCGAAAAGAGCCTGCGCCGCGCCGGGATTACGGATTTTTCGGCGATCTATCTCCACCCTGGACACCATGCCGGATACTATCCGGGAGCCAAGCCGATCCACCTGAAGGTCGTGTATCGAAACTCAGACGGGAGGGTGCTCGGGGCGCAGGGGGTGGGAGAGGAAGGTGTCGAGCGGCGCATCGACGTGATTTCGATGGCGATTCAGAAGCATGGCACTGTGTTCGATCTCGAAGAGTGCGAACTCTGCTACGCCCCTCAATACGGCTCTGCCAAAGACCCGGTCAATATAGCCGGCATGATCGCAAGCAACGTGATGCATGGCGATGCTTCGCTGGCCTCTTGGGCAGAGTTGCCTTCAACCGATGCCTTGATTCTTGATGTCCGTGACCCTGCAGAACATCAAAGCGGTTGCATCAAAGGAGCGGTGAACCTGCCGCTGAACCAACTGCGGGATCGATTGGGAGAACTCCCGCGCGAGCGCGAGATATGGGTTCACTGTGGCGTGGGACAGCGATCCTACTATGCGCTCCGGCTTCTCAAGCAGCATGGATTCAAAGTGCGAAACCTGCCCGGCGGATACCAGACTTTTCGCGCGTGGTATCCGCACGGCCTGTAGTGCTAAAGAAGCTGGCCATACACGCAAGACTGACTAACTTTTTTGACAACGGCCCTCGGGTAGGTTCTACCCGCGATGGAATCGCGGAGCTTCCCTTGGGTGGCCCCTCGAAATAAAGAGCATCCCCATCGGGTGATCTGGAGGGCAAATGCGTTTTCAACGAATTCTGATTACCACTTATTTTTCGGCTTGTGCCGAGGCAGCATTGGAGTTGGCCGCCGAAAGCTGCATGACGGATGGCTCGAAGATCACTCTACTGAATGTATGCAACTCTTATACGGCCAGTGATGCGGAGGCTGTTCCATTTCCGCCTTTGCCCGCTTTGCTGAGCGACCATCGGGAGGCGTGCCGAGCCGCGGCGCTTAATCGACTACAAGAAATTGCAAGAGAACGGTTCTCCGGGCAAAGAGGTCCGCTGTGCGGTTGTGTATCCGACGGCAAGTGTTGGCGAGGAAATCAGCGCGTTCGCAAAGCAAGATTTAGCTGACTTGATCATCATGGGACGCCGAGGGCACACGAGACTGAGTTCACTCATTGCGAGCACCGTGCAGAGCAGGGTCAGCGAATCAGGCTGGCATTTAATGAGGCGGGTAGCGACTGCTACGATCTTCGCCGCCGCTGAAAACTCTTCAGGGCTTCAAACCAAGCCATACTCACGGCAGCCGCGACCGCACAAAGCGCGATGTCATTGGGATGCAGTGTGCTGAAGTGAAACAGCGCCCTGAGAAAAGGCACGTAAAGGACAAGAGCGAGAAAGACGAACGCGCTAGCTATGACCCACCACATTGCCGGGTTTGGCGTTCGCAGAATGGCTAAGATGGTACGCGACCAGGATCGATTCGTGACGATCAATCCAACATTAGCCAATACCAGCGTCGTGAATGTTAAGGCCCGAGCATCTGCCTCTCCCTGTCCTCGGTGAAGGGCAACTGCAAAGATCGCCAACAAAATGAGCAAGACACCGAACCCTTGCAGCAAACTCATAATCACCATGGGCTTGTTGAAAAGGCGCTCAGAGGCCGAACGGGGCGGGCGCTGCATGACATCTGTTTCTTCCTCTTCGGCCTCAAATACGACAGAGCAGGCGGGATCGATGATGAGTTCGAGGAAAGCGATATGCACGGGTTCCAGAATCAAAGGCCAACGAAAGAGCACGGCAAAAAGTGAGAGTCCGGCGATGGGGACGTGGATCGCAAAGATATATGCCATCGCCTTCTTGAGGTTGTCGAAAATGCGGCGTCCCAGCCGGACGGCTTTGACGATTGACGCAAAATCATCATCCAGTAGAACTAGGTCGGCTGCTTCGCGGGCAACGTCGGTTCCTCGCTCGCCCATGGCTATGCCAATATGCGCAGCTTTCAGGGCCGGAGAGTCGTTCACTCCGTCACCGGTCATCGCTACAATCTCGCCGTTCGCCTTGAGGGCATTGACCAACTGAAGTTTCTGTTCTGGAACCGCACGTGCAAAGACGCTTGTCCGCGCGACGCGGTCGCGGAGCGTACTTTCATCCATCGCCGCGACTTCAGGACCCGTGATGGCATTTTCGGAGCTGTCGAGGCCGATCTGGCGCGCGATGCTCATGGCCGTGCCGGGATAGTCGCCGGTAATCATGATCACCCGGATTCCCGCCGTTTGGCATTCTTGAACGGCACTTGGTACGGCGGGCCGGACCGGATCGGCCAATGCGACCAGTCCGAGAAACTTGAAGTCGAAATCATGCTGTTGATCCGGAAGCGTCTTACTGGAGAACTGAGCTTTGGCCACTCCAAGCACGCGAAGTCCTTCGGAAGCCATGCCTGCGACAGTCTGGTTGAGTAGAGCTGCGTCTTGTTCCGAAAAATGACAAAGATCCCCAATCGCCTCAGGTGCGCCTTTGGTTGCAATGACAAACTCGGAGCTATCGGGCGAAGTCCACACTTCAGAAATTGCAAGGAGGCTTTTGGCGAGCGGGTACTCTCGAACGACCTTCCAACTGGCGTGCACGTGCTCTGTGCCCTGAAGCGCTTTGTCGCCGAGTTTGCGTATTGCGCGGTCCATCGGATCGAAAGGGTCGGGCTGGCTGGCCAGCATGGCGAATTCCGCCAGCTCGTGAAACTGCTCCGGAACGCTGGTGATTGGCTGCTTGCTGAAGTCGTATGTCTCACCTCCTGTATGGAGCCTGGCTACAGACATCCGGTTCATGGTTAGGGTTCCGGTCTTGTCAACGCAAAGCGCTGTTGCCGCGCCGAGCATCTCTATCGCCGCGACGCGTCGTGTGAGGACGCGATTACGCGACATCCTCCAAGCTCCGAGCGCGAGGAAGACAGTCAAAACCACGGGCAGTTCCTCTGGAAGGATTGCCATCGCAAGCGTGAGCGCGGCGAGAAAACCCCGCAACCAGTCACCGCGAGTCAGACCATATACAACGACGAGCAAACTGCAGAGTGCCAGTCCTCCCAGCGCCAATACCTTCACTAGATGGCGAGTGTCTCGTTGAAGCAACGTCGGCTCTTGTTCCACCTCCCGCAGCGATTTCCCAATCTTTCCGAGTTCAGTTTGGCTGCCGGTCGCCTTTGCGAGAGCTAGCCCGGTCCCTCGAACAACGAGCGTCCCTGAGAAGACGAATGGAAGGTCGTCCCCGCCAGGCCGTGCCATCTCCGCATCGACTGACGCCGCTTGCTTTCGAACGGGAACGGATTCACCGGTCAATAATGATTCATCTGTGGCAAGGTTTACGGCGGAAAGCAGGACACCATCGGCGGGAACGCGGTCACCTTCCGACAAAACGAGCACGTCGCCGGGTACAACTTCGCGGCCTGCGATTCTCTTGCGCTCTCCACCGCGAACGACCAACGCGCGGGGGCTCGATAAGTCCCGGAGAGCCTCTAAAGCTCGTTCTGTCTTTCGTTCCTGGTACAGGGTGATCGCGATGACAACGACCACGAAAATCAAGAGAATGATCGCTTCTTGTACGTCGCCGAGCAATAGATAGGTGCTTCCGCAAGCAACCAGCAACAACAGCATCGGCTCCCGCACGACCTCGAAGGCAATCTTAAAAATTGAGCGAGGTTTTGAGGAAGGAAGTTCGTTGAAGCCGTGGCGGGCGATCCTGGATGCCGCCTCGACATCGGAAAGCCCAGCGAGATGTTTCTCCGAATTGAATTCGGTACCAACGTTCAGATTCTCCGCCATTCCTCACCTCTTGCACACTATGGCACGGTTCGCCGCAACCTCTAGATCTCCAGATCATGTTCCGGGAGATGCCCCATGGGCCAGGAGCGTGGAGTTACTCGGAGAGGCACGCAGCACTACCCGCGAAGACTTGCAATGATAGGAGCACGGAAATACAACCAGTAGCGCCATCCATTCCGCAGCCGAGCGAATCCAAAGAGCCGGCCTCAACTGTCGCGTTGCGAACCCTGATGTTGGTCGCGCTCACCGCGATCGCCATCTTTCTCTGTTGGCGTATGGTCGCACCATTCTTACCAGCGTTTGCCTGGGCGTTGGCGCTCTCGGTGGCAGTTCATCCTTTACGTTCGCGCTTGATGGCCCATCTTCCTAGAACACCCGCAGCGATCCTGACCGTTTTCATCGCGCTTGGCGTGTTAGCAGTTCCCGGCATCCTCTTGGTTCGCGAGCTGATTGATGAATCGACCAGCGGGATTGCGGCGCTCCGGAACGCGATCGACCTGTCCACTTGGCGTCAAGCCGCGGAGTCCAATCGCTTTCTGCAACCTCTCTTGGCGGCACTGGCACGATTGGATGTGGAAGTAAACGATGTTGGGCGGGAAATTGCGAACCGGCTGGGCGGTTGGCTAACGCCCGCCTTTACCCGCTCTGTCTGGGCCCTCTCGCAAGTGGCCACATTTCTATTCGCCTTCTTTTTCTTTGTGAAGGATCAGGAATCGATGATCGAGGCGATTCAATCAAGACTTCCTTTAACAAACGCTGACTCAAACTACCTCTTCGGAAGAATTACAGATGCGATCCACGCAGCAGTGTATGGCCGCGTTCTGATCGGGTCGATACAAGGATTCCTCGGCGGAATGATCTTCCTATTCGTCGGATTACCAGCACCGTTATTCTGGGGTGCGGTGATGGCAGTCCTTTCCACGCTGCCGGCGGTCGGTGCCTTCCTGGTATGGGCTCCTGCGGCCGTATTTCTACTGACACAGGGGCATTGGGTGCGCGCACTGGTCGTGGTCGGCTGGGGAATGATAGTGATTCACCCCGTGGATAACGTGCTCTATCCAGTCCTGGTCGGCGCGAAACTGGGTCTACATCCTCTCTTACTCTTTGTAGCTTTTGTAGGTGGGTTGCTCACGTTTGGAGCGCCAGGCTTAATTCTAGGGCCAGCAGTGGTGGCTCTTACGATTGGCCTTGGCGAGATTTGGACGCGCCGTTCGACCCCAGGTTGCTGGGGGCTCCCAACTTCCGAAGGATGGTCATCATCGGACACCAGTTCGTGAAAGCTGATTGAAACAGATTGAGCCCGACGAACGCGGTGAACAGATACCAGTAAGGATTAACCCAATGTCCGAGTGCGAGGCTCAAGAGCACGAACGCGCCAGCGATCATGCGCAGATAAGGGAGTTCTACTTCGACGACCAGAGTTGGACGGTTCGATATCTCGTTGCCGATACAGGTGGCTAGCTGAGCGGCCAACGGTTCTCATTTCACCTTACGCGCTGGACCCCGCTAACGAAGGTCGCAAGGTCATACCGGTCGACCTGACCAAAACTCAGATCGAGAAAAGCCCGGCTCTCGCGACCGACAGACCGGTCTCGCGGCAGTATGACGGGGATTATTACTCTTATTACGGCTGGCCAGGGTACTGGGGCGGCCCGTATACATGGGGGCTAAGTGCGTACCCTACGCGCGGGCGTGATCGATGGTCGGAAGCATCTCGTCGTGAGCGAAACGAGGATCCTCATCTCTGCAGCACGGAGGCGGTGACGGGTTGTGACATCCACGCCCAGGACGGAGACATCGGCCACGTCGAGGATTTTGTCGTCGACGACGAGACGTGGGCCATTCGTTACCTGATTGTCGATACGCAAAACTGGTGGCCGGGGAAAAAGGTTCTGATCTCAACGCGATGGATTGAACGAATCAGTTGGGAGCAGTCAGCCAACGCGACAGCGCGGTTCCGCCTGTGGATCAAGCACCCGAAATTCGAATCTCCTGGCTCTGCCGGACGGACGATGCGGGACTTTTCAAGTCCGCCGTGGAGCGCTCGCAAATTGAGAGGCCATAATTCAATCGTTACTTCGCCAGCAGCTTGCGGATGGATTTCAATTCCCGCCGGCGTTTCGCGGTGGTCTTGGGATATGCCATCTTAAGGTCATTGAGCGTATCCAGGACAATTTGGGAAACGATCAACCGGGCGTTCTCCTTGTCGTCGGCGGGAACGACGTACCAGGGCGCGTGATGGGTGCTGGTCGCGTTCAGGCACTCCTCATAAGCCTTCATGTAATGCTTCCAGTATTTCCTCTCGTGAATGTCCGCGAGGCTGAATTTCCAGTTCTTGTCCGGCTCATCAATGCGTTCGAGGAAGCGCTTTCGCTGTTCGTCCTTCGACAGGTGGAGGAATAATTTGATGATCCGCGTTCCGTTGCGGTAGAGGTGGCTCTCCAGGTCCACGATGGAGCGATACCGCTCCTTCCAGATGGTCTTCTCGTCGCGCAACTCTTCCGAAAGCCCCTGGCTGCGGAGAATCTCCGGATGCACTCGAACGACCAGCACTTCCTCGTAATAGGAACGATTGAAGATGCCGATCCGCCCGCGTTCGGGCAGGCGGCGCGTCGTGCGCCAGAGAAAATCATGTTCCAGTTCGTCGGCGCTCGGCTGTTTGAAGCTGAACACCTGGCAGCCTTGCGGATTGACCCCGGACATGACGTGCCGGATGGCGCCGTCCTTGCCGGCGGCGTCCATCCCTTGAAAAATCAGCAGCAACGCATAGCGGTTGGACGCGTAGTGCAGGTGTTGCAGCGAGCTCAGCTCCTCAACGTGTTCTCCCAGGAGTTCTTGATACTGCTCCTTCGACTTGCAAAAGGGCTTCACAATCGTCGGCCACTTCTTGAGTTTGACCTTTTCTCCAGGCCGCACACGGAAATCCTTTGAATTGATTTTCATCTTCATCCCTTCGGTCTCGAGCTGATATGGCTCGCAGCTAAGTCAATGCGCATCATTTCTCCTCTCCGCTCAGCGCTTCGAAGCCGGAGATGACGTCGAACAGTTCCTCGTCGATGCCACTCTGGCGCAAACGATGGAATGTCCCGTTGAGGTCCTCCAGCAATTCGTCGATGTTTTTGTCGGCGCGTTGCATCGCCGCCAGGCGGCTCGCGTTCTCGCTCGCGAGGGATTCGGCGCACGCCCGGAAGAGCGAGACGAAAAGATATTCGCGGATGAGCGCCCGCAAGGTCGCGGTGCCGCCGCCCATGACCTCGGGCAAGTTTCCCGTCGGCCAGGGAAGTTCGGCCAGACTTGCGTCGCCAGTTGTTCGTCCAGCGGCAGCAGTCGCTGACTGACGGGCGCATAGACCGCCCCGGACGTGGGGCGGTTGTGGAAGAGGTGGAGTTCGGATGACTTCACCTTGGCCGCGGCGCGTTTCGCTCTCGACGAGAATCTGCCCGACGAGCGGGGTGATGGCCTTGACGGAGTTCGGCACGGTGAAGAGTCCCATCAGCGGCAGGCCCGCGTCCGCCAGGCGCGCATGAACGCGCTCACCGACGGCCCAGACTTCGGGTTTGCCCGGCAGAGCCGCCAGCGTCTTGACCGCATAATCGGCCACCACATCATTAAACTGGCCCACCAGTCCCTGGTCGGAACCGAACACGACCGCGCCAATCGCACCGGCAACGGTTTGTCTTTTCCGTTCTGCAATCAAGGGCGCCGGCCCGCTTTCCCGGAAGCATGCGCCCAACCCCAGCTCCACAGTGCGATAGTAGTCGGCCAACGCGCGCACCGATTTCTCGTATTGTCCGATGCTCGAGGCGGCCACGGCCTTCATCGTGCGGACGACGGATTGGAGATCTCCGGCACTGCCGATCTTTCGGCGCAGACTCGCCGTGGTGTCGCTCATGACTTCTCCTCGGGCTCAGACTTGGGCTTGACCTCCTTTTGGACTTCCGGCTTGGACTCGGGTTCAGGCTTGGGCTCGGCTTTGGCTTCGGGTTTGGATTCCGGCTTGGGCTGGAAACGTGCGAGCGATTTGCGGGCGATTTCGATAATCGTTTCGCGATCCTCGTCGCTCAATTTTTCGGCGGTATCCAATCGCTCGCACACCTCCGCCGGGATATCCGCCGCCGCCTCGCGCAGGGCGTGCTCGGCGTCCGTCATCTGGTCAAGCGGCACGCGGTCGAAGAGTTCTGCGGTCAACGCCAGCAGCACGGCGATTTGCGCGGGCACGGACACCGGGGCGAATTCCGGCTGTTTGAGGCAGGCGCGAATTCGCCGTCCGTGCTCGATGATCTTGCGGGTGTCTTCATCCAGGCGGGCTCCGAACCGGGAAAAGGTTTCGAGTTCCTCAAACTGCGCGTAGGCGAGCTTGAGGTCGCCCGCCACCGCGCGGTAGGCCGCGCGTTGCGCCTTGACCGCCAACGCGCGAAACGGATTTTCCGACATCGACCGCGGGCAGCACGCCCAATTCGAATAGCGACGGCGAGAGGTAGATCTGCCCATCCGTGATGGAAATCAAGTTGGTCGGAATATAGGCGGAAATGTCCTGCGCTTCGGTTTCGATGATGGGCAGCGCGGTGAGGGAGCCGCCGCCGAGTTCCTTGCGCAAGTGCGTCGCACGTTCGAGCAGCCGCGAGTGGATATAAAAGATGTCGCCGGGAAACGCTTCGCGACCGGGCGGACGGCGCAGCAAGAGAGAGAGTTCGCGGTAGGCGCGCGCGTGATGGGTGAGGTCGTCGTAAACGATCAGCACATCTCGGCCCGCTTCCATGAAAGACTCCGCGATGCTGGTCGCGGCGTAAGGAGCGATGTAAGCGAGACCCGGCGGGTCGTTGCCCTCGGTCACGACGACGACGGTGTAATCCATCGCGCCCTTTTCCCGCAAGGTTGCCACGGCCTTCGCGACGGCGGACGCGCGCTGACCGATGGCACAATAAACGCACAGCACATTTTGGCCGCGCTGGTTGAGGATGGTGTCGATCGCAATGGCGGTCTTGCCCGTCTGGCGGTCGCCGAGAATCAACTCGCGCTGGCCGCGCCCAACGGGAATGAGCGCATCGATGACTTTGAGGCCGGTCTGGAGAGGCACCGTGACGGGCGCGCGGTCCATGATGGGCGGGGCGGGGCGTTCGATGGGCAGGCGCTTGCTGGAGACCACCGGCCCGTTGCCATCGAGCGGCCGACCGAGCGGGTCGATGACGCGCCCCAGCAATCCATCGCCCACGGCCACGTCCATGACCCGGCCCGTGCGCTGGACTTCATCTCCCGCGTGGAGATGCCAGTATTCGCCGAGCAGAACGACGCCAATTTCGTCCTCGTCCACGTTGAACGCAATGCCGAGCACATCGCCGGGAAACGTCACCAATTCATCAAAGCCCACGCCGGGGAGACCGGACACCTTGGCGATGCCGGTGGCGACACTGGTGATCGTGCCCACCTCCCGTGGCGTCAGTTGCGGCGTGAATGCTTCTCGCACCTGGCTTATTCCAGCAAACGCGCTGTCGAAAACGTTCTGGAGGCTCTCAGGTTCCATGTTCATTGGCTCTTTGTTTCGGGCTTAGGTTCTTCAGGTTTAGGCTCGGCTTTGGCTCAGGTTAGGTTCGGCTTGGTCATCGGCTTTGACTCGGGTTTAGGCTCGGCTTTGGCTTCAGGTTTGTCCTTCTCTTTCAGAAGTTCGTCGACGCCCTTTTCCAGCGACGCCAGATAATCCGCGATGCTCCACGCCACCTTTTGTCCATTCGTGGTGAGTTCAATGCCGCTGATCAGGTCTGGCGCGGTCTCGAACCGGACGCGGATTTCAGCCGAGAAGGTTTCGTTGAGCGCATTTTGTATCGCCGCGCGTTGCTCCGCAGGCAGGTCAAACGCGCTGCGCACGAGCGCCGGGTCAGACGCTGTCTTAAGGGCCTCGCCGAGGCCTTCTTTCGCCTTGCCGTCCATCTCTCGCAAGCGGCGAGTGAACACCTCGCCCAGGCGTTCTTCCAGACTCGTCGTGGCGAGATCCGTCAGCGCCTTTCGCGCGATGGCAAATACTTCCTGCTGTGTCCGGCGGCTGATGGCTTGATGTAAGTTATGTTCTTCGTTTCTCAACGTTTCCTGCCGTTTTGAACTCAAAGCCACGGCGGCCTTCCGCGCTTCGTCGAGGAGCCGCTGACGTTCGGCCTGCGCCTCGTCCGTCGCTTTGCTCAAGAGCGCGGCGCGCTGCTGGTCGAACTCCTCGTTCTTGTGCTGGAACTCGTCGCGCTCCTTTTGGGCTTCGGCCTTTTTCGCGTCGGCGTTCGCGAGTTCCGTGGCGATCCGCTTCTCCCGCTCATCGATGGCGTGGAGGATGGGCTTGTAAAGAAAGCGCTTCATCAACCACACCAGGATGAGAAAGTTGAGCGCCTGCGCACCGACGGTGAACCAATCGATTAGCATGGGCTACTTTCCCGCGGTTTGGGCGATGACGTGGTTCCAGAACGGGTTGGCGAAGATGAGAATCATCGAGACCACGAAGCAGTAGATGGCCGATGGACTCGATCATCGCCAGGCCCACGAACAAGGTCCGGGTGATGGTAGCGGAGGCATCAGGCTGCTGGGCCAGCGAAGTCAGCGCCGTCGCGACCGCCCTCCCTTCCGCCAGCGCAGGCCCCATGGCGCCGAAACCGATGGTGATGCCGGCGATGACAATTGATGCCACCGCGATAATAGTCATGCTATCCATAGTGTTCTCCTTTTGTTGTTGTAGTTCATGCTTCAATGTTTTGGCACGGGTTCAGGCTTGGGCTTACGGACTCGCGTGGCGGCCGCGATGTATACCGCTGCCAGGATGCTGAAGATGTAGGCCTGCACCATGCCGGTGAGCAGACCGAGCACCGTCATGACGATCGGAAAGATGAAGGGCGTAATCGTGAGCAGGATGGCGATAATCATCGCCCCGCTCATCATGTTGCCGAACAAACGGACGGCCAGGGCCAGCGTGCGCGAAAGTTCGCTGATGATGTTAAACGGCAGCATGATGAACGTCGGCTTCACATAGGACTTGAGGTAGTTGCCCACCCCTTGCTCCTCGATGCCGAAGAACGGCACGGCCACAAACACGCACAGCGCGAGTGCCGCCGTGGTCGAGAGCGAGCCAGTCGGCGGCTCGTAGCCGGGAATGACGGTGCAGAGGCTGGCTGCGGCGACAAACAGGAAAAGCGTGCCCAGAAAGCCGAGATATTTCTGCGGCTGACTCAGGCCTACCTCTTCAATTTGTTTCTCGATGCCGGTGACGACGATTTCCAGAAGGTTCTGCCAGCGGGAACGTTCCAGGCCGATGGAAAGTTTGCGCGTGATGAGTCTTGAACCGACGGCCAGCACGAGCATCAGTCCCCACGTGAACACAATGGTGCCGTTGAGTTTGAGAAACCCGTGTTGCCAGAAGATCATCTCATCGGGACTAAGGCGCATGACTGGCCTCCTGTGCCCAGTAAGTTGGCTTTTCCACCGCTCGGGTGAGCCGCGTCACGATAACGCGTGCCATGACAAATCCAAGCAGGCACACCAGCAGCCTCTCCCAATGACCGTGCGCGACAAAATAGAAACCAGCCAGGGCAATGCTCATTCGCAGCAACAGGCTGCCGAAGAACCAAAGCGCCGGCTGTTTGGACGAAACGCCCTTGCGAACCGTCCACCAAAGGCCGCCGAAGAATATCGCACCGAGCAAAACGCCCGTCACCAAAGCCAGCACCAGACTCAAAGTTTCATTCATCATTATCCTCCTGTTCCTCTCGCATTTCCTTGTCTTCCTTGGCCACCCAATGCCAGGCATTCAAACAGCCGATGACCAGACCGACGACCAGCAGCATCAGCGTCCAGGAATGCTTGCCCGGATGGCGATTGTCCAGCCAGATACCGAGCGCCGCGCCGAGCAGCGTCGGAACCACCACCGACCAGCCGATAAGCCCCATCATGCCCAAGCCAAACCAGACGCCCTGCGTGGAGTTACGCCGCGCCTTGAGCTTGCGCGCCGCCTTCGCGCCGACCTCCCGACTGAACGCAGTCCCGTCCTTCGCGCTCTTGATTTCCGATTTTTCACTCATGATGAAACTCCGCTAAGCGGCGGATGAAACCGCTCTCCATTTTCGCCATCACCGAGCGGACGCTCTGCTCCCGTTCGTTCAGGTTCAGAAACTCCCGCTCCACCGCCTCACGCAGTTGGCCGAGGTCCGTTCCGCCAATTGCGTTGCGCACGGAGACGAGCACGTCCAAGCCGGTCTTGACCAGCACCCCTTCATCGACGGCCACATAAACCTCGCCTTCCGCTTCGTTTTCGTAGATCAGAATCCCGGGCGCGAGCGCCGCAACGCAGTCGAGTCGGTGTGGCAAGAGTCCGAACGAGCCCTCGCGGGTCTCCGCAACGATGCGCGAAACGCCGGTTTTCTCGGCGAAGATTTGGAACGGCAGGAGAATCTTAAGATTCATGAGTGTCGGCTGCTGCATGTTCGACCTCCGGTTTAGGTTTCGGCTCGGCCTTCGGCTGCGGTTCGGACTTGATCTTGGGCTTGGAATCGGCGGCAGGCTTCGGGTCGCCCTTGGCCTCGGGTTTGGACCCAGGTTCGGCTTTAGCTGCTGGCTTGCCGGTTTTAGCTTTTGCCTTCGCTTCGTCAATCGCCCCGATCATGTAGAGCGCGCTTTCCGGGTAGTCTTTGAATTCATCGCGCAGGATTCGTTCGCAGCCATCGAGCGAGTCTTTGAGGCTGACGAGTTTTCCCTTGATGCCGCTAAACTGCTCGGTGGCGAAAAACGGCTGCGTGAGGAATCGCTCCAGCCGCCGGGCGCGGGCGACTACTTTGCGGTCTTCCGGCGCCAGTTGTTCCAGGCCGAGCATGGCGATGATGTCCTTGAGATCTTCGTACTGCGCGAGCGTCCGCCTGATTTCCTGCGCCAGGAGATAATGTCGTTCGCCGACGATGCCGGGCGTGGCCATTTTGGAGCTGGATTGCAGCAGATCGATAGCCGGGTAAAGTCCTTCACTCGCCCGCTTGCGCGAGAGCACGATGGAGGCGGAGAGATGCGAAAACGTGTGCACCGCCGCCGGATCGGTCAAATCGTCCGCCGGCACATACACCGCCTGAATGGAGGTGATGGCGCCGGTGTCGGTGTTGGCGATGCGTTCCTCCAGCCGCGACAACTCGGTGCCCATCGTGGGCTGATAGCCCAGACGCGACGGCATTTGGCCCATCAAGCCGGACACCTCCATGCCGGCCTGGATGAAGCGGAAGATATTATCGATCAGCAGCAGCACGTCGCGATGCTCGTCGTCCCGGAAATACTCGGCCATCGTCAGCGCCGCGAGGCCCACGCGGAACCGGCTGCCCGGCGGCTCGTTCATCTGCCCGAACACCATCACCATGTTCGGCAGTACGCCTGCCTCCTTCATGTCACGGTACAGTTCCTCGCCTTCACGGCATCGTTCGCCGATCCCGCAAAAGATGCTGACGCCCTTCTGGTGCCCGATCATGTTGTGGATCATTTCGGTGAGCAATACCGTCTTGCCCACGCCCGCCCCGCCGAACAGACCCGCTTTGCCGCCGCGCTCGAGCGGCACCAGCACATCGATGACCTTGATCCCCGTCTCGAAGATCTCGGATTTGGTGGAACGCCGTGCTAACGCCGGCGGGGCGCGATGAACTGTGCGCCATTGGACATCTGTCGGCGGGGCTTCGCGGTCGATGGCGTTTCCGAAAACGTCGAACATTCGCGAGAGAATTCCCTTGCCGACCGGCGCCTTCAACTGGCCCGCCCGTGTCTTCCACCGCACTGCCGCGGACGAGGCCCTGGGTAGCGGTCAGCGCGATTCCACGCACGCGATGCGCGTCGAGTTGAGCTAAGACCTCAATGGCAATTTCCCCGTCCTTCGCGTGCAGCAACGTGTAGATGGGCGGCAAATGTGCATCGAACCGTATATCCACGACACTGCCGCGCACCGAGATCACCGCGCCGAGGTTCGAAGGAGTGGTTTTGTTCTTCATGTTTGCCTTCGCCGATCCACCGTCAGTTGAATTTAGGCCCTCACGTCTTTTCCCGCCAGCGCTTTCTCATTCTACGTTCCGCCGCCACTCCACTTCCATGCGTATCCCCCGATCCGAATGAACCGAGAGGATTTCACGTTCGTCGAGGAAGTTCAGGAGCCGTGGGAATCGACGGAACGGTGGGGGCAGCTTTCCCAGCAATTGCTTCGGAGATCGCTCCAGAATTGGACGGATGGTCCACGCGCTGCACAGTGCATTGGAATCGATTGAGATACAGAAGTGTTCGACTCATGGTTTGTCAGTTGCCATTAGCGGTGAGGCAGGAACGCCAAGTCATCGCTCAGGACATAGATCGTTATCGCCGTCAGCATAAGAACCAGGCCGACCCAGAACCACCAGTCACGATGCGCACGCTTCCAGTAGGGAGGACGCGGGTCGTGATGAACACTGTCGTGCTCCGGCCCTTCGTTCCCGTGGCGACCGTAGTTACTTTCATTCATTGGTTCTGCGCTTTGATCCCATCTCAGTGATCCTGGAGTTTGTCTTCGATTCGGGAGCCTGGGCCGGCCGGTGTCTTTGCTATGCCGCAGGCTTCGTGAGTTGCGGGATACTCGTCGATGTGGTTTCCATCGCGGCGTTGTATTCGCCACGGCGCGCAGCCCGGTTGCACCTGGCTCGATGAGACAGAGCTTGCTGTGCCGCCAACACATTGGCCTCCTTCCCTCGCCAAATCTCCAAAGCCGGTTGCTGGATGGCGCGGGCAAACGAAAACGCCAACGCCCAAGGCAGTCGCGATTTGAATCTGACATTCATGGCATTCAAACGGGCCGAGGCCAGTTCGCTGGGTTGGCCGCCCGACAAGAACGCAATCCCCGGAACGGCAGCGGGGACGGCTCGCAAGAGACACTTCACCGTGGCGTCGGCCACCTCGTCCACCGCTTCTTGCTTGGGGCAGGTCAAACCCGGAAGCACCATGTTGGGCTTCAGGATCATACCCTCCAGCGTCACGCGTTGCGTGTAAAGCTGGTTGAAAACCGTTCGCAGGACTTCCTCCGTTACCTCGCGGCACCGGTCGAGCGAATGCTCGCCGTCCATGAGCACTTCCGGCTCGACGACCGGAACCAGTCCGGCTTCCTGGCACAACGCGGCATAGCGAGCCAACGCCTGCGCGTTGGCCTCGATGCAACCCCGGCTGGGAATGCCATCGCCGACGGCAATCACCGCGCGCCACTTGGCAAAACGCGCGCCCATTTGAAAGTATTCAGCCAGGCGGTCGCGCAATCCGTCCAGACCTTCGGTTATTTTCTCTCCGGGATGACCTGCCAGGTCCTTTGCGCCGGTGTCAACTTTGATGCCGGGAATGATTCCCGCGTCGGTGATGACTTTGATAAAGGGAGTGCCATCTTTCTTCTGTTGGCGGATCGTCTCGTCGTAGAGGATCGCGCCACTAATGCTTTCGCCGAGACCGGGCGTGGTCACAATCAACTCCCTCTAGGCGCGCCGTGCCTCCACAGTCTGGGGAATCCCCAACCTTGCAAATCGTTTGTTGCAGGTTGGATTACTTTCATCCATCGCCAGCAGGCCCTTGTCGTCTGCGACCATTTTCCTCGCGGTATTTATAAGCTCTTGCGTATTCATTTGGGGGTGCTCCATTTTCAGTTACGGATTCCCGGCGCGCAGCACCGAGTCACGCTACGATTCACCCAACCACTTCCGCGCCTCAGCGGCGTCGGCGTGATCGAAGTATCGGATCGTCGCTTTCGTGAACGGTTTGCAGAACGTCGCCATGCCGTGCTGCCATTTCTTTTCCCCGACCATCGCGAGCCGTTCGATGTCGGCGAAGTGCCTGATGTCGAACTTGATGTCCTCCCACATCGCGCCGGCGTCCCAGCCGTGGAAACCGGTCATATCGAACAGCACGCGCAGTTTTCCGTGCTGCCGGAGGAGTCGCTCGAACTCGGGCACAAAGTGCTCGTAATCTGCTTTTACCAGCTTCCCGCTGACGTGAACGGCGAGAATCTTCCCGCCGTTTTCTTCATTGAGTTGAATGGGCATTTGGACTCCTTTGGTTCGTTTTCAAAGCAAGTCGGTATCCATGTGGCTCCCGCTTATCCACCCTTTTCCGCAAGCCGTTTCCCCTTCTGCGTTTCGCCCTGACTCCACTTCCAGTTCCGGATTTCCGGCAAGTCTTGGCCGTGCTTGTCGATGTAGTGCTTGTGCTCGATGAGCTTGTCCTGCATCATCTGCTTCAGGTAGGCGCCCTTGGAACCTAAATGCGGCAGCCGATCGATCACGTCTTGCACCAGATGGAATCGGTCCAGGTCGTTCTGCACTCTCATGTCGAAGGCCGTCGTGATGGTGCCCTCTTCCTTGTAGCCGCGGACGTGGAGATTGCGGTTGGTCCGGCGGTAGGTCAGCCGGTGGACCAGCCATGGGTATCCATGGAAGCCAAAGATGATGTGCTTGTCTTTGGTGAACAGCGAATCGTAATCCGTGTCGCTCAGTCCGTGCGGGTGCTCACTCGCGGACTGAAGCTTCATCAGATCGACGACATTGATCACGCGGATCTTCAGATCGGGCAAATGCTCGCGAAGGATGGAAACGGCGGCCAGAATCTCCAGCGTGGGCGTGTCTCCGCAGCAGGCCATCACCACGTCCGGCTCGGCGGCGTCCTGGTCGTTGCTGGCCCATTGCCAGATGCCGATGCCTTCCGTGCAATGCACCACCGCGGCGTCCATGGTCAGCCATTGCGGCAGGGCGTGTTTGCCCGCCACCACCACGTTGACGTAATGCCGGCTGCGCAGGCAGTGATCGAAGACCGACAGCAGACAGTTGGCGTCGGGCGGCAGATAAACGCGCACGATGTCGGCCTTCTTGTTGATCACGTGGTCGAGGAAGCCGGGATCCTGGTGCGTGAAGCCGTTGTGATCCTGCTGCCAGACGTGGGAGGCGAGCAGATAGTTCAGCGACGCGATCTTCCGCCGCCAGGGCAGTTCCAACGTTACCTTCAGCCACTTGGCGTGCTGGCTGAACATCGAGTCGACGATGCGAATGAAGGCCTCGTAGCTGTTGAACAGACCGTGCCGCCCGGTCAGCAGATATCCTTCCAACCAACCCTCGCACTGGTGCTCGCTGAGCATCGAGTCCAGCACGCGTCCGGCGGGCGCGAGGAATTCATCATTCTTTACTTCCCGTGCGTCCCACTGACGGTTGGTGACTTCGAAAACCGCGCCCAGAAGATTCGAGAGCGTCTCATCGGGACCGAAGACACGGAAATTCCGCTGATCCTGATTCAGCTTGGCCACGTCGCGCAGGAACTTACCCAGCACGAGCGTGTCTTGGCCGTCCACGGCGCCGGGCGAAGGCACATTCACCGCGTGGTCGCGGAAGTCCGGCATTCGCAGATCGCGCAGCAGAATGCCGCCGTTGGCGTGCGGATTGGCGCCCATGCGCCGGTTGCCCTTCGGCGCCAGCTCGGCCAATTCCGGCATGAGCCGGCCATTTTCATCGAACAGTTCCTCGGCCTTGTAGCTTTTCATCCAGCTTTCAAGCTGCTTGACATGATCGGGATGCTCGGAATCCACCAGGAGCGGCACCTGGTGCGCCCGGAAGGTGCCTTCGATTTGCAGGCCGTCGACTACTTTCGGTCCTGTCCAGCCCTTGGGTGATCTGAGGACGATCATGGGCCAGCGCGGCCGCGTGGTGTCGTTCTTGTCCCGCGCATTCTTTTGGATTTGCCGGATGTCCTCGATGGCCGTTTCCAAGGTGGCGGCCATGAGTTGATGCATCGTTTCCGGATCGTCGCCTTCCACAAAGTGGGGCGTCCAGCCGCAGCCTCGGAGAAATTGCTCCAATTCCTCATGCTCGATGCGGGCGAGCACGGTCGGGTTGCTGATCTTGTAGCCATTGAGGTGCAGGATCGGCAGCACCGCTCCGTCGGTAATGGGGTTGAGAAATTTGTTGGACTGCCAGGCGGTCGCCAGCGGGCCCGTTTCCGCTTCGCCGTCGCCGACCACGCAGGCGACGATCAGATCGGGATTGTCGAACGCGGCTCCGAAGGCATGGCTGAGCGAGTACCCCAGCTCGCCACCTTCGTGAATCGACCCCGGCGTCGTCGGCGCAACATGGCTCGAAATCCCGCCGGGAAACGAGAACTGCTTGAACAGCTTCTTCAGCCCGGCCTCGTCCTGGGTGACGTTCGGATAAACCTCACTCCAGGTGCCTTCGAGGTAAACGTTGCCCACAATCGCCGGGCCGCCGTGACCGGGACCGGCGATGTAGAACATGTCCAGGTCATATTTCTTGATGACCCGGTTCAAATGCACGTAGATGAAGTTCTGACCCGGCGTCGTGCCCCAATGCCCGACCACCAGCGGCTTCACGTGCGACAGCTTCAGCGGCTCCTTCAGCAGCGGGTTGTCGTAGAGATAAATCTGGCCGACCGACAGATAGTTGGCGGCGCGCCAGTAGGCATTCATCTTGTGGAGCAGTTCCGGAGTGAGTGTGTTGGTTTTCGTGGTTAGCTCCTTGTCGTTCACCGCGTCGGGTTTCTTGTGGAGCAGTTCAGGAGTGAGTGTGTTGGTTTTCATGAATCAATCCTTTGTTCACCGCGTCGGTTTCGAGAATGCGGCACACCGAGCGCGCAATCATCAGTTCTTCGTCCGTGCGAATGACGCGAACCGTGACCCGGCTGGCGTCCGTGGAAATCACTCCCGCAGTCTCGCCGCGTTTCGCTTCTCTTCGAGTTCGATGCCGAGGAAGCCCAGTCCATCGCAGATGCGCGCGCGGACGAGTGGGCGCGTTTTCGCCGATGCCTCCGGCGAAGACGAGCGTGTCCAATCCACCGAGCGCGGCGGCGAATGCAGCCGATCCACTTTTTCGCCTGATAACAGAACAGCGCCACGGCTTCCGCCGCTCGCACGTCATGAGCTTCCTGCGCGAGCAAGTCTCGCATGTCGGAACTGATCTCCGAAACTCCGAGCAGCCCGGACTCGTGGTTGACCATTTCGTAAAACTGTTCGTGGTCATCTGCTCGGTTCGCGCCAGATACGGCGCCAGGCCGGGATCCAAATCGCCAGAGCGGGTGCTCATCACCAATCCCGCCGTCGGCGTGAAGCTCATGCTGGTGTCGATGCTTTTGCCGTCGCGCACGGCGGCCATGCTTGCGCCGTTGCCCAGATGCGCGAGGATGACGCGGCCATTCGTTGCCGCCGGGTCGCCGAGGCGCGCGAGTTCTTCCATCAGGTAGGCATAGGACAAACCGTGGAAACCGTAGCGCTGAACTCCCTTCGCGTCGAAGCGGCGCGGGATCGGAAGCAGCTTGGCAACGCGCGGCATGGTGTGGTGAAACGCCGTGTCGAAACAGGCCACCTGCGGCAGTTTCGGATGACGCTGGCGGAACGTCTCGATCAGTTCGATCTCGCGCGGCAGATGGTCCGGGTCGTACGGGCTGATGCGATGCAGTTCATCCAACAATTCCTGAGTGACCAGCTCGGGCGCGGTGTGTTGCATGCCGTGGACCACGCGGTGTCCCACAGCCCGGACCGATTCGAAATCATTCTGCTCTTCGAGCCAATCGATCAGGAGACTCGCTGCCGATTTGTGATCGGAGGCGGCGAGTTTGCGGCTCTCCTGCTGATTCTTGGCCGGGTCGCTGAACGTCAGATTCGTCCCGCTCAGGCCGATGCGATCAACCTTTCCATAAAGCCCTCGCTTCAGCGGTTCGCCGGCCTGGTACAGCGCGAACTTGATGCTCGACGAGCCGCCGTTGATCGTCAGGATGCTTGACTTCAGTCATGCAGCAATCCGAACGAAGCCAGCTTTGCGCAGGTGGACTTGTAATCCGTGTGAAGAATGCTTCGAATCCCCAAACCTTCCGCGATCTGGACGAACATCGGTGTGTTTTCGATATACACGACCTGCTGGGCTGGCGCCTGGGCGATGTCCAGCGCAAGCCGAAAGATGTTCGCATCGGGCTTGCGGATGTGGACGAAGCAGGAGGAAATAAAAGAATCCACAAACCTGTCCAGCTTGAATTTACGAATCCTATAGGCGTTCACTTCGCGCGATTCGTTGCTGACCACTACGATCTTCAGCCTGTGCCGGGCCTTGAGCTGGGCGATTAGGTCGATCATCTCGGGGTAAGGTTTCGATTGCTCGCACATGAAGCGCCGAAACTGGGCGCGCGTGAACGCCCGCCTTTCGTAAAACACGACCAGGTTTAAGTATTCCTCGAAAGAAAGCTTACCCTCTTCGTGGATTTCGAACGTGAGGCGATGCCGCTCTTCCATTGCGGCCCAATCTAGGTTGAAATTCTTCACGGCTCGTCTGCGGGCGTGGTGGTCCCATCCATTGGTGAGCAGGACCCCGCCGACATCCAGAAATAATGTGGTGATTGGCATTCTTCGGTCGCGGCTTACCATGCCCAAGACCGGTGATTACGCGCCGGTCAGTGAAAAAGCCGATTTGTGTTCAGCTTCGTGTAGCCAATAAGGCGGCCGGCCGTAGTGTAAATGGAGGCGGTCTTCATAATCTCGAGTAATCGGCCTGGACACGAGGTACTCTGGGGCGCTTTTGATGGCTTCCCGGGAAAGTGCGACGTACACTTTAGATTCGGGCCAACTGACCCGCTCAATCCACGCGGGTGAAACCAGTACCTTCTTGCCGGGCAACCAGTTCCGCGTTGCCACCTCAATGTAGCGGATAGCCCAAGCTTCATCGTCCAGGACAAACCCGTCCACATGGCCGATTTCCCCGTCAGTCGCTTCCACGTGATAGCCGCTGATGCCTTCAGTGCTGCGGAGATGCGAATCCGGCGACTCATCGCGGATACTGCCCGCCATCGCCTCCGTGGAAGGAGTTAGAACGGCCAAGCCCGAGGGGTAGAACGCTGGGCCCCACATGTAGGGACCACCCCAATAATAGGGGTACCCGTAGTATCGGTTGTATTCGGCCTCGTGCTGCCGGGAGACTGGCTGATGCGTATTGATGTCGGGGCTGTTCTGAACCTGCTTTTTCGTCAGCGCCACATCCAATCGCTTGGCTGGCCAGTCCGTATGGACGATCGGAGAATGGCGAGATCAGCACTTGCCGGCCGCCAAGCCAGCCGCCGGTTTCGACCGTGAGGTAGCGGATGGCCCAAGTCTCATCGTCGAAGTAGAACTGATCTACGGTTCCAAGCTCGCCGTCCGTGGCCTGGATCACGAGACCTTTCAAAAATGTAACATTCGTCAGCATTATCCTTGCCCTCCTGGGCCGTCTTGTAGGTGACGGTAGATCTGATGCATGCGTAGGTCCAGATGGTTTGCCGACCGCCACAGCTTCGTCCCGCTCTTGCCGCTGGATTTGTTGAGAGGGGTCGGCCGGAGAATAGCACCTTAGGATCTATGGATTAGGGACTTATGACCATTAGCGGTCAAGCGACCGTTTTTGGTCAAACTAAAGGGCTGGACCCGGGGACCTTGGCATCCGGGCGGTGCTTTTCGGCAATAGAATGCAGCGCGCGTGCAACAGTAACTCATTGCGGCGCATGGCGCAACGGCGCTAATTCGCGGATCGCGCTCTAACGGCGCTCGATGCTTACGCCTCCTGGCGCTTCTCAAAACGCTGTCAAGAAAGGACCTCGCGCGAAGATCTTTGCTGTGCCTTGGCTCTTTTCATACTGGGCTTGGATTGTGAGCCGGCGAACCTGAATGGATCTTTGATTGCAGTCTTAGTCAACAGGGGCTGGAAAGATGACCAACCTGAAGACGTGGATGCTGCACTTGGCGACGAACCCGGCAGCAGAGCGAAGCGGCGAAACGCTGATCGAGAAACCACCACACGTCGAGCCTGCAAGGCCGCTGGTGGACGAAAAGCCCAGCGGCAACGGAAGTCACCACCCCCTCCGCATCGGACCCCCAAGGGTGGGGCGCTCAATGAGATTAGTGCTTGTCGGAGCGATCTCGCTCATCGCTGTCCTGGCGCTTATCCCCAGTGGGATACGGAAGTGGCTCTGGATGCGGCAGGTCGGCTACAGCGGCGTCTTCTGGACACTCTTCTCGGTACGGTGGGAGCTGTCTTGCGTGGCATTCGTTATTACGCTCCTCTACCTCTGGATCAATCTTCGTCTTGCGGCGAGAAACGGTGCCGCCTTCCGTGCTGGTGATTTAACGGGCGGTCGACCGTTGCGACGAAACTCGGCATCCGGATCTCTCCCGCAGCTTCGAAACTGGCCATGAGCATGGTCGCTGCTGTCGCCGCTCTGTTCTTTGCGCTCATTTTCTATGCGCAATGGGATACATATCTGCGCTTTCGCTATGGCGGATCTTTTGGGTTGTCCGATCCTCTCTTCGGCGTCGATACCGGATTTTATGTGTTCCGTCTCCCCTTCTATGAGCTTTTGCAGAGCAGCCTGAGCACATTGGCGCTGATCACGCTTCTTGCGGTCCTGGCCTTCTACGCGTACTTCGGCGTGCTCCAGTTCAACCGCCACAGACCGATGAAGGGCTGGAGCGTGAAGGCCGTTCCACATTTGTCCAGTCTGCTTTTCTTCTTGGTCGCCAGTTGGGGATGGGGGTTCTATCTGGATCACTACGAACTCCTCTACTCAACGCAGGGAGTCGTTTTCGGTGCCGGCTATACGGCGGATCATGTGACTCGAACCGCCTACTGGATCATGACAAGCGCCGCGGCGGCCCTATGCGCGCTGCTGGTGCTCAATATCTTCCGGCCGCGATTCAGAGCGATCGTGATTGCATCCGGAATTTACGTTGGCTTGTACTTGATCGCGGTTTGGATGGCGCCAGCCCTCTTCCAGAGGTTCATGGTGCAGCCGAACGAGCTGGCCCGCGAAACTCCGTATCTCAAAAACAACATAGAGTTCACAAGGAAGGCCTACAGCCTCGACACGATTCAGGAAACATCCTACCCGGCGCTGGCCGACCTGACACCGGAGGTGATCGCGAGAAATCAAGACACGATCCAGAACATCCGTCTCTGGGACTGGCGCCCGTTGCTTCAGATGTACCAACAGGCCCAGGAAATACGGCTCTATTATCAGTTTTACCAGGCGGATGTGGACCGCTACCACCTGCCGGATGGTTATCACCAGGTGATGCTTTCGACGCGCGAGCTCTCCGCGGAGCTTCCCGCGGAGGCCCAAACCTGGGTTAATCAGAAGTTGCAGTTCACCCACGGCTATGGCTTGGTCATGAGCTTCGTCTCGAAGACTATGGGGGACGGCTTTCCGCAGTACGTGCTTGAGAATATCCCGCCCGAATCCGCCTACGGCCTAACCATAAACCAGCCTTCCATCTATTACGGCGAGGCGATGCCTGGCTATCGGATCGTCGCGACGGGCGCTAAAGAGTTCGACTACCCCAAGGGAAATCAGAATGTCTACACGAGTTACGCCGGAACGGGAGGTATCCCGCTGGACAGCGTGTGGAAGCGGCTCTTGTTCGCTTGGACGCAGACCGACGTCAACATTCTGTTCACCTCCTATCTTCAGCCACAGAGCAGGATTCAGATCTGGAGGAACGTCCAGGAGCGCGTGAGGCAGATCGCTCCGTTCTTACGCCTCGACCAGGATCCCTACGCTGTGGTGAGCGGAGGCAAGCTGTATTGGATCCAGGATGCCTACACCGTGTCGGATCACTTTCCCTACTCCAGTCCCCACGCGGCCGATTTCGAGGCAGGGCTGAACTACATTCGAAATTCCGTAAAGGTGGTTGTGGACATGTACGACGGAGATCGTCCGGTTCTACGTCATGGATCCGAACGACCCCGTCATGGCGGTCTACCGTCGTGCGTTTCCGGGCGTCTTCCTGGACTTGAACCAGCTTTCCGCGGATCTGAAGGCGCATCTGCGGTATCCGGAGGATCTCTTTTCCATCCAGGCCGACCAGTACCGAACGTTCCACATGACGGTTCCGCAGGTCTACTATAACCGCGAAGACCTCTGGGTGCTCCCCCAGGAGAACTATGCGGGCACGGTCGCGCCCATGAAGCCCTACTACATTCTGATGAAGCTCCCGGGAAGCGACAAGCTCGAGTACCTCATGATGACTCCTTTCACGCCTCAGAAGCGAAACAACATGATCTCCTGGCTGGCCGCGAAAAGTGATTTCCCCGAATACGGGAAGATGCTCTTTTACCAACTTCCCAAAGAGAAGCTGATCTACGGCCCGATGCAAATCGAGGCGATGATCGATCAGAACACGACGATCGCCCAGCAACTGACGCTCTGGGACCAAAAAGGGTCGAAAGTCATTCGCGGAAACCTGATCGCGGTGCCGATCGAGAACTCCTTTATGTACGTGGTCCCGCTGTACCTCACGGCGGAAGGCACGGACTTTCCCCAACTCAAGCGCGTAATCGTGATCTCCGGGGACAAAGTGGCGATGGAGCCTACTCTCGATGAGGCCATCCAAGCCGTCTTCGGGACGCAGCAACCCCAGGTTTCCGCTCAGGCGCCCGGCGCGCAACCGGAATTGGGCCAAGCGCGAGCGCAGTTCGATGATGCCCAGAAAGCGATGCAGCAGGGGAAGTGGGAAGACTTCGGCAAGTCGATGGATGCGCTGAAGCGCTTGCTGAACGGGCCGGCACCAACTGCGACCCGACAATGAAACAGCGTACAAGCGTTAAATGTCACTGGAGGGTGAAGATAATGACATTCAGAACTTGGTTCGAAAAACAAGTCTTCGTTCGGCTCACCGAGGATCGCACCGCCTTCATCTGCACCACGAAATGGCCGTTACTCTCGAAAATCAGACGGGTCAGCGTTGACGGGACCGGGCGCGACTTTGCTCCTCAGGTTAGGGAACCTGGCTCGATTGCTCCCGAGGAGCTTCCCGTGCTCCGGCGTAGCGCTGTAGAACAAGGCTCGACTCACAAAACGGCAGAGTTCGAAGAGGCGAATTCACGAGTTGTAGCGCGCGTTCCGAGCCGGAGAAACGTGGTTTGAATACTTTGCGATGGAGGGATTAATATGCCGAAGACTGCAGTTGGATTGTTTGAGAATCCTGGCCTCGTGGACGAGCGTCGTCCGCGAGATCGAGGCCCTTGGTTTTCCTCGGAAAGAGGTTCGCACGCTGGACCGAGCCGGCGACCTTCGAGGTCACCGGGGTGATGAGCTTCCCGCGCCTCGATTTCGAAGTCGACTTGGTCCGGGAGCTTACCAGGATCGGGGCGACCAAAGCGGAGTCGCAAGCTTACGTCGAAGGACTGCGGCGCGGAGGGGCCCTGGTTTTCGCGACAGGGTCGCGACGAGAAGGTGGAGACCGCTGCGGATGTCATGAACCGGCAGGCGCGGTGGAGATCGACGAGACCAGCGGTCCAGAACCGCAGTTACCCGGTGTGGTTCACGAGAACATGACTCCGATGCGCAGTAGTCCGGTCCGGCCGGACGGATCCGCGAGCCGGGCGGCGGCGCTGGCCTTTTCGTGTGGTAGCGCAAAGAGCGTAATATTCATGATTCAATCCATCTACAAAGGCATAGAGATTGAAATGGAGATGCATCAACAAGCGCATGGGTATTGGAAGTGCGATTACACGCTGATAAAGCATCCTCAACGAACCATAACGATTCATCACGGGAACGAAGAGTTCCCGAGCATGGAACTTGCCAGGGAATACGCGTTGCACGATGCTCGCATCGCGATAGATCAATTCAGCGGAATGAAAGGAACAGAAACTGTGTCTGAAACGAACTCGGTTGTAGCCATTTACCCAACTCACACTCAAGCAGAGGAAGCAGTGAAGGAACTGCAGAAGTCTGGGTTTGATATGAAGAAAATGTCCATCGTCGGCAAGGATTATCATACCGACGAGCACGTCGTCGGGTATTACAACACCGGCGACCGCATGAAGTACTGGGGCAAACAGGGCGCCTTCTGGGGTGGTCTCTGGGGAATGTTGTTCGGAGCCGCTTTCTTCGTCATTCCAGGCATCGGGCCGATATTGGTAGCCGGTCCGTTGGTCGCCTGGATCGTCGGCGCGCTGGAAGGCGCGGTTGTGGTGGGCGGATTGAGCGCGCTCGGCGCGGGGCTGTACAGCATTGGCATCCCCAAGGACAGCGTCGTGAAATACGAGACCGCGCTTAAGTCCGACAAGTTCCTCCTTCTGGCTCATGGCACAGCGGACGAGGTGGCCAAGGCCAAGAACATCCTGCAGACGACGCACCCAGTGGAGATTGCTGTGCACGCGGCGAAACGCGAGAAACTCGCTGGTGTTAGCGGCAGATAGCACTGCACTCGGCCGTTGAGCACGTCCGCATGCGAGCGGTGGCCTTGGTGGGATAGAACCATGTCTGACTCGCCGAAACGCATCGGTATCGCTGCCGACCATGGAGGATTTGAGTCGAAGGAATATCTGGTCGGAATGTTGCATGAGACTCACTTTGAAGTGGTCGACTTTGGCGACAGCCAGGCGAAGCCGGATGATGACTATCCGGATTTTGTTGTGCCCCTGGCCTGGCAGTTGCTACGCGGCGAAGTGGATCGCGGCGTGGCCATCTGCGGTAGTGGCGTGGGTGCGTGCATTGCCGCCAACAAGGTACCGGGCGTACGGGCGTGCCTGATCCATGAGAGTTTTTCGGCGCACCAGGGAGTCGAAGACGACGACATGAATGTGATCTGCCTGGGCGGCCGAGTGGTCACGAATACGGTCGCTTGGGAGTTGGTCAAAATATTTCTCGAGGCACGATTCAGCGGTGCCGAGCGTCATCGGCGTCGCCTGGCCAAAATCGCCAGGCTGGAACGCAAGGGGTCAGGATGACGAGGGAGTCGTGAAAGTAAGTCCATTTGCGGGAAAGCCGGCTGAAGCATCGATGCTGGTGAACGTACCCAGACTCGTCACGGCCTACTACACGGAGACTCCTGACCCTGCAGTGCCGGAACAACGGGTTTCCTTCGGCACCTCGGGACATCGCGGTTCCTCATTCGACAAGGCGTTTAACGAATGGCATATCCTCGCCATCAGTCAGGCGATTTGCCTGTACCGGGAGCAGAAGAAGATCGATGGCCCGCTGTTTCTCGGCATGGACACGCATGCCCTTTCCGTGCCGGCTCTTGCCAGCGCTCTTGAGGTGCTGGCGGCCAACGGAGTAGAAGTTATGCTTGCGGAGAGCGATGAATACACCCCGACACCTGTTATTTCTCACGCAATTCTCTCGTACAACCGCGGGCGCAAGACGGGACTCGCCGACGGCATCGTCATCACGCCGTCACACAATCCGCCACATGACGGAGGGTTCAAATACAATCCTCCGAACGGTGGGCCGGCGGAATCCGTCGTCACAGATTGGATCGGAGCGAAGGCGAACGAGTTTCTCGAGAATGGCCTGCGCGGAGTGAAAAGAATTCCTTTCGAGAAGGCCCTTCGCGCTCCCACGACGCACCGGCACGACTATCTCAACGCATACATTGCCGATCTCGCCAATGTGATCGACATGGATGCGATTCGTGGCGCGAAGATCAGCATGGGAGTCGATCCTCTGGGCGGCGCCGGCGTTCACTACTGGGGTCCGATTGCCGAGCGGTACGGGTTGAACCTCACGGTCGTGAACGACGCCGTCGACCCAACTTTCCGCTTCATGACCGTGGATTGGGATGGCCAGATCCGCATGGACCCATCCTCACCCTATGCGATGCAGCGCCTCATCGGCCTGAAGGATCGCTTCCAGATCGCCTTCGCTTGCGACACGGACCATGACCGACACGGAATTGTTACCAAAAGCGCTGGGCTGCTGCCGCCCAACCACTACCTTTCGGTCGCAATTTTGTACCTCTTCCAGCACCGCCCAAAATGGCCCAAAGAAGCGGCAGTTGGCAAGACGGTAGTGAGCAGCCAGATGATTGATCGGGTCACCGCAAAAGTTGGCCGAAAGCTCTACGAAGTGCCGGTTGGTTTCAAGTGGTTCGTGGATGGCCTGCTCGACGGGTCGCTTGGCTTCGGCGGCGAAGAGAGCGCGGGTGCTTCGTTCGTCCGTCTGGATGGCAGTGTATGGACGACGGACAAAGACGGAATCGTCCCGGCTCTGCTTGCGGCGGAAATCACCGCGCGGATGGACCGCGATCCCGGCGAGATCTACCGCGAACTCACGCGCGAGTACGGCGACCCTGTTTACGACCGCGTTGAGGCTGCGGCCACGCGCGAGCAAAAGGAGATGCTGGACGAAACTTTCGCCGCAACAGGTCCAGTCGAAGGATCTGGCCGGCGAGAAAATCCAGGCCATCCTCACCCAGGCCCCGGGCAACGACGCGCCCATCGGCGGGTTGAAGGTCATCGCCGAAAGCGGGTGGTTTGCGGCACGCCCCTCAGGAACTGAGGACATCTACAAGATTTACGCCGAGAGCTTCCGGGGAGCTGATCATCTACGCCGCATCCTGGAGGAAGCACAGGCGATCGTCAATGACACTTTAGGAGTAACGTTGGATCGGAGCGACAAATCGTGAGCAAACAAACCCGTGCCAGTCACCCCATATACAATCTTCTGCCCACCGAAATCGAGGGGTTCGATTCCCTGGCGGAACTCGCCCTGGATATGCGCTGGTCGTGGAATCATGCTACCGACGAAGTGTGGCGGCAGCTTGATCCCGAACTGTGGAAGATCACGCATAACCCCTGGGTCGTCCTGCAGACGGTCTCGCGCGACCAGATCGAGCGCGTGCTGGCCGATCCCGTTTTCCGGAAGAACGTCGACGGTTTGGTCGAAGCCAGCCGGCAAGCGGCGAAGGCGCCAGCTTGGTTTCAAAAGAATCATTCGGACGCTCCCCTGACCTGCGCTGCCTATTTCAGCATGGAATTCATGCTGAGCGAAGCTCTGCCCATCTACTCGGGCGGGCTGGGCAATGTGGCCGGCGATCAACTGAAAGCCGCCAGCGATCTGGGTGTGCCGGTGGTCGGCGTGGGACTGCTCTACCAGCAAGGCTATTTTCGCCAGGTGATCGATAAAGACGGAGCGCAACAGGCCCTCTTCCCGTATAACGATCCCGGACAGTTGCCGATCACGCCGCTGCGCCAACCGAACGGGGAGTGGCTGCGGTTGGAGATCGCTTTACCCGGATACTCGGTCTGGCTGCGCGCCTGGCAGGTCCAGGTCGGCAGAGTGAAGCTCTACCTGCTGGACAGCAATGACGCGGCGAATATCCCTGCTCATCGAGCGATCACCAGCGAGCTCTATGGCGGCGGCCCGGAGCTGCGCCTCAAGCAAGAACTGCTGCTCGGGATCGGCGGATGGCGGCTGCTCCGCGCGCTGCGGAATCCAACCGGAGGTCTGTCACCTGAATGAAGGGCATGCGGCCTTCGCGGTGTTGGAGCGCGCCCGCAACTTCATGGAAGAGACCGGGCAACCCTTCGAAGTGGCACTCGCCGCGACCCGAGTCGGCAATCTCTTCACTACGCACACTGCGGTGGCGGCTGGCTTTGACCGTTTCGCTCCGGCGCTCATCGAGCAATACCTGGGCGGATACGCCCAGCAAAAGCTCGGCATCACGCTCCATGACTTGCTGGCTCTTGGCCGCCAAAATCCGGACGACTCGTCGGAGCCTTTCAATATGGCGTATCTGGCAATTCGCGGGAGCGGGGCGGTCAATGGCGTGAGCCGCTTGCATGGGAAGGTGAGCCGGCACATCTTTCTGCCTCTCTTCCCGCACTGGCCGGAGGACGAAGTCCCGGTCGGACACGTGACCAACGGAGTCCACATGCCCACCTGGGACTCGGCCCCGGCCGACGATTTGTGGACGGAGGCCTGTGGCAAGGGGCGCTGGCTGGGGACGACAGAAACCCTAGACCAGGACATTCGCCGCGTCTCCGACGCCAAGCTCTGGCAATTTCGCACCGCCGCCAGAGTGTCTCTTGTTGAATACGCTCGCGAACGATTGTCCCGGCAACTGGCTGCTTCAGGCGCATCGGCCGAGGCGGTCGAGGGCGCCAAGCATCTCTTTGATCCCAACACGCTGACGCTCGGTTTTGCGCGACGCTTCGCGACCTACAAGCGACCGAACTTATTGCTGCACGACCCGCCGCGGCTGCTTCGTCTGTTGACTAATCCTCAGCGCCCGGTGCAACTCATCATCGCCGGAAAGGCGCATCCGGCGGACCAGGCGGGGCAAGCCCTGATTCAGGAATGGATTCATTTCATCCGGCGGCCGGAGACGCGCCCCCACGTGATCTTTCTCAGTGACTATGACATGCTTCTGACCGAGGATCTGGTGCAGGGGGTGGATGTCTGGATCAACACGCCACGGCGGCCCTGGGAGGCTTGCGGGACCAGCGGCATGAAGGTGCTGGTCAATGGAGGCATCAATCTGTCCGAGTTGGATGGCTGGTGGGCGGAAGCCTACACGCCTGAAGTCGGGTGGGCATTGGGGGACGGTCAGGAACATGGCGAGGATCCGGCTTGGGACGCTGTCGAAGCCAACGCGCTCTACGACCTGCTCGAGCGGGAGGTGATCCCGGAGTTTTATACCCGTGACGAGAGCGGCATTCCCACCGCATGGGTCAAGCGGATGCGGGAAAGCATGGCACAGTTGACGCCGCGCTTTTCCGCAAGCCGCGCGGTGCGCGAATATTCGGAGCAACACTATCTCCCGGCTGCGGCGGCCTACCGTGAGCGCACGGCGAACAAAGGCGCGGTGGGCAGGCAAGTGGTCGATTGGCAGCATGCGGTGGATCGGACGTGGGGTTCGTTGCGCTTCGGGGACTTGCGGGTCGAAACCAACGCCGACCACCACGTGTTTGAAGTCGAAATCTTTCTGAACGATCTCGACCCGACTGCGGCGCGAGTTGAGCTTTATGCGGATGGAATCAACGGCGGCGATCCAGTGCATCTGGAAATGAAGTGCGCGCGACCGCTGCCGGACGCATCCGCGCGGCTGCGTCTATCGCGCAACGGTATCCACGACACGTCCAGCAAAAGACTACACGGCGCGAGTGATACCTCAGCGCTCCGGGGTGGCGGTTCCGTTGGAATCCGCTCGAATCCTATGGCAACGATAGTCAAAACGTCCGAACGCGAGTTGCCGATTACGTCTCGGAGGTCTCCGAGCGCGCTGATGTTCGGGCGGGCTCTCCCCTGCCTTTGGGAACCCTGGAAAGCGGAGGAGGAGTTAATTTCGCGATTTTCAGCCGGCACGCCAGCCGCGTTCGACTCGAGTTGTTCGACCATCCCGAAGATGCCGTGCCCGCCCGGGTCATCGATCTGGATTCAGCGCGCAACCGCACCGGCGACGTATGGCACGTTTGGGTGAAGGGGATCGGTCCCGGTCAACTCTATGCTTACCGCGTGGATGGCCCTTACGAACCCGAGCGAAGGACATCGTTTCAATTTCAACAAGCTTCTTCTCGATCCCTTCGCGACCGCGATTTCGCAGCTGCCCCCGTGGGATTTTGCTTCGGCACGTGGATACGACCCGTCGGCGCCGGAGCAAGACTTGGTTCTCTCGAAGCTGGACAATTCCAGCTCGATGCCGAAATGCGTATTTGTGAATGAGCCCTTCGATTGGCATGGAGACCAGCCGCCCCGGCATCCGTGGTCGAAGACCGTCATTTACGAAACGCATGTTCGCGGCTTTACCATTCACCCCAAGTCAGGCGTGGAGCATCCAGGGACCTACCGGGGGCTGATGGAAAAGATCCCCTATCTCAAGACGCTGGGGGTGACCGCTGTGGAACTGATGCCCGTGCAGGAGTTCAATGAAACTTCTGTGACGCGCAGGAATCCGCAAACAAGTCAAACGCTCCGGAATTACTGGGGATACGATCCCGTGGCCTTCTTTGCGCCCAAAGCTTCCTACAGCAGTTCCGGAGGTTTGGGCCAACAGAAGCTGGAGTTCAAGGAAATGGTTCGGGTCTTTCACAATGCCGGAATCGAAGTGATCCTTGACGTCGTGTTCAATCACACGGCGGAGGGAGACGAACTGGGGCCGACGCTCTGTTTCCGGGGGATGGACAACGCGATCTTCTACACGTTGGCGGGCGACAAACGCTACTACAAGGACTATACCGGGACCGGCAACACCATCAACGCCAACCATCCCGTGGTGCGGGACCACATCCTGGCCGCGCTCCGTTATTGGATGGTCGAGATGCATGTAGATGGATTCCGGTTTGACTTAGCGTCGGTTCTCGGCCGGGACGGCACTGGCAAACTGCTAGCCAATGCTCCGCTTCTCGAAAGGATCGCCGAGGACCCGATCTTGAGAGACGTGAAGATCATCGCCGAGGCGTGGGATGCCGCCGGAGCTTATGAGGTCGGTAGCTTCTCAGAACGCCGCTGGGCGGAATGGAACGGCCGGTACCGGGATGATGTCCGGCGTTTCTGGCGCGGCGACGATGGGATGCTCGGTTTGTTTGCCAGCCGCATCTGCGGCAGTGCCGACATCTACGCCAAGTCCGGCAAAGGCCCCGAGGGCAGCATCAACTTCGTCACCTGCCACGACGGTTTCACGCTGAACGACCTGGTGAGCTATCGCTACAAGCACAATGAAGCAAACGGAGAAAACAACCATGACGGGACCGACGCCAACTTCAGCGAGAACTACGGCGCTGAAGGCGAGACGACGGATGCCGGGATCGAGACCTTGCGGAAACGCCAGATCAAGAATTTCCTGCTGACTCTGTTCATCTCGCGCGGAGTGCCGATGCTGCTCGGCGGAGACGAATTTCGCCGCACACAAGGCGGCAACAACAACGCCTACTGCCAGGACAACGAAACGAGCTGGGTTGACTGGGGCGATCTTGAACGAGCATCGGGAGATCTACCGGTTTGCCCGTGGCATGATCGCCTTTCGCTGCGCGCATCCGGTACTGAGCAAGGAGGAATTCTACACGGACGCCGAGATCCATTGGTTTGGCCCGCACGGAGGATCGCCCAACTGGGCCGACCCGAAAGAAAAAACCTTCGCCTGCGTTATCCAGGAAAACGGACAAGGCTCGCTTCTTATAATGTTCAATGCCGGCACGAATGGAACCGACTTTGCTTTCCCGCCGCTGCCGCAGGGGTTCCAATGGCATCTGGCGGTTGACACGTCCCGTTCCGCGCCGCAGGACTTGTTCACTGCGGGAGAGGAAATGGCTGTGGATAGTTCAAAGCCCTTCAGCCTGGAAGCTCGCTCCAGCGCGATATTCGTGGCACGAAAGCAGGTGGCGTAGTGCTGAGCATTCAGAAAATTCTTGTTCCTGTCGTGCTTCGCGGACACTTCCCGGCACATCGTGCAGCAGGCCGCGTGGTTGGCGCGCCGCTTTCATGCGGAGATAATCCTGCTGCACGTGGTAACGCCTCTCAGCTATCCCGCCGGCATGCTGGAGAGCGGGCACGAGATCACAGCACGGGATTTGCACGCGCACATCGTCCAGAGGGCTCAGAAAGATCTGGATCAGGCGCTGGGGCCGGAGCTCGATGGGATTGCGGTCACACGTGTGCTACTCAGGGGCGACCCGGCCCACGAAATCGTGAAGACGGCTCGCGACCGGAACGTCGACCTGATCGTGATGTCGACCCGTGGCGATGGGGCGTTCTACCGCCTTCTGCTGGGATCGGTGACCGCGAAGGTACTGCACGAAACCGATTGCCCGGTCTGGACAGGCGCTCACCTGGAAGAGACGCCGGCGGGCGAGTTCTCGATCCGCCGCGTTCTCTGTTCGGTGGAATTGAACGCCGCACAGCCGGCACACCGTGTCGCTGGCCGCCGAGATGGCCGCGGCCGTCGATGCGACGCTTACGCTCGTCCACATCACGTCCAGTGTGGAGATCTAGGGCCCCGGCGGATCCCACGTCGATCCCGTGTGGAAGGAGAGGATCGTCGGCTTCGCCAGCCGAAGAGATCGCCAAGCTTCAGCAGGACGTGGGTACGAAGGCCGAAGTCATCATCGATAGCGGCAATGTCCCGGAGTTGTTGAACCGAGCGGCGGAGCGAACGAAGGCTGACGTCCTGGTCATCGGACACATTCCTGGGCGAAGCCATCTGGGGGACAACGGCGAACGGATACGGGATCATTCGGGCGTCGCAAATCCCGGTGCTGAGCGTCTGAGGGCTCCGGCGTTCAATCACCTATGGAAGCTTGACACACATGACTCTTTCGGAATGGACCTCATGACAAAGCGCACACCTCTGATCGGCGGAAACTGGAAGATGTACAAGGATCCCGCCGGAACCACGTCCTTCTTCGAGTGCTTTCTGCCGTTGGTGGAGCGCTCCGTGAATTGCGAGATTGTGATCTGCCCGTCGTTCCTGGATGTGGAGAACGCCGTCACCGCTACCCGCGGGACGCGCATACAGATTGGCGCACAGGACCTCTACTGGGAGAACGAAGGCGCGTTCACCGGCGAAGTCTCTGGCCCCATGATCAAAGCGTCCGGCTGCTCGCACGTGATCGTCGGGCACAGTGAGCGGCGCCGCTATTTTGGCGAATCTAATGAGAGCGTGCTGAAAAAGACCCTGGCGGCGCTCGATGCCGGACTCACCCCGATCGTCTGCGTCGGAGAGCGCGAAGAAAAGAACGTGGAAGTGGTATTGACGGAGCAGTTTCGGTGCGGTATTGCCAGACTTTCGGATGAGCAGTTCGCAAGAATCGTAATCGCCTACGAGCCGGTCTGGGCAATCGGCGCCGGCGAAACCGCCACGCCGGAGGTCGCCGCCGATGCCCACCGGCTCATCCGCGCTCAGGCCACGGGCAGTTTCGGAGCAGAGGCGGCGAATAACGTCCGTATTTTATACGGCGGCAGCGTCAAGCCCGACAATGCGAAGAGTCTCATGGCACAGCCCGAGATCGACGGATTCCTCGTAGGAGGCGCCAGCCTCGATCCGATCAGCTTCGCAGCCCTCGTGAATCTTTGAAAATATAAGCTGGCTTTACGAGTTAATCACAAATATGCGTTCAGACGACGGGTCTAGCGAAAGGGTCTTGTGGGCTCGCGAATTGAGGCCTGTTAGGTTATGGCCCGGTTGGGCAGGAACCCTTCAGACGGAATATTCCGCCAAAGGCAAAATGTTCCTCCGGCGTTTATGATGCTGGTTCCAGGGTCAACACAGAGCCTGGTGATTCAAGAACAGCAACAGATCACCCGTCTGCAGCGAGTGCTTCGTCAAAGTGCGTCTGCACAATCGCAGCGAAAGGGCGCTATCGCCCCTTGTTCATGGACGCCTCAGGAATCTCAAGTAGAACGCTGCGAACACCAAGACGATTCCAATATTCACTGTCAGCCGTTCCCAGAATCGGTTTCTGAAGAACACGAAATCTACACCGACTATGACGGCTGCCATCGCCACCACGTAAAGCACGATAGCTACCTGTCTGCCCATTTCAGTCCCTGGTTCAATCGTATATAAGTCGATCGGATGGATGCGAGATCCTCGACCAATTCCTCCCCGTGAATCTGGCGGAGGAAGATTCCAGCACGGGAAGGTTTGAGCGTTCTTCCATTCAGGCAGTGGTTCGGGAGTGCTACGCGGGAGTAGCATTGAACGGGAGGTGGGCATGGAGTCGATTGGGCGGGACCGGCCGGACCCGGCGCAGCAACAACGTATCGTCCAACGGCAATTAGCGCTCGATTTCTTCGACTCCTCCCTTGAGTGGCGGCGCGTCTTCGCGGAGACCTGGGGCACGTTCCTGCTGGTGCTGGTCGCTGCCGGTGGCGGCGTCGTTGCGGCGATGAGCGGCGGCAAGGTCACCCTGGGCATGATGGTGGTGGCGCCGGGAATCATGGTGATGGCGATCATCTACTTTATGGGCGCACGTGAGCGGAGCGCATTTGAATCCGGCGGTCACGCTGGCGTTCGCGGTGCGGCGCAACTTCCCTTGGAAGAGAGTCCCGGGCTACATCGTGGGACAAGTGATCGGAGGCATCGGTGCGGCTGTTTTCCTTCGCGCCATGTTCGGGACGGTCGGGGCGCTCGGCGCGACGCTGCCCGGTAGTGGCGTGACCAACGGGAAAGCGTTGGCGATGGAAGTGGTGCTGACGGCCGGGCTGGTGAACACGATCCTGGGCACGGCGTCCGGCGCGCGGAACATCGGAACGAACGGCGCCATCGCCGTGGGCGGGTACATCGCTCTGGCGGGACTTTGGGCAGCGCCGGTTACCGGAGCTTCGATGAACCCGGTGCGTTCGCTTGCGCCGGATCTGGTGCGCGGTGACTTCCATACGACGTGGATATACGTCGTCGGGCCCATACTGGGCGCCCTGATCGGAGTGGCCTTCGAGTGGATTCTCAAAGGGAAGCCCACGGCGGCCGGCAGGATCGCCGCGCAGGGCACGCTTGGAGTCGACAATCCGGGCGAGCCGGATAGGTGAGTGAAACCAAGGCGCCGCTCCACGCGCCCATTCAGGGTTCCGATAAAGAGGAATGAATCGAAAATGCAGATGACTGCCGACACAAACGGAGATACCTGATGGCGGCCTCCCGTTCGGACGCCCTGGTGCTCTTCGGCGTAACGGGCGATCTCGCCCACAAGATGATTTTCCCGGCGCTCTACGCAATGGTAAAGCGAGGCGATCTCAACGTCCCGATCATCGGCGTCGCGCTCCCCAAGTGGAGTCTGGAGCGTCTGCACAAACGCGTGACGGACAGCATAAAGCGATCGGGTGGCATCGATAACCGGCGCGCCTTCCAGCATCTTCTGTCCCTTTTCAAATACGTGAGCGGGGATTACAAAGACCCAAACACGTTCACGGCGATAAAGAGCGCGCTCGATAAGGCTCGGCGTCCGGCGCACTACCTCGCGATCCCACCCTCGCTTTTCGAGACTGTGATCAAAGAACTCGGCGCTGCGAAATTGGCCGAGCATGCGCGCGTCATTGTCGAAAAGCCGTTCGGACGCGACTTGGCCTCCGCGAAGGAGCTCAACGAAGTGGCGCGGTCGGTATTCCCGGAAGACTCCATCTTCCGCATCGACCACTACCTCGGGAAAGAGGCGATCATGAACATCCTCTATTTCCGCTTCGCCAATTCTTTCCTGGAGCCGATCTGGAACCGCAACTACGTGGCCAGCGTGCAGATAACCCTGTCCGAAGATTTCGGTGTGCAAGACCGCGGCCCGTTTTACGAAAGCGCAGGCTGTTTGCGGGATGTGATCGAGAACCACCTCTTCCAGCTCGTCGCGCTGCTTGCCATGGAGCCGCCCTCCGACAGAGACTTCGGAGCCGTGCAGAGGGAGAAAGCCAACGTCTTTCGAGCCATGCGCCCTCTGACGCGCGACGACCTGGTGCGCGGCCAATACGCTGGCTACCGGAAGGAGCCGGGCGTCGCGAAGAACTCCGACGTCGAGACCTTCTGCGCCCTGCGGCTTTTCATCGACTCGTGGCGCTGGGCGGGGGTGCCTTGGTACCTGCGCTCCGGCAAATACCTGGCCGATACCGCAACCGAGATCCTGGTGGAGTTGAAAGCGCCGCCGCAGCGGCTTTTCGCCGACTCAGCGCCAGCGACCGGCCGGACCAACTATCTGCGCTTCCGGCTCTCCCCCAGCGCGGCCATCGCCCTCGCCGCTCGCGTCAAGCTCGCCGGAAAAGAATTCGTCGGGGAGCAGCGAGAACTTTTCTTGCTTGAAGAGCAACCGGGAGAGGAAGCGCCCTACGAACGGCTTTTGGGCGACGCCATGGCCGGCGATGGCGCGCTCTTCACCCGCGAGGACGCAGTCGAGGCCGCCTGGGCGGTGGTCGATCCAGTCCTGAAAACACACCACCGCGTTCGTCCCTATCGGCGCGGCACTTGGGGGCCGAAAGAGGCTGACACGATCATCGCTTCGGACGGAGGTTGGCACAACCCCGGACCCAAGGAGGCGTCCGGATGAATGCACCTGCGTCGGCTGTGTTTTACGCTTCTTGATCTTCTTGCGACGACTCTGAGATCGCCAGTCGCGAGATGGTTACTTACCCGCCATCACGGGCCGCCTGGTCTGATGAGTGAGTTGGCGAAGCAATTGGTTTCATGAGCTTTCGCGGAACCAGCACAGCGCTCGCAAACCATTGTTGACCTGACACGAGCCAAGCTTCCAAGTATGCCGCCACCGAGCGCGCCCCGGCGTTAGGAGCGCCCCGTCGACCACCGAGATCGGTTTGGCTGCCAGCTTAACGACCGCCCTTAGCAGATAACCGCTGGCGAGATAACTCAGCACTTGCGCTCCCATAGAAAGCGCGACGAGCGGAATCTTCAGAGTCGACACGACTTGAAAGGCGTGTTGGATTCTGGCGACCTCGGAAAAGAAAAGGTACACGCCAAGCCCAAGGAGAATCAGCACAAAAAGGTTACGCCTGAGTTTCGCTCTTGGAGGAATCGGCAGAGTACCCTTGGGCTTGACGGTCAAGAGACCCTCTATACTCGACGACAGCGACAGGACCGGTTGTGCTCAGATTCTATGGTAACCGACGCGCCATTTTTCTTGCGGCAACCGCCCGCAGCAAAGTGCATAGCTTTTCGCGACCCGCCTTCAGACGCGGGCCGCTCCCAAACTCAATGCCGCCGCCTGACTCATCGAGCGCCAGGACGCCTTGTGGCTGTCCGGTGCTTCGACTTGTTCAGAATCGCAATGCCGACGAGACGTGCGGGAGGAATCTCTCGGTCGAAGGATTGATTGACCATATAAAGAAGGCAGTGAACCTCCAAGCCGGCCTTGAGCGGCGGAGTTCTGGCCTGACTCGTTTCCTGGGGTTGATTGAGGCTCATGAAGCACATTCCGCTGAAAGAGATTGCACCTCTCAGTAAAGTTGCATTCCAGAACTGGCAGAACGACAAAGCACCGCGAATGGGAGCAGCGCTGGCTTATTATATTGCTCTTTCGTTAGCGCCGACTGTGTTGATCCTTCTCGCCATCGCCGGTTTAGCGTTCGGCGCTCAAGCTGCGGAGGGCCGCTTGGTATCGCAGATCCAAGGCTTCGTGGGATACGAAGGAGCCAAGGCAATTCAGACGATGATCGAGGGTGCGCGACAGTCTTCCAGAGGCATTGCCGCTACCGTGCTTGGGCTGGCCACTGTGTTCTTTGCGGCTTCGGCGGTAGTCAGCGAACTGAGGGATGCGATGAATACTATCTGGAGGGTTCCGGAAGACACCACGTCCACCACGGTCCGGAGCATTTTCAATCTGGTGAAGGACCGGCTTCTTTCCTTCGCTCTCGTGCTGGCTTCCGGCTTGTTCCTGGTGGCGTCGCTGATTGTGAATGCCTGGATTTTTGCAGCGGGCAAGTATCTTAACTCGGGCGCGGCGCCGCCAGAGGCTCTTGTTCGGACCACCGATTGGGGGGTCTCCTTCATTGTTGTCACGGTTCTGTTCGCATTCATATTTAAAGTCCTGCCGCGCGTGCCGCTGCAATGGGGCGATGTCACGATTGGCGCGGTCGCCACCTCCCTGCTGTTCACTGCTGGAAAGGTCTTGTTGGGCGTGTATCTCGGCAAGGCGGGCTTTAGGGATACATATGGAGCGGCAGGCTCGCTCGTCATCGTATTGGTATGGGTATATTATTCGGCGCAGGTGCTTTTTCTGGGCGCTGAATTCACGCGAGCCTACGCCTGCCGCCTCGGCTCAATGTGCCCGCCTGAGAAGGACCACCTCGGCTCCTAACCCCAGCGGGTTATTTCCGACCATGATCAAGGCTTCGCGGAGGAGTCGAGCGCAAACATCATATACGCACATTCGGTTCGACCAACGTCAAGACTTAGCGGTCGATCGAACCGACGGCTTGACGCGTCTTTTCAAACAATAGCTCGAGATCACCCAAGGCTTCCGGGTCGCCCTTCGCTAGCTCTGCAGTGATCTTGTCTTGGGAGGCCAATAGGTCTTCAAATGCTTTTCGTCCGTTTGCATCCGGCGCGCGGTTCGCCACTTCGCGTGTACGGCTGAAAAACTGTTGACTCGTCCCAGCGGCCAGCCCATAATTCTTCTGGCTGGTCTGAACGAAGGCCAGACCTGCCAGATCTCGGAGTTGTGCTAGAACGTTCTCCTGCTTCGCCGCGGACAAGTCGTTCTCCAGGCGCTTCACCTTTATGTACTGCGGAACGAAGCCGGCCAAGAAGACGATGATCAATAGGATGATTACCACGATGGTCTGGTTCTTCACGGGCACAAACCTCCCGGTGCTTGGAGTGCTGGCTGAAAGCGCGTTCTTACGACTACGTGAATTGTACCCGAGAAGTGCACCGTGACTCGGGGGGCGGAAGAGAAGACAATCTTTCCGGGTCTAGTAGATTTAGTCAAGGAGTACAGTGAATGCCGGTAAGTCACGGGGAACATCACCGCACAGAGCGCATCGGTTGGCTACGCGCGGCGGTTTTGGGTGCGAACGACGGGATCCTTTCGACGGCGAGCCTGGTGCTCGGCGTTGCGGCTGCGCATGCGACTCACAGCAACGTAATGGTCGCGGGAGTCGCCGGGTTGGTCGCCGGGGCGATGTCGATGGCCGCCGGCGAATACGTGTCCGTGCATTCACAGGCAGACACCGAACAGGCTGACCTCGAGCGCGAGCGCAAAGAACTTAAAGCCGATGACAAGGGTGAGCACAAGGAACTCGCGGCGATCTATATCGCGCGTGGACTCGATCCTTCGCTCGCGAGACAGGTCGCTCAGCAGTTGATGGCCCATGACGCGCTGGCCGCGCATGCCCGCGATGAACTCGGCATCTCCAAGAACCTCAGCGCCCGTCCGATTCAGGCTGCGTTGGCGTCGGCTGGCAGCTTCGCTGTCGGGGCAGCCATGCCTCTGCTAGTCACGGCCATAGTTCCTGAGGCGACCCTGATCTACCTGGTTTCTGGATTTTCACTTTTCTTCCTCGCGCTTCTCGGAGGGTTGGCTGCGCACGTTGGGGGCGCGGGCGTAGCGGCGGGGGCGACTCGCGTCACGTTCTGGGGCGCGCTGGCGATGGCGATCACGGCGGGCGTCGGGGCGCTCTTCGGAACGGTGGTATAGGAATTATGGCTGAGCAGGTCGCCAGCGCCAGGTCTCTGTCCGCCTTCCGAAGCTTCGCCAAGGCTAACAGCAGCGTGCCCAAGCCCGTCGTGTCCATTTCCCTCCACATCGTTCAGATTCAATACGACCGGGGTTTTTCCCGCCCTTATCAATTCGTCAAACTCGTGGCGGAACGCAGATCCTCCTGCCCAAAGGCGAGACGTCCTTTCAAATCGACGATTTTTATTCCTTCTTGCTCTTGCTGGACAATCACAAGCGACATGCTTCAGTTATGAGCCTGCTTGCAGTCCTGCTTCTCCTGATCCTCCAGGCAGTACGGCGTCCATGGAACAGCTTCGAGCCGCGCGCGCTCAATCTGGCGTCCACACACAGCGCATTTACCGTAGGTCCCCTCTTCAATACGCTGCAACGCGTAACGCACTTGCTCGGGCGCCTCGATACCAGCGCGCCTTCCTCGAAAGATTCCGACATGCCCTGCGAAGCAGTGGCATCGTCAATCGGCTCTCTGACTTCAGATTCTCCCGAAGCGCGCGCTTCGCTCTCTAATTCGCGGAGATTGTCTTGGATCTCACGCTCTTTATCGCGCAGCAGTGTTTCGAAGTGTTCGATATTCATTCCTAGTTGAGTTACGATGCGCGGCGCCTTGGGCGAATGCTCCCTGGTGACGAACTTTCCGTTGTAGGCTGGTGTTATGAACGAGTTGCACCGGAAGGCTGCTGAATATCATGAGCTCGCCGCCAAGGCCCATCGCACGGCGGCCGAGCACAATGAAAAGGGCGATAACGAGACGGCAAACTGGCATTCGCAGCGAGCCCTGGATTACTCGAATCGGGCCTACGAGCTCGCAAAAGAGGCTCACAACAAATCGGGACGGATTGAGACCCTTTCGTAACCGCAGTAACCAGACTCTGATGATTTGCGTAAGCTCACATAGCCAAGCAGTGTCATCAGACATCCGCGGCAAGAGTGTGAGGCCCAGGGAAGTGGCCAGCGGGAAAACGGCAACCACACTCCGAAGACCGAAATCGATAACGTTCTGACCATCAGCAGCAACTCGCCCGGCGCGGTAAGAAGGGGATACTATTGGTGCGAAGTTCGTGAATGATCAGCGTTGGCGTCATCAGCGACTTGAGGAACCAGCGCGTCTGAGACACCTGCGCTCGTTTCGAGTCCAGCATTTGAAAACCGAGGGCATGACGAAGAACGTCGTATAGCCGAAAGTGATAGACGAGCAGTGATAGACTTGCTGCGGAGGGTCATGTCAATGGCATTTGACGCCACCAAGCAGTATAAGCCGGGGGAGAAGTGCGAAGCCTCTGGAATCTACGGAGTAACCCATGACCGAAATCATGCCGGAGAGCACGAGGTAACCGTGGTGTTAGGCGAACCGTTCCCACCGTGCAACCATTGCGGTCACCACCCACGATTTCTAATGATTCGTCAAGCGCAGCACGTGCTCAGTAACGATCATTTCAAATAGTCGCAATCGTTCGTTGGGAAAGGAATTACCCGGCCGATGGGAAATCTGTCGGCTAGGCTTAGACGGAACCGCCAGTCGCACACCGCCGCCACGGGCCGCCATCGCCCTTCACCTGCCCGGCGCGTGCTTGCAGCCGTCACCCCCAACAACCAAGCCGGCCGCAACGCGACAAGTGACCTTCAATCAAAGGGGCCTTCGCGGCAGGTAGGTCGGTGTCTTTAAGATGGATGTAGTTGATTAACCCTGTCTAAACGCCAACGCCTGTACCGATATCGGCGGCTGCGCGATTCAGCGTCGCGATTGGCGATGCGCGCCGCCGCCGAGCCCGCCCAGATCAATGATCACGGCAATCAGCAGCCACAGAAGATTGATTCCCGCTGTCGGCATGCCGTTGTTAAGTTCCCATGCGTATACGATCGTGGTGAGCGGCAGGAAAATGAAGCCGAGTACCGGCAGCAACAGACCACCGTGGAATGCGCGCTGCAGGTAGGTCGAGAAGAGCCACATCAAGACGAGCGCGACACGCGGAAACAGCAGGATGATGAGCAGGAGGAAGCAGGGCATAGTCAGTCTCAAGCCGGGCAGCACGAGCCCGCGCAGTGCGATCATACCAGGTTCGGCGCCCCGTATCGACGCCCTCGTCACTCATCACGAATGACCCGTCTGGGTGTGATTACTGTGACAGCTCTCCAAACCGCAGTCCCCCTGACCTCGTGCGATTCTTCAGTCGAGGTTGTGAAGCGCAGGAGGACGCAAGGGTTTCAAATTAGGCGTCCGCGGTCTTGAGCAAACAGCGTTTGCTCCCCGGCAGAAATCAGATGCCCGCGCGTGGATCTGCACTCACCGGTTTCATCTGGAGTTGATCGCCTGGGTCGTCTCCCTGCTGACCACGCATCAAACACAAATCGGAAGTCCGTCTGCGGGGCCGCCTGATCTCCGAATAGACGAGCACCGTAAGCCGAGTACGAGGAGAGCGATGAGTTCGACCGCTGCAACAATGATGAATCCATCCACGGAACACGAGGTAATATCCGGCGGTTCTACTCTTTCGATTGCAAGCGGCCGCGGCTTCTCGCCGTCCGTGGGTTTCTCGACCATTGTTCTAACACGCCGGTTCGCTTTCCGGCCGGCCGTTGGAACAGGGTGCGTACGACAAATGGCCGTGTAGACGTTCCTCACGATGATCATATGGACGCGCCTTGAGAAACCCCTGAGATTGACGTTATGTATTAATCATCAAAACTCACGTGGTACATCGTGAACTTCCGATCGCGAAACGATCCGGCGCAGTGGTATCTTGCAGTCATCCTCTCTTCTGAAAGGCTTCGCATATGGCCCAAAGGAAAGCCGTCCCAAAATCCCGCGCAGCTCGCGCAAAAAGCAGCAGCGCCATCCAGAGAGGGGCCAACGACGGAACCCCAAGTTCGCGCCCAGGACTCTCATTCCCCGTGGTTGCCATTGGCGCTTCGGCCGGGGGTCTGGCAGCCTTCACCGCACTCCTTAAAGCGCTGCCGTCTAAATCCGGGATGGCGTTCGTGCTGATCCAGCACCTGGAGCCCAACCATGAAAGCGCGCTGACCACCCTTCTGTCAAAGGCGACCAGCATGCCCGTCGTCGAAGTGTCCGACGGACTCGCTGTAGAACCGAACTGCGTGTACGTCATTCCGCCCAACAAGAACATGACCATCCGCAAGGGAAACCTGCGGCTGGCGCCGCGATCGGGGGCCCCCGGGCTGCAACGGCCGATTGATGAATTCTCGGTGGCTCTGGCGGAGGAACAGGGCAATGCCGCCATTGGCGTTGTCCTCTCCGGGACGGGATCGGACGGCACCTATGGGCTGAAGACGATCAAGACAGCCGGCGGCGTGACGTTCGCTCAAGATCCGAAAACGGCTCAATGGCCCGCCATGCCGGCGAACGCGATTACGGCCGGTGCTGTCGATTTCGTCTTATCGCCCAAAAGCATCGCGGCCGAACTTGCGCGCATCGGCCGCCATCCCTACCTGGCGGGAGCGCGTGAGGTGCCCGAAGGGAGCGAACTGGACAAGATCTGCCTGGTCCTCCTCTCCGCTGTTGGGGTTGATTTCCGCCTGTATAAACAGGCCACCGTCCGGCGGCGCATCGCGCGGAGGATGGCCTTGCAGAAGATCGCATCGCTGAATAAGTATGCGCAAATGCTGAAGCAGCATCCAGAAGAAGCGCAAGCCCTCGCGGATGACATTTTCATTCACGTGACCAGTTTCTTTCGCGATCCGGAGTGTTTTCAGGCTTTGCGAAAACGAGTCCTGGCAAAGCTAAGCCGGAAGAGACCTGCCGGAGATCCACTGCGCATCTGGGTGGCAGGATGCTCCACCGGAGAGGAGGTCTACTCCATCGCGATGTTGCTGCTCGAGGAACTGGGTGAGCGGGCCAATAGAACCAAGATTCAGATCTTCGGGACCGACATCCAGGAGCGCGCTGTGGAAAGTGCGCGAGCCGGCATCTACACCGAGGCGGCTATCGCCGGGGTGTCTCCGGCGCGTCTGAAACGCTTCTTCGTCAAGGCTGACCACGGGTATCAGATCCAGAAGTTCATCCGCGAACTATGCGTCTTTGCGCGGCATGATCTGGCCAAGGATCCGCCGTTTTCCAAACTCGATCTCATCAGTTGCCGGAACGTCCTGATCTACATGGGCCCGGCCCTGCAAAAGAGAATACTGTCGATGTTCCAGTACGCGCTCAAGTCCGGAGGATTTCTCTTCCTGGGGAACTCGGAATCCATCAGCGACTACTCCGATGTCTTCACCGCGGAAGACCGCAAGAATCGGATCTTCTTGCGCAAGCCGGCGGTGGCCGCTTTTCGCGAGTTCCACTTACCCCCGAACCGCCTTCGAGAGGCGGATTCCGCAGAGCCGAAGGCTACCGCGGCCAGCGTGGCTGTCGATTTAGGAAAGGAAGCGGAGGGGATTCTGCTGGAGCATTACGCGCCGCCCGCCCTCATCGTCGATCCGGATCTCCAAATTGTTCGTTTCCAGGGCGACACAAGCCCTTACCTGGTGCCGGCGACGGGGCAGGCCAGCTTTCACTTGCTGAAAATGGTGCGGCCCGAGTTGGTTGTGGATCTGCGCGCAGCCATTTACAAAGCCAGGCGAGAAGGTATCACCGTCCTGAGAGACGCTGTGCAGTTCGAGAATCAGGGCCGGCCTGCCGCGGTACGGCTGGAAGTACGGCCGCTCAAGAAGCGCAACAGCCACAAACAAGATCTCCTGGTAGTGTTTCAGAAGGTCGAGCCGCTAACCTCGCTACCGATCGTGCAGGGAGCGCGGGAAAACGCCGGAGCAAAGAAACACACTGCCGGAAAAGCGGGAACGCTCGAACAGGAAGCGTCCATAAGAGAACACATGCGCGTCTTGATTGAGGAACACGAAGCCGCGCAAGAGGAATTGAAGGCGGCGAACGAAGAGGTTCTGTCCAGTAACGAGGAATTGCAGAGCACCAATGAGGAACTGGAGACGGCCAAGGAGGAACTGCAGTCCTCTAACGAGGAACTCATCACCCTTAACGACGAGTTGCAGCACAGCAATGCGGAGTTGAACGTTCTGACGCACGACCTGACGAACTTGCTGGTGGGCGTCGACATCCCTGTTCTGGTTCTGGACGCGAGCTTGCGTGTCCGGCGGTTCACTCCCGTGGCGGGGACACTGCTAAACCTGATCCCGGGCGACGTAGGTCGCCCGTTCAGCAATATCGCTTCTAATTTGGACGTTACCAACTGGAAGGAACTGTTTTCAGAAGTGACTAGTCTGGGGCAATCGATCGAGCGTGAGGTTAGCAGCCGCGACGGCCATCGCTATTCGATGCGCGTGCGTCCTTACAAAACGGGCGACAACAAGATTGAAGGCGTACTGGTCGTGTTCCTGGACACGGATTTGATCTCTCGCGCGCGAGACGATGCCCAAAAATCCGGCGACAGTGCCCGCGCAGAACTGAGAACGAGCGAATCGACGATCCGTTCCCTACTGGAGTCCACTCCTCAGTCCGTCATCGGCGTGAGTGCGGACGAAACAATTGTACTAGTCAATGGCACCACGGAAAAAATGTTCGGTTACAGCCCGGAGGAACTGATCGGCCAGCCGCTCCAAATTCTGATTCCGGAAAACGCCCGGCAACGTCACTCTGAGCACCACCGAGTTTACTTTGCCAACATGCAGAGCCGGCCCATGGGCACCGGCCTCGATTTAGAAGGCCGCCGCAAGGATGGCACAACCTTTCCGGTCGAAATTGGCCTGAGCGTCATCGCGACGTCTACGGGCAAGCTCGGCGTCGCCTTTGTGAGCGATATCACCCAACGGAAGCAAATGGAGCAGGCAGCGCGGGCGCACACGGAGCAGGTTCAGGCTCTGGCGGCCAGTCTCCTGACAGCTCAGGAAGAGGAGCGACGAAGAGTGTCGCGTGAGTTGCACGATCAGATCTGCCAGCAACTTGCTTCCATGGCCCTGGACATTGAACGGCTTGCGGCCGATTTCCCGCCTCTCGAGGGCGCGCAAAGCCGTGTTGCGGATTTGCGGGCGCGCATAATCACGGCATCGGAACAGACCCGACATATTGCATATGAGTTGCACCCGTCCGTACTCGATGACTTGGGTGTGGTGGCTTCCCTGCAAAGCTTGTGCAAGGAGTTTTCCGAGCGGACAAAGATACCTGTGGAATTCACCAGCGTCGCCATGCCACCCAAGGTGCCGCGCGAAATAGCGTCGTGTCTGTACCGCGTCTCGCAGGAGAGTCTGGAGAACATAGCCAAACATTCAGGAGCCAAGCGCGTCTCGGTCGCACTTGCCGTGCACAAGGGGGCTGGAGTCTTGACCATCACAGACGATGGCGCTGGCTTTGACCTTGAGGCCGTCAAGGGCCGGGGCGGGCTTGGGTTCATCGGCATGGAGGAACGCGCGCGATTGATAAATGGGAAACTATCCATCGCGGCCAAGCCGGGTCACGGCACTCGGATTGCTTTAAAGATTCCTTTGTCTGCCAGCAGCTTATGAAACGGGCTCGGATCATATTGGCTGACGACCACACGCTGACACTCGAAGGTATCCGTGCGGTGGTTGAACCTCATCACGAAATCGTCGGGATGGTACCGGACGGGCGAGCCTTGGTCGACGCAGCGCTCCGCTTGAATCCGGACCTGATTCTCCTGGACATCACGATGCCGCTATTGAACGGCATCGATGCCGCGGTCCAGATCAAGAAGAGTCTGCCCGGGGTGAAGCTCTTGTTCGTCACGATGCACATTAATCCGGCGTACCTGGAGGCCGCGCTCAGTGCGGGAGGGAATGGGTACGTGCTGAAATCTGCCTCCCGCGAAGAGTTTCTTGAGGCTATCAAGAGTGTCATTGACGGCCGCATCTATGTAAGTCCAACTCTTTCGAGCGAACACCTGGAGCGATTCGAGGATCCGGCCCGCGCCGCCGCGACTCTTCGCCTCACGGTGCGGGAGCGGGAGATTCTCCAACTCATCGCCGAAGGCAGAGCCGCTAAGGAAATCGCCCATCTTTTGAGCGTCTCCATCAATACGGTCGCCTTTCATCGCGAAAACATTAAGAGAAAGCTGGGATTACGCACTACCGCCGAATTGACCAAGCACGCGATCGAACAAGGCTTAGTCTAATTTACCGAAGCGTTGCTTGATCGCCAATGGCCAGGGCTAGATTTACCTGGCATCCTCTCTAGCTCTCCCAAGAACTCGAACGCCGATACTTTGGGCTTTCTCATACTGGCCGGTTTTCCAAAAAACAACTACCTATTACTTCATGTAGTTCCCCTAGAACCAGAATCCAGGTATTCTGGATTTTCTCACAGGGCTATCCCAGGCATGAATACAGATAGAAGATTGCCGAGATCTCCTGTTGTATCAAGGTCTTACGAAGACCTCGCAAAAATTGGTCCGGGTGGGAAATCCAGCCCTGTAAAGAGCGCATCGGCGCGGAAGGCTGCGGATCGGGTGCGGCGGCCAAATGAGCCGAAGAGAAGGAGAAAAAACATGCAAGTTCAAGAGCTTATGACGAAAGAGGTGTCGTTCTGTAACCCAGGAACGAATGCGGCTGCTGCGACGGAGATCATGTGGACTAGAAACTGCGGCGCCCTTCCGATTGTTGAAGACGGCCGGGGCGTGATTGGGATGGTCACGGATCGCGACTTGCTGATCGCGCTGGGAACGAGCAATCGAAATGCGTCCGATCTGCCTGTAGGCGAGGTCATGAACAAGGATCTCGCGCTTTGCGCGCCGGACGACGATGTCCGCGATGCTATGAAAACCATGGCCGAGCGCCAGTTGCACCGGTTGCCCGTGGTCGATAAGGACGGCGCCCTACAGGGGATTCTTTCACTCGACGACATCGTGCTTCGGGCGGAGGCAGACGGCATCTCTAAGGAACTTCTCAAGACGATGCAGGCGATATGCGATCGGCCGAATGAGCGGGCGATCGGCGCCTAGCTCGACGGAAGAACATCCGATGAGACAACCGAGACTGGACACACGCGCGCCAAATTTGGAGACTGGCCCGAACGACGCGGGCAAGGCGGGAGCGATACCAATGCTACCCGTTATACCCCGCGTCGCGCGCGTGAGCAGCCGCGGGCACCGGTGGGGTGTGATTCTGGCTGGCGGCGACGGAGTGCGCCTCCGGCCCCTGACACAGTTGATCTGTGGCGATGATCGTCCGAAGCAGTTTTGCCCGCTTTTCGGAGGAAGAACGCTGTTGGAGCAAACCCTCCAGCGGTCGGAGCGAGCCATTCCGCAGGAACAAATCCTTGTTTCGCTTAACGGCCAGCACGCGAAGTGGTACTTGCCGGAAGCCAGGCCTTGCCCGTCCCAGAGGGTGGTGCAGCCGACGAACAAAGGCACAGCTCCCGCCATTCTGCACAGTCTGCTAAGTCTCGCTCAGATGGATGCGCAAGCCCTCGTCGCGATCCTGCCCTGCGATCACCATTATTCCGACGAGGAAGCACTTGCATCTGCCTTGGAGTATGCGTTCGAAACTGCAGCAGGAAGAACGGATTCGGTTGTTCTGCTGGGCGCCAAGCCAGATTACCCGGAAGTCGAGTACGGATGGATCGAACTGGGTTCGCCTCTAGGGCAGGAGAGTAGCGAATTATTTGAGGTGCGCGGCTTCCGGGAGAAGCCCAAGATAGGCGTTGCCCGAAAGTTGCTTGAGCAAGGGTCCGTTTGGAACACCTTCGTGATGGTCGGGCATGTGCAGGCCTTCTTGCAGATGGTCGAGGCCGCTCTTCCCGATCTGCTGAGCACGCTCAAGCCGGCGCGTATGTGGGCGGGAACCGAGACGCACATCGAGTATTCCGTATATGAGCATATTCCGTCGGTCAGTTTCTCCCACCGCGTGCTGTCGGCGGAGCCTGACCGGCTGGTAGTACTTCGCCTGAAGGAAGTTGTATGGAGCGATCTGGGCGATCCGAGGCGCGCTGTGACGGCGGTTCGGGACAGCGGCTGGGAACCTGCATGGATACAAGAATTGGGAATTGCCAAAGAGGCTGGTGTCGCCGCGTCAGAGTCAAAAGCGGCCGTCGCATAGGCGGCCTCGATATCTCTCGGCGGCGTCGAAATCGCACCAGGAACAGGACCTTGCCGATCGAGATCGTCACCGCGACGATTTTGTTCAGGCGCGAAGGCTCTGAACTCAGGCAGGAAAGGAAACGCTATGCAATCCGCAGTCTGCCAGGCACCGAACGGCCCGTGGCTGCTGGAGAAAAAATTCGACACCGAGGCCGCGAGCGACAAGTTTGCGGAGATTGTCGGCAGAAGTGCGGCCGTGAAACGGGTTTTGAGTGGAGTTGAAACGGTTGCTCCTACCGATGCGACCGTGTTGATTACGGGTGAAACCGGTACGGGAAAGGAGTTGATCGCACACGCCCTTCACCGCATGAGTGCTCGCAAGAATCGTCCTTTCGTTACCTTGAACTGCGCAGCGATTCCGACCGGGTTACTCGAAAGCGAGCTGTTCGGCTATGAGCGAGGAGCCTTCACCGGCGCCTTAGGGCAGAAGATCGGCCGGTTTGAAATGGCGCACCAAGGAACTCTATTTCTGGACGAAGTGGGCGACATTCCGTTGGAACTGCAACCCAAATTGCTGCGGGCGTTGCAGGAGAAGACATTCGAGAGACTCGGCGGCACCAGAACGATCCCCATTGATGTTCGCTTGGTGGCGGCGACCAATCGGAACCTGACCCAGATGATGGGGGATAAACTTTTTCGCAGCGACCTCTACTACCGCCTGAGGGTCTTCCCGATTACCACACCTCCGTTGCGCGACCACCCCGAAGATATACCGGCGCTTGCCTGGCACTTCATGCAGAAGTATGCCAGGGAGATGAGCAGACAAGTTGAAACGATACCGTCGGACACCATGCAAGCTTTGGTGAACTGGCAATGGCCAGGGAATATACGCGAACTGGAGAATTTCATTGAAAGGTCAGTGATCCTTTCGCGGGGCCCCGCGCTCCGTGCTCCTCTGGCTGAACTACGGGCCGAGGCTGTAGAAACCGCCGGAGGGACCCTCGCAGAAATTGAACGCGAATATATCATCCGCGTTCTCCGGGAGACCCGTGGGGTGATCAGCGCCGCAGCCGTCCGTCTCGGACTGCCACGCACTACCTTAAACGCCATGATGCGAAAGCTCGGGGTGTCCCGCAGGGATTTTTGACTGGGGATCTCTTCGAGCCGCTGTTGCGGTCTACATTTCTCCAGATGTGTCGACTGGTGATTTGTGGCCTAGCCCAATCGCGACGCAAGCCTGACGGGAGGTAACTGAGGCCAAAGATCTGCCTGCCAGCGCCGCCGTGTTGAAAATCGAGGGAGGACAAGATGTGTGACTATTCTCTGGCAGTATTACCGAAGCGGCTCGCAGTCGAAGGCGAAGAACTGATTGTCCACCGGTTTCGCACTGGGTCCATAGGTTTGGCACGTCTGGTGGTAGAATCTGAGATTCTACCCACCCTCTTTAGTTTCTGTCAATTACATCGTTGCGGTTTTCCCGCCGCCGTGTTGAAAATCGAGGGAGCACAAAGGTGTGACTTTTCTGTGGCAGTATTGCCGAATCGGCTCGCAGTCGAAGGCGAAGAACTGATCGTCCATCGGTTTCGCGCTGGGTCCATAGGTTTGGCACGTCTGGTGCTAGAATCTGGGATTCTACTCCCCCGCGTTCATTTTCTGTCAGTCCCTTTGCTTGCTGTCCTTCGTGCTGTCCGATGGCGCCTGAACCCCGGAATGTTGTGCGAAGTTATCCTGGATTCCCCGACGCAATGGAGTTGATCGGCGGCGCCCGACTCGCTTCGAGCGCTGGGTGTCGAGCAGGAGGTCCGCAGCCTGGTCCGCCGGCATGGCGTGAGCTGCGGTGTCTCAGTCGGGTGCCAATACGACCCAGCCAAATCGCCCAGCCACAAACGCACTTTTGGTATCTAATTTGAAGTTTCTTGCAAAAATATTTGTTCTATAATCATGGTGTTAGGGCACCTCGCCTGCTTCACACGCAGGAGGTCACAGGTTCGAGTCCTGTCGCGCCCACCATTTAAGGCTTAACCACTTCGATCACCTCTGCGACGGTCCGGCGTTTCCCATCGCGTACTGGCGGGCACGCAATTCCCTCGAGTTCTTCTTCGCTGAGTCTTTCGGCGCATCCGACGATAACCCGATTGGCGCGCTCGAGGAGCGCCCGGCGGAATTCCGGATCATCGTGGTGACGGCAATGTCACCGAGGGCGCGCAGCAAACGCAGGTTCACGGCAACGTCCGCTTTCGAATACATGCGAATCTGTTCGAAGGCGGCGTCGAGCAAGCGTTCGAAACGGACCCATCCAATCTTAGACGCGGACCACTCCCGGCGGATCGTAGAGCAATTCCTCCGGAGTCTCCCGGGACGCGAAGCGGATCAGGATACGACTCGATTGATCCACACAAGTAATCGCCGTGGACGGATCGTTCACCGCCGGTGAAATCGCCTTCAAGGCAATATCAACGATCTGGAGAACGCCAAACTCCACATCCTGTTGCAATGTTCTGGTTGGACCGAAGTCGAACACCGCGAGCAATTCGGAGACAGCTTCCGGAAGGAGACGGTCGCCTTTTGCGACCATCATCACCGGTATTCCAGACGGGACGAAGTGCCCGACGCGGCGCAGAACACGGATGCTGACGTGGTAATGCTTCGCAATGGCCACCAGGCGACGGGTATCGATGAAGCGAATGTAACCCGACCTGTCGCTCGAAACGGCCGTCTCGGCGGGGCTGGGGCTAAGCGGCTCCTCATGATTCCAACGCGGCAGGCGGCGCGGCGCCGGCATCAACTCATCGATCATGGCTTCGGTTTCCGTCGCGATTCTGTCGACGATGTGGTTGACGCTGATTGCCCGCGATATTGAGCGGAGATGCACGGAACCCGCAAATTTGGCGGGTCAGGGCAGTTTTCGGTGAACTAGCGGGGAGAGACGTTCCGCACCAGAATAAGTGGCTCGCCGATTAGAACTCGAATCTACGACCCACTAGTTAACAGAGTTTTCTGAACCTATTGATAACGCAAGGGCGAATCGAGCATGGTCACCCCGCCAACGCCAGCTGTGCAATCCGAGTCGATCTAGGTTGGCAGCCATCCCGGGAGTGATCGCGAAACGGGCCTCGAAGGAGAACTTGCATTTTGCCTGGAACGGGAGGCATGACGGTGTGCATGAAGGACCACGAGAAAAAAGATCCTGCCCTTTCCGAAGCCGCCAGGAGAAACGGCGAACTCCAGGATTGTCGTTCAGATCGGAAATGAACGCTTCGCCATCCGCTACGAGATGGAGGAACTCCGCCGGAGCCGCCGCTGTTGCTGTGGAGTCGTCCGAAGAAAGAAGCTTAGAGACAGTAACGCCGCCGGGCACGAGGGGCCGGCGGCGGGGAGGTCGGACGGTTACTTGGAAGAGAGGCGGTAGGAGCGCTCTCCGTCGGCCCGTTTGGAGGACTCAACGCGGAGTCCCCATCTTCCTGCCCGACTATGCCGCTCAGGAAGCCGCGGACCGAATGCGCTTGCCAGCCGGTTGCCTTCATCAGCTCCTTCAAGTGTGACGCCGCCGGGCCGTTTCAGCAGGTCGAGGATCTTGGCGGTTTTGCTGCCCGGGCGGGCAGGAGCGGCCTTCTTCCCGTTGGCGGCCTTTCGGGCTGGCTTGCCTTCGGTGGGCGCGACGTGGGGCGGTCGTTTGGCAACACGAGCCTCCGTGGTCGCCTTTGCGGGTGCCGTCTTGGTCTGCTCTTGGGTTATCGAGGTATTCATTCGGCGGTCTCCTTCGCGCGGCAGTCGCCGCGTCATACATTCATCGCTCCGCTCGGCCGCACAAGCAAGTCATTTCTTGAGAAGCTGCTCGAAAAGTTCGCGCTGGCGATCCCAGCGCGGCTCACGCGCGATCTTGCGCAGCCCCAACTCGGTGACGAATCGAGCATCGGCCGGGGAGAGAAATAGAACGTATTCCTGAATCGACGGGGCCAGATGCAGCAGCACCATGATTTGCGTAAGACGCGCCGGGGAAATGTGACCCAGCCGGGCGAGTTCGCCGTAGTCGGTGATCGCGCCCGATCGAACCAGCGCGTCCAGTTTGTGCGCCAGCGCCAGAAGCCGCGCGATGCGGGGCGGACGGCCCTGCGGCTCGGGAGCTGGTTCGGCCAAAGAGTCCGTCGGCGCAGGCACCCGCCGGAACGGCACCGTGAATTCAATCTTCATGACTCGCCTCATTCCTGTGAGGTTCAGCGAAACGGCTCCGGTCGTTCCGTCATAACTGACTTCTTTCACCAATGCGCGCACGAGCTCGCGATGACCCTCTTCGAGAGCCTGCCAGTCGGCTTCCGAAACATCGAGCTGCTCCCGTGTCTCCTGGGCGCACAGAAGCCGTTCGAAGCTGATCGAGGACCGAATCTTCGATCATGCGCGCCGGTACCGATTTGGTGGGACAAGCACTCCATCCCTTCTGTCGGGCTGTTTGGCATACGTAGTAGCGATACCTGCGCCCCGGCTTGGCCGTGTAGGTGGGGATCATCGGTCGTTGGCAGCTTGTGCAGAGCAGCAGGCCGGCGAGCAACGCGTTCTGTGGCTCGCGAACCGCTCCCGCTCGAGTGCGGCGACCAGCACGGAGCTCGGCATTGACCTCCTGCCACACCGACGGCTCGATGATCGATGCATGCTCACCCGCATACATCGCACCGCGGTGTTCGACCTTGCCGGCGTAGACGGCGTTGGTGAGCAACAGCCGTAACGATGCTTTGGTGAAGGCTCGGCCAACGTGCGCCGTTCCACTTTGTGAGGTCCGGGACTTCGTCTTCCAACGCCGCCGCGCCAGTTCGGTGACCACGGCTGAGCAGGGAATGGTGTTTGAGGAACAGTGCGAAGATGTCGTGGACTCTGACTGGCTTTCCTTCTCATTGACGATCAGCCGCCCGCCGGCTGGATGGACATCGTAGCCCAGTACCGGTATGCCTCCGACCCATTTGCCCTTGCGCCGCGCCGCCGACATTTTGTCACGCGTACGTTCGCCAATGATCTCGCGTTCGAATTGCGCGAAGGACAGAAGAATGTTGAGCGTCAAGCGTCCCAGGGAAGTCGTCGTGTTGAACTGCTGGGTCACCGAAACAAAGCTGACCGACCGCTGGTCGAACTGATCCATCAGCCGGGCGAAATCGAGAAGGACCGGCTGAGGCGATCGACCTTGTAGACCATGACGCAGTCCACATGCTGAGCCTCGATATCTTCGAGAAGACGCTTCAGGGCGGGACGCTCGATGTTGCCGCCGGTGAATCCGCCATCATCGTAGAGGGTGGGGAGCAGCGTCCAACCAGATGGCGCTGGCTCTTGATGTACGCCTCGGCTGCCTCCCGTTGAGCGTGCAGCGAATTGAACTCCTGGTCGAGCCCTTCTTCGGTCGACTTTCGGGTGTAAATGGCGCAACGCACCGTGGGGGCTTTTCGCGACGTCAGCCATTGCGCCGCTCCGAGAGTCCAAGAAAAAGCAGTCCGTTCCAACGCGTGCCGGTGATTTCGCGGGCGATAGCGCTCAGCGAGCGGTACTGCTGAGATTGATATTCAAAGCCGTTTTCCAAAACCTTTACTACGATCCGGCGGTTCTCGAACTGACGGGTAAGCAGCGCGCCGGGAGCCGGAAGTCTCCTATCTCTTCCCGCACCTGCCCGCTCTAGCGGCCTTGCGGCATTAGAAGCGGACTCGGCGAAAAAGTCCGTCGGGAGCAAGGATACGCAGGTCCGCATCGTCGGCAATCTCCAACGCTCGTCTGCGCGCACGTTCGCTCAGATCTCCTTCGACCTTCGCTTGCAGACGCCAGGCGATGCGGCGAAACAGGAGCTGCTTATTCGACGATTTCGATTCCTCGCCGAACAGCTCCCGGTATCGTTTCTTGAGGGCAGGAATCTTCAGACTTGGCACCTCGTCAATCGCCGCAATGACGGTTGGGTCCATGGGTCTGATGTCCTTTCTCCTGGCTGTGAACCACAGCTCCATGGACGCTCTGTATGGGGCGTGGAAGCAAGCGCGAAAGGCACGAAGAGCTGTTGACTTTGAGCGAAAGAGAGAGCGCTCAATGCTGTCGAATATGGAGCGTACAAAAGATGCGATCGCCGGATCGATCGAGGGCACCTTTTGGGGGGCCGCGACAGAAGTATAGGTGGGTGCTATGGCTAAACAAGTTATTCGGTTCCCGAAACCACCTCAACCGGATCCTGACGCGCCGCTTAAGTGGGCAACTTTCCAGGTGGGAGCGGACCGGATGATGATTGACCTGAGGGGTGCAGAGCCTAAGTTCTGCAGCGTCCAACGGAAGTGATCTCGCTTGAGACGAAACGCAAAGGAGTCGTGGAAAGACGTGAGCGCGTGGACCGGCTGCTGCACGTGGCAACATGTGCTGTCGCGAGCGTCAAGATGTTATCCTCGTTGTCGTCCATGGAAATACAACAGATAGTTGACCTCTTGATATCGGAGCGAAATAGACTGAGCCGCGCGATAGAAGCTCTGGGAGGCTCCACGCATCGAGGCAGGCCACGGAAGAAAGCCGCAACCACGCCGGACCAAGTCAGCGCTCGCCCGATGTCGAAACCAAGCACGCGGAAGCGGAAACCGATGACGCGCCGCGCAGAGAAAAGCGCAGTCAGCGCGGATGAAGGCTTTCTGGGCCGCGCGGCGGAAATCGACGGGCAAGGGTTGATAGCGACGGGACCGCTTATCGCTCGTAGTTGGCTTAGGATCGATCAGGCTTCAGAGCTATTCGTCACCATCCGATGGGATCGAGAGATTCGGAGAGCGTGCCGCTTTACGGGTCCTTGCCGACTTCGCGCCGCCGGGACCCTGGAATCCGGCAGCAACGCCGAAGACGCGTGTCGTGCTGGAAGGACGTCCAGGGGCGATTCGCTGCCGAACTTTCGGCAGCCCCCCTCGTCCCTTTCGCACCCGCCGAAATCTACTCTTAGCAACCCGTTCGACAACGTCGTGGACTCGATGCGGACAGATCCACTCTTTGGGATCAAGTGTTTCGGCGGGCTTAGCAAATCGCCGGTCCACCCATTTCGCCCCTGACCGGTCGCATGGAAAACTCTCTCGCCACTAGGTAGCCGACTGCGTCACTCAAATGCGTACGCTTTGGGTCGGATTTATCCAATTCGACGAGCGGATTGCCATGGGGATCTGTTTTCCAGGACACCTGTTCGAAATCCTTGATCAGGCCTTTGCAAGCCGAATTGACCAGTAGGCGATGCTGGCCGGAATGGTTGCGCAGGAGCGCGTTGACCCCATTGATGCGATCCTTAACCGGCGGGATTGGCGCTGGGCACCCTGAAACTGGCGCGGTACCGATCAGGGTAACGGCCGAAAAAATCTTTGACGATCTGCCAATCCGTGCGCGAGGCGGAAGTCCGGTGCTGCTCCCCAGTCGCATCGCCATAAACGTTGATATTCAGCGCGCCCCCGGTTGTCCACTTTTGAGTTCGGCTAAGCAATTCCTCACACGCCGCCAAGGTGTTCGAGTCCGGTAGAATCATTTCCTCGAGAACGTGGACCCTGCCCCCATGGACCTGCGCCAACACCGAGCACATCGGATTCATGTTGAAATCGAGTGCCCATGCCAGGGAAACCCGGCGATCAAAGACGAGGTCATGAACATTCTGCGCTCGGTCGAAGGCAAAATAGGCACGGCCAACGCCCAGATTTTCAAAACTGGCCAGGAATTCCTGGCGGTAAGTCCGCTCGTCGAGATCGTGCGTGGCACTCTCAAGTTCTTCCGGTGACACGTTGCCGCCTTCCGCGGTGGTGAACTGGAAGGTCTTCCAGTCGGGCCGCCCTTCGGCGCTTTCGACCAGATCATGAAAATGATTGAAGCCTTGCGGTGTACCAATGAACAATGCCGCTCCCTGCCGGTCGGTGAGCGCCGGCCTTAGCACTTCCGTCCAGGCTTCGGGCGCGATTGAAGCATACTCATCCAACACCAGGAAGTCGAGGCCGTCGCCGCGCAGCGAGTCGTAGTTGTCGGCCCCTTTAACGCAGATGGTTCCACCGGGAACCAGTTCAATGCGAAGATCGGCTTCGTTCGGCGGCGACGCCCAATACGGCTGCGTCATTTTCTTCAGCGTTTTCCAGCAAATCCTACGCCCCATCACGTACGTAGGGGCTACATACCAGGCAAGGCGGCCTGGTCCCCAGGCCGCCCGAATCAGTTCCACCATCGCCAGATACGTCTTACCGAACCGCCGCCCCGCGACCAGCACGCGAAAGCGCCGGTCGCAGGAGAAGACGCTCGATTGCGGTGGTTTAAGCCGTACCGTCATGCCGCCTTGTCGAGTATGACGACAAAATCTGGAGCGGCCGCCGGCCGGGTCTCACCGCTTTGAACGTCCAGCCAGCGCTGGTGTTTTTCAAGAAAGTGGATAGTGGAGACCGGATATTTGCCAGACTTCGCCATCTGATGATGCGTCTGGGCAACCTGTGCCACTCCCTCGATCTCCCCGAGAGTTAATTCCTCGCGGAAGTGCTTTCGCAGTGTTTTTGGAGAGCGGAGGCGTAGCACGCGGGCGATGCCTTCGTGCTTAATTCCATAAGCGGCAAGCGATTTCACGGTGTGCCGCTGCTCTTCCGTTGGTACAAATTTTGGTCTTGCCATCGGGTGGCTCCTATAAAGAAACTAGAGTTTTCGGTGCTTGTCTCGTGGACCGGGTACCCTGCACGGGTGCCGGTTGCCGTGATTACCCCAAGCGCTCATTCTTGATCGCATCGAATGTGCGGCCGTCACCTTCGAGCGTGGCCGTCTTCCCGGTGAGCTGTTGCCACCGGGACACGATCACGTCCACGTATTTGGGATCGATTTCAAGCCCACAGCACACTCGCTCAGTCAGTTCCGCGGCGATCAGTGTGGTGCCGGATCCGAGAAATGGATCATAGACTGCCTCGCCACGCTCGGTGTGATTTAAGAGGGGGCGACGCATGCGACTCTATACTCTTCTGACATCCGTGACCGGTCGCCGTCTCCTCCTGATTCTTGCCACCGAAGGGATTCAACGTTGCGACGGGCCATACCGTCGACTGAGTGCGATCCCCGCGCCAGTGCGAACGCGCACCCTTGCGCACGCAATAGAACGCGGGCTCGTGCTGCCAATGGTACGCGCCGCGACTAAGAACGAAATGCGGCTTGGTCCAAATAATTTGCGCGCGGATCTCGAACCCAATGTCCTGAAGGCCCGCCGCTACAGGTCCCGAATAGATCCCCGCGTGCCAAACGTACGCGATATCACCTGGGAATAGCCGGTGAGCCGCGCTCCAATCCACGCGATCATCGTTTGCAACTTTACCTCTCTGGACCGTTGCTCCGAGTCCCGCTTTCTCTCGCCAAGTGGGATCAAGGTCAATCCCGTATGGCGCATCGCTGTTCATTAGTAACGGCCGTAAATCGCCAAGCGCACGCGCCACATCTTCAGGATCGGTGGCGTTGCCGTATAGCACTCGACTCGCTCCGCACTGCCATAAGTCTCCGAGCCGCGACGCGGGCTTGGTTGGAACGGGAGGCACCTGATTCGCTGCCTCGTCGGCGGCCGGATCGGGATTCACCAGGAATTCATCAATCTCTCGGGGCTCGAAGCCGGTGAACTTCAGATCGAGATCGAGGGCTTCGAGTTCCTTGATCTCTAGCGTCAGCACTTCTAGATCCCAGTCGGTTTCCTCATGACAGCGGTTGTCCATGAGCCGGTATTTCCGGACCTGCTCCGGCGTCATATCTTTCGCCACATGCACAGGGACGCGATCCAGGCCGAGCTTTTGGGCTCCTCGCAATCGCACATGTCCGACGATGATGACCCCATCCGCGTCCACCACGATCGGCTGCCGCCAACCGTTCTCACCGATCGAAAGGGCAACCTTGTCGATGGCCCGCGCCGGGATCTTCCGGGGGTTCTTCTCGTAGGGCCGGACGTCGCCAGTGGCCCACCATTCAATTCCCAGTTCGACGTTCATTGGGGTTGTCCTTTCTCATGGCACTGGTTCGTGTTCGCGTCTCGGCAAACCGGGACGCAATCCTGACCGAGCTTTTGTGCTGCCCCCCATCGCACACTTCCGTCGATGATTACACCGGTCGGGTCCACAACAATCGGTTGTCGCCAGCCAAATTCTTTTATGGATGACGCCACCTTGTCGATTGCTGTCTGCGAAATCTTTCTTCGATTCTTAACATTCATTCGCGTGTCTTACCTCACAATGAAAGACGCCGGCGAGGTGGATCGAAAGGCCTACACCGATTAGGGGACGGGTCGGGGGGTGGGTTCGCGGATGTTATACCTTCTCGGAAAGCACAGATTCCCAGGACTTTTCAAACCGGTGGGTGGAGGCAGCGCCTGCGCAAATGCGGGTTACCACGGTGCGAAACCCCTTCACGGACCTTGAAGGCGACATTTTCCAGGCGAACGCAAGTCGGTGCATGTCGTTCCACTTGCCCCTGTACGGTGGGATCTTCGAACGCCACCAGATATAGGCCTGGGCTATCTCCGAACGCTCCCGCTCGTTACCCGTTTCTGTGGCGAGATCGTCTTCGTCGCAGGTGATCGCGATTCCCATGTTCTGCAACGCCTTCGAGACCCTACCTATGATCACGTCGGAAAATGGCGGTTGCACATGTTCCGGCAACTCCGAGCGATGCTTCTGCACGACTTGCTTGAACCGCCGCCATTGTTCCAACACAGACTCAAGAGAAGCCTTGATCTGTTGCCGGGCCCGGCGCCCGCGGCGGTATCGTTGTCTCGCCTCCGCATCGTCTCGATACCCGGTCTCGAACCCGTGGATTTCTCCAGCCAGTTCGAGTTGCGAACGCCGCGTGTGGTCTTTGGAAACGGCGTCGCCTTGTGCCGCTCGCTCCGCACTCGCATACAGAAATGCAAATTTCAGAAGTCGGTCGAGGCGGACACCTTGTGGGAGCGCCTGTCGCACGAGTATCAGAATCCGTGAGCTCAGGGCAGAAGGCAGTCGGGAATACAGTTTTGCAAGCTTCGGGTCGAGCCCGAACAGCACTCCTAATAGCAGGTCAGTCGGAGGGCGAACGACGTTGACGTTGACCATTGGGATGTCCCAGACCGTCGATCTATTCTCTCAAGTATGTCCGACTCCCGGGTCCCTGCGCCAGCAGGGGAACAATCTCCGCTTCGCTGAGGACGGCTGGTTCCGCTCGCTCGACTGCAACGTCGTTGGAGGGCCCATGGCGGGTCTGGTTCCGCAGGGCGCGCTTGCCAAGTTCAAAGTCCCTCCGCGAGCTTCAGCGACCTACCGTTTGATACGACGAGCCGTCGACTTCACCGCGCATCGATGTCATTTGAGGTCGTTTAAACTTCGTTCCTTCGGTTTTTTTCTCGCTCCGCGCCGTCTTGTTCGGGTGCTGGAAGCCATTCTGGCCTGGGTCACAAGAGTTCTTCGGTGCTTTTTGCTGCCCGGAATTCAGATTTGGGTGCGGAGTTTTTGCCGTTTGATGGTCTCCCAAAACGCGCTCCATAATACGCTGCGCATCGAAGATAAGCTATTTATAATCATATGCTTAGATCGGCTTTTGTCGTGCACTCTAACGATCCTCACTTCCGGTCAAATGACGGTAAAAACTGAGTCAAGAGTTGGAGGGTCTCCGGAGACGGGTTCGTTTGCTCGGGGTGGGGAGCCAAATTCTGTTTTTCCTAATTCTCCCCGTGCGTTGGTTGACGCGGCCCATGTTCGCGGTTGCTTTGCACGAGTCCGCGTGTAAGCCCAATAGCGCCAAACATTTCGAGACGATCCTGTTCTCCGTTCTCAGCGACCTTGGCGACCTCGGCCGCTCCTGGCGCGCGTCGTTTCATTCTCCGCTGGCCACTTTCTCTACTTCTCCAAATGAGGCCCGAACGCGGTTAACGGCTTGTTGCTCTCGGTTCGCGGATTTCGGAAATTGATCCTTTGTTAACGCGTGTGTACGACTCGATCATAAATCGCCTATGCTGGGAGTGTTCTGCGCGACGCTTTGCGTGCGGCGCCCGCCCGAACGCCGATTCGCTGCGCCATCTACACCCGCCAGTCTGTAGAACCACATACTGATCTCTCTTCCTGCCAGGTCCAATTCGATCTGTGCAGCGCCTACGTTCAATCCCAGCGCTCACGGGGCTACGTAGTCGTCGAGGAACGTTTTGACGACGAAGGCTACTCCGGCACGACCCTCGACAGGCCGGCCTTGCACCGATTGTTGAGCGTCGTCCGGTCTGGCGGCATCGAGCAACTCGTGATCCATCGCCTCGACCGGCTGTCGCGGAATCTGCGGCACTTCGTCACCCTGTTTGAAGAACTGCGGGATCACGACGTCACATTGGAAATCGTGACGGCCCAGGGACTGGGCGAAGCCGCCCTCGACAAATTCATGCTGAGCATCCTTGCCTCGTTCGCGGAGTTCGAGCGAGATCTCGCGGCCTCCCGAATCGCCGAAGCGCGCGCCCATCTCAAAGCGCATGGCAGACGGATCGCCGGAGCCGTCCCATTCGGATATGAAGCCGATCGTCACACGAAGCAATTGATTGTCTGCGACGAGGAGGCGCAGGCGGTGGTGCGGATGTTCCAATGGGCCGAGGCAGGCGTGACGCCGTCGGTGATCGCCGGCTACGCGAATGCGTTGCGCTGGATCACGGGAGGCGGGAATCCGTGGACTGCCCGTCAGGTGCTGGCGATTCTCGGGAATCATGTCTACGCTGGTTTGGTGATGCACGATTCCCGGTTGCGCGAAGGATGTCATCCGGCGCTGATCGATCGGGAGGTTTACGATAACGTTCAGAACGTAATTGCCGGCCGCCGAACTGGCGTGCCCGGCAGGCAGAGAAGCCGGCGCCGGCATCACGTGGATTCTCCGCGGCCTACTCCGCTGCGGCGGCTGCGGTCGATTGATGAGCACGCATACCGTGCGATCCGGACCGGTCATTCATGGCTACTATCGATGCCGATCCACGGCGGGCGGCCGCGAGGCATGCAAAGGAGTCATGATTTCGGCGTACGAAATTGAGACCGCCGTTCTATCTGAGATTGGTGCTGGCCCCAAACTGACCTCAAAGGAACAACAAGCCGCGGTGCGAGCGGCAGTGCGTGCCGCCGTCTATGACGCGGCCTCTGGAAACGTGAAGATCGAACTTATCGCGCCGCGTGGCGGTAACATGAAACAAGGAGACACGGAGTGAACGTCGCCATCGACATCCCGGACGATATTGGACAGGTGCTCGCCGCCCAGTCGGGCGGCGTTTCGCGCGCAGTCCTGGAAGCGGTCGCGATCGAGGCTTATCGGTCCGGCTCGATCACCCCTGCACAGGTGCAACAGATGCTCGGGCTTCGATCCCGCTGGGAAACTGAGAGCCTTCCTCAAGCGCGCCGAAGCCTTCCACGACTACACTGCCGAAGATCTGGAACGGGATATTGCTGCGATTCGTGACGCCGCGCGGCAATGATTGCCGTCGCGGATGCGTCACCGCTCTGCTACCTCGTCCTCATCGGTGAGATCGACCTTCTTCCGAAACTCTTCGTTCAAGTCGTAGTGCCGCAAGCCGTGATCGCGGAACTGCTGCACGAAGACGCTCCCGAGAAAGTTCGAAATTGGGCGTCAAACCTGCCTGCGTGGATCTCCACTGGCAGCGACCGCCGACGTTGTCTCCGCCGGCCTGGAAAAACTTCAGGCAGGCGAGCGCGCAGCGATCATCCTGGCTGAGTCGATCAAAGCCGACCTCATTCTTCTCGACGAAAAGGCTGCTCGCCGTGTCGCTGCGGAACGCGGACTCCGGGTCACCGGTCTCCTCGGCGTGCTCGGTGAAGCCGCGACCCGGGGATTTGTGGATCTGCCGTCTGCGATCGACCGCCTCCGAAAAACGACCTTCCGATGTTCTCCCGCGCTATTGAAGGCCACGCTGGATCAGTTCGGACCACGGCCCGCGTAGCAGGCTGATCACTTATTATCAATGACTTAAAGCGGGTCGTTGTTAACCATCGGGTGGCGACGATGTCAGGGGCGAATTGAGCCAAACTATTTCTCTCCGAACGCCAACGCCCTGTTGGTTGACGCCATCGGTCCTTCTGCATCCGCCGTAGTCCCGCCAGATATCCCCAATTCCGCCATACATTTCCAGACGATTCTATTCTCTCCGTTCCGGCCTCGTGAGAACCGGTTGTCGTCGGCCCAGTGAGTCCCCTCCAGCGCAGTTCCGCCTGAATTCTCCGTCTCTTCGGGAGAACGCCCACTCATGGTTAACGCGGCGAACGTCTCGGTTTCCACTTTTCGAACTCCTTGCGTATGTTTACAGCAGAGTGAGAGTCCCGATGGGACTCTTTTTCCTGCATCGAAGCTCTAAACCAACCGCATGGACATAGAGACTGCGCAAGCGTCGTGAGCTTGCTCACGACTTCTTTGGGATCACTGGAAAACGCTTCAGATCGACGTTGCACACTTCGTAACGTCAGGCTCCGCATGGTTCCTGTTGAATCATCTTTTGCGTATCCAGAATGTTAAATACGTTCACACGCCTGGAGGGAACCCACCGTGGAATATTGCTCATCCAACTCGCCGACGAACTGCTCGTCCAAGACATCACCGAACCGAGCGCCGTTCTCGGCTCACTTTCCGATGACCAACTCCAGGTTTTCTACGACCCCGTACTCGAACGCTTCGCTCTGGAGCTTCTGATCGGCGCTGACAAAAACTCCGAGTGGTCGAACGGGAAACTGGTGATCGACGCCAACCATGGCCCGATTCATTTGCTGCAAGCTGCGTTCTATGCGGTGCGGCTCGAAGTACAGCGACGGTGTGCTTTGGAGTGAGACTGATGGACTGTGGCTCAACGAAATCAACCTGGCGACTCTTATTTCCGGGCCGGATGCTCGATTCTGTCGATCTCTTTTTTGCTTGACCAGAGCACCCATGTGAAGCCCGCCTCGAAAATCGACGCAATGAAGAAGACCAGGCACAGGAGGAGCAGATATTGGCCCAGGCCGTTCCAGTATTCATGCGACGGGTTCGGGCGCGTTGACACCTAGCCAGGCAACGGTACGACGAGCAGAAGGTGAACTGTAACCGACGGCGGCACCTATACTCTGCCGACGGTTCGACGGATCGATCCGGTGTTATCGTTATCGCCGGGACAGCTTCCGGGCTACGCTCTAGCGAAGCTGTCGCTCCTCGCCCGGGTCGGGCGCGGTTCGTAGCGATCCAGGTTCATGACCTTGTTCCATGCGGCCACAAAGTCTTTCACGAACTTCTCCTTCGATCCCGCGCAGGCATAGACCTCCGCGAAGGCACGCAGTTGCGAGTGCGAACCGAAGATCAGATCGACGCGTGTTGCGGTCCACTTGAGAGCGTTCGTCTTGCGATCGCGGCCCTCGTAGACGCCATCTTTACCGTCGGCCGGATGCCATTGCGTGCGCATATCCAGCAGGTTGACGAAGAAGTCGTTGGTCAAAACTCCGGGCGTCTTGGTGAAGACACCGTGCTTGGAACCGCCTGCATTCGCGCCGAGCACGCGAAGTCCGCCGACCAGCACCGTCATTTCCGGGCCGGTCAGCCTCAGCAGCTGCGCGCGGTCCACCAGGGCCTCCTCCGGCTGCATGAACTGGGTCCTGCCGCTAATGTAGTTGCGGAAGCCATCAGCCCGCGGCTCCAGAGGAGCGAAAGAGGCGACGTCGGTTTGTTCCTGAGACGCGTCCATGCGTCCCGGCGTGAAGGGTACCTTCACCTCGACGCCGGCGTCCTTCGCGGCCTTTTCGATTGCGGCGTCTCCTCCCAGGACGATCAGGTCAGCCAGTGAGACCTTTTTGCCGAATTCCTTGCGGATGGTTTCGAGCTTGTCAAGCACCTTTCGAAGCTGCTTGGGCTGATTGACCTCCCAATCCTTCTGGGGAGCAAGGCGGATGCGTGCGCCGTTCGCCCCGCCGCGCTTGTCGGAGCCTCGAAATGTCGATGCCGATGCCCAAGCGGTCGAAACGAGATCGGAGACCGAAAGGCCGGAGGCGAGGATCTTCGCCTTCAATGCGGCGGCATCGTTTTCGTCGATCAGCGGATGGTCCACCGCGGGGATCGGGTCCTGCCAGATCAGAGTCTCCTTCGGCACCAGCGGACCGAGATAACGCGCGATCGGGCCCATGTCGCGGTGCGTGAGCTTGAACCAGGCGCGGGCGAATGCGTCGGCGAACTGATCCGGGTTTTCGTAGAACCGCCGCGAGATCTTCTCATAGGCCGGATCGAAGCGCAGCGACAGATCGGTGGTCAGCATCGTGGGCACGCGCTTCTTCGTCTTATCGAACGGGTCCGGTACGGTTGCCTGGCCATTCTTGGCCCGCCACTGTTTCGCTCCCGCCGGACTGGTTGTCAGCTCCCACTCGTTTTCGAACAGGTTCTTGAAGAACAGGTTGCTCCACTTCGTTGGCGTCTGCGTCCAGGTGACTTCCGGACCGCCGGTGATGGCATCGGCTCCGATTCCCGTGCCGAACTTGCTTTTCCACCCGAGGCCCTGGTCTTCCAGCGCGCCGCTTTCCGGCTCCGGCCCCACCAGCGACGGGTCACCGGCGCCGTGGGTCTTGCCAAAAGTGTGGCCGCCGGCGATCAGCGCGACGGTCTCTTCGTCGTTCATGGCCATGCGGAAGAACGTCTCGCGGATATCTTTCGCCGCCGCGACCGGGTCCGGGTTGCCGTTCGGACCTTCCGGGTTGACGTAGATCAGGCCCATCTGAACCGCACCGAGCGGCTCCGCCAGTTGACGCTCGCCGCTATAACGTTCATCGCCCAGCCACGTCCCTTCCGGACCCCAGTAAAGCTCCTCCGGCTCCCACACGTCGGCGCGTCCGCCGGCAAAGCCGAAGGTCTTGAAGCCCATCGATTCCAGCGCGACGTTGCCGGCGAGAATCATCAGGTCGGCCCATGAGATCTTCTCGCCATATTTCTGCTTGACGGGCCACAGCAGGCGGCGCGCCTTATCCAGGTTCGCGTTGTCCGGCCAGCTATTCAGCGGCGCGAAGCGTTGCTGCCCCGCGCCGGCGCCGCCGCGGCCGTCGGTAATCCGATAAGTCCCTGCGCTGTGCCATGCCATGCGGATCATCAACCCGCCATAATGGCCGAAATCGGCCGGCCACCAATCCTGGGAGTCTGTCATCAGGGCATGCAGGTCCTTAATCACCGCGTCGAGGTCGAGGCTTTCAAACTCCTTGGCATAGTCGAACCCGTCGCCCATGGGGTCGGACAAGCTGGAGTTCCGGTGAAGAACCGAGATGTCCAGAGCGTCCGGCCACCACTCGCGGTTCCTGCGCCCGCGCGCGCCGTGCGCCACCGGGCACTTCGCGGCGCCTGCTACAGTTTGGCCATTGCCGGCGACAGCAGGCCGCTGCCTCTGTTACTTCTTTTTCCATCTGTTTATCCTTTCCTTCGAATTAGAATATTTAGCGGGAAGCGCCGCCGGGGCGCGCACTTGGTGCACAGCCCCCGGAAAATGAGTTCGCATTCGCGAAGCACCCGCTTGCCGAGCGAGGCCGCGGCAGGCCGGGGCACGTTATACCAGTCCACGTCCTCGACATTGCCGCAGCGGTCGCAGATGAAGTGGTGATGCCGCATGCCTTTCGCATCAAATCGCGCCGCGCGGCCCTCCACGGCCACTTCGCGCACCAAACCAGCCTGCACCAAGTCGCGCAAATTGTTATAAATCGTGGCCCTGGAGGAGCGCGGATCGACGGCGGTTAACAGCTTCGAAGATCTCCGCCGCCGTGGGATGCCCGGCTTGCTCCATCAAGAACGCCATGACAGCGTAACGCTGCGGAGTGCTCCGCAGACCGCTGCCCGCCAGGGAGCGTTTGATCGCATCCGCATCCAAGAGCGCTCTCGATTCCATCACATATAGATTATATCTAAGATGACATTTAGTTCAAGCTATGCTTTCCGACACGCAGTGCGGAAGCCTGTCTACGGGCGTCGACTAAAATGAAAGCTGTGAAACGCACGCTTCGCACTTTTCCGAGGTCCAAGGTTTCGCGGTAGCGGTAATGAATAAGCGCCTCACGATCCTGGCATTGACGATCTTCGCACGCGCAATGCTGGCGCAATCAGTTGGTGAGACGCTGCCGCCGTGGACTCCGGGGACACTCGATATTCATCAGATATCGACCGGTCGCGGAAATTCGGCACTGTTCATTCTTCCGGACGGCACCGCCCTGTTGGTGGATGCTGGAGCGGCCGGCGACGGAATCCCGGAGACCTCGCCTCATCCCGACGCGTCCAGATCGCCTGGCGCGTGGATCGGGCGCTACGTACGACGCCGGCTTCCGGCTGCCGTCGATTCGCTCGACTACGCCTTGATCACCCATTTTCACGCCGATCATTTCGGACAGGTGGTTGCCTCGTCGCCGCTTGACCCGACCGGCACATACCGGCTGACCGGCATCACGGAAGTCGACCAGGCGGTTCCGATCCATGTCCTGCTCGATCGTGGCTGGCCAAACTACGCCTACCCCGCCCCGCTGGCAGATCCGACCATCACGAATTACCGAAAGTTCATCGAATCGCGAATGAAGTCCGGAATGACGGTCGATCGCTTCATCCCGGGATCAGCCTCGCAAATCCGGTTGCGCCATGATCCCGGGCGATATCCAGACTTTGAGATTCGGAACATCATCGCCAACGGAGAAGTGTGGAACGGTTCTGGCACCCAGACTACAAGATTGTTTCCGCCGCCTGACACCCTGGCGCCCGCCGACCGGCCAACTGAAAATATGTGCAGCCTGGGGTTCCGTCTTCAGTACGGCCCCTTCCGGTACTTCACTGGCGGCGATTTGCCTGGCACCGCGGATCCGGGATTCCCAAGCTGGCACGCCGTGGAACCGGCAATCGCGTCAACGGTCGGGCCGGTCGACGTTCATGTGGTCAATCAACATGGATCGATGGGCGAAGAGAACGAGGCGTTCCTCGCCGCTCTTCGATCCACCATTTTGATCATCCCGAGTTGGGCGCCGAGCCATCCTGCGCCGGACGTACTGAAGAGGATCATGAATAGCCGGCTCGCACCCAATCCACGGTACGTTTTTGTGACGGATCTTCGGGACGCGACGAAAATTGTGATCGGTGCGCGGGCAGCGCAACTTCCGCCGGCCGGCCATATCGTGGTGCGAGTGGAGCCGGGCGGCGCGCGCTACCGCGTCTTTGTCCTGGACAATCAGAGTGAATCCGACAGAATCCTGTTGGCAAATGGTCCGTTCGAAGCAAGATGAACGCTGGTACTTTCGAAGCGGCGACACGCCGATGAGGCACTGACACTCCTAAGCCGCGCGGCCGGCTGCCGGGATTCAATCGTCGCGCTGGCCGCCCGGCTATTAAGTGAGGATTGTCAGTCTGACATTCTCGCAAGCGAATTATTTTTCACCTACCGAAAGACCGGCTCTAATGTTTTTTCTCATGCGTTACATGACCGTGTCCGTCACGCATTTCGTTTCCTTTGAAATGTTCCACGTGGTTAAGCGGTCGAGACGCATGTTCGCCTCGCGCGGGATATGGCCCGTGATAACCGTGCTCGGGATGGAAGTGATTGTTTACATGTCCGGCAAAATGCTCTGGGCCATGGAACCAGGGGCCCACACCAATGAACCCACCGTTCACGAACCATTCCGGTCCGTAATAACCGTAGGGGGCGCAGTTATAGGGCGCGACGTCGTAGTAGCCGTAAGGGCAGACCGGGGCTGGTCCAACCTCTACGCCGACACTGACCTGAGCATTCGCGTTCGGCGTCGCAACTGTTAAACCGATCGAAAGAGCGGCGGTCAGAATTAATAGAGTTAGTCCACGCATTATTTCACCTCACGTCCTACCCAGCATTTCCCGTGCCAGGTCCTGACCTGGACAATGCGCTGGTGGTCCCGGACTTGCAAAAAGGAGTTCGCTTGACACTTTTCAGCAGAGAAAGGAGAGGCCCGATGAAGGGCCATCAATTTCGTCACGCTACGGACTCAGAGACGCGCGAAAGGGCTGCGGCAAAGATTACAGTCCTCAGATCGGAAGCGAACGCGTACGACAAAGTCGCGAGCCCGGTACTAAGGGAGATCCGCCTCGACGAAATCTTCAGCGGAGACATCGACGGCAAATCATTCGTTCAGGCTCTAGAGGTCCTGCGCGACGACAAATCCGCCAGCCTGGTCAGTATGCAACGCTTCCGTGGAAGCCTTGGCGCACTTCAGGGGACGTTTGTGCTGCAGGGTTCAGAAATCGTCGAACAAGGCAAGATCAAGGCGACATGGTTTGTCGTTCCTGGATCGGGGACAGGCGATCTTTCCGGTCTGCGCGGCGAGGGCGGTTTCGAAGGCGATTTTGGAAAAGGGTCTGAAGCGACTCTGGATTATTGGTTCGAATGAGGTCAGTCGGGCGCGCGAAGTATTGAGTCGAGATCGGCGGTTCTGCCGGCTTCCATGGCGGCTTCCACTTGCAGGCTCAGACGGTCTCGCCCGATTGTCGCGACGGCGATAATTCTGTCAGATCGGCGATATGTAGCGCAGGCGTTCCACTTGTCCAGATCGCCTTGAAACTGGCAACTGTCCCATTTCGATGCGTGTCCAACGTAGGAGATCTGTACGTCGTAGTGCTGGCTCCAGAAGAAAGGTGTTTGGCGGAACGGACCGCCAATGCCCAGCATCGAGCGTGCAACCGACTGGCCCTGCCGTTCGGCCACCACCCAATGTTCTATCCGCGTTTGTTCTCCTGAAATTGGTTCAGGATAGCGAGCGATGTCGCCGGCCGCGAAAACGTCGGCTGCACTGGTGCGAAGCATCTCATTGACGACGACTCCGTGGTCCACCTTGATGCCTGCTTCATCGGCCAACGAAGTTCGCGGCGACACGCCGACGCCGAGGACCACCAGGTCGACATCGATGGATCGTCCCTGGTCGATTTCAACCTTGTCGACGAGAATTGCCAGCGGCTTGGCCTCGAGCACGAATTGAACATCGTGCTTCTCGTGAAGCCTCTGGACGAAGCTGCCGAGTTCTTTGCCCAGAATGTTTTCGAGGGGTACGGCGTCCTGACCAATAACCGTAACGTCGAGCCCGCGGCTGCGCAGAGAAGCGGCGACTTCCAGCCCGATGAAGCTCGATCCGATGACTACGCACTTTCGCGCGTGTTTCGCCTTGGCGATGATGGCGTTGCTGTCCGCGAGAGTCCGGAGACGAAAAACGTGCGGCAGATCGGAGCCCGGGATGGAAAGTGAACGCGGCTCGGCGCCGGTAGCGAGCAGGAGCGCGCCATAATCCAGTGTCCTGCCGTCTCGCAGGGAAACACGGTGTTCGCCGGGGAGAATCCGCGAGGCCGGATTTCCGGTCACTAGTTCGACTTGGATCGACTGATAATAGTCCGGGGTCCGCAGCGGAATCCACTCCTCCGGTGCTGAGCCAGCCAGATAATCCTTGGAAAGATTTGGACGATCCACCGGACTCGGCTGTTCGTCGGCTACCAGGGTGACTGGACCGGCATACCCCTTCGTCCGGAGCATGTCCGCGCACGCGGCTCCCGCGGCCCCGGCGCCGATGATCACGACCGAGGAAGGACTCTGTGGGTGGGGCACGCGAAAATCGGCTTCCGTCTTTCCAATGATCGCGACCATATTGCCCTGACGCCGCACCTTGAAACAGGACAGTGGATTGAGAGCAGGTGCTCCTTCGGCTTCACCGGTGTGAATACAAAATCGTGCATGATGCCAGGGGCAGCGGATGGTGTTGCCAACAACAAGTCCATCGGCCAGAGGTCCGCCGTAATGGGTGCAGGTGGCGGCGATAGCGAAAACGTCGTCGCCCTGACGTATGAGGATTACCGCCTCGCCTTCATAGTGGCCGACCAGTGGTTCATCTTCGGTGAGCTGGCCGAATTCGACGCCCGCTTTCAAGTCCGGTCCGGATAGTTCTTTTTGTTCGGCCATTTATTGTTCATTTATTCTAATCGTGCCAATGGAGCGCGAGCAGAACGTAACCGAAGGCTTCGAATCTTAAACTACCTCCCGGATCTTGTCCTTCATCACCGTCTTGAGGATCTTCCAGCCGTCCTTCTGGCCCTTGAGCAGGGCTTCACTGAACTTTATGAACTGGTCCGTGCTGACGTTGCCGGGCAATGGCGGCTCGTTCGGATCGACCACGGCCTGAACGACCGCGGGGCCATCGTGCGCAAGGCGCGGCGCAGGGTGTCTTCGGCTTCTTCCGGCTTCTCAATCGTGAAGCCGGCGGCGCCGCAGTTCATGGCGATTCCCGCAAAATCGATGGGTTGCAGATCCACGCCGAATTCCGGATTGCCCTCGAATACCATTTGTTCCCATTTGATTTGGCCGAGCGTATTGTTCTTGACGACGATGACTTTGACGTTGAGCTTGTACTTCACCAGCGTGGCGAGCTCGCCCATGAGCATCGTCAGTCCCCCGTCGCCGACAATGCAAACCACCTGACGGTTCGGATAGGCCACTGCCGCGCCGATGCTGTAGGGAAGGCCGTTGGCCATGGTCGCGAGCGATCCCGAGAGGGAGAACTGCATGCGATCGCGGATCTCGATATAGCGGGCGGCCCAGGTTGCGATCGTGCCGCTGTCGGCCGACACGATCGCATCCGGCTGCAAAAGCTTGTTGAGGTGATAGGTGACGGCCTGCGGCTTCATCGGCATGTCCGTCCGCCGTCCCCGTTCCTCGGTCAATTCGTTCCAGCTCTTCATGCGCTTCTGGCACGTCTCGATAAAACTTTGGTCGGTCTTCTTCTTGATGAGCGGCAGCAGAGCGCGGAGGACCGTCTTGCAATCGCCCACGAGCCCCACCTCGGCCGGATAGCGCAGCCCGATCCGGGTCGGGCTGACATCGATCTGCACGGCCTTAGCCTTGCCCGGCTTTGGGTAGAAGTCCAGATAGGGAAAGCTTGATCCGGCGATGATCAGTGTGTCGCATTCCTGCATGGCGTCTTGCGAGGGCGCAGTGCCGAGCAAGCCGATGCCTCCGGTCGTGTAGGGGTCACGGTCCGGCACTACGGCCTTGCCGAGCAGGGCCTTGATGATCGGACCGCCCACCGTCTGCGCCATTTGCAGAATCTCGGCGCCGGCATTGAGGCAGCCGCGGCCCGCCAGGATGGCGACCTTCGACCCCTCATTGATCACCGCGGCCGCCTGCGTGAGCAGTTCCTGGGACGGAACGGGAATCGCGGCGGCGAAAAGATCGGCGCTGTGTGCGGGAACGTTGGCGCGCGAGCGCTTGCTCTCGGAGTTCCAGTCCTGTATGTCCTTGGGAATGGTGATGTGCGCTACGGTGCGGTAACTGAGCGCGGTTTTAATCGCCTCGTCAACCACGTTGACCACGTGATCCGGTCCGGTGACGCGCTGGTTGTAGGCTGCGACGTCCATGTATAGCTTGTCGAGATCGACATCCTGCTGGTAGTGGGTGCCGATCAGATCGTGGAACGTATGGCCGGTGATCGCCAGGACCGGCTGCCCGTCGCACTTGGCATCGTAGAGACCGTTGAGCAGATGAATGCCGCCGGGTCCGGATGTGGCAAGGCACACCCCAAGGCGGCCCGTGTACTTCGCGTAGCCGCAGGCGGCGAAGGCTGCCGCCTCTTCGTGCCGGACCTGGATGAACCGGATCTTTTCCTGATTCGTGCGCAAGCGCCTCGAAAATTCCATTGACGCCGTCGCCGGGGAAACCGAAAATCGTATCGACACCCCATTCGATCAGGCGTTCCACCAATAAATCCGCAGTTGTTTTAGCCATTCTTTTCTCTTGCGTTCCCTTTCTCTTACGATGCCCGTCTCTTGAACGCGAAGGCGAGCGCGCCGAATGCGGCAGCGCCTGCCAGCGCCGTTGTCCCTTTGTGCTCCGGCAAGCCAGGTGGTCGCGGCCTCGTTCGTGCGCCTGCTGCCCGAACACGCCGTGGGCGCCGAAGTCGCCGGGCACGGGTTCGAATAGATTGTCCGGCCGATCCTTCGCGGACGGGTTCCTGTGTCTGCTGCGAATCAAAACCGGTGCGGCCGAGATAATAGTCGGCGAGCGCGGGAGCGAGTCTTGTTGGCTTCGATGGCGATGACCGTCGGGGCGCCGACGAAGACTTCCCGGCGATTGTGATGCGAGGCCCAGACGATTCGTTCCGCGGCCACTTCGGGCTGAAAGATCGGCGGCACGGGCTGAGGATGATTCGGCATTTTCGAGCGGCACCAGGTGAACTGCGGCGTGTTCATGGCCGGCAACTGCACCATCGTCAGGTGAATATTCTTGCCGATCGTGAATCAGCTCGGTGCGGAGCGAATCCGTGAAGCCCGCGATGGCATGCTTCGCGCCGCAATAGGCCGCCTGCAGGGGAATCGAACGGTAGGCGAGCGCCGATCCGACCTGGATGATTCTTCCCGCATTGCGGGGCAGCATGCGGCGCAGCGCGGCCATGGTTCCATAGACCGTGCCGAGATACGTGACTTCGGTGGCACGCTTGAACTCCGCCGGCGTGACGTCCGCGACTCGCGCAAAGACCGTCGTCATCGCATTGTTTACCCACACGTCGATCGGCCCGAGCTCGTTTTCGATGCGAGCTGCCGCTGCCTCGACCTGGTCGGCGTCGGCCACGTCCGCAGGCACGGCCAGGCCTTTTCCGCCCAGTTGATCGACTTCGCGGGCGGCGACATGAAGACCTTCGGTATCGCGCGCGATGAGGCCGACATGCGCTCCTTCGCGCGCAAAGGCGCGAACGGTGGCGCGGCCCACGCCCGCCGACGCGCCGGTAACCACAACGACTCTGCCGGAATTACGTTTTCGCATAGTTCACCTGATGGGCGCGCTAATCGAGACTTCATTTCTGTCCTCAAGTCGATCAGCGCCAATCCGCTCTCGGGATCGAATTTCCGCTTCAACTGCTTCTCCGGAGTCGTGAAGAACCAGCTCCAGCGTCGGCCGAACATGAGCTTCGAGAAGATGCCCTCCCATGGCCGCACCGTTCTTCTTTCCCACGACGACGTGGGCGTGGACCTTGGGTTCGCCTTTATCTAGAGCGATGTCGCCGATGAGAGAGACCACTTCGACCTGTTCGTTGACCTGGATTCTTGAGGTAGTCCTTCTTCTGCAAGTCGAAATACCCAAGTGCCGGCGTCGCTGAAGGCCCCGATCGCGGTGAAGTGAGCGGCGGCGATATGGTGCTCCTTGGCAAACGCCGTCAGCGTGGAGACGACCTCGTCCCCGGTTTCGAAAATCAAGACGGTTCCGCCATCCAGTTTTTTGCTCTTCATCGAAACATCCTCCGTCCCATATAAAAGGCGCCGAGACCGACAGCGACGCCGCCCAGAAGCAGCGCGCCGGTTCTTATCAACGCGGAACTCTCCTGCGAGCCGTGCTCTCGAAGCCGTTGATGGCGATCGTCGAGAAGGCCGTTGCCAGGCTTCGACCATATGCAGTAGTTGCGCCAGGTGCAGCGGGCGCCGGCCGGTCGCCTGCTCGATCTGCGTCTTGCAACTGAAGCCATCGGCCAGCACGAGTCTTTCCGCAGGCAAGTCGCGCAGATGAGGCCCGAGCTGATGCTCGTAGACCTTCATCGAGAGATCGTATTTGTGTTCCTCAAAACCGAAGCTGCCGGCCATGCCGCAGCAGCCGTCGTCGAGAATTTCCGCCTTGGCTCCCATGCGCTTCGAAGAGCTTCTTTTCGGCATCGAGGCTGATGATCGCTTTCTGGTGACAATGTCCGTGAACCACTATGTCCTGATGCAGGCTGCGGGGCTGGTAACCCTGTCGTGTCAGGAACTCGGCCAGCGTGAAGACCTGTCCGTGCAGGCGCTTGGCATCCTGGTCGTGCGGGCGCAGGTCGAGCATTTCGTCCCGAAATACGGCCAGACAACTCGGCTCCAGCCCCACCACCGGCGTTCCGGCTTCGATGGAGGGCTTGAGGTGGTTCAGGATGTCCCCCAGAAGGTCGTCGGCCTGATCGAGGAATCCATAGTCGTAGAGCGGCCGGCCGCAGCAGAGCGGCGCGCGCGGCACGATCACGCGGAATCCGGCGTCTTCCAGTACTTCCGTCGCAGCGGCTGCTACTTCCGGATGAAAGTAGTTATTGAAAGTGTCGGCCCAGAGAATGACTTCCGGCATTCCCTTGTTGCGGGTCCCCCGTTTCTGGAACCACTGCTTGAAGGTCGTGGGCGCAAACTTCGGCACCTTACGTTCCGACGCAATTCCCGCGAGGCGCTTGGCCCCGGGCAAATGCGCCATGGCATTCGCGATGCGTGGCGCGTGCGACGCAAGACGCGCCCAACGGTGAATCCAACCCATCGCGTAGGCGTAACGAGGCCGCAAGCCGGTTCTCGTAATAGTGCGACAGGAACTCGGCCTTGTAGGTCGCCATGTCGACGTTCACGGGACAGTCGCCCTTGCAGCCCTTGCAGGAGAGGCACAGGTCGAGCGCGTCGAAGACCTCCTCGCTCTTCCAGCCGTCGCGGATCACGTCGCCGTGCATCATCTCGAAGAGCAGATGGGCGCGTCCGCGCGTCGAGTGCTTTTCTTCCATCGTGGCGCGGTAACTCGGGCACATGGTGCCCTTTTCCTGACGCCGGCATTCGCCGATGCCGACGCATCGCATGGCGGCATGCGTGAAGCTGCCCTTGTCGTTGATGAAGTGGAAGTGGGTGGCTGGTTCTTTGGGCGCGAAAGTCGGTACCCAGGCGCAGGTTCGTCGTGATCGGGTAGGGATCGACGATCTTGCCGGGATTCATCTTCCCGTCCGGGTCCCACAGCGCTCTTGAATTCGCGAAAGGCTTCGCAGATTTCCGGCGCCGAACATCTTCGGCAGGAACTCCGCCTTCGATTGCCCGTCGCCGTGCTCGCCCGACAGCGACCCGCCGTACTTGACGACCAGCGACGTCGCGTCGTCCATGAAGGAGCGATAATTCGCGATTCCTTCGGCCGTCAGGAGATCGAACGTGATCCGCGTGTGAATGCAGCCCTGACCGAAGTGGCCGTAGAGCGCGCCCTCATATCCATGCTTGTCGTAAAGCTCGCACAGTTCCCGCAGGTAGGGACCGACCTTATCCGGCGGAACGGCTGAATCCTCCCAGCCTTCCCAGGTCACATGCTCGCCGGGAACCCAGGCGGTCGCGCCCAGGCCTGACTCGCGGATTTCCCAAACAAGATGTTCTTCGCCGAGGTCGTCGTAGAGCTTCATCGTCGGGCGCGTTGCCGTGTTTCTTCAGGCTGTCCATCAAGCGGCGCGCCTGGTTGTCGGAATCCTTCCGTCCTCGCCGCCGAACTCGACCAGCAGCCAGCCGCGGCCGTCCGGCAGCAGCTTGAGATCGCGCGGATGCAGGCCCTTGATCTTCATGTTCTCGACCAGCAGGGCATCGATCGCCTCGCAGGCGATCGGCTTGAACTGGAGGATTTCCGGAACATGATCGCCGGCCCGATAGATGTCGGGATATCCCAGGACGACGAGCGTGCGGCCGGGAGGGCTCCAGACCAGCTTCACCGTGGCTTCGAGCGTCACGGCGCAGGTGCATTCGGTGCCGACCAGCGCGCGCGCCACGTTGAATCCGTTTTCGGGAAGCAGGTCCGGCAGATTGTAACCGGACACGCGGCGGGGGATATTCGGGAATCGGCGCCGGATCTCATCTCCGTAGCGTTCTGCGATCTTCTTCAAGCCCGCGTAGATTTCGCCGCGCCGGCCGCCGCCGCTTACGATCTGCTCGATATTCCTCCTCCGATGTCGCTCCGACGCGCATGCGCAGCCCGTCGTAGGTGAGGATGTCGAGCTCAAGGACGTTCTCTTCGGTCTTTCCGGCCATCACGGAATGCGCGCCGCAGGAATTATTGCCGATCATGCCGCCGAGCGTGTTGTGATTGTGGGTGGCAGGGATCGGGTCCGAAGGTCAGATGATGGCGCTCTGCTTCCTTGCGCAGCCAGTCGAGCACGATGCCGGGCTGAACGCGGGCTGTCCTGGCTTGCGGATCGAGGTCGATGAGTTTGTTCAGATACTTTGTGAAATCGAGGACCACCGCGACATTGCAGCACTGGCCGGCCAGGCTGGTTCCGCCGCCGCGCGCGAGCAGGGGCGCGCCGAAGCGCCGGCACTGTTCGACCGTGATGAGGACATCCTCGATCGGTCTTCGGAACGACGACACCGATCGGCACCTGCCGGTAGTTGGAGCCGTCGGTCGCATAGAGCGCGCGGCTGCCGGTCATCGAAACGAACCTCTCCTTCGATTCGCTTCCTAAGTTCGCCTTCGAGCGCCCGCGCCTCGGTCGATGGAAAATCGGCGACTGCGCGGCCGCGCCCAAGCGATCTGCGACTCATGCAGTAGTGTTGCCATAAACCTTGTACTTCTCCATGTCTGGCAATTTGCATTCCAGACCGAAGCCGGGACGCGTTGAATCCGGACGGAGCATTCCGCCCGATGGAACGAGGGCGCCGTCGAAGAACATCTGCTCGATCCTGTAATGGTCGAAAAAATACTCGACGTTGATTGCGGAGGGAAGGGCGCAAGCCGCGTGCGCGTGCAGGGAAGGCGCGGTGTGCGCGGAAAATGGCGTTGAAAAGGATGCGCACAAATTGCCTGCGGCGAGGAAACCGGTGATGCCCGCACAGCGGGTGGCGTCGGCCTGGAGCACGTCCACCGCACTTGCTTCGAGCATGCGCCGAAAATAGAACGAATCGTAACCGTATTCGCCGGCCGCGATGCGCATGCCTGCCGGCGCCCGCTCGCGAATGAGCCGCAAGCCTTCGAGATCGTCGGAGGAAACCGGCTCCTCAAACCAGCTCACGCCGAGGTCGGCGAATGCGGCGGCTTTCGCGAGCGCCTGCTTGCGATCGTAAGCTCCGTTGGCATCGACGAACAGTTCGGCGTCCGGACCGATGGCGTCACGAGCCGACCGCACGCGCGCTACATCCGATGCCGGATCGCTGCCGATTTTCATCTTTACCTTGGTCAGGCCCTCATCGATCCAGCCCTTCAATTGCCGTTTCAATTCCGGATCGGAATAGGACGTAAAACCGCCGCTGCCATAAGCGGCGATGGACTGATGCGCGCGACCGAGCAGATCGGCGACGCTGAGATGGAGGAGGCGCGCTTTGAGATCCCATAGGGCATTGTCGACGGCAGAAATCGCCATCGAGCAGATTCCCGGCCGTCCGAGGTTGCGAATGGCGCGGACCATGGCCGACCAGAGTTCGGAGATATTCAGGCAATTGCCGCCGATGACGGCGCGCTTGAGATGCGCGTCGATGACGTGCGCCGTCGCGATGTCGGCGAAGGAATATCCCAACCCGCTCACTCCGCAAGCGAAGGCGCGAACCAGCACGAGGGTGGTTTCGTTCCATGCCAGGGTGCCGTCCGCTTCCGGCGTTTCGGTCGGAACTGTATAAGCTGACACCTCCAGCCGCTCCACTTTCGGGGTAGAAGCGGGTTCCACTATCTAGGTAGATGATGTCGTTGAAAGAAGTTGTTTCGAGCTTACTGATCGCCAGCGAAGGCAATCGTGCTCAACAATGCATTTTCGGCCTGGCGGGAGTCGAGTCGCGTGTGCTGGACCACGATCGGCACATCGCTCACGATCACGCTTGAAAACGGCGTGTCGGGCGGGATGGGTTCGGGGTCCTTGAAGTTATTGAAGCGCAGGTGACAGCTTCGCCGCGGCGCGACGTCGAACCTGTAAGGACCCACCGGCTCTCTGCGATTCGTAGTACAGCGTGATTTCGATGTGCGCAGTATCGTCGCCAGCATTGAGAATGCATACAGCTTCGTGGCTGGTCATCTGCGGGGCCGGGCCGTGGCTGTACGGCGGTATGTAACCTTCTGCGATTGCCCAGTGTTTTCTGCCGATGTTCATATCTCTTAGACGTTGCGGGATCAAACAGTGCGGCACGGAATGTGGCGCAAGCTAATCCATCGCATCGAACTGTTTTCTTAGGTTCTCGATATCCTCGCGCGTGGGTGGCCAGTTCGCATCACACGTGTTGCAGTGGAGCACGAACGCATCCGATTTTAAGGCGTCTTCAAATTCCTTACGGGTCATCTTCACGGTCAGGTTATGGTTATTCGGGCACACGGTATCGAGTTGCGCGCGATCGTGCATGATTTCTCCTGTCAGTTGATGTCGTTTTCTGGCTGGCTGTTTCTCGCTGGTTGCCGGCGGGAGATGCAGATGCCCGTGCGACCACCTCGATCCAAGGGCTGGACGTCGGCTCAGCGTGTTCCGCCTCCGTCTCCACGCTTTGCCATTCTTCGCTCATTCTTGCGCTCATTTCCGGATACGGAGGCGTGAGAAGATTTGTCGCGAAGGCCGCGATTGGTTCAAAGTTCGCGGATCTTAAAAGTCGTTCTAATGAGCCCACGCTGTATCCATTCAGATATGGGAAACCCAGCAAGTTGTTGTAACCGATGGACAGGAACGAGCGTTTGTCTCCGACGATGTGTTGACGATAGAAGTCACCGTTCGGCACCCGTAAGACCACCAGACCGTGCCGGCTAAGCAGCCGGGCCGCGTCGAGGAGGCTACGCCGGGGATGCTCCAGTTGTTCAAAACAGTTCCAGATGAAGACTGCATCGAGTGACGAATCGCCGGGAGCATAGTCTGCCAAGGCAAACCGCTTCACTGTCGTCCCCTGGCGCCGCGCGAATTCACTGATTTCCTCGCCGATATCGAGCCCGATCGGCTTCCAGCCCCAGTTTTCAGCCGATTCAAGAAAGGCACCCACGTGACTGCCGATCTCCAGAACCTCAGCATTAGGCCGAAGCAGCGGTTCGTAACGCTTCCGCTTCCGCTCGAAGGCTTCGAGATAACGTGGACGGAGATGTCGAAGCAACGCGCCGTCGTATCGATCCGACTCGTAAGTGGCGGGTAGTTCATCGCCTCGATGGAGGGCACCGCAGCTTGTGCAGGCCATAATTCTTGCCGGGCTTCCATGCATAAACTGCGTCAAATCCATCCCCTCCAGGCCGTCCGGGTCGCGGCCAAGTCGCGACGTTGCAAATCGGCGCCTGAGGAAGGATTCCCGCTCCAGGTCGATCGATTTCACGAAGAACCCGGAAAATGTGACGGCCGCAAACGGGGCAAACCACGAACATTTCCATGCAAGAGGAAGTCCAGACGACACAGCCTTGACCTGCGGTAACTGAATTGCTGTATGGGCAATCGGACTCGAAGGTAAAGGGGGCCGATGGCATGAAAACGCAGAAAACGCGGCATCGTCAGCGCCATATACAGGCTCAGGTCGCCCAGGCCGACCGCCGGCGGCCGAAGCCAAAGCCGCGGGAGCCCATGCAGGCGGGCGCGCGCGACTATCCGGCGCCGCCATTTCCCAAGCAGCACCAGGGCAAACCGGGCCAGGAATCCCGCCTGGATCCAGCTCCGATGTACGACGCGCCGTTTTATCGCGGCTCGGGCAAACTCCAGGATAAGGTTGCGCTGATTACCGGCGGGGATTCCGGCATCGGCCGCGCCGTCGCAATCTTGTTTGCGCGGGAAGGAGCGAATGTCGCCATCGTTTACATACAGGATGAACAGAGCGATGCCGAAACGACTAAGAAGAGCGTCGAGTCCGAAGGCCGGAAATGCCTCCTCATCCCCGGCGACGTCTCTCGGCAGAACTTCTGCGACAGGTCCGTTGAGCGCACAGTCAGGGAATTCGGTTCGCTTGATGTGCTCGTGAACAATGCCGCGTTCCAGGTGCACACGTCCCGTTTCGAGGATCTAACGGCGGAGCATTTCGACGAGACGCTAAAGACCAATCTCTATGGCTATTTCTTCATGGCTCAGGCAGCGGTCAAGCAGATGAAGTCCGGGTGCGGTCGATCGTCAATACCGGTTCGGTCACCGGTCTGCTCGGCAACGCGTCGCTGCTCGATTATTCGATGACCAAGGGCGGCATTCACGCCTTCACCCGTTCGCTCGCGACCCACTTGGTTCCGCGCGGCATTCGCGTCAATGCCGTGGCGCCGGGTCCTGTCTGGACGCCGCTCAACCCATCCGACAAAGAAGCAAGAGATGTGAGCGGATTTGGCTCCAATACGCCGATGCGGCGGCCTGCCCAGCCGGAGGAGATTGCGCCTGCCTACGTCTTCCTCGCTTCGCCGCAGTGTTCCAGCTATATTACTGGCGAAATTCTCCCCATCATCGGCGGATACAGTGGCGGATAAACGGTTTCCGCAAAGCTTCCATGCACACCTCGCCGACGGAAGGCTCGCCGCGGAGTAAAAAAAAGATCGCCGGTCCTTCCTCGCGAGTAGCTCGAATTGAACACGGCACTACCGAGAGCGCGTCCAAGCTTCCGGCCCTCGGTCGTGTCGATTTGTTTTTTCGGGATCTGGGTCCAGGACTGATCACCGGCTGCGCGGACGATGACCCCTCGGGGATCTCGACCTATTCCGTTGCCGGCGCCGCTTTTGGCTACGCCACGCTCTGGACCGCTCTGATCTCCTTTCCGCTGATGATCAGCGTCCAGATGATGTGCAGCCGTCTCGGCATGGTCACGGGACGAGGACTTGCATCGGTCATCCGGTTGCATTATTCGCGATGGGTCCTTTGGAGTTCCTGTTTATTGCTGGTCACGGCAAACGTGATCAATATCGCGGCCGATCTTGGGGGCATGGGCCAGTCGGCCGCTATGGTGACCGGCTTTCGGCCTGAAATCTGGACCGTCATCTTTACTACGCTTATCGTCAGTTTCCTGTTCTGGTCTTCCTACCGGCACATCGCGCACGTCTTCAAATGGATCACGCTTGTGCTGCTGGCCTACGTCGCTACCGCCTTCTTCGCGCATGTCGATTGGAAAAGCGCCTTTCTAGCGACCGTCATTCCGCGGCTCGCCTGGTCTCGCGAATCCCTGTCCGTGCTGGTTGGAATCCTCGGGACCACCATTTCGCCTTATCTCTTCTTCTGGCAAGCTGCGCAAGAGGTCGAAGAGGAGCGGGCTCGGGGCCGCGATCTCCATGCTCGAAAGGGCGCGACCGACGCCGAACTGCGCCGGGCGCGCCTGGATGTCGTCACCGGGATGTTTGCCTCGAATTTCATCATGTATTTCATCATCCTGACGACAGCGGCGACACTGCATTCGCATGGCACCACCCACATCGATACAGCGCGGCAAGCCGCGGAGGCTCTTCGCCCGCTTGCAGGGAAGGCGGCCTACTGGCTGTTTACCTTGGGTCTTATAGGAACGGGGATGTTGGGGGTGCCGGTGCTCGCGGGCTCATCCGCATATGCCATCGCGGAAGCTTCCGCGTGGAGCGGATCTTTGGAGAAGAAGCCGCGCGGCGCGAGACGGTTCTATGCGGTCATCGCACTGGCGATGATGGGCGGTCTCGTGATCAATTTCGCTGGGATCGACGCCGTCAAAATGATGTTCTGGGCGGCTGTCGTGAATGGAGCGCTGGCGCCCCCCCTCATTCTGCTCGTCGTCCTCTTGACCAGCAGTCGACGGGTCATGGGCGAGCGTATAAACTCGCCCGTCTTGCGTGGCCTCGGCTGGCTCACATTCGTCGTCATGACCGCGGCGACTATGGGCATGCTGGTAAGTTGATGCAATCCTCAAGTTCGTCAGGCCGCCTTGCGCTTGCGCGCGGCCTTCTTCGATTTAGCTCGAGTCCGCACCGGCTTTTCACCGGAGCCGCCGGCCGTTCTTGCTTGCAGGCTTTTCTTCAGCGCCTCCATCAGATCAATCACGGGAGCTTTGTGCGCTTGCCGGACCGTGGTTATTTTCTTGCCCTTCTGCTTATCTTCGATGAGACGCTCTACGTTATCCCGATATGTGTCGTGGAACTCGGCGAGCTTAAATTTCGCCGTGAGATGCTGGACCAGGCTCTTGGCCATCTCCAACTCCTTGGCTGAGAACTTCGCCGTGGGCGCTTCGGGCTTGTTTCCCTGGTGCAGCTCGTCCTGGTAATAGAGCGTGTGGAGCACCAAGGCGCCTTCGGCGGCCCGAATTAGAACGACGTGCTCGCGGTTATGCATGGCCACCTTGGCGATCGCGTCGCGTTTGGTTTCGGTCAATGCCGCCATGAACAGGGCGTAGGGTCGGCTGACCTTCTCCTCAGGCGCGACGTAGTAAGAGCTTTCGAACAGGAGTGGATCGATCTCGTCGCTCGCCACAAATTGCAGGATCTCCATGGTAGTCGCCGTGGCCGGAGCGATTTTCTTGAGTTCCTCTTCGTCGACCGTGATGTACTTGCCCTTCTCGACCTCGTAGCCCTTAACGATGTCCGAACGGTCGATTGGCGTGTCTTCCTCCGCGCAGTACCAGACTTCTTTCACGCGGGAGAGATCTTTTTTATGAAGCAAATGAAAGTGCACGGCTTCGGCGCGGGCCGCCGAGAACAGGCGAACCGGGAAGGAGACAAGCCCGAAACTGATATAACCTTTCCAGACGGTGGCGGCCATTGGATCCTTTCACCCTGCTCGATATGCGTTTAGGACGCGTTCGGGCGTAACGTTTGTCGCACGGATTGAGCGCCAGGACTTCGCGCCATCCCTTAACAATATAGATTCGAAAACCAAGGGCCATGTTGCGGGAAGTGGTAGCAAATGTGCTGTCTAACTGAGCGGTGAGCGCGATCGCGGTTTGAGCGCCACAGACAACACATTAGGAGGTCGATTTATGGCAACCAAAGCATCTCACTCCCATTCGGGCTCGCGGAGCGGTTCCAAAGGCAAGCGCAAGATCCACAAGGTCCTGAAGGAGCAGAGCGAAGGAAAGTTGAAATCCGGCAGCGGCAAGAAAGTGAAGAGCCGTAAGCAGGCGGTTGCGATTGCCCTCAGCGAGGCGCGCCGATCCGGCGCAAGAATCCCGAAGAAAAAATCGCGATCATGACTCGCGCAGAGGAGATGCACGTCACCGGAAGTATCGGCCGCTGTGCGGAGGATGCCAGCCGCCGCGACGGAGATGAAGGCCGGCGTAGGCGAGGAGAGCGCTCGCGCATATCGTCCCGAGATTAATTGCGAAACTGAGCAACCGCTCATCAACGATGTCTCTTGGCGGCAATCCTGCGATCGTCGCCGCGCCAAGCCACGCAGGAAAGATTGCGAGCTGCACGGCGGCGGCCACGCCTATCAGGTACCGTCTCCCCGTGTCGTCAGCATTAGACAGGCCTGCCGTCACCCCGATGACGGCGGACAGGGCTAAACTCGCCATTGGTCCTTTGAAGCCTTGGTAACGTATCGGACCACCCGTGAAACCAGCAACGATCATTCCTCCCAGGAAGGCGAGAATCGTACTGGCCGCGATTGCGCGCAGCCCGCGTAGAATCAGCCGGCCATCGCGGCTCCACAGGCCGAAGCTTACGGCGAGGACTTCAGCCAGAAAGGGAAGGAAGAGCGCGGCCACGACAATCGCTACGGCATTGTCATCCACGATGCCGGTGGCCAGAATAATTCCGCCGGCGAGCGCGCGCGCCAGATAGCTGGTCGAGACATGGCTCAGCTGCCACAGGTCCTGGATCACGTCTGGAAAAGGCTCGCTCATCGGACTGGTCAACTCCGCCACATCCGCGCGATCAACGATCGCACGCAACTCGCGAGAGGTGACCGAATAGTCGGTTGCAGCCAGCGTGGAAGAATCCAGCATCGATTCGACGAAAAGCCGCGCCTTCGGAGTGGACGTTTCGACGCTCACCACCTGGCGGCGCAAACCCGGCCCATCGATGTAGACGTCAGCGATCGACACCCTCTCGATTCCGACCTCGTGCGCCAGTCGGGCGGCTTCTTTTGCATGCTCCGGTGGAACGGTTGCCCGGATTTCGTGCATGATCTTCGACTCCCGTCGAATGGACGATGCAAAATAAGGGCCGATTCAACCGACTTCCCCGCCCCGCTTCCACGGAACGGATGGAACCGGCATGTGTTAGAGACCAGGACCGGTCCAATCGTGACGCTACCGAGTACGCGGTACCCGCATTCGGGCTGTACTCAGGTATAAGCTCGATTTCTATTGCCGGTTTCGGGGGCTACACTTAGACAGTCTAAGAAACGCTGTTGCTTAAAGAACATCATGGATCGCTGCCGAGATTGTAATTCGACGATAAAGAATGAGGAAACCGTCTGTTGGGCCTGCGGTTCGGTGTGTCAATCGCACGTGCCGGCTTCCAGCCTGGGGAAAGGATTCGCCGGGCTCATCAACATCGCCTTCCTGCTGTCGGCGGCAATCACCGTAGCTTCCCTCTTCTTCGACGCGACTCCGCCGTTCTCCAAGTGCATCACGGCGACCCTGATCCTGCTGTTGGTGAAGAGCTCCGCGGATCAGATGCGCGAGAAGAAAAAAGTTTAACTAATCCGTCATACGCCATTCACCTGAGTAAACGTTAAACCGGCCATCGCGGACGAACCCGGCGAGCGTCATCCCGAATCTCAGCGCCAGCTCCACCGCGAGGCTCGACGGCGCGCCCACCGCCGCCATCATCGGAATCCCCGCCATCAACGCCTTTTGAACCAGTTCGAAGCTCGCGCGCCCGCTGACCATTAACACGCGATCGTTCAAAGGGATCGCGCCCTCCAGGAAGGACGCGCCGACCAACTTGTCCACCGCATTGTGACGGCCGACGTCTTCACGAACCTGGAGCATCGCTCCGTGAGTATCGAACAACGCCGCCGCGTGAAGTCCCCCAGTGCGGTCAAATGCCGACTGGCGAGTGCGCAGGATCTCCGGCAGTCTCGGTATCAGGCTTCTCGGAATGATTGGCAGATGCCGCGGAATCGGTGCGGGATCCATCCCCAACACCGCTTCGATCGAAGTCTTACCGCACACGCCGCAACTGGAGCTGACATAGAAATGGCGCTCCAGGCGCTCCATGTCCGGTGATTCCTGAGTCGCAACGCTGACGCGATTCGGCGCAAGCTGCTTTACCCCCTGGAGCATCGCTCGATGGCGCAGAATTCCTTCGCCGCTGAGGAATCCCACGGCCAGTTCCTCATCGCTGCCGGGCGTCCGCATTGTGATCGCGACGGTGCGGCCGTTTAATAGAATTTCAAGCGGTTCCTCCACCGCCAGCAGATCCTGCGCGGCCGATGCGCCGCGATGATCCACTTTCTGGATGGGAACGGTGAGGATGTTTCGCTTCACCCTTAATTGAGCGCCGAAGTCGAAGCCGTTGTTCCGAGATATTTCTCGATCCACTCGACGCTTCTGCGCAGCCGATCGGCAACGTGCCGCTGTTCCCGCAAACCGTGAGGTTCGCGAGGATACACCACGAATTCCGATGGTACGTTGTAACGCTTCAGCCCGTGGTACAGCATCTGGCTCTGCGAAATGGGATCGGTGGTATCGGCTTCGCCCTGCAAAATCAGCGTCGGCGTTTTCGCGTGCTTGATAAACACAATCGGCGACGATTTCTGAAATCCCGCGAGATTCTCATAGGGAGTCTGGTAATACCACTCGTCGCCTTCGGAGTGCGATTCCGTGCCGAACTCCGTCGCCAGATCCGCCATGCCCGCGCCGCACACGGCGACCTTGAAGCGATCGGTCTGGGTGATCGCCCACTCCGCCATGTATCCGCCGTAGGACCACCCCGCGATTGCCAGCCGATTCGGATCGGCGATCTTTCGCTGCACCAGGTCATCGACGCCGGCCATCACGTCCTTATAATCCCCGCCGCCCCAATCGCCGCGATTCGAAGCAAGAAATTCCTGCCCGTAGCCGGTCGACCCGCGGATATTCGGGGTCATCACGGTATAACCGCTCGCCACCAGGAGCTGGGTCAGTGAGTCAAAACGGTCGCGCCAGACGCCCGCGGGACCACCGTGGATCATCATCACCAATGGTTGCGGCTCACCATCCCGGGTGCCTGCAGCGCGATATAACGCGGCTTCGATCTGGGTCCCGTCGAAGCTCTTGTACTGATACAGCTCGGCCTTGGCGAGCGCGACGTCCGCAAACGCGTCGTTTAGATGCGTGACCGCCTTGCCGTCCGCGTAAACCTCCGGCATCTTAGCCGACGATTCCGCCGTATAGGCAACAGCGCCGGTCTTGCTGATCGCGAAATGGGACAAGTCCAGCGAATCGTCCGCTACCAACTTCTTGAGCTGGCCGTTCCACGAATCGAGTTCGGTGTGAAATCCGGTCGAGAACAATACGGCGATCTCGGTATCGCCGGTCCATTCGAACTGCATCACCGGACGATCCTTTAGTGTGCCAGTCACGTTCTTCGCGGCCCGCTGATGGAAAGAATACAGGAACAAATCATGCGCCCCCGGTCCGTCGACGGGTGAGGAAACGAATGCGAGTGAAGCCCCGTTTGGCGAAACCTGAAGGCCGCGAAACGGCCCTTTCGGCGCGAACACTTCCTGAAAACTGCCGTCGCCAAGGGTGATGATGTAGATTTTCTGCCGGTTCGGATGATCGTCGTAAGGACGGTCTGTCGCGGCGGCGACCAGGTGTTGACCGTCCGGCATCCAGTCGAAATCCATAACCGCCCACTTGCCTTTGGTGATCTGCTTGACGGCTTTGTTCGCGATTTCGACGGTCCAAACCCGCGCCGGCGGCTGGGAATCGATCACACGTTCGTCATCGCCCTCGCGCTGCTTCTTTTCCTGTTCATCGGTGCGAGGTTCCTGGGCGGTGAAAGCGATCCGGCTGCCGTCGCGCGACCATTTGAAATTCTGCACCGAATTTTTGGCGCTGGTGAGCTGCAATGCTTCCCCGCCCACCGACGGCATCACGAAGATCTGCTCGCCTTGTTCGCGATCTGATAGGAACGCCAGCGTTTTGCCGTCCGGAGACCAGCGCGGCGAACTTTCCGACTTCGCCGACGTAGTCCACTGCCGGGTTTCGTGCGTATCGCGGTCGTAGACCCAGATGTGGCGGAAAACGTCGCGATTCTTCACCGGCTCCTGGACTACAAACGCGACCCGCTTTCCATCGGGAGAAAATTGCAGGTCCTGCGGCTCCCGAACCTGCATGGCTTTTTCGACGGTAAGCTTGTCCGCGGCAAACGCGTTTCCGATCAACAACAAGACAACGGCGAATTTCATCGAAGCCTCCTGTGCCTAGCGGCTGGCGGGTGGAATAATTCCGTTCATCCGGGCGTACACGACCATCTGGCCGTAATGATCGAAGCAATGGGACACGGCGGTGATGGCCAGCGACAGCCGAGTCGTTTCGCCTCCACCGAACGGCGATTTCACCATTCCTGTCAGATTCTGATCGGTAAGGGACGCCATGGCTTTCTGCCCGTATGCGAAGGCGTCCTTGACGTATTTTTCGACTTCCGCTTTAGACTTAACCGTTGGACCGTTCTCGCTCTTGCCCATATCGGTCGGATTCTTTTCTCCCAGGATCGCCGCCGAAACCTCGTATAAGACCGCGGCCACATGCATCGATTGCTGCTCGAATGTGCGCACGCCGTGAAAGTCGCCGTCCGTCGGAGCGAAGTGGAATTTCGCGTCCGGCATGGCCTGCACCAGCGGCACGAACTCGCGCTCGACGCCAGAAAGCTGCTGACTGAAAATCTTTCCCGGATCGGCCGCGCAGGCCATCACGGAAGTGAATAATGCTGCGATTAAAACTCGTTTCATGGAGTAAAGTCATTATACGTTGCGCGGACTTCGGGCGGGAATCGATTCTGTATAAAGAGGACGGAGGGGGCCGGCCACATCGGCAAAGACGCGCCTGCTAATCTGAAATGCGATGAATCCTCTGCTCGAGATTTCCTTTCGCATCCCATTCGATAAAATCCAGGCGTCCGACGTCGAGCCGGCGGTCGACCAGTTGCTCGCCGAAGCGCACCAGCGCCTGGACGCGACCATTGCGAGCGAGCGCCCGCTGCATGCTCTCGACAACATGTCTGAAAAACTCGACTACGCCATGAGCGTAATCCGGCACCTGGAAAGCGTCGCCACCACGCCCGAGTTTCGCGCCGCATTCAACGCCGTGCAACCCAAGGTCAGCGCGTTTTATTCCAGCCTGCCCCTGAACGAAGCTCTATGGAAATCCATCCAGCGCTATGCGGCGACGGAGGAAGCCCACGCGCTTACCGGAACGATGAAGCGTTATCTCACCAAGACCGTCGATGCGTTCAAGCGGCACGGCGCCGACCTCGATCCAGCCGGGAAAGCCCGGCTCAAGGAAATCGACATCGCGCTCTCCGAAGTCACCACGAAATTCTCTGAAAATGTGCTCGATTCCACCAACGCGTGGGATCTGATCCTCACCGACGAATCGAAGCTTGCCGGTCTGCCCCCGAGCGCGATCGCCGCCGCCCGCGCGTCGGCCGAAAGCAAGGGACGCGAAGGCTGGCGCTTCACCCTCCAGGCGCCCAGCTATCTGGCGGTCATGACCTATCTGGACGATGCGGCCATCCGCGAACAGGTCTGGCGCGCCTTCAACACGCGAGCATCTTCGGGCGAGCACGACAATCGGCCCCTGATCGTCAAGATCCTCGCGCTGCGCAAGGAGAAGGCCCGGCTCCTCGGATTCCGCGATTTCGCCGACCTGGTTCTGGACGACCGCATGGCGCATACCGGCGAACGCGCGCAAAACTTTCTTGCCGATCTTCGCGCCAAGACCGAGCCTCGCTTTCGGGAGGAAAATCGCGAACTGGCCTCGTTCGCGGGCGCCGAAATGCAGCCCTGGGACGTCGCCTATTGGGCCGAAAAGCAGCGCGCCGCGCTCTACGACTTCGACGAAGAAGCGCTTCGCCCCTATTTTCCGCTGCAACGCGCGGTGTCCGGAATGTTCGAAATCTTCGGACGCGTCTTCGGCATCCAGGTCGCCGAGGAGCCTGGCATACCCGCATGGGACAAAGAAGTCCGCTCATACGGCATTTACGATCGCGTCAGCGGCCAGTACCTGGGATCGTTTTACGCCGACTGGTACCCGCGCGAAAACAAACGCGGCGGAGCTTGGATGGACACGCTGATCACCGGTAATCCCCTGGAGAACAAGCCCCACCTCGGCTTGATCTGCGGCAATCTGACACCGCCCGTCGACGGCAAGCCGGCGCTGCTGACCCATCGCGAAGTGGAAACCATCTTCCACGAATTCGGCCACCTGCTCCACCACCTATTGAGCCGCGTGGAAGTCCGCAGCCTTTCCGGAACCAGTGTCGCCTGGGATTTTGTGGAACTGCCGTCTCAAATCATGGAGAACTGGTGCTGGGAACGTGAGTCGCTGGACTTGTTTGCCCGGCATTATGAGTCCGGCGAGCCGATCCCGGAAGACCTGTTCCAGAAGATGAAGCGAGCCAAAACCTTCCGGGCCGCGAACGCGCAAATGCGTCAGCTTGGCTTCGGATTCGTCGATTTGTCCCTGCACCGCGAATGGGACGGCACCGGTGATCCGGTCGAATACGCGCGCGGAATCCTCGAGATCTTCGCGCCCGCGCCCCTGCCCGACGGTTACGCCATGATCACCGGATTCACCCATTTATTCGCGAGCCCCGTCGCTTACGGTGCGGGATATTATTCCTACAAATGGGCCGAAGTGCTGGATGCGGACGCGTTCACGCGCTTCCGGCGCGAAGGAGTGTTCAGCGAGGTCGTAGGCCACGATTTCCGGGAAAAGATTCTGGCCAAAGGCGATAGTGAAGATCCCGCGATCCTGTATCGAAGCTTTATGGGCCGGGATCCCGATCCGGACGCTCTTCTGGAACGCGCGGGCTTGCTGGTCAAGGGCTGAAAAAAGTCCCGTCCAGCCGGTGCGTTCCCCCGAAACTTCCGCACCAGCCAGACGGGATTCAAGGAGAGGATGTTCTCAACTCTCTCGTTCCAACACACACAGCTTACGCCCGAATCGCGCATCACGAATAGACCCACTGTTGGGTTTTAGTACTGGAACGGTGCCTACTTTCCGAGCTTGGAGTACCACCCGACGGTCACCTCGCCGAACATGGCTACCGCGAGCGCGGCCATGCCCAGAAAGCTTCCGAAAGGGAGCTCATAAGTCGAGGCATCTTTGCGGGTGGCGAAGATGTAAATCAATCCGCCGGCGGAGCCGATCAGCGACGCCGCCATCAACGTCAGCAGAGCGTAATTCAAACCGAGAAACGCGCCGATCATCGCAATCATTTTCACGTCGCCCAGCCCCAGTCCCTCGCGATGCCGCAGCTTCTGATACGTCCATCCCACCAGCCAGATGATGCCGCTGGCGCCGAACGCTCCGAGGATCGATTCGCCCACCGATTTCCAGCGCGGATCCACCGACAGCGGCAGCAGCAAATGAGCCCATCCGGTCTCGAGCGGAACGAACGCGGAAAGCGCCAGGCCAATTACCGTTCCGCCGATCGTAAACTCATCGGGCAGGATTCTTTCCTCAAGGTCGGATGCGATCAGCGTGATCAGGATCGCCGAAAAAATGGAATATTTCAGCGCAGCCAGCGATACGCCCAGCGCCGCGACGCACACCGCGAATGCCGCGGCGGTGGCCAGTTCCACGATGGGGTATCGCGTCGGAATCCGTTCCCCGCAGTGCCGGCACCGCGCGCGCAGCAGGATGTAACTGACTACCGGAATATTGTCATACCAGACGATGGTCTGTTCGCAGCCCGGACAGAACGACCGTGGGCGCACCACCGATAAATCCCGCGGCAACCGGAAAATACACACATTGAGGAAACTGCCGATCAACAACCCGGCGAGCAGGGCCAGCGCAATGTTCATCCCAAAACCTCTTCATATGCGCTCACCGTATTCCGAACCATGTGTTCTATTCCGAACTGCTGTTCCACCCGCGCTCGTCCCAGGCGGCCCATTTCGCGGGCTCGGTCGGGATCGCGTAACAGGCTGACGATCGCGGCCGCGAAATCCTCCGGGCGATTCTCCACCAGAATCCCGGTGCGTCCGTGTTCGACGGCTTCTGAAAGACCGCCCACGTTGCTCGCTATTACGGGGACTGCGGCCGACATCGCGGCCAACGCGGCGGACCCGAGTCCTTCCATCTCACTTGCATACAGAAACATTTTCGCTCTCGACAGATCGTCCCACAAACGTGTCGTGAATCGCACTTCGATCCGCGCCAATTCGGCCGCGCGCCGCACTATTTCGGTCCCTTTCGACGCCAGCGCGACGACGTCAACGCCCTGTGCCGCCGAGACCAGCGGAACGCCGTCATAGACCAGACGAATCTTGCCCGCCGGTACTCCGGCCTCTTCCAATCGCGCGGCCACGCAGCGGGAAACCGCGAGAAACAAATCCGCGCGGGCGTACTTGAGGCGCGACAGCACGCCGCTTTTCACTGGGAATGCCACACGCCTCGAAACCACTAGTCGAGTGCCCGGTACGGATGCGGCCAAGGTATGCGCCCGAGCATCGTGCGCGTGGACCAGACCCAATTCGCGCGCCAGCCGGGTCAGCGCTCACCAGGGACAACGGACGAACGTCGATGCCTCGTTCCCGCGCCTCGGCGAACAATGGCGAATCTTCGCGCGCCAGCAGCGTCGCGTCCTTCAGGCGTTCGATCAGATAAACGGCCTGCCACTGTCCTCCGGACATCTCCCGCCCGGTATCGACGTGCAGCGTTTTCATTCCCGCCCCGGACTCATGAACCTGGCTTTTGCGTACTTGACGAAGTTATAGAGTGCGGCCATGTTGGCGATTGCCAGACCTTCCACTCCGTCCAGAAATCCCAGCTTCAAAACATAGGTCTGAAAGAATGTCCACGGCGGTTCCAGGATCAGACGCGCCCAGGTAACACGCTCCCCGGTCGCCAGCAGTTGCTCCGCCGCAAGCGTCGTGTACTGATCCATCGTTTTCAAATGTTCCGAAAGCGAATCGCAGGTGAAGTGCAGCAGATTCGATTCCAGGTGACCGACGCGACCTTCCACCCTCACCGTCTCATGAACATAATCGCCCACCCATGCCGCCTTAGTGCGGTCGTACAGCCGCACTTTCCGATCCGGATACCAGCCCGAATGCTGGATCCAACGCCCCAGATATTGGGCGATTCTCGGCATGGTGTAGGCGTCGAACTGTGGACCGTTTTTCTTGAGCTGCCAGATCTCGCCTTCGAGCGCCTCGCTTAACGATTCGTCGGCGTCCAGCGAAAGAATCCAGTCGAAGGCGGCGTGCTCCGCCGCGAAATTCTTTTGCTTCGCATAACCCGGCCAGGGACTATCGACCACCCGCGCCCCGAGCTTCTCCGCGATCTCCACCGTCCGGTCGCTCGACCCGCTGTCGATCACCAGGATTTCGTCGGCGCAGCGCAGGCTTTCGATAGCGCGCGGAAGATTGCGCTCCTCGTTGATAAGTGATGATCGTCGCCGAGATTTTCAAGCGGTTCGCACCGGGGCCGGAGTGAACGACAGGATGAAAATGATGAGCGCCAAAAATCCCAGCCAGCGACGCGCGCGGCTCAACGGAGTGGGATCGATGATGGTCGGATGGCGCATGCCGAATAAGAACAAGAATCGCCGCCCAGAACAGCCACAGATAGCCGACCGTGTAATCCGAAGTGAACAACTGCACCGCGCCGAGCCCGGCCAGCATCACCCCAAAGATCCGCGACAGAATCCGCGTCCGTTCGCCAAGGAAAGAATACAGGATGTGCCCGCCGTCCAGTTGACCTATCGGCAGAAGATTGAGCGCCGTCGCCAACAGTCCGACCCAGGCCGCGCGCGCCACCGGATGCAGATAAATATCCGCGCTGGCGACGTGTGGAAAAACAAGCCACTCGAACAACCGCAGGATCAGCGGCGTTCCGAAAATAAATTGCCCGTGAACGGCGATCCCGGGGATCACTTTAGAAAGGGAAACACCCGCCAACATGGGCAGCAGCAGCATCGCGAATCCGGCCAGCGGACCGGCGATTCCGATATCGAAGAGAATCTTCCGGGTGACAATCACGGAGCGAATGCGGATGAACGCCCCGAAGGTCCCGATCAGCGTCGGCGCCGGAAGAAAGAACGGCAGCGTCGCATCCACGTGATAATATCGCGCGGCCAGATAGTGCCCCATCTCGTGCGCCATCAGGATCACCAGCAGCGCAATCGAAAACGGCAGCCCCTGTGTCAGCAGATCCGGGATGTCGCCAGAACAGTGAATAACTGGCTGCGATATCGTAGTCAAACGGCCGCCCGGCCGCGAAACTCCGGGCCATCCCCACTCCGACCACGGTACTGGTCAACAGGGTCAGCAACAGCAGTAGCGCGTGCAGCCAGTAACGTTGCCGGGGACGATCGCGCTCCCGCGCTAAGGACTCAAAATATCCGCTGTCGACAGCGGAGCCGGATGCAGATGGCGTGGTGGGATACCCGTTGGTCGACACGGCGTTTGGTGCGGCGCATGCCTTCGCGCGGCCCGTGCGCGCTATTGCAGCGTCTGCAACTCCTTGCCCGGCTTGAAGCGAACCGCCTTGCCGGGAGGAATCGCCACCTCCGCTCCGGTGCGCGGATTGCGCCCGATGCCGGTCTTGCGCGGCCGGACGTTGAAGATCCCGAAGCCGCGCAGTTCAATGCGCTCACTCCGCCCCAAGGCGCGCTTCATGCTCTCGAAGACGGTTTCGACGGCCATCTCGGCTTTCGTCTTTGTAATGCCCGTCCTATTGACCACTTCGTTGATGATATCGAGTTTGATCAATTCCGCCTCCCAAAACAACAGCCCGAAACTCCATGATAGGATTAGGGTTATCTCCGTGTCAAGAGCCGATTTCGATTCTCTCGATTTTCGCCGCGCCTGCGGCCTCTTTACCACCGGTGTCGCGGTGCTCACCACGCGCGCCGCCGACGGCAGTCCGCACGGCCTGACCATCAATTCCTTCAGCTCCCTTTCGCTCGAGCCGCCCTTGGTAATGGTAGCCATCGATCGCATCTGTACCTTCCTGAATCACTTTGAATCGAGCGGGTTTTATGCGGTCAATGTCCTGCGCGAGAAGCAGCTGGACATATCGAGACGTTTCGCGGAATTGCCGGAAGGCAGGTTCACCGGCGTCGCCTGGCACGAAGGGGCCACCGGTTCGCCGATCATCGAAGATTGCCTCAGCGTCATCGAGTGCAGCACTATGAACGTGATGAACGCCGGCGATCATCGTGCTCTGCTGGGAGAGGTAGTCAGCGTGGAGATCGGCGAAGGACGGCCGCTGGTTTTCTTCAACGGCGAGTACACAGCGCTCGGATGAGGCTCCGCGGTCACACGCCCGACTTCTTGCGAATTTCGATGTTCAGCCGCTTGATCTTCTGATTCAGCGTCGATAACGGAATCCGCAGCGCTTCCGCCGCGGCCGTTTGGCTCCAGTCCGATTCTTCCAGCTGTTCAATGATCGTCCGCCGTTCGTAATCGGCGACGATTTCGAATAAGGATGCGTCCGGCGCCAGGCCGCCGCTCTCGTCGCGACGGATCCGGAGCCCGCGAGACTCGAGCAGATGGTCGGGCAGGACGTCCACCGGAACCAGAGGTCTGCGACGCCAGCACCACCGCGCGCTCGACCACGTTTTCGAGCTCGCGCACGTTGCCGGGCCAGAGGTGATCCATCAGGATCTGCATCGCATCCGACTCGAACCGCAGTCGCGACGTGCTGCGCTCGTCCAGAACTTTTCGTTCTCCCGGCAATACTTGGTGAAAAAATGATCCACCAGCGCCGGAATATCTTCTTTCCGTTCGCGCAGCGGAGGCAGCGCGAGATTGATCACGTTCAGCCGGTAATAAAGATCCTCGCGGAACTTCCCGTCCTCCACCAGCTTTTTCAGATCCGCATTGGTGGCCGCCACGATCCGGACGTCCACTTTGATGGTCTCGGTGGATCCCAGCGGCATGAACTCGCGCTCCTGAATCACGCGCAGCAGCTTGGTCTGCGTTTCCATCGAAATGGTGCCGATCTCGTCGAAGAAAATCGTCCCGTCGGTTGGCGATCTCGAAATATCCCTTGCGCGACGCCACCGCGCCGGTGAAGGCGCCTTTCACGTGACCGAACAGCGCCGATTCCAGCAGATCCGGCGGCACCGATCCCGAATGCACCGGCACGAACGGATGCTCGGCCGCGCGCGGAATGCGCGTGAATCGCGTTGGCGATCAGCTCTTTGCCGGTTCCGGTCTCGCCGGTGATCAGAATGGTCGCCCGGCTGGCGGCGACCTGCGCCACCAGATCCAGAATCTTGAGCATCCGGTCGCTCTTGCCGACGATGTTCGGGAAACTGTAGCGCTGCTTCAGCGCCCGCTTGAGCTCGAGATTTTCGCGCTCCAGCCGCCGCTTGCGAGATCATGCGATCGATCTCGATCAGCAGCTTCTCGTTGTCCCAGGGCTTCGGGAAATAATCGTTCGCGCCGCGCTTCAGCGCATCCACCGCCACTTGAATCGAGCCATAGGCCGTGATCAGAAAGATCGGCGTTTCGTGATCCCGCAAGCCGGATTTCTTCGAGCACCTGCATGCCGCTCTTATCCGGCATCATCAGATCCAGCAGAACCAGATCGTAGGAAGAGGTTTCCAGCTTCTTCAGCCCTTCGGTGGCGTTGGCTGCCAGTTCCACGCGATAATTTTCGCCCGTCAGCAGCGCTTCCAGGCTCTCGCGGATGTCGGGTTCGTCGTCGATCACCAGGATGCGGCCGCGCGAAGTCTCGGCGGAGGCGATGTCGGGAGGGAATTGAGCTACTGCGTCGGCCATTAAGACATCAGCCTATCGGATTGCGCGACACTCTGCACCATCGGACTGACGCTCGCCGTGGCCGAGGCCGTAGCCCCCGCCGCGGGCGCCTGCGATCTGCAGGAGCCGCGACGGACGGCGCCAGTTCCACGCGGGCCGGCTCGATTTTGCGCATTGGCGTCGATTCCGGGAAGGAAAGCTGAAACCGCGTTCCCGCCCCGAGCTGGCTTTGGACTTCGATTTCGCCGCCGTGCTCGCGCACGATTCCGTAGCTGACCGACAACCCCAGGCCGGTTCCCTTCTTCGCCGCCTTGGTGGTGAAGAACGGATCGAAAATCTTGCGTCAGGTTGTCGTGCGCGATGCCCGCGCCCGAATCGGCCACCACCACGTGCACGCGTTCCGGCTTGCGCCGACGTTTGCAGCGCCAGAACGCCGCCCGTTTCCATCGCGTCGCGCGCGTTCAGGAACAGATTGAGAAACACCTGCTGCAGCTTGCCCGGGATTTCCTTTGACTTTCGGCAGGTGCTCGTCGAGCGCCAGCTTCACTTCCACCGATGCCTTGGACAACTGGTGCTCCAGCAGCGTGCAGCGTCTCGCGAATGATCTTATTCAGGTCCACGCTGACAAACTCGGTCGGCGACGTGCGCGAGAAATTCAGCAGCGAGTTGACGATCTCGCTCGCCCGGAAGGTCTGCCGCGCGATTTTTTCGAGCAGCGGAGCCTTCTGCTCATCGCCCGAAATCTGCTTGGCCAGCATCTGCGCGTAGGTCGAAATCACCGCCAGCGGCGTGTTCACTTCATGCGCGACGCCCGGCGGCCAGTAACCCGATGGAGCTCAGCTTGTCGGCCTGCACCAGCCTCCGTTCCAGCTCCGCGCGATCCGTAATGTCGTCGAAGATAATCAGCCGGCCGATGCGGTCGCCTTCGCGCGACATCAGCGGCGCCACCGCGATGTTCAGCGTCACGTCCTTGCGGCCGCCAGCAGAAATTTATAGATGTTGTGAATGCCGGATTCGCCCGCGCTTCCGCCAACTGGTCGCACAGATCCGCGGGAAGCAGCTCGCTCAGCTTGCGTCCCGACGGCGCTCTCGCGGGAAATTCCCGTCAGCTTTTCGATCTGCGAATTCCAGCTCTCCACGCGATCTTCCAGGTCCGCCGCCAGAATGCCCGACGTTGATCGACTCGACGATGTTTTCCGAGAATTCCTTCAGCCGCTCGTATTCTTCCACCTTGCGCGCCAGCGACCGGTACAGCATCGCGTTATCGATGGCGATCCCGACGTAGCCCGAAAGCGTGACCAGCAGTTCGACGTCGTCGCTCGAAAGAAAATCGCCGGTGTCCGTCCGGCTCACGCCCAGATACGCGATCGTTCTGCCCGCGCGCCGAGCACGGCAGGTAATAGGTCAGCTCCAGTTCCGCGATCGACCGCCGCACCGAGACCGGCATCTCGTGCGAAACCACGTCGATCGAATGGCGCGTGCGCTCGAAAGAACAGATACGGCTTGTCCGGACTCGGCTCAGAAAGCTCAAGATCCAGACCGTACGGCACATTTTCCGTCTGCTTGCCGTGGCGGTTGCTGGCCAGCTCCAGCCGGAATTTCTTCCTGGCTCTCATCCCACACGAAGAACGCCACGTGGCGGATGCCCAGCGTCCGGATCAACCGGTCCGCCACGCTCTCCAGCATTTCGCCCAGATCCGTCGGCGACCCCAGCTCGCGCGCGAATTCGATCAGCGTGCGCCGGTAATCGTAGCGGTCTTTGTAGAAGTAATAGCGGTCCAGCTGCTCCTGGATCCAGTTGCGGATCGGCTGAAACACGAACGCCGCGATCAGAATCAGCGCCACCATCGCCGTTCCGCTCAGCTCGCCCGACGTGCGCACGGAGAAAATCAGCGCGTAGAAAATCCCCAGCACCGCCAGCGTCGCCAGCGTGTACACATACCCTTCCTGGAAAATGATGTCGACGTCCATCAGCCGGTAGCGCAGAATCGCGTAGGCCCACGTCAGCGGAATCAGCGGCAGCGACAACACCGCCAGATTCATCGCATGATTCGGCGCGCACGCCCATCAGATAACGGCACCGCGTAGATCACCGAGAACGGTAGAATCCCGACCAGCGCGCCGTTGCGCAGCCAGGTCAACTGCCGGCGCACCACCGGGTCGTCGGCGTGCCGGAGCTGGAACCCCAGCACCAGCGCCTCCGGCCACATACATCGTGCACAGAAACGTCAGCCATACGCGATCGAGCAGCCAGCGCATTTCCAGCATCGGCGCGGCCGACCGCACCCATCCCGTACACCACGCCCAGCTGGATCGCCAGCAGCGCGATCGCCCGGCAGATACAGCAGCAGTCGCCATGCCACGCTTGCGGATCCATTTCTGGGGCTCCGGAAATACAAAGCAGAAATGCAGGAACAGCGTCGGCGCCAGATAGCCGGCGATCACGTTGCCCAGGTAAATGATCTTGTCGAAATTATTCAGCTTGCCCGAATAGTGGAACGTCGACATGACGAAGCTCGCCAGGCACAGCAGGAAGAAATGCACCGCTCGCGTGGCCATGCGCCGCCGCAAGTAGACAAACAGCCCGATCGCCAGATAAACCAGCCCGACCGCGTACAGATAAAAAATGGTCGAGTCGCGCTCCGACTCGCCGACGATCACGTTGGCCGGAACTTCCACCCCATCGTGACGGATCTTGTATTCGGCTTTCTTCCAGGAACCGAGCCGGGCCAGGATTTCGGTCGCGTCGATCGCTCGTTCGATCGGCACGCCCTCAATCGAAACCAGCGCATCGCCGACGTGCACGCCGGCCTTTTCGCCCGCGCTCCCTGTGGCAACGTACGCCGCGATCACGTGGTTCATGTCGCCGTCCACCCGGTCCACCCAGGTGACGCCGTCGTCGGGCAGATGATACCGGCTCTGTTGCTGGAAATTGATCGCCGCGGCAATCACCGCTGCCACGGTGACGATCACCAGCAGGGCGCTGACGAGTTGTTGCTTCAGCTCCTTCATCCGGCGAAACTTTCTTGAAGAGACACGGCCCCTACCGATTGTATAGCACGTCTGGAACCACCCCAACCGTCAAGCTTTTCATTGATTTTACAGAAGTTATGTGATCAATTCCAGCCCTTCGTTACAGTTTTCTGTAGATCGGATACAGAGATGTGTAGCGAATCTTCCATTTCACGGTTTGCCGGTCGCCCGGTGCCGGAATCGCTATAGCGCTCCGGAGCCGCGACCGCAGGAAGCGGTGGAATGGTCGGAATCACCGGCAAGCCCTCCAGCCCCTCTTTCTCACTCCGCTCGCTCAGTGGGATTCTATGCTGAAGTCATGAAACCTCTCAATAGCAAAATCTGCATGGTCACCGGAGCGACGCGCGGCATTGGACGAGCCATCGCCAAAGTCCTCCTGGAAGACGGAGCATCCGTCATTATCTGCGGCCGCCGTCAGGATTCCGTCGCTGAAGCCGTCACGAAATTGCGTGACGAGACCGGAGGTAAAGTCGAGGGCAAAGCAGCCGATGTTAGGAACAATGCGGACGTGAGCGAACTGTTCCGGTTTGCCGACGAGCAATTTGGCGGTCTTGATGTGCTGGTTAACAATGCAGGCGTCGGCGTATTTCGTTCCATAACGGAACTGTCTGTGCAGGATTGGCAGTCGACCATCGAAACAAATCTCACCGGAGTGTTTTATTGCTGCCGCGAAGCATTGACACGGTTTGCGTCGCGCGGAGGAGGCTACATCATCAACATCAGTAGCCTGGCGGGCAAGAATCCGTTTGCCGGCGGAGCCGCCTATAACGCTTCGAAATTCGCGCTAAACGGTTTCAGTGAAGCCATGATGCTCGACACGCGACAGGAGAACGTTCGCGTCAGTTACATCATGCCTGGTAGCGTTGCGACGGAATTCAGTCACAGCGCAGAAGATGGACGTGACTGGAAGATCTGGCCGGAGGATATCGCTGAGATCGTCCGGTCTCTTTTGCGCATGCCGGCCAGGACGCTCATAAGTAGGCTAGAAGTTCGTCCCGCAAGACCGAAGAGATAAATGTCACCGTCGAATCGGACGGCAAATGGGGAGCATCTAAGAAATGGCAATTGGGTTGCCTGAGAGTTTGTGGAAGGCCGGAAGGCAGCCGGCCCTCAGAGGTTCGAGAAAGGCGGTGGACAAAATGGTACGGCTAAACATCCCACTGGATCCCGCAAAGACTGGGCGCGACGCTATGTCTTTGGAGACAAATCTGCGCCGAATGATCATCGGGCAGGACGAAGCTATCGAGCAGATTGTAAATATTTATCAGATGAATCTGACCGGGATGAACGCACCGGGTCGGCCCATAGGGAATTTCCTATTCTTGGGTCCAACCGGTTCAGGAAAAACCCGTATCGTTGAAGCGACCGCCGAGGCGTTGCTCAAGAATCCTCGCGCCGTCATCAAGATCGATTGCGCGGAATTTCAGCACAGCCACGAAATCGCGAAGCTGATCGGTTCGCCTCCCGGATACCTGGGCCATCGCGAAACACATCCGCTGTTGTCGCAGGAAGTGCTGAATCAATATCACACCGACACCATGAAGGTCAGCTTCGTGTTGTTCGACGAGATCGAGAAAGCCTCCGATTCCCTGTGGAATCTGCTGCTCGGCATCCTGGACAAAGCGACGCTGACACTTGGTGACAATCGCAAAGTGGACTTTTCGCGTGCGATGATCTTCATGACCAGCAACCTGGGCGCGTCGGAAATGTCCAACATCATGGCTCCGAAGCTGGGCTTCAATGTCCGCGAAGTTCGCGAACAGACGGCTATCGGAGAGATGGACGAAAAGACGACAGGCAAGCTCGCGCGCACCGGTCTCGAAGCGGCGCGGAGAAAGTTTACGCCGGAGTTCATGAACCGGTTGGACAAGATCGTGACCTTCCAGCCGCTCGGCAGCGAGCAGCTGAAGAAGATCCTGGACATCGAATTAAATCTCGTTCAGCAAAGGATCTTCAACACCACTTCGGAGCGCGCGTTCGTGTTCACGATGTCCGATTCCAGCAAAAATTTCCTGCTGGAAGAAGGTACCGACATGAAGTACGGCGCGCGGCACTTGAAACGCGCGATTGAGCGTCTCCTGGTACAGCCTATGTCCAATCTGATCGCGACAGATCAGGTTCGCGGCGGCGACTGGATCCGCATCGATTACGACGACAGCTCCCGCGCCTTGCGTTTCGCTAAGGAAGCCGAAGGCTTGCCGGTGCAGGATATGGCGCGCCTGGTGGATAACTCGGTAACCATCCCGGCCATGGCTGCTGCCAGCGGCGTTCCCGCGGAAATGCCTCGAATTCAGACCGCAAAGAGCAGCAAAAGCCGATAGTTAGAAGTTAAGTGGACTCCCAATAAAAGTGGCCGGTCAACGGACCGGCCCTTTTTTTGTTTCTACGAAACGAACCCAGCCGCTTCTTAATCAAGCCGCGCATTCGCCGCGGCCGAGTTCCAGCGAATAGGGCACTTCATCACCCCAATCCTGGTAGATCTCCGGGAACAACTCCGCCGGCTTCGCCAGATCCGCCGTCAACTTCCGGAACGTCTCCACCTTGTGCCGCAAGACATAAGCCCGGAACGTTTCGCCTGCGCGGCGGTTCTCTTTGAAGTGTTGCAGCACCCGCTCGACAGCCACGGGCGCAAATCTTGCCGGAAGACTCTGAATCGCCAGACCGAACTCATGCTGCGTACCACCGAGTAACATCAGATAATACGGGACTTCCTTGCCATCGATCTTGCGGGCGTTGCCGTAGAAACCGATATCGCCGATCCAATGCTGGCCGCAGGAGTTCGGACAGCCGCTGGCGTTGATCTTCAGCTTCCGAACAAGCGGATCGGTCTCTTTGGCCACCACCTGCTCGAGCGCGACGCCAAGGCCCATGGTCTTGGTAATCCCCAGATTGCAGCTATAGGCGCCAGGACAGGTCACAATGTCGCTAATGTCGTCGGCGCCTGCGTCATTTAGTCCCAATTGGCGCAGCGCGCCGTAAACGCGCTGGACCGCGCCGTTCGGAACGTAACCCAGGACCACGTTCTGGTTCATGGTGAATCGCAAACATCCGTCACCGGCCTGTTCGCTCAAATCGGCCAGACCGCGCATCTGATCGCCGGTCAGGTTTCCCTGTGGTACCCTTGCCGTCACGATCGTGTAGCCCGCTTGTTTTTGGGGCTGCGTGTTCGTTTTGCGCCAGGCTTGGAACGCTTCCGAAGACGGCGCGAAGACCGGGAGCAGATCGCCGGAGCCTTTCGGTGGTGCTACCGGCTGAAAACCACCAAACCATTCCGGGACTTCCGCCGGCATGGGAATGCCGCCGTTGGCCAGAATGTCGGCATATTCCTCATCGATCGCGTCACGCAGCCATTCAAAACCGCGTTCGCGGAGAACGAACTTTAATCGAGCCTTGTTCTTGTTGTTGCGATTGCCGTGACGATTGAAAACGCGGATCACCGCTTCGACGCGGTTCACAATTCGCTCGGCCGGGACGAACTCGTCGAGCAGGCGCGCCTCGACCGGCAGCGGCCCGAGCCCTCCCGCCACCGTCATCCGGAAGCCACGCTCGCCGTCACGAATGACGGCCCGCAGACCTACGTCATTAATCGACGACGCGATGCAATCCTCGGGACATCCCGAAAAGGCGACCTTGAATTTGCGCGGAAGATTGTCGGTGAGTTCCTTGTGGAGGAATGCAAATGCCAGGCGCCGGGCATACGGCCGGACGTCGAACGGCTCTTCCGGGTGAAGCCCCGCGAGCGGGCATGCGGTTACGTTGCGAACTGTGTTGTAGCAGGCTTCCCGGGTGGTCATCCGGACATCCGCCAGCAAATGCAGCAGATCCGGAACGCGCTGTAAAGGCACGAAATGGAACTGCATGTTCTGGCGTGTGGTCAGATGCCCTTTGCCGCCGCCAAACTCGTCGGCGACGCGCCCCAGGCTCCGCATCTGTGCCGCGGTCAGCAACCCTCCGGGAACCTTGGTCCGGACCATCTGGACCCCTTGCTGGCGCTGCCCATAGATGCCGCGCCGGAGCCGCTGTGCCCGGAACTGATCGTCGGTCAGGCGGCCGGCGAGAAAATCCGTAGCCGCATCCCGGAATTGCTCGATGTCCGAACGAACGGTGCTATCGTATTCCTGTTCAACTACTTGAAGATCGTTAGCCAAGTCCGCAGTCAGCATACTCTATTTGCCTATAGACATTATCGTATATGCCCGCTCGGGTTGCAAGCAGGATTTTTGGCCTTTGCGGGTTATTTCACGCAACTGTCCAGGGCCTGGAAACCCAAGTGAACAACTAACCGCAGGCGTGCGTATTCGTCACCAGACTGAAAATGCAGCTACTATTCTCCGACCTGCGTTACGCGATCCGCACCTTGGGCCGAAATCCGGCGTTCGCGGCGATCGTGATCCTGATCCTGGCGATCGGCATAGGCGCAAACACCGTGATGTTCAGCATTGTGGACAGCGTTCTGCTGCGGTCCCTGCCGTTTCATGATCCTGAACGACTGGTCGCGGTACAGGAACAGGTGCCTAGATTCACGTACCTGGCAACGGCGCTTCCGGTCTCCGCGCACCATGTGCGGGAATGGCGAAAGGAGTGGCACGCCTACGATAAGCTCGCCATCTTCACGACTTATTCCGTGAACCTTTCCTCGAACGGGGAGCCGGAGCGGCTCAATATGGCGCGGGCGTCGGCCGACCTGTTTCCTTTACTCGGCGTTGAGCCGGAAATCGGGCGCAATTTTCTGCCGGAGGAAGACCGCCCCGGCAGTGACAAAGAAGTGTTGATTACGGATGCCCTGTGGCGGCGGCGATTCCAGGCGGATCGCTCGGTGGTTGGGCAGAAAATCCTGCTCGACGACACACCCTATACCGTCATCGGAGTGCTCCCTGCCGGGCTGGTGGTTCCGAAGGAGAGCGAACTACAGGGACTCAACTTTGGGAACCTCATCCCGGATATATGGAAGCCGCTGGCGATTGCGGATTCCGAGCTGGATGAGATGGGGGATTTCAATTTCGCCTGCATCGCGCGCCTGAAGCCGGGATATTCCCGTATCCAGGCGCAGGACGAGCTGAACGCCATTCAACGTGGGATTGTCGAAAAATACATCAAGCAACCGCTGGAGCTGCGCGCGCTGCTGGTGCCGCTGCAGGCGCAGATCACGGGGCGGTCCCGGCAGGGCCTGCTGATGCTGTTGGGCGCGGTGGGCGCGGTGTTGCTGATCGTGTGCGTGAACATCGCCAATCTGCTGCTTTCGCGAGCAACCGGGCGGAAGCGCGAGTTCGCCATTCGCGCGGCCATCGGCGCAAGTTCCAGGCGGCTGCTGGGGCAGATGATGACCGAGAGTTTTCTGCTGGCGGCCATCGGAGGAGCGCTCGGAGTGGCGCTGGCCTATGGGGCGTTACAGATGGTGATCGTCAACGCTCCCGTGGACCTGCCGCGGCTCAGCGAAATTCGCATTGATGGAACGGCCCTGTGGGTTGCCGTGTTGCTGGCTTCCGTGTCGGCCGTCCTTTTCGGATTGCTGCCGGCGTGGAGAAGCTCACGCACCGATCCGCAAACCGGATTGCGGTCCGGCGGGCGCAGCGCTTCCGAAGGCCGCCAGAGCGGGCGGTTGCGATCGACGCTGGTCAGCCTGGAGGTTGCGCTCAGCACGGTGTGCCTGGTGGCGGCGGGACTGCTGCTGCACAGTTTCGTGCGACTCATGAACGTCGACCGCGGCTTCGCGGTGGAGCGCGTGACCACGGTTACTCTGAATCTCCCGTTGGCGCGCTATCCGGACAGTGCGCATCGCACCGAATTTCTGCGCAGGTTGGTGGACCAGGTCAAGGCGCTGCCGGGGACCACCTATGCATCCGCGGCGAACATGATTCCGCTGGCGGGCGAAGGCAACAATAATATAGTCGCCGCCGAAGGAAGCTCGGTCCCGGAGCTGGAACGTCCCATAGCGGACCGGCGCCTGATCAGCGAAGATTACTTCCGGACGCTGGGCATCGCGCTCGAGCGCGGCCGTTTCTTCGAGGCAGCCGATCGCCAGCATCAGATCACGATCGTCTCCGCCGCCATGGCGCAACGGCTGTGGCCGGATCAGAATCCGCTCGGAAAGCGGCTGCGCATGGGCGACTCGACCGCGCCGCTGCTGGAAGTGGTGGGGGTGGTGGCGGATATTCGGTCGAACGGCCTGCAAAGAACGCCCACCATGACCGTTTATCAGCCATATTGGCAGCAGAATAGCCGGAGTATGGCGCTGCTGATTCGCACCGCGATCGACCCGGCCTCCCTCTCAGGCGGCGTGCGCGACGTGGTGAGGAGCCTGGACGCGGGTCTTCCAGTCCCCGAATTTCAGAGCATGCAGCAAATCGTCTCGGCGTCGGTGGCGGAACGCCGCTTTCAACTGTCGCTAGTGCTTCTATTTTCAGCAATCGCGCTGGTGCTGGCCTGTTTGGGGATCTACGGCGTCGTTTCCTATTCCGTGGCGCAGAGAAAGAACGAAATGGGGATCCGCATTGCCCTGGGCGCGACCAATTCCAATCTGCGCGGACTGGTTTTGCGCCAGGGATTGGCGCCGGTGGTGATCGGACTGGTGGCTGGGCTCGCGGGCGCATTAGCGATCGGGAAAATCCTCAGCGGCCTTCTTTTCGGAATTTCGTTTACCGATCCTATGACGGTCGGGGCGGTAGCCTCCATTCTGCTGGCGGTGGCGGCTGCCGCCTGCTATGTTCCGGCCCGAAGCGCGACGCGGACCGACCCGCTGATCGCGCTCCGGTACGAATAACGCGAAAAGGGCTCGCGGTCCTAACGGTACTGGCGATTTTTCTTCTAAACGATGTTCTTTTAGGATCCGCTTGATCCCTGTTTTCGTATTCGAGCACGTTTTCAATTTCATTTTTAGAAGATCCTCCTTCTAACTCATTAAATTGAAGAAAGTTCTTGACACTACCGTCATCTCGAAATAGAATTGCCCAATCGCGTTTGTGCTCCCACTGAGCAGTGGGGGTCGTGTTTTTGCCGCAACGGGGATCGCTGAACAACAGTCGTAATCAGGTTTACGGGAAGCGATTATTGATGTGCGTCTACGTTCGGAGCGAATGACGCAATGTTAGGCAACCGGAGAAGGGGGAAAGGTCATGAGTCTGAGCTACAAGCTCAACCGTCGGAAAATTAATTCCATATTGTTCGGGTTGGCTGTCGCGCTCTGCGTGTTTATTTCCGTGAGCTCGACGCCCGCCTTGGCGCAGTCGGCGGCAGGTACAGTGGTCGGTCAGGTGACGGACCAACAGCAGGCTGCCATCGCCGGCGCGGAAATCAAACTGGTTGATCCTACGACCAGCAGTACGCGCAACACGGTGTCGAACGACGTCGGTCGTTACACCATCACCAACGTTCCGCCGGGCACCTACGACGTTACGGTCACCAAGACCGGATTCACCGCGACGAAGCTTTCGGCGCAGAAGGTGGACGTCGGGCAGGTGCTGACGTTGAACGTTTCGCTGCAGGTCGGCGCCACGACCACCACGGTGGAAGTGCAGGCGACGGCGGGCGCGGAATTGCAGACGTTGAACGCCACGGTCGGCACCACGATGACCAATGAGTCGCTGAACCTGATGCCGAACCTGGGCCGCGATGCGTCTTCGCTCTCGGTGCTGCAGGTCGGCGTGTCGCTAGCCGGAAACGTCGGCGGCGCGGCCATCGATCAGAACTCGTTCTCGCTCGACGGCGTCAACAACAGCGACGACATGGCGGGCGGCAATTCCACCTACACTGTCTCCAACGGATTCAGCGGCAACGGTTCCTCTGGCGGAACACCTTCCGGAGTGATGCCGACGCCGATTGAGAGTATTGAAGAATTCAAGGTCGGCACCACGGGCCAGACGGCGGAGTTCAACGCCGCGGCCGGCAGCCAGGTGCAGATGGTGACCAAGCGCGGAACCAACGATTTCCACGGCGCGCTGTACGAATTCTACTTCGCCAACGACGTGGGCGCGGCGAATCTGTGGAAGAGCAATCACACCGCGGATCCGGCCCTTGGCTTAGGCTATACGCCGCTGCCGAGCACCCATCGCAACCGCTTCGGCGGCGCGTTCGGCGGTCCGCTGACTCCCCGGTTCTGGGGCGGCAAGACCTATTTCTTCACCAATTACGAAGGAATGCGTTACCCCAACGTCCAGACCTTTGAAAAAGGCGTCCCCACCGCGCTGATGCGCGCCGGCGTGCTACAGATGAACAACAGCGCGGGCGTGTTGACGGCGTACAACCTGAATCCGACGGCGGTGACGGTAGGCGGAACCACCTACCAGCCCGCGCAGTGCACCTTCGGCGGCTCGGCCGGCCCGTGCGATCCGCGCGGAATTGGCGTCAGCCCGGTGATCCAGAAGATCTGGAACACTTTGCCGCTGCCGAACGATCCTTCTTATACCAATTCGAGCGTCACGACCGGTTATCTGGACGGCGTCAACGCGCAGGGGTATTTGAGCAACGGTCTGGCTCTTCCGCAAACGTCGAATTTTATCGTCGGCCGCCTCGACCATGATTTCGGCGACAAGTGGAAGTTCAACTCCAGCTATCGCTATTACACCTTCAGCCAGTTGGTCAGCACCCAGGTGGATATCGGCGGCGTGCTTTCCGGCGCGACCGCGGGCAGCCCGAAATCGTATGCTCCCCGGCCGGTGAAACCATCTTTCTGGTCCGCTGGTCTGACCACCACGCTGACTGCGAATATCACCAACGACTTCCATTTCGGTTATCTGCGGAATTACTGGCTGTGGTCGACGCAGGCCGGTCCGCCGCAGTTCTCGGGTTTGGGCGGCGCGGTGGAAATCGGCGGCGAGAGCCTGACCGGTTCGCTGATCCCCTACAACGTGGACTCGCAGGACGTTCGCCAGCGCTTCTGGGACGGCCACGACTACAACATCAACGACACGGTCAGCCACCTGCATGGCAATCACCTGTTCCAATACGGCGGAACCTATCTCCGGATCTTCGATTATCACGGACGCAACGACAACGGCGTGGGAATCGACACGTCGCCGACGTATCAGGTCGCGGGCACGAACGTGAACGCAGCCAATTACGTTCTTCCGAACGGCGCGGCGGCGAACAGCGGCTATCCCATCATGTTCAACGAAATCACCGGCCTGGTGAACCAGACGCAGGTGATGTATACGCGCAGCGGAGCGGGCCTCACGCTGAATCCGCTGGGCACCCCGGGATTCGATCAGAGCATCATCCCGACCTACGAGTTGTTCGGGTCTGACACGTGGCATATCCGGCCGAGCCTGACCATCACTTATGGTCTGTCCTGGGGCGTTTCGATGCCGCCTTACGAAATCAACGGCAAGCAGGTGCTGATGCTGAATCAGTCCACCGGTCAGCCGATTGCGATCCAGCAATACATGCAGGCGCGCCAGGCGGCTGCTTTGGCCGGCCAGGTGTATGAGCCGACCATCAGCTTCGCCACCATCAAGAACATCAACAACGGCTCGATGAAATACCCGTACGATCCGTACTATGGCGGATTGAGCCCGCGTGTCTCGATGGCCTGGAACCCGAGCTTCAACGGGGGAATGATGGGCAAATTGTTCGGCCAGAACAAGACCGTAATTCGCGGCGGCTACGCCAGGATCTACGGCCGGCTGAACGGCGTCGATCTGATGCTGGTACCGCTGCTCGGCCCCGGCCTGCTCCAGGCGGTGTCCTGCACCGTTCCGACCATCACCGGACAGTGCGGCACGGGTACCCCGACGACGGGTTTCCGCATCGGACCGGACGGTCTCACCGCGCCGCTCCCGGGAACCACCAACTCCTTGCCGCAGCCGTTTATTCCGGGCGGCACGCAGAACGGCGTTCTCAATACGGCCGCAGCGGACGGATCGCTGCTCGATCCGAACCTGAGACCGAATCACTCCGACGAAGTGAACTTCACCATCCAGCGCTCCTTCTCTTCGAAGCTGATGATGGAAGTCGGCTACATCGGACGGAAGATTTCCAACGAATTCCAGGAAATCAACCTCGATGCAGTGCCGTACATGACCAAGCTGAACGGTCAGACGTTCGCTCAGGCTTATGCGAATGTATGGAGCGAAATGTGCGGCAGCGCCGGCACGGTATGCGGTACTCCGAACGTCGCCGCGGTCACCTCGCAGCCATTCTTTGAAGCGGCTCTGGGCGGGGTGGGATCGGCGTATTGCGCGGGAGCCGCAAGCTGTACCGCGGCAGTCGCGAGCGCTGAGAAAACGAACTTCGCGACCGCGAAGGCCTATCAGGTCTGGATGGATATGGCCCAGAGCTCGAAGGCCGGGTGGACGCTGGGACGGACGATGTTGGCCCAAACCGGCGCCGGCCAGCAGTTGACCGGAGCTTTCGACTTCATCAACTCGCTGGGACGCGGCAACTACAACGCAGCGTTCTATTCGGTGACCATGAAGGACTGGCACGGTTTGACGGCGCGCTCCAATTTCACTTGGGGACGAGCCCTCGGAACCGGCAGCGTGGTGCAGGCCAGCAGTTCGATCACGGTTCCCGATCCGTACAACTTCAATACCTTCGGAACGTACGGAACGCAGCCGTTCGACGTGAAGTACACCTACAGCCTGCTGATGCTCTACCAGGAACCCTGGTTTAAGAGCCAGAAAGGCTTCATCGGCCACGTCCTCGGTGGATGGACGCTCGCTCCGCTGTTCACGGCGCGTAGCGGCCAGCCGCTCCGTGTGACCGACGCAACCAGCGGCGAGGCTTTCGGAGAAATCTACTCCGGCCAAACCGCCAACTACGAAAACGCCGTCCCCAGCGCTCCGTTCACCGGCGGCAATTCGTACAACTACAATGTTCAGAAGGTTACCGGCAGCGGCAATCCGAACGGTGTAGCGACATCCGGTACCACCGGCATGAACATTTTCGCCAGTCCGATCACGGCGTTCAACGAGTTCCGCATCCCGGTGCTCGGCCTCGACACCAACTCCGGCGGCGTGGGACCGATCCGCGGCTTCGGCTTCTGGAACGTCGATGCGACCCTCTCGAAGGACTTCAAAGCGACCGAGCGTATCGGCGCTACCCTGATGATTCAGGTGGTCAACGTTTTGAACCACTTCGTTCCGAACGATCCGGGCGTGAACATCTCCTCGCCCTCCACCTTCGGCGTGGTCAACAATCAGTACACCAGTCCGAACGGTGCGCAGTCGCGCTGGATGGAGTTCGGTCTCCGTCTGCGCTTCTAACGCCAGGCTGTTTCGCAGTACCCAAAGGGACCGGGAAACCGGTCCCTTTTTTATTTATGCCGTCGGTATCAGGAACGACGGAAAAGTGATCTTCGCCGCGCTCAGCCCCGCCTGCACCCGCCGGTTCAATTCCCTGCCCACTACCGCTTGCTTGGCCGGAAGTGTCTTGATGCGAGCTTTCAAGGTGATTCCTTTATCCTGCAAGCGGTCGATCCCCATGATTTCCATCGGCGCCAGGATCAACCCGCGGAATTGCTCATCGTTGAGGAGATCCGCGCCGATGCCTTCGAGAATCGCGAGCGCGCCGCCGACATCGGAGCCGTGGGCCAGCGTAATTTCAAATACGTAATAGGAATAGTCGCGGGTAAAGTTCGAAAGAGTCGAAATGGAGCCGTTGGCGATCACATGGACCGCGCCGTTTTCGCCGCGCAGGAGCGTGGTGCGGAAATTGATCTCTTCGACGGCGCCAGAAATTCCGTTAATCATCACCGAATCGCCGATCCGCGCCTGATCTTCGAGCAGCAGGAACAGTCCGCCCACCCAATCCTTCACCAGCGTCTGCGCTCCGAAGCCCACGGCGATGCCGGCGACGCCGAGTCCGGCCAGGATGGGTTCAATCTTGAATCCGACTTCCTGTAACGACATGACCAGGGCAAACAGCCAGATCAGAATGGTGGCGACCTTGGCCATCAGGGCGATCAGCGTGTTGGCCCGTTTTTCCATTTCGTTGGACCCCCGGTCGCCGCGGCGGTCCATCATCTTCACCGCATGGCTGCGCAGGTGGGTCAGCATGCGCCTGACCAGCCAGGTAAACACGACAGCCAGCGCGATGATGACGATCACCCGCAATGCCTCTTCGGCCCAATCGAGCAGCATTTCCGGGCGAGCCAGTTCAGATTGAAAGCGGCTTAAAATTTGCATGAATTTGGGAGGTTCGTTTTCAAGTGTAGTCCGTCACTGAGATAAGATAAAAGTGATGGCAGACAATACTCAGCGCGAGGCCGCGGTGCCGGTCGGCAAATGGGCGCCGGCCGTGGCGCTGGCCTGGCTTATCCCCGGCGGCGGGCATTTCTTACTGAAGCGCCCGGCGCGCGGAGCGATTCTGGCGGGATGCGTCGTGCTGACTTTTCTGTTCGGCCTGATGATGCGCGGCGCGATGTTCCAGTGGCAAACCGGCGATCTGCTGACCACGGTGATTTATTGCGGCGGCTTTCTGGCCGACCTGATGTCCGGAATCCTATATCTCTGCTCGGCCTGGTTTGGATATAACCAGCCCGACATGGCCGGCCACGTCCACGACTACGGCACCAAGTTCTTAGTCGCGGCCGGATTATTGAATATCCTGGCCATGGTGGACGCTTATGAGATCGCGACGGGGAAAAAAGACTAATGCCGAAGGTCACTCTGTCGCATTTTGAAGCGTCGCTGTTGTTCGCGCTGTTCACCTCGATCGTGCTGGGGATCATCACCAAGCGCACCGACCGCGAACGGTTCCGCTATGCCGCTTATTGTTTCGCCTGTTTCCTGGTTGCGATTTTCGGCCTGAGCTGGCTGATGTTTCTGGGGCACGGTTAGGACGCCCGATTCAGGGCAAAGCTTCGATCATGCGATCGATGTCTCTGGGGCGAATATAGAAGTGCGGTGAAGTCCGGACCCATCCCGCGCGCGACGCCGCCGTGATCCTTTGCTCCTTCAATCGCGCGACCACCGCATCCGAGTGTAGTCCCGGTTTTCGAAACGATACGATGCCGGCTCCGGACTCGGGTGTCCTCGAACCCAGCACTTCGTAGCCTTTGCGGCGGACTCCCGCGTCGATTTGATCGCCGAGAGCTTGAATCACGGGTGCCAGACGATCGGTTCCGATCTCCAGCAAGAAATCCATCGATGCGCGCAACCCATAGCATCCAATGGTATTTAGAGTCCCGCATTCATAGCGCCCGGCGTCCGGTCGCAAAGCCATGTCTCGAGCACCGTAATCGTTGTAACTGGCGACGTTGGTCCATCCGAACTCAATGGGCTCGACTCGATCCTGTAATTCTTTGGAAACAAACAGGATCGCGCAACCCTCCGGCCCGAGAAGCCACTTATGGCCGTCGGCAGCCAAAGCATCGATGTGGCACGCCCGGACATCGATCGGAAACGCGCCGAGTCCTTGAATGGCATCGACAAAATAGATGGCGCCGTGGCGGTGGCAGATCTCGCCTATCGCTTGAAGATTAATGCGATATCCGGTGAGATATTGGACGTAACTGATTGCCAGCAGACGAGCGCCACGCGTGGCCTCGTCGATCTTATCCAGCGGGTCGGTGACGGAGAGCCAGCGGATATTTACTCCTTTCGACTGCAAACGCTGCCAGGGATATTGGTTGGCCGGGAACTCCTCGGTGAAGGCGACGATGGTATCGCCGGCGCGCCAGTCGAGCCCCATGGCGATGGTCGCGATGCCTTCCGAGGTGTTCTTCATCAGCGCGATTTCTTCCGGCGCGGCGTGGATCAGGCGGGCGGTAGACTGGCGTAATCCGTCATATGTCGCGAGCCAATCGGCGTAATGGAGGGAGCCGTTCTGCATAGCATCCTCCGCAAAGCGCTTCATGGCATCCGCTGCCGGACGCACCAGCGGGGCGACGGCGGCGTGGTTCAGATAGGTCAGCGTCTTCGTCACCGGGAACTGTTCCCGGTAAACTTCCAAGTTTTCGAAACCCATTGATTCGAGGATACGTTAATTGAACATGCGATTCGTGCGCCGGTGCTCCGTTCTCGCGGCGATTTTCGCGATTGCCGCTGCCGCGCAAAGCTCAACCGATCCGAAAAAAGATCCCGATCAGATCGGGACGCGGGACGTCAGCAAGGGCGTCAACTGGTATTCCGTCCAGAAAGAAATGGCGCTGGGCAAGGCGCTGGCGGCGCAGGTGGCGGCGAATTCAGAAGATCGTGAACGATCCGGCGGTATCGGAATACGTGAACCGGCTGGCGCAGAACCTGGCGCGCAATTCGGACACGAAATTCCCGCTCACGACGCAGGTGCTCGAGAGACGACAGCCTGAATGCGATGTCGCTGCCGGGCGGATATTTCTTCGTCAATACCGGTCTGATTCTGGCTGCGGATAGCGAGGCGGAGCTGGCCGGCGGCATGGCGCATGAGATCGCGCATATTGCGGCGCGGCACGCCACGCGGCAGGCCACGCGCGGGCAGATCGCGCAACTGGCGACGATTCCCCTGATCTTCATGGGCGGCTGGGCCGGCTATGGCGCGCAACAGGGCGCCCGCGGTCCTGCTGCCGATGGGCTTTTTGAAACTCGACCGGCGAATACGAGAATGAAGCCGATCTGCTGGGGCTGCGAATATCTGTACAAGACGCGGCTACGATCCGGCGGCGATGGTCGATATTTTCGAAAAGATTGAAGCGCTTCGAGACCAAGCGAGCCCGGGAAAGTGGCGAAGCTGGTGTCGACGCATCCGGCGACCGGCGAACCGGCATTGTGCACGCCAGAAGAACATTCAGGAATTGTTGAAGCCGCAGCCGCAGTACGTCGTGAACACGTCGGAATTCGACCAAGTAAAGGCGCGGCTTCTGGCGCTCGAAAACCGGGAGCCGAATCATCCGGGGAGTCCGAACCGGCCGACTCTGCGGCGAGGTCCGGAACCGACGGGCATGATCGGCGTCTGGCGGATTATATGAAACGGTACCCCGCCGGGAAGCTCGGAGCGTGCCAGATTGCATGACGGGTTTATACTAAATTAAGAAAGGAGTCCGTCCATGGGCGCCGTTTGGCTCTCGGACTGGCAGTCTCTTGTTCGCTGCTCTCCTTTCCCGCGTTCGCGGACGACAAGAAGGAAAAAGATCCCGACGAGATCGGCAATCGCGATGTCGGCAAGGGCGTGAACTTCTACTCGCTCGAAAAGGAAATCGCGCTCGGCAAGCGGCTCGCGCAGGAAGTGGAGCGGCAAGCCAAGATCATCGACGATCCGGTGATCGCCGAGTACGTGAACCGCGTCGGCCAGAACCTGGTGCGCAACTCCGACGCCAAGGTTCCGTTCACCATCAAGGTGATCGACACCGAGGACGTGAACGCGTTCGCGCTGCCGGGCGGATTCTTCTTCGTCAACTCCGGGCTGATTCTGAAAGCCGATACCGAAGCGGAGCTGGCGGGCGTGATGGCGCATGAGATCGCTCACGTGGCGGCGCGGCACGGCACCCGTCAGGCCACCCGCGGACAGGTCGATGCAGCTCGCCACCATCCCTCTGATCTTCATGGGCGGCTGGACCGGCTACGGCGTCGCAGCAGGCGGCCAGCGTGCTGATTCCGATCGGATTCCTGCAGTTCTCGCGGGCATTCGAATCCGAAGCCGACATGCTGGGCCTGCAGTACATGTACAAGACCGGCTACGATCCGGAGCGCGTTCGTCGACTTTTTCGAAAAAATCCAGTCGCTGGAAAAGAAGAAGCCGGGCACGATGGCCAAGGTCTTCTCGACGCATCCGCCGACGGACGATCGCATCGTCGACGGCGCAGAAGAATATTCAGGAGATCTGAAGGAGCGTCCGGAATACGTGGTCACCACGTCGGAGTTCAACGACGTGAAGGCGCGGCTGGCGATGTTGCACAACAAGCGCAAGAGTGGACCCGAAGGATCTGAATCGTCCGCAGTTGCGCAAGGCTCCGGGATCGGGAACCACGTCCACCGACGGCGGCAGCACGTACCAGCGGCAGCGACGACGATCGTCCGACGCTGAAGCGCCGTCCGGATTGCGGAATCAGCAGTAAACTTCTAAGTTCTCCCTGGTGCGGTCAAAAGCCCGCGGTGGTGGAAGCCGCGGGCTTTTTCTATTGTTATGCCGCCAGGACGACGGTGCACGCCGGGCAGCGCTTGGCGCGCCAGCGGAATCGCGGTGCAGCACTCCGGGCATCCTTGGTGGTCGGCGCGGAGCTTCGGCCGGCTTCATGCAGCCGGTTCACCTGCTTCACGATGATGAAGATCACGAAGGCGATGATCAGGAACTCGATCACCGTGTTGACGAACACGCCGTAGTTCAGCAGTCGGAGCCTGCCGCCTTTTTGGCGTCCGCCAGCGTGTCGTAATGCTTGGCCGTTAAGTGGAATAAACAAGTTCGAAAAATCGACTTTTCCCAGTAGCCAGACCGATCACCGGCATCAGAATGTCGTTCACCATCGACGTGACGATTTTCCCGAACGCCGCCCCCGATGATGACGCCGATGGCCAGATCGAGCACGTTTCCCCGCATGATAAATTTCTTGAATTCAGAGAACATGCAGATCTCCTTGTTGGGCATAGTCTAGCAACCTTAGACCCTGGCTGGTAACATGGACCTAAGATGGCGAAGCTGATCACGGTCACGTGCCCCTGCTGCCAGGCGGAGCTGCACATCGATCCGGAAACAGGCGCTGTGATTCGTCACAAGGAGCCGGTGAAGCCGCCGACCATCACGGATTTCGAGACCGCGGTGCAGCGCATGAAGGGCGAGGCGGGCCGGCGCGAGGACGTGTTCCAGAAGTCGGTGGAGCAGCACAAAGTGCATCAGGACGTTCTGAGCAAGAAGTTCGACGAGATGTTGAAAATCGCCAAAGAGAATCCGGACGAGCCTCCGCCGAAGCGCGACATCGATTTCGATTAGCTCGCTGCCTTTCCCGCGGGGAGTACGCGGTTTTATGCTTGGCCCATGCCGATCGGAAGTACAACGATCATACTTCGGGCGATAACGACGGAACGCAAATCCATTCCGAAATGTTTTTCGCGGCGCAGTTAGCCGGATTCGGAAGATGAAGGCTGCGCGCGAAACTCCCCAGGGGTCGCGCGGCGGTGGCCGGACTCTCCCGCGGGGGACTGACTTGCGATGTGGTTATGTACATTGAAAAGGGCAGTTTGTGCGGAGGATGCTCAGCCACCCGGGAAAAATTCAAGGCAGATCACGCTGGGACCAGCTACCGGATCTGAATAATCCGACGGGTACACCACTACGAGGTTGGTAGTATTTTGCTACGCTGGGTTTCATATGAAACGGGCCGCCCTCTTTGTTGGTGTTTTCTCTCTCTGTCTATCCAGTCAAAACGTTTTCGCGCAACGCCGTGGCGGGCAGAACGCCGAAACCTATCACGGTGAAGGACCGCTCAAGGACATTCGCTGGCGCGAGATCGGTCCGTTCCGCGGAGGACGCGTGCTCGCCGTGTCCGGCGTGACGACGCAACCGCAGGTCTATTATTTCGGTGCGACCGGCGGCGGCGTGTTTAAAACCACCGACGGCGGCGCATCGTGGAATCCGGTCTCCGACGGCCAGTTCAAGAATGGAGACGTCGGCTCGATCGCGGTGGCCGAGTCGGATCCCAACACCATCTATGCCGGCATGGGCGAGGCTTGCATTCGCGGCAACGCGTCCCCCGGCGACGGCGTGTATAAGTCGACGGATGGCGGCAAGACGTGGAAGAACGTCGGCCTGAAGGAGACGGAGCAGATCGGCAAAGTGGTCGTCGATCCGCGCAACGCGAACGTGGTGTACGTCGCGGCGCTGGGCCATCAGTTCGGCCCCAATCGGAGCGCGGCGTTTATCAAGTCCACCGACGGCGGCGCGACCTGGAAACAGGTCCTGACGCGCGGGCCGAAAGCCGGCGCGGTGGATCTGTCCATCGATCCGAGCAATCCGAACGTGATTTATGCGGCGTTCTGGGAAGTTTATCGGACTCCTTATAGTCTCGAAAGCGGCGGTCCCGGCAGCGGAATCTGGAAATCGATGGACGGCGGGGAGACCTGGAAGGACCTGTCGCACAATCCGGGCATGCCGAAAGGAATCCAGGGCCGGGTGGGCGTGAGCCGTATCGCCGGCGAATCCGCAGCGCGTGTACGCGCTGGTCGAAGCCGACGAGGGCGGCGCGTTCCGGTCCGACAACGGCGGCGACACCTGGGTTCGCATCAACAGCGAGCAACGACATTCGCCAGCGCGCGTGGTATTACACGCACATATGCGCCGATCCGAAGAACGTCGACGAAGTCTATTACCTGAACGTGAACTTCTTCCGTTCCATCGACGGCGGCAAAACGCTACACGAGATGCGACGTGCCGCACGGCGACAATCACGGAATCGTGGATCGCTCCGAACGATCCGAATCGCATGATCGAATCGAACGATGGCGGCGCCAACATCACCTTCAACGGCGGCAGACCTGGTCGACGAGAACAATCAGCCGACCGCGCAGTTCTATCGCGTGGCATTGGATAACGATTTTCCGTATCACGCCTATGGCGCGCAGCAGGACAACTCGACGGTCCGCATCGCGACCCAGGCGCGGACGCGGAGGCATCACCGAAAACGACTGGTACGACGTCGGCGGCGGCGAAAGCGGCTGGATCGCGCCCGATCTTCGCAACTCCAACGTGGTCTACGCGGGCTCCTACGGCAACCTGATCACGCGCTTCGACGCGCACACGGGCATGCAGCGCAACATCAATCCGTGGCCCGACAATCCGATGGGGCACCCGGCCGCCGATCTGAAGTATCGCTTCCAGTGGAGCTTCCCGATCGTGATTTCGCCGCACGATCCGAACGTGATCTACGCCGGCGCCAACGTGATGTTCAGATCGACCGACGAAGGGCCAAGCGTGGAGCGATTTCGGAGGACCTGACGCGCAACGATAAATCGCGACAGGGTTCCTCGGGCGGTCCGATCACCAAGGACAACACCAGCATCGAGTATTACTGACACCATTTTCACGATCAACGAATCGCCGGTTACGAAGGGGCTGATCTGGGTCGGCTCCGACGACGGACTTATCAATCTGACGCGGGACGGCGGCAAGACGTGGACCAACGTGACTCCGCCGAAAGACATTTTGCCGGAGTGGACGCAGATCAACGCCGATTGAGCCGTCGCCGTACGATCCGGGGACGGCGTACGTCGCCGCGACGATGTACAAATCGGACGATTTCCATCCGTACTTGTACAACACCACGGACTACGGCAAGACCTGGACTAAGATCGTCGAACGGCATCCCGGACGATCATTTCACTCGCGTCGATTCGCGAGGATCCGAATCACAAAGGGCTGCTGTTCGCCGGCACGGAGTTCGGGATTTATGTTTCCTATGACTCGGGCGATCACTGGAAATCCGATTCAATTCAATCTGCCGATCGTGCCGATCACCGACCTCGCGTTCCATAAGCGCGACGACGAAATGGTGGTCGCGACGCAGGGCCGCGCGTTCTGGATCATGGACGATCTCGACCTGCTGTGTGAGACTGAAGGGCGCCGCACCGACCGACGACGTGCAGCTGTTCAAGCCCGAAGAAAGCGACCGCGCCGGAAGGCGGAGGCCGTGGCGTCGGCGGTGGACGCGGCTCGGTCGGCGGCGGGAACGAATCCTCCGTCGGGCGCGATGGTCGAATTCTGGCTGAAGGAAAAGCCGACGGGCGATGTGACGCTCGAGATTCTGGATTCCGCCGGCAAGCTGGTGAATAAATATTCGAGCCACGCACCAAAGAGCCGGCGGCGCAAAACGGCGACGAAATCGCGGAGCAGGGATCGGACTTCAATCCCGTCGCAGACGGCGGGTCCCGCGCGCGTTCCGGCGCAACAGGGCATGAATCGCTTCGTGTGGGATCATGCATTATCCCGACGCGATGACGTTCCCGGACCTGATCATGTGGGCCGGCGTCGACGCGCGGTCCAGCTGATCGTGCCCGGGACATATACGGTGAAACTGACGGTCGGATGGAAAAACGCAGTCGCAGACATTCACCGGTCGTGAAGGACCCGCGGTTCAAGACCACGCCGGAGCAATTCCAGCGGCAACTGTCGCTGTCGCTGCAAATTCGCGACAAGGTGTCGCAGACCAATCAGACGGTGATCGACATCCGGGAAGCCAAGCGGCAGCTGAATCAGTACGCCACGCATGTGGAAGGACAACAATTCGGCAAAGAAGATCGTCGACATGGCGCAGGACCTGCAAAAGAAGCTCACCGAGGTGGAAGAAGAATCTGTACCAGGTGAAGAATCAGGCGGCGGAAGATCCGCTGAATTATCCGATCAAGCTGAACAACCGGCTCGCGTCGCTGCTGAACGTGGTCGAAGCCAACGACGAGGGTCCCACGCAGCAATCGGAAGCGGCGAACGAAGCGATCACCACCGAGGTGAACGCCCAGTTACGCACCGCACACACACTGCTGACCGTGGATGTGGCGGCCTTCAATAAACTGGTGAAGGAGTCCAACATTCCGGCGGTGACCGTTCCCGCGCCAACACAGCAGCAATAGATGGAGATTTATCTCCTGCGTCACGGAATCGCGGAGGATCACGCGCCGACTGGTAAAGATGCCGACCGGCGCTTGACCGACGAAGGCCGGGCGAAATTGCATCGCGTGCTCAGCCGGGCTCATTCGGCTGGCGTGGACCCGGCGCTGATAATGTCGAGTCCGCTGAAACGAGCAATCGAAACTGCTGAAATCGCCGCGCAAGAGCTCCAATATCGCGGCGAAATCATGCGCGCGACCACGCTGACTCCCGACTCTTCCCCGCCCTCGGTTTGGGCGGAACTCCGGGCCCATAGAAATGCAGCGTCCCTGTTATTGGCGGGACATGAGCCGCTGTTTTCGGCATTGGTCGCGTACCTGTTAGGATCGACGCGATCGATGGTCGAGTTCAGGAAAGGCGCGTTGATGCGCATCGACGTGCCGTCGCTAGGGGTAGAGCCGAAGGGCGTGTTGCAGTGGATGTTGACGCCGAAGCTCAGCCACAAATAACTCTGTTCAGGGCGGCGTAATTCCGCGTGTTACCCTGAAATTTCCCAGTGACAAACTCCGAGCCCAAGTTGCCGGCGGAGTCCCGCGTTCGCGCGCCTCGTCGAAATTATGCAGCGCCTGCGCGCACCGGGTGGGTGTCCGTGGGATCGCGAGCAGAGTTTCGACACTATCAAGCCATATCTGCTGGAAGAGACCTACGAGGTGATGGACGCGATCGACGCGCGGGATTGGGATGGGCTCGCGGAGGAGTTAGGCGACCTGCTGCTTGCAGCCGGTGTTCTTCGCACAGATGGCGGCCGAAGAGAATGATTCGATATCGCGGATTCGTTGGACGCCATCAATTCCAAGCTGATCCGCCGCCATCCGCATGTGTTCGGAGACGGCGACGCAAAAACCGCCGACGACGTGAAGCGTCGCTGGGATGAGATCAAGGCCGAAGAGAAACCGCGGCCCAAGGGCCTGCTCACCGGCGTTTCGCGATCCACTCCCGCGCTGGTCGAGGCGCAGCAGATCGCGTCCCGGGCAGCCGGCGCCGGGTTCGATTGGGAAAATATCGACAGGTGTTTGACAAGCTCGATGAAGAAGCTCGCGCGAACTGAAGGCCGCGAAGCGAAAGACGACGAAGTGGAAGGACGAGTTCGGCGACATTCTGTTCGTCATCGTCAACATCGCGCGCTTTCTGAAGGTGGATCCGGAACAGGCTCTGCGCAACACCAATGCGAAATTCCGCAGCCGGTTCGCGCATGTGGAAGAAGGGCTGGCGGCGCGGGGAAAGACGCCCAAGGACTCGACCATCGAAGAAATGGAAGCCCTGTGGCAGGAAGCCGAAGAAGCTATGATTGAAATCCACCCGCTGCACGACACATCCCGAATTTGTCGATGCGGTAAAACTGCAGAAGCCGATCTGGGGATTTGACGACGTGGACCTGCTGCCGGTGCGCTTGTTCGTCACCGCCAGCAAGATCGGCGGGCAGGCGTTCGGCGCGTACGACGACGACCGCATGGTCGGATTCTGCCTTGCGATTCCCGGCATCAAGCCGCCGGCGAACAGTTATCTGCACAGCCACATGCTCGGCGTGCTGAAGGAATATCGCGACGCCGGGGTGGGCCGGATGCTGAAGCTCGCAGCAACGCGACGATGCCTTGCGCGCGGGACTCGACCTGATCGAATGGACCTTCGATCCGCTCGAAATCAAGAACGCGTATTTCAACATTGAGCGCCTGGGCGCCATCGTGCGCCGCTTCGTGCTCAATCAGTACGGAACCACGTCCAGCAACCTTTCACGCCGGCCTGCCGACCGATCGCTGCATCGCGGAATGGTGGTTGGATAGCGATCGCGTGAAGGCGCTGCTCGATGGGCGCGAGATGCCGACCGCGACGAGGTGGTCGCGCGCATTTCCGTACCGACGAGATTTACCGGATCAAGGCCAACGATCCGGCCCGGGCCCGCGAAATTCAAAAGCGCGTCAGCCGATCAATTTCTCGAAAACTTCTGCGAAAGGATCTTACCGTCACCGGCTTCGAACGGACGCCGGAAACCGGAACCTATCTCTTCTCGGAAACATGGCATTCCAAATAGAACGCATCATTCTGCGCCAGATCCGCATGCCTCTGGTGCATTTCTTCGAAACCAGCTTCGGGCGCACTTACGAGCGCGCACATCGTGCTGGTGGAGGTCGGTGTCGGACGGTCTCTCCGGCTGGGGCGAAGTCACCGCCGGCGAGAATCCGTTTTACAACGAAGAGTGGACCGAATCGGCATGGCTGATCGTCCGCGATTACGTCGCGCCTCGCGTTCTTGAAGCACGCATTTGACGAGCGCCGCAGGTGGCGGATCGAACTTCGCACATTCGCGGGCATCGCATGGCGTCGCGGCGGAGTCGAAGTCGCGGTGTGGGATCTGGAAGCCCGCCGGAACGGCGTTTCGCTGGCCAAGCAGATCGGCGGCGGGGCGCGCGACGGAAATCGGCTGCGGCGTGTCCATCGGCATTCAGGATTCCGTCGCCGCAACTCCTCAAGAAGATCGAGACGGAAGTGAACGCCGGCTATCAGCGCATCAAGATGAAGATCAAGCCGGGCTGGGACATCGACGTGATTCGCGAAGTGCGCGCGCGCGTTCCCGAAGATCCGGCTGATGGCCGACGCGAATTCGGCCTACACGCTGGCCGACGTCGACGCGCCTGAAGAAGCTCGACGAGTTTAACCTGATGATGATCGAGCAGCCGCTCGCGCATGACGAGATCATCGATCACGTCGAATTGCAGGCCCAGCTCGAAACGCCGATCTGCCTCGATGAATGCATCCGCATCGCGCATCAGGCCGAGCAGGCGATCCGCATGAAGGCCTGCGGCATCATCAATATCAAACTGGGCCGCGTCGGCGGATTCCGCGAGGCGAAGCGCGTGCACGACGTCGCGCAGGCGCATGGGATCCCGGTGTGGTGCGGAGGGCATGCTCGAATCCGGCATCGGGCGCGCGCACAATATCGCGCTTTCCACGCTGCCGAATTTCGTTCTGCCGGGCGATGTGTCGGCCAGCAAGCGATACTGGACGCGCGACATCATCTCGCCGGCGGTGGAAGTCTCGTCGCAGGGCACCATCACCGTTCCCACCGGCGCCGGGCTTCGGCTATCGAAATCGATCACGACTTTCTGAAGACCGTGACAGTTCGGGAGGAAACCCTGGCGCAGGCCTAGACGCGTTTGAACGACTTCGGCGAAGCTACTTCGCCGCAATCGCAATTACCGCTATACGTGGACCGGACAGGTGGTCAGCGAAGTCGGCGACATTTCAACAACATCGCCGTCTTCAGCCTTGCTCTGGCAAACACCGGCTCCGGATTGGTCGTCGCCGGTATTGATCGCTCGCGCGCATTCCGCGCGATGCTCGCCGGACCCATTGCCGGCGTGCTGCTCGATCGTCTGGACCGCGGCGATTCATGATCATCAGCGATCTGACCCGCGCGGCCATCGCACTCGGGTTCATTTTCGCGATCCCGCACGGCCGCACCTGGCTGCTCTATGTGTTGAGCGGCGGGCTGATGTTCGCGTCGCCGTTCTTCACCAGCGGACGCGCGTCGATTCTTCCCGCGATTGCCACCAAAGACGATCTGCACACCGCGAATTCGCTGACCCAGCTCACGCAATGGACCACGGTGACCATCGGATCCTTCCTCGGCGGCGCATCGGTGACGGCGTTCGGCTACAAGCTCGCATTCGTGTTTAACGCCATTTCGTTTCTCTTTTCCGCCTGGTGCATCTGGCATCTGCGCGTCGAAAAAGGATTCCGGGCATCTCGCGGGGAAGATGCGCGGTCCGACCTGACCGAAGAAAAGATCGCGCGCCCATGGCATGAATACGTGGAAGGATTGCGTTACATGCGATCGTCCCCGCTGATTTTGGCAATCGGACTGGTCGCGGTCGGATGGGCCACCGGCGGCGGAGCGGCGCAAATCCTGTTCAGCCTGTTTGGCGAAGTGGTGTTTCATCGCGGACCCGCCGGCATCGGAATCATTTGGGGATTCGCGGGACTCGGCCTGGTCGGCGGAGCGCTGGTGGCGCATCGCATCGGGCGAACGGTCGGCTTCAAGGGATACAAGCGCGCGATTTCGATCGCGTACGTGCTCCACGGAGGCTCGTATGTGCTGTTCAGCCAGGCTCCGACCTTCGCGACCGCGCTGCTGTTCATTGCCTTATCCCGAGCCGCCGTGGCCATCAGCTCCGTGCTGAATTTCTCGCAGCTTCTGCGTCACGTTTCCGATGAATTCCGAGGACGCGTATTCGCGACCATCGAAACCTGGACCTGGCTGACCATGATGGTCTCGATGGGAGTCGCCGGGCTGGCATCGGATCACGTCAGCCCGCGCGTCATCGGAGCTCTGGAGCGGCATTTTGAGTTCGACGACCGCGATCTTCTGGGCTTGGGCCAATTGGACCGGCCGGCTGCCCGAGCCGGAACTCGCCGGCGTCGACCCAGAGGACGTGGAAGTTCACGGCGACCCCACGGTTTGACCCGGAATGCCGATAATCGAACATGATGGACCCATTGACCGACCGCGTCATCCTGGTGACCGGCTCCGCCAAGCGTATTGGGCGAGGGATTGCCCTGCAACTGGCGAAACAAGGGGCTCGCGTCGCCATACATTACCAGAATTCGGAGGCGGAAGCTCGCGCCACGGCTTCCGAATGCGGCAATGCGCCCGTCTTTCGAGCCAATCTCGAACATGTCAGCGAGATCGAAAAGCTATTCGATGACGTCTACACTCATTTCGGGCGCATCGATGCCCTGGTCAACAATGCCGCGCGCTTCACCACCATCGATCCGTTGAAAGTCACCGAATCCGATTGGGATTTCATCCATAGCGTGAACCTGAAGGCGACGTTTTTCTGCTGCCAGCAGGGTGCGAAAAAGATGCTCGGCGGAAACGGCGGCCGCATTGTAAACATCAGTTCGCTAGGGGGGATTCGTCCCTGGAGCCATAATGCGCACTATTGCGCGTCGAAAGCCGGGGTGATCATGATGACGCGAGCGCTCGCGAAGGCGTTCGCGCCGAACATAACGGTGAATTCGGTCGCGCCGGGAGTGATTCCGTTCGGTGAGAAGGATGAAAGGATTGAGCGTTTCATCGCCAAAACCCCCGCCGGCCGTGCGGGAACAGCCGATGAGGTCGCTGATGCCGTGATCTATTTTCTGACGGCTTCGAATTTTGTAACGGGACAGATCCTGGCAGTGGACGGTGGACTAAGCCAACAGTGAAGCGCCTGCTCCTTATTCTGGTCCTCGCGGCGTTGCCGTGTGGGGCTTATTCCGCGTTGTCCCACGAGGCGATCGTCGACGCGGTGTGGCAGTCCCACATCCGGCCGATGTTGCTTAAGCGTTTTCCCAACGCCACGCCCGATCAGTTGAGGGAGGCCCATGCCTATACCTACGGCGGGTGCCAGATCCAGGACATGGGCTATTTTCCGTTTTCCTCGCACCAGTTCAGTGACTGGACCCATTACATCCGCAGCGGCGATTTCGTTGCCGCGATGATTCGCGATTCTGAAACGTTGGACGAGTACGCGTTTGCGCTCGGCGCGCTGGCCCATTACACCTCGGATCGTACCGGACATCCCGCCGTAAACCGGTCCACGTCACTCGAATATCCGAAGATGCGGCGGAAGTACGGAGCGATAGTCACCTATGAGGACAGCCCCGCCGATCACCTGAAGACCGAGTTCGCCTTCGATGTGATCCAGGTCTCGCGCGGACTTTACGCGCCCGACGCGTTCCACGATTTTATCGGCTTCCAGGTATCGAAAACGGTGCTGCAAAAGGCCTTTCAAGACACCTATGGTGTGGGGATGGACGAGATTTTCGGCACGCTCGATCTCGGCATCGGTACCTACCGCTTCACGCTCGGCCGCCTGATTCCGGAAATGACCAAGGTCGCCTGGCATTCGAAACGCGCCGACATCGAGAAATTATCCCCCGGCATCACCCGATCGCGTTTTGTCTACGCCCTTCCGCGGCGAAGGTATCGCGCCGAATGGGACGATGCCTATCGCCGTCCCGGATGGTTCGCCCGCTTTCTGGCATTCATGTTTCGCATGATCCCGACCATGGGCCCCTTCCGGCTGCTGAAGTTCAACCCGGTTCCTCCGCAGGCCGAACGCGATTTCCTCCGCAGCTTCGACGCCACCGTCGTGGCCTACCGCGCCGCATTGACGGACGCGCGCAACGGACGCCTCGTATTCGTTAACTATAATCTGGACACCGGCGAGCTCAGCGCCCCTGGAAAATATCAGCTCGCCGATAAGTCCTACGGGGAATTACTCGACAAACTGGCCCAGCACCATTTCACCACCGCGAGTCCTGAGCTGCGGCGGAACCTCGCCGCGTATTTCAAGAACGGCGACCGGTCCGCGCTGACCCAAAAGCAACAGCAGGAGCTAGTGGAGCTCCAATCACAGCCTTCATCACCATAGCCGAAGTATGGTACATTCGGCCTCATGCGAACTCTTGCGGCATTAGCCACCACGCTGTGTCTGTGCCTACCCGTCACAGCTCAAGAAAAAGTTGATCTCAACGTTGTCAACCGCATCAAAGCAGAGGCTTTCGGAGCTAATTCCAAAGTCATGGACAACGCCTTTTATCTGACCGATGTTCACGGACCCCGGCTCACCGGGTCCACCAATATTAAGGCCGCCGCCGATTGGGCGGTGAAGAAAATGACCGAATGGGGTCTGGTCAACGCCAAGGAAGAATCCTGGGGACCATTCGGCCGTGGATGGAACACCACACGATTCGTCGCCATGATGAAGGAACCGGGTTTCATGCCGCTCATCGGTTTCGCCCGTCCCTGGTCGCCGGGAACGAATGGCGAGGTCTCAGGTCCAGCCGTAATGGCCGTGATCAATAGCGCCGACGATTTCGCCAAGTTCAAAGGAAAACTGCGGGGCAAGATCGTGCTGACCGCGCCGACTCATCCCTCGGAAATGATCACCAAGCCTCTGGCCCATCGCCTGACCGATGAGGAACTCGCGAAAGCGGCCGAGTTGCCCGATCCGACGTGCGGCAATCCGCCGGTGCTCCCGTTCGGTTTCGGCCCCGGCCCGGTGATTCCCGAAGGCTGCCCGGAGCGGCGCGGAGGCCGCAACCCGAATCAGCGGCAGTTCCGTTCGGAACTCAACAAGTTTTTGCGCGATGAAGGCGTGCTGGTCGCCTTGACGCCGGGCAACGGCACCGATGGCGGCGACGTATTCGGCCAGTCGGCCGGATCGCAGAATCCTGAGGACGAGGTCCCGCCGCCCTCCGTTGTCATCACCAACGAGCACTATAATCGCATCGCCCGGCTGATCGAGAAGAACATTCCCGTGGTGCTCGACTTCGATATCCAGGCGAGCTTCACCGCCCCCGAAAACTCGTTCAACATCACAGCCGAAATTCCGGGCACCAATCCCGACGCCGGCCTGGTGATGCTCGGCGGGCACTTCGATTCGTGGACCGGAGGAACCGGTGCTACCGATAACGGCGCCGGATCGGCGATCGCAATGGAGGCCGTGCGCATTCTGAAGACGCTGAATCTGAAAATGGCGCGGACAGTTCGCATCGGCTTGTGGACCGCGGAAGAGCAGGGCCTGCTCGGTTCTCGCGCCTATGTGAAAGAGCACTTCGCCGATCCCGCCGACATGAAACTGAAGCCGGAGCACGCCAAACTCAGCGGATATTTCAACCTGGATAACGGCAGCGGAAAGATTCGCGGCGTGTACCTTCAGGACAACGACGCCGTGCGACCGATTTTCGAAGCATGGCTCGCTCCCTTCAAGGACCTGGGCGCAACCACGCTCACCCTGCGCAACACCGGCAGCACCGATCACGTTTCTTACGACGCTGTCGGACTTCCGGCCTTCCAGTTCATCCAGGATCCGCTTGAATACAGCACCCGTACTCACCATTCGAACATGGACCTGTACGATCATCTGCAGGCGGGGGACATGGAACAGGCCGCGGCGATCGAGGCGTGGTTCGTGTACGAAACCGCGACGCGCCACGACATGCTGCCTCGTAAGGAACTGCCGAAACCCCGGCCAAATCGCGGACGCGGCACCAATTAGAGCAGGTCACTTTTAAGGGCAATCTTCATGGGCGCAATCGCGGCGGGTTGCGCCTCTAGAACCCGAGAATGGCCGCTGCCGCGTAGCCCAGCAGCGCGCCGATCACTCCACCCACGACGACGTCACTCAGGAAGTGCATCCCCAGCAGGATTCGCGATAGAGCGACGCTGGCCGCGCAGAAGAACAGACCCACCAGCATCGCGGGATAAAAGACGCCCAGCGATACCGCCACCGCGAACGCCGTGATCGTGTGGCCCGACGGGAAGGAGAACTGGTCCGGAGGCAGGAGCGTTGCCCAGCAATGCGGCTCCAGGGCGCACGGGCGCTTCCGCCCACAGGCCCGCTTCATCACCAGGAATACCGCGATACCAATGCTCACCGCGATTACCGCCGCCAGCAGCGCCCGGAACCGTTCCAAGCCGCCGAACAGCGCTACGACCGAGCCCATTGCGTACCATAGCCATCCGTCGCCTCCGCGTGTGGCCGCGATCATCCACAGCCGCACCAGTTGCGGTGGCTTCCAGCGATTCACCTGGCGCATCAGCCGGTGGTCGCCCGTTTCTACCCAGCGGACTACTGAAACCGCCATGCTACACTTTTAATCCCCTGGCGTAACAGTGGGATGACGCTGCTATAAAACATTTGTGACACAAATTGTGAAACGGCTGCACTTCGTCTACTTCGACGCCGGCGGCGGCCATCGGGCCGCGGCCACGGCGCTCAAGTCGGTCATCGATTCCCAACAACGGCCCTGGGAAATCACGCTGGTCAATTTGCAGGAAGTCCTTCATTCCCTGGATGTTTTCCGCAAAGTTACGGGAATTCGCCTGGAAGATATTTACAATCTGATGCTGGCCAAGGGCTGGACGCTCGGTTCGGCGCAAGGGCTCCGCTTCATGCATGGAGTGATTCGTCTGTACCATGGCAAAACCGTTCGTTTACTGGAACGTCACTGGTCTGAAACAAAACCCGACCTGGTTGTTTCGCTGGTTCCGAACTTCAATCGCGCGATGTTTGAAAGTCTCCACAACGCGCTCCCACAGACGCCTTACGTTACTATTTTAACCGATTTCGCCGATTATCCGCCGCATTTCTGGATCGAACAACAGTTACAGTTTCTGATTTGCGGGACCGAAAAAGCGGTGGAACAGGCCTACGCGACAGGTCACGACGACGCGCATGTGTTTCGAACTTCAGGCATGATCCTGCGGCCGCGCTTCTATGAACCGGTCACGGTCGATCGCGCGGCCGAGCGCAAGCGCCTCGGCCTCGACCCGGAGAAGCCGGTCGGCCTGGTTTTATTCGGCGGCCAGGGTTCGGCCACGATGCTGGACATCGCGGCACGGCTGCCCGATACCCAGCTCATCCTCATCTGCGGGAAGAATCAGAAGCTCGCCGAAAAGCTACGCGCCGTGCGCTCCAACGTCCCGCGCTTCGTCGAGGGCTTCACCAGTGAAATTCCCTACTACATGCACCTCTCCGATTTTTTCATCGGCAAGCCAGGACCGGGGAGCATCAGTGAAGCCATCGCCATGAAGCTTCCGGTGATCGTCGAGTCGAACGCCTGGACGCTGCCGCAGGAGCGCTACAACGCTCAGTGGGTTCGCGAAAAAGAAGCGGGCATCGTGCTGCCCAATTTCCGAGGGGTGCGCGATGCGGTGGAGGAAATGCTGGTCAACCTGGATCTCTATCGAGCCAATGTCGCCGGCATCGAAAATCGGGCCGTCTTCGAGATTCCGGACCTTCTGGCGCGCCTGATACACTGACGGTTTGAGAATCCCGACGTCACTCGCGCTGTTCGCAACGTTGTTCGCCGCGCTTGCCGCCGGGCAAACGGGGGATTCCGCCGATCGAGTCATCTTCGACACCGATTGCGCCTATTTCAACGACGACGGAGCGGCGCTGGTCATGCTGCTCCAAAAGCCCGATAAAGTGAACGTGCTGGGACTGACTATCGTCCCTGGAAATCTGTGGCCGCTGCAGGGCGCCGAGGACATGTTTCGGGTGCTCGATCTGATGAGAAAGGGCGCGATTCCGCTGCATCTGGGAGCCGAGGCGCCGTTGATCCATACGCGGGTCATGGCGGAAAAGGAAAATCACGATTGGGGCCCGATCGAGTATCTTGGCGCTTTCGGTCAGGATCTTCCCGAGAAGAAACAGAAAGTGGCGCGCCGGGCCTCGCATCGCAGTGCCGTCGATTTCCTGGTCGACACCATTGACCGGGAGCCGGGCGAAGTGACGCTGTTGGCAATCGGTCCGATGACCAATATCGCCATCGCCCTGCGCATGCGTCCCGACCTGGAAACGAAAATCAAGCGTATTGTTTTTATGGGCGGCGCGGTACACGTGCCTAATTATGACAAGCGCGCGGCCGAATTCAATTTCTGGTTCGACCCCGAAGCGGCGTCCATCGTGCTGCGCTCGGCGATCAAGGAAAAGATCATGTTCGGGCTCGATATCTGCAATCACGCCCGCATCGGTAAAGCGAATTACGATCAGATCGTCGCCGCGAAGACTCCGGTGACGGAGATGTACAAAGAGGACATGGGCAAGCGGTTCAAGAAGGACCCGGGCGCGCAAACCTACATCTGGGATTGCCTGGCCGCGGGCTATCTGCTCGATCCCTCGTTCGTGACCAAACGCGAGACCGCATATCTCGACGTGGATACCACGTTCGGGAAGAATTATGGCGCGGTGAAGCCTCTGGATCGATCGATCGCGCCGGATGCGACGCCCGTGGAGGTCATGCTCGATCTCGATTTCACGAAGTTTTTCACGTTATACAAGACCCTTCTGACGCAGTCGCTACAGTGATAAAATAGTCGCGAGGATGGCTGCCCCGATCTGGATGGCAGCCCTCGTGATCGGGCCCCTGGTGGCCGGCGCGAGCGGCACCAGCGCTCCGTTCTACACCGCTGACAGTATCGCCAACACCGCCGCGAGCGTCGCGAATTTTTACGCGCCGAATACCTTCATCACCATTTACGGCCAGAACCTGGCTTTCGTCACCAAGGCGATTACCCCCGGCGATATCAACGGCGGAATCCTTCCCACCGCGCTGACCGGCACCGGCGTCCGTGTCCTGGTAAATCAAATTGCCGCCGACATCTATTACGTCTCGCCATCTCAGGTGAACCTTCTGGTGCCGACCATTCTGATCGGCGGCGCCGCTACGGTGCAGCTTGAAGTGAACGGCGTGGCTGGTCCCGCGGTATCCATCGTCTTGGGCGCAACGGCTCCGTCGCTGTTCCAGATCGATGCGTCGACGGTGCTCGCAACACACGCCGACGGATCACTGGTCACCTCCGATTCGCCCGCTCACGGCAATGAGGAGATCGTGCTGTGGGCCACCGGCCTCGGACCTACGTCGCCGGCCGCGATTCCGAATCAGGTCCCGGAAATTGCGGCACTTTTGACCGCCTTCAGCCAGTTTCAAGTCCTGCTTAATGGCGTCGCCGTCGATCACATTCGAATCGCCTACGCAGGGGTTACGCCGGGCTATGCCGGGTTATTTCAGATCAACTTGATATTACCGCCGGATGTTAGTGAAAATCCGGAGGTTAGGATCGCGACCGCAGATGCCACCAGCCCCGCTCAACGTTATTTGCCAGTTCAGTAATTTTCTCTGTTGACAGAAGGCGAATATTAGGCGAATATTGACCCATGAAAATGCGCGACGCCTTGCTGCCGGAATTCGATCAGGAAATGGCCACCACCAGGAAGGTCCTGGAGCGATGTCCTGATAACAAGTTCAACTTCAAGCCTCACCCGAAGTCGTGGGCCATGGATGCACTGGCAACGCATCTGGCCGATATGCCGGGGTGGGCCGTATTCACTTTTGCGGGCGATTCCTTCGATATCGCGCCTCCAGGGGTCGAACCGGCGAAGTACGATCCGGCGAAGTCCAATAAAGAACTGCTCGAAAAATTTGACAAAAACGTCGCCGACGCACGGACGGCGCTTTCGAAAGCGGAAGACGCGGACATGACGAAGGATTGGTCTCTGCTGGCCGGAGGGCAGCCGATTTTCACCATGCCCCGCGCGGCGGTCTGGCGGAGCATGATTATGAATCATCACATTTTTCATCGGGGACAGTTGAGTATGTATCTAAGGCTCAACGACATCCCGGTTCCAGCGATCTACGGTCCCTCGGCGGACGAACAGGCGTAACGATCGGCTGCGCGGCGACGTATCAAAATTGTGGGGTACACTGGACGCAAGGGGGACTGCTCCAAAATGATCGCGCGTGTGATTTCGGCTTCTTTGGCACTGGCGATCGGCGCGTTCGCCCAGAACACGAAGCCTGCCGCCGACAGCGGCCCCGTGCAGAAGAGTTTCCAGGTGGAAACCGGGACCCACATTCCGCTGAGTCTGATCAACAGTGTCAGCACCAAGAATTCAGTCCCAGGCGATCGCGTTTATCTGGAAACGGTGTTCCCGATTCTGGTGGACGGGAAGATCGTGATCCCTCCGGGCAGTTACGTGTCAGGGACCATCACCGAAGTCCAACGGCCGGGCAAGATGAAGGGACGCGGCGAGTTTCACTTGCGCTTCGACTCGCTGACCTTGCCGAACGGCACCACTCGCGATTTCCGGGCTCGCGTGAGCGGCCTAGACGGTCGCGCCAGTGAAGAACTGGATCGCAAAGAGGGCACGATTAGGAGCGAGGGCGACAAAGCGGGCGACGTTCGGACCGTGGGTGAGACTGCGGCGGCCGGCGCAAGCGTTGGGGCGCTCGCCGGAAGCATGAGCGGCGCCGCAGGGATGGGAGCAGGCATCGGAGCAGCAGCTGGAGCGACGGCAGGACTAATGGGCGTTCTGTTCACTCGCGGTCCGGAAGCAGTGCTGGCAAAGGGCACCACGCTCGAAATGGTACTCGACCGGCCGGTCAGCTTCGAGGAGAGCGAACTGGATTTCTCCAATTCGCCCGCTCGGCGTGGTTCCGGCGAAGGACCGGGTCCTTTACCCAGTAAAAAAGCCCAAACCAGCTCAAGACGCTGGCCATAAACGGCCCCGGACTCAGCAAATCATTGCCGCCGTCTCAGGGCTTTAGCCTAGCCTAAGTCACGGCAAAGTTCTGTTATGGTTTATGTGTGGAGCTTGCACGCACCTCGCATGACCGGGGCAGCACGGCGGGAACCCTCAAGGGATTTCCCCTTTTCGGCGTACCGGTACGTCTCCATTTCACATTCATTCTGCTGGTGATTTTCCTGGTCGTAACCGACCTTGGGAGCCGCCAGTCTAGCGCCAGTTACGCGGTATTTCTTTTAGGATTGTTCGCCAGTGTCTTGCTGCACGAAGTGGGACACGCGTTCGTCGGGATGCGATTCTTCGGCGTGCGCACCACCGAAATCATTATGTTCCCGATCGGCGGCTTGTCGCGGATGGAGCGCATGCTGCGCCCGACTGAGGAACTCTGGATCTCGCTCGCCGGCCCACTGGTTAACGTGCTGCTCTCCGGCGCGATCTTCGGCTACATGTTCTACCAGCATGAAGCCGTGCCCATCAATATCTCAGATCTGCTTCAGCCGACCGATGCCAACGCGCTGGCCCGGCTGGCCTATGCGAACCTGCTGCTGGCGGTGTTCAATCTGCTGCCGGCTTTTCCGATGGATGGAGGCCGGGCGCTGCGTGCGCTGTTGTCCTACATTCGTCCCGAAGACCAGGCGACGCGGATGGCGGCATGGATGGGGCGCATGCTGGCCATCAGCATGGGTCTCTATGGCTTGCTGGCTCCGCAATTCATGCTGGTGTTTTTCGCGATGTTCATTTACCTGGGCGCGGCGCAGGAAGGCGCTGCCGCAATGGGCCGCACTCTGACCCATGGGATTCCGGTGCGCGCCGCGATGATCACCGAATTTCGCACACTGGAGCATGGAAATACCATTCGTGACGCCGCCAATCTTCTGCTCTCCACGCATCAACAGGACTTTCCGGTAATGCTCAGCGGCAAGGTGGTCGGTCTGCTGGGCCGGAATCTGCTGCTGAAGGCGCTGGCCGCCGAAGGGCCGGATGCCTATGTCGCAGGGGTCATGGACCGCGATTTTCTGGCAATCGATCCTTCCGCCGATCTCGCCGACATCCTGCCGTCGATGGCTCAGGCGGGCCGATGCGCTCTGGTGATGGACCAGGAAAAGCTGCTGGGCCTGCTGACTACCGACAATCTTTCGGAGTTTCTGCTGCTGCGCCGCTTCGGCATGGAACCCGTCGTCTAAGTCCGCTGGTTTAACCTCGCGCGGCGATGTTAAAATCCACCTTTGCGCACCGTATTCCTTCGACGAGCCGCCCTTCTCCTGCTGAGTCTCACTCTGCTGGCCACTTCCGCCTGGAGTCAGAGAAAAAAGAAAAGGAGTGACGAGGAGCCGATCACGCAGACGCTGCCGCTGCTCAAGGATCCGCCGGCGGCGATTCAAGGACAGACGCAACAGTTGGTGTTCCATGTCTCGCCGCTGTCCGCCAAGGGGTTGCTTACGCAGCAGGTCCGCGATGCGCTGAACAGTCTGCTGAAAGCGACTCATGGCTCGGCCATTCTGAAGCTTCGGGCGTTTGTAGCAGGCTCCGGTGATTTACGGCGGGTCCAGACACTGGTCAGTGAAATCTTTACGGAGCACAAGTTGAATCTTCCGTCGTTAAGCATCATTCAGGCGGGCGGTCTGCCGATGGAAGGCGCGCAGGTGGTGATCGAAAGCATTGCCGAGGATAAGCGACCCGTCAATCCGAACGGCCTCGCATTCTTCTCCGGACAGCAGACCAAGGATGTGCGGCTATCGGTGGAGCAGCTCGAAAAGGCCGTGACGGCGGCAAACGTGCGGTCGAGCGAAGTATTGCGCGCGACTTGCTTTCTGAGTTCGCTGGACGATGTGCAGACCGCGCGGCGGTCCATCGCGGCGGCATTTCCGGCTGCCGCGGCCAATTTCATCCAGACCCAGCGGGCGCCGCTCGCGCCGGTGGCGGAATGCGAAGCCGTCGGACGCCTGGATGCGCCTCCGTCCGCTCCGGTGGTTCTGCTCAATCCTCCCGGGCTGGTGCAAAATCCCAACTATTCCCAGATCGCGCTGGTGGCCGCGACCAAACTGGTTTTTAGCGGCGGCCAATTGGCGTTCGGAGAACAGGATCGCGATATCCGGCTCGCCTTCGAGCGCTTGCGAAAGGATATTGAACCGCTCGGAGTAACCTATCCCGACGTCTTCTGGACCAGCGTGTATCCGACGACTCTGCCTGTCGCCAACGCGGTTCGCGCGGCGCGTTTCGATTTTCTGGATAAAGCACGGCCGCCGGCGAGTACGTTTCTATTGTTCGAAGGGTTACCTTCTCTGGACGCGACCGTCGCGATGGAAGTGATCGCGGCGGCGCATTGACGCTTCAATCCATCTCGCCGCGAATCAAGTCTTCGTAACTCTCACGGCGCCGAATCACGCGCCATTGCTCGCCTTCCACCAGAACCTCGGCCGCGCGCGGACGAGTGTTGTAATTCGACGACTGCACGAACCCGTATGCTCCCGCCGAGCAGATCGCCAATAAGTCGCCGGGCAATACTTCCGGCATTTCGCGATCGCGGGCCAGGAAGTCGCCCGACTCGCACACCGGACCCACCACATCGACACGAACATTGCCCCCGCTACCCTCGCGCAGCGGGAGGATTTCATGATGCGCGCTATACAGCGCCGGGCGAATCAGGTCGTTCATTGCAGCGTCGATGATCACGAAATCCTTCGGCCCGGTTTTCTTCCGGTATAGGACGCGAGCGAGCAAGACTCCAGCGTTGCCGACAATGGACCGCCCGGGCTCGATCATGGCATGCAGACCGCGCCCCGCCACTCGATCGCGCAGCTCGGAGACGAATTTCGAAATCGCCGGCGGCTCCTGCGCAGGCTGATATGCGATGCCGAGACCGCCGCCCAGATCCGCATGACGGATATCGAACCCCTGGGCCTTCAACCGGTCGATCAAAGCCAACACCCGATCGACCGCTTCAAGCACCGGCTTCGAGTCCATTAGCTGGGAGCCGATGTGGCAGCTCACTCCCTCCAACAACAAATTTCCCAGCTTCGCCGCCCGCTCATACACTGCTTCCGCTTCGCCGATGTCGATTCCAAATTTGTGGGCCAGCTTGCCGGTAGAGATGTAGGCGTGCGTGGCCGCGTCGACGTCGGGATTTACGCGTACCGCGACGCGCGCCTTGACTCCGCGTCGATGCGCCAGCGCGTCGATCAGCGCAAGCTCCGGCTCCGATTCGCAATTGAAAACGAAAATCCCGGCTTCGAGCGCCTGATCGATCTCTTCCGCCGTCTTGCCGACGCCTGAGAAAACGACCTTTCCCGGATCGCCGCCGGCCTGAAGGACCCGATACAGTTCACCACCCGAGACGATGTCGAATCCCGCGCCGGCCTGCGCCAGCAGCTTCAGAAGCTGGACAGTTGCTATTGGCCTTGACCGCATAGCACACCGTGTGCGGAACATCACCGAAAGCGCAGTCGTAGGCGCGATAGTTCGCCAGCACGGCGGCCGACGAATACACGTAGCACGGCGTCCCGGCGCGCGCCGCGACTTGCGACAGATCCACTCCTTCGCAATATAGGGCGTGATTCCGATACGCAAAACTCATGTTCTCGATTCTTTCCTCAGCAGACGCGCATCACCACCACCGATTGATCGTCGGTGATCGGCGTGTCGTCGCGATATGCGTCCAGCTCCTCAAAAATCGCGTGCGCCAGAGCTTTGGGCGGCTCCTCGCCGTGCTTCTTGAGCAGCCGCATAATGCGGAGCCGCGAATAATCCTCGCCCTTGGCGTTCAACTGATCTTCGATGCCGTCCGAATAGAACAGGATCAGGTCGCCGCGCTCGGTTTGAAATTCGACTTCCTCATATTCACGAGCGTCGAGAAGGCCGATGGGCACGCCCTCGGCTTTCGGCTTGATCACCTCTCCCTTACGGAAGATCATGGGCGGCTCGGCGCCGGCATTGCACAGCGTCAACTTCCCGGAGCGCGGCTCCCACAGCGCCACCAACAGCGTGGCGTATTGCGCGTCCACTTTACGCTCCAGCAGAGTTTCGTTCAGCGACTGCATCAGCAGTTTAGGACTTCTGCGGCGGGGCGCGAGAATACGCAGCAGACCGCTCACCAGCGCGCCATATAACGCGGCTGCGGCGCCCTTGCCGCTGACGTCGCCGAACACGATGACCGAATAGTCGTCGCCATGATCGAAGAAATCGTACACGTCGCCCGATATTTCCCGCGCGGGACGCGCGCGGACCGCCACTTCCAGACCGCGAAGATCGGGAGCCTCGCGCGGCTGGAGCACGTGCTGCAATTTGCGCGCGGCTCGCAGATCCTGCTCCATGCGTTGCTCGCGCTGCGCGAGTTCCTCGTAAAGCCGGGCATTCTCCACCGAACTGGCGATCTGCGGAGCCAGTAGCGTCAGCATGCGCTGGTGATCCTCGGTGAAATAGGCGACGCGCTCGCTTTCGACGTCAAGCACGCCTACTACGCGGTCCTGGACGATCAACGGCACGGCGATTTCCGACCGTATATCCGGATGCGATGCGATGTAGCGCGGGTCCGCCATGGTGTCCTGCACCCGAACGGTCTCGCGCGATTCCGCCGCGGCGCCGGTAATTCCCTTCCCCAGCGGAATATTGTCGAGAGTCACGCGCTCGTCATAGCGCACACTGAATCGCCGACGCAGCACCTTGCGCTCCGCGTCCACCAGAAAAATACTGAACGCGTCGTAGTTGATCAGCGCGCGAATGGTGGCGACAATCTTGCCAAGCAGTTCATCCAGGTCCAGAATCGAGCTGAATTCCTGAGACAGATGCGCCAGCGTCCGAAGAGTTCGATTCTGGCGGTCCACGCGGCGATAGAGCCGGGCATTGTCTACCGCCACCGCGACGCGTCCGGCAATCAGGCGCAGCAGCGCGCGATTTTGCTCGGAGTACGCCTTTTCCTTGGTCGACTGCACGTCGACCACGCCCACCAGCTTGCCGCGCGCGACCATCGGCACGGCCAGTTCGCTGCGCACCGCATCGAGCGCGTTCAGGTAACGCGGGTCCTTGCGAACGTCATCCACCAGCACCGGCAGGCGCGTCGCAGCAGCGGTTCCGGTGACGCCTTCGTTCAACGGAATGACCAGGCTTCTGACGATTTCATCGCGATGCCCGATCGAGTAGCGGATGCGCAGCCCCTGCGGCTTTTCGCTGTACAGCAGGATCGCGAACAGGTCGTACGGCACCACCGTTTTGACGATCGCCGCGACGCTTTCGAGCAACTGATCCAGGTCCAGCGTCTCGGAAGTGATGCGCGACACTTCGAGCAGGAAATCGAGCAGTTCCGCGCGCTCGCGAAACACCGCGGCTTTTCGCGGGGTAGCCATCTCTAACGCGCCGCCTCCACGATGCTCACGCTGGCGCTTGCGCCGATGCGGGAAGCTCCCGCCGCCACCATCGTTTTCAAATTTTCCAGCGTGCGGATGCCCCCGGACGCCTTGACGCCCATGCTGTCGCCTACCGCCCGTCGCATCAGGGCGACGTCGTGCGCGGTGGCTCCGCCGGTCGAGAAGCCGGTCGACGTCTTGACGAATTCCGCGCCCGCTACTTTCGCCAGCTCGCAGGCTATAGCTTTCTGCTCGTCATTGAGCAGCGCCGTTTCCAGAATCACTTTGACGATCGCTCCGACGCCGTGAGCCGCGTTCACCACTGCTCGAATATCTTCGCGCACCGCGTCGTAATTTCCGCCGCGCAGCTCTCCGATGTTGAGTACCATATCGATTTCCTGCGCGCCCGCGCGAACCGCCGATTCCGTTTCGGCCACTTTCGAGGTCGTCATGCTCGCGCCCAGCGGAAATCCGACCACGGTACAGACCTTCACGCCTGAATCGCGAATGTCCAGCGCGACCCGCGGAACCCAATAGGGATTTACGCACACGCTGGCGAATCGATAGGTCCAGGCTTCGTCACACAGTTTCCGAATATCGTCCGCTGTCGCTTCCGGACGCAGCAGGGTGTGATCGATAAGGGAAGCAATCGCGGTGATTTGTTGTGATGGTCTGGCGTCCACTTCAGCCTGGCTTTCTCGATTTCCCGAATTTTGCCGCCACGCGCGGTGTGCCGGAAGCCTGAAAATCGCCCGGTGAGCCAGGCGCGGAACACTGCTCCGCTCTAGCGTCAACACATTGGAAACATTACGTTCCCCGATGTTTCGCGCGGACGACTTATGATAACATACGACCGCTTAATTTCCCTCAAACGACCTCAATCCACGCGGCCTCCGGTGATCACCAGCACGCCGGTCTGGCCGCGAAGATCGAGCTTACCAATGGCCGCCAAAGTCGCCGCGCTGGTGAACTCGGCCACCAAACCGGCGCGCTCGGATAGATCACGCTGCGCTTGTGCGATTTCTTCATCGGATACCGCGATCATCTCGCCGCCGCTGATTTCGAGCTCGCGCAACAGGCGCAATGCATTTCTCGGACGACGAACCGCGATGGACGCGGCTCCGGTCTCTCCGTTCCCTTGCTCTCCCGCTCCCCGGAAGCGCGCCACCATCGGCTGGACTCCCGCGGCTTGCACTCCGATCAATCGCGGCAACCGATCGATCATTCCCCATTCGCGAGCCTCGCGGAATCCTTTGCCGATAGCCCCGAGCGTGCATCCGTCGCCCACCGGGGCCACCACGAAGTCCGGTTGGATCGCTTCCGCGATTTCCAGGGCGCAGGTCTTTTTTCCTTCCACCAGAAATGGATTGAAGGCGCAATTGCGGCTATACCAGCCGTTCTCGGAGCCCGCCTGTTCGGCTTCCGCAAAAGCCTGATCGTAATTTCCGGTGGAGACGCGAACATCCGCGCCGAATCGCCGCAGCCAGTCGAGCCGCGTCGCCGATGCGTAGCTGGGCACGAAGACATGGCATCTTAAACCCGCGTGCGCGGCGAATCCCGCGAGCGAAATCGCGGCATTCCCGGCCGAGGCACAATACAGGTCCCTGGCGCGCGACTGGATCGCCAGCGCGACCCCGATTGCCGTGGCGCGATCCTTCAAACATCGCGTCGGATTTCGGGTTTCGTCTTTGAGATACAGCGCCTGGAGGCCGAGTTGCGATGCGAGAAGCGGAGCCGGCACCAGCGGCGTTGCCCCACCTGGCAATACCGTCTCGGGGCTGTCAACCGGCAACAGCGGAAGATAGCGAAACACGTCACTTCGCGAGCGCAGCGGATCATTTCGGGCTGCGGCGTAATCGTAACGGACATCCAGAATTCCGGGATCGTCACCGTCCTTTGATCCTCCTGCCCCGCATGCCGGGCAAAGATACGCGCGGGCGTTCATCGGATACGTCGACCCACAGCGAAGACATTCCAGGTGTGTTACGTGCACGGTCTTATTATCATGAAGAGATGGCAACGATCGCGACTCCCTCGGTGGTGGATTTAGAAAAGCAATATCTGCTGCAGAATTACGCGCGCTATCCCCTGGTCCTGCATCGTGGAAAAGGCTGTTATGTGTACGACACGGCGGGCAAGCGATATTTGGATCTGATCGCGGGCATCGGCGTGAATGCACTGGGATATGCCCACCCGCGCCTCACCAAAGTGATCCGCGAGCAGGCGGGCCTGCTTCTGCATACGTCGAACCTCTATTACCACGAGTATCAGGGCCCGCTCGCGCAGCGCATCGCTCAGGCCAGCGGGCTCGATCGCATGTTCTTCTGTAATTCCGGCGCGGAGTCGATGGAGGGCGCGCTCAAGATGGCCCGCGCGCATGGCAGGAAAGTCGCGCCCGAAAAGATCGAGCTCGTGTCTCTCGAAAATTCCTTCCACGGCCGGACCTTTGGCGCTCTCTCCATCACCGGGCAGGAAAAATACCGCCGCGACTTCGAGCCGCTGCTGGGCGGTGTGCGTTTTGTCCCGCGCAACGACCTGACCGCGCTCGAACAGGTGGTGAACGAAAATACCGCCGCCATCGTTTTCGAGCTGGTACAAGGCGAAGGCGGCATTTTTCCGCTCAGCGCCGAGTACATTCGCAAGGCTCGGGCTCTGGCCGACCGCCACAACGCTCTATTGATTTTCGACGAGATTCAATGCGGCGTCGGACGCTCGGGAACGTATTTCGCTTATCAGATGGTGGATCCGCCGGTGCTGCCCGATATCATGGTTGCGGCGAAACCGATGGCCTGCGGGATCCCGCTCGGGGTGATCGCCGCGAATGAGCGGGCCGCGGCGTCCATAGGCTCCGGCATGCACGGGTCCACGTTTGGCGGTGGACCGTTGGCCTGCCGGGTCGCTCTCGAATTTTTCGACATTCTCGATGAGCTGCTGCCGAACATCGTCCACGTCGGCGGATATTTCCGGATGCGCCTGACCGACCTCGCCAAGAAATATTCCTTCATCAAGGAAATTCGAGGCTTCGGTCTGATGATCGGCGTCGACCTGGACATCTCCGGAAAGCAAATCGTCCTCGATGCGATGGAGGAAGGACTGCTGCTCAATTGCACTCACGACACCGTGTTGCGCATGCTGCCTCCCTACATTCTGACTGAGCAGGACGTCGATCGCGCCATCACTGTTCTGAATCGCGTGCTGAAAAAGTCCAAGCCCGCGTAATGCCCGATAGGCGCATCCGGGAGCACGCAATTTCCTAGCGTTTTTTAATTCAGACCGTCCCGGCATGGCCGAAACGATGCGTTTCATTTTCGCGTCCCTTTAATCAGGAGGAGCTAAATGAGAACAAGATTGCACTGCACCGCGTTGACCCTGGCAGCCGCCCTATTCCTGCCCGCGCTAGCCATGGCGCAAAATGGAGGACTGCCACCGCTAATGCCGTCCGGCGAGCTGGACAACCTGGTATCGAGGATCGCTCTCTATCCCGATCCCCTGCTCTCCCAAATCATGACCGCCGCGACCTATTCGGACCAGATTCCGGACGCGGCCGGCTGGGCCGACGAACACGCCGGCCTGCACGGCGAAGCTCTCGCCCGCGCCATTCAGGAAGACCAGTTGCCTTGGGATCCCAGCGTTCAGGCGCTGCTGCCGTTTCCGTCCGTGATCGATATGATGGCCCGCGACATGAACTGGACCCGCCGATTGGGCGACGCGGTTCTCGCACAGCGCGACACCGTCATGGACGCGGTCCAACGCCGCCGCCAGGAAGCTCTGAACTTTGGTTACCTGCGCAGCACCGGCCAGCTTAATGTGACCAATAACGGCGGCTATATCGAGATTGTGCCGGTCAACCCGGCTTTCATTCCGGTTCCGGTTTACGATCCCGGCATTGTCTACTATCGCCCGCGTCCTGGATTCTTCGTCGGCGGCGCGATCACCTTCGGAGGCATCAGCCTGGGAGCGGCATTCACACCCTGGGGATGGGGGCACAACTATTTCGACTGGCGCGCGCATCGCGTGATCATCGACAATCATCCCTGGGACCGGCGCTGGGAAAATCGGCGCGAATACGTTCATCCCTACGCGGGCATTCATCGGTACGACGCCGGGCACCGTCCGGTCGAGCGTCACGAGGTGCACCGGCATGACGAGCGCCGGCACGACCATTAAATTGAGTCACATCCGAAGGGAGGCGGCTTTCCCGGTCGCCTCATTCTTTCATTAACATTATTTATCCCACAGGAGTATTGCATTTACCTTCCTTCTCCTGTATTCTGATTCACGAGAGATTCGATGACAATGGCGGAACCCAACCAGGCAGTCCAGCGAGGCATCGCACTCTCTACCGCAATCATTTTCAACACGGTCGTCGGGCTTATTATTATTCGGGTCGGTGTAACCGGCCCCGCCTGATCGGCCCGATTTTCACAAGGAATCATGGCCACCAGCGGGGGCAAACACCCCGGCCGGTGGCCTTTTGTTTTTAAGGAGAGGCATCGATGACAAATGCCGGAACGGACAGCAAGCGGCTGATGAGCGGCGCCCAAGTGGTGCTGGAATGTCTGGTGCGCGAGAACGTCGACTGCATTTTCGGTTACCCGGGCGGCGTCACCCTGCCGCTCTACGACGCGATGTACGATCACCAGATCCGTCACATCCTGGTGCGCCACGAGCAGAACGCCTGTTTCGCCGCGGAAGGCTACGCTCGGGCGACAGGCAAGGTGGGAGTCTGCTGCGCGACGTCGGGGCCCGGGGCCACCAATCTGGTTACCGGCCTGGTCGACGCGATGATGGACTCGATCCCGGTGGTCGCCATCACCGGACAGGTGTCCACGAAACTAATCGGCAGCGATGCGTTTCAGGAAGCCGATACCTTCGGCATCACGCGCTCCTGCACCAAGCATAATTTTCTGGTGAAGTCTCTCGCCGACCTGCCGCAGGCGATTCACGAAGCCTTTCATATCGCCGCGACCGGACGCCCCGGTCCGGTGCTGGTCGACATTCCGAAGGACGTATTTCAGGCCAAGGGCCACTATTCACCGGTCTCGACCATTCATTTGCCGGGCTACAAGGTGTACACCGAGGGCCATGCGGGACAGATTCGCCGCGCCGCGCAAATGATCTGGGAGGCGCAGCGTCCGTGGGTGTATGCCGGCGGCGGTATCGTGGCCGCCGCCGCATCGGAGGACCTACGGGCGCTCGCCGAGTTGGCGGACCTGCCAGTGGTCTGCACGCTCATGGGTTTGGGCGCGATACCGGGCACGCACCGCAATTTCGTAAGCATGCCCGGGATGCACGGCAGCTATGCGGCCAATATGGGGATGACCGAGACCGATCTGATCGTCGCGCTCGGCGTCCGCTTTGACGATCGGGTTACCGGCCGACTATCCTCCTTTGCGCCGCACGCAAAAGTAATTCACGTGGACATTGATCCCGCCGAGATCGGCAAGAATCGTACGGCCGATCTTCCGATCGTGGGCGATGTGAAGCGCGTTCTGAAGAAGCTCAACGAGGCTTTGGAGCAGACCGCGGACGATCTACGCATCAAGAATGCCGCCTCCCGCTCTGCCTGGTGGACGCGGATCCGGGAATGGCAACGCGAGCATCCCCTGGAACCGGTCGTTTCGAAGGATGAAATCAAGCCGCAACATCTGATTTCCGAGATCGATCGCCTGTCTGGCGGCGAAGCCGTTGTGGCCAGCGACGTCGGCCAGCATCAGATGTGGGCGGCGCAGTTTCTCCGCTTCAATCAGCCGCGCCTCTGGCTGAACTCCGGCGGTCTCGGCTCGATGGGTTTCGGCTTGCCTGCCGCGATCGGCGCGCAGTTCGCCCGGCCCGACAAACTGGTATTCGCGATTGTCGGCGACGGCGGATTCCAGATGTCGATTCCGGAACTCGCCACCATCGCCAACCACGCTCTGCCCATCAAGATCATCGTCATGAACAACGGCTATCTGGGCATGGTCCGCCAGTGGCAGGAGCTTTTTTATAACAACCGTTTGAGCTCGGTGCAGCTTGCGGGATTCCCGGATCCGGAAAAACTGGCGGGCGCGTATGGCTTTCAGGGCCGTACGGTAGAGAGTCCGCGTGAACTGCGCACGGCGCTCGAAACCGCGGTGCGCGATCCCGGGCCCTATCTTCTGAATGTGCGGGTCACTCCGTTTGAAAACGTATATCCGATGGTTCCGGCGGGCGCGGCGATCAATGAAATGGTACACGCGCCGCAAGCGGTGGAGGCATAATGCTGCAACTGATTTCCCTGTTGATGGAAAACAAGCCCGGCGCGCTGATGCGCGTTACCGGACTGCTGACGGCGCGCGGTTACAACATTGAGAGCCTGACGGTCGCCCGCACCCTCGATCCAGCGCTCTCGCGGATGAGCATTGTGGTGGATATCGAGCCGCAGCAGCGCGCGCAGTTGATCAAGCAGATGAATAAACTGATCAACGTGCTGCAGGCCTCGGACCTGACCGAAACCTCGGCCGTCCGGCGGGAGTTGGTGCTGCTTCGCGTTCGCGCGACCATGCAGCATCGAACTACGATTCTGAAAGAGGCCGAGATCTTCGGCGCCCGCGCGGTGGATTCGTCGGTGGAAGGGTTCGCGCTCGAAGCCACCGGCGATCCTGAAAAGCTCGATGAATTTATCGACGTCATGCGGGCTTACGGGGAAATCGAAGTGACGCGATCCGGGCTGGTCGCCGTGTCGCTGGAAGCGAAAAAATTGAAGCTGGCTCCGCCAGTCACCAGGGAAGAGGGAATGTTGCAGCATGGCTAAAAGGTTCTATGAAAAAGACGGCGACCTGTCGTTGCTACAAGGAAAAACGATTGCCATTATCGGCTACGGCAGCCAGGGCCACGCGCACGCGCTGAATCTTCGCGATTCCGGCGTCAGCGTGATCGTCGGGCTCTATCCCGGCAGCAGGAGTTGGGCGAAGGCGGAAGCAGCCGGGTTGCGCGTCCTGTCCACCGGCGAGGCAGCCAAGGCCGCCGACGTGATCATGATTCTGGTGGCCGATCATATCCAGGGCGACCTATATCGAGCCGAAATCGAGCCTCATCTTTCGGCCGGCAAGGCGTTGATGTTCGCCCACGGCTTTAATATTCATTTCGGACAGATCTCCGCGCCCGCCAATGTGGACGTGTCCATGATCGCGCCCAAGGCGCCCGGTCATCGCGTCAGGGAATTGTTCACGGAAGGCGTCGGCGTGCCGGCCCTGGTCGCGGTGCACCAGAATCCGTCGGGCAAGGCTTTGGAACAGGCGCTAGCCTATGCCCTGGCGCTGGGTTGCCTGAAGGCCGGCGTCATCGAAACAACGTTCAAGGAAGAAACCGAGAGCGATCTTTTCGGAGAGCAGGCGGTGCTTTGCGGCGGTGTTTCCGAGCTGATCCGCGCCGGATTCGAAACCCTCACGGCGGCCGGCTACGCCCCCGAAATCGCGTATTTCGAGTGCCTACATGAATTGAAGTTGATTGTCGATCTGATACAGGAGGGCGGCCTCGCTTACATGCGGTACTCGATTTCGGACACGGCGGAATACGGCGACTACACCCGCGGCAAGCGGATCGTGACCGCGGAGACCCGTGCCGAGATGAAAAAGATCCTGTCGGAGATTCAATCCGGCGAATTCGCGCGCCAATGGATCGCGGAGAACAAAGCCGGACGCGGGAAATTTCTCGCTATGCGCGAAGAGGCCGCGAATCAGCCGCTCGAAAAAGTCGGAGCGGAGCTGCGCGAGATGATGACGTTCCTGAAGAAGAAAAAAGAAGTCGGCGTACCCGCCGGACAATAACGGAGACGTTTTATGCGAGTTTTTACCTTCGATACCACATTGCGCGACGGCACCCAGGGCGAAGCGGTTAGTTTCTCCGCGGAAGATAAGCTGCTGATCGCCCAGAAGCTGGATGAGCTAGGTATCGATTACATCGAAGGCGGATGGCCGGGCTCGAATCCGCGGGACCGGGAATTTTTCACCCGCGCCAGGGACCTGTCATTCAAGCACGCCCGGCTGGTGGCATTCGGCGCGACCCGCTTCGCCAAAAAGACCGTGGAGACCGACTCGAGTATTCAGGCGATCCTGGAAGCCGGTACTCCGGTGGTCTCGATTTTCGGCAAGAGCTGGGGCCTCCACACGGACCGCGCGCTCGGCATCACCGAGGAGGAAAACCTGGCGGTCATCGCCGACACCGTGGCGTACTTCAAGGCCCATGGCAAGGAAGTGGTCTACGACGCCGAACATTTCTTCGACGGCTACAACGCGGACCCCAAGTTCGCGCTACGGACTCTCGAAGCGGCGCAGAAAGCCGGCGCCGACGTCCTGGTGTTGTGCGATACCAACGGCGGCACGATGACGTCTCGCCTGTCCGCGATTTGCGCGGAGGTGCGTAAGAAATTCGACGGCATGCTCGGCATTCACGTCCACAACGACTGCGACCTGGCGGTGGCGAATACCCTGGCCGCGGTGGAGCAGGGCTTCGCGCACGTACAGGGCTGCATGAATGGATACGGCGAGCGCTGCGGCAATGCGAATCTCACCTCGATCATCGCCAACCTGGAACTAAAGCTTGGCCATATCACGATCGGCAAAGAGAAGCTGCAGAGCCTTACCGCCGTGGCACGTTACATCGCCGAGCTTGCGAATCTGCCGCTGCGCAATGATCAGCCGTACGTTGGCCACAGCGCCTTCGCCCATAAAGGCGGCGTGCATGTGAGCGCGGTGCTCAAAGACGCGTCGACCTACGAACATGTCAGTCCGAAAACGGTCGGCAATCGTCAGCGGGTGCTGTTGAGCGACCTGTCCGGCCGCGGCAGCATTCTCTATAAATTGAAGCAGCACGGCCTGGCTGATCGCCTGGACGACGCTGCCCGCCGCGAGCTGCTCGATCGCATCAAGCAAATGGAATTTCAGGGCTACGAACTCGAAGCCGCCGAAGGCACTTTCGAGCTGGTGGTTCGCGAAGCGCTTCATCCCGGCCAGCAGCTATTTGACGTGGTCAACTACGAAACCACCACCCGATCGGACGGATCCTCGGCGACGGTCACACTAAAAGCCCAGGACGGCGTCCATTCCGCTACCGCCGCCGGCAATGGTCCGGTTCACGCTCTGGATCTCGCGCTGCGAAAATGCCTGGCTCCCTTATATCCGGCGATCGCGGAAGTGCGATTGACCGACTACAAAGTCCGGGTTCTCGACGCCAAGAAAGGCACAGCGGCCCGGGTGCGGGTTTTGGTGGAGTGGTCCGACCAGAAGCGGAGCTGGGCCACGGTCGGAGTCTCGGAAAACGTGGTCGAGGCAAGCTGGTTCGCGCTCGTGGACGCGCTTCGACTGGAAATCATGCGGCTGAACGAGGACGACCCGACCATCGAGCGCGCGGTGGAAGATTATTGCTGGGGAGTTTAAGGGAATAGAGCCGGAATCATCCTTCCGGACTCCTTTTTTTCCGCGAGTTTAAGCCTAAACCCTAAGGGTTGACTAAGGCGTTCGCCGCGTAGTAATTCCCGTCGCGTCGCCGTACCATTGGGCTATGTCATGGGCTGATGACATACGCTGCCTGTACTGCGACGGACGCCTCCCGCTCTACAGAAAAATCACGAACGGGCAATTCTGCAGTTCCTCGCACCGGAAGGCTTACTGGCAGGAACAGGAGCGGCTCGCGGTGGAACGTCTGCACCAGACGCACGATTCCCTGCGCGCCTACCGTCCCACCGGCGTCTCCATCGAAGCGATTCTCGGACAGGCTGAAGCGCCGCAGGAAACGGAACGTCCGCTGTGGCTGAAGCTGGTTAATACCGACCAGGTGCCGGAGCCCGGATTCTGCGTCGACCCGACGCCGCTGCATCCTCGATGGATGCGGGAAAGCCCCGCCGGAGTCGAGGCGATTCCCGCCGAAGGTACGCGGGTCCTGCGACAGCCGTTCTTCACTTATAGCGGCAGCGCGGCCGCTTTCGCCTCCGCCGATCTGGTGAGGATTCCGGTAAATGAACAAGACTGGCGGGCCCTCACCGCGAAAGTTCATCCGGTCGACGCGCGCGTGCAGCCGGTCTATAATCTGGCACTCGATCTGGTGATTGAAGGCGAAGCCATCGAGGAACTGGTCGAAATCGTCAAGGAGGCCGAAGCTGTGCCGTCCATGGCCGGCCTCTTGACTCTGCTGCGGCCGTCCCTTCGAAACTGCGCGGCGGTCTTGATATGGGCCGATTCATCGCCCATCGCGATTCTGCTGCGGGCTCAACTGCCGCCCGATTTTTCTTCCGCGCGAACGTGCGATACGGCGCCCATGGTGGCGGGTTCGCTGCCGGTGGCGGCCTGCGGCATAGCCAAACTGGCGCGCGTGACCCTGGGGACTGCTCAGGCGTTAGAGTTGCGGCGCGACGCTGCGCTTCCTGAATTTACTTTGTCGACTCCTCCGATGCGCCCGCGGCTACGCCTCGCCGCGGGACGGCGTTACGCCGTTCGTCTCAGCGAATCGACCGCACAGGCCGCCGATCTGATGGCGCTTCCCACGGCCCCCGTTGCGGTCACCATCCCCGAACGGCGGGTAAAAGTTGCGCCGGCGCGTAATCCGAAGCAAGCCGCGCCTCCCGCCCCCATGCAGGAGCCTAATCGCGCCGGACTGGTCACGCTTCCCCGCACCGCCAAGCCCGCCGCTTCCGGCACGAAACTAATGAAACCTTCGGGTGTCGCATCGATGCCCCAGCCGTCGCACACCGACCCGATGCGGCCCGCGCTTCGAGCCGAACCGGTGGACGCGCCAGCCATATCGGCCGTGACGCCGGATTTTGCGATCTCTCTTCCGCCCTACGCCGAAATCGAGGCCGCGGCCGAACGTCCTCGCGCTCACCTGTGGACTCATGCGATGGATTTCGTCCATCGCGCCCCCCGGGACTTGAAGCTACTCGCAATCGCGATTCCGGTTTTGTTGGGCCTGGCGCTGCATCCCGCGCTGCCCAAGGTCCGCGTGGCCTCGCGCGCCAACACCAGCGGCATGGAGAACACCGTCAAACAGGCCATGAACACGCAATGGACCAACGTGCGTCAATCTCTGGTCGATCGTGCCGCCGTGGCGCTCGATGAGGATTTCCGCACCGGTCTCGACGACTGGGCCAGCCGCTGGAGCGCGCGGAATGACGGCAACGCCGAGTGGTCCTTCGACGCCACCGGTTTCGTCCGTCCCGGACCGCTGGCCCTTTATAAACCGTCCGTGGACCTGACCGATTATCAGATGCAATTTCTCGGCATGATCGATAAGAAAGCGCTGAGCTGGGTGGTGCGCGCGGCGGATTTCGACAATTACTACGTGGTGAAGCTGGAAGTGCTGAAGCCCGGTCCGCTGCCGACTATCGGCGTGACGCGCTACGCGGTGGTGAACGGAAAGGCGGATTCGCGCAAGGACACCGTGGTGCCCATCGACGCGCGGCCGGACATGCTGTATCGCGTGCGGATGGACGTTCACGGCGACGATTTCGCGCTTACGGTTCAGGGGCAGATGGTCGATCGCTGGACAGAGCCGCGATTGCGCACGGCGGCGTCGGATTCTTCACGCCGCGCGGTGAAGACAGCCGCGTGCGCTGGGTGCAGGTCACGCATCAGTACGACATGCTCGGACGTCTGTGCGCGTATCTGGCGCCTTACAACATTCCATCGACGAACGGGAGCCTGGCAACCATGAGCGGACGGAAAAAGCGATGAGCCAGAACGACGACGGATACGACCCTGGGGCCAAGGAAAGGATCGTCGCCGGCGCTGGCGCGCTCGGTCTCGCTGCATCTCGAAGGCAAGCGCAAGGAAGCGTTGAGGGAGCTGAACACGGCCATCGAGAACGGCGAGGAGACCGCCGAGGTGTTCGCGCGCCAAGGGCCACATCCAGTTCGAGCTGGAGCAGTACGACGACGCCATCAAGACCTACGAAAAGCTGCTGAGTCATGGCTCCGCGCCACCCCACGGCTAATTTCAACGCTGGGCATCTGTTACGAAAAGCTCGGCCGCTGGCAGGAAGCGACCGATGCGTTCAAGAAGGCGCTCGAAACCGATCCGCAGCGCGAGGAAGCGCAACTCGGCCTCGGCATCTGCCTGCTGCATCAGGAAAAGCCGGAACCGGCGATCGGCTACTTCGACAAAGTGCTGGCGCAGCAAACCGGCGCACGAAACGGCGCTGTTCGGCAAGGCCGTTTCCTCCAGTTGCTTTGGAAGTTCGACGAAGCCACGGCGCTCTATCTGAAGATTCTCGAAAAGAATCCGCAGTCGGAAGAATGCCTGGTGAATCTGATCACCATCGGCATGGCGCGCAAGGATCACGACGCGATCCAGCAATATCTCGGAGCGGCTGCTGACCATGCGTCCGTTCTCGCAGGCCGCGCTCGAAGGTCTGGCCACCTGCGCGTTCCATTCCAACGATTACGAAGCCGCCGCGCGATTCTGCACCAAGCTGGTCGAGTTCACGCCGGATCATTTCGAGCGCTGGTTCAACCTCGGCGTCGCCGAGCAGAAGTGCGCGACGCCTGGAAGAAGCCGCCCAGGCCTACTCCGAAGCAGTGCGCATCCGTCCCGACGCCAAGCAGGCGCATGTCAATCTCGGCATCGTGCGCCAGGAAATGGGCGAACTGAAGCAGGCGCGCGAATCCTATGAACGGGCGCTGCAGATCGCGCCGGATCTGGCCGACGTCATCTACAACCTGGCCAGCGTGCTCGAACAGCAGGGCGAAAAGGAAGACGCCGAGCGGCTGTACGTCAAGCTGCTAGCGCGCAATCCGGAATGGGAAGACGCCTGGTTCCGTCTCGGCTATCTGCGGCTGCAACGCGGCGATCATCGCGGCGCCGGCGGAAGCGTTCCAGACTTGCGTGCGCAAGCGGTCGCCGATGGCCGGAGGCGCAGTTGAATCTCGGCCTGTCGTATTGGAACATGGGCGATCAGGATAGCGCCGCCAAGGCGTTCGAAGCGGTACTCGAAGCGGATGCCACCTCCATCGACGCGCTGCGCGGCCTGGCCGCGCTGGCCGTCGAACGCGAGGATCTGGACAAAGCTCTCGACCTGCAAGCCAAGCTGATCGAAGCCGGAGAGCGCACTCCGGAGCTGTTCTACAACACCGGTCTGCTGCTGCAGAAATCCGGGCAGCATCGAAGATGCGATCCGCTTGTATCAGGAAGCGCTGACCGAGCGTCCGAACTTCGCCGAGGCGCTGCTGAACCTGGGCCACGCGCTGAAGGCGCAGGGCAACGTCGACGAAGCGCGCAACTACTGGCGCCAGGCTCTCGAACAGAAACCCGAGCTCGCCACCGGATACTTCGAACAGTAGTCCGCTAATTGTTGGGATAGAGCGAGCCCGCCACCTGGATCGCGACCGGCGGACTGGTCCGATTCCGAATGGTCAGCGTCACATCGCCCAGGCCTCCTGGAGGCACCTCAAAGTTGATCTGGACGATTCCGTTCACCAGTTCCGGCGCGGAGCCTCCATATAAGATCTGGACCGGTTTGGTCCCGACCGTCACTTGCCACTGCGGACCCGCAAGATAGGCCGCCCCGATGGCGATCTGCCCGTCCGCGAGGTTTGTGTTTCCCAGATCGATTCCCGTGACCCACATGCTGACGGCTGATCCAGGCGCCGCCGGATTAGCCCCTGAGTTCACCGATCCATCGGGATTGAAAATCGCGTTCCCGCTTCCGTCCGCGAAAATTCCAGGCTCCGCAGGCGAGATCACCGCGCCAAACTTCGGAGTTTGATTGCCGTTGAAGGTCACCTGCACATCGGCCGCGGTCAAGCCTTCTATCGCGATCGGCACCACTGCATTGATCTGCCAGTCGGAAACGTACAGCAGCGGAGCCGGGTGCCCGCCGATCATGACCTGCACGCCGCCAAGCGTCGTCGGCACGAAGCCGTTGACCACTGTAAAGGCAACCGGCGTCGCCGGCCCGATGTGCGGACCGTAAATCGAGATCACTTCGCCCGGCACGATTCGTCCGGTCAGATCGCCTGCCGCCGCGTTAGCGATTCCGTACACTGCAGGCGACGGCGTCCCAGATGGAGTGAACGCCGATGCCAGGCCGTCGAGCCCCGCCGTATGGATCGTTCCGCCGCCATCCACGGCCACGCCCGTCGACACCATACCGCTCGGATATCGCGCTGAAAAGGGCAGCGCCGACCCCGACGCATTCAGCTCCGCCAGAAAATCGCCACCCAACGCCCATCCCGAAGCGTTGGGAAAATCGGGCGATTGCGTCGTTCCCGCCAGCCAAACGTTTCCGCTGGTATCCACGGAGATCGATCGCGCGGCATCGTTTCCCTTCCCTCCGAGATAGGTTGCCCAGACGTAGGCCGACCCATTCGAAGCGAGCTTGGCGGCGAACACGTCCGTCGGCCCGGAGACATAAGCGTTCGGCGGCAGTGGACCAGCCAGCATCTTCTGATATGCGTTCGCCGTTGAGGGAAAATTCGCGTCGCCGGTGGACCCGGTCACGTAGGCGTTACCAGCCGCGTCCACTGCGATCGCCGTCGCCGAGCTAAATCCCGACGTCGCGAGCGGCAGTGGATTCGGAGGTGCGCTGGTGAGGTACGTCAGATAACCCAATCCCGATCCCGACGCGTTGATCTTCGTCAGGAACGGACCAAGTCCAATCCCGAACATCGCTCCGGGTGTTACAGGAAGATTCGTCGTATTGGTATTCCCCGTGATGTACGCATTGCCGCTCGCATCCACCGCGATCGCCACTCCAATGGTGTACCGCGGACTCAGAAAGCACGAACTCCCGCCCTGGCAATCGACCGTCGAGCCGGCGATCAGCCCGGAATACACTACCTTAGAGCCCGACGCCGCAATCTTCGCAACGAATGCGCCGGAAGTGGACGGCAGCCCCGTGGCCGAGACCAATGCCGTCGGCATTCCCGCGGTGACCGCAAAATCCCTGGACGACGTCACCCCCGTGAGGTACGCATTCCCGGACGCATCCACCGCGATGCCGTTAACCGCGCTCGCGCCGAGCAGCCCGCCGAAATAGCTGGAGAAAACGATGGCGCCGTCAGGCGACAGCTCCATCACGAATGCGGTGCTTCCGCAGGAGCACGGCTGGCTCTGCAAGGCGTTGCGCAGCGGAAAATCGATCGACGTCGTATACCCGCCGACCCAGATGTCGCCGCTCGCATCCACAGCGATCGAGGTCGCCGTGTCCGAGCCTTTCCCGCTGGCCGTGGTCGTGAACACCAGATGCCCCGTAGGATCCACCTTGGTGATGAACACGTCCAGCAGGTTGCCGAACACTCGTCCGCCGGTGAAGTAACTGTTGCCCGAAGAATCGACCGCCATGGCCGCTGTGCGATAAGGATTGGAGTCGCCGACGTAGCCGTTGAATCCGGACGCGGCGCAGAGAAGTGGGAAAAGAAGGAAACCAAGCAGCTTCATAAGGATTTATGGCCGCGGGTATCTTGAGTATCGCATGGGTTAGACTCGGGGAAGCGATCACAGAAAAAGGCCCTTCCCGAATGTTATCGTCGAGACTTCGATTCGCCGCGATCTCTCTGCTGTTCACTTACCTCTTCTTTTTCGAATACCTGCCGCCATTTTCGATCGTTCACATCCCGTATGACCTGAACGGCTATCACTATTCGCTGTTCCAGTACGTCATGCAGGCGCTGAACGGGGGGCATTTTCCTCAATGGGACCCGACCATTTACAGCGGCCTCGGCCTCGCCAGCAACATTCAGGCGGAGCTTTTCTATCCTCCCGCATGGCTGCTTTTCGCCGCGAATCTCGGGCACCAGCAGATGTCCTTCGCCAGCCTCGAATTCTTCCTGATCGCGCACGTCTGGCTCGCCTTCGTGCTCTGCTATGCATGGCTACGAGGCCGGCAACTTCAACAGCTTGCCTGCGTCCTCGGGGCGGGCATCTTCGCCTTTGGGGGCTATACCTGTCTTCAGTTGCAGCATTTGGGACTGGTGGCCGGCTATGCCTGGTTTCCGCTTGCCTTCATGGGCGTCGACGAAGCCGTTCGCGATCGCGACTGGATGCCGCTTTGGAAAGTGATCGCGGCGTCGGCCCTGTGTTTGCTCGCCGGCTATCCCCCGACCTGGTTCGTACTGATAGTCTCTCTCGCGGTCTATGCGCTCGCGACTTGGCGATGGCAAGTCATCTTGGGAACGGCTCTGAGCCTCGCCGTGTCGCTGGCCGTTTGCGCCATCCAACTCCTGCCCGTGTCCGAATCGAGCGCCTACATGTTTCGCGAAGCGCGGTATGGAGCCGGTGTTAAGGAGCCTGCCTTTTTCCTTTCCTACCTGTTCCCGAACTATTTCAATTTCAACCCGGATGTGTCGATCTACGTCAACCCGGGTCGCGAATATTTGTATCTGGGCGCTCCCGCGGTGCTTGGAATTTTATTTCTATTCCGCCGCCGCTACTTTCGCGACATTCTGCCCTTCCTGGTCATCGCCGTTACCGGATTCATCGTCATCACCAACCCCTATGGATTGGTTTGGGATTCGATCAAGCATTCGAGCCTCCTGGCCGAAGTGTGCCGGGCGTGGTATTTCCTGGCCGCCATTCCGCTCGCCATCGCGCCACTGGCCGCGTACGGACTCGACGATTTTCTTCATCGTCCCGCCCGTCCGCCATCCACGTGGCTGTCTATCATCGCGCTTGGATCGATGATCGCGTGGTCCGGATGGGAGCTTCACGTCTGGTTCGCCGGGGGCCATTTCGCCTCCGGCCTCGGATCGGTGCGCGATCCGGCGATCATGCTCGCGATCTTCGCGCTGGCGATCTATGCCGTCCGCAGCCAGAAACATTTCGCTCGAATCGCTTTCGCCGCCGCGCTGGTCCTGGCCGTCGGAATCGACTACAAAGTTTTCGGAACCCGGAAACGCTTCAACGCCGCCTCCGGAACCGGAGAGGCGATCTTTAGCCCCGCTCACCTTCCGGCCATGGACCCCGAGGTCTACGCGCAGCTCAAGGCTCACGCCGAATACCGCGTGTTGCTCGAAGGCGGCCCGCATCCTTTGGAACTGCGCCAGACCGGACTCCTGACCCCTCAAGGATTCGATCCGTTCCTGCCCGAGCAATACCGCGAACTGCTCGCCGGGAAAGCGGTCTTCAGCACCAACCGCGAATTCGACGTCGATCCCGAGCGGAAAGACGTCCTCCAACTGTTCGGCGTCCGATATATCATCACCACGCCGGCGCATCCCGATTACCAGATTTTGCACTGCGACTCCGATTTTCGCGAGCTCGGCCAGGGCACGCCCTATTACCGGGTGTTCGAATATCTCCACGCGACGCCTCCCTTCGGATGGGAAAATCCATCCGCCGGCGATCCGGCCCGGCTCACGCGCTGGATGCCGGAGCGTCGCGATTTTCAGGTTCGATCCACGACGGGCGGGCGATTCTTATTCGACGAACAAATGCTGCCTGGATGGGAGGCGGCTATCGATGGCACGGCGATTCCCATTGAAAGATGGAATCACGCGTTTCAATCGATTGTCGTCCCGCCCGGCGAGCACGCGGTCGAGTTCCGGTTTCGTTCGAAATCCCTGCGCTCCGGAGCCTGGATCAGCGCGTTTACGCTGCTCGCACTGGCCGCTGCGTTGTTCGCGCGTCATACCCGTTACGCACGTTCAAGATCAGTTCCGTAGCAAGAGGCTATTCTAAGCCTGTATGCGATTCGTCTTTGGTCTGGCGGCGGCTACGTTCCCGTTGTTCGCGCAGACGGGCGCTTACGTCGGATCGGCCGCCTGTAAAACCTGCCACCCCGCGATTTATGAGCGCTGGAGCAAGACCCGGATGGCCAACGTCGTCCGCGATCCGAAAACTCATCCTGACGCCATTATTCCCGATTTTTCGCGGCCCAATCCGCTGGTGAAGTTCACCCGCGACGACATCGCTTTCGTCTACGGCAGCAAATGGAAGCAGCGCTATTTCACCAAGCGCGGCGACGATTACTTCCCTCTCGGCGCGCAGTGGGACGTGACTCACCAGGTATGGCGTCCCTACTTGGCCGCTTCCGGATCCGATTGGTGGACGGCATTTTATCCACGCCGACAACATGCAGCGCCCGACGGGCCCTCTGTGCGACGGATGCCATTCCGTCAATTACAACATCCAGACCAAGTCCGTCACCGAGTGGAACGTCGGCTGCGAGAAATGTCATGGCCCCGGAGAGGAGCACGCGCACCGCCCATCGCGAGCGAACATCGTGAATCCGGCCCGTCTCGATACGGTCCAGGCGACCGATGTATGCATTCAGTGCCATTCGCAAGGCCAGCCCTTGAAGAATCCGATCGAGGGAAAATACTACGACTGGCCGGTTGGGTTCGAGGTGGGAAAGAATCTCCGGGACTACTGGAAGTTCGAAGATCACAAACTCGGCGAGCAGAGTTTCACTCATTTCGCCGACGGCACCGCGCATAAGAATCGCATGCAGGGAAACGACTTCGTTCAAAGCGCGATGTACACTCACGGGATCAGCTGCTATCAGCTGCCACGACGTTCACGGAACGGGAAACGACGCCGATCTTCTCAAACCGGCGAACGTGCTTTGCCTGGAATGTCACGGTCCCAGTTCGCCGAATGGTCCGCACGCGCCAACGATGGAAGCGCACACACACCACGCGCCGGGTAGCGCGGGAAACGAATGCATCGCGTGTCACATGCCGAAGATCGAGCAGACCATCGCCGACGTCAACGTCCGCAGCCACACCTTCAAATTCATCCCTCCGTCCGATACCGAGACGTTGAAAGTTCCGAATCCGTGCCGCGTTTGTCATGGCGATAAACCGGCCGGCTGGGAGGCCGCGACGCTACGATCCTGGCGGAACATGTCTCCCTGGCGGGTCGCAAACTAAATCGAGCTCGCTGCGCCACCCTAGCGCCTCATCCACCAACTCGAATCGGCACTTCACCCAATTGTTTTCATTGCTGCTCTCAACTAATTGATTTGCAATATGAAATTTCCTGGACCTCGAAATGCCATCCGAACCGGGAGGATCTGTCCATGACACTGAAACAATATGTCCCCCTTTCGGTGGCGGTTCTGTTCTGTGCCGCTGCCGGCGCGGCGTATTTCGCGGTCCCGGCGCTTCCCTTCGTCGTGATCATTCTGGCCGGGGAAACTCTCCTCGGGTTCCAACTGGAGGACGGCCGAGTCCCTCGATTCCTCGCTGAGATGTTCCATAACCAGCCAGGTCCAAAGGCGCCGCCAACGCGTTGATCGCGGTAGGTGACATAATCGTCAGTCATGCAAGGTAATCCGAAAGTCATCGCGGCCCTCAACGCCGCCCTCAAGGAAGAGTTGACCGCGATCAGCCAATACTTTCTTCACGCCGAGATGTGTGAGAACTGGAAGTACACCACGCTCGGGAACTATATCAAGAAGCAATCGATTGACGAGATGAAACATGCCGAGGCGCTGATCGAGCGAATTCTGTTTCTCGACGGCACTCCAAACATGACCGAACTGCTCCAAATCGCCGTCGGCGCGAATGTGAAGCAGCAGATCGAGAACGATCTGAAACTGGAAGTCAATGCTGTCGGAATGTACAACGGGTACGTCAAACTGGCTCGCGAAGAAGGCGACAACGCATCGCGCGAGCTGTTCGAAAAACTGCTGAAGGACGAAGAAGCGCACGTGGACTGGCTGGAAGCCCAGGTCCACCAGATGAGTGAAGTGGGCTACGAGCGCTACCTCAGCCAGCAAATCGCCGCCACCAAGTAGCCTAGAGGGCCATCAATTCCGGCGCAAAAACTCAATCAGCGCCGGATTCACAATTTCCGGATGCTCCAGAAACGGAACGTGCGCGGCGTCGTCCACCGCCAGAAACTTCGCCTGTGGAACCGCCGCCCGTACTTTGAAGCTGGTCTCGAACGGGACATCGCGATCCGCCCTGCCCCAGATCAGCAGCGCGGGAGTTTTCATGCTGCCCACACAAGCATAATCCTTCGACCAGTCCGACGTTACGTATTCGCGTAGCGTGGAGAGCATCGCCCGCCGGAAGCCTTTATAGCGCATCTGCGGACGAAAGCGGTCCGGCCAGTCCGGAAATCTCTCCGGATGCAAGAAGTCGGCAAGCTGCGCCTCCGGCAGACCCGGAGCGATCTGCGTCGCCATGGTGTACTCGCCCCAGAGCGGCGTTCTTATTGCCAGCGGAAGCGTTGCACCGGTGGAATACCCCGGATCCATCCACACCAGTCGATGGACCCGTTCCGGATGCCGGCACGCGAACGTCGCAATAATAGGTCCGCCCATCGACGAGGCTACAAAATCCGAGCCGCCGTTGATTCCCAGCGCATTCAGTAAATCAAGCAACTGACGATCGAACAAATCCTCGTTGTACCGCACCTCCGGACGATCCGAATATCCGCGGCCGTAGAGATCATAACGAAGCACCCGGAATCCGGCGTCGCGCAGCGCCGCGAATGTCGGGTCCCACAAATAATAGGGGACCGAAAAACCGTGCACCAGCACCACCGCGCGCCCGTCCGCGGGACCCGCCAGTTCGTAATGAACCGTCCCCAGCGGAAGCTGGATAAAGCTGCCAGGCGTGATGCGGCGCGTCTGCTCGCCCAGTTCCATGATCTCCAGGTCGTGACGGCGCACGTTCAGCCCCAGCCATCCAGCCAACAACAGGGCCGCCGCCAGGACGACCGCGGTGACTTTCATGGAATTACTCGCTCAGCACGCAGACGTCTTTCAGGTTGCGATAATCTTCCGCGTAATCGAGCCCGTAGCCCACCACGAACTCGTCCGGAATCTGGAAACCGACGTAATGAACCTCTACCGGCCGCAGCCTCCGATCGGGCTTATCGAGCAGCGTCGCGATGCGCAGCGACTTCGGCTTCCTTTGCGCCAGAACTTTCATCAGATACGTCAGGGTGACTCCGCTATCGACGATATCCTCCACCACCAGAACATCGTAGCCTTCAATCGAAACGTCCAGGTCTTTGGTAAGACGCACTTCGCCCGACGAGGTCTTCCCTTTTCCGTAGCTCGAAATCCCGATGAATTCGATCCGTGCCGGCGTCTTCATCGCCCGCGCCAGATCGGCTAGAAAAAAGCATGCGCCTTTAAGGATCGTGATCAGATACACCGGCCCTTGCGGATAATCGCGGTCGATTTGAGCTCCCAACTCGCGGATGCGCGCCTGGATCTGTTCGGCGCTGATCAGCACCCTTAGCGAAGGCATCCGACGATTGTAACGCGCCCCAACTACAATTTTGTCCGATTTCTGCCGATAAATCCGGTAGCGCAATGTTCGTCGATTATTACGAGATTCTTCAGATCAGTCCGAACGCCGACGCCGAGACCGTTCATCGCATTTATCGCGTTCAGGCTCAGCGATTTCATCCCGATAATCTGGACTCCGGCGACGCCGAAAGATTCAAGCTGGTCGCCCAGGCATACGAAGTGCTTAGCAATCCCGACCGCCGCGCCGTCTACGACCGCGACCATCGTGAAGCCCGCCGGCGGGAAGCAATCGGCGTGGCCGACGTGCCCGATTCTCCGCCGCCGTTGATGACCGAGATGCAGCGCCGCGAAGAAATCCTCCGCCTTCTCTATCAACGCCGCTTTGCCCATCCCGATCGCCCCAGCCTCAGTCTTCGAGACCTGGAAACGCTGCTCCACGTCGCCAAGACCGACCTGGAGTTCAGCCTCTGGTATCTCAAGGAGTGCGGTTACCTGGTCCGCACCGACAGCGCCCACCACACCATCACCATCAAGGGCGTCCAGTTCGCCGAGGCCCTGAAGACCGGCAGCGCAAAATGGGTCGAAAGCGCCTGACGCCCGGGTCTCGTCATTCATCCTCCCCTCGCCGCCATTCACCGATTTTCCAAACTTTCTCAGTCTCCGATGGCGTATCCTCGACTTGCATATGAATCAGGCATCCTTCGAGCGCATTCTCCCAGTGACCGGTCCCGTAACGCTCGACGTAAGCACCGACGCCGGCGCCATCCGCGTCCGCCGCGGCGAACCAGGTTCCGTCTCCATTCGCGGCGTGCTGCGTTCGTCCTTCTCTCTGTTTCGACAGATGGATCCGGAACAACGCGTCGAGTTTCTCGCCGCCAACCCGCCGGTCGAGCAATCCGGCAACACCATCCGCGTCGGAGACGCGACCGACCGCTGGATCCTGCGAAGCGTTTCTTTTATCGTCGACATCCTGGTCCCGGCGGACAGCACCGTTCGCGCTCTCGGCCACGCCGCCGATCTCCAGGTGGAAGGTATCGAGGGACCGGTCGACTGCGAAACCGATTACGGTGAAATTCTCATCGACGGCATCCAGTCTCAGGTCCGTGCCTCCACTGACGCTGGCGCGATTTACATTCGACGCGTCACGGGCCCGGTCGAAGCGCACAGCGATTCCGGGGCCATCGAGGCGCATGAAATCGGCGGCCGCATCCAGGCTAAAACCGACTGCGGGGCCATAAGCTTATCGCAAACCGTCGCCGCGCCAGTCTACGCGGAAAGCGATTCGGGAGCCATTCGACTCAAACTCGCCGCCGATGGCGGCTATACCGTCAGAGTCCGCAGTTACTACGGCCGCGTCGAGATTCCAAACGTCCGTAAAGCCGGAGGCGACCGGCGTGAAACAGAAGGGATCGTCAGGGGCGGCGGCGCGATCGTTGATCTGGAAACCGACACTGGCGCGGTCGAAGTGATCTAGAGGGACCTTGTGTCAGGCGGCTAACGCCTCAGCAATTCCTCCGCATACAGCGCGCCCGCCGGAGTCTCTTCGTGCTTAAAGAAAACGTACACGTCGCGTCCTTCGCCGATTAGCTTATCCACTCTCGACCGGATCTCGGCCCGATCCTCCGCCGAATAATCCGCTTTTCGCAATCGAACGTAAACAAACCCCGCCGTGATCACCTGCGGGACCTCGAATTTTTCCGATTCGGCCAGGCATAGAGCCACGCGATGCTTCTCCAGCAACCCGTAGACCTCATCATTCAGCCAGGACTGATTCCGGAACTCAAAAGCGCACGAAATCTCGGGAGGCAGCTTCTCGAGAAATGCCCGCAGTAACGCGGCATCCGCCTTCATATTCGGCGGCAGTTGAAACAGCACCGGCCCCAGCCTCCGCGCGGTCCGCAGCGGATCGATCGCCTTGAAAAACACCGCCACGAATTCCGATTCCTTCAGTCGTAGAATGTGCGTGATCCGTTGATGCGCCTTGCAGGCGAACACGAATCCTCCCGGCGTCGCAGCCACCCAGTTTTCGAGCGTCGACCCCGACGGTAACTGCCGAAAGGTATAGTTCACCTCGACCGCATTGAGACGCGTGGCGTAGTGAGCCAGAAAATTCTTCGCGGCGAGCTTGGCCGGATAAAACTCCGGCTTCCAACTCGGATAGGCAAACCCCGACGTGCCTGCAAACAGTTGAGCCATTTTTTTGAGGCTACACTGAAATGAGTGGCAACAGGAATCGGAGTCCCGCGCGTCGGTCACGGTGAAGGCAAGATCCGCGGCCGCGCCGACGGAAAAGAGAAGCCGAAGAAGTCGCAATCGCAGCGCGTCCGCGAGCTGTGGCCCGATCTTCGCGAGATGATCTTGCCACGCCGGGGGATTATCGCCTTCGGTTTCATTCTCATGGTGATCAACCGCGTCAGCGGCCTGGTTCTGCCCATGTCGACGAAATACTTTATCGACAATGTGATCGGCCAGCGTAATCAGAAGCTGCTGCTTCCTCTGGTACTGGCCATCGTGCTCGCAACCACCATCCAGGGCGTAACTTCTTTTTCCCTGACTCAGCTCCTCTCCAAAACCGGCCAGCGCCTGATCGCGGAGCTTCGCAAGAAAGTGCAGGAGCACGTCGGCCTGCTGCCGGTCGGCTATTACGACGCGAATAAGAGCGGAATTCTGGTGGCCCGCATCATGAACGACGTCGAAGGCGTTCGTAACCTGATCGGCACCGGTCTGGTGGATTTCGTCGGCGGTTTGATGACCGCCTTCATCATGGTTTTCGTCTTATTGCGCATCAGCCCGTTGATGACCGGCCTCACCGTGATCTTCCTCGTTCACGTTTTCCTTCGTGATGAAACAGGCGTTCACGAAAATCCGCCCGATTTTCCGGGAGCGCGGCAAGATCAACGCCGAGGTCACCGGACGCCTCACCGAATCGCTCGGCGGCGTGCGCGTCGTGAAGGGCTATCATGCCGAAGCGCGCGAAGCCGAGGTGTTTTCCGGCGGCGTCCAGCGCCTGCTCGACAATGTTCTGAAGTCCCTCACCGCGACCTCTTTCATGAGCCTGTCGGCCACGGTGATGATGGGAATCGTCGGCGCCATTGTCTGGTACATCGGAGCCCGCCAGATCTTCGCGGGCACTATGACCCTCGGCAACCTGATGCTGTTCATCGCCTGCCTCGCGTTTCTCATCGCTCCAGTCGCCCAGGTGGTGAACATCGGAACGCAGTTGACCGAGGCCCTCGCCGGCCTGGATCGCACTCATGAAGTTCTCACCGAGCGACCTGAATCGAAGGATCCCAACCGAACCGTCGCGATACCCGCGATCAACGGCGAGGTCATTTTCGACCACGTGAACTTCTCTTACGACCCGGCCAAGCAGATCCTGTACGACGTCAGTTTCGAGTCCCAACCGGGAACCGTAACCGCGCTGGTCGGCTCCTCCGGCTCCGGTAAATCGACCATCATCAGCCTGATCGCCGCGTTCCATAATCCCGACAGCGGCATCATCACCGTCGACGGAGTCGATCTCTCCACCGTGCGCCTCAGCTCCTATCGCACGCAGTTGGGAGTGGTCCTGCAAGATACTTTCCTGTTCGACGGCACCATTGAGGAAAACATCGCCTTCGCCCGCCCCGGCGCGACACACGAACAGGTGATGGAAGCCTGCCGCATCGCCCGCGTCGACGAGTTCGCGGAGAATTTCGAGACAGAAATACGACACCATCGTCGGCGAGCGCGGCGTGAAATTATCCGGAGGCCAGCGCCAGCGTGTTTCCATCGCCCGCGCCATCCTCGCCGATCCGCGCATCCTGATCCTCGACGAAGCCACCTCCAGCCTCGATTCGGAGTCCGAAGCCCTGATTCAGGAAGGCCTGAAGTACCTGATGAAAGGCCGGACCACGTTCGTGATCGCGCATCGTCTTTCCACCATTCGCCGCGCCGAGCAGATCCTGGTGGTCGAAGCCGGAAAAATCGTCGAGCGCGGCACCCACGAATCGCTTTATGCCCTCGGCGGCCGGTACTGGGATCTTTACACCCGCCAGCATGGGGTCGAATCGAACATGTTCCTGGCCCCGGGCGAAGGCGATAAGGTCGAAGAGACCGATGCCTCCAACGCCGCCAAGGAAGCCGCCGCCCTCAACGAAGCCATGCGCATCATGCGCGGTTGATCCACTTTAGGACCGCAAGTCGCGCCGCGAAACGAACCGGCTCCCTTTCACGAAGAATCTCAAAGGAAGGTCCGGCGATTTCGTAATCCCGATCCTCGCCGATACCGCGATCTCCAGCGCTGAATCTTTCTCCGGCGGATGCACCGTGATCGGGCCCCGCGTCAGATCCACTCCGTTATGCCGCATCGTGATCCCCATCGCGCGCGTCAGCTTTCCCGGACCGTTCGCCAGCGCCTCGATCTTTTCCATCCTCCTGCGCGCCATCATCTCATCGATACCCTCCACCGGTTCCAGCGCCCGGATCAGCACGCAGCCCGCGACCCCTTCCGGTTCCACCACCACGTTCAGGCAATCGTACATTCCATAGATGAAATAGACGTAGGCGTGCCCCGGCGGACCGAAGATCACTTTCGTGCGCGGCGTTTCTCCCCGCGCCGAATGCGCCGCCAGATCGCCGGTCCCCAGGTACGCTTCGGTTTCGACGATTCTTCCGGCGGTGGCGCCGTGAACGATGATCTTCCCGATCAGCGCGCGCGCCGCCTCCGGAGCCGGGCGCAGGTAAAACGATCGCTTCAGCGGAGGCTTCACTTACAACGCGAGCTTGCCGTTGAGCGACATATCCTTCAAGCGGAAGCGCTGATTCACGGCGAACAGCGGAAACCTCGCGTTGAATTCGACTTCTTTATCGTTCAACGTGAACTCCACCGTTTTCGGAAACACGAAATAGGCGTCGGTGCCCTTGGCGGCGCGCCGGAATTCGATGCTGCTCGCCTTCAATGCGGCTCTGCCTTTGGTCTTCAAGGAGCACTGCTCCAGTAAACTCTTGTTGAGCGACGCCAGATCTCCTGCCGTCATCGCCGGCGTCAGACCCTCCACCGCGATCACATACTCCGGCGACTCGCCTTCCAGCAGTTTGCGCGCTTCCGCCGACGATCCCGCTTCCGCGCCGAATTTCAATCGCACCACCGCCTGTTTCACCGCGATGGCGCTCTGCCATCGGACCGTTAGGGGTAATTGCCGCGCCGCGCCCGCTTCGTCCTCCATCGGCTCGACGCCGCCGCCCTTCGCCGGATTCACCGGCCCGTCAATCTCGCCCATTCCACGATGTTTCCCTTTTCCACCCGGCGGCGCGACCTCCACCGGCACATAGAACGGCCGCGACCACGGCGAATCCTCCAGCACCCGCTGCGCTTCTTTCGAACTCCACTCCGCGAATGGCTTGCTTTGCCAGAAATCCGCCGCCAGCAGCATCAGCGGCATCACGCACCCGAGTATCAGCTTCTTCATTCGACCCGCAGTATATCAGCCCCCGTGCGGCGCCACCAGACCATAGATCAGGATCGCCAGCACGATCGCCGTGATTACTACGTACGTCCGATCCCGCTCCGCTCCGAAAGCCACCAATGAGAATCCCACGCGCGCCACCGGCGTCGCAATCAATATCATCAGCCCCAGTTGGATCACCGCGCGCCAGTCCATTTGCGCCGCCGCGGCGGCCATCGGACCAATGCTGCGGTATTTCGCCGCGGCTCCATGGAATACGCGATACTCCGGGACCTCCTGTCCATGGTGCCCCAGATAACCAATCCCGCCGATCAGCACCACCGTCGCCGCCAGTAGCACTCCGGCGCGCAATAGGTTCGCCACGATGATCTCGATTCGCTGGTCGTTCATCATTTGCTGACCCCGTTGTAGATCATCTCCACCGCCATCACTCCCACCACGATGGCGAAGATCCAGCGCAGCACATGCGTGCGCGCGCCCATCAATATCCGCGCGCCCAACAGCGATCCGGCCAATACCCCGAGCATCACCGGCATCGCCAGCCCCGGATCGATGTAGCCGCGACTGAGATAAATTCCCGCGCTCGCCGCCGCCGTCACGCCGATCATGAAATTGCTGGTGGTGGTCGACACCTTGAACGGAATCTTCATCGCCCGATCCATGGCGATCACCTTCAAGGCCCCCGATCCGATTCCGAGCAGGCCGGAGATCGTCCCCGCTCCGAACATCACGCCGAATCCCGTCTTAACGTTCTGCGCCCGATAATACTCGTCGCCGTGGCTCGTTGGATAATGCCCTTCGAGCTTCAGACGTTCCGCCAGAGGATCGATCTCCAGGTCCGGACCGGCGTCGTCGTGCGGTCGCGTCGATTGCCACGCCGCATGCAACAGCACCAGCCCGAAAATCACCGCCAAAGCGGAGGTGGGAATGCGCGTCGTCAAAAACGCCCCGAATAACGCGCCGAGCGTCGTCGCCACTTCCAGAAACATCCCAATCCGAATGTTGGAATACCCTTCGCGAACGTAAGCCGCGGCCGCGCCTGATGAAGTGGCGATTACTGAGACCAGACTCGCGCCGATCGCATAACGCAGGTCCACACCGAGCAGTAAGGTCAAGGCGGGGGTCACGATCACGCCTCCCCCCAATCCGGTCAACGCGCCCAGAAATCCGGCGGCCGCCGAAATTGCAAATAGAAGTCCGGAAAAGTCCAATATGTTCATTCTCTTAGAGCATACCGGGTCCTAGGCTTGCCGTTCCCTTTCCCGGCATCCGCCGCCTAAGGTTTCGCCCCCGTTCTTCCGAACCATTGGAGTAGGAGTGTCTCGAAAAACCAGGGCAGTAGAGAGCGTTGTCAGCCATTAAGGCACTTGCGTTTTCACCACATTGCCCAATATCGTCAGCAATCTTAACGGGGTGAAGCGGTCCGTACCGCCTGGAACAGAAAAGAGTGTATGTCTTTAACAAACAATAATCAAAAAGTATTCTGGAGAAGTTGGAAGGAAATCGTCGTTATCATATTGGCGGCGTTCGTGATGTCCATGCCAGCCTCGGCGCAGTCGCTGATCTCGGGCGATATCGCCGGAGTGGTCACGGACCCGAGCGGAGCCGTCATTCCGGCCGCCGCGGTGACATTGAAGAGCCTGGACACCGGAGCGGTACAAAGCACCACCACGAACGCCAGCGGAGCCTACCGGTTTTCGCTTCTGAAGCCGGGCAACTATTCCGTTTCTGCCGCAAAAGTCGGATTTCAGACCTCGCAGCGCGAAGTCTCCGCCGCGGTCAGCCAGGTGGTCACGGCGGATCTGGCTCTTCAGATCGGTCAGGAAGCGCAGACCATTCAAGTTACCGAAGCGGCCGCCGTGCTCAATCCGGAGACCAGTAACAATACGGCCTTCTCTCCCAGGGAAGTCCGGAGTCTGCCGAGCGCCGGCGGCGATATCACCAATATCGCCTTTACCGCGCCCGGCGTCGTCGTGAACGTCACCTCCAAGGGTGGCAACGGCAATTTTTCCGTCAATGGACTTCCCGGCACCTCGAATCTGTTCACCATCAACGGTGAAAACGCGATGGACCCGTACTTCAACGTCAATCAGACGGGAGCCACCAACCTGAGCCTCGGCCAGAACGATCTCGAAGAAGCCACCATCATCACCAACGCCTACAGTTCGCAATACGGAACGTTCGCCGGCGCACAGGTCAACTACATCACTTCCTCCGGCACCAACGAATTCCACGGCGACGCGATGTATTACTGGAACGGCCGCATCCTGAACGCCAATGACTTTTTCAGCAATTACTATGGCGATCCGCGGCCCTTCGCCAACGCCAACCAGTGGGGAACCAAACTCGGCGGCCCGATCAAGAAGAACAAGCTGTTCTTCGTGGTGAATAACGAAGGCCTTCGCTTTGTCTTACCCGATGTCCAGAGCGTGACCCTGCCCACCGCGGCGTTCGCCAACGCGGTGCTCTCGAATATTGCTTCTAAACAACCGTCTGAGCTGACCACCTATCAAAAGATGTTCTCGCTCTGGGCGGGGGCACCGGGCGCCTCGTCCGCGCAACCGCTCGCCAACAGCAGCTCCTGCAAATCTATGAACCTTGCCGGATTCAATCCTGCCACCCAGGCCTGCGCCGCGCGCTACGAAGCCGCGCCAAGCGCGCTTGCCTCGGAATGGATCCTCAGCACCAAAATCGACTACATGATCAGTGAGAAGGACACCGCGTTCTTCCGCTGGAAGCTGGATCACGGCACTCAGCCGACCATCCTCGATCCGATCAGCCCGGCCTTCAATGCGATCTCGCAGCAGCCGTCCTACGACAACCAGTTCAGCGAAACACACATCTTCGGCCCGCGCTCCACCAACCAATTCCTGGCCTCCTTCAGCCACTACGTCGCGCAATTCTCGCAGAACCATGATTTGGCCAACTCGACGTTTCCTTACGGCATCATCACCCAGGGAGTGGTTCCGTTTACCGGGTTCAACCCGATGTACGAGTTCCCGCAAGGACGCAACATCACCCAGTATCAATTCATCGATGACGCGACCTTCGCGCTGGGATCGCACGACCTCAAGTTCGGAGCCAATTTCCGCCGTTACGACGTCAGCGATCATACTTTTTTCTACGACAGCCCGACGGTTTACTTCGGATACACCAACAGCGGCCTGCAGCAATTCGTCGATGGATTGGCCTACCAATACCGCCAGTCGTTGAACCTGGCCAACGACGTTCCCATCGCCATGTGGGGCCTCGGCATGTACTTCAATGACGACTGGCACGTGAAGTCGAACCTCAAGCTGACGCTCGGCCTCCGCACCGAGCGTAATTCGAATCCAGTCTGCCAGTTCAATTGCTTCGCGAATTTCACCAGCGCGTTCTCAAGTCTGCCGAGCGCGACCAACGCGAATCCCGGCAGCGTCCCCTACAGCAGCGATATTTCCTACGGCCGCCACCAGGCTTTCCCCGGCGTCGATGCGCTCGACTGGTCGCCGCGCGTCGGCTTCAGTTGGTCGCCCGGCAAAGGCGCCAAGACCGTCATCAGCGGAGGCTTTGGCATCTTCTACGACCCGCTCTCTGCCGGAATTGTCGACAACTTCCTGGCGAATCCTCCGGTGTCTGTACCGATTCGCGTCCGTCCCGCGGCCGGCGTTGCCCCGTTCGATCCTGGTCCGAAGGGCGGAGCTTCCATCTGGCAGAATTCCGCGAATGCCTTCGCCATTAATGAAACCTACGCGCAGATCTCCAGCTCGCTGAAGAGTCTGGGATCCGTATTCGCGCAGCCGAGCTTCACCTCCGTCGTCGGCACCATGCACGCGCCCATGGTGGAGGAATGGAATTTGCAGGTCCAGCGCCAGCTCAGCTCCTCGATGGTGCTGGCGGTCAATTACGTCGGCAACCACAGCAGCCGGATCCCGTATACCAACAATTGGCCCAACGCATACGATCTGTATCAGGTCTTCCCCGGCGTCCCGGGAATTCCCGCCGCGGCGCCGGACAACAACTACGGACAGGTGACCCAGATCCTTAGCGGCGCCATCGCCAATTACGATGGCCTCACCGCGACTTTCCGGAAACAGTTCTCCCATGGACTGACCGCGCACCTGAACTACACCTGGTCGCATGCCCTCGACGAAGTCTCTAACGGAGGAATCTTCAAGGCCAGCACCGCCGACTCGCTGCTCGGACAGATCAACCCGATCAGCCTCGCGGCAAACAACTACGGCAACGCCGATTACGACATCCGCCATTCCTTCAGCGCGGATTGGGTATACGCGCCGGCCTATCGTCTGCATAACTCCGCTCTGAACGCGATCCTCGGCGGGTGGCAATATTCCGGCAAAGCCTTCTGGCGCAGCGGACTTCCCTTCTCCATCATCGACGGCTATTGGAACGGCGGACTCGGCAACGGCGGCAGCACCATCTTAGCCACGCCTCTGGCCGGCGGCGGCGCCGCCGAGCCTAATGGATGCGGCGCATCCGCCGTGAATACCCCCTGCCTGAACGCGAACGCGTTCCTCAACAGCGGAGCCGACAGTTTCACCGCCTTCAGCGGCATCTCTCCGCAGACCCGCAACCAGTACCGTGGTCCGCATTTCTTTGACATGGACATGAGCCTCTATAAAGGCTTCAAACTGCGCGAAGGAATGATCCTCTCCGTCGGCGTCCAGGCCTTCAACGTCTTCAATCACCCGAATTTCGAGATCCCCGACAACAGCCTCGGCGATCCGACCTTCGGCCAGTTCACCAGCCTGGTAAGCTCGCCCACCAGCCCGTATGGCTCGCTGCTGGGCTTCAACGCATCGCCGCGCGTCGCCCAGTTAAGCGGCAAGCTCGTGTTCTAACATCTGCTGCATATCGAATCGTTCCGCGGCGCGGTCCGGATCACCCGGTTCCGCGCCGCCTCCATTTTGGATCGCCCTCCGCTCTCGATTACAATGGCTGTTTGGTGAACGCGAAACTCCACCAAACCCAACGATGGGAAGGTAGCATCGTTGACGGCGTCTACCGCCTCGACCGTTACCTTGGCGAAGGCGAAACGGGAGCGGTCTACCAGACCGATTTCAGCCGCCGTCACGCTGTTATCAAATTGATTCCAGCGACCGGCACTGGGGGCGACGCGCAGCTCGCAGCGTGGCAAGACGCCGCCCGGCTCAGTCATCCGCACCTGGTGCGCATCCTCGCTTCCGGGCGTTCCGACGTGAAGGGCACGCCGGTGATTTATCTGGTCACCGAGTACGCCGAAGAAACCATGGCGGAAGTGCTGGCCGAGCGCCGCTTGACTCCCACCGAAGCGCGCGACGTGCTGGCGACCATGCTAGACGTGCTCGCCTATCTTCACGGTCAGCATCTTGCCCATGGGCAGGTCAAAGCCTCGAATTTTCTCGCCGTCGGCGACACTTTGAAATTGTCGATCGACAGTGTCCGTCCATCGGGCGACCCCGGTGAGGACGTGCGCATGCTCGGCGCCGTATTCAACACCGCGCTCGATAGTCCCCTGCCGCAGCCCTTCCTCGATATCACCCGGCACGCCCTCGATCCGAATCCGCAAACTCGCTGGACCATTCCGGAAATCGCCACCCGGCTCGACGGACGGATGCCGGTTCGCGCCGCGGCGCCCAGTCCTCCCGTCTGGCGGTTCGTTGTGCCGGCGGTGGTGCTCGTGGTCGCCGGCATTCTTTTGTTGATCGCGCGCAACACCCGTCGCGCGGAACCGGCGCCCGCGCCGCGATCCGCCCCAGCCGTCGCCCAAACCGCGCCGTCCCCCGCTCCTCCACCGATACAGCAGCCGCAAGCGAATCCGGAGCCGCAAGCCAAGGCTGAACCGGAGCCGATCCAGCCCAAGCCCACTCACGATCGCCGCAGCCGGACTAAAGCCGAGCGCAAGACCACCGCCCAATCCCCGACATCCACGACCACCGCTCCTTCCTCCACGCCGGGTATTCTCGAGCAACCCATGCCGGACGTTCCGGTGAAAGCCATGCACACCATTCACGGCAAGGTATTGGTACCCGTGCGCGTCGACGTCGATCCATCGGGCGCGGTGACTGCCGCGAAAATCGATGGGCGCACCGGCAGCCGCTATTTTGCCGGCTTCGCGCTCAAAGCCGCCAGGCAATGGAAGTTCACTCCGTCCGATGCCCCGCAGTCCTGGCTGCTGCGCTTTCAGTTCACACGCGAGGACGCCAAGGTTTCCGCCGCGCGCGTTCGCCCGTAATGCTACTCTTTTTCTTATGTTCCGATTGAATTTTCTCGCCTGCCTGACGCTGGCCGCCGCAACCGCGACTCTCGCGATCGCTCAGGATGCCTCCCGTCTGGCCGAGGACCCCACCGTCAAGGCCGCCCTCGACGCCGTGAAGAAGAACGAGCCGCATTTCATCGACGAGCAGATTCGCATCTGCGAAATCCCCGCCCCTCCGTTCAAGGAGGAAGTCCGCGGCCACGAGCTCGAACGCATCTTCAAATCCCTGGGACTCGAAAATGTCCGGATGGATAAAGCCGGCAACGTGATCGGCGTGCGGCCCGGCGCATCGGCGCATCCCAACCTGGTTTTCTCGGCGCATCAGGATACCGTCTTCCCCGAAGGCACCAATGTTAAAGTGAGTCGCGACGGCACCATGCTGAAAGGGCCCGGCATCGGCGACGATTGCCGCGGACTGGTGGTCATGCTCGGCGTCATTCAGGCGCTTAAGGAAGGGAACGTGAAGACCCCCGGGACCATCACTTTCGTCGCCGACACCGGCGAAGAAGGCCTCGGCGATCTGCGCGGCACCAAGAATCTGTTTAACGATTCCCTCAAAGGCCAGATCGATAAATTCATTTCAGTGGACGGAACCGGACTCGGCGTCACCACCACCGGAGTCGGAAGCTATCGTTATCGCACCGAATTCAAGGGTCCCGGCGGCCACAGTTTCGGAGCCTTCGGCATGGCGAATCCGATTCAGGCCATGGGACGCGCCATCGCCAAAATCGACAATTTCGAAGTCCCCACCACGCCGAAGACCACGTTCAACGTCGGCCGCGTCGGCGGAGGCACGTCGGTCAACGCGATTCCCTTCGAATGCTGGATGGAAGTCGACATGCGCTCCTCTGACAAGACTTCTCTCGAAGCCGTCAACACCAAGTTCAAGGCCGCGATTGAGGAAGCCGTCCAGGAAGAGAACAAGCGCTGGAACGGCCGGGGCCCCGTGACTCTGTCGAATGAGATGGTCGGCCTGCGCCCCGCCGGCATCACCCCGCCTGATTCGGCGATCGTGATCACGGCCGTCGCGGTATCCAAGATGTTCGGCTTCAACGGCCACCTGGGCGAGGGTTCCACCGATTCGAACGTGCCGATGAATATGAGCATCCCGGCCATCACCATCGGCGGAGGCGGCCGGGGCACTGGAGCGCATTCGCTGGGCGAAGCGTTCGACACCAAGGATTCCTATCTCGGCACGCAGCGGGGTTTGTTACTGGCGGTCGCGCTGGCGCGATAAGCCCGCAGTGGTCGTCGCGCGCGGCTTTTGACGTTCCGCGAGCAGCTTCTCGATCAGTAACCGCATATACGATTCGTCTTGCAGTTCCGCCGTGCCCGAGGCCTCGCTCTGCGCGCGGACCATGCCATTTCGATCGATCACCAGGATCTGAGGCACCACGAAGCGGTCCATAATCGAGACGCCCAGATACCCCAGGACCGAGTCCATCGATGCGGTCCCGACCGGAAACCCGACCTGGTTCGAAGCCACGAAGTCGGCCACCGCATCGGGCTTGCCTTGAGCTTCAGAGTTGAAAGCAACCCCCACCACTTGCAGCCCCTTGGGGCCGAGCTCCTGCTGCAGTTTGGTGAACATCCGCGCCGTCGCCTGGCAGTGCACGCAAGTGGTATAGAGGAACTGCACCAGCACCACTTTGCCGCGATAGCTGCTCAACTGGGCCTGTTTCCCGGACGCGTCTGTAATTCGAAACTCGGCCGCCGTGCGCGGCACCGGTGGCTTCGCGAACCCCGGCGCGGCCAGACACACGAGCATCCCTAAACTGGAAATCCAATTCATTGTTTTGTCCTTTGTTGTAGAAGTATGGAAACTAACAGGCCGAATCCGTCGCACAGCTGGTGGACGGCACGGATCTCCTCGCGTCCGGCGGAGTCCTGACCGGCGCTTGAATCGCAACCGCTGAGCATCCCGAGGTCCCGGAAGGGCTCACGATCCGCCAGGTCTCTGCCGCAATCAACACCAGCAGGCAGCACGCCACCGGCACCGGCACCCGCACGTATCCCCGCACCAATCCTTTCAGCAGCCCTGTGAATCCGGTGCGCCGCGACCGAAACACCCGCGTCTCCAGGGACGCAGGAAGCTCGGGTGCCTTCCACTCCCGCAATAGTTCGTTCAACTCAGAATCATTTTTCGATTCCATGGGAAGCGCCTTTCGATTCGATTTTTTGAGTGTCCAACAACGGAGCCAGCATCCGGCGGAGGTTCTGGCGCGCCCGGTGCAGTCTCGATTTCACCGCCGCCACTTCCGCCCCCGTCACCGCGCCGATCTCATCGAGCGACATCTCTTCGTATTCGGCGAGCACTAAAGCTTCGCGCTGCAGTGGCGGCAGCATCCCGACCGCCGACGCCACCGCCGCGTCGCGTTCCAGTCCGATCACGTCAACCGGCAAACAGGCCGCCGATTCGTATTCCGCCGAGTCATAGGGCCGTTCATCGCGCCACCGCTTGAGCACCATGTTGCGAGCCATGCCCAGTAGAAATGAGCGCATCGCACCCCGTTGCGGATCATATGCCGAGGGCTTCTTCCACAACGCGACGAAGCAGTCCTGCACGATGTCCTCCGCCGTCGAACCCGACCCGGTCATCCGGTACGCAAAGCGGTACACCACCTGTTTATGGCAGTGAAACGCGTCGCGGAAGTCCCCGTCGGTCATTCTGAATACTAGTTTCCCTTGAATCGCAAAAGGATTCGCCCTGCGGGATCTTTTTTAATCGTGGTTAGACGGAAACCTGCTCCACCTCAGGATTTCCCCGCTCAGCGTATTCAAGCTATTGGTGATTCGATCCGTCTCCACGTTCACCAGTGCGTAGCGATCGGTCTGTGAATCGCCTGAATGCACCAGCGCGTGATGATCTTCGCGCAAATCGGGCAGCGCCTCAGCCTCCAGCGGCGACCCGCGCAACGCGCTTGCCAGATAAAACAGCGTCAGCTCGACATCCCGGGCGAACGGCGCGAATGCGTCCCGTGGAGGCGCCCAACTGCTGCCCGCGATTCCCGCCTCCAGCGCCAGCAGCGCGTACGCCAGACGATGCGAGCTCGCCTGCATCGCCTTCAACAGGTCGATACTCTCCTGCGACACGCCCGGCTCCCCCATCGCCCGTTCGATGGACGCTTCCAGATTCGTGCGCGCCAACCTCCCCGCCACTCGCGCCCGATCGAGCGCCGGAGCATAAGGTTCGTTCCGTTGAAAGCTTCCGTGCAACTCACGGAAATAATCGCGAAACCGGTCGAGCATCGCGGCCATCGCCTCAGACACCTGGTGCCGCTCCCAGGTCGGCCATGCCGCATACGCCAGCAGCGCGATCACTCCGCCGACCGCTGTGTTGATCGCGCGGGCCCGCATCGCCTCGGCCGGCGTCACCGTTCCCCGCAGCGCCAGCAGGTACACCACCAGCGCCGTCACCAGCACCGCGAACACTCCGTAATTCGCACCGCCGATCCAGCGCAGCACGAACATCAGAATGGCGATGGTCGCGATCTGCATCGCCAGCGGCGGCGGCAGCAGATGAAATAGCGCCGTCGCGAAGATCACGCCGAGGAACGTGCCGCCAAGGCGCAGTACTCCCCGGCTGAAGGTGGATCCGAAGTCAGGCTTCAGCACGATGGCGATGGTCATCGGGATCCAGTAGGACCGGCTCATGCCGAAGCCGCGCGCAATCGTGTCGCCGGCCGCGATCGATACCGCCAGCCGCACCGCGTGCCGAAACGCCGCCGATTCCAGATTCCAATTCGCGCGCAGCGTCGCCATCGTGCCGCGCAATTGCAGCATCCACGGCTTTCGCGATTCCCGCCGCGCGAATTCCGCGGTGCCCGAAGGAGTCGCGTTCGACGTTAAATCGAGCGCTGAGCGGAGCTGCCCCGCCAGCGCGTCGATCTGGAACCGCGCGTCGTGAAGCATCGCTTGAAGCTGGGGCGCATTGGAATGATCGTCGCGAAGCCCTTCGGCGAGCTGGTCCAGTTCCCGGCATTCTTCCAGATGATCGCCCGGAGCGCGCCCCGATTCGAGCGCGTCGCTCAGTGCCGAAAGCACGCCGGCGGAAATCTCGAAGCACCGTTCGACCAGCCGCGCCGCATCTCCGCCGTCCGGTTCGCGCTCGAAGCGGATGCGCAACCGGGAAAGCGTCAGCAGACTCATCCGGATCCGCTCGGCCTGGCTCAGCAGGAATCGAAAACGCTCGCTTTCCACCGATTCGTCGCGCGCCAGCGACGCCAGCGAACTCTGCGCTTGGTTGCTTTGTGCCGTTCCCGGCACCGCCTCCGCCGCATGAGCGGGAGGCGACTTCGCCGTCCGCGCCAGTTCCGCGAACAGGCTGCTCATCGCCCTTCGCTCCGGTACATAGCGGCGCAGCGGCCACAACGCGACCGCGAGAATCGTTTGCAGCAGCCCGCCTCCGAACGCGGCCAGCCCGGACAATGCGGCCTGATGCCATGGAAGCGGCACCGCCGAATACACGCAAAGCATCACCAGGCTCATTAATCCCAGATCGCCCGCCGACTGCCCCAGCGCGACCAGCGTTCCCGCCGCGAATGCCCATCCCGTCGCGATCAGAACCGCCAGCACAGGATTGTTTCCACTGAGCGATCCCAGGAACACCGCGAGCCCGGCGATGATGCTCGCGATCGTAAGATGGCGCGCCCGCTCCGGATACGGAGACTGGTTGTCGCGAAAAGCAACGTTCAGCGCCCCCGACGAAGCGATCAATCCGCCCGCCACCGATCCCATCGCCGCCCCCAGGACGAGCGGCAGCGTCACGCCGATGGTATTCCGCAGCGCGAGCTTGGCATCCAGCTTGTCGGATTGAAAACGAACCACGCCGCGCCAGAACGCCGTCCACGCGCCCGGCCGCGAAACCTCTTGCACTGAAGGCATAGTTACGCGGACGGCGCGATTGCGCCCGGCAGCGGAACTGAGCCTCGAAAAAGATGCTCCAGCGACTGTTCCGGCGAACCGCATAACCCGCTGTGGACCGGCGAGATCTGGATCACCGTGCTGCGCGGCGCCACCAGCCAGTGGAATCGCGCGCGCTGACTGAGCTGCGCGATCGGACCTCCCTCCGGATCGCCCGAACAGATTTTCGGAAACGCTTCCAGATGACGCGCGATTTCAGCGGCGTCGCTTTCCGGCCACAGCGCGCGCAGCCGCTGCTCATCCAAATGCAGCCGGACATCCAGAAATTTCCGCTCCGGGCAAAACAGGATGACGCCGCAATTGATGAACTCCTCGCGCTCGGCGCGTGGGACCACCCGAATTATCGCGTAATCATACGAGATCAGCTCGGGCACGCAGCGCCTCCTCGACAAAGTTTGAAGACGCCTCAAGGCGCCGGATGAAAAAGTCCACGTACGCCGCCCGTTTTGCGGCCGGAATGGAAGCGCCGGGCTCGGGCAAAAGCCAGTCGATGGGAACATCGTCCAGAATTTCGCTGAATTTTGCTTTGGTCAACAGGCCATGCGCGATTTGTTCCGCTTGTTCGATGGCGCTCGCCCACGGGAGCAGAACGTGAAACCGGATCGGCGCAAACGCCGACCGCGCGGCTTGTTCCAGGCCAGCGGCATCCACCGGCCAGTTGTGATGAAAATATAACGCCGCACCGTGGTCGATGAAGTACAGATTCTTGTGCCAGTACAGCAGATTAGGATTCTTGATGGTGCGGTCCACATTGGTGACGAATGCGTCGAACCACACCGCCAGCGACGCTACCTCCGAGCCCGCTTTGTCTCCGGCCGCCGGACTGAACATTGTGGACCCCGGCAGGTAGTCGAGCGCCAGGTTCAGCCCCACGCTGGCCTTCAGCAGATCGTGAATCTCCGGATCCGGCTCATTGCGCCCCAGCGCCTCGTCGATTTCCATCAGCACCAACTCCGGAACCCGCAGCCCCAGCGCGCGCCCAATTTCCCCCGCGATCAACTCCGACACCAGGGCCAACGGACCTTGTCCCGCGCCGCGGAATTTCAGAACGTACATCCCCAGATCGTCCGCCTCGACGATGGCCGGCAAGGACCCTCCTTCCCGAAGCGGAGTCACGTAGCGAGTTGCGCGCACCGTACGCAGCATACTTTCAAGAGTGTAGCGGAAACGCAAAAATTCAAAATGTCAAAGAACTAAGTTAGGCAACAGCCGGGCTTTGATCCAAGTGTAGGGCGGGCCTTCGAATTCCTCTTGCCGTGCAAGCGGGATGTGGCTGAAACGGAAGCTGAAAAACCTGCCGGCCTAATTGCCAATGCGCATGTAGCCCCGAGTTTCGAAGTTGACAATGGTCACTAATGCCCAAAGATCCACCTGGACCTCGGGCAGAACCATCTTCGGATCGATCTTGTTCGCCAGCATGCCCTGGCCGCAGAGATGGAACTCGACGCCGGCCTTCTTCAGCGCCTGAATCAGCGGAATGTTCGGGTTATCGTGCCCGTTGCGTTCCTTGTACGCCTCATTGGTGAGGATCACCTGAACACCGGCCTGGTGGAAAATCACCGCGAGTTTGCGATGGTCGGCGGGCACTCCCCATTTGTCCAGAGTGTTGACGTAACGCGCCAGACCCTCCAACATCGGGTTCACCTGGTCCATTTTCGGAGCTGCTTTGGAGACGTCGAACAGGACCTTGTAGGTTAAGTTGGGATCCGGAAGTTCCTGAGCATTGGGAACTTCTTTGGCGACGGCGGCGCCGGGTACGGCCAAAGGCTTCGCGTCCTGCGCGAATGCCGAACCGGTGAAGCCAATCAACAGCGTCAGAATAGCGGCGGGGGCGATCGATCGGTGCATGGGGTCTCCTGTCAATGAAATTCCAGCCGCGGCGAGCGGCATTCCTCAATGTAGACCTATTCGTGCCGCAGCGCCACGACAGGATCCACGTTCATCGCCCGGCGCGCCGGAATCCAACAACCGAGTGTCGCTGACATGACCAGCACGGAAGCCGCGATCACGAACGTGAGCGGGTCGAAAGGCGAGACGTGAACCAGCGTGGACTTCAGCAGACGATTCACCGCCAGAGAACCGGCCAGCCCGACCACCAGACCGATTTCGAGCGGAAGAATGCCCTGCGTGAACACCAGCCGGAGAATATCGCGCGTGGTGGCGCCCACAGCCATGCGAATTCCGATTTCCTGCGTCCGCTCGCCGACCGAATGAGCCACCACCGCATACAGACCGATCGACGCGAGCAGCAGTGCAATGCCCGCCAAAGTCAGGAACAGGACGCCGCTGATTCCCCGGTACTGATAATTCCAAGCCAGATACCCATCGAGCGGAAATGGTCCCAGGCCGGTTGGCAGGTCGGGATCGATCGCCTGGACCTCGCGTCGAAAATCGTTGGCCAGGTTTGCGGGAGGAACTCGCGTCCGCGCCAGAACCCACATGGTCGCGGCGGGCATCTGGCGGTAGGGGAGATAGATCAGCGAGTCGATCTGTTGCCGCGTGAAGTCGTTCTGAACGATATCCGGCGCGACGCCAATCACCGTCAGCCAGGCCTCCGGCGTGACCCCGTTGAACAACCGCAGCCGCTTCCCGAGTGGATTCTGTCCGTGCCAATACTCGCTCGCGAACCGTTGATTCACAATAACCACCGGAATCCCCGTGATTCCGTCTCGCTCAGTAAAGTCGCGGCCCGAGAGTATAGCGGTCTCCAAGGTGCGGAAATAGCCGGGGCCGGTCACCATAACCGGAATGACCGGACGGTTCTGCTGCTCCACCGGATCCGCGCCGTCGAGCTCATAGGGAAACTTTCTGGCTCCGTTGGTCGGGATGCTATTGGCGATGGTGACGGATTCGACGCCCGGCAGCGCCGCGAGGCGAGATTGAAGGCGATCGTAAAAGGAGGACTGCTCCCGCGGGCTCGCATACCGGTCCTCAGGGAGACTGAACAGCGCCGCCAGCACATGATCCGTCCTGACTCCGATGTTGGCGTTGTAGATATTCAGGAAACTGCGGATCATGACTCCGGCACCCGCGAGCAACATCATGGCCAGCGCCATCTCTCCGATCACCAGCATCGCGGAAAGGCGCTTACCGCGGCGTCCTCCTGCCGCGCCTCGGGCGCCTTCTTTCAAAGCCGTGTTAGCGTCGAGTTTCGAAAGCCGGGCGGCCGGTGCCAGTCCAAACAGAATCCCGGTTCCGACGGAGATCGCCACCAGATATGCAAGGATCCGGTAGTCCAGCGTGTAATTGAGAACATTGTCGAACCAATTGCCGGCGATGGAATCTGAAATACTCGAACCCGTGACAGCCAAGGAGTAGATCCGAACACCCCATTTGGCGACCCACCAGCCGGCGGCTCCGCCCAGGGAAGACAGCATCAGGCTTTCAATCAGGAGTTGACGAATGATGCGCCAGCGTCCCGCGCCGAGCGCGATGCGAACGGAAATTTCGCGGGAACGGCCGATCGCGCGGGCCAGCAGAAGGTTCGCCAGATTGGCGCAGGCGATCAGCAGCACAAAGCCGACCGCGATCAGCATCGCCTCGTAAATGGTGGTCGAGTTCGGACCGATAAAGAATTCGTGGAAATTGCGCAGATGCGGCTGTAAGTCCCGCCCCCGGTCGTTACGAGGATAAGCGATCGCCAGACGGCGGCCGATAATTTCCATCTCCGCGCGAGCGGTGCGAAACGTCGCGCCCTCAGCCAGACGGCCGAATACAAACCAAGTGTCCGGGCGTACCCGCACGGGAGGACCCGGCGGAGGCAGCATCGGCATCCATAGCTCCTGATTCTGCGGAAAAGAAAACCCTCGCGGCATCACCCCGATAATCGTGGTCAACTCGCCGTTGATTCGGACCGAGCGGCCGATGATGCCTGAATCTCCGCCGTAGCGCCGCTGCCAGAAGCTGTAGCGCAAGATGGCCACGGGCGGAGCCCCCGGAATCTCATCGGCCTGCGTGAAATCCCGCCCCAGAATGGGCCTTTGACCAACAAGATGGAACGTGTCGGCGCTGACGTCGGTGGTGATGTAGGTCTCGGCGAACCCCCGGCCGTCGCTGTAGGATTTCTGCAAGCCATGCACCGCCGCCATCCCGTCGAAGGATTTTGCCTGAGCGCGCCAGTCGACAAAGTCCGGATACGAGGTGCAACAGCCGGAACCACTGGTCAAATAGACCAACCGGTTGTTTTCGCGGACCAGAGGAAATCCGCGGAACAGCGCCGCGTCCGTCACTGTGAACACAATCACGTTGACGCCGATCCCGAGAGCCAGCATCGCGACGGCGGTGAACGTAAATCCGGGGCTGCGCATCATGGCTCGAATCGCGAAGCGGACATCCTGCATCACGCCGTCCAGCCAGGGCAGCCCGCGAGAGTCGCGATGCTGCTCCTTCGCCGCCTCAATTCCTCCGAACTTCACCCGCGCCACCCGGCGGGCCTCCGGTAACGTCATGCCCTGGCGAATCAAATCCTGAGTGAGCAGGTCGATATGAGCTGCCGCTTCCTCGTCGAAGTCGCGATCAAGGTCCCGCTTGCGGAAATACGCGACCAGCCGCGCGCAGGCTTCCCGGGTCGTCATTGACCTTCTCCGGCGGCGAGCACCCGTCCGATCACCGTCGCGAGACGCTCCCAATTGGACCTTTCCGCTATCACTTGGCGCTTCCCCGCCCTGGTGATCGAGTAATACTTGGCTTTTCGGTTGTTATCGGAAACTCCCCATGCCGCTGAAATCCACCCGCGCTGTTGAAGGCGCACCAGCGATGCGTAAATCGTCCCTTGGTTAAGCTGAACCTGGTCTTTACTCAACTGCTCGATGCGGCGCGCGATCCCGTAACCGTGCAACGGGCCCATGGTTTCCAGAGTCTGAAGAACCATCAGGTCCAGCGTGCCTTGGAGAAGATCGAGTTTTGCATCGGCCATATTGCGCTCCTGTTGTGATTCCACATGAGTATCGCATGATGGGTGTTATGTGTCCAGAGCAGCAAAAAAATGGCCGGGGATGTTGATCCCCGGCCCATGGTGCTGCGGAAGGAACTTGATTAGCTCAGTTGGTTAACGCCGGAATCCCCGGCCGCCGTAAAATCCACGCCCGTAGAATCCGTGGCCCCAGTATCCGCCGAAGCCTAAATAGACTCCCGGGGCTCCCCAGTAATACGGGTAGTAGGGATAGTAAGGATAAGCGTAGCCCGGAGCATAATAGCCCGCGCCAGGAGGCGGAGGTTGCGGACCATAGCCCGGCCTCGCTTGCAGCCGAGGCTGCTGCGTCTGATAATCGGTTTCATTCACGAAACGGAACGCATTGGGCGCGTGATCGGTCGCGATCGTGACCGGCTGCTCGACGCGGAAGGTCAGCAGCGTTTCCGGACCAAGAATGGTCGGATGGCCGCGCGTCAGTAGCACGCCGAGAATTCCAGCGGCGGCGCCTGCGCCTGCTCCGATGGCTGCTCCCGTGCCCCAGCCGACGCCTGCTCCGATGGCGGCGCCGACCGCAGTGGTGCCGGCGATCGCGCCTGCATCTCGACCGGTCGAGGTCGGTCCGTTGCGGGAAATGAATTGGGTCTTGATCGGAACCTGCTGGCCGTCGACCACCGGCAGATCGGTCAACTCAATTCCGAGCCGCGACGTTCCTTCCACGCGGCCGGCTTTCTTAGCCTCGGTCACGCGACCGCCGAGCGTCTGCCCGGGCGCGGCGACCACGACTCCATCGACGATGATCGGCCGCACCAGCGTGGCCGAAAACGCATCGCCAGCCTGACTCTTATCGGAACTGAGATAGTTATTGAGCCGCACCGTCACATACGCGCCGGGCTTGATGGTTAACTGCGGCGGAACCGCAGCCTGTGGCCCCGGTTGAGGCGGCGGCGGTTGAAGGTCCGGATTCCCCTGAAATGCGGGTGGTTGAGCCGGCGGCGCGGTGTTTAAATCCGGCGACGGATTCGAATCGCCGACGTGCCGCCATCCTCCGTTTTGGGAACTCTGCTGCGGAGGCGGAGGCGGGGCGGTCTGGTCCTGCGCGAGCGCGGTCATGGCCAGCGCTGCAATCATGAAACTGTATGTCTTAGACGAGATCTTCTGCATAGCGGCTACTCTCCATTGGATTGCCACCAGGAACAATGCATGTGGCTCGCCACAAGTTTGTAGTCGCTAAATCAATAACTTGGAGTGATTAACACCAAGCGAATCTGGCCCATATCCACCGTGCTGGTGGATTTGAGCCAGTTGTCATTACCTACTTGGCTTTTTGTTTGCGGCGCGCGGCCCAGAAGGCGCGCATGCGCTCGGATTGGGCTTTGCGCTGGGCTGCGGTGCGAGGTTTGCGCTTCTGAACTTTAGCGGCGGCGGAGGCCGGTTTCGGCGAGGCCGCCTTGGCGGATGAGTGCCCCTGGAGCACCTGGATCGCGTGATTCAAACGATCGCGTTCCGCGATCAGAAGTGCAACAATCTGTTCTGTTTGCATTTAAGCAAATGCTAACATTATCAAACCCTGGCGGCAAGGCTGTTAGATACCTATATCCTCTTGCCACAGTTTGGGTTGGGCGGCTATGAAGGCCCGCATGAGGTCTATACACCGGGGGTCGTCCAGGATCTCAATATGAATTCCCTGACTGCGCATATAATCTTCAGCGCCCATAAATGTCCGGTTCTCCCCGATGATAACTCGTGGGATTTTATATAGCACGATCGCTCCGGCACACATGGGACAAGGGGACAGAGTCGAGTAAATGATACATTCGCGATACACTTCGGCCTGTAAACGTCCGGCATTTCGAAGACAATTCATCTCTCCGTGATCGATGGGGCTGCCGTTCTGGACCCTCATGTTGTGGCCGCGGCCGATGATTTTCCCCTGGTGGACCAGCACCGAACCGATCGGGATGCCGCCTTCCGCTAAACTTTTTTTGGCTTCCTCGATGGCCGCCGCCAGAAACGGATCGCGATTCATATCGCACGAGTATACGGAATCGGACGGGAGATCCCAAACTCGGGACATCCGGCGCACCCGGGGTCGAACGGCTGCAATCACTTGCGCGGGGCCCTGAGTTTGCTACGTCCACCGTCATGGATAACCTGTGGAAGGACCTTCGCTATTCCCTCCGGGTTTTCGCGAAGTCGCCGGGATTCACCGCCGTGGTGGTGGCGTCTCTGGCCCTGGGGATCGGCGCGAACGTGGCCATCTTCGCGATTGTCAATGCGTTCCTACTGCGTCCGATGCCGGTGGATCATCCCGAGAACCTGGTCGCCATTTATGTCACGGCTCCCAACTGGGGAGTCAATGCCGAAGGGTTCTCCTATCCACAGTTCCTGGATTATCGGAAGCAGGATACCGGCCTGTCCGATTTGACGGGCTCCACTGGATTTCCCCTGACCGTTACCGAAGGCGACCGGGCGGAAATGATCTGGGGCGAGGTGGTTACGGCCGACTTCTTTTCCGGCCTGGGCGTACATCCGGTGGTGGGAAGAGGTTTTACCTCCGATGAAGATCTGGTGCAGGGCGCCAAGCCGGTGTGCGTGATCACCTACGCATTCTGGCAGCGGCGCTTTCACGGCGATCCGAACATTGCGGGCAAGACGATCCGCATGGAGGATCAGACGTTCACTATCGTCGGCGTCGCGCCGCGCGGATTCATCGGCACCGGCCTGTTTCACTTCGTGCCCGACGTGTGGGTTCCGGTGACGGTGCAGCAGGCGATCGCGCCGCGGGGCGGGAATTATCTGGACGGACGCGATAGCCGCTGGATCGAAATGCGCGGCCGCCTGAAGCCGGGCGTGACGCGGCGCCAGGCGGAGGCCGCGTTAAACGTGGTCGCTCGGCAACTGGCCAAGGAATATCCCAAGACCGACGGCGATTTGACGGTGCATGCCATGGCCGGAGGCGCGAGAACCCAGCCGTGGATGTTCACCACCGGCATCGTCCCGGCGACCACTGCGATCATGGGCGGCGTTGTGCTGCTGGTATTGTTGATCGCCTGCGCGAACGTCGCCAATCTTCTGCTCGCTCGCGGAACGGCTCGGGCGCGGGAGGTGGCGATTCGCGTAGCGGTGGGCGCGACGCGCGGACGAATCGTCCGCCAGCTGCTGACGGAAAGTATCGTGCTGTCGCTCGCCGGGGGAATTGGCGGTGTGCTGTTCTCCCTGTGGTTCAACGATCTGCTGCTGCGCTTTTATCCTTCGCTCGATTTTCAAACCGTGGACCTCGCCGATACGGCCCGCATCGATCCGAAAATGTTCGTCTTCGCGATCGCGGTCGCCATGATCGCGGCGGTGATTTTCGGTCTGGCGCCGGCGCTGCGGGCATCAGGAGTAGATCAGGCGTCGGTGATCAAGGGCGACGCTGGTCCAGGCCGCGGCGGACGCAGCGGAAACGTACTGGTGATGGCGCAGGTGGCGCTCTCTCTGGTGCTGTTGATCGTCGGCGGCTTGTTTCTGCGCAGCATGCAATTCGCCGGCAATGTGGACCCGGGATTTTATCGCACCGGCATTTCGATGTTCACCATAAATCCGGTGCTGCAAGGCTACGACCGGCAGCGGGAAACGGTACTGCAGCGATCCCTGATGGAGCGGCTGCGCTCCCTTCCCGGGGTCGATGGAGCAGCCTTCGCGTTTCCCTTGCCGCTCGATGCCTACGGCGGGCCGGTCACCATTTATCCCGAAGGGTGGGTCCCGCGATCGGAGCAGGAGCAGAATATCGCGGGACACAGCCGCGTCAGCTCCGGATATTTCGAGACTATGGGCACGCGGATCATCGCCGGCCGGGAGATTGACGATCGCGACACGGATTCGTCCGTGCGGGTAGCGGTGATCAATGAGACTATGGCGCGGCGATACTGGCAATCTCCCGAGCGCGCCCTGGGCCGGCGATTTTCCGAAGTCAAAAACGGGCCGCTGCTGCAGGTGGTCGGCATCGCCAGGAACGGGAAGTATATGAGCTTCGGCGAGGCGGCCACGGCATACGTGTTCACTCCGATCGCCCAGGATTATCACGGGCAGATCGAGGTGGTGCTGCGCTCGAAGCAGGACATCGCGGGGCTGATGCCGATGGTGCGGCGCGAGGTGGCGAGCCTCGATCCATCGCTGCCGGTCTTCGGCGTCCGCACCATGCCGCAGTTCCTGTTCCGCACGGTTTCGATTTACCAGATGGGCGCGTCGCTGGTGGGAACGTTCGCGGTGATGGCGCTGCTGCTGGCGGCCGTTGGAATTTTCGGAGTGCTGCATTTCGCGGTGGCGCGGCGAACGCGGGAAATCGGGATTCGCATGGCGCTCGGCGCCAAGTGGAGCCAGGTGCTGCGTCTGGTATTGCAGCGATCGCTGCTATGGGTGGCGGCGGGGGTTGTGGTCGGCGCGGGATTGGCGCTGAGCGCCCGCGGAATCACGGGGCAATTGGTGGCAGGCATCACCGGAGCGGACCCGGCGACTTACCTGGGAGCTTTGGCGGTGTTCGTGGCTGTCGTCCTGGCCGCGATTCTGATTCCGGCTCGTCGAGCGGCTCGGGTGGATCCCTACGAAGCGCTGCGCCACGATTGAGCCCGCGACCAGAGGAAGCGGTGGATGTGGAGTCAGTTTATGGCGGTTACTTCGCGCGGAGGATCGCTTCGATGATTCCGGCAGTGGTGTGCGGGCGGGCTTCGACGTCGATATGCAGGCCATGCTCGTGCAAGGTATTCGACGTAATGGGTCCAATCGAGGCGATCCTGATTCCTTCGAGGGCTTCCCTGCCGGCGATCGAAACGAAATTATTCACCGTCGAGGAACTGGTGAAGGTGATCCAGTGCGGCTTTCGCGCCAGGATCTCGCGAGCGCGATCCGCGGCATGGTCGGGCACGACCGTGCGATAGGCTTCAACCACATCCACCGTTGCCCCGTGGCGGCGAAGTTCCGCCGGAACCAGGTCCCGAGCCACGGCCGCGCGAGGTAGAAGAATCCTGCGCCAGCTCAGCTCCTCTTTGGCGAAGGCTTGGACCAGGCTCTCCGCGACGTATTCTTCGGGCATCTTATCGACCTTGAGATGCAGCGCTTCGATGGCGGCGCGGGTGGCGGGACCGATGGCGCAGATCTTCGCGCGCAGCGAGCGCAGATCGGAGGCGGAACGGTCCAGCCGGTCCAGAAAATAGCGCACGCCGTTCACACTGGTAAAGATCAGCCAGTCATAGGAAGGAAGATTGGCGATGGCGGCATCGAGTGGCGAGGAGTCCGCGGGCCCGCGAATTTCGATCACTGGGAGCAGCAGCGCTTCCGCGCCGAGGGCTTCCAGGGGATCCGCCAGTTCGGCGGCCTGCCGGCGGTCGCGAGTGACGACAATGCGTTTGCCGAACAGCGGAAGATGCTCGTACCAATTGAAGCGATCGCGCAAGGTCACGACGTCGCCGATGACGATGGTCGCGGGCGGCTTCATCGCATCCCGCGAGATCATGCCGGGCAATGTTTCGAGCGTTCCCGCGATGGTTTGCTGATCGGGCCGCGTGGCCCAGCGCACCGCCATGGCCGGAGTCTCGGCCGGACGTCCGCGCGCGATCATCTCGCGGGCGATCGCCGGAAAATTGGTAAGCCCCATGAACAGCACGATGGTATCGGCCGCGCCGATTTTTTCCCAATCGACCGCGCCGACGTCGTGACCGGTGACGAAGGTCACGATGGAGCTGTGCTCGCGATGGGTCAACGGTACGCCCGTATAAGCGGCGATGCCGAGCGGCGTGGTCACGCCGGGAACAATCTCAAACGGAATCCCCGCAGCGGCCAGCGCTTCCATCTCTTCACCGCCGCGACCGAAAATAAACGGATCGCCGCCTTTCAGACGAACCACGGTCTGGCCGCGGCGGGCGTGCTCGATCAGCATCGCGGAGATTTCTTCCTGCGAAAATTCGTGGGCGGAGCGCTTCTTGCCGACGTAAATGCGCTCGGCCGAGGCGGGGGCGAGATCCAGCAGCCGGTCGCTGGCCAGGTGGTCGTACAGAATGGCGTCGGCCCGCTCCAGAATTTGCCGGCCTTTGACGGTGATGAGCGCCGGATCCCCGGGACCCGCGCCGACCAGATAAACTTTCATGCCGCGTAGACTTCTTTGAGAATCTCCCGCGCTCCATCGTCCAGAAGCTTTTGTCCGAGCTCTACGCCGATGCGAGTGGGATCGGAGCCGGAAAGCTCCGCGCGCAGGATTCTGGATCCATCGGGCGCGGCGACGATCGCGCGGAGATGAACGGTGGAGCCCGCAACCGTCGCGTAGCCTCCGATGGGCACCTGGCAGCCTCCGCCGAGCGTGCCGAGCAGAGCGCGCTCCGCGGTGATGGCCGCGCGGGACGGAGCATGGTCGAGCTTTTCGATCAGGCGCTGAGCCACGCCCGAATCGTCGCGGGTTTCGATCGCGAGCGCGCCCTGGCCGACGGCGGGACACATGATTTCGACCGGAACCATTTCTTGAATCCGGTCGGCCCATCCGAGGCGGCGCAGGCCGGCGGCGGCGAGAACGATGGCGTCGTATTGACCTTCGTCAAGTTTGCGGAGGCGGGTATCCACGTTGCCGCGCAGCGTTTCGGTGAGCAGGCCGCGCCCCAGCGCATGAAGCTGCGCGGCGCGGCGGAGCGAGCTGGTGCCGACTTTCGCTCCCCGGGAAAGCTCAGCCAGAGGCTTGCCGATCAGGGCGTCGCGCGGATCTTCGCGTTCGGGAATGGCAGAAAGAATCAGCCCGGCGGGCAGCTCCGATGGCACGTCTTTGAGACTGTGCACGGCAATATCGATGCTGTGGTCGAGCAGCGCTTCCTCAATCTCTTTGGTGAATAAACCCTTGCCGCCGACTTTGGCCAGCGGGACGTCCTGAATTTTGTCGCCGGTGGTCTTGATGATTTCGAGACGCGTTTCGGCGCCGAGTTCCGCCAGCCGCGCCGCGATATGCCGGGCCTGCCAAAGCGCCAATTGGGAACCGCGAGAGCCGATGACGATCATGAAGTTCAGTTATCCCCGAGTCTGAATAATTTGCGGATGGTTCCCATCAGATGCACACCGGCGGGATCGGCGGCCTGCTTGCGCAGTTCGGTGATAGGGCCGTGCGCGATCTTGTTGACGATTCCCCGGGTCATGGCCTGAATGGCCTCTTCCTGCTGCGGAGTCAGCGAGCCCAGCTTGCCGCGCTGGCGCTCGACTTCGGAAGCGCGCCACAGTTCCAGTTGTTCCTGCAGACTGACGATGGTGGGCGTCACCTCGCGCGTCTTCAGGCGCAGGATCATGCGGTCGACTTCTTCGCGAATGATGTCCTCGGCTTGAACGGCAACGTCCAGCCGGCCCTTCACGTTGGTCTCGACGACGCGGTCCAGATCGTCGATGTCGTAGACGAAGACGTTATCGAGCTCGTTCACCTGCGGCTCGATGTTGCGGGGCACGGCGATGTCGATGAGGAACATCGGGCGATTCTTGCGCCGCCCGATCACCGTCTTCATCTGATCCTTGGTCAGGATGTAATGCGGCGCGCCGCTGGAGGCGATGACGATATCGACGTCCGGCAGCGAGCTCAGGAAATTTTCGTAATCGATGACCTTGCCTTGAAACTCCTCGGCCATCGCCACGGCGCGGGCGCGAGTTCGATTGGTGACCAGGATTTCAGAAACTCCCGAGCGGCGCAGATGACGCGCGGCCGATTCGGACATTTTCCCGGCGCCGACCACCAGCACGCGCTTGCCGTTTAGCGAGCCGAAAATATCGCGAGCCAATTCGACCGCGGCATAGCTCACCGAAACTGCGCTCTGCCCGATGTCGGTTTCCGAGCGGACGCGCTTAGCGACGTTGAACGCCCGGGTCAGCAACAGGTCGAGATAACCGCTGATCGCGCCGCATTCCTTGGCCCGGGTGTAGGCGTTCTTGAGCTGCCCGAGAATCTGCGGTTCGCCCACCACCATCGAATCGAGGCTCGAAGCGACGCGGAACATGTGGCGGATCGCTTCAGTACCGTCGTGGTGATAGAGATACGGCGTGACCCATTGGCGGTCGACCGCGCGGGTCTCGGCAAGGAAGCTGTGTACGGCGTTTTCGGCGTCGGCCTGTTCTTCCGCGGTCACCGTGATCTCCACGCGATTACAGGTCGATAGAATCATGCCCTCCAACAGGCCGGGACGCTTTTTGAGATCGCCAAGGGCTTCGGGCAGAGTGGTCTCTTCAAAGGCCAGTTTCTCGCGGACCTCCACAGGAGCCGTGCGATGATTCAGTCCTGTGATGAAGAGCTTCATTCTATCTTTCGAGCGCCGGCCTCAATCCCACATGCGCTGCCCAGGTGAGCGCGGCACACCCGAGCACCGCCAGCGCCATCACCGCGGCCTTCCTGCCTCGCAGACCGGCCGAGGCGCGGAGGAAGATCATTACCAGGCACAGCAGCCAGGTGAAAAAGGAAAGTTGGATTTTCGGATCGGTCACCCAGCGCGTGCCGGATTCGACGAAAGCCCAGGTGACGGCGAAGATCACGCCAAGGGTCAGAAATACGAAGCCGAGTCCCATGGATACGCTGATGAGATTATCGAGCGTGCCCAGCGGCGGCAGTTTCTCGAGCAGGCTGGGACCTTTCTTTCGCTTGAGACGGCGCTCCTGCACCAGATAGAAAATCGCCGCGACCGCGGTCAGCAACAGCGCGGCATATCCGGCCAGCACCAGAACGATGTGCACTACCAGCCAGGCATCGCGCACTCCGGTATTCGGCCAGGTGGCGACCGGCTGCTCCATGGACGACACCAACGTCATCAAAAAGACCAGAGGAAAGAGCGCGACCGCGGTGCTCGAGAAATGATATTTCCACTCGACGATCAGAAAGACGATGCCGATTAGAAATGCGCACAGGCTGAGCGTCTCGAAGAAATTGTCGACCGGAAGGCGGTGATACGCGAGGGCGATTTCGACCAGAGCCACCCCGTGCAGCACCACCGCGACGCGAAACGACTCGAGCGCCACAGGATAAAGTTTCTGATTCCGGCGCAGGACGGCGAGCATCGAGTGCAACAGCCCCAGCGCATACAGGCATGCCGCGACACGCAGCCAAAGAATGCTGGTTTCTACCACGTTATTGGTTTCAGCATACATGAGTTGAATGGCTGGAATCTTTCGGATCCACGTGTTAGGTTGCCCGATTGCGTCATTTGACCCAATTTTCGACGTGCGAACACTATAAGTGCACGTGGCGTTCCAGGTTCACGTGATTGATTATGAGGCGCTTAGCGCTTCGACCGGGTTTCGAGATACTGGCGGATCGCTTCGTCGAGCGTGGGCATCGGGGCAATTCCGAGCGACTCCATTTTGCCGTTCGAAAGCGCCGAATATCTGGGACGGCGTGCGGCAGTGCGGAATTCGCGTTCGTTGGTCGGTTTCAACTCCGGATGCAAGCCGGCCGCGCGGAAGATTTTTCCGGCCCATTCGAACCAGGAGATGGGCTCGCCTCCACCGGCGTGGATGATTCCGTCGATCTTTTTTTCCACCAGATCGGCGGTGCGGGCGGCTAGCGCCGGAGCAAAGGTCGGCGAAGCGACGTGATCTTCCACCACTCTCACCGTTTGGCCCTGACCCGCGAGGCGAAGCATCAGTTCCACGAAATTTCCGCGCGCCGTATCCAGGCCGCCGGGACCGAATACGCCGGAAGTCCGAATCACCAAAGGACGATCGAGATAGGCTCGGGCATAAAGCTCGCCTGCGAGTTTGGAGACGGCATAAGCGCCCAGCGGATGCGGGGCGTCGTTCTCGGTATAGGCCCTTCCGGCCATGCCGTCGAACACGTAATCGGTTGAAAAATGGACCAGCCGGGCGTCGATCTGGCGGCACGCCATCGCCAGGTTCCGGACCGCCAGAGCGTTGACGACGAAGGCGGCCTGCGGCTCCTTTTCAGCCACGTCCACCTGATTGTAGGCTGCCGAGTTGATTACTACCGCCGGATCGAATTGGGCCAGCGTCTTTTCGACCAGCGCCTGATCGGTTATGTCGACCGTGGTCCGCTCAAACCCGGCCACCTGGTATCCACGCGCGCGAAACACCGCCAGCAGCTCCACGCCGAGCTGTCCACCGCTTCCGAAAATCGCCACCCGTTCGCTTGGCACCCTCTTATTATGAACGAGCCCGGACTTCGGACAGCGCCAGACCGAGGGCGTAGCCTTCGCCCAACGGCTCGCAGCGAACCACCTCACCTAGCATCAGCGTTTCCGTAGTTTCCACTCTCACTCGCGCCCCGGATGGCACCGGAAGTCCGGTACGTACTCGCAGTCCGCTGCCGGCCATGTCCAGAACATTCCCAGACATTTGCGGATCGCCAAGCATCCCCTGCAAAGTCACCATCACCGGGGTATTCGCCAGAAGGCGCGATTCCCTTCGTTTGTCCATGTACGACTTATCGGCAGGAAGACTTGAAATCTTCGTATGCGCGAGGATCTATTCGAGGTGACTATATTCCTTGACACTATATCCGTTGCGAGTATACTTCTCCTATGGACGATATCGCTTCCCTGCTCCCGCTGCCATCGGCGACCTTTCATATTCTGATGGCGGTGGCCGACGCCGACCGGCATGGCTACGCCATCATTCAGGACGTCGCGGCGCGCACCGGCGGCGATCTGAAATTGAGTGCGGGAACGCTATACCGGTCCATTCAAAGGATGCTCGAACAGGGTCTGCTCGAGGAAACCAGGGAGCGGCCGGAGCCGGCTTTCGACGACGAGCGCCGCCGCTATTACCGGATCACTCCGTTCGGGAGGGAAGTCGCCAAAGCCGAAGGGCGGCGGTTGACGCAACTGGTAAGACTGGCGCGCGAGAGCGGATTCGCGCCGGGCCGGGCCTGAAGGGAGACAGGATCGTGGGGTTCTATCGGCTGCTCTTACATCTCTATCCCGCCAGTTTCCGGGCCGAGTATGGCGAGGAAATGTCGGCGATTTTCGCGCAACGCCGTCGGGACACCGCGCTGTGGCTGCTGTGCGTCCAGACATTTTTCGAGGTCCTGCTAAACGCGACTCGGGTTCATCTTGACATTCTGAAACAGGATTTGCGGTATTCCATACGGACCTTGGCCCGCGCTCCGGGATTCGCGCTGACCGCGATCGCCGTATCGGCACTCGGCATCGGCGCGACCACCGCGGCGTTCACCATGATCGACCACGTGCTGATCCGCCCCCTGCCCTTCCCGGATTCGGACCGCCTGGTGAAGCTGTACCAGATCTCAACCAGTGCTCAACGGACTGCACAACGACGTCGCGCCGGCCAACTATCGCGACTGGAAGCGCATGGCGACGTCGTTCTCGTCGATGGGCATGTTCCGCTATCTTTCGGTGAATCATGCTGGGCGCGGGCGGACCGCAGCGCGTGGACGGCGCGGCGTTCTCTTTCGATCTTCTGCCGACGCTGGGTGCGAAGCCTTTGATCGGCCGGATGTTCACTGAAGAAGACGACCGGGAATCGTCGGCGGGCACGCTGCTGCTGAGTTACTCGCTGTGGCAGGAAGAATTCGGCGGCGACGCCGCGGTGCTGGGCCGCAAGATAATTCTCGACGACGCCGCATATACCGTGATCGGCGTGATGCCCAACGATTTTTATTTCCCGACACGGCAAGCCAGGCTGTGGACGGCGATGCGCTTCGGGCCGGCCAACTATGAAGATCGCACCGATACCTGGGTGTTTGGAATTGCCCGGCTGCGGCGCGGCATTTCGTTCCAACAGGCAATGGCGGAGATGAATCTGATCGGGGCGCAGATCGCGCGCGCCTATCCGAACGTGATGGCAAACGTCGGGGTGACGGTGGTGGCGCTGCGCGATGAGATTTCCGCGCAATCGAAAATGATGCTTCAGGTGCTGCTTGCCGCGGCTTTGTGCGTGCTGCTGATCGCCTGCACCAATCTGGCGAATCTTCTGCTGGCGCGGGCGCTGATACGGCGCAAGGAGCTCGCGGTGCGCGCGGCGATGGGCGCAGGACGGGAACGGCTGGTGCGGCAGATGCTCACCGAGAGCCTTTTGCTGGCGGGCGCGGGCGGAGCGCTGGGGATGCTGATCGCGATCTCCTCGCTTCCCCTGCTGGTGCGATTAGTTCCGGTGACCTTGCCTATTGCCGAGACGCCGCACATCGATTTGGGCGTTCTGTTATTCGCCGCGACAATCACCGCCATTACCGGCGTCGGATTCGGCGTGGTTCCGGCGCTGCGATCTTCACGCGCTCAAGCCGGAGCGATGCAGGAAGGCTCGCGATCGGGCGTCGGCGGAAGGAGAGAACGTATTCGCGCCGGCCTGGTTGTCGCCGAAATCGCGGGATCCGTGGTGTTGCTGGTGTCCTGCGGGTTGCTGATCCGCGCGATGTGGAAGATTCAGGGTGTCGACCCGGGGTTCCGCGGCGATCATGTTCTCACCTTGCGCACCACCCTACCGATGCCGAAATACGAAAAGCCTCCCGCGCGGGAAGCGTTTTATGCGCACGTATTATCGGAAGCCCGCGCTCTGCCCGGCGTCGAGAATGCCGCGTACATCAGCTTCCTGCCGATGGTGATGCGCGGAGGAATGTGGCCGGTGGAGGTGGCCGGGCATCCCGTGCCGATCCCGGAGCGCGAATTCGCCAGCCTGCGCTTCGTGACGCCGGATTTCTTTGCCGCGATGCGCATCCCCATCGTGAAAGGCCGTGACGTTCGCGAATCGGACACCATGACTTCGCCGTTCGTCGCCCTGGTGAGCGAGTCCTTCGTCAAACGATACTGGTCCAACGAAGATCCCCTCGGCCGCCACTTCAATTTCGGCAACGCCGACCGTACCGTTATCGGCGTAGTTGGGGATATTCGCGTGCGCGGGCTGGAACGGTCGAGCGAGCCACAGGTGTATCTCTCTTATAAACAGCATCGCGCCGTATCGGATTTCTATGCTCCCAAGGACCTGGTGATTCACTCATCCGGCGATCCATCGGCGCTGGCTCCGGCGCTACGGCGCATCATTCATCAAGCCGACGCAGAGCAGCCGGTATCGAGCGTGCGGCCTCTTTCGGATATTCTCAGCGACGAGACCGCCTCACGCCGGGTGCAGGTGCTGGTGTTGGGCGCGTTCGCGGCCATTGCGTTTCTGCTGGCGGCGATCGGCATTCACGGGTTACTGTCGTTTACGGTGTCCAATCGCACGCAGGAATTCGGCGTACGGATCGCGCTGGGGGCCAGTCGTGGCGACATTCTCGGCTTGATTCTGCGCGACAGCATCACCATGGGCGTTGTCGGAATGGTGTTGGGCGCCGCGCTGGCCTTCGCTGCCGGCATCGGGCTGCGCGCCATCCTGGCGGGTCTGCCACCCGGCGATCCGTCCACTTTCGGCGCAGCCATCGGACTCTGCCTGATGATGACGCTGGCCGGTAGCGCCGCGCCCGCCTGGCGAGCGATCGGCATCGATCCGGTAAAAGCGATCCGCACCGAGTAGCACGCTTGTCCGGAAGTCAGTAGACTTAGGGATCATGCGCTTCACGCTTGCTCTGATTTTTGCCGCATCTCTCATCCAGGCCGCGACTCCTTTTGACGGACGCTGGGATTTGACCATCACCACCGCCAAGGAATCTTATCCTGGTTGGCTGGAAGTAGATGAGGCAGGCAAGGCTCGCGTCCAGCCTCGCACCGGAAGCGTTGTGCCGGCGAACAGCGTGAAAGTCGACGGCGATCACCTGCACGTCGTGTTCGGACGCGGAAATATCGCCTGGGACCTGACGGCCGAACACGGTAAACTCGCGGGAACGCAGAAGAACGGCGACCAGGTCGCGAAGGTGGAAGGAGTCCTCGCGCCCGCATTGAACCGAGATCCTCCCTCCGCATGGTCCGATCCCACGCCGATTTTCAGCGGCAAGGATCTGACCGGTTGGGAGCCGACCGATCCGGCGCAAAACCATTGGGTGGCGCAAGACGGAATCCTGGTGAATCTGGAACACGGGGCCAACTTAAGAACGATCCGCAAATTCAACGATTTCAAGCTGCACATCGAATTAAATTGTCCAAACGATGGGAATAGCGGCATTTATTTACGCGGACGATACGAAGTTCAAGTGGCCTATGAGAAGGCGCCGGACCGATTCCACAGTATGGCGTCGATTTACGGGTTCCTGGCGCCGTCGGTCGAAATGCCGCGAAAGCCGGGACAGTGGGAGAGCTTCGACATCACGCTGATCGGCCGGCGGATCACCCTGGTGCGCGACGGAACGACGCTGCTGGACAACCAGGAGATCCCGGGAATCACGGGAGGGGCGCTCGACAGCCACGAATCTGAGCCAGGCGTGTTCTACATCCAGGGCGATCATACCGGCGGCATGAAGTATCGCAACATCACGATTGCAGTTCCGAAGCGGTAATCCGTCATTTCTTACGGCGAAGTTCCAGGCCGAATTTCGGGGATTCGCGGGTGCCTTCTATTTTTATGGGAAGCACCGCGCCGGCGTGTTTCTTTTGAAAGAACGGGTCCACGGCTTTCAACAGGAATGACTTGAAGCCGGTGGTCATCTGCGAGACTTTGGCGTCCATGCGCGCGGTGCCGTGAAAGTCGATGTGTTGATCGATGATGCCGTAATCGCCGCTGAGGTCGATGTTGGCTCCGGGAACGGTAAAGGTGAGGTCCGGGAACCGGATGTCGCCGCTTTTCATGTTGAAACGGCCGTGAAAGTTGGAGGCGACGCGGTCGTCTGCCGGGGCCTTGGGATCGCCACTGGCACGGTGGCTCAATTCATCCACTTTCTCCTGGACACTCAATTGCGAGAACTCAGACTGGCGAATGTCAAAGGCGCCGTCGAGGCGGAGCTTGCGCGCGATATCGATATCGCCGGCAGGAATCACCATGCGCGCGCGAAAATTCACGCCTCCAGTCAATATGGGCTTATCGGATTTGACGGCGAGCCGCAGCAGGTCTTCCAGGCGCCCGTTCTGGACCTGCACGTCGAGCGAGATGGTTTTTCCATGCGGACCGGACTGGGTATACAGGCCCGACTGGCCACGCACATTCGGCTGGCCCTCGACCGCTCCGCGCGCGTCTATGGAAGTTCGTCCGAATCGCGCGAGCACCGGCTGCAGATAAGTGTTGCCGTTCGAGCCATCGACAACGGCGTGAAACTGCGTCTTGAGGTGAACCGGAAGGCCGCTGACCCGTACCGCGAAATCAGGCGTGTCCGTGGTGCCGTCGACGTTGATGCTATCGAGGACACCCGCGTATTTTCCATCTGACGACAAAATGCCGGAGATTCCAGTGAATACGCTGAGATCGGCATCGCGAAAGGTGTAATCGCCAGACACTGGAGTTTCGGCCGGATCGTCAAATTGCCACGGTCCGAAATTGCCGGTACTGTGGATCTCGCCCGGTGGCTTGGCGTTCTCCAGGATGGTTTCGAAACGCATGGGATCGTCGGTGCCGACGTGATGCAGGGTAAGCTGCCTCATGTCCCATTCGAGGGGGTCGCGGAGCGGATCTTTCGGAAGGATCAATAGGACCGCGCCATCGGCGATCATGCGGTCCACCACAAAGCCGGACTGCTTTTTCTGTTGCGGTCTCGAGAGGCCTCCGCCGGAGCCCGAATGGCGCGGAGGCACCTGAATCCGCAAACCAGTCAGACGAACTTCACCCACGTGTTTGGTGATCAACGCGATCCAGTTGGTTTTTAACGCGGCTCTCCCGATGCTGATGAGCGGAGGAACGTCGGTTCGGCCGTCGTGGTGGAACTGGATTCCGTCGATGGTGATCGTCAGCGATGGAAATACGGCGACCTGCACCTGCTGGATCTCCACCTGGCCGGACTGCTGAAGTGAACGGATGACTGCCGATTTAACGTAGCGGGAAAGCGCCGGAGAGGCAAGCCAGAATCCGGCGATGAGCAGAACCAGCACCACGCCGATCGCGATCAGCCATCGTTTTCGAACAGTCACCTCGGTGACGATTGCATCCCGCGGGCCAAGTCCATTTTTGTTGGACTTTGCCACATCGGAGGGAGCACGATCCCGGCAAATCCTGCGCCGGTCACGCTACTTATACATGTCAGGATAGGCCCGGCGCTGTTCGTCGGCCATTTCCAGAGCCGTGCCGATCTGGATCAACTCGCCCTTTCCGATCCCAGGGCAAAAGCGTGAGGTGCGATTCCATTCGTCCCGGTTCTCGACCAGCTCGGGCCAGAACGGGAAGGTACGGCATTGGGTTGGCTTGGCCGGATGAATGCTGCAGCCATGATCGAGAAGAAACGGGCACTGCTTCTCGCGCGGCTTGCGGAAGCGGCGCTGATGACGGGTTCGGTAGATGTATTTCGCTTCAAATTTTGACTGCGTCAGACCGACGAATTTGGCGGCGCGGCGGACGTCCTCTTCGGTGAGATAGACGTAGCCCTGCTGGTCGCAGCAATTGATGCATCCGGCTTGACAGGTGAAGCGCAGTCCGGCGGTCATTTGGGCCTCGGACGCCAGATCGCGGTCTGGCGGATGTGCTCCACCGGACCGTCCGGACCGGCGATGTCGACGTGGAGCGTAACAAATTCGTGGCCCTTCCGCTCCCACTGATTCTCGATCGAGCCCGAAACGGTCAGGGCGGCACCGTCGAGCGCCGATCGGAATTTGCGCACTTCACTGGCGACGTGTATCCACGGCCCGAGCTGATAGTTTTCAATGAATATTTCGTTGGCGAGCGCCAGCAGCACGGCGGGCTGCGCGACTCCGTGAAGCCATGGATCGAGCGGCGCGCTGATGGTCGCGGCGGAGAGGTCGAGAAGACGATGGAGGGTACCGAGAGCGCTGCCCGCCGCCAGCGTTTCCGCCGACGGAATTTTTCGATCGGGGAGAGTCGCAGAGAACGGCGGGTTACAAGCAACCGCATCCTGGTCGAGCCATGCCATGCCGGACGCGCATCCTTCAATCTCCACTTTGATCTTGTCGCCGTCGCCGGGCTGCAACGTGACACGAACTTCGTCGCCGTGATAGACGGGCTGGTGGAAGCGAATGTCCATCGCTCCGTGTTCGAGCCACACGGGTCCAAAATATTCGACCACCGCCGCTGTCATATAGCCATAGACGGTGACGCCGGGGACCAGGCCGCCGCGAAATCCGAATTCGGCGGCGACGCGATCGTCGTGAATACGATTTTCCGCATCCGCCGCCGTGTTGATCGCGCGCACCCGAAAGCAAGCCATTTCCAGAGTTTGAGTATAAAGGACCGCGTTCGGCGAGAGGCAGCAATTACACAAATTTTCCGGACCGGCATTTCTTGCGAGCCCAACCCACTGATAATACGGCCGATTACACGCGGTAGGAGACGTGCTACTACGTCCTACAGGAGGTGCTCCAACAGGACTTCAAAGCGTTTCCGAAAAAGACTTCGGCGAAGGAGGAATGAATGGAACTAGGGAATAGGGTTTTCGATCTTCTGGTGGTAGATGACAATCCGGCCGACGCGCAAATGCTGAAAATGGCGTTCGCCGAGTGCAACGTGCCGACGAGAATCAATATATTGGAGGATTCACGCGACGCGATCCCGTACTTGTACGGTATCGGGAAATTCGAAGGCGCGGCATCACCGGATCTGATTCTGCTGGATTTTCACATGCCCACCAATGGCGGAATGGCGCTGGCACAGATCAAGGGCGATCCGGATCTGTTGACGCCAGTGATCGTGCTCACCGGATCGGACGACCCGAAACAGGTGGAGGAAATTTATCGAAGGCACGCAAACTGTTGTTTTCGGAAACCGAGTAATTTGAAGGAGCTGCTGGGCGTGGTGTGCGACATCGCGACGCACTGGCTGAATCAGGCGGCGCTTCCGCGGCGAAAGAGGAACTAAGATTATCTATGTGTCGGGTCCGGACAATCGTGGATTTGGTGAGCCGGGCGGGACTCGAACCCGCGACCACCGCATTAAAAGTGCGATGCTCTACCAACTGAGCTACCGGCCCAATGAGCGTGGAGTTTTCTATTGTAGCGCGTGGTCCATCGCCGAAGCCAGTTTCTTCAGTCCCGCTTGTACATCGGCTCCCAGATGAATGCGCAGCGCGCGGCGGCCGCGTTCGACCAGAACCTGCCAGATCGCCGCGCGCCTGCGCCGCCTTCACGATTCCGAAGGTATACTTCTGGCCAGGCACCGCAAGGTCCTGGGCGTCGTCGGCGGTGATCTGCAGGAAGACTCCCGTGTTCGGGCCGCCCTTATAAGCCTGACCGGTGGAATGCAGGAATCGCGGACCGAAGCCGAGACACGTGGCGACTCGTTTGGTGTCCCGTACCTTTTCGCGCATCGACTGGAGCTGCCCGCGATGCGCGTCGTTCATCTCAACATAAGCGAGCAGCGCGAAATAATCGCCGGGCTTGATGGTAGCGAGATGGGCTCGTAGCGCATCAACCAGCGTGGGGCCTTTCGCATCGCCGAAGACCTTGATGCCGTCGTCTTCGAACGCGGGTGATTCCTTGGGCAGCGAGCCCGTTTTCTCGAATTCATCGGTCAGCTTGCGCGTCTCGATCTTACTCGCTTCAACGTCGGGCTGATTAAAGGGGTCGATGCCAATAATCGAACCGGCGACAGCCGTGGCGACTTCCCAACGGAAAAATTCCTCGCCGAGATCATAGGCGTCGTTCACCGCGATGCGAATTACGGGGTGACCGGCGGCGGCGAGCGCGTCCATCGCCTTATCCTGAGTGGCGTCGGGCGCGGATTCGAGGCGCTCATAGATGAAGACGCGGTCCTTGCCGTAGACCTGCGGCGGCCCGAGCGGTTCGCGATCGACGGGGATCAGGCCCTTGCCGATTTTTGCCGGTCGATTCGGCGATCAATTGCTCGAGCCATGCGCCCAGATCGAAGATTCCGGGCGAAGCGATGATCGTCACCTTGTCGCGTCCGGCCTTCGCCAGGGTCCCAAGAATGGATCCGAGCATTACGCCGGGATTTTTTTCGATCGGCACGCAATAGGAACAAGCCAGGGCCATGGAATCGGCCTGGTCGAGAAAGCGCGGAGCGTCGATGCCCATGGCGGCGGCGGGCACCATTCCGAAATTCGAGAGCGCGGAATAACGGCCGCCGATGCTGGCGACGCCGAAGAAAATCTTTCGAAACCGGTCGTGCTCGGCCACCTGCTGCATTTTCGAGCCCGGGTCGGTGATGGCGATGAAGTGGCTGGCATCACGCCCGGCGCGCTCGAAGAAATATTGCTTGAAGATGTTCGGCTCGAGCGTCGAGCCGGATTTGCTGGACACGATGAACAGGGTTTTCTTGAGATCGATTTTCTTCTCGATCGTCCGGATCTGCGCGGGATCGGTAGAGTCGAGCACGTGCAACTCAGGAAAGCCCGCGATGCGGCCAAAGGAGAGGCGCAGCACTTCGGGACAGAGGCTCGATCCGCCCATGCCGAGCAGCAGCACATGCTCGAAGCCCCCCTGTTTCACGTCGGCGGCGATCTGATCGAACTGCTGGCGATGAGCGAGCTGATCTTCGGTGATGCCGAGCCAGCCCATCCACTTGTTTTCGTCGCCGCCGGTCCACAAGGAAGCATCGCGCGCCCAGAAACGGCGGACCTTGCCGGAGATTTTCCAGTCATCGGCACTCGCCTGGAGCGCGGCGCTCTGCTCCGGCGTGAGCGACCAGGTCATTTTATTCACCGGCTTCACGGCGAGCTTGCATTTCGCATCGACTGCGTTCAGTAATTTGTCAAAGGGCTCGGCGAAGAGTTTCGACCGCCTCGATCAGCAGATTATTGGTGATCTCGTCGATGGAGATGCCGGCGGCCGCAAGATTTTTCATCACCTGGCGAGCCTGATCGACGTTTTCTTCAAGCGACGGGCGAATTTCGCCATGATCGGTAAAAGCGTCGAGGGTCGCGGGAGGAATGGTGTTCACGGTGTCGGGGCCAATCAGCTCCTCGATGTACATGACGTCGCGATATTTCGGATTCTTGGTGGAGGTGCTGGCCCACAGGACGCGCTGCGTTCTGGCGCCGCGTTTGGCGAGCGCTTCCCATCGCGGGCCCGAAAAAATCTTCTTATAGCTTTCATACGCGAGCTTCGCGTTGGCGATGGCGACGCGTCCGTGCAGAGATTCCAGGCGAGCCTGCTGTTCCGGTGTGGCGGACTTGGCAAGTTGATCGAGGCGCGCGTCGACCGCGGTATCGATACGGCTGACAAAGAAGCTGGCGACGCTGGCTATGCGCGACGGATCGGCGGCTTTTTCGAGACCGGCGATGAACGCCATCGCGACCTGTTCATATCGCTGCTGGTTGAACAGCAGCGTCACATTGACGTTGATGCCTTCGCTAATGGCCTGCTGGATCGCGGGAAGGCCGGCTTCAGTGCCCGGAATTTTCACCATTAAATTGGGGCGATCGACCAGTTTCCAAAGGCGGCGGGCTTCGGAAACGGTGGCCTGGGTTTCGTTGGCAAGGAAAGGTGAGACTTCCAGACTGACGTAGCCGTCGCGTCCGTGGGTGCGATCGTAAACCGAGCGCAGAATGTCCGCGGCGCTTTGAATGTCGCGAATCGCCAGGCGCTCATACAGAGCCATGGCGTCCAGTTCCTTGTGCTGCTGCAATTCGGCCAGCTGATCGGCGTAATCGTCGCTGCCGGTGATCGCTTTCTCAAAGATGGCGGGATTGGAGGTCATGCCGCCGAGCCCTTCGTCGACCAGACGCTGCAATTCGCCGCTGGTAATAAGATTCCGGCGGATGTAATCGAGCCAGACGGACTGGCCCAGTTTGGCAAGTTCCTTGAGCGGGCTTTCTACACGAGTGGGAGAAATCATAGTACCCTCGTCTTCACTCTACTCCGATCGCCCCTGTCGCGAGGTATACAGTGGAGGTCGGACGATGCTAGAAAACGTGAATCTGAAGCAGCGGCTTTCGAAGGAGGAATACTCGACTGCCCTACCCGGCATGCAACGCCGTCTGTACGATCTGGAAAAAGCCTGTTGGGATCATAAGATTTCCTCGATCATCGTGGTGGAAGGCTGGGACGCCGCGGGCAAGGGCGGCGCGATTTCGGCGATCACCCAGCGGCTGGATCCGCGCGGTTTCAAGGTGTATACGATCCCGCAGCCGCGGACGTACGAGCAGGGATTCCCGTGGTTGTGGCGCTTCTGGCAGAAGGTGCCCAATCGCGGCGAGATGGTGATTTTCGATCAGAGCTGGTATGGTCGCGTGCTGGAGGAGCGGGTGACGAAGGCAATCGCCAAACCGGCCTGGCGGGCGGCTTTTCACGACATTGTGGACTTCGAGCGAATGCTCGCCGAGGACGGCACCGCGATTCTAAAGTTTTTCCTGCATATCGACAAGAAGACACAGAAGCGCCGCTTCAAGAAAATAGAAGCCGATCCACTGGAAGCGTGGCGCATCACCCGCGAAGATCGCGAGCGCCAGCGCAATTACGATTCCTATCTGGCCGCCACCGAGGAAATGCTGGAGCTGACCGAAGCCGAATATGCTCCGTGGACCATCGTGGAGGCGACCTCGCGGTGGTGGGCCCGCAAGAAAATGTTCGACATTATCATCGCGACGCTGGAGCACCGGCTGGGGCGCGCGGCTCCCCCCTGGGAAACATCGGAGGATGTATCGGAAAGAGAAGCCGATCTGCGGGCTGCGATGGAAAAGCTGGACGCATCGAAGGAGGCCAACGATGTTGGAGACGCTTGATCTGTCCCGGTCGATCGCGCGCGATAAGTACGTGCTCGAAGTCACCCGGCGGCAGATCCAGCTGCGGGAACTGGCCTGGCAGATTTACGTGCAGAAGCGGCCGGTGATGGTCGCTTTCGAAGGATGGGACGCTGCGGGAAAAGGCGGCGTAATCAAACGGATCACGGAAAAAATCGACCCGCGCGGCTACGTGGTTTATCCCATTAGCGCGCCGCAGGGAGAGGAGAAGACGCGCCATTATCTGTATCGTTTCTGGAGGCGGCTGCCGGAGCAGGGTCAGATCGCGATTTTCGATCGCACCTGGTATGGGCGTGTTCTGGTAGAGCGGGTGGAGGGCTTCGCCGAGGAGCAGGCCTGGAAACGCGCGTACAAGGAAATCAATTCCTTCGAGCGACAGCTTCGCGATTTCGGGACGATTCTGGTGAAATTTTGGATTCATATTTCGCCCGAAGAGCAATTGCGGCGGTTCGAAGAGCGGCGGCGGATCGGGTATAAATCCTGGAAGCTGACGGAAGAAGACTGGCGCAATCGCGAAAAATGGGAACCGTATCACGAAGCGGTGGAGGAGATGCTGGTGAAGACCAGCACACGTACGGCTCCATGGAACCTGGTGGAAGGGAACGATAAATACTGGGCGAGGGTTCGGACGCTGACGCGTCTGGTGGAGACTCTGTCGCGCGAGCTGAACTACGTTCCAGAGGATCCATTGAAGCGGCTGCGGGCGAAATCGCGGACAAAAAGCGGGGCGGCCAGAAAATAGCTAGTCGGCCAGCGGCTCGAAGACCAATTCGGTAGTCATCGCGATCGCGGGTTTCAAGGTCCGATACACCGGGCAGCGGTCCGCGAAAATTCCAAAGACTCGATCGACGGTTTCCCTCTGCGATTCGTCGGCTTTCAATTTCAGGACGACATGAATGCGGCGAATGACCAGGACGTTATCTTCCAGCTCGACTTCGCCCACCGTTTCCGACACCAGCCGAGCGTTCGATGCATCGATTTGACGCGCCTCCAGCGCGCCTCCAAAGGTTCCCGTCAGTCAACCGGCCGCCGCGGCGACGATATAATCGAGCGTCGTGGCGTGAGGTTCCAGGACATTCGGCGGGACTTTATAGTGCTCGGCCACCGCGCCGTGCACGCCGAAAATCACGGGCTCTGTTTCCGCTGGAAGGTAGGCCCGGCGCACCGGACCTTTAATACGTTCAATGCGAACGCGGGAGACGTAGGCCACGTTGGACATGACTGCTCGGATGGTATCACGAACGCCGGCTGCAAGCCTCCTGCCCGCTCGGCTAGAATTACTCTCAATGAAAGCCATCCTGTTGCTGTTTTTAGGCGGACTCCTTTACGCGCAGAGGCCCTTCAACGTCACGGAGACCAGCATCGCGGATATGCGCACCGCGCTTCAGCAAAAGCGGGTCACCTCACGCCAGCTGGTGACTCAGTATTTGATTCGTATCGCGACCTACGATCGCATTCTTCACGCGACCATCGCGGTGAATCCCAACGCGTTGAAGGATGCCGACGAACTCGATCGCGAACGGGCGCAGGGTCACATCCGCGGACCTCTTCATGGCATTCCAGTCGCGCTCAAGGACAACATCCAGACCACGGACATGCCGACCACCGGTGGCGCGCTCGCGTTTGACGGATACACGCCGCCGTACGAAGCGACGCTCACAAAAAATCTGCGGGAGGCGGGCGCGATCATCCTGGCCAAGACCACGATGATCGAACTGGCGAATTGGGTTGCCGGATTGCCGACGCCGATGCCGGCGTATAACGCGGTAGCGCGATTCGGATTCAATCCATACGATCCGCGCATGGATCCGCGCGAAGCGACCGATGACGGCCGCGCGGTGCTGTCGCCGGGCGGTTCCAGCTCCGGCGCGGGAACGGCGTCGAGTTTCTGGGCAGGCAATGTCGGGTCGGATACCGGAGGATCGATTATCAGTCCTTCGAATCTGGCGATGCTGGTCGGTCTGCGCCCTACTATCGGACGCATCAGCCGCTACGGGATTATTCCGATCACGGCGGATCATGATACGGCGGGTCCGATGACCCGAACGGTAGAAGATGCGGCGATCATGTTCGGCGCTCTGGAGAGCCCGGCGCCCGATCCGAACGATCCGGCCACGCGGACGTGCACGCCTCCTCCGGGTCGCGATTACACGCGGTTCGTGAAAGCGGACGGCCTCAAGGGCGCGCGCATCGGCATTCCACGCGAGTTTTATTACGACAGCGTCACGCCGCCCGGCGAATCCCGGCCGCGGCGCGGACTGAATCCGGCGCAGGCCAAGGTTATGGCCGATGCGATCGCCGTACTTAAGGCGCAGGGAGCCGAGGTGATCGACCCGGTGGTGATCCCAAGTTTCGCCGATAAAGATCCGAAGAAAAATTATCTGCTCTGGCCGTATTGTTCGGGCGCGAACGAAGCCAAGGGTAAGGACGAGAATTGCTCGGTGAACTTCAAGTACGGGATGAAGCGCGATTTCAATCACTGGCTCTCGACGCTGGGGCCGTCGGCGCCGGTGAAGACGCTGACCGAGCTGCGCGAGTGGAACCTGAAGCATGAGAAGGCCGGCGCGATTAAATTCGGCCAGTCGAGGCTCGACATTTCCGATGAGATGGATCTGGACACCGATCGGGCGCGGAATGAAGCGGACGTGCGGAAAGATATCCTGCTGAGCCGGACCAACGGGCTCGACGCGGTGTTGAAAGCGAATCGTCTGGACGCGATTCTGACGCCGGGCGGCAATGGCGCGGATCTGGCGGCGCGGGCCGGATATCCGATCATCGTGGTTCCGTTCGGAATGGTGCCGAACGGGTCGGGGCGGCAGGCATTTCCGGCGGGTTTCGATCCCAAACCGGTTCCTTTCGGAGTTGGCTTCACCGGCGCGGCTTGCAGCGAGCCGAAACTGTTCGAGATCGCGTCGGGATTCGAGCACGCAACCAAGCGCCGGGTTCCGCCGGCTTCGACGCCCTAAGTCAGATTGGCCAGAGGTTCTTCGCGCCGAGCTGGGCCAGCCATAGAAGTTTTTTCTCTTTGAGCAGATCGCGAATGGCCATGGGCGTCACGTCGTCATCGAGTTTTTCTACGACCTCGTAGTGAAACGTTGCCTCGCCGTGCTGACGGAACTCGGCCAGGATGGATTTGTCCATCTGGGCTTCGCCGTCGTGACGCAGCGCCAGGAAGATGCGATTACGAGCGGCATCCAGGTCCATTGCGGAATCCACCCAAATAGATGGGGTTGCGTCGCATCGAATTGCGAAAATCCCGCGCGGAGTCTTTCGCTCTTTGTAGGCTTGGATCGCGGCCTTCCTGGATGAGTCCATTTATGTAATGATACACCGGCAATTCTTACAAGAGCTTACAGAGGAACGAATTGACCCGATCCTATCGCCTTAACTGATTAAAACATAAGCGCTTGGATAATTGAACGCCGGTGGAGATTCTGGCTTTATATGCCACGAAGCAGCCCGGCTATGCAAAACGGCGGTGGACTTTCTATGCAAAAAGGAATAAGTTGTGGCAAGCGAAAGGAGTTAACCTTGATCCACGCCAGATTTCTAGGGGCCAGTCTAATCGCCCTCGGGACTCTCACTTTTTCCGGTTCAGCCGCTGCTGCTTCGACGACTGGCCAAATCACATTCTCCAAGGACATAGCCCCGCTGCTGCAAGCCAAGTGTCAAAGCTGTCATCGCGCCGGACAGATGGCGCCGATGTCCCTAATCTCCTATCAGGATGTGCGGCCGTGGGCCCGATCGATCAAGTCGCGCGTGCTGGCGCGCACGATGCCGCCATGGTTCATCGATAAGACAGTTGGCATTCAGCACTTTGCCAACGATGTTTCATTGAGCGATCAACAGATAGCGATGGTCGTGAAGTGGGTGGATGAGGGAGCTCCGCAGGGCGATCCGAAGGACATGCCGCCGCCCCGTAAATTTGAGGACGATAACGGCTGGGTGCTCGCCAAGAAATATGGCGAACCGGATCTGGTCTTAAAGTCCGATGCCTACACCATGCCGGCTCACGGGCAGGATGTGTGGTTCCGACCGACAACGCCGGTGCCGATCACCGAAGCCCGCTGGGTCCGCGCTGTCGAAATGCGGCCTGGTTCCCTGTCCGGACGCCGCATCATGCATCACGTGCTCGCGAATTTGTATCAACAGGAAACGAATGCCAACGGGACGCTCGACACGTCCGATGGCAACGCCAGTTTGAGTAGCGCCGGATTATTGATGGAATGGGCCATCGGAAAGAACTACGACATTTACCGTCCAAACACCGGCAAACTGTTGCTGCCGGGGTCGCAGATCCGCTGGGAACTTCACATGCATGCCGTTGGCGAACAGATCCGAGATCATGCCGAACTCGCGGTTTACCTCTACCCCAAGGGTGAAGTTCCGAAGTACCGGACGCGGCTGATGTCGTTCTGGGCATTCCCGAATTTCGGCACCGATCTGGACATCGCGCCGAATGCGACCGCGGAAAGCACCTATTACCATGTGCTGCCGCATGCCGCACGGCTGGAGAATTTCCAGCCGCATATGCATCTTCGCGGGAAGGCGATGTCCATGGAAGCGATTCTTCCGAACGGGCAGACGCAGATGTTGAGTTTCGTCAACCGGTTCACCTTCAACTGGATGATCAACTATATTTACGCCGACGACGCGGCGCCGGTATTGCCGAAGGGCACCGTGATCAAGATCACGGCGTGGTATGACAATACGGCGAACAATCCTAACAATCCCGATCCAAATCAATGGGTCGGCTTCGGCGATCGCACGGTGGACGAAATGGGCCATGCATGGGTGAATGTGACGTACCTTTCCGATGAAGACTACAAGGAATGGGCCGCGCAACATAGCCCGCGGCGAGGTGCAGGCGGCCCGTCGCAGCAGCAGTAGGCCGTCTCCTCAGCAAAGAAGAGCCGCGATCCTCTCCACGGGGTCGCGGCTCTTTCTGTTTTTGCGTTCACACAGGCCGGCATTCCACCACAAATCTTCCTGAGGATTGACGCGCGGCTGAGGTGACCTCCAGGCCTGCTCCGCGAGCGAGTTCACGAAACTCGGCTAGCGTGCGGTCTTTTCCTCCCACCAACACCATCATCAACAACTCGGGCGACGGACCGTCGCCGGAATCGGGCGATACGCCGTTGAGCAGCACGACGCGTCCGTTAGGGCGGGCGGCTTCGGCGCAGCGGCTCAGGATGGCGGCGGCTTCGCGATCGGGCCAGTCTGAAAGCACGCTTTTCAAAAGATAAAGATCGCCACCGGCGGGCAGCGGATCGAAGAAGCTCTGTCCGGCGACGGTGAGTCGGTCGGCAACGCCGCGAGCGCGAAATACTTCGCCAGATCGTGCCGCGGTAGAAGGAAGATCGACCAGGATGCCACGAAGACTGGGCCGCGCATGAAGAATTTCCGCGAGAAGAGACCCGGTTCCGCCACCTACGTCGACCACGGTGCGCACGGAGTCCCAGCCGCCTTCGATCGCGATCTCGGGATCGGGAACGCCATGACCGGGCCCCATGAGGGCGTCGAAGTCGCGGGCGATATTCGGATGAGCTTCCAGGTCGTCCCAGAATGGTCGCCCGAATACCGTAGAATACGCCGTCTTGCCTGTTCTCACGGCAGTGAGCAGGCTGCCCCAGGCGTGGGCCATGCGGCCACCGAAACCGTCCAGGTCGAGGCCGATGCGAGCGCCGGGGTGGAGCAAAATACGGGCGTTGTCGTTCAGCGCGAAACGACCGGGCTCCGGCTCCTCGAATACCCCTTTGCCGACCAGATGCCTCAGCATCCGGTGCAGTGACTCCTCATCCGCTCCGGCAGCGGCGGCGAGTTGATCGATTCGGGTGACACCGGCTTCGATGTGACCGGCGAGGTTGAGGGTAGCGGCGACGTGCACGCACCAGGGCGTGCCCAGATCACTGAGGGTCCAGATATCCACCGAACTATTTTGTCAAAAAGGAAAACGAGATGGTTACGCGGCTTGCGCCAGGCGTTCCCGCAGCGAATTGCGAATGCGAAGCAGGCGAACCCGAATTCCCGTGGAGGTGATGCCCGCTTCGCGGGCGATTTCCTCGGCCGAGTAGCCCTCGAGACTCCGTTCGAGCAGCGACCGGTCGCGTTGGGGGCAGCGTTCCAGCATGCGGTTGAGCTCGATCGACTGCGTATCCATGGTGTAGGAGGGATTGAATCCGTCGAGCGGGGCTGACATTGGTCCGCGGAATCGCGCTCGGAACAGATTGCGCGCGATCGAATTCACCCAAAATCCGACCATGCCTGGATCGCGCAACTGTTCGCGATATTCCCATCCCCGGGCCCATGCGGCCTGTGCGATCTCTTCCGCATCCTCAATCGGGGCGCCGTGGGCGAGCAAAAAGCGTCGCGTAGCGCTATAGCCTGATTCGAAAGCGTCTCCGTAACTTTCCCGTTCCATCGGTGGTGGTAAAAGCAATCCAGAGTCCAGCAAAGTGCTCCAACATTTGCAATTACTTACGATGATCCTTGAAGCATCTGCCGGTAAAAACTGCGTATACCCTAACCGTATTTCCGAGCGCTTCCGATCAACTGTTGTGCGGGTATTTCTTGCGATTCTGTTCTGTACGGCCCTGGCGTGGGCCGACTCCCATCCGAGCTGGTGGACATTGGCTTCGCCCAGCGCGACTTCGCTGGTGGGCATTCAATGGGATTACGTTCGATCGTCACCGTTCGGCGGCGCGGTGGAGGCGGAGCTTTCGGGTGACCTCGGATTCCCGGACCTCGTCTGCATCCGGAACGCGCGACAGATTCTGATTTCCTCGCCTGCCTTATTGGCCATCGCTGTGGGAGATTTCCCGGCAGCGGCCGTTCGCCAGCAGGCATCGTCAACCGGCCTGAAGGCGGGGGGATATCGCGGGATTCCGTTGTGGATCGCGTCGGGCAGAACGCTGAGCGTGGCGGTGATGAACGAAAGCCTGGTGCTGATCGGCGAACGGAAGACGCTGGAGGCGGCTATCGATCGCAGCATGGAAGCCGGGCGGAATTATTCACCACTACTCGAGCGGGCGGCACGATTTTCGCATGAGGATTTATGGGTGGTGGCGACTCAGATTCCGGATCCGCTGGCGAGCCTGTTCGTGCCGCTGGAGATCGCGGCGCGCGGATTCGACGGCGGCATTTCGCTGCGGGACGGGCTGCGGCTCGACGCGGCGGTCGACGCCGGCTCGGAGGAAGGCGCCGCCGCGGCCGCCGATGAGATCGCGAAGTCCATTCCGGGCCTGCCGGAGGTGGCACGGGGGCTGCAAGTTGCTACAAACGCGAATTACGTAACGCTTACGCTCGACGTGACCGGCGATCAGCTGGCGGAGAGCCTGCGGACCATTGCATCGCCCGCGACTCATCCGGCACCGGCCCCGGCGATTCCCGCGGCTCCTTTGGCACCACCCGCGCCACCGGCGCCTACGGCTCCAATCGGACCGCAGATCATCCACATCTACGGCCTGGATGACGGGCCTCGCGAGATTGTCCTGCCCGCGGTGAAACCGCCGGAGCACAAGTAATCAGGCGCATCCCATCACAACGGTGTGCGGGCTCATGGGGATCGGATGCGAGGTGATGCCTCCGAATCCCGCCTCGGTGTACATTGCAGTCAACTGGCTGAGAGTATAGGCGTCGCCGGCGGCGGTGGAGGTCAGCATGGTCAGGCTGAACGCCGCGGGCATCGGCGGGGAGACGCGATCTTCGTTGGGCACGAACTCGAGCGTGGCGGCTCGACCTCCGGGACGCAAGGCCGCGCGAACCTTTTTGAGCAAGCCGACACACGTCGGCGGATCGAAATGGTGAAGGAAGTTGGTGAGCAACACGGCGTCATACGGACCGCCGAAGTCCACTTCAAAGGCGCTGCCGGGCAGCATGTCATAGCGATCCTGGACACCTGCTTTCCGGGCGTTTTCGAGAGCCACGCGCAGCACCGGCGCCCAGTCCAGGCCGGTGACTCGCGCCTGCGGATTCTGTTTGGCGACTTCGATGCCGAACAGGCCGTGGCCGGCGGCGATGTCGAGTACGCGCATCGGACCGGCCTGTCCTTCGGTCACCAGCGCTCCTAAGGGTCCGGCCATGGGGGCCATCATGGGGGCCATGGTTTCGGCGAACTGAACCCAGACCGGATTCTCCGGCTCGACGGTGCCCGCTCCCTCCAGCACGGTGCGGCCGGTACGCACGATTTCGGTCAGGTGGGCGAAGGGTTCCATCATGGCCGGGTTCGCGAGAAAGTGCGCCATGGAAGCGAGCGATGCAGGCGAGCGCGGATCCAGAAAAGCGGCGCTGGCCGGAGTGTGCCGGTAGCACCCGTTCTCTTTCATCAAGACGCCGTTGATGGTCAGAAAATCGCACAGGATTCGGATGCCGCGCTCGGAAGCCGCGCAGTGGCGGGCGATGGACGCGACGTCGCCAGGCCCTTCGCCAACGGCGCGAAACACATCGAGCTCGATGGCCGCCTTCAAAGCCGCCGTGCGCTGATGGGCCTGCAGCATGTCGAAAATCACACCTGGGTTCGCGGGACCTTCGGAACGATTCGCTGGGTGCATAAGAAACTCTCCTGGTTCAAATTGTGGCCGGATATCCACTCTAACATCCACTCCCGCCGATCGCAGACAGGGGCGTGACGCCGGATGCCGCCCGATTGACCCGGCGAAACCGCAGGGTTTATAGTGGCTCATGGCATTTCGGTTCTGGCTTGTTTCCGCAGCTCTTATTTCCTATGGCGCGGCGAACTCATCCGGCCAGCAGGCGAACCCTGCGTCGGCTGACGCTCCCGCAGTCGTGCAGCCAGGGGCGCCTGGCCAGGCGAGCAAGATCCTCGACGCGGCCACACTCAAAATTCCGGCTCGAGAACCCACCGCCGCGGATGTCGATTTCATGCAGGGCATGATCATGCATCATTCGCAGGCGGTAGAGATGACGGCGCTGATGCCGTCGCGGACGCACAATAAAAAACTGCTGGCGTTCGGCAAGAAAATCAGCGTTTCGCAAACTGACGAGATCAAGTTCATGCAGCAATGGCTGGCGGATCGCGGCAAGGCGGTTCCCACCGAGCACGACATGATGGCGCACATGGGTCACATGCAAGGTCACATGGATATGAGCATGGATATGAAAGCCATGCCGATGATGCCGGGCATGCTGACGCCGGAGCAGATGAAGGCGCTGGCCAAGGCCAACGGCGCGGAATTCGACCGTCTGTTTCTGACCGGGATGATCCAACATCACACCGGCGCGCTGATCATGGTGCGAGATCTTTTCAACACACCGGCGGCGGGGCAGGACGGCCAATTGTTCGATTTCGCCACCGACGTGGATAATACCCAGACCGCGGAAATCAAAATCATGCAGGGCATGCTGAAGGAGAAAAAATAATGCTCAAGTTCCACTTATCTCGTTCCCGCAGCGCAGTGCTGGCAGCGCTTTCTTTCTCTATTGCGATGCTATGCGCCGGCCAGAACACTCCGGCGGTGTATTCCAATCCGCGAGCCTCGGCCGACGACCCTCGCATCGGACTGAAGGGCGGATTGCACGATGCAGCCGAGGCGGCGTCGGGATTAGAGAAAGTAGCGTCGCTGCCCAAGCCCGCCGGGTTTAATCGAAGTGACCACCACGCCGGCGCGCCCTGCTGAGCAACGGCAGGCCCGAACAGCCGGAGCGCGTGTCCTACGGTTCCACCAACTCGGATCTGGCCTTCAGCGGCAATCACCTGTTCGTCGGCAATTACAACGGCATCAATTTTTACGACATCGACAATCCGGCCAAGACGCGCTGGGGACTTCGCTGGTCTGCCCCGGCGGTCAGGGCGACGTTTCCGTCTACGGCCACCTGCTGTTCATGTCGGCCGAAGCGACGAACGGACGCATCGATTGCGGCACCCAGGGCATTCCTCTACCGGCGGGCTATACGCCGCCTCCGCCAGGTCCGCCGCCGGTTGCAGGGCGAACGCGGCGTGCTCCGCGTGCCGCCCGATCCGCCAGCCCGGACCGGTTTCGCGGCGTGCGCATCTTCGACATCAGCGACATTTCGAATCCCAAGCAGGTCGCCGCCGTGCAGAGCTGCCGCGGCTCGCACACTCACACGCTGGTGATCGATCCCAAGGATCAAGGACAACGTCTACATCTATATTTCCGGCACCGGCGAGCGTTCGTCCAGGCAGAAGAACTGGCCGGGTTGCTCCAGCGGCGATCCGGAGAAGAACCCGAACACCGCGCTGTTCCGCATCGACATCATCAAGGTGCCGCTGGCGCATCCCGAGCTGGCCAAGATCGTCTCCAGCCCGCGCATTTTCACCGACGCGAAGACCGGCGCGCTCGACGGCCTCTGGAAGGGCGGCAACCACGGCGAAGGCACGCAGACCACGTCGGGCACCAACCAGTGCCACGACATCACGGTCTATTCGGCCATCGGGCTCGCGGCGGGCGCCTGCTCCGGCAACGGAATCCTGCTGGATATCTCCGATCCCGAGCATCCGGTGCGCATCGACGCGGTCAGCGATCCCAACTACGCCTTCTGGCATTCCGCCAATTTCAGCAACGACGGCACCAAGGTGCTGTTCACCGATGAATGGGGCGGCGGATCGCAGCCGCGCTGCCGCGCGACCGATCCGATGAACTGGGGCGCCGACGCCATCTTCACTCTGACGCAAGGGCAAGCTGACGCTGGCGTCTTATTACAAGATGCCCGCTCCGCAGACCGAGCTGGAAAATTGCGTGGCGCATAACGGATCGCTGGTCCCGATTCCCGGCCGCGACATCCTGGTGCAGGCCTGGTATCAGGGCGGCGTTTCGATGGTGGATTTCACCGATCCCACGCATCCCTTCGAGATCGCCTACTTCGATCGCGGTCCGGTGGACACGGAAGCAGCGCACGCTGGGCGGCATGTGGTCGGTCTACTGGTACAACGGCTACATCTACGGCTCGGAAATCGCGCGCGGCGTGGACGTGTTCAAGCTGGTGCCGAACAAGTTCATCACGCAGAATGAAATCGACGCGGCGAATCAGGTGCATTTCGACGAGCTGAATGTGCAGAATCAGCCGAAGATCACGTGGCCCGCGAATTTCGTGGTGGCACGCGCCTATATCGATCAGTTGAACCGCGACAACGCTCTGCCCGCGCAGCGGATGACGGCGATCAGCACTGCGATCGCAAACGCCGAAGCATCGCATTCCAGCAAAGACACGGCTGCTCTGAAATCCTTAGCCTCGAATCTGGAAAAGAGCGCGTCGGGGGCGAAGACGCCGGCGGACGCATCCAGAATGCGCGCTTTGGCGGAAATCATGAAGCAGGGCGGCTCTCTTCGCTAAGGAGCCCGGCAGACCCTGCGTTGTATACTCCTGGTTGAAGGCGCGAAGCTCACTCAGGGATCATCGAGTGAGCAACGCACGGCAGGAGGTGGCTTTTGAAACGCATCCTGAAATGGACCGCAGCCGCTTTCGCGGTACTGGTTCTGATCGTTTTGATTTTGCCGTTTCTGATCAACGTGGATCAGTTTCGGCCGACTCTCCAATCCGCTTTGACCAATGCTTTGGGCCGGGAGGTGAGTTTGGGCAACCTCCAGCTCAAAATCGTGACCGGAGAAGTCACGGCGGACGACCTTTCGGTCGCCGAGGACCCCGCCTTCGGCAAGCCGGCTTTTTTGAAAGCCAAGTCCCTGCATGTGGGCGTCGAAATCTGGCCGTTCCTCATGTCGCGGAAACTCGTCGTGACGGACTTGCGGCTTGACCAGCCCGAGATTGCTCTGGTGCAGGCGCCCTCCGGCGATTGGAATTTTTCGAGCCTTGGAGGAAAAACCAAAACGGCCGCCGGATCTCCGGCTGCCAGCCAGGCGCCCCTCGATCTATCGGTAAAACGAATCAGCGTGAGCAACGGTCGCGTCAGTCTGAGCCGGACTTTAGGCCACTGGAAGCCGATCGCGCTGGAGCAGATGAATATCGAGCTACGGAATTTCTCGAGCACGTCAGAATTTCCTTTTTCTCTATCCGCCCAAGTTCGGGGAGGCGGCACGCTCCAATTGGACGGAAAGGCTGGGCCGATTAATCCGTCGGATTCGGCTATGACGCCGGTCAGCGTCACTCTGAAAGTCTCGCAACTCGATCTGGCCGGCTCTGGGATGAACGACGTGGCGCCGACCGTCACCGGGCTCGCGTCCCTGGACGGCACCGGGGAGTCGGACGGGGTCACGATGCAGTTGAAAGGCAAACTTCGGGCGGAAAAGCTCAAGCTTGCGAAGACGGGAACTCCCGATACGCGTCCGGTGGACGTCGATTTTTCCATTCAACATGATCTTCGAAAGCACTCCGGAATCCTTCATCAAGGAGACATTCACCTGGGCAGCGCAGCGGCGCATCTAACGGGAACCTACGCAGAGCAGGGCGAGTCTATGGTGGTCAATTTGAAACTGGCCGGTCCCGATATGCCGGTGCAGGAACTGGAGGCGCTACTGCCGCCCATGGGCGTGGTGCTGCCGGCGGGAACATCCCTTCAGGGTGGAACCGTCACCGCAGATCTGGCGATGGACGGTCCTGCCGATCGCCTGGTGACTACCGGATCGCTGGCCCTCAACAATACCGTGTTGAAGGGGTTCGATCTGCCCAATAAGATGTCGACGATTGAGAGGCTGGCGGGGATCAAGGAAGCTCCGGACACTCAGGTTCAGGTGCTGAGTGCGAATCTTCGATCAGCGCCAGAAGGAGCGAGTGCACAGGACCTGAAGCTCATTTTACCGGCCATCGGTGAGCTCGACGGTGCCGGCACGATCAGTCCGGCAAATGAGCTGGACTTTAAAATGAGTGCCATGGTTCATACCTCCGGGCTACTGGCGGTGGTCGGGAACACGCCGATTCCCTTCACTGTGGGAGGAACCTGTTCCCAACCGATTTTCAAGCCGGACATCAAAGGCCTGGAAAAGGAGCAGATCAAGGGCGTCGAAAATAGCGCCAAGAAAGCCGCGGCGGGACTGCTCAATGGATTGTTAGGGGATAAAAAGAAGGAATGATCGCGGCGGTGAAACCGCAAGCCTCCCGGCTTGATAAAACGACGGAACGTTTTCCATCGTCCGGGCGTAGCACCTAATATGCGCTTGCTGGCCGATCTGCGATACGCCTGCCGGACCTTCGCACAAAACCCCGGATTCGCGCTGATCGCGATTCTTTCCGTGGCTCTCGGCGTGGGTTTGAACTCCGCTATTTTCAGTTACGTGGATGCGGTGCTGCTGCGTCCCCTGCCGGTACCGTATCCGGGCCGCATCGTGCAAGTTGCGTCCACCTCTCCGGGAGTCCGAATCGGCGGGATGTCCTATCCCGATTACCTCGATTTGCGGAATCAGGCGACGACTCTCTCGGCGCTCACCTGCTATGAATTGACGCCCATGGGAGTGAGCACCCGCCCCGACGAGGTGGCGGAGATGAACCTGGGGGTGATCGCGAGCGGCAACTTTTTTTCCGGGTTGGGGATTCCTATCCCGCTCGGGCGCGGATTTCTGCCGCAAGAAGACACCGCGCCGGGTCGCGATCTGGTGGTGGTGATCAGCCATTCGCTTTGGGAGAGAAAGTTCGGGTCCGATCCGAACGTGGCCGGCAGAAAGCTGCGTTTGAACGGAGCTGAGTTTACCGTGATCGGGGTCGCACCCGCGGAATTCACGGGTCCCGAGGCGTTTTTGGTGCCGGACGTCTATGTCCCCATGAACTCGTATCCGCAGGCGATTCCGAACAGTCGCGCGGATTTCCTGCAGGCGCGCGGGAGCCGGGCGTTTACACTTTATGGCAGGCTCAAACCGGGTGTTACCGAAAAGCAGGCGCAAGCCGAACTCGCAATCGAGGCGCGTCGATTGGCCGCGCAATACCCCGACACGAATCGCGACCGAACGGTGTCGGTGTTGACCTACGAACGGGCGAGGTTCGAGCAGGATTCGGTGGATGCGATGCTCGCCCTGATGCTGCTGGCGATCACCGGGCTGGTCCTGATCATCGCGTGCGCGAACGTAGCGAATCTGATTTTGGGGCGTGGCGCGGCGCGGGTGAAGGAGATCGCGATCCGCATGGCGATCGGCGGCAGCCGTGGGCAACTGGTCCGCCAACTGTTGACGGAGAGCCTGCTGCTGGCACTGGCCGGCGGCGCGCTGAGTCTGGTGGTTGCTTATGGAGGCGAACGGCTGTTCCGCTCCATCCCGATACCGTCGGATTTTCCGCTCCTGATCGATGTCCGGATGGATGCGCGTCTTCTGGCATTCAGCCTGGCCGCGACCATCGCGACCGGATTGCTTTTCGGACTGATACCCGCACTGAAAATTACCGGCACCGATCTCTCGAGCACCATCAAGTCCAGCGATCAGGGACCGGCAAAAGCGCCATTCTGGCGCGGCCGGCTCGCGGGAAGAAACCTGCTGGTGGTCGCGCAACTCACGTTCTCCGTGGTGCTCCTGATCCTGTCCACGTTCTTCGTGCGCGCTTTCGCGGCGGCGCGCGCGCTGAATCCGGGATTCCGCGTGGATCACACTCTTTTCTTTTCGCTCGACACCAGCCTGATCCGTTACGACGAAGCGAAAACGCGAGACTTCTATCGGAAGTTGGAAGACCGGATGCGCGATCAGCCAGGGGTCACCGGCGTCTCCGAATCCTGGACGATACCCTTCGATCCCGGGCATCAGTCGCAGCGCCGCCTGATCGTCGACGGCATGCAGGCCAAAGCAGGCGAGGAATATCCTTCGGCATGGTCAAACATCGTGGACGAACACTTTTTCCCGCTGATGGATATTCCGATCCTGGAAGGGCGGGCCTTTGAATCGCGCGACACGGCCAAATCGCCGCTGGTGGTGATTGTGAACGACACGCTGGCTTCGCGCATGTGGCCCGGGCGCGACCCGGTGGGTCAGCGCATCCGTCTGGATCGGCCGGGCGAACCGGAGAGACAGGTCATCGGCGTCACCAAGACTGCCAAATATATGTACTGGGCCGAGACGCCGCAGATGGCGTTGTGGGTTCCGTTCGCGCAGGACTACGAATCCCACATGATCTTCGAGGTGCGGACCGCGGGGGACCCGGCAGAACTTGTCGCGGTCACCCGGAGCCAGGTGCGCTCGCTCGATCCCGATATGCCGATTAACCGCACCAGTACCATGGAGACGTTCTACGAAGATCGCTTCCTGCTCGGGCCGCGTCTACTGGCCCAGATGGTGAGCGGCATCGGCTTTATCGGGCTCTTGCTGGCCGTGATCGGGTTATATGGAGTCGTGGCCTATGCCGTGAGCCGCCGGACGCGGGAGATCGGTATTCGCATGGCGATCGGCGCTCGCCCTGGTGATATGCTCCGCATGGTCCTCGGCCAGGGGCTGATTTTTACCGTGGTGGGTCTGGTCATCGGCACGGCCATTGCCATATCGACCGATGGCTTCATGCGGAACTTCGTCGCTGGAGCCAGCCCGCGCGATCCGTTGACGATTCTCGGAGTAGTGACGGCTCTGACTATCGTGATGATGGTCGCCTGCTGGGTTCCGGCGCGAAGGGCGTCCAGAATCGACCCGGTGCTGGCGTTGAAGCAGGAATAACTGGCGGCCAGTGACGCCGAATCCGGATAGCTCACTGCCGACGGCTCAGCTTCGAGAGCCGCGTGCCTCTAATGCTGCCTTAACCCGCTCCGCTGTGAACGGAACCTGACGAAGACGAGCACCGGTGGCGTCGAAAATCGCATTGCCGACCGCGGCCGCCACCACCGTGATCGCGGTCTCGCCCGCTCCCGTCGCCCTGTCGCCGGGACGGTTGACCAGCACACATTCGATTTTCGGGACGTCGAAACCCAGCGGGAGGGAGTGATAGGTGCGCCAATCTATTGACGTTACCTTCTGATCGTCCCAGGTGACTTCTTCGCCAAGGGCGCGGCTCATGCCTTGCAAGGCTCCTCCTTCCGCCTGATTCCGCAAGCCATCAGGATTGGAGATCGCCCCCGCGTCGATCGCGACCCACAGCCGCTTGACGGTGATTTTGCCGGAGTCCTGATCAACCGCAACTTCCGCCGCCAGCGCGGTATATCCGTTGGTACCTTCATAAGCGACGCAGGCGATGCCGCGTCCGGTAACAACGCCCGTTTTCGGATTCGTGGAATTGGGCGACGGCCGCGGCGTCCATTGAGCCGCCTTAGCGGCCGAGTTCAGCACATCGATGACCCGTTGATGGCGAAGATGCCGGAGACGGAATTCGACCGGATCGGCCTTAACGCGCGCGGCAAGCTCATCCATGAAACTTTCGTGCGCGAAGGTGTTTTGCAAGCGCGCGGGCGAGCGTAGCGGGCCGGTAAAGAATGGGGACCGCACGTTGTGGAGCAGCACTTTTTCGCTCTTCACGTTTCCCGTGCCGGCGTCCACGCCGTCAACGTGTCCGGCCATGTATGAGGGGATTCCATTGCTTCCGTTGTTGTAGGAGCGAGGCTCGCGCGCGGGCCCCGGCTGGAACGAAGCAGGCTCATATCCAATCAATGTGCCGGTTACGACGTTGCCGGGCATCTCCGCCCCGGGGCGACTGCCGAGCGAGGGACTCCAGGATTCGTGCTCCCAGGCGATGATGTTGCCGCTCGCGTCAAGTCCGGCGCGTTCATCGAAGGTCCAGGCGTTGCCGAAATTTTCCCAGGCCATCTCATCCTTCCGGCTGAGCTGCACGCGCACCGGCTTGCCCACTGCCTGGGAAAGGATCATCGCGTCGTAGCTGACCGTGTCGGCTCCATTCAATCCGTAGCATCCGGAACCGCGGCGATAAATAACGTGCACGTCTTCAGGCTTGATTCCGAGGATCATCGCGCCGGTGGTCTTCTGATACCAGACGCCCTGGGTCGGCGAGTAAAGGGTTGCCTTGCCGCCCCGCACATCCGCCACGGCGCAGGAGCTGCCGACCGAGCCGTGCATTTGATAGGGATGATCGTATCGTGCGCGCACCACGGTCGCGGCGCGGGCGAGCGTCGTCGCGGTGTCCTTCGAGTCCACCAGCAAAGAATCGCGCGAGGGCAGACTGCGCAGGTGGTCGTAAAATGCCGATTGTCCAGGCAAGGACGGGCCCGGCGTCCAGGAGACCTTGAGCGCGGCCGCGGCCCGTATCGCTTGCCAGGGCTTCTCCGCGACCACTCCAACAAAATTCTTACGCACGACCACCTTCACGAATCCTGGTAGATGCTTCACCGAATTCTCGTCGACGCCGGCCACGATCGCGCCCACGGACGGAGGACGTACCACCTGCCCGTGCAGCATGCCGGGAATCCGGACGTTGTGCACATATTCAAACTGCCCCGTCGCCATGGCCGGCATGTCGATCCGGCCGATGGGTTTGCCGAGCACGGTCCATTCACTCGGAGGCTTGCGTTTGGCGTTCTGGTCGAGCGCGAGACGTAGCTTCCTGCCTCGGACCAGTTCGCCGTACCCGATCGTTTTCGATGCGTCAGAGCGGGAACGAACGGTCCCATCCACCGCCGTGAGCTGATCTGCTGGAATCGACAATCGCTTGGCAGCCATCGTTATCAGGGCTTCGCGGGCCGTGGCGCAGGCGAGGGCCAAATTCGCGTGATTAAAATTCGCGGGATGAGACTGGCTACCCGAGGTGTAGGCCTGATCCGGCGTCAGCGCTGTATCGCAATAGATCAGCTCGACGCGATGAAACGGTACGGACAATTCTTCGGCTACCAGTTGTTGCTGCGCGGTCGCGATACCTTGCCCCAATTCCTCCTTGCCGCTGTACGCGGTGACGCGGCCGTCGCCGCCGATGGCGATCCAGGAATCGACTTCGCCGGTGGGTGGAGAACCTGGAATGGCGGAGTTCCCAAACTGCGCGTCCGCGTTGCTTCCGGACATCGAAAAACCGACGACCAGCGCGCCCGCGGTCTTGAGGAAACCGCGCCGGTCGAGAGCGGTCAAGGCCCCGGTCCTCATTTGCGCACCTCGCTTGAATGCGCTACCTGCTCAATCGCAGCAAGCATTCGGGTGTGCGCGAAACACCGGCACAGCACGTGCGATAGCGCCTCCTGGATCTCCCCCGCAGTCGGATTCGGGTGCTTGTCCAGGAACGCTTTCGCTGTCAAAATGACGCCATTCAGGCAAAATCCGCATTGTGCCGCCTGTTCGCGGATAAACGCCGCTTGCAGCGGGTGCGGCTTCTCCGGGGTCCCTAAGCCTTCGAGCGTCACGATCTCTTTACCGGCGACCGCGCTCACAGGCGTGATGCAGGATCGCAGAGCCGCACCATTCACAATCGCCGTGCAGGCGCCGCATTGACCGAGACCGCAGCCGAACTTCGGGCCCCGCAGGTGCAAATCGTCGCTCAGCGCGTAGAGCAGCGGAGTGGCGGGATCCAGGTCGAGAACGTGGCTCTGCCCGTTCACTTTCAGGGTGATAGCGCTCATACCGGTAGCTTAGGCCGGGCCGGACCGGGCGTCAAGCAACCGCCGCGCATTCGCAACCGTTAAAATAACTTCGATGCCGATGCCTTTTCCCCGTAGAACGTTTCTCAAAACCGCGCTGGGCGCAACAGGAGCAGCGCTGATGGGCGCGGAGGAAGCGCCCGCTCAGTCCGCCAAAACGATTCAAACGCCGATTCTTAATATCGGATATGAGGAGACCGGGGATTCGAATGGATTCCCGATCATCCTACTCCACGGCTTTCCAGACGACGCTCACGCATATGATGATGTGGCGCCGCCTCTTGCCAAAGCGGGGCATCGGGTGCTGGTGCCGTACCTGCGCGGCTACGGACCCACCCGATTTCGTGACGCTTCGGGACCGCGGATGGGCGAGCAGGCCGCCATCGGCCAGGACCTGATCGATTTCGCGAACGCCCTCGGCTTGGCGCATTTCGCTGTCGCCGGATTCGACTGGGGTGGGCGCGCTGCATGCATCGCGGCGGCACTTCACCCGGATCGCGTTCGCGCGGCCGTTTTGATCGGCGGCTATTCCATCCAGAACACCATCGCCCCGCCGCGCCCGGCCCCTCCGGAAACCGAGAGGATGCTCTGGTATCAGTGGTATTTCAACACCGAGCGAGGCCGCGCCGGTCTCGAAAAGAATCGCCGCGCGTTGTGCAAGCTGTTGTGGCAGGAATGGTCGCCCACCTGGCACTTCACCGATGAGACCTATCTGCGCACGGCGCCTTCGTTCGACAATCCGGATTTCGTCGATGTCGTGATTCACTCCTATCGCCATCGCAATGGAAACGCCGCTGGGGAGCAGCGCTTCCTGGCGGTGGAAAAGGCATTGGCGGAGAGGCCGAAGATCCAGGTCCCGACGATCGTGCTGCACGGCGGTGATGATGCCGTGGGTCGCGCGCCCGCGGAGACAACGCCGGCCGAGCGAGCCTCGTTTCCGCACCTGGTCGCGCGGCGGGTAGTGGCGGGAGCAGGCCATTTCATGCCGCGTGAAAAGCCGGAGGCGGTTTCATCGGCGTTACTTGAGTTAATGGCTCTCTAACGTGGTGCGAACGGTGGGGGTCGAACCCACATGGCTGTTAACCGCTGGAACCTAAATGCATTTACGCCCCTGGCGAGGAGTGGCTAGGCGTTATATTTCAGCGGTCTTACGGGTTTGGATGGTGGCGTGCTGTGGCTAGGTTTGGCGAGACATTTGCTTCGGATTTGCTTCGGGTCGCACACAGCGGGCGCAAGTTCAGGGGCGCGCCAACGCAGCCCATTGCTACTTTTTGGGTAGCCAGGCTGGCAATGCGCGACGTTCCGCTGGAGGGCTAGATTGAGCGATAGAATACACGCCAGATTTTACCTCTGGGTTTTTTAGGGACATTACTCTGCGCTCCGTACATCGGATCGGTACAACGTTAAAACCCTTGCGAAGTTCGGCGAAAACATGTAACATTGCAATCCTGAAAAGCGGGACCGCAACAAGCGCGAACTTGCGGCGGCCCCTAAACACCAGAGAAAGGTAAGTTTCACTGATGCCTCCGCATAGCATAGCAGGGCATGCCCCCGCCCTCGCAGTTTTGTTTAACGCGTTTTTGTTCGTTATGAACATCGCGCTCTACGTTTTCACGTTCCGCTACGCCAAGAAGCAGAATCGACGCTTGGCCGCGCTCGTCCGTCGGGTTCGAGCGGAAATGGAGCACGATAGCGTGATGGAGTTTCCCGCTGGAGGTGGCCGATGATTCCCGCAGAAAAGATGCAGGCGCTGATCGCTTGCGTAAGGGTCAGCGACCATCGGTTATCGCAAGGACATTGCTGCCGAGTTCGGAGTATCACCGACTACGGTCACTAAAGCTCCGCGTGCGGGAAAATCGGCCACGTCGCGGGCGGCGTATGACCCGGCAGCGCCTCATCGAGCGACGTACGCATCCTACGGGAGCGGGCGAACTATGGCTGAGATCGCGGTGGAAGTTGGGGTTTCGAAGCACGTATCTACAAGCACCTCGCCCATGCCGCCGCAACCCGCCAAGAAAACGAGAGACGAGCAGCAGCGACCGCAGCGAACACCTGAGGAAATCGAGCGGAACGTTCGGAAGTTTCTAGCGCGTTACGGGCCTAAGATCGCCGCAGGTGGCAAGTGATCGCGCTCGGGCTAGTTGCTATCGACAGGCCGATAATAGCGCGAGCGCCCAAGAGGCCGAGTTCGGATCGAAGGAATCAAATCCGCGCGGCGCAAGGCGGAGAATGTCTCCTGTGCGGTGCTTCGGGGCTGCTCCTCGAAATACACCATATCCGCAAGTTAGAGCACGGCGGATCGCCCAAGGCTGGCAACCTGATGGCGATCTGCTCCCGATGCCACGGGATCATTAATGGCTCGTACTTCGACCTTGGCCCGGTATCGAGAATCGCGCTCGCGCTGCATGTGCTGAACCCGGAATCGATCATCGTCGCTGGAATCTGCCGAGTGCTGTTTAGGGTATTCCTGAGGAGCCGCATCAATGTCACCCGGTACGCTTCGTTGCGCCCGCCTGCGGTGACGTACTTGGATGAGCGGAGAAGGAGTGTTTCGAACGCTCAAGCCGTCCACCGCCTCGGTTGACGACGCGGGCGGCGAGACATCCTAGGGGGTGGATCGCGAACGCATAGCGCTGGAGGGCCTTAGAATCGCAGAGAGCGAGGTACGGCGCGCCCTGCGCCTTGGCTTGGTTCCGGGTGCTGTGGATCGAGACGACTTGCTTAGCGTAGCAAACGAGGCCATAGCGGAGGCGCTTCGCGGTGGCCACTTGGCGACTCGGCAACGATAAGACACAGGATAGCCGACTTCCTGTCTCGCAATGCATATAGAAGACACCGAGCATACCTTTGGGATCCCTAACCCAACGCTCGGACCAAGCTCCGAAGTGATGGGCACAGACCTCTCTCTATTGCTGGAGGAACTAAATAACAACCAGAGAGAAATCATTAAGCTCCGCTATTACGACGGCTGTTCGCTCGAGCGAATCTGCGGTGGTTATCGGAATAACAAAAGAGGCCGCGCAGCAGCGCGAAATTGCGGCGATAAAGAAACTCCGAAATATGTTGACGGACGGGAAGGCTACAGCATAAAACCGCCCGTTTGCGGCATATAGGGTGAGGGGAGAAATATTTCGGCATAGAGGGCTGGCGTATCGGCGCCTGCGAACTATTTTGCGGTCCGATACCCCCCAAAAACCCGCCGTTTGTGTCATAGAGGGTGAGGAGCTACTTTAGCCGGCCTAACCGAAGAGCGGCTCGCGAGATGGGCTGCACTCAGCAGGGCGTACACAAGAACATTTCGGCGGCGCTTGGACGGCTGCGAACTTTATTTTCGAGTGAAGGTTGTAAAACGCGACCCCAGTGCTTCATTACAAGTAGGGGGGCAACGGTAACAGCAATGAGCGAAGCGCGAAGCAATGACCCTTGTGTATTTAAACGGACTGACCCAGGAACAGGCCGCGAAGCAAATGGAGATCGCTCAGCAGGTCGTTGCTAAGTTAATAGCCAAGGCAACAGCCTCACTTGCCGGCGACGTGAAAAATATTTTTCAACGCGGGGGGCGTAATCGCAAGGGCTCAGTTGTTAATACCAGTAGGGGGCAACGGCAACAGCAATGAGCGCTTGGGATCAGCCAGCCGAACGTAACGAAGTACCTCCGTAACGCCGAGAAGAAAATCAAAAATAAATTTATCTCGGATAGTAGAAATGCCCCATCGAAACCTGCATAGGTAAGTGGAAGCCATCCGCCTGGTCTACGTCGAAGAGATGACGGAGGATGCGGCCATGGGGTGCTCTCAGCAGGTCGTACATGAGTTCAAGGAGGCCGCGCTCGCGCGCCTTCGCCGAAACGTTGCTCGCGGATGGTGCGGAGAGGTTATTTTCAAAAAGTCAAAAATAACTCCCTGTATTTTGCGACCTTCGCGGGAAGTACCTACTGAGGGGCAAAAATGAACAGCAAAGTTGTATCCGACGCCATCGCGCGCCTCTCCGTGAGCTTAAAGCCTGGGTGGTGGAGAAATGAGCGTCGAAGATAAAATAAATTATTGTTCGCCTACTAAAAAAAACACCCTCCGCGGTCGCCTGGACTAGTAGGGGGCAAACTCCTCCCTGAAAAAACTTAAAACGATTTTTGGGGCAGACCCTACAAAACCGGCCCAGTTTTTCACTATTAAAAGTGAGGGGGAGAGAAAGTCACTATGAACCTAGAGAACACCGAAGGCCAAGCTTTTTTTTTGCTCTAATTTTCACGACGCAATTCAGCGTCATATTCACTAGAAGGAGAAACGTATGTTGTTAACACTGAAGGCGGCGGCTCGTCTGCTTGGCCTGTGCGAACCCGTAGCGCGGCGCATCCTCGCGGATCACGCCGTTCCTGTGGGCACGTTGAAGCGATACCCTGTCGGCGCTGTAGAGCTTGATCGCGCGGCGCGGATACGTCGTTCGCGGTCACCCGGAGGGCATGCGTCAGGCTGTGACCTCGGCGGAGGCGCGCTGATGAAAACCGCACGAAATCAAGGATCGGCCCCCAGCGCCGTGGATGAATATCTTGCGGCGCATCCTGGCCGGCCAGTCGCGGAGATGCCGGGGCTGGTGGTGTACCTCGCGAGCCTTCGGCCCGAGGAGAGAGTCGCCAGAGACGCAGAGAACCGGCGTATCGATCCGAAGTACGACGCCTTTATGGCGCGGATCGAGAAGCGGGCTACCGCGTTCGACCGCATGATTGAACGTCGCCGAAAGCGGAAGTCCTGATGCCGTCCCTTCCGTGGATCAAATGGTACGTGAGCAAATGGATTTCATCGCGTACCAGGATGACAATGAATCCGTTAGAGCGGTGCCTGTACCTGGAGCTTTTGTTTTTGGCATACGAGGGCGGCGGACGCATCCTAGCGACCATATGATCCTCGCCCGCATGGCGATGGTTACGCCAGAGGAGTTCGACGCAGCGTGGCCGGTGGTGGGCAGGCGCTTCACGGTGTGCGCCGACGATCCCGCTTCTCTGACCAACGCGGTTGTGCTGGACGTGCTGGACGAACAGGTTCCCTATCACGAGAAGAAGGTCGCGGCTGGCAGGGCAGGGGGGAACGCGAAAGCTAGCAAACCGCGAGCAGACGAGGTAGCAAACGGCAAGCAAACGGCAAGCAAACCGCCTAGCAAACCGCTAGCAGACGGGGTAGCAATAAGAGAGAGAGAGAGAAGAGAGAAGAACTAAAGACAAATACATGCGCTTCAAAAACCGAAGCGCCTCTCGGCGATTCACTCTTTCCGGTTCCTCAGAGCGAAAAGAAGTCAGATCCGAGGCTGGCATGGTTCGATGAGTTCTGGGAAAACTACAAGCCGATCCGATCCCGCGCGAAGAAAGACGCGCTGAAGGCATTTCTCCAGGTCATCAAGACGGCGGCGGCCTTTCGGGTCGTCATGGCGGCGGTCGCTGCGCAAACACCGGAAATGCTCGCCCGCGATCCAGAGCATAGGCCGTATGCTGGCACGTACCTGCGCGGACGTCGCTTCGAGGATGAGGCGGCTGAGGTCGCGCCGATTAAGCGCGACGAAATGACGGAGGCGATTGCAAGCATGCACGCCTCGATGAAAAGAGACAAGAGACGCGATGATTTCGCTTGAACAAACAAACCGATCCCTCATTGGGTTGAGGACCCTGAAGTTCTTTCCCGCTGATCCCGCCGTAGCGGCCCAGGTCGGCAGGGCGATTAACGAAATGTGCCAGACGAACGAAGAAGCACAGCGACTCACCGATGCCATGCTCGAAAGACACTCGGAGTGGCCTGGTATTGCCGCGCTGAAAGGGGCGTACGCGTCAGTCACGGTATCAAGCCGGCGCGCCGACTCCCGCTGTCCGAACTGCGCACCAGGCGGCGCTGCCGGGTGGCGGGAAGTTTTTATCTACACCGACAAGAAGACCCACAAGGAAGTCTCGCGCGAATTTCCGGACACGAATTTGTTTAGCGCAGACAAGCGTCGCGAGTTGGAATCGGCTGTTAAGCGATCCGAGAATCACGACGGCTATTTTGCGATGCAGCGTTGCTCATGTCCAGCGGGACGGCGCGGCGCTGAGTACGACCGAGAAAACGAACAGCGGTATTTCAACCCGGCATCCATCTACGGATAGCCCCGCGCTGGCGCACAAACGCGCGACGTTCGCTCCGTGCGCCTCCGGTGGAGGTATTCCATACCCCTTTTCGCAAATCGCGTTTAAACGCGATTTTCTAGATATAACAATAAACAATTTCTTTAATCGAAGTTAATGGAGGTCTTATGCATGCGGACACGTCTGCTTTATCGCGCCGAGTCGCGCCTTTGGGTTTATCGCAATCTACCCTCGGCACGAACTGGAGTGCCCGACCTACTTCTTCAGGCTCGCGGAGGTTCCGGGACCGATCAAGGTCGGCGACAACGTAAAGTTTTGGATCGCGGAGGATCAACACGGCCGGCAAATTGCCGACGAAATCTCCGTCATCCCGCGTCCAGTTCGCCATAGTAACCACTTTCACCCTGCCGCCAAACTGGCATTGGCCGCAAGGTGACAGCCTTCGCGGAAGCGGCTTAAAGCCTTTCCCGCTGATCGCGAAGCACGAGGGCGTTGGGCTTGAGCTTCGGCTCGCTCCCGCCCTCGTTTTTTTAGGCTCCCAGAAATGCGCGCAGGTGCGCGTGAATATCCACCGCTTTTCGAAACACCAGTAAAAGGAAAAACTCCGTGAAATCTACGACCGAATCCGAATATCGCTGCACCGTCGCCGTTGACGGGCCGCGCATGAATGACCTCCATTTTTCCGCGCAGGAATTGCGTCGCGAAATCGCGCGCCTGAATGCGATCCCCGAACCGCTCATCCCGTCGATCAAGGCCGCGTCGCGGCAGGCGCAGGCCGAACGCCGCAAGAACGTTACCGAACTGACCACCAAACTGAAAGGCATTGAATCCGAACTCGACAAGCTTCAGCCGCGAGTCGCGGAAGCTCGAAAGCAGGTTGCTGCCGCCGATGCATCAAGCGATGCCAGCCGGCGCGCCAAGTGTTCGCGCATGGTTGAACAGGCCGCGACCAAGGCCGCGACGCGGCAGGCGTTCGTTGACGCTCGCGCGAAACTGTCCGACCTCAACGCGCGCCTGGTTACCGCCGAGCACGAGCTTGGCATGATCGAGCGAACCCCGCCGACCACGGAAGACGCCACTAGATCCAGCGCCGAGGCTCTGCTCGAAACCGGGTCGATTCCGGCTGTGCGGGAAGTCAACCAGGCGGGACGCGAAAAGGAACTGCGGCATCAAATCCGTACGCTCGCCGAGGCGTTGCGCTTGCAGTCTGTCCGCGTGCGCCAAGCCGAACGGACGTTTTGCTCCGAACTTGCCGAAATCCTTAGGCCGGATCTCCAGGGCATCGCTCAGCAGATCGCGGGCGGTCTTACTCAAGTCCAAGACGCAACCAAAGAGGCGGCGCTTATCCGCGTAGCCGTGGCTGTGGCGACTGGCGGGGCCGACGAATCCCTGCCCGCCGTCGTCTTCCCCGATGCTATCAACGGTGTCGGTGCGTATATCGAACGACTGCGCTCGGCGGGCTGGGCCGTCTAGCAAACTCCCGTAAGGGCCGGGCGCAACATCGTGACGCTCGGCCCTTCGTCGGGGTTAAAACAATATGAACAAACTGTCAAAAACACAGGGGACTTATGCGCGTCCCGGATTTCGCGCAGCGATGCAGAACGACGGAACGCTCGAAATGCTTGTTTACGGTGAGATCGTAGACGAGGGCACGCGCTCGATGCTGGATGCGTGGGGCTATGACACCGAAAGCTTCACGAGTGCCACGTCGGTCAAAAAGCAAATCGATGCCGCGCGAAACTACAAGCAAATCGCGTTAAGAATCAACTCGCCTGGCGGCGATGCCTTCGAGGGCGCGGCGATCTACAATCTGCTGCGTTCTCAGGGAAAGCCGGTGGCGGTTTTCGTGGACGGCGTCGCCGCATCGGCGGCGTCGATCATCGCGATGGCCGGCGACACGATCACGATGGGCGTTAACGCCCTGATGATGATCCACAACGCCTGGTGCGACTGTCGCGGCGATTCGACGGAGATGCGAAAGACGGCGGATATCCTCGATAAGGTATCGCGGGCCATTTCCGAAACGTACGTCCACCGAACCGGCAAAAGCGCGGCAAAGATTAAGGCGCTGATGGATGCCGAGACGTGGATGTCGGCGGAGGACTGCCTGCGTGATGGATTCGCAACCGCAATCGCGGAAAAGAACGACGAGCAGGGCGTCGCGGCGATGGCGATGGCGCGGTCGTTCAAGTTGCTAGACCGCTACGAGAAAACGCCCAAGACGCTTAGTCCGGGATCAAGCAATCTGTCGCTTTATCAGGCGCGGTTACGGTTGCTGGAACTGGGTTCCGGGGTTGAATCGAAGGGCGGAGAGTCGAACCTCGCTGCATACAAACAACGGCTTCGGAGCCTGCGTGCGGGATCAAGAGGCCGACGCAATGGGTAGAGCGAGACTTTTAACGGGCGGCGGAGCACCGGGGCCGGGCGGGTCTACGGTATCAACTACCGTAGGCGGGGCCACGTCCGTAACTGACGTTCAGGGCATCGCGGTAACGGGCCTGATCGACCCAGTTTCAGATGACATCCTGCTGTCTATTACGATCACTCCGCCAGATCCCATCGGAGCATTCGTCGGGTGCCATCTCTATCTAGAGATCCCCGACCAATCAGCGACCGCGCCGTTCACTATTGGATCAAGTCCCATCGGTGGGCCGGCGGGGATCACCGGGCCGTGGACGCCAATCGATCTCGGCTATCAGGCGTACAGCGCGGCGAATCAGCCGTGGCAAATCGAGATATCAGCGCCAAGCGGCATCGACCCCACGGTTAATACGACGTGCCGCGTCTATGCGGTGGCCTTCTCGACCACGGCGGAAAACGCGCTGGTGCAGGCGAATCAACCGAATCCTACGCCAAGCCAATCGTTCACGCTGGAATCGCTCGACGCGATTTCGGGGGCATCGGCGACGGACGTAACGGCGCTGTCGGGGCCGATCTCCGCGCAAGTGCTGGCGAACGATAACTCCACCGGCAAGTTGCTTACGCCGGTTCTGGTGAACGTCAGCAGCGTACCGAGCGGCATTAAGAACTGGGCGTATCAACTCGTCGTCACGATGGGGACCGCAGACCCCACGAACCCGGCGAATCAGCGCGTCGTATCGCAGCCGATGCGGGCGGCGGGCAACGTTCCGTCCGGTACTGACGGCATCTCGGTCAATCACTGATTCACGCTGCAAACGCCGACGAATCGGCAGACGGCCATTGTATGGTGTGTGTCTGGACTACTGATCCCCGCTGGACGGAAGGCGGGACAGGGCGCGACGGCGCTACTCAATGCCAATAAGATCGTGCCGGGGATTACGCCGCATTGGCCGATAGCGTTCGGCACGACTACCGGGGTAACCGATCCCACGGGGCTGATCGTATCGAAGCTGGCGGCCTCGCTGGCGATTAGCGGGTTGCTATTCGGGGTGGCTGCGGGCGGGATTACAAATCCGCTGCTCGGGGCTGCGGCGGTGGCGACGATCAATCTCCAGAGTCTTGCCGTGACGAATCCAATCCTCGCGGCGCTCGCCGTGCAGGCCGCGAACCTGGCTAACTCGTCGGTGACCGCAACGGCCATTGCCAGCCTGGCGGTGGGAACGGCTGCTATTCAAACGGGAGCGATCACGAACGCGCTCATCGCTAATCTGGCGGTGGGCAACGCGCAGATACAGAACCTCGCAATCACTGACGCTAAAGTCAAGCGATCTCAGCGCGAGCAAGATCACGGCGGGGACCATCTCGGCCAGCATCTCCATCAGCGCGCCCACGATTACGGGCGGCACGTTCACCGGCAGCACGTTGTCGCTCACGGCGGGCGGCATCATCACCACGATCAACAACACAACGTTCTCGCCAACCGGGAGAATCGCTGGCTTAGTAATATCCAGCAGTCCCTTCGCGTGCGCCGTGGATTACCTCGGGCTATATTCCACGAACGGGTCGGGCGGCTTCGCGAACATTGGGGTCGTCTCCAGTCAGGGCGGAGTATCGCTCGCATCAAACGGCGGACAGGCGATTGTGCTGGCATTCGGCGGAGGTTCGTCGCCAGCGTTATCGATCAACGGATTGCAGGTGGTCGGTACTCGCGTAGCGACGACGCCCGCCACATTGGCCGACGTAATCTCCGTACTTCAGCACCACGGGCTATCCAACTAGGCCCACTCGAAAAGGTAAACCGATGAAAACTTTGCTTATGATTTTTGCGCTTGTCGCTTCGTTCGCCTGCGCACAGTCGGCGGAACACCGGCACACGATTAACGTTCCGCAGGCCGCCACGGAGGCCATTCAGGCGCGAATGCAGATCCTTGGCCCGTACTCCGTCGCTGTAAACTACCCAGCCGACCTAGCGGGCGTACCGGACCCAGAGTTCTGGGGTTTCGCGGGAGCGCAGACCGACGTTGTCACGTTCAACGTACCGCCTGGGTATCGAGTCCGCGTGCTCCACCTGGACGGCAATTATATGGCGTGGGCTCGCGGAGTCTATCTGCCGGGAAAGCACGCCGGCACGTCGTGGGGCATCGCGACGACCGCCGCGCCAGGAAGCACCCGGGTCGCGTACAGCGCCGATAACTGCTTCGTCTATTTGGAATATGCGATTTCAAACGCCGAGGTCAATCAACGCTTCAGCCTGAACACCAAGACTGGCGGACTGCTCGAACCCGACAACATCATGAACGTCGTGCTGGCTGTGTACCTGAACGATCAACCGATCAGCATTCACGCGGAAGTTACCGGCATAGTCCAGTTTCAGTACGAACGACAGGACGGCCCCCAATGATGAACGTTTTTCGCGCTCCCGTTCGGGGAACTACGAAACTTGCGCCAGTGGTGGTGGTCTCGTTAGGCCAGAGCGACATCATTCTGACCGAGGACACCCAGTCCCCGGTTCCATGCGTGGGGTCTGTCGCCGGACATCGCTCGCGAAGTCGCGCGGAGGCTTATGGCTTTCGCCGATGAAATCGATTCGGAGTCATCCGATAAAACTCAGGAGGTCCAGTAGCCATGCCGCGTCGAACGACGGGTTACATTTGCGAAAGCTGCGGCGCGACGTTCACGGCGTGGCAAGGCAAAGGGCGATTCTGCTCCGCTGCCTGCTGGAAAACCTTCACCCGCGCCGTGGACCCGTTCGCGACTCCACCAGCCGACCAATCGAGGATCAGGACGTGCATCGTCTGTCATCGCAGTTTCGTCGCGCGCAGCATTCTGATTAAGACTTGCTCGGTCGAATGCGGCGAGCGGCGGCACCGCGTAACGTCATCGGCATATCAGGCACGAAGGCGGGCAAGGAAAGAAATGGAAAGGGAATCAGCATGAGTAGACGAGTAGGAGTAGTATCGATTGACTATGAGGCCAGGACAGCCAGCTTTACCGCAGCACACGAATAAAGTCAAGGACAATATATTGGACTTCGGGAGGGCGGCGCATAGCTCCGCAAGTGGCGTGCAGTCGGTGTCCGCAACGCTCCGCGTCATGGAGTTCAACATGACGAACAACCTCCGCGCGGCGGAGCGGTTCGTTGCCAATGTCCTGGGGCTGGGTCCAGTGTTACAGAAGATATTTCCGGTCGTGGGCGCGATTGCGTTCGCCGGCGTGATCGGAGAGGCGGGCAAACGAGTATACGACTTCTTCAAGCAGATCAAGGACGCGCCAAAGCTACTAGACGAGGCGTTCCGCTCGATCAATAACTCCGCGCGAACTAGCGCCGATGAATTGCGCCTATCCAACGACCACTTACTCAATGACATCGCGAAGTTGCAGGGCCGTCAAGAAAAACAATCTGGCGCTGGCGCTGGATGAGGCGCGCATCGTCGCCGACAAACTGGGCGAGTCGCTAGACACCGACCTCCAAAAGCTCACGAAGTTACTGTCTGAGCATCAGGTGGGGATCTGGGAATCCCTGACAACCGGACAGACGAACACCAGCTACGTGAAGGATCGGATCGAAGGATTCGCCGGTGAGATCCAGAACAAGGCGAACGTGGCTACGCGAACGTCAGCGTCGGCAAGACGCCAGCGGCGGCGAATGCTGCGGTTCAGCAGTTAGAAGCCGTCTGTCTGGGGCGTTCGACGCGCAGATCGAAGATTTCAAGGCGCGGCTCGGCAAGGCGCAGTCGCGGCAAGCGCACGATGACGACTCAGCCCAGCGAATAGCGCCGGGCAGTCAGTCAACGTCACTCGCGAGATTCCAGAAAGCAACGAGATCGAACGTCGCGACCTCGAAGGCGCGATCAACAACCTGATCGCAGAGCGCGCCCGCATCTTAGGCGAGGTGCAGAATTACCAGCTAACCGGCAAAAAGACGGCGCAGGAGATCGCCGATGCCTACTCGAAACTGGAGAATCCGTTCAAGAAGTGGCAGGCGGATAGCGAAGCTTCGCTAAAGGGGCTGAAGGCGACGCTGGATTCTATCGGCAAGCCGGAAGCGGTGCCAGGTCGCAGCGAAGGCATACGCCTCGGCACAGCAGGAAATCGCCAAGCTGAACGATACGCTGCGCGAGCACCATGCGGCGCTGACGGCAGCACAGAAGGCGAAGATCGAAACCGCAGAGACGACGAAGGCGCAGATCCAGGCCGATACCGAATGGGCGAAGAAGATGTACTCCGCCCAAACGACCATCGACGAGCGGATCAAGTCGCAGGAAGCGCTGACGGCAGCCATCGGTCACGGCTACGAGGCCACCAAGCAGGCCAGCGTAGAAATGCAGTTGATGGCCGAGATGAAGGAGCGGTTCAACGATCCGGCCTTCGCCTCCGACCAGAACAAACTGCGGGCTGGAATCGCCAGCGAGTACCGAATCCAAGCACGCCGAAGATGTAGCGCGGGCCATCGACGGCCTGAATAATCAGATCGAGCTCGAACGTGAACTGGCGCGGGTCCAGTCCGAGGGCGCGGAGGCGGTGCGGCAGGCGACGCTCGCCGTCAGAGTTGCGCCAAATGACCGAAGACGGGGCGACTAAGGTGCAGATCGCGGCGGAGATGGAATTATACAACGCCGAGCGCGGCTAACGCCGTCGCCGGGGATGTTGCCAAGGTTAACGAATCCATCGAGGCGCAGAACCGCTTAACGGCGGCGACGCTGAAGGGTGCGGAGGCGGTACGCCAGGCGCGACTGGAGAACGAACTAGCGCAGATCGCCAAGAGAGGGCGACTCGCCTATCCCTGGAGTATTGGGCATCGGCCAACGCGGAGCGGCTGCTTCGGCGGCGGCGGATGCGGCGGAGCGGGATCGCCTCCGCTAAGGCGTCAGTCAGTACCGATCCGTTCGCCAAGGTCAGACGAGGAGATCGAGGACCTTAAGAAGGCTCGCGATACGTTCGGCGAGACGCTAGGTATCGAGCTAAAACTGCGCGACCTAGAGAACGAGCGTCTGCGGATAATGGTCGAGCAGACGTTGCAGTTAAAGACGGCGGGCGCGGGCGTCAAGGCGTGTTTCCTGGAGATGCAGCAGAACGCCAAGTCGGCGGCGTCAATCATCTACGAGACGCTCAATTCGGCGCTGGACCGCACGTCGGAGAACCTCGCGAAGTTGCTCACCGAGAAGAAACCGAAGGGTGGATGGGGCAGGCGTTCGGGCAGGAGTTCAAGGACATCGGCCAGTCTCCAGCTTCAGTCGTCCATCAAGAGCACATTGCAAAGTGGGCTAGGGGCAATTGGTCAGCACTTCGGTATCAGAGGGGCTTGAGGGTAAGCCTGACGGCTCCGAGGGCTAAGCCGTTCCACGTAATCGCCAAGGGCGGTGGATTGAGCGGCGGACTTCACGCACCTGGATCGACAGGAGGCGGGCAGTTCGGCGACGGAGACGAGGGAGGCGGAATCTTCTCGCTACTCAAGGGTGGAGCGGGTTCCGATACCGGCGACGGATCGAGCGGCGTCGGCGCGGGCGGATTCTTTCGTCAACTGCTCGGCTCGATGTTCGGCGGCATGAAGGCCGAGGGCGGCGACATTAACCCTGGAAAGATATACGGCGTCGGCGACGAGTACGAGTTGCTTCACCCGAAGAACGCCAGCACGATTACGCCACTGAGCAAGCTGACGGGCCGGGGTGGAGACACACACATCCACTATTCAGTGGACGCCAGGAACGCAGAGGTTGGCGTGGAGAACCGCGTCGCGCAAGCCATCTCGCAGTCGAACCATGCGGCAGTGGCGCACGCAGTACAGGCAACGCACGAAAGAGCGCGGCGCACACCGCGCGGCGGTAAAAGGTAGCGATAGCAGAAACGACACGCGCTGGGGGGCGGAGCAGGCTCATCGAGGCGGTGCGCTGGATGTGATCGGCCCCCACTTCTCAGAAGAATTGTCGGCTCTCCGCCGCTTGTGTGTGTCTTTTGTTCTGTTCTGTTCTGTTCTGTAGCGCCACAACCCCGCGCAATTGCGGGTTGATCCGCCGCAGTTGCGGCGGGTTGCGCCACAACCCCGCGCAATTGCGGCGCGTCGTCCCGCATGGAATCTACGGCGAACCCCCGGAACATCGTCGAGTAGGTCTGCGCATCGTCTGCCTGCGGCGAGAGGGGGAGGAATTAAGAAGACCCGCGTTATCATATAGATGGGGGGGCGCATTACTTCCCTGGGGATCGACCTCCTGGTGACCGCACGCCTGCCGAGCTCGTGTGCGACCACCTTATTGAGCGAGATCCACGTTTATACACTTATAACAAGTTGTTATAGTGTCCATCGCTAAGACATCGACAGGGACGCCATTTCAGGCAGTACACCCGCAATGGGTGGCAGATCGAGCGCCAGATGGAAAATACCTGGAAACCTGGATTTCGGCCGGGATCGCGTATCCGAAGAAGGAAAGGATTGAATGTTCGCGAAGGATTTCGTTGAGCAATTGGCTGAGGCGCTCGCGCCCTACATCGCTCGCTGCGTTCGGCAGGAGGTAGCCGCCGCGCCGCATATCGCGCCGCGCTGGGTGGACATGGACGGCGCTGCCCGCCTAATGAGCACCACCAAGGCGGCCGTGCGCGGGATGGCGCGCTCGAAACATTTTCCCCGTTAAGAAAATGGGCGGACGGGTGATGTTCGACATCCGAGATATCGAGAAGGTGTTCTCTGAGCATACCGAGTGGCTCGGCGCGAATTAAAACACTTGAAGACGCTGGATTTATTTGCTACGCTCGCAGGCATGCAAGAAACAGAACAGAAGCGGGTCAATCGTCCGAAAGGCGAAGGCAGCGTATACCGGCACACGGACGGCCGGTGGATGTTTGCCATCATGCATCAAGGGAAACGGCTAATCAAGTCGCTGGGCACCCACGATGAAGAAGAAGCCATGCGGAATCTCGCGAAAGTTCGCAATAACTTCATGGGTCGGATTGATCGCGGCGAACTTCAGACGTCCGATCAGGCGACCGCGAAGCTCCACGAACTGATCGACGATTACATCAAGCACGTGAAGCAGAACAGCCATAAGTCGGCGTCGATCATCGAGGGCGTTCTAAAGAAGGCCATGAAGGCACCGGAGTTCGAGAACCGAAAGGTCGCCGCGCTGGAAACGGCCGACTTTAAGGCGTATCGAAATCGATTGACGAAGGCGGGCGCGACGCACTCAACCGTTAACAATCACTTTGCGTATATTCGGGCCGCGCTGAATCTGGAGACGAAGCAGACTCCTTCTCGCGTAGCCAAGGTTCCCCACATCCCAATCGTGCGCGTGAGCAACACGCGGCAGGGCTTCCTGGAATACGACGATCACGAAACGCTGCTGGCGCATCTGCGACGCTCACTGAAGGCGCTGTTTGTGATTGCGTTCCACTCTGGCTGTCGCCTCGGTGAACTTCTAAAGATGCGGTGGACGGACGTCGATTGGAAGAACCGCATCATCCGACTACCTGATTCCAAGAACGGCAAGGCGCGGAATCTGCCGTTTTGGGGCAGCATCGAAGATCACCTAAAGGAGCAACGGGCCTACCGGAACGAACACCACCCGGAGTGCGGGTGGCTGTTCTTCTGGATGGACGACGACGTTCAGCTTTCCCATGGCGGCCTCCGGGGCGAGCCAGGCGCGCGTATCGGGGAGTTCCGCGCATCTTGGCGCAACGCGGTGAAAGCGGCCCACAAGAAGAACGCCAACGTTCCCGCTAAGCTGCTGTTCCACGACATCCGCCGTAGCGGGGTCCGCGTGATGGTACAGGACGCCGGCATACCCGAGGCGCAGGCCATGCTAATCAGCGGCCACGAAACACGCTCAATGCTGGAGCGATACAACATCGTCAGCCTAAAGAATATTCAGGACGCCGGGGCCAAGCTGGACGCGTGGCAGAAGGGCCGAAGCAAACGAAGCAAACCCAAGGTCGCGAAAAAGCCAGGAAAGGTCGTATCCATACGAAGCAAGGTCGCGAAACGAAGCAAATCGGCATAACATTTGCTTCGTTATTTGCTTCGGTATCAAAAACAGGCTCTTTTGTTGGAGCGGTAAATTGATAGTAAGCCTTGTGTTATCTAGGTGGTGCGAACGGTGGGGGTCGAACCCACATGGCTGTTAACCGCTGGAACCTAAATCCAGTGCGTCTGCCAGTTCCGCCACGTTCGCGACTACGGTCATCATAGCGCCATTCCCTTCGCTAATGCCGCGGTTCTCTGCGCTCGCGAAATTAGCCGCGGCGAGGTTCTGCCGCATCCACAAACCGACGAGTTTACGTCTTCCGGGACCACGACTACGCTGGCCGAGGCAACGTGCAAGCCGTCATGCGCGTCGCATTCAAACGCCAGGAGTTCGCATTCCGCCGAAATGACCTGCTCGAACATGGGCACTTCGAACGCTCGCCACAGCCGGTCCCGATCTGCCCGGGTGAGGGTCGGTTCTCCGGCCCGTTCCAGAATGATCACGGAATGCGACAGGACAACTTTCGCTGCGATCAGTTCTTCCAGTTGCGCGAATGTTGCTGCCACCGAACCGGGCGCGAATTTCCTGGCGCGCGGGCCCCATCCTTCAGGAAATACTCGAACCTGGGATCGCGAACGGAAACCGGGTACCAGGACCGCAGTCTTCGGTGGCGGCGTCACAGGACATGCAAACGGGGCTTTTCGGAACCGCGGCAAACGAAACAGCACATACTATTGGTCGTTTTAGCGGGTCAGAACTCTCAGCAGATTTTCACCGAAAATGGCGCGAGCCGCGCTCTCGCTCAAGTCGATCTCATAAAGCGCGCGCGCCTGGTCCTCGAAAATCTGAGTGCGCCAGCCCGCAAGCGACGAGTCCGTTCCGAACAGCAACCTCTCCGGCCCCACCACCTCCAGGGTCCGCCGGAACACGTCGCGCAGATGCAGCCGGTTCTCCAGATAACGGGTCCAGCTATTCGTACTCGACGTGTCCAGGTACACGTTCGGGCACAGGTCGGCGACCATCAGAGCCTCGCGGAAATATCCCGCTCCGAAATGCGGCAAGACAATCGGCACAGTGGGATACCGCAGCGCCAAAGCGTGCAGATCCACGGGATTGGAGAATCGCATGTCGAACGGCGAGGCGAGCCCTAATTTCGCCCGCACGCCCACGCTGAGCACGCCGCAGTGCACGAACAACGCTCGCCTGTTGCGTTCCGCCCATTCGAATACGGGACGCACGAAATCTTCATGCAAAGAGTAGGCATGCATTGCCGGAAACAGGCACGCTGCGTGGATTCCTTCGAACCTTGCCGCCTCCCAGGCCCGCGGATTGACCATTGCATACGCAAAAAACCGATCGGGATGAGCGCGCGCTGCCGCCTCCACTGACGCCTCGTCACCCGGAATACTGGCGATTAATGCCGCCTTCGCGACCCCGTGACGGTCCATTTCCCGCACCCACCCGGCAGCCAGCGCCTCCGGCTGCTCCGGCGGCAAGCCCGCGCCCAGTCGCGACGCGATTTCCGCCATCGTCAGGCCGGCCTTCTGCGAGGCCAGCGTTTCAAAAAAGCGGTAGGAGAAAAAATGGACGTGCGCGTCGGCGACAGCGATGGGCCCCCACGGCGATTCGCGGTGGATGGAATTAGTCTGCTTCATCGGCGGCTTTACCCCTGGCGGACTGACCTCCGAGCTGCGTCAGTCCAGTGGACAGCGCAAGCTGCGTCAATCCGGCAACGTTGTTCACGCCGAGTTTCTTCATCATGGTCTTGCGATAACTCCGCACGGTCTGTTCGCGAAGGTCCAGAGTCACGGCGATTTCCTTACTGGTTTTCCCTTCGGCCACCAGGCGCAGCACCTGAAGTTCACGCGGCGATAAACCTTCGAGAACCGGCGGCATCTGCTTCGATTCCAGATCGCCTCTCTGAATGCGCGAAAGCAGCCGGTCGGAAACCTGGGGGCTCAAGTATGCTCCCCCGCGCGCCACCATCCGGAGCGCATCGAGGAGATCGGTATCCGAAGCTTTTTTCAGGATGAATGCTCGCGCCCCGGAGCGGATCGCGCTCAGGACCGAATTCTCATCGTCGTACATCGAGAGAATCACTACCTTGCATTCGGGATGGTAGCGCAGAATCTCCGCTGTGGTCTCCACCCCATTCAGACCAGGCAACCCGATATCCATGAGCACCACGTCGGGCCGGGCGCGCTTCACAAACTGGACCGCGTCCGGTCCATTCTCCGCTTCCCCCACTACGCAAAATTCCTCGCCCCGGGTCAGGATGGCCCGTATGCCATCGCGCATGATCTTGTGATCATCCACGAGGAGGACATTAAAGGGCATAGGAGTCAGATTATTGTACCTTTTCGCGAAGAATTGCGGGGGCGTTTCGACAAATCCGGCGGCGCCAGTTCCTGGCTGAGCGCGCGAATCCGGTCAATCGCACGATCCAGCATTTCCGTCACGGCCCGAACCTGCCCGGCCGTTTCCGGAAAATCCATTCGAATCAGTTGAAGTTGCAAGCCGGCCGCCGATAACAGGGGACCGACTTCATCGTGCAACGCCTTTCCCGCCCGCACGATTTGTTTTGCCGGATCGCCGGCGCCTCTGCGCTTCGGCATGGTTCGAGTTAGTGTTTCCGCTTCAAAGCGCGCCGAGCGGCGTCGGCGATATTGGTGGCGCGAAGGCCATATTTATCGAGCAGCGCGTCGGGAGCGCCCGATTCCGCATAGGTATTTTCAATACCGATAAATTCCATCACCGCCGGATGCGTTTCAGCCACCACCTGCGCTACTCGCACGCCCAGTCCGGAATCGACCAAATGCTCCTCCGCCACAACGATCGCTCCGGTCTCCTTCGCGGCCCGCGCGATCGAATCCCGGTCGATCGGTTTGATGGTGTGCATGTCGATAACCCGCGCCGAGATTCCTTCGGCGTCCAAAGTCTCCGCCGCGCGAATTGATTCCGGCAACCAGCAATCCCGTCGCGATCAACGTGACATCGTTGCCGTCGGTCAGTTGGATCGCCTTGCCGATCTCGAATTGCTGATCGGCTCCGTATACCACCGGCGCCTTGGCGCGGCCGGCGCGAATGAATAGCGGCCCGACATATTCCACCGCGGCCTTCATCAGCTTGGTCATCGAGACCTCGTCGGCCGGGCAGATCACCGTGAATCCCGCCAGGGAACATGCCAGGCTGATGTCCTCGATGCTCATCTGCGACGGCCCGTCTTCGCCGATCGATATGCCGCTATGCGTGCCAACGACCTTCAGATTCACCTTTGGAAACGCCGCCGTGACACGCAATTGCTCGAATCCCTTATTGATCACGAACGCCGAAAAACTGGACACGAACGCGATTTTGCCCGACGACGATAATCCCGCGCCGATCGCCACCATGTTCGCTTCGGCAATGCCACATTCGAAGAACCGGTCGGGATATTTCTTGCTGAACTCCGCCGTATAGGTGGATTTCGACAGATCCGCGTCGAGCACGACAATGTTCGGATGCGAACCGCCTAATTCCACCAGCGCCTTGCCAAAGGCCTCGCGCGTCGCTGGTCCCAGCTTCAGTTCGTACTTTGTTTTGGCCGGCATTATGCGAGCTCCTGTAAGGCTTTGGCCGCTTCCTCGGGCGTCGGCGCCGTGCCGTGAAATTTCGGATTGTTTTCCATGAAAGATACGCCTTTGCCTTTGATGGTATGCGCCACGATCACCGTCGGCTTATCCTTAGTCGCGGCCGCTTCGGCGAACGCTTTCTGCAGCGCGGCAATATCGTGGCCGTTAACGCGAATGGTATGCCAGCCGAAGCTTCGCCATTTATCTTCGATCGGCTCCAGGTCCATGATATCCTTCACGAATCCGTCGAGTTGGATGCCGTTATAGTCGACGATCGCGCAAACATTGTCCATCGCGTACTTCCCGCCGAACATGGCGGCTTCCCAAATCTGCCCTTCCTGAATTTCGCCGTCGCCGAGGACCACGTAAGCTCGCGACGGGCTATTGTCCAGCCGAGCCGCTAAGCCCATTCCGATCCCCACCGATAATCCTTCGCCCAGAGATCCCGTCGACGCCTCGAGCGCCGGGATAAAACGAACGTCCGGGTGTCCCTGATAAATCGATCCGAGCTTCCTCAAGGTATCGAGCTGATCTTTGGGGCAATACCCGAATTCCGCCATCACGGCGTACAGAATCGGGCAGCAATGCCCCTTTGAAAGAATAAACCGGTCGCGATCTTTCCATTTCGGATTCGATGGATCGTGCCGCAGCACATCGAAAAACATAGTGACCACGATCTCGGTGGCCGACAGCGATCCGCCCGGATGGCCCGACTTCGCCGTGGCGATCATTTCAATCACCTCCCGGCGCATGCGCTTGCAGATGGCCGTAAGTTCAGCCACATTATTCGTCTTTTGCATGGATTTGCTTTTAGGTTAGCATCGCGACAGCGGCTGTGAGCAATACGGCTAGGTTACACTGATCCAAATGCGCGCGCTGCAGCGGCTTGCCTCCATGAAAGGTCGATTCGGTCCGGACGCCGCGCGCGAAACGTCGAAGCTCCTAACCCTTCTGCGCCGCGCGCACATACGCAAACCGCAAGAGCTGATCCACTTTCACGAAATCGTTCTCTATCTTCGCGCTTATCCTCAAAGTCCAGCAGTGGTCGAACTTGCCGACGAAATTCTGTTCGGCTTCGCCGAACGGCTCAAAGGTCTCGATCCCGACCCTTTCGAAGATCCCGAAACCTCGGGCATCGCCGGATCCGGCCTGTCCACCAACTTCAGCTACGAAGTCGCGCGGAGTCTCGTCGCCCGTCACCCGAGAGAAATTCGCATCGACTGGGAAAATTACGAACACGCCGACCGCCTGGGCCCCCAGCTTGCCCGACTCATCCCGCTCGCCGGCGAGGACGCGACGGTCGAGCCTCATGTCGATTGGCGGCGTTGGTTCGAATCGTCGGGCTGCGACCTGCCCTGGCTGCTGGAGCACATCGAACCGGTGATTTACGATCTGCTGGAACTTCCCTTGCGATGGGACCTCGGCGATTCCTCGGCGTCGCGTTCGCGCACCCGCATCCCTCGCCGGAATATTTTCTATCACGATGGCCCGTTCCTCACCCGCCGGGACGTATCGCTCGAAGCGGAGTTCCAAGCCTCGGAGATTCCGTTCAAAAAAATACGTCGCGCTCAGAGCATCGTCGACCTGATTGTCGACACCTCCGCGGTCCGCTATCGCGAGCTGTGGGGCTTCACCCACCCGAGCGTCGCGCACGTATATCACGCCGACCTGGGCCGCGGCGTCGATTTCTTCTACTTCGGTGTTCCCGCTAAGTGGCGGCTGCCGTTGCGGGCGTACCACGGCGGGATGTTCTTCAAGAATGGCGTCCCGATGGGCTATTTCGAAGGCCTGTCCTTATTCGAGCGCATGGAAGTCGGATTCAACCTCTATTACACCTTTCGCGAAGGCGAGTCCGCATGGCTGTACGCCAGGCTACTGAAGCTTTTTCGTGAGCGGCTGGGCGTGACGTGTTTTTCCGTCGATCCCTATCAGCTCGGTCATGAGAACGAAGAAGCCATCGAATCGGGGGCATTCTGGTTCTATCGCAAGCTTGGCTTTCGGACCACTTCCGCGGAAATCGCGCCGCTGATTACCATGGAAGAACGCAAGATCGCGTCGAGCCGCGACTATCGCACCTCGCCGGCTATCCTGCGCAAGCTTGCTCGCGCCCCGCTCATATTCGGCGGCGGCCACGAATGGGATGGATTCGAGCTTCGCAAACTCGGCGCAATGCCCCGCCTATCGCCTACGCTGATCCGCGCCAAACATGCGCCCGAAGAAGCAGGTTATCTCCGTGCCATGCAACGCGACCCAAGGCTGCGGGCCCGGATTCTTTCCCTTACTCCGTGATCCTGCCTCTAGCCGCGACCGGAGGAAGCAGTGGATAATCCGGGAGCGCTACGATCGCCGAGGCCGCTGCTTCTCCGAGATCGACCGTACGACGATGCGCCCATGGCCCTTCGGATCGATCTTCACGTCCGCGGCCATCAGCGCGACTTTCACGATGTCCTTTACGTCCCGCCGGTCCAGGTCACCCGCTTCCGTAATCTTGATACTTCGCACGATTTTGCCGCTGCCCTTCAAGATTTTCTTAGGATCGGGCAGAGTCGCGCCCTGGAGAAAGAACAGATTGATCCACTTCGGATACAAAGCGATCGAAAAAATCGCGTCCGACGCCCGTTCGTTCGGTCCAAACCCGATCACAAGGGCGTTGTAATTGTCGTAAACGAGCTCGATCGCGCCCGGCAGGCGTTCTCGCATCTTGGCGAGCACAGCCCGGGCCAGCGCCGCTATCTCCGGCGAATATCGATCGATAAACCGGTCCAACTCCTTCATCGCGCGCCATCCCAAAGCCGGCGAATGGCCGCGATCACGACTTCCGGCCGGTCGCGCTGGATGTAGTGGGTTGCTCCGTCGACCACCTGCCGCGTGCCCCGCGTCGAGAGCTGCCGGAGTTCCTCCTGCATCTGTTCCCAAAGTTGATTCATCCTCTCCGAGGCCGCCGCTGGAATTCCGGGCGTCAGGATCTTCGGATCGTGTGACAAGACAATCAGCGGAATATCGCCCAGAGCCCCGGCCGCGTCCACCTGAGCGCCGCTTTCGTTGAACGCATCCAAGTCAGCGCGGCTCTCCCGAAACCGTTCCGACCTGCATCCGGCCTCGCGTTCCAGCGCATCGTCGCCGCACGCTCCGGAGTATCGAATGATCCCCAACGGCAGCAGATAGGGCACAGCTCTCAACAGCAGATCCTGTCGATCCTGCGCCTTCAGAATTTCCGAAGGCAGGCGATGCATCTGGTCCGGATGGGACGAATCGACCAATACCATCCCCACGACTTCCGACCGGTAAAGACTCGCGAACATCCGCACATTCAGCCCGCCCCACGAATGCCCCACCACAATATATGGCGGCGCGACGCGCGCCCGATCGAGCAGGGTGTGCAGCTCCTCCGCGATCGCTGTGCTGGTCCTCGGCTTGGGAGTCGGATCGCTGAATCCCATGCCCGCCCGGTCATACGAGCAAACCCGCGTAAATTTCGCCACGTCGGGTTGAACCTTGAGCCAGCTTAGCCAATCGTCGCCCAGTCCCGATTCCAGAAGGATCGCTGGCGAGCCCTGTCCCTGGCAGACGATGTGCATCCTATAGCCGCCCACGTCGACCAGTTCCCCGGGAATCGTCGCGGCGGTATCCTTCCGTCGCCCGACCTGTTCATAAATGGCACCGCAGAACGCCAACAAAACCAGAATCGTGGCCAGCCCGGAAAGAAAATATCGCAACCAGCGCGGCATATTCGGTTGAGAATAACACTTCGCATCTCCCAAAGGGCCTCGCGCTAAGGCGCGTCATGAGTCTTGAACCAATACGAGGCGGCGGAACCACCGAGACCAACGCGCTCGCTATTGCTCGAATGGCCGGCGTGCCGGTCTAGATCTATTCCTCCCGCAGTACTTCCAAAGGCTTTTGCCGCAAAATTCTGAAACTCGCGAGCCATCCCGATGCGTTCGCCAGCAGCGCCGTCAATACGATCGCCATTGCCAGCGCCTTCGGATCCAGCTCAAAGTGAGCGTTCAGCAGCCGCTTCAGCACCAGGCTCGAGAAAATCGTCGCCAGAATCGCCCCCATCAAGCCCGCGACCACGCCCAGCGTCAGAAATTCAACCGAGAAGATCCGCGAAACATGATGCCGCGTCGCCCCGATCGTTTTCAGGATTACCACTTCCCGAATCCGCCGGAAGCGCGTTCCCGCGACGCTCGCCGCCAGAATGATTGCGCCAGCCAGAATCGCAAATCCCGAAAGGAACCGGATCACCAGCGCGATCTGATCAATAACCTGCTGCACGATCTCTAGCGCGTCGGCGATATTGACCACCGTCACCGTCGGAAATTTCTCGAACGCCGCCCGCTGGAAAACCGGGACCTGCGATTTTTCGATCCGCACCCCGCCGTCAAACGCCACCGGAAGCCCCGCCAGCGCCGGGGGATTGAATACGAAAGAGCTGGTCGGCATAAAACGCTTTTCGTCCCATTCATGCAACGCGACCACGCGAGCCCGGATCTGCCTGCCGCTCGATTCCATCTCCATCCAGTCGCCCGGTCGGACCCCTAGCCGCTTCGCGGTCTCGAAGTTCACGGAAACAACGGGCGGGGCGTCGGACGCCAGGGCATCGCGCGACCACCATGCGCCGTCGACCACCCGGAGGTTCTCGGGATGATCCGTAGCCCACATCACCGTAATTGAGCCCCGCCGGCGTCCCACCACTTCTTCGCCATTTACGCTGGTCAGTCGCGCGGCCACTCGCGGCACGAAGACTGCCGGCGCGATCACACCCGTCTGATGCGCGATCAGCTCTTTCAGCGGATCTACTTGCGCCTGCGTCACGCCCACCAGGTACACATTCGGCGCGCCCGGCGGCGCCGTATCGATAATCTGCCTGACCAGCGAATCCTGCACCAGGTACACCGTAAGCGTGAACATCACACCCAGCCCCAGCGCGACCAGAATCGCCTGCGCCTGGTTCCCCTGGCGATACAGGTTCGCCATACCCTGGCGGACGAGCGACGGTATGCGCCACGGCGAGTTCCGCAGGAATCCTCGCACCATGCGCAGCATCAGCCACGCGACGGCGGTCAGTGCGATCAGGCTGCCGGTCAATCCGCCCGCGAAATATTCGCCGACTCGCCGCGAATCCGCCAGCCACGCCGCAATCGCGCCGATGCCGATCAGGATGAATCCGCCCGTCGCCAGTGCCGCGCGCAGTTCCACGAATCGCTTCCGCCAGGGCAGCTTAGCCTCCGGCATATTGCGGCGAAGAATCATCGCAGGACGGATTTTGCGGATGGCCAAGAGCGGCGGCAGTGTAAATAGCAGCGTGGTCAGGACGCCCACCGCGATCCCCTGCCCCGCGGCCGCGAAATGCCAGCCCATCGCCGCCGATACCGAAAAATATTTGCGGATCAGCAGCGGAAACACCTGTTCGACGCCGCGCCCCACCGCGACCCCCGCCAGCCCTCCCACAATTCCGAGCATCAATGTTTGCAGCGTGTAAATGCGGATAATCTCGTTCGACGTCGCGCCGATCGACTTCATCACCGCGATGTGATCCATCTTCTGTTGCAAATGGGCATGCATCGCCATGGCCACGCCGATCGCGCCGACGATCATCGCAATCAGGCTGATCAGGCTCAGGAACGTAGTCGCCTGGTCCAGCCCGTCGGTGATGATCGGATTGGACTGGCGGAAGTCGATCACCATCGCCTCCGGCAGAATTCGTCGAATCGTGCCGCGCACTTCGTCCACCGGTGGCGCGTTCGGATCCAGCTTGAAAAGGTACCTCTCCGATGCCCGGCTGCCAAGTTGCATCAGCCCGGATCGCTCAAACGCCTCGCGCGACATCATCATGCGGAGCCCGATGTTCAGGCTCGCCGACATCCGGTCCGGTTCGGACGCGATCACTGCCGCGATTCGAAAGTCCTGCGTCCCCACCTTGACCGTGTCGCCGGTTTTCAGATTCAGCCGGATCAACAAGTCTTCGCCGACCACCACCGAATCGGGTTTCAGCGCTTCTTTCAGCGGGATATCCGGCGTAAGCTTAAAGTCGCCGTAATAAGGATATTTCGAGGGATCGACGGCCTTCAGCGCCGCCAGTACCGGCGTCGCGTCGCCCGTTTTCGCTTCCGCCATCGAGACCGTTTCCGTGATCCAGGTATGCTCGATTCCATGTCCGGCCAGAGCGTCGAGCGCCGCCACCTGAGAATCGCTCGGCATCTGGAACTGCCTCGCCGCCAGATCGCCCGCCATCACCGTGCGCGCTTCGCTGGAGAGCATGCTGTGGAAACTCTGGCTGAATCCGCGCACGCCGGATAACGCGCCGACGCCCGCCGCCACCGCCAGCACCACGAACAGAAACTTCGCCATTGACGACCGCGTCTCGCGCCAGGCGATGCGCCCCGCCGTGCGCAGCGACAGCTTCATCGTTGCACCGCTGCTTCGCGCAGTTCATCGGCGATGATTTTTCCGTCGCGCAGCGTTACGATCCGGTCTGCATGCTCGGTCAATGCGCGATCGTGCGTCACCAGCACCAGCGTGGTCTGCTCGCGGCGATTCAGCTCGATCAGCAATTTCAGTACGTGCGCGCCGTTGACGCTGTCCAGATTGCCGGTCGGCTCATCGGCCATCAGGATTGGCGGCTTCACCATGAAGGCGCGAGCCAGCGCGACGCGTTGCTGCTCGCCTCCTGAAAGCTGGATCGGATAGTGATCCATGCGGTCGCTCAGGCCGACGCTTTCGAGCAATTCCTTTGCTCGCTTGACTCCCGCCGTCACATCTCCACCGGCCAGTTCATGCGGCAACAGGACGTTTTCTTCGGCCGTCAGCGTCGGAATCAACTGATAGGACTGAAATACGAACCCAATCTTCCTGCCTCGTACCACGGCGAGCTTGTCTTCGCTCAGACCGGTAATGTCCGTGCCGTCGATGACGATGGTTCCCGAGGTCGGCGTATCCAGCCCCGCCAGCAGGCCCAGCAGCGTGCTTTTTCCGCTCCCCGAGGCCCCCATGATCGCGACGAACTGGCCCTTGGGTACCTCGAAATCCACGCCGCGAAGGATTTCGACGCGGTGTGTGCCGGTGTCAATGATCTTGATCAGACCGCGCGCTTCGAGAATTGGCATCTTCTTCTATTATGATGGCAGCAGATGCGGTATTCATCATTTCTCGGCCTGGCGCTGGCTTTATGCGGTTGTTCGCGTTCGCACGACAGCGCCGTAGAGCCCGCGCCCAAAGCTTCCGAAGATTCGCGGCCCGCGCCCGCGCCGGAAGTCTCCGCCAGCGATTATCGAAAAGTGATCGCCGTTTTCGGGGACAGCATCAGCGCCGGTTACGGGCTCGCCAATGGTCAGAGTTTTCCCGATGATCTTCAAAAACGCCTCGACTCCGCCGGCTTTTCTTATCGCGTCGCGAATCTCGGCATCAGCGGCGACACCACCGAAGGCGGTGTCTCACGTATCGAGTCGGCTACCGCGCTGAAGCCGTCCGTTGTGGTGTTGGAACTCGGCGGTAACGACGGCTTGCGCGGGATGCCTCTCGCCTCCACGCGCGCCAATCTCGATCAGATGATTCGGGCCTTTCAGGCGTCGGGCGCCAAGGTCCTGCTCGCGGGCATGACGCTGCCTCCGAATTATGGCCCCGATTACATCCACGGATTCGAAAAAATCTACCGCGATCTCGCCGCGCAATATCACCTGACGCTGATTCCGTTCCTGATGTCCGACATCGTGACGAAGGATATGCGCTACATCCAGCCGGACGGCATTCATCCCACGGCTCAAGGCGCCGAAATCATCTCGGGTACGGTGATGAAGGCGCTTCAGCCTCTTTTGAAATAATTCATCTAGAAACTGAACCCGACCAGCACCAGCGCCTGATTGCGGTTCGATTGCAACGCGCCCATCGGGGCGGTAAGGTTTTTCAGCGCAAAACCCTCATACCGGATTTCTGGTGAGATATGGAGGAACAGGGCGTGAATATCGAGTCCCGCTCCCAATACAATGCCGAAACTCGATTGATGATTTAGCTCCGTGATGTCGGAGACCGTCAGGTGATTGAACACCAACCCGCCCTCGACGTAAGGCCGCACCGGACCCGGCAGTAGCCTGTACTTCGCCAGCACCGGAAAATCCCATTCCCCCACTGAAGTTCCATTCTGGATGGTCCGGAAGTCGAAACTGCGATACAGAGCGTCCACTTCAATCCCGAAATTCGCGGGCAGCCGGACCTCGACAAACGGACCCAGCGTCCAGCGATTCGTGCTCGACGTGTAGGCGAGAGGATTGGGAGATTCCACCGACGCGGCGTCAGTCAGCGGCACGCCGAATTTCAGTCCCGCGCTGATAGGCTGCGCGGCGCACAACGGAACAAGAAAAATGGAAAATACAAAAATGGTTAAGAATGTTTTAAGCATACCTAACCACTATTTTAACGCTGGGTTACGTTAGCGGGCCCATCCGCGGGGTTACATCCCGGGGTTGCGGAGTTACACTCAGCGGACCGAAGCCGCCGCGTCTTCCACGCGAACCGGCGGATTGTAATAAAGGAATCGTCCGCAGCTTTCGCAGGTCAGCATCTGCTCGCCGGTTTTGAGGTCTTGAAGGTATTGGGGACGGATAATGATCTGGCAGGCGTCACAGCGGCCTTTCACTGCTTCCGCGATCGCTGTGCCGCGCCATTTTTTGCGGATGCGCTCGTATTCCTTGAGTGTCGCTCCGGGAAGCTTGGATGCCGCCTCCGTTCGCTGGCCGTGGAGCACGTCAAGCGCCTTTTGATCTTCGGCGGTCCGCTTCCGGGCGCGGTCCTTTTCGGCTTCCACCACCAGCTTTTCTTCCTTAAGAGCGGCTTCCGCCTTTTTGACGTTCTGATCCAGCGGCTCGGATTCCGTCATCAGTTCCAGAATGCGGTCTTCGCACTTCCGGATTTCCTTCTGAGCGAAGTCGATTTCGTTCTGAAAGGCCTTGTACTGCTCGTTGGTCTTCGCCTGGAGCATCTGGTCTTTCAACTTTGAAATCTTCTGTTCGTGGATTTGGATCTCGCCTTCCTGCTTCTTCCGGTCCTTTAGATTAGCGGCTAAAGCGGCCCGGTCCGCATCGAGCTTGCGCACGTGCGACTCCAGCGTCTTCTCGATCGCTGCAATGTGCTTCGGAAGCGCAGCCACTTCCTTATCGAGCGCGGAAATCTTTTGGTCTAGCGACTGAAGCTGAATCACCAGATGAGTATCTGGGTGCATGGACATTCATTAGTCTAGCACGCGCGGGCCATACAGCACGCTCGGCCGCGCGCTTATGTAAATTAGAGGGGACATGTATTCTTTCGAAAACTTCCCGCCGGTGCCTCTGACGCTCGAAGGCTCCAGCGTGCTCCATCAGATGCTGCGCGTCCGTTGGCCTGCCTGGCGCGCTCTCGCGCCCGCGGAACGCGCGTCCATTCTCGATCAGGCATCCACCGCGCTTTCCAGCCTCGAACGCGCAGGATCCGCCGCCTTTTCCCTGCTCGGCCATAAAGGCGACCTGATGCTGGTCCACTTCCGCCCCGACTTCGACGCCCTGGGCGAGCTCGAATCGTCCCTGGTCAAATTGCGACTCTGGGATTTCCTCGAACAGACCACCTCCTACCTGTCCGTAGTCGAGCTGGGTCTGTACGAATCGACGCAGAAAACCTACTCCGCCCTGGGCGAGCGCGGCATCGCTCCCCATAGTCCCGAATGGGACGCAGCGATCGCGGATACGCTGGCCCGCCAGAAGACCGCGATGCATCCCCGCCTGTTCCCCGAAATGCCAGCGCACAAGTTCATCTGTTTCTATCCTATGGACCGGCGCCGCGGGGAGAGCAAGAACTGGTATCAGGTCCCCATGGCCGAACGCCAGCGCCAGATGCAGGAGCATGGTGAAATTGGCCGCCGCTATGCCGGAACCGTCAAGCAGATCATTTCGGGCTCCATCGGGTTCGACGATTGGGAATGGGGCGTCGATCTGTTTGCCGAGGATCCTCTGGTGTTTAAACGCCTTATCTACGAAATGCGCTTCGACGAAGTCAGCGCCGTCTATGCGTTGTTCGGATCGTTCTACGTCGGCCGCCGCTTGTCCCCGGCGGACGTGATCCGGCAACTCGGCGATCTTTGAAAAGCCGAAGGTGTAACGAAACAATTTGCGAAAGCATCTTTTAACTGCTTGATATGAAAAAACTTTCTGCACATCTGGCTGTTTCACTGGCGGTGGCGATGGTATTATTGCCCACCGCTTACGCGCAGCGCGGCGGGGATAAAGGCGGGCAAAAAGGCGGCGGCAGTCGGGACGTCGGTGGGAAGATCCCGTCGCACGGGCCACCGGCGACCCGCGCTCCGAAAACGCCCTCTCGAGGGGCTGCTCCGGCTCATGAGGCTCCCGCGCCCCAGGCGAATCGGAATTTTGCCGATAAGGCCGGCCATCCCGAGGCACCCCATGTCCATTCAAACGGTCAGTGGGTAGGACACGACTCCGGAAAGAACGACGCCCGGTTCCATCTCGATCATCCCTGGGAGCATGGGCGCTTCAACGGCGGATTCGGCAAAGGCCACGTCTGGCACCTCGCAGGAGGCGGACCGAGCCGCTTCTGGTTCGATGGCTTTTATTTCAGCGTCGCCGATCCCGACCTCGCCTTTGCCGGCGATTGGCTGTGGGACAACGATCAGATCGTCATCTACGCCGATCCCGACCACGACGGCTGGTATCTAGCCTATAATGTGCGACTTGGGACTTACGTCCACGTGATGTATCTCGGCAACGGGTAAACCTTGTTCCTTTAAAACACCGCTGTAGGATTGATCGGAAATCCGGTGCCGCCCGGCACCGGAACCGGTGCCATGGTGACCATGAATTCCCATTTGTGGCGCCGCCCGCATTCGGCCGCAACCGCTTCCAGATCCATCACGTCGATCAGGGGCAGACCCATCGCCACGATCCCCAGTTGGTGGATCGGCCGCGGCACGCCCTCGATCCCCGAGGGCTGCACATCCTGGACGCCGTCATTTCCCAGCAGCGCGATGTCCCGCTTCCTGAACCATGGCATCACCGACGCGTCCCATCCCGCGGCACTGGCCGCGACGTTCCAGGGTCCGAGCTTCGCCCGCCTCGTCCATCTACCGGTCCTCAGAAAAACCGCATCGCCACTCCCGATTTTCACCCCGGCGTATTTCTCCCAGGCTTCGAGATCGGCCGGATAGACGGCGACGCCCGGCTCCAGATACTCAACGCCTTTCATACGCGGGAGATCCACTAGAATTCCGCGCGTGACAATCCCGTCCTTGAAATTTTCGACGCCGTTCACTCCGCATCCGGATTCGCCGATTTTCTCGGCTTTGGAGTACCCGTTGTAGACCTTCCCTTCCCACGAGTAATGACAGAGCGCGTCGATATGGGTGATGGTCGAGCCGTGATACCAGATGGTGTACAGATCCATCGCGTGCCCGCCCTTATCGAGCGTCATTTGCTGGCCGATCGGCCTCGGATTGTCCGGATATTTTTCCTTATCGAGCGTATGGGCCAGCGAAATGACCACGCCATCATGCACCATCTTCAGCGCTTGTTTTCTTTTTTCCGGCGTGATCAGATTCAGGGTCCCTCGCTGATCGTCCTTGCCCCAGCGTCCCCAGTTGGAGATCCCGGTCATCCACTGATCGACCTGATCTTTGGTTGGGTGTTCGTCCGCGCCGCGCATCGCGCCCGCGTAAGCGAACATCAGCAGAATCACCGCGCATTTGATTCGCATATTGTGGACAGACTGTATCAATCGATAACCCACGTGTCAAACAGGAGAAAAATCCATTTGTGCCTCGCCCGCAACCCCATTACAATTGTGGATTGGCATTTTGCTTACAAGAAAGACCATGTTGCCCATGACCAGCCGAACTAACGTTATTCTCGCCGGAACCCTGATCGCTCTGACCGCCGCTCCGGGATTTTGCGCGTCCAACGACCACGACCCCAACAGCTATCCCAACCCTTACCAGACCGTCAACGATTTCTTCCAGCTTCCCGAGGGTCGCAAATGGGGATCGTCCAGCACGGTGGACGTCGATTCCAAGGGTCACATCTGGATCGCCGAGCGCTGCGGCGCCAATAGCTGCGCCGGAAAAACCGAAGATCCGGTGATGGAGTTCGACGCGGCCACCGGCAAAATGCTGAAGAGCTTCGGCGGAGGCATGTTCATTTTCCCGCACGGTATCTACGTGGATAAACAGGACAATGTGTGGATCGCCGACGGCCAGTCGCGCGACGGCAAGGGCGACGACGTCATCAAGTTCAGCCCCGATGGCAAGGTCCTGATGACTCTGGGCAAGCCCGGCGTCGCCGGTGACGGCAAGGCTGAAGACACTTTCAATCAGCCCGACGACGTCATAGTCGCGCCAAACGGCGATATTTTCGTCGCCGAAGGGCATAACGTGGGCACCGGCTCGGCGCGCATCGTCAAATTCGACAAGAGCGGAAAATATCTGATGCAGTTCGGCCAGCACGGTTCTGGTCCCGGCGATTTCGAGATGCCTCATGCCCTCGCCTTCGATTCCAAAGGCCGCCTGTTTGTCGGCGATCGCGGGAACAATCGCGTCCAGATCTTCAATCAGAACGGCAAATTCATTGCCGAGTGGCATCAGTTCGGACGCCCCAGCGGAATCTTCATCGATAAGCACGACATTCTGTACGTGACCGATTCGGAATCGCAGGAAGTGAAAACGCCGGGCGGACGCGGCGGCTTGGGAGCGGGCTACGGCTTTAACCCCGGATTCAAGCGCGGCATCCGTATTGGCAGCGCCAAAACCGGAGTGGTCACGGCTTTTATTCCCGATCCTCCCACGGAAAATGAGATGGGACGCCGTGCGATCACCAGCGCTGCCGAGGGAGTCGCGGCGGATCAGAAGGGCAACGTCTACGGTGCCGAAGTCGGCCCACGGGATATCAAGAAATACGTGAAGAAGAAGTAACGTCGCCGATAGCTCGGAGACCTGCAGGACTCGAGATTCGTAACATCGCTGCGGTGTCCGCGTCTATTCTCGATATGTTCCAGGATCTGCGATTCGGAATACGCACCTTGCGCCGCTCGCCGGGCTTTACACTGCTCGCCGTTTTCTGTCTGACCCTCGGGATCGGAGCAACAACTTCAGTATTTAGCTGGATCGAGGGCATCCTGCTGCGACCCTATCCCCTGGTCGCCAGCGAAGATCGAATGGTGGCCATCGCGGGAAGGGATCGTAATGGACGCACGGATGTCTCCTGGCCGGACTTCGAGGACTTCCGGAAAAACTGCCGACTGGCAGAATCGTTCGTCGCGGAGCATATCTCGGGCACTACATTAAGCATCGGCGAGCGCGCCCAGCGTGCCACGGGCAGCGTGGTCTCGGCGAACTATTTTCAGGCGCTGGGGATTCGTCCCATTCTCGGACGGGCTTTCGAGCCGGACGAGGATACCGGCCGCAATGCCCATCCGGTCACAGTCATCAGTTATCAGGCCTGGAAGGACCGCTACGGCAAGGATCCCGCGATTATCGGAAAATCGCAGATTTTGAATGGCGTCAAGCACATCATCATCGGCGTGGCGCCGGAGGGTTTCTTCGGAACGTTCGTCGGATATTCTTTCCAGTTCTGGGTTCCCGCGTCGATGGAGGAAGTCTTCGGTGGCGGCACTTACAAACTGGAAAATCGCGGGGCACGATGGATCGAAGGCTTCGCGATTCTGAAGCCGGGTGTGACCATCGAACAGGCACAGGCGGAAATGTCGGCCGTAGCGCGACGCCTGGAGACCGAATACCCATCCACCAATCGCGGCCGTGGGATCCGTCTTTATCCTTTATGGCAGACTCCGTTCAATGGCGCGGGAACTCTGCTTCCAACGCTGCGCGTTTCGCTGGTGGTGGCCTTCTTCGTTCTGCTGATCGCCTGCGCGAACGTCGGAAATCTGCTGCTGGTCCGCTCGCTTGGGCGCCGGCATGAGATGACCGTTCGACTCTCCCTCGGCGCCGGGCGTTTTCGACTGGTACGGCAGCTCCTTACCGAGGGGCTGCTGCTCGGGGTGGCGTCCGCGGCAGGGGGCTTGCTGATCGCTAATATTTGCAGGAACGTTATCGGGTTGCTGTTCCCTTACCGACCTGGCGTGATCGCGAACCTACCTTCGCAGATCGATCTTCGAGTGCTGGCGCTGAGCACGCTTATTAGCGTAGTGGCAACGATCCTGTTCGGCTTGGTGCCCGCCGTGCAAGCGAGCGGAATCGATCTGGCCGCTTCCATGAAATCCGACTCCGGCAGCGTAGCTGGCGGACGCGGCCGTACCTGGATCCGCTCGAGCCTGGTGACCGTTCAGGTCGCGTTGAGCTTCGTTCTGCTGGTCGGCTCGGGCGTACTGCTTAAGAGCCTGCAGGCCATGCGAACCAGCGATCCGGGTTTTTCAACGGCGCCTGTGTTGACCACCAGCGTCGACATGGTGGCCGCTGGATACGACCAGGCGCGCATTCGGAATTTCCAGGATCAGCTGGTCGACCGCGTTGCCGCGATCGGCGGCGTGCAATCCGCGGCCTGGACTCGCGTCGTGCCTTTCAGTTACGGCGGATACTCTTCGTCTCCGATCATGGTGGACGGCTTTGAGGCGCAACCGGGCGAGCAGCCGGTGATCGAGTACGGCGAGATCGGACCGGGCTGGCTGGCGACCATGGGAATCCCGCTGCGGTCCGGCCGCGAGTTTACGCGCGGCGATACAGCGAACACCGCCGGCGTCGCGGTTGTGAACGAAGCCATGGCCACTCAGTACTGGCGCGGCCAGGATCCGGTTGGGAAGCGAGTTCAGGTGAAGGGCCGATGGCTGCAGGTGGTCGGCCTGGCGAAGAATTCGAAGTACCATAGCCTGATCGAGCCCGCGAAACCGTTCTTTTACGTTCCGATGTCTCAAAGCCAGCTGGGGCAGAGCCTGGAGATTCGAAGCAGCCTCGGCCCCGAGGCGATTGCACCCGTCTTGACCCGCGAAATTCAGGCGATGGACGACAATCTGGCTCCCGGAGAAATCATCACCATGCGGGAGCAGGTGGACCGGATGAGCTGGCCGCAGCGCGCCGCGGTTACCTTGCTCGCGGCATTCAGCGGGATCGCGCTGCTGCTGGCCGGAATCGGCTTGTACGGCGTCATGTCGTACGCGGTTTCGCAAAGCCGGCGCGAGCTGGGCCTGCGAATGGCGCTGGGCGCCGGTGCGTCGGATCTTCTTCAATTGGTAATCGCCCAAGGAATCCGATTGACGGTCGTGGGAGCGATTATCGGCGCGGGAGTCGCGTGGCTTTCCACCCGACTGATGGGCGATCTACTGTATCGCGTGAGTCCACGCGATCCACTGGTTTTTCTATCGGCATTGGTGGTTATGCTGGTTGCCGGACTGGCCGCTTCGATGGTGCCGGGTTGGCGGGCCGTACGAACGAATCCTGTGAGCATCCTTCGCAATTAACCTGCATCGTGTCACGCTGGAGGCGATGAAGAAAACGGGCGAATGCGAACATCCCGCGCACGCTATCTCCTGATCGCTCTCTCTCTGATCCTGCTGGGCGCGGGTGCCTGGTATTGGTCGAACCGGCAGAATTCTTACGTCGAGACGCACTATACCAAGCGCGAATTCCGAATCGCGATGCGGGACGGAGTGAAGCTGTTCACGCAGGTCTACATTCCGAAGGACACCAGCCGCTCGTATCCCTACCTGATGATGCGAACGCCTTTCGGCGTCACGCCGTATGGAGAGCGTCATTTTCGCGGGCTGCTTGGCCCCTCCCAGTCGTTCGATCGCGCTGGGTACATTTTCGTCTTTCAAGACGTGCGCGGGCGCTATCAATCGGAGGGCAATTTCGTGGACATGCGTCCGCACATCGGAACTCCCGCTCCGGGCCAGACCGACGAGAGCACGGATACTCACGATTCCATCGATTGGCTGCTGCGAAATATTTCGGGGAATAACGGGAAAGTAGGTATCTGGGGCATGTCCTATCCTGGTTTCTACGCCGCGTCGTCCATAATCGACTCGCATCCCGCGATTCAGGCGGCGTCCCCCGAGGCTCCCGTTACCGATCTTTTCCGCGGCGACGACGCTTATCATAACGGCGCTTTCATGCTCGCGCAGCAATTCCTTCTCTACTCCAATTACTTCTTTCTTCATTCAAACGGACCCGATTTGCCGCCTGCGAATCTGGGCAGCGTGTTCAACTACGGGACTAAAGACGGATATGCCTTCTTCCTGAAGCATGGACCTGCTTTGAACAACTTTCAGGCGCTGATTCACAATCCGATCTTCGATCAGAACGTGGAGCACGACACCTACGATAACTATTGGAGTGCTCGGGACAACTCCCGATATTTGAAAAATATTCACTGCCCGGTACTGATGGCCGGCGGCTGGTTCGACGCGGAGGATCTGGCGGGGACGCTTCGGACGTATGACGCGATTCGTCAGCAAAATCCCACGATTCAGACCACGCTCGTGATGGGGCCGTGGGCGCACGGCGAATGGATCCGCGGCGAAGGAAAGACGCTCGGACCGATGCACTTCGAGGCGTCGACGGCGGCGTACTTCCGCGACCAGATTGCATTTCCATTCTTCGAGCACTATCTCAAGGGCGGCGCCCCGCCGAACCTGCCTGGCACTCTTATTTTTCAGACCGGCGCGAACCGGTGGATCAATGAGAGCGCCTGGCCGCCGGAAAACGCATGCAAAAAGTCTCTCTTTCTTCATGCCAATCACAAGCTGAGTTTTGATCCCCCTACTGCGGATGAGCGGCCTTACGATGATTATGCAAGCGATCCCAAATCGCCCGTGCCCTACGTCGAACATCCTCCGACAGATCTGGCCAGCGAATTCATGTACGGAGATCAACGCTTCGCAGCCGCGCGGCACGATGTTCTCTCCTATGTGAGCGAGCCCTTGCGGCAGGATGTCGCGATGGCGGGTCCTGTATCGCCTCGCCTTCAGGTGTCTACGAGCACCACCGACGTCGATTTCGATGTGAAACTGATCGATGTATATCCGGAGGACGGCCCTTCTCCGGGATACCAACTGTTAGTGCGGGGCGAACCGATGCGGTCGAAATTCCGCAATTCCTTGTCTGAGCCAGAGGCGATGATTCCCGGCAAGATCACGGCCGTCGCTTTTCAGATGCCGGACATTGCGCACACTTTCCTGAAGGGGCACCGTATCATGATCCAGATTCAGAGCTCGTGGTTTCCGCTCACCGATCTCAATCCGCAGACTTTCGTGGATGCGGCGCGAGCAACGGCCGCTGATTTCGTCAAATCCACCGAGCGGGTCTATCACCAGCCTCAAGCTGCATCGAAAATCCAGATTCTGGTTCGGCCATGAGTGCCTCAAGATCGAAGTCAGCGTCGCGGTCCATAACTGTCCATAGGTGATACACTCGGGTTAATTTCCTGAGCCGGACCTGCCCGTTGGAGAGAAAACCATGTCGCATCGAATCGTATCCTGCGTCACCATCGCGTTCGTCATCGCTGGATTATTGATTCCGATTTCCGCTAGTGCACATGATGTATCGAAGCGCGACGCGAGCTTCGTGCAGTCCAACGACGGCCCCGCGATCGTCCCGTTCCTATATCTGGGCGCGAAACACATGGTGACCGGGTACGATCATCTGGCGTTCCTGGTCGGCGTGATTTTCTTTCTTTACCGGATGAAGGATATCGTTCTTTATGTCAGCTTGTTCACTATCGGGCACAGCATAACCCTGCTCGCGGGCGTTCTGGGCGGGATTCACGCGAACTCATATATCATCGATGCGATCATCGGCCTTTCGGTGGTGTACAAAGCTTTCGACAACATGGATGGCTTCCAGCGTCTTTTTGGGTTTCAGCCGAACACCAAGCTCGCGGTATTGGGCTTCGGTCTGTTCCACGGCTTTGGGCTCGCTACCAAGCTTCAGGACTTGGATCTTTCGCGCAATGGCTTGATCACCAATATGATCAGTTTCAACGTAGGGGTCGAAATCGGGCAGGTATTGGCGTTGACCGGGGTCCTGATACTGCTGAGCATCTGGAGAACACGTAGCGGGTTCCTGCGGCACGCTCTGGCTACCAATACCGTATTAATGGCGGTCGGATTCACTCTTACGGGATATCAGATCGCCGGTTATCTGATTCCCGCGTAGACAGAGGCACAGACATGACTGACGGACAAAACCTGGCAGCTGCCACAGCACCTTCCAGAGGCGCCATCGTGAAGGCAACGCTGATCGCACTGGCAATCGCCTTGGTGCTCCTGTTCACCGCGGTGCTGCCGGCGGAATACGGAATCGACCCTTTGAAAACAGGTCAACTGCTCAAGCTGACCGGGATTTCGCAGGCGGATTCGAACAGCGGGGGCCGTGCCACAGCTGCCAAAACCGGAATCTACACTCTGCAACCCGCCACCTACAAGGTCGATACCGAGGATATCGGTCTTCATCCCGGCGAGGGATTTGAGATCAAGTATCACATGCTAAAGGGCGCATCGATGGTGTTTGCGTGGAAAGCTGACGGGCCCCTTCAATTCGAATTTCACGGCGAGCCCGATCAAAAACCTAAGCCCGGTTACTTTGAGAGCTACCTGCTCGACGATAAGAAGGGCCGCGACCGCTTCTTCGGCTCGTTCACCGCGCCCACCACCGGCGTGCATGGATGGTTCTGGCAAAACAAAGGCAAGGAAGACGTTCGCATGCACCTGTCGGTGTCCGGGTTCTTCGACTCTTCGAAGATGTATGAAGCCGGGGCCTCGCCCGAGGAACTCACGATCGAGGATCCCAAGTAGCTCCTTGGCTGCGTGCTTAATCGATCTGGTATTCGAGCAGAAGATCGATGATCGTCTGACGATTGCCGCGAAACGCAGTCCACACCGACCGGCACCAGTAGTCGATTGCCGCGTCGCGCTCCTGCCCGGCTGGAGCAGCCAGCACGTCCGAAATGGTCATACTGCCGCGATCGTCGGGCAAATATACGGGCGGCCACTCCCGCTTTCTTCGTCCCAACGCCACATGAGTTTTCTGGACCTGGCGGCCCGACCATTGTTTCTCGACCCGAAGATAAAGACCGATCAGACCGAACACAACTGCGATCGGCTTGCTCTCGCCGTTCGCGGTTTGGACAGCAAATGCGTCGACCACGTGCTGCAGGATAAATCCCGGGCGACCCATGCTGTAGGTGTAAACCTCGTCGTAGGCGGCGGGAATGCTGTCCACACGAAAACCGATCAGCAGCAGCTACTCATCGTCGGAGATGCCCAAGGGGCGGCGCGGGACTTCCTTCAGCAAGCGCTCACGCTTCATCTGACTGCGCCGCACGGCGAATCGTAATCCGAGCAGCGCGGCAAGTAGGAACAGAAGTCCCGGATTGAATTTCGGCCCGAAGGGGTAGAAGAATGACACCACGCCCAGGACCAGAGCGGTCAACCCGAGGGCTACCATGAACAGATCGCGAATTTGCACGGCTGAAACTATTTTATCCGCGCGCGTTCATCTTTTGGGCGTCCATCAAGTAGCGCCAGGCCCGCGGCGGTCGGCCGGATGACGCGGCGACCGTTCACTTCTTTATCGGCGATTAAGCCACGATCATTTGCATCTTCCCAGACGGGCAGCTTGGGGCAGGAGGTGCGCCAGGCGCTCATCACTTCCTCGTAAGTTCGGTCGCGCACGCTGAGCCAGTCCAGCAGATCGAGGATGAGCGATTCGACTACGGCATCAGCCATGGTCCTATCCTCATCTGATCGCTTCGGAGTCGGCGCGGCTCAGGGATTCGGAAAGGATGATCGCGTCGGCGAGTTCCTTCATGGGACGCCGCAGGCGGCGGCTCTCGTTGCGCATCCTGAGATACGCCTGCTCCTCGGTCAGGCAGAGGCGCTGCTGCAAAATGCCTTTGGCGCGCTCGACGACTTTGCGGGTTTCGAGCTGGCTCTTCATCTCGGCGGTTTCTTCGGTGAGCCGCACGTTTTCCTCTTCCAGCAGACTCTTGGCGATGAGGCTCCCCATCTGCTCGCCGATGAAGGCAACGGTGTCGATTTCGTCGGGACTGTGCAGGTGCTTCTCGCGATGGTGCACGTTGATCACGCCGATGGTTCGGGCTTTGTTCACCAGGGGAACTGAAAGGAATGCCTGGTAAGTATCCTCAACCAGGGCCGGGAAAAATTTGAAGCGCGCATCGGACGATGCGTTAGATGAAAGCGCCACCGGCGATTGATGTTCGGCCACCCAGCCGGTGACTCCCTCGCCCATTTTCATTCTGAACTCGCCGAGATCGGAATTATGGGGAACCAGGGAGGCGCGGAGAACGAATTCGCCGGTGGTGTCCTCCATAAGATAGACCAGGCAGGCGTCGCAATCTGAGACGTAGGCCGTGAGGCCGACGATCTCGCCAAGCATCTCATTCAAAGACAGTTCTGAGCTGATGATCTGGCTGACGCGGCGCAGAATGCTGCGATCGGAGGTGGCTGCTGCCACCGGTGCTCCAGGTGCCGGACGGGTCTTGACCATACCCGAGCATACGGCGGACCCGTTGAAGGGGTCCAATCGAAATTCTCTATGAGCTACATCAGGAGCGTTATCGTGGGGCCAGTTTCCGGCCGGCGCTCAGGTTGTCGAAATTCAAGATCGCATTGAATACGAGGAAATAACTCCCTTTAGTTTCAGCGCGCCAGAAGGGATTGTTCGAGAACAACACGACATGCCCCTGTCCATAAGGCTCGTCGATGACGGCGGCATGTTGGGCGAGTTCGGCTCCATTGTCGAGCAGACCGGAGACTAGCAGCTCATTCGCGTTGGCGTAGCGCAGGATCACGCGCGGGCGGTCTGCCGGCGGGATCACGTTAACGGGATTGCGAAGCTGCTCGTCAGTGAGCGGGGTTGCTTCCCAACGCTCGCCGTGCGGCTCTTCGGGAATTTCAACAACCGGGCGGCCTTGCGGGATGTCGGGATCGTCGGCAGTGCCGCGGCCGGTGGCTCGCTCCGGCGTTTCGGGACCACGACGGCCTCCGCCGCCGCCCGCCATATTCGACAGATTGAAGACCGGCGGATTCGAGGCGAAGATGGCGAGATTGTCGTTGTATCCGTAGACGATGGGGCTCGCGGCATCCACCATCTTGGAGCGCAGAGCGGAACCGGTGACCTTCAACCGCTGCGCGGCGGCGATACTGACACCGGGCGTGAACCCGAAATCGACGGCGAAGTTCGCGGTGTCGTTCGCGGCAATGAGCACACCGCCGGCCTGGACGAACTTCTGCAAATGATCGAGTCCGCTCCAGCCGAGGCCGGGACGCATATCGTCGGTCTGATCGGTGTTGCCGAGGTTAGGCGTCAGCGCGGTCACTTTCCACGGCAGTGGATTGCCGTACATGGGCATGCCGGTGACGATCTGCTGGACATTTCCGCGCGCGGGCGGGAACACGATGACATCGAATTTCGAGCGAAGATCGGCGTCGGCAGACGCGGTTTGCGTGCTGATGTAGGTATAGGGGATGTGCAGCCGGTCGAACTCGACGCGCCACCATCCTTCGCCCTGGGTGCTCTGCCAGGTGTGCATCAGCGCGACGCGGGGCGCGCGCAGGGGATGCGTCTTCACTTGCGGCGCGGAGTCGACGGCGTAGACCCGGACACCCAATTCCGTGGCGGCCTTGGAGAGATCGGCGGAGGGAACCCCGTGCACGATGAACGATCCGCGGTTGAACTTGTGGCCGGAAGATTCGAAAGGCTCCTCGGCGGCGTCGAACGACGCATTGGCGAAGCGATAGCGCAGCGTGATCAGAGCGCTGTCGGCATTGTGATTGATGAGAAAGACGTCGCCCGAGCCTTCGACTCCGCCCGGGGCGGATACCTGGCCTTCGACGGGAACCATCTTGGCGTCCAGAACTTTCACGTCGGCGACGCGGGCGACCTGAACGTTGCCGAGCTCGCCAAAGGTCCAGCCAGTATCGTCGTAGATGCTCTTTTGGGGATCGTTAGGGGCCCAGTATTGATAATCGAGCAGAGTATCGGCCATGCGGCTGTAGGGCTGATCCATCCGCAGGATGTAGCTGCCGGCGGGGAAAGTACGAGGCTCAGGCTTGGGTTTCTCCTCGGCGCGCCGGTCATTATTCGCGGTATCCGCGTTATCGCCGCCTCGTTCCCCGCGGCCGGCGCGAGGCTTTTTGCCGGGCATCATCACGGTGAAGGGCTCCGTCGCGCGCGAGATATCGCAGCGCTGCTCCTGCAGCATTCGTAATAAATCGGCTTGCGCACCGGGACGTGGATCGTCGGCGGTGAATACGTAAGCGGCTGGACCCTCGGTACGGGCTTTTTCAATCGAACGCTTGGCTTTCAGATAGAAATTGTGGAGGAAGAGCTTGTCGTTCGACGCGAAATAATTGAGCGCGGTCAGCACGCCAGTCTCTTCATAGTTATTGTTATCGCGCTGCGACCATTTGGTTTTCGGCAGCGGAGGATTCTGCTTGAACCAGGTGCGCGCGTATTCGCTGGGGCGAAGCGAGCGCTCCTCCGTATCGGCGCCGCCGTTGCCGAACGTTTCATAAAGGCGGCTGATGCCGTTGTGGGTGGCGGCGATGAACATCAGGTAGCTAGGGGACCAGGTATCAAAGGTGCCGTGAGTAAAGACGCCGGGCATACCGAACTTAGTCATCTGCGACACGTTATTCCAGCCCATCATTTCCCATTCGTCGGCGAGAATGGGGTCGATCCAGGCGTTGTAGGGTCCATCGCCGACCGTGTTGTCGTAGAGGTAGGGGACCGATTCGTGCAAATCGTGCAGGACCTGCGCCTTCCATCCGACGAAGGTGTTCAGAACATTTTTCGTAAGGTCCAGGGTCAGGCCCATCGCGTCGCGATTGTTATCGTGCATCACGTAATGACCCCAGTAGACCAGCGACGGCCATTCCTTGCCGGGATTTTCGAGATGCCAGCGGTAGATGTCGACCATGCGGTCGCGGCCGTCAACCTCGACGATGGGGGTGATCAAGGTAATGACGTGTTCGCGGATGTTCCTGATGTAGGGCGTCTCGTCCACGGCGAGGCGATAGGCGAGTTCCATCAGCGCGGTAGGCGCGCCGGTTTCAGGCGAATGGATGGTGCCGGTGATGTAATAAATCGGCGTCGACGCGGCGACCAGTCTGTCGGCTTCGGCGTCGTTCATCTTGATGCTGCGGGGATCCGCGAGCTTAGTGAGGCGGGCGCGATTCTCGTCGAGAGTCGCCAGCAGTTTCTCGGATGCGACCGCTACGGCGATCATTTCGCGGCCTTCCTCGGTCTTGCCGATGGAGAAGACTTTGACGCGCGGGCTCGCTTTTTCGAGCATGCGCATGTAGCGATAGACTTCAGTGGAATAAGGAAGAATTTTAGGCGCCCCGGCGATGTCGCCCAGCACGGCCTTGGGGGTCGGGACGTTTTTCGAAGCCGGCAGATAGTCGGTCAGCGGAGAATTAAAAAAAGGCTCGGTGGTGTACTCGAGAATCTTCTTCGTGTACTCCTGATCAATCGGTTGACTGGGATCGCGAGCGAGCTTCAAGGCGGCGGACTGGGCAGCGGCAACTTGAAAAAGCAGCGGCACCGCGAGCGTGGCGGTTGCAAGGCACCTGAAAATCTTCATTTATGAGAATATAGCAGGTTCGAAAAACCGTGAACAAAACCATGGCTGCGGGAATATTCGTTCGTGAGGAACCTTCTGTGCGCCGGAATCCTGGTGCCGATAGCGATTTTTGCGCAGCGACCGGCAGGCGAACTCCGCATTGAAGTGCGCGACCCTTCGGGGGCCGCGGTTCACGCTTCGGGGAGTTTGAAGAGATCAGCGACGGGAGAGGAACAGCGGTTTGAGACGGACGCGCAAGGAAAGGCCAGCTTCCCTGCCCTGGCTTATGGACATTACACGATCACGATCGCGAAGGCAGGCTTCGCGGCACAGACGATATCAATCGATGTCATGTCGCCAACGCCGGTGACACGCGTGGTGCGTCTGGCGCTGGGGGCGCGGGCGGAGCGGGTGGACGTGGTCGCGACCACGCCTCTTCCGGGAAGCGATTTGTCGATCGATCAGATTGCGGCTCCGGTCCAGACGGCGAATGAGAAAGATCTGGAAAATAGCGGCGCTTTGGACCTGCCGGACCTGATGAACCGGCGGCTGACGAGCGTCCATATGAACGCGAACCAGGGGAATCCGTTTCAACCCGACGTGAATTATCGCGGGTATACGGCATCGCCTCTGCTGGGCACTCCGGAAGGATTGTCCGTATATATGGACGGGGTCCGGCAGAACCAGCCGTTCGGGGATATCGTGGCCTGGGACTTGATTCCGAAGATTGCGATCCAGGAAATGACACTGATGCCGGGATCGGATCCGCTGTATGGGCTAAACACCCTGGGAGGGTCGGTTTCGATTCAAAGCAAGAGCGGAGTAACCCATCCCGGAACGTCGATAGAAGTGACCGGCGGGATGTACGGGCGTCGCGCCGTGGAGGCGGAGCACGGCGGGTCGAACGCGAAGAGCGGGCTCAACTGGTACATTGCCGGCAATCTTTATCGCGAAGATGGATGGCGGCAGTTTTCGCCGTCGGAAGTCCGCCAATCGTTCGGGAAGCTCGGCTGGGCGCACGCCAAAACGACGCTGGGATTGAGCTTCGGCTATGCGGACAATTGGCTGACTGGAAACGGCCTACAGGATTTTCGCTTTCTCGCGCAGAATTATTCGAGCGTTTACAGCATTCCCGACGTGACCTGGAATCATTCGCCGTCGCTCAATCTCACGGCGAGTCACGCAGCGACCGCGCATCTGACCATTGCCGGCAATGCCTATTTTCGCAACATCCGGTCCGACACCAATAACGGCGACATCAATTCCGATTCGTTCGATCAGTCGCTTTACAATTTGAGCGCCGGGGACGTCAATGCACTTACCACGGCGGGATATTCGGGCTTTCCCACCACCGGCAATGCAGCCACCGAACCTTTTCCCTACTGGCGCTGCGTCGCGCAGGCGCTCGAAAATGCCGATCCGAGCGAGCGCTGCACCGGCATGATCACCAGGACTTACACCAAGGAAAATAATTACGGCGCCGCGGGCCAAGCTACATGGACGACGTCGCCGCACGGCCAGACCAATCACCTGACCGTCGGGGCGGCTTGGGATCGCAGCAGCATGACGTTCCAGCAAGCATCGCAATTCGGATTCCTCAACGCCGATCGCGTCACCATCACCCCGGTCAACGCTTTTGCCGACGGGTCGACCAGTTCTGGCGGCGAGCCGGTCGATACGCGAGTGAATCTGCATGGACGCATCAATACTCCGGGCATGTTCGCGGCCGACACCCTTTCCATCGGCAAGCGATGGAACATCACTGTGGCGGGGCGGTATAACCGGACGTCGATCGATAATGCGGATCGCCTTCCGCCGGACCCGGCGGTGAGAGGATCACTGAACGGCAATTATGTTTTCCAGCGATTCAATCCGTCGGCCGGCGTGACCTATGTCGCGTCGCGATGGCTCAACCTGTATGCGAGCTATAGCGAGAGCAGCCGCGCGCCGACGGCGATCGAGTTGGGCTGCGCCGATCCGAACGATCCCTGCAATCTGCCAAACGCGCTGGTCAGTGATCCTCCACTGAAACAGGTGGTGACGCGAACTGTGGATACCGGCGTTCGCGGGTCCATCGCCGAGGGAAATATTAGGTGGAATGTGGGTTGGTTCCGCGGCGAAAATCACAACGACCTCTTGTTTGTCGCCTCGCAACAGACCGGATTCGGGTACTTCACCAATTTCGGGCAAACACGCCGCGAGGGAGCGGAGGCCAACCTGAGCGGGCGAATTCGGGCTCTGACTCTCGGCGGCGGATACACCTTTCTGAACGCGACTTATCAAAGTCCGCAGACCGTGGATGGAGGAAGCAACAGCTCGAATGCGAGCGCGCTTGGCGGCGCACCGGGGCTCGACGACACCATTACTCTGCAACCTGGAGACAGGATCCCGCTGATCCCGCAAAATATGCTGAAAGCCTGGGCCGACTGGGCGGTTACCAAAAAACTCAGCGTCGACCTGGATTTCATGGCGGTGGGAAGATCGTTTGCGCGGGGAAACGAAAACAACCAGGACCAGCCGGACGGGGTGTATTATCTGGGACCCGGATTCTCGCCGGGTTACGGCGTGTTAAACACGGGCGCGCACTATCAGGCGTTTCGACGGATGCAACTATTCGCGCAGATCAACAACTTGCTGGATCATCATTACTATACGACGGCGCAGTTGGGACCGACGCCGTTCGCGATGTCCGGCGGCGCATTCGTCGCGCGGCCGTTTCCGGCCGTAGACGGAAATTTTCCGATCCGCACGACGACTTTTCTGGCGCCGGGCGCGCCAATTTCGGTTTTTGGGGGCATGCGGTTTACGTTTTGAGGACTTAGACTGGAGAACGATGGCGGACGCGGCATCCATTCTGGCGGCGGCACGGGTCGGGACGGCGCAAAGCGAGCCCGGCGCGTTGGAACAGGAGGTGATCGACTTGTTCGACGCGTTGCGGCATCCGGTGCTGCGGTATCTGCTCGGAATCGGCCTGGAAATCCAGGATGCGGAGGAAATCGTCCAGGAAGTTTTTCTTGCGCTATTCCAGCACTTGCGCGCGGGAAAGTCGCGAAAGAATCTGCGGAGTTGGGTGTTTCGGGTGGCGCACAACCTTGGGTTGAGGCGCCGGGAGCGCAAGAGAGAAAACGGGGAGATGCCGGTGGTGGCGGATCAGTCTCCGAATCCGGAAGCGCAATTCGCGAATGCGCAAAAGAACGCGCGAATCCTGGCGGTGGTGAACGCACTGCCGGAACAGGATCGCGCCTGTCTCGATTTGCGAGCCGAAGGGTTGCGGTACCGCGAAATCTCGCAGGTGTTGGGAATGTCATTGGGAGCCGTCTCGACGTCGCTGGCGCGTTCGATGGCGCGGGTGGCGCGCGCAGTGGAGCAGCTATGAAAGACGAAGGATTTCATTTAGCCGATCAAGATCTTTTGCGACTAGCGGACGGCGAATTGGGGTCCGCGGAAGAGAGTCGCGTCCAGCAACACCTGCTGGAATGTTGGACCTGCCGGGCGCGTTGGCGAACATTGGAAGAGGCGATCGCGGATTTCGCAAAGGCTCGCCGGGGAACTCTCGATTCGCAGTTGCCTGCGGCGGATGGGTCGAGAGCGCTACTGAAAGCCCGGATCGCCGCGGTAGCCTCGGAAACTCCAGCGCAACACCTCAATTGGAAGTCGTGGATGCCGGCGGCCGCGGCGCTCGGCCTCATCGGCCTGGCCACAGCTTTATACCTTGCGGTGGGAGTGGGCCGGAACGGCGGAGTGGTTTTTGCGGCGCCGCGAGCGAATCTTACTCCGGGGGCGGTGGTGCTGCTGAGCAAGCAACAGGTTTGCTCGACGGAACGCGCGAATAATCGGCAAGTGCCGGCGGCGTTGCAGAGGCGGGTATTCGAAGCCTACGGGATTTCAACCGCCGATTCGCGAGCGTACGAGGTGGACTATCTGGTCACGCCGGCGCTCGGCGGTTCCGACGATATCCGGAATTTGTGGCCGCAATCGTACTCGTCGACGGTGTGGAACGCGCACGTCAAGGATGCTCTGGAGCAGCATTTACGAGACATGGTATGCGCGGGCGACCTGGATCTGGCCACTGCTCAGCGCGATCTCGCCCAGGATTGGATCGCCGCCTACAAGAAATATTTCCACACGGACCGCCCCGGCACCATCCAGCAATGATTCGGATCCGGCGCGGCCGCTGAACCCGGACCTCAGCGGCGGCCCAATTCCTGCTTCATCGCGTTGTTCTGCGTGTAGGCCTGACCCTGATAGGGGCCCTTAATGGCAGCGGATTTCTCCATGTACTGCTGGCCCGCCTGCATCCTGGTGCGGTCCGCCGTGGCCTTTCCGAACTGATACTCGCAGATGCCAAGGGAGAAATAGGCGACCCCGAGCTTGGCGGTATCGCCGGCGATCAAGGGGAGTGCGGTCTTCAGATTCTTATCGCAGTCGACCCAGGACTGTTTCTGTGCGTTCGCGAAACCCATATAGAAATAACCCGCGCCTTCCGCGGAGTTTTTCATTTTCGCCCATTCCGCTTCGCTTACTCCCTCCGGCTTGGGCTTCTTGCTCGCGGCAATGAGCTTCGAGGCGTAGGCCGGTCCGGAATTGGGCCGCAGATCGCACAGAGCCGTCAGGGCAACCAGGTTATCGGGGCGGCCGGCGACGATTTTTGCCATTCCATCGGCTTGTTTCGCGGCCCCGCCGTCTTTGCCGAGCGCGACCAGATAGGCGTTGGCGCAGGATTCGTCAAGATACTTGCTCCTGGAGTTGTCCGCGAGCAGCGCGTTGACCAGTGCCACCACCTTGGCGGGCTCGCCGCCGGACTGGATGGCCGTGGCCGCCAGCGCGTACTCGGCGTACGCAGTCACTTCCTTGGCGTACTCGACACGCGCCTTCCAGTCGTTTACCTGATCCGCTTCAGAAGGCTGGGGCTTGGCTTCTTCGGCCTTCGCCAGCTTCATGGTCTCGGCCGCTTCGGCCAGCACCTGATCCGCGCTCTTCTTGGCAACGGCGTCCTTCAGTTTCGTCTGGGCGTCAGCCAGGTCGTCGGCGCGAACGAATCCAACAAGGGAAACCATTGCAACCGCGGCGAACAAAGTCCTTTTCACGTCATCCTCCCGGAAACCTTAAATTATACAACTGCTGGTCAAGCGGTATAATCCCCTCATGCCGATTGTCGAGACGCACCCGGCGGGTGCGTTCACCTGGGTTGAACTCGCGTCATCCGATCAGCATGCCGCGAAAACATTTTACACCGAGCTGTTTGGGATGTCCTTCGTCGATTTTCCGATGGGGCCGAGTGGCGTTTACACCATGTTTCAGATCGACGGCAAAGATGCGGGTGCCGCGTATACCATGAGCGCGCAGGAAAGCGCGATGATGCCGCCGCACTGGAATCTGTATATCGCCATGGATAACGCCGACGAAGCCGCCGCTCTCGCCAAAAGCCTGGGCGCGACGGTGATCATGGCTCCGTTTGATGTGGGAGAGTCGGGCAGAATGGCGGTACTTCAGGATCCGGCCGGAGCGTTCTTCAACATCTGGCAGGCGAAGAAAAGCGTCGGCATTCAGGTGGCCGGGGTCCAGGGAGCCTTGTGCTGGGCGGATTTGAATACGCCGGATCCGGCCAAGGCACGGGCGTTTTACGAAAAGTTCCTGGGCTGGCAATTCAGCTTGAGCGAGAACGATTCGTCCGGATATCTGCACATCAAGAACGGCCAAGACTTCATCGGTGGCATTCCACCCTGCGATCCGAAAATTCCGGCGCACTGGATGATTTATCTGCTGGTCAATAGCGTGGACGCGTCAACGGCGAAGGCGATTCAGCTCGGCGGTAAAACGCTGATGGAGCCGACGGCCGTGGAACGCGTGGGACGCATGGCGATTCTGGCCGATCCGCAGGGCGCGGCGTTCGCGATTTTCACCCCGGCTTAAACTGGAGTCAGTGCCCGCCGCCTATTGCGACGTCAGTCTGCCCGTTCCGCTGGACCAGCCGTTCACATACCGATTGCCGGAGACGCTGCGGCATCGTGTGCTGGCGGGATGCCGCGTGCTGGTCCCCTTCGGAACGCGCAAGCTGACCGGAGTGGTGCTGGCGACGCACAACGATGCTCCGAAAGCGGAGGCGCGCGAAGCCCTGCGGCTGCTGGATGAAGAGCCGGCGCTCGATGAGGATTTAATCAAGCTGGGGCGATGGATCTCGTCGTATTATTGCGCACCTCTTGGCGAGACGTTGCGGGCTATGACGCCGCTTTCGGGTGAAATCCGGCGGGGCAAAATTTATTCGCTCACGCCATCCGGACGAGACACCGCGCGTCAGCTTCATCTCGGAACGAACGATTCAAACGATCCGGCGGTGCAGGTGCTACGAATGTTGGATGAGCGGGCGCGCTCGGCGACATATATCATCGGCAAGGTCGAAAAGGGCTCGGCGGTGCTGCGATCGCTTGAGAAAAAAGGCTTTGTAGAAGTTGAGGACGTCACGGCTGATCGCGATCCTTTGCGGGCCCCGGCTGCCCGGCTGCGGGCGGAGTTCGTCGCGCGCACGGCGGACTTGAAGCTCCCTAAACAGGAACGCGAACTGCTTTCTTATTTGGAGCTGCATCCGGGGTCGCACAATGTGGGCGATCTCGAAAAGCTGGTCGCCAGGGCGAGTCCCGCGGCGCGGTCGCTGGCGCGAAGGGAACTGATCCGGTTGACCCTCGACGCGGTGGGGATCGCGGCGACACATATCCGCGTTCCGCACGACCTGAATCTCCATCAACAGGAAGCGTTCGACCGGATTCGGACCGCGATCGAAACGAAACAATTTCACACCTTCCTGCTGCAAGGCGTGACCGGATCGGGCAAGACCGAGGTCTATCTTCGTGCCATGGAAGCGACGGTCGCCGCGGGACGCAGCGCGCTGATGCTGGTGCCGGAAATCGGACTGACGCCGGCCGTCGCCGGACAATTCCAGCAGCGTTTCGGCGATCGGGTGGCGATTCTGCATTCAGCGTTCAACGACTCCGAACGGGCGCAGGAGTGGAGAAGGATCCGGTCAGGCCAGGCGCAGGTGGTCGTGGCGACGCGATCGGGCGTCTTCGCGCCGGTGCGGAACCTGGGACTGATCGTTGTCGACGAGGAGCACGATCAGAGCTACAAGCAGCAGGAAACGCCGCGTTACCACGGTCGCGACGTGGCGATCGTGCGGGCGCGCGATGCGGGTGCGGTGGTGGTTTTGGGATCGGCGACTCCGAGTCTCGAAAGCCGCTACAACGCCGAGCGAGGAAAGTACGGGTATCTGACGCTGCCGGAGCGGATCGAGAAACGGCCCATGCCGCGAGTCGAGCTGATCGACATGCGGCAGGAATTTCTGGAGTCGCGCAAGCAGGCGACCTTTTCGCGCGCGCTGATCGACGCGGTGACGGAGCGGCTCAAAAACGGCGAACAAACGATGCTGCTGCTGAATCGCCGCGGATTTTCGAGCTTCGTCGCGTGCCGCGCCTGCGGATGGCGGCAGGAGTGCGACAACTGCTCCGTAACGCTGACGTATCATCGGCGGGACCGGCGGATGCTGTGCCATTACTGCAATTTCGCGGCGCGGGTTCCGGAGCGATGCCCGAAGTGCGACAGCGATTTTATCCAGTTCCTCGGGCTCGGCAGTGAGCGCGTCGAGGATGAGTTGCACGGAGCCTTTCCCAAGGCCAGAATCGCCCGCCTGGATCGCGATACGGTGGGCGGCAAGCGCGATTACGAGACCATTCTGGCCGCCTTTCGAGGGGGCGATTACGATATTCTGGTCGGCACGCAGATGATCGCCAAGGGGCACGATATTCCGAACGTGACGTTGGTGGGAATCGTGAACGCCGATCTCGGGCTTGGGCTGCCGGATTTTCGGGCCGCGGAAAGGACGTTTCAGTTGCTGACGCAGGCCGCGGGAAGAGCGGGACGGGGCGCGACTCCCGGCATCGTGCTGATCCAGACCATCAATCCCGATCATTACGCGATCCGCTTCGCGGCGGCGCAGGATTATGAGGCGTTTTACGCGAAAGAACTGGAGTTCCGGCGCATGATGGCGTATCCGCCGTTCGGGGCGCTGGCCAACGTGGTGGTGCGTTCGGCGCGGGAAGAAGAAGCGCTGCAACGAAGCGCGGCGCTGGCGCGGCTGCTACAGCCTCCGCCCGAAGGCATCAAGGTCATGGGACCGGCAGCGGCGGCAGTGGCCCGGGTCAAGAATGAATTCCGATATCAGATGCTGCTGAAAAGCTCCACTCGCAAGCAGTTGAATTCCGTTTTAGGCCAACTGCGGACCTATGCGACTGTGGAAAAATGGAACGCGACATCGCTGGTGATCGACGTCGATCCGGCCACCATCCTCTGAACACGATCCCATGTGTGATTACCACAACATTGAAGCGAACCTGCGCACCGCGATGCGCTTTTTCGGGGAAGCGTCGGGATCGGGCTGCGTCGAGACGCTGGACGGAACTATCACGATGTTTTCCGGACTCGATTACGGCGTGTTCAATATTTCGCTGCTGACGCGGGAGGTCACGGAAAAAGATCCCCTGGAGCGCCGGCTGGCCGAGGCCGGGCGATTTTTCAAATCGCGTACCCTGCGCTGGTCCTTCTGGCTGTGCGAGGATCTGCTGGACCCGGCGACTCGGCGCCGCGAACGCCAAACCTTCACCGATTTCGGGATGCGCGCGATTTCTCATCCGCCAGGCATGCTGGCGCCGGCGCTGCTGCCTCCGGCGCGACGCCTTCCGGCCATCGAATGCCGGCCCGTTACGGACTCCGTGACGCGAACGGCGTTTAGTGAAATTACATCTCTATCGTTCGAGATTCCCTACACCGTGGTCAAAACAGTCTATTCGCGTGAACAAGCCTGGCACGGCGACTATCAGGGCTTCGTGGGGCTGGTCGACGGGCGGGCGGTGGCAATCGTCGCGCTGGTGGCCGCCGAGGGCGTGATCGGCGTGTATTCCCTGGCGACGCGGGCCGAATTTCGACGCCGCGGATATGGCGAGGCTCTGCTGCGCGCGGCCGCCGCCATCGTCTCCAAACGTACCGGACTGCAAAGCATGGTGTTGCAATCGACTGAAGCGGGTTACGAACTTTACAAACGCATGGGATTCCGCGATGCGACACGATTCACGGTGTACCTGACGAAGTAATCTGAAAGTATGTGGCTCCTGGTGGCAGCATTGTTGGTTCAGACGGTGGACTATCAGGCCGAAGCCTCCAAAGCTCTTGACGCGAAGCAATACCAGACCGCCGTGGACCTGCTGAACAAAGCCGTGGCGGCGGATCCGAAAGATTACGGCGCCCAGTTCAATCTGGCGCTCGCTTACAGCCTCCTCGGCAAAGACGCCGAGGCGATCCCGCATTATAAGGTCGTGTTGGACCTGAAGCCGGGACTCTATGAGGCCGAGCTGAATCTGGGGATCTGTATGCTGCGCGCGAAAGATGCCGCCGGGGCGCTGCCTTATCTGAAAAACGCCGCCGGACAGAAGCCGAAGGAATACCGGCCTGCGTTTTACGTGGCGCAGGCTCTGCTCGAAACACAGCAATTCGGCGATGCCGAGGCCGCGTACACTGCTGCCCTGGCGCTGAATCCGCAGGCGGCGCCAGCCGAGCTCGGGTTGGCGGAATCGCTGGCGCGACAGAAGAAATTGACGGAGTCCGAGCCCCACTTTCGCAAGGCCGCGGCGATGGATCCTCAATATAAAAGCACGCTGTTGCAGCTAGGCGAGCTGTACGAACAGAATCACCAGCCATCGCAGGCAATCGCGATTTATCGCGAATTTCCGGACAATCCGGCGGCCCAGGAACGCATGGGCGCGCTCTTAACCCAGCAGGGTCTGACGGCGGAGGCGATTCCGGCGCTGGAGGATGCGGTGAAGAAGTCGCCGACTTCGGCGAATCGGATCGCGTTGGCGCAGGCCTACGTGAAAAGCAAGCAGCCCGCCAATGCCGAACCTCTGGTGGCGCAGGTGCTCGCCGGCCAACCGGACGATTTCGATCTAAGAATGTTCTACGGCCGGCTGTTGCGCGATCAGCGCAAGTTTCCCGAAGCGTCGAACCAGTTCATCCTGGCGGCCAAGCAGAAGCCCGATTCGGTGCAGGCGTGGAATGAGCTGGCCGGCGTGCTGATTACGGCGGAGCAGTATCCGCAAGCGCTGGCGGCGCTCGATAAGGTATTCGCGCTGGGAGCGCAGACGCCGGCGCATTATTATCTGCGGGCGATCTCCTACGATCATCTGCACGTCCTGAAGGACGCGCTGGCGAATTACAATAAGTTTCTGGAGCTGAGCCAGGGAAAGAATCCGGATGAGGAATTCAAGGCTCGGCAGCGCGCGCGGATCATCGGGAACGAGCTGCGGCGCTGAACGGCCGGGCTGACAAGGTGGCGCTGAGGGGGAATGATGATCTGGGTGATGATGCTCGCGTTCGCGGCGCATACGGGCCAGGACCTGAGCTCGATCCGCAATGAGCCGAATGCCGGACGGCGCAGCGAGCTCGCGCTCGAATACGCCGGCAGCGCGATGGATAACGCCCGGGATGCGAATGCCGCGGGCGAGATCGCGAAGATGAAGGCGGCGCTCACCGAAGTTGGCGGTGCAGTGGAGCTGGCCTATCAGTCGCTGACCGATTCGGGCAAGGATCCCCGGCACGACACCAGGCATTTCAAGCATGCGGAGTTAAAGACCCGGGAACTACTGCGGCGGCTGGACGGCTTAAGTCAATCGATGGACGTGGAGGACCGGCCGGCGGCCGACAAAGTCCGCAGCGAGGTGGCCACGATCCACGACGAGCTGCTGCAGGGCATTTTCGGTAAAAAGAAGTAACAATAAGAGTATGCGGTACGCAGGTCTGATGCTCCTTACGGTTTGCGCCGCGCTGCCGCTGGCGGCCCAGGCGCAGCGCGATTTCCTGACCAACGACGAAGCCGACCAGGTGCGCAACGTTCAGGAGCCAAACGAGCGGATGAAACTGTACCTGCATTTCGCCAAACAGCGCGTTGATCAGATCAGCCAGTTGCTGGCCAAGGACAAGGCGGGGCGCAGCGCGCTGATCCACGATCTGCTGGAGGATTACGCCAAGATCATCGACGCCATCGACACCGTGGCCGACGATGCGCTGAAGCGCAAGCTGCCCATCCAGGCGGGCAACGCCGCCGTCGCGTCGGGCGAAAAGGAACTGCTGGACAAGCTAACCAGGATCACAGATTCGCAGCCGAAGGATTACGCCCGCTATCAGTTCGTCCTGGAGCAGGCGGTGGAGACGACCTCGGACAGCTACGATCTGACGAAGGAGGACCTGGGCGCGCGGACCGCTGAAGTTGCCGAACAGGAAAAGAAGGAGCGCACCGAGCGCGAGGCGCTGATGACTCCGGAAGAAAAGAAGGATTCGGCGGCCCACCAGCAGGAAACCACCGACAAGCCGAAGAGAAAAGCTCCGACGCTGCTGCGGCCGGGCGAAAAGAAAAAAGATCCGCAGTAATCCGCTCCGCGCTATTTCGCTTCGGGAGCGGCAGCGGCCGGAGCAGCGCCTGGGGCTGGAGGCGCGCCAGGAGCGGGGTTGACCGTCTCCACCGGCATTTTGCCGTTCCAGTTGACCGGGCGCAAACCGTCGCGGCTGTCAAAATCGATCAGGCAGAACATCAGGAAGATGCCCAGGAACAGAAATCCGGTCATCGCGATGATGCCGTTCACCGGTTTGTCCCACCGCAAATGCATAAAGAACAGCGCCACGAGCGATCCCTTAATGGTCGCGATCGTCAGGGCGATGACGACGTTTCCGGAGCCGAAATCGACATAGGCCGCCGCCACCGTGAGGAGCGTCAGAAACAACAGCGCCAGCAAGACCTTGAGATAGATTCCCGTATGGTCATGTTCGGCGTGCTGATGGGTTTCGATATGTTCTGTTGGAGTGCTCATTTGATCAGATAGAACAACGGGAACAGATAGATCCAGATCAGATCGACCAGGTGCCAGTACAGGCCCACCAGATCGACCGGGGTGTAATAGGCGCTGGAAAATTCGCCGCGATTTCCGCGCACCGCGATCCAGGAGAGCAGGAGGATGCCCACCACGATGTGAATCCCGTGCAGACCGGTCATCATGAAGTAGAAGCTGAAGAACGTCGAATAGCCGTGGCTGAGGACGCCCTGGGCGTTGTGGACGGTATCGGTCGGCTGCGCCTTATACCAATGGCCCGGCAGCAGGCCTTCCTCGAATTTGTGCGAATACTCGAAATATTTCACCGTCAGGAAGATGCAAGCGCACAGGATGGTAATCAACAGGAAGATGACCAGCTTTTTTCGGTCGCCCTTCTTGGCGGACACGACGCCCATGACCATGGTCCAACTGGAGAACAGGAGCACGATCGTGTTGAGCGCGCCTAGCGGACGCTGCAGATGCTCATGCGCCTCGATGAACTCCTGAGGATACCGCGCCTGCATCATTCCGAAGCCTACAAAGAGGCCGCCGAACAGCAGAACTTCGGTCGCCAGAAACAGCCACATGCCGATCTTGGTGGTTTCGGCCTGCTGTTCCATGGTCGCAAAGTGATGCTGATGATGCGGATCATCAGGATGACCGTGCGGGTCGTGCGGGTGAACGTCGAGAGTAGATGAACTCATTTACTTGGCCACCGTTTCCGGCCGGTAGTCATAGGGAGCCCGTGTGAGCACCGGCTGATCTTCAAAATTGTGTTCGATCGGGGGAGAGGACGTGGTCCACTCGAGCGTCGTCCCGCCCCACGGATTATCGGGCGCGTCCATCGGCTTGCGCAGCGACGCAAGCAGGTAGAACGCCGTCAGGAACAGACCCGAGCCGAGCACCCAGCTTCCATAGGTCGAAAACGCGTGCAGCGGCTGGTACTGATCCAGGTAATTGTAATAGCGGCGCGGCATGCCGCGGCTGCCCAGGAAGAACTGCGTCAGGAAGGTCATGTTGAAGCCGATGAACACCAGCGTGCAGCCGATGCGGCCCAACGTTTCGTTGTACATCCGTCCGGTCATCTTGGGCCACCAGTAGTGGAGCCCGCCGATGAACGCGATCACGGTCCCGCCCATCATCACGTAATGGAAGTGGGCGACGACGAAGTAGGTATCGGTCAGGTGGACGTCGGTGGCCAGCGCGCCGAGGAAGATGCCGGTCAGTCCGCCGATGGCGAACAGCAGCAGGAAAGAGATCGCGTACAGCATCGGCGTTTCGAGCGAGATGTTGCCCTTATACATCGTGCCGAGCCAGTTGAACATCTTGACGCCGGACGGAATCGCGACCAGGAAGGTCAGCGCGGAAAAGATCACGGTGGCGAGCTGCGACTGGCCGGCGACGAACATGTGATGGCCCCACACGATGAAGCTGAGCAGCGCCAGCGAAACGCTCGAATAGGCGACGGCGCGATACCCGAACATCGTTTTGCGCGAGAACGTGGGGATCAGCTCGCTGATGATCGCCATGCCGGGCAGAATCATGATGTACACGGCCGGGTGCGAATAGAACCAGAAGAAGTGCTGGAACAGGACCGGGTCGCCGCCGATTTTCGGATCGAAGATACCGATGTTGAAGACGCGCTCCAGAATCAGCAGCACCAGCGTGATGCCGAGCACCGGGGTCGCCAGCACCTGGATGATGGCGGTGGAATAGATGCCCCAGATGAACAGCGGCATATCGAACCAGCCCATGCCGGGCGCGCGCAGCTTATGGACCGTCGCGATGAAATTGATCCCGGTAAAGATCGACGAGAAGCCGAGAACGAAGACCGCCAGGGTCATCATGGTCACGGCGTTCGGGGTGGTGGTCGAATACGGCGTGTAGAACGTCCACCCGGTATCGACGGCGCCGAAGAACATAGAGGCGACCGCCATAATCGCCCCGACCACCCATAGATAGAAGCTGGCCAGATTCAATCGCGGGAAGGCGACGTCCTTGGCCCCCAGCATCAGCGGCAGCACGAAGTTTCCGAGCGCGGCCGGCACCGAAGGAATGATGAACAGGAACACCATGATGGCGCCGTGCAGCGTGAACAGGCGGTTATAGGTCTCCGCCGTGACCAGCACTTTGCCGAACAGCATGTGATGCGAATTCAGCAGCGTCAGCCGGACCATCAGCGCGAATAACCCGCCGACCAGGAACGCCGACAGCACGCCGACCAGGTACATCACGCCGATCCGCTTATGATCGACGGTGGACATCCAACTCCAGATGCCCTGGGTCGCGTTGATGTAATTTTTTTCCGGTCGCGGCCGGTCCGCGACCCTCGCCTGGGATTGCAGTGTTTGTGACATATTCCCTCTCGGTCCCTACTTCTGCCCCGCGGGAGTGGGCGGCGCGGTTCCCGCCGCCGGAGCGCCAGCCGCACCCGACGCCCCGCTTGCCACGGGCATGCTCAACTTGGTCGGAGCCGGCGGCCCGCCGTTCGGATCATTGCCAATCGACTTGATGAACGCCATCAAGCCCTGAATCTCGTGCTCCCGCAGCAGGCCCTGGAACGTGGGCATGATCGGATCGAATCCAGCCACGATCTTCGCCTGCGGCAGCATCATCGATTCTCGAACGTAATCGGCATTGACCAGCACCTCTTTGCCGTCGTTCATCTTTTCCATCTTGCCCCAGATGCCTTTCCAACTCGGACCACCGCCGGGGATGCGCGTGCCGTCGATCGAATGGCAGGTGGAACAGCCTTTGCGCTCCCATTGCAGCTTGCCCCAGGCGGCAGGATTGTTGGTGTAATCCAGGTACTCAGTGCCGCCGGTGGCCATGAACTTCTCGAATTCTTCCTGGCTCTCGACGGTGAGCTTCGCCTGCATATCGGAATGCCCTTTGCCGCAATATTCCGCGCAGGTGATGTGATGAACCCCGGCAACCGTCGGCGTGAACCAGACTTCGGTATAGCGGCCCGGAACAATGTCGTGCTTCACCCGCATATCGGGGACGAAGAAGTCGTGCAGGACGTCTTCGCTGGTCATCACGAAGCGCACCGGCTTGTTGATGGGAACGTGAAGATCGTTGACCGTTCGGGAGCCGTCTGGATATTCGAACTGCCACAGCCATTTCTTGGCAGTGATTTGCACTTCCATCGCCTCGCCCGGCGCGACGGCGTACTTCAAGTAGAGGTTGAAGCCCCAGAAGAAGATACCCACGCAGATCAGCAGCGGGATCACGTCCAGACCACTTCGAGGACGTTGTTGTGCGTCTGGTGCGGCGTGACGCGGCCCGGCTTATAGCGGTAGCGCCAGGAAAAGTAGATCGCCGCGAACGCGATCCCCAGGAACAGCACCACGCTCAGCCAGAACAGAAACATATACAAGGTATCCACTTCGCCCGCGAACGTGGAGCCCTGCGGAGGTAACATCAGTGAACGAATCCACTCCATCTAAGCCATTCTCTCTTTCGCCGCCATTGCCTCTTTCGCCTTCCAAGCCTCCATGCGCCGCCGGTCGGCTTTGAACATCCGCCACAGGAAAAACGCGATCAATAGGACCGTCAGCGCGCCGCCCGCTTCCATGAAATTACTGGCGAACAGCACGTACGCGCCGGCCTTGGGATCGTAGTGGTAGCAGTACAGCAGAATTCTTTCGACGGTCATGCTCGACCGGCCTTCGCTCGCTTCCGCCAGCGCGAAACGCACGTCCATCTGCCGGAACCGCGCGCCGTACAGATACCGCGAAATTTTTCCTTCCGGGGTCAGAATGAAGATCGCCGCCGGATGCGCGAACTGGTCTTGCTGCGGATCGTACTTATAGTGATAGCCGATCTCCTCCGCCAGCTTCTTCGCGTTGTCCTGGTAATCGCATAGGAAATGCCAGCTCGCATTCGTGCGATTCAGTGTGTTCATGTAGGTCGACTTCTTCTCGCGCGCCAGGTTGAACGATTCCTGCGGATTGATGCTGATGGTGACCACTTCATACTGATCGCCCGGATTCCACGGGATCTGCTTCATCACCGCCGTCTGGCCGTTCAGGATCAGATCGCACAGCATCGGGCACTCGTAATAAACCAAGTCGAGAATTACCGGCTTGCCCTTGTGGAAAAAATCCTTCAGCGCCACCGGATAGCCGTTCTCGGCGATGAATTGCAGATTCAGATCGACCGGACGTTCCAGGTGCTCATCGACGCCAACTCCCAGTAGTTGGGGAGGCGTGACGCCCGGGGGCAGAACCGCCTGGCTGGGCCCCGGCGTCGGATCGCGTTGCGCGAACAGCGGCATGGACATGGTGGCTATCGCCATCGTCAACGCCGCCCGAATTAGTTTCTGTTTCATGGAACTGCTTACTTCTTTCTTACCCTTGAACCCGAACCCTATTTCGCAGCCGCCGCCGGAGCTGGTGCCCCAGGTTGCCCCGGTGTCGCCGGAGCCGGCTCTTCCTTCTTCGGGATATAGCTCTTGGCCGGATAGAACAGCTTGCCTTCGGCCGCTTCCTGGGCGAACAACGTCATCGCCCTATCCAGCGGAATGCGCACTACTCCGGTCTTCTTATCCGCGTACATGTAATGCGTCAGGTACCAGTCCTCGCGGTAATGCAAGGCCTTCAACTGCTCGCTCGGAGGAGCCAGCACCTTTTCGTATACCGCCTCGTCCCACACCTTATTGAAGTAGACCTCGACGGCTACGATGGTCAGAATCAGCAGAACCACGCTGCCGATCGCGAACGCCACGATAGCGCCCGGCTGCAGGTCGCTATGATCGAAGCCTTCGCTTGCGATCGGCGTGTCTTAAATGATCTTCACTCATTTCCTGTTCACCTTACGCATTCTCAAAATGCAGCGACTGCTCAAAGCGCAGATCGCCCACCGGCACCATCTTGTGCCGCTTGAACCGGCCCCAGAACACCAGGCCGCAGATGCTCACCGTCGCTCCCAGCGTCGCGAAATCGAGCCAGTGAATCTGCGGACCATTCTTGTAATACGTCGGCATCACGATCCAGTACAGGTCTACCAGTTCCACCACGATGCTCCACGTCGCCAGCACCGCCAGCGCCGTCAGGTTGCGCTTGATCGGCCGGCACAGCAGCGCGAAGAACGGAATCAGGAATCGGATGAACGGCATCGCCAGAGAAACCGCCAGCCACCCGCCGACCATGCGATGCCGGTAAAACTGCGTCTCGTCCGGGATGTTCGCGTACCAGATCAGCAGGTACTGCGAAAACGCCATGTAGGTGTAAAACGCCGTGAGCGCCAGCAGCCATTTGCCGAGATCGTGATAATGCTCAAGCGTGATCGCGTGCTTCAGTATGCCGGCCCTGCGGAACCCCAGGCTCACCAGCATCACGATCGACATGAAGGTCAGCGCGCCGCCGGCCAGCACGTACAACCCGAAAATCGTCGAATACCAGCCCGGCTCCACCGACATCAGCCAGTCATAAGACGCCAGCGTTCCCACCGCGATCACCAGGAACAATCCCGGGGCGCTCCAGCGCGAGGCGATGTGCATCTGCCGCGCCGACCGCTCCGTGTCCTGTTTGGTCGATTGCCGGTAGATCGCGAAAATCCAGATCGACCACAGCAGAAAATATCCGTAAGCGCGCAGCACGAAATTATCCTGCGAAAGATAGCTGTGCTTGCCCTGCATTCCCACGACGCCCGCCAGGTAGCTGGGGTTCATCCAGGGATAAATATCCTTCAGGCCGAAGGCGATCGGGATGAACAGCAGCGCGCCCACCGGCAGCGTGATCATGATGTTTTCCATGATGCGGCGGACCGTGACGCTCCACGCGCTTCCCGTGAGAAACTGCACCATGACGAAGAAAAACGCGCCCAGTCCGGTGGCGGCGGTGAAAGTGAACGCCACCAGGTAGGACTGAAAGAAGCGCGCCGGATTTTGCAGATACCCGACCGCGCAGCCGATCACCGAAATCAGGGCCAGAAACGCCAGAACGTTGCGGCCCGTAGCCCAGCGGCTCGCTTCGAGCTGGTAACTCTCGGCGTGCGCGGCGTCGTGTTCGGAATAATGTTGACTCATCTCAATTAGCCTTATCCAACGCGGCTTTCTGATCGTCGGGAACATCGTTCACGGTCCCGTGTGCCGCGCGCTGCAACACCCGCAAGTACGCGATGATGGCCCACCGGTCTTCCACCGAGACCTGATATTTATACGCCGGCATGGTGCGGCGGCCGTTGGTGATCACGTTAAAAATCTCGCCGTCGGCGAATTGCACCACGCGATCCTCGGTCAGATTCGACGGCTGCCAGCTCGGCACGTGAATCGGCACGATGCCCTGCCCCGTGCCTTCCCGGTCGTGGCACGGCGTGCAATACGTCCCGAATTTCATCTGGCCCTTTTTCAGAAGATCCATGGTGACCGGCACCGGATTCTTACCGGCGAACATCGGGCCTTCCATGCCGGTGTCGTACACCGAATCGGTGACCATGTGGCCGCGCGCCACCGTCCCTTCCGGAGGAACCCGGCTGTCGCGATGATCCGCGAACAGGTCGTTCTGCATCTGCGGCTTGAACTTTTCCTGATGCTTCATGTCGTCCCAGACCTGCACCGGAGGCTCCCGCTGGATGCTCGAACAGCCCTGCAAAAACAGCAGCGCGAGAAGAATGCACGCCAGCGGAAGCGCGCAATATCCGCTGAGCCACAGGACGGGAGACTGGCCATGGGCCACGGACCACTGGCCGCTAAATTTCTTCATCCTTCCACCACCTCCACCGTTTCGGCCCCGACGCTGCGGAGATGCTCGGCCGTCTTGTGCGCGTCGAACTTCGGATCGTTGGCCTCGATCACCAGCACGAACCGGTCGTCGCTGATGCGATTCGCGTTGCGGTAGTTGAGCGACGGATGATACAGCCGGGGCAGCCCATTGAGCGCGAACATGCCGATAAAGCTGGCGAATGCGGAAAACAGAATAGTCAGCTCAAACGTGATCGGGATCGAGAAGGTGAAATCGAACAGCGGCTTTCCGCCGATCACCAGCGGATAGTTGATCGTGCCGCACCACCACATCAGCAACTGCGCCGTCAGCGTGCCGCACAGCGCCACGCAGATCACGATCCAGCCCAGTTTCGAATACGGGATCCCGATCGCATCGTCGATGCCGTGGACCGGAAACGGCGACATCGCGTCGATCTTGGTATAGCCCATTTCGCGAATCTTGCGGCCGGCGTGCACCAGGTCGTGCGGATCGGCGAATTCGCCCATCACCGCGTACACTTTGTCGGCGCCGATGCCGAGCTTGTCTTTTATCTGTTCCGGATCGAAGTTCATTTGGTCAGAACCTCCGCTTCCTGGCCCTTGAAGAATCGTTTCTCATGCATCAGCACGCCCTTGACTTCCGAAATCGCGATCATCGGCAGGAACCGCGCGAAGATCAGGAACAGCGTCAGGAACAGGCCGATGGTGCCCACGAAGGTGCACATGTCCACCCAGGTGGGATGGAAATAACCCCACGAGGTCGGCAGAAAGTCGCGCGTCAGGCTGGTGGCGATAATCACGAATCGCTCAAACCACATACCGATGTTGGTGGTGATCGAGATGACGAACATCACCCACAGATTGGTGCGCATTTTCTTGAACCAGTACAGCTGCGGGATAAACACGTTGCACGAATACATGGACCACGCCGCCCACCAGTAGGGGCCGAATGCGCGGTTGAGGAACGTGAACCGCTCATACATATTGCCGCTATACCAGGCGATGAAGAACTCGCACGCATACGCGTAGCCGACGATCGATCCGGTCACCAGGATGATCTTGTTCATGTTCTCCAGGTGCTTCATGGTGATCAGGTTCTGCAGATTCAGCGTCCAGCGCGCGATCAGCAGCAGCGTCATCACGCAGGCGAATCCGGAAAAAATCGCGCCGGCGACAAAGTACGGCGGGAAAATCGTGGTGTGCCAGCCCGGAATCACCGACGTCGCAAAGTCGAACGAAACGATGGTGTGCACCGAGAGCACCAGCGGCGTCGAAATGCCCGCCAGAATCAGGTAGGCCGCTTCGTAATTGCGCCAGTGCCGGGCCGATCCGCGCCAGCCCAGGCTCAATGCGCCGAACACCACTTGCCGGACTTCGGGTGACAGCGCGATCGCGCAGGGTCGCCAGATCCGGGACCAGTCCGGTGAACCAGAACAATAGCGATACGGTGAAGTACGTCGAAACCGCGAACACGTCCCAGATCAGCGGCGAACGGAAGTTCTGCCACATATTGAGATCCGTATTCGGCACCGGGAACAGCCAGTAAGCGCGCCACGGACGGCCGGTGTGGAACAGCGGGAAAATGCCCGCGCACATCACCGCGAACAGCGTCATCGCTTCGGCCGACCGGTTGATCGAGGTCCGCCACTTCTGCCGGAACAGAAACAGAATCGCCGAGATCAGCGTTCCGGCGTGGCCGATACCGATCCAGAACACGAAGTTGGTGATGTCCCACGCCCAGCCGATCGGCCGGTTGTTGCCCCACACGCCGATACCGGTGGAGACCAGGTACACCAGCATCAATCCCAGCAATCCGGTGATGCGACGCCGTGATGCTGAGCGTGATCCAATACTTGATCGGCGTCTTGTGTACATCGCCTTCGACGATGGAACTGATCTGTTCGGTCACATCGTGCAGGTCGTGCGCCCGCACCAGCGGCGGATTCACGTCCATCAGTTGCGGATTTTGGGTAACCGCGATATCAGACATGTTTCGTTCCCGAATGATTGATCTTCATCAAGCCAACTCCGGATTTTCGTTTCGCAGCCGCGCCAGATAAGTGGTGCGCGGCCGCACATCGAGCTCGGCCAGCATCGCGTAATTGCGTTCCTGATTTTTCAGCTTCGCCACGCGGCTATTCGGGATCGTTGATGTTTCCGAACACGATCGCGTCGGCCGGGCAGGTCTGCTGGCACGCCGTCTGGATTTCTCCGTCTTTAATTGCGCGGCGTCCATCCACCTTGCGCCCTGATCTTGGTTTCCTGAATGCGCTGCACGCAGTAGGTGCACTTTTCCATGACACCGCGCATGCGCACCGTGACATCCGGATTGTGGACCATGTCCAGAATTTCCGGATCGTGCTTATGGAAATTCAGGAAGTTGAAGTGCCGCACCTTGTAACGGACAGTTGTTGGCGCAGTACCGGTGCCGACGCAGCGGTTGTACGCCATGTCGTTCAGCCCTTCCGGACTGTGCGTGGTCGCCGCCACCGGGCAGACGTTTTCGCACGGCGCGTTTTCGCACTGCATGCAGGGAACCGGCTGCTCCACCGCGCGCGGGTCGTCTTCTGGACCCACAAAATAGCGATCCATTCGGATCCAGTGCATTTCGCGGCCGCGCAGCACCTGCTCCTTGCCGACCACCGGAATATTGTTCTCCGCCTGGCAGGCGACGACACAGGCGTTGCAGCCGGTGCACGCCATCAGGTCGATGGACATGCCCCACTGGTAGCCCTTGTTGTAAATGATCTGCGGATAGATCGACTGTCGAGTTCCGGAAGTTCCGACATCTCCTCGATACTCTTGGGATTCTTGACGAATTCCTCGATGGTGACTTCGCGATACAGCGGCCGGTCATGTTGCTGATCGCCGGTGCCGTGCTCCTGCGTAGTGGCCATGTTTCACGGTGGCCCCGGTCGGCGCGATCGAGACCCCATCTGCGAACCACTGCGCGTCTGAAGTACGGATCAGGTTCGCGTTGTAGCCGACGTCCTTGCCTACCCGTCCGCATTTTGCGCGCCCGTGACCGAGCGAAATCACGATGGCATCGTCCGCGATGACCGGGCTGCGACCATCACCGCCGCTTCCATTTTGTAATTCCCGCGGCGTAATCGTGACGACGTCGCCATCGTTCAGATTCTGCGCCCGCGCCGTCGCCGGACTGATCAGCGCCGCGTTGCCCCAGGTCAGCTTCGTCATCGGGTCCGGCGCTTCCTGCATCCAGCCGTTGTTGGCGAATCGCCCGTCCCAGGTGGACGCGCTCGGAACGAACGAAACTTCGATCCCGCCCGAGCCCGCCTTCGGCTCCGCCGCGACGCGCCGCTGCGATTTTCTTGGCGTCCGCCGAGACCTTCACCGGCTCCGACCGGCTTCACCGACGCAATCAGCCGTCGTTCAGTGCTTTACGCCAGGCCATCTCCCGCGCCTCATCGGTCTTCTCGGCCAGCTGCGGCAGCCAGTAGTTCTTGACGATGTCGTAGGCTTTCTTGATCCTTGCCGCCGGTGATCATCGCGATCATTTCAGCCGGCGTCTTGCCGCCGTACATCGAGCCGATCATCGGCTGCTGGATCGCGACCGTGCCATCGGAGCTGCGCGCATCGCTCCAGCGTCTCAAGGAAGTGCGCCTCCGGAACGTGCCACTTCGCGGCGGCCGCGGTCTCGTCTTCTTCGAGACCAAGATGAATCGAATTCTGCAACCTTCGCGAGTGCCGTCGCGAACTGCAAATCCGCCGGCGCCGAGTACGCCGGATTCCCGCCAAGAATCAACAGCGTCGAAACCTGGCCCGACGAAATCTCTCCCGCCAGGCTCTTCAACGCGTCGACTCCCGAATTCGCCGCATCGGTCTTGGTGTAGCTCACCGCCGTCGCTGCCGAGCGACTGATTGATCAACGCCGCAATCGCATGCACGCTCGCCGGCTGCCGCGGACCCGCGACCACCAGCGCTTCCGCTCCCGCGCCTTTCAGATCCTTGACGATCGCCGCCAGGAATTTCGCCGCGCTTGTCGCCGTTGCCGACGACATTCAAACCTGGCAAGGCGCCCAGCGACGCCGCCAGATCGATGGCGAACTGCTTCACCTCAGCCGCCTTCATCCGCAACCGGTGATCGGCATTGGCGCCCGTCAGCGAGAAACTGCGCTTCGACCGCGTACAGCCGGTTGACATCTTTCAAGCTCTTCGTCGCCGATCGACGTGGCGGCGCTTGGTAAACTGCTTGGTCGGCAGCGGACTGGTCGAATCCACCCCCAGGAAATCCGCGTCCAGCGCGACGATGACTTTGGCTTTGTCGAATTGCGGATGCACGTCGAGCGGCTGGCCGAAGGCCATCGCCGCGCCGGCGCGTTCATTCTCGCGCGAAATCGCTTCGTATTCGACCCACTTGGCCTTGGGAAACTTCTTGCAGCGCCTGTGCGCGCATCGCTTCGAGCGACGGCGAATTGACCGTCTCGCTCAGGAACCGCAGGCCCGATCCATCGCCGAAATTGATTCCCTTGAGATACGCGTCGAATTCTTTCCAGCTCTTGGCCGTGGGCGCGCCGTTTTCGAGGAATCGCGCTGACCGGTCCGGATCGTACAGCGAAAGCACCGACGCCTGCTGCATCGCGGTCGCCGCGCCCAGGCTGATCGGATGATCCGGATTACCTTCGATCTTGGTCGGACGTCCGTCGTGCGTTTCAACCAGCAGCCCGGTCGCTTCGCCGCCAAGCGACATCACCGTGCTGTAAAGTACGGCTCGCCCGGAATCAGATCCTCGACGCCCTTGGCATACGGCAGAATGTGTTCCACCGGACGGCGGCATGCGGCCAGGCCCGCCAGGCCGAACGACGCCGCCATCACCTTCAGAACGTTGCGCCGCGACGCGCCGTCCAGCATCACATCCGCCTGTGCCGGAAATTCGTTTTCCACCCACTCGCGGAATTCGGGCGTATCCGCCAGCTGATCCAGGCTGCGCCAGTACTTGGGTCCAGTCGTTTCTTTAAGCGCCCCGCCTCGATTGGGCAGGGACTTAATCGAGATCAGACTCATCTATGGTTCACCTGGGGTATTACCTGGGCCATCACGTGGGATATCATCTGTGGCAACCGGAGCAATTTGTGGGCGGATTCAGATGCTTCTGCGCGATAATCTCGTTGCCGATCTCACGCGCGTCGCGATCCGGAACCCAATCGAGCTTCGTCACCAGTTCCGCCGGCCGCACATTCGGCGCCGGATCACGATGGCAGGCCAGACAGAACGCCATGTTCAGCGGCTTGTCCTGGTGCACTTCGATCATCTGATCGATGCGTCCGTGGCAGCTTACGCAGCTCACGCCCGCCGTGACGTGCGCCTCGTGGTTAAAATAGACGAAGTCGGGAAGCCGGTGGATCTTCACCCACGGCATCGGCTCGCCCGTCGCGAAGCTCTGGCGGATCGGCTCCAGGCGAGGACTGTCGGTCTTCACCTTGGTGTGGCAGTTCATGCACGTCTGCGTCGCCGGAATCGCCGCGTAGGCGGCCTTGTAGACAGTGGAGTGACAATAGAAACAGTCGAGCCCCAATTGTCCAGCGTGCAGTTTGTGGCTGTACGGCACGGGTTGGACCGGCTGGTACCCGGTATCGATTACAGTCGGATAAGTGTAGTAGGTGTAAGCGGCAACTCCGACCAGCGATCCAAGACCGATCAGGGCTCCGGCGATCTTGAGAATGAGGTCAGACGACTTCGGAAAGATGGGAGTCATCTTGAAATGTTAAGTCCTGGGTTTTGGGCCTTCATAGTTTCTACCATAGCTGGAGTATCTACGCAAGAGGAGCAATAATTCTTGTCTGACCGCAAACCGTACAGTTTAACAACAATCTTCGGAAATCTCAAGGTTCGCCCGAAGTTGATGGTGCTGCATAACCTGTTCTTTCTCGTCTTAACTTGTGCCGCGTATTTCTCCGTGATCCCGTTGTTCGAAAAACTGGTGGCCGATGCGAGGGCCCGGGAGGTAACCATCGAGCGCCAGATGCCCCATCCTCCCGCCAATCTGCAAACTTCGCCGGGATCCTACAAAGCTGCCGTAGATCGTGCGAAACTCACTTTGTTTCTGGTACTTGGCAGTATCTATGTGCTGGCCGTGCTGCTGCTGGAATCGGCCATCATGCCGCTGTATGTGTATCGCCCGCTGCGCAAGATGCTGGACGCCGACGGAGCCACCCAATCCGGCGACCGCGATCGCGAATTGATCCCGTCGGAAGAGATTTTAGGCGACGAAATCGGCCACATCATGCGCTCCCGTAACGAGACAGTCGCGACCTTGCGCCGCCAGGAAGATGAGCTCGCCACCGCCCTCAAGCGCCTGGAAGAGCAGGACCGACTGGTGAGCCTCGGCCTGCTCTCCGCCAGCGTCGCCCACGAATTAAACACGCCGCTGACCGTCCTGAACGGGTCGATCGAGAAGCTGATCGAGACCACCGACGATTCGCATACCCTCGAGCGTCTGGAGCGGATGCAGCGCGTCGCACAGCGTCTCCAGCGTATCAGCGAAAGCCTGGTGGATTTTTCGAAGGTCCGAAAACAGAAGATGGAGCCGCTGGCCCTCCGCCCGCTGGTCGACGAGGCCTGGGGCCTGGTCGCCATCGACGAAAAATCCTCGAGCGTCGAATTTTCAAACAACGTGCGCGCCGAGGATCGCGTGATCGGCAATCCGGACCGGCTGATTCAGGTGTTCGTGAACCTGCTGCGCAATGCGCTGAACGCGATTGAGTCTTCGTCCGGAAAAATCGAGGTGAACGCGCGCCGTCAGGATCGCGGGACCCAGCCGCGCATGGTCATCGCCGTGGAAGATAACGGCCGGGGCATCCCCACCGACGTCCTGCCCGACATTTTCGACGCCTTCGTAACCACCCGTCTGGACGCCCACGGCACCGGCCTGGGCCTGACCGTCGCCGCCGGAATCGTCACCCAGCACGGCGGCACCATCTCCGCCAGCAACCGTGCGCAAGGCGGGGCGTGCCTGGAAGTGACGCTGCCCGCCGCGCGCGCTGTCTGAGACCGGTGGTCTCTTTCGGTATTCAATCTGTAACGCTCGCCGCGTTATTGTAGATCTATAACCTAATGGCAGTAACCGCGATTCAAACCCGAGCGGCTGAGTTCCGCGACGCACTTGATAAACATGTTCTGGTGGCCGATGGCGCCATGGGGACCATGCTTTATGCGAAAGGCGTTTTCATCAATCGATGCTATGACGAGCTGAATCTTTCGCTCCCCGCGCTGGTGCGCGACGTTCACCAGGAATACGTGAAAGCGGGCGCCGAGATTCTCGAAACCAACACCTTCGGCGCTAATCGAAAGCGCCTCGGAGCTTTCGGTTTTTCAGAAAAAGTCCGTCTGATCAATCATGCCGGCGTCCGTATCGCCCGTGAAGCCGCTCGCGAGCAGGCCTTTGTCGCCGGAGCCGTCGGACCGCTGGGAATTCGCCTGGAACCGCTCGGTCCGACCAGTTTCGAGGAAGCCCGCGCGATTTTTCGCGAGCAGATCGACGCGCTGGTGGAGGCCGGCGTCGACCTCCTGGTGCTCGAAACGTTTCGCGACATCAACGAAGTCCGCGAAGCGATCTTTGCCGCGCGCGAAGCGGCCGGTCCCGAGATGGTGGTGATGGTGCAGTTGAGCATCGAAGACGACGGCACCCTGCGCGATGGTACCTCGACCCTCGATTTCACGCTGAAGCTGAACGAATGGCCGGTGGACATTATCGGCCTGAATTGTTCGTCGGGCCCCAAGGTGATGCTCGAAACCATCGAAAAGATGGTCGCCTATACCCAGAAGCCGCTCAGCGCGATGCCCAACGCGGGACTGCCCGCGACGGTGGAGGGCCGCAATCTCTACCTGTGCTCTCCCGAGTACATGTCGCAATATGCCCGACGCTTTCTGCTGGCCGGCGTGCGCATCGTGGGCGGATGCTGCGGCACCACTCCCGATCACATCAAAGAAATTCGAAAAGAAGCGCGCAGTTTGCAGCACATCGAGCGTTCGCACGCCATCGTCAGCGAGCCTCCGTCGTCGCGGCCCAAGGCGCTCGAAAAGATTCCGTTCGAGAAAAAGAGCACGCTCGGCGCGAAGCTCGCCGCCAAACGATTTGTTTCGTTCGTCGAGATTCTGCCGCCGCGCGGCGTCGATGCATCGAAGGAAATCGAAGGCGCGAAGCTGTGCAAGGCCGCCGGGATCGATTGCATCAATGTTCCCGACGGACCTCGCGCCAGCGCCCGGATGAGCGCCCAGGTGACTTGTCAGTTGATCCAGCAGCAGGCTCACATCGAAACGGTGCTGCATTTCTGCTGCCGCGACCGGAATATTTTGAGTATTCAAAGCGGCCTGCTCGGACGCCTACACCATCGGCGTGCGCAACCTGATCTGCATTACCGGGGATCCGCCGCGCATGGGAACCTATCCCGACGCGACGGCAGTGTTCGACGTCGATTCCATCGGGCTCACCAACATCGTGAACAATCTGAATCACGGCCTGGATCTCGGCGGCAATCCCATCGGATCGCAGACCGCGCTGCTGATCGGCGTCGGAGCCAATCCCGGCGCGCTGAATCCCGATGAGGAACAGCGCCGCTTCGAGTGGAAAGTCAAAGCCGGCGCGGAATACGTCGTCACCCAGCCGGTTTTCGATCTCGACCTGCTCGAAGCCTTCCTGCGGCGGACCGAACAATACGGGCTTCCGCTGATCGCCGGCATCTGGCCGCTGACCAGTTATCGCAACGCCGAATTCATGGTGAATGAGCTGCGGGTCCCCGTTCCAGAGGCTTATATGGAGCGGATGCGCGCCGCCGAGAGCGCCGATGCCGCGCGCGCCGAAGGCATCGCCATCGCTCGGGAAATGGTCCAGCGCGTCCGGCCGATGGTGGCTGGAGTGCAATTAAGCGCGCCGTTCGGCCGCTATCAGATGGCGATCGAGGTGGCCCAAGCGATCGGGCCGGTGGAATAGCCCAGCTCCAAATATTTTCGCAAGCCGCTACACTGGAAAAACACGTGGCCACCGATCTTTTGGAAATTGATCCCGAACACCCGGGAGAACTCGCGATAGAGCGGGCCGCGGCCGTGATCCGGCGCGGAGGCGTGGTCGCCATTCCCACCGACGCGCTCTATACGCTGGTTGCCGACCCGCTCAATCTGCACGCCGTGGGACGCGTGTTCGACGCCAAGGGGCGCGAAAAGGAGCGCTCGCTTCCCTTGCTGGTCGCCGACCTGATCATGGCGGATGAGCTGGTTTCTGAAATCCACACGCGCTTCTATCTGCTGGCTCGCCATTTCTGGCCCGGACCGCTCGCGATCATCGCGCCGGCTTCCTCGCGCATTCCCTTGAAAGTCACCGGCAATACCGGCCGGCTCGCCGTGCGCCAGTCGAAATCGCGTTGCGCCAATGCACTCTTGGAGCGCTTGAGCCAGCCCCTGATCGCGACCAGCGCGAATATTTCAGGAAAGCCCACCTGCACCAGCGGAATCGATGTGTTCGGTTCCATGGATGGCCGCGTGGACCTGGTGCTCGACGGAGGAACCATCACCGGCCTCGGATCGACGACGGTCGACGTGACCGAGCCTTACTGGCGCGTGATCAAGGAAGGCGCGGTCAAGGAAAAGGACATCGCGGAAGTCCTGAAGGGCGCGTAACACTCGGGGGCAGTGGCCAGTGTTCAGTGACCAGTTCCGCCGCGTTCCGTTTTAACTGGCCACTGGTCCCTGGCCACTGACCACTTCTTTACCCCCTCAGTTCCGTCGCGATCTCCTGCGCCGCCTGGCGAGCCTCTGCAATTGCGCCGATCGGGAAGCTGATCGCACCTACTTTCGGATGCCCTCCGCCGCCGTACCGCTCGCAGATCGAGGCGAGGTTGAATTTCACGGGACGCAGCGCCCAGGGATTCGATCCCACCGATACCTTGGTGCGGAAACTCGAGGTGCTGACCGAAACCGTATACGTCGATTGCGGAAATAAATAATACGGGATGAATTTGTTGTAGCCTTCGAACTCCTGCCCCACCAGGTCGAAAAATACCACGCCGTCATGACACACCGATTGTTTCCGGATTACGTCGATGGACCGGACGTGCCGGTCGTGCAGCGGGGTGTAAATCGTCTGAATTTCCGGCTCCGCCGCGATCGCTTCCAGCGTTTCGCGCCGCATCATGCGGATAATTTTCTGGACAATCTCCGATCCCTGCGCGCCCTCGATCACCAGGGTCAGCTTCATCGCCGCGGCTCCCAGCTCCACTGCCTCCTGCGCGCTCGAATACTGCGCGCCGTCGATAATATCGGCCCACTGGACCAGATCCACCAGGTCCGGCGCGTCGAATCCGAATTTCTCGCGCGCCACGGTGGCGATATATTTGGTGCAGGAGCGGAAACTCGGGTCGTACATCTTGCGTCCCGACGTATCTCGCCGGAAATGCTCGGCGTCTTCCGGAGTCAGGAACGCGCTTTGATGATGATCGAACCACCAGGTCAGGCGCGGATCTGTGGAATATTTGAAATCGACGATGGCATTTTCGTCGCCGTCGAACATTCCAGGCTCGAAAAGCTGGTCCGCTTTATGGGCCAGACCGGTGAACAGAAACTCGGCGTCCGGATGGAATTTCGCTTCGATAAACCGGCTGAAAAACGCCGCCGACGCGGCGCCGTCGAAGCAATGATCGTGATATAGGATTCTCATCCGCATGTTCGAAATTAATCCTGGGCTACGATCCAGGAAAACCTGTTAGTGTCTCGCAAAAGGGGGGCGCACCGCAACTTGTCAATTCGTGCTGGTGTGGAACGGATTGAAATTGCTTTTGTAATCGAACGCGTCCAGGCCCTCGGAGCGCTTCAGAAACGCTACCACCGCATAGGTCAGCGGAGTCGCGACCACTTCGTAAATCACCTTGCCGAAATAGGCCGACGCGGCCAGCTTCCCCAGCGTCGCCACCGGAGCCGTCCCGCCGAACCCGATCAGCACCAGAATGATGGTATCGACGAACTGGCCGGTTACCGTGGAACCCACCGTGCGCGTCCACAGCATTTTTCCGCCGGTCCACAGCTTCATTTTCGCCAGCGTGTAGGAATTGGTGAACTCGCCGCACCAGTAGGCGATCAGGCTCGCGAGAATCAGCCGCGGGATTTGATAGAACACCGTGGCGAAGGCTTCCTGATTGTGCCAGCCCGGCGCGGGCGGCAGCCAGACCGTGATCAGCCCCATCGCCGCCAGCAGCCCGTTGGCCAGGAATCCCAGCCAGATCGCGCGGCGCGACGCGGAGTAGCCGTAGACCTCCGTGAACACGTCGCCGAAGATGTAGGTGAGCGGGAACAGCAACTGCGCGCCGCTGATTACGAACGGTCCGATCTGGCAGAGCTTCTGCCCCACCAGGTTCGAAATCAACAGGACCACCAGAAAAATCGCGAGCAGCAGATCGAAATGGCGATAGGTGCGAAGATCGCGCGCCTGCACCGCAGCCGGCTTTTCGGACGATAACAGGCTCATTTGGTAAGACTACATCTTACCAGCCGTTTTTACTCCGGTTTGCCGGCGAGCCAGTATCCGTCGCGAGTGCGGACCTTCAGCCCCGGCTTGTTCACTTCCACGGTGATCTTGTGGTACCCGCCTTCGGTCTGATTGTTGGGCAGATAGGTCAGCATGTACTGGCTATGGAGTTCATCCCCGATGGTCTGCACATCGTGGTCGAGGGTCTTCTGATTCTTGAACGAAAATTCGCGCCCGCCCGTGTAGCGGGTATACACATCCAACGGATTCGGAACGAACACGCTCTTGGCCATGTCGAAGACGTCCTTGATGGCCGGAACCCAGTTGCCCATGTCCATCTGCGCCGTCGTGGTGGGAGTCTGAACTCCCGCCGCCGGGCCGATCGGGATCATCTGCGTTTCCGGCGGAATGGCCGACGGACGGTTGGGCTGCGCCTTCGAAGTCATGGACGCGATAAGTTGCGAAATATTCACCGAATACATGGCAACCCCAGCGAAATCGGCCTGGCTGAGCACTTCGCGCACCTTGATCTCGCTCCCCTTATCGCGATTCTCACTCACCTGAATCAGCACCCTCCGCCGTTCCGCGGGACGATGCTCCAGCATCCGTATACCCTGCATGGTCGCGTCATTCAGCGCGGCGGTGTAGCTGCCGGGATGCAATTTCGCGAACGCCTGATCGATCTGCGTCGGATCGGACGTGAATCCGGTCAACGTCTGTACCCGATGATCGAACGCGATCAGCGCCAATTCGCCATCATCGCCGACTACCATCGATTCGAACACGCTCGCCAGCCGTTTGATCGCGGGAAGCACGGCTTCCACATCGGAGTTCGCTTGCACCACCAGCGCCACCGACAGTGGATGCGATGCGATATCCTCGGTGATCTTCTGCGGCTTGCCGTTGTCGAACAGCCGGAAATCGTAGGGCGTCAGCCCCGGCGTGAAATTTCCATGATTATCGCTGACCGTCACCGGAACCAGGACGAACTTGAAAGTCTCTTTAATGGTGCTCTGGTCGGAGGTGTCTTTCTGCTGCTCCGGCGGCGTCTGAGCCGCCAGCAAGCCTGCGATACCCATGCCCGCAATACAAAGAAACGCAAGATTTCTCTTCATGACGCTCCCATTTAGTAGATGCTTTCGTCAGGGCGACGGTTTCTGCGCGTGCTCCGTCCGTCCGTGAAGTAAATCAACGACATGCGGAATTAAATCCGCAATCGCATTCAATGACTCTAGCGCACCTTTGGGCGATCCCGGAAAAGTAACGATCAACGTCGCGCCCAAAGTGTAGCCTCCGCTGCGCGACAGCAGGGCGAATTTCGTCGACTTCCGCCCTTCGCTCCGCATCACCTCGCCGAAACCCGGCACTGCGCGATCGGCCACCGACGCCACTGCTTCCGGCGTCACATCGCGCGGACCCAGCCCCGTGCCGCCGGTCGAAAGAATCACGTCGACCGCGCCTGAGTGGCCCAGCGTCGCCACCGCGTCGGCGATCGCCAGCTTCTCATCCGCGATCACCCGCTTCTCGATCACCTGCCATCCCAACTCGACCGCGCGAGCTTCCAGCGCCGCGCCCGATTGGTCCTCGCGCGTGCCCGCGAGCCGCTCCGTCGCTGATCGTCAGCATCGCGACCCGAATCATCGCTTCACGTCTCCGCGCTCGAAGTCTCCGCTCTTGCCTCCGCTTTTCTTGAGCAAGTAAAGGTCCTGAATCTCGATCGACTTATCCAGCGCCTTGGTCATGTCGTAAACCGTCAGCGCCGCCACCGCCGCCGCCGTCAGCGCCTCCATTTCGACGCCCGTTGGACCAGTGGTCGACACCGTTGCCGACGATGCGCACGCCCCGCGCTTCGATCTTCGCCTCGACGTCCACGTGCGACAGCATCAGCGGATGGCACATCGGAATCAGATCGGACGTGCGTTCTTCGCCGCAGTGATGCCGGCAATTCGCGCCACTTCCAGCGGATTGCCCTTGGGATTCGACGGCAGCTTCTTCAGCACCGAAGGACGAATCCGCACGAACGCCTGCGCCGTCGCCGTGCGCCTGGTGTCCTGCTTTGGCCGATACGTCGACCATCGATCGCGCGACCGGCGTCGTCGTAATGCGAGAGCTTCTTCTTCATTTGATCAGCACGCGGATATCGTCGCCCGCCGCCCACGATTCGCGATCCGCATCCGCCACCAGAAACGCGTTCGCGCGAGCCAGCGACGCGATATCGCCCGAGCCCTGCCAGGGCTGCGGCGTCACAGTCGCGCCGTCTTCGCTCAGGCATGCCGGAAGGAATCGCGTCAGGCCGGTCTTATGCCGGAACTCCCGCGTCAGCTTCGCCCGCAGCATCGGCAGCGGAGCTCGCTCGACCCCACTCAGCCGTTCGATCGGCGGCGCGCGCGAACAGTTCGAAGGTCACCATGGTCGACGCCGGATTCCCCGGCAGCCCGAAGAAGAATTTCTGCTTCGCCGCTCCGAACACCAGCGGCTGCCCCGGCTGGATCAATACGCGGTCGAAGTAAGAATTTCGCTCCGAGATCGGCCAGCACCCGTTCGACGATGTCGTATTTCCCCGCCGAAACGCCGCCCGACAGCAGCAGCAGGTCGGATTGCAGCCCGCGTTCGACCAACGCGCCGCGTCGATTCGTAGTTGTCGCGCGCGATCGGCAGAATTTCGGGAATCCCTCCCGCCCGCGCGCACTTGCACCGCCAGCGACGCACGCGTTCGAATTGCGAATCTGAAAATTTCCGGGCAGCTCGCCCGCTTCGACGATCTCATCGCCCGTGGGCAGAATCGCCACGCGAGGCTGGCGGTAGACCGAACGTCGCTCGCGCCCCACCATCGCCAGCAGCGCGATTTCCGCGAACCCGAGCCGTTTGCCCGGCGCGAGCACTTCGCCGCCCGCGCGCGCCTCGATACCTCGCGGACGTGAAATTCTCGCCGGCCTTCAGCGTCCGATCCGATGGTGACGCGATTCTCCGTCGCGTCGCGCGTGCTCCACCATCACGCACCGCGTCCGCGCCTTCGGGCAGCGGAGCGCCGGTCATGATTTCGACGGCCTCCGCCGGTGCCGACCGATCCGGCATAAAGCTCGCCGGCACGCACTTCGCCGATCACGCGCAGAGTCCCCGGCAGATCGGCCGACCGCACCGCGAATCCATCGCGCGCCGATCGTGGAAACGGCGGATAATCGCGATCGGCGGTCATATCGTTTCGGCCAGCACGCGCCCCGCGGCTTCCAGCAGCGGCGACCATTTCCATCGGCAGACCATGCGCCACGACTTCCTGCAGACACGCACTCGCGGGCTTGTTCGAAGGTGAGGGCCACTTTAGCTACAGTGTGACACCGATGGGTAGCGCAGGTCCGCGACTAGAGCCGGTTTTCCGTTCTAGCTCACGGTGAATCTGCGGATCGACGCCGCTCGTGCCTGTCGCTTCGTCCACTTCGACGATCACCGAGTGCAGTTCCGCGCCGTGCCGCGCCGCTTCCATGCGCACCGGCATCTGCGTCAGGAATTTTTGCAGCACGATGTCCTTATCCACGCCGATCACCGAATGATACGGACCCGTCATCCCGACGTCGGTCTGATACGCCGTGCCGTTCGGCAGAATGCGCGTGTCGGCCGTCGGAATGTGGGTGTGCGTGCCGACCATCGCGGATACGCGCCCGTCCAGATACCAGCCCATCGCCATTTTTTCGCTGGTCAGCTCGGCGTGAAAATCGACGAACCGGACCTTGACGTCCGCCGGCAGTTCGGCGAGCAGCTTATCGGCCTTGCGGAACGGGCAATCGGTCTGCGGCATGTAAGACGCGGCCTTGCAGATTCATCATCGCGCAATCGACGCCATTGCGCGCCTGCACCACCACCACGCCCTGCGCCCGGCAGTTCCTCGACGTAATTCGCCGGACGCAGCAGCCGCGGCTGGCGCGCGAAGATAGTCGTAGATCTCGCGCTTGTCCCAGATGTGATTGCCGCTGGTCAGCACGTCGAGCGCCGTAGCCGAACAGCTCGTCGGCCAGCTGCGGCGTGATGCCGAAGCCGCCGGCGGAGTTTTCGCCGTTGGCGATGGTCAGGTCGATTTTCTCGGCCGCGACGATGTCGCGCAGGTGCCGGGCGACAATGCTCCGCCCGGGGGAGGCGAAAATGTCGCCAATAAATAGTAGATTCGTCAGGAGAAATGCTTTCTAAGCGCGCATTCCGCGCGCACCATCGAAATTAAAGGAGCGCACCACCACAGCCGTCCTAGCCTCCGTCATTTGACCCCGAACTCAAAGGGGGGAGTCCTCCGCGCACCTTCAGGCTTCTCCATGGCGGTTTGCCCGCCGGAGCTTGCTCACCGGCGCGAAATCGAGCCGGACCCCATGACATTGACTGTTGGATCAATTTATGGAAGCCGCACACAAACCCAGCAGGAACGCTCCTGAATCGATGATAGCAGGCTGGGGCTCTCAAATTCGCGTGGCTCCAAATTCCCATAGAATGAAGACGGATGTCGCTCGCGACCGCCGACTACGCGATCCTCGCGCTGTATTTCGCCTTCGTCCTCGGCATCGGCCTGATCATCCGCCGCCGAGTTCAGTCCAGCGAGGATTTTCTTACCTCCCATCGCTCCGTCCCCGTATGGATCACCAGCCTGGCCTTCATCGCCGCGAACCTGGGCGCTCAGGAAGTGGTCGGGATGTGCGCCTCCGGCGCGAAGTACGGCCTGATGACCGCGCATTTCTACTGGCTGGGCGCCATCCCCGCCATGATCTTCGTCGGCGTGTTCATGATGCCCTTCTATTACGGCAGCCGCGCCCGCAGCGTGCCGGAATATTTGAAACTCCGTTTCGACGAAAAGACGCGCGTGCTCAACGCGGCATCGTTCGCGGTGATGACGTTGTTCTCCTCCGGCGTCTCCATGTACGCGCTGGGAAAATTATTCGAGCTGGTCCTCGGCTGGGATTTCACTCGCAGCGTGCTGCTGTCGGCGGCTATTGTCCTGGTCTACACTTTTCTGGGCGGCCTCACCAGCGCGATCTATAACGAGGTCCTGCAATTCTTCCTGATCGTCCTGGGCTTCGCTCCGCTGGCGATTCTTTCGGTCATGAAAGCCGGCGGCTGGAGCGGCATGGTCGCCCGCCTGCCCGCCGTCATGACTGAAACCTGGCGCTTCGCCGGCGATTCTTCGCACAACCCGATGGGCGTCGAAGTCTTCGGCCTGGTCGCCGGACTCGGCTTTGTCCTTTCCTTCGGCTATTGGTGCACCGATTTTCTGGTGGTCCAGCGCGCCCTCGCCGCCGATTCCATGTCCGCCGCCCGCCGCACTCCCCTGATCGCCGCGTTCCCGAAAATGGTGATGCCCTTTATCGTGATCATCCCCGGCATCGCCGCCATGGCGCTGATGCACATGGGCGTCGGCTACGCGCTTCCTCCCAAGGATGGCGGCCTCGATTACGATCAGGCCTTGACCACCTTGATGGCCCAGTTCTACCCCTCGGGAATGCTCGGCGTCGGCCTGACGGCGCTGATGGCGTCGTTCATGAGCGGCATGGCCGGCAATGTGACCGCGTTCAACACCGTGTTCACTTACGATCTGTACCAGGGCCACATTCGCCGCGATGCGCCCGATCGCCATTACCTTTGGGTGGGCCGCGCAGCCACCCTCGGCGGAGTCGCCCTATCCATCGCCACCGCTTATCTGGCGCAGCACTACAACAACATCATGGATGTGCTGCAACTGGTGTTTTCCTTCGTGAACGCGCCCCTCTTCGCGACATTTTTGCTGGGCATGTTCTGGAAGCGGACCACCGGCCACGGCGCATTCACCGGACTCCTGGCCGGCACCACCGCCGCCGCGCTCACCCACGGCCTGACCATCGCCGAAGGTAAAGGCGGCTGGCTCGCGAATCTGCACCTGTTCCCCTCCACCATGGCGCAGAATTTCTGGATCGCGATTTTCGCCTGGTCCACCTGCTTCATCGTGACGCTCGCCGTCAGCCTCGCCACCCGGCCCAAACCGGATACCGAGTTGCACGGCCTGGTATACGGATTAACCGACCTGCCCAGCGACGCACATGAACCCTGGCATCGCCGCCCCGCGGTGCTCGCCCTCATCGTCGGCGTCGCGCTGGTGGCCCTGAACGTGATCTTCTGGTAACCGGCATGGACGATTTACGCATCCCCATCGGCGCTTTCTTCCTGATCCTGGGAGGATTGCTGGTATTCATTCCCGTGCATAGAGCCCCGCTAACCGACGTTCCCGTAAATCTCTACGCCGGCCTTGCCATGCTGGTCTTCGGCGGCGTCATGCTGTGGCTGGCGCGGCGAAAATCCTAGCGACTTCAGGTGTTACGATAACTCCCATGCGGATTTTCATTCTCTCCACCGCGATTCTGGCGGGCGCCGCGGCTCTGTTCGCCGCCGAGCCCGATTCCGTGGCGCGCGGTAAGTACCTGGTGAACGAAGTGGCCAAGTGCGGCGATTGCCATACCCCTCGCGGCGCGGACGGCAAGCCCGACGCGGCCAAGCATCTCAAGGGCGCCACTCTCGACTTCAAGCCCACCGCCGAGATTCCGGGCTGGCATCAGACCACCCCCGATATCACCTCCACCAGCCGTTTGTGGGATCGTTGGAAGGACGAAGGTCTGGTGAAGTTCCTCGAAACCGGGCTCAATCCGCGCGGCCATGCAGCCGATCCGCCGATGCCCGCCTATACTCTTTCGCACGCGGATGCACAGGCAGTTGTCGATTACCTCAAGTCGGTTAAGTAAGCTCGCGGCATCTCTCCTGTTGGCTTTCTGCGCCACGAATTTGCTGCGCGCCCAGAGCCCGGAGAACGTGCTGATCCTGGTTAACGACAACTCCGCGTTGTCGCGCGACATCGGCGAATACTACGCGCGCATGCGCCACGTTCCCATCGCCAATATCTGCCGCATTCGCACCACCACGAGCGAAGATATTGCGCGCGCCGATTACAACCGCGAAATCGCCGGACCCGTCGCGCAATTCCTGCGCCGCACCCGCCTGACCGAATCGATCCTCTATATCGCCGTCACTCAAGGCGTGCCTCTGCGCATCCCGACCACTACCGGCACGGAAATGACCGTCGACGGAGCGGCCGTCGATAGCGAGCTCGCCTTGCTCTATTCCGACATGCACACCGGCAGGCCGCACCCGGTCGCCGGCTCGATTCCTAACCCGTTCTTCTCTAAAAAAGACGCAAAGTTTACCCATCCCCAATTTCCCATCTATCTGGTCACCCGCCTCGCCGCCTACGATTTCGATGGCGTCAAAGCGATGCTCGATCGCTCCCTCCACGCCCAAAACCGTGGAAAATTTGTGATCGATTTGCGCGACTCGGGCGACGATCCCGGTAACGATTGGCTCCGCGATGCCGCCCTTCTATTACCGGAAGCACGCACCATCGTGGATCAATCGACCAAGGTTCTCTATAATCAGACCGACGTGATCGGCTATGCCAGCTGGGGCTCCAACGACAAGAACCGCCACCAGCGCTTCCTGGGCTTTCATTGGCTGCCCGGCGCGATCATGACCGAGTACGTATCCAGTAACGGCCGCACCTTCGCCCGTCCTCCCGACCATTGGAACATCGGCACCTGGACCGACAAGAGCACCTGGTTCGACGGCAGCCCGCAATCGATGACCGCCGATTACATCCTCGAAGGCGCCACCGGAGCCAACGGCAATGTCGACGAGCCGTACCTGCTGATGAATCCCCGCCCCGACCTGCTGCTCCCCGCGTATTATCATGGACGGAATCTCGCCGAAAGCTACTATCTGGCGATGCGTGGATTAAGCTGGCAGGAAATTGTCGTGGGCGATCCGCTCTGTTCCCTCGCGAGTCATTAGAACGAATGTCAAAATCACAACTGAACCCGCAGTCGCCTCCTTCGCCTTCCTCGGGCGAGCAGACGCCGCACGCCTTGCGCCGCTTTCTCCCCTTCCTTCTGATCCTGTTCGCTGGCAGCGGATGCGCCGCGTTGATCTATGAAGTCGTCTGGTTTCAGTTGCTGCAACTGGTGATCGGATCGTCGGCCATTTCGCTCGGCGTGTTGCTCGGCACCTATATGGGCGGCATGTGCCTCGGCAGCCTGCTCCTGCCGCGTTACGTTTCGACCCGCCAGCATCCTCTGCGAGTCTACGCGCTGATCGAAGGCGCTATCGGGATCTGCGGCGTTCTGGTCCTGTTCGGAGTTCCACTGCTCGATCGCGTCTATGCCTCCATCGCCGGTCAGGGAGCCTGGGGCATCGTGATGCGCGCCATCCTCGCCGCCATCTGCCTCCTTCCGCCGACCTTGCTCATGGGCGCGTCCCTGCCCGCCATCGCCCGCTGGATCGAAGCTACCCCCGAAGGCGTTTCCTGGCTCGGATTCTTCTACGGCGGCAACATCGCCGGCGCCGTCTTCGGATGCCTGCTCGCCGGATTCTATCTGCTCCGCGTTCACGACATGGTGCTCGCCACCTGGGTCGCCGTATTTATCAATGTCGCCGTTTCGGTGCTGGCCTTCCGCCTCAGCGAAAAAACCGCCTATTCGCCGGCCGTCGAACCCGCCGCCAAAGCTCCGCCCCGTCCCGCCGGATCGCTCGCGGTCTACCTCACCATCGGGATTTCCGGCCTCTGCGCCCTCGGCGCGGAAGTCATCTGGACCCGCCTGCTCTCCCTGATGATCGGCGCGACCGTCTACACCTTTTCCATCATCCTGGCCGTCTTCCTCACCGGACTCGGATTAGGCAGCGCCGCCGCGTCCCATTGGTCGCGCGGAAAAATCCGCCCGAAAATCGCCCTGGCGATGTGCCAGTTACTCCTCGCCCTGGCCGTCGCCTGGACCGCCTACGTTCTCGCCGACGCTCTTCCCAACTGGCCCGTGAATCCGCTGATCGCCCGCAGTGCCTGGTTCAACTTTCAGATGGACCTGATGCGCATCAGTTGGGCCATCTTCCCCGCCGCCTGCCTGTGGGGAGCCAGCTTTCCTTTCGCCCTCGCCGCGCTCGCCGGACCCGCGCAGGATTCCGGGAAACTGGTCGGCGAAGTCTACGCCGCCAACACCATCGGCGGGATCATCGGAGCCTTGGCCTTCAGCATCGTGCTGATCCCCGGCATCGGTTCGCAGAACTCCCAGCGCGTGTTGATCGCCCTCGCCGCCTTCGCCGCCTGGATCATGTTCCTGAGCGCGTGGGACGCGATTCGCGGAGCCGCCAAAGTCGCGCTGGTCGCGGCGACCCTGGTCGTCACCCTGCTGATCGTCACCGTTTCCGAAGTGCCCTGGCTCGCCATCGCCTACGGACGCCGCATGACCATCACCACCAATGCCGGACGCGCCCTCTACGTCGGTGAAGGACGCAACTCCTCCATCGCGATTTCCGAGCTCCCCGACGGCAAACATTATTTTCACGTCGCCGGCAAAGTGGAAGCCTCCACCGAGCCCTACGACATGCGGCTCCAGTTGATGCTCGGCCACGTCCCCGCCCTGTTCCATCCCGACCCCAAGTCGGTTCTCGTCGTCGGCTTCGGCGCCGGAGTCACCGCCGGCACCTTCGTGCTCCATCCCGAAGTCCAGAACATCACCATCTGCGAGCTGGAGCCCCTGATCCCTCCCGCCGCAACGCAATACTTCAATCGCGAAAACAACAACGTGATGCACGACGGCCGCACCCGCATTTTCTACGACGATGCCCGCCACTTCATCCTCACCAGCAAGGACAAGTACGACATCATCACCTCCGATCCCATCCACCCCTGGGTCAAAGGAACCTCATCGCTCTATTCCAAGGAATATTTCGACCTGGTCAAGCAGCATCTCAATCCCGGCGGAATCGTCACCCAGTGGGTTCCTCTCTATGAGAGCGATTTCCAGACCATCAAGACCGAGTTGGCGACCTTTTTCGACGCCTTCCCCAACGGCACCGTTTGGGGCAACGACATCAATGGTGAAGGCTACGATATCGTCCTGATGGGCCAGGTGGAGCCGCCCAAAATCAACATCGACTCGATCGATCAGCATCTGGCGCGCGAAGTCGCCGTGGCGCAATCGATGCGCACCGTCGGCTTCGACAACGCTCTCGGCATTCTCGCCACCTATGCCGGACGCGCTTCCGATCTCGCCCCCTGGCTCGCCGGCGCCACCATCAACGACGATATGAATCTGCGGCTTCAGTATCTGGCCGGCATGGGCTTGAATTTCGATCAGCCCGCCACCATCTATAGCGACATGCTGCAATTCCGCCGCTTCCCACCCGATATTTTCAGCGGCTCCGACGCCCGTTTGACCGCCCTGCGCTACACCCTGGCCAACGGCCCCCGCTAATAAAGCAAATTGCCACGCCCCAAAATGTCAGCCTGAAATCACGACCGCGCGACCCCGCTCCCCAGCGCCACGAATCTCTCCCCGTCGAACGCCGTAACGCCCCCCGGACCGATATCGTAAATCCACCCGTGCAGCGCCAGATCGCCTTCCTTCAGCCGCGCCGCCACCGATGGATGCGACCGCAGATTGTGCAACTGCGCGACCACGTTCTGCTCCGTCAGCGTCAGCATCAATTCCGCGCTCGGCGTCGCTTCCCGCTGCTCGATCCGCGCATATCTCAGCCACGCCGTGACATTCGGCCAGGATCCCAGCGGCTCCGGATTCAGCGCCCCCCGCATCACCCCGCAATCGGTGTGCCCGCACACGATCACTTCCGGCACCCGCAGCACCCCCACCGCGTATTCGATGGTGGCCGAAACGCCGCCAATCGCGTCCGGATACGGCGGCACAATGTTCCCGATCACCCGGCAGATAAACAGCTCGCCCGGCTTGGTCTGGGTCAGCAGGCAGGGATCGATGCGGGAATCCGCGCAGGTGATGAACAGCGCCTCCGGCCGTTGTCCCTCCGCCAGTTTCTTGAAAAGCTGCTGATGCTGTGGATAAACGTCTTTCTGAAATCGGGAAATGCCCCCCACGATCTTTTCAACCGCCACGCTGCCTATTTCTCCTTGAACGTCCCTTTGGATTTCGCCACGGGCGCAAGCGTCGGATAAAACTGCACGAACGTATTCTCCACCGCCGCGTGCTGCGAATGGCACGCATAGCATCCCGCCGACCTCGGCAGCGCCTGCCCCGGCTCGCCCGACGCCGGAAGCGTGAAATATTCCCACTTGTCCTTGAACCGCGAGGAATCCTTCACTTCCGCCGACATGTGCGCGATCCCTGCCTGAAAATGTCCCGCCTGGTTGATCGATCCCTTGCTCGAGGAATCCCGCACTTCCAGAATGAACATCGTCTTTTCCGGCCACACCCCCGTCGCCAGAAATGCCCGGTAAGCGGTCGGACTCACGAATACGTTGTCGAATCGCGGATTGTCTTCATGCGTCGGCGGACCATACGTCATGCCCACGCCCGAGCTCAGGAAAATCCATTCGCGATAATTTTCCGGGCGCATCAGCCGGCCGTCCTTGGTGAACTGCGGCTCCTGCGCCAAAGCAGTGACGACGATAAAGATCCCCGCGAGATATCTCATCTCACCAGTGTACAAACGATCCAGTGAATAAACGATGCGCGCGCTAGGTTCCCGCGCCCTCGGCCGCCGATTCCGCCGTCGTCGGATCGATCATCCTTTTGATCGCGCTGATGCGATTCGCCGGAAATCCGCCGCGCTCGGCATGCTCCCGAACCGCCGCTTCATTCGGCGCGATATACACGCAGTAAATCTTGTCCGCCGTCACGAAGCTCTCCACCCATTGCGTCTCGGATCCCATCTGGCGCAGCACCCCGCACGACTTCTGCGATATGGCCCGCAGTTCCTCCGCCGTCAAGCTCCCCGCTCCCGGAATCTCCCGCTCGATGATAAATTTCGGCATTGTGTCCTCCTGTCCCGGATTATAACAGTGAGCTTTTCAGCCGCTCATTTTGTTCTGCGATACTTCCTGCTGTGGGCCAGCCGCGCGAAATCATCTACTCGTCGATTCTGACCTGCCCGAAGTGTGGACGCGCAGAGGTAGAGACCATGCCCGCGGACGCGTGCCAGTTCTTTTATGAGTGCAAGAGATGCGCCGTCATCCTGCGTCCCAACGCCGGCGACTGCTGCGTCTTCTGTTCCTTCGGATCCGTCCCCTGTCCGCTGATCCAGAGCCAATCGGAATTGCGGCAACTAGCTTCAACGCGCCAGTCTGACCCGGTACCTCTTGCCCGCTCGCCCCGCCCGACCCCTGTATTCTGGAGATTCATGAATCCTCAAGCCCCTCCCAAAACGCCCATCCCCGGAGTCCGCCACATTGTCGCGGTCGGATCCGGAAAAGGCGGAGTCGGAAAAACCACCGTCAGCGTCAACCTCGCGCTCGCGCTCAAGAGTCTCGGCCGCCGCGTCGGGCTCCTCGATGCCGACGTCTACGGCCCCAACGTCCCCTTGATGATGAACATCAATCGCCCGCCCCGCGCTTCGGACGACCGCATCGAGCCCGTCGAAAACTACGGCGTCAAGCTCATGTCCATGGGTTTCCTCAACCCCGGCGACAAGCCCCTCATCTGGCGCGGCCCCATGCTGCACAGCGCGATGCAGCAATTCCTCCGCAACGTCGACTGGGGCGAGCTCGATTATCTGATCATCGATCTTCCCCCCGGCACCGGCGACGTGGCTCTGTCCCTGGCCCAGACCACGCCCATCACCGGAGCCGTCGTCGTCACCACGCCTTCTGAAGTGTCTCTCGAGGACGCGCGCAAAGCCGTGAATATGTTCTATCAGGTGCGCATTCCCATGCTCGGCATTGTCGAGAATATGAGCGGAGACGTCTTCGGCAGCGGCGGCGGCCGGCGCACCGCCGAGAAAATGAACATCCCCTTCTTAGGCGAGCTCTCTCTCGACCCCGAAATCCGCATCGGCGGCGACACCGGCAAGCCCGTCTCCTCTCGCGACAACGACCCGCACGCCGCCCCGTTTCTGGAGCTGGCCCGCAAAGTCGAAGCCCGCTGCGCCGAAGCCCAAACCTCCGGACCCGAAATCGTCATCGAGGATTAGAGGCCAGGGATGGCGACGACTAAGCCATCCCCACCAGAAGGCACGTCACCGCCACCACCAGCAGCGCCACGCGCCAGCGATGCAGCGCGTCCCAACGCCGGTGGTCCGCCGCCGATGTCGTCGCATCCGTCTTCGCCTCCGCGATCCGATTATTGATCGGCACCAGGATCGTCACCGAATAAACGATTCCCACGATCCACAACAGCGCCGCGGCTCCAAACCACCATCGCGAGTCCGCGCCGTAATGCAGATATCCCTCCGCGCCAATAAACAACAGCCCCAGCCCGTACCAGAACGGCATCGCCCGCCCCATCGCCTGCGCCAGCACCGGCATCGCCTTCATCCACGTCCCCTGCTCCAGCCGGTCCAGCGCCGGATTCAAGATCGCCGAAACCGTGAACTCCGTACCCATCATGGATACAGTGCAAAGAATGGTCAGAATATCGAGAAAATGCATTGCGTTTTTCACTCCAACCCCACTATGATGGATGTACTGACAAATTACAAGGTACTGACAACTTTGTCAGCTTAAGACGCACATGCCTGTATCGAAAAAAGAAAGTTCGCCGTGCCCCATCGATGCGTTGCTGTCGGTGATCGACGGCCGTTGGAAAGGTACGATTCTGTGGAGGCTCGCCGACGGCCCCAAACGCACCGGCGAGTTGCGCCGCAGCATCCCGGAGATCACGGAGCGCATGCTCATCCGCCATCTTCAGGACCTGGTGAAGGATGGAATCATCTGCCGCCATGATCAGAAAACCATTCCGCCCTGCGTCTATTATTCGATTTCAGACTATGGACGGACCATGATCCCGGTCCTCGAGCACATGTGCGCCTGGGGCCGCATGCATTTGACCCGCAAGTGAAATCCGGTCACAACGAAATTCACCAGTAGCATCAGCAAGTTACGAGTACTCTCTAGAACCCGCCTGCTATTCTCGGATCAGAAATCTTCGTGGCCACGAAGCATTGCAGTCCGGTGGTGCTGGGCTTTCGCGCGACGGTTCTTCGGAATCGCCGTAGGAAGACCATTGAGATCGATCTCAGTAATTTCGTTTTCGAAAGGAAGCGAACTCCAGAGGCGGAGTCATCAAAGCGGAAAATATCGACCGCCATCCAGCGGTTCGATCCCCGCCGAGTGCCCGTCGAATCATTGGGCGGCCGGAAACGCACGGCGACAAGTCCGTAAGCCCCGGCCGCCCGCAATGCCTACAGCCGTAGTGTCCTTCAGCGCACAGCGTTTTTCAGCGTCGTGCGCGATTCAAGTTTTTCCGCGTTTAAATCAATCGAGCGTGCTGCTCGGAGTCAGGATCTGGAAATTCTCCGGTGTGAACAAAATTGTTCGCACCTGTCCCTTAGGACCGATCGGACCGATCGCCTTCCCGTTCCAGCGCACATCCAATCCGCCGGCATTCCCGACCTTCATCTTCGCCGCGTCCAGACCGGTCAGCGTTTTCGTTTCGCTCGGTTGCAGGACGCCGGAAAAGACTTCCTTGCCGTCGCTGGTAATCGACAGCCAGGTTCTTTCGGTCGCGGAAAGATTCAGCACGACGTGATTCACCCCGTCCGGGCCCGTCGTGGTGGTGACGTTTAGCGCTGTCGGCGGGCTCTCATTCGCCACCGGTACGGCCCGAGCGACCATAGCCGGCAGCTCCACTTCGAGCGGCACCACCCGCTCCACCGGCCGCGGCTTGCTCCACCAGGCGTAAAACCCGGAGCAGGCCATCAGTACTAATACCAATCCGGTGATCGAAACGCCCATTCGCCGGTCTGGAAAGTACCGCCTGTTCCCGTCGCGGACGATCGGATCCAGATCGCGGACGGGCGGCTTCGAAGCCTCTTCCCGCACCGGCGGTTTTTTGGAAGAAACCACGGTGGGCGGGGCCGGTTCCACCGGCGCCGTCAGCGCGTCGATGCCCGGTTGAAGCTTCGCAAGGTCCACCTTAAGTACCGTGGCGTATTGCTTTACGAAGCTCTTGTAGAAGAAGATTCCAGGAAGACTTTCTAAGTCGTCCTGCTCGATCGCGCGCAGGTAGCGTTGCATGATGCAGAGGTCCCCCGCGATCTCTGCCATATCTCGCCGTTGCCGCTCGCGCTCTGTTCGAAGGATCGAACCGACGGAGGTCATATCAAAATTCTCGATGAATCCTAAGGTCTGTTTATGCCGGAGTACTATAATACAACAGCCGAGTGATCCCTGTACTACCTGTATTTCCCAAAATTTGCGTCGTCGTCGTCAATTGGAACCGCCGGCAACTTTTGCGCACCTGCCTCGAGTCCCTCGCGCGCCAAACTTCTTCGAATTTTGAGGTCGTAGTCGTCGACAATGGCTCCGATGATGAATCGGCGGCGATGGTGAAAGACATTAGCCGGACCTTCCCGGTCCCGCTTCAGTTGATCGAAAACACCGAAAATCGGGGATTCTGCGCCGCCAATAACCAGGGATTCGCCGCCTCCCGCACCCCTCTGGTAGCCCTGTTAAATAACGATGCCGAGGCCGATCCCGGCTGGTTGGCCGCGCTTGAAGCCGCCATCGAAACGGATCCCGACATCGGCATGGCGGCGTCCAAGATCCTGGTCTGGGAGGACCCTGCCCGCATCGATAAAGCCGGGCATCTGATATATCCCGACGGCCAGAATCGCGGCCGCGGCACCGGCCAGATCGATCGCGGCCAGTTCGATCGCGTCGAGGAGGTGCTGTGGCCGGACGGATGCGCCGCCATGTACCGGCGTGCGATGCTAGATGAGGTCGGCGGCTTCGACGAGGAATTTTTCGCCTACGCCGACGATGCTGAGCTGGGGTTGCGCGGGCGAATCGCCGGTTGGCGGTGCCTGTATACCCCCGGGGCCGTCGTGCGCCATCATCGCGGCGCGACCTGGGGCTCAACTCGGCCCGCCGGCTGACGCTGATCGAACGGAATCGCGTCCTGCTGGTGGTGAAGCTGTTTCCGTGGAATCTGCTGTGGGCAAACGGCGCGTATTATCTCGCAAGAATAACGGCGGGCCTGTGGGCCGCGCTCCGGAACAAGGGGGAACTCCGCCGTTACCAGGGTCCGGCGGGCAAGCTGTCGGCGGCAACGGCGCTGCTGCGCGGCACGCTCTCGGCGCTGCCGATGATCCCGTCGATGCTGCGCAAACGCCGCTCCTTCCGCTCGAAACGGCGTCTGACCCCGCGCCAGATCCGCCGTCTTCTGCTCCACTACCGGATCTCCCTCAAGGAAATCTCGGAACAGGCGACGTAACTCCCAAAATCCCCGGCTCGGATTGCCCCGCGTGCGGCTGCGGCGAAATGCACTCGCTATTTTCCGGCACCGATCGCCTTTATGGCACCACCGATAAAATTTTTCAGATCGTCGAATGCCGGAAATGCCGCCTGATTCGCCTCTATCCTCAGCCTTCTCCCGCCGAGTTGAACGATTATTATCCGCCGGATTATTGGTTCGTCGCCCAAACCGGCGCCGCCGATCAGCTGGAGCAATGGTATCGCCGCTTCGTCCTGCGCGATCATTTGCGCTTCGTCGAGCGCGCCCTGCGCGATTCCGAAGAAGAAGGCGTGGTGCTCGACGTCGGCTGCGGCGGCGGATTGTTCCTGCAAATGCTGGCCGAGCGCGGCGCGAAAAACGTGATCGGCCTGGATTTTTCGCTCGATGCCGCCAACGTCGCCTGGCGCCGCGCCGGCGTGCCGGCCATCTGCGGAACTCTCTCCCGCCCTCCGTTGCCGCAAGAAAGCTGCGCCGCGGTGACCATGTTTCACGTCCTGGAACATCTCTATGATCCGGCCAGCTACCTGGACGCCGCGCACGCTCTGCTGCGCCCCGACGGACGCCTGATCGTGCAGGTTCCCAACGCGGCCTGCTGGCAGTTTCTGCTCTTCGGCGAGCGCTGGAACGGCGTCGACGTGCCGCGCCATCTGATCGATTTCCGCCTCTCCGACCTTGAAACGCTGCTCGACCATTGCGGTTTCGAAGTGCTGCGCCACAAGCATTTTTCCTTGCGCGATAATCCCGCCGGTATGGCCACCAGCCTGGCTCCTTCGCTCGATCCCATGGCGCGCCGCCTGCGCCACGTGCCGGAAACCGGGCGTCAGAGGATGCTGAGCGACCTGCTGTATCTGGCTTTGGTGGGCGTCTCCCTGCCGTTCACTCTGCTTGAAGCCGCGTGCCGCGCCGGGTCCACCATCATGGTGGAAGCGCGCAAGAAATCGTGATCTACGAAAAGTTGCGCGACTGGCTTCCCCGCCCCTTGCGGCTATATGTCCAGCATTTCGAGGCGTCCATCGAAGACGCCGCGGCCGATTTCGCGGCGTCGCTTGAAACCGGGCGCGCGAGTGCTGGATGCCGGGGCCGGCGAAGGCAATTACAAGCGCCTGTTCGCGAAACAACGCTACTGCGGCCTCGATCTCGCCGTCGGCGACGCGGCCTGGAACTATTCGCGGCTCGATGTGGTCGGCGATCTGGAACACCTGCCGTTCGCCGATGGAACCTTCGATGCCTGCCTGAACGTCGTGACGCTGGAACACGTCCGCGAGCCGGCGCGCGTGCTCTGCGAACTGGCGCGAACGCTGGCGCCGGGCGGACGATTATTGCTGGTCGCGCCGCATGAATGGGAAGAACATCAGCAGCCGCACGATTATTATCGCTATACGCGATTCGGACTCGAGTATTTATTAAAGCAGGCCGGATTTTGTGAAATCTCCATCCAGCCGGTGGGCGGATATTTTCGCCTGCTCTCGCGCCGCCTGCTGGGCGGCCTGCAATTTTTCCCCGGCCCGCTGATCTTCGTCGCCGCGATCTTCCTGGTCCCCCCGGCGCTGGTATTTCCCCTGTTCGATGGCCTGGATCGAAAGAAGTCGTTCACGCCGGGGTTCATCTGTTCGGCCCGCCGTGGGCAGTGATTTGGACTGAATCGATCGCTACACTGAAGAGGATGCGATTCTGCGCCATTCTGCTGTTCCTCTCCGCCCTTGCTCCGGCTGCTGATTTTTCCGGCGCCGCCGCCTTCGATTTCGCCAGACATGCCGTCGACCTCGGGCCGCGGCCTTCCGGATCCCAAGCGAATCTGAAGTTGCAGGCCTACATCCTGAGCCAGTTGAGGCTCGACGGTTGCCAGGTGACCGAGGACGCGTTTGTCGCCAAGACTCCCAACGGCGACGTGCCGATGAAGAACATCATTGCCAAATTTCCCGGCAAGAGCGGGCATGCGATCGCTGTCACCGGACACTTCGACACCAAGTATTTCCCCGGCCGGAATTTCGTCGGCGCCGATGACGGCGGCTCGTCCACCGGCCTGCTGCTGGAACTGGCGCGCGCCGAAGCGCATCAGCCGCGCGTCGACGATCTATACATCGTTTTCTTCGACGGCGAGGAAGCCTTCGGCGAATGGACCGACAGCGACAGCATCTACGGCAGCAAGCATCTGGCGGAGCGCTGGCGCAAGGACGGCACGCTCACGCGCCTGAAGGCGATGATCCTGGTGGACATGATCGGCGATAAGAACCTGGACGTGCAGCAGGAAGCCAATTCCAACGCGGCGCTGCGCAAGCTGGTGTGGAGCACCGCGGCCGACCTCGGCTATCACGCTTACTTCATCGACCAGCCCATGGGGCCGATCGAAGACGATCATCTGCCCTTCAAGAAGCTCGGCGTCCCGGTGATCGATCTGATCGACTTCAACTATCCGCCGTGGCACAAGGACACCGATACACTCGATAAAATCAGCGGCCAAAGTTTAGAGATTGTCGGTACGGTGGTGATGGAATCCATCCATCGCCTGGAGCGTTGAGACTTTTGGAGAATCTCGAGCACGCCGTCACGACCGCTTCATCATCGCGGCCCGGCATCGGCCCGTCCTACTTCGCCGCGGACATTTCGCCTAGCCAGATATTGATCGGCCCGCATAACACATCCGACCAGCCCGCACCTGTGTATTCAGCGGATGTTAGGCGAAAATTCCCAATCTTGCCGTGAAATTCAACGGCAATCAGGAAGTCTTTGGTGTCAATTTGCTGAGAGCACGCAGCCGTGGTGGTCCGAAACATCTTCCTGATCGCGCGCTCGATTACTTGGCAGTCTTGCCTGTTATTGCCGCTCATCCGATTTCCTACATAGAAATAATAAACATTAAACGAGAACAGACGGTACTTAATATACTCACTTCTCGTAAAGCATAAACGCTTAACCTGACGTAATAGTCAAATACGTCAGCCTGATGGACTGTGCAAATACGACGCGAAGCAAGGCGTCCTCATTTTCGCAGATCGCGCCCGGTCATTTCTTTCGGCTGCGCGACGCCGAACATGCCCAGCACCGTTGGCGCGATATCCTGCAGCGCGCCGCCGGAGCGCAGCGGACGCTTATCTTCATCGACGACGATAAACGGAACGGGATTCGTCGTGTGATAGGTGTGCGGACCCTTGGTCACCGGATCGATCATCATCTCGGCGTTGCCATGATCCGCCGTGATGATCCAGCGGCCGCCTTTTCGCTGCAACGCCGTCGTAGATCTTCCCGAGGCCCGCGTCGACCGCTTCCACCGCCCGCACCGTCGGTTCGAATTTTCCCGAATGCCCCACCATGTCCGCGTTGGCGTAATTCATCACGATCACGTCGAAATCGCGCGTCTCGATGCGCCTTCACCACGGTTTCGGTGACGCCCTCCGCGTTCATCTCCGGCTTCAGATCGTAGGTGGCGACTTTGGGCGACGGAACCATTTCGCGCTCTTCGCCGGGATACGGCTTCTCATTTCCGCCGTTGAAGAAATAAGTCACGTGCGCGTACTTTTCCGTCTCGGCGACCCGCAGATTCTTCCAGTTGTGCGCGGCCATCACGTTGGCCAGGATGTTGTTGGGATGCTCGCGCGGCAGAACGAACGGCACCGGCAGCGCTTTGTCGTACTGCGTCATGGTGGTGAAGTGCAGCTTCAGCGGCGCCTCGGTCAGCGCCTGCGTCATCTCCCGTCCGCGATCGGCGCGATAGTTGAAAAAGATGCAGGCGTCTTCGGCACGAATCCGGCCGACCGGCTCATGGCGCGAATCGACAATAGTGACCGGCTCGATGAATTCGTCGGTGATCGCCGCTTCATAGGATCGCTTGACCGCCGCGACCGGATCTGTCGCACTTCTCGCCCGCGCCTTCGACCATGGCATCCTGGGCGCAGCTCGATGCGGTCCCAGCGCTTGTCGCGATCCATGGCGTAGTAGCGCCCGGAAATGGTCGCGATGCGGCCCACGCCGATGCGGCGCGATCTCGTGCTGCAGTGCCTCGATGAATCCGGCGCCGCTTTCGGGCGGCGTGTCGCGGCCGTCCATGAAGCAGTGGACGCAGACGTCGGCGACGCCCTTCGCGCTTCGCCATTTCGAGCAGCGCGTAAAGATGAGTATTCATGGAATGGACGCCGCCGTCGCTCACCAGGCCCATCAAGTGCAGCCGATGGGTCCGCGCGTGATGCATCGAGGCGAGCAGCGTGGGATCCTGGAAAAATTCGCCCGTCTGCGATCATCAGGTCGATGCGCGTCACGTCCATATAGATCACGCGGCCCGCGCCGATGTTCAGATGGCCCACTTCGCTGTTGCCCATCTGCCCTTCCGGCAGCCCCACCGACGGTCCCGACGTGTGCACCAGCGTGTTCGGAAACTCGCGCAGCAGGCGATCGTAATTCGGCTTGCGCGCCGCCGCGATCGCGTTGCCTCTCGAGTGACGGCGAATAGCCCCAGCCGTCGAGAATGGTCAGGACCAGCGGCCCGTCACGGTCATCATCGTTTCAAAGGCCTTGCGCTCCGGCGAATTTCGCGCCGCCGCCCGAGCTCTTCCTCGATCCGCAGAAGCTGATTGTATTTCGCGATGCGATCGGTGCGGCTGGCCGAGCCGGTCTTGATCTGACCCGCGCCGGTGGCGACGGCGAGATCGGCGATGAAGGGGTCTTCGGTCTCGCCCGAACGATGCGAAATCACCGAAGTGTAGCCGGCGTCGGACGCCATCTTCATGCATTCCAGCGTCTCGGTCAGCGTGCCGATCTGGTTCACCTTGATCAGAATCGAGTTGGCGATGCCGCTTTCGATGCCCTCGCGAGGCGCTCGACGTGTTGGTGACGAAAATATCGTCGCCGACCAGTTGGATCTTCTTGCCCAGGGTCGTCGGTCAGAAGCTTCCAGCCGTCCCAATCGTCTTCGGCCATGCCGTCTTCCAGCGACACGATCGGATACTGGCGCACCCAGTCGGCCCAGAACTCGACCATCTGCTCTGAAGTGCGCTCGCTCTTGTCGGACTTCTTGAAAACGTACTTTTTCTTCGACGATCGTAGAATTCGCTGGCCGCCGGATCGAGGGCGATGCCGATCTGGTCGCCGGGCTTGTAGCCCGCCTTGGTGATCGCTTCCAGCACCACTTCGAGCGCTTCGTCGTTCGATTTGAGGTTCGGCGCGAAGCCGCCCTCGTCGCCGACGGCGGTGGAATAGCCGTTCTTCTTCAGCACGCCTTTCAGCGTGTGAAACACTTCGACGCCCCAGCGCAGCGCTTCCGAAAATTTCTCCGCGCCATAGGGCACGATCATGAATTCCTGCGGATCGACGCTGTTGTCGGCGTGCGCGCCGCCGTTCAGAATATTCATCATCGGCACCGGCAGCAGGTCGGCGCCCGCGCCGCCCAGATAGCGATACAGCGGCGTCGATTGGCGAAACGGCCGACGCGCGCGCCACCGCCATGGAGACGGCGAGAATCGCATTCGCTCCCAGCTTCGATTTGTTGGGCGTGTCGTCGATGCGCGATCATGACGCGATCGAGCTCGATCTGGCGTCGCGCGTCGAGCCCGGTCAGCGCGGGCGCGATTTCGTCCAGAATATTTCCCACGGCGTTGCGCGTGCCTTTGCCCAGGTAACGCGACTTGTCGCCGTCGCGAAGCTCGACGGCTTCATGCTCGCCGGTGGACGCGCCGGACGGAACCGCGGCGCGACCCATTGAGCCGTCCGCCAGGTAAACATCGGCCTCCACGGTCGGGTTGCCGCGTGAATCCAGAATTTCTCTTCCAACGACTTTGGTGATTTCCATATGGTTGGTGGAACTCCCTCGAAGGGAGGGCAATTCGTTTCGATTATCCCGCATCGGCAGGCATGGCAGAATAGTTCGATGCGGGTTGGGATCATCGGAACCGGCGCCATTTCGCGGAAGCACGCGGAGGCGTACCGGAATATCGGCTTTGAAATGGTCGCGTGCAGTTCCATCGACGAAGCGCGCGGCCGCGAATTCGCGGAAGAATTCGGCTGCGAGCTGCTGGACCAATGGCAGGACGTATGCCGCCATCCTAAAGTGGATTTCGTCGACGTGTGCACGTTCCCGGACTTTCGTCTGGAGCCGCTGGAGTTGTGCGCGGCGGAGAAAAAGCACGTGCAGGTGCAGAAGCCGATCGCGACCAACCTCGGCGCGGCGCGACGAATGGTGGAACTGGCGCACGCCGCCGGAATCGTGCTGGGAGTGATCAGCCAGCACCGGTTCGAGGACGCCACCCAGTTTCTGAAGCGCGCGATCGCTCAAGGCCGGCTCGGCAGGATCCTCGAAGCGGACGCGTATCTGAAGTGGTACCGGTCGCCCGAATATTATGCGAGGCCGGTGAAGGGGAGCTGGGACGCCGAAGGCGGGGGCGCGTTGATGACGCAGGGAATCCATTCGGTGGATCTGCTGCTATGGTTCGCGGGTCCCATGAGGCTGGTCACCGGGGAGTGGAAGATTGGCGCGCTGCACGCCATCGAGTCGGAGGATATGGTCAGCGCCGTGGTGCGCTACACGTCCGGCGCGACCGGCGTGATTCAGGCGTCCACCGCTTTCTGGCCGGGGTATCCGGAGCGCATCGAGATCCACGGAACCAAGGGCTCGGCGATCCTGACCGGGGACCGGCTGACCGCCTGGGATGTGCGCGACGACTCCGGCGAGCCCGCTCCGGTAAGCGCCGCGACTCGTTCGCCGGTCAGCGGAGCTTTCGATCCGGCGGACATTCCGCTGGAGCCGTTCGAGCGCCAGTTCCGCGATTTCGCGGCGGCGATCGAGGAACATCGCGAGCCTCTGGTATCGGGCGAAGAAGGCTACCGGGCATTACAGGTGGTGGAGGCTGTGTACCGGTCCTGCCGCGAAGGACACGGGATCCGCATGGACGCCGCGAATGAATAGAACATTTCGTTCGGTTCGCGTTCCGGCGTCGAGCGCCAACCTGGGACCGGGATTCGACTCGCTGGGGCTCGCCCTTGGCGTCTATCTGGAATGCCGCTTCCGCCCCGCCGCGCACTTGAGAATCAGCGTGGCTGGTCGCGATGCCGATTCCATTCCCGACGGCGAGGAGAACATGATCTGGCAGACGGCGCTCCAGGTGGCGGGGGGATCGCTGGCGCCGGTGGAACTGGAAATTATCAACGATATTCCGATCGGCAAGGGCCTGGGGTCGAGCGCGGCGGCGATGGTCGCCGGAGTGGTGATGGCGAACGAGCTGGCCGGGCTGGGCTGGGATCGCGCGAGAATTTTGAACGAAGCCGCCAGGATCGAAGGCCATCCGGACAACGTCGCGGCGTGCGCGTTGGGCGGAATCGTCGCCAGCGCGATCGATTCCTGCAACGTGACGCGAGTGGTCCGCATGGATCTGCATCCGCATTACGGCGTCGCGGTGGTGGTGCCCGATTTTCCGCTGCCGACGTCGGAAGCCCGGCGCGTGCTCCCCAGCGGATACTCGCGCGAGGATGCGATTTTCAACGTGCAGCGGGCCACGCTGCTGATCGCCGCGCTGGCGGCCGGCGCAACGCACGCATTTCCAGCGGCGCTGGAAGACCGGATGCATCAGCCCTATCGATTCGTCCTGGTGCCGGGCCTGGAGGAAATGACCAAATTGCGCGCGCCCGGCTTGCTCGGGTGCGCTCTGAGCGGCGCGGGTCCGTCGATTCTGGTGTTCTACGAGCGCGGCTCGGAACAGGTGTGCGAGCTGGTGCGGGACGTGTTCGCGCGGCACGGGCACGCTTCCGAGATTCTGTGGACCGCGGTGGACCACGACGGCTACCGGGTCAGCTAGGGTCGATCAAATGGAGATTCGGGAAAAGCTTGCGATAAAACCCACGATCGCGCGATAACAGGCGGGTAGCCTGCACCTGCGCGTGCGCTCCGATCAAAAAATCCGCCAGGATGTGCGAGCGCCTGCCGCCCTGCTGGCGATAAGCGCGCCACGCCCGGCTGGCCGTGAAGTGCGCGGCGCGGCTCAGGGGCTCGACGCGGATCTGGCTGTCGTCGAGGAACGCGTCGCAATCGCGCTGCGCGGGAAAGTGGATGCACAACTCGGCGTAGACCAGGTCGCAGACGACCAGCGATCCCGATGCCGCCGCATCTTCCATCGCGGCAGCCGACGCGTCGCAGAATTTCTCATTGGGCAACAGAATATCGAGCAGGATATTGGTATCGATGGCGGTGATCATCGGCCACGCACATCATCGACGAACTTGTCGACGGACGAATACCCGAGTTTTTGGAAACTGTCCTTGCAGCGTCCCTTCCACTTCTTGAGGTTGAGGCGCGTGCCCGTTTTCTTCAACACGATGGAACTGTTGATCACCTGAAAATCGACTTCGGTGTTCTCGCGCAGGCCGAAACGGTCGCGGATGCTCTTGGGAATGGTGACCTGGCCTCGCGCGCCGATTTTCATACTTTTTAGTATGACTCGCAATTCATATTTTGACAACGACACGGGTTTTGACAACAACACCGGTAGAGACGATACAATCGGACTGCTCCATGCCCAATCGTCTCGCGCAAGAGAAGAGTCCGTACCTGCTGCAACACGCCGCGAATCCGGTGGACTGGTATCCGTGGGGCGCGGACGCGTTCGCCAAGGCCGCGCGGGAAGACAAGCCGATTTTTCTTTCAGTCGGATATTCGACGTGCCACTGGTGCCACGTCATGGAACATGAATCGTTCGAAAACGAGGAAATCGCGCGGATTCTGAACCAGAATTTCGTCCCCGTTAAAGTGGACCGCGAGGAGCGGCCGGACGTCGACCGCGTTTACATGCTGTTCGTCCAGGCGTCCACCGGCAGCGGCGGATGGCCCATGTCGGTCTTTCTCACTCCCGATCGCAAGCCGTTTTTCGGCGGCACCTATTTTCCGCCCGACAATCGCTACGGACGACCCGGATTCCGCACCTTGCTCGAAGGCCTGGCGCGGGCGTGGCGGGACGATCGGGCGCGCGTCATCGAATCAGGCGAGCAGGTGCTGGAGCAGCTGCGAAATTTCGCGGCCGCCTCGGCCGACGGCGGAGGAGAACCGGGGAAGGAAGCGCTGGACTCGGGATTTTTCGCGTTCCGCAAGATCTTCGACCCGAGCCTCGGCGGCTTCGGCGGCGCTCCCAAGTTTCCGCGCCCCAGCGTGCTCGGATTTCTGTTCCGCTATCACGCCCAAACGCGCAACCAGGAAGCACTCGAAATGGTGCTGCTGACGCTGCGCGAGATGGCGAAGGGCGGAATGAACGATCAGCTCGGCGGCGGATTTCATCGCTATTCGGTGGATGAGCGCTGGTTCGTGCCGCATTTCGAAAAGATGCTGTACGATCAGGCGCAGCTCGCGATTTCGTATCTGGAAGCGTTTCAGATTACGCGCGACGGCGGTTACGCCGCGGCGGCGCGGGATATTTTCTCGTACGTGCAGCGCGATCTGACGCATCCCGACGGCGGATTTTATTCGGCTGAAGACGCCGATAGCGCCGTCGATGCCGCGCGTCCCCGGGAGAAGCGCGAGGGCGCGTTCTACGTGTGGACCGCGGAGGAGATCGACGCCATGCTCGCGCCGCCCGACGCCGAAGATTTTCAAGTTCCGGTTCGGCGTCGAAGAAGGCGGCAACGTCTCCGAAGATCCGCACGGCGAATTTACCGGCCACAACATTTTGTATCAGGCGCATTCCATTGAGGAGACGGCGGCGCAGTTCTCCATTGACGATTCCGAAGTACGCGCGGTGCTGAAAAACGCGTCGGGCAAGCTGCTGGAGGTCCGCTCCGAACGGCCGCGTCCGCATCTGGACGACAAGATTCTGGCGGGCTGGAACGGGCTCATGATTTCGGCCTTCGCGAAAGGCGCGCAGATTCTGGATGAGCCTCGCCTGGCTGACGCCGCGCGCGCCGCCGTCAGCTTCATCCGACGCGAATTGTGGGACGCGGATCGCCGCATTCTCCGCCGCCGTTATCGCGACGGCGAAGCCGCCATCGACGGATTTCTGGAAGATTACGCGTTTCTGGCCAACGCGCTGCTCGATCTGTACGAAACCGGATTCGAGGCGGAGCACTTCCATTTCGCCGCATTGCTGGCGGCGCGCGCGATGGAACTGTTTGAAGATCGCGAGCGGGGCGCGTTCTTCAGCGCGGCCGATTCCGGCGACCTGGTGCTGCGCCTGAAAGACGATTACGACGGCGCCGAGCCTTCCGGCAACTCCGCCATGGCGACCGCGCTGGTCCGCCTGTCGCGCATGACTGGCCGCGACGATTTTCGCGCTTCGGCGGACCGGACGCTGGCCACCTTCCGCGGTCAACTGAAACAATCCGGAGCGCAGGTTCCGCAGATGCTCTCCGCGCTGGCGATGAATATGGCTCCGCCGGTGGAGATTGTCCTGTCGGGCGCGGAGGACGATCCGGGAATGAATCCAATGCTCGCCGCGATTCGCCGCCGCTTTCTGCCGAACGCGGTGGTCCTGCTGGCTCGCGATGCTCCGCATCCGATTCCAGTTCCGGCGGAAGGAGTCGCGGCGTACGTCTGCGCCAACTTCACCTGCCGGCTGCCGGTGACCGATCCCGAGAAACTCGACGAGCAACTGGGCTGAAGGCAACGGTAAAATCGGACTTATGGCTGACGATCCCGCGGAGTTATTGACGCACGCCTTGAAGCTGCCTCCCGCGGCCCGCGCGGCGCTGGCGGACTCGCTTATCGAGAGCCTCGATTCCGAAGTCGACGAAGACGCCGAAGAGGCCTGGAAAAGTGAAATCGCGTCGCGAGTTCGAAGTCTCGATTCGGGCGTGGTGAGCGCCATCCCCTGGAGCGAAGTTCGTCGCCAACTTCGCGATCGCTTCAAGGGTTGATGCCGAGCCAGGTCCGCTTCCATCCGTCGGCGCTGGAGGATGCCGAAGCGGCCACCGCTTGGTACGCGGCGCGAAGTATGCGTGCCGCCAAGCGATTTCTCGATGAACTCGACGCCTGGTCGATCTGATTGGCGATTCGCCAACTCGGTTTCCGAAGCTCGAGGCCGATCTCCGGCGAGCTGTCTTTCGGCGGTTCCCTTTCTACATCGTATTTCGAGTGATCGACGCGAACATCGCGGTCCTCGCTGTAGCACACGGAAAAAGGAGTCCGGGATTCTGGCGTGACCGCGAATGACCCGCGGCCGATCGCCTGCGCGCCAATCCCCAACACTGGACACCTCGAACAGAAGTGTTCGAGAATAGAGTGGTGAAAGGCAGCTAGTTCCTGCGCCGCGTTAAGTCCCTCGCGCAACGGTCGAATCTCGCTTATGGGTGGCGTCCGGAGCGTGGCGTCGGCAGCCACGGGACACTTTACCTCGGCGGCCGATTCACCATCGTCAAGGATCTGAAGAAGGAACTTGGCCCCGGCCTCTTGGCCGCCTTGTGCAAACAACTTGGGATTCGCAAGGAGGACCTGTGATATTTATCGCGACTTATCCGGCAAGCTTTGTTCGCGAGCAGAACGGCAAAGGGCTTTTCGTCCGGTTTCCCGATCTGCCCGAGGCGCTTACCGGTGGCGACGACCGGAACGACGCGCTGGTGCAGGCCGCGGATTGTCTGGCCGAAGCGCTCGCCGGTCGAATCCGGAGAGGGGACTCGATTCCGGCTCCATCCAGGCTTAAGCGCGGCCAATATCCTATCGGCGTACCTTTGTGCCTGGCTCCGAAGCTCGCTCTCTATCTCGCAATTCGCGAGCAGGGCCTCCGCAATACCGAACTCGCCCAACGCCTCGGCGTGAGCGAGACGGTGATCCGCAGGATGTTGGATCCGAGCCACGATACAAAACCCGCCAGAATCCAGGCCGCGCTCAACGCCCTGGGCAAAAGAATCGTGGTGAGCATCGAGGACGCCGCCTGAAGTCTCGCCACTGGTTGACTCACTTGTTATTCTGGATTCTTGACCACCATTACTCATCTCGAATGCAGCCTGTGCGGCAAACGGCACGAGGCTGGGAAAATTCATAATCTGTGCGAGTGCGGCGGACCCCTGCTGGTCCGCTACGATTTGCAAAAACTCAAGGAAAGCTGGAGCCGGGACTGGATCAACAACGGACCCACCAGCATGTGGCGATACGCGCCCGTGCTGCCGGTGTCGAAACCGGCGGCGATGATTTCGCTGGGCGAGGGCATGACGCCGCTGATCAATACCAAGCGGCTCGGCGCGCGGCTCGGCGCGAACGACTTGTGGGTGAAGGACGAAGGCGTCAACCCCACCGGATCGTTCAAGGCTCGCGGACTTTCCTGCGCCATTTCGATGTGCGCGGAACTGGGGATCAAGAAAGTCGCGATCCCGTCGGCTGGAAATGCGGCGGGCGCGATGGCCGCCTATGCGGCCGCGGCGGGCATCGAGGCCTATATCTTCATGCCGCGCGACGTGCCGCAGTCGAATTTCATCGAATGCTGCGCCACCGGCGCGAGAGTCACCCTGGTCGACGGCCTGATCAGCGATTGCGGAAAAATGGTCGCCGCCCGCAAGGACGCCGAAGGCTGGTTCGAGGTCAGCACGCTGAAGGAGCCGTATCGCATCGAAGGCAAGAAGACCATGGGCTACGAAGTGGCCGAGCAGTTCCGCTGGCAGTTGCCCGACGCGATTTTCTATCCGTGCGGCGGCGGCGTCGGCATGATCGGCATGTGGAAGGCGTTCGATGAAATGGAGACGCTGGGCTGGATTTCCTCGAAGCGCCCGAAGATGATCGCGGTGCAGGCCGAAGGCTGCGCGCCCATCGTGCAAGGCGTTTGAGCGAAGGCAAGCCGCGCAGCGAATTCTTCGAACACGCCGAAACGGTCGCGAGCGGATTGCGCGTTCCCAAGGCGCTCGGCGATTTTCTGGTGCTCAATGCCGTGCGCGAAAGCGGCGGCACGGCGATCGCGGTGAGCGATGAAGAAATGATCGACGCCGCGATCGAGCTGGCGACGGATGAGGGAATCTTCGCCGCTCCCGAAGGCGGAGCCTGCGTCGCCGCGCTCAAGAAGCTGCTCGCCAGCGGATTCCTCAAGCCGGAAGAGCGGATCGTGATTTACAACACCGGGTCGGGCTTGAAATATCTGGAAGCCTATTCACCGCGCTATCCTCGTTAAGATACGGGTTAACCTATGGCGACTCCCACGCTGGAGATCGACGGCCGCATCGCGACGATCCGGCTGAATCGCGCCGACGAGCACAACCGGATTCATCCCGAAGACCTGGACGCGATATCCGCGCATCTGCGCGCGATCGAGCAGGAGCAGGCGGTGCGCGTGCTGATCCTGGCCAGCTCGGGGAAAACGTTCAGTTCGGGTTTTCATCTGGGCGCGATCGGCGCCGATTCGACGCGTTTGTTCGAGCAAACCGCCGACGCTCTGGCGAATTGCCGGGTCCCCTCGATCGCCGCGTTGCAGGGCGGAGTGTTCGGCGGCGCGGCCGATCTTGCGCTCGCTTGCGATTTCCGCATCGGCGTGCAGGGCATTGAGCTGATGGTGCCCGCCGCGCGGATCGGCGTCCCGTATTATCCCGGCGGCGTGGAGCGCTTCGTCACCAGGCTGGGCATGAGTCAGGCCAAGCGCATCTTGCTCTCCTGTGAGAAATTCGATGCGCGCGCGCTGCTGGAAGCCGGATTCCTGGACGTGATCGTGCTCAAGGAGGACCTGGACGCGAGCGTCGCGGAGTTGGCCGCGGCGTTGGCCACTCAGGCTCCCAGGGCCACCCAGGCATTGAAGAAAATGCTGAACGAGGCCGCGGCCGGCCGGCTCGATCGCCATGCGGCGGCCAAGCTGGTGAACGCGTGCCTCGAATCAGCGGAGCACAAGGAAGGTCTGGCGGCCTGGATCGAAAAACGCAAGCCGGATTTTAAATAGCCGGATTTACCGGTCGCCGCCCGTCAGGTGCCCGTTCTCGTCTACCGTACCCGGTGTGAAGGAAACGCCCCGCAGCACTTCGCCGTAGCGGGCGGTCTTGATGGTCAGAAAACGCTCGTGCTTCGCCACCGTCGGGTTGGTGTTGTTCAGCAGATCGGTGATCACCACCAGCTTATTCGGGTCCGCGCCCTGGTCGCCGTTGTTGCTCACCGTGGACGTCACCGCATAGATGGTCACCAGCGCGTTACCCTCGACGCGTCCCGTGAGATTGCGGAGCCCGTCCGTGGCCGGGTTGATCGACGCCGGGTAATTCGGGATGCTGTACGGCTGTCCCAGATCCAGGCCGGCCTGCAGCACGTAATCGAGCTGCCAGACTCCTTTGACCAGGCTCCATTTTTGCAATCCGGCGGTGGTGCTCCCGGCAGCGTCGGCCAAGTTGCCATCACCTTCATCGGCAACGTATAAGGTGGTCGCGTTCGCGAACCAGATGCCGAAGGGGAAGGAATTGGTGCTGGTCTTGGCCGAGACGGTATTGAATCCCGGCAGAACATTGATCGGGACGTTGGGCGCTTGCGCCAGCGTCGGCAGGCTGCCGGCGGCGCCCACCTGATACACCGTATCGATGCCGTTGCCCCCGCTGCCCTTGCTGATGTACAGGGTATTGTTGAAAATCGTGATCCCGCGGAAATTGTCGTCTTTACCCGCCTTGTCGGCCTTGGTCGCATAGGGCTGGCCGGTGAAGGGATTGATCTGCGTTACTGAAAAGCTGCCCAGCTTCAAGGGAGCGCTCGGAGCCGCGCCCGGCGTCAGCACCTGCAAGCCTCCGGCGGCGACGACGTTGGCCGGTGTGCCGCTTCCGTTATTCGAATTGCCCACAGTGAAATACAGGCCGTTGGCCTTGATCGCGGCGCGCCCGTTGTTGCCGCTGTACGCGTTCGAAGCGGTGATGCTCAGGTTCCCGAACGCATTCATTTCGGCCACGGCGCGATAGTAGCTGGTGCCGACCGGATTGGTCGGGTCCACTACGCCGGGTGTATTCGAATTGGACGTATCCAGCGTATTGACCGGCGCGACGTATCCCATGAAGGTAAGGGCCGTCTTATCAGGCGACAGATTCAGCGCCAGTTCGGACTTCGAGCTGAAGCTGGTGACCAGCTTCGACGGGTCGATGGCCATGGTGCCGATGGTCTCGCCCCAGGGCGTCACCTGGTCCAGAAAAATCGGCGAGGTGATCCCGAAACTTCCGTCGGCATTATCGTTGTTCCAGACGTTGTTGGTGTATTGGGCGCTCGGATATCTTCCGTCGTCGGTGGCGGTCGCGGTGCAGGATGCGGCGGTTCCGCAAACGGGCGGGAGCTGCTGGCCGATTTTCACGGTCGCCGCGGTTCCGGTGTACACCGTGCGCGACACCACCAGATTGCCCGGGAAAAAGCCCCGAAATCCGTCATCGTCGGCGTGGACCGCGGAAGGCCGCGTGACACAGAAGGATCCCACCGCCAGCGCTCCCGCGCCGATCGCCAAAGCCGTTACGGCTCGAATATTCAACATGTGCGTGTTCGCTCCAAAGGTTCGAATAAGAGATTCGTCTTACCGCACCTGAGCCTAACAACACATTGTTTCGATATCGCGGCTTCTGCGTTTCAAATCAGTCAACCGCGACTGGCCGGAAGCTACTTTTTTTCCTTGCTGCCGACAATGCGATTGGCGAAATCGTTCACCACTTTCGCCTCGTTGCGCGCGACCTCGTAATAAGCCGCCTTGAGCAACTGATCCTTGCGATTGATCAGCGTCTCGCGGATGGTCTGCTGCACTTTCGGATCGGTGAGGTCGCGCTGCCCCGCCGGTTCGCGCGTGATCACTTTCAGGATCCGATAGCCTTCGGTGGTGTGCAAAACGCCGGTGATCTCCCCCGGGCGGAGCGCCATCACCGCCTTGCGCAGATCGGCGTTCGCTTTCTCGAGAGCCGATTCGGGAATGAAGCCCAGATCGCCGCCGTTTTGCGACGATTGCGCGTCTTCCGAATAATTCTGCGCCAGCATGGCGAAGTCCTCGCCCTGGCGCAGCCGGTTGTACAGGCTCTCGATTTTCTTTTTCGCCTGGGAATCGTCCTGCGCCTTGTCGTTTTTCAGATTGCGGACGTTGGGATCCACGGTCGGCGTCACCAGGATCTGCGCCATATGGATCTGCGGCTCGGCCAGATTGAAGCTCGCTTTGTTGGCGTTGTAGAAATCGCTGATGTCCTTGTCGGTGATGCTGATCTGCGAGGTGATTTCCTTGTTGAACAGCTTGTTGACGCTCAGGTCGCGGCGAAGCTGGGCCTTCAGATCCTCCACGGAAAGCTTGCGCGCAGTTGAGCTGCTTCTGGAATTCTTCCTGGGTGTAGGGCGCTTTCAGCTCGTTGTACTTGGCTTCCACATCCGCGTCGGTGGCCATGAGTCCCTGTTTTTCGGCGCGCTGTAGCATCACTTCCCCGTCGATCAGCGTCCGCAGCACTTCCAGTTTCTGAATCTGGATCTGGTCGTCGCTTTCCTTTTCGTTGGGTGTGGCGAACTGTGACTGATATTGCTTTTCGAGATCGGCGTAGGTGATCGGACGCCCGTTGACGGTGGCGGCGACGTTCGCCGGAACCGACCGCTTGCAGGCAGTCAAAAGGCACAGAACGACAGCGATGGGGACGAACAGACGATTCATAGGAGCTAGATTTTCATTCTACAGGCATCAGGCCGGTCAGCGCGTCTTGCAAATTATTTCGCGTCGCGCCAGTTGTCGCCCACGCCCACGTCCACCACCAGCGGCACGTCCAGCTTGCGGACCGATTCCATCTCCGACTTCACCATCTCCCGCACCTCGTCGACTTCTTCCGGCGGAGCTTCGAAGACCAGTTCGTCGTGAACCTGCAGCAGCATCTTGGTCTGCATGCGCCGCAAGTTTTTCGTCGATGCGGATCATCGCCAGCTTGATCAGATCCGCCGCGGTGCCTTGCAGCGGCGTGTTGACCGCGGTCCGCTCGGCGAAATTGCGGGCGTTCGGATTGCGGCTCTGCATATCGGGAATCGGACGGCGCCGCCCGAACAGATTGACAGCAACGCCGGTGCGCCGCACCTCCGCGATGGTCTGGTCGAGGAAGCGGCGCACGCCCGCGTAGCGCTCGAAATAGGCCCGGATGTAGCGCTCGGCTTCCTTGCGATCGATGCCCAGCGAGGTCGCGAGACCAAACGGCGTCTGCCCGTAGACGATTCCGAAGTTCACCGCTTTGGCGTTGCGGCGATGCTCGGGCGTGATCATCAGCGGAGGAACGCCGAAAACTTCGGCGGCGGTGCGCGTGTGGATATCCTCGCCGTTGCGGAACGCGTCGACCAGCACCGCATCGTGCGACATATGCGCCAGCAGGCGCAGCTCGATCTGCGAATAGTCGGCGACGATCAGTTTCCAACCCGGCACGGGGCACGAACGCGGCGCGAATTTCGCGGCCCAGCTCGGTGCGGATCGGAATGTTCTGGAGATTGGGATTGGACGACGACAGACGTCCCGGTCGCCGCGCCCGCCTGATTGAACGTCGTGTGCAGGCGGCCGGTGAAAGGATCGATCAGCAGCGGGCAGCGCATCGACGTAGGTTCCCTTCAGTTTCGCCAGCTGGCGGTATTCCAAAACTTTACGTGCGATGGGATGCTCTTCGGCCAGGTCTTCGAGCACGTCCGCCGCGGTGGAAATCGCTTTTCCCTTGCCGTATTTCACCGGCGACGGGAGGTTCAAATCCTCAAACAATACTTTGCCTAATTGTTGTGGCGAATTGATATTGAAGGTTTTGCCGGCGAGCTCGTAAATCTCAGCCGAGAGGCGCGCGATCTCCTCTTCCATGCGCACGCTCGAGCACGCGGAGCTGCTCGGGATCGACGCGGACGCCGCAGTCCTCCATCCGCGCCAGAACCACGGACCAGCGGCAGGTCGATCGTTTCGTATAGCTCAGCCAAACCCTGCGCTTCAACTTCCGGGCGAAGCTTCTGATAGAGCGCGAGAACGGCGTCGGCGTGGCTGGCCGGATCGGCGTCGAGCTCCTGTTCGAGATAACGTTCGGCGAGCGATGCGCAGATCGCATGCCGCCGGGATCGGCCGAGATCAGGAATCCGTACAGCATCACGTCGTGCTGCAGATTCGGGCATTCGCCGAACTGGCGGATCAGCGCCTTGATATCGTGCGCGACGGTCGCGCGTTCGGCGGAATTTCGCCGAGCGCGAGCGGATCGCAGCTTCGCCGCGGCTTGGCCGAAAACCCGAACACCGTTTCGGACATCATTTCGCCGGCGGCCACGGCAACGGGAGCGTCCTGGCGGGAGCGCTGCGAACCAGGCGTCCAGATCGGCTCGCGGATCGCAAGCGACTGATAGTCGCGCTCGGCTGCGGGCTTCGCCGGCGGCGCCAGATCGCGCAGCAGGCTCGAAAATTCGAGCGTCTTATAGAGCTCGCGCAGCGCTGCGACGATCGGGCTCGCGGACCTGCACGCGACTCGAGGTCGAGCGGCATCGGAACGTCGCAATGAATGGTCGCCAGCTTCTTGCTCAGCAGGATCTGCTCGCGATTGTTCTGCAGGCTTTCGCGATACATCTTCCGCTCGACTTCGGCGGCGTGTTCGATGCGCGTTCTTCCACCGACCCGAAGCGTACGATCAGATCCTTCGCGCCCTTTTCGCCGATGCCCGGCGCGCCCGGAATGTTGTCGACGGTGTCGCCCTTCAGCGCCAGCAGATCGGCCACCTGCGACGGGCTGCACGCCCATGAACTTCTCGGTCTCCGCGGCGTCGTAGACCAGATCGTCCTTCATCGGGATTCAGCATGCGCACGCGATCGTTCACCAGTTGCAGCATGTCTTTGTCGCTCGACACGATGACTACTTCGATGCCCTGCTCCACCGCGCGCTGCGGCCAGCGTGCCGATCACGTCGTCGGCTTCGAACCCGGGATATTCCAGCACCGGAATGCGCATCGCCTCGAGCGTCTTCCGAATCCAGGGAATCTGCTCCAGCAGATCCGGCGGCGTCTCGGTGCGGTTGGCTTTGTAGGCCTCGAACGCCTCGTCGCGAAAGGTGGGGCCTTCGCTTTCGAAAATCGCCGCCAGATATTCCGGCTTATGACGCGGCTGCAGATGCGGCGCACCATGTTGTGAAAGATGTAGACGGCTTCGGTCTGAATGCCGGACGCGGTGCGCATCGGCGGCGCGCCGGACCGGGCGCGCGCATGATAGGCGCGGAAGATGAAGCCGAAGGAATCGATCAGGAAGAGGCGCGGCACTTCATCCATAGTATAGCTGCAGCATGTGCAAAATCGCCACAGCCGAAACCCCTAACTGTGTCTAAAATACCACACGTCAACAGTTTAGAAGTCTTTTTTATATCAGTAAACTAGCCTTGACGTCCGGTACGTCATTACAATAAGAATGGAGTGGTCTGGAGCAGACAGCTGGAGGCATTCTATTTGCGATTTGAAACCACCGTGCAGCGGCCGGTGGAGGCATCGGGCGTAGGCCTTCATTCGGGTGTTCCGGTCCGCATCCGGATCCTTCCGGCCCCGCCGTCGACCGGAATCGTCTTCATCCGCACCGACCTCGACGGCTTCACCATCCCGGCGAGCTGGCGCTACGTGCAGAAGGTCAGCTACGCCACCAGCCTGATGCGGCAAGGCGTGCTGATTTCGACCACCGAGCATTTGCTCAGCGTGTTCTACAGCATGAGCATCGACAACGCCTTCGTCGAGATCGACAACCTGGAAGTGCCGATTCTGGACGGCAGCGGGATGCCGTTCGTCGATCTGATCCGCGTCGGCGGGCATCAAGCATTCCGCACGGCGCAGGCGATTTCTGCGAATCCGGCGGCCGGTGTCGGTGGAAGGCGGCGGCAAGCGGATCAGCATTCTTCCGTCGGACCGCTTTCTGCTCACCTGCGACGTGTTCTTCGATCATCCGCTGGTGGGGCGTCAGATGCTCGAAATGGAAGTGACGCCGGAGCGTTACGCCGCGGAACTCGCGCCGGCGCGCACCTTCGGGTTCGAATACGAGCTGGACCAGATGCGCAACATGGGTCTGATTCGCGGCGCGTCGCTCGAAAACGCGGTGTGCTTCGATCGCCGGTCGATTCTGAATCCCGGCGGCCTGCGGTTCGCGACGAATGCTGCCGGCACAAGGCGCTGGATCTGATCGGCGATCTGGCGCTGATCGGCAAGCCGCTGCTGGGCCACGTGATCGCGGAGAAGGCCGGTCACGCGATGCATTTCGCGCTGGTGAACCGGATCATGTCGGATCCGACGCTGTACGAGATCCTGAGCTTCGACCAACTGGCGACCCGCGTCGCGCACGCGCTGGTATCGTAAAGCGGCGGGAGAACGCCCGTTCCTATTTCTTGCGTGAAATCAGTTGCCAGGCTTCGGTGAGAAGCATGCCCAGTTCATCGTCGTCGACTTCGGCGAGCTCGATGCCCACCCAACCTTTCACTCCAACGTACGGCGGGCGATAGAATTTCTTCGGATCCGATTCGATCAGCCTGGCCTGCTCGCCTTCGGCGGCGGGGATCCACACCGCCACGTGACCGTCATGGTGGTGGTTGTTGGAGATCATGGCGAACACCCGCTTGCGGACGAAGAAGGTCGGCTCGCCGTGCGACAACTTTTCGCTGGTGTCCGGCAGAGCGGAGCAGATGCGGCGGACTCGCGAGATCCGGTCCTTCACACTTCTAAAATAACCGGCATGATCAGAGGCCGGCGGGAGGTCTGCTTGGTCAGGAAGCGCTTCAGGTCGGCGCGGATTTTCTCCTGCATGACGCCCCAGTCGCCGCGTTCTTCCTGACTGGACGATTCGAGCGTCTTGAGCACAACCTGGCGCGCCTGTTGCAGAATCTCCGAGGAATCCTCCATCGACATGAAGCCGCGGCTCACGATTTCCGGCAGGCCTTCGGATTTGCCGCTGTGCTTGTTGATGGCGATGATGGGCAGCACGAAACCGTCTTCAGAAAGATGGCGGCGATCGCGAATCACCATGTCCTCCACCACTTCATCGAGCGTGCCGGAGTCGATGCACACGCGGCCGACGGTCACGGTCTCGCCCTGGCGTGCGCCCTTGTTATCGATCTCCAGCGTTTCGCCGGATTCGAGGATGAAGGTCCCTTCGAGTCCCCAGTGGCTCAAATGCTGGGCGAGCTGGGCGTGCTTGGCGAGCTGGCGGTATTCGCCGTGGATCGGGCAGAAAATACTTCGGCCGGACCAGATTCAGCACCAGGCGAAGCTCTTCGGCGCTGCCGTGGCCGGAAACGTGAATCGGCGGATTCATGGAACCGTAGACGATATCGGCGCCGCGGCGCGCCAGGTGATTCATCATCCGGTAAATCGCCTTTTCATTTCCGGGAATGATGCGGGCGCTGAGCGCGACGGTGTCGCCGGGCTCGATGGACAGAGACTTGTGATTGTCGACGGCGACGCGGGACATGGCCGACATCGGCTCGCCTTGGGTGCCGGAAACGACCACCACGGTTTTCGACGGCGCGGTCTGCATCACGTCCTGAGGTCGAAGCAGGATGCCGTTGGGAACGGTGAGCAGGCCGAGGTCGTGGGCGATCTCAGTGGTCGTCATGCATGCTGCGTCCGAGGAAAGCGACTTTGCGGCCGTACTCCTGCGCGAGGTCGAGAATCTGCTGTAGACGATGAATGGAGCTGCTGAAACAGGTGATCACCAGGCGGCGCTGGGAGCGGACGAACAGGTCTTCGAGACGCGGGCCGACGGCTCGCTCGCTTTCGGTGTAGCCGGGGCGATCGACGTTGGTGGAATCCGACATGAGCAGCAGCACGCCGCGCTTTCCGTAGGCGGCGAGGGTGTGCAGGTCGAACAGCTCGTTATCGGTGGGGGTGGGATCGACCTTGAAATCGCCGGTATGAATGATGACGCCGAGCGGCGTGGTGATGGCCAGGGCGACGCACTGAACAATCGAATGGGTGACGTGAATGAACTCGATGGAGAAAGGTCCGAGCGCCAGCATCTGTCCGGATTTGACGGTGTGGAGCTTGGCGTCCTCCATCATGCCGTGCTCTTCGAGACGCCGCTCGACCAGCGCCAGCGTGAACGCGGTGCCGTAGACCGGCACGTTGAGCTGCGCCAGCAGGAAGGGCACGCCGCCGATGTGATCCTCATGGCCGTGGGTGAGGACCAGAGCCGCGGACATGCTCGGAATTCTGTTCGAGATAGGTGAAGTCGGGGGTGACGATATCGACGCCGAGCAATTCGGCATCGGGGAACATCATACCGGCGTCGACCACGATGATGTCATCGCCGTAACGGATGGCCATGGAGTTCATGCCGAACTCGCCTAGTCCGCCGAGGGGGATGATCTGCAATTTTTGATCGGGCAATCTAAAAGGTTAGCAGGGTCGGGGGCGGGAGAGAAGGCGGTGGGCCGCGGCGGCGATCGACAGGCATTGAAGTTGTCGCGTCCGCGCCGGACTTACCTGCATGTCAAAGAACTACGTATTCGTGGGATCGATCCCATTTTTACGAAACGAACCCAGCGGAGAAGGAGCCTTCGCTTTACTCGCGACCCCCGCGGTGCGCGATCATTCGGTGGACCGGACGTCGATAAGGACCTGCCTCTCTGCCTCGAGTTTATGCGGAGTTTCTGAGTTCGGGGTTCGGTGGAAGTGCGATGTGGTTGAGGGAGAAGAGGAAAGAATATTTGTAGGTGGTGATTCTCGGTGAAATAGCTCGGAATTTCGTGATGAGACGGAGCGCTCGTCCCTTGTCTTGTTAATATGTCCTGTTCTTCGTCAAGAACGGACAGGCGGTAAAATGCTTTTGGGTCATGCGCCACAGTCGTTTCAAGTACTTCCACGATCCGGATCACGCCGACCAATTTCTCGATGGAAGCATGTTCTGTTGGAATGCATCCTATTACCGTGACTATGAAGACGCGAGGGCCGCTCAGGTTCTGGGGGATGAATACGAGGGAACGCGACTCTACCGCCCCTTGAACGGTCTTGAGATAAACAACCTGACGCAGCATACCCAAGGGACCCTACAACGGGGCGCGGAATTCATCACCAAGGCGCACGAAATATTCGTCTACTGCGTGAGCATGTCATTCAACGATGCTCTGAAGCAGGAGTTCGATGCCAAGGCATGTGTCGAAATCTGTGACCCGCTGAGATTTATTCAACGGTGGCAAAGAGCGTTGCCGCCCGAAGCACTGGTGACGTCCGGTACCGTTGGCGACTATCAGAAACACGTCAGTCGAATGGTCAGCTATTACCACGCCCATGATTTACCGGGCAACGTGTGGGCAATCCCAGATCTCATCACGACCACGAAGCTCAAGAAATTTGCCTACCAAGAGGAATACCGCTTCGCCTACACCAAGACAGATGCTTTCGAGTTCGAGAATGTTCGGATTGAGCTGGTTGATCGCAAGGCGCGGCCCTCTCCAAAGCCGGAAGAACATTTCCATGAAACGCTGGATCTTGGAAACCTGCGGGACATCTGTAGGCTTCGTGATCTTTGACGATATTCATCCCATCGTGATCCCGGAACGGGCCGATTCGCTCGCCATTCTGTTCCGGCGCGTGCACGCAGGGCCACGCATAGATGAATCACGGGAAATACCAACTCGCCGCCTCGAATCCCTCACGAGATATCGTGACTGATTATTCTGGTAAGCCTCGACTCGACGACATATCGCGTTCCACTCCTTGCATCTTGCTGAGGCGAGCGGAGCGGTCCACTGGACGTTCCTGCTTTCGTCTACCAAAGCACTACAGAAGAACAGCTTTCGACGTTGAGGTTCCCGATGCGCGCTTTCGTGGTTTTGCAGGGCTATCATTGATCCTGTCGACCTAGCATTCGCTTGATGGCGACCGCATGCTCGCGTTTCTCCCGACCATCCTTCACTGAAGCGGAACTGAGCTCCGGCTGAAGTCTGGCCGCCATCGAGGCTGCATTTTCCAGAGTGATGACGGAAGTCCATAGCGCCTTCTCGACGACATTCTGCTGTTCTTCCTCAAGAGCGAGCGGCGAGTAAGCGTGGCCGACGCGGCAACGATACTCCAGAATCCTGCCCTGACGTTCTTCCCACAAGGGACCGGAGCAGTCGGGACATTTGGTTTCCAAAAGCGTTTTTTCCATGGGTTCGGGCACTTCAATCGCGTCGCGATCTTTCATCGCCAGATCCGTTAAGACGCCGGCGATTTCTTGTGGTGGAAGGATGTAATCGGTATCGACGTGGTCGACCGCGGATAGAGGCATACTCGCGAAGGATGCCGTCGCGGGATCCTGGACGATGGCAACGCCGCCGCGACGTTTTATCTCGGCAAGACCGGCCACGCCGTCATCGAGCGACATGTGACAATCCGGTCTGGCTACATAGATCCGGCCACGTTGGTACTCTTCGCCGTCGATGGGATGGCGCGCGGGCAACGGTCCAGCCCTGGTCAATATTTCCGGCAAAAGGCTCCGGCCATTCATCCCGCGGCCGATGTGCAGAACCACGAAGATTGCGCAACTGAAATCCGCGGGTAATCCCGCGACGACAAGCTGCAATATTTCTACGCCGCCGGCTGAGGCTCCGATGACGACGATTTGTTGCGTTGCCATGTTCGTGCTCGGGGGCCGCTCGGCGATTTATCTTGCCCGGGTCCGCGCCGCCTTGGCCTTGGTCCGGACCGCTTTGCGAGCGGCGGCTTTCCGATCCGCGGCGCTCCGGCTTCTGGCGCTGGAGCGTGCCTGATCGGAGAGAGCCTTCCTGGACGCGGCTTGTTTCCCTTCACGCTTCAAAGCCGATTGGATGGCTCGCGACCTTTTTTGGGACGGGCGTTTCTCTGGCGATTCCTGGCCCTTCTCGTTATCTCTGGCGGCTTTTCGGCGAGTCTCCGGTGGGGCTTTTCCTTCCTTCGGCGGCGGGAGATTTACTCCTGCTCTCCGGGCTTGCGAAAGTCCGATCGCGATCGCCTGCTTGGTCGAACGGGCTCCATGTTTCCCCTCGCGGATATGATCCATTTCCTCGCGAACAAATTCTCCGGCTTGGGTCGATGGAGATTTACCTTCGCGAGCGTCCTCGCGGGCCTTTTCTATCGTCTTTTTCTCTGGCACGCTTAACCTCCCGCGATCGTCTTGCATCTTTTGTTCCACGGATCGTCTTTCGTCCTGCGGGTGGCAGGAAACATTTGCTTGGCACGGTCATCTAACGGTTGTGCGATTTTTGAAACTGAGCATCGGTATTCTGGGGTTGAGCAGCTTGTTCCTGATCGGATGCGGACCGGGACATGTTTCGGTCGGGCTTGGCGTGGCTCCGGTCTGTCCTTATGGATACTACGAGGCTCCGCCTTACGCTTGCGCGCCGGACGGATACTATGGGCCGGACTGGTTTCCAGGCGGCGTATTTATAGGCGCGGGGCCCTGGTTCCACGGGCCCGATCGTTTCTACGGCCACGTGGATCACCATTTCGATGTGCACAAGGGTTATCGTGGCGGTTTCCCTGCGCGAGGTGAAGCTCCGGCGGCGCACCGGCGAGAATTCCACGGCCAGGCGATGCATAGCCCGCGCGGCCGCGAAGCTCCGCGTAAGCACTAGGTGTTGTAACGTTTTGTTTTCCGCGCATCGTCCAGCGATCCTGTCACACTGCGGAGACCTGCTTCGTCTCACGGGTAGAGACAGGAGAAAGCACATGATTCGATGGATCCTTCGGAAAGCGATTGACAAGTTCGAGCGGCAATGGAAATACGATGCCAGCTACATGCGTGACATGATCGACGCGAGTCCGCGGGCGGCATGGATGTTTTCCCGCGCCGCCGCGCTGGGGCAGTTTCGTCGCGGCGTCCCTCTGGAGCCGTGGTTCGCCGCCGGAATTACCGCGGTGCGCCATGAAGACTGCGGGCCTTGCACACAGTTGGGCGTCGCGATGGCGGAGCGGGCCGGCGTCAGTCCCGCGGTTCTGCGGGCAGTGCTAACCGATGATCCGGACTCCATGCCGCAGGACGTCGCGCTGGTGTGGAAATTCACGCGCGCCACGCTGGCGCACGATGCGTCGGCCGATGAATATCGCGAGGCGATCGTGAAGCGCTGGGGACGGCTCGGCCTGGTCAGTTTGGCTTTTGCCATCACGGCGTCGCGAATCTATCCGACGGTCAAATACGCTTTGGGGCACGGCAAGGCCTGCATGCGCATCGTCGTCGACGGCACACCGGTGCTGTACGATCACGGCCGGGTCGCATCGTCGGCGGAGGTGGTGCGTACGTCTTAACTTTCAGCGCACGCCGCGTCGAAATCCACATAAGATGAGTTGAGTGTCACAGCCATGAAGCCAAAGAATACAATCTGCCTGTGGTTCGACAAGAACGCCCTCGACGCGGCGAACTTTTATGCGGCTACCTTTCCCGATAGTAAAGTGACTGCGGTTCATCATGCGCCAGCAGACTATCCGAGCGGGCAAGAAGGGCGATGTCCTGACAGTGGAGTTTACGGTCCTGGGAATTCCGTGCCTCGGGCTGAACGGCGGCCCGGCGTTCCAGCACAGTGAAGCATTTTCCTTCCAGATCGCGACCGACAATCAGGAAGAAACGGACCGCTACTGGAATGCGATCGTCGGGAATGGCGGCGCGGAGAGTCAATGCGGCTGGTGCAAAGACCGCTGGGGCCTTTCCTGGCAGATCACGCCGCGCACGCTGACCGATGCGCTGGCGGCGGGCGGCGCGGAGGCAAGGCGCGCTTTCGAGACGATGATGACCATGACGAAAATCGATGTCGCGGCGATCGAGGCAGCGCGGCGGGGCTGACCACCGTTGGGTGTCCTGAACTTCTCTTTTGACACATTGAGCGATAACACCCACCGGGCTCGCAGGTCCTTCATTTATTGTTTCCAATAGGCTCAATCATCCGGATAATGCGGACACCATTGGCGCAAGACCTGCTTCCGGACTGATGCCCGATTGAGTATCAGGCCAGTACTCCGCCGCATTCTCTACCAGGAGTCAACGCAATTATTGAAGTGGGAGATGAGGCCCGAGGCTTCCGCTAAGAGCGTTTTTATCGGGAGACTAATGGCTTCGCCTCACGGCGTTGGCCACGAATTTGCTTTCTCGTTTTCATGACCATGCCAGACACGGTTTCCATGATTGACAGGCCGGGTTACGGCCCGTCAGCCGGTTCGGCATTGATCGATATCAGTCTGAACTGGATGTTCCATACGAGTCCTATTCCGATGTGGCTGTACGACCGCGACAGCCTTCGGTTCATCGAGGTTAACAAGGCCGCCACGAAGAGTTACGGCTATTCTCAAAAAGAATTCTCCAGAATGACGATCCGCGACCTTGGCCCGGCGTCGCAGATGGGGAGACTGGAACAACACCTGGATGAGGAAGTCTTCCATCCGCAATCCCATTCCATGGGCTATTGGCTTCAGCGCCGCAAAGACGGGACGCTTTTCCCGGTGGAGATTGTCACGCACGCCTTGGACTGCGGCTCTCGCCGGCTGGAACTGGTGTTTGCGATCGACGCTTCGGAGCGTGTTCAAGCCGACTCCGAGCGAGAGGAGCAGCACCGATTATCGTTACTGGTGGCGGAGAGCGCGGATTCGCTGGTGAGCGCGGAGACGCTTCGAGGAGGGCTCCAGAAGTGCGCGGAAATTCTAAATCGACACATTGGCGCTTCGTTTGTCAGAGTCTGGACCCTGGATACGGAATCCGCCGGGCTGAAACTTTGGGCGAGCGCGGGGGAAGTGGTATCGACCGACGACAAATTCGCGCGGCTCCCGCTTTCCGAGCCGCTGATCGGGCGGATTGCGAGCGATGCGGAGGCGTATATTTCGAATGATTTTTATCGGTCGCCACGGTGCGGCGATCCGGAATATGCGCGAGGGAAGAAGTTGACAGGTTTCATCGGGTTTCCGCTGCGAGTGGACGATCACGTGGTGGGTGTGGTGGCCGCCTTCACGCGCGGAGCGATCACAGACGCAGCGAGTCAGGCTTTTGCGTCCGTGGCGGGCGGCATTGCCCAGTTCATCGAACGAAAGCACGTCGAGGAATCGGCCTACAACATGGCGGCTCTGGTGGAGGCGAGCAGCGATGCCATCGTGATGGCGGCGCCGAGCGGCAAGGTCACGTACATGAATGCCAGCGGCCGGCGGCTGATGGGCTTTTCAGACGGCATGGAACCGGCCGGCCTCAACATTTCCGAGCTGCATCCCAGTTCGGAATGGGCGCGCTTCGAAGCAGAGGCGATTCCACAACTGGTCCAGCACGGCGAGTGGCAAGGGGAGTCGGCGATGAGAAATGCCTCTAGCGGGGAGAGCATCGAAGTGCTGATGAGCGCGTTCCTGGTGAGGCGGCCGAATGGTGAAATCATCTCCAAGGCGGCGGTGTTGCACGACATTCGAGAACGAAAACAGGCCGAGGAAGCGCTGCGTTCCGCAAAAGAAACCGCCGAGTTGGCGAGCCGGATGAAGAGCGAGTTCCTGGCGAACATGAGCCACGAGATCCGCACTCCGATGAACGGCATCATCGCGCATGACGGATCTGGCTCTGGAGACGGAGCTCCGAGCGAGCAGAGAGAGTACGTGATGACGGTGAAGGCAGTCGGCGGACGCGCTGCTCAAGATCATCAACGACATTCTGGACTTCTCGAAGATCGAGGCGGGCAAATTAAGTCTGGAGTCCATTGAGTTCAACCTGCGCGAAATCGTCGAGCAGAGTATGGATTTGATGGATCCTGGCGCGGCCCAGAAAGGATTGCGCCTGGAATGCCAGATCGCATCCCAAGTGCCGACATTCCTCAAGGGCGATCCGGTGCGTTTACGTCAGATCATTTTGAACCTGATCGGCAACGCGATCAAGTTTACGAGCGCGGGATCGGTCACGGTGGGGATCGATGTGGAGCCGGCGGCGGAAGGTCGCGAGTGCGTTCATGTGCAGGTCCACGATACGGGGATCGGGATTCCTGAAGACAAGCAGGAGATGATTTTTGAAGCTTTCACGCAGGAGGACGGATCGACCAGCCGGCGGTTCGGCGGTAGCGGTTTGGGGCTGACGATATGTTCACGGCTCGTGAAGCTGATGGATGGCCGGATATGGGTGGTGAGCAATCCGGGGAGCGGAAGCACCTTCCATTTCACTGCGTGTTTCGAGCGGCGGCCTGATCGCGGTGTGTAGGGTGGCTGGACTCGTCTTCACGCACCCGATCAGCCGCCGTGATGGCTACGGCCGATGATTGCGATCATTTTGAGGTTGATCCGCAGGAATCGCCACACCTGGTACGGCAGAAACGTGCGAAGGAACAGGGTCCACCGGGTGGGCTTTGTCGCGTACAACCAATCGCCTTTTGAAGATGGTGTCATATCTACTCCGGGATCAGCGACCAGCCGGGCCTGAGCCGCGCTTTGTGCAGAAACAGGTGATGGAGGAGGATCTTGATCCAATGGCCGGCGAGACCGATTTCGCCGAAGGTGGATTCCAGATCGCGGCCGTATTCCGGGTAACGCTGAAAATCGGGAACGATGGGGAATACGGTCAGAGAAACGGCGGTTCCGGTGAAGGGATTGGCGCCGGCCGAAGCAACGCAGGCCGCTCCCATTTCGGCCATCGAGGCGGTGTGAGTGGGGGCCTCGACTCCGCCGAGCATGTCGACGATGTTATGAGCGACGGTCTTGCCGATCATGGCCGAGGGCATTCCCGTGCGGGGCGGCGCGGGGGAGATCATGAGCCCTTCGGCGTTGGTATGCGGTTCGGAAATGGGATGCGGAGGAGCGAAGGCGATTCCGGCGGCGAACAGATTTTTGTAAGCAGGACTCTGGTAGTGGCGGGGCCAATCGGCGGCGTTCCAATCCGCGAAAGGCTTCTTTTGATAATTCGCGTCCACTTTCATGAATCCGCTGGGTGCGAATAGTTTGGCCGAAATGTCCGCGCCGGCGCGATCGAACGCTTTCAGACCAACGCCGGTAAAGGGCGGCAGGAGCATGGCGAAGTCGAAGGGCACGTCCATCAGGCCGCGGTCGAGTGTTTCGACGTGCGCTTTGTCGGGCTCGACCGATCGAACATGGGCTTTGGTGATCCACTGAATGCCGCGTTCGGCAAAGAGGGACTCGGCGAAAATTTTCCCCGGCGTAACGTAGCCGCCTCGCCGGATATGAACGCCGTTGACGCCGAAATCGCCCAGTTCATACTCGTTGGTGAGAAAAACGATGTCCGCCTTATCGCGAACGCCGTGCGCGCGAAGCTCGAATTCCAGATTGACGATATATTCAAACGCCGCGCCCTCGCAGGTGCAGCCGCCATGCCCGACGCCGACGACGAAGCGCTTCTTTTCACCGCGCTTCATGCGGTCGATCATTTCGAGCAGGACGCGCGAAGTTTCGGCGGCATGATCCGCGGTGCAAACGGATAGACTGTTCTGGCCGGGCCCCAGCCCGTCGGTGGCACCGAAATTGAGTTTGGGACCGGTGGCGTTGATCAAAAAATCGTAGGTGATGGATTCGCGCTGGCCCTGCTTTTGGTCGAGAGTCCACTCGAATTCCACTCGCGCGGCGGGATCGGCCGCGGTGCCCTCGGGATAGAGGGCGATGGCCCGGGCTTGTTTGAATTCGATGTTATGGCGGGCGTAGATGGGCGCGAGGGGGACCAGGACTTTTTCCTTGTTCATCAACCCGACGCCGACCCAGATGTTGGAGGGGATCCAGTTGTAGTCCGGTTGAGGAGAGATCACGACCACTTGATCGTTCTGATTTAACCACTTCCTCAAGAAGATGGCGGCCGTGTGGCCCGAAATACCCGCACCCAAGACGACAACCCGAGACATACTGCCTCCCTTCGAACGTCGGCCGACAAATCCCGTGCTCCTAGAATCCTTGCATCCGAAGATCCATTCCGCTTCAAGAGGTGACAGGATTTCGTTCTGCCGTTCGGGCGTGTCAGGACAATAGAAATGCGGGCATCCACCGCTCCCTGTGGTCGCGGCGCAGGGGGAAAAAGTGGGGCAAAGGGCGCAGCGCGGGGATGAAATTGTGGAAAATCAGGGCGATTGCGCTGGACTCCCAGGTGCAGTGGGGAGGTCATGACCATGCCGAATTGCAGACGGATTCGTCCGTTGATTGCCATCGCGTGTACTTTGATGTTGACTCGCATGGCGACGGCGGCTCCGGACGCGGGGAGCGTCCGGACACAGATCACCAGCATGCCGGTGGGGGCCGGCATCGAAGTTCGCCTGAAGGACCAACACAAATTACGAGGTTCCCGAGGAGCGGTGGCGGAGACCGGGTTTACGCTGGTGGATGCGCGCTCGGGAGAGCGCCAAATCAACTTCGACGAAGTCGCGTCGGTGAAGCTGTTCCACGCCAAGTCCCATACCGGGCGAAACATACTGATCGGGGTCGGGATCGGGATTGGCGTCGTGGCGATCGTGATCGCCGCGCTGGCGCATAGCGGAGGATATATTTGAGCATCACCGGAGCAGCAGGATTCCGATCAGCAGCGTCGCGAGCGTGACGGGCAGGCCGGCGCGGAAGTATTCGCGGAAGGTGATTTGGGCGACTCCTTTGGATCGCTCGACCACGATCAGGTTCGCGACCGAGCCGAGGATGGTCAAGTTGCCGGCCAGGGTCGAGGACATCGCCAGACGGAGCCAGCCGAGTTGCGGATTCGACAGGTGCGCGATGAAAGGCTTGAAGACCAGCACGGCGGGGACGTTGCTCACGATGTTCGAGAGGATCGCGGAGATGGTGCTGAGGACGGCTCCGTTATCGAGATGGGCGCGCGAGGCGGCGTCGACCAGGGTGTTCTCAATGGAACTGTGTTCGAGGCCGGCGACGACGATGAAGAGTCCGGCGAACATGACTAAGAGCGACCAATCGACTTGCTGATAGACGGATTCGGGATGGACGGTGCGGGTGATGAGTAAAATCGCGCCGGCGACGATGGCGACTTTGGCGATGGGCCAGCCGAGGAAGAAGAAAATCACCATCGCGAAGGAGACGACGAGGGATTTGATGAGCAGAAAATGGTCGATGGGGATGTCGCGGCGCGAGACTTCGACTTGGGGGGCGTGGCGGAATTCGGCGCGGTAGATCCAAGCCAGGATCGCGATGCAGACGATCAGGCTGAGGGCGGCGATGGGGGCGAGGGATTTGGAAAAGGTCGTGTAGGGGATGGCGGAGAAGCTGCCGATCAGCATGTTCTGCGGGTTGCCGGTGAGGGTGGCGACGCTGCCGATGTTGGACGCCATGGCGACGGCGAGCAGGTAGGGGATCGGATTGCGCTTGAGGGTCGAGGTGACTTCGGCGACCAGCGGGGCGAGGACCAGGCAGACGGTGTCGTTCACGAAGAAGGCGGAGAGCACGGCGGCGACGGCGGCGATCGCGGAGAGAAGGGTGAGGGGGTGATGGGCATGCTCGACCACCCACTCGCTGACGAGGGCGAAAAATCCGGAGATGCGGAGGTTCGCGACGACGATCATCATGCCGAAGAGAAGCACGATGGTATTGAGATTGATCGCAGCGAAGGCCTGGTCGAGGGTGAGGACGTTCGAGGCGACCATGAGGCTGGCGCCGATGATGGCGGCTCCGGTGCGATCGATGCGAAGGCCGGGCATGCGGCCGATGGCTAGGACGAGGTACGTCGCGAGGAAGATGATGGTCGCGGCCAATTCCTAGGATGGCATTGGTCGCGAGGGGTCGGGGGTCGGGGGGCGGAATAACGGCGTTACGAGTACCGTTCCGGTTTCACGGGCGGGCGACGGCGTAGCCGTATTGGAGCGGCCACGCGGGTGGTTCGCCCAGGGCTAGGGCGGCTTTGATGGGCCAGTAGGGCTCGCGAAGCATTTCGCGGGCGAGGAGGGTCAGGTCGGCTTTGCCGCTGGTGATGATTTCGTTGGCCTGATGAGAATCGGTGATTTTGCCGACGGCTCCGGTGGGGATTGCGGCCTTTTCACGAATCGCGGCGGCGAAGGGGACCTGGAAGCCGGGCGAGATCGGGATTTTCGCGTAGGGGACCAGAGCGCCGCTGGAACAATCCATCAGATCGACGCCGAGCGGTTTCAAGGCTCGGGCGAGCTCGATGGATTGGTCGAGATCCCAGCCGCCTTCGACCCAATCGGTGGCGGAAATGCGGACGAACAGGGGCATCGAGTCGGGGATGACGCGGCGGATCGCGGTGACCACTTCGAGAGTCAGGCGAGTGCGATTTTCGAAGCTGCCTCCGTATTGATCGGTGCGGTGATTGGAGAGCGGCGAGAGAAATTCGTGAAGCAGGTAGCCGTGGGCGTTGTGAAGTTCGATGACGCGGAATCCGGCGGCGACGGAGCGGCGGGCGGCGGCTACGAACGCGTCGACGACGGCGCGGATGCCGGGTTCATCGAGGGCGATCGGCGCGGGATCGGTTTCGCGGAACGGGATCGCGCTGGGGGCGATTACGGGATAGGCGCCTTCCTCGGGATTGACGATGCGCGCGCCGCCTAGCCATGGAGGCTGGCAGCTCCCTTTGCGTCCGGCGTGGGCGATCTGAATGCCGGCCACCGATCCCATGCGATGAATAAAGTCGGCGATGCGGGCGAGCATCTCGACGTGGCGATCGTGATAGATGCCGTTGTCGCCGGGACTGATGCGGCCTTGCGCGGTGACGGCGGTGGCTTCGACGAATACCAGGCCGGCGCCTCCGGCGGCGCGGCTGCCGAGGTGGACCAGATGCCAATCGTCGGCGAAACCGTCGACCGAAGAATACTGGCACATGGGGGACACGACGATCCGATTGCGCAGGGTCACTCCGCGCAGGGTGTAGGGGCTGAGAAGATTCATGAAGATTCTATTTTTACAAACCGAGGCTTTGACAAAGTAGGCTACTTAGATAAATGCGCGGCGGCCTGCTCGCGATTCTTTTTTGCGATGGCGCTGGAGGGATCGAGGGCGAGGGCCTGATCGAACTGCTCGATCGCCTCGGCATATTTGCCTTGCATGAACAGGAGCTCGCCGAGTCCGTTGTGGGCGGCGGGATCCTTGGGATAGGCGGCGACCACTTGGCGGAAATTATCGAGCGCCTGGTCGAGGTGGCCGGTTTTGATCAGGGCCCTGGCGAGGTTGTAGCGGGCGTTTTCGTAATCGGGACGGAGCTTGATCGCGGCCTCGAATTGCGCGATCGCCTCGGACGTCCGGCCCAGGGCGAGAAGCGCGGAGCCGAGCATATTTCTGGCTTCCGGATTGCGAGGATCGAGGCGGACGGACTGCTGCAGTTCGACCGAAGCGCCGGGAGGGTCCAGACGGGCGAGACGGATGGCGCCGAGATTCAAATGAGCCTTCGGGTCGCCTGGATATTTATCGAGGCGGTGGCGCAGAACGGCTTCCTGAAGTTCGAGACGGCGGTCGTGCGTGCCGGGAGGCATCACCTGCAAATAGAGATGCGCCATTTCATCGGTGGCTTTGTTGCCGGCGATCACGCGGACCGGCGGATCGTGCGGGTTGCGTGGATTCGCCGCGGAATTATCGTAGTGAAAACGCATTGAAATGACGGTGCCCTTGGGGAGCAGGACGGGGTCGCGGTAGCGATAGACGGCTTCCCAGTTGCGATTCCAGTCGGGGATGCGAATCAGCCATTTCTTCTTGCCATCCGGCAACGTGGCATAGGATTCGAGCGTTTTTCCGAGATAATGCGCGTGCGGATAGATCGCCAGCACATATAAATCCATGGGCAATTTAAAATCGTCGGATACCAGGAAATCACGGTCTCCGGGAGGGATGTTGATTGCGCCGTCGTGCTCCAGTTGCACGATCATGGGATAAAACTGGCGAGGCTTATCAGTGAAATAGAGGCCGATTTCGGGGCGAAGCTGCTCGGGCTTGCCGTCGGGCTGCATGTGCGCGTTGAGGACCAGATCGTTACCGGGATCGAGACGCCAGGCGAGGCCGTCCATTTCAGAGTACGGGATGCCGCCGGGCTTCCAATAGAGGAAGTGTCCGTCGTCGGGTTCGAAGATGCTGCGCTCGATGATGGGGTCCATGCCGGGGAAGCCGGAGCCGGGGGAGGTTTCCTGATTGCGGGCGGACCGGGCCCGATCGACGTACAGGTTGGCGTGATGCAGCAGACGAGCGTTGCCGGGGCGGATTTCGATGGCGCGGACCCAGCGAGTGGCTTGGTTCGTGGCGGTGAAGATGAAATTCCAGTAGACGTCGGAGCCTTCGGCGGGGACCGTGTAAGGCTTGGGCGCTTCGAGGATGAGATCGGGCGGGCCGAGCTGCCATCCCACGGTGAATTTTGGAGGCGGCGGGGTCTCGGCGGCGGGACCCTCCGGCGCTCCGGCGGCGGCCCAATCGGAAAAAGTTTTGATCTGGGCGTCGCTGAGGCGGAGGTCGCCCTGAAAATCACCGTAGCCGGGCTCGGGGAGCCAGGGAGGCATGAAGCGGCGGCGGGTGACGTCGGCGATCTGGCGGGCGTGTTTCTTGACGTCGGCGTACGTAATCAGGGAAAACGGTCCGGATTCGCCAGGGCGATGGCAGGTGGCGCACTTCTGATAGACGATGGGTGCGATGTCGTGGACGAAGGTCGGGGATTGGGCCAGGGCCGGAAGAGCGACGAGGAAAAGCAGCCGCTTCATCGGACGCGTCACTTCACGTCGGCAAGGGAGCACCCGATGGCTCGCGTTTCGGGCTGCTTGACGGGCCGTCCTTCGAGCACGGCCGAGATGGCGTCTTCGAGGTCATGAGTGCGAGCCATGGGGCGGGCGACGCCCACGTCGACCCACAGATCATTGACCCGGCCATGATAGAGAAGTTTGCCTTCGGAATCGAACACGGCGGCTTCGGGAGCGGTGTCGGCATGGGCTCGTTTGACCAGCTCGTGCTGAGGATCACGAATGGGATGTCCGGGGAATCCGAAATCCGCGATGTGTTTGGCGATCCCGGCGGCAGTGTCGGCGGGATCGGGATAAACGATCCAGAATTCGACGGACTGATCCTGAAACTCGGTGGCGATGCGGCGCAATTCGGGAGCGTAACGGTTGCTGATGGGGCAATCGCTCCGGACAAAAATGAAGACGCGGGCGCGCGCCTGGGATTGGAAAGGATCGCGGGCGTGGCCGTCCAAATCGAGAGCGGCGGCGGAGGCTACGGCGGCGATCGCCAGGAAAACAGGGAAACAACGAGACATCATTAAATAAGTAGACTAGCACCTGGCCGTCGACGGGTACCAGTTACTTTAAGGATTTGGGAGGTCCAAGCAGCTCCAGGCCGTACTTTTGGAACAGGGGAACCAGCGTTCCGAGATCGAGAACACCGCTGGCCTTCGAAAGCTCGACGAAGAAATCTTCGAGGCCGGCGGGCTCGGCAATCAGGATCAGTTTTCCGGTGGTGGAGCCGATGTTCTGGAAGATGTGGGGGACGTCCCGCGGCGCGCGCAGGAAATCGCCGGCATGAGCCTCGATGCGGCGGCCGTCCAGCTCGAACGCGAAGTCGCCTTCGAGGACATAAAAGCTCTCGTCTTCGCGATGATGCACGTGAACAGGCGATCCGCCGCCGGGCGGAATCACGTTGTGCATCAGGGAGAAAGCCCCGCCGGTATCTTTGCCGGTTAGCTTGATGTACATGAGTGAGCCGACGATGTTCAGGGGCTCGCCGGAACGGCTCTCGGACGGGCCGAGGAAAAGCTCGACGGGACGCGACTGGGGGTGGGACATTTACACATTGTACAGACGCCGGGAAGAGGAAACCCGCGGGTGGTTGCCCTCGTCTAAGATCCAGCGTAGAATCAGGGGTTGAAGGTGCACAAACCTATGCGGTCCAAACTGTTTCTTTTTTCCTGTTCGGCGGCTGGTGTATTTGCCCTTCTGGCTTCACCGGCACCGGCGCAAACGTCGGGCAGTTCCAGCTCGACGGTCAAGAAAGAGACCGTCGCCAAGCCGATGACCGAGAAGGAAAAAAAGAAGCAGGCGGCGAGGCTGCGCAAGGAACTGGAGACGCCTTATAAGAAGTGGCTGGATGAAGACGTCGTCTACATTATCACCGACGAAGAGAAGAAGTCGTTCAAACAGCTCCAGACCGATGAGGAGCGCGAGCAGTTTATCGAGCAGTTCTGGCTGCGGCGCGATCCGACTCCGGACACCGAGGAAAACGAGTTTCGCGAGGAACATTACCGGCGCATCGCTTACTGCAACGAGCACTTTGCGTCGGGCATTCCGGGATGGAAGACGGACCGCGGACGGATTTATATCGAGTATGGACCGCCGGACGAGATCGATTCGCATCCGTCGGGTGGAACCTACGAGCGTCCTTATGAAGAGGGCGGCGGAACCACTTCCACGTATCCCTTTGAAGATTGGCGCTATCGCTATATCGAAGGCATCGGCAACGACGTGAATATCGAGTTCGTGGACACCACGATGTCCGGCGAATATCACATGTCGATGGATCCATCGGAAAAAGACGCGCTGCTGTATGTTCCGGGCGCGGGCTTGACCATGATGGAGCAGATGGGCATGGCCTGCAAGAACGACCGGTTCACGCGCACGGACGGCACGCATATGGGTACCGGCAGCATGCCGCTGCCGGAGAGCATGAACGAATTCAGCCGCATCGAGCAGTTCGCGAAGCTGCAGAAGCCGCCGGCCATCAAGTACAAGGATCTGGAAGCGGCGGTCAATTCGACCATTAAATACAACCTGCTGCCGATGAAAGTCCAGGCGGATTATATTCCGGTGACGGGATCGTCGGTGCTGACCAACATAACGGTGCAGTTCTCGCGCAAGGATTTGCAGTTCAAGGACAAAGAAGGAGTCTCGACGGCGACGGTGAACCTGTATGGGCGCGTCACGACGATTTCGGGACGTCCGGTGACCTATTTCGAGGACCTGATCCAGGTGCCGGTTCCGACCGAGATGCTGCAGCAGGCGATGAACGGGGTCAACATTTATCAGAAGCAGATTCCGTTGAAGCCGGGACGCTACCGGCTGAACATCGCGGCCAAGGATATCGTGGGCGGGAACATGACCAGCTATCCGGTGGCGCTGGACGTGCCTCATCTGGACGACGACACGCTGGGCGCGAGCTCGCTGATCCTGGCGGATCTGATCGAAAAGGTGCCGACCAAGAACATCGGCGTGGGACCATTCGTGATCGGGACGACGAAAGTCCGGCCGAGGCTGGGCGACGATTTCAAACCGGACGAGAAGCTGGGAATTTACGTCCAGTTGTACAATTTCCAACCGGACGAGAAGACCAAGAAGCCGAACGGAACGGTGGAATACGAGATCACCAAGAACGGGTCCAACGAAAAGGTGTTTGACTATAGCGAGGAAGTGGCGTCGCTGCCCGGCGGGGCATCGCAGGTGACGGTGGAAAAGATCCTGCCGCTGAAGACGCTGGCTCCGGGAAGCTACACTCTGAAGATGAAAGTGACCGATAAAGTACGGAACCAGACGGTCACTCCCACGGCGACGTTTACGATAACATAGGACTGGCGGTAACGCGGCCGAATGACACGGACGCCTCTGTTTACTCTCGGGGTCTTGACAGGGATCGCAACCCTGGCGCCGCTAGTGTACGCAGGCTCGCCGGTTCCGCTGACAGGCGGTCTGCTAGGCCAGGTAAAGAGCGCTTCCGGTGTCACGCAGATGGGCGCCACGGTATTGCTTTTTAACCGCTACGACCAGCTCATCCGGCAATCCCTGACCAACGAGCAGGGCCGCTTTGCGTTCGACCGGCTGCCGGCGGACCTCTATTCCCTGCGAGTCACACTGGCGAGTTTTGTTCCGGCGGTGCGGCGCAATATCGCGATCGCGGCGGGGTCGGAAAACATGCTTCAGATCAGCATGGCGAATCTGTTGAGCAGCATCGACCTGGTGTCGTCCGGTCCCTCACGCGGGACGCTGATGACCGACGACTGGAAATGGGTCCTACGCTCTTCTCAACCTACCCGGCCAATTCTGCGGATCCTGCCGGTATCGACCAGTTCGACGCCGTCGAATTCTTCGTCGATTTTCTCGGATGTGACGGGCGTGCTGCGATTGTCGGCGGGCGATGGAGAATCCTTTACCAATGGCAGCCAGGAGGATCTGGGCACGGCGTTCGCGGTGGCGACCTCGCTTTACGGCAGCACGCGCTTGCAATTCAGCGGCAACGTGGGTTACGTGGGCAACTCGACCATCCCGGCGGTGGGATTCCGGACCAGCTATTCGCGGTCGGCGGGAGGGCCCGCGGGTGAAGCGGCTTCGGGGCCGGTGGTGACGCTGACAGTCCATCAATTATATCTGCCGAATCGCGACGCGATCGCCACGACGGATTCGGGTCCGGCGATGCGCACCATGTCACTGGCGGTACGCGACAAGATCGACCTGACCGACGATTTGCATCTGGAATACGGCATGAGCGTGGAGTCGGTGACGTTCCTGCAAAGGCTGAATTACGTGAGTCCGTTCGCGCGGGCGACGTACGACCTGGGACGCCAGGGCTCGGTCCGATTCGCTTACTCGGACGGAGCGGAGCCGACCGATCTGGCGGTAGGCAATGCGGGTCCGGAATCGAACGAGGCCTTGAACCAGGATCTGGCGGCGCTGGCGCTGCTGCCCCGGATTTCGCTGCGCGACAATCAGCCGCAGGTGCAGCGTACGCAGAGTTTCGAGCTGGGCTATCAGCGCGTCGAAGGCAGCCGCACGTATTCGGTCGGGGTTTACAGTGAAGCCGTGACCAACGCGGCGTTCATGCTATCGGGCGGCCGCGGGTTCGTGCCGTGGACCGAAACGCTGCCGGATTTAGGCAGCACGGACCGGATTTTTAATGTCGGCAGCTACAATCGCATCGGATATGTGTTTTCGGCGAAGCAGGCTTTGGGCGATCACGTGACGGCGTCGCTTTCGGCGGGACACACCGGCGCGCTGGCCGCCGACGACCGTGTGGCGGTCTCCAACACGGCGGCCGACGTGCGCGGTTTGATCCATGAAGTGGACCGTCCCTGGCTGACGGCGAGCGTTACAGCGACGCTGCCGCGCGCGGGGACGCGGCTGACCAGCAGCTACGGCTGGACCGACCCGCGAGTGATGATGCCGGATCATGTATTCCTGACCGAGGATGCGCTGCAGACCGTCGGATGGAATATCCGGGTGCGGCAACCGCTTCCGATTTTCCCCGGAATCGCCGGACGCCTGGAGGCGACGGCCGAACTGCAGAACCTGCTGGCGCAGGGTTATCTGCCGCTGGACGCCGCCGGACGCAAGGCGCTATTGACGAACTCACCACGCGCGGTGCGCGGCGGTCTGGCCTTCATCTTCTAGCCCGTCCTTTTTCAATCCCTCATTTTCGCCCTCGTTTTCGAGCGCCGTTTCCATGGCCCGATCGATAGCTTTCACGACGGAGTAGACAGGCTCGCGTTGTTTCAGATAAGCGCGCATGGCGGCGCGCAGTTCCACCGCGGTGACGCCGGAGCGCACAATGCGGGAGCGATCGATGAGCCGCGCGACCACCAGCATAGTTGCCGGCGATTCGGGCGCGATGACGCCGAGCTCGGTCAGATTGCCGAGTTCAGACAGCAGCGTGCGGTAATCCAGGGAGGGGATACGCTCCTCGGCGCGCACGATTTCGCGATGAGAATAGAGATAGGTCATGGGCATCGGCTCCTTTCCTCGGATGCCGTACTTTGTAACTGAAAATTGTTGAGGGGTGACTAACGAAGGACCGCGATCGCGAGGCGGCACTTATCGAAGTTCAGTGTTGCGGGTACATCAGTGGACACGAATAGCTGCCTCCTTTGCGAAGTAGTTGGGAAACTCTATGCTAGCAGAGATGGGAGCGGCTTGGCAACTCTATTTTTAGCCTGATTCGCGTAAAAACGACCATCCACCGCTCCTTTTCGGCGCGGGTCATCTGATTGTGTAGTTCGGGATCCACCGCTTCCTTTGGGCGCGGCTCCGGCACGGTTCAGGATGACGCGGGTTGCTGCTGGGTCATGCAGTGCAGCGTGCCGAGGCCCAGAACCAGGTCGCGGGAATAGATGCCGATGACTTCGCGATCGGGGAACAGACGCGAGAGCGTGTTCAGCGCGACGCGATCGTTCGGGTCGCCGAACACTGGCGCGAGCACGATTCCATTGGCGATGTAGAAATTCGCATAGCTCGCCGGCAGGCGCTGGCCGTTGAAGAAAACGGGCTCCGGCATGGGGAGGGTCGCGATGCGCAGATCGCCGCGGGAACGCAAACGCGCTAGATTTTCTTTAAGCGGCTCGTGATTTTCGTCGGATCTGTCGGGCTCGATCACGGTGACCACGGTATCGCGCGAGGTGAAGCGCGCGAGGTCGTCAACATGACCATGAGTATCGTCGCCGGCGATGCCGCGGTTCAGCCAGATGGTTTCGCCAATGCCGAGATACGTTTTGAATGCGCGCTCCAGGTCGCGGCGCGATACTCCGGGATTACGCGCCTGCACGGCGGAGAGCAGGCACTCCTCGGTGGTGAGCAGCTTCCCTGCCCCGTTGACGTCGATACTGCCGCCTTCGAGGACCAAGCCGGGCTCGACGCGGTGGATGCCGAATTTCTCCGCGATGGCGCGCGGGAGATCGGTATCATGCTCGAAGTTGTCGTATTTGGCCCAGCCGTTGAAGCACCAATGGGTCATGGAGACGTTGGCGCGCGAATCTCTCACGAAGATGGGGCAGTAATCCCGCGTCCAGCTCCGATTGGTGGCGTGATGCAAAAAGTCGACGGCGTTCACATCGACGTGGCACTTCTTCAGAATGCGGCGCACGCGATGTTCGGAGGCCGCGTCGTCGACGATGATGCGCACGCGTTCGACGCGAGCCAGGTGACGCACAATTTCGCCATAGAGCCATGGGATGGGCTCGAATTTCCCCGGCCAGTCGGTTTTTTCGTGAGGCCAGGCGAGCCAAGTGGCTTCATGCGGCTCCCACTCGGCCGGCATGGACAACTTTACTGGGCGAGCCATCGGTTCAGGATCGGGGCATACGCGTCGATGCGGCGGTCGCGCAGGAAGGGCCAGTTCTGGCGGACTTCCTCCATGCGGCGGGGATCGCATTCGACAATCAACGTTTCTTCTTTGTCAGATGACGCTTCGGCGACGATTTGTCCAAAGGGGTCGGCCACAAACGAGGAGCCCCAGAATTCGAGGCCGTGCTCCGGCGGGCCTTCGAACCCGACGCGATTCACGGCGGCGACGTAAATTCCGTTGGCGATGGCGTGAGCGCGTTGAATGGTGCGCCAGGCATCGAGCTGCGCCGCGCCGTACTGCTCTTTTTCGCTGGGATGCCAGCCGATCGCGGTGGGATAGAACAGAATATTGGCGCCGGAGAGTGCGGAGAGGCGCGCGCCTTCGGGATACCACTGGTCCCAACAGACCAGCACGCCGATGCGGCCAAAGTCGGTGTCGAAATTGAGAAATCCCAAATCGCCGGGCGTGAAATAAAATTTTTCAAAATACAGGGGATCGTCGGGGATGTGCATCTTGCGATAGATCCCGGCGATGTTGCCGTCGGTGCCCAGGATCGCCGCGGTGTTGTGATAGAGACCCGCGGCGCGGCGCTCGAACAAAGAGGCGACGATGACGACACCCAGCTCGCGCGCGAGGTCGCCCAGAGCGTCGGTGGAGGGGCCAGGGATGGATTCGGCGAGCGCGAAGAGGGCATGATTCTCCTCGCGGCAGAAATATTGGGAGCGAAACAATTCCTGCAGGCAAATGATCTGCGCGCCGCGTCCGGCGGCTTCGCGAATCTTCCACTGCGCTTTGGCGAAATTTTCGTTCGGGTCGACGGCGCAGCTGGTCTGCACCAGCCCGACGCGGAACTTACCGGCACCTGGCATAACCTTCATTATCAGGGAAACTGGTTACAGAGAAATGATTGTTAGCGAGACATGATTGAAGCCGGGCAGGTAAAACAGATCGCGCGCGAGTGCGGCTTCGAGCTGGCCGGTATCGCGCCGGCGGACCCTCCGGAGGATTTCGCCCGTTATGAGGCGTGGGTGGCAGCGGGGATGGCCGGAAAGATGGGATACCTGACGGACCGTCGCGCAGCGATCCGGCGGGACGTCGCGAACCTGTTGCCGGGAGCGCGTTCGGTGATCTGCGTCGGCAAGCTTTATAATCAGCCGCGGCCGCAGGGGACGGCGATCGTCTCACGTTATGCGCTGGGCGCGGACTATCACGACGTGATGCGGGACGCGCTCGAACGAATGGTCGCGCGGCTTCGGGAACACGAGGGCTTCGAAGCGAAAATCTGCATCGACACCGCGCCGATTCTGGAGCGCACTTTCGCGCGGCTGGCGGGGCTCGGGTGGATCGGAAGAAACACCTGCCTGATCAATGAGCCACTGGGGTCCTGGTTCTTTCTGGGCGAGGTCGTGACCACGCTGGAGATCGAGGCCGACGCTCCGCCACGCGACCGCTGCGGGACATGCATGCGCTGCATCGAGGTATGTCCGACACAAGCGATTGTCCGCGACGGAGATTCCTGGAGAATCGACGCGCGCAGCTGCATCGCCTACTTCACCATCGAGCTGAAGGGATCGATTCCGGAAGAATGTCGGGAGGCGATCGGCGGGCATGTGTTCGGTTGCGACGACTGCCAGGATGTGTGCCCGTGGAACTGGAAGGCTCCGGCGACGGAGGCGTTTCCAGCGGTGAACTCGGCGCTCGATCTGGAAACCTGCGCCTATCTTTCCGAAGCTGAGTTCCGGGAACTGTTCAAGGGGAGCCCGATGGCGCGCCCGAAATACGCCGGGTTTCTGCGCAACGTCGCGGTAGCGATGGGCAATAGCGGGCAGGCGAAATATCGCGAGCCGCTGGAGCATCTGGCGCGCCATGAAGACGCCGTGATTCGGGAGCATGCCGGCTGGGGCCTGGAGGCTTTGAATCGAAGCGGGCAAAAACTCGTCTAATGGAAGTTATGAGGCTGGCGCTGGTGGTGGCGGGGGTGGCGATGGCGGCGCACGCGGATGTGCGGCCGCCGGACCCGTTGGCGGATCCGGGGTTTCAACACTTCTACAACCTGGAATACGACGAAGCGCTGACGGAATTTCGCGCCGAGGCATCGCGCGATCCATCGTCCGCGGACGCCTGGAATCACATCGCGCAGACCATTCTGTTCCGGCAGATGTTTCGCGCCGGCTCGCTGGCGACGGACCTGATCGGTGCCGCGAATTCATTCCTGCGGCGTCCGAAGATGTATTTGAGCGCGGGCGATCAACAGGAATTCTCGCAGGCGGTGAATCGAGCGATCGATTTATCCGGTCAGAACTTGAAGCAGAATCCGAACGACCTGGCGGCGCTGTACTCGATCGGCGTGAGCTACGGGATTCGTGCGAACTACAATTTTCTGGTCAGGAAAGCCTGGATCGATGCGTTGACCGATACCGCGACGGCGCGGAAGATGCATACCCGGGCGATCGCGATCGATCCGAATTTCGCCGATGCGCGGCTGGTTCCGGGAATTCATGAATACGTCACCGGAAGCCTGCCGTGGGCGCTAAGGATGGTCGGGTCGGCGGTGGGCGTGCCATCGGATCGCAATGAGGCGATTCGAACCTTGGAACAAGTAGCGCAAAAGGGCGTGCGCAATCGTTACGACGCGGAGGTGCTGCTGTGCGCGATCTATCGGCGCGAAAAGCGGCCGCGCGAGGCGATCCCATTGCTGGAAGATCTGCTGGTCCGATTCCCGCGCGGATACCTGGTGCGCATGGAACTCGCGGAAGCGTATTCGGACCTGGGCGATCGCGCGCACGCGCTGGCGGCGGTGGACGAAGCGGAAGATTTGAAGCGCGCCGGCGCGCCGGGATATATCCGGATGCCCGAAGCGAAGGTCCGGTACACGCGCGGCGACGTTTTGTTTACGTTCCACCAACTCGACGGCGCGCTCGAAGAGATGAAGTATGCGACGGCGCATTCGTCGGAGCTCGACCCGGTGACGGCGGCCGGATCCTGGCTGAGGCTCGGCCAGATTTTCGATCTGTTGGGACAGCGGTCCGCGGCGATCGGGGCTTACAAAGAGGTGTTGCGCACCGCGCCGGATTCCGACGCAGCGGGCGATGCCAAGAGCTATATTTCGTCTCGATTCAAACGGCCCTGAATGTTATCCTGAATCCAGATGTCCATGTTGTCGGTTGTCATTCCGATCCACAACGAAGAGCCCTCGATTCTGCCGCTGTATGACCGCTTGACGGCGGTGCTCGAAAAGGTGCGGAAGCCGTACGAAATCATTTTCGTGGACGATGCGTCCACCGATCGCAGCTTTGATCTGCTGGCGAATCTGGTGGAGACCGACGCGCGTTTGAAGGTGATCCGGCTGCGAAGGAATTTCGGACAGACGGCGGCGCTGGCGGCCGGATTCGACGAGTCGCAGGGCACGGTGATCATCTCGCTCGATGGCGATTTGCAGCACGCGCCCGAAGATATTCCGGCGCTGCTCGAAAAGATCGACGAAGGATACGACATCGCCAGCGGTTGGCGGAAGAACCGGCTGGATAACGCCGTGACGCGGAAGATTCCGTCGCGGATCGCGAACTGGCTGATGGCCCAAGTATCGGGCGTCGAATTGCGGGACTTCGGGACGACATTCAAAGCGTATCGAGCCGAAATTCTGAAAGACGTCAACCTGTACGGCGAACTGCACCGCTTCATTCCTGCGCTGGCGGCGTTTTATGGCGCGCGAGTGGCCGAGGTGCCGATCCGCAATCTGCCGCGCGCCAGCTGGCGGGTCGCATTACGGGCTGGGTCGAACATTTCGCGTGATGTTCGACATCTTCACCATCTGGTTCCTGCTGAAATATTTCACGCAGGCCGATGCACTTCTTCGGAAAATGGGGACTGATGGCCGCGGGACTCGGCGGTGCGATTCTGGCCTGGATCGGCGTGGAGAAAATCTGGACCGGGGCGGACATCATCGCGCAGCACGGACCATTGATGATGCTGGGCGCTCTCGCCCTGGTGACCGGCGTGATTCTGTTCTGCACGGGACTGCTGGGCGAAGTGCTGACACGAACGTATTTCGAGAGCCAGGGTCGGAGGATTTACGCGGTGCGCGAGATCCGGACGAGGCGCGAGCCTGCTCCCGACAACGCCGCCGGAGCGCGCTAGTTCCAATCCCCGATGAAGATTCAAGCCGTCATTTTCGATTACGGCGGAGTGCTATGCTTCGCGCCGGACGATCAGCAAATCGCACATGCCGCCCAGCGGTGTGGACTTTCGTCGCCGGAATTTCTAAAGGCTTTCTGGTCGATTCGGATCGAATATGATGCCGGCAAGCTCGCACCGGAGCAATACTGGCGGCAGGTGGCGAAGAATGCCGGACGCCATTTCGACGACGGCCTGATTGCTGAAATGATCGAAACCGAGATCGCTTTCTGGAGCCGCCTGGATGAAGCGGTGGTCGCGTGGAACGATCAGTTACGGGCGAAAGGGATGAAGACGGCGATGCTGTCGAATCTTCCGCCGCCCCTGGGGCTGCGGATGCGGGCCGAGGGATTCTACGATCATTTCGATCACGCGACGTTGTCGTTCGAATTGGGGATCGTCAAACCGGAGCGGGAAATCTACGAGGACGCGGTGCGCGGGCTCGGCATTGCGCCGGAACAGGCGCTGTTTCTCGACGATCGCGAAGAAAACGTCGCGGGCGCGCTGGCGGCGGGATTGCACGCCGAGCTATTCACTTCGTGGACGGCTTTCGTGCAGGAAACGCCCGAACGCTACGCGCTGCCTGCTCCGGCGGTCGCGCGGCGCCAGTAGTCCTCGAACAGGCCTTTCATCGCTTCGGCCATGCCGGCGTGATCGAAAATCACCGAGGTCCAGGTGGGCTTGGTGATCACCGGGTCCAGCAGCGCGATCAGCCCCTGGCTGGCGTCGAACAACGCCATCTTCAGGGGCACTTTCTCGATCTGGCGGACCTCGACTCCGGCGGCGCGATAGTCGGCCAGAAATTTTTCATGGGTCACATCGAGCGTGCCCTGCTCCACCAGCAGACGGCAACTCACGTCGCGCTCCCGCGCCTGCATTACCAGTTCGGCGTCCAGCGGATCGACGGCGTACGGAGGCCGGGAAAATTCCAGGTACTCGGTCGTGGCTTCCGCCAGCATGCGCCGGAATTGCGATGCGATCTGTCCCGGGTCGCCGACGATGCGCAGATAATCGAGCGTCCCGCGTCCGCCCTGCCCTTCGGAGTACGCGGCAGTCAGTTCCTCCACCATGCCCTTCGCGGCGCGCGACTGATCCGCAAGCTCCTGTTCGAGCGCGCGGCGGCGGCGCGTCCAGGTAGCTGGGCATGCGCCTGATCGGGCGGAACCGCGGAGAACAGTCTTGGTCTTTTCCTGGATCACCTGCGCGAAGCCTTTTTCCACCAGGCTGTCGAGCACCTCGTAAATTTTCTGACGAGGAACGTGCGCACGCGCCGCCAGTTCCAGCGCCTTGAATCGCGGATGCCCGACCAGGACCAGATAGGACCGCGCTTCGTAGGCGTTCAGGCCCATCGCCTGCAAACGCTGCCAGAAGCGGCGGAAGTCTACTTCGGGAAGCTCGTGCGACATCAGTAGAAGGTTGAGCATACCAAATTGCTACAATCGCGATAGGACGTTCCGGTAAATGAAACACTCTTCCGGCCTGCCCGAGATTACTCGGGGACCTTCGCTCTTATAAGAATTTCGAATCGCGTCTGGCGCACCGCAGCGTAAAAGACGAGCTGCGCGAAAACCTGATCTGCAAACTGGAACGGCGCGAGCCGCTGTTCCCCGGCATCGTGGGCTATGAAGATACCGTGGTGCCGCAGGTCGTCAACGCGGTTCTATCGCGCCACAATTTTATTCTGCTCGGTTTGCGCGGGCAGGCGAAGACCAAGCTGATCCGGATGCTGGTGACGCTGCTCGACGAGCATACGCCATACATCGCGGGCTGCGAGATTCGCGACAATCCGTTCGCGCCCATCTGCCGCGCCTGCCGCGACGCTGGTGCGCGAGCAAAGGCGACGCAGACGCCCATCGCGTGGCTTTCGCGCGAGCAGCGCTACGTGGAGAAGCTGGCGACGCCCGACGTGACCATCGCGGACATGATCGGCGATATCGATCCGATCAAGGCGGCGCGCACGGGCCAGAATATTTCGGACGAGCTGACGGTGCATTACGGCCTGCTGCCGCGCGCCAATCGCGGCATCTTCGCGATCAACGAACTGCCCGATCTGGCCGGCAAGATTCAGGTCGGCCTGTTCAACATCATGCAGGAAGGCGACGTGCAGATCAAAGGCTATCCGGTGCGCCTGCCGCTGGACGTGCTGCTGGTGTTCACGGCGAATCCGGAGGATTACACGGCGCGCGGAAAGATCATCACGCCGCTGAAGGATCGCATCGGCAGCGAGATTCGCACGCATTATCCGGCGACGCTCGAGCCACGGCCTCGAGATTACGCGAGCAGGAAGCGTGGACGGAGCGCAGATCGCCGGTCGAGCTGCGCGTGCCGGATTATATTCGCGAGGTGGTCGAGCAACTTGCGTTTTCGGCTCGCGACGACAAGAAGGTCGACAAGCGCTCCGGCGTCAGCCAGCGCTTGCCGATTTCGGTTCTCGAAAATGTGTTGTCGAATGCGGAGCGGCGGGCGCTGATGGCGGGCGAATCGGTCGCCGTGCCGCGAGTGCTGGATGTTTACGCGGCGCTGCCATCGATCACGGGGAAGCTGGAGCTCGAATACGAAGGCGAGCTGAAGGGCGGCGATATGGTCGCGCGGGAATTGATCCGCCTGGCCGTCGGCAAGGTGTTCACCGGCTACTTCGACGGCGAGAATCTGTCGCAGGTGGTGCAATGGTTCGAACTCGGCGGTTCGCTGAAGCTGGACGAAGACCGCGACGTCGGAAACGATGGTGAAGGAGTTGGGCGGCATTCAAGGGCTGATGGAGAAGACCGGCAAGCTCGGGCTGGGCGCAAGCGAACCGGATGCGGTGCGCGCCGCGGCGGCCGAATTTATTCTCGAAGGACTGTACGCGCATCGCCGCATCAGCCGCAATGAAGAAGTCGGGATTCACGGCGGAACCGCGCCGCAGCGCGAGCCGCCGGACGAGGGCAGAAGAAGTCGCCAAAAGGCAGTACCAGTGAAGTCGGTCCGCTACTCGACACTACACCGGCGACGACTTCGGGCTGAGCGCCGAGGATCTGATGAAGGCGCTGTCGGATTTCTTCCTCGAGAGCGGATTCAACAATCCCTACATGCAGTTCAGCGAGATGAACCAGCACTCGCTCGAAGAGCTGAAGCGCGCGCTCGAACAGGCGCTGCGAACGCGGCGATATGTTCGACCCGGAGCGCGCGGAGCAGATCCGCCAGCAGCTCGAAAACATGACCGAGGAGCAGCTCGATCAGTTGCTGAACCGGCTGGTCCAGAAACTGGTGGACGAAGGCTACATCACCACCGAGCCGCAAGCGGGCGGCAAGGGCGATCGGCGAGAGCAAGGTCGAGGTGAAGGTCACCGACAAGAGCATCGATTTTCTCGGCTTCAAGACGCTGAAGGATCTGCTCGGGTCGCTGGGGCACGCGAGTTTCGGGGCGCACGACACGCGCGACCTGGCGACGGGCGTCGAGTCCAGCGGCGCGGCGAAGATGTACGAGTTCGGCGACACGCTGAATCTGGATGTCGGCGCAGACGTTGTTTTCGGCGATGCAGCGCGAGGGCGTGAAGCTGCCGCTGAATCTGGAGTATGAAGATCTGCACGTGCATCAGATCGGAGTATCAGAGCTCGTGCGCGACGGTGCTGATGCTCGATTGCAGCCACAGCATGATTCTGTACGGCGAGGATCGTTTCACTCCGGCGAAGAAGGTGGCGCTGGCGCTGGCGCATCTGATCCGGACGCAGTATCCGGGCGATACACTGCGCTGCGTGCTGTTCCACGATTCGGCGGAGGAACTGCGGATCGAGGAACTGGCGCGGGTGCAGGTGGGTCCGTATTATACGAATACGCGCGATGGTCTGATCCTGGCGCAGCGTCTGCTGGCGCAGGAAAAGAAGGACATGAAGCAGATCATCATGATCACCGACGGCAAGCCGAGCGCGCTGACGCTCGAAGATGGCCGGATTTATCGGAACGCGTTCGGCCTGGATCCGCTGGTGATCAGCAGGACGCTCGAAGAAGTGAGCCGCTGCAAGCGCCAGGGGATTCTGATCAACACGTTCATGCTCGCGAGCGATTACGGCCTGGTGAATTTCATTCAGAAAGTGACGGAGCTGTGCCGCGGGAAGGCGTATTTCACGACGCCGTACACGCTGGGGCAGTATTTGCTGATGGATTATATGAATCGGAAGACGCGGACGATTCACTAAATCGAAAGCAGCGGCAATTCCGAAAAGTTCTGCTGATAACAGCCTTGATCCAGCGTCAGCAAGCGGTCCGCGCGCAGCAGCGCGTGCGATCCAATGACGAAGTCCGCGAGAATGCGCCTCGCTTCACCTCCGCTTGAGGCTCGCCGACGCTTCACGTAACGCGCATACCGGTGTCCGGCTTCGGTCCAAATGGGCTCATCCAACGCGAAATCGATTTCAAAATCACTGTCAGCCAGAAGCTTCTGGATCACCTTTGGCGATGTCCCTGGATCGTCATAGGGCTCTGCGAAGCGTCGCGGAAACTCGCGAAGCCAATTTTTCGCCCGACCGCGTCGAGAACGTTGGTAGAAGCAAACAGTTGCGCAGATCGCGCCAGTAATCGATGATCGCTTTTTCACCGCCAGGGAACGGTCCAAGTATCCCTTCGTATTTTCTAAACGGGTTTTCCTTGGACTTCACCCGACGAACGATGGTGCGACGATCCTCGGTAATGAACTCGACCTGATCGCCCTCCCGCAGGCCAAGTCGCCGCCTGATCTCCTGGGGAACGGTGATCTGGCCCTTGCTCGTGACACGGCTGATATACGAGTTCCTTACCACACAGTAAGGATAACACTCCTTACTGGAGCTTATACTTCTCCAGCAACCTCTTGGCGATGATTAGTTTTTGCAATTCATTCGTCCCTCCGCCGATCACCACCAGGGGAGCGTCGCGATAGAATCGCTCGACGGGAAAATCCTTCGAATATCCATTGCCGCCGAGAATCCGCATCGCTTCGAAAGAGACTTCGGCGGCGGTTTCCGTCGCGAACAGTTTCGCCATTCCGGCCTCCATATCGCAGCGCTCGCCGCGATTTTTCTTTTCCGCGGCGGATTCGACCAACAGTCTCGACGCTTCGATCTTGGTCGCCATCTCCGCCAGCTTGGCCTGGATTAGTTGATGCTGCGCGATCGGCTTGCCGAAGGTCACGCGCTGCTGGGCGTACTTGATGGCTTCCTCAAACGCAGCCTGCGCGACGCCGAGGCCACGGGCGGCGACGTTGAGGCGCTCGGCTTCAAGGCCGGTCATGGTTTGCGAGAATCCTTCGCCTTCCGCGCCGCCGATCAAATTCTCCACCGGAACCGGAAAATTATCGAAATGCAGTTCGCAGGTCTCGACGGTCTTATAACCCAGTTTGTCGATATCGCGGTTCACCGTAAGGCCCGGCGCGCCTTTTTCGATCACGAACGCGCTCATGCCCCGATGTGCCGGTTTCGCAGCAGGATCCGTCTTCGCCAGCAGCAGGAACGTATTGCCGTGGCGGGCGTTGGTGATCCACATCTTGGATCCATTGACGCGATAGATGGACCCGTCGCGCGTCGCCGTGGTGGCGATGTTTTGCAGATCTGTTCCCGCGTTCGATTCGGAGAGACATATGCCGCCGCGGCGCTCGCCGGTGGCGAGGCCCGGAAGGAAGCGGCGCTTTTGGTCGTCAGTTCCGAACCGCCCGAGCACGTCGGCGAGGACCAGGTGCGTGCCGATGATTCCCGCGAGTCCCAGCCAGCCGCGCGACAATTCAACGAAAATTCGCGCGAATGTGACGTAATCGACCTCTGTGCCGCCGAACTCCTCGGCGATGTTGAGCCCGAACAGGCCCATTTGCGCCATCTGCGACGCGAGCGCGTGCGGATATTCGCCGCGATGCTCCATTTCACTGGCAACCGGAATCACTTCGCGTTCGACGAAATCGCGAACCGTGCGGAGAATCAGCCGCTGTTCTTCACTGGCCTCGGAGGACATCCCTCGATTTTAGAACGGTCCTATCGCCCCAGTGCCCGGCCGACCAGTCCTTCAATCGCGGCGATGAAGACGCAGACCGAAATGTGCGCCAGGAATCCGTAGTGAATCCAGTGCCGGGTGTAACGGATGACCAGATAAACATCCCGCATGCATCAGGATTCTGACGTGCCAACCGCACACAGGACCAATAGAGCAGGACGACAGTTCCATCGCGAAAAGTCTTAGTACGGGATAAAAAGGAAGATGCAGAAAGGCATAGTACCGCCGTGACTTAGGTCGTCATGTTAGACCTAGGCAATATGTTTGAAACAAGTTATGCTATTGAGGTACGAAAAAACCGCATCGGAATTGGCTGCGAGGTGACTGTTGCTACCTCTTCCGATGCGGTCCGCCCATGACGGGCTTGGATACCGGCAATCTTCCCTGACCAGACTTCAGTCGAGGCCCGCGTCCTAATTAGTTCCTCACCGCTGCCCGCCCGGGCCGAGACCGGCGATCCAGGAAGCTTATTCTTAACAAATCAATATAAGAGCGCATAAAAAAGCCCCTCTGTTGCAACTTGCCCATACGAAGGAAGGAGCGGTTGAACCTCAAACACCGGCTCCCGCAAGCACGCTAATATAGTAGCCACTCGCTTCTCCCGTCATGCGCCCGTTGCAAACAGAGGGCAGGTTTCAAAGGTACTTCATCAATTCGGATTAACTATAGCACGTCGACCCCCAGCAAGTAATCGCGATTTTTCAAGCACTTACGGCAGCCGGCGGACGGCCGAAGGGGTGGCGGCGCCCCGTGGGGTGTGTCGCTGTGACACAATGGCGGTCGCAGTGCCCGTACGCCTCGCACTGTTGTGGATCGCCCTCCCGGTTCTCGCGCAAACCGCCCAGGATGAGGACTATCACGTCTACACCGACGCGCCGCGGCTGATTGCTGACCAAACAGCGCCTCCGATTGCTGCAGCGCGAGCGCGAGCGGCAGTCGATGCGCTGGCAGCAGTTCGATGCCCTGGTGTCAGGGGGCGCGCCGATGCCCGAGCCCGGGTTCGCCTGGGCGCTCTATTACCAGGTGGCTAAGAACGATGCCGCGGGGCGTAAGGCGGTCGACTGGGCGCTCGGACCTGCCAAGGACCGTTAGACAGCTCGCCTTGATCTTCGACTGGTGCGGTCCGGTGATGACCAAGGCGCAATCCGACCAGCTTGCCGGGAAGATCGGCGCGCTGGTGGATGCGAATCCGGGCGGCGACGCCGTCCACCAACGGGACCGAGCCTTCGGAGCGATAGCCCTCGCCGATCACCTTACCGATCATGGTGAAAAGATCTTGGCCGACATTGTGAACCAGTGGTGGCGCGGCGATATCGTCAAGAAAATCGCAGCGGGCCAGCCCGCGATACCGCGCGAACAGGTGTACGCGTTCTATGAGCTGATGCACGCCATTCGCGACAATCTGAAGATCGACATGCGGGAAGCGGCGCTGACATATTTCCACTCGCTGCCGATCGATCATCTGTGCGGGCACTATCCCGCGCCGTTTCAGGCTCCGGAGAACGATTTTCGGATTCCGGTTTTCGTCCACGAAGGCGAGCCCGACCTGACCCAGGCGGCGATGAGCCGCGCGGCGGAGATGAGCATGGTGGCCTATGACGATAACGCGCTCGAAAGCCAGTTCCTGCAGGGTTGGCTGATGCAGGATCGCTTTCATGATGCGCGGAGCGCTGGGCGCGGTCTACGAATTCCTATGGGCGAATCCGTATCAGCCGGGGCTGAGCTATTTTCACGTGCCGCTGGTGTTTCACGACGCGTCCACCGGGCACGTTTTCGCGCGCACCAGTTGGGATGAGGACGCTACCTGGATCGGGTATTTCGATGGTCACCTTCAGCTTTTCAAGGATGGGCAAGCGCAGACGCTGCGGGCGGGCGCGTCCACAAAGCCCGTTCACATCGGCGACGCCCTGTTGCTGAGCGCGGAGAATCGCGATGCCTGGCGCTTCCGGGCGAACGCGGAGGCGGTGTTCGTTCTGAATCTCGCCGCGCGTAGCCATTACGATGTCGAAATCGACGATGAGGAACTGGAGGATGTCGAGACGGACACCGGGGGCACACTGGTCCTATCTTTCCCGGAAGGCGCCGACAGCGGTGTCAGAGTTCGACGCAGGGTACAATAAGAGGCTGGTCTAGTGGCTGTCGCCGTCGTGGTCGGCGTCGCCCGAAGACAGCGCGGCGGCACTGAGGTGGACTGAGTCCTGCGGCTGCGAGCTCGGCGCCTGCTTCTGCGGCGGGGCCGGCGGATTCTGGGCTGCATACAACTGTGCTGCCTGACTTCCTTGAACGCTATTGATCACTTAGATCTCCTAACGATTCTCTTATCGCTGTAAAGCCGGAAAGCTATAGTTTTTTTAATTTCCATGGGAATAAACGACGCGGAAAGGGCGCGGGCGGTGTCGTATCTGAGGGATACGAAGGCTTTGGTGCTGGAGCAGACCGGCGGGCTGTCGGAAGCGCAATGGCGGTTCCGGCCGGGGCCTACGTCGTGGAGCGCCTGCCAATGCATCGCGCACATCTCGCTGGTGGAACGCCGTACCCTTGGCATCGTCCAAGGCTTTGCGGAAAGTCCTGAAGCGACAGGCGAAGCGCTCTCGCAAAACGCCGGGAAAGACGATCTGTTGATTAAGATGATCCGTTCCCGGAAGGTGAAGGTCGAGGCTCCGCTGGCAATGTGTCCTGACCTCGAATCGCCGGATCCGGCCTGGATCATCGCGCAATTCTCGGAAATACGGGACCATAGCATCGAATACCTTGAATCGACGGAAGATCCGCTGCGTTCGCGGACCTCTCCACATCCTTTTCTGGGTCCCTTCGACGGCTATCAGTGGATGTTGTTTCTGAGCGCGCACGCCGAGCGGCATCTACGACAAATCCAGGAAAACAAGGAACATCCGGAATATCCACGATGACGATTGCCCGTCCCAAGTCGATCGAGTGCCTGCGCGGGTATAACACGCACAAGTTCGTATCCGATCTGATCGCCGGCTTGACTGTCGGTCTGGTCGCGCTGCCGCTGGCGATGGCTTTCGCGATTTCTTCCGGCGTTCCTCCGCAGGATGGATTGTATTGCGCGGTGGTCACCGGATTTCTGATTTCGGCGCTGGGGGGATCGAAATTTCAAATCGGCGGACCAACCGGCGCCTTCGTGGTGGTGGTCTATGGGATCGTAGCCAAGTACGGGATTAGCGGCCTGCATTTGTGCACGCTGCTCGCGGGAATCATGCTGGCGATTCTGGGATTGACCGGCCTCGGCTCGACCGTCAAGTTTATCCCGAGGCCGGTGGTGATCGGATTCACCAACGGAATCGCGTTACTGATCGCCAGCACCCAACTCAAGGATTTTTTCGGAATCGGGGTCGAGAATGTGCCCGGCGAGTTCGTCGCGCGATTACGCGTGCTGGCATCGAACGCGTCGCATTTTTCCGCATCGGCAACGTTGCTCGCCTTGTTTACGCTGGCCGTGATCTTGTTGACCAACCGGTTTTTCTCGCGCATTCCGGGATCGATTGCCGGACTGGCGACGGGAGCAATCGCCGCGCGTTTCGTGGGTTTGCATGTCGAGACGATCGGTTCGCGTTTCGGTGGAATCCCGACCGGCCTGCCGCATTTTTCCTTGCCCGTGTTCCGCCTGGATCTGGTCGGAACGCTCATGGGCCCGGCGGTAACCATCGCCATGCTGGGCGCAATCGAATCGCTGTTGTCCGCCACGGTGGCGGACCGGATGGGCGGCGACAAACACAATCCCAACGTCGAGTTGTTCGGCCAGGGTGTCGCGAATATCATTTCGCCCTTGTTCGGCGGCCTTCCGGCGACCGGAGCCATCGCCCGCACGGCCACCAATATCCGATCCGGAGCGAAGACGCCGGTGGCTGGAATGATCCACGCGCTCACCATTCTGGCGGTGCTGGTGTGGGCCGCGCCGCTGGCCAAGGGAATTCCGCTGTGCGTGCTCGCCGCGATCCTGATGGTGGTCGCTTACAACATGGGCGAATGGCGCGAGATTCCGGGTTTGCTGAAGCTGACCAAGTCCGACATCACGGTGTGGCTGGTGACCTTCACGCTCACGGTTTTTGCGGATCTGACCGTCGCCGTGGAAGCAGGCATGATTCTGGCGGCGCTGCTGTACATCCGCAAAGTGAGCAGCACGACCACGGTGAGCCGCGTTACTCCGGAATATATCGCCGACAATCGCGTGCACATCCTTCAGGATCACCAGATTCCGGCTTATGCGACGGTGTTCCGCATCCATGGCCCGTTTTTGTTCGGCGCGACCGATAAAGTGGCGGAGATCACCCAGCAGATCGACCACCTGCCTCCCGTGGTTCTGCTGCGGCTGCGCAATATGACCGCGATCGACGCGACGGGGCTCCAGGCGCTGGAAGACGTCGCCGACGCCCTGCACGCGTCCGGCCGGGCCTTGATCCTGTGCGGCGCGCGGGAACAGCCGGCGCGCATCATGCACGATGCGGAATTTGAACGTCACGTCGGCGGCGAGAATATCTGCCCGAACTTCACCGAAGCGTTGCGCCGCGCAGGGGAAGTGCACCGGCATATGACGCCGCCATCTCCGCGGGCTTTGCCGTAAAGGCGAAAAACGATTCAAAACAGGCTAAAGAAACGCGCCGGAGTATCGATCTAATAAGCAGGTCCTCCGATGTGGGGAAGCATGCCCTATGTGTCTTAGTACCGGCCGGCTGACGCGCGCAGCGGTCGTGTGCCTGTTGTTGGCCCGGTCGCTCTGCTTCGCTCAAAGATTCAGTTTCGAGCTGTACGGCCAGGCCCAGGGCCTTACCAATCTGGTTCCGACGGCGATGGTTCAGGATCGCGCCGGATTCCTGTGGATCGGCACGCAGAATGGCCTGTTTCGCTATGATGGCTCCTATTTCGAGGTGTTCGGCGCGGCTCAGGGATTGCCAAGCAGTCGCGTGATCGGCCTGTACGAAGACAACGGTACGGTGCTGGCGGCGACCGAGGGCGGCCTGGCGATTTTCACGCATGTCGGGCGATTTGAGCCCATCCGGACCGGCGGAGCGCCGCTGGCGACTACGCACCGCCAGGGTGTCGCGACCGATCCCCAGGGCCGGGTTTACGTCGCCACTGATAAAGGGCTCGCCTATTGGGGCCATTCCGGCTCGGGCGTGTTAGGAAATCAAATTATCTACAGCGTCGCTCGCGATTCGAGCGGCAAAATCTGGGCTGGCTGTGGCAACGGCCTCTGTACCGTCGAAAATGGCGCGCTTATGCCGGCCGCTCCCGAGTTGCCGGCCGTCAGTTGGGCCCACATCCGGCCGGACGGCAAGGGAAACTTGTGGGTTCTTTCGGACCGCGAGGTGTGGGTGCGAAAGGCGGGCAGCGGACGGTTCACTGCGTTGCCAAGACTGCCTATGGGTAGCCGGCCATTCGTCGGCGACGGCGTGCTGGAAGTCGCCTGGAACGGCGATGTGATCGTCACCGGCGAATTCGGCCTGCTGCGTTGGGATCAACACGCCTGGCGCGTGGTGGATACCAACGCGGGTCTGGTTCGCAATGACATTTCCGCCCTCTTCGCGGACCGCGAAGGGTCGCTGTGGATCGGGATCACCGGGCTCGGCCTCGCGCGCTGGGCGGGGTTTGGCGAGTGGGCGGGCTGGGGAGCATACGACGGGCTGCCGCATGAAGCGGTGTGGAGCATCGATCGCAACGCGGATGGCACTCTATGGGCGGGAACCAGCGAAGGGCTGGCCTTTTCGAAAGCGGGGCCCGATGGAGTCGCACGCTGGACCGTGAAACCCGGATTCGCCAAGCAGATGATCATCTCACTGGCACATTCGAGCGACGACGCGCTATGGGTCGATACCGGCAACAACGGGCTGTTCCGCGTGGACGGACACTCGGGCCAGATCGCTCCGGTGAAGGTCGATCCGCGGATGCAGGTGACCCCGGCGATCCTGGTGGATCGCGACAATCGGCTATGGATGGCTTCGACCGGCGGCGTCTTCCGCACCGATTCCCCGGTGATGACCGGTCCACTGAAATGGTCGGAGCAACCGGTGCCCGGCGGCACGGCCGGCGAGCTTTTCCACGAAATGAAACAGGATAGCCAGGGACGGATCTGGCTGGCCGGATCGCACGGGTTGCTCGGACTCGACCACGGAACCTGGGTCCGATACACTACCGCGGACGGGCTGTTGAACGATAACGTGGCCACTGTCACGACCGCCGCCGACGGCAGCCTGTGGGCCGGGTATCACGATCCTCTGGGGATTTCCCGCTTGAGCTGGACCGAGGGCCGGTTGCATGTGGATCATTTCTCGACGGCCAACGGTCTGCGCTCGAATCAGGCCATTTTTCTGGGTACCGATTCGAGCGGCGCAATCTGGTACGGCAGCGACAACGGCGTGGATGTCCGGGCAGGAGACACCTGGAGGCACTACGGGCAACCGGAAGGCCTGATCTGGGACGATTGCAACTCCCGGGCATTCTTCCCGGACGCCGGCGGCAGCGTTTGGATCGGCACCAGCCGCGGATTATCGCGCTATCAGGCGGCCGCGGCCCGGCCGGCGACGCAGCCTACGGTGATGCTGACTTCGGCGCAGGTAGGCGATACCAATCTCAGCTTGCGGACGTCGACGAAAGTGTCCTACGTGGACCGTTACCTGGTGGCGCACTTTACCTCTCCCGTTCTCTCCAACAGCGGACAGCGGATGTTTCGGTACCGCTTGTCGCCGATCGATAAGGGCTGGGTGGAGAGCCCGGAAAACGAAGCCCGGTATGCCCATTTGGCACCCGGCAACTACACCCTTGAGGTCCTCGCGCGAAACAGCGCGGGACTGTGGAGCCCGGAACCCGCGACGCTCTCCTTCACCATCCAGCGCGCCTGGTGGCAGACTTTGTGGTTTTGGCTCCTGGTACTCGGCGCGATCGTGCTATACGTTAGAACCCGCTGGAAGAGCAAACTGCGCCGCCACTTGCGGGAGCAGCAGCGCCTGGAAGTGGCGATCGCGCAGCGGACCGAGGAACTGGCTCGCGAAAAGGCCCGGGCCGAGCATGCCAATGTCGCGAAAAGCGAATTTCTGGCCCAGATGAGCCACGAAATTCGCACTCCGATGAACGGGGTTCTGGGAATGACCCAGTTGCTGCTCGAAAGCGGTCTGGACCAGGAGCAGCGGGAGTGGGCGGAGGCCGCGGTGCAATCAGCCGAGTCCCTGCTGATCGTGATCAACGATATTCTCGATTTCTCGAAAATCGAAGCGGGCAAGATGACCATCATCCGCGAAGCCTTCGACCTCCGCGCCACGGTGGAGGAAAGCGTGGGCATGCTGCGCCACAAGGCCGCGCAGAAGGGCCTGGCCATCGATTTCGATTATCCTCAGGCCGCGCCGCGCATGGTGCTGGGGGATGCGGTGCGGGTCCGTCAGATCCTACTGAACTATGTGAGCAACGCGGTGAAATTCACTGATCGTGGCGCGATCCTGGTGCGCGCCGATTATGAGCCGCAGGCGACAGGGGATCCCGTGTGGATTCTTTCGGTGACCGATTCCGGCATGGGAATTACGCCAGAACGGCAGGCGGTGTTATTCAAAAAGTTCGAGCAGGCGGACTCCTCCGGCAGGAGATTCGAAGGCACTGGGCTGGGCCTGGCGATCTGCAAGCAACTCGCCGAGCTGATGGGCGGAAGCGTTGGACTCCGCAGCACGCCGGGCGAAGGATCTACGTTCTGGGCGCGGCTGCCCCTTCCGACGGCGCCGGTGGCGAGCGCGGACCTGGAGCGCATGGCCGGGATTCACGCGCCGGAACTTGTGCCGGATGCCAGTCCTGACCCGGTGCCGCATCGGCGTCTGGTGCTGGTGGCGGACGACAATCGGGTGAATCAGAAAATTGTGGCGCATTTGCTCCAGGCGCTGGGCTGCGAGGTCGACGTCGCCTCCAACGGGATCGAAGCGCTGGAATTGTGGTTCCAACGGCCGTACGACGCGATCCTGATGGATTGCCATATGCCGGCGCTCGACGGCTTGCAGGCCGCCGCGCGCATTCGGGCCTCCGGCGGACGCGGACGCGACGTCCCGATCATCGCCACGACCGCGAGCTCCTTCGGCGACGATCGCGCCCAATGCCTGGCCGCCGGCATGACGGACTATCTCACCAAGCCCATCAGCATTCAGGATCTGGAACGAGTGCTGGCCGAGGCTCCTATCACATGAAGATGTAATCCTGGTCTTTCAATTGCTTTGTACCGGTTGGATGGCACTGGAAATCATTCAACCGACACGAGCGCCGCGGCACTTGCAGCGCGATTACACCCAAACTCCTCTGAATGTTTATTGGGAAATGACCCAGGCTTGCGCGCTCGCCTGCCGGCACTGCCGCGCGACAGCAATGCCGCAGCCCCACCCGCTAGAGCTCAACTTTGAGGAAGGCAAGGCTTTCCTGAAGCAGATCCCCGAATTCGGGGAACCCATGCCGCAGTTGATCCTGACCGGCGGCGATCCGCTGAGACGGCCGGACCTGTTTCCGCTGATCGACGAAGCGCGGCGTTTGAACATCGGCGTTTCCATTACGCCCGCGGCCACGGAAGCCCTGACGCGGGAAGTTCTCGAGCGATTGAAAGCGCATGGGGTGGAAGCCCTGGGGCTGAGCCTGGATGGCTCCTCCGCGGCGCGTCATGATTCCATTCGTGGCGTCCCGGGGACGTTCGATCGTACGTTAAATGCGATTCGCTGGGCGCAGGAACTCGAAATGCCGCTGCAGGTGAACACGCTGGTTTCCTTGGAAACGGCCGGCGACATCGGCGCGGTTTACGATCTGCTCAAGAATTACGCGGTCACCCGCTGGAGCCTGTTCTTCCTGATTTCGGTGGGCCGGGGCTCGGTGCTGGAGCCGCTGTCGCCGAAGGAAGGCGAAGAACTGATGGGCTGGGTGTACCGCACAGCCAAGACTGCGCCCTTTATCGTCGCGACCACGGAAGCGCCGTCATACCGCCGCGTGGCGGTCGAGAAAATGCGCGCCGAAGGCATGACCGGCGAGCAGATCAAGAGCAGCCCGGCGTATCGCGGTTCGGGGATTCGCGACGGCAACGGCATCATGTTCGTGTCTAATACCGGCGATATCGCCCCGGCCGGTTTTCTGCCGATCGTGGCGGGCAACGTCCGGCGCGATCGCGTCGCCGATGTGTACCGCAATTCCGCGCTGTTCCAGTCGCTGCACGATCCGAATCAGTTTCAGGGACGCTGCGGCGTTTGCGAATTTCACGCGCTGTGCGGCGGGTCGCGGGCCCGGGCTTATGCGGCAACCGGCGATCCACTTGCTCCCGATCCGTTCTGCGACTATATCCCGCACCGGGCGCGTTAGCGCGCATCCACGATCACTAACAGATGCATCACCGAGAGATGCATCACCAAATATGGTAATGACCGTCCCGCTCCGCCAGATCGACCGGCAAGGAAAACAACGTACTGAGGCGGTCCGCGGTGAGGATGTCCTGTTTCCGGCCGTCGGCGGCAATCCGGCCGCCGGACATCAGGATGACTCGCTCGATTTCAGGAATGATGTCCGGCAGATGATGCGTCACCAGCACGATTCCCGTGCCCTCCCGCGCCAGCTTCCGCATCGCTTGATGCAGCTCGCGCTGGGCGAACAGATCGAGCGATGTGGTCGGCTCGTCGAACACCAGGGCATGCGGTTGGTGGACCAGCGCGCGCGCCAGCAACACGCGGCGAGCCTCCCCCGAAGACATTTCCGCGGTGGGACGATCGGCCAGGTGGGCGATTTCGAGGCGCTCCATTGCCAGGTCCGTTTTCTCGAGCATTTCGCCGGTGACATGCTGATGCGCGAAAATGCCGACGCTGCTGAAGAATCCCGACAGCACCACTTCGCGTCCTGTGAACTCGCGCGTGAAGGTGTTCATCCAATCGTTCGAGACGATGCCGAGCAGCGACCGCAATTCGAAGATATTCCAGTTCTCGCGTCCCATAATTCGAATCGCGGAACCGGGCCGAACCGCGGGATAACATTCGCGCGTGATGGTTTTAATCAGCGTCGATTTTCCGCAGCCGTTCGGCCCCAGAATGGCGACATGCTCCCCCAGGCCGAGGCGCAGGGTCACGCGGTCGAGAGCCAGCTTGAGGCCGCGGTACACGGAAACTTCGGTCAAATCGAGCAAAGTAACGGGAGGCATTCGGATGGAGTTCTGATTTTAACGAAGACCCGCGCTGTGATACAAAAACTTCATACTCCGAAATGGCTCTAACCATCAAAAACCAGGTCCGAATCGGATTCAGCCTGGGGCTGGCGGCGGTCTTCGCGATTTCCCTGTTCGCGGTCTGGAGCACGCTCCGCTGGCGGGAAGACGTCGAGTGGATCGCGCACAGCAAGGACGTCATCAGCGGACTCGACCGCGCCATGCAGTACGTGGAGGATTCCGAAACCGGCCAGCGCGGGTTCCTGCTGACCGGCAAGGACGAATATCTGGAGGATTACCGGCGCGGCCTCGAGGGCACCAGCAGCAATTTCAAGAATCTTGAGGAACTCACTGCCAGCAACCCGGATGAGCAGCGCCAGCTCGAAACGATCCGGCAGGAACTGGCGGTGAAGTTCGCCGAACTGGCCACGACCATCAGCCTGCGCCAGCGCGAAGGCCTCGATGCGGCACAAAAGCTGGTCATGTCGGACCGGGGTAAAGAAGCGATGGACCGGATCCGGCAGACCGTGGGGGAGATGCAGCAAGTCGAATATGATCTGCTGGCGCGGCGGCTGAGCTCGCAACAGCAGGTGTCGCGAATCGCCCAGTGGTGCGTCGCGCTCGGCGGGGCGCTCGCGTTGCTGCTCGGATGGATCGCACTGGGCAGTGTGGAACGCTCGCTCGGGTCCCGCGACCGGGCTCACGCCCTGCTCGAACATTCCGAGCATCAGCTTCGCGAGCAAGCCCGCCTGCTCGAAATCCGCAACGCGGAAATTATCGAGGCTACCCAGCACAAGAGCGAATTCCTGGCCAATATGAGCCATGAAATGCGCACCCCTCTGAACACCGTTCTGGGGTTCAGCGAAGTGCTGAGCGAGGAGCTGGAAGGCGCTCTCAACGATAAACAGAAGCGCTTCGCGACGCTGATCCATCGGGACGCGATGCACCTGTTGAATCTGGTCAACGACATTCTGGACCTGAGCAAGATCGAGGCCGGGCGGCTCGATCTGGAGCGCGAGCCGTTCGAGGTGCTCCCGGCGGTGGAGGAAGTGCTCTCTTCCATACGCCCGCGCGGCGTCAGCAAGTCCATCGATATCGAATGCCAGGCGCCGCCGTCGCTCGCGATGCAGGCGGACCGGGTCCGCTTTAAACAGGTGATGTACAACCTGCTGAGCAACGCCGTCAAATTTACTCCGGAGGGCGGACACGTTCGCATCGGCGCGCAGCAAAAAGACGGTTTCGTCGAAATCTCGGTGGCCGACACCGGCGTGGGAATCGCGAAGACCGAGCAGGAAGCCATCTTCGATCCGTTCTATCAGGCGGCCCGCACCAAACTGGTGCACGAAGGCACCGGGCTCGGACTGGCCATCACCAAACGGCTGGTGGAACAGCACGGCGGACGCATCTGGCTTCAGAGCGCTCCGGGCCAGGGCAGCCGCTTCACCTTCACGCTGCCGCGGGCCAAGTCCTAATAGGGCTTCTGGCGCTCGAAAATTTTCCGCGGATTCTCCACCAGCATGGTGTGCAGTTGCTCCTCAGTGACTCCCTTGTTCTTCAAGGCAGGCAGAACGTCGTTGTGGATGTGCAGATAATTCCAGCGAGGCAGCATCGCCCGGGTCGGGCGATCGGGCAGCCAGTGATTGAAACAAGCCGCGTCGTGCGACAGCACCATACGTCCGGCGTGCCCTCGCGCGCACAACTCGGCCACAGTATTCACCCGGTCCTCGAACGATAGAATCGTGTCGATGCCGAAACGGTCCATGCCGAGATACGACCCGTTGGCGATGAGCTCCTCAAGATATTCGAGGTCCGTCGTGTCGCCGGAATGCCCGATCACCACGCGCGTCAGATCGACGCCTTCCTCGCGGAACACCCGCTGCTGATCGAGCCCCACCCGCTTTCGGGCATGGGTGTGCGTCGAGATGGGCGCTCCGGTCTGGCGATGGGCCATCGCGGTGGAGCGCAGAATTCTTTCCACGTCTTTAGTGAGGCCGGGCGCATCCGTGGCGCACTTAAGGATGCCGGCGCGGACCCCGGTCCCGGCGATTCCGTGTTCCAGATCGCGGACAAACATTTCGGCGATGATTTCCGCTCCGCCCAGCACCGTGCCGGGTCCGCGAAAGTGAAAATAAAATGGCAGATCGCAATAGGTATAAATCCCGGTGGCGACGATAATGCGCAAGTCCGTCCTGGCTGCGATGCGCTGGATCCGTGGAATATACCGGCCCAGGCCCAGGACCGTCAAATCGACAATCGCGTCCACTCCGCGGGCCTTCAGCTCGTTCATACGCACGATGGCCTCCTCGATGCGCTGCTCCTCATCACCCCATTCCTCCGGGTAGTTATTCTGAATGTCCGCGTCCAGCACGAAGACGTGCTCGTGCATTAACGTGACCCCCAGATCGGCCGGATCGACCGGGCCGCGAACGGTTTGTACTTGAGCCATTTGAGTATTGAACCTCAATTTCAGCGGCCGCGGAACAGGAACCGCATGAAAAATCAGTGGAATTTAGCCACCACTTGGAATAAGTGGTGAAGTCGGCGAGTCAAACGGATGTTAATTTCCGTTGACAGACAAACAGGTTAGCACTAAACTTGTGACCGGTGTACCACGATCGGAAGAAGTGTATCGGCGTTCAGCAAACCTAAGTAAGGAGCTGCTCTATGAAGAACGTTAGACTGCTGCAAGTTCCCGCCACGCTGGCACTCGGTGCGTTCGTCACATTATCCGGACCGCTTTTTGGGGCCGACACGGCCAAGCCGGTGACCTTCACGAAAGACATCGCCCCGATTTTACAGAACAAATGCGAAGACTGTCACCGCAAAGGGGCCATGGCGCCGATGTCGCTGGTGACGTACCAGGAAGTCCGCCCGTGGGCTAAGGCGATCAAGTCCCGCGTTGTCGGCCGGACCATGCCGCCGTGGTTCATGGATCAGACCGTCGGAATCCAGCATTTCCGCGACGACGCGTCGTTGACCGAAGTACAGATCAAGACGATTGCGAAGTGGGTGGACGCGGGCGCTCCGCAAGGGGACCCGAAAGACATGCCGCCGCCGAAGTCGTATACCGATGAAGACACCTGGAAGCTGGCTAAGCAGTTCGGACCGCCGGATCTGGTTCTGAAGTCGGAAACCTATACCATGCCGGCCCACGGACAGGATGTATGGTTCAAGCCGCTGACGGAAATCAACATCACCGAGCCCCGTTGGGTGCGCGCCGTCGAAATGCGCCCGTCGACGCCCGCCGGACGCCGGATCTTCCACCACGTGCTGGCTCGCCTGCTGCAGGATGAAACACCGGAAACGATGGCCAATCTGAAATTGGCAGCGGGGCCCGCGACCGCGGACGATGGCGGCGGGGGTGGAGCAGCCGCCGGTTTGCTGATGGAATGGGCCGTTGGCAAGAATTACGATATCTACCGACCGAACGCCGGCAAACTGATTCTGCCTGGCTCGAAAATATGGTGGGAACTGCACATTCACGCGGTCGGCGAACAGATCTCGGATCACGCCGAATTGGGAGTGTATTTCTATCCCAAGGGGCAGGAGCCGAAGTATCGCACGCGTCTGATGTTGTACGGGGCTTTCCCGCGCGGCAACAACATCGATCTGCCGCCGAATTCGACCACGGAGACCTCAGCATTCCACGTTCTCCCCGCGGCGGCCCGCCTCGAGAACTTCCAGCCGCACATGCACCTGCGCGGCAAGGCTATGTCGATGGAGGCCATCCTGCCCGACGGCAGCACTCAAATGTTGAGTTATGTCAATAATTTCAACTTCAATTGGATGACCAATTATATCTACGCCGACGATGCGGCTCCGGTATTACCGAAGGGCACCATCCTGCATGTTACGGCATGGTATGACAACACCGCGAACAACCCCAATAATCCCGATCCGAATCAGTGGGTCGGCTATGGGGACCGGACGGTCGACGAGATGGGCCACGCCTGGGTCAATGTCACCTATATGAGCGATGAAGATTACAAGGAATGGGCCGCGCAGCACAAACCGAAGCGGGGCCGGACGGATCCTTCTTCGCAACAGTAAAGTTTTATTTTTCTGTCAGTTGAGAGGAGCAGCCTCATCCGCTGCTCCTTTCCGTTTTTTAGCCTGATTCGATCCTTCCGTAAGTTTCAGTAAGAAAGCGCGCAGCGGCCACCGATCGAGTTGACTCCGTTGCCGACAGCGCGTAAACTTCACTAGGAGATTCATCTAAGATGCGCCAGAAGTATACATTTGCAGGTTTTTGCGCGGTCGCGGCTCTGTCCTGCTGGGCGATTAAAAGTTCCGCCGAACAATTGCCTCTTGAGCCACCCCACAATACCGGTCAAAGTATTACCGGAGCTTTCGAAGGATGGTTTTCGAATCCCGACGGGACTTTCAGCATCCTGGTCGGATATTTCAATCGCAATCTTAAGCAGGAGATGGACATTCCGGTAGGTCCCAACAACCGGATCGAGCCGGGCGGGCCGGATCAGGGCCAGCCGACGCACTTCCTCTCGGGCCGCCAGTGGGGCATGTTCACGATTCACGAACCCAAGGAATTCTCCGGCAAAAGGCTAACTTGGACCATCATCGCCAATGGAAAGACGACGTCGATTCCGCTCGATGTGGACACGCTCTGGGAGGTTTCGCCGTTCGTCGAGGCCAGTCACAATACTCCGCCTTATATCGGATTCTCGGAGTCCGGCCCGTTTGTGAATGGACCCACTGGGACTTCAACTGCCTTGACGGCCACCACCGGAACTCCGCTGCCGCTGACAGTCTGGGTGGCGGATGACGCCAAGCTGCCTCCGGGATCTCCGAAACCGCGCACTCCCGCGGCGACCGTTACCTGGACTATGTATCGTGGACCGGGCGCGGTCAAGTTCTCGGCGGTAAGACCCAAAGTGGAGGATGCCCAGTTCAAGGCGCCGGAAGGCTCCGTGTTCACCGGAAAATCCACCACGGAAGCAACCTTCAGCGAGCCCGGCGAATACATGCTGAATGTGCAGGGCAATGACTGGTCGGGAGAAGGCGGGCGTGGATTTCAGTGCTGCTGGTCGAACGCGAAGGTGAAAGTCTCGGTCACCGGCACGCCAGTCCACACCGGCGGCGGCCAGTAAACAAGCGATTTAAAAGACAAGCCCGCGCATTCGCCGCGGGCTTTCTATTACTTCGCAGGGCATTTCAACGAAATGCGGAAAAATCGGCTCCCGTTGTGATCCGGTCCCCAATCCCCTGCCCTCATCTGGTACATTCCAAAACAGTGAAACTCTGGTTCGCACTGCTGCTGCCCGTAATCGCTCATGCTACCTGTGCGGTCGCTGTCTGGACGCCGAACAAAATTGTTCTCGGCGCCGATAGCATGGAGCGCGTCATCAACCCCGACAACAATGGACCGGTAGTCAACCAATGTAAGATCCAGCAGGACGGAAACTACTTTGTGGTGGTTTCCGGCATGACGCTGCACCGGCGCACCGGCTTCGACGCATTCGCGATTCTGGCGGCCAGCATCCAGAAGTCGGGTTCCATCTCGGAAGCCGCCGACCTTGCGATGAATGAATTGGAGCGAGGCTTCCTGAAAGTGCTGATCGCTGCTCGCCAGGACACCGATCCGAGTTATCTGGCCAATCTCGAAATCAACTCGCCGACTTTCGCCATTGCCGGGTTCGAAGGCGGGCGGGCATATCTGTTGTACTGCTCTTTTGACAAAGTGGGGAGCCAGTGGGCCTGGACCCGCGCGTACTATCCCAACACCGACGGCGGCTCCATCGCCTACGCGTATCTGTGCGGGCGGAAGGGGATCGATACGTATAAGCACGCCCATCCGAATTGGCTGCGCGACGATCCCGCGAAGACCGTCGCCGGGATGATCGCCACGCAGTCGCGGGCCGCGCCGGATAAGGTCGGAGGGCCGACGGCGGTGCTGGTTCTGGATCGTAGCGGCGGGCACTGGCGCAGCGGCGGCGTGTGCGGCGCGGACGGCCGCTGAACTCCTATAACGTTTACGGCCACGCTTAACCTTTACGGCCGCGATCGAAAACGGACCTGCCGGACTATAAGCCGGTTTCTGTCCCTTCCCTTTTCAGAAAAGGGGGCAGCCATTCCTCTTGGCCGGAGATTACTCCCCGGCTCCAGCGACCTACCCGGAACTTGATAACGGAGCGGGCCGCTCCTCGTCCCCTATTTGGTCTTGCTCCGCATGGGGTTTACCCTGCCAGCGTCCGTTACCGGAGCCGCGGTGCGCTCTTACCGCACCTTTTCACCCTTACCCGCCGACATACATGGCAGGCGGTATTGTTTTCTGTGGTACTTTCCGTAAAACTCGCTTTAAGCGAATCCCCCCGGCCGTTAGCCGGCATGTTGCCCTATGGAGACCGGACTTTCCTCCCCGAATTTCGGGGCGACTGCCCGTCCGGCAGGTCCGCTCCTATTATGGTGACACCGGCGGATCGGGGGCAAGGGGGCGTGCAATTATTCTTGAAACAACTGACGCAAATGGCGTATCTACAAGCAGTTGGTGTATTCTGAAGCGAAGGATCCATCGCAGGGGTTGGAGACGGGTCCACGGTCTGATATTCAGACTTTTCGATAGCTTGGAGTGAAGGAAACAGGCGGCGCCGCCGATTACCTCTAGCCGGAACCGAAATCCGGACGGGACGGGGCAGCACGCCTGTCGCGGCGTCTCAGGGGTCTTTTTTCAGCGCCGGGAAATCATAATACAAGACTTGGCATTGGATGTTTGTAGTGAGGAGGGTCACAACAAATGTTGAAACGATGCGCGGGGTTGCTTTTTATCCTGCCGCTGATCGCAATCGGAGTTTCCGCCCAGGGGTTGGATACCAAAGCGTCTCCGAACGATTGGGAAGAAGTTAATTTTGAATTCAACTCGTCGGTACTGGTAGATGGATTCCCGAGCCTTCTGCGCCTGGCGGAATTGCTGCAGAAAAATCCCGGGTATAAGGTTCGCATAGAAGGCCACACCGACCGTCTGGGAGCCAACAATTACAACGACAAGCTCGGCATGGCGCGGGCCAATACTGTTCGCGACTTCCTGGTGAAGTACGGCGCCCGACCCGGCCAGATCGAAGTGGGGACGCGCGGCAAAGCAGACCCCAAATATCCGGGACAAAAGCCGGCGTACACCAAGACGGACGAGGCCCGATGGATGAACCGCCGGGTCGTCCTGACCGTAATGGACGATCAGGGCCGTACCGTCAGCGCCGCGGGTGTTGGAGATGCCATTCGCGCGATCGAGCCGCCGAAGGCCGGCATGACCGATTGCTGTAGCGAAGTCCTGAAGCGTCTGGACAAGCTGGACGATATCGCCCGCCTGTTACAGGGCCTGGCGGATCAGAATGCGGACCTGAAGCGCCAGTTGGACGCGTTGAAACAAGCGCAGCAGGTGCTGGAGTCGAAAGTCAATCAGCCGGCCTCCGAAGCCGCCTTCGACCGATGAAGTGGCTCAGGCGGTTGCCACCGAACTGCAGAAGAAGAAGGAACCGAAGTTCTCGCTGCTGGGCATCAACCTCGGCATGGATCAGAGCGGCGATCTGACCGCGACCGCCAAGGGACGCTTCTTCGGACCGTTTGGTGAACACTATGCATTCCAGTCCGAGGGCGAGTATCTGTACTTCAAGACCGATAAAGAGGCGCAGTTCGATTTCGGTCTGGTCGATCGCTTCACGCACCGGCTGCAAGCCGGTCTGTTCGGAAGCTTCAAACATGTGGAGCTTTCGGGCAACCAGTACGGCGCCAACCTGGGGCAAGCCTCGTTCCTGGTGGACTACCTGTTCGGCTGGGGCAAACTCGGAGTTTATGGCACCTACGGGTTCATGAATAGCGCCATGATCAACAGCGTCGCGGCTACCGGACCCAATGGGCTTCCGCTCTACGATGTGTATAACGACACCTTCCTGCGGGTGAACAACCAGGCCGGCGCGACCTTCAGCGCGGGGCTGTGGGGCAATAATTACATTGAAGGGAACGTCGGTTACATCAAGAGCTTCACCTATGGCGATCGGGCGGGCGGCACGCTGCGCTTCGTATTCCCGATCAACAACAAAGTCGCATTCACGGTGGAAGGCGACCTGAATCCCAGTCTGATCGGCCCCAGCAACGACGGCCGCGCGGTGGTGGGCGTTCAATTCGGCAACATGATGCGCCCGAAGGAATTCCTGGGCGCGGATCATCCGGTGCCGATGGATATTCCACGCGTCCGGTTTGAAGAATACACCAAGACGGTGCGCACCGGCCATACGCCGCCGATCGCCAACGCGGGTCCCGACCAGATCGGCGCGGCGGCGGGAACCATCACCCTGAACGGCTCGGCTTCGTATTCGCCGGACGGCCTGCCGATCACCTATCAATGGATACAGCAGGGCGGTCCGTCGGTGACGCTATCGAGCTCCACTTCGGCGATCACGACCTTCCCGGCTATCGGGGGCAACACCTACATCTTCATGCTGGTGGTCACCGACAGCCTGGGCGGACAAGGCCAGGCGCGCGTTCGCGTGACCACGCAAACCGCCAACAAGCCGGTGATCAACTTCTTCATCGCCAACCCGACCAGCATCCAGACTGGCCAGACTTCGACGCTGTCATGGGGCACGCAGAACGCCACCACGGTTACGTTGAGCACGGTCGGCGGAGTCTCGCCGAGCGGATCGAGCACGGTGGCGCCGACGGTGACCACCACCTACACCTTGACCGCGTCCAGCGCGAACGGAACGGTTTCGGCCACGGCTACAGTGGTCGTGAGCGCGCCGCAAAGCGGCTTGACGTACTGCTACGCATCGCCCAGCAACATCATCCAGGGCGAATCGTCCACTCTGTATTATCAAGCGCAGAATGCGACGTCGGTGAACATCACGCCGGGCATCGGCACCGTGGGCGCCAGCGGAAATGTCGCGGTGACGCCGACCATGACCACCAATTACGTCATCACGGCGACCGGAGCCGGCGGGCAGACTTCGTCCTGCTCCGTCGCAGTGACCGTGACCACCGGCCAGCTGCCGCGCATCATCCGTTTCTCTTCGGCGCCGATGAATATCAGCACCGGACAGAACTCGACGTTGTTCTGGGTGGTGGAGAATGCGACCCAGGTGACCATCAACCAGGGGCTCGGCAATGTATCGCTGGGCGGCTCGCAGGATGTTTCGCCGGCCGCGACCACCACCTATACGCTGACCGCGACGAATCCAGCGGGAAGCGTGACCGCCATGACGACGGTGAACGTGACGGTGATTGCGGCGCCGACTATCGCCTCGTTCACCGCGACGCCGAATCCGTCGCCGTCGCCGGGATCGCCCGTGACGCTGTCCTGCAGCACCACCAACGCGGTCAGCATGACGCTGGCAGGTATGGCTGTGGGTCCACCGGCGGCGACGCTGGTGGTGCATCCGACCGCGACCACCACCTACACTTGCGTGGCAACCGGATCCAACGGGGCCACCGCCAGTCAGAGCGTGACGGTGACGGTGAACCCGTCAACCACTCCGCCGCCGGGTACGCCTCCCGTGGTAGTGATCGCGGGCGGCAACACGATCAACACCATTACTCGCTTCCTGACGCTGGACGCCACTGGATCGTACAGCCCGTCGGGCAATACGCCGCTGACGTTCCTGTGGACGTCGGTGAACAATTCGGCGGCGATTCTCAACGCAACGTCGCCCACGCCCAGCATTCAGTTGAACGAGGTCGGCGGCATCTACATGCTGAACCTCACGGTGACGGATAGCAAGGGTGTTTCGGCCACCCAGGTGGTCACCATCAACTTCAGCAACGTGAAGGTGCAGTCGAGACAATAGACAACTCCCGAACGGCGGGAATCAGGGGGCATCCTAACCAGGGTGCCCCTTTTGTTTTGTCCGTTGATAGCCGGGAACACGGCGCACCTTAAAGCAGCCGGACAGGGCAAAAACGGCCTCTTTAGGCCCGAAACATTCTCGATCTTTCCCGTTTTGGGCAGTTGCACCCACGAAATTCGCAAATTCCATAAAATTGGTACCCGCTGGTACTTGAGGACCCAGGTCAGGGCTCGCTAAAATCTATCTTCCTGTTGTATTTGGATAATTCTAGATCGGAGATTGCATGCGTTCTTGGTTAATTACACTTAAAGCTATCCTTTTACCCGTGGTTCTCGTAGGAGGATTTTTATCTCTTAGCGCGCTCGACGCGCACGCCAGCACTATCGTTACCCCAGCATCGGGCGCATTGGTGTTCTGTTCGGATTCGCTTGGATCCGGAAGTTCGTGCCCCAGTTCGGATGGCGGGGCGTTTCAACTCGGCAACGGCGTTGACGGAGTCACCGGATTCGGGCTTGATACGTCGGATCAAACCATCACCGGGAACGATCATCACACCACCTGTGATTCGAGCAGCCATGAGTGCACCGAAACAGTAGTCATCACCGATCGCGTCACGGCGAGCGGAGATGCGATCGCACCCGGCACCGCCCTTCCCATCAGCTGGGACTTTCTGGTGGGCGCCAACGGCCAGGGGAGCCTGACCATCGTCAGCTACGACGTCTCTTTGGCGCTGGGCTTCGGCCCGTCCGGTACCGGATTTACGGCCGACAGCGGCACCGTGAACCTGGGAACCACTATCAACACCGGATCGACTGATACCATTTCGGGCACGGTGAGCGGAACCACCAACGCCACTCACGGAATTGAAACCACTGATCAGTACATCGCCTTTGCCACCATCAGCGTGGTCTATTATCAGACTTCGACGCGCGATCATTCGGTGCAGATTTCGCTCGACGTTCCCGATCAATCAGTGGACTTCGCGTCCACCGGCTCGACGACTCCCGAACCGGCGACGTTGGGATTCGTCGGCCTCGGGCTCGCTGCTCTCGGCTGGATCGGCAACCGCCACCGGCGCGTCAGTTAACTAACGCCGCTTTTCCTGCCTGGGCTTTCACCTGCCGCACTCGCGTGCCAAACTGAAAGCCTCAGGCTATGGACTCTATCTGCCTTCAACCTATCGGGGTTGTGCGGTCACCCGTTCACGACCCCCTCGACGATGTATGGGGCGGTCTCATTTCGACCATCGAGCTCGATCCAGAAAGAGTCGGCCCCGATGCCACCCTCGGTCTCGCTGAATTTTCCCATCTTCAGATTCTCTTCCATCTCCATAAAGTACGCGAGGAGGATGTCCGCTACGGCAAGCGCCATCCCCGCGGTAATGTGAATTGGCCGGAGGTCGGGATCTTCGCGCAGCGGGCGAGAGTGAGGCCCAACCGGATCGGCCTGTCGACCTGCCGCCTAGTCGCCGTGAACGGACTCCAGCTGACCGTGGAGAACCTGGACGCGATTGACGGCACGCCGGTGATCGACGTTAAGCCCTACATGGTCGAGTTCGGGCCAAAAGGGGAGGTACATCAACCCCGCTGGGCTACCGAGCTGATGAAGACTTACTTCGGAGAGCAGCCTTCCGGAACGCCAGGGGACTCATCCCGAACTCGGTCCGGAAACTCCGGTTGAAGTTCGATACATCGCCGAATCCGCAATCGAGAGCCACATCCAGCACCTTGGCTCCCATCGCGCCGAGCCTCGCAGCCGCGCGCCGCAAGCGCAGGCGCCGGACGTATTGGTGCGGCGTGACGCCGGTCACCTGCTCGAACGTCCGCAGAAAGTGATACGGACTGAGGGACGCCTCCTGGGCCAGATGGTCCAGGGTTAATCGCGAATCCGGATTCGTGTCGAGACGATCCTCCATCCGGCGGATGGCCCGGGTGATGCGCGCGATGGTGCTGGGAGAATCCGCAGGTTCGCTCGACGGAGCGCCGCTGGCCAAACGAATTGCAGCCGCCGCAATCTCGATTCCCGGCTCGTTCCATTCGATTTCAGGCGGTGATGGTCGTTCCGGTCGCGAGTGGACCGGCAGTCGCGCGACAGCTCGCGCGATTGCAGTCGACGCATCTCGAAGCGCGGGAAGACGCAGCGCCCGGAAGCGGCGTTCTCCGGACGGTACACCGGCGGCGGCGGCGATCTCCTCAAAATAGTCCGGGCGGTAATGGAAGGACAAGCAGCGGTCGCCCGCGGCATGCTCGTGACCGCACTCGAAATTTTGGCCCGCGTTGCCAAGCATCAGCGAACCGGGTGTCATCAACTCGCCCGTGGGCCGGTTCCCTGCCCGATACTGGAAGGTTCCCGCGAGCACGATGGCGATCGATACGGAGCCGTGGCGCTCCTCAAACGGGCGGTCTCGCGGTCCCGCCGTGCAGATTACGTCCTCCACCGACCAGGCTTCGCCGCGCGCGAGCAGCCGCCCCGAAAGCGGTTCAGTCGCGTGATCGCGCCGCGTCCGGGTTCGCTCCAGTTCGACCGCAATTTCCGCCAAGAAATCCGCTCCTATCGCCGGTATAACCATTTCAGGATATCGAAGCCCGAACGAAAAGGAGATTTTGATCGTGACCATGGCAATCGCAAGCAGCGCGAATTTCGCGGCAGTATTGGAATCCACAACACGCTCGCCGGAGATTCCCGAATCGGCCGACATCTATGGATGGCTGATCGGCAGTTGGGAATTGGAAGTCCTTCGCTATAAGGGGGTCGATGTGTCGCCCCTAAAGCTCAACGGCGAGGCGCACTTCACCCGAGTGCTGGAAGGCCGCGCTATACAGGACGTCTGGATCATGCCACGCCCTTCTGATCGCGCGGCGGATACTCCCAAAACCAACAACATGTACGGAACCACGGTCCGGCTATGGGACCCGGCGATCCACGCATGGCAGATTCGCTGGATGAACCCCGCGACCGGGCATTACGAGCAGCAGACCGGCCGGCGCGAAGGAAACGACATCGTTCAAATCGGCGCGCGGCCGAATGGCACGCCGACCCGCTGGCGATTCACTGAAATCACGCCGGATGCGTTTCACTGGACCGGCGATGCGCTCCACTCCGATGGGGTGACGTGGGTCGTGGAAGGCGAGTTTCGGGCCACGCGGTTTCAACATTCATAACCAGACAGAAAGGATCATCATGAAAAACGATCAAATTCTACGCCAGACTCTGCTTGGCCTGCTCACCGGAAACGATGCCCATGCGAATTTCGAGGCGGTTGTCCGGAGCATTCCGCCCCACGTCCAGGGATTACGGCCGGATGGAGCGAAGCATTCGCCATGGGAAGTCCTCGAGCACATGAGGATCACCCAACAGGACATTCTGGAGTTCAGTCGTAAAGCCGGCCACCAATCGCCGGAGTTTCCCAAGGGCTACTGGCCCGCGGCGCAGCAACCGCCGAGCGAGAAGGCCTGGGACGAGAGCGTGCGGGCTTTCCAGAAAGACCAGCGCGAATTGTGCGATCTGGTCGCCGATCCGAACGCCGATCTCCATGCGAAGATTCCTCACGGAGAGGGGCAAACGCTGCTGCGCGAGGCTCTTCTGGTCGCCGACCATACGGCGTACCATTTGGGCGAACTCGCGCTGCTGCGGCGTCTGCTCGGCGTCTGGCCCGAAGCCTAGCTTCGTTACTTCCCCTTGCTGAGTTTCCGGAAGTATTCGGCCACGGCGTCAGTGAATCCCGGCGGGACCCGATCGGTGGACCCGCTGCGCACCTGATCGCCCGACTGCTTGTCCACTTCGCGACGCATCTGCACTTCCAACCCTTCCAGGTTCGGAAGCACCACGTGATTCAAGCGATTCTGCAATTCAGCGCTGCTGATGTCGCCGACCTGCAGACGCGAGAGGTCGCGCTCCACGTCGCCGATCTGTTTCGAGATGTCCGCGTTATCTTTGAACATCTCGCGCATGTCTTTCAGCTCCTGAGCGTAGTCCCGGATCGCGCTGGCCGCGTCCCACGGACGGCCGTCCGGAAGATTGTACATGCCCTCGGGGGCGAATCGGCCGTATTGCCATCCCGGTCCGCCAAATTGACGATTGACGCCGGGTTGTCCGTAATTGCCGCCGTATTGATTGCCGCGCTGGCCGCCGCCCTGCGGATTTCCGCCGCCGCCGGCTTGCTGCCCGCCCTGCTGTTGGCCGCCTGCCTGTTGTCCGCCTTGTTGACCTGGCTGCTGTCCGCCCTGCTGACCGGCCTGTTGTCCGCCTTGCTGTTGACCGTTCTGCTGGCCATTCTGTTGCTGACCGCGACCCGCCATGCGTTCCATCTGCTCGCGCATGCGTTCGATCTGCTGCAGGGACCGTTCCGTGCCGTTCTGAGCCGTCGCCTGGCCGCCGTCCTGGCCGACTGCCTTCTGCGCGTCCTGCAAATCCTTATTGACGTTGTCCATCGCCCGCGTGATGGGCGCTTCGCGATCCACCATATAAGGACCATAGCCGCGACGGATATTATCCGCCGCGTACTTGTCGCGTAGCCGGACTTCATTCTGTTGGATTTCGCTCAATGCATCGCGCACCCGGTTCGACGCGCCGGGTTGTGTGCCGGCCATGTCCCGCGCCGCCTTCTGCATGTCCTTTTCGAGCTGCTCGACGTCCTTGGTCATGCGATCTTTCTCGTCGGCGAGCTGCTGCGCCTGTTGTCGCGTCGCACCCTGGCCTGGCCGTCCGGCGGCCTGATCGCCGTAGGTCTGCTTCAGCCGATTCTCGAAATCGCGCTGCTGCTGATCGAGCTTATCGGCCCGCTGGCTCAGGTCGCCCAGTTGAGAGGACGCCTGTTGCTGGCGCATCCCGTTCAGCATCTGCTGCGCCTGCTGGAGATTCTCGGCGGCGCGCTGCGCATTGGCTTCCGCCTGCGCCGAATTTTGCTGGCCCTGGCCCTGCTGACCCTGCTGCTGGCTGGCAGCCTGTTGGGCGCTGCGCATATCGTCGATACCGCGCGAGAGCCGATCCAGCGCCTGACGCATTCGCTGTTCCTGCTGCTGGCCCGATTGTCCTTGCTGGCCTTGTTGTCCCTGTTGCGACTGCTGTCCCTGCTGTCCCTGTTGCCCCTGACTGCTGCTGGAGGAACTGCTCGAACTTGACGACGAGCTCGATTGCTGGCCGTTGCGCGAGAGCTGGCCTTGTTGCTGCATCTGCTCCATCTGCTTCTTCAGCTCTTCCGCTTCGCGCCGCAGCATTTCCTGCTGCCACCGTTGTTCGAAGGATTGCTGCTTCTGATTCTTCTGTCCCTCGGCAAGCTCCTGCTGGCGCCGCGCAAGCTGCTCGAGTTTCTGCAGCGCTTCGTCGATCTGCTTCTGCCGTTCTTCGTTCGACGCGGAACCCTGCTGCTGGCCGGTCTCGTACTGATTCTTTTCGGTATCGAGTTCCAGGTCGAACAGGTTCGCCAGGTCGCGGCCGGCCCCGCCGCCACCGCCGCCGCCACCGCCGCCGCCGAAGGCGACCTGGATATCGCGGAACGTCGATTCCGCGCGCAGCAGGTGCTGCAGAGCCCTGGTTTCAGGCTCCAGCGCGTCCTTCCAGCCCTGGCCTTTTAACTTGTCGGACGCCGGACCCATCTCGCCGGCAGCTGCTTCCATGTCCTTTACGAAGGATTGAAATTCCTGATTCGCGCCGGCCAGTTCGCGGCTGCGGGCGCGCTGCGCGAGCGAGGTTGCCTGTTCCTTCAATTTGCTTTGAACCTCGGCCAGAAACTTCGCGTTCTCCTCCGCGTTCACTTTGCCTTTGGTGCCGCGAATCTGGTTCCAGGTGGCCGCGATGATTTCCTTCTCGCGCTCCGAAATCTTATTCTGATCGTCGCCGTCCATCCCGCCGCCACCGCCGCCGCCCATCTGCTGCGACTGGGTGTAGTTGCGCTCATACGGCTGCGCTTCGATGAACATGATGTCGGTGCGTGAAGTGGTGCGCGCGTCGCGCGCCGTCGCGTAGACGGAAACCACGTCGCCCGGCTGCATCTTGTAATCTTCGAGCGCCAGCGTGATGTTCCCGTCGGCGTTCTTCACGCCCTTTTGGGGAAGCATGTTGACTACTTTTTCGGGTTGGCCGTTCACCGAATAATGCAGTTCCATCCCCTCCAGCGCGATAATCGTCGGCGCCCTGCACCTGAATGGCGACTTCCTCGATGGGACTGACGCGGGCATCCTTACCCGGCCGCACGATTTTCACCGTCGGAGCGTTATCCTCACGCGCCTCGATGAAATAATCCTCGCTGAGCCGCACGCTCTGGCCCTGATCGGTCGCCGCAAAATGATACATCCCGTCCTTCTGGATCGTGACCTTCGCGGTCAGCATGTTGCCCGCTTGCGGTTCGAGAGCGATGTGCGAGCCGTCGTCCATTTCGATCATGCCGTTCTTGAGCGGACGATCGGTCTCGACGGTCAATTCCGCAACCGTTCCCACTACGGCGCGCAGATCGCCGCCCGGATCTTCCGTCGCATTCGGCAGCCCCAGCACAGACGGGAAATGATAGGTGACCTTCAGGTGCTTAATGCCCGGCATATCGACGACGTCCAGCTGGAAGGTCTTCGATTTCACGCCTGCCGCTTCGACGTAATACTCGACGGGTTCGGCCAGCGTGGCGAACAGATACTCGTAAGCGGTGCCGTTGGCGCGCGGCAGCATCGGCGCCTGCTCCCATTTCGAGGTGCTCTTATAGCGAGCATAGAGCTGTCACCTGCGGCGCCTGGAATCCGATCAGCGTCGCGGTAACCATCTGGTCCGATTTGCGCCGGACCAGCTTGTTGCCTGGCGTAATGGAGATGTCGTAGAACCCGGCGGTAGCGCCCTTCGGAATGCCGGCCCACAGCAGGTCTACGCTCCGTATCCGAGGTAGCCGGGACCGGCGAGAATCAGCCACAGCAACACCGCTCCCGCTGCTCCCGCGGAAGTGGCGAACGCGAAAATCGATCTGCGGTGGCGCGACGCGCGCCGGCTCGGTGCGCTGGGCGACCGACGCGGTGTCGGCGGCCAGCAGGTCCAGCATCGGATCGGGCCGGTCGCTGCGCTCGACGAACGTCAGCAGGCGTTCTTCAAACTCGGGAAACGTGGTCTCGGCGCGCTTCGCGGTGCGACGCTGATTCAGCCGCATCAGCGGCAGCACCAAGCCGAAGCCCAGCGCGACGGCCAGCGCCAGGAACAAGATGACGCGCGCGACGGTCAGGCTGGCGCTCGAAAAGGCCAGCGCATTGGTGATCAACACCATCGCCAGCGTGACGCCCAGCGCCACGCCCGCCGTCAATGGCGGCGCCCTTGGACACCGCCATCCATCGAAGGCGCGTTTCCAGACCGCGCAGATATTGATTCAGTTGCTCGCGCGTGTTCATGCCGCTTCCTTTCGTTTCCCTGGCTGTTCCTCCACCGGCGGGCGAAGGTACCGGTCCGCCACAACCGATTCAGCCACTGCTACTCCTAACAATACCAGCAATAAGTAAGGGCCAAGGCCCCAGGGCGTCCTATCTGCTTGATCCCCTTGGCCGGACGCCCCGCCGGATGTCTGGTCACTCTGTCCCGTCGCTTTCCACAGATCCAGAGTTTCCTGCGGAATCACCGTCAGATCCGATTCCCGCCGGTCGGCGTGCACCGCCAGCAGACTCTGCCTTCCGCTCGCCGTTTTCAGTTCGAAAAATCCTTCATTGCGCACCGCGAAATTCTTGCGCCGAGGCCGCTTCTTCGAGCGACAGCAGACGTTTCCCGTCCGGACCGAGCACTTCCGCCGCCGTGCCCTTGCTATCGGCGGTGCGCAGCTCGACGTAGGAATCGACGGCCAGGTTCACGGGCTGTTCGGTCGCGCCACCGCCCAGATAGGCCGCCGACTGTTGGACGAATGGCACCCAGGCCGCGTGCAGGGGCAGATCGTTCGAAACGTTGTCGAAGGTGGAGGTGAACACCAGCACCTTGCCCTTCTCCGATCTGCTGTTCGAGCACCAGCGGAGTCTGATCGTTCAATCTTGCCAGCACCTGCGATTTCGTGGGAGTGACGTGCATCGCCTGATAAAACTTCACTCCCGCGAACCGCTCCACGCTGTGCAGCGCCGGATGGCCGGCGTCGATATCGCTAACCGTAAGAAAACGCTCGCCTTCGCGGCCCGCGTAGCGTGGATGCCTGGATCGGCTCGTCGATCACCGGAACTTTGGCCATGGCGGCCGACGCCGGTCCCAGGGCGAACAGCACCGAACCGCCGCCGGTCACATATCGCTGCAGCGATTCTTCGGAGCCCGGCGGCAGCGAACCAAGATCGGACAGCACGATGAACGCGTAGCGCGACAGCGGCAATCCCGGCGGCCTGTTCCGGCTGCATCGTATTCCATCTGAAACGCCGCGTCCGGCGAGGCATCGAGCGCCGCCCGGTAAAAACAGCTGGCGCATTGCCTCGGCGGCCATCGTCGACGAACAGAACTTTCTTGCGGATCGGTTCGCTCCACCGCGAACGGGAACCGATCGTCGGCCGGCGAGAGTATCGGCGGAATCGATCCGGACTTCGCCACGGCTGAATCCGTAAGGCGCGTCGAGGCCCAGAAATTCCACCTGCGCGCGGCCGTTTTCGGGAACATCGACGGTCTTGGTCTGCACCGTCTTGCCGTTGAGCACCAGCGAGACCGTGCGCTTGGCCGCCGGAGCGTCGAAACCCGCGATGGTCGCCTCGATGCGGACTTTCTTGGGATCGTAAACCTGCCGCGGCGCGATTCACGTTTTCGACGGTCCAGTTCGGCGCGGCTTGCCCGATCTGGTGCAACACGAGGTGGTGGTCCGGATCCAGACGCAGATCGGTGAATCCCGGCGGCATCGCGGACTTTTGCAGATCGCTGATCAGGTGCAACTTCGATCGGCATTTTCACGGATTCGCATAAGGTTCGCGCATAGCGCGCCAGTTCGCCGAAAGATGCCCGGCTGTCGCCCGGCTGGATGGAATTCACCGCGGCCCGCAGCTCAGCGGGATCATTGAGTCGGCTGCGTCAGGGCCTGCACCTGGCCGCCCAAGGCGATCACCTGCGCCTGGTCGCCCGGTTTAACGTTCGAGAGAACGATTGATCGCCTCTTCCTTGGCCCGCTGCAGCCGATCTCCGGCGCGCATGCTGAAGGAATCGTCCACCGCGATCACCGTCACCCGTTTGCCTTGCGCGGCGGCGCTGGTGCGGCGGATAAACGGATTCGCGAACAACAGGGCCAGCAGAATCAGCATCAGCGCCGCGCAGCGCGAACAGCAGCAGATGTTCCAGCCGGCGGTGCTTCACGGAGCTCACCTCGCGCTTCTCGAACAGCATCAGCGACGGGAACAGCCGCGGATCGGTCTTGTGCCGCTTCAGCAGATGAATCCAGATCGGCAGCCCCACGGCGGCGACTCCGGCCAGAAACCATGGGGGAGAAAGCCCATCGGTCACATCTCTGCCCTTCCGGATCGCCAGATACTCCCGCAGCGCCGCATCCAGCGGACGGCTGGTGTCGATCAGAAAATAATCGATGCCCGGCGGCCTTGGCGCGCGTTTTCAGATCCTCCATATGCGCGTCCATCTTATGCGCGATACTCGTGCGCGGTGTAATCCGGCGACACTTCCATCGCCTCGCCCGGTTTCCAGATCCTCCAGCAGCACGGGATGCCGCAGCTTCGGCCGGATCTCCTCGGGATCGAGCACGTGGAACAGCACCAGTTCGTTTCCGCGAAAGCGCAGCGGCTCCACCGTCTTGATGATCTTCTCCGGCTGCTCCCAGAAATCCGAAATCGCGACCACCAGGCCGCGGCGGCGCAGAAATTCCTGAAGTGCACGAACGGCTGCGCGAAATCGGTGCGCGTCCCGACCTCGGCGCTTGTCGATCGCGTGCAGCATCCGCGCGAGCTGCCCTGCCGCGTCGACGGGCGGACGTAATTGCGCACTTCGTCGTCGAACACGATCAGCCCGGCCGCATCGCGCTGCATGATGCGCCAGATAGGCGAGCGACGCCGCCAGAAATCGCGCGTATTCGAGCTTTTCGATCCGTGCCGGAGCCGAATTTCATGGACCGGCTGGCGTCCAGCAGAATCGTTAGCTGGCAATTGGTTTCGCCGCGATAGCGCTTCAGGAACATCCGCTCGGTGCGCGCGAATACGTTCCAGTCGACGTGGCGCAGATCGTCGCCGGGCGTGTAGGCGCGATATTCGGCGAACTCCTGGCTGAATCCGAAATCGGGCGACCGGTGCAGGCCCGCGATGAATCCGTCGACCACGGTCTTCGCCACCAGATCGAGGCCGGAGATCCCGGCGAGCACCGTCGGATCTAGAAAGCGCTGGAGCATGACGATCGACAACCGGTGAATCTACGGCTTCGGAGCCGGCATCGCCTCCAGCAGCTTCTTCAAGATATCGTCCTGCGTCAGGCGGTCCGATTCCGCCTGGAAGTTCAGCAGAATGCGATGCCGCAGGATGGGACGCATCAGCGCGATCACGTCTTCGTAGGAGACGTGATAGCGATGGCGCATCAGCGCGCGCGCCTTGGACGCCAGCACCAGGAACTGCGCCGCGCGCACGCTGGCGCCGAAGTTGACGTACTTCTTGACGAAGTCCGGCGCAGCTGGGATCGGTGGCGCGCGTGGCGCGCACCAGGTCGACCGCGTAGCGCGCCACCGAATCGGCGATCGGCACCATGCGCACCACTTGCTGGAAGTCCAGGATCTCTTCGGCGGTGGTCACCGCGTCCGACCTTCGCCATGTGCGTGGTGGTGGTCAGACCCAGGACCTTCATTTCGTCATCGGCCGACAGGTAATCGAGCAGCGTATTGAAGATGAAGCGGTCGAGCTGCGCTTCCGGCAGCGGATAGGTGCCTTCGAGCTCGATCGGGTTCTGCGTGGCCAGCACGAAGAACGGCGGCGCGGATCTTGTAGTGATTGCCGCGCACCGTGCAAGACAGCTCCTGCATCGCTTCGAGCAGCGCCGATTGCGTCTTGGGAGGCGTGCGGTTGATTTCGTCGGCCAGCAGCACGTTCGCGAAGATCGGCCCGGGGACAAAGGTCCAGGTGCGGCGTCCGGTGGTCGGGATCTTCTTCGATGATGTCGGTGCCGGTGATGTCGGACGGCATCAGATCGGGCGTGAACTGGATGCGCCGGAACTCGAGGCCGAGCGCTTGCGACAGCGTCCGCACCAGCAGCGTCTTGGCGGTTCCCGGAAGTCCGGTGATCAGGCAGTGGCCGCCGACGAACAGGGCGATCATCACCTGTTCGATCACTTCGTCCTGGCCGACGATGACCCGGCGGACCTGCGCCACGATATCGTCGCGCACTTTCTGGAAACGTGCAATCCGGCTCCTTCAGTTCGCCGAGTCTGATAGAGGTGACGGTGGTAGTGGACATTTCGATATTGTTGTCTTATTCTTTCACGTTTAGTTCCAGCAAAAGTTTCTGCGCCGGCTTGAACCCGGGCGCGGCCTCGAGCGCCGAAACCACCTCGTCCGCGCCTCGTCGATCTGGTGCGCGGCCTGATAGCGCCTTGCGCCAGCTGATAGTGCGCGCCCGCGACATCGATGGGCGGCCGGCCAGCACCGCCCGAAATTCGCGGATCGCGCCGTTGGCGATTGCCCAGATCCAGATCCAGCTCGCCGAGTTTCTTGTGCGCGTCTTCATCCTTCAGATAGATCAGATTCAGGCGCTCGAGCGTCGCGGCCGCGTCCTGCTTCTGCCCCTGCTCGACTTCGAGCGTCGCGAGTTGCTTCAGCAGTCGACCGGATCACGCCCGCCGATCTTCGCTGTAGCGCTCCAGCTCCGCAATCGCCTTCGGCTTTGTCGCCCTTGGCCAGGTACGCGTCGGCCAGAAATTCGTACACGCTGCCCGCTTCGACGTAGTCGGAGTACAACGTCGCGAATCGCGGTCCCTTCCTTAATCACGTCGTCCCAGTTCTTCGCCTTGGCTTTCGCTGCGACATGTCTTTCGAAGCTGCTTGCTCCATTCGTCGAAACCGTCGACGGTTGCCTTGGTCTGCGAATCGTCCAGCCAGGCGAGGAACTGCCTGTCGAACTCTTCGGGCTTCATGCTTGAATTCTTTTTCGATCACCTGCGGCGTCGGCATCAGCTCCGCGAAATCGTGGATCATCGCCAGCAGCTTGTCGTAGCCCCATTTCTGATCGATGAAGTTGCAGATCTTGCCGCCCTGGAAATAGGACACCGTCACCTGCGCCGGATACGTCGGATGAATGAATCCGCGATCCAGTTCCGCGATCGGCAGCAGCTTCTTGTTCTTGATCGCGCTGATCGCTTCCGGATCCAGACGATCGCCCCAATCGGGATGGCCGTTGCCGGTTTCCTCGTACACCGCGAGGCCTTCGGTGAACCAGCGCGGCACGCGACTGATTGGTCATCGCGAGCACGTAGACGTGGCTCAATTCGTGCCACATCGTGCTGTCCCAATGGAACTGACCCGGCTGGCGGGCGCTGGGCGAATCCATGGCGACCACGCTGTCGAACGTCACGCCGAGCGCGCCGAGACCGGGCATGCCCATCGTGCGCACCGCGAAATCCTCGTGATCGGGATAGACCTCGATCTGCACCGGCTCGGTCAGCTTGTAGTGATACTTCTTCTCGTAGGTCGCCAGCGCCCGGTCGAGTTCGGATTGGAAATACGGCCGCAGCAGCGTCGCTTCCTTCTTGTGCAGCACGCAGGATCGTGGTCGGCGTCTTAAACGTGACGAAATTCTTATAGCTGTCGAGCAGCGTCAGCGAGTTCTTGGTCTCCGTGCTCTGAAACCCGTTGTTCCAGCAATCGACCAGCTGCTTGCGCGCCTCCGTCCTGATCGCCGAGGCGCATCAGATTGATGCCCAGTTGCGCTGCGCGCGCTCCACAGATCGGGCTGGATTTCGAGCGCCTTGCGATACGCCGCGATCCCTTCTTCATAGCGCCGGTTGATGACGAAGAAATGTCCCGCGGTTTCATACGCCTCGCCGTACATCGGATTGATCTTGAGAATCTTGTCCATCCACGGCGTGGCTTTCTTGTCGTGCAGCAGATCGATGGTGGCGAGAATCGCCATCGCATCCAGCGGCTCTTTGGAAATTCCAGAGCCTTCTTCGCTTCCGCCTCGGCCTTTTCGTCGTTGTTGTCTTCGAGCGCGATGCGCGCCAGCAGTTCCTGCGCTTCGACCAGTTTCGGATCGCTCTTGAGCGCCTGCTCCGCCAGCTTCGCCGCTCCGCCGCCGAATCCCTGAGCCGCGACCATCGCGCGGCCGAGCAGCGCCGGCGCGTAACTCCGGCTGTCGATCTCCAGCGCTTCCTTGAACAGATCGTCGGCGTCAGCGGGCTGCCAATGCTCCAGATACATCCGGCCCCAGCGGACCCGCAGATTCGGCGTCTTTGGGATGCAGCTTGACGGCGGCGCGAAACGCGTCGTTGGCGACTGATAATCGCGCAACGCCCAGAAGCCTTCCGCCTGGACGCCAGGATCGGCGGACTTGCGTCAGACGCGTGATAACAGCCTTCGCATCCGGATCCCCGTGATGGCGCAGCAGTTGCGCACTGAGCCGGCGTCGACCGGACCCGTAGGCAAGCCCGATTTCGACGGCGGCTGCTGCGCGAGAAGCGGCAGCAACAGAACATGAGAACGACAGCAAACTTCACTTGTCCAGCGCCTCCTGCGTCTTGGCCAGCTCGACCAGCAACTGCGCGCAGCTTCTGCCGGTACTCGTCCGAATCCATCGACGCTTTCTGGTACTTCAGCTCGTCGATGGACTGCTCCAGGTCTTCCTTGTGCTTCAGGAGCTTCAGTTTCTCGGGATCGTTGATCTGCGCCGCCACCGCGCCCAGGTGCATCACCGCGAAAGCGACCGCCACCAGCCCCTCGCCATTTTCGGGCGACGGAGTCTTGGTGCCTTCGCCCTTGCCGGTGTCTTCGATGACGGCGTGTTCGGTGGCGAGGCGGTTCTGCGACTCGAAAAATTTCGCCGTTTTCTGCTCGGCGTACTTGTAGGCCTCCAGAGCGCGTGATGACTTCGTTCTTGTCCGTATCGGCCGCCGGGTCGCGCAGCGCTTCGATCCAGTAGCGGGCGAAATACGTCGCGTTCTTTTCCGTGCCGGACTTGGTGGCCGTGATGACCACCCGGTTCGGCCGTTCCAGAGACACCAGCGATCCGCCGCTGGCGCTGGTCATGTTCACCACCAGTTGATGCTTCGCCGGAATCTTGTCCAGCAAGCCGCCCAGTTCGGTCGCCGACATATCCGGACCCGGCAGGTTGAACTTGTAATCGACCTCGTCGAAACTGCCGTGGCCGATCATCATCACCACGATGGCGTCGTCGGGCTTCGCTTCCTTGGCGAAATCGCGCAAGTTTCGCCTCGACATTCGCCTTGGTTGCGTCCGGGCCGACCAAGGTCGCGACCTTCTCGTTAGGCTCGGCCGATTTCAGCAGTTTGTCGATATCCTTCGCCCAGCCGGTGAAGCGCTGTTCGTATTCCGGCTCGCCGCCCAGCCCGGCGACGGTCAAATAAAACGTCTCCGCGCGCAGGAAGCCGGCAGGATAAGGAACAGCATCAGCCACGAAAGTTTCATATCACACCCCACTTCCGGCGCAGCAGCCATTCCCCGGCCCGCAGCATCAGCAGCACCAGGAACACGATCGGCATGTCCCACAAATCCCGCGTTTCGCGAACCGTGATTCCCGCTTCCGAATAACTGATATCCGTCGCCCAGCTTCGACGCGTCTTCCGGCTTGTAATATTTCCCGCCGGTTTCCGACGACAATTTCTGCAGCAGGTCTCGATTTTGCTCGACGTGGAAATTCTCCGCGACGCCGTCCTCGCGCCGGAAAGTCAGCACATCGCGGCCCAGTTCTTCTGCGCCGCGTTTGGCGACCATCTCGACCAGATAGGAACCCGGTTTGGGCGACGTCCAGTCCGCCGTGTACACGCCCTGCTCCAGTGGATCGGGCCGCATCTCAGCCGATTCCGCGAATCCGTCCGGCCCCAAGACGTGCGCCTCGACAGTCGCGTCTCCGGAGGGCAGATAGGTATGATCGCGAACTTCGGCGCGCAGCTTCACGTTGGCCTGATCCTCCAGCACCGTGCACCGGCGTCGACCCGACCACCCGCCGCGGAGTATCGTTCACCAGCCATCGCAACAACTGGGTGTAGAACATTTCGTGGCTCTTGTCGGCCAGCGGCTGCAGCATCTGCCAGCGCCAGCTTCCCCCGGTCGCGAACACAGCCGTGCGGCCGCGGCCGATAATTTTCGATGATCAGCAGCGGCAACGGCGGTCCGCCCTGCTGCGGCTTCATCACCGCGAGCACCACCGCGCCCGGCTTGGGCTGGCCCGGAACCTGGAAATTCATCAGATACGGAAGCTTCTTCCAGCGCTCGATGTTCTTTTCCGGATCTTCCTCGAGGCGCGTGATCAGGCTGTCGCGGCCCGCCGCGGTCAGCTCGACGTCGGCTGGAGCGCGAATGAACGTACCCTTCTTGTCCGGCAGATTCACCGGAATCAGATCATTCAGAACCGATTGTTTGTAACCGCCGTCGGCCAGCGAATCCTTGCCGCCCAGAAAAAGCAGCCCGCCGCCGCGCCGGTCGACGAATTGGTGAATCAGATCGAGCTGCGTCGGCGTGAAATAAGCCACCTCGCTCGATCCGAGGATCAGGCCGTCGAACTCGAACATGTCGTCGACGCGGGTGGGAAATCCGTCCTTAATGTTCTTCGGCGCATCGCCGTAAGGGTCCTGGACGTAGATCTTGTTTTGGGTGGTCCGCAGGATGGTGGTCAGATGCAGGTTCCGATCGTCTTCTACCGCGCGGCGCAGAAACTTGAACTCCCAGCGCGGCTCGCCTTCCATATAAAGGATCTTGGCTTTGCGATCGTCCACATTCACCAGCCGGATCAGCTTGTTGTTTTTCGCGTTCTCCTCGTTCGGCAGAGGATCGATGGACGTCTCGATGGTCTTGACCCCGGCCGTGCCCGCGTTGAACAGCACGGTTTCGTTCTGCTCGGACGCCGTCGGCTCTTCAGCTTCACCTCTCGGGTCGCGAGAATTTTCGCTCCGTCGCGCAGCGTAATTTTCGGCGGTCGATCCGGAGTATCCGTGCTGATGAAAACTCACCTGCGCGGCGAGTCGCGAATCCGGCAGCGCCCGCTGCGGCACCTGGACGTCGGTGAGTCTCGACGTCGTGCGCCATCTTCTCGCGTCCGAATCCGATAGTATGAATCGGAATCCGCTGGCGGCGAATCTCGGAAATGGTTTCGAGATCGATGCCGCCGGAATTATCGGCGCCGTCCGACAGCAGCACCACCGCGCCGATCGGAAGGCTGGAGGCATCGGCCAGCACCTGCTTCAGGCTCTCTCCGATGTGCGTCGATTGCCCCGACGAATTCAACTGTTCGAGCTTCTGAATCCGGTCGAGATGGTCGCTCAAACGGTACAGACGGACCTGGAACCGTTTCGACAGCGAGTCGAGCAGTCCGGAGTTGAGCGTCTTTACAGCGGCCGCGCGACGCGTTCCGCCGGAATCGTCGGTAGCCATGCTGGACGAATCGTCCACCACCACGGCCACGATGTTCTGCTGCGGACGCAGCGTCGCCACGCTCAGCGCCGGATGCCACAGCATCAACAGCAGCAGGGCGGCTAAAGCGGTTTGCAGGATCCACACCGCCGCCGATCGCAGTCCGTGCACACGCGCGGAGCTGCGCCGCAGCACCAGGAATCCCAGGCCCACGGCCGCACCGAAGATCGCCACGCCGAGCAGCCAACTCGGCATGCCGCCGGTCATGACGAACGTCCCCTTCGTGAATACGCTGGCCGGATACTTGAACAAAAACTCGAACATGTGACCGCCGATCGAACGTAAGAGTCAAAAAAAGCTAATGAGATAAATCGTACATGAAATAGTTGACCGCGATGCGGTAGGCGAGCGAAGCCCACTTTTCCGGGTAGCGCGGATCGTCCGACCACTCCCAGGCGTCGCCCAGGTCCATGTTGTGGCAGATGACCACCATGAGCCGTCCCTGGTCATCATAGATTCCACGCCACTTGGCCTCATAACCGTCATATTCGTAAGTGCGATGGCTGAAGTACCACTGCCGCCCGGGACCTGAAAACGATCGTCCAGATCATATATGACGTGGAAGATGGGATCTTTGTTATCGATATCCACAACCGGGCGGTCAGGAAACACTTTTCTCATGCTGGCCATGAAGTTATCCCACTCGATGGTGCCGTGGAAGTCGTCGCACATGAAGAATCCGCCACGCAGCAGGTATTCGCGCAACTGCGCCGCCATGTCGTCGGTCAGATTCCAGTAGCCGACTTCGACCGCATACATAAGAGGCCAGTTATAAACCTCATCGCGTGCCGTCAAGGTCCAGGACCTGCTCCACCGACCGCACGTCGATCCGGGTTAACCGGCGAATGCCCTGTAGTAAATGGCGGTCTGAGCGGGGTGCATCCACGGTCCAACGGCGGTAGCCGTCGGGGTAGCCATGCGGGGCCATAAACGACGGATAACGAAGGCGTCCCCGGGTCCACTCATGCGTCTCCTGCCAATCGGGAGGCAAGGGGAAGTCCTCATACTCGACGCCCTGATAAGGAATGAAGGGTTTCTGCGCGTGTAACACGCCCCATGTGGCGAAGCCTGCAAATGCCAGCAAAAAAACCGAGCGGAGGCGCATTGATACTAATCGAAGAGTAGCACGCTCCTGTTGTTCCGGGGTCAGTGCGTGAGATCGTAAATGAAGTAGTTCATGGCGATCCGATACGCAAGCGATGCCCACTTCTCGGGATAGCGCGGGTCGTCGGACCATTCCCAGGCATCGCCGAGGTCCATGTTGTGGCAGATGGCAACCATAATACGGCCCTTATCGTCGCGGATGCAGCGCCAGCGGGCCTCGTAGCCGTCGCGCTCATAGGTTCTGCCGCTGCGGAAATATTGCGCACCCGCCACCTGGAACCGCTGATCGAGATCGTAAATGGTGTGGAAGATGGGATCGTCGTTCGGGATCTCTTCAATCGGCCGGTTCGGGAAAACCTTGGTGATTCCTTCCAGGAAAATCTCCCACTCGTAAGTGCCGTGGAAATCGTCGACCATCAGGAATCCGCCGCGCTGAATGAAATCACGCAACTGCGACGCCTCTTCATCGGTCAGGGTCCAATGCCCGACCTCCACCGCGTACATGGTCGGCCAGTTGTAGACGTCGTCGGTGCCGTCGAGCGACACCACCTGCTCCACCGATCGCGTATCGATGCGGGTCAGCCGCCGCACGCCCTTGCAGAAGATGCCGGTCCGAGCGCGGATAATCCATGGTCCAGTTGAGCAGCGCGCGATAGCCGCGACCGATGCCGCCCACTTTGAGCCGCGCGCGGGTCCATTCGGTCTTGTTCTGGTAATCGGGAGGCAGCGGAAAATTTTCGTATTCGATCGCCTGATATTCGCGAAACGGCTTCTGGGCGCGCAACACGCCCCACAGGCCGACGACGGCGATCGCGATTGCCACTGCCGAGCGAAAACGCATGCTCGGAGATAGCGTAGCAGAACAAGCCGTCCGCGGCGACGTCTTAATGCGTCAAATCGTAAATGAAGTAATCGATGCCGGTGCGATAGGCGAGCGTGGTGTATTTTTCCGGATACTTCGGCTCATCGGCGTTCTCCCACCCGTCGCCGAGATCCATGTTGTGACAGATCGCGACCATCACCCGCCCCTTATCGTCGCGAATGCAGCGCCAGTGCGGCTGCTTTCCAGTGGGACCTTTTTCATAGGTCGTGTGGGTCTCGAAAAAATTGGAAGACCCGGGCACCTGGAAACGATCATCGAGATCGTAAATGGTATGGAAGATCGGGTCCTGGTTGGGAATTTCTTCCACCGGCCGGTCCGGAAAAACCTTGCTCATGCTGGCCATGAATGTTTCCCACTCATTGAGCCCGTCCCACATCTCGGAGCCGTGGAAGTCGTCCACCATCAGGAATCCGCCGCGCAGCAGATATTCTCTCAACTGGTCGGCGACCTCCTGCGGTAAACGCCAGTGCCCGACCTCCACCGCATAGAGGCACGGCCAGTTGTAAACCTCGTCGGTGCCGTCGAGCGTAACCACCTGTTCCACGCTCCGGGTGTCGATGCGCGTCAACCGCCGGATTCCGGCGAGCAGATGGCGATCCGAGCGGGGGTAATCCATGGTCCAGTAACCGGGAAACGCACTGCCGTCCTGCATCCGAACCTGCGGGTTATTGGGATAGCCGTAAATATCGGGATAACGAAAGCGCGCGCGTGTCCACTCCGCTGGGCGGTTGGCGTCGTCGGGAAGCGGAAAATTTTCGTATTCCAAAGCCGGATATTGTTTGAAAGGTTTCTGCGCGTACAGGATGCCGAGGACGGAACTGAGACCGAGGAAACCAACCGCGATTGCGGTACGAAGGCGCATGTACAACTCGATGGACGGTTTCAGAATAGCATGCGATAGGTTTCGTCTCGATCTGAACATGCTCGAAGATCCGTTACACTAAGGCCGTTGTCTCGACGGCCATGTCGACCACCGGCTCACTTCCTCGCATCGAACTCGTTCCCGCCGCGCCGGATCAGCAGCCCGTCCTGGCCAACCTGCTGGAACTGTACGCCCATGATTTCAGCGAGTTCCGTGATCTGAATCTGGGTGACGACGGCCGCTTCGGGTACCCGCATTTGCCACTCTACTGGTCGGAGCCCGGCCGGCATCCTTTTCTGGTCCGTGTGGAGGGCCGACTGGCGGGGCTGGTCCTGGTCAAACGCGGCTCCCAGGTCTCGGGCGGTGAGGCGGTTTGGGATATGACCGAGTTTTTCATCTTGCGTGGGCACCGGAAACGCGGTGTGGGAACCAGGGTCGCGCAGGAAGTGTGGCGCAGATTCCCTGGACCCTGGGAGGTTCGAGTGCTCGACGCGAATGTCCCCGCGCGGAAATTCTGGGCCGTGGCGATTGCTGCCTCTATCGGCGAAGCTCCCCGAGCGGCGTCCATTGAAAAAGGCGGCGCCACCTGGACTCTATTCTCATTCGAATCCACAAGCGCCGCCTCTCGATGAATCGGGCCTATTGCTGGTCGGGAGCGTTGGTGCCTGCCGGCTTGCTCCACTTATCCTGATTGTTCTTGGTCTTCCAGTAGCGATCGCCCCACCAGGCGTCATTGGCGGCAGGCGCCGGCTTGGTGGCCGCCGTCTCGGTCTTGGTTCGACGCGAGCGAGTCTTGTGCTCCGGTGCCGGCGCGGCCGATGCGGTGTCCACGCTGTTTTTGGCGTGGTCCTGGATCGTCGCCAGTACGCCATCGGCCGACTCTTTGGCCAGTTCCAGCGTCATGCTTTTCTCTTCGCCGGCATCATTTTTGAAATTGACGATCAGGAGCTGCGTCTCGGTCTTGTGCGCGAATCGCTTGTGCAGCGCCCACACCTTATAAAGCGGAACGTCGTGCCCGCTCTCTTTTACCGCGCCGAGTTCGACATGGCTTACTCCGGAATAAGGAACCGCCACCGTCGTCAACCCGGTGCGCAGCGTGATGCCCGTATCATCCGCCAGGCTGAGCGTCGCGCCGGTGTCCGGCTTGATATCCGTCAGATTGCCGTCGACATACGTGGTGGTTTCCGATCGCGAGCCGGCCCAAGCCGCGCCGCAACCGAGCAACGCCAGAACTGCAAGTGAAGTGATCCGCATGAAAAAAATCCTTTCCGTCAAGACATGCCCGTCAAGAAAGAATCGGCGGATCCAGCGGAGGTCTTTAGACCGTTCCGCGCCTTAGTACCAAAACGGGGGCTATTCCTCGCCGGCGTAGGCCTGATATTGCGCCGCGGTCATCAAATCGGCGGTATCTGCCGGCGCTGTCAGCTTGATCTTCACCAGCCACGCCGCGCCGTGCGGATCTTCGTTGAGCTTCTCGGGCGATGTGGCCAGCAGCTCGTTCGACTCGATCACTTCGCCCGAAACGGGGGAATATATATCGCTCACCGCTTTCACGGATTCGACCGAGCCGACCGTCTTGCCCTTCTCCACCACCGTACCGGCCTTCGGCAGATCGACATAGACGATGTCGCCCAATTCCTTCTGCGCATGATCGGTGATGCCGATGGTTCCGGTGTCGCCTTCCACCTTCACCCACTCGTGTTCTTTGGTATAGCGAAAGTTTTCTGGGTACATTTTTATTTGGCTCGTTTATAAAAAGGAGTCGGTACAGTAACGGCGTCGACCGGCTGGTTGCGCACCATCACCTGGATCACGCGGCCGATTTCGCATTGTGCGACTGGCAGGTAGCAGAGTCCGATATTCTTGTTCAACGCGGGCGCCGGCCCGCCGCTGGTCACCCAGCCCGCCGCCGATCCGTCGATCTGCACTTCGTATCCTTCGCGCCCGATGCCGCGGCCCCGCATTTCGAATCCGATCAGCTTGCGCGTAATGCCCTGCTCTTTTTGTTTGACCAGCGCGTCGCGGCCGACGAAGTCGCCCTTGTCGAGTTTGACGATCCACGCCAGATCCGCCTCCCAGGGCGTGATGGTCGCGTCGATTTCATGGCCGTAGAGCGCCATCTTCGCTTCGAGACGCAGCGTATTGCGCGCGCCTAGGCCCGCGGGCTTGATGCCGAACTCCTCGCCGGCGGCCAGGATTTCGTTCCAGATGCGCGGCGACTCCGACGGTGCGAATAAATCTCGAAACCATCCTCGCCGGTGTAGCCGGTGTGCGCGATGCGGGCGGGCGTTCCGCTCACCGTGCCGTCCGTGAACCAATAATATTTGATCGACCCGAGATCCACGGGCGTCAGCTTCTGCAAGGTCTCGAGCGCGCGCGGCCCCTGGATCGCGATCTGCGCGTACTTAGCCCCGGCATTCTCCACCGTGCAATCGAACTTGTTGTGCGCGGCGATGTGCTCGTAGTCCTTGTCCTGATTGGACGCGTTGACGCAGATAAAATAATGATCGTCGGCCACTTTGTGGACCAGAATGTCGTCGACGAATCCGCCATGCTCATAGAGCAGCCCGGAATAGTGCGCCTGGCCGGTCTTCAGCTTCGACGCGGCGTTGGTGGCGACGTAATCCACCAGTTTCAGCGCCTCCGGTCCGCGCACCTCGATCTCGCCCATATGGCTGACATCGAAAATTCCGACGCGCTGGCGCACGGTGTTGTGTTCATCGATGACGCCCGAATATTGAACGGGCATGTCCCATCCGCCAAAATCGACCATCTTCGCACTGCATTGACGATGAACGGCGTTGAGCGGAGTGGACCTCAAGGTCGCGGTTTGGGTCATGAAAAATTCAGCCTAACACACGTCCCGCGCGATTGGATGAATTTCAGAATCTAGCGGAGCACCTCATAGATCTGTACGTCCGGTCGAACATCGGTGAAATTCGGAACGTCGGCCATCAAGCCCGCCACTTCGGCGCCCATGCCGGCTTGCATTCCCTCGAGGGTCGAGAAGTTTAAGTGAGCTTGAATCTGATACTTGGCGGATGAACCAGGAGCGCCGCCGGCAATGCCCCGCTCGACTTCCGTTCCGATCAGGCCATGCGGACCGAGTTTCGCCACCACCAGCGGCATGTGCGTCTTGAGGTAGTAATCCATATCGAAACGCGAACCGGGCTGGTTCGGATAGCTGACGGTGACTCGAATCATGGCTTGCAAGTGTAGCGCAGATTCGTGATATGCTGCACCACACGCAATTCAATCTGCTCCGTTTGGAAGGGGACCCAAATGAGATCCATGCTGGCTGCTGTTCTTTCGACCACCCTGGTGGCGCTGCTTTCGAGCTGCGCGCAAACGCCGGTTACGGCGGACACTCACGATGCCGACATCCAGGCCGTTAAGGATGTCGAAACACAATGGAATAAGGATTACGAGGCGAAGGATTACGACAAGATCGTGGCCCACTACGCCGACGATGCGATTTTGGTGGCGCCCGGCGCTCCGGCGAGTCAAGGCAAGGAGACCATCCAGAAAGAGATCAAGGATATGATGGCCGATCCCGCTTTGTCACTGAAATTCCACGCTACCCGGGTGGACGCGGCGAAGTCCGGCGACCTGGTGTACACCGCAGGCTCCTACACCATGACGATGACCGATCCCGCGACGAAAAAGCCGGCGTCCGACAAAGGCAGCTACGTGACGGTCTATCGAAAACAAACCGACGGATCCTGGAAGGCGACCGTCGACATCGCGTCTTCGGAAAATCCGCCGGCGCCCCCGCCGGCCAAATAAATATTTCCGCAATCTTTGTGTTATTCTGTTTACGTACAAAATCGATTAAGAACAGACGAGGAGTATCGATTCCTGAATGGCACTGGCGAAAGAAGCAAAATCTAACGTAATCACGCAGTTCCGGGTCCACAAGTCGGATACCGGCTCGCCAGAAGTGCAGGTGGCCATCCTGAGCCGGCGGATTTTAGAGCTGAACGACCATTTCAAGGCGCACAACAAAGACCATCATTCGCGCAAAGGTTTGCTGCTGATGGTGGCGCGCCGTCGCCGGTTGCTCGATTACTTGCGTAGCCGCAGTCCGGAGCGTTACAAGACTCTGATTCAGAGTCTCGGTATCCGGCATTAGGGCTCGATTCTCGAGAAGCGGCTGGCGTTGTTTTCGATCGGCCGTGGGCGCGTAGAATCCCTCCAGTCTCCACTTAATCAAAGCAGGCCGTACGCCTCCGAGGTTCGGAGAGCGGACGGACCTTGATTAAAGGACGTTTCCAAACATGTTGCATTCCGTTGAAGTGGACCTCGGTGGGGGCAGAACCATTACGCTCGAAACCGGGAAGATGGCCAAGCAGGCCAACGGGGCGGTCATTGTCCGTTCCGGTGATTCGGTGGTCCTGGTGACCGCCTGTACCGCTCCCGAGCCCAAGCCGGGCGCGAGCTTCTTCCCTCTGACTGTCGACTACCGCGAGTACACTTACTCCGCCGGCCGCTTTCCTGGAGGCTTTATCAAGCGCGAAGGCCGGCCCACGGAAAAAGAAATTCTGACCAGCCGCCTGATTGACCGGCCCATCCGCCCGCTGTTCCCCGAAGGATATTCGCACGAAACCCAGGTGATCGGCATGGTGCTCTCGGCCGATCCGGCGCGCGACCCCTCCACGCTCGCCATTGTGGGCGCGGGCGCATCACTCGCTATTTCCGACATTCCGTTTCATCATGTGCTGAGCGCGGTGCGCGTCGGGATGGTGGACGGCAAGCTGATCGCGAATCCTTCCTATGAAGAATCGAAGTCGGCGAAGGTCAACATCGTCGTCGCCGGAACGGAAGAAGGCATCGTGATGGTGGAATCCGGCTCGCAGCAGGCTACCGAGGCCGAGGTGCTGGCGGCCATCGAATTCGGCCACGAGTGCTGCAAAAAGCTGGCCGCGGGAATCAAGCAATTGATGTCCAAGACCGGCAAGAAGAAAGCCGAGTACACGCCGGAGCCGATCAACCAGGAGCTCTACAAGCAGATCGAAAAGTCCGTCCGCGCCGAACTGGCCGACGCGATGGATACCAAGAAATACGAGAAGCTGGAGAGCTACTCGCGCATCGACGCGGCCAAGAAAAAGACGGTCGAGTCGTTTCCCGAGGAGCAGCAAGCGGAAGCGAAAGCGCTCTTCAGTCATCTGAAGGAGCGGATTTTCCGCGATCAGATGCTCAAGGATCGCCGCCGTCCCGACGGCCGCGCCTTCGACGAAGTCCGCAAGATCGAGGTCGAAGTGGGTGTGTTGCCGCGGGTCCATGGAGCCAGCCTGTTCACGCGCGGCGAAACGCAGGCGCTGGTGACGGCGACGCTCGGCACCAAGGATGACGAGCAGCGCATTGAGCTGCTGGATTCGTCCGAAACCTCCAAGCGCTTCATGCTGCATTACAACTTCCCGCCGTTCAGCGTCGGGGAAGTGGGCTTCATGCGAGGCGCCGGCCGCCGCGAAATTGGACACGGCGCGCTCGCCGAACGCGCTCTTTCCGCCGTGATCCCGGATGAAAAGGCATTCCCCTACACCATGCGCGTGGTCAGCGACATCATGGAATCGAATGGTTCGAGTTCCATGGCATCGGTGTGCGGCGCGACTTTGTCGCTGATGGACGCGGGCGTGCCGATCTCGGCGCCGGTCGCGGGTATCGCCATGGGCCTGGTGCTCGAAGGCAAGGATTACGCCGTACTGACCGACATCGCTGGCGCCGAGGATCATTACGGCGACATGGATTTCAAGGTCGCCGGCACCAAGGACGGGATTACGGCGCTGCAGATGGACATCAAGGTCCCGAATGTGACGCCGGCCATCATGAAGGAAGCGCTCGACCAGGCGCGGCGCGCCCGGTTGTTCATCCTCGATAAAATGAACGCGGTTCTGGATACGCCGCGCACCACGCTCTCACCCTACGCTCCGCGCATCTTCACTTTGCAGATTCCGACCGATAAGATTCGCGAGCTGATCGGACCCGGCGGCAAGGTCATCCGCGGCATCGTCGAAGCCACGGGCTGCAAGATCGACGTCGAAGACGACGGCAGCGTCAAGATTTTCTCGGCCGATGGAAGCGCCGCCGATCGCTGCATCCAGATGGTCACCGATATTTGCGCGGTGGCCGAGGTGGGCAAGACCTACCTCGGAAAAGTGGTCCGCATCGTCGATTTCGGCGCGTTCGTCGAAATCTTCCCGGGCACCGATGGGCTGCTGCACATCTCCGAAATCTCGGAAAATCGCATCAAGCAAGTCCGCGATGAGCTGAAGGAAGGCGATCAGATCCTGGTCAAGGTCCTGGCCCTCGAAGGCAACAAAATCAAGCTCAGCCGCAAGGCCATCCTGAAGGAGCAGCGCGAAAAGCTCAAGAAGGAAGAACCGGCCAAGGCGTAAGCTCCAACCAAATCCGAACGACGGCGCTCAGATCTTCTGGGCGCCGTTTTCTTTTCCCTGCACCTAACCCTTCTCCACTATCACCGCAGTCCCGTAGCACAGCACTTCGGTGACGCTTTGCATCACCTCGGTCGCGTCGTAGCGCATCCCGATCACGGCGTTTGCTCCCACCTGCGTGGCATGATCGACCATCAGCTCAAAGGATTGCTCCCGGGTCTTCTCGCAAAGCTGCGAGAGCAGCGTGATGTTTCCTCCGACGATAGTCTGCAGGCCGGCGCCGATGGTCCCGAAAATCGAGCGCGAGCGCACCACGATGCCGCGTACGATCCCCAGGTTGCGCGTAATTCGATAGCCGTCCAGCGTGAAAGCGGTGGTTACCATGTCATGGGTCATGGAGGGATTATCGCATTTCGCCGAATCGCAAACCGGTAATATTGTTGCGCTTATTCCGTTCGCAGCGCGGTCACCGGATCCACCCGGATCGCCCGCCGAATGGGGAACAGGCAGGCCGCGAACGCGACCAACGCCATCAGTCCGACGGCCGCCGTATAGGTCACCGGATCGGCCGGGCTGATGCCATAAAGGATTTGCGAAACGAAACGGCCGGCCAGCAGCGCCAGCATCACGCCGATCGCGGTACCTGCCGCGAGCAGAATGGCGGTATGCGAAAGCACCACGCCGATCACCTGCCCCGGTTTCGCGCCAAGCGCCATGCGGATGCCGATCTCGCGGGTGCGACGGGAAACCGCGTACGCCATGATGCCATACACTCCCGTCGCCGCCAGCATCAACGCGAGCACGCCGAACGCGCCGAGCACCACCGCCGCGATTCGCGCCGGGAACAATACCAGACCGAGCTGATCCTCCAGGCTGCCGGCATCGTAGACCGGCATCGACGGATCCAACTCAGCCACCGCGCGGCGAAGAAGACCGGCGACCTGCTCCTCCGGTAGCGACGAGCGCGCGACGAGAGTAGCCGTCGGGTCCCAATCCTGGGCTACAGGTCGAAACGCCGCGATGTTCGGCTTCTCGCCCAGCGACCGGTACTTGCCGTCTTCCACGATGCCCACGATCTCGATCCACTCGCCTTTTTCCGGATCGTCGCGGAATCGTTTCCCGATTGGATTTTCGCCCGGCAGCAGTTGCCGGGCAAAGGTTTCATTCACCAGCGCGACGGCGCGCGAGCCTTTTTTGTCGTTGTCGTCGAAATCGCGTCCCGAAATCAGGCGGGTCTGCGCGGCCCGCAGATATCCGGGCGAAATGTAGAACGTCGCCGCCATCGGCCGCTCCGCAGCCTTCTGCACCGGCTTGCCCTCGATCACCACTCCGTCGTTGTTCCAGTTGAGGGTCAAAGGAAGACCGCTGACCGTGCCTGCCGCCTGAATACCCGGCATCGCCCGGACCTTCTGAAGCAGACGCCGTTGAAATTCGCGGCCTGTTGTTTCCTGGTAGCCCTGCAGGCTGGTGTCGAACGAGACCGACGCCGCGTGGCGAGGCTCGAATCCCAGGTGCAGGTCGAGCACCCGTTGCAGGCTGCGCACCACCAGCACTGATCCGATCACCAGAACCACCGAAAGGGCCACCTGTCCGCCGACCAGCAAATCGCGCAGCGAAAAGCGCCGCAGCCGATCGGCGACCGCTTCATTCTTGAGCGCCGGCGCCAGATTGGTTCGGGTCGACTGCAGCGCCGGCGCGAGCCCGAATAGGATTCCCGCGGCGAGCGACGCCAGGAAAGCAAAGAGCATCACGCGCGTGTCCACGGCCAGCGCAGGCAGCACCGGAACATCCACGGGCGGCTGCCACGCTCCAAACAACTTCGTCAGCCAGAAGGCAAGCAATAGTCCCGCGGCTCCGCCAAGAATCGAAAGGACCAAGGTTTCGGTAAGCAGTTGGCGAATCAGGCGCCCGCGCGCAGCGCCCAGCGCCAGGCGGATTGCGGTTTCCTTGCGCCGATCGGTCGCGCGGGCCAGCAGCAGGCTTGCCAGGTTCACGCAAGCAATCAACAGCACCAGTCCCGCGACGCCCATCAGCACCGCCGCGAACCCGTGGACCGCGCCGCGCAGCATCGATCCGAACAGTCCTGATTCGGTCAGCTCGAGCCTCATGCCGCCGTTGTCCTTGGGATACTCGCGCGCCAGCTCAGACGCGATGGCGTTCAGGCCCGCTTCGGCTTGCGGAAGAGTCACCCCGGGGTTCAATCTTCCGATGACGCAAAGGTTCTGATTGCTGCGCCGGTCCAGCCAATCATACCCGGGCTCGATCAGCGGCTCCATCGCGATCGGCACGAAGATGTCGGGAGTGAAAACCACTTCGGTGCCCGAAAAGCCCTTCGGCGTAACCCCGACGATGGTGTAGTCCAGTCCGTTCAGCTTGATCCGCTGGCCAATAATCCCAGGATCGGCTCCGAATCGCTTCTGCCAGCAGGCGTAAGTAATCACGGCGACCGGATGACCGCGGCGGGTCACGTCATCCTCGCGATGCAGCACCCGGCCAGCCAGCGGCTTCACACCCAGTATGTCGAAATAATTTCCGGTGACTTCGTAGCTCCAGATCCTGGCCCCGTTCGATTCGCCGCGGCTGAAATTAATGGGCGCCATCCGGTATCCCGCGAGGCCCGCGAGGACCGTGTTGCGGTCCCGCAAGTCGATGTAGTTGGGATAGCTCTGCACCGGAAATTCATCTTTGCCGGCGCGGGTGTTCAGCGAGACCAGCTCGTTCGGATGCGCGACCGGAAGCGGACGGAACACCAGCGCGTTCACCGCGGTAAAGATCGCGGTGTTCGCCCCGATCCCAAGCGCGAGCGTGACGATCGCCGCGACGGTAAATCCCGGGCTCGAACGGAGCCGTCGAAAGGTGACCGCCAGGTCCTGACGAAGTCGATCCATGTCTAGAAACTACGTTCACGGAGGCGAATCGGTTCCCTCACGATATACTCGACTCATGGCCGCTCGCGAATGCGCGCTTTTCCTCGCCTCAGCGGCGATTCTGCTCGCCCAGGGAACCACGCCGCGGGACGCCCCGGCGGATTTCCCGGTGAACGTCGCGCTCAACGACGGGTTCACGCTCGGCGCCGAATACCTGGTTCATTCGATTCCTTCCCCGCACGGCTTCTACGTGATCGACGATTATCTGGTGGTGGAAGTCGGGATGTTCGGAGCGAAAGGCGCGCACTTGAACGTCTCCGCCGATCAGTTTTCCCTGCGTCTCGCTGGACAAAAAATGCCCAAAGAGCCGATTCCTCCGGATGCGCCGGGGATCGTCGCCTCGGGCTATACCATCGGGCGGATGCCCGACACGCCGCAAAGCGGGGGGGCCGACGATCAAATGACCATCGAGCAGCGGCTTAAACGCGCCGCCGTTCCCGAAGGCGATCAGAAACCTCCTTTCGCCGGGCTGCTGTATTTTCCGTTCCATGGCAAGATGAAAGCCATCAAGTCGATGGATCTTCTTTATGACGGCCCCGCCGGTAAATTCGAGCTCAAACTGTTCTAAATTCAATGGCTTGACACTAGATTCCGGAGAGATTGATAATTGATCCAGGACCAATTTGGTCTTGCTTGATTTCGGGCATGTTGAAGCTCACTAAAAAGGCGGATTACGGCTTGATCGCCCTGCGCCATCTGGCCGGCGAACAGCGCGGCGCAAGCGCGAAGGATATCGCCGACAGTTACGGCATTCCGTTGCCTCTGCTCTCGAAAATTCTGCAAAAACTGGTGCGCGACGGCTTGCTGGTTTCGGTGCAAGGCACGCATGGAGGCTATCGCCTCGCTCGCAACCCGCACGAGATCACGACGCTTGAAGTGATTCGAGCCATCGACGGGCCCATTATCCTGACGCAGTGCTTCACCGAACATGCCGAATGCGATCAAAGCGATCGCTGCACCGTTCGTGAGCCATTGCGCAAGGTGCACGAAGGCATCCTCCGGTTGCTTTCGAGCATCACCATTTCCGATCTCAGCCGCGACGATATGCCGGTGCCTCAGCCTCTTTCCACCATCACGCTGATCAGCAGGACCTGACCATGAAACTGCCGGTCTACATGGACAATCACGCGACCACACAGGTGGACCCGCGGGTGTTCGAGGCGATGCGTCCGTACTTTATCGAAATCTTCGGCAACGCCGCCAGCCGCAATCATAGCTTCGGCTGGCAGGCGGAAGAAGCGGTGGAGAAAGCACGCAAACAAGTGGCGGAACTGATCGGCGCCACGGCGAAAGAAATCGTCTTCACCAGCGGCGCGACCGAATCGAACAATCTGGCGCTCAAAGGCGTCGCAGAAGCCTACGCCGATCGTGGCAACCACATCATCACCGCCGCGACCGAGCACAAAGCGATTCTCGATACCTGCCGGCGCCTGGAAAAAGACGGAATCCTTGTCACCTATCTTCCGGTAGAGCCTGACGGATTGATCGATCTCACCCAGCTTCGAGACGCCATTACGGACCGGACCATTCTGATCAGCATCATGTACGCCAATAATGAAATCGGCGTGGTTCAGAATGTCCGGGAGATCGGAAAGATCGCGAGGGAGCGCGGCGTGCTGCTCCACACCGACGCCGCGCAGGCGATCGGCAAGATTCCGGTCGACGTCGCGAAGGACCACATCGATCTGCTGTCTCTCAGCGGTCACAAAATATACGGGCCGAAAGGCGTCGGCGCTCTCTATGTCCGGCGCAAGGATCCGAGAGTACAACTCGCTCCCCAAATGGATGGCGGAGGCCACGAACGCGGCATGCGATCCGGGACGCTCAACGTCCCCGGCATCGTGGGACTCGGCGCGGCCTGCGCGATCGCTTCAGCCGAAATGCCGGAAGAGTCGAAGCGCATGGCGCGGCTTCGCGACAAGCTGAAAGACCGGATCCTGGCAAGCCTGGACGACGTTCAGGTCAACGGCAGCCTGGACTCGCGCCTGCCGAATAATCTCAACGTCAGTTTCGGATTCATTGAAGGCGAGGCGCTGCTGATGGGCATGCACGACGTCGCCGTATCGAGCGGTTCGGCCTGCACCTCGGCGACGCTCGAACCGAGTTACGTCTTGAAAGCGCTCGGCGCGGGCGACGATCTCGCCCATTCCTCCGTGCGTTTCGGTCTCGGCCGTTTCAACACCGAGGAAGAAGTGGATTACGTCGCCGAAAGGGTGATCGAAGTGGTGCGCAAGCTGCGCGAATTATCGCCGCTCTACGAAATGCACAATGCCAACTCCATTTGAAAGCGCCGAGCTGAATCTGAAGCTGTTCGATCTGCGCCGCGAGACGGTGCTGCGGGAAGCCAGGAACTGGTTTCTTCGCGACTTCCACCCGCAAAACGTCGGAGAAGTGGCGACGGTCCTACGTACCCAGCGCAACGCATCTTTCCGCATGGTGCTGGGCTATTGGGACATGGCCGCGTCACTGGTTACCGGCGGCGCGATCGACGCCAACGCATTCCGCGCCGCCCATAGCGAAATCTTCGGAACGTTCTCCAAGATTCATCCCTTCCTCAGGGAAATGCGCGAGGCCTGGGGCGAGCCGGATTTCTGCAAGCACATGGAAGCCGTGGTCATGGGCGCTCCCGACGCCGAGGCGATTCTCGCGCGCCGCCGCGAAGGACTGCGCGCAGGCAAAAAGCCCCAGCCTATTCAAGGACGATAAGTGAAACCATTTCTCCTGATCACCATCGCGGTCTGTGCCTTCGCCGCGGACCCGAAGCTCACGCCGGAAATGCAGGCGGTGACCAATCACATTTCGGCCGATTCTTTGCGCGGGAATCTTTCCTTTCTCGCCTCGGATCTGCTGGAAGGACGCTCCACGCCATCGCGCGGATTGGATCTCGCCGCCGAATTTATCGCCAGCCGGTTTCGCGGCGCCGGCCTAGAACCCGCGGGTGACGATGGTTACTTTCAAACCGCCACCGTCAGCGTCCGCGAACAGAATCCGGACGGCTTCGAGTTCACCATAACCGGCGGCGGAAAAACGATTCGCATCGAACCCTCCCAGACCTCCATCGCTCCGGAGCAGGCGCTGCGCGTCGAGAACGCGCCGGTGATCCTGATCGACAGCGCTCGCAAGATCACGGCGGAAGAGGTGAGCGGTAAGGTCGTCATCCTGGAGATACGCGGCCGCGTGGTGGTGCCGCCAGGCGCCGCTTTGGTGCTGTTCGCGTCACCCCAGCCTCCTTCCGGACCGCAAGTCACCGATCCGGAAGCGCCGCGCGGACCGGGCCGCAACTTCGTGGCCTCGCCGGAACTCGTCGCGCTCCTCAAGAGTGCTAAGGACGTCCGCGCGACCATTCATGTCTCACCCGCGATCGAGCATCCCGCCAAAGTTCACAACGTCGCTGCTCTGCTGCGCGGATCGGACCCCACGCTGAAAGACACCTATGTGCTGCTGACCGCTCATTACGATCACCTCGGCGCCCGAACCACCGGCGATGACAAAATTTTCAACGGCGCGAATGACGATGGCAGCGGGACGGTTTCTGTGATGGAGATCGCCGGCGCAGTGGCTGCGATGAATCCGCATCCCAAGCGCAGCATTCTGTTTGTCACTTTCTTCGGCGAGGAGCGTGGACTGCTCGGGTCGCGATACTACGGCCGGCATCCCATTGAACCGTTGGCCAAGACCATCGCCGACCTGAATCTTGAACAAGTCGGCCGCACCGATGCGACCAACGGAAAGCAGGTCGGCACCGCGTCCATTACCGGATTCGATTTTTCGGATCTCCCGCGCATCCTGGCCGACGCTGGCAAGCTGACCGGCATCAAAGTGTACAAGGATCCCCAAGCCAGCGACGCCTACTTCTCGCGCAGCGACAATCAGGCGCTGGCCGACGTCGGCGTTCCCGCTCACACGTTATGCGTCGCGTTCGATTATCCCGATTATCACGGCGTCGGCGACGAATGGCCGAAGATCGACTACTCGAATATGGCTAAGGTAGACCGCGCCGTGGCGCTTGCGCTGCTTCACCTGGCCTCCGATGCTCCTCCGCCCAAGTGGAACGCCATGAATCCAGCGGCGCAAAAGTACGCCGAGGCAGCTAAGAAGCTGCACCCGTAATCTTATCGATCTCGCCTAACTCGACGGCGGACAATTGCCAGCCGGCGGCGTTGACGTTCTGCTCCAGTTGCTCGGGCTTGGTGGCGCCCGCTATGACGCTTGCCACACCCGGCCGCGCCAGCAGCCAGGAAAACGCCAGTTCCAGAAGACTGTGACCGCGCTCCTTCGCGAATTGGGTCAGCTTTTCCACTTTGGCCCAGTTCCGATCGTTCAAATAACGATCCGCCAGACGCTGGTTGCTGGTCAGGCGCGCTCCCTCCGGCATGGGCTTCGTCCGATCGTATTTGCCGGTCAACAGGCCGCTCGCCAGCGGAAAATACGGAAGCAAGCCCAGCCCATAAGCCCCGATCGCCGGAATCAATTCGCGATCGATGTCGCGGACCAGCAGGCTGTATTCGTCCTGGCACGAAATAAAGCGGTTCGTCCCGATCGCGCGCGCGGTCCATTCCGCTTCCGTGACCCGCCAGCCCGCCAGGTTGGAGCATCCGATGTATCGCACCTTGCCCTGCCGGATCAGATCGTCGAGCGTCCGCAGTGTTTCGTCGATCGGCGTAAGCGGATCGGTCTGATGAAGCTGATAGAGATCGATCCAGTCCGTTCGCAGGCGGCGCAGGCTGTCCTCCACCGCGGCCATGATATAGCGCCGCGAGCCGCCCTTTTTCACCGGTGTGTCCATCTCCATGCCGAACTTGGTGGCCAGCACGATATTCTTCCGCCGGTCTCCCAGAATCTCGCCGAGTTGCTCCTCCGACCCGCCTTTGTTGCCGTAAACGTCCGCGGTATCGAACAGCGTGATACCGAGGTCGATCGCTTGGTCCACCACTTTGCGCGTCCCGTCCAAATCCAGACGCGCGCCGAAATTATTGCAGCCGAGGCCCACGACGGACACACGCAGACCGGACTTCCCCAGATTTCGCAGATCCATCCAAATTCCTCCAAAGGATTCAACGCCGCACGATGACTTCCTCGAGCGGCTTCTTCGTTAGATGCGGGACCTCCGCATTGGGAGCGGGAAATCCCACCGGAATCAGTACGAACGGCCGCTCATTCGCTGGACGTCCCAGAATCTTTTGAAGGAATCCCATGGGACTCGGCGTGTGCGTCAGCGTGGCCAGGCCCGATACGTGCAGCGCCGCGAGCAGAAACCCGACCGCGATCCCGACGCTTTCCTGAACATAGTAGTGCTTGATCCGGTGTTCGCCGTCGATCCCATAATCGATCCGGAATACCACGATCAGACAGGGCGCCGTTTCCAGAAATTCCTTGTGCCAATCCGTTCCGAGCGCCCGCAGCGCATCCAGCCACTCATCGGGGAAGCGATGCTCGTAGTTCTCACGTTCCTCGGCTTCGGCCGCGACGCGGATCTGCCGCTTGACTTCGGAATCGGTAATGATCGCGAATCGCCAGGGCTGCTGATTCGCTCCGCTAGGCGCAAGCGAGGCGCAGCGGATCGCGTTTTCGATCAGCTCCATCGGAACCGGTTCGGAGGAGAAGACGCGCACGGTGCGCCGTTTCCCCATACGCTCCAGAAAGTCACGCGACCGATGGAGCTGCTCCTCGCGCGGGAAGCGCTCAAAATGCAATGGCTCAAATGTTTCGTCCAAGTATTTGAGTGTAACTTCCGGAGCGCCGCGGCGAAAACCGCTACACTGTCTTTTTTCTAAGGAGCGAATCGATGAAACGTTTTTTCTTGTTGATCGTGGCCGCGGCGACCCTCAACGCGGCCGACCCCGGGTTCGATCGTTTACAAAACGAAGTCGCGCGACTGGCGGCCATTTCCGACGGCGAAGTCGGCATGAGCGCCCTGCACGTCGAATCCGGCCGCCGCGTCTCGTTGCATCCGGACGACCGGTTCCCGATGGCCAGCACGTTCAAGGTTCCCGTCGCCGTTCAGTTACTCTCCCGCGTCGACCGCGGCGAAATCAAGCTCGATCAGATGATCACTCTGCAGCCGGGCGACCTCCATCCCGGCAGCGGCACCCTTACCAGTCTTTTCAATAAACCCGGCGTCGACTTGAGCGTTCGCAACATCCTGGAGCTGATGATGTTGATCAGCGACAACTCGGCCGCGGATATTTCTCTGCGCCTGGCGGGCGGCGCCGAAGCCGTTACCTCGAAAATGCGCGAGTTGGACATCCAGGGGATCAACGTCAACCGGTCGACAGCGTTTCTCATCTCTGATTGGTTGGGCGCCACGCTGCCGGCTGAAAAAGACTGGACCCCCGACGTATTTCGCGCCGCCTACGCCGCCGTAACGCCGCAGCAGCGCATCGCCGCGAATGATCGCTTCAATCGCGACCCTCGCGATACCGCTCAGCCCGCCGCCATGGAAACGCTGCTCGAAAAAATATACGAGCGAAAGGTCCTGAAGCCCGAAACTTCGGACCTCCTGCTCGATATCATGAGCCGCTGCCAGACCGGCGAGGCGCGCATTCGCGGTATCCTTCCACCCAAAATCCCCGTGGCCCACAAGACCGGCTCCATCGGCGGATCCATCAACGACGTTGGCATCATCACGCTGCCCGATAACGCAGGCCACGTCGTCATTTCCTTGTTCATCAAGCAAGGTTCGAAGGAAGACGTGAGCGAACGGACCATCGCCCAGATCTCCCGCTCGATTTACGACTATTTTCTGTTCACCGCCGGGACAGTCCATTAATCGCGCGGCCGTGCGCCAGGCCGGAGATGCGGATATAATACCGACACGATGAGGACCATTCTGTGCGTTCTGCTTTCGGCCGTCGCGTTTGCCCAAACCAAGACGCCCGACCTCTGTGTCCCTCCGCCCAGTGGGACCGCTCCTGCCCTGCCCGCGCATCTCATGACCGGACAAGGCACCGAGTATATTCATTTCCCCATCACCACTTCGAACCCAGAAGCGCAGAAATTCTTCGATCAGGGAATCGCGCAGCTTCATTCCTTCTGGGCGGTGGAGGCGGAGCGGAGTTTTCTGCAGGCCGCCGAGCTCGATCCCGCGGCGCCCATGCCCTGGTTCGGCATCGCCATGGTCGCGTCCGGCGATTATCGCCCGCGTTTTCAACTCGATCAAATCGCCGAGATTGGACGCACCGGCGCTCCTAACAAGCGCGCCCGAGCCGCGGCGGAGCGGGCCGTTTCGCTCGCCGAGGCGCCCGGCAAGGCCACCGATCTTGAAAAGATGTACATCGCCGCGGTCGCCGCGCGACGCACCGCGAAAGATTCCGATGCCGCTTATATCGACGCCCTCCGCGCCCTGGTCGCGAAGTATCCGCATGAAGTCGAGGCGAATTTATATCTCGCCCTGCACCTGATGCGCGGCTATGAACTGCCTTCGCACAATCCGCGCGGAACCACCATGGAAGCCGTGGCGATGTTGCGCGAACTGGCGGTCGAAGCGCCCGATCATCCCGGCGTGCATCATTACATCATCCATGGTTTCGAAGGTTCCACCTTCGCCAAGGACGCCTGGCCGAGTTGCAAGCGCTACGCCGAGCTGGTGCCCAATATCCCCCACGCCCTGCACATGCCCGGTCATATTTATTCCATCACCGGCCGCATGGCCGACGCGGAAAAATCCTTCAGCGACGCCGCCGTGAATGAGCTTGGCTACATCCACGCTGACGCGCTTTACGGTACCGGCCACCACGGCCACAACGTCCATTACCTGGCCACGGCCTACGCCTTCGACGGCAAGTATGACGATGCCGAGAAAGCGGCGCGCAGTCTGCTCGAGTTCAAGGAAAATCCGCGGGAAGCGTCGCAGCCCGATAGCAGCACCACCGCCTATCGCCAGGGATGGTTCGCGCTGATGCGCGCCATGGTGCTCGCGGAAAATTGGGATCGCATTCTCGACGGGACCTCGATCCCGGTCTACGATCGACCCCGCGAACAAGCCTGGCTTCACTGGGCCAGGGGTTTGGCGCAATCCGCCAAGGGCAACGGGGACGCCGCGCGCGAAGAAGCGAAACAGATGGACTCGTTCCTGAAACAATATGAGGACCAGATGAAGCGCAAGCCGCCGGCCGAGTTGCAGGTCGCGCGTCAGGAGCTGGAAGGCCACGTCCTGGCCGCGGAAAATAAGATCGACCAGTCCCTGAAGGCGCTCAAATCCGCATCGTCGGCGCAGCGCAAGCTCCGCTATAGCGAGCCGCCGCTTTATCCTCGTCCGGTCAGCGAAGCGTTGGGCGAAATCGCCATGCGCCACGGCAAGACCGCCGAAGCCGAAGCCGCGTTCCGCATCACGCTCGATGATCTCCCGGGCAGCGCCCGCAGCGTCGCCGGCCTGCGCGAAATCCAGTCCAAATCCTCCGGAGCCGCGCAACGATAAAATGAAGTTCTGAGCCCGATCTCCATTCTCGGCGCGGGACCGGCGGGATCGTCCGCCGCTATTGCCGCTCGTCTGGATGGCCGCGAAGTCCAGCTCATCGAGAAATCAAAATTCCCCCGGCACAAAGTCTGCGGCGAATTTCTCTCCCCCGAAATCGAGCACGATCTCAAACGTCTTGGCGCGTGGGATTCATTTCAGCACGCTGGTCCCGCTCGCATCCGTCGGATGAAGCTCCATTTTGGACTTCGCGAAAAAGTCTGCCGCCTCCCCGATCCGGCCTGGGGCCTAAGCCGTTACTCTTTCGATGAACTTCTGTTCCGTCGAGCCCTGCAACTTAATTCACTACTTGTTCGTGAGCCATTCGGCATAGCGACGATCCACGCCGCCGGACGTCATTCGGCTTCGGCATCGCGAGGCCGTCGATTGTTCGGCTTCAAGGCGCACTTTGCAGGACCCACCGACGATGCGGTCGAGCTGTTTTTTTCACTACAATGCTACGTCGGCATCAACCCGGTGGAAGGCGGACTCACCAATGTCTGCGGCCTCGGTCCCGAGGACGTGTTGTCGAAGTACGATTTCGACTTCGACGAATTTGTTCGCAACTCCCCGGCACTCGCGGACCGATTAGCGCCCCTGACGCGGACTATGCGTTGGATTTCCACAGGTCCCTTGCAATACGGCCAACACTTCACCCCGGCAAATCAGTATCTTGCCGGTGACGCGCTGTCCTTCGTCGACCCCTTCACCGGTTCCGGATTATTGGCCGCAGTCAGATCGGGATCGCTGGCCGGCCATGCCGCGGCGGCGGAAATTCCTATACGGAATTATCTGACTGAATGCCGGAAAATCCTGAAAACTCCGTTCCAAATCGCGAGCATTTTCAGGGAAGCAGTGAGCCGCGGATGGGCTGAATGGCTGGTGGAGTGGGTGCCTGGACGCGTCCTGTTCGCTCTGACCCGGCCGGCCACCAAAGGATAGCCTCAATAAAAAAGCCGGTGAGTACTCGGAGGAAGATACTCACCGGCCGGCTCACCACTACCGCGAGGTCGTAGCGCGCCGAACTTTTGGGCGATCCGCCAGGCAGTCAGCGAACCTCACCCTAGAGAAAGAGACGCGGTGAAACCACTAAAGGTTCCACAACTGGACACCAGTATCGTAACACTGTTGAGATCATTCTGTACAGAGGTGAGTTTCGGATTCCTGCAAAAAATCGGGCGGGCCAGCCAATTGGCAGACCCTTCAAGGCCCGGGTTCGGCGGTCACACTTCCACGGCTAACTTGTTGCCACACCACATGATGAAGGTTGATTCTCTTGCGCCCCGGACTTCAGGAACCTCTCACAATCCTTCGACGTGAAAAATTTGCTTAGTCCATCGGACACGGAGCGGTACTTACTTAACCCGATCGTTCAGGACAGCCGCGAGACGGTACCCCGCCAAGGCAATCTGACTTTGCGCGACTCGCTTCGCATTTTCCACATATTCGACCGAAAGGTGAACCGGATGCTCGCGCGATCCGGGTTCTGTCCCGAAGGTGTACACCTCGCTCTTGGCGATCCTGAATCCTTCGTCGATCCACTTTTTTGTGGTCTTGTCGATTCGCTTCATGGCCGGATGCGAAGCCATCGTATCCGCCGCGTACTGGGAAACATAGGCATCACTTATTTCCGTTCCTGCCGAATCGTCCCATAATGCGTGCAGATTTCGTCCCGGCATGACAAAAACAGAATTCCCGCCGGCGTCGCCTTTCGGCTGCGACTTCAAAATTCTGGTCACGCAATGCAGCGGCTGGCCCAGGTCGCCGGTGATATGTTCGATCCACGGCAAGTCATAGGAGGCCGTCTCGAGCGGCGCATTGCGAATTTCCTGGAGCATCCGCGCGACCTCCAGCGCATTCGGAACAGGAGGCGTCAGCGGCTCGGCGCCGTCGGGCGTGTACGGTTCATCGTAATAATGCCAGTTGGTATGCCGCTTCATATCCGGAAATCCGGCGAGCAGCGGAGTCGGCCGCGCATCCTTTTTCGTGTCGTCCCAGAATCGTGGATCGCCCTTGATGTTGTCGGCCCATACGGCCGCGGCGATGAACGCAGCCCGGGCGCGCTTCGCCGGATCGGACGGAGCGTCCCCTACCCATTTTTCGTAATCCGGATGCGCCCGGATCAACTTGTCGACGCGAGCCCGCGTCTTCGGAGTCAGCCTTTGATACGCGATCGCCGCGATGATGCGATGGCCCGTCGCGTTCCACGCCACCGCCGGGGAGGCCAGATAGAGAGTCGCCGTCCAGGCGGCGATGAGACCGAAAAATCGCATGCGGGACTTTCAGAATAGCAGGCGGTTCGCTCGCTCACGAAGCCGTCGCCGCGGCGCCCGCGAGGCCCAGCGATTCCGCCCGATCCTGCATCGCTCGAATGCAGAATTCGATGTGCTGGTCCAGGTCCACGCCCATCTCCTGCGCGCCGTTGACGATATCGTCGCGATTCACCTGCCGCGCGAAGGCTTTATCTTTTAGTTTCTTCCGCACGCTCTTCACTTCCACCTCGTGAATGCTGCGGCCCGGCTTCACATAGGAGCACGCTGTCAGAAAACCGGCCAGCTCATCGCAGGCGAACAGCGTTTTTTCGAGCATCGATACGCGCGGCACACCGGTAAAATCGGCATGCGAAAGAATCGCTCGCCGGATCTCTTCTTCGACGCCCCGCTCGGCGAGAATCGCCTCGCCTTTGGTCGGATGATCGGGAACCTGAGGATGAATTTCCCAATCGAAATCGTGAAGCAGCGCCGTCACCGCCCATTTCTGTTCATCTTCTCCGTACTTCCTGGCATAGGCCGAGACGCAGGCCTCCACTGCCAGCATGTGTTTGCGCAGGCTGTCCGATTTGACGAACTCGCACACGATCTCGTACGCCTGATTTCGATCCATAAAATCCAGTGTATGATACGGCATGCCTGAAAAAATCAAACTCACGCCGGGCGGCATCGTCTGGCGCGTGGTGATGGCGATCGTGGCGTTCTGGCTGATTTACTTTATGTTTCGGGTGTACGTCTTCTAAGGGGACCTTGTTCTGACCCCGTCCGCTCCTGTCAAATCTCCGCTGCCCCGCGAGCACGGCGCATGGGCGATGCTGTTACAGCCGTTCATCGGCGCTTTACTGGTCCTGCGTCGCCCGACGTGGACCATCTTGCCCGCGCTGGCTTCGGCGGTGCTCGTATTCCTCATCCGCGAGCCCTTGATTGTGCTCGCGCGCCAACGCTGGGTTTGGCGTACTCCGCATCCGGAAGCGGTGCAGGCGCGTACCTATATCTGGATCGAACTGGTGCTGGCGGCAGCGTCGGGCGCGCTGTTGTGGATCGTCTGGCCGTGGTGGCTGCTGGCGCTGTTGGGCGGCTCCGCGGCGATGCTGACCGCGCTGGCCGTCTATCTGACGGTTCGAAATCGCCAGCGGGCCGTATGGTTTCAGGCGCTCAGTGCGGCGGGATTGGGAAGCTCGGGGTTGGCCGCATGTCTCGCGGTGCAAGGCTCGATCCCAACCTGGGGATGGTGGTTCTGGGCACTGCACGCGGCGCACTTTCTGGCGGCGATTCTGGTGGTCCACTCCCGGCTCGACGCGCGTATCGCATCGCGCAAAAAAGTCTCGGCCGCGACTCCTCATGAAGCCTACTGGGCGCAGTTGCTGTTCGCCGCCGCGGGAATCGGAATGATCGCAACAGGCCACGCCTGGTACGGAGCGGCTGCTTTATTCTCCGCTGCCGTGCATTTGTTCGATCTGCGGACCCTGAACACGCCAAAGGTCTTGGCCATGCCGATGAAGACCGTGGGCCTTCGAGCCATGGCGTTTTCGATCGTATTTACATTGATCATCGTTGCGGGCGCAATGCGAAGCCTGTTATCCTGACCTTACCGAGCGGGCCTGTGGCGCAGTTGGGAGCGCGCTTCCATGGCATGGAAGAGGTCGTGAGTTCGAATCTCACCAGGTCCACCAAAACCTAAGCCGAACGCCGGGTCGGTACAAAACGGATCTCGACCCGCTGATTCAACGCGCCCGCTATCCTGCGCAACATCGCCAGGGAGTGGCCCTCATAATCGGCGTCCTCAAGGCGGCAGATGACCGATGCGGTGGTGCCGATGAGCTTGGCGAGCTGAGTTTGGGTGAGGGCCGCCGCTGTCCTCAGTTCTTGGATTTTGCGGGCGATCTCTTCGTTCGCTCGCGCCTCCTCCAGGTTCTTCAGCCGGGCCGGTTTGCCTTCGTAGGTCCGGCGGTGAAGGATCTCCACCGCATCGCTAGTCGATTTCAGCTGTCTTGGCTTTTCTTTCTGACATGGTCAAGCCTCCTCGTAAGTGTGCTTCGCCGGATTCGCCTCAAACCGCTTCTTGCGCTCGACGGCGCGATCGATCTCTTTCGGCGGGACTACCCGTTCTTTCACAAGACCGTGAGAGACCACAGCCGCCATCGCGCCGTGAAAGAAGTATAGGATCCGGTGGTGAACGCCTCCCAGGCCGACGCGCAGTTCGTAGATGCCGTCGCGCAGAAAGTCCGCTTCGGGCCGTCGAAGTTCGTGGCCCATCTCGCGAAGGCGCTCCAACCGGAGGTAGCACTTGTCTTGTACTTTCGCCGGCAACCTGTCGAACCACTCGATGAACGGGCATGGTCCGTCTTCCTCCCGGTAGAGGACGACTCTGATCTTGGGTACTCGATCTCAGCTTATTCGCAATATTGCGAAAGAGCAAGTTTTGCTTGCGAAGCTGCGAAAGCCATCATCCCTCCATCGACACAACAAAGATCCTCCGCGGCTTGCGGCGACTCGGAATGTTCGTCTCCGGGCGCCTTACTCTTCCCGGAGCACCACGATCGGGTCCAGCCTCGATGCCCGGCTCGCCGGAACCCAGCAGGCAATCAAGGCAATCAGCGTGAGAACCGCCGCCACGACGGCGAAGGTCTCGGGATCGGTGGCGGAGACGCCATATAGCAGATTCTTCAAGGCGCGCGTTGCCGCCCACGAGGCTCCCAGACCAAAGATCAGGCCAGCGCCGGTCAGCAGCATGCCTCGCGCCACCACCAGGCGCGCCACGCTTCCGGCGCTTGCGCCCAACGCCATCCGCAGCCCGATCTCGCGGCTGCGCTGCGTCACCGCGTAGGCCAGGACTCCGTACAATCCGATCGCCGCGAGCAGCAGCGCGAGTCCCGCGAACGCTCCGAGCAGCGTCATCTGTTGCCGGCGATCCGCCACGTTTTCATCGACGATGTGGTCCATGGTTTGGACGTTCGAAACCGGCTGCTCGGGATTCACCGCGGCGATGATCCGGCGAATTACCGGCGTCAGCTCCAGCGGCGCGCCCGTCGTGCGGACAATCATGTAGTCGGCGGTCCATCCGTCCGACTGGGCCGCCGGAACGTATATCCCCGGCTTCATCCACAAGTCGTATCCACGCTCCTGTACGTCGGCCACCACGCCGATCACGGTTCTCCATTTCGGATTGGGAAAATCGACGGAGATATGGTGCCCAATGGCCGGATCCTTCGGCCAGAAATGGCGCGCGAAGGTTTCGTTGATGATCATCACCGGCGCCGACGTGGGGGTTTCGCTTCCGTCGAACAGGCGCCCTTCCACCAGCTTCGCTCCCAGCGTTCGCAGATAGGCCGGCGTGCCGGCGCGAAACAGCGCGTCCGGCGAGAACGACAAATCGCGGGGGACTCCTTCCACTTGAAACCCGCGCGTGTTGCCGATACTTTGAAACGGCAATGTTGACGCGAAGGCCGCTCCCTCAACACCGGGCAGCGCGGCCGTCTGTTGCAACACACGCAGGTAATAATCGGACTGTGTCACCGGATCACGTTCGCGCGGACCAAGCGCGGTTCGCATGGTCAAGAGATGATCCGGCCGGAACCCGAGATCCACCGCCCGCAGTTTAGCCATGGTGCGGATCATCAGCCCGGCGCCGGTCAGCAACACCAGCGCGACGGCGACTTCCAGCACCACCAGCACATCACGCGTGGTTCGACCACGAACATCAGCGCCCGTTCTGCCACCCTGCTTCAAGGCTTCATTCAACGATGCGCGCGCCGCCTGGATCGCGGGAACGATGCTGAACAGAAGGCCGGTGACCAGCGATAGCGCCAGCGTGAACCCCAGCAGCCGCAGGTCGATCGCGGGCCGTGCCGTGGCCGGAAGACCGAGTGGGACCAGACGTACGAGCACGTTCATACCGCCTAACGAAAGAGCCAGGCCGAGCGCCCCGCCCGCCAGGGAAAGCATCGCCCCTTCCGTGATCATCTGGCGAATCAAGCGGCCGCGTCCCGCACCCAAGGCCGCCCGCACCGCCAGTTCCCGCTTCCGGACCACCGCGCGCGACAGGAGCAAGCTCGCCAGGTTCGCGCAGGCGATCAACAGGACACACCCGGCCGCGGCCATCAATACGATCAGCTCTGTCGCGCTCTTGCCGACCAGGGCTTCCTTGATCGGGACCACCACGGCACCGGTATAACGATTCTGGTTCGGATATTGCTGTTTGAGCCGGTTCGCGATCTGGAGCATGTCGTCCGAAGCCTGTCGAAAGGACGCCTCCGGCTTCAGCCGAGCCACGACGGCCAGAAAGTGGCTGTCGCGCAAGGCACGAAAGGCGGGCGTAATGTTGATGGGAATCCAAAAATCCTGGTCGCGGTCGCGGAAAACGAAATCGCGCGGCATCACGCCGATGACGGTGTAGCGCGCGTCGTCAAGCAACATCGGACGCTGCAATACGGAGGCTTCCCCGGAATAACGGCGCTGCCACAGACCATAGCTGATCAGCACCACGCGGGCGGCATCGCGATCTTCCTGTTCCGTGAACGTCCGTCCGATGACCGGCGTCACACCCAGCACGGAGAAGAAATTCGGCGTCACCGCCAATCCGTAGACTTGTTCCGGCGATCCGTCGCCGGTAATGCTCATGCTACGGCCGCGCGTGGCCGCCATGTCGGAGAAGAAATGATTCTGCGCCCGCCAATCGAAAAAGTTCGCGGGCGCCGGCGTGTTTCTTGCGAAGCCGATCGCGGTGGCGTCTTCATAGACCATCATCACGCGGTCGGGATCGGTGTACGGCAGCGGCCGGAGGAGCACCGCGTCGAGCGTCGAGAAAATAGCCGTATTCGCGCCAATTCCCAGCGCCAGCGCGCAAATCGAGATCAGCGTGAATCCCGGCGCCTGCCGCAACAGGCGGAATCCGTAACGGAGATCGGCCGCAAGCTTGAACATTGTCCTGCCTTAAGAGTACTTGCCCGGTCGCCTGAGGTTACGTCCTTTTTCATTCCGAGCTGCCTGCCTGTGGGCCTTGAATTTTAAGGATTGGACCGCGGCGACGCCGTGACGCTGTCGATCAACCGTACATTGCCCAGCCACATTGCGCCCGCGATCAACACCGGACCTGTGATGCTTGGGACCAGTGCAAGCGTCCTTGGATCGACCATCTGGAAATATTCGAGCCGGATACCGGCATGGCCCGCGAATATCTGCTGGACGGAACTCAGAATCGCTGCGACGGAAGACTCCCCGCTTTCGACCGATCCCCTGGCTGAAAATAGAGCCTGCGCGAGTACCGGCGCGATCCGGCGATGATCCGGCGTGAGCAGCCGGTTGCGGGAACTGAGCGCCAGTCCATCGGGTTCGCGAACTGTCGCCACCGCGATGATCTTCACCTGGACATTCAGCTCCTCCACCATCCTTCGAATGATGGCCAGTTGCTGGGCGTCTTTTTCGCCGAAATACGCCAGGTCCGGCTGCACGATCTCGAAAAGCTTCAGCACCACCGTCGCCACGCCGCGAAAATGTCCGGGACGATACGGCCCGCAAAGCGTATCGGTCAGCGAACGAATATCAACCGCGATCAGGGCTTCTTCCGGATACATCTCAGCGGCGGACGGAGCGAACACGAAATGAGCTCCCGCGTCGCCGCAGGCAGCGACATCCTGATCGAGCGTCCGCGGATAACGTTTCAGATCCTCAGGCCGGTCGAATTGCAAGGGATTTACGAAAATGCTCGCGACCACCACGTCGCTTTCCTGGCTGGCGATTTCGAGCAGACGGCGATGGCCCGCATGCAGCGCTCCCATGGTGGGAACGAATCCAATCGACTTGCCGGCGCGGCGATGAGGCAGCAGTTTCTCGCGCAGTTCGCGGATCGTGAAGACCAGCTCAGGCATTCACCGTGCGCTCTCCCCCGCGTGATCGCGCGGATTCACCGGGTTCCATGCGACCCGCCTTTACGTCGTCCGCGAACGCCCGGGCGGCGTCCATGATCACCCGATCCAGATGCGCGTAGCGCGGCGCGAACGGCGGAGCGTTTTCCGTCAGGCCCAGAACGTCGTAACTCACAAGGACCTGGCCGTCGCATTGCGCACCGGAGCCGATACCAATGGTCGGGATGCGCAGGCTCGCGGTCGCTTCCGCCGCCAGATCTTCGGGAACGCATTCGAGCACAATGGCGCAGACGCCGGCCTTTTCGAGCGCCGCTGCATCGCTGAGAATCTGCCTTCGCGCTTCCGGGGTCAATCCCTGCCGTTCGAATCCGCCCAGCGCATGCACCGATTGCGGCAGCAGCCCCAGATGGCCCATCACCGGAATACCCGCCGCGACGATGGGTGCCACGGTCGCCGCCACCTGCGCGCCGCCTTCGAGCTTCACCGCCATCGCTCCGCCTTCCTGAATCAGGCGGCCGGCGTTTCGCATGGCTTCTTCCACGCTGACCTGATAACTCAGAAACGGCAGATCGGCGACAATCAACGGCCGCCCGGTGCCGCGCCGGACCGCGCGCGAGTGGCGCACCATATCATCCATGCGGACGTCCAGCGTATCTTCCCCGCCTAAAACCACCATCCCCAGCGAATCGCCCACCAGCAATGCGTCGATTCCGGCCAGGTCCATCAGACGCGCCATAGCCGCGTCGTAGGCCGTCAACATGGTGATCTTTTCGCCGTGCGCCTTCCGCGCCAGCAGGTCCGGCGCGCGCACCGGCTTGGTCTTCGTCATAAAAATGCCTCTCTCAGTTTTTCGATCACCGCAGGGGCCATCCCGCGGCGCTTCATGATCTCAATGGTGCGCAGCCCGAGAGCATCGTAGGCCGCGCGCGTTTCCTCGCCCACCACTCCGAGGGCTTCGCGATTGCGCCGCACGCTTTGCGAATCGCCCCGGGAAATCGGCCCGGTGAGCGCCTCCCGCGGACCCAGCCGCAGGATTGCTCGCAAGGTTCCTTCCAGCAGCGGCGTCAGAGCCTGCAGGCCGTCCTCTCGACTCACACCGGCGGCTTCCAGGCACTCCAGTGCCGCGTCCAGAATCGTCGCGTGGTAATTCGAAGCGATCACCGCGGCGGCGTGATAAAGGGCCCAGCGTCCGGGTACCACCGGCAGCGCTTTTCCGTTGAAACCGGCAACGATTTCGCGCGCCCAGGCCATCGCCTCTCCCTCTCCGCCGATGCCGAAACTCGATCCGGCAAGTTGCGCGGCGCCGATTTCCGGAGTCGGGAAGGTTTGCAGCGGATGCAGCGTGCCTGTAGAAACACCGGCCTCCGCGAGCCGCGAAAGTGCCTCGGGCCCCCGGCATCCCGACGTATGCAGCACCGCTCCACGCGCAAAACCGGTGTCGCACATTTGAGCGGCGACGTCCGGAATCGCCGCATCGGAAACCGCGATCAGAACACGTTCGGCTAGACCGGGCAGGTCCGCGATGGCGGCAACTTGCACGCCTCCGATCGACCTTGCGGAAAATTCCACCCGCTCGCGATCGCGGCCTGCCAAAGCGACCACCGGCGCGCCGAGTTTCCGTAATGCGATCGCAAAAGCCGCGCCCACCCGTCCCGCGCCCACGATTGCGATCGGCGAATCCATTCCTTCCCATGATGAACCAATCCGGTCGCGCAACGCTGTGTCGCGAATTCGCCCGGATCGAAAAGGAATTTCAGGCGCTCGAAGTGCGAGGCCCGGCGCCGGACCTTACTTCGCGGGATCCGCCGCCGGCGGAGCGTCCGCCATGAACGTGTCTTCCACCGCCTTCCACGACCCATCCGCCTGCTTCTTATAAACGGTGAGGTATTTTCCCTTCTCCGTCGATGGAACCTTGGTCTTCGGATTCGAAGTGGTCAGGGAATAAACGCCCTGGGTGTAGGCGAGTTCGCCGCTCTTGGCGACCTCCAGCCTGGTTGCCCCGAATGCGACCGCGAAGTTCGGATCGCTCATCATCGGCTTCATCCCGCCGCGAATGGCATCTTTGCCGGTAAGGATCGGCATATCGGGAAGCAGCACGGACCCATCGTCGGTGTAATGCGCCACCCACTTCTCTACATCCTTGGTCGCGGCATCCCTCACCCACACCGCCTCGGTATCTTTAATCGCCGACACATCGGCATCGCGGGTGTCCGCCGACGAATCGGCGCATCCGGTTAACACCACGGACAAGGCTATACATGGAATCACCCAACCGTAACGCATGGTCATCCCCCTTAAATCGCTCGTATTCGAAAGCAAAAGCCCCGCGGGTTCATCCCTACCCGCGAGCTGTTGTGGATTGAGTCTATCCTAAATCGCGCGTTTTGTGGTCCACTTTCTGGTACCGCCGCCGGCCCCGCCGCGATGTTATCCTTGCCGCCATGAAAGTCTGCGTCTTCGTCGCCCTGCTCGCGCCGGTTCTGTTCGGCCAAACCAAATCCCTATTGATCGAAGATATGACCTGGACCGAGGTCCGCGACGCCATCGCCTCCGGCAAAACCACCGCGATCTATTACGCCGGCAGCATCGAGCAGAACGGCCCCGGCATGGCCTTGGGCAAGCATCTGTTCGTCGCGCACTATACCGCGCAGCGCATCGCCGAACAGCTCGGGGACGCTCTGGTTTATCCCATCATGCCCTTCGCTCCCACCGGCGATCCCGAGCAGAAGACCGGCCATATGCGCTTTCCGGGCAGCGTCAACGTCTCCGAACAGGCTTACGGATTGATCGCCCACGACGTGGCCATGAGCGCCATTGCCGCCGGATTCAAGAACGTGGTCCTGCTCAGCGATCACGGCGGAGGCGGACAGGAAGCCTTGAAGCGCGTCGCCGCCGACATGGATTCGGTCTGGAAGCGCAAGGGAGTCCGCATCGTCTATATTCCCGACCTGTATTTCAAGGAGAAAGAGCAGATGCGGTCCTATCTGACCGAACATAAGATCCCCATCGATCAGCACGCCGGCACCGACGACACCTCCGAGGTCATGTTCATCGACAGCGAGCATCGCTGGATTCGCCCGGATAAGCTCATCGACGGCAAGGGCACCGAAGGCGTCACCGGAGATCAGACCAAGGCCACCCCGGACCTCGGCAAGATGTTCATCAACTATAAAATCCAGGATGCCGTGGAGCAGATCCACCAGTTGCTCAAATAATGGCGGACGCGTTCGCTACAATGCAGTTTGAATCTTAACGCCGCGCTCATCAATGTTTCCCTGCTTTGGCTGTTGACCGCTCCGCACGAATTCGCGCACGCCTGGGTCGCGACCATGCTCGGCGACGATACGCCGCGCCGTGAAGGACGCGTCACCCTGAACCCGCTGGCACACGTCGACTGGCTGGGCACCACCATTCTTCCAGCCATCACTTCCCTGCTCGGCGGCGGATTCATCGGCTGGGGCAAGCCGGTCAATTCCAATCCTTCGAAATTGCGCGGCGGAATGAAAGGGCTCGCCGTGGTCGCGCTGGCCGGACCCGCCAGTAACATCGTATTCGCGGTCATTCTCGCCGTCGTCGCGATGGCCTGCCTGAAATTTTCCGAGCCCGCCGCGAATTATTTCGCGCAAGGCGTCCGCCTGAGCCTGTACCTGGCCATCTTCAACCTGCTGCCGGTTCCTCCGCTCGACGGATCGAAACTCCTGCTGGCCGCGAAAATCCCGCACTTCATTTATATGGAACTCGCCCGCTTCGGATTCGTGCTGCTATTGGTCCTGCTCACCGCCACCCGCCTCGGCATCTGGATGGCGGCGACCAGCGATGAAACAGCGGCGCGCATCTTCGATTTTCTGCGTTAACTCCAGAACGTCATCAGCCGCGCGGCCTCGGCCAGACCCTGATTCCGCCCCGTGATCGCCGCGGCCTGCCGCTGGGTCGGATCCATCAGGTTCACGCCCATCGCGGCCGAGCATTCCTCGGAAGGCGTGACCACCTCGACGCGCCCTCCGCCGTCGCGCAGCGTCTGGATCTCCGCGTCAAAGCGTCGCCGGAACGCCTCCGGCATCGCTCGCGATGCGGCCGCGACAGCGATCACCAGAACTACGTCGTGCCCCGCCGCCAGATCCGCGTTGGTGCCCGATCGCATCCCTCCATCGATGTAGCGATGCCCGCGAAACGTGACCGGCGGATAAATCCCCGGCACCGCGCAGCTCGACGCCACCGCGCGAGCCAGACCAATTCCCGAATCCTGGTTCCACACCACGAAAGATCCGTCCGCCGCGTCCACCGCCGTGCAGGCGAACCCTTTCGCGGGCCACTTGCCGTCGAACTCATAGCCCAGCGACGGCGCGAACCGCTCCAGGAACTCTTCTTCGCGCATCGTCGGAACGCTCAGCGCCCACTCGCCGATCTCCGCCCGCACTTCCTCCGCCGGACGTTTTCCCGAAACCATTTCCATCATCTTTGAAAGCAGCACCGTCAGGTCGGGCATGCGCGACGCAACCGAAAGCCCGCGTACCTGGCCCGCCAGATCCGGCGCCGCGATCTCCGCAAGCGACGTCCCCTGCGCGATCTGCGCGCCCACGAACGCTCCCGCCGACGTCCCCACAATGTAGTCCGCGCTCGAAACGTCCACCCCGTTTTCCGCCAACCCCGCCAGCAGACCGGATTCCCACGCGATCCCCACCGGTCCGCCGCCACTGAGCACCAGTGCTTTACTCATTCGTCCCTCCTGCAGCACGATAATTTATCGCTTCCATGACACCCCATCCCACCCGGACTGTGGCGGCAATGGTGAACCCCTAAGCCCTCGGAATGCGATGCCCTCAGCGTAACGCGTTCATCCGCTTGAATGGAGCCCACACCCGCGATCGCGCCCGCCGTCACCTGCGGCATCGGCATCGCCCCTTCGTTCGCGAACTTCGGGATCGCTCGCGCACTTTGCTAAACTCCGAGATCGTGACTCCTATTCGAATCGGCATCATCGGCGCGGGCGGAGCGGCCCGCGGCATTCATATTCCCGGACTTAAATTAATCCCCGACGTCGAGATCGCGGCCATCTGCGACGTCAATCCCAGCGCGGAAACGACCACCGCTGATTATCGCGAGGTGCTTCGCCGCCCCGACATCGACGCCGTCATTAACGCGACCCCCAACGATCTGCATCGCGAAATCACACTCGCCGCGATCGACGCCGGCAAACACATCCTGTGCGAGAAACCCCTGTCGCTCGAAACGAAGCTCGCGCAGCAAATGTTGGACGCGGCGGAACACGCCGGCGTCGTGCACATGACCGCCTTCACCTATCGCTACACCCCTGCCCTGCAATATATGCATTACCTGGTCCAGTCCGGCGCCGTCGGGACCATTCGCAGCGTGCGCGCGGCCTACCTCATGGCCCTGTCCGGACACCTTCTTGGATGGCGATCCACCAAGGCGCGTGCCGGATCCGGCGTCCTGGCCGACATCGGCTCGCACCTGATCCACATGGTGGAATTCGTCGCCGGACCCATTGGCGCACTGTCGGCCACCGACAAGCGCTTCCGCGAAGATCCTTCCTCCGACGTCGAAGATTGGATTTCCTTCCTCGCCGATTTTTCCGAAGGAGCCGTCGGAACCTTCGAAATTTCGCGCATCTGCGCCGGCCGCGGCGCCGGTATCACCGAAGACATTTTCATCGAAGTCTACGGCTCCAAGGGCAGCCTGGTATTTTCCCTGCAGGATCCCTGGGGTTTGCAAACGTCCATCGGCGAAGCCGCGAACGATCCTGCTCGTCCGCTCGATCATGCCGGCGTCCCGGCGGAATTTCTGAAGCTCGAAGGCTCGCCCCGCGACGTGAACGCCCACGACCGCCGCTGGGGATATCGCTTCGATCAGGCCTTTCAATTTGTCGATAGCGTGCGCAAGAAAAAATCGAAAGCGCCCACGTTCGCCGATGGAGTGCGCTGCCAGAGAGTGCTCGACGCCGCTCTCTCTTCCGCGGCTGGGCGAAAATGGGTGACCGTATGAAGCTGAAAGTCGGTATGGCCGGCGCCGGATACATCGCCGGCGTTCATCTCAAGAATCTGCGCGCCGACAAGCGCGTGGAAATTTCCGCCATCTACGACGTCGATCCTTCGCGCCGCGGCGATACCCCCGCGTCCAGTTACCAGGAAGTGCTGGAGCGCTCCGACGTCGTCTATATCACCGCTCCAAACACCAAACACGTCGACTACGCCTTACAGGCCATCGCCGCCGGGAAACACGTCTTCTGCGAAAAACCCATGGCCACCTCGCTCTCCGACGCCAAACGAGTGCTCGATGCGGCCAACGCCTCGAAAACCGTTTTCCAGATGGGCCACAATCGCCGGCTTCACGCCCGGTCTATAAGCGGGTCAAGGAGCTGCTCAAACAATCTCCGCCGCATTGCGCGCACATCAAAATGAATCGCGGCGAGCTGCTCCAGCCCGCCTGGACCGGCGATGACGCCGTCACCGGCGGCTTCCTCTACGAGACGCCGATCCATATGTTCGACATGATGCGTTTTCAGTTCGGCGAGATCGTGTCGCTCGACGCGCGCCTGAGCCAGCCCAACGATTTTTCGATGCTCGTCGAATTCGCCTCGGGCATGTGGGCCACCTTCGTCACCTCTGCCGACGCCAGTTGGTTCTTCCCCTACGAGCGCATGGAGGTCTACGGCCGCTATTCCACCATCCAGACTTCGGAAATCGAATCGATCAGTTATCGCATCGGCCTCGAAATGGAGAACACCAAGGAAGACTTTCACACCATTCCGGTGGAAAAGCGCTTCGGGTTCGAGGAAGAAGATCGCTTGTTCGTCGACGCGGTCCTGAACGGCGGCGCTCCTCCCGTAACCGCCTTCGATGGCTACCGGTCAGTGGAGCTGGTCTGCGCCTGTTATCAAAGCGCCGCCGAAAAACGCCCCGTCCATTTCGACGCCTAAGTTCCTAGGCCAGATCCCCGGCCTGCCGCATTGCCGTTCCTCCGGAAGGTGAGATAGGATGTTGGCACTATCCCCCCGCCCGGGGGGCGCAACGAGGAGGAAATCGAAATGAGCACCCCACATTCCGCTCCGTCCATCGACATGACGAAGCTGAACGAATTCATGGGCAAGGCAGTCGGCGACATGGGAGCAGCCATGCACGCTGTACTGATCCTGCTCGGCGACAGACTTGGTTTGTATAAAGCAATGGCGGATTCGCAGCCCGTGACGCCCGACCGAGCTCGCCCAACGCACCGGAACCCATGAGCGCTACGTCCGCGAGTGGCTCAACGCCAACGCCGCCGGCGGATATATCACCTATGACGCGAACACCAAAACCTACACCCTTCCTCCGGAGCAGGCGTTCGTGCTGGCCGTCGACAACAGCCCCGCCTATCTGCCTGGAGCGTTCCAGATCATCTCGTCGTGCTTCCACGATGCCGGCAAAATCGAGGACGCGTTTCGCAGCGGCAAGGGCGTCGGCTGGCATGAACATCATCACGACCTCTATCACGGCACCGAGCGCTTCTTCCGCCCCAACTACACCGCGAATCTGATCGCCAACTGGATTCCCGCGCTCACCGGCGTCGAGGAAAAATTGCGGCAAGGAGGACGAATCGCCGACGTCGGCTGCGGTCTCGGCGCGTCCACCATTCTGATGGCCAAGGCGTATCCGAACTCCAGGCTGTTCGGGTTCGATTACCACGCCGAGTCCATCAATATGGCGCGCGAGGCGGCCGAGAAGGAAGGCGTCGGCGATCGCATCACCTTCGAAGTCGCGCCGGCCAAGACTTTCCCCGGCGGCGATTACGATTTCGTCGCCTTCTTCGACTGCCTGCATGATATGGGCGATCCGGCCGGCGCCGCCCGCCACGTCCGCTCGGCGATGAAGCCCGACGGCACCTGGATGATCGTCGAGCCGTTTGCCGAAGACGCCGCCGAGGCGAATCACAACCCCGTGGGTCGCGTGTTCTACTCCGCGTCGACCTTGTTGTGCGTCCCCTCGTCGCTCGCCCAGGAGGTCGGCGCAGCCTTAGGCGCGCAGGCCGGCGAAGCCCGGTTGCGGGAAGTGGTGACCTCCGGCGGATTCACGCATTTCCGCCGCGCCACCCAAACGCCTTTCAATCTGGTATTCGAAGCGAAACCCTAAACTAATCCGAGATGTGGCGCGGGCTTTTCGCACAGCAGCTCCAGAAACGCCTGCGCGACCGGATGGAAGCGCTTCTTCTTGCGATGGATGATGCCCAGCGGACGATAGAGTTCCGGCGCCGCGATCGGGATCGCGACCAGCCGCCCCTGCGCCATTTCGTCGCGCATGATCCGCGCCGGCATGATGCTGACGCCCACGCGATGCGCCACGGCTTCCTTGATCATCTGCAGGTTATCGAAGTGCAGCGTCTGGTTGACCTCGACGCCGTGCTCGCGCAGAAAACGGTCCACTTCGCGGCGATGGGCAGGTCTTCATCGAAGCCGATGAAATCGACGCCGTTGCAGATCGGCGGGCGGATGCGTCCCGCGCTCTGCGCCAGCGGATGATACGGCGACGCCGCCAGCACCATTTCCTCCTGCCGCCACGGAATCACGGTGATTTCGCGGCTCGGCTCCGGATAGCTCACCAGGCCCGAGATCGGCTTCATCCGCCAGCACCGCCGAATAGACTTTTTCCGGCCGCAGGTATTCCACTTCCAGTTGCGCCTCCGGCTGCCGGCGCGAAAATTCCTGTTCGAGCTGCACCATTTCGCTCAAGCCAACCGAATAAATCGAGGCGACCCGCACCGTGCCCTCCACCTCCTGCTTCGATCCGGTCCAGCGCGACTGTCGAACTCCTCTTGCGGCGCAGCACGTCGCGGCAGAAATCGGCATACAGCTGTCCCGCCGCCGTCACCACCAGAGGCCGGGTCGACCGGTCCAGCAGCTCGATCCCCAGCGATTCGTTCCAGCTCCTGAACGTGCTGGCTGGCGGCGGACTGGCTGACTTCGTTCATCGCTAGCCGCCCGGCTGAAGCTGCGCGTCTGCGCGATGTCCCGAAAAGTTTAAGATTTTCGAAGTCCACTGCACTCATCATAACATCAGTCGAACTAATATTGCAAGATAATAAATTCTGTTGACGTGATACTGTTGTCTCAGTGTAATCTGAACCATGGCTTACCCTCCGTCGCAGGGACTTGTACGACCCTCGCCACGAGCACGACGCCTGCGGGATGGGTTTCGTGGTGAATCTGAACGGCGAGAAGTCGCACGAGATCGTCCGCAAGGGCATCGAGATCCTGATCAATCTGACGCATCGCGGCGCGTGCGGCTGCGATCCGGAGACGGGCGACGGCGCGGGGATTCTGATCCAGATCCCGCACGAATTTTTCTCGCGCGAATGCGCAGCTGGGGTTCACGCTGCCGGAGCCGGGCACCTACGGCGTCGGCATGATGTTTCTGCCGGTGGAGCCGCACGCAGCGGCTGCTGTGCGAGGGCATCGTCGAGCGCGATCGCGCGCGAAGAAGGCTTGACGGTTCTCGGGCTGGCGCGATACTCCGCTCAATGGGGACGCCATCGGCCGGAAGGCGCGCGCGACGCAGCCTTATATCGAGCAGGTTTTTCTGGGCGGCCGGCGCAGGCATGACGCAGGACGAGCTGGAGCGGAAACTGTACGTCGTCCGGCGGCGCGCCGAAGCCGAGGTCGCCGCGAGCGACATGCGTCGAGCAGCGAATTTTTCTACGTTCCGTCGCTCTCCTCGCGCACCATCGTCTACAAAGGACTGCTGCTGGCGCCGCAGATCGCGGACTTCTACAAGGAGCTGGCCGATCCCGATCACGCGCAGCTCGCTGTGCATGGTGCACCAGCGATTTTCGACCAACACGTTTCCGACGCTGGCAGCTGGCGCATCCTTATCGCTACGTCTGCCACAACGGCGAGATCAACACGGTGCGCGGCAACGTGAACTGGATGAACGCGCGCGAATCGGTGCTGGCGTCGGACCAGTTCGGCGACGATATCAAGAAGATTTTCCCGGTGATTCAGCCGGGCGGCAGCGACACCGCCTCGCTGGATAACGCGGTCGAGATGCTGACGCTCGCCGGGCGCAGCCTGCCGCACGTGATGGCGATGCTGATTCCGGAAGCGTGGGACGCGGATTCCACCATGCCGGACGAAAAGCGCGCGTTCTACGAATATCACGCGTCGCTGATGGAGCCGTGGGACGGACCGGCGGCGGTGGCGTTCACCGACGGCAAATGGATCGGCGCGACGCTCGATCGCAACGGACTGCGTCCGGCGCGCTACCTGGTGACGAAGCGACAATCAGTCTGATCCTGGCGTCGGAAACCGGCGTGCTGCCGGTGAAGCCGGAGGACGTTCGGATACAAGGGCCGCCTGCAGCCGGGCAAGATGCTGCTGGTGAATCTGGAAGAGGGCCGCATTGTTCCCGATGAAGAGATCAAGCACATGCTGGCGTCGCGGCAGCCTTACGGCGAGTGGCTGAAGCGAGAACCAGATCACGCTGGACGCTCTGCCCGATCCGCCGCGCGTTTACGGATTCGATCCGAAGACCATCGTCCAGCCGGCAGCGGGCTTTCGGCTATACCGAAGAAGATCTGCGCCTGCTGCTGGCGCCGATGGCGACGAATGGCGAGGAACCGATCGGCTCGATGGGCACCGATACGCCGCTGGCGTGTCTGTCCGATCGACCGCAGACTGCTGTTCCATTACTTCAAGCAGCTTTTCGCGCAGGTGACCAATCCGGCGATCGATCCGATTCGCGAGGAACTGGTGATGTCGCTGACCAGCTACATCGGCACCGAGCGCAACATTCTCGAAGAGACGCCGCAGCACTGCCACACGCTGAAGCTGCCGCATCCGATCCTGACCAATCTGGATCTGGAAAAACTGCGCCGCGTGAGCTGGGGCGATTTTCTGGCGACCACGCTCTCCGCCGTGTTTCGCGTCGGGCGGAGGCGGGAAGGAACTGGAGCGCGCGCTCGACGGCCTGTGCCGCCGGGCATCGCTCGCGATTCGCGACGGATACCGCATTCTGATTCTGTCCGACCGCGGCGTGGACGACGAATACGCGCCGATTCCCAGCCTGCTGGCGCTGACCGCGGTGCACAATCACCTGGTGCGGGAGCGGACGCGAACTCAGGTCGCGCTGATCATCGAATCGGGCGAGCCGCGCGAGGTGATGCATTTCGCGCTGCTGATCGGCTACGGCGCGAGCGCGATTAATCCGTATCTGGCGATCGAGACGCTGGAAGATACTGGCACAGACAGGGCCGGCTGGGCGAAGCGTCGTTCGAGACGGCGCTCAAGAATTACAAGAAGGCGATCAACAAAGGACTGCTGAAGGTCTTTTCGAAGATGGGCATTTCGACGCTGCAAAGCTATCGCGGCGCGCAGTGCTTCGAAGCCATCGGGCTGAATCAGAGCGCTGATCGACAAGTATTTCACCGGCACCGCGTCGCGCATTCGAAGGCGTCGGCCTCGACGTTCTGGCGCGGGAAGCGCAGATGAAGCATGAGCACGCGTTTCGGCCGCGGCGCGGAATCGGAAACCGAACTCGATCTGGGCGGCGAATTATCAGTTTCGCGTCAACGGCGAATATCATCTGCTGAATCCGCAGACGGTTGTCGAAGCTGCAGCACGCGGTGCGCGGGAACAGCTTCGAGACATTTCAGGAGTACACGCGATCTGATCGACCAGCAGAATCGCGATCTGTGCACGCTGCGCGGGTTGATGGAACTGAAGCCGGCGACGAAGCCCGTGCCGCTCGAGGAAGTGGAACCGGCGAGCGAGATCGTGAAGCGCTTCGCGACCGGCGCGATGTCGTTCGGGTCGATCAGCAAGGAAGCGCACGAGACGCTGGCCATCGCGATGAACCGCATCGGCGGGCGATCGAATACCGGCGAAGGCGGCGAGGACGAAGCGCGCTTCGGCACGAGGCCAACGGCGACTGGCAGCGCAGCGCGATCAAACAGGTGGCCTCCGGGCGCTTCGGCGTCACCACGAACTACCTGGTGAACGCCGACGAGCTGCAGATCAAGATCGCGCAGGGCGCCAAGCCCGGCGAGGGCGGGCAGCTTCCGGGCCATAAAGTGGACGAGACGATCGCGCGGGTGCGCCATTCGATTCCCGGGCGTGCCGCTGATTTCGCCGCCGCCGCATCACGATATTTATTCGATCGAGGATCTGGCGCAGTTGATTTACGACTTGAAGAACGTCAATCCGAAGGCGCGGATTTCGGTGAAGCTGGTGGCCGAAGTGGGCGTGGGAACGGTCGCGGCGGGCGTCGCCAAGGCCCATGCCGACGTGGTGCTGATCAGCGGACACGACGGCGGCACGGGCGCGTCGCCGCTGACTTCGATCAAGCACGCGGGCATTCCGTGGGAACTGGGGCTCGCGGAAACGCAGCAGGTGTTGGTGCTGAACGATCTGCGCAGCCGCATCATCGTGCAGACCGACGGAAAGTTGCAGACCGGCCGCGACGTGGCGATCGCGGCGCTGCTGGGCGCGGAGGAATTCGGATTCTCGACGGCGCCGCTGGTGGCGATGGGCTGCATCATGATGCGCAAGTGCCATCTGAATACCTGCCCGGTGGGCATCGCGACGCAGGATCCGGTGCTGCGCAAGAAATTCACGGGCACACCGGAGCACGTGATCAACTTTTTCTTCTTCGTCGCCGAGCAGGTCCGGCAGTGGATGGCGAAGCTGGGCTTCCGGCAAGATGGACGAGATGATCGGGCGCGTCGGACATGATCGAGATGCGGCCGGCGATCGATCACTGGAAGGCGCAAAGGCCTCGATTTTTCGCAGATTGCTGTACAACCCGCCGTTGCCGTCGCGCGTGGGCCGGCGCTGCACGATCACTCAGGATCACGGGCTGGAACAGGCGCTCGATGCGCAAGCTGATCGGCCATGCGCGGGCGGCGATCGACAACGGCACGCACGGTGGAGTTCAAGCTGCCGATTCGCAATGTGGATCGGACCGTGGGCGCGATGCTCTCCGGCGAGATCGCGCGCAAGCACGGGTCGAAGGGCCTGGAGCCGGAGACGATTCACTTCTCGTTCACCGGATCGGCCGGACAGAGCTTCGGAGCGTTCCTGGCGCGCGGCGTGACGCTGGAACTGGAAGGCGACGCGAACGATTACGTCGGCAAGGGACTCTCGGGCGGCAAGCTGATCGTCTATCCGCCGCGCAGGTCGACGTTCCTGCCGGAAGAAAACATTCTGATCGGAAACGTCGTGCTTGTACGGCGCGACGTCGGGCGAGGCGTTCTTCAACGGGCGCGCGGGCGAGCGGTTCGCGGTGCGCAATTCGGGCGCGACGGCGGTGGTCGAAGGCGTGGGCGATCACGGCTGCGAGTACATGACCAAGGGCCTGGTGATCGTGCTGAGCGAGACGGGCAAGAATTTCGCGGCCGGCATGACCGGCGGGATCGCGTACGTGCTGGATGAAACCGGCGAGTTCCGCGACTCGCTGCAATCGGGCGAGCGTGGATCTGGAGCGCGTAGTCGACCAGGCCGACATCGAAGAGCTGCGCTATTGGATCGCGCGGCATGCGGAGGAGACGGGCAGTCCGCGGGCGAATTGGATTCTGGAGAATTGGGAGACCGATGCTGCGGAGATTCGTGAAGGTGTTTCCGCAGGAGTACAAGCGGGTGCTGGGCGTGCCAGGCAAGAGCCAGGCGGTGGCGCGTGGGTAAAGTCACGGGGTTTCTCGGAATACGACGCGCGAGACGCCGCCGCGGCGGCCGGTGGCGGAGCGCGTCAACGACTGGTTCGAGATTTATCAGGACTTCCCCGCCGAAAAGGTCCAGCGAGCAGGGCGCGCGCTGCATGGATTGCGGCGTGCCGTTCTGCCACACCGGCTGTCCGCTGAACAATCTGATTCCCGACTGGAACGATCTGGTGTATCGCGATCGCTGGCACGACGCGGTGCGCGCGCTGCACGCGACCAACAATTTTCCGGAGTTCACCGGACGCATCTGCCCGGCGCCGTGCGAGGCGGCGTGCGTGCTGGGGATCAACCGAACCGCCGTGTCGATCAAGGCGATCGAGCGGGCCATCATCGATCACGCGTTCGAACAGGGCTGGATTCGTGCCGGAGCCGCCGGCGACGCGAACGGGAAAACGAGTGGCGGTGATCGGCTCGGGTCCGGCCGGGCTGGCGGCGGCGCAGCAATTGGCGCGCGCGGGACACTGCGGTGACGGTGTTCGAGAAAAGCGACCGCATCGGCGGACTGCTGCGCTACGGCATTCCCGGATTTCAAGATGGAGAAGCACTGCGATCGACCGGCGCGTGGAGCAGATGAGCGGCCGAAGGCGTCGAGTTCGTCACCGCGCTCAGTCGGACCTGACGTTCCGATGGACGATCTGCGAGCGCGATTTCGACGCGGTGGTGCTGGCGATCGGGCGCGGAGCAGCCGCGCGATCTGCGCGGTTCCGGGACGCGAGCTGAAGGGCGATCCATTTCGCGATGGATTTTCTGCCGCAGCAGAATAGGCGCGTGGCGGGGATTCGGTGGACGGCGAAGACAGATTCTGGCGACGGGCAAACGCGTCGTGATCATCGGCGGCGGCGATACGGGCGCGGATTGCCTGGGCACGTCGCACCGGCAGAAGGCGGCGTCGGTGCACCAGTTCGAAATTATGCCGATGCCTCCGGCGGAGCGCGCCGTCGTCGACGCCGTGGCCGATTGTGGCCGCTGCAATTGCGCATGGAGAGCTCGCATGAAGAGGGCGGGAAGCGGGAGTGGGCGGTCGCGACGACGCGATTTTCGGGCGACGGACGGGTGCAGCGACTTCACTACGTCCGCGGTGGACGATTCGAGCGGCGCCGAAGTACGCGCTGGATGCGGACCTGGTGCTGCTGGCGATGGGATTCACGGGGCCCAGTTCGAAACGGGCTGCTGGAGCGGTCTGGCGTGGACGCTGGATGCGCGCGGAAATGTGGCGGCGGAGGATTATCAGACGTCCGGTCCCGGCGAATGTTTCGCGGCAGGCGACGCGCGGCGCGGGCAATCGCTGGTGGTGTGGGCGATTGCGGAAGGGCGCAAGGCCGCGGCGGCGATCGATCGACATTTGGGCCCGGCGTAGACGGAGTTGTCCCGTCCGCTCCGAACCTGCCTGCATGTCAAAGAACTAATATTCTTGGGATCGATCCCATTTTTACGAAACGAACCCAGCGGAACAACGAGCCGCCGTACAACCCGCACCGGCGCCGTACTAAAACTGATTGTAGGGGCTGAGTTGAAATTTCGTTGGCGGTGGAAATGGGATGTGGTTGATGGGGAAGAGGAAAGAATATTTCGGGGGAGTTGTGATCGTGTCAGACGGCTAATCCGGACCGTCGGATTCTATCGTTGAAAAGGAGCGCCACTCAGAAGAATGCCGAAGCGGCATCCGGCCGATGGCGTCACGGAAGTCCTGCATCGTCTGGCATTCGACCAGCAGCAAAATGGTGTGTTCAGTCACGCCGGCCTGGCGCATCTGTTCGTAGGCTGCGTAAATCGGCGCGGTATCCGTCAGACCGGGAATGATGGGAGCGAACAACTTCCGATAGCCACGGAGAGCGTTCGTCGCATCCTGGATGAGGTCGGGTTCGATTGTGACGATCAGGGAAGTCTCGCCCCTCTGTTTCTGTGAGGCGAGCGCGTCGAGGATCGGGTTGATGGGGTTCTTGGGTTTCAATGTATTTCCTTTTCTGTATGACTGGGGGTTGGTTTCAGGCTCGGAAGGAATTACACCTTGGCGGTAACCGAGACCGTGAGACGCTCAAAACTGCCGCGTCTTACTTTTTCAGAGTATCCGGCGGGCGACATGCCGGTCAAGAGGAGCTATTCGAGCCGGTGGTGGCAGGCGGAAGCAGGATGGCGATTCGTATCGCCCTGCGTCTCGCAAATAGGGAGTTCCCGGTATCACGACTCGCGCTTCCAGGCATCGCCGGGGCGAGTGCGGCCGGAAAGATGCATCCTTCATTGCGGCGAATCGCCATATTGAGTTATCCTCACTTTTGGCTTCCGAGTACGGAAGCCCTAAAAGGGGATTGAATCGATGCGAATTCGAAATCTGTTGGTTTGTTCTGCGATGGTCACCGGCATGTTGTTCACTGCCAATTTGGGCTTTGCCCAGGCGCCCGCCCGAGGTCACGCGAAGGCCGACGACAAGACTAACCCGCGCACGGCGCGATTCGGGGTTTGGGACAACTCGACCAATCCCAACAATGTCATGAAGTACGAGGCGTACGAAAAAGGTGGCAGCAAGCTCACGGTGAGCAATCCCAGCAATCCGTCGAAGGACTGGAGCTACGTGACGATGTTCGACGGCGTGTTCCGCCCGGTCACCGGTCAGCCCGGCTCTGAAACCGCCGTTGAGATCATCAACCCGAAGAGCATCCGGATCTCCAACAAGAAGGACGGCGAGGTGTACCAGGTGGTGATCAACACGTTGTCGGAAGACAACAATGTGATCCACAACGAGTACATCCGCATGGACAAGGATGGCAAGATTACGGGCGTAACGCACGTGGATTACAACCGGCGCAAGTAGCTTTCCGTTTCGTCAACATCCGAACCGATCGGTCGAGGGGCAACCTGCCATGGGCAGTTGAGACAACATGCCGGTTGACGATTGCACGAGCACGTTTCTGGAAATGGCAACCGTCGTGCTGCCCGCCGACATGCGACGGCTGCAATCGGCAATGGCCTCGCCCCTTCTAATTACGTCTCAAAGTTCGTGAACTCGAACCCTACGTCCAAACTAAGATTTACGAGGACGCTTTTCGACCAGGCAACTCCGACCTTTTTATCGAAGATGAAGGAAAGAGCTTCGAGTTCTTGATGTGTCACGAGTCAGACATCCATCTAAGCACTAAAAACGAGAATCTCATCGCGCAGACGAAACAGCACTGGATGGAGGCGGGATATCTTGACAGGATAGAGTGACATCCTTTCCATGCCGTCCCCCCTTCGGCCTGTCCTACCGTCTGCGTCCCGTCAGTCGCAGCAGGCTAAGGAAGAGGTTGATGAAATCAAGATACAGCGTCAGTGCGCCAAAGATGGCTTTCTTACGCCCTGCGTCTGTTCCCTCGCTCCCGAGAACGTTCATCCCCTTGATTTTCTGCGTATCGTAGGCGGTGAGTCCCGCGAACACGATGATACCGACAATGGAGAACACGAAGCTTCCGCCTCCGGTCATAAGCGAGGGGAAGAATATGGAGAGCAGAGCAAAACCGACCAATCCAAATAACCCCATCATGCAGAAAGATCCGACGGGGCCAAGGTCGCGCTTGGTCACATATCCAGCGGCGCTGAGACCTGCAAACCCGAAAGCCGTGACACCGAAAACCTCCGCGATGCTGGAGCCGGTGAAGATCAGAAAAATGCTGGACAGCGTTAGTCCGGTTAATCCCGCATATAGAAAATAGATGAGTGTCGCGGTGAGACCGCTGATCCGGTTGATGAGCCCCGACAAAGCGGCGACGGCCCCCAATTGCGCGATGATCAAACCCCAAAACAGCAGACGGTTACCGAAAATCGATTGCACCAGTGCCGGATTTCCCGCCACGTTCCAAGCCACCGCGCCGGTGAGACAAAGTCCGCCCGTCATCCAGCCGTACACTCGGCTCATAAACCGGGCGTTCTCCGCTGTTAGTGTCGCGGAGCCAAATGCCCGGTCTTCGAAGCGTCCGCCGAAAGGTTGCGATCCCATGCCCCAACTGTAGTAGGAGGATCAAGTGCTGTCAAATTGCTCGAACTGGCTTGCCGACGATGGTGGTCGCTCCGTTCGCGATCCATCGATTCATAAGCAAGGAGCTCTCAAGCCGCGGTCATTTGATGGTCGCCGATACGGAAAACTCGATCGCCGCGGTGACGCCGCCGAGATCGAGACCGGTGGCCGTGAATGATCCGTCGGCGTCATGCTGTTGGATCGAGACACCGCCGCTACCAGCGGGGAGGCCGAGCAGAATATAGGACGGCACGGTAAACTGCCCGGCTTCCACCGGCACTCGGCAGGAAAAGCCCGCGGTTACTCCCGACCCGGTCGAGGTTCCGCCGAGGAACACATAGGTCCCTGGCAAGCCACCGGTCCAGGTATACAGTAACCCTGGGTCCGGTCCACTATGGCGGCCGCGCTTGGATTGGTCCAGTTGAAAAGGGGATTCGACAGGGTCACGGTGGCGGTGAACGGACCTACATCCGCACTGCCCGAACCGCCGGTGCCGGTAAACGTGTAGGTTCCACCGGACGAGGGAATTGCGGACAGAACCGCGCCATACTCGCCGGTGATGCCGAGTTGAATGGGCAGTGGGATGGCGGGTCCGCTGGGCGGCGTAAGAGTAATCGAACCGGCGTTCAGTCCGACGACGGTGAGCTGGCCTCCGGTGATGATCGGGTAGACCGCGCAGCTGCCGGGCGAGAGATTGTCGCCTCGGCCGGTAGCACCGGCGAGGAGGCCGCTATCCTTGAAAAAGGCCGCGCCGGCTGAGTTGCTCACTGTCAGGACGCCCTTGGCGTTGGTACTATTCGTCTGAAGAACGGTGATGCTCCCGCCCTTGATGGTGTCTTGAGTTTGCGCGAGGATCTGGTCGCCGCTGACGGTGGTACCGCCGATTAGCGGCTTGACGCAAGTTCCGCCGCCGGGGTGAATCGGCAAGACCACGACGTTGCTGATGACGTTTCCAGTCACTGCCACCACGGGAACCTGGCAGTCCGGGGTGACCGAGGCTGGAATCGTCAGGTTGATCTGATTCACGCCAGGGTATCCGGCCGAGCCCTGATAGAGGATGTTGGCCAAGACTCCGCCAACGTAAATCTGGAGCGGAGTATTCACGCTATGCGGCGTCAAAGTGTAGGTCGTATCGCTGTCGGCGGGATCGGCGCCCAGGCCGGTGGTCCAGAGCGTGATGATTCTCGTCCGGGCGCGCCCGAGTTGGTAAAGGAGAGCAGAGCACTACGGGGTACTGGCGGGTCGGTGGCGACTCCCAGATCGATATTGGTGTTGAGCACTCCGAGAGGAATCGGGATCTGGTTATACTCATTGATCCCGATGGCGCTGGCCACCACCTGGATGGGAGCAGGAGCGCTGTTCGCGCCTTTGTAGTTCACGGTGAGGGTCCCGGTTCCGACGGGAGTGGCCGCGGGCAGAACGGCGGCGAGCTGAGTGGGGCTGGTGTAATAGAGCGCGGGATGCGTGGTGACGCCGTTCACGACGACCGTGATGCTGGCTCCGTTCAAGGTGAGGGGCAGACCGTTGCAAGCTGTTCTGGAGCGTGGGAGTCCCAGGGTCGGCGAGATTGCTGCCCTTCACGACGAACAGACTGCTGGGCGCGATACCGTAATTTGGCATGCCCGGCGGAGTGCCGCTGGAGTTGTTCAGAATCTGGGAGACTGCGGGTCCGGTGCTGGCCGCGGCTCCGAAGGTGGTGAATTGAAGCGTGATCGATGCCGTCACTGTTCGCGACCGACCAGGACTTTGGCGACCTTCCCGCTGTTGGTGTTCGCAACGAAGGCATCTCCCGCCACCAGCAGATTGGCGGCGATGGGCGTCGACGTTGACCCGCCGCGGCAGAGTTGTCCAATAGGATTGGCCCAGACCGTTGAAATTCGGTCGCCCCAGAGACGCCGAGTTATACACCGTCGCGCTGCCCTGCGGAGCGATGGTGCTACCGTTCCACAGAAGGTCGCCGCCTGAACTGGCGACGGCGCCGGTGTCCAGGTTCAGGGCGGAACCCGTCTGCAGGACCGTGTTCTCACTCAGATCGGCCCACGCCGCGATGGGAGACGCGCACGCCACCAGCACGAGAGCAATCGTCCGGGCCAGCAAATTTCGATTTATCAAATGAAACCTCCGAGACAATCCTCAGCAGTATCGCATAACGAGGAACGAGTCATCCCACGCGCGGCGCGAAACGTGCCAACGCGGCCGAAGCGAAATTTTGCCCGTCTCAGTTCAAGGGTGCACTCGATACCGTCGTCCGAATTTTAGTCTCGAATTTTCGCGAGCGGAAATTTCCAGGTGGCATTGAGGACTTGCGGGCGCGGGCGGAAGAGGCGCACGGTGTAATTCCATCTCCTGGCGATCGGGAGGCAATTGGGGATTCGGCCATCGCAGCCGCCGAACTGGATGGCGACGGAACCATCGGGTCCTTTGATCGCGGTGACGCTGTTCAGGGAATAGGCGCCGTATTCGTTCGGCTCGAAGTAACCTTCGCTGTTGTAGACGGTGAGCGACCAGAAACCGTCGACGGGCACGTCTTTGGCGGTCAAGGTGTAAATGGTATTCCCGTCGTTCCGGTCGGGCGTGATGGGGAGATAGAGCGCGTCCTTCTCAGGATTCCCGCCCCACAGCATTGCGCTTCCGATCAGGTGCCTGACCGGATCGACCTGACGTTCGTTGGCGCCGTACATCCGCCGCGTATCGGAAATGGTGGTTCCGAGTTGCAGAAGGGCGGCTTGCACCATCTTGCGGCTGGGCTCATCCCAATCCGGAATCTGGAACGCGCCGGAGTTCTGCTGGACGACCTTGAGGGCATCCTGAAAGGAGTGGATTTGCTGGAGCTCGTCCTTATTATGAGGATCGACCAGCACACGAACAACGACGGCGGCGTAGCGGGTGCCGATCAATTTGCGGGCCAGCGTGTGGGTGCCCGAGCCGTAGAAGACCGAGGGCGTGAACTGATCCTCATTAACAACTTGCATGGTCATGAAATGCCGGCCGGGGTCGGGCAGCGTGATGGTCACCGGACCGGCGTCGAAATCGAAAACGGCCATCGAATACAGGGTGTCGCGATTGGGGCGGATAATGCCTCGCTGATCAATCGGCGCGAGGTCGCGGGCGTGCACGAACTTGCCGAATCCGCCGGCCTTGGCGATCAGGGCGAAATAGACGTCGGTCTGAGCGCGATTGTAGTTGTCGACGGTCACCACGGTTGCGGCCGATGAGGTCGCCGCGAGCAGCGACAAAGTCATCCAGAAGGAGGCCCGGATTTTTTTCAACATCGAATCACAGTGTAAAACTTACGGTCAGCAGGCGCTCAACAGATTGTTGCGGAGGGTCTGGGCGAGCTCGGGGTTTATTTTGCGGCCGAGGGAGGTGACGTAGAAAACGTCGAGCGCTTTATGGGCTTCGGTGTCGATCAGCACGACTTCGATATCGCAATCGGCGGAGCTGATGGCGTGGGCCAGATCGTACAGCAGGCCGGGGCGGTCTTCGGCGACGATCTCCACCAGCGTGGCGCTTTCGGAAGCTTCGTTGTTCACGGTGACGCGCGGCTTCAGGCGGGCGGCGCGGGAGGGCAACAGGGGCTTGGGGCGGCTCCGCAACAATTGGGCGGCGCTTTGTTTCCCTTCGACGACCTTGCGGACGATGCCGCGCAGGCGATCGACCTCAGACGGATTCAGCTCCAGAGTGCGGTTCGGATCCGCGAAGGTGAAGGTGTCGACGACGATGCCCTGGGCGTTGGAGAACGCCTCGGCCTTGACGATGCTGAGGCCGAAGCTGGAAACGGCGCCGGCTACGGAGGCGAAGAGTCCGGAGCGGTCGTGAGTGAGCAGGGTGAGGGTGTAGATGCGCCGCTCCTGAGTGATCTCGATGGCGACGGGGCGCGAGGCGAGTTGTTTCGCGAGCTCGAAATGCTGGTCGAGCTGAGCGGGGGAATGAGTGCGCAGGTAGCGAACGGGCAGGCCTTCCAGAAACGCGGCGCGATCGGGCGAAACGCCTTCGGCCTGATGAATGCGGCCGGTCGAAAGCTCGCTGGTCAACTCACCATGCGCCAGGAGGTAGACCTGCCACAGCTGCTCCAAACGCCAGGGAGTCATGGCTTCGGGATTGACGGCGCTGATGTCGGCAAAGGTGAGCATGGCGAGCTGCTTCAACCGTTCGACGGTGCCGACGCGGGCGGCGAGCATTTTCGCGGTGGCGGAGTCGTGCAGAGTCGCGCGAAGTCATGACCGCGGAAAGATCGAGATGGTGGCCGATCAGAAATTCGATGGCGGCGCGATCCTGTTCAGGCGCGGCGAGACGATCGAGAATCTCGCGCGCGATGCGCAGGGACGCGGCGACATGATCGCCGGAACCTTTCCCGATATCGTGCAGCAGCAGGGCGAAGCGGACGATCCACGGATCGGGGATTTCGGCGCACAGATCGGCAAGGCGGGCGTCGGGGATCGATTCGAGCGAAGCGATGGCGACGAGGGTATGTTCATCGACGGTGTAGCGATGATAAAAATCGCGAACCACGAGGCATTCGATGTTTTGCCACTCAGGCAAGGCGAGCGCGAGCGATCCGGCGGACTGCATGGCGCGGAGTCCGAACGAGGCGCGCGGGAGCGAGAGCAGGCGCTTCCAATCCTCGAAGGTCGCTTGCGGGACGAATCCGGAAAGGCGGTCGATGGTGTCGGGAGCGAGGCGCAGCTCATGGCGCGCGGCGAATTCGAAGACGCCGAGGTCTTGAAGACGGCCGGGATCGCGCAGCAGGACGCGGTCGCGCGAGACGGTGAACTCGGTGGTGGAGAGGCGCGAGCGCCACTGATGAAAGCGGCTTAGCAAGGAGCCGTCGGGCAGAGGCGCGGTTTCGAGGGTCCCGGTCAAGGCTCGATCGATGGCGCGGGCGTGGCGGTAATAATCGCGCATCAGGGCGGCGGGCGTATCGCTGAGGGCTTCCTGCGCGTCGAAGGTGAGCACGTTCTGATCGCGCGCATTTATCTGGTGAAGGCGGATGCGAACGGCGGCGAGAAAATCGAAAGCGGCGCCCAGGTCGGCTGCGTTCTCGCGCCGATAGAGGGCGTTGAGCCAGCCAACGGTGTGGAGATCGCGCAGGCCGCCGGGAGCTTCCTTAATATTGGGCTCCAGGTGATAGATGGTGTTCTGGGACTTGGCGTGGCGGGCTTCGGTGAGGCGGGCGAGACGCTCGCCAAGCGACACGCCGCGGCCGGCGAGAAAGGCGCTGAAGCGTTCGTTGAGCCAATCGAACATCTTCGAATCGCCGGCAAGAAAACGGCGATCGAGCAGGCTGATGGTGAGCTCGGTATTGCCGTCATGCTCGCGCGCGCAATCGTGGACGGTGTGCACGGCGTGGCCGGGGCGGAGGCCGGAATCCCAAAGAGTTTGGAGGAACTCGGCCATAGCGTCGCGCACGGGAGGGATTTGAGTTTCGAGTTCGACCACGAGCAGGAGGTCGACGTCGGAATGAGGGAACAGCTCGGCGCGTCCGAATCCGCCGGTGGCGAGCAGGGCGGCGCCGAACGGGAATTGACGATGGATGGTTTCGTGATAAGATCGCACGGACGCGATCCTCGACTTCCGTGGAGCGCGCGGCGAGGGCGGCGCGGACTTGCGCGGGCGAGGGCGGAGCGACTACCAGTTCATTCACAAGACAAGTTCGCCATATTCTTATAACGCAGCCTTGCCGCGGGTATTTTCATAACGCAGCTTCGCCGCGGGCATTTTCATAACGCAGCTTCGCCGCGGGCATTTTCATAACGCAGCTTCGCCGCGGACATTTTCATAACGCAGCTTCGCCGCGGACATTTTCATAACGCAGCTTCGCCGCGGTCGTCGTTACGAATGCGGATGGCTTCGGCGACGTCGTAGACGAAGATTTTCCCGTCTCCGATTTTTCCGGTGCGGGCGGACGTCACTAGAGTGCGAATCACTTCCTCGGCGCGAGCGTCGGGGACCACGATCTCCAGCTTGATTTTCGGCAGAAGATCGACGTGATATTCCATGCCGCGATAGACCTCTTTATGGCCCTTCTGGCGCCCGTGGCCGCGGACTTCAGCGACGGTCATGCCGTCGATGCCGATGGCTTTCATGGCCTCCTTGACGTCTTCGAGTTTATGGGGCTGGATCACGGCTTCGATTTTCTTCATGGAAATTTCGCCTAAGCCTCGAAATTATAACCTTCTTCGCCGTGCATGCTGAGATCGAGCCCCTCGATTTCCTCGGCTGCTTCCGCGCGAACGCCGGTGACGACGTCGCAAATTTTCAAGATGACCAGGGTACCGGCGATGGCCAGGACCCAGGCGACGGCGATTCCCGCGAGTTGATTCAGAACCTGGCCGCCGTTGCCGTCGACCAGGCCCATCGCCTTGCCGCTCCAGACGTCATTGATCTCTTTAGTGGCGAAAACACCGGTGAGAATCGCACCCAGCGTTCCACCCGCGCCGTGCACGCCGAATGCGTCAAGCGCATCGTCATAGCCGAATTTGTTTTTCACGATGCTGACCATCAGGTAGCACATGACGCCGGCGGCGGCTCCGATCAGCATCGCGGGGAAAGGCTTGACGAAGCCCGAAGCCGGAGTGATGGCGACCAGTCCGGCGACGGCTCCGGAAATCCGCGCCGAGCAGGCTGGGCTTGCCGGTGACGATCCATTCGGCGCCGAGCCAGGCGAGGGCGGCGGTGGCGGCGGCGAAATGCGTCGCGACGAAAGCGCTGGTGGCAAGAGCGGACGCGGCAAGCGCGCTGCCGGCGTTGAATCCAAACCATCCGACCCACAGCAGGCAGGCGCCGACGGAGCATAGAACCAGGTTGTGCGGGCGCATCGGCTCATGCTGATAGCCTTTGCGCGGTCCCAAATAGAGGGCGCAGACCAGCGCGGAGACGCCCGAAAGTGATGTGCACGACGGTTCCGCCGGCGAAATCGAAGCAGGGGACGTTGATTCTTCCAGGCAAGGTGGCGTTGAGGAGTCCGCCCTTGCCCCAGACCATGTGGGCCATCGGGAAATAGACGAATCAGCGTCCATAGGTGGTGAACAGCAGCATGCCCGGAGAATTTCATGCGCTCGGCAAAGGCTCCTGAAATCAGCGCGGGGGTGATGATCGCGAACATGAGCTGATAGACCATGAAGGTCTGCTGCGGGATGGTGGCGGCGTAGTCGGGATTGGGCGCGGCGCCGACGCCGTTCAGGAAAGCGATATTGTCCGCCGCCGACGAACGACGTTCCAATCGCCGAAAGCCATGCTGTAGCCGACCACGGCCCACAGGACGCGTGACGACGGCCATCAGGATGAAGCTGTGCATCATGGTGGCAGAGGACGTTCTTGCGGCGGACCAGTCCACCGTAGAACAGCGCGAGTCCAGGGCCGGTCATCATCAGAACCAGCGCGGCGCTGACCAGCATCCACGCGTTGTCGCCGGCGCTTTGCGCGTTCTTGACGGCCTTGTCGAGATCGGCGAGTCGCTTGTCGATGTCGGGCGGCAGATCGGCCGCGGCCAAAGTGAGCGGTAATAAAAAAAGAAACAGCTTACCCATGAAAGTCCCGGTGCTAGAGTCTCCCCAGTATACGGGCAGTCCTCGGGGGCGATCAGTCAAACCTTTTGATGGGTCTGATTGAAAACTTTGATGGGAATTAGTAGGCGCCGCGCGCGAACAGCACGGCGGAGACGGTGCGGGCGAGGATGTAGAGGTCGAGCCAGGGGGACCAGTTGCGGATGTAGTAGAGGTCGAGATTCACGCGTTCCTCATAGGACAGGCGGTTGCGGCCGGAGACCTGCCATAGGCCGGTGAGGCCGGGGCTGACCTTCTTATAGAGGACGTAGCTTTCGCCGTAGCGTGGGATTTCTTCCTGGAGAATCGGACGTGGCCCGACCAGGCTCATTTCGCCGAGAAAGACATTCCACAGTTGGGGAAGTTCGTCGAGGCTGGTGCGGCGGAGGAAGCGGCCGACGGACGTGATACGAGGATCGTCGCGCAATTTCTGGAACTGCTGCCATTCCCGGCGGAGGCCGGCGTCGCGGCTGAGGCAGGCTTCGAGAGCGGCATTGGCGTTGTCGACCATGGAGCGGAATTTCCAGGCGGCAAAAGACTGTCCGTCGCGGCCGAGGCGCGTCTGGCGATAGAGTACGGGCCCCCGCGAAGTTAGTTTGACGGCCGCGGCAATGATGATCGCGATGGGCAGGGCGACTACGCTACCGGCTAGGACCACGCCGAGATCGACGGCTCGTTTGATGGTGCGCGAGCCTATGGCGAGCAGGCGCTGGTGAATCTGCAGTCCGAGCAGGCCATTGAGGTCGCGCGCCTCGACCCAGAGGCTGGAAAATCCCGCGAGGTCGGGGACGACGATGACGTTGGAAAAGACGTTCGCGGCGCTGTTGAAAGAAGCAAGGGCGCTGTGGCGCGTGGATTCCTCCATCACCAGAATCGCGTGTCGGACGCGATGACTGCGGGCGAAAGGAGCGGCGTGGTCCGCATCGTCAAAAGTGGCGACCGGCTTGAGTCCGAGAGCCGGACGGCGCTGAGAGTGGCGGCGACGGCCGAAGCTCCACGAGGGGAGCCCGACAATATCACGGGATATCCCCACCACGATTTTTCGGCGAAGGCGAAGCGGGCAATCGCGCGGAATAGAGGGACGAGGATCAAAGTCTGGGCCCAGGCGATGAGGAAGATGCCTCGCGAATACGTTGCGGCGTCTTGAGAAGGAAGATGGCGACAGCGAAAGCGGGATATACGGCGCTGTTGGCGGAGCAGAGGGAACGAAGTTCACCGGCGGGGTTGCGTCCGAATGCGGGATATAATCCGGCGGCGGCGTAGACGACGGGGAACAGCAGCAGGACGGGCCAAAGGTCGATGTAGAAACGGGGATCGAAAGGAGTGCCGAGATGCGCCCAGGCGAGAACGGTGGTGGCGGCGGCAAGGGAGAGGGCGGCGAGGTCGGCGAAGAGGAGAATCGCGACGGAGAGGCGGGGTCGCGCTGCGCAGTGGGACGCGAAGGCGAGCGCGGGGGCGACGTTGCTTACAAGCGCCGGTTTAGCCGCGGACACCCTTATTCAACTCCTCAGCGAGCGGCTGGAATAACGGATCCTGGTTGACGTAGCGGACACGTTCATAGACGGTGAGCGTTTGATCGACCATCCGATCCAACGAAAATTGATTAACAGCCCGCAGCGATTCGCGTCCCATCCGAGCGCGGAGGCTCGCGTCGTCCACCAGAGTCGCGAGCGCTTTTGCCATAGCCTGGGCGTCACCGATCGGGGTCAGAAAGCCATTTTCTCCGTCGAGAATCGCTTCTGATGTTCCCCCCACCCGGGTAGCTACCACGGGCAACGCCGCAGACATAGCTTCGAGAACTACGTACGGAAATCCCTCATAGCGGCTAGTGATAGCGAAGATGTCAAAGGTCTTCATCGCCAGCGATCCATCGAGCCCACCCACCCAAGTAACACGTTCCGAGATGCCCAATTCGCCCGCGAGAACCTCCATGCGGTGCCGAAGTGGACCTTCACCGACGATCACAAGTCGCGCGTTGCGGCTCATCTGGACTGAAAGAATTTGGAAAGCGGTAAGCAAAACCTCTGGAGACTTTTGCTCAACCAGGCGCCCAACGAAGCCGATTCGTACAGCAGGGGCAAGACTCTCGCCCGCGATCGGAGACGAGGCGCTTCGGATACCGGGATGAATTAGGCGCAGCCGGTCCGCCGGTAACCCGATCGAGAGCGCATGATCAAACTCGACACGCGAAACCATGACGATGTCTTCGCAGGCGCAGGCAAGAAGGCGCTCAACCCATGAGACGAGCATCTTGAATACTGGACCGCCCCGAAGAGTCGACAGGGCGTGTGGCGTGTATACCCTGCGGATATTGATCCCTCGCAAAGCGAGACGGCCGATGAGACCAGCCTTGGAACTGTGGAAATGCGCAACGTCGAATGGTCCGCGGCTTTGCGCGTAGGCGCGAAGACGCAATGCCGCAAGGATGTCGGTCCAGTGAGGGTTCCGCCGCATTGTCAGTTCGGAGACCACGCAACGCTTTCGCTCACGCAAAAATCCAATACGGCGGCGAAACGTTGCGTCCGCGCGTTCCGCAGAATAGAGCAGGTGCACTTCGTGATCCCTGTCGAGGAGCTCTGCCGTCAGATCGAGCACGTGACGGCCAACTCCCGCGGCCGCGGATTCGACAAGTTGGAGGATGCGCATGGATATCTTCAGTTCAGAAGTGCGTGTTTAACGATCTCCGTCGTTCGCTCCCAAGAGAAGCTGTTGCAGCGCAGTAATCCCCTTCTGCGCAGCTCATTCGCCTGGCTCTCTTGAGTCAATGACACGATTCCTTCTGCAATTGACTCCTCACTTAGCGGGTCTACCAGAATGGCTGCGTCGGCGGCGACTTCAGGCATCGCTGAACAATTCGATGTGAGTACCGGGCAGCCGCAGGCCATCGCTTCGAGGATGGGGAGACCAAACCCTTCATATAGTGACGGATACAACAGCCCACGAGCGGCGGAATAGAGGCACGCTAAGTTCCGATCGTTGACCGAAGAGAGGTGGATCACTCGGTCGGGAAGCGGGCCCATGCCGGCTGCGTCCGAAAAGCGCAGGCCGACTTTTCCAACAACGACTAGGATTGTTCCATCGACCTTCTTCATCGCTCGATTCCAAGCGCCGAAGATTCGCGGCAGGTTCTTTCGACCCGAAAAGGCACCAACTACGAGGAAAAATGGACTGGGGATTCCCAGACGCTGTAGCGCACCTCGTATCTCGGCGTGGGAGCGAGGCGAAAAACAAGGACCCGCCGCTTCCGGTGCGACGGTTATCTTGTCCTCGGGGACGCCCAGCAGTTCGACGATACGTTGCTTGCAGAAGGCTGAGACCGTCAGGATCTTTCGCGTCCGGCGAGAGAGTGGCGGGAGCAATCGTCGGTACCATAAAGCGAACGCGCGGCTATACCAGCGAGCATTCTCGAGTGGAGCAAGGTCGTGAATCGTTAACACCTGGTTAGGGTATGCAAGCGGCCCGCAACCTGCGGGCGAAAACAAAACGCTGTGCTTAGGAACCGACAGTGGCAGTCCAAGCTGCTCCCAAGAGTGACCGCGAATGTAGGTTGCGGTCGTCACCACGCGCGATCGAACAGCCGCGTACTCTGCCAGGGCTGGACTTGGAGACAGAAGTTTGGCCATCTGCAGACGGCGACTCAGTTCATAGCCATAACGCTGAATACCCGTGAGCGGCTGAGTAACAAAGCGTCCATTGATAATGTAGGGGAAGTCCGTCATCGGGTTACGCAAGACGAGAGGCCGAGAGCAGACCGATGGGCCGGAACGCGAGCGGCGGATCGCGGAAGCCTGAATAGAAGAACGGCGAGGACCGCGCCGTACGTTTTCAACGTGCCTCCAGCTCCGGTTCCGGCCATGTAGATCATAAAGGACACCGTGACCCAGGCACATGCAAGCATGAATGTGCCGATCGGATATGCTCCACGGGCAGCTCGTTGGCGGTGGAACAGGCTACTGAACCAGGAGCACATCCAGCCGTAGAGCAAGCCGCCCAGAACGACACCAGGCCAGCCAAAATTCAGATACCACTCTCCGCTGTAGGTTACGCGAAGACCGCCATGCGCAGCGGTTAATGGTATGCCGATGGCCTCAAGCGTCACGGTCCGCAGGTGATAGGTCTGGGTGAAATCCGACGCGAACGAAGGGATCGGCAGCAAACCCGCAATAAACGTCCGCCCCCAGTAAGGTTGGTCGTGCTTTACTAGAACCCACGCAAGGTCTCTGGCCTCGGCCACATCAGCGCCGATTCTCTCGAGCGTCGTCCACTGCGCGGTAGGGTCGGAGTCCACCCCTAAGGCAATTTCAGAGCCGATGAGAACCAAGAAAGCCATAGCGGCAGTTATAAATACCGCACTGAACCGGTTCTTCCAAACCAGAACAACAGTAGCAATAGATACACCGATTAGCAACGGTGCCCGGGTGGCGGTAAGCAGACAACTAATAGCGGCCACAACGACGAACAAAACATCCACAATTCTGCGCTTATTAAAATACCATCCCACGGCGAGGGCTATCGCCGGGAAAACGATGGTCTCGCGTCCTCGATTGACGAGAAATGTATCCAACCGGTGCTCCGGCGTGAAGTTAAGCAGATACCGATCATTGCGTGGGCTATCGCTGAGCAGCGGAATCCCTCCCAGTCTTTGAAGACCAATCACAATCAGCGGTATCGCTAAGACAATTAAGATCCGGGATCGCGCACAGACTCTGGCGAACGCCTCCTCATTAGAAACGCGAACCAAGACAGCGCCGATTCGTCCGGCCGACATCCGAGGAATCAGAACATAGCTGAGCAGACAGCAGGTCAGGCCTGTAGCGATGATCAGAAAAGACTGGTTTACGAACGGGTCCAACGTGGCTGGCCCGACGAAAGTATATCGTGAGCTGAGCACCCGTGCTGAATAAAAGGCAAAGAAAGCGTGAACGAAGGCAAAGAGGAAGAAAAATGTAACTGGCGTAAGCAGTCGGTCCGTTCGGCGCCTGGACACGAGAAGGGCGCCGATCAGGCAGGTCGCCAAAATCACGCTTATCGCGATGACCAAAACCTCATCCGAAACGAAAGCAAATCCGAGGTCCATATAAGTCAGGCTCTTCCGCTTTCATCCTGAATGTGGTTTTTCAGACAGAAGTACCTGATGCCATCCCATCCCGGTGGTCCATCTCGATTCGGTTCCGGGTAGGTGACGGTTCCCCCCGATCTCTCGACTAAAACCCTAACGCGCCTTTCGGGAATGAAGTAGGATTCCATGGCGTTTGGGCTTCCTGTGCGCAGGCGCCACAGCATGTTGCTCAACCCTATTGGCATGACTCGCTTTACGTACTGCCACGCCGGTGATCGAGGTTTGCTAGGTAGTTGAAACACTACGTGGGCGTTCGGGCGTGCAATCCGGAAGAATTCATGAATGTAAAGACCGGCAAGCCGTGGAACTATATGTTGTAGTGTGATACTTGAGTAAATGAAATCGACGGATCCGTCTGGCACAGTTGCGAGATCTGGTGCGTGATTAAGCAGATATTCACACCGTCCTGGAAACCGGTTCAATCGCGTTGCGCTCTCAATCATCGGAGCGGAAATATCGATCCCGATGACGTGCTTGAACCGAGGAACCAGTGCCTGGCTCAATCGGCCAACGCCGCAGCCGAAGTCAAGAGCGGTATCGAAACAGATCGGCGATAATCGCTCAGCGGTCCGAATAACCGTCTCGATCTCGAGGGTGCCCGTGTCGAAGAACTCGGATGAATTCCACTTTCCCCCGCGCATTTCTGGCCGAGAGAGAATTGCCCATAGCGGATCATGCTCGCCTAGGGCTGTCCATTGCCTAGAAATCCGTTTCAACGCCTTCACTTCAGAGACGGTCTTCATGAACGAACGCTCTCTCGCCCGTAATATTTGCTGTAGTGGCCATAGTAGTAGTAATATCCGGCGCTGACCTCTTTATGAACTTCGTTCAGGACGACGCCCACTAGGTTTGCGCGCAGGCGGGTCAGGGTCTGGATCACGGCGCTGAGGGCTTTGCGGCTGGTGTCGCCGGCGCGGGCTACGACGATGACGCCGTCGACGGCGGTTGCCATTTGCAGGGGCTCGGCGAAACCTAACAGGGGCGGCGCGTCGAGCACTACCAGGTCGTAATCGCGGGTGGCTTCCTCGATCAGCTCGGCGAGGCCCATGCCGATCAGGTCCGAGGCGCGGCGCGTGGCGGGGCCGGCGGGAAGGATGTCGAGACCCTTGGGCGAATCGGTCATGATGACGGCGTCGCGCCAGGTGATCTGCTTCAGCAGCACGTTCGACAGGCCGACGCTGTTGGGGACCTGGATACAGGCGATGGACGCTGGGGCGACGGAGGTCGCCGTCGATCAGCAGAGTCCGCTTGTGCTGCTGGGCGTGGGTGGCGGCGAGGTGCGCGGCGACGGTCGATTTTCCTTCCGAGGGCGAGGCGCTGGTCATCAGCACGCTGCGGAGACGGCGGTCGAAGTCGGTCAGCAGGATGGAATTGCGCAGCGTGCGGATCGCTTCCTCGTAGTTCGAGAGCGCCTGATCGTCGGTGTGACCGGCGGGGCCGAGGAGCACCAGGTCGCTCGGGGGCGGGTGGTGACCGTTGCCATTTCCATTGCCGTTGGGGATGAGCTTGCCGTCGACCGAGGCGCGGTGATGGAGAGGGCTCAGGCGACGGCGCCAGTCCTTGACGGCGGGGAGCGAGCCGATGACGTCGGCGTTCAACAGGCGCGCGACCTGATCGGGATCGCGGATGGTGTTGTCGAGCACGTCGCTGAGGACAGCGCCGCCGACTGCCGAGAAAGATCGAGAAGAGAAACGCGAGCAGGACGTTCAGCCAGGTTTTCGGGAACACGGGCTTGAGGCCGGGGCGAGCTTCGTCGGCGACGCGGATGGAGCTGTTCTGGAAGCTGGCGTTGATGCCGGCTTCCTTGATCTTGCGCACCAGCTCTTCGTAGAGCCTCTTGTCGCTATCGGCTTCGCGCTTGCAGGGTCTGATATTCGAACGAGCGGGCGTTGAGGCGATCGAACTCGGCTTTGGTGTCCTGGACGGCGGCGGCTCGAGCATGGTCTCGCGGTTGACGGCCTCGCGATATTCGATTTCGATACGCTGGCCGATGCTGCCGCGGGTCGCATCGATTTGCGCTTCGAATCTCGTCGACCTGGTCTGCGCTTTCTTGTACTCGGGATGATTGACGCCGAAGTGAGTCTTGACCTCGGCGAACTTTTCCTGGGCGTCGTTGAAGTTTTCGGTGAGCTTCTTGAGCGCATCGCCCTGGGTCGAGACCTGCGCGGCGGCGAGCGTGCCGTCCTTGACGGAGTTGTAGGCGGCTTCCTTGACGACGCGGTCGGCCTGGGCCTTGGTGTACTCCTCGTTCAGCTGAAGCAGGCGGGCGGTGAGTGATGTTGGTCTTTTGCTTCGGGGTTGATGACGTTGAGGTCGCGCTCGAAACGGGCGAGCGGCTTCGCTCGATTTTTCCATCTGCGCTTTCAGCTCTTCGAGCTGGCGCTCCATGAAATCGCTGAGGCCGGCGGTGGCTTTGTAGCGAATCTTGTAGGTATGGGCGAGGTAGGAGAGCGCGATGGCGTTGGCGACATCGGCGGCGAGCTGGCGATTTTGAGAGCGGTAGCTGATCAGCAGGAGTAGGTATTCGGCGGGCGGGTGACTCTGCAGATTTTTCAGGATGACGGGCGCTTCGAGACTGGTGGCCGATTTATCGACAGCCTCTTCGAGGGCATCTTTTTCGACTTCGCGGAGATGGAAGCGGTCGACCACGGGACGCAGGACGGAATCGGACTGGATGAGCTTGACCTGAGTGGCGAGGAACTGGTCGGCGTCGTTGGTGGCGTTCTGCATGGCTTCCTGGCCGAGGACGCCGGTGGGCATGCTGGCGATCGATATCGATGGTCGCGGTGGATTCGTAGATCGGAGTGAGGCGCAAAGAGACGATCAGCGTCGCGAGCACGGCAAGCGACCACGAACGCCCCGATTTTCCAGCCGTGGCGGCGCAGGATCCACAGATAGTGCGCGAGAGGAACGTGGGCGGCTTGCGGTTCGTAATCGGCGTCGAAGATGGGCGGTGAGGCGGCGCGAATCGTCTCTTGTAATGCAGGCAGATTGGATTCGAGCTTTTTCATTTATAGAAGAAAGGAGTCAGGAGTCAGGAGTCAGGAATTAGTGCCAGATCACCAGGCCGGAAGCGGTCGATGCGCCGAAGGCGGTGATGCGATCGATGGCAGTCATCGCGGTGCGCTTCGTTTTGTTGTCCGGGATGTAGAGTAGATCGTCGACTTGCAGCGGGACGTCGGGGGCTTTGCGCTGCATGATCTTATCGAGCTCGAATGGGGATTTCCTGTTTCACGCCGGATTCATCGCGTCGATAGACGTAGGCGTACTTGGCGGCGTAGGGGAGCAGGCCTTCGGAAACGGCGACCATTTTCAGGACCGATTCGTCGTTGGGATCGCGCACGGCGAACGCGCCGGGCTTGCGGACGTTGCCGACAACGAAGATTTTCCCAGCTTCGGGCACGCGAATTTCTTCGCCGCCGTGGAGCACGTAATTCACCGCGGGGTCAGCTTCCTTCATCAACTGCTTGATGGGAATACGCTCGACTTTATCGTCGCGGGTCAACAGGATTTCGGTACCGGCGTCGGCGGTGAGGCCTTCGGCATGGGCCAGGGCGTCGAGCAGCGTCACAACGCCGACGGCCTGAAACGTGAGAGGCTTATGCACCGCGCCCATCACCGCGATCGGGCGGCTGTGATATTCGACCACGGTCACCTTGACGACGGGGTCGACCAGGATCTGTTCGGTCTTGAGAGCCTCGGCAATGGAGCCCTCGAGCTCGCCCGGAAATTTGCCGGAAGCGGCGACGCCGTCCTGGAGCAGCGGGAGATGAACGGTCCCGTCGGATTCGACACGAACGGTACGGGTCAGCTCCGGCGCGTCGTAGACGGAGACGGCGACCAGATCGTCGACGCCGAGTTTCTGCGCGGGGAGATTCGCCTTGCCGGCGTCCTCCATCAGGTTGGGACGGATTTGAGCGCGGGCGCTGATCGCCGCGGCACAAAAGAAGATCGCCAGCAAAGGGAGACTACGCATTCACGGCCTCAGGCTTTCACGATGACTCGGGCGAGCTGTTGAACGGCGCTCTTGATCTCTTCGAGCTTCTGTTCGACCTGGGTGAGGTGCGCGGGCGATGCGCCCAGCACGCGCGATCGCGCAAAATCGGAAAGACTGCGCGCGTTGCCATCGGCGCACGCAGCTTCTAGGCGGTCGTACTCTTCCTGAGTGACCCGGAAGATGACGGCCCGATTGCGGGGTTGAGTATTGGCCATGTGGATTTTTCGAGATCCTCGATGTCGACTTCAACGGAGACCGAACAACTGAGCGCTTCGACGCTGACTACGGCGCGAAACGAATCTTTCACGCGCACGATGATCCCGCGCAGGTTGGCAAGGGGGCCGCTGCGAATCGCGACACGCTCGCCGGCGCGTAAAAAAGGCCAGGGCAGGATCGGACGGCCGGAAGCGATGAGCGCGCGGATGGAATCGATTTCGGCATCGTCCACCGGAATGTCATACTTTCCGGCGGCGACAATGGAGCGAACGCCGGGGGAATTCAGGACGCGCATGCGGCTGGAATAATCGAAGCGGCAAAACACGTAGCCGGGGAACAGGACCGCTTCCACTTCCTTGATTCGATCGGACCACTGCCGCCGCGCGCGATGCACTGGCAGGTACGCGTCGAAATCCTGATGGAGCAGAGCCCGCGCGGCAGAGCGCTCATGATTCGGTGTAACGGTTAGAGCGAACCACATTTAAAAGGAAGACTCTCGTTTGGAACAGAGCTATCGCTGCGTGGTTCCCAGGCTGGGGTACCGATCAGGGGGGAGTCAGTTTCTAAGTGTAGACTTTCCGTATACGAAGTCAAGACTTTTCTTGACTTGAAACGGAGTCAACTCTACACTTGGTCGAGATGCGGCTGCGTACCTTGACCATCGTATTCATTTTGAATACAGCCGGTGTGTTCGCGGGATCGGCTTCGATTGGAATGATCACGTCGGGCGGCGCGATGAGCCTGAATCGTTCCGAAGTCTGGGGCAATGCGACGCTGTTTGATGGAAGCGCGATTGAGACGCGAAAAGCGTCGGGCGACGCGGCGTTGACCAGCGGCGTGCGCATCCAGTTCGCGGCGGAATCGAAAGCGACGGTTTGGAAGAGTAAGACATCGCTCGACCAGGGAACAGCGCAGTTGACGGCCCGAACGCCGTACGAAATCGACGCCGGCGGAATCAAGGTGAAGGCCGAGAGCGGGTCGCGCCTGATGCTGAAGACCGGCGCGCGGGTGGAAGTGACGGCGATGGCCGGGATGGCGCAGGTTCGGGATCGTGACGGAACACTGCTGGCCTCGATCGCGCCGGGACGCACGCTGAGCTTCGCTTTCCAGGCAATGGTGACGCATACCGGATGCCTGGTTTATAAAGACGGGCACTTTCTGGTGCAGGACGAGAACAGCAGCCAGGTGATCGAAGTGACCGGCGCGAACCTTGCGGCGAACACCGGCAATCGCGTGGAAGTGACCGGCACCCCGGGCACGGGCGCGCCAACGGTCGCGAACGCGACGTCGACCATGGACGTCAGCGCGGTAGCCACCAAGACCGCCGGTGGATGTCTCAGCGTCGCCGCATCGTTGAATGCGCAGACCGAGGCTCCTCCGGGCGCGACGGCGCAGACTCCGTCGACTCCATCAGGCGGAAACACACCGGCGTCGACTCCTAAGACGGGGATGTCGACGGGAGCGAAGATCGCGATCGTGGCCGCGGTTGGCGGAGGCGGCGCGGGCGCGGCGCTGGCGTTAGCGGGTAAAAAGAGCTCTACCAGTCCCTAGACGAGTCGCACTCGCCTAAAGCTGGATGCGTGAAAGCGCTGCGTCCAGCCCAGAGTTGGATGCGTGAAAGCCCTGCATCCAGGCTAGAGCTGGATGCGTGAAAAAAGATAGCCGCCGACACCGAGCAGGATCACTCCGAGCACTGCCAACACTCCGAAGTCGGTCATAGCGCCGAAGTACGACTGGCCGATCAGAGCCGCTCGCAATCCATCGACTCCGAAGGATAGCGGGTCGATGCTGGCCACGATGCTCAGCGCTTTGGGCAGGCCCATCAGCGGGAACAACGCGCCGGAAAGAAAGAAGATCGGCATCACCAGAAAGTTCATCACCAGTTGGAAACCCTGAAAATCGTCGAGCGAGGAAGCGATGGCGGTGCCAAGCGCGGTGAACAGAATCGCGATCAGGGCCATGAAGCCGAGCGCGATTGGAAGTCCGCCGATGGAGCCGGGGCGGAATCCGGCGAGCATGCAAATGGCGAGCACGATCAGGCCCTGGATCATAGCCACGGTGGCGCCGCCGAAAGTACGGCCGATCATGATCCAGATTCGGGGCACTGGCGCTACCAGAGTTTCCTTCAAGAATCCGAACTGGCGGTCCCAGATCAGCTCGACGCCTGAAAATACGCTGGTGAACAGCACCGTCATGCCGATCACGCCCGGCGCCAGAAACTGAATGTAATTTCCCTGCCCGGCGCGTTTAAAGATGGGTCCGAATCCGAATCCGAGCGCGATCAAGAACAGCAGCGGCTGCCCCAGCGAGGCGATGATCCGCGAGCGCGAGCGCACGTAACGCTTCAACTGCCGAAGCCAAAGAATATAGAGCGCGTTCATTATCGTCTCCCCTGCCAGATTCTGGCCATGTTGCGATTGCGATCGGCCGCGCTGACGTCTTCGTCGCGAATCGAGGAGCCGGTGAGCTTGAGAAACGCCTCCTCCAGCGTCTCCGTTTCGGTCTGCTGCTTCAATTCCTGCGAAGTCCCCTGCGCGACAATGCGGCCGTGATCGATGATGGCGATGCGCTGGGCGACACGATCGGCTTCTTCCATGTAATGCGTGGTCAGAAAGACGGTGACGCGCTCGTTCTGGTTCAGAGTCTTGACCGTGGTCCAAAGCTGATTGCGCGTCTGCGGATCGAGGCCCAGGGTCGGCTCGTCCAGAAACAGCACCTTGGGAGTGTGCAGAAGTCCGCGGGCGATTTCGAGACGCCGCTTCATGCCGCCGGAGAATTGCTTCACCGGATCGTTGCGGCGCTCCCATAGCTCGAATAATTTCAGGAGCGCCTCGGTGCGCTCATGGCGCGTCTGCCGCGGAACTTTGTACAACGCGCCGTGGATGTCCATGTTTTCGAAGGCAGTCAGTTCGCCATCGAGGCTCGGGTCCTGAAAGACGATGCCGAAGCGCTTGCGGACCTCATTCTGATGAGTGGCGGGATCGATGCCGTCGATCTCGACTTTGCCGCTGGTCGGCTTCAGCAGCGTGGTCAGCATTTTGATGGTGGTGGTTTTTCCGGCGCCGTTGGGACCGAGGAACGCGAAAATCTCGCCCTGCGGGACGTCGAACGATACGTTATCGACGGCTTTCAATTCGCCAAAAGTTTTCGTTAAATTTTGCGCAAGGATCATATTGGAGTCGTCTGGGGTTCAAGATTAGCACGCCGGCATGGCGATGGTTTCAGCGGCCAGGGTGAAGTTCTTGTAGTATCATTAATATGAGGAAGAGTACCTGGCTTCTGATTTTCGCCGTCTGCGGAACCGCGATGGCGGCCGACGATGCAGGCATGCATCCGTCGTGGAATCCCAAGACAGCCGGCGCATACCTCGATCAGCGCCAAGCTTGGTGGGTCACGTGGCCGACGGCGGCGCGCGATCATAACAGCTTCTGCATCTCCTGCCACACGGCGCTGCCTTATGCGCTGTCGCGTCCGGCGCTGCGGACCGCGTTGGGCGAGACAGGGCCGTCGGCGAATGAACAGAAGATCCTCGCCGATGTCGCGAATCGGGTGCGTCTGTGGGACCAGGTGGAGCCGTTTTATCCCGACGCCACGCGAGGGGTTCCCAAGACGGCGGAATCGCGCGGGACGGAGGCGATTCTGAACGCGCTGATTCTGGTATCGAACGGCGCGTCGAGCGCGGACACGCGCAGGGCTTTCGATAATTTATGGAAGTTGCAGCAGCCCAGTGGCGCGTGGAATTGGCTGAATTTCCACAATTCTCCCTGGGAAGCCGACGATTCCCAATATTGGGGAACGTCGCTGGCGGCTATCGCAATCGCGTCTGCGCCGGCGGAGGATTCGTCGCCTGAGAATCGCGCGAAGCTGCGCGAATATTTGCGCCAGGGCTGGTCGAAAGAATCGATCATGAATCGCCTGTTCACCCTGTGGGCTTCGACAAAATGGCCGGGCTTGCTCGATCGCGAGCAGCAGGACGGCCTGATCGCGGAGCTAAAGAATCTTGAGCGCGAAGACGGCGGATGGAGCACTTCCGCGCTGGTCGGAGATTGGAAACGGCACGACGCCACGCCGCAGGAAGTCCGGAGCGACGGATACGCGACCGGCGTCGTTACCTACGTGCTGGAACGGTCCGATCGCGAGCCTGCCATGGCCGAAAAAGGCCGCGCGTGGCTGATCGCGAATCAAAGCGCCGATGGATTCTGGCCCGCGTACTCGCTGAACAAGCAGCGCGATCTGGCGTCGGACGCGGGCCGTTTTATGAGCGATGCGGCTACCGCGTATGCGGTGCTCGCCTTAAGCTATCGCGGAAACTGACTTCGTTCGACGGCCTGATTCCGCAGCGAGCCTTTTACGGCGCGCTTGCGGGTGGCCATCGGACGGCGATGCATCCGGACCGGACCGGCGGGGACTCGCGCCGCCGCCGACGTTCCCGATCCCACCGGCACCTGGATCTGGTTGACGTCCGCGTAATCGGTGAAAACTTCCAGATACACATCGCCGGGACCGACGCCGGTCGGAACCTGGACGTTGATCTGATACAACCCCGCAAGGCCCGGCGCGAGGCCTGCGTAGTTCACGTTCGCCTGCGGAAACGAGTTGTTATTGTAATCGTCGAAGAAGACGCCCATGTTATTCGAGTTGAATTGATCCGCGTAGCTGAGCGGATTGGTGGGCCCGATGGCGCCGTCGGTGATAGCCGGCGTAACCGTTCCCAACCCGGTCAGGAACAGGGCGATATACTCGCCTGCGATCGCCGGATTGGCCTGGGTCACCAGCTTACCGGTCGCGGCATGAACTGCGGCGGCATAGCCGAGTCCATTCGCCGTCTGTGAAAAGATGCCCGGTATTGCGTCGGTAGTGAATTGCGTTACAGCGTTCGAGGTCGCGCCGTTGCTCTTGACCTGAATGGAAGCTAAGGTGGCCGTGCTCAGTGAATACGGCAGAATCGCGCTGATCTGGGTCGGGCTAACGTAATAAATCGGCGCGGGAGTTCCGTTGACCAGGACCTGCACGCCCCCGAGCGTCGTGGGGAACGGGATGCCGCCCTGAGTGGTCAGAGTAGTGGCGGAGAGGCCGGTGCCGAACAACGTTACCAGTTCTCCAGGAGCAAGGCTGGCTGTAATCGGAGCGAAGCTGGCCGAATTGGTCACGCCGATCGGATTCAGGAATACGCCCGATCCGGTAAAGGTGTTGGCATGAACGCCGGCGATCAGTGAAAAGAATCCGCCGGTGCCGATGGCCACGAACGCTTGGCCGCTATCCCCGAAGGCATAATTGTAGCCGTTGAAATCCGAGGCGTTTCCATTGTTGGTGAAGGTGGTCACATCGTCCGTTTCAAAGTCGAACGTCGAACAGAACGGTGCAGCGAGGCGCTCATGGATGATCTGATCTCCATTGCCATCCGAGATCAGCGATCCGTAAAAGCCGTCCGCATTCCCGCAGGCGCTGTTGAATCCGGGGCCGTCTTCGAGCGCGGAAAGATAATACAGACCTTTATAGGTGCTGTTCGCAGCCGCCGACGAGAGCGCTTTCATGCCGAAAAACAGATCGTAACCGCTGGCGGTGTAGCCCATGACAAAATTCCCGTCGGCGGAAACGAACATGGTTTTGGCGCCGGTGAACAACGCGTTCGTCGACGTAACGCCCGAGGGTAACGGGACGGTCATCGCTACGCTGCCGTCCGTTCCAAACGTGTAGGTCGCCCCGGTGACGTTTTGCGTGATGGTCGGATTGGTTTGATTTTCGGCCTGGCCGGTGAAAGTCATCGCTCCGAAGCCCCCCTGGCCGTTGGGCGTGAACTCGAACAGCGAGTTCTTCAGATTAGCCGTGACCCCGCCTGCAAAATCGATGTCGCCGGCCCAATAAGACCCGGTGAACGTCGCATTGGTGAGCACGGGACTCGCGGGAATCGCAATTAATGTATTCAATACGCTGCCCTCAGTGCTGCTGGCCACGAAGATCCCCTGGCCGACGCCGCCATATATATAGTCCGAGGAATCGAGGGGATTGATTACGTATCCGAACCCGTTGGCACCGATGGAATAGGTCCCCGAGGCATTCACGGTCTGCGGGGCGCCGCCCGAGACGGTGTTGTCCACGGAACTGCCGGTGACCGTGTAATTCCCTGCTCCATCGAACGTTATGGTGCCCGAAAGAGCCACGGTTTCAGTGACATCGCCGGTATTCTGGTCGAAATTCTTGGCTTCGAGCTGGCGAAAATGAAACGCTCCCTTGAGCATACCGTTCCCGCTGGAGTCGAAAGTCTGGCCGAAGAGCGCCGAAGCGCCGAGGACGGCAAACGCACCTGCCAAAGTTATGTATTTCATTGCGATATGGAAAACACCATTTGTTGGATGCACGCGACGGTAATCTCCGTTACCAGAAAGAACCCGCAACCCGGTGTCAAGATGCGGTCATTTTCAATTTGGGCGCGCGGCCGCGCCAGGACTTTCTCAATTTTCGCATCAAATGTGATGAAGGAAGCGCGACGCCTCCTCCATGGACTGCCGCGCTTCGGGAAGCAGCGGGAGGATCTGCCAGACATGACAGACGTCGGGCCAGATTTTCAGGTCGACCGCGACGCCGGCGGCGCGGGCTCGCTCAGCCAGACGGCGCGAATCGTCGAGCAGCACTTCCTGTTCCCCGACGTGAATCAGCAGCGGCGGCAGTTTTTCGAGATTGGCGTAGAGCGGCGACGCCAGCGGATTCTTCGGGTCGGCGCCCTGCAGATAATATTCCGCGGTGGGGGCGATGCGGTCGCCTTGGAACATCGCACAGCGGCCGTTGTTGGAGCGAATGGAATCGCCGGTGACGGCAAGGTCGGTCCACGGAGAAAAAAGCGCGCAGGCGGATGGCGATCCTTCGCCGGCGTCGCGGAGAGCGACCAGCAATGCCAGAGCAAGTCCTCCGCCCGCCGAATCGCCGGCTAAGACCATTGGACCCGCCGTCTCAGATCGCAGCGCCCGATACACAGCGAGCGCATCCTCCACCGCGGCGGGAAACGGATGTTCGGGCGCGAGTCGATAATCCGGCGCCAGGACTCGAAATCCGCGGCGAGCGAACGCGCCGGTAATCGGACGATGCGTCGCCGGGGAGCAGCCGATATAGCCGCCCCCGTGCAGATAGAGAAGTGTGAGGGAATCCGCGCGCTGGGCCTCTACCCACTCGCCGGGGACGCCTCCCAACTTAGCCGGCGTGGTGCGAACTCCGCGCGGGACGCGGGTCGGACCCTCGAATGCCTTTCGTAAACTGAGAGCGTTGCGGGCGCGAGCCAGTTTCGGCCTCAGGTAACGACGCACCATCCACGACCCGGCTCTGGCTTGCCAACTCACAAGTGACCGCACCGATTGTATTGCAAACGACCATCTCCGTGCCTGGCGATCACGGCACGGGTCTATCTAATTGCAGGAGTCAACGGGGCAGAAGCTCGAACTTGTAAAACGACCGGACGCCGACTTCGGTCTCATAAATCTCGAATCCGAGTTTTTCTAGAACCCGAATCGAGGCGCCGTTGCCGACCTGGACCGTCGATACAATGCGGTTCAGGTGCAATTCGTCGAACCCGAACGCGACAAATGCGCGGCCCGCTTCGGTGGCGAGGCACTGGCCCCAAACGTCGCGCGCGAAAGTGAATCCCAAAACTCCTTCGCCGTCGATCGGTCCCGAGGGGCCAAAATGCGGATAGACGCCACAGTATCCGATGTAACGCCCGTCGGCCTTCAGGACCGCTGCGTGAAGCCCGAGTCTCGACGAAGCGTCTCGCCGATGCCGGTTACGGAATTTTTGCTCCGCTGCCTCACGAGTACGGGGAGCGCCCCCGACGTAGCGCCGCACTTCCGGATCGGCTTCAAGCGCGCAATAGGCGTCCAGATCAGCCGGCTCATGGTCGCGATACAGGAGCCGGTCCGATTCCAGAATGATCACGCGGGAACGGGCGCTTTTTTGAAGTCTTCGATTCGAGCCATTTCTTCCTTGCTCAGTCGAAATTCAAGCGCTCCGAGCACTCCCTGCGCCTGGCTGGCCGACCTCATGCCCACGATGGCGGCGGTTACGGCTGGATTAGCCAGGGTCCAGGCGATGGCGACTTCTCCGGCGGAACGGCCGTGCTTGGCGCCGATCTCTTTCATCAAATCCGCCAGAGCGAGGTTTCGGGACAGGTGCGGCTCCTGAAAATTGAGAGCGCGTTTCCGGAAATCGTCGGCTGGAAAAGCCGCGACCCGGGCCTTGGTCATGGTTCCGGTCAGGAGGCCGGACTTCATGGGCGAATACACGATCACACCGATTCCATGCTGCTTCGTGTAGGGCAGAATTTCGGTCCCCACCTCGGGCGAGACTGCGGAGTACGGCGGTTGCAATGACGTGATCGGCGAGATGGCGCGGCAGCGGTCCATTTGCGCGACGTTGAAATTCGAGACGCCGATCCAGCGGACCTTGCCTTCCTGCTTCAGCTTGGCCATGGTGGACCAGCCTTCTTCGATGTCCTCGACAGGCTCCGGCCAATGGATCTGATAGAGATCGATGACGTCGACCTGTAAGCGCCGAAGACTGTTTTCGACTTCCCGGCGAATCGAATCGGCTTTAAGGGACCGGCCGATCTCGCGCTTCTCGTTCCAGACCAGCTCGCACTTGGTGAATACATAAGGACGGTTCGAGCGGCCTTTCAAGGCTCGCGCGACCACTTCCTCGGAATGGCCCAGACCGTAAACGGCTGCCGTGTCGATCCAATTGACGCCACCATCGAGAGCCGCGTGAATGGCCTCGATCGATTCGCGATCATCCTGCGCGCCCCAGGCGAATTCCCAGCCTCCGCCGCCCATCGCCCAGGCTCCAATGCCGATGGGCGTGATCGTCATGTCACTGTTGCCGAGTTTCCTTTTTTGCATCTTTTCTGATTATCACCCTCTCTATAAAAGTTAGGACTGCGTATGCGGGTAAAATGTGAAGTACCACATATGTCTCTATGGATGACTCGTTTTGCGATTGGGATTCTGGCAATAGGATCGAGCGCGTTCTTGAGCGCCGCCAATCCTCCAGCCTGCGATAGCGATAATGGCGGAATCAAACTGCCGCCGGGCTTCTGCGCGGAAGTTGTCGCCGATGGAATCGGCTCGGCGCGGCACATTGCGGTGGCTCCGAACGGCGACGTGTATGTCGCTCTGCTGTCCGGCAGGGATCAAAAAGGCGGCGTGATGGCGCTGCGAGACACCAACGGCGATGGCAAATTCGAAATGAAGGAGCAGTTCGGCGACCTGAGCAGCACCGGCGTCGCGCTGCATAACGGTTACCTCTACGTCTCCACTGTCCGCGCGGTGATTCGTTATAAGATGACGCCGGGCGAATTGAAGCCGTCGGGCGAGGCGGAAGTCGTGGTGGCGGATCTTCCGGGCGAGCGCGAGCACGGCGATAAGGGCATCGCGTTCGACGGCAAAGGATCGTTGTATGTGAACGTCGGCGCGCCTTCGAATGCCTGCCAGCCTCGGGACCGGCGGGCGCACGTCGCCGGCGACGATCCGTGTCCGCTGCTGGCGGAACACGGCGGCATCTGGAAGTTCGACGAGAACAAGCTGGGCCAGAAGCAGTCCGATGGCGTACGCTGGGCCACGGGAATGCGCCAAATGCCTGCGATTACGTGGCATGACTCGCATTTGTTCGTGGTGATGAACAATCGCGATCAGCTCGACACCTTGTGGCCGGAGCACTTCAAGACCGAGGATAACGCGGAGCGTCCCGCCGAGCCGATGTATCGCATCGATAAGCAGGATGAGAATTTCGGCTGGCCCTATTGCTTCTTCGATTACCAGGCGCAGAAGCTGGTGTTGAATCCGGAATACGGCGGCGATGGAACGAAAGTCGGCCGGTGCAGCGAGATGTCGCTGCCGATCGCGACGTTCCCGGCGCATTGGGCTCCGGTGGACGTCATGTTCTATACGGGGTCACAATTTCCGAAAAAATATAAAGGCGGCGCATTCATCGCGTTTCATGGATCGTGGAATCGCGCGCCGATGCCGCAGGACGGCTACAACGTCACGTTCCAGCCGTTTTCAGGCGACAAACCGTCGGGCAAATTCGAAATCTTCGCGAACGGCTTCGCCGGAACCGATAAGCTGATGAATCCAAACGCGGCGGTGGCTCGAGCGGATGGAGTGGCACAGGCGCCGGACGGGTCCCTTTACATTACCGACAGTCAAAAGGGTAAAATCTGGCGTGTATTCTATCGCGGCAAATAACAGAACGAACCCAGGAGATACCAATGAGGACATTCACGATCTGCACCACCATTCTGTCCATCGCGTTGGCCACGGCGGCGGCGCAGGATAAGGGCAAACAGAAGGGTCCGGCGCAGCCCGGCCTGACGCTTACCACCAGCGCGTTCGAAGACGGCGGCATGGTGCCGACCAAGTACACGATGAACGATCCGAACGCCGTATCGCCGAAGCTGGAATGGTCGCACGTTCCGGCGGGCACCCAGAGCTTCACGCTGATCCTTCATGATCCCGACGTTTCCATCCGCCGCATGAACGACGACGTGCTGCATTGGATGATTTTCAACATCCCGGGCACCGCGACGGAGCTTCCGGAAGGGGTCCCGGTAGGCAAGGCGACGCTCGAAGATGGAGCGGTCCAGGCCAAGAATCTCCGGGGACAGGTTGGATATATGGGTCCGGGTGCGCCACCGCAGGGGCCGGTGCATCATTACACCTTCGAGCTGTACGCGCTCGATACCAAACTGGAGCTCGGTCCGGATGCTACGCGCGCCGATGTGCTGAAGGCGATGGAAGGGCACATTCTAGGCAAGGGCGTGCTGGTCGGCCGGTTCCATCGCTAATCTCCGGCGCTAGTAGTTTCCGCAACATTCCTCCTCCGGGCGTGAATTCCCGATCCTTCGTAAACAGGAATTCACGCTCGCGCAAACACCCCGTAACAGTGGTCAGGGAAGCTGTGTATTGCCGTTCACTCACCACAAAAGGGGACCAATCATGAAGAAAATACTGGCGTTGTTGTCAGCGTTACCATCGGCGCTGATTCCAGCGGCCATGGCGCAGACGACGCCGACCGCCACCACGACTCCCATCAAACACGTAGTGGTCATTTTTCAGGAAAACGTATCGTTCGATCACTACTTCGGAACCTATCCGAAGTCGCTGAATCTCACAACCGGCGAGCCGCAATTTAACGCCTCATCCAATACGCCGGCGGTCAATGGATTAACCGGCGCATTGCTGACCAACAATCCGAACTCGGCGCAACCCGTCCGGCTGACGCGTGCGCAAGCGGTGACCTGCGATCAGGATCATGCGTATGCCGACGAACAGAAAGCGGTCAACAGCGGACTGATGGATAAGTTCGTCGAGAGCACCGGGGTCGGCAGCGGCAGCTGCGATATCGGTATCGGCAAGGCGGTGGTGATGGGGTATTACGACGGCAACACGGTCACGGCCCTATGGAATTACGCGCAGAATTACGCGATGAGCGACAACTCGTTCGGCACCATGTATGGGCCGTCCGCGCCGGGAGTGCTCAATCTGATCGCGGGGACCACCGCGGGCGCGACGCTCGTTTCCGGCAAGGCGAGCGGGGTTATCGCCAACGGGGCGTCCACAGGAACGTTGATCGGCGACGCGCGTCCGCCCCAGGCTCTGGATGATTGCACCATCAAGACAGCGTCCCAGGCGCAGATGAGCACCAAGAATGTCGGCGACCTGCTCAACGCGAAAAACGTGACCTGGGGATGGTTCCAGGGCGGCTTCGTGCCGAGCTCGCGCAATAGCGACGGAAGCGCCGTGTGCGCGACCGCGCACAACAATATTTCCGGCGCCTCGGCCGGCACCGACTACATTCCGCATCACGCCGGGTTCATGTTTTACACCTCGACGTCGAATCCGCATCACATGCCGCCCAGCTCGGTAGCGGCTATCGGCACCACCGATCAGGCCAATCACAACTACGACACCAGCGACTTTTTCGCCGCGCTGGCCGCGGGCAATCTGCCGGCGGTGAGCTATCTGAAAGCGGGCGCGTATCAGGACGGCCACGCCGGCTACTCTGATCCGATCGATGAACAGACCTTCCTGGTGAACACGATTAACGCGATCATGCAGTCGCCGTTCTGGTCCAGCACGGCGATCATCATCAACTATGACGATTCAGACGGCTGGTACGATCATGTGCTGGCTCCGGTGGTCAGCCCGTCCAACGTTTCGGACGACAATCTCGCGGGTCCGGGAAATTGCGGCAACGGCGGCAACAATTCGGCGCAGGGACGGTGCGGCTATGGCCCGCGTATCCCGATGGTGGTGATTTCGCCTTACGCGAAAGTCAATTATGTGGACCATTCGGTGACCGATCAATCCTCGATTCTGCGTTTCATCGAAGACAACTGGAATCTGGGACGCATCGGCAGCGGATCGATGGACGCGGTGGCCGGCACCATCACCGACATGTTCAACTTCGGAGGCGGCGCGGCGGCTCCAGCTGTGTATCTGGATCCGACCACCGGATCGACGGCTACGCCGCCGAACAATGGCGGCGGAAACGGGGGAAATCCCACCTCAACGACCACCGCGGTGGCGAATCCGAAGAACGCGACGGTGACTGTCCGCCAGTTCCAGCTTGACGGCAGCGCATCCACCAGCTTTGATGGCAAGGCGCTGACCTATCAGTGGACGCTCGCGCAGGGCAGCCTTCCGGCGTCGATCACCGGCGGGAGCACCGCGACACCGACGGTGCAATTCACCCAGTCGGGTCCCTACACGTTCACGTTGACCGTAACGGACGACGCGGGTCACACCGCGACTGACACCACGACCGTTTTCTTTAACTAAACTCGCGTGCGGGCGGATCGGCAGCGGTTCGCCCGCTTTTTTCCCACTTTGAAATACTGCTTTCTTTTCTGCCTGCCTCTAATCGCGCAATCCGATCCCTGCCCTCGCCCGTCGTTCGGCAGCGCCGTGATCAATCCTCCGGAAATTTCGAGCAACGCCATCCATCTCTTTTTTCGAAGCTCAGTCGATCGATATAAGCAGACGCGCTATTGTTATGTTTCCGCCGGGGGCGCCGAGTCGCCGACCATTCGGGCTCAGCCGGGCGAGGAAATCGTACTGCGGTTGACCAATCAGCTGGCTCCGGCGGCTGAAGGGCACGATCATGGCGGTGGATGCGGGGTCTTCGCCCCGATGTCGGCGTCGTCCACGAATCTGCATTTCCACGGACTCGATTTGCCGCCAACGTGCCATCAGGATGAGACGCTGCGCACGCTGATTCCGGCCGCGGGATCGTTCGAGTACCGGTTCACCATTCCCGGGCATGAGTCGCCCGGATTGTATTGGTATCATCCGCATCCGCACGGATTCACGGAGCCGCAGGTGCTGGGAGGAGCATCGGGAGCCCTGATTGTCGACGGAATCGAAAAGGTAAAGCCGCAGGTTGCCGGATTGCCGGAGCGGGTGCTGGTGCTGCGCGATCTGTCGGTGGCCGGATTGGGTGGCGATGCGGAGGACGCCGGGCCGGGCAAGGATATTTCGATCAATTACGTTCCGGTGATTTATCCTTTATACCGTCCAGCGAAGATGCTGGTGCGTCCGGCGCGGCGCGAATTCTGGCGGGTGCTGAACGCTTCAGCCGATACTTATTTCGATTTGCAAATCCGGTTTGGCAAGACGATTCAGAATGTCGACCAACCGCAGAGTGTCGAACTGATCGGGATGGATGGAACGCCGGCGGGGACATCGTCGATGGTGTCGCACATATTGCTCGGGCCTGGCGCCCGCGCGGAGTTCCTAATGACAACCCCGGCGGTGGGCGGCTTCGCGCAACTGGTCACGTTGAACTACGACACGGGGCCGGATGGGGCGGCGACGCCTTATCGCGCGATCGCGAACATCGTCGCCAGCGAAGACGCGCCCGAGCTTCGCCGCATGCCCGCCGACGCGGGATCGAAACCGTTTCGCGGACTCGATGCCCTGAAGCCGGTTCGAGTCCGCAAACTCTATTTCTCAGAAGACGCGAAGGCCAAGAAATATTTCATCACCGAAGAAGGCCAGGCTCCGAAGACGTTCGACATGCACTTCACGGTTCCCGATATAGAGGTCCAGCATGGGACGGTGGAGGACTGGATCATCGAGAATCGCGCGCGCGAAGCGCACGTCTTTCACATCCACCAGCTTCATTTTCAGTTGGTGGCTCGCGATGGACGCCAGGTAGATGAGCAGATGCTGCGAGACACCGTCGATCTGCCTTATTGGAATGGGACGGGCGCGTATCCGAGCGTGAAGCTACGCATGGATTTTCGGAATCCGGCGATTGTGGGAACATTTGTATACCACTGCCACATCCTGGAACATGAGGACGGCGGCATGATGGGCTCGATCCGGGTGCGGTGAGGAGCTGTCAGAAAGACCGCGCCGAATGGGCCGCGGGGCGCGTCGCCAGCAGCAGATTGGACGCGATTCGCGAATACCCGTATCCGATGCGCAGCGTTAGGGGCTTGGCCTGTCCCGAGGCGTAGGCTTTGCGCAGATCCGGCTGCTCCATAAAATGGAAGCTCCCATAGGGTTGCGAGTAATCGCCGTAAAGCTGCACGCGCCATTGATCGGAGGTGAAGCAACGATACGGAATGCCGGAGTCGTCCTGCAGGATGGCGGAGCTGATGGAAAGGATCTGATCCCGGATCACGGAGAATTCGCTGCGATGGGTCATGTACGACGTCGCCTTGAGCATGGTTACCGAGCCCTTCAGAGTCTCCAGATATTTCAGAAATGGCTGGTCTTCCTCAAGCCGCGGATTGGAAAGATTGACGGTGAAATAGTACAGCTTCTTCGTGGCACCGCCGGCATTCGAGCGAAATTCCAGTTCCACTCCTTTGTTCCCGTAGCGCGTGGGCGCTTTGTAATCCGTCGTGCGATCGATGATGCGGGCATCGTCGTCCAGGCGGATATAACGAAAGCCGAGTATGGTGTGATTGGTGCGAACCAGAAGCTGTAGCATCGGCACCAGCAGTCCGTCGGTCACCTGACCGCGAAACTGGTGGTCCATCTGACGGGTGATAAAGAAGCTGCGGCCGAGCTCGGAGGCGACCGTCTCGCGGGTTTCGGCCAGGTACTTTGGAAGATCCTTTTGTTCGATGTGCGAGAGCTTCGGTAGGGTGCCCGAAGGCTCCAGACCGACCATAACGTACACCGGGCTCTCGGGAAACAGCAGGGTCATGGTCAGCGTATCGGGACCGCTAAAGGGATAGAAAACCGGCAACGCCGGCGCGAGACCATGTTGCAACTCTTGAGTTTGAAAGCCTTTAAGTCCAGTTACCAGGCGCGAATCGGCGTGTTGCCAGGCGTCGTCGAGAAGGCGGCGATGTTCCTTCCAGGCGTCGGTGGCTTCCAGGTTTGCGAAAGGGCTGCCGGGATTGCCGGGCATTCCCGCGAGAAACCGGCCAAGATCGTCCGCGGCGCGGGAGGCGGGAACGGCGTCCGCACTGGCCTTTGGCGCGGCGCTTGGCTGGCCGGCGGCATCCTGCTCACCGCGGCCGCATCCGGCGGCAAACATCGCGAACGACAAACAAAGCCAAAGCGCGATTCTGAATTTGCCCCAAGGGACTAAAAACGAAGCTGGCGGAAGGCTTCCAGATTCCAATCGTCCTGACTGACCGAGGATATGTGCCGGAGAATGTATAAGTTCCCGTCGTCGGCGCGAACCTTGAAAAACACGTCGTCTGGGCCGTACCATTGATCCAGCAGTTCCTCCACCAAGTAATCGCGGTCCTCCAGCCGGAAGCGAACCGGGCGTTCGTCGGCCTTGTGCCCCGCGTAGCATTCCACCTGCAGCTTCATCCGCATTTCCATTATGCGGGAACCGAACGAAATTCCACAAAAAATCTCTTTAACATTTGTCAAACGGTCTATACTTGGCTCATCCGCTGGCTACACCAAAAAGTCGTGGTCCCGATTCTCGATCTGCTTCGGCAGGGGATCACCCCGGAGAAAATCGCCCTGAGCATCGCCCTGGGAGTGGTGGTCGGGGTGTTCCCGATGCTCGGCTCGACCACGCTACTCTGTGCCGGGGTCGCGATCCTGCTGCGGCTCAACCTGCCTGCCATCCAACTAGTGAATTTCCTAGCCTATCCGTTACAACTGATCCTGTTTCTACCGCTGCTGAAGGCCGGAAGCAGGGTCGCTAAGGCCGCGCCGGTGACCATTTCACTGAAACAGGTCTTCGGGATGATGCAATCCGACATGTCCGGTCTGATTCGCCTGTTGTGGGGCGCGACCATGGGCGCGGTTCTGATCTGGCTGGTGCTGGCCCCGGTCGCGGTGGCGGCGATCTACTTCACGCTCGCGCCGGTGCTGCGGCGGGCGAATCGCATGGTTCACAAAAGTGGCGGCTTACCAGCATAGCCGGTCATTTCGAGGTACCCGACGCCTTGCACCGGCTGCGATTTAATCGCGCCGGAGATGCGAATTGCGCCTTCCCAATAGGATGGAAAGGAACTGTTTGCGGACCCCAGCTCCTGTTGCGGCAGCGGGGTGGTCAGGGTCGACTCGAAGGCGAGCCTGGGGACGCGGATGGTCCAGGCGATGGGATAACGACCGCCGGTTTCGGGGCTGGTCCAGACTTCGCCGGGTGTAAGCGAGAAATCGTTGACAGTTAAATGAGTTGTGCGTCCGGAGGGATCGATGAATGTTCCCGCGGAGAAGCGATCGCGCGCGCCATCTTTGCGGCGAAGCTGGAACAGCATCAGCTCCGAGCCATTGTCGAGCTGGAGGCTGAACCAGTCCCATCCGGTTTGTCCGGGATCGAGCTGATGGGTGAAAAACTCATGGTCCATCCAGCTGAGTCCGTCGACGGAGAACTGTTTACCCTCGAGCGTGATGGATCCATGGGTCGCGAGCCTGGTCAGCGAGATATAGTGCGATGCGTGGCCAGCGCCTTCCGCTTTCTGGCTGACTCCGTCCTGGCCGTGGATGACCGGCGGCTTATCGGAGTGGAGGGATAAGTCGAAAGAGAATGCGTCGGCGACGGCGGTCAGCTCCTGGGAATCGCCCTTCCATTGGGCCTGCCAGTTGCCGTTCCAGACGCGGGATTGTTCCAGACTGGCGCCGGCGAGGCCCGGTCCAGCGCGATTCAACCGCTGGGTGTGATAGAAATGACGGCCGTCGATATCGCTAAGAGCGAGGTGGGCCATCCAGATATCGCGAACGTCCCAGATGCCGGCGGGCGTGACTGCGCGATCGACGCCCTGGCGGAAGAAGGTCAGCTCAAAACCGAAACGGCGGCCATCGGCGGTGTGGAGATTGCCGGTGTAATACCACCATTCGGTTTGATAGTCGGGGTGGTTGAAATGATCGCGCGGAAATTCGTAATGGTAGCCGGGCAGCGCGAGGCGGAAGGCGAGGGCGAGGATGAGGCTAGTCTTCATGGATCACTACTCTTCATGGATGACTACTCTTCATGGACCACCTCGATCGGCGAAAGGCGCGTCGCGATGCTTGCGGGGTACAGTCCGGCGATGATGGTGGCGACGTAAACCAGGGTCAGCGCGCCAAGCAAGATCGCGACAGGCCAGTGAAATTGAATGGTCCATCCGAAGGATTGCTTGTTGATCACGAAGATGAGCAGCAGGGATAGAAAGATGCCGAGGATCAGTCCGGCGATGTTCGCCAGCAAGCCGACCAGGCCGGCTTCAAACAGGATCATGCGGCGAACCTGACCGCGCGCTCCGCCGAGAAATCGGAGCAGGCCGAACTCGCGGCGGCGGTCGATCACCAGGGCGAGCAGAGCTCCGCTGACGCCCATGATGGCCACGAATACGGCGACGGCTTCGAGGGCATAGGTGATGGCGAAGGTCCGGTCAAAGACGCGCATCGCCTCGACGCGGAGGGTTCGGTTTGAAAAAACCAGCACTTTATGATTCGCCAGGGCGATCTCGACCGCGCGGCGACCATCGTCGAGCGACACACCCGGTTTGAGATACACCGCAATGTTCGAGGGATCGGGATCGGGAAGATATTTGAGCAGCGTGGTGCGATCGAGAATGATATAGCCGCGCTCATTCGAATAGTCGAAATAAATATCGATGATGTGGAAATTCGCGCGTTTGCCGGCGAGCGTCAGGGCAATGGAATCGCCGGCATGAACATGATGCTTGTTGGCGAACGGCTCGCTGACCAGCGCGGCGTCTTTTCCGACCAGAAGGGGAAACACGTCGCGAGGACTTCGTCCGGAAAAGAACGGACGATCGCCGTAGCGGCCTGCGATTCGGGCGTCGCCTCCGCCAAGGGTCGCAGGAAGGCCCTGATAGCTTATTTCGTAGGCCCTGAAGCGATCGACCGCGGCGACTTGCGGCAAGTTCTCCAGGGCATCGGCGACGGAGGCGGAGATGGTGGGGTGGCGATCGGCGCTATCGGGCACGGCAGGGCGCAGGTAGAGGTCGGCCTGGAGGCGGTCCTCCATCCACAGCAAGACGGTCTGGCGGAAACTTCCTACCATGATGCCGACGGCAGCGAGCATGGCGATCGCGGTGGCCAGCGCGGCGACCAGCACGGAAGTCCGGCGCAGCGATCCAGCAAGACTGCGCGTCGCGAGCAGTGCTTCCACGCCGAAGATTTTCTTGAGCAGACCGGCGGAAGCTGTGGAGAGCGCCGCGACCAACGCGGGAATAGTGAGGGTCGCGGAAGCGATGAGCAGAACGGCCGACAGGTAGCCGAAGATCGGGCGGCCGTCGACAGGCGCCTGCCGCGATGCGATCCACGCGGAGAATCCCAGCACGGAGGCGATACCCAGATCGCGGAGACGATGCACGCGGGTCTGATATTCGCGGCGGCCGCGAGCCATCGCTTCCACCGGCGCGACGCGGGACGCTTCCCAGGCCGGCGACAACGCGGACGCGAGCGCCACGCCGAGTCCAGCCGCCATGGCGAGCAAGGCGATCGACCAATCGAGCGAGATCGCGCCGGGCTGGCTGGTGACGTAGAGCGACTCGACTGTCGCGGCGACCAGCCTTACAGCGCCCGCCGCCATGAGGCGTCCGAGGGCGATACCAACGATCGCGCCAGCCAATCCGAACGCGGCGGCTTCGCCGAGAAACGCGCCGAGAATCGCGGTTCGGGTGGCGCCCAACGCGCGCAGAATTCCAATTTCGTAGCGCCGGCGGACCACGGAGACGGATATGGTGTTGTAAATCAGAAACGCGCCGACCGCGAGCGCAATATAGCTCAGAACCCGAAGATTCCACCGAAAGGCGGCGAGCATCTTGCGGTTCTCTTCCGTGCGTGAGCCCTCGGGTTCGAGATTAACTCCATCGGGAATCGACCGGCGAAGAATCGCCGCCCATTCTTCGGTGGACTTGCTGGAGGGAACATCGATCAAAACGCGATCGAGCATTGCACCACGGCCGAGGATGCGCGCGGCTTCGGCAAGATCCATCATCAACGCGTCGCCTGAGCCGTGAGCGAGCAGGCCGCGGACGACGTAGCCTGAAACCGAGTCATTGATCTGAATCCGGATCGTGTCGCCGATTTTGTAGGGCAGGCGGTCGCCGATCCACACGGAGTCGTCACGCGCGAAGGTGTCCTGGTCGCCGGTGAAGCTCGCGCCTTGGGAGGATTCGGCCAGCATATCGACGCCAAGCAGCGGGACGGTGCGGCCGGAATCGGGAAGAAAAGCATAATCCTCAATGCGCGGATGGATGCGGATCGGGTACGGCAGCGCGGCCAGCCGGACTAGCACATCGGCGGGAACGCCGCCGGCGGAAGTCACCTCGAAATCCGCGTTTCCGATCAGCGTTTCCATGGAGGAATGAAACGAACCGGCGGCTGCGTCGCCGGCGAGCTCAATAGCCAGCACGGCGGCGACTCCCAGCGCCACGGCGAGCACGGTGAGCGCAGTGCGCATCGGCTCGCGTCGCAGCGGCCGCAGAATCAGGCGACGAAACAGCGTAGCGTAGGGCAGCTAGACTCTCCTGGCGGACTCGACTATTTCGACTACGCGGCCATCGCGCATCTTGACGATCCGGTCGCTAACGGCAGCGGCTTCGACGCTATGGGTGGCCATCAGGACGGCGGTGTTTCGCTCGGTCGAGACACGGCGGAGGAGATCGATGATCAGGTCGCTGGTGGAGGAATCCAGATTTCCGGTCGGCTCATCGGCCAGCAGAATCTGAGGAGCATGGACCAAGGCCCGGGCGATCGCGACGCGCTGCATCTGTCCGCCGGAAAGTTGGTGGGGCATGCGCGATTCGTAGGATTCCATCGCTACCCACCGCAGAGTTTCATTCGCGATCCGGCGGGCGTCGTCGCGTCCGGAAAGCATCAACGGCAGCTCGACGTTCTCGACCACGCTCAAGGTCGGCAACAACTGGAAAGATTGAAAAATGAATCCCACTTTCTCGCGGCGCAAGCGCGTCAGCTGGGCGTCGTTCAGCTCGGAGGTGACCACGCCGTCGAGCAGCACGCGTCCCGACGTTGGAAAATCCATGGCCCCGGCAAGATTGAGCAACGTGGACTTTCCGCATCCGCTGCGTCCGACCAGCGCGACGAATTCGCCGCGCTCAACTTCGAGGGAAACATCATCGAGAGCGCTAACGGGCGCGCCGTCCGGGGTGTATTCCTTACGGACGCGCTCCAGGCGCAGAATGCTCATATCTCTAGTTTCTCAGACAGTCAAAGAATACAATTCATGGGATCGAGCGATGAGGGCGAATTGGTGCTGCGCGCGGCCGATGCTGACGCCTTGGTATCCTGAGGCGGTCCCCCTCGATGACGCTCAAGAAATCTCGTGGTTTGTTTTTGATTCTGCTCCTGGTTTTCCTCCTGACGGCAGTGGCGCACGCGGATCCGCTGCATTGCGATCTGACCAAATACACTCCATCGAACGGATTGGCCGCGGCGATCGAAAAGGACGCGCTGGTGGTCACGTGGCAAGGCGTGAATGACCAGGAACTCCGTTTGCAATTTGTGATTCGCGATGGCACGCCCGTGGTTCGTGAGGTCGCCATACGAAGCCATCAGGGGGACTGGAACATCGTGGCGACGAATCTGATACCGGAATTTCGAGTCGTCTCCGGACTGCGCCGCATCACGAATCAACAGCTCGATCCGCTAGCGGGGCTGGGGGTGAAGATTACGCCGGAGATTCTCAATCGCGACAAATGGGCGGCGTTTTGGGACGCGCCGCTGAACGTGCCGGGAGGCGAATCGGCGCACAACAACAACACGCCGCCGCACGATGGCGTGCTCGATCAGCCCGGCCTGCCGCGTCGTCCGGAGGAGATTCATCGTGGGTCCGCCGTGTATCACTCCCAAGGCTGCGCGGTGCGGACGGATGGCGCGAGAATCGAAATCACGTTTCCCGGAGTCGGACTAGGAGTGTTCGAGGGACGCCTGGTCTACGTTGTTTATCGCGGAACGAATCTGATCCGGCAGGAAGTGATCGCGAAAACCGAGATGCCTTCGGTCGCCTATAAATATGAAGCGGGCGTCAGCGGCATGAAGGCCGGGAAGGTGGTCTGGCGCGACCTTTCGAATCATGCGAAGGATCACCGGCCTGGCGCCGCGAAGGCCGAACATGCGGTGGTGGTCAAGGCGAACAATCGCGTGATCGAAGCGGACGCGCCGGGAGGATCGATCGCGGCCTTTCCTCCTCCGCACAATTTTTTCTGGGCGCGAGAGACGGATTACAACCTCGGCTACAACTGGTATCGCGAGGACAACGGCGTAATCGCGTTCGGTGTGCGGCAACCCGATCGTGAAGAAAGCGCCGCCCAGGAGAATCGCGGTCCTGAAGACCGGCAACAAAATTTCGCGCTGCGCAATGCCCGGCCGGGCACCTGGCAGCACATGCCGGTCTATTTTTACGTCGATGGCGGCGAGGCGGCGATCGACGGAGCTCTCGCCTTCACGCGCGCCGATCATTTCGCGGCGCTGGACGGATATAAAGTGATGGCGACGCACTTTCACATGGGACTGGTCGCGCAAGCCATGCGGGCCGGCGGACTCAGCGCCAGCGTGCCCGACCTGGAAGTGATGCGCGCGGCGGGAATCGACATCGTGGCGCCGATTGACGGAGGAGGCGCCGTTTCCGTCGAGCCCGGTCCGCGGGGAAAGATGCCGCCGCGCGAAGATCCCAAGTGGAAACAATGGAGCGGGCGAGGCTACACCTTCACCGACCCGAGGCCGGGCGGAGCGTCGTCCGATCCTTTCGCCTCGCTAGCCGAGTATTACACCGCCGCGATTCAGCATTCCGACTCCCATTTCATCGTTATGGCCAACGCCGAGGTGCTCCGTGGACCCGTGGCGGACGCATTGGGCGCGCATAACGATATTTTGTTTTCGCATCCCGTCTTCTGGCAGCAGGGCCGGAACCCGGGGCAGCCGCTGTTTGAGAAGAATCCGAAGTACGGAACGATTTATCACATCGGCACCGCGGCGGACATGATGGAGATGGCGCATCACGAAAATCTGATCCTCTATATGCCGCATCCGCGGTCCAAAGGATCGACCGGTTTTCCCGACGCGATCAAGGATACTCCGCACTTTCTCGATCCGAATTATCGCGGCATCGGATTCCGTTGGGGCATGGGTCTCGACGGGTCCGAAATCCGGCTGTGCGAATATCGCTGCCTGCCGACGCTGGACGATATGAATAACTGGATGGCGGATAAGCCGGGTCCCGCGAAATTCGTGCAGGCGATTTCCGAGATCTATCGGCAAGGCCACGGCGACGACATCTATGCGAATAATCCAGTGAATTATGTGAAGCTCGACCGACTTCCTCCGCCTGGCGAATGGGCTCCGGTGATCGACGCCATGAAGCGCGGGGATTATTTTGTCACCTCCGGCGAGGTTTTGATTCCGTCGATCGAGATCACCGGCACGGGCGACCAGCGTAGTCTGGAGGCGGAGGTTCAGTGGACCTTCCCGCTCGATTTCGTCGAGGTGGTGTGGGGCGACGGCCAGCATACCGACCGACAGGTGATTTCGACCACGGATCTTCCGCCGTTTGGGAGACGCCACTTCAGCATCCCATTCCGCGCGACGGGCAAGAAATGGATCCGGTTCGCGGCGTGGGACTCGGCGGGCAATGGCGCCCTGGCCCAGCCCGTCAAACTGCGGCCTTAGCGATGATTCGGTCGGAGCCGGATAATCACCCTTGTTATCCCAAGTGATTCACTAATGAATTCTCCACGCCGAGGGTGGAGTTGGTCCACTGTGGAAGAACTTTTCCGGCGTCATTACACCGTCTTTCTTAAACCATAATCCATCTTTCATCACGTATCTAACGTCGCGGAGTGTATCGATGTTTTCCAGAGGATTCTCGCGTAGCGCAATCAGATCAGCAGCTAACCCGGTTTTGATCGGTCCTCGAGTGGAGTAAATTTCGGTGACACGGTATCCATTCACGGTCATGATTTTTAAAATTTCCTTGGTGGGGATGCCTGCATCTTTCCAGCTCTTGAGGAAATCGATCACTACCTGACCGCGGGTCATGCCGGGAATATAGTAATCGGCGTCAGTGGAGAAAGCCATTTTTACCTGATTCGAATAGGCGTTCTTCAGGCCTTCTTCCTGGCGGCGATAGCGATCCTGCGCCTGCGGTGAATTGCCGGTGTGATAATCGGTCAGCGGCGTCTCTGTGCCTACGCGCCAGATTCCCTTGGCGGCCATCGCTTTATGGGCTTCGTCGTCAAGAGCTCCAGAGTGTTCGATGGACCAGATTCCGGCCTCGATGGCGCGCATGGCTCCGGCGTGGGTCTGAACATGACCGGCGACGCGGAGGCCCGATTTAGCCGCTTCAGCGACGAAGAGTTTCATTTCGTCGACAGTATATCCGTATGATTTACAGTCGACGCAGATCTTAATCACTTTGGCGCCGAACAAAATATTGCGACGCACCGCTTTGATTATTTCATCGGGAGTATCGGCATTCAGATATTCGGGATATATTAACGATTCGCGCTCTGGAACCGGAGTAAACTGGCCGCCTAAGCCGCCGATGATGAGCCCGGAGTTGATCATGGTCGGTCCGGGGATCCAGCCCTGCTCAATGGCTACCCGCAGAGCGGTGTCGGCGTAGTTGGCGTTATTCCCCAGATCACGCACCACGGTGAATCCGGCGGACATCATGGTGATCCCGTTAGACACTGCCTGGATGGCTCGCAAGGCGGTCGAGTCCATCACGCTGGTGAGATAGTAGCTGTTATGCTCTGGCTCTTCCTTATAAGTCAGCGCGAGATGATTGTGCGCATCGACTAATCCGGGTGAAATCCAGTATTGGGAGAGGTCCACGACATCGGCGCCGGAGGGAATCGTTATATTGGCACCGATCGCGGTAAACTTCCCGTTTTCGATAAGGACCACGTGATTCGCGGCGGCCGTTCCAGTTTCAGGATCCACCAGATGTCCGACTCGAATCGCCGTCACCTGGGCGCTTGCCAGCGGCGCCAGGACCATTGTTAGAGCAAGCAGAAGTTTTCTCACGATGCATCCTCCCGCAGTCAGCCGTATATGTCTACCGGGTAGCTTGACGATTACATGCCAGTCCACGTTATGATGAAACGATACACAATTGCAATCAGATCGTCAGACGTGTGTGGGGTCGATTGTAAAAATGCTTGACCGGATGTTCATGGTGCAGGTAAACTGCCCATATTCGCTCAGTGGTCGAAGGTTATGTCGATATGCCCATTTGGCATATCCCATTCAGTTTCAACTATCTAGATAGAAAGGTTAGTATGAAGATTGTACTCGCGAAGGACACGCGGGGCGGGGCCTGCACGGAATGGCCGCGCGCCACGGGCTGCTCCACGTCGCGAATTCCGGCGCAGACGCTTATCGCATCGGTGCCTGTAGAAGTCAGAAATCAACCAAACCAAACTCTTCTAAGGAGCAAAGTCTATGGTGAGTTGTAGCCGCATGTTGCGGTTCTCATTTCACGTCGCTCTGGCTTGCGCATTCGTTCTGCTCTATTCCTCCCTGCTACCAGGCCAGATCCTGACCGGCACCATTGGTGGAACCGTAACGGACGCAAGCAGCGCGGTGGTAGGTGATGTAAAGGTGACGGTCCAAAGCCCGAACCTCATCGGCGGCGCAAAGTCGATGTCGACGAGCGCGACTGGGACCTACCGTTTTCAGGAACTGCCTCCGGGCACCTACTCGATCACGTTCGAGAAAGCGGGATTCAAGGCGTACACGGCCCAGGGCATCGTCGTGAATACCGGTGTTCAGGTGACCACGAACGCAACTCTGCAGTTGGGTGAAGTTTCCCAGAACATCACGGTCCAGGCTGAAGCGGCGACCATCGATACCGAGCACGTGACGGCATCCTCTGTCGCGAACAAGGCCATTATGGAAGGCATTCCGACTGGACGCAGCCCGTGGGCGATCGCGGACACGGTACCGTCCGCGGTTGGAACGGGCTCGGGCTCGGGCTCGGGTCCAATCGACGTCGGTGGCTCGAATGGCATGCAGCAGGTCGGACTTGCTGCTTACGGCTCGAATCCCAGCGCCGATCAGAAATTCATGATTGACGGCGTCAGCGTCAACTGGCCGGGCGGCGGCGGTGGCTCCACGCTGATGTATTACGACGTCGGCATGTTCCAGGAAGTCAACTATCTTGTCGGCGACATGCCCGCGGATGTTTCGCAGGGCGGCGTGTACATGAACATGGTGACCAAGTCGGGCACCAACCAGATTCATGGCACCGTGTTTCTGAACGGCGCCTCTCAAGGGATGCAGAGCAATAACGTCGGTCCCGCGCTCGCCAGCAAGCTCTTCGCCAACGTTCCGGCGTCGGTTGCTTCCAAGATCAATTTCGCGAATGTCATCCCCGGCAACCCGATGACCGAGACGTACGACTACAACGGCAACGTCGGCGGCGCGCTGATCAAAGACAAACTGTGGTGGGTCACGTCCTGGCGTCTCTGGGCTTACAACAACCTGGTGGCCGGTTCGTTCAACCCCGATGGAACCCAGGCGCTGAACGATAACAAGATTGCCGATGAAATGGGCAAGTTCGATTATCAGATCAACGAAAAGAACCGCATGACGCTGATGTATTTCCGGAACCAGAAGAACCGGTTTCATCGCCGTCTGCAGGGATCGTTCGGATCGAACGACACGACCGTGCTCCAGAACCAGCCGGGTTACGACGCCGCGGTCACCTGGATTTTCAATCCGAGCAGCCGCTGGGTCTTCAACACCGGCTTCGCTCTGACCGCGGGTAAGACTCCTTATCGCTATCAGCCGGATCTGGCTCCCGGCCTGATTTCGGTTTACGATTCCTCCACGCTGACTCTCTATAACGCCCCGCAGTACAACTACATCAATCCGGTGTATCGCGGCGCGCTCGATTCCTACGCCAGCTACTTCACCAGCGACTGGGGCGGCACGCACAACATCCGCTTCGGGGTCCAGGCCAGCAAGGATGGATACCAACAGCGCTACACCGTGAACGGCGATGTCCAGGGCGTCCTGGTGAATGGCATTCCGACCACGGCGAGCATTTACCCGACGCCGCTAAATATCCAGAAGAACAACCTGGATGTTCTCGGACTTTACGCCGAGGATTCCTGGCACGTTCTGAAGCACCTGACCATCAACGTCGGCATTCGCTGGGAACGTTGGGATGGCTGGATTCCGCCGGAGAGCTCGCCTGCCGGCACCTACATCGGCGCTCGCAGCTATCAGCAGATCAAAGGTCCGGACTGGAACAACTGGACTCCGCGCTTTGGCTTCGCCTGGGATGTTACCGGCAAAGGCAAGACAGTGCTAAAGGGCGGCGTCAACCGCTATATGCAGGGCGAAGGCATGAACCTGCTGACCTCGGTGAACCCGATGCAGTTCCTGTCCGGTTCCGTGCCGTGGACCTGCCCGACCACCGAAGCAGTCGCCACTTGCATCTCCAACGGTCCGACTGCGAGCCAGCTGAACCTGTCCAAGTTTACCGGGTTCCCTGGTCTCACCACTTCGCTCGCTCCGAATCTCCAGCGCCCGTTCAGCTGGGAAGAGAGCCTGGGCATCCAGCAGCAACTGCCCAGCAATATCATCCTTTCGGTGACGGGCTGGCATCGGTCGACGTTCAACCAGATCGGAATCGCGAATACCGCGGTGCCGCAATCTGATTACACTCCGGTGACCATCAACAATCCGCTGACCAATAAGCCGCTGGTGGTATACAATCAGCTCGCTTCGACCATTGGCCAGGCGTTCCAGAATAACGTAATCGAGAACTCGAATCGTTTGAACAACGATTATCGCGCTCTCGACGTCGAATTCCGCCGCTCCATGACCCGCAACTGGATGATGTTCGGCGGCGTTACCTGGAGCCGTTTCCGAGGCGCCTGGCTGGGCGATATCAATTCCGCCGGACCGGGAGCCAGCAGCGTCAACCTGAACAATCCGAACTTCAACGCCAACATGCTGGGATCGATGCAGTATGATATCCCGTTGATCTTCCGCATTGGCGGCACCTACAATCTGCCCTGGGGATTCGTGGTTTCCACGATCTACCAGCACCTGACGGGAGCGCCGAATTATGCCTCCTACTCGGTGACCAGCGGCATCCTTGGACAGACCATCAACCAGGGCACCCAGACGGTTTATCTGCAACCGTCGGGCTTCAATCGCCTGCCGAACATCAACACCTGGGACATCCGGTTCTCGAAGGTTTTCAAATTACACGACCGGTATGAGTTCCAGCCTCAGTTCAACATTTACAACCTGACCAACTCGTCCGCGGTGCAGTCGGTGAATGAAAGCGTGAACAGCGCGCTGTATCTGAATCCGTCCACCGTGATTCCGCCTCGCGTCTTTGAAGTGGGCCTGCGGGTTTCCTTCTAGCCGTTAGCGGATCTGAACGTTCGATGGGCGGCCGGCTTCAACTCCGGCCGCCCTTTTTCTTTGTCCGAATTCTCAAGCCGCGGTAGGATGATACCATCATGACCTTTCGAAAATTCGCGAAGTGGACCTGGCTGCTGCTCGCCGCGGGAGCGTTACTGCCGGCTCAATCGAGACGCGGCGGCAATAGTCCTTTCCCGGGAGGAACCAATCCCGACGGATCGTTGCGGCCCACGCCCCCGGTCACCCGCTTATTCACGCAGGACGCCTACACCGAATACTCGATTCTCGCGCCCGGCAGCGAGGAGTTCCGCATCAGGTTTCTGCCGGAAGAAACCCGGGTCGGCGCGACGGAGCTGGTGAACGCCACGCGCGGCGGAAGCGAAGGGTCGGACGTTGAGGTTTACGATCCGCGGACCGGCAAGCCAATGCAGTTCACCTATGGGCCCGAGCCCAATGATCCGGAGACGCACGCGATTCATGCCAAGTTGCCGATTCCGGTGCCCGAAGGCGGCATTGGCCGCGTGCTGATCTATAAAACGTACAAGGACGCCCGGACCTACATCATGCACGGGAACGATATCGCCTGGGTACGCAGCCTCGCCGGCTATCGTCTCGGCGTGTTGCTGCCGCCCGGATTCACGTTCATCTCCTCGAACGTCGCGGCGCAGCTTACCACCGCGGCCGATGGACGGTTGAAAATCGCTTTCGCCAATCCCAGCGGCCAGAGCAACCCGGTGACGATCCACGCGCGCCCGACCACCACCAAGTTCCCTCCGCTCCAATACGAAGACATGTTCTTCGACGACATCAAGACGCTCTACGATCTAGGCTCGCTCGAAGCACACACCATCGAGGTTCAGCAAATTTATAGCGATTACCGCAAGGGCGACAAGGAACGGCTGGATTCGCTCGCCTACCTTCCTTTGCAGGATATGAAGGTGGTCGACCTGGACACCGCCAAGCCGTTCACGCCGGTTAAGAACGGGAAGGCGAGCTATATCAAGCTGGACGTGCCGATCACCGACGACAAGCAGAGCGCGCACATCGAAATTAAAGGAACGCTGAAGGACCCCGGCTACAAGATCGAGAACGGGACCCTGACCTTCGATCGCACCCTGCACGGCCTCCGCAACACCGTTCTGCTCCCCGCCGGCTGGGAAGTTTCCGGTATCTCGCAATCCGGCACGATCGGAACCTATCAGGGCCGGGCGTTTGTCGCGCTGATTAATTTGAACGCGGAAAACAATTATCGAGTAACGATCCGCGCCAGAAAGAGCGCTGGGAAATGAGCCTACTGCGCGCCTTTCGCCGGGGCGCGCTTCGCGTCGGCGACCATCTTCTTAACGTCGTTCAGCAGCGCCTGGGAGTCCATCACGACGCCGCCCTTGATGGTGTACTGGACCGCTTTCTCCTGAGTCATCTGGCCGTTGGGCAGTTGGCGGGGCGAGCCTGTCCCGTACATCACCTTCACGTCGTCCAGCGGATTGTCCTTCAGGATGACCAGGTCCGCCGTATATCCCGGACGGATGGCGCCGAGCTTGGAGTTGCCGAGCGATCGCGCACCTACTTCCGTCGCCGAGTGGAATGCTTCCAGCGGACTGAATCCCGCCTGCTCCAGCAGCGCCAGCTCGCGGATGGTGGCGAAGCCCCACATATTGTATTGCGCGCCGACGTCGGAGCCGACCGCGATCTGCCCTCCGCGATTCTTATAGTCCTCGACAAAATCCGACCAGCGGCGATACATTTTCGCCCAGGCCGCTTCATTGTCCGAAGTCCAATGAGAGAAATACGAACCGTGGCTTTCAGGATTCGGCGCCCAGCGCTTCATCAACGCCGGTAATGCGAACGGCTCCAGCCACGGCACGGTGACACCGCGTGAAAGGTCGCGATTGATTTCATAGACCACCATGGTCGGCACCATGGTGAATCCGTCCTTGGCCTGCGCGGCCAGCAGCGCGTCGATCACGCTGCCGTGCAGCTTCTCAAGATCGGCTTGTAGCCATACCGCGCCGGTTTCATAGAAGCGCTCCGCTTCGTGCGAATAGTTGTATTCGGGCGGCAGATCCTGAATCTGGCGGTCGCTGAAGGAGGCTTCGGCGTACCCGTAGTGATGCTCGATGGTGCTGGCGCCTTCGGTGGCGACGCGCACTGCGTTCATCGGATACACGGCCTCCTGCGCGATGTGCACCGCCAGGCCCATGTTTAGCTTGTGGACCTCGTCCGATACCGCCTGGAACACGTCGGGATATTCTCCCGGAAGGCCGGCCATCTTCACGCCGTCGACGCCCATCGCCTTCCATTCCCGGACGATCTGCGGCGCGTCGGCCGCGAGCGAGAAACGAGGATCGGTCGGCGAGGCGCGCCAGAACGGGTACACGTACATCCTGGGCGCTACGATTTTGTTCTTGGCGCTGCGCTCCTTTTCGGCGACCATTTCCCGCGGGCCCATGTTAGCTATGGTGAATACCCGAACCGTGGTGACCCCGTGGCCGAGGAGCAGCTTGTATTGATAATCGAGCGGCGCATCCGGGTAGAAATGCATATGCATATCGATCAGCCCGGGTGTCACGTATTTGCCGGTCGCGTCGATCACGCGAGCACCGGCGGAGGCTTCGGCTGCCGGTCCCCTGCCCCGCGAAACAGGATCGGCGGCGATCACCTGTTCGATCACGTCCTTCTTGATGATGATGTCGACCGGCCCTCGCGCGGGCGAGCCCGTGCCGTCGATCAGCGTAGCGTTGCGAATGATGAGGGTATCGTAGGGACCCGCGGTTTCGGGCTGCGCCTGGGCCGCGCAAACGGCAGGCAGCAGCAACGCGGCGAGCGCCGGCAGGAACAAGGATTTATAGGACATGTCGGGATTCTAGCCGATTCCGGCTCTCCCGGCAAAAGCAAATCGGCCAGGACGCGCGGGCGATTTCCCGGTGACGAAGAGCGCGCTGGCGCTATTGCTGCTGGCCGGGCTTCTTCGCCGGCGACGGAGTTGCGGTCGTAGCAGCGTCGGCGGGAGCCGGAGCGGTCGCCGAGGTGGTTGGCGCCGTCGTCGGCGCGGTGGGGGCTGTAGGCTTCTTGGGATCCTGCTTCGGCTGAACCAGGCATTGATCGGACCGGCAGTTGTGCGAATTCGCCGATCCCAACTGTTCCAGCAGAGCGACGATTTCCGGATGCGGGATGCCGAACCGGGTGGGTCCGTTGGCCATGTCCGCCACGGTGTTCTTATCCTTCGCGACCGCCTTCACGTCGGCGCCGTGATCCATCAGGTACTTGATCATCTCTTCGTTGCCGATATAGGCGGCTCCGTGCAGCGCGGTGTAGCCTTTGTCGTCCACTGCATTCACGTTCGCGCCGAGCTGGATGCAATACTTCACCGCCGCCATCCACGAATCCGGAAGGTTCATGCTGTAGTGATAACCCCAGCCGATGCCGGACGCGGCTTCAAGCGCCGTTGTGCCGCCGAAGGTCGGGATGTCGGGGTCGGCGTTGTAGGAAACCAGCAGGTGCATGGCGTCGACGTCGCTCGATTGCGCCGCGCGCCAGAACGCCGTCGCTCCCGACGGATCCACCCAGGAGTGATCGCCGAACGAGCGGAACCACAGCTTCTTGCCGAGCCGGGCGTTCGGATTCGCGCCATCAGCGAGCAGCGACTTCATCAGTTCCAGATAAGGGGTCTTCTCTTCGGTGGTGATCGGCGACGGGAACCAGCCCTTGGGCGCCCATTGCACGTCGATCGTCGCATAGAGCGCGGTCAGTCCCTGGTTATTGGCCAGGTTCGGATCCGCGCCGAAATCCACCAGCATCTTGCCCAGGTCATAATGGCCGTTCATCACCGCCATCACCAGCGGGCTGGTTTTTTCCGAAACGCTCACCTGATTGATGTCCGCTCCGCCTTCGAGCAGCGCTTTCGCCGCGAAGATGTGTCCGTCGCGAGCGGCGTAGAGCAGCGCGGTCATGCCGCCCATATCGGTGGTGCCGCGTTCGCGGATGATTCCGAACATGCTGCCGTTGCCGTCTCCGGTGGCGCCCTTAGCGCCTCCCGGCAGCTTCTTTTCGATGGCGTCCACCTTGGCGCTCAGCTTTTCCACCATTTCCTTGATGTCGCCGGGACCGGCGTTCGTGGACGCTGCGTATTCGGCGGACTTGAAGCCGGTGGCCGAAGCCAAAGCCTCGAGACCGGCCTTCTGATCGGCGGCGCTGGCGCCAGCCTTCGCCGTCTTGGCCGCGGGTTCCTTCTTCTCGGCCGAGCCGTCATCGAACATGCGGGCCGGCTTGGGCAGCTTTTCGGTCTTGGTGGTGATTCCGGGGTCGGCGCCGTAGGAAGTGAGCAGGTGGATCGCCTGATCCCGGCCGAGCGCCGCCGCGAACATCAGAGCGGTCTGGCCGTGGACGCCTTCTTTCGCGTTTACATTGGCGCCATGCTCGATCAGCGTTTTCAAGGCGTCGGGATTGCCCGCGGAAGCCGCGGCCATCAGCGGAGTGGTGCCATGCTCATCGGCCGCGTTCGGATCCGCGCCGGCGGCGATGATCGCCTGAATCATCGGGGCATCGCCGTTGCGGCACGCCATGAACAGCGGCGTGATCAGCCCATCGCGCGTCACCGCCTTGGTGTTGGCCCCGGCGGCGAGCAGCATCTTGGCCATCTCGACGTCGTCTTTATAGGCAGCCCAGTGCAGCGCCGAAGTTCCGTCGCCCTGGACGCCATTGACGTCGGCCTTCTGCTGGATGAGCGAGCGCACCGCGTCCCGGTCGCCCTTCTCCGCGGCATCGGCGACCCGCGTATCGGTGGCCGCCATCAGCGCCCCGGCTGAGACGATGCCAAACACCGCGATCAGAAAACTGTTCCGAAGCATGTTTCTGCCCTCCGCGAGCTTAAATCGCAATCACTCCATTGCTGTCTCCGATGCTCTCCACATCGGTCATGCCCACCTTCTGCAAAACGGTCAGCAGAACGTTCGCCATGGGCGTGCTGTCCTTGCAGCGCACGTGCATATTGCCCTTGACCTTGCCGCCCGCATGGCCCATCAGGAACACCGGGACGCGCTTGTGATTATGTGCGTTCGAATCGCCCATCGGGCTTCCATACATGATCAGCGCATGATCCAGCAGACTGCCGTCACCGTCCGGCGTCTTCTTCAGCTTATCGAAGAAGTACGGCAGCAGGCTCACATGATAACGGTTGATTTTGGCGAAATCCTCGATCTTGGTCGGCGCTTCCCCGTGGTGGGAAGCCGAATGGAACGGCACCTTCACGCCGCTGCCGTCATACACCCGTTGGCAGACGTCGCGGCTCATTTTGAATGCGGTGCAGCGCGTGGTGTCGGTCATGAATCCGAGCGCCTGCAGATCGAACATCAGCTTGACGTGATCTTCGAAGGAATCGGGAACGCCCACCGGAGCCGCCGGCAGGGCCCGGGCCACGCTGGTCCGGTTATGCTCTTCGGTTTTCTGGATCCGGCGCTCGATCTCGCGCACGTCGTCCAGATATTCGTTGAGCCGGGTGCGGTCGCTGGCCGGAAGATCCTTTTGGAGCGCCGACACGCGATGCATGATCCGGTCGAGCATGCTGCCGTTGGCCTGCTGGCGCAGCGCGCGTTCTTCCGGGCGTCGAGCCGTCGCCGAACATGCTCTCAAAAGCCATGCGCGGATCGATGGTCATCGGCAGCGGCTGCGTCGGCGACGCCCAGCTGATCGTGTCCGAATACACGCAGGCATAGCCGTAATCGCAGTGGCCGGAAGAGTCCACGCTTTCGATGCAGAGTTGCATCGACGGCAGCGGCGTATCCTGGCCGAACTTCTGCGCGTACATCTGGTCGATGGACGTGCCGCAGAGAATATCCGCGCCCATGGTCAGTTTGGGATGCGCCGCCGTCAGGAATACGGAACTGGAACGGAAGTGATCGCCGCCTTCTTCCGCATCGATGTACGCGCCCGCAGGCCGTAGATCGGTGTCGCTGATGACGGTGAGGTAGTCCCGGAAAGGCGCCAGCGGCTCCAGCGTCTGCGTCAACTCGAAGTCCGCGCCTTCCTTATCCGGCGACCAGTAATGTTTGTCGGATCCATCCACGGTGCTGCCCGCCGAACCGTGCACCATCTCGATGCAACATAGGCGAGGCCTGGGGGCCGCGGCCGTCTTGCTCAGACGAGTCTGCGCGGGCACCATCGAATCCAGCAGCGGCAGCGCCAGCGAAACGCCCATCCCGCGGAGGACGGTGCGCCGCGAAAGATACTTCTTGGTTATGAACATTATCGCCTTCTCTTCAACGCTATCTCACGTGCTACGCACATTTTACCGCATGCACCGTGCACCGGTCAGTGCGCATCGGGAACGCTGACGCGCACCGGCGCGGGGGCGCTCCCCTCGGCTTTCCTCATCTGGAACGGCATGCTGTTGACAATGCCGAACACAAACGCCGAAAAGCGGTTGTTGTCGCGCGCCGCATCCCGCTCGATCGAGCGGACCATCGGCATATCCGGATAATCCACGACGCGTCCCAAGGCGTAAGCCAGCAGCTTCTCAGTGAAGGTCCCGACGAACGCGTCAGAGTGATTCATGATCGCGTTGCGGAGACTGACCGGGCCATCCAGCTTGGCGCCGTCGTACATCTTGCTGGCCGCGTCGATCGGCAGGCCGGAATCCTTCACCCGCCATGCGCCGACCGCGTCGAAATTCTCAAGCGCGAGCCCGATCGGATCCATCAGTTGATGGCAGGAGTGGCAGGGCTCATTCTGGCGGTGCGCCTCCATCCTCTCCCGAACGGACTGGGGTTTGGCGTTTTCCTGATTCTCTTTCAAAGCCGGAACCACCGGCGGCGGAGGCGGAGGCGGCTGATTCAACAGCGCGATCATCACCCACTTGCCCCGCTGCACCGGAGAGGTGCGATTGGAAACCGAGGTTAACGTAAGAATGCTCGCCTGGCCAAGCAGACCGAAGCGATTGGGATCCGTCAACGCAACCCGGCGGAAGCGCGGCCCGAGGATGTCCGGAATGCCGTAATGCTTCGCCAGCAACTCGTCGACGTAGGTGTAATTGGCGGTGAGAATGTCGAGGATATTTCGATCGTCGTGCACGATGCTGTTGAAGAACAGCTCCGTCTCACGGCGCATCGACTCACCGAGGTTCTTATCGAAATCGGGATACAGGAAGGCGTCCGGCTGAACGTCTTTCAGGTTCTGAAGATTGAACCACTGGGCCGCGAAGATGGTCGAGAGAGCTTCCGATTTCGGATCGGCCAGCATGCGGCGCACCTGCTGCTGCAGTACGTCATGCTCGTGAAGCTTCCCCTGGCTGGCCAGCGTAATGAGCTGGTCGTCGGGAGAACTGCTCCACAAAAAATAAGACAGCCGCGACGCCAGCTCCAGGTCGCTAATGCGATAGAGCGTCCCGGCGGCCACGTTGGCGGGCGTGCGTTCGAAGCGGAAAATGAACTCCGGATCCGTGATGATGGCTTGCACCACACTGCGGATGCCGTCTTCAAAGTTGCCTTTATCCTTGTCGCCCGCGCTGTTCCGGCCGCGCTGGTAGACGCTCAAAAGATCTTCCACGTCCGAATCGTTAACCGGCCGACGGTACGCCTGGCGCGCCAGGGAAGTGATGATCTGCTTGGCGCACGGCAATTGATCGGCATCGGACTTGGGATAGCACGAAAAAATCTTATGTCGGCTGGGAGTGTCGGAGACGCCGGTCACCTTCATGGGCCCGACCACTTTCAGTTCGCGCAAATGCGGCAGCGACGTGAGGCCCGGAATATCGGCGTTATCGAGATCGATCAGGCTCTGCTCAAACGGCATCACCGAGTCCTCGACCGGTCCTTCAAACTTCTGAGGAAATGACGCTGAAATCTTCTGGGGCCCCGCTTTGACTTTGATCGGCGGCGTCACCAGATCGTCGGTAAAGGTGGAATTCGGATCGATGGTGATCAGCGCAACGCGCACGCCGTTTACCGCGATCTCGATCTGCTGTCCCTTACCCTGATTCTTGCCCCACAACGGACCGCAAATGTTGTAATAAAGCGACATCCGGAACACGTATTCGCCGTCGGCCGGAAAATCGTGAACCGCCGAGAGACCGCCGCGGGTTCCGAACGGGGTTCCGTCCACATGTCGCATCTGACTGACAACACGCGGGATATGATACGTCGCCGAGATTGGCGCGGCATGATCGTCGCCGATCGCCTGGCGGCTGATCCGGCTCCCGGCCCTGATGTAGCCCTCCATCAGCGCAGGGGAAACAGTGAGGACGTCGGCCATGTTGTCGAACCCGTGACTCATGTCGTCGGCCGGAAGTAGCGACGCTACATCAACATCCACGCTCAGCAGGTCGCGGATCGAGTTGTGATATTCGGTGCGGTTGAGCCGGTGCAGGGCCGGATTTCCCGGATTGGGCGTGGTCGAAGCGACCTGATCGACCCGGTTCTCAAGGGAGGAGATAAACTCCTTCATTACTTCGGGTTTGGGCCGGGGCATTCCCGGAGGAGGCATCATGCCCGCATGGAGCATGTGCAGCGCCTTCTCCAGATCTTCGGCGCTCTTGGCGGGATGCGAAAGGTCTACTTTGGCCCAATCAAAACTGCCGGATTTCAACTTATCGTTATGACAACCCAGGCAGTTGTGGTTCACAAAGGCCTGTTGGGAAGCGACAGCCAACGCCGCGTCCGGTGTTTGCGCCTGAACGATGACCACAGTGAAGACGAGAGAACCGAGAATCGACAAAAACTGGTTCTTCCGGTTAACCATTATTTGCACCCACGTTATCCGACAGTAACACGACTGGCTGAATTATATGAACTACTTACAGTTAAGTCAAGTAAGTCAATGGGCATACAAGTTGAGCTTGCTTTTGGCGGGTTTTCAGGAGTCAAATCCGAGAAGATTGAAACGTAGAAACACCTGATTCGGAACCGGTTAGTTGACAATACGCTGGACCGCCGCCGGGATTGAAACGGCTGCGGTCCGCGCCAAAGTGGCGCATCTTCAAGACTCCGATGGTGTCGTGATCCGGAGCCAGCACGTTGGTCAGGATCTGCGTCACTTTGCCACCCGTCCTATATATGTTTATTTGCGTCACGATACCATGTCCCAGCGCAGTTTACCGGGCTGCGGAGGTGGCATGGCGGCCGGAGCCGGCTCCGCCGGGCGCCTTCGGCAAACTGATCAGATTGGCCAGCAACTGATAGGCTCCATCGGTTCCGGCGGGCAACTGGCGCCACAGTCCGAGGCCGAGATAAATCCAATGGCCGCGACCGAAGTTCGCTTCGACATAGGATCCGAGCTTCACGCCAGGATTGTCCTTGAACGAATCGACCATCGAAACCAGGTCGATGTACTTGGGGTCCTTTTCGCCGAGGAAATAGAGACCGCGTTCCTGGACCCATCCGGCCCAGGCCGACGGTCCGATCTTATTGGGATAGTTGAAAAGAGGATTGGCAGGCGCCAGGATCTTCACCGGCACGTTCTCATCGGAGACCCGGTTGCCGCTGACTTTGGCGGGATAGGGACCGTATTCGGACTGGTTGAACTCCATCTTGTTGTACTGCACGATGACCGTTCCCCCGCGCTCGGCGTAATCGAGCAGGCGATGATTGTAGGCGCGCAGATCCTCGCGCCGTTCATAGGCGCGCACGCCGGTCATGATCACGTCGTATTTCGATAGATCGCCCCAGGCGAGCTCGTCCTGGTCGATAAACGATACTTTGGCGCCCAACTGTTCGATGGCGGGCGGCACCTGATCGCCGACTCCGACGATGTAGCCGACGCTGATGCTGGGCGCCACCTTCACGTCGATCACCTTAAGCGACGTCTCGGCCGGCTTGATCACCTGGCGGCGCTGGATGTGCGGATATTCGATCTCCTGATATCCGTTGGTGAATTTCTCACTGCCGAAGGCGGGCGACGTCGCTACCGCTTGGAGCGTGTACTCCCCGGGCTTGACCTGGGCCGGCGAGGTGACGACGAATCGCGCCGATAAAGATTCGTCCTCATGATTGAAATGGATGGGCACGGAGGCCGGCGAAGCTTTCCACCCGGCGGGAAGCTCCAGCGCGACGTTGACCTCCGCCGCGGCCTTGGTTCCATTGGTCACCGTGACATGAATCTCGCGCTGAACGGGCTTGGCTGCGGCGGGAAACACGGCGAGGGGCGGCGTGCTGCGCACCGAAAACGCCGGGACGACGGCTAATTCCATCCGCTTATCGCCGAAATAAATATCCTTAACGTAACGGAATTCGACGGGAACATCTTTCGTGACTTCCACCGATCCGGCCTTCAGATGAAAGACGGCCCGGAAAGGAGTGGGACGGAAGGGAACGCCGAACTCGACATCGGGCTCGAAGATATCGATGGCGTGATTTTCGGGATGCTTCCAATAGTTATCGCTGAAATACGGAGTGGTGAGCTTCGCGTTCGCCGGAACGTGAACATCGGCGGCGCAGGTGTATACCGCGCCCGTTTTCGGCGAGCCGGGCGCGCAGGTGGAACTGGTATCGAAGCCTTCGATGGCCACGCTCGAAACGTTGACATCGGCGGGTCCGTGATTGACCGCGAGAATCGAAAGCTTCACAGGCTGGCCCGCGATGACCAGACCATCGTTGGCCACCGCATCGAAAGTCAGGTCATGCGCGGCGAGAACGGCGTCCTCATAATCGCGCTCCTTGGTCTTCAGGCGGAAATCAAGTTCATAGCGCGCGCCATCGGACAATCCGAGTGTGCCGAGCTGTGCGCGCAGCGAACGAACGGCGGTGAGTCCAGCCTCGACGGGGGCGGCGGTGGCGGCATCGTTTCCGGCGGCAAACTCGGCTTGGGCGCGCTCGGCATCGCTGGCGATCGCGGCCAGGCCGCTGGTCAAGGCTTGCGGCGGATTGGGTCCGGCGTATTGCGCGATCGCGACCAAACGCGTATCGATGCCGTCGAAAAGATCGGTCTCATGTTTTTCCATCTGGCCCGGAATGCTCGAATCCATGAGGCGGTATCCGGTGGGGCCGCGCCCGCCGCGTCCACCGGGAAATCCGGGAAGCTGCGGCAGCCCGGTGGTGCCCTGGCACTTATGATTGCTGCGGGCGTCAGCGCCGATTTCGGAACAGGTGCGGCCCAGCAGCGGATCCCACATTCCGGTATCGGGAATGGTGAGCTTCGGATCGGGCGGGGCCGGCTGGGGCGCCGCGCCTCGTCCAGCTGCGGGGATCACGCCGAAGCCGCCAGTGAAATAGAGCTTGCGCGGCTTCCACGGCCGCAGACCCTCGCGGATCTGTTCCGGATATTTCGACGGATCGCCCGCTTCCTGGTACGCTTCGCGCGCGAGGATGGTGGTGGCCTCATGCGCGCGATCGCCGCCGCGGCCCTGAATGTTCATGGTCAGGAAAACGTCGGGGCGGAAGGTACGAAGCATGCGCACAAAATCGCCGACGATTTCCTGGCGTCCCCACTTGTCGATGACTTCCTGCGGATCGAAGGAGTAGCCGTAGTCGATGGCGCGGGTGAAATATTGCTCGGCGCCATCAATGCGATGCGCGGCGAGCAACTCGGAGGTGCGCAGGACAGCGATATCGCGAAACAACTCGGGTCCGATTTCGTTTTGGCCGCCATCGCCGCGATTGGTTTGCAGGTCGATGGAGCGAAAACCACGGACTCGCGTGTACAGCGCGAATAAAGCGTTGTGCTCGTCATCGGGGTGCGCGGCGGACTGCATAAAGGTCGCCGACACATTCAGTTTCCGCAAAGCCAATCCGAGCGCGACGTGTCCGCTACCGAGCGACACGATGGAAAAATGCATCCGGTTCTGGGCGACAACGGTGGTGACCAGCGCAATCAGACCGGCGGCAATCGCCAGCGGCCGTCTTGTCTTAAGCATGGAGACCTTGCGCACGAAGGCCCGGAGCGTGAAGGAACGTGAAATTTGCCGCATAGAAATTAAAATTATCCCACGCGGATCGCGGATGGAGCGATATGCGGCGGTTTACGCCGGCGGTCAGGGTCCCACGATTTCGATCAGTTTTCGCGAAGTTGCATGGCCGCTGACGATTCTAATCGCGGCGCGAGACACGCCGTAATGCCCGGCGAGAAAGGCGACCAGAGCATCGTTGGCTTTCCCCTTTTCCGGCGGAGCGGCGATTTTTACTTTCACGGTGCCGTCCGCCAGCACGCCAGCGAGCTCGCTGTTCGCGCTGCGGGGAATCACCTTCACGCGCAACATCATAGATCCACGGTCATCACTTGCCGCGATAAACGGTATATCCGAATGGCGTCAACAGCAAGGCCAAGTGAAACCGTTCGGCGGCGTCGCGCACCTCGAAGGTGATGGCGATCGAGGGAAAAAAGGCGCGCGGCATGTAGGACGCGACATCGAACATCAAACGGTACAGGCCGGACGCGGCGGGTTCGCCGAATTCGGCCACATTGCCATCGTCGGCGGTGATTCCGCGGCCTACCTCCACCCAACCGTGACCGGTGACGAAGACGTCCAGTTCGACGGGCAGGCGTCCGACCGGCCGGCCGTTGTTGGTATCCAACACTTGAGTGCTGATCATTTATTCAGACATTCCCATCGGCTATTTGGAGATTCCAATCTGCTGGAGCCGCGCCTTGGCGACGGCGAGCGCCGCCGAATCAGACCCGCAAAATTTGATGAAGGATTGCTCGGCTGATCGCTCCATCGCGGCCATCGAAGCGAAGGGCCGCGCTGAGATCATCGCTTCGGCCCAAGGGGCACTGCCGGAGCAGGTCCGGAACATTTCAAGCGCCTGAGCCGGCGGGAGCGAATTGATCAGGCGAAGCCGATGCGCGGCGCGGCCGATCTCGGTTGGAGCGCCGAAGATCCGCAGCCGTCCGACGCCGCCGTCGGGATAAATGCGAAAGCGAACGCGAGCAGTGACGGCGGGAGTTAATTCGCTCTCGAAAACGTGATTCTGATCGGCGAACAGAGGGGTCCGCGGTAGCACCTCCCGGCCCTCGTCGGTTTCGAGGGAGCAGCTTTCCGGAAAATTCCCCTTGAAGTGCAGGGTATCGACTTCAACGCGCTGGATCGCGCCATGCGCGCCGAGTTGGATCACGGCCCAATCGTGACCGGGGCCGCGGCGGCGGCGCGTCTGCCAGCCGTCGTGCATGCCCGCCGGGCGGCCGGGATAAATCAGATCGTGCGGCGCACCGAAGAAATTATCGCTCGCCTGAAGAATCGCGCCTCCGTTTTCGAGGGCGGCCAGATCGATCGATTCGCCGAGCGCCGACGGGATCGCATCGCCGTGAACCCGCAATCTGGCGACGCCGCCATCGGGATAAATATGAAAACGAAGATGTGTGTAGCGATAAGGGTCGCGAATCGGGAACAGGTTCTTCGCGTTTCCGCGGAGATTCGTCGGTGGCAACAATTCCACCCAGGTTTGTTGATCGGCGCTGGCGTCGAGCGAACATTGCTCCGGATAATTTCCCAGAAAGTGCGCGGTGTCGACTACGATGCCCCGAATCATTCCTGGAATACCGAGGCGGATGACGCAATGATCGTGATCGGGGGCGCGATGGCGGCGCGTTTCCCAGCCGTCCATCCACAGGCCGGTGTCCACGTACTTGCCGGGAATGGAGACCGGAGCAGCCGGATTCAGGAGATTTTCTTTGGGAGCGAAGAATTCATCGGTCGCCCACAATACTTTGCCGCCCAGCCGTTCGGAGGCAAGGTCGGCCAGATCTGTAAAATCGGCCATCGGTCAGGAGAGATGCGCGCGAGTCTTTCGAACGCACCCATTGCTAAATAATAGTGATAAATACTAGCTCACGGCAAAGTATCGGTTTCGCCGAGCTACCACAGCAGCTTTAGGCCGAACTGAATCTGGCGGGAAGAAGTCGAGGTGCTGGTGATCACTCCGGCGGTCGGCGAGACGCCCGAGGGCGTGAACACCACCGCGTTGGGAGAATTGAAATTCGCGTGATTCAGGAGATTGAACATCTCGGCGCGAAATTGGAGATTGAGACGCTCCCGAATCCGGGTGTCTTTTAATGCCGAGAAATCCCACGTCGCGAGACCGGGGCCGATTAAGGTATCGCGGCCAAGGTTGCCGTAAAATCCGCTATTGTTTGGAGGCGCCAGAAACGCCGCCGGATTGAACCACTGGTTCGGATCGCCCAAAATGACCGGACCGGAGAACGCGGGGTTCACGAAGGGACGGACGGGATTGCGCGTGTCGCCGTTATTCGACGGGTTGTAGCTCAATTGCGGAGTGAACGGGAATCCGCCCTGAAGGGTCACCACGGAGTTGAGGGTCCAGCCGCCAAGAATGTGGTTTCGCGCGGAGAAGGGCAAGGCATAGCTGGCGCTGATGACGGCGACGTTGCGAACGTCGAAATTCGCGAGTCCCCAGTCAGAGCGAAGATTGAAGGGATTCGATACCAACGCCGGTTCGCCGCCGGACGTGGTGGAGTTCAGCGAATCCCCGTCGTCGAGCGTCTTCGACCAGGTGTAGGCCCCGCGCAGGACCAGGCCGCGGCTGAATCGATGATTTACGTCCACCTGCAGCGCGTTGTACTTGCTGTCGCCTTCGGAGAAATACGTCCAGGTATTCGCGATCGCGGGGTTGGGCTTGGTCGCGGTCGGAACATAATAGGTCCCGGCGGGGACCGGCGTGCCGGCGATTCCGGCGGGAAAACTGGACGGATAACTCGCGGGACAAGGCGACGCGGGACAAACCACCGGAAACGGCTCATTCGCGTCGACTCCGACGAGCTCATGATAGCCGTGCGATCCGACGTATCCGACGGCAAGGCTGGTATTGTTCGTCAGCGCCTGCTGGATTCGGAGCGAGTAGGAGATCAGGGTCGGGGTGTAAAGATTCGGCTGCACGCCGCCAGGCACCAGTTTCGCGGTGGACGGAATCGGCGCGGTGGGCGATACGGGAAGCTGAGAAACAGGAAGATTCGGAAGACTGTAGGTGGGATTATAGGGCGCGTTTTGATCGGTACGGTATCCGAGAGCGTCCTGTAGATCGTTGTACATTCCGAAGCCGGCGCGGATGACGGTCCGGTTGGTGTCGCGGAACGGGCTCCAGGCGATTCCGACGCGTGGTTCGGGCAGGAATTTTCCATTGTTGACGGTGAAGGCGGAGTTGCCGACCACCGGTTGTGTAGAGATGACGCCATTCATGAAGGTGTAAGTGGAAGCGCGGCCGTGCGCCTCATTCCAGCCGGTAGTAAATTCGTCGCGGAATCCGAGGGTGGCGGTGAATCGGGAGCTGACTCGGATCGTATCCTCGAAATAACCAGCCCCGAACAGCGATCCCCAACTCATTCTGGCGGGCGCGGGATCGTAAAGAAAGGACGCGACGGTTCCTTGCAGCAGGGTCTGAAGGCTGGTGAAGGTCGCCTGCCCATACTGGCTGAGGGCGAGCAGTTCGTTCGATTGGAGCTGCTGAAACCAGACACCGAAGCGCATTTGATGGCGGCCTTTGGTGAGCGAAACGTCGTCGTCATAGGTGTATAGATTTCGCGCGACGAACAGATTGCTTCCGTTGTTGCTTCCGGCCAGACTCAACTGCGCAGTGGGATTCGAAGCGGCGCTTCCTCCGACGACCGCCGCGCCGATCGGGTCGCCTTGAAGAAATCCGGGCAAGGCCGCCGCTGGAGTTTCCGGGGTGGGCTCACCGGTAAAGAAATAGCCGGCCCGCGAATAGCCGACGCGGGCAGTATTCAGCAGCGAGGGCGAGAAAATATGAGTCTCTTCGAGACTCGCGACTTGTTCCCGCAATGTCTCGGAATCGGTGCTGTAGAGATTGGTGCTGGTCGGTGTAAAGTCCGAGCTGTCGTCAATGGTATAGACGGCGTTGAGCGAATCTTTCGGAGAAAACACGTGATCCAGGCGCGCGGTGCCGAAGTCGTCGCGAATGGTCTGCAGAGGACTGTTGAAGGCTTCGGCAATACCGCCGAAATCGGGCGCGCCCGGGCTCGGCTCGGGCCATAGCGAGATCAGCGGCGATACGCCAACGAATGCGAGTCCCGAGGTGGGACAAGCGGACGGCACGGGGCTGATCAATTTGCAGGGCAGATACCCGCTGCGGGCGTTTGAATCGGGGACCAGGTCGACACCGGTCTGGTGCAGGTGCTGCTGCAACGCCTCGAGATTCGCGAAGAAGAAGGTCTTGTCTTTCTGAATCGGCCCTCCCAACGCGCCACCGAATTGATTGCGCTCGAGGCCGGGAGTCGAATTTCCATCGAAGAAATTCCGCGCGTCGAAGGCATTGTTGCGCAGGAATTCGTACAACGAGCCGTGGAACTGATTCGAGCCGGATTGGGTCACGATCAGCACCTGCGCGCCGGGCCGTTTACCGTATTCCGCGCTATAGGAATCGCGAAGAAGATTAAATTCGCGGACCGCGTCCACGCCAAGAAGCTGCTGGCTGGTTCCACCGGGCTGCATGTTGTTTTCAGCGGCGCCGGTGAATTCAATCCCGTTCAGCAGGAATAAATTCTGCTGCGGACGGTTGCCAGAGACGGCGAAATTGTTTCCAACCGTGGAATTCGACACGCCGATCCCGCCGGTTTTTTCCCAGGTGAAATTCACCACACCGGGATTCAGGGTCATGAGTTCATCGAAACTCCGCCCGTTGAGCGGGAGATCCTTCACCTGCCGCTGTCCGACCAGCCCGGATACGTCCGTCGTGGTCAGGTTCACCACCGGTGCGTCGCCGTTCACGGTAATCTGCTGGCTGGATTCTCCCACCCGCAAGCTCAAGTTGATGGCGGCATCCTGCCCGACCACCAGATGGATGCCGGTGCGGACCTCCTCCGAAAATCCCTGCTTCTGGGCGTGAACTTCGTACTCGCCGAGCGGCAATGCCAGCACCTGATAACGCCCCGCAGCGTCGGTCGTGGTGGTGCGGGTAGCGCCGGTTTCGATGCTTTTTACCAGGACGATCGCGCCGGAAACGACTGCTCCGGACTGGTCGGTTACGGTTCCTGACAGCGCGGCAGCCACCTGAGCGTGGAGCGGAAAGACCAGCGGTAAAACGATGCAAAAAAGTAGTAATGCTGTCTTGAAAACGGACCCCGAGGGAGTCGAGAAGCGCATATGGATGACCAGTATACACGACATTGTCGTGTATTTGCATCCACTCGAATTCAGGCGACGAGAACCTCGCCGGTGCGGCTGGTGTCATAACCGGCGAGCAATTCCAGCTTCCTCCGGATGGCCGCGCGATTGAGAACGTCGAGCAGCGCCTGCATCCCGGGGAGGCGCAAATGCTGGCGGCGCACGACCAGATCGTAGCGCTCGACGCCGAGCGGCAGGAAGCTGAGACCGAAGGCGCGGGCGGCCGAGCGGGTGGCGACACAAACGTCCGCCTCTTTCTGGCTCACCGCGAGGGCCGCGGGGAGATGGCCCGAGGCGAGCCTCGAATATCCGTTCACCCGGGCGGGAGGAACGCCGGCCTCCTGCAGTTTTTGATCCAGCAGGTCCCGGCTGCCGGAGCCTTTTTCGCGATTGATGATGCGCACGTCCTTGCGCGCCAGGTCGGCCACGTCGCGAATGTCCTTGGGGTTGCCTGCTTCCACGACCAAGCCTTGCTCCCAGATGGCGAAGGTCACCACCTTGACGGAGCCTTTCGGGAACAAGCGCTCCACGATCGGCAGGTTGAATTCCCCGGTGGAGGAATCGCGCAGATGCGAGCCCGCCACGTGAATTTTTCCTTCTTTCAGCCATTCGAGCGCCTGCAGGCTGGAACTCGGGGCCACCACCAGATCCACGTCATCGAAGCGAGCCAGGTGCTGGACCAGCAGCGAAATTCCGGGGTCGCAGCCGGCGATCAACAGGCGCTTCGATTCCTCCATCGCATCGGGGAAGAGCTGGACGCCGGCGCGTTGCTTCGAGGTGTCAATGATGATGCCATCGGCGACCGGCAGCATCAACGGCTGCGCGGCGGAAACGACGCCGATAGAGTGCGTGCCGACGCGGCAGACCTGCACCGGCTGGCCTTTCCGGGCCGCATCGGGATTGAGCAGATCGACCGTGACCGGTTTCGGAGGCGCGGGACTGGGCTGCTCCAGGCGGAATAGGTCCTCGACGCGCACCTCCAGAATTTGCGCGAGCTGGAGCGCGAGCGTCGTGTTGGGCACGTAATCCCCGGCCTCGATCGCATAGACGGTCTGACGGCTGACGCCGGCGAGCTTGGCGAGCTGCGCCGCCGAAATACCGCGCTGTTCGCGAATCGGATTGAGCTGCGTTCGTGTCTCCATGACAGAATCATTTTCGCAGACGGACGACCGTCATCCTTTTTGACCAGCGCCGGCGGCGGCGATCCCGCGTGCGCGTGATATCCTGAAGTTTCGCTGATGTTGTGCCGCCGTTTTTTCTCCTTCCTTGCAGTTCTCCCGCTGCTGAATGCCCAATCGACGGAGCCGTTTCGCTTTATCGCCATGGGCGACACCGGCTCGGGGTCCAGCGCGCAGCAGCGCGTTTCCGATCAGATGTGGCAATGGATGCAGACTCATCCGTTCCGGCTGGCGCTGATGCTCGGCGACAACATTTACGGCAACACCGAGATCACGGGAGGAGGCAGTCCCCGCTATTTTCATGAGAAATTCGACTTGCAATATGAGCGGTTCCAGGAGAAGGGTGTCGTGTTTCACGCCGCCGTCGGGAATCACGACATGCAGACCAATCACGCGCAGGGCGAAATTGACGACCAGCGCCGCTTCGGCATTCTGGGGCCCGAGGGGTACTACACCTTCACCTCGCCCCAGCAGTTCAATGTGAAGGGCAAGCCGCTGGTCCAGTTCTTTGCCCTCAACTCAGAACTGAAGCACGAAAAGATGTCGAGGCAGGTCGAGTGGCTGAAACAACAGCTCGAAAAGTCGGACGCCGTCTGGAAAGTCGTGTTTCTGCATCATCCTCTCTATACCGTGCGCGGGCAACACGCGCCGGCGCTGGTGCTGCGCGGGCTGATTGAAGATAGCCTGCGGCAGAATCACGTGCAGATCATCCTGGCGGGACACAATCATTTCTACGCGCGGATGAAGCCGCTCGACGGAGAAGTGCAAGTGATCGCCGGCGGCGGGGGCCGGCATCTCGCGTTTCCTTTAAACGACAAGTGCGCGGCGATTACCGCGAGGAAATATCACTTTCTGAGCGTTGACGTGCTGCCCGACAGGGTGCGCGTCATCGCGATCGATGAATACGGGAAAGTTTTTGACGACGCGGCCATCGACCCGTTGTATCTTCAGGAAACGACCAAGGGCTGCCCGGAGAGGTAGCTACTTTTTCTCGGTAATATCGGCGACGGTGCCGTCCATGTCTTCGATCGTGAGATGAATCGCCTTGCGAGCATCGATCGCGGACTCGCCCATTTCAAACCGGGCGCCCACCATCCGGTCCACCGATTGATGCGGGGCAATGCGGTCCCGAATGCTCAACACGTCATTGAATTTCGGCCCGAGCAGTTTTTCATACTTGAAAACGTTTTCGACGTCGGGTTTCGAGATCGGACGTGCCGTCGGTGGGATCGCCGGAAACCGGAAAGAATCTGGTGGTGACCTGCTTCACGACAAAGGGAATATCGGAAGGATTCCTGACCCGGAAATCGACGATGACCAGGGAGGCGTTCGGGTTGAGCGCCAGCACGCGGACCTTGAGAATGGTGCCGTCAAGTTCCAGGTGCGCTCCCTTAGTGGAAAGCAGGAGCACGGACAGGCCGGCCGCAACCACGGCGAGGCCGACACCCATCAGAATCCAGAATCGCTTGGTCATTAATCGCCTAACAATCGGCCGTAGGGCTGTAGCGTGCTCACATTATCGCAGACGGCCTTTATGGCGGCGGTGATCGGGATGGCGAGCAGCAGGCCGATACCACCCCACAGCATTCCCCAGAACATCAGCGCGACCGTGACCACCAGCGGGTTCAGGTGGACCCGCGCTCCGACGAATTTCGGATACAACAGGTTCAGCGCGAACAGGTGCAGCAGCGCGACGCTGGCGACGATGAAAACGTAAACCGTGGTTTCCGGTTTCGCCGGCAAAGCTGCGATCAGTGGGGGCAGCGAGCGCCAGCGGCATTCCGATGTAGGGAACCAGACTGAGAAATCCGCTAAGGGGAGCCACCACCAGCCAGTAAGGCAACTTGACGGAAGCGAACAGAATCGCGCTGGCGAGGGTCAGCACCAGGCCCAGCATGAAGTTACCGATGACATAGGCGCGCACCATATCGCCGACGCCGGCCCAGGCATGCTCGGCCGAATAACGATCATCGCCTTCAAACAGATACAGAAATCGCAGACGGAGGTGATCCCGCCAGCTCAACAAAAAATAAACCAGAAACGGAACGAACGAGGCCATCAGCACCACGTTATAAAACGAGCTGAGGTAGTTCGAAATATAGGTGACCATGGAGGTCGGCTCGGGGCGGACGCGCACCTCCTGAATGGCCGGGGGCCCCGGAGCGGGCTCGGGCGTCGCCTGTTTACTATTGCGTTTCCCTCGCGTGGTGACGGGCGGTTGCAGCTGTTGAGGCGGCGGCGTCAGGTCCTGAAACCGTTTCGGGAGCAGCGTCTTGTAGATATTTGCCTCAAACCGGTCGACGCGCGCGGCGGCGTTATCCACCAGCTCGTTAATGCGCTCCCCGTAAGCCGGAAGATCGCTAAGCATCGAGAGCGATTCGGTATAGAGACCCAGGCCCGCGAAATACAGAAACAGCAGCCCGATGCTGCAGACCGTGAAACTGGCCAGCCCACGGGGAAAACGCAGCCGCATGAACAACAGAACCACGGGGTCCAGCAGGAAGGCGATCATGGAGGCGATGATCACCGTAATGAAGAAGATACGGCCGTAGTACAGCAGCGCGATCAAGGCCCCGAGGGCTAAGATCCCCAGGCCGACGCGCACTGATTTTGGCGTGGATGAAACCGGAACCACCACTTGACTATCACTATAATTGGATACGCCGGTGAATTACCAGACAAAACCAATCAACGGCCGCATTCTTGCCCTGGATTTGGGGAAAAAGCGCATCGGACTGGCGCTGAGCGACGCGCTGGGGATCACCGCTCAAGGTCTGCCGACGCTGCAACGAACCCGTATCCGGGAGGATTTGGCGGCGCTCCAAAAACTGGTCGTCGACCATGGGGTCAGCCTGATCCTGATGGGGAATCCGATCCATATGAGCGGCCGCGAAGGCAGGCAAGCGGAGTATACGCGGGAGTTCGCGGAAAGGCTCGGCGAGCAGACCGGGGTCGAAATTCGATATTGGGATGAACGGCTGACCAGCGTCGAAGCGAATCGCGTCCTGAAGCAAAGCGGAATCAGCATCGAGAAACGCGCCAAGGCGGTGGACCGGTTATCAGCGGTGATCCTGCTCGGGAGCTTTCTGGATTCGGAGGGCCGCGATTGAGGCTCATCGCGAAACTGCTGGCGGTGATCGCGCTGATTGCGGGCTGCGCCGTCTATTTTCTGACCGAGCCGTACCGCGGCTTTTCTGACGAAGCCTTCGTTCGCTTCGCTCACGGGACCGGGGCAAAAGAGATGGGCCGGGAGTTGGCGCGGGCGGGCGTGATCCGATACTCCTGGGAGTTCTGGATGGAGCGCGTGATGCACGGCGGCGCGACGCTGCAAGCCGGCGAGTATCAATTTCAGAAACCGGCGCCCGTCGGAAATGTGTTCCGCCGGATCGCTCAAGGCGACGTTTACTACGTCGAGTTCACGGTTCCGGAGGGAAGCAATATGTTCGATATCGCGCACAACCTGGAAGCGCAGGGTCTGATGCCAGCGTCCGATTTCCTGCGCGCGGCGGCGGATACGACCTCCGTCCGGGATCTGGATCCCGCAGCCCCGTCCCTCGAAGGATATTTGTTCCCGTCGACCTACCGGCTGGATCATTCCACCACTCCTGCGCAGTTGTGCGACAAGATGACCGGACAGTTCCGCAAGCAATGGCACAAGCTCACCGCCGGAAAACAGACCAGCGTGCATGACGTGGTCACGCTGGCGTCGATGGTGGAAAAAGAGACCGGGGTCGCGGCAGAACGTCCGCTGGTGGCGGGAGTATTCGAAAATCGATTGAACAAAGGAATGCGGATGGAATGCGATCCCACCACGATTTACGCCGCGCTGCTCGACAACCGGTATCGCGACGCGATTCATAAGTCGGACCTGGCGAATCAGAATCCTTACAATACCTATCAGCACACCGGGTTGCCTCCGGGACCGATCGCCAATCCCGGAGCGGATTCGATCGCTGCGGCTTTGTCGCCGGCGTCCACCGACTATCTATATTTCGTCGCCAAACCGGAAGGCGGCGGGCATAATTTTTCCTCGACCCTGGCCAAACATGAAAAAGCGACTCGCGAATACCGCAAAAAGGCCGGGAAAACAGGCTGATCTGGCCCAGTGGTTCGCCGCATCGCAACCGGCCGAAATCACCGAAGCGCATTTCGAGGAACTGCTGGAGCGGCTCGCGCCGATCTCCCGGAACTATCTGCGAAAGCTGCTGCGCAACTCCGGTATCCCCCTGTCCGCGATGGTCGAAGGCGTAAGACAGTCATCGTTCGATGAGCTCGAAGCCAGCCTGTCGCGAATGCTCGAGGAATATGAGCGAGGAGACCCGGAGCACCGCCTGCGAGTTCGCCGGCTGGTGATCGCGGCCAAGGATCACGCGCGATGGGCCAGCCGGAATCCGGATCGGCGGGAACAAAAACAAGAAATGGCGGCGTGGATGTTGACGTGGCTGGAGAATCCTCCGGTGTTTCCCCAATGGGCGCGCTTGCGCCGCCTTAGTACCGGCGTTTCCTGAGTAGAAGGCGCCGGGTCAAGCGAATCAATGTGTTCCGAAGTTGATCCGCCACGCTATTGCGCGTTCGGATTTTCGAGTTTATACTGCTGTTTTTGATGGTTCACGCGATGACGTTCCGCGAAGAGTTCGATCCGCTGGCGCCGCAGCGCGAGGCCGCTTTGTTCTACGGCTTATTCCTGCGCGGCCACTCCGCGGAGACTCTGCGCCGCGATATCGATGTGCCCAAGAAACTGCTGGACAAGATGTTGAAGCGTCATCGAAATGAAATGGCGATGCGCGAAAAATTACAGCGGGTTTACGAATATCGCAAGCAGGTGCTGGCGGTATTCGATGAACTGGTCACACGCGAGCGCACCCGCGAACGCGTCCAGTAACTAAATCCCGTCCAGCCCGCCTGCCGCGATCCATTCGTCCACGGCGCGAATTCTATCGGAAAAAACCTGGTCGCCCTCCCATGCCGGACACGCCTTGCGCAACAATGAGCGGGCCTGCTCAATCGGCGCGCCTGATTTCAAGGGAGCCAGAAGGTCCAGCGCGCGCGCCGCGGTCAGCGCTTCAATCGCCAGCACGGTCCGCGTATTTTTCACTACCTGCTGGAGCTTGATCGCCGACGTCACACCCATACTCACGAAATCTTCCTTGTTTCCGCTGGTGGTGATGGAACCGGGGGATGCCGGCGTCGACAGCACACGATTTTCCGCAACCAAAGCCGCCGCGGTCACCTGGGTCATCATGAATCCCGATTCCAGGCCCGGGTGGCTGGCGAGAAACGCCGGCAGATCCTCATTCAGCGCGGGATTCACCAGACGGTCGATGCGGCGCTCGGAGATTCCGGCAAGCGCGGTCATCGCGATCGACAGATAGTCCAGCGAGAACGCCAGCGGTTCGCCGTGAAAATTTCCGCCGGAGATGATCTCTTCGCCGATCACCAGCGGATTGTCGGTGACCGAATTCAGCTCGATCTCAAACACCCGCCGCGCTTCGGCCAGCGTGTCGCGCACCGCGCCATGAACCTGCGGGGCGCAGCGCAGCGAATAGGCATCCTGAACGCGGCGGCAGGTGATATGCGATTGGCGAATCTGGCTGCCTTCGAGCAAGCGCTCCAGATTCGCGGCGCTCTCCCGCTGGCCGGGGTGGGGCCGCAAATCGTGGATGCGGCGATCGAAGGCCCGCGGAGTGCCCTTTAATCCGTCGAGCGACATGGCGCATACTGCGTCCGCGGCGCGTGCCAGCCGTTCGCACTGCTCCAATTCCAAACAACCGATGGCGAGCATCGCCTGGGTACCGTTGAGCAGCGAAATTCCTTCTTTCGACTGGAGCGACAGAGGAGCGATACCGGCCCGAAGCAGCGCTTCCCCGCCCTTAAGGCGCTGTTCTCCCAGCATCGCTTCGCCTTCGCCGATCAACACCAGTGCCATATGGGCCAGCGGCGCAAGGTCGCCACTTGCCCCAACGCTGCCGCGCGAAGGTACCACCGGCGTGACACCGCGATTCAGAAGGTCGCACAGTCGCTCCGCAACCAATGGCCGGATCCCCGAGAAACCTTTCGCGAGGACGTTGGCGCGAATCAGCATCATGGCTCGCGTTTCGGCGCGCCCCATCGGCTCGCCGACGCCCACTGCGTGAGAGCGGACTACGTTGCGTTGCAGTGTTTCCAGATCCGCCGGCGGAACGCGAACATCGGCAAGTAACCCTACTCCGGTGTTCACGGCATAGACGGGAGCATCCCCCGCCGCCAGCCTTTCCACCACGGCGCGCGATCGTCGCATGGCGTCGACAGCATGGGGCGCGATCTCGGCCGGCTCGCCTTTTCGTGCCACCGCGCTCACCTGCGCCATCGTCAGACTTTTTCCATCGAGCAGAACCATAACCTAATACTTTGGCACGAGCGAAGCTCGGATTTCGCACTACACTGTGATCAGTATGCGAATCTGTGCACTCTTTTTTATCTGCGCGCTGATCTCCGGCGGCCGCTTATCGGCTGAAGTGAAAACCATGACGCTACGCCAGGCGATCGATCTGGCGATGCAGCAGAATCCCGATCTGCTCCTTGCACGACTGGATCAGCAAAAGGCCCGCCTCCAGGCAGTCATCGCCCGCGATCCTTTCCTGCCGAAAGTCTACGCCGGCAGCGGAGCGGCGTGGACTTCGGGATTTCCCGCCAACATCGAAGGACAGGCGCCGTCCATCCTTCAGATGAAAACCGATATGGCGCTGTTCAATCGCCCCCAGAGCTATCAGATCGCGCAAGCGAATGAAAACATCCGGGGCGCCGAAATCGACGTGTCGAAACAGCAGTCCGACGTGGCCTTCCGCATCGCGTCCTTATACCTGGACGCGCAGCAAGCCGCCCGAAGCCTGGAAGCGGTGCAAAACGAAATCGCTAACTTGAAGCGGGTTCACGATCTTTCGCAAGCGCGCGTGGAAGAGGGCCGCGAGCTCGCGATCGAGGCCAAGCGCGCCGACCTGGCGGTTCGGCGGGCGCAGAATATGGTGGACTCTCTATCTCTCGATCTGATCAATGCCGAAACGTCGCTGGCCGTGGTGCTGGGAATGAGTCCGGACGATCGGGTTCGCGCCGCGCATGAGGAACCGTCGGCGCTGACGGTCCCGGCATCGGAAGAGGAGACGATTGAGCAAGCGATCGAGAACAGCCGCGACATCAAGCGCCTGGAATCCGACATTCAGGCCAAGACGCTCCAGATCCGCGGATACAAGGCCGAGCGGCTGCCCAAGGTCAACATCATCGCGCAGTATGAGCTGTTCGCGAAATATTACTACCAGAATTATTTCACTCAATTCCAGCGAAACAGCGCGCAGTTCGGCGCGTCCATCGACGTGCCGGTGCTGATCGGACGCTCCGCGCGCGCCTATCAGACCCAGGCCGAAGAGGATATCGCCAAGCTGCGCATCCAGGTGAACCGCACCCGGTCCCAGATCACCGCCGATCTGCGGCGCGCCTACCAGGACGTGAAGAGAGCCGACGATCAGCGCGACTATGCTCGTGAAGATCTGGATCTGGCGCGCGAGCAGTTGACCATCGATCTGGCGCAGAACGACGAAGGCCGCCTTCCGATGGCCGCGGTGGAACAGGCGCGCGCGGTCGAGCAGGAAAAGTGGCTGGCGTATTATGACGCCCAGCATTCGGCTGAGCGGGCACGCCTGAATCTGCTGCATCAGGCGGGAACTCTGATGGCGGCGTTGAAATAGGATCGATCCGCCTAGGACGTGCACGCCCGGCAAGTGAACAGGACCAGAATATAGATTTCGAGAATCTGTTCGGTCAGGCCCAGACCATCGCCGTTTACGCCGCCGCCGCGATGATAGAAATACATCTGCACCGTACGCAGGATCAAGTAGCTGCCGGCGAGAATGAGAATGCCCGGCCGAACGCCGCAAAAGAATGCCGTCGCGACGCCTTGAGCGACAACGGCGAGGACCGTGCCCGTTGATAACGTCGATGCCAGCGCAAAGCCCGCGCCCGTTCCGGAAGGCCGCGACATCCATGCCAGCGCGACCATCGCCGCGCGCGGAACCGCTTGCGACGCGACCATCACGGCCCACACACCGGTGGTCGTCAAGTCATCCAGCGCCTGCCATCGGGCTAGAAAGCTCAGCCCCATCGCTATCGCCACGAAGGTCCCGATCCGGCGGTCCCTCGGGGATGGGGATATCGCGTCCCGAATGCTGGCGGCGCCATCCTCCAGCGGAATGCGCGAAATCGCGGCCCAGAATACGACCGTCAATAGCGCCGCCAGCCACCATGGCAGATGTCTTCGCGCGACGATGAAGATTGCCCCGCCCAACACCCCGATCGCGGCGCCCACCAGCGGAAAAAGAATCGCGGCGCGGCCCGGTGACACCGGTTTCGACCGTACTGGCAGGGTCGTGAGAAAGGAAAGCGCGCCGAGGATGGTCCGCATTACTTGACGCGCAAAGGGTTGCCGAAGACCATCCAGTAGACTTCATCGGCGGCGGCACCGACGGTTTGGTTCAGCACGCCGGAGCGATCGCGGAAGTCGCGGCCCAGAGTGCTTTCGGGCAAGATGCCGCAGCCCACTTCCTCGGTCACCAGAAAAATCGCGGCGGAGCTCTGCCGCGCGTCGTTCAGCAACCGCTCGATATCGGCGTCGATGTCCCGCCCGAAATTCAACATGATGTTCGAAAGCCACGAGCTCAGGCAGTCGACGACGATGGCTTGGGCATCCGACTTACGGATCGCCGCGGCAATTTCGATCGGCTCGTCGACCGTGATGAAGTCGGATCCGCGGGCGGCGCGCAGCTGCGCGGTATGCGCCTCCATTTCCGGAGCGAACGCTTCGGCGGTCGCCAGAAAGATTCGTTTGGGGCCGTGCTTGCGCGCCAGATCCAGCGCATACCGCGTTTTTCCGCTGCGCGCTCCGCCGCCGATCAGGATTATAGCCATAAACTTTTGCGCCGCGACCGCAGCAGCCAGATGAAAAACGGCCCGCCGGCGAGCGCCGTCAGCACTCCCACGGGAATTTCGGTCGGCGCCATCACCGTACGCGACAGTGTATCGCAGACGCACAAGAACGCGCCGCCCAGCAGGAACGAACACGGCAGCAGCACCCGATGATCCGCGCCGAGTCGCAGGCGCAGCGCGTGCGGGACGATCAGGCCCACGAAGCCGATCGGACCGGTCAAGCGAAGTGACCAGGCCGGCGAGAACCGATCCCGCGACGTACCCGAACATCGTCAGAAAACTGGTCGACACGCCGCGCGAAGCGGCCCAGTCATCGCCCACCGCCAGCAGATTCCATTGTCGAGCGCCGCAGGTTACCAGGATACTGACCGGCAGGATCGCCGCCGCGAGCCAGCCGAGCGTCGAGTATTCCACCGCGTCCAGGCCGCCCATCAGCCAGCGGGAAATCGCAAACGATTGCGAAAACGTCGCCAGATTGTGCAGGAACATGATGATCGCGAAGGACATGCTGTTCATGGTGACGCCGGTGAGCAGCAGCGTGAACGACGATAGCCTGCGCCCCTGCATCGCCACTCCGAGCACGATCAGCAGCACCGCCGCCGCCCCCGCCAGCGACAGCAACCCGATCGCCCGCAGGCCGAAACAGATCCCCAGGACTGCGCCCACCGACGCGCCGCTCGATACGCCGAGCGTGTACGGCTCCGCCAGAGGATCGCGCAGCATGCATTGAAACAGAACGCCCGTCATCGACAACGCCGCCCCGCCCAGTAGCGCCAGCAGCACGCGCGGCAGCCGCGCGAAGAACAGGATTTCGTAATCGGGCGAAACGCGTGAGAATGCGCGTCCCAGATCGATGTGGGTACTGCCGATCAGCGGCGCGATCAGCCCCACCACGAGCATCGCGAGGAACGAAAGCAAAATCGGCGCGATTCGCGCGCGGTCAGATTTCATAGCGAATCCAACCGGAAGAAATATTCGCCTTCACGCCGAAGACCCGATCGATCAGGTCCGGATTCAGCACCTCCCGCGGTGCTCCGTCGCCCGCGACACGCCCGCCATCGAGCACGATCACCCGATCGGCAAACTGCATCGCGAGATTCAAATCGTGGGTCACGGCAACCACCAGCATCGTCCGCCCGCAGCTCCGCCAACAAACGGTACATGCCGAGCTGATGCTTCAGATCAAGAAACGTAGTCGGCTCGTCGAGCAGCAGCGCGTCCGGCTGCTGCGCGAGCGCCGACGCCAGCACCACCCGCTGCCGCTCGCCGCCGGACAAGCGTTCGAAAATCGCGGCCGCGAAATGCGAGCGTATCGGTGATCTCCATCGCCCGCTCTGCTTCGCGTTCGATCTTCAGGCGATTCGAACCATCCTCCGCCATAGGGCGTCCGCCCCATCAGCACAACCTGTTCCGTGGTGAACGGAAATTCGAGCCGCAGCATCTGCGGAAGGAACGCGACGCGACGCGCGAATTCGCGCCGGCGCCAGCGCCGCACTTCGACGCCGTCATACATGCACGATCCGGAATAGGGCTGCCGCAGGCCTGCCATGATCCCCAGCAGCGTCGATTTTCCCGCGCCGTTCGGACCGGCGATGGCGACCACGCCCGATTTGGCCAAGGCAAACGTCGCTTCGCGCAATCCGTAGGCGAAGCCCACGCTATGGACTCGAAAACTCACTTCGACCCTGTTCCGGCGGCGGGGTGCAGCATCGCAAAAATCGCTCGTGCAGCGTCCACCACGCGAGGCCCGGGAACCACGTACATCTCGGACATGATCGGAAACACGCGGTGCTGTTTCACCGCATCCAACATCGGCATCCTCTCGGTCCACAGTGCGATCGTCTCCCGCCGTTCTCGCTCGCTGACCGTGCCGGCGTCGGACATTTCCCCCATATCGAGGATGATTTCCGGATTCCTCGCCATGACCTCTTCCATCGAAACCTGAGGATAGGCCGCGGCGGCGTCGCGAAAAATATTTTCACCTCCCGCGATCCGGATCAATTCGTTCAAGTAGGAGGATCGGCCCACCACCACCAGCCCGTCGAGCCTACCCGGCGCGCGGCCCACCACGAACATGACCCGCGGCGCTTTGAGCTTCTCCGACTTGTTGCGAACTTCATCCAGACCGGCTCGAATCGATTCGATCAGTTGTTCGGCGGGCTTCGATGCTCCCGTCGCGTCCGCGATCACGCGAATGGACTGGTCGATTGCCGCAATGTCCTGCTCGTCGATCTCGATGGTTCTCAAATGGAGCGTATTTAGCCGCTCGGCAAGCCGGATGGGATTCGCCTGCACCACCACCAGGTCCGGCTTCAAGGCCGCGATCGCCTCGATGTCGGGATTGATAAAATCGCCGATCTTCGGCTTGCGGGTCGCTTCCGGCGGATAGTGGCAGAATCTCGTGACTCCCACTACGCGATCGCCCAAGCCGAGCGCATACAGGATCTCCGTGATGCTCGGTGAAGTGGACACGATACGTTGCGGCAAACCGGCGGCGGACGCCGATACGGCGGCCGCTATCAGTCCCAACGCTACGCGTCGAGTCATCACCAGCTTACCTTCAGACCTCCCATCGTGACTCGCGACAATGAGCTGTATCCCAACACTTCCTGATACACCTGATCGAGCGCGTTCTCGATCCGCACGAACGGCTCCACGTGCCGCGTCGCCTGCCACGATCCGCTGACGAAGACATATTGATACGCCGGGCTGCGATTGACGCCGAACACATAATCATTGTCCTGCCGTTCACCCGTGATGCGGGCTCCCGCCATCAACGTGAACCGCCGCGGCGTCAATTCCACCGAAACCGAGCCCGAATTGCGCGGCTGCCGCAGCAGTTCCTGCCCGATGTCACCGCCGTTGCTTTGGGTGATCTTGGTATAGAGCCTGGTGTATCCGCCGCGTATCGCGATGATTTTCGTCAGTCGAACTTTCGCGGAAACTTCCGCGCCGCGAGCCCAGCTCTGTTCGACGTTCTGCCAGGTACCGGGATAGGCCGACTCGTCATACTGAATCAGGTTGTGAAACGAATTTCGGAATACGGCAACATCGGTGCGCACGCGTCCGCGCAGCCATTCGCGATACAAGCCGACTTCGTAGCTGTCTGTCACTTCCGGCTTCAGTTTCGGATTGCCGACGAAGAACGTCTCGTTCGCGAAATTCTCGATCAGCGACGGTTCCAGAATCCCTCGGCTCGCGCTCACTCTCAGGAAAGTTTCTGTTGGCAGCCGGAACGTCACCGCGCCGCGGGGAGCGATCTCAGTTCCGAAAATGTTGCTCTGCTGCACGCGCAACCCGCCGGTCAGCAGGATTCGCGGAGTCAGTGAGTATTGCTCATTGGCGAAAAATCCGTTGTCGTACCGCGCGACATTCGTCGTGGAAATTACGCCCGCCTGCCGCTCAAACTGATACCCGAACACCAGTTCGCCGCCCTTGTGCGTTAAGGTTCCCTGATAGCCTGCGTCCGTGCGATTCGTCATGGTCAGGCTGCCGCCGGGATACAGGGTGTACGATTCGTCCACCAACTGTGTGCCAGGCGGCGCGACCGTGGTTGACGGATCCACCAGCTTCACCAGATAGACGTACGGGACTGGATTCGCCGGAACGGTGCGGAGCAGCGCCGCGATGTTGTAGGTCGGATAGTTCGAGTTGTCGGCGTACAGATCGCGGTCGCGATGGTAACCGAACATCACGCGCTGAAGGAATCGCCGCGAGCGGGCGTCGTCCAGATGAACGCTCACCGCGGAATCGCGCGCCGCTTCGTTCGCCAGGTAGTCCGTGAGGCCGTAATACACTTGCCCCGGGTCTCCGGTATACGAATCGAACTCGCGAAACACGCCGTGAATACTGGCCTTGTCCGAAATCCGGTATCCGATATTCGCCGTCCCGCTGGTGATGCGGTACGCGCTGTTCGGATACTCGCCGGTGGTCCGAAACTGATCGGCGGTGAAGCGAATAATCGATCCGCCGCATCAGCCCGCCATCGAGCCCCACGGTCCAATGATCGGTGGAGAATGATCCCCGCTCATAGGAAACGAATCCGTGCGGCGTGTTCGATTCGGCATCGCCGTGATGGGTGAAAAGCTGGATCACCGCGCTCGACGCTTCGGCTCCGAACAGCGCGCTCTCCGGGCCCCGGATCACTTCCATCCGGTCGATCCCCGCCGTCGTCAGATGCGATAGATCGATGGCGCCACCGGGTTCGGTCAACGGCATTCCGTCGAGCAGCACCAGCGTCGAGCTGCTGTCTCCCCCTCGCGCGAACATCGTCGTCAGGCCGCCGCTATTGCCGTTCTGGGTGACGCTGAGGCCCGGAACCATACGCAGGTACTCGTCCAGAAACGGATTGCCCGCGCGCCGCGAAATCCTGCGGCGTGAACACGCTCGCCGATACGCCGGCATCTTCGATGGTTACCGGCGACCCCGTCGCCGTCACCACCACCCGGTCGCTGGTGGGCGCCAGCTTCATGGTGACCGTTGCTTCTTTCCCGTCGATCAGCGCGACTGTTTGCGGCGCGAATCCGTCTTTGGAGATCTTCGCATCGCATCCGGCGCGGGAAATCTCGAACTCGCCGCGAGCGTTCGTGGTTGTGGTTTCAGCTCCGCAAACCACGGTAGCGTCCTGAATCGGGCGCGCGGCGGGGTCCATGACCACACCACGGGCGTTGAACAGCAGAAATAGAAAATAGAAAGGTGTCATTGAGACGTTCTCCCTCGAGACGGTCTTCAGTCTGTCGTCGAGGAACCGGTCTCCTGACTTACGGCGGGCCATTACATCGAATCGACCTTCCCGCTTGCGCAGTGGTCGATTCCGGCCGGTCAAGCGCACAGCATTTCGTGCGACTTTGCCGCTTACAGTTGCGGGGCAGTGGCGGATTTTCACCGCCTTCCCGAGCATTCCTCGATTGTTGATCTGTCCTTTTCGAGCCTACGCGGCTCGTCGAAAAATGTCAACTGATCGCATCACTTCGCCGTTCGTTCGCATCTCTCCGGTATGGATCTACAACTGGAAGGTAGGCGTGCGCTGGTCACCGGCTCCACCGGTGGAATCGGTTACGCGATTGCCGAAGCTCTGATCAAGGAGGGAGCCATCGCGATTATCAATGGCCGCACCCCAGCGCGGGTGGACGCCGCAGTGAGCAAGCTGAATCGATCGGGACATGCCGGTCACGCGGAAGGGCTCGCCGCCGATGTCGGAACGGAGCGGGGAGCGCTTGAGATGACCCGGGCCTATCCCGAGATGGAGATACTCGTCAACAACGCTGCCATCTTCGGTCCGAAACCGTTCGAACAGATCGCCGATGAGGAATGGAGCAGGTTTTTCGAAGTCAACGTGATGAGCGGGGTCCGCCTGAGCCGCTACTATCTGCCGCGCATGAAGGCGAAGAACTGGGGACGCATCATCTTCATATCGAGCGAGTCCGCGATCCAGATTCCGTCTGAGATGATTCATTACGGCATGACCAAGACCGCGCAACTGGCCATCGCCCGCGGTCTGGCTGAAACTACCGCGGGCACCGGGGTGACGGTCAACTCGATTCTTCCCGGCCCCACGGCGTCCGAGGGCGCAATGTCGTTTGTCGAATCCCTGGCGCAACAGACCGGTATCGACAAGGCCACCGCGGAGCAGGAGTTCTTCAAAACCGGGCGTCCTACATCGCTATTGCGCCGGTTCGCCCGCCCGGATGAGGTGGCCTCGTTGGTCGCCTATGTGTGCAGCCCGCTGTCCTTGGCCACCAACGGCGCAGCGCTGCGTGTGGACGGTGGGGTGATTCGGGCGATTGCTTGAGAGTGAAGACCGGCCGGACGGCCCCCCGTTGCCGGCCAGTCATCCTCCGACCTACTATGGGAACGCGCAATCTCGCCGGGAAAAAGCTCACTCCGATGGAAATTTTTTTCGAAGTTGTTCCAGCCTGTCCCGGGCCGCTCCTGAATCGATAGATTCGGCGGCCTTTGCCATCCCCGACGCCAAATCGCCCGCCAACCCGGTCAACACGAGCCCAGCCGCCGCATTCACCAGGACGATATCTCGCCGGGGCCCCTTAGCGCCGGCGAGAACCTCCAGCGCGATCTCCGCATTACGCGCCGGATCGCCCCCGGCCAGATCGCTCAGCATCGCCCGCCGCACGCGGAAATCCTCCGGCGACCAGACGTGTCTCTTGACCGTGCCCGTCCGGATCTCATAAACGTCGGTCGGGCCCGTCGTGCTGATTTCATCCAGCCCGTCGTGCCCGTAGACGACATACGAATGCTCCGTCCCCAACTCCGCCAAAGCCTGCGCCATCAATCCCGCAGCTTCGCTTGAGGGAGCGCCGATCAACTGCCTCCGCGCCCGAGCCGGATTCGCCAGCGGACCGAGCAGATTGAACACCGTCCTCATCTTCAATTCGCGACGCACCGGCTGCGCAAACTTCATCGCCGGATGCAGGCTCGGCGCGAACAAGAATCCGATCCCGACCTCCCGCACTGCCCGAGCCGCCTGTTCCGGCGTCATCTCGAAGCGGATTCCCAGCGCATGGAACAGCTCGGCACTTCCTCCGCCCGGATTTGAAATCGACCGGTTCCCGTGCTTGGCAACGCGAGCTCCCGCGCCCGCCATCACCAGCGCCGCGACGGTGGAGATATTAAACGTCCCCGCGCCATCGCCGCCGGTGCCGCAGGTGTCGATCACATCCTCGCCCGCATCCACGAAAATGGCCCGCTCCCTCATCGCGCGAGCAAACCCGGCAAGCTCCGACGCCGTCTCCCCTTTCATGCGCATCGCGATCAAAAAAGCCGCGAGCGTCGCATCCGTGGCCGAGCCTTCCAAAATGACACTCATCGCACAATGGGCGTCAGTGGAACTAAGATGTTCCCCGCTCGAGACGCGGTGGAGAAAAGGCAGTAGGGACACTGTATCTATAGTAATATCCGGTCGTCGGGCCAAGACCTTTTGGTAGTGTCCTAAAAGTGCGTTCGGACAGTACCGACCTTTGCTATACACGTAGCGGATCGCAGTGGTCCCGTCGGCGCTAAACCCGCCTGCATGTCAAAGAACTGCTCATTCGTGGGATCGATCCCATTTTTACGAAACGAACCCAAGTCAGCGAGGAGCCGTCGTATACCCTGCGGAAATCGGGGACAGACGAGCATGTCACGGATTTCCTCCTCGGATTTCCTCAGTTTTTGCAGAACCAGCTCGGGAAATGTCCGTCTGTCCCCGAATTTCACCGGGTCGGATGTCAAAGAACTATTATTCGTGGGATCGATCCTATTTTTACGAAACGAACCCAGCGCAGAAGGAGGTGCTCGCCTCTCGTTTTACGTTGTGACTTTGCCTCGAACGCCTGCCTCCCTCCTTTCGAGAATATGCGGGGAGGCTGATTTCCGGTTTCGATGAAAGTGGGATGTGGTTGAGGGAGAAGAGGAAAGAATGTTCTTGAGAGGGTGATTCTCCTTGAAATAGCTCGGAATTTCGCGATTCGAGACGGAGCGCTCCGTCTCTTTTTCCGAGTAATGTGTTGAATGAATTGGGGTTCGAAAGAGGCCAAAATGAAGTGCTTGATGCAGGCTGTCCCCCTCGTCCCACGCCATCACCACCGCCGCGACCGTGGAAATATTAAAGGTCCCCGCGCCATCGCCGCCCGTCCCGCAAGTGTCGATCACATCCTCGCCCGCATCGACAAAAATGGCCCGCTCCCGCATCGCGCGAGCAAACCCCGCGAGCTCCGCCGCCGTCTCCCCTTCATCCGTAAAGCAACCAGAAACGCCGCCAGCGTCGCATCCGTCGCCGAGCCTTCTAAAACGAAACTCATCGCACAATGCGCGTCAGTGGAGCTAAGATGCTCCCCGCTCGAAACGCGGTGGAGAAAAGGCAATAGGGACACTGATCCTATAGTAATATCTGAAGTCCCGGGCGCACGTTCGGAAAGCTGAGCCGAACATAACTTTGGATTGTCGGGAGCGATACCGACGCGCTCAAAGCCCCAGATTGATCACCTTCTCAGCAACAAAGCGGGCGAGCTTTTCGAGATCTTCAGCCGTCATCGAAATTTCCCAATCGAAATCACTTCCCTCGCGCGGCCTGTCTCTAAGGACCACCGTGACGTCTGCAAGAACCTTGGAGTCGGGGTCCGGACCGAATGTGAGGTTCTTGTGGACAATCGCGTTTCGTACCCGCTTAAAAAACCGACCGACGTTTGCGCAATTTTCAAACTTCACGACCGAGAGAAGAAGCCGCAAATTTTTCCTGCAACCGCTTCTCAATGGCGATTCGGTCGGGGTGCTTCGAGCCCGCCGAACACTGGACACTTGGGAAGGGCTCATTTGAAAACTGTTTGAGGAATTCCTTTTCCTTTTCGACTGGAAACACAAGCAGTGCAAGTACAGAGTTCACAACCTGCGTGACAGGATGCACGTTGGGACAGTCAGATGCCTTCAGGAAATCCAGATTTCGCAGCGTCCTTCGTGCGAGACCAGAGCTCAGCGAGCGTGATTCCAGCGGGGGAAGTTCATCGACGGGGCAGGTCACGGCGATTTTTCCGCCTGCATGCTTCTCTTCATCTCCTACCACCTTTTCAGCTTAAGCCATCACAAAAAAATAAAGTCCGAGACAGACCGGGCATATCCTCGATTTCCGAAACCGCTACAGCCAATTCAGCGCGTCAAATCTGGTCACAACTCGCCATGCATAAAACAAAACCTCAATGCGGAGGTACGCCTTGTGGTCTTCACTTCTGATCGCCATTTCGGGGTGGTTTAGCATTAAGGCGCTTGCGGTGAATCAGCTTCGAGCAGAGCTTAAAGGCATAGTCGGCCGTCTCCCGATTCGCGCAGGTTCGACACGTTTAGTTCCGGGCGCCACAGGAAGCGCGTCAAAAACCGCCTTAGGAAAGGCCTTCCTCATTTTTTGATCGAGTTCATGGGCGTCTATGACAACCTCATCATTCAAAAATCGTGTCGCATGCCCAGGGCTCTCAGAAACGAACTCGGCCCATCCCCTCAACTCGATTGCGCTGCGTAAAACAATGGCCAGCAGATCAGCCTCACCGTCGGCCCACGCGACGGCGCGCGAAAGCTGCAGGTCGAGGTATCGCAAAATATTCACGCGTGCGGTTTGCTGGTCGGAACTGCCGTCGTCTGTGATCAACTGGGCGATCACCTTTCGGCACTCGTCGATTTCGGTGCGAAACTTCGCCGTGGTGTTATCTGCTTGCAGGTCGTAAATCGCCTGGATGTGATAAGGACGCTCGCGATCGGGGGGCATAGCTCCAAAATAATCCAGTCTGAGGCGGCCGGGCGCGCGGGACCTTCGCTCGTTTCGTAGACGAAGTGCGTAATCGGCTGCTCTAGAGCAGTGATCGCAAGCCCGAAATCCAGAACGCCCGCCACTTTCTGCTAGACTAAAAATTCTCCAGCCTCCCATGAAAATCCACGAATATCAGGCCAAGGCCCTGCTTGCCCGGTACGACGTCCCTGTGCCCCGAGGCGAAGTGGCGCTCACGGCGGACGAAGCCGAAGCGGCGGCGAAAAAGCTCGGCGGCAGCGTCGTCGTGAAGGCGCAGATCCACGCCGGCGGACGCGGCAAGGGCGGCGGCGTCAAGGTCGCGAAGGACGCCGCCGAAGCCCGCGCCATCGCCGAGAAGATTCTCGGCATGACGCTGGTCACGCATCAGACCGGACCCGAAGGCCGCGTCGTGAAGCGCCTGCTGATCGAAGAGACGCTGCCGATCGAACGCGAACTGTATCTGGGCATCGTGCTCGATCGCGCGATCGGCAAGAACGTCTTCATGGCGTCGGCCGACGGCGGCATGGAGATCGAAGAGGTCGCCGCCAAGACGCCGGAGCGCATCTTAAAGGAAGCGATCGAGCCCGGCCTCGGCCTGCTGCCGTTTCAGGCGCGCAAGCTGGCGTTCGGAATCGGCATCACCGGCCCGGCCGGCGAACCTCGCGGCCGCACGCGATGATCGCGCTCTCGAAAGCGAACGACGCGCATCGACGCGTCGCTCGCCGAAATCAATCCCGTTCATCCTGACCAAGGACGGCAAGGTCTTCGCGCTCGACGCCAAGATGAACCTCGACGACAACGCGATGTTCCGCCACAAGGATCTGGCCGAGCTGCGCGACCTGAACGAAGAAGATCCGCTCGAAGTGGAGGCGTCGAAGTTCGGCCTCAACTACATCAAGCTCGACGGCAACGTGGCCTGCATGGTGAACGGCGCGGGCCTCGCCATGGCGCACCATGGACATCATCAAGTACGCCGGCGGCAGCCCCGCGAATTTTCTGGACGTCGGCGGCGGCGCCAATGCCGAGCAGATCAAGAACGCGTTCCGCATCCTGCTTTCCGACAAAGCGGTGAAGGCGGTGCTGATCAATATTTTCGGCGGCATTCTGCGCTGCGATACGCTGGCCACCGGCGTGGTGGCCGCGGCGCGCGAACTGGCGGTCAAGGTTCCCATCGTGGTGCGCATGGAAGGCACCAACGTCGAACTGGGGCGAAAGATTCTGCATGGATTCCGGATTCAATTTCACGGTCGCCGACGGCATGCAGGACGCGGCGGAGAAAGTCGTGGGGTTGGCACAAATGAGCGTCCTGGTCAACGAAAACACTCGCGTGCTGGTGCAGGGCTTCACCGGCAAAGAAGGCAACGTTCCACGCGACGCAGGCGATCGCTTACGGCACCAAAGTGGTCGGCGGCGTCACGCCGGGCAAGGGCGGACAAACGCATCTCGATCTGCCGGTGTTCAACACCGTCGCCGATGGCGTGAAGGCGACCGGCGCGAACGCGAGCGTCATTTTCGTGCCGCCGCCGTTCGCCGCCGACGCGATCATGGAAGCGGCCGACGCGGGCATCGCACTGGTGGTCTGCATCACCGAAGGCATTCCCGCCGCCGACATGATCCGGGCCTGGGCGTATCTCGAAGAATCATCCGACGACGCGGCTGATCGGCCCGAATTGCCCCGGCATCATTTCGCCCGGGCAAATGCAAAATCGGAATCATGCCGGCGCACATTCATCAAGCAAGGCCACGTCGGCGTGGTTTCGCGCTCCGGCACGCTGACTTATGAAGCGGTGGGCCAGTTGACCAAGCTCGGCATCGGCCAATCGACCTGCATCGGCATCGGCGGCGATCCGATCATCGGCACCACGCTTCACCGACGCGATCCGGCTGTTCAACGACGATCCGGACACGCACGCCATCGTGATGATCGGCGAAATCGGCGGCAACGCGGAAGAAACCGCGGCGGCGTATCATCAAGGCAAACGTGAAGAAGCCGGTGGTCGGATTCATCGCCGGCCAGACCGCGCCTCCGGGACGCCGCATGGGCCACGCCGGCGCGATCATTTCCGGCGGCAGCGGCAAGGCGGAAGACAAAATCGCGGCGATGAAAGCCGCCGGCATCACCGTGTGCCCGACGCCCGCCGACATCGGCGAAACGATCAAAAGCAGGCTCTAAGAAACATCTAAACATGGAACGAACATTCGCAATCATCAAACCGGACGCCGTCGCGGCCGGACAGACCGGCGAGATTCTCGCCATGATTCAGAAAGCCGGCTTCCGCATCGCCGGAATGAAGATGAAGCGGCTCAGCCAGATTGAGGCCGAGAGCTTCTACGGGGTGCACACGAGCGGCCGTTCTTCGGTTCGCTGGTGAAGTTCATGACCGAAGGACCGGTGGTGGTGCTGGTGCTCGAAGCGCGCCGACGCGATCAAGAAGTGGCGCGACACGATGGGCGCGACGAATCCGGCCAACGCGGCGGAAGGCACGATCCGCAAGATGTTCGCGACAGTCGATTGAGCGGAATTGCGTGCACGGGTCGGACGCGCCGGAGACGGCGGCGGTCGAGATCCCGTTCTTCTTTAGCGCCGCGGAATTGTTGTAGGACCGTCGCCTAATTCGACTGCAATACGATGGAGAACGTCGGGGCATTGGTCAAGCTCGTCTCGCCGTTGGGAGTCAACACCCGAATCACGCGAGTCCGAACCTGGGTATTCGACGCGAGCGCCAATTGCGCCGTCACCTGGGTTCCGGCAGCGTTCGCCTGAATATTGGTGATGGCGAATGCCGGATCGCTGACGCCAAAGTTGCCGCGATTCACATTGCCCTTCCCGAATGCGAGCCCGGGAACACTCGCTGGATCGATCAACAGGATCTGTTCGGCGTTGGTGAGATTTTTTCCCGTAATCGTGATCGTCGTGCTTAGACCCACCTCGCCGCCGATCATTCCCGTCGGCGAGACCGAAGTTATGGTCGGCATATTCGGCGCCGCCAGCCGGTCGGAATGATCGTCCACCGTATCGCTGGTTGAACTTCTCACCGCATCGATCGACCCGGCCGCGGCATTCGTCGTCAGATTCGCGAGCCCGATCGTTTCGGTGCCTTCATTGAGCATGAGCAGCAGATTGTCTTTCGTATCGATGTCCAGCGACCTGGTGCCCAGCCCGGCGCTGAAATTCGTCGGCGTGAGCTTAATGCTCGCGGGGCTCAATTGGGAGGACGCCAGAATGTTGACCGGCGTCGTGGTAACGCTGCCGTCGCTCTGATTGGCGAGATAAAGCTGGTCGCCCAACCTGCGCCATGCTGCTCGCGCCGCCGGTATTCGCGGGATTCGCCTGTACCGACGTGAACTGGCTGTTGCCCATGTTCAGGAAGATCAGCTTGCCGCCCGGTCCCGCGCTCGGCTCCGCGATCACGGAGTAGCCGAAGTCCGGCAGAACGCGAATCGACGCGGGCCGCACATCGACCCCCAAGTTGTACGTCGTCGTCACTGAGTGATTCGACAGACTCACCGCCATTACGCTGCCCGCGCTCTCGCAGGTCACGTAGGCGTTTTGCGAATCGACCGCCAGGCCCCGGGGCAATCGCCCCACCGGAACGTTCGCGGTGACCGACGGACCCAGAAACGGGGTCTTGAATTGAAAGAAACTCACGGTGTCCGAGTCCGAGTTCAGGATTACCGCCTGATCCGCGGCAACCGCGATCGCGGACGGGCCGATTCCCACCTGGTATTCCTGCGCGACGTTGTACGCGCTCAGGTCCAGGTATGCGATGGCGCCTCGTCCGCGCTCGGCCACTACGGCCTGCTTGCCGTCCTGGTACACGCCGATCGCGTCGGGTTCCGCTCCGTCGGGCAGTGCGATCACGTGCGTGACGACTTTCTGATTCAGGTCGACGATGCGCACTACATCGTCGTTTTCATCGGCTACCAGCGCCAGACTTGTACCCGGCACCCATGCGACCGCAGCCGCCTCCCGGCTCCGGATCGTATTGGGCTGATCGTCGGGGAACACCGCCTGATTGGGCAGCAGCACTTGTTCGACCGCGTTGCTTCGCAGACCTTTCTGTTCCACCACCACCTCGACGCGTCCCGCGCCCTGCAACTGCGGCGGCACCTGGACGTTGATCTGCTGCATCCCCGGATATTGGCCCTGATCGCCGAAATACTGGACCAGCGGCGATGCGATTCCGCCGATCCAAACGGTCGGCGTGGTCGTCTTATCCAGACTGGTCCCAAAGAGTGCCAGGTAGGTGGGCGAACTGCCCGTGGTCACGCTCGCGGGACCTTCCTGATAGGTGTGGGCGTTGAGGATCGCGCCATCGCCCGATCCCGTTCCATTGGCGGTAAAGAGCGCCGTCTCGCTGGTCGCGTTAATAAAGGTGGATGTCTGCGCCGTTCTGGCGGGCGATTGCAGTACTACAAAGGCATTCCCCGGCGTAGCGGTCAAGGGGACAATGGCGTTTACCTGCGTCGGGGAGATGTAATAAATCTGGCAGGGTTGGTCGTTGATGGTGACGGTAAGGCCGCCTAAACTCAGCGGCGGGTGTGTCGGGTCCGGCGCGGTCATGGTCACGATCGAGAGACCCGGACCTTTCAGCGTGATAATCGCCCCCGGCGAAATACCCGCGTTTGTTTGATAGGAAGCGCCGTCGGACAACGTTAGCGGCAGCGAATCGGCGAAAAGCGACAGGCAAAAACTACTCAGTATAAGAAGTTTTTTCATGAACGTGCTCCGGCACGTAAGAGAAATCGTCAGAAATTTCTCAAAGCAGCGTGTGGACTTGCAAATGGGATTCCAACCGCGAATCTTTTTCGCGCTGCGGTTACCAGAGTACTCGTTCCAGAGCCTCGCAGAAGAAATATTCTCCCCACATCACCGATTCGTCTACGCCTAATCCCTTATGCACGTGGTACACACCGCCCTTGAGGATGCCTTCCCATTTGGGATCGGATTTGGCCAGGTGACGGTCGCACAGCGCCCGCAGGATCTGAACAGCGGTCATCCAATAAAAGTGCCCTTTGAGCGAATCCGGCTCCAGCCGGCACAATCGCAGTAAAGCCGCGGCGAAAATGGCCGCGGTCGACGTGTCCATCAGCGTCCGGTTTTCCAGAGGAGCGTTGAAATCCCAGGGCGGGATACCGTCGGAATTGGCGTGCGAAATGTAAAAGTCAGCGCAGGCCTGAGCGGTCTCGAGAAAATGCGGATCGCGGCTGTATTCGTAGGAACTGGTAAAACCATAGACCGCCCAGGCCAATCCGCGGGACCAGCAGGAATCGCCGCGATAGCCCTGATGGGTGGTTTGGCGAAGAAATTCGCCGGTGTCGGTATCGAAAATGCCTTCATGCGCCGTCGATCCATCGCCCCGGACCAACACCCGGCGAGTAGTGAGGGCATGACGGACCGCGATGTCGCGCAGCCGCCTATCCCCGGTTTCACGCGCCGCGTAGAAAATGATGCCGACGTTCATCATGGTGTCGATGAACAGCGAATTGTCGGCGACGAAGGAGCGTAAGTACTGACCTTTTTCCTTGAAGCGCAAAGCCAGCGTGCGGCCTGCCTCAATCAGTACCTCGCGCAACACCGGGTCTTTCGATCGGCGATACCAACGATAATAGGTGGACAAAAACAGAAAGCCCAGATCGTGAACGTCGCGATCCTGTTTGCGTTCTTCGAGCGGCTTGGTATAGCGGATGGCCTGATCCAGCCAATATTTCGAATCCGGGGATTCGGACTCGGAACGCTCGTGAAACATCCACATCAGTCCCGGCAGAAATCCATCGCACCACTGAGACCACGCCGGGCCATCGTGCTTCCAGGCTCCGTTCATGGTGTACAACGGATAAAACTGTGGATGTTTTTCGACCAGCTTCCGCACTTGCTTCTGCGCGAAGTTGAAAGCCTGCGCGAATACTTCTTCCGTATCACTCGACAGATGAATCATCGATTCCCGTTCTCCAGCGGAGGACCCGGATGCGAGCGGGAAGATGCCGTTGCCCAAGCGCCGTACCCGGCGCCGCCCGCGTGAAGGTCGGCCAGGCCCAACAACCCGCTCCCTCTGCTCCTTCCAGTGTCGCTTGAATCGGTGCTCGCGCGCTACCGCAAGGCGGAATGTTTTTTCCATGGTAGCATCGGGATAATGTCAGCGAAGGTCACGATTTTCAACAATGGATCGATCCGTGTCGAAGGCGAGTTCACCGTCCACGACCAGGACGGAAATGCTTACGGGCTCGCAGGACGGACCGTGGTCGGCCTGTGCCGCTGCGGGCACTCCGAAAACAAACCGTTTTGCGATGGCTCTCATAAACGCGTGGGGTTCGAATCGCTATGTCCGGCGCGCGAATTGCCGCCGCCCAAGCCGAAGATCTGACTTTTTTATGCGCGGGCGAATCCTGCCCTTATTCTTCGCCGCTTCCATTCTGAACGCCCAACGCGCCGATATACGGGTCAACGTCGGGCTGGTGACGATCACTTGCGCCGTCACCGAGCACAACGGCGTGCCCGCGAAACGTCTGCAGCCTTCGGATTTCATTCTCCACGACAACGGCCGCGAGCAGAAAGTGGAGCATCTCTGGCAGGAATCGGACCTTCCGTTGACCATTGGTCTGATCGTCGACGTGAGCGGAAGCCAATCCGAGTTTATTGACGAGCACCGCCAGACGGTAATGAAATTCCTGACGCAGGTGCTGGGCCCCAAGGATCGCGCGTTTCTGGCGACCGTCGCTACCGAAGTGAAATTGGTTACCGATATGACCGGGTCGGCAGCCGAACTGCGGCACGGGGTGGAACAGATCGAAGGGCTTCAGATTTATGGCGCGCAGTTCGGTGAACCGTGCATGCAGGCCGTCCCGCTGATCGGCTGCGGGGGAACCGCCTTGTGGATGGGAGTCTATGCCGCGGCCAGACAGAAGATGCGCTGGACCAACGGACGCAAAGCGCTTATCGTGCTCTCCGACGGATTCGATACCGGCAGTCCCCACTCTCTCGATGACACCATCGAGTCCCTGCAGGACGCCTCCACCGTGGTCTATGCCATCAAGTACGTGGATCCCGAGTTGACTCCCGCGCAGGCGGGACTGCAATCGCGCCGGAAAGAAACCGTCCGCGGGCTGGAGCGGCTGACGGACGAAACCGGCGGCTACACCTTTCCCAATCCCGGCGGAAACCTGGACGATATTTTTTCGAAGATCGAAACCGACCTCCGAAGCCAATATGTCATCGGATTCACGCCGCCCGAGGATGCCCGCGACGGACGCTTCCACAAGCTGGAACTCAAAATGACCAGACCCGATCTGTCGGTTCGCGCCCGTAACGGCTATTACGCCCAAGCTCGCTAATTTCCGTCAGAGGGACTAGTCTTGGCCGAAAGCGAATACAGCATTATCCTCTCGGGATACTGAGAGATTTATCGCTTCCTCAAGCTACACATTTTCAAATCGAAAAACATCCTGAATCGGAACAGCGATTTAGAGTGATCGCCACCCCGTCACGGGTGACGTGTGCCAAGGAGGGTACCTAAATGTCCAAGAAATGCCTCGCAATTTCCGTGTTGGGATTAGTCCTGGTGATCGGGCCGGCGTGGGGAACAACGTGCACCAGTTCCTCGAACCCTTGTACGGCGGAATCCCTGAGTGGTCCCGATACGGGCGACCGCGCCATCTTTGAAACCAACACGATGAATACGGCGGCCAGCCTGACCTTCGCCAACATCGATTTCAACACCATCGCGGCGGGGGATTACACCTCGGCAGGACTGCTGGCAGGCGGCGTCACCTTCACTGGCGAGAACAACGCTCAAAATGCCGCGGATTTATTCGTCGCCAATATACCTGCCTGGAGTGCGGATCTCCTTGACCAGCATGGGACCGGAGGAACGATTACGGCTTCCATCCCGCTCTCCGCCAATGCTTATGCTTTCGGGGTCGATATCATCGACCTTTCCGGGACGCCGTTTTCGTTCTCCATTTCGGTGAACGGGGGAGCCACGGTGACCACCGCGCAGGCGTCCGGAGCCGTGCCGGATAGTATCTATTTCGGATTCACGAGTGCGACGCCGATCACCAGCGTCGTCATCTCGCCGATCTTAGCGAGCGATCAGCTCGGAATCGCCAATTTCGAACTCGGGGAAGCGCCCGCGCCCACTCCTGAAGTGGGGACGCTGTTATTGATCGGCACGGGGCTGATTCTTATGAAGTTCATGCATCGCCGGCGAACCCGCCTTTCGAGCGATTCGCGGCCGTCCGCGCGGGTTATGGAATATAGCGCGCCTCTGAGCCAATCGATTTGACACCGAGGTGCGGGCCAGTGCGCGCGATATCAACAGGGATTACATTCACATGCGCAATCGAGCTGCCCGAAAAAACAACTTCGCCGAGCATTCCATGCTGGGTGTCGGCGCGCTGAAACTGGTCAAACACCAGATTCCCGAGCGAATAGAAAATCACGCCGGAGTCGCGCCGCTCCCATTCCTGGACCACGTGGGGATGGTGCCCCACGACGACTTTCGCGCCAGCTTCGATAGCGGCATGCGCGAACTCAACCTGTTGAGTGTTGGGTCGGGCCGCATATTCGGCTCCGGCGTGCATCGAAACGATGGCCACGCTGGCGCGGGTCAGGACGGATCGCACGTCGGCCTGCATCTGGCGAAGATCCATCACGGCGATCCGATCGTCGGTGTCTTTAAAATTGCCATTCGATTCGTCAAAAGTGTAGGCGAGGAAGCCGAAGTGGATTCCGTTGCGCTCGACCACCGTTCCGGCATGCGCGGCACCGGCGGATTTGCCGGTCCCGGCGGCGGCGATGCCGTGGGCGGCGAGCAGATCCAGGGTGTATTGGATCCCGTAGCCATCGCAGTCACGCGCGTGATTATTTGCAGTGGAGACAACGTCGACGCCGGCCAGTACCAGGGCCCGGACCATCTCCGGCTCGGTTTTGAAAACCATCCCCTGCTCGACCGGCCGGCCGCGATCGGAGAAGGGCGATTCAAGGTTGACGAAAGTAAGATCGGCCGCCGCGAGCGTTGGAGCAAGATCCCGTAACGGGGAAGCAGGATCGTGGCGCTCGCGCGCCAGGCGGCCTACCGAGCGCGAGAGCATCACGTCACCCCCGAAAATCATCCTGACATCCTTGGCACGCGGGATGATTTCGGGGGTGTAAATCCTGCGAGCCGGAATCGCTGTCAGCAGCGGCAGCATCGATCGGCGCGTGAGCATGGCCTTTTAATTCGCGATAGAGGCTAAGGCTTCGTCCACGAACCACACAAAGTCCGTGGCGTGGCGCGACACTACCTGCGTCGGCCAGTGCAGCGGATCGTAGGAGCCATGGATCACCTGGCGCATCGCCTCCGTCTTGTCGGCTCCGGTCACCAGCATCGCCGTGTGCCGGGCCGCGATCAGCACAGCAGGCAGCAGCGTGATGCGCCACTGCTCGAATTTTTGCGCGAACACCGCCGCCGCGATGCCCGTCCGGTCTTCAATCAGAGGCTGGCCAGGAAACAGGCTGGCCGTGTGACCATCCGGTCCCATGCCTTGATGGATCACGTCAAATACGGGAATCTCGCCGTCTTTCAACTGAAAATACGCGCGAAGGTCCTGGACATAGCGCTGGGCGGCTTCCGGCGGGTCCAACTCGGCGAAAATTCTATGGATATTGGCGCTCGGAAAATTTCCCGGCCGCAGCCAGGTATCGTTCGCCAGCTTGAAATTGCTCTGCGAATCGGTCGGAGGAACGGCCCGCTCATCCACCCAGAATAAGTGGACGCGTTCCCAGGGGAACGCGGCGGCGGCGAATCTTTCGAACATCGGACTCGGCGACGAGCCACCGGAAATCGCTAAAGTCGCAGCCGGCCGCTCCTTCAGGGCCGCGTCGAGTTTCGTCAGGATGTATTCAGCGCAGGCTTGGTCGGGCGGCTTCATCTTCCCAGCACCCTTCAGCATAAGACCAGATCGAAGGCTCGATCCGGACCGAGGATCGACAGTTCTTCTCGCATCAGAGCGTCATCCGTAGCGGCCGGCAAAAGCGAACGCGACCGGTGCCCCTCGGTTTCCACTTCAAGCGAGGTGGGGTCGAGCCGGCGAATAGCGACCGATCGCGCGCCGTGGACCTCCACCGATTGCAGTCCGGCATCGACGGTCGCCGATTCCAGGGTTATCCGCGCCGCTTTCAGCGATCGCTCCATCCATCGGCTGAAATACAGGACGCTGGTGTCCGCCTGTCCGCCGTGAACGATACGCACGGAATCCACGGTCCAATCCTGTTCGAATTCGTGCGCCAGAGCTTCGCGCCAACCGGTCAGCCCCGTCCATGCCAGGTCCGCCACGCGGCGTCCGCGGCCACGCAGCTCCTTCAGGACGGCGATCGCTCCCCGGGCGTTAGGAGCCGTCCGCGAATTGACGATGATCTTGCCGGCCAGCGGAAACAGCGGATCGAAAAAGCGCGACGTGAAGAACCGGGGGCCGCGCGCCCAGATCACCACCGGCAGATCGGGCACGATCAGCGGCAGCAGCAGCGATGCGACGTCGCCCAGATTGGCGGCGTCGGCGGTGATCTCGATTCCCTCCGAACAGATCTGCTGATTGCTGCCGAACGGTTTCCAGCATTCGGCGAATACCCGCGCGTCCATCTCCGCGCCTTCCTCCGCCCGCAGCACGATCGCGCGGCTGGGATGATCGTGCATCAGCACGCCGATAATCTGCCGGGCCTGTTCGGCGTCGCCTTCTCCATCCGCCAGCACCATCAGCGTCATCGCGCAGGCGCGCAGCACGCCGCGGAGGACTCCTGCTCGCGGCCCAGGCTCGACCATAGTTCGCGCAGATCGCGAAGAATCTTCTCGGGCTGGATCGCGGCAGTCATCTGGCTCAGGAATTCCTCCAGTGATGCCCATTTCGCGCCAGCATTTCGTCGGCGGCGGAAGGCCCCCAGGAGCCGGGTTCGTAATTCGGAAAATCGAACTTGCGCGATCCCCATGCGTCTAGAATCGGCTGGACCACGCGCCAACTCGCCTCCACCATGTCCTGGCGGGTATAGAGCGTCGCGTCGCCGACCATCACGTCCACCAGCAGGGTTTCATACGCAGTGGGCGATCTTTCGCCGAAGCTCGCGCCGTAATTGAAATCCATCGATACAGGCCGGAGACGCATGCCGCTGCCGGGTTGCTTTGAAAGGAATCGCAGCGAGATTCCTTCCTCCGGCTGGATCCGCAGTATCAGCAGATTGGGCTGCGTGGTCGCGCCGCCGTCCTGCGGAATAAACAGCGCATGCGGCGCGTCTTTGAACTGGATCGCGATATCGGTAACCCGCTTCGGCAGTTTCTTTCCGGTCCGGATGTAGAACGGCACCCCGGCCCAGCGCCAGTTGTCGATGTAAATCGTCACCGCCGTATAGGTATCGGTCTGCGATTGAGGATTGACTCCCGGTTCCTGCTGGAACCCGCGATACTGGCCGGGCACCGCGTAGAGCGGCACCTGATCCGGACTCATAATCTTGATGGACCGCAGCAGCTTCGCGCGCTCATCGCGGACCGCGTCCGGCTCAAACACGGCGGACGGCTCCATGGCGATCGTCGCCGTCACCTGCAGCAGGTGATTCTGGATCATATCGCGCAACGCGCCCGCTTCCTGATAATATGCGCCGCGCCCTTCGACGCCGATCGATTCGGCGGCGGTGATCTGGACGTGATCGATATAGCGGCGATTCCACAGCGGCTCGAAAATCCCGTTGCCGAAGCGGAACGCCAAAATGTTCTGCACCGTCTCCTTGCCCAGGTAGTGGTCAATACGATAGACCTCCTGCTCCGGGACCACGCGGTGAATCGCCCGGTTCAGATCCTGGGCGCTTTGAAGATCGTGCCCGAAAGGCTTCTCGATAACGATGCGCCGCCAACCGTCGGAACGGGCTTGCGCGAGGTTGGCCTGGCCGAGCGATTCGATGATCGGCTCATAAAAGCTGGGCTGGGTCGATAGATAGAAAATGATGTTCTTCTGGCCCAGCTCCTGCAACTTCGTGGATATCTCCGAATAGAGCTGGGGATCTTTGAAGTCGCCGGCGATGTAATATAGGTTCCGCGCGAAGCTGGTCCACAGATCCTCGTCGAAGGGGCTGTCTTCCAAAAACTGCTTCACTTCGTCGTGCATTTTTTCTCGAAATTCGTCGTCGCTCAGGGCCGTCCGGGAGTTGCCGATAATGGCGAAGGATGCAGGCAGGCGGCGTTCATAAGCGAGTCGATACAGCGCGGGAAGAAGCTTGCGTTTGGTCAGGTCGCCATTCGCTCCGAAGATGACAATGGCGCACTCGGGCACGCGACGTTCGAAACGCAAAGGGTCTGCAAGAGGATTATTTGCGCTCACTAGCTTCAACATACCATGCGGGATTTGGGGATCCGGCAAGTAAGAGTGAGCGACGGATCGCGGCCGATATGGTAGCATCGGGGTTCACCTCCCCGTTTTTCATCCATAAGGCTCATCCGTTAGAAAGAACTATGTCTCCTGAGGCAAATAAGAAAGCCGTGGCCGTGGTCGAGGATCTTTTTTTCACCGTCAAGATCAATGAGTCGGCCAAGCGCGCCGGTCTCGCGATCGAGTTCGTGAAGAGCGAGCAGGACGCGCTTGAAAAGGCCCAGGCTATGCCGCCGCTCATGATTCTCGATCTGAATTTCACCCGTATCGATCCGGTCGGCCTGATCGCGAAGCTGAAAGCGAATGAACAGACCCGATCCATCAGCCTGATCGGGTACGTGTCGCACGTGCAGGGCGAGCTGAAGCAACAAGCCCAGGAAGCCGGATGCGACATGGTCCTGGCGCGTTCGGCGTTTTCGCAGAACCTGCCGCAGATTCTGAAGCGCCACGCCAGCACACTGTCCTGATCGGTAAGAATGCGCCGGATCGGCGCTCCTAACGTCGTAGTTGTCTATTTCCGGCCCCGAAGACGATCGACGTCGCCGGCAAGCGCCCGCGCTATTTTGTCCGCAACGTCGGCGCTCGCGCCGTGAAAGCGCGCGCCGGTGCTCTCCTGCGTGGTCGACCAGACCACGTCGCCGTCCTTATTCACCAGCCGCACGGTCGCGATGGCTTCGTGACGGCGCTCCTTGCTGCTGCTCGATTCGTTGTCTCCGACTCCCATAGTCACTCCGCGGCTGCTGCGCGAATCGTAGCCCGACCCGGAGCTGTTGTAGCGCGAATTGGTTCCCGTGCCGGAGCTGGTGCTCGCGGATCCGTGCATGTTGATTCCGTCGGAGGATGAGAACGAATCGGTGAAGATCAGATCCTCGGCCGCGCCGCGCAGGATCATGTCCGCGCGCTCCTGATTCTCAGTAAGGATGAACAGCTTCGCACCGTTGAGGCTGCTGATGATCAGGTCGCGCATCTGCGCCGCGGTCTCCCCGCCGGTCAGGCGATCCACAAACACCCGCTTGATGGTCAGAATCTGCGGCGAAAGATCTTCCTGCGCGAATATCGCGGGGGCAGTCAGCAAAATCAGCAGTGCGACCTTCATGGGTGGCCTGTCTTGCGCGCTTCCTCGTCCTGATATTGGATTTTGAGTCCGCTGCGCGCTTCGAGACTGGCGAGCGTGGCGCGAATGTCATTCTTGTCGACCTGGAAAACCAGTGCCTGATGATTACCCTCGTCATCGGTATAGCCGACCGTTAAGAAATGTTTGCGCTTCTTGCTCAACAGGAATACCGGCGAGATCGCGATCGCGAGCAGCAGCCGCCGGTTGACCGCCTGACCATATTCAAGGGTCTCAATCCGCGTGTAGGGAACCCGAACCTGCGCTTTCTTGGTGTAGAACGCGAAGTAATGCGCGTCGGATACTTCGAGCAGTCCCGACGTCCCGCTCCCGATCGCCGCCGCTGTGCCCCCTACATATTCGACGTGGCTCTGGGCGCACAGAAGACTCGCAAAGAGGAGACCGGCAAGGATGGTCCGCACGAACAGTAGTTGCGCGAACCGGCGAGAATTCTCAAGGTTTCACCGGCACCGTCACCGATCCCGTTGCACTGCGGCGAGCGTCGTAAACGATTACGCGAACACGTTTGGTGGTGTCTTGGACGGCCAGCGTCTGGTGGATCGTCAAGCCACCCTTCGCCGCGGCCGCCAAACGGGGAACGTCGAGGCGCCGATAGCCGGGTACGACGCGAACGGCTTGCAGCAGGCATCGAAGCCCATTCAATTCAATGTCACCTTGACGGATGCGCAATTAGGGAGCAGCACGCGGCGCATGACCGGATTATACTTCGCGGCGCGGAGGCGTCCGATAAAAGACGCGGCGCGGCAGCGTCTGATTACGGCGGCGCGACAGCGCCCGATAAAGGCAAGGTATCCTGAGATTTACCCATGCAACAGGAAGTCGTCGAAGCCGAAGGCCACCTGATCGATTCGCACCTGATGGAGCGAATTTTCGATACGGTGGTCGAATTCAACGGCAAATTCGAGGTGGAGCAATTCCGCATCGGGCGCACCAACGCCGAGCCCTCCTACATGCGGATGAAGGTGGAGACTCCTCAGCCCGGCGACATGCAACAGGTGCTGGCGCACCTGGTGGGCCTCGGTTGCACGCCGGTGGATACTGGCGATGCGGCCCTCGAAACGGTACAACGCGATAAATGCGCGCCGGACGATTTTTACTCGACCACCAACCATCGGACCCTGATTCGCAGCCAGGACGAGTGGCTCGAAGTGGAAAACCAGCGCATGGATGCGATGATCGTCGTGAACCAGGGACACGCCGTCTGCCGCCGGCTGCGCGACCTGCGCCAAGGGGATCGCGTGGTGGTCGGCATGCGCGGCATTCGCGTGGTCCCCGAATCGAAGGAGCGCGACCGCCTGTCGTTCTCTTTCATGAGCAATGAAATATCGTCGGAGCGCCAGGTGGAAACCGCGGTCCGCCAGACTGCCGCATTGATGCAGCGCGCCCGCGCCGCCGGACAGAAGATCATAGTGGTCGCGGGTCCGGTGGTGGTGCACACCGGCGGCACCCGTCCGCTGAGCGAATTGATTCGCGCCGGGTGGGTACAGGCACTGCTCGCCGGAAATGCCTTGGGCGTGCATGATATCGAAGCCGCGCTGTTCGGCACCTCCCTGGGCGTTCGCCTGGCGGATGGGCGCCAGGAAGAGCACGGCCATCGCAATCACATGCGCGCGATTAACGCCGTCTCCACCGCGGGAGCATCGCCCAAGCCGTCGAGACCGGCGTCCTGACCAAAGGAGTGATGTACGAGTGCGTCAAGGCCGGGGTGCCGTTCGTGCTCGCGGGAAGTCTTCGTGACGATGGTCCTCTGCCCGACACCATCACTGACATGAATCTCGCGCAAGACGCTTACGCAGAACAGTTGAAGGGTGCGGGACTGGTGCTGTGCCTCAGTTCCATGCTTCATTCCATCGCCACCGGGAACATGTTGCCAAGCTGGGTGAAAATCGTGTGTGTCGACATCAATCCCGCCGTCGCGACTAAGGTCAGCGATCGCGGCACCGGTCAGGCGGTCGGCGTCGTGACCGATGTCGGCCTGTTTCTCGACTTGTTATCGCGCGAAATCCAAGAACAGAAATGAAACGACAATATTCCGACCAGCACGCCGAAGCCGGCGTCAGGGTGCCATTGCCCGAAATCGAAACCTGGCCGAATCAATTCCGCGACGGCTACGAAATCCAGATCACCATGCCGGAATTCACCTCGGTGTGCCCAAAAACCGGGCTGCCCGATCATGGAACCTTGACCTTGCGTTACGTGCCGGATAAATTATGCCTGGAGCTGAAGTCCCTTAAGATGTATACACTTGCGTATCGCAACCTGGGGATTTTTCAGGAAAACGCCGTCAACCGCATGTTGCGGGATGTGGTGAAAGCGACTCGCCCGGTCTCCGCGACTTTGGTGGGCGATTTTACCCCGCGCGGCGGCGTCTACACCAAAATCACCGCCGAATGGAGACGAGCCAAACGTGCGCGATGACGAACTGACGGCGGCGATTCGCGAGGTCCGCGACCGGGTGCGCGCCCGCCATCCCGAAGGATCGCTGGGCCTGGACGGAATCGCCGCGCCCGACCTGATGCCGATCGTCCACGCCCGCGACGCCGCGGAGGCGAAGGTCGCGGCGATCGGCACCGTGAATCCACGCCCGCCCGGACTCAAGAATTCGGTCATCCAGTTCTTCAAACGCCAGGTCGCCCGCGCGCTCGATTGGCACGTCCGCGAGCAGGTGGAGTTCAACCACGCCGTAATGCGCACGGTGCAGACCTCGATCGATGCCATGTCGGAAATGAATCGCGCGCTCTCCGGGCTCGCCCTGCGCATCGCGGAAATGCAACGGCTGCATCGCGAGGAACTGGTCATTCTCTATCGCGAAGCTGAGGAACTGAAGGACATCCGCTTGCACTGGCCTGCGTGGCGCGCCGATTTCGAGCAGCGCCGCGATAAGAGCGAAATCCATCTGCTGCGCACGGTTTCTGAGTTGCAGGCGGCCTTTCATCATCGCGTGACGCTGGTGCAGGAATCGTTCAAACAAAGCGAACAGAGCTTTTGGACGCTGGCGAAGCATCAACATGCCGAATTCGACCAGACCTTCCGCCGTGGCATGGAAGAGACGCAGGCGGAGCTTCGCGCCGACGTCGAAAAGCTGCGCGGCGAATATGAGCGGATGTTGTATGCGGAATTGAAGCTGATCCGGCAGCGCATGACCTTGGCGCCGGCCGTGGCGGCAACTCCGTCGGCGTCCGCTCCGGTTGCGGCGGCTCCGGCCCCGATCGCGATCGACTGGCTCAGCTTCGCTCACCGCTTCCGCGGCTCCGAGGAAAAAATCCGGGAGCATCAGAAAATGTACCTGGACCGTTTTGCGGGCGCCGGCGGCATTCTCGACATCGGTTGCGGACGCGGCGAATTTCTCGAAGCGGCGCGCGCCGCCGGACTATCGGCGCACGGCATCGACCTGAGCGACGAATCGGTCGCGCTGTGCCGATCGAAGGGATTGAGCGCGGAGCGCGCCGACCTGTTCGAATATTTGCGCAACCTCGACGATGCCTCGCTCGGCGGCGCGTATTGCTCGCAGGTGGTGGAGCATCTTCCGCCGGAGCGATTGCCCGATCTGGTCAATCTGCTTGGTCAAAAAATGAAGCGCGGAGCACTAGCAGCCATCGAGACACCCAATCCCGAATGTCTCGCGATTTTCGCGACGCATTTCTACATCGATCCGACCCACACCCGCCCGGTTCCTGCTCCGCTGCTGCGTTTTTATCTGGAAGAAGCCGGCTTCATCAACATCGATATCGTGAAGTTGTTCCCGGCGGTCGAGACCATGCCGTCGCTCGCGGAACTGCCCGCAGGCGTCCGCGAAGCGTTCTTCGGTGGTCTGGACTACGCGATCTTCGCCAAACGCAGCTAGGAAAGCAAGGATTCGTAGACTTCCCGCTGACCCGCGGCGATGGTGTTCCAGTCGTAAAGGCGTTCGGCCGTCGCGCGCGCGTTGCGCTCCAGCTCGCGGCGATCCTGCGGATGATCCAGCAGATGAGTAATCGCGGCAGCCATGATTTCCGCGGAGTTGGCGACGATAACGTCCCGGTCCCGCTCGAGTTCCAGTCCGTGAATGCCGGCCGGCGTCGATACGATCGCCTTGCCCATCGCCATCGCTTCCATGATCTTGATATTGGTGCCCGCTGAAGCCACCAGAGGAGCGATCACCAGCGTCGCGCGCCGGTACGCCGGGCGAACATCGGACACGAACCCCTCGATCTCGACGCCTGCGTGCTGCAGGTTCCAGAACCGTTCATGCCGCATCCCCGCGATCACGTGCAGCGTGACATTCGACAAGCGCGGGAACACCTCGCGCAGGAAAAACTCCATCGCCAGAACGTTGGGCCGATGCGCGAAGGATCCGATGAACAGCAGCCGCCGCGGATCCGGCGAATCGGCGGACGGCTGGAAGCGGTCGAGATCCACTCCGTTGGCCACGACGACGGAGCCCGCTACTTGCTGACGGTCGGTTTCCGACATGACCACCACGCGGTCGACGCGCTTCCAAGCCGATTGCTCAAAAGTGAGCCAGCGATCATATTGCCGGCGAACCTCCCAGTCCTCGGTCTGCGCGAGCATTTGCGCGTACAGGTCGTAGGTTACGTCATGCTCCACCAGCATGGTGCGCGCGTGTGCGCAATCTTCCGCGTATTGGGCCATCTGCGTAAATTCCAATTGCGCGATCCGCGGCCGCCATTTCCGGACGGTTTGCTGAAGCGCCGCATGGAACGCGGCGGAGTCGAACTCCTCAACGGTATCGGGCCGCTGCGTGGACGGGAACGCATGCGTTCCGGCGCGCCGCACGGTCACGATCTCGACGCAGATATCGCGTATTTCCTGCGGCACCGGGCGCGGATCCTCGACAAACGCGACCAGCACCTGATCGAAATCCTGGGCGCCGCGGCGCATCAGGTTGTAAATGCGAACGGCCGCCCCGTGCGAGAGCGGAAACGGAAGATACGGGCTCGCCACCAGCACCACCGGTTTCCCGGAGGCCGCGCGGCCCGGGAACACGGAGACTTCACCATTATTCAAATCGAAAAACTGCGCCGATTCCTGGGTGTGCCGGGAAATCCGCTGACGCGACGCGAACGCCAGGGCATCCACCTTTTTCGACAGATTCAGGCGCACCACATTTTCGCGCCACATGCGTTGAAAGGTTGCCCGATCCGCGATCGATCGCGCCAGGAAGCGAATGAAATTGCGCTCCAGCACCTGATCGAGCTGTTCTTCGGTGAAATACCGGGAAGTAGTCGCTCGATGAAGATGCAGTACCTGCGCGCCGGCGCAATAAACGCTGGGCCATCCACGCTGCCATGCGCGAACGCCCACATCCAGGTCCTCGACGTACGCCGGATCGTAAATTTCATCGAATCCGCCGAGCGAGGCAAGCTTCGCCGCATCGTACAGCGAACATCCGCCGCTGCCGTAGAGGACGTAGCTCAGATCCTCACCCTCGATCGCTTCGTCGCAGCGGATCGGAAAATCGGTCAGCGCCCGCGCTGCCGGGATCACCGTCTTGCCGGTCTCCTCGCGGCGCTGGCCCGCGGGGAAGAAAATCTGGGCCGTCGAGCAGAACAGATCCGGCACCTGATCGAATGCGCGCCGCAGTTCGGTCAGAAATCCCGGCTCGACCAGCATGTCGTTGTTCAAAACGCATACGTGCGAAAAGTGGGCGCGATGCAGGCCGCGATTCACCGCCCGCGCGAACGATAAGGGCTCTGCGCTATGCTCCACCGTGACCGAAGGAAACTCGCTGCGCAGCGCGGCGACGGTGCCGTCGTCCGATCCGTTGTCGACGACGATGATCTCATCGGCGTCGTAAATGCGGGGCAGGCAGCGATCGAGCAACTCGCGCCCATTTCGCGACGGAATCACCACGGAAATACCCGGCGTCGAAGCGGCCTGGTAAGGAACCGGCCGCTCCTCCTGCTCTTTTTCGAATTGAACGCGCACCAGCGCCATCCGATAATACATCGGACGCCGCAGCTCCCGCGGATGGACGAGACGCCAGAACTGGGTATACATCCATCCACCGGGATGCGTCTGCCAGCGAAGATAGTTCGTCACGCGCCACCACCCGTGGCGGCCAATCGAAGGCAGGCTTTTCGGGCGAAGCATGAAATGCTCGCCCTGCTCGTTGAACGCCAGAAGATAAAACGGCGCCAGCGCGAACCCGATCCAGCGGAGAGCGCGGAACGGCGTTCGCGGCTCCAGGATTACGGCGCCGATCCGGATCTTCCTATCTGCCAGCTTGGCCCGGATGAATTCGCGGTTCTCGCGCCAACCGCGTTTCACGTGATAGGGAATCCATTCGCCCGCCGGCGGCGGAAATTCGGCCACCACGACCAGCGGCAGCTCCGGGAAGATGTCTTTTAGCTGCTCGAGGGCGCGGGCGATCACCGGCTCGGACCCGGACGCAAACAGAACCTTGATAGTTTCGTTCAAATAAGTTGATGCAGCTCGAAACGCCACGTTTCGTTCCGATGCTGATCCCATAATGCTAACGCTTGGAGGCAGAACGCCGTCGACACCGGATTCATGAAGGGCAACACTTCGCCGCCCTTTCGCCCGAACCAGAATCCGCCGCCCAGCCGGGGATCGGAAGAGGTGGACTGGTACGACGACGCCCGGCGCGCTTCCTCTTCAGCAGCCGCTTCGTCCAGCGCCACGGCATGCAGATGATGCGCGATCAGGCGGACTCGCAGCAGTTGCGCGCACACGTCGGACCGCTCGAAATCCGGCCCGATTTCCCGCAACAACCCGGCGACGCGGTCGATTCCCCAGGCCAGCGCGGCTCGAGCATCGTCACGGTCCGTCACCGCCAGCAGCGCCTCCAGAAAATAACAATAGGCGTGCAGCCGGTCCATCAGCTTCTCGCGATCGCGCTCGGACGCCAGGAATGCCTCGTGACCCGCCAACGCCTGGTTGCCGCCGAATCGAACAGCCGTTTACCGTGATCGCCTCCGGTCGCCACGCCAGGCCGTGGCCGATTTCAATTGATAGCAGCCCGGACTACGCGACCATCGTGGCTCGTACGGGAGCGGTTGCTTTTCAGGCAACGTGATCACCGGGTGAAACTGGTCGTCGCCGATAAAATCGAACGCCAGCGACAAAGCGGCTCGTTCCGCACACTTTAGAAATTCATCGTCCCCGCTCGCGCGGTGCGCCGCGATCAGTCCGCGAACGATAATCCCGATGTCGAAAAAGTACGCGAGTGGCGAGCCCGGCTCGAACGGAAACGTGCTGGCATCGGGATTCCAGGCGATGCGCGTCAGATAACGAGCTGAGCCGCATGCGGCATCCAGAAAATCAGCGCGCCCGCTGAGCGAAGTCAGATAAGCCAGAGCGCTGACCGCGTAACCCGTGATTTCGGTGGAAACCGCGACGTTGCGCGCCTCATCCGACCGGTAATAGCGGGCGACGCCGCCCTCCGCCATCCGAATTCCGGAGCGGAGAAACCAACAGCCTGCGTCTTCAAGAGCGGGGGTCAATTACTGATTGTATATAATGATGCCCGTGCTCGGTGAGAAGCGCATGCTGGCCTGGTCCGGAATGTTGTTCGCCGCCGTCCTGCACGCCCAAACCCGCATGCCGATCGGAATCCTGAACGGGCGATTCGTCGCATGGTCCGGATCCTCTGCTTCCGGCGTGTTGACCGTTCGCAATGCCCAGAACACGATCTATTCCTGCCGCTACGACGCCCGAACTTACGTCGAACGGTCGAATGAGCCGATCGCCATTACCGGCTTGGCTGCGAACGATCCAGTAGAGGTCCTGGCCGACCGACTAGCCGGCTCGTCAGCCTGCTACACGCGCATGGTGCACGTCGTAAGTGCGCATCCGGTCCACCGGACCGACGCCTTCGCCGGGCGCTTGCCGCAACCGGAACGGCCGCGTGGCGATCTTTCCTTCGGTGGCGTGGTGACGAAACTCGGCCCAGGGCTGATGACCGTGCGTACCCCTAAGGGCCCACTCGCCGTCATGCTGCGCGGGGATACGCGCTATATCGCCGGCGGCGTGGATCGCGATCGCGCGGCCCTGAACGTCAACCTGCACGTATTCGTGCGCGCCGGTCACAATCTGGACGGCGATATCGAAGCGTACCAGGTGGTCTGGGGCGAGATCGTCGAGCCCAAATGACTACCGCAACATGCGCAGAAACGTGGCCTTCAGCGCATCCGCTGTCTTCGCGTCCGGCGCGACTACCAGAACGGTATCGTCCCCCGCGATGGTGCCGGTAATCTGGATCCACTCCGCTTTATCGAGCGCGACGCCGACCGCGTTCGCATGGCCCGGAGGCGTACGCAACACCAGTAAGTTTTGCGCGAGCCGGATATCCAGCACATAATCGCGAATCAAGGTGGCAAGCTCCGGACCGGTGGGCGCGCTCTCCGTGGCCCCTTGCACGTACCCGTCGGGGGTCTTGATCAATCCCAGTTCGCGAATATCGCGCGATAGCGTCACCTGAGTCGCCGGAATGCCGATGGTCCGTAGAGCCTTCGCCAGGTCTTCCTGCGTATGGATCCCGCGAGAGCGAATCAATTTAGCGATCTGTCCCTGGCGATAACTTTTATTCATGAGCGCAGTGCGTTCAATCGCGCCTCCGCTTCATCCAAAGCGCGCGCCACCGCTTTGGGTCCGGTCCCGCCGGGAAGCTCCCGCGTGTGGATTCCTTCCGAGGCGTTCAGATAGCGAGCCATCGCGGGGGTCAGCGCCGGGTCGAACGCCGCCAGCGTTTCCGGGGTCCAGTCCGCCGGTTTTTTCGACGCCCGAACGCTTTCGAGCACCAGTCGTCCCACGATCTTATGAGCCTGATGAAACGGCGTCCCGTTGCGAGCCAGCGCATCCGCCAGATCCGTCGCCACGGCCCAGCTCGATTGCACCGCCTCCTCCGGCGGACCCGTTCGCAGACGCGTCGTTTCCACCACGACCCTGGCCATATCCAGCGACCCGCGCAGTTGATCCGCCGCGTCAAAGATCCGCGGCTTGTCCTCCTGCATGTCGCGGTTGTAGGTCATCGGCAGCCCCTTCATGATCAGGAACAGCGCCGAATAATCCCCGAACACCGCGCCGCATTTTCCGCGAATCAGCTCCAGCGAATCCGGATTTTTCTTCTGCGGCATCATGCTGGAGCCGGTGGTCACGCCGTCGCCCAGTTCCAGCCAGCCGTATTCTTCGCCAGAATAAAGGATCCAGTCTTCCGCCAGGCGGCTCAGATGCAGCATCGCGAGCGACGCCGCGTGCAAAAAATCGAGCGCAAAGTCGCGATCGCCCGAAACGTCCATCGAGTTTCGGGTAATTGAGTCGAATCCCAAGTCGCGGGCTATTGCCTCGCGGTCAAAGGGAAACCCCGACCCTGCCATAGCTCCGCTGCCAAGCGGCATGACGTTCACCCGCGCCCGCGCCTCCGTCAATCGCTCATAATCGCGAGCGAACATCTCGAAATAGGCGAGGAGATAGTGCGGCCACAGCACCGGCTGGGCGCGGCGGGTGTGCGTGTACCCGCATACGATGGCGTCCGGATTGCGGCGCGCACAGCCGATCAAAGCGCCCATCAATCCGGCCAGCGACTGCCGCGACCCGTCGATTTCTTCGCGCAGCCACAACCGTATATCCAGCGACACCTGATCGTTGCGGCTTCGCCCGGTGTGGATCTTATCCGCCAGAGCGCCCGCGCGATCCTTCAGTTTGCGGATCACCAGCGTGTGGACGTCCTCATCGTCGGCGCCTTCATAAAACGCCGGCGTGCGTGCTTCTTCCCGCAACACGTCGAACGCCGCGACGATCTGCTCGCGCTCCGCCGACGTCAGCACGCCGACCTGCTCCAAGGCTCGCGCATACGCCTGCGAGCCCCGGATATCGGCATCCGCCAGCCGCTTATCGAAATGCAGCGAGCCCGAAAATTTCTCGAAAACCTCCGATGGTCCCGCCTCGAAGCGGCCGCCCCAAAGTTTCATTTTGCTTTCGCGGCCTTCTTGAGCGACGCTCGCACCTGGATCGGCAGCCCGATCAGGTTGATAAATCCGCGCGCGTCCTTCTGATCGTATTCCGCGCCCATCGTGAAGCTCGCGATGTTGAGCGAATACAGCGAATAGGGCGATTTGCGCGATACCGGCTGGAAGCTTCCCTTGTACAACCGCAGCGTGACTTCGCCGGTGGTGGTCTCGCTCGCCTTTTCGAAAAATGCATCCAGCGATTCGCGCAGCGGCGTGAACCACAGGCCGTTATAAACCATCTCCGCGTAATCGAGCGCCAGCTTTTCCTTGTAATGCGCCATGCTCTTGTCGAGCGTCAGCGATTCCAGCTCGTGCAGCGCAGCCATGATCAGCGTGCCGCCCGGCGTCTCATAACATCCGCGCGATTTCATGCCGACGAAACGATTCTCCACCAGATCGATGCGCCCGACGGCGTTCTCCGCGCCGATTGCGTTCAGCTCTTCGAGCAGCGCCACCGCCGACTTGTGAACCTTGCCGTTCACCGAAACCGGCCGGCCTTTTTCGAAGCCGATGGTCACGTCGGTCGGCTTATTGGGCGCCTCCGCGGGACTCTTGGTCAGCATCCATACTTCATCCGGCGCCGCGTTGGCCGGATCTTCCAGCGCGCCGCCTTCATGCGAGATGTGCCAGATGTTGCGATCGCGGCTATAAATCTTCGTGGTGGTCTGCGAGATCGGCACGTTGTGCTTCGCCGCGTACTCGATGGCGTCCTCGCGCGAAACAATGTCCCACTCGCGCCACGGCGCAATCACCGGCAGATGCGGAGCCAGCGCCTTGTAGGTCAGCTCGAAACGAACCTGGTCGTTCCCTTTACCGGTGCAGCCGTGCGCCAGCGCGTCGCAACCGGTCGCCAGCGCGACTTCCACCTGTTTCTTCGCCAGCAGCGGCCGCGCGATCGATGTTCCCAGCAAATACTTGTGCTCGTACTCGCCGCCGGCGCGAACCATGCTTCCACAAATATTCCGCGACGAACTCCTCGCGCATATCGGCGACGTGAACTTCGCGACGCGCCGGTCTTGCGGGCCTTCGCCTCCAGGCCGGTCAGCTCATCGCCGCCCTGCCCGATATCGCCGCACACCGCGACGACCTCGCAGCCGTAGTTTTCCTTCAGCCACGGAATGATGATGGACGTGTCCAGCCCGCCCGAGTAGGCGAGCGCCACCTTCTTCGGTTTATTCATAAATTGTATTGTCCCAGCCAGGGAGCTAATATGCTCAGACCCAGCAATGTCGCCAGCAAAGCCTTCTGCGCGTGTAGCCGATTCTCCGCCTGATCGAACATCACCGACCGCTGGCGGATTCCATCACGGCATCGGTCACTTCCAGCCCGCGCTTCGCCGGCAGGCAGTGCATGAATACCGCGTCGGGCCTGGCCTTCGCGAATAACTCTTCGTTCACCTGATAGGGCGCGAAAATGCGCGATCGTTCCGCCGCTTCCGCTTCCTGGCCCATGCTGGCCCAGACGTCGGTGTACACCGCATGTGCGCCGGCTACCGCTTCCGCCGGATCGCGAGTCACCGTAATCGCTCCAGCTTTCGACGCGACTTCCACGATTTCCGGATCGGGCGCGTAGCCCTCCGGCGTCGCGACCACCACCTGCACGCCCAGCCGTCCAGCGGTCAGCATCAGCGAATGCGCGACGTTGTTTCCGTCGCCGACGAACGCCAGCTTCAATCCATCGATCTTGCCGAACTGCTCCTGCAGCGTCAGCACGTCCGCCAGCGCCTGGCAGGGATGGAAACGATCGCTCAGCGCGTTGATCACCGGCACGCGCGACCACTCCGCCATCTCCTCAATGGTCGATTGCGCGAATACCCGCGCCACGATCCCGTGCGTCCAGCGGTCCAGATTGCGCGCGACGTCTTTCAGCGGTTCCCGTTCGTCGATCGGCCCGTTCCCCAGAACCGCATCGCCGCCAAGCTGCTTGATCGCCAGTTCGAAGGTCATCCGTGTCCGCAGCGAAGGCTTCTCGAACAGCAGCGACAAATACCGTCCCGCCAGTTTTTTCGTAAAACGGCTCGGCGCCCGCTTCATTTGTCCGGCCAGATCCAGCAACGCCGTCAGATCGTCGACCGACAGGTCCAGGTCGCTCGCCAGATGCCGGACCGGCGGTTTCAGGAAACTCGAAATGGGTGCGGCCACGGGCATTCCTCCACGCGACTGAATGTTTATTCAGTCACCTGAATAATAATACATTCAGAAGCGAAGCGCAACCCTGGCGCTAGAACGCGAACAGCAAACTGGTGTAGCCCGTGTGCGCGTGATAATTTTGCAAAATCGAATACAACCCGAACTGCTCGTTATAGCCGTAGTATTGATACCCGGCGTTCCACTTGATTTTTTTGGTGATCGGCACCGTCAGCCGCGCCAGCGGCGACGCGAACGTCAGCGGATACGTCTGCACGTTATACAGCAACCCCGCCACCGTGCCCCCCGGCAGTAAAGACGAGCGCCCGTCGCCGGTGTCTTTCGTGATGCTGTATCCCAGATACAGATCGGCTCGCTTCCCCATCGCGATCCGAGCCCCTAAATTCGCCGCGTGGATATTGCTGATGTACACGGATTCCCCGGCGGTCAGCGTCGACGCGGCGAAAAATGCGATCCCGCCGGCCGTATCCAAATGCAGCTTGGTATATCCCAAATCGAGCGACAGCCAGTCCCGCGCATTCCATGACGCGTTGGCGAAATAGGTCCGCGAATGCGCATTGTAAGCCGTCAGCGTGATCGAATTGTTGTTGTAGTATTCCTTGTACCCCGCCGACATCGAAACCGATTTGCGCCGATATTGCAACCGTCCGTCGATGGTCTGATAGTTCTTCTCGCTGATGGGATAGAACGGATTATCGTTGCGTCCGATCTCGGTCGAGGCGTGCAGCGTCAGCGGTCCGGCAATACGCCAGTTAAAACCCGCGACACCCGCGCTTACGTGATCGGATTGCGCATACAGCACGTTAGTGAACGGCGCCGACGGGTCGGCGGACGATTGAATGGACCTGATTTCCCGGTCCACATAACGATACCCGGCGAATAAGTCCAGCTTCTTCGTCAAGCGCAAATGCACGTCGGTTGAATTGGTGATCAGCCGCACGCCCAGAAATTGAAAATTGACGATCGACGTCGTCAGGTTCGAAAGGTCCAGTTGCTCGAAAAAATTATTCCCGTCGATGCGCGTGTTGTCCACCGACGTGTTGTTGGTGATGGTGATGCGATCGGTCGGAAACAGGCTCAGGTTGAGATCGCCGGTCAGAACCGGCCTTTGCGCCGTGCCGTAGGAGGTGACCAGCCGGTTTTCGGTCCCGATAAATCCGGTCCCGACGGCGGCTTCGTCCAGCAGAAAATTCCCGGTTCCGTCGGCATACGTGAAGCGTCCATTCACCGCGTACTTGCTGCGCTCCGTGGTCAGCGCCACCAGCCATCCCGGCGTCCGTCCGCGCAGAGGCTCCACGCGATTGAAATTCGTGAGCGTGGTGCGGTCGATGGAGCTGAGCCCCGTCTCCACGCCCGCCGTGAACGGCGTGTAGTCGTCGAAATATTCCCAACGCCGCAATACCGACAGCTTGAATCCGGCAAGATCGAAATCCGCGCCCACCCGGTACGACTTATACACCCGCTTGACATTGCTGAACAGCGTGAAGATATCGCCGCGCTCATCCTCAAACAGATTCGACGTCGATAGCGCCGGGCCTTGCTCATTGTTGGCGCTGAAGCCCGCCTTGAAGCGAACTTTGCTATCCGGAAACAGCACCAGGTCATGATCCTGCCAGCGTTGATTCAGGTTCTGGAGATGCAGCCCCTCCGCTGTGGTCAGCCCCGGATTGAAATAATCGTTCGACCTCCAGTGCAGATCGTAACGATACAGACGATTCTTCTGCACCCGCAGCGTGGCCGACTCATACGGATCATTGCCCAATCCCTGCGTGGTCAGAACGATCTCGTCGAACCACTTACCGTGCCCGTCCTTGGAGTTGACCGTCAGATAGCTGCTCAACAGCCTGATGCCGTTGCCGAAGTTCACGTCGCTGCGGTATTTTTCCTGATCCCCTGCGATCTGCGCGAACCGGTACCCGAGCTCCCACGACTGGACCACGTTGTAATCGCCGACCGATTCTCCTCGCGCCGGACCCACCGTCTGATCGGCCGCCGGCGCCACCGTTTCCTGCGCGTAGAGCGCCCCGGCCAGCATTACGAAAATGAAAGCGTGTCGCATCATCGTAGGAAATTCGGATCCGCATCCGACCCGTGTATGCGCACGTGGCACAATGTGCAGTTCTGGAATCGCGGATCCAGCATGTTGTGCGCAGGCGATAGTGAATACACCCCGTTATTGGTCCGCCCGAATGTCCCCGCGCCGTTGTGACACTCCAGACAGACCGTATAAACCACCGGCCGCTTCAGCAGCTTCGCGTTGGTGCTGCCGTGCGGAGCATGACAGGATTCGCACCCGTCCACCCGCACCGCCGCATGTTCGAACACGAACGGCCCGCGTTTATCCTCGTGGCACTTCAGACAAGCCTCCTCGCCGCCCGGACTCTGCCCAACCATCTTCGGCCGCACTCCCGTATGCCACGTCGCCGCGAATGTTCCGTGCGGATTGTGGCAATCCGAGCACTCGATCACCCCTTCGTTCACCCGATGTTTCACCGGCATGTCGAACTGCGCGCGTACTTCGCTGTGGCACTGATAGCACAGGTCTCGCTGCACCTTCGCCAGCAGGAACTTCGGCGTCTTCGACTTATGAATCGAGTGGCAGTTGGAGCACACCACGTCCGCCTCGGTATGCGCCGATCGGCGAATGTTGGCCCGCGATATGGTCTTCGCGTGGCATTGCAGGCAGTCGTCCATCACCTGCTTCGGCGACATGGTAGAGAATGCGTGCGGAATGGTCGCCTTGCCTCCGCGAGCCTCCACGTGCGCCGCCCCCGGTCCGTGGCAGCTTTCGCATCCCGTGCGCTCCGGCGACTCGGTTCCGGAAGCAACGCTCTTATAATGCGGATTCTTGTAGAAGTTCAGCCAGATGTCGGAATGGCAGACCTTGCACGCCTCGCTGCCGACGTATCCCGTCTTCACCGGATTCTGCGCCAGCGCGACCACCGGAATCAAACACATCAGCCATCTGAGCAAAAGGTTCCTCATTGCAGCGAAAGGACCACTCCCGATTGCGTAGAAACCCCGCCCGCGATCGCCGTCAACGGCACGTCGCCCGGTCCGAGTCCCGCCGGAATCGTCACGTTGAATTGATATAGCCCCGCGCCGCTCAACCCCGCGAACGCGGGAGTCACGCTAGCCGAATTTATGGTGATCTGCACGCTCCCGGTAATCGGCGCGGCGCCCGAATAACTCTGCCCCGCCGGGACAAACGGACTCGTCGGACCGAACCCCACTCCGAAGATCACCACCTGATCGCCCGCCTTCGCGGCGACCGTCTTATAGCCCAGCGACGTCCCCGTCGGCCCGTCGATGTCGTACGAGCCTCCACCAAAACTCCCTGACCCGTCCGATCGCAAGATGATCGCCGCAACGTGCGTCGCGTCCAGCAGGCAAAACGCCGGGCTATATGGTCCCAGCGTCACGCTGGATGTTACGCTCCCGCCGCCATTGGTCACCGTTACGTTCACCGTCCCCTGATTGCCGTCGTCCGGCGCCTGCAAATTGATCTGACTCGGGCTCACATAAGAGAGATACGCCGGCTTGCCATCGATGCTTACCGTCGTACCTCCCAGCGTCGTTGGAAAATTTCCTTTCCATTGAACCGCGGATGGTGCGAGATTTGCGCCGTAAATCGACACCCACGATCCCGGTTGAATCGTAGTGCCCGCCGAATCGTTCGGATGAATCCCGTTCGCTTGGATCGCCGGCGCACTGCCTCCGCCTGCCGGCGGCGAAAGCTGCAGCGACGTCATGTACACATTCGTGCCCGTGGGAACGACCGTGTTCCCCGGACCCGCGTTTCCCGCCGCATACAGCGTCACCGTGCCGACGTCGGTCGCCGGCGGAGTCCAGGTGAAAGTGTACGTGAATCCCGGCGCCTTATTTTTCGCCGCCTGAAAGCCGAAAAGCGTCTGTTCGATCCAGGTGAGGCTGTTTCCGTCCGGACATGCCCCGCTGAACGGCGTATCGCCCGGCGTGCTGCAGTCCACGATCTGCGTGAATCCGTCGCTGCCCACGTTGAACATTCCCGCGCTTTGCATGGTCGGATCGCTATCGACGCGCGCGCTGAGTTGGAATCCGTACTTGCGCATCGTCGCGTCGGTTACCTTGATTGAAATCTGTTGCGTTTGGCCGGGCGTGTACGTATTTCCTCCCGACGCCGTTATCGTGATCGACCCCGGACCCGAGTTGACCGTTCCCACATGGCAGCTCGACGCCACGCAGCCTGTCGGGTTGTCGCCGGGAGCACCGGTATAACCGGGATCCGGGCCGTAATAAAAGCTGTAGAGAATCGGCGGAGCGATCGCCAGCACAATCAGAGAAGTGTTGATGATTATTTTCTTGAAGTTCATTGGCACCGAGACACCGGCTGAGTGCTCTCATAACCGGGCCCTTCGCATGATGAACCCGGTAGTTTCGGGGATCACTCGCAAATTGCCGGATCTAAGGCTTCTGAAATCGCCGCGCATGATATCGCTGATGCGATGATAAACCGCGCGGTTGCCGTTTGTGGCGGAGTTTACAATCTGTTTTCACAAACTTAACAACGGATCTTGTTAAGGCCGGGGGCCGGATCGGTCAACGGTCAGCCGCCTGCGGCAGACGCCGCACAGAAACAACACCGCTCCGCAAAGTCCGACGATCACAGGTGGCTGCGATCGCGATCCAGATCAACACGGCGATCTGACCAGCAATCGGTGGACCGCTTCGCTATCGTATTGACCAAACTCCGGCCCCGCAGTTTTTCCGGCAAATGGGGAAGGCTCAGGCGGGTTTTTTCGCGGCAAACAGCCCGAACGCCATTGCACCCTGCGCGTACGCCCGCACCATCAGCGGAAAAGCCCGTACGAACCTTCGGGTCGCCTCGCCCGTGAGGGGCAGCAGTAGCCTGACCAGGGGATTCGCCCCGATGCGCGCGCAGTGCGACCATGTCGGCGCCACCTGCCGCGCAATATCTTCCGCGGCCGTAACCGTCAGGCCGGCGTCTCCCATCCATCGCCGGTAATCGGAAAGCGTATCGAGGCTCGCACTCATCATGGCCTCGGCCACCGCCGCGATCAGCGGAGCTTCGTCCTCGCGCATCTCGCGGTCGCGCCGCAGCCAGGCGGCCACCGCCAGCGTTCCACCCGGCTTCAAGGTTCGCGCGCAACGGTCAAAAAAACCTGGCTTATCCGGAAAATGCTCGCTGCTCTCCATGATCCACACCGCGTCGAACACCTCCGGATCAGGTTCCCACAGATTCGCGTCTCGCACCTCGAATCGCACCCGATCGCTTAATCCGCGCGACGCCGCTTTTTTTGAGGCGATACCCGCCTGCACTGGGCTGATCGTCAACCCGGTCACGTCGCAGCCGGACCGTTTGGCCAGCCACATCGCCGATCCGCCCACGCCGCATCCGATGTCCAGCACCCGCGCCCCGTGTGGGATCTCAGCAATCCCGGCCAGCCGCTCCATCAATTGAATCTGCGCCCGCGCCGGCGATTCGCCGTTCTCGAAATAGCCATGATGCAGATGTTCGCCCCAGAACAGGCGATAGAGATGCGCCAGCCGGTCATAATGCGCCCGTACCCGGCCGACGTCCACCGGATATTGCACCGACGCGCTCATTACTTCCCGCTCGCGTAAATCTGAAAGTCAATCTCGATTTCGTTCCTGACTTTGATCATTCCGCCGCCGATGCTGATCGGTTTAATCCCGAAATCGGTCTGCTTGAGCGTGGTGTGGCCGGTCCAGGCACCGCCGCTCCGCTTCACCGCCAGGCTGATTGGCTTGGTCTCGCCGTGCAGGGAAAGATTGCCCTCCACCTTCCATTGTCCGAAGCCCGTAGTCTCCACTCGCGACGATTGAAACGAAATCTCGGGATACTTTTTCGTCTCCAGCGTCATGTCCTCCATGTCTTTCTGGATCGTCGCCTGCGTCTTCGCGTCGACTTTCGGATCGGGCTTCACCGTCATTTTCGCCGACTCGACTTTGAACTCGACTCCCGGCGTCCCCGACTCCCGAATGGTTCCCGACGCGATCGGCGCACTCACCCAGTGCTCATGCGCGGCCGCCGAAAACAGCCCGGTTTTCCCGACGTGAATCGTGATCGTGCTGCGCGTGACGTCGATGGACGCGTCCTGCGCATTCAGCAAAGGAAGCGTGATCGCCACCGCCAGCAGACTACGTCTCATACGCGTACATCTTTCTTAAATTATGCTCGAACCACCGCGCCGGCAGGAGGTTGGTGACGACGCCCCGCCCCGCCACCACCGCTCCGTTCTCCCATTGCCCGATGCGCCCCATCAGCCGCGACCGTTTCTGCACGTGGCTGGTCCTGCGCAGACGTGCCGACTCGTAAGGCCGCAGTCCCTCGTCGACTGTGCCGCTCCCCGCCAGAGATTTCGCCAGCACCAGCGCGTCTTCGAGCGCCATGCATCCGCCCTGCCCGAGGTTCGGCGTACAAGGATGCGCCGCGTCGCCCAGCAGCGTCACCCGCTCCTTGCCCCAGCGCGCCAGCGGAGCCAGATCGAACGCGGGATTTTTCAGAATCGCCTCCTCCGGTGTCGAGGCGATGCATTCCGCTACCGGCTCGTGCCAGCCTTCGAACATCCGGAGTAATTCCTGCTTCCGCCCGCCCGCATCATCGGGATGGTCGCGAGGCACATTCACCGCCGCATACCACGTGTATCGTCCCTGCCCCGTGTTGAGGATGCCGAACCGTTTTCCGGCCCCCCAAGTCTCGCTGTTCGTCCCGTCCGGCATCGCGTCGCCATCGTAGCGTGCGATCCCTCGCCAGACTATGTAACCGCGATAAATTGGATCCGAAGCGCCGAACAGCTCCGCCCGCACCCGGCTTCGGATTCCATCCGCGCCGATCAGCACATCGTGCTCCGCCGCCGCCCCGTTCGCGAAACGCAGGCCGACACTTGATTCGTTTTGCTCGAAGCCGCTCAGTTCGTGCCCCAGACGGACGCGCTCCGCGGGTAACGCCGCGAGCAGCGCGCTCAACAGATCCGAGCGCCGGGTGCACAGCGCCGGCACGTCGAATCGCCCCAGCGGGATGTTCATCAGGATTCTCCCGCGCTCGCTGCGAACCAGGAAATTTTTGTTCGGACCGCTCCGCGACGCCACCTGCTCGAGCACACCGAGATCCCTCAGCACGCGCGTCGCGTTGGGCCACAACATCATCCCCGCGCCGGCCTCGTGCAATTCCGGAGCCCGCTCGTAGACCGTCGCGCGGATTCCGGCCCGTTCCAACGCGACTGCGGCCGCGACTCCGCCGATGCCTCCGCCGGCAATACCGACACTGATTCCGCAGTCTGCTGTAAAGGATCCTATGTTACTTATGACGGCGGACTGTCGTCCGCGGTTCCATGAAGGACTACTGGGGTGCTGCAATCTCTGATGGTACCCGAAAAGATCGCTTAGCGCCCCAGTTGCAGAACCAGTCGCAGTTTCGGCGCAGCATGCACCGCCGCGGATGTCTCAAATGCTTGAGAATCTTCGCGCAATTCCACCGCCGCCCCGCGGCAGCTTGCGAACAACGACGCATCGGGCTGCGCGAAAAACTCGCGATGCAGCACTGCCGCCGCTTTCGCGAGCTCGGATTGCGCAATTACAACCACCAGCGCGTGCTCCGATTGCGGAGCATCAAGCACCATCGCCGGAATCTGTTTCAGGGCGTTTCTCACCCTTGCGCATACGCCCGGAGTGCTCGCCACCCGATCGCCCACCAGCGTTAGAATCGCCGACCCAGGGTGAATGCGGACCTCCATGCATCCTTCAAACGGCGGACGCGCTCGATCCGGAATCGCGTCCTCGCGAACTGCCAGGTACGCGGACCTTCCCTGTCGCCCGATCCATTCCGGCGACCCGGCCTTCCCGTCGCAGAGCTGCTCCAGCGCCGCTGCATCCGGTTCCGTCTGGCCTGCGCCATCAGGCCGGATTTCGAGGACCATCACCTCCTGCCGGCACGCGATCGATTTCACCATGCCCGAGCCCGTGGCCCCGGGAACGATGCGCGTTCCTTCATTCGCCGGATTTCTGGAATTGCGGATCACAATCGGGATATGCTGCCGGATCGCCGGCATCACCGAATCCGGATGCAGCACCTTCGCCCCGCACCGCGCCATCTCGGTCGCTTCCTCGTAGGAGATCGAACGCACCCGGTAATAGTCTCCGCCGATTCGCGGATCCACCGTCAGCATGCCGTCGACGTCGGTCCAGATCTGAATTTCTTCCGCCGAAATTCCCGCGCCGACCAGAGACGCCGTCAGGTCGGATCCGCCTCGCCCCAACGTCGTCGTCACGCCGCGCCCGGTCGCTCCAATGAACCCTCCCATCACTGCGACGCGGCCGGAATGCAGCTCCGGCATTCGCCGCAGCCTCGCATACGTTTCCCAATACAGGGGAGTCGCCTGCGTGAATCGATCGTCGGTGAGAATGGCCCGTCGTGCGTCCACGTGCACCGCAGGGATACCCGAGCTTTCGAGCGCGCGGGACATCACTTCGCTCGATATCCTCTCGCCGTATGCCGCGATCTCGTCGAGCAGCGCCGGCGTCAGCTCTCTACCCTCCTCCGCGATCTCGGAGAGCAACGTGGATAGATCGCGGAAATGGCGTTGCATGCTCGCTTCCAGGCGCTCCAGCGGCTCGCCGGAGACCGCGCCCGCGGCTTGGTCGAAATGATAGTCCCGCAACTCCGCCAGGTGCTGGGTCGCGAAATAAACGTGTCCTCGCGACGCCTCTTGGGCCAGTTCCAGCAGCCGGCTGGTGGTCTTGCCCATGGCCGAAACCACCACCACCGGGTTGCGCGAAAGATGGTCTTCGACAATGGCGGCCACACGACGGATCGCGCTGCCGGACTCCACCGAGGAGCCGCCAAATTTCATCACAATCATTTGAGAATCCTTTCCTTTGCGCCCGCGGAATGCGGGTGCGCCCCGATACGACGGGAACGCGGGCGGATGGGTTGTTTGGAAATTGCCGGGTGGCAGGAGGGAGGTCGTAAATCAGGATCCGCCGCGTTCACCAGCCTCAGAATAGGTCTCTAGCCGTAAAGAAGGCATAAGACAGCGGTTAAGCTTTTATGAAATCGCGCAAATGTCGGACGCGATGAAACTTGCCCGGGTCTCTAATGGACAATTTCCCACGCGACGTCGCAATGCGTTTGCAGGCCCGGCCTCAAGGATCGCAGCGTCAATTTCTGAGTCCCGTCCGGCTTGCGCGAGATCACCGGTTGCCATGCGCCTCGATCGAAAGTAAATCGCAGCCGCCCGGACGGAAGATTGTCGAACACTACCTCGCCGTTCTGCGGCACAGGAGGTCCGGTGTAACGCAGGATTCCGGCCGTCGGCTGCGTCGGCGCGTGCGGTGGAGCAGGCAGTGGCGATGGTGCCGGAGAAGCCGGTACCGGCGCCGGCAACCCCTGCGTTCCCGTCGGCTCCGGGTCCGGCGCAATCCGTGGCCGCGCCCGATGTGGTGCTATTGGGGGTGGTGCTATCGGGGGTGTTGCTGGGGGCGCTGCCGCCGTCGCGATCGGCGGGGTAGAAGATGCAGCCGCGTTGGCAGCGGCCTCGGGCGCTGGCGTCGCCGGCGCGCTCGAAGCCGGTAGTGGAGACGCGGGCAGCGGGGACGCCTGCGGCGCACTCACCGGAATGCCGGCCGCCTCTCCTTCCGACCCCGATAGGTCCCCGCGATGTTGCCGTGAATAGAACCAGAATCCCGCTCCACCCAAAATCACCAGTACCGCCACCAGGCCGATGATCAGGCCCGCCGGACTTCCTTTCGACGCTCCCGGCACCGTTTCCGGTGGAGTCGGCGGTGGCGGCGCCGGCGGAGTATAAATCGGAGGATTCATCGCCACCGGCGGAGCCGGAGCGGCAAACGGAGGCGCCGCCGGCGGCGGAAAAGTAGGAGGAGCGAAAGCAGCCGGAGCCTTAGGCGTAAACGTGGGCGGCGGCGGAACCGACAGTGGTTCCGGCGGCGTAGCCGGAGCTGCCTGCGCAATCGGTTGCCCGCACTTTACACAGAACCGGTTGCCTTCAATCAACGGAGCGCCGCAGCGCGTGCAAAATCGCGTCGGCATCGCTTAACTCCAGGCCAGCCAGGAAACCCCGGAGCAAATCATCCGCTCGCCGCTCATCGTTTGAAAACTGCGGGAAGTCGTCATAAGCTCCGGGTCTCCTGATTCCTGCTTTTATTGAACGTCAGTGACCTTGCCGTTGTTGAACGTGATCTTCATGTCCGAGTACACGTAGATCTTCTTGGCGCCCAGATCCACCACGCTCTTGGGATTCCCCAGGATCCCGGTCACTTCATCAATCGTCTGACCCAGCGCGATTGTCTTCGGTGGACCCGCCGGAGCCGCTGCCGCGCCGCCGCCAACCGTCTGCGCCTGGCCCAGCACTTCGGTCTCGGCCGAATCGGCTTCCTTAGCCTCGGCGTTGATCTGCTCCGCCGCGTTCGGATCCGGAGGAGGAGCCGATGCCGCGAAATCGGACTTGGTGGGAGCCGCTTGCGCCGACGCCGGAAGCGCCGGCAGACCGCCCTTGGCCTGATTGTTCTTGAGATCCGTCATGCCCGCGTCGATGGTCTCGCGCATGTGATTCTGCATGCCCTGCAGATCGGCCAGCCCCACGGCAACCGAAGATCCCTTGCGGCACTCCTGGCCGCCCTTGCTGGTCAATACCACCAGGTCGGCTGCGGTCGCATCCGCCGGCGGCGGACCGGGCAGTTGCAGCACGTCGCCTTCGCTCACCGCGCACTCGTTGCCGGACGCGTCCACCAGGTCCAGGTCGCTGCCGACCACGAACACGTGCTGGATGTTGTCGCTCAGCATACGCGCGACCCCGCTCGAAGCCGGATCGATGTCCTGATGCTGGGCCGTCTGCTGCGCTTCCTGATTTTCAAGAGCGATTTGGCGCTGCACTTCCGCCGCGATCATCTGCTTCACTTCCGGAGTCAGCGCGACCGCGCCATCCGGAGGCGGAGGAGCTTGACCGGCCGCCGCGGCCTGCTGCGCCGCGATGCCCGCGTCCACCCGGGCCTGATAAGCCGCCGCCAGGCTCTGCGAAATCATATAGTCCGTCAGCCACAGCGACGCGCTCGGATACACCGGGTACGGCGTGAAGTAGTAGCCGTAATATCCATACCACGGATTTGCCGCGAAGCCCCATGCATACGGAATCGGACGGACCCACGGATTGTACGCCCACCCATAAAATGCCGGAGCGTAGTAAAACGCGGGAGCGTAGCCCTCGACGAACACTCCGTGATACTGGTAGCGATTATAGAACCGGTCGTAAGCGCGGCCGTGCTCGTAATAGGTGCGGTGCCCGTATTCGCGCCCGCGATACATGTAAGGATGCTGCACGTAGCCGTGCCCGCCACGCTCGGCGACCACGCGGCTGTGATCGCGCCGCTCCACCGACACCCGCCGGCTACCGCTCAGTCCGTGATGTACATCCATGCCTCGTCTGGCGTCATGCACGTCGCCCGGACGGCCATTGCTCCGCATCCGGACCTCGCTTCCGTTCGACGTGTGATGAATCGTGTTGCCGTGCGGCGTGCGTCCGCCGCCCATCGCGGTATGGGTCGCGCCCCCGCTCCGTCCGCCACCTGCCACCGCCCGGTTACCCGCGCCGCCCGTAGGCCGTCCACCCATGCCCGTCGAACGCCCTCCAGCGCTGGCGCTCCTCCCACCGGCGGCTGCTCCGCCGCTGCGCCCCGCTGTCGATGGTCCCCGGCTGGCGGTGGACGGTCCCCGGCTGGTGGTCGCCCCACCCCTGTTTGCCGTCGAGGGCCCGTGACTTGCCGTCGTGGGTCCATGACTCGCCGTCGACGGTCCCCGCGATGCCGCGCTCCCGCCCCTGCTCCCTCCCGACGGCGCGGAATGCGGAGCAGCATGCGGAGCCGCAGCCGGCTTCGGCGCTTCTTTCTTCTGCGCGTTGGCGACGCCGACCGGAACCAGAATAACCGCCAAAATTGTCGCTAAATATCTGGGCGGAAAAGGTTTACGAGCTTCAAACGCGTTCATGGAATACTCCTTCTCGAATGTCCTCTTAGATCTTCCCCAACCTACAATGACGTTACTGAACGTCGCTGACCTTACCCGCGACGAACGTAACTTTCAAATCTTTGTAGTAATAAATCTCTTTGGCGCCCAACTTCACGATCTTTTGCGGCGCCCCGAAGTTCGCCGTGACCTCGTCCTTGCTCTGTCCCAGCGATATCGTCTTGGGCGGACCGGCCGTTTCGTCGGCGGGCGGAGGCGGCGGCGCGATCGGCGCCAGTTTTTCGTCCGGGGGCGGAGGCGGCGGCGGAACCGGGGCCAACGGCTGTTGCGGCGGAGGCGCAGCCTGTCGCGCGGGTGCCGCTGGCGCTTGTTGCTGCTGGCTGTTATCCGTCGTATTGTCCGCGGGCTGTACCGTGAATACCTCGGCGACCTCTCGCGCTACCTGGTCGGGCCCCGGCGTCTTGCCCTTCGCGAACGGAAACTTCAGTCCGGCCCGGTAACGGATGTCATTGATCGCATCCGTGTACAGTTCCAGTACCACGCCGTCGTCTTTCACGTCGATCTTGGTCAGCCACATCTTTTCCCCGGCGACGTAGGTTCGCTCCGGGGCGCCCGCCGCTTGCTGGGCGCCAGGCAGACGGCCCAGGCCGCGGGTGAATCTACCGAGCGCGTTTTGGGTGATTTTTCCTTCTTTATACGTGTTTTGATACACGTTCGCGCTAGTGACATCCACCATCATCAGGTTGTCTTTTTGCAGTACCAGAATCGCGCCGGCCGTGACGATGTCGGTCCGGTCGGCAGTGGTATGTGTCAGCGCGTATTGCGAGGTCAACTTCTTTTCGATGGCCGCTTTGTCCTGTGCATTCAATTGCATAGACATTCCGGCGAGAAACGGAACGAGAGCGGTGGCGAGCAGCATTCTTCGCATCGGAAGACCCATCCTGTTACGAGTGTCGTACGGCCCAGTCAGTATACACCGGACCCCGGCCACGTTCAAGGCGCCCCAGCTCCGCTTTGTTGTTCCATTCATATGACTTGTCTCGTTTTCTGCGTCACTATGCTAAGCGTAAAATGACCCTCGAAAATACCAATCGGCAGGAAAAATATTTCACAACATGACTCTTTGTGATAACCCATGACTTAGCTGCTGTATACTGGACCGGAATGTCGCCTAAACCGGAGCTTTCCGAGCTGACCGCCCTGCTCAACCGTATGCAGCACGGCGACCAGCCGGCCGGCGAACAGGCTGTCGCGATGGTGTATGACGAATTGCATCGCATCGCCTCCCGCGCGCTACGGGGCGAGCGTCCCGGCCACCTGCTCCAGACCACGGCGTTGATCAACGAAGCTTACGCCCGGATGGTCGGGTCGAAATCGCTCGAAATCCAGAATCGAGGACATTTCTTCGCCATCGTCAGCCAGCAGATGCGCCGGGTGCTGGTCGATTATGCCCGCGCCCAGAATGCCCAGCGCCGCGGCTCCGGCGGAATCGCCTTGAGCCTCGATGCCATAGACGCCGGACGCCAACCCGGCACCACCCCGCGCGGCGTCGATCTCTTGCTGCTCGATGAAGCGCTCCGGGACTTACAGGACGTTCATCCCCGCGCGGCCCAGATCGTCGAACTGCGCTATTTTGGCGGCTACACCGACCACGAAGTCGCCGAAGCCGTCGGCGTTTCCTTCGGGACCGTGCGCCGCGACTGGGAATTCGCCCGCGCCTGGCTGTTTAACCGGATGCACGGCCAAAAGAAATCCTGACATGGACGCGACGCCCCAGTTTCATCAGCGCGTGCGCGACCTGTTCGAGCAGGCGGTGGAGCGTCCCGAGGCCGAGCGCTCCATATTTCTGGAAATCGCCTGCGCCGGCGATCCAGCGCTGCTCCAGGCGGTCTCCGAACTCATTCGGGCGCGCGATTCGCAGACCTCTTTTCTCCAGTCGTCGGCGGGCGGAAAGGCCGTTCAGCGCATAGGACGCTACGTCATCCGCGGCGAATTGGGACGCGGCGCCATGGGCGTCGTATATGACGCCGTAGATCCGCTGATCGGACGCAACGTCGCCCTCAAAGTGATCCGGATCGAGCAGCTCACGGAGCAAAAAGAGGCCGAATTTCTCACGGACCGGCTGTTCCGTGAGGCTCGCTCCGCCGGGCAGCTCTTCCATCCCTGTATTGTCGTGGTGCTCGACGTCGGCCAGGAAGGCGATACCGCTTTTATCGCCATGGAGCGGATTGAAGGCCACACGCTGCAGCAGATTATCGCCGCCGGCCACCGCCCCACGTTCGATCAGATCCTCGGCATTCTCCATCAGACCGCCGCCGCCCTCGATTACGCGCATCAGCACGGCGTGGTTCATCGCGACATCAAGCCGGCCAACATCATGGTGCAAGCCGGAATGCTGGTCAAGGTGGCCGACTTCGGTATCGCCAAGATCATGTCGGCGCAAAACGCCACTCAATCCGGAGTGGTGATGGGCACCCCGACCTATATGTCGCCGGAACAGATCGAAGGCCTGCCCGTCGATGGTCGCTCTGATCAGTTCTCCCTGGCGGTCCTCGCCTACGAATTGCTCACCGGCGTCCGGCCGTTTCAGGGCGATTCGCTCGCTTCTCTGGCCCACAGCATTGTCTATGCCGAGCGTCCTCTCGCCACCGTGGCGAATCCGGCGCTTCCCGCCGCCGTGAATCCGGTCCTGCAGCGAGCCTTCGCGAGACCACCCGAGCAGCGCTACGCCAGCTGTGGGGACCTGGTCCGAGCCATCGAATCGGCGTTGGATACTCCGGCCACGGCCGCGCCGCCGCCGATGCCCGCCATGTCGATCCCGCAGGCGCCGCCGACGTTCGTGCCGGCTCCTTTTGCGCCTGGCACCGTTGCGCCCGCTCCTGCTACCGTAGCTCCCGCGCCCACTCCGACGCTTGGCCCGCAAACGCTCGGCCCGCAGACCTTTGCTGGCCCTCCCGCGAAATCGGGTGCGGGAAAAACATGGCTGATCGCGATCGGCGTTCTTCTCCTGGTAGCCGTGGCCATCGGCGCGACGTTTGTCTTGTCCCGGCGCGAATCCCCCGCACCCGCGCCTGCCGCCTCGTCAACACCAGCACCAACGCCCGCCTCAACCACCCGCATCGCCGTCCAGCGATTCGCCGCTGAACCGGCCAATATCGAACCCGGAGCGATGAGCCGCCTCAACTGGTCTGTCACCGGCGCCCAGCAGATCGCCATCGATCACGGCATCGGCAACGTCGCGCCCTCGGGCGAGCTCGCGGTGACGCCCACCGAATCCACCATTTACGTCCTGACCGCCACCGGCGCGGGACCGGAAGTTCACGCCACCGCCGCGGTCAATGTGAAAGCCGCCGACGTCAAGCCAAAGCAGCCGTCGCCTGCGGCCCGGGCCCGCCAGTTCTACGATGAAGCCGCTGAGAAGCGCCGCGCCGGACAGCTTCCCCAGGCGCTTGCGTTGCTGCGCCAGTCGGCCGACCTGGGAGAACCGCTCGCCATGCTGGAACTGGCCGAGAATTATCGCGACGGCGAAGGCGCGGCCAAGAACAGCGCGGAGGCCGTCACGTGGTTCCAGAAAGCCGCTCAGACCGGCGATTCCGCGGCGATGGTCGAACTGGGCGCTATGTATCTGCTCGGCGACGGCATCAAGACCGATTTCCCCGCGGCGGCCAAATGGTTCCAGCAGGCCGCCGATCGTGGAAACCCCGCGGGCATGTACGATCTCGCTTCGCTGTATGAAACCGGACGCGGCATCCCGCTCGACCTCGAACGCGCCAAGGCGCTGTACCGCAAATCGGCCGACCTCGGGAATACCGAAGCTTCCCGCCGCCTGCAGCAGCTCACTCGTCGCAAGTAAACCGATGCCCGTCGAATCTGCCTCCAAGCTACTCCGCATCCACATCACCGGACGCGACCAGTATCAGGGCCGGCCTCTCTATGAGGCGATCGTCGACAAATGCCGCGAGCTTCATATCGCCGGCGCTACCGTCTTTCGCGGCCACGAAGGCTTCGGCGACACCGCCGAAATTCATCGCCCTCATCTTCTGGGCGACGGCCTGCCGATCGTGATCCAGATTGTCGATTCCGCCATCAACCTAGATCGCCTGCTTCCGGCCGTCGAAGCCATGCTCGACAACGGTTTCATCGCCATCTCTGAAGTTACGGCCATCCGCGTTCAAAAAGCGGCGCTTTGAGGCCGAAACAATTCCCGCCGGCCGGAGTCACACTCGCCGGGGGTGACTTTATGCGTAACAAATTACTATCTTTTGCAATCGCCGGTATGTTTTTAGCCGGATCCGTTTCCGTTTTTGCCCAGGATCGCGATCGCGACCATGACCGGGATCATGACTGGGATGGAGCCCGCCACGTCGTCTCGCGGACCATGGAAGATTTGCGTCACGTGGAGCATCGCGACGTGTGGGCCGTGGTCGACCGCGGCCATTATGAAGCGGCCGAACGCAATCTGGCCGACGTGAATCACGATCTGAGCGAAAATCGCCTGGATCGCCGCCGTCTGGATGCCGCGATTTCTGAAATCGGGCACGTGGCCGACGTCACCGCGCTCGATCGCCATTCCCATGAACGCCTGAGCGACGATCTTCGAGAACTGCGCCGCATGGAAGACAGCTGGCGCTGGCGCTAAGCCCGGGGAGGCTTATTCCCGCGCTCCGACGATCTTCGAATCCACGTGGAACTTGCGGTAACCGGTCCAGAGAATCTCCTGCCGCTCGGAGATTCTCTTGACTGCCGCGAGTCTTCCCGATCCGCTGAGCACCTGGCGCTTCGGCAGCCAGACCTGGTCATTTACGCGCTCCTGCTCGAAGGTCACGGAAGCGCCAGGATTCAGCCGCGCCAGGAACCAGCCCCACGAAATGGTGGCCAGCGTTCGCGCCTCGATCCGGACCCATTGATATTCGGTCTGGTCGATCCAGATCCTGCCCTGGATCTTTGAAAACGCCTTCGCATCGGAATGTTTCGCGCGATAACCGGGCTTCGGCGTCGCCTCGATAACCCATGCCGCGCGTCCGTCGACCCGATCCTCGCCGGCCAGTTTAAAATCGAACGCGTCCGGGATCTCCAGCAGAAATTCGCGATCCTTCTCGCGCTGTTTTTCGTAATCGGCCAGGTGACGCGCGCGCTCCTCCGGACTTTCACGCTCCAGCTTCGCCGTCGCCCGATCGATCTTGTCCTGTTCTTTTTTCTGCTGTTCGACGCTCAACGATTTTCCGTCGCGCTCGACCTCCCGGCGATACGGGGTCCCAAACAGGATCACCGTCTCCCATGCGTCACTGTCAGTCGAGGTGGTTTTGCCCGTCGAATCCAAATGCCGCGTCGTCTCGCGAGCCGTCCAGGTGTAATCCTTCATTCGCACCCAGTTGACGTGATCCAGCGCAATCGACTTGCGAACGATCTCGCGCGCATCCGGACTCTGCGCCCGCAACAGCAGCGCGCCCGCGGCCAACAGCAGATACCGCATACTCAAATTATAAAGTTGCGCTCTCCGCCATCTCCATTAGCTTGCGGACGCTGTTCCAGTTGCGCGCCGTCCCACGAACCTTCAATGCCTTGTCGAGCATCGCGCCGGTCAGCTTCGACTGCCCCGCTCCGTTCGGATAATAAATGTACAACTCGCGTCCATCCAGAATCAGTTCCTCCGGCCCCACCTTGATCGCGCGAATCTTTGCGCCGGCGTCTTTGTCCGGTTCGCCGGCCAGAAAATCCACGTGTAACTTGCCGGCCTCCCGCTCTCCTTTAAACGGATTCCGCTCGATCGCGCTCCGCATCTCGCCGACCGTCCTCAGGATCACGTCCGGCCGGCATTGAAACCGCGCCTCGATCGCATCTTCGATCTTCTTCGCGATCTTCTTCAAATCCTTTTCGTTGGTCGCGAACACCACATTCCCGCTCTGCACGTAACTCCGGACGTTCTCGAACTTCAGCGACCCATACATCTCGCGCAGCGCTTCCATCTTGATCATGTTGTGACCGCCGACGTTAATTCCCCGCAGCATCGAAATCAGCGTAATCGCCATTCTGGCTCCCGCCTCCTGTTCCGTAAGACAATGGTATTTCACCCCTCCGCATGATTTCTTTCAGCTCCATCAACAAGCAGTACGGCAAACAGCTCATCTTCGTCGACGCCTCGTTCCAGTTGAATCCCGGCGAGAAAGTCGGCCTGGTCGGTCCCAACGGCGCCGGTAAGACCACGCTGTTCCGCATGATCGTCGGCGATGAAGCCCCCGACGAAGGCGACGTCAGCGTACCCAAAAAACTCACCATCGGCTACTTCTCGCAGGACGTCGAAGAAATGTCCGGCCGCTCCGTTCTTGACGAAGCGATCGCCGGCAGCGGCCGCGTAGGCGACCTTCATCACGAGCTCGAACACCTCCAGCGAGCCATGGAAGATCCCGCTCAGCTCGCTCGCATGGACGATATCCTCGAGCGTTTCGGCCACGTCCAGGAAGAATACGAGCACCTCAACGGCTACGCTCTCGAAGCCCAGGCGCGCGAGGTGCTGCATGGTCTCGGTTTCGCCGACGATCAGATCGACGGCGACGTCGGCGCGCTCTCCGGCGGCTGGAAAATGCGCGTCGCGCTGGCGCGCGTGCTCCTGGGACGTCCCGACGTTCTGCTGATGGATGAGCCTACCAATCACCTGGACATCGAATCCATCATCTGGCTGGAGCAGTTTCTCAAGTCCTATCCCGGCACGCTGCTGATGACCAGCCACGATCGCGAATTCATGAATCGCATCGTCACCAAAATCGCCGAAATCGATTCGGGCGAAATCATCGTCTACTCCGGCGATTACGATTTCTACGAGCGCGAGCGTTCCATCCGCGAAACCAATCAACAGGCCGCTTTCGCCCGCCAGCAGGCCATGCTCGCCAAGGAGCAGCGCTTCATCGATCGCTTCCGCACCCACGCCGCCAAGGCCGCGCAAGTGCAAAGCCGCATCAAGGCGCTCGATAAAATTGAAAAAATCGAGCTGCCTAAAAAACGCCAGGTGGTGAAATTCGAATTTCGCGTCCCGCCCCGCTCCGGCGATCAGGTCGCCGTCATCGAGGATCTCCACAAAGCCTACGGCGACCGCTCCATTTACGACGGATTCAATCTCACCATTCGCCGCGGCGAGCGCTGGGCGGTTATGGGCCGCAACGGCGCGGGCAAGACCACGTTACTCCGAATGATCGCGGGCGCCCTGACGCCCGACGCAGGCGATGTCCGCCTCGGCGCGAGCCTCAAGATGGGCTACTTCGCCCAGCAATCGCTCGACGTGCTCGATCCCAACCTGACCGTGTTCGAGCAGTTGCAAAAAGATTTCCCGCAGGACGGTATCGGTTCCCTGCGCTCTCTCGCCGGCGCGTTTCAATTCTCCGGCGACGACGTCGACAAGCGCATCCGTTCTCTTTCCGGCGGCGAAAAATCGCGCCTCGCCATGGCCCGCATGCTCTACGATCCGCCCAATTTCCTGGTTCTCGATGAGCCCACCAATCACCTCGACCTCGCCACCAAGGAAATGCTGGTCGAGGCGCTCAAGGATTTCGAAGGCACCATGATCTTCGTCTCCCACGACCGCGTTTTCCTGCGCGGCCTCAGCTCGCGCGTCCTCGAAGTCGGCGGCGATCCTCACGTCTATCTGGGCTCTTATCTCGAATACGTCCGGTCCACCGGCTACGAAGCGCCCGGCATCTATACTTAGCCTGCCTTAACGACGGCGCGGCAGCAGCGCGACCTTCGTTATCCCCTGGCCTCGCGCCGTGTCGATCACTCGCGCCACGCCCTCGAAATCGGTATGCGGCTCCCCGCCGACGAATAAAACTCCGTTGGGTCGCAGCACGAAAATCCGGCTCAGCTCGGAGCCCAGCGCATCCCACCGCACCGGCTGCGAATTGATAGTCAGGGACTGGTCTTCGTTCACCATCACTACGATTTCCTGCGATGTGCCCCGGCTCGCCGCACTCCCCGGAGCCTGCGCATCCAGCCCGTGCGATTTCGGTGGACCGATCAGCATGAAAATGATCAGCAGCACCAGCAGTACATCGATCATCGGCGTCACGTTGATCTCGCCTTGCTTCCCGCTGCCCATCGCCATGCCCATATGGACACCGCGCGCTCCCGGAAGTTCCGGCTACGACGCCTGTCCGAGCTTCATCAACTGCTCGGCATGCCGCAATGCTTCGGGCGTCACCCGCTCGCCCGAAAGCATGCGCCCGATCTCGCGCGTCCGCTCCTCCGGCGACAATTCCTCGATCGACGCCGTCGTCCGGCCCTTCGACGCGTGCTTCTCGACGTAATAATGATGGTCCGCGAACCCCGCGATTTGCGGCAGGTGCGTCACGCACAACACCTGCGCGCTCGCCGACAGCTTTTTCAATCTCCGACCCACCATCTCCGCCGCGCTGCCGCCGACGCCCGCGTCCACTTCGTCGAATACCAGCGTTCGCGGCGCATTTTTCGATGCTTTGGACGGCGCAGTGCAGGTCTTCAGCGCCAATGCGACCCGCGATAATTCCCCGCCCGAGGCGATTTTATCCAGCGGCTTCGGCTCCTCGCCCGGATTCGGCGACAGGAAAATCTCCACCGCGTCGACGCCCGATTCCGACCATGCCGCTTCCGTCACGCGCAGTTCCACCCGCGATTTCTCCATCGCCAGCGACGCCAATTCCTGCTCCACCCGTTTCGACAACTGCCGCGCGGCGTCTTTTCGCACGCCGCTCAGCTTCGCCGACGCCTCCCGATACTCGCCCGCCAGCCGCGCGACCTCTTTGCGCAGCGCATCGCGACGTTCGCTCGAATGCTCCACCGCGGCCAGTTGCCGCCGGACATCCTCCAGAAACGCGACTACCTCGTCCACGCTCGCCCCATACTTGCGCTTCAGTTTCTCGATCGCCGCCAGCCGCGACTCCACTTCTTCGAGCCTCCCCGGATCGGCTTCCAGCTTCGACAGGTAATGCCGCAGCGCATGAGCCGCCTCATCCAGCGCAATCGAGGCCGGTTGCAGGATTCCCGCGATCTCGGACATAGAGGGATCGATGCGCGCCAGCTCTTCCAGCTTCTTCGCGACGCTTCGCAGCTCCGCCGAAACGCTCTCCGGATCGTCGTACAGCGCCTGATACGCCGCGCCCGCCAGTTCCTCGATGCGCACCACGTTGCGCAGCACCCGGCGCTCCTTCTCCAGTTCCTGATCCTCGCCCGCCAGCGGCGCTACCGCCTCGATTTCTTTGGCCTGAAACGACCACAAATCCGCGAGCCTCAGCTTCTCCTGCGCCGACCGGTCCAATTCTTCCAGCTCCGTATTGGCTTCCCGCCATCGGCCGAAAATCGACGCCACCTGTTCCACCAGCGCGCCCGCGCCGGCGAACCCGTCCAGCATTTCTCTCTGCACGCCGGTCGAAAAAAGCTGCTGCTGGTCGTGCTGCCCGTGGATGTCGCCCAGATACGGCGCCAGATCTTTCAGGAATCCCGCCGTCACCACGCGATTTCCCACGAACGCCCGCGACTTGCCGTTGGCCAGAATTTCGCGTTCGATCAGCAATTCGCCGTCTTCGATCTCGATGCCCGCCGTTTCGAGCGCGCCGGAGAGCCCCGCGCGCCGCGGCGACTTCGAAAATTCCCGCCACCCGCGCCCGTTCCGCGCCGCTTCGAACCATTTCCGCCGACGTCCGCGCCCCGAACAACAGCCCCAGCGCGTCCACCACGATCGACTTGCCGCTGCCCGTCTCCCCCGACAGCAGGTTCAGTCCGCGATGAAACCGCACCCGGACCTTTTCAATGACGGCGTAGTTCTCCACCACCAGCTCGGCCAGCATTCGACATGATTATAGCGACAGACTACAAAAACATTTGTATTGCATTCTGTTCTTTTATCTGCTTCGATTACAATAGAAGAAGTAGTTCGAGGCTGCTCGAAAAGGGGACAGACTTCTCCGTCCCCGCCTTCGCGACTTCGCGCCGCGGAAGGCCCCGGCCGCGGACAGAGCGGTCTGCCCCGCGATTGGGGCGGATTTTCAAGGAGACGAACCGGTTGACGTTCGTACACGGGATCAGCTTTCTACTGGATGTGAACTTTTTGGAGCTCGTCAAGAGCTCCGGACCGGTGCCCCTCGGAGTCGGCGGAATCCTGCTGGCGTTTTCTCTCGCCTCCTGGACCATCATCTTCTCCAAATCCGCGCAGTTCTCCCGCGCCCGGCGCGCCAATTCGAAATTCCTGCGCGCCTTCCGCAAAGCGACGCGACTCGACGCCGTCGCCGCCGCAAGCGAGCAATTTCGAGCCGCGCCGCTCGCCACCGTATTCGATTTCGGATACAGCGAAGTCGCCCGCCAATTAACCGCCCGCTCCAAAATCACCAACGTGACCGCGCTCGACCGGACTCTTCAGCTCGGCATGAGCGAGGAGATCACCCGTCTGGAGCGCAGCATGAACTGGCTCGCCACCACCGCCGCCGTTTCCCCGTTCATCGGACTTTTCGGAACGGTGTGGGGCATCATCACCGCGTTTCAGGCCCTGTCCCTGAGCGGAGGCACCAGCATGCGCGTCGTCGCGCCCGGCATCGCCGAAGCGCTCTTCACCACCGCGCTCGGACTCTTCGCCGCCATCCCCGCCGCTATCTTTTACAACTTGTTCGGCCATAACATAAAAGAGATGGGCGCCCGCATGGAAGATTTCGCGCTCGAATTCCTCAATCTGACCGAAAGGAATGTCGAGGGGCAGAAATAACCCGTATGGCATTCTCCCTTGGCGAGTCCACCGGATCCACCCGCGGCCGCAGACGATTCGGCGGCAGCAACGGCACGTTGTCTGAAATCAACATCGTCCCGCTGGTCGACGTGGTCCTGGTCCTGCTGATCATTTTTATGCTCACCGCGCAGGCCATGGAGTTCGGCCTCCAGATCGACGTCCCACAAGTCCACCAGGTGCAGGACACCGCCGAGGATCTGCCCGTCATCCAGATATCGCGCACTTCGAAGTTATCGCTCAACGGGAAGCCGATCAACATCAACTCTATTCCGGACGAGCTCTCCAAACGATTCAAAAACGCCAAGACCGTCTATGTGATGGCCGATAAAGCCACCATCTGGGACCCGATCGCGCAGGTCATCAGCGAGCTGAATGAAGCCAAAATCGGGATCAAGGTAGTCGCCAAGCCGATCGATTCGTCGAAATAATGAGCCAGCACGCCGACATTCTCGACAGCCGCGAATCCATCCGCGGCGCGTTTGCGGGCGCAATCGCCCTGCATGCGTCGATTGTCGCGGCGGTGCTGATCTCCGGCTGGATCGCCGCCCATAGCGACACCTTCGGCGCCAAGGACGCTGGCGGCGCGGCCGTCGGAATCGAAGCCGTCAACTCCATTCCCATCCCGCACCGCGGCATGCAGAATCCGGTCGCCAACGATACCCAGTCGGAGACGCCTCAGGCGCCGGTCAAGAAACCGGAGGTCCGCCAGAAAGAGGTGAAGCCTCCGAAAGATGCGATCCCGCTGAAGATGAAGAATCTGAAAAGGCCGGCCAAGGTCGCGAGCGAACGCCAGCGCTATCGCCCCTACGATCAGCTCGAGAATAATCAGCTCACCAGCACCCAGGCCCCTCAGGTTTCTTCGAAACTCTATTCCGCCCAGCCGGGTTCGGGAAATGTCGGCACCGGCGCGAACACCACCCTTGGGAATCGTTGCTCGGGATATGCCGCCCAGATCCAGCAACTGGTCGCGCAACATTGGCAGACCGGCGATGTGGACCCTCGCTTGCAAACAGCACCGATAGTAATCGCGACCTATACACTTATGGGCGACGGCAGCATTCGCGACCTGCAGCTCCTGCAAACCAGCAACATCCCAACTCTCGATTTTTCAGTGCGCCGGGCCATACTCGACAGCCAGTTCCCGCCCATTCCGGCCATCTGCGGTAAGGATTCCGCGAAAGTCGAATTTACCTTCGAATTGAAGCGATGACATAAATCCATGAAGAAAAAAATCGCAGCCATATTATTTGTAACCGCTACTGCTTTGACCATCGGCGCATTGCTGATGACCGGTCAGGATATTTCAGGACGCCTGACCTCCGCCGGAAAACCCTCCATCGCCGTCATCGATTTTCGCGGCACCGGCGACGCCCAGCGCGTCATGAATCCCTTTAACCAGACCCTGTGGGACGAACTGTCCGGCTCCGGCGTTCTGACCATGGTCTCGAAAAGTCTGTATCCCTTAAACGTCCCGCAGCAGCCTCAGGATTTTCGTCCTCCTTCCGGCGGCCGCAGCAACGGACCCTGGCTCACCGATTGGTCCAATCCGCCCGCCAGCGCCAATTATCTGGCCTTCGGCTACACCTCGGTGCAGGACAACCAGCTGGTGCTGCGTGGATGGCTCTATAACCTGGCGCAGTCCGATCTCAACAGCGCGCAGGTGATCGGCAAACTGTATTTCGGCACCGTGGACGCCGAAGGCGCCAAGAAAGTGGCCCGCGAATTCGCCGCCGACATCCTGCAGCAGTTCGGCGCCAAGAGCCTCGCCGGCTCGAAAATCTATTTCGTCTCCGACCGGACCGGCAACAAAGAAATCTGGTCGATGGATTACGACGGCTCCAATCAGCGCGAATTTACCCATTACAACTCGATCTCGGAACATGCCCACGCTTTCGCCCGACGGAAAGATGGTGGCCTTCACCACCTAGGCGCAGGGCAATCCCAAAATCATGATCTATTCCACCGAGACCATGCGCCGCCTGCCGTTCTATAACCCGGTATCCTCCGTCGTCGAAACGCCCGAGTTCACCCCCGACGGCCAGCGTATTTATTTCTCCGCCACCATCGACGGCTGGATCCAGATCTGCGAAGCCAACATCAACGGCAGCGATATGCGCCGCATCTCGCACGTGCGCTCCATTGAAGTCTCGGCCAAGGTCAATCCCAAGAATCCGAATCAGGTGCTGTTCATCTCCGGCCGCTCCGGCCATCAGCAGCTGTGGCATGATGAATGGCGACGGCGGCGATATGGAAATGCTCACTTCCGGCGAAGGCGACGTCTCCAACCCCAGCTGGAGCCCCAACGGCCAGTTCATCGCCTTCGCCTGGACCCGCGGCTACGAAATCGGCGAATTCAATATTTTCGTGATGGACGTCGCCAAGCGCGTGCCGGTGCAGCTTACGCACGGCAACGGGCGCAACGAAAATCCATGGTGGGCGACCGGACGGCGTGCACCTGGTGTTCACCACCAAACGCGGCAGCTCGACCCAGATTTACACCATGCTCGCCGATGGTACGCACGTGCAACAGCTCACAACGCAAGGGAATAATCTCCAGCCTGTATGGGGGAAAGGGATAAACTAGAATTTCCGAGGAGGAATAGGTAAAGAACCAATGAAAATAAATAACAGGACGCTGTGTGCAGCGGTGTTCTCGACTTTGCTGCTGGTCTCCGTCGCGGGATGTAAGAAGAAAGCTCCGGCGCCGGCGCCTCCGCCTCCCCCGGCAGCTCAGGAAGCGCCTCCGCCTCCGCCGCCGCCCTCGGCGGTCCGCATCAACAGCTTTACAGCCGAGCCCAGCAGCATTGAGCGCGGTCAGTCCGCCACCCTTCGCTGGACCGTCGCCAACGCGACCGATATCTCCATCGATCAGAGCCTCGGCACCGTCGCCGCCAACGGCAGCCGTCAGGTGTTCCCGGCCAACTCGACCACTTACACTCTGACCGCCCGCGGCGCCAGCGGCACCGATACGCGATCCGTCACCGTCGAAGTCAGCTCGCCCGCGCCTCCGCCTCCTCCGCCGCCTGCGGCTACCGTCAATGGATCGGAGATGCTCTCGCGCGAGGCCCAGGACGCCTACTTCGATTACGACAAGAGCGATATCCGCGAGCGACGCGCAAACCGGCGCTCACCCACGATGCCGATCTGTTGAAGCGCATCTTCGCCGCCGATCCCAGCTTCACCGTGGTGGTCGAAGGCCACTGCGACGAGCGCGGCTCGGCGGAATACAACCTCGGGTCTGGGCGACCGCCGCGCTACTTCGGCCAAGGAGTTCCTGGTCCAACTAGGCGTTCCGGCCGATCATATCACCACCATCAGCTATGGCAAGGATAGGCCGGTGTGCACCGACGCCAACGAAGCCTGCTATCAGCGCAATCGCCACGCCCATCTGGCGCCGGCGAAGTAAAATTAGGAAAATGGGGACGGTCCTTCGGGTCCGTCCCCCATCTTAAGGAGAAATGTCCATGAATCGGCTGCTCACTCTCGGGCTCGTTTGCCTTACTGCTTGCCCCGTGGCCCTGATGGCGCAGAGAAAAGAGGATCTTCAGTCCATCCAGCGCGACGTCGCGCAGTTGCAGGAACAGGTCAAGGAGCTCCAGCGTTCCCAGGACGAAAAGATCGGTGCGCTGCAATCGATGTTGCAGCAGTCGGTGGACGCGTCGAATAAGGTAACCTCCGGCCTCGCCGGCATCCAGCGCGATATCGAGAGCAAGCTGAACGATCAGCAAACCCGCCTGGTCGCGCCCGTCGCCACGCTCGGCACCCGCCTCGATCAGATGTCCGACGATCTCCGCTCGGTCTCCACCAATGTGAGCGACCTGGTCCGCCGCATGGCCGCGCTCGATAGTAAGCTCACCGATATCTCCAGCGCCTTGCGCACGCTCAGCGCCGCCACTCCCGCTCCGGCGCCCCCCGGTAACGGGATTTCCGCGCAAGTGCCCGGCGCCGCCCCCGGTCCCGCCGCTCCTCCCGCCGATTCTCTTTGGGAAAATGCCCGCCGCGATTATTCCGGCGGCAAGTTCGACATGGCGCTCCAGGAATATAGCGACTATCTCCACTATTACCCCGACACCGACAACGCCCCGTCCGCGGCTTATTACATCGGCTATATCTACTACAACGCTTCTCAATTCGACGACGCCGTCAAGGCTTTCGATAAGGTGCTGGCCATGCCGGAGAATGGCAAGAGCGCCGACGCCCTCTATTACAAGGCCGTCGCTCTCATGAAGACCGACCATCGCACCGACGCCGGCGCGGCGTTCCGGGATTTCATCCGCAAATACCCGCACAATGAGCACGCCTCGATGGCTCATTCCAACCTGCGCACCCTCGGCCTCGAACCCCGCGCCAAAAAACGCGAAGAATAACTCCGCCGACCCGCACCGCCGACTCCCATCCGCCGACCCCGATCCGCACCCCGTGACCCGCGCCCAGAGGAAGCGGTCGATGCCGATTTTTCCGCACCAGCCAGCCCGCCCACTTCTGATATAGTCTTGCTCATGCGCAAGACCCTCTCCAGCAATCCCTTGACGATTCGCGTGATAGTCGGCCTCGCCGCACTCGCCGTCGTCTTCGTGGCCTATACCCAGAATTCCAACCAGGCCCGCCCTCCCCTGACCATCGAAAAGGTCGCGCCCGACCTCTACAACATCGCCGGCAACGGAGGCAACGTCGCCGCCTACGTCACCCCTCAGGGCGTCATCCTCATCGACGATAAATTCGAGCAGGACCACGACGAGATTCTCGCGAAAGTCCAGTCCGTGACCGACAAGCCCATCAAGTACGTGCTCAACACCCACCAGCACGGCGACCACACCGGCGGCAACGAAAAACTGCTCGGCTCCGCCGAAATCATCATCCAGCGCAACGCCCGAGCCAACATGGTCAAGGGAAAAATGCCCGGCGTCCCGCGCGTCAGCTTCACCGATGAAACCGAGGTCTTCCTCGGCGGTAAAGAAGTCATCGCGCATCACTTCGGACGCGGCCACACCAATGGCGACGCCGCCATTTATTTCCCCGATCTCAAAGTGGTCCACACCGGCGATCTGTGCGTCATCGGCGGCTCGCCCTTCATCGATTATTCGGCCGGAGGCAGCGCCCGGGAATGGGTCGACACCATCGACGGCATCCTCCAGTGGGATTTCGACACCGTCATCCCCGGCCACGGCCCAGTGTCCAAACGCGCCGATCTGCTGGCCTTCCGCAACAATTTCGAGAAGATGCGCAACAGCGTGACCAGCGCGCTTCGCAGCGGAAAAGGCAAGGACGACGTCACCAAGCTGCTGAGCTCCGAATTCGGCTGGCAGGCCAACAGCCTCGGCATGCGCCAGGTCGACGCCATGATCGCCGAGCTGAAATAGAGGATCCACCTCCCTCCTCGCGGCGGGCTCAACGCCCGCTGCATTTTCCGGCTTTGCGGCGGGCATTCGCCCGCTGCGCTTTTCGGGTCTTGCGGCAGGCACTCGCCCGCTGCGTTCTTACGGACTGGAACCCCCACAACATTTCCAGCGAAACAGGGTTCCTGTACCAGCGTCTTATCTCGTCGGAGATTTTTGACACACAGACATGACTACAACTAAAGCTCTGGCAGCCTTGCTGCCGCTCTGTACTCTGCCGCTCCTCGCGCAGCCGCAAATCGGAGGGGGTTCCTGCACCTCCGCCACGCTGAGCGGAGCCTACTCCCTTTCCCTTACCGGACGTGATGTCGGCGCTTCCGCCACCCTTTCCGCCATTACCCAGGGCGTCGGAACCGCCACCTTCGACGGACTGAACAAAGTGACCTTGGCCTTTACCGACAACACCGTTAAATCCGTCGGCGTCGCCGCCACCCTCACCGGGACCTACAGCATGCAAGCCAACTGCGTCGGAACGGTTACCATCACCTCCGGCGACAACGCCAGCTTCACGCTCGCTTCCTACAATCAGGGCAAATCGTACCTGATCACCGGACAGGACGCGCTCTACGCCTTCAGCGGCAGCGGATCCCTGCTGCCCACCAGCGCCTGCTCCGCCGGCCAGCTTTCCGGCGCCTACGCGTTCAACGGCAACGGATTTACTCTCGCTTCCGGAGCCGTCTCCGGCGTGGTGGATTTCTCCGGCCTGCTGCAGTTTGACGGGACCAGCGTCGTCAGCTCGAACGGGTACTATTCGACGTCGACCGTCACGCAGAACGTCGTCGCTTCGGGAACGTACACCGTGACCGCCGGCTGCACCGGCACCGCGACCATGACCGATACCGCCGGCAACGCGATTTCCATCCAATTCATCATCACCTCGGCCGCCGGAAATAATTTCATCTTCAGCGGCTCCACTCCACAGATACTGTTCACCGCCACGGGGAGGACGCTGTGAGAACTTTATTCACCGGATTCGCTCTGCTGGCGTCCGCCTTCCTCGCCAACGCCCAAACCACTCCCGTCACCTGCACCGCGGCCACGTTGACCGGGACCCGTTCCCTGGTCCTCACCGGACGCAGCATCACCACCGCCGGCCTGTTTTCGAAAGCCTATTACGCCGTCGGCACCGCGACTTTCGATGGCGCGAGCAAAGTCACCTTCAACGTGACCTCCGATACCAACGCGGCCCAGAACGTGGGCCAGACTCTCTCCGGGACCTATACCCTGCCCTCCAATTGCGTCGGGACCGTCAACATCACCGCCGGCGACACGGCGTCGTACACTCTGCTCACCTTTAACAGCGGGAAGAATTTCACGCTCACCGGACAGGACGCGACCTACGTCATCGGAGGCAACGGCGCGATGCAGCCTTCCTCCTGCCTGACCAGCACGCTCTCCGGCGCTTATGCTTTCAGCGGCAACGGATTCACGACCTCTCTTTCCGCCCTCGTCGGCGCCTACACCATTTCCGGACTCCTGCAATTCGATGGAGCCGGCGCCATCACCGGCACCTGGTCCACCGCGATCAACGGCGTTCTGACTCCTGACGCGATCACCGGCCACTACACTGTCTCGCCGTCCTGCGTCGCCAGCGCCACCATTTCCGACCTCGGCGGCAACGCCGACAACCTGAACTTCACCGTCACCACTACCGATGGAGCCAACTTCGGCCTGATCGGTGGATCGTCGACCAATATTTTCTCGGTCACCGGCCACTCCACGTTCACCAATCCCGGACTCGCCGTCGGCAATGCCGCGGGTGTCTCCGGCGGAACTCCTCCCGGCAGTCTCTTCAGCGTCTACGGATTCAATCTAGCCACCGGCCAGGCGCAGCCCACCAACTTCCCGCTCCCCACCACCGATGCCAACGCGACCGTTACCGTGAACAATGAAGCGGTCCCGCTGGTCTACGTCGATAAAGGACAGATCAACGCCCAGATGCCGCTCGATATTCAACCCGGCGTCGCGACTCTGGTGGTCAAGAACGGGACCACGGTCAGCAACTCCGTGGCGATCACCGTTCCTTCGACGCCCACGCCCGGCGTTTACATCTATGGCAGCAACCACGCCATCGCGCAGAACTTCCCGGCCTATACGCTCAACGCGCCGTCCGCCGCCGCGGCAGTGGGCGACGTCGTCATCGTCTATCTCAATGGCGGAGGAGCCGTACAGGGACAAAACTCCATCGTCACCGGCCATGCGACTCCCAACGGCGTTTTCCCGGTCACCAATTCCTACAGTGCGACCATCGGCGGCGTGCCCGCGAGCGTCAGCTTTATCGGACTAACCCCCGGCGAAGCCGGCCTCTATCAGGCCAACATCGTGATTCCCAATATCGGAGCCGGATCGCACCCGCTGATCGTCACGATCGGCGGCGTGGCGTCCAACACCACCCAGATCTCCACCAAATAACGGAGATTTATTGGATTAGAATCACCACTTGCCGTTTTCACCGGAGCGGCATTCGCGATCGGTCTCCTTATGCTTGTGGTCGAGGAGATCGATCGCTCGTCTGATCAGAGAGGTCGGTTCCACCGCGGCGGTACGCTAGCCAATGCCGCCAACGTATGTGAGTGGTCAGAGGGTCGCCGGACCGCGTTTCCGGATAAAGGGGGCGCCCCCGATAAATTGTTCTTTGAAATGGCCGGAGCACTTAAACTGGTAGTTGGCTCTTCTTCTTAGCACCCAGTCGATCGCGAAAGCCTACGGCAGCACGGCTTTGTTTCGCGAGATTTCTCTCGGCATTCAGGATGGCGACAGGCTTGGTGTCATCGGACCCAACGGTTCCGGCAAGTCCACGCTGCTCGAGATCCTCGCCCGCCGCCGCGATCCCGATCAGGGTGAGGTGGTTCTGCGCTCCGGCGCGACCATCTCCTACGTCCCTCAGGATTCTCAATTCACCCCCGGCGAAACCATTCGAGCCGTCATCGTCCGCGCTCTCGAACGCGCCCATGTGCCCGATTCCGATCGCGAAGCCCGTCTCGCCGAAACCCTCGGCCGCTCCGGTTTTGAGAATTTCGACGCCGAAGCCGCCGCCCTTTCCGGTGGATGGCGCAAGCGTCTCGCCATAGCCGAAGCGCTGGTCCAGTCTCCTTCGATTCTTCTACTGGACGAACCCACCAATCACCTGGATCTATCGGGCATCGAGTGGCTCGAAAAGATCCTCAAGGCCGCGCCCTTCGCCTGCGTCGTGGTCAGCCACGACCGCTATTTCCTCGAAAACGTCCCCACTTCGGTGATCGAGCTGAACCGCGCCTACCCGGACGGCTTGCTCCAGGTCCCCGGAAACTACAGCCAGTTCCTCGAAAAGAAAGGCGAGTATCTGCACGCCCAGGCCCGCCACCAGCAGGCTCTCGAAAATCGCGTGCGCACGGAGATGGAATGGTTGCGGCGCGGCCCCAAAGCTCGCGCGACCAAAGCCAAGGCCCGTATCGACAAAGCCAATGAGCTGATCGGCGAGCTGGCCGATATGCGCTCCCGCAGCCGGACATCGTCCACCGATATCGATTTTTCCGCCACCGATCGCAAAACCAAGCGTTTGCTGCATCTGGAAAACGTCGCCTGCGGATTCGACGGCCGCCCGCTTTTCGACGATCTCAACTTCACCATCACCGCCGGTATGCGCGTCGGCCTGGTGGGCGCCAACGGCAGCGGCAAGACCACGTTGCTGCGTCTTTTGCGCGGCGAGCTCCAGCCGGTCAGCGGCAAAATCGATCGTGCCGACGGACTCCGCATCGTCTACTTCGATCAGAACCGCCGCCTCGATCCCGACCTCACCCTGCGCCGCGCGCTCGCCCCCGACGCCGATTCGGTCATCTATCGCGACCGCGTCATTCACGTCGCCGGCTGGGCCGCGCGATTCTTATTCACCGCCGAACAGCTCGGCCAGCCCGTCGGAAAATTGTCCGGCGGCGAGCGCGCCCGCGTCCTCATCGCCAACCTGATGCTGGCCCCCGCCGACGTTCTACTACTGGACGAACCCACCAACGACCTCGACATCCCCACCCTCGAAATTCTCGAAGAAAGCCTGCTCGAATTCCCCGGCGCGCTGGTGCTGGTGACGCACGACCGCTATCTTCTCGATCGCGTGTCGACCGTCGTGCTCGGTTTCGATGGCCAGGGCGGCGCCGAAACCTTCGCGGATTATTCGCAATGGGACGTCTGGCAATCGCAGCGCCGCCAGTCCAAGCCCAAGTCCGCGCCCGCCGCCGCGACTCCACGCACCGCGCCCGCCAAAAAGCGCCTCTCCTATCTCGAAAGCCGCGAATACGAAACCCTGGAGCAGCGCATTGCCGATGCCGAGCGCGAGCTTCAATCCAAACGCGACAGCCTGCAGGACCCCGCCGTAGTCAGCGACGGCCGCCGTCTGGAGCAGATCGTTCGCGAAATGGAACAGGCGCAGAAATCCGTCGACGAGCTCTACGCGCGCTGGGCCGAGCTCGAAGCGAAAATCGGCTAGCTTCGCCACCTGATATTCTCGGAACTTATGGATCAGGATCAGTTGCGCGCCCTGTTCGAACAGGTGCGCGAAGGCGCAGTGGACGTCGACGCCGCCATCGAGCGCATGCGCCACATGCCGTTTGAAGACCTCGGCTTCGCCAAAGTGGATCATCATCGCGCGTTGCGCCACGGCATGCCCGAGGTGATTTTCGGAAAAGGCAAGACGCCCGATCAGATTTCCGCCATCGCCGCTACCGTTCTCTCTCAAGCCAGCAATCTGCTGGTCACGCGCGCCGATCCGGCCGCCGCCGCCCGGCTGTCAGCGCGAGTATCCCGAAGCCGAATATTTCCCCGCCTCCGGCGCCGTCCGCGTGTGGCGCGACCGCGCCGTTCACGGCAAGGGGACCATGGCCGTGGTATGCGCCGGCACCAGCGATATTCCGGTCGCCGAAGAGGCTCAAGTCACCGCAGAGGTGATGGGCAACCACGTCGACGCCATCCACGATATCGGCGTCGCGGGGATTCATCGGCTGATGCAGAACCGCGCCCGCCTGTCTGAAGCGCGCGTGATCATCGTGGTGGCCGGAATGGAAGGCGCGCTGCCGAGCGTGGTCGGCGGCATGGTATCCGCGCCGGTGATCGCCGTGCCCACCAGCATCGGCTACGGCGCGAGTTTCCAGGGCTTAGCCGCGCTGCTCGGCATGTTGAACAGTTGCGCCAGCAACGTGACCGTGGTCAATATCGATAACGGCTTCGGAGCCGGCTATGTCCGCCAGCCTGATCAACCGGCTATAACGCGTTAGGCTCCCATCGCCTGCAGCTTCAGCTCTTCGGCGGCGAGCGAAAATTCGAACAGCGGCGAGCTTTCCGCTCCGCCCCAGCGGCTCAATTTCCATTCCGCCCGCAGATATTCGACCTCCGCGTGCGCCGCCAGATCCAAAGCCTGGGAATAAGTGCCGCAATAAGATTTCCTGGGAAAAACGGTCAGGACCTTCCAGGCCGACCCGTTGGTCGAACCCCAGATGGACATCTCCACGCTTTCCTGTTCGACGATGCGGGAGATTTCAAGAGTCAGCAGCAATAGCTTGCCGCGGGCGGCTTCCAGAGCGATTTCCGCCCCTATGCCGTTGTGACGGGCCACACTCTCAGGGAGAAGCACCTGCATAACACTTCCTCCATCACCCTGGACAACACTTGTTATTAAATTTTGCGAAGGCGTTCCTGCGCCTCATTTAGCGTCTCATATTTTTTGCAGAAGCAAAACCGTATCAGTTGGGAGCCCTCTGCCGGGTCTTCAAAGAAGCTGGACCCCGGCACCGCCGCCACTCCCACGTCCTCCACCAGGTGCCGGCAGAACTGCAGATCGTCGGGATAACCGAAGCCCGAAATGTCCGCGATGATGTAATACGCTCCCCGGCGGATGGTGCATTTGAACCCGGTTTCGCTCAGGACTTCCAGCATCGCGTCGCGGCGCGCGCCGTAATCGGTGGATAGGTGCGTGTAGTAATCGTCGGGCAGCGCCAGCGCCACCGCGCCCGCTTCCTGCAGCGGAGCGGCCGCGCCGACGGTCAGAAAATCGTGCACCTTGCGGATCGAATCCGAAAGATCCGGGCTCGCCAGCACCCAGCCGACGCGCCAGCCGGTGACCGCGTAGGTCTTGCTCATGCTGTTGATCAGGATGGTCCGGTCGCGCATGCCCGGAAGGGTCATCATCGGGATGTGCTCCGCGCCGTCGTAGAGGATGTGCTCGTAGATCTCGTCGGTGATCGCCAGCGCGTCGAATTCCTGGCACAATCCGGCGATGTATTCCAGTTCCTCGCGATTGAAAACGCGTCCGGTGGGATTGTTCGGCGAGCATAAGATGATCGCCTTGGTGTGTTTCGAAAACGCCTGGCGCAGCTCGTCGCGATCGAAGGTCCAATCCGGCGCGTGCAGCTTCACGAATTTGCGTTCCGCGCCGCACAGCAGCGTATCGGCGCCGTAATTTTCGTAGTACGGCTCGAAGATGACGATCTCGTCGCCCGGATTGGTGATCGCCATCAGCGACGCCATCATGCCTTCGGTCGCGCCGCAGCAGACCGTGATTTCGCGCTCCGGATCGATATCCAGACCGTAGGTGCGCTTGTACTTCGCGGCGATCGCGTCGCGAAAGGATTTCGAGCCCCAGGTGATCGCGTATTGATTGACGTCGTCGGCGATCGCCTTCTGGGCCGCTTCCTTGATGATTGCCGGAGCCGGAAAATCGGGGAATCCCTGCGCCAGATTCACCGCTTTGTGCTGCGCCGCCAGGCGCGACATCTCGCGGATCACGCTTTCGGTAAAGCGCAGCGTTCGCTCGCTGCGGAATCTCGGGCGCCGGTTGGGAATATCGGCAGGCTGTAAGAGAGATTTTTCGGCGATAGAGGCCATGAGATTATACTAGCGCGAGCCTGAAGGACGGGGTCGCCCCTGGGTAGTGCCTGAAAAGTGCGTTCATAGAAACTTCTGAGCGCTTGGTTTCGAATAATCGCGCCGCACGATGTGTGGGATCTTGCGGAACTGCTAGCATAAAGATCAGCCTTGACGTAGTCGGAAGCGATCAAGCCTAACAACGAATCCGACGTTCTGAACCAACTTCTGATCGTTGGAGAATTCGGGTCTGTTGAAGTGTATCACGAGAAGACAAAGGGCTGTCGTCCGACTCGTGTGGAGATTTTTAGCGATGGCGCTCCGCAACGATGATCAGATCCCAATCGAACGATTTCGCCTCGGCAAGCTCCGGAGTTACGAGGTGCTAATCAACGACTTCGACCGGATCGAAAGTGTCGCGATGACTATAGGAACCGATTTCGCCTTTGCGACGGCGTGTCTCCCGGTTGCCCTGATGCTAACCGTGACCTTAGTCACCGTTCCCATACAAGCTTGGAATGTCAAAGGACCCTTCTTCCTGTTGATGTACACCTGCTACATCCTTGGGCTCTTTTTTTCTGTTAGGGCTTATCGCCAGCGCGGAAGCTTAAAAAAGTTTATGCAGGACATCAGAGACAACCAAGTTGCGCCCTTGGGCGAGAAGGGGAATGAATTGGGACCGGATGAACTCCTAGACCTTCCGTCTGAGGAGGAGAGTAGATCCGGCAGAGAGCGAAAGCCATGATCCTCCTAGTCACCTATGATCTGAAGGGCAGTGCACAGTCTTATGGTGAGCTCTTCGACATCTTGAAGGCTCAAGAGAACTGGTGGCACTATCTAGCGTCCTCCTGGATCGTCAACACACAGTACGAGTCCGCACGTGACCTGCTTACAAAGCTCAAGCCGTTTCTCAGAAGAGGCGAGCCGCCTTCTAGTGATCGAAATTACCGCTGAATACTCTGGCTGGCTTCCGACCAAAGCATGGCAGTGGATGAAAACGAAATGTTGATCCAGCTTGGAAATGACCTCTTAAGAATTCAACATACTTTTCAGCACCACCTCCCGGTAGCTATGGCACAGCACACACGCGGCGTGGGCTTGTTCCGCGTCGTCGCAGGCCAGGGTGAAGAATTGGCCCCGCATGGTCCAGGAAATCAGCTTCGCTTCGGTGGATCCTTCGACTGCCGAACGATGATTATCCACCATGCCCGCCGACCGCTCCACTGCGAGCGTGCCCTCATGGCCGCCGGTGCGATAAGTGATTTCGACGGCATGATTGGTCACGTGCGCGCCCATCAGCCGGACCGAGGCCGAGTCGCGCAAGGGAACTTCGAGGCCGGTTTGCGCCTGCACCCAGGTCCGGATTTCGCCGGCATTCGCCGATTCGAGCGCGGCATTGGAACGGGGATGCAGCGTCCAGGCCAAGCCTCCCGCGACCATCGCCGCGGCCATCGATAAGGCCGTGGACCAAGCCAAGCGCCGGCTTAGGGGACGCGAGCGCTGGGGGCGGGCGCCGCTTTGCACCCGCCTCCACAATTCTTCCGGCGCGGCCACCTGCCCCAGATGCCGGTCGAGTATTTCTTCCAATCCGATGTCCTTGAGATCAGGCATTCTTGATTCCTCGGAGACGGCGCTCCAGAATTTTGTGCGCGCGATTCAGGCGCGAGGCGACGGTGCCCGCCGAACAGCCGAGCGCTTCGGCAATTTCGTCGTAGGAAAGCCCTTCGGTGTAGCGCAGCACCACCACCAGGCGATGCTCGGGAGAGAGCCGGGCGACCGCGCTCTGCACGTGCTGCTGCATCTCCTCCCGCATCAGGTCCTGCAGGACGGTACAATCGGCGCCGCGCAGCGAGTCGAAGAAATCCTCGACGAACAGCAGCATTTTCGAGCGCCGCTGGCGGTCCAGGCAGCAATTGACGACCACGCGGTAGAGCCAGGACTCGAATCCCGCTTCGCCGCGAAACTCCTGGATGTTCGACAGCAGCTTCAGGAACACTTCCTGCGCGATGTCGAGCGCCGTGCTCCGGTCCCCGGCATAGCGCAGGGCGATCGAATAGACCCGGTCCTTATGAGCCTCGAAGAGCGCGCGAAAGGCGTCGCGCTCGCCGCGCCGGCAAGCGTCGATGACTTCGCGCTCGTGTCCTTCGAGAACCATGAGGAACTCTCTACCTTAAACGTACCACCGGTCGCGATTCTTCCAAATATTTATACAATAGACCTACCTGTCGAAAGGAGTCCTATGAAGCTCCCTCTCCTGGCTGCCCTTTTCCTGCCGGCCGCCTCGGTCGCGCTGGCCGCCGATTGCGGCGCGTTGTCCTCCATGACCATCCCCGGCGGCTCGATTACCGCCGCGAAATCCGTTCCAGCCGGCAATTTTACCCCGGCGGGCGGTCGCGCGGTGGACAATCTGCCGGCGTTCTGCGAAGTCCACGGGGTATTGAAGCCGACCGCGGTATCGCAAATCAACTTCGAGGTCTGGCTGCCGGAGTCGGGATGGAACGGCAAACTGGAAGGCGTCGGCAATGGAGGACTCGCGGGCACCATCAGCTACCCGGCGATGGGAACGGCGCTGCGCAACGGATTCGCCACGGCCAGCACCGACACCGGCCACACCGCCGCCGAGCCGAAGGAATGGCTGGAGAATCGCGAACGCCTGATCGACTATAGCTATCGCGGCCTGCACCTGACCACGGAAGCGGCGAAGGCGATCGTCAAGGCGTATTATTCGCAGGCTCCGAAGTATTCGTATTATCTGGGCTGCTCCACCGGAGGCAAGCAGGGCTTGATGGAAGCGCAGCGCTACCCCGCCGATTACGACGGCGTCATCGCCGGCGACGCGGCCAATTTCTGGACCCACCAGATGATGAACGAAGTGTGGATCGGCGTGGTCACCAGTTCTCCGGAGACCAATCTTCCGCAGGAAAAGCTGGAGTTACTGCAAAACGCGACGCTGGCCGCTTGCGATGCGCTGGATGGAGCCTCCGACGGCATCGTCAGCGATCCGCGGGGCTGCCATTTCGATCCGAAAAAGCTGCAGTGCGCGGGCGCGGACGGTCCCGGTTGCCTGACGGCGGCGCAGGTGGGGGCAGTCGAGAAGATTTACGGTGGTCCGGTGAATCCACGAACGGGGAAGAAGCTTTACCCCGGCCTGTACCCCGGCGGCGAGCTCGGCTGGGGCAAGTCGGGCGGCAATATGCTGATCAATCGCGACAAGACGTCGGGAGTCAGCAGCTACGATTTCTGGCGGCTGGCTTTCTTCCACCAGCCGAATTGGGATTTCCGGACGTTCGACTTCGATCACAACATCCAAACCGCCGATGAAACGCTGGGTCCGGTGACCAACGCGACCAGCACGAACCTGGCGGAGTTTCGCAAGCTGGGGCACAAGCTGATTTACTATCACGGCGCGGCGGATCCGCTGATCCCGGCGCAAAACGGCGTCGACTACTACGAAGCCGTGGCGGCGAAGGACAAGAACGCCGCGCAATACTTCCGCGTGTTTCTGGTCCCCGGGATGTATCACTGCTCGGGCGGTCCGGGAGCGCTGGCGTTCGGAACCACGGGTCCGCCTCCGCAGGCCGATGCCGATCACGACATCGTCAAAGCGGCCGAACGCTGGGTGGAACAAGGCGCGGCTCCTGAGAAGATCATCGCGACCAAATATGTCGATCGGAAAGCGGCGCTGCAGCGTCCGTTATGCGCGTACCCGTTGGTGGCACGATATAAAGGATCGGGCGACATGAACGACGCGGCGAGCTTTAGTTGCTCGAAATAGGGGCTTGACTATTCGCCTCTTGTTCGCTATTCTGAATTGGCGAACAAAAGACGAATCAGGAGCCCGTCATGTCGATTCTCCCTAGAATTGGAACCGCCGGTTGGTCATATCCCCATTGGAATGGGTTGGTGTATCCGAAAGCGAATATCGCGGGGACGCATCCACTGGAAACCCTTGCCCGTCAATTCGATACGGTCGAGATTAACAGCTCGTTTTACCAAGCCTTGAAGCCGGAAGTGGTGCAGCTGTGGATCAAGAAAGTGCAGAGCAACCCACGGTTTCAGTTCACGGCGAAGCTGCATCAGAGGTTCACGCATGCCCGGATTCTGGAAGACGGCGAGATCGAGGCGTTTAAAGAAGGTCTGAGGCCGCTGCTGCGGGCTCGCAAACTGGGCGCGCTGCTGATGCAGTTTCCGTGGTCGTTCAAGTTCACGGGAGAGAATCGCGAATTTTTCATCAATCTGCGGCGGGCTTTCGGAGAATTCCCGCTGGTGGCTGAGATGCGACACAGCAGTTGGCTGGCGGAAGAGGCAATCGGGACTTTTATCGATTACCGCGTCGGCTTCTGCAACATCGATCAGCCGGAATATGCGCGGGCGATGCCGCCGACCGCGTTTCTGACTTCGGGGGTAGGCTACGTACGCCTGCATGGGAGGAACCCCCAAAACTCCCTGGGCGCGTACGACAAAGCCGCGCCCCGGCAGCGGCAGCACGATTATCTTTACTCGGAGACGCAGCTCGCCGAATGGATGGAAAGGATCGAGACCATCGGCCGCTATGCCGAATCGACGTTCGTGATCTTCAACAATGACGCCGCCGCCAAGAGCGTGGTGAACGCGCTGCAACTGAAAGCGATGGTGAGCGGCATCCATGGTGTCGCGCCGATCGAGCTGCGGCGCAAATTTCCGGTGGAACTGGAGCGCTTCAGCCCGGCCGCGGTGGAGCAGCAGTGGCTGTTCCCGGCGGCCTGAAGGATTATTCCTTCCACATCAGTTCGGCATCGGAGCGGCGTACGTAGTTCGCATCGATCGCGGCCGGATCCTGCGCCAAGTGGGCTCGTCCGGCCGCGATTCTCCCAATGGCTCCGGCAAGTGCGAGTGGAGCGATCCGGACCGGCTGCGGGACATCCAAAGGAAACCCGGCGGTGATGAATTCCAGATCGCCGGGCGGCAAAGCGGCCAGCCAGGGATCGAGTTTGGTGACTACCTCATCCGAAACCAGCTCGAGATTAGCGTCATAGACCGCGCCGAAGATTTCTCCGCGCCGGGCGTCGATCACGGTGGCTCGCAAGGGGAGCGATCCGAACCAGGCAAGCGCCTGAAGATTCGAAACGGCGAGCACTTTTCGCCCGGTGGCTTCGGCCAGTCCCTTGGCCGCGGCGAGCCCGACGCGAACACCGGTGAACGATCCGGGTCCCGATGCCGACGCGAACAGATCGATCTGGCCGATCGCGACGCGGTGGCGCGCCAACAGCGTTGAAATTTCCCCGAACAGAACGTGCGCCATCCCGTCGGGAGACGTCATCGTGACTTCTTCCACGATGCGGCCGTCCTCGACCAGCGCTATGCTTCCGGGGTCGCCGGTGGTATCGAGCGCGAGAATCCTCACGGAACCAGCCTGTAAATCTTATCGATCACGTAGACTTTGCCGTTGGCATTGAGCAACGCGACGCGCAGATCGAGCGCGGCGGGGAGATTTTCGCTAATCGATGGCGGAATGTGCAAAGTACCTTCCTTGCCGGTACCCAAGACGCGGTATCCCTGGCTATCCACTGGGATTTCGCCGGTCCATTCGATCAGCAGAAAACGCGTGGCGCGAGTTTCGCGCTTGACTTTGATCGCGAAATAGGGCGGATGCGAGATGGACACGTCGCCGTCCTTGGGAACATCGATTTCGAAGGGGATCTTGGCCGGGTTCTGTTCGATTTCCTGCACCGGAACTTGCCGCGATTCGAATTTCCAGCTTTTGAGCATCCCTTCCTTGGTCCCTTCGCGCGAAATATGCAGCACCCAGGGGTGCGAGGTATCGGGCGGTTCGCCGGTGAAGTGCTCGCCGTTGTAGCCTTTCTTTTCTTTGGTGATTTCGCCGGTCGCGGGGTCCATCCACGCGACGTCGTAGCCATGTTTTTCGACCGTCACTTCGACGGGCCCGGGCTTATCGATATAGACAATGTACTCGACTCCTTCGAGAGCCACGGCGCGTCCGCCGTCGACGTCGAAATAGGGCTCCAGTTCCCAGTAGCGATTGCCGGACATGAAATCGAACCACGCGGTCATGTAGGGACCGGATCCCGACGCCGGATACTGGCCGTTCATGGTCGCGTTCCAGAGATCGCGAACGTTGGCGATGCCGGTGTTCACGGCGGGGTCCTGATAAAGCTGGTGCTCGACGGCTCCAATGTTCGCGTCGGGCGTGCCGTAGTCGATGAGATTCAGCCAGCCATCGCTCAGCAGACCGGCGGAGGTCGCGGCGGCAAGGGTGGTGCGGGGATGGTCGTAGGGGTCGAGGGACTTGAGCAGTTCGCCGGCGTCCTTGAGGATCGCCCGGGCGTGCGGAACATTTTCAAACGCGGGCAGGCCCATCCAGGTGATATTGAACGCAGCGAATCGCGCGACGAGATCGTTCATGTAGGCGCGCCGCTCCCGGGCGTCCTCGGGAATTGCAGCGAGCGCCAGATCGGCGGTCATCCCATGAGCGTTGATGGCGCGCACGCGATCGGCGGCTTCGTCGAGATTCGCGCCGCGCTCGAGGGTCACGCGAAGATGGGTGAATTTTTCTTTGGCGCGCTGCTCCACGACCTGATCGAACTCTGAGCGCGGCATGGCAATGAAGCGATCGACGGCGGTGGACATCCACAAATGCGCCTTGCTGGTGGCCTCATTCATAAAATGATGGACGTTGGCGATGCGCACGAACCCTGGCGAATCGGATTCGGCGGCGCTGACGTGGCCCTGGACGCCTTCGAAACGACGCAGGTCGCTCGAGACCAGATAATCCCAGGTGCCCGATTCGGTGGGCGAAAAACGAATAACCATGCGCCGGTCGCCGTCGTGAAAGGCGTGGAGCAGGTAAGTCTTGTGCTGCGGCGAGCGAAATTCGGCGCGCAGGTCGCTGGGATTTTCGCCAGGCTGAAGGTCGAAGCGGAGGTCGCAGGTGGACCAGGCGGGGGTTATGGGGCAAACGGGTTGCGCGAACAAAGGCGCGGCCGACAGAATACCCAGAATAACCCCGACGCGAGCGAACATCTTGTTCCCAATATATCGCGCAAGGCCGGCGGAGATAATGAAGAAAATGGCCCGGCCGATCACAGCCAGCGAATGCGCGGTGCTCGAGTGGCTGCTGGAACATGCCGCGACCTGCGACGTGACGGCGTATAGAAATCGTCCGCTCGATCAACTGAGCATCATTCCGGGATGCCCGTGCGGATGCGCGAGCCTGGATTTCGCGGAGCACGCCTGGGGCGGCGCGACCATGATCGCGGATGCGACGGCGGTTTATCCGGATGGCCAGAAGGCGGGGCTGATTTTATGGGGCAAGAGCGGCGAGATCGTACTCCTGGAAATTCACGACTGGCATCCAGGAGCGTCGCGCCGGTTTCCTGACGTCGCGCATCTGGAAGCGTAGGAGCGCGAAGCAAGGTCAACGGACGTTTTCGAGCTGCTTCCTGAAATACTCCACCGTTTCACGCAGCCCGTCTTCGAGCGCAACCTTCGGCTCCCATTGGAGCAAGCGCTTCGCTTTCGAAATGTCCGGGCGTCGTTTGCGCGGATCGTCCTGTGGCAGAGGTTTAAAAACCAGTTCCAGCTTCGATCCCATTAAACGCTGGATGCGTTCCGCGAATTCGAGAATGGTCAGCTCCGCGGGATTGCCCAGGTTCACGGGGAAGCGCTCTTCCGAGTTACCGAGGCGCACCAGACCATCGACCAGGTCGCTGACGTAACAGAAGCTGCGCGTCTGGCTGCCGTCGCCGAAAATGGTCAGCGGCTGGCCAGCGAGCGCCTGATCGAGAAAGGCCGGCACCACGCGCCCGTCGCGCAGGGCCATGCGCGGACCGTAGGTGTTGAAAATCCGCGCGATGTTGGTCCGCACGCCGTGCACGCGATGATAGGCCATGGTCAGCGCTTCGGCGTAGCGTTTGCTTTCGTCGTAACAGGACCGGACGCCCACCGGATTCACGTTGCCCCAATAGGTTTCTACCTGCGGATGCACGTCGGGATCGCCGTAGCATTCCGAAGTCGAGGTGAGCAGGAAACGAGCCCCGTCGCGGCGGGCGATCTCCAGCATGTTGCGGGTTCCCGATGAGCCTACGTCCAGGGTCTCGATGGGATGCTCGAAATAATCCTTGGGACTCGCGAGCGATGCCAGATGCCAGACGTGATCGAACGGTCCGGCGACCGGAACTTCGCGAATCACGTCGGCTTCGATGAACTGGAATCGAGCTTCGTTCTTAAGATGGTCCAGATTTTTGCGCGAGCCGGTGATCAAGTTGTCGACGCCAGTGACGGAATGGCCGTCGCGAAGAAGGCGATCGCACAGATGCGATCCGATGAAACCGGCCGCGCCGGATAGAAGATGACGCACGCCTCATCTTAACAACCTTGCCCATGCTAGATTGATGACTTAATGTCCTTCTCCCTCCCCGAAAGAATTGTTTTTGTCGTGGCCCTGGTGGCGGCGTCCTATGGATTCTGGTTCCGATTCTCGAAGGTGCTGAGGCGCATTCGCGCCGCCAAGCCGGATGCGGATTTCTCGCTACAGCCGATCGGCAAGCGCATCTGGGATTTTTTCTGGGAGGTTCTGTGCCAGGCCAAAGTGATTAAGGAGCGGCCCGCGCCGGGGCTCGCGCACGCGCTGGTGTTCTGGGGCTTTTGCGTATACGGTCTGATCACGCTCAACCATTTCGCGACCGCGCTCGGATTTCCGTTCCTCGACAATATGTTCGGCGAGGGGTACAAGACTTTCGCGCAGGCGTTCGGCGTGCTGGTCGCGATCGGGATCAGCGGGTTATTCATCCGACGATTCCTGGTGCGCCCGAAATGGCTGGGCGAGGTGTCGAGCGAATCCGGAGTGATCGCGCTGCTGATTTTTCTGTTGATGGTGACGTTCATCGCGGTGCGCTTTGCGCCGCCGGGATATGAGAAAGCGCTGTGGTGGGCGCATACGGCGTGCCTGCTGAGCTTCCTGCCGCTGATTCCGCACACCAAGCATCTGCACCTGGTGCTGAGTCCGGTGACCGTATTTCTTTCGCGCGGCGAGTTCAGCCACATTCCTCCGCTGGTGGGCGATGAGGATTTCGGACTGGATACGGGCAAGGATCTGACGCAGATTGTCGCGCTGCAGGCGTATTCGTGTGTCGAATGCGGGCGGTGCTCGGAGCATTGTCCGGCATTCAACACGCACAAGATTCTGAACCCCAAGGAAATCGCGCTGGGAATTCGCGGATATCTGAACGAGTTTGGGCCCGGGTCAGAAGAGCCACTGCTGGGCGCGCACATTTCGCAAGAAGCCGCGTTCCAGTGCACCACCTGCGGATCGTGCGAATACCAGTGCCCGGTGGGAATCGAGCATCTGCCGATGATCATCGGGCTGCGCCGCGGCGCGGTGAATACGGGCAAATGGGAAGACGACTACGGAACGAAGTTATTTCTCGCGCTGGAGCGCAACGGCAACTCGCTGGGATTCAGCTCGACGGAGCGCGATAAATTTATCCAAAAGCAGGCGTTTCCAACGTTCGACGGCACGCAGGAATATTGTTTGTGGCTGGGGTGCATGGGCGCCTACGATCCGCAGGGCCGCGAAATTATTTCGAGCTTCGCGCGGGTGATGGAATATCTGGGAACCAGCTATGGCGTCCTGAAAAAAGAGCGATGCACGGGCGATCCGGCGCGGCGACTCGGGAACGATCTGGTGTTTCAGCAACTGGCGGAGCAGAATCTGGAGACGCTGAAGACGTCGAAGGTCCAAAAGATCGTTTCGATTTGTCCGCATTGCGTGCGCACTATTTCGACCGATTGGCGGGAGTTCGGCGAAGCTCCGCCGGTGGAGCATCACAGCGAATTCATGGCTCGCTACATCGACAAGCTGCCAAAACAGGAATCGCGAGAGAAGGTGGTGTTTCACGATCCTTGTTATCTGGGGCGGTATCGGGGGGTGTTCGAGGAGCCGCGGACGGTGGCGGCGCTGGCCGGTGAAGTAGTGGATCCGCCGCGAGCGAGGGAGCGAAGTTTCTGCTGCGGCGCGGGCGGAGGGCTGGCGTTTTTAGGCGAGGAAAAGGGCGATCGGGTGAGCCATACTCGCGCGAAGGAGTTGGTGGCGACGGGAGCGAGCGTTGTCGGCGCGGCGTGCCCGTTCTGCAATACGATGTTCCGCGACGCTCTGGCCGCGGTTTCCGATGCGCCTCCGAAGTTACTGGATATCGCGCAAATCGCCGCCGCATCGCTACCGAAGAAAGACGGCTAGTTGACGCCCGGCTTGGGCGCGTCGAACGGCAGCGTATCCGGATTCACGCGGACCGCGGTGGTGAATTTCTCGGGATACTTTCCGCCGGTGTCGAAGGTCAGCTCGACGAAATAGGCGGTCCAGCCTTTGGGCGGTTTCGCGATCTTGGCGAGGTAGGTTCCATCCGGCTGGGGTTCGAGCGTGGTCGATTTATAAGCCGGTCCGATCGCGGCCAAGCGGAAGTCGCGCTTCTCGGGATTGGTCGCCTGCCACAGTTTCACCTCACTCGGCTTGGTCACGGCATTGACGCGAATGGATCCGTCGTCTTCAAAGGTCCACGAGAATTTCGGAGGCCGCTGCCGTTTGAGAAACGCTTCGTAGAACGCGATCAATCCCTGCCGCGCGTCGGAATTCTTGAGCGAGTGATCCGTGTTGGGAATGTAGCGCAGATATTTTTCGCCTTTGAGGTCGGCGAAGTAGAAACGCGAGGAATCGGGAAGAAAATATTGATCGCCGGCGGCATTGATGATGTATTTCGGCATGGTCAAGCGGTCGCGGTATTCGTACGGCTCGACGATTTTCATCAGCGCCTTGTACTCCGGCGTCCCGGTGCGGCTCATGATGTTCAGGTCTTCGTAATCCTTGACGGCGGGCGAATAGAATCCGTAGGCGCGATAGTGATGCTCGAAGGACGGCACGATGTTCAACAGGTCGATCACCATGGGCGCGATAGCGACCACTCGTTTGTCCACCGCGGCGGTGGTCCAGGTGGTCCAGCCGCGCTTCGACGCGCCGGCCACCACGAAGTGCTCGATCTTGGTCCCTTCGGTTTGCAGGTACGCCTGCGCGGCGTCCATCGCTTTCACCGCGGCTTTGGTCATGGGCAGGCGAGCGGGCCAAGTGTCCTTTCCGGTTTTCAGAAATTTGTCCCACGTGTAGGCGATGAACTCGTCTTCCACCAGGTCCGGCTTGCGCGCATCGGGGAAGGTGAGCGGCTGATTGGGGACCATGCGCAACTCCACTACCACCGAATGAGTGGTGTTGGCGATGTCGGCGAGCATGGGATCGACGGTGGTGGGCGCGGGATCGTTATTCGATCCGCCGGTGATGTACAAGAACGCGGTGGTGTATCGCACGTCGCGGGGGCGAACAATGGTGAGCCAGTGCTTCCAGGCGGTGCGGTTCGGCGCGACGGGCGGAGTCCAGGTCTGGGAGGTCAGGTCGAGCACCGTGCCGGAGCAATCATCGCCGGGAATCCGGCTGACGAAATCGTAATGGTAGCTGGGGTCGGGCGCGTGAACGTAGCGGTCGAGCGCGGTCTCTTTGGACCCCGCGGCTAAGGGAAGCGCGACGACGGCGAGCGCAACACTGAGGCGGCGAAGTGCGGTCCGCATGACGATACCCGCATCATAACGCTATTCTGAATGCATGCGTTTCACCGCCGCGCTGGCCCTGTTTCTCACTTGTAGCGCGGCCTTGTTCGCGGCCGAACCGGTGGCCCGGAAAGCCGCCGCACCAAAGCGTCCGGCACTATCGGCGGAGGAACGCGCCGCCACGGCGATCATGCGATCCATGCCGCTGCGCGATCGCGTGGCGCAGTTGATCGTCGGCGTCTGTTATGGCGACGTCCCGAGCCGCAAATCTCCGGAGTATGAAAAATATCGCCGCTGGGTTCACGACCTGCGCATCGGTGGATTGATCGTGAACAATCAGGTGTTCAACGGGGTGACGCGCAACGCGGATCCGCACGCGATGGCGGTTTTCCTGAATCAGATGCAGCGCCTGGCGAGGACGCCGCTGCTGGTCGGCGCGGATTTCGAGCGCGGCGTATCCATGCGCACCACGGCGGGCGCGAAGTTTCCCTACAGCATGTCCTATGGCGCGGCGGGCAATCTGGATGCGACCCGCACGCTCGGTTTGCTGACGGCCCGCGAGGCCCGGGCGATCGGCGTGCAGTGGCTGTTCGCTCCGGTGGCCGACGTGAACAATAATCCGGCGAATCCGGTGATCAATATCCGCTCGTTTGGCGAAAATCCGGAAGTGGTGGCGCAGAACGTCGCGGCGTTTATCGATGGCGCGCATTCCGATGCGAAGAATCGCGTGCTGGTGACCGCGAAACATTTTCCCGGCCACGGCGATACCGATGTCGACAGCCATCTGGGGCTCGCTCGCCTCACCGCGAGCAAGGATCGGATGCTGGCGATCGAACTGAAACCGTTCGAGGCGGCGATCGCGCATCAGGCCGACGCGATCATGACCGCGCACATGTCGGTGCCCGCGATCGAGCCGCAGGATATTCCCGCCACCGCATCCGCCAAGGTGCTTACGGGCCTGTTGCGCGAAGAGCTGGGGTTCAAGGGGCTGATCGTCACCGACGCTCTGGACATGCTCGGGTTCGCGAGCCAGTTCAGCGGCGGAGAAGGTCCGGTGCGCGCGATTGAAGCGGGCGCGGACGTGCTGTTGATGCCGCCCAATCCGGAAGCCGCTATTCGGGCAGTGCTGGCGGCGGTGGCTCGCGGAAGAATTTCGCAGCGGCGAATCGATGAAAGCGCGGTGCGGGTGCTGGCCGCGAAGATTCGCGTCGGCATTTTCCGGAAGAAACTGGTGGACCTGGATGAGATCAGCGACGTGCTGGACGACGCCGACGCGGCCCAGGATGCGCGCCAGATTTCGGATCGCGCGGTGACGCTGGTGCGCAACGATCGCGGTCTGATTCCGCTGGATCAGAAGAATCCAGCTTGCCTGGTGATCGCGACCGGCTTGCGGAATTCGCAGTACGGCCTGCGCATGATGAACGAATTTCGCAAGCGATCGACGGGACGCGCGGTGATCGTGGATCCGTCCATGCCGCTCGCCGCGATGGTGGACGACCTGGGCGATACCGGCGCGTGCTCGGCGGTGGTGGCCGCGGTGTTCAACATCGGCGGTCAACTGAACGGCGATATGCCGGCGTTTCTCGACCGGATTACATCGGGGCCGCGGCCTTCGGTATTGATCGCGATGGGCAATCCATACCTGCTGTTGAATTTCCCGAAAGTCAACGCGTATCTGGCGACGTTCAGCCCCACGACGCCGTCCGAAATGTCGGCGATCAAGGCGCTGTTCGGGGAAATCGCGATCGGCGGGCGCCTGCCGGTGACCATTCCCGGCTTTGCGCAATACGGCGACGGCATTCAGCTTGCCGCGCATTCCCGATAAAATTAAAACCATGATTGAGATCACGTGGCTGGGCCATGGAACCTATCAGATGCGTCTTTCGAGCGGCGAGGTGATTCTGGTGGACCCTTGGATCGAAGGCAACCCGGCCTATCCCGCCAAGCATGTTATCGATCGCGTGGATTTTATTCTGGTGACGCACGGCCATTTCGATCACATCCACGACGCCTTGCCTTTGGCGAAGAAATTTTCCCCGCACATCGTCGCGATTTACGAGACCGCGCATTGGCTGGAATCGAAAGGCGCGAAGAACACCAGTCGGCATGAATAAAGGCGGCACCGTCAATCTGGGACCGATTTCGGCGACCATGACCCACGCTGTGCATAGCTGCGGCATCCTGGACGACGGCAAGATCATTTACGGAGGCGAAGCGGCGGGCTACGTGGTGCGCCTCCCCGACCGGCGCGCGATCTATTGCGCCGGCGACACCAACGTCTTCACCGACATGCAACTGATCGAGCGCCTGTATCATCCGGAGCTGGCGTTTCTTCCCATCGGCGATTTTTACACGATGAGCCCGCGCGAGGCCGCGCTCGCCTGCCGCATGCTGAGCGTCCGCAAAGTGATCCCGCTGCATTTCGGAACGTTTCCGCCGCTCACCGGACGCCCTGAACAGCTCGCCGAACTGATTCGCGATTTGCCCGATACCGAAGTGTGGACGCTCCAGCCCGGCGTTCCCGTCCAGTGGTAAGAACGCTGGCGATCGTTGCGCTGGTCCTCTGTCTGCGTCTTCCTTTTCTGAATCAGGCGGTGCAGGGCGACGATCCTTATTACCTGTACGGCGCCGAGCATGCGCAGATCGATCCGCTGCATCCGACGCACGCGAAATATATCTTTCAGGGCGATTTGGTGGATATGCGCGGGCATCCGCACGGTCCGCTCGATTCGTGGATTCTCGCGGGTCTCCTGGCTCTCATTGGAGAAGTGAAAGAAGTTCCCTTTCATCTGTTCTACTCGATTTTTTCGATTCTGGCGGCGCTTTCGATGTGGTCGCTGGCGCGGCGCTTTTCAGACAAACCTTTCTGGGCGACGCTGCTGTTCCTGGCGGTGCCGGCGTTCGTGGTCAACGGCAATTCGTTCGAGGCCGATCTGCCGTTTCTCGCCTTCTGGATGATGGCCATCGCGCTGTTCGTCAAGGCGGTGGAGGAAAGGTCGATGTTCACGCTGTGGGGCTCGAAAGTGGCGGCGGCGCTTGCCGCACTGGCGGCGTATCAGGCGATCTTTCTGATGCCGATCCTCGCGTGGTATCTGTACGAGCGCCGTTCGAAATGGAAGATGGCCTGGGGAGTGACCATCGCCGCGCCCGCGACGATCCTGCTGTGGCAGCTTTACGAACGATGGACCAGTGGAGCGCTGCCGGCGGCGGTGCTCGCCGGATACATGCAGACCTACGGACTAGAGGCGCTGGCGAACAAGGCGCGCAGTGCGACGGTGCTGGTGGCGCACTCAGCGTGGATCGTTTCACCGCTGATCGTGATCGCGGCGTTCGGGCGCGGAAAGCGCTGGATCTTCGCGGCGATTGCTTCCGCAGCCGCGGCGTTTTACGATCCGAACCCGCTGTTCTGGGGTTCCATCGGATGCGCGGTGCTGTTGTTCGCGGCATGTTACGGAAAGAAATTCCTGAACGTGTGGCTGGTGTTATTCTTCGCGGGCGCGCTGGTCATTTTCTATGCGGGATCGGCGCGATACCTGCTGCCCATCGCCGCGCCGGTCGCGATTCTCGCGGCACGCGCCTGCAACACCCGGGTCCTTGCGATCGGATTCGCGGCGCAGATGGCGCTTTCGATCGGGCTCGCGATGGTCAACTATCAACACTGGGACGCGTACCGGCAATTCGCCGCGTCGATCTCCAGCCAGGTCGCCTCGCATCGGACATGGATTAACGCGGAGTGGGGCTTGCGCTGGTATCTGGAGTCGGAAGGCGCGCTGCCGATGGCCAGGGATCAGGCGCTGCAGCCGGGAGAGATCGTGGTCTCGAGCGAACTGGCATCGTTGCCGGTTCATGCGCCGCTGGCGCCGGTGGCACAGATGGAGATTCGACCGTCGATCCCGCTGCGGCTGATCGCGCTCGATCACCGGTCGGGATATTCGGCGGGCGGAATACTGCCGTTTGAAATCTCACGAGGGGTGGTGGATCGGGTGCGAGCGGAGGTCGTGCTGGAACGCACGCCGCAATTGACGGAGATCGATCCCGGCGACGCCAAAGCCGCCGCGCAAATCCTCTCGGGATTATTTCCGGACCGGTGGATGACGGACAAGGCGATGGTTCTCTTGAAGAGCCCAGTTCACCCGGCGCCACTGCGGCTGGCGGTCTATATTTCCCCGCAGGCGCCCGCGCGGCACGTCCGCGTTTTGGCCGATGGAGTCCTGGCGGCGGAGCAGACGTTCTCGGGTCCGGGAGCTTACACGATTTCGGCGGATGTTCCCGTTAATAAAGCTAGCATTACGGTGACGATCGAGGTCGACAAGACATTCAGCACGGCGAGCGATCAGCGGAAGCTGGGGCTGATCGTGACTAAGGTCGGGTTCGAGAATTAGTCGGGATCGGCCGCTTCCTTTGGTCGCGGCTCCGGGCTTAAATCCGCTGTCGTAATTGTGTCGTAATTGAGTCAGCCTGATCCGGTTCTTCCGTGGAATGAGGTAAAAGAGGCAGAGCGGTCTGTCTCCTTTCACGAATCTCGCAGATTCCACGGAATGGCGGTTTGGCCGGCGAAATCGGCTATTTTGGGGGGATTGAAGTCTCGAATCTTAGCAGAATTGACCGCTGCATGCGTCGAAGGGGGTCGCTTGGAGCGATCGGAACTGAGATGCGACGTTGGGGGGCAAGAGAAAACTCGCTTTTACGAGGCATTTCAGTGAATGCGCTATTTCGACGAAAGAGATAGAGCGCCAGGGCTCTTTTGGCGATTTCTTGAAAAGAGGCAGATCAGGCTGACTCGTTTAAGCGACTCGTTTAAGCCTGACTCGTTTAAGCCTTGGTCGCGGCTCCGGGGCGCGACGGAAATTTAATGGAGAATGGCGACAAGAGTTAGTCCGCGGCGCGGTTGATTACGGGCTCTTTGCCTGGAATCAATTTGCTGTGCGTCTTTCCGTACAGGAAATACACGCCGAAGCCGAGGATCATCCAACTGAGCGCGGTAAGTTGCGTGGTGCGGTCCAGCGCAATGATCATGGCGCTGCAGATCACCATACCCAGAATCGGCACCAGCGGGACCAGCGGGGTGCGGAAGGGGCGGGCCTGATTCGGCGCCATGCCGCGCATGATCCACACTCCGATGCACACCAGCACAAACGCGAACAGCGTGCCGATGGACGTCAGATCGCCCGCCATCGATTCCGGAATGAAGGCGGCGAATAAGGAGACGAATACGAACAACACGGCATTGCACTTGTACGGCGTGCGGAATTTCGGATGCACCTCGGCGAACAATTTGGGCAGCAGCCCGTCGTTCGCCATCGAGTAAAAGACGCGGCTCTGGCCCAGCAACATCACCAGAATCACGGAAGAGAATCCGGCGAGAATCGCGATGGTGACCGCAGTCCCCAGCCATCCGTAACCGACCATATAGGTGGAAATCGCATACGCGACGGACGCTTCCTTGCCGGCCTTGGCGAAATCGGCCCACGGAGCGATGCCGGTGAGCACATATCCGAACAGCACATACAGCACCGTGCACACGGCGAGGGAGCCCAGAATTCCGATGGGCATGTCGCGGCCCGGATTTTTCGTTTCCTGCGCGGCGGTGGATACGGCGTCGAATCCGATGAATGCGAAAAATACAACGCCCGCGCCGCCCAGAATGCCTCCCCATCCGTGCTTGAAAATGCCCAGGTGGTCCGCGTCGAAATTGTCGGGGATCAGGAAGGTTCCCTGATGGGCCGGGTTGATAAAGCCCCAGCCGACTACGATAAACACCAGCACAATCGCGATCTTCACGGCCACGATGATGGAATTGACGGTTGCCGATTCCTGGGTGCCCTTGATCAGCAGCAGAGTCAGGACCAGCAGGATCCCGACGGCGGGAATATTCATCGCGCCGTGAACGCCGGCCGCCGAGACCTCCAGCGGCGAATGGCACCATTGATAAGGAATCGCATTGCCGACTAACCGGTTGAGATATTCGCTCCAGGCGATGGCGACGGTAGCCGCGCCGAGCGCGTATTCGAGAACCAGTGCCCATCCGATCACCCAGGCAATCAATTCCCCCATGGTCACGTACGCATAGGTATAGGCGCTGCCGGCGATGGGGATCATCGCGGCGAATTCGGCATAACAGAGCCCGGCGAACAGGCATCCGATGGCGGCGACCAGAAACGATAGCGTGACTCCGCGGCCGGCGTTCTGGCTGGCAGCCGCGGCGGTGCGCACAAAAAGGCCCGCGCCGATAATGGCGCCGATCCCCAGCGCGATCAGCCCCGTGGCGCTGAGCGTGCGCTTGAGTCCTCCATGTTCACCGGCTTGCGCTAGTAAAACGGACAAAGGCTTCTTTCGAAAGAGACTCATAAGCATTCGAGTGTAACAGAGAAGTCAACAAATCAGCGCAGGCCAGGGCCGCTGGTGCGTACGCGGCCGCCATCGGCCGGATGGATGGGGACGGCAAGGTCGAACCACCCAATCATCATTTCGTCCCAGCTTTGCGGTCCCCAGAAAATCGCCGCCGCCGGATTCGGGTTGAAGGGGTTATTCGCCGAATTGTCGAACACGGCGGTAGCTTCGATTCGCGTGCCTCGCGGCAGCAGCTTCGGGGTCTTGAGGTAGTAATAAGGCTGCCAGTTGAAATCGTAACGCGGGATGTTGAGCAGGATCTCGCTTTGCCCGTTGGGATAAATCGCGCGAAACTCGAACGATTTTCCGCGAAGATGCATGTGGGCGCGCAGCCCCACCAGGTAACCCGTTTCGCGAATGATCTGCTGCGCCTGGATCCGGTAATTCGCGTCGTTTGGCGGAATCGCCAGCCAGTGCGCCGACGCCTCCATGGCGACGATCTGCTCCGTTGGCGGCTGCTTCGCGAAAATCAGGCCGATTTTGGTGCGATCCCGCGCCGCTTTTCCGTTGGTCGCATAATGCATCTGGAACACCAGCGTCGAGCCGGCCCGGATCAGCCGCGCCTGTCCCGGCTTCCAGATCTGCGGCGACATCCCCGGCGCGTACCCGGCGAGATACTCCTCATTTTCCATGCCAGTTCCGTCGTCGACCACCACGATCGCGTGATGCACCACACTTCGCTCACTGGGCCGGACTTCCACCGCCTGGACCCATTTATCCTCGGTAAAGTGAGTGGGGACCGGAATGTACTGATAATTGAGGACGCCTTTCGCGGGCACGTCGAACGGCTCCGGCATCTCCAGAACCAGATCCGGCTTCGGTATCTGCCAGCCCTCGGTAAATGCCGCCGGCGCGGGAGCATCCGCGGGATTGCCTTCCGGCGCTCCGCCATCCACCCAGGCGACCAGCGTTTCCTTCTCGCCGGGCGCGAGCGAAAGATCGTTGGTGAAGCTTCCATAGCGTGGATCGGCCTGCCAGGGCGGCATTTTTCCGCTGAGCAGCGCGGATTTGATCGCCTTGGCCCACGGCCTGGCCTCATGGTAGGTGAGCAGCGGCATCGGCGCGGCTTCACCGGAACGATGACAGCCCTGGCATCGTTTCTCGAGGATCGGTTCGACGTCTTTATGAAAGGTAGGCGGCGCGGCGGCGAGCTGCGGCAGCAGCGATAGAAAGTATAGTGAGAGCGCCGGCGCCCGGAAGCGCGATCTTTCTGTCACGTAGACCTCGGAAAGAACATTCTACGCGGAAAGCCCGCGCGACGTTACTAAAAATATTCGACCCCCGCGAATTCCCCGGGGCGCCTCGCTTTGTGGAAATATGGAGGACCATGGACATTCTTCAGTCGACCGAAAAGTACGAAGCCTGGCTCGGCGAAAGGATCCCTTTGATTCGCACCGACGTCGAGCATAAGCACGCGCTGATGGCGGAGGCTCCGTTTCCCTTTCTGCGCGCGACTTTTTACCGCTGGGCGCAAACCTGGCCGCAAGTCTCGGCGGATACGGCGGACGCGCCGGAGGTGCTGGGCGTAGGCGATCTGCACGTCGAAAATTTCGGCACCTGGCGCGATATCGAGGGCCGCCTGGTTTGGGGAATCAACGACTTTGACGAGGTCGCCTGGCTGCCCTATACCTGCGACCTGGTCCGTCTGGCGGCCAGTGTCCATCTCGCGATCGACGCGGAGCATCTGAAGATTTCCCATGTCCGCGCCGCCCGGGCCATTCTTCAGGGATACCTGGACGGTTTGAAGAGCGGCGGCAAAGAGTTCGTACTCGCCGAGCACCACACTGCTCTTCGGCACATCGCGGTCGAGCGATTGAAGCAGCCGGAACTTTATTGGGACAAATTGAACAGCATTCGCGACTGGAAGGGCAAAATCCCGGCCAGCGCCGAAAAAGCATTACGCCGGATGCTGCCCGATCCGGCGCTGAAGTACCGGATCGTCCATCGGGTGAGCGGATTAGGCAGTCTTGGGAGGAGGCGATTCGTGGCGCTGGCGGATTGGCACGGCGGATCGATCGCGCGCGAAGCGAAGGAACTGGTCGAATCGGCCTGGATCTGGGCCAAGCCGGGACGCCGGAAATCGCGGATCTATTACCAGGAAGCCATCGACCGTTCGCGGCGCTGCCCGGATCCGTTCGTGAAATTGCGCGGGCGCTGGATTGTCCGGCGGCTGGCACCGGATTGCTCGCGGATCGAGCTATCGTCGTTGCCGACCATCCATGACGCGTCGCGTCTGCTGCAAGCGATGGGGTTTGAGACCGCCAACCTTCATCTGGGTAGCGCGGAGGCGAGAACGATCACGGCCGATCTTCAAAAAAGGCCAGCACATTGGCTGCAAAAAGCTTCCGCCGCGATGGTGGAATCGGTCGAAAAAGATTGGATGCAATGGCGAAAACGCCGTTAATCAGGAAGGATTTTTTAAGACTTCGCCCCTTGTCCGGATACCCGGCCAGTATCCACGCCTCTTGAGAATCCCAACCGGGAATTCCGAAGCAAAGAGCGAAGCCTTGTCCATAGCATCGGGTGATGCTATGGCCAGATAATAGCAGAGGATCGATAAAGATTACCAGCTATTTTTTTAAAAACTACGATTTAATCTGAGAAAATCAGACGTGACGGGCGAGCAGAATGGTCATATCGTCCTGCAATTCTTCGGTGGCGGTCCATTGACGGACGCTGGACAGCACTAATTCGATGATCTGCTCTTCGCCGCGGTACACGTTCTTTTCGCACCAGATCGACCAGCCGTTCTTCGCCGAACATTTCGCCGTATTCGTTTTCGGGCTCGGTGACGCCGTCGGTGAAACATACCAGCAGGTCGCCCGGCTTGAGATCCACGCGGCTCTCGTCGTACTTGGAGAACGGAAACGCGCCCACCACCGTGCCGTTCACGTCCAAGCGGCTGCGCGACGCCGTCGCGCACCAGCATCGGCGGCAGGTGGCCGGCATTGGTGTAGGTGAAGATGCCGGATCGGTTCGTCGAACACGCCCAGGCAAAAGGTCGCGTATTTTTCCGGGCGACGTGTAGGCGTACAGCTGATTGTTCAGTCGCCAGACCAGATGCGACGTCGAAACCGGCGGGATGCGACGCTCACCGGTTCCCGCTGCCGCGGCGCGACTTCCAGCCAGTTCTGCAACTGCGTGCGCAGCGAGCTTTGCAGCGTCGCCATCAGCAGCGCCGCCGAAATTCCCTTCCCGGCTACGTCGCCGATGGCCAGCGCCACCTGCGAATCCCGGATCGATTTCGTAATCGTAATAATCGCCCGAAACCATGCGCGCGGGCTGGCAGATGGCGGTCATGCGCAGCTGCCGCGTCTGCGGCACCACGCGCGGATAAAGCTGGCTCTGCACTTCGCGCGCGATTTCGATCTCCGATTGCAGACGCTCTTTTTCCTTGGCCACCACCAGGAGGCGCTCCATATTCTCCGTCATCGAGTTGAAGGAGCGGCTTAGATCGGCGAGCTGATCCTTCCCGGTAACTTCGATGCGATGGGAAAAATCCCCTTCGATCACTCTCTGCGGTCCCTTCGTACAGCCGGTGCACGGCGCCGGTGATGGTGCGGGTCATGGTGATGCCGATCACCACGCGACACGATTTCGACAATAAGAAACACGACCACGCCGATGACCAGAACGATGACTACCGATCCCTGGACAAGATCGGCTTTGCGATTGAAGACCGTGCCGAGCACCGCCGAGACGCGGGACCGGACCACCAGAAAGTCCGTTGCCGGAGCTACCGGGACGGTCCCAGTCCGCAATGGGAACGGTGGCGAACCAGTCGAATTCGTGATCGAAGCGATTCACGGGCTGCGGGCATGCCGGATCGACGGGGCTGCGCCGCCACGCGCCCGGCGTGCGGCAGACGCCGGAAATCGACGGCGCCGCAGATTCGGCACCAGTCCGGCCAGAAATTCCGGGTCAGCGGCGCGGTGATGGTGACGTCGCCGGTCGGGCGTTTTGGTGTAACTCCACAAGTAAAACTGGCCGTCCCGCTGGAGCACGCCGCGCGTGGGCTTCCAGCCGTCGCGCGGCGCGGGGATCGGGTTGCCGTGCCGGGATAGCGGAATCCGTTGCCCGATTCGCGCAGCAGCAGGATCTCGATGCCGGGATAGTCGGTCGCGATAAAACAGGTCGACCATCCGCTCGCATCACCGCGGGACGATCGCGGCCGGTGCGGTGCGGACCACGCTTGGGCCGGCGGAGGCAAGGCCGTCGATGCGGCGGTCCAGCTCGCTGGTCACCAGATACACCGCCAGCTGTTGCGCCAGCAACATCGCCGCCGGCGACGGCCAGCGTGACGATCAGCAGAATCGGCACCACGGCGATGAACAGATACGTGACCAGCAGGCGATTGCGCAGCCTCCACACGGCTTGGCGCGCGACCATGCGCAGCAGCCGCACGGCCAGCCAGATGCCGGTGACAGCACCCAAGGCGGCCAACAATGTGCAAGCCCGCAGTGCGGCGCGACAGCTCGATCACCACGTCGGCGACCAGCAGCATCACGAAAGCAGCGCACACGCGATGCCGAGCCCGGCCCATCGCGACACGAAGCCGTTCCATCGCCTCGCTGCAGGCTTGGCGGGCACAGGCGAGCTTACACTCTCGATTTGGCGATCGCCGGCAGTCTCGCGGTCCGGCTCCAGATAGTATTTCGTCAGACCCTGCTTCGAGCAGACCGAAAGGCGGTATCGACGTCGTCGGCGAAATGGAACAGCTCCAGATCTTTTTCGGCGATCATGCCGTGCTCACCAGTGCGTCGAAGTTCAGAATTTCCTTCCAGAACTCCGATGCCATACAGAATCACCACCATTTTCTTCACCAGCTTCTGGGTCTGCACCAGCGTCAGGATTTCGGTCAGCTCGTCCAGCGTTCCGAAGCCGCCGGGAAACACCACCAGCGCCTTGGCCAGGTACGCAAACCAGAATTTGCGCATGAAGAAGTAGTGGAATTCGAAGCACAGCTCCGGCGTGATGAACGGATTCGGCCGCTGCTCGAACGGCAGGCCGATGTTCAGGCCGATGGTTTTTCCGCCGGCGTCCTGCGCGCCGCGATTGGCGGCTTCCATGATGCCGGGCCCGCCGCCGCTGCAAATCACGAAGCGGCGGCTGGAATTCTGCAGACTGTTGGACCACTCCGTGATGCGCCGGGCCAGCTCGCGGGCTTCGTTGTAATAGCGGCCGATTCGGCCCATTCTCGAAGGTCCGCGCCGAGCCGAAAAACACGATGGTGTCGTGAATTTTTTCCTTGCGGAAATGCGAAAGCGGATAAAGATATTCGCTCAGGATGCGCAGCGAGCGCGCATCGGGCGTGTCCAGAAACTTCTGATTGCGATAGGCCAGCAGCGGATGCCCGGATCGATCGATCTGTCATGCATGGGTATTGATCGCTCATGATTTCGGCGCCGGCCTGTCCAGCGCGGCCAGCCGTTTCTCCAATTGTCTCATTGTCTTCAAAATCTCCGGCAGTTTCGGAAACGCGGTGATGGCGCGCAGCCATTCGCGCGCTTCAAAGGCCGGCGATCCGCTCATCACCGCGCCCGCCGTCCACGTCGCCGCCGATGCCGCTCTGCGCGTAGATCACCGCGTTGTCGTGAATGGTCAGGTGCCCGGAAATGCCCACCTGCCCGGCCAGCAGCACGTTCTTCTCCAGCATGCTCGATCCGGCGAGGCCGGTTTGCGCGCAGATGATGTTGTCTTCGCCCACCACGCAGGCGTGGCCCACCTGCACCAGGCTGTCGATCTTCGCGCCGCGCTTGACGCGCGTTTCGCCGACCGTCGCGCGATCGACCGAGGTCAGCGTCTGGATCTCGACGTCGTCTTCGATCACCGTGACGCCGCTCTGGACGATCTTGTAATGCGTGCCGTCGGCGCGCTTGGCGAAGCCGAATCCGTCGCCGCCGACGACCACGCCGTTTTGCAGAATCACGCGATGGCCGATGCGGCAATATTCGCGCACCACGGCGTGCGAGTGCGCGCAGAAAATCGTCGCCGATTTGCGCGCCTTCGTAAATCACGACGTGCGGATGCAGCACCGCGTTGCGGCCGATGGTCACGTTCTCGCCGACCACGGCAAAGGGTCCGATGGACGCGTTTTCGCCGATGCGGGCCGTAGGCGCGACGGAGGCCAGCGGATGAATTCCCGGGCGCGGGCCGCGGCGGCTGATAGAACAGCGCCAGCGCGCGCGCGAAATCGAGATAGGGATTGGTGGAAATCAGTTGCGCCGGCCGCGAGCCCTCGACGGGCGCGTTCACCAGGATGGCCGCGGCGCGCGTGTGCTTCACTTTGTGCGCGTACTTCGGATTGGCGAGGAAGGTGAGCTCGGACGGACCCGCGTGCTCCATCCCGGCGACGCCGGTAATTTCGATGTCCCGTCGCCGCGCAGCTCGCAGCCGAGCGCCGCCGCGAGATCGGAAAGTTTCATCTTCTAGGGTAGTGCAAAGCGATCGGGTCACAAAATGGACCTTAGGGCGGAGACCAGCTGACAGCGATTGCGTTATCCCCCGTCTGTCGCTCGCGGATCACGCCTTGAATTTATCGCGGCACTCGTTCGAGCAGAAGTAGTAGACCTCGCCGCCCGATCTTTTCTGGATCGCGGTCGCGGTGGAGATGAACGTCCCGCATACCGGGTCCTTCTTCAATTCACCGCCGGCTGGAACCGAAGGATGAGACGCGGGCCATCGCGCGCCGGAGGCGCAGGGTTGAAGGATCGGAAACATGCCCTTCATGACGATCCCGATCATCGATCGCAACTACGCTGATGACCAGCACGCTGACGATCAGATACGGATCGCCCGGAGCATATCACTTGGCAGCGCTCGTTAGGGCTTCTTCTTGGTGGCAGCGGTCGGCTTCCTGGCGCCCGGCTTGCTGTAACTTCGTCTCCACCGTGGCGCCGATCGACGTGCAGCATCGCCTTTGGCGGACTCGGCGTACGGCCCGTTCGGCTTGCAGCTCCAGGTACTTCTGGAACTCTTCCGTCCGTCCCGGCGGCGCGAGTGATCTTGCCGTCGGCGGTGGTGGTCGCCTTGCCGATCAGGTAGATGCCGTACTGATAGTGCGCGTCGGCGTAGTTCGGATCGATCTCGATCGCCTTCTTGAAGGCTTCGCCGGCAGGCTCCATCTGGCCCGTGTTCACCAGCACCGCGCCGATGTTGTAGTAATACTTGCCGGCCTGCGGCGGATCGAGCTGCGCGGCCTTGGTCAGTTCCGCCTGCGCTTCGTCGAACTTCTTCTGCTTGGCCAGCAGCCAGCGCGTAGTTGTTGTGATACTCCGCATCGTCCGGTTTCAGCTCAATGGCCTTCTGGTAGGCAGTCGACGCCCTTTTCGAGCAGCGGCCTGCTGATCGGCGCCGGTCTTGGTCCCTGCGCAGCGCTGACATAGGCGTCGGCCAGGTTTCCCCACACTACGTTCTGAGTGGCATCGAGGGTGGAGGCCTTCTCGAAGCTCTGAATGGCGGCGTCCCAATTCTTCTGGTTCTGGGCTTCGACTGCCGGCGTTGAAGGCGTCGTTCAGCTCCTTATTCTTCGCCATCTTCTCTTCGTTCTCTTTGCGCTTCTTTTCGAAGTCGGCTTTTTGCGAAGCAGACATGCCGCGCTCAACCTCGGGAGCTTCTGCTCCACCGGCACGCGCGGACGCGGCTTTCAGATCGAAGGGAACTTCGATGGGATCGCCGAGTTTGGTGCGGACGTTGTCCATGGCATCGGCTTCCTTGCCGCTGATCTCGACGGAGATGCGGAAGGTCCCGATCGGCAACCCACCGTAGTAGTAATGGCCCTTTTTGTCCGTCTTGACCTTATAGCTCCCCTTCATATCCTTGCGTTCGAGGTGAACCATGGCACCTTGGACCCCTTTTCCGTCGGTCCCGGTAACGGTGCCTTCGACGGCCGTCGTCTGGCCCCAGCCAGCAACGGAGAAGAAAAGGGAAATTGGTAATATCAGAATCAGTTTTCGCAGCGTGGCGGGCATGACGCGACCGTCCTCCAGGTTTCAGAAAGATTTACATCCACCAGAATACTACAGGCGGGCGGAAACAGGAAAGACGGCAAAGACCCTTTCTTTCCCGTATCCCAACTGGACCTTGCTGCATCTGAAGGTTAGAATTAAATTTTAGCGTTACGGGGATTCTAAGGGTATGCTACGCGCGTCTTTGACGCTTTTCATAGCGGCTTCCATGGCTTTCGCCCTCTCGCCGGCGATGGAGCGCGCCCGGCAACTGTATGCGCGGACGGAATATAGCCAATCTTTATCGCTGCTGGAAGCGATTTCCCAGAAAGACGCGGCCACGCTGCAGTTGATCGGGCAGGATCATTACATGCTCGGCGAATACAAGAAAGCCACCGACGCATTTGAAAAGGCGGTGACTCTCGATGCCGGCAAGTCCGAGCTATATCATTGGCTTGGACGCACTTACGGCCGGCGCGCGGAGACCGGCGGAATCTTCACGGCTCCTGGTTATGCGAGCAAGGCGCGGCAGATGTTTGAGAAGGCCGTGGCGCTGGATCCGTCGAACAACGAAGCGGTGAACGATCTGTTCGACTACTACCTTCAGGCGCCAGGATTCCTCGGCGGCGGGGTGCACAAGGCGGAAACACTGGTGTCCTTGATCTCCAGCCACGATCCGGCGGAAGGACATTACGCGCAGGCGCAGCTCGACGACAAACGCAAGGAATACGACGATGCGGAGCAGCACTTAAGGCGCGCCGCCGAGCTCGCGCCGCGCCAGGTGGGTCGCGTGCTGGATCTGGCCAAGTATCTTGCCAAGCGGGGGCGTACGCCGGAGAGCGATGCGATGTTCGAGCGCGCGATGGCCATGGCTCCGAACAATCCCAAAGTGCTGTACGACCGGGCGGAAACGTATATCGAGGAGCATCGCAATCTGGATCGCGCCCGCGAGTTACTGCATAAATACCTGAACTCGCCTCTGACCGCCGACGATCCGCCGCGTTCCGATGCCGAAGCACTGCTCAAGAAATCCGGAGCGTGATGTTTCATCGCGAAGCTCTCCGATCGAGCGTGGAAGCGCTTCGCGCCAATAAATTCCGGGCTTTCCTGACTGCGCTTGGGCTGGTGATCGGCAACGCCAGTGTGATTCTGGTGGTTACCATTTCCCTTACCAGCCGCCACTACATTCTGGATTTGATTCAAGGCATCGGATCGAACCTGATCTACGCGCAATATGAAGCGGGCAATAACGGAACCACGGCGGCGGCCGATGCCGATTACATCAAGATCGCCGACGTGGACGCGGTGCGCGCACGGCTGGGATCGCGGATCATCGCGGCATCGGCGGTGATGAACAACCTGGACCGGATGCGGGTCAACGGCCGCGAGGAAGACGTCGCCATTGTCGGCACGGACCAGTACTATCCGCAGGTGCGGAACCTGGATCTGCTGGCCGGACGATTCTTCGACGGCGCGGACGTGCAGCAGCGGCAGCACGTGGCGCTGATGATGCAGAAGCTGCGCGGACAGACTTTATGGGGGCCAACAAGCGGCGATCGGCAAGACCATCAAGCTGCATGGCCTGCAATTCACCGTCATCGGCACGTTTCGCGAGAAAGTTTCCACGTTCGGAATGTCGGAGTTGACCGGCAACAACGTCGTGATCCCGATCACGGTGCTGAAGTATTTCGCGCAGATCGAGACGCATCGATCCTTTATACGTGCAGGCACGCTCCATGAGCGACGTGGAATCGGTGACGGCCGCGGTGAAGGCGGTGCTCGAGGAAGCGGCATCGTCCGGGCGCGCGCTATGCGGTGGCGAATCTGGGCTCGATTCTGGACGGCCGCGAAGCGAGATCGCCAACATTCTGACCGTGGTGCTGATCATCGTGTCGGCAATCGCGCTGATTATCTCCGGAATCGGGATCATGAACATCATGCTGGTGACGGTGACGGAACGAACGCGCGAGATCGGGTTGAGAATGGCGGTGGGCGCCGCTCGCCGCGATGTGCTGGAACAATTTCTGGCCGAAGCGGTGCTGATCAGCATGGGCGGGGGCGTGGCGGGAATCCTGATCGGGGTGGCGATTCCGCTGAGCATCGAGTTTTTCTCCGATGAGGTACAGGTTCCGATTTCGCCGGTTTCGATCCTGGTCGCATTCAGCGTGTCGCTGGTGGTGGGATTAATTTTCGGAATCCTTCCGGCCAACAAAGCCTCCCGTCTGAATCCCACCGAGGCGCTCCGCTTCGAATAGCGCTACGCCGGTGGTAGACTGGGAGGTTCCCGTAATATAAAACGCTCGCGGAGGGTGCCGTTTTGCCCGCCCGGCAAGCCGGCAGATGATGAAACGCGCACTTTTTCCGCCCCTCTTTCTCTCATTCCTTCCTCTCTATCTCTTACTCCTTCCTTTCTATGTGGCGGCGCAGCCGGCCACCGGAATTCTTCGAGGCGTGGTGACCGATCAGACGGCGGCGGCGATCGCGGGCGCTGTGGTGACGGCGACCGGAGCGGCCGGCGCGACGCACTCGGCCGTCGCCGGCGACAACGGCGGCTATCTGCTCCGCCTGGCGCCCGGCTCGTATACGGTGCAAGCCACCGCGCCGGGATTCGCGCAAGCCGTGCCGGCGGAGGTTTCCATCGCCGCCGGATCGAACGCTCTGAATCTCCAACTGCACATCGCGGTGGAGCATCAGGAGGTCACGGTCACCGACACCACGGCGCCTGAAGTCAGCATCGATCCGACGCAGAGCGCGTCGGCGCAGGTGATGCGCAGCGACGATCTGCAGAGCCTTTCCGACGACACCGACGATCTGCTGACCGATCTGCAGGCGCTGGCCGGGCCCGCCGCCGGACCGAATGGCGGCCAGATCTTCATCGACGGCTTCACTGCCGGCGACGGGACGCTGCCCAGCAAGGACGCCATCCGCGAAGTGCGGGTCAACCAGAATCCGTTTTCGCCCGAGTTCGACACGCTGGGCACCGGGCACATCGAAATTCTGACCAAACCGGGAAGCGATCATCTGCACGGCGACGGGTATTTCACCTACGGCGACGGACTCTTCAATTCGCGGAATCCATATGGAGCGCAGAAGGCGCCGTTCAACTTGAAGGATTTCGGCGGAAGCCTGGGCGGAAGCATCAACTCGAAGGGATCGTTTTACCTCAACGTGGATCGCCGCGCGATCGACAACGGCGAAGTGGTGAATGGCAGCACGCTCAATCCGCAGACGCTGGCCATCATCAGCCCGTTCACCGAAGTGGCCGTGAGCCCGCTGCGGCGCCTATATGTGGGCGCGCGCATCGATTATCAATTGAACGCGAAGAACACGCTGACTGTGAATTATGAACCGAACCTGAACACGTCCACCGACGCGGGAATCGGGAATTTCACGCTGCCGGAGCAATCCTACAGCACGTCCCTGATGGAACACTCGATCAAGGTGATCGAGACGATGCTGATCGGCAGCACCACGGTGAACGAGACGCGCTTTCAATTCCGGCATCAGAATTCGACGCAGACGCCGGACAGCACGGATCCATCGATCGTGGTTGAGAACGCTTTCAACGGAGGCGGCGCATCGGCGGGCTTGCACGACTACATCCATCATCATTACGAAGTGCAGAACTACACCACCAAGACCTCCGGCGCCCACACCTGGAAATTCGGAGCCCGGCTGCGCGCGGTGTCGATTGTGGATACGTCGGAGCAGGGGTTCAACGGAGCCTACATCTTCGGCGGAGCGTACGCTCCGGTGCTCGATGCCAACAATCAGGCGGTGGTTCCGGGGGTGATGTGCGATGCGGCGGCGCAGACGCCGGGATGCGCCACGATTACTTCCATCGAGCAGTATCGCCGGACGCTGCTGTTCGGACAGATGGGATTTTCGCCGCAGATGATTCGCGCTCTGGGGGGCGGCGCGACGCAGTTCTCCGTCAATAACGGCAGTCCTGTGGTGGACGTCGGCGGGGCGGACATCGGCCTGTTTGGAGGAGACGACTGGAAGGTGAAGCCGAACCTGACGCTGAGCCTCGGCCTGCGCTACGAGAACCAGGAAAATATTCACGATCCGCTGGATTTCGCGCCGCGCGTCGCGTTTGCGTGGGCGCCCGGCGGCACGGCCAAGAATCCCTCGCCCGGAACGGTGATCCGCGGCGGATTCGGCATGTTTTACGATCGCTTCTCGGAACAGAATGTGCTGATCGCGCAGCGCTACGACGGTCTCAATCAGAGCCAGTATCTGATCACCAATCCGGACACATTTCCGGCGATTCCTTCGGGCGGCGCGCTGCAGCTTTCCGGTTCGCCGCAAGTCATCCACACCATCAGCTCATCCCTGCGCGCGCCTTATCTGATGGATTCGTCGATCGGCGTGGAGCGGCAATTGCCGAAGAAGACGACGCTGGCCGTGACGTATACCAACTCGCACGGTTTGCACGAGCTACGTTCGCGCAATATCAACGCGCCGTACCCGGATGGAGCTTATCCGTATCCAACTGAAGGTCCGATTTATCAGATGGAATCGTCGGGATTGTACAACCAGAATCTGCTGCAGGCCAATCTCAATTCGCGTCTGACATCGAAGATCTCGCTGTTCGGATCTTATTCGCTGGCCTACGTGAAAAGCAATACCGACGGCTTGAACACATTCCCGGCAAATCCATACAGCATGGACGGCGAATATGGACCGGCGATGAACGACGTGCGCAATCGCGTGTCGATGGGCGGAACGATCACCTCGAAGTTCGGGCTGTTGTGGAATCCGTTCATCATCCTGCAATCCGGCCAGCCGTTCAACATCACGACCAGCCAGGACGTGTACAACGACACGGTGCTCAGCGCACGGCCGGGATTCGCGACGAATCCGAATCAGCCCGGCGTAATCGCGACGTCTTATGGATTGTTCGATCCGAATCCGGTGCCGGGCGAGAAAATTGTCCCGCGAGATTATGGGCGCGGCCCCGGTCAGTTCGTGGTGAACCTGCGGCTGGCGCGCACCTTCACCTATCACGAGCATGACAAGCTGACTTTATCGATTTCGGCTCGAAATATGCTGAATCACTTGAATCCGGGGCCGATTATCGGCAACATCAATTCTCCGCTGTTCGGGGAATCGAACCGGCTGGGCGGCGGTAACGGCGCATACGCCGATGGCGCGAATAATCGACGGCTGGAATTTCAGGCTCGGTTCGGATTTTAGTTTCTTTCAGAACGAGCTTACTCTGGATAGTATCCGTCGCGGGCGCGAATGCGGTAGCTTTTCGAACGCTGCAAGCCGACTTCAATGACACGCCAGGCATGATCCTCCACCGGCGCGGGCTGAAACACCAGCAGGTAGCCGTGGGTCAGGTCGGCCGAGACTTTTTCGAACACAGCGGCGATTTCAGACGGCGAGTGAATGGCGAACGAGACTGCGCCCGTGGCCTTGGATATCCCCGCGAGCTGCTTCAGTAACTCCGGATGGTCGAGCGCATCGCCCTGCGCGATGGTATAGACCGGAATGCCGGCCGCTTTCGTCCGCTCGATGGAAGCGGCCGCGGTGAGGGTACTCGAATTGTCGTTGCCGTCGGTAAATACCACGATCACTTTCTTGCCGCCGCGAGTGGACAGGTCGCGGCCGACCCGAGTCAAGGCATCGTAGAGCGCCGTCTCGCCATCGGCCTGGGTGCTTAGGACGGCTCGCTTGGCGGCATCGTGATCCGTGCTGAAGGGCTGAAGCTCGTGAACCGTGTTGCTGAAGCTATAGACCGCGACGGAGTCGGAGGCGCGCAGCTCGCCGATCAGCTTCAACGCGGCGTTTTTGAGCGCCGGTAATGCGCGGTACATGCTGCCTGTTGTGTCCAGCAGCAGGACCACCGATACCTCGGAAGATCGCGGTTCAAAGGCGACGACTTTCTGCGCGGCGCCGTTGTCGGAAACGCTGAACTGGTCGAGCGAAAGATCGTCGATGTAATGGCCGGAGGAATCAGTGACCGTGGTGTAGACCTCGACCAGCCGGCCCGAAGCGCGAAAGGTGGGGCCTTCGACCAGCGCCGCGTCGGCGTCGACAGGCGCGGCGTCGCCGCTTAATGAGGCACTTTCGGTGGCGGCAAGAAACCGCGACGTTCCTCCCGGCGCGAGAGCTTTCGCCACGCGATCGAAATCGGCGAAGCTTCCAGTGAGGTATGCACCGTTCCCAGCGGTGGATCGGGCGAGGGCGGCGGGCTGGAACAACGTTTCTCCCGCGAATTGGTGGCGGGAGACCAGCGACGGGTCCTCATTCAGCAGCAGGCCGTCCGGATTGAGCGAAGCTGCATAGACCATTCCGGCGAGAGCGACCGCTACGTCGCGCGACGTCCGGGCGGCGGAAATCGGCGGCACTTTCTGCAGCTGCAGTATGCGATCGTACCCGGCGCGGCGCGAGCCGGTGAGCCGCAAGAGGCGGGCGGGAATGGCGCGATCGAGGTCGTCATCTCCCGCGATGGTCCGAAGCAGGGCGACTGTCTTCGCCGGTGAGTCCCGCTGGGCCACGATGAGACAGGCATCGCGAAACGCTCGCGCGCTTTGCGCGGGGTCGAGAGAACCGGCGGCGGCGCCGCGCGCGATCAGTTCCAACAGCGAATCCCATTGGCCGAGCACCGGGTTCCGTTCAGCGACTGGCAATTTCTCCGCGGCTTCCGAGAAAACCTCCAGCGCCGCGAATTCCGCTGAGGTGAGCGCGGGCAGCGTTTCGAAATAAGGGAACAGAGCGCGCCATTCCTGGAAGTGACGCACCAGCAGGCGGACCGAGGATTCATCGAGTTTGGTTCCGCGCCTCCGCTCGAGTTGCGCGAGGGGTACAAGAGCCTCAAGAGAATCGAGCTTCGGCAACTCTTCGGCATCGGACTTTGCCGATCCGGTCCATGCCTTCGGCCCGCCGGGAAACTCGACCTGGCCGTTCTGATCAAGCGGCAGCTCTTCGAAGAATTCTGTCCGCCAGCTTCGCGCGGAACGGTCCCAATCGTAGAATTTGCCGGCGTTTTCCAGGAAAAAGCGGCGGTGGGCGGCGTCGGCACGCCACATCGCGGCGTAGAAATCGGCAAGACGTCCTTCATCCTTTTCGAGCAGCGCGCGAAAGAATGCCGGCGGATCGCTGGGATTCGCTCCCGCAAGTTTCTGCCACACGGCCGAATCGCCGGGGGTGGCGACGGCGCGTCCGGACAACGCGAAGGCGCTCGAATCCCGCCACAAAACGTCGGCGTTCTCGGTCACCAACCTTCGCAGTCCGAGCTTCGCGACCACGGCGGAGGCTGTCTCGATTCCCATCGCGCCGAGTCCTGCGTAGGCTTTTGCCAGGCGAGGATCGGTCGCGAACGCGGCCGCGATGCCGACGGTTTTGTCCTTAAGTAGGTCGGTCCATGCGCCGCCGCCGATGAGTGGGGCGTTTTCCGTAACGATCTCAAACTGGAAAGCGCGGCCCGCGTTCAGCGCCCGCTGCATTTTCACTTCATCGATGCCCACCAGCGCGGGCATCTTTTGGGCCATGCCGTCCAAGGGCTGATCGCCGGGCTCGACGGAATTTCCCTTGACGATCTTCCAACCGAGCAGTTGAAGGACGCGCGAAGTTCGCGGCGAATTGTCGAGCGAAAAGGAAATCACCGTCCGGCCATTTTCGCGGCGTCCCAGCAGCGAAAGCTCGGTAACCGAGGAAATGAACACTCGCAGCGTTTCGAGATATTGAGGAATGCCCCGCGCTGTGGGCACCGACACTTCGCGCACGATGGTCCGGCAATATTCGGCGAAGAAATCCGGCGATGCCGGCACCGCCGTCATGTGTGCCGCGGCAGCCAGCGCTTTCAATCCGCCTGGAACCCAGGCGTCGCCGGTCCGGGTCAATTGAAGATTGACCGCCACTGATTGCAGCTCGACGGCGACAGGATCCGCGCCGGGCTTTCCCAGATTCTGAATGCGCGTCCGGACCGCCTCGGCGTCGGCCGCCTTCGGCGCCAGTTCCAGGTATTTCGACATATGCTCGCCGGCCGAAGCGTACTCGCGGCGGGCTTCGAGAATCAGGCCGTAGACGTATTCCGCGGTGGGCACCTCATGACGTTTGTCCCGGCGGATCGCTTCGGACGCGCTTGTTTCGGCGCCGGCGAAATCCTGCGATTGATACCGCGCGATGGCCTGATACAGATACGCTTCCGGATAGTCGCCCTTGGTGTCGGCTCGCATCAGTCCGTCGGCTGTCTTAAGCGTCGCCGGCCAATCCTGATCGGCGATGTCGAGGCGCACCAGCAGCAGATAGGGCTGAACCAATTTCGGATTGGCGCCGATGGCGTGCTCATAGGCGTCGCGCGCTTCCGGGGATTTCTTCTCAAACACGTAAACGGTGGCCAGTGCGTTCCAGCCCTGGGCGAAGCGGGGAGCAGCTTGGACGGCGGCTCGAATGTCGCGCTCGGCTTCCGGATAATTCTTCGACCGAATCGCGTGGACGCCGCGATTCCAGGCCCGGGAGGCGGCGCGCGGAACTCCGGATCCGGTGAGCATATCGAAGTTCGCCTGGGTGCCGCGGCGGGCGAGCCTGAAGGTCGGCAGAACCGGATCGCTGAAGGAATTCAGGTCGTCCAGATTAATCACGTTCGATTCGTAGCCCGCAAGCGTGGCGCGCAGCAGGCATGCGCCGTTGTTCGCCAGGTTGGCCATCAATCCGGGTCCGGCGTCCATCATGCCGGTCGATAAAAGCAAGCCGCTACTGGCGGTGTCGACGTCGGCGTTCCAAAAAAATTCTCCGCGGCTGTTGGTGATGGCGACGTGTTGGGGGCTGTTGCCGCAATCGCGCTCGATCCCAACTTTGCGGGTGGGGACGGAACCGTCCTCCATCACTACTTTTCCGCGTAAGGCGAGATTGGCCGCGCTCGCGGTCACACCGGCCAGCAGGATGGCGGCCCAGATGGCGCCGTTTTTTGTCACCCTGTCATGTTACTATTCCTTTCCCACGCGCCGGGCGCTGATTGCCGGGACTGATTTGCCGGTGCGCCGCCGGGGCTATATAATACCCACTGGTTTTCACAGCCAATTCACGTGAGCTTGAAAAGAGGTCAAAGGAGAGGACCATGAAAAACACCTTCCTGAGTTTCGCGGCGGCGTTCGCGCTTTCCACCGCGATCGCATTCGGCCAAGCAGCTACCGAGGCCGTCGATATCACGCACGCCCAGATCGAAGCCGTCCAGAAGGCCGGCGCCGAACGGAAACCGCCCGCCGTGGACCAAACCCTCCGGGTCGTCGACATGGGCAGCTATCAGTTGTCGGTGGGTGTGATTCATCGCGGTCCCACGGGTCGACCGGCGGCGGGACGCGGCGGCGCGGCTGGCAGAGGTCGAGGCGCGGTCCCGGCGGCGGAGCCATGCGGCTTGGACGAAGCCCCAGCGGGCGCGCAGATGAGTCCCGCGGGAATGATCGCGCACGATAAAACCGTCGAAACCTACATAGTGATCTCCGGCAGCGGCACGCTGGTCACCGGAGGTCAGATGGTCAAAGGCCGGCGGTCCGGTCCGGAAAGCGAAGTGACCAAGATCCTGAACGGCCCATCGTGTAGCGGCCGGTCGGCGGGAAATATCGTATCACGCAAGATGGTGGTCGGCGACATCGCCATCATTCCCGCGGGAGTTCCTCACGGCTGGACCGAAATCACCGATCACGTCGATTATTTGAGCGTCCGCCCGGATCCCGACAAGGTTCTGGAGCACGGATACGTGAATCCGACCATCGCCGGGAAGTAGGTGGTTTGAGAAACAGGAGCGGCGTGCCGGACCACTCGCCGCTCAATGCTGTTGCGGTATTTTCTTGAAGTTCACGTGATCGTGCGCGGCCTTGTCTTCGTCGCGCTGCTGCTGGACGGTGGCGAGAAAGCGCTGCTCCAGCCGCTCCACTGCGCGGCGATAGCCATCGGGATCGACGAAACGCTGGGGATCGTAGGGCATCCCCGGCTTCCACTTCGTCAGCAATCCGAATTGACCGGCGTGGGAGGCGAGAAAAACGTCGCAGGGCAGCTCTTTCTGAATCCGGAAGGTGGACGCGTAATCCTCGCGAATCTTGGGATACCGTTCGTTATGGAGAAATTCCGTCCCCGGATTGATGCTGCCCATATTGGCGATTAGCACCTTGTAGGTGCGGCCGCCTTCGACCACATCCATGGAGTAGCTGACGCTGCCCTTGGTGTGTCCCGGCGTGAGATGCGCGATGAGCGAAGATCCGCCGAGCTCGATGGAATCGCCGTCCTTGAACTGCCGGTCGACTTTCACCGGTGGAAACCAACCGGACGGACCGAACAGATAATCGGTGCGGCCTCCGGTCTCGATCAATTCAGTTTCCTGCTCGATCGCCATCATCTTCGCGCCGGTGACCTTTTTCATGGTGGCGAGCGCGGCCGCGTGATCGCTATGCGCGTGGGTGACCAGCAGAATCTTGATGTCGGTGATGTTGAATCCCAACATCTTCATGCGCGCGCGGATTTCTTCCACCGAATATTCGAATCCGACGTTGACCAGGACGTCGCCCTTCGGCGTCACGATCAGGTAACTGGCGAGATCGTCGTCGCCGACGTAATACACGTTTCCAATGATTCGCAGCGGCGGAAATAGCGCGGCCGAGGCCATCGAAGCGAACATCGTCGCGATCAAAAGCAGTCGTGTCATGCTTAGCCCGGCAGCCGGAACGCGATCAGCTCTCCGGAGTACGCGCCGCCGCTGATAGCGAGCACGATATATTGCTGGCCGTTCAGCATGTAAGTCATGGGCGATCCGCTTTGGGGCGCCGGCATGTATACCGCGCCGACTTCCTTGCCGGTAGCCTTGTCATAAGCGCGCAGCATGGCTCCGCGCTGACCGGTCGACGTGGTGGTGACGGCCGGCTCGCCCGCGATCACCAGGGTCTTGGTGGTCAGCACGCCGATGATTCCGGGCTGGCCGGTTCGCGGAATATTCAGTCCTTTGAGCGCCGGGCTGTTGCGGACATTGTCCGGCGTTTCGCCGTGGGGCGTCTGCCACTTGATATCGCCCTTATCCATATCGATCGCGCTGATCTGTCCATACGGAGGCTTCATCAGCGGCAGCCCTTCGACGTTCAATCCGCCCCGGCCGCGCCCCGCTCCGGGCGTGGGAGCGATGCCCTGAATGTAATTCATGTCCGATACTTTGGGATCGGGCTTGATCAATCCATAAATTCCGACGCCGCCTTGCGAGAACACGTAGACCGTGTGGGTGTCGGGATCGTACGATCCGCCCGGCCAATTTGCCCCGCCCAGCGGACCCGGCGCAGCGATCAGTGCCAGCGGGCCGTCCGATTTACTGACGACCGGCGGCGTGAACAGCGGCCCGAGTTTATAATGCGATACCTCTTCCATCGCCTTGGCGCGAAGCTCCGGCGTAAAGTTGATCAGATCGTCAATGCTGGTTCCCTGACGGTCGAAAGCTGGCGGCTTGGACGGAAAAGGCTGCGTCGCACTGGTCTTTTCTCCAGGCGTCTCGGATTGCGCGACCGGCCTTTCGGTCATCGGCCAGACCGGCTTTCCGGTGATACGGTCGAATACGTATAAGAACGATTGCTTGGTCGGCTGCGCCAGCGCCTTGACCTGCTTGCCGTCGACGGTGATATCGCACAGAATCGGCGCGCAGGGGATGTCCATATCCCACAACCCGTGATGCACCAACTGGTAATGCCATTTGCGCTTCCCGGTTTCCAGGTCGAGCGCGACCAGGCTCTCGCCGAACAATCCATTGCCCGGCCGATGGCCGCCGTAATAATCGCCGGTGGGCAGCTCGACCGGAAGATAAACGGTATCACTCTGCTCGTCCACCGAGATCTGCCCCCACACGCCGGTGTTGCCGGTGTAGGACCACGAATCGTTCTCCCAGGTGTCGATGCCGAACTCGCCCGGTTTTGGGATGGTGTGGAAAATCCACAGGCGCTTGCCGGAGCGGACGTCGAAACCGCGCACGTAACCCTTTACGTGCTTAAAGCTCGCCGGGCGCCCGCCTTCTTTGTGCGCCGCGCCGACAATCACCACGTTTTTCGCGACTACCGGCGTCGAATGCAGCCCGATCTCGGCCGTCTCCAGATCCATTTCCTGATCGTCGTCCTGCTTCAGGTCGACGACGCCATTCTGGCCGAAGCTCGGGACTGGAGCGCCGGTCTTGGCGTTGAGCGCGATCAGGCGATAACCCGGCGTCACATAGAGAATCCGCTCCTCGGTTCCGTCGGTCCAATAGGCAACGCCGTGTCCGGAAAGCAGGCGTGGGGAATTCTCGCCGCGCTTCCCCTCGTTCTCGCTATGCATCCACAGCATTTCGCCGGTGGCGGCATTCAGCGCGATCACGGCGCGGCGCGACCCGGCGGTGGTGTACAGAACGCCATGGACCATCAACGGCGTCGACTCGTACTTAAACTCGGGCCGGGGCCCCAGGAAATCGGTCTTCAATCTCCAGGCGATTTCGAGCTTGCCGAAGTTCGAGGCGTTGATCTGATCGAGCGGCGCATAGCGCGTGCTTCCAAGATCGCCACCGTAATTGCGCCATTCTCCGTCTTTCGTCCCGGTCTGCGCAGCGGCGACCGAGACCACAGCGGCGAGCAGACATCCCAAAGCTAGCGTTCGCATTCCACCTCCCGGATCCAACGTGGCTTGACAGCGCAAGCGTCGTAAAATTCTACATCAAAATCATTCGACGCCGAGACGCCAACCGAGTCTGTCGCCGTCGAACCAGGAAATTTCGGTTCCGAACCAACTGGTCTTCGAGGCGGTATTGAAGCGATCCCGATGCTCCGCTTTGAGCACAAACGCACAAGGTCCTTCGCCGAATTGAGCGATTCGCGACGCAAGCCATGCATGCGAGTCGATGGGCTGGGCCAGGATCACCGGCGAGCCGCTGAATTCCAGAAGGCTCGCGCCGAATTGGCGATCGACGCCGGCCGCCGGCTCCGCCAAGCCGAACGCTTTCCGGAAACGCTCCGCCGAAACGCGCAAATCGCGGACCGCGATCACCACGCGCCGCACGCCACGAAAATCGGTGGTGGTGGGCGATCCAGTCAGGTACGCGCGCAGATTACGCGGCGAAAAATCGTGGATCATGAAGGGGAAAAAGGTGCCGTTCGGCTCGGTGCCGATGTCCGCCGTTTCCCAATCGAGCCGCTGCCCGTCCGGACGATTGCGGCCATTGCGCGATGCGTGGCCGACGCTAATTCCGGCCGCACTCAACCGCGTCATCTCCGCCGGCATGTCCTGCGGACGAATCGCCCAGGCGCAGGGACCGGCGTCGTGCTCCATCTGCTTGGACCAGTAATGCACGGCGACCGCTTTAGGGTCGGCGTCGGGTTGCAGCGCGATCAATTCCAGGTACGATCCGTCGGGGAAACTGGTGATCGCCATTTCGGTGGCGTGGTTCTGATGGCGGCCGCCGTATTCGGAATGGATGCCGATCGCGGCAAGGCTCGCCTGCATCGCCTTCAGATCCCGGCCCGCGACGGTGACGTGATCGATCGCCAGATCGGCGGAAAAAAGAGAGATGGACATCGCAAAGAGCGCGGTGAGTAGGCGCACTTATCGATTGTACGGCTGAAATGAGCGGCTTGTGTTACGTTATAGATTCGTTGGAGCCGGACAGGTCGCCACGCGATGAAATCGAATCTTGCAACCCTAAGGGCGGAGATGGAAGAGTATCTCCGGTCCCATGACGTAGCCATCTTCTATAGCATCCATCCCGCCGATCCGCACTCCAGCGGCGTGTACTGGGACATCGCCGAGCATCCCGACTTCCGGGCGTTTGTCGCCACCGCCGAAGCGGCGGGAGTCCGTCTGATGACCTTATTCGCGCACCAATTTCGGGAAGAATCGATCGACAGCGCAGTGGAGCTGATGGACGATTCCGAACTGGGCCGCGAGGACCGCCGCGCCACTGAAAAACGACTGCACGAGTTTATCGCTTATGCCGGTTTGATTTGCGAAATTGAGCTGTCGTTTTATCTCGGCTCGCGCGCCTACATTTTCGATCTGCGCACCGACTGGTACGAGGACTACAACGAAATTCTGAACCGGATCGAAGGCGACCCGGGCGAAGACGATGACGAACCGCTCGGCGGCCCGTATTTTTCGAAAAATTGAAGTGGATCATCCCCAATTCTGACCCGGAGGGCGTGGCCGCGCTCGCTTCCGCGCTGGGCATCGGCGCTCCCGCGGCGCGGGTATTGTGGACTCGCGGCTTTCGCGATCCCGATGACGCCCGCCGGTTTCTGAAGCCCGCGCTCGAGGATCTGCACGATCCCTACCTGCTCGCCGGAATGGCCGAAGCCGTGGCGCGTGTGCGGCGCGCCATCGAGACCAGGGAACACGTGCTGCTTTATGGCGATTACGACGTCGACGGCACCAGCGCCGTGGTCATTCTGAAAAAAGGTATCGACCTGCTCGGCGGCCACGCGACTTTCACGTGCCCGCATCGCCTGCGCGACGGCTACGGCATGAAGAGCGAAGTGGTGGAACAGGCCGCGGCGCGAAGGCGTGAAGCTGATCGTCAGCGTCGATACCGGAATTCGCGCCAATGATGTGGTGCGCCACGCCGCGCAGTTCGGGATCGACGTGATCGTCACCGATCATCACCTGCCGGAGGCCGAACTGCCGCCGGCGGTCGCCGTGCTGAATCCCAATCGTCCCGATTGCGGTTATCCCGACAAGAATCTGTGCGGCGCGGGCGTCGCGTTCAAACTACTGCAAGCGCTGCTCGACAACTTCGGCATGGAGCCCGCGCGGCGTTCGCGGCTGCTCGAATCGCTTTTGAAGCTCGTCGCGATCGCGACCGTCGCTGATGTCGTGCCGCTGACCGGCGAGAATCGCGTGATCGTCAAGCGCGGGCTCGCCGGCTTAGGCACGGTGAAGAATCCAGGGTTGCGCGCGCTGCTCGACGTCTCGGGACTCGCGCCCGGCGAAACGCCCAGCGCGGGACAGGTCGCGTTTCGCATCGCCCCGCGCATCAACGCCGCCGGACGCATGGCCAGCGCCAGCGACGTCATCGAAATGTTTTTGACGGACGATGAGGAGCGCGCCAAATCGCTCGCCGCGCAACTTCACGACCTGAATAAAGATCGCCAGCAGACCGAAGCCGAAATCGCGCACGCGATTTTCGAGCAGTGTCTCGAACAGCCGGTCACCGATCACGATGCCGCGCTGGTGTTCGCCGGCGAAGGCTGGCATCGCGGCGTGGTGGGGATCGTCGCCAGCCGCGTGGTCGAACGATTTCATCGCCCCTCGTTCGTGCTTGGGCTCGAAAACGGCAGTCGCCCAGGGCTCCGGCCGCAGCATTCGCGCGTTTCATCTGCTGGACGCGCTGGAATCGATGCCCGATCTGTTCAGCAAATTCGGCGGCCACCGGCAGGCGGCGGGCGTGACGCTTCCGACCGATCGTGTCGACGAATTTCGGGAGCGGTTTCGCGCGCACGCCGCGACCCTGCTCACGCCCGCCGATTTCGAAGCCGCGATTGAAATCGACGCGGAAATTCGACTTTTGCAGAAATCACGGATGGATGCGGTGGCCGAAGTGTTGAGCCTGGCGCCGTTCGGATTCGGCAACCGTCGCCGCTATTCGCGGTCCGCGGCGTGGAAGTGGCCGCGCCTCCCGAAATCAATAAGGAGAAGCACGTATTCGTGCGCTTGAAATCGGCGGGCCGGACGATTCGCGCGAAGGCCTGGAATTTCGCCGATCGCGCCGGCCGAGTTGTCGCCCGGCGCGCGCCTCGACGCCGTGATCTGTGTTTGAAGACGATGCGTATTCCGCCAGCCGCGGTTACGCGCCGTGGCAGGTGATCCTCAAGGATGTTAAGTAGTCTGTGGAGTAAGTAATGCTGTGGAGCAATCTTTTCATCCCGACGTTGCGCGAAGAACCGTCCGAGGGAAGCGCGGGACAGCGCCGCCTGATTCGCGCCGGCTATGCTCGCGGCGAGGGATTTTTATACTTGGGCAAGCGATCGCTCGATAAAATCGCCGCAATGGTCCGCGCGGAGATGGCGGCCCTCGGAGCCCAGGAAATTTCCGCCGGCGCGGCGTTCGTGGACGCGGCGATCTCCATCGCGCGGCACGATCTCCGCAGCTACAAGCAGCTTCCGCAAATCTGGTTTCAGATCGACGGCGCCGAACATCGCGCATGTTCTTTCGACGTGGAGCCGTCCTCGCGCCGCGAAGTCTATCGCCGCATTCTGGATCGCTGCGGCATCGTCTATATAGCCGCAAGAGATGAATTCGCGGTTCCCTCGGCCGATGGCGATCAGCTCATTTCCCGCGGCTCGCAATACGAATGGAATGTGAAACGGGCGCGCAGCGTGCCGCGGCCGCCTGCGATCCCCGATCCCGAAGGCGATCTTTCGCCAGAGCAATTTCACACTCCCGGCCAAAAGACGATCGCCGATATTTCCGCATTCACCGGTCTTCCCGAAACATCGCAGATGAAGAGTCTGGTGGTGGTCGCGGACGGCGCGCCGGTGCTTCTACTGTTGCGCGGCGATCACACCCTGAACGAGCACAAATTTCCGGCACGCCAGGCCACGCCCGATGAGATTCGCCGCTGGTTCGGCGCCGATCCCGGATCCCTGGGCCCTATTGGCGTAGCCAACATGAGGATCGTCGCCGATGAGGCGCTGCGCGGCCGCCGCAATATGGTCTGCGGAGCGAATCGCAACGACTATCATCTCCGCCATGTCACTCCCGGCGAAGATTTTCAAGCCGAATTCCTCGATCTGAGATCGGTGGCTGAAGGAGACGCGTCTATCGTTGATGGCACTCCGCTCAGCTTCGAACGCGCGTTTACCCTGGCGACTTTCGAAGATCGCGACGCGAATCTGCATATTTCGAACGAAGCAGGTAAGGAAATCGCGCTGCATCTCAGCCACGAAGAATTCTTCCTCGATCGCGTCCTGACCGCCGCGGCCGCGCAGCAGGCTGACGTGGACGGTCTTGCGCTCGCCCCGGCGATCGCTCCGTTTCAAGTCATCGTCACGCCGGTCAACGTGAAAGACGCCGGACAAAAGGACGCCGCAACTTCCGTTCATCACGACCTTTCCGCCGCCGGTTTCGATGTACTGCTCGACGATCGCGACGAACGGCCCGGAGTCAAATTCAAGGACGCCGACCTGATCGGGATTCCATTCCGCGTCACGGTCGGTAAGAAACTCGCGCAAGGGATGGTCGAAGTGACCGAGCGCCGCGCGCGTCAGTCACAGGACGTCGCGCTCGATCAAGTCGCGACGTTGCTATCGGAAAGGACATTCAAGTGACCGATTGGAGCGCGATTCGCGCCGAATTCCCCGCCCTGGCTCAATGGACCTATCTCAATTCCGCGACCTTCGGACAAATCCCGCGCCGTGCCGTCGAAGCGGCTGGCAAACATTGGGCGCATCGCGATGAGCTCGCCTGCACCGATTTCCTGAGTTGGTTCGACGATGCCGACCGCCTGCGCGTCTCCATCGGCAAGCTGATCGGCGCTTCGGCCGACGACATCGCGTTCATCCCGAACGCCGCCGCGGCTCTTGGCATCGTCGCCGCGGGATTGAAATGGTCGAAGGGCGACAACGTCGTGACTCTGGCCGATGAATTTCCGAATTATCTCTATCTGCCGGCGCTGGTGGAGCGCCACGGCGTCGAGTTTCGAGAAGTGCCGTGGGAGCGAGTCTACGAATCCATCGACGCGCGCACGCGATTGGTGGCCATCAGCGAGGTCAACTATTCGAATGGATTCCGTCCGCCGCTTGAAGAATTGTCGCGCTTCCTTCGCGAACGCGGCGTTGTGCTATTTGTCGACGGAACGCAAAGCGTCGGGGCGTTGCGGTTCGACGTCGCGAAGTCGCAACCTGACGTGCTGGCGGTTCACGCTTATAAGTGGATGTGCTCGCCCACCGGGGCCGGGTTCCTGTACGTCGCGGCGGATTTGCGGTCAAAGCTTCCTCCGAATGTGGTGGGATGGCGCAGCCACCGGACCTGGCGCGAGGTGGATAATCTGCACCATGGGACGCCAGAGTTTATGGACCGCGCAGAGAAATACGAGGGCGGCGGCTTGCCGTTTCCTCTGCTCTATGCGATGGAAGCTTCGGTCGGCATGATGCTCGAGATCGGGCCGGAAGCGATCGAACAGCGCGTGCTCGAACTCGCCGGCAAGGCCCGCGGCATCCTGCAAAAGATGGGCGCCGAGGCGCGCGACCACGGATCGCAGATCGTCGCCGCGAAATTTCCAGGTCAGGATCCTTCACGCTTGGCCCGCGAATTGAAAACGCGCAAAGTGCTGGTCGCGGCGCGGCACGGCTACTTGCGCATTTCGCCGCATTTTTACAACAATGATCAGGACCTGCAACGTCTGGAAGAAGAACTGAGGAAAATTCTATGAAGACCACGCTTACCGTAGGCGGCATTTCCGCGGCTTCCGGAAAAATGACTTCCGGGGTCCTCGATCTGGGCGATACGACAATTCCGGTGACGGTGTGCAACGGCGCGAAAGACGGCCCGGTGCTCGCGCTGGTCGCCGGCAATCATGGATACGAATATCCGCCGATTCTGGCGCTCCAGAAGCTGCGCGAGCGTCTACGGCCCAACAAGCTCGCTGGCGCAGTGATTATGGTGCACGTCGCTAACATGCCGTCGTTCCTCGGACGCACGGTATATTTCAGCCCGGTGGATCAAATGAATCTCAATCGGGTTTATCCCGGTAAGCGAGACGGCACGGTATCGCAACGGATCGCCTACGCCATCACCACCGAAGTGATCGCGAAGTCCGATTATCTGCTGGACCTGCATTGCGGTGACGGAAACGAATCCCTGCGTCCCTACGCCTACCAGATGCTCAACGGCGATCCGGAACTCGATGCGCGCACCGTGGAGTTGACGCTGCATTGTGGATTCGACCATATCGTGGTGGATCGCGGCAGGCCCAAAGATCCCGAAAACTCGATGTACTGTTCGAACACAGCGATCACCCGCGGCAAACCGGCGGTGACGGTGGAGGCGGGATTTCTAGGCGTGCCCGATGAAAAATCGGCGGCGATGATCGCATCCGGCTGCGAAAATGTCATGCGCTATCTGCACATCGCGAGCGGCAAGGCCAAGCGCGTCAAGCCGGTCTACCTGGACCCCGCGCCGGTCATCGCCAGCCCGGAAACCGGCATTTTGTATCCGCACGTCAAGCGCGATCAGACCGTCAAGAAAGGCGCGCTGCTGGCGCACATCACCGACTTTTTCGGGAAGAAGATCGCCGACGTGAAATCGCCGGTGGCGGGCAAAGTCCTGTACATCGTCGCGACCCCACCGATTACCAAGGGCCAGCCTATCGGCTGCGTCGGCGTGGTCAATACTCGACGTTAATCAGAAATAATCCCCGCGCCGGAGCCGTGGGGCCCGGAGGAATCGCGCAGCCCGGCTGCAATCTGGCGAGCAGATCCGCGCGCGTGAGATTTCCCTTGCCTGCTTCGAGCAGCACACCAACAATGTTGCGCACCATGTGTTTCAAAAACCCGCTGCCGCGGACTCGATAAATCAAACGGTCCTCGAAGCGCGTCATGGAAGACGAAAAAATGGTCCGAACTTTGGACAGCCCCAGTTTGTCGCGCTCATCCGCCGCGGCGAACGCCGAAAAGTCGTGCTCGCCTTCGAGCAGCACGGAAAGATCCATCATCCGCGCTTCCTCCAAAGGATAAGGATGGTGATAGACATATCGGCGGTCGAACGGCGGACAAATCTCCGCGCGCAGAATCCGGTACTCATACGTCTTGGCGATCGCGTCATAGCGCGGGTGAAAATTTTCAGACGCTTCCGCCGCCTCCAGCACGCGGATATCGCGCGGCAGCAGGCGGTTCATGGCTTTCTTCAGATTTTCAGCCGGAATCGGGTTCGCAATGGAAAATGCGGCCACCTGCGCGAGCGCGTGCACACCTGCGTCGGTGCGCCCGGAGCCGTTCACATGCACCGGCGCGCCTTCGATTTCCGCGAGCACGGTTTCCAGTGCCAGTTGGATGGTGGGAAGTCCGGGCTGCACCTGCCAGCCGTGAAAATCGGTGCCGTCGTAACTCAGCGTGACGCGAATCCGCCTCATGCGGTGGGACGCGAGCCGGGTTTTACGACCTCGATTCCCTGCTTGCAGAGCGGGCATTCCTCGGGCTTCCAGGCGATCACGTCGAGCGTTGCCAACGCCACCCGGGGAAGGCCCAGATCCGCGCGTCCGCCGCTGCGATCGATGATAGAACCCGCCGCCAACACCCGCGCGCCGGAGGACTGAAGCAACTCGATCACCTCACGCGTGGTGCCGCCGGTGGTCACTACGTCTTCAATTACCACCGCCGTCTGGCCGGGTTCGATCGAAAATCCACGGCGCAGGATCATCTTGCCCGAGGCATCGCGCTCGCTAAACAGGAATCGGGCCCCCAACGCCCGCGCCACCTCATGACCGATAATGAGGCCGCCTACCGCCGGCGAAACGACCACCGTCGCGGTGCCGAGTTTCGCGGCTAATTCGCGTCCCAGGCGCTCCGCAATCGCGGGATGCTGCAACACCAGCGCGCACTGCAGATATTCGCTCGAATGGAGACCGCTGGTCAGGCGGAAATGGCCGTTCAAATAGGCGCCGGTTTCGCGAAAGGTGTTGAGCACCGCAGGGGACGTGGCTTCGGACACGAAATCCACTATAGCAAGCGCGTCGAATCCGCTGAGAACGTGATGGTACGATGAAACATTCGCGCCTCTTTTGTCGCCTTGTAAGGAACAAAACATGAAACAGATCCAACCATTTATAGCCGTACTATGCGTCTGGCTGATGGCCACACCGGTGACCCAGGCGCAGAATCAGCCGCCGCAAGCTCAACAGCGTCAAGAAGATACCACGCCGCGGCTGGATACGGAAAATCCTCATTGGTACTCTCGATTTACGAATGCTTACATGCCGCGGATCGTTCCGCCGGTCAATGTGTCGAACTCCAACCGGCTGGATTCTTTATTAAGGGGCGGCAATCTTTACCTATCGCTGCACGACACCATCGCTCTCGCGCTCGAAAACAATCTGGACATCGAAGTCGAGCGCTATGAATTCGATTACGCCAATGCCGATCTGCTGCGGGCGAAGTCCGGCGCCTCGGTGCAAGGAATTCCGACGGCAGTGACCTCGGGTATGCCGACTGGCGCAACTCCGATCATCGGCGGCGGCAGTGCGGGCCTGCCGAGCGGCGGAGCGGCGAGCTCGCTCGCGCCCGGAGGCAGCTTCGACCCGGTGCTGACCGGCACCTCATCCTGGGGCCACACCACCACCCCTTTGGCCAACACGATTGTTTCCGGATTGACGACGTCGGTCTCGACCACCAAGCTCAATGACTTCGGCATCAGCCAGAGTTTCATTACCGGCGGCACAGCTACGCTGGGGTTCAATAATCAGAATCTGTTTCAAAATTCGTTCACCAACCTGTACAACCCGGCGACGACATCGAGCCTGGATCTTTCGATCAGCCAGCCCCTGCTCCAGGGTTTCGGACTGGCGCTGAATCGCCGCACCCTCGTAATCGCCAAAAACAACATGAAGGCCGCGGATCTGGTCTTCGAGCAGCAGGTGCTCAACGTGGTGGCCAATGTTTCCGCGCTGTACTGGAATCTGGTCTATTTCAATAACGATCTGGACGTGAAAAAGCGGTCGATCGCCTCCTCCACCAAGCTGCTGAACGACAACAAGGCACAGGTGGAGGTGGGGACCCTCGCTCCGATCTCCGTGGTGCAGGCGGAAGCGCAATTGGCCTCCGACCAGCAGCTTCTGGTGCAATCGCAAACCAACGTCCTGCAGCAGGAAACGGTTCTGAAAAGCGCCCTCAGCCGGAATGGCCTGGCGAGCCCGTCCGTCGCCTCCGCGCGAATCATTTGCACCGACCGCATCCTGGTTCCCGACGTGGAACCGATTGAGCCGATGCAGGACCTGGTGGACCGCGCGCTGAACAACCGGCCGGAACTGGCGGAGAGCCGCATCCAGATCGATAATTCGAAGCTGAACCTGAAGGGCATCCGTAATCAGATGCTGCCTTCGATCAGCGCCATCGCCGATCTTCGCAATAACGCGCTCACTGGAGCGATCAACGTAACTCCGAATCCGGCAACGGGACTGATCCCGGTGCACGTGGGAGATCCCTTCTTCATCGGCGGTTATGGCAACGCCTTGCAACAGTTGTTTTTCCGCAATTTTCCGAACTACACCGTGGGCGTGCAATTGAACATTCCACTGCGCAACCGCGCGGCGCAGGCCAACATGATCACCCAGGAGCTGAATCTGCGGCAGAACGAGCTATCGGTGCAAAGGCTGATCAACCAGATTCGCGTGGACGTGCAAACGGCGCTAACCGCGGTGCAGCAGGCGCGCGCGCAATATCAGGCGGCGGTCAAGGCGCGGACGCTGCAGGAGCAGACCGAGGCAGCCGAGGAGAAAAAGCTCGCCGTCGGCGCGTCCACGCCCTATAACGTGATCCTGATGCAGCGCGACATGTGGGCAGGCGCAGGACGCCGAGGTGCAGGCCGAAGCGGCCTACATCCTGTCCCGGGTGCAGCTCGACTGGGCCACCGGCACAACCCTGGACAAGAACAGTGTGAAGATCGACGAGGCCAAGGCCGGAGTGGTGAGCCGTCCGCCGGATCAGATTCCTCCGGGACAATAGCCGCTGCTTCGCAGCCACCATCCGGTTGAAAACCACCGGTAAAACGATGCGCCGGAGTACAACCATTCCGGTAAGTCTTTCCGGAGTGGAATTCCATTATGGGATGCGTTCGAACCCGGCCTGCGGATTTTGCCGATATTTCAATCGTTTCCCGCCTCAAAAACGGCTTGGCATGGGGATTGCTTTTAGAGAAACCGTGATTAAGAAAATGAGAGCTCAAGGAACCCCGGTTGCTCCTCTCAGCAGTTTCCCTAAGCAGTATCCCAAACCCCTAACCCCGAAATTTCCCCAGTAGCCTTCCCAACCAAAGTTCCTTGAGCCCTAAGGGGACCATATAGGAAGCCCGCAAGGGCTTCAGGCCGGAAATGGCCTGCCTGCGCGATGACTTACCTAAAGTATCCAGTCCATCAGGCCGATGTTCCGACCATGGAAACTCCCAGGATTCCGGAGTACAAGAGTTCGGGAAACGCGGAAACCGTCGAATTCCAACTCAGTCTGCTGCGTGTTGCTTCACCCGGCGAGCCGCCTTCGAACCAGGCCCTGGAGCTGGAGAGCCTGCGCGACCGGGCGATCCTGGCGCACGAACCGCTACAGTGAAAGAGTGCGAATTGTCCCGCTGATTGCCAGCGCGACGGAAATGGTGCACGCGCTCGGCCTGGGCGAATTCCAAGTAGGCCGCTCGCACGAGTGCGATTATCCGGCGCAAATCCTGTCCCTGCCTGTCTGTACCACGCCGCGGTTTCGACACCGGCGGAGATTCGAAAGAAATTGACGCCCGGGTGAAATCCACCCTGGCCGAGGCCGAAAGCGTGTACCGGGTATTCGAAGACGTGCTGGCGTCTCTCGAACCGACGCATATCATCACCCAGACCCAATGCCAGGTATGCGCGGTCAGCCTGAAGGACGTCGAGCGCGCCTTGAGCGAACGCTTCCCTACCCGGCCGGCGGTGGTGGCGCTGGAACCCAACTCGCTCGCCGACATTCGCCAGGACTTCATGCGGATCGCCCAGGCCTGCGGGATCGAGGAGCGGGGGCGGCAATTCGTGGCGTCGATGGACGCGCGGATGCGGGAGATCGGCGAACGGGCGCGGGCCGCCGGGCGGCGCACGCGAATCGCCGCGATCGAATGGCCGGAGCCGCTGATGGCGGCCGGCAACTGGGTGCCGGAGCTGATCGCCATGCTGGGGGCCGAAAATCTGTTCGGAACGGCGGGGGCGCACTCGCCCTGGATGCGCTGGGAAGAGCTGACGGCGGCGGACCCGGAGGTGATCGTATGCACCCCTTGCGGATACGATCTCGCTAAGACCAGGCAGGAGATGCACTGGCTGACGGAAAATCCCGCATGGCCGAGGTTGCGCGCCGTTCGCGAAGGGCGGGTTTACCTGGCCGACGGAAATCAATATATGAATCGTCCCGGCCCGAGAATCGTGGAATCGCTGCTGATTTTCGCGGAAATCCTCTATCCCGAGGTCTTCCCGCCGTCGCTCCAGAATATTGCGTGGGAGCGTTTCCAGAATCCCGGTTCGCGACCTGACGGGTGCCGTTACTCAAGCTATAATCGTTCCAGGCGTTTTATGGCTTTCCGGGTCTCTCTTAGTTTTCTCCTGGCGCTGTCTCTGCTGGTGATGCAAGGATTTGGGCAACAGCCTATCCGGGTGCAGGTCAATGAAGTTATCGTGCCGGTGACCGTCACCGATGAAAAGGGCCGCTTCGTCTCCAACCTCGATCAGGCCGACTTCAAGATTTTCGACCGAGGCAAAGAACAGAAGATCGAATACTTCACCCGGGAACGCAACCAGCCGGTGGTGGCGGGGTTCCTGATCGACCTCAGCAACAACAGCCGGACCCAGTGGAAGAGCTGGCAGAACGCCGCCGAGGAGATGGTGGTGCAGATGCTCCCCGACGACAAGCCGGACGTGAAGAGCCGGTTTTCGGGCTATCTGATCGGCTACAGCGATCAGGCCGAGCTGATGGTGGACACCACGTCCGATTCGAATCCGATCGTCGAAAAAATCCGCAATCTGAAGCCGGGCGGCGGCGCGGCGCTGTTCGATGCCATCTACGACGCCTGCACCAACCGGAAGCTGGTGAACGGCGAGCCGGTGGAACCGCGGCGCGTGATCATCATCATCGGCGACGGCCACGACAATCATTCCAGCAAGACGCTGGATCAGGTTTTGGAACTGGCCCAGCGCAACCTGGTGACCATCTACGGCATCTCCACGGTAAATGCCGGGTTCACCAGCGACGGCGATCCCAACCTGGTGCGGCTGTGCGAAGAAACCGGCGGCCGCGTCGAGTATCCGCTGAACAATCCCTACAAGGACATCAACGGCTATCTGTCGCAGCCTCGGGACGAGGGCAATTACGCCATCCAGCCCGGCACCGGCGGCTATGCCGCGGCCGTGTCCAGCGCGATTTTCGGATCGGTGGCGAATATCGTCGGCGAGGTGACCACGCAATACATCCTGCGTTACATCCCCAACACTTCTCCGGAGGATACGGTGAAGCAATTTCGCAACATCGAAGTGAAGGTGAGTCTGCCGAACGTGAAGGTCCGCGCGCGCAAAGGATATTACGCGTCGCCGGCGCAATAGATTGCCTGCCCTTAGTCGGGTGAGAAGCTGGTTAAGAACGTGACCGTCGCGACCACTCATTCCGCGCGGTTCTCGGTGCTGGCCGTGGAACTGCCTGGAGAGACGCCCGAGAATGCCGGCGTCCTGCTCGAAGATCCCGCGTCGGACCGTCTCTACGTCCGCCTGCGGCGCGACTGGGACCGGATCGCCCCCCAGGAAGCCGAAGTCTTGTCGGCCATGGAGGACCATCTGGCGGCTTTATCCACCGGACTCGGAGCGTCGCGGGTGCTGGAGCACTTCGAAGCGACCCTTTCCAACGCCTTGCGGATCTCCGACCGGCGGGAAGTGATGGTGGAGGATTTTGAGCGCGCGCTGGGCCGCCTTTATCGCGAACATGTGCGCAGCACGGTGCGGGAATTCGTCACCCACCTGCCCCGTTATTCCCTGGCAGTGGCCGCTGGAAAATTCCTGGAGAATCCGGAAGTAACCGCCGAGGGATGGGAAGAGGCGCCGGAAGGCTTGAAGATCACGCGCGACATGTTTACGGCGCGCATCGCCGGGCGATCGATGGAGCCGGAGATCCCCGACGGCAGCCTGTGCGTGTTCCGGCACGGCGTGACCGGCACGCGCCAGGGACGCCTGGTGCTGGTGGAGCAATCGGGCGGCGGCGCCAACGACCGCTATACCGTCAAGCGCTACCGCAGCGTCAAGCAGCAGACGCCGGACGGAACATGGTCCCACCAGCGCATTACGCTCGAGTCACTGAATCCGGAGTTTGGAAGCTGGGATCTCGACCCTCAGGAAGACCGGTTCCGCATCGTGGCGGAGTTCGTGCGCGTGCTCGATTGACGGCGATTTCAAGCCGTTATACTGAGGGATTGTCCACCGTCTTGCTGATCCCGGCCTACCGGCCCGGAGCGGAATTGCCCCAGGTGCTGGATGCGATTCCGGCGGGCGTATTCGCAGCCGTCGTGGTGGTGGACGACGGCAGCGGCGCGGGCTTCGAGGAGATCTTCGCCGCCTGCCCTGCCACGGTCTTGCGTCACGAAAAGAAATCGCGGCAAAGGCGCGGCGCTGCGGACCGGAATGGCGCACGTCCTGGCGGAGTATCCCGGTTGCGGCGTAGTCACCGCGGACGCCGACGGGCAGCATGATCCGCTCGACATCGTCCGCGTCGCCGCCCGCCGCGGGAATCGCCCGGATGCGCTGGTGCTTGGCGCGCGAAGCTTCGACGGCGCGGTTCCAGGACGCAGCCGGATCGGCAACCGGATTTCCCGCCTGGTGTTCCGGGTGCTGATGGGCCAGAAGCTGCAAGACACCCAGACCGGCCTGCGCGCGATTCCGCCGCACCTGCTGGCGAGCCTGACGCCGATGACCTCGGACGGTTACGAGTTCGAAATCGACATGCTGACCGCCGCCAAGCACCTGGGAGTGCCCCTGGTGGAGGAGCCGGTGCGCACCATCTATCAGCCCGGCAACCCGACCTCGCATTTCCAGCCGCTCCGCGATTCCATGCGCATCGGATTCGTGCTGGCGCGCTTCACCATGCTCTCGCTGGCGACGGCGGCGCTCGATAATTTCGTCTTCTTTCTGGCTATCCACGGCGGATTCGCGGCCGGGGGCGCGCAGATTCTGGCTCGCGCGGCCGCGGTGCTGGTGAACTATCCGCTGGCCCGCCGGGCGGTGTTCCTCTCGAGAGAACCGCACCGCTCCACGCTCCCACGCTACCTGGCACTGGTGATTGCCAGTGGATTCCTGTCTTATCAACTGCTGCGATGGCTGGAAGCGCGATTCGGGATGGACGTTTTGAGCGCGAAAATCCTGGCCGAGTCGGCGTTGTTTTTGCTGAATTTTGTCATCCAGCGCGACTGGGTATTTCTGCGCCGCGCAGCTGCCGCCGCGACTGACTGGGACCATTACTATCGCGCGCCCGCGCCTACCGCGCACTGGACCCGGAGATACACCTCAGCCGTGCTGGTCGAATCCTTGCGCACCTTCGGAGGAAAGGTGGACCGGCTGATCGAATTCGGCGGAGCGAACAGCTGCTTTCTCGACGCAATTGTCAATCGACTGGCGCCGCGCGAGTATCACGTGATCGATACCAACGCGTATGGCTTATCGCTGTTGAAGGGTCGCGGCGTGAAGGCGCACCAGCAGGATTGCCGCTCGCCGCAGCTGGACCTGGAAGCGGATGCGGTGTTCAGCGTGGGCCTGGTGGAGCATTTCGATCCCGAAGACACGCGGCGGGCGATCGCGTCACACTTCGCGCTGTTGAAGCCCGGCGGCTGCGCAATTATTTCTTTTCCGACTCCCACCTGGCTGTATCGCGTGGCGCGCGCCGCGGCGGAAGCGGCGGGCGCCTGGAAATTCCCGGACGAGCGGCCGCTCGATCGAACTGAAGTATTGGCCGCCGCCAGCCCGTTCGCCACCGTCGAGTTCGAAAAGCTCCTGTGGCCGCTGGTGTTCACGCAGCGGCTGATGGTGTTCCGTAAACGAGCATGAAACGGGCGCTGGCACTGGCCGCGCTGGCGGCACTCGCGATCTGCGCGCTCTACGGATTGGTTCACGAGCATCTGTTCTTCCAGGAGCTGTGGAGCGCGGAAGGCGTCGCAAGATTCCTGGGGTACTCGGCGGTATTCTGGCTGGCAGCCGGCATGATTTTATGGCGGCGTCCTGCGTGGCTCGGACCCGCGGCGATCGCGTTCGTTTTTCTCTATAGCACCTGGTGGTGCTGGCGATTCTTTAACCCATTGGCGCCGATCGCCGTGCTGTATTTCCTGGGATCGTCGTATTTCCTGGGACGCCGCCTGGCTCCGGGGATCGACCGTGCGATCGCGGTGTTGATCGGCCTCGCCGTGTGGATCCTGGTCCTTTCCGTCGCGGTTCATTTCCCGGTAAATAACAAATTCGCCTATGCGGCTGCCTTCGCAATTCCTTATTTCTTCGCGCGGCGCGAGGACTGGGTATGGAGTGCCGACTGGCCGCGCTCCTCGGCGATCCCTCTTTATGTGGTGCTGGCGCACTGGCTGGTCGCGTTGAAACCCGAAGTCAGTTCCGACGGTCTGGCGATGCATCTGGCCATTCCGACCATGGTGGCTCGTCACGCGCGCTTCGCCTTCGACTTCCGCCAATATAGCTGGGCGCTGATGCCGGCGGGAGGCGATTGGGCGTTCACTGCGGCCTACCTGTTGGGAGGCGAGGCGGCGGCGCGCCTGCTGAATTTCGCGTTGCTCGCGCTCATCGCGGCGATGGTTTATCAGGCATCGCGAAAACGGACCTCACCTCTCGGCGCCTCGATCGCGGCGGCTTTGTTCGCGTCGACCCCGCTGGTTCAACTGGTCACCGGATCCCTGTTCGTCGAGAATGTCTGGGCTGCGTTGATCCTCGGGGCGGCCCTGACGCTCGCGCGGGGCGAGCTCCTCTGGGCGGGGATGTTGCTGGGCGCGGCCTTGTCGGTGAAAATCGGAACCAGCGCGTACCTGGCGCCGGCAGCCGTTATCGCGATCTATCAGGCTCGCGGACGCTGGCGGTCGGCCGCCCTGGCTGCGCTGGCATTCGTGGTGTTCGCCGCCCCGCCGTATCTGAACGCCTGGCACATGTCGGGCAATCCGATGTACCCCTTCGCGAATCATTTCTTCAAGTCGCCGTATTTCGACCAGGCGACCTCGCTTGAAGACGTCCGCTATCAACAAAGACTCGATTGGAAAGCGGGCTACGATGCCGCCTTCCGGTCCGGCGAATATTTCGAAGGCCAGAGCGGGAGCATGGGGTTCCAGTATTTCCTGCTGACTTTGCCGCTGCTGATCTTGTTGGACCGGCGCGGACCGCGCGCGATCGTGCTTCTCGGCGTCTGTGGAGCGCTGATCACCTTCGCGACGCTGCCCAACGTTCGCTATCTGTACCCGGCGCTGCCGTTGCTGGCGATCGGCTTCGGCTGGCTGTGCTCACAGCTTTCGTTTTTGTCCGGGGCATCCATTGTAGTGATCGCGCTGAATCTGTGGTTTCTACCGGCCTCCGGCTGGTATCACAAGGATTTCGCGCTGTTCACCCGGGCGCAATTCGACGATTATCTGGAATACTCCGCGCCGCAACGCAAGCTGGTCGCGCTGTTGAACCGAACGGCGCCGGGCGAGCCGGTCGCGTTTATCCACGGCTCCGTCATCGCCGGGCTCGACGCGCCAGGATATGGCGACACCTGGCATACCTATAAATTCTGGAAGCGGATGATCGAATCGAAAGATCCGAAGCAGATCGCCGCTCTGTTCCGCGAACACGGGATCCGCTATCTGATTACAGAAGTCCCGCCGGTGACCGAGTACCCGGTGCTCGAGCGATTCGTGGCCGATTGGACCGCGCCGGGAGGGGCAACCAACGGACGCTACGCGCTGCGCATTCTGCGCGATCAGCCCGCCGCCAAACCACGCGACACATCGCCCGTGCCCGCCGGAAAGTATGAGGACGTCGATCCCAGGATCGAGTACACCGGCGCCTGGATGCACGATCCGCAATTCAAACAGGCCTCGGGCGCGTCGATTACTTACTCCAATCAGCCTGGCGATTCGCTGCGCTTCTTCTTCAGTGGACGCTCTTTGACCTATGTGTACACCAAGGCCCGCAATCGCGGGACCGCCGAGGTGCTGATCGACGGGCAAGTGCGCTCCAGCATCGACCTGTTCTCTCCCGACACCCAATGGCAGAGTCAGACCGTTTTCGGCGGACTGGAGCCCGGTCCGCATATTCTCGAAGTGCGCGTTTCCGGCCAAAAAAACCCCGCATCGGTGGATTATTTCGTCGACGTCGATCGCCTGATCGTCGCCAATTGATCGCCCTCAGAATTGAAAATATATGAACGGAATTTGTTTATCCGTGACGCCGACCGTCTCCACCACGAACAGGAGGACGATCAGGGCCGCCGCGTAAGCCCATGCCGGACCGCGCGGCAGGCGTTCGGCCCAATCGAGGCGCTCCTCGAGGAATGCGGCAATCAATGAGAACACCGCAAGCCATGCCAGCCACGGCGCGATCAACAGATTCGGAGCCCCGGCCGCCCGCTGGAACATCTGCGAAATCACATAGCGGCTGTCCGCGAACGTCGCGGCGCGAAAAAATACCCAGCCGATCGAAACCAGCCCGAAGGTGAGCGCCGCTCGGAAGGGATAAAGCCACGCCGGCGGCTTCTGCTCGAACATCCTGCGCCCGGCCATGCGCTCGATCGCCAACAGGGCGCCGTGATACCCGCCCCAGATCACGAAATTCCAGCTCGCGCCATGCCATAACCCGCCAAGCAGCATGGTGAGTATCAGGTTGCGATATGTCTTCCACGTCCCGTGGCGATTGCCGCCCAGGGGGATGTACAGATAATCGCGGAGCCAGCGCGATAGCGAAATATGCCAGCGATGCCAGAAGTCGGTGATGCTGAAGGCCAGATACGGACGGCGGAAATTCAGCGGAAAATGGAAGCCGAGAAGCAGCGCCATGCCGATGGCCATGTCGGAGTAGCCGGAGAAATCGAAGAAGATCTGGAGAGCGAAACAGGTGGTTCCCTTCCACGCCGATAACGCCCCCGGATGCGCCGCCGGATGGCTGAAATAGGCGTCGGCGATCTGCGCGAACTGGTCGGCGAAAGCCATTTTCTTGGCTAATCCCAACACCACCAGTAGCACGCCGCGAAGTTGCTCTTCGCTCACCGGGGGACGCCAGGCATATAGATCCTTGAAAAATTCCCGAGCGCGAACAATGGGACCCGCGACCAGTTGCGGAAAGAACGCGATGAACAGCGCGTAGTCGACCGGATTGCGGATCGCGGCCTGCTCTCCGCGGTACACGTCGACAATGTAGGACATGCTCTGAAAGGTATGAAAGCTGATCCCCAGGGGAAGAATGATCTGTAGCGCGAACGAGTGCGGCGGTCGGCCCAGCAGCAGCGCGAAATTGTCAGCCAGAAAGTTGAAGTACTTGAAAAATCCAAGAAATCCGAGATTGGCCGTAAGGCCGATGATCAGAAACAATTTGCGATGGATCGGCTTGCCGCGCTCGATCATGAGGGCCGCGGTGTAGTCGATCGCGGTCAGCGTCAGCAGCAGCGCGATGAACTTCGGGTTCCAGCTCATGTAGAAGTAATAGCTGGCGATTAGCAGAATATATTTCCGCAGCGCTCGCGGCGACGCGTAGAACAGAATCAGAACGACAGCCAGGAATAGGAAGAATGGAACAGTGTTGAACAGCATCGGTTAACGGGCCTCGGGCGACCCGAGCAGTTCCCGCACGTGTGAAGACAGAGCTCGCGAGAATTGTTCCTCGCCCGCGGCGTTGAAGTGATGGGGATCCTTAAATAACTCGGGTTTTTCCAGAAAATCGAAATAGTGTTCGGCGTCCAGAACGACGTCCGGCCTCTGCGCGGCGCGGCGCACGGAGCTATGTGGATCGAACGGCGGCGGATCGGGACGGACATAGGGGCCGCGCGGCAGACGGAAAATAATCAACTTCGTGCCCGAACCGCGATACAAATCGCAGATCTTCGTCAACCAATAGGTCAGATAAGCGCTGCGGCGGCCAGTGTGTTCGGGATACGGTTCGAATAGCTGCGTGCGAAAGGTGTCGACATCGCCGGGCGGCATATCGGGAGGCGCGGTGAGCTTCTTCGCTTTCCAATCGATCGCCAGACCGGCGACGCTGTGGTCGGTGTCCTGGTAATCGTAAAACCACTGGTGCGAATCGCGCCGGGCCTGCGCAGCATACTTCAGCCGGAATTTGCGATGCAGCAACAGATCCTGAAAGTCCGTCTTATATACCGTCCCTTTCAGCGCGATACCCAACGCGGCTTTGAACTTCAGCGCCGTCGAATGGTAGGACAAGGGATATTCGACCATGTCGCTCCAGCGCAGCAGCGGAATCAGATAGTGCAGATCGCTGACGCGTTCGGCGTGGTCCTCCCAGGTTTCCAGATCGTCGTAGTCCTCGAACGGAATCAGAATGGCGGCATAGCGGCGATGATCGGGATCGGCCTCGCGCAGCATGTAGTACCAGCACCGCGGCGTCGTTCCGGGCGTCGCGATGGTCGCGAAGGTGTAGCCGAGATGCATCGAATCGGGAAAGCGGGGAAAGAAACCCATGCGCGAGTCGCCGACGGCGAGCACCTGGTTCCGGTCCTGCACCGGTCGGCGGATTTCGTTCGACAGGCGCATTTCGAGGGCGCCGGTAGTCGAGTCCGGGTCGACGACCGTCGGATAGTAGCTGGTATTGAAAATCAGGTTCTCCACCAGAAAAAAACCGGCTAACGTGGAGATGAGAATGACCGCGGTACGCACTTTCGTCAGTTTACACGGGCTTGAGCGGCCCGGAGTGAGATAATGGAAAGCAAGATGCGATGGTTTTACTTCATCCTCATCACGGCGGGCATGGCGTTCGGGCAGAAGTATACCGGACCGCGGCCGCCGAAACCGGATCTCCCCTATCTGGTCCACGCCGATAACCTGGTCCCCACGGAGGCGTCCGATTCCAAGCCGGAGACCAAGAAGAACGAGGTCACCTACGCCGTGGCTGGAACCAGCTCCCCGGCGCGGACGCCGCTGGCCGAGCCTATCTTTCTCATTCAGACGGATAAAATCAGCGCGCAGAGCTTGGAGTTGTACCGCGTGGACGTAAAGGGTGGGCGGCGCGAAGTGACCATGTCGCAGAAGCACTCGCGCGGCGGTCCCAAGGCTTTGCGGCTCTCCGTGACGCGGCTCGATAGCAACTTGTACCGGGTGGAAGTGGACGAGGAAATCGAGAATGGTGAATATGCCCTCTCACCAAACGGCTCCAACACCGTCTTTTGTTTTGAAGTGTATTGAGAGGAAGCTGGTAGAATCACTCATATGTTCTCAGGACTGGAGCACACCGCCATTGCGTCGCCGAGCCCGGTAAAACTAGCGCAGTGGTACGTGGATCATCTCGGATTCCGCATTAATCACGAATACGACGGTAATTATTTTGTGCGGGCGGCGAACGGGTCGATGCTGGAAATCATTCCATCCGAGGGGGCGCGCGCGGACCAGAAGATGCGCGATCCCGGGATTCGTCACCTGGCCATCGATGTACCGGATTTTGACGCTGCCTATGCAGCACTGCGCGCTCAGGGTGTAACGTTCGTGGGCGAGCCGTATACCAATCAGGGCAACCGATTGGTGTTCTTCATGGATTGCGATGGCAACCTGGTGCATCTTATCCGGAGAGAGCGGCCGCTGCCCTAGCGCCGTTCAACGGAGATAGACGGGTCACCTTGGTCGATCGACTTTTCAAAGCCTTTCAGTATCGCGACTTCCGCCTGATGTGGCTAGGCGCATGCACCTCCAGCATCGGCAGCTGGATGCAGATCGTCGCCCAGGCGTGGCTGGTTTACACGCTGTCGAACGATCCGTTTTATCTGGGACTCGACGCATTCCTGGGCCAGGCGCCCATCATTCTGTTCTCGCTGGTGGGGGGCGTCATCGCGGATCGCCGCGACCGGCGCAAGATGCTGCTGATCTCGCAATATATTCAGATGGGCAGCGCGTTTATCCTGACGCTGCTGTTCCATTTCCAGGTGGTGCATGTCTGGCACATCCTGTGCCTTTCGTTTGTTTCCGGACTGGGACAGAGCTTCGGCGGACCGGCCTATTCCGCGCTGCTGCCGACGCTGGTCGGTCCCGAGGATTATCCCAACGCGATTGCCTGGAACTCCATCCAGTTCAACCTGGCGCGCGTAATCGGGCCGACGCTCGCGGGCCTCGCGCTGGCCAAGCTCAACGCGGCCTGGTGTTTCGGACTCAACGGCATTTCCTTCATCGCCGTGATCATTTCGCTTTACGTGATTCGGGTCGGATTCATCCCGGCGAAAACCAGGGAAACGATCCTCAGCAGCATGAAACAAGGGATCGGATTCATCCGCACCAAGGCGGGCCTCGATTCGCTCATCGTCCTGGCCTTCTGCATGACCATCTTCGGCTTCCAGTTGCTGACCTTCCTGCCGGTGTTCGCCAAGGAAATTTTTCACGGCGACGCTAAAACCTATACGCAACTGCTGGTCTGTTCCGGAGCCGGATCGGTGTGCGGCGCGCTGATCGTCGCCGCACTGGGGAGAACCAAACACCAGGGCCGTACGGCGCTGCTGGGGCTGATCGTATTGGGAACGCTGATCGCGGCGTTTTCGCTATCGAAATCCCTGCTCCTTTCCTCCGTATTGATCTTTCTGGGAGGCGCGTCGCTGATCACCGTGTTCGCGATGATCCAGTCCCTGGTGCAGGCCATCACCGCCGACGAAATGATGGGCCGGGTGATGAGCGTATATAACGTCGCCTTCCGCGGCGGCATGCCGGTGGGCGCGCTGATCCTGGGCAAACTGATCCCGCTGTTCACCGTGTCCCTCACCATGTCCGCTTCGGGATCGATCCTGGCGGCGCTGGGCTTGTATTTCCTGCTGGTTCACCGGCGGATCGCCGCGCTGTAACCTCAGGTATAATGGCGGAGCCGAGCGCCGATAAACTATGTTCGTTCCCTTCACTCCGTTGCGCTGCCTGCACCGCGCCGTGGATCTGTTCGGCTCCAAAATCGGGGTCGTGTCCGGACGACCGCCAGTTCACCTACGCGCAGTTCGGCGAACGCTGCGAAACGCTTGCCACCGCGCTGCCGAAACTGGGCATCGACGCGGGCGACCGCGTCGCGTATCTCAGCTTCAACAATCATCAGCTTGCTCGAAGGCTATTACGGCGTGGTGCAGGCGCGCGCCATCGTCATGCCGCTGAACGTCCGGCTGTCGGAGCCGGAGCTGACCAGCATCCTGAATCACTCCGGCGCGAAGATGCTGATGTTCGAAGACGACTTCGCGCCCATGGTCGAGAAACTGCGCACGAGTTGCCCGTCGGTGAAACACTGGGTGTCGCTCGACGACAAGACTCCCGACGCGGATCTGACCTACGAGGAACTCCTCGCCCAGGGCCACCCCGAACGCGCCGACATTTTCTCCTACGACGAGATGCGCCATCGCCGAGCTGTTCTACACCAGCGGCAGCACCGGAACGCCCAAGGGCGTCACGCTCGCGCACCGCACTCTATACCTGCACGCGCTGGACGTCGGCGCGATTTATAAGGACATCGAATCGATGGTGGACCTGCACACCATTCCGATGTTTCACGCCAACGGCTGGGGCCGCCCGCAGGCCTCGACCATGCACGGCATCAAGCAGGTGATGGTGCGCCGCTTCGAGCCGACCTTCGTGTTCCAGCTGATCCAGGAACATAAGGCCACCGACATGTGCCTGGTGCCGACCATGGCCAACGCGCTGATCAACGCGCCGGATCGCGCGCAGTTCGATCTCTCCAGCATGCGGCGCGTCATGATCGGCGGCGCGGCCTCGTCGCCGGAATTGGTCGAGCGCGTGGAGAAAGCCATTCCCCGCGTCCGAGTGCATCGCCGGCTACGGATTGACCGAGACCTCTCCGGTACTCACCTCCTCGCGCGCCAAAGGGCCGTCGTACGCATCGAACGAGGAGCGGCTCACGCCGTCAGGCGATGGCCGGCTGGCCCATCCCCGGCGTCACCGTCCGCGTGGTCGATTTCGATATGAACGACGTTCCGCGCGACATGCAGTACCATCGGCGAAGTGATCGCGATGGGCGATCACGTCATGGAAGGCTACTTCAAGGAGCCGGAGGCCACCGCCGCCGTCATGACCGGCCCGTGGTTCCACACCGGCGACATGGCGGTGTGGGACGAGGATGGCTACATCCACATCGTCGACCGCAAGAAGGAGATCATCATTTCCGGCGGCGAAAATATTTCGTCGATCGAAGTCGAGCGCGCGATTTTCTCGCATCCGGCGGTGTTCGAATGCGCCGTGGTCGCCGCGCCGCACGATCAGTGGGGCGAGGTGCCCGCCGCGATCGTGGTGCTGAAGCCCGGCGCAGACCTTGACGCAGGAAGAATTGCTGGCGTTCCTGCAAGCAGCGTCTCGGAAAATTCAAGCTGCCGCGCATCATCGAATTTTCAACCGAGCCGCTGCCCAAGACCGGCACCGGCAAGATCCGCAAAATGATCCTCAAGGAAAAATTCTGGGCCGGCAAAGAAAAGCGCGTTCAGGGTTGATGTACATCGTTCTGGTCGAAGAAGACCGGCTCGCTGGAGCTTTACGAGGCCGGAACCCGCCGGCATCATCGAACACGACGGCTGGATCGAAGCTTTCTTCGAGGATCGCGCGGCGGCCGAACGCTTCGGCGAGCCTGTCGTCTGTCCCGAGACCGATTGGGTGCAGCACACCTATGACGCCTGGCCGCCTTTATTGGTCGGCGAAAAATTCTTCGTCGTCGCGCCGTGGCGAACCGATCCTACTCCGCCGGGACGCTTCCGCCTGGAAATCAATCCCGGCCAGCAATGCGGCACCGGCCAGCATCCCTGCACGCAACTGTGCCTCGAAGCGATGGAGCGCATCGTCAAACCCGGCGATTCGGTGCTCGACGTCGGCACCGGATCGGGAATTCTTTCGATCGCCGCGAAGCTGCTGGGGGCCGGCCGAGTGGTCGCGTGCGACATCGATCCGGATGCGGCCCGCGCCGTCCCGTTCTTCGTCGGCAGTGTGGACGCCGTACGCACCGGAGCCTTCGATGTGGTCGTCGCCAACATCAGCGAAACCGTGATCGAGGATCTGCGCGAGGAATTCGATCGCGTCGCTCAGGTGCGGATTCTCTCCGGATTTCAGGATGAACGCGGCAAGTGGACCTGCGTCGTTTCGGGCGTCTAGACGGCTTCTCCGGCCACTTATGTTTCGGATAGCGCCGCGATAGCTCCCGCCGCACTTGCGGATACAGCCGTTCCCAGAAACCCGCAAGATCGGTAGTCACCTGCACCGGGCGTCGATTCGGCGCGAGCAGGTGCACCACCACCGGTGTATTCCCGATGCGCGGCGTCTCCTTCACTCCGAAGAAATCCTGCAGCCGCGATTCGATCCACGGCGGCTTGCCGTGCTCATAATGGACCTTTACTTCGCGCCCGCCGGGAAGGCGCAGCCGGTCCGGCGCGAGCTGACTCGAGGCGAGCTGGCCGCAGCGCATCCAGGAGCCGCGCCGCTTCGAGATCCGCGAAGCTCGATCGTCCGCGGCACAACTCCCGCAGTTTTCCCGCCGACGTCCAGATCTCAATTCCGGCGAACGCGCTCGAGCTTGGAGCTGTTCCAATTCGTCGCGATCCACGAAGCGGCCGATATCGGCTTCCATCGCCTTCTCCGCGAGCATGTGCGCCGTGTCTTCGGAATCGGGCTCCGGACCGCGCGTCTCTTCGATCGCCAGTTGATCGTAAATCAGCGCGGACACCTGCTCGACGCGCTCTGCCGCGCGATTCCATTCGATCGAAGTGCGCTCCGCCGCGCTTGTCCAGCAGCCATTCGGGCTCGATCGGCGCAGCCAGACGAACTAGAGGCAATCCCCGATCCCGCCGATCTTCGATATCGAGCGCAATCAGAAACTCCGAGCGGCAATCCGGAAATCGCGCCGACCCGCCGGAGGAGAGCAGCAATTCTCCATCCCGCCGATGCCGCGCCACGCGATCCGGAAACGCGGTCAGCACGGCTTGCAGAAGCTCGGCATCGTCTTTGCGATCGCCGCCCTTCGCCATTCGCCGAAGCTGATCGTACACGCGCCGCGTTTGCGGCTGCCAGTCGGATTCCATCAGCGTGAGCAGGTCGGGCGACCCTCGTTCGCCAGCGCTCAGCACCGCCGCGGCCGCGCATCCTTGTCTGGAAACGCCTCGCCGCGCGGCTTCGAGAACCAGTTTGGCGAGCCGCGGAGGCAGCGGCAGATTCGCCATCTCCCGTGTCGCGCCAATCGATCGAGCAGCGCGTTCGCGGCGGCCATCGCGGACTCCGGAGGAGGCTCCAGCCACTCGATCGAATCGAGACCCATCGCGCGCACCTGCAACACGACTTGCGACAATTCGCGGCGCCGGATCTCCGGCGTTTCCGACGGCGGGCGGCGATGAAAGTCGTCCGCGGTGTAAAGGCGAATCACGCGGCCCGGCGCGGTTCGTCCCGCGCGTCCGGCGCGCTGCGTGGCGGAGGCCTGGCTGATCCGCTGCACGTTGAGCGACGGAAGACCGGTCCACGGCGAATCGACCGCGACGCGCGCCAGACCGCTATCGATCACCGCCGTCACGCCTTCAATCGTCACCGAGCTTTCGGCGACGTTGGTCGAAAGAATTACCTTGCGCTGACTGGCGGGCGAAACGGCACGATCCTGCTCGGCCGGCGACAGATCGCCATGCAGCGGAACCACCAGCAGGCCGGACCGCCGCGCGATCGCGTCAATGGCTCGCGCCGCGCGGCGAATCTCCGCGGCGCCTGGAAGAAACACCAGAACGTCGCCGTCGAGCCCGTCCTTCACCAGGCGATCGAGCGCGCTCGCGACCTGCTCTTCGAGCGGCGCCGCCGAGTGCGGCGTGTACTCGATCTGCAAGTGATACAGCTTGCCCTCCGAGCGCAGCACCGGACATCCATCAAGGTAAGCGGCGATGGGTGCGGCATCGAGCGTCGCCGACATCACCACCACGCGAACGTCCAGGCGTCTTCACCAACGCGAGCGCCAGATCGGCGTCGAGATGGCGCTCATGAAATTCGTCGAGCACCACGACGCCGACGCCGCGCAACTTCGGATCCGACAGAAACCGGCGCGTCAGAACCCCTTCGGTGAGAAATCGCAAACGCGTGCGCGGACCGCTGACATCTTCGAACCGAACCTGATAGCCGACGGTATCGCCAACGCGTTCGCCCAGTTCGCTCGCCACTCGCCGCGCCGCCATGCGCGCAGCCAGACGCCGGGGTTCCAGCACCAGCACTTCGCCCGATCCAAGGCGAGCAGCGCCGGCGGGACGCGCGTCGTCTTCCCCGCCCCCGGCGGCGCTTCGATCACCAGAGATTTCGATGTTCGGAGCGCCTCCACAATCTGCGGAAGCAGCGGATCGATCGGAAGCTTCATCTAGTCGACGACGGCCCGAATCGTCTCCGGCGCATTTCCTTCCAGGCGATTGTTCACGAAGATGTACGCGGCGCGGCGCTCTTCCCGCATCCGCTTGATCAGCGCCCGCAGCGATTCGCGCGCCTCCGGATTCTCGTCGCGAATCTGATCGTAGGGCGAAAATTGCTTCACCGCCTCTTCGTACGCCCGGCCTTGCCGCAGCAGCGCGCGCGCCACCGTGAAATCCGCGGTGAACGCGCCCGGGATCTCCATCTGCGCTCCGATAGGCGGCATGCGGGTCCACGAATTGAACACATGCGCGACGTTCGCTGCGCCCGCAGAACCTCGAAATACCGCGGCACGAGATATTCGCGATTGCGCACTTCCACCGCATAGCGAAAATCAAAGGCAGAGCTTCGAGAAAATGGCTCAATCGATCCGACAAATTCGTTCGCCGGCGTGGTCCGCGCACCGAACTCGAAAATCAGCGAGGCGATCCGCGGCGCGTATGGCAGCAGCGGCTCGAGAAACAGCGCGCTCAGCGCATCGGCATTCAGATACGATTCGTTCCGCTGGCCTGCGCGCGGACCGTAGCGCGCATGCTTCGGAAACACTTCGCAGGTCACTTCTTCGGGGACTTTCAGCGCGAACTGGAGCGATGGCGGCGCGGACGCGAACAGTTTTTGCCAGAATTCGGGCGACGGAAATTGATAGAAACGAGAAATCGCCGCAAACGATGGGAAATGTTTCCGCGTACTCGGCCAGACATTCCGCCTCAAATCGCTTTTTCGAGAATCTTCCCGCGCGACAAATAGCGCTCCCGAGTATAAATCTGGTCGAGCCAGCCTTCGTACTTCCAGGAACTCGTGCCGATCCAGATATTCTCTCCGGCGAGCTCGCGAAGCTTCGCCGCGAGTCCCGCCCGGTCGATTCTCAGCTCCGGAGTCGGATCGAAAAGCGGCAGCATCGGATTCTCTTCAGACCGGCGCGACCGTTACCACGCGTGCGCCGACCGGTTGTAATAAGGATCCGCGCCCGCCTCGATAATCCCGCTGGGCAGAACGCGAATCACCACTGGCGCGGCTCCGTTGTTCCACCGCGATTCGGTGCTCACGCTGATGCCCGCGCTCGGCCAGTTCGGCGGCCGTCGCCGGCGGAATGCGCTCGTCCAGGATCAGATCGCCGAGATTCCACGCGTGATTGTCGAAGCTCGAAACCAGGTGCCGTGGTCTGAAATCGCGGAGCCTCCACGGCGTTCTGCGCGTTCAGTCCGAAGTCCACGATGTCGAAGAAAATCTGGATCAGCGCCTGGTCCTGATTGTCGCCGCCGGGAGTCGGACATCGCCATATATGGACGCCCATCCGGCAATGTCACGATGGTCGGGCTCAGCGTGACGCGCGGCCGCTTGCCACCGGCGAGCTCATTCGGATTGCCCGGCACCAGCACGAACTGCTGCGCGCGTTCGCGTCAGCGGAATCCCGGTGTCGCCAGCGATCACGCTGGGCATCCACGCGCCCGAAGGCGTGGCGGAAAACACCATGACCGTCCTTGTCGATCGCGTCCACGCAAGTCGTGTCTTGCGCCATCAGTTCGTCGTCGATCTTGATATGCGCCGTCTCGGCTCAGCGCCGGATGCTGCCCCACCTTGCCGTTGATTTTCCCGGGCAGAGAATTCCAGCGACGCTTTTTCGGCGATCTGCTTGCGCCGCTCCGCCGCGTATTCCTTCGACAGCAGAACCTCGGTCGGAATATGGTTGAACTTCGGATCGCCGTAATAGGTGTCGCGATCGGCGTAGGCCAGCTTCAGCGCTTCCACCGTCGCGATGAATGTACTCCGCCGAATTGATCGGCGCTTGCGACATCGTAACCTTCCAGAATGTTCAGCGCTTCAATCATCGCCGGACCCTGGCTCCAGAACCCGGGCTTATAAACGCGATAGCCGCGATAAGTGGTCGACACCGGCTCTTCCACGTCCAGCTTGAACGCGGCCATGTCCTCGTAGCGCAGCAGCCCGCCGTTGGCTTTCATGAACGCGTCGATTTTCCGGGCGATCTCGCCGCGATAGAAATAATCGCGAACCGCGTCGATACCGGCCTGACGATTTGCGCCCTCGGCCAGCGCCTTCTTCTCGGCTTCGGCCATGCCGCGCAGCGTGCGCGCCAGATCGGGCTGCCGGAAAATATCTCCGACTCTGGGGACCCGGCCGTTCGGCATGAAATGCGCCTTCGAGGTCGGCCACAAATCGAAGAATCTGCCGCGACGCCGCGATGGTGTTGGCTCGCATTTCGTCGATCGCGAAGCCGTCGGCCAGTTCAATAGCCGGCTCGATCACGTCGTTGAAGGACTTGGTGCCGAAATCGCGCAGCGCCACTAGCCCCGCGTCCACCATTCCCGGAACCAGCGCCGGCATGATCCCCGCCACCGGAATGATGCCCTTCAACCCGCCGGGATCGGTTTCGAGCACTTCGCCCGGCCTGCAGCGGACGCTTGCGAAACATATCCGCCGTGGCGAGCTTCGGCATCGTGCCGACGCCCGCGATCGAAAATACCTTGCCGGTCTTGGTGCGGATCAGAATGGGAGCTTCGCCGCCCATTCCGAAGTGCGAAAATTCGGTGACCGACGCGGCGAACATCGCGGTCACTCCCGCATCCACCGCGTTGCCGCCGTGGTAATAGATCCGCATTCCGGCTTCGGTGGCGTACTCGCTGCCGGCCGCGACCGCGCCGTGCGTCCCGCGAACCGCCTGCCGCAGCGGATGATTGTATTCGCTTCGGAACTGACCGGAGCACAGGCCGATACATATTGTTGCCGCGAGCGTGATCGGAATAATTCGTGTCAGCATGACGTTTTCCGCTGCTTTCTGCGCCACCGGCGCGCCGCAATAGAAGCCGCGTTGCCCCTATTATAATGGTTGCGCGTGGACACGAATCCAACAGACTCGACCTCCCCTCCGAAGCCCGAGGAATCCGAGCCCATGCTATATTGCCCGGTCTGTAGCCGCCGCCTCTCCGAGCGGAAATGCAAATTATTCTGCGAGCAGTGCGGGTATTACATGTCCTGCGCGGACTATTATTGAAGTAATGAGCGAACTTGCAGATTATCTGGAACGATTCCGGCGCGGCGCGGAGCTGCTGGCCGTAGCCACCACCGGAGCCGCCGGCACCGAGCTCGATTTCAAGCCCGAAGGCAAGTGGAGCGTGCGACAGTTGGTCTGCCACCTGGCCGACGCCGAAGCCGTGGGCGTCATGCGGTTCCGGCAGATCATTGCCGAGGACAATCCAACGCTGGGTGTCTGGGATCAGAATAAGTGGGCGGCGAATCTCGATTACGAGAAGCGCAAAATCTCCCAGGTGCTCGATATTTTTCGCACCCTTCGCTCCGCCAATTACGAATTGATGAAGGATCTGCCCGAGTCCACCTTCGTGCGGACCGCAATGCATCCGGAGCGCGGCAGCGTCACCCTGCTCGAGTGGCTGCGCCTCTATTCCGAACACACCGAGAATCACGTGAAGCAGATTCACGGCGTGCGCGCGGCGTATAAAGAACATCGCGCGAAAGCGGCGCCCGTCCCGGTCTCGGGGTCCTGATTCCCGATGAAGTTTCTGTTGCTCTTTTCGATCGCCGCGGCGGCCTATGCCGCCCAGTGGGATTCCATCCAGCGCATGTCCGTTGACCAGAAAATCGAGGTCACCACCGCGGACGGAATGCATGCGCGAGGCACCTTCGTCTCCTCGACCGCAGAAACGCTGGTCCTTCGCGAACCCTCCGGCGAACGCAGCGTCGCTCGATCCGAGGTTCGGCGGGTGCGTGTCTCCGATCCGGCTCGCCGGATCCGCAGAGGGCTGCTGTGGATGGTTGTCGGCGCGGGTGGCGGAGCCGCGGCCGGCGTCGCCGCTTGCCCTTCCTGTCCGAATGAGGGGCACACTTCGCCCTATATCGGACCGGGAGTCGCCGCCGGGGCAGCCATCGGCGCGATTGGCTTCCTCTCCTCTCCATACCGCACCGTGTACCGAAGCCGATAGACGGTTGACGCCGGGAACGGCGTTTGATAGTGTGTAAATCGCTATCGAATGCCGCTATCTAAAAACGATAACGATTACCGCGATCTGTACTCCGGCCTGATCCGGCTCCACATCCTGCATCACGCGGTGGAGGGCCCCATCTTTGGACTGGAGATGGCCGAGGAACTGGCCCGCCACGGGTACCGGATCAGCCTCGGCACTCTGTATCCGCTGCTGCACGGGCTGGAGAAGCGCGGATACCTGCGTTCGTCGGAGAACCGCAACGGACGTTCGATCCGTAAGGAGTATCGCGCCACTCCGCTCGGCCGCAAGGCGCTCAAGGCGATGAGAGTCAAAGTCGGGGAACTGTTTGGAGAAATGCATGAATCAGACTAAAGGGTTCGCGCGCCTTTTCCTGGTTTTGGCCCTGGCCGGTGCGCGGCTGTGGGGGCAGGGGCCGCCGTTTCAAATCGACGATCCCGTGCCGGTCGATCTGCACCACTACGAGTTCTACATCTTCGGATCCACCGACGGGACCCCGGCGGAGGTTGACGCCACAGGGCCGGCCTTTGAATTCAACTGGGGCGCGCTTCCCAGATTGCAGATTCACGCGATCCTGCCGTTCGGCGTCATTGCGCCGGCGAATAATCCGATTTATTTTCCCGCCGGGACCGGCACCCGTACTTTTGGTCTGATCGATGCCGAACTGGGCACCAAGATCGCCTTTTTTAAAGAGACGAAACACATCCCGCAGATCGGCACCTTCATCATGTATGAGATGCCGCTGGGAAGTTATTCGAAGGGCCTCGGAGTGGGGAAGGTTTGGTACAAGGTCCCCGTCTGGCTCCAGAAAAACATCGGCCACTGGCTGCTCGATGGCGGAGGCGGTTACACCATCGTTCCTCAGACCGACTATCGTAATTTTCCCTACGGCGGATTCCTCCTGAAGTACGCGTTCGGAGAGCGGCTGGAGATCGGCGGCGAGATTTTCTCGCACGGGAACGAAGGCTTCGCCACTCCGCAGACGCAGGCCTCGACCATGATCGACATCGGCGGCTACTATCACCTGAAGCATCACCCCGGCGAGCAGTTCCTGTTCTGTTACGGGCACTCGATCGCCGGGCAGACCGAACAGTACGCCTACCTGGGGATGTATTGGACGTGGGGAAAAGACCAAAAGAAGCCGGACGCCGCGGCATTTTTTCCGAAGCCGCCCTATCAGAATGGACTGCAACCGTTCGCGCCCTAGGGAGGCGATCCCAATGCCGGTTACGCTCAGCGATTCTATTCTTCTCGCTCACGCCGGATTCGGCGTCGCGGGATGCCTGGCGGCCCTGTGGGTCTTCGTCGAGACGCTCAACGCGGCCAAGAGCAACGCCTCAAGAATTCGCGCCGCGTCAATCTTGACCGCGTGCTGCATGGCGGCCGCCTGGATCTGTGGCGGCTACTTTTACCTGCACTTCTATCCGGCTGAGAAGGCGATCATCCTCGAAGGTCCGTGGCCGTTCGCCCACAACATATTTATGGAGACGAAGGAGCACCTGTTCTTCGTCACCGCGATTCTGGCGATGCTGCTGCCGGTGGTCACGCGCGAGGATCTGCACCTCAATTTCGCCGCGCGAAAGCTGGCGCTCGCCGTCTCCGCCCTCGTCCTGATCACCGGACTCGCGCTCGAAGGAGCCGGCGCGGTGATCGATCACGGAGTGAAAGTCGCGCTGCTGCCCAGGGCCGCATGGAAAGGAAGCGCGCCATGAATGATATCCAGAAACTCTCGCCCGCGACTTCCGGCTTCGTTCTCGCTGCCGCAGTCACCGTGTTGTTCAACACCGCCCTGGCGTGGGCCAAGGACGCTTACGCGCCGCTGAACACGTTCCTCGCATCCATTGCCGGTCATCACTGGACCACGCACGGGTTGCTGGATCTGGTTCTGTTTGCCGGGCTCGGGCTTCTGTTCACGTCGACCCGAATGGGGGAAAGCATCCCGCCGCGGCGCCTGATCGTCGGATTGGTCGCGGCGGTCGTGGCGGCGAGCCTGGGCCTGGCTCTCTGGTACGTCTTCGTTTGAGCCATGCCGTCTGGAGGATCGTGATGTTTCGAATTTTTAGAGCCGCCGTTTTTCTGCTCTGCCTGGGCGCGGAGCTTCCCGCCGCGACCATCATCCTGGTTCGCCACGCCGATCGCAGCAGCGCCGTGTCCAAGTCGATGACCGCTGACGCGCCGCTCAGTCCCGCGGGCGAGCAGAGGGCTTCGGATCTCGCTTTCGTTCTCAAGGACGCCCGCATCGCGCGCATCTTCGTCTCCGAAGTGGGGCGCACACAGCAGACCGCCGCGCCCATCGCGAACCGCCTCCATCTGAAGCCGGTGGTCATCCCGCACGCCGATACTGGCGCGCTGATCGCGCAGCTTCGGAAACTCGGCGAGGACGAAACAGTCCTGGTTGTCGCGCATGGCGACACCCTGCCGCTGATCATCGATCGTATGGGAGGCGGGTTTGCCCCGCCCATCGCCGATTCGGAGTACGACCGCCTGACGATTCTCGTCACCGGGACCGGGAAGACTCGGGTCGTCACGCTGCGCTACGGCAAGCCGTCCGAATGAAGACACGCCGGGCGCTGGTACGATCGTAAGGATGAGCGCGCCGAAATTCCATTGCAACATCTGCGGCGCGGAATGTTCCCGTCCCGCGGACGGCCTGGGACGCGAGACCGAAAACTGCGCCGCCTGCGGATCCACCGTCCGGCTCCGCGCGCTGATTGCCCTGATGTCGCGCGAGATGTTCGGGGTCCTGCTGGCCCTCCCCGAGTTTCCCGTTCTCAAGGGAATCCGCGGCATCGGAATGAGCGACGCCCCCGGCCTGGCCGATCGCCTTGCCGACAAGTTCGACTACACCAACACCTTCTATCACCGGGCTCCTGTCTTCGACGTGACCCGCCCCAACGATCGCGATCGCGGGCGTTACGACTTCATCCTTTCGAGCGAAGTCATGGAGCACGTTCCTCCTCCCATCGAACGCGCCTTCGCGACCATTTTCGAAATGCTCAAGCCCGACGGCTTGCTGCTGCTGACTACCCCCTACACGCTCGGCGGCAAAACACGGGAGCACTTTCCGGAGCTTTACCAATTCACGCTCGCATCGCCCGGAGGAAACACCGTCCTGATCAATCGCCGCCGCGACGGGACCGTCGAAATATTTGAGAATCTGGTCTTCCACGGCGGCCATGGATCGACCGTCGAGCTCCGCGAATTCAGTGAGCCCTCGCTTCGCTCGATCCTGGCGCAAGCGGGATTCGACGCCGCGCATTTCGCCGGCGAAGACGTTCCCGAATTCGGCGTCGAGCATTCCGAAACCTGGTCCCTGCCGATCGCGGCGCGCAAAGGAACTTTTCAGCCGCCGGCAGCCGAGCTTGCCCTGCAGTATCGGGAAGCGTGCCGCCTTGCCGCGCGCAAGATCCGCGATCTGGAAGCGATTGCGGCCGAGTATGAGCGCCACATCGCCTTTCACAACGAGTCCCACGCCGCGTCGATTCGCGAGGCTGAGGTAAAAAACGAGTGGGTCAAGCGTGTGGAAGCGGCGTGGGAGGATCGCACCAAATGGGCGCTCGAGCTGAAAGACGAACGCGAGGCCGCTATCGCTGAGTTCCGGCGCGCCGAAGCGCAGGAAGCCAAAGCCTGGGAACACGCGGCCGCGCTTGAGAAGGAGCTTGACGCAGCCCGCGCCGAACTGGCTCGCCTCAAGGACGCCGGCTGGTCGCGCCTCGGCCGTAAGCTTGGCAGGCTGTAATCCGCTACAGTAAGAGCCGGAACCCGCACATCAACAGGAGGCGCCCATGGACATTTCTCCGGTCGCGATCATCGTTCTCATCATCGTGATCTACCTTCTTTCCAGCATCAAGATTCTGGCCGAGTATGAGCGCGGCGTAATCTTCCGCCTGGGCCGCCTGCTCGCCGAACCCAAGGGACCCGGCGTGATTCTGGTGTTCCGCCCCATCGACCGTATGGTGCGGCTTTCGTTGCGCACGGAAGCCATGGAAGTGCCCTCCCAGGACGTGGTCACGCGCGACAACGTTACGGTGAAGGTGAACGCCGTCATTTATTTCCGCGTCGTCGACCCGCGGAAGGCGATCCTCGAAGTGACCAACTATCTTTACGCCACCTCGCAGCTCTCTCAAACCACGCTGCGCAGCGTGCTCGGCGAAGTCGAGCTGGACGAATTGCTCAGCCAGCGCGAAAAGCTCAACGTGAAACTGCAATCGGCGCTCGATGAGCACACCGGACCGTGGGGCGTGAAGGTCGCGCTGGTGGAAGTGAAACAGGTGGATCTGCCGGAGCAGATGATCCGCGCCATCGCCCGCCAGGCCGAAGCCGAACGCGAGCGCCGGGCAAAAATTATTCATGCCGAAGGCGAAGCCGAAGCCGCGACGAATCTCGAAAAAGCCGCCGAAATGCTCGGCCGGCAGCCCGCCGCGATTCAGCTCCGCTACCTGCAGACATTGGTGGAAATCGGCTCCGAGAAGAATACCACTGTCGTGTTCCCGCTGCCGATGGATATACTGTCTTCAGTAGGCCGTGTGCTGAACAAACTCGCCGGCCCCGAGCCGGGCGGCCCGGTTTGATTGACGTCCTAAAACGATGGCCAAAAACGAAGACGGGGAATTTGAATTAATTCTTGGGAACCGCCAGCTGTTGAGCGTGTTCTTCATTGTGGTGATCCTGCTGGGCGTTTTCTTCACCATGGGTTATATTGTCGGTCGCAATTCAGGGTCCGCCCCGGAAGTTGCCTCGACCCCGAAGCAGGAGCCCAAGCCGCTGGTGGTCAATTCTCCGGCGCGCGATTCGTCGGCCACCCCGGCGCCTGCTCAGGCATCCACCGAGCCGCCGGCCGAAGCGCCTGCCAAAGCCGAGCCTGAAAAACCCGCCCCGAAAGCGATGACCGACATCGCCCAGCCGGAACCTAAAAAGGCGGAGCTGCCGAAAAAGAAGGCGGTCGAACCTCCCGCTCCGGCAGCTCAATCGGGCGATCTCCCGGCAGTCGGACAGACGTACTTGCAACTCGCCGCGACCAGCGAACGCGAGGCGCGGCTCGAAGTCGACGTGCTCCGCAAGAAGGGATTCAAATCGATGGTCGCCGAGATTCCCGAGAAGCGCGGGACCTTCCGCGTGCTGGTGGGTCCGGTGGGCGAAGGCGGCGTCAACAAGATGAAAGCCGATTTGAACGCTGCCGGATTCCCCGGAGACAAGGCGATCCGGCGGACCTTCTGATGCAGGACCTGGTTCAGTTGGAGCCTGCCGCGCCGCGCCTGCCGGATTGGCTTCGCAAGAAGCGCACGCATTTCGAATCGGTGCATAATTTGAAAGCCGAATTCCGGCGGCTCAATCTGCACACCGTCTGCGAATCGGCGCGCTGCCCCAATATTCACGAATGCTTCCATCGCGGCGCTGCGACGTTCATGATCCTCGGCAATCTGTGCACGCGCGGCTGCGGATTCTGCTCGGTCCCGAAAAGCCGTTTTCCCGGCGCGCTCGATCCGGAGGAGCCCGCCAACGTCGCGCGCATGGCGGAAGCGATGAAGCTGCGTTACGTGGTGATCACCAGCGTCAATCGCGACGATCTCGCCGATGGCGGCTCGCATCACTTTGCGCAGACCGTAGTCGAGCTACGGCGTGCGCTGCCCGAGGCTCGCGATCGAAGTTCTGACTCCGGATTTCTGCGGCGATCTCGATGCCGTCGCGCGAGTGCTGGATGCCGCGCCGCACGTGTTCAATCACAACATGGAGACCATCGCGCGTCTCTATAAGACCGTGCGCCCGCAGGCGAATTACCGCCAGTCGCTCGACGTGCTGCGTTTTGCGAAGCAATACCGGCCGGAAGCTCTGACCAAATCGGGCCTGATGGTCGGCCTTGGCGAATCGCCGGAAGAGGTGCATCAACTGCTGCGCGATCTGCGGGCGTCGGACGTCGACGTCGCGACGCTCGGCCAGTATCTGCAACCCACGCGGCGAAATCTGCGCGTCTCGGAGTACGTCACCCCCGCGCAATTCGATGCCTATCGCGACTACGGCCTCTCGATCGGCTTCAAGATGGTGTTCAGCGGACCGTTCGTGCGCAGCTCCTATATGGCCGACCTGGTGAATGAGCAGGCTTGTCACGCGTGAATCTTGCGCTCTCTGTTCTTTCCGGCGTACTCCTGATCCTGATTTTTCCGCGCTTCAATCTGACCTGGCTGGCGCCCGTCGCGCTGACGCCGCTCTTATTTGCCTGCGCCCGGGAAGCTTCGTGGAAGCGCCGGTTTCTCTTCGGATGGGCCTCCGGATTCGCGTTCTGGTTTGGAGTCTGCTACTGGATTCAATTCGTGCTCGAAGTCCACGGCGGACTGGGCCGCTGGGGCGGATGGGGGACGTTCGCGTTGTTCGCGGTCCTCAAAGGCCTGCACTTCGCGATCTTCGCCGCGCTGGCGGGATTCGTGATGAAGAAGCCATGGGCGATCCCGGCGGTCGCCGCTCTATGGACAGGCCTGGAACGCACCAATGCGCCGCTCGGATTCACCTGGCTGGAACTGGGCAACGCCGGAATCGACATGCCGGTCCCTATGCGCGTCGCGCCGTACGTGGGCGTCTTCGGATTGTCCTTCATTTTCGCGATGCTGGCTTGCGCGGTCGCGCTGGTGCTGTTGCGGCGCAATCGGTTGGAACTGGCCTGGCTGCTGATCCTGCCGCTGCTCTGGATTCTCCCCTGCCGCGCCGCCGCCCGTACGAGGCACGGAGCACGCGACGCTGGTTCAGCCCAACATCGATACCGAGTTCGACTGGACCACCGATTCGCTCGCGCGCGTGGAGCGCGATCTGGCGCTGCTCTCACACTCGCCCGGCGAGCGTTTCATCATCTGGCCCGAAGCGCCCGCGCCGTTCTATCCGAGCGACGCGGACTTTCGCCGGTACGTGGAAACGCTGGCGCGCGTTGAGCATTCCTATTTCCTGTTCGGCGGCGTCGGGTACAACTCCGATCGCGCGCCGTTGAATTCGGCCTTTCTGTACGATCCGGCGGGCAGCATGATCGGCCGGTACGATAAAGTCCACCTGGTCCCGTTCGGCGAGTTCGTGCCCGACGTGTTCTGGTGGGTCAACCGGATCACGAAAGAGGCCGGCGACTTCGTGCCAGGCTCGCGCGTCGTCGAACTACCGGTGGACGGGCACAAGATCGGCGCGTTCATCTGCTACGAATCCGCGTTCCCCGATTTCGTTCGCGAGTTTGCCCGCGGCGGCGCGGAGGTGCTGGTGAATCTTTCGAACGACGGCTACTTCGGCCACACCGCGGCGCGCGAGCAGCATCTGTCGCTGGTCCGCATGCGCGCCGCCGAAAATCGCCGCTGGATTCTGCGCGCGACCAACGACGGCATTACCGCCGTGGTCGATCCAGCGGGGCGCATCGCGTTTCGCGAGCCGCCTTATCGCGAACTCGCGAGCGATGTCACGTATCGCTATGAAGCGCAGATGACGCCCTACACGCGTCACGGCGACTGGTTCGCGTGGAGCTGCCTGATCGCCGGCCTTCTCTTGCCCCTTGAGGAATTATGGAAACGCAGGGAACGATCATCGTAACCGGCGCAAGCCGCGGCATTGGCGCTGCGATCGCGACTATGGCCGCCGTTCGCGGATATGCGGTCGCGGTCAATTACTCGCGGGACCGATCGGGCGCGGAGTCGATCGCGCGGCAGATCATTGCCGGCGGTGGAACTGCCGCCGCCATTCAAGCCGATATCGGAGTCGAACAGGACGTGCTTCGCTTGTTCTCCGAAGCGGAAACCACGTTGGGACCCGTTCGCGCTCTGGTGAACAACGCCGCCATCACCGGCGGATTCTCGCGCGTCGAGAACGTCACCGCTGGCGTCGTCGAGGACGTGCTGCGGATCAACATACTCGGGACCATGCTCTGCGCTCGCGAAGCGGTGCGCCGCATGTCGACTAAACACGGCGGCTCTGGCGGAGCGATCGTCAATATCTCCTCCATCGCCGCGCGTACCGGCAGCGCCGGAGAATGGGTCCACTACGCGGCATCGAAGGGCGCGGTCGATACCTTCACCATCGGCTTGGCGGCCGAAGTCGCCACGGAAGGGATCCGCGTCAATTGCGTTTCGCCGGGGCTGATTGAAACCGGACTGCATGCGGCGAGCGGCGAGCCTGGACGTCTCGATCGGCTCGCTCCGTCGATTCCGATGCGGCGCGCCGGGACCGTTTCGGAAATCGCCGAAGCAGTTCTGTGGCTGCTGTCGCCGGCGGCGTCTTATGTCACCGGGTCGATTCTCGAAATCGGCGGCGGCCGCTGAGGTTACTGCGGGGGAGGCGGAAGCGCGCACTGCACGCCCGCCTGCGTGCCGGAGATGATCACGTCGGCTAATCCCAGCACCTGCAGATGCAGCGCGTTCACGATCATTTCGGCGCCGGAGTCCGATTCCTGACTGATCTGCTCATTGATGATCAGCGAGCCGACCAGCAGCGGAATCACCTGGTTCGGCTGACCGGTCACCCTGACGGACAATCCATTCACGCGCAGGTCGGCGATTTGGGAATTCCCGCTGGCGCTGACGCCGTTCGCTGTACAGGCCGCGTTGGCGTTCGCGGTCAGAACCGACGCGGTGATGGAGATCCCTGCCGCCTTGATCGGACGCCTTCGCCACCGAGGCCTGCGAATTGGTCTGCCCTGCTCCACCGGTGGTGGTGGCAGTCAGCAGTTCGACGTTCGCGATGCCGGGAACGGTGAGGCTGGCCAATTGATCGAACAGCGCTCCGCCGTTCGAGGGCAGGGGGCCGGTGTCGGAGATGGAAAGCGGGATGCCGATCACATTGACCGAGACCGCCACGGCCTGGCCGGAATACGTGGTCGATTGCGCGTCCATCGTTCGGGTCGCGCCGAGAAAGCCGCCCACAAATAGAACCGCCGCGAGCGTCGTCCTGGTACCGGGTCTGCGCATAGTTTCCATTAGGATCCAAGCGCGAACAGAATGGAATCGGGCGAAACTCTTGCGCCGGTACTAAGATTCAGCCAGGTCCAGTAGGGGCGGAATGGTCCCGTCGGCGCTAAACTCGCCTGCATGTCAAAGAACTGCTCCTTCGTGGGATCGAACCCCATTTTTACAGAACGAACCCAACGCAGCGAGGAGCCGTCGTATAACCTGCAACGGCGCGGTGCCAAAAGTGACCCAAAAGATGCTCGCCTATCGTTTTACGCTTGGGATGTCGCCCGACGGTGGTCCATTACTTGGTGGACCGGACGTCGATACTGCTTCTCCGCTTCGAGATTATGCGAGGTTTGTGATTTTGGGTTTCGGTGAAAGTGGGATGTGGTTGAGAGAGAAGAGGAAAGAATATTTCGAAGGAGCGGTGATTCTTTTGAGATAGGTCTCGGAATTCCTGGTAATGTGTTGAATGGATTGGGCTCGAAAAAAACGAAAATGAAGTGCTCGATGCAGGCTGTCCCTCGCCACCCTCGCGATGTCACAAGAAGGTCCCGGGACGACTGGAGGTGCGAGATCTACCTACCGGGGATTCGCGAAGTGAGCGTCAGATTTGGAGAGGGAGTGGAGAAGGAGGACAATGCATGCGGAAACCCCAACCTAGTTTCGAGCGCCACCGTCGAGCCGAACTGGATGTTCTCTTCGAACGGGCGAATAAACAGTGGGATCAGGGAAACCTGCGGTCCGCGTTTCGACTGTTCCTCGCGGCCGCCAACGCGGGGAATACTGGTTGCCAGATCAACCTAGGCAATTTTTATAATAATGGCATTGGGGTGAAGCGGAACCGCACGCTGGCGCTTCGATGGTATAGAAGGGCTTATCGAAGGGGTGAACGCGCGGCTGCCAGCAATATCGGCGTAATGTATCGCGATGAAAAGAAGCTGAGGATGGCTTTGAAATGGTTTGAGCGGGCTGTCAAGATGCTGGACGGCGATGCGAACCTCGAAATCGCGAAAATCTACCTCCAAAAGGACGATCTGAGGAAGGCAAGTCACTACCTGAAAAGAGCCATCGGCGCGAAACCAGATGACATTACCCAAGGGTCGAGCGAGGAGGCGGCGCACATGCTGAAACAGATTAGCCGCTTAAATCGTTAACGTCTTCGCCTCAGTATGGACTCCGTGGGACAGATAGGATGAGCGGGATGGCCCCCATCCAGCGGCGGTAACTCGCTGGTGGAAAACGCACTCCGTAAGGGTGCAAAAAGGAGACCAGCCATGAAAGAAATCCATTCCTGTTTGTGAGATTCCCGAGTTGACCATCTGACTAGACTTGAGCGACTGCTCCCTCCAGGTCTGCGGACGCGAGGGGCAACCTGAGTAGCCACGCCAGAAATGGGACGCTGGCGCAGGTCCCGGATCAGAATTTCATCTTTCCGACGGCGCTCGGCCTGGGGATGAGCAGGAAGGCGTGCGCGGGGCAGCGGGAATTCCCGACCACGTGACGAAACGGGGTACGCAATGGCAGCGCCTCTTCGGGGGCGAAAAGTGGGGACAGAGTGGTCAGTCCCCATTTTTCGCGGCATTTTTTAAACACGCGGTCGGGGGGTCTCACCCGTGCCGGATCACCAGCACATCGCCGTCTTTGACGATGTACTCTTTTCCTTCCAGGCGCAGCAGACCTTTTTCGCGGACGCCGGGATAGCCGTCGAGGTCGACCAGCGACTTCCAGTTCACCACTTCGGCGCGGATGAATTTCTTCTCGAAATCGCTGTGGATCGCGCCAGCGGCCTTGGCGGCTTTGCTGTTCATGGGGATGGTCCAGGCGCGCACTTCGGTTTCGCCCGCGGTCAGGAACGACATCAGACCGAGCAGCGCGTAGGTCGCCGAGATCAGGCGCTCCAGGCCGGATTCCTTCAGTCCATAGCTGGCCATGTAGTCGCTGGCTTCTTCGTGCGACAGCTCGGCGAGCTCGGCTTCGATCTTGCCGCAGATCGCGGTGACGGCCGTGTCCGGGCGCGGCCGGCGAGCGGGCCGTTGCGATACTGCTCCTCGACTTCGCGCAGTCGCGAGGCGTCGTTTTCGCCGAGGTTCAACACGCACAGCATCGGCTTCTGCGATAGAAACTGGAAGCCGCGAATGCGCTTTTCGTCTTCATCGCTGAATTCCAGGCCGCGAATCGGACGATTCGCCTCCAGCTCGGCCTTGAGCTTCTCGAGCAGCGCGAATTCCTTGTCGAGATCGGGACTCTTGATCTTCTTGCGATCTTTATCGAGGCGCTCCATGCGCTTCTCGACCACGACCAGATCGCTGAGGATCAACTCCATTTCGACGTCTTCGAAATCGCGCATCGGATCGACCGAGCCTTTTTCGTGCGGCACGGTATCGCTGTCGAAGACGCGCAGCACGTGCGCCAGCGCATCGACCACGCGCAGGCTCGCCAGATAACTGGGATCGCGCAGCGATTCTTTCGAGATCGACGGGAAATCGAGATATTCGACGGTCGCGTGGGTGATCTTGGGCGGGTCGAAAAATCTTCGCCAGCGCGTCCAGGCGCGCATCGGGAACTTTGGTGACGCCGACGCGCGCTTCGAGCGACCCGACGCGCGCCGACTTCATGCACACCGGTCAGGATCGTAAACAGACTGGTCTTGCCCACCATCGGCAGGCCAACGATTGCAGTTTTCATTTGTTCAGGATTTACAGGGGAACGTCCACCAGCGTGAGGATCTCGCCCAGGATTTTCTCGGCGACCTCGGCCGACCGCTGCGCGATCGCGGTGCGCGAGTTCACCACCACGCGATGCGCGAACACCGGAACCACCAGGCGCTTGACGTCGTCCGGAGTGACGTAGTCGCGGCCTTCCACCGCGGCCAGCGCCTGCGTGGCGCGGAACAGCGCCTGCGCGCCGCGCGGGCTCACGCCCATCGCCAGCGATTCGTGCGTGCGCGTCCGTTCGACAATCGCCAGCATGTAGTCGACCAGCGCGTCGTCCACGGCTACTTGCGCCACCGGCGTCCTGAAGCGCAGTCAGTTCTTCGCCGGTGATCAGCGGCGCGGACATGCATCGGCCGCTTGGCGGTCAGGCTCTGGCGCACGATTTCGCGCTCCGCCGCCTGGTCCGGATAGCCGATGCGGATGCGCATCAGGAAGCGGTCGAGCTGCGATTCGGGCAGCGGATAGGTACCGTGATGCTCCACCGGATTCTGCGTCGCGATCACCATGAACGGGCTGCGGCAGAGCGGCCAGGATCGGCCGTCGATGGTGACCTGCAGCTCATTCATCGCTTCGAGCAGCGCCGATTGCGTTTTCGGCGTGGCGCGATTGATTTCGTCGGCCAGCAGGAAATTGGTGAAAATCGGGACCTGGCTTGAACTCGAATTCCTGGGTATGCGCGTTGTAGATGGTGACGCCCAGCACGTCGCTGGGCAGCATGTCGGAGGTGAATTGCAGGCGATGGAAGTTCGAATGGACGCTGCGCGCCAGCGCCTGCGCGAGCGTGGTCTTGCCGACGCCGGGAACGTCTTCGATCAGCAGGTGGCCGCGCGCCAGCAGGCACGCCAGCGCAAGGCGCAGCACTTCCGCCTTGCCGCGAATCGCTTCACCCAGCGCCGATTCGATTTCGGATAATCTGGACAGCGAAACAGGCGGGCTATATACCGATTCCCGCTGGACCATCACTGTCATGATATCGAAATAATGATCGGTTCGCGTTCCGTGGGGCTATTTCCGGGTGAGTTTTACCCGCGCAAATGGCCGGGACTTGCCGCCCTCTACATTGTCGATAGACCAGCGCCAGGTATCGGCCGTCTGGTCATAGGCGAAGACGGTGTGGACGGACGTGCCGTCGGTGTCCTGAAACACGAAGGTGATTTGGTCGCCGCTTTTCTGGCCGTGGCCGATTCCTTGCGCCGTGAGGCCTCCACCGGTGGTGGAATCGAGCCACAGACAGGAGTATTCGCGCTTGGCCTGGTCCCAGCTTACGAAGACAATCGCTTCGTAGGCGGGCTCGCCCTTGGCGTTTTTCTCGCGCGATACCTCGTGAAATCGCACATATTCATGGTTCAGCACCCACTCGGCTTCGATGTCGTGGGTGGTGGTCTGCTTCGCGATGGTTCCGTTGAGAACCCACTTGCCGGTCATATGATTCAGCAAGCGGATCGGGAGCCGCCGGTTGCGCCATCGCAAAAAGCGGCGCGAGGACCAGTAAACCCGCGATCTTCCTTAAGATATTCATCGGCGTTCCCCCTGAGCCGCCGGGCGGCGATTTCGTGATGTCCCATTCTAATGGGTTCGAGGCCGCCCAAGAACATCTTTCGCCGGCGGCTCAAATTGGGTACCCTGATCGCTATGAAACCGACCTTGCTCGCACTGCTTGTTCTGATCGCGGCGTCATCGAGCCGGGCCGCGGAACCGGCGGCCGAAAATGAGATCAAAGCGGTGCTGTATCACCAGCAGACCGCCTGGAACAAGGGCGACACCGAAACGTTCCTTCAGGGTTATGCTTCGGACACGATTTTCGTCGGCGACAAGATTACACGCGGCCTGGAGGAGGTGCGGGTGCGCTATCAGACCCGCTATCCGACCATTTCCTCCATGGGTCATCTGACTTTTTCCGACCTGGAGGTGCATATGCTCGGCGCCACGGATGCTTTCGTGATCGGTCACTGGCGCCTGGAGCGCAAGCTGCAGGACGGAGGCGATACGGGCGGCGTTTTCAGCCTGGTCTTCCGCAAAACTTCCAAGGGCTGGAAGATTATCCTGGACCACACCAGTTGAGAATTACTCGACGCTCATGTTGACCACGTCGAACTGGAACCGCTCGGGCGGCAAGGAACTGATCGGCGACGGGCTCAGCTTCGCCCAGGTGGTGTACGCCGTGTTCGCGACTGTGGAGTTCAAGTAAAACAGAAACTGGTTCGAGAAACACTTGAGCGGCGGAGGCTGGCGGAACGTCAAGCGCATGCCCACCGCCTTCTCGATCGAGACGCCGCCGGTTTCCACGTCCTTGTCTTCCAGCAGCATGACGAAGCTCGACCGGCCGGCGTGCGGCCAGACGTCGGCGCGCAGCAAAGCGCGCAGATCCACGCGCCCATCGAAGGTGGTTTCGCACTGGCGAATCCATTCGAGGATGCTATCGCCCCAGCGCCAGTGCTGTACGAAACCGAGATACTGATCGACCAGATTGAGGGCCAGATCCATTTTGCGGCGCTCGGCTTCATCGGGCGCCACGGCGTCCATGGGATACGCGGGGATCATGTCCTCCTGCTCGATCAGAGCATTGGCCATGCCCATCACGCGGTCCAGGTGCTTCACGTCCGGAGACATGCGCACCAGCAGCGGAGGAAGCTGATGCGTTCGATCGCCCGGCACTTCAACGAATTTCCGATCGCCCAGAATGTCCATACTCTACCCGCCCTGCTTATCGGCCGTGCGGGCCGCAAACTTGACCCGCCTACTATATGGACGATTTTTCGGGGTCGGAAGTTTCGGATCCCGCCTTAAATGCCGATAAGTGGATGACCCGACGCTGCTTGCGCCAGGGCAATCGCGAAAATCGCCAGCCAGCCGGCGAAGAGCGCGAAAACCGCGGTCACCGCGCGCCCAGGCCATTGGCGGTCGAAGTACCAGCCCGCGAGCGGCAGCAGTTGCATTCCGTGGAGACCGAGAAAATGCGCGATTCGCAGATCGCCGCCCACGGTGCTCCAACCGACCATTGGCAGACCGGGACCGCCGTCGGCCAAGCCTACGGTGTGCGCCCCATGCGCGATCATTGCGACTCCGTCGGCTGATCCGGCGAGGAACAGCGCCAGTCCCAGCCGTACTCCCCAGACCATCGCTGGAGGCATGGCGACGGGTCCACGGAATAACCACAGGATGCGAACCGCCAGGACGATGTTGAAGGCGATGGCGATACCCATCACCGCGAAAACGACCGCGTCAAAGGGCGTCGTCTGGTTGAAATGCGACGTCGTGCCGCGCGCGGCCTGGCCCGCGATGCAGACGATCTCCACGATCATCGCCGCTGCCGTGCCCCATTCGATCCAGCGCTGGGGGCGCGGCAAGTACTCCAGCATCCAGGCGACGGTCCACACATAGATGGTGATGGAGATCGCGAATTTCATCGGTTTGATCCAGGGATTGACTCCGAGAATCAGGCGATGGTCGAACGGCGCGATGGCCAGCATCGCCAGCAAGGCGGCGAGATGCAACCAGCCGGTGATCGCCAGCACCGGGCTCGCCTGATAAATCTTTCGCATCATTCCCGTCACGAGGCCCGTCATGAGTGAGAGTATATCCGTTATGGGCCAGTATTCTATCGGAGTCGATCTGGGAGGCACAAATCTGCGGGCGGCGGCCATCGACGCGAACGGCGCGATGCTCCGCAAAGTTTCGGGAAGCACGCATTTAGGGGAAGGGCGCGAAGCGGTGGTCGACGACATGGTGCGGGCGATAGAAACTCTCCGCGCGGGCGCGGGCGATCAGGAGCTGGCCGGAGTCGGCGTGGGTGTGCCGGGATTTATTCTGATCGACAAGGGCGTGATCGTCGGGTCGAACAACCTGCCGGAGTTCAACCATTATCCGGTTCGCGACGCGATCGAGCAGCGGCTGGGCGCGAAAGTGATTCTCGAAAACGACGCCAACGCGGCGGCACTGGGAGAGAAATGGATGGGCGCGGGGCGCGGCGTGAAGGACCTGGTGCTGCTGACGCTCGGCACCGGAATCGGCGGGGGCATTATTTCGGGCGGCAAGATTCTTCACGGCCAGCTTGGCATGGCGGGCGAGCTCGGCCACATGACGGTGGTGCCGAACGGCAATCCGTGCGGCTGCGGAAACATCGGATGCCTGGAAAAGCACGCTTCGGCGACGGCCATTTCCGCCATGGCGAAACTGGTGGGTCTGGGCGCGGATCTTTCGTCAGAAGATGTTTTCAAGGCGGCCACGGCGGGTGATGAGCGGGCCAAATCGGTGTTTCGGGCGATGGGAGAAGCGCTCGGAATCGCGATCGGGAACCTGATCAATATTTTCAATTTTCCGTTGTACCTGTTGAGCGGCGGTCCGCTGCCGGCGTGGGATTTTTTCGCCCCGCCGATGATGGCCGAGGTAACCCGGCGATCCTTCACATTCCGCAACGCTCCGACGCGAATCGAACGCGCGACGCTCGGCAACGAGGCTGGCCTGTATGGCGCCGCGTACCTGCCGCAGCTCGCGCATCAGTAGCGTCGGCGCGTGATTTAGCCGAGCTACAATCTAAACTGCTTGAAATTCAGCTTAAGGGACGCGGACGGAAAAACGTGGTTTGCCCGGCGCGGCTCGGCGTTGCGCGAGGTCTTCTTTAATGCCGAAACGCTGATCGTCCTGGCCGTGATTGTTCTATGGACCGCGGAATTCCGCGCTATACAGGAGCAGGTGCCGGCGTTGGGAGCTTTTCAGTTCGCGGTTCATCGGCTGCTCACGTCGCTCAATCCGATTCCGCGGCGGGTGCAGTTCGTGGTGCCGGTGGAAGTGGACGATGCCAGCTTCTATGGTCCGCCGGTCAACGGATCGACGCCGACCAATCGCCGCTTCCTGGGCGACGTGATCCAACAGGCGGCGAACGGAGGCGCGGCGGTGATCGGCCTCGACTTCGCGCTGCGGAGCCCGGCATGGAAGGCCGGCGATCTGGCGATCCGCGCCGACGATGACCGCTATCTGCTCGATACCGTGGCGTCGGTGGTCGCGCGGGGAACGCCGGTGGTGCTGACGACCGGTTTTGTCGAATCCGGCCCGGCTACCTGGACCCGGGAACCGAATATCTTCAACGATTATCCGCCGCAGCCGGACGTGATCGACCTGGGTCCGCTGCCCAAGGGCGCGCGGCTGGGCTTCATCAATCTGCCGGTGGATCGACGCCAGATCCCGCTCCGCGTCACCGCCATCGAGCCGGATCGCGTCACCAGGAAGCAATATCTGTCATTCGCGTTGAGTCTGGTGGACGCCTTTGAAGAGGCGAAGCATTCGGCGGCGCGGGTCAAGGATCAACCTCCGATTTCGGATATGGAGGATAACGAGTTTATCTACGGGTATTTCTTCCCGGCGGCGAAATTCGAGCCCAAAATATCGGCCGGGGAGCTGGCTCGATCCGGCCCGCCATCGAAAGATCAATTCCGCGACAAGATCGTAATCATTGGAGGAGCCTGGAACACCGCTGCCGTCGGCCGCGGTCCGCGGGTGGATACACACAGCAGTCCGGTGGGCGACATGTTAGGCATGTACTTGCATGCGAATTACGCGGAAGCTCTGCTGCAGCACGCTTTCGCGCGTCCAGTTCCTGAATGGCTTTCGATCTCGCTCGAAATCGTGGTGTGGATCTCGCTGTATTGGGCCTTCCATCGCGCGCCGGCTACTCGTCGCGTGGCGCTGGTGCTGATCTCCGCGCTGCCCCTGTTTTTCGCCTATATTCTGCTCAATCGCTGGGCGATATACTTGGATGCGGCGATTCCTTCCACCGGATTCTTTATTCATCTTTTGGGCAAACATTATTTTGGATTACGTGAAAGCGCGGAACACACACACGACAAAGCGTGAAGGAGGTTCTTCATGTTAGCCAGCTTGATTCTCATCGCGGCCTTGAGCGGTCCTGCGATCGCCGGACCGCAGATCGGACCCGAAAAGGGGGGCGCTTCGAGAACACCCGATACCCCTAAGAATGAGATGAGCATGAAGAAGTCCAAGAAGAAGAAAGTCGAAGAGTCTAATAAGAAGGCAGAGAAGAAGCAGAAAGACTCGGAGAAAAAAGCCGCCTCCAAGACGGCGAGCCAATCGAACTAGCGCGATCCCTCATGCGCGGGCTTCAGCGCGATCATGCGCAGGCGGCGATAATCGATCGTCCATCCATCGTCGCGATAGCTCGACGCTCGCATACGTTCGGCGACCGCGCGTCGAATCGCCGCCTTCTCGGTTTCGCTGCGATTCCCGAACAGCGGTTCGCCGAACATGACCAGCCAATCTTCGAGGCCGTTCTCGCCGGGGACCAGCGTCGGACGATCGAACAGGTCCGCCCGCCGCACTTCGAGGCCGGCGGATTCGAGCCATAAGGAATATTCGCCGACGGTGGGGAAGATCCAGGGCATATCGATCTCGCCGGCCGTTGCGCGAACGGCGTTTAACAAGTGCGCGATATTGCCGCTGCCGCCCATTTCGAAAACGAAGCGCCCTCCGGGTTTCAACGCTCGCGCGACGGACCCGATCGCGCCCCGCGAATCCCGCACCCAATGGAGGGCCGCGTTCGAAAACACGGCATCGACAGGCTGGTCGACCGTGAAGCACGCCCCGTCGGCGACACGAAATTCAATGCCGGGATAATTCGCGCGAGCCGCGGCGATCATCGTCGGCGACGCATCGAGGCCCGTCACGGCCGCTCCGCTTTCCGCAATGCGGGCGGTCAGCTGGCCGGATCCGCAGCCCAGATCGAGAATCCGCTCCCCGGCGCGCGGCGCCAGCACGTCAATCAAGGCTTCGCCGTAGCGCCAGACATAAGAATGACCAGCCTGGTAACGTCCGGCATCCCAACCTTCAGACGACATGAGTAAGTCTGAGAATGGCGTAGACGATCATCGACGCAGCGATCACGGTGGCCGCGGCCAGCAGCATCAGGCCGGTCTGCGTCCGCAGCGGACCCGGAAGTTTCGCGAGAAATCCCTTCGGGCCGTAATTTGGTTTCGCGATATTCACGGTCAGCGTCGGCGTGTGGACCTCTATCAGCGGACCGAACCCGGCGATCAGGCTGGATGGTGGACGAGTGGGATCGAGCATGCGCTCGATTTCGTCGGCAACTGGTCCGAGGCCCGGCGGGCGTTGCGCCGGCTGCTTCGCGGTGCATCGCCCGATCAGCATCAACATGCGCTCAGGCACGCCCGCCTCTTCCAGCGGTTCCAGATTCAGCGGCTTATAAAGGACCGCCTCGAAAATCTGCTCCACTTTATCGCCATCGACGGCGCGGTAGCCGGTTAGCACTTCGTAGAGCAGCAGCCCGAACGAGTACACGTCGGCCTGCGGGGTCAGCACCTGGCCCAGCACCTGTTCGGGCGCCATGTAATAAGGTGTGCCCAGCGTGAACCCGGCGCGAGTAAGATTCATTCCCTCGCTCTTGGCGATGCCGAAATCCATCAGCTTGACGCGGCCGGCCGGGTCAACATGGATATTTTCGGGCTTGATATCGCGATGAATGATCTTTTTAGAATGCGCGTAGTCGAGCGCGCGGGCCACCTGGAGCGCGATCCGCAACCGCCTAGCGTAGTCTCCAAGGCGGTCGTGCCGGATGGCCGCGCGGAGGCTTTCGCCTTCCAGGAATTCCATCACCATGAACGGGCGGCCCTGATCTTCGCCGAAATCGTAGACGCTGATGATGTTCTCGTGCGCGATATTCGAGGCCATGCGCGCCTCAGCCAGAAACCGGTTCTTCGATTCCTGGTCCGCCATCGCCGCGTCGGTGAGGATTTTCAGCGCGACGCGTCGGCCCAGCACGCTATCCCGCGCACGGTAGACATGCGACATGCCGCCGCCGAGAAATTTCTCGATTTCGTACTTGCCGACATGCGACGGATGCTCCATCGAAGTCCCAGTGTAATCCAGTTGGCCTATTATGGAAATCGATGACTGCATCCGAACGTATTCGCGACCTGCTGGATGGGCTTTATCGCGGTCCCTGCTGGTATGGACCCACCATGCTCCAGAATCTGGAAGGGATCGACGCCGCCTGGGCAGCCCAGCGTCCGATTCCCGACGCCCACACCATCTGGGAAATCGTGCGTCATGTGACCGGCTGGATCAACGTGGTGATTTCGGTCCTCGACGGGGCGGAATATGCAGTACTCCCGGTGGAACAGGACTGGCCTGAAATCTCGCCCGACGACGAAGCCGCCTGGCAGAGCGCCTTAGGAATCCTGGAAAGCACCTATCGCGCTCTGTGCGACGCAGTGGCCGAATTTCCCGAGGAACGGCTCAAGGAAGTGGTGGCAGGACAGGAGTTCACCTACTATTTCATGCTCCACGGGCTGATCCAGCACAACGTTTATCACAACGGGCAGATCGGCATCTTAAGGAAAGCCTGAAATTTCCGGCTCCGGCCACGATATGTAAAGCGTGAGCCGGTTCCTAGAACACGCGCAGCGGATCCTGGATGCAGCCGAATCGGCTTCTTCCAACGGCGCGCCGTGTTCGGAAATGACCATCCTGATCGGATCCGACGGGGCGATCCGGATGGTGGCCGATTCGGACTGGCCGCTCGATTCCCTGGCCTCCCATCACGGCGCCCAAACCGCCTATCGGGTGACCGAGCAGCGCGGGTCGGTACGGGTAGAAGGTCGCGAAGGACTGAAGACCTGCCTGCTAGAAACCGCCAAACCGGCTCAGGTCGCGCGATTCCTCCTGGCCGCCATTTGACCCAGGCTGTCAATCCAGTTAACCCCGGTTGCTAAATTCGAGCTCTAAAAGCTCCTTCCCGCAATCACCACTGTTAAGTGGTGTTTGAGAAGTAGTCCGTTTTTTCCAGGAACCTACAGGACTTTACTTGATATGGCGATTAGTTCGTGTAAAATACCAACTACGTTGTAACAGCCTTCTGTCGGCCGAACGGCAGGGGGACCGCCATGTAAGCGGGTAACGCTTTGAAAAGGTAGAGACTGGGTTAGTCCGAAATCGGTTCGTTCCGAAATCAAGGGATTCAGGAAAGGGGTTTTCCTCTATGTTGAAAGTGGTATCCGCGTTGATGTTAGCTGCCGCGCTCCTGCTTTTTGGCCTGAGCGCCCTGGCGCAAGCTCCAACGGGCATTATTAATGGGACCATCACCGATGAAACCGGTGCTGTTATCCCTAATGCTTCAGTGACAGCTACGAACAAAGCGACCGGTATTACGCGTACCGCGACTTCGAACGCGGAAGGCCTGTACTCGATGATCTCGCTGCCTGCCGGAGATTACGAAGTGCGCTGCGAGGCGAAAGGCTTCAGAACACTGGTGCGCGGCGCGACGGTCGCGGTCGGTCAAACCACGCAGGTTGCCTTGCCTATGTCGATCGGTGGCACGCAGGAAGTTGTGACGGTAGAGGCAGCCACGGCGCAAATCAATTACGACAACAATCAGGTTCAAGGCGTAATTCAACGCGGAACGATTCAGGAACTGCCGCTGAACGGCCGCAGCTTTATTCAGTTGGCGCAGTTGGAGCCCGGCGTCACCATTAGCACCGGCACTCCGGCCCAGTTCAATGCCCTATTCACCGTCAGCGTGATGGGCTCGGGCAATCGCACTGTGTATACCGTGGACGGCGGAAACGTCTCGGACAATATCGACGTTGGCGGCGGCATCACTTCGATGAATTTCTCCCAGGAAGTGATTCAGGAGTTCCAGCTCTCGCAGTTGAACTTCGATCTGGCGACGCCTATCTCCGATGGCGGCGCGCTGAACATCGTCACCCGATCGGGCAGTAACGATTTTCATGGCAGTGCCCTGTACTTCTTCCGCGACCACAACATGGCCGCCTACCCGAACCTGCAGCGCAGCGCCCTGAATCCCAGCCCGTTTTTTGTCCGCCGTAACCCCGGCGCATGGCTCGGCGGTCCGGTGATAAAGGATAAGCTGTTCTTCTTCTTCGACTACGAATATACGAATCAGGTGCAGGCTCTGGCCATCCAGACCACCACGCCGTCCTTCATTCCTTTAGAAGGAACCTACGGCAGTCCATACTCCAGCAAGACGCTGACCTTCCGTATGGATTATCACCTCAACGATAAGAACAGCATTTTCCTGCGCTATTCGCACGACGGCAATCTGGGATTCGGACAGGCCCTCATCGGCGGCGACCCCAGCAGTTGGGCGCGCAACACCAACTGGGCTGATCAGAGCATCATCGGCCTGACCACCACGATCACGCCGAACATCGTGAACGATCTTCGCTTCCAGTACAACTACTGGGGAAATCATAATAATCAGGCGGTCCCGTCGGATTGCTCGCTTCCCTGCGTAGCTGGCTCGCTGCCGACCATCTATACCTTCGTCGGAGCGAATTATCCGGCGGTCGGCCCCAACTTCAACGCTCCGCAAGGGCGCAATACCCGGCGCTATGAAACCAGCGACGCTCTGAGCTGGCAGAAAGGGACCCACCGCCTGAAGATCGGCGGCGATATGAACCCGACCTATTCCGCCGGTTTGTGGGGATTCTGCACCCCGATGTGCGTCGGCGCCTACGCGCCGGAGTTTGTGCGCAGCACGTTCGGTGCGGCCGCCGCGCTCCTGTTCCCCACCCTTCCGACCATTCTCCATACGGACGCCGATGCTTTGAATTTGCCGGTATATCTTGGCGCCAGCAGCATCTTCAGCGGCGTCGGGGTGGGCAGCATCCAGACCCCCGCGCCGTATGGCCGTACCAGCCAGGAAGGCTTCAACCAGTATCGTGCCTATCTTCAGGACACCTGGAAGATTCGACCCAACCTGACCGTCAACTATGGTCTTGCCTGGAATGCGCAGGTTGGCTTCTACAACTCCAACCTGTCGAAACCAGCCTACCTCGCTCCAATCCTGGGAACCGGACCCAACAACCTGGGCCCGACCGTGAATAACACGCGGGAATTCCAGCCGGCCTTCGGATTCGCATGGAGCCCGTTTAAGGACAACAAGACGGTCATCCGCGGCGGCGGCGGAATCTATTGGGACGGCACACCCGGATATTACAAGCTGCGCGAACCACCAGTGATCGGACCCCTCGGCGATGGCCGTTCGACCCTTGCGGGCAGCGCCTTCACCAATATTTTCCCGGGAATATACTCCAACGGCGTGCCGCTTCCAGTCGGCGCGAACCTGCCGTTGAGCACGGTCATGAACCTCACGGTGGCTCAGTTCCAGCAGATTGTGGCGCAGCAGCTACCTGCCATTCAGGCGAAGCTCGCTCCCGCGAATCCTCAAACCAGCGGACCATATACGGTTTCGGGCATCAATGTCGCCAAGCAGGGCGTGGAGATTTACCCGACGCACTTCCCGCTCGCTCGCAGTTACGACAGTTCGCTTGGCATCCAGCGCGATATGGGTCACGGAATGGTGCTGACCGCGGACTGGGCCCGCCGCCAGGCGGAGAACTACAGCCTGGGCGAAGTAGATTACAACAAATTTAATCAGTACACCAATGGCGCACGCACGCCGGTCATCCCGTTGTGTACCCCGGCGCAGGCGCAGGACGTTACCGCGGAATGCTCCACCGGTTCGATGACCTTTTGGACCGACCAGGGCCGTTCTATTTACGAAGGCATGCTGGTCAAGTTGAACAAGCGGATGGAGCATCATTTCCAATTCACCGCTTCATATGCGCTTCAGCGCGAAACCGCCGAGACCGCGTGGAACCTGAACAACTGGATGGCAGGATATGGCCAGATCCTTCCGCATCACAACCTGAACGTCGCCGGAGTGGTGCAATTGCCCTGGGGATTCAGCCTCAGCATCAACTCGGCGATCGTCAGCCGCACGCCGGTCATGGCCAACGTCAGCAGTCTCGAACTCCCCGGAACCGTTAACTCGGGAAGCACCGAGCCGCTCCCCGGGCTCGCCTACAATAGCCTGAACGCCGGAAACGGCAAGGCTCAGCTGGCGGCGGCAGTTGCCGCTTTCGACGCGAATATCGCCGGCACTAAGAACGCGAACGGGAGCACCATCGCTCCGGTGGCCTTGCCCCAGAATTACGCTCTCAGCCAACCTTTCTTCTCGCAGGATTTCCGCCTGAGCAAAGTGTTTACGGTGAAGGAGCGGTACCGTTTCACGATCCTGGCCGAGATGTTCAATGCGTTTAACATCTCCAACGTGACCATCGGATCCTACAGTTTGGATACGTTGGCCGCCGGGTCCGTCCAGACCAACGGTATTCTGACGACCAGGGGAGCCACCCAGACCACTAACTTCGGTCAGCCCACCGGTCGCGTCGCCCAGACCTTCGGGTCCGGCGGACCGCGCGCGGTTCAGGTCGGCGCTCGGTTCCAGTTCTAGGCAGTCCTCGATGGCGCAGCCGCCGGTTCACTCCGGTGACTGCGCCATTCGTGTTTTCCGAGGGTCACAACAGATAATTCCGGGCAACTACCGTAAATTGCGCGATCTGGGTATCACGCCAACGCTGGTCGCGGCCCAGTTCCTCCGCCACGATCTCCGCGACCCTGGGCGCCATTTCGATCGCCGCTCTGGCGTTCAGGAACAGCGCCCGGGTGCGCCGCGCGAGCACGTCTTCCACGCTCCGAGCCATCTCCTGGCGGACGCTCCAGCGGATTTCTCCTTCAGTGTAAGGTAGCGCTGGATGCAGCCGCGCGCTCTGTCCGATCCCCTGAATCTCCAGCGCATCGGCGCCGTAAACCCGTAAATCCCCGAACTTTTCCGCGGCGGGATGAAATCCATGGATATTCAGATGGCCGGTCACGCAGGCTTTTTCGGGCAATTGCCCTAAAATTGCCGCCTGCGTGACGCAATCCTCGGCCATGCGGCGATAGGTGGTCCACTTGCCGCCGCAGATGGTCACCAATCCGCTACGGTCGATGTGGATCACGTGATCGCGGGAAAGCGCCGCCGTATTCGATGCAGCGTCCGACTTCACCAGTGGACGAATCCCCGCAAACACGCTGAGCACGTCCGCCCGCGACGGCTTCTTGGCCAGATATTGCCCGGCGGTGCTCAAGACAAAATCGACCTCCTGCTCCATCGCCACCGGTTCGAGCGTCGCCTGGGCAACTGGAGTATCGGTGGTCCCCACCAGCGTGTGTTCATGCCACGGTATCGCGAACATCACCCGGCCGTCGCTGGTGTGCGGCACCATGATGGCGCTGTCTCCGGGCAGAAAGGACCGGTCGAACACCAGATGAATGCCCTGGCTGGGCGCGATCATAGGCGAGGCCTCGGGGTCGGCCTGCCTGCGCACTTCGTCTCCGAACGCGCCGGTCGCGTTGATCACGACTTTTGCGAACGCGCGGATCTCCTCGCCCGATTCCAGATCCGTCGCGACGACGCCGTTCACGAATCCATTCTCATCGCGCGTCAGGGCGGTCACCGGCGCATAATTGAGCAACGTCGCGCCCTGCTCGAACGCGGTGGCCACCATGTTGATCAGCAGTCGCGAATCGTCGAACTGGCCGTCGAAATACATCACGCCGCCGCGCAGGCCTTCGGGATTGATGGTCGGCAGACGATCGAGCGTCTCTTCTTTCGACAAGATCCGCGAGGTGCCGAACCCGTATTTGCCGGCCAGCAGATCGTAAACCTTGAGCCCGATGCCGTAGAACGGCGCCTCCCACCAGTCGTATCGCGGGACCACGAAGCCCAGATTCGAAACCAGATGCGGCGCGTTCTGAAGCAGCAGGCCGCGCTCCTTCAGCGCTTCCATTACCAGCGAGACATTGCCCTGCTCCAGGTAGCGGACGCCGCCGTGCACCAGTTTGGTGCTGCGGCTGGAGGTGCCTTTACCGAAATCGCTCTGCTCCAGCAGCAGAACGTCGTAGCCGCGCGATGCGGCGTCGATCGCGCAGCCGACGCCGGTGGCTCCGCCTCCGATGATGACTATGTCCCACGGAACATCCCCGGCGCCCGCACGAGTCCGCGCGCGGCGGCACATTTCCGGACGATTCATGCGTCTATTATTGACTTATTTGTCGAGAGGGATTTCGAAGTAAAAATAATCCTGGCCGCTGGCCGCGTCCTTGACGCCCGTCAGGTAGATTTTCGAACCGGGAATCGGCTCAGTCTCAAAATAGAAAAATCCATACACCGAGCTGTCGGCGGGCAGCATCTTCGCATTGAACGCATGCCCTTCGATCTCCCACGTATTGAGAGGACCTTTCTTATTGCGCGACGGCAGCGGAATCCGGCTGGTTCCCGGCGTTCGCGGGCGCTTCACTTCGGTGCCGATATAGATGACATCGGAGGCCGGAGTCGCCGCCACGTGGCGATTGCCAGGATCGATATACTCGGCCTGAAGATTCAGCCGCAGCGCCTTGCCCGTTCCGTTCTCCATGATCACCAGCACCGGCAGCACGCCGTACTTGTTCGGATTCACCTTGCCGAAAGCCTCGCGCGCCTGCTCTTCGGTGGTGAACGGGACCGCCGCGATGGTGATCTTCTCGAGCGTCTGATGCGAGGGGTAGGACGAGGCCGGTCCTGGCGCGAAACGCGAGTTGTCCTTGTCGTCGCCCGCCAGCGCCGTTATACTCAGAAGAACGATCAACGCGACTCGTCTCATTTATTTCCTTTATCAAGTTTGCCAGATCGCCCTCAGCCCGGCGGTGGCCCTGTACCTACTGTACCGGGGAATCCGCGACCGCAGATATTTCTCGCGGCTGACGGAGCGGCTGGGCTCGCTTCCCCGTTCCCTTCCTGGCTCCATTGACTCGACGGGCGCGGAGCCATCTGGTTTCATGCGGTGTCGGTCGGCGAGGTCCTGTCGACCGTGGAACTCATCAAACAATGCGCCTCTCGCGGCCACGCGTCGCGATTTTCGTTTCCACCACAACGCTCACCGGACGGGCGATGGCCGATCAGAAACTCGCCGGCCTGGCCGACGGAATTTTCTTCGCACCGCTCGATTATCGATCGGATGGTGCGCCGTGTGCTGCGGCGATTGCGGCCCGCCGTGGTGGTGGTGCTCGAAACCGAGATCTGGCCCAATCTTTATCGCGAAGCAAAACGCGCCGGCGCGTCGCTGATGATCGTCAACGGACGCATTTCCGATCGCGCCCTGCCGCGCTATCCGCGCTGGAGCTGGTTCTTCCGGCACGCCCTGGGATTCGTGGATCGCATTCTGGCGCAGAGCGAGGAAGATGCCCGGCGCTTCGTGATCGCCGGCGCGGATCCGCAACGGGTACGGGTCGCCGGAAATCTGAAGTACGATTTTTCGCCGCCGTCGTCGGGAATTTCGCCGGATGTCGCTCAATTTCTGGACCGCGTCGCGGCGCGCGAAATCGTGATCGCCGCCAGCACCATGCCCCCGATGACCGATGGCGACGTCGATGAAGACGACGCGGTTCTTGCGGCATTCCCCCAGCGCGCCGGATTGCTATTGATCCTGGCGCCGCGAAAGCCGGAACGGTTCGACGTGGTCGCGAAGAAGCTGGAACGTTCCGGAATCCCGTTCGTCCGCCGCAGCAAGGAACTGTCCACTGTGGAGCTGCCCGGAGTCCTGCTGCTCGATTCCATCGGCGAGCTGGCTGCCCTGTTCGAGCGCGCCGACGTCGTCTTCATGGGCGGCACCCTCGCGCATCGCGGCGGGCACAATATTCTGGAACCGGCCTATTTCGGCAAGCCGGTGATCGTCGGTCCGCATATGGAAAACTTCGCGGCCATCGCCGAGGAATTTCAGAACGCCGGCGCCATCGAACAAATCGGGGATGCGGGGAGCCTTGGTCCGGCGATTACGCGATTGCTCGACGATCCGGCGCGCCGACTTTCGATCGGCGATAAAGCTCGGGAGCTTGCCCTGGCCAAGCGAGGCGTCGCGGCTCGTATCGCGGCGGAGATTCTTGAACTGATGGGCGACGCGATTCCTGACCCTCCTCGGAACCTTGCCGCGCGCTTGTCCTAACGCCTCTCTCCTGGATCTGGCGCGCCGGTCATCGGCTGAACCTGATGTTCGCGAAGCCGCGCGAGTTGAAGACTCCGGTGATCAGCATCGGCGGCTTGACCATGGGAGGCGCGGGAAAAACGCCGATGGTCGCGCATCTGGCGCGCGTCCTTCGCGAAGCGGGACGCAATCCCGCCATTCTGACCCGCGGCTACCGGCGCGAATCTTCCGACATCGTGATCGTGCCTCGCGGCGCGAGCGCGGCGCCGTCTGCGACCGGTGACGAGGCGCAGATCTTTCTTCGACGCGGCGACGCCCACGTCGGCATCGGAGCGGACCGGTACGCAACGGGCGTTCGTATGGAAACAGAACTCGCGCCCGATGTTTTTTTACTCGACGACGGATTCCAGCACGTTCGCCTCGCCCGGCAGCGGAATATTGTGCTGATCGATGCTCTGGATCCCCTGGCCGGCGGCGTTTTTCCGCTCGGCCGGCTGCGCGAGCCGCTGCGGAATCTTTCGCGCGCGACCGGGATCGTGGTAACCCGGGTGGAGCCTGGCCAATCGATCGCCGGGCTGGAACGCCTGCTGGCGCGATACAATGCCGGAGCGCCTATTTTTCGCGCGCGCGTGGTTCCGCGAGAATGGGTGGAGCTCGAAACGGGAAGCGTGGCAGCCGTGGTACCGGGGAAGGTCGCGGCGTTTTGCGGCCTGGGATCGCCGCGTTCCTTCTGGCGAACGCTGGAGGAATTGGGGGTGGACGTTAAACTGCGACGTGCATTCGGGGATCATCATCGTTATCGCGCCGAAGAAATGCGCGAGCTTGCCGCCGAGGCGACGGCCGCGGGCGCCGAGGCGCTGGTGACCACGGAGAAGGACGCGGTGAATCTGAGCGAAGATGCCGCCGCGATGGCAAGTCCACTGAAGGTGTACTGGTTGAGAATCGATATCGAAATCGAACAGGAGCAGGATTTCTTGCGGCACATCCTATGAGGACCGCGATTTTCGGAGGAACGTTCGACCCGATTCACGGGGCGCACCTGGTGGTGGCCCGGGAAGCGGCCGAAACGTTTTCGCTGGATCGCGTCTTGTTCATTCCCGCCGCGAATCCGCCGCTCAAGGAAGCCGGAGCGGGTTATGAGGACCGCTACCGCATGGTGGAGCTGGCCTGCGCCGCCGATCCGCGCTTCGTTCCGTCGCGCCTGGAGCAGGGCGCCGGGAAAAGTTACTCGATCTACACCATCGAACGCGTCCACGCGGCCAACGGGACGGTGTTTTTCATCATCGGGTCCGATGCGTTCGCGGAAATTCGGAGCTGGTTTCGCTGGGAAGATGTGATTGCGAGCGTGGAATTTATCGTGGTCGCCAGGCCCGGTCACCTCTATGTTCCTCCGCCGGGCGCGCGCGTGCACCGGCTGGAAACCGTGGCGCTGCCGGTATCTTCATCCGAGATCCGCAAGGCGCTGGCCCGCGGCGACAATCCGCCGGAGCTCCCGGACGCAGTCACCGCCTATATCCGCGATCATCATTTATACGGCACTTGATCCCGCGCGGAGTTATGTCCGGCACTTAGTGATCGCGGTCCGTGACCAGATCGGTAACGGCGAACAGCGCGCGCTGGTAGGGGGACTCGGGAAATTCGCCCATGATCGCACGAGCCTTTTCGGTGAACGATTCCGCGCGCTCCTGCGCCCGCTCGATGCCGCCGTGGCGATGCAGGATGTGCAGAATCTTTCCGAATGGAACCTGATCGTAATTTCCGTCGGCGAGGACCGTTTCCACCAGCTTGCGCTCCTCGGCGTCGGCGGCTTCGAGCGCGTAGATCAAGGGCAGCGTCACTTTACCCTCGCGCAGGTCATTGCCCACCGGCTTGCCGAGAATCTTTTCGCGCGAGGTGAAATCGAGAATATCGTCGATTAGCTGAAATGCGATCCCCAGGTTCCACGCGTATTCGCCCAATCGCGTTTCGGCGCTTTCGTCGGCTCCCGCGGTCAACGCGCCCATGCGCGCGCAGGCTGAAAACAGGCTCGCCGTCTTGCGGTCGATCAGTTCCATGTAATCGGCTTCGGTGACGGCGATCTTGCCGATGCGCTCCAGTTGCAGCAGCTCGCCTTCCACCATGCGCTGGGTCAAGTTCGATCAGCACGTCCAGCACGCTGAAGCTGCGCTCGCGCAGCGCCACCTGGAATGCCTGCATGTATAGCCAGTCGCCGGCCAGCACGGAAGTATGATTGCCCCATACCACGTTGATCGACGGACGGCCGCGGCGCGTCTTGGCCATGTCGATCACGTCGTCATGCACCAGGGTCGCGGTGTGGATCATCTCCACCACCGCCGCCATGTGGACCAGCGACTGGATTGCCCTCGCCGAACAACTTGCCGCACAGCAACACCAGAATCGGCCGCAAACGTTTTCCGCCGCCCGATTGCAGATATTGGCTGATATAGGTGACCGCGTCGACCGACGCGACCGCTTCCAGTCCGATTTCGCGCTCCACCTGATCGAGGTCGTGGCGAACCAGATCGAAAATTTCGAGCGCGGTAAGGGAACGGCCCAAGTTGCCGAATGCCATGCAGAATTATTGAGTGTATCCCAAACACAGGCGCCGGAAGTTGGCGCTGGTGGCCGCGGCGATGGAGGCTTCCGTTTCACCGCGGATTTCCGCCAGCTTACGGGCCGTCTCCACAATGAACGCGGGTTCGTTCCGTTTCCCGCGCTTGGGCACCGGAGCGAGATAAGGCGCGTCGGTCTCCACTAAAATCCGGTCCGCCGGCGCGAGCCGCGCGGCTTCGCGAATCTCGGCGGCTTTCGGGAAGGTGACGATTCCTCCGAAGCTCAGATAGAATCCGAGCGCGAGCGCCTGCTCCGCTTCCGTCGGTCCGCCGGAAAAACAATGCATGATGCCGCCGATGCCGGACGGCGCCCAATGCTCCCGCAACAGCGCGATGGTATCGGCCCAGGCTTCGCGCGTATGGATCACGATGGGCCGATGTGCTTCCCGCGCGATGCGCATCTGTTCGATAAATACGTCGCGCTGGGCTTCCCTCGGCGAGAAATCGTAATGGTAGTCCAGACCAATTTCGCCGATTGCGATCACCTTGGGATGCTTCAGCAAGCTCGCGATTTGCGAAAACGTCTCCGGCGACGCTTTCGCGGCATCGTGGGGATGCACGCCCACGGTCGCATAAAACGCCGGATGCCGGTCAGCCAGGCGAACGCCGGCTTCCAGATCCGGCGGACCGTTGCCCGTTCCGATCGCCACCATGTGCTCGACGCCGGCCTCGATGGCGCGGGCAATCACCGCGTCACGGTCGGCGTCAAATTGCTCGCTGTCCAGATGGCAATGGGAATCGATCAGACTCACGTCTTTATTCTCGCGTACCTTCCAACGTGGCTATGGAAACCAGGATCGCATCGCGGAGATCAGGTCCACCGCGACACCGATTCGATATATGTCGCGCTGATTGGCCGGAACGGTCACGGCGTATACTCCGGGATTCGTTACCGGCACAGGACTCGAATTTTCGAGCGCGGGCAAGAGCAGCAGCGGAGTGGTGAATTGCGATCGCCGGTAGGCCATGGTCGCCTCGCCGAACAGATAGATGGTGACGCCTTTGAGAACGAAGGGGTGCGTCGCCGATACGCGGCCGACCAAGCCCGATAAATGGCCACTGGTGACAAATTCATTCTGGCCCGCCGAAAATTCGATCGAGCCCGGCGGGCTCCCGGCTTGATAAGAGGTATAGAGTCGGAGGCCCGCCTGCCATTCGCGGGAGAATCGTCCATCGGATTGAGGAAGGAAAGCGAGGTAACTGCTGCCCGCCGGGATCGCGCCGATCTGTTGGACCAGCGCCTGATATTGAGGAGATTTCGCGTCGGGAATCTGAAAAGCCGGCGCGGCGTCGCTGGGATTATTGGGCCCGATTGCGCCGCCGCCCAGGAACATCGCCAGCGCGGAATGCGCGCGTTGCGCGACCACGAATTCAGGTCCGGTGGCGAACTCGGCGCTCGCGGCGAGCCGGTTCACGGTCAGGCCGCCGAAGCTCGATGAAAACTGCTGGGCGAATTGCGCGATCTGGCTGTTCACCTGCTGCGGGAAACCGGCCACCTTTACATCTCCCCACCAGCGGATACGAGCTGACAAGACAGGCCTTGAAAGGAACAAGTCGAACACGAAATTCTGTCCGCTGGCGGCTCCACTCGCGCCGGCCTGTTCGAACCCGAACATGGCGCGCAACACTTCCTGATCCGGCGTGAGCGGGCAATCGGGGCATGCGCCGGGCATGCTCGCGGGGATTAGAAGCGCAATCCATAATAGGGCGGCTTTTCGGGTGCTGGATTTCATAATGGCTCGCCACCGTTATAAAACCGAACGAACCCAAGAACGGATCGGACAAGATGACAAGAGATTGAAATCAATCGGGTTGCAATCTGATTGGGAGCGGTGAATTCAGAATCGTTTTTCACGGAATGGTGGCCGTAGCCGCAGAAGCCCGGCGATTCGCGGAACTCGCCTTGAATGTACTAAGCTATGCGGAGTGGGAGACTTGCGAGGCAACACCCGAATGAGCAGAAGAACGTCCGGACGAATCAGGTTTCTGAGTTTTCTGGTAGCGGCGTTGCTCGGCTCGACCCCGGCATGGCCTCAGGTTCTGGCGTCGATCTCCGGAAAAGTGGAGGATGCCTCGGGCGGCGCGGTTCATGGAGCGACGGTGACGGTGAAAAATCTGGAAACCGGCGCGTCGCGCTCGGTCACGACGGATGAGAACGGCAACTTTCATGCGCTCTCATTGGCCCTCGGACCGCAAGAGGTGAAGGCCGAGAAAAAGGGATTTAAAGCCGCGATCCGTACGGGCATACGGCTCGAAGTCGGCCAGGAAGCGGTGGTCAATTTCAAACTGGACGTGGGCGAGTTGGTGCAGCAAGTGACGGTTTCCGAACAGGTACCGGTGGTGAACACCACCACTGCTCCGGTGGCTGGAATCGTCGGCGAACAGGCCATCAAGGATCTGCCGCTCAACGGGCGGAGCTTCGATAATCTGATCACGCTGAATCCCGGCACGGTGAATTACAGCGCGATGAAGAGTCCCGGCACGATTACCAGCAACGGCAACACGTTCACCGTAGCGGGCCGGCGCACGTCGGAAAATCTGTTCCTGATGAACGGCGTCGAGTATACCGGATCCAGCCAACTGGGCATCACGCCCGGTGGCGTGAGCGGCGAACTGCTGGGCATCGACGCAGTCCGCGAGTTCAACGTGGTCACCGATGCCTACGGCGCGGAATACGGAAAGCGGGCTGGAGCCCAGGTCAGCGTCGTCACGCAATCGGGAACCAATTCCCTGCATGGAAGCCTGTTCGAATTCCTGCGCAACAGCGCACTCGACGCGCGCAATTTTTACGATCAGGGATTTGTTCCGCCCTTCCGGCGAAATCAGTTCGGCGCCGCTCTGGGCGGACCGATCAAGAAGAACAAGTTGTTCGTGTTCGGCAATTACGAAGGATTCCGCCAGGTGCTGGCGCTGAGCAACGTCGCCGTGGTTCCCGACGATCAGGCGCGGCAGGGACTGCTGCCGAATTCCTCGGGCGCGTATTCCAAGGTCGCCAATTTGAATCCCGCGATGCTGCCGTACATGTCGTTCTGGCCGCATGCGAATGGCCCGGAGCTGCTGGCCAACGGCGTCGCCAGCGGCGTCGCTCTCAACTACAGCAACCCGGGCGAGACGGTGCGTGAGGATTTCGGCACCATGCGCACGGATTACACCATCAGCCAGCGCGACTCGCTTTCAGGGGCCTATACCATCGACGACGGCAACAGCCTGACGCCGATGACCGATCCCCTTTCGGATCGACGAATATTCTGCGCAACCAGGTGCTCAGTTCCACCGAGACCCACGTTTTCTCGCCGTCGATTCTGAACACCTTCACCGCCGGATTTTCGCGCGCGGCGTTCAATTTCAATGCCTACTCGGTGGGCACATTCCCGGCGGGCACATCGTTCGTCAGCGGCGAAGCTCCGGGCGGGATCGTCATCGGAGGTGGGCTCACCACCACCGGCGGCGGAACGATCACCGCGGCAGGCCCGAATAACGCCGCCAACAGCTGGAATCGCCGCAATCTGTTCACCTACACGGATGCGGTGCAAATCACGCACGGCATCCATCAGATCAGCCTCGGGGTGTGGTTCCAGCGTGTTCAGGATAACGAAGACAGCGCGTCGCGCCAGCTCGGCCAGGCCAGCTTTGCCAGTCTCACGACGTTTTTGCAGGGAACTTCGACCTCGTTTCAAATCGTTTCCAATCCGAATGAGCTGGGCTGGCGAAGTCTGTTCGGAGCCTGGTATGCGCAGGACGCCATCAAGCTCCGTCGCAACCTGACCATCCAGTTGGGCGTGCGCGAGGAGTTCACCAACGGCTGGAACGAAGAGGCCGGCCGCGCAGCCAACTACGTTACCGATTCGAACAGCGTGCTGGAGCCGAATACCATCGTTGGAAACTCGACGTTCACCAAGAACAACGCGACGCACTTATTCGCGCCGCGCGTCGGGCTCGCTTGGGATGTGTTCGGCAACGGCAAGACGGCGATTCGTTCCGGATTCGGGCTCTATTATTCGCTGATCGACGACCTGAGTTTTCTATTGAACTCGCTGCCACCGTATAACGGAGCGCTGTCCTACAGCAACGTGTCGTTGCCGTCCGTGGTTCCGCTCGCAGCCGGAGCGCCGTCATTGCCGCAATGCAGCGCGACCGTGCCGCAGCCGTGCACCACTTACGCTCCGCAGGGGATTCAGCCGGACGCGAAAACGCCGGCGGTCGCGGAGTGGAACTTCACAGTGGAACAGCAACTGGACCACAACACCGTGCTGCGGCTCGGCTATGTAGGATCGCATGGCTATCACGGATTCCTGAGCGTCGATCCGAATTCGATTCCGGCCCAGATCTGCGCGAGCGCGGCAGGCTGTGTTTCCGGCGGGACCCCCGGGACCACCAAGGGCCTGGTCGCTCAAGGCGCACAGTACATTCCGGTGCAGGGGCGTCCCGACCCGTACCTGGGCGCTGGTTTCTTCTGGTACACCGAAGGCAACACCAGCTATAACGCCCTGGATATCGACGTGACGCGGCGCCTGACGCGCGGGTTGCAATTTCGAGCGAACTATACCTACTCGAAAAATCTGGACATGAATTCCGGGCTGACCATCGCGCAGGCGAACAATCAGCCGCAGATGATTATGGACATGCGCGACCCGCGACGGGATTGGGGCCCGTCCGCGCTGAACATCGCCAACCAGGCGAGTATTTCCGCGAGCTACGAACTGCCCTTCGGCCACAATCTTTCGGGCGTCGAAGCAAAACTTCTGCGCGGATGGCAGATCAACGGAATCGCGACCATGCTGAGCGGATTCCCGTTCACGCCGCAGATCGGCGCCAATCGTTCCGGCGACGGCGACACGCGCAATCCGGATCGGCCGTCGCTGAATCCGAACTTTAGCGGTCCGGTAATTCTGGGGACTCCGAATCAGTGGTTCAATCCGAATGCGTTCACTCTGCCCGCGGTGGGGACCTACGGGAACCTCGGCCGCGGCACTTACACCGGTCCGGGCCTGGCTGAGCTGGATTTTTCCGCGATGAAGACGACGGCGATCACGGAGCACGCGCGCCTTGAATTCCGCGCGGAATTTTTCAATATCCTGAATCACACCAACTTCGGCCCGCCGAACACGACGGTGTTTTCGGGAGCGACCGTCAGCTCGTCCGCGGGATTGATCACCAGGACCACCACCACTTCCCGCCAGATTCAATTCGGGATGAAGTTAGTTTTCTAACGCGGCCAGTTGGTCCAGGTTGAGGCGTCCGGTGTAGATCGCCATGCCGAGCGCGGCGTTCACTCGCATCTTGTTCAGCTCGCGAATTTCTTCGATGGTGGTGATGCCGCCCGCCGCGGTCAACTCATGCGACGTGGCGGCGCGGAGGCTGCGGAACCAATCGAGATCGGTGCCCTGCATCATCCCTTCGCGATCGACATAGGTGCACAAGAATCCGGCGCAAAAGGGCTCCAGGCGATGGATCACATCGATGGCGGAAAACTCGGTCGATTCCTTCCAGCCTTTCACCACCACCTTGCCGGCCTTGGAATCGAGAGCGATGACGACGCGCTCGGGTCCGATGGCCGCGGCGATTTTGTCGAGCTCCGGCGTGAACGCGACTGTGCCGACGATGACGCGATGAGCGCCTTGCTGGATCAATGATCGGGCGCGCTCCACGTCGCGCACGCCTCCGCCGACGCGGCATTTCGCGCGGGAAGCGAGGAGTTCCACGATCGCCGAGTTTTCTCCCTTGCCCATCGCGGCGTCGAGGTCGATCACCTGAATTTCGGGAAACGCCGCAAACCGGCGGAGCATTTCGAGAGGCTCATCGCCATCGAGAGCTTTATCGCGGCCTTGTATCAATTGCACGACCTTGCCGCCCATCAAATCGATGCACGGAATAATCACCGCCGTACCGCCATGCCCTGCGCCGCGAGGAAATTCTTGAGATCGCCGACGGTGTATTCACCGTAATGGAAAATCGACGCCGCGAGCGCGGCATCGGCATGCAGAAAAATATCGAAGAAATCCTCCGGCTTCCCTGCTCCGCCCGAGGCGATCACGGGAACGCCGGTCGCTTCCCGCACCGCCTGGGTTAGCGCGCGATCGAAACCGGTGCGCACGCCGTCGGTATCCATGGAGGTGAGCAGAATTTCGCCGGCCCCTAATTCTTCGCCGCGGCGCGCCCACTCGATCGCATCGAGAGATTCATCGTCACGTCCGCCGCGCGTATAGACGGTCCAGCCGTTCCCCTGATCGGCGTCCATGCGCCGCGCGTCGATCGCCAGCACCACGGCTTGCGAGCCGAACTCGCGGCTCAGTTCCTGGATCAGCTCCGGACGACGCACCGCCGCGGTATTCACGCTGATCTTGTCCGCGCCGGCGTGCAGGATAGCCCGAGCATCCTCCACACTGCGAATCCCGCCGCCGACCGTCAGCGGAATGAATACCTGGCGCGCGGTACGGGCAACCACGTCCACCATGGTTTGCCGATGATCGCTCGACGCGGTGATATCGAGGAACACCAGCTCATCGGCGCCCTGATCGTTATAGCGCGCGGCGAGTTCCACCGGGTCGCCGGCGTCTCGAAGATTTTCGAAATGGACGCCTTTCACCACTCGCCCGGCGGTTACGTCGAGACAGGGAATAATGCGCTTCACGAGCATACGAAATTCCTGACAATCGCCATTCCAACCGGTCCCGATTTTTCGGGATGAAACTGGACTCCCGAAATGTTCGCACTCTCGATCACCGCCGTGAATGCGCCGCCGTAATCGCTGGATGCCGAGGTTGCCGGCACCACTGGCGCGTAATAGCTATTCGCGAAATAGACGAAGGGCCGGTCGCCGGCGCCGGCGAGCAAGGAAGATTCGCGCAACCGGTCGAGCGAATTCCATCCCATGTGCGGCACCCGCCCGACATCGCGGAACCTTCGCACCGTGCCTTCGAGCAAGCCCAGCCCGCGCTGCTCCGGAGCCTCCTCGCTCCGTTCGAACAGCGCTTGAAGGCCGAGGCAGATGCCGAGAAATGGAACACCCGCGCGAATCTTCTCGATGAGCGCGTCGCGCACGCCGAGTTCGTCCAAAGCCCGCATCATCTGTCCAAAATGCCCCACTCCGGGAAGAATAAGTTTCGTGGCGCTCCGCACACCCGCCGCGTCGCGAATCAGTTCGTGCCCGGCTTCGATCGCGTGCAGCGTATTTTCCACCGATCGCAAATTCCCGGCGCCGTAATCGAGTACGGAAATCACAATAGCCCCTTGGTCGATGGCAATTGTTTCTTCAAGCGCGCGTCGAGCGAACACGCGTACCGCATCGCGCGCGCGAAGCACTTGAAAATCGCCTCGATCTTATGATGATTCGAACGCCCGTACATCACTTTCAGGTGGACGTTCGCGCCGGCATGATTGGCGAAGCCGCCGAAGAAATCCTCCACCAGTTCCGTCTGCAGGTCGCCGACCAGCCGCACCTTGACGCGATCTTTGTACACCAGCGCGGGCCTGCCGCCCAGGTCGATCGCCGCCACCGCCAGCGTCTCGTCCATCGGAAGGACGAAATATCCGGCCCGGTTGATACCTCGCCGGTCGCCCAAGGCTTTGGCGAACAATTGCCCGAGCACGATACCCACGTCTTCCACGGTGTGATGCTGGTCGACGTCCAGGTCGCCGGTGGCCTGGAGTTTCAAGTCGAAGCCGCCGTGTTTGGCGAACAATTCCAGCATGTGATCCAGGAAGCGGATGCCGGTGGAAACTTCGTAGGCGCCCTTTCCGTCGATATTCAACGAGGCCCGGATCTGCGTCTCCTTGGTGTTGCGTTCAATGCGCGCGCGCCTCATAGAACGTTCTCGATTTCGTTGATATTTTCCAAAATCGCGATGGCGCGTTCCCGTTCAAAAAGCCCGATCAGATCGTCGCGGCGCGAATGCGACTGCGCAGCGATACCGATAAACGGAACGCCCGCCGCGCTTGCCGAACGCGCGTCATCCACTGTATCGCCGACGAAAACCAACTCCCGCTTCGGGTGCTGACTTTGAATCGCGAGCAAGCCATCGGGCGCGGGCTTGCCGTTCTTCACATCATCGGCGCAGATGATCGGATCGAAGCGCAGATCCGCGGCGAAGCGCCGGAGCGAAATATCCGCTTCATAGCGAAGGCGGCCGGTGAAAATCGCCAGGCCGCACTGCGATGCCAGACGCTCCAGCAGCCCTGGCCTCGGAAACCAGGTTTCCCGCTGGATCAATCCGTCGCCGTTGGAACCAAGAAACACTTCATTGAAGGAATCGACCACCTGGTTGTACTCGACTTCGACGCCCAGATCGGAAGCGATGCGTTGCGACAGCGCCCAGTCATTATTCCAGCCGCCCTGATTCTTATATTGCTGGATCAGGTCGCGCGAGATGCGCTGGCCGGTGAAATGCTCCACTGTCTCGACGATCGCCGCGCGATACGATTCGGAAACCTCGGTCAGCACGCCATCCATATCGAAAACGATCAACGAATCCACAGTTTCTTCAACTCCTCCAGAAATCTCGCGATTTGCGCGCGGGTGCCGATGGTCACGCGAAGGCATCCGGGAATTTCGTGGCCGCGATCGCGAATCAGAATGCCGCGCTCCCGCAATGCGTCGCGAATCGGAATCGCGCGCTCGCCGGCCTGGAACAGAATGAAATTCGCCTGGCTCGGGTAAAAGTGAATGCCGAGATTGCGCATCCCCTGACTCGCGATTTCGCGCGCCGCGATCACTTCGGCGACGTATTTCTCGACGTACTCGCGATCCTCCACCGCCGCGCGCGCCGCCAGCGCCGCCAGCGTGTTCACGCTGTATGGCGACTGGGCTTTCTTCAGCCACGCGACGTTCGACGCGCTTGAAAACAGGCAACCGCAGCGCATCGCCGCCATGCCGTAGACTTTCGAAAACGTCCGGCTCACGAAGAGATTCGGGTACTCACGGATCCAACCGAGCGCCGTCACACCGCAAAATTCGAAATACGCCTCGTCGATCAAAACAGCGGCGTCGGGCGCGGCATCCAGAATCTTTTTGACGCCGGTTAAATCCGTTCCGGTGCCCGTCGGATTGTTCGGATTCGCGATCAGTACTGCGCGCGTTTCCGGCCGGATCGCGCCAATTATCTTCTCAAGCGGAAATTCCAAACCGTCCGGATATTCCACTTCGCGGACCCCTGCGCCGGCGAGTTCCGCATAAAAACGATACATCGCATACGACGGTTTCAGAATCACCACGTCGCTGGAAGCCTCGACGAACGTGTTGATCAGAAGCTGGATCGCTTCGTCAGTCCCGTTGGTCAGCGTAAATTCTTCCGCCGTGACACGGAAGAACGCCGCCAGCGCTGCGACCGCTTCCGCATATTCGGGATAAATCGAAAGCTGATTCGCGGTCAGCCGCTTCGCGAGAAATTCCAGCACTCGCGGGGAACATCCGACCGTGTTCTCGTTAAAGTCCAGACGCAGTGTTTCAGCGCGCCCGCCGGTCGGCGGCGAATACGGAGCCATGTTGCGAACAGCCCGACGAGGTTCAGGCAGAACGCACCTCCACTGAGCGGGCGTGGGCTTCCAATCCCTCGGCGCGCGCCAGCGCCGTGATCGAAGGAGTCAGCTTCGCGAGAGCCGCCGGCGACAATTCCTGCACTGAAATCACCTTGACGAAATCCGCGGCGGACAATCCGCCGTACAACCGCGCGGCTCCCGAGGTGGGCAGCACATGGTTGGGACCCGAGGCATAATCCCCCGCCGCTTCCGGACTCGACGCGCCAAGAAAGACGCTGCCCGCATGACGAATCGACGGCAGCAGGCTCGCGTCGTGCAAACTCAGATGTTCCGGCGCGAGGGCGTTCGAAAGATCCACGGCCTGCGCCAACGAATCGACCACGATGATCGCGCCGTTCGTATCGATCGACGGCCGCGCGACCGCCGCCGTCGGCAGGACCGCAAGCTGCTTTTCAACCTCGGCCGCAACCGCTTCCGCGAGCGCCCGCGAAGTGGTCAGCAGGATCGACGATGCATCCACATCGTGTTCGGCTTGCGCGAGCATGTCCGCCGCCAGCCATCGCGGATCGCCGTCCGCCGCGATGATCACGATTTCGGTGGGGCCGGCGATGAAATCGATGGCCACCTCGCCCGCCAACAGTTTTTTTGCGGCGGCGACGTATATATTTCCCGGGCCGACGATGCAATCGACTTTCGGCACCGTCTCGGTTCCGAAGGCCAGGGCCGCAATCGCCTGCGCGCCGCCCATCTGAAACATCTCCTCTACTCCCAGCCAGGCCGATACACCCAGAATTTCCGGCACCGGATTCGGACACGCGACGCAAATGGTTTTCACGCCGGCCACCTGCGCCGGAATCACCGTCATCAGGATGGTGGATAACAGCGGATAGCGCCCGCCGGGGATGTAGGCGCCCATCGAATCGAGCGGGCGCACAATCTCGCCGATGCGGCGGCCGTCGGGATACTCGGTCATTCGCTCGCGGGGCAGTTGCGCGTTGGCACACTCGCGGATATTCGCGGCCGCCACTTCCACCGCGCTCTGCAATGCCGGGCTCAGCGCGCCTCGCACGGGAACCCGCACGCTATGCCCGCTGAATCGATCGAACTTGCGCGCAAATTCGAGCAGCGCCGCATCACCGCGATCGCGAACCGCGTCCAGGATCGGCGAGACGGCCTGCTCCGCTTCCCTCAAGCGCACCGATTTGCGCGTCATCAGAGCCGCGGCGGATTTGGCATCGATTATTTTGATCATCACATCACGATCTTGTTCAGCGGATATTCGACAATCCCCTGCGCGCCGGCGTCTTTCAAACGCGGCAGAATGGTGCGTACCGTGGATTCGTCGAGAATCGTGTTCACTGCCAGCCAGCCGTCATCGCTCAGCGTCGAAATGGTCGGATTCTTCAGCGCCGGCAGCACCGCCAGGACACTGGCCAGGTTTTTCTTTTCGACGTTCAGCATCAGGCCGACCTTGCCCAGGGCATTGATCGCGCCCTGCAGCAACATCTTCATGTCTTCCAGCTTGCGCCGCTTGGCGTCGTCTTTCCAGGAATCGACGTTCGCAATCAACTGCGTATTCGATTCGAGCACCGTCTCGATGATGCGCAGTTTGTTCGCCCGCAGCGATGAGCCAGTCTCCGTGACTTCGACGATCGCGTCGGCCAGTTCCGGCGGCTTCACTTCGGTGGCGCCCCAGCTGAACTCGACTTTCGCGGTGACTCCGTTCGCCGCCAGGTAGCGCTTGGTCGCGGCCACCAACTCCGTCGCAATGATTTTTCCTTCCAGATCCTTTACCGATTTAAACGGCGAAGACTCCGGCACGGCCAGCACCCAGCGCACTTTTCCGAAGCTTTGCTTGGCGTAGATCAGATCCGCGACGGTGTGGACCTTCGCCGCGTTCTCCTCCACCCAGTCGCGCCCGGTGAGGCCTGCGTCGAGCACGCCGTCCTCGACGTAACGAGCCATTTCCTGCGCGCGAATCAGCATGCATTCGATTTCGCGGTCGTCGATCGCCGGAAAATACGACCGGCTACTGGTGGTGATCGCGAATCCCGCGCGGCGAAATAATTCGACGGTCGCGGTTTCGAGACTGCCCTTGGGAATTCCCAGTTTCAGTATCATGTTCAGCCCTTATAAACCGCCGCCGGATCAAACGTGCGCGTCTCGCTGGTGACCCACTCGCCGTTTTCCAGAATTCGAAAAAAGCAACTCTCATACCCTTCGTGGCAGACTCCGGGGCCGATCGCTTCCACCTTCAGAAGCACCGTGTCCTGATCGCAATCCGTCGCGATCTCCTTCACCACCAGCCGGTGGCCGGAAGTTTCGCCCTTCAGCCACAGCTTGTTCCGGGAACGGCTGAAAAACGTCGCGAAGCCGGTGGCGACCGTCTGTTCAAACGCCTGTTCATTCATAAAACCGACCATCAGGATTCGCCCGCTGGCATGATCCTGGATGACCGCCGGAACCAGTCCGTCGAGTTTACCGAAATCGAGTTTCATTATTTTGCTTCTCCAAAAAAGAAAAAGCCGCCGATTTCGCGGCGGGCCAGGATCTTTCAAAAAAATTCCGTTGAGATTAGAAAGACGCCCGTCGCACACGATGGCCGTGATGGTGATGATGGCGATGGTGCTTGGCGACGAACATCCTCAGTCAGTATAACAAAGGATCTTACGAGCGTAAAGAGACGGCGGATGCTGGAGTCTCAGCCCGCGCACATAAATCAGGCCGTTCTGTCATCCGGAGCCCTGAGAAATCCGTCCATTTAGTTGTGACGATTGGACCAGAGGATGCCAGCCGGTGTAACCTGATGCCGCTCCAAAGCCATCATTAACTGTAAGCGGTCTTGTCCAGAGACGGGGATCGCTGAATCAGAAACGAGGACCCCTAAGATGAAGAAACGAATGATGTGGATGTGCGCTTTACTCGCTCTCAGCAGCCTGGCAGCGTTCGCCGCCGATGTCACCGGCAAGTGGACCAGCGAAGCCATGGGCAAGGGCGGGCCCCAAACCTACACGTTTAAGCAGGATGGAGAAAAACTGACCGGCTCGATCGAAGGCGGCCGTGGCGGCGCGGTCGATATTTCGAACGGTAAGGTGGACGGCGACAGCGTGTCGTTTGAAGTCGTTCGCGAGATGAACGGCAACAGCATGACCATCAAGTATTCGGGCAAGGTTGCCGAAGGGACCATGAAGTTGTCCATGGAAACGGCGCGCGGCGCTCGCGACATCACTCTGACCAAGCAGTAATTTGAGACGACAGGAAATGCGCGCCGGCTAAGGGAGGTTTGTGATTCGTACGTTCAGAAATCTTCTGGCTGCCGGCGCGTGCTTCGCCGCTCTGGCTCTGGCGCAGACCGGAGTGGTGAAGTCGGAAGGCCAACCCATCCCCGGCGCCACCGTCAAGGCCACTCAGGGCGACCGCATCCTGCTGACGCTCACCGATAATGATGGAGCCTTCCGCTTTGACGGAATGACTCCCGGCCAATGGATCGTCTCGGTCGACATGTTCGGCTTCGATCCAGGGCGCAAGGAAGTCCAGGTCGCCGCCACACCCACACGGTTCGATTTCACGCTACAGTTGCGCAGCCGGACGCGCGTTGCCGGCCGCGGCGGAGCCAATACCGACAATCCCGCCGATGCGACACTCGATTCGCTCGGCAATGCCGCCTCCGCCGAACCACCCCAAGCCGTCACGGCCGACGCTTCGTCGTCCAATGAGTCGCTGCTGGTCACCGGTAGCGTCAGCCAGGGATTACAGACGACCGGCGCGGATATGCGCGATTTCGGTCCGGGCGGGTTGAATAATGGGTTGGGTCCGGGCGGACCGGGCTTGATCGCGGGACAGCCCCAGGGCCTACCAGGCGAGCCAGGCGCATCGACCGGAGGCGGCGGGCGCGGCGGTGGATTTGGAGGCGGCGGATTTGGCGGACGCGGAGGCGGCGGAGGCTTCGGCGGTCGCGGTGGGCGTGGCCCTCGCGACCGCAACGGCAATCCGGCCTTCATCGGCAATCGCCGGCCCAATAACAATCGCATCAACGGATCGATTTTTTACACCTTCGGCAATTCCGCGCTCAACGCCCGGCCGTTCGCGGTGAATGGAATTCCCGAGCAGAAGGCGTCCTTCGGGCAGAATCGCTTCGGCGTATCCGCCGGCGGCCCGCTGTTTATCCCCAAGCTGTTCAATTTTTCGAAAGTCTTCTGGTTCGTCAACTATACCGGCGTGCGCCAGCGCAACGGCATCGACACCGCGCTCAGTGAGCCGACCTCGGCCCAGCGTCTCGGCGATTTTTCGGGCATCTCCAACGTCATCTACGACCCCACCAACAACACGCCCTTTCCAGGCAATAAGATTCCGCTCTACCGGATCAGCTCCGCCGCGCAAGGGCTGCTCGGGTATCTGCCGCTACCCAATCAGAGTATTGCTTCCATCAATCAGAATTACCGCCTGATCGCGTCGAATCCGAATAACACGCAGAATCTCAATACGCGCGTGAACACCACGATCACGCAAAAGGACACGCTCGCCGTAGCGTTCAATCTGCAAAAGCGGACCACGGAGACATTTCAAAGCTTCGGCTGCTGCGATTCGCTCGACGGTCAGGGGCTCAATACCAACATCAACTGGCGGCATCGATTCGGCACGCGCAGCTTCAACAACGTGACGCTATCGTTCAATCGCAACACCAACACGACCATTCCTTATTTCGCCAACGGCGCCGATGTGGCTGCGCTGTTGGGCATCGAAGGCGCGTCGCCCAATCCGCTGAATTACGGACCGCCGTCGCTCAGCTTCACCAACTATTCCAGCCTTTCCGACACCACCGACGCGCATAGCGCGGTCTGGAACTACGGGATCAACGACACCCTCCAGATGCGCCGCGGCAAGCATAACTGGAGCTTCGGCGGCGGCTTCACGCACTTCCTGAACAATTCGATCACCGATCAAAACGGCCGCGGATCATTCAGCTTTTCAGGACTTTCCACATCCGGCTACGCCGAACGGGCTGCCGGTCACCGGCACCGGTTACGATTTCGCCGATTTTCTGCTCGGCCTGCCCGAAACCAGTTCCATTCGTTATGGCGACTCCGCATCTGTATTTCCGCAGCAACGGCTATAACGCTTTCGCGATGGACGACTATCGCATCACCAGCAATCTGAGCATGAATCTCGGCATCCGCTACGAATATTTCACTCCCTGGACGGAAGAATACGGCCACATCGCCAATCTGGAGGTCGCGCCGGGATTTTCGGCGGTAACGCCGGTGTGCGCGGTCGCTTCCGGATCGTGCGCCGGTCCTGGGAATTTGCCTTCCGCCCTGATTCGCGGCGATAAGAACAATTTCGGACCGCGCATCGGGCTGGCCTGGAAGCCGTGGCCCGCCGGAAAATTGCTGGTGCGCGCCGGCTATGGCTGGTATTACAATCCCAGCCAGTACAACCAGTTCATGCAGGAATTGGGCGCCGCAGCCGCCGTTCGCGATCGTCAATACCGCGACTACAGTGCTCAACAGCCCGACGCAACAGCTTACGCTCGCCAGCGGATTGACCAACACTTCGGGAAAATCGGTCACCAATACCTACGCCGTGCCGCTGAACTATCGCAACAGCTACGCGCAGACCTGGAATATTCTGTTGCAGCGCGACCTGCCCAAACGCTGGGTCGGCGAGATCAGCTACACCGGCACCAAGGGCACCCGGCTCGACATTCAGGAATCGCCGAATCAGGCTCCTCTCGGATCCGCTCTCACCGCCGAGCAGCGTCTGCCCATCGCCAACGCCGGCAACTTTATTTTCGACGATCCGGTCGGGAAATTCTATCTATCACGCAGCGCAGGTCCGACTGACCCGCCGCTTCCAGCGCGGCATCTCGACCAATCTGTTTTACACTTTCTCGAAATCGATCGACGACATCGCGCTGGCGCAGAATTTCTACGATCAGGCCGCCGAGCGCGGATTATCGGCCAACGATCATCGCCACTCGCTGACCGCGAACTGGGTGCTGGCATCGCCGGTCGACGCCACCAACGGATTCTTGTCGCACCCCGAATTTCTCGCCAAGGCGCTCAAGGATTGGACCCTCTCGGGCAGCGTCACCGCGCAGACCGGCGCTCCGCTCACGGCGACCGTCGCCGGCAATCGCGATGGCACCGCGTCGCTCGCCCCGCTCTGTGCCAACGCCACCGGCTTGCCGCTCGATTCCGGAACCGGCTATTTCAATCCGGCCGCGTTCTCGGTCCCAGCGGCGGGCACCTATGGCAACGCCGGACGCGACACCATCACCGGTCCGGGAATCTTCGTGCTGAATTTGTCGCTGGCCCGCAGCATCAATCTGCACTCCGAGCGGCGGCGCCTGGAAATCCGCATCGATTCGACCAACACCTTGAATCACGTGAATCCTCAGCGGACTGATCACGTTGGTCAACTCCAGCCAATACGGCCTGATCACCAGCGCCGGCGCCATGCGGCAGATGACCGCGACGGTAAGATTGAGGTTCTAAAATGTCGAACGCCGTGTACCGCCGATCGCTCTTCTTCTTCGTCGCCGCCATCCTTCTCGCGCAGGACGCGACGTTCAAGACCGACACCAAGCTGGTGATCGTCGATCTTTCCGCCCGCGACAAATCCGGCCGCCCGATCATGAATCTCAAGAAGGACGACGTCGAAGTCTTGAAGACGGCGTGCGGCAGGAGATCGCGGTTTTCGAGCTGCAAAAACTGAGCGGCGAGCCGCTGGCGCCGGTTTCGTTTGCCTCGCGCAGCCCGGTGACCATCGAAGAAAAGGCTGCCGCGCCCGCAAAGGCCACGGTCGCACCGGCCGCCAACAGTCCCATTCGCTTTCAGGATCGCCGTCTGCTGTGCCTGTTTTTCGACATGACCTCGATGCAGCCGCCCGAGCAGTTGCGCGCGCAGGAAGCCGCCATCAAGTTTCTGCAATCGCAGATGACCTCCTCCGATCTGGTCGAGATCATGACCTACACCACCTCCATCAAAGTCGTGCAGGAGTGGACCGACGATCGCGATCTGCTGATCTCCACGCTCAAGAAACTCACGCTCGGCGAAGGCTCCGACTTGGCCGACGTGGCCTCCACCTCGGCCGATGAAGGCGACGACAGCGGCAGCTTCGCCGCCGACGATACCGAGTTCAACATCTTCAATACCGACCGCAAGCTGACGCGCGCTCGAAGACGCCGCGCGCAAGCTCAGCATTTTTCCCGAAAAGAAAGCGCTGATTTATTTCTCGAGCGGCATCGGGAAAACGGGCGTCGAGAATCAGTCGCAGATCAAGGCGACCGTCAACGCCGCGGTGCGCGCCAACGTCTCTTTTTATCCCGGTGGACGCGCGCGGCCTGGTCGCGCTGCCGCCCGGCGGCGACGCGTCGCAGGCCTCGCCGCGCGGCACCGGCATCATCACCGGAACGAAGCAGCAGGGCATTCGCAACAGCTTCAACGATACGCAGGAAACGCTGGTCACCATCGCGTCCGACACCGGCGGCAAGGCCATGCTCGACACCAACGATCTGACCATGGGCATCCGTCAGGCGCAGGAAGATATCAACAGCTATTACATCATCGGCTACTACAGCAAGAACGACGCCGAGCGACGGAAAATACCGCCGCATCGAGGTGAAGCTGGTCGAATAAGACTCTCAGCGCCAAGCTCGATTTCCGCAACGGCTACTACGCCGAGAAGAGTCTGGCAGAAATTCAACGCCACCGACAAGGAACGCCAGCTGGAAGAAGCGCTCACGTTGGGCGATCCGGTGAGCGAACTGCCGCTCGCTCTTGAAGTCGATTATTTCCGCGTCGCGAAGGATCGCTACTTCGTGCCGATTTCCGTGAAGATCCCCGGCTCGGCCGTCGGCCTCACGCAAGAAAGGCGCCAACCAGACCGCCGATCTCGATTTCATCGGCCAGGTGCGCGATGCCACCGGCAAGCTGATCGGCGGCGTGCGCGACAACATCACCGTCAAGCTGAACGAGGAAAACGCCGCCAAAATCGGCCAGCGCCATCTGCAATACGACGCCGGACTGACGCTCGCGCCCGGAACCTACTCGACTTGCGCTTTCTGGCTCGCGAGAATCAATGCGGCAAGATGGGAACCTTCGAGACCAAGTTCACCATTCCGGATCTCAGCGCCGACCAAATCGCTGCGCCTGAGCTCGGTCATCTGGAGCAGTCAGAAGGAAGCCGTGAACGCGGCCGTCGGCTCGGCCGGAATCGAATAAGAAGCTGCTCGCCGCGCACCCGCTGGTGCAGGACGATCAGAAAATCGTCCCCAGCATCACGCGGGTCTTTCGCAAGGATCAGACCTTGTACGTGTATTTCGAGGTCTACGATCCCGGCCAGGACCCGGATCGCAAGCAGCCCAGTCTGACCGCGGATATCGACCTGCTGCTGACGGCCGGAAAGTGTACACCTCGGCCCCGGTGCGGCTGAACCAGCCTGGGGACCAACGCGTCCCGGCGTCGCGCCGTTTGCTTTTCAGATTCCTCTGGCGAAAATTACCGGCGGGACAATACATTTCGCAGGTGAACGTGATCGATGAGACCGGACGCAAGTTCGCGTTTCCCCGAAATGAGATTGTGCTGCTGGCCGCGGACAACTCCGCGGCAGGCAACACTCCGGGCTCGCCACGGAAATGACTCCGTAGCGCAGTTTTGATCTGGAGTTTCCCCGGCTTATTGCATCATGTGGACGCCCAAAATCAGTCCACCAAACACCACCGCCGCCGCAATCACATAAAGCGCGTAGCGCATCATGCGCTGGCCGCTGGTGCTAACCCGGTCCTCATCTTTTCGTATCTGCTCGTCGAGGCTGTCAAACATAGAAAAACCTCCTCAATATAAGGCCAAACAAGTGGGCCGCGTTTCGAGCTAGCGTGATTATATGCTCTTTGATTGTCAAAGGGAAGGGGCATTTTTTGCCCGCCCGCGCCGGCGCCGGATGCTAACATGATTCACGTGTTTTCCTCCCGCCTGCGTTGGGATCTCGCCCCTAACCCTTTATCGAAGCTGCTGGATGAGAAGCGCCGCGCCGGAGCCCGCGTCCTCGATCTAACCGAATCGAACCCAACGCGCGCCGGTTTGACCTATCCCACCGCAGAGATCCTAGCCGCTCTGTCCGATCCCCAGGCATTGCATTACGATCCTTCGCCCCGCGGCCTCGATTCCGCGCGCGACGCCGTGGTCGACTATTATGCCCGCCGCGGCCGCCGGATCGGGCGATCCCAGGTCCTCCTGACCGCCAGTACCAGCGAGGCGTATTCCTTCCTTTTCAAGCTCCTGGCCGACCCCGGCGATCGGATTCTCACTCCTCGCCCATCCTATCCGCTGTTTGAGTTCCTGGCCGATTTGGAATCGGTCAAAGTCCGGCAATATCCGCTGCGTTATGACGGGTCCTGGCACCTCGATTTCGCGGCACTGGAGCGCCTGATCGAGCCCAACACCCGGGCCATCGTGATCGTCAATCCGAACAATCCGACCGGATCTTCCATCCCACCAGCCGATTTCGAGCGCCTGGAATCGTTCGGTCTGCCCATCCTCTCGGATGAGGTTTTTTCCGATTATTCCGCCGCGCCCGCCGTCCAGCCATCCCGGGCCCTGACGTTTCTCCATGAACGGCCTCTCGAAAATCGCGGGATTGCCGCAAATGAAACTCGGCTGGATCGTCGCCGATGGACCCGGTCACGAAGCCGCGCTCGACCGCCTGGAACTCATCGCCGACACCTTTCTATCCGTCGCGACCCCGGTGCAGCTGGCGCTCCCGAAGCTGCTCGATGCGACCACAACGGTCCGCTCCCAGATCCTGGAGCGTACCGATTCGAATTTCGCCCTTCTCCGCGACGCCTGCGCCGGATCTCCTATTCAACCGCTCGATCGCGAAAGCGGCTGGTATGCGATCCTCCAGGTCCCCCGCATCCGCTCCGAACAGGAATGGGTGCTGATGCTGCTGGGCGAACGCGACGTTCTGGTCCAGCCCGGATTCTTTTTCGACTTCGAATCCGAAGCCTTTCTCATCGTCAGCCTGCTCACCGAACCGTCCGTCTTCGAACAGGGCCTGCGGCGGATAATAGAATGACTATTTATGCCTGATAAACGAATCCTCACCCTGCCCGTCGTTTACATTCTCGTGTTCGGCCAGATGAGCGGCCTGGTCGCGCAACAGCCCAAGTTCGCGATGACCATCGACAACATCATGCGCGGACCAGGCCTCTATGGATATGAGCCCACCGCCATCCGCTGGTCCGGCGACAGCCAGGAAATATATTTCCAGTGGAAGCAGGCGAGCGACCCGATCGACCATCCCCTGGACACCTACGTCGTCCATCGCGACGGCAGCGGATTGCACAAACTGACCGACGATGAGGCCCGGCTCGCGCCGCCTCCCTCCGGCAGCCGCACCCGCGATCGCAAGCGCGAGGTCTATTCGCTCGATGGCGATATCTTTATCTACGACTATTCCACCGGCAAGCGGACTCAGCTCACCAAGACTGAGGACAACGAATCGAACCCAGCCTTTACGCAGGATCAGCAGCACGTCGCCTTCACCCGCGGTGGAAACCTGTACGTGATGGCCCTCGACTCCGGCATGCTCGAACAGATGACCGACATCGTCGCGCCCGGTGCAACTCCTCCCACCGCTCCGGAAGGCTTCGGCGGCGGCGGCCGGGGCGGTCGAGGTGGACCGCGCGCCACTGCGGCCAGCGAGAAAAAAGGCACCGATAGCCAGGAATTTCTGAAGAAGCAGGAGCAGGAGTTGATCGATGTGGTTCGCGAGCGCACCAAACTTCGCGAAGAGAACGAGGCCAAGCGCAAGCGCGAGCATCCGCGCAAGCCCTTCCAACTGCAGCCGCGCCAGTCGGCCGCGCGTCTGGAACTCTGCCCCGATCAAAAATGCGTCGTCGCGCTGATCAATGAAACGCCCAACGGCGCCAAGCCCCAGAACGTGCCCACCTACGTCAACGAATCCGCTTATACCGAGGACATCGTCGGCCGCAGCGACGTCGGCGACTTACAGAATAAGAACCGCATGGCCGTTCTCGACGTCGAAAGCGGCGAAGCCAAGTGGGTGGAGCCCGACGTTCATGGCCGCGAAGTCCAGCTTCAGTCTCCTCTCTGGAACGACGCCGGGACCGAAGCGGTCATGGTCGCGCGCGCAACCGACAATAAGGATCGCTGGATTTTCGCACTCGATCCCGCCACCGGGAAAACCCGGGTCCTGTTCACCGAACATGACGACGCCTGGCTGAATGGTCCCGGCGCGCAGACCCTGGGCTGGCTGAAGCACAGCAACGAAATCTATTTCCAAAGCGAGCGGACCGGATATTCCCAGCTCTACAAAGTCTCCTTCGACGGCGGCGAGCCCAAGGAATTGACCTCCGGCAAATTCGAGGTCAGCTCCGTGGACCTGTCCAACGACGGCTCGAAATTCTACCTGACTACCAGCGAAGTCGGTCCCGCCGAACGTCATTTCTATTCGGTAAGCGTCGACGGCGGCGCGCGCGAAAAAATTACCGGCGAGGTCGGCTGGCATCACGTCACCCTCTCGCCCGACGAAAAATTCATGGCCGACGTCTATTCCTACACCAACAAGCCGCCGGAGTTATTCGTCGCCGACAATCGCCCCAACGCGCCCGAAAAGAAGCTCACTTCGTCGCCCGCCCCGGACTTCTGGGGAGTACAAGTGGACCGATCCCCCTATCGTGCAGGTCCCGTCGCGCGACGGCTCTATGATTCCCGCGCATTTCTACAAACCCGCGAATTACCGCAAGGGCGGACCCGCCGTCGTCTTCGTCCACGGCGCGGGCTACGCGCAGAACGTATATAAAGGATGGTCGCCAGCTATTCGCACGAATATCTGTTCCATCATTTCCTGATGGAACACGGCTACATGGTCCTCGACATGGACTATCGCGCCTCGGCCGGCTACGGCCGCGACTGGCGCACGGCGATCTATCGCCACATGGGCGGCAAGGATCTCGAGGATAACGTCGACGGCGCGAAATGGCTGGTGGGAGCAGGGCGTCGACGCGAAGCGGATCGGCATCTACGGCGGAAGCTATGGCGGATTCATCACCTTGATGGCGATGTTCACGACGCCCGACGTCTTCGCCGCCGGCGCCGCGCTTCGCCCGGTGACCGATTGGGCCCACTACAACAACGGCTACACCTCGAACATCCTGAACCTGCCGCAGAAGGATACCGAGGCTTACCGCCAGTCCTCGCCGATCTATTTCGCGAACGGACTGAAAGGCGCGCTGCTCATCTGCCACGGTATGGTCGATACGAACGTGCTTTTTCCAGGATTCCGTCCGGCTGGTCCAGCGGCTGATCGAGCTGCACAAGGATAATTGGTCCATCGCGCCTTACCCGGTGGAGGATCACGGCTTCCTGCAGCCCTCCAGTTGGGCCGACGAGTACAAGCGCATCTTCCATTTGTTCGAGACGAACCTGAAAAAGTAGCGGCCGGGTCCGTAAGTTATTCAAAGCCCGTCGCGAACATATTACCGCGAAATTCGTCGTCAACATAGTGGCGTTCCATACGTCCATGTAATCGTGGTGGGAAAACGGGATGGTCGTAAGATGATCGGAAGAACCATAGGAACTTTTCTGTTGCTCGGGGTTTGTATCGGTGGAACTGCGTCGGCGCAAAATACCTGGGACACCAGCGGGAATGGACTGCTCAGCGGCTCCTATTATGTTCGCCAGGTGGCCTGGGTTTTGGAGGACCAATACGGGGACCTCGGCGAAGCCGTCGCCATCTATGGCGGGATCACCTTCGACGGCAACGGGAATTATAACTTCAACGGCCAGATCTACGACCCGGCGTCCACTGGATCCAATCAGGCCACCAACTATACGATTCAGGGAACATACTCCATTGCCGCAAGCGGCTACGGCTTCATGGACAGCCTGGTCACTAACGACCAGGTCTATGGCCTGGTTTCGAATGGCATCTTCATCGGCAGCGCAACGGAGAACCAGCAGACTTACAACGATCTGTTCATCGCCGCCCCTATCGCCTCGCCTCAGCTAACCAACGCATCGCTGAACGGCACCTATCTGATTGCCGACCTGGATAATCCGGTCACCGACACCCAGGGCTTCGGCAGCGAGTGCTGCTCCATCTACGCCCGCGATTCGCTTACCACGTTCACCGCGGATGGGGGTGGAAATTTAAAGAATGTCGTCTCGAACGGCTACATCGCGGCGAACGGAGGCAACTCGACCAACCAGAATATCGGCAGCATCAAATACGCCTTCAGCAACGGGGCCGCCAACTTGTTTTTCACCGGCTCTTACGGATTCAACAATCTTCAATCGACGCTGATGGTCGGCAATCACTATCTCTATATGTCGCCCGATGGAAATTTCGTCTTCGGCGGATCGCCCCTCGGTTACGACATGTTCGTCGGCGTGAAAGCCGGCAGCGCCACCGCGGCGAATTTCAGCGGACTCTACTATCAGGCCGGAATCGACATGGGGCTCAACTCCGGCGGCGTCGATCAGGACAGCTACTTCGGATCTTTCTACGCCAACGCCGGCGGCGTAACGGCGCAGGGCCTGGGACATCAGCGCCAGCTCGAATGGATCAACGTTGGAGCTCCCATCGATCTGAATTACGCCGATTCTTACAAGTTCAACTCCGACGGCTCCTCCGATGATACCGGCACGAACTTTAACACCGGTCAGCACTATGTTTTTTCCAATAATGGCGCCATCCGGATCGGCATCGGCCAGCTTCGTCTCGCCGGCTTCATCGGCATCAGCGTCGCGCTGCAGGCCCCCAGTCTGAACGGAAGCGGCGTGTACCTGAATCCGACGGGGATTCTGAATTCGGCCAGTTCCTCGCTCTTCACCGCCGGCATCTCGCCAGGCGAGCTGATCACACTAAGCGGGTCCGGTCTCGCGCCGAGTCCCGCCGTCACCTCCGATTTCGGCGGCAGTTTGAACGGCGTGCAGGTCCTGATGAACGGCACCGAAGCGCCGCTCTATTACGTGTACCCGACCGTGATCGCCGCGATCGTGCCCTATGAAATCAATCCCGGCGACGTCGTCGACATCCAGGTGATGAATAACGGCAAGCCGTCGAATACCATCTCGACCTTCGCGCAGAATACCCAGCCCGGCGTGTTCACCAATCCGCCCGGAGGCCTGGGATTCGCGATCACCCAGCATTCCCTCGACTATTCGTTGGTCACGACGTCCAAGCCCGCGCAAATCGGCGAGACCATCGTCGCGTATCTGACCGGCCTCGGCCCGGTGAATCCCGCGATCGCCGACGGCACGCCGGGCGGCTCCAGCACCCTCAACCAGTCGACCAACACTATCTCCGCAGTGATCGGAGGCGTCGCCGCCACCGTCGGATATTCCGGATTGGTTCCCGGCCTCACCGGGCTGTACCAGATGAACATAACGATCCCCGCCGGCGTCCCGAACGGCAACGTCAGCCTGGATATCACCGGACCCGATTCCTATTCCAGCGAATCGATTCTTCCCGTCGGAATCGCCAGTGCGGCGATCAGCGCGAATACCACGCCCGCGCGCCGCGCCAAGCCGCTGCTGCGCGCCAAGGGACCGGCAACACGCCACACGCCCCCAACCCAATCGCCCGCGCGCACCGGCCTGGCCTTCCCGCACTAGCCGGTCAATCGTCCCGCCGGGTGTCCGTCGCCCGGTGTTACGATGCGAAAAGACCCACTCATGAATAAAATTGTCGATACCGCGGCCCTCGCCGTCGCGGATATTCCTGACGGAGCCACCGTCATGCTCGGCGGATTCGGGCTCTGCGGAATCCCCGAAACCCTCATCGCCGCGCTGGTTCACAAGGGCGCGAAGCATCTCCACACCATCTCCAACAACATGGGAATCGACGGCTGGGGCATGGGACTCATGCTCGAAGCCGGCCTGATCGCTTCCCACATCGGCAGCTACGTCGGCGAAAACAAGCGGCTCGAATCGATGGTCATCGCCGGCAAAATCAATCTCACCCTGATCCCCCAAGGCACGCTCGCCGAGCGGATTCGCGCCGGCGGCGCCGGAATCCCCGCCTTCTACACCCCCGCCGGCGTCGGCACCATCGTCGCCGACGGCAAGGAAGTTCGCGATTTCAACGGACGCAGCTATCTTCTCGAAACCGCCCTCACCGCCGATTTCGCGTTGATCAAAGCCTGGAAAGCCGACCGTTTCGGCAATCTCGTCTATCGCAAAACCGCCGAAAATTTTAATCCCATGATGGCCGCCGCCGCGAAAATCACCATCGCCGAAGTGGAGCACATCGTCGACCGCCTTCCTCCCGAGGAAATCATGACCCCCGGCATCTACGTCCAGCGCGTCCTCCTTGGCACCTGCGAAAAACGCATCGAACGCCTCACCGTGCGAAAGAGGACCGCGTAATGGATGCGCGCGAATGTATTGCCCGCCGCGTCGCCCGCGAACTGCGCGACGGCTTCTACGTCAATCTCGGCATCGGCATTCCCACGCTGGTCTCGAACTTCGTCCCCGCCGGCATCGAAGTCGTCCTGCAATCGGAAAACGGCATGCTCGGCGTCGGCCCTTACCCGCTCGAAGGCGAAGCCGACCCCGACCTCATCAACGCCGGCAAGGAAACCGTAACCGAACTCCCCGGCACCTCGTTCTTCTCCAGCGCCGAATCCTTCGCCATGATTCGCGGCGGCCATATCGACCTCAGCATTCTTGGCGCCATGGAAGTCGATCGCGACGGCGACCTCGCCAACTGGATGGTCCCCGGGAAAGTGGTCAAAGGCATGGGCGGCGCAATGGATCTGGTCGCCAGCGCCCGCCGCGTCATCGTCGCCATGGAGCATACAACGAAGACCGGCGCGCCCAAGATTCTCGATCAGTGCACCCTCCCCATCACTGGTCGTGGCGTCGTGAACACCATCGTGACCGAGCTCGCCGTGATTCAGGTGACGCCCGAAGGACTGGTCCTCCAGGAGATCGCCCCCGGCTTGACCGTCGAAGACGGTGCAGAACGTCACGCAGCCGAAATTGATCGTCCGCGGCGCGGTCCCGGCCATGGATTCCGTACAGTGACATCTTCAGTACAATGACTTCTCATGACGCGACGCGATTTTCTCTACGCCGCCGGCCTGGCCGGTCTCGCTTCCGCCTGCGCGCGCCCCTCTGTAAATCGCGCCGCGCTCCCGCTTCCACCCGGCGCCAGGCGTAGCTTCGCCCGCGTCAACGTCGCCGAAGATCGCGTGATCCGCACCGTCGTCGGCCTGCGCCCCTTCCGCCCTTCCGGATTCGTCGTCAAGGCCGAAACATTCGACTCGAAACTCGTGGTTCACAATTACGGCCATGGCGGCGGAGGCATGTCGCTCAGTTGGGGAACCGCGCATCTCGCTCTCGATATCGCCCTTCAGAGTGCCCAGCGCCGATTCGCCGTGCTCGGCTGCGGAGGAGTCGGACTCGCCACCGCGCGGCTGCTCCAGCGCCGCGGTTTCGACGTCACCATCTACGCCAAGGACATGCCGCCCAATACGACGTCCAACATCGCCGGCGCGCAATGGTCCCCGGTGACTGTTTTCGATCGCGATAAAACTACGCCGCAGTTCATGGATCAGTTCGATCGCGCCTCCCGCCTCGCCTTTCGCTACTATCAGGATCTGCCCGGCGCGGATTACGGCATCCGCTGGATCGAAAATTATCAGCTCAGCGACCATCCTCCGCAGCCGCACACCCCCACGGTGAACGAGCAATTATTCCGCGACACTCGCGATCTCGCTCCAGGCGAGCATCCCTTCGCCGCGCCCTACGTGCATCGCTTCACCACCATGCTCATCGAGCCGCCCATTTATCTAACCGCTATGCTTCGCGATTATTATCAGGCAGGCGGCAAGATCATCGTGCGCCAGTTCGACGGCGTTCACGACGTCGCCGGACTTTCCGAGCCCGTGGTCATCAATTGCACCGGCCTCGGCGCGGGAGCAATCTTTCAGGACACCGAGATCATTCCCGTCAAAGGACAGCTCACCGTCCTGCTTCCGCAGCCCGAAGTCGATTACATCGCGCTCGCCAACGACCTGTATATGTTTCCCCGGCGCGACGGCGTCCTGCTCGGCGGCACTCATGAGCGCGGCGTCTGGACCCTCGACCCCAACCTCGACCTCGCCCGCCAGGTCTTCGAAGGCCACAAAAAGCTGTTCAGTGAAATGCGCGCGTAGCAGGCCCTATCGTTAGTGCCGTTGTGATAAACTCCGGCCATGCAACGCCGAACGTTCTTCCAACTCGCCGCCGGTTCGGCCGCCCTCGCGGCCTTTCAGGATAACGCCATCGAGCGCGCCAAAGCCGCTTCCGATTACGTCTCGGGCCGCAAGCCCGAAGACGTCGCGCGCGACGAGGATTACTGGTCGGAAATCCGCGATTGCTTCACCATCGATCGCAACGTCATCAATTTTAATAACGGTCACGTCAGCCCCGCGCCGAAAATCGTGCAGGACGCGCTTCGCCGCGAGCTCGACTTCAGCGACATGGGTCCCTGGCACACCATGATCAATATCCTCGAGCCGCAGATTGAGGCCGTCCGCACCCGTCTCGCCGACGTCGCCGGTTGCGACGCCGAGGAAATGGCCATCACGCGCAACGCCAGCGAGTCGCTCGAAAATGCCCAGTACGGCGTCGATCTCAAACCCGGCGACGAAGTCCTCACCACCAATCAGGATTACGGCCGCATGCTGACCACCTTCCGCCAGCGCGAGCGCCGTGAGGGAATCGTCCTCAAGATGATCACTTTCCCGGTTCCGCCGCCCAGCATGGACGATCTCGCCGAGCGCTTCGAACGCGCCGTCACGCCCAAAACGAAATTGATCCTGGTCTGTCACATCACCAATCGCACCGGCCAGATTTTCCCCATCAAAAAGATCTGCGATATGGCCCACGCGCGCGGCATCCCCGTCATCGTCGACGGCGCGCACGCCTTCAATCATTTCCCCTATAAATTGTCGGATCTCGGTTGTGACTATTACGGCGTCAGTCTCCACAAGTGGACTTGCGCGCCCATCGGCACCGGCTTCCTCTACGTCAAGAAATCGCAAATCGCGAAGACCTGGTCGCTGATGGCGTCCTCCAAGACCCAGGACGGCGACATCCGCAAGTTTGAGGAGATCGGCACCCATCCCGCCGCCAATCACAACGCCATCAGCCAGGCGCTGATTTTCAACGAGAATATCGGTATCGATCGCAAGGCCGCGCGCCTGCGCTATCTCCGCAACCGTTGGGCGCATCGCCTGCAGGAAAATGCCAAGGTCCGGACGCTTCACAGCGAGGACCCCGCCCAATCCTGCGGCATCGGATTCTTAAGCTTCACCGTCGGCGTGGACGCTCAGAAAATGCACGACGTGCTCTGGAAAAATCACGGCATCGCGACCGCGTTCATCGGCAGCGAGGAATACAGCGGCCTGCGCGTCACGCCGCACATCTATTCGACCATCCGCGACGTCGACACCTTCGCCGCGACCGTCGAAAAAGAATTGAAGCGCGCCTGAGCCGCTTACTTCGCCACGCAGGAAAAATTAGCCGCGTCGTCCACGCTGCCGGATCCCGAATATTTCTCCACCATCGGATACGGGCACAGCGGACGGCTCCGCGCCACTCCGCTCTCCGGATTCCCCTCGACTTTGTACTTCTCCGCGATAATCTTCTTGGGCGCGGTGCCCTTCTCCACCCATTGTTCGATCGCCGTGATCATGCTGTGATCGGCATCCGCGGGAGCCGCCGTCGTCGCCCCGAAATTGTCCGGACCCGGGCCGCCGCCGCAATGCTGCATCCCCGGAACCATGTATAGCTGCACGAATTCCGCTGCTTCGTCGCTCCCCAGCTTGTCCACCACGCTCTCGTAATAGTGGATGGAATTGGTCGGGGGAATCGCGGCATCGCTCCACCCGTGATAGATCAGCAGTTTCCCGCCGCGATCCTTGAACGCCGTCAGGTTCGGATCCGTCGCGTTGAAAATCTGCGCGTCTTTATCGTCGGTGGTGGCCACGTCCTTGTCGAAATTCATCTTGCGATAATCCCAGGTCGCGTCTTCAAAGGTCATGTCCCCGAAAAATCCGGTCGCGAACGCGATCTGCAGACTCTTGCCCGGCGCGAGCCCCGTGATCCACAGCGGCCATCCGCCCATCCCCAGTTCCCCGCCCGGCTCATAGCCAGGGAAAATCTGTTCGCCCTTCGAATTCTTCGGACCCGCGTAGATCTTCTCGAGCGCCTTCACCTCCGCCGATGTCAGGCAGCTTTGCGTCGCCGCCCCTTTGCACTCCAGCTTCGCCGGATTGAAATGGCATTTCGTCGGATCGTTGATCAGACCGTCCTTCAGCCCGTCGGTTGCGTCGCATTCCGCCAGCACCGCCTCGTCGATCAGCTTCACCTTCGCTGGTGGAATGTAGCCCGCGCCTTCCTGCGCCTGCGCGTCCCACACCGCGCCCACCAGCAGATGCGTGAAATAATTCGCCGGAGCGCCCGCGATGATGCCGTCGTAATCCGCCGGATACCGCTGCGCCTCCATCAGCGCCTGCCGCCCGCCGTTCGAGCAGCTGCTGAAATACGAGCGCTTCGCCACCCCGCCGTAAAACGCCTTGATGATCGCCTTCGACGTGTCCGCCGTATCGTGAATCGCGCGATACCCGAAATCGACAATCTTTTCGTAATGCCCCAACGCCCATAACCCGTCGGTCGCGCCGCCTTGATGACCCGTGTCCGTCGACGACACCGCGTACCCGTTGGCCACCGCGTCCGCCAGCGCCGTGTATCCGATCGATCCACCGAATCCGCCGTTCCCGACGCCCAGGTATCGTCCGTTCCATCCGTTCACCGGCAGCCAGACTTCGAATTCGATATTCGAATCGTTCGACGGCGCCAGAATGCCTTGCACCCGGCAAAAGTCAGGCGTCTTTTTAAAGATCGCCGCCTTCGGACCCGATGGCGGCACGAACGTCCCCGCCGTCACCACTTTGGCCGAACTGATGATCGTCGCATCAAACTTCCCCGCCGCGATACTGTCGCAGGTCGCCGCATAACCCATGCCGGCACACAACACCACAAGTAGGTGGATTCTCATAATTCCTTCAGCGTACACCCCGAGCCGCGACCAAAGGAAGCGGCCACCTCAACTCCCGTCCGCGAAATCTCTGACGCGCTCAAGCCCCCTTCACCTTCTCCAAGTACCGCTCCCTGCTAGACAAGATCGCCGCATGCGCCGCCTCCACGTCCCTCCAGCCCCGAGTCTTGACCACCTTCTCTTCCAGCTCCTTATAAATCTCGAAGAAATGTTCGATCTCTTTCCGCACGTGCGGCTGCACATCGTCCATCCCGTGAAACAAATCGTACCGTGGATTCCGCGCCGGCACCGCGAGAATCTTCCGGTCGATCGCCGCGTTATCTTCCATCTCCAGAATCCCCAGCGGACGCACCTCCATCATGCAGCCCGGAAAACTCGGCTCATCCACCAGCGCCACGATGTCGATTGGATCGCCGTCCTCCGCCATCGTCCCTGGAATGAATCCGTAATCGCCTGGATAATGCATCGGCGAGTACAGCGCGCGATCGAGCTTGAAAACTCCCAGCGCGATATCGTATTCGTATTTGTTCGCTGAATTTTTGGGGATCTCGACAATCATTCGCACCGCGGCCGGATATTTCGGCCCCGGATCGATATCAGAAAGCTTCATCCCTCCATTACACCAGCCGCGCCGCAGCAAAGCGAGCGCGCCAGACAAAGCGGAGCGCGTCAGACAAGGATCTCGCGATCAAACGTAGGTCCGGCCCAGCCACTCCGCCACCAGCGCCGGCTTCTCGCGACCTTCCACTTCCACCGAAACGCCCCACGCGATCTCGACGCCGCCTTCCACGTCCTTCACCGAATTCAGCGTAAATCGCCCGCGAATCCGGCTCCCCGCTGGAACGGATCCCGTGAATCGCAGCCGGTTGAATCCGTAATTGATCCGCATCTTATAATCGCCGCGGACGTCCACCGCTTCGCGAATCAGCGAGCTCAGCAGCGACACCGTCAGGAACCCGTGCGCGATCGTCGTCTGGTACGGCGACTCCCGCCGCGCGCGCTCCATGTCAACGTGGATCCATTGATCGTCGCCGGTCAGTTCCGCGAACCGGTCGATCTGCGTCTGCGTGATCGTCCGCCACTCGCTGATGCCGACTTCCTGACCCACCAGCGTCCTCAACTCGTCAACGCCGTGGACGACCCGCGTCATTTCCCATCGACCGAAAACGCCAGCAGTACATTCCCCGCGATTCCGCCGAACTGCCCGTACCCGGAGTTGACGTACACCATCCCATGCGACACCACCGGCCCCGGACCGTCCACCGATCCGCCCTTGGCCTGTACTCCGTTGATAGTATCGAACGGGTGATTCGTGTCGTAATCCCACACGATCTCGCCGCTCGACGCCGCGTAGCCCCGGAAATGTCCGTTCAGCGCGCCCGAAAACACGACGCCCGGAATCACCGTCACCGCCGCCGCCTGCCCCGGACTTCCGCCTGCCACTTTAGGCGCCGGAGCCGACCACACGACTTTTCCCGTCGCCAGATCCAGCGCATACAACCCCGGCGTTCCATCGCGCGTGATGCGATCGGAAATCGCGACGTAAGCCAGCTTGTCGTCCGCGGCATGTCCCCATTCGACGCCGCCCAGCGCGCTGCCCTTGCCCAGTCGCGTCTGCCATAGAATTTTTCCCCTGTTATCCGGATCCAGGCCCCACACCACGCCCGACTTCTGCCCCGCGATCAGAATCTGTTTGCCATCCGGCAGCGTGCGCAACACCGATGACGACCCGAAATCGAAATCCGGTCCCGCTTCTTCCGGACAATTGTCGGCCTTCGGGCATCCGACCACGAAATTATCCTTCGGCTGCACCTGGCTCGACCATTTCAGCGCCCCCGTCTCCAGATCGAACGCCAGAATCGCATCGCTCGTGTTGATCGAAATATCGGTGTACGAATTTCCGGCCGACGCGTACACCACCTTGCGTTTCAGGTCCACCGTCGGCGATGCCCACAACGCCGCGCCCGCTGGGCCTTTCTGTTCCGTGCCGTTTTTATTGGTCCGGTACGCCTTCGGCGGATCCAGCACGCTGTAGCTCTTCCAGATCAGCTTGCCCGTCGACGCGTCCACCGCGTTCAGATTGCCCCGAAACGTGCAGCACGAATATTTTCCTTGCGTCGCGAAGGCTTCTTCAATCGAGCTCATCGGGACATACAGTTTTCCATCCACAAAAACCGGCGCGCCCGTGATGCGAGCCGCCGGATGCTCGTCCAGTTTGATCGTCCACAGCGGTGCTCCCGTCTCCGCGTCCACCGCGTGCGCAGTGGCTCTGATGTCGCCGAAGAAAGCCGCCCATTTCCCCGATGGCAATTTTCCTAAAACGATCGACGTCCTGACACTCGCCCCCGCCGGATAGGACCAGTAGACGCAGCCCGACGCCGCGTCCAGCGAATACACCGTCCCGCCCGCGCTCCCTACGAACAGGCGACCGGCCGCGACCGTCGGCTGCGAAAACGCCATCGGATCTTTCGGGAATCCGAACGCCCATTTCAACTTGAGCTTCGGCACGTCTCCCGCCGCGAGTCCTGGCTTGGGCTGAAAGTGCGAGTTGTCCAGATCGACGCCCCACCCGTTCCAATCCCCATCCCCGAGCGATACCGCCGGCCCCGCCGTCTTGCATCGTCCCGCCATGGTATCGACGGCCGCCGAAAAATCCTTGCCCGTGAGGAATTTCGCGACTGCCCGCCCTTCCTCTTGGGTCAACCCCGCAGCCTGCATCGTCATCGCGCCCTGGAACATCGCCGTGACGATAAATTCCGGCGATTTGCTCGCCAGCTCCGCATGCGAAGGCATCCGCTCCCGCGCCGCCCCGTCATGACACGTCGCGCATCGCGCCTTATATAGCGCCGCCCCGTCTTGCGCCGCGGCACCCATCGCCGAAGCGAGAAACACAAACAAAATTCGTCGTGTAAACATAAACTTGGGATCAAATGTATCACAGAAATCGCCAATCCCGCCGCGTAGCGCACTTAAAAAAATGCCGCCAAAAATGGGGTCTGACATCTCTGTCCCCCCACCCCCGCAATCCCCCAACCGCCCTCACCCCCAGTGGACAGAGCTGTCTGACCCCATATTCGACCTACTTATTTCAACTACAATCGACCATATGCGTCTAGCCGCGATATTTCTCCTCTGCGCCCTCGCCGCCTCCGCCCAGGACGATAAGAAGGAAGTCCTTGCCGTCGTCAATCAATTGTTCGACGGCATGTCCACAAACGACGCCGCGAAAATCGCAGCCGCCATGACCCCCGACGCGAAGCTCGTCTCCGCGCAGGCCGACAAAGTCGGCGCGCCCATCACCGGCGAAGCCTTCGCCCAGCGCATGGGCGCCAGCAAGAACAAGGTGATCGAACGCATTTGGGATCCGACCGTCCTCGTCCGCGGCCGCATCGCCATGGTCTGGGCCGAATACGACGTCTACGTAGCCGGCAAATTCAACCACTGCGGCATCGACGCCTTCACGCTGCTGAAGACCGGTGAAGATTGGAAAATTTCCGGCATCCAGTACACCTCTGAAACGCAGAACTGCAAACCGAGCCCGCTAGGCCCACCGCCCGCGCAACAATAGACCACTCTTTTATGCTGACCACGCGTTTCGCGCTCGCGGCGTTCGTCCTCCTGCTCACGCCGGTCATCTTATCAGCGCAATCCGCGACGATCGACCCCGCCGCGAAGCGCGATATCGCTGCCGGAAATCAGGCCTGGATCGACGGAATGAAGACCGGCAATGCTCGGCAGATCGCCGCCACCTACGCCGAAGACGCCGTCGATTGCGGTCCCACCGGCGAGTGCATTCAGGGCCGCGCCGCCATCGAGCGCCAACTCGCATCGCGAAGTCAGAAATTAGGCCGCGCCGTCTCCGCGTCGGTGACCAGCAAAGGCTCCGTGCAGCAAGGCGACTTCGTCTACGAATGGGGCCAGGCCGAAGCCTCCTTCGCCCACGCCGCCCCGGTCTCCGGACGCTACCTCACCGTCTGGCGAAAACAGGCCGATGGGCATTGGCAGATTTTCCGCAACATGCCCATCCCGCCCGATCAGACCCGCTAAGATTGGAAAACCCGGGACAGACCGACATTCCCCGGATTTCCTGACAAACCCATCACCCGCCCCTCCCGAACTATATTTCCCCGCATCCTCAATCACATCGAGATGAAACCCTCATCCCTCGCGCACCAGCCCATCGTAACCTCCCATCAGAGAGGTTGGCGCGCTCATTTGCTTCCAGCCCACCGAACCGCGGAAGTCCTCGAGGCTCTTTCGCGGATACGTTAAGAAGATGGGTGAGGGGCGCCCCGAATTTAATTTGAGGCACCGAGGATCTTGTTCAGCTCGGCAATCCGCTGATCGAGTTCCTTGCGCAGTACTTCGTAGCGTTCGATGGCATCGCGGCCGATTTTCTGATCGGTCGCGTTCGTCATTCCATATAAATAGGTGATGTGAGTTTGCAGCCCCGGCTGGCTGTAGCGAATCGACGGCGTAATCATTTTGTCCGCCACCGCCTTTAACTTCGCCAGTTCCTCGCCCGAAGTGTTTTTCTCCGCGGACCGGGGAAAACCCGGGACAGATAGGACGAGCGGGCTGGCCCCCATCCAGCGGCGGTAAGCTCGCTGGTGGAAAACGCACTCCGTGAGGGTGCAAAAAGGAGACCAGCCATGAAGAAGAATACCATTCCTGTTTGTGAGATTCCCGAGTTGACCATCGGACTGGACTTGAGCGACCGCTCCTTCCAGTTCTGCGAACTGAACGCCGCCGGCGAAATCGTGGAGGAAGGCAATCGCAAGTTGGATCGCGCCACGCTGGCGAAAGTATCTGGCGGCCCAGCCCGCGGGCGCGCGTGTCGCACTGGAGACCGGCGGTCAATCGGCCTGGGTGCGGGACTTGATCGAACAACTGGGCGATGAAGCGTCAGGATGACCAGCGTCCAGTACCCGAACTCGGGGACGACGTCGGCTCCGGTGACGGGGCCGAATCTCGGCTGGGCGTTCGATACGATGGGACGGCTGAACACGATGACTGATCTTGCGGCGCAAAGCACCATCATCGGCGGCGCGACCTACGGTCCGGCGAATCAGTTGCTGACAGTCAGCGGCGGAGGGTTCGGTGGAGCGGCCAGCGAATCGCGGACCTACAATGCGATGTTGCAGTTGACGCAACTCACGGTCAGCAATACTTCTGGAAACCTGGTCAACATGACCTACACCTACTCCGGATCGCAGAACAACGGTAAAATCGTATCGCAGGCGGACGCGATCAGCGGGGAGACGGTGCAGTACACCTACGATTCCTTGAACCGGCTGGCGACGGCGCAGGCGACGAGCAGCGCCTGGGGTCAGAGTTATGCGTATGATGGATTCGGAAATCTGACGGATCAGAACGTGATTGCAGGATCGGCTCCGGAATACCACGCGACGTTCGACCCATCGACGAACCATCCGTCGGGCGTGGGCACGGTCGATGCGAACGGCAATTCCCTGGTCTACGAGGGCGGCGGAACCGTCTCGTATGACGGACTAAATCGGTTGGCGGGCGTTACAGGCATGTACCAATACAGCTACGATCCGGGCAACAAGCGGGTGTGGCGCGGGTCTGTGGACGAGCGGCACGCTGACCACCGACGAAGTGACGTTTTGGAGCGTGAGCGGCCAGAAGCTGGCGACGTATCAGATGAACGTAACGCAGAACGTCAACCCGCCGGTGATGTACGCATCGCAGACGGGGACGGATTATTATTTCGGGGGAAAGCTGATCAAGAACGCGGGAGGCTACGTTGGAGCGGATCGCCTCGGCTCGATCGGGCATTTTTATCCGTATGGTCAGGAGAAGCCTTCGGCGACGCAGAACGGGACGGAGAAGTTTACGGGGTACTTCAGAGATGCGGAGACGGGGCTCGATTATGCAGATCAGCGGTATCATAATCCGGGGACTGGGAGGTTCCTCACCGATGATCCATACCAGAACAGCGCAGGTCCATCAGATCCTGGGAGCTGGAACAGGTATGCGTATGTGGGCGGCGATCCGGCGAACCGTATGGACCGTACCGGTCTGGATTGGTGCGTGGCCGACGACTTCTCTGTCGATGGCTGCTACCTCGACATAGAAGCCGGTGGCGGCTGGATACAAGGACCAGACCCCAATCTCGGGATCGAGCTAGGAGAGACCATTGACCCGGTTGCGATCTGGCAAGGCATATTGGGGCAAGACGGAATCGGCGTACAATCGGGTTCCTCTCCCGGAACGGCGAGTTTCTCAATGAGCGCATACGATTTCACCGATTTCTTTGGGCTTACACCCGCTGGAGCGGGCGCCGGAGGAGGAACTATAGTTCTAGGTGGCGAAACCATCGGAATTACAATCAGCGGCGGAACGGTTATACTCGTCGGCGCAGTCGCAGCCGTAGCGTACGATATCTACCAGGCATTACAGATGAGCCGTGCGCGGATCTGGAATGTTCGGTGCAACTACCATATTATCGGCGGCCCCAATCACGAATCGAACGCGCAGTGGCGTACCACGGTGACGGCCGCAACCTACGAGGACGCATATACGTTGGGATCAAACGCGTGTAATACTTGGGGATGGCAGAATCTGGGGTTGACGGGATGGCATCTGCAACACATTGAGGTTTCGCCGGCCCTTGGCCGTTAGAGAGCAACCAACGACTATGAAGCGCTCAGACGCTCTACGAGAAATCGCCGACATTGGTCGTCCGATCGAAAAACGACTGGCAGCGATCTATTCGGTAGGTGACTTGCGAGAAGGAGAGGCGGAGTTAAAACCCGCTTTGGATGTGTTGTTGCTGGCCACTAGCGAAGCTAATCATAAGATCCGTGAGGCCGCGCAAACTACGCTGAAGTGTATAACTGACGCTCGACGCGCCAACGCGCACGAAGTATTTCTTCAAGGGTTAGAACGAGAGCTATCTCCGGAAGATCGTAACGATCCGTCAAGGCTCATTCAAATATTTCGAGATTCCAGCGAGTCGTGGGATCGTCGGAGAGCGGCTTGTCGCTTCCTCGGTGAACTTGGTCTCCAACTGGCAATCGGTCCCATTCTGGAGGCTTTCTCAGAGGATGACTCGGATCTCGCGTTCGAAGCGGCTAATGCTTTGTTTACTGTTCGCGTCCGGCTCGGACGACCGTTGACCGAGGCGACGAGTGCTTTGATCAGATCCTATCGCAACATCAGCCGTCCCGAATCGAGAGAGGCAATCATTTATGCTCTCGGGTTGCTTGGCGATGTCGAATCTCAAGGTTTATTGGCTTCTGTTCTCACCGACGAAGCCAATCCCCCGTCGCTGCGGAGGAGGGCTGTCGAGGCCTTGGCCATTGGGCCACCATCTTCGATTATGCGAGACACACTTGTACACGCCCTGAGTGACCAAGATGAAACTGTGCGTGCGGCAGCCGCTGACGCCATCCCCATCATTAAATAACCAAAGTCATGAAACGTATCATCGGTTGCGCCGGAACACTTAAAGCGCGCCGGACTGCGAGTTGCCAAAGAGCCGGAAAAACTGTCTCAAGTTTTCTTACCTCTCAAGCCGGTGATCCAGCGGCAGGTTTGAGATCCGGCGACCCTAGTAAGCTGAGCTTTCCATGTCCTCAATGATCAACAAGATTCTATTCTTAATCATTGGACTAACTGCTGTTTGTACGGCATTTGGCCAAGGCCGACTGGAAGGACGTGCGAGCGCTCGACGTTTCGTCAGCGACAAGTATGGGTTTTCCATCGCTGTTCCGCCACGTTGGCTGGTAGATCCATCGCGAGACACCCCTATGTATTTTAGCTTTTCTCCTGCCGACGCCGGAGAGTTTAACCGCCAACTGAAGCTTCCAAAGGGAGGCGCGGTCATAAGCATAGTCGCGCAAGAGAGCTTACGAGGACGCCAGTACCACAGCTTGTCCGAATGGGCCGAAGCTGACGCGCGCGGCGTTTCTGCCGAAAGGCCTTCTATCCGTCCGTTCGAGCTGTCGGCAGATACCGGCGTCGCGGCTGCGATAATTTCGTCGTACGATAGTGCGACGTTCGGACCCGATGACCAGTCAGAGCATCGCCTCAACATCTTTTGGGAATTTCGCCAGCAGCTGTTTGTGGCACACCTGCTGTATCCAACGCATGATGCGCGGGGGGCCGAATTCGAAAAGGTTCTCCTTGACACCGTTCGAAGTATTAGACCGCTCCGAAACCCGGAGAAGCGTTGAAGGGGCGAGAGGCGCGCGACCTCACACGGGTGCCCATCAACAGAAGAGCCGCGAACGCAATCCCGGAAGGTGGCCAAACCGGTGTGGCACTGGGGTGTACGAAAGCGGGAACTTCCGGGAGACTCCGGGACAGACTGACGCGACTCGGCGTATTTTCTTGACCGGGACACTCTTGATATGTCCCATGAGAACCTTTTCGCGGACTTCTCACTTTTCAGATATGCCGAGAAACGCTCGATGTGTGCTGCCGGGCATTCCTTACCACGTCACTCAGAGGGGTACGGATCGCCAACGAGTCTTCTTCCTTAATAGTGATCGCGAAATGTACCTCCGCCTGCTCAGCCGCAACCTGAGCGGTGCCAGGGTCCGGGTGCTCGCCTATGCGTTGATGACCAATCATATCCATGCCATCGTGATCCCGGAACGGTCCGATTCGCTCGCCGTTCTGTTCCGGCGCGTGCATGGACGCTACGCCCAGTACGTCAACACCCGGCGGGGACGCAGCGGGCATTTGTGGCAAGGCCGATTCTACTCCTGCCCGCTCGATGGCGCCCACCTGACGACTGCGCTGCGCTATGTGGAAGAAAATCCATGCCGGGCGGGCATTGCCGAGCGACCGGAGAAGTACCGCTGGTCGAGTGCGGCGGCGCATTTCGGCGTGCGCGGCGACGAGTACAATTTGATCGATTTGCCGTTTTGGGAACGATCGGGCGGAGAGTCGACCTGGAGGGAGATGTACGAGGCATCGCTGAGCGAGGAACAGATCGAGCCGTTGCGGCAATGCACGTACGGAGGCCGGCCGTTCGGCGGCGACGATTTTGTGGCGCGAATGGAGGAGCAGTTCGGGCGGTCATGGAGAGGGAACGGGGAATCGAAATAGTCTGCAAAATCGGCGTAGAATGGCGATGGGACAGACGATGGACTGTCCCGGAAATATGATTTCATGCGAGTCGCGTCAGCCTGTCCCCGATGCCGACTCCAAGGGGGCTGGCGATTCGGATGTTCGATTCATACGAAACTACGGAGAGAGGATTTTCGGCACCGCTCTTCGTCACTCAAGTGATTCTGGCCCCTCTTGGAGGGCTGATTCTTGGCGGAATCGCAACGGTGCTGCTGGAAAATCTGTTCGGGATGAAGGACAACACCTTTCTGGGCTACTTCGTCTATTCGCTTCAAGGGCTGTTGCTTGGATTCAAAGTGCAGGCCGCCTTCCCGCGAGCAGTCGAGTCGGGAGGCCGATGGGTATGGGTGGTTCCTGTGTTGAACACCGTGTTTTGGATCGTCAACGAAACAGGAAGGGGCGCAAGCTCGGACCTTTCCAACTACTTCGTTCTTCAGCATCGACCTGGGTTGGCGGGAATCGAAATGTTAATAATCACACTGCCTGCCGTGGCATCCTGCACGTACTCTTTTGGTGTTGCCCTTGCGAGCCAACCCCCACGAAGCAACTGGGTGCGCTATCTGCACAGGATTCTACTTCGTGAGGGTCCAGCCAAGACCTCCGAATCATAGTGACCGTGAGGCCCGAGAAATCCCCCGCCGCCGAAACGCTCTCATCTTGCAGGGGTGAGAGCAGAAGCGCCGGTCGCCACGGCCAGCGCTTTTGAGGAACCAGCGACCGCAGTTGGGTGCGGGGCAGCGGGCGCACTGGATCAGGCCGGAAAACTCTTCGGCGAAGCGCTGGTAGATGGCGTCGATCAGACGAGTCGCACGATAGCGCAGCACGACAGCGCCGTTTTCTTCCACCGGCACCAGCCGAAATCTCACCGCTGAAAGTTTTTCGGCCAGCTTCGGCACGGTGAGTGAGCGAAGCGCGCGAATCTCCTGCCGCCACAGGTCGAGCGGTTCCGGCGCGGCGGTGAGCAACCCAAAATGGTTCGCCAGCTTCAGGATCGAATCGGGGTCGCGTGGGCACTCAGCGATGATCCGGTGAAGGCAGGGCGCATCCTCGAAGGGCCGGATCAGATCGAGATCATCGTCGGCCCACGCTGGCACCAGCGCATCTTTGCGGCGGTCGATCTTAAAGCCGCCATGGGGAACCGAGGTTTCAAACAGGCCGCTACCCGTGTTCATGAAAGTCGGGAAAATATGACGTTTAATTATAGCCATCCGTCACGCCATTTCGGGGCGTGTCCATCCAAACCGTCGATGGCGGTAACGATGATGACATGGGCGAGTCAGCCAAAAATGCTGCCGCAATCGGAGAAACGGGCAGCGAGGGGTTTCTCTTTCGCGGTAAAGGACCCACGCTGAATGGCGCTCTCAAGCGTCGGCGTTGCTTTTTCAGGCAGCGGCCTTCCGTCGCTGCACTTCGAGCTGGACAGCGTAGAAGGCAGCTTGCAGCAGATGGATCGGGCCGTGGTTGGCGTCGATGACGAGCTTGCCGTTGGACCAGTCGGAGTTTTTGTCAGCGCCGATCAGAAGCTCCAGGGCGAACTGTTCGAGGACGTGATCGTAGGCGGCTTGAAGTTCGTCATCGGAAAGTGAGCCGAGGACGGCGCTTGGTTCGGTGATGTCTTGGACGAGGAGTTCGTCGGCGAGTTTGGTGAGCAAAGAGTTCCATGGTGGTTCCCTCCAGGGTGTGAAGGTATTTACCATTCCAGGTACGCAAACGAATGTTGGTCCAGAGAAGTCGTTCGCTTCGCTCACGACCCTTCGGGTTCAAGTGAAGGAATCAATCTACAGGGACCATGCGAAGCATGACGTTGCGAAGCAACGTCGATTCAAGTCTTCGGAAGCCAAGGTCGTTCACTTCGTTCACGACGCCTTCGGCGGTCTCTGATGTTCATCATGCGGTTGGTTTAGAGCATCGATGCAGGAACACGAGTCCTCACTAGGAACTCGGCATCGATGCTCGAAGGTCATGCGTACTGGCCCTTCACATCGACCGTGATCGTCTGAGTCGGTCACGGTTCTCGGCTACTTAACGCTGGTGATCTCAGCCAGCGGCAGACTTGGGCATCCCGGTTTGCAGCGCCCTGGCTCTTCGTCTGCGTCCCACAGTAGAGCCGTCCTTGATCCACGCTGCCGTCAATTACTCCCGACCGTGGAGGACGTTGAACCAGATGCGATCCGGCCCAACACTGATATGTAGACCGACTCGCTTGGGCGCGGCCGAGCGCAGCGCTGCTCCGACCACAACAGCTTGTGCATAACCATTCCTGTTTGTGAGATTCCCGAGTTGACCGTCGGACTCGACTTGAGCGACCGATCCTTCCAGTTCTGCGAACTCAACGCCGCCGGCGAGATCGTCGAGGAAGGCCAGCCGCAAGCTGGACCGCGCCGACGCTGCGAAAGTATCTGGCGGCGCAGCCCGCGGGCGCGCGTGTCGCGCTCGAGACCGGCGGTCAATCGGCGTGGGTACGCGACCTGATCGAACAGTTGGGCCATGAAGCGGTGGTGGCCAATGCGCGCGAGTTGGAAGCGGTCACCGGACGCAGCCATCGCACCGATCATCACGACGCGCGGCAGTTGGCGCGCCTGGCTCGCGTCGATCGCGAGTTGCTGAATCCGGTCGATCTGCGGGACAGCGCGGCAACAGGCCGACTTGTTCGTGATCCGTCGCGCGCGCCGTGCTGGTGGAAGCGCGCACCATGCTGATCAACCATGTTGATCAACTTCGCGCGCGGCATCACCAAGACGCTGGGACATCGTTTGCCGTCGAGCGTCTCGCACTGCTTTGCCGAACGCGTTCGCGAGGCCGTGCCGGAGGCGCTCCAGCCCGCTCTGAATCCGCTGCTCGATGTGCTCGAAGAAATCACCACGCAGATCGAAGAACTACGATCAGCGCATCGAAGCTCTGGCCGAGCAGCGTTATCCGCGAAACGCGCTGGCTGCAGCAAGTGCCAGGCGTGGGAATCGCTGACCGCGCTCACCTTTGTGCTGACGGTCGGCGAGCCAGAGCGGTTCGCGCACAGCCGCGATGTGGGTCCGTTTCTGGGCCTGGTGCCGCGCCGCCGGCAGAGCGGGGACCAGGATCCGCAGCTGCGCATCAGCAAGTGCGGCGATCGTTATCTGCGGCGTCTGCTGGTGCAGTGCGCGCACGTGATCATGGGACGATTCGGCGGCGATTGCTCGTTGCGGCGCTGGGCGCTCGAACACGCGCAGAGGCAGCCGCGCGGCGAAGAAGCGCACGGTGGTCGCCGTGGCGCGAAAACTGGCGGTGTTGCTGCATCGGTTGTGGCGCCGACAGGAAATGTTCCAGGCCTTTTCCCGCCGCCATCGCGGCGTAGATCGTTAATGTCGGATCGCTGCAGTTGGTGAGCCCCTCGTGTTCTGGCGACTGCGCGACCGTCAGGCAGGACCGGTTTTGCGGAATCGCGAAACCGAGCCCGTGGGACAGATTGCAGCGCCAGCTTTCTAACCGGAACCCCTCTTGCAGCGATCCGCCAGACGGATCATTTAAGACTGCGCATGGAAGCCGGAGGAAAAGCTCAGAGCTCACCAACGGAAAAGTTTCCGCTCCGCCGCCCGTCGAAGTCGTGTTTGGATAGCCGAACGGTGCTCGCCGGCAAGGGTTCGCTTCGCCGCGCTGCCGCGCGCCCTTGCCCGCTCCGCGCCGTTCGGCAGAGTGAATCATCGCGACGGGCGGCTCCGACGGAAACTCGAAACACATTTTCCCTTGACAAACAACAGCCCGCTCATGGAAGACGGACATTTCCCGCATTCCGCCCACAGCAGCTGCTCGGCATCGCCTACGCGTTGGATAGAACAACGATCGAGCGGATGGTGGCACGGAGGAGAGTAGATATATCGATCCTCGTCAGACTTGCGCTCGCTTATCGCTGAGTTGCTCCGGTCGGCGATTCCAGGACGAAAACTGAAAAGGCCTCCCGAACGAATCGGGAGGCCGTCTATTTCTCACTGAAAACGATTTAATCGCCGAAGGAGCCGACTTCTTCTTGTTTCTCGGCCGGCTTGAGCGCCGGAGCGATGCGAGCTCAGCGGGACCAGGTCGCTTCTGCGGCTTCTCGCCGAGCACGTGTTCGCGATACAGCTTCATCATCTGCTCGTTCTCGGCCTGTTCCTTCAGCTTCGCGTCGCGGGCGCGGGTCTTCTCTTCGCGAGCGGTCTTGGCGATGCCCTTGTCGTCCAGATCGTGCTGACGTTCGCGGTTCACGTCGTCGGCGCGCAGGACCAGGTTGTGCTCGGCCGAAGGCAGGTTGACCTTCTTGCCGCCGGCGATGATTTCGTGGCGGCCTTTTTCCTCGTACCACTTGGTAAGCGTCGCGGTCATGTGCATTTTCTCGACGATGTTGCGCCAGCCGACGCCGGTGTTGTACGCGCAGAAGGAAATCTCGCCTTCCTGCGTGGCGTAGGGAATGATGCACTGCTCGGTGCGGCGGAAATCGTAGTTGAACAGATCCTGGAACCACATGCCCGCGATGAACAGGAAGTTCCAGCGGTCCGCGCGGCGCTTGTCGATGTCGGCCATGGTGCGGTCGCCGGTCACTTTGCCGTAGCGCCGGTCTGCGATTTCTTCGACATGCCGAAGCACTTGTCGAACTTGGCGATCAGATCGCTCAAGCGGAAGTGCGTGGGGGCTTCGTAGGGATTGTAGTTGCGCAGCAGCGCCAGCGACACGCCGATCACCGACATCCGCTTGCTGCGCGCGCCGTCGTTGATCTTCGCGACGTCGCGAGCCAGGCGATCGGCGTTCAGGAACGCGGTCACCGGGCGGTATTCCTTGGTTTCCTTGTCGCACATCACGGCCATGCCGACGCCGCAGTTCGGGTGGCAGCCGCAGGAGAGCTGGCCCCAGTCCGCGTTCGGCCCGTGGACCAGATCCGCGAAATCGGAGAACGTGCTCATGAAGGAGATCGGGAACCAGTCGCGAACGGGCTCGCCCAGACCGGTCTGATTCTTCACGTCGTGCGCCAGATTGGCCAGCGTGTAGCGCTGGGCTTGACGACGCTCATCGGTGATCGCTTCGTCGCGGCCGGTGAACGATACCGGCTGGAAGCTGAGGAACGGAATCTTCTTGGGATTGTCGAGCGCGAAACGAACCACCGCGCCCACCTGCTCATTGTTCACGCCGTTGATCAGCGTGATCACCGGGACGATGTCGACGCCCGCGCTGTACAGGTTCTCGATGGCCCGCAGCTTCACATCGAACAGGTTGCCGACGGCGCGATGCGAATTGGCTTCGTTGCCGATGCCGTCGAACTGCAGATACGCGTAACGCAGACCGGCTTCGGCGGCCTGCTTGGCGAAGTCGGGACGCTTGGCGAACTCGATGCCGTTGGTCGCGGCCTGCACGCTCTGATAGCCGATCTTGCGGCAGTAGCGAACCGCGTCCAGGAAGTACGGCGACAGCGTCGGCTCGCCGCCGGAGAACTGCACCGAAAGCTGGCGGCGCGGCTTGATCGTGAGCGCGTTGTCCAGCATCTGTCTTGATCTCTTCCCAGCTCAGCTCATGCACGAAACCGACCTGGTTGGCATCCATGAAGCACGGATCGCACATCATGTTGCAGCGGTTGGTCAGATCGATGGTCAGCACCGATCCGCGGCCGTGAGTGACGGTGCTCGAGCCGTGGTCGTGCAGCTTTTCGTCGTTGTGGGCGCGAATGTCGCGGCCCGGGAACACGTCTTCCAGGTGCTTGAAGAACGCCGGATCGGTGGACATCACGTCTTCGAAGTGTCCGTGGATGGGGCAGTCCTTCACCATCAGGATCTTGCCGTCGCGCTCGATGATGGTCGCCTTGATTTCGCCAACCTTCTCGTTGCGCAGGATTTCGACCGGCAGCTCGCCGTCGAGGATCTTCTTGCGGATTTCCGGGACGCACTTCGGGCACAGCGAATCGGTCTCGCGCGGCCAGCCGAGCTTGGGCTTCTGCTTCTCCCAGCTCTTCAGCAGCGGCTTGTCGGACCACTTGGGCGTGAACGAAGGGTTCGGGCTGATGGAATTGAGCTTGTCAAAAACGAACCACGCGGCATTGGCGGCGACGGCGACTGCTTTTTCGACGTGCTTGATCGGCTTGGTCAAAGGGCGATCTCCATGGGTGGAATAATCGCAAGTAAGTACGTTTGTCAGTATATTAGACGCGTTCCGAAGCCGCTAGATTAATGAATTGAAACGCCGTTAACTGCATTCAACGGCACTATCGTGGATTGAACGGAATCGCACCCAACCCTTTGGCGGACAATGAGATAGCTACATTAAAGGGCCTTCGCGGGCTCGGCCACGAAACGATAGCCCACACCTCGAACGGTTAACAAGTGCCGGGGGCTGGCAGGATCGTCCTCGATGTACCGCCGCAAGCGCACAATGAAATTGTCGATGGCGCGGGTGTCGGTGTCCTCATGGAGGCCCCAGACTTCCTCGAGCATCTTTTTGCGCGACACCGGCCGGCCTTCGTGCTGGATCAGGTAACGCAGCAGATTCGCTTCCATCAGGGTCAGGGGAAAGACCTGATCGCGGACGCGAAGCTCAAGCGCGTCGAACTCGACCGACTTATCGCCGAACACGAAACGATCGGACGCGGGCGGCGCCGGGACGCTGGGCTGTGCCTGGTTTAAGGACGCCGTAAGCCATTCGCGGCGGCGCAGCAGGCCGCGAAGGCGGGCGATCAGGATGCTCAACTCGAACGGCTTGGTCAGGTAATCGTCGGCGCCGGCTTCGAATCCCTTCAAAATGTCGTCGGGATGGCCGCGCGCGGTGAGCATCAACGTCGGAACGAACTGGCCGGTCTGACGCAACTCCGAAATGACGGTGAAGCCGTCCTTGCCGGGGAGCATGACGTCGAGAATGACCACGTCGAAGCCGTTGGATTTCAGCTTCTCGAGCGCGGCTTCCCCGCTCTCGACCACCTGCACCTGGTAGCCTTCCGCTTCCAGATTGAAACGCAACCCCTCGGCCAGGTGCAACTCATCTTCGACCACCAGAACTTTACTCATTTCAGAGACTTAGCGAGAGGAAGCTGAAGCACGAACGTGCTGCCGCGGCCGGGACCTTCGCTCTCCGCCCAGGCTCGTCCGCCATGCCGCTTGGCGACGGAGCGAACGATGTACAGGCCAAGTCCGGTGCCTTTGACACGGGTCGCGAGCGGTCCGGGGACGCGATAGAAGCGCTTGAAAATCTGCTTCAGCTCGTCCTTGGGAATGCCGGCGCCCTGATCCTTGACGCGAACGGCGGCGTAGCGGCCGTCAAGATTGGCGGTCTCGACGCTAACCTTCACCTCGGCGCCGGAATACTTGACGGCATTGTCGACCAGGTTTGAGACTGCGGCGCGGACTTCGTCGGGATCGCCGACCACAGTAATGGGATCGCTCTGGACATAGCTCAGCGCGTCGGCGCCGACGTGATGCAGTTTACGGGCGCGCTCCAGACATTCTTCGACCACCGCGCCGAGATCGATGGGCACCAGGTTCTGGATGCGCGTGGGGTGGCCGACACGTCCGGTGCGCAGCACCTGCTCGATGGTGCCCAGCAAACGGTCACTGTCCTCCAGCATGATGCGGTAAAACTCCTGCCGCTTGTCCTCGTCGACGGCGCGGGTTTGCAGGGTTTCGAGATACAGGCGAATGGAGGCGACTGGGGTTTTCAGCTCGTGGGTGACGGCATTGATGAAGGCGTCGTGCTGGGCGTTGCGGCGAATCTCGCGGACCAGAAAAATCGTATTGAGAACCACGCCGCTGATAATCACGGCCAGCAGCAGGATTCCCAGGAACAGAAGAATCCCGTGACGCCAGTTGAGCAGAACCCAACCGATATACAGCAGCAGGGTGACCAGAATGAGGCCGGCGCCGAGGGCGATAAAAAACGCGATCGACTTGCGGCGTCCGGCGACTACCATGCTTTCAGCTTAGCCTGACCGGTAACGGGGCGGAACCCAGCAGGAATCGTTCCGTCCCCGGCCAGGCACTGGCGAAGCGTCGGATTGTCGCGAACGAGCATCGGCGACAATCGCGACGCTGCCCTTACTGGATCGATGTCCTTGGACCGTGCTTAGCGGCGCTGGCCTGAACCGGAAGTCGTCGGCGCGACGGCAGGTACCGTACCCGAAGGATTGTAGCTCGAAGCGATCCACTCGTCGACGTCCTTGTGGAGTTTCTCGCGAGCGATCTTGTCGATGTAGACCATGTGGCCGGCTTCGAAATACTTGAACGTCACGTTCTTGCGAACCGACGGCTCCAGTTCCATGTGCGAGACGGTGGTCTCGATTCCATTAAACGGAGTGGCCAGATCGTAGTAACCGCACAGCACCAGAAGTTTCAGATAGGTCTGTTCGGTCATGGCGGAGCGCAGGGCTTCCGCGGGACCGCCGGCGGGGCCGTTATCCCAGGGACGAACGTTCGCGGTGACGGTGTAATAGCCGTCGGTGTTCCACTTCAGATCGCGGCGAACGTAATCCTGGAACATGGCGACGTAGGCGCCTTCATAGGAAGCCTCGCTCGAATCGTATTCGTAGCGCTCGCCAGCAGCATCGCGATCGAATCCGCCGAAGCGGGAATCGAGGCGGCCGGTGATGACGCGCTTGTCGCGCTGCAATTCCTTGAACCAGCGCTGCGGGCTGACGCGAAGATTGGATTCTTCGATGTACTTCGGCGAAAGAGCCGTCAGACGGGCCATATCCTTCACGACCTTCTGATATTCGGCCTGCGAAATCTGATCCCCTTTTTCGAGCGCCGCGGCGTATTCGCCATGCGCGAATTCACGGGCGGTCTGCGCGATCTGGTCAACGGACTGCTTCTGCAGATCGGGCGCCAGCATGTGGTGATACCACGCCGAGGTCACATAGGTGGGCAGGAAGAACCGCGTCCGGTCGTCCGCGCCGAAATTTCCGAAACCGACGGCCGAGAGCAGCGCGACGCCGTTCACGTAAATCTGGTGGCGATCCTGCAGGATCTTGGAGATCTGCGCCGAACGCGTGGTGCCGTAGCTCTCCCCGAAGATGAACTTCGGCGAGGACCAACGCTCCGTGCGGGTCAGGTACTGATAAATGAAGTCCGAGAAAACCGTCGCGTCCTGCACCACGCCGTAGAAATCGGACGGCTTTTGGCCGGCCATGATGCGGCTGTAACCGGTGGTGGGCGCGTCGATGAACACCATATCCGTGGAATCCAGGAACGAATCATTGTTGTCGACCACGCTATACGGCGCGGGCATTCCGTGACCGTCGTCGGTCAGCACGATGCGCTTGGGACCCAGCCCCATATGCGTAAAGCTGGAGGCCGATCCCGGTCCGCCGTTATAGATGAACGTCACCGGACGCTTGGTCTGATCGGCGCCATCCTTGGTGTAGGCGACGAAGAACATGGATACCCGGGGGGTGCCGTCGTCGGCCTTGATGATGTAATTTCCGGCGGTTGCCGTGTAATCCATCTCCTGCCCGCCGATGCGACCCTTGTGATGGGTTACCGAGGACTTCTCTACGTCTGCCGGGCCGTGCTGTACCGGCGCCGTGGTGGCCGCCGTCTCTCCGCCGCGACCGCCGCGGCCCTGCGGGGGTTGCGCCATGGCCATGGCTCCGGTAAGAACCACTGCTAGAAAAATACCCGCGATTCGATCCATTTTCATTTTTTCGATAGCTCCTTAAAGGGGAACCTACAAATTATACCGCCGTTGCGATGTGACCAGCGATCTACAAGCCGCTTTGCACGCGGATGGCTTCGACGTCGGAAATGACGATCAGGCCATCTTCGAGCATCTCCTCGACGGCTTTCGAGGCTTCCGCGATCTTTTCCGGAGTATCGATCACCGAGATCATCACCGGTAGATCCTTGGAGATATGAAGGAATCCGGCCCGATGGGTATGGCCTTTCGCTCCGTAGCCGAGAATGCCGCGATACACGGTGGCGCCGGCGATTTCGAGCATGCGAAGGCGCTTCACAATGGCATCGTAGAGCGGCTCGCCGGTGGCTGCGCGGTCGGCTTCGCCTAGATAAATACGAAGCATCTTGCCGGTGATCCGGGTACGTTGGGAAGGGCGGGCAGGCTCGGGTGCGGGGCGATCGGCGCGGGCGCTCTTGACGATGGTGGTGTCCTGAACCTCGATCAGTCCGTCACCAACCATTTCGTACAAAGTGGGCAGAAGAGATTCGACGCGTTCCGCGGTATCAATGAACTCGACGCGGATGGGCAGATGCTCGGCCAGCACTTCGATTTTGGGGGTATGCATCTGCTGATGCGCCCCGAATCCGGCCATCGCGCGCGACGCCGTGGCGCCCGCAACGCCTTTGTGAAGCAGGAATATGAGGATTGCCTCATATAGAGGACCCTGATGATAACGAGTGTCCTCGTTCAGGTAAATCGTAACTTTCTTTGCGGTGCCGCGCTGCATCTTTCTCCTCCGGCTACTTTCGCGCCAGAATCACCCCGATCCAGACCGCCACGTACCCGAGACTGACGCTTAGAACGGCATTGGCCAGTCCCATCAGCGCCGCGCCGCCGTCGACGGCTTGGAAGGTTTCCCAGGCGAAGCTGGAGAACGTGGTGTACCCGCCGAGCACTCCCGTAACCAGAAACAAGCGCCAGTTCTGATGAGGGGCGAATCGCTCGGTGAGCAGGGTCATCGCCATCCCGATGAGGAAACAGCCGGTTACGTTCACAACCAGAGTGCCGAGCGGGAACCGGCCGGCGAATTTCTGCATGACGGCGGCGCCGATCACGTATCGCGCCAGGCCCCCGAGCGCCGCTCCGATCATCACCGCCAGGTAGCGATCCAATGCCTGGGTCTGTCTCCTTAAAAATCCGGCTAACGCCGGCTTCGCCTCAGCATAACACCCGGATTAACACGATATCTCGCCATCGGCGTGACGTGATATAGTCGGACGCGATGAACCTGTTCGCCACCAAACCTATCGAAACACTGCTCGCCGAAGCGGAGGGCGAGAAGAGCCTCAAACGGACACTGAGCGCGACGTCGCTGGTCGCGCTGGGGATCGGCGCGATTATCGGAGCGGGCATTTTCACGCTAACCGGCGTCGCCGCGGCGACACACGCCGGACCCGCGATGGTCTATTCGTTCATTTTGGCCGCCGTCGGATGCGCGTTCGCGGGGTTGTGCTACAGCGAATTTTCGACCATGATCCCGATTGCGGGAAGCGCTTACACTTATTCCTACGCGACGATGGGCGAGCTGATCGCCTGGGTGATCGGATGGGCGCTGGTGCTGGAATACGCGGTGGGCGCGGCGACGGTAGCGGTGAGCTGGGCGGCGACGTTCGATTCGATTCTACTGTCGTTCGGGACCACGCTGCCGAGGTCCATTGTGAATTCGCCGTTTTCGCCGCAGCCGGGCAGCATCAATCTGCTGGCGGTGATCATCATCTGCCTCATTTCAGGAATTCTGATCCGGGGAATCAGCGAGTCGGCGCGCTTCAACGACGTCATCGTGATTCTGAAAGTAACGGTAGTGATTTTCTTTATCGGGATCGGATATTTTTTCATTAATTACGCCAATTATCATCCGTTCCTGCCGAAAAACACCGGCGAATTCGGAGCCTTCGGATGGTCCGGCGTGCTGGCCGGCGCGGGACAGATTTTCTTCGCCTACATCGGGTTCGACGCGGTTTCGACGGCGGCGCAGGAGGCCAAGAACCCCAAGCGCGACATGCCGATCGGGATCATCGGGTCATTGGCGATCTGCACCGTGCTTTATATTTTGTACTCATTAGTCCTTACCGGGATTGTGAATTATAAGGATCTGAATGTGGCGGCTCCGCTGGCGGTGGCGGTGGATAAGATGCAGAGCCTGCCGTGGATCGGGTTCCTGATGAAGCTGGGGTCACTGTGCGGGTTGACGTCGGTGATGCTGGTGATGCTGCTGGGGCAGTCGCGCGTGTTCTATTCGATGTCCAATGACGGGTTGCTGCCAAAGTTATTTTCAGATCTGCATCCGACGTTCCGCACGCCCTGGAAATCGAATGTCCTGCTGATGGTTTTCGTTTCCCTGGGCGCTGCATTTACGCCGATCGCCAGCCTCGGCAACCTGACCAGCATCGGAACGCTGTTTGCGTTCGTGGTGGTGTGCATCGGAATCGTGATCATGCGCAAGAAGCAGCCGAACTTGCCGCGTCCGTTCAAGACACCGCTGGTGCCATTGGTGCCGATTCTCGGGGTGATCGTGAATCTCGGGCTGATGGCGGGGCTGGGGGCGATCACCTGGACCGCGTTTCTGATCTGGATGGCGCTGGGGCTGATGATTTATTTCGGCTACAGCCGGAAGACCAGCCGGATCCAGCAGCGGTAGCGGCGGTTCAGATGCGGTGGAAGCTCTTCAGGATGTCGCGCGTAGAATAGCGCAGCGCAATGGGCCGCCCGTGGGGGCAGCTCATCGGGCAGGACGTTGCGGCCAGCGCATCGCAGCAGCCAGTCGATTTTCGCGGGTTCCAGACGCATATTGATCTTGATCGCCGCGCGGCAGGCGATGGACGCGGCCATCGCGCGGCGCAGATCGTCCAGCGACGCTCGTCGTAATTCGCGCTCGGAAATTTCGAGAATCTCAAACAGCATTTTTTCGACATCCCCGGCGCCGATTCCGGCCGGCGCGGATTTCACGGCGATGGTCCGCTTGCCAAACGGCTCGGTCTCAAAGCCCAGCGAGTTCAGTTCTTCCGCGATGCGCGCATATTCGATCTGTTGCGCCGCGCTGAGAGCGATCACCAGGGGAACCAGCAGGCGCTGAGTTTCGATGCCGCCGCTCGCGCGCGCAGCCAGCACCTGCTCGAACAGAATGCGTTCGTGGGCGACGTGCTGGTCGATGATCCACAGTCCGTCGCGCCCGGCAGCAACGATGAAGCTGTCGTGAATCTGCCCGAGCGGCCGCAGGTCCTTCAGCGCATCGAGACTTTCCGGCTCAGGCATGATGCGCCGGGAAACAGGGGACCGTGGGTATCGGGAATCGACGCCGGCGAGAGTGCGGTGTCGGAAAAATCGAAACGCGGCGCCGGCGATGGCGGGCGATGCAGCGTAAATTCGGGGAGCGCGGCTGAGTCCGGCATGGCTCGGCGTGACTGGGGCGAAGCTCATGTTCTGAATACGCTGGCTGAACTCGGAATAGGGCAGACCAGCGCCGGGCTGCGGAGGCGTGGGCGCGGGAATACTCGACGCCGGCCGCTGGGCCATCAAAATTTCGCGAATCGTATCGCGGACGAAGTCGTGGACCAACGAACCGTGGCGGAAACGAACCTCGGTTTTCGAGGGATGCACGTTCACGTCCACCTCTTCGAGATCGCAATCGAGAAACAGGAGCGCGAAAGGATAGCAGGCCGGCGGCATCAGGTTGTGATACGCCGAGGAAATCGCATGCAGCAGCAGACGGTCGCGAATCAGGCGTCCGTTCACGAACAGATAGACTCGAGTTGCGATTGAGCTTCTGCACCTGCGGGCCGCTGACGAAGCCGCGCAGGCGGAAGCGGCGTGCGATAGACTCTTCATCGTCGAGCGGGGAGCTTGAGGTCGCGGCCCTGATCGCCCAGATCGACCAGGTCCTCCAGCGATCTGGCTGCCGAACACCTGAAAGACTCGCTCCTGCAGGGTGGCGACGGGGGTCACGGAGAGCAGTTCCGCATTGTTGTGGCGCAGCACGAAAGCTTTTGCGGGATGCGCCAGGCTGTAATGCGTGATCAGCGAGGCGATGTGCGCGATCTCGGTCTGATCCGATCGCAGAAATTTCTTGCGCGCCGGAACGTTGTAGAAAAGATCGCGAACCGTGATGGTGGTGCCGGCCGGCAAAGCGCAGCTCGTCGCAGCGCAGAATCTTTCCGCCCGCGATTTCGACCGAAGCGCCGGTGCTCTCTTCGGCGACCGGGTTTCGAGCAGCAGCCGCGAGACGGAGGCGATCGAGGGCAGCGCCTCGCCGCGAAAGCCGAGCGTGGCGATGGAGAGCAGATCTTTTACGTCGGAAAGTTTGCTGGTGGCGTGGCGCTCGAAGGCCAGCAGAGCGTCGTCGCGCATCATGCCGCATGCCGTTGTCGGCGAGGCGGATCAGGCGGCGTCCGCCGGCTTCGACGTCGAGCCGGAATTCGGTCGCGCCGGCATCGAGCGAGTTTTCGAGCAGTTCCTTGACGACGCTGGCCGGCCGTTCGACCACTTCGCCGGCGGCGATTTTATTGGCGACGTTGTCGGAGAGAATGCGGATGCGGCCCATGGAGGAAACGTCGGTGCCAGCGGGCAAGGGCCAGTAACACTACGGACCGCTGGCCGCTGTCCCCTGGCCCCTGGATTCTTAGCCGCTCATCGCGGCGAGGAACTCGCCGTTGCTGCGCGTCTTCGACAGCTTGTCGATCAGCAGTTCCATGCTCTCGACCGGCGACAGCGGGTTCAGCACCTTGCGCAGCACCCACACGCGGTTCAGTTCTTCCGCGGCAGCAGCAGTTCTTCCTTGCGCGTGCCGGATTTCGAGATGTCGATGGCCGGGAACACGCGCTTGTCCATCAGCTTGCGGTCCAGATGGATTTCCATGTTGCCGGTGCCTTTGAACTCTTCGAAAATCACGTCGTCCATGCGGCTGCCGGTGTCGACCAGCGCCGAGGCGACGATGGTCAGCGAGCCGCCTTCTTCGATGTTGCGCGCCGCGCCGAAGAAGCGCTTCGGACGCTGCAGAGCGTTCGAATCGACGCCGCCCGAGAGCACTTTGCCCGACGGCGGGACCACGGTGTTGTAAGCGCGCGCCAGACGCGTGATGGAATCGAGCAGAATCACGACGTCCTTCTTGTGCTCGACCAGACGCTTGGCTTTTTCGATCACCATCTCGGCCACCTGCACGTGGCGCGAGGCCGGTTCGTCGAAGGTGGAGCTGATGACTTCGCCCTTCACCGAGCGCTGCATGTCGGTGACTTCTTCCGGGCGCTCGTCGATCAGCAGCACGATCAGCGTGACTTCCGGATGATTGGTCGTGATCGAATTGGCGATCGACTGCAGCAGCATCGTCTTGCCGGTGCGCGGCGCGGCGACGATCAGTCCGCGCTGGCCCTTGCCGATGGGCGTCAGCAGATCCATCACGCGGCCGGAGTAGTTGTCCTTGGCCGTCTCCATCTTCAGCCGCGCCTGCGGATAAAGCGGCGTCAGGTTGTCGAAGAAGATCTTGTTGCGGGCTTCCTCGGGCGGCTCGAAGTTGATCGCGTCGACCTTGATCAGCGCGAAGTAGCGCTCGCCTTCCTTGGGCGGACGGATCTGGCCGCTGACCGTGTCGCCGGTGCGCAGATCGAAGCGGCGGATCTGCGAGGGCGAGACGTAGACGTCGTCCGGGCCGGGCAGGTAGTTGTACTCGGGCGCGCGCAGGAAGCCGAAGCCGTCGGGCAGGCATTCGAGCACGCCTTCGGAGAAGATCAGCCCGCTCTTTTCGGCCTGCACCTGCAGGATCTTGAAGATCAGCTCCTGCTTGCGCAGTCCGGCGAAGCCCTGGACGCCCAGATCCTTGGCGATCTGGTTGAGCTTCTGGATGCTCATGTCCTTGAGCTCCACCAGATCGAGCGCGTTGCCGCGTTTCTGGCCCTGTTGCGCCTGCGCGCGGCGGCGCGTGATCGAACAGGCGGCCGGCCGGCTGCTGCGACCGGCGGCTCGGCGGCGTGACCGTCCGCTTGCCGGCTTCTGCTCGGTGCGCTCGGGCTCGGACTTCGCGGCGTTCGACTTCCGGGCTCGGCTTGACGGCTTCGGTCTTGACGGCTCTGTTTTGACCGCGCGGGTTTCGCTTCGGCGGCAGGCTTGGCTTCCGCCTTAGGCTCGGCGGCGCGGCGGCGCGCTTTCTCGGCTTCGGCTCGGCGGACTTGCTCCGCCTTGGCGCGTCCGGCGGCCCGCGTTCGGCTCCGGCGTTGTCCGCCTTGGGTGCGTCTGCCTTCACGGCTTCGGTCTTGACCGGCTTCCGCGCTTCCACTGCGTCGGTCGCCGCTCACTGGCTGGTTCTTGATTTTCGAGATCGCTTGCCAAATTTCCCTCACTCCCCGGCCGGTGACGGCCGAGCATTCGAGCACTTCTCCGCGAATATCCTTCGCGGAGAGCTTTCAGGCTTTGATGCCGTTCTTTCTGCGACTTCAACTTGTCCGTCTTGGTGGCGACCACCAGATACGGCCGCCCGTGGCATTCGAGCCAGTCTCGCAGCTCGATGTCCTTTTCCATCCATCCCCGCCGCGCATCCAGCACGATGACCGCCAGCCGCAGCGAGCCTCGCGCCGAGCAGGTAGCTCTCAATCAGCTCCTTCCACTCCCTCGTGATGTGCTTGGGGAACTTTTGCGAATCCATACCCTGGCAGATCGACGAAGCGGAAACCGCCGTCGACCTGGTAGAAATTGATCAACTGCGTACAGCCCGGCCGGGAACTGGTGCACGCCAGCCTCGTCGGCCCCCACCAGCGCATTCAGCAGGCTGGATTTGCCGACGTTGCTGCGGCCCAGAAACGCGACTTCCGGCTTCGCCTTCCGGCGGAAACTGCTCCGGCCTGGCTGCACTTATTATAAACCGAGCCGCCATGCCAGGGTCCAGCAGCCAGCGGCCAGGGGTCAGACCAGAAGTCATCCGCCCGCCAGCCGCTGACCCCTAGTGCGTTACTTTCTCTTCCCGCGACCGCGCCACGATCTCCGCCGCCGTCAGCATGCCGGAGATCGGCGCCATCTCGATCTCGCGCTCCAGCGCCAGCTTCAACACCTCGTCCATCGAACTGACGAAGTGCAGCTTCATGTCGTTGCGGACATTCTCCGGAATATCCGGCAGATCCTTCTCATTATCCGGCGGCAGAATCGCTTCGCGGATTCCCTGGCGATGCGCGGCCAGCAGCTTTTCCTTCAAGCCGCCGATCGGGCAGCACGCGCCCGCGCACGGTGATTTCGCCGGTCATGGCGATATCGGCGCGCACCGGAATGCTGGTCAGCGCGCTGCATGATGCTGGTGGCGATGGTGATGCCCGCCGACGGCCCATCCTTCGGGATCGCGCCCTCGGGAACGTGCAGGTGAATATCCAGGTGGCGGTAGAAATCGCGCGGCAGGCCCATGCACGTGACCGCGGCTGCGCACATAACTCATCGCCGCCTGCGCCGATTCCTGCATCACGTCGCCCAGCTTGCCGGTGAGTGGTCAGCTTGCCGCGGCCTTCCATGATCGCCGCTTCGGTGGTCAGAATCGACCCGCCGACTTCGGTCCACGCCAGGCCCACGGTCGCGCCCACTTCGTTCTTCTTGTCGGCTTGCTGTTCGCGGAACTTCTGCGGACCCAGCAGTTCGTTGACCTTCGCCGGAACCATGACGCACTTTGCTCGAGCGTTTCCTTCTTCTTGGCGGCCTTGTCGGCTCTGCGCGTTGACCACCGTGCGCGCGATCTTGCGGCACACGTTGCCGATTTCGCGCTCCAGATTGCGGACGCCCGCTTCGCGCGTGTAGTGCTGGATCAGTTCCTGAATGCCCGGCATCCTCGAACTGGATCTGCTTCTCGGTCAGGCCGGCTGTCCTTCATCTGCTTGGGAACCAGGAAGCGCTTGGCGATCTCCATCTTCTCGAGCTCCGTGTAGCCCGACAGCCGGATCACTTCCATGCGATCCTGCAGGGCCGGCGGAATGGTGTGCAGCACGTTCGCCGTGGCGATGAAGAACACCTGGCTCAGGTCGTATTCGACGTCCAGATAGTGATCCATGAACATGAAGTTCTGTTCCGGATCGAGCACTTCGAGCAGCGCGGCCGACGGGTCGCCGCGGAAATCGGTGGACATCTTGTCGATTTCGTCCAGCATGAACACCGGATTGCGCACGCCCGCCTTCTTCATCATCTGCAGAATCTGGCCGGGCAGCGCGCCGATGTAGGTGCGGCGATGGCCGCGAACTTCGGCTTCATCGCGCACGCCGCCGAGCGACAGGCGCACGAACTTGCGTCCCGTGGCCTTGGCGATCGACATGCCGAGCGACGTTTTGCCCACGCCGGGAGGCCCGACGAAGCACAGGATCGAACCCTTGGGATCTTTCACCAGGCGGCGCACGGCCAGGAATTCGAGGATGCGCTCCTTGATCTTTTCGAGGCCGTAGTGATCGCTCTCGAGCACCTGCTGGGCAAAGCGGCAGATCGCGGATTTCCTTGGATTTCTTCTTCCACGGCACCGCCAGCAGCCAGTCGAGATAGTTGCGCGAGACGGTGGATTCGGCCGACATCGGCGGCATCTGTTCCAGGCGCTTCAATTCCGCCATGGCCTTTTCGTGCGCGTCCTTGGTCATGCCCGCGGTTTCGATTTTCTTCTTCAGCTCGTCGAACTCGCTCTTTTCGCCGCGGCCCAGTTCCTTCTGGATGGCCTTGATCTTCTCGTTGAGGTAATACTCTTTTTGCGCCTTTTCCATCTGGCGCTTCACGCGGCCCTGGATGGTGCGGTCGACGTTGAGCTTCTCGATTTCGATATCCAGCATCTCGGCGACGCGGGTCAGCCGGTCGATGGGATCGAAAATTTCGAGCAGTTCCTGCTTCTCTTCGATGGCGAGCTGCAGATTCGCGCCCGACGGTGTCGGCCAGCTTGCCGGGATCGTCGCCGCGGATGGCCGCGACCATGGTGTCGTAGTTGACGTTCTGGCTGATCTTGGCGTACTGCTCGAACAGGCCGGTGACGCGCGAGGTCAGCGCATCGAGCTGCGGCCCGGTTTCGACTTTGTAGCTGAAGGTCTTGATGGTGGCCTTGAAATAACCCTTCGTCTTCGGTGACCGAAAGAATTTTGCCGCGCTCCACGCCTTCGACCAGCACCTTGATGTTGCCGTCGGACTGCTTCAGGCTCTGGACGATGTTGGCGACGGTGCCGACCGAGAAAATTTCGTCGGGGCGCGGCTCATCGACGCTGGCGTCGTGCTGCGTGGCGAGGAAAATCTTCTTGTCGCCCGCCAGCGCTTCTTCGAGCGCGCGCACGCTCGATTCGCGGCCCACCACGAACGGCGTCATCATGTGCGGAAAGATGACGACGTCCCGGATGGGCATCATCGGCAACCGGCGCGTATCTGATTTTTCTTTGGAAGTAAGCATTGAGAGTGATCAGTGTGTCCAGTGGTCAGAGTCCGGTTAGCAAGCTTGAGCTGGCCACTGGTCACCGGCCACTTTCTCGATCTAACCTTCTTGATCTAACCGGCTTTTTCGAGCAGGGCCATGTTGATCTTCTGCGTCATCACCATTTCCTTGGTGACGAGGAACTCGCGGACCTTTTTATAGGACGGCAGGTAATACATCAGGTCCAGCATCAGACTCTTCGAGGATCATGCGCAGGCCGCGCGCCCCGACCTTGCGCTCCATGGCGAGCTGCGCGATCGCTTCCAGCGCGTCGTCGCTAAACTTCAGTCTAACATTTTCGAACTCGAACAGCTTCTGGTACTGGCGGATGATGGCGTTCTTCGGCTTGGTCAGGATCTGGACCAGCGCTTCCTTGCTCAGATCCTCCAGCACCGCGACCACCGGCAGACGTCCGATGAATTCGGGAATGAAGCCGCTCTTGATCAGATCCATGGGCTGGACCTGTTCGAGCATGGTGACATCGCGGCGGCCGGAACTGCCCGGGCCGGCGAGCCGCGGCTTCTCGGCCGCATCTTCCGTATTCGAGAATCCGATGGTGCGGGTTCCGACGCGGCGCTGAGATGGTTTTTTCGAGACCGATGAACGCCCCGCCGCAGATGAACAGGATGTTGGTGGTATCGACCGGCGTGAATTCCTGATGCGGATGCTTTCGTCCACCCTGCGGCGGAACGTTGGCGACCGTGCCTTCCAGAATCTTCAGCAGCGCCTGCTGAACGCCTTCGCCCGAAACGTCGCGGGTGATCGAGGGATTTTCGTCCTTGCGCCCGATCTTGTCGATCTCGTCTATATAGATGATGCCTTGCTGGCAGCGCTGCACGTCCCAATCGGCGTTCTGCAGCAGCCGCAGAATGATGTTCTCGACGTCTTCGCCGACGTAGCCGGCTTCGGTCAGCGTGGTGGCGTCGACGATGGCGAACGGAACGTCCAGAATCCGCGCCAGGGTCTGGGCCAGCAGCGTTTTGCCGGTACCGGTGGGCCCGATCAACAGGATGTTGGACTTGGACAGCTCCACTTCGCCGGCGCGCTGCTTGTTCATCTGGATGCGCTTGTAGTGGTTATAGACCGCTACGGCGAGCTTCTTCTTGGTGGCGTCCTGACCGATCACGTACTGATCCAGATATTCTTTTAATTCCAGCGGCTTAGGAAGCTTATGCGGCGCCCCGTACTGCTGCTCGTGCCGGTCGTCTTCAAGGATCGAATTGCAGACGGCGATGCACTCGTCGCAAATATAGGCGCGAGGGTAGTCGGAGGGGGAGGAGATCAGCTTGCCGACAACGTCCTGGCTCTTGTGACAGAACGAACAACGAAGAGAATCGTCGGAGCCAGCGCGCTTCACCGGGGTCTCCTGGTTGCCATAGTTGTGTAACTGACATTTTGATTATACTCAACTTTTCGCAACGGCAACATAGTACGTCCGAGGGCAGGGTGGGAGAAGGCGCCGGGCGTCACGGTTTCAAGAACTCCCGCCGCACCTCGTTCGACCGATACCAGCGAATGTAGACCACCATCACTTCGCTCAGCAAAACGGCGGCGGCTCCGATCCAGAACAACAATCCGGCGGTTTGCTGGTCGGTCTCACGCGAAAAGCTCCAATCCGTGACCAGAGAAGAGGCAATGTGCAGCGTATCCGCGGGACGGGCGTAGCGCGAATAGATGGACGCCTGCGCGAAGGCCAGGAACAATCCCAGCAGCGAGCACCAGACAGTTCCCGCCGCGAGATAAAACAGCGAGGCAGGCATCAGCGGTATGCGATGGTTCGGAGAAGGAGCATGGATCGGCCACCAGAACAGGATTCCGCCGGCGATCAGCGTGGCGTACTCGATCGCGCGAATCGGAGGATTGGCCAGCGCGGCGTTGAGCGGGCCGGGCAGAAACCAGATCAACAACATCCCCATTCCAACGATCCAGGCGAGGTAGCGGTTCAACCGGAAAGAGATCCTGGGAGGCATCGACAGGATCAAGAGATAGGGCACCATCTGGGCGATCAGGACTCGTTCGACGGCTTCGCCGGTGAACAGATACTGCCGGGCGAGAAGGTCGAGAGGGGAGCAGAGGGTAGCCGCGAGCAGGAATTCAGCGGCTAGAAACCACAGGACGCGCGACCTGGAAAATTCGCCGGCCGCGAGGTACAAGAGCAGCAGCGCGGCGCATACCGCGAGCCCGGCCGGGTTGGCACGCCAGGCCCGCGCGACGATCCAGAGCGTCTGCATCCTGTTAGAACCAGGATATACCTCACAACTTCTCCGCCGTTCCTTCGCCGCCGCAGCGTCCCGCCCGGCGGCCTTCCATGGCACGGCTAAAACGGTCGCGCTCTTCGAGGGTCAGGTCGTTCCAGCCGTGGACGAAACGGGCTTTGCGCATCCGGGATCCCCATCCGCCTCCGAAGCGCCCAAACAGCACGCGGCTCAAGACAAGTAACCCCAAGGCCTGCCAGTAACTGATGGCGGGAAGATGGAGGATCGCCGGCATCAGCAGATTCCACAGGGTCGAGACCACCAGGCCCAGAACTCCCACAAATACGATCGCAAATAGAACAAAAGGCACTCCCGCGAATCTCATTCTCCTCATTTGTTTTTCCTTTCGTAACCCGATTCATCGTAGACAGCTTGCAGGCGGCTTCGCAGACGCTGGACCGCGTAGTGTTTCCGGGATAGCAAGGTATTCACGCTCACGCCTGTTTCCGCGGAGATTTCGGCGAAGGTCTGTCCGTCGATTTCGTGAGCGACGAACACTTCCCGCTGGCTGGCGGGCAATTCGTCGAGCGCCGCCTCGATTTCGGCCAGCAAGACGCTTCTGGCGTACAGAGCGTCGGGACCGGCCTCGGGCGACGGCAACAAATCCTCGAGAAGGCGCCCGCCTGCGTCTTCCATCGCCACTTCCTTCTTCCCGCGACGGAACAGATCGGTGATCCGGTTCCTGGCCACCTGCATCATCCAGGCGCCGGCGTGCGCTACCGGCTTCATCAGGCGGTAGGCTTCCACCAGCTCGAAGAAAACATCCTGAAGCAGATCCTCAGCGTCGAACTCTTCCGGGATCCGTCTGCGGATGAATGCCAGCACCCGCCGCTTTTCGCTGTCGAAAACCGAGGAAAGGCGCTGGTCCTGCTCGGCACGATCCTGGGTCATGGCCAGCACATTATCCTCTCACCAGTAGAGACGAAATCGCCGGAAAAATATTTTATTAGGTCAAGACGGGCCGGCTGGTGTGCCAGGCCGTGGCCTGTTGATAGGCGCCGGCGAGTGCGATCACGGTCGATTCGGCGAACGGCGCTCCGGCGATCTGCAAGCCGATGGGAAGACCGGAGCTGGTGAATCCGCAGGGGATGGAGATCGCGGGAAGGCCGAAAACGTCGAACGGCGAACAATTGCGGACGGTCGCCGCATTGCGCTGCGCGCTCTCCGCGATAGTGGGGGCCGCGTTGGGCATGGTGGGTGTGATCAGCAAGTCGACCTTGGTGAAGAAGCCGGCGATCCGGCGGCGCTCGGAGGCGAGGTCGTGCAAGGCGGCGGCATAGGCGGGAGCTTTGGTATCGGCGGAGCGTTCAATAATCGCGCGGGTCTGCGACTGATAGAGCTCGGGCGTCGCGGTGATCCATTTGGAATGATACGCGTAGGCCTCGGGACCGAGGATCAGGCCGTTCAACGGCGAAGTGGGAAACTCGACGTCGGCGACACTCGCGGTCAGCTTGCTCAGCAATGTGATGGCGGCTTCGACGGATTTTTCCACTTCCGGATCAAGCGAATCGAAGAATGGCTTTCTGGGAATGCCGAGACGCAGGTGCGACACTCGCGCATGGATCGCGCGCGTGTAGTCGGCAACGGGCTGCTGCACGGTGGTGGGGTCGAGCTGATCATAGCCGGCGATCTCATTGAGCAAAATCGCCGCGTCTTCGGCGGTCTTGCAAATCGGCCCCACGTGATCGAGCGACCAGGAGAGCGGAATCACACCGCGAATGCTGACCCGGCCATACGTCGGCTTGAGTCCAGTGGTGCCGCAATAGGAAGAAGGAATGCGAACCGATCCCGCGGTGTCGGTGCCAAGCGCAGCCAGGCACAGATCGGCGGCGACAGCCGCGGCGGAGCCTCCCGACGATCCGCCGACGATATGATCCTGCGCCCAGGGATTGTGGACCGCGCCGAAATAGCTGACCGTCGATGTAGTGCCGTACGCGAATTCGTGCATGTTGAGCTTACCGAGGAGAATCGCACCGGCGTTCTTCAGGCGGCGCGCGACTTCGGCGTCCTCGGCGGGAATACGATCCTTGAACAGTTCGCTGGCGGCGGTGGTGCGGATGCCCGCCGTATCGATATTGTCTTTGAGCGCGATCGGGATGCCGTGTAAGGGTCCGCGCCAGCGACCTTTATGCTGCTCGGCTTCGATGGAGCGCGCTTCGGCCATGGCCTGCTGGCGAGTGACGGTAATGAAGGCGTTGATGAACTTGAACCGGTCGATTCGGTTAAGGCAGGCTTTTGTCAGGTCGACGGCGGAGACGGACTTGGCGCGAAGCAGTTCCGAGGCTCGTTTGACGGTGAGCGTCGCGAGATCGGGCGATTGGGAAAACAACGGACTCGCGGCCGCCGCGATGCCGGTCGCGATAAAGGTTCTGCGCGAGGTATCCATGTGAGGTTTGATGAGTCATTTTCGTGCAGCAGAGGGCGAAATGCAATGGTGGCATCCGAAGTGCACGCTCTGATTTGCTTAGATGCCGGAATGGAAGAAGGAACAGCTCGCTCGCTATCTTGAATCGGTCCTGAAACAAGAGGTCTGCGTTACATCGATCTCGCCGTTGGGCAGTTCCCCGGAAGATGCCGCGGAAAAGACTTACGGTTACGGCGTGCCGCTGCGCATCGATTTCGAAGCTTGCGGGCAGCGGCGGAGCGCGGTGCTGCATACCATGCATCCGGGGCCGTTCGGCCATGAACATATGGCGGATCGCGCTCAGATTCTGTTGTGGCAGCACGAGGCGTTCAACCGGCTGCCCCGCCATGTACGGTCGATCGACGTCGGGGCGTTTGAAAAGAGCGACGAGCTGGTGCGACTTTCCGGTGTCGAAGAATTTTTCCTGCTTACCGAATATTCCGCCGGAACTCCTTACGCGGCGGATCTGGAGCGATTGCGCGATGGATCGCCGCTGAGCGACCTGGACATCGCTCGCGCCGACGCGCTATGCGACTTTCTCGCGGACCTTCACAAAGCTCCGGTGGATCGTCCGGACCTTTATATACGCCGGGTGCGTGAATTGGTGGGGCACGGCGAGTGCATCATGGGGTTGACCGATTCCTATCCGCCCGATCCGATTCTCAGCGCGCAGACGCTCGAGGAGATCGAGCATCTTTGCGTCGCGTGGCGATGGCGATTGAAGCCCCTCACACATCGCCTGAGGCAGGTTCACGGCGATTTTCATCCCTGGAACATTCTGTTTCGCGAAAACGTGGACTTCACCTTACTCGATCGATCGCGAGGCGATTTTGGCGACCCCGCTGACGACGTTGTCTGTCTCACCATGAATTACCTTTTCTTCTCCCTGCAACATTCCGGACGACTGGCCGGCTGGTTCGAAGATCTGTTCGAACGCTTCTGGAATCGTTATCTTGAGCGAACCGGGGACCGGGAGATTTTGACCGTCGCCGCGCCGTATTTTGCTTTTCGAGGCCTGGTGATGGCGAGCCCGGTGTGGTATCCGGATCTGACTCCTGGAGTGCGCGCGATGCTGCTGCGCTTCATTCGCAGCGTACTTGGCGCGAGAAGTTTCGATCCGTCGCGGGTGAACGAATATTGTGAACACTGACGCGGCATTTGCGGTGTGGCTGACCGGACTTCCGGCATCAGGCAAATCGACCATCACAGCTCGCCTGAAGCACGCCCTTGGGCAGCGAGGCGTGCGAGCGGCCGTGTTGGAGTCCGATGCGCTGCGAAAAATCCTGACGCCGCATCCGCGTTACGACCAGGAAGAGAGAGATCGGTTCTATCAGCAAATGGCGGATCTGGGCGCGATGCTGGCCGAAAACGGGGTGCCGGTGATCTTCGACGCGACCGCACAGCGCCGCGCGTATCGCGACCGCGCCCGCCACCGGATTCCCCGATTCGCGGAGATCTATGTCGCCTGCCCGCTGGAGGTCTGCCTGAGGCGCGACCCCAAGGGCATCTACCAGAGAGGCACGATGGTTCCGGGTCTTCAATCCGAATATGAGGCGCCGGAGAATCCAGACCTGATCATTCAAGGGGACGTGGAAGATCCGGAGTCGGCGGCGCAACGAATCGTCGCGCGTCTGATCGAGCTGGGCTTCTGTTAGAAACGCGCGAAATGGCGCATCACCCTTGGGGAAATCGCGCGAAAACCGGCCCATGCGTCCCAAGATCGATGATTCTGAGGGATCCGCCGGACTGGCGGGGCGCGTGCACGTCCTATAGCGCGGCATACCTGAAGGGAGCTGCTTATGGTCATCAAAAAGATTCTCTTCCCGGTGGACTTTTCCGACCGGGCGGTCGGCGCGGCCCGTTACGTAGAAGCTTTCGCCGGCCGGTTCGAGGCCGAGCTGATGATGTTACACGTGGTCCCGGACGGACTTCGCGTGATGGCGGCGGAACTTGAGCCGAAGCGAAATTGCGAACTACAAGGATTCCTGGCCGAGGAACTCAAGTTTCTGGATCCCGACCGGGTGTGCATGACCGGAGATCCGGCTACGGAGATCGTCAACGTAGCGCGCACCTGGAAACCAGACCTGGTGATGATGCCCACGCATGGCGTGGGGCTGTACAACCGGCTGTTCCTCGGCTCGGTTACAGCGAAAGTGCTGCACGACCTGGAGTGTCCGCTGTGGACCGACATCCATGCCGAGAAGGCTCCGCCTCTCGACAAGATCACGATTCGCAAGGTTCTTTGCGCGATCGATCTGGAAGAAGATAGCACCAAAGTGATCGAATGGGCGAACGGGCTGGCGAGTGAGTATTCGGCCGAACTGGGGATCGTGCACGCGGTTCCCGCGGTGGAAGCGGCGGCACCGGCGCACTATCTGGACCAGGAATTCGCGGCGTCGATCATGGCTAAGGCCAAGTCCAACCTGGCCGACCTGGAAACCTTGCTCCATTGCAAAGCTTCCACGTTCGTCGTTTCCGGCGAGTCGTCGAAAGTGATCTCGTCAGTGGCCAACCGATTCGAGGCCGACTTGCTGGTGATCGGGCGTCACGGCGGCACGGGATTTAGCGCGCATCTCCGTCAGAACGCGAACGCGATTCTGCGGGAATCGCCGTGCCCGGTGGTCAGCATTTAAGTCGCGCTATCGCCGATTCTGCGCTCCTCCGCCGGTGGTTGGCGCGGACGAGAGCGGGAACTTTCGCTTGCCCCAGGTGGGCGGCGGCGGCTCATGATCCAGCCGCTCGACGGGATGTTCCTTCAGCATGCGCAGGGCTTCCTGCACCGCGCGCTCCAGCTGAGGATCGTGACCCGCGATTACGTCCTTAGGCCAGTTCTCGACATCGACATCGGGCGGGATGCCTTTATTTTCGACGTCCCACTGCCCTTCCCGATTGAAGAAGCCGCCGCGCGGAGCGATCATCGAGCCGCCGTCGACAAACACCGGCGTGTCGGCGGTGTGGACCAGACCGCCCCAGGTACGCTTGCCGACCAGCAGGCCGATCTTACGATGACGGAACATCCACGGCATCAGGTCGCCGCCGGAGCCGGCCATTTCATTAATGATCATGACCTTCGGACCCCAGATTCCGGCGGCCGGACTGGTGAACGGATAACGATCGCCGGCGACGTTGTTGAAGTAGCCGTCGAAATCGCGTTGCAGAACGTCGATGATGTAGTCGGCCGCCGAGCCTCCGCCGTTGAAGCGCTCATCGACTACCGCGCCCTGCTTGTCCTGCTGGGCGAAATAGTAGCGATTGAAGCTGGTGTAACCGGGCTGTCCGGTGTTCGGCAGATAGACGTAGGCGAGCTTGCCGCCTGAAAGCTTATCCACCAGACGTCGATTTGCTTCGACCCACGCGCGGGTTCGTAAAGTCTGTTCGTTGGCGACCGGCACGACGGTCACTTGCCGCGCGCCTTCCATCTGCCGGCTCGATTGTTGACGGTCAGCACCGTCTGGCGATTGGCGGTGCCGTCCAGCAGACGATAGATGTTGTCGGGCGCTCTCAAGTCCTGTCCGTTGATCGCCAGGATGTAATCGCCAACCGCGACATTCGCGCCGGGCTCCGACAACGGGGCAGCGAGTTCGGGATTCCAGCTTTCGTTGTCGTAGATGCGCGTGATCTTATAGCGTCCGTTGTCGATGGCGAAATCGGCGCCCAGCAATCCTCCGGGCGAAGGAGGCACGCTGGGCATGTCGCCACCGCGCACATAGGAATGGCCGATCGAAATTTCCGAGCCCATCATGTCGATCAGATAATTCAAATCGGCGCGATGGTTCACGTAGGGCAGCAACTGGCCGTACATTTCCTTCATCCTCGGCCAGTCCGCGCCGTGCATGTTCGTGACGTACAGATAGTCGCGCTGATTGCGCCAGCCTTCGTAGAAGATCTGCTTGAACTCCTCGCGCGGCTCCAGGTACATGCGCAGACGGGCGTTCAAACGTCCCGAGCCCGCTTGCGGCGGCTGGCGATCCGCTTCGACCAGGAAGATCGAGGGAACAGGCGGAGGACCGCCGGCGGCCTGGCCTCCCCGTCCGCCGCCACCACCCGCGGTGCGATACACCAGTTTGTGGCCGTCGGCGCTGACGTCGTACGTCGCGACTCCGGTCACGAACGGGCTGCGATCGCTGATGCGATACGGATCAGGAACCGCCACCGCTGGCGCCCGGCCTGCCACCGCCGTGATCGCATCGCTTCAAGGTAAAAGACGGTTCCCGCGACGCCGGCCCGAAGCATCCGAATATTGACGCTCCGGCACGCCTGCACGTGCACGATGCGCTGCTGTAGGCCGTCGAAATCGATCTGGACGTTCACCGGAGTCCTCGGCGCCCGCGGCTGCGGAGCCGCTTCGCTATCGGCGTCTGCGGCGTTGCTCCGCGTCCGCCGCGACCGTCGCCGCTTCCGGCCGGAGCGCTGCCGACGCCTTGATCTTCGTCGCTTTCGGGAAGCAGCGGGCTGGCGTCACCCTTCTTCAAGACCGCAAAATACAAACCGAAATTTTCATCGTGATCGTAGGACGTCATGTCCAGCCACTGCGATTTCAATCCGAAATCGGTGGAGGCGAGGAACCACAGATATTTGCCGCTGGCGTCCCAGGCCGGCCAAACCGCATCGGCCAGGCCATCGGTCACCTGCTTGTGTTTCTCCGGTCTCGACGTTGCTGACGAAAATCGCGTGATACATCGACTTCAAGCGGGCTGGAATAGGCCACCCACTTCGAATCGGGACTCCACACCGGATTGAGCGTGCGCGACGGCACCATCCACGGATCGTTGCCGACGATTTTCGCCTGCCCGCTTGCGACGTCGAGCACCCAGACCTTCAGATTCGTGTCGGTGTAGAGCAGTTTTTTCGAATCGGGCGACCAGGACGGCGTGTAGTAATGCGTCGGGTTCGGCAGGGAGATCTCGCGCGGCGGCGTCAGGCCGTCCTGCGATTCGACGATCAACTTGATATTCGCCGGATTTGTCGCTGAAATACGAAACGAATTTGCCGTCGGGCGACCATGCCGGGTCGCGCTCGGCCGATCCGCTCGAATTGCTCAGGTTGCGAACGTCGCCTTTTTCCGCCGGAATGGTGAAAATTTCGCCGCGCGCTTCGACCAGCACACGCGCTCCGGTGGGCGACAGCGCCAGATTGGTCATGCGGCTGGTCACGTCGTCCCAGTGGGGCATCATCCACGGAAAATCTCCGGTCGCGGTGATGTTGACGACGTGCTCCTTGCCGTTCTTAGGATCCAGCTCATGAACGTAGCCGGCCTGTTCGAAGACCAGGCTAGCGCCGGCGCCGTTGAATCCAGCGTTTTCACATCGAAATCGGTGAAATGGGTGACCTGCGTCAGCTTCTTCGATTTCGTGTCGAAGGACCAGATGTTCGCCACGCTGTCGCGATCCGAAATGAAATAGACCGTGTCGCCGATCCATACCGGCTCCATGTCCTTCGAATCGGTCCACGGCGGCGAAACCAGATCGAAGGTTTTCAGATCGACGATCCAGATGGGACGATTCTGGCCACCGCGATAATTGCGGCGCTCTTCGTCCCAGGAATTGTTCATGCGGTAGGCGATGTGCGTTCCGTCGGGCGAAATTTTTCCCTGATAGCCGCGAGGCAGAGCCATCGGCTCTTCGACGCCGCCGTTGCCGGCACGGTCCAGAAACGCGGCGAGCCGCGGTCGGAGCCGCAGGTTGCACGCGCGGAGCTGAACATAATCGATTTGCCGTCCGGCGTCCAGCCTTCCACCGAGTCCGCTCCGGGATGCCAGGTCAGCCGCTTCGGCTCGCCGCCTTCGGCCGGGACGACGTAGACATCCACGTTGCCGGCGTACTCGCCGCTGAACGCGATCCATTTTCCATCGGGCGAAAAATGCGGATTCGTGGTCAGTCCCTGAAAGCTGGTCAGACGCCGGGCCACGCCGCCGGCGCGTTCCACCACCCAGATGTTATTCGCGTAAGCAAACGCGATCTCGGTGGCGCTAACGGTTGGGGTTCGCAGCATGCGCGTCGATTCCGCGCCGTCCGCGCGCGACGGCCATCCGGCGAGAGCGAAAATAATCAGACAAAGAACGGGAGTAATTCGCTTGAACATTTATGCCTCCAGGCGGCGACGATCTCGATATAGTGTACATCCTGCCCGCGCCGTCCGGGCCTTGCTACCATCGACCAGGTGGAAGATCACGAGGTTTATTCGGCCGTCGGCAGCGAAGGATTCGATCGTCTGACCGCGCGATTTTATGAGCAGGTTCCAGCCGACGACATTCTGGGCACGATGTATCCCGCGCACGATCTGGAAGGGGCGCGGACCCGGCTGCGCGACTTTCTAATTTTTCGATTTGGCGGTCCGCAAACCTATATCGAACAGCGCGGCCATCCCCGGCTGCGCATGCGACACGCGCCATTTCCGGTCGATCAGGCGGCGCGCGATCGTTGGCTGCAACTGATGATTCGAGCGCTGGAACAATCGGCGTTACCGGTCGAAGCGGAACAGGTTCTCAGGAGCTTCTTCGAATCGACCGCCACATTTTTGATAAACAGAAGAGAGCCATGAATCGATTCGCCATTTTCATCTTTTGCGCGATGCTCGGCGCGGCGCAGGATATTCCTAAGCTCAAGCCCGGGCTTTACGCGATTTTCAATACCTCCGAGGGCGCCATTACGGCGACGCTCTATGAGAAGTACACGCCGGAAACGGTCGCCAATTTCGTCGCGCTGGCGCAAGGCACCAAGCCCTGGCGCGATCCGAAGACGGGAGCGATGGTGCGACGCCCGTTGTATGACAACATCACTTTTCATCGCGTCCTGCCGGGACAGATGATCCAATCCGGTGATCCAACGGGAACCGGCTCGCACAATTGCGGCGTCACCGTGCCCGACGAAATCCTGCCCGGCCTGAGATTCAGCGGACCCGGACGGCTCGCCATGGCCAACACCGGCAATCCCGATAGCGGCGGATGCCAGTTCTTTTTCACCAACGAATCCGTGCCGCAGTGGGATGGGAAATACACGATTTTCGGAGACGTGGTGGCGGGCCAGAACGTGATCGCGAAGATCAGCCAGGAACCCCTGCATGGGGATAAGCCAGTGAGCCCGGCAAAGTTGATCGGTGTGACTATCGAGCGCGTGGGACCCGAGCCGGCCCGGAAACACAAACACAAATAGATATACTGAAAGGCGCGGTTCGCTTTTCTATGTGGAAGCTATTTCGGGTGTTTACGGCGGCCCTGGCCGTGATCGCGATCCCGTTTTTAGCGCGGCCGGACTCCGTCATCCTGGCTCTTGGAATTCCCGCCAAAGCCGGCGATGTCTACACCCTGACGGTCTTCATCACCCATCCCGAGCTCTTCTCGAACGGCCGGATCCGCGTCGAAATTCGCGACGCCCAAGGCGTCATCGCGACCAAAATCCTCCATCCCTTCGATCTCGACTTCACCGCGAACATCAAACCGCGCTCCGATGGGATTCACGTGAATCTCAGCCCCTCCTCCGTGCGCCTCGCCGATCTCGTCGACCTCCGTTGCGAGCCCGTCCAACTCGCCCACGACGCCGTGATCGCCGCGCTCCCCAATAGCACCTGGCTACAGGCGCAATCGGTCGAACTCGGCCAGACCATTTACGGTATCGCGGACGAGCGTCCTTACGTCCCTTCCTCGCCCGAAACCGCGTACGCCGATTTGATGGCCGGCTTTCAGTGGTTCAAATTCACCGCGCCCGCCGGCGCGCCGCAGCTCGCGCACTTTATTCTCGAAACTCCCGATCGCGACGTCCCTCCCGATGTCGACCTCTTCATTCCTTCGAGCGATGGCGGCATCGAGCCCTATCGCGAAGGGGCCTCCACCTACACTCCCGAAGCGACGCAGAATTATCCCGGCCTCAGCCCATTCCGTACCCGCATTCTGCATCCCGGTCAGATCTATTATCTGCGTGTCGCCGCGAATCATCCGGAATACACGCTACGGACGTCGCTTTATCCGGTGCCGCCTTATCGCGATCCGCAACAGGCCGTCGTCGCCGGAATGGATTTTCTGATCGCTCTCGGTGATGCCTGGCACGCCAATACTCCCCGCCGCGGCGCGATCGCCATGCGCGACTCCATGCCCCACGCCGAGCCCTCCGCCTGCATCGCCTGCCATCCCACCCAATTCACGGTGCGCGGATATCTGACCGCGGTCGAGCATGGCTACCCGATCCATCATCCCGCCCAGCTTCGTTTTTTGACCGAGCGCCTCGCGAATAACCCGCGTCCTCTTTATGGCCAGGATGCCGATTGGGCCCGCGTGATTTTTTCAGCCCGCACGGTAGCGAGCCGCGTTCCGGTGCTGCTCGATATGACGCGACGATTAACGAATGAGCCGATCGATACGAAAGACGTCGAACGCGGCTTCGCCGAATATCTCAACCTGCATTACGGCGACGCGAAAGTTCTTCCCGGCGATGAAGCCGATGGCAGCCTGCCCATGGTCAGCAAGTTCGAAATCGGTCTGCAAAGCTGGCAGACCTACGGCCTGATGGCCCGCGACGATCCCGGCGATCCGCAATGGGCCCGCCGCCGCGCCGAACTCCGCGCGATGATTCTCGCCGCGAAACCCGAAAACATAATCGACCTCGGCTGGAAAATCACCGCTCTCGCGAAAATGGGCGATCCCACCAAATCGCTGATCGACCAGCTCTATACATGGCAGGATCCGCGGGGCCGATTCCCTTATCATTTCGATCGCCGCGAAGCTTCCGCCGATTTCATCACATACCAGGCGATGTACGCGCTCGCCGTGGCGGGCCGCGGGCCGGACACTGATGCCGGCTTGAAGAAAACGGTCGATTACGCGCTCTCGCACCAGCGCATCGACGGAAGCTGGCAGGGCAATCCCATATATAAAGGATTCAACACGCCCTTCCGCGACACCCAGTTCGCCGTCATGGGCCTCAGCGAGCTGTATCCATATAATAAAGTTGCGCCACGGGTCGGACCCCTGCGGACCGGGGCCCTCGACTCGCTGCTGGCGGATCTCAGCAGTGGCTCCGGCACGTCCGATCAGATTCGCACTGTATTGAAAGACAGCCCTTGGCCGCAGGCGCGAAGCGCGGCAGCCGCGCAACTTGCCGATGATGCCTCGATCCCCGCGTTGAAGGCCGCGCTTGGCGATTCGAGTAAGCTGGTGCAGCGTTCGGCCGCGCTGGCTCTGAGACGAATCGGGATGAATCATTCGCAGAGCGGTCGAACCTGCATTGACCACGGCGCTGAGCTCCCAGGACGCCCGCACTCGCTGGGGAGCCCTTCGCGTCTTCGCGCAGGAATTTCGAAATCTGACCAGCGATCCGTCTCTGCTTTCCGCGCTCACGGACGACTTGGCCCATGACCCGCTTCCCCAGAATCGTTTCCAGGCCGCCAACGCCCTCTGGCGATGGTATGAATGGCATCCCGACGAATGCGGCCCGATTCTCGATTCTCTCGCCGCCCAGCTCGCCCCCGAATCCGATCCCTCGGTTCGGCGCGGATTGATCGAGAGCGTCTACAACGTCCTCGACGAAAACGCAGGTCAGCTTGACGCTTGGGAACGCGCCATGGCTTCGCCCGAAGATCGCAAAAAGACCGAAGCCGCGTTCCATCGCGTGACCGCCGAGCAGTCCGCCATCCTCGCCCGTCATCTCGCATCCGGCACTCGCGACCAGCGCATGGCGCTGCTCACCGCGCTCTGGGATTTTCATCTGCGTCACATGGCGATCCCCGACGACAATCGCGACAAGGTCGACGTGATTCTGCCGTCGTTCCTGGCCGATTACGGAAGCGGCGTGCCGCGATTGCATGAGCCCGGATTCGAATACGAGCCCTATCGCGAAACCGCCGCGTTCCGCTATCGCGCGTCGAACGATTTTCATGTCACCCGCCTCGGCAACGACGCCGATCTGCCGCATCTGTTCGCGGATTCCGGCCCCGCTCTGGAAAATGCCTTGCTGCAATGTCTGCAAAACGCCGATGCGGAGATGACCATCGAAGTCATCAAGGCCTCCAGCATCCTTGGCGACGCCGAAACCACCCGTTTCACCGCGGCGATGCTGAGCCTGCTCCAATCGCCCGACCCGAGTATTCGCGCGGCGGTGAAATATGTTTACGCGAATCGTCAGCGTGGCCATCTGACGCTGGGCTCACCCGATACTCCCGACGCGTCGCTTCAAAATCTCCTCGCCACTCTGATCGATTCGCGCAAGCCTGACGTTCTCGAAGTCTCGCTGCCCATGATCGCGGAACTACCCGTCGCCAGCACGTTCACTCGCGATCCCAAGCTCGCCTGGAGCGTGGAAAAGCTGTTACGCGAGAATCAGGTTCCGGAATTCGCGTCAACGTTGCGCGCCGCGGCCGTGTTCCCGAGCATCGCCGATTCGCCTCTGATACGCACCGAAATCCTGCGGGCCCTGAAGAGCCCGGATCATGACACCGCGCATGCCGCTATCGATCTGGTACTCGCGCGTTATGTCACTGATCCGACCACCGACGAGTTGGCCCAGCAATTTATCGCCGCGATGAACGCTCGCGAACGCTCCGAATTTCTGGACAAGCTGGACCCGTCGAAGTTCGCGTTGCGGCTCAGCGCGTTGAGTGCCTATCGGCCCGCCGGAGGGGAACCGCCTCCGGCCGACGACAACATTTTTTCGAGCCGCGTTGTCCAACAGGCGATCGGCGAAAGTCTCGTCAGTCCAGATCTTTTATTGCGCGAAGCCGCTCTCGATGTGGTTCACTCTCAACCGAAACTTCAAGCCGAGTTGCACGCGCCCGCAAAAGCGCCCGCGCGCGCCCTTCCCGATTACGATTTCTTCGTCGCCAAGGTTCAGCCGATCTTCGCGCGTCCGGGAGCGGATGGTAAGGCTTGTGTGATGTGCCACGCCTCCCATGCGATTTTCAAATTGCGCCCGCCGGTCACGGCTCTCCAGAGCCGCGAGAACTACACCAACGCACTGAAAGTGGTCGATACCGCGGATCCGCGCAACAGCCTGCTGCTGATCAAGCCCACACACCCGAATGACGCCGCGGGCGACGCGAATCTGTATCGCGCCACCCACAACGGCGGCGAACGCTGGACTGGCGACGAGTCGAGCGCGGAGTATCAGACCATCCTCGAATGGATTCGCGGCGCAAAATAAGTGGTGACTCGCCTTTCGGCAGCCTCGCTCCTGGCAACAGCGCTCTATGCTCTACCGGCAGCGGCGGCGAGCGAGATCAAGGTGACGCTGCTGGGCACGGGAACGCCGTTGCCCAGCGCCGAACAGTTCGGTCCCGCGACGCTGGTGGAAGCGAACGGGAAACGGTTGCTGTTCGACGCGGGCCGCGGCGTCGTGGTGCGCCTGCATCAAGCGAGCGTGGGGCCGGATGCGATCGACGCCGTCTTCTTCACGCACCTGCATTCGGATCACATCACTGGGTTTCCTGATTTGTGGCTCAGCGGATGGCAATCCGGACGCAAACGGCGGCTTCAGGTATGGGGACCGGACGGCACGCTCGGAATGATGGACGGGCTGCGGGCGGCTTATCAGTTCGATTTAAATTCCCGCGCGCGGCCGCCAGAAAGCCTGCCGGAGGAAGGGGCGGCGATCGCGGCGGTGGAGATAAATCCGCCGCAAGCGATTGACCTCGACGGGGTGCGCGTATCGGCCTTTGCGGTAGATCACGGTCCGCTGAAGCCGGCGCTAGGATATCGTGTCGATTTCGGCGGGCGATCGGTGGTCCTTTCCGGCGACACGCGTGTCTCGCAGAGTTTGATTAACGCCGCCAAAGGGACCGATTGCCTGATTCATTGCGCCTGGTCAGTGGATCCCGGCGTGCCGCCGCGGGCGCTTCAGTTTCTGACCTCGGCCGAAGAGGCGGGGCGGGTATTCCAGGCGGTTCATCCACGGCTCGGTGTGATTTATCATTACAATCGCGAAGCTGGTTTGGCTGAACAGGTCGGCAGGAGCTACAAAGGACGATTCTCGATCGGACATGATTTGTCGGTGATCCGCATTGGGGAGACGATTACCATCGAGCCGCACAGGAAGGAATCGAAATGAAAAGCAAATCGTCACTACTGCTAGTTGCCGCGCTGTTGACGGCGAGCGCCCGCGCGGCGAGCCCCGCGGCGGAACTGCTCCAGGAGCTGATTCGCATCGACACCAGCAATCCTCCGGGCAATGAAGGGAAAGTCGACGAGCTGCTCGCCGCGAAATTGCGGCCGCTGGGATTCGAGATCACCATCGTCCCGACCCCCAAGCCCGGAAAATCGCACCTGTTCGCGCGGCTCAAAGGCGACGGCAGCGCGCGGCCTGTCCTGCTGGCCTCTCACACCGACGAAGTCGGCGTCGAGCGCGATAAATGGACTGTCAATCCCTTTGAGGGGATCATCAAGGATGGCTACGTCTACGGACGCGGCGCACTCGATTTCAAGGGCGGCGTCGCGGTCTTCGCTGAAGCCGTCATGCGCCTGGCGCGCAACAAAGTCCCCCTCAAGCGCGATGTGATTTTCCTGGTCGAGGCGGACGAAGAAGCACAGCCGCTGAATACGACCTGGCTCGCGAAGTCGCATTGGGACCAGATGAATTGCGAGTTCGCCCTCAACGAAGGCGGCTGGATCATGAAGCGTCCCGACGGGCGAGTCCGCTACGTCAGCATCTCCACCGCGGATAAGACATCCGTGTCTATTGTCCTCACCGCTCGCGGAACCTCCACCCATTCTTCGATGCCGCGTCCCGATAGCGCGATTTTCCGTCTCTCCAAAGCGATGGCGAAGCTGTCCGAGTTCGATCCGAAGCCGGAATTGACCGCCAGCACCCGGGAATTTTTCCTGACGCTCGCCAAAACCAGCGAGCCTCCCATGTCGACCTATTTCAATGATCTGGTCAACAGTAAAGACCCCAAGCGGATCGAACAGGCCGACCGCGAGATCAGCAAGGATTATCTGCTGCACGCGATCATGCGCAACACCATCGCGCCGGTCTTGATGAACGCCGGATTCCGCAGCAACGTGATTCCCGGATCGGCCGAAGCGACCATCAATTTTCGTGCGATTCCCGGCACCACCCCGGAAGATGCCATCGCTATGATTAAACGCGCCATCGATGATCCAGGTATTGAGGTGACCACAACCAGAGCTGTTTCCGGCATGGAACCAACGAAGCTGGAATCGACCACGAACACTGATCTTTATCGCGCGCTGGTGGAGAGTTCCGGGAAGGTGTGGCCCGGCGTGCCGGTCACGCCGTATCTATTCCAGGCCGGCACCGACGCGTCAGCATGGCGCAGCCGCGGAGTTCCGGTCTATGGCATTTATCCATATCCGATTTCGAACGACGACCTCACCCGAATGCACGGCAATGATGAGCGGGTCCCGGTGGCATCGCTAGATCAGGGCGTCGAGCTGATCTACAATACCCTTCTAAAAGTCGCCGCGAAATGATGGGGCGAAACCGCCGAATTACGGCAAGGCAAAGACGTACAATTCCTGGCCATTCTGCGGAAACTTAATCTCCGGCGCAAGCGTAGTCGGCGCGTTGCGGGGACTTCCGCCGCCAAGGCCGGCCATCACGGCTACGTATTGTTTTCCATCCACGCTGTAGGTTATCGGAAAGCCCTGTGCCGACGTGCCGAGGCGCGTCTCCCAGAGAATCTTCCCGGTCTTCGCATCGAGAATGTGTACCGTGCGATTCACGTCGCCGATCAGCACCCAACCTCCGGCAGTGGATAGAGCGGCGGTGAGAAACGGCGCGCGCTGTTCGTATTTCCAGATTTCCTTCATGCTTTTCACGTCATACGCCGCGAGCTTGCCCATGTTCCCGTTGGACCCGGGCATGGGAACGAACTTGCGGTCTCCGCCGTTGCCGCCGCCATTTCCGCTGAAGTCCACTTCACGCGCTGTAAACTCCATGCAGGACTGGCTGAGCGGCACGATCAGCAGGCTCGTCGGCTCGTGGTAACTCATCGCCTGCCAATTGTGTCCGCCCTCAGTGCTTGGGCATACGTTGACTGGCTTGCCGAGCTGCATTTCGAGAAGGTCGGTGCGGTACTTGGGGATTCCGGTAGCCGGATCGATGGACGCCCAGACGTTTTGCATCACCATCTCTTTACTGTCGAGATATTTGCCGTTGGTGCGGTCCAGCTTCCAGAGAATTCCCGCTTTCCCCGCGTTCAAGGAAAGTTTCTGATCGCCTACATCGATCAGGACGCGTTCGAAAACTTCATCGAGGTCGAACGATTCGCCCGGGGCGTGTTGGTAATACCAAACCAGCTTTCCCGTGTCGGGATTCAGCGCGACTGTCGAGTTTGCGTAAAGAGTTTTATCGAACGGTGTTAGCCTGCGACTGAGAAAATTCCAGGGCTTCGACTGCGCCACACCCCAGTAAGTCAGATTGAGCTCGGGATCGTAGCTGCCGGCCAGCCAGGTTTCGGCTCCGGCGCGATTGTTCATCGGCAAATTCCCCCAAGTTTCGCTGCCGGGCGTCCCTTCACGCGGGACTGTGTAGAAGCGCCAAACCTGCTTGCCGCTGTGAATGTCATAGGCCGAGATGTAGCAACCGTCGCCATCGAAACGCGCGCAGTTGGACAAGCCCATCAATACTTTGTCGCCGATCACGATCGCGCCACCCGTGGACGCGCGGGTTTTCTCCGATGCCGGCGTGTCCCAAAGAATCTGGCCGGTCCGGGCATCCAGCGCGACCATATGCGCATCGCTGGTCGCCAGGAACACCTTATCCTCCGCGATGGCGATGCTGCGAATGCCTCCGTATCCCGGCGCCTGGTACGGGCCGGCGCGCGTCTCCCAAATGAGGTCGCCGGTTTTCGCGTTCAGCGCCTGGACGATATTGCTCGGGCATGCCAGATAGATGACGCCGTCATGTACCAGGGGTGTCGTCTGGTTGGCGCCAGAATCATTGATAGCCCAGCTCCATTTCAGTTGCAGATTTTTGACGTTGTCGCGAGTAATCTGATCGAGCGGGCTGTAGCTGTGCCGCTGGTAGGTCCGTCCGAAGATGAGCCAATCGGAAGCGGGCGGGTTCTTGAGCATCGCCGGCGTCACCGGCACGTAATTTTTGACCTCGCCCGCGACGCTCACCCCACGCGCCGTCGATGAACCGGCGCCGCGCGCGACCGGCGTGGCCAACGCCCCTCCGCGCGCGCCTCGTCCCCGACCCGCGCCCGCATCAGCCGGCATCTGCCGCGCCACAACCGAGCCAATCGTCATCGCTGCGCTGGGCGTGAGTGGCTGCTGACCCGGCACCGCTCCGTTGCTCTGCAGGATAAACGCAGATACGTTGAGCGTTGTTGTTTCGCCGAGCGATCCGGGGCTGGACGGCGGCATCATCTGCAGGATTTCTCCGAACAATTCGCTGATCATTTTTGCGCGCCAGGCGAGCATAAATGTGCCGCCCGCCAGCGCCGGCGCATCACCGGAGCCTTCCATATTCCGGCCGTGGCAACCCGCGCAGTTCTGGTCGTAAACTCCTCGTCCAGCCTGAGCCTGTGCCTCGGTGAAAGCGGCCGTCGCCATTTGAGGAGCCTGCTGGGCGGACAAAGATGCAACGGCGAAAATTCCTGTCGCGGCAAGAACAAATCGGTTCATGATCCTAAGCCTTGATGACGAAATCGAGAAGATCAAACGGAGTATAGCGCCATTCCGCTCCGAACGACTGCCGATTCCAACCGCGCGTTAAAATCAGACATGAAGCTCGCTCCTTTCCTGTTGGACCAATGGCTGCATCAAAAGTTCTCCGCCAATCCGCCGATTGAATTTGATCTTGGTTCGAGCACTGGCCCGGTCTGGACGTTGCGCCAGCTGCTCGAGCTCGGCGGTGATCTGGACCGCCTGCTCGACACCAGGTTGTTCTACGCTCCGGCGGCGGGGTCCAATGAGTTGCGCGAAGAGCTGGCCTCCATGCAAAACGTGAGCCGGGAGGATGTGTTGATCACCACCGGCGCGGCTGAGGCGCTGCTGATCCTGTTTCATAGCGCGGCCGAGCCCGGCGCGAACGTCATTCTGCCCGATCCCGGATTCCCGATGAATGAGGCCGTCGCCGACTCCCTCGGACTCGAAGTTCGGCGTTACACCTTGCGACCGGGCCAAAGTTTCCAAATCGATCCGGACGAAATTAAAAAGCTGGTCGATCGCCAAACGAAATTCGTGTTGGTCAACTCGCCTCACAACCCCACCGGCGCGGTCGTGCCCGAATCCACAATGGAGGATCTTTGCGACTTCTGCGTCGGTCGGCACGTTCAACTTGTATCCGATGAGGTCTACCACCCCATCTACCATGGGCCGCAGGTGCGGTCCGCGGCCCGGCTTCCTGGAGCAACGGTTGTCAGCGATTTTTCGAAAGCACTGTGCCTCAGCGGTCTGCGAATCGGTTGGATGATCGAGCGGGACGCCCAGAGGCGTGAACAATACCTGAATGCTCGGAGCTACTTCACGGTTTCGAGCACCGTGCTGGCCGAGAATCTCGCGGCGGTGGCGATGCGACATCGCGACGCGATCTACGATCGGGCCCGGCGAATCGCGCAGACGAATTTGCGGCTGCTGGACGTCCTCTTCTCCGAACATGCCGGCCAGCTTCGATGGATTCGTCCCGCCGGCGGGATGACGGCGTTTCCCTATCTTGCCAGCGGCGCCGATGCTCGCGGGCTCTGCCGGACGATGGCGCAAAGCGGTGTGCTGGTGGTACCGGGTGACTGCTTCGGGATGCCCAGTCACTTCCGCGTCGGGTTCGCCGCGAGTGAAGAACGCTTTCCGCAAGCCATCGAGCGATTGAACGCGGTCTTGAAGACGATGGGTACGGCGGCGGACTCAGCCGCAGTTTGAGGCTCCTGCTCCCTTTGCTTCCGCTCCCGATTCGTTCTAAAATTTAGCCCATGTCGATCGAGAATAAGGCGGCGCATCTTTGCTCACGCCGTGCGATGTTGATCAGCTTCGCGAGCGTCCCCCTCGGTCTCACCGCCGGGGATGATAGCTACGAGCAGAGCATACTGCGATATCGCGAGGAAGCGGAGAAACAGTTCAGGAGCACCTCAGGGCCGCTCACTCTGGTTGCGCGATTTTCGCCGGGCGAAGGCACCTCGACGCTGGGCGGAGACTCGGCATCCTCCCTGGTGGTGCCGGATAAAGCTGCTCCGGCAAGGATCGGGGAAGTGACGGTGAAAGGCGGAAAGGCTACTTTACAATTCGCGCCATCCGTTCCGGCCGTTGTGAACGGGAAAACCGTAAAATTCATTGAAACGGACAATCAATCGGAGCGGGGCGCGGGCGTTACGATTGGCGCGCTCCGGGTCCGGCTCTACTTCATTCGGGGCGACCAATTGCAAATCAGCGTGGGCGATCCTAATTGGATCCTCCGCCAGCAAGTTCAGGCGCGGTCATATTTCAGTGTGGCAATGAAATACAAAGTTCCCGCCAGCTGGGTTCCATATGCGACGTCGAGGACCGTGCGATTCCCCGACAACGACGGCAGCAGCCGTGAAAGGACCATTCCCGGGTATGTCACGTTCACGTTGGATGGCCGGGACCTGAGGCTCACTCCGATGCTTCGTCCGGAGAATCCGAAACCGTTTTTCGTATTCGGGGACACGACCAATGATCATGAAACCTATGGGGCTGGAAGATTTTTAGAAGTCGATCCTCCGCAAAACGGAAAAATCGTCCTCGACTTCAACAAAGCGTATAATCCGCTTTGCGCCTATAACCACGAATTCTTATGCCCGGTTGCCCCGAAAGAGAATCGGCTCTCGATACCGATCCGTGCCGGGGAAAAGAAATATCCAGGGAACCACGGTTAGCGCCGTCTATTGTGCCGGCTTGGTTCCGCTCGACCCGACCATCCGGGTGTCCTTGGTGACGTTGCTCACTTGCAGGTTGTAACCGTTGGGCGTCCGCGTGTGATAACTCTGATACTTGGTCACGTGGATATCGCCGGTGTTGCCGGTGTCGGCCTGGGCGCGCAACCCGCGCTTCTCCAGAGCGTTCTTCATCGCGTCCGCATCCCAAGGCTGGATTCCAAATGAAGTGTGGTCGATGCGGACGTTGCGCGGCCGAGCCTTTCCATTAGCTGGCGGCTTGCCGAAATTCGGATCGTTGGGATTGCCGCCGCGGATAATCGCGTTTCCTACGTCGGCCATCATGACCTCATTCTGGCTGCCTTCATCGAAGCTGCCCGTCCAGCCGAGCAGATTGGTGTAAAACGACACGCTCGCCTTGTAATTGGTCGCGCCGAAGGAAAAATGATCCAGCCATACCGTCCGCCAATTGGTCGCGTCGAAGGGCAGTTCTGCTTCGAGTTTGGCAGTCGCCGGAGTCTTGCGCGCCCGCACTAGGCCCTTGGTGTTGCAAATCTGCACATCGAACCCATCTGGATCCTTTACGTGGAAGCTCTCAAATCCCTTGCCGTCCTTGTCGGCGACCGGGTCGAGACCGCGCTTGTGCAGTTCCTTCTCGACGGACTTGGCATTCCAGGGCTCGATGGCGAAGCCGAAACCGTCTACCAGCGCTGAAGTCCTTTCCGGCGGCGCCGCCTTGAAGATCGCGGAGCCCCAATCGCCGATGTCGAGCACGGCTTGTTTACCGTCGTCACTGCGCAGTTTCCAACCCATCAGCGCGATATAAAACGCAGCTTCCTTGCGATAGTCGGGCACCTCGAACGAGATCTGCTCCAGCGCGACGGTCTTCCAACCCGTGGGCGCGAACAGCGGCTTGATAGGAGCAGTCGCCACTTCCTTACTCATCGGGCAGCCAGGCGTGTTGTAGCCGCCTTGGCAGCGGCCTTGTCCAAACAGGGAAGTAACGAAGGGTGCGCCGGCGGCTGAAACTCCCAAGGCGCGCAGGATATCGCGGCGAGATCGCTGGTTTGACATATGGGAAAGATTATAACCCAGAGCCCTGCGGGATTCAGCGAATTCACCGCTCCCCGCGATGTCGGCCGCCGCGATCAGAGATGAACACAATCGACTATCCATTCGCGGAGAGCGAGGGGTTACCAAGAGGCTGTCCGCCGCCAGCAACGCGCCCTCACGATTCCGCTAGCGGCGGCGAGGAAGAAATCAACTTTTGCCCGCCGGTAGCGGCGGGTGCCCCCCAAAAGCGGACTTCCGGGCAGTTAGCGTGCGAAAATGACTTCTTGTTCCTATCCGGGCACGCTTCCTCGAGCACCATTTTAGGGGAGGTCAAGTACCGGAGAAAGCGAGAATCTCGATGAATCTACTCCGCTTCAGGCAGGCTGCCGCGATGGTCGCGGCCCTCTTCCTCATTCCGGCTTCCTTCGCGCAGGTACCCGGAGGCGACAAAGTCGATCTGGACGCTCTGGCACAGATCAAGACCGAGGCGTTCCAGCATTCGCAAGTGATGGAAAACCTCTTTTGGATGTCCGAGGTGTACGGTCCGCGCGTCACCAATAGCCGCAATCACAAGCTCGCCGCCGAATGGGCGATGAAGCAGATGAAAGAGTGGGGACTGAAGAACGTCCACCTGGAAAAGTGGCCCTTCGGCTATGGGTGGCAGATCAAACATTTCTACGCCGCGATGGAGACTCCGGTCTATGCCGCGTTTACCGGGTTCCCGCTGGCATGGACACCTGGGACGAACGGTCCGATCACGGTCGAGCCGGTGTGGGCGCCCATCCACTCGAAAGCGGATTTCGCCAAATACCATGGCAAGCTGAGGGGCAAGGCGCTGCTGATGTTCGATCCGGCTCCCCTCACGCTCCACACGCGGGCGGACGCGCAGCCCTCGCCAACGGATGAAGAAATTCTGGCACGCGGCGGCGCGCGCGGGGGCCGCGGCGGCGAGGGCGGAGCAGCAGCGGGCGCTCGCGAGCAATCGCGACCCCAGCAGGCGGGGTCGCCCCGGTGAAGGCGAGTGGGAGTACTCGCCGACGTCGCTGGCCCTGGCCAATGCCAAGAACGGGGTCCTGCGCAACGAGGTCAACGCGTTCCTGAAGGAAGAGGGCGTGGCGATTTCCATCACGCCCGGTTACAACGGAGACGGCGGTACGATCTTTTCCACGTACGGCGGGTCGGAGAATCCCAAGGATCCGATTCCACCTCCGATCGTCGCCATTGGTGCAGAGCAGTATAACCGCCTGGTCCGCCTGCTGCAGCACGGGATCACGCCAAAGCTGAACTTCGATATCGCGGTCGATTATCAGAAGGACGACCAGAACGCATTTAATGTGATCGGCGAGATTCCGGGGACCACCAAACCGGACGAAGTCGTGATGCTCGGCGGTCACTTCGACAGCTGGCAGGGCGGCACCGGCGCCACGGATAACGGCACGGGATCATCGGTGGCGATGGAAGCGGTGCGCATTTTGGCTACGTTGCATAAGCCAATGGCGCGTACGGTTCGCGTTGCCCTGTGGGGCGGCGAAGAGGAGGGCGTCTACGGCTCAACCGCCTACGTGCAGCAGCACTTCGCTCAACGCACCACCATGGTGAAGACCCCCGAGTACGACAAGCTGGATGTGTACTTTAACGACGACGGCGGCTCCGGCCGCTTCCGCGGAGTCTCGGCGGGGGGCAGTCCGCAGATGGCGGCCATCTTCAAGTCCTGGATTGAGCCCATCAAGGACCAGCATATCGTTGCCGTTACTGGCGGGGATCAGTTCAGACCCACCACGAGCCCCGGCGGCACGGACTCGACCGCCTTTTCGTGGATCGGCCTGAACGGCATCGGTTTCCAGCAGGATGGGTTGGAGTACGGCACCCGTACCCACCACTCCAACGCGGACACCTATGACCGCGTGCAGAAGGCCGATGTGATGCAGAGTTCCATGATCGAAGCGTGGTTTGTCTACAACGCAGCCACCCGCGCGGAGATGCTCCCACGCATCCCAACCCCGGCCCCTGACCCCGATGCGAAGAGCCACGAGTAGATCGCGACGCGACTACTGAATAGAAATCGGAACAGCTACGCTCGACGAGCCTCCGACCGTTACGACAAGATTCACCGCCGATGAAGCCTGAAGGCCCGAAGGCAGAGCTACGTTAATTTGGAAGTATCCGGATTCGAGCGTGGGAGCCGATCCGGCGTAGAGAACCATGGCATTCGTTCCCCCGATCGTAACGGAGACCGGCAGAGTCAGAGTCGGAAGCGATGCAGTGATCGGCCACAATCCCCCCGTTATTCCAAGAGGATTCGTCACACCGCCGCCGGTTCCGTAGATCGTGATGAAACCGCCCGCCTTTGCCGGATTCGAGGAAGAATTCAGCGTCCCGTCGGAATTCGCGACGGCGTAAATCCCCGGCGCTGCCGTCGCGACAACCACCGGTACCGACGCCGACGTCCCGGCCGGCGGACCACCATTGTAAGTGACGACGACTTCAGTGGACGTTTGGCCGGCGATCTCCCACGGCACCTGCACGGTGACCTGTTGCGACTGCGCGGAGAACACCGGAGCGGCAATTCCGCCGAACGTGACCTGAGTGCCTCCCAACTGGTCCACTGGAGCCTGACTCGGTGCGACCGCGGCCGTCGCGGGACCAAGCCCGTAACCACGGAGGGTGACGATCTCTCCCGGCGCGACGTGCTCGCGACACCGCTCGCCGCGTTCTGCACCGTCAGCCACGGGATGATGCTGATGACCGTCATATCGGGGTCCCCTTCCGCCAGCACGATCGCGCCGTTGGGAGCCACCGCGATCAGTGGCTCCACCGCCGGCAGTCGGCGCTACGTACGCGTAGGTGGCGCCGGCAAACTGTCCATTGGAGGTGAATTTCGCCGCGATCACATCGCTGCCGGTGTTTCCTGCTAATCCCGATTGAAACGCTCCCGGAGATGCCGCGAGAATCGCAATTCCCGCGCGCCGGCGACGAAAGCGCTGCCGGCCGAATCCAAATCCAAACCCAATCGGTCGTCGTCGAAGTGGGATATATGTCGAGTAGACCAGGGCCGATCCGTCGGCGCTCAGGTGCGATAGATAGCCTCCGGAAGACAGCTCCGCCCCGCCTATGCGCCGCCACGTACGCGCCGCCCTGCGCATCCACTTTTATTTCCGACGCCGCGCTCATCGTGGCGCCGAGAAATGTGGAATAAACCAGGCCCGTTCCTTGGGGGTTCAGCTTGGTCACGAACTCCATGTACTGCGCGCTCGGAAAGTAGGCGATTTGAAACGCTCCCGGCGTGACCGGAAAATCGGGCGCCTGCGTGTACCCGGCGACGAACGCATCGCCCGCCGCGTCGATCGCGATCCCTTGCGGAACACTCAGCCCATTGCCGGACAGGTACGTCGCGTAGAGCAGCGCCGACCCGGACGCATTCAGCTTCGCGACCACACCCGAACCGTCAGGATACGGCGGCGTGGACTGAAACGCGCCGGGCGTCGTTGGAAATGGCAAGGCGCGCGCGGCTTGTGCCGGCGATGTAGACCTCGCCCGCGGGGTCGATCGCCATGGCCACTGCGGATCGCCATGGGCAGAAGCGTCGAATAGACCAGCGCAGTTCCTGCCGCGTTCAGTTTCGCGACGAATCCGCCGTCATTCGCGGAGTTGGTGAACGCGGCGCCGGCCGTAACCGGAAACGTATCTGGCTGACCCATACTATTCGGACCCGTGGTGCCGCCCAGGTAGACATTCCCGCTCGCGTCCACGCAAATCGCGCTCGCGGCTGTCTCGCTTCCGTTGCCGCCGAAGTAGGTCGCGAATAAGACGTTCCCCGCCGGGTCCAGCTTGATCACGAACGCATCCGTGCACGGAAACATCAGCACGCCTCCATGGAAGGCCGGGAGAGTCCCGCAAGTACCGCCGCTGAACTGGGTTTGAAGCGCGCCCGCGGTCGCAGGAAAGGATGAAGAGGTCGTCGAGCCGGTGAGGTATGTGTTTCCCGCCGCGTCCACCGCCATGGCCGCGACTGTGGTGTTGGCGGGGACAGCGTAGGTAAACGTCGGCTGATTTGCCGCGATCGCGCAGGGTACAAGAAGCAACAGAACAGGCGTTGCCCGCATGAGGTTCAGTGTAGCCCAGCTTCCAATCATCCGGCGCTATTTTGTTCACACCGGCTTGTGTTTCGGGTGTGTCCGTCACCGAACATCGGCTCAAGCTATTCTGAAGAACGCGGGAGGAGATCCGCAGCATGGCAAAGTTTGTCTACGGATTGAGCCAGTCCCTGGATGGCTACGTCGACCACATGAAGCTCGGGCCGCCTGCACCCGCGGCCTTCCGTCACTTCATCGGGCTGGTGCGCGGCTCGGTGGGCCTCATTTACGGTCGCCGGACCTACGAGATCATGCGTTATTGGGAAGAAGATCTTCCTGATTGGGACGCGGAGGATCGCGAGTTCGCGGTGGTGTGGCGGAGCCAGCCGAAGTGGGTCGTATCGCGTTCGCTCAAGTCAGTGGGGCCCAACGCCACCCTTGTCGCGGATGACTTCGAGACGGTGGTACGCAGGCTGAAAACTGAGTTGGCTGGTGAGATTCAAGTTGCCGGACCAGTCCTGGCGCAAAGCCTGACCGAGGCCGGTCTTATCGATGAATATCGACTCTACCTCCGCCCGGTCGTGCTGGGCGGTGGCGCGCCATTCTTCGCCGGTCCCCGGCCGCCGCTTCACTTAGTGGCCAGCGATTTAATCGCCGATGATATGATTCGGTTGACATACGTTCCTGCGTAGTCGCGCCTAGCGAAATGCGAAAAGGGTTTACGAGAAAACCACGGCCCGACGAGCCCGGGCCGCAACTCAAAAACTACATCACGCCGGGCGGGCTGCAACGTCTCAAAGATGAGTTCCGGTTTCTGCTCACCAGGGAACGCCCCGCCGTGACGGAGGTGGTGACCTGGGCCGCCAGTAACGGCGATCGCAGTGAAAACGCCGACTATCAATACGGCAAGCGCCGGCTACGGCAGATCGACGGACGGATCCGCTTTCTCACCAAGCGAATCGAAGCCGCGGAAGTGGTGGACCCCGAAGCTCCGAGATCGGGGCAAGCGGCCGCGAAGGCGTTTTTCGGAGCGACCGTGCGCTATGCCAATGGCGAGGGAGCGGAGCGAGTGGTAAGCATCGTGGGCACGGACGAAGTCGATCTTGAACGCAGCCACATCAGTTGGGTGTCGCCACTGGGACGCGCGTTGATGAAGTCGGCAGCCGGCGACAACGTAGTCCTCCAGGCGCCGCGCGGTACCGAATACCTTACCGTGCTGGACGTGCGTTACGAGCGCATTTCCGTGGAACCATTCCATGAACCCCTTGGCTCCGAGGCCTCGGCAAAAGGATTCCCTCGCCGGCGCCAATCCACCGAAAGTTAGGGAGATAGGACACGAGCATCCCCGGCGTGCTGACGCAGACTCAGTGGGCCTACCATTTACCGTTGCTGTCTCGGGCCGAATAAACGTCTAAGTGGTGTAGTCTATGTTGAAGAGGAAAAGAAGCTTTGAAGCCAAATCGGATCGTTTTGGGCGGCCTATTCTGCCTGGTATGCGCTGCTGGAATTCTGTTGGGACAAGAGAAAGAAGACCGGACGCTGCTGACGCACCAGCAGATGACGGCGATTATTAACGAAGTCTCCGGCGAGCGCGCCATGCATCATGTGCTCGAACTGGTCCCGTATCAGTTTGTGCGACCGCCCTCCGAGTATCAAGGCCACTTTCGCGAGGCGGAAGTGATGGCGAAGTTTGCCAAGGAATACGGCTTTAGCAACGTCCGGATCGAAGATTATCCTATTGGTCAGACCTATCAGCCGGTGGTCGGCGAACTGTGGGCCACCACGCCCAGGAGCGTGAAGATCTACGACATTCATGACATCCCGGAGTCGCTCGCTTCCTTGAATGCCAACGGTGATATTAGCGGCGAGCTGGTCAACGTGGGACAGGGTACGAATCAGGATTTTCAAGGCAAGGACGTTAAAGGCAAATTCATTTTGTCTCTCGCTCCCACCGGTCTTCCAGCGATTTATAACCGGGCTGTGGAATTCGGCGCGATCGGAGTCGTGGGGATCAGTGCAATCGGGGCGGGTTCCCGGGCAACGGATTACTCGGATGAAATCGTGTCAGTGAGAGTGGACGCGAAGCCGAACACCGCTGCGTGGGCCTTATCTCCGAAAGCGGCTCACGATCTGGAAACGATGCTCGATCGCGGACAAAAAGTCACCCTCCGGTCCATCACTAAGAGTGAACAGGTCCCCAATAAACAGGAAATCGTGCACGCCGAAATTCCAGGCGATGGCAGCACCACGCAGGAAGTCGCGATCGGCGGGCATCTCTTTGAGGGGTACATCAAGCAAGGCGCCAACGACGACAATTCGGGCTGCGCTTTGACTCTCGAAATCGGCCGTGCCTATCTCAAGCTCATCGCCGAGGGGAGACTGCCGCGGCCCAAGCGGACGATCAATTTCCAGTGGGTCCAGGAGATCAGCGGCACGAACGCCTGGTTCAATGCGCACCCGGACAAGCAAAAGGTCATCATCGGCGATCTGAATTTCGACATGGAAGGGATTCGTCTCGCCCAGAGCCGCAGCTTTTGGATTCTCCAGCGGACTCCGGATACCTTTCCTTCTTATATCAACGACATCGCGCAGAGCATGATGGAATACATCGCGGAAGTTTCGCGCGAACGGATTCGTTACCGCAGAGGTTTCGGTTATGGCCCTTCGGAGCCGGTGGAATCGCCAAATGGCAGCAAGGACGCTTTTTACATCAAGGTCGACAAGCACTACGGCTCGAGCGATCACGTAACGTACATGCAGCACGGCATTCCCGCCGTTATGTTCATCACCTGGCCCGACATGTGGTACCACTCTTCGCAAGATACGCCGGACAAGCAGGACCCCACGCAGTACAAACGTGCGGCGGCCGTCGGATTGGGCGCGTTGACCGCTCTTTCCTCGGGCACTGACGAAATGGCCGCGCGGATTCTTAGCGAAAACGTCGGCCGCGGTCTCTCGCGAATGGGTGAGTCGGACACCAAGGGGTTGGGCTATATGGCCGATGCTACGAACGCAGCGACCCTATTAGATGGCTACAGAGAAGCGCGAATCGCCATCCTGCATCAGGCGGCAGTCGAGAAGGGCGTCGTGAATTCCGCAAGCATTCTGTGGACCGACGTCCACACCGGCGAGGAAAAAACGGCCGTCTTTCTACCCATGATCGACCAGCGCGCGGCCACCCTGTTAAACGAAGCCACGCTGGCCTATCAACTCCAGGCGGCGCAGCGCGGCGTGCCCGCGACCGAACCCATCATGACGGCCGAGGAACGAGAGGCGTCGAATCTGGTCGCCGAATCGATTGGTACAGCCGGACGCGGCGGGGCCGGAGGAGGCGGCGGCGGTGGTGGTGGCGGGCGTGGCGCCGCCAATACTGGTCCGTCGGTTCCGGAGGAGATGAATGCCGAATTCACGATCCTGCTCGGTCAGCATAAGACCGTTCTGGAAATTCGCGACTTCTTATCCGGCGAATTCACGCCGCTGCCGCTCGCCGATTTGATGACAGTCCTGCATGCGCGAGAAGCTGCCGGCACCGTCAAACTGGTGCCGAAGCCGACAAAATAGAACGGTGCTAAAGATTCTGGTGCGCCTGAATCTACTCAGTGCGTAACGCAATCATAGGCTCGACCGTTGCCGCGCGGACGGCTGGAATCCATGAAGCCGCGAGCGCGGCGGCGCAGAGCGATAGAGCAGCAATGGTGAGCATTCGCGGATCCCATGGCGCGACGCCGTAGAGCTGCTCGGTCATGAGCCGGCCGGAGGCAACAGCGAGCGGGATGCCAAGTCCGAGTCCTACTCCGATCTGCGAAAAGGCGCTGCGAAGAACCGTGCGGACCACGCGGCCGCGATCGGCGCCCAACGCCATGCGCACGCCGATCTCACTGGTGCGCTGTTCGACGCTGTAGGCCATCACTCCGTACAAGCCCACAGCGGCGAGTACGAGGCCCAGCACGCCGAACAACATCGTAAGGCTGGCGATCATGTTTTCCTGTTGAAAATCGCCGGCCAGAATTTCCGAATACGGATTCACGCTGTAGACCACCAGATTGGGATCGATGCTGGCGAGCGCCTTGCGGACCTCGACTTCCATGCCGGGCGGATTTCCGGGCGCCCAGATCACAATGTTATTGAGGAAGTGAGAGACGAGGTCAAAGGTCGTGAAGTGCGGATCATCGTACTTGAGGCTTTGGGTTTCGGGCAGCCAGAACATGGGGCGGACGGGATCTTTGTAACCCCAGGTCATGTATCGCATATCGCGCGCGACACCGACGATTTCGAAGGATCCCGCGTATTGGATGCGGTCCATGCCGAAATGCTGGCCGATGGGATTCTGGTTCTTGAAAAAGCGGCGAACGAACGCTTCGTTCACGACGGCGATAGGGCGTGTCGCGGGTGTGTCCTGTTCCTCGATCGAACGTCCTTGCACGATTCTCGCGCCCAGGGTCTCAAAGAAGCCCGGCATCACGCGCGCCCAGCCGGCGCCGGTGTCTTCCTTCGGTCCCGGCTCGGGCCGACCGGCGATGCGAATGCCTTCGTTCCAACTATCGCCGCTCATGGGCGCGTAAAGAACCGGCGCAGCCATGCGCACGCCGGGAATGCGCAGCAGGCGTTCATCAATACGCCGAAACAGCGGCTCCATTTGTTCGGGCTTGTAGTTGCCGATGCTGGGGTTAATAGAGACCAGATAGCGTCCATCGGTTTCGAAGCCGAAATTCTGGTGTTCGAGATTGCGCAGGCTCTGCGCCAATAGCGCGGCGGCCGAGAGCAACACCAGTGACATGGCGGCCTGTGCGACAACCAGCGATTTCTGGGCGATGGAGCCCCCGCCGCGGACGGAGCGGTTGCTGCCGCGCAGAGCTTCGGCGGGATCTACGTGGGAGCTCATCCACGCGGGAGCGATTCCGAACAGGACGCCGGTCAGGATCGAGATCGCGGCCGCAAAAAGCAAAACGGGTCCGGACGGCGAGGCATCGACCGGAACGTAGTTCGCTGGTCCGCCGCTCGTGTGGAATGCGAGATAGAGAATCAGTTTGCTGCCGGCGTAGGCCACGCCGATGCCGAGAATCCCGCCGATAAACGCAAGCAGCGTGGATTCGACGAGAGCCTTTCGCACCAGCCGGCCGCGCGAAGAACCGAGAGCGACGCGTAGAGAGATTTGCGCGCGGTCCTTTAATCCGCGGGCAAGCATGAGATTGGCGAGGTTGCCGCACGCTACCAGGAGCACACATCCGGCCGCGATGAGCAGCAGCTTCAATCCGGCCTCGTATCGATCGCGCATGGCGGTTACTCCCGCGCCTCCCGGAATAAGATGGAGCGTCTGCTGGCGCCACGTCTGTTTCTCCGACGGCTCCATATCGGGCACGTGGCCGCCGAGCCAGCCCAGTAATTCGACTCTTAGCTTCGCTTCGAGCGTTTTGGGATTAACGTCAGGACGCACCCGGCCGAGGATGTCGAGCCAGTTCGCGTTCGGTCTTTTGAGACGCGGGGCTTCGCCGGCCAGCACCGGTTCCGTGGTGACCGGAATCCAGATGTCGGGCGTGCCCCCGCCAAGCTTGGCTCCGAAGAAACCAGGCGGCGCCACTCCAATCACCGTGAATGCATGACCGTTGATCTGATAGCTGGCGCCGACCACCGAAGGATCCGAGCCATACTTATCGGTCCAGATGTGATAACTCATGACGGCTACGGGAGCCGCGCCTTCTCGATCGTCGTCGTCGGTCATGAGCCGCCCGATCCAGGGTTGGACGCCCAGGGTGCGGAAGAAATTGCCGGAGACGTATTCGCCGTTGCGGGTATCGACAGGCCCCTGCGATCCGGCGCGACGGACGCCGAGATTGGCGTTACCGGCCTGTAGCGCGGCCAGATCGCTGAACTCGGGCGTGTGCTCGCGGAAATTCCTGTACGCTTCCCAGGAGAAAAGTGCAAAATCGCCGTCGTTGTCCTGGGTATAGCCGCCCCAGTTGCAGCAGCGGACCTTGTCGCCCACGCGCCAGAGCTCGGAGGGCTTGGTGACCGGCAGAGATTTGAGCATCACCTGATGCACCAGGGTAAAAATGGCCGTTGTTGCGCCGATACCCAGTGCCAGTGTGATCACCGCAGTCGCGGTGAATCCGGGTGCCTTTTTGAGTTGCCGAATCGCTTCTTGTAGGTCCGTCATACGTTTCTTCTTGATGGTGCGCCTGCTACCAGGCTCCGCCTTAAATACGAGCAAACCGGCGCATCGGTTCGCGAAATCGCCCGCCGCGCTCCTCGGTTACAATACTCCGAACGATCGCAATGGTTACCAGCAAGCGTTAATTTTCGTCAGCGGCAGGACCACGGGTCGCGTGAGAGCCCGGATTGGCGCGGACCTCACTGCTCTGCATAAAAGCGTTGGACGCTCGAAGGATCCGCCGGTTAGGGACTGTATCGACTCTTTAAAATTCGAACCGGCACGAGAGCTGAAGGCGCCGCGGAGGCTTAGCAGCGACGGCTTGTCCGAAGAAAGGCGAACTGAGATCGCCGACGTAACTCAGGTCGTTTACTCGATTGGTCAGGTTGAACGCGTCGAGAGCAACGGTGAGTAGCGGGCCTTCCTTTTTGTGCGACAGCGGAAACGGGTGCGACCAGCGCAGATCCAACTCCGCGTAACCCGGACCCTGCAAGGAATTTCGCGGCACTCCCGACGGACGCGCGTTGGCGTAGCCGGTGTGATACTCGTCGAGACCCGTCGTCTCCGTGTACGGCAGCCCGCTGCTCATCGCCACGTTGACGCCGAAGTCGAGATACTTAGCGGCGTGGATGGTCCCCATCAGGTTCAGTCGATGGCGGGCGTCGTAATCGGCGCGCGACCACTCGCCCGAAAGATCGTAATCGTTGGCCGGAAATGAATTGATTCCCGCGCCGCGCGTACTCACCGCGTAATTGCCGGGGACGTCGTTCATCGTCTTGCCGAACGTGTATTGGACCATGCCCTGGAACCAGCGCGTGACTTTTCCGCGCAGCGAAATCTCCAGCGCGTTGCTCTCCAGGTGACCCGAAGACTCAATCTGTCGATCCACGCCGATTGCCGGATTCGGACGCGTGACATAGTCCGGTGGCGGAGGCGCATTCACGTCGCGTGAGCGGAACAGGCTGACACCACGGCTCCCCCAGTAGGTGAGCGAGAGCGTCGTATCCCCGTGAAGCTGGCGTTCGACTGCTCCGCTGAACTGCGCCAGATATGGGATGCGGACAGTCGGATCGAGCCGCACCAAGGTGATCGGCGAGGCGCCCAGACCGTCCGCGCCGGGTACAAGCGCGGGATACAATGGATCGGTAAGCACGATCTGCCTCAGACGCAAGCCGTTATATCGTTCCAGATCGAAGATCGGACCGTTCCCTGTCCGGTCGTAAAAAATTCCGCCGCCCGCGCGCAGCACGGTTTTGCGGCCTTTACCCGGTGCGAACGCCAGCGCCAGGCGCGGCGAAAAATTGTTGTTGTCGTGAAAATAATTCTGCCAGTCGTAGCGTATTCCCATCGAGAGGGTGAGGTTCGGCCGGATGCGGTAGTCGTCCTGAAGAAAGCCGCCCACCACCGCTTCGAGGAAGACGATATGTCCGTCTCCCTGCTGCTGGATGAACGAGTACGGCTGCGCGAGTGAGTAATCTTGCAGCGTGGAGAAATAGTAAGTGCCCTGCGCGTTGGTATGGTCGTCCAGCCCGCGTCTGCTGATGTCAGGCACGTTGATTCCGCCGCGGATGCTGTGGTTTCCCTTGTTCCAGCTGACGATTTCGTTGAGGTTAGTGTGGTTCTCGGTATGCAGGCTGTCGGCCTGCGCTCCGCCCCCGATGAACGACCCGGGAACCTCGATCCCCGGAGCGTCGCTGATGCTAGTGGTCGGATTATGGTCGCGCCCCACCACGATGCGGAACTGGTTCAGCAGCGACGTCGAGATCACCAGACTGTCGTTGTAGTAAATCTCATCTTCGCGATCGCGCACGTTCATGCCCGCCTCGGGAAGGACGAAGCCGCCGACGCCGCGATTCTGCTCGCTCGAGTCATGGAAGTTGTAGCGCAGCGTCGCCATGTGATCTTCGGTGAACTGGTGCGTTATTGACGCGGAAACCTCCGTGTTTCGTTGCGGATTCGGAGCTGTCTGTTGCAAAAATCCGCCGGGCGCGATCGCGTAAATGACAGCTTGCAGGTCCTGCTCCTGGCGATCCACCGAAATGAGGAACGAATTCTTCTTGCTGTGGCCCAGTGGCCCGAGCAGGCTGCCCTCGTAAATGCGCTTCTGTTCCGGAGGACGAGTGGCCGCGAACGGATCGCGCGCGTTCAAATGGTAGTCGCGGAATAGAAAGTTGAACGTCCCGTGATAGCGCTGGGTGGAGGGCTTGGTGATCACTTCGATACGGCCGCGGCCGGGACGCGAGAACTCCGCCGAATACGGATTCTGGTTGATCTTCACCTGTTGAATGGCGGATGCGGTGACGCCGATGTTCTGCTGCTCCATGCCGTTCACCACCAGCGTCACACCGTTGGTGCCGATCGATCCGGCATCGAGAAACTGTGACATGGCCGTGACGTAATCCTGATCGAACACCGGAAGGTTGTCCATCATCTTCCGGTCCATGGCGACGGTATCCAGATTGTCGGATGACTCAGTGCTGACCTTCGTCGCGGAGTCGTTGACCTCAACCTCCTGGTGCACGCTCGCGAGCTGGAGCTCCACGCGAACCGGCGCGGGCGACTGGCCCCTCACCGCCAGCCGAACCGTCTGCGCGGCGAAGCCATCGCGTTCAATCACCAGATCGAGCCGCCCGTCCGGCACCCCCTCAAGATGAAAGGTTCCGTTGCTATCGGTTCGTGTCTTGGCGATCGTGCTGCCCTGCCCGCGTTCGCGCGCCTGAACTTGCGCGTCGGGAATTCCGGCCCCAGTCGGATCGGTCACCGTTCCCGAAATCGAGTACGGTCCCCGTGCCTGCGCGAAAACGAGCGCGCTCCACAGAAGGGTCCAAAGGGGCGAGATGCCAAGTCTCCTGAAGCGCATCGTGACAAAATCGTAACAATCCAACCTTAAGGTGCGCTTAGGGGCCGGCCTCCATTTTCGGCTGCGGCGTCGGAAAGATCGCTTAGTTAGAGAACTTTGTGGAGGCTTCTGCTCGCGAGAGTCCGCTCGCCGTTCACGGAACGCGCGCGCGACATAGTCATCATGAGATTGTCAGTCTGGATTCGTCGGCGACTCTGAGAATCCTACCAATGCCAGAGATGCTCGAAGCGGAGATTTTTTCGCTTCGCATCAGTTCGGCAATCGCGGGATTGCTGGGGGCGCTCGCGCTCGTTTTAACGATAACCGGAATCTACGGTGTCGTTTCGTTTCTGGTGGCCCAGAGGGTTAAGGAAATCGGCATTCGAATCGCGCTTGGCGCGTCTGCCCGCTCGATAGTGGGAATGGTTCTCGCGCAATCGTTACGCCTCATCGGGACCGGACTGTTGATCGGAGTCGCAGCAGCGATCGGAATTTCGCGAATTTTTGCCTCGATTCTCGAAATGGTGAACACCTATGAGCCACTCGCCTATGCGGGCGCGATCCTGTCGGTCGCGGCGGCAACGCTTGCTGCCTCCTGGATTCCGTCTCGTCGCGCGGCAGCGATCGATCCAGCATCGACACTCCGACGCGACCGATCCGTCGATTCGGCTATCGGCTTGAGCAATTGACCACCAGGCGCTCAAGGTTTGGGACGATAATGTTGCACATCAGGCGGTCCGACGCCTCTCGAAGATGAGCCCTTCATCAAGCTTTCTCCGAGTCAACGACGATCCGTCCGCTCTCTGACCTCGCACCGTTGCGACCAGGGCGTTTAGGCATCACTTTGAAGCAAAGCGAGCCGGGTCAAGTTACTTCTTCGCCTTCTTGGCTGGCTCGGGCATAAAGCTGCACGTTGAAACGGCGAGCTTGGTGTGGGCAATCTTCATCTCCTGCAAGTTGTTTTTGACCAGAATCGCATTGAAATCGGTGACCTGCTTCAGGGCGTCCTCCCAGGCACTCGTGGTACGGTTCAAGTCTGTGCAATCCTTCTGCCAGGTGGTGACCTGGGTGGGGGTAGGCGCCATATCGAGGCCGATCTGCATCATGCTGACCATGGCGTTGAATGCGTTGTTCAGTTCGTAGAAAGATTGCAGCGCATTGGGATTGGATGGCGGCTGGCGGCCTCCACCGCCTCTGCCTTCAGGCGGTATGACGCCGCCAATTTTGGTCAGACTGGCCTTAAGTGTTTTGGCCTGCTCGGCCGCATCGGCGGGCAGGTTCCCCTTCATCAGGGTCGCGAGCTGGTCCTGCACCGCATCCACTTCCTCATGGCCTGCGAAGCTATGCTCCATCCCCTGCACGGAAAGAAGAGTGAGCTTGTTCTGGGTACGCAGGGCGTTCATGATTGCGGGACTCTTCGCCGACGCGTGGATCGTTCACGACGGTGACATCGCGCGTAAAGACCTTGCCGTCAACGGTCAGCTTCAGCGTATAGACGCCGGGAATCACCTGCGGCCCGTGCGGGCCGGGCGTGGTGGAGCCCTCCACCATGTTCATTTGATTCTCGAGGTCGTGCCGCAGGGCGGGCGGATCGTCATACTGCAGGTTCCAGTTGACGCGGTTGAGACCAACATGCGTCGAGAGGACGCGAGTCTCGGGAGCGGCAAGCCAGTAGTGGGGATACGCCGCGCCCTCGATGGGCGGCGGCGGCGTGCTGGACATCGTGCGCACCAGATTGCCCTTCGAATCGAAGACCTGCGAGTTGGATTGGCCCGCTGGGCTCATGGCTTAGGTAGTAATCCACGATCGCGCCATAAGGCACATTGGGCGCGTGGGGCACTTCGACGGAGAAGGGTTGATCCCAGTTGCTGTTGATGCGTGCGCGAATGGCCTCCTCGGGCTGGAAGAGATAGACGGACGACGCGCTGATGGCTTGGGCGTTGGCCGCGATCTGGCGCAGCGGCGTGATGTCGTCGAGAACCCAGAAGCCGCGGCCGTAGGTGGCGATCACCAGGTCGTTCTGGTGGTGATCGGTGTGGACCTCCAGGCCGCGGATGGAGGTGCTCGGCAGGTTCTGGCGCAGCGACTGCCAGTGATCGCCATTATCGAAGCTGACATACACGGTGGTCTCGGATCCGGCGAAGAGCAAGCCTGGCTGCTCGGGATCGACTCGCAGATTGTTGATCCAGCTTCCGGTGCGCTCGTCGCGCGGCAGGCCGTTGACGATGCTGGCCCATGTCTTGCCCGCGTCGGTGGTGCGCCAGATGAGCGGCACATCTGGGGTTCACATCGGGGGGTAACGTTTGGCCGCGCTCGGCGCCAATGCGAGCGACGACGAAGGCGGTCTTGACGTCGTGGCCTGCCTCGATGGTGTTGAAGATGGTGTGGGGCGGAACGTCGGCGATGTTGGTGACGTTCGTCCACGTTTTGCCGCCATTCATGGTGTTGTAGATCTGTCCGTTGCTGCTGACCGTCCAGATGACGCCGCGTTTGACCCTGGATAGGGAGAAGTCGCTGATCGAGGGAGGGGCCGGTGGGGCGCCCGGCCTCGGTGCTTGCGCTTCCGTTCGTGCCTGCGCTCCGGCCGGCGTGGGGTTCGGCTGCGGAGGCTGTGGGGGCGATGGCGGCTCCGGCGGCGCAGTGCCGCAGGCCACCTGGGGTTTGCCCTTGGCCGTGGTCAGATCGGGGCTCGCGACAGTAAAGGAATGGGCGCCGTCGCGCGAGACCAGAAGGCACTGGTAGGCAACGTAGAGAGCGCTGGGATCGAACGCGAGGTCGAATTTCTTCTCGAAATCGCGCGAGGCGTGGTATTTGTCTTGATCGGCTCCGAAGTTGGGCGCGACGTTCTCCCACTGGCCGGTGGTCATATCGATCTTGACGAGGCCGCTGCCACCTCCTCCCGGACCATATCCAACGCCATAGATGATGTTCGGATTTTTGGGATCGGGTCTATCGACGCCGAACTCAGACGACGGCACCGGGCTCCAGTCGGTGAAGTTCACCTGTCCCCAGTTGCCGCGGCTCGAGATCATGACGGCGCCGGTGTCCTGCTGCGCACCCATGATGTGGTACGGATATGCGCTGTCGGTGGCTACGTGGTAGATCTGCGAAATGACCTCGGTGTACCAGAGACTCCAGGTGCGGCCGTTGTCCAGCGTGACGCTTGCGCCCTGGTCGGAGCCGACCAGCATGCGATGGCCGTTCGTGGGGTCGATCCACAGCTTGTGGTAGTCCTCACCGCCGGGCGCGCCCTTGAAAGGCTCAAAGGTGAGGCCGCCATCGGTCGAGCGGTACATGGCGGTGCTCATGGTGTACACAACGTCCGGATTCTGCGAGTCCACGAACACGCCGCTGCTGTAATTGCCCTGGCCGTTGCTGATCCGCTGGGCGATCCGCAGGTCGTTCCCGGCCATGTGCTTCCAGTTGGCGCCACCATCGTCGGATCGGTACAGTCCGGAGCCGTGTTCAATGGCATTGCCGACGATGTACATGCGCTCGCCCTTAGTGTGCATGGCGACGGCGACTGAAACGCGGCCCGCGAAGGGCGGAATCTTGATCTCGGTCCAGGTCTTGCCCTCATCCGTGGACTTGAACACCAGGGGCGGCTTGTCTTTCGCGCCGCGACCGCGCGCCCCACCGCCGCCGCCAGGGCCGCCGCCGGTTCCCTGCGTGGCGGCCAGCATCACGCTGGGGTCGTCGTACGCGGACTGGAGATCGCGCGCGCCATCGTAGTCGGCGGGCTTGAGGACGTTGGTCCAGGTCTGCCCGCCGTCGGTGGATCGATACACACCGCCGCCGTGGCGGGTGGCATCGCCGAGGGCGGAGACGAGCACCAGGTTGGGATCGGCGGGATCGACCACGATGCCGGTGATCTTCACCGTATCTTCGAGGCCAATGTGCTGCCAGGTCTTGCCGGCATCGATGGACTTCCACATGCCGTTGCCGAGGCTGCCCAGAATGGGGTCGCCCGCGCCTGCATACACGATATCGGGATTGGAGGGAGCGACCTGGATGGCTCCGATACTATCGACGCTCTTCTCCTGATCGAAGATGGGAAACCAGGTGACGCCGGCGCTGGTGGTTTTCCAGATACCGCCCAGCGGCGTGCCGGCATAGAAAATCCCCGGCTGGCCTATGGCGCCCGCGACGGCGGAGATTCGCCCGCCATGGAAAGGCCCCACGTTTCGCCAGTTGAGCCCCGCATACAGGTCGGGATTGATCTGCGCAGTTGCCGCGAAACCTGATGCCAGGATGCTCGAAACAACGAAAACCCAATATGGCATCCGCGACACGCGAGTCAGGATGTATGAACCACTCGTGAAAATCCTCATCATCATGGGGCAGTATATAACGGCTTGGAAGCGCTTCACCCAAGTTGACTAGGCGGTTCCCGACCCGTCATGCTTTTTCTGTTGGAATCTGCGGAACCAGGATCCCTGTGGCGAGGTGCCGTAAGCGATTTTGCCCGCCAGGCTCAAATCGATTTCCGTTCCGGCGCCAGGGCGGCTCCAGATGGTCAGCTCCGCGCCGATCTGTTTGGCGCGTTCGCGCATTCCCAGAAGGCCGAAGTGTTCCGCGCGGCCGTGGGCCAAAACTTCGGATGGAATGCCTTCTCCATCGTCGCGAATTCGTAGCCGGAGGGCCTGCGGTCCGTAGCCGATTTCGACCTCAATATGTCGGGCGCGCGCGTGATTGAACGCATTGCTCAAGGCCTCTCGCGCGATGCGGTAGAGCTCATCCCTGATGACGGGGACAAGGTCCATGACGGCGCCTTCTACCGTTAAATTGAAAGCCGCCCCGTGGATCCCAGAAAGTTCGATGCCCGATGCGTTCAACGCTTCTGATAAATCACTGCTGTCGGTTGCCGACGCTCGCAAGTCATGGACGGCGCTCCGGCTCTCAGCGATCGCACGGTCGGCTTGGTCGAGGGTTCTTTCCAGTTCATCTTTCGCCTCTCCTTCAGGCAGCAGGTCGCTGACGATTTGGAACCGGAGCATCAACCCGTGAAAGCTCTGCAAGAGTGTGTCGTGCAAATCGCGTGCGATGCGGGCGCGTTCGAGCAGGCGCTCATTAAATCGAAGGTTCATCGCGGTGGCGATCTGCCTCACCCGGAACCGGTAGGCGGCGAATATCAGACAGCCGGTCAGCAATACGCACAACCCGCGGAACCAAACCGTTTGATAAAACGTAGGAGCGATGGTGAAACTCGAAACCGCGCCGGCCTCATTCCAGACGCCGTCGTCGTTACACGCGATCACGTGAAAGCGATACGATCCGGGTCCCAGGTTGGTGTACGTTGTCTCGCGGCGCGTACCCGCATCCTGCCAGTTTTTATCCACGCCATCCAGCTTGAAGCGAAAGCGAACCCGCTCCGGAATCGTCATGCTGGCCGCGGTGTACGCGATCCTGAGGCTGGTGGTCCGGGCCGGCAGCGTGGGGGGTGAGAAAAAATGGTACGCCATTCCGTTCACCGTGACGGAATCGACAGCGACCCCGGGAGCGACGGAATTGTGGACCATGTGGTTCGGATCGATCCACGCCACTCCCGTCTCCGTCGCGAACCAGATCCGTCCGTCCGGGCTTTCAAACGACGACGGCCGGTACGCCGAGCGCTGGGGGGCCGAAGGAAGCCCATCGTGAAGGTCGAAGAGTTCGTAAGAGACTTTATGTCTGGGGTTATTCTTGAGCTGACGGATTTCACCGATGGGGATATGAGCGATGCCGCGCGTCTCGGCGAACCAAAGGCCGCTCCGGTCCGACGCTAAGAGAGACCAAATTTCTTCGAACGCCTCCCGATCGTTAGGAACGACGGGTAGAAAGTTCCGTCCATCGAACATTTCCAAAGCATGCTCGCCCCCGATGAAAATGGCGCCGTCCGCCTCCTGAATGCCCGCGCAAGATCCGACGTGGACGCCTTCCTTCACGCCGAAAGTCGTGAACTTATCATGTGCCAGCATCGCCACCCGGTTGTCGAAAAGACCGAACCAGGTGCGGGCGGTCGAATCGGTATAGGACGAGAGGGGACGCTGCGGAGGGCCTCCCAGTTCCGTGGCGTTCCTCCACTTCCCATTCTCCAGACCGAACAATCCTTTGCCGCCGACGGACGCCCAAACCCTTCCCTTTTCGTCCTCCGTGATCGCGCCGACCGTCATTCCTGGCGTGTCCACCGGTTTCCCCTGGTCCTTCACAACTCTGACGACGCCGCGATCTTCCGTTCCGAGCCAGGTTACGCCGTTCTTGCCGTGATAGACATACAACGTTTTAAACGCCCATGGACGAGTGCCCGCCACCGATCCATTCTTGATGGTCAGCACCACCCCTGGAAACCAACTGATCACCCGCACGTCCTCTGCCGAGCCATCGAGAAATGCGTACACTGCCGACGTAGGGAACTTGACCGGAACGACATTCGACTGCCGAAAGCTTTCGATGCCCCTAGCCGTGGTGACCCATACGTTCCCTTCGCGATCCTGGAATATGTCGTTGATCAGCCCGCCGTCAGTCATAAACTTCTCCGCTGGAACTTGCTTACTGGCGGACCGATTTGCGGGATGCTCGATTCGCAAAATGCCTTTGCCGTTGCCGCCCGACCAAATGCTTCCTTCGGAGTCTGCGAAGATACGCGCCCCAAAGGGCTCCTTCGGCGGGGCAGCCATGATCTCAGCTCCTATTCCGTTTTCATCGATGGTCCGGATGGAGCCAGGACTCTGAAGCCACAACGTACCGTCAGGGGATTGCGTCATATACAGGCCGCCGCCCCGAATCTCATGGAATGTCGTTTCCCCTCGCCGCAGAAAGAACATTTGTTTCTCTGTGCCTACCCATAAAGTTCCTCGCCGGTCGGCATAGAAAGGTATGTTCAAAGTCGGGTGGATGGGTAACTCGGGTCCAATTCTGTGCCAGTGTCCGCTTTCGTCCAGCCGGAAGATACCTGTGTTAGCCACCAACGCCCAAAACGAGCCGTCGCCGCCCTTCTGGAACCGTAGCACCTCCGGGTTGTGAGAGAGACCGCTGCCCGGACCTCCGTAGTCGGTGAACCTCCCGTCTTTAAGCCGGCTGACGCCGCCGCCCACGAGCCACCCGATCAGGAGGCTTCCATCCGGAAGTGTAGTCAATGCCGTAACGCCCGCTCCTGGCATCGCCACGCCGGATAAAACATCGTAGCGCTCGAACCTGGCGCCATCGAATCGAAATAGCCCGCTCGGATTGCCGAACCACAGAAATCCGTCTGGAGTCTCCGCCCATGCGTATACGGAAGTCGGCGCTCCGTCTTTCGCCGTCCACTCCGTGTGGTAAAGCTGGTCGAGCCGGCGGTCGGGGTCGATGGCGAGCAAGGGCTGGCACATCGCCCAGCAAACGATGAGAATCCACGGCGTCGCCAAGATCCGCTTCATAGCGTTCCGCGATTCGGAATCGTAGCTGCTGAACCTCTGAACCGAAGCCATCGCCTTCTCAACCTATGCAACCTCTTTCGCGTGCCCACCCCATCATCCCGAAGTCGCAGCCGGATCGGTTGAGGCACCACACGATTTTAATCCTGATGTGGCCGTCCTGCTTCGGGCGGATAACGCGGCACATCGTAGGCCGCTGTTTCCGAGGGGCGTGTGATTCAGGACTAGCTAACGGCCAAGCTTGGACCACCTTCTGCGGACGATCCGCCGCGGGCTGGAGGCCCAGTGATAAAATGGCGGGAAGTTTTTCGGAGCTGAGACGGCAAAAGTGAGGAAAATCGTGGATAACTCTGTGACAATCACGAACCGGCACACCGGAGAGATCCTGCGCCTGAGCCGAATGCGCGACGCCCAGGGCCAAATCGTTTTGAACCTCGATGGAACCCTGCCGCCCCGAACGAGCGGCCCGCCTCTTCATGTGCATTTCCATGAACGGGAGGAGGGCCAGGTGAAAGCCGGAACACTCGGCGCCCAAGTCGGAAAAGAGAAGATAGTAGTGCCAGCCGGCGGGACCGCAGTCTTTGCCGCCGGCACTCGTCACAAATGGTGGAACGCGGGCGACGATCTCTTGGAGTTCAGCGGTCAGGCAATTCCGGCGGTCGACTTGGATCGCTACCTCCAGGCGGTGTTTGCGGTGGTCAACGCCAGCCCGAACGGTCGGCCATCGATCTTCTATATAGCGCACGTGCTGTGGCGCCATCGCAACTCACAGTTGATTGCGACTCCGCCCCAAGCCATTCAGCGCATCGTCTTTCCAGTCATTCTGTTCGTCGGGCGCGTCCTCGGCAAATACCGCGGATCGAGTTGGCCCGGTTCACCCGAGTCGTGTCCCGGTGCGCCGCTGGTGGACGCCGCGAACGTCTAGGAGTTCGCTGCCGCGCCGCGTGACTTTTTGATAAAGCGCCCTTCTTGAGGTAGGTTGGCGGGATATCGTCCGGATGGTCGGCCATTCGGTGGGCCCTTAGATTTTATTTCATCGGTTCCGCGGGTCCATTTGCCCTGAAAAACTCTTCCAGATGCGGATCATCGAATACGACGACGGTCCCGTCGCATTTCAGCGCGAAGTAATGGGCTCCCGGATTAACGAGGTATGCCTTTCCGCAAACCAGGGCGGGCGGCGCCAGCTTGTTGATCCAGTCTTTAGGCGGCACCCCGAAGGTAACCACGCCGCTTATACTGCCAGCGGTAATCGGATTTTTCGCTTCTGTGTCCCACACGAGCTCGTTGTCGTGCATGTTGTCCCAGCGATAAACGGAAATCGAGCTGAGAGAAACGCCGCCGGCCTGCGGGCATTCGTTTCCGTTCGAAAGGCAAAGCTCGACGGTGCCGCCCTTTTTGGCGGCCGCCAGATGCCAGGAGGAACTCTGGCAGCTCGCCAAAGAGAGTGCCAGGCAGCACGTCAGCAATAATGATAAGGCGATGTAAGTGTTCTTGGCCAGCATGAGGTTCCCCCGTCTCTTGCGAGGACGATGACATCAATTCAAGTCGCCAGAGGCTACTCAGAAATCGACCTGATGTGCAGCATTAACGCCCCGAGCGCGGTCCGTTCCGGCTGCCGAAGTTAACGCGCTGCCGGGATTAGCGCCAGCGTTGCCCAACTGGTCGCTGCGGCCGAGATCCACTGATCGTGACCGTGCGGGAATCCGCTTTCGAAGTAGGGCTGAACCGGCGCCGCGCGCGAGCGGACGTGCCATGATCCGTCTTCAAGCTGTGAGTTGATCAGGAAGCGAACTCCGTGCTGGTACGCAGGATCGGACACTGAAATCGCGCCACTTTCATAAAGAGCGTACAGCGCCTGGCCAGTGGCATAAGCATCGCTTCCCAACGACGAGATCTGCGGCCAGCCGCCGTCGGCCTGCTGCTGGCCGATCAGTTCGCTGGCAGCCCGCTCGATGCGTTCGAGCTCCGTATTGGTCCACTTGAACCCGAGCAGTTGAAACGCACGTTCCTGAGTGTCCTGCGGCCGCGCCTGAGCGATCCAGGATTTCGCCAGATCAGCCGAACGCTGATATTCGGCACGCTGCGTCTTTGGCATGTAGAGTTGAATCGCCCGTGTCGCCAGAACTGTGGTGACCAGGCTGCTGGATTCGAGCGGCGGGCGGTGTCCCGATACCGGCCACATGCCGTTAGGAATTTGTTTGCTCTTGAGAAACGCCGCCATAGCATCGGTGGTCGCGTCGGGGGCATAGTTCTCCGCCGCCATTCCGACCAGAAGCAGACCCATTGTGTCGCCGTCGCCAGGAATTCCGATGCCTTGCAGGCTGCGCTCGCGCCAGCTGTCGGCGTAGGTCCCGACGGCCTTCAAGTCTGCGCTGGCCATCTGGTCGTTGATGGGAATTGCCGCCTTGCGCGCGGCGGATACCGCCAAAGCCTCGAGCGAATCGCTGTGGCACGAAACGCATCCCGCCTTCTGCACGAAAATCGAATCCGTCTTTTGCAGCAAAGGGATGCTCCGATCCACCGCCGCTCGGGCGGATACCGTCGGCTTCGCTACGGGGTCCGGCACGGGGCGCGCCGCTTCCTTCGCTCCCGCTTCCACCAGAAGCTTCACGAGCGCGGCATTGCCTCGCTTCCTGGCCAGATCGAGAGCGCTCTCTCCCGCCGCATTTTTCGCGTTCACGTCCGCGCCGTGGGCAATCAGAGATTTGACGGCGTCCATCGCGACCTGGCTCGCGTCGGAACTGCATGCCAGAACGATCAACGGCGTTCCGCCCGGATCTTTAGCATTGGCGTCGGCGCCCATCTGCAGCAGTCGCGGAATATGGCTGCCCGATCCGAGCGGTGGCGCAAGCATCACCGCCAGGGGAGTCGCCATCGGTGGCTTCAGGACCAAGTCGCCGCACCGTCCACAGCCGGTCGCCAGCGCAAAAAAGCCCGGCGCCAATCCAGCGGCCTTCGCATCGGCGCCATGATCGAGCAGCATCTGCACCACGCTCGGATCACCCGTGGACGCTGCCTCCGCCAGTGGCGTCATTGGAAAGAACAAGCCCGGCGACTCCACCGACGGGTCCGCTCCGCGATCCAACAGCAGCTTGACGACGGCGGAGTTGTTCATACGGCCCGCGGCGATCAGCAGCGGTGTGCGCCCGGAATCCGAACGCGCGTTCACCTTAGCGCCCCGATCCAGAAGAAGCCGCGCCTTCTCCGCGTCGCCCGCGGCCCACATCAGGGCGGTAGCGCCGGCGTCGTTGGGAACATTCGGATCGCCGCCTGCTTCGAGAAAACGGCGCACCGTCGCCGCGTCACTATAAAGCACCGCGTACATCAAAGGCGTGGCGCCGCCCGGCCCTTTTCGCGTGACGACCTTGGGATCGGCATCGAGCGCCTTTCGAACTGCCGCGGCGTCGCCGTCCCGTACCGCTCGCATCATCTGCGCGGCTTTCGCGTCCGGAGGCGGAGGCGGCGTCTCGCCGGAAACGTCGTCCGGCCATTCGGCACCCTGGTCGATCCAGTTCTTGATGATCTCAATCTGCGTCGCGCCCAGCGGCCCGGTCGGTGGCATTTGCATCCCGTAATCGCTGCCCATCAGTCGAAGATAGAGGCGGCTGGCGGCAGCGTTTCCGGGTCCGATCATGGCCAGCGTCCCACCCCTCATCGCGGCGCTGCGGCGGTCTAGACGAAACCCGTTCTTCTGTTGGGTAGGACCATGGCAGCCGATGCAGTTGGCCCTGAAGATGGGCTGCACGTCCTTCTTAAAATCGACTTTGGCGGCGCCGGTCGCGCAAATCGGAACGGCGAAAAATACCAACGTCAAAAACCCAGACACGTGTCCTCGCGTCATGCGTGCCTCCAATCGTCTAAGGAGTCCATCAAGATGAGTGCAAGGTCCTGGCTAGTATACAAGAGATTGACGCTCCCCGATCCCGGCCGGACCAGAGGTTGACCCAAAGATCAGAGGCACCCCGATAGTCTGAACGAGCGCATCTCCCGAGCCCTCGGAGCGGCACGGTTTCTTTTTTCACGCTGTTCGTTATGCCCAAGGGTCGGGGCAAGCAGGCCGCCCAGTGACTACTTGAGAGCAGGTTTGGTGGTGGGGATTTACTTGGGTCGACCAGGCGAGTCAGACCGGCGACTACGGGCTTGCTTTTTCGTGAGGAAGCTCAAGGCGCCGCGCAACAGATCCCGCAGGGCTTCCCGAGTGATCCGCGATAAGCGAACCAGCACACACGTATAGCCCCTGTAATGGTCTGTTATGTAGTAGGTATCGGGGTCCGCTGCGATCAACTCTTCGCGATCGTCGGCGTCCACGCGGACCACGAGCGAGTCGGGCTCGGCAGATTTGTGTGTTGGAATGCATGCCAGCAACTGGCCGCTTACTTTGAGGGCCGGCGCGCCGAAGGAGGTGCCCTCGACGACGCCTGGAAGGCCAAGCGCGAGTTTGCGCACCGTGTCGAAGGTAACTTCTTTCGCCATCCGAACTATCCTCTCACGCTCCGATGGTTTAAGGTCGATCATTCGTGGTTCTCGCCACCTGATCACGGAACCAGAGGATCATGATTTGCGACGCTCGGAATATTCACCTCGTGAATCTTGGTGCCGAAGGCGGTGTTCATCGCTTCGATGTAAATATTGGCGAGGATCGCGTAGCCCGTGTTGGTCGGATGAATCCCGTCCAGCGAGAACAAGCCGCCCAGGAAATTCGTCGTCAGGTGCTTCCCCGCGACCGTGTATCCCCGGGCCGCAAGCGTCTTCAACAGGCCATTCAGGTCGACGACGGCGGCCGAAATATGCCCGGCCTGCAATCCCGTCGCCTGGTCAGAGGAATGTAGGCTGTACACACGTTGAACGACGGGCCGGCGTAGAGGGAGTTGTCCCGTCCGCGCGGGCCTGCCTGCATGTCAAAGAACTAATATTCGTGGGATCGATCCCCTTTTTTACGAAACGAACCCAGCGCCGCTCTCTGCTTCGAGATTATGCGGGGGGGCTGATTTCGGGGTTCGGTGTAAGTGCGATGTGGTTGAAGGAGAAGAGGAAAGAATATGCTAGGGAGTGGTCATTCTGGGTGAAATAACTCGGAATTTCGCGATGGGATGGAGTGCGTTTCCATTTCGGCGTGCGCGGCGGGAGGAAAGGGCGGGCAGGTCGGTGTCGTTACCGCCCAGAAACTGTTCGCCCGCAAGAGTTTGACAACACCGCGACACAGCGGCCGATGTAAATGTGGACAAGGACGAGCCCAGCTAAGCAAAACTCAGTTCGTCGCTGGCGCCTAGTCGGGACGTAAAGTTCCATTCCCAGGTAACCAGGCAACGGAACATGTTTCACAGATCCGTGCGGGAAATTCCGAGTTTCTTCATCATCGCGTTTAGCGTAGTTCGCGGCATGCCGAGACGAGTGGCGGTGGTGCTGACTACGCCGCCTGTCTCGCGGAAGACACGCAAGATGTATTCGCGCTCCATTTCCTCAAGGGTAGATCCCGTTCCTTCGGCCGCCGCGGCGCGAAGTTCAGCTATCGGAGCACGGAGGCTTGGTCCCCTCGAAAGGATCACCGATCGCTCCATGAAGTTTTCGAGTTCTCGAACATTCCCCGGCCAAGGCCAGCTCACCAAGGCGCGCATGGTCTCGGACGGGATTTTTTCAATGGTACGATCCATTTTCGCCGCGTATTTCTTCGTAAAGTGCCGTGCCAGGATCGGTATGTCTTCAGGATGATCACGCAATGGCGGGGTAGCGATTGGGAAGACCTTCAGCCGGTAATAGAGATCACTGCGAAACAGTTTATCTCCCATCATCTGGGTCAAGTTCCGGTTGGTTGCCGCCACCAGGCGAACATCAATTGGGATTGTGCGCGTGCCGCCCAACCTCTCGAATGCCTTCTCCTGCAGAGCCCTCAGCAGTTTCGGTTGCAGATCGAGAGGAATATCGCCAACTTCGTCCAGGAATAACGTCCCGCGATTCGCCATTTCAAAACGGCCGATCTTTTGCGACAGAGCCCCAGTAAACGCGCCGCGCTCGTAGCCGAACAGCTCGCTTTCGAGCAGCCCTGTGGGGATGGCCGCACAGTTCAAGCTGATAAACGGAAGATTTCTGCGCGGACTTATTCGGTGAATGGCTCGCGCGACCAATTCCTTGCCCGTTCCGGTTTCGCCGAGGATCAACACTGTGGCGTCGGTTGGCGCTACCACCTCCACCTGACCCATGACCCGCTTCATGACGGGGCTGGTTCCGATAATTTCCTCAAAGTTGCCCTGGACATCGACTATTTCCCCGTCGATATTCTCCTGCCGATCCCGCTCGCGCAGGTCCTGTACAAACGTTATCCATCGGAACGGAGACAGTTTAAGTACTGCGGTTGCGACGAGAACGGGCACCCGGGACCCGTCTTTGCGGATCAATTCTTTTTCAAACGGCGTGCATGCGCCGAACCGCAATCCCTCTTCGTGGGCCAGTTCATCGAGACCGATATATTCCGGGGGGGTCAGGTCGGGCCAATGCAGACGGCCTGCCTGCAAATCCTCGCGAGTATAGCCGACCAGGTCAAGAAACGCGTCGTTCGCCTCAGGCACCTGATCGAATTCGCCGGAAACAATGCCGGCGATGGTGGATTCCGCAGGGAGCGGCCGAAGCCGGGCGCGGCTGCGGCGCAGCTTTTCGTCCCGCTCATGACGATCGCTGAAATCCCGCACCACTCTGGCGAAACCCTGTAATTCTCCGTTTTCGTCCTTCAGCGCCATGGTGATGACGTTAGCCCAGAATCGCGAGCCGTCTCTCTTGAGGTGCCATCCCTCGGAACCGATGTGGCCTTCGCCGGCCGCGCGCTTCAACTTTTCCCGGAGAATTGCGGGAGCGTCATCGTCGGGATAAAGGAAGGCGACGTGTTTGCCGCAGGCCTCATCCTTTAAGTAGCCGTAAACGCGTTCCGCTCCCGCATACCACTCCACAATCTGTCCGCCCACATCCAGAAGAAACAACGCGTAGTCCTGGACCCAGGCGGGCGCGGCACTTGACAGGTCTTTATCGGCCGTTGCCGTCTTATCTTGCAGCACCATCAGATGCCGCACCGGCAGCACGTTCCGTTTGACGGAATACTCGACATCGCGCGGCTCGCCGCCCGGGCCCAGCAGCTTAAGCATTCCCTTCTGCTCGCCTTGCTCGAGAAAGGCACGCCACTGTTTCGAAATCACGGGTTTGAAGGTTGGCTCGGCGAAATCGTCGAGGCTACAGCCGATAATCTTTTCTCGCGGGAGTCCCAGGAGTTTGCTCGCACCGACGCTCGCTTCGCGGTAGCGGCGATCATCGTCAGCGAGCAGAATGGGGGTGGATGGATGAAATACGATCGCCCGAAGCAGACGTTCGAGCTCCCCGGGTCCGTTCTGCACCAACCAGCTCGCCGATTGTGGCTGAGAGGCCATCACGGACTCACTCCCTTCGCCCGTCGATCCAGGAAGCCGGCGGCCTGGAGAACACGGCGGCGCGTCCAGCAAACTGGGGGAAGTCGAGAATGGCGGTCTGCACCTACTCTAGCACTGATCAGACGGCGGGCCTCAATTGTTGCGACCATATCTGGTCGCAGCAGTTTAGGTTAGTCCCCTTCGGCCGTTGATCAGATTGATCACGACTACGATGAGAGCAACGACCAGCAGTAAATGAATCAGGCCTCCGCCGAAGCTCAGGCTGAATCCTAACAGCCATAGAATCAATAACACAGCAACAATAGTCCAAAGCATAATTTTCTCCAATACCCTTTCTTCACTACCCATGGAAAGAATCCCATGGTCTTCGCAGGCCTATTTGGCGGCCACCGGTATTGCCTTGACACGCTGGACGGATTTCTCGTGAGCGAGCCTGGATGCTTCGTCCGCCTTTTTCGAATGTTCGACGGCGGAGGCCGCATGCTCCAGGCAAGCGTCGTGGGCCCCGGTGCTGCTATGTTGCGCCGCGGCGCGGTGACTCTTTGCTGCTCTCTCGTGATGATAGGCAGCGGAGGTGTGTGCTTCTTTGGGCATTTGTGGAACTCCTTTCAGATTCTTTGAAGTCAGTTCGACGAAGTAGCTTTTGATCTCTTCACCTGCAGTTCGTTCACCACCTGCTGCACATTCGGCACGGCGGTTGCGATCTGCGCGGCTTGGACCAGATCCGCGCCGGATTCGACGTCGCCGCTCAACGTGACGACGTGATTCTTGACGCTGTACTTTACCGTGTCATGAAGTTTCGCTTCGATGAGTGCGGCGTCCAGGTTCTTTTCGATCCCTTTGTCCAGATCCGAATTCACCGTTTTGGCGTCGCTCTCCGAACCGGCCGGGACCACCGCGATCTGGTTCGACACCACTTGGCCAACGGCAATGGTCTGCGCGAGGGACTCAGCTCGCAATTTGTCGGCGTCGGCCAAGACATGCCCACTAAGGGTGACGACGCCCTTGTCGCGATCCTGGCTTGCGGATACATCCTTAAATCCCGCCTGATCGAGCGATGTACGGATGCTGCTGGAGACATCGGCTGACTTGGTAGAAGCCGCGGAACAACCCGCGAGCGCTCCCATAGCCAGTAAAGCAATCAGGGCAAAACCCGTTTGAAGCTTTTTCATGTTTTCCTCGGACCTCTATACGGCACGACGGAGGCCATTCATCGATTCGGAGTGGTTTTGCGCATCGCGGAGCATTTCCTTGAAGACCAGGAATCAGGTTTCGAGTCCTACTCAGGTCAGGCGTGACCTTAGATGGTCGCTTGACCACTTAAGGTCGGGGCGGAAGCTGACAGAGTCGAAAGATGACTGGCACTGAACCTGCTCCTAACGACATAGATTCTTATCGAAAAGCTGGAACGGAAGGGGTATCGTGGAACTCCAAAATGGTTGCCGATCGGAATATGGTCCGCTCGAGTTACGAATTCGCACGACATCCAGCTTGAGCGGCTTCATGGTTTATGTGGAGGATTCACGTCTCGAGCACAAAGTGGTGGATGAGCACCATGCTCAAAGTACCTTGGACGAGGCTAAAGTGAACGCGATTCTTCGGGCGGATGAGTACCTGAGTAGCCGCAACGAGCTGCTGGAATGCAAAGCAGACTGGAGATGCTCTTGAAGGACGCTTGCGAGCCCCGGTGCAGCATTGCCGGGCAGGGGTGACCGGCGCCCTTTGGATCATGGATTGCCTCTTACCTCACGAGGAGTATACAAATGCCTTTGGTAAATCTAGTGATCGCGCTGATCATCGTGGGAATGGCTCTGTGGCTGATCAACCGATATATCCCGATGGCGGGCAGCATCAAGACCATATTGAACGTCGTCGTCGTTGTAGCGGTGGGGGTCTGGGTCTTACAGTCGACTGGACTGTGGGGACCGATCTCCAGCTATCGCCTGTCGCGGTAGGACCGGTCTCACGAGCTTGAAACACGTGGGCATTCGCAGGCGCCCTGAAAAAGAGACGCCGGCATCCACACGGATACCGGCGCCAAAAACGTTGACCGCCGCGCCGAAGCCTATTTAACTTCGACTTTGAACAGCACATGGTCCGGATGATCGTGACGCCATTTGAAATACTCCCTTTGTTCAGAAGCTTTGGTCTTCTCGAACCTCCGATAATCCCGGTGTTGTTCCCCCAGGTATACACGGTAAGCGCGATCTTCCTGGTTATTCCAGGTGTGATAATCGCGACCGTCCCGGTCGTAATACTTCTTTTCGTGCTGATCGCCGGCCCTTGCGGTCACCGGAACGCTTAATCCGGCGCCAGCCAAAATCGCCGCCACAATCCAAGCATTTCGCATGTCGATAATCTCCTGACGAACCAGAGGCACGTCTCCCGCCCTTCGACTGGCGATGCGTCGAATCGGTATCCGGGCGGTAAACGGAATCCGTAGCGACCTTATTCGGTCATGTGACTCCGCGCGGTCAAAGTCGCGACTCAGTTCGAGCCAAGCAACGTTCTCAGGAGCCTCTTGCACATTGATCGTACGAAAGGGCGCCATATGGACCGAAGAGTGCTTCCACAAACATTGAGAGAAAACAAAGGAGACCGATGATATTTTTCAAAGCAGTATCGACCGTATTTAGTGTTGTCCTTCTGAGCGCGGTGTTCACACCGGGCGCGAAGGCCGACGAATGGAACAAGAAGACGACCATCACGTTCAGCGAGCCGGTGGAGATCCCTGGCGTTCACCTGCAGGGTTGGGGGGTCCTCCCGGCGGGTACATACGTATTCAAGCTGTTGGACTCGAAGTCCGATCGTCATATCGTGCAGATCTTCAACCAGGACGAGACGACCGTCTACGCTACCATCCTGGCGATTCCGAATTATCGACTCAAAGCGACCGACAAGACCGTGATCACGTTCAACGAAGGGATTAGAGACCGGCCGGAAGCGATCCGCGCATGGTTTTATCCCGGCGCAAACTGGGGCGAGGAATTCGTCTATCCGAAATCGAAAGCGGTAGAACTGGCGCAAGTAACGAAATTGCCGGTTCTTGCGGTTGTTACGGAAGTGCCCTTGGAAGTTTCGAAGCCGGAGGAGCCGGCAGTTGTCGCGGAACTCCAAACGGCGCCGGTCATGGCCGTTCAGCCGACTGGAGAAGTAGTGGAACTAAACGCGGTAGTGACTCCTCCGCCGACCGCGGAGCTTCCGGTCGCGCCCGCCGTGGTCGCCGAAGCGGCGGTCTCATCACAGTTACCTGCGGAGACGCTTCCTGATACCGCGAGTTCCTTGCCGTTGATCGCACTATGCGGACTGCTGACGCTCGGCGGAGCACTAGTCCTTCGACCGGCGAGAAATCGCGCGGTCTAACTCGATGGAATATGCTGGCGCGCCACATTCTGGCGCGTCCGGGATTGACGAATCTGAGGAGAATTGGAATGACCGATGAACAAACATTGTCGGGGCCGTCGATGACGACTATACGCAAGCCGGGCAAGCCGTGGAGGGCTCCGGATTCGACTTGAATAAGCTCTCGATTGCCGGCAAAAACCCGGCGGCGCTCTCCAGCGCGCCAACCATCCGGGGCATCCAATCGAGATTACCCAGGCCGCTGGGCTGCGCAGGCATCCCGTTGCAACACGCCGAGGCCGCCCTCGCCGTGCAGGTGTAACCATGAGACGACAGCGAGTCATCCCGTTATTAGCGCCACCCCTGCGGAAAGGCCACACCGAGTCCGTAGGGTTCTACGAGACCAAGGCCAGGGGCATGGCCGTACTTACGACTCCGCTATTGAACAAGGGCACTGCGTTTACCATCGATGAGCGGGAGGAGTTGGGGCTGACCGGCCTGCTGCCGCCGGTGATCAGCACGCTGGAGGAGCAAGTTACCTGCGCCTACGCTCAATACCAGCGGCTGCCAGATGCGCTCAGCAAGAACATTTACCTGACCGCGCTGCACGACCGCAACGAGGTGTTGTTCTTTCGCCTGCTCTCCGAACATCTGCGCGAAATGATACCGATCGTCAACGACCGGACCGTCGGCCTGGCGATGGAACAGTATCATCATGAGTGCCGGCGTCCCAGAGGCGTGTACCTTTCCATCGATCACCCCGATGCGATTGAAGAGGCGTTCGGAAACCTCGGCGCAGGTCCCGGCGACATCGATTTGATTCTGGCTACCGACGCCGAACAGATTTTCGGCATCGGCGACTGGGGCGTCGGTGGAATCGAAATCTCCATTGGTAAGCTGGCGATCTACACTGCGGCGGGCGGCATCGATCCCACCCGTGTGATTCCGGTCATGCTCGATGTCGGAACCAACCGGGAGAGCCTGCTGGCTGACCCGATGTACCCCGGAAATCGGCATGCCCGCGTCCGCGGAGAACGCTACGACATCTTCATCGACGCCTATGTCAAGACCGCAGTCAAGCTGTTTCCCAAGGCCGTCCTTCAGTGGGAAGATTTCGGCCCAGGCAACGGACGCCGGATTCTTGAAAAATATCGTTCTCGAATTCGAACCTTTAACGACGACCTACAAGGCACCGGCACGATCGCGCTCGCGGCCGCCGTGTCCGCGATGCGGATTTGCGGGACCTTGCTTCGTAACCAGCGTGTTGTTATTTTCGGCGCGGGCGTCGCTGGCATCGGCATCGCCGATTTGCTGCGTGACGTAATGATCGATTCAGGCGCGGCCGCCGAGGATGCGGAGCGCCGCTTCTGGTGTGTGGACCGTGACGGGCTGCTGATCCAGGACATGGGTGACCGGCTGCACGACTATCAGGCCAGCTATGCCCGTTCCGCCTCCGAAGTGAAAGCGTGGAAGCGCGATGGGAGCGCGATCAAACTGGCCGAAGTCATTCGCCAGGTGCGACCCACCATGTTGATCGGCACCTCGGGAGCCTCGGGCGTCTTCACAGAGGCGGTCGTCAGAGAAATGGCGCGGCACGCCGAACGTCCTATCATTTTTCCGCTTTCGAGTCCGGCATCGCTCGCCGAGGCCACGCCCGGCGATTTGATTGAGTGGACAGAAGGCCGCGCATTGGTGGTCACGGGAAGCTCGTTTACGCCGGTCACTCATAGAGGGATCACGCACGTCGTCGGTCAGGCGAACAATGCCATGGTATATCCGGGGCTTGGACTTGGAACGATCGTGTCGCGGGCTCGGGTGATCAGCGTGGGCATGCTCGCGGCCGCTGCGAACGCATTGTCGAGCCTGGTGGCGGTTCGGTTGCCAGGCGCATCTCTGCTTCCGCATATCGATGACCTACGTAGTGTCACGGTGACGGTTGCCGTGGCGGTTGCGGAGGCGGCGGTGGAAGAGGGATTGGCCGAAGCCGAACTTCCGGACATCGTGCAACAAGTGGAAGATGCGATGTGGGACCCGGAGTATCGGAGAATCAAGGCGATCTGATGAACGTGGTGATCAGGAAGACGTCGATCAGCCTGGTTCTTCGCTGGGCCCGGCGGTTACTCTTTTCCGGCGCTATCGTCTTGCTGGGTTATTGCGCGTTTGTCTTGGCGGACACATGGCTGTTCCAGCACCGGGAGAGCGAAAGTCTCGATGGCAAGCTCGCCGAGCAACAACTACCATCTTCCGCAGTTACGCGCCCGACGGCTGCCCCATCGGACGGCTTCATCGGTCGCATCGAAATCGCACGTCTCGGGGTTTCCGTGGTCGTTGTTGAAGGGACCCAGAATGCTGAGCTGCGCCACGCAGCCGGACACATCGAAGGCACAGCGTTGCCGGGACAAATCGGAAATATTGGAATCGCCGCACACCGGGATACGTTTTTCAGACCCTTGCGAAATGTCAAACGCGGCGATGTCGTCGAGTTGAAAACCTCAGGTGGCGAATTTCGTTACCACGTAGTATCGACAAGAATCGTGAACCCTTCCGACGTCGCGGTACTGAACCCGGATGGAACCGAGGTTCTCACTTTGGTCACCTGTTATCCGTTTTACTTCATAGGCGCGGCTCCAAAACGATTCATCGTTCGAGCCCAAAGAGTCACGGGATAGGTTTAGGCTCCAACTTCCCCGGCTATTGAAGCCGCCCGCATCCACACCGTTACTTCATGAGTTCCGCCATCGTCGATGAGCTGAATCGGGTTATTCGCCGGCGGCTGCGGTGAATCCGCGCGCCGCACGGCGATTTCGTAGACGCTCGAGCGGTATCGGTACGTGATTTCGAAGCCCGGCCAATCATCCGGCAGGACTGGAGCGATGGTGAGTTGATCACCGCAAAGCTTAAAGCCGAGTACCTCCTCGATCCAGATGCGATACATCCAGGCCGCTGAGCCCGTATACCAGGTCCACCCGGCCCGCCCGGATATTGCCGGCGGAGACGAGACATCGGCGGCAACGGCATAGGGTTCGCCTCGGTAACGCTCGACCGATTCAGGATTTCGGATATATTCCACGGGATTCATGAGAGTGAGTAATCGCACCGACGCAGCGCCATTGCCCATCCGCGCCCAAGCCAAGGCGAGCCAAAGCGACCCGTGGGTGTATTGGCCGCCATTTTCACGCAGGCCAGGTGGGTAACCCATGATGTATCCGGGATTCGGTTCCGAATGATCAAATGGCGGCGTGAACAAACGCACCAAGCGATCGGGTTCACTTACTAAGAGACGCTCCGCCGACTCCATGGCTCGCTCCGCGTGAGCGGGATTAGCCGCGCCGGATATCACCGCCCAGGATTGAGGCAGCGAATCGATCTGCAGTTCCTGGCGGTCGTGAGACCCGAGCCGCGTGCCGTTGTCGAAGAATCCGCGCAGGTACCACTCGCCGTCCCAAGCGAACTTCTCGATCGATTTGGCCATGGTCGCCGCGCGATCTCGCCAGATGGAGGCGACCGCAGGCTGGCGCCCCTCCATCAGATCCGCCCAAGATTTCAGGACGGTACACAGGAACCATCCAAGCCATACACTTTCCCCGCGTCCTTCCGCACCAACCAGATTCATTCCGTCGTTCCAATCCCCGCTGCCGAATAAAGGCAATTCGTGAGCGCCAAGGTTCGAGGCTTTATCGAGAGCTCGCCGGCAATGCTCCCATAGCGGCGCGGACTCCGAGGAAACGGTGGGTATGAACATGCGCTCCTGCTGACCCGGTTCGAGCAGGGCTCCCTCCACAAACGGAATCTCCTCATCAAGGATTGCGACATCTCGAGTTACATGGACGTAGTGGCTCACCACGTAAGGCAGCCAGACCAAGTCATCCGAACAGCGGGTTCTGACGCCCATACCCGTTTCGGAATGCCACCAGTGCTGGACATCGCCTTCGGCGAACTGGCGGGCCGCCGATCGCAGGATGTGTGCTCTGGTCAGTTCCGGGGCTGCATAGACCAGAGCCATAGAATCCTGTAACTGATCGCGAAAACCGAACGCTCCGCCCGATTGATAAAAAGCGGAGCGCGCCCAAAAGCGGCAACTTAGTGTCTGATAAAGCAGCCAGCGATTGAGCAGCAAATCCGCAGACAATAAGGGCGTTCGGACAGTCAGTGCGCCCAGCCTGAAATCCCACCAGCGGCGCGTCGCGGCCAACGAATTTTCCACCTGCTCCGGGCTTGCATAACGACTCACGATGGTGCGCACGGCATCCACATTGTCGGCCTGCCCGAGAAGGAACGTGACTTCCATCTGATGTCCGGGGTCGATCGTCACGGAGAGTTGAAGAGCAGCCGCGGGATCCATTCCCGCGCCGACACGATTGTTTAAGTGCGTGCGTTCCATGGCGAAGGGCTTGTCCCCCGTGCTGTTCCGCCCCAGGAACATCGTGCGGTCACCGGAATACGACGTCGCTCGCGGACTCGATGCGGCAAAGGCCGGACATCCGCCGCGGTTGCCACTCCAGAATTGGGTCGCCAGGATCGCTCCGGAGAGCGGATCGAAAGCAGTCTGAACATGAACCTGTTGGTCTTCGCGCACCGAGCCGAGGACCCATTCGGCGAAATAAGCGACCGTTAGACGGCGCTGCCGTCCGGAATCATTACGAAGCCTTAAACGGCAAATCTTGACTGGGTCGCCCGAACCATCCCCGGTTATCGGGACGAATACCGTCAGTTCCTGGCCGATGGCGTGGCTATTATGCTCGAACACGGTATAGCCTTGTCCGTGACGCGCCCGATACGCATCGTTTTCACGGATGGGAAGCGGTGTAGGGGTCCAGACGGCGCCGCTCTGTTCATCGCGCAAATAGATCGCTTCCGATTGGGGATCGCCAACAGGATCGTTATGCCACGGCGTCAACCTGTTCATCTGGCTGTTGCCCCGCCAAGTGCATCCGAGCCCGCTCTCCGTAACCACGGTCCCGAAGTCCGGACTCGCGATGACGTTGGCCCAGGGCGCAGGTGTAGTGCTGCCGGGCTTCAGATAGATGGCATACTCCAGGCCATCCTTTGTAAATCCTCCCAGGCCATTAAAGTACGGTAAATCCAGGAACGGCAGTGGACGGGACGGCACTTCGTTTGCGCCACCCGAAGGGGCAAATCCGGGCGGCGGAGGAATTTCCCCGCCACTGACCAGTTGCTGTTGGAGAGAGCCGCGATGGCCGCTCAGGACTACACTGGGCGCGCTCAGAAGGAGATCGCGCCGATCTTCTGGAATGCTGTGCCAATCGCGCAGGAACACGCCGCCGGGCCGATTCACTCCCGTCTCGGAAGAATGCGCTTCAATCTGTCGCAGCAACTGCTGCCGCAACGGAAGATCGTAACTGGGGCCTTCCTGATTCAGGATGATCAGGTCCGCTCTGAAGCCACGCGATCGCCAGTAAGTCTGCGCCAGCAGCAGTTCGCGAACCAGCGGCAGGTGACGATCGTCACTCACGGTAACCGCGATCATCGGAAGATCACCAGAAATACCGAATTCCCACAAACCGGATTGTCCAAGCCGGTTATGCGCCAGTGTGTACCCTTGCGGCCGCAACCACGCGTTGGGATAGAGCAAATGGCTAGCGAGTTCCTGGAAACGGTGCGCCGCAGCTGGTCCGATGCCCATATACCGGAACTGAAGTTGAGCGCGCGTCCAGGCGAATTCGAACGCCCGAGCCACGGATTCGGGACGCTGATACTTTGCCACCAACGCAAGAACGGCTTCGCGGGAATCCGCGGCGAGCGTGACGAACGTGAATTCGATTTTCTGCCGGGGGTCAAGCGTGGCGCGGTAACGAAGACTGAAGATCGGATCGAGCACCGCGCCCGCGGAGCCCGAGAGCTTTAATCGAAGCGCGGCGGGATCCGAAACATTCTTCGTGCGGCCGAGAAAGCGGGAGCGGTCGGTTTCATACTCGATTTCACCGGTTGCGCCCGTCAGAACATGCGCCGCCCAGATGGGAGGGTCTTCCGGCGCTCGAGCGCGCCGCCAGGCCAGGAGCACGCCCTTTTCGGGACACTCTGTCTCGACGAACATTTTGGCAAACGCGGGATGAGAAGAGTCTGTGCGGTGGGGAGCGAGCGCGAGTTCCAGGTAACTGGTGAACTCCAGTTGACGGCTCCGCAGCGAACGATTGGTGACGGTCAGATGCCGAAGTTCAGCGTCGTCGTCGGCCGCCACAGTCACGTCCATAGTCGTTTCAATACCGAACAGGCGCCGGGTGAACTCGGCGTGATCGGCGGAGAAGGTGACCTTGGTTGTATTCGACGGGATCGCGTGGGATCCGTATCCCAGCGGCTGCAGAGCGGGAGTCCAGACCGAATCCGAACGTAGATCGCGGATGTAGACGAAGCTGCCCCAGCGATCGAGTGTGGTGTCGCTGCGCCATCGCGTGAGATCGAATTGGTTCCAACTGCTATGACTGCCGCCGGAGTTGGTAATCATCAAGGCATAGTGCCCATTACCTTGCAGATGGACGCGGGGCGTCGCAGTATCTTCCCGCCAAATCCTGCCGGCCGGCTCCGTGTCGATCGCCGAAAAGATCGGCGCAGAGCTCGTTTCCACGTCTTCGACCGCGGGACGCGCGACCGGGATGCGTTCAAACAATAGCGATTCCACCGCTCGTACGCGCACATCCTTGTGAAAGCGCTCCACCATGACGTCGTGGTGCAAAAAGTCGTCAAGCGCGGCCAGGCTCATTCCCTGGTGGTGAGCCATATACGCGTAAATCAAGACCCCGGGCTCACCATTTCTTGTGTTCTTCAGGTTGAAATCGATCGATTCGTAGAGGCCCATGGGCCCGTTGAACTCCGCATCGCGCAGGCGTTTCAGATTACTGACCGCGGCGGCGGGGTCCATCAACAGCGCGAGCATCGTCGCATACGGCGCTATCACCAGGTCGTCTTCAGTGCTAGGTTTCAGCGCGATGCTAGGAACACCGAAGGCGCGGTACTGATAAATCTGATTCGCATCAAGAGCGCCGTAAGCGCATTCGGAAGTGCCCCAGGGCACGCCCTTTTCACGTCCGTAACTAATCTGTACTCGAACGGCCTCGCGGCAGGCGTGATCGAGCAGCGAATTGGCGTAGGAGCGCATGAACAGGCGTGGCATTAGATATTCGAACATGGTGCCGCTCCAGGAAAGCAACACCGTTCCCCCGGGCAACGAAATTCGCGGGCGCCCGAGCGCGAACCAGTGTTCCACCCCCACGTCGCCTTTAGCGATGGCAACCATGCTGGCGAGGCGGCATTCGCTGGCGAGCAAATCGTAGTGGCTTGAAAATTCGACTGGACCACCCACTGCGTATCCCACTCCGAACAAACGCCGGCTGGAATCATAAAGGAACCGCATGTCGATGCCAGCACTGAGACGGGCGGACGACGCGCCCAGATCCTCCAGGCGGAGAACGGTGGTTGCCGCACGATCGCGCGCCTGCGTGTATTCGACATTCAACTGCTCGATCCAGGCCGCGACTTCGGGCCGTACGCCGGGTGTTCCGCGCCAGCTCAGAATTGCATCCACTGCTTCCCACCGAGTGCCCGTCAGGGCGCCGGCTAATGCGTGAAGAGAAGGGATCTCGCGAGTGGCGCTGCCCCGCAGCCTGATTACTTCTTCGCCCAGTGAGCGCAAAAAAGAATCGGGCGGCTCCGCCAGGGTTTCCATCCACAGCAAGTAGTGATCGATGATTTCGGTCCACGCCATTAACTCCCGCTGCAGACGCGACGTCCAATACATACGCTCATCGCCGGATTGGTGCCAGCGCCGGGCTTCCTGAAGCTGCTGCGCGGGATGGTTCGCCATTCGCAGCCGAACGATGAGGTCGTACCCCGTCACTTTCCCTTGCAATAAGCGCCGCAATTCTTTCATAGGCATTGCAGTGGAGGGATCCCGGCTGGTTTCCTCGCGCAGAACCCCCAAAGTATCGGCGACGCCACGAAACGCGGACCGGCTGAGCAGCGGAGCACGCAACAAGTCGTGGCAACCTCGCTCGAAGACCCACAGACTGGCCAGAAGGTTTCCGCTGTCGACTGTCGAGACGTACCGTGGCGTCAATGGACTCAGCGTCTTCGTGTCGTACCAATTCATCAGATGCCCTTCGTAGCGTTCCAGGCGGTGGAGCGTCGCCATGGTCTGCGAAGCACGATTCAAGAAATCGACGATCGTAAGGTACCCGAAGTCGATGCTTGCCAATGCCGAAGTCAGCCACAATCCGATATTGGTCGGCGAGGTTCGTTGCGCGACCTCGACGCGCAGTGCCAATTGAGAATTATCCGGAGGTAGCCAGTTCGTCGTATCGTTGACCAGATCGTCGAAGTATCGCCAGGTTCGACGCGCCAGTCGGCGAAGGAAATGCCTATCCTCGACGCTGATGTGATCCCGCTTGGGCACTGGAGCGGCCCGGTCCAGCCATCGCATCAGAGCCGGGGAAACCACCCAGAGCGCGAGAAATGCGGAAGTCGGCGCGAAGGCGTGTTCCGCATATAGGATGATCATCAGCAACACGGAAAGAGCAGAGATGAGGAGCATCTGCCGGAAAACCGAGTGAGTTTGCTTGTCCGATTGCGCGCCCGCGCTCTCGGCCGTTTGCCATTGCAGCAAATGGCGCCGACTAAGGTAGCGCCGGTACATCATGCGACCAATTGCGTCTACCGAAAGCCATGCTTGATGCGGCAGGAAGGAGATCATCGCTAAGGCGCGGACCAGTTCGTCGGCGGCGCCGTGCCATCCACGAATGGATCCACGAAGGTGCCGCGCCAGCCGGTCCACCAGCCCGGCGAACCCGGGAATGATGATGGCCAGCCCCACCACCAGGCTCCATACGCCGGGCGCCGCCGAGATCAGCCAGCCGAACAACAGCAGCAGCAAGGAAGCCAGCGGAACCAAACTGCGCCGCAAATTGTCGAGGATCCTCCAGCGGTTCAGCATGGTTAGCGGATTGCGCTCGATTCGACCGCCTTCGGCCGGCACGCGGCCGAAGATCCAGGGTGCGATCTGCCAATCACCACGAATCCAGCGATGCTGGCGCTGACAATAACTCACGTAGCTCAGGGGGAGATTTTCGAACAACTCAATATCGCTGGCTAGCGCCACCCCGGCATGCGCTCCTTCAATCAGGTCATGGCTGAGCAGGGTTTCGAGCGGGAAGCGATTCCCCGTTGTGATGTGAAACGCCTGTAGATCGTAAATCGCCTTGCCGTGAAAGATGGCTTCGCCGAACAGATCCTGCTGGGCGTCGGAAACAGATTGGGAGTAGGGATCGGTTCCCGTAGTATCGGCGAACATTCGAGTGAATCGCGTAGCCGTGGCCCCGGGCAGCGCGATGCTGACGCGGGGCTGAATGATGGTGAAGCCTCGTTTGCGCGTTCGCGTCGCCGGATCGATCTCGACCTGGTTCAGAGGATGCGCAATCGTCTCTACCATCCGCCGCGCCGAGGTGAGCGGCAACTGAGTGTCTGCGTCGAGCGTGATCACGTACCGGATCGGAAGCGGCAATCTGCCGGCAATGCGAATCTTCTCCGTCGCATGCCCCGCAAGCAGTGCATTGAGGTCCTCAATCTTGCCGCGCTTTCGCTCCTGCCCAATCCATCGCTGCTCGCTTTCTGACCATTCTCGCTGCCGATGGAAGAGCAGGAATCGACCGCCTTCATAACGCGTATTCAATTCCTCAATCCCATCGCGCGCGGCCGCTAGCCACGCGGTATCCGTGGAGGCAGTTCGCTCAACCGAATCCGTGAAGTCCGAGAATAAACTGAAGAAGAGATTTTCTTCACGATTCGCGAGATACCGCACTTCCAGCTTTTCCACTTCCTGACGCACCACTTCCAGGCTGGTCAGCATCATTGGGATCACCACAAGCGTGGCGTTCTCACTAGGGATCCCTTTCCGAAAATCCATCTTAGGGAGCAAGGCGGGAGGAAGCAGGGAAATCACCAGCGCGTTTACAACCTGGATGGAAAGCTCGCCGAGCGGGAACAGCGCCATCGCGCCGAGGACTGCGAGAAGAGTCCGCTGATGAACGCCGCCCTGCCAGGCAACCGCGAGCGCCAGCAGCAGAAGGAGAACGGTGAGACTCGCGGCGATACTCAGATATGCCGGGGTCGCCCGCCGCCGTAGGGCACGAACGAACCGGATTGTGAGAGGAACGCGCGCCTTCAGCGATACTTCCAATTCGCAGACACCTTCCGCTAACAGAAAGTAGGGCGTGGTTGTGCCTCGCGCTGGACCGGGCCGTCCCGCGAGAGTGTTGGCACATCGAGCTACCTCGAGCTCGGGCACTTTGCTCTCGATCGCGATTCGTTCCACGGTCCGCCGGCACTCATCGCGCGTCGCGAAGTCGCTCTTCCCGTATACGCCCGATGGATCGTGACGGAGTTCGGCATCGACGAGACTCACTGCCTCGAAGATGACCCTGAAATCCATTCGGGAGATGGCGCGGAGGCTGCCGAAGGCGTTGGCGGTGGAAATGCGCTCCGACGCTTCCTCCGAGTGTTCCATTCGCAGAAGCTCGGTGAGCGTCATCTTACTGCGATCTTCGATCCAGTGCTTCAACGGCCCCAGCGCGTCTTCTTGATCCTGTAGCCGTTCTGCCAAGGACGTAACAAAGCAGGGTTGCACCGCGAACGGCTCACTTTCGAGTCGCGCGAGCATCTTCTCGAACTCTTCCGTTCCCCGCCGCGTGCTCACTACCAGCCGGTTCGCCCAGAGATAGGCAAGTTCCCGCAACTGTTGCGCCCGGCTGACGCGAGACGCCAGACGAGCCAATGATTCGAACAAGGCCAGGCGCAGCAGTAATGGGAAAAACCACAGTTCCGCGATCGTCAACGGGGCTACCGTCTGATACTGACGCAGGCAGTCCGTGATGTTGGCCTCACTCAGCGCGTGGTCCGTCGCGCTGACCAAGTGCCCGGCGAGATCGTCCACATCCGGATAGGTATCGCGCAAACGGAGGACCGCCAGCCGCTTGGAATAAGGACGCGGAAGGTGCCGCCGCGTTTCCGCAATCTGGGTCCGAATCAGGTAGGCATTGTCCAATAACCACTCGGCGGCCGGCGCCATCGCGTGTCCGAGCCGGGCGGCTTCGAGCAGGTCTCGCCTCGCGGCTTCAAGGGCGAGTCCGCTATCGCCCAATCGAGCGGCGATCGAACGCTGAGACCGGCCCGGAGGATGTTCCTTGTGTTGGCGGGGGATGCCTCTCGTCAACCATCCGTGCTGCCCGACGGGTTCCGGCGCGCGGGACAAATCTCCGAAATCCTTGCGCAATACGAAAACCGCCGGCAGACCCACGCTTTGCAGTTCCTTGACAACCGCCTGAACATTGGGCTGCAGCGTCTCGGCTAACACCAGCGATTCGCCTTCTAGGCGCAACGCAGCATAGTGGGCTGGCGCTGCAGCAGTGTGGTTGCCTTTCCCGTTTCCATTGCCGGCAAACAGGTGCACGTTTCTACCGAAAGATCCGCCAATTACCTGATACGCTCTATCAGCGTCTTCGTGTTCGGACGAGAAGAATCCAAGAACGACTCTGGCCGAATCACCTTTCACGAGGAGTACCGCACGTTCAGCAGCGGGCCCGCCTGCCAACTGCCGTCGTCAGCAGACTGAGGAAGAAGAGCGTCGCGAAAACGACACTTGCCATTTTGAGCCAGAATGGCACTGGTTGCCCCGCGAGCGATACTACGATGCCACCGAGCGGCATGATCGCAAAAAGAATTGTCCAGCCGAGCATGTTTACCTTCCTTCCCGATATCCGTTCTTGATAGGCACGTCTGGCACCACCAGTCCATGTGCGCTTTTTCGGCGGAAGCGCTCCAAGGGAGCACGTTTTGAGTTCCTTCCGAGCAAGAAATGGCCGTCAAGAGTGCCGACGATATCCGGTCGTCTGACCGTGGGCGGTCACGGCTATAGTCCAGCAGTTCGCCGCATTTGCGATGGACCGAACCCGAGCGTCAGACCGCTGGCCTAAGGCGGAAAACAGCCCGTGTCCGGTCTCACGAGAGGCTGTTACTTCTTGTGCTTAATTGTGTGACCCCGCCCGTCGCGCGCTTCGTTACCTTTGAACTGCGCGGCACTGACGCGTCTGGCCGGCTCGGCTTTCTCGCCACGCTGCGGCATAGCGCCTTTATAGCCGTGCTCCGGATGGAATCGGTTATTGACTTGACCATGGAAGTCAGTGGACCCATGAAACCACGGGCCGGCGCCAATGAAGGCGTCTCCGCTAAACCATTCTGGTCCGTAGTAGCCAGTGGGAGCACAGCTGTACGGAGCGACGTCATAGTAGCCATAAGGACACTCAGGAGCCGCGCCAATCTCGACGCTGACTTGACCTTGTGCCTTGGGAGTGGTAGCCGTGAAGCCGATTCCGACAACCGCAGCAAACACGAGCAATGTAAATCCGCGCATAAATTCACCTCGGAAATTCTTTGGAACAGAATTGCTGCCTTGAGTGCAGCTTAGCTTTATGTGCGGCATCCTGATGCCCAACCGGAAAGGTTGATGTACAAGGTCGCCAAACACCCGGAGAAACGCTACGGGATCGCTACACTCCATCAGGTGCCGGGACACATCGCACCGAACCCGATAGCCCGAGTATGGTCAGGTGACCAAATGGCGTCGGTTTGAATTCCGGGCTGCCCCATCGGCTACTCCCATTGAGATTCACTTGGTTGGATCGATCAGATTTCCCAAAGTCTCTTTGACTTCCACTCGCCTCGTTTTGTCGGCGATACAGGCGATGGAAATTTTGGCTTGCTGCAAACTGGAGTGATACTCTCCCGACCTACCACCCAATCGATCGCGTCGCGCAGATCGAAGGTGCTCAAGCAAGAGCTCGCATGCCCCCGTGCTCTGCGTGCGCGCGCCACCGATCTTAGCAATCAACAGGTCAAGCTGCTTAATGTCGTTGTTCGGTTCCATTTAGCCTTTCGGGATTCTAGTCTTCCGGCCGCTCAGCCTCGTTCCTCATACACAATCCGTCTGCTCGTCGACCGACACGAACGACGGTCCGGCGGCAAGCAGGTGCAGCCAGCGGGATGGGACGCCGTCACTCTCTAAAGTCGATCGATTAGCATGCGGCCGGCCGCCCCGGTGAAAGCACCCGGGGTATCGCGACCCCGGCGGCGGGGCCTTGAGATCGAGGACGGCGATGTTGCCATCCTCAAGTCACTTGTCGCGACTGACGGCGATAACTTCGCCCTTCCTGCGGCTTTTCCTGGGCGCAATCTGGGACGGCGACGGTCCGAGTGGCATCCCGAACCTCTGTTCACTTCACCACGATGCGGTCGTGAAGGGGCCCATGTTCATGGCTCTAGTCTCCCAGGCTCAGCATGCTCCAGCCATTTCACGGGATGGCTGCGAACTCTGCCCGATCGCTCTGTAATGTCGGCCCACTTGACGTCCTGGTCGAAACGCAGAAATACGCCGGAGGTGCCCTGATAGGTACCTTCGGCCAGAACAACTTCGTCGCCTTCGCGAAACGCGGGAACTGCGATTTTATTCATGTTGAGTTTCGAGCTTGGGATGAAGCGCATCGTCCTCCGATGAATCGATGCGCCTCATCCCGTCCTTTCTTACCGGGCGCTGCCAGTAGGAACCTCGGCGTGAGCACGCGACGAGAACTTGTTCAAGACGGCTATCAGCCTGGCTGCCGCTTTCGGAGTGCGAACATGTTTGGTCAGGATTTCCCGGTTGTCCAACCTTGCGCCGTAGAGCGTGGCGTTATCGTCCATGTCCTGGCGCAAAGTGGCTCCTTCAAGGGCGAGACCCGCAAATACTCCCTGCGATCGCGACCACGAAAGAATCTCAGCATGCATTTGCGCGTCGGTTTGGGCTGTCGCCGCCCTTCCCACCGGTCCTGCCGCAACGGAGGCTTCCGCGCCTAGCGTGAACTTGTCCGAAAGTAGTTTACTCATTCCGCCTTCATTCATCACCAGCATGATGACGTCTGTCTCCGATGCGCCGATCTGGAAGCCGAAACTGCCGCCCTCGACAATCATCGCGCCAGGCGCCGACCAGCCGACTCCGTCCTTATGCCGGCAGGACGCGTACCCCTTGCCATATTTGCCGCCGACCAGAAACGCAGCCTTCTTCACACCCGGAATGATCATGACGCATCGGGCATTTTCGAGTAATTCCTGCGGAATGCCCTTATCCGGTGTCGACATGACCTCGGAGAACACCTCAGCCGACTCGTTGAGACGCTGTCCGTTGTCGTGATCCTTGGCAACCACAGGAATTGTTGTTAAGGTGGCCGCCAAAGTGGCCGCTAGAATCATTCGCATGTGTGAACCCTCTTCTGTCGATCCGCAAGCCGGCTGGCATGGGCGACGCTCTTCATAAAGCACGGAGAGACCCACTCCGAGGGTTTGTTGATCCGATTCGCCAGGAGACCGCTCGAGTACATGTTTCGAGATAGAAAGCCGCTGAAAATTTGACCGCCAGCGGTCATCTGACCGGGCGCGGTCGGGTGTACTCCGCGGGCAACGAACGAGCCTTAACTTGGTTGGAATTCGAACTTTTAGTGTCCAAGACCATGCACCAACAACTATGAACAATGGGTATCGAAGATAACATTTGCTCGATCCGGCCTTGGGACATCGCAACGTCGCCCATGCGCCGGCAACCCGCGGCTTTTGGACTGGCTCGGCCGGAACGGCCGACCGAGATTTCGACGGCTTCGGTTCGAACGCAGTTCTTACTAGCGCTTCGGACGTGATGACGTGGGATCCCGTCGGTTAGCCAGAATTGCGCCGATTCCAATCGAAATTCACAACGGCTTAGGAAGCTTCGCTGCGTCGATTTCTTTCCAGCTTGAGCACTCTGTCTCTATGGACCCCTGATCAAAGGGCCAGCGTTCGCAGCCAGAGTTCGATGATTTCCGAATCGCGGCAAGATACCATAACCCTCCTGATGCGGCTGGGATCAGTATGCGGACTCGGATTACGATTCATCCCTCGGCAGAACGTTGATCCCGCGCTTCAGCGAAACATGCCGAGCATGTAGGCAATAAGGAGAATCAATAAGATCGTCCCCAGCCCTATGCCGGCGCCGCCGCCGGGGCCCCAGCGCGTATGTCCGTAGTACCCTCCGCCAAGGCCAAAAAACAACACTAGAATGATGAGCAGTATTAACATGATGAGTTTTCCCAATCTTCAGATGGTTGAACGAAGACCTTCCTGGGTTTTAAGCCTTCCGGCGTGCTACCAGGAGCACGACGCCGGCAATCAGCGCCACGGCGCCGGCGATGGGAGGCAGCGGTACGTTATGGGTCTGGTCGCGAGTCGCGTGAATGGGTCCGATATCGACGACCTTTTCCCTGGTTGTGTAGGTGAAGCCGCCCCACACAAGGCCCACTAGCCCAATCGCAATCAGGATTATTCCAAACGTCTTATTCATGGCGGTCTCCTCCCGTCCATCCGGTGTGAGTGCGCAACATTCACCGGCGGCGCATTTATTTCTCTAAAACCTTTTCAATCTGCCCGACCTTCTTTTGGATCTTGCCCCCCAGCTTTTCGACTTGGCCTTCGGCCTCCAGGTTGGGATTATTTGTGACCTGTCCCGCTTTCTGCTTCACTTGTCCCTTTATCTCGCGAAGCCCGCCTTCGATCTGATCCTTGGTGCTCGGTTTCATCGTTCCTCCCAAAGTTGCCGCTGACCCTCAGTGCGTACCAGGCATCTCTAAGGCCATTGAAGGTAAGGCCGGGATCGCGAATTCAAAAATGGCGTCGAGTACGCGAACTTGATTGAGACCGGAGCGGTTCGTTCATCGGCACCGCAGATGCCTCAATGACCTCGGCGGCTCGAATCGACCAATACGGTCGCACTTATGCCAGAATCCGACCCGGCAAACAACGACACGGAATTTACGTGGACGATTTGGATGCGCATGCACGGAAGCTTTTTCATCATGCTTGTCGCGTCCTCGACTCTTTTCGCTCAGAGCGTCAGCTCTCCAGTCAAATCTCAAGATCATTCCGGCGCACCTGAGGTCCGCCGTGGCGACGCTTCGGCACTGGCAGGAGCTCCTCTACACGTATGTGGAGCGTGACGAGAGCAGGCGCCGGGACCTGGATGGGCGTGTGAAGTCGCAGGATGTCGATGTCTTGAAAACAATTCTGGTTGAGGGCGTTCCGTTCGAGCTGCTGCTGGAACGCGGCACTTGAATTGCTGCAACGGTTGCAGGCGGTTAGTATTTCTCGAGGGAGACAGAGACCGGCGCGCAAGACCGTCGGCGAAATCTCCGTTCTGCCTGTGCACGATGATACGGCGTCCCCAGTTTCGAAGAAAGGTGAGAGCAGCCATCTTTCTCGCGCTCGCGTTGGGCGGTATGGCGAGCGCTCAGGAACTACAAACTGCCATTGCGCCCCAAAGTCCCCTTCCGCCAGACGGACTGGTTCCCGCGGCGCAACAGGAGACTACGAAAGGCGCGGAAAAGCCGTGCATGGAGCCGTCGCCGCCCTTCCGTTTGCAGGACTACCACGGTCCATTCCAGAAGGTGGTGGGGGCGTTCGCCAGGAAACTGGAGATTAAATCGGCGCATCCTCCCCAGTACAAACCTGGAACGGCGCTGTGCTCCCTCAAGGTGAAAGACAAATTCGTCTTGTTCGTTCAGGATACGTTTGATCCAATCTCATTTCTCGAGGCTGGCTTCAACGCAGGCTTAGATCAGGCCTCCAACCGTGATCCGACTTTCGGACAAGGCGCTGAAGGTTATGGGAGGCGGTTTGGCGCCGACTTCGCGGGACAAACGACCTGGAGGTTTTTCACGGATTTCGCCTATCCGACAATTTTCTCCGAGGACCCGCGATACTACCCCCTGATTCGCGGCAGCGGCCGGCGGCGGTTCTTCCACGCGGTGGAGCATACCTTTGTGGCGCAGCGTGACAGCGGCAAGCATATGTTCAATGTCTCGCAATGGTTGGGAACCGGGACCGCAGTCGCGCTCAACGACGTCTATCATCCCGGGAACGAACGTGGGTTCGGTCCTGCTCTGAGGGTGGGCGGCTATGCCCTCGCGGCAGGCATGGGATTCGATGTCCTCCGGGAATTTTGGCCGGATATTTCTCACAAGCTGCACATGCCCTTCCGCGACACCCGGGAGGCGCCGGCAACAGAGACGAGCCCCCCGCCTCAATGAGCGTCGGGATGAGCGCAGTTCTCAACCGCCTTCGATTTGTAATGTTCGCGATGCTACTATGCGAGGCGCTTGGCTATTCGCAATCAGGACCGCAGCCGCCCTGCGGAAACGGCCCTGTTCCAGCCTATCCTCGCCTGGACGATCCGGCGGTGGTAAAGTCATGGAGCAAGTCTGACCTCGACTCCGATTGGATGCCGCCGGCGTGCACCGGGTGGTCTGCACCGGGGTTCACCACGCTGGTCGCCACTGCCGCGCGATTTCGCCACACTTCCGAAGCCGAGGGCCTGCTTCGGCGCATCGCGGCAATTTCACAACTCGCGGGTGTGCGTTACTGGTCAGAGACTCACAAGCGGTGGCAAACATTAATTGTGAACGCCCACGCGCTCACCGGCTTGCGGCTTGATCAACGTCGCGAAGATTTCAGGCTCGATGAAATGAAGGCGGGCCAGGACCTTTACTATGAACAGGACGATAACCTTTCTGGCAAAGCCGTCTATCGAATGCACTTAGCCGAGATTTCAGAAAATCGGATCGTCTTCGCTGTCGAGAATGTCAGTACCATACACTACCTCCTGGTGACTCTGTTCCGCCCCGGTGAGATGCAGTCAATTTACTATCTGGAGCGCGAGACGCACGACGTATGGCGCTATTACAGCATCGTGCGTACAGGAAAACACGCGAATGGCCTGACCGCCCGGAATGAGTCTTCCTCGATCAACCGGGCCATCGCGTTCTATCGCCACCTGGCCGGCATTCCGACGGACCAGGAGCCTCCGGCGGCGCGATGAACCAAGGACGTCTGTCTCTGTGGCTGGGCGGCGCCGCGCTCGCCTTCCTGGTGTTCTTTCGGATTACCAGGGAGCTGATCGAGGGAGACGTCGGCGCCATGGACCGCGCGATTCTCCACGCGGTGGCAAGAATACGGACCCCCTGGTTGACAAGCACGGCCGTGGACGTAACGGCGTTGGGATCGATTACGCTGGTGGTGTTATTCTCGGTCTTCACCCTGGTCGTCCTGCTTGCATTGCACGATCGGAGGAGCGCACTCCAGTTGGTCGCAGCTTCGGCGGGAGCAGGCGTACTGACCATCGCGACGAAAGATATCATCGAGAGAATTCGACCGCCGGAGGTTCAACAACTGATCGTGGTTTCGGGTTTTTCTTACCCCAGCGGACATTCGGTTGCGACCTCCGCGCTCTACGTGACGATCGCAATCATCGCCGTGCGTCATGTGGAGCGACCGGGCGCGAGATCCGCGATTCTTCTGGCAGTATCGGCGGTGCTGATCATGGTTGCCGCTTCGCGCGTGTACCTTGGCGTTCATTACCTGACGGACGTGGTGAGCGGCCTCTCACTCGGAGCCGGGTGGGCGCTGGTGCTCGCGGGATTCTTCGCTCTCGCGGGTCAGCGCGGTTCGCCCTGAGCAACCGGGACCGCCCCCGGAAGGGCTTTCAGCCGATCGAGGTCATCCAGCAATTTCGTGAACTCAGCTTTTTCTTTCTTGGTGGACTTGGCGGGCGGTTTCAGGTCTCTATAGTAGACGAGGATATTCTGGCGGAGGCCGGGCGTTATCTCGTCGAACTTACGGTCCGCCAATTTGCCCACCAGCTTCGCATAGGCTTCGTCGGTCCCTTTGTACTGGCCTTCGATGGTCGGTCCGCCCACATCGAAATTCTCATTCCGTAATGCCGGCCCGCCGTGGTCCACGTTCACGAGCATCGCCTTATAGCGGTCCACGGTGGCGTTAAAGCTTGCCATGAACAGTTTCTCCACCTCCGGAGTCGGCGTTCGGATCTTCAACGCTCGAAATGGGCCGGATGTCGGAATGATCCGGAACAGGAAGGTGAGAAACTTCGTGCCCCAGCCGGGTTTGCGGTACTCGGTTCCCCATTCCTTTTCGTAGCTTGAGCGCGAAAGATTGTACAGAAATTTCTTGCGCGTTATGCCCGGGATCTCTTTCTGAAGCTCGTCCTTCTTGAGGCTCCAGGCGACCCGCGTCATGCCCGGAATGATGGAGCCGACCGTGTGCCGGTAAGAGCCGAGCGCGAGCGTCACATTTCCGAACACGTCCTTCATTTCGATTCCATAGGTATCCTGGAACGCCTGCTCCAGCACATCCCTCGACACTTGAAAGCCGATGAAACTCCGATAACGGTCGGGCGCGTATCGGCCCGACGCCACCTGGAGTACGTCGAAGCCGAACTCCGTCCTGATGTGTGCGACCGGGTCATCCCAATAGGTGACATCTTTTCCGTATTTGCGCCGCAATTCGGGATACAACATCGGCACCGCCCGGTTGGTCGCAAGGCGGTGCCCCTCGGTATCGGCGGCGTAGTGTTCGAGAGCTCCCAGCGCAAACGCATATTCGTTGAGATTTTTCGATTCGCGGATGAGCGCCGCGATGAAATCGCCGCTACGGACGTAATGCGTGAGGTCGCTGAAAAAACGGCTGCTGAACGGATAGTACCCCATGTCCTGAATAATGCAGCCGCCGTATGCGTATGCGTGCGCTTGCTCCAACTCCTCCGGAGTCGCGCCGGGAAACCTCTTGAGGAGCAGCTTCTGGAGGGACGTATCCCAAACCGAGTCGATGATCGCCTCGTGAGTGAGAACCGTATAGCCGGATGAAATCGACGACGATAGGAGAATCGCGAAAACCAGACGCATGGCGGCCCTTCTTTGCCTCGAACAATTCATGTGGCCGGCGACGGTCACATGACTAAATATGGTCAAGCTCCCCCTTCAAGCGGTTCCGTCCCCTGGCGCGCACCGCTGGGGAGTACCGATCGTGTCCTGACCGCACCGGCTCCTGCGCGTGACCAGGTTGCTAACGAACGCGGAACCGAATTTCGACTTGTAGCAAGGCCAATTTCGCGAATAAAGGAAGCGGCACCACTTCTGTAAATAGCTCCAGCGAAACATACTCCGATCTTCTGGATGGCGATTCGTATTTTGTCCAACGGTAGTCAGCGCGATTAGACCTGAGGGCACGAACCATGCCAATCCAGTCCGCAGCCAGTGTGCGGATTCTTGCGGGGAAAGGCAGGGTGGGTCTGTAGTATTAGGAGCGTCGAGCTTGGCAAGCTCACTTGCAAATAGCGGATTCTGTGGAAATTCTGCGACCAGCTGCATAAGTTGAATACCAGCGAGCGGTCTCTTCTTCTCGCGCTGGGCCGCCAGCGCCAGGAGGATTTTCGCAAACGGCCGCAGGTAGCGGCCGCGCGCGGGCAGCGATTTCGAGCTGCTCAATGCCGCGGCGCTTATCGCCGCTGATCCTTGAAGTGAAGAAAGAATCGCTTGATCGCCGGCAGGCTGCCGATAATGTAATTCGCGGCGCCGAGCGTGAGGTAGGCGTTACGATCTTGGCATTTCTCAAGACGGATCATAAGGCGAAGGTGAAGGCTGCGTGCCTTCACGCAGTGGCCAGCGTGATTATTGTGGCTTTTCCCGCACGCGTCGCGAAACGCTCCCCTGAGCTTCTTCGCTCCACGCAAAACAACCGCCGCAGAGTATCCTTTTTTGAGAATTACAATCGCCGCGAACAGAGCGAAATTACTCCTTCAAAGGAGAAGAAGAAACACACTTTGGAGCATCTTCTAATTCTGCTGGTACTGCAGCTATTAGGGCTGGTGACCTGGTACACGTTCGGTGGCTTCGTTCACATCCTGCTGGTACTTGCGGAGGCTGTGCTGGTCATCCGCTTGATTCAGGGGCGCAGGATCGTTTGACGAGAGATCAAGCGCACGTGATCTCGGCCACCCGGGAAATTCGAAAAACATCGGCTCGAAAGCGAAATGTGCGGCGACAGCGTGTTTGTCACGCCCTGCAACGCCACGCCAGACGTCGGAATTTTTGCATTCGGCGAGGCGCTTGCCTCGATCCATGCCAGCACCGTCGCCGATCGCGGCGAGGTAGAGCGCAAACGACGCGAGAACCGGATCCCGACGCCAGGTAAAGGTGATCCGCGGCGCACCATCACTCGCTACAGCGCCCGCTACAGCACTCGCTACAGCACGACAGCGATGGCAATGGCTTCGCCGGGATGCATGCGGTTGAACAGGTAATATCCGTCGTCATAGCCAACATACACGTCGTCGCGAAAATACCAGTCTTCCGCCCAGTCTTCCGGCCAGGGGTCCACCAGCATGAACCAATAGCCACGGTACTGGAACCGCGGGTAGCCCCCAACGATGATCGGTTGGGTCCGGATCCGAAACCAGTTCCCTATGCCGAAATAGAGACTGAATCGATCTTGTGGAATGTAGTAGCCGCCATATCCGCCGCGCTGTCCCCAAGTGCGGTGATCGGACTGCCAGTGCGCTGAGCGATTCTGCTGCCAGGTCGCCTGTCCCTGCCAGCCTCCATGTTGTCGCCAACCGTCCTGCCGTTGCCATGCTTGCGCCTGTTGCTCGGCGCGCTGGGGAGGATTGTAGCTTCGGTTTTGTCCGGCGGATTGCTGGGCGCGCTGCTGTTGCTGCCGCGGCTGAGCTTGCTGCTGGGGCTGTTGGGCGCGCTGTGGTTGTTGCCTGTTGCTGTTGCTGGCGCGGCTGCGCTTGTTGCTGGGGCTGCTGGGCGCGCTGTGGTTGTTGCTGTTGCTGTTGCTGGCGCGGCTGCGCTTGTTGCTGGGGCTGCTGGGCGCGCTGTGGTTGTTGCTGTTGTTGCCGTGGCTGCGCTTGTTGCTGGGGCTGCTGGGCGCGCTGAGACTGTTGCTGTTGTTGCCGTGGCTGGGCTTGCTGCTGACCACGCTGAGGCTGTTGCTGCTGTTTTTGTTGCGGCTGCGCCTGGTGCTTTTCAGACTTGCCTTGCTTGTCTTCCTGTTTTGCCTGCTGTCCGAACGCTGGAGCAACCGTTCCAGGAAGCGTAACCAGGGTGGCCAAGCCCATCAGTATTAGAAGCTTCATATCCGTCCCTTTCCTCGGGCCTTCCGGGTACTTCAAGTAGTAGTGCCTGGAGATGTGAATAACGTAGCCAGAGCAGCGAACTTTCGCTGTTGTCGTTGACGTCATATCTGTCCTGATTGTGCAAGCAAGTGGAGGACCGCTTTGTCTATGGATCGACGATCCACGGTGCATCCGTAATGGGTACAGGCGTAGGCCTCAGGCACTGCGTCCTGAAGTTACAAGCACCTGCATGGCGGATGGGCGCATTTCTTCAATTCATGATCTGACATCGTGATTCGCCCTTCGGTTTCGCAGCTCTTACGCCTTCAGCGCGAACGATTCTTCAACCTCGCACGACGGCTGCTGTTCGCGATCAGCCGCTTCCTGGCAGACGATGCAGAGGGAAGCCCAGGGAATTGCCGCGAGGCGCTTGGGATTGATGTCCTCCTCGTAAGCAGCGCAGATTCCAAAAGTTCCCCCGGCGACGCGGTGAAGAGCGGCCCTAACTTCGCGTAGCCGTTTGGAGTTGCGCGCCAGATAGTTCATCGCGTAATCGCGAGCGCTGGCGTGTTGAATTCTGTCCAATTCATCGGAACTTGGCTCGATCGCAAGGTCCTCGCGGTTCCTATTGCCGGTACTCAGCTCAGTCTCTTTGCGCTGCAGTGCCGTTCGGAAGTGCCTCAATTCGGTCTTAGTCATGTTCTCGGTTATCGCCGTTCCATTCGCTTGAAGATCATCGTGATCGATTTCTGCTGCGGCTTCACGATGGTGACCCGCATGGTTCCGTCTTCGGCAAGCATGTAATTTTCAACGGTTACCGCGCCCGATAGCGTAGTGGTCACCCTCAGAACATCGTGATCCCATTTCGTCTTGCTCTTCAGATTTCGGGTGTGGATCGTGGAGCCATTCTCGCTGCCCTCGCTGTCGCGATAGAAGAAGGTCTCTCCGCTTCCTTCGTAGGCAAAGTTGCGAGAGACAACGATGACTCCATCATGGTCGCTGATCGTCACGGTGCCGGTCTGAACCACGGGCTGACCCGCAAAATCGCTGGTGGCGGGCTCCAGTGTCCAGGTGCCATTCAACGCGCTGCGGTCGTGCGCCACAGCGGAGCAGGTGAAAAGAAGGGTCATCAGACCAGCTCCGGCGATTGTAGTAATCGAATGTTTCCTCATAATGTCCTCCTGAGACGTGTCCTTGGCGGCCGAACCGGCACTCCGCCATCAAAGCATTTCCCCGCCCCCTTCAAATTGCCGATGCCGGCTGTTGCGCGAAAGCCGAAAGTGGTTCTAACCGCACTGGATAGTTCGCTGAATGAACGCTAGGTGCGTTACATGACTGGCGGAAACGGCATTAGGGCACTGACCAAATGCGGGCGCCCGACCATTAATCGTCATCGCTGAGAGCTTCGAGAGATGAAGGCTCGTCCACTTGGTTCTCTCAAGGTTGGTCCGCCTCATGCAGAAACAACGATGGCAAACATGACAGGAAGGCAAACCTGTGCACGATAGACACCGGGAAGCCACCGAGCAACACGAGCTCGCGGCACATGCCCACCGTACCGCCGCCGAACATAACGACAAAGGCGATCACACCAATGCGTTCTGGCATGCGTAGACAGGGCTGGAGTGCTCGGAACGCGCTCTCAGACTTGCCAAAGAGGCCGACAATAAGTCAGGGCAGATCGTGAAACTTTAACACGCCCACCCGTTATAACAGCGGATCAAACTACGAGAACCATCAACGAGCTGCGGAACTACACGACGTCGCCGCGCATGCCCTGGGTTGCGGAACAATACGGAAACAGGATCATCCGACCGCGCATGAGCATCCGCGGCAGGTGCTGGAGCATTCCGACCAGACTCATACGTCACACTCAATCGACCGCGGACGCTGATGGCGTCGACTCCTTCAATCAGGACGAATTGGCGAGCACGGTGTACGAACTTTGGCGGAAACGTGGTAGTCCACATGGCTCTCCGGAACAAGACCTGGTTCCGCGCGAAGGAGTTGAAATCCCGCAACCGAGAGCCCTCCTCCAACACAAGCGAGTGATATTCATCATTTGGACGCCCCGTCGGGCGCCGGATTAAACCACCGCCCATGCGGACGGATTGATCGCGTCAGCCTCCTTCGGTCCCCAGCTATGGCGCGGATAGAGGCGAGCGCGGTGGTGCTTGTCGAGGACCGGAGCGGAATCGATGGCCCAGTACATCAACTGATCGAATTCGAGATCGCCTTCCAGGCGCTTTTTCTGCACTGGATCGAGTGTTTCGGCGACTCTGGTTTTCAAAGGCGCGGTGAGTTTCGTCTTGTCGACTCCTTTGAGGGCAGCGTAGCGTTCTCTCATCGATCCCGGCGATCGCCGGTGCGCAATGATCGGGATGTGCCGGTCCGCGTAGGCTTGATTGCCGAGAGAGTGATCGTAGTGATAGTGAGTGTTCACGGCGGCGAGGATCGGCGCTTTGGAGACCATGGCCGCCGCGCCCAGTTCGAGCGCCGCCGCCGGGGGCTGGCAGTGACCTTCCACTAGGAGTACGCGGTCGCGTCCGGCGATCACGCCGCCGTTCGACAGCGCTTGCAGACCTTTTGCGGGATTGGCGATGGTGACCCAGACACCCTCGGAGAGTTTGCTGACGCTCGCGAATCCGCGATGGATCAGCGGCGATGCGCTCTGCGCAACCAGCGCCGGCGCGCCTATCGCGAAACAGAATTCCCGCCGATTGAGCTGCACCTATTGGGATCTCCTATGGGACCTTGATTCGAAAAATGTTTCGGTGCGCGGAGACTTGCGTATAAGCGTACACCGAAGGATCTCCGCTCATGAACGCGCGGGGGTGAGGAATCGTTCGCACTCCGGGGATGGAAGGAGGCCCATCGAGCCAGACAAGCCCTGACGGCGGTATCTCAGGAGCCATATGTCCCGTCTTTAGCGGCAGGCTGTACGTATCGAGCGTGTGTTCAGAATACAGGTACAATTCGGTCGCATCACGCGACCAGCTCACAATCGGTGGCGTCAATCCGCGTTCCTCGGCGCCGGCCGATGCGCATTCCGTGCAGAACTGAATCGGCTTGCCTCCGGCGGTCGGGTATAACTTGATTGCGGTTTTGTCTCCCGACCATACGGCGGCCCACTTGCCATCAGGTGAAATGTCGTACAGGAACAGAACTCTCTCTGGAGTCACCCTGCGAAGACCTGTTCCGTCCGGTTTAATCGCCTGGAGAAACGAATTCGTCTGCTCTCCTCCTGTGAAATAAATGTAGCCGTCCGACGCAAAGCGGGCGCGAGTGCAGTCCTGGCTCACCAGCTGCCGCGGCGGCGCGCTTCCGTCTGTCATTCCGACCCAAAGCGTGGCCCTCGCCGCGATATCGCCGTTGACGAAAACGACCTGCTTCCCATCGGCCGACACGTCATAATTTTGCATCTGGAAGTCAGGCAGCAGGCGCTGCTTCTTTCCGCTCACAAGGCCCTGAGTCCACAATTCCCCGCTTACAAAGTGGCGGTTCGATGGGGAGCGCTGCAGGTAATAGATCCGCGTCTCATCCTTCGAAAACGAGGGCAGGTATGCGTAACCTTCAAAGGTGATCTGCCGCTCGCCTTTCGCGTCGTGAATCCACAACGCGCTCTGAGTTTCCCCGACGGAGGTCACAAACGATTTTCCGTCGGGCGCAAATGACACTCCGTTCTCTTCCGTTGCGCCGCTGGTGACCTGCTCCGGCTTCCCGTCGGGAAAGCGCTGGCGCCAGATATGGAATCCGTCTCCCTTGTTGGCCGAAAAATACATCCATTCGCCGCCAGGGGTCCAACCCGCGAAGGTACATTGACCGGGCACCGGACCGACCTGACGTCCCACCGAACCGCCATCGAACGGCACTAGGCGGCAAGGCAACCATTGACCGACGTCCATTTCAACGACGATCACCCATTTCCCATCCGGTGAAAGGAAAGATCGATGCGCCATACCATTGATACTGGCCGGCAGGTAAACGGTTCGCGGATCGGAGCGGCTCTCGGTCGACGTAAAGATTCCCATGTGGACGCCTTCGCCGGTACCGGCCGAAAACATCACGTGATAAGGCTTGGTGTTGCCGGTGGTCCAGCTCAGACCTTCGGTATTCGCCAACAGACGAGTCGGCTCTCCGCCGAGGACCGGAACCGACCACGTCTCCCATATGCCCGCGGTGTAAGCGATTCTTGAACCGTCCGGAGAAAAGCTTACAGGTCCCATCTTCACTAGACCGTCATGCGTAAGCTGTACCGGATCGCCATCCGGAAGCAGCTTCAGATACACTTCGCCGAGCCCGGTGAAGGTACTCGCACTGCGAACGAAAGCGAGCATGCGGCCATCGGGCGACAAGGCCGGAGTCACGGCGGAATCGGTGAAATTAGTCAGCGGGATGTACTCCAAGTCCTGCGTGGACGACGCCTTCCGCGATGAGAACCAGAACGCACCTGCGGCTACAGCGACAATAGCGAGGCCCGCCGCGGCCAGCCATTTCCCGCGATGCGCCCGAGGCGCGGCCGCGCGTTGCCCGCTCAGACGCTGAGCGGCCCGCAAATCCGCCACAAGCTCGCGCATCGAGGGATAACGATCCGCCGGGTTTTTCTCCAGCGCCTTGGCCACCAGCGCCCGCAATGGCTCCGGAACATCGTTCTTCAACGGTGCGGGTTTGGCGTGGATCACCTGCTGGAGCAATTCAAGATTGGTCGCCGCACGGAACGGCCGCTGGCCTGCCAGCATTTCATACAACACCACGCCGAACGAAAACATGTCGCTCCGCGCATCGAGCGTGTTCCCGGAAGCCTGTTCGGGCGACATGTAGGCGATGGTTCCAAGGATCATTCCTTGTCGCGTTTGCGCTTCGGAGAGTGTCCGCGTCGCGGACAAAGAATCGTCCTGGAGCTTTGCCAATCCGAAATCCGCCAGCTTGGCATAACCGCTCGCGGTGACCAGGATGTTATCCGGCTTGATATCACGGTGCAAAATACCGGCTTGATGCGCGGCGGCCATGCCATCGGCTACGCCGGTCAACAATTGCGCGATGTCCTCCCAGTTCCTCGGCTGGCGTTGCAGCCAGGTTTTGAGCGTGCCGCCGTCGACGAACTCAGTAACCAGGTACTGCCGCCCTTCGAATTCACCCACGTCGTAGACAGTAAGGATGTGCGGATGATTCAGCGACGACGCCATCTGCGCCTCGCGCTGAAATCGCCGCCGAGCCGCCGCATCCGCAAGCTCGTCCGAGAGAAACTTGATCGCAACCGGACGGTGAAGCTTGGTATCGACGGCCCGAAACACTGTTCCCATGCCTCCGGCGCCAATTTCCGCCTCGATTCGATATTGCCCAAGCTGTATTCCCGGCCCGAGAATCATGGCGGCCGGCGATTCCGGTTCGCCATGCCAAGCCGAGTGGTCCATCAGGTTAGATCGGTCCGGCTGCGCCAGCATTGCCTCGACCTCTTTGCGGACTTCGGTGTCTGCCTGAGCCAGTAAACTAGCGCGCTGCTCTCCGTCAAGGTCGATTGCCGCCAGATACAACTGTTCAATCTGCCGCCACCGCTCAGGAGTCATGCTCCTGTATTATTGCTCGGAGAGCGTGTGCCGCGACAGCGGCCCGAAGACATCGGTCAAGGTCCTTTGGCGAAGGCGCGACAAAACTGCCGAAGCGATCTTGAAGGATTAATCCGATAAGTCGGGTTAGGTTGACGAATAGATATTCCGCTCAGGGTCAGGTGCCAAGCCTTAGATGTCCTGATGTGACGGATTATCGGCCACTTCCGAGAACACCGTTCATGGCCTATGTACGAGTAGCCGACCATCCGGGACCTATCGGCTTCAATGAGCTTCTTACTCTACTTGCCGGAACGCACATCGTCCACGACTTCCCGGATCGCGGCGATGACCACATCCGGGTCGTCATTGGGGATGTAGTGGTGTGAATCGCTTATGGTCCTCTGAATGCCATGGGATGACCACGTCGCCATGTCTTTCTGCAGCTCAAGCCAGGCCCTCTCGAATTTCTCGGACTCCGCCCCGGACATGTCTGGCATCGGTAGTCCGTGCGTCAGCACGACGACGGGTCTTGCGCCGAGATTGCGATAGGCGCCAGCCTCATCTAATGTCGTCGGCATCGACTCCCGTTCAGACACCATGGGACCGAGGGATATAGGAAACAAGGCCAAGGCGATCTCCCTGGCTTTTGGGGGCACTGTGGCCATCGTTTCGCTCTTGCTATCGCGGGACCTGAGTGCCACCAGGCGTGGTATACCCGTCCAGGACACCCATTTCCCGGCGGCTTGGATCGCGCTCTTCCCACCGTCCGACTTCTTTCCAAGGGCGGCCTCGAACCGCTTTAGCTGATCGGGATGCGAGCCGTCCACATAAACGAGGCCTGCGACCTGATCGCCATAGATGCCCGTGTAAATGGTGATATAGGGACCGCCTATCGACATTCCGGCCAGCACGAAGGGACCTTTCTCGCCGGCGGCAGCCAGGGTCGCATGGAGATCATGCGCCACGCCCACACCATCATGGGGACCGGGCTTGTCGTCGCTCCAGACGATTCCGGCGCGGCTATAGGCGCAGGTACGCGTTGTTTCCGTCAAGCGATCATAGACCTTGGCCCAGGCCAGCTCGCCAAAATAGTCGAGCCCGGTTTCCAACACGACCGTAGGACTTCCGGTACCGCGGCACTCGATCTGGATCCGCCTGCCGCCAATATCGACAAGACGTCCGGGAGCAGGATAGGCAGCCGCGACCTGCCGGCGTTCGACCTGCTCCCAGACCGCGCCAACCACCAGCAGAAGTGCAAGACATCCGCCGATCCCGATAGCCACCCATTTGAGGATTCTCTTCATGATGATCACATGCGTTTTCAGCTTCAAGTTCGTCGTAGGAAGACGATATTGAGCGCCGATTATTACAACTGGACGTTATGTCCCTCTGGGGGCAGATAGCGTCTGAGTCACGCGCCATTCGTACAGAGC
>CAVUKW010000004.1:0-1749052 GCA_963742255.1 Terriglobia bacterium
AAGCGGTTCACCAGGAACTGCACCGTCATCCGGGGCACCGGGCAGCGAAAGTCGCGTTGCGGATCGGCGAGTTCGCCGGCGTCGATCCGGACATCGTTGCAGTTCTGCTTCGAGGCTCTGGTGAAAGGCACGCAGCTGGAGCCTCTGGAACTCGAGATCGAATGGTGCGCGGGTCGAAGACGGACGCCGCGGCGATGAACTGGAACTGGCGCATCTGGAGTTGGAAGACGCGCAGGAGGTTGCCCATGAGCGGATCAACGGAATCGGGTGGTCGATCGAGAAAAAGGTCCTGAGCGAGAACGACCAGATTGCGGCGCGGCTGCGCGCCGCTCTGGCCGGGCACCGGGCACGCTGTCGCTGAACTTCATCGGCTCGCCGGGCGCGGGAAAGACGGCGTTGCTCGAAGAAGACTCTGGAGATGCTTCCGCCCCACACCCGGGCGGCGGTGCTGACCGGCGATATTCAGACCGACAACGACGCGCTCCGCCTGCTGCGCTACGGCTATCCGGTGCGGCAGATCACCACCGGCGGGCGCCTGTCATCTGGACGCCCGCATGGTGGAGACGCATCTGGACGGCTGGCTCGACGAGGGGCTCGAACTGCTGCTGATCGAAAACGTCGGCAACCTGGTTTGTCCCACCAGCTACGACCTGGGCGAGGACGCCAAGGTCGTGGTGCTGAGCGTCGCCGAGGGCGAGGACAAGCCGCTCAAGTATCCCGGGCATTTTCCGCAAAGCGGAGTTGATGATCCTGAACAAAATCGATCTGCTTCCGTACGTTCCTTTCAAGCCGGAGCTGGCGCGCGAGAACGCACGGCGGATTCATCCGGAGATCGAAATCATCGAAACATCCTGCACGACCGGCGCCGGGTTCGACCAATGGCTGAACTGGCTCGCGGCGCGCGCGGAGCGCAAGAAAGCCTCGGCGACCGTTGGCCGAGGCAACCGAGTCAGGTCAACGAGCCATGCCTCAGGAGGTCGGCAATGCTCACACCTGAAACCGATGTCAGGCACCGCGCTCGCGCGCAGAGGCATCACGCGCCGCCAACTGGTGAAGTTCTGCAGCGCGATGCTGGCCACGCTGGCGCTGCCCGAGCGATATCTGGCGCAGACCGTCGCGGCCGTCAGCAAGGCGAGGAAGCCGGTGCTGGTCTGGCTGCAGTTTCAGGACTGCACCGGATGCTCGGAATCGATGCTGCGGTCGAGCCATCCGGACGTCGCCGACATCGTGCTCGACCTGCTCTCGTGGGAATACCACGAGGTCATCATGGCGGGCGCGGGCAACCACGCCGACGCCGTCGCTCGATCGCGTCGTCAAGGAAGAAAAGGGCAAGTATCTGGTGGTGGTGGAGGGCGCGATTCCGACCGGCCGAGGGCGGCGTGTACTGCACCATCGGCGGCCGCACTGCGCATCGAAATCGCCGAGACAGGTCTGCCGCAACGCCGCCGCCACCATCGCGGTGGGCGCCTGCGCCTTCGACGGCGGACTGGTCCGCTCCAACCCGAATCCGACCGGCGCGCTGGGCGTTCAGGAGGCGGTGCCCGGCATCAAGGTCATCAACATGGCGGGCTGCCCGCACAATCCGGTCAACACGGCGGCGGTGCTGGTGCACTACCTGACCTTCAACGATCTGCCGGCGCTCGATCAATACAACCGGCCGCTGTTCGCCTACGGCCGCGTCATTCACGATCAGTGCGAGCGGCGCGCGCACTACGACGCCGGCCACTTCGTCACCGAGTGGGGCGACGAAGGGCATCGCAAAGGCTGGTGCCTGTACAAGATGGGCTGCAAGGGTCCGGCGGCGACCTTCAACTGCCCGATCGTGCAGTGGAACGATCACACCAGTTGGCCGATCCGCGCCGGACACGGCTGCATCGCCTGCGCCTCGCCGCGCTTCTGGGATCACATGTCGCCGTTCTACGACCGCCTGCCCTCGGTGCCCGGCTTCGGCGTCGAAGTCACCGCCGGCGAGATCGGGCTGGGACTGACCGGCGCCACCGTGGCCGGCGTCACCGCGCACGGCCTGATCAAGATGATCAAACCCGCGCCCAAACCCCGGACGATGCCGCCGGCCGAAACCAGAAAGGAGACCTGACATGGCACGCCTGGTGGTCGATCCCGTAACTCGCATTGAAGGCCACCTGCGCATCGAAGCCCAGCTGGATGGCGGAAAGATCTCCGACGCCTGGAGTTCCGGAACCATGTTCCGCGGCATCGAGACTGATCCTGCAAGGCCGCGATCCGCGCGAAGCCTGGATCTGGGCGCAGCGCATCTGCGGAGTCTGCACCATGGTGCACGCGCTCGCCAGCGTCCGGGCGGTGGAAAACGCGCTGCGGATCGACGTGCCCGAGAACGCGCAGCATCGTGCGCAACCTGATCGCCGGCTCGCAGATGGTGCAGGATCACGTGATCCACTTCTATCATCTGCACGCGCTCGACTGGGTGGACGTCGCCTCGGCGCTCAAGGCCGACCCGGCGAAGACTTCGTCAGATCGCGCAGTCGATTTCGGATTACGAAAAATCCAGCACCACCTACTTCCGCGGCGTCCAGCAGCGCGTCAAAGGCGTGGTCGATAGCGGCCAGTTGAGCCTGTTCGCCAGCGGCTATTGGGGACATCCGGCGTATCAGTTGCCGCCGGAGGTGAATCTGCTGGCCGTGGCGCACTATCTGGAAGCGCTGGCCTGGCAGAAGGATTTCATCCGCATCCACGCGGCGCTGGGCGGCAAGAATCCGCATCCGCAGACGTTCCTGGTGGGCGGCATGACCACCGCGCATGGATCCGAACGAGCCGTTTGCGGTCATCAATCCGGAGCGCATCACGTTTCTGCGGGAGCTGGTCAAGGAGCGCGCGAAGTTCGTCGAGCAGGTTTACATTCCCGACGTGCTCGCCATCGCTCCGTTCTATAAGGACTGGTTCTCGCGCGGCGAGGGTCTGGGCAACTTCCTGTCCTACGGCGATTACTCTTCGGGCAATCAGAAGGATCCCGAGCACGTTCCTGTTCCCGCGCGGCATGGTCCTCGGGCCGCGATCTGACGCACGGTTCATCCGGTCGATCCGGCGAAGATCACCGAATCCGTCAGCCACTCCTGGTATGAGTACTCGACGGCGACGGCAACGGCAAGCATCCCTCCGAGGGCGAGACCAATCCCGAAGTACACCGGTCCCAAGCCGCCCTACGATTATCTGGACGTCGACAAGAAATATTCGTGGCTGAAGACGCCGCGCTATGACGGCAAGCCGATGGAAGTCGGTCCGCTGGCGCGCATGGTGGTCGGCTATGCCGCCGGACAGAAGGAGATCCAAGCGCGCCGTCGACGGCGTGCTGAAGAAGCTGAACGCGCCGCCCACGGTGCTGTTCTCGACGCTCGGCCGGATCGCGGCGCGCGCGCTCGAAGTCGCAGATTGATGGCCGGCCATCTGGAAGGCTGGGTGGATCAGCTGGACTCCAACATGGCTCACGGCAAGGTCGCGATCTTCAATCCCATCCACTGGGATCCGGGCACCTGGCCGAGTCGGCCACCGGCTACGGCTGGCATGAAGCGCCGCGCGGCTCGCTCGGCCATTGGGTCGAGATCGAAGGCCGCTCGATCAAGAATTATCAGGCCGTGGTTCCGACCACCTGGAACGCCGGACCGCGCGACGCGCAGGGCCAGCGCGGCGCCTATGAAGCGTCGCTGCTGAACACGCCGGTCGCCGATCCCGACGCGGCCGCTCGAAATCCTGCGCACCATTCACTCCTTCGATCCCTGTATCGCCTGCGCGGTGCACGTGATCGATGCACAGGGACGCGAAGTATTCACCGTCCCGAAGGCGAGTTTGACAGGAGGACCCATGCAAGTCGACAGTCACACGCAAGACGGATGCCGGGCATCTCGGACACCCGGCATCCGGAAGTCCCATGGGGCCGGTCGTCGGCCGTCTACGTGTGGCAGTATCCGCTCCGCCTGGTCCACTGGGGCATGGTCCTCTCGATCGCGCGTGCTCTCCTTCACCGGCTACTACATCCACGATCCGTTCATCGTCGGCCAGGTCAACCATCCGTTCCTGATGGGCTGGTTCCGCTTCGTCCACGAAACCTTCGGGATGCTCTTCATCGCGCTGTTCCTGCTGCGCATGTATCTGTTCTTCGGGGGAAACCGCTGGGTCCGCTGGAGGCAGTACGTGCCGCTGCGCGCGAGCGCAGTGCAAGGAAATGTTGGAGGTGATGAAGTTCTACGCGTTCATCAAGCCCAAGCCGATCTCGAAGATCGGCCACAACGCCATGGCGGCGTTCTCCTACCTCGGCATCTACAGCACTGGTGTTCGTCGAGATCGTCACCGGACTGGTGATGTTCAACTGGCTGCGCCACAGCGCCGTTCCTGCGTCCGCTGGTCGGATGGATTCCGCGGCTGATCAGCTTCCCGAACCTGCGGCTGATCCACTTCTTCCTGATGTTCGTGTTCATCGCCTTCGGCATCTTCCACGTGCATCTGTGCATGCTGATTTCGCGCGACGAGAAGCGCGGCCTGATGGACAGCATCTTCATCGGCTACAAAGTGGTTCCGCAGAAGGAAATAGAGGAAGAAGAAGAACGAGCGGCGCGGGAGAAGTAGCCGCCACCGGAAGGCGGATGCGAAGTGATCCGCCTTCTTCTGATCGAATGGGAAAAAGATGCCGGGGCCGATTTGCCGATCCCGGATAGAATGAGCGACTGTTCATGTTCCGGAGTCCGCCCCTTGACCTCCTGCTGCTGCACGCACCGAGTGTTTACGACTTTCGGAAGCGATCGATATTCTACGGTCCGGTCAGCGACCTGATCCCTTCTTCCACCGTGTTCGAAATGTACCCGGCGGGATTTCTGACCATCGCAAGCTACCTGCAATCCAAGGGCATGCGGGTGCGGATCGTGAATCTGGCGGTGCGGATGATGAAGGACCGGAATTTTTCGGTGCCCGACTTCATTGCTTCGCAGCGCTCTCATGCCATCGGAATCGACCTGCACTGGCTGCCGCACGCGCATGGAGCGCTCGAAGTGGCACGGATCGTCAAGGAGCTTCATCCCCAGGTTCCGGTGATCATGGGCGGACTCTCGTCGACGTATTTCCATCAGGAGCTGATCAACTATAAACAGGTGGATTATGTCCTGCGGGGGGACAGTACGGAGGTTCCTCTGCACCAGCTTTTACTGGCACTCCGCGCCGGGGACAGCCTGGAGAACATTCCGAATCTCACCTTCAAACAAGACGGGCTACCGCGGGTGAATCCGCTGACATTCCTTCCCGCGACGCTCGACTATGCGGATCTGCGGGCGGACTTGATGGTCCAGATGGTGCTGCGTCATGGAGATCTGGCGAGCGTGGTGCCGTTCGACGGCTGGCTGCGGAATCCGATCACCGCGGTCTTCACCGTAAAAGGCTGTGCGCACCAATGCGCCACCTGCGGAAGCTCGCTGACCACCTGCGGGCAACTTACCAAGCGGTCCTGGCCGGCGTTTCGAAGTCCGGCGAGTCTGGTAAAGAATATCGTTGCTTTATCCCGGCTGACGCGAGGTCCAGTATTTCTGGTAGGCGACCTGCTCCAGGCGGGAAGGGATCACGCCGACGCCGTGCTCGAAAAATTGCGTGAAGCAGACGTCGAAAACCAGGTGGTATTCGAATTTTTCGATCTGCCGCCGGTGGATTTTCTGCGGCGTATCGACGCGTGCGTCCACAACTGGAGCCTGGAACTGAGTCCGGAGAGCCATGACCACAATGTGCGGCGGGCGCAGGACGGCGAGCCGGCCTATAACAACGAACAGATGGAGGAGGCGCTGCGCGAAGCTTTGAAGCTGCGCTGCACCCGCATCGACGTATTCTTCATGATCGGGCTGCCGAAGCAGACCTATCAATCGGTGCAGGACACGATCAGCTACTGCGAGCACCTGTTTCAGATCAGCGACCATCGATTGTCCTGCTTCATCTCTCCGATGGGGCCGTTCCTGGACCCGGGCAGCCGCGTTTTCGAGGAACCGGAAAAATTCGGATACCGGCTGTTTGCGCGCACGCTCGAAGAGCACCGGAGGCTGCTGATCGAGCCGACCTGGGAGCGCATCCTCAGTTATGAGACAGAATGGATGACGCGCGCCGAATTGGTGGACGCGACCTATGACGCAGGCGAGCGGCTCAACGACTTGAAACTGACGCATGGCCGAATCTCGCCACGACGCGCCCACGCGGTAGCGGAGCGGATTCAATCGGCGCGCGAACTGCGTGCGCGTCTGGCGGATCGGAACGATTCCGAATCCAGCTCCGACCTGCAGGGGGAGATCGCGAAATTCAGCGAGTCAACCGTTTGCGACAAACGGGAGTTATTCTGGTCCCGGCATCTGGTGAATTTCAAAATTACGGAACTGTTACGAGCGGCTCGTAATTATTGTTTTGGGCTGAAGGCGTGAGGAACACGTCCCTGGACATGACACAAATTCCTTCCAATGCCGGTGGGCCCACGAACGCTGAGCGCGACAAGGTTCTGGAACGCGTCATGGCGCGGCACCATTATTCCGGCGACGCGCTGATTGAAATCCTGCACGCGGCTCAGCAACTGTATGGGTATCTTTCGCCTCCTTTGCTGAAGAGCGTGGCCCGCCGCCTGAGGCTGCCGCCCAGCAAAGTCCTGGGTGTGGCGAGCTTTTATCATCTGTTCCGCCTGACACCGCCGAAGGCGCATTGCGCGGTGGTGTGCATGGGAACGGCATGTTACGTGGCGGGTGGACAAGAGCTGATTGGGGCGCTGCAAGCGCATTCCGATCCGGCCAATTGGGCCGTCGAGACAGGGCGTTGCATGGGATCGTGCGGTCTCGCTCCCATCGTGGTGCGCGATGGCACGGCGGTTCCGCGCGTGCGGTCCGGCCAACTGGAAGTTTTCCTCAAGGAAGCCAATGACGGCGGAAACTCTAAATCAGACGCGTCAGATTGAGCTTGAACGCCAGGGGCGTCTGAAACAGCGGATTCTGTGCTGCACCGTCGCCGGCTGCCTTTCCGCCGGGGCGGGAGCCGTCCGCTCCGCGCTCGAACAGGAAGTCGAGGCGCGGGGGAAATCGGCGGAAATCGAAATCTGCGGGACTGGGTGCCTCGGGTTGTGCTGTCGCGGCCCACTGGTTCGGAGCGCGGCGTCCAATGTTATTTATGCGGATGTAAAACCGGACGACGCGCCGGGAATTGTAAGCGACGAAACTCTCGACGGCCGCGTGCTGGAGGCCGATCATCCGTTTTACGCAGGACAGCGGCGGATCATCCTGGAGAACTCCGGGCACTCCGATCCAGAGCGCATCGAACATTACATCGCCCGGGGAGGATATCAATCGCTGCTGCGGGCCGTGGCGGAGATGGCGCCGCGGGAGATCATCGAGGAAATCAAGACCAGCAAGCTGCGCGGCCGGGGCGGCGCCGGGTACCCCGCCGGACTGAAATGGGAATTGGTGGCGCGTCATCCTTCGCCGATCAAGTACGTGATCTGCAACGCGGATGAAGGCGATCCGGGCGCGTTCATGAATCGGAGCGTTCTTGAAGGGGATCCGCACAAAGTTCTGGAAGGAATGGCGATTGCCGGCCTCGCGGTGGGCGCACAGCATGGCTACATCTATGCGCGCGGCGAATCTCCGCTGGCGATCTCCCGTCTCAGGACCGCGCTCGAACAGGCTCGTCGGGAAGGGCTGCTCGGGGGGCGGGTATTCGATAGCAATTTTCAGTTCCAGATCGACTTGCGAATCGGAGCTGGAGCGTATGTCTGCGGCGAAGAGACGGCTCTGATCGCCTCGATCGAAGGCAAACGCGGGCAACCTGTTCCGAGGCCACCGTATCCTCCGGAAAGCGGGTTATGGGGACAGCCGACGCTGCTTAATAACGTAGAGACGTTCGCGAATATTCCCACGATCATCGCGAACGGAGGCGAGTGGTTTGCGTCCATCGGCGCGAAAGCGAGTCCCGGCACGAAGGTCTTCGCGGTCGCGGGACGCGTGGCTCGGACCGGCTTGATAGAGGTGCCCGTCGGGACCTCTTTGCGAACCATCTTGTTCGACCTGGGCGGCGGAGTTCCCGCCGGCTACGAATTCAAAGCCGCGCAGACCGGCGGTCCCGCGGGGGGCTGCATTCCCGCGAAATATCTGGACCTTCCGATGGACTACGATTCGCTGGCGGGCATCGGGACCATGATGGGATCGGGCGGCTTGATCGTGATGGACACATCTTCCTGCATGGTGGATGTCGCGCGCTTCTTCATGGAATTTTGCATGGACGAATCGTGCGGAAAATGCGTCCCGTGCCGGGCCGGAACCGTGCAGATGCACGATATCCTGACGCGTATGACGCGCGGGGAAGGCCGCGATGACGATTTCGCGATGCTGGAAAATCTCTCGGGCCTGCTGCAGGAGACCAGCTTATGCGGCCTTGGCCAGGCGGCCCCTAATCCGGTGTTGAGCACGCTGCGCCACTTTAGAAGCGAATATGAAGCGCACGTGCGGGATCGCCGTTGTCCGGCGGGGCGGTGCAGCCTATGAGTGTCCGCACCCTTACCGTGGACGGCAAAACGATCACGGCTCTGGAGGGCCAGACCATCTTCTCCGCAGCATGGGAGGGCGGGATCCGTATTCCCCGGCTCTGTCACCTGGGCGGCCTCTCCGACGTCGGGGCATGCCGACTCTGTCTGGTGGAAGTGGAGGGACAGAGGAAGATTGCAGGCGTCGTGCCTGACCAAGGTCGCTGAAGGCATGGTGGTGCGCACCAATACGCCTTCGCTCCAATCCCAACGGAAACTGATCGTTGAACTGCTGTTCGCCGAACGCAACCACATCTTGTTCGGTATGCGTGCTCAACGGAGCATGCGAATTACAGGATGTGGCCGCGGAACTGGGCGTCGATCATATCCGGCTCAAGCCGCAGTATCCGAAGCTGCCCATGGACCTGAGCCACGAACGGTTCGGTCTGGACCACAACCGCTGCATCCTGTGCACGCGATGCGTCCGCGTGTGCGATGAGGTGGAGGCCGCGCATACCTGGGACGTAGCCGGACGCGGCAGGAATTCGAGAATCATTTCGGATCTGGGCGAGCCCTGGGGCGAATCGGAGAGCTGCACCAGTTGCGGCAAATGCGTGCAGGTGTGCCCGACGGGCGCGTTGTTCACCAAAGGCAAGAACCGTCGCGGAGATGCGCAAGGATCGGAGTTTCCTCCGCTACATCGTAACCGCGCGGGAGAAAAAGCTGTGGATCAAATGAGCCGGAAGCCCAGGTTCGCGACGGCATGGCTGGGGGGATGTTCGGGCTGCCACATGTCTTTCCTGGATCTGGATGAACGTCTGATCGAGCTGGCCGGCCTGGTGGACATTTGCTACTCGCCAATCATGGACGTGAAGAAGTTTCCGGAGGGCGTCGATATCACGCTGATCGAAGGCGCCGTCGCGAACGAGGATCATTTACGCGATGTTCAGGCGATCCGGAAGCGAACCCGGGTTCTGATCGCGTTCGGAGACTGCGCGGTGACCGGCAATGTCACTGCCTTACGAAACCTGTTCTCAGTGGAAGACATTTTGCAAAGGGCTTATCGGGAATCCGCGGTGGTCACAGGAGTTCCAACCGGCAGCGACATCGTGCCGCGACTGCTGGATCGGGTTCTTCGGATACAGGATGTGGTGGCGGTGGATCATTTTCTGCCCGGCTGCCCGCCGTCGGCCGGCGTCATTTACGATTTTGTGACGGATCTACTCGCGGGTCGGACACCGGCCGCGGAAGGCAGGAAGTTCGGATCATGAAGCCGCAGTCTGGTCATTCAACCGGTCACGCGGATCGAGGGTCACGCCAAGATCTCGATTGAACTCGACGAGGACGGCCGGGTTCGATCGGGGAAATTTCACGTCACCGAATTTCGCGGCTTCGAGAAAATTTGCGAGGGCCGCCCTTTTCAGGAAATGCCGGGACTGATGTCGCGGGTCTGCGGAATCTGTCCGGTGAGTCACGTTCTGGCCAGTTCCAAAGCCGGGGACATGTTGCTGGGCGTGGCGATTCCGCCGGCGGCGGAAAAGCAGCGGCGGCTGGTGAATTATGCCCAGATTCTGCAATCGCACGCGTTGAGTTTCTTCCATCTGTCATCCCCGGATCTATTGCTCGGCATGGACTCGCCCGCCGCGCAGCGAAACCTGTTCGGCTTGATCGATCGGGATCCCGAATTTCTGCGGCGAGGAATCCGCCTGCGTCAGTTCGGCCAGCGCGTGATCGAGTTGATCGGAGGAAAGCGCATCCATCCGGGCTGGAGCGGACCCGGCGGGGTTCACCGGCGCTTCACGACCGAGCATCGTGACGAGATTCTCAGCTGGATTCCGGAGGCGATCGAGTCTGTTTCCCTGGCGCTCGACCGGCTGAAAGGCCTGCTCGATTCGTTTCGCGACGAAGTGGAGCATATGGGCAATTTTCCGTCGCTGTTCCTCGCGACCGTGAACGCGGAGGGCGGGCTGGAATATTACGAGGGCACTATCCGCATCGTCGATGGGAACGGGAACACCATCGCGGACGGCCTGGACCCCGCGCGTTACTTCACCTATCTGTCGGAAGCGAGCGAAGACTATTCGTTCATGAAAATCCCGTTCTACCAGCCCTTCGGATATCCGCAGGGGCATTATCGGGTCGGTCCGCTGGCCCGGCTGAATGTGGCGAAGTTCGCAGGTACGGCTCGCGCTGATCGCGAGTTGCGGGAATTCAAGCAGCGCGGGTCTGGAGCGGTGTGTGAATCCTTCCATTACCATCTGGCGCGGCTGATCGAAATGCTGCACTGCGTGGAGCGGATCGAAGAGCTGATGAGCGATCGCGACCTGTTCGGCGAAGATGTGCAGGCCAAGGCGTCGCTCAACCGGCGTGAGGGGATCGGTTCCTGCGAGGCTCCCCGCGGCACATTGTTTCATCGCTACTTTGTCGATCAGGACGGCCTGATGACCAAAGCGGATTTGCTGATCGCCACCGCGCAGAATCATCAGGCGATGAATCTCGCGGTGGAACAGACTGCGCGGCATTTTCTAAAACCGATGAACAGACGGCGCCGCACCGGATGAAGGCATTTTGAATCGTATCGAAGCATCCATCCGTTGTTACGATCCATGCCTCTCCTGTTCTACGCACGCACTTGGCCGGATGCCGCTGGTGATGGAGATCGTCGGCCCCGGCGGAACCGTGATACAAAGGATCGCCAGACAATCGTGATGCGGACGCTTCTCATCCCGATCGGAAATGACCTGCGGAGGGATGATGGCGTAGCGCATGCCGTGCTCCAACGGATCGATCCTGGCTGCGATTTCGAGGTTCGGGCGGCACATCAACTCACGCCGGAGTTGGCTGCGGAGATGGCGGAATACGACGCCGTCTGGTTCCTGGATGCGGACGCCGGCGCGGCGCAGCTGAGCGTCGCGGCTGTAAGCAAATCGCCGATGAGCCCTTCCTTGACTCATGTTGCTACGCCGGAACAAGTCGTGGAACTCTCCAGAGAGCTATTTTCGTTCACCGGCCGGGCATTTCTATGCCGAATTCCGGTCAGCGATTTGTCTTTCGGAGAAGGACTCAGCAGGACCGCCCTGGAGCTTGCAGGACAAGCTGCCGGAATAATCGAGATTTTTCTGAAGGACCCGCGCCATTCCTTCGCGCACAGCATATGATGGGACAACCGATGACGACACTGGTATTGGGACTGGGCAATCTGGTTCACGGCGACGACGGCATAGGCGTTCACGCGATTCAGCGTTTGCAACAGGACGCGCGCGTCCCGGTCGGCGTGGTCCTGATGGACGGCGGAACCCAGGGAATGAGTCTGATCCCTCATATTTCGGGGTTCGAACGGCTCCTGGTAGTCGATGCGATTGACGTGGGCGAAAAGCCCGGCACTCTGATTCGTCTCGAAGGCGCCGCAGTCGAAAATCTTCCAGGAAAACCGTCGGTCCACCAGCTCGGATTCGCGGACCTCATGATCGCCATGAAGCTTCTGGGCGAACCGCCGAAGGAAGTGATCGTTATCGGCGTGCAGCCGCAATCGACGGACTGGACGGCGGAGTTGACACCGCCGGTCAGCGCTTCGCTCGATGAGTTGCTGGCCGTGGTGATCGGGCAGCTTGAATCCTGGCAGTCGTCGAAAACTTGAGTCCAATCCACTCTGGCAGGTCAGCCGCAGCCCGTGTAAAATGGAGAAACGCGCCACCCTAGCTCAGTTGGTAGAGCGGCTGATTCGTAATCAGCAGGTCGCCGGTTCGATCCCGGCGGGTGGCTCCATATTTTCAATCATTTACGCCCTGCGCTCGTCCCGATTTCCATAATATTTCTAAGATCAGCGGGTCAGTATGACCTCATGACTCGCGGCGATCAATCCGAATTGAAATCGCCTACTCAGCTCTTGGGTTCCGTCCGAGTGGACGTCCCAAGTGGGTGCTCTCAAGAACGAAGCCACGTCTGCTCACCTTTGGATGCCCAAGTGTCTGAGGGCGAGTTCCGCAGTGCGCTTTAGCTCCAATTTATCGCAGATGCTTTGGAGCCGTACGCAGAGTTTCGGAAGCAGTTCCTGACGCGTCTGGCCAACCTGGAAGGAGGCGACCCCGCAGCAATAGCCGAAGCCGTTCTCCCCCTTGTGGACGCGGACAATCCGCCGCTGCGGCTCGGACTGGGGAACTCGATTCTGCCGCGGGCGCGCGCCGCGTATGCTGAGCGTCTGGCCACCTGGAAGCGTGGGACCACGTGTCGAATGCGGCCGGGCGAGCCGAAGAAGTCGACCACATCATGGATCGAGCAGTTGGCTCACGGAATTCGAGATCAGGCATGATGCCGCAGATGAGTCCGTCCTCGCAGCAGGCGAGACGAAATGATCGGAGCTCGTCAGCGTATCGCAGGCAAGCATCGCAGGAGGTTGTATGGCAGACATTAAGACCGTTATTAAGCAGGCGTACTCCGCATTCAACAAGCGGGACATCGACGGTGCCTTGGCACTGATGACCGAAAACGTGAGCTGGCCCAAGGCGTCGGAGGGCGGCAGGGTTGTGGGAAAGGAAGGGATCCGCGCCTATTGGACTCGGCAATGGGGCGAGTTCGATCCTCACGTCGAACCGCTGGCAATCGCCGCGCGGGACGGGAACAAGGTCCGCGTCAGGGTGCACCAACTCGTAAAAAACCTTCAAGGGGATGTTCTATCGGACACCGAAGTTCTCCATGTATTCACGGTGAACACCGGTCTTATCGCAGCCATGGACCTTGGGGACGAGGCCGCTCGAACTCCTGGTCCGTCTGCCCATTCGCACGTAAGACGCCGCCTTAAGCGACGCTAGTCTTAACCGACGACCATCAACCGATCCTTTGGCGTTCGTGGTTATTCCGGCAGGGTCCAGCGAAATGTCGAGCCTACCCCTGGTTCGGATTCGACCCAGATCCGGCCGTGATAGCGCTCCACGATACGCTGGCAAATCGCGAGGCCGATGCCTGAGCCGGAGTACTGATCGCCGCCATGCAGGCGCTTAAAAATGACAAATACGGCTTCCTTGTATTGCGGCGGGATGCCGATTCCGTTGTCGCTCACGGCGAAAACCCACTGCCCGTTCTGTCGCTCCGCCGTGACGGTAATGCTCGGTACCCGCTCGGAGCTGCGGTACTTGATCGCGTTCCCGATCAGGTTCTGGAAAAGTTGTTGCAGATGCGTGCTGTGTACTCTCAATGACGGTAACGGCGCCGAGTCGATCGTCGCGCCGCTTTGCGCAATCGCGGCAGTAAGATTGGCGAGCGCGGCCTGGAGCGCTTCGTTCATATCCGCCGGCTCCGTCGGCAAGTCCAGTTTCATGAGCCGCGTATAGTTGAGCAAGTCGCGCACCAGCGTCTCCATGCGACTGGCGCCGCTTTGCAAATACTGCATACATTGCCGCGCATTCTCGTCAAATCCCTCGCCGTAGCGCTTCGCCAGCAACTCGCTGTAGATCTTGACGGTCCGCAGTGGTTCCTGTAGATCGTGGCTCGCCGAATAGGCGAACTGCTCAAGATCCTGATTGGCGCGGAGCAGATCCTCCTCCATCCGCTTGCGGTCGTCAATATCAGTGCAGGTGCCGAACCATTTCACGATGCGATCCGCATGGTCGCGAATGGCCACCGCGCGGGCCATGAACCACCGCCAGCGATGCCGCCGGCCGTCCCAGAAACGGTATTCGAGATTGTAAGGATCTCCGGACTTAGCGGCTGCGGCCCAAGTCTCGCGGGACCGGACGAGATCGTCGGGATGCAGTATCGATTCCCAGTTGGAGAGTGTTTCTGAGCCCTGGATGTGGCCGGTGAATTCGTACCAGCGGTCGTTGAAATAATCGAAGTGTCCCTCGGCGTCCGCGGTCCAGACAATGTGCGGCATGGAATCGGCCAGTTGCCTGAATCGCGCCTCGCTTGCCATCAGCATCGCCTCGGACCGCTTACGGCTTGAAATATCCCGCGCGATTTTGGACGCGCCGATAATCGCGCCACGCTCGTCGCGAACTGGAGAGATGGTGAGAGAGATGTCGAGCAGCGCGCCGTCTTTGCGGCGCCGCACCGTCTCGAAATGATCGACCCGCTCGCCACGGCGGAGCCGGGACAGAATGTCGGCTTCCTCGTCCATGCGGTCGCTCGGTATGAGTATGGTCACCGGCTTGCCAACCACTTCGGCGGCGGTATAGCCGAAAAGCCGCTCGGCGCTCTTGTTCCAGCTGGTGATCACGCCGTTCAAGTCCTTGCTGATAATCGCATCGTCGGAGGAATCGACGATGGCGCTCAGCAGAAGGCCGGCGCGCTCGACTCGCTTTCGCTCGGAAATATCGTGAGTGACGGCAAGCTGCACCACGCTGCCATCCAGGTGCTGCAATGGCGCCGCATGGGACTCCATGTGGCGGCGAACGCCCTGCAGACTTACGATATCGAATTCGAGCGAACCTTTCTCTCCGCTGCAGATGCGTTCATTGAACTCCCGGAACCGCTCGCGGTCCTCCGGGGCAATGAGGTCGTAGACCTTCGCGCCGGCAACCGTTTCGGCCGATGCCGCGTCCACCATCCCTAAGCCCCGCTGGTTCATAAACAGAAGGGTTCCATCTCGCGCGACGATTTTCACGCATTCCGGCGTCGTTTCAATAATCGCGCGGAACTGTTCTCTGGCTTCAACCTCCGCGTTCTTTCGGTCGGTGATGTCCACCAGTACGTTGACGCCGCCTGCAATGCGCCCCTCGTCGTCGCGAAGCACCGCCGGATAGGGCGTAAACCAGAAACGCGTGCCGTCGGGACGCTCCGCGATGCACTCGGTGCCATCGGCGACCGAGCCGCCCCTAAGGACCACTGCCATCGGGCACTGATCGTGAGGAAGCGGCGTTCCATCGGGAAGGAAAAGCTTCCACGTCACGCACCACCGGTCCGAACCAATCTCGGGGGTCCGGCCGGAGAGTTTTCTCGCGGCTTCGTTGAAGTAGGTTAATCTGCCCTCCGCGTCCGTCGTGTATACGGCCACCGGAAGAACATCGACGATCTCCAGAAAATCGTGCGTTCCCCGTGCAGCCTTCGTGGCGAGAAACGCCGTAAGCGCCTGGGCGCCGCCTGCCGTCATTTCGCACCTCCCTCGAATGCTGCGCGGCCTTGGAGAACGCGTCGACATCCATTTTCGCGCGCGGGCGGTCCTGGTTCAAGTTTTTCGCGATTTAACAAATGTTCTTACGTGGGATCCGACTTGAGTTAGATCCAGCGCGCCTTCTGTCGTTTCACCTTTATTTCCATGGAAGTGCCGGCGGACCAAACCAACCAGTGAAAGTATCCGAAAATAGAACCGATGGCGAGCCAGGATTCACTCGAAGTCAGGCTTCAGCACCGCCTGCATGACGCAGCGATGCTGGAGTTTGCGGAACGCTTGATTGCTATCCCTTCCGAGAATCCACCCGGCAGCCACTATGAGGACTGCGCCCGAGCGCTGCTCGAGGAGTTGGACAAGCTCGGGTTCAGCGACGTGAAGCGCGAAGGCTCGTGTGTTGTTGCCTCGGTCGGCAGCGGCTCCTCCCGTACCCTCTACTTCAGTGGTCATTTCGACGTCGTACCCGCACAGAGCCGCGATCAGTTTCGACCGCGTGTCGAAGGGGCGAATTTGTTTGGACGCGGCTCGTCGGATATGAAGGGCGGTTTGGCCGCTATGATTCACGCCGCCGCCGCGGCGCGCGACGAAGGGCTTCTGAACGGCGGCCGCATCGGAATTGTACTCGTGCCCGACGAAGAAACCGCTGGTCCGCGAGGGTCGCGCGATCTCGCGGCTCGTGGAATCCTGGGCAAGGATGCAATTGGGATGCTGACACCTGAGCCCACTGGAGGTATCGTATGGAATTCCAATCGCGGTGCGATTACGCTGCGCGTCACCATGCGCGGAAAAGCGGCGCACGTAGGCCGTCAATTTGACGGTGTGAACGCGTTTGAGCTCGCGATACCGGTAATGGCGAAGCTTCTCCATCTAAAACACGAGGTGGAACTCCGGGAGACTCGACAGCAGATCGCTCCGGCTGCGGCGCGAAAGTCCATCCTATTACTCGGAGGACGCGTCGAGGCGGGCACAAATTTCAACGTGACGCCGGATGCCTGCTCGTTCACGATCGATCGGCGCATCAATCCCGAGGAGAATCTCGAAGAAGAAAAGCGGCGGTTGATGGAGGTTCTGCAGGGATGCGAAGTTGAAATCCTTCAGGAAGAGCCTGCCGCCGCGACTTCGGCACATGAGCCACTTGGAGTGGCGCTGGGTCGCCAGGTAGCCGCCGTTACCGGGAAAATGCCAACCTTCGAGCTGTGCCCCGGCCTGCTGGAAACCCGATTCTACGCTGCGCGCGGCATTCCCGCGTACTCGTATGGTCCGGGGCTGTTAACCGTCTCTCACGGGCCGAATGAATTTATCCCGATTCGAAATATCAGGCAATGCGCGACGATCTATGCGCTGGTGGCCGCGGAGCTATTAAGCTAATACGTCTCGAACGCGGTGTTCATCGCCGGTGACCCGTCGCGCCGCCAGCGGATTTCGCCTCGATATCGAAGCTGTCTTTGACTTCCACGTGAAGCGTTTGTGCCTCCGGATCCGCCACGCGGTACATATCCCCGTGCATGGTGTCCTTACCGATGGTGAGCTTGACGTAATGATAATTCGGAAAAAGAATGCTGTGGTATTGATCCTCCGGCGTCCGCTCGACGAAATGGGGCACCGCTCCGCCGCCCCCGGAGACCAGATAGGTGACCCCTTCGTAAATGGACCGCTCGTAATTGTGAATATGCCCCGCACTTACCAGGAAGGTTGCGTGCGATGTGACCGCCGCTTTCGACAGATAATCCCTCAAGGCAATTTCGTTCGGCCTCGGATTGTGATCCACCTGGATGTGTTTTTGAACATCCGCGACCGGCGGGTGATGCAAGGCCACGATGACGAAGTCAATGGAGGCCGGGAGTCCATTGATCTGCGCTTCGATCCATCGGGCCTGGTCGCTGCCCGGCAACAGCGAAGTATCGCTGTCCAGAGCCAGCAGGTAGACCCGTGAGCCGAACTGCGCGGAATACCAGCGCCGATTTCGCATCTGCGGGAACGCCGTCCACCAGTGTTCCAGCGCCTGTTGTAAATCGCCGTGCAACTCATGATTGCCGATCGCCGGGAACACCAGCAGATGCCCGTCGCGCCATGGTTTCGTCTCCGATTGAAACACCTGGTAATCATTCCCGACATCGCCGGACAGCGGGACGTCGCCGTTCATAATCACCGCCGCTGGATGCTCGTCGGCGATCTGCTGCGCCAGCCAGCGCCGCACACGAGGGTTCGTCGCTTTTACGTTGGCCGGATCGGTGAAGCGCTGGTCGCCGTAAGCGATCAACGCCAGCGGGTTCGGCAACTGATCGGCAGCGATACGGAACGTCGGTCCCGGCTCGCTCAGCAGGGTGCCGGAGGGCGCGGGCGCCTGCTGTGCGAACAGGGTCAGCGGCGCGGTCAGCAGCAACAAATTCCATTGACGTGTCATGTTAGAAATCCAGGCGCAGGGCAAACTGAATGCGGCGCGGTGTTCCCGTTCCTACTGCGCCGGTGTTGAGCAGTGACGTGATCCGTCCGAAACTGGCCGACGGATTGGTGGGATCGGATCCGATGCTCCCCGAGGGGTTTGCGTAGACCGCCTGGTTGAAGATGTTGAACACCTCTGTCCGGAAATTCAGTTTCATCTTTTCGCCGATCGGGAAAGACTTTTGAAGAGCTGTGTCGAACTCCGAATAACCCGGACCGCGCGCAGCATAGCGTCCCAGGTTGCCCCAGGTGCCCTTAGCCGGAATCGCGAAGGCGGCCGGATTGAACCAGTTGTCAATCGTCTGATTCGCGGCGTATATCGAAACTCCAGGGACCAGATTCGGTCGTTGATTGCTGTTGTTCCCGTCCGGCAGCGCGCTGGTGGCGCGTTTCAGCGTGATGTTGATGGGCAACCCGGTCTGGGCGGTCGCGATTCCGGAAAGCTCCCAGCCGCCGAAGATCTTCGACGCCAGATTGTTGCCGTTAAGGTAGCGGCGCCCCGGACCAAACGGCAGCTGATAAATCGCATTTGAGGTCATCGTGTGGCGAATATCGTAGGGCATGCTGCTGCGGTCGCAGGCGCGGCAGGCCATATCCTGGAAAGATACGCTTTCCCCGGCGCCGATCGATGCGTCGGTGATGCCATGCGACCACATGTACTGCGTCTGCCACAGAAATCCATTGGTAAATCGGCGTTCGAGCGAAGCCTGCAGAGCGTTGAAACTGTCATTTCCGTCGTTGGCCTTGAATCCGAATGAGGAAAATTCGCTGAGCGGGCGCGTGCCGGTTGCCGGATTGATCAGGTTGACGGTGTAGCGGTCGAACAGGTGATGGCCAACACTGCCTTGGTAGCCGGCCTGAAGCTGGAATTTTCCGGGCAGTTGCTGTTGGATCAGGAGATTGAAGCTCTGATAGGAGAGGTCCTTGCGATGACGATCGATCGCCTTGGGAGTGAAGAGCGCATTTTGCGGCGCGATGAACTGGTTCAGCGGATATGAGAGATTCGCGAAATCCGACGAAGTGAATCCGTATCGTGGAACGGCGCTCTCCAGGGGGTCGCTAAAATCGTCATTCTGGTTGCCGCCGTAATAAATTCCGTAGCCGCCGCGGATTACAGTCTTGCCGCCCAACATCGGCGGCGCCCAGGCGAAGCCGAAGCGTGGTCCCCAGTCATTGGGGTTGAGGTTGTAGAAAGGAGTTCCTGTCGGACAGAATCCACCGCATCCGGCGATGTCCACCACGGCGGCACGATTGAGGATTTCATGAGCGACTGTGTACAACTCGTATCGCAGTCCGATATTGAGCGTCAGATTAGGAGTTACCTTGAACTCGTCTTGCCCGTAGCCCATGATGAAGGTACGGCGGTTCCCACGAATGCCTTCGCCCTCGAGTACGGATGCGCTATCCGCGCTGTTGTTGATGAAATCCTGCGGCGATGCGTAATCGATCGAGGAATCGCGGGTCGCGTTGCCGGAGTTATTCAAACGGATGCGGCGAATATCGGCGCCGAATTTGAAGGTGTGACGTCCCCGAACCACCGTCAGGTTGTCGATGTAGGAAAAGGTAGTTCCGACTTCTTCGTCGAGCGTGTTGTCACTGAGGCCGGAAAAATTCGAAGAGGAGACGCTGATCGGCGAGGTCCCGTAGTTCCAGTTGTGATAGTTGACGCGGTTCAATCCGAACTTCGACTCATTCACTGTGGTCGGCGAAAAAATGTGCTGGAATTGCAGAACAAGGTTCTGCGGGATCACCGGAATCGTATTAGTGTCGCCCAGCGCGTCTTGCGGATTATTGATCAGCGCGTTATCGATGCTGTACCGGACGAATGCGCTGCTCTTGTCCGAGAAGCGATAATCCAGGCGGAACATTCCTGAATCCTCGCGCACCGTGTTGTGACCCAGAATGCTGATCTGGTCGGTGATCGAATCGATGGGGATCTGGCCTTTGGGAAATGCGCCGATAATGGGCGCGAGAACCGGTGACGCCGCCAGCACCTGGGAGCGAAACGCCGCGTTCGGCACGAAGCCGATCAAAGTCTGATCCAGCGACTGATCGAGCCCTTCGAAATTTACAAAGAAGAACGCTTTGTCCTTGATCAGCGGACCGCCAAGTTCCGCGCCGAATTGATTGAGGCGGAACGGCGGCACGACGCCGCCATCGAACGGCCCCGGCGAATCGAGCGCGGAATTGCGCAGGTAATCGTAAACCGAGCCGTGAAACTGGTTGCTGCCGGTCTTGGAAACGATGTTAATCTGGGCTCCGCCGGCCGCGCCCTGTTCGGCCGTGTAGACGCTGGTGCCGACGCGAAATTCCGCGATCGCATCCATCGAAATGCTGAGTCGCGTCTCCGCTTTCTCGGTCTGCTCCTGTACGCCGCTGGCGTCGATGCCGTCAAAGGTGAAATTGCTATCGTCGAGCGAGTGGCCGTCGAAACGGATGTCGCGCTGCGATCCGCTGCCGCTGTTAATCGCGCCGGGCGCCAGTGTCATCAGCGTCGCCCAATTGCGGCCATTCAGTGGAATCTCGCGAATCTGCGGCGATTCGATCACGCCGTCAACTTCCGCGTTGTCGCGATCCAGGTATTCGGCGGTAGCTGTGACCTGCACCGATTCGGTGGTCGAACCCACGGCGAGCCGGACGTCCACTGTGCGCACTTGACCGAACAGCAGGTCGACATTGTTCGTAGTAGATGGCTTGAATCCCGTCTTGATGATCGACAGCGAATAGGTTCCCACCGGCAGCGAAGGAAATTCATAGAGACCGCGCTGGTTCGTCGCGGTGTCGCGGTGCAGACCGGTTGCCGCCGAACTCAGACTCACTCCGGCGCCCATAACCACCGCCCCGGATGCATCGCTCACGGTGCCGTTAATCGTGGCTCGGTCCTGCGCGAGCAGGGGCAGAATACAGGCGGGAATCAGGACAATAGTGAAAAATTTCATGAGTGCAATCGAGTCTATAAATACGAGATTGCGCTCTAATTACAAAAAGGTATCGTTTTGACGACGGACCATGCTTCGTTCTGTTCGCGTCACAATCGTGGCACTTTCAGGCAATCCTCAGATTAAGGGACTAACGTATGCAAAGGCACGAATTTCGCCTTGCAGGCTGAAGGGAGTCAACATGCGCATTTGTGTTCTTCTTCTCGCGACGATCGCCGCATTGCTCGCGCAGTCATCCTCTTCTTATCGCGTGACGCACACATATATGTTGGGCGGGGACGGCAGTTGGGATTACGTGGTTCCCGATCCGCCGAATCACCGTGTATTCATCGCGCGCCAGAATCGTCTCATGGTGGTCGACGAAGACAGCGGAAAATTGCTTGGCGAGGTTACCGGGATAAACGGCGCTCACGGAACGGCCGTGGCCGCAAGCTCCGGGCATGGATTCGCGACGTCCGGGAACGATCAGTCGGTGGTGATGTTCGATCTGAAGACCTTCAAAGCGCTGGGACGGATTCCGGCCGCCGAGGACGCCGATGCCATCGTGTACGATGGCGTATCCAATCGAGTATTTACGCTTAACGGCGACGCTCACTCTTCCACCGTCATTGACCCGAAGGCGGGAAAATTGATCACCAACATTTCCTTGGGAGGCAAACCCGAATACGGCGCATCCGCCGGCGACGGCAAGGTCTACGCCAACCTGACGGACATCAGCGAGGTGGTTGAGATCGATGCGGCGACGGCGACGGTATCGCGGCGGTGGTCCACCGCGCCGTGCAAGCAGCCAGTCTCGATGGCGATCGATTCCGCGCACCACCGGCTGTTCAGCGGTTGCCGAAGCGGCGTTATGGCGGTGTCCGATTACCAGGCGGGCAAGGTTGTCGCAACCATTCCCATCGGCACCGGGGTGGACGGCGCCGGCTTTGACGCCCCCTCGGGCAATGCGTTCGCCTCGAACGCGAACGGGATGCTCACCGTGATTCATCAGGACACGCCGGACCAATATCACGTGATCGAAAACGTGCCAACGCCCGAAGGATCGCGAAATATGGGACTCGATCCCACCAATCACCGGATATTCGTGGCTTCCGCGAAATTCGGGGAAGCGCCGGCGGGATCGAGAAGACGCCCCGTGCTGCCTGGAACATTTTCCTTATTAGTCATTGAAAAGAATTGAGTCGAACATGATCGACCAAATCTGTTTCCGGAGAAATCGAATGCGACAATTTTGCTTGATCTTCGCAGTGGCACTCGCAAGTCTTGCGCCCTTGGGGTTAGCTCAGGAAGCCGGCCCGTACCAGGTGCTCAAAAGAGCCAAAGTAGGTGGAGAAGGCGGCTGGGACTACATCTACGCCGACTCCGCCGGACGCCGTTTGTATATCCCCCGCCGCGGATCGCCCGCGTCGGGCGTCGAGACCCGGCTGACGATCTTCAACCTCGATACGCTCGAACCCGCGGGCGAGATTGCAGGGGTGGGAGGCCAAGGCACAGCGGTCGATCCGAAGTCGGGCCATGGCTTCACCAGCAGTCGTCCCATCTCCATGTTTGACACGAAAACGATGAAGCTGATCAAGACCATCGATGCGGCCGCGGACGCGCGACCGGACGGTATCTATTTCGATCATTTCAATGAACGGGTATATATTTTCAGTCATCCGACCAAGGACGCGACCGTGATCGACGCGAAGAACGGCGCCGTACTCGGCACCATCGCTCTCGGCGGCACACCGGAGCAAGGCGTGGCCGATGGCAAGGGAATGCTTTATGTAGTCATGCAGGATATGCCGGGCAGCGTCACCGTCGTCGACGTGAAAACGATGAAGGCGGTTGCTCACTATCCGCTGGGCGACAAAGGTAGGTGCAATGGGTTGGCATTGGACGCGAAAAATCACGTATTGTTCGCAGCCTGCGCGAACTCGGGAAATCCGCCCGCTCAGCCGGCTCAGCCCATGATGGTGATTCTCAGCGCCAAAGACGGCAAGATCATTACCAGCCTGCCGCTCGCGGGCGGGTCCGATGGCGCCGTATTCAATCCCTCCACGATGGAAGCGTTCAGCACGCATGGCAACGGCACTCTGACCGTCGTCAAGGAGAAAAGCCCGGCCAGTTTTGAAGTGGAGCAAAATCTTCAGACGATGAACGGCGCCCGAACGATTGCGTTCGACTCCAAGACGAACCACTTCTTCACGATGAGTCAGGAGCGCGGACCAGCCCCGCCGCCACCTCCGGGCGGAGGACGTGGACCCCAAGGCACCCCAGTGCCCGGTTCGTTCACCATCCTCATGATCGGCAAATAGAACGATCCTTTTCGACAGCCCCGAACATCGCCGAGCCCGCCAGCGCCGTCACGATGGAAACCTACCTTCGACATCCTCGCTCGAAAACGGGTGGATAATAAGTGAGGTCCATTAATGTGCTTAGCCATCCCGGCGAAAGTGATTGAGCTCTTTCCGGGGGAATTGAATCGGGCGCTGGTGGAAGTGGTCGGTGTACGCCGTCACATCGACGTGGGACTTCTCGAAGACGATCCGCCGAAGACCGGAGATTGGGTCCTGATTCACGTCGGCTTTGCGCTCAGCAAAATCAGCGAGGAAGACGCGCTCGATCAGATTCGCGTCCTTACACTGCTCGGCGAACAGCAGTCCGCTCTTGAGGAGGTTCAAGGCTACGGCCTGAACGATTCATGAAATTCGTCGACGAATTCCGCGCTCCCGACGTCATCTCCAAAGCCTCCGAGGAAATTCGCAGGCTTGCCGATCCCAATCGCCATTACCGGTTCATGGAAGTTTGCGGCGGCCATACTCACGCCATTTATCGCTTCGGTCTCAAGGACCTGCTTCCCGAAAATATCGAGCTGGTCCATGGTCCCGGCTGCCCGGTCTGCGTGCTGCCCATGGGCCGGATCGACGACGGCCTTTCGATTTCCAAGGACCCGAACGTCATCTTCACCGCGTTCGGCGATATGATGCGCGTTCCCGGCACGCAAGGCAGTCCGCTCGAACATAAAGCGCGCGGCATGGACGTGCGCATCGTGTACTCGCCCTCCGATGCGCTGAAACTGGCCGAAAAGAATCCCGATAAACACGTGATGTTTTTCGCGATCGGGTTCGAGACCACCGCGCCCTCCACGGCCCTCACTCTAATGCGCGCGAAACGGGAAGGCATCACGAATTTCTCGGTCTTCTCGAATCACGTCACCATTATTCCCGCCATCCGCGCGATTCTCGATTCGCCCGACATGCGCATCGACGCCTTCATCGGACCCGGCCATGTCTCCACGGTCATCGGATGCCGGCCCTATGAATGGATCGCTGTCAACGAACATAAACCCATCGTCGTAACCGGATTCGAGCCCGTGGACGTGCTGCAGTCCATCGTCATGCTGCTCGGCCAGCTCAATCGCGGCGAGTCCATTGTCGAAAATCAGTACAAACGCGTGGTCCCCTGGGAAGGCAATCGGGCCGCGCTGAAAGCGATGGCTGAAGTCTTCGAGCTGCGGCCGTATTTCGAATGGCGCGGCATGGGTTTCATTTCGCAATCGGCGCTGCGTCTTCGCGAAAGCTACGCCGCGTGGGATTCCGAGCGACGCTTCCAGGTCCCCGGCATCCGCGTCACCGATCCCAAGGCAGCGCAGTGCGGCGAAGTGCTGAAGGGAGTGTTGAAGCCCGCGCAATGCAAGCTGTTCGGAAAGGAATGCACGCCCGAACATCCCATTGGCGCTCTGATGGTATCTTCGGAAGGCTCCTGCGCGGCGTATTTTAACTACGAGCATCGCAAAGCCGCCGCCTTCACGAAGATCGCCGTTTAGTCGCGCCCCATGGCTACAGTGCTTCCCAAGATCCGCTTCCGCGATCCGCAGATCGAGATGGCCCACGGAGCCGGAGGAAAGGCCAGCCGCCGCTTGGTCGAGGGTCTGTTCGCTCCGTTATTCTTCGGACTCTCCACCGAACCGCTCAGCGATGCAGCTCATCTGACCGTCAACGGAACCCGCATCGCCATCACCGCCGACAGCTTCGTCGTCAATCCGCTTGCGATTCCCCGGCGGCTCCATCGGCGAGCTCGCGGTCAACGGTACGGTCAACGATCTTGCCGTTTCCGGCGCTCGCGCGCAGGCGCTGGTGGTGACCTACGTCCTCGAAGCCGGTCTGCCAACGGAAATTCTCGAAGCCGAAGTTCGCGCCATGGCGGCGGCAGCCGAGCGCGCCGGAGTGTCGATCGCTGGCGGCGACACTAAAGTCGTCGAGAACGGCAAAGCCGATCGCATGTATATCACGACGGCGGGAATCGGTGTGCCGATCGACGGCGTTTCGCTATCCCCCGCCTCGGTTCGCCCCGGCGATAAAGTCCTGCTCAGCGGACCCATCGGGGATCACGGCATCACCATCCTGCTGGCTCGCGGCGAGCTGGATTTCGAAGCCGACCTGTGTTCCGATACCCGGTCCGTTCTTCCATTAGTGGAAGCGATCGTCAAGGTCGCCGCACCCGGCATTCGCTGGATGCGCGATCCCACGCGCGGCGGCGTCGCCACGTCCCTCAATGAACTCGCGCGCGATTGCGGCCTCGCCGTGCTCCTTTCGGAGGAACAGATTCCCATTCGCGACGCGGTTCGCGGATCTTGCGAATTGTTGGGCCTCGATCCCCTCCATATCGCCAATGAAGGTCAATTCCTGGCGATCGTCGCCCCCGAATTCGCGGATGCCGCTCTCAAAGCCTTGCGCGAAACTCCCGGCGGACAGAACGCCGCCATCGTCGGCCGCATTGATGAGCAGCCCGCCGCCACCGTGCTCGGAATCTCCAGCTACGGAGGCACTCGCGTAATCGATATGCTGGTGGGCGATCCCTTGCCCCGCATTTGTTAGGCGGCATTTGCCAAGTATGCCCACCGCGGCCTCCACGCTCGCCACCCATGTCGAACGGAGTCTCCTCGAACGCAATCGCCGCTACGAAGCGTTCTTCGCGCGGGAAGCGAATCGCCTGGCCACCGCCTGCCAGGAGATGTCCGAACGTTTTCTCAAAGGCGGACGTCTGCTCGCCTTCGGACGCGGCCCCTACGCCACCGACGCTCAACACGTCTCCGTGGAATTCGTTCATCCCGTGATCGTCGGCAAACGAGCCCTGCCTGCTCTCGATCTCTCGATGGCCTTCGGCCCCTGGCTCGATGCGATCCTGACACCGGAAGATATCGTGATGGGCTTCGGCCCTCCCGAAAGCGACCCGGAAGTGCAAACTGCTCTCGACGCGGCCGCCGCCCGCGGCGCCATGACCTTCGCGCTTCCCGGTGAGCGAGGCTCCTATTTCTGCCGCGACACCGCCCTCGATCCGTTTCAACATCAGGAAATGATCGAGATCCTTTATCACACGCTGTGGGAAACAGTGCATGTGTTCTTCGAGCATCGCGAGCTCGGCCACGACGTCGGCGACGCGGGATTTCTATATCCGTTTCTCGGCCAGCAGAAACAGGAGACCGGCGGACTATTGGAAGAGGTCGCGGCTTCCATTCGCATGAAAGTCGAAGACGATTCGAAGCTCCGCGCCCGTATAGCTCGGGAGCAGGCCGCGCAGATCGCGAACACCGCCCTCGCCATCCGCGAACGCGTCGATCGCGGCGGCAAGCTGATCCTGTTCGGAAACGGCGGCTCGGCCACCGATGCGAATGACTGGGCGCTCGATTGCGTCCTTCCGCCCACCGGATACCAGCCTGTTCCCGCCGTTTCGCTGGCGCTCGAGCCCGCCAATATCACCGCCCTCGCCAACGACATCGGCACGGAAGTAATCTTTCTCCGGCAGCTCATCGCCCAGGCGCGGCCCGAGGACGTCGCCATCGGCATCTCCACCAGCGGCGGATCCAAGAACATCCTCATGGCCCTGGAAGAAGCGCGCAAGCGAAATTTGCTGACCGTCGCTTTGCTGGGTTACGATGGCGGCGAGATCCTGCGGCGAGGCTTGGCCGATTTTCCTCTGGTGGTCGGCTCCGATTACATCCCGCGCATTCAGGAAGCGCAGGCGTCCGTCTATCACGTGATTCGCGATCTGCTCCAAATGTCCCGCCGCACCGGCGATAGCCATGGCGAAAACTGAACTCTACGGCTCGGCGGCCTGCCCGTTTACGCGCGAAATGCGGGAATGGCTCGAGTGGAAGAATCGCGACTTTGAGGAATTCGACGTTGACGCCGACCCCGAGGCCCTGGCCCGCATGATCGCCGCCACCGGCGGACAGCGCATGGTCCCCGTTCTGATCGAGGATGGCAAGGCCACGCAGATCGGATGGCAGGGCCGCGGCTGCATCGTCGGGAACCCATCATGACCGCCGCCTGTTCCATCCGCGTGCGCGGTGTGGTGCAAGGCGTCGGATTCCGCCCCTTCGTGTATCGACTGGCGCACGCCAACGCGCTGGCTGGATGGGTGCTGAACGAACCCGACGGCGTGGACATTCACCTGGAGGGCCCCGAGTCTTCGCTCGAAACGTTTCTCCGCGAGCTCCAATCCCTGGCGCCCGCCGCGGCTCGCATCACCGCAGTGGACGTGCATCCCGCCGAAAGCGTCGGCCTCCAGGATTTCACCATCCGCGAGAGCAATCATCATGGCCGTGTTTCGGTGCGCATCTCTCCCGACCTGCCCATCTGCGGCGATTGCCTCGATGAATTATTCGATCCCCACAACCGCCGCTACCGCTATCCCTATATCAACTGCACCAACTGCGGTCCGCGCTACACCGTGATCGAACGCCTGCCTTATGATCGTCCCTTCACCACGATGAAACAGTGGCCTCTCGATGCCTTCTGCGCCGCGCAATACGACGACCCCTTGGATCGCCGCTTTCACGCGCAGCCCGTGGCCTGTCCCGAGTGCGGCCCGCACTATCGTCTCGAGTCCGGCAAAGGACTTATCGAAGGAGACGCGGCGAGTATTCAGGCGGCGGTCGATCTCCTGAACTCCGGGCACATCGTCGCCATCAAGGGAATCGGCGGCTATCATCTGGCCTGCGACGCGAATTGCGCCGCCGCCGTCATGGCGATGCGCGAACGAAAATATCGCAAGGAAAAACCGTTCGCGGTGATGGTCCGTACCCTGGACGCGGCCCGTAAACTTGTCGACCTGCCGGCCTCCGCCGAGGCTCTGCTCGCCTCCACCGCTCGGCCCATCGTTCTCGCGCCCGCCAAAATCGAACTCGCCGGAGTCGCGCCCGGAAATCGCGAATTGGGCGTGATGCTGCCTTACGCGCCGCTGCACTATCTGCTGTTCGAAGCTGGTGCCCCCGAAATCCTGGTGATGACCAGCGCCAATCGATCCAGCGAGCCCATCGCCTACGAGGACGACGATGCCCGCCGCCGTCTGTCCGGACTCGCCGACGCCTTTCTCATCGGCGAACGCCCCATCGCCCGCCGCGTGGACGATTCCGTCGCGCGCGCCAGCGTCTTCGGACCCGCCATCCTGCGCCGTTCTCGCGGCTATGCGCCCGGCGCGGTCGCCACTTTGCCCGTCGCGCGCCCCATCCTCGCCGTCGGCGCCGATCTCAAGAACACCGTCACTCTGGTCGTCGATGGACAGGCCTTTGTCAGCCAGCACATCGGCGATCTGGATCATTACGAAGCGCTCGAATCGTTCGAGCAGACCATTCGCGATCTGCTTTCCATGTACGACGTGAATCCGGAGGACCTGCTGATCGCGCACGATCTGCATCCCGAATATTCGTCAACCTTGCGCGCGTTAAAACTGCCTTCAGCGCAGAAATGCCCCGTCCAGCACCATCGCGCCCACATCGCGTCCGTGCTCGCCGAACACGAAGCCTGGGATCGGCGCGTCATCGGCGTCAGTTTCGACGGCACCGGCTACGGCGACGACGGCGCCATCTGGGGCGGCGAATTTTTCGTCGGCAGTCTCAAGACCGGTTTTGATCGCGTCATGCACCTCCGCCCGGCTTCGCTACCCGGAGGCGACGCCGCCGCCCGTCATCCGGTCCAGTGCGCCGCCGGATTCCTCGCCCAAATCGAGGGCCTTCGCGTAAATGAACCGCCCTTCCGGTTTCCCCGCCGCTATCAATTCGCTTTGGATTTGATCGAAAAGCAAATTCGAACCTTCCAGACCACCTCGATGGGGCGTCTCTTCGACACCTGCGCCGCGCTTACCGGCTTCACTGGCGAGATCACGTTCGAAGGCCAGGCCGCGATCTGGCTGGAGCAACTCGCCCAATCCGGCAGCGCCTCGCGGGCCTATCCTTTCCCTATCGACGGCGGCACCTTGGATTTCCGACCGTTGCTTGCCGCCGTAGCCGAGGATCGTTTGCTCCAGCGTAGCCCCGCCGATATCGCCCGCGCCTTTCACCACGCGATCGCCCGCGGCCTGTGCGACGCAGCCCGCGACTCTGTGCGAAGCGCACTCCGTCGATACCGTCGTGTTGTCTGGCGGAGTCTTTCAGAACGATCTGCTGCTCGCCGACGTGAAGAGCCTGCTCGATTCGACGGGGATTCACATCTGGACCAACGCCGCCGTCCCCCCCAATGACGGAGGCATCAGCCTGGGCCAAGCCGCCCTGGCGGCATTTTCCATCAGCTCTCTATCGCGATGAGCAGTATCTGCTGGGTTCGTTCGGGAGTTCTCGTTATGGACCTTTCCGCAAAAACCGGACTAGGCATGGATGCCTGGATTCAGCTGCTAATCTCGCGATTGGGTCGGGACTAGAGTACTGCTCCGTCCGAACTAAGGCCCCAAAGCCCTTTGATTCTGGTCTTCTGGCACTGGAACCTTCGTCTCCATGGCGACCCCACCGAATAGGGTATTCACTTAGCCATATAGTACTGCCCTTATAGGACACCATCGATCTAGTTAGGTACCGGGTCACTATGGTTCACGTTCGGCGCGGCGCGTATTCTCAATCCGATGACCAACCCCGCTGCCACGAACATGCTCCCTTTGAAGAACTTAGCTCCCGAACGGCGCGTCTTCACAACCGCATCCGTCCGAGCCGCCGAATGCCGGCGTCGCGAGTGCGTGCCGCAACTGGTCGCTTCGGCCGCCGCCGCGTCTCCGGATTCGACCGCGCTTTGCTCTTCTATAAACGGAGAATCAATAACTTACGGAGAATTAAACGCGCGTGCCGACCATCTCGCCAGCCATCTCGTTTCGCTCGGCGTAGGTCCGGAACAGGTCGTTGCGATATGCCTGGAACGCTCCTTTGAATATGTGATCGCCGCTTTGGCCGCTTGGAAAGCCGGAGGAGCCTATCTGCCTATCGATGCCGACTGGCCGGCGGCGCGACGGGAGGCAATCCTGACCGATTCAGGGGCCAAAGTACTTGTGGCTCATTCGGTTGGAGAAACCGCAGCGCCACACGTGATCGATGTCGAACGCGACGCCAGGCTTTTCTCGACAGAGAAAGTCGACTTCCAACCGGTCCACGTCGGGCGCGATTACTTAGCTTATGTGAGCTATACCTCGGGTACCACGGGCACGCCGAAGGGTGTCGAAATCACTCACGGCAACCTCCTGAATCTGGTCTTCTGGCATCGCCGGGCATTCGGCATCACCGCCCGCGATCGCGTCAGCCATCTGGCGGGTCTGGCCTTCGATGCAGCCGTTTGGGAGCTTTGGCCTCATTTATCGGCCGGCGCCTCGGTTGTTCTGGTCGATCCCGGCGTTCGCACCTCTCCGGAGCTGCTTCGCGAGTGGCTGGTGAAAGAGCGCATCGACGTGGCTTTCGTTCCGACCACGCTAGCCGAACCAATGCTCGCCGCGAGGTGGCCCTCGGACACGGCGCTGCGCTATCTGCTCACCGGCTCCGACGCGCTGCATCGCTATCCCGCCGAAGGGTTGCCGTTCAAATTAATCAACAACTACGGGCCGACCGAGTGCGCTGTGGTGGTCACCTCCGGGGTAATCACCGCGGCCGAGCGCCAGTCGGAACGGCCCAATATCGGCGCGCCGGTGGCTCATACCCAGATTCATATTCTGGATGAGAATCGCCAGCCGGTGGCGAACGGGAGCATCGGCGAAATTTACATCGGCGGAAACAACGTCGGCCGCGGCTATCGCAACCAGCCGGAGCTCACGGCGCAGCGCTTCCTGCCGGATCCCTTCAGCGATCGTCCGGAAGCCCGCATGTATCGCAGCGGCGACCGTGGCCGGATGCTGAACGATGGACGAATCGAGTTTCACGGACGCGTGGACGGCCAGGAAAAAATCCGGGGTCATCGCGTGGAGCCGGATGAAGTCGCCATCCTCTTGAAGCAGCATCCGCAGATTTCCACCTGCGCCGTGATTGGCTATGGCGACGTCGCCCAGCGGCAACTGGCCGCATATATCGTCCCCCGCCCCGGCGCGAACCCGGATGCCGCACAGTTACGCGAATTCCTAACGACGCGCGTGCCGGATTACATGCTGCCCTCTTCGTTCACCAGGCTGTGCGAGCTGCCGCTCAACTCCAGCGGCAAACTGAATCGCTGCGCGCTGCCCCCGCCGAGCACTCCAACGGGGCGTGAAAGCGTCGCGTATCGCGCACCGGATTCGTCCCTGGAGAAGCGTGTGTGCGCCATCATCGGCCAGATTCTCAATGTCGCGGAAGTCGGCCTGGACGACAATTTCTTCCTGCTGGGCGGCCATTCTTTGCTGGGTACGCAACTGGTGCTTCGTGTCCGACAGCAATTCGGCGTCGAACTAACACTGCGCGGTTTGTTTCAGGCGCCGACGCCTGGAACGCTCGCGGCCGAGGTGGAACGCTTGCTCATCGGCCGCCTCGCGTCGATGTCCGAGGATGAGGCCGGGCGTCTTCTCGCTCTGCTGGAGGCGGAATGAACGACGCGGACCTGAGCCTTTACCGTCTGATGGACCCCGAGGTTTTAGGGGATCCCTATCCGCTCTATCGGGCGCTGCGCGAAAACGATCCGGTCCATTGGGATCCGTTCCTGTACGCCTGGGTGGTCACCGGCTATCAGGATGTGGTCACGGTTTTGCATCGCTATACGGCGGACCGCACGCCCACGCCGGAGCAATTGAGCGCCATGGGCTGCTCCGAACTGAATCCTATCGCGCAGGTGATGGTGAAGCAGATGTTGTTCATGGACGGCGCCGCTCACACGCGGCTGCGCGGCCTCGCTTCCTTCGCTTTCACCCCCGCCCGCGTGGCGGTACTGCGCGATCATGTGCAGGACATCACCAACAGCCTGCTCGATCGCATGGAAGCAGTGGACGGCTGCGATATCATCTCGCAATTCGCCGAGCCTCTTCCCGCCATCGTTACGGCGGAGATGCTGGGAGTTCCGGTTGCCGATCATCCGCAACTGAAGCAATGGTCGGCCGCGTTCGCGGAGATGCTGGGCAATTTCCAGCACAACCCGGATCGTTCAGCGCGCGTGATCGACGCGGTTCAGGAGATGACGCTCTATTTCCGCGCGGCCATTCGCGATTTGCAACAGCATCCGCGCGAGGGATTGATCCAGTCCCTGTTATCGGCGGAAGTGGACGGCGTTCGTCTGACAGAAGAGGAAGTGATCGCGAATTGCATCGTCACCATGGTGGGAGGACAGGAAACCACCACGAACCTGATCGGCAACGGCCTGTTGACGTTGGCTCGCCATCCGGAAAAGATGCGGTGGCTCGGCGAACATCCTGAAAAAATTCAACCCGCGGTCGAGGAATTGCTCCGCTATGAGAGTCCCAGCCAGCACACCGCGCGGCTCGCGCCGGCGGACGTGATGCTCGGCGGCCGGCAGATCAAGCATAAGCAGGCGGTCATCGCGGTAATGGCCGCCGCCAATCGCGATCCCCAGCGATTCCCGGATCCCGACACACTGGACCTGGAACGTACTGACAACCGGCATCTCGCCTTCGGCTGGGCAGCGCACTTCTGCTTCGGAGCGCCGCTGGCGCGCATCGAAGGACAAATCGCGTTTTCGAGCCTGTTGAAGAGATTCCCGGATCTCTCCCTCGCGGAGGGACCCGCGCCGACATGGCGGGAGAACCTGGGATTGCGCGGCCTTAACGCGCTGCCCGTCCGATTAAGAACACCAGCCCCCGAACACGCTTCGCTGACCGCGGAGGTCTGCTAATGTCCGCGCAACCGCAACTGTCCTCGCTCAAGCAACGACTGCTCGAAAGGATGTTGACCGCCGAAGCGCAACGGCAGGTAACGGAAGCTCCGCTGGAGCCCCGAGCCGCGCACGAGCGCGTGCCTCTGGCGCCGTGCCAGCACCAGCTCTGGCTGCATACGCAGCTGAATCCACAGGCGCCGCTATACAACGAGCCGATGACGCTCCATTTTCACGGCCGGCTGGATCGCGAAGCGTTGGAACGCGCGTTCGAGGAAATGATCCAGCGCCACGAAATCTGGAGAACCACCTTCGCGTACGTGGATGGTGAAGTGCTCCAGGCGATCCACGACGACTTGCCGATCCAGATCCCGTTCCACGACCTGAGTTCGCATCCCCTGGCCGACCGCGAGCTGGAAGCGACGCGCCTGGCCACCGCGGATGCGCACCGCCCTTTCGATTTGTCCGTCGGCCCATTGATGCGCGCGCGTCTGGTCAAGCTGGATGAGGAGCAGTATCGATTGTTCCTGGTGCAGCATCATCTGATCCACGATGGCCTGACGATTTACGGTGTTCTGATGTCGGAGCTGCCCGCGATCTACGACGCGTTCGCGCAGGGGAAGCCGTCGCCGTTGGCTCCTCCGCGGCTGCAATTCGGCGACTTCGCGCTGTGGCAAAAGCGTTTTCTGGAGAGCAACAGCGGTCCACAGATCGCGTACTGGCGCAAGCAGCTGGCGGGGACGCTGCCGGCTCTGGAGCTGCCCGCGGATCGACCGCGCCCTCCGGTGTTTTCGTTTCGCGGGGCAACCGCGGATTTCATGATTTCTCCCGAACTTGCGGCGGAGGTCCGTTCCACTGCTCTTCGCGAAGGCGCCACGCCGTTCGCATTCATGCTGACGGTCCTGAAGACGCTGCTGTTCCGCTACAGCGGCCAGGAGGACATCCTGGTGGGAACTCCAGTCGATGGAAGGCGTCGTCCGGAATTCGGACGGATGGCCGGGTTCATAACGAACATCATTGCGTTCCGGAGCCGTCCATCAGCAGATCGCACGTTCCGCGATTATTTGCACGACGTGAAGGACACGGTACTCGATGCGTTGGCCAACCAGGACATCCCTATGGACCGGCTGGTGCGCGATCTCAAATTGCCACACGACGCCAGCCGCCATCCGATCTTCAATGTCAGCTTCACAATCGAACCGCCGCTCGCCTCGATCGATCCGCGCTGGAAGCTCACGCAGAGCGAAGTCTCCGGCAGCATCGCCAAAATCGATCTGGATTTTCAACTCGATGAGCGCAACGACGGCTATGCGGCGCGCCTGACTTACAGCACGGACCTGTTCGACGCCCCGACCATCGCTCGCCTCTTCACCCATTGGCAGACGCTGCTTGAAGCCGCCGCGACCAGCCCCGAGTCGCGTCTGATCGACCTGCCGATGATGACCGCCGAGGAACGCCGGGAGATCGGCGTCGTCCGCAACGCGACGCAGCGCGAAATACCGGAGTCCACCGTGGTGGGACTGTTCGAGGAACAAGCCGCCCGGACTCCGCATATCGTGGCCGTGGAAGCCGGCTCATCGTTGCTGACCTATGCCGAGTTGAACCAGCAAGCGAACCGGCTCGCCTGGCGATTGCGCGAGGAGGGCGCGGGACGCGGGGTGTTAGTGGCGCTGAGCGTCGAGCGCTCGTGCGACATGGTGGTCGCGGTTCTCGCAGTGTTGAAGACTGGGGCTGCATATCTGCCCATCGATCCCGACATCCCCGAGGAGCGGCAGCAGTTCATCCTGGACGATTCCAAGGCGCCTTTGGTGCTCACGGAGCGAAGCCTGGCGGACCGTTTCCAGATGAACGCGGAACGCGGCGTGCGCATTCTGTGCTGCGATGACAGGTCCGCGAATAAGTCCAATCCGGATTCAGCGGCTTTGCCTGAAGATCTCGCGCATGTGCTCTACACTTCGGGATCCACCGGCAAGCCTAAAGGCGTCGAAGTGCGGCACAAAGCGATCGTCAATTTCCTGCAATCGATGCGCCGGCGCCCGGGATTCACTTCACGCGATAAGGTGTTGGCGGTGACCACTTTGTCGTTCGACATCGCCGGGCTGGAGTTGTATCTTCCATTAATCTGCGGCGGCTGCGTCGTATTGGCGAACCGGAATGAGGCGCGCGATCCGATGCTGCTGCGCGAATTGTTGCGCGAGGTGCGGCCCACGGTAATGCAGGCGACTCCGGCCACCTGGCGTGGGCTCATCGACGCAGGCTGGCAGCGCAGTCCGGGTATGAAAATCCTGTGCGGCGGCGAGGCGATGACCCGTGATCTGGCCGACCAGCTTCTGGCCCGATCGGCCGAAGTCTGGAATATGTACGGTCCGACGGAGACCACCATCTGGTCCACTGTGCAGCGCGTCACGCCGGGCGAAGGTCCGGTGCCGATTGGGCATCCGATCGACAACACTCAAGTCTATACGCTCGATTCCGGTCGCCGGCTGGTGCCTGATGGCGTGATTGGCGAACTCTACATCGGCGGCGCGGGCGTCGCTCGAGGATATTTTGGGCGGCCGGAACTCACCGCGGAGCGATTTGTCCAGGTGGAGGCGGCCGACGATGCACGTCTCTATCGAACGGGCGATCTGGCTCGATGGCGAAAAGACGGCACGCTCGAATGTCTGGGACGCGCCGACAATCAGGTCAAGATTCGCGGTTTCCGCGTTGAGTTAGAAGAGATCGAGGCGGTAATGGCGCAACATCCCGAGGTGCGCGCCGCTGCCGTCAAGGCTTGGCCCGACGCGTCCGGTCATCTCGCGCTGGCTGGATACGTGGTGGCTGGCGAAGATCTGGATCTTCGAGAATTCCTCCAGAGCAAACTGCCGGAGTACATGATCCCGTCGGTTTTTGTCCGCCTGGATCAGTTGCCGCTCACACCGAACTGGAAGGTCGACCGCAACCGGCTGCCTTCACCGGACATGGGGCGTGAACGGGCGCCGTTTGTGGCATCGGAGAGCGCGGAAGAACGCCGGTTGGCGGAAATCTGGGAGTCTGTCCTGGGCGTCAGTAATATCGGGGTGCACGACGATTTCTTTCGCGCGGGCGGCCACTCGCTGTTGGTCCCGAAACTGCTTTCCCGGGTGGAACAGGCGTTTGGATTGCGGTTCCCGATGGCCTCTTTGTTTGAGGCTCCCACGATTCATAAATTCGCGGAGCTGCTCAAGAATCCTGACGCGTGGTCGGCGCCGCCGCGGACGGTCATGATCCGAGGCAATGCGTCGAAACATCCACTGGTGTGGGTGTATCCGGGCGCCGAAATGCGGGGGGTGATCAAACATCTGGACCGCCCCTTCGCGGTGGCCGCACTGAAGCCCGAAGATGAAGCCGCGCTGCCCCAGAATTTCACGCTGGCGCAGATGGCCGCGATCCTGGTGCGTGACATTCGCAAAGCTCAGCCGGAAGGTCCGTATTCGATCGGAGGATGGTGCGATGCGGGCATCCTGGCATTCGAAGTCGCGGCCCAGCTTCTTCGCCAGTCTGAAGTCGACGCGCTGGTTCTGTTGGATTCGGTAAATCCGGTACAGTTTCTGCGGATGTCGGCGCGGCAGCGGCGAACCAGTAAGATGCAATATCATTTGAAGCGAATCGCCGGTCTGCGCCGTGATCTGGTGGGTCATTATGTTCGTGAGCGCGTCGCGTGGGCTCGCGAACGGTTTCGCCCGCAGACAGCCGCGGTGATGAACTCTTACGAAGCGAGATTTTCCCGCGCGACGGTAGACTACGCACCAGCCCCCTATGCCGGCAACGCACTGGTTCTGAGTCCCGCCCGCATGCCCAGCTATCGGGATGCCCGCCTTCATTGGCAGGACGTCTTTACCGGACCGTCGCGATTCCAGGTCGTGAAGGGGGACCACCTCGGTATGTTCGAGGAGGGCGCAGTGGAGATCGCGTCGGCAATCTCGCGATCGATCTTAGCCGCCGAAGCGGGACGTGAACGCACCGCTTCCAGTCGCAGAGCGAAGAGCGCGGCGGGGTCGGCTGGTTAACGAAACACCGCGGCAGTCGCCGCATAAGGACCGAGCACGGTCCACCATCCGCTCACTTCAGCGCGGAACGAATCGCTGCGGGCTTCGAAACCGGCGCCCTGAAATCGCACGCTGATTTCGGTGAAATCAACGAAGCGGTCGAACTTCCCGGACATCGCTTTGATGGCGGATTCCTTGGCGCTGAACAAAATCGCGGGCACATCATCGATCCCGGCGGACGATTTCAACGATTCGCGCGAATTCGCTAACTCGGCGTCGGAAGCGATAAGAGAGCGTGAGGACGCCAGCGCCAGACGAGCTTCCTCCAGCTTTACGATATCGATCCCGAGTCCCGCGACGTCAGGAAAGCGAGCGGCAACCGCGGCGCAGAGCCCTCCGGCATGAGTGATCGAGCCGCAGCATCCCTTGGGCCACACCGGACCCATTCGTTCTCCCACCAGGATGGCCTGCGGGGCAATCCCCAGTTCATTCAGCGCCTGACGAGCGCACCATCGTCCGGCCGAGAATTCCATGCGGCGTCCGGGCACGGCGCCGGCGATGCATGTTTCCTCGGCCGGAAATATTGGATAGAAACGGTCGACCGGAGCGACCGCGATTCCCACCGCGGGGCCCAGCCGATCCCGGAGCCAGTGGGCGAGCTGTTCTTCGATTCCGTCCACCCGTTAGGCAAGGCCCGCTTTGTACAACGCGACCAGCTTGCCCCAGGCACGCTCGGCATCGGGCTTGTTGTAAATCGGCGCGCCGTTTTGCGCCGGCATATCCGGCACACACCAGCCATGCTGGGCGCCCGCATAAACTTCGATTTCGGCGGGCACGTGCGCCGCTCCAAAGGATTCCCGCAGCTTATCCTTGGCGTCGGGCTGCCGGGCGTCGTCATTTGACGCGATCCCGAAATACATGCGGGCTTTGATCTTCGGCGCCAGAAGATGCGGGCTATCCGGTTTATCGGTCACCAGGCCGCCGCCATGGAAGGACGCTCCCGCGCCGACCCGATCCGGAACCGTCGCGGCGGTCTTCACTACCAGCGGTCCGCCCATGCAGTAGCCTTGCGTCCCGATTTTCTTGGCCTTGTTCACCTGCTTTTGGGCATCGAGGAAGGTGATGTAGGCGACTGCATCTTTCTCCGCATTGCCGGGCGCGTTCACCGACGCCATCAGTGGCCGGAGCTTCGCCATGTCGGCTTGATTCTGGAAGCTGAAATTCGAAGCATCCGAGAACGGAGCCTTCGCCACGCGATAAAAGGGATTGGGCACCAGAACGGAATATCCCTCGGCGGCGATGCGCTTCCCGATGTTGCGCATCGATGGCCGCAGGCCGAACGCGTCGGGCCAGACCAGCACACCCGGATGAGAACCGTTCTTGGGATGAATGAACGCAGCGTCGCAGACTCCGTCGGGAGTCGTGATCTCGACGTCGGTTTCGACTACTTCGAGACCCGCCGCCATGGCCGAGCCTGCCGAAGCGGAAATACCCGCAGCCACGGAGAGAGCCACAAAATCGCGGCGTGCCAGGTCGCCGGGCTGGATTTCGTTCGGTTGTTTTTTCTGGTCTTCAGTCATGTTTTCCTTTCAGGCGAGCGTAGCGCCTCATTGCAGGCTATCACCACTCGAAGGGGGGCGAGCGGCCGCGTTTTTTCCGGGCTCCGCTCGTGTTTCGAATCGGCTACACTGCCTTATGACTCGCGATCTTCAAACTGGTGCGCCACAAAATGCGAGTCGCATTGGGGAGGGCAACCGATGACCACACAGCGCCATAGTCGCAGAGGATTTTTAGGGCTTGCCGGCACGGGTCTTGCCGTGATGGCGGGCCAGCCATGGCTGGGCACCGCGGCTGCCGCCGAAACCGAGGGCGCCGATCTGGTCGTCTTCAACGCCAAAATCTACACCGTCGATCCAGCCATTCCGCGAGCCGAGGCGTTCGCGGTGAAGGCCAACCGTTTTGTGGCCCTCGGCAGCACGGAGGACATGAAAGCCTTCATCGGCAAGGGCAGCCAAACGTACGACGCCAGGCAGATGACCATCGTCCCCGGGTTCATCGACTGCCACAACCATGCCACCGGCAACGTTCTGCTGTACGACGTTCTGGTGGGCAATCCTTACGTGGTGGAGTTCGTCACCATCTCGAGCATCGTGGAGAAGCTTCGCGCGAAAGCGCAGCAGACACCGCCCGGCACCTGGGTCGAAGGGTATTTTTTCGACGACACCAAAGTGAAGGAAAATCGACTGATCAACCTCCACGATCTGGACCAGGTGTCGAAGGATCATCCCGTCGTGGTGCACCATCGCGGCGGCCACACGTCGTTCTATAACAGCAAGGCGCTGGAGATGGCGGACATCAATAAGAACACGCCCAATCCTCCGGGCGGGACCTTCGATCGCGACGCGGACGGCAACCTGAACGGCCGCGTTACCGACCGGGCGACGGCCATCGTCAACCGGGTGGGCAAGCGGCAGATCTTCAGCCCGGCCCAGACCGAGCAGCGCAACCGCGACGGGCTGGCATACATCTCCAAGCAGTTCGTCCGCTATGGATTGACCAGCGTTCATCACGAAAGCGGCGATCTGTTCGCGCTGCAACAGGTGCGCGCGCGCGGCGATCTGCTGCATCGGGTCAGCTATGAAGCGAGCGGCAAAGTTCTGGAAGCGATGATCTCAGGCGGTATCGAAACCGGCTTCGGCGACGAATGGATCCGGCTGGGCGCCACGTCCGAACACACCGTGGACGGATCGTTTTCCGAACGCACCATGGCGCTCAGCACGCCGTATCCCGGCGTCACTCCGCCATACAAGGGCAACATCACCACCACGCAGGCAGACCTGAACGCGTGGGTGGAGCGGGTGCATCGCGCCGGCATTCAGATCAACTGCCACGCCAACGGCGATGTCGCCATCGACATGATGCTGACCGCGTTTGAACGAGCTCAGCAGCTGTTCCCGCGAACCGACGCGCGTCCCAAGATCACGCACTGCACGCTGATCAACGACAATCTGATCAGCCGTATGAAAACCCTTGGCGCCGTACCTGCTCCGTTCACGTCCTACGCCTATTACAACTCCGATAAATTTCATTTCTACGGGGAAGAGCTGATGAAGCGCTGCATGGCCTTCCGTACGCTTCCTCGACGCTGGAATCCAAGTGGCTGCCGGCTCGGATTTCAGTCCCGGCCCCTTCGATCCGCGGATGGGTATTCAGGGAATGGTGACGCGCACTGGCTGGAACGGCGAGACCTGGGGAGCGAATCAGCGGATCAGCGTCGATGAGGCTCTGCGCATCAACACCCTCAATGGCGCCTACAACTCGCACGAGGAAGCGATTAAAGGATCCATCACGCCGGGCAAACTGGCGGATTTCGTCGTGCTGGCCGAGGACCTTCACACCGTTGATCAGGGAAAGATCAAAGATATCGAGATCGTTCGCACGGTGGTCGGCGGTAAAACCGTTTACCAGGCTTGATCCTTAAGGCGATTAAACGGCGAACAAATGCGGCGGCCGTCTCGACTTGTTACGCTGACCTTATGACCGGTCCGGCTGTAAACCTGTCGGAGGAGAACCTGGAGAAGCTACGGTCCCGGGTGCGGTTCAAGGTCTGTTACGATGTCGGCTTCTACTGCCCCGATGTGGATGACATTGTTCAGGAGAGCCTGACCCGGCTTCTGTTGGCCGCGCGAGATCAGAAGATCCAGAATCCCGAACGCGCCGGCGCATTTCTCAATGGGATTTGCCGGAACGTCGTTTCCGAGTATCGCCGCAGTGCCCGTCGGACCGATCCGATGCCCGAAACGGTGCCCGAACCTCCACCCAAAAGCCTGCCCGAATACGAAATTCTGGAGCTGCGGCAGGCCATCGTTCACGGCCTGGATCAACTTTCGGAAAGAGATCGTAAAGTGCTGCGGGCCTTTTATTTAGAGGATAAACCCAGAGCCGAAATCCTGCGTCAGACAGGCCTTAGCGACGAGAACTTTCGGGTGGTATTATGCCGCGCCAAAGATCGATTTCGCGCGATTTATTTGCAGCAGGCGAAACAACGAGAAACCTGAGGTCACTAGATAATATATGGAGAAGCGGTTCCACGACGATCCGGTTTTTCGGGAGGAGGCGATCCTCCAGTACCTGGAGCGCCGCATGCCTGAAGACCTGGTCGAGGATTGGGAGAGCCACTACCTGGGCTGCGTCGCCTGCTTTGAAGAGATGCGAGCCACGGAGTTGCTGATCCAGGCGCTGGGAGCGCCTGTCGTGCGGCGCAAGCGCATCGAAGACGTCACCGTGCTTCACTTCGCCCAGGGAACCCAACTGCTGGCGGCATCCTTGGAACTCGATGAGCTGGCGCAGGCGGTCCGCATCCCGAACGAAAGTAAGGTGCTGATCGACCTGAGTAAGGTGAGCCGCATCGACAGCTCCGGTCTCGGGGTGTTAATGAGTTGCTACTGCCACGCCATTAACAATGCGGGAGCGTTAAAGCTGCTGAATCTGGAACCCAGAGTCCGGCAGGTGCTGGAAGTGGCGAGGGTCGATTCGGTGCTGGAAACTTTCGACGACGAGGCCTCGGCGATACAGAGTTTCCGCCTCCCAACCTGACTATTTTTTGACGAATCCGACCACTGCCGTGGAATTACCAGAGGCTGTGAATCCTTGCGGCGTGGTAACCGCTATCTCCGTGGATCCGATCGCCTTTTGTTGGAATTTAGTGATGGCGTGGTCCGAACCACCGGCGATGGTCACTTGCGCGTCGACGCCACCGACTACGGGGTTGGTATTCGTCAGAGTCGCGGTGATCGTGAACCCGCCGCGCAGCGGCTGAACGGTGATATCGGCTGAGCGGTGGGTTACCGGATCCAGTTGCGCGGTCCAGACGACCAGCTCGATCGACTGTTTCTCGGCCAGGTCAACCGAGAATTTTGACTTGCTTTCCGGCGCTTCCGCCCGCAGGACGTGTGCTTCGTCCGGCGGGCCCTGCCACACCGGAGTAATAATGATTCCGGATGGTGCCAGACCGACCAGTGCCGTCCGCTTCCGGAAGCCCGGAGCGGTGGCCGTGTAACTCACTGTTCCTGAGTTCCCCAGCGCCTGCAAATAATATCTCGCGGAAGCTTCGCCCAGCGGTACATTGATAACGATCGATTTGGAGCCGGCGTCGGTCGGTGTAGCCGACAGCAGGAGCTGGGTGGGATCATTGCTGGTCAAAGTGACGTCCACGCCGTTGCCTCCGGCGTACTGGCCGAGACCCAGAACACCGCCCAGTTCCAGATTCTGGCCGACGATTACTTGATCCGACAGCGCAAACCCGGGTAGCCGCACGGAAGCGATCACGCTCGAAAATTCGGGGACCAGGCCGAAGCCAGCCGGCGGCTTAAGAGATAGAGTGGTTTCGCCCTCGCCGGCCGGCTCGAAGCCGGTCAGAACGTGGCTGGACCCTCCGGTGATGACCACCGTGGGGTCGGCCGTATGCCCCACGCTGGCATTGGAATTGGCGATCGCGATCTTTAGCGAACCTGCTCCCGCCAGAGCCTGCTCTTCATATTTCCCGTTAGCGTCCAGACGCACGGCGTGGACCGATAGCCGGGTGGGCGAGCCTCCGGTGGTCGACATGAATTTCTTGCCCCGCAATGGACCGATGATCATAACAGCCGATGGCGCCAGCGTCACCGTTCCGGTGGCTTTGGTGAAACCCGCGGCCTCGGCGGTATAGGCGACCGTTCCGGAGCTGTCCAGGGCCTGCAGCCAAAATTCCGGGCTCTCCCGGAATCCCTGCCGCGCCTGAATCACAACCGAAGCAGCGCCCGCCTGGTTGGGACCACGGGCAATCAGGAGATGCGCCGGGTCCGCGCTTCGCACGGTGATCTCCAGGCCATCATCTGGGGCGCCCTCACCCAGGGATAGCTTGACCGGCACCTCCAGATGGTTCCCCAGGGAAACGTTGGGCGCCGACATTGCGGTATCGGCCCGCAGACTGCTAGAACCGAGAATGACCGAAACCGCGAGAGCCAGATGTATCTTTGAAATATTAGTCAAATGAGTGCTCCAGGCGCCGGTAGCGCCATAGGCGAAAATGCCCGCCGCTTTTTCGGCGGCGGCATGTCATTTTCCGTTGGAAACTAGTCTTGAGTGACCTTGAAAAGCGTGACGGGCACAGGCGTAGGAAACATCCCGCCCGTGCCCGGCTTGCGGCTAGTTAATGTTGACAGTGATCGAAGTAAATTGCGACGACGGAGAGTATCCGGCCGGCGTAGTCACCGAAATGGTTGTCGAGCCCGTGGTCAGAGGAGTAAATGTTCCGAGACCGTCAGAGTTGCCGCCGGTGATGGTCACCGGAGCTACCGTGCCAACGCCTGGGCTGGTGTTTCCCAGCGAAACGGTCAGCGATAACCCTCCGGCCAACGGTTGGATGGAGGGGTTTCCGCTGGGGTCGAGCCACGCGGTCGACACGGTGAAGTTCTGGGGACCCGCCGCGAGTGTACTGGAGATGCCCGATCCCAAGCCGAACGTCCCGCCGATCACCACGCCCGAGGGAGTTAAGTTGACCGTTCCCGAGCCGGAGGTGTAGCCAGGCGCCGAAGCGCTGACCGACGCGGTGCCGGTACTGTTCCCCGCGTACATGAAGTAGGTGCCGGAGAACGCTCCGGCTGGTATGGTCACGGTGACCGACGCTGACCCGGAGTCAGTTCCGGTAGTGGATAGCTTCAACAATCCGGAAGTGACCGTGAGCAACACCGGCAGCCCGCCGCTGGGAGCCGGCGCCGCAAGAAAAATGCTCCCCTGTTGTTGCAGATTCTTGCCGATAGTATCGCCACTATCGATCAGGATCCGGGGGCTCGCGATGATTGCGTTCAGCGAGGTATCCTGCCCCGGAGTGTTAAACCCGGCGGGTTGCACCACAGATATCGCGACCGTTCCGGATTTGAGCGGCTGGAAGGTTGCCGATGCCACGTTGATGCTGCTCCCGGCGTTGATGGTCACGGGCGAGGTGATGGTTCCAATGGTCGAATCCGAAGTGGTCAGGGAGATGTTGACGGAGAGCCCACCCGCCAGACTCTGCGAGCCGATGTAGTTGCCGCCGGCGTCCAGAAGAGCCGTTTGCACGTCGATGAAGCTGGCTGGGCTTCCGGTAGTGGTCTGGAAGTCCTGTCCAAGCCCGAACGGCCCGCTGACCACGAAGCCGGAGCCGGTCAGTGTGATGGTCCCATTGACCGTGCCGAAGCCTGGGACGCTTGCGGAATAGGTGGCGCTGCCGGAGCTAGCCAAGCCGTATACGTAGAACGGACCGGTCTGACTGAAGCCGGCACTGATCTTCATCGTGATGGTGGTCTGGCCAGCGGTGAGGCCATCGGACGAAAGAAGCAGCTTGGTCGGATCGTTGCTGGTCAACGTGACTGTCAGGTCGGTCGACGCCGCACCCTGCAACTTCACATTCGTGGTGGTCTCAAGATTGTTGCCCACGGTGGCATTTCCCGCGATGACCGAGGTCGGTTGGACGGTCACGGGCAACACGTTTGCGCTGGCGGCCGGAGTACTGAATCCGCTCGGCTCGGTGGCGGTGATGGTGGTGCTGGCCGCCTTGTTCGCCGCGGTGAACTGGGTCTGGACGCTGGAGTCGACGCCCGCGTTAAAGGTCACCGATGCCGGACTGAGAGACCCGACTGTGCCATCCGCTATTGTGACGGGCACGACAACAGCCGTGCCACCCTTGATCGCCTGACTTTGACCCGGGTTCCCTGAGGAATCCAGTTGGACCGCCGTCACCGTGATCGGAGTGGTGATCCCCTGGCTCGAGACAAAGCTGCCGCCGATTCCATTTGGTCCGCTAAGAACGAAAGCGGAGGGCGTTAGCGTGAAGGTGGATGTGCCGGACAGGAATCCGGGGGCGGACGCCGTGAGCGTCACCGATCCGCTATTCGCCAGGCCCTGCACGAATACGCTAAATTGCGTGACGCCGGCGGCGATCTGGATCGTCAGCGAGCCAGTGCCAGTGTCCACCGAGTGCGCGCCGAGCGCAACCGCCGCGGGATTGTTGCTCGAAATCGTAACGTTCAACGTTCCGCTCGAGGGTTGGGTCAGCGTTACGATCGCGGATGTTTGCAGGTTTTGTCCCACGTTTCCACCGGTGATACCGAGAACCGCGCCGGCGGGCGGATTGATGGTCAAGGACAAATTGGCCTGCGCGGTCAGGTGAGTGGGGGTGCTGGAATCGACCACGGTCACGGTGATGGTCGTCGATTCGAAAACGGTCGGGGTTCCGGTAATCTGTCCGCTGACGCTGATGGCGAGACCCGCAGGTAGGCCGCTCGCGCTGAAGGTGTACGGACCGGTTCCGCCGGTGGCGCTTACCGATGCGCTATAAGGAACTCCATCCGTGCCGGTCGGAAGAGGCGAGGTCGTGGTGATGCTGACCGGGGTGAGAATCAGGAGCGACAAGTTCGCGGTAGCGGTCAGATGCGTCGGGCTGGTGGAGTCGGTGACGGTAACCTGCACCGTGTTCGGGCCGGCCGCGCTCGGCGTACCGGTGATCGCGCCGGCGGCGCTGATCGACAAACCAGCCGGCAGACCGGTCGCGCTGAAGGTGTATCCCGGATTGCCGCCGGTGGCGGCGACAGTGGCGCTGTAGGCTGAGCCCTTCACGCCGTTAACCAGGCTATTGGTCGTAATGGAGAGTGCCGCGTTAATGGTGATCGACAGATTCGCCGTGGCGGTCACATGAGTCGGCGTGGTGGAATCGGTCACCGTGATGTGCGCCGTGCCGGTGCTCGCCGCGCTGGGCGTGCCGGTGATCTGACCAGCCGCGCTGATCGACAATCCGTTGGGCAGACCGGTCGCGGTAAACGTGTACGCCGGGTTCCCGCCGGTCGCGGCGACGGTGGTGTTATATGCCGTACCCGCCACTCCGTTGGGTAGCGTCGCGGTGGTGATGGTGAGCGCCGCGCTGATGGTGATCGACAGGTTGGCGGTCGCGGTCAGATGCGTCGGGCTGGTGGAGTCGGTGACGGTAATCTGGGCCGTGCCGCTGCTCGCCCCGCTGGGCGTGCCGGTGATCGCGCCCGCCGCGCTGATCGAAAGTCCATTGGGCAGACCGGTTGCGCTGAAGGTGTACCCCGGATTTCCGCCGGTCGCGGCGACGGTGGCGCTATAGGCCGTGCCCGCCACTCCATTGGGCAGCGACGCCGTAGTGATGGCCAGAGCCGCATTGATGGTGATGGACAGGTTCGCGGTCGCGGTTAGATGCGTCGGGCTGGTGGAGTCGGTGACGGTGATTTGGGCCGTACCGCTGCTCGCCCCACTGGGCGTGCCGGTGATCGCACCGGCCGCGCTGATCGAAAGTCCGTTCGGCAAGCCGGTCGCACTGAAGGTGTATCCAGGATTGCCGCCAGTCGCGGCCACGGTGGCGCTATAAGCAACACCCGCCACTCCGTTGGGGAGCGAGGCTGTGGTGATGGAGAGCGCCGCGTTGATGGTGATAGACAGATTGGCGGTAGCGGTCAGATGCGTCGGACTGGTGGAATCGGTCACCGTAATCTGCGCGGTGCTGGTGCCGGATGCGCCCGGCGTGCCGGTGATCTGGCCCGCGGTGCTGATGGACAATCCACCGGGAAGTCCGGTGGCCGAGAAGCTATATGGTCCACTTCCTCCGGTGGCGCTAACCGTGGCGCCGTACGCCGTGCCGGCGACTCCGTTGGGAAGCGAAGCAGTGGTGATGGACAGCGCCTGGCTGATGGTGATGGACAGGTTCGCTGTCGCGGTCACATGGATCGGGCTGGTCGAGTCGGTTACCGTGATCTGCGCGGTGGTCACTCCGGAAGCGCTCGGCGTACCGGTGATCGCGCCGGCGGCGCTAATCGACAATCCGCCAGGCAGACCGGTCGCACTGAAGGTGTAGCCGGGATTGCCGCCGGTGGCGGCGACCGTCGCGTTGTAGGCGGTGCCAACCACGCCGTTCGGCAAAGACGCCGTAGTGATGGATAGCGCCGCGCTGATGGTGATCGACAGATTCGCCGAAGCGGTCACGTGAGTCGGGCTGGTGGAGTCGGTCACTGTGATGTGTGCCGTGCCGCTGCTCGCCCCGCTGGGTGTGCCGGTGATCTGACCAGCCGCGCTGATCGACAACCCGTTGGGCAGACCGGTCGCGCTAAACGTGTACGCCGGGTTTCCGCCGGTGGCCGCTACGGTCGTGTTGTACGCCGCGCCGGCAACTCCATTCGGCAGCGAGGCCGTGGTGATGGTGAGCGCCGCGCTGATGGTGATCGACAGGTTGGCGGTCGCGGTCAGATGCGTCGGGCTGGTGGAATCGGTCACCGTGATCTGCGCCGTACCGCTGCTCGCGCCGCTGGGCGTGCCGGTGATCGCGCCGGCTGCACTGATCGAAAGTCCGTTCGGCAGGCCCGTCGCGCTGAAGGTGTACCCGGGGGTGCCTCCGGTAGCCGCAACGCTGGCGCTATAGGCCGTGCCGGCCACTCCGTTGGGCAGCGACACTGTGGTGATCGCGAGTGACGCGTTGATGGTGATCGACAGGTTGGCAGTAGCGGTCAGATGCGTCGGGCTGCTCGAATCGGTGACCGTGATCTGCGCGGGACTGGTTCCTGCCGCGCTGGGCGTGCCGGTGATCGCGCCGGCGGCGCTGATCGATAATCCATTAGGCAGACCGGTCGCGCTGAAGGTGTATCCCGGGGTCCCACCCGTGGCATTCACAGTAGCGCTGTAGGCGACATTCATGACGCCGCTCGGCAGCGAGTTGGTGGTAATGGCCAGCGATGCGTTGATGGTAATGGACAGATTCGCGGTCGCCGTCAGATGCGTCGGGCTGGTGGAATCGGTAACCGTAATCTGCGCGGTGGTCGTACCGGCTGCGCTGGGCGTACCGGTGATCGCGCCGGCGGCACTGATGGAAAGACCGCTGGGCAGGCCGATGGCGCTGAATGTATATCCAGGATTGCCGCCGGTCGCGTTCACGGTCGCGCTATACGGCACTCCGACGGCGCCATTCGAGAGCGATGCCGTGGTGATCGAAAGAGCTGCGTTAATGGTGATGGACAGGTTCGCGGTCGCGGTCAGGTGCGTCGGGCTGGTCGAATCCGTGACGGTAATCTGTGCGGTAGTGGTGCCTGCTGCGCTGGGTGTCCCGGTAATCGCGCCGGCGGCGCTGACCGAGAGCCCGTTCGGCAGGCCGGTCGCGCTGAAGGTATACCCGGGGTTACCGCCGGTGGCGGCGACGGTAGCGCTGTAGGGCGTTCCCGCTACTCCCGCGGGCAAAGAAGCCGTGGTGATCGACAGCGAAGCGTTAATGGTGATCGAGAGGTTCGCGGTCGCGGTCAGATGCGTCGGACTGGTGGAATCGGTAACCGTGATCTGCGCGGTGCTGGTGCCCGCCGCGCTTGGCGTGCCGGTGATCGCGCCGGCGGCGCTGATCGACAGTCCGTTGGGCAGACCGGTCGCGCTGAAGGTATAGCCAGGATTGCCGCCCGTCGCTGCCACAGTCGCGTTGTAGGCGCTGCCGACAACTCCGGTCGGCAAAGAGTTCGTGGTGATGGCGAGAGACGCGTTAATGGTGATCGACAGATTCGCCGTAGCGGTGACGTGGGTCGGCGAAGTGGAGTCGGTTACCGTGATCTGCGGCGTACTGGTTCCGGCCGCACTCGGGGTGCCGGTGATCGCGCCGGCGGCGCTGATCGACAACCCGGCGGGCAAGCCGGTAGCGCTGAAAGTGTACGCCGGGTTTCCGCCGGTCGCATTAACCGTCGCGGTATAGGCGGAGTTCAGGATTCCAGTGGGTAAGGTTGCCGTGGTGATCGACAGCGCCGGACTGATGGTGATAGCCAGGTTCGCGGTGGCCGTCAGGTGCGTCGGGACGGTGGAATCGGTGGCGGTAATTTGCGCAGTGGTGGTTCCGCTCGCGCTGGGGGTGCCGGTGATTTGCCCGGCCGCGCTGATCGACAGCCCGCTCGGCAAACCGGTTGCACTGAAGGTATAGGGTCCGCTTCCACCGGTCGCGGTTACCGCCGCGCTATAGGCCGTGCCGATCACTCCATTGGGCAGCGACGCGGTGGTGATTGACACGGATGCATTGATCGTAATGGTGAGATTCGACGACGCCGTCAGATGGGTCGGGGTGGTGGAATCGGTCACGGTAACCTGCGCGGTGCTGGTTCCAGTGGCTGTCGGCGTACCGGTGATCAATCCAGCCGAATTAATCGCCAAGCCGTTGGGCAACCCGGTCGCACTGAAGGTGTATGGGCCGACGCCGCCGGTGGCATTCACCTGCTGGCTATAGGCCGCTCCCACGGCGCCGTTCGGCAGCGGCGAGGCCGTAGTGATACTGAGGTTCGGAACCACCGTCACGGTCAACGATCCGCTCAGAATGCCCGGCACTGAGGTGCTGGCGGTGATGGTCGTTGAACCGGCGGACGCTCCGCTGATGCCGAAACTGATCGAGTTGATGCCGGCAGGGATCGTTTCGGTGGCGGGGAAGTTCACGGGACCGAGCCCGTTGGCGCTCAGGTTGACCAAGATGCTGGTCTGCGGCGTGTCACCGCCCAGGGTCAAAGTGATGTTCTGCACTCCTCCAACCGCGATGGTCACCGGGTTCGGCGTCATGCTGAGATTGGTCGCGATCTGCACCGACTTGGTGTCCCCGCTAAACCCGGGGGAGCTGGCCGTAATATTCACCGTTCCGAGACTGACGCCGGTGATCTGAGCCGGAGTGCTCGGAGTGGTCGCTCCGCCGGCGATAAAGACGCTCGGACTAATCGTGAGTTTCGTAGTGTCGCTGCTTTGGAGGGTAATGGTCGCGCCACCCACCGGAGCCGGAGTCAACAGCGTGACACTGAACGTCGTGCTGGCGCCGACCGCAACCGTGGCCCCGGAGGCCAACGAAATAGCTCCCAACCCAGCGATCGTCACCGTGGCGGGACCCGAGGTGTAGCCCGCGGCGCTCGCGCTGATCGTAACCTGGCCGGAGGTGGCTCCGGTAAATTGGAATGTACCGCTAGCTTGTCCGGCGGGGATATCAATGCTGGCGGGCATGGTGACCGAACCGGGACCCGTCTGGGTCAGGTTGACCGTGATCAAGCTTGGAGCCGGACCGGACAAAGTGACCGTTCCGGTTGCTGACTTGGTCAAGCCGAGCGATGTCAAGCCCAAATTCAAGCCGATCCCAGGTTGGTTCACCGTGACCTGCGTGTTCCCGGGCTGGAAATTCGGCGCTGAAGCAAACAGCAAGGTGCCACCTGTCTGCAACGGAGTGATCGTGGCGGTAGTGCTGGTGCCGTTGGCCGGGATCGTCACGGTGGACGGCGCGGAGATAATCGTGGTATCGAACGGAGTGAGCGTCACCACCAGGCCATTACTCGGGGCCGCGGTTCCAATGGAGACCGTCAAGGTCGCCGGAGCGTTCGAGAACAGGGGGAATGGATTCGGCGTCAGGGTAATCACCGCGCCGGCGTTGGCATTGATCGTTACGGTGGATGGAGCGCTGTCCACAAATCCATCGTTCACGATGAGCTGCAGGACAAACATGCCGGCGACGTCGGCCGTGAAGGTAGGCCCAACAGCGGTGGCGGAGGACAACGATGCCGTACTACCACCCGGAGCGTTGAGAATGGACCATTTATAAGTGATGGGATCATGATCCGCGTCGGACGATCCGCTGCCATCGAGGGTCACCAGTGACCCCACAGCCACCGTCTGACCCGTGCCCGCGTTCGCCAGCGGCGGCGTATTCGTGGTTGAAATCATCACCGTGGACGGCGCGCTGTTGAGAACTCCATTGTTCACGATCAGCTGCGCAATGAACGTGCCCGGAAGATCCGCCACAAAGGTCGGATTCGGTAACGCCGGGTTCGACAACGACGCGGCGCTGTTGGTCGGCGTATGAATCAGCGACCAGTGATAGGTCAACGGAAGATTCTGGGGATCGGTGCCGGACCCGTTGAGGGTCACTACGGCTCCGTGAAGGACCGTCTGAGCCTGCCCGGCATTCGCCGTCGGCGGCAACACTGCAGTGGTGGTGATCGTGACGGTAGAGGGCACGCTGTTGGTGTGGCCATCGTTCACGGTGAGTTGGACAATATAGGTGCCTGCAAGATCCGCCACAAACGTCGGATTTACCGAGGTCGGATTGATCAGGATCGCCGCGCTGCTGGGGGGAATCTGGTTGAACTGCCAGGAGTAGGTAATCGTATCGCCGTCGACATCGGTGGATTTCGAACCATCCAGTTGCACCGTTGCGCCTGCCGTGACTACCTGACTGGAGCCGGCGTTAGCCACCGGAGGCGTATTCCCGGGCGTTGTAGTAATGGTGACGAATGCTGGCGCGCTGTTCGTGGTGCCGTCATTGACCACCAACTGGGCGGTATAACTCCCAACGAGGTCGGCGACGAAGGTCGGATTCACGGTATTCGCGCCGGCGAGGACCGCTTGACTGCCGGGGGGAAGTTGAGTAAGAGTCCAGGAATATGTGATCGGGTCGCCGTCGACATCATTCGACTTGCTGCCATCGAGATGAACGGTGGCGCCAGCTTGAACGGTTTGATTTGCGCCCGCGTTGGCAACCGGTCCGGAGTTGGTCGTGCTGATGGTGACGGTAGCCCAATCTGTGCCTGCGCCATTGCTCACCGCAACGCTGGCGACAAAGTTCCCCACCGCATCGGCGATGAAGGTAGGCGTTACACTGGACGGATTCTGAATGGACGCGCTGCTTCCAGGAGGAAGCGTCGTCAATGTCCAACTATAAGTGAGTGTGCCGATTCCCGACGGATTGGTCGAAGCCGCCGCGGTCAGATTCACCGTCGACCCCTGGGGAACCGTCTGGGCTGGCCCGGCGTCGGCTACCGGCGCGTCGAAGGACCATTGCAATTGGTTGAATGAAAAGTTGACGCTTCTATCGACCAGAATGGTGAAGCCGTTGCTGCTCGAAATCTGAGCGTTATGAGGAACGCCCGCGAAATGAAGGTTGCCCTGACCAGGCACTACCATCACACTCGACGAACTGCTGGACACCGTGGCGGTGATCGGGCCCAGGGTGGGTCCGGTATTAACGACATCCGCGCGATATGTGAAATATGCCTTGGTCTGAGTGAATGGAGTTTGGCTCACCAGCTGGTAACCGGTGATAGTGAGATTGGACGGATTAATCTGGGCATGTGCAATCGGCGTCACCGTCGTGACCGCCGCCACAGCTAGAGCCAAGCAAAGAACTCGCATAGAAAAGCCTCCGGGCACACTTATAGCCCTTACCCTTTCGAGCCACTGAAATTGATCGCGCCTGAGATCCTCTAAGGGTTTAGGGAATTCCGATTGAAGGGGTGACTTTACTCAATCACCCCGCAACGTTGCCGTACCGCTACTGTCTCGAAGCGCGCTGCTCCGTCGCCGACGAAGAGGACTTCAACTCGTCCTCCACCATCTGCCGAAGCTGCTCGTACTTCATCGCTCCACTGAAGTACCGCCCGTTCAGGAAGAAACTGGGCGTGCCGGACAACCCAAGCTTCTCCGCTTCCTCGAGCGTCGACTGAATGTTCTTTGCCTGCTGACCGGAATCGAGGCATGTATTGAACGCCTTCACGTCCAAGCCCAGGTGCTGAGCCGATGCCTTCAGCTGCGGCACCTCGAGTTCTTTGGTCTTCAGCATTTCATCGTGAAATTCCCAATACTTGCCTTGCAGGCCGGCGCACTGAGCCGCTTCGGCGGCCTTCTCGGCATGCGTGTGCATCGGCAACGGCAGATCCTTATATGCGAACGCCAGCCGTCCTTTGAATTCCGCTTCCAATTGGTCCAGCTCCGGCTGAGCCTGCTGGCAATATGGGCATTCGTAGTCGGCGTACTCAACCAGCGTCACTCGAGCGCCCGCGGCGCCACGAACCGGAGTGTTCGCCAAGGAGATCGGCGCGCGCGGCGGCTGCAGCACGAACGCGACCTTTGCCTGGTCCCTCAAACTCTGCATGTAGGCTTTCTTCGCGCGTTCGATTCTCTTATCGCGAATGTGATCCAGGATCTTCGGCCGCGCCGATTCGAAGGTTTCCGTGGTTTCCAAACCTTCAAAGTAAATGCGAAGAGCGCTATCGTCCGGATCGGGCCCTACGGTCTTATTCACGTGCCGATCCAGCAATTCGGCCACAGTCACGCCTTCTTTCTGCGCCTGCTGCTCCAGCAGGTATTGGCCGACGTAATCGTCTACGGCCTTCTTTTCGGCCTCATAAAAAGTATTGCGGGCCTGAAATAGTGCCGATGGACGTTCGTGTTCAAATTGGGCCAACGTAACATTGACTCCATTAATCTCGACGGCTACCGTACTTTGCGGCGGCGCGCCCGCTCCGTCACCCGCCTGGCTGAGCCCCGCCATCGCAGCGATCGAAACAGTAATAATCAAAGCGTATTTAGTCATCATGACCTCCTCCTAAGTCAAATAACGGCCAGCCAGGAACACATAGCGCCCTCGATTGGCATCCTGTCAAAAACAACTTCTAAAAACGGGCGAGGGTAACCGCGTTTGCGGCTACCCCAGTCCGCCTTGTTACACAACCTTACTGAGCAACTGCTCCGAGACCACCCAGACGGCAAGAGTTGCAAACGCCAAAGCCGCTGCCCTGCGAGAGAATGAACGTGCAGGTATTGGCCAGGCGAGCCAACTCACTGGCGCTCAACGGAGCCGGCGTAAACGCCGTCTCGGTCACGCCATAGGTGCCGGCTGCCGCGGACGTATTTGCGTGGAGAGTCGTGCCCCACGCCACCATACCCGGAGCCAGCGTCGCGGTCCCAACCGCCGCCGCCGAGTTGTTGCAGCTGCCACCCACCGGCACGGTCGCGACCAACTTGATCACTACCGAAGTCGGCGTCGCGCGAGTCAGCGGGTTCACAATCAGGTCCTTCTGAGCCGACAGCGAAACCAAGCCGTTCGGCGTCACCGGACAGGAGCAGCAGGAAACGATCTCTTCATCCGGCGTGAACACAAATACGTTGGCGCAAACGGAACCGCCAATCGAAGCCGATGTACCCGACTGCAGGGTGACACCGCCTCTGGCGCCGGTGTTAGAGATGTTGACCACCGAATCCCCGATACTCAGGTTCGATGCATATCGAATCTGATACGGGGAATCGGCAGTGATCGGATTTTGAGCAAATGCAGCGACGCTTAAAAGCGCCCCCGCAAGAGCCAGCATTGATAACTTCACAGTGGTATTCCTCCCGCAGCAACACTATCACCGGCAATTACTGTTTTCAAGACATTTGATGGCATAGTCCGGGAACGTGTAAGCTAGATATTCAACCCGGTTACGCGAGCTGCGATCAGTTCGCGACAATAATCTTGCCCCACTCCAACGGGCCGCTTCACACTCCCAGCATCGTCGGTCACCCGAGGAAGCGACAGACCGTTCAAAACAATCTTCGTTGTTAACTTCGAATCGCAAATAACGACAAGGATAATCGGCAAACTTCTCCGATTATCCTCGTCGCACTAACGCTGTAACAGCCTCAATTACTGAGCAACTGCTCCAAGACCACCCAGACGGCAAGAGTTGCAAACGCCAAAGCCGCTGCCCTGCGAGAGAATGAAGGTGCAGGTATTGGCCAGGCGAGCCAACTCACTGGCGCTCAACGAAGCCGGCGTAAACGCCGTCTCGGTCACGCCATAGGTGCCGGCTGCCGCGGACGTATTCGCGTGGAGAGTCGTGCCCCACGCCACCATACCCGGAGCGAGCGTCGCGGTTGCAACCGCCGCCGCCGAGTTGTTGCAGCTGCCACCCACCGGCACGGTCGCGACCAACTTGATCACTACCGAAGTCGGCGTCTCGCGAGTCAGCGGGTTCACAATCAGGTCCTTCTGAGCCGACAGCGAAACCAAGCCGTTCGGCGTCACCGGACAGGAGCAGCAGGAAACGATCTCTTCATCCGGCGTGAACACAAATACGTTGGCGCAAACGGAACCGCCAATCGAAGCCGATGTACCCGACTGCAGGGTGACACCGCCTCTGGCGCCGGTGTTAGAGATGTTGACCACCGAATCCCCGATGCTCAGGTTCGATGCATATCGAATCTGATACGGGGAATCCGCAGTGATCGGATTTTGAGCGAAGGCTGCGACGCTGATAAGCATCGCCGCCGAAAACATAGTGAAAATTTTCACGTTAATGGACCTCCAGGGTAGACACTAACATCGGGACCCTGCCTTTTCAAGAAATTTGATGGCATACTCCAAATAGATAACCCCATTCATCAAAACTCTTTAGCAGTACTTTAACGCGCGTCGATGTCCATCGAATAACGGCTTGGCCGCTCTCGTTTGACGGCCCGGCATGCTCGGAGGAAGCATAAACCGGAAAGAGCGGCCAAGTCGTTACTGGAATGCAATTCACCACTTGATACAACTCCTTCTGTTATCTGCCGAGCGGAATTAACTTCTCAATATCAGGACTACTGACCTTACTAATGGTTATGGAACGTACTGAGTAATGTACGTTCCCCAGTTCGCGAGCTGCGTACGTGGACGATTCGGAATATATTCGGTGACCATCCACATCGAACCATCCCCGCTGGTCACTGCAGTCGAATAATCACCCCAGCGTGCTACCGGCGCCGTTGGCTGCGGAGCGTAAGCGCTGAAGCCGTCCTCCGGGAAAGCCCCGGCCGCAACCACACGCAGAGTGGAGGGTGTATTCGATGTCAGATCAATGGTGGCAAAGGCCGCGCTTGGGAAATAACCCGGTCCGACCAACGTCGCCGCGATCACGCCTTGACCTAGTGCGTTAACCGCGATGGCTGGACGCAGCAGGTGATTCCCCTCCACCGACAGATAGCCTTTTTTGAGCGTGGTCGCGCTCAAGGTCCCACTGCGCAGGGTGGGCGAGAAGATCGCGTACACGCCCCCCACGACGCTCTCGCCGAGATCGTCCGTCACCTGCGCGGCCAGGGTCGCAAACAGCCGCCCGCCGGCATAAGAGACGGAGAGTACCCGGCTATCCAGCCCGCCATCGAGATACGGCAACTGGCCGGGCGGGAACAGGGTGCTTCCGTAAGGAAGCGGGCCAATCGGTTGGGTCGCGATGCTCGGATACACGTAAGTGAGAATCGGCGCCGTGGTTTCGGTCAACAGAAGACTGGGGCTCGAACCTTGCAGCGACGCCGTATTCGACATGGCCCAGATGGCGAGGCTGCTGTCCGACGAGAAGAACGCCTGGCTGCTGACGAAATACTCCACACCCCCGTTGGCCACCAAATAGTTCGCGCCCGGAGGCGTGGTGGCGGGCTGGACCGCGAATTCATATCCGGAAGTCAACGGCACGTTGAATCTTTCCATCGCCGGCGCAACCGATCCCGCGCCGAGCGCCGCTTTGGAGATGGCCAGAATAGTGGTATCCACCAATTGAAGATTGGTAGTGTCGTACTCATTTGCGCTGATGTAAAAACCGAATTGGTCGGAGCCGATCTGCGGATAATCCGGTACGCACGGGCAACCTGGGTTGGTGGGATTGGTTGTATCCATCGTATAAACGTTCCAGGTCAGCCGGGGATCGCCCGTTTGACTTACCGCCATATAGATGTGCGACGAATTCAAGGTATTGCGCAGCGAATCGTTATCGAGTGACCGCTGCAATACGAACCACCGGTTGATCCCCGCGTCGTAGAACACCCGCATGTCGGTCGGATACGGGCCGTAAATGCCAGTGGTGCGATCGATCGCCGGCACGAGCCCGAACATCTGGTTGCTCGAGATGGTTTGCATCACCGGCGTTCCGGTGGTCGTGAAAATCTGGACGCCGTTGTTGACGCCTTCGAGGACGAACCCGTTCGCGACGGCAATGCTCGGACTCGGCGGCTCAATACTGAACTGATTACCTGAGTTGGCCGAGCGCTGATCGTCATGATCGATGCCGTCGAACCCGAACCCCGATGGAGTGGGATTGATCCCAAGGCTGGGAGCCGTGGCGCCGAATACGTCCAGAGGCTGCGCAAAATCGAAGGCCGGCCGCTGGAACAGCGGATGCCCGAATCTTCCCGGCCCCGGGGGCGTTTCGCGATCTCCGATCCGCGACCGCATCCGCTCCCGGAACGGCGTAGCCTGAGTTCGGAGCTGGGGTTGCAATTGTCCGATCTGCGAGGGGATCAGAGTCGTGGTGAGCACCATTTGGCCCGTGACAGTGACTCCGGCAAAGTGATTCTGAAGCTGCGCCGCGGCAGGAAAAGCCGCAACGCAGGCGCCTAGAAGTACAACTCCGGCGCGTGCACGAAATCGTCTACTCGAATGATTCATATGATATGTAAGGGTCCTATGCGGCCGCTTCTCTGAAGGCGTCTTTCCCGTAACTGGTGGAGTCGCTTCGGGCCAGACCCGAAGCCGGATCGAGGGCGTCGTCTATACTGCTTTGGGGGATCGCGATCGCCAGCAGAAAACGCCGGCCAAAGCGCCCGCCATTAAAACCATCAACCCTGTGGACGGCTCCGGTGTGCTGCTCGCCGTACCCGAGCCGATGTCCGAGACGAATTTGCCATCCGCATTGAACTGCTCAATCAGAAAGGACTGGCTGGTCGGGGGGCTTTGCACGCCGGACTGCAGGGAGACGTCGACGCTGAACGGACCGGCCAGCGACGGATCGTTCACCAGCGCCATGATACTGTAATCCCCGTCGCTTCCCGGTGGATTATCGGGCTGTAGCAGCGCCAGATGAAAATCGGCGTCGGCGACGCCGTTGGAGAGAGCCAGAAAAACGTTGTGGTCGAAAAGTATGTCCACATCCTGGTCCACACTTAGAGTGAAGCCAGAGAGCGAGTAGGTATACGTATACAGATTTGGTCCATCCGGCGTCACGGTGAACTGTATTGTTCCGGCGTGAAGCGAGGGAGACCACAATCCGAGGACCGAGGTCATCAAAATGGCCGCGGACGCGAAACGTAGTCGCCTCGGGCCGCCACTGAAAGAAAGCATGCGAACACCTCCGAAGTAAATCTTGCTGATGATGAGTCTTAAAAGATATGAGCCGCCGGTAACGGTACCAGGTCGGGAAGTCATGGCGCTAATCGCCCCGTTCCGGTATGGCGAGCAATTTCGCCAATATGGCCCCACGGGTCTTAACGCCCAGTTTTGCCATGATCATCCTGATAAAAGACTTCACGGTGCCCGGACTGATGTCCATCCGGTCCGCGAGTTCTTTGCTACTCAGCCCCATCGCGATGCCGCTCAGCACCTCGTGCTCCCGGCTGGTGAGCTGATATTCGGCGCTGAGTTCGCTTAATCGGTCCGCCGGCGACCAGTCTCGTTCGAACTGAAGGACTAGCAGCCCGCCGGGACACGAGGCATCGACGGACTGTACCGGAAACACCCGGCATTTGTAACCATGGCCCCCGCGCCGGAACCGAAGCTTAAACTGCGCGAGGTTGCTGGGCCGGAGGTCCACCATTGCCTTCCGTATCTCCAGCGGTATAGCGGCAGGGGGCAGATGCTTCGTGCCGTTTTCGCCGTCGTTGAGTATTGCGGCCGCACCACGATCGAACGCGAGCATTTTGAAGGAAGAGTCCAGCAACACCAGACCGAGTTCCGCGCTGTTCAGCTCGTGCCCGTTCAACGCGCCGTTATTTGTCGTGCCGTTCGCGAATACAGAGATGGAAGAACTCATTGCGATACCTGATAAGCCGCTGCGACTGCGCTCGAAACCGTCTTGTCGAAACCACTTTTCGCCGCGTTGAAGGAAACGTGATTAGGCTGGTTAGCGCTTCGCGCACGCGAGCGCTTCCATGGGATTGCGAGGAAACGAACTGCCAGCACAAGGACCACCCCGACCAGCATTAAGCCTGCCGTTCCCGGCTCGGGAGTGGCATTCCCCGGCGCGCTGAAATCCGTAACAGTCAGGATCCCGGGCTCGCCCTCGTTGTCCACGGTCGCCATTCGAAAACCGAAGGTGTCCCCGGCATTTACAGAGAAGCTGATATTGCCGGATTGCCCATCCGTGTCGGCGAATTGGACGCTGGTGGCCTGAATCAGATATTCCGCGATGTCAAATCCCGGCGTCGGATCCAGGGAGGAGTACGAAAAGTCGAAACTCACCGTGCCGCCGGCGGCGGCCGTGGTGACCAGGTCCGTATTACCCTCGAGCCCCCCGCCGTTGTTGCCTCCGGTCAAGGTCAGTGTCAGGCCCGCGTTGCTTACCACCGCGGTGCCATCGGCATTCTGATTGTCGAGGGTCCACTGAAGAGAAGAAAAGGTGACAGGGCCCGCAAATGCCTGAGACGCGAGCGCGAAGCACGCTATCGCAAGAAGGCGCGCCACGGCGCCGGACCGCGGGGTCACAAAGTTCGCTGCTGCTGATCGATTCACTGTAAAGCTCCTCCGAGTCTTTAACTGATTGTCTGGCCCTTGCTTAACTATCCGGTCCGCTCACCGACGTCCATCGGCCGCGGCCTTGGGCCTTTGTCCTGCCGTCAAATATTTTTTTCAGCTTCCCCATCGCCCAGCACTGAGCGGATCCTCTTGCTGACATCGCGGAGCACTCCGTCGAGATCTCCCAACGCGGAACTTAGAGAATTCAGGTCGCCGCTCAAGTTGTATTGCTGCTGTTGTAGCGCCTTCACCTGCTGCCATACCGCAATGCGCGCGAATTCGGAAATGCTCCGCGCTCCGGAATTTGCGCATGTGTTCGCCAAAACGTCATGCTCCTCGACGGATACTCGAAATGTGATCGGTCGAGACCTTCGTTTTAGAATCGCCATAATCATTCGTTCGCTTTGACCTTTGCCTCGTAACGGAGGCAAAGTCGGCTTATACATCGGATTCATAACTCGCGCAGACTCGCTGTCCGCGTGTGACAGGCATATTTGAAGCAAATTTTTCGCGCCAGGCCCCTACGCCGCGTTTTCATTGCTCGACACGATCGCGGTGGCCACGGACTTGATAGGAACCGCCCCCTGGCTCTCTACCGCGCCGCGGCTGACTTCCACTTGGATGGACCGCTGCAGCAGCGTGACCGACAGCACTAGATGGAACCCGCTCTTGTGCCGCACCACCGTCCCTTTCACTCCCGTCAGCGGGCCGGAAGTGATGGTTACAGTCTGGCCAGTCTCCATGTAGAGCGCAGGCTCCGCCTCATAACCGGACTCCATCACCTGTTGCAGGCCATGGATCTCACTATCCTCGATGGGGGCAAGGGAATTCCCGCATCGAACGACATCGATCACGCCAGGCGTGTTCAATATCTGCAGGAGGCTCGTCGCGCTGAACTTGCAAAATACATACCCGGGAAACAGCGGGAGATGTAAGGTTCTCTCGCGGTCGGTCCACTGATGTACGGCGACGTATAAGGGAGTGAAGGACGCGAAGTTCCTCAGCTCCAAATGTTGAGCAACAGCTTTCTCGTGTCGCGACTTAACGCGAACGGCAAACCAGCGCATAATTCCTCCGAACTGCGACCGATTGGCAATTTTGGATATGCTGCCGCCTTTGCAAGTCACAGGAGCCTGCTCTGCAAACAGGCGCCTGAAGCCGGCGCGTCAACATTCCCCGATTCCCGACTACCCTCTGATAACCCTGTGGAGCTTGCTCTGCAAACAAGCATCCCTTTTCAAAACAGAACCCACCTCACCTAGAATACCTAGGAGCCTCTTAAGTGGATCGCCTGAAAAACGTACCCTCGGAATTTACCCTAGGGTAAGTTTATGTCTCTGTCAAGTACTATTTTGCACACCAAAGATCATGGATCCCGCGATTCCTTTGTTTGCTGCTTTGTCTTTTTTGGAAGGAAAAACGCAAACATGTGTCCTCTATTTGTCACCAATTTGTATTCACCAGCGTACTCGTCCGTCTGACACCCAGGCCCCGGTTTTGCGGTCAACGCCTCTGGAAGACTCAGAAGTAGACCGCAAACTACCAGTACTTTCTAATCGCGATTACTCTAGCTGCGGGCAATGTTCTATGTTACGGTAGCCTCAGTTTGACGGAGGCCAATCAATGCTCGTACCTCGCTTGGAGACTTCTCTGTATTTTTATCAACCACTTGGAGTCCGAACATCCCGGACATGGAAACTCCACCACTGGAACGAGCCTGAAGTCGGCACAGCCGTACCGCAAGTCATGAGCCTTGTTAAATCTGTCATCTTTACGCTGCTATTATGTCTTATCGCGCCGCAGGTAAGCGCCCAGGTGCAGGCCTCGCCCGCGCAACTCTCCTTTGCCGCCGTCAGTGGAGGGGATGCGCCACCGCCTCAGCCAGTGGTTGTCATGCCGGGGAGTCAGGGACCCGGCGCTTTCACCGTGGTGATCGCCGGACAGAATTCCAGCGATCCAGCTCCTTCCTGGCTCAAAGTGAACCAGGCCAACGGAACCTCGCCGGGAATACTCATGGTTTCGGTGGATCAGTCCGGCCTGACCGCAGCTGGCACACCTTATACGGCTTCCCTTCAGATTTCCGACGCTCATGGTTCCACCGCAGTACCGGTCACGCTGACCGTCAACAGTGGGCCGGCCAGCCTTTCGGTGGTTCCTCAGGGTCTCCATTTTGAGGCGCGAGTTCAATCGCCCGGCATTATCGAGCAGGCCTTTGTTATAGACAACAACGGGGGCGGTGGAGCTTTGACGTTTACCGCCGCGATCACCGGACAAAGCCCGTGGATTACGGGCGTCATTCCATCTTTCGGTTCATCGGCGCCTCCCGGCGTCGCCTCCGGACAAGTGGTCCCGAATTCTCCAGCAATAGTTCGAGTCCGCGTAAACACGCAGGGACTTGCGGTTGGCAGCTATCACGATGCCATTGCGATCGCTTCACCGGCCGGCTCCGCCACCGTGCCGATCACGTTGTTCGTGTCCGACCAGGGGTCGATCATGAGCCTCAGCGACACCGGGTTCCGATTCTTTTCGAGGCAGGGCGCCGGATCCGTGACGGCCCGCACCGTGATTGTCAATAACGTGGGCGATCCGGGGTCCACCATTACTTGGACCGCGGATCTTCCTTTCGGGTCCAATTGGCTCAACCTTGGCCCATCCACCGGCACTTCTTCGGCCACCAACCCGGGGACGCTGACACTGAGCCCGAATGCCAGCGCCGCGAGCGCCACCAGCCCAAGCTACGCGCTGGTCCGCATTTCCGATCCGAATGCCTTGAATTCGCCGCAGTATGTCGTCGCGGTACTCGACAGCGAGCCTGTCGCAGTCGCACCGGTAGCCGAAGTGATCCCCGGAGGATTGCTCTTCACCACCGCGGCCGGAGCGCCCCCGCCCCAGACCGTCAACATCTATACCAGCAGTGACCCGGCAGTGCCCGTTCAGATCGCAGCCGCTACTTCCGATGGCGCGAACTGGCTATCCGCCAACCTCACAAGCTCCCGCGCGACCACGTCGGCCCCCGCGCAGATCAGTGTTTCCGTGAGTTCCGCGGGCCTCGCGCCCGGCGCGTATAACGGAACCGTCAGCGTGAATGCCGGTGGCGCGGTTCAAGCGGTGAACGTCTCGCTGATCGTCGTCCCTGCGGGATGCACGCCGCATAGTCTGGTGATGACCCAATCCGGCGTCGTCAACAATTTTTCCGCGCCGGCCGGGTGGCCGGTTCAGTTGAGCGTCCAGCTCACTGACGATTGCGGCTCGCCCATCACCAATGCATCGGTGATCGCCAGCTTTTCCACCGGCGACACCCCGCTGGCGCTTAGTGGAGATCAACGCACCGGCGGATACTCGGCCACCTGGCAGCCTGGCTCCACGCCATCCCCGGTGGTGATCACTACCCGCGCCACGGCGCCGTGTTGCGGCAGCGTAACCGGCCAGCTGGTCGGTACGATTACGGCGAACCCGGCCGCCCCGCCCTCGCTGATCCCCAACGGACTTCTTCATATCTTCTTTAATGTTGCCGATGCCACCGCGCTTGGCGCTGGCCTGGCGCCTGGAAACGTGGCTCAGATTTACGGCGCTGGATTCGCTTCCACCAGCAGCGGGACCAGCGTGCCTCTGCCGACGCAGTTTAACGGCACTTCGATGCTGGTGGGCAGTCTCTCCGCTCCCTTGTTCTATGTCAGCGGCACGATGCTCGATGTGCAGATTCCGTCGGAGCTGACCGCCAACCGCGAATATGCCGCCGTGGTGGGCCTGAACGGCGCCTTTACCCTGCCGCAGAAGCTGACCGTGGTGCCCGTCCAGCCCGGCGTCGCGGAGTATCCGGATCAGAGCGTGATTGCGCAACACTCAGACTACACGCTGATCACCTCCACCAGCCCGGCCAAGCCGGGCGAGACCGTCATCATATATCTGGCCGGCATGGGTGCGGCGGCGACCAGCGTGCCATCGGGCACTCCAACGCCCGGAGAGGCGATTCCAACCCTGGTGCAGCCGACGGTCCAACTCGGCGGCGAAAATGCGGCCGTTGCATACGCCGGGCTTACACCTCAAGGGATTGGACTGTACCAGATCAACTTCACGGTGCCGGCGGATGCCGCCTCCGGCAGCTTGAATCTCACCATCATTCAAAACGGAGTCGCCAGTAACACCACCACGCTGCCGGTAGCGGGATCCACTCCGCTGCAGGTCCTCACGCTGACTCCGAATCCCTTGAATTTGACTAACGCTCCAGGGGCTCTGACCATCACGCTTTCTTCTCCAGCGGGGAGCGCGGGCCAAATCGTAAACCTGGCCAGCAGCAATCCCAACGTCGCGACCGTGACGCCGAGCATCACTATCCCGCCGGGGACCGTGAGTGCGAATGTGACCGTCACCGCCGGAAATGCCACCGGCAGCACCGTCGTGACCGCCTCGGCCTCCGGCTTTGCATCCGGTTCGGCCACTGTGAACGTAGCCGCCGCCGGTCAACCGTCGATCGCGGTGGTGAGCGGAAACCAGCAGAGCACCGCGGTAAACACCGCCTACCAGAATCCGTTGGCGGTGATCGTGAAAGACGGAAACGGCAACCCGATGAGTGGGATCGCGGTGACGTTCTCGGCTCCGGCCAGCGGCCCCAGCGGAACCTTCTCCGGCACGTCCACCAATACGGCGACGACCAACGCCTCCGGTGTCGCGACCTCCGCGGTGATCACCGCGAACGGGACGCTCGGAAGCTTTACGGTGACGGCTTCGGCACCGAGCATCACCGCGCCCGCGACGTTTTCCCTTACCAATACGTCGGGCGCGGGATCGATTGTCGCCACCGGCGGAACTCCGCAAAGCACGTTGATTAACACTGCTTTCGCTAGTCCGTTAGCGGTCACCGTGAAGGATGGCTCCAATAACCCGATGAGTGGCGTAGTGGTCACCTTCACGACGCCCAGCAGCGGCGCGGGCGGATCCTTTGCCGGCGGAGCGAATACCGCCACCACCAATGCGGCTGGAGTCGCCACTTCGGCAACGTTTACCGCCAATGGCACGGTCGGCAACTATGTGGTGAGCGCGTCAGCCACGGGTATTCCAACCTCCGCGACGTTCTCACTGACCAACACCGCCGCGGCGCCGGCTTCGATCGCCGCCACCGGAGGCACGCCGCAAAGCGCGGCCGTGAATTCGCCGTTCGCCCTGCCGTTGGTCGCGATGGTGAAGGATTCGAGCGGCAACCCGATTTCCGGTGCGGTAGTTGTGTTCCGTGCGCCGGCCACGGGCGCGAGCGGCACCTTCGCCGGCGGAATCAGCGCCGCGACTACGGACGCGTCTGGAACAGCAACCTCCGCCGCCTTCATCGCAGGCAATACCGCCGGTAGCTACACCGTTACGGCCTCGGTCGCCGGTGTTTCCACGCCCGCGAGTTTCTCGCTTACGAACACAGCAGGAACTGCGGCATCCATCTCAGCGGCCGCGGGCACCCCTCAGTCGACTCCGGTAAATTCCGCGTTCCCGACGGCCCTGCAAGTGATTGTAAAGGACGGCTCCGGCAATCCGGTGAGTGGCGTGACCGTAGCTTTCGCGGCGCCGTCGAGTGGAGCAAGCGGAACGTTCTTAGGGGGAGCGATCACCCAGATTACGAATTCGTCCGGCACCGCAACAGCGGTTCCCTTCACGGCTAACGGCACGGTCGGGAGCTACTCGGTGACGGCATCGGCCCCCGGTGTTGGAGTACCGGCCGTCTTCGCCCTGACGAATAGCGCGGGCGCGGCTTCCGGGACCTTGGCAGTGAGCCTTCCCGCAACCGTCGGTCAAAGCCTGCAGGTATCGGGTACGGTTCAGATTCCGCAGGCGGCGCCCGCCGGCGGCGTCAGCATCACATTGAGCACCAGTGATCCTTCGAAGTTATTGCTGGCCGTCGGAGCAACCGACAACGGCGCCAATTCGATTAGTGTCTCGATCCTCCAGGGCGCGACCACGGCCAAGTTCTTCGTGCACGGCGCATCCGCATCAGGGAGCGCGACCGTCACCGCGGGCGCTTCCGGCTACAGCTCCGGGACCGCTCCGGTAGGCCTGTCGGCATCCGGATTCGTAATCTCGGGACCGGGCGGATTCACTTCCTCCACCGTTTCCACCAGTCCGGGCGTCAGCACGGCTTTGACCATAACCGCGGCACAGCTGGATTCGTCGCTTCACTTTGTACAGGCGCAGTCCGTCGCGGGCGGCGTTACGGCTTCGGTAAGCGTGACCAGTTCCACGCCGTCGGTCGGCACGATCACTCAGTCGCCGGCTGCGTTTTCGGGCGGCGCCTCGACGGCGACCGTGCAATTCAACGCGGTCGCAGTCGGCGCGACCTCCATCAGCATCAATGTTCCATCCGGCTTCAGCGCGCCGTCGCAAAACACCAGCTTGACCGCGAGCGTCGCGGCGTCGGGCCTGACGGCCAGTTCAGTTTCGGTCGGCCGCGGTCTCGAGACCTTCGCCTCAGTCGCCCTGAACGCCGTGGCGTCGAGCCAGGTGCCGATCACTATTTCCAGCAATAACCCGAGCCTGCTGCTGCTGGCCGTAAACGCCACCGACGCCGGGGCGTCGTCGATTACTATAAATGTGCAGGCGGGGAGCCAGGGAGCGCAATTCTGGGTTTACGGCCTGGGCTCCTCCGGCTCGGTGACCTACGTGGCGAGCGCACAGGGCTTCGGCGCAATCGCCGGGACAGTGAATCTTTCGCCTTCGGGATTCGTGATCACCAGCGGATCATCGTCTTCCTTCACCACCTCAGTGGCACAGGGGAGTCAACTCATCACCGTTTCCGCGGCTCGTCTGAATTCGTCTTCGAATTTCGTCGAAACCATGCCGCTGGCCGGCGGACCTTCGGTGAGCGTCAACGTAACCAGCTCGAATCCGGGTGTCGGGACCATTGCTCCGGCCGCGGTCACTATCGCTCCGGGAACAATAAACGCAACCACGCTGTTCAAACCGCTCAGCGCCGGAAGCACCACGTTGACGGTCAGTACTCCCGCCGGATTCACGGCTCCGGCCTCGTCTCCCAATCTGCCAGGATCCACTGTCACGGCCAACGTCGTCGCGGCCAGTTTATCTCTAGCGGATCCGGGGCTCGTCGGACAGAACCTGGCGGGGCAGGGCGTGCTCTCTCTGACGCAGGCCGCGCCGCCGGGCGGAACCGTGGTCACGCTGACCAGCAATGACCCGCGCCTGCTGCTTTCCGCCACGGGCACCGACAAAGGATCTGCGTCGATCAATGTGACGGTCCCCGGCGGCACGAGTCAGGGTTCGTATTTCGTATACTCGCTCGCGAGTTCCGGAACAGCCACCTATACCGCGAGCGCCCCCGGATTCACCAGCCGCACCAGCTCGGTTACATTGTCGCCATCCGGCGCCGTGGCTCAAGGGACCCTTGAAGCCGGCGGCCAGCAGTTTATTCAGGCGACGGTAGCCGGCGGGGCCGTGACGGTATCGCCGGTGGTCATGATGGGCGTGCTCGATGCTGGGGGTAACTTCCTCGGCCCGCAGCAGCTCGCCGGAACGGTCTCCGTGACCGTTTCGCTCACCAGCGGCACTCCCGCAGTGGGGACGATCACGCCGTCCGTCACCATTCCGCCCGGTGCCATGAGCGCCGATGCCGTATTTACACCAATAACCGCGGGCAAAACCGTGATTACCCTGTCGACGCCCTCGGGATTTTCGACAGTGGCGAATAACACGATCACCGCGATCGTCCAGTGACCTTATATATGAGCCGGCCCATTCGACAACAAATTGCAATTCTGGCGGGACTCCTGGTCGCACTTCTCGCGACCACGGTCCCGGAACCAGCCGTCAGCGTCCACGCTGGCGATTCCAAGGTTATCTATCTCGACAACGGAAACCCGCTTCCCACGGGATACAACGGTTCAAGCGCTCTGGTTCAGGCTCTCACATCCTCTTCAACGGTTCCCGTTTCGATGGCAAGCGACGACTTCGACCATGACGGCGTCGCCGATCTGGCGATCGGTTACTCTACGCCCGCCGGTCCGGCGATCGTGCTTCGGCGAGGCAATCTGGACGCCTTCGCGCCGCGCGATCAGGCCTCCTTCGAGGCTATCCGGACGTCCCAGTTCCCTTCTCCTTTCCTGAGCGGAGCCGGAGTCGCCGCCGTGGCGGACCGGCCGGATTTTCTCGCGGCCGGCAGATTTGAGGACGGCGCCGAATCCGATCTCATCATGGCTTCGCGCGGCGGCCACGTCATCGACGTGCTGCGGGGCGACGGCCAGATGGGTTTTCAGCCCGGGCAGACGATCACGACGCCCGGTACGATCTCGGCGTTACGAGTCCTTCGCCGGGATGCGATCGCCACTCACTCGCAAGTTTTCGTCGGCGTGCGGACGGATGCCGGAGCGCAGGTGCTGATCTACGTCGGTTCCGCAAACGGCCTAACGCTCTCGCAAACCATCACGCTCGCGTCCGACGCCGTCGACTTCCAATTCGGCGAGCTGGATGGCGATTCCTTTCCTGACGCGTTAGTCGTCAGCGGCGGCGCCATTTCCATCCTGCACGGCCGCAACCTTCAATCCGGTGAATCGCGCGTTACGCCGGATCCGATACCGGTTTCGTTCGAGGTTTCGGCGGCCGCGCTGGGCATTTTTGTCCATTCGCAGGACGCCCACACACAGATCGCGCTGTTATCCACCGACGGAACGGTCCACCTGCTGGCGTCGGACGGCACCGGGAACGCGGCGCGCTCGCCCGCGGCACGAACCCATCAATCAGAACAGGGACCGCTGGCGTGGACGGAAATCGAGAGTTTCCCGGGAGTCGCGCCAGCGAATCCGGCCGCGCCTCCGCTCTTCTTCCGCACCCGAATTTCGAGCAATAATTCCGACGACGTTATGATTCTGAACGCCGCCGGGGGCCAGACCGCGGTGATCTCTCATCCTAATCCGGCGGTTGCCGCTTCTGGCGCCGCGACGTTCCCACCAGGCATCGTCCTCACGCGGTCCGATTCGTCCGCGGGAGCCTCAGCCGCGCTCGATATGCGAGTAAATATCGACGGGCGGCCGGGAGTGGCTTTTCTTACACCCGCGCAAATTCCCGTTTCGGTCATGATGCCGCTGCCCGATCCCGTCTTCGTGGTGAACACCACGGTGGATTCGGTGGACGTGAATCCCGCCGACGGCGCATGCTCCGATGCCAACGGCCGTTGCAGTCTGCGCGCCGCCATCATGCAGGCGAACAACGATAGCGGCAACGACACCATCATGGTCCCGGCCGGCACCTATACCTTGACTCTTCCCGGACCCAACAAGGAAACCGGCGGGGAAACCGACGCCTACGGGTCGCTCGACATCTTTCACGGCGTAAGCATCGTTGGACAGACGGATGGCTCCGGAAATCCCGCGACCATCATCCAGGCCGGCGCCAGCGCGACCACCGGCATCGATAAGGTCTTCGCCATAAACCCGAACTCCGCCAGCGCATTCGACACCAGCTTCTCCAATCTGCAAATTCAATTCGGGCGAAACCCGGGCACTTACTCCGGTGGTCTTGTCATGCCTCACGGGTTCGGCGGAGGGCTGTCGTGGGAAGGAAATCTGACCGGCAATCTCTCGCTGACCAACTGCGTGATCACCGACAATTCGACGCTCGATGGCGATGGCGGAGGAATCGCGCTCGACAGCGGTGGCACTTTGGGACGGTTCGACGGAACCGGCGTGGTCACCATCAGCAACAGCATCGTCCGGAGGAATTCTGCGAATGAATCGTCCACCGGTGGCTCCGGCAACGGCGGCGGCATCTGGGCCAAGGCCGGCACCGCCCTGGTGCTCACCAATAGCCAGATCGTGAACAATACCGCGACTCAGTTCGCGGGCGGCGGCGGACGCGGCGGCGGTATCTTCGTTGGTACTCCTGGAAACACTCATACCCAGGTAGATATCGTCGGCGGCGTGATCTCAGGGAATCAGGCCACCGGCGGCGGGGCTGGAATCTATACCGGCCAAGGCATACGGATCGAGCAAGGCACCGTGATCACGAATAATTCCGGAGCCGCTCAAGGTGGAGGACTATGGACCACCTCCAACGGCCAGATTACGACTCTTTCCCGCGTGACCATCGCCGGCAACTCCGCCACCAGCCAGGGTGGAGGTATCTTCAGCGGCACTACAGGTTCTTCAAATCAGCTGTTCATCACCTTCAGCCGGATCGCCAACAACAGCGCGCCAATTGGAAGTAATCTCAGCGCTTGGGTCGGCACCATTGACGCGACGCTCAACTGGTGGGGCACCAACACCCCGGCGCCGACCATCGACGGAGTGGCCACATTCGATCCCTTTATCGTTCTTACCAACACCGCGAACCCCGCCAAAATTCTGATTCATCAGACCTCGACGCTCACCGCGAGTTTCCTTCAGGAAAACCACGGAAATCCGATTTCGCCCGTGGATCTGGGGACTCTGATCAGCCTTCCTGTAAATTTCAGCAATCCCGCTCTGGGCACGATTTCGCAGCCGCAACCGGAGTCGATCGACTCCACCGGCACGGCGACCGCGACTTTCGTTGCCGGCGGCGTAGGCGGACAAGGTCACGTGGATGCCGTGGTGGACAACGCGGTCGTAACGGCTGGAATCATCGTCCTGCAACCGCCGTCGATTACCGAGGCCATCGCTCCGGCGAGCGTGCTTCCCAACACCCGGAGCACCGTCACGTTAACCATTACCAACGGCAACACGGTGACGATTAACGCGAATTTCGCGGACCTGCTGCCGGCTGGTCTGTTGATCGCTCCGGCGCCAGGCCTGATCAGCAGCTGCGGCGGCACGTTGACCGCGGCCGCGGGATCTTCCAGCATGAACTTCGCGAATCCGGCGCTGCCGCCCGGAATGTGCAGTATTAACGTGAACGTCGCCAGTGCCGTGGATGGTATTTACAACAACAGCGTCACCATCGGCTCGGCCGACGCGGCCGCCGGAAACACGGCAACCGCTCAGCTCACCGTTATCAGCCCTCCGTCGATCGCCAAATCGTTCGGCGCCGCTTCCGCTCCACTGAACGCGCCGGTGAGCCTGAATTTCGCGATCAGCAATCCGAATGTGAACTTGGGTGTGACCGGCGTCGCGTTCAACGATGTTCTGCCGGCGGGAATGACCGTCGCGACTACTCATCGAGTCAACAATACTTGTGGCGGAGCGCTCAGCGCGCTCGATGGAGCGGGAATCGTCAGCCTGTCGGGCGCCAGCATCGCGGCCGGGGCGTCATGCGCGGTCTCCGTCGACGTGATCGGCACCACGGCCGGCATCAAGAACAACAGCGTCACGGTCAGCTCGACCAACGGCGGAGCCGGCTCTACCTCCGCGGCCTCCCTTCTGGCGATTGCGCCGCCGGCGCTGCAGCAGTCTTTCAGCGCGCCAACCGTCGCGTTCGGATCGGCCCTCAACTTGAGCTTCACGCTCACCAATCCGAATGCATCAGCAACGCTCACCGGAATCGGATTCGCCGACAGTTTACCCGCCGGGCTCGTCATTTCCACGCCGAACGGCTTGTCGAACTCGTGTAGCGGGACGCTCACGGCGGTCGCCGGCACCAACGTGATTAATCTATCGGGCGCGGTGTTGAGCCCGGGCGCTTCCTGCGCGATCAGCCTGAGCGTCACCGGCGCTGCCGCGGGCGATCAGCACAATACAGCAGGTCCCGCCGGATCCAATGAAGGCGGCGCCGGAGCTGCGGTGTCCTCCATTACTTCGGTGGTCGCTCCGGCGTCGATCGCAGCCACGTTCACTCCGGCCGCAATCGGCTTGAATACGACGTCGACCCTTGGCTTCACGATGAAGAATCCAGCGGCAAACACGGTCGCGTTGACCGGCGCCTCCTTCACCGTCGCGCTGCCGTCCGGCCTCACCGCTGCCAATAATTCCAGCGCTGTCTGTGGCGGAACACTCTCAGTGAGCGGCGGCAATACAATCGCATTATCCGGCGCGACCCTCGCTGTGAACCAGAGCTGCCAGTTCAACGTGAGTGTGACCGGCGCGCAAACCGGTTCCTATGCCGTCAGCACCAGCGCGGTGCTCAGCGCCAACGGGGGCAGCGGAAACACCGCGTCGGCCAATCTGATTGTCGCCGCCCCGCCCGCCATTGCCATCTCATTTTCAGTTAACGCCGTCGCCCTGAATCAGACCGCGCAACTGAGTTTTTCGATCACGAATCCCGCAGCGAATTCCCTTCCGTTGACCGGACTCGCCTTCTCCGATGCATTCCCCGCCGGCCTCGCCATTGGATCGCTAGGTCTGGTGAGCAATACCTGTGGCGGCGCGGTCACGGCGGCGACCGGCTCCTCTGCGGTGAGCCTCACCGGCGGCACATTGGCGACCGGAGCAACCTGCAGCATCGTAGTGACCGTTCAGGGCGTCAGCGCCGGAACAAAATTGAACACCACCGGAGCCATTTCATCCAACGAAAGCGGCGCGGGAGCCGCCAGCAATGCCGCGTCCCTGGTGGTGGTCATCGCGCCGACAGAATCGATGACCTTCGGCGCGGCGACGATCGCGTTGAATGGATCCGCCTCTCTGACGTTCACCATCGCGAATCCCAACACGGCGACCGGTCTCGCGAACATCGGCTTCACCGACACCTTGCCGGCCGCGCTGGCGATCGCTAACGGGATTGCCGGATCGTGCGCCACCGGCGGCGCGGGAGTGGACACGCCTGGATCGGCCGCGGCCAATCCTGCTACCAATCAGATCACTCTGCAAGGCCTGGCGCTAAGTCCGGGTGGAACCTGCTCGCTGATCGCCAGCGTTACCGGCGTTAATCCCGGATCCCCGGCCAACGTGAGCGGGAACGTCGCCGGCGCCTTCGACCAGGGCTCCGGGCAGTTTGTCGTCATCACCGGGAACGCTGCGGCTGCGAGCCTGACCGTCATCGCTCCGCCTTCGATAAACCAGACGATCGGCAGCTCGCTGATCGCGCCTGGCGCGTCCGCCAGCCTGACCATCAGCATCGCGAATCCCGCCGGGAACACCGTCGCGTTGACGGGCGTCGCGTTCACCGATGGATTGCCGTCCGGCCTCGCCATCGGAGCGCCCAGCAATCTTTCGAATTCGTGCGGCGGAACCATCGTAGCCGCGCCAGGATCGGGTTCCTTGGCGCTCACCTCCGGGTCCATCGCGCCCGGCGCGACATGCAACATCGCCGTATTGATCACCGGCACGGCCGCGGGAGATTATTCCATCACCACCACTCCGGTCACCTCCTCCAATGGAGGAGCTGGAAATAGTGCGTCGTCGCACCTCTCGGTGAAGGTAGCGGATCTGACCATCGCCAAGTCGCACGCGGGGAGTTTCACTCATGGTCAATCCGGCGCGACGTATTCCCTGGTGGTGGCCAATATCGGCCTGGGCCCGACGTTCGGCTCGGTCGCGGTCACGGATGCGATGCCGCTGGATCTGGCTCCGGTCGCAATGGCCGGCTCGGGGTGGAACTGTACGCTCGCCGCGCTCACCTGCACCCGGAGTGACGGGCTGATGCCCGGCGCCAGCTATCCGGAGATTGTCGTTACCGTAAATGTGCCGTACTCCGGCGCTACGTCGACGATCAATACCGCGACTGTCGCGGGCGGCGGCGAGTTGAATGTATCGAACGATTCAGCAAGCGACGCCACGGTTCTTAACCCCGGCGCTCCCGCATCGATCAGCGCCTTCGCCGGAACTCCGCAGACCATCGTCGATTCCGGAAGCGCCAGTCCGTTCCAGACACTGGTTTCGGACCCTGGCGGTTACGGAGTCCCCGGCGTGCCCGTGACCTTCACGGCAACCGGAGGCGGAGTTTTTGCCGACGGCGGTGGCAGCACTACCGCCATAACCGATGCGCGCGGCTTCGCGACGTCGACGGTGTTCGTGGTGCCCGGCGCGGCCGGTGTTTACCTGGTCAACGCGACAGTCCCCGGTGTGCCGAAAACGGTGGCGTTTTCGGTGGCGATGCTGAACACCAACCTGACCGTCAGCCCGCTGGCGCTCTCCTATCAATACAACGCGGGCGATCCGCTTCCGCCGTCCGCGCAGACCATAAGCGTCGGCGCGGATATTCCCTTTACCGCGACTGTGAGCGTTACACCGTCCGCGGGATGGCTGGCGGCGACCCTCGGAACCAGCGGCCCTCTTACCGCAACCGCGAACGTGTCCGTCAACCCCGCCGGACTTGCGGCGGGCGCCTATGTCGGCTCGGTACTGTTCAACCTCGGATCGCGCACCATCACGGTGGGAGTAACCCTGACCGTCGTGGGCCAACCCACGTTAGTGACTTCCCCGCCATCGCTGACCTTCGCTTCGGTACCAGGCCAAGGCGCCTCGCAAACACTGCTGCTCTCTTCGCGATATCGAAATGTTGGATTCAGCGCGGCATCGAGCGTTCCCTGGATCAGCGTTTCCGCGAATAGTTCCACTACCCCTGCGACTCTCACGGTGACCGTGGACCCGGCGGCTGCCTCAAGCGCGGCATCCCGAAACTCCGCGGGGAGTGTTTCCGGCGCGGTGCTCGTCTCCGCTGCCGGAGTGACCAATAGCCCGCTCTCGATTCCGGTATCGTTCACAGTGTCCTTCGCGCCATCCATCTCGACGGGCGGTTTTGAGAACGCAGCCTCGTATCAATCCGGTCAAGGGGCCCCCAATACGATCATGGTTCTGTTTGGGACCTTCCCCTGCCAATCGACGGCGAGCGTTTTAGTGGGCGGACAATCCGCCGAAGTGATATCCGCTTTCGCGGGCACTGTCAGCTTCACCTTGCCAGGCAGCGTCGCCGGGCAGACGTCCGCCTCCGTTCAGGTGGGCTGTAACGGCCAGCAGTCGAATTCGATCGACATACCGATTGTCCCCGCGTCGCCAGGGCTGTTTACGCTATCCATGACCGGCACAGGCCAGAGCGCCGCGCTGAATGGGGATCTCAGCGTGAACGGTCCGTCGAACCCGGCATCGCCCGGCGGTTACCTCGCGATTTATGGAACCGGGTTTGGAACCTACACCACCCGTGAGGACGGTCTCGATTGGTTGAACGCGAACGTGCAGGCCTTCGTGGGCGACAAGCCTGCTACGGTGGAGTTCGCCGGACATGCGCCGGACCTGACACGGGGGCTCCAGCAACTGAACATCCTGATCCCGCCCGATGCGCCGACCGGGCCGGCCGTGCCTATCAAGTTCATCGTCAACGGCGTCGCCACTCAATCGGGCGTTACGGTGGCCATTCAATAACAACGAGTGCCTCGCGCAAGCGCAGATAAAGCGAGGGCCCCGCCGCAGCGGAGCCCTTGCCAATCCAGTACCTGATAGAGAGGAGTAAATTCGCGTTAAACGCGAACGCGCCTGCGCATCGCGAACGCCGCGCCACAAAGCCCCAGGGCCAGCAGCGAAAACGTTCCCGGCTCCGGCGCCTGGCTGATGTTGAACGCGCCGCTATTGTCCGCGCTATTGATGTCCGAAACCCGGAACTCGAGAACGGTTCCGTTGCTCAGACCCGATGCGAATCCCAGAGCCGCCAAAGTCGTGTCCGGCAGGAACAAAGTCGTCGGCGGAGTGCTGCTGCCGAGCCCGTAGGTGGCGGACGACGGAAACACTTGATGGAAACCGAGCGTGCTGTTCCCGATCAGGAGGGCCGCATAGTTGAAGCTCGGGTTGTCCGAGTTCGGGCTGGTTTGCCCCGGGTGGACCCCAGTGTTCGTAGTGGCCGGGGCCGTGACAATCCCCGCGGCATTCGCTGTGAAATCACCATTCGCCAGATCTACGGTCCCGCTCACTGTAAACGAGAGAGTATCTGTCGCCAGGAAGTTGCCCACTACGGTGAACGTCGGACCTCCCGCGTCAAAACCCACGCCGTCGGCTGAGTCAGTGCCCAGCACAGTTATGTTGGAAAGTAACAGTGGGGTGGCGAACGATGCCACACTTGTCAAAAGGGTGAGAAGCAAAACTCGTTTCATTAGGTTCCTCCGGTAGCTCAAATTCGTTGAGCCGTAACTTAACTGCGATTAGAATATCTCATTTTGCGCCGCGCCGGGTAACTCATTCGCGAAGTCAGGCACGGTTTCGCCGGGCATCTGGAGGCAAAGGGATTCAAAAACGGCAGGTCGAGGATCGCCCAATCTCGGTCTCTCTAATTTGAGGATAGCAAGTTAAATTATTGAAAACAAGGCTAGACTTCAATCGTCCTTTCCGTTAGCATGTGATTCGTATTGGCTCGCCAGAGGGTTTCAAGTCCAATTTCCGGGGAGGACTTCATGATTCCACAAGAAAAGACCGAGGCCGTGGCTCATGGCCTCCGCGAGGCTTTCGGAGCCACCGGATTCGAAGATATCTCGAAAGTGTTCGGGGGCCAGACGACGTCCTTGGTCTATCGCATCGTCGTGCGCGGATACCCGTACCTGTTGAAGATTATCCAGCGCGATGAGGATCCCTCGCGCCACTACGCCAGCATGAGGGCGGCGGCGGAGGCAGGCGTCGCGCCGCATGTCTGGTACACCGACGTCGTAAGCCGGATCTCCATCACCGATTTTGTGAACGCCGAACCGCTGCCGGTGCCTGAGGCGATGCTCCGGCTTCCCGCCTTGCTGCGGAAGTTGCATGCGGTTCCGCAATTTTCCAGAGCTCCTTTCAACACCACTTGTACGTTCCTGCTTCATAAAAAGGCTGCTTCGGACGAATCGGACGCTAAGTATGCTGCCCTGGAGGGATACCTCCAAAAATTTCGGTCCGCGAACCTTCTTCCGAAAGCCGCCAGCGACGAGTTCTTTGCCCGATTCGCGGAACTGGCCGCGGTTTACCCCTATGACGATGCGGAGATGGTCTCGAGCCACAATGACCTGTTCAAGCCGGACAATATTCTGTTCGATGGACAACGCGTGTGGCTAGTGGACTGGGAGGCCGCTTTCCTGAACGACCGCTATGCCGACCTGGCCGTCGTGGCGAATCAGGTCGTGTCTAGCGACGATGAGGAAAGGGCTTTCCTTCATCAATATTTCGGAGCTCCGCCGGATGCGTATCGACTGGCCCGCTTCCATCTGATGCAGCAGCTGGCTCACTTGTTTTACACCGTCGCGTTCCTCTTCATTGGCTCGGCCGGCAAGCCGATCGACTGGCGTGGACCTGTGCCGGAATTCACGGAATATCAACGCCGCATCTGGACGCGGGAAGTCGACCTGGCCAACAGCGAGGTGAAGGTCGTCTACGGCCAGGTCCATTGGGAACGGTTCTTACGAAACGTCGGCCAGCCGCGATACCAGGAAGCACTCAGAATCGTTTCCGAGCGGCACGCACTGGCGTAACATCATTTATCGATACGGCGGGACGTTCAGCGTGAAAAGCGCGCTCTTCGGCCACTGCGCGTCGCCGATCGTGATTTTCGCGCCCCTCGCATCGGTGACGTTCAGGGTCCGCAGCGGAATGCGAACCTCGAAGAAGTGGTCTCCCGTTTTCAACAAGGGGTTGGACTCCATCCCGGCGCTCACCCGGAAGACGGTCTGGTCGGACCGCAGTAGCCACTCCGAATAGGCCACGAACGGTCGATGACTGTTGGCGCGACCGTTTTGATCGAACGTGGCCTGGTCTCCAATGTCCGCGCTGGCGTGCAGCACGAATTCGCCGACAGACGAAACGTCGATTTTCATAACTGGCCAGCCGCTGGGCGGCGTATTTACCGTGCTGCCCGGCGCCGGGAACAACTCCGGCGATTCGATCCGGATATATAAATAGGACTCGTCGTACGTTGCCCGTACCTGCCAGCCCTGTCTGGCGGCACTCGCCGCATCCAGCCCTGGCGGTAAGCTTGGCCACGGTGCACCGGCGCGCTCGAACGCTCCCGCGGCCGGCGGAACCAGCGCATACACCGAATCGACCGGGAACGCCTTGTCGCTCCAGACCTGATCTTTGACCCTCCATCGTCCGTCTTGCCGAACCAGACTCATGCTCAGGAATCGTTCGGGGCCGGTTTGTCCAATCAGTGCCGCTTGATCTCCTTGGGCAAACACCTTCGACGCCGTGTAATGCGCTCTGGGATTCGGGCGTATATAGTCCCGCAGCTTCTCTATATTCGATACGGTTTCCCGGGACCATAATCGGATCAGCGCGTTCGCGTCGCCGCTCTGCTCGGCTTTTTCCATCTGGTGATATAGGTCGAGGACCTGGTCCTCCGGACGCTGCGCCCGGCATCCAATCGCGCCAATCAACAAACAGACAAGAATCCGCATCTACGGGGTTCTATCGGCGGGATCAACCCCCTCCTTTATGGCGTCTGTCGCGCCGCCGTAGGCTTTAGAGTGGCGCTTTGCGAATAGGTTTTGCCGTCCACCTTCAGCGTAAAGGTGTAGGGACCTGGCGCGGCGGAAGGCGGAGCCGCCGCGGCGTTCGGCGAATACATATTGAAGGACCACAGCAACTGATTGACCCCGGCGCGGCCCGAACCCATCAGCGTGCAGACTACTTTCCCGGAGGCGTCGGTGATGGTGACAAAAGGCTGGCGTCCATCTCCGCCATCCGCGACGCAGGGTGCGCCGCGAAAAGTTCCACGGGCCGGAAGTGCCGGCGGCGGGGCTGTCTCGGGATGCGCCCGCCGCAAAACGTAATCGATAGTCATGGCGTTCGGTTCGTTCGGAGCCGCCGGGTACCGATCGCCGAGAAGCCGGTAATTCCCCATGGCCCCTTCCTGGCGCTCGCCGACGGAGCGGATCGGAAGCAGGGCAGCGTCGCTCGATAAGACTGCGGAGTTTAATCCCCGCAGTGGAACAATATTAGTGATCCACATGCCACGGCCATACGTACCCACGACGAGATCGCCTTCGCGCGGGTGAACCAGCAGACCGGTCACCGGCGCGGGGCCGATGTTGGACTTGAATGCGTTCCATCGGGCGCCGCGATCGAAAGAGACGAAGACGCCGGCGCTGGTCCCCAGAAAAAGCAGGTTGGGATCCACCGTGTCCTCTACGATCGCTGCCGCTTCGGCCACGGCGGGCAAGCCCTTGACGATGGGAGTCCAGGTGGCGCCGAAATCGGTGGTACGGAAAACATACGGTTGAAAATCGTCCTGCCGGCGGCGCGATTTCGTTACGTAAGCCGTTCCGGCGGCGAAGCGCGAGCCGTACACCCGCGAGACCCATGCGTCTTCGGGCCCGCCGGCCGAGGCGAGCGCCGCGGTGGTGTCGATCCAATGCGCCCCGCCATCCCGCGTCGCTTGGACCTTGCCATCATCAGTGCCGACCCAGATGACGCCGGCCTGCGCGAGCGATTCCGCGATCGTCACGATAGTGCAATGTTGAATCGAAGTATTCTGCGTATTGATCTTGTCCGAATTATTCGTAGTCAGGTCAGGACTGATGATTTCCCAATGGTCGCCGCGATCCTTGGACCGCATCAGGAACTGCGCGCCGTAATAAATGGTGTTGTGGTCGAAGGGCGAAATGCGCACCGGAGCGATCCAGTTGAAGCGATAGAGAATCGAATCGGGCGGGGCCGATGCTCCGCGAGGTCCTAATGGGCGCACGTTGGGAAACGGGTGCGGCGAGTTGGGCTTCGTGGGATCGATGATGGTGCGCGTGTAGTGCTGCAGATCGACCCGGCCTAGCGTTCCGAACTCCTGCGTGTTATAGAGCCAGCGTCCGGTGGGATCCGGCTCGTCATACATGCCGTCGCCGATGCCCACCGAAACCCAGTCGTCGATATTGATGCGCCCCGACCATCCGTTCGACGGACCTTCCCAGCTTTCGTGATCCTGAAGTCCGCCGAAGACATGATACGGCTCCGCCATGTCGACGCCGATGGCGTAAAATTCACCCAGTTTGAGATTGGCGAAATGATCAGACGTTTTCCCCCCGTCGTAGGAGACGGAAACTCCGCCGTCGGAGGTCGCGATCATGTGATCGGAATCTTCAGGATCGATCCACAGACTTCTGAAATCGCCGAAAGTGGTGATGAACGGATATCCGCTGCGAGGCCCGGGACCGTTGGCGAGCCCCGCCCAGGTTTTCCCGCCGTCGTTCGATTGGATCATGTTCGACCCGGTGATGAACACTCTTTCGGGATTGTTCGGGTCCACGCGAAGCTGGTTGAAGGAGTAGCCGGCCTTGCGGCTGACGTCTTCGCCCTCCTTGCTGACCCGCTTCCACGAGCGTCCGGCGTCGTCGGTGCGATACACTTCGCCGCCTATATAGGTTGACGGCGCGGCGAATGCCGGATCCTGTGGACGCGCGGCTGCGGGCCGCAAGCCAAAGTTATCGACCACCGCGTAAACGATATTGGGATTGGCGCGGCAAATATCGAGCCCGATGCGTCCAGTATTTCCCTGGGGCAGACCGCCAGCCATCTTGTCCCAACGATCTCCGCCGTTCGTCGTCTTGAAAATTCCGCCGCCGGGACGCGCTTCCATCATTTTCCAAGGCAGACGAATCGCGTCGTACATGGCGGCGTAAAGAACATCCGGATGTCGCGGATCGATTACCAGGTCCACCGCGCCGGTCGTATCGTTGGTGAACAATTCCTTTTTCCAGGTGCGCCCACCGTCGGTGGTTTTGAACACGCCGCGTTCCTGATTCGGAGTCCCCAGGTGTCCCAGCGCCGCGACCCACACGATATTGGGATTCGCCGGATGTATCACGATGCGCGCGATGTGCTGGGTGTCGCGCAGTCCCATGTTGGTCCAGGTGTTACCGCCATCGGTGGATTTATAAACGCCATCGCCCCAATACGCGCTGCGCGTCAGCGAATTGTCGCCAGTGCCCGCCCACACCACGTTCGCATCCGAGGGCGCGATTGCAACCGCGCCGACCGACGACATACCTACGCCATCGGTAACCGGTTCCCACGTGGTTCCGTTGTTCGTCGTGCGCCAGACTCCGCCGTTGCGTGTACCCGCGAACATGGTATGCCGATGAGCCTTGGCTGGCGTTTCCGGCACGGCCAGCGAAGTGATCCAGGACCCCGTTCGCCACGGGCCGAGATTACGAAACTGGAAGGCATTTAGAAGTTCAGAGTAGTTAGGGTCCGCCGCGAAGGCGCACCATGCCAGCAGGAAATAGAGGAGTCCGAGTTTCTTCATTTCAAATCTTCTTCGAGAGTAATTATGACCGGTGCCGCCGCGCATCCACAACATCGACGGCGTGCGTTTGCGTTAAATTGATCGAAGAGCCTGCCGATGGACAGAAAGGTGACGCGTCGCGGATTTTTAGTGGCTGCACCAGCGGGAGCGAGTCTGCTCGCTTACGGCGACTCACAGAAGCGCACCGCGGCCGACGTTCCGATTTCGGCGGGGTTTTACACTCCGGTAGCCGATTATCCGATCCAGCCGAAACTTTATTCGGATGTCCGCCTGACAGACACGTTCTGGAAGCCGAAGATCGACACCAACGCGCGCGTGACCATCCCTTTCGAAATGGCCAAGCAATCGGAAACCGCTCGCACCTTCGGCGGCGGAATCCTCGAAGCGGCGATCTTTTCGCTGAAAACGCATCCCGATGCCCGGTTGCAGGCCGCCGTCGACGGCCGCATTGATGCAGCGAAGCGTGCGCAACTACGGGGCAATGCGATGTTCGAGATCGCGGCGACGTATTATCGCGTGACCGGAAAACGCGACCTGCTCGATCGCGCGATTCAATCCGCGGACGCGCTCTATCAGGATTTCAAGCTGCGCCATCCTCCTTTTTCCGGCGGCGAGCGGGATGCCATCAACTGCGTGCAACTCTATCGCGTCACCGGGGATAAAAAGCACCTCGATCTGGCGAAACATTATCTGGATATTCGCGGCCTCGACGATTCGGTGAACCGCAGCCGCCACAATCAGTCCTATAAACCCGTCCTCGAACAAAGCGAAGCGGTCGGTCATGCGGTGAATTGCGTGTCGCTGATGGTATCCCTGATCGACGTCGGCACGCTCACCGGCTTGAAGGAATATTTCGACGCCGGTTATCGCATGTGGCAGGATGCGGTGGCGAAGAAGATATACATCACCGGCGGCGTCGGGTCCACCGGGAACGAAGGTTTCGGAGAAGCTTATTCCCTGCCGAACATCTCAGCCTATTCGGAAACGTGCGCCGTGCTGATGTTCATCACCTTGAACCACCGACTGTTTATGGCCACCGGCGATAGCAAGTTCATCGACGTGATGGAACGCGGGATGTACAACAATGCGATCGACGGCGTCTCAACCTCCGGCGACCACTTCTTTTATGTGAATCGCCTCGCCAGCGCGGGCGATGGGCGGGATTTGCGCTGGCAGCACGCGTCGCTCGAGTGTTGTCCTCCGAACCTGGTGCGATTCATGGCTTCCATGCCCGGATTCATTTACGCGCAGGATCGGCGAGACGCGATCTTCGTCAATCTTTATGTGTCGAGCGCCGCGGATTTCGAAATCAACGGCCGGACATTGACGCTCGCCACCGAGAGTGAAATGCCATGGGGCGGCAAATCCACCATTCGCATCTCGGCGAAAGAACCGGTCTGCGCTACCATACGGCTGCGCATCCCTGGCTGGGCTCGAAATCAAGTTGTTCCCGGAAACCTCTATTCTTACGCCGATTCTCTTACCTCGTCGGCGAGGGTGTCCGTGAACGGAGTTCCAGCGCCGCTAGCCGTCGATAACCAGGGTTATTTTCCGATCGATCGCGAATGGAAGAATGGCGACTCGATCCAGATCGAATTTCCATTCGAGGCGCGCCGGGTGGTGGCCGATTCGAACGTGAAGCAATGCCGCCGGCGGATGGCTGTCGAAAGAGGTCCCATCGTATATTGCGCCGAGTGGCCCGACGTCGAGGATCACCACGCGCTCGGATTACTGCTGGATCCGAAGGCCGAGTTAGCCACGGCGACCGACCATCCCGATTTCCCCGGCGTTCCCGTGATTCACACTCAGGCGAGAAATATTTCCAATCCGTCGTTGCCGGCAAAATCCGTGCGATTGATCCCGTATTACCTGTGGGCCAATCGCGGCGCTGGCGAGATGAGCGTGTGGTTGCCGGCATCGGGTTTTGAATTCGGCGATACTTCTCCCTCCGGCGGCCTGATCTTTTACGAAAATCCGAATTTTGCAAACGATGCCTGGCGATATCTGGAAGCGGCTCCGTTCGATCAAAGCGCGGGCGCGAAGTGGGGATGTTTTCGCAGAGCGATCGCCGGTGCTCGCGAAACCGCGATCGGCGCCGGCGCGCGAAATACAAAGGACATGCTCGCCGCGTGTCCGGATTCCGAAACCGCCGCCGCACTCTGCGCGAATTTCATTCTGAACGGAGTTCGCGGATGGTTCCTGCCGTCGCGCGATGAGCTCGCGATGCTGTACCGCAATCTGGCGCTGAACGGCGCCGGCAATTTTTCGGGCGCCGGTATTGCCGACAATTTCAATTACTGGACGTCTTCTCAACAGACCGCGGATATGGCGAGCCACATCGATTTCGCCGACAACGGCCGCCAGCACAGCGATGACAAGGATTTTCCGCGCCGTGTGCGAGCGATTCGAGCGTTCTAGCCGGGCGGTCGAAAAAAGTTCGGCAATCTAACTTCGGAGGATTTGCAAGTGCGACCTGACATCGTTCCCGGATCTATCTTCCCCGACTATGAGCTTTCCGATCACAGCGCGAAGCGCCGGAAACTCTCCGAACTCCAGGCGCAACATCCCATGGTTCTCGTTCTTAGCCGGGGCGGTTTCTGCCCGAAAGACCGGCGGCAGGCCGAAGGACTGGTCGCGCTGCACCGTGAGTTGGAGGTTGCCTATTGCCGGATGGTCACCATCAGTACCGACAATATCTCCGAGACGAATGAATATCGCACCGGTATCGGCGCGCATTGGCCCTTCCTCGCAGACCCGGGACGAGTGGTCCAGAAAGATCTCGACATCGCTGAATATACCGACCCCATTCACAATCCGATGATCCCGCACGTGATCGTCCTCGAGCCCGCCCTGGTCGTCTACAAAATCTACAACGGCTACTGGTTCTTCGGCCGGCCCACGGTGGAGGATCTGCGCCAGGACCTGCGTGCCGTTACGAAGAAATGCCGGCCGGACTGGGACATCACCACGCCGGAACTCAAAGCGGCCTGGCGCGAGGGCCGCAAGGAACTTTTCTATCCTTACGGCAAAACTTACGCACAGACACTGGGCGAACAGGATTAGACTCCCTCCGATAAGCGCGCGAACAAGGCGGTAAGCTATGAGATCAAGATGACTAAGATTTGTCGATCTCTCATCATGCTGGCTCTGCTTGCCGCTGTCGCCTGCGCAGCGGACCTGACCATCGGAACAGCAACCGCCCATGCTGGGCAGCGAGCCACCGGCTTTATCCAGGTGCCGGCGGGCGTCGACGCGGCCATGCGCATTCCCGTTATCGTCATCAATGGCGCCAAGCCCGGACCGACCCTCGCGTTGGTTGCCGGTTCTCACGGAACCGAATACGCCTCGATCATTGCGCTGGAAAAGCTGGGACTCGATATCAACCCCGCCGACCTTTCCGGCGCGCTGGTCATTGTTCCACTCATCAACCTTGCGTCGTTCGCTCAAAAGGTTCCCCACATTAATCCGACCGATGGGAAGAATATGAACCGCATGTTTCCCGGCAAGGCGGACGGCACGCAAACCGAACGGGCACTGTGGGCGATCGGCCACCAGGTCGTCGAGCGTTGCGACTACCTGATCGACCTCCATGGCGGCGACCTCGACGAGAATCTCCGCCGATACAGTTATCTGCCGATTACGGGGAAGGCGAAACTCGACGCAACCTCGCGTGGCATGGTGATGGCCTTTGGACTCGATCACGTCATTATTCAGCAGCAGCAAGGGCCGTCCGTTCCTGGCGCGACCTCCATTTCCCGTTTTGCCGAGGACCTCGGTAAGCCAACGGTCATCGCCGAAGCCGGTCACGCGGGCACCACCGACGCGGAGGATGTGGATGCCTTGGTGCGCGGATCTGAGAATGTGATGCGGCATTTGAAAATGCTCCCCGGCGAAGTGAAACCCGTCGAGCACCCCGTCTGGATCGGCCAGATCACCACGGTTCATAGCGGCCAGGAGGGGATTTTCTATCCGCTTGTCACGCCTGAGGCATATGTGACGCAAGGGATGAGGATCGGCTACACCACCGATTTCTTCGGCCAGCAAGTGGCGGACGTGGTCGCGCCCATCTCCGGAATCGTGGTGTATATTTGCTCGGTTCCGTCGATGATTAAAGGCGGTATCGCCGCCTACATCGGCGAGATAGCAAGCGCACCATAGGCGGCAGTTTCGGCCAACACCCGCAACTACGCAAGAGTACTTAGCTCGGCTTGACAATAGACCGTGCGCGATCCTAGACTGCACGCATGTTTTCCCGCGCGCTGATCGTTCTCGCCCTAGCCTCGCATTCGTTCGCCGCGGTGAAGGTGGCATTCACCGTCTCCATGCAAAATCCCGCCGCACACACGTTTCATATCCGCATGCGGGCGGATGGCCTGCGCGCGCCCCTTGAGGATTTTCAGTTGCCCCAGTGGTCTACTGGCTATTACGGCATTCTGAACTTCTCCCGCTATGTTTCGGATTTCCACGCCTCCGATGGCTCAGGCCGCTCGCTGATATGGGACAAGACGGCACGAAACACGTGGCGCGTGGTGAGCGGAAACAGCCCCGTCGTTCTCCTCGAATACGACGTGTACGCCGACACGCGTTTTTCGGCAAACAATTACTTGGGCGAGGACCGGGCTTTTCTTTCGCCCGCCGGCCTTTTCATGCATCCGGCGGGAGTGCTGGATGTGCCGGTCACGTTGCAACTTGTGCAATCCGGATGGCCGCACATCTCCACCGGTCTCGATCCGGTGAAGGGCGAGTCCGCCACGTTTACCGCGCCGAATTTCGACGTCCTCTACGACTGCCCCATTCTGATCGGCACGCACGAGATTCTGCGGTTCGACGTCCGCGGCGTGCCGCACTACGTCGCAGTCGAGGACGTGCCCGCCTCCGTCTCCCGCGCGCGGATGGGGGCCGACCTCAAAGCCATAGTGACCGCCGCGACGAACATCTTCGGCGAAGTGCCCTACACCCACTACACGTTTCTGATGATGGGTCGTGGAGGCGGCGGCATTGAGCACTCCAATTCTTCCGCCAATCAATTCGACGGCGCGAGCCTCGTCACGCCGGCCGGTTACCTGCGGTGGCTCAGCTTCATCGCGCACGAATATTTTCACAACTTCAATGTGAAGCGCATCCGCCCGCTGGCCCTGGGCCCGTTCGACTACGATCAGGAGAATCTGACGGACCTGCTGTGGGTATCCGAAGGGCTTTCTGTTTACTATCAGGATGTGCTGCTGGTGCGCGCCGGGTTGATGAGCCGCCAACAGTACTTGGACAAGCTCGCCGCCGCCATTGGGACGTTCGAAAATGCGCCCGGCCGCAACTATCAGTCCGCGACGGAAGCCAGTCTCAACACGTGGAGCTCCGGTTCGGGCGTGGCGGGAGATCGCAACACGACCATTTCCTACTACAACAACGGAGCGATGTTAGGCGCGATGCTCGAGCTGAATATCCGCGCAGCCAGTGGCAACCGGCATTCGCTCGACGACGTCATGCGTGCGTTGTATCGCAAATATTATCTAGAGCAGAAGCGGGGCTTCACCGCCGCCGAATTTCGTGCAGAGTGCGAAGCCGCGGCTGGCGCGCCCTTAAGTGAGATATTCGACTACGCGTCCACCAGCCGGGAAGTCGATTACCGGCGTCAATTCGCGCTCGCCGGATTACAACTGGAACTGACCACCGCGCCCGCGGATGGAGGTTACATCGGCCTCCATACCTCAACGCGCGAAGTTCCTCCTTCGGAACTGCCACCTCCTGCCGCCGGACGCGGAGGTGGACGCGGCGGCGCGCCGGTGTTCCGTTTGATCGTCACCGACGCCGCGCCAGGCTCGCCCGCGGACGGCGCCGGACTGAAAGCGGGGGACGTAATCCTGACTGCGGACGGCGCGCCCGCCTCCGCCGGCATGTTGCAGAAGATCATCGAGAGCAATCCCGGCAGCGTGAAACTGCACATCACCAGAGATGGCCAGGAGCACGAGATGGTGGTGCATGTGGCCGCGAATTTCAAGCGTACCTACCGCTTCGCCGAGCAGCCGCAGGCCGGGGCCAAGCGATCCATCCTCGAAACTTGGCTCCGCCAGGACAAGTAGGGAGCCGAGCTGAGAAGGGCGAGCGGCATTGCAGCCTTAGGAGCGACGACCTCGGCCATCAGATCAGGGTGCCCGCAATCGCGCTGCTATGAGGGAGCCTAGTTCTGCTTTGGCGGGGCGCTGCTTTTGAGCCAGCAAAGCCGTCGCCGCGCGAGCCTTGCCTGGGTCCCACGTAAAGCCGCCATAAAATGTACGGATATCGTGAAACGACTTTAAGATGTCCTCACTCTTTCCTACATGCGCCCTCAGACAAATGTGATCGCGGGCAGGTCGGCATGAAGGCGGAGAAGGTTACGCTTGCCGGAAGTGAGCCGAAACTGATCGGCACGCGAGTCGGCGATCAGCCGCTCGATGAGACCATCGAAGTCTCGGTGATCCTCAAACCGAAAGCACGCCGCGTCTTGCCTCATGATGGCGGACCGGTGATGTCGCGGCGCGAATTCGCGGCGAAGTACGGCGCCGATAGCGCAGCCATTGAAGAAGTGCGGCAGTTCGCAAAGGAAAACGATCTTGCCGTGACCCAGGAGTCGCCTGAACGGCGAACGGTGAAACTCAGTGGCTCCGCCGCGAATATGATGCGGGCATTCGCGGTCAAGCTGGATCGCTATGAGCATCTGGGTTCCAGATACCGGCTGAGAATTGGAGACATTAAACTTCCCGCCGAACTAGCGCCATTCGTCGAAGCCGTTCTAGGACTCGATAACCGGCCTCAGGCAAGGGCGCACTTTCGGGTGCGAGTCGAAGGCTCCACTGCCTCCGCCGCGGCGGCGATTTCCTATTCGCCGCGGCAGGTCGCGGAACTGTACCAGTTTCCCTTGAGCGCCACCGGATCGGGCCAGACCGTCGGAATTCTGGAACTCGGAGGCGGGTACAACCCGGCCGATTTGAAAAACTACTTCGCTTCTCTGGGAATTGCGGAACCCGCGGTCACTTCGGTTTCCGTGGACGGCGGCAAGAACACGCCTACGGATGCGAACAGCGCCGACGGCGAAGTTCTGCTGGATATCGAAGTGGTGGGGGCTGTCGCACCCGGAGCGAAGATCGTCGTGTACTTCGCGCCAAACACTGCACAGGGATTTCAGGATGCGCTGACCACGGCGATTCACGACGCCACCAATAATCCTTCAGTTATTTCCATCAGTTGGGGTGGTGCGGAATCCACCTGGACCGCGCAGGCGATGACGGCCTTCGACTCGGCCGCTCAAGACGCGGCAATGCTCGGGGTGACCATATGCGCGGCCTCGGGCGACGGCGGTTCGAGCGACGGAGTGAGTGATGGCGCCGATCACGTGGATTTCCCGGCTTCGAGTCCCCACGTCCTCGCCTGCGGGGGAACGACTCTTCAGAGTTCGAACGGCAGAGCCGGCAGCGAAACGGTCTGGAACGACGGTACGCAGGGCGGTGCGAGCGGGGGAGGATACAGTATTCATTTTCCGCTGCCGGCATGGCAGGCGGGTATCGGTATAAACCCGCCGTCCGGCGGCGGACGCGGCGTGCCGGATGTGTCGGCGGACGCAGATCCCGAAACCGGCTACGCCGTCTTGGTGGACGGTAAGTCCCTCGTCATCGGCGGGACCAGCGCGGTCGCGCCGCTGTGGAGCGCCCTGGTCGTCCTGCTGAACCAAACGCTCCACAAGACTTTGGGCCTTCTGCAACCGGCGCTTTACGGACTACCGCAAAGTGCTGATGCTTTCCGCGATATTACCAAAGGATCCAACGGGACATTTTCTGCCGGTCCCGGGTGGGATCCGGCCACTGGCCTCGGTTCGCCTTCCGGAGCGAATTTAGCTAAAGCACTGTCTGCTGCCGCGACGGCTTCGGCGCGAAAGGGCGAGAAATCATCATCGCTCGATTGAACCCTCCTACCGGCGGCACTTGTCCCGCGTGCACTTGAATTGGCGGCGGCGGCGAAACGGCTAGCGTCCGCGCTCACTCACGGTATTCTTGTAAACAACGCCGTTCCTCATGACGAACACCACTCGTCGCACCGCGGTGATATCGGTGAGCGGATTGCCCTCCACCGCGATGATATCGCCTTGCAGCCCGGGAGCGATGGACCCGATCTGGTCTCCCAGATTCATCGCCTCGGCCGCCAGCGAGTTGGCGGAAACCAGCGCCCGCATCGGATCCTCACCCGCCTGCTGTACCCGGTAAATGAATTCCTCCGCGTTACGGCCGTGCGCGCCGGCCACGGCATCGGTCCCGAAAACGATCTTCAACCCGGGCGTGGCGAGCGCCTGCTTGATCATCGCGATATCGCTCGGCAGCACTTTCCTCATCGCGTCGAAGCCCTCTTCGGTATAGCCTGGGGTGCCGAGGTATTCTTTGGCGTGATCGAAATAGTTATTCTGCACCAGGCCCGCCTGGGGATCGAAGTACGTGCCATGTTCGGCCATGAGCTTTAAGTTGGCCAGATCCGTGATCATGCCGTGCTCCACTTGCGTGCAACCGGCGACAACCGACATCCGCACCGCATCGCCATAGGCATGAACCAGAGTTCGCAGACCGTCTTTTTTGGCTTCGTCGCAAGCGGCGGTCAGCTGTTCTTGCGTAAGCGTGGGCGTGCCTCCCTGACGAATACTGGCGGAAGCGAAAATCTTGATTAAGTCCGCGCCCATTGCTTTGTCCTGATCGACGTATTCGCGGATCTCCTCCGGTGTGCGATTCACCCGTCCACCGCCGCTGAGCGGGCGGATGGCGGTCAGAATGCGAGGTCCGGGGATCTCGCCGCGATTGATGGCATCGCGCAGCGGCTTGTCTGCTTCCGCCCCGACGCTTTGCACCGTCGTGAACCCGCCCATCAGCGTGTCCCACGCGTCCCCCGCAATCTCCAGGAAAGCCTGCTCGGGAGTTTCGTCCTTCCCGACGCCTTGCCCGTCGTTCTTGTCGTTCGGGCCGAAATGCCAGCTGATGTGAACGTGGGCATCGATCCAGCCGGGCATCACAGTGAGACCCCGCAGATCGTACACTCGACCGGTCGCGTGCGGATCCAGTCGAACGATCTTGCCGTTTTCAATCACGATAGCGGTGTTGTGCAGAGTGTGACCTTTGCCATCGAGGAGCGTACTCACCCGCAGCACGGTGGGCTGGTTCTGCGCCACAACGATGCCGGTCGAAGCCACCACGGACGCAACCAGCAAAAGGACCCGTTTCATCTTTTTTCTCCTTACTGTCCGATCTCAAAACGATTCTCGCACGGGTGGGACAGTCTGGATAGCCGGTGCAGGGAATCGCCATGGTCATAAGACCCTCGCGAATTCGGCCATAAACCCTCTCGAATAGCCTCAACTCTCACGGCAAGCCTGAATCTGACTCCGACACTCGCCGTGATCGCGTGTTCCTCAACCGGTGGTGGCCATTGGTTACGTGGCGAGCATGCCGATCGGCGTGTTCGCCGGACACCGGAGCGACCATCTTGAATCTCTGAAGTAGCTGGGGCTTTCACCTCAGGAGGGCGGCGCTTAACAGTCAGGCCCGCCGTCAGCGGACGACAAGGCACAACGGACGCGTCCACGGAGCGGACGGTCAGAAGTGGAACGCGACCGTTCCGCTGAACGCTCTCGGGGTCACGTAGTGCGTCCCGCTGAACGTCGACAAAAAATTGTAGAGCACATCCGCGTTGGTGAGATTGATGATTTCCAGCCGAGCGCTCCACTTGTATCGATCGCCGTGGAACAGATTGTCGTGTCCGATGGCGACGTCGAAAAGATTGCGCGAGGCCACGCGCGGCGGATTATGATCATCATCTTCCGTGCCGGGCGCGGGAATCGAAAGCTTCGTCGAACCGTATTGAGACGCCGCGCAAAGGCCGGTGGGACTGATTGGCATTGTCGGAGTTGCCTGGACGGCGCCGCAGAACAGGCCTGCCTGAAACTGTTGATCGGGAGTCAGGCCTGAGACGTCCACGGTGTTATCGTCCCCATTCGGCCCATTCGCGCAGTTTCCGCCGGCGCAAGGTAAAGCTCCCGCGACCAGGCCGCTGTCATAACGCCAGTTGAAGCCAACCCACGGACCTCGCTTGCCAATCTGATACTGCAGATGGGTGGTCTGGTTAAAACTCTCGTCGTGATCGATGCGGAAGACGCCGCCGGCGCCGAAACTGGTCGGCGTGGTGCCGATTCCGGTGATCTGTGGTCCGAAGAAACGCGCCGCTACGTGAGACATCACGATGAAGGCGCTGAAGCCGTGAAAATCCGGCATGCTGGCGCGCACCGCAACGCCGGGGATCTTGGAGTGGGCCCATTCGATCGGGTAGGTAATCGGCGTGTTGGCGAACACGCTGAAGTCGTAGGCGTTATCGGTATACTTCCAGATATATTCGCCGCTGATTACCAGGAATCGCCCGAACGCCTGCTGCAGACCGGCGTGATATTCGTTGCGCGTCCCCGGTGTCAGCGGAGAGGTCAAACAAGGATAGCCCTGAATCGAAGACATGATGTCGCTGACCACGGCGTCGTTGCATCCAACGCTTGATAGCACAAGGTTCTCATTGAAAGGCGTCTCCATGGTTCGCGCGTACGAGAACGACAAGACTGTATTGGTCGGTTTAATGCTGTAGGAGACGCCAATGCGAGGCTCCGCCATTCCGGCCTTCGTGATGCCGTAATAATAGTCGCCTCTTAGACCGAGCCGGATGGTCAGATTCTTGATCTTCATCAGATCCTCGATGTACGGAGAAAGCTGGCGCACGTTGGCGTGACCGTTGAACGTGTAGGGGCTCGCGTGCGAACTCGGGCACCCATTGGCGGAGGGGAGCCCGCCGGTTCGCGTCAGATCATAACAGGCGAGGAGAGGATCGTATCCTGGATTTGCTTGCAGCGTTCCTTTGCAAAGGGTCGGGTCCATCAGAGTCGCGCCGATGAAGGGACTGCCGTCGGTATTCAGGCAAACGGGATTGAACGTCGGATCGACGATGCCGAAGGAATCCTGCTCGGTGGGAATCTCGTCATACCACTGGACGCCAACCCGGATGGTATGAATCCCGTGATTGTACGAAACACTGGCTTGACCGCCGAGATCGGTGAGGCGGCGATTTTGCCCGACGGTCGTGGTTTGAAGACCGGGAACCAAGTCGGCGAACGGATCAGAGCTCGGATAATAATTAAACTGATCTTGCCGCGCCCAGACCCCGACCGCTAAAACGGTATTTGGATTGATCACTCGCGTCCAGCTGGGAGCAATATCGAACGTTCTGATCTTCGCTCTTTGATCGGTCGATCCGACCATCAAACCGTTGGGACCCAAACCGCCATTATCGACGACCAGCCCGTTCCAAGCGGCTGCATTCTGCATGTCGTACGAGTTCGGAACCTGAAACCAGGAGCGCGTGAACTGGAAGTTCAGACTGATCGTGTCGTTCTGCGACGGTTTGAAATCGAAGCGATCGAAAAAGTTCTGCTCGTTACCGTGATCGTGCAGCGTGGCAAATTCGGGGCCATCGAGAAAACGCGAGGTGTTCAAGCCGTTGGCCGAAAGAAAGTTTCCCCACGAATTGCCTCCGTACCCGATGTTGAAACCGCCATTGACCGATCCGAAGTTTCCGAAAGACGTGTTTACTTCCCCATGCGGCACATTCTCTCCCAAGCCCGATCGCGTGGTGGCGACGATCACCAGGCTCGTCTTGTCGCCGTACTCGGCAGGCGGAGCGCCTTCGATCACTTCCATGGACTGAACCGCATCCACGGGTAGCTGATTCGAAAACACCTTGCTCTGCTGATCGGTGATCGGCTGGCCGTCAATTGAAAACGAATTTTCGGCGTGATCCCCAAGTCCGTGAAACATCCCGTTTGAATCGGCCGCTACACCCGGTGTCGCGAGCGTCACCAGAGAACTCAAAGAAGACGACTGGCTCTCCAGAGGAAGCCTGTTGAACAGTCCGCGATCGACATCGGTGTGAATCTCCGGGTCAGTTTCGACCAGATCCGCGCCGGCGGTAACCGTAACATTCGTCGTCGCCGCTCCGATCTTCAAGTTCATCTTCACGTCCAGGGGAGCGGCGGATCGCAAATCGACGTCTTTCTCCCCGCTCTGAAAGCCGGCCGCGGCGGCCGTCAGGTGATAGTTATTGAACGGAACGTTATTGAATACGAATGTGCCCTGACTGTCCGTTTTGACCGTCTGATCGTAGTGGGAGACCGGATTCTGAATTTCGAGCGACGCGCCCGCAATCGCGGCTCCAGAAGGATCCAGAACCGTTCCTCGTACGGTCCCCGAGGTTGTCTGCGCTTTGAGAAGCGTTGCGAAACTAAGGTACGAGAAAAGGCAAACAAGGATCACGGAAGCGGGCTTGATCATTGTTAGATTGTGGGCGCGAACCACCTGGACTCCTAGTAGATTCTGATAAGCGGGCTGGTCATGACGGTGAGTGAACTACTCGTCCTGGTCAGCGGACCGGTCGAGACGTTGCGTTCCGATTTACAGGTTCACGATCGTGCGGATACTTCGGGCGAGTCTTTTGCTTGCGATGAATTCCTGGTTATTGCTAAGCGTGATGAGCCAACGCTGGCTGCTAAGCGCGCTCATCTTACGAACATGATCCACGTTAACCAGGGCGTTGCGGTGGATTCGCCGGAAACACGATGTGCCGAGCCGATTCTCCAGTGCCTTCAAAGTTAGTGTCGCAACATACTTCTTACGGGCAGTGAGAATCCAAACGATGTCGCCTTCTGCCTGAAACGCGAAGATCTCGTCCGAATCGAGAAGGAAATACTCTTCGTTAATCCGGCCGACAATCTTCCGTGGCCGCGAGTCGCCCGTAGAATCGAGCGTGTCCTGGAATCGCGCGAGTTTTTCAGCCGCCTGCCAGCCACTGATGCGCTTGGCCCGTTCGACGGCCTCCACAAGCCGTTCCCGCCGAACAGGCTTGAGGAGGTAATCGATGGCACCAGCATCGAACGCTCGCAGCGCATACTTATCGTACGCCGTAACGATGACGATCACTGGCAAATGGGAGCCTTGCCGAACCTTCCCCACCACTTCCAGGCCGCCCATTCCAGGCATCTGAAGATCGAGCAAGACCAGGTCCGGGGCTCTCTTGGCGATGGCCTCCAGCGCCTCTGGACCATCCTCGGCTTCTCCGATGACCTCAACTCCGGTGATCGATTCCAACTCCTCGCGCAACACCGCGCGCGCGATTGGTTCGTCGTCGACGATCAGCGTTTTCAGCGGCATCCCGAGAAGTCCAGGATCTTGATAACACGGGAACGGAAAATTCTCGTCAAACTTTCAGATGAGTGGGCACCTCTTCACCGTCAGTGGCCTCAATCCGTATATGGGTGGACCTCGCCAGTTGGCGATTTATCCATAGCTAATTCGGACGGCCGCTGCGAAGCCGGGGCAGCACCCGGGTAGAGTTCAGGATAAATGTGAACTTCGAGGAGACGTGAATGAATGCACCCATCGCCTCCCATCGCGGCGAGTTGCGATTCCCAAAGCGCGAAATTATGGGAGCCGTAAACTAATGATACTACAGGAGATAAAATGGTGCGGAGAGGGGGACTTGTTCTCTCGCTGGTCATTGAAAACACGTAAGTTATACACGTCACGAAGGCCTCAAAGTTCCCAAAGTGCCAGAAACACCAAATCAAGTCACACCAGAAGTCACACGGACGCTTTCGAAGCGCATCCGGTCGAGGTTCAGGCGGCCGTATGACCTCCTCCATGTCGGCCGCAAATCTTCATATTCCGGATGATCTGGCCGAGCGCGATCAGTGGATCCTCTGGCGTCGCGAGAAGGTGGCCGGCCGCGAAACGAAGGTGCCTTATTCGGTCCAGGGCTATCGAGCGAGTTCGACGAACCCGTCTAATTGGGCGGAGTTTCAGATGGCCCTCAATACTTGGCAGCGACAGCCAGAAAGATACGCCGGGCTCGGATTCGTTTTTGCACCTGAAGATCCGTTCGTCGGCATAGATCTCGACGATTGTTTGGATGCGCAGGGCACTCTCAAGAATTGGGCGCACGGCATCGTCGAACGTTTCAGCGATACATATACCGAAATTTCCCCCAGTGGACAAGGACTGAAGATTTGGGCAAAAGGCCGCCTACCTGCTAATGTGCCCGGAGCGCGCGTGGGCGATGGTCAGATTGAAATTTACGATCGATCACGCTACTTCACCGTGACCGGATGCGTTTTCCGGGGAGCGCCGTTGGAGGTGGAGGATCACGCGGCGGATGTTTTGCTGCTTTATGAGCGGCTCATCCACCGGAAGGACAAGCCCCGTTGGCCGCTTCAGCCGCTCGACGGTGGGCGGATTCCCTACGGTCAGCAGCACAACGCGCTGGTCTCGATTGCCGGCACCCTGAGGGCAAGACGCGTCTGCGACGAAGCTATTGAGGCATGTTTGCACATCGTGAACGAGCGCCAATGCGAACGACCCGGACCGCGCGTACACATTGCCCAACTCGTTCGAAGCTCGCGGAAATGGGGAGCCACCGCATGATCGCAACGTCTGCAGAATGGCTGCCCGCTATCCCAGTGACAGAAGACCCCTGTCCTCCAAAAGACGGATGGCGCGAAAACCTCCTAGTGAATGACCGACGGAATCCGAGACCGATTCTGGCGAATGCGATCACTGCTTTGCGCGCGGCACCTGCTTGGGACGGAGTTCTTGGATTTAATGAGTTCTCGACGAGTACAGTCATCCTTAAGCCTCCGCCTTGGCAGAACGGTGCGGCCGGCGCAGAGTGGACAGACCACGAGGACCGGTTGGCCGCGGATTGGTTCCAACACAACGGCATATACGTATCGGTCGAGATCGCGGGCTTAGCGGTTCAGACGGTGGCGCGAGATCGAACCTTTCATCCAGTCCGTGAAAAATTGGATTCACTGAAGTGGGACCGCACTAACCGAATAGACGACTGGCTCTGTCTGTACCTCGGGGCCACACGAATGAATACACGCGTGCCGTCGGAGCTCGTTGGCTTATTTCCGCGGTAGCGCGCATCTACAATCCCGGAGCCAAAGCCGACTGCGCGTTGATTCTCGAGGGCGATCAAGGCCTGATGAAATCCACTGCCCTCAAGACTTTGTCGGAACCATGGTTCACCGACGAGATCGCCGACTTGGGTAGCAAGGACGCGGCGATGCAAACACGCGGTGTGTGGGTGATCGAGATAGCAGAGCTGGATTCGATGAGCCGAGCGGACGTTTCCAAGATCAAAGGGTTCATCAGTCGCACCACGGATAGATTCCGGCCGCCATATGGCAAAAGGCTCGTCGAGTCGCCGCGACAATGCGTTTTCGCCGGTTCAGTCAATCATTCGACTTATCTCCGGGACGAAACGGGCGGCCGCAGGTTTTGGCCAGTGACTTGTACGCGGATCGTCATTGACGATTTGGTGCGTGATCGTGATCAATTGTGGGCCGAGGCAGTGGCTCGTCACCGAGCCGGCGACCGATGGTGGCTCGATACGGCCGAACTGACCATCGCAGCGGAGCGGGAGCAGTCAGATCGGTATGAAGGAGACGCCTGGGATGGGCCCATCACGATATGGATCGAGGGACGGGATTCCGTTTCGATTGACGAAATCTTGACGGCGTGTCTGGACAAGCCGAAGGGAAATTGGACCCACTCCGACAAGACCAGAGTGGCGCGATGCCTGCGTGCCCTTGGGTGGGAGCGTTACAAAGCCGGACGGCGTTCCGGACGTGAGTGGCGTTATCGCCCGCGTGCCGGGTCCCACTTGGCAGCCCTGTCCCAGGTGGCGTCCCAGTGCGAGGCCGAAAGTGGGTCACGGGAAACCTATGACTGGTAAGCGCACGTTCATCGTGTCCCAGTGTCCCGGTACGATCGGGCGGGCGCGCGTGGGAATGCTCAGCCCCAATATTCTGTACAGAATTTCAAATCGAGTGGGTCACACTGGGACACCAGGACACCCAGGGGGAAGCCCAATTATACGAGGAGGACAAATGTTGCGCAGCGTTAAACTGAGGCTCTCGCGCATTGAGGAAGCGATTCCGATCCCCATCACCGCCGAACTCTTCGTGCGGCGTGCGAGACGAGTTGCGGCGCGCGCCGGCGCGAGCATCGATTCTGCGATGGCGAGCGTGGCACAAGACCTCAGCGATGGCGAACTCGATTCTTTGACCGCGGAGTTCGAGCAGATCGCCTTCGGCTCCGACATCGCCGCGCACGATGCAGCGAAGTTCGACGCATTGAGCCACATCGACCCGGCATTATCAGCGATTTCGGATTCCTCCAGTCTGGAGAATCGAGGTCGCGTGTGATGGCACCCATGAAAAAGCTAACGCCTGAACCGATCACGAAATTACGCGCGATGGTCAGACACATCGAAATGTGGCTGGTCGCGAAGCTGGTTCCCTATGCTCGGAACCCGAGGACCCACTCGGAAGCCCAGGTTGCACAGATCGCTGCCAGCATCGAAGAGTTCGGCTTCAACAATCCGATCCTGGTGGATACGAAGGCGGGCATCATCGCCGGCCACGGCCGCCTGCTCGCCGCGCGGAAGCTCGGCCTCGAAGAAGTGCCGGTGATCGTTCTCGATCATTTAACCGAAGCACAGAAGCGGGCCTATATCATCGCCGACAACCAGCTTGCGCTGAATGCGGGATGGGACGAGGAAATTTTGCGGACCGAGTTGGCGGCGTTGCAGGAGGAAAGCTTTGATGTGAGCTTGATCGGCTTCGAGGATGAGGAACTGGCGCGTCTGCTTGCTGCCCAGGACGCAATCGAGGGACTTACGGACGAAGACGCGGTTCCGGAGTTGCCGGAAACACCCGTTTCCGTAACTGGAGATCTGTGGGTTCTCGGAGAACACAGACTCCTGGTCGGCGATGCAACAAGGCAAGCCGATGTCGAGAAGCTGATGGCTTCCGACTACACGGACCTTGTGTTCACCGATCCTCCGTATAACGTCGACTACGAAGGATACACCGAAGAGCGTCTGAAGATCCGCGGCGACCGAATGTCGGATGCGGACTTCAAGCAGTTCCTCGAGGACGCATTCCGAGCCTACCGGGCTGTCGCGAAGCCCGGCGCCTCGCTTTACGTCTGCCACTCATCATCGTGGCAGCGCGAGTTTCAGAATGCGCTCGAATCTGCCGGCTTTGAAGTGCGCTGCCAGATTATCTGGGCAAAGAACACCTTTGCCTGGGGATTCGGCCGGTACAAATTCCAGCACGAACCGATTTTCTATGCTCATGTGGCTCAGCAGAAGGATCCTTGGTACGGCGACAAAACGCAGTCGACACTATGGGAAGAAAAGAAGCCCGCGGCGAACCGGATTCATCCGACGGCCAAACCGGTCGAATTGGTCGAGCGCGCCCTGCTCAATAGCAGCAAGTCTGGAGACATCGTTGCGGACCTGTTCGGTGGATCCGGGTCTACTTTGATCGCCTGCGAACGTCGCGGACGTCAGGCGCGGTTGATGGAGATCGATCCGAAGTACGCCGACTGCATCGTTCAGCGGTATCAGGAATACACGGGAAAGAAAGCCATCTTAACCGGCGATTGCAGAACATTCAACGCGATTGGCGAAGAAAGACATAAGGAGTCGACGTGGTAATTGGTGCGCAGACAGGCCAACGTAAAACGCCGCCGGGCAGGAACCCAGCGGCGCGATTTGAACGGCAGTTCGGATCAGGCTTTCACGGAATAACTCCGCTCCCCGTCCTCGCCCTTGGTGGAGGTGACGGTCAGGCCCATCTTCTTGCCGATGGTCCCAGACAGGAATCCGCGTACGGAATGCGGCTGCCAGCCGGTCACCTTCATCAGTTCCTTGGACGTTGCTCCGCTTGGTCGCTGCAGCAGTTCAAGCACCATAGCGGTCTTGCTGCCCGCGCGCGCCACGGTTTCCGTTTGCTTGGCCGCTGCGCGCGGCGTGTCGCGCCGTTTCTCTTTGCTTGCGCCCTTGTTCCGCTTCCCCTTCAGGGGCGCTACGTCGGGCACGGGTTCCGCAACCAGCGGAGCCAGCCGTTCGACCGCTCTCCAGATGCGCGTGACTGCGTCCTTACGCGTGGTGAACTTCTTGACCGGCTTGAGATCGGTGAAGGGAGCGACACCTGCGAAGCTGTTCCAGACATCGGCAAGCCGGGAAATCGGCCAGCTACCGGTCAGCTTCGTCAGGTCTTTGAGGTTGGCGAAGGGTTCGTGGGCGCCGGTGGGGGGAAGCCCGGCGTACGCCGTAATGTTGTTTTCAGAGTCGATGGTAAAGGTTGCCATAGCGACACCATGGATCGCTCTGTTTGAAGCAAAAGCCAAGTGAAATGTTTGAAATCAGGCAACAAAGAGGCGATGCCCCGGCGAAGGACGGGCGACCGGCCGAGCAGCCCCCAGGAGTCCGCAGGTGACGCCAGATGACCGGCCATGGATCACAATTTCCGCGAAAGCGGGAGGAAGCCATTCTTGCCCTCCTAACACAGCGAAACATCGAGGAGGCCGCGCGGTCGATCGGGTTGTCGCCGAAGACGCTGTATCGGTGGCAGCAGCTTCCGGAATTCCGGGAAGCCCTGCGTCAGGCGCGCCGCGATGCCGTGGCGCAATCGACTGCCAGGCTGCAGCAGGCCACCAGTGCGGCGGCAACGATGCTACTGAAGGTCATGGTTGACCCGGCGACCCCGCCGGCGACCAAGGTGCGAGCCGCGGAGTATGTGCTCAGTCATGCGCACAAGGCGATCGAGATCGAAGACATTGAGGTTCGTCTGGCCGCCCTCGAAGAGGCCGCGCCGCAGGGAAATCGCAACCGATGAAGCCGATCGCCAACCGGATTGCGAAGCTGGAACGGATGCTGATTCCCCGGGTTGAGGAGTGGGAACGGAAGGCTGCCGAGGGAATTCGCGAAGCTCGCCGCCGTCTCTCAGCCGCGGATGGATCGCAGTACACGGAAAGCCGGTTAGAGATCCCCGCTTTTGACGCAAGGGGTCGCCGTTTCACGAACGGCGAAAGAATACTGATGGCACGGCGTGCACTTCAAAAGGCGAGTGCCGAAGCGCAGGCTCAGTCACGAGGCAATGAGCCGCCACGTTCGGAGGCACATCATGAAAACGACCCTTCAACATCGTGAGCAGCGCCGCTCGATCGGCTGATAGCAAACGACCAGTCGGAGCGCGGGAAGAAGTACTCAGGAGAGTGCAACGCTCGACGCGGACTTCAACCGGCTTTATGGTCATGCCAGCTTGCACAACTCCGCGCCATGCTCCCCCGGCAGGTTGGACAATGTGGCCGACACAATCTGGGAGCGGTGCATGATTTAGGTCCAGCAACCCAATTGAGTCTCAGGACTCGCCCTGTCGAATGAAATCACCCAATGCGTTCCGGGCTTTCTCACAGGCTCGTTTGGCTTCCTCGATCCGCTGGTGCTCCTCTTCAAACTCCTTGCCCATCAGGCGTCTGGAGAGAAACTTCGGCTTACGCTGAAACAGTCATGACGCAGGCCATGCCAAGCGATTGGGTAAAAAATCAGGTTGATTATGGTAAGGAGACGCGGTATAAGTTGCGATGCACTGTTGGATTAACCTAGGCATAGTGCTCCGGGTCGACACCCGGGATGATCTCGGCGCGATGGAGCAATTGCGCTCCCGCCATTACGCCGGGTCCGTCGCCCGCGCGCGTTTCGGAGCCAATCAGCGAGCTGAGATACATCCAGGCTCCATCGGGCGACCACGCGGCAGCATAGCAGGGCCCAGGAGGACCCACGTGACGAGGAGCAAACGCACCGTTCAGAGAGATCAATCCACAGGGCGCCCATTCTCCGTTACCATCCATTTGCACCACCAGCGCCGTTCGACGGTCGGGTTTCCACGCGAGAGTCCATGCTCGCCCGTCGGCACTAATCGATGCAATTACTGCCAATTGGCTAACCGTCGCCGCGGAAATCTTTGATATAGTGAGGTGCGCTTTTTGCACAATTTCGCAAAACCAACGGAGGTCATGCATGAATCCTCGAAGGCTAGCGGCTTGCATTATCGCTACCATCCTCTTCACTCTTGGTGTCTTCGCCCAAACTGCTGCTACCGGTAAGATTGTTGGCTCTGTGTTGGATCCTTCCAATGCAGCGATTGCCGGGGCATCCGTCACGGTGGAAAGTTCCGGCACGAACTTTAGCCGCAAGGTGACTACGGACGCGAGCGGAGCCTACACCGTCCCGTTGGTGCCTCCGGGGACCTATACGGTGACCATCGGCGCCAAGGGATTCAAGACCGCGTCTAATCCCGCGGTAGTGGTCAGTGTCACGGAAACGGCGACCGTAAATCTGACGCTGGAACTCGGACAGACCACTGAAACCGTGACGGTGGAGACCTCGGCGGCGATGGTGCAGGCAGAGAATGCGACGTTGGGACGCGTGGTGGGGGAAAAGGCGGTTCAGGATCTGCCGCTGACCAATCGAAACTACACCCAGATCCTGGCATTATCGCCAGGCGTGGCCGCGGCGGTGACGAACGCGGCGACGCTCGGGAGGGCAACGCAGGAAATGAACGTCAATGGCGGCCGCATCATGGACAACAGCTTTCAGATGGACGGGTCCGACGTTTCGACCATGCAAACCGCGCGCGGCGGCGACGTGGTTTCGGCCGCGGGCATCTCGATTCCGAATCCCGATGCGATCGAGGAGTTTAAAGTCCAGACCAGTCTTTATGACGCCAGTTACGGCCGCGGCGCCGGATCGAGCGTCAACGTAGTCACCAAGAGCGGCACCAATAATTTCCACGGCGGCCTTTACGAATTTCTGCGCAATGACAAGCTCAATGCCAACGACTATTTCTTGAATGCGACGGGACAACCTCGCGCGGAATTCAAGCAAAATCAGTTCGGTGGAACGATTGGCGGCCCAATCATCAAGGACAAATTGTTTTTCTTCTTCGCATATCAAGGGACACGCCAGATCAACGGCCTCGGAACCAGTTCCCTCTCGACGGTGATTCTGCCGCCCTTGACCAACGACCGGTCGGCGGCGACGCTAGGAAGAGAATTTTGCGGGCAGAAGGGCGCGTTCGGGGGAGTTGGTATCGCCTGCGATGGATCGAACATCAATCCGGTCACGCTGGCACTTCTCAACTTCAAGCTTGCGGGCGGGCAGTACATTATCCCCAATCCGCAAGTGATTCAAGCCAACGGATTGGGGCTGTCCTCGTTCAGTGTTCCGTCGTCGTTCAAGGAAGACCAGTACATGGCTAACCTCGATTATCATTTTTCGGGACGGCAGACCTTGACGGAAAAGTTCTTCTACTCGAATGATCCGGAGATCACCAGCTTCACCGCGGCGAGCAGCACTCCGGGGTTTGGCACCAATGGACTTTTCCAGAATTATAACGGCGTGGTGCGCCACACTTTTGTGATCACGCCCAGTTTGTTGAACGAAGTGACACTCGGATTCCATCGAATTTACGGCCAGATCGCGACGGAAACGCCGGTGAACTCGGCGGCGATCGGATTGGCGTCGCCGTCCCTTCTTCCGCAGATGCCGACGCTGAGCGTTACGGGATTGTTCAGTCTCGCCGGGACCCTCAATGACGGGCAGTTCAGTGTCAGCCAGCAGTTTTCTCCACAGGAACAGATTTCGTGGGTTCGGGGACGCCACAATTTCCGAGCCGGGTTCAGCTACGAATACGAGTGGGCGCCGTTTGCCGATCCGGCGATTACGCGCGGCAGCCTGACGTTCCAGAGCTTCCCGGATTTTCTGCTCGGTGAAAGCGCAGCTCAGAACGGCAGCCAGTACAGCAACATTTTCGCGTCGACGGGGCGTTCGGGAATCTCGGGACGGGACATGCGGGTGCAGAACTATGCCACCTATTTCACCGACGATTTCAAAGTCAATTCCCGTCTGACCTTGAACCTGGGTCTGCGCTGGGAAGTATTCGGCCAGGCGCACGAAGCGCACGGATACCTGGTGAACTTCTGGCCGCAGCTCGCCAATAACGATTTTTCTTCCGGCGGCACGTTCAGCGGGCTGGTGGCTGCCGGAAATTTCCCGGGCACGCTACCGGCCGGTGTGGTCCGGAACAGCAACACGACGGCGGTGGAGGACGCGGCCCCGCTGGGAAATGTCGGGCCACGGTTGGGATTCGCATGGCAGCCGCTGAAAAGCACGAGCCGGTTCGTGATTCGGGGTGGCTACGGGCTGTACTATACACGTACGCCGATCAACGACGTATTTCAATTGATCGCCAATCAGCCGTTGCTCATCACGCAGGCCAATTCGGGCGTCCTGAACGCGGCGGCGACCTTCCAGAATCCGTTTAATCCGGGTCCCCCGCCGGCATCGCAATTGCCTTTGTTCGTGGCCCGCAACGCAAGCACCGCGCAGACCATCTCGACCGTCGATCCGGACTGGCGCATCCCTTTCACCCATCAATGGGCGCTGAATACGCAGACCGAGATCTTCCATGGATGGCTGCTCCAGCTTGGCTATGTCGGTTCGCGGAGTGAGAATCTGGAAGATACCATTTCGATAAATCAGCCGTATCTGGCCAGCCCCACCAATCCGATCAACGGCATCACTACGAATACGCTGGCAAATGCGATCCAGCGCGTTCCCTATATAGGTTTTGCTCCTACGGGCCTGAGCCAGCGCGACGATTATGGGTTCGCTACCTATCACAGCCTACAGGCGAGCGTCGTAAAGCGGCTGGGTCACGGGCTTCAACTGCAAGCATCGTATACGTTTAGCAAGGCGCTGACCGATGTGACCGGTGGCGGGGCATTCGGTTCGCTCGGTTCGTACACCAATAACGTCCGGAACCGGCAACAGATGTGGGGACCGGCAGATTTCGACCGGCGCAACCGGTTCGTAATCAACTATCTGTACACCTCTCCGAACATTCATCAGGGCTCGGGTGTTGCAGGTAAGGTCCTGAGCGCGTGGGACATCGCCGGTGTGACTACGTTGCAGAGCGGCACGCCGCTGACGCTCCTGGATACGCGCGCCGGGACCATCTATGGATTCAGCTCGCAGCGCGCCCAACTCTGTCCGGGCGTGACGTACAGCCAGATCCCGACGTCGGGGAGCACCGAACAGCGGCTCAGTAACTATTTCAAGACCAGCGCCCTCTGCGCGCCTCCCGTCGCCGGCAACGGATTTGATTTTGGCGATACGGGACGTGGCATTGTGACGGGCCCGGGGCAGGCGAACTGGGACGCGTCCGCCACTAAATCCTTCCACGTCGGCGGTTTGTCGGAGCAGGGCATTGTTCAGTTTCGGGCGGAGTTTTTCAATGCCTTTAATACCCCCCAATTCGCCAACCCCGGAGTCAACACGCAGACGGCTACGTTCGGCAAGATCACGGCGTCGACCGTGACTCCCAGGCTGGTGCAGTTTGCATTGAAGTACAGATTTTAGGAGTGCACCCTCGATGCGGATCTTTCTGATGTTCCTGGTCGTCGCCGGAGTTCTGGCTGCTCAGCCGCGAAATCGCTTTCAACCGGGCATTGAGCCGTTCGTAAGCGTGAACGATCCGATAGTCGCGCTGATTCACGCGCGGGTGATCGATGGCACCGGAGCGCCCGTTGCCGAAGATCAGACGATCGTGATCGATCACGGAAGAATCGCCGCCGTGGGCAGCGCGGCCGGCACCCCGGTTCCCGCCGGCGCGCGCCGTATGGATGTGACCGGCGATACCGTGATCCCCGGTCTGGTCGGCATGCACGAGCACTTGTTCTATCCCTCAGGCCAGGGCATCCCGAGTTATAACGAACAGGCCTTCAGTTTTCCGCGGCTCTATCTGGCCAACGGAGTGACTACCGCGCGGACGGCGGGGAGCATGGAGCCCGTGACGGATTTGAAGGTGAAGAGCCTGATCGATGAAGGCCGCATGCCCGGCCCGAAGATGTACATTACCGGTCCCTATCTCGAAGGCGCAGGCACCAATTTTCTACAGATGATGCCTTTGAAAGGGCCGGAGGACGCGCGAAAAACGGTCGATTACTGGGCCGACGAGGGCGCGACGTCGTTCAAGGCGTACATGCACATCACGCGCGCGGAGCTTTCGGCGGCGGTCGAGGAAGCGCACAAGCGCGGGCTTAAGATCACCGGCCACCTGTGCTCGGTGGGATTCCGCGAAGCAGCGGCGATCGGCATCGACAATCTGGAGCACGGCCTGGTGGTGGATACGGAATTCGATCCGGGCAAAAAGCCGGATGAATGCCCATCGCAGAACCTGACCCGGGAAACGATCGTGAAGCTGGACGTAAAGAGCGCGCCGGTGCAGCAGACCATCCGTGAGCTGGTGCAGCATCACGTTGCGATCACATCGACCTTGGCCGTGTTCGACGCGATGGCGCCTCATCGCCCTCCGCTCGATCCGCGATTCCTGGAGGTGTTGACGCCGGAAGGGGCGATCACGTATATGGCAGCGCGCGCCCGCGCCACGGATGCGACGAACAGCGAAACCCTGGAGCAACTCAAGCGCGAAGAGCAGTTCGAGTATGACTTCGTCAAGGCCGGCGGACACCTGATGGCAGGCGTCGATCCCACCGGCAACGGCGGCGCGATGGCGGGATTCGGCGATCTACGCAATCTCGAGTTGCTGGTGGAAGCGGAATTTACGCCGGCGCAAGCCGTTCAGATCGCCACGTTGAACGGCGCCAAATGGCTGAACATCGATGACAAGACGGGTACTGTCACTCCGGGCAAGCAGGCAGATTTGGTGCTGATTCACGGCAACCCGGCGGCGAAGATTTCCGATGTCCGGAACGTCAAGATAGTCTTCAAAGATGGCGTCGGGTACGATCCTGACAAGCTGATTCAGTCCGTGGCCGGCTCCGTCGGACTGCACTGATCTGAAATTTTTCGGCGTTGTGATCCCCATGAACGGCGAGCGGACGCTGGCGAGCACGAGCCTCTACAAGTTTTCTGACTAAGCGATTTTTTCACCGCCGCGGATACAACTCCGTGCCGTCGGGCGATCAGCTCACGATCGGCGGTGTGATGCTTCGCTCCTCGGCGCCGCCCAAGGCGCACCCTGCACATAACAGCATGGGATCGCTCCCATCCGACCGGTAGATCTTGATGTCGGCTCCGTCGGTGGTCCACACGCCAGCCATTTTCCACAGTGCTCCTGCGACGACAGCCGGCCGAGGCTCGCCCGGTTATGGGCCTGGCGACGTCCGGTCAGAGTTGAGGAAAGCCGGCACGCTTCCCCTGCTCCCTGCGCTGACCGGGTGCGCCCCAGGCCATTCTTGATCTTATTCCTGACGATTTCGGGGAGTCAAAGAGGATCTCAATTTGCACGATTTTTCGGCTGGGCGCATGTTTCTCGGGTGCCCGCTCCCGAACGATTCGTCCACAGGGCGTTTCCTGGAGTCCGACCTCGAGCCCGCCAAGCGCCCTCGCGCGCCATCATCCCTGACCACTTGTTGATCCGCTAAACTTGGCAGAATCCTGGATATGCCTCTTTATGGCATGAACTGATCGCGAGGCTGAATGGAATTCTGCGGCGGGCCCTAACTGAGACCGCCAGAACCACCATCGCCAAGCGGATGCGCGCGATGTCACGGAGCAGAAGCGAACGGCACGCATCTTGGACCCCAATTGCGAGCCGTCGGGGACGCCTACACCACGGCTTCCTTCACAGCCGCATTGTGGAAGCACGGTCCCAAGATGGTCGACAGCATCCAGAAGCTCGGCATTCCATGGCCGGCGCTGGAGGCCGGCGACATCGGTGATCTGGTCGCCTTCTTGAACGCGCCGCATTCGCAGAACTGATTTAACCGCAAGTTGGTTAGTCCGTTTGATAAACGCTATGAAGGGCTCCGACCCGGCGCCCATTCCGCGCTCGTATCGCATTCGTTGCGTTAACGCCGCACAGCAGCAAGCGGTAAGTAGACGCTCATGTCGGCCGCAACGCGATGACGTGTAGTATTGACGCGATTCCTTTCCTGGGGCGAATGAGTGCCTGACAAACGGGCCGTCACTCATCGGGACAGTGGGAGCGTGATACTCTCCGCCACGTAAAGGACAAGGGCAACCCTGCCGGAGTTTTCGAGGCGGTGATACACTAGGGCGCCCCCACCGTCTCTTAGCGGGGTGCTTCTGAGCGGCACATTTGTCTCGCCGATCTTAATACGCACGTGCTCCAGTCTCACATTCAAGGCCTCGCCATTGCCGCCCGGCCCACTAGCGAAACTTGCCTCGCCCAACGCTTTAGAGCCGATCGGGGCTACAATCACGCCATCCACTTTAAGATCACCCGCCAGAATAAAGGAGACCGGTGCGCCGGTTTCCGATTTCTTTGAACTCCAGTCGTCCACCGAAATCAGCGACACTGGCGTTCCTTCGCGCAGAGTGAGGCCCACTGCCGTTTTAGGTATGTGGGTCGTGAGCTTGCTGAAAACGAACTCATGGAATAGATTATTTGCGGCACGGCCGCCGAATCCGAGTAGGATATTGTCCGCGAGACGTCGTACAGGCCGGGAAGTGGCTGGATAATACAGCGACGAAATCTCGCCGGATGCCATGCCGCCGAGCACGTCGGAATAGTCTGGCTGCCAGTGTTTGTTATCGCCTTTGCGGACGAAGGCGGTTCCGATCGCGTAGAGTGCTCGCGATCGAATGCTGCCGGTGCCCTTATAGAAGTAGCGGGGATCCTGGTGAAAAATGGACTGCATGACCACACGGCCGATCATAATGCCGGCTACCCTATCAGCGTATTGCGCACCGTAACGCTTCGCGTAACCTTCGACGCCCTGGCCGAACTCCGGGTAGTTGTTCCGCCCCTGTTGGATTCCCGCGGCGATGCCCGTGTCAATGAACACAACCGGATCGATAATCGTCCTCCATCCGAGCTGAAACTTCTGCGCAGCGGTCAGCGGGGCAGGATTCGGTGCATAGGTGACGAAGAAATCCGGAAATACGCCTAAGACACGCTGCTTCTCCTCGGTTTTCAGTTGCGCTGCGGCGAGTTCGTGCGGCGGAAGAGTAACGTTCATCGAAGTGGAAGTCGCAGCAACTTGCACCACGGCGGAAATCAACGGTGGATGATCGCCCGAGCCGATCGATCCGTCCGCCGTCCAAACTGCGAATCCAGCGGCGGTAATCGTGATCTTGTAAGCTCCGGGCTCCACCCCTGGAAATCGAAACGACCCGGCCTGGTCCGTGATTGCAGTACGCAGGTCCGTCGACCTGCCCGTTTCCAGGTTGACAACGGCCCCTGCGACTGCCAGTCCGGAGGCGTCCTTGACCATGCCCCGGATGGTGGCGTTTCCTTGAGCCGCTCCAGATTGGGCGAATGTCAATCCTGGAGTGCAAATAACCCACACTGCAAGCGCGAGCGCCGAAAACAACATGTTACACGAGCATCGCCGTGTGGCGGTCGCGGTCCGGGTAGACCAATCGGCGATCGGTGACGATGTCAGACGTTCCCTTCGTGGTATCCATACCCAAGATGACAGGTATTTGTTGCGAACGCGAAGGCGGCTCATGGGCCGATTATCAGACAGTGAATACACTGAAGATATCGAGTCCGCCCATCACCCGAGCACGACCGCACTGCTATCTCCGGTCAACATCGCAACATTGGCGGCAGTCGCTGGTTGAGGTCTTCGCGAACCAGAGGTAATGTTCAGGTAGCCGATAATGCCCAACAACAGGACCTAAATGAACGAATTAATTGCAATTGAAAAGATCGCCCAGTGGGGAAAATTGAAGGGGATGGTGCTGGACAGCGTCTCCTCCCCGATTACGAAACGTGTGTACAACATGGCGCTGAACGAGTTTATGGCGTGGTTCCAGCAGGCGCCGCGGCCGGGCTTCACCAAGGCAACTGTGAGCGCTTGGCGGGTATCGCTGGGCTCGTGTTCGGCACGATTTTTGCCTCTACTGGCCGGATATGGATGCCCATGATTGCGCACGCTGCCTTTGATCTGACAGCCTATGTACTGATCTATTGGAATCTCGAATCCCTTGTTGCCCATCTAGTCTTCAAATAGCAGGAACCCTCGGCCCGACCCCTGGCCAAAAACCCTGCGTGATTCTGCTTCCTGAGAGGCCCGTTCTTCGGGCATTTCCGAAGGGACCTTCCTTCATGGCTAGAGCATGATTTCGGTCATGGGTTACTCGGTAGATTCCAGAGGCTTCGCACTTCTCCCCCGGCTTATACTGCTTGGTGGCGTCAAATGCCATTGACATGACCCTCCGCAGCAAGTCTATCACTGGTTGTCTATCACTTTCGGCGATATGACTTTCTTCGTCATGCCCTCGTCTTTTAAAATGCTGGACTCGAAACGAGCGCAGGTGTCTCAGACCCGCTGGTTCCTCAAGTCGCTGATGACGCCACGCTTATCATTCACGAAATTCGCACCAATAGTATCCCCTTCTTACCGCGCCGGGCGAGTTGCTGCTGATGGTCAGAACGTTATCGATTTCGGTCTTCGGAGTGTGGTTGCCGTTTTCCCGCTGGCCACTTCCCTGGGCCTCACACTCTTGCCGCGGATGTCTGATGACACTGCTTGGCTATGTGAGCATACGCAAATCATCAGAGTCTGGTTACTGCGGTTACGAAAGGGTCTCAATCCGTCCCGATTTGTTGTGAGCCTCTTTTGCGAGCTCGTAGGCCCGATTCGAGTAATCCAGGGCTCGCTGCGAATGCCAGTTTGCCGTCTCGTTATCGTCCTTTTCATTGTGCTCGGCCGCCGTGCGATGGGCCTTGGCGGCGAGTTCATGATATTCAGCAGCCTTCCGGTGCAACTCGTTCATAACACCAGCCTACAACGGAAAGTTCGTCACCAGGGAGCATTCGCCCAAGGCGCCGCGCATCGTAACTCAACTAGGAATGAATATCGAACACTTCGAAACACTGCTGCGCGATAAAGAGCGTGAGATCCAAGACAATCTCCGCGAATTAGAGAGCGAAGCGCGCGCTTCGGGAGAATCTGAAGTCAGAGAGCCGATTGACGATGCCACTGCTTCGCAGGGCATGTCGGAATCTTTCGAGGAAGGCGCGCTGGTATCCAGGCGCCCGAGCAAGTGCGTTACGCGTTGCACCGTATTGAAGAGGGGACCTACGGTAAATGCGCTGTGTGTGGACGCCAGATTGAGCGCGCGCGGCTCGAAGCTGTTCCATGAACGCCGTACTGCCTGGAGGATCAGGAGAAGCAGGACTGCAAGCAGGCTCATAACTGAAGCATGTCGCTTGTGATTGTCCAGCAAGAGCAAGAAGGAATTAAAAATCGTCGATTTGAAAGGACGTCTCGCCTTTGGGCAGGAGGATCTGCGTTCCGCCACGAGTTTGACGAATTGATAAGGGCGGGAAAAACCCCGGTCGTATTGAATCTGAACGATGTGGAGGGATATGGACACGACGGGCTTGGGCACGCTGCTGTTAGCCTTGGCGAAGCTTCGGAAGGCGGACAGAGACCTGGCGCTGGCGACCTGCTCAGCCATAATTCCTATACCACCGTTCCGAAGAGCGCCCCGACGCCCGCCGTGATCGCCATCGCCAGCGCGCCCCAGAACGTGACGCGAGTCGCCCCCGCCGCTACGCCCGCGCCCCCAACGTGCGCAGCCAACCCTCCGAGAAGCGCGAGGAAGAAAAGTGAAAATCCAGAAACCAGGTAGATCAGGGTCGCCTCAGGAACTATGGCCGTGACTAGCAGAGGCATGGCTGCCCCGACAGCGAAGCTGCCAGCCGACGCCAACGCAGCCTGAATCGGACGGGCGCTGAGGCTCTTGGAGATGCCGAGTTCATCGCGGGCATGCGCGGCCAGCGCGTCATGGGCCATCAACTGCTGAGCGACCTGTCTCGCGAGCGAAGGATCGAGTCCACGCGCGATATAGATCGCCGCAAGTTCCTTGTGCTCGCCCTTGTCATCGGCTTTAAGTTCTTTGCGCTCGCGCTCGAGGTCAGCCTGTTCGGTGTCTGCCTGTGAATGCACGGACACGTATTCGCCGGCGGCCATCGACATCGCCCCGGCGACCAACCCGGCGACTCCCGCGACCATTACGTTGCTGTGAGTCGCATGCGCAGCCGCAACGCCGAGCACCAGGCTCGCCGTCGAAAGGATCCCGTCGTTCGCACCCAAAACCGCCGCGCGTAGCCAACCGATGCGCTCTGTGCGGTGATGTTCCCCGTGACTTACCGGCATTCACTGTACTCCTTGACTAAATCTACTAGACCCGGAAAGATTGTCTTCTCTTCCGCCCCCCGAGTCACGGTGCACTTCTCGGGTACAATTCACGTAGTCGTAAGAACGCGCTTTCAGCCAGCACTCCAAGCACCGGGAGGTTTGTGCCCGTGAAGAACCAGACCATCGTGGTAATCATGCTATTGATCATCGTCTTCTTGGCCGGCTTCGTTCCGCAGTACATAAAGGTGAAGCGCCTGGAGAACGACTTGTCCGCGGCGAAGCAGGAGAACGTTCTAGCACAACTCCGAGATCTGGCAGGTCTGGCCTTCGTTCAGACCAGCCAGAAGAATTATGGGCTGGCCGCTGGGACGAGTCAACAGTTTTTCAGCCGTACACGCGAAGTGGCGAACCGCGCGCCGGATGCAAACGGACGCAAAGCATTTGAAGACCTATTGGCCTCCCAAGACAAGATCACTGCAGAGCTAGCGAAGGGCGACCCGGAAGCCTTGGGTGATCTCGAGCTATTGTTTGAAAAGACGCGTCAAGCCGTCGGTTCGATCGACCGCTAAGTCTTGACGTTGGTCGAACCGAATGTGCGTATGATGTTTGCGCTCGACTCCTCCGCGAAGCCTTGATCATGGTCGGAAATAACCCGCTGGGGTTAGGAGCCGAGGTGGTCCTTCTCAGGCGGGCACATTGAGCCGAGGCGGCAGGCGTAGGCTCGCGTGAATTCAGCGCCCAGAAAAAGCACCCGCGCCGAATAATATACCCATACCAATACGATGACGAGCGAGCCTGCCGCTCCATATGTATCCCTAAAGCCCGCCTTTCGGAACATCGCTTGTCTCTAATTGTTCCCTTATCAATCAAAGGGAGCGTTCAGGTTCCGGCTTTACTGCACCGCAACGGTCGCTGCGTTACTGATCACGGCTCCGTCCGCGGATTTAACGATCAAGGAAACGCTGCTGCCAGTGGGAGAGTTTTACGGAACGGTGATGTTTATCTGCGTCACGCCTGGAAACCCCGGCGCCTGATCCCCAGCATCGGTTTTCTACTTGGCCTTCGAAAAGCGCCACAGGTCTGGCGGACCGTGGGTAAGTTGAACGATTTCCGGCTTGGGTCGACAGCAAATGTATCGTTCCTCGACCCATCTCCATTGCCTTGGTCCGGTGTGACGGCCCAGACTGCGGCCTGGGTCCGTCGCGTTGGCGATGACCGATTCATCGCGTTTTCGATGAATTGCACGCATCTGGGTTGCCCCGTCCGCTGGTTGGCAGACGCGAACCTGTTCATGTGCCCCTGCCATGGCGGCGTCTTTTATGCGGACGGGTCCGTGGCTTCCGGACCCCCGCCCAAACCGCTGAATCAGTATCCGGTCCGCGTCCAAAACGACGAAGTGCAGATCCTGACGAGCCCTGTTCCAATCACCTAGGGGAGGCACTGGAGAGATGCGAATCCTCAAGCAGGCGTGGAACTGGTTCGATGACATCACTGGCGTTTCGACTCTGATCGGGCCATTGATGAAGCACCCAGTTCCGCGTGCGCGTAAGTCGGCCTGGTTTTACGTGCTCGGCAGTGCGACGCTCATTGCCTTCCTCATCCAAATCGTCACCGGCATTGCGCTTGAAAACGCGAGATCGTCAAAGAAGCAATGCGAGCGGGGATGGCCGGTGGGTCGGCGAGTGCCCGCGGGCTGGCATCCAGCCGCACGTTTGCGGCGCGCCAGTTAAAAACAGTTCCCGCTTTCTGGGAACTGCACTCGTGGCGAAACCGTTAACTGGATGCTATATTTCGATGACATTTTATGGTAAGCTCGGCATCAAGTTCGCTTCTAAGGGAGGTAGTGTCGTGTTCATCTTGCGGCGGATTACTTTGCCGATTTTCGGGATTTTTTGTCTGATTTTCAGCGGAATTGCTTTCGCTCAATCCACTTCGAGCATTCGCGGCACCGTGACGGACGCCACTGGTTCGCCCGTGCCTAACGCGAGCATCAGCGTCAAAAGCGACGCCACTGGCGAGGAGCGCCTCACTAAGACGGATAGCGCCGGGGTCTACCTGGTTCCATCGTTGCGCGTCGGAACCTACACCATCGAAGTGAAATCGTCTGGCATGCAGACGATGACGGCCAGAAACGTCGAACTGTCCGTCGGCACCACGCTGCGACAGGACTTTACTCTGCAGGTCGCCACCGCGACGCAGACCATCGAGGTGTCTGCGGCCGCTCCTTTGATCGACTCCAGCACCGCGACGCTCGGAAGCGTGGTCAACGCGCATACCGTGCAGGAGATCCCGCTGAACGGGCGCCATTTTATCGATCTGTCGTTGCTGACCGCCGGCACCGTCACTCCGCCGGCGAACGGTTTTCTCACTGCGCCTCTGCGCGGCCAGGGCTCGTTCTCGTTCAATTCCGCCGGCGCCCGCGAGGACAGCGTCAATTTCATGATCAACGGGATTAATCTTAGCGATCCCAATCAGAACCAGATCACTTTTCAGCCCACGATCAACACTGTTGACGAATTCAAGATCGACAATTCGACGTTCAGCGCGGAATATGGACGTAATTCTGGCTCGATCGTCAATATCGCCACCCGCTCCGGGACCAACGAGTGGCACGGCGAGGCCTACGAATATCTGCGGAACGACTTTTTCGACGCTCGCAATTTTTCCAACCCAACTCACGTGACCGTGGCCGGCACCCTGGTGCCGAATCCCGAGTCCGAGTTCATCCGCAACCAGTTCGGCGGCGATGGCGGCGGAGCCATCATAAAGAACAAGCTATTTACCTTCTTGAGTTATGAACAGTTGCGCCAGCGCCAGGCGGTACCGCTTTCCGCCACCGTACTGACGTCGGCGCAGCGAGCGCAGGCGCTGGCGACCAGTGACCCGATCATTCAGAAATTATTGCCCCTGATCCCGCTTCCCAATTCAGGAACCAACCAGTTCGCGGGCTCGGCCAGTGCGCCGGTGAACATCGAACAGGGCACGGCCAATGTCAGCTATTTGTGGAACGATTCGAATCGCCTTAATTTCTATTACGCGATTCAAAGGGATCAGCGCAACGAGCCGCCCTCCACGGACGGAAATAGCTTCCCGGGCGGCGGCGACCAGCGCAACGGCAAACGGCAACTCCTCACGTTCAATGAGGACTGGACCATCAGCCCGACGCTGACCAACGAATTCCGCGCCGGTGGAAACCGGATCTATATCACGTTCCTCGCCGACAACAATTTCGCTGCTCCGGCATACGGAATCAATAGTGGCGTCACTTCCGCCATCGGGCTTCCTCAGATCACCGTCTCCGGAGCGTTTACGTTCGGAGGCATCAACGGATTTCCGCAAGGCCGCGGCGACAACGTGGGCAGCTTCTCCGACACGTTGAGTTGGGTGCACGGCAACCACATCATCAAGTTTGGCGGCGAATTCCGGCGCCAGAATTCAGACAATTTCGCGTCCACGCCGGGCACGTTCGCCTTCCCCAACATCACGGCCTTTCTCGCCGATCAGGCCAATAGTTTCTCCGTCAACCCCTCCAACCGGTCCAATCGGACCTATGGCAGCTCGCTTGGCGCCTTCGCCACCGACACCTGGAAAGTCGCACCCACATTCACCGTGACCCTGGGTCTTCGCTATGACTGGTATGGCACGCCGACCGAGGCCGAAAACCGTTTCGTCGTGTTCGATCCCCTCACCGATACCTTGCAGCACGTCGGAACCGGCAGCGGACCGGGCCTCGCCTATCAACAAAGCGCTTTGAATTTCCAGCCGCGCGTGGGCCTGGTCTGGGATCCTTTCAAGAACGGGAAGACCGTGATCCGCGGCGCCTACGCCATCATGACCGATCAACCGACGCTGGGTCTGGTGACCGGGCTCGCGTCCAATCCGCCTAACGCGTTCCCCGTTTCCTATACGCCCCCGTCGGGTTCGTTTGTGACCCTGGGCAATGCGTACCCATTGGCTTCCGGTTCCGTTGCGCCGGTGTCGGTCGCGCACAATTATCACGACGCATACTTCTCGGAATGGAACTTCAACATCGAGCAGCAGTTGGGCAGGGATTACGCTCTCACCGCCAGTTACGTCGGCAGTAAGGGCACCGATTTGAACGTCGAGCGTAACTACAATCAATTCGTCAACGGCGTTCGCCCTTACAAAGTGCTGTCTTCGAGCAGCCCCATCGATCCCGGGGTGCCTCTCGCCAACATTAATGTATACGAGAGCGACGGCAATTCCTCCTACCAGGCGTTGTGGCTTACTGTAAAGAAGCGACTCGCCAAAGGTCTCCAATTCGACGGATCGTACGCGTTCTCAAAATCGATCGACGACAATTCCCGAAACGTCCAGGGTCTGGTGATTCAGGACAGCAACAACATCGCCGGCGACCGCGGACTTTCCGATTTCGACGCCCGGAATCGATTCGTCCTGAGCGGCATTTACTCGCTGCCGTTCCAGCACAACATATTCGCCAAGGACTGGCAGCTGTCGCTCATCGAGACCCTGCAAAGCGGTAACCCGCAAAACTTCCATCTGTCCAACACCTCGTTTACCGGCGCCGGGACGCTTCGTCCGAATGTGACTGGCAACGTGGTTACCGGCGTCGCGCCCGCGACCAACGGCAGCCCGACGTCGGTCACCTACGTTCAGAATCCGTCGGTGTTCGTGAACCAGGGCACCACGCCGGGAACGGTGCTGGGTTTCGGAGACCTCGGCCGCAACGTGGTCATCGGCCCAGGCTTCTCGAACCTTGATGTGGCGGTTGTCAGGAACATCAAGTTCCGGGAAAGATACAATTTCCAAATTCGCGGCGACGCCTACGATCTGTTCAATCACACCAACTTCACCAACCCGGTGACCACCATCGGTTCGTCGACGCTGGGCCTGATTACCAGTGGAACACGGGCGCCGGCCGGAGATTTCGGCAGCTCGCGCCAGATCCAGTTAGCTTTGAAATTCCAGTTCTAGAAAAGAAACGTTCACCGCCGTTTGGTGAATCGCGCAGATCGTAGCAGACGACACTTAGCGTTTGAAGCATCCGCCTCGCCGGCGATTTTCTCATCGGCGAGGCGCTTCCCCATCCAGGGGGAACTCCGGGTGGCGCGGGTGCGTATCTGACTCTAAGGGACTTCATGCAAACGATCTATCGCGATCTGAAATTTGCCGTCCGGTCACTGCTGAAAGACAAGAGTTTTTCAACCACGTCGTATTGACCTTAGCCTTATGTATAGGGGCCAATACAGCGATTTTCGCGATCGTTCAATCGGTTCTGCTGCGACCCTTGCCCGTCCCACGCGCGGAAGAAATTCTGCTCATGGCGAACCAGTATCCGAAAGCCGGAGCCAGCACTTCCACCAACAGCGGCGCCGCCGACTATTACGATCGCCTCCAGTCGGTCACCGCCTTCCAACAATGCGTTTGGCAGGAGTACTTGGCCCATTTCGGCGGTTTAATTTGGCCCACCCCTAAGTTATTGATTCTGCGGTGAGGCGGCTTGGGCCACCTATATATAAGGATCTAGTCGTCAAAGCGGTGGGAATGTGGGAATCGCGGAGCGATTTCCAAGGGCGGTGGGAAGGGTGGAAAACCTGGGTTTGGTTTTCCAGGCTTTCCACGGACCGTCATTTCCACGGCTTTCCGGTCAGTTCTGTTTGGCTCCTCTCTTTTGTTTCTCCGCAGTGCGGCGGAACCGGTAAGACTCTGTGCCGGTTTCCAGAATGTGCGCGCGATCGGTGATGCGGTCGAGCAAAGCTTTGCACAGCCGCGCGTTGGGGATGACCTGGGTCCACTCGGAGAACGGCAGGTTTGTGGTCAACACCACCGCTGCCCTCTCGGCGCGCTCAGCGACCACCTGAAACAGGAACTCGGCGCCGACTTCAGCCAGCCGAATACCGGCCGCCGCTCGAAACGCGACTACACCACGATTATGATTTCACCCAGCGCTGCCGCCCGGATCTATGAGAAGCGGACGGCACCGAACGGGATTCTGCGACGAGTGCGCGAGGTAATGTGAACACGTGAAACGAGATAATGAGCTGTACGCGTTCCGTCGTCACCTCAGATCGTGTCAGTATTTCGGTCCCGGCGGTCGGGATACCCGATCCGATAAATGCGATTGCCCCTTCCACGTTGACGGCAAGTACTACGGCGAACGGGTCCGCCAATCGCTAAAGACCCGCAGTCGGAAACTCGCAGATCGCCGCCTCGCGGACGTCATCCGGAGAATCGACGAGAAGCGCCGCCTAGTAACCGAGGCGGGTGCCCCTTCCGTCAGTACGGCACCACACGCGATTTCGGACGCCGACCGCCGGTTTCTGGCGAGTCATGGCGAGATTGACCAGAATCGGAAGTTCCAGGGTGATCTCGAATTTTCGACCTGGCGGAAGTACCGGACCAAACTGCGATTGCTCGTGGCGTTCTGCGATCGCGAGAGGATTTCCGAATTGAGCGACGTGAACCTTGACGTGCTGGAGGACTATCATCGTTCTCGCAAAATCAGTCTGGTCACCTGGAAAGTCGAGTTGCAGGCGCTTCGAACTTTTTTCAGGCATTGCGTAAGCCATCGCTGGCTGACCGCCAATCCGGCGAAGGAGATGAAATCGCCTCGGAATCTCAAGCCCAACGAAGTTGTCCCCTACACGCACGAGGAGGAGAGACGAATCCTGGCGGCCTGCGATCAAATCGGCGGAGCCAAGTACAAGCGCGTTGACGCTGTTTACGAGCGGCTCCGGGCTCGTGCGATGGTTCTGCTGCTCCGCCACACGGCTCTTCGGATTTCGGATGTGTGCACGCTCCGAAGGGACGCCGTGTCCTGGGACGTGGAGAAATCCACATCGCGCATATTCGTTCGAACGCAGAAAAGCGGCGAGCCGGTGTTCCTGCCGATCCCCGAGAGTCTGAAACTGGCACTCGATGCGCTGCCACTGCCCCGAAACGCGGCGCCCGATTGCCCGTACTTTTTCTGGAATGGGAACACTGCCAGAAGGGCCGTGGTGGGAATCGCGGAGCGAACGCTGGCAGCCGTCTTCAAGAAATCAGGCGTGAAGAACGCCCATGCCCACCGTTATCGCCACACGCTGGCAACCCGGCTCTTGGAACAGGGCGCCACGTTCGAGCAGGTCGCGGACATTCTTGGGAAACAGCCCGGCGGTTGTCCGGAAGCATTACGGAAAGTGGTCCAAAGGGCGTCAGGACAACATCGACCGACTCATGATTGGCCCATTTTCAGACGGCGCCCGTTACAGTTCCAGTCACACGTGAGTCACACGAAAAAATCGGGGGCCGTAAACTAATGAAACTACAAGAGATAAAATGGTGCGGAGAGGGGGACTTGAACCCCCACGAGATTGCTCCCGCTAGCACCTCAAGCTAGTGCGTCTGCCAATTCCGCCACCTCCGCAGGTGGATAACTCTTACTTCTTTTGCCTGTGCGTCGGCGCGTCGGAGTCACCGGCACCGGAACCGGTCTGACTGCGGCTGCTCCCTGCTCGCCGTTCACCGATGGCGTCACCTGGATCGGCACCGTTGACCCGGCTGCGCCGGCACCGCGGGCTGCTGTCTGCGCCGGAACCGGCTTGGCTTGTCTTATCGAAGATCGCCGGCGCCGCTCCGCCGCTCGCGCGTCGCCAGGATCGACAGCGATAAGCGACGTCACCATGAACAGCGCCGCCGCGATGGTGGTCGCCTTCGAAAGCACCGTCGCCGATCCGCGCGGCCCGAATACCGTCTGCGATCCCATGCCGCCGAACGCGCCGGCCAGGTCCGCCGCCTTGCCGCTTTGCAGCAGCACCACAACCACCAGGAACAAACACACAATCACATGAATAGTTGTCAGAAGGTAAACCATACGAAATTCCGGCGAGGATCTCTTGCCTCTTATCCTACCATGCCCTATTTATACGCCGCCACGCCCGTCACCCGCTCGCCGATCACCAGCGTGTGGATGTGATCCGTGCCCTCGTACGTCTTCACCGTTTCCAGGTTGCACAGGTGGCGCATGATCGGATACTCGTCCATGATGCCGTTGCCGCCCAGCAGGTCCCGCGCCTGGCGCGCGCAATCGAGCGCGATTCGCAGCGTTGTTCCGCTTCAGCATCGAAATGTGCGCCGGCTCGATCTTGCCCTGATCCTTCAACCGGCCCGCAGTGCAGCGCCAGCAACTGCGCCTTGGTGATCTCCGTGATCATGTCGGCCAGCTTTTCCTGCACCAGTTGATGCGACGCGATCGGCTTGTCGTCGAACTGCTTGCGCAGCACGGAATAGGACCGTGCCGTTTCGTAGCAGTCCATCGCCGCGCCGATCACTCCCCAGCCGATCCCATAGCGCGCCTGCGTCAGGCATCCCAGCGGACCCTTCAGGCCCTTCGCGCCCGGCAGCATCGCGCTCTCGGGAACCCGGCAGTCGCTCAACGCGAGGCTCGCCGTCACCGACGCGCGCATCGACAATTTTCCGTGCAGTTCGGACGACGAGAATCCCGGCGTGCCCTTCTCGACCAGGAATCCGCGAATCCCGTCCTCGGCGCGCGCCCACACGATGGCGACATCGGCGACCGATCCGTTGGTGATCCACGTCTTTTCGCCGTTGATCACCCAGTCCGACCCGTCGCGACGCGCCTTGGTCAGCATGCCCGCCGGATTCGAGCCGAAGCCGGGCTCGGTCAAGCCGAAGCATCCGATCGCGTCGCCCGATTGCAGCTTCGGCAGCCAGCGCTGCTTCTGTTCCTCGCTGCCATAGGTCAGAATCGGATACATCACCAGCGCGCCCTGCACGCTGGCGAAACTGCGCACGCCCGAATCGCCGCGCTCCAGTTCCTGCATCATCAGCCCGTACTCGACGTTGCTCATCCCGGCGCATCCGTAGCCTTCCAGATTCGCGCCGAAGAATCCGAGCTTGCCCATCTCGCGGGATCAGTTCGCGCGGGAATCGCGCATCGCGGAAGCAGTCGCGAATCACCGGAATCACCCGCTCGTCGACGAACTGCCGCGCCGTTTGGCGCACCAGCAGTTCCTGCTCACTGAACTGAGAGTCGATCAGAAGGTAATCCACACCGGGAAATCGTGCCATGCAGGTTTTTATTCTAGCGAAGTGCCGCTGGAGATACGGAATCGCCCGTCGAAAGCCTCACGCCGTCAGTATCAGCAGAACCAGACCGGCGATGAATGCGGACAAGCCCGCCTTCCATGGCGTGACGTTTTGACGAAACCGCCGCGATACCGCGAACAGTAGAATCAGGATCCCCAAAGGAATGCTCGCCAGCGCGAGCGCGATCATCCGGACCTCCGACGCGGCCATCACACCCCTGCCACCCTGGAGCCGGCGATCGCGGAACGGGAGAACATAAGCGCTCGCGACCACGCCGCCAACGGCGAGGCCTATGGATTGTATCCAGCGGACCATCAACGTTTCAGGTTATCAGTTCCGCCACAAATCGATCATTGCTGCGTTCGAGGATCCCCGCGCTTCACCTGCGCGCGCCGCCGCCCCGATTCGAGATTATCCGTCGCCCCCTGTTTAGCCGCGTCGCTCACCTTAATATGGTTGACCACCGCCTTCGCCCCGGCCGTTTTCGCCATCCGCGTCGCCGCGCCCTTGTGCTGCAGAACATCGGTCGACCCTTCCCACGTCGCCACTCCGCCCTGCACATGGACCTTGAACCCGTCCTTTCCGATTTTCGACTTCGCCAGTTTCTCCTGAATCTTCGCCTCGATCGCCTTGTCTTCCTGCGCCGTGGTCCCTTGCGCCGGCGCGGCCTTTTTCACCGCCGGCTTGGCCGTTTGCGCCAGTAACCCGCCGGCCATCGCGATCGCGATCAGGATGCGAAGCATTTGTCTATTTAGTCGGGAATCGGTTGTGATAATCTCAAGCCATTGTGAAAAGGGCCTGGTTGTTTTTGCTGTTTTCCGCCCTGCTCGCCGCGCAGGGTGACGACGCGCAAGGCAAGAAACTATTCGAGAGCCACTGTGCTCTCTGCCATGGCGAAACCGGACTCGGCGGTCGAGGCCCCAACCTCGCCCAACCCACGCTGAGCCACGCGCCCACCGACGATCAACTGGTCCAGGTGATCCAGCAGGGCATCCCCGGCACCGAAATGCCCGGCTCCTGGCAAATTGACGATCGCGAAGCAAAGCTGATCGCCGCTTACGTCCGGTCTCTCGGGCGCATCGCTGTGGAACCTCTGCCCGGCGATCCCACTCGCGGCCGTGCGCTCTATCAATCTTCCGGATGCGCCGGATGCCACATCATCCACGGCTTCGGCGCGAGCCTGGGACCCGAGCTTTCCGACATCGGCGCCCGCCGCAACGCGGCCTACCTTCGCGAATCCCTGGTCCAGCCCGGCGCCTCCGTTCCTCCGCAATACCTGGTCGTCTCCGTCACCACCCGCGCCGGCCAGACCCTCCGCGGCATCCGCGTCAACGAAGATACCTTCACCATTCAACTGCGAGACTCCGCCAGCCGCTTCCATTCTTTCCGTAAGTCGGATCTGCGCGACATGAAAAAGGAATTTCACCAGTCCCTCATGCCCGAATCCCATTTCAACCCCGGGCAACTCGACGATTTAATTTCCTATCTAGCCGGATTGAGAGGCCAATCATGAAGACTTGTGTGCGTCCATCGATCCCGCAAATTCCGTCAACACTCCTTCCAGCGCTGTCATCCGTCCCGAGCCGCGACCAAAGGAAGCGGTGGATGCCCCTACTTCAAACCACACCCGCCCTCCTCTGCCTCGCCGCCACCCTCTCCGCCCAAGTCTCCTACGACCGCATCCGCAAAGCCGATCCCGCCGACTGGCTCACCTACTCCGGCAACTACGAAGCGCATCGCTTCTCGCCGCTCACCCAAATCACGCCATCCAACGCCGCCGCCCTTAAACCGATCTGGGTCTACCAGGTGAAGGACCGCGGCAACGTCGAGACCACGCCCATCGTCGCCGACGGCGTCATGTACATCACCGAGCCGCCCACCGTGGTCACCGCGCTCGACCTGCGCACCGGCCGCCCCCTATGGTCCTATGAACGAACGCTGCCTAAGGATCTCCAGACCATCGGATTCGGCCGCGTCAATCGCGGCGTCGCCGTGCTCGGCGATATGGTCTACGTCGGCACGCTCGACGCGCACATCGTCGCGCTCGACGCGAAATCGGGAGCCGTCCGCTGGGATGCCGAGGTCGCCGATTACAAGCTCGGTCACTGCATCACCAACGCGCCTCTCGCCGTCGACGGGAAAATCATCACCGGCATCAGCGGAGGCGAAGCCGGCATACGCGGCTTCATCGACGCCTACGACGCCAAGACCGGAAAACGTTTGTGGCGCTTCTGGACCATCCCCGGCGAAGGCGAGCCCGGCAACGACACCTGGCACACCAAAGACTCCTGGAAAACCGGAGGCGGCTCCACCTGGGTCACCGGCTCCTACGACGCCGATCTCAAGCTGATCTATTGGGGCGTCGGTAATCCCGGCCCCGATTGGAACGGCGATCCACGGCCCGGCGACAATCTGTACACCTGCTCGCTGGTCGCGCTCGACGCCGATACCGGAAAGCTGCGCTGGTATTTTCAGTTCACCCCGCACGACACCCACGATTGGGACGCCACCGAAATTCCCGTGCTGCTCGACGCCACCATTCGCGGCAAGCCTCGCAAGGTGGTCGCGATGGCCAATCGCAACGCGTTTTATTACCTGCTCGATCGCACCACCGGAGAATTTTTATCGGGCACGCCCTATTCGAAACAGACTTGGGCCACCGGCCTCGACGATAGCGGCCGTCCGCAAGTGATCGCCGGTTCCGAGCCGAGCGAAAAAGGCACCATGGTTTGGCCCAGCCTGCAAGGCGCGACCAACTGGTTCAGCCCGTCCTATGATCCCGGCCGCCATCAATTCTATGTCTCGGTGCGCGAAATGGGCTCGATCTATTTCAAAGGCGAAGCTGAGTATAAACCCGGAACCTTTTTTGCCGGCGGAGGCGAGCGCGCTTTAAACGGCGACGACGCCTCGGGCGCGATCAAGGCGCTGGATGTTTCCACCGGTAAACAAAAATGGGCGTTCCATCTCCAGTCGCCGCCGTGGGTCGGAGTGCTCGGCACCGCCGGCGGCCTGGTGTTCGGCGGATCGGCCGAAGGAAATTTCTATGCGCTCGATGCCATGACCGGAAAATCGCTGTGGGACTTTCAAACCGGCGGATCGATGGAATCGAATCCCGTCTCGTTTCTGATCGACGGCAAACAACGTGTCGCCGTTGCCGCCGGCCATGCGATTTTCGTGTTCGGATTGTAATCCTTCCCCTCTCATGGCGAGCCAAGTTGATCTGATTCTGCTCGCGGGTCCGAATGGCGCGGGAAAAAGCACCGCTGCTCCCGATCTGCTTCGGGGCGCTTTTTCCGTGGATGAATTCGTCAACGCGGATGTGATTGCTCGCGGACTGTCGGCCTTTCAACCCACGGGCGCAGCGATGGAAGCCGGACGGGTAATGCTCGCACGCTTGCATTCGCTCGCGAAACAAAGGAAGAATGTCGCGTTCGAATCGACGCTCGCGAGCCGCACGTTCGCCCCGTGGATCCGCGACTTGACCAACACGGGCTATCGCTTCCACTTGCTTTATTTTTGGCTGCCGTCGCCCGATGTCTGTATCCGCCGAGTCCATGAGCGCCAGGCTCTCGGCGGGCATTCGGTCCCGGAAGAAACCATCCGTCGCCGCTACACCGCGGGTCTCCGCAATTTCTTCGAACTGTACTCACCGCTTGCCGCGAGCTGGAAATTCTTTGACAACTCCGACACGCCTCGCCGAGTGGTCGCTTATCGCGAAATCGGCGAGGACGAAAACATCATCGACCGGAAGCTGTGGAGTAGACTGAAAAAGGAATACAACCATGGCGGAAAATAGCAGTGTCCGCAAATCGATTGGCGAGATCATGCGCGAAGGGACCGCCGTCGAAGAAGCCCTGGATAAAGCCTTCTATCGCGCCGTCCTGCTGCATCGCCAGGCCAAGGTCACTATGAGTTTCTACCGCGGCGGCAAAGTGGTTGAGGTCGACCCCGACGATATTCCCATCCCGCCTCAATACGCCAATCTCGAGCCCTTCCGATATTAGTTCTTCCCACTTCCCGCCGTACCTGTTAGGCTGTAGATCGATAGGTTCTACCTGGCGTGACCGGTTCTTTGTTTCGACGGCTTTTATTGATGGCTCTGATGCTGCTAGGCATCACCCTGCTCGCGGTGGATTATACGCTCACCCGTCCCGCGAGCGAGCTCACGGCCACTGCCGTGCGCGAACGCATTTTCATCATCTCGGCCGGCTCCGCCGCGCTCGCTTTATGGATCGCGTTCCTGGTGTCCCGCTCGCTCAGCCTCCGCATCCGGCGCCTGAAGCTGCTGGCCGAATCTTTCCCCGGAGGCACGCTCAAGGATCGGCCGCTCGAAGACTCGCGCGATGAACTGGGGTCGCTCGAACGGTCCATCGCCGGTGTTGCGGTCGAGTTGCAGCGCCTGCTCGACCGCCTGCGCTTCGAATCCGCGCGCCGTGAAGCGATTCTCTCCGGCATGGCCGAAGGCGTGCTCGCCGTCGATCACGATCTGCGCGTCACCTTCAGCAACACGGCGTTTCTCAGGGCCATCGATTTTCGCGGCGCGCGTCCCGAAGGCCGCCTGCTGCTGGAGCTGATTCGCGATCCCGATCTGCATGCGCTGCTGCGCGGCGTGCGTGCACAGCGGCGACCGGCAGAAACAGCGCTTCAATCTCTCGGCCGCGCACGCGCGGACTTTCGAGATTCAGGCCACTCCTCTCGACATGCCCACCGGCCGTGGGGCCATCGCCATCCTGCACGACATCACCGATCTGGAGCGTCTGGAGCAGGTGCGCAAGGATTTCGTCGCCAATGTCTCGCATGAGCTGCGCACGCCGCTCGCCGGCATCATCGGCTACGCCGATACCCTGCTCGACGGCGCTCTCGAGGATCAGAAACACAACCGCCAGTTCGTCGAAATCATCCGCGCCAACGCCGTTCGCCTGCAACAGCATCGCCGGCGACCTGCTCATTCTGTCCGAGCTCGAATCCGGCACCGAGCCCGCCGAGCCCGAGATCATTTCCCTGCGCGGAGTGCTCGATTCGGCGCTCGCCACGCTCGCCGGCGAAGCGCGGCACCGGGAGGTCAGCCTGGTCCGCGATCAGGTGGACGACGTGTTCGTTTCCGGCAGCCGGCTCCGCCTGGAACAAGCGCTGCTCAATCTGCTGGCCAACGCCATCAAGTTCAACCGGCCGGGCGGCGAAGTTCGCGTCCGCGTTGCCCTCGCGCTTCAGGGCGACGTCGAGATTGTCATCTCCGACACCGGCGTCGGCATTCCATCGGAGGACCTGCCCCGCATTTTCGAGCGCTTCTATCGCGTCGACAAAGCCCGCTCGCGCCAGGTCGGCGGCACCGGACTCGGCTTGTCCATCGTCAAGCACGTGGTCGAAAGAATGAACGGCGCCATTAAGGTCGAAAGCCAGCTGGGCCGCGGAACCACCTTCACTCTGCTGTTCAAATCGGCGCAACCCGCCTATGCGCGGACTCCGGTCGTCACGGAACCGTAATTTATTGCTCACCAAATTGTCATAGCCGCTGCGGTAGAGTATCTGACTAGTGACTCCCGGCAGATCTGAACAACTCGTGATCCAACTGTCCGATAGCCCAGCGGGCGCCAGGGTGATTACGCTTACCGGCCCATTGACGCTCGGGACGCTGTTCGAATTTCAGACCGCGTCGCGCGAGGAACATTCGAAGCCGGTCCTGATCGACATCTCCGCCGTGCCTTATATGGATTCGGCCGGCCTCGGGTCCGTCATCAGCGTCTTCGCCTCCTGCCAGAGAACCCATCGTGGATTCGCCATCACCGGCGTTTCCGACCGCATCCGCACTTTGTTCGAAGTAACTCATGTGGATGGACTTCTGCCCTGCTTCGACACTTTTGAAGCCGCCGATTCGTTCCTCTCTAACCGCTAATATCTCGTGTTCACACGGTTGTAATCGTAGATTCATTACACGCTAATTCCGGACCGATAAGCTTCACTTCCCGCACCTCGCTTTTCTAAACGGGATCTGGGGGCTTGCCGAAACCTCGGGGATTCGGCGACTCCGGAACAGACTACACAGGAGATCTTCATGATAAGAAGGACACAGCATTACCGCGTCGCCGCGTCGCTGCTGGCTTGTTTCCTCGGCCTGATGCTGCCGCTGTCGGCTTCCGATAATAAGCCGGGTACCGATAGCGGCGAAACAAAAACGACCGCGGCGCCCGCCTCGCAAAGTTCCGATATTGAACAGCTCAAAAAATGCTGCTGGAGCAGCAACAGCAGATCGACGAGCTTCGCCGGGAACTGGCGAGCCAGAAAAAGTCGGATCAGCCCGCGGTGGTTGCCGCGCCGGCCATCCATCAGAGCCTCGGCGACGTGGCCAGCACCGGCGGAGCCATTCCGCCCGCTCCACCCGCGCCCGCGCCGGTGTTCAATCCTACCGCCGCTGTGCCGCCTCCGGCTCCGCAGCAGGCTGCAATTTCGAATGACGGAACCTTTCCCACGCAGTTGAAAATCGGCGACGCCTACATCACGCCCGGTCGGATTCATGGATATGACCGCCGTCAGCCGGTCCACCAATCCCGGATCCGGCATCGGCACCAATTTCGGCAGCATTCCTTACGGCAATACGCAGGCCGGCAGCCTGACGGAAACGCGCCTGAGCATCCAGAACTCGCGCATCGGCGCCCGCGTCGACGCGCGTGGCCAGCGACTGCAAGGTCCTCGGCTACTGGGAGTCTGACTTTTTGGGTCAGCTCGGCAATCCTCCCAATGGCGGCCTGGCTGTCAGCAGCAACCCGTACGTGTTCCGCCTGCGCTTGTACTGGGTTGACCTGACCAAGGGCAAGTTCGAATTTCTGGCCGGACAGTCCTGGAGCCTGATGACTCCGAATCGAAAGGGCATTTCTCCACTGCCTGGCGACATCTTCTATTCGCAAGACATCGACGTGAATTACCAGGCGGGCTTGGTTTGGGGCCGCATCCCGGGCTTCCGCTTCGGATTCCACCCCAGCGATAAAGTCGCCTTCGGCCTGTCTCGCTCGAAAACTCCGAGCCGTACGTCGGCGGCGGCAACGGCGGCAGCGCGATCACGGCTCCCGGCGGCCATCGCCGGCATTCTCGGCAGCCAGGTCAACAACGGAACCAGCGTGATTTCCGCGGCTGCGCTCGCTCCCGACATCATCGCCAAGACTCGCCTTCGATCCCAGCCAGCAAATTCCACTTCGAAATCGCCGGCGTCGAGATCACCAACAAGATCTCGAACCCCGCCAGCAGCCCTGCAGTTGCCAGACCTATCAGCAAGGTCGGCGGCGGCGGATCGATCAATCTGAACTTCGCTGCTGACCAAGAACCTGCGCATCGTGACCAATAACTTCTGGAGCGCCGGCGGCGGCCGCTACATCTTCGGCCAGGCGCCGGACTTCATCATCCGCGCCAACGGCAGCCTGTCGCTGGTCCATTCCGGCATCGACCGTGACCGGTTTTGAAGCAACCATGGGAAAGACCCTGTTTTACGCCTACTACGGCGGCGTTTACATCGGAAGAATCATGGCGCTCGACGCCAACGGTACCAGCCAAGATCGGCTATGGTCCGATCGCCGAGCGACGGCCAGAATCGAGCCATCCAGGAAATCACCTTCGGCACCAATACCACGCTGATGAAAGATCCCAAGTGGGGCGCCATCAACCTCATGTTCCAATACTCCTATCTCCAACGGAATCCGTGGCTTGTGGCTGCGGGACGCCCCACCAATGCCCATCTTTCGCATGGGCTTCTGTCAACCTCCGCTACACCCTGCCCGGGTCCGCTCCAACCTCGGTGGTGAAGTAAGTCATGTTCTGTAACACAAGCTTGATTAAATAAAGGAGACGAATTATGAATAAGAACATTAGGAGGCGATCCTGGGGATCGACTCTTGCTCGGCGGGCTGCGCGACGCGCCAGCAGGTTCTGATCAACGGAGCGGGCGCCACGTTCCCGTATCCGATGTACTCCAAGTGGTTCGACGAGTACCACAAGAAATTCCCGAACGTTCAGATTCAACTATCAGTCGATCGGTTCCGGCGGCGGCATCCAGCAGGTGACGCGGGCACCGTCGATTTCGGCGCCAGCGACGGCCCGATGAACGACAAGCAGATTGAAGGATTTCAAGGACAAGACGCGGAGTCGCGACATCCTGCACTTCCCGACGGTGCTGGGCGCCGACGTCCCGGTCTACAACATTCCGGGCGTGACCGCGCAGCTGAATTTCACGCCGGATGCGCTGGCCGGAATCTTCCTCGGGCAAGATCACGAAGTGGAACGATCCGGCAATCGCCGAGAGCGAACCCGGGCGTGAAGCTGCCCGACGCACGACATCGTCGTGGTGCACCGCTCGGACGGCAGCGGCACCACTTACTGTCTGGATCGACTATCTTTCCAAGGTCAGCAAGGAATGGGAGACCAAGGTCGGCGCGGCAACTTCGGTGAACTGGCCGGTCGGTCTCGGCGGCAAGGGCAACGAAGGCGTTTCGGGCCAGGTCAAGCAGACCCCGAACTCCATCGGCTACGTCGAGCTGATCTACGCCGTCCAGAACAAGATGTCCTACGGCAAGGTGAAGAACGCGGCGGGCGCAGTTCGTGAAGGCGAGTCTGGCCGGCGTGACCGCGGCGGCGGCCGGCGCGGCGAAGGACATGCCGGACGATTTCCGCGTGTCCATCACCAACGCGCCGGGCAAGGCAGCCTATCCGATCTCCAGCTTCACCTGGCTGCTGATTCCGGAGAAGATCGCCGACCCGGCGAAGAAGAAAGCGATCATGGACTTCCTGAAGTGGATGCTGACCGACGGCCAGACGATGACCGCAGCGCTCGACTACGCGCCGCTGCCGAAGCGCGGTGGTGGCGAAGGAAGCAGAAGGCGATCGCGAAGATTCAGTAGCGTCGCGAATGTCAGCACCTGCCGCCACTCGATCCGACGCAGCGCCCGCCCGTTCGGGGGCGGGCGTTCGTTTCTGGAAGCGCCTGCGCGCGGGCGACGAGATCGCCTACGCTGATCACGCTGCTTGCGCGCGGCCAGTGTCGCTCGTCATCACCGCGCTGCTGGTGTTCGAGCTGTACATGAATTCGGCGGCTTCCGCGGCACAAGTTCGGCTGGTCATTTCCTGATCACCTCCACCTGGGATCCGGTGGCGGAGCAGTTCGGCGCGCTGCCGTTCATCTACGGAACGGTGGTCACCTCGGCGCTGGCGCTGCTCATCGGCGATCCCGCTGGGCGTCGGCGCGGCGATCTTCCTGGCGGAGCTGGCTCCGCCGCGAATTTCCGACGCGCTGACGTTCCTGATCGAGCTGCTGGCCGCGGTGCCCAGCGTGATCTATCGGACTGCTCGGCATCTTCGTGCTGGTTCCCATCCTGCGCGTCGGTCGAGCCGCACATTCGAAGCGGTGCTCGGCTGGACGCCGCTGTTTTCAGGGCCCGTTCTACGGCGTCAGTCTGTTTTCGGCCGGCATCGTGCTGTCGGTGATGATCGTGCCGTTCATCATTTCGATCTCGCGCGAGGTGATTCTGGCGGTGCCCGACGATCAGCGCGAGGCGGCGCTGGCGCTGGGCGCCACCCGCTGGGAAACCACCTGGGAGGTGGTGGTGCCGTTCGCGCGCAAGCGGCATCATCGGCTCCATCTTTCTGGCGCTGGCGCGCGCGCTCGGCGAGACCATGGCGGTGACCATGGTGGTCGGCAACGACCCCAAGATCAACGCGTCGCTGTTCGCCCCGGGCTACTCGATCGCGGCGGTGATCGCCAACGAGTTCACGGAGGCCACCGGCGACCTGTACCTGAGCGCGCTGATCGAACTCGGCCTGGTGCTGTTCGCGCTCACCATCGTCATCAACGGCGTGGCGCGGCTGCTGGTGATGAGCACGGACCGGAAGGGAAACTCTGATGCACCTGCTTCGATCGCGCCGCGAAAGCCGTCGAACGCGATGATGCTGACGCTGACCGGCGCTGTGCACGCGTGCTCGCGGCGGGGCTCCTGTTCTTCATCCTCGGCTACCTGTTCGTGCACGGCGCGCAAGAGCCTGAGCCTGGAACTTCTTCACCAAGCTGCCGACGCCGGTCGGCGAGACCGGCGGCGGCATGGCCAACGCCATCGTGGGCAGCGCCAAGCTGCTGCTGCTGGCGACCGCTGGTCGGCGTGCCGATCGGATTTCTGGGCGGCGTGTTATCTGGCGGAGTATTCGGGAAGCACGTTCGCGTTCGTGGTCCGCTACGTGACGGATCTGCTGAACGGCGTGCCTTCGATCGTCATCGGCATTTTCGCCTACACCATGATCGTGCTGCCGCAAAAGCATTTTTCGACGCTGGCCGGCGGCCTGGCGCTGGGCATCATGATGATCCCGATCGCCATGCGCAGCACCGAGGAATTCCTGCGCGCGTGCCGCACGCGCTGCGCGAGGGCGCGATGGCGCTGGGCGCGCCGAAGGCGCAGTCGATCTTCACGGTGGTGATTCCGGCCGCCAAGAATGGCATCATCACCGGCATCATGCTGAATCTGGCGCGCGTCGCCGGCGAGACCGCTCCGCTGCTGTTCACCGCTTCAGCAACCGCTTTCTGGAGCCCCGGCTGGGAACAGCCGACCGCGTCTCTTCCGGTGATGATTTATACTTACGCGATCGCTCCGTACGAGGACTGGCACCAGCAGGCCTGGGCGGCGGGATTCGTGCTGCTGATGCTGGTCTTGTCGGTCAACATATTCGCCCGCGTGATATTTTCCAACCGTGGACCCGCTTCAAGGTGAACTCCAAGTGACTCCCATGCATGCTCCCAGTGGACCCAGAACACGCCGAATCCGCCCCCGCGCCGGTTCCGCCGTCCATGGCGGCGGCGGCCGACGGCGCCGGCCAAGCTGAGTCGCCTCGAATCTGAATTTCTTCTACGGCAGTTTCCAGGCTCTGCACGGCATCTCGATGCAGGTCTACGCCAAGAAGGTGACGGCGTTCATCGGCCCCTCGGGGTGCGGCAAGTCGACCTTCCTGCGCACGCTGAACCGGATGAACGAAACGGTCCGGCACAGCCGCGTGGAGGGCGAGATCCTGCTCGACGGCGAGAACATCTTCGGCCAGGACGTGAACGACGTGCGGCGCCGGGTGGGCATGGTGTTCCAGCGCTCGAATCCGTTTCCCAAGTCGATCTTCGACAACGTCGCCTACGGCCCGCGGATCAACGGGTACGCAGAACCGGTCAGAGCTGCGGGATCGCGGTGGAGCACAGCCTGCGCCGCGCCGCGCTGTGGGACGAGGTGAAGGACAAGCTGAACCAGTCGGCCTACGGCCTCTCCGGCGGCCAGCAGCAGCGGCTGTGCATCGCGCGCGCGCTGGCGGTGAATCCGGAGGTGCTGCTGCTCGACGAGCCCTGCTCCGCGCTCGATCCGATCGCGACGGCGAAGATCGAGGATCTGATCTTCCAGCTCAAGGACAGCTGCACGATCGTGATCGTCACGCACAACATGCAGCAGGCGGCGCGCGTCGCCGATTACACCGGCTTCTTCCTGATGGGCCAGCTGATGGAGTTCGACAGCACGACCACCATCTTCAAGACTCCGGCGAAGAAAGAAACGGAAGATTACGTCACGGGACGTTTCGGCTGATCGATTTCGCGGGTCATTCTCTTTAAGAGGCTATCGTGCGCCATTTTGTCGAAGAACTAGAACAACTGAAGACCAAGCTGCTGGAGATGAGCTCGCTGGTGGAGGCTTCCATCCAGCGCAGCATCAGCGCGGTGATCCAGAAGGATCGAAGCGCGGCCGACGAGGTGTTCCGCAACGAGGCGCGCATCAACGAAATCGAGATCGAAATCGACGAATTCGCCATCAACCTGCTGGCGCTGCAGCAGCCCATGGCGGCGGACCTGCGGCTGATCGTCGCGGCGCTGAAGATCAACACCGATCTGGAACGCATGGGCGACCTGTCGGTGAACATCGCGCAACGGGCTCGATCCCTGATGGAAGAGCCGGTGATCAAGCCCATGATCGACATTCCGCACATCGCCGGGCTGGTGCAGTCGATGGTGCGCAAGAGCCTGGACGCGTTCGTGACGCGCGACGCGGAGCTGGCGCGCAGCGTGCTCGCTTCCGACGACGCCGTCGACAGTCTGCGGACGGCGTGCTATCACGAGCTGGTCAGCTTCATGGAAAAGGATCCGCAAAACATCAAGGCAGCGCTCGATCTGCTGGCGATTACGCGCAATCTGGAACGGATCGCGGATCATTCGACCAATATCGCCGAGGACGTCCTGTTCCTGGTGAAGGGCGTCGACGTCCGGCACCACGCCGAAGCTCGCCGTTAAGCTCGTTTCTTAGCTCGTCATTCAGTCTGCTCGTCATGGTTTAACGCGGCAGACGCGGTTGCCTGCGGGAAGTGACTGAAACGCGGGGGAAAATCGTTCAGTAAATAAAAGGGATCAAGGCTTTCACGCGGCGTTTGTAGGCGGTGTACTGCTCGCCGAACTGTTCGGTCATGAAGCGTTCTTCGGTCAGGGATTTCAGCCGGAATCCGGCGAATGCGCTGAGCAGCGCGAGCAGGCCGCGGACTTCGCCGATGGCGATCGCGGTGCCCAGGATCATGGTCAGCATTCCGGTGTAGATGGGGTGGCGGACGAATTGATAGGGGCCGCGTAGGATCAATTCGTGGTCCTGCTTGACGGTGACGGTCGAACTCCAGTTCCGGCCGATGATCGCGCGGGCCCAGAAGGCGAAGGCGGCGCCGGCGACGGTGACCGCGAATCCGGCATATTGGATGGCGGGGGAATACTGGACGAAACGCGCGGCGAGAAATCCGACTCGGAGCTGTGGGATAAACAAGAGCCAGAAGCCCAACGCGTTCAATAGAATATACGGAATCTGCTTCGGGAATGATTGCTGGCGTTCGGTCCGCTTGACCCGTCCGGAGGCGATCAGCCAGACGATGAAGAAGACGACCCACACGGCATAGACGTATTGCAAGGTTGTCCCGGGCATCTGATTCATTTTACGGAGTTCGCATCTAGGGGGTTCGGTCAGAAGGACTTCATCGAACTGTAATGCCGTTGTAATGGATGATCGGTTACCCTTTGGAAAAGAATATGAAAAAGATTGTACTGATCGAAGACGACCAGGACCTCTATTCTCTGATCCAATACAACCTGGAGAAAGAGGGCTTCGCGATGGCCGGCTCGCAAACCGGCAAGGGCGCGATCGAATTATGCCGCCGGGAGCGCCCGGACCTGATTATTCTGGACATCATGCTGCCGGATTCCGACGGCCTGGAGATTTGCAAGGCGATCCGGGCGCATCCGGAGCTGGGGGCGATTCCGGTCATTTTTCTGACGGCGCGGGCATCGGAGACGGATCGCATCGTCGGGCTGGAGCTGGGCGCGAACGACTACATCGTCAAACCGTTTTTCGTGCGCGAATTGATTGCGCGCATCAAGATTCATTTCCGGGGCCAGACGCCCATCTCGAAACTATTGAAATGCGGCGACCTGGAGCTGGATCGAGCGCGCTGCCGGGTGGAATTGTCGACCAAGGAAATCTCGCTGACGGCGACGGAATTTCGTCTGCTGGAGTTCCTGATGAGCCGGCCGGGGGTGGTGTTCAGCCGGGAGCAGCTGCTGGATGCGGTGTGGGGGCACGATCGCGCGGTGACGGATCGGACGGTGGACGTTTATATTCTCCGCCTGCGGCAGAAGATTGAGGCGGAAGGCGGCGCGGCGTTCATCCGCAGCGTCCGCGGGTTTGGGTATAGCTTTAATGCCGAGACTCCGGCGATGGCGGCGGAGTGAGCACCGGCCGACGCCCTGAGCCACGACCGTAGGGAGTGGTGGATGCTGGGGGTCGCTGAGGATTTGAAGGATCGACCGCTTCCTTTGGTCGCGGCTCAGGGGCGCGGGTCGGGTCGGGCGAGAGGCAAAGTACAATGGAAGTAGCACCTTCCGTACTTGCCCATGGACCAAACTCGACGGCAGCAACTTTACGACGCTCTTGCTTCGCGCATTCTGGTGATCGATGGAGCGATGGGCACCATGCTGCACGCCTATCATCCAACGGCCGAGGATTTTGGCGGCGCGGGACTCGAAAATTGCAGCGAAATCCTGAACCGCACCCATCCGGAATGGATCGCGGATATTCACCGCGCCTACCTCGACGCCGGCGCGGATATTATCGAGACGAATAGCTTTCAAGGCTCGCCCGTGGCGCTGGCCGAGTTCGGAATCGAGCCGGCGACGCATGAGCTGAATGTCGCGGCGGCGAAACTGGCTCGAAAAGCGGCGGATGAATTTTCGACCGGCGCGAAGCCGAGGTTCGTCGCGGGCTCGCTCGGTCCGACCACCAAATCCATCACGCTGACCGGGCAGATCACATTCGAGCAGTTGCGGAGCAGCTACTACCGGCACGCGCAGGCGCTGGTGGAAGGCGGCGTGGATATTCTGCTGATCGAGACGGCGTTCGATACGCGGAACATCAAGGCCGCGCTGCACGCGGTGCACGACCTGGAACGCGACCTCGGCGTGAAAATTCCGCTGATGATTTCGGGGACCATCGAGCGCGCGGGAACGATGCTGGCGGGGCAGCCGGCGGACGCATTTTACGCGTCCGTAGCGCACGCCGATCTGTTGTCCATCGGACTCAATTGCGCGACCGGTCCGGATCTGATGACGGATCATATCCGCACGCTGGCGGAGATGTCGTCGACGCGGATTTCTTGTTATCCCAACGCCGGGCTGCCGAACGAAGAGGGCAAGTTCGGGGAGACGCCGGAGTCGCTGGCGAAGCAACTGGATAAATTCGTCGAACATGGCTGGCTGAACATCGTGGGCGGATGCTGCGGGACGACGCCGGCGCATATCAAAGCGATCGCGCAGATGGTTGCGGGGCGAGCACCGCGGGCGATTCCCGCGCCGTCGCATCGCGCCTACTATTCGGGGATCGAGCTGGTGGAGGCGGAGGATTCGAACCGTCCGCTGATTGTGGGCGAGCGGACCAACGTGATCGGGTCGCGGCTGTTCAAGCAGATGATCGCCGAGGAGAAGTGGGAAGAGGCGAGCGAGATCGCGCGCTGGCAGGTGAAGAACGGCGCGCACGTGATCGACGTTTGCCTGCAGTCCTCGGATCGCGAAGAGCTGAAGGACATCGACCCGTTTTACGGGAAGCTGATGCCCAAGATCAAGGCTCCGGTGATGATCGACACCACCGATCCGGCGGCGGTCGAGAAGGCTCTGCAATGGTGCCAGGGCAAGTGCATCATCAACTCGATCAATCTGGAAGACGGCGAAGAGAAGTTCGAGCGGATGTGCCCGGTGGCGAAGGAATACGGCGCGGCGCTGATTGTCGGGACCATCGACGAGGATAAATTACAGGCGCAGGCGTTCACGCGGGAGCGGAAGCTAGCAGGTGGCGCAGCGGTCGGTAAAGCTGCTGACCGAAAAATACGGGATCCCGGCCGAGGATATCATCATCGATCCACTGGTGTTTCCCTGCGCGACGGGCGATGAGAATTACGTCGGCGGCGCGGTGGAGACCATCGACGCGATCCGGCTGATCAAGGAAAATATTCCGTACGTGAAGACGGTGCTGGGCGTATCGAACATTTCGTTCGGGCTGCCGGCGTCGGCGCGCGAAGTGGTCAATTCGGTCTTTCTGTATTACGCGACGAAGGCCGGCCTCGACCTGGCGATCGTGAATGCGCAGAAGCTGGAGCGGTTCGCGTCGATTCCGGTGGAGGAGCGGCGGCTGGCGGAAAATCTGCTGTTCAATACGCCGCCTCCCGACATTCATGCTCCGGAAGACTGGCGGGAGCAGACGCGCGAGCAGAAGATCGCGATCAATCAATTCCACATCGCGGCGATTACCGATCATTTCCGCAAGACGGTGAAGAGAGAGAAAGCCGCCGCGGCGGCGCTGCCGCTGGATCAGCGGCTGGCGAATTACATTATCGAGGGCACCAAGGACGGGCTGCTCGCGGATCTGGAATTGAAGCGGCAGGAAGGCATTGCCCCGCTCGATATTATCAACGGTCCGCTGATGGCGGGGATGAGCGAAGTCGGGCGGCTGTTCAACAACAACGAACTGATCGTCGCCGAAGTGTTGCAATCGGCCGAGGCGATGAAGGCCGCTGTGACTTATCTCGAAGGGTTCATGGAGAAGACCGAGTCATCGACGCGCGGCAAGATCGTGCTGGCGACGGTGAAGGGCGACGTCCACGACATCGGCAAGAATCTGGTGGAGATTATCCTTTCGAACAACGGCTACCGGGTGATCAACCTGGGGATCAAGGTTCCGCCGGAGGAGCTGATTCAGGCGTGGCGGGAGCATCAGCCGGACGCGATCGGGCTGAGCGGGCTGCTGGTGAAGAGCGCGCACCAGATGGTGACCACGGCGTCGGATTTCAAGGATCACGGGGTGGAAGTGCCGCTGCTGGTGGGCGGCGCGGCGCTGTCGGAGAAATTCACGACCACGCGCATCGGCCCCGCTACGAAGCGCCGACGTTTTACGCGAAGGACGCGATGACCGGACTGCGCATCATGAATGAGCTGATGGATCCGGCGACGCGCGAGGTCGCGATCAGCCGACACATTTTCACAACCGTCGACTTGCCGGTGCGTGGAATCGCACGCGGTGGAGAATATCGGGAACGTCGCGGAGCGCGAAGGTGCGCGCCGATATTCCGATTCCGGCGGCGCCTTATCTCGACCGGCGCGTGCGCGAGGTTCCGAACCTGCAGGAGATCTGGAGCTACATCAATCCGTACATGCTGTACGGGCGGCATCTGGGGTTCAAGGGCAATTTCGAAAAGCTGCTGGCGGAGCGCGATCCGAAGGCGCTGGAGCTATTCCAGGACGTCGAGAAAGTGAAAGAAGAAGCCGCGAAGTTCATGAAAGTCCGCGCGGTGTGGCAATTCTTCGAAGCGGAACGCGACGGCAATTCGATTCATCTGTTCGAGCCGGGCGAAAAGAATCCGCTGCACACCTTCCGGTTCGGACGGCAGCCGAAAGCGGACGGGCTGTGCCTGAGCGATTATATTCTGGACGCGGAAGAAGGCAAGCGCGATCATCTGGCGATGTTCGTGGTGACCGCGGGCGAATGCGTGCGGCGGCATTCGGAAGAAGCGAAGCAGCGCGGCGAATTTCTGCTGGCACACGCGCTGCAGGCGCTGGCGATCGAGACGGCGGAAGGCTGCGCGGAGTGGCTGCATCGCCGCATCCGCGAGGATTGGGGCTTTCCCGATCCGCCGACCATGACCATGCAGGAGCGGTTCACGTCGCGCTATCGCGGCAAGCGATACAGCTTCGGATATCCGGCGTGTCCGAACCTGGAAGATCAGCAGGGGCTGTTCGAGCTGCTGAAGCCCGAGGAGATCGGGGTGAAGCTGACCGACGGATTCATGATGGATCCGGAGGCGAGCGTGAGCGCGCTGGTGTTCCATCATCCTGACTGCGCGTATTTCACGGCGAGCGACGCTGCGTAATTCTCGAAAATGAAGGTACGCGATGTGATCAAGCGAGTGGAACAGGACGGCTATCATGGCGCAAGCGGGATTGACGGCATGAAGTACGCGGTTATCTTCGAAAAGACCGGGACAGGATACAGCGCGTATGTTCCTGATCTGCCAGGATGTGTCGCCGCGGGCGCGACGCTCAAAGAGACCGAGCAACTCATCCGCGGCGCGGTGGAAATGCATCTTGAAACCATGCGCGAGGACGGCGACCCGGTTCCAGAACCCACCACCATCGCGGATTACATCGCCATTCCCGCATAGATCTCTTTCCAGACCAGACTGGCGATCGTTATCGTTGTTGAGACATCTGACGAAAGCGCGCCGGCGTCAGGCCAATTTGACGGCGGAAGGTCGCGGAGAAATGGCTTTGATCTGAAAATCCGCAGGTCATGGCGATTTCGGCCAGCGCGGTGTTGGTGGTGGAAACCAGGTGACAGGCGTGCTCGATCCGGCGGCGGCGGAGGAATTCGCCGACCGTGGTGGAGAAATAGCGGCGGAATTCGCGCGAGAGATGCACGCGATGGACTCCGGCGGCTCCGGCGATTTCGGCGAGGCTGACAGGGTGCAGGAAATTCGCCTCCAGGTACTCGCGCGCGACCCGCAGCCACCGTGGAATCACGGCCACGGGTCCGGATTCTCCGGCATGGCGCGCGCCTTCGGCCAGCATTTCGAGCAGAATTCCTTCGATGGAAACGAGGGCCAGCTCGTCATCCTGCTGGAACTCATGGAACAGGCGCTGCGCCAGCCACATGGAGGCGAGCCCCTGGATGTCGCCCGGCCGGTCCAGCGCGCGCGCGTGATCCTCCACGCGCTTCAGCGCTTCGCGCTCCACTTCGACCAGCAAACAGTGCGAACCGGCTTCGAACACGTTGGAGTGCGCTTGTTCCGGCGGAAGATAGCGCAGCACTTGCGGAGCGCAGACCACGCTCGCCGCCGAGCCGTACGCCTCCGAGTACGGACCTTCAAGCACATAGCTCAAGTAGGCGTGCGAATGAAAATGCCGGGTCAATTCCAACCCGGCGGGATACTGTGCTTCCACCACGCGAAATCCGGAAACCAGGCGCGTTGCCACCACCGTGCCGGCGGTCTCGACACACCGGCAATGTTCGTCGTGGACGGCATGAACGTGCGGAGCCGAAGCGGCCGACGAAACTGCGAGAGCTGACTTATGATTCAACTTCCACCCCCTGCCGCTAAGATGTCTCATTATCGCCGATCTATTTCAAATCAGCCAAAAAAAGCTACCTTTTTACAAATCATTTGCAACTTGTTAGCAAGAGGATCAAACGGGCATCGTCGCGTATGATGGAGGAAACGGGTGTTGCCGCCTTTTTATCCCATTCTGGACGTCGATACGGTCGCGCGCCGTGGTTTGGTGGTGCGTGAAGTGGCGCGCCAGATCCTGGAACAGCGCGTACGGATCCTTCAGTTTCGACACAAAGGATTCTTTTCGCAAAGCGTTTTTGAGGACCTGCGAGACATCGCGGCGATGTGCCGGGAGCGGGGTGTGACGCTGGTGGTGAACGATCGCGCCGACGTGGCGCGGTTCGTAGGCGCGGCGATCCACCTGGGGCAGCAGGACTTGCCGCCGATCGAGGCGCGGCGTGTCGTCGGGCCCGCGACCATGATCGGATATTCGACCCACAACGAAACGCAGCTTCGCGCGGCGGCGGAGGAACCGGCGGATTATCTGGCGATCGGTCCTATTTTCGGAACCGCGTCGAAGGACGAATCCCGATCCGGTGGTGGGACTCGACGAATTGCGAAGGCTGCGTTCATTGACGGATCGTCCGCTGGTGGCGATCGGCGGGATAACTCGCGCCAATGCGCGGAGCGTGATCGACGCAGGCGCGGATTCGGTGGCGGTGATCGGCGATCTGTTTCCCGAAAGTGGCTCGATCGGCGAGCGGGTTCGAGAATGGCTGGAGCTGCTGGGGAATTAGCCGTTTTCGACGCGGGTCTTGATATCCGAGTAGGCCGCGTGAATGAGCGTGTTGAGAGCGGCAACGTCCGCGGACATTCCGGGTCTCAGTTTCACGTGGCGCATGAACCTGCCGTCGCCTTGCAACAGGCGGGCCGGATCGGGCAAGGATGCTCCGTGAAAGAATCCGACATTGACATGCGAAGTAAATACGTTGACGGAGGCGAAGGGCGCATCTCCCAGGCAGGCAACCGGGCAGCCGTCGTGCAACAGCTCGCGGACTTCGTCGCCGCAGTTGCGCATGATCTCAAACCACTGGTGCGCGATGGCTCCCAATTCACCGGCATGCGCTTTCATCCACTTATCGATGGCGGGATCGCGCGCGACCGCACCGTTGAATCGCAGGAATTTCGTGGTCGTCATAGGGCTCTTATTCTTCGATGTGCTTGTCGCATTCGGCGATTTCGGCCAGCGCTTGTTTGTAGCGGCGGTCCGTTTCCGGAGTTTGCGGGGTCCAGTGTTTCCATCGCGAGAGATTTTTCTGAAACTGGAGACGCGCCCAGCCGTAGTGGCGATTCGAAAGCAGCATGCGGCCGTAGAGATCGTCCAGATCGGAGGCGGCTTGCGCGGCTTCCAGCGACGGACGGGGCGTGGCCAGCAGTCGCGCGATCAGAGGCTGGGCCTTTTCGATCAGCGCGGCGGCCTGATCGCCCTTGCCATCCTTGAAAGCGGCCTCCGCGTCGCGATTCAGTTGGGTCACCTGGGCGATGGTTTGCGCATACCAGGGCTCGGAAGCCGCGTCGCGAGACGAGGTGGAGGCGCAGCCGGCCAGAATCGCGGCCAATAGAATCAGGGTCGCTCGCATTTTCTTCCATCATAACGGGCGCGTGACAGAATAGGAGTGTAGTGGTTATGCTGAAACTCCGATTTTTCGTTGTCTTGCTGTTAGCGGCCTCGATGGCTTGGGCGCAACGGGCCATGACCGTGGCGGAAATGCTGACGTTCGTCAAATCGCAGATCCAGATGCATGGCGACGATCGCGCGACGGCGGATTTTCTGCTGCACAAGATCCGGCTGACCGAAAAGCTGGACGATCGAACGGTGGAGGTGCTGCAAGGCCAGGGCGCGGGCGCGAAGACGGTGCAGGCGCTGAAGAAGCTGGTGGAGGAATCGGCCGGGATGCACGCGCCGCCTCCGCCACCGGCCGCCGCTCCCGCTCCTCCGCCGATTCCGCCGCCGGATTCGGTGGAACAGGCCGCGGCGCTGCAAGCGATCAAAGACTACGCGATGAATTATACGGCCAACCTGCCGAATTACGTTTGCGTGCAGACCACGCAGCGGCGCATCGAGCCGACCGTTCGCGGCTACCTTCCTTACGGCGACGTGATCCAGGAGCAGCTCAGCTTTTTCGATCGCAAGGAGACTTATAAGGTCCAGATGATCAACCACCAGTCGGTGAGCAACGTGGATCACAACCGGCTGGGAGGGGCGGTATCGTCGGGCGAGTTCGGAACCATGCTGTCGCACATTTTCGATCCGCAAACCGGCTCGGAATTCAACTGGGATCATTGGGCCACGCTGCGCGGGCGGCGGATGTACGTGTTCTCCTTCACGGTGCCGAAGTCGGAAGGGTACAGCATGTACGAGGCGGAATCGAAGCGCGAATATGTGTCCGCGTACAAGGGATTGATTTACGCGGATCGCGAAACCAAGGCGGTGATGCGCATCCAGATGGAATGCGTCGGGATTCCGGCGGATTATCCAATCAAGGAAGTCGGCATTACGCTGGACTATACGCCGACCAAGATCGGCGATTCGGAATACGTCCTGCCGTTTCATTTCCAGTTGGACTCGAAAGATTCCAAGGCGGTGGTGAAGAACGAAGCCGATTACCGGCTGTATCGCAAGTTCGGCACGGAATCGACCATCACCTTCAGCGACGCGGAGCCGATTCCCGAAGATCAGTTGAAAGAACAGCCCGCGAAGCCGGACGCTCCCGCCAAGCCGGACGCCAAAGACAAGCCTCCCGTTAAGAAGCAGAACTAGGGTTTGTTTAGGACCAGGGCGTTTGCCTCGCCAAAAATATGGACCTGCGGCACTAGCCTAAAATGAAGGCTCATGTCCCGCATCCTGATGGTGACCTCCGAAGCTTCGCCCTTCGCGAAGACCGGAGGGTTGGGCGACGTCCTGGGGTCGCTGCCCGCCGCGCTGGTCCGGCAAGGGGAAGATGTGGCCGTGGTGCTTCCCCGCTATCGTATCGCGGAGACCCGCGAAGCAGTGCGCATCTGGAACGAAATGCCGCTCCAGATCGGACCTCATCGCTTCGTCGCCGCTATCGATGAAATCCGCCGCGAAGGCGTTCGCTATCTTTTTGTCGATTGCCCCCCGCTCTATGACCGGGCCGGGATTTACAACGAAAACAATCGCGATTATCTCGACAATCACATCCGCTTCGCGCTGCTCAATCGCGCGGCCATCGAAATCGCCCGCAATATCTTTCGCACCGATATCTTTCACGCCCATGACTGGCCCGCCGGATTGCTGGCTCCCTATCTGCGCACCGTGTTCGCCGGCGACCCGACTTTTTTCGGCGCGAAATGCGTCCTGACTATTCACAATCTCGGCTATCAGGGCAATTACTACGCTCGCCTGGACGAGCTGGGTCTTGATCCCGGGCTCTATCATCCGGAAGGATTCGAATTTTACGGACGCATCAGTTTCCTCAAGGCGGGCATCGTCTGGTCCGACGCGATCACCACCGTCAGCCCCACCTACGCGCGCGAAATTCAGACTCCCGAATACGGCTTCAGCTTCGACGGCCTGCTGCGCTCCCGGGCCTTTAAACTGACCGGCATTCTGAACGGCATCGATTACCAGGAATGGGATCCCGCCACTGATCGCCACCTGCCGGCGCATTATTCGCGCGACGATCTCGCCGGCAAGGCGCAGTGCAAGGCGGCACTGCTCCAGGAAATGGGCCTGCCGCTCGAAATGGACCGCCCCCTGATCGGCATCGTCTCCCGTTTCGTCTATCAGAAAGGTCTCGAGCTGGTGGGAGAAATCACCCAGCCGTTGCTGTTGGAGCAGAACGTCGCCCTGGTGGTGCTCGGCTCCGGGGAACCTCGATTTGAGGACATGTTCCGCTATTTCGCCTACGCCCGGCCGGACCGCTTCAGCGTCAGCATCGGCTACGACAACAGCCTGGCCCATCGCATCGAAGCCGGAGCCGACATGTTCCTGATGCCCAGCCGCTATGAGCCCAGCGGCTTGAATCAGATGTACAGCTTGCGTTATGGAACCGTGCCCATCGTCCGCGCTACCGGCGGCCTGGCCGACTCGGTGGACGATCAGGCCGGGTTCAAGTTTTACGAGTACTCGCCCTGGGCGCTGGCCGGCGCCGTGGGAGCCGCGCTATCCGCCTTTCAGGATCGCCCGGGCTGGCTCGCCCGGATGCGGCACGGCATGGCCGACGACTTCTCCTGGGACGCTTCCGCCTCTAAATACCAGGACTTATACCGTGGCCTCTGAGTTGCATCCAAACCCCACGTTCGAGCATCATAAGTAACGGAGCTTAAAAGAACTTATGGCCGGTGAAAACACTCTGACCTTTACCGATGGCGCGTTCGACCAGGACGTGCTGAACGCTGACGTCCCCGTGCTGGTGGACTTCTGGGCGCCCTGGTGCGGCCCCTGCAAAGCCATGGGACCGACCGTGGATGCGGTGGCCACTGAATATCAGGGCAAGGTGAAGATCGGAAAGATCAACACGGATGAAAATCCAGCAACCGCAATGCGCTATCAGGTGCGCGGCATCCCCACTCTGCTGCTGTTTAAAGGCGGCAAGGTAGTGGAGCAGCGCGTGGGCTCGATGCCCAAGCCTGATTTGCTCAAGATGATCGAGCCGCATCTCTAAGCGGCTCGTCCCCCTATTCTGTAATCGCGCCTCGCGCGGCCGATCCCACCAGTTTCACGTATTTCTGGAAAACGCCCGACGTGTATTTCGGCTCGGGCGCTTTCCAGCCGTAAAGGCGCGCGGTTAATTCCTCCGGCGAAATCTCCAGCTCGATTTTTCGATTTTCGATATCGAGCAGGATCGAATCGCCTTCCTGCACCGCCGCGATGGGCCCGCCGACAGCGGCTTCCGGCGCCACGTGGCCCACCATGAATCCGCGAGTCGCGCCGCTGAACCGTCCGTCGGTGATCAGCGCGACGCTGTCCGCTCAACCCCGCGCCGACGATCGCGCCGGTGACGCCCAGCATCTCGCGCATTCCCGGACCTCCGCGCGGACCTTCATAACGGATCACCAGGATATCGCCGGCCTTGATCTTCCCGCCGGTGACCGCGTGCATCGCGTCCTCTTCGCATTCGAACACGCGCGCCGGACCGCGCTGGCTCTTCCGATCGACCCCGGTGACCTTGATCACGCCGCCTTCGGGCGCCAGGTTGCCTTTCAGGATCACCAGGCCGCCGGTCGCTTTGATCGGATTCGACAACGGGCGAATCACTTCCTGCCCCGGAGTCTCCTTCGCGTCGGCGGCTTCCTCGGCGAAGGTGCGTCCGGTAACCGTCAGCACGGATCCGTCGGCGTAGCCTCCGTCCGCCAGCCGCTTGCGCGATCACCGCCATTCCGCCGGCCTTGTCCACATCCACGGCGACGAAGCGTCCCGCCGGCTTCAGGTCCACCAGCAGCGGAGTCCGCGCGCTGATGAGCTGGAAATCGTCGATCGACAAGTTCGACTCCGGCTTCGCGCGCCATCGCCAGCAGGTGCAGCACCGCATTGGTCGATCCGCCGGTCGCCGCCACCGAAGCGATCGCGTTCTCGAACGCCTTCCGCGTCGCGATCTGGCGCGGTTTGCGATCGGCGCGCACCGCGTCCACCGCGATCTGGCCGCAGCGAAACGCCACCTGATTCTTCCGCGCGTCCACCTGCGGCACCGCCGCGGTATTCATGGGCGCCAGGCCGATCATTTCCATCACCGTCGCCATGGTGTTGGCGGTGAACTGGCCGCCGCAGGCGCCCGCGCCGGGACAGGCCGAGTTCTCGATCTCCAGCAATTCCTGATCGCTGATGCGTCCCGCCGCGTTCGCGCCGACGGCTTCGAACACGTCCTGCACCGTCAGATCGCGGCCATGATAATGGCCCGGCATAATCGACCCGCCGTACAGCACCACGCCCGGCATGTTCAGCCGCAGCAGCGCCATCGCCGCGCCCGGAATGGTCTTGTCGCAGGCCACCAGCGCCACGATCCCGTCGAACATATGGCCGCGCGCCACCAGTTCGATGGAATCCGCGATCAGATCGCGGCTCACCAGGGACGCTTTCATGCCCTCGGTGCCCATGGTGACGCCGTCGCTGATCGCGATGGTGTTGAATTCCATCGGCGTGCCGCCGGCCTCGCGCACCCCGGCCTTGACGTGATCGGCCAGCGCCCGCAGGTTGAAGTTGCACGGCATGGTCTCGATCCAGGTGTTGGCGACGCCGATGATCGGCTTCTTCAGGTCTTCGTCGGAGAATCCGATGGCCTTCAGCATCGCACGGGCCGGAGCGCGATCGCGCCCCTGAGTGATGGTGTAGCTGTGAAGTTTCATCGAAGCTAATATGGTAACTCTGCGCCGCGCCTCGGGACATTCGGTCTGAGACGCGAATTTTCCCGAAACCTTTTACACTCCTTTAGCCAAAAAACGGGTTCTCGTTCGTCTTACAATTGAGTAGAAGCGTTCAATCGAACTTTCGGGCCGTGGAGCTCGTAAGTACCCTTAGGCGAGGAAACTTCCGGAGTGAAACGTAAGTGGAAGATAATACTGCTGATCGTGCTGTGCCTCTCCTGGTCGCCGGCGGGGTTATGTTCGGAGCATGCGCTGGAGCCAGCGCGATCTGGTCACGGTCCAGACCGGAGTGGTCGCGCGCGCCGATCTGACCGCCATCGTGACCGCGTCGGGCGAGATCAAGCCCGAGAATTACATCAACATCGGAGCGAACGCGCAAGGCCGCATCGCTGGAACTGCTGGTGAAGGAAGGCGACCACGTTCGCAAGAATCAGGTGGTGGCGCGCATCGAACACGTGCAGGCGCAGGCCGACGTCGCACGCGCAGAAGGCCACCGTCGCCTCCTCGCAAGCCGATTCCGCCGCGGCCGAAGAAGGCGTCAAGGCGCCGGACGACAGCATCAAGACCGCGCAGGCGACGCTCGAGCGCTTCCGCACCGAGCAGGAGCGCGCTCGAAACTGCTGCTCGACAACGCCGAGAAGACTGTATCACTACAACCTGATCGCCAAGCAGGATTACGATCAGAAGAAGGCCGATTACGATTCGGCCGACGGCCAGCGTTCGCGAAAACGAAGCCCGCCTGGAGCAGATGAAAGCGCAGCGCGCGCAGACCGCGGCGCAGCTCACTTCCGGCCAGCGGCGCGTCGCGCAGGCGCAGGCCGGACTGGCCCGCCTCGACGACGTGCTGGCGAAGTACGACGCGGTGGCGCCGCTCGACGGCGTGGTGACGAATCTGCCGGTGCGCGATGGGCGAAACCGTGGTGCCCGGCGTTCAGAATTCGGCCGCGTCCACCATCATGACCATCGCCGATATGTCGCTGATCACGGCGGAAGTGAAGGTGGACGAGACCGACATCGTCAACGTGCAGGTCGGCCAGACCGCCAACGTCACCATCGACGCGATGCCGAACCGGACGTTCACCGGCAAGGTGATCGAGATCGGCAATACGGCGATTCTGCGCTCCACCGGCCTGGCCGCTTCGCAAAGCGCGACTTCCAGCCAGGAAGCCAAGGATTTCAAGGTGGTGATCGCGCTCGATTCGCCGCCGGACGAGATCCGCCCGGGCCTGTCCTGCACCGCCAAGATCGTCACCGCGACGCGCCACGAACGTGCTGTCGATTCCGATCCAGGCGCTGACCGTGCGCAAGAAGAGGCGACCTCGAGCCGCGCCCAAGGACGGCGTCCAGGCGTGCCACCGATCGCGCCGACCGACAAAGTCGCGCAACGAAGAGATTCAGGGCGTGTTCGTGGTCAACGACGGCACGCGCGGAGTTCCGCAAAGTGGACACCGGCATCACCGGCACCACCGACATCGAGGTGCTGAGCGGCCTGGAGGACGGCGACCAGATCATCACCGGCAGCTACAAAGTGATCCGCACCATCCGCAACGACGCGCGCGTCGAAGATCGACAATCGGCCGCCGGCGGTTACGGACCGACCTAGCGCGCGGCACCGTTACAATAAAGGCAGAATGGCACAAGCGGCAGTTCTCGATAAGATCGAACGCGGCGAACAGCTCAAGCGCGACGGCATCATCATCCGCACCTGGGATCTGATGAAGACCTACGTGATGGGCGATCAGACCATCCACGCCGTCTCCGGCATCGACATCGAGATCAAGAAGGGCGAGTACGTCGCCATCATGGGGCCTTCGGGCTCCGGCAAATCGACGCTGATGAACCTGATCGGCTGCCTGGATTCGCCCACGCTCCGGCCTGTATTATCTGGCCGGCAACCTGGTCAGCGACATGGACGACGACGAGCTGGCGCGCATCCGCAACAAGGAAATCGGATTCGTCTTCCAGACCTTCAACCTGCTGGCGCGCGCCACCGCGCTGCACAACGTGGAACTGCCGCTGATCTACGCCGGCGTCTTTCGCAAAGCGAGCGCGAGGAGCGCGCCAAGGACAGCGCTGCGCGCCGTCGATCTGGAACAGCGCATGCTGCACAAGCCCAGCGAACTGTCCGGCGGCCAGCGCCAGCGCGTCGCCATCGCGCGCGCCCTGGTGAACGATCCGTCGATTCTGCTGGCCGACGAACCCACCGGCGCGCTCGATACCGCCACCGGCAGTCGAAATCATGGCGCTGTTCGAGCGGCTGCACGAGCAGGGCAACACGATCGTGCTGGTGACCCACGAACACGACATCGCGCATGCACGCCCACCGCGTGATCCACATCCGCGACGGCAAAGTGGAGCGCGACGAGAAAATCCGCTAGGAATAACAATACCGACAAAAATGGCCACCGATCCGGGGGAGGGTGGTGGCCGATTTGTCTCGCGATACTTTAGCGCGATTTTCTTTAGAATGCCTGGCTGGACGTGATGCCGTTCGCCGCCAGAGCCGTCGCCATCTTTTCGAGCGCCGATTTGTGGATCTGCGACACGCGGCTTTCATTGATTCCTAGCACGCCGCCGATTTCTTTCATGGTCATCTCATTGGTGTAATACAGCAGGACCACTTTCTGATAGCGCTCCGGAAGGGTCTTCATCGCATCGCCCAGGACGCTGACGCAGTTGTTCGCGGGCGCAGATGGAGTCGGGATGAGTTTCGGGCTTGCTCGGAAAATCGGGGGCCGGCAGATCTTCGTGCTCGTTCGAACGGGTGGAGGCCGAGATCAGGCCGACGTTGCGCAGATCGAGCATCATGTTGCGCCACCGTTCGACGTCCATGCCGAGCTTCGCGGCGACTTCGGCTTCGGTCGGCGTGCGCTGCAGAGATGGCGGCCAGATCGCGCGTGGCGGCTTCCACTTGTTTGTGGCGGCGGCGCATGTCGCGCGAGGCCCAGTCGAGCTGGCGCAGGCTGTCGAGCATCGCGCCCTTGATGCGGTGCTTGGCGTAGCTCGAAAATACCACCTGCTTTTCGGGATTGATATTTGCTGGCGGCGTCGAACAGGCCGAGAATTCCGGCGTGGACCAGATCGTCCAGATCGACATGGACGGGGAGGTTTTCGTGAACGCGAACGGCGATGGCTTTCACCAGCGGCAGATGCTCCAGCACCACCCGGTCGCGTCGCGCGTTGCGAGCGGCCTGTTGCGCCGCGGTATTCTTGGCGGGGGCGTGCAGCGTGGTGCTGACCCCCATCGGCTTCGCCGGCGCCGTGCGCGACCGTTGCGGCATCTCCACGGGAATCGCCCGAATGGTTACAGACGCAGCGCTCGACTTGCATTTCATCGTCATCATACTCTCGACCCTCTCCTCAACTCGACTAACCGACACCTGCTCTAATGCAAGCCCGCAGCCATTGCGCGTACTCTAGTGAAATCGTCGCGCACGGCCGATGGATTCTTGCGGCCAAATAGAGCGTTGTTCTTTGAAATCAGCGAGAAACCTTAACAGCCCCCTCGCCGGCGCTACACCCCTACGTAATCCGATCCTCGAGGAATTCCTCGGGACCGTTCCACTTTGGGACCAAGCTAGTACCCTCTTTTTCCAACCTGAAACGACGGACACCGAAGTGGGAAAATCCCACTACGGAAACACTGACTAATTAGCAGGTTAAAGCGTCAGGGGCGGGACGTATCTCGAACGTTCACCTTAGAAGGGCCCTAATAATATTCTCAGGGGGAGTATGACGGGGGCTTAATCCACCCGGCTCTTTAATACCACCAGGCAGGTCTTAAGTGCGATTCCTCCTAGAAATATCCAGGTTGCGAGTCGGATATTTCCGGAAAGGGTCACACCGGCCAAAATGGCGAGCACGGCGTAGATCGACATCGTGACTGTAAAACGAAGATTCAAAAGGGATTTGCAGACCTTTACCGAGTTGGCATGTTATACGAAAATGCAAACTGCAGCCGGATCTGGTCTCCTTTGTAATCGGCTGGTAACGGCGGTAACGGAATAGACGCGCTGATAGCGGCGACGGCGGCGCGATCGAAAGCCTCGGTGCCGGCTCCTTCCGCTATGACCAGCTTAGGGATACCGCCACTCCGGTCGATCGCGAACTGCACCAGAACCCGCCCGCGGCGGCCCATCCTGGCGCTTTCCGGAAGAATTGCCAGCCAATTCCGCCGTACGGCGGTCAAGACCTGGATCAAATATGGCTTGAAATCGACGCCTTTTGTATCGGTCAGAAGCTGCAAATTACTGCCGATGCGGCCCGCGGACGGCGCCTGGGTGGCGTTGGGAATGGTCATGGTGCTGTCACCGGTGTCGCCGACGATGGTGCCGCCTCCACCGGGCGCCACGTTCTTGACTGCGGCGTCGACCGACGCCTTCACCTGAGGCACGATTCCGTTGGGTTTGGGGACCAGGCTCGATTCGCTAGCAGCGAGGCTTTCGAAAGCCAGTTTCGGCTTGTCGTCAGGCGGCGGAGGCGGAGAAACCTTGGGCTGCGCCGTTCTCGCGGCCATTACCGGCATCGGCGGAGGAGCGCCTACCGGAGCGTCCATTTTCGGCTGCTCGATTCGTGGCGGCTCGATGACGGGCGTCGCGACCGGACCGGGCGGCGGCGAAGGCGGGTGGAAGCGCGGAGCCTGCGGAGTGGGCGCCGACCGCGCGCTGCGCACGTCCAGCTCCCGCGTGACTTTGCCGTGATTCGGATCCTTCTGCGTGGGCTCGAAGAAGCGAGGCATGGTGAGGTGCACGGCATGGCGAATCTCGACGTTCACCATCTGCGGCGGCGGGGGCGGGATCACTTCCGGAAGTGAAACGAACAGAACAATCACCGCGACATGCACCAGAGCCGAGCCAACGCCGGCGCGGAGGATGCGCCGCGACGTGACGGGCTCCCGCCACTGGCGGAGAAAGTTAAGCTCCGTTATATCGGCGGTGGTGACAGAGGACGGCATTCGTATAGCCAATCGTAACGACGCTTTTCAGGCGCGCGAGGTTGCTTTATGCCACAGCTTGCATCACTTTAAGCTTGCGCCACTAAGCTTGTGCCACCAAAATGGAGTGCTCCTCTATTTTATCAAGAATATCGCGAGCAACATCCAGCGCCAGGGCGGCTTGAGGGCCCGTGACCCGAGGAGCCTGGCGGGTTCGGATGGAATCGATAAAGCCTTCTATTTCAAGGCGTAACGGTTCATTTTTGACGATAGGAAACGCCGTAAAATCGATTTTCATCGGCGGCTTCACGTGGAATCGCACGGCGTCCTGGCGGCCGTAATCAAGCGAAATGTACTCGTGCGGCTGGAACAGGCGGAGTTTGCGGACGCGCTCGGTGGAGACGCGGCTGGCAGTGAGGTTGGCGATGCATCCGCCGGGAAATTGCAGGCGGACGTTGGCGATATCCACTTTGGGAGACAGAATCGAGACTGCCGGCGGCGCGAATTTCCTCCGGTTTTTTGCCGGTGAGCGACAGAACGATGTCGATATCGTGAATCATCAGGTCCAGGACCACATCGACGTCGAGACAGCGCGGGCTGAATTCGCTCATGCGGTGAATTTCGAAGAAGAGAGGCCGCGTATGGCCGATTCGAGCGCGATGACGGCGGGATTGAATCGTTCCAGATGGCCGATTTGCAGGATTTTTCCGTAGCGCTCGGCGGTTTCGACCAGGCGGCGCGGCGCCGGCGGCATCGTGGGCGATGGGTTTTTCCACCATCACGTCGAGGCCGAGCTCCATCAGGCGGCAGCCGATTTCGGCATGGGTGACGGTGGGCGACGCGATGATGGCGGCGTCGGCATTTCGCGCCAGTTCTTCGAGACTTGCGAAACACCGGACAGCCATAAGCGGCGGCGGCGTCGGCGGCGCGCGCCGGGTCCGGGTCGAAGACGCCGGCCAGTTCGGCGTGTTCCGAATTGATGCACGACCCGCAGATGATTTTTGCCGAACGCACCGGCGCCGACCACGGCGATACGAGGCTTCCCACCTCACATAAGGCTAGCATGCCGCGGAGTCGGCTTTGAAAGGACGGCTACCGGTATCGAATAACCGACCCGCCGATTGAAGAGGACTTAAGCAGACAATCGCATCGCCGATTACCTAGGATGATGCGAATGCGCTCCTGGCTTGCCTGGGTGTCGCTCGGCGGCTCGGCGCTGTTCGGCGCAGCGCTACAACTTCAAATTTTACGGCGAAGAAGAAGGCCTGCAGAACCTGGCGGTGCAGGTGGTATTGCAGGATCGTGCGGGATTCCTGTGGGTGGGCACGCAGAATGGCCTGTACCGCTACGACGGGAACCGTTTCACGGGGTTCGGCAAACGCGACGGGCTGCCCGGGGCGCGCATCGAATCGCTGCACGAAGCGGTCGACGGAACGTTGTGGGTAGGGACCAGGACCGGTCTGGCGCGGCGCGACGGCGATCACTTTCGAAACGGTCCGATGACGTCGCGCAAGGACATCGTCGGGCCGCGAGGGAATTGCGTCGGATCGCGTCGGCGAGCTCTATCTGGCGACGGAACGCGGACTGGTGACGGGACGTCGCGCGCGGGAAGTCAATTCCGGTTCACGCTGGTTCGAACAGCCGCGCAGGTGGATCGGCGGATGGCGCTGCCAGCGTGTACGTCGACGCGAACGGGAGCCGTCTGGTTCGGCTGCGGCGACCAGCTCTTTGCCGTTGGATAAACGGAGCAGGCGCGGGAGACCGGCGCGGCGATGGGACTGCCGCGCGATCGTTGGGACGCGATTCTGGGGGATCTGGAAGGAAATCTGTGGGTGCGCAGCGAGACAGTCGCTGTATCTGCGGGCCAGCGGAGGCGCGCGTTTTGAGGCTCGCAAGGGGCTGCCGGAATCGACGCAACACGTATCCGACGCTGGCGCTCGATCCCGCGGGCCGCCTGCTGGTGCCGACCTATCGCGGACTGGCGCGGCAGAACGGCGACGGCTGGGAAATCGATCGATGCGCAAGCAGGGCCTGACCACCAACGACATTTCGGCGGTGATTCAGGATCGCGAAGGGTCGATCTGGATCGGGCTGTTGGGATCGGGACTGGCGCGCTGGCTGGGATACAACGAATGGCAGAGCTGGGGCGAGCGCGAAGGATTGAGCCGCGAATCGATGTGGTCCATCACGCGGGACGCGAGCGGCAGGCTGTGGGTGGGCACGCAGTTCGGATTGAATTACGCCGAGGAGAAGAGACGGGCAGCCTGGTGTGGCAGCAGCCAGCGCGTGGCCGGTATGGATATGATCCGCGCGCTGGCGGCCGCGCCGGATGGAACGCTTGTGGATCGGGGCGAACGCCGGGCGGGCTGCAGGCAGTTGAATCCGCGGACCGGGGAGCAGCCGCGCGTTCGGTCGCGGAGGCAGAGGCTGAACAGCGATAACGTGCGGCATCGTGATGGTGGACCCGCAGGGACGGGTGTGGGCCTCGACGCGCGACGGGATTGTTCCGCGGCCTGGCGCGAGAATCAGCCAGATTCGAAGCAGATCTTTCCAGCGGGAACGCAGACCGGCGAGATGTTTCACATGACCATGGACGATCGCCAGGGGCAGGTTTGGGCGGCGGGAGCGCGGGGCTGGCGCGCTCGTCGAGCGGTCAATGGACCCGCTTCACCAAGCGCGACGGACTGAAATCGGACGTGGTGGCGCAGATGGCCGAAGACTCCGGACGGAGTCGATCTGGATCGGATACCGCGACGCGTTCGGGATGTCCCGGCTGACGTTTCCAGACGGCGCGCTGAAGCTGGACATTTCACGCGTGGACAACGGGCTGCGTTCGGACAAGATCGATTTTCCTGGCATTCGACACGCGCGGACGGCTGTGGGTCGGGACGGATCACGGCGTGGATGTGTTCGATCATGTCGCGCTGGCGCCATTACGGACGATCCGACGGACTGATCTGGGACGATTGCAACACCAACGCGTTTCTGGCCGAGGCGGGCGGAGCTGTGGATCGGCACCAGCCGCGGGTTGTCGCGATTTCTGACCCGCCGACGGCGCCGGCGCCGAATGTGCCGCCGCCGGTGGTGTTCACCTCGGTGAAGCTCGGCGACCAGGAGGTGGATCCGTCGACAGCAGCGAAGATTCCGTACCGCGCGCAATTCGCTGCAGGTGCGGTTTGCGGCGCTGACGTTCGTGCAGGAATCGGGCGTGTTGTTCCGCTACCGTCTGGCCGGCGTGCAGCGGGCATGGCTCGAAACCAGCGAGCGCGAGCTGAATTATCCCAAGCTGCCGCCGGGGCGATACACGCTGGAAGTGATGGCACGCAACGCGCAGGGCGTGTGGAGCGCGGAGCCGGCGCGGCTCAGCTTCCAGGTTCTGACGCCGTGGTGGCTGACGTGGTGGTTCCGGGTGGCGGCGGCGCTGGTGGCGCTGGTGCTGACGGACGCCTGCTGTGGCAGCGCCGGACCTATCGCCTGGAAGACGGAACGGCATCGGCTGGAAGTGGCGGTGACGCGACCGCACGCGCGAGCTTTCGCTCGAAAAACAGCGCGTGCTGGAGGAAAAGGCACGCGACCGAGGCAGCAGAAGCAGCGAGATCGAGCGGCTGCTGACGGAGGCGCAGCAGGCCAGCCGGTTGAAGAGCGAATTTCTGGCCAACATGAGCCACGAGATCCGCACGCCGATGAACGGCGTGATCGGCATGACGGACCTGGTGCTGGCGACGGCGCTGACCGCCGAGCAGCGCGAGTACCTGGAGACGGCGCGGCTGTCGGCGCATTCGCTGCTGACGATGCTGAACGACATTCTGGATTTTTCCAAGATCGAAGCCGGGCGGCTGGATCTGAATCCGATCGCGTTCTCGCTGCGCCAGTGCGTGCATCGAGACCGTGCGGATGTTTCGCGTCACGGCGGACGAAAAGAAGCTGCAGCTTGGAAAGCCGCATCGACGATCACGTGCCGGACCGGCTGGTCGGCGATCCGGACCGGCTGCGGCAGGTGCTGATGAACCTGATCGGCAATGCGATCAAGTTCACGGCCCAAGGCGGCGTGACGGTGCGTATCGAAGTGGAATCGGGCGATGGATGCGTCGGTTACCTTGCGATTCTCGGTGCAGCGATACCGGCATCGGGATCCCGCAGGAGAAGCAGCAGATGATTTTCGAGGCGTTCCGCCAGGCGGACGGATCGACTACGCGCAAGTACGGCGGCACGGGCCTGGGCCTGGCGATTTGCTCGCGTCTGGTGGAGTTGATGGGCGGATCGATTCGCGTGGAGAGCGAAGCGGGGCGCGGCAGCACGTTTTGTTTCACCGCTCTGTTCGGACTGGCGCGGCAGATGGACGAAGGCGGTCCAACGGATGGAACCAGTCTGCAGAACATGGTGGCCGCGGTGGGAACGGTGGAAGCCACGGGCGCGCCGGGGCGCTGTCTGAATATCCTGCTGGCCGAGGACAACGCGATCAATCAGCGGGTGGCGACGAGGCTGCTCGAAAGGCGAGGGCACCGGGTGGTGATCGCGGCCATCGGGTCGCGAGGCCCTGGACGCCGCCGCGAGCGAACAGTTCGATGTGATCCTGATGGACGTGCAGATGCCGGATATGGATGGACTGGAAGCGACGACGATCTTACGCGAGCGCGAAAAGCTGGCCGGGACCTATACGCCGATTGTCGCGCTGACCGCGCACACCATGAAGGGCGACCGCGAACGATGTCTGGACGCGGGCATGGACGCCTACGTGAATAAGCCGATCGAGGCGGTCAAGTTTATTCAAGTGGTGGAGGCGACGGCGGGCGCGATTCACTGAACGCCGACCGCCGGCGCGGCTATAAGACGCTGGTTTCGGTGTAGCCGCCGAACACGTCCATCATGGCGGCGCACATTTCGCCGACAGTCGCGTAGGCGCGAACGCAATCGAGCAGATAGGGCATGGTGTTGTCGTTGCCCTCGGCTGCCTTGCGCAGCGCGAGCAGAGTGCGCTCGACGTCGGCCTGATTGCGGCGCGCTTTTACTTCGCGGAGTTTGGCGACCTGTTTCTTTTCGGCGCTCTCGTCGATTTGCAGGAGCTCGATTGGCTTTTCGTCCTGCTCAGTGAATTTGTTCACGCCGACGATGACGCTTTCGCCGTGCTCCACCGATTTCTGGAACTCGAAGCTGGAGTTGGCGATTTCGGTTTGCGGATAGCCGCGGTCGATCGCGTTGATCATCCCGCCCATTTCGTCGATGCGGCGGATATAATCGTTGGCGGCTTTCTCGACGTCGTCGGTGAGTTTTTCAAGGAAGTAGCTGCCGCCCAGAGGATCAGAAACATTGGTGACTCCGCTTTCGTGGGCGATCACCTGCTGGGTGCGGAGCGCGATGGTGACGGCGTGCTCCGACGGTAGCGCGTAGGCTTCGTCGAGCGAATTGGTGTGCAGCGACTGGCATCCGCCGAGAACGGCGGCGAGCGCCTGAATCGCGGTGCGGACGATGTTGTTCTGCGGCTGCTGCCAGGTGAGCGAGCATCCGGCGGTCTGGGCGTGGAACCGGAGCTTCCAGCTCTTTTCATCCTTGGCGCCGTAGCGAAAGCGCATCGCTTCGGCCCAGATTTTGCGGGCGGCGCGGAACTTGGCGATCTCCTCGAAGAAATCGTTATGCGAGTTGAAAAAGAAGCTGAGGCGAGGAGCGAAGAAATCGATATCGAGGCCGCGTTCGAGGGCCCAATCGACGTATTCCATGCCATCGCGTAAGGTGAAGGCGAGCTCCTGAACGGCGGTGGATCCGGCTTCGCGGATGTGATAGCCGGAGATGGAGATCGGATTGAAGCGCGGAACCTGTTGGGCGGCGAACTCGATGGAATCGGTCACCAGGCGCATGGAAGGCCGCGGAGGATAAATGTATTCCTTCTGCGCGATGTATTCCTTCAGGATGTCGTTCTGAAGAGTGCCGGAGACTTTGGACCACGGCACGCCCTGCTGCTCGGCGACGACCAGGTACATCGCCCAGATGATGGATGCGGGCGAGTTAATGGTCATCGAGACGGTGACGTCGCCCAGCGGAATCCCCTGGAACAGGGTTTCCATGTCGGCGAGGGAAGAGATCGCGACGCCGCATTTGCCGACTTCGCCGAGCGAGGTGGGATGGTCGGAATCGAAGCCCATGAGCGTGGGCAGATCGAAGGCGACGGACAATCCGGCCTGGCCCTGCGCCAACAAATAATGATAGCGGGCGTTGGTTTCCTCGGCGGTGGCGAATCCGGCAAACTGGCGCATGGTCCAGAGCTTGCCGCGATACATGGATTCGTGAATCCCGCGGGTATAAGGAAATTGACCGGGAGCGGTCAGGTCGAGGCCGGCTAGCTGGTCAGCGGTGTAGACAGGCTCGAGTGGCAGGCCGCTCAGAGTCCGGTAAGACTTGGCGGCGGTTAGGGTGCGGCTCATGTCACTTCCAGTTTAGCTGGTGCGGGCGTAGGGACGGAATGAGGCCTTACGCGAGTCGCGCTTCAACCGAACAATTTATCGAGGACGTCCTCTAGCCAGAAACTCGGTCTGACAACCCTCTGATGCTCAAACACGTTGGGGCAGTGACATGTATACCGCCGCGGTGGGATCAACCTCTCCAATCAGACGAGCGATCGATCTCCTCGGTTTAACGATATTCGAGGAAGTTCGAAGAGCGTGGGGACTGAAAGTGCGATGTGGATGATTCGGCGGGAGAAAGAAAATTCTATTTACTTGAGATCGACTCGCGGCAGATGCCGCGTTTGCTCGATCGGATGAATTCGACCAGGTGAAGGGTGTGCGGGGTGGGGATTTCGGCTTCGATGCGGGCGAGGGCTTCGTCGAGCTTCAGGTTGGAGCGGTAGAGGAGCTTGTAGGCCGTCTTGAGGGCGGCGACGTCGGAGGCTTTGAATCCGGCGCGGCGGAGACCGACGATGTTGAGGCCTTTGGCGGCGACGTTGAAATCGGAGTAGAGGAAGAAGGGCGGGACGTCGCTATTGACGCGGGTGTTGCCGCCGATCATCGCGAGGCGGCCGATTTTGGAGTACTGGTGCACCACGACGCCGCCGGAGATGAAGGCCTGGTCTTCGACTTCGACGTAGCCGGCGACGAGGGCGCAGCTGGCGATCACGGTGTGGCTGCCGATTTTCGCAGTTGTGGGCGATGTGGCCGCTGGTCATGATGTAGTTTTCGTCGCCGATGTATCGGTTTCCGATTCGGGGGCGGTGCCGCGGGAGATGGTGTAGTGCTCGCGGATTTTGTTGCCGTTGCCGATTTTGAGGTAGCTGCGCTCGCCGGTGAAGTTTTTGTCGAGCGGATCGGTGCCGAGGACGGTGCCGGCGGAGATTTCGTTGCGCTCGCCGAGGGTGGTCCAGCGCTTGACGTAGACGTAGGGCTCGAGGAGGGTTGCGGCGCCGATGGACGACGTCCTGTTCGATGACGGCGAATTCGCCGATGCATGGCACCGGGGTCCGATGACGGCGTCGGGGTGGATGCGCGCGGTCGGGGCGATTTGGGCGGTCGGGTCAATCATGGGCGGCGCGGTTTATGAGGGAACTTGGAATCACGCTGAATAAGGAACGCAAAAAAGGGGACAGACCGCTCTGTCCACTGGCGTTGCGGTCGGTGGGGATGATGTGGACTTTGGGGGGACAGAGTGGTCAGTCCCCTTTTTTGCGGCGTTTTTTTTGACTGGCGGGGGCGGGGTGGTCAGTCCCCTTTTTTGCGGCATTATTTTAGGCACGTTCGAAGAGGCCGGCGGCGCCTTGGCCTCCGCCGATGCACATGGTGACGACACCGTAGCGGGCTTTGCGGCGCTCCATTTCATTGGCGATGGTGCCGACCATGCGGGATCCGGTCATGCCGAAGGGGTGGCCGATGGCGATGGAACCTCCGTTGACGTTGAGGATTTCCTGGGGGATGCCGAGGCGGTCGCGGCAATAGACGACTTGAACGGCGAAGGCTTCGTTCAGTTCCCAGAGATCGATATCGCGACATTTTCAGGCCCTGGCGCTTCAGCAATTTCGGGACGGCGAAGACGGGGCCGATGCCCATTTCATCGGGCTCGCATCCGGCGACGGCGAAGCCGCGGAAGATGAGCTTGTAGGGGATGCCGAGTTTATCGGCGCGCTCGCGGGACATCAGGAGAGTGGCTGATGCGCCGTCGGAAAGCTGGGAGGCGTTGCCGGCGGTGACCGAACCTTCGCCGCTGGTCTGATCGAAATGCGGTTTCAGAGACAGCAGACCTTCGAGGGTGGTGTCGGGGCGATTGCATTCGTCGCGATCGCAGCAGACTTCCTTCGGTTCCGATTTTTTCGCCGGTCTTCTTATCGAGCAGCGGCCATGGTGACCTTCATGGGCGCGATTTCGCCGGCGAAGAAGCCTTCCTGCTGCGCGCGAGCGGTGCGCTTCTGGCTTTCGAGCGAATATTCGTCCTGCGACTGGCGGCTGACTTTGTAGCGCTTGGCGACGACTTCGGCGGTATCGCCCATCACCATGTAGAGGCCGGGCTTGTGTTCGGCGATCCAGGGATTCGGCTCGCGATTGCGCGCGGTCATCGAAATGCTTTCCGTGCCTCCACCGATGGCGGCGTCGACGCCTTCGTGGATGATTTCGTGCGCGGCGACGGCGATGGCCTGCAGGCCGGAGGAGCAGAATCGATTGATGGTGGTTCCGGCGACGGTGACGGGAAGTCCGGCGAGGATGGCGGCGACGCGGGCGACGTTATCGCCCTGAGGGCCATGGGGCTGGGCGCAGCCGAGGATGACGTCCTCGACTTCGGCGGGATCAAGGTGCGGAGTTTTGCGCAGAACGTCCTTGATGCAATGAGCGGCGAGGTCGTCGGGGCGGGTCGCGTTGAACGATCCGCGATAGGATTTCGCGAGGCCAGTCCTGGAACTGGCGACTACGACGGCTTCTCTCATAGGGTTATAGGGGTCAGGTTAGCGCGTTTTCAGGATGGCAAACAACGCGATCCACAATACGCCGAGGAAGTGCCAGTAGTAGCCGACGACGTCGACCAACTCGCGGCGCTTCGATTTGGCGAGCACCACGACGAATAAGGCGATGAGTCCTCCGACGAGATGGGCGGCGTGGAGGCCGGTGAACAGGTAGAAGAAGCTGCTGTGGGGATTCTGGGCGAGGTAAGCGCCCTCCCGAACGAGTTCGCGCCAGGCGGTGACCTGCGAGGCCAGGAACGCGCCGCCCAGGCAGGCGGTGACCAGCAACATCTTCGATGCCAGGCGCCATTTCCCCTTGCGGAAGACGCGGCGGGCGATTTCGAGCGTGACGCTGCTCATCAGGATGATCGCGGTGCTGAGCCAGAGAGTATTGGGGAGCTCGATGGGGGCCCAGAATGGCGGATGGGACGAACGCCAGTAATAGGCGATGACCAGCGCGGCAAAGAACGCAAAGATGGCGATCAGGATCGCCACCAGACCAATGCGATAGACGCCGGGGACGGCCTTGCCTGGATCCTCGAGCGAGGCGGGCAGAACCACTACCTGATCGGTTTTTTCGGCCCGGTCGCTTAAGATGCGGGACATCGGCACAACCTCGCGTCCATCATTCTAGCGTCTTTTGGATTTGGACTAAATCCTCTCGAGCTGGTATGAGCAGGCGTTTCGGAAGCTTGGCGCCGTAGACCAGCCGCTCGACCACGGGCATGGCGCGGCGGACCCATTTTCCGTGGAAAATCAGGCTTCCGGCGACCAGCAGGGGATGCGGAACGACGGTGCAGCATCGGGCGCACATGTCGATTTCGCCGCCGCGGCCCTGCGGCGTGCAAGTCGGCGGAGGCGGCGCATTTCGTCGGAATTGAAAATTTCGGTCGAGCGATTGTTCGCGCAAGTCGCCGACGGGCTCGCCGTCGAGCATGTAGCTCTGGCAGCAGGGAAAGACGCGGCCATCGTGCTTGACGTACATCGCGCCGCGCCAGAGATAGTGACAGGGCCGGAGCTGGTCGGTCGCGGCTTCGGGCTGCACACAGATTGGTTTCGTCTTCTTTGACGCGAACCTGGTCGACGCCTTCGACGGCGCTCCAGAAGCGGCGGAAGTCGTCCGACTTCGTGGGCGTTGCCGGGCATACGGACCATCTGCACGACGATCTGCATTTTCGATCTTCGCTGATGCTTCATGTTGGCGAAGCGGACGAAATTGTCGCGAACTTTTTCGAAGCGCGCGCCTTTGCGGTAGTGCTCGAAGGTTTCCTTGGATGGCGCCGTCGAAGCTGAGGGTGATGTGCTCGAGGCGGCGAATCGAGCAGCTTCGCGGCGGTTTTCTCGTCGAGAAACGTCGCCGTTGGTGGAAAGCAGCGTGGAGATGCCGTGGCGTTCGCAATACTCGATGCGATCGAAAATTTTGCGGTCCATGAAGGGCTCGCCCAGGCCGATCAGCATCATGTGCTCGCCGGTGTGGCCGGCGCCCTCGACCAGCCGCGTCGAAGATCTCGTCGGTCATGTCTTCTTTGGGCTGCTTATGCGTTTCGCGCGGACACATGGGACAGTACAGATTGCACTTGGCGGTGGTTTCGACGATGTACTCGACCGGCAGCGCGGGGACACGCTCGGCGCGGCGAAGATAGCTCCACAGAAGTTTTGCGCGATTCAGAAGCGCATGAACGCTCTCTATCATCTCATTACGAGCATGGAGCGCGTCCGGAAATGAATGAGGCGGGAACTGCGGCGAGGACGCGAAGTACGTTTTGTATTGGGCGCAGATGAACCGGCGGGTGGAAGGGAATCACGCGCTGGCGTTCGCGGCGGAACTGGCGAATCGGCTCGGGCTTGCCGGTCCTGTTTTACGAAGGGCTGACGTGCACGTACCGCACGCGAACGATCGGTTGCATACGTTTCTGCTGGAAGGGGTGCCGGAGACGGCGCGGAGGCGCGGCGAAGCTCGGCATCGGTTATGTATTTCACCTGCGGCGGCGAAGGAGCGATCCGGAACGATGCGCTGTATCGACTGGCGGCGGACGCGGCGGCGGTGGTGACGGACGATTATCCGGCGTTTATCGCGCGCGGAGCATAATGCGCGGGTTCCGGTGAAGGATTGCGAGTGCGCGTATTACGCGGTGGATTCGAGTTGCATCGTGCCGATGAGCCATTTCGAGAAGCAGGAATACGCGGCGTACACGATTCGTCCGAAGATTCACCGGATGCTCGAGCGAGTATTTGCGGCCGGTCGCGACGGTGCGGGTGAAACGGCGGTACCAAGGGGAGCTGCCGGTTTCATACGGAGGTTGCGGAGGAGAATATTGCGAAGCTGGTGGCGTAGTGCGAGATCGATCATTCGGTGGCGGCGTCGGCGGAGTTTCGAGGGGGGCGGACGGAGGCGAAACGTCGGCTGCGAGATTTTCTGGAGCATAATCTGCGGCGGTACGCGTCGCTGAAGCAACGAGCCGTCGGAAGAATGCGACTTCGGGGCTGAGCCCGTATCTGCACTTCGGGCATATTTCGTCGCTGGAAGTCGCGCTGGCGGTGAAGGAATACGCGGAGGAGCACAAACTGATCGCGGAGGAATTTCTGGAGCAATTGATCGTGCGACGGGAACTGGCGTTCAATTTCGCGCGATTTTCGGAACCGACTGGATACGCTCGAGGCTCTGCCGGATTGGGCTCGCGCAACGCTGCGGAAACATGCGAAGCGACCAGCGCGATCCGGTTTATACGCCGCGAGGAGTTTGAGCGGCGCCGAAACGCACGATGCGCTGTGGAACGCGACGCAGCGGGAGCTGCTGCGCGACGGGAACAATTCACGGTTACTACCGGATGTATTGGGGAAAGAAGATCATCGAATGGTCGGCGACGCACCAGGAGGCGCTGGAGACGATGATCTCTCTGCACGACAAGTACGCGCTGGACGGACGCGATCCGAACACGTATACGAATATCCTGTGGTGCTTCGGGCTGCATGACCGGCCTTGGTTGGAGCGGCCGATTTTCGGCACGGTTCGATATATGGCGTTGAGCGGGATGAAGCGCAAGACCGACGTGAACGCGTATATCGCGGAGCATTCATGAAGATCGCGATCACGGGGGCGACGGGATTCGTCGGGCGGCGAGTGATGGAGCGAATGCCGGAGCACGAATTTCAGGCGGTATCGCTACGCGGCGAGGTTCGGGCCGAGAATTTCGCCGGATGCGACGCGGTGATTCATCTGGCGGGAGAGCCGGTGGCGCAGCGATGGACGCGGGCGGCGAAAGAGAGGATTCGGTCGAGCCGGATTGACGGGACTCGCAAGCTGGTGGAGGCGATGAGGGCGAATCCTCCGAAGACTTTGATCAGTGCGTCGGCGATCGGATATTACGGGTCGCGCGGGGATGAGATCTTGACGGAGACGTCGGCGGCGGGGGATGATTTTTTGGGTCGTGTGGCGGAGGAATGGGAGCGGGAAGCGTCGGCGGCGGAAGCTTTCGGAGTACGCGTGGTGCGAGCTGCGGATCGCGGTGGTGCTGGGACGCGGGCGGCGGGGCTCTTCAGAAGATGATGCTTCCGTTCAAGATCGGCGTCGGAGGACGAATCGGCAGCGGCGAGCAATGGATGAGCTGGATTCATCTGGACGATCTGGTGTCGATGATCGGATTCGCGCTGGAGCATCGCGAGGTGAGCGGGGCGATGAACGGATCGGCTCCGGGGCCGGTGACGAATGCGGAATTTACGCGTGAGCTGGCGACGCGCGCTGCACCGGCCGGCGATGTTTCCGGTGCCGGAGATTGCGCTCAAGATGCTGTTCGGAGAGATGTCGCAGATGTTGACTGGGCAGCCAGCGGGTGATGCCTGAAGCAGCGCTGCGCGCGGGATTTTCGTTCCGTTTCCCGGAGATTCAGGCGGCGCTGGCAGACGCGATTTAATCGGTGGCGATCCAGCCGTCGACGATCTTGATGACACGGTGGCCGAAGGCGGCGTTCGCTTCCGAGTGCGTCACCTGAATGATCGTCGTGCCGGCCTGATTCAGTTTCCGGAACACTTCCATGATTTCTCTGGCCTGGCTGGAGTGGAGATTGCCGGTAGGCTCATCGGCGAGGATCACTTTGGGGCTGGCGATGATCGCGCGGGCGATGGCGACGAGTTGCTGCTGGCCGCCGGAGAGCTGATTGGGGAACAGATCCTTCTTGCCCACCATTTGAAAACGGTCGAGCGTGTCGCAGACGATGCTGTCGCGCTCGGCCTTTTTCACGTTGCGGTAGGACAGAGGGATGTCGAGGTTCTCGTAGACGGTGAGCGAATCGAGAAGGTGGTAGCTCTGAAACACAAAGCCGAAATATTTCTTATAGATTTCGTCGCGATCTTTTTTCTTGAGCTTGTGAATGGGATGATCCAGGAAGTTGTACTCGCCAGTCCAGGCGGAATCGTGCATGCCGATCAGGTGTAGCAGGGTGGATTTTCCGGCGCCGGACGGGCCCATGATGGAGACGAACTCGCCTTCCTTGATATCGGCGTTGATGCGCCGCAGCACGAACGTTTTGGTGGGACCGTGTTCGAAATACTTCTCGATGTTGCGGAGTTGGATCATAAAGACTTCAGGATACCGCTGATTTAGCTTTGGGTTACGGTGAGCAAGGGCCGGCCGCTTTGGAATATCATGACCGAAATGACCTATTTTCTACGAGGTGAAACAGCATGAAGGCTCTTCTGGTAGCAATCTCCGCCATGGTGCTGGCTCAACAGGCTCCGGCGCAGGGACGCGGCGCGGCGCAGGCTCCGGCGGCTCAGCCGGCCCAGGCTCCGGCGCCGGCTCCCGCAGCTGAACCGCCAGCTGCGGCGGGACGAGGCGGACGCGGCGGCGTTCCCGGTCCCGGTCCGGCGATCGGCGGCGACATTGATGAAACGCCGGTGGTGACGCATCATACGATTACGGTCAACGGCAAGACCATCAATTACACGGCAACGGCGGCCGAGATGCCCATCAAGAATTCCTCAGGCCAGACCGAAGCGCATATCTTCTATATGGCGTATACATTGGACGGCGCGGATGCGTCCAAACGCCCGTTAACGTTCTGCTTCAACGGCGGCCCGGGATCGGCGTCGATGTGGGTGCACATGGGAGCGATGGGTCCACGAAGTCCAGTGCTGATGCCGAACGGGAGCATGCCGCCTCCGCCGTATCGTCTGAAGGACAATCAGGACACCTGGCTGGATCTGACCGACCTGGTGTTTATCGATCCGGTGGGTACGGGATACAGCCGCGCCAAAACGATGGCGATCGCGCGGAGGCTGAATAGCGTTTCGGGCGATATCCAGTCGGTGGGCGAGTTCATGCGTATGTACGTGACGCGCAGCGATCGCGAGAAGTCGCCGCTGTTTATCGCGGGCGAGAGCTACGGGACTTTCCGCGCCGCGGGCGTGGCGGGCTATCTGGTGGATCACGGCATCGCGTTCAATGGAGTGGTGCTGATCGGCACGACGCTCAATCTGGAAACGATCTGGAGCCGCACGGACGACCTGGTTTATGAGCTGGAATTTCCCACTTATGCGGCCGACGCGTACTATCACAAGAAAGTCGCGGCAGATTTGCAGAAGAAGGATTTGAAATCGTTTCTTAAGGAAGCGGAAACCTTCGCGCTGGGCGAATATGCGACGGCGTTGAATCAGGGGGACGATCTTCCGCCAGCGCAGCGCAAGGCCACGATCGACAAACTGGTGCGCTTCACGGGACTGGACCCGGATTACATCGACGAGAATAATCTGCGCTGGGATGTGCAGCATTTCACGAGGGAGCTGATGCATCATGAGCACGAGATTATCGGGCGGTATGATGGGCGCCTGGCAGGTCCCGCGCCGTCGAGCGCCGATGCGGGCGGCTACGATCCGTCCAGCTCATTGATCACTCCGCCGTTCATGGCGATGTTCACCAGCTATGTTCGCGACGAACTGGGGTTCAAGACCGACATGTTCTATTACCCGTCGGGCGGAGTCCAGCCGTGGGATTATCAGGTGCAGAACGGATTCGGCGACACGACCGGGTTGCTGCGCAATGCGTTCACCAAGAATCCATACATGAAGCTGATGATCGCGGCGGGGTATTTCGATCTGGCGACTCCGTATTACGCGGTCGAGTACACTTTCAAGCACATGGGGTTGAGTCCGGCGATGCATAAGCAGATCAGCTGGGATTTCTACCAGGCGGGGCACATGCTGTACATCGACAGCGATTCGCACGCGAAACTGAAGCACGATGTGGGCGAGTTCATGTCGGGGGCGATCCCGAAGGATATTCAGTAAGAAGAAAACTCAGATGGGCCGGGACGAAGAGCCCGGCTCATTCTGGGTCGTTTGACCCACAGTCTTCCCGTCAATTGGTAGCGCCTTTTCGCGCAATTCAAATCCAACTCATTCATTTATTAGGGAGTTAATAGTGGTCCACCCATTGCAGTGGGGTACCGCATGGATTCGGCACTTTCCGTCGATCGGCTTCACTTCGCATTCACGGTAACGTTCCACTACCTGTTCCCGCAGCTCACGATGGGGCTGGCACTGCTGATCGTGATTCTGAAGACGATGGCGCTGCGCAGTGGAGACGAGCAATACAACCGCGCGGCCCGGTTCTGGGCGAAGATTTTCGCCATCAACTTCGCCTTCGGCGTGGTGACCGGCATCCCGATGGAATTTCAGTTCGGGACCAACTGGGCACGATTCTCGCGGTCGGCGGGGGGCGTGATCGGGCAGACGCTGGCGATGGAGGGAGTATTTTCGTTCTTCCTAGAATCGAGTTTTCTGGGGCTTTTTCTATACGGGGAAAAGAAGTTGGGGCGGGTCGGGCACTGGTTCGCGGCGTTTTTCGTATTCCTGGGCTCGTGGATGTCGGGCTACCTGATTGTGGCTACGGACGCGTGGATGCAGCATCCGACGGGATACGAAATCGGCGCGGACGGGCAGATCATGCTGAGCAGTTTCTGGGGATTGCTGCTGAATCCCTGGGGGCTGTGGCAGTATGCGCACAACATGATCGCGGCGGTGGTGACGGGCAGCTTCGTGATGGCGGCGATCGGCGCGTATTACCTGCTGACCAAGTCGCATGAGGAGTACGGCAAGGTATTCGTGCGAGTGGGCGTGGTCTGCGGTCTGATCGCGACCATCCTGCTGATGTTCCCGACGGGTGACGCGCAGGGGCGGAATATCGCGCGCTATCAGCCGGGAACGCTGGCGGCGATGGAGGGCGTGTTCGAGACGGAGCAAAGCGCGTCGATCCATTTTCTGGGGCAGCCGGATACGGAGAAGATGCGGCTGGACAATCCGCTCAGCGTGCCGGGCGTCTTGAGTTTCCTGACCTACCGGCGCTGGATCGCTGAAGTAAAGGGGCTGCGCGACATTCCGCGGGATCAGTGGCCGGATAATGTGCCGCTGCTGTTTTTCAGCTTCCACATCATGGTGGGACTAGGGACACTGCTGATCGCGGTGATGCTGATCGCGGCGTGGCTGCTGCGCGGCGGGCGGATTTATCGCGCTCGGGCGATGCTGTGGGTCCTGATGCTGGCGCTGCCCTTCCCTTATATCGCGACGACGGCGGGATGGATGACGGCGGAACTGGGCCGGCAGCCCTGGCTGATTTACGGATTGATGCGGACGTCCGCGGGAACCTCGCCCACGGTATCGGCGGGGAACGGGTTGTTCACGCTGCTGGGGTTCATGGGACTGTACAGCGTGCTGAGCGTGCTGTTTCTGTTCATGGTGACGCGCGAGATCGCGCACGGGCCGGAGAAGGCGTAGGAGGCGATGATGGAGACTCTCTGGTTTTGTCTGGTCGCGGTGATGATCGCGATTTACGTGATCCTGGACGGCTTCGATCTGGGCGTCGGCATCGTTCACTTATTCGTCGCCAAAACGGAAGCGGAGCGGAAGCAGGTGATCGCTTCGATCGGTCCGGTGTGGGACGGAAATGAAGTCTGGTTGCTGGCGGGCGGGGGCACCATGTATTTCGCGTTTCCGCTGCTCTATGCCTCGAGCTTCAGCGGATTCTACCTGCCGTTGATGATGGTCCTGTGGCTGCTGATTTTGCGCGGGCTGGGACTGGAATTGAGAAATCACGTGGACGCCCCGATGTGGCGATCCTTCTGGGATGCGACCTTCGCGCTCGGAAGCACACTGCTGGCGATTTTCTTCGGAGCGGCGCTGGGCAACGTGGTGCGCGGGGTTCCGCTGAATCACGACGGTTATTTCTTCCTGGCGCTGTGGACTGACTTTTTGCCGGGGAAGGATCCTGGGATTCTGGACTGGTACACGGTGACCATCGGCGTCGCAGCGCTGCTGACGCTGACCATGCACGGGGCGTTGTGGATCGCACTGAAGACCGAGGGGGACGTGCAGGCGCGGGCCAGGAAGATCGGAAGGACGGCGTGGTATGGAGTGGCTCTGTTCACTATTCTGGTGACGGCGCTGAGTTTTTACATCCAGCCGCATCTGCCGGAGAACTTTTCGAAATATCCATGGGGATACATTTTCCCGATGCTGGCGCTGGCGGGCTTGATCGGGGTACGGCTGTGGGATTCGAAGCAAACCGAACTGCTGACGTTTTTTGCGTCCTGCGCGTATATCTGCGGGATGCTAACTAGCGCGGCGTTCGGGGTGTATCCGTACGTGCTGCCGTCGAATGGGGATCCGGCGCTGAGTCTGAGTATTTACAACACGGCGGCTCCGCACTATGGGCTGGTGATCGGGCTGCGGTGGTTTATTCCGGGGATGATGCTGGCGCTGGGGTATTTCTTCCTGGTCTACCGGCATTTCGCGGGGAAGGTCGGGGAAGAGAAGACTTACTGAGGGACTTGCGACCAGGGCGAGGCTGGCCGCTTCCTTCGGTCGCGGCTCCGGGGAGCCGGTGACGGTTTGGAATGGTGCAAGAATGAGCCATGGATGAGAAACCTTTCGACGATCCGCGGCTGGCGCTGAATCGCATCTACACCAAGCAGGGTGACGCGGGCGATACCCATCTGGCGGGCGGGCAGCGCGTCCCGAAAGAATCGCTGCGCATTGAAAGCTACGGCACCGTGGACGAATTGAATTCGTTCGTGGGCCTGGCGCTGGTGTCCTGCAACGAACAGTCCGGGCGCGACCCGAATATCGGTCTGCTGGCGGGGATGATGCGGCGGGTGCAGCACGAATTGTTCAACCTCGGCTCCATACTGGCGACGCGGCCGGAAGACGTGCATCCGAAGCAGGCGCGCATTACGGCGGCCGAAGTGGCGCAACTGGAGCGCGAGATCGACGCAATGAACGAAGATCTGCCTCCGCTGCGCAGTTTCGTTCTGGCCGGAGGAACCAGGCTCAACGCGGAGATCCACATCGCCAGGACCGTGTGCCGGAGAGCGGAGCGTTGCGTCACGGCCTTGTCGCGCACGGAGCCGGTGCCGCCCGAAGCGATCCAATACCTGAACCGGCTAAGCGACGCGATGTTCGTATGGAGCCGGTGGGCGAATCACATTCTGCGCACCCCGGAAGTCCTGTGGGATCCGAACCAGGCGGCCTCGGCCGCGCGGCGCGAGCAGTTTGAGGAGTGACGCGGCAATGCCGGAGAAACGAAAGCGGCACGCTACAATAGTTTGCGGGGCCAGTCTCGACTTTAGAAAATGAGTAATATTATCGTTCTCGGCGCACAATGGGGCGACGAAGGCAAAGGCAAAGTTGTCGATCTATTCGCGGAACGCTTCGATATCGTGGCACGCTACCAGGGCGGCCATAACGCCGGGCACACCGTTTTTATCGGCGAGAAGAAATTCGTTCTCAAGCTGATTCCCAGCGGGATTCTGAGGCCGGGAGTGCAGGCGGTGATCGGCAACGGAGTGGTGATCGATCTGGCGGCGCTGCTGGACGAGATGGAGAAGCTGAAGGCGGCGGGCATCGAGGTCGCGAGCCACCTGCGCATCTCCAATCGCGCGCACGTGATTTTTCCGTTTCACCGGCTGATCGAAAAGATGTCGGAGGCGCGGGAGAACCGGATCCCCATCGGCACCACTTCGCGGGGGATCGGCCCGTGTTACGAGGATAAAACCGGACGTCGCGGAATTCGCATCGCCGATCTTTTCGATCCGAAGAGCTTTCGCGACTTATACGACACGCTGGCCGCGGATAAAAAGCTGCTGGCCGATACGTTCCAGTTGAATGAGCCGATCGACTACGCGGCCATTCGCCGTGAGACCGAAGAATACGCGGCTCGAATCCAGCCGCTGGTGTGCGATACGGCGGCGTTCCTGGCCGATGCGATGGCGCGTGGAAAGCGTATTCTGTTCGAGGGCGCGCAGGGAACCATGCTCGATATCGATCATGGGACCTATCCTTTCGTCACCTCGTCGAGCGCGGCGGCGGGCGGAGCATGCACCGGCACCGGAGTTCCACCGACGCGAATCAGCGGAGTGGTCGGCGTGTCGAAGGCATACATTACGCGGGTAGGATCGGGTCCATTTCCAACCGAGAGCAAGGATGCGGCGGGCGATCTGCTGCGCCGCGAGGGCAACGAATTCGGAGCGGTCACCGGCCGGCCGAGGCGCTGCGGATGGTTCGACGCTCCGCTGCTGCGCTACACGGCCATGGTAAACGGGTTCGACACGCTGGTAATCACCAAGCTGGATGTGCTGGATCATCTGGAAGAGATCCCGGTGTGTATCGGCTATCGATTGTGCGGCGCGGATATTGAAGAAATGCCGGCTACTTACCGGGCGCTCGAGGCAGTGGAACCGGTGTATCAAAAGCTGCCAGGCTGGCGAACGTCCACGCGAGGAATCGCGCGCTATGAAGAACTCCCGGAACGCGCCAAGGCCTACCTGACCTTTCTGGCCGAAAACGCCCGCGTCGAGATCGGCGGAATTTCGACCGGCCCGGAGAGGAATGAAACCATCATCCGGGCCGGCTCAAAGCTCGAGCGGTTAATCACTTAGCGGCGTCCACCGTGACCGCCGCCGTGGAATCCACCACCCCGGTTGCCGCCGTGGAATCCTCCACGAAAGCCGCCGCCGTGATAGCCCCGATAGCCGTCGTGTCCATAACCGCGATAGCCGCGGTAGCCGTGCCCGTATCCAAAATATGCTCCCCCGTAATAGGGATAGCCGTACCCGTAGTAATCATAGGGATAGCTGTAGGCATACGGATAGGGATAGCTGTATGCGTAAGGATATGCGGGATAGGCATATCCCGGTCCACCATAACCGGGTCCAACATACGCCGGCCCGACGCTGACGCCGAATTGGACTCCGGCGCTGGCCGGGACGGTCGCCATCATCAGCAGAACCGCAAACAGTGCGACAGTTGGAATCCCAAATTTCTTCAACATATTCCACGCTCCACTTAATTGGACGGGATGCGTGAAGACTGGGATTCAAGGCAGGCCTACCGTCTCCACGGGATTTTCAAAACGGAACTCCGGCTGGTTGGTCGGCGTCCAAACGTTATCAATTAACTGCTGGTAGAGTGAGAACAAGCCCTCATGACGGAAATTGAGTCCCGCTCGCGGGGGCAGCGCGGACTTTGTTCGCGAAAAATAGAGAAGTAGAGGTAGTACGCTTCCATGAACAAGCGGCTGGTGGTATCCGCAATCGCAACATTGCTTGCGTGTGCGTTGGGACGCGGGGCGGAGTTGGAACGTCCCAAAGCCGGCAAAGTCGCCATCTTCCCATTGAAAGACATCAAGGCGGGCATGAAGGGCGTGGCCTGGACTGTGTTCCAGGGCATGGATCCGGAGCCGGTGCCGATCGAGATCGTAGGCGTGCTGAAGGGTCAGGTCGGGCCGCAGGACGTGATTCTGGCGAAGATGGGCGGCAAGGCCAAGGAGACCAACGTCGCGGCGGGAATGAGCGGAAGCCCGGTCTATATCGACGGAAAATTAGTGGGAGCGGTGGCGCTGCGCTTCAGCGTGTTTTCTCCCGACGCGATTTGCGGAATCACACCGATTGAGCGGATGCTGGAGATCAAGGATTTCGACGAGTCGCGTCCCAGCGATGCTAAGACGCCGGATAAGGTTCGCTCGGAGCGCGCGGCTGCGATCGAGATTCCGGGCGAGATGCTCGGGAAGCTGGTCGCGTCTGGAGCGATCGGGTCGATGCCGAGGTCGGTGCCGGTGATGACGCCGATCGACACGCCGCTGGTGCTGTCGGGATTTTCGCAATCGACCGTCGACGCCTTTCAGCCGTTCTTCAATCAGATGGGCATCGCTGCGGTACAGGGTGGAGCGGGCGCGGCGGAACTTTCGATGAAACCGGCCAAGGGCTGGCAGGATTCGTTGAATCCAGGCGATGCGGTGGCGGGTGTGCTGGTATCGGGCGACATGTCGGCGACCGGCATGGGAACGGTGACCTACAACGACGGCAAGCATGTGCTCGCATTCGGGCACCAGTTCTTCGATCTGGGTCCGGTGGACATGCCGATGGCGAAGAGCGACATCCTGATGGTGTTGAGCTCGGCGTTTCAACCGACCAAGTTCGGCAATGCGACGGAAGTGGTGGGCGCGCTGAAGCAGGACCGCTATAGCGGGATCATGGGCGAGTTGGGCGCGGAAGCTCCGTACATTCCGGTGCACGTGAAGCTGCGTTCCTACGGGAACGGGAACACGGTGGCCAAGGAAAAAGACCTGCACTTCAACGTGTTCGTCCATCAGAAGTGGACGCCGTACCTGATGATGCTGACGCTGTTCAACTCGCTGCAGCAGGTGAACGAATACGCGGACGAAGAAACCTACCGCATGACCGGCAACGTGGTGATGGACGGCGGGCAGCCGATCCACGTATCGACGATGCTGGCGCCGAGCGAGATGCCGGTGCCTCCGCCGATGGTGCTGGCCGGCTGGTGGGGCGACAAATTCAATCGCCTGTTCCTGAATCCGGTGGCGATGCCGAAGCTGAAAAGCGTCGACGTGACCGTCGACATGCTACCGGAGCGGCGCGTGGCGACGATCGAAAACGCCTGGACGCCGTCGACTGCGGTGGACGCGGGGACTACGATTCCCGTTAAGGTTTTCCTGCGCCCGTATCGCGGGGAGCTGATCGAGCGGACGGTCGACGTGAAGATTCCGGCGGGGATGCCGAAGGGCGACCATCGCATTCTGTTTTCGGACGCCGACACCATGAACCGGATGCAGCACGCGGCGGCGGCGGGGAATCGCTACATGGATATTCCGGAAACGGTTTCGCTGCTCAATCAGGAGCGCGAGACCAATCAGCTTTATGTTTCGCTGGTGGAAGGACGGCCGACGTACTACTCCGGCGACAAGACGCTGCCGGCGCTGCCGTCCTCGGTGTTGAACGTTCTGGAGACGCAGCGGATGGCCAGCCGCACGCTGGTGGGATCGCCGGAGAGCGCCGAGGAGCAGCTCTCGGTCCCGTTCGATCAAGTGGTGAGCGGAAGCTATTCCCTTCGGATTACCGTCAAATAGAAAACAAGTTCATGAAAATTTTGAGACTTCTTGCGGCGCTGGTAGGCGCCGCGGCGGCCGTCCACGCCGTAGACACGAAGACGTGGCAGACGGCCGAAATGGCCGATTTCGAACGCGGCAACCTGACCCGGCTTTCGCTCTCGAGCGACGGTCGTCTGATGCCGGCACCGGCGCTCAAGGAAATCGCCGATCCCGCGGTGACGTTTCTGTGGACCGTGGCGCGCGATTCGAAAGGCAACCTCTTCGCCGGCGGCGGAGGCTTGGGGGATTCGAAGGCCAAACTGATCGAGATCGACGCCGCGGGCAAAATGAAAACGCTGATGGAAACGGATGCGTTGGCGGTGCAGGCGATCGCGATCGACCGGCAGGATCGCGTGTACGCCGCGACCGCGCCGGACGGCAAGGTATATCGCATAGACGCCGCCGGGAAGCCGGAAGTGTTTTTCGATCCGAAAGCGAAATACATCTGGGCGATGGCGGTTTCGAAATCCGGCGACCTGTTTGTCGCGACCGGCGATCAGGGCAAAATTTATCGGGTGACCCCGTCGGGCGCCGGATCGGTTTTCTTCGAGACCGAAGAGACGCACGTGCGATCGCTGGCGATCGACGCGAACGATAATCTGATCGCGGGTACCGATCCGAGCGGGTTGATCTTACGCATCACGCCGTCCGGCGCTGGGTTCGTTCTGTACCAGGCGCCGAAGCGCGAAGTGACGGCCGTGGCGGTGGCAGCGGACGGGACGGTCTACGCGGCGTGCGTCGGGAATAAGACCGCGCCGCCCGCGCCCGCGGTTGCGCCGGTGCCGATTCCGTCGACTCCTGGCGGATCGGGGGGAACGTTGACGATTTCGGCGGGCGCCCATGCTCCCGCGCCGCCTCCGCCGCCGACGCTCGGTGGCGCTGCGCCGGCGATCACCGGCGGATCGGAAATTTATCGCATTCAGACTGATGGATATCCGCGAAAAATCTGGAGCCATCCGCAGGATCTGGTGTATGCGCTGGCATTCGACGCCAAGGGCCGGGTGATCGCCGGATCCGGAAATCACGGGACGATTTTCCGGATCGATACCGATCATTCCTACACGCGGCTACTGAACGTCCCGCCGACGCAGGTGACCGCGTTCACGACCGCCCCGGATGGGCGGATTTTCGCGGTCACCGGGAACATCGGGAAGATATTTGCGATTGGACCCGGCATGGAATCGTCGGGCATTTACGAGAGCGACGTGTTTGACGCAAGCGGGTTTTCGTATTGGGGGCGGATCAGCGATGAGCGCCTGGGCGGCGGATCGATCGAGTTTGAAACGCGCAGTGGAAATCTGAACCGCCCGCAGAAGAATTGGAGCGAGTGGGCGAGGCTGAACGGCGGACGGATCACTTCTCCCCCGGCGCGATTCACACAATATCGGGCGACGCTGACGGGGCCGGCTGAACTGGACGAAGTGGACGTCGCCTATCAGATGAAGAATGTCGCGCCGGTAATCGAGGGAGTCGAAATCACACCGGCTAATTACAAGTTTCCAGCTCCGGCGGCGCCTTCAACGGCCACGAATCCGACGCTGAGTTTGACTCCGATGGGGCGGCCTCACCCGGCCGCGGCATTGTCGACGGAGAGAGAATCCGGATCTACGCCCGCGCTCACTTATTCGAAGGGAGAGATGGGCGCGCGATGGCTGGCGGGAGACGACAACGGTGACTCGCTGACTTACAAGGTGGAAATTCGCGGAGTCAACGAAACGGTTTGGAAATTGTTGCGAGACAAGCTACCGGAACATTACTACAGTTGGGATTCAACGGCGTTTCCCGACGGCAAGTACGTGCTCCGCGTTTCCGCATCGGATGCGCCCTCGAATCCGCCGGATCAGGCTTTGTCGACATCGCTCGAGAGCGATCCGTTCCTGATCGACAATGGCGCGCCGGAGATTACGGGACTTGCCGGGACCGCTTCGGGCAATCAGATCGAAGTGCGCTTTCACGCGCACGACGGGCTCAGCGTGATCAGCAAGGCGGAATATTCGGTCAATGGCAGCGATTGGACGATTGTGGATCCCGTGTCGCGGCTTTCCGATTCGAAAGACGAAGATTATCGTGTCATGGTCAATCGCGGCGGAGAGATGACGATCGCGGTCCGGGCGACGGACGAGTACGATAATCAGTCGGTGGCCAAGACGATCGTTAAGTAAGGGTGGTTAAGTGAGGCTTAGTTCACCTTCACCAATCGCTTGCCGGTGTTTTCGCCCTGCAGCAGGCCGATAAACGCGGTGGGCAGATTTTCGAAGCCGTCGACGATGTCTTCGCGATAATTCAGTTTGCCCGCTTTAAGCCAGCCGGCCATTTCGACCAGCGCGGGTCCGAAGCGCGCCGCGTAATCGCTGACCAGAAAGCCCTGGACTTTGGCTCGCGCGACGATCAGCATACCCAGCAGGCGCGGACCCATCTCAACTTTGGTGTTGTTGTACTGCGAGATCTGGCCGCAGATAGAGACGCGCGCGCCGACGTTCAATTGTCCAAAGACGGCATCGGTGAGGGCGCCTCCGACGTTATCGAAATAAACATCGATGCCATTGGGACAAAGCTCTTTCAATTTCGCGGAGTAATTCTCCGTGGTTTTATAATTGAACGCGGCATCATAGCCGCACTCCTTCAGAATCCAGGCGACCTTGTCGTCCCCGCCGGCGATCCCCACGGTCCGGCAGCCCTTGATCTTGGCGATTTGTCCGACAATCGATCCAACCGCGCCGGCTGCGCCGGAAACGACCACGGTCTGCCCTGGTTTCGGGTCGCACACGTCGAGCAGGCCGAAGTACGCAGTCAATCCGGTCATGCCGAGCACGCCGAGGCCGGTGGAAACTGGAGCCATCGACGCATCCAATTTGCGAAGGCCTTTGCCGTTTGAGATCGCGTATTCCTGCCAACCCATATAGATGTCGACGATGTCTCCGGGCGCATACGCGGGATTCTTCGATTCGACCACTCGCGCGATACCGCCTCCCACGATTACGCCATCGACTTCCACTGGCGCGGCGTAGCTTTTCACGCCGCTGATGCGACCGCGCATGTACGGGTCGACGGAAAGATAAAGGGCGCGGACCAGCAGCTCGCCGTCTTTCAGCTCGGGCAGCGGAGTTTCAATCAGCCTGAAATCGGACACCTTCGGAAGTCCGACGGGCCGCGAGGCAAGGACAAACTGCCGGTTGATATTTGACATAAGGCTTGTATGTGATCGGCGAACCGTTCTATTATGCATTAACCTTATGGCTGAAAAGAAACCCCAGACATTTCAGAGTCACACCAGGTTTGACCCGCTGTTCCATTTTTTCCTGGCGCCGGTCGCGCTGATCATGCTCGGCTTCGTGATATATGATGCCATTCGGGCCTTCAGTTGGATGAGCATGGGTCATGTGCTGGTGGCTCTGTGGGCCTTCGTGGCGTTGTTCAAGATCCGCCTTTATCCGCTGAAGGTGCAGGATCGGGTGATCCGGCTGGAAGAACAATTACGAATGGAGAGGTTGTTACCCGCGTCGCTGAAGCCGCGGATCGGCGAGTTGACCGAGCAGCAGTTCGTCGCCTTGCGATTCGCGTCCGACGCGGAGTTGCCGGGGTTGGTGGAGAAGACGCTGGCGGAGAAACTGGATCAGAAACAGATCAAACAAGCCATCCAAAGCTGGCGTCCCGATTACTTCCGGGTTTGAGACGGAACATTCCCCGGGCTGGATTCGTAGTATCGAAACGGGGACTCACATGATTAAAGTGGCGCTCGCCGCCGTAGCCGTCATGACGCTATCGGGCTGTGTGATCGACGTTGAGCACGCCGGGCCGGTACAGCACTCGTCGCAATCGGTGGATCTCGACAAAGCCGAAATGGCGCGGGTGGAGATCAAAATGGGCGCGGGCGAGCTGCAGGTAGACGGCGGATCGTCGAAATTGATGGACGCCGATTTTGCTTACAACGTGCCGTCGTGGAAGCCCGAAGTGCGCTACGAATCGAGCGGGTTTCGAGGAGAGCTGACCATCGAGCAGCCACACGGGGGCAGTCTTCGATCGAACATCACTTATAAATGGAATATCCGGCTGAACGACAAGGTTCCGATGGACGTGTGACCAACTTGGCGCGGGAGAGGCGCGCTGAATCTCGGGGAGCTGGACCTGCGTAGCGTGGAGTGCATCAGGGGGTCGGCGAGGCTCGCGCTCGATTTGCGCGGCAAACCGCGCGCGATTATTCGGTGGAGGTTCACGGCGGGGTCGGCCACGCGACCATCTATCTGCCGGCGCGATGTCGCCATCGAGGCGCAAGGCGAAGGGCGGAATCGGCCACATCGAAATGCGCGGCCTGGAGAAGCGTGACGTGCAATGGATCAATCCGGAGCACCGACACGCGCCGGTCACGATACACCTGGACGTTCCGGCGGGGTCGGGCGAAATCAACGGTGATCGCCGAATAGCGCGCTGGCCGGCCGGTTCGCGGTAATCTGAAATCAGTGAGCCATCCCAGCACTGGAAGCCTGTCCAGATCTCGATTCCGAAGTGTGACCCGGGGAATCGGAAAATTGATTCGCGAGCGCCGGATTCGTCGGACCTGATCGACGGCGTTCGCGCGCGGCACTACGATTCTGTGGCCCGACGATCGCGGATATTTTCTGGAAGTGATCCGGATGAAGCAGGGCCTGGCGGCGGATTTTCCGCCAGAGACCACGCAGGTTTCCGCGGCGCTGAGCTATCCGGGGACGATCAAGGCGTTCCATTTTCATCGGCATCAGACCGACCTGTGGGTGCCGGCGTCACGGCATGTTCCAGGTGGCGCTGGTGGATCTGCGGCCGGCATTCGCCCACCTTCGGCCTCAAGAACACGATCTACGCCGGCGCGCTGAAGCCCTGGCAGATCCTGATTCCGCCGGGCGTCGGCCACGGGTACAAAGTGATCGGCGAGGGCGCGGCGATGCTGGTGTACGTGACCAATCGGCTATACAATCCGCAGGACGAGGGCCGCATCGCCTACAACGATCCATCCATTCAGTACGACTGGGAAACCCAACACAAATGAAATTTCTGGTTACCGGAGGCGCCGGATTCATCGGCAGCGCATTCATCCGGCTGTTGCTTGGCGATCCAGCTGGCGCGAATCCGTCGTGGTGAATCTCGACAAGCTGACCTACGCGGGGAATCTGGAAAATCTGACCAGCGTCGCGGAGAATCGCGGCTATCGTTTCGTTCATGGCGATATCTGCGACGCGAAGCTGGTGAACGAGCTGATCGCCGAAGACGCGGCCGGACGTGATCGTGAATTTCGCGGCCGAATCGCACGTGGACCGCAGCATTCTTTCGCCGGCGCCGGTCTTCGAAACCAATCTGCGCGGCACGTTTACGCTGCTCGAAGCGGCGCGCATGCAGAAGACGCCGCGGTTCCTGCACGTCTCGACCGACGAAGTGTACGGCAGCATCGACGCGCCGCACGAAGCCGACGAAAATTATCCGCTGCGGCCCAGCAGCCCTTATTCGGCGTCGAAAGCCGGATCGGATCTGCTGGCGCTGTCGTATTTCGTCACCTACAAGATGCCGGTGATCGTGACGCGCGCGTCGAACAATTACGGACCGTATCAGTTTCCGGAAAAGCTGATCCCGCTGATGATCTCGAACGCGATCGAGGACAAGCCGCTGCCGATTTACGGCGACGGCATGCAGATCCGCGACTGGCTTTACGTGGACGATCATTGCCGGGCCATTCTCGCGGTGGTCGAACGCGGCCGCGCGGGCGAAATCTACAACATCGGCGGCAGCCGCGCGCTGCCGAATATCGACGTGGTGAAGGCGCTGCTGGCTGTCGCTGGGCAAGCCGGAGTCGCTGATGCAGACGGTGACCGATCGTCCCGGCCACGACCGCCGTTACGCGCTTATCCAGCGAGAAAGTCATGCGCGAAACCGGCTGGAAGCGCGCAGATGCCGTTCGAGGAAGGCCTGCGGGCGACCATCGACTGGTATCGCCGCAACGCCGCCTGGATCGCGCGCGTGAAATCGGGCGAGTATCAGAATTACTATCAGAGCAATTACGCGAATCGCTGATTGTTCAAGCGACCATCCCAAAGACGATCATAATTGTAGCCGGTCCCGGGCAGCGCGCCCGGCAAAGATTGGCGGCTCATTGCGAATTTGCGGCTGCGGCGGACGATCCACTCATGAAGCAGGCGTTCCGGCAGCCAGTGCGAATTTACGCGTTGCGCGGCCCGGACTCGATCTATTTCGGGGTGGCGCGATGTTAGTCCCGCGGTCTTCGATAAAGAGTGGCGGCGAAAAGCGCCCAGGAAACGATTCGCGCGGACGAGTCGACCGCGTTCCATAAAGCGGCTGAACAGATCGTAATCGAGCGCGAATTGAAAACTGGAATCGATGCCGCCGGATTCCTGGTAAATCCGTCTCCGCCAGAAACAGGTCTCCTGCGGAATGTAATCCCAGCGATTCATCAGCCAGTTGGAATGCGGGGGGAGAATCCAGTAGGAATTCACGACGTTCTTGTCATCCACGAAGACGCGATGGCTGTAGAGCACGTCGACTTGCGGATGCTGATCGAAGAAATTCGCGACGAATTGCAGCGCGCCGGGAGCCAGCATGTCGTCGCTGTTGAGATAGGCCATGATCTCGCCGGTGGTGTGAGCAAAACCGCGCGCGACGGCATCGGCCTGGCCGCCATCCGGCGCCGATTCGACGTGGGTCAACCGCGAGCGATGGCGCGAAAGAATTTCCCCGGTCTGATCGCCGCTACCGCCGTCCATCACGACATATTCAAGCGGCGCGAACTCCTGAAGCAGCACGCTGCGCAGAGTCCATTCGAGGAATCGGCCCTGGTTTAGGGACGGCGTAACGATGGAGATGGTCACGCGGGTAAGAAAAGACGGGCCTCGCAACCCTGGCCGGACAATTTGTTGCGCAGATCGAGCGAGCCGCCGTGAGCTTCCGCGATCTGGCGGCTGAGCACCAGACCGATTCCAGATCCGCCGGGTTTGGTGGTGAAAAACGGCACGAACAGGTTGGCGGTGTTGGATAGGCCGGGTCCTTCGTCCTGCACCGAGACTTCCAGCATGGCGGCGTTGCGGGTCCACGAAATGGCGACGCCGCCGCCGGTCTGGAGCGACGCATCCACCGCGTTTCGCAGCAGGTTGATCAACAATTGCTCGAGCTGATCGCGATCGCCCTGTATGAACATTTCGGGACCGGGATCGATAGAGGCCGGAATGCGCTGCTCGAGCGTCGCCACCTGACGGATCCAGGCGCCGACATCGACCGTCGCGAGTTGCGGACGAGGCAGTTTCGCGAGGCGCGCATAGGACCCGAGAAACCGGCTCAAGCCTTCGCTGCGCGCGACGATGATGGAGAGACCGCGGGTGGCATCGTCGCGCCAGTCGTCTGGCAGCGGCGTGCGCTTGACCAGCGTTTCCAGGCTTCCCGCGATGGATTTGATCGGCGCGAGAGAATTATTCAGCTCATGACCGAGCACGCGCACCAGGCGCTGCCACGCCAGCAATTCCTCTTCGCGCAGAGCGCGCGTTAGATCGGTGACCACCAGAAGCTGATGGGGAAGTCCGCCTTCGCGGAACATCGCGCGATGAATCCCCCAGCGGCCGGAGCCGGAGGGAAAAGTCCGCTGCAGGTTTTGCGTTTCGTCGCCTTCCAGGAATTCAGAAAGGCCGAGCGAGTCCGCGCTGGCATTCATGATGCGCTCGGCCGGTTGCGCCAGCAGCCGCTCGCCGGCGCGATTGATGAGCCTCAATTTGCGGTCGGCGTCGAATGCCAGAATAGCGACGTCGATCTCTTCCATCACCTTTCGAAGCAGGGTGGTCGCTTCCAGCGCGCCGAGGCGCTGTTCCCGCAAGGTTGTCGCCATCGCGTTCACCTGCTGCATCACGTCGCCCAGGGCATCCTCGCCGCGCGCGCCGCGGGCGCGGATGGAATAGTCGCCTTCACGCAGCGCTTCGAGCAAATTGGCAAGAGTGCGGAGTGGAGAGGCGACGCGTTCCCGCACGGCGGCGCTGAATCCCCACCAGGAAAGCACGATGACGATGCTGAGCGTCCATTGGAGCTTCGGCGTGTAATTGCCGGTCCACCACAAAATCACCAGGGAGGTGACCACCGCCGGTAGTCCCGCGGCCAGCGCGAGCAATAGCGCCCGTACTTCATGGACCGGCTTGAGGCGGGTGAAGTCCATAGCAAGACAAAGGTCAGGGGCCAGGAGCCAGAAGCCGGCGGCCGCTAGAGTCCATATCTTTGTAACCGCCGGTACAAGGCGCTGCGGCTCAATCCCAGGGCGTTGGCGGCGTGGCTGACATTGCCGTTGTAGCGCGCCAGTGCTTTCTTGATCAGGAAGGCTTCCACCTCTTCCAGGCTCATTTCTTCCAGGCGGAGCGAGCCTTGCGATGCTGAGCGCAAGGCGAAATCGCCTTGCCGCAGGGTATTTTCCTGCGCCATCAGCACCGCGCGCTCAATCACGTGATTCAGCTCGCGAACGTTGCCCTGCCATGGACTTTCGAGCAGCGCCTGCATCGCCTGCGGATCGAATCCGTGCAGATTTTTTCGATAGCGGCGCGCGTGCACGCCGAGAAAATGCGATGCCAGCACCGGAATATCCTCGCGGCGCTCGCGCAGCGGAGGCAAATGAATCTCGATGGTGTTGAGGCGGAACAACAGGTCCTGGCGGAAGCGCCCCGCCGAAACTTCCTCGCCCAGATTGGCGTTGGTGGCGGAAATCACGCGCGCATCCACACGCCGCGTTTTGGAGGACCCCACCCGCTCCATTTCGCCGATTTCGAGCACCCGCAGCAGCTTGGCCTGAAGATTAGGCGGCACGTTCGCGATTTCGTCGAGAAATAGCGTGCCTCCGTCGGCGAGTTCGAATCGCCCGACGCGATCCATCTTGGCGTCGGTAAACGCGCCTTTGACGTGCCCGAACAGCTCGCTCTCGAACACTCCTTCGGCCAATCCGCCGGCATTAACCGTCACCATCGGACGATTGGAGCGCACCGATACGGCGTGCAAGGTACGCGCGACCACTTCTTTCCCGGTGCCCGGCTCGCCCGTGATCAAAACGTTGGCGTCGGATGGTCCGACCCGCGAGATCAATTGCAGCACCGGTTGCATCGCCGGCGATTCGGCGATCAGCGTCGGACGGCCTTCAGTCCGCAACAGACGATTTTCGGCTTCGAGCCTTTGTCCGCGCCGGAGGGCCGCGCTCAACTCCACCTGAGTTCGGACAATGCTCATGAGCCGCGCGTTATCCCACGGCTTCTGCACGAAGTCGCGAGCGCCGCGACGCATGGCTTCGACGGCGAGATCGACAGTGCCCCAGGCGGTCATCACCACCACCGGCACCATCGCGTCGATGGCCTGAATCCGCGTCAAAAGATCGAGCCCTTCCTGGCCCGATGTGGTATCGCGGGTATAGTTCAGATCCATCAGGATGACGTCGAACTCGCGCGTTTCCAGAGCCGCCAGAATCCCGGCCGGCGAGGTTGCCGATTCGATGGCGAACCCCTCGCCCTTGAGCAGCAGGCGCAACGCCTCGAGTACGTCCGGCTGATCGTCGGCGATCAGCACACGGTCGTCGCCTGCATTGCTCCTCATGATTTCAATTCCATAAGAACAGTCTTAGTTCAAATTGTATCGAAGTCGGAATGCAATCCTCCCTCCGATTACAAGTTATTGAAACTGGACGATATACGAACAGTACAAGTGTCCGATTTTGGGACAACGTGTTCATACTAGAATGAACTATGTTTCACGCCCCGGTTCAGGACGGCGTCGAGTTGCGGCTGCTGGAAGAGCGCCACGCCAAGGCGGTTTTCGCGACGGTGAATCAGGATCGAGCCTATCTGCGGCAGTGGCTGCCATGGGTGGATTCGACCATTACGGAGGACGATTCGCTCATCTTCATTCGGGCTTCGCTCGAACATTTCGCGTCGAACAACGGGTTTGCCGCCGGCATATGGAACAGGCAGCGGCTGATCGGCGTGATTGGAACGCACAAGATCAACTGGCTGAATCGGAGCGTGGAACTCGGCTATTGGATCGCTCAGGATCATCAAGGCAAGGGAATCGTGACCGCGGCATGCCGCTTGGCGATCACCCACTTGTTTCGCGAATTGGACCTGCATCGCGTCCAGATCCGCTGCGCGGTGGGAAATACGAAAAGCTGCGCGATCCCGAAGCGGCTCGGATTCGTTCATGAAGGAACCGTTCGCGAGGCGGAGGTGGTGAACGGAAAATATCTCGACCTGCATATCTTCGGGATGCTCGACCGCGATTGGCATGGGTAGACTGGCCCGTAGCATTGCTCGGCGAATAAAATATCGATAGGAATGGAGGATCGATGAGAATCGGGATTCTGGGTTCGGGTGGTGTGGCGAAAGCGTTGGGCGGCGGATTTCTGAAGCACGGGCATCAGGTGATGCTGGGTACCAGGTCCGCTTCCAAACTGGCGGATTGGACCGCGCAGAATCCAACCGCTCAAGCGGGCAGCGTGTCCGAAGCGGCCGCGTTCGGGGAAATGATCGTTCTGGCGGTCAAGGGCAAGGCGGCGGCGGAGGCCCTTCATTCAGCCGGCGCGGGAAACCTGGCGGGAAAAACGATTATCGATGCGACCAATCCGATTGACGATGCGCCGCCGGAGAATGGCGTCCTGAGATTCTTTACCGACCTGAACAGCTCGCTGATGGAGCGTTTGCAAAAGGAATTTCCAGACGCGAGATTTGTGAAGGCGTTCAACTCGGTCGGCTCGGCGTGCATGGTGAATCCACAATTCGCGGAGGGCAGGCCCACGATGTTTATTTGCGGCAACGACGAAGCCGCCAAGAAATCGGTGAGCGGCCTTCTGGCGGAACTGGGCTGGGAAACGGCGGACATGGGGAAAGCGCAGGCCGCCCGGGCCATCGAACCGCTCTGCATGTTATGGTGCATTCCAGGATTTCTGCGCAACGAGTGGACCCACGCGTTCAAGCTGTTGGTCCGATCATAGAGGGAATCGACAGCGCGTCAGTCGTTGACGTCGACGTTTTCGACGAAGCAACTGTGGAAGGCGCGATCGAGCACTTCTTCGTTCAGCACCATCGGTCGCCGCTCGAAATTCAGAATGTCGATGGCGTGCGTGACCACGTCGCGAGGATGGCAGCGGCGATAACGCTTGTTGCCGTCGATGTAATGCTTCTGGACGAAGCGCTCCACCAGGCCGGGTCCGCATTCCAGACGCTTCGATTCGGCGAAGCGCCGGAAGATCTGGATGAACTCTGGAGCCTTCGGACTCCGCAGAAACATTTTGTATTGAATGCGGCGCAGGAAGGCTTCATCGCCAAGATTATCCGGGCGCAGATTGGTCGAGAAAATCAGGAACGCCTCAAAGGGCACCGTCATTTTGCCGCCGGCCTGAAAGCTCAGATAGTCGATGTGCCGCTCCATCGGAACGATCCATCGGTTTAGAATCTCGGCGGGCGAAGCCTTTTGACGTCCGAAGTCGTCAATCAGATAAATTCCGTTGTTGGCTTTGAGCTGGAACGGAGCGTCGTATACCTTGGAGTGCTTGTTGAAGCTCAAATCGAGCATCTCCAGCGCCAGTTCACCGCCGGTGATGATAAACGGCCGTTTGCTCTTGAACCAGCGATGATCGAATCGGATGCTTCGCGATAACGCGGTGACTTCCGATTCCTGGTCCTCGATCTTGTGGTGATAGATAGGATCGAAAAGCTGGATGATGTTGCCCTGGCATTCGAGCGCGTAGGGCATGTAGATGGGTTCAGATTCCACGCGAAACAGCGATTCCGCGAGAGCGGTTTTTCCATTGCCCGGCTGGCCGTAAATCAGAAACGATTTGCTGGCGTTCACGGCCGGCCCGATCTGCGCCAGAATATCGGCCTCCACCACCAGATGTTTGAACGCCTGTTGCAGCAGTTCTGGACTCAGCCAGTTGTCCTTCAATTTCTGAAGGCGAACCATGTCCGAGTATTGGTACAAGGGCACAGGCGCGGGACCGGCATATTGATTGTTTTCGAGATGCTCGCGCGCCAGGTTGCGTCCGGATTCGGTAAGCATGAACACGCCAGACATGTTTCCCATGCCGAGCGATTTCTTCACGGCCACGAAATGCTGCCGCTTCAGCATTTCGAGAATATCGTCGATAAGGCTAAACTGCAGACCGATCAGATTCCCGATGTCCCGGCCTACCAGCTCGCCGCGAAAGTATAAATACTTGAGAACAAGTTGTTCAATGATCGCCTGAGGAATTCCGGTGTCGGCGATGGATTCGGGTACGGGGGGAACAATGGGGTCGGTGTCGTGGGCTACGATCTGATCGATAAGGGCGCTCAAATGGGTTGATCCTCGCGGGAAAGATCGCGGAATATTCCGCGCCAAATAGCTATATCGGATGCGGAGCTTCCCTTCTGCACATCCGATGGGGCCTTAGTACCGCGGCGCAAAAGGTACTTTTCAGGCTTTGCGTATAATGAGAGCGCCCGTCGTCCTCGCCACCATTCCAGGAGCTGATGTCATGAGTTCGCGCGGCAAGATTCTTTTTGCAATCCTCTGGAGCATCCCTGTTGCGCTCCGCGCCCAGACGATTTGCGTTCCGACCACGGTCCTTCCTCTGATTCGGTCCGAAGGTATAACCGAGCGTGTCGGCGATATCGTATTGACCTGCAGCGGATCGGCGAACAGTTCGCTCACCGCGAATTTCACCGTGGCCCTGAATTCCAACGTGACGAACCAGATTTCGAGCGGGAGCTCGCTGAACGGGATCGTGTTCACCATCGACAGCGGATCGGGACCCCAGCCGGTTCTAATCCAACCGCTGTTGACCGGACAAAACGCGATCTTTTACAACGGAGTTACGGTGGCGTTTTCGGCGACGGGCGCCGCGACGCTGCGCTTCGCTGGAATTCGCGCGAACGCATCGCAAGGGACGCCGATTGTGGCGAACCTCGCGGTGACGGGCGCGAATTTTCAGTTGACCCAGAGCCAGCTCGCCGTGGCCACGCCGCAGCGTGGATTGTACGTAGGCTACTCCACCACTCTGGTGTGCTCGCAAAGTGGATCGCCGCTGCCTTCGACGATAAGCTTCACTAATCTTCTAGCCGCCCGCACTACATTCGCATCCACGCGTGTCACCGAAGGATTCGCAGACGCGTTCCAGCCCCTTGCCGGACTGGCGAACTTTAACGCGCAGAGCGGCGAGCGTTTCATCGTCCAGTATTCCGGATTCCCCGCCGGGTCGCGATTATTTGTACCGGACGTCGTGGCTGGATCGGATGCCTTGCAGCCGACCGCGGGCGGCGATCTGGAATTAGCGGCATCGGGCGGTTCTTATGCCCCGTCGATTTCGGGATCCCTGTTGTTGGCGCGCGTCGCCGGAGCGAATCCGAATGGAGCCGGTGGAGCGCTCGTATTTGCTCCCGGCTCGGTTGGTTCTCCCGCAGTCTCGCTCGACGCGGTATCCGAGTTGTCGATCGTCAACGGATCGGCCTACGTGGTTTATGAAGTGGTCGACGCGAATCCGGCGATCATCGAGACAGCGCAGTTCCCCACATTCCTTGGGCTGACGCCCGATGGGTCGCGGCCCGCCACGCAAACCGCCGAGACCGTGACGTTCGCTCCGGTCTCGACGATCACGGCAGCGTCCGCGAGCGAGCCGGTTCCGCGTTTTCGAGGCACCACGCCTCCCGCCGATTGCACCATCCTCGGCGATTGCACCTCGATTTTCGGGCAGCTCTCGGTCGATACCGAGCCGCTCCAGCTCAGCGGAACCGCCGGCGGCGCCACAACCGGCACCTACTTTTACTTGACCAACTCCGCCGGTGGATTGATGCAATGGACCGCGTCCGTGAACGTGCCGTGGCTGACGCTCGATCCGTATCAGGGCGTCAATAACACTGGCGTGCGCGTTTATGCCGCGCCGGCGAATCTCACGCCGGGCAGCTACTCGGCGTCGATTTCGATTAACGCCGGAATCGCGGGATCGTCCGCGATCCCGGTGAATTTCACTGTGGGAATCGCGACACCCGCTCAACCCGGTCCGACGATTTCGGCGGTGCTGAATGCGGCGAGCTTCTCCGCCGTGCCCGCCGTTGCCGGATCGCTCACGACCATCATGGGATCCGGATTTTCGGGGAAAAACCTCGCCGTGACCTTCGACGGCGAGATGGCGACCATCCTGTTCAGCAACGATACCCAAATCAATGTGGTGGTGCCCGCCGATCTGGCGGGGAAAAGCTCGACACAACTGGTCGTCACCGCGAACGGATCCGGAAGCGCGGCGCGAACGGTTTCGCTCGCCGCATTCGAGCCGGCGATTTTCGCGGGCGGAATCCTCAATCAGGATCTGACGGCCAATAGCACGTCCAACGGCGCGGCGAGCGGTAGCATCATCGCACTTTGGGCTACTGGATTATCGGGCGCGGGCACGATCACCGGGAACATAGGGGGCCAGGATATCGCGACGCCCTACTATGCTGGTCCGGCGCCGGGGTTGATTGGAGTACAGCAGGTAAACCTGCAAGTTCCGGACGATCTCTCCGCAACGGCGACCGCGGTCTACGTCTGCGGGAACCTGACCGGGTCGCAGACCTGTAGCGTTCCAGCGCCGCTCACAGTGAAGTAATCGCGCGATCCGCCGCTTGCGAAAAACCGCCTTCCTCCACCAGCATTGTCTGGATGCCCGCGGCCTGACCTGCTTGAACGTCGGCGTCGCGATCGCCAATCAGGAACGCGTGCTGCTTCGGAATTTGAAAATCCCGCAGAGCGCGCTCGATCATCGCCGTGCCTGGCTTTCGGCAGGCGCAATGATCGGCGAGGGAATGCGGGCAGTAATAAATTCGCGAGATTTCTACGCCAAACGGAGCGAGTTCGCGGAACAAGCGTTGATTGACGGCGATGAAATCCTGTTCCGTGAAGTAGCCCAGCCCAATGCCTTGCTGATTGGTCACGATGGCGAGCGCGAACCCAGCCGCCTGCAAGCGGGCCAGCGCTTCGCCGACGCCGGGCAGCAATTCAACCATCGCTGGATCATGGAGAAACGGAACATCGCGAATCAACGTTCCGTCGCGATCGAGCAGCACCAGGCCGCGATGTTCGATGGGCGCAGCGCGATCAGGCGTCGCATGACGAACAAGCGCGCCAATGCGCTCCGTCATTTTCGAGCTGCTGGTCGGAAACTCCGACGCGATGACGCGAACTTCGCCGCCATATTGCTCCACCGCCTCCGCCGATTTGAGCGAGGACGTGGAGTAGTCGCCGCCCTTGATGTACAGGTCCGGCTTCCAGCGCAACAATAGGGCCAGCGGACGGTCGTCGTCCATCGGCGTCACTACGTCTGACGACGCCAGACCGGCGATCACGTACATGCGATGCTCAGCGCTGTTGATCGGCCGCGACGGGTCTTTATACCGGCGCACCGATTCGTCCGAATTGACGGCGACGATTAAACGATCGCAAAGTTTTTTCGCTCTCTCCAGATATTGCACGTGCCCGGCGTGCAACAGATCGAAGGATCCGCAGGTGAACGCGACGCGCCGGCCGGCCTGGCGCTGGCGCGCGATCCACTCATCCACCTGGTCGTTCGAGAGAAGCTTCGAAGCGGTATCGCCGCTGGCTGGGGTCACAACTTCAATCGTATGATGATAGTCATATTGAACGGTACAACCGAGTTCGATCCGATCCTGAAGCGATTCTCCACTTGCCGCGTAATGGTGCTCGGCGATGTGGTGCTGGACCGGTATTGGTGGGGTGAAGCGACGCGCTTGTCGCCGGAAGCGCCGGTGCCCGTGGTGCTCGCGCAGCGCTCCACCACACGTCCGGGCGGTGCTGCGAACGTCGCGGCCAATCTCGCGGCCCTGGGCGCGTCGGTCGACCTTTTCGGAGTGATCGGCGTGGATAGCGGCGCGGTGGAGCTGCGGGAGACGCTTCGCGAATGCGGTATCGCCTCGGACTTTCTGTTCGAGGAACCGGGCCGCCCGACCACTACCAAGACCCGCGTCATCGCTCTGCATCAACAGGTGGTGCGGGTGGATCACGAAGAGACCGGACCGGTTTCAGAAGCATGCACGTCGCGGACGATGGAGCGCGCGGCCGAGCGTCTGGCATCCGCCGACGCCCTGGTCATCTCCGATTACTCGAAGGGCTTTCTTTCCCCTGTGATGTTGTCCCGCGTAATCGCGACGGCGGCGGCGTCGGGGAAGCCCGTCTTCGTCGACCCGAAAGGAGCAGACTTCAGCCGCTACCTGGGGTGCACGCTATTGAAGCCGAATCGCACCGAGTTGAGTCTCCTGACCCGGCTCCCGGCGCACAATCACGCGGAGACGATCGCGGCGGGCAGCGATCTCGCAGCGCGGATGGCCGGAACGCAAATCCTGGTCACCGAAGGCCAGGAAGGCATGACCCTGTTCGAGGGATCCGCGGCGCCGGAGCACGTGGCCGGACTGCCCCGGCAGGTTTTCGATGTGACCGGTGCCGGCGACACGGTGCTCGCAACGCTGGCCCTTTCCATCTGTTCGGGCGCATCGACCAAGCAGGCGATGAGGCTGGCAATTCACGCGGCGGCGATCGCCATCGGCCTGATCGGCACGGCCACGGTGTCGAGGGACGACCTCAAAGCGGCCTTGAATGAGGTCCCGGAGCGGACAGCCGCGCGCTGAAGCCTCGGCTTTTCTACCCCTCGCCGATTTTCAATCGCTCCCACCCGGTTTTCAGACATTCCCACCCGGTTTTCAAACGTTCGCAAAGGACTGATACAATCAATAGCGCACCGCGCGAGGCGGTGTACATTGGGATGCAAAGAACGGAGCAACAGCTTCGCGAGGATGTGGTTCGCGTCGGCCGGTTGATGTTCGACAAAGGCTGGGTCGCGGCCAACGACGGCAATATCACCATCCGTTTGGAAGATGGCCGCATTCTGGCCACGCCGACGGGCGTGTGCAAGGGAATGATGCAGCCCGATGATCTGATCGTTTGCGATCTGGAAGGCGCGAAGTTATGCGGAGAACGCGAGCGCACTTCCGAAATGGCGATGCATCTGACCGTTTACCGGATGCGCCCGGACATAAAGAGCGTGTTGCACGCCCATCCGCCCGTGGCCACGGGATTCGCGGCGGCCGGCCGCGCGCTCAACCTCGCGCTGCTGCCGGAGGTGGTCATCAATCTCGGGTCCATCCCTCTGGCCGATTATGGTCTTCCCGGGACGCCCGCCCTGACCGAGGGAATGCTCCCGTACATCCCCAAATACGACGCGATGCTGATGGCGAATCATGGCGCGGTCAGCTATGGCGACGATGTATTCCAGGCTTTCTTCCGCATGGAAACGGTCGAGCATTTCGCGCGGATCACCTTGGTGGCCGAGCTGTTGGGCGGAGCGAAGGTGCTGCCCCGCGTGGAAGTGAAGAAACTGTTCGAGTCGCGCGAGCGGTACCGGGTGAAGTCTCGTAATCATCTGGAACCGGGGTCGCCCATGACCGCGGAAGACATGCCGGAGCCCAACGAAAAGATCGAGATGACCCGTGAGCAGCTGCTTGCGATTATCGATGAGGCGCTGAAGGTCCGCGGGGTATTCTAAGGACCGACTAGCGGCGAAGATGGCCTGGTTCGGAGTGACCGATCGCTTCGGATTCCTTGCCGGTCCGGCGGCTGCGGGCGCGAAACACAAACAGATAACTTGCTAGCACGGCTCCGGCGAGCAGCTTCACCGCCTCCACACTGAAAGAGACCTGTTGCAACGCCCAAACGCGGGCCAGCGGACCTAGCGCCTCGCTTCCCGGGGGAAAATCCGCTTCCCGTCCCCGAAAGGCCAGTTCCGGAGTCACGGCAAAATGTTGAAAGACGACGGTGACCAACATCATGCCGCACAGGACCAGCGGGAAGATGCGGCGCTGCGTCGCCAGGAACAGGCATCCGCCCAGGGCCAGCGCAAATCCGAATTCCGCCAGTTCCCACAACGCGGTGTAATGCCGGGTCTGTTCGGCCGCGAAATGGCGCAGGAGCAGGGAGACCTGATCCGCACCGTTTTTTTCGATCAACTTCGATACCGCGGGAAGTGGGGAACTCAGCACCACTCCGGGGAATCGGACATTCTCCACGTTCAGCCCGATCATCAGGAGGCAACCGGCCATCCAGCCCCCGAGTAGAAACGTCGCGATGCGGCGCGTATGCACTGCTTAATAGTTTGCCACGGAACTCCAGCGGTTATTCCTGGCGAAGCGAGATCAGCGGATCCACGTGAGTGGCTCGGCGCGCCGGTATGTAGCTGGCGCCTAGCGCCACCAGACCCAGCAGCACCGCGACGGCGGCGTAGGTGAGCGGATCGGTGGGTTTCACTTCGAACAGCATGGTGCTCAAAAGATGCGAGGTCGCGATGGAGCCCGCGAGGCCCAATGCGATGCCGATGGCGGCGAGTTTCATGCCATGGGCCAGAATCATTTTCAGCACGTCGCCCGATTGCGCGCCCAGCGCCATGCGCAAACCGACTTCGTTGGCGCGCTGGCTGACCACGTAGGCGGTCACGCCGTAAACACCGGCCATCGCCAGGCAAACGGCCAGCGCCGCGAAAATTCCAAGCAGCAGAGTGCGGAATCGAGGCGTCGCTACGTTCTCCGCGAGACTCGCGTCCATGGTCGTGAATTTCACCGGAACCTCGGCGGAGTGTTCCCGCACTTTGCGGCGCAGCGGTTCGACCAGCGCGCCGGAGGCAGTGGAAGTTCTGACCAGCACGCTCAGGTCGGTGGACGGGCGGGGATGCTGCTCGTAATTCATGTAGATTTCCGGCCACGGCGCGGTGGCGGGGCCCCACTGGCGCACATCGCCGACGATCCCGACGATGGTCATGCCTTTCAGCGAGTCCATACCGCAGAAGATCAGGTGGCCGATGGGATTTTGGCCGGGGAAGGACTTTTTCGCGAGCGCTTCATTGATGAGGGCGACGAAAGGGGCGTCGTAACCGTCGCCGTCATTGAAGTCGCGACCGGTTTTGAGATCGATACCGAGGGTCTTGAAAGTTCCGGGCGCGACCACGGAAAAAATCGCCTGGGGAGCCGTGACACTCAATTGATCGAGCGGCGGGAGATGATCCAGCCAGTAGCCGCCGTTGGAGTGTACCGTGCCGGGCACGGCCATGGTCGCGCCGGCGGACGAAGCTCCGGGCAAGGCTGAGATATCGGCCAGCAGGCCTTTATAGAATCGAGTGGCTCGCTTCGCGCTTTCGAGGTCCGATGACGGCACGCTGGTTTCCATCACCAGAACGTGATCGGGATGAAAGCCGAGATTGACGTCCTGCATGGCGACAAAGCTCTTGATCAGCAGGCCGGCCGCCGCCAGCAGGATCATCGACAGCGCGACTTCGCCCACCACCAGCGCATTGCGCATGGTTCCTCCGCTGGTAGCGGCGTTGCGCGAGCCGGACTGTTTCAAAGCATCGTTGAGGTCCACGCGAGACGCATTCAGCGCGGGAACCAGCCCGAAGAGGATGCTGGACAGGACTGAAATTCCGAACGTAAAGGCCAGTACCCAGCCATCGATCGACGTTTCCCGGAGCCGGGGAACGTTGGCCGGAGCAAGCGCGACCAGCGCATCCTTGCCCCACACCGCCAGTATCAGACCGATAACGCCGGAGACCATGGCCAGGACGATGCTCTCCGTGATCAACTGGCGGACAATTCGCCAGCGGCTGGCGCCCACCGCCGCGCGAATCGCAATCTCCCGGGTCCGCGCCGTGGATTTCGCCAGCAGCAGGTTCGCCATGTTGCCGCAGGCGATCAGCAACACCACGCCGACGGCGCCCAACAGCAGATAAAGCGTGGTCCGCACGTTGCTGACCAGCGTGTCGCTCATGCGCTGGATGAAGACCCCTTTACCGCCGTTCGATTTCGGATAGAGCTGCTCCAGGCGTCCGGCGATTCCATCCATCTGCGCCTGCGCCTGGTCCACGCTGACGCCCGGCTTGAGCTGCGCGACCGCGAAGTAATTGTGTGCCGATCGTCCGGTGCTTTCGGGAAAGATGGTGTTGGCCGGGTACCAGATTTCCGTGGCGTCGGGATAGCGGAACTCCGACGGCAGCACTCCGACGATGGTGAGTGGCTTGTTATAAATGCGGATCACCCGTCCGATGACGTTGGGGTTTCCGCCAAAATGGGCGCGCCAATAGGCTTCGCTGATGACAGCGGCTCCGCCGGCGCCCGGCTTCTCTTCCTCCGGGTCAAACTCGCGGCCCAGGAGCGGGTCGATGCTGAAAACGGAGAAAAATTCAGGAGTAACGCCGGTGACCTGCGCATATTCCGAAGTGGAGCCGATCAACACGGCAGTCTGTTCCCCCGCATAAAATGCCATGGCGGAGAAGACCGTGTTCTGGTCGTGCCAGTCATGAAAATCCGGGGCGGAGATGAACGCGCTGACCGTGGACCCTCCCACAAACGGGCTTTTTACCGAACGAACCCAACGATTACGCACCGTTACGATTCGATCCGGATTGCGATACGCGAGCGGCTTCAGCAGCACTGTATTGACAACGCTGAACATCGCGGTATTCGCCCCGATGCCGAGCGCCATCACCAGTACTGCCAACAAAGTAAAGCCCGGCGTCTTGCGCAGAGAGCGGATTGCGAACCGGAGATCCATGACAGATAGAACAGCAACTGTTCTGCCACTTTTAAGTGCTTAATATCGAAGGGATTGTACAGCGTTGCCGTGTCCGGTTGTGGGAAACAGGCGGTCTAAAAGCGAGAAGGGGAACGTTGCCGCTCCCCTTCGCCGCGTCGATCAGATTCAAATCTGGGATCGTGACTTCCTGGTCCCCTTCTCATCGGGGATTTTCAGGATAACACGCATGGAGGCTGAGCTGCTTAAATGAGACGAGGAGATTCGATATGGGCGCAGCGGACATTTTAGAAAGAATTGGCGAAAAGCTGGGATCAACAGCCACGGTGAAATCGGTATTTGGTGAGCCTATCCATGTGGAAGGAAAGACGGTTGTGCCGATAGCCAAGGTCGCTTACGGATTCGGAGCCGGGGCAGGCACGGGTCCGAAAAAGGGCGATGCGGAATCGGGCGAACAGGCAGAGGGCGGCGGGGGAGGTGGGGGAGTGCGCGCATTTCCCGCAGGCGCGCTCGAAATTACAGAAGATCAGACCCGATTTATTCCTTTCACGGATGTCCGCATGCTGGCCGGCGCCTTCGCGGCGGGCGCTCTATTCGCCGGTATCTTTTTGGCGCGGCGGAAATGAACCCAGTTTTGATTCTGTACGCGACGCGGCAAGGTCAGACACGGCGGATCGCGGAGCACCTGGCGGCGACCGCACGCGCCAGAGAACTTCCGGCGGAAGTGGTGAATGTCGCCGATGCGAAGGGTGACTTTTCGCTCGATCGCTATTCCGCGGCGATCGTCGCGGCATCCGTTCACCTGCAGCGCCACGAGCAGGAAATGATCGATTTCGTACGGCATCACCGCGCGGAATTGGAGCACATGCCCGCGGTGTTCCTGTCGGTCAGTCTTGCCGAGGCCGGCGCGGAAGCTCCCAAGGCATCAGTTCAGGCCCGCGCGAAGGCAGCGGAAGACGTCGAAATCCTGATCGACCGTTTCCTGGAGGAAACGGGTTGGCACCCGTCCAAGGTACAGGCCGCGGCGGGAGCGCTGATGTATACCAAATACGGTCCGCTGACGCGCTTCGTGATGAGGCGCATCGCGCGAAAGGTGGGAGCCTCCACCGACGCGTCGCGCGACCACGAATTTACCGATTGGGAAGCGCTTGACCGGCTGGTGGATGCGATTGCCGGGCAGCTTACGAAAGATCGATCCAGCCTTCCGCGGGAACATCCACCGGCGGCAACCCATCTTGCGTGACCGTCACGCGGAAGCGGGCGCCCGCTAATTTGGCTCGCAGTTCCACGATCTTTCCCCGGGCGACTTCCGTGGCCACCGGTCCGCTCTCAAACTCGATCTTGAAAATCGCAGGGAGCGCCTGATCCAGCCGCACAAACAGGAAGCTTCCATCGCTTCCGTAGAACAGCTCGCGAATCGGGGGCGCGCCGCCGTGCATGGCGCCGGAGCGGAGATCGGGATGATATCGTCCAGCTCCCAGCCATTCGAAATAGGAAGTCACTTCGCCGTCCATGGTCGCGTGAATCGGATTCAGCGGAAGCTCGCGAATCTCGCCCTGCTGGGTTTGAAGAATCGGGCGGGAGAGCGCCTCCGGCGGCGCCTGACCGAGCGCGCGATAGACGTTCGAGAGATGGTCGCGATACAGCTGATCGAATTCCGGACGGTTGTCGGAGCCATGCTCGGGTCCATACCACCAATTCCAGTCGCTGCCTTCCGCGATCAGCAATTCCTCGTGCGCCAAGGCCCGCATCTTCTCCGGGACATTCGCTGCGGCGTCAAACGCGCGGCGCGCTTCGAGCAAATATTCCCAGGCAAGATTATCTTCTTCCGCGCCGATCCAGATATCGAAATTCGCGTTGATCCACGATCCTGGGAAAATCCGGTCGAGAGGCCGCGGCTCGTATCGCTGGAGCGCTTCTGAAACGGTAACGGCTTCGAGGTCGGAGGCGGCGGAAATGCGGCCGTACAGCTCCCGCAGAAAGGGCCGGCCATTTTCGGGATACCATTCCCAGGCGTTCTCGCCGTCGAGGATGATGGGCACCAGCACATCCCGGCCGCCGGTATTGGCGCGGATGCGCGCGAGAAAATCCTCGGCAGCGGCGGCCGCGTCCATGTGCTGGTAAGAGAAGCCGATCAGATCGCTCAGAAAATGGTCGCGAAACAGCAGGCCCAGCTCGTGATTTTCCTGCCGCCAGCGATAAGCCCGGTACGTTTCATCGACGCCTGCCGGCTGATTCAGGGTGCGGGCCAGCACGCCGTTGTCGCTGGCAGCCCACTTGAATCCGCAGTCCGCCGCCAGCGCCAGTGCTTCATCGGACACCGAGCCTTCCGAAGGCCACAAACCCGCCGGCGCGATACCGATTTGCTCTTTCATATAGGACCGCGCGCGGCAGAGCTGCTCCCGCGCATCCTGGGGATAGCGAAAACGGGGCGGCAACGGCACATCCGGATGCGGGACGCGCGCGATATCCGAATCGCAGATCAGCGGAAGGATCGGATGATAAAACGGCGTGGTCGAAACTTCGATTTGTCCGCGGGTGACGAATTCGCGATAGGTCGGCATCACCAGCGCGAGCTGTTCGCGCTGCTTGCCGGCCATCAACGCCTGATCCTCCAGGGAATAATCGCGGCCCTTTTCGACCAGCGCGATCAGTTGCGGATCTTTCGCCCGCACGTCTTCATCGAACCAGGCGAGCTGGCTCAGCACCTGCAAATCGCGCAGGTCCTGAACGGACAGGCGGGCGCTCATCTCATACAGCTCCCGGTAGCGCGGGAAGCGATGGATCATGTGCGGGACGTTCGCTTGAAACAGATAGCGCAGCATGAAATTGCGCTGCGCTTCCGTGGCTTTCTCCGCATTCATCACAGCAACGTCAAGGAACGGATCGGAAGCCGCGCCGGAAGCGTACTCCTGGATCTGCGACACCATCGACGGCACCAGGTTGAAGGTCTGACGCACGCGGGGAAATTCCTGAAGAATGCGCACCATGCCCGCATAATCCTTCAGGGCATGCAAACGAGTCCACGGCAGCTTATATTCGCCGGTCCACAAATCCTTGTAGAACGGCTGGTGCATGTGCCACAAAAAGCAGAGAGTCGTCAACGATCTAAAAATGCCTCGCTGAGAAATAGCTTCGCACGGGCGGCGGTGGCTCCGTGCCCTTGATCGCGAGCCAGAGGACCTCATTCAGCGCATCGTCGTCGATATCGTCGGCTTCGTCGAAGTCCATTTTGGCGGATCGCGCGGCCGTGGCCGAGCTTGCCGGGTTTCGATCGGTCAAGGAGATACGCGGTCTTTCGACGACATATGGCGCATCGTTGGGAGCCGATACGAACGCCGCGGTCAGCGGATGCGCGCCGGCGTCGAAATGCGTCAGCGGCTTCATGCCCAGGATCAGCTCCATGGTCCGCAGAATGGAGGATTGGTTATAGAAGGTGCTGTCGATCACGCCGCGCTGGGTGTATGGCGAGATGGCCAGCATCGGGCTGCGATGCGAATCGACGTGGTCCGGACCGTTCTGCGCGTCGTCTTCAATGACGAAAATGGCCGTGCTCGCCCAGAATTTGCTGTGGGAAACGCCTTCCACCAGCTGGCCGAGCGCGTAATCGTTATCGGCGAACAGCGCCAGCGGCGACAGCTTGCCGGGTGTGGTGCCGTTGGTATGATCGTTGGGCAGCGTCATCATGATCAGATGAGGCATATTGCCCGTCGCTTCGAATTGCTTCAGGTCTTCCAGAAAAACTTTCACGCGATCCGTATCCGGATAATCCAGATCGAAGGCGCGATATTTCATGTTGGTCACGGGGATCAGCGCCGGGTCCTGAACTTTCGCGATCTGGACGCCGTCGGGGCTGGCATGCGGCTTGTTCACGACCCAGTGGCCGTAGTTGCGGAAGCTGATGCCCGCGGCGAGAGCGTTGGTCCAGAAATACCCCGCCGGAGGAGAGTTGGCCGGCTCGCCGCCTTCGAAATCGTACCTCTTGCGGCGGCCGGCGTATTCGTTGGGCCACAGCTTCTGCGTGTAATCCGGCGCGATGCTCGCCGTAGCCCAATTGTGGCCGTCGGCGCTGACGTCGGCGTTCACGTAAAAATTGTCAAACAGGATGAACTGCCGCGCGAGTTTGTAATGATTCGGCGCCACCGATTCATCGAACAGGCACAGCGCGGGATCGCTGTTGCCCTTGCCGATTTTTCCAAATACCTGATCGTAGGTGCGATTTTCCTTGACGATGTAGATGACGTGCTGGATGGGCGATGGACGGTCCGCCCGCGAATAGATCACGTTGTTATCGGACTCCGAAGGCGCATCCAGCTGGCTGTCGCGATATGGCGAAAGACTCTGCGCGGTTTCGGTGTACTGGTCGAGCGCCTCATCCTTGATCGGATCGATGACCGACATGGTGCCGGTCTGCAGGTTGCCGATGTATTCGCGGCGGAGATCGCCCGCCTGCACGTTTGCCGCGGCGCGGCGCGGGCCGAGATAACCGGGATTCGCGTAGCTTCCAAGGCCGCGGCCGTTCAGTATCAGCAAACGATGATCGGCCAACATGCGAGCGGTGGTGGGATACCAGCCGGTCGGGATGAATCCCGTAACGCGGCTGCGCGCTTCGGAAATATCGGCGACCGCGACCACATTCGCATCCGCGCACGCTACGTATAGCCGGGTCTGTTCCGGATTCAACGCCATGCCTTCGGGCGTCATTCCCAGCGGATGCCGCGGCGTCATCGCGACGTTGATGGTTTCGAGAACCTTCATGTCGGTGCCGTCGAGCCCGACCACAAACACGTTATTGGTGTTCGACGCCGCAACGAACAGCCGGTACTCGGCGTCCACGTTTTCCATCTTTTGATTGCTCAGCACCATCTCGGTGGGATGCTGGCCCAGCGGAATCTTGCCGATCTCACTGCCGTTCGCGGCGTTGTAGAGATAAACCGATCCGTCGGCCCAGCTGGAAACAAAAAACGATTTGCCGTCGGGATGAAACAGGATCTTGTAGGGACGCCGGCCGGATTTATATCGCTGCCATCACGCGTCCGGATTGAAGATTGATGACGATGATGGAATCGTGATAGAGGTCGGCGGCGTAGAGACGCGTCCCATCGGGAGAAACGGCGACGTCGCCGATAAAGTCCGCCTCTTTGCGCTCATTCTGCGGAACCACCACCAGTTCGCGGGCAGGCTTCAGCTCGCCGTTCGCGAAAGTGAACTCGAAGACCGTGGCTTTCGATCCTCCGCCGGCGTAAACATGGGATCCATCGGGCGAAAACGCGAGGCCCAGCCACGCATCGGCGACGGGAGCCGTGGAAACGACGTGCGGCTGCGCATCGGTGGTGACGACGCTGATCGATGGCGGCCGGTATCCGGCGTTCAGCACCAGAAGATATTTGCCATCCTTCGAAAGCGCGCTCGACATGGGCAGGGTGTCGAGAGGAACCTGCTCCCCCGCCGGCTTGATTCGCCATCCGGTGGAGAGCAGGAAGCTTCCATCCGCTTGCCGTCCGACGTGCTCGCGCCAGGAAGGCTGCGAAGACAGAATCGCGGCACACAACATCACGAACGCCACGGCAATATAGCGTTTCATTCAGAGTACCTCTGGGCAATCGGGAAGCGCCGCCCGATGCCGAATGCTTTGGTGGTCACCTTCAGACCCGGCGCGGCCTGCTGGCGTTTGTATTCGTTGCGGTCCACTTTGTTGGCGATCTCCTGGACCAATTCGACCGGCAAATTCATGCTATCAGCGATCTGGCGGGTAGTGCGGAGCTGTTCGATGTAGGCCTCGAGAATCCGGTCCAGCACCGGATACTCCGGCAGCGAATCGGTATCCTTTTGATTCGGCTTCAATTCCGCGGAGGGCGGCTTGGTGAACACGTTTTCGGGGATAGCATTGTCGTGCCGCCGGTTGGCGATTCTCGAGAGCGAATAGACCATGGTCTTCGGCACATCGCTGATCACGGCGAGCCCTCCGACCATGTCGCCATATAGCGTGCAATATCCTACGGCGAGTTCGCTCTTATTTCCGGTGGTCAGCACCAGCGCGCCGGTTTTATTCGACAATGCCATCAGCGTCACGCCCCGCAATCGCGACTGAAGATTTTCCTCGGTCACGTCCTGCGCCCGGCCGGCGAACACCGGTGCAAGCTCCGTCAGGAACCGATCATACACTCCCGTGATGGAGATGATTTCGAACCGGATCCCGAGTTTCTGCGCCATCTCTCGCGCATCGACGACGCTGTGCTCGGACGAATAGGGTCCCGGCATGCCGACGCCGGTCACGTTTTCCTTGCCCACTGCTTCCACTGCGATTGCCGCGGTTAGAGACGAGTCGATGCCGCCGCTCAGTCCGATCAGAACGCGGCTAAATCCGCACTTCCGGATATAATCGCGCGTGCCCAGGACCAGCGCCTGATACACAGCTTCGCATTCGTCCGTGAAATCTTCATGACGATCGCCGGCGCCGGCGTCGAGATCCACCAGCACCAGGTCTTCCTCAAAGGATCGCGCCGACCCGATGATTTCGCCCGAGGCGTCCATCGCGAAACTGGAGCCGTCGAACACCAGTTGGTCGTTGCCGCCCACCTGATTCACATACATCACCGGTCGTTTGTAGCGGCGGGCCGAAGCGCGATAAATGGTCCGCCGGATTTCGCGCTTGCCCATGTTGTATGGCGATGCGTTGATGCAGATCAGCATTTCGCCGCCCGCTTCGAACATCTCTTCCACGGGATCGCGCTGGTACAGGCGGCGTTTCCACAGGCGGCGATCGTTCCAGGCATCCTCGCAAATGGTGAGGGCGACTTTTCTGCCGCGCAAGGCGCACAGAAATTCGCGCTCGCCGGGCCGGAAATAGCGCGCTTCGTCGAACACGTCGTAGGTGGGCAGCAGCATTTTGTGCTGCCGGAAGACTACGCTGCCGCGTTCGATGACCGCGGCGCTGTTCATGGCGCGCTTGCCGATTTCCGATTGCGACTTGCGAAACGTAGCCGCACACGACGCTCAGATCGAGATCCGCCGTTTCGCGAGCCAGCCGATCAAGCTCGGCCTCGCTGCGATCGATGAAGCTGGGCTTTTCGACCAGATCGCGCGGCGGGTAGCCGGTGATGGAAAGCTCTGGAAATACGACGATTTCCGCGCCGCGTGAAGCCGCATCGCGAGCGGCGCGCGACATGCGGTCGACGTTGCCCGTAAGATCGCCGACAGTAGGATTAATCTGCGCCAGAGCAATGCGCATTGAAACCTTATTGTACCGGGTGCTGTCTCCCAACCTCTATTCGCCGGTCATCGCGTTCTTCATGAACGTCGTAATGTCGTTCTTCAGCTTCCGGTGCGAGGGAACGTCGATATAGAACATGTGGCCGGCGTTGTAGTAATTGAAGCTCACGTTTTTCCGCTGAGCCGGTTGCAGGCCCATGTGGCTGAAGGTGTATTGCGCGGCAAAATACGGGGTCGCCATGTCGTAATAGCCGCAGCCGACGAAGACTTTCATGTGCGGGTTCTTGGCGAAGGCGCTGCGCATCGCCTCGCTGACATCCACGTAGCGATTCTGATTCCGCGTGCCGTAATCCCAGGGCTGGATGCCACCGCCGAGAACGTAGTATGTGTCGTCGTTGAAATATTCGAGATCGGTGCGGACATACTGGCTGAACATCGCGGTATAGGGCGGACGAATATCGGTCATGCTGGGATCGAAGTCGCCGGTTTCGCCGGCATCGAGCGGCGCGGGACCAGTCAAGCGGCTATCGAGACGGCCGGCCATCGTCTTCCGGTCGCGCAGCAGTTCGCGCAGGAAATGCATCAGCTCGACCCGTAGATCGGAGTTATCGAGATACTTCGGATCGAGGCCGGTGAGCCGGGCGAGCTTCGCGATCACCGCCTGGCGCTCCGCGGTCGGTCAACTGATCGCCCTTGGCGAGCGCCTCGTTGTACCCGCCGACCGCATATTTTTCCGCTTCTTTTAGAGTCGTTTCCAGGTTCTGCTCCAGCTCGGGCGAAAGCTTCTTGTGATAGAAGGCCGTGGCGGCGTAGCTCGGCAGGTAGAGCATATAAGGAAGATCGTTGCCGGAATTGAAGCTGATCGTTTCGAAATTCAGCACCGTCGAGAGCAACGCGACGCCGTTGAACGCGATCCCATGTTCGATCAGATAGCCCGAAAGGCTTGCGGCGCGCGTGGTGCCGTAACTTTCTCCAACCATGAATAGCGGCGAGGACCAGCGTTCATATTTCGATAGATACAGGCGCACGAATTCGCCGACTGATTCGATGTCCCCCTGCAATCCGTTCATCCGGTGCTGGACGGTTTCATTCACCGCCCGGCTGTAGCCGGTTCCTACCGGATCGACAAACACCAGATCGGATTGATCGAGCCAGGTGTCTTCGTTGTCCACCAGTTGATAAGGCGGAGCGGGAAGGCCGCCATCGTCATTCATCTTGACGCGCTTGGGCCCGATGCATCCCATGTGCAGCCACACCGACGCCGATCCCGGTCCGCCGTTGAAGGCGAACATCAGCGGCCGTTTGGTGAGATCGCTGACGCCGTCAAGCGTGTACGCGACAAAAAACAGGTGCGCTTCCACCTGCCCTTTCGCGTCCTTCAGCGGCATCATCCCGGTGGTCGCCGTATAGCTGAGCGTCTTGCCGTGGACGTGGATCTCATGCTTGGTCACCACCGGTTTTTCTTCTTCCAGTGGCTTGGGAGCTTCCACCTTCGCCGCTTCCGGCTCCGGCGGCAGGCTGATGCTGACGCGCCCTCTTCCACCCTGCTGTTGCGCGAGCAGAAGAGACAGGACTACTAATGCTGCACTCATTAACGTTCAGACTAACGCTTATTGACGGCTGGAGTCCACGTACTCCACGCCGGGCGGCGGGACGAAACGGAACATGGAATCTTCCACCGGTCCGTTTCTCTTCTCATTTTCGAAAGCGTAGTCGATGGTCGATCCATCCTGCTGCTGGACCGACAGCCAGTGAATCACGAAATCGGGCGACACCAGAAATGTGACCTGCGTGTACGGCAGTTTATCGGATTTCGCGGTCGCGGTGACAAAGACGTTATCCGTACGGGGATCGGGTGAGGTGGTGATCTGCTTGAAGTCGGTCTCGAAATGCAATTTGCCGAGCAGGAAGGCCAGCGGCGCCTTCACGTCGTCGGTTTCCTTGAGCGCCATCTTCTCTGCCCGGTTATTGTCCAGGTCGTAGATGAATTTGCCGTCCGAAACCACCAGTTTCCCGGCCGGATCGGTATACTGCCAGCGCATCTTGCCGGGTTTACGAAGAAAGAGGATCCCTTTTTCGGTGCGCTTGTGGCCTCGCGCGGTGTAGGTTTCGGCGAAGTTCACGACCAGCGATTGAGCGGTATTGTAGTGATTCTCAATGCCCTTCAGGGTTTTCGAAACATCGATTTCAGCGGCGTTCGCCGTCGCCAGGAGGGCGAAACTAAGGAGCCAGACGCTCCATTTTCCATGACCCGTCGCGCTGGCGCCGATAGCGGAGGCGATCGTGCAAGCGATGCTCGCCTTGCTGCCAGAACTCGATTTCATCCGGTTGGACACGATATCCTCCCCAATGCTTTGGACGCGGTGGACCTTCCTCGCGATACCGCTTCTTCCATTCTCGCAATTCACTCTCCAGCACGGCGCGCGATTCGATCACGGTGCTCTGCCTGGAAACCGCGGCACTGAACCGGCTTCCCACCGGCCGGCTGTAAAAGTAAGCGTCGGATTCGGCGGCGGTTACCTTTCTGACACGTCCGGTGACCCGCACCTGGCGATCGAGCGAGGGCCAATACATCACCAGGGCAGCTCGGGGATTCTCCAACAATTCGTGGCCCTTGCGGCTCAGATAGTTGGTGAAAAAAGTGAAGCCGCGATCGTCCACGCTCTTCAACAACACCATTCGAGCCGAAGGTTTGCCTGCGCGGGTCGACGTGGCCAGCGTCATCGCGTTCGGGTCCTTGATTCCCGATCGAAGCGCCTCATCGAACCATTTTTGAAATTGCCGGATCGGATTCGCGTCAGGAGTGCGTGTCAACTTCCAGTGTAGATCGGCCACGATTGTGACCGCCGGCGTAGGCGCACTCGGTTTGGACGGGACATTCGGCGCACTTCGGACGATTGCGTTTGCACAGCGTCTGGCCGTGGACTTTCAGCAGCAGGTAAGCGCGGGCGCGAAGGTCCGGTTTCGGCGGGACGCCGGCTTCGATCGCCCGCTGCGCTTCGCGATAGTTCACGCCGTAGTTCTCGCGTTCGCGCCCCTGTCGAATCCGCACCAGCACGTGCGGGCAATTGGACGGAATCGCAGCCACCGGAGCGATGCCCGCAAAGAGCAGGATCCGGTCGACGCCGGGGTCCGCGATATTGGGGAATTTCCTCAACAGCTTGCGAAGCTCGGGGAGCGGTCCCTTGAAGGCAGCCAGCAGATCGCCGCCAAACTCCTGTTCGACGCGCTGGGCGATTTCTTTCAGCCGCATCGCCCTGAGTTCCGGGACCATGCCACCCGGTTTTAGGGCCTCCGCAAGCGCCGCCGGCTTCGCTGCAAGCAAGTGGCGCGGTTCGATTCCGACACGTTGGTCAGCGCTTTCCAACCTTTGGCGCAGGTCGTGTCGCTGGCGGGATACCCGCAATGCCACCACACCAGGAACGCGTACGGATCGGTCGGCCAAGCCGGTTGCTGAGGCCCGTGGAAGGCTTCCAGGCGATCCAGAATGTCAGTGACATCGAGCATTACAATCTCAAAGGCGCCAGATTCCAGTGGATCAAGAACCACTCCACGATACTCTAAGAGTAGATGTCTTCGGGGTATTTCGAACCTGACCGGCGAAGCAGCTTTCAGGATGCCGTCCTCACAGCGGCGGATGAACGGCGGGCACTGATCGAACTATGCAGTGAAGCCGCACGGCGTTCCGCCGACGCGCTGTATCGTCTTCAAAAACCGGAAGGGTACTGGGTCGGCGATCTGCTCGCGGACACGACGCTCGAATCGGATTACGTCCTGTTGCAGCTCTGGCTGCATCCGCCGTTTGATGGCGTATGGAATCCGTCGACCTGGGCGCAAATTCAGAAAGCTAGCCGGTCGATTCTCGCGCGACAACTCGCCGATGGCGGCTTCAATATTTTTCCCGAAGGTCCAGCCGACGTAAGCGCGTCGGTCAAGGCCTACACGGCGCTGAAGCTCGCGGGCTTCGACCCGGACGCCGATTTCATGGTCCGGCTGCGCGATCGCATTCTCCAACTTGGGGGAATTCAGGCGGTCAACAGCTACGTAAAAATCAATCTGAGCCTGTTCGGCCTGTATCCGCGGGCATATGTGCCGACGGTTCCCGCCGAACTGGTGCTGCTGCCCGGCCACATCCTTTATGAAATGTCCTCCTGGACGCGAGCCATCGTGGTTCCGCTATCCATCGTCCAGGCGATCGGCGGCGCGCGTCCCGTGCCTGGTGGGTTTCATCTCGACGAACTGGCCGTGCCTGGAAAGCGTTTTCAGCTCCCGCGCCGCGACAAGATTTCCTTTCTGTTTCACCAGATCGATCGCGCGCTGAAGTTATGGCAAAGGCGCGGACCACGGGAAGTGCAGCGTTCGGCGATTCGAGCCGCCGAGAAATGGATGCTCGATCATACGCGCTACAGCGAGGGGCTGGGCGCGATCTATCCGTCCATGATGTATCTGGTGATGGCGCTGGACGCGCTGGGATATCCGGAGGATCATCCGGACATGATCGAAGCGCTGCGCCGGTTCCACGACCTGATCACGGAAACGGACCATTCGCTGTTCTTCCAGCCCTGCTTTTCGCCGGTGTGGGATACCGCGTACGCGGCGTTCGCGTTAGGCGAGACCGGCGGCACGGACGAACCGGCTGCAAAAGACGGAACTGGCTCAAACAGCGGACTGGCTGATCGCCCGCGAGGTTCGCCACAAGGGCGACTGGAGCGTGAAGCGGCCCGACCTGGTGCCCTCCGGCTGGGCGTTCGAACATCAGAACGAACATTATCCCGACATCGACGACACTGCCATGGTTCTGCTCGCGCTGGAGTACGCGAAGAGCGCGGATCCGGATAAGCAGGCCCGCTGCGAGGCCCGCGCGGTGAACTGGCTGATCCACATGCAATCGCGCGACGGCGGATGGGCCGCGTTCGACGTCGATAATAACTGGGCGATTCTCAACAACGTCCCGTTCGCCGATCACAACGCAATGCTCGATCCGACGTGTCCCGATATCACCGGCCGGGTGCTGGAGGCGTTGTCGCGGCGCAATGTTCCGGAAGCTCGTGACGCGATTCGCGAGGGCGTGCAATTTCTGCTGAATACTCAGGAGCCCGACGGGAAATGGTGGGGCCGCTGGGGCGTGGACTACATTTACGGCACCTTCCTGGCCATGCGAGGATTGGTCGCCGCCGCCAGCGTGGACCATTCCGAGCAGACTAAAGAGGCTCTGCGCCGTGCCTCGCAATGGATCGCCTCGGTTCAGAATGTGGATGGCGGCTGGGGCGAAAGCTGTCTGAGTTATGTGGGCGAGCGCTTCGTCGCGGCGCCCAGCACGCCGTCGCAAACGTCCTGGGCCATTCTGGGATTGCTGGCCGGAGGCGATCGCGGGACAGCCGTCCCTGACACGCGGTCTGCGCTATCTGACAGATACGCAGCGCGACGATGGTGAATGGGAAGAATCGCTCGCCACCGGCACGGGATTCCCCAACGTTTTTTATTTGCGCTATACCTTGTACCGCAATTATTTCCCGTTGTTGGCGCTGAAGGCCGGCCCACAGGCTTTGCGCCGCGATCGTTAGATAGCTGAACTCCAGCGGACCCGTCGACTCGGCTAAGCTGGTGTTCACTTGTGCTGCCTTTCAAGCGAATTCTTTTCCCGGTCGACTTCTCGGAGCATTCCCGAGGCGCGGCCCGCTACGTCGCGGCGTTCACCGGACGTTTCGATGCCGATCTGACCGTGCTTCATGTGGACTGGCCGCAGTACAACGATCCGCTGCCCTCGGCCGGGGCTGACAAGCGCGATCATCTGAACCACTTTTTGAAAAAGGAATTCGAATACTTCCGGGTTCACCGTTTAGTAGTGAAAGGCGAGCCGGCCGCGGTGATTGTCGACGTCGCGCGCAACGAACATGCGGATCTGATCATGATGCCGACGCTCGGCATGGGCGGGTTCCGGCGATTCCTGCTCGGCTCGGTAACGGCGAAAGTGCTGCATGACGCGGATTGTCCGGTGTGGACCGGCGTCCATCTGGAGCGGGCTCCGGCGCTCGAGAAGATCGAATTTCACAATGTATTGTGCGCCCTGAATCTAGACGCACACGGGCGCACCGTGCTGCGCGCGGCCGCCGAACTGGCGGAGGAGTATCGCGGGGAATTGACGGTGGTGCACGCCTCGGACGAAGCCGATGCGCGGGAGCGCCTGGAAGAAATGATCCGGACGGCGGAGGTCAAAGCGAATATCGTGGTGAAGCCTGGCGAGGTTCCGCACGTTGTGGCGGGAGTGGCGGCGCAGGTTCACGCGGATATGCTGGTCATCGGGCGAAGTCCTTCGCCGGGGATGTTTGGCCGGCTGCGGACGCACGCCTATCCGATCATCCGCCAGTCGCCGTGTCCGGTGATCAGCGTCTGATCCGTTTGATGATATTGGCCGCGGCCAGCCGGTCCAGCGAAGCGTCGTCCAGGTCGAGCAATTCGTGCAAAATTTCGCGGCTGTGCTGGCCCAGGGCGGGCGCGGCGCGGCGAACGCTGCCGGGGGTCGCCGAAAATTTCACCGGCGGGCCGGTGACCGCAAATCCATCGACCACCGGAAACATCCCGCGCTCCGACGTTTGCGGATCGGCGGCGACCTCATCAAGAGTGCGGACCGGCGTCGAGGGAATGCCGTGGGCTTTCAATCGCTCAATCCAGTAAGCGGCGGTGTTGGTCTGAAACATTTGAGAAATGATCGATTCGAGCACTTCGCGATTCTTCACCCGGACGGCGTTGTTCGCGTAGTCGGGATGCTCGGCCAGATCCGGCCGCTCGATCGCGGCGCAGAAATCGAACCATAGCTTCTGGCTGGCCACGGCGATGACGATATCGCGATCGGCGGTGGGAAATCCACGATAGGGCACGATGGTCCCGAAGCGGGTGCCCATCGGTCCGGGCACGACTCCGGCTCCGAAATAATTCGCGAAGTTCGACGCCATTGCGGAAATCATGGAGTCGAGCATGGCTACGTCGACGAACTGACCTTCTCCGGTACGGTTTCGCGCCTCCAGCGCGAGCAGGATGCCGATGATCGCGAACATGCCGGAGGTGATATCGGCGACCGAATGGCCGCACCGCACGCGCTCGCCCCCTTCGACTCCGGTGACGCTGATCAGGCCGCTTGCCGCTTGCAGGATCAGGTCCATGGCGGGTTCGTCCCGCGACGGTCCATTTTGCCCGTACCCGGAGATGGAGCAATAGATGAGCCGCGGATTGCGGGCGCGAGCGGCTTGATATCCCAGGCCCAGGCGCTCCATCGTGCCGGGTCGCAAATTTTCGATCACCACGTCGACGCGGTCCATCATTTGCAGGCAGAGATCGCGCCCTTCGGGCTGCTTCAGATCGATAGCCAGGCTGCGCTTGCCGGTGTTAATGCCGAGAAAGTAGGATGCTTCGCCGTTGGTGAACGGAGGCGCCCAGGTCCGGCCGACCTCGCCGCCATCGGGCGTTTCGATCTTATAGACCTCGGCGCCATACTGCGCCATCAGCATGGTGCAGTAGGGACCGGCGAGCGCGTGCGAAAAATCGAGCACTCGGATGCCATTAAGCGGTGTCAATCGATCAGGATAGCGTAACCAAACGTCGACGGAACAGTAAGCACGGGTGTAACGTCTGTTTATAGCGATGCATGACTTAAAGTTCGCAATTCGGCTGGTTTTCCAGAACTGGACGTTCTCGCTGACGGTGATCCTGATTCTGGCGCTGTGCATCGGAGCGAACACCGCGGTGCTGTCGGTGGTCAACACGGCGATGGTGCGGCCGCTCGCGTATCCGGAGCCGGATCGATTGGCACAAGTGGTCGCCATTTTTCACGGACCGGGCGGCGACGAAGTGGACGACAGCCATGACGGCGTCACCTGGGAGACGATCCGCGATCGCGCGCCTTCGGTCGATGCCGCCGTGTACAGCGACTTTACCAGCGGCGTGAATCTCGGCGTCGACGGCAACGGCGTCTACGTCAAGCAGGAGCGGGTTTCGACGGGATTTTTTCGCGTGCTGGGAATCGTTCCGAAGATGGGGCGCGAGTTCGACGCGAACGAAGACCGGGCCGGCGGACCGTCTGCTGTCATCCTGAGCGAATCGCTTTGGCGGCGATTTTTCCACGGCGATCCATCGATGGTCGGCAAGACGATTCTGCTGCGCGGCGAGCCGCATACCGTGGTCGGAGTGATGCCGCCCTTTGAATGGTCCACCGCGGCGGATTTGTGGACTCCGATTCGTCCATCGCGAACCGGCGAAGGCCAAGGAACGAATTACGGCATCCTGGCGCGATTGCGGCCGGGGGTGAATTGGGCGCGGGCGTCGTCCGAATTGGAATCCCTGGTCCCCGAACTGAAGCGTCTGGATGCCTATCGCAAAGATGCGAATGTTCGTTTGGACCTGGTGCGCCTTCAGGATGGAATCACGCGCGATTTGCGGCAGCCGGTGATGATCCTGTGGGCCGCGGTGGCGGCGGTATTTCTGTTGGGGTGCGTGAACATCGGCGGGATGCTGCTGGCTCGATCGTCGGGACGGGTGGGCGAGATTGCGACCAGGATCGCGCTGGGCGCTTCGGTGTCGAGAATCGTGCGGCAGTTGCTGGTGGAAAGCGTCGTGCTGGGAATGCTCGGCGGGGTCTTGGGGATCGCCGTAGGATGGGCGGGGCTGGACGCGTTGAAGAACCTGGGGGCGGGCGCGTTCGGTTTCTTGAAACTGGTGGAGTTCGACTGGCGCGTCCTGCTGGCGGCCTTCGCGCTGACGCTGCTCGCGGGGATCGGATTCGGGTTGATCCCGGCGTTTCAAGCGGCGCGGATCGATTTGCGATCGGCACAAACGGGAACACGGACAGTGGCCGGGAAAAAGCGATTCGTCCCGCTCGGCGTGCTGGTGGGCGGCCAGGTCGCCGTGACCGTTCCTCTTCTGATTGGCGCGGGCCTGTTGCTGCGGACGTTTCTCTATCTCTGGAATATGAATCCGGGTTTCGATCCGAGTCACGTCCTGACCGCGCGATTTTCGATGCAGGACGCGCGTTACGCGACCTCGCGCGACATGAATCTGCTGTATCGAAAAACACTGGACCGGCTGCATGAGACGCCGGGTATCGAATCCGCCGCGGTGAGCCTGAGTCTTCCTTACGAGCGGGCGCTGAATAGCGGATTCAAGCTTCCGGGCGACGATCAATGGCGCAATACCAATCTTACGTATGTGTCGCCTGAATTCTTCAAGACGTTGGGGATTCCTTTGCTCGACGGACGCTTTTTCGCCGAGACGGATAACGCGGACGGGGCTCGCGTGGCGATCGCCAATCGGGCGTTTGCGGAGCGGTATTTCAAGGATCGAAAGGCCGTGGGGCAAACGTTGAGCATGAGCGATAAGCCGATCCTGTTGATCGGGGTGGTCGGAAATGTTCTGGAGAAGGGATCGGGCTGGGGAGATTTCGGGCCGATCGGCGCCGTACCGGGAATCTACGTTCCCGCCGCGCAAACCAGCGACGACCTGATCAAGCTGGTCCATGCGTGGTTTTCGCCGAGCTGGATCATTCGCGGACCGCTTCCCGAAGCGCAAATGATCCGAGCCATCGACGCGGCGACACGCGCGGTGGACCCGCTATTGCCCATGGCGGAATTTCGCTCGATCACCGATCTGAAAAAGGAATCCCTGGAACTACAGCGGTTCATGGCGGCGCTGGTGGATGTATTGGCCGGACTGGCCGGGCTGCTGACCGCGCTGGGAATCTATGGATTGATCGCGAACCTGGTGGCGGAGCGAACCAAGGAACTCGGAATCCGCATGGCGCTGGGATCGTCGCGCCGGGAGGCGGTATGGATCGCGCTGCGGCCGGCGCTGCGGTGGGTACTCGCGGGAGTTGGGGCGGGCATCGCGGCCGCGTTCGCGCTGGAGCGCTTTCTCAAGAGCTTTCTGTGGGGCGTCGCGCCGACCGACGCGATCACCATCGCGGGCGTCACTGCGGGATTCCTGCTGGCGACGCTGATCGCCTGCTGGATTCCCGCGGGAAAGATTGTCCGCCTGAATCCGGCTGACACGTTACGTTCCGACTAACCGGATTCATCCGCGGGGGAAGGCGTCATACTGAAAAGCGGGACTGCATTATGGATGAAATCGGGTCCACGCATCAGAAGGCGCTGCAGATCAATCAGGACGGCAGCCGCTATGGGACCTTCGCGGAAATCGGCGCGGGCCAGGAAGTGGTGCGGTGGTTTTTTCGTGTCGGCAGGGCTTCGGCGACGGTGGCGAAGTCCATTTCCGCATACGACAAGACGGTCAGCGATGAAATTTACGGTCACGCGGATCATTTCGTCAGCCGCGGGAGGCTGAGCGAAATGCTGGAGTACGAGTACGCGCTATTGGTAAAGCGTCTGGACTCAAAGCTCGGTCAGACGACGCGGTTTTTCGCCTTCGGCGAAACGGTGGCCACCCATAGCCGGCCGCATCGCGCGGGTGGACATGGATGGCTGGGCGTCCGGTTTCAGACCGAACCAGGCGAGGAGCCGTCAGAAGTGATGCTGCACGTCCAGTTGCTGGATGCGGTTACGGCGAGCGAGCAGGACGCGATCGGGAAGCTGGGAGTGAATCTGCTGCACGGCGCCTTCTTCGAGACGGACCAGCCGGAGAGAATCATCGCCGGCCTGATGGACGATCTGGTCCGCGACCGGATCGAGGTCGACCTGATTCACTTTTCGGGTCCGGCGTTCGCGGGCGTGGACAATCGGCTGATGAGTGTGAAGTTGATCGAACATGGGCTGAGCGATGCCGCCTTGTTCACCGCGAACGGCGACGTGGTGCTGCCCGCCGAGATGCTGATCGGCAAACCGGTGCTGATCGAGCGCGGCAGTTTCCGTCCTGTCACCAACGTCACCGTCGAGATCGCGGATCACGCGCTGGCGCAAATGCAGCGCGACGAAAGAATCGACAGCCGGGATTGCCAGGTAGTGATGGAGATGACCATGCGCAGCCTGACGGACGGCGGCGGGATCGATGCGGCGGATCTATTGGCCCGCGCGGACACGCTGCAGGCGCTGGGCAAAATGGTAATGATCACCAGTTATGGGCGTTTTCATGAGGTGGTTCAATATCTGCGGAATTATACCGATGGCTGGATCGTGATGGCCGTGGGAATGCCCGTACTCAACGATATTTTCTGCGAAAAGTATTACACCGATCTGCAGGGCGGCATTCTTGAAGCCGCGGGCCGTCTGTTTAAAGGGCGGGTCAAGTTGTACGTGTATCCCATGAAGGAAACCGCGGCCAGCGAATTGAGCGGAGTGGAATCGCTGGACGTCCCTCCGAAGCTGCGGGGACTGGCCGAGTATCTGGTGGACAACGGGTTCATCGAGCCGATTACGGACGTGAAAACCGCGCAACTGCACGTTTCTCCGAAAGACGTGCTGAGCGGAATCGAAAGCGGAGATCCGAAATGGGTGCGAATGGTGCCGCCGCCGGTGGCGGAACTGATCATATCGCGCGGGTTGTTCGGATATCGGGCTTCGTAGGCTGAAATCGCGCCGCCGCTGTTACACGATTGACATCTTGTTGTGATCCCTGAGCCACGCGGCAGGGGTATTCTCATTCCAACTATGCGCATGAGATTTCCCCTGCCGATTGCCGTTGTTTTGTTTTGTGCCGGCGCTGCAAACGCCCAAATTCCCCAGCCGATCGCGGGAGGCTACGCTCTGCCCAACGGCTGGCGTCTGACTCCGGCCGGCAAGTCTCTCGAAACCAGCGACATGGTGCTCAACGCGGTGGCGGCTCCGGACGGGCAGGCCGTGATCGCGATGCACGCCGGATACAACCCGCACGGTCTGGACGTGGTGGATACGAAGACCGAGGAGATCGTGCAGCGGATTCCGCTCAAATCCGCGTGGCTCGGTCTGGCGTGGAGTCCCGACGGGAAGCGTCTGTTCGTTTCGGGTGGCAACGCCAACAGCGAACGAAATCCCACTCGGGCGCCGATTTACGTTTTCTCCTATTCGAACGGCCGGCTTTCGAACGATCCGGTGGCGAAGTTCGAAGAGACGGTGGACACCGGCGAGTTATTCTGGTCCGGCGTGGCGCATCATCCGAAGAAGAATATCCTGTACGCGGCGAATCGCGGCACCGGATTCGGAACCGGCAACGTGGTGGCGTTCGATTCGACCAGCGGGAAAATTCTGGGTCGAATACCGGTGGAAATGATCCCCTACGATCTGGTCCTCAGTGAAGACGGCAAGACGCTCTACGTTTCCAATCTGGCGAGCAAATCGGTCAGCGTAATCGATACTGCGGCAATGAAAGTTGTCGCGAGCATCGCCGTGGACTCGAATCCGAACCAGATGGTTCTGTCTGGCGACGGTTTGTTGTACGTGGCCTGCTCCAACGACAACACGGTGGTGGTGGTCGATACGAAGAAGCGAGCCGCGATCGAGAGAATCTCGACCACGCTGCATCCGCACGCGCCCGAAGGGTCCACGCCGAACGCGCTGGCGCTCGATCGCGCGAACGGGCTGCTGTACGTGGCCAACGCCGACAACAACGACGTCGCGGTGATCCGCGCGGACGGGCGCGGCAAACACGAAGTGCTCGGATTCATCCCGAGCGGCTGGTATCCGTCGGCGCTGGCGATGCTGCCGCGCGAGCGGCGGCTGTATATCGGCAATAGCAAAGGCGCGGGCTCGTATTCGAATATCCGCGGGCCGGAAAGTCCTCTGCCTCCAGGAGCGGAGGGCAAGGGGAGCATCAAGAGCCTGCAGCGCGGCAGCGTCGAGATCGTGAATGTCGCCAATCTCCAGAATGAATTGCCGCAGATGACGAAGCGCGTGATCGAGAATACGCCTTATAACGACACACTGCTGGCGCAGGCGAAGAGTCCCGCCGCGCCGACGATTGTTCCATCGGCGGTGGGCGGCGGCTCGCCGATCAAACACATTCTCTACATCATCAAGGAGAATCGGACGTACGATCAGGTGTTCGGCGACATGCCGCGCGGCAACGGCGATCCACGACTGACCATCTTCGGACGCAAGGTGACGCCGAACCAGCACGCGCTGGCCGATGAATTCGTGCTGCTGGACAATTTGTATTGCGATGGCGAGGTGAGTGAAGACGGGCATTCCTGGTCGAACGCGGCGTATGCGACCGACGCGAATGAAAAGCAGTGGCCCATCACTTATGGCGGTATGAGCAAGTCCGATCGCAATTACGCGTATCAGCCGAGCGCGGGCAACATCTGGGACGTCGCCAAGCGCAAGGGGCTGACCTATCGCAGCTACGGCGAATATGCGACACGCGTCAGCGACGGCACGCCGTTTGAAGCGTCGCCGAATGCGCCGGGACTCGCCGGGCACGTCGCGCCTCACTACAAGCGATTCGGCGCGCGCGACACCGATAACGCCGCCGAGTTCATCCGCGAATTCGACGGCTACGAAAAGAATTACGACAGCAAGGATCCGAATCAGCGGCTGCCGAACTTCATGGTGATGGCGCTTTCGGAGAACCATACCAACGGCACGCGACCCGGCAGCTATACGCCGGTGGCGATGGTGGCGAGCAACGATCTGGCGGTCGGCCAGATCGTGGAGCGCGTCAGCCACAGCAAGTACTGGCCGGAGATGGCGATTTTCATCATCGAAGATGACGCACAGGATGGTCCCGATCATGTCGATGCACATCGCACGGCGGGTCTGGTGATCGGGCCGTTCGTGCGGCGCGAAATCGTGGATAGCACGATGTACACCACCAGTTCCATGCTGCGGACCATGGAGTTGCTGCTGGGGCTACCGCCGATGAGCCAGTACGACGCGGCCGCTACTCCGATGTACAAAGTGTTTGGAACGAATCCGGACCTGACGCCGTTCACTCATCGCGACGCGGAGGTCGATTTGAACGTCAAGAATACGGCGCGCGCCTGGGGCGCCAAGGCGTCGAAGAAGATGGACTTCGACGACGTCGACTTGAATCCGCCGTTCCTGCTGAATGAAATCATCTGGCGCAGCGTGAAGGGCGCGGACTCGCCCATGCCACTGCCGGTCCATCGTTATCAGAACTCTCGCTGAGTTTCGGGGGTTGCGGCACTCGTTGCCCGCTTCGATTCGTCGGACAATTGAAGGATGGCGTCCCGCTCATCCTGTGCACTTCTTCTTGCCGCCTGCGTCTCGCTCGCCGCGCAACCTTTCGATACGAACCTTTATCGTGCCATGCGTTGGAGGCAGATTGGACCGTTTCGCGCCGGACGCGTGACGGCCGTCGCCGGCGTCCCGGGAAACGCGGCCGTGTACTACATGGGCACGCCGGGCGGAGGTCTTTGGAAGACGGTGGACGGCGGGGTAGTCTGGACGCCGATCTCCGATGCGGTGCCCATTTCCTCTATCGGCGCGGTCGCCGTGGCGCGATCCAATCCCAACATCGTGTACTTCGGAACCGGCGACGTGAGCATGGTCGGCGGGTCGGTCAACATGGGCGACGGAGTCTACAAGTCCGCCGATGCCGGCAAGACCTGGCAGCACGTCGGACTCGATGAGACGGAGCATATCGGCAATTTATGGATCGATCCGCAGAATCCCGACATCGTGCTGGTGGCGGCTCTGGGGCGCACCTACTCGAAGAACGCGGAGCGCGGAGTTTTCAAAACCGTCGACGGCGGCAAGACGTGGCGCAAGGTCCTATATAAGGATGACGTCACCGGCGCAGTGGACCTGGTGTTCGCGGCGGATAACTCGAAGATCGGCTATGCGTCGCTGTGGGAACATTACACCGCTCCGGGCGAGCGCGCCGCGATCGAATCGGCGGGCTTTGCCGGAGTTTATAAGACCACGGATGGCGGCGATACGTGGACCAAACTCACCGAAGGCCTGCCGTCGGGACGCCTGGGACGGATTGGCGTCGCGGTGAACGCGGACGGGCAGAGGGTGTTTGCGATCGTCGCCGGCGCGGGTGGATTCGGAGGCGGCGGGGGCGCCAGAGGAGCGAGCGGGCTGTATCGCTCCGACGACGGCGGCGCGCACTGGAGCAAGAGCACCCAGGATCCGCGCATTCAGGGCAGCGGATATTTCAGCCGCGTCTTTCTCGATCCTAAAAATTCCGACGTGGTTTATGTGGCGCAGACTTCGCTTTATCGCTCGGAAGACGGCGGACGGACGTTCGCATCGTATAAAGGGGCGCCCGGCGGCGACGACAATCATGCGCTGTGGATCGATCCGACCGATTCCTCCCGCATGATGATGGCGAGCGATCAGGGCGGAACCATCAGCATGGATGGAGGCAAATCGTGGAGCTCCTGGTACAACCAGCCGACCGGGCAAATTTATCATCTATCCACCGACAATCGCTATCCATATTGGGTTTACGGCACGCAGCAGGATAGCGGCGCGGTGGGCACGTTGAGTCGCGGCGATTACGGCGAAATCACTTTCCTCGACTGGGACCCGGTGGGCGGATACGAGTTCGGCTACATCGTTCCCGATCCGCTGAATCCGAACCTGGTGTATGCGGGCGGCCCGAGCCGCGGCGTGGTGCGCATCGATCGGACCAATCGCCAGGTGTCCACGGTTTCGCCGAGCGTAACGCGCGACACCGAGTATCACGTGTCGACGAATCCGCCGCTGGCGTTTTCGCCGCAGGATCCGCACGTACTTTATCTGGGCACGCAGTTTCTGCTCGAAACGCGCGATGGCGGCATGCATTGGAAGGCCATCAGTCCAGACCTGACCATCCGCAAGGATGAGCCGGCTCCCAAGCCCCCTACGGAAACTGCGGCTGCAACGCCTGCTGTACCGGCACGTCCGCGCGCGCAGGAACAGCAGGAGACCATTGCGCCGAATAATCGGATCGCCATCAATGCCTTCGCGCCTTCCCCCGTGTCCGCGGGCGAAATTTGGGTGGGCACCAACAACGGACTGGTCCAGTTGACTCGCAACGGCGGCACAACGTGGAGCAATGTAACGCCCGAGGGCTTCGGGCCGCTGACGCAGATCAGCATGCTGGAGCCGTCCCACTTCGATGCCGCGGTCGCTTATGCCGCGATCGACCGCCACGAAGAAAATGATTTTCGCGCGCACTTCTATCGTACTCACGACTACGGCAAGACGTGGCAGGAGACCTCGTCAGGAATTCCGGACGGCAGCTTCGCGCGAGTGGTCCGCGAGGATCCGAAGCGCAAGGGACTGCTTTATGCCGGTACGGAAAACGCGGCTTATGTTTCCTTCGATGAGGGCGACCACTGGAGTTCGCTGCAACTGAACATGCCCACCACCAGCGTCCGCGACCTGGTGGTCCACGGCGACGACCTGGTGGCAGCGACATACGGGCGCGCCTTCTGGATTCTGGACGATCTGACTCCGCTGCGCCAGATCGACCAGAAAATATCGAGCTCGCCGACGTTTCTATTCCGTCCGGAGAAGGCGCTGCGGGTGCGGCTGGATCTGAATCAGGACACACCGCTGCCGCCTGAAATGCCGGCGGGCCAGAATCCGCCGAACGGCGCGATCGTGGATTATTATTTGTCGTCGCAGCCGTCCAGCGACGTTTCTCTCGCGATCTACGACAGCGCGGGGAAACTAGTGCGTCAATATTCCACCAAGGACGAGCCTCCTGCGGCGGAAGCTCCGCCGAACGTTCCGGATTATTGGCTGGCGCATCCCGAACCGCTTAGCAGGAACTCCGGCCTGAACCGCTTTGTCTGGGATCTGCGTTATGCGCCTCCTCCGGTGCTGCGCCACGAATATCCGATCTCCGCGCTGTATCAGGGAACGCCGGGCCTGCCTTTGGGCGCGATGGTGACGCCCGGAAAATACAGCCTGCGTCTGACGGTAAACGGGCGGACGTTTGAGCAGCCGCTTGAAGTCGCCATGGACCCGCGCGTCGACGTTTCTCCGGAAGCCTTGAATCAGCAGCTCACCTTGGAGCAAAAGATTCTGGATCTGGTCGCCTCCAGCTACGAGTTTTATCGTAAAGCGGTCGCATTGCGGCAGACGCTCGCCGGCGATCAGAAGCAGGTGGAACGGCGGACCGCCTCCGATGCAGCCGTCGCGGCACTGAAGGAATTCGATCAGAAGGCGCAGAAGCTCCAGGGCTCGGAGGGTTTCGGCGGTCGGGGCGGACGGCAGGCTCCGGCCTTCGCGCCGCTCAATCGATCCATCGGCTCGCTGGCTTCGGTGGTCGACGGACAGGATGCCGCGCCTACTCCGGTGATGCAGACTGCTTATGAGGACTACTGCCGCGACCTCGCCACCGCGGCGCAGCAATGGAATCAGCTGATGAAGACCGATCTCGCGAATCTGAACGGCGAGCTGGCGAAGCAAAAGGTGGGCGCGATACCGGCCGCTCCACTACCGGTCCCGTCGTGCCGCTAGCGCGGGCTTACTACTGACGCCGTTTTTCGCGCCCGGTGGTAAAGTTGAATTTCGGCGGTCCCGAACCCAGGCCCATTTTGAGGAGCATACTCATGATCGATCGACGCCGGCTGATTTTTCTCGCCGCATTGAGTCTACCTGCATTCATCGCATTTGAAATGTTCGCCCAGCCGGCGAAGTCCTCCGGCCAATACCCCGCTTCGATGCTCGCCGGACTGCACTGGCGCGACGTCGGACCCATGCGCGGAGGACGATCTTATGGAGTGGCCGGCAATGCCGATCAGCCCGATACGTTTTACTTCGGCTCCGTCGGCGGCGGCGTGTGGAAGACCGAAAACGCCGGCCGCACGTGGTTTCCGATCTCCGATGAAGGGATCCCGATCGGCTCCATCGGCGCGATTGCCGTGGCTCCCTCGAACGCAAACGTTGTCTACGTCGGCACCGGCGAGCCCGACATCCGCAGCCAGCATTCCTACGGCATCGGGGTGTACAAGTCGACCGACGCGGGCAAGACGTGGACCCACATCGGACTCGAAGCCACGCAGCACATCGGACGGATTGCGGTGGACCCGACGAATCCGAATCGGGTGTACGTGGCGGCGCTCGGGAGCGTGTATGGTCCGAATCCAGACCGCGGCCTGTATCGATCCACCGACGGCGGAGCGCACTGGAAGAAGGTGCTCTTCAAAGCCAACGATCCGGACAACGTGGGCGCGATCGAGGTGGCCATCGACCCGAAGAATCCGCGAGTGCTTTATGCCTCGCTGTGGGCGACGCGCCGTCCGCCGTGGTCCGTCTACGCGCCATCCAACATGCCCGGAGGAGGCCTTGTATAAATCGACCGATGGCGGCGATACATGGAAGCAGTTGACCAGCGGCCTGCCGGGCGACCAATTCGTCGGAAAGATCGGGATCGCGGTGTCGCCGAGCAATCCGAATCGCCTGTGGGCGGTGGTCGACGATATGGGAGCAGGAGTCGCTCCGGCGCGCGGTCGTGGAGCAGCGCCGGCACCCACCAATACCGGCGGAGGTGTCTACGTGTCCAGCGACGCCGGAGCAAGCTGGAAACTGGTGAACTCCGAAACACGGTTGTGGGGACGAGGGTGGTACTTCGGATCAGTGGTCGTCGATCCCAAGAATCCGGATCGCGCTTACGTGATCAACACCGCGACCTACATGACTACCGACGGCGGCAAGACCTTCGTTCCGATCAAAGGCGCGCCCGGCGGCGACGACTATCACCAGATGTGGGTCAATCCGAAGGACGGAAATCGCATGGTGCTTTCGAGCGATCAGGGAACCGTGGTCAGCGTCGACGGCGGCCGGTCCTGGAGCACCTGGTATAACCAGCCGACGGCCGAAATTTATCACGTCGCGGCTGACAATCGCTTCCCTTATTGGCTTTATGGCGCGCAGCAGGACAGCGGCGGAGTGGGCGTCAGCACCTGGTCGCGCATGGGCGTCCTTTCGTTCCGCAATTGGGAACCGACGTGCCTCGCCGGCGAAAGCAATACCGTGGTGCCCGATCCGAAGGATGGGAACATTCTGTACGGAAGCGGCGCGGAGCGTTGCGATCAGAATCTGAACATCATGGTTCCGCTGGGAGGCGAGTTGCCTCCGGCCGATCCTGAAGATCCGAATCGCAAGACCTGGACGCTGCCGCAGGTCTTCTCTCAAGCTGATGAAGGGCTGTATTATGCGAACCAGTTCGTGATGCGTTCGCGCGATCGCGGCAAGACCTGGGAAAAGATCAGTCCCGACCTCACCAGAATGAATCCTCCGGTTCCCGCCACCCTCGACTCGCTTACGGCCAAGGATATCGACGAACCAATGACGGATCGATTTGGAGTTGTCTACGCTCTTGGACCATCGCCGTTGCAGGCCACCACTCTTTGGGCCGGCACCGACGACGGCTTGATTTACATCACGCGCGACGATGGCAAGAACTGGCAAAATGTGACGCCTCCGGCGATGACTCCGTGGAGCAAAGTGTCCCAGATCGAAGCCGGACATTTCGATGCGGAAACAGCCTACGCGTCGGTGGACCGGCATCGCATCACCGACAACAGGCCGTATATTTATCGGACTCACGATGGCGGCAAAACCTGGCAAAACGTAGTCGCCGGAATTCCCGACGGCGCTTTCGTCAACTCAGTGAAAGAAGATCCGCAAACGAAAGGTTTGTTGTACGCAGCCACCGAACTGCGAGTCTACGTTTCGTTCGATGATGGCGACCGGTGGCAGCCGCTGCAGAACAACATGCCGGTCACTTCGGTGCGCGACATCGTCGTTCATGGCGACGACCTGGATATCGCCACCCACGGACGCGGCTTCTGGGTAATGGACCAAATGACCGCGCTTCGCCAGATCGCGGCCGAGGGCTCGCGAATCGAATCGTCGCGAGCTTTCCTGTTCAAGCCCGGCGAAACCTACGCGATTCAAGCCGGAGGACAAAACGGCACGCCGCTGCCGCATGAGGAACCACAGGAAGTGAATCCTCCCGCGGGCGTGCTCGCTTATTACTGGCTGAATGCTCCGGCGTCTCAGCCGCTGAAGATCGAAGTAGTAGATGGCAGGGGCTCCGTGCGCGCTTGTGTCGCCAGCGATACCCCGGTGCATCCGGTCGATACCGAGACCATCAACGTTCAGGCCATTTGGGAACAGCCGGCTCAGCCGCCATCGGCCGCCGCGGGAATGCATCGGGCCGCGCTCGGCGGACCGTCGGGACGCGGTTTTGGCGGCGGGCGCGGACCTGCGCCGGCGCCTCCCAAAGACGCCTGCAGCAATGGATCCGCTCCGGTAGCGCCGACCGCGGGCCGTGGTCGCGGCGGACGCGGAGGCAACACTGGACTCCAACCTGGTCAGTACACCGTGCGCCTTACCGTGGATGGGCAGACTTATACGCAGCCGGTGACCGTGAAACCGGATCCCAGGGTCCGCTAAACAACACCCTGCCGAGTAGACCATAACGGCGGAAGACGCGCGGGTCCGCGATGGACCGCGCGAAAATTTCACCTTACGAGGCCGTGCCTTCGCGCTACACGCGCCTCGTCCGGCGATCGCTAACCCATTCATTCCGAAACCGAACCAGCTGACTGCGGGCGCAGCAGTCTCGCTGCGGAGCTAAGGTCCTTTTTCCTTCCATCTCTGAGCTGACTTCAAAATTCACCGGGCGTTCCAAACAGGCAGAACCTGGCGCGGATGCGTTCAGGAAGCATGCGGGCCTCGAGACAGATACAGGCAACAGGAGCTTCGGCAAATGAGCATGGAATCACTTGGTGGCAGTATGCCGGCGGGCCGGCCAGCGGTTGTTTTCGCGAACGGAACCACCCACGTTTTTGCAATCAACAGCGCAGGCGTGATCCTGCATTGGTCTTCCTCTAACGGACTCGACTGGGCACCTCCAGTTCCCCTCCCATTTGCGAATCTGCCCGCATCGTACCCGGCGGCGATGGCGCTTCCCAATGGGAGCGTTCATGCCTGCGCGATCGGCGCCGGCGGGGCGTTTGGCGCCGGTGGACCGTTAGTCTATTTCCATTCCCCGAACGGGACCGTCTGGACGCCGCCCTTGCTCAGCCCGGCCGCGGTGTTGCCGGCGAACGGGAACGGCGTCGCGCTTACCTCGCCCGACGGAACTCAGATGGATGCCTTTGCCGTCTCTCCGGCAGGCATTGTCCGATTCTCATGGAACTCCGCCGGACTATTCGTCCCCACCGCCGCGCCTCCGCCCGACCCGACGCTGCCGCGCTCCGTGCCCGCCGCCGTGTCGTCGAAGCCAAACGTGATCAATGTGTTCGTGGTCGGCCAGGTTGGCGACATCATAAGGTGGACCGGAAATGCTACCTGGACCCGCAGCGGATTGATGCCGCCGCTGGGTATTGCGCCTGTTGGGCTGGTGGATACCGGGCTCGTCGCCATTACACCGTCGCCCGGCGTCATCGAGCTGTTCATAATTTCGAAAGCGGGGGCGTTGATCAATTGGACCATCGACGAGTCCGGCGCTGCTCCGGTAATCACCTCGACGATCCTTCCTGCTCCCGGCCCACTTCCCGACGGCCTGCCCGCGGCGGTAGTCGCCGGCAATCACATCGAGGTATTTGCGATCGGACCACCGCCTAATCCGTTCACCGGTGGACCGCTAGTGCGGTGGCGCCGCGACGGCAAAACCTGGAGCGGTCCGGTGGTCATCGCCGCGAACCTGGCCGCGGGCGGCGTCGGCTCCGCCGCGGGCGCCGGCCGCGTGGACGCTTTCGCCTTCCAGTCCGGTGGAAACAACAGCCTGGAGCACTGGCCCGCCGGAATCGCGGGGGCAGATCACGATCCCTGGACCAACTGGGCCGGCACTCAGCAATCCACGCCCGCCGGGCATTGCCGGCCGAGCACTCTCGAAGAACTGGTGGCGATTGTGAAGTCGGCCGAAAAGACTCCGGCGAACCGCGTCCGCGCCGTCGGCAGCAGCTGGTCGTTCTCAGGGATCGGCGAAGCGCCCAGCGGCGTCGGTTTCACGGTGGAAACTCACGGACTCCGCCAGGTCATTACGAATGTGATTGACTCGAGCGTCCTTGTCGCTTCCGCGCCGGACCCGGGGTTCCTGGTTCACGTCGAGTCGGGAATCGTGATCAACGATCTGATGGCGGTCCTGGACAGGCAAATTCGGGCTCCCTTCACGCTGGGTGGTTCGTCCGGACAGACCATCGTGGGCGCGATTTCCACCAGCGTGCATGGAGCGGACATCGATCGCGGCCCATTGACGAATGCCGTGCGGGCGATTCACCTGGTCGGCGCAGGCGGAATGCAGTATTGGATTGAGCCGGACCAATGGCGCATTACGAACCGCGCGCCACTGGCGGCGAAACTTGGACCGAACGTCCAGATTTTTTACGATGACGACATGTTCGATGCGGCGCTGGTATCGGTGGGCGCGCTGGGCATCATTTATTCCGTGGTGCTCGAAGTGACGAAGCAATATTCCCTGGTCGAGTCGGTGGATGTGGAGCCCTGGAGCACGCTGCGTCCGAAGCTGCAGTGGTCCACTTTCGAGAGCGAAATCGTCAAGTTTGGAGACGTGGGCAAGGACAAGCGCTTTGTTCAGGTCGCGATTGATCCGGGGAATCCCGGAGACCGGCTGTGCTACATCACCACTCGCGTGGAAGCGTCGGGGGGCGCATCCCATGGGACCACTACTCCGGGACCGCTCGATTGGTTCTGCAACGATCAGGTGATCGCGGCGATTGTCGGCGCATGGGCGCTGGCGCCGCCCACCACCGCTGCCGCGTCCGCGGCCATCACTGCCCTCATCACAGGCGTGCTGGCTTCCAACCCGATAACCCTCCCGCTGGTCCCATTGGTCGCCGTGGCGGGGACGACTGCCACATCCGTCGCGACCATAAGCGGCGGACTTCTCACCGTTCTCAAGGCTGGGCCGGCCGGGACGCTCGGAAATTTTGTCGGCTCTATTCTCAGCATCGACGCGGGCTTCGCGGCTCAAGCTGTGTCCGCCGTCACCAAGCTGATGCAACCAGCCGGCGTGGACGTCAAGCAGGACATCGCGCATACCGTGATGGCTCCCCCGGATCCATCGGATTGCGCCAAGCGCGGCCACGCGGTGGAGCTCGCGTTCGACACCCGGTACGATGATCACCTCAAGTTCCTGGACGACGTGATGGTGATGCTGGATACGCAGTTCAAACAAGCCAACGTTCTCGGCGGCTGGATTTCGCTGCGATTCTGCGGACCCTCGCGCGCGATCCTGTCGCCGCAACGGTCCGCGCGCACCTGCATGGTGGAGGTGACCGGCGTGACCACGGTGAAAGGAACGCAAACGATCCTCGATGAGATGGAGAGGCTTGGAGCGCTGCATAATGCGACGCCGCATTGGGCCATGTTCACCAGCTTCCCGGCAGCCCGCGTCGCCAGTGCCTTCCCCCGGCTCGACACCTGGCGGCGGATTCGCGGGCAACTGACCAACGGCGGAACGCAGCAGACTTTCGACAATCAGTTCACGCAAAGCGCGGGCCTTGAAACACCGTCCGCCGGAGTCCCGGTGCTGGAGCAGGATGGATGGCGCTGGTGCAAAAAATGCCTGTCGATGGTGTATGGCGCCACCGGGACCTGCGCGGCGGGCGCGACTCACGATGTCACCACAAGCGGCAATTATCATTTCGCGGCGAACGTGTGGTCTGCTCCCGGCGATCGCGACTGGCGCTGGTGCAACAAGTGCCAGGGGCTGGTCAACGGCGCGGCGCCATGTCCGGCCGGAGGCAGCCATAATCCCGGTACGTGGGATTACGTCGTGCTCAGGGACGGCGAAGCGGCCTGGCAGAAGTGCGGCAAGTGCGCAAGTCTGTTCCATCCGTCGAAACGTCTTATGAGGGTGGGCACCAATATCTGTCCGGCGGGCGGCTTCCATGCCGGCGCCGGCGATTACTGGATCCCGTTTCCAGCTTCCATCGTTCGCGGCCAAAAGGGATGGATGGACTGCACGCGCTGTCAAGGCTTGATCCACGGCGGCGCGAGCAAGTGCGTCGGCGGCGCGGCGCACGTCGCGGGCGCTACGCCATATGCGCTCGCCTGGAACGATCCGACGGCTCCCGGTGAAGCGCACTGGAGACTTTGCAATAAGTGTGGAACGCTGGTTTCCGCTCCTGGTGTCTGTTTCGCCGGTGGAGTGCACGACGTGACAGGCAGTGCGGATTACACCCTGATCACTCCGGCGCGTCAAGGCCAGTGGCGGCGGTGTCAGAACTGTCTTGGCCTGTGGTACAGCGGAGCAGGAGGCGCTGGTGTCTGCCCCGCCTCAGCCAAAGGGCACGACCTGGGCGCCAGCGAATACTTTGCCGCCGATTAGTCCGACACGCCAGTAGATTTCAGCGGAGGTTCGCGCCGAATGCCAGCAGGCGGCCGTCGCAATCCTTCACCACGAACTCGCGTGAATGCCACGGCATGTTGGCCACTCCGCGCGTGAATTCCACGCCCCGAGCGGCATACTCGCCATAGAGCGCGTCGGCATCTTCGACGAACAGATATGCGTCGAGCAGCTCGGCGTCGTATTTGTGCGGATTAGCCGTGGGCGGCTCGGCGCAACGGAAGTGAATGGCCTGCTGGTCGCGCGCTACGATGGCGTAAACCGGCGGATCCTCCCAAGTTCCCAGACACTCGAAGCCAAGCTTGTCCTTGTAATAGGCGAGCGTGGCGGGAATATCCAAAGTAAAGAACACCGGCACGATCTGGCGGACCATTTGCCAAGTGTACTGCGGGAAAGCGGATTTCTTCTTGCGAATTGTCGATAGTCGAGGTATATTGTCGATAATCGAGGTATCGATCTTTATGCCCAAGCCATCGGATTTATTGCAGGGAACACTCGATCTGCTGATTCTGAAGACCATCGCCCGCAAACCCCTGCACGGTTGGGGCATCGCGAAGCGCATACAGACTCTCTCCGGCGACAACCTGTCCGTCGGTCAAGGCTCGTTGTACCCAGCGCTGCACCGGCTCGAAAATCAGGGCTGGATTTGCGCTGAATGGGAAGAATCGGATCTCGGCCGGTCCGCCAAGATCTACACCCTGACTCCGGAGGGCCGGAAACAACTGGAACGCGAGCTCAAGAGTTGGACCCGCCTCTCTTCCGCCGTCCAACTTCTTATCCACAACGCCTGACGGAGTCTTTATGCGGACGATTCGAATCATTCAACGACGGATTCATTCGCTGCTGCATCGTTCCAACGCTGACGCGGAGCTCCAACGGGAGATTGACCTTCATATCCGGCAACTCACGGAGGAGGCGATCGCCGCGGGCCTGACCGAGACCGAAGCCCGAGCCAGGGCATTGCGAGAATTCGGGCCGATAGAACAAATCAAGGAAACGTGCCGCGATACGCGCCGTGTGAACTGGATTCAGAATTTCATCCAGGACTTGCAATACGGCGGCCGTTTGTTGCGGCAGTCGCCTGGCTTCACTGCCATCGCGATCATCACTCTGGCCTTGGGCATCGGCGCCAACACTGCGATCTTCAGCATCGTCGATGCAGTGCTGCTGCGATCGCTTCCTTATGAGAATCCAAATCAGCTGGTTCTGATGTTCAACGTCCCGCTGGACCGGCCGGAGGCGCGGTCTGCGCTTTCTTACCGGGACTTCACTGAATGCCGGTCCTCCAACACCCTGTTCCAGGAGCTGGCCGGAAATGCTTTTCACGATCTCACCTTGACCGGAGCGGGCGATCCGGCCGTTGTGAACACCGCGGACGTGACGCCGGAAATATTTCCTCTGCTGAACGCAAACCCGCTGCTGGGCCGCACGCTATTGCCCGACGACGGCAAGCCCGGCGCGGCGGCGGTGGCGGTGGTCAGCGAGAATCTCTGGCGCAGCCGCTTCGGCTCCAATCCCGGTCTGGTCGGCCAATCGATCACGTTGGATATGCGCTCCTTTATCGTGGTCGGAATTTTGCCGGCCGATTTTCGTTATCCGGAAGCAGCGCCCCGTCAGGACGTGTGGATCTCCATCCTGCAGGACCCGCTGTTCGGGCCCCTGACGGCGAAGCCCAGTGTGCGTTCCGTAGGCGTGATCGGGCGCCTCAAGCCCGGCGTTTCCCTGGCCAACGCACAAGCCGAGATGGACACCGTGGGCGCGCGGTTTGCGCGGGAGTTTCCCGGGGAAGATTCCGGCTTGACGCTCCGCCTTCAGCCCTATCGCCAGACGGTGGTCGGGAACTTGAAACCTGCGCTGCTCATTTTGCTTTGCGCGGTCGGCCTGTTGCTGTTGATCGCATGCGCCAATATGGCGAACCTGCTTCTCTCCAAGGCCACTTCGCGCAGCACAGAAGTGGCGGTGCGAATCGCACTGGGGGCATCGCGCGCTCGCATCGTCGGTCAATTACTGACCGAGAGCGCTCTACTGGGACTGCTGGGCGGAATTGCCGGCGTGCTTATCGCCGCATGGGCGGTCTGGAGCCTTCAGTCTTTCCTTCCGCCCGACGTGGTCCGGATCAGTTCGATTCGTGTCGGAGGCCCGGTCCTGGGATTCGCGCTGTTGTTGTCCCTGGCGGCCGCGCTGGCTTTTGGGCTTGCGCCCGCGCTCCTCGCCACGCGGTCCGACTTGCACGGGAGCCTCAAAGAGGGCGGCGAGCGCGGGGGCCAGCGCGGCGGTAAGCATGTCCGAAATTTCCTGGTGATCGCGGAAATATCGCTGGCTGTGGTCCTTCTGGTTGCCGGCGGCCTGCTGATCCGCAGCTTTGCGCTGGTCACCTCGGCGGATCCCGGCTTCGATCCAGCGAACGTCACCAGAGTCGAAGTTTCGCTTCCGCAATTTCAATACCCGGCGCCGCGGCAATGGACCGCTTTTTCGCGGGACTTGCTGGCGCGTTTGCACGCTCAGCCGGGTATGCAGGATTCCGCGCTGGCCGCTCCGTTGCCGATGGACCGCCAGGGCGAAGCGAACTTCGCTTTCAGCATCGTTGGAGAACCTCCGCGGCCGCCCGGTAAATCGACCACCGCGAATTACGCTACGGTGAGCCCGGAGTATTTTCACGTGATGCGAATTCCGCTGCTGCGAGGCCGCTTCTTTTTCGAGCAGGATTCGCCGTTGAATCCAAATGTAGCCATCATCAGCGATACGCTGGCGCGCCGTTATTTCCCAAACCGAGATCCCATCGGAAGAGAAATGCGATTTGGATTCCCTCCCAACGGCAATGTGCCGCGCGAGATCGTGGGTGTAGTGGGCGACGTGCGGGACGTCGCCTTGAGCCAGAAACCCGGGCCCATTATGTATGTGCCGTTCGCGCAAGCGCCTCTTTATGGAGGCGAGGTGGTGGTCAGAACTTCGCTGAACGAATCGAGCGTGGCCGCCGCCATCGGCCAGGCCGTCCACTCCATTGACAAGGATCTCCCGGTGACGGATGTCCAATCCTTCCCGGACGCGCTGGGCCAATCCGTCGCGCAGGAACGATTCCGCACGTTCCTGCTTGGTTCGTTCAGCGCGATTGCTCTGGTCCTCGCAGCGGTCGGAATCTTCGGCGTGATTTCCTACTCGGTCTCGCAGCGAACGCATGAAATCGGAGTTCGCATGGCCCTCGGTGCGCAGCGGCGTGACGTTTTGCACCTGATTCTGGGACAGGGAGCGAAGCTTATTCTGCTGGGCCTGGGCATTGGCATCGTCTTCGCGTTGCTGCTGACGCGATGGATGGCGAGCCTGCTTTATGGCGTCTCCGCAACCGATCCTCTGACGTTCGGCGCGGTGGCCGCAATTCTGCTTGGCGTCGCGATGGCGGCCTGTTATATCCCCGCCCGACGCGCCATGCGAGTGGATCCGATGGTCGCGTTGAGATACCAATGAATCGCCTGTGAGTCACTCGCCCGCGAAGGGCGGTAACCGGATCGATCCGCATGGCGCGATCCCGGAAGCGAAGGCGTTGTAGAGTCGAGGGTTGCTGGCGCGCCCGGAGAGACTCGAACTCCCGGCCTACTGGTTCGAAGCCAGTCGCTCTATCCAGCTGAGCTACGGGCGCGTCGGTTTCATCGTATCATCCTGTTAGGCATGTCGGCGAGAGACACCTATGTGGAGACCGAGGTCAAAATTGTGTACCCCGGATCGCCCGAAGCGGCCCGGCTCGCGATCGAACGGGCCGGCTACATAGAAGCGGAACCCCGCATCCTCGAGAGCGATCAGCTCTTCGACCAGCCGGACGGTACCTTGAAGCGCTCCGACCAGCTCATCCGCCTGCGACGTTCCGGGTCGAAAGCGACGGTTACATATAAAGGACCATCGCAGCGCGAGCGCTATAAGAGCCGCGAAGAAATTGAATTCGACGTATCCGACCCCGAAGCGTTCACACTGGTACTCGACCGCCTCGGGTACTTGCCGGGATTCCGCTATGAGAAGTACCGGACCAAGTTCAAGGCGTTTTCTGAGCCTGGGTTGATCACGATAGACGAGGCTCCGATCGGAGTTTTCCTGGAATTGGAAGGGCCGCCCGCATGGATCGACCAGACCGCGCAGCAACTTGGATTCTCCGCGGCGGATTATTCCACCGCGAGCTACGCATCGCTCTATCGCGAGTATCGGCGGATTCATCCCGGTGCCGGAGAAAACATGACCTTCGATGCTAATGTTCCCCGCTAGGACTTCCGGAAAATTCCCTTAGTACCCCACTTTCTATTGCTTGCGGACAAGGGCGATGATATTCTTTCTTGTAAGTTCAGAAGCAACGAAAGGACAGCTCAACCAAGGCGTTTCGCATGATCGAACTGCTGGTAACACTGACCATAATTTCGAGCTCGTTCATGCTGTTCGGGTATTGGTTTCGCTATACCTGCCTTCTGATCCTGAGCGCGCGGACCACGCGCGATTACGCGATGTCCGTTGCCACCGCGAATCGTCTCAACTTCCTGGAAGTGCAGACGCAACTGCGCGCCAGCGGCGTGGACCTGGAGCGTTTGAAGGATTCTCTCGATCGCGATTATCGCGTCCTGACTTATCTGCTCAATCATGCCGCCATCGTTTCAAGCGGCGACACGAACGTCGAAAAGCACATGCTGCAGATCGACTACCGCATGATGCGCGCCTGGTATCGCGTCAGCTGCAGATTCTCTCCTGCGGCAGCCTGCCGCGCTTTGAACGAAATGTCCCAGGTGGTCGCCCACTTTGCGAATTCGATGGGCGAGCGCTCCGCGGCCGCGGCAGCCGCTTAGTTCTCAGTCTTTATCATCGCCCGCGGGCACTTGCCAGCGTCCGGTCTGCAAATCGAGCGCGGTGAAGTTTTCTCCCAGATACACTCTCCGCACTTCCGGATCGTTCCCCAACGCGTCGGGCGAGCCGGAACGGAAGATACGCCCGTTGTTGATGATGTACGCCCGATCCGTCACCGCCAGCGTCTCGCGAACATTGTGGTCCGTCACCAGAATGCCGATGCCGGCCCGCTTCAAATCGAAAATGATTTTCTGAAGCTCCAGGACCTGAATTGGATCGATACCCGAGAACGGTTCGTCCAGCAGCAGGAAGCTCGGCTCGATGACCAGGCTGCGCGCGATCTCCACGCGACGACGCTCGCCCCCCGAAAGCACGTATCCCTTGCTGTGCCGGACCTGTTCCAGGCCCAATTGTTCGATCAGGCGGTTCATGCGGTCCCGCCTTTCACGCCGGCTGATCGCCAGGGTCTGGAGGATCGCCATCAGGTTATCCTCCACCGTCAACTTGCGAAACACGGAGGCTTCCTGGGGAAGATAGCTGATGCCCTTGTGCGCGCGCTTGTACATCGGCAGCGGCGTGATGTCGTGATCATCGAGCATCACGTGGCCGGAATCTGGCGTAATCAGCCCGACGATCATGTAGAAGGACGTCGTCTTGCCCGCCCCGTTCGGTCCCAGCAGGCCGACCACTTCGCCCTGCTGCACCCGCACGGTCACATTGTCGACCACTTTTCGGCCGCGATATGCCTTCGTGATTTCGTTCGTCTGGAGGGTGTGCACGGACTATTTCTTAGTCTTGCGGATGGCGCTCCTGGCGGGGTTTGCGCGATCAGCGCCGTCAACGATGAGCCTATCATCGTTGGCGAACCAGGTCAATTGCTTGCCGCGCGTTTGCCCCTTCACGCTATCTACTAACAACGGTTGTCCGCCGTTCAGAATGACTTTCTCGTCGTCGGCGTAATATTCGGCGTGTTCCGAGGTGCCGATGCGAGTCCGTCTCAGTTTCTCTGACGTGCTGACCACCTTGACCGTTCCATCGGCGAAGGTCTTATCCAGCGACGAATCTTCATCGGCGTCCTTCAGGTAGGCCCGGATTTCCTTCGCGGTCACCGTCAGATCGGGACGCTTCAGCACCGCTCCGCCGGTGTAAGTAACGATGCGCGTTTCTTCCGTGTACACCATATCCGGCGCCGTCACGATGGTAAATATCGGCGCAGCAGGCGGTGCGGGCTTCGGCGCGCCTTCGCCCTCGGTGTCTTCCTGATTGCTCTTATCGACGAATTGGCTCTTCACCCGGCCGTGCGCGGACATGTTCTGGTTTTCGCGATCGATGTCCAGCCGGTCCGCCTCCACCCGGTTCGCTCCCTGCCACGCCACCGCGTTGCCCTCATAGTGAATGGTCTGATTGTTGTCCGAGGACGTCATTTTCTGCGCGCGGGCCTGCATCACTTCATCTGTGGACAGCATCGCCGACGACTTTCCATTCTTATCCGGCTGGTGCATGGACGCGACATGTCCCTCCGCCGTAAAATCACCGGACTTCTGATTCATCACGATCCGATCGGCGGATTCCGAGCCTGTGGAATCCCATACCCGCGCCGCGCCGGTCAGCACCATCAGGTTCTTATCTTGTTCCAGCACTGCCTGCGTTGCGCGCGCGTGCCGGTCGCCTTCCTGATACTGAAAATCTGTCTTTTGATCCAGCCGCGACAGATCGCTGGTTTTCGGATCGAACGTGGCCAGCATCTCCTTGCTTTGGGTCAGCGCCGGTGGCGGCGAGGGATCCTTCGGCGTCGCCGGCTTTTCAGTCCGCGTGAACGCGTTCGTGGTGCGGAACGTTTGAATGCGATTGTCGTCGCCATAGTTGATCCAGATTCGATCGCCCTTTACCCAGCGTTTGGGCTGCCCTGGTCGATTCGGAAGAAAATCGACCGTTCCCGGTCCCGCCGTTTCCACGCTTTCGATGTCCTTGCCGCCGGTGCGCATTTTCAGCCGGATGGTGTCGCTGTGCAGAATGCGCGTATCCCCCGGTTCCGTGCCGGCCTTGGGCAGTGGAACGGCCTCCGCCACGCTCGAGCCGCTTGATACGACGCCGGTCAGCGTGCTGTCCTTGTTCGTCGTATCGAAATTCATGTCCATCGAGTTCCCGGTCACCGTGGTTCGCATAGTCTGCGCGGTTGAAATCAGCTTGGCGTTACGATCGCCGTTGATCTTATCCACCACCATGCCGTCGGCGAAGTGCAGATTGAGATAGTCGGCGGAGAATTTCACCTGGCGATCCGGATCGTCGCGTTCGCCGTGTCCGTCCTTCAGTACCGCTTCGCGAACGTCACCGTTATCCAGCGTCACAATCGAGAGGCCGCCTTCCATGTGCAGCGTGTCGCGCGTCAACTTGGACCATTGCAGCAGCACGACCTTCGATTCACGCTCTTTGTAATACGCCTCACCTGCCTCGATGTGCATCGGCGTCGAAGCGGCCGACTTGCCGCGCCAGTCGAGCGCTACCTGGCTGCGCAGATGCAATTCGCGCGTTTGCGGGTCGTAGTCGGCCCCCACTGCCGAGCCGCTGCCCTGGTCGAACTCGAACTCGGTGCGGCGATCGGTGCTCGCTTTGCCCGTTTCGCTCTGAAAGGAAATCCCCGACGAATGAATCTTCACCATGTGCCCGCGGCGCGGCCCTTCCACGGGGATGTTCAGGTCGATGTCGGCGTCGCCGTCGGAAAAGAGAGTCTTGGCGTTGGCGTCGAACTGCGCTTTCGCGCTCTTGATCAGGTCGTATTGCGACGCGTCCTTGTCATACAACTCCAGCTCGACGCCTTCCAGTTGCGTGACCGGCGGCTGCTTCAACTCGATGGCACTCTTCGCTCGTATTTTCCATTTAGGCCGGCCGGTCGTCTTGTCGAACTCCCCATAGTGCCAGTTCTGCGACTCGGCGTCGAACCGGGGATCGAGAAGTTTCGGAGCTGCGGGCGCGCCCTTGGCGAAAATCGCCTTGCGCTTCAGGTACGTCGAGCCGACCCAAACCACAATCGCGAAAATGGCGGCCAGAAAGAGCCACCGGGTACGGCGCATAATTTACTTCAGGATATCAGCTATAAGGCGGCCACGAGCTTGGCCAGCAACGCCGTCCGGTCTGCGATCCGGTTCACCAGAATGCTTTCGTTGACCGCGTGCGCGCCTTCGCCCACCGCACCCAGACCGTCGAGCGTCGGCACCCCCAGTGCCGCCGTGAAATTCCCGTCCGATCCTCCGCCGGTGGCCGATTCTTCGAGCTCCACCCCCAGATCCGCCGCGAGCTTCTGCGCCAGCGAAAATAGCTTGCGGACCCCCGCCGACCGTTCCAGCGGCGGACGATTCAACCCGCCGGTGACCTCCACCGCGCAGCGTTTATCGAATGGCTTCAGCGAGCCGAATTGCTTTTCGAGATACTCACGATCGCGCATTCGCGGCGCGCGAATATCCACTTCCGCCACGCATTCGGCCGCAATCACGTTGCTGCGTGTCCCGCCACGGATCACTCCCGGGCTTACCGTCACGCCGCGGTCCAGCCGGGTAAAACCCGCAATCCTCTCGATCTGGCGGGACATCTCGACGATGGCATTCGCGCCGCTGGTGAAGTCGACGCCGGCGTGCGCCGCCTTGCCGCGAACCGTGACCGTATAATCGCCCACGCCTTTGCGCGCGGTCTTTAATTTGCCCGTGAGACCAGTACCCGGCTCCAGCACCAGCACCGCGTTGCTCTCACGCGCAGCCTGCTCGGTCAACGGGCGCGATGTTTCGCTCCCGACCTCTTCATCGGAGTTCACCTGCATCACGACTTTGCGGCGAACCGGCACGTCCAGGTCCCGCAACGCCCGCATCGCGAAGATGAAAAATGCCATTCCCGCCTTCATATCCAGCACGCCCGGTCCCCACAACCGGCCTTTGGCCTCCCGGAACGGCATGCTCGCGAGCGTGCCCAGCGTCCAGACAGTATCGGAATGTCCCAACGCCAGAATCTGCCCGGATTTCTTGCGTCCGGGCAGGATAAACTCGCACCGCATGTGTTTTCCGAAGGCTCCGCCTGGGAACGTCTTCACCCGCGCGATATCCTTCACGGGCTCCGTCATCAGCTCGACAAACCGGTTCACGCTCGGCGGATGATCGCTGGGCGATTCGCATTCGACGAATGCCTGTATCAATGCAATGATGTCTTTTTGATGCTGCCGCGCATAACGAAGAAAGGGATCCACGATTGCTATAATAACGACACCGCATGCCAGTCATGGATATTCAGGGGATCCAGCAGATCCTGCCGCATCGTTATCCGTTTCTGCTCGTCGACCGCATCGAGGAGTTGGAGGCGGAGCGGATCGTCGGAATCAAGAACGTCACCATCAATGAGCCGTTTTTCGTCGGCCATTTTCCCGATTTTCCGGTCATGCCCGGAGTGCTGATCGTGGAATCGATGGCGCAGGTGGCGGGCGTCCTGGTGCTCAGCCAGATTGAAGACCGCAAGAGCAAGCTGGTGCTGCTCGCTTCGGTCGAGGAAGCGAAATTCCGCCGTCCGGTGCGCCCGGGAGACCAGCTTCGCATCGAGATGAAAGTCCTGAAACGCAAAGCCAGTATCGCGAAAATGAACGGCACCGCAATGGTCGACGGCGTAGTGGTCGCGGAAGCGACCATGCTGTGCAAGCTCGCCGACCGCGCCAGCAACGAATGATTCATCCGACCGCTATCGTCGATCCCGGCGCGCGTATCGCGGAATCGGCGGAAATCGGCCCGTATTCCATCATCGGCGCGGACGTCGAAATCGGCCCGCGCACCCGAATTCTCGGTCATGTTTTCATGGAAGGTCCGCTCGCCATCGGCGAGGACAACGTATTCTTCCCCTACGCGACCGTCGGCGTCGCGCCCCAGGACCTGAAGTATCGCGGCGAGCGCTCCGCCACGCGCATCGGCAATCGCAACCAGATTCGCGAGTTCGTCGCCATCCACCGCGGCACCGAGGGCGGCGGAATGCTCACCTCCGTCGGCGACGATAATCTGCTGATGGCCTACGTCCACCTCGCGCACGATTCGCGAATCGGGAATCATACGGTGCTCGGCCATGCCGCGACCATCGGCGGCCACGTCGTGGTGGACGATTGGGCCATCGTCAGCGCATCTACGGGCGTCCATCAGTTTTGCCGCGTCGGCCGCCACGCGATCATCGGCGGCTACAGCGTCATCACGCAGGACGTTTTGCCGTTTTCGAATACCGTGACGGCTCGCGAAGCCAAGGTATTCGGAGCGAATACCACCGGCCTGAAGCGCCGCGGTTTCGATCCGGCCACGGTCGACGCGCTTCACAAAGCGTTTCGACTCCTCACACATTCCGGGTTGAACACTTCGCAAGCGCTCGATCGCATCGCAGCCGAAATTCAGCCGTCCGCGGAAGTGGACGAACTGATCGCCTTCATCCGCACCGCCGAGCGCGGCTTCATCAAGTAAATGCCCCTGGGACTCATTGCCGGCAACGGACGTTTTCCCGTGCTCGCGCTCCAGGCCGCGCGCAAGGCCGGACTCGAAGTCGTGGCCATCGGAATCAAAGAGGAAGCCTCGCCCGAGATCGAGCCTCTCGCCGCGCGCTGCCATTGGATCTCGCTGGGCCAGCTTTCGAAGTTGATCGATCTATGCCACAAAGAAGGCATCTCGCACATTATGATGTGCGGGCAGGTGAAGCACGCTAAGATTTTTTCGTCCATCGTCCCCGATTGGCGCCTGGTCAAACTGCTCGCTTCCATCGAAACCAAGAATACCGAAGGCCTGATCGGCGCGGTCGCGAAGGTTCTGGCCGACGAAGGCATCGAACTGGCCGATTCCACTCTGCTGTTGAAGGATCTGCTCGCCCCCGAAGGCATCCTGACCCGCCGCAAGCCCGATGCGGACGAGCAGCGCGATCTGGACTATGGCCGCCGGATCGCCAGCGCGCTATCGGCAATCGACATCGGCCAGAGCGTCGCCGTCGCCGATCGCGCCTGCGTGGCGGTGGAAGCGATGGAAGGCACCGACGCCATGCTGCGACGTGCCGCGTCGCTGGTTGCAGGCAAGCCTCTGCGGCTGGTGAAGGGATCGCGGCGCCGGAAACATCTGCTGTTCGATGTACCGGTCGTGGGTCCGCAAACCATTGCAGTAATGATGGAAACCGGAACCACGGCTCTGGCCATCGACGCGGGCCGGACCCTGTTAATCGACCGGGAAGATCTGGTCGCGAAGGCGAACGCCGCGAATATCGCCATGCTTGCCTCTCCACCACAAGTGGACTAAGCTTAGTCTAGTCATGCAGGTGAACGTCCACGAAGCGAAAACCCACCTGTCGCGCCTGCTCGAGCGGGCGGCGGCCGGCGAAGAAATCATCATCGGCAAAGCCGGAAAGCCCATCGCGCGACTGGTGCCGCTGGAAGCGGCCAAGCCCGTCCGCCGGCCGGGTTCGCTAAAAGGCAAGATAAAGATCCTGCCGGGCTTCGACGAAGCGGACAAGGAGATCGAGATGATGTTCTACGGCGGCGATATTGAACCTGCTCCTTGACACCCACATGCTGCTGTGGTGGCTGGCCGGCAGTAGCCGCCTGTCGCGAGAGGCTCATCTGGCGATTACCAAAGCGGATTCCGTTCACGTCAGCGCCGCGACCGCGTGCGAGCTCGGCATTAAGGTCGCGATCGGAAAGCTGAAATTTGACGCCGACCTTGACGAACAGATCGCGCGAAACCATTTTCGGCCTCTACCCGTGACGATTCAACACGCTCTTGCCGCGTCGCGACTGCCGCGCCACCATAATGACGTGTTCGACAGGATGCTAGTCGCGCAAGCTGTGCTCGAATCGCTGACGCTGCTTACTTCGGACGCGCAATTAAAACACTACGACGCGAAAGTGATGCTCGCTTAATCGTCATCCGCGGTCACCTTGAGCACCGCCAGGAACGCCTCCTGCGGGATCTCCACGCGACCCACGCGCTTCATTCGCCGCTTGCCTTCTTTTTGCTTTTCGAGCAGCTTCCGCTTGCGGGAAATATCGCCGCCATAACACTTGGCCAGCACGTTCTTGCGCATGCCGGAGATCGTTTCCCGCGCGATCACCTTGTTCCCGATCGCCGCCTGCAGCGCCACTTCGAACATCTGCCGCGGGATTAATTTGCGCAGTCTTTCGATCAGCGCTTTGCCCCGTTCGTAGGCAAAGTCCCGATGGACAATCAGCGAGAGCGCGTCAATCGGCTCGCCCGCCACCAGTACGTCCAGCTTCACCATCGGAGACACGCGATGTCCCGAAAAATGATAATCAAGCGAGGCGTATCCGCGCGACGCGGATTTCAGCCGGTCGTAAAAGTCGAGCACGATCTCATTCAAGGGCAATTCGTACAGCAGCAGCACCCGGCCTGTACCGATGTATTCGAACTTCTTCTGTTCGCCGCGTTTCTCTTCGAGCAGCTTCAGAATTTCGCCGAGATGTTCTTCGCGCGTGATCACCGTCGCGTCAATGATCGGCTCTTCCACCTGCTTGATGGTCGAGGGATCTGGAAATTTGGTGGGATTATCCACCTCGAACACCCGGCCATCGGTGGTGGTCACCCGGTAACGAACGCCCGGCGCCGTGGTGATCAGATCGATTTTGAATTCGCGCTCCAGCCGCTCTTGAATGATCTCCAGGTGCAGCAGTCCCAGGAATCCGCAGCGGAATCCGAAGCCCAGCGCGACCGAATTTTCCGGCTCGAAGTTGAACGCGCTGTCGTTGAGACGCAATTTCTCGAGCGCATCCCGCAGCAAGCCATGCTCATGCGATTCGATGGGATACAAGCCCGCGAACACCAGGGGCTTCAGTTCCTCAAATCCTGGTAGCGGCTCGCTGGCCGGAAACGCATGATCGGTAATGGTATCCCCGATTTTCGCGTCGGAAACGGTCTTGATGTTCGCGAATAGGAACCCGACCTCGCCCGCCGATAATTCATCGCACGGAATCGGCTTGGGCGACTGGTACCCCAGACCCTCCACCTCATGAACGCTGCCGTTCGACCACAACCGGATCTTCTGCCCGATCTTCAGCTTGCCTGAAAATACGCGCGTCAGGATAATGACGCCGCGATACGGATCGAACCAGGAATCGAAAATCAGCGCGCGCAGTGGATCGTCCGGCGAGCCCTTGGGCTGCGGCACCAGGTGAACCACGGCCTCCAGCACATCGTGAATGCCGATGCCGTTCTTCGCGCTCGCTAAAATAGCCCCGCTGGCATCCAGGCCGATCAGGTGCTCGATCTGCTCGCGAATCCGGTCCGGTTCCGCCGATGGCAGGTCGATTTTATTTATAACCGGAATGATTTCAAGATTATGGTGGAGCGCCAGGTAGGTATTCGCGAGGGTCTGTGCTTCCACGCCCTGCGACGCGTCAATCACCAGCAGCGCGCCTTCGCAAGCCTGCAGACTGCGCGAAACTTCGTAGGTGAAATCGACGTGCCCCGGCGTGTCGATCAAATTGAGCTGATACAATTCGCCATTATCGGCGCGATACATCAGCCGAACCGCGTGCGCCTTGATGGTGATCCCGCGTTCGCGCTCCAGGTCCATGGTGTCGAGCACCTGCGCCATCATTTCGCGCTCGGAAAGCGCGCCGGTGGTCTCCAGCAGACGATCCGCCAGCGTCGATTTGCCGTGATCGATGTGCGCAATGATACTGAAATTCCGGATGTGTGCGGGGTCCATGCGGTAAACTTGTGCTGGAAGCCTTATTATCCCACGATGTCGAATCAGCCGATACAGTGGTATCAAAATGCGAGTGGACGAAGATTCGCCATCGTAGTGGCGCGTTTCAACGCCGGAATCACGGAAAAACTTCTGGACGGCGCCCGTAAGGCGCTCGCCGATGCCAAGGCCGCGGACCCGGAAGTGTTCTACGTTCCCGGTTCCTTCGAGCTTCCGCTGGCCGCGAAGCTTCTGGCCCACACGCATTCCTATCACGCGATCGTCGCGCTCGGCGCGGTGATTCGCGGCGATACGCCCCATTTCGATTTCGTCGCGGCCGAAACCGCGCGCGGATTGCAGCAGGTCGCGCTCGAAACCGGAGTCCCGGTCTCCTTTGGTGTCCTCACCACCGACACCTTGGAACAGGCCGAAGCCCGCGCCGGAGGCGCGCATGGCAATAAAGGTTATGACGCGGCCATGACCGCCGTGGAGATGGCTCATTTCGCCGCTTCGCTCGCGACGGCGGCTCGCGACTAACCAATGCCTGCAAGACATCGATCCCGCCAGCGCGCTCTCCAGGTCCTATTCCTGTGGGACCAACGCAAGCAGACCATCGAGGACGCGATTTCCTCGTTTTATGAGACGCTCGGCTCCGATGAAGAGCAGCCGGATCCCACCGCTCCCGACGAATTCATGGAAGTACTGGTGCGCGGCGCGTCCGAACAAGCGTCCGATCTCGATCGCCGCATTACACAAAAATCCGAGCATTGGCGCTTGGAGCGAATGCCGGCCGTCGATCGCAACATTCTGCGCCTCGCCGTGTACGAAATGAGCGAGCTCAAAACGCCCGCTCCCGTGGTCATCGACGAAGCATTGGAACTGGCCCGCCAGTTTTCCGGCGACGAGTCGGTATCTTTCATCAACGGTGTGCTCGACGCCGTGCATCGCGACGTCACGTGAGCGCGCTCAAAGTCGTTCTGATCGCTCCCCGGAACCCGTTGAACATCGGCGCGGCGGCGCGCGCCATGAGCAACTTCGGATTCCTGGAACTGCGCCTGGTGAATCCCTACCAGGTCGCGTTTCGCGAAGCGAAGTCCGCTGTAAAGGCGCAGCAAGTCCTGGCCGGCGCCCGTGAATTTCCCACTGTCGCGGAAGCCATCGCCGATTGCGCGCTGGTGGTCGGGACCACTTCGAAAGGCCATCGCGCGCTGGAGCATCCGCTGCGGAGGCTGGAAATCGGCGGCCGCCTGATCGCGAAAAAATTAGGTAACGAGAACGTCGCCCTGCTGTTCGGCTCCGAAAAATTCGGCCTCTCGAACGACGACATGAGCCATTGCCACTGGCTAATGCGCATTCCCACCCGCGAGCAGCACGAATCGATGAATCTCGGCCAGGCCGTCGCGGTCTGCCTGTATGAGATCATCCGCAATCCCGCCGCCGCCAAAGCCGCGCCCGAATTGAAGCGCGCCGCTGCTGCAGCCGACCTCGACCGGCTCACCGTATTACTCGAAGAAGTGCTCGATAAAGCCGGTTATGTACACGCGCGCGTCGAGGGTTCCACGCGTATGAAAATTCGCCGCCTCATCCGCCGCATGGATTTGAACGCCCATGACGCGGACGTGTGGCAAGGCATGTTGCGGCAGATCTTATGGAAGCTGGTATCCTAGATTTTCCGGAATGACCAAGGTAACTTTGCACTTCAATCTGATTCGCGCGCTCACTGACCAGGATCTTCCTTCGATCGCCAACGTGCACGGCAAGTATGGAATCGCCCGCGTTCAGGTGGCCCCGACGCTCGATAAAATCACTGTGGATTACGACGCCTCGCGAATGATGAAGAGCGATGTGGAAGCAACGCTGATGCGCTTCGGCATCCCCATCCATTCCGGCGCCCAATCCGTCGCGTAGCAAATGATGCGGCGGATTGCGTTACTCGCCGCTTTATAGCGGCTTATAAGCCACGCAGTCGATCTCCACTCGCATGTCCGCTGCGACGAATTCGCACACAATGGTGGTGCGCGCCGGACGCGTATCGCCGAAAAACGTTGCGTAGACCTCGTTCATCGCTTTGAATTCGCTGCCGTCTTTTAGGAATACGCCGCAACGAACGACGTCGGACATGGATGCGCCGCAGCTTTCCAGAATCCGCTTGATATTTGAAAGGACGATTTCCGTCTGCACCCGGATATCCCCCGGCGCGATTTTGTCCGTCACCGGATCGATAGGCCCCTGACCGCTGACGTAAATAAAATCTCCGGCCCGGACCGCGGGCGAATAGGGACCCCGCGGCGTCGGCGCGTGATGCGGAAAAATTCGCTCGATGCCCATACCTTACGAATTTCCGTCGGTTTTCTTCCGGCGCGGACGGCGTTGCGCGCCGCCACCGGCCGGTTTGGTGGACCGTTTCCGCGCCGGTGCTTTTTTCGGCTTGGCCGGCGGCGGATTCGGCTCGAAAATAGTCGGCTGACCTTCGACGTATGGCTGCGGCTCGTCTTCTTCCACTTCGGGCGCTGCTTCCGGCTCCGGCTGCGGCGGCTCGGCCGGAGGATAAAACTCCGCGCCTAACGTCACCAGCATGCCCTGCTCCTCATGCGGCTCCAGACGAACTACGGTCTTATCCTGCGCGTAATTCAGAAATTCGGCGAATTCCTGAAATCCGTAGGAGCCAATATCGAAGTGCGGCTGCTCGCCGCGGAACCACGCATTCCAGATCCTCCACCGGACAACCGTTTTCGATCTCCAGCCGGTGATTCTCGAGCACGTCGCGCAGCGGCGGCAGCAGATCCTCCGGTTTCAGCGTCGGACGCTCCGGCTGCGTGGATCCCTTGCGCTCGATGATGTATCGCCCGCCGGTTCCGCTGACGTTCACCAGTTCGTCGCGCTTCAGTTTCTCCACGAAATCCGAAAAGCTGCCGGCTCCATAGGCGCGTTCGTTGAACGCCGGATCCAGTTGCAGCATGGTCGACTTCAGCAAACCCAGTTGCGGCTGAACCGCGCGCCGTTCCAGCACCTGCAGCGCGCGTTCCACCAGCGGCATGGCCTGGCCCAGCTCCAGAGGAGCCGGACGCTGCCGCCGATCCCCACCGCTCCGGCCGGTCCGGACGATCGCCTCGCGGACGCTGCTGGCGCGGTTCCTGCGAAATCGGCGCCGCCGATCATCGGGGCATCCGCCATCAGCGATTCGAAGCTGATAAATTCATGGCAATTCTGCTGCAGGATGGTCGACGTGAACGCCTTGCCGCCCACCACGAACACCGTCTTGCCGTACTCTTTCAGCTTGTTGACCAGCGGGATAAAATCGCTGTCGCCGCTGACGATGGCGAACGCGTTCACATGGGTGTGGGTGAAGGCCATCTCCAGCGCGTCCAGCGCCAGGTTGATGTCCGCGCCGTTCTTGTCGCCGCGCGGGGAGGGAATCCGCTGCACCATCTGGACTGCGTTCTCCGCCATCTGCCGCGTGGCGCCGTCCTGCCGTCCCCAGTTCGCGTAAGCGAACTTCGCCACAATGTCGCCGCGCTCTTTCAGGGCGTCCAGCGCCAGCGAGACGTCGAACTCGCGCCGTAGCGTCGACTTCAGTCCGATCTCGATGTTGTCGTAATCGACAAACACCGCTATATTCAATTTCTCTTGCATTCCTTGTTCTTTCTCCGATGAGCCGGGCCACGTTATGCGGCCTGCTTCACCGAGCTGCGGATGAATTCCACAATTTCCTCGAGCGACGCGCCGGGTTGATACACGGCTGCTACGCCGAGGCGCTTCAATTGCGCGGCATCTTCATCCGGAACGATGCCGCCGACGATGACGACTACGTCGGTCATCTGTTTTTCCTTCAACAACTCCATCACTCGAGGCACGATGGCGTTGTGCGCTCCAGAAAGGATCGACAGGCCGATCACCTGCACGTCCTCCTGCAGCGCCGCATTGACGATCATCTCCGGCGTCTGGCGCAAGCCCGTGTACACGACCTCCATACCGGCATCGCGCAGCGCGCGCGCAATTACCTTCGCGCCGCGATCATGTCCGTCGAGGCCGGGTTTCGCCACCAGCACCCGGATTTTGTGATCCATATTTACGATTGATTCGTTCCGCCGTCTCTTTGGAAAAGCCGGTGGATCGCCTCCCCTCGATTATACATGCGATTATACATGCGCCGCGTGCAGCCGCCCCGGGGGATAGATCTCGACAAGTAATCCGGCCCTAAGCCGCCGCCGCCCGCACCACGTGAAACAGCACTTCCGCGCCACGCGCGCAGTCGTCCCACCGGGTCAACTCCTTGGGCGAATGGCTGATTCCGCCGACGCTCGGCACAAAAATCATCGCCATGGGACCAATGTGCGCCATGCTTTGCGCGTCATGACCCGCCCCGCTCGGCAGACGCCTGGTCTTATACCCGAGCTTCGCCGACTCCTGCTCGATCAGCGCCATCAACTTCGGATCGGCCACCGCGCTTTCGTGATGCGACGCCGGGCGAAACGTAATCGTAGTTCGCGTCTCGGAGGCGATGGCGCGAGCGCGATCCTGAATCGTCTTGGCCAGCCTCGCGATTTTCTCCGCCGATAAATCGCGAAGCTCCACGGTCAGCTTCACGTTTCCCGGAATCACGTTCGGCGCGTTGGGGCTCACCTCGATATGTCCCACCGTTCCCACCTGCCGGCCCGGCTCGGCGCGAACCGCCTGATTCACCGCGACGGTCAATTCCGACGCCGCCAGCAGCGCGTCCTGACGATCCGGCATCGCCGTGGTCCCGGCATGATTCGCGAAGCCCTGAATCTCTACGTTATAGCGATCGATGGCCACGATGCCTTCCACCACGCCGACGGGGATGCCTTCGCGATCCAGATTGCCGCCTTGCTCGATGTGCAGTTCGAAGTAGGCGTGAAACGCGCCGGGCTTAAGAGCGGCGGTATCGATCCTCTCGGGATCGCCTCCGATTTTCCGCAGCGCGTCGCGCTTCGAAACACCGTTCCAGACCTGATCAAGCTCGCCCGGCTGCAATAATCCCGCCGCCGCGCGGCTGCCGTCGAGCCCGTTGTTATACGCCACACCCTCTTCATTCGCCCAGACGGCGACGTGCAGTGGACGGCGCGTCACGACCTTCGCGGCATTCATTTGCTCGATCACTTCGATCGCCGCAAGCGTGCCCAGATCGCCGTCGAAATTTCCGCCCGAGGGCACCGAATCGATGTGCGAGCCAAACAGCACCGGCTCGAGCTTCGCATCGGACCCGGCGCGAAACCCGCGAATATTCCCCGCCGCATCGATCATGGGATTCAGCCCGGCGCCGCGCATCCAGCCCATCACCAGCGCGCGTCCGGCGATGTCGGCATCGGAATAAGCGACCCTGCTGACGCCGTCGGCGAAGGTCCCGCCCGCGGGCCGGCCATGGATGCTGAGTTCTTCGATGCGCCGGCGCAAGCGAGCGGAGTCAACTTGTTGCGATGCGGCTCGAGCAAACGGCGCAAGCGCCAGCGTGGACAGAAACCCCCCGCGAGTCATGCGAAAAGTCTACTACGATTCGGGTTCCGGCTCTTTCGCTGCTTCCTTGCGCGCGTGCTCGAACAGGAAATTCAGCGTCTTTTCTGTCCGGATATGTCCCGCGATGCGGCCGAGGGTGCCGTCCTTTTGCAGCTTCGCCCGCGTCACCGCCACCGCTTCCCGCTGCTGCCGCGCGATGCGCTGCACTTCGCGGTCGACTTCTTCCTGCGTCGCGCCGATCGATTCGCGCTCCGCGATCTTGTCCACCAGCAGCGACGCCTTTACGTCCCTCGTAGCCCGATCCTTTTGCGTCTCCCGCACCTTGGCCCAATCGAGCTTGATGCCTCGCGGATCGATCCCCTGCCCGGCCAGCGTGCGCAACTGGTTTTCGACGTTGATCTCGATCTGCCGGTCCACATAAGCGTCGGGCACCGGAAAATCGTTCAGTTCCACCAAGCGATCCAGCAACTGATGCTTGGCGTCGTCCTGCGCCTTGTGCTCGCGTTCCCCCAGCATCGACTTGCGGATCTGTTCTTTCAGCTCGTCGAGCGTCTGATAATCGCCCAGGTCCTTCGCGAATTCGTCGTTCAGCTCCGGCAGTTCCTTGCGCCGCACGGCTTTCACGGTCGCGCGAAAACGAACCGTGCGCCCCGCCAGATTCTTGCGCTCGTAATCGTCCGGATAGACGACCTCGAACTCCCGCGATTCCTCCGGTGACGCGCCGCGCAAATTTTCGCTGAACACCGGCATGGTCGCTTCATCGCCGATCTTCAAAATCACTTCATCCTGCGAGACTTTCTCGGCAACACCGGAAAGGCTTTCGAGCGAGATCGCCGCGTAATCGCCGTCGGCGAGCGGACGGGGCTCCTCGTTCACGAACTCCGCCTTGCGTTCCCGGACGTCGTTCAGCCGGACGTCCAGATCCGCGTCGGTAACTTCCGGCTCGGTGTAATTCACCAGGACGTCGCGATATTCCTTCAGATCGAAGGTCGGAGCGACCTCGAATGCCGCCTTGAACTTCAGCGGCTCGCCGGCGTCGAAATGCACGTCGCTGATGTCCGGCCGCCCCACCACTTCCAGATGGTCCTCATCCACCGCCTGGCGGAAAAACTTGGGGACCAGCTTCTCTAGAACGTCCTGCCGGATGTCGGCCGCGAAGCGCGACTTCACCAGCCCGATGGGGGCGTGTCCCGGCCGGAATCCCGGCAGCTTCACCTTCTTCTGGATCTCAGCGACAACGCGCTCGGTTTCCTTTTCGACCTCCGCCACGGGCACGGTGATCTCCAAGGAGTGCTTGACACCTTCTACTAGCGCCACATTTCCTCTGTTTCAATAGGTCGTCTCAAAAGGGCGCAGACCTCTGTTCCCCTTTTAAGAGACACCCTGCTAAAAAATTATGCGGCAGGCGAGGTTCGTCTGCCTTTCGATTACGTTCCCTCGGACCAGCCGGCGAGGTATTCTTCCTGCTCCGGCGTCAGCCGGTCAATGGCAACGCCCATCGATTCGAGCTTCATCTTCGCCACGCTCTTATCCAACTCTTCGGGAACCGAATACACCTTCTTTTCGAGACTGGCATGATTCTTCACCATGTACTCGGCCGACAGAGCCTGATTGGCGAAACTCATGTCCATCACCGAAGCCGGGTGGCCTTCGGCGGCGGCCAGGTTGATCAGGCGTCCTTCGCCCAGGACGTAAATCTTGCGCCCGTCGCGCATGGCGAACTCTTCCACGAATGCCCGCGTTTCGCGGCGGCTGGAGGCCATCGATCCCAGAGCTTCCAGGTCGATTTCCACGTTGAAGTGGCCGGAATTGCAAAGGATCGCCCCGCTCTTCAGCTTCTCGAAATGATCCCGCGCGATCACGCTCTTGTTGCCGGTAACCGTAACGAACACGTCGCCGATCTTGGCGGCTTCGTTCATTGACATCACCCGGAACCCGTCCATGATGGCTTCAATCGCCTTCGTCGGATCGATTTCGGTGATGATCACGTTCGCGCCCAGGCCGCGAGCGCGCATGGAAACTCCGCGTCCGCACCAGCCGTATCCCGCCACCACGACGGTCAGCCCAGCGAGCAGAACGTTGGTCGCGCGAATGATGCCGTCGATGGTGCTCTGGCCCGTGCCGTAGCGATTGTCGAACAGGTGCTTGGTCAGCGCGTCGTTCACCGCGATAATCGGATAGCCCAGCACCTTTTCCTTCGCCATGGCCCGCAGGCGAATCACGCCAGTAGTGGTTTCCTCGGTGCCGCCGAGCACATTAGCCAACTGCTCCTTGCGCTTGGTGTGCAGCAGGCTGACCACATCCGCGCCATCGTCCATGGTGAACTGCGGCTGGTGATCGAGCGCCGCGTTGAGATGCTGATAGTACACCTCGTTCGATTCGCCCTTGATGGAGAACGTCGGGATGCCGTAGTCCTTCACCAGCGACGCGGCGACGTCGTCCTGCGTGGACAGTGGATTCGAAGCGCACAGCGCGATGTTCGCCCCGCCGTCCCGCAGCGCGATCATCAGATTCGCGGTTTCCGTGGTCACGTGCAGGCACGCGGCCACGCGTAAGCCGGCCAGAGGCTGGCTCTTGATAAATTGTTTGCGGATCGCCGCCAGCACCGGCATCGATTGCGCGGCCCACTCGATCCGCCGCTTACCTACGTCGGCCAGCGCGAGATCTTTTACGTCACAAGCAACACTTGCAGTAGGACTCATTTGGTTCGTCTCCGATTCTTAGCCTTTTGCCGCGGCCGCCGGCTGCGCGGCTTCTTTGAGAGCGGCGGCCTTATCCGTCGCTTCCCAGGTAAACGTATCTTCGGTGCGTCCGAAGTGTCCGAACGCGGCGGTTTTGCGATACACCGGACGGCGCAACTTCAGATGCTCGATCATGCCCTTCGGCGTGAGCGTGAAATTCGCCCGGATCAGTTCCACCAGCCGTTCGTCCTCCACCGTCCCGGTGCCGAAAGTGTTCACCATCACCGAAACCGGCTCGGCCACGCCGATCGCGTACGCCAGTTGCACTTCGCAGCGCTTCGCCAGGCCCGCCGCGACAATGTTCTTCGCGATATAGCGGGCCATGTAGCACGCCGAACGGTCCACCTTCGTGGGATCTTTGCCTGAAAACGCCCCGCCGCCGTGACGGCCCATGCCGCCGTAAGTGTCGACGATGATCTTGCGCCCCGTCAGGCCGGTGTCTCCGTGAGGACCGCCGATCACGAATCGTCCCGTAGGATTAATGTGATATTTGGTCGACGCGTCGATCATTTTCGCGGGCAGCACCGGATCGATGATGTGCTTCTTCACTTCCGCCCGCAGCGTTTCCGTGGAAACGTCGTCGTCGTGTTGGGTCGAAACCACCACCGCGTCGATGCGCGCCGGCTTGCCGTCGACATATTCGATGCTGACCTGGCTCTTGCCGTCCGGCCGCAGGAATTTGAGCTTCCCGGACCGGCGCACTTCGCTCAACTGGCGAACCAGCTTATGCGCCAGCATGATCGGCATGGGCATCAGCTCTTCGGTTTCATCGCAGGCGTAGCCGAACATCAGGCCCTGATCGCCCGCCCCGCCGGTATCCACGCCCATCGCGATATCGGGCGACTGGCTCTGAATGGTGTTCAAAACCCCGCAGGTCTTGGAATCGAAGCCCATTTCCGCGTCGGTATAGCCGATGTCCTGGATCACCGCCCGCGCCAGTTTAGGCACGTCCACATAGGTGGTCGTGGTGATCTCGCCGGAGACCACGCAGATTCCGGTGGTGACCAGAACCTCGCAGGCCACGCGGCCGGTCGGGTCCTGAGAAAGCACCGCATCGAGAACGGCGTCCGAAATCTGGTCCGCCATCTTATCCGGGTGACCTTCTGTCACCGATTCAGACGTGAAAATATGTCGCATTCGATCTGCCACGAGCGAAAAACCTCCAGGAAGATGTTTGGTTTGGTTCGGCTTACCGGGGGAAACCAAACCGAGGGGAAACCAAAAAGATTAGTGTATCATGCGCCAACGGCCGCGCCCGGTGAGAATGAGCCCCCGATCCGGTCACTCATTAGACGTGACTGTCCAGGATGTGATCGAGAATTTTTTGCGCCAGAGCCGCCAACCGGTATTGATGGAGCCTGGCCAGGACCCCTTGCCGATCACTCCTCAGACTTTCGCCCTGCGCCCCGGCGTCCACCCGACCGTCGAGTGCTGGAGCGAGTCCCGTAATCTGGTCCGCCGGATTCGCGGTATCCTGCGGCAAAAACGGGGCTTCGTCGAACTGGAAACGGAGCGGTTCGGCGGAATCGCCGGTACCCTTGCCCTGGTCGATCTGGCCGACCCTTCCAATGGCGACGCCGCCAGAAAAGGATCGCGCCTCAAATATCGCGAGCAGTTCCGGCGATCCCTGCGCCGCCAGTTTCCCGACTGGCGCATCGCCGAATTATCCACCGAGCCCGACCTGCATCATTCTCTTTCTCCCAGTTATCCCCGGGCCATGCTCCGAAAAGGCCCGGCGGCGATCGCGGCCATCGGAGCCTCCGCGGATTCCCTCTCGCCCGAAGGCGCTCTGAGCTTCGGCCTCATCTGGCTCGATTATCTACGCCATCGCGAAACCCGCCTGCGCGTCGAAGGCCTTGCCGTTTTCGTTCCCGAGGGCGCGGAAGTCACTACGTGTCATAGAGTTCGGCACTTGAACGGCGAGCGCCGCGCGATTCCTGGTCTTCGTGCATGATCAGGGACAGGAAGACGCCATCGAGCCCGCCGATTACTCCAATTTCGAAACTCATCTGGATCCCTGCCGCCGCGCCATCGCCGAAAGTCCGCCCCGCGTCGTCGATTGGGTGGACCGCATCGCGAACATCGAGGGAGTCGAACGCCGTGACCGTTCCGATGGATCGGTGAGCCTGGCCGTCAACGGCCTGGAGTTTGCCCGCGCCGCCGGAACAGAGTTGCGCTTCGGAATCGACCACAAGGAACAGGCCGGCGCGGAATCGAATCTTGCCGAGATCGAACAAATCGCGCGCGGCCTGGGGCGTATGCGCCGGTCCCGCGCCGCCGATCGATCCAATCCCTTGTACACCCGGCATCCCGAAGCCTGGCTCGAATCGCGGGTCCGTTCTTCCATCGAGGCGCTGGATGCGACGCTCCATCCCAATCCCGTGTACGGCCAGGTGCCGCAGTTCGCCGCGGGCGAGCGCGGGGTGATCGATCTGCTGGCGGCGGATCGCGACGGACGCCTCGCCGTGATCGAACTGAAGGCCGCGCAGGACATCCACCTCCCTTTGCAAGCCCTGGATTACTGGATGCGCGTAAAGTGGCACCTCGATCGGGGCGAATTTCAAGGGCGCGGCTATTTTCCTGGCCTAGCGCTGGCGAACATCGCGCCGCGGCTGCTGCTGGTGGCGCCCGCGCTCGACTTCCATCCGTCCAATGAAACCCTCTTGAAATATTTTTCCCCGCAGGTACCCGTGGAGCGGATCGGAATCGGGCTAGAATGGAGACAGGACTTCCGGATTATGTTTCGGGTGTGCTCGTCGTCGATGCGTTCGTAAGTACTAACCATGGCCATTGCCGTTATTAGCCAGGTAAAGCGGGCTCTGTCGAATCTGAACCCTGCGGAGGTGCGGGAAGAGGCGGACCGGCCGGTTTCGGTCGGAATCGTAGCCTCCTCGGCCGAATCGCTGGGCCGCATGGAGACCTACTTCGCGCCCGCCCATCTTTCGCCGCGCCGCCGCGCCCAATCGGTGCAACTGCTGGTCCGCGGAAGTTGCAGCGGCTGCGACGTCGAGATCTACGAATCCTCCCTGCTGCGTCCGTCGCGGGCCTTTTCGTTCGATATGGAAGCCCCGGATGATTGTATCCGCCGGATTCTGCGCGCCCGTCCTGATCTGGCCATTCCCCTGGCCCGCAGTCTGTATCCCTTCCGCAAACTCGCCGCGCACCGGCTGATCCGCCGGGTGGCCAAGGAGAATGCCTTGTTCTGTCTGGCTACCGCGCTGCCGGATATCGTGCCCAGCCTCGCTTCTCTGCCGTGGGCTGTCGGCGAATTCGGATCGGACGCGGCGTTCCTGACCATGAATCAGATCCGCATGGCGTTTTACCTCGCCGCGGGAAGCGATCGCGCGGTGGGCTATCGCGAACAGAAATCGGAGATCGCCTCCATCGTGGCGGGCGCGTTCGGATGGCGGGCCCTGGCGCGCGAATTGATCGGCAAGGTTCCCTTCGGCGGCGGCTTGATCCCCAAGGCGGCGGTTTCCTACGCGGGAACTTTCGCGGTCGGTAAATCTCTGGAGCGACTCTATCGCCTGGGCTACGGATTCACCCGCGACGAACGCCGCGCGGTGTACGAAGAAGCCTACGAACACGGACGCCAGATCGCCGGCATGCTGCTCGACGGCATGCGCCAGCGACGCGCAAGTTAATCTCCTTAGCCTAAGCCCCCACCAATAGTCGCGCGGCGTGCTGTTCCGGCAATCCCGCCGCTCGGATCTTACGCGCGGCTTTCTTGTTGTCATACTCCACCCGACGGTACTCCACGGTCTGCGTGCCCGGCGTGTATAGCGCATACGCGGCCCGCGGATCGCCGTCGCGTGGCTGGCCCACCGAGCCTGGATTGACAAGATAAAAATAATCCGGCTCCATTTCCAGTACACGACGCGGATCGATTCGCTTGATCCCCGGACCGCACAGTAAAAATCCGCCCTGAATATGGGTGTGGCCGAAGAAAGTCACCCGCGCGTCGATAGCCTCGCGCGCGCCGTCTACGTCGAGCATGGTGATCAGGTATTCGTCCTCGTCCGCCGGCGAGCCATGCACCAGATCGAAATCCTCAAACCGCAGCGGCCCGCGCGGCAGACGGTCGAGGTAATCCACGTTCTCCGGCGAAAGCACCGTGCGGGTCCACATGGCCGAGACCCGCGCGGCCGGATGAAAATTATCCAGCGAGTCCGCTCCGCAACACGCTTTGTCGTGATTCCCGCGAATCGTCACGCGAGTACTCGCGCGGGTCCATTCGACCACTTCATTCGGATTCGCGCCGTAGTCCACCAGATCGCCCAGGCACAGAATCAGGTCGTACTGGCCCTTGGCATCGCGCAGGACCGCCTCCAGCGCTTCCAGATTCGCGTGGATGTCGCTCAGGATCAGGTGCGGCACAAGCGTAACAGCGCGACTTCCGGCGGCGCCCCCAGCCGCGCGGGTAACCCGATGGTGCCGATGCCGCGCGATACGAAAATAGAAGACGCGCCCTTGCGATAAACTCCGTCCACATAGGGCGTAAAGAACCGCGCGACGTTCAAATCCTGATGCAGAATCTCCACCCGCACCTGGCCGCCATGGGTGTGCCCCGCGATGGTCAGGTTCCAGCCTTGCCGCGCCGCCACCGGAAAAACGTCGGGATTGTGCGACAGCATCACGTTCAACGCGCCCGGCAGCACCATTTTCTCCGCGCCGGCCAGATAGGGCTCCTTCAGATGCTGATAATCGACGCCGGCCAGGTTCAAGGTCGCGCTCCCGAAACGCAGAGGAACGCAGGCGCTCCGCAAAAACCGCATTCCCAGGCGAGCCCCTTCGCGCTCCGTAAACTCCTGCGTTCCGGCATAAATCTCGTGATTTCCCATGCATCCGAAAATCCCCGCGTCCGCGCGGAGCCCGGCCAGTCGAGCCAGGCATAAAGCCACGGGATCCGCCGCGCTGGTGATCAAATCGCCGGTGACCAGCGCCAGATTGGCCCGCGTTTCGTTCGCCATCCCGATGGCCCGGTTCAACTCGCGCTCGGATAGAAACGGACTCATATGGATGTCGGTGAGCTGCACAATCCGCAGCCCGTCCAGATCCGGATGCAAGCCGGGAACGCTGATATCTTCTTCGCGTAGCTTCAACTGCGTGCGCTCGACGAACATGCCGTAGCCAGTGACCACTGCCGGCGCTCCCAGAAGCGTCATCTGTACTGCGCGCAGAAAATTTCGGCGCGCGCCGCTATACTCCGGCCGTCCTTGCGGCAAGAGCCAGCCCACTGCGATCGCGGCTACGGCGAACACCGAGAACAGCGCCCCGCCCATCATGAACCCGCGTCCCCAGCTCGCCACCCATGCCGGACTGTGACGTTCGATAGGAGCTAATCCCAGCCCGACGGCCAGGAATGCAGCCGCGGCGCACGATGCTCCCCCGATCCAGATCAGCTGGCGCAGCCAGGGCCGGCGCGCGGCCGAAGGGCTCCGCAGCGCGAGCCACACCCCCAGCGTCTGCATCAGCAAAACTACAGACAGACCCGCCAGATCTCCGATGTGGCGCTTAAGAAGGTGCACCTCTCTCATCTTAGCGGTGGCTCGCGGTTTGGCGGTAGCGCGACGGTCTACTACAATCAAGCAATGTCTCTTGTTGTCGTCGGGTCCGTGGCCTATGATGGCGTCGAAACTCCACATGGCCGCGTGGATCGCATGCTGGGCGGAGCCGCGACTTATATTTCGCTCTCGGCCAGCTTCTTTACCAAGACCCGCATCGTCGCCGTGGTGGGCGACGATTTCGCCGCGGAGGATACCAAGCTGCTCGCCGGACGCGGCATCGATCTCGAAGGTCTGGAACGGGTCCCCGGCAAGACGTTCTTCTGGGCCGGAAAATATTCGGACGATATGAATGACCGCGTCACGCTGACCACCGACCTGAACGTGTTCGCGGACTTCCAGCCGAAAATTCCCGCCAGCTATCGCCGGGAGCCGTATCTGCTGCTTGGAAACATCCAGCCCGCGCTGCAGCGCAGCGTTCGGGAACAGATGAACGGCGTGCGCCTGGCCGGCGGCGACACCATGAATTACTGGATCCAGGATTTTCGCGGCGAGCTGCTCCAAACCATCGCCGGTTGGGATTTCCTGCTGATCAACGACAGTGAAGCGAGGATGCTTTCCGGCGAGACCAATCTGCGGAAAGCCGCCGCCGCGATTCTGGACATGGGGCCGCATACCCTGGTGATCAAACGCGGCGAATATGGCGCGATGCTGTTCCGCCGCGACTCCTTCTTCGTGGTTCCCGGTTATCTTCTGGAGGACGTTTTCGATCCGACCGGCGCGGGCGACTGCTTCGCCGGCGGTTTCATCGGATACCTGGCCGAGCAGGGCTTCGATCTCGCGGCCGGCCATATCACCCGCGGCGATCTGCAGCCGGGCGGTCATCTACGGCTCCGTCATGGGAAGCTTTTGTTGCGAAAGGTTCGGCGTCGAGCGGTTTCGCACGCTCACACGCGCCGAAATCGACTCCCGGTTTGAAGAGTTCCGTAAGTTCACGTCTTTCTAACGCGCTTCAACTCATCGGCGTCTTCGTGATGCTGGCCGCCATCGGTTTCCCGGTCGCGCGCTGGTGTTTCGATCGCGGATACACGCTGTATTACGGCGACGCTGAAGCGCATCTGAATATCGCCCGCCGCATCGTGGATTCGCGCACGCCCGGACCGGAACAGATCGGCACCGTCTGGCTCCCTCTGCCGCACGTTCTGTTGATGCCCTTCACGCTGCATCGCAACTGGTGGCAAAGCGGATTCGCGGGAGTCCTTCCGTCCGTGATCTGTTTCGTTTTCGCCGGAGTTTTTCTATACGCGGCGGCACGGCGCGCCTATGGATCGGCAATGGCGGCGCTGGCGGCGCTGCTGATCTTCGCCTTGAATCCCAACCTGCTCTATCTTCAGGCGACGCCGATGACCGAGCCCGTGTTCCTGCTGGCCGCTATCCGCGCTGCTCTGGTCCACGCTCTGGTTTCGCGATTCGCAATCCGCGCTGGCAATCCTGGCCGCGGCGGCCGCGTCGAATGCCGCATCCCTCACCCGCTATGAAGGCTGGTTCCTGATTCCCTTCGTTGCGCTCTATTTTCTGTGGATCGCCCGGCGCAAGTGGCACGCGATTCTGTTCGGCGCGCTGGCTTCCGCCGCCCCGCTCGCCTGGCTGGCCCACAATCGCTTCTATTACGGCAATCCGCTCGAATTCTATAACGGACCCTGGTCCGCCATCGCGATTTATCATCGTTACCTGGCACAGGGCATGAAGCCCTATCCCGGCGATCATGACTGGCCCACGGCGCTGCTCTACTACCTTGACAGCCGCCAAGCTGGTGATCGGATGGCCCGCGCTGATCATCGGCGCCTGTGGCATCCTCGCCGCGGTCTGGAAACGAGCCTGGTGGCCCGTTCTGCTGCTGGCTCTGGTCCCCGCGTTCTATATCTGGAGCATGTATTCGTCCGGCACGCCGATCTTCGTTCCGGACTTATGGCCCAACAGCTACTACAACACGCGCTATGCGATCGCCATGCTTCCGCTGGCCGCGTTTGCCGGAGCCGCCATCGTCGCCGCGCTTCCCCGGAACATGCGTCTCGCCGGAGTGTTGCTCGCCGCTGCTCCCGCCGTGCTGTGGATCATTCAGGATCAGGCCCCGGTCTGCTGGAAGGAATCCGAAGTGAATTCCGCCGCGCGCCGCGACTGGACCCGCCAGGCCGCCGACTTTCTGGCCGCCAATTATCAGAAAGGATCCGGCATCATCTGCCCCTTCGGCGATCTCACCGGCGTCCGTCCGCTTGGCGGGCATCCCGCTGCGCGAAACGCTGCACGAAGGCAATGGAGCCGAATGGCTGCTCGAAACCTCGCACCCCGACGTCGCCTTGCATGAAGGATGGGCACTGGCCTTCGCGGGCGATGAAGTCTCCCGCGCCGTGCAGCGCGCCGACCGCCGCGGCAATCATTACGAATTGCGCCGCCGGATTATCGTCAAGGGAGCCCCGGTAGTCGAAATCTATCAGCGTCAGTGACCTTGCTAAAATCAGGGTTCGTCCCCGACCGGCGTCCCCGATGAAAATCCCCTTCACCAAAGCCCACGGCGCGCGCAACGATTTTCTGCTCACCTGGCGCGACGACCTTCCGGAGAACGCGGACCTCGCCGCTCTCGCCATCGCCATTTGCGATCGCCACACCGGCAGTCGGCGCGGACGGCTGGCTCTGATCGTCCCCGGCAGTCACCGATCAGGACGCGTCCATCCGCCTGTGGAATTCCGACGGCAGCCGCAGTGAGATCTCGGGCAACGGAACGCGCTGCGCCGCGGCTTTTCTGATCGAGGCCGGGCGCTCTTCGCCCGAGATCGTCATCGTCACCGGCGCCGGCCCCAAGCATCTGCGGCTGCTCGACCGGCACGGCCACGCCTTCTCTTTCGAAATGAATATGGGGCGCGCCCGTGATCGAGGAACTGCACGCCCGCGTGCAGAATCACGACGCGATGATCCTGAACGTCGGCAATCCACAATGCGCGGTGTTGGTCGATCGACTTCGATTTCGACTGGCGCGCGCTGGGGGCGCTGCATCGAGCGCCACCCGCGCTTTCCGCATCGCACCAACGTATCTTTTGTCCGCGTCTGGACGCCCACACCTCGACGTTCGATTTTTCGAGCGCGGCGCGGGTGAGACAATGAGTTCAGGCACGGGATCGACCGGCGCCGCCGCCGCCGCCGTGGCGCGCGGCCTGGTTCGGAGCCCGGTGGAAGTGCGAACTCCCGCGGGCCCGCTGCAGCTTCGCTGGCGGGATGACGATATCCTGTCTTGGCCGGACCGGCGGAGATCGTCGCGGCCGGCGAGTTTTACTTCGAGTCACAAGTTGAAGGAGGACGGGTTGAATTACGCGGAACAGTTGCGCGAAAAAATCAAGAATCACACACGGCGCAGGTGGGCATCGTCGGGCTGGGCTACGTCGGCCTGCCGCTGGCCGTCGAGTTCGCGGGCGCCGGATTTCACGTCACCGGAATCGACATCGACGCCAAGCAAAGTCGCGGCGCTCAATCGCGGCGAATCCTATATTCAGGACATCCCCACCGCGACGCTCGAAGCCGCTGGTCGAATCCGGCAAGCTCAGCGCCACCACCGATTTCGCCGCGGTCGCGCGAACTGGACACCATCAACATCTGCGTGCCCACGCCGCTGCGCAAGACCAAAGATCCGGACATGAGCTACATCGTCAACGCCTGCCAGGAGATCGCCAAACATTTTCATCCCGGCATGCTGGTGATTCTGGAATCGACCACCTATCCCGGCACCACCGATGAGCTGATGCTGCCCATGTTCGAGAAGGCCGGACTGAAGGTCGGCGAGGACTTCTTCCTGTGCTTCTCGCCGGAGCGCGTCGATCCCGGCAATCCCAAATTCCAGACCAAGAACATTCCGAAAGTGGTCGGCGGCATCACGCCGGCGTGCACCGAGCTGGGCGCGCTGTTCTACGCGCAGGCGCTCGAAAACGTGGTTCCGGTGAGCTCGACGCGCGTCGCCGAGATGGTGAAGCTGCTCGAAAACACGTTCCGCATGATCAACATCGGACTGGTGAACGAAATCGCGCTGATGTGCGACCGCATGGGCATCAACGTCTGGGAAGTGATCGACGCCGCGGCCACCAAGCCGTTCGGCTTCATGCCGTTCTATCCCGGGCCCGGGCCTGGGCGGGCATTGCATCCCGATCGATCCGTTCTATCTGTCGTGGAAGACCAAGCAGGCGGGCATTGAAGCGCGCTTCATCGAGCTGGCCGGGTACATCAACGGCTAGATGCCGCACTTCGTGGTGGATAAGATTCAGAACGCGCTGAACGATCACACGAAGCCGCTGAAGGGCTCGCACGTGCACGTGCTGGGCGTGGCCTACAAGCGCGATATCGACGACGTGCGCGAATCGCCGGCGCTCGATATTATTCATCTGCTGGGCAAGCGCGGCGCGAAGGTGACCTATAGCGATCCGTTCGTGCCGAAGCTGCGCGCCGACGGCGTGGTGCCCACGACATGAGCGCGATCGATGCCGCTAAAGGCGCTGCGGCGGCCGATTGCGTGGTGATCGTCACCGATCACAAGGCTTTCGATTATACCGCGCATCGTCGAAAGCGCCAAGCTGATCGTCGATACGCGCAACGCGCTTGAAGGCTAATTCGTCCGAAAAAATCGTCCGGCTTTAAGCGAAAAACGAGCGCAGCGCCGCTTCGATCCGTTCGCTCGCGTGTCCATCGCCGTAAGGATTATGAATGCGCGACCGGCGCTGATATTCCGCCGGATCGTCCAGCAGCATCGTAGCCTCGGCCACGATGCGCTCCACGTCGGTCCCCACCAGCTTCACCGTGCCCGCCGTCACCGCTTCCGGGCGCTCCGTCTTTTCCCGCAGGACCAGCACCGGTTTTCCCAGCGACGGCGCTTCTTCCTGAATCCCGCCCGAATCGGTGACAATCAGGAACGCGCGCCGCATCAGGTCGACGAACGGCACGTAATCCATCGGCTCGGTCACTTGCACCCGCGGATGCGACCGCAGATAGCGATCCACCGCCGCGCGCACATTCGGATTCGGATGCACCGGGTACACCACCTGCACATCCTCACGGCCGGCGATCCGGAGCAGCGCCTGGCAGATGCGATCGAACCCTTCGCCAAAGCTTTCGCGACGATGCGCCGTCACCAGGATCAGGCGCTTGCGGTCGAGGTCCACCGGCGCGGCGTTCGAGCGAAGCTCGCCGCTCTCCAGTCGATCCCTCACCCACAGCACCGCGTCGATCCCGGTGTTGCCGGTGACCCACACCCGCTCGCAAATTCCTTCGCGAGCCAGATTTCCCGCGGCCTTCTCCGTCGCCGCGAAATGCAGCATGGCCAGCCTCGCCACCAGCACCCGATTCATCTCCTCCGGGAACGGCTGCAGCGGATCGCCGGTGCGCAATCCGGCCTCGACGTGCGCCACCGGCACCCGATGGTAGAACGCTGCCAGCGCCCCGCACAATGCCGTGGTCGTATCGCCTTGCACCACCGCCAGATCCGGCTTCGCTTTCTCGAAAACCGGTTCGAGCGCGCTGATGATCCGCGACGTCGACTGGCACAAAGTCTGGCCCGGAGTCATCAGGTTCAAATCGAAATCGGGCGCGATGCGAAACGCCGCCAGCACCTGATCCAGCATTTCGCGATGTTGCGCCGTGACGCAAATCGTTACCGCGTAGCTCTCGGGAAAACGCCGGAGGTGCAGCGCCAGCGGAGCCAGTTTAATCGCTTCCGGCCGGGTTCCGATAATGAACAGGACGGTGCGCGGCACGCCGTTACCGGTAAAATTCGGCGATGTTTTGGCTGACGTAGCCGATATCGTCCGGGGAAAGCTCCGGGAAAATCGGCAGCGCGAGGGCCTCGCGCGCCAGCGCTTCGCTTTCCGGATAATCGCCGGTCTGCCCGCCGAGATAAGCGAAACATTTCTGCAGATGCAGCGGCAGCGGATAATAAATCGCGGTGCCGATGCCGCGCTCCTTGAGAAACGCCTGCAATTCATCACGGCGCGCGGCGCGGATCACAAACTGGTTGTAAATATATCTGGTTTGATAATCAGCCGGTTGCGGTATCCGCACCGGAACGCCGTCCAGCGCTTCGCGGTATAAGCCTGCATTGCGCCGACGCCCCTCGGTCCATGGATCCAGATGCCGCAATTTCACGTCGAGCACCGCGGCTTGCAGCGCATCGAGACGCGAATTGATCCCGATCCAGTCGTGATAGTAACGCTGATGCTCGCCGTGGACCCGCAGACACGCCAGCTTGTCCGCGAGCGCCGCATCGTCCGTTGTGAGCATTCCCCCGTCGCCATATCCGCCCAGATTTTTGCTCGGGAAAAAGCTGAAACACGCGACGTCGCCCAGCCCGCCGGCCCGCCGTCCTTTATATTCCGAGCCGATCGATTGCGCCGCGTCCTCGATCATTTTCGCGCCGCGCGAAGCCGCCAGCCGATTGAGCGGATCCATGTCGGCGCATCCGCCGAACAGATGAATCGGAATCACCGCGCGAATTTCCGGGTGCGAATCAAACGCAATCGCCGCCTTTTCGACGTCCATATTGAACGTCTCCGGATCGATATCGCAAAACACCGGAGTCGCGCCGGTGCGGGTGATCGCGCTCACCGTCGCGAAAAACGAATACGGCGTGGTCAGGACTTTATCGCCCTGGACCGATATCCAGCCCCATCAGCGCCAGCAAAAGTGCGTCCGACCCCGAGGCGCATCCCACCGCGAATTTCGTTCCGCAGTATGCGGCGATGCGAGATTCCAGCTTGCTGACTTCCTCGCCCATGATGAATCGCTGCGAGTCGATCACTCGCGTGACGGCTTCCAGAATTTCGCCGCGTATGGCCCGATGCTGCGCCTGGAGATCGAGCAGCGGGACTTGTTTCAAAGCTACGGAAGGCATGAATTTTCAGTGTAGCGGCTACTCGTGCCGCAAGGCGACCATGGGATCGACCGCCGTCGCCCGTCGCGCCGGAAGGAACCCGGCGAGCGCGGTAATCGCGACCAGCACCAAAGTGGATGCGGCGATGCTCAACGGATCCTGCGGCGTCAGCCCGTACAGGAAGCTCGACACCAGGCGCGTAAATCCGAACGCCGCCGGCAGCCCGATCAGCGCGCCCAGGCCGATCATCCACGCGACGTCGCGCAGCACCAGCCACAACACCTCGCCGCGTCGCGCGCCCAGCGCCATGCGAATCCCGATCTCCCGCACCCGCCGCGCCACCGAATGCGCCATCACGCCGTATAATCCGATCGCCGCCAGCAGTAGTGCAAGAGCGCCGAAGAATCCGCATAACGTTGTGACGATCCGTTCCTGCGAAATGTTGTCGTCGAACTCCTGCGCGAGCGTCCAGGTTTGCAACACCGGAATCGAAGGATCGATCGCCGCCGCTTCCCGCCGGATCGCCGCGATCATGCGTTGTGGATCCCCCGCCGTGCGCACCATCAGCCGGCGATCCCACGATCCCATCCGCCAGTCCGGAACGTAAATCATCCCCTCAGGCTCTTCCCGGACTCCGAAATACCGGGCATCCTTCACCACCCCGACGATCTCGTAGGATTTCGCCATATCGAATTGCTTATCGAGGGTGACCCGCCGCCCCAGCGGCGATTCGTTGGGGAAAAAATGCTTCGCCATGGTTTCATTCACGATCGCGACCGGCGGCGGAGGACCCAGCGGGGCTCGCGCCATCATGGCCTTCGGATCGGGATCCGACGTGAACGGCGGATTATCCTGCTCGCGAAAATCCCGGCCCAGCAGCATCGGGATGCCGAGTGTCGCGAAATAATTCGCGCTCACCGCGTTCATGTCCAGGAAAGGTTTCTCATTCGGCTTCCATTGATAGCCTTCCACTGACACATCGAAGTTCCAGCGCGAGCCTCCCAGCGGCGAAATCGCAGCGAGGCTGGCCGACCGCACCTCGGGATAAGTCAAAACCCGCGCCAGCAGCCGCTCATAGTAATCGCGAAGCCGCTGGCCTTTGTACCCGCCGTTTTGCGGATTGATTCTGGTATCGAGAACCGTCTCGCGCACGAAGCCGGGATCCAGTGATCTCAGATTGCTCAGGCTCCGGACAAACAGCCCCGCCCCGATCAGGAGCAGCAGCGACAACGCGACCTGGACCACCACCAGCGCCCGCCGCGGATCGAATCGCGTGCGCCCGACCATCGGCGTTTCGTTCTTCAGCGCGGTACTCAGGTCGGGACGGGTGGCGAGCACCGCCGGAATCAGCCCGCATAGCACTCCGGTCAGCAGCGAAATTCCGAACGCGAACGCGAGAATCCGAAGATCCGGCGTGAGATGCAACTCCACCGGGATCGCCCGCCTGGGCATAAACCCGAGCATGACGTGCGTGCCCCACCACGCGAACAGCAGCCCGGTGATCCCTCCCAGCACCGACACGAGCACCGCCTCCAGCACCAGTTGCGAGATCATCCGCGCTCGTCCGGCCCCGATCGCCAAGCGTATGGCGATTTCCTTCCGCCGCGCCGCCGACCGCGCCAGCAGCAGGTTGGCGACGTTCGCGCACGCGATCAGCAGCACCATCCCCACCACGATCATCAGCACCGTCAGCGGCTTTGAAATATCGTTGCGCAGACTGGAATAACCGCCGCTGCCGGCCAGCAGCACGGCGCGTTCCCGCCGGTCCCGATTCGGGTCATAGCTCGGCGCCGGCTTGCGCTCGTGATCGTTGGCCAGAATTTGCTGGAACAGAACATTCACTTCCGGCGTGGCGGATTGGATGGAAGCGCCGGGCTTCAACCGGCCGATCACGTTCAGCCACCAGACGTGCCGCGTATTCCATTGGGTGGTGCCGCGCTCGATCTCGCGGAACATCATGATCGGAATAAAAACATCGACCGGGTTGCCGACGGTGCTGCCCTCGAATCCACTGCGCGTCACGCCGATGATCGAGAACGTCGATCCATTGAGCGAGATCGCCCGGCCGATGACCCTGGGGTCCGCCGCGAACCGCCGCCGCCAGAAATCGTAAGTAAGGATGGCCACCGGGTGGCCGTCCTCCACGCGATTGTCATCGGGCGTGAACATCCGGCCGGCGGCGGGAACCACGCCCAGGGCGTCAAAGTAATTTCCGGATACCAGACCGGTGGACGCCAGTTCCGCGGTCGCGGTCGCCCCTTCCGAAGGAACGGTGAACGCCGTCGCCCGGTTGCCGAGGCTCGACGCGATCACCTCGGAAAAAGACCGGTTATGATCGCGGACGTATTCGTAATCGGGATAGTTGAACCCGACACTGGGCTTGTCGGGATTTCGCGCGATCACCACCAGTTGCTCGGGCGCGCGCACCGGAAGGGAGCGCAGCAATATCGTATCGATCAGGGTGAAGATCGCGGTGTTGGCTCCGATGCCCAGGGCCAGCGACAAAATGGCGATCGCCGCGAAACCGGGATTCTGAAGCAGCAGCCGAAACGCGTGGCGCAGGTCTCGTAGCATGAAACCTCCGTACTTAAGCTCTCTGTTATCAAGCTTAAACGCCGCGCGCGCGAAAAGGTTAATCGATGTGTTTGCCGAATCGCGACAGCACGACGTTGGTCAAACGGGCGGCGCTTTCATAACCCTGGTGCAGCGCGCGGAACTTGTCGTTCGTTCCGCCATGCATCCGGCACAGGCCATTCGACATCGCCGGAGCGCGGCACGGGAGCCCTCGGCGGGTCAGGCCGCTGCACTTCGGAACCGGAAGGCTGCGATGTCTTCCGATCCAACCCTGGACGCGGCGCAGCCATCGCTCATAAACCGGGCGGGGAGCCGGGACCTGCACCGCCACCGGAATTTCCTGCGGCGGCTCCACTTCGGGCGGGACTTCCAGTTTCGCCGCCTGCACGAATTGCGGCTGCGGATTTTGCTGATCCTGCGGCCAGGTGCCTGCCATTTTCAAGGCGTTGCGAACTCGACTCATGGGATGGTCCTCCCTCCGATGTTCCAGCTTGCGCGATGAGGCGCAGCCGCACAATGAGAAACTTGGCGAGGTAGGACTAGGCGAACGTAACGAAAAGTCCCGGCAGTACTTCAGGTCTTGAAACGGTCGTCGATTTCGATCTGATATCCGCTGGCCAGCCGGTTGGTTTCGTTAGCCATGCCGACCACCGCCATCAACTCGGCGAATTGCGCGTCGGTCATGCCGGCCTTGCGGGCTCCCGCGGTGTGCGAGGCGATGCAATATCCGCACTGATTGGTGGCGCTGATGGCCACGTACAGCATTTCCTTGGTCAAGGCATCGAGCGCGCCCGGAGCCATGATCTGTTTGATCGACTCCCAGGTCCGCCGCAGGGTGGCGGGATCGCGCGCCAGCGCTTTCCAGAAATTATTGATCCAGTCCGTCTTGCGCGTGGCCATGATGTCGTCATAGACGGCGCGCACTTCCGGACTCGCTTGTTCGTATTCGATCAATCCGAGCGTAGCCATAAATTACGGTCGATTTCCAGCCGGTTCGGTACGTCCGGCCAACGGCTTGACCACGTTTCCGCCGCATACGCCGACCCCGGTGTTCAGCAGCGCGTTCAGAAAATTGTAGAGCACCGCGTAGACGTGCTGCTCCGTCACCGGAGCTTTGTTCGGCAGGCGGAAACTGGCCGGCAGTTCCTTGTTGATCTGAAGCCGGATGGAATGCGGCAGCGTCCGCCCGGTCCGATCGCGTTGATTCGCGAGCTGGATCGGCGTCTGCAGCACGGAGCCGCTCAATCCATCCACATAAAACTGGCAGCGCGAAAACCAGCCGAGGTTCGCCGGATCGGCCGCGTCAAACAGCAGCAGCGGCGACTGGCGGCCTTCGGCGTTGAGATCCAACACCATGCGCTTTACCTGGTCGTCGAGCTTGAAATCGAACCCGGCCTGTCGCGCGATGTTCTCGATAAACTCCGTATCGAGCTCGAGCAGCAGCAGTTTCTGCGCGCCAGCCTTTAAGACCTGCATTCGTTGCCTATTCTAACAGCACGCCCCAAAAGGTACTGTAAAGAATGCCCGGACCTCTGGTGTTGTTCGATATCGACGGAACCCTGCTGCGGCGCGCCGGGCCCCATCATCGCGAAGCCCTGGTGCGGGCCATCCGCAAGGCGACCGGACTCGAAACCACCACCGAAGGCGTGCCGGTGCAGGGCATGCTCGATCGCGATATTGTCCGCATCATGCTCCAGACCGCGGGAGCGTCGCCGGGTTATATTCGCCGCCACATGCCGGCGATCATCGAATCCGCGCAGGCAATTTATGCGCGCAGTTGCCCGGACTTGCGGCGCAAAGTCTGTCCCGGCGCGAGGATGCTGCTGTACCGGCTGTCGCGGCGCGGTATCGCCACCGGGCTGGTCACCGGCAATCTGACCCGCATCGGCTGGAAAAAGATGGAGCGCGCCGGATTGCGGCCTTACCTGCGATTCGGCGCCTTTGCGGAACTAGCCCACGACCGCGCCGGACTAGTTCGCATCGCCATCCAACAGGCCCGGCGAGAAGGCTGGATCAACGGCGCGAGCCCCATTTCGCTGATCGGGGACCACCCCAACGACATTCTGGCCGCCCGCGCGAATCGCGTTCGTTCAATTGCCGTCGCCACCGGCGTGGTCGGCGCGGAGGAGCTGGCCGCGCATTCGCCGGATATTCTCGTGCCCGACCTGCGGTCTCTGGACCTCAAAACACTGCTCGGAAGCTGAAAAATCGCTCGAAACCAGACGGAACCCGCGCGGTATATCTTTCGTAGCTTACTGCTGAGGAGCGGGATTATGTATCCACGGGCGATGTGTGTGGTGGCCTCGATGATTTTGCTCGCCGGCTGCGAGGACTTCGGAATCGGCGGCTTTAGCGACCGTTATCGCGAGGATTTTCACTTCAGCTACCCGCTAGCCGACGCCGGGACGGTGGAGCTCGAAAATCTGAACGGGTCGGTGGAGATCAGCGGCTGGGATAAGAACACTGTGGATATCGACGGCACCAAATATGCCACCACCGAAACCCGCCTGCGGGAAATGAGGATTGACGTGCAGAGCGCGGCCGGATCGGTGATGATCCGCACCGTGCCTCCGATCGACCGGCATGGCAACGCCGGCGCCCGCTATGTGCTCCACGTTCCCCGGCGCGCCGAGCTGGCCAACATCGTCACTTCCAACGGACCGATCCGCGTTACCGACGTCGAAGGCGCGGCGCATCTGCGCACCTCCAACGGAGGCGTGCACGTCAGCGAAATTCACGGCACGGTGGACGCGCGCACTTCCAACGGATCGGTGGATTTAAGCGACGTTGTCGGCGACGCGACGCTGCACACCACCAACGGATCCATCCACGCGGAAGTGAAGAAGGGCCGCTTCGAAGCCACCACGTCGAATGGCAGCATCACCGCCAGATTGCTGGAAACGGATTCCAGTCCGGTGCGCCTCGAAAGCTCCAACGGCCACATCGATCTGACGCTCGACGCGCCGCGCGAAGTTCACGCCAACACGTCGAACTCCTCCATCACGGTGCATCTGCCGTCGTCCGCGGCAGCAACGGTGCGCGCGCACACCAGCAATTCCTCGATTACCTCGGATTTCGACGTCAACGTGCACGGAGGCCTTTCGAGGCACGAGCTAAATGGAAACATTGGAGCCGGCGGCCCGCTGCTGGACCTCTCCACTTCGAACGGCGCGATTAAGCTGCTGCACCTTTAGCCTCGGCGACGGGGCAGTGGAATGGTCATTCGCAGCGTGACCCGCCGTCGCGCGGATTGGATCACCAGCCGGCCCTTCAACTGCTTGGCTCGTTCGCGAATGGAACGCAGCGCCAATGGATCGCGCGCCCGCGAGGCCAGCGAAAAGCTTAATTCGAACACGAGCCGCGATTTTTCCCAATTCACGCGAAGCGCGATCGGCAGTTCCGGATTCGCGGCGGACACCGCATCCTGCACCACTCGAAAAACGCCGATCTCGACCTCCTGCGAAAGACGACCGGCGGATTCGGGAAGGTCCAGGTCCACCTCAGTGCCGGTGCGCTGCCTGATTTCCTCGGCCATGGCGCGCAGCGCGGCGGGCAATCCGAATTCGTCGATCAGCGGCGGGTGTAGCCGATAGGATACGGAGCGGATTTCGCGCGCGCAGGTCCGGACCAGATCGATGCTGTCCGCGAGCGCCGCCTTCGCGCGCGGGTCCAGGGCCTCGGCCGATCGCGCCACCAGCGACAGGTCCAATTGCAATGCGGCGAGACGCTGCGACGTGGTGGAATGAAGCTCGCGCGCGATGTCGCGGCGTTCCTCTTCCTGCATGCGAAGGATATGAGCGCCGGACTGCGGACGCGCGGCTTTAGATTTCACGTCAAGTTGTCCAGATATTCGGCAGCACGCGCCGAAAATTTCCGCCCAGAATGCCGTGGATATCGGCGTCGCTGTAGCCGCGGCGGATCAGTCCGTCGGTCAGGTCGAACATGCGGCGGGGATGATTCAGGCCTTCAATGTCGATCTTGTCGCGGAACGCGTAGCTGTCCTTATAACTCGCGCGCAGCGCTGCCAGTTCCTTGGGCGGCATGGCATCGTAACCGAACAGATCGATGTCGCTGCCCACGCCGAGATATTCGGGACCCACCAGCTTGCGGACATGATCGTAATGGTCCAGCACGCTGTCGATGGTGGTCGGCTCCTCTTTCTTGACGAACATGCGGACGCTGGTGATGCCCATCACACCGCCCTGCGCGGCCATTTTGCGAATCGCTTCGTCGGTTTTGCAGCGGACGTGCCCGGTGATGGCGCGGCAGTTGGAGTGCGTGATCAGCACTGTCTTCTTCGAAATCTCAAACGCGTCGAGCGTGGTGCGATCCCCGCAATGGGATACGTCGACGCACATCCCCACCTGGTTCATCCGCTGGACGATGGCGACGCCAAAATCGCTGATGCCGTCGTCGCGGCGCTCGGTCGATCCGTTGCCGATCATGTTGCGCGAGTTGTAGGTCAACTGCGAAATGCGCTGGCCCAGCCCGTAAAACAGGTTGACATCGTCGGGACGGCGAAAATGCTCGGAATTCTGCAGGCCGATGATCACACCGACTTTCCCCGAGGCGCGCGCGGCGTCGATATCGGCGGCCGAATCAATGCGCTTCAAGGTCGCGTCGTGATGCGCCAGGAACCCGTTCCATCCGGCGACGAACTCCAGCGTGTTCAGGAAGACTTCCGGTCCGCCCATGCCCACCGCGATGTTTACGGCGTTGATCCCGGAGTCGCGATAATGCTGCAGGTCGGCCGCGGTGAAGGTCTCGGGCTTCGCCAGCCAGTCTCGTGTTTTCGAACCGGACAATGCGAAGGGGCTCAACATATCGATCACGGTGGACGATTTCACCAGATCGATGGCGCGCGTCGAATACTCCGCGCCGAACAACCGCGCGCGCCCGAAATTGATCATGGGCGCGGCGGCCGCCAGCCGTAGGAGTTGTCGCCGGTTCATTGACGCCCCTAAATAAACGCCATGGTCTTGATGCCGGAAATATCGAAGCGCTTCCGGCAGCGCATATTCTTGCAATTCGCCTTGTCGTCCATCAGGACCATGTAGCTGAGGAACTTCGCGAATCGCGCGCGATCGCGCTCATCGGCGCCGCGCGGAAGCTGGTCGATTTTCTTGCGCACCATCCAGCGCAGCTCGTAGGTGTCGGAGGTGCGGCAGAACGGGCAATTCAGCGTCGCCGGCTTAGTGGTGGGCGACTCGCGATAAAAGGCCTTTTCTTCGAGAGGCATCGGATTAGCGGGCCGCGCTCGCCAGGTGCGTGGCGGAAACCGTCTTCAAGCTCGCTTCCATGCGCAGCGCGAATTCGTCGACGTCGGATTTAGCGATGTTCATCGGCGGCGAAATGCGGATCACGTTGCCGTAGGTGCCGCCCTTGCCGATCATCAACCGATTTTCCCGCGCGGCTTCGAGCAGCGCGTTGGTGGCCGCCGCGGCCGGCTTCTTCGATTCGCGATCCTCCACCAGTTCGATGGCCTGCAGCAGACCCATGCCGCGCACGTCGCCGACGATGGGGAACTTCGCCTTCATCTCATGCAGCTTGGCGTTCAGGTAATCGCCGACCTCGGCGCAATTGATCATCAATTTGTGTTCGTCGATGTAATCGATCACCGCTTTCGCCTGCGTCGCGGTGACCGGATTGCCGCCAAAAGTCGAAATCGTCAGGCCTTTCATGCCGTCGGCGACTTCGGGTTTCGCCACCGTCAGCCCGATCGGCGCGCCGTTGCCCAGGCTCTTAGCGGCGGTGATGATATCCGGCGTCACGCCCCACTTTTCGATGCCGAACCATTTTCCGCCCAGCCGTCCCCAGCCGGTCTGCACTTCATCGCTGATGGTCACGCCGCCGAATTTTTTGACGATCCCGTAGATGATCTCGAAATATTCCTTGGGCGGCGTGATGAAGCCGCCGACGCCCTGGATCGGTTCCGCAATAAATCCTGCGATGCGGCCCGAGGTGGACGTGCGGATCATTTCCTCGAGGTCGCTGGCGCAGCGGACGTTGCAGCTCGGATACTCCAGTCCGAACGGGCAGCGGTAACAATAAGCATTGATGGCCTGGACAAAGCCGGTGGCCGAAGGGCCGCCCATGCGCCAGCCGGCGTTCCCGGTGGCGGCCATGGCGACGCCGGAGCGTCCATGATAGCTGTGGCGCAGCGCGACAATCTCATGATTGCCGGTATAGCAGCGCGCGGCGATGAATGCCGTTTCATTGGCTTCCGTTCCGCTATTGGTGAAGAAGCTCTTGGTGAGTTTGCCGCCCGGCGTGACTCCCGCGATGCGCTTGGCGAGCGCCGCCTGCGGCTCATTGGCGAACACGGTGGAGACGTGCTGCAACTGGTCCATCTGCGCGTGAACTTTCTTGTTCACTTCGTCATTGCAATGGCCGACGCCAACAGTGACGATGCCGCCGAAGAAATCGAGGTACTCATTACCGTCGATATCCCAAACGTGCTGATCCTTGGCGCGGGTGACGACGAGCGGTTCCTTAAAATAATGGAAAACGCTCGGAAAGAGATACTGCTGATTGGCCAGAATGATCTCTTGTTTGGTCATGGTCGTAATTTATATCATATCGACGCGCGTACACTCTAAGGTAGGCGGATGGAACCGGCGGAGTTCGATAAAGTCGTGGAGCGCGCGCTGCAGCGGATCCCTCCCGCGTTCCGCAAGCGCATCGAAAACGTGGCCATCGTGGTGGAGCCGGAGCCTCCGCGGCGCGGTTTGCTGGGCCTGTATCACGGTGTTCCGCTGACCGCGCGCAGCGTCTACGACGGCTTCCGCATGCCCGATCAGATCACCATTTATCAAGGTCCCCATGAGCGCATGGCCCGCGATCCCGAGCATCTGGAGGAAATGGTGGCGGAAACCGTGTGGCACGAGATCGCGCACTATTTCGGAATGGACGAAGGGCAGGTCCGGCGAGCCGAGCGGCGCCACTTTCGCGACCAATCCCATTGATCCGTTACTGCATCACCGACCGTCGTCTGCTGGGCGTCGAGCGCGCCCTGGCGGACGGCGTCGACTTCGTGCAGCTTCGCGAGAAAGATTTCTCCGCGCGCGATTTGCTGGATCTGACCCGGCGGGCGTTGCGGCTGCCGAATCCGCGCGGGACGAAATTCATCGTGAACGGACGGATGGACGTCGCGCTGGCGGCCAATGCGCATGGCTTGCACCTGCCCGCGGAATCGATTCCGCCTCGCGAATGGCGCGCCATCGCTCCACCGGGATTCGTGATCGGCGTGTCGTGCCATTCACTTGATGAGGTGCTCGCGGCGGAGCGCGATGGCGCGGATTACGTCGTGTTCGGACCGGTGTTCGCGCCGATCTCGAAATCGTCGGACCTTGCTCCACGCGGCCTCGAAGGTCTGGCGGAAGCGTGCCGCGCGGTGCGGATCCCGGTGCTCGCGCTGGGCGGCGTCACCGCGGCGAATCAGAACGCTTGCATCGCGGCCGGAGCGGCAGGCGTCGCGGGAATTTCGTTGTTTCAGCGTGATTTCAACGTGCATTCACGGGAAGGATGTTAAAATCTGTCCGTGGCCGGTGCCGCCGCGAAACAGGCTTATACACGTTCGGAGCTGCGTCGACTGCTGGGGATTTCCGAACGGCAGTTGGCGGGTTGGGAAGAGCAGAAGCTCGTCGCGACGGCGGATTCCTATGGCTTCAAGGATCTGCTCGGGTTCCAGACGCTGATCAAGCTGCGCAAGAATCGCGTGGCCACGTCGCAGATCCGCCGGGCTCTTTCGGCGCTCCGCACCACGCTTCGCCACATCGACAATCCCCTGACCGAGCTGAAGCTGTACGCCGACGGAAAAAAGATTCGCGTGGAGCTCGACGGCCGGGCGATGGAAGCCGAATCGGGGCAGCTCCTGCTGAATTTCGAAGAGAGCGAGCTGACCCGGCTGCTCGAATTTCCGGTGAAAAGCCGCGCCGCTGAAGAGCGCGACCGCCGCGCCAGCGCCGAACGGTGGTTCCAGTCCGGTCTCGACCTGGAGCAATCCGGCGCGCCGGTGGAAGAAGTGGTGGAGGCGTATCTCAAGGCCATCGAGCTGGATCCGAAATCCGCCGGCGCGCTGGTGAACCTGGGGACCATTTATTTCAACACCCGCAAATGGCCGGAGGCGGAGCGTTACTATCGCCAGGCGCTCGAAGTGGATCCGGAATACGCGCTGGCCCATTTCGATCTGGCGAATTTGTACGACGAGCGCGGCGATCGCGGCAAGGCCCTGGCGCATTACGAAGCGGCGTTGAAAATCTCGCCGAATTACGCCGACGCACACTACAACGTCGCGCTGCTGTATCAGGGTGCGAACCAGCCGATGAAGGCGGTGCGTCACTGGCGCACGTATCTGAAGCTGGATCCGTCTAGCCACTGGGCCAACGTCGCGCGACGCGAGCTGGCGAAGCTACGCGAGGCGACGGTCCTGCCCGGCCGCGGTTAGCGTTCCAGAAATTCCCGCCCCAACGGCGGCTAAAATAGAAACAGGCATTTCTCGCCCGCGAATTTCGCACTGAGGCAAAACTTGAACAGAATTTCATTTGCATTTCGCAGTTTCTTCACCATCCTGTTCGGAGGCAACCTGCCGTCCGATATCGCGCAGGCGTTCGGATACTCGAAAGTCGTACCCATCAAAACCGCGCCTCCGCAACCCAGGCCGGTCCGGCGGATGGCGCGGTGCAGATCCTCTCCATCCTGCAACGCGACGCGCGGCTGGTCGATTTTCTGATGGAAGATATCTCCGCCTACTCCGATGAGCAGGTGGGCGCGGCGGTGCGCGACGTGCAGGAGCAGGCCCGCAAGGCGCTGCAACGCTACCTGACACTTGCAGCCGGTGATCGACGGCGTGGAAGGAAGCTTCGCCAAAGATCGGACGATCCATCGGCAGTGAAGCTGATCGGCAATGTTCCGGCCAGCGGGAAGGCTCCGGGCGGCATGCTGCGCCACAAAGGCTGGAAGGCCGAGAAAGTGGATCTGCCGCACGACCAAGCCCGGGAAAGATTCTGGCGCCCGCCGAGATCGAGATCGAATAATCGCCCCGGCACACCGCGATGAACATCGGAATCGATCTCGGCACCACCAATTCCGCGCTCGCTTACATCGATCCGCAGCGAAGCGGCCGAGGCGGATTTTCCGCGCCATTCACGTGCTGGACGTCCCGCAATACGTCGCGCAGGGGCGTATCGAAACGCGGCGCACGCTGCCGTCGTTCCTGTATCTGGGCGATCAGGAATACGTCGGCGTCTACGCGCGCGAGCAGGGCGCGCTGGTGCCGACCAAGATGCGTCCATTCCGCGAAGAGCTGGCTGTCGAATCCGGAAGTCGACCGCACCGCGAAGATTCTGCCGTGGGATGCGCAGGAGGACGGCCGCGTCTTGTCGCCGGTGGAAGTTTCGACGCGCATCTTGAAGCATCTGGCCGACGCGTGGGCAGAACGAACACGGCTCGCCGCATCGGCGAGCACAACGTGGTGCTGACCGTTCCCGCGAGCTTCGACGAAGAAGCGCGCGAGCTGACCGTGACGGCGGCGCGCGAGGCGGGCATCGAGAAGCTGACGCTGCTGGAGGAGCCGGCCGCGGCGTTTTATTCCTGGATCGCGAACGATCTGACGCGCTCGCAGAAGAGCTCTGTTCGACGGACAAACGGTGCTGGTGTGCGACGTCGGCGGCGGCACCAGCGACTTCACGCTGATCCGCGTCGCGCGCGAAGGCGACCGGGTCGATTTCACGCGCACCGCCGTCGGCAAGCATCTGCTGCTCGGCGGCGACAATCTGGATCTGACGCTGGCCTGGCTGGTGGAAGCGAAGCTCGGCAAGACGCTGTCGATCCGGCAGCGCAGCGGGTTGCGCCGGCAGTGCGCGGCGGCGAAGGAGCAGCTGCTCTCCGATCCGAATTTGAAGAGCGTCGAAGTGACGGTGCTCGGCGGCGGATCGTCGCTGGTGGGCGGCACGCTGCAGCACCGAAATCCTGCGCGAGGAAGTGCTGGAACTGGCGCTCGACGGATTCCTGCCCATGTGCGAGCTCGACGACAAGCCCGAAGGAAGAAGAGAAGAGCCTGTTTCGCGAACTGGGCCTGCCTTACGTTTCCGATCCCGCGGTCACGCGGCATCTGGCGGCGTTTCTTGCGAGCGCCGGCGACGCGCAAGCCCGACGCGATTCTGTTCAACGGCGGATTCTTCATCCCCGAGATTCTGCGCCAGCGCGTCGCCGACGTGATGGAGCACTGGTACGGCAAGCGCCCCGTGATTTTCGAGAATCGCGATCTGGATCTGGCGGTCGCGGTGGGCGCGGCGTATTATTCCTACGTTCGCGCGACCGGCGCGGGCCTGCTGGTTCGCGGCGGACTTGCCGCGCGCTTATTTCATCGGCCTCGGCGGCGCTGATCTGGCAGGACGCGCTGCGCACCATGTGCCTGGTTCCGCGCGGCACCGAAGAAGGCTCGACGCTCGAAATCGATCCGGGCAATCTGCAATTGGTCACCAACAAGCCGGTGTCGTTCCGCCTGTACAGTTCGCGCACGCGCACCGAAGACAAGCCCGGCGACGTGGTCGAGTTTGCCGCAAAATCGACGGCGAGCTGCATCTCCATGCGCCGCTGAACGCCGTGCTGCGATTCGGAAAAGCCGGCGAGCGGCTGGTGCCGGTGAAGCTCGGCGCGAAGCTGACCGAAGTCGGCACGCTCGAAATCTGGGCGGATTCGAAGGAAAGCGAACATCGCTGGCGATTGCAGTTCGAATTGCGCAAAGACCGTCGGCGCAAGCCGCGTCGCGCCCGGCGGCCGTGATCAGCGAGGAGGCGCTGGCAGCCGCGCAGGCATTGATCCCAGCGACCTTCGCCGCAGACGAATCTTGCGCCGGAGCAGTTGCCCGCGCAAGCTCGAACAGACCCTCGGATTGGGACGCAATTCGTGGCCGCTGTCCGCGATTCGCAAGCTCGCCGACGCGATGCTGCGAGCTCGCCGACGGCCGCAAGCGCAGCGCCGCGCATGAGCTGCGCTGGCTGAATCTGTGCGGATTCTGTCTGCGCCCCGGCTTCGGATTTCCGGGCGACGATTACCGCATCGAGCAGGCGCGCCGCGTTTATGCCGGCGGCCTGCAGTTCGCCAATCAGGTGCAGAACGAAATCGAATGGTGGATTTTCTGGGGCCGCGTGGCGGGCGGACTGAATCAGCAATCAGCAGACCGATATTTTCCAGCGCCTCTCGCCGACGCTGCTGCCGCGCGGCGCGCAAGAGACCGCGCGTGAATCCCAGCCTGCTGCGCGAAATGTGGCGCGCGGCCGCGAGCCTGGAATTGCTGCCCATCCAGACCAAGACGCAATTGGGCGATGAACTGGTCGCGCGCATCAAGAAGGGCGATTTCGTCGATACCGGCCTGTGGTGCCTGGCGCGTCTGGGCGCGCGCAAATTGTTCTACGGCCCCATCAATCAGGTGCTGCCCGCGTCCACCGCGACGCGCTGGATGGAGGCGCTGCTCGAAAATCCCGAAGGCGGAGGACGCGGTGGCCGCCATGGCGCGCCGCACCGGCGACGCGACGCGCGATCTGCCGGCGCCGACGCTCGATGCCGTGCGCCGCGCGTTTCCGGAGCATCGATCTCGACGCCGAACCGCAGGATCAGCTCGCGGCCATGGGCAAAATCTTCGGCGAAGAACTGCCCGCCGGGCTCGTGTTCCATGAATGAGCTCGACCTTGATTCGAGCGCATCCGCCAGCTACGCGCCGGGCGTCAGAAACTCGAGCTCGGCATCGGCGACGATTGCGCGATCTATCGCCCGCGCGCCGGCGAGGATCTGCTCTTCACGACCGACCAGATGATCGAAGACGTGCATTTTCACGCTACGCAGCCGGCCGCGAGCGATCGGCGAAAGAGCGCTGGCGCGCAGCCTGAGCGACATCGCGGCCATGGGCGGCGAGCCGCGCTTCTGCCTGGTCTCGCTGGCCGTTCCGACAGAGCGCGGCGATCGATGGATCGACGATTTCTATCGCGGCTTGCTGCGGCTCGCGAAGCGAACCGGGACGGCGCTCGCCGGCGGCGATCTGGCGCACGCCGATAAGATCTATTGCGACGTGATGGTGTGCGGATCGGTGCCCCGCGGTAAAGCTCTGCGCCGCGACGGAGCGCGTGTCGGCGATGCGATCTACGTTTCGGGACGACTCGGCAAACCGTGGGATCGGACAAATCGAGCCGCGGCTTGAGCTGGGCACGAACTCTCGTCGGCATCGCGACCTCGTGCATCGATTTGAGCGATGGCCTCTCGCTCGACCTGCATCGTCTATGTGTCGCGTCGGGCGTTGCCGCGACGCTCGATCGCGTTCCGGTCGCGAAGGGCGCAACGCATCGAGACGCGCGCTTACACGGCGGCGAAGATTACGAGCTGCTGTTTACCCTGCCGCCGTCTCGAAAGGCGCCGCGAGGCACTTCGCGAATCGGCGCCATCGTTCGCGGCAAAGCCGGCGCAATCTTCTTTCAGGGGCAGCCGATCGAGCCTTTGGGTTACGATCATTTTCGAACATGACCGATCCTGCGCCGGTTCTGGATCTGATCGAAGCGTTTCGACGCTCGAAGACGATGTTTGCGGCGTGAGTCTCGGCGTCTTCGATGGCGAGCGTCCTCAAGGCGCGGCCGTAGATCGATTGCTTGAGGCCTGCGTGTCGCTTGGGCTGCTCGAAAAGCGAGGCGATGAATTTGTGAACACGCCCATCGCCGATGAATACCTGCGCCGGCAAAGCCCGCGCTCGCTCTCCGGTTATATTCGCTATTCCAACGCCGCTTTGTTTCCCATGTGGGCGCATCTCGAAGACGCGGTGATGGAAGGCACGCCCCGCTGGACGCAGACCTTCGGCGCCGACGGCGGAATTTTCTCGCATTTCTTCAAGACGGAAGAATCGAAGCGCGATTTCCTGATGGGCATGCATGGGTTTGGCATGATCAGCTCCGCGCCGGTGGCCGCGGCCTTCGATCTTTCGCGTTTCACGCGGTTCGTCGATCTCGGCGGTGCCACGGGACATCTTGCGCTCGCCATGAAAGATCGTTATCCGCGCCTGCAAGTGGCCGTCTTCGATCTGGCGCAGGTGATCGAGGTGACTCGCGAATTTACCGACGATCGCGTCGGGCTTTTTTCGGGCGATTTCTTCAACGATCCGCTTCCGCCGGCCGACCTCTACGCCGCCGGCCGGATTCTTCATGACTGGAGCGAGGAGAAAATCCGCAAGCTGCTCGGTCGCATTCACGCGGCGCTACCGGAGGGAGGCGCTCTGCTGCTCGCCGAGCGCCTGATGCACCAGGATCGCAGCGGACCGGTATCGACGCACATGCAGTCGCTGAACATGCTGATCTGCACCGAGGGCCGCGAGCGGACCCTCGCCGAATACACGGCGCTGCTGCGCGACGCCGGATTTTCCAGTGTGGAAGGCCGCGTGACGGGCGCGACGCTGGACGCCGTGCTCGCGCTCAAATGAATCCGCCTTACAATGGAGTGTGCTTCGTTTTGCTGTCCTTCTCTTGGCCTCCTGCGCGGCCTTCGCGCAATACAAAGTGGAACCCGCCGGCCAGCCTCCGTCTGAGGTTGCGCCCGATATTCTGGTCACGCTGAGTAAATCGGGAACCAGAATCGAAACCGAGACCGGATCGACGCTGGCAGAGATCTGGATGCGGGCCACCGCGCCGCGCATTCCTCCGCCGCCGAAAGCGAATCCGTTTCCCCAGATCATTCCCTCGGGAGCGCTGGTGGGAGTCGTTCGTCTGGCCGGGCGCGGCAGCGATATGCGCGGGCAGCAGATCTCACCCGGAGCCTACACGCTGCGCTATCTGGGCGGCTCCGCCCAGGCCGATTCTCAGCATCGCGATTTCATTGTGCTGATTCCCGCGTCGCTCGATAAGACGACCCGGACCATGACCCATTTCGATGTGCTGCTGGATCAATCGCGCAAAGCGTCGGGCACCGCGAATCCGGCGATGTTCGGATTCTGGAAAGCGGGAAGCGATTTCAAGCCCGGCATCGAAAAGAGCGGACCAGCCGATTGGATTTTGCAGACCAAGCTGGGCGACGTTCCCATCTGCATCCTGCTCGGTCAGGCAGAGTAAATTCCCGGCGCGCTATTTCGGAATCGCCATCAGGTAAGACGTGATGCTGTCCAGGTCGTGGGAGTTGAATTTGTAGGGCGGCATGGCGGAGCCCGGAGAGAATTTCGGCGGGTCCGCGAAGTGGCCTTCCAGCCATTCCCGGGTGCGTCGTCCACCGACGCCGTTTAACGGCGGTCCCACTTTCTGGCCCGCGCCATTCAGCTCATGGCACATGCCGCATTGGTTGGTCAGGTACACCATGGCGCCGTCCACCGCCTGCTGCGGCGCGCCCTGCCAGGCCTCCACCGCTTTGTCGTCGCGCTTGGTGACGAAGTTCACCAGGGCCTTGATCTGCGGGCCGCGCAGCGTGGTCGCCGGAGTGTTGGGCGCCGGCTGCTTGATGTGCTGCGTAATCCATTCCGCCGGTTTCTGAGAAGGCGCGAGCAGCAGATCGGGAGCCGCGCCAGAGCGGCCGAGCACGTGGCAGCTCCCGCAATTGTCCTTGCGGAAAAAGCCGATCGCGGCCAGTTGATCGGCGGGAATCGTCTGCCACGGATCGATCTGCTTCAATCCTTCGTCGTCGGCTTCGGTGCTCGGCGGCGTGGTGGCGACGGCGCGGGCCGTAAGCCCGGTCCAGCCGATCACGAACAGCACCGCCAACGCGATCGCGCCCGTCCGCTGCCGTAAGCGCAGCGCTTTGGTCCGGTCGATAAACGGCGTCAGGAACAGAAAGACAATCGCCAGCGTCGGCAATCACCAGACTGCCGACGATTTCGAGCGGTCCTTTGAACAGCTTTCAGCATCTGGAACAGGAACAGAAAATACCATTCCGGCCGCGGGATGAAGCTGGTGTCGGTGGGATCGGCGACGTGCCCGAGAGGCACGCGCGACAGGATCGCCATGCCGATCAGCACCGCGAACCACAGGAACGTCGCGACGGTATCTTTGAATACCTGCTCGGGATAGAACTTCTTCTTGGGCCGGAACCTCGTCCGGCGGCGCGGCGCGACGCCGTGGCGCCGGACCAGGATCACGTGAATCAGGATCAGCAGCATGATCAGCGGCGGCAGCAGCAGCACGTGCACGGCGTAGAATCGCGCGAAGGTGACCACGCCGATCGCGCCGCCATCGCTGCCCAGCAGTCGCAAAATGTACGGGCCCGGCGCCGGGCGCCTGCGACGGCGATCTGCGTGGTCACCATGGTGCCCCAATACGCCCGGTTGTCCCACGGCAGCAGATAGCCGGTGAGCCCGAAGGCCAGCGTCATCAGCAGCAGGACGCAGCCGACCATCCAGGTGGCCTCGCGCGGCTTCTTGTACGCGCCCCACAGGAATACCTGCGTCATGTGCAGCACCACCACGATGATCATCAGGCTGGCGCCCCAATGATGCAGGCCGCGGATGAGGCTGGCCGCCGGTCACCTCGCGTCACGATGTAGCGCAGGCTGTCGTAGGCGTCGCCGGGCGTGGGCGCGTAGTTGAACGCCAGCAGAATGCCGGTGACCACCTGGGTCAGAAACGCGAACATCGCCACGCTGCCCAGCACCTGGTGCCAGCCGGAGGAGTCCGGAATATCCTCGTAATAGAAAATGCTTGACGGCGGACTCGACGCCGGTGCGGTCTTCGAGCCAGTTCAGAATGATTCCGCAGCATCGTTATACCGATTTCTCGACGGTGGGCCCGATCAGACAGTTTGCCGTTATCGACGCGCGACGCGTAGCGGTCGAGCGGGCGTGGCGCCGGACCGGCGATCACCTTGCCGTCGATCGAAAACTCGGAAGTGTGGCAGGGGCACAGGAAGAATTATTCTGCTGGTCGTCCCAGTGGTAGGCGCAGCCAAGATGCGTGCAGTTGGGCGTATAGACGACCACGTTCTGCTCGTCCATTTTCACCACCCACGCCGTCGATTTTTCGTTCACCGTGCGCCAGCCGTCGACGCGCGTTCTGCGGAACACGACTTCCTCGGGCTTTTTGATCTGCAACTGCGATACGTCGGCGGCCTGCACCCATTGCGCTTCCTTCTGAGACTTGGGCTTGACCAATAAGTAGACGGCCGCGGGAATGGCCAACGCGGCGCCCATCATCGCTCCCAGCGCCTGAATGAGGACGCCGTAGAACGATCTTCGAGATGTTTCCGGGGTGTGCATTGTAAATCACATTGTATACTCGGATTGGCAGTGTTTTCTTCCCTTTTTGCAATCACTTTTATCGCAATCTTAAGCGCGGTGTGCGGCGTCTGGCTCGAATCGGTGCGCGCTTTTTCGAAGCCGATGGTGCCGTTCAGCGGCGGCGTGTTGATTGGAGTGGCTTTATTCTGGGTGCTGCCGGAGATGGCGGCATTTTTTCGATGGCCGGGCGCGGTGGCATGGATCGCGACAGGTTTTGCGCTGCTGTGGTTCGTCGATCGATTCGTGTATGCCGTTTGTCCAGCTTGTTCGCACACTCACGAGCATGAACATTGCGAGACGCGGCTGCACGGTTTCGCGGGTCCGCTGTTAGCGGCCGCGGCAGTGCATGCGGCGATGGACGGATGGACGGTGGCGGCGGCCAACTCCATTAGCGGATTCGGCGCAGCCTTCGTAACCGGCGTCGCGTTTCATAAATTGCCGGAAGGAATCGCGCTGGGCGTGATCGCGAGGGCGTCGCTGCGGTCTCGGGCCGGCGCGATTTTGTGGTGCGCGGCGGCGGAGGCGGCGACGCTGGCCGGTGGCGGATTCGAAACGATGCTGGCGCCGTATTTCAATTCGAACGCGATTCACGCGGTGCTGGCGATCGCGGGCGGAAGTTTCCTGTACCTCGGCGGACACGCGATTCACGGCGAGCTGCGGCGCAGCGGAGCCGCACCGGCGTTCGTGCCGGCACTGACCGGCGTGGCGGGATCGAGCGTTTTACGCTTCTTTCTTTCCGGTTCCTGACGTTTTTTCGAACTTCCTTTTGAAGAGCTCCCCAAAATTCACCGTTTCAGTTAACCCGCAACGGCCAGGGGCCAGAATCTCGTCTGACAAGCCAGCTATCATGCGTACACGTCGCGCGGCCCAACTAGTATTGCCGCGACCGGTGGGATCACCTCTCTGATAGCGGAGCGATTCGATCTCCTCGGTTTCACGATAAGCGACGGCTTTGAGATTCTGATCCGCTGTAAACGGCAAAGCGATGATTCCGAAAGAGTAAGAATTTTTGCGCGGCGCGGGAACGGATTTTATTCAACGCGCATCGGCGCGCAGACGGGCTTCCGCGCCTCGGGTCGTCCATTTGTAGGGGATCTCAGCGGTGTCGAAGGGCAAGCGCCAATGGTCGGGATCTTTATAGTCGTAGGCCTGGGTGGGCAGATTGAGAACCAGAGCGTCGCAGGCGCCCAGGTTTTGCAGACCGTGCCACACGCCGATGGGGATGACCACGAAAGCGGGGCGGGCATCGCCCAGGTAGACTTCATTGATCATGCCGAACGTAGCGCTGTCTTCCCGGCCATCGTAGAGCACCGCTTTGAGGCTGCCCTGATTGACGAAGACCCGATCGACGGTGCGAGCATGGCAGCTCCACGCGCCGATCGCTCCGGGGAAGAGGCGGGATTGATAGACCTGCACGACGGGCATGCCGGTGGGGTCCCATTCGGGACGGAAGACCTCCGTGATGACGCCGTGATCGCGCGGGACATGAAGCACTTCCTTGATGCGCACGCCGTCGATCGATTCCTTCACAAGATGCCAATCCTCGGAAATGACCTGCGGGTCTTTCCTGGCTGTCTTGATCATCGTTGCTGCCCTCCGCGGCAGATCGCTGTTCGAACATGATACCCCGGGCCGCAAGCGAGCCGTTTAGTCCGCGCCGGGGACGCCTTTGAATTGGCGGATCCGGCGGATGGCCGCGCCTTTTTCGGGCGGCCGCAGACGGCCGAAGGACAGGAGGCCGCGGACGGAATACAGCAATCGCCAGCGAAGGGAATCTGGACGACTTCGTCCCAGCAAAGCTCCAAACGCCACGCTGACGAGCGCGGGAGGCGGCGGCGTGTGCGAGGCGATGAGGAGTTTGCCGAGCTCCGCTGCTTCAAGGTCCGGTTCCTGGAGGATGCGTTCGGTCCAGTGGCGCTGCTCATGGCTGGATCGACGCTTATAGACATCCTTGCGCCCGCTGGCGGGGAATTTAATCGCGGTGAGACGCGGCACGCTGTGGAATTCGAAGCCGGCTCCATGCATGCGCTGCCAGAGATCGGTTTCCGGGTCCACGGTGAGAGTGCGATAGTCCGGCCAGCCGCCTGCTTTTTCGCTTGCCGCCCGGCGATGAACCACTCCCGTCGGCGGGAGGGATAGACCCGGCTGGTAGCGCAGCATTCCCTGAAGGGGTGGCAGGGCGCTGCCATCGGCATCGATCATGTGGACGATGGAGTAGGCCACGCTGGCGCCGCCGTCGATGGCGGCGACCATTAATTCCAGATGATGGGGCAACCACAAATCGTCGTGCCCGAGGTAGGCGATGATAGCCCCGCGGGCCTGGCGCAGACCCTCATTATTCGGGGTGGACTGGTGGCCGGAGTTGACCGGCAGATTGATCCAGCGCAGCCGGGGATCGGAGATGGCGGCGACGACCTCGGCGGAATCGTCGGTGCAGCCGTCGCCGATAACGAGCAGTTCAAAGTCAGTGAACGTCTGGCGTATGGCGCTGCCGATGGAGAAGGGCAGGACGCTGCTCCAGTTGTAAGTGGGGATGATGACGGTCACGCGCGGGGATGGGGTGTCGGGCGCGTGAGGCATGCGGACATTGTACTGCCCCGGCGTGCGCTGGCTCGAGGCTTAAGTGCCCCCCAGTGATGCGGAGGGCGGCGGGGCTGACCGCTTCCTGCGGTCGCGGCTCAGGCGGGTCATACACCGTGGCGGGCGGCTGCGTTCTTTCAACTGACCGGCGGACGCTGCTTATGCCAATCGGTCTGGGATTGAAATAGTTTTCCGAGCGCGAGCAGTTGGTTTTCGGTGAAGGGAGCGCCGACCAGGGAAATCGCTACCGGCATTTTGTCGGCGAATCCGCAAGGCAGTGAGATGGCGGGGAGACCGGCGAGGTTGCCCGCGGCGATGAGTCCGCTGAAGCCTCGCGATTGGGGTTGCGGGCGACCGGAGCCGCGATCGAGAGGATCGGCGACGGGATTCGCGGGTCCCAGGCGCGCGGGCGTCAGCAGGATGTCGATGTCGATGAATAAGTCGCGAAAAGCGCTTTGCACCAGGCTGCGGATGCGCATCGCTTTCAAATATTCCGAAGCGGGCAGGTTCAGCGATTCCTTTAATCCGGCGATCTGGCGAGCGTCGGCCAGCTCATTGACGCGTCCACTGCGGATCAGGTCTTCGAAGATGGATCCAGCTTCACCGTTGATGATGGTCCCGACCATCGCGCCGTAGGGAAAATCGGGCAGCTCGATCTCCTTCATCTTCACACCGGTCGCTTTGATGACATCGAGCGCGGCGTGGAAACCGGATCGAGCGGATGGATCGGCCCATTCGTCGAAATCGACAGGGGCGTAGCCGATGGTGAGCTCGGCTGGTTTGCGGGCGTACTGCGGGCCGTAGGAAAAGCCACGTCCGGCGGAACCGGGATCGTCATGATCGCCGCCGGCGATGGCTTGCAGGACCAGGCCGCAATCCTCCGCCGAGCGGCATAGCGGTCCGATTTTATCGAGCGTCCAGGAAAGGGCCATCGCGCCTCGGCGGCTGACCAGTCCATAGGTCGGACGCAGACCGGTCACGCCGCAGAAGGCGCTGGGGGTGAGGATCGATCCCGAGGTTTCCGATCCAAGGGCGAAGGTCACCAAGCCCGACGCGGTGGCGATGCCCGATCCACTGGACGAGCCTCCGCTCCAGCGCGTGCGGTCCCAGGGATTCAAGCCGGGGCCGGTGAGGGACGCGGAAGCGAAGCGGTAGCTCGGGCCGCCGGCGAGTTCGACCATGGCGAGCTTGCCGATGAGAATCGCTCCGGTTTTATCGAGTTTCCGGATCACCTCGGCGTCTTCGTCGAACACCTGCCCGGCGTACGGTTTCGCTCCCCAGGTGGTAGGATGGCGGCGAACGGCGAGCAGGTCTTTCGCTCCATAGGGAATGCCTTGCAGGGGGCGATAGCGCTGGCGCTTGAGATCGTCATCGACGTCTTTTGCTTTGCGAATCGCGGATTCGCGCAAGGAGAGCGCGAGGGCGTTGTAGCGCGGGCCGATTCGTTCGAGGCGATCGCAAAAGGCGCGGGTCAGCTCGACGGCGGAAAATTGCCGAGAGCGAAGTTTCTCCGTGAGCTCGGCGATGGTGTAGAAGAAAACGTCGTCCGGAAGAGTCGCCGGCATCGATCAGGCCTTAAAGTGGAACGCGGGCTCGGTGGCCATGGGGAGCTTGACTTGTTTGAGCTGTTCGGCGGCGGCGCGCATTTGGGCGGCGACGATTTTTTCATCGTCGCTGGATGCCGGTGGACTTTGTGCCGCCGGTGTCTGGGCGATGAGGGTCGCCGGAACCGCGGCGCCGGATGCGAATGCCGTGGAGGCCATCAATCGGGCGAGCGAGCGGCGGGTCACGTCCAAAATTCTAGCGCGTTACGCACTGCCCGCGCGCAACTAGCCTGGGGGCAGCAGCGCCTCGACGGCGGCTTTTTCCATCACTGGACGCGGCGCGGTCTCGCCGGTCCAGATTTCGAATTGTTTGGCGGCCTGTTCGAGAAACATTTCGAGTCCGGGGATGACGGTGGCGCCCTGGTCTTTCGCCATTCGCGCCAACAAAGTTTCGCGGGGGTTATAGACCATATCGAAGACGATCTTGGCGGGGATTTTCCCGGGGAAGAACGATTGATCGACCTTGGGGAACATGCCCAGGGGAGTGGCGTGGACCAGAGCGTCGAAGGTGCGGGCCCCGGCCTGTTCGCGCGAAAGAGGCTCGGCGCCGCAGGCTTTGGCGAGGGCGCGGACGCGATCGAGATTGCGTCCGGTGATGGACAAGTTCGCGCCGGCATCGGCGAGGGCGTAGGCTGCTCCGCGCGCGGCTCCGCCGTTACCGGCCACCAGCACCGACGCTTTACTTAATCGCAGACGGCGCTGCAGGGGAATGACCACACCATCGACGTCGGTATTGGCACCGCGCCACTTTCCACCTTTGCGCCACACGGTATTCACGGCTCCGATGCGGCGCGCGACGGGATCGACGATATCCAGATAGCGCAGGATCTTCTGTTTGTGGGGGATGGTCACACTGAATCCGGCGAGCGGGAGTTTTTCGGCGAGCAGGAGAAAATCCTTTAGCTGCGTCGAGGTGACTAGAAACGGAAGATACACGGCGTCGGCGCGGCGGGCTTGAAACGCCCGGTTGTGGACGGCGGGTGAGATGGAGTGGCGCACCGGATCGGCGATGACGCCATAGATGCGGGCATCCTTCGTGAATTTTTCGACGCGATAGAGATGGCGAAGCTGTCGCGCGCAGACCTGGCCGGAAGCGGTTCCCTCGGCGGTGGTCGGGGCGGCGTAGGTGTAGAGACCGCCGAGCGCGGTGGAGAGCACGCGGGTAGGGAATCCGGTCTCGCCCATGGCGAGCAGCACCATCGGCGTTTTGGCGTAGGTTCGGGCGAGGGCCAGGATGCGCGAATTATCGGACGGCTTGCGCGCGGTGGTGACTACTTTGTAGCCGTCGGCAGGGAGGCGGGACATGCGCCGCAGCAACGGGTCGAGCGGGGGAGTCCCGCTGTAGTTGTGATAGGAGATCAGCAGGTAAGCGCGGCTGCGCAAGGCTTCCATGCGCTCCACGCAATTTTCGGCGCTTTCGATTTCGATGTCGATGGCTTTCGCTCCGGCGTCGATCGCGGCTTCGAGAATGCGCAACTGTTCCTCGATACTGCCGTTGTAGCGGCCATGATTCTGATGGCGGCGGCAGGTGGCGAGGATGGTGCAATCGGTGTGGCGCGCGAGGAATTTGCGGATCGCGGCGACGCCTTGCTCGGGTGAAGGGAGGTAATCGAGGCGCACTTCCAGGAAGCGCTCGCCCGCTTCATATTCCTTACGGGCGTGGGCGAGCAAAGTTTCGGTTTCAGGAAATCCCAGGGCAATACATATGCGGGGAAGTGAAATCCGCGGCATCTAGCGCCTGATCAGAATACCACAAGGGATACGGGCTTCCGTGCGGCGCTGCTGTGAGGATGACCTGCTAGAATCGCATGCGGAAGCTAGTCTTGGCCGGTGCTGGGCCTGGTCTTCAAAACCAGCGTGGGGTACTTTGTGCCACAGGTGGGTTCGACTCCCACTAGCTTCCGCCAATCGCATGGGATTCGCATTGTGGATCGACCGGGCCAATCGGCTGGCATGGGCGCAGGGGACGCAGGAGTATCGCCCGATGGGCGCCGCTGTGATCGCGATTACGGGGCAACTGCGGCATCGGGATTTCGACCGGCATCGGAGGGCTCCGGCGGAACTGCGGGATTCGTTCGCGGGATTTTTCGGGTCGCTTGAAGAGGTGAATCAGTTTTTGAAATTACAAGCAAAGGCGCGGAAACGGGGGACGCCGTTTTACGCGCGGGATTAGCCGGGTGGCGGCAAGAGTGCGGACATTAGCAGGGCCGACCGCTTCCCGCGGTCGCGGCTCTGGCGACTTCAGCGGGATGGCGGAAGAAATTTTTTCTTGATCTTGGCGACCACGACAAAGTTGGGGTCCACCATTTCGTCGAGATGGATTTCGGCGGTCTTCGACAGCAGTTCATAGGCGTCCATGTCGGACAATCCGCTGCGCGCGTGAATCCAGTGGACCAGTTCGGTGAAGGCGATGCGGACGGCGTCGTCCAGGGGCCGGTAGGCGCCGACGGTCATAATCGAATCGGCATTTTCAAAACGCGGCCAAGTGATCGACTGGTGCTTGATCACGTCCACTTGCACACGGACGCGCATGGACACTTCGATGGCGGTTCCGGCGATCTCGCCATCGCCCATGGCGGCGTGGCCGTCGCCGAGGAATAGTAGGGCTCCCGGAACGCTGACGGGAAGATATAGGGTGTTGCCGACACTCGCCTCGGGGGCGTCCATATTGCCGCCGAATTCGGCGGGGACGATGGAGCTGCGCGCTTCGCCGTCGGCGGGGGCCACGCCGACGCATCCTAAGAAGGGATGCAGGGGAATCTTGACGGTGTAATTCGAATCGGTGGCGTGAAAGGTCGCCATGTTGGCGGATTTGTCGATGGGATAGACCCAGACTTTGTTGGGAATCCCGCCGCCGAGCACCGGGGTGTAGCGGTTGGTGTTCAGCGCGCCGAATCCGGCGACGGTGCTGCCCCAGCCCTGTTTGCCGTCGACGTCGATGGCCAGGAATTTGATGGCGAGGGTGTCGCCGGGCTCGGCTCCTTCAATGAAGAAGGGACCGGTGAGGGGATTGGGACCCTTCGGCTTGAGTCCGGCGTCTTCGACAGCGTGGCCGTCGGCGTCCACCGTATTGGTCTCGATGATGTCTTTCGGATGGACCCGAAGGACGGGCTGAGAGGGGCCGTAGACGTACTTCAGTTCGTCCATTTTGAGCTTGTAGGGGACGGTTTTCTGAGCGCAGAGGAAACCGGAAAACAGGAGGCACGCGGCCAGGCAGGAGCGAATCATCGCTCCAGTGTAATGGGTTTAGGTGAGAAACGATTTCCCGCAGCTGCAATGACGCTTGGCGTTGGGGTTGACGAACACGAATGCACTTTCCATCAGCGATTGGGTATAATCGAGTGTCATTCCCTTGAGGTATTCGTAACTCTTTGGATCGACGAAGACTTGCACTCCGCCGTGCTCGAAAATCTGATCGGTGGGACGGGCCTTCGGTTCGAGCTTGAATTTGTAACTGAGGCCGGAGCATCCGCCGCCAATCACGCCTAGCCGCAGACCGCCTTCGCAGTGATTTTTTTCGAGCAGCTTGCGAATCTGAGTCGCAGCTTCGGGGGTCAGATCAATCATCCTGGGTTCATTATAACTAATCTTGACGGAGATGTACAGATTTGCTAGGTTGAAGACATGCCGACTGAAGCCGGAACCATCGAATCGCTAGCCCTGCGTGAATACAAATGGGGATTCACCACCGATATCGATGCGGATTCGGTCCCGCCGGGACTCAACGAAGACGTCATTCGCCTGATTTCGGCCAAAAAGCAGGAGCCCGAGTTCATGCTCGAATGGCGGCTGAGGGCGTATCGCCACTGGCTGACGATGACGGAGCCGACCTGGCAGAACGTCCATTACCCGCCTATCAATTATCAGGACATCGTTTATTATTCGGCTCCCAAAAGCAAGGCCAACGCGCCGAAAAGCCTGGACGAGGTGGACCCGGAGCTGCTGAAAACCTACGACAAGCTGGGCATTCCGCTGCGGGAGCGCGAGCTGCTGGCCGGGGTCGCGGTGGATGCGGTGTTCGACAGCGTTTCGGTGGCGACCACGTTCAAGGAAAAGCTGGCGGAAGTCGGCGTGATTTTCTGCTCTTTCTCGGAAGCCGTGCGCGAGCATCCGGAGCTGATCAAGAAGTATCTGGGCACGGTGGTTCCCTTCTCCGACAATTTTTTTGCGGCGTTGAATGCGGCGGTGTTCACCGACGGGTCGTTCTGCTACGTTCCGAAGGGCGTGCGCTGCCCGATGGAGCTGTCGACCTATTTCCGCATCAACGCGATGAACACCGGGCAGTTCGAGCGCACGCTGATCATCGCCGACGATAACGCGTTCGTCAGCTATCTGGAAGGGTGCACGGCGCCGATGCGCGACACCAATCAGCTGCATGCGGCGGTGGTGGAGCTCATCGCGCACGACAACGCGCAGATCAAGTATTCGACGGTCCAGAACTGGTATCCCGGTGATAAAGAAGGCAAGGGCGGGATTTATAATTTTGTGACCAAGCGCGGCAAGTGCGCGGGCGTCAACTCCAAAATTTCGTGGACGCAGGTGGAGACCGGCTCGGCGATCACCTGGAAGTATCCCAGTTGCCTGCTGATGGGCGACAACTCCGTCGGCGAGTTTTATTCGGTGGCGCTGACCAACAATTTTCAGCAGGCCGATACCGGGACGAAGATGATCCACATCGGCAAGAATACGCGCAGCACCATCGTGTCGAAGGGGATTTCGGCGGGTCACGGCCAGAACACCTATCGCGGCCAGGTGAAGATTCTGAAGAACGCGAGCGGCGCGCGCAATTATTCGCAGTGCGATTCGCTGCTGCTGGGCGACAAGTGCGGCGCGCACACCTTTCCGTATCTGGAAGTGAAGAATACTTCCTCCACGGTGGAGCATGAAGCGTCCACTTCGAAGATCGGCGAGGACCAGATTTTCTATTGCCGCCAGCGCGGCATCGCGACCGAAGACGCGGTGTCGATGATCGTGCACGGATTCTGCAAGGAAGTCTTCCGGGAGCTCCCGATGGAGTTTGCCGTGGAAGCACAAAAATTACTCGGGGTGAGCCTCGAGGGGAGCGTCGGTTAATCAGAATGTTAGAGATCAAAAATCTACACGCCCGCGTCGGCGACCGGGAAATTCTCAAAGGGATCGATCTGAAAATCGGGACCGGCGAAGTGCACGCGATTATGGGTCCCAACGGATCGGGCAAGAGCACGCTGGCACAGGTGCTTGCCGGACGCGACCTATATACGGTGACCGCGGGCGAAGTGCTTTACGATGGCGCGGACCTGCTGGCGCTCTCGCCGGAAGACCGGGCGCGGGAAGGCGTATTTCTGGCGTTTCAATACCCGGTGGAGATCCCCGGTGTCAGCAATCTTTACTTCTTAAGGACTGCGCTGAACACGATTCGCAAAAATCGCGGGCTGGCGGATCTGGACGCGATGGATTTTCTGGCGCTGGTGAAGGATCGCATGAAGTGGATGGACATGGATCAGAGCCTGCTGAACCGGTCCGTGAACGCGGGATTTTCGGGCGGAGAGAAGAAGCGCAACGAAATTTTCCAGATGGCGGTGTTGGAGCCGAAGCTGGCGATCCTGGATGAAACCGATTCCGGGCTGGACATCGACGCGCTGAAGATCGTGGCCAAGGGCGTGAACGCGCTGCGCTCGCCGGAGCGATCGATGATTCTGGTGACGCATTACCAGCGGCTGCTCGATTACATCGAGCCGGATTACGTGCATGTGCTGGCGGAAGGGCGCATCGTGAAATCGGGTGGCAAGGAACTGGCTCTGCAACTGGAAGAAAGCGGCTACGTCGGCCTGGAGCCGGAAGCGCCGGTGTTGAGCACCAGGGCTTAAGAGGACGAATGATGACGCTTTCCGAGCAGCAGGAATCCTCCATCGACGCGATCCGCCAGGAAGCGCGCGAGCGTTTCGAGAAACTTGGGTTTCCGGACAGCCACGATGAAGACTGGAAATTCACGAACCTGGCTCCGGTGGCGAAGCTGCGATTCGAAGCGGCGGGACCGGCGGATCCGGAACGGGTCGCGGAGTTGCTGCGGGATCTTCCGGTGGCAGCCAACCGTCTGGTGTTCGTGAACGGACAATACGCGCCGAGATTATCGAGCCCGGGCCTGGCCAGCACCATTCAAAATACGCCGGCGACGGTGCTGGAGATGTATCTGGCGCGTCATGCCGATACCCGTAAGAATACGTTCGCGGCCTGGAATACAGCGGCGTTTGAAAACGGCGGATTCCTGTTCATCGGCGCGCGGAAAGCGGTGGACGAGCCGGTGCACATCGTTCATGTATCGCTGCCCGGCGCGGGGCCTTCGATTGCGCATCCGCGGAATCTGATCGTGGCCGGCGCGCTGAGCCAGGTTTCGATCATCGAATCGCATGTGGGTGCCGGCACGTATCTGAGCAACGCGGTGACGGAAATCGTGGTGGGGGAAGAGGCGGTAGTCGATTTCACCAAGATTCAGAACGAATCTTCGTCGGCCTTTCATATCGCGGCGATGCATGTGGATCTGGCGCGGGGCTCGGCGTTCACCTCACGGGTGCTTTCCTTCGGCGGGGCGCTGGCGCGGACGCAGATCACCTCGGTTCTGGATCAGGGAAGCTGTTCGACGTTGAACGGCCTGTACGTCACGCGGGACAAGCAGCACGCCGATAACCGCACCACCATCGATCACGCGCATCCGCACGCCACCAGTCACGAGCTTTATAAAGGGATTCTCGACGGGCAATCGAGCGCGGTGTTCAACGGGAAGATCATCGTCCGCAAGGATGCGCAGAAGACCGACGCCAAGCAGACCAACAAGAATCTAGTGTTGTCCGAGGGCGCGACGATCAACACCAAGCCGCAACTGGAAATTTTCGCGGACGACGTCCGTTGTACGCATGGCGCGACGGTCGGGCAACTGGACCAGGAATCGATTTTTTATCTGCAATCGCGCGGCGTGGGCCGCGAGGACGCGCGGGAAATGCTGACGTACGCGTTTGCGCAGGAAATTATCGATTCGATTCCGAATGAGCCGTTCCGAGTCCACGCAGGAAATCTTTTGGCGGAAAGGCTGACCAGAAAGGCGGCGGTATGAGTACGGCGACCACGGTGAATCGCGGGTTCGATGTCGCAGGCGATTCGCGCGGACTTTCCGATTCTTCATCAGACGGTGCACGGGCATCCGCTGGTGTACCTGGATAACGCCGCGACCAGCCAGAAGCCGCTTGCGGTGATCGACGCGATCCGCAATTATTATTCGATCGACAATTCCAACATCCACCGTGGCGTGCATGAGCTGAGCGAGCGCTCGACGCGGCATTACGAAGAAGGCCGAATCCGGCTGCAACATTTCCTGGGAGCCGCCAGTCCGCGCGAGATCATTTTCGTGCGCGGCACCACGGAAGCGATCAACCTGATCGCCTGGACTTACGGGCGCAGTCATATTCAGGCGGGCGACGAGATTCTGATTTCCGCGCTGGAGCACCATTCGAACATCGTCCCGTGGCAGCTTTTGTGCGAGGAAAAAGGCGCGCACCTGAAGGTCGCGCCGGTGAACGAGCAGGGCGAGCTGGACATGGAAGCGTTCGAACGGATGCTGAGCGACCGGACGAAACTGGTTTCCGTCGCGCATATTTCGAACGTGCTGGGCACGGTGCTGCCGATCCGCAAGATCGCCGATCTGGCGCACGCGCGCGGCATTCCGGTGCTGGTGGACGGAGCGCAAGCCGCGCCGCACACGCGGGTGAACGTCCAGGAGCTGGGCTGCGATTTCTACGCTATTTCGGGCCACAAGCTGTTCGGGCCAACCGGGATCGGGGCGCTATACGGGACTACGGCGCTGCTCGAAAAGATGCCGCCGTTCATGGGCGGCGGGGACATGATCCGCTCGGTGACCTTCGAGAAGACGACGTATAACGTTCTGCCGTATAAGTTCGAGGCCGGGACGCCGAATATCGAGGGCGCGATTGGGCTATCGGCGGCGATCTATTATTTGAACGAAATCGGAATGGACCGGATCGCCGCGCACGAACACGATCTGCTGGTTTACGCCACCGAACGGCTTTCCGCGATCGAAGGGCTGCGGATCATCGGCACAGCGAAAGAAAAAGCCGCGGTGATCTCCTTTGTGCTGGAAGGGATTCATCCGCACGATGTGGGGACGATACTCGACCGGCAGGGCATCGCGGTTCGGACCGGCCATCATTGCGCGCAGCCGCTGATGGAGCGGTTCGGGGTGGCCGCGACTACGCGGGCGTCGTTCGCGTTTTATAACACCCGGGAAGAAGTGGACGCCCTGGTGGCCGGCATCGCCAAGGTGAAGGAAATCTTCGCGTGATCCAGGATTCACATTTAGGGGATCTGTACCAGGAAGTGATTCTCGATCACGGCCGCAAGCCTCGTAATTTCGGCAAAGTGGAGCATCCGAGCGCGACGGCCGAGGGGTTCAATCCGCTGTGCGGAGACCGGCTGACGGTGCAGGTTACGTTTGAAAACGACCGGGTGACGGATGTGCACTTCGTCGGCGCGGGCTGCGCGATCTCCATGGCATCGGCGTCGCTGATGACCGAGACGCTCAAGGGCAAAACGAAAGAAGAAGCGGAGCGGATCTTCCAGGGGTTTCACGATCTGCTGACCACGGATAAGACCGAATCGCCGGAGCTGGGGAAGCTGGCGGTGTTTTCGGGTGTGCGGGAATATCCTGCGCGAGTGAAGTGCGCCACGTTGGCCTGGCACACGGTGCGGGCGGCGATCCAGAATTCGGGCGAACAGGTGTCCACGGAATGAGCGATCTAAAGGATCAGGTGCTTAAGGCGCTGCGGTCGGTTTACGACCCGGAAATTCCAGTGAATATCGTGGACCTGGGGTTGATTTATGACGTCGCGATAGAGCCGGACGGAGAGGCTCGCATCCGCATGACGTTGACCGCGCCGAGTTGTCCGGTCGCCGGAATTTTGCCCGGTCAGGTAGAGACTGCGGCGCGCGCGGTTCCGGGGATCACCGGCGTGAAAATGGAACTGGTTTGGGATCCACCATGGGATCGAAACCGGATGTCGGACGCGGCGAAGATGGAGCTGGGATTCGATCTCGGCTTCGACGTCGTGCCGATGGGCAAACTGCAATCATGAAGCTGACGGCTCACGAAGAATACGGATTTCGATGCCTGGTGCTCCTGGGCAAGCGCGGCGCCGGAGGCTCCATGACCATTCCCGAGATCAGCGCCGGCGAAGGAATCTCGCAGCCATACGTGGCGAAGCTGATGCGGATCCTACGGCGGGGCGGGTTCGTCACCAGTTCGCGCGGGAAAATCGGCGGATATACGCTGGCTCGTCCGGCGGATCAGATTATCGTGGGCGACGTACTGGCGGAGCTCGGCGGGCGGCTGTTCGAGGGAAGCTTCTGCGAAAGCCATTCGGGCAAGGTATCGATCTGCCGGCATTCCACGGATTGTTCCATCAGAACGCTCTGGCGATCGGTACAAGTCGCGCTGGATCAAGTACTTGGGAAGACGACGCTGCAGGATTTGTTACATTCCGAGGAGGAGCTGACGGAGTTAACAGGTCCGGTGCAACGCTTTGGGCTGCGGGGAATCCAATAACTGGGGGTTGGGCGTGAGCCCATCAGCCTTGGTGTCCTGACAGCAGGGCTAACGGCAGGAGTCTTTACCCTGGACGCACCGCCGTTCCCCCCTACAACAACCCTTGTTAAGGATGAATGGCGGCCGCGCCGACGATTCTGCGGGTTGCCCGGTCCTGAACAAATAAAACCAGCTTGATGTTCTCGGGCCGCCAATCCGGCTTCAGACTGATGCGGGCGTCGGCGGTGTAAGCGCTGGATTTTTTCGTCGCCAGATGGCCCAGGGTGGTCAGGTTGCGAACGACGGCGGCGTGACGCAATCGACGTCCGGCATTCTCGCCGCGCAGGACATCGCTTTCGAGCGACGATTCGGTGATGGCGAGAAACATATCGGCGTCGCGAACGCCCGGCGGCAGGTTCTCCACATTCAGGTGGACAACGTCCGAGGACACCATGGACATCGACAGGGTTGCTTTCGGAGCCTGGGCCGCGCGCTGAATCTCCGCCGCGGCGCGAGATGGCTGCCCTCCGCTAAACTCCACTTGTCCATCGACCACCATCTGCGGAGTGTAGGCGCTATCGAGGCGAAAGGACAGGCGGTAGCTTTCCTGGCGGCCGGTATACAAGGCGGACGAAAAGCGGTCCCGCCAACCCTGGCTGTTCCAATAATCGACATGCTCACCCAGGCCGATCACCTCGATTCCGGGGAAAGGCTGGTCCTGATCGAGGTGCGCGAGCAGGTTGTCGGCGGCGGGACAACTGGAGCATCCTTCGGAGGTGAACAATTCGACCACCACCGGCGTGCGCGACTGCGCCGCCGCGAAACCCGCCAGGAAAAGGGCCAAGCAGAGCCGGGTCATGACTACCAACATAGACGATTTTTAGCCGCGCGGCGTTGTATGCTGAGACTTGGAAACATTTTTCGGCAACCGCGATGTGGCCGAGGCGATGGAGGATATGATCCGGCGCGGCCGGATCGCGCAGACCCTCCTGCTCTCGGGCGCCGAGGGAGTCGGAAAAGCGACGCTCGCCCGCCGTTTCGGTGCCCGGCTGCTGGGACATTCGGAAAAAATCGAACTGGACGACCTGAGCGTGGAGGGCAATGCGTCGCTCATCGCCGACCGGGAAAAATGGACTGCCGATAAGCGCAACGAAGATCCGCTGTTTTTCGCCTCCCATCCGGACTTCCTGACCTTTCCGCCAGACGGTCCGCTGCGCCAGATCACTATTCAGCAGATGCGTTTATTGAAGGACCGGGCGCAGCTCAAGCCGCTCAAGGGAGACTGGCGGGTATTCCTGATCGACGGCATTGACCGGGCCAATGAGCAGGCGGCCAATTCGCTGCTCAAGACTCTGGAAGAACCGCCGCCGCACCTGATCCTGATCATGACGGCGCGGAATCCGTACGATCTGCTGCCGACCATTCGTTCGCGGGCGGTGCCGTTCCGATTATCGCCGCTGTCCGAAGCGGAGATGCGGGAATTTATCGAATTTCGAGGTCTGGAGCACCCCGACCGGCGACGCAAGCTGGCCGAAGGGTCGCCGGGACTAGCGGTTTCGCTGGATCTCGAAGCCTATGACCGGCGCCGCACGGCGATGCTGGCGTTGTTGAAAGTCGCGAGCGGGGTCGATTCCTTCGGCGACTGGCTGAAACATTCCGATTCGATCGCGGCGCGGAGAACGGAGAAGCTCGACTCGTATTTGGAAGTCTTGTACCTCTTGCTGGAAGATGTTTTGCGGCTCTCAAACGGGGTTAAGATTATCCGAAACGAGGACATTCGAGTCGAGCTGGAGTCGCTCTCGCGGCGAGTTTCCTTCGATTGGATTCGCGCGGCGGTGGCGAAAGTGGACGAGTTAATCGATCTGGTGCGGCGCAATATTCAAAAATCCATCGCACTCGATGCGCTGGCTGTGGAATTGCGCGCGAGGTAGCACTGTGTTATCAAGGAACGAGATAGGTAGTTCCATCCACCATCCCATCACGCGCGAAGGAGCCCGAAGTGGAGCCCGCAAATCGAAAATTAATCCGCCCTTCTCTAACCGAAATCAAAGATCAACGAAATCGCAAGGATACTCAGAAAAAGTCCACCCCCCCGGACCAGACCAACGCTGAAAATTTCTATTATCTGAAGCAGATGCAGTCGAAGACGCCGATGACCATCGTGTTGAAGGACGGCGAGATGCTGAAAGGCGTCATCGAGTGGTACGACAAAACCTGCCTGAAAGTGAACCGCGACGGCGAGCCGAACCTGTTGATTTTTAAATCCAACATCAAGTACATGTACAAGGCGTAGGGGTAGGAAGAGGCAGGTCGGGGACCTGCCCTACCTCGCGCGTGGATTCGGAAAAAGCGCGAGCCTGAGCGGAAAGAATGCGATTTTCTAGCTCGGTGGGATCCTGGAAAACGCGATGTTCGGCGGGAGCGTGTCCGCGCTCGATCACGTAGACCATGCGGGGAGGATCCCCGGCCAGCATCGAGAAACGGTGTGCATCCGCGCTGGCGTCTTCGGGAAACCGGTCGCAGGCGCCGCGCGCGTAGCCGCAATTACACAGGTCGCCCTCGGGCCTCAAACGGGTCATCGGACCGGGCCAGGCAGACGCCGCGATATCGGCTGCCCAACGGGAGCCGAGGCGCGTGAATCCAGCCGGTTTCCTCCACGCGCTTGACCGGCATGAAAAAGGGGCACGCCACAAGCGGTATCCTAACACTGTTGGATTCATCACGCATCGAAGTACTACAACAACTGCTGGACCAGAACCCGTCGAACGCATTCGTCCGCTACGGCCTGGCAATGGAGCTGGTAAAGGCCGGAGAGCTGGATCAGGCGGTGAGCGAGTTCGAATCGCTGCTCTCGACTGATCCTTCGTATTCCGCTGCGTATTTTCATGGCGGCCAGACGCTCGAAAAGCTGGGCCGGGTGGAGCAGGCGCGAGACGTTTACCGCCGCGGAATTGAAGCCTCGCGCGATCCGCACGCCAGAAGCGAATTGCAGGCCGCGCTCGATATACTGGGTGATTAGAGAAGGTCCGTTTGCACCGCGTCACATTGCTCATTCCGCTTACGCTGCTGCTCGCGATACCCGCCACGCCGCAGTTGCGGCCGCGTCCCTCGGAGCCGCAGGGCCAACTGGATTCGAGCGAGGCGCTGTTCGCCGTGATGGCGGCGATCAATGCCGGCGGATACGACGCCGAGCTCGATTCTCCGGAGAATAATCCGCTTCGCAAGGCGGTACGCGAATACATTACGTCGCAGAATCCGAAGAGCCTGCCGGCGCTGCGCCGTTTTGTCCGCGATCATCATCAGAAGGACGATCTCAGCCAGTACATTTCGTTTGCGCTGGCGGTGAAGGGTCCGCCGGATTTCGAGTATCGATACGCGTCGACGGCTTTGCCGCCGGATGTGGACGCGCTGAACGAATTTCCACCGCTGCTGATCGATTTTTATCGCGATGCGCATCTGGCGGAGCTGTGGAATCGGGTGCAGCCGGCCTACGATCAGGTGATCGCACAATATCAGCCGTTGATCGCGCGCGCGGTGCTCGAGGCGAACTCCTATTTGCGCAACGACACGGCGGGCTATCTGGGCCGGCGGTTCCAGATTTATATCGATCTGCTAGGGTCGCCCAATCAGGTGCAATCGCGAAGCTACGTGGACGATTATTTCGTGGTGGTCACTCCGACTTCGGAGCCTCGCATCAACCAGATCCGCCACGCTTATCTGCATTACCTGCTGGATCCGCTACCCTTGCGTTTTTCGGACGTGCTAGAGACCAAGCGGGGCGTCGGCGATTACGCGCTGGGCGCGCCGGCGCTGGAACCTCAATATAAAAACGACTTTACGCTGCTGGCCACGGAATGTTTCATCAAAGCCGTGGAAAGCCGCATGGACCGGAAGCCCGCGGAAGTGGATCAGGCGCTGCATGAAGGGTTCGTGATGACGCCGGCCTTCGCCGAGCAGCTGGCGATTTACGAGCAGCAGGAACAGGCCATGCGGCTGTACTTTCCAGACCTGGTGCGGGGCATCGATCTGAAACGCGAGGAAGCGCGGCTGGATCATATCGATTTTGCGACGTCGCGATCGAACGTGGTGGTGCACACGGTGACCAGGGAAGTCGCCAAGCCGCTGACGGGAGCGGAAAAGACGCTGGACGCAGCGGAGAAATTGTATCTGGCGCGAGATCTGAAGCACGCCCAGGACACTTATCTCCAGGTGTTGAAGGAGACGGACCAGAAGCCGCTGCACGCAAAGGCGTATTATGGTTTGGCGCGGATTGCGGTCCTCGAGCGCGACCCGGAGACAGGCGATCGCCTGTTCCAGAAAGTTCTCGAACTGGACCCGGACGCGGATACGAAAGCCTGGAGTTTGTTGTATCTGGCGCGGCTGGCCGATTCGCAGGGCGATCGCGCGGGGGCGGAAAAGCAGTATAAAGCCGCGCTGGCTGTGGACGGCGCTCCGGATTCGGTCAAGCAGGCGGCAGAGAAGGGATTGAAGGAAGCGTTTCGCAAGAAATAAATTTCAAATAAATTATGTTGCAAAGGAGTGGAAGGATGAGGACCAGATTTTGGGCCTGCGCGGCCGGATGCATTGTACTCGCCACATCGTTAATGGCGCAAAAGAAGCTTTCGAAGAAAGAAGTCGAGGGGTTCATGGCGATTCAGAACGCCCAGACCCCGGACGCGAGAATCGCGGCGGCGGATAAATTCGTCACCAGCTTCGCGGATTCCGAACTGCGGTCCACCGCGCTCGATATCGCCGCCGAATCGGCTCAGCAGAAGAACGACATGCCGCAGGCGGTCTCCCTGGCGCAAAGCGCGCTGGATATCGATCCCAAGGATTACTCGGCGATGCTGCTCATTTCGGGAGAGCTGGCGAAGAACACCCACGAGAACGATCTGGATAAGGAAGAGAAGCTCTCCAAAGCGGAAAAGCTGGCGAACGACGCGATCGCGGCGATCCAGACTTCGCAAAAACCATCCTGGACCAACGCGAGCCCGGAGCAGTGGGAAGCGCATAAGAAAGACAGCGTTTCGCAGGCGCACGAGGATCTGGGTCTGGCCGCGCTGGCGCGCAAGAAGTACGACGTCGCGATTACGGAATTCAAGACAGCGGTCGACACCGCCAACCAAATCGATCCAGCGACCATGGTTCGTCTGGCGGCGGCATACGATCAGGCGGGGAAACCGGACGATGGAATCGCGACGCTCGACAAAGTGCTGGCGATGCCCAATCTGAACCCGGTGATTAAGCAGTTCGCGACGGCGGAGCGGACCAGGGCGATGAACGCCAAGAACGGCAAGAAATAGACATACGGCAGTCTGCACCAGAAAGGAACGGGGCTCAAGTTCGAAACGCCGGATCAAGCGGATCGAACCAGCGCCGCTGAATCGCACGGACGAGATGAAGTCGGATTTGGCCATTTTGGAGAAAGCGCTCGGCCACAATTTCCGGGACCGGGAACTGCTGGAGCGGGCGCTGACTCACAAATCGCGGATATACGAAAAAGCCGGGGAAGGTCAATCCGCGACGGACAATGAGCAGCTTGAATTTCTGGGCGACGCGATCCTCGGTTTCGTGGTCAGCGAATGCCTGGTCCGAAGATATGCGTCGTATCCGGAGGGCCGGCTTTCGAAGTTGAAGGCTCATCTGGTGAGTGCGGCGCGATTGCATGAAGTGGCCCGGGACCTGGAGCTGGGCGAATATCTGTACCTGGGCCGCGGCGAGGAGATGAGCGGCGGCCGCGAGAAAAAAGCGCTTTTGTCGGACGCGGTGGAGGCGCTGATCGCGGCCTTGCACCTGGATGCCGGCCTGGAAGTGGCGCAGGCGTTTATCGAAGCGCGGGTGATCGGAACGTTCGGAGTCAACGAAGACGGCACCGACTCCGAAATGACCGATTACAAGAGCGCGCTTCAGGAAATGGCCCAGACCTTGAAACTTCCGCCTCCGCGCTACGTGATCGTGCAGGAGGATGGTCCGGAACACTCCAAGACGTTCACCGTGGAGGTCCGGCTAGGCAAGGAATGGGTGAGCCAGGCGCAGGGATTATCGAAAAAGAGCGCCGGCCAGCGCGCCGCGCAGCAGATTCTGGCGCAGTTGACCGAGTGGGGCAGATAGTCCCAGGATCGGACGCCGGGATTCGCGGACGATCACGCCGCATTAGGCTTCGCGCCGTCAAATCATCAGGTTAAACTGGCAGCGGGCGTGCTGCCCCGCTACCGATGTTCCAGGATCTGAGACACGCCGTTCGCATTCTGCGCACGAATCCGGCGTTCTCCGCCGCGGCGGTGCTAACCATGGCGCTGGGAATCGGCGCGAGCATCGCGGTGTTCAGCTTGGTGAACGCGGTGCTGCTGCGTCCGCTCGGCGGGGTGCGCGATCCGGGCAGGATCGTGTCGCTGGCTCGCGAACTCAACACAGCTTCCTGGGGCAATCTCGATTATCCCGACTATGCCGATTATCGCGACTCGAATCGGGTATTTTCAGGGCTCGCGGCGCATTCACCGTCGATGGTGAATTTCAGTTTCGACGGCGCGGAGCGCATCGCGGCGGATCTGGTCACGGACAATTATTTCGAAGTGCTGGGCGTAAGGCCGGAGGCGGGGCGTCTGCTCATGGCCGGTGATGAAGACATCGCGGTGATCAGCGATGCGTTGTGGCAGCGGAAATTCGCGCGCAATCCGGCGGCGATCGGCTCGCGGATCGTGCTGAACGGCTACCCGTTCGTCGTGGCCGGTGTGGCCGCGCCAGGATTTCGGGGCACGGCGATTAACGATCCGTACGACATCTGGGTGCCGCTGAAGACGCAGCCAAAAATGATGCCGCGTCTGGAATCGTCCATCGTGCAGGATCGCGCGGCCGGATGGATCGAGGTGTTCGGCCGGAGGAAGCCCGGCGTCGAGCTTCGGCAGGCGCAAGCCGAGATGACCACACTTTCGGCGCGTCTCAGATTAAGCCATCAGGAGACGAAACCGGTGCGGGTCGACGGCGATTTCGGGATGTACCCCGACGATCGCGCGGAGGTTTCCAGCTTGCTGGGACTGCTCGGGTGCGGCGTCGCGCTGGTGCTCCTGATCGCCTGCGCCAACGTGGCGGGATTGCTGCTGGTCCGCGCTTCCGGGAGAACGCGGGAGATGGCGACGCGGCTCGCCATTGGCGCGGGGCGGGCAAGAATCGTGCGGCAGTTGATGACCGAAGGGCTGCTGCTGGCGCTGCTCGCCGGCGCTGTTGGATGGCTGCTGGCGCAATGGTCCACGGCTGCGATGCTGTCGGCGCTCGATCGGGTCCCACTGCTCCGCGCCGTCAACGTCGACCTGGACTGGCGGGTTGTCGTCTTCACATTGCTCACGTCGGTGGCGAGCGGGATGCTTTTCGCGCTGGCGCCGGTGCTCGAAACATGGAAAGTGGATCTGACCGGATCGTTGAAAGCGGGATCGGCGGGCGCGGGTTACCGGCGCGCGCGATTGCGAACGGCGCTGGTCGCGGCGCAGGTAGCGCTGTCGTTCGTGCTGCTGACCTCCTCCGCGGTGTTACTTCGCGATCTGTATCGTATCCTGCAATCCAGCCCGGGATACGAAACGAAGAACGCAATTATCATGATGGCCGACGTGACTGGACTCAATTACTCCGCGGAGCGTTCCCAGAGTTTCTACCGGCGGCTGATCGAGCGTATCGAAAGCGTCCCCGGCGTCGCGTCGGCCAGCCTGGCGGCTACCGTTCCGCCGTACGATCTGAGTACGCGAGTTTCGATCTTCTATCCGGGTCAGGAGCCGACCCAAGAGGCGCTGCATGCCCACGAGTTCGAACTTGGGTTGCGTGTCGATCTGGACACCATCGCACCGCGCTACTTCGAAACGCTTGGAATCAGGATCCTGGAAGGTCACGAATTTTCAGATCAGGATCACGGCGTCGCGATTGTCGGCCGCCGGCTGGCGGAACGCCTGTGGCCCGGCCAGAATCCGATCGGTAAGCGAGTCTCCTGGCCTGCCTGGTCGGGTCCACCGCGCGCGCCGCTGGAAATTATCGGCGTGGCGGCGGACGTGAAATATCGATCGCTGCTGGTCGAACCGTCGTTTCTGATGTACGTTCCCAGAAAGGACAACTTTGACGGACGCGCGAAGATCGTGGTTCGCACGGTCTCCAATCCGCGCGGGGTGCTGGCGGAGGTGGAGCGCGCCGCTCGCGAGGTGGATCACGACGTCCCGATTTTCAATGCGGAGACAATGGCCGACCATGTGGCATCCTCACTGTGGCAGCAACGGATGGCGGCCAACTGGATCGCCGCGTTCAGCCTGCTGGCGATGGCGCTGGCAGCGGTAGGGCTGTATAGCGTGGTGGCACAAGCGGTGGCGCAGCGGACGCGCGAAGTGGGGATCCGCATGGCGCTGGGCGCGCGGCCCGAAGCGGTGACGCGAGAGATCGCCGGTGAAGGGATGCGCATCGCGCTTTATGGAGTGATGGCCGGTATTCCGGCCGCGCTCGGATTTCATAAGATTCTTCGAGGAATGATCGAGGGAATTGGAGCCTCGGGCATACCGGGCTTTGCTGCCACGTCAGTGTTTTTGGCCGCCATCCTATTGATCGCATGCTGGATTCCGGCGCGCCGGGCGGCTCGGATCGATCCCATAGAAGCTCTTCGTTGCGAGTGAAGCGGTATGGCCGCTTCCGCGACGGCTACGTCCCACAGACGAACACCCGGAAAATGAAAACCCTTGCGGATTCAATAGATAGCATTAGGATGGTGGCGTGCTTCAGTTTGCCTGATCCGTCCATCTGAGGAAAGGAGCCGTACATGAGACTGCTGGCGAAATTTGCGCTGCCAACCGTTTTCGTTTCGATGGCATACCTTCAGGGATCCATCGTGCCGCGAACGATCCCCGTTCCCACCAATCCTGTACAGGAGGAGATGCGCTGGCAGGGATGGGCGCCGGGCGGGCAAGTGGTGGAAATCAATAACGTCAACGGCAACGTGCGCGCCGAAGAAACCAACGGCGACGAGATTGAAGTGTTGGCGATCAAGCGCGGCAGCGGCGATCCCGAACGCGTCTCCATCGAAGTGGTGGAGCATAAGGGCGGAGTCACCGTTTGCGCCGTCTATCCGAACGCCAATGACGAGCATCCTTTCGAATGCCGGCCCAGCCGGGGCGGAGGATTCCGCGTCGCGTCGACGTCCGACTCCGAGGCGCACATCCGCTGGGAAAACGGCGGGGGCGGAGATGTCAAGCTCAACGATCTGCGAGTGGATTTTCTGGTCCGTTTGCCGAAAGGGCTCCGCTTCATCGGCCGCACCGTGGATGGGGAAATCTCCACGCACCTTCTGGATCAGGATGTGGAGGCGCACAGCGTGCGGGGCGATGTGAACTTCGACATGAATCCCGCGACCGGCGCGGAAGTTCGCGCCGAAACCACGAGGGGCCAGGTGGATTCCGAGTTCCCATTATCGATTCACTGCGACCGGATTCGCGGCCTGTATGCCTCAGGACACTTCGGTCGTTCGCATCGCGTGGTGCGATTGAAGACCGGATCCGGCAACATCCGCCTGCAGCGAACCGCGAGTTTCTAACACGAAATTCGGGATTTTTAAAACGCTACACTATTGGCATGGGCGTCTTGGCCTTGGCAAGAGGAGTGCGTGCTCCAGAAGTTTGTTGATTTCGCCCTGCGGAACCGCTTCGTCGTTCTGGCCATTGGCATCGTCCTCCTGATCTGGGGCGCGATTTCATTCAAGGCGCTGCCGGTCGAAGCGTATCCCGACGTCGCCAACAATTACGTCAACGTGATCACCCAGTGGCCTGGGCGGGCGGCGGAAGAAGTAGAGCAGCAGGTCACCATCCCCATCGAAATTCAGATGAACGGGCTGCCGCAACTGGTGGCCCTGCGATCCCAATCGTTATTCGGATTGTCGAGCATCATGATGATTTTCGACGACGATTCGAGCAACGATCTGAATCGCCTGAAAGTGCTGGAGCGGTTGTCGCAGGTGAATCTGCCTGCGAATCTTCAGCCGGCCCTGGGCCCGGATTACAGCCCGGTCGGACAGATTTATTTCTACACGCTGAAAAGCACGAATCCGAATTTCGACGTGATGGAGCTGAAGACGCTGCAGGATTGGGTGCTCACCAAGCAGCTGAAGTCGGTGCCTGATGTGATCGACGTCGCGGTGTTTGGCGGCACCACTCGCGAATACCAGGTCCAGTTGGACCCTAACCGGCTTATTCAGTACAGCCTCAGTCTCCCCCAGGTGGAGCAGGCCCTAGCGAACAACAACGTCAACGCCGGAGGAAGTTTCATCGAAACCGGCGCGCAGGCGATCAACGTGCGCGCGGTCGGCCTGATGGAGAATCTTCAGGATATCGGCGAGACCGTGCTCAAGGTGCAGAACGGCACGGCGGTGCGGGTGAAGGACGTCGCCAACCTGACGCAAGGCCCCAAGATCCGGCTGGGACAGCTCGGCAAGGCGGTACATATTGGACCCGGCAAAATCGTGGACGACCCGGATGTGGTTTCGGGAATCGTGCTGCTGCGCAAGGGAGCCGACGCGGATACAGTTCTTCAGGCACTGCATGAGAAGGTCGATTTCCTCAACAATCATTTTCTACCGCCGGGCGTAAAGATCGTGCCGCATCTGGATCGCAGCGATCTGATGCATGTCACCACGCACACGGTACTGCACAACCTGGTGGAGGGAATCGCTCTGGTGGGCTTGATCCTGTTCGCGTTCCTGGGAAATCTGCGCGGCGCGTTGATTGTGACGCTGACCATTCCGTTCTCCCTGCTGTTCGCGTCCATCTGCCTGGACGTGCGGCACATTCCGGCGAATCTGCTGTCGCTGGGCGCGCTCGATTTCGGCATGATCGTCGAGGGCGCGATCGTGATGGTGGAGAACATCGTGCGGCTGCTGTCGCACAGCAGGCCGGAACCCGGAACCGGTGTGGCGAAGAAGATCAGCGAGGCGGCGCACGAGGTGCAGCGGCCGGTGTTTTACGCGATCACCATTATCATCGTGGCGTATCTTCCGATTTTCACGCTGCAGCGCGTGGAGGGCCGCCTGTTCAAGCCAATGGCGTGGACGGTAGCGTTCGCATTGCTCGGCAGTCTTCTATTTTCGATGTTCCTGGCCCCGGTTCTGGCCAGTTTCCTGTTTCCGAAGGGTACGCGGGAATGGCGCAATCCGCTGATGGATCTGCTGCTTCGCGTGTACAAGCGGCTGCTGGCAGGCGCGATTCGCTGGCGCTATGCCACGGTCGGGCTGGCGCTCGCGTCCTTCGCGGGAGCAATGCTGCTGGCGAGCACCATCGGATCGGAATTCCTTCCCCATCTGGACGAAGGCGCAATCTGGGCCCGCGGCACGCTGGCCCCGTCCACCGGGCCGGCGGAGGGCCTGCGGATCATGAACCAGGCTCGCATCGTCTTCGCGAAATTTCCGGAAGTAAAGCAGGTGGTAAGCCAGGTGGGCCGTCCCGACGACGGTACCGATACCGCCGGGTTTTTCAATACCGAATACTTCGTGGACCTGAAGCCGAAGGAACAATGGCGTCCCGTTTTTCGACAGGATAAAGTGCAGTTGATCGAAGCGCTGAATCGCGAAGTGTCGAACATCCCGGGCGTCGTGTGGAATTTTTCGCAGCCGATCGCCGACAACATGGAAGAAGCGGTCAGCGGCGTGAAAGGCCAGCTCGCCGTGAAGATTTACGGCACCGACCTGAAGCTGCTGGAGCAGAAAGGCGACGAGATCGTGAAGGTAATGAGCCACATTCGCGGCGTGGCCGACCTGGGCCTGTTCCGCGTGATCGGCCAGCCGAATCTCAATCTGGTGGTGAATCGCGCCAAAGCGGACCGCTACGGGATCAACGTCGCCGACGTGCAGGACGCCATCGAAACAGCGGTGGCCGGCAAGGCCGTTTCGCAGGTGCTGCAAGGCGAGGAGCGCTACGACCTGGTGGTGCGCTACGAACCGAAATATCGCAGCACCATCGACGAGATCAAACAAATCCGCCTGCTGGCGCCGACCGGCGAGCGAGTCTCGCTAGGGCAGTTGTGCGACGTGAATCTCTCAGACGGCGCTTCGGCGATTTATCGCGAGGGCAACTCGCGCTACGTCGCGCTCAAGTACAGCGTGCTGGGCCGCGACCTGGGCAGCACGGTGGAAGAGGCGATCGACAAGGTCAACAAGGAAGTGAAGCTGCCTTCCGGTTACCGGCTCGAATGGGCGGGGGAGTATGAGTCGGCCAAACGATCGCAAAAGCGATTGTCGATCATCATTCCCCTGACGCTGCTGTTGATTTTCGTGATTCTGTACACCATGTTCACGTCCGCGAAATGGGCGCTGCTGATTTTGCTGAACGTCGCGATGGCGCCCATCGGCGGGATTGTCGCGCTGTATATTACGGGCACCAACTTCAGCGTGTCGAGTGGCGTCGGGTTCCTGGCGCTATTCGGAGTCGCGGTGCAGACCGGCGTAATTCTGGTGGAGTACATCAATCAATTGCGGTCGCGCGGAGACGACATCCTCACCGCGGCTACCCAAGGCTCGGTGCTGCGCTTCCGTCCTATTCTGATGACCATGCTGGTCGCGTCGCTGGGCCTGGTGCCGGCCGCGACGTCGCACGGTATCGGGTCGGATTCCCAGCGTCCGTTCGCTATCGTCATCGTGGGCGGACTGATGGCGGCGCTGCTGATCAGCATTTTCCTGCTGCCCGCGATGTATGTGTGGTTCGCCGGAGAAAACGACAAGCTGCCCGAGCCCGAGGCGCACGTCGTCGAGGATTAAAGCAGCTCGCGCTACTTCTTTTTCTTCTTCGGAACCGGCGTCTCGGCCGGTGGGTCGACCACTGACTCGATGACCGGATCGAGCACCGGCTCCACGGCAGGCGCGTCGGCGGCGGGCGCTGGAGCCACCCCAGCCAGCACGGCGTTATAGAGCTCCTTCTGCCGCGCCAGCTCTTTCTTGGTCGGGGGAGCTTGCTCATTGCGGTAATCGTGATCGCTATAGCAGGTGCGGCAGCGCACTTTGGCCGCGGCTCCGCTCATCAGGGACACGATAGAGTGATTCGTCAGACGGCGGCACTTGACGCAATAGTCGTCAATGACGTCGCCGAGTCGATGGTCCGACATAGGTACGCACCCGTGAGTATATAACAATAGTGCAGTGCCTTTGAAAATACTTCTGGTCGCGCCGGTCTTTTTCCTGATCGGCTGTTCCTCGAGCGCTCCTTCCGGGAAATCCAATCCGGAGAAGCGGGTGCAACTTCCCGCGCCGGAGCCGGTGCGGATCACGCAGCTTTACGCGGCTCCCGCGAGTCCCGGGATGGGCGAGAAAACGCTGCTCTGCTACGGCGTCGAGAACGCGACGGAGGTGCGCATCGATCCTCCGGTGGAACAGGTTTGGCCGTCGCAGAGCCGCTGTTTCGACGTGCCGTCGTCGAAGACCGTGACCTACACGCTGACCGCGGCGCGCGGGAGCGAGAGCGTTTCGAAATCAGTGACCGTCGCGATCGGGCCGCCGGCGGTGAAGATTCTGGAAGTCTCCATCAACAAGCTGAATTTCGCGCCGGGCGAAGAAGTGACGGTGTGCTACAAGGTCCAAAATGCGAAGCAGGTGACGCTGCGTCCGGGCACGAAATTCGGCCCGCAGACGCCGGCGCTGGGTTGCATCTCCGACCATCCACAGAAGACCACGACGTACACCGTAACGGCCACCGGCGCGGGCGGCAGCGTCGACACCGAGCACGTCACGGCAACGGTACAATGACGGTGCCGCAAATGATCGCTTTCCCGGACGCGCGCGAGCGCAAGGTGTTTCGATCCCTGAAATCTCCCGCCGCGATTCAGCGGTTCCTCGATCAGGAGATCGGCTACAATCAGGAGCCGAACGGGCACACCTGCTATTCGCCGCGCAACGTGTTGCGGAAGCGCGTCGCGCACTGCATGGAAGGGGCGCTGATCGGGGCGCTGGCGCTGCGGGAGCTGGGCTATCCGCCGCTGCTGGTGGATCTCGAAGCGGTGCGCGACACCGATCACGTTCTCGCAGTCTATCGCGAGCGCGGCTACTGGGGCGCGGTGGCTAAGTCCGATTACAGCGGTCTGCGCTCGCGCGAGCCGGTCTATCGTACACTGCGCGAGCTGGTGATGAGTTATTTCGAGCATTACTTCAATCCGGCCGGCGAGAAAACGCTGCGCGCTTATTCGCGTCCGGTTAATCTTCGGCGGTTCGACCGGATCGACTGGATCGGCCGTGATGACGATGTCTGGGAAATTCCGAATTATCTTTGTGACATTCCACACACAAAGATCCTGGCAAGCGGCATGGAGCGCCGCATCGCGCGGATGGACAAAAGATTGTACGAAGCGGGCCGGCTCAAGGGAGTGGGTAAATGACGATTTTGACCGAGGTGCGGGATCGCGTGGCGACGCTGACGCTGAATCGTCCCGAGAAATTGAACGCGCTGAGCGGGGAGTTGCTGGGGCAGTCGATCGCGTATTGAAAGACTGGGGGCGCGATCCTCACGTCGGCGCGATCGTGGTCACCGGCGCGGGCCGCGCATTCTGCGCCGGCGGAGATGTATCGGCGATGGCGCAGGAGGGCGGCGAAGATCTGACGCTCGAGCAGCGCGTCGACCGTTTGCGCGAAGCTCAGCATCTTTCCTGGCTGCTGTACAGCCTTCCGAAGGTCACCATCGCGGCGGTGAATGGACCCGCCGTGGGCGCCGGGCTGGGCATTGCCCTGTCGTGCGATTTGCGGATCGCATCGAGCGCCGCGAAGTTCGGAACGGCCTATGCCAAGGTCGGCTTCGGCGGCGATTTCGGGACCACGTGGCTGCTGACTCATTACGCGGGCGCGCCGAAGGCGAAGGAATTATTTTTCCTGGCCGAAAACATCGACGCCGCGGAAGCGCAGCGGATCGGTCTGGTGAATCGAATCGTGGAGCCCGACCAGCTTGCCGCGCAGGTTATGGAGATCGCGACCCGTATCGCGCACGGCCCGCTCACCAGCTATCGCTATATGAAGGCCAACGTCAATCTGGCGGCGACCGTCGATTTCCGAACCATGCTCGACCGCGAAGCCGAAACGCATCTGCGATGTGGAATGACCGAAGATCATCGCGAAGGTGTTCGCGCGTTCCTTGAAAAACGTCCGCCCAAGTTCACCGGCAAGTGACCAATCAGGCTTGAGAGAACAGGAAGACCGCGCTTTCGGCGGTCAAGTTCGGCAGAAAGTTCACCTGGCGGCGGCCGGAAAGAAAGATGCGCCGCTCCACCCGCCAATTTTCTTTATGCGCCAGCGCTTCGAAATCGAGCACCGTCAGAAAATGGATGTTCGGCGAGTCATACCACTCATGCGGAAATAATTTTGTGCGCGGCGCGCGGCCGCTCCACAGATGCGACAGGCGCATGGTCCAATGCCCAAAGTTGGGAAACGCGACCATCGCGCGCTGGCCGATGCGCAGCATACCGCGCAGGACGCGCAAGGGATCGCGGGTTTCCTGAAGAGTCTGGCTGAGGATCACGTAGTCGAAGGCGTGCGTCGGGATAATCGTCGAGCGCCGATTCAAGATCGCCCTGATAGACCGACACGCCGCGCGCAATCGCCTTGCGCACACTGGCGCCGGTCAGCTCGACGCCGCGGCGCGTCCACTTTTTTATTTTCCTTGAGCCACGCCAGCAATTCCCCTTCGCCGCAGCCCAGATCGAGAACGCGGGTACCCGGCTGCCACCAGCTCGCCGATGATGGCGTAATCGCGACGCCCGTAGACTTCCAGCAACTAGCGGACCTCCTGCAACGTGCTCGAGAGGAAACCGCGGACCAGCTCGGTCTGTTCGTTCACCTCGACCAAGAACGCGTCGTGGCCGTAATGCGACGTGAGGTTGCAATAGGCCACGTCGCAATTGCGGCTGCGCAGCGCGCTGACGATTTCCTGCGATTGATAACTGGGATACAGCCAGTCCGAGGTGAAGCTGAGCACCAGAAACCGCGTGCGGATGCGCTCGAACAGCGACGCGAGCGTGCCGCGCTCGCGTCAGGTCGAAAGAATCCATGGCGCGGGTGATGTAGAGGTAGGAATTGGCGTCGAAGCGGTCGACAAACTGGCTGCCGCGATATTGCAGATAGCTTTCGACCTCGAACTGATCGGGCGAGCGCAGGCGCCGGCCGAATTTCTCGCGCATGCTCTCGTCGCTCATGTAGGTGATGTGGCCGACCATCCGGGCCACCGCGAGCCCGCGCGCCGGCGGACGCGAACCATAGTAATTTCCTTCGTTCCAATCGGGATCGGCCATGATCGCCTGGCGGCCCACTTCATTGAATGCGATCTGCTGCGCGCTGTGGCGCGCGGTGGTCGCGATGGGCATGCGCGGCCGCGACTTGATCGGGATACGCCACCGCCCATTCGAGCGCCTGCATTCCACCCATCGATCCTCCGGCAACGGCAAGCAGCCGCCGGATGCCCAGCGATCGATCAACATCTTCTGGAGCCGCACCATGTCGCCGACACGTGACCACGGGAAACGTCATGGCCCACGGACAACCGGTTTCCGGGTTGATGGACCCGGGTCCGGTGGTGCCCTTGCATCCACCGAGAATGTTCGAGCAAATCACGAAATAACGGTCGGTGTCGAATCCCTTGCCGGGGCCGATCATGTTGCTCCACCATCCGCCTTCGCCGGCGGCGTGCGCGTCGCCCGAAAACGCGTGGCCGATCAGAATCGCATTCGACTTTTCCGCGTTCAGCGAACCATAGGTTTCATAGGCGACCTCCACCGGGGCGAGCGTGGCGCCGGAATCGAGGTCGAGCCGCGGGAACGTGGCAGTAGCAGCCTCCGTCAGCATGGGTAAATTTCAGTGTACGAGATGATGAGATCCTGGTGATAATGAGCGATGAAGAGTTCGCCGGCGCCTTTGAGCATTGCGAGATTCCCAAAGAAGACTTTCATCATCGCGACCACGTCCGGCTGGCTCGATTCTATATAGCCCGATATGGCGCGGAAGCCGCGGAAGGCCGGATGGCGCAAGCGGTGCGCAATTTCGCGGCGCACCACAAGGTCCCGGAAAAATATCATCACACCATGACCATCGCGTGGATGCGCCTGGTGGCGTACGATCCCGATTCTCCCGAGCTCCAGGACGCAACGTACCTGCGCGAATTTTATTCCGAAGCGCTGCTTCAGACGCCCACTTCAAGAAACATGTTTGTAACCCCCGATAAAAGACCTCTTCCAGGGGATGCGCGGACCACGCCGGGTGTGGTGAAATAGAATTTACCCCCACGCACGTCAACGAAAACCTGGAGGCTCCAGCCCATTGAACGCCGCAGTTCTCGCCCTGGAAGACGGTACGGTCTTCGAGGGTAGTAGTTTTGGTGCGCCCGTCGAACGGACCGGCGAAGTTGTCTTCAATACCGCCATTACCGGCTATCAGGAAGTGTTCACGGACCCGTCCTACTCAGGACAGATCGTGGTCCTGACCAATCCACAGATCGGAAATTACGGCGCGAATGAATCGGATAACGAAGCCGCGCGCCCCTATATTGAAGGTCTGGTGGTGCGCGAATTTTCTCCTCTCGCAAGCAACTGGCGAGCCGACGAGACCGCGCAGCAATTTCTGACCGCGAATCAGGTGCCGGTGGTGGCCGGCATCGATACGCGAGCACTGGTGCGCCACCTTCGATCCCGCGGCGTGATGCGCGGCGTATTGTCCGCCAAGCGCACCACGGTGAAAGAACTGGTCGAGTGCGCCCGGAATTCGCCTTCCATGACCGGGCTCGATCTGGCGACGCGCGTCTCTACCGCGCAACGTTACGACTGGACCAAGCGGCGTCGATCCGTGCTCGCCCTCCGATCTGGAATCCGACGGCGCCCAGCCGCGCTTTCATGTGGTCGCCTACGATTTCGGAATCAAGCGCAATATTCTGCGGCGCTTGGTCCACGCCGGATGCCGCGTCACCGTGGTTCCCGCCGGCACAACCGGCGAAGATGTGCTCGCCCTGAAGCCGAGCGGCGTGTTCTTATCGAACGGTCCGGGCGATCCGGAGCCGCTGGAATATCAGGCCGCCCAGATGCGCAAATTGATCGGCCGGGTTCCGATGTTCGGCATCTGCCTGGGTCATCAGATCCTGGGGCTGGCGCTCGGCGGCAAGACCTACAAACTGAAGTTCGGCCATCGCGGCGCGAATCATCCGGTGCTGAACAAGATCACTGGGAAAGTGGAAATCACCTCGCACAACCACGGCTTCGCCGTCGACCCCGATTCGCTGAATTTGAATCGAACTCGAAATCACCCACACCAATCTGAACGACGACACGCTCGAAGGCTTCCGTCATCGCGAGCACCCGGTGTTCTGCGTGCAATATCATCCCGAGGCGGCGCCCGGGCCGCACGATTCGCGTTACCTCTTTGACGACTTTGTCACGCTGATGGAGCAACATGCCGCGCAGAAATGATCTTCATCGCATTCTGATCGTCGGCAGCGGTCCGATCATCATCGGCCAGGCTTGCGAATTCGATTATTCCGGCGCTCAGGCGTGCAAGGCGCTGCGCGCCGACGGCTACGAAGTCGTGCTGATCAATTCCAATCCGGCGACCATCATGACCGATCCCGAGCTCGCCGATCGGACCTACGTCGAGCCGCTAAGCGTCGAGTTCGCCGAAGAAGTGATCCGCAGGGAACGGCCCGACGCCCTGCTCTCCACCGTCGGCGGGCAGACCGGCTTGAATCTATCGGTGGCGCTGGCCGAAGCCGGCGTGCTCGATAAGTACGGCGTGGAATTGATCGGCGCGAAGATCGATTCCATTAAGAAAGCCGAAGACCGCCTGCTGTTCAAAGACGCGATGCAGAAGATCGGCCTCGATCTGCCGCAATCGCAACTCGTGAACAGCGTCGATAAGGGCCTGGAATTCGCGGCTCGCATCGGATACCCCGTCATCCTGCGGCCCAGCTTCACCTTGGGTGGAACGGGCGGCGGTATCGCCTACAATCGCGAGGAGCTCGAAGAAATTCTCGATCGCGGCCTCGATCTTTCGCCGGTCCACGAAGTGCTGATCGAAGAAAGCGTCCTCGGCTGGAAGGAGTTCGAGCTCGAAGTGATGCGCGACCAGGCGGACAACGCGATCATCGTCTGCTCCATCGAAAACTTCGATCCCATGGGCGTCCATACGGGCGATTCCATCACCGTGGCGCCGGCGCAAACCTTAACCGATCGCGAATATCAGATGATGCGCGACGCCGCGCTTGCCTGCCTGCGCGAAATCGGTGTCGATACCGGCGGCTCGAATGTGCAGTTCGCCATCGATCCGAAAACCGGGCGCATGGTGATCGTGGAGATGAATCCGCGCGTCTCGCGCAGTTCCGCGCTGGCATCGAAGGCCACCGGGTTCCCGATCGCGAAGATCGCCGCGAAGCTGGCAGTCGGCTATCGCCTCGACGAAATCAAGAACGACATCACGCGCAGACTCCGGCGTGCTTTGAACCGACCATCGATTACGTTGTCGTCAAAATTCCCCGCTGGCAGTTCGAAAAATTCCCCGGCGCGGAGCCGGTGCTCGGCACGCAAATGAAGAGCGTCGGCGAAGTGATGGCCATCGGCCGTACGTTCAAACAGGCGCTGGGAAAGGGCATGCGGAGCCTCGAAACCGGGAAGTCCGACGGCGCGACCAAATATGTTCGCGACCTGATCGAGCCTCGCCTGATCACTCCGAATCCGGATCGTCTCGGCTATGTCCGCTACGCCTTCGAGTGCGGCTACACCGAGGATCAGGTGCACTCACTGACATCCATCGATCCGTGGTTCCTGCGCCAGGTGCGGGAACAGGTGGACCTCGAACAAAGCCTCACCGGCGGTTCTCTAGACAAGACCTCGCGAGCGGACTTCCTTGAGTTGAAGCGCGACGGAATTTCCGATTCGCGGCATGGCGCGGGCCTGGAACACCGATGCCCTGAGCGTTAGAAAGCGTCGCCAGGAATTGGGCGTCAACGCCGTCTTCAATCGCGTCGACACCTGCGCGGCCGAATTTGAGAGCTTCACGCCGTATCTCTATTCGAGCTACGAATCGGAGTGCGAAGCCGCGCCCTCGAAACGAAAGAAGGTAATGATTCTGGGCAGCGGCCCGAATCGCATCGGCCAGGGAATCGAGTTCGATTATTGCTGTTGCCACGCTTCCTTCGCGCTGCAGGAAGCTTCGATGTCGAATCGATCATGGTCAACTGCAATCCCGAAACCGTATCCACCGATTACGATACCAGCGATCGCCTGTACTTCGAGCCACTGACGCTTGAGGAAGTCCTGAATATCTGCGACACCGAGAAGCCCGACGGCGTGATCGTGCAGTTCGGCGGACAAACGCCGCTGACTCTAGCCCTGCCGCTGAAGGCCGCCGGTGTGCCGATCATCGGCACCGATCCCGAAAATATCGATCTCGCCGAAGATCGCAAGCGCTTCGGGAAACTGCTCGACGATCTGAAAATTCCTTCGCCTGAAAACGGATCGGCGATCAATGTCGAAGAGGCCTGCGCCGTCGCGCGATCCATCGGATTCCCGGTTCTGGTTCGACCCAGCTACGTTCTCGGCGGCCGCGCCATGGTCATCGCCTACGACGAAGACACCGTGCGCCGCTACATGCAGGAAGCCGTGGTCTTTTCGCAGGATCGTCCGGTGTTGATCGACCGCTTCCTCGAAGACGCGACCGAAGTGGACGTGGACGCCCTGGCCGATCAACATGGCTCGGTTCTGATCGCCGGCATCATGGAGCACATCGAGGAAGCAGGCGTGCACTCCGGCGATTCGAGCTGCGTGCTGCCGGCGACGTCGCTTGCACCCGCGGTGGTCGAAACGATTCGTTCGCATACCGAACGGCTGGCGCGCGCCCTGAACGTCATCGGCCTGATGAACGTCCAGTACGCAGTGAAGGACGGAACGGTGTACGTGCTGGAAGTGAATCCGCGCGCCTCGCGCACCGTGCCTTACGTGAGTAAGGCGACCGGCGTTCCCCTGCCGAAAATCGCCGTCGGGCTGATGCTCGGAAAGAAGATTTCCGATTTCACCGACGCCACGGGCGTGCTGGAAGTGCCGCAGTACTTCGTCAAGTCGCCGGTATTCCCGTTTAATAAATTTCCGGGCGTGGATCCCACGCTCGGGCCGGAAATGCGTTCTACGGGTGAAGTGATGGGCGTCGGAGAAAATTTCGGTGAAGCGTTCGCCAAGGCACAATTGGGCGCGGGCACGCCGCTGCCGGATAAAGGGACAGTGTTCATCAGCGTGAACGATCGCGATAAAGCCGGCGCTGTAGTGCTGGCGAAGCGTTTCAGCGAACTGGGCCTCGAAGTGACCGCGACGCGCGGAACCGCCGCTGTGATTCGCGCCGCGGGTATCCCCGTCAAGACGGTTTTCAAGGTCAATGAAGGACGTCCCAACGCCGTAGATCTGCTCAAGGCCGGCTCGCTCGCGTTGATCATCTATACCGCCACCAGCGGCGCGCATGCCTTCTCCGACGAGAAATCGATCCGTAAATTCGCCGTGACCTACCGGGTCCCGTGCATCACCACCATGAGCGGCGCGCGTGCGGCGGTGGAAGCCATCGCCTCTCGCCGTCGCGATCCCATCCGCGTCTGGAGCCTTGCAGGAGATTCATTCCCCGACGCGCGTACACGCGGCCGATTGATATCATTTTCTAGTGTGGGGCAGATTTTCCGCCCGCGGCGGACGTGGAGCCCGCCCGTCTTAGCGCCAAAGCCAGCGAATTCATGCCATTAAGCTCACGTCGAACCACGGACCGCACCGCCAAGCGAGAAGATCCAGTCGAGACCATCGCCGAAGAGCATCCCGACCAGGCCGGACCGGTAGAGCCGAAAGTCTCCGCGATTCTGGTGGTCCATAATCAGGCCGCCGCGCTGCGCCGCGCCCTTGAGGCGCTGGAGCGCTCTGAGGATCGCGAACTGCTGGAAGTGATTGTGGTCGATTGCGGCAGTCAGGATGAAAGTGGCCGCATGGATGCCGACTTCGAGTCCGTCATCATGATGCGCATGCCGCATCATTTTGGAGCCACCCGGGCGATGAACATCGCCACCCGCACCGCCAAGGGCGAATTGCTTTTCTTCCTTTCGCCGAACGTCGAGGTCGCGCCCGATACCGTGAAACGCCTGGCCGAGCGGCTCGATCCGGACGCCGACGCCATCGCCGCCTGTCCGCTGCTGGTGGACCCGGAAGGCCGGCCGGTTTCAAAAATCTATCCTCTGCCCACCCGCGAAATGCTGGCCGCTGCCTGCCGTGGCGAGACAATTCCCACCCTGTCGATCGATGTTCAAAGCGATGCGGTCGACGTGGAATACCCCGGTATCGACGCGCTGATGGTGCGCAAGGCGTTCCTCAAAGGGATTAATTATTTCGATGCGCGCTTCGGTCATTTCTGGGCCGACGCCGACCTGGCGGGGCGCATTTCCATCGCGCAAAAAAAGATCCGACTGTTCCCAGGAATCCGCGCAACCTGGCACGCCGCGCCCGATCCGGACGAAGGCGACGTCTTGTTCGACGTCGATCGCGCGCTCGGCGCCGCCGCGTTTCTCGGCAAGTGGGACGGCTTCTTCTCCGGCCTGACATTCCGCGCCGGCTCCATCTTTCGCGCGCTGGGCGGTATGCGATTCCGGGAATTCACCGCCCTGATCAGCGGCCAGAAACTCGACGGCTCCCAATCAATGTAAGATCGCCAGAGCCGCGACCAAAGGAAGCGGTGGATGCCACGGGCTTGAGCAGAAATCAATTCTCCGAGGGCTTCTCCGCGCGGTCGATGACCAAAATCTCCACCGGCGCCTTCTGTGCTTCGAGCTTTAATCCGAGCTGCTCCTGAAGCGCCGAGAACAACGACGGACCCGGCGCGTCGCCCCGCGCGGGAGTCGGCGGCGCGCCCGGCGGCATCATCATCGCGCGCTGATTTTCGTCCGGTGTGTACTTCAGCGTGATGTCGTACTTCCCGGTCAATCCGGTTTTATCGATCACCTTGCGGCCAACGGCGAACGACAGCAGCGGGGCAATGTCGGCGGCCGTGGAAGCAGTCGCGGTCATTTGCGATAACCCCATCAGGACGTTTCCGCAAAACTGCTTCTGGCCCGGTCCCGGCGGCCCCAGCGGTTTCGACGGATCGCGCGCGACGCACCCGCCTTCCTTCGATTCGACCATCCCCGGACCCAGCTTGCCGTCCTTCCTTGCCAGCATCAATGCGTAAACCGGAAGCTCCTTGGTTTCGCGATGGAAGGCGAGCTGAAAGCGGTCGGCTAGAAGATTTTTAAGCATCTCTTTCCACTCATTCGGACCCGCCGGCGAATCGGGCTTAGCTTCGATGTTGTAGCGCGCGGTGCCGATCCATCCCGGTCCGCCGGAAATCTCGAAATCCCGAACGCCGTATGCGTTCTGGATCAGCAGTTTTAGCGTCACGTTAGCGGCATTGATTCCGCCGCCCGGCATGGGGCGAATGCCGAACATGAAGTGCTCTGAGTCGGGAGCCGCTGGCTTGATGGAAGCGACATCAAATTTGAGACCCGCCCGCGTCGTCTGCGCAGCGGCTTGAGCGCGAACCGCCAGCACGATGGGCCGGCACTGCGGCTATCGCTATGACTACCTGCCTGGCGAAAGTCAGCCAACGGCCAATGCGGTTTGCCACGGTGATTCCCCGCTCACGCCAGAAACGATTTCCTGATCTCCCCCACCGTCCGCGCCCCGCACTGTCGCATCGTGAGCGTCAATTCCGCGCGCAGAATGTCGATCACCCGCTCCACTCCCGCCTGACCAAACGCGCCCAGGCCCCACAGATACGGCCGCCCGATGCCAACCGCCTTGGCGCCCATCGCCAGCGCCTTGAACGCGTCGCTTCCGCGCCGGACGCCGCCGTCGACAAACACCGGAACCCGTCCCCCCGCGCCATCCAGCACCTCGCCGAGCGCTTCGATCGACGCGCGTCCGTCATCCATGGCGCGCCCACCGTGGTTCGAACACACCACCCCATCGGCCCCGTGCTCCACTGCGAGCGCCGCGTCTTCGCGCGTCAGCAGACCCTTGATCATCAACTTCATTTGAGTCAGCTTGCGCAGTTTGTCGACGAAGATCCAGTCATAACTTGGCGAATTCATTCCGCGGCCGAGACCCGTAAACATCGGCTTGGTGGAATTCGAGCCCGGCGCCGCGGTGTGGCACATCGAGCATTGCCGCGTATCCGCCCTGCTCAGCCGCCGCTCCGATTCCGTGTTGCGGCCGCCGTTCAAATCAACAGTCAGGACCAGCACCTGGCATCCCGCCGCCTCCACGCGATGCGTCATCTTCTCGACCGAGTCCCAGGTCGATGGAGCATACATCTGGTACCACGGCGGCCTTCCCAGCGCAGAGGCCACATCTTCCACCGAGGTCGACGAAACGCTGGACAACATCTGCACCGTATTCTTGGCCTTCGCCGCGCGCGCCGTGCCGATCTCGCCATCCGGATGAAAAGCCTTCTGGCTGCCGCACGGGCAAATGTAAATCGGACTGTCCCAGGTAGTGCCGAACAGCTCCACTTTCTGGCTCACCTGGCTTACATCCACCAGACGGCGGGGACGAAGGTGAATCTTGCGATATCCTTCGACGTTGGCTTTGAGCGTGGCGTCGTCGTCCACTCCGGTCGCCATGTAGGCCCAGTGTGCAATGGGAATCGCCTTGCGGGCTGCCGGCTCGAAATCCATGATTTCCAGCGCGTCCTTGGGGCTGGCGATGACGTCGTCTCCGCCGAGGGCCAGCAACGGGCTGGCGGCGGCGAATGCGAGAAACTGGCGGCGGGAGTGCGCAATGTTCATAGTCGTTTCCAGGTTATGGACCGCTCTAAGTTAATTCCCTTACGACCCTAACTTTCTTCCCATGCACGCCCGATAGATAATCGGCAGGATTTTAGACATGCATATGGATGCTTTTCTCTGGATGTTCCTCCCGGTCTTCGTGGCCGGCGGGAGCGCTCTGCTGTCGTTCTACATTATGCAGGCAAAAATGGAGGTTGCGCTAGCAAAAGAACGCGAAACGCTCGCCGAAGCGCGCGCCACCATCAGCTCGCAGAAGATCACCATGGACGAGCGGATCAAAGCGACCGAGGAGACCTCCAAACGCCTCGCGCTCGATGAGTTCATGCAGGATTTCCGAGTGGAAGAGCGCAGCTATGTCCGTGAAAGTAAGTCCCTTACAGCATCGAAACGCAGCATGGTGATGCAGGAGCGCCTGTTCTTCCGCAATATCCCCTTGTCCAATTGGATCGAGCACGAAATGGTCGTCGAGGAAGGCCGCGATCTGGATCAGCTGCCTAAGGGATCGGTGTTCACCAGCCCGGCGATCGAGGGCGAGCGTTTGCCGGTCTCGAAATTCCTGGATGAAATCGAGGTACGCCCCTCCCGCAAGCCTGAGCTTCGGCCTGACTCCAGCGCGCTGGTTTCCGCGCGGATTCCCGCCTTCGGCGCGCAGTAACATCCGCATCCGCTTCCTTTAGTGGAAGTTAAGCACTGTAAACTTCCGGTGACCGGACCCGTCCTCAAAGGTATGATGGGGCTGATGGCCGAGCCCTTTTTGGCCGAACGAACCGAACCCGGAGTGCGCGATTTCGGCGCGTGGATGACGTCGGAGCAGCGGCGTGTCTACTCGTTGTGCCAGCGTTTTCTTCAGGATCGCGATGAAGCGGATTCGGCGACGCAGGACGTTTTCCTGAAAGCGTTTCAAGCTCTTCGGCGCGAAGGCATGGGTAATCTGGAGGATCCGGCGCGCTGGCTGACCAGGATCGCTGTGAATACCTGCCTGGATCGTCTGCGTTCCCGCAAATGGCAGTTCTGGAGAAAACGGCCGGCTCCGGAAGATGAGCGGGCTATTCTCGCGATGGCCGTTTCGAGGGCGCCCGAAGCAGAGGATCGATACTTTGCGAGCGAGATCGGAGCCCGTTTGAACGCCGCTCTGGCGAGATTGTCGCCCCGCCAGCGGGCGGTTTTCACGCTGCGCCATTTCGAGCAGATGAGCCTGGAGGAAATCGGCGGTATGCTGGGCTTGGATGTAGGTACGGTGAAGGCGCACATGTTCCGCGCCATGGGCAAGCTCCGCGACGATCTGCGCGATCTGTACGCGGGGCTGTATGAGGGGAAGAAATGAATCGCCATGTGAGCGACGACGAACTGCTGGACCGGTTGTATGGCCTGGCGGAAAATAACGATCATCTGGAAAGCTGTCCGGAGTGCGCGGCGCGATGGGCCGCGTTTCAAAAGCGCAGGCAGGAAGCAGCGCGACCCGAAGCGGTTTCTCCGGCATTTCTGGCGGCGCAACGGCGAGCCATTTACACCAGGCTTGGCGAAAGGCCGCGTTCGCGGGTAAAGTGGGCGCCTGCGCTGGCAGCCGCATGCCTCCTGGTGATCGGACTCTTGGTATACCGGCCCGTTTCCGCGCCGCCCGTCCACACCGATTCGGCGGATGCGAAGCTGTTTTCCGACGTGTACTCGATGGAGCAGTCGACCGAGCCGCAGGCTGCCGCACCCATCCACGAACTTTTTGAGGATAATCAGTAGACATGCGCATGCGGTTCGGGATCGCCCTTTTGCTGCCCGCCCTGTTGCTTCCGGCGACAGCCAGCGCGCAGTTCCCGCGCGGTCCGCGCCCGTGGTGGGATGGGCAGCTCGCCAAGGATCTGAACCTCACCGAAGCGCAGATCAAGGAAATTCGCCAGACGCAGGACGATTTTCGCCCGCGAATGCTGCAGCTTCGAAGTGAAGTCAACAACGCCGAATCAGCCGTAGCCGCCGCGTTCAATGAGGACCCGGTGGATCAGGCCAAAGCGAACGAAGCCATCACCCAACTGGCCACCGCGCGTGGAGAGTTGACCAAGGCCGTGTCGCAGATGGATCTGAAGCTGCGAATGACCTTGACGGCCGCGCAATGGCAGCAGTTGAAGCAGCGCCAGCGGGGCTGGCCGGAACGGCCCGGTGGTCCCGGCCGGCGACGCGGCACGCAAGGCCGCCCCGCGTCCAGCCAGCCAAACGCGAATCCACAAAAGTAAATCGTTGATTTGACATCCAGGCGACGGGCGGGTTCCAATGAAAGCAGATCCGGCGCGGTAGCCAAGTGGTAAGGCAGAGGTCTGCAAAACCTTTATTCGGGGGTTCGATTCCCCCCCGCGCCTCCAACCTTTCGTCTCTAGAAAGAACGCCGCGGCGTTTCGCTTACTTCTGCTTCGCCAGTTCCGGGACCTTTTGCTGCACCTTTTCCACTTTGGGCATGGCCACGTGCACTACGTAAGGATTGGTCGGGTTCCGGTTGCAGAAGTTCTGGTGATGCTCTTCCGCCGGATAGAAGGTTTTAAGTGGCACTACCTGCGTCACGATGCGCGAGTGGAACACCTTGGCGGCGTCTAACTGCCGGATGTAAGCTTCGGCGATCCTTTTCTGGTCCGCATTGGAGTAGAAAATCACGGAACGGTATTGCGAGCCTACGTCGGGCCCCTGCCGGTTTAGCTGCGTGGGATCGTGAGCGACGTCGAAGAACACTTTGAGAATCTGGCCGTAGGAAACTTTTTGCGGATCGAAAGTCACCTGCACGGATTCGGCATGGCCGGTGGTCCCAGTGCTGACGATTTCATAGTGCGCGGACGCCGCGTCGCCACCGGAATAGCCGGACACGACTTTTTTCACTCCTTCGATCTGCTGAAACACCGCTTCGACGCACCAGAAGCAGCCCCCGGCAAGCACGGCGGTCTGATCGCCCTTGATGTTTTTCACGTCCACTGAAGGATCCGGAAACTCGGCGGCCATCGCGGCGCCTCCCAGCAGCAGAAGGCAAGCGGCGAATCGCTGTGCGGTATTCAATGACATAGTCCACCTCCGGGCTCGATCGTCTTTAATAATATCCCGGTCAGCCCCGCGCGATTTGTTACCGGTGAGTGCATTCCAGTCAGGCCAGCGACGGCGGAAATCCCGGCATGCCCCGGATTTCCATCACGTGGCCGGCGTGCGACTCGGCGTGGTGCGCGTTCGCGCATAACCACTGATACGCGTCCAAGGGACCCAGCACAGGGTGCGAGCTGAAGTGTTGGCGGAGCTCGTCGCTGGTAGCGCCGGCATATTCCAGGGTTCTTTCCCGTGCGGCAAGGAAGGCGGCGACGGCTTCGGCCAGCGAACTGAATCGAGCGGCTGGGCGGAGGTGGTCTGGCGCACGATTGACGCCGCGCGGGATCGGCGTCTCGCGAATCCTCTGCTCCCGCGCTTTACGCTCTTCGCCGGACTCCACGCGGGCAGGCGATTCGAGCGCGTGTTTCACCAAAGCTACCAGGGCATCGTCGGAAACGGCCAGATGCTCGACGTATTCGAGAATCGACCATTGCTCCGGCGATGGTTTCCATTTCGCCTGATCCTCGGTGACGCCCGCCACAGCATCCAGCACGGCCGTGCGGCTCCGAGCGAGGAGAGCCAGTGCCCTGGCCCGTTCCTGGTCCGTAATCATGTTGCCATCATACTGCTGATGGCGCGAGATACAGGACGGGCTCTAGCGGAAGCTGTAGCGCAGAGGCGCGATGGCGAATCTCTCCACGAAGCGCTTCCGTTTGGTTTGCTCCCACCGTTTGTTGAGCAGCGTTTCCGCCAGCTTTTGAAACGCGGGAGTGAGGCTCGGCGGCTCCAGGCCTTCGCGAATCGCTTTGGCGACGTCCGCGTATTCCGACGGGATGGACGCGATCACCGGAAGTCCCACCGCCTCTTCAATTTCTTCGAGCGACAATTCCATCCGCTTGCTGACGCGATTAACGATCAGAGAAACGCGGCCTTCCAGGTCGAGTTTGCGGTAAATCGCCGATTTTTGGCGCGCCAGACGCAGACTTACAAGTTCCGGCGTGGTCACCAGGAAGATCCGGTTGGCTTCGCGCAGGACGGCCAGCGTCGTGTCGTTGAACGAGTCCGGCAGATCGGCATTCACCACGCTGTAAGTGCGGCGCAGGAACGAGAGCAGATCCGAAATCTGTTTCGGCTTGCGTGCGGCGTCATCCAGCCGTGCCGAATCAGAGAGCAGGAGGTCGATATTGCCGGATTTCTTCACCAGGCGTTCCCAGGATTCGTTGTCCAGCGTGTTACTCATCGCGATCGCGTCGGAAACTCCGAACTCCGGCTCGACATTGAACAGAAATCCGGCGACGCCGGAGTAGGTATCGAAATCCGCCAGTAACGGATGGGTCCCCGGAGCGGTGCTGAAGGCGCGGGCCAGATTCGCGGCTATGGTGGAAGCTCCCGCGCCCGCTTTCGCCGGCATGAACGCGAAGAAGCGGTCTGAACAACCGATGGTCGGCGGATGGGCCGCCAGATGCTTCGCGACGTCGGCCAGGACGCGGGCCATTTCGGATTCGTCGAAGGGCTCACCCAGCAGTTCTCGCATCTGCAGGCGCAGAGCGAGGCGAAAGCTGCCCGGATCGGGTGTCAGCGCGAGCGCGATTCGCTGCAACCCCGGAAACTCGCTGTCCAGCTGTGCGCACAATCGGAAAGCTTCGTCGGGCTCTTCGAGACTCATGAAAATCACGTCCGGCGCCCACGTCCGCACCATACGGCTAAAACCGTCGGAGTCCGGGTAATGGTCTGAACCTTTAGAAAGGGCCAGGTGGTCTTGGCTGGCCGCGGCCTCTTCGAATCTCTTCCGCAGTGTTGGATCCGGGCAAATCAATATCGCTCTCATGGTCTCAATATCGTTGGAATCCGTGTGTTGGGAAACCCTCCTTTCGTTTTGGAACGGCGAGTTCTGTACTGGAATAGCCGGGCTATAACGAGGCTCGAAAAAGTCGAGGTCGGGTACCGTACTTTCGGCCTAGGGGTATGGCGTCCCTCAGAGGTCCATGAAAGATCAATGCTTCTAACCATTTAGCTTTCTTTCCGACCCACGGATGACGCCCGCCGGTCTCTTGGAGATAATTGAAGACGATGAATAGCGAAGATTTAAGGGCTGTACAGGCGCCGTTGAAGGAACGGTATCGGTCTGAGCCGGGCGCCGGAATGATCACCCTGAAAGCCGAGGGCAGGATCGGCGACCGAATCACATGCAGCATCCAGACCGGAAAGGCGCTGGTGGAGGCGGGACTACATCCGGCCACCGGAGGCAACGGTACTTTCGCCTGCTCGGGCGACATGCTGCTGGAAGCTCTGGCGGCATGTGCCGGAGTCACCATGGCCGCCGTGGCAACCTCCATCGGCGTGGATCTCCGCGGCGGTGTGGTCCGCGCCGAAGGCGACCTGGATTTTCGCGGAACCCTCGGCGTGGCTAAGGAAGTCCCGGTCGGTTTCCAGCGGATTCGTATGGCATTCGAGCTGGATACGGACGCGTCCGACGAACAACTCGCGACTCTGCTTCGCCTCACCGAGCGCTATTGTGTTGTTTACCAGACGCTTCGCCTGCCCGCCGCAGTCGAAGTATCGTTGAACCGCGGCGAAGCCCAGACGAAACAGGGTTGAAACGTCTGTAGCCTGGTACCCCTCTCGTTAGGGGAGCGGTCGTGTCTCATCTAATGATCCCCGGGATTGTGGTCGCACTGGTCATCGTGGCAGGTGTATCCGTCGTGCTGCGCAGGCGCGTTCGATGTCCCTACCGTGACCCGCTCTGCCGGCTCGACAGACCGTGCATTCTTTGCTACCGGGACCTATATAAGGGCAATATGGCCGACGGGGGTACCCACTCGGACAGGGGGTCACACTGAGTCCCAAAACCGGCATTTTTTGCGCGGGAATTCGCGCAAGAGGTGATCGGGCCCAAAATCGCTTCCAACGCCGGCATCACAACGCAGAAATTTAAGTTGAAGCGGAACCGGCATTCGAGGAACATACCCGTTCGACCTGCTCGATCACCGACAGAGCCGATTCGATTTCCACCGCTCCGATGCGCCGTTCCAATTGGCGCTGCAAACGGTCGAGAATGCCGATCAATTCGAGAGCGCGCTTGCGGCCATAGGGCTTCAGCGTCAGATGAAAGGCACGCGTATCTTCCGGATCGATCCGGCGGCGAACCAGGCCTTTCGCCTCGAGACTCGAAATGCAGTGGCTGATGTTTCCGCGCGTGGTCGAAAAAGTATCGGCGAGGCGGGAGGGCTGCGCGGGTTGGGGATCCTCGAGAAAGATGGAAACCAGCAGCAACGCCTCCAGGAAACTGAGGTCGCGCCCCTCCGGCGAACCTTCGAGCATTTGTTCGAGTTGGGCGGTCAACACCTGCGACGCGCGGCGGATCTGATACACCGGACTCTTTTCAAGATAAGCCTGAATGCGCACGATCCATTATAGGCAATAGTTGAACCGCTCAACTATCTACGCCAATACTAAATTGATCTTGCGCACGGTGCGTTTGAGCCGCACCATGAAGCTTCCCCCATGAGCCTGCGCGAAGAAGCCCTCTCGCTTTACTCACGGCCGCTGTTCGACCTGCTGTTTGAAGCTCACACGGTTCATCGCTCTCACCACGCGATCGACGATATCCAGCGATGTTATCTGTTGTCGATCAAAACCGGCGGCTGTCCCGAAGACTGCTCGTATTGCGGGCAGTCGGCTCATTATGACACCGGGCTTCAGCGCGAGTCTTTTGTGAGCGTCGAGCGAGTTCGTGAAGCGGCTCGCATGGCGAAGGAAAGTGGAGCGCATCGCTTCTGCATGGGGGCGGCGTGGCGATCGGCGCCGGGCGCCGGGCAATTCGAACGCGTCCTGGACATGATCGCTGAAGTGAAAGCGCTCGATCTGGAAGCCTGCGCGACCTTGGGGATGCTCACCGCGGAGCAGGCGGTAAGGCTGAAGCAGGCGGGGTTGGACGCTTACAATCACAATCTCGACACCAGCCGGAATCACTATTCGAAAATCGTCACCACGCGAACGTATGACGATCGTTTGGAGACTCTGAGGGTGGCTCGCGAAGCCGGGCTGATGCTGTGCAGCGGAGGGATCCTGGGTCTGGGCGAATCGGCTGAGGATCGCTGCGATCTGGTGGCGACACTCGCGGCGTTCGATCCACAACCGGAGTCGGTGCCGGTCAATCTGCTGGTCCCGATCGAGGGCACGCCGCTCGAGAATGCTCCACCGGTGGATTGGGCGGACCTTGTGCGCACCATTGCCGTCGCGCGAATTCTGATGCCGAAGTCGCGGGTCCGCCTCGCGGCGGGCCGTCTGCAACTCTCGCCTGAGGCGCAAGCGCTGGCGCTGTTCGCTGGGGCGAATTCCATTTTTATCGGCAACAAACTTTTGACCACGCCGAACTCTTCCGCGGCCGACGACGAAGCGCTGCTGACGCAATTGCAACCGGCCACGTAAAATGCACGGCGCGCGGGCAGCGAAGGAGTCCCTTGAAAGCCGCATCGCCGGGCGGTTGAGCGAACTCGAAGCCGCCGGTCTGATGCGCGCTCTGAAGCCGCCGTCCGGAATCGATTTCTGCTCCAACGATTACTTGGGACTCGCCTCCGATCCGCGAATTCGGGATCGCATGGCGGCGGCCATTCAATCGGAAGGCTGCGGCTCCACCGGTTCGCGGCTGATCCGTGGCGAACGAGAGGCGTTCTCCCGAATCGAGCGGCGCTTCGCCGCGTTCAAAGGGACCGAAGCGGCGCTGTATTTCAGCAGCGGCTACGCTGCCAACGTCGGAGTTTTGTCCGCGCTTCTGGAACCAGGCGACGTCGTCTTTTCCGATGCGCTGAATCACGCCAGCCTGATCGACGGCATGCGATTGGGCCGCGCGGACCGGGTCGTATTTCCGCACGGCGACGCCCGCGGTCTTCGCGAACGGATCGAAGCGTCGCCAGAAACCGGACAGCGCTTCATCGTGACCGAATCAATCTTCAGCATGGACGGTGACGCCGCGCCGTTGAAGCAATATGCCGAATTGTGCCGGACCAGCGGAGCGGCGCTGATCGTGGATGAGGCGCACGCGGTGGGCCTGTACGGTGCGCGAGGCACCGGGCTGATCGAAGCCGCCGACGTTTCCGGCGAAGTGTTCCTTTCGATCAACCCGGCGGGTAAAGCTCTGGGCGTCAGCGGAGCTTTCGTCGCGGGCTCCGGCATGACGATTCAATATCTGATCCAGCGCGCCCGCAGTTTCTTTTTTTCGACAGCGCCGCCCCCGGCCATTGCCGCCGGCCTGGACGCCGCGCTGGACGTGGTTGAGATGGAGCCAGAGCGTCGAAGTCGCGTGCTTCAGCTGGGCCGCCGCCTGCGCCGGCTGCTGGCCGAAGCGGGACTCGACGTTTCCGCGGGAGATTCGCCGATCATTCCTGTCATTCTTGGCGATAACGGTCTGGCCATGCGCGTCACCGAGGCGATGCAGGCCCTAGGTTTCGATGTTCGCGCGATCCGTCCGCCAACGGTTCCGGTGGGAACGGCGCGTCTGCGTATTTCGGTCCATGCCGACCTGGACGAAGCAATGGTCGACCGCTTCGCGCTGTCGCTTGAGAAAGCCGTGAACTGCTCATGAACGGTTTGTTCGTCACCGGAACCGATACCGGAATCGGCAAAACCACCGTCTCCGCCGCGCTGCTGCATCGCTACCGGCACCCGCAAGACGTTGGATATTGGAAGCCGGTGCAAACGGGATTTCCCGAAGACGACGATACTCGCGACGTGGCGGCGCTGGCGGGTCTTCCCGAGGACAGAATCCATCGCAAGGGTGTTCGTCTCCCGCGGCCGCTTTCTCCACACTTGTCCGCGCGTCTGGCGGGGGAATCCATCCGGATGGAATCGCTGCTCGATCTGGCGCGACGCGCCGATCCGCAACGCTATTGGGTGGTGGAGGGAGCCGGCGGTGTTCTGGTCCCGCTGAACGACAAGGAGCTGATGATCGACCTGATCGAGGCGCTGCGAATGCCGGCGCTGATCGTGGTGCGTTCCCAATTGGGCACCATCAATCATTCCTTACTGACGGTGGAGGCGCTGCGGCGACGCACGATTCCGATCGCGGGGGCGGTGATGTGCGGCGAGCGCAATCCGGAAAACCGGGCTGCCGTGGAGAAATTCGGCGGCATCGCCGTGATCGGAGAAATGCCGCGGTTCGATTCGCTGACCAGCGCAACCCTCCAGCGCTGGGCTGAATCCGAATTCGACGGCGAAGGCAGACTCGCCCAGTATCTTCATCGGAGGATCGAAAAATGAATTCCGCGGACCTTCTCGCGGCCGACGCGCAATTTTTGTGGCATCCGTACACACAAATGCGGACCGCTCCCGCGCCGCTTCCGATCGTCCGAGGCGAGGGAATTTATCTCTACACCGCTGACGGCCGGCGGATCCTGGATGGAATTTCGTCCTGGTGGGTGAATATTCATGGTCACAGCCATCCGGCGTTGAATGAAGCTCTGGCGAGACAAGCGCGCGAACTGGAGCATGTCATGTTCGCCGGGTGCACTCACGCTCCGGCGGTGGAGCTGGCCCGGCGGCTGGCCGGCGTTTTGCCGCGCGGGCTCACGCGGATTTTCTATTCCGATAACGGATCGACGGCGGTGGAAGTCGCTCTCAAGATGGCGCTGCAATACTGGCGGAATCGTGGCGAGGCCCGCCGCATGCGTTTTATCGCGCTCCATCATGCTTATCATGGCGATACGGTGGGCGCGATGTCCACCAGCGAAGAGGGCATCTTCACGCGTCCTTTCGCGCCGCTTCTATTCGACGTCCAGCGCGCGCACGCGCCGTATTGTTATCGCTGTCCACTGGGATTGCGGCGCGAGAAATGCCGCGTCGATTGTCTGGGGGATCTGGAACGTCTCTTGAGCGAGCAGGGCGATTCGATCGCCGGCGTTCTGGTGGAGCCGATGCTGCAAGCCGCCGGAGGAATGATCGTCTGGCCGCCGGAATTTCTCTCAGGCGTGGAAGGTTTGTGCCGCAGATTCGGAACTCTGATGATCGCCGATGAGGTGCTGACCGGTTTTGGCCGCACCGGCCGGATGTTCGCATGTGAGCATGGCGACGTGCATCCGGACATCGTCTGCTTGTCGAAAGCGCTCACGGCCGGTTATCTCCCGCTCGGGGTCACGGCCGCGTCGGATGCGATCTACGAAGCTTTTCTAAGCGAGGATCGCACGCGCACCTTCTTTCATGGCCACTCGTTCACGGCGAATCCGTTGGCATGCAGCGTTGCCTTGGCCAGTCTGGATCTGCTGGAGCAAAATCAATCTCTGCTTCGGGTGCAGGCGCTGGAGCGGCAACTGCGAGAACGCCTCAGACCGCTAAACGCCCTGCCGATCGTAGGAGATATTCGCGTGATCGGCGGTGTCGGCATCCTCGAACTTATTCCCGATCAGAAGACCGGCGCCGGGTACCTTGATCAGTTGGGGCCGCGGCTCGCCGCCGCCTTCCTGGAACGCGGGCTATTGCTTCGACCCCTCGGCAACGTCCTCTATTTCATGCCGCCTTACGTCATTCGCGACGAGGAAGTGGATTGGGTGGTGCAACAGATCGAGGACGTTCTGAAAAGTTTCGGGCGATTCATCGATCCTCTCTCAGCGTACGTGGCCATGCCTGAGCTTTGATTTCTTCTTTCGAAATGATTTCGTTCAGCCGCTTCTTTCGCAATCTTAGCGTCTCAAACGATCGAAGCGCGTCGAAACCATTCCGCCTTCGTCGGCACCGGGTTATTCTTTGATTGCGGTCGTCCAGTTCAGAAGAACAGTGAACGGAACTCGCGTGTTGTCCAGATCCGGTACCAGGAATAGAAACCGCTTTCCGTCGGCGGTCACATCGTAGGATGGAGAAGAATCATTTCCGCCGCGGACGGCCGATCGAGCCGGTCCTTGGAATAACGCGTGCGGCGCGCCCGGCTGAAACGGTCCGTTCCCGGGGACGTCCACGGCCATGACCTTGCCATCCGGGGCAAGATAAAACAGTTCCCTGGAATCGCGCCGCCAGCGCGGATTGGTCCCCCCGGCTTTCGACACGGTCCACTTTCCCTGACCGGCCGAACTCCCTGCTTCGGTGGTCTGCACATACACCTCGCTGCGTCCCGATTCCGCCGATACATAGGCGATCCAGCGATTGTTCGGTGAGAAATACGCCTTTTCGGCGACCGCGCGACTCTGTATGTATGGTTCTGGCTGCCGCTCGCCGGCGACATCGGCGTGCGATAGCATCCACAGGCTCCTGTCTTCGCTCGCCCCGACCGTATAGAGCAACGAATGTCCGTCCGGCGACCAGCTGGAGGGAACTTTCGCTTGGTCCGACTTGAATAAGAGCTCGTCCTGCCCGGTCCCGTTGGCAAATTTCCGGTATAAGTCGCCCGCGTTCCCCCGGCCGGAGGAATAGATCACACGACTGCCATCGGGCGACCATATCGGATCGACATTGGTGCCCACCCCGAGCGTCAATCGGGTGCTCACGCCCCTTGAAAACTCGTAAAGCCAGATATCTCCGCCGCGAGAGACAGCAACTCTGGAGCCGTCAGGCGAAAGTGCGACGCCAGGCGCGTAGACGGCAGGCTCTCCGGCAACGTCGAGGATTTTGCCATCGCGGTCGAACCATTTCATCTGGCTGGTCAAATTCGCCACCCGATAGATCAACACATGATTCCCGGACGCCGCGAAAAAACCGTAGCTGGCGAAATTGCCGACCTGGTCGGCGACCGCCGCCGGCTGGCCTACCAGTTCCAGGCGCTTTGCGTCGAAGCGCTGGTCCAGCAGGCGCCCTTCATTCAAAAACAAAAGCTCCCCCACCGAGTTCGATCCAGGAACGAAGACAACGTCGCCGAAACTCGAAAGCAATCGATTCGCGGGCTGGGCTTCCGGCTGGTTCCCGATCGAGCCCACGTAGATGCCGGTAGTTTCCCGTCCGCCACTGCGCAAGTACAGGAAATGCTTGCCATCCGGCAGAATCACCGGGTAGCTGTGACTTCGCTCCTTGAGAGCTGGATCCAGGACTGTTGCCGGGGACGGGGCACCGCCTTCCGACGAAACTTTCAGCAGGCCGCCTTGGTTGTTGCCGATCAGCATCACTCCCGCGGCGCTCCACGAACCACCCGTTGCGGCATCCGGGATCGAGCAGACAAATTGGGGAGGTCCGCCGCCCGCGACATCCACCTTCATCAGTTTTCCGTTGAATCCAAACGCCAGGAAGCGGCTGTCCGGAGACCAGAAGGGCGGCCGCGGCACTCCGGCGCGAGTAGATTCCACCATGTCGGTGCCTGGTATCTGCCGTGCCTCGAGTGATTCTTCGGATCGAACCCAAAGATGATAAACGCCGTCGGGATTCGCGGCGAAGTACGCGAGGAGCCGGCCATCGGGGGACAGAGCGAACGATCCGTATGCGCTCAATCGTTGGTCGGGCGGGATCGAAATTTGAAACCGCCACGCGTTCGGACGGGCGGGCGACTTGCCGAACTTAGCAAAGGACCATGCCCCTCCCAGTAGCAGAAGAGCTGCCACGGCGATGACCCAGGGAAGAGGTTTCCACCCGGAAGAGCGCGCACGCCGCGTGGCCGGTTCAGTGGGTTCCCGGGCGATCCATTCCAGTTCCGCTTTCAGATCCCGCGCGGTCTGCCAGCGATCGTCGGGATCCTTGGCCAGACATCGCTGCAACAGCCGGTCGAGCGATGCCGGCCCCAGCGAAGCCACGGAAGGCGCGGGACGTTCTATGATGGCCGCGATCACGCTCGCCGCGGAAGGACCTTCGAACGCTCGCTTGCCGGTCAGCATTTCGTACAGCAGCACCCCGAACGAGAAAATGTCGCTTCTCGCATCCACCTCTTCATGGCCCGGCTGCGCCTGCAGTTGTTCGGGCGACATATACTGCAGCGTGCCGACGATCTCGTGTTTGCCGGTGATCGCCATCGTCAGCGTATTGTCGCCGGGCGGCTCTGAGACAGATTTGGTCGGCCGCAATTTCGCCAGGCCAAAATCCAGCAGCTTGATGCCGGACTTGGTGACCAGGATGTTCGCGGGCTTCAGATCGCGGTGAACGATTCCTTTCTTGTGCGCGGCGTCAAGCGCGTCGCTGATCTGCGCCGCGAACTTCAAGGCCTGGGGGAGCGGCAGGGAGCCCGTCAAGGCCGTGCCCTCGATGTACTCCATGACCAGATAATCCGGCCCGACGTCGTAAAGATGGCAAATGTGCGGATGGTTCAGAGCCGCGATGGCGCGAGCTTCCTGCTCGAAACGTTCGGAGAACCGCTGCTGCGACGTCTTGATCGCGACCAGCCGGTTCAATCGCGTGTCGCGAGCTTTCCAGACCTCGCCCATCCCGCCTGCGCCCAGTCGCGCCAGGATCTCGTAGGGTCCGAGTTTGTCGCCGGGCGAGAGGGGCATCGGGCTAAGCGATTTTACCCCAATTCAACGCGCCACCCTCGGGCGCTTCCCGGCTGGCGATGGTATGCTGTGCTTTCACCCGCTCAGAGGAGTACGCATGACGCAATCTCCGGCCGATCTTGTCGCCATTGATCAAGAACACCTGATTCACCCGCTTCACGACCATTCCGAACCGGTCATCTATGTGCGCGGATGCGGCGCGAAGGTGTTCGACATTGCGGGGCGCGAATATCTTGACGGGTTATCCGGGTTGTGGAATGTCAACGTGGGCCACGGGCGTGCTGTGCTGGCGGATGCCGCTGCCGCGCAAATGAAGGAACTGGCCTACTTTTCCGGATACGCCGGGTCTTCCAATGTGCCGGCGATCATGCTCGCGGAGCGCCTGGCGGAACTCGCCAAGATGCAAGCCGTGTTCTTCACCTGCGGCGGCGCCGAGGCGAACGAATCTGCTTTCAAGACCGCTCGATTTTATTGGAAGGCGTCCGGCAGCCCCGGCAAAATTAAGGTGATCGCGCGCGGCGAAGCCTATCACGGCGTCACGCTGCAGGCCATGAGCGCGACAAAAATGGGCGCGTACTGGAAGATGTTCGAGCCGCGTGTGCCGGGCTTCGTTCACATCCAAACTTGTTATCCCTATCGTTTCGAAGGCGCCAAGCCGGGCGAGACAGTCGGCCAGGCCGCCGCTCGCGAACTCGAGGAAGCGATTTTGCGCGAAGGGGCCGATTCCGTGGCTGCCTTTATTGGCGAGCCCATTCAAGGAGCCGGCGGCGTGATCTATCCGGCCGACGATTATTGGCCGCTGGTGCGTGAGATTTGCACGCGTCACAAAGTGCTCCTGATCGCCGACGAGATCATAACCGGATTTGGCCGCACCGGACGCTGGTTCGGGAGTGAGCACTGGAACCTGAAACCGGATATTTTATCGTTCGCCAAGGGTGTGACATCAGGGTACCTGCCGCTGGGCGGGATGATGGTGAGCCCGGCGATCAAGGAAGTAATGGACCGGGTCCCGCCGGCGGAGCGCTGGATGCATGCCTACACTTATTCGGCCCATCCGACGTGTTGCGCGGTGGCACTGAAGAATCTCGACATCATAGAGCAGGAACATCTCTGCGCGAACGCGGAACAGATGGGCAAGCGGCTCCATGCTGCGCTGAAAACCGCTTTCGAAGATCACCCGAACGTGGGCGATATTCGCGGCGGGAAGGGCCTGCTGGCAGCGGTGGAGTTCGTCGAAGATCGGGCAACAAAGAGAAACTTCGCCGCCGATCGGAAGATCGCGCCGCGCTTACAATCCGAGATGATGAAGCGCGGCGTGGTTACCAGAACCCGATCCGCGGGTGGCCCTCATCCAGCGCCCGGCGATGCCCTGTACTTCGCTCCCCCGCTGGTGGTCACCGAAGCCGAAATCGAGCAACTGGTGAGCGCGGCACAGGCATCCGTCGAGGCCGTGCTTGGTGTTTAGAGAATACCGCAACGCCGATTGTGGCCAGTGTCTGGCTTCAGCTCGCGGAGTCGCATCGTACCGAGAGGCGTTTTCGTCAGCGTCGCCGGGCACGGCATCCGCTTCCAGCGCCGCCTTCAGGCAGAGCAACCCGCAGAAAATCGCCGTCGCTTTGTCCAACCCATCTGCATCGCCGGTGTGCCCTGGGAGACCCGAGCCAACCCAAAATCCCCCTTCCTGGCGGGGCTTCCGTGTGCTCAGTTCGACGATCAGCGAATGCGAAGATTCAGCGCTCTGGACCAACGCGCTGTTTTCTAGTTTTTCGTCACGTGGTCCATCGCCGTGATCCATCAAGCAGCACATAATCCATGCGCCTTAAAATCGCGACACTGCGCCCGAGAGACTGGAGTGTTCTTTCGATCAGATAGTATCCGGCGCAGGCAACGACCAATACAACCAGCACGTTGACCGGAAACACCGCCAGCATCCCGACTTTGCGATGGAACGTCAGGGGCTGCTGCCACAGATAGATGCCAAAGCTCCAAAGCCCAAGGGTGCGCATCAGAGAAGCGTTAAAGATCCGGGCCAGAGCGGATCGAGTATCATTAACAACAGTCCAGATCAGAGCGCCTATCGTCAGATTCAGGGCGGAAATTCCTGGTCCGGTCCACCACGTGTTGCCGAGGTGTTGCGTTGTCGCAAGGCCAAGGGTTATCAGCAACATGAATCCGCTCATCCAAGGCCGCGAAACAAGGTTCTTGACGCCTTCGTGATTCGCGAGCCAGGATCGACTGAGGGCCAGAATGCAACCGACGGCCAGCGCATCGGCGTTCTGATGAAAGGTCCAGTACGCTGGCGCTTCGAATGTGGCTCCGAAGTGGGCCTCGTACATCCGCAGTAAAGGAACTACGAGCACTACTATCCATGCTATCCGCGACGCCCTGTTTGCTCCGCAAAAGAAAAGCACGGACGGCCACAGGAAATAGAACTTCTCTTCAACTGATAGCGACCATAAATGCTGAAGGTCGACCGTCGCCATTTTCACGTAGTCGACGTTAAACGTCAGCACCGCTATCAATTCTCTGCCGCCTGGAAAGCGATGGGTGAGGGCGAGCGCCACGAGGATGACGCCAACAAAGCACGCCCAGATAGGGATAATTCGAAAAACGCGACGTATGTAGAAGTCCTGGAGTGAAATTGATCCGGTAGCTTCCAGTTCATCTAGGAGCAGAGCGGTGATGATAAAACCGGAGATGACGAAGAAAATTCTTACGCCAAGATTTCCAAATCCGATCCACTTTTGGTCAAAGGGGAGCGCCCCAGAAAGATTAAGGTGTTCCCAGATAACGAAAGCTACCGACAACGCCCGCAACCCGTCGAGACTGGGGATACGACCAGTTGAACGACGCATTCTCTGGCTAGGCTATCACGTTGATGGCTGGCTTGGCAGGCAAGTCCCAACTCTTCCTGTGATAGGATAGGCGACGGCGAATGATGGAGGGACGGTCAGGTTGTTGAAATTCATTTTAGTCTTATGTTTTCTTGGAGTTCCAGCCAGCGTTGCCGCTCAGCCGGAACGCCCAAGCCCGGTTCGCGCGAAGGTGGTTATAGGGTGCATTGGGGACAGCATCACGCAAGGGGTGGGGGCGTCGAATCAAGCGCCGGCCTGCGCTCAGTTGCCGCGATTTCTAAATAAATTCGATTCCGTCAGCGGCCGATATAGCAGTGTGAACCTAGGAGCCAGCGGATCGGCTACCGCGGACTGGCTCCCCGATGGCCCAACCTTGCGCGGCGCGATCACCAACATGACCCAGGCTCATGTGAGCGTGGTACAAATCATGCTCGGGACGAATGACGCGAAAGTGGCCATCGCCACAAGCGAGCAGGAGTACTCCGCCAGACTGCAGGCGATGACGGCCGCGCTCATAAAAGCTGGTTTTAAGAAAATCATTCTGCATCAGCCGATCTTTATCTCAAACCCTCTAGGACAGTGGGACGTGACGGCTTCGAATGCCCTCATCAGTCGGTACGGCACGGCGATCACCGCGATTGCGGCCGCCAACCGGGCATACGTTTTTGACGGCGATCATCTAGGATATGAGTGGTTTCGCGTCCATACCGACGAGTCTGTGGACGGAATTCATCCGAACGACAACGGGCATGTGTCTCTCGGATTCCTGTGGGCGATGGCTTATGGGAACTTGTTTATCCATCAGCCCGGTTCGATTCCGCCTCCGCGGAACCCCTAAATGCAGATCCCTGGCGAACGTCCCGCGCTGAGTTGCTTCAGTCGGAAAACATGCGACGGTTGAGGCTGGCCGCGTTCCTCTTCTTCGTAATGCTCAGCACAGGCCCCGCCGACACGCTCGATTTCCTTTCGGGAAGGTCGCCATCGGAAGGCACAACACATGGATAGGAGAGATGGTAAGGCCGCTCCAATACGACCGTCATCTCCGAGCAGCGCCCATTCGGCAAAAGTTCGACGCACCCGAGCCGCCCACGGGGTTGTCCCGCCGTCAACTCCTCAAACAGCAAATACTGGGCGTCATCCGTCTCCCACAAGAAGGGATCGGCCATGGCCTCGACCCCGGCCGGCAGAGGAACCTCCTTGAATCGAGTCAAATCCAGTTGTGCCGGATCGGTAATCGAATCGCCCAGGTTGGATCGCAAAGCGACAAACCACTTTGGGGTTCTCCCGCGGGTTTTCCATCGCAAATATGCGCTCCGCGCCAACTTGCTCAGAACGAATTTCGCCGCGTCGAGGTTGGAAGGGCAGTCGTGCCCAGCGGAGGTGTCCAGTGGCTCCGGCGTCAAGCGGCGAAGCTGTTCCTCGAACCGCGGGCCTCCACGCTGGATGTCCAGGCACAGGGCGGCGAGCATCTGAATTGCACCAACCAGAGGTTGCTCCGCGTTTGTCGTTAGGAACATTCCTTGTGTGGTGGAAGTCTCAACTTTCCGCACCGCCCGCCCTTCCGTAAATGAGCGGTCATGCCAGAAGATGGTCACATTAGAAGTCGCGCTGCCATCGGCCACCTCATCCCAGAAGGGAATGACGCGGTTCCGGTCCCCAAGCCGGACAGTGAAGACTCCGTGTTCGGCTACGCCCTGAAAATCGACGTCAGGATCCTGGCACCCCGCAAGCCAAATGATCACCCCGCAGTCAGCAGCCCGAATGGAATCAATAAATTCGGGAGTGACGGAATTGCACACGTCAACCGTGATCTCCCCGAACGGATCTAATCTTTCCCGGCTCATGGAGTGAAGGCGGTCCACCAGCCAGGGGGGCCTCTTTAATTCCGCTGGTCCTCGATTGACTGCGCTGAAAAGGTGAACGTCGAATCCGGGAATCTGTCGAAGAAACCCGACAAGAGCATGCACCCAGGGCGAGGGTTGACCGCGGTCATGCACCAATCCGATCCGAAGCGGTTTCCCGTCATTCGATCCAGCCTCGGCCAATCTAAGGCGCAACGCCGATGGTCGCGGGATGTCCACTCACACTAACTGTAGCAACACTCACCGCGATCCGTTCGAGCCAACAAGCAGGCACGTTCCCACACGTGAAACGGCTGCTCCAGTTTCCCCAATCCTCAGGATCTCCGCGGTAACCCACTAACGGGTTAGGACTTGTTGGTGGGCGGTCAGGGACTCGAACCCCGGACCTTCTGGGTGTAAACCAGACGCTCTAACCAACTGAGCTAACCGCCCGACGCGTTCATTTTAGCAGTTCGGCCGTTGGCACAGCCGCTCTCTTCTCAAGGTCCTTGCATCCTGGCCGATAAGGCCCGGTGAAAGCAGACCGGGAAAGGATTCCCGGGGAACTCAATTCAAGGAGAGAAGAATCCGTGTTTTCCATCAATACCAACGTCACGTCCTTGCAGGCGCAGAATTACCTGCGTCAGACGCAGAATTTTCAAAGCGAGACTATTAACCAGGTGACCTCCGGTTTGCGCATCGTCAACTCCGGTGACGACGCGGCAGGCCTGGCGATTGCCAACTCGGACCGGTCGAACGAAGCGGTGCTGACGCAAGGCGTTCAGAACGCCAACGACGGTTTGAGCCAGTTGCAGATTGCCGACGGCGGCATCAGCAACATTTCACAGCTTCTCGATCGCGCCCGCACACTGGCCACCGAGTCCGCCTCGGGATCCTTCACCGGCGATCGCGGCGTGCTGAACGCCGAGTTCCAGAGCGTGATCAGCGAAGTCAACCGCCAGGCGCAGGCCATCGGATTGAATCAGGGCGGCAAGTTCGCCACCAATCTGAACGTGTTCGTCGGCGGCGGCGCAACCTCCAACGGCGTGAGCGCGGCAACCAACGGAACGGTTTCGGTCAATCTGAGTTCGTCTACTGTCGATGCCAAGAGCCTCGGCCTCGAAGGCGTGCAGGCCACCGGGACGGCGGGCACCGATCTCGGCACCGGAAGCAGCACCAGCGTCCAGGCGATTTTGGCGAACGCGTCGAACCAGTCGTCCATCAGCAACAACACCACCAATTTTTCCTTCACCGGACCGGGATTCTCCGACACCACCGGCAACAACACCATCAAAGTGGCCGTGAACCTTACGGGCGTCACGGATGCCAACACTTTGGTGACGGCGATCAATCTGGCCATCCAGAATGCGGGCAATGGCAGCAGCCAGCAGGCCACCGCTTTCAAGAACGCCAACATCGCCGCTGCCGTCAACACGGATTCCACCGGCAAGCAGCAACTGTCGTTCAGCTCCAGTTCGACGGCCTTCCAGGTGCAAGGCGACGATCAGGTGGCCACCGCGTTTCTCGGCAACTATCAAACGGTCGCAGGACCGGTTCTGGCGGCAACCGGGACTTCAGCGAACGTCTCCGCGACGGGCGCTCAGGCAACCTATGTCACGCCAGGCACCGAGACGGTCAACGTCCGCATCCTCGGCGCGGGCCTGACTGGCTCGCAAGGCGAATTCTCCGTGGCACTGACTGCCGCGGACAGTACCCAGGCGCTGACGGTAACCGCGATCAACACAGCGATCGCCGGAAACGCGGCACTGGCGGCCACCGGCATCCAGGCGGTCGGCACCGGATCGGGCGCAACGGCCGCGATCTCGTTTGTGGGGAAAGCGGGCCAAAGCTTCCAGGTCCAGACCGCGAACGACAACAGCAACACGCTGGGGTTCGGAACGTGGGCCAATTCCAATGGCTACGCGGCCGGCGGCGGAGCGGCAGCGGCGGGCAACTTCGACTACAGCTCGATTACCGGCGCCGCTATCCCGGCGATCGCGGGCGGAAGCCAGCACGCCCAGATCTCGATCAACGGCGGAGCGACCATCGATCTCGGCGTCATCACCACCACGGCCGGCGCCGGCACCATCGCCGAAGTCTCCGCGATCAACGCTCTCAACACCGCGTTCAATGCCAACGCCGCGACGCGCGCAGCGGGACTTTCCGCCAGCGACAGCGCCGGGGCGCTCACGATCTCCAGCAGCACCGGCACCAACTTCCGCCTGAACCTCTACGGTGGAGGAGCGGTGAACGTTCTCGGGTTCGGCACGAATGCCGCGGGCGCCGCGGCCACCGCCGCCGGGCTCGGCAGCGTATCCAGCGTCTATAGCGCCAAGGACAGCTTCAACTCCGCCGGCGCGCAGCAGAGCGTCAACTCCGGCACCAACACCGACGTCTATCAGTTCACCGGCCTCACCAATGCCGCCGACGCGCAGACCGTTTCCATCTCCGCGGTGGATCCGACGGGCCAGCAACATTCGCTGAACGTCGCTTTGACCGCCAGCAACGCAGGCACTCTGGACCAGGCGCTGGCGACCATCAATTCCGCGATTGCCGCTTCCAACGATTCGACGCTCAAGCAGATCGCGGTCTTCAAGGAACAGGGGACCACCGCCTCCGCGCCCGTGAATGGAGCGGAAGGTATCCGCTTCCTGAGCGCGGGCTCGGGATTCAAAGTCAGCCTCGGCGCATCTCCGCTGAGCTCGACCGCCGGGACCAACGTCGGGATTACCGATGGAGTCTCCGGCGCCAACGGCGGCGCGGTGCTTACCTCGTCCACCTACGGCAGCGGCTCCACCGCTGACATCAGCAACATCTCCACCGCGACCGCGGCGGTGAACCAGCTCGCGCTTTCGGTGGCCAGCCTCGGCAACGCGCAAGCAGCCGTGGGACGCGGCGAAAACCAGATGAATTACGCCGTCAATCTGGCGAATTCGCAGTTGACCAACCTGGCGGCGTCCGAGTCCGGAATCCGCGATGCGGATATGGCTTCGGCGTCCGCCAATCTGACCAAAGCGCAGATCCAGTTGCAAGCCGGCATTGCCGCGCTGGCACAAGCGAACTCTGCTCCGCAGCAGGTGCTCTCGCTACTCAAGCAGTAGTTGTCTCCTGAGTCTGGGCCGTGCCTGATGTTTTTGGGCGCGGCCCTTTTTTTATTGCAGTTGCCGATAGTTGACCAATTCGACTCCCGCTTCCGTCAACGCCGCGCGGACCTGAGGATCGATCAACGCCCGGAGTTCGCGCTCCCGGCTTTCTTTCAAGCGTGTGCTCGCCGCGCGGAGCTCATTAGTACACCGTCCGGGGTGGCACATGAATTCAGTGGAGCCTTCGGGCAGCGCCCGAATCAGCGCCGCAAGCTCTGCTGCATCGTAATTTCCGGTGATTCGGAAACCCGCGAAATGGTCTGTCGACCGGCAGCCGTGCCGCTTCAGAATGCCTGCGAATCGCGGCCTCACCACACGGAACCCTGTGCTCACCGCCCGTTTGCTCCAGGCAATTCCACTCGCGTGGAGCGGGAAGTCAAACGGCCGCCGCACCCAGGGGATCCGGAATTCCTCCGAGATTCGTGCCACCGCATCCAACACCGGCGGAAGCAAATGCGTGTGCTTGTGCGTATCCAAGTGCGTCGGCGCGATGCCGGCGTCCAGAATCTTTCGCACTTGCGCGGCCATCGCCTCGTACACCCGAATTCGTTTGAGCGCGACCGCGCGGATTAGTTGGGCCACCGACTCCGGAAATCCGGGCGAGCCGACCAGCACCAGGTGGCACCCTACATCGATGGACGGATGTTCCTTTGCCAGACGCACTGCGTCGTCGAATGCAGCGCCGGGCGCCATCAATGTTGTCGCCGTGAGTATTCCTTCGCGGTGAGCGTCCACGATTCCCTGATTCACGTCGCGCGTGAAGCCGAAATCGTCGGCATTGACCACCAGTCGGCGCACTTAGAACAGGCTCAGCTTGATGCGCAGGAACTTTTTAGGATTGGCCCGAAAGTCCTTCAACAAACCGTGCAGTTCGCGTGTTGTCCCGTCCAGCGACTCGAACAGCGATGGATTCACCATCAACTGGCCGATGGTCCCCTTGCCGCTGTTGATGGCATCGAGCATGGTGTCCAGGCGTCCGATCGTGCCCTTCAACTGATCGGCCAGCTCATCGCTCTTCAGCAGTTTCCCGGCGGTGCCTTTGCCCGCGTTGAGGTCCGCCAGAATCGTGTTCAGGCTGGCGATCGATTTGCGCAGATCCGTGACGGCGGCGTCCGTGTTGTTATAGAGCGCCGGATTCTTCATCAACTGGCCCACCGTTCCTTGGCCCTGATCGACGTTGTCGATCATCTTGTTGATCCGGTCCACACTGCCGCGAACGTCGTCATAAATCGCCGGGTCACGAATGAACTTGCCCAGTGAACCCTGGTCGGAGTTGACCGCCGCGATCAGCTTTTGGGCCTCGTCGGCGATTGACAGGACTTTCTTGTAGAGCGTCTCGTCCGACAGCAGCTTGCCGATGGTGCCTTGGCCACTCTGAATCGAATCGACGATGGTATCCACCTTTTTCAAAATGTCCTGCAGCGCGGCGAGCGTCGTGTCCCCTTGCTGGAACAGGTCTTCCAGTTCCGGAGCGTTCTCGCTATGCAATTCCGCTCCCGCCGCGATCGGCTGCTTGCTTTGGCCTTTCCTGACGTTGATGTAGCGAGTGCCCAGAAGATTCGGCTGGGCGATCTGCGCCTGGGAGTCCGCCGGAATCTGCTTCATGAACTCGTCGTCGATGTCGAGCGTGATTCTTACAATCCGGCCGGGCTGATCCGAGCCGGAAAGACCGACGTGCGCTACTTTTCCGATCAGGATTCCGTTCAAACGGACCGGCGCGCCGGCTGCCGTATCGGACGAATCGTTCATGTAGACGTAGATTTCGCTCTTGCTGCGGAACAAACCCTGTGAGCCGGACAGCACGTAGACCAAAGCGCCCAGAATGATCAGCGCGACCAGAGCCATCAGCCCGACCCGCAACCGCGCCCAGCTCGCCTTGTTATTGAGGGGCATATTATTTGACGAACTTCCGGACGTAGGAATCGGTAGAGGCTTTCAGCTCGTTTTGTGGACCTTCGAACACCAGCCGCCCTTCGTTCATGACCATAAACTTGGTTTTCAGGCGGTTTCCCCCGGCCCCGTTCGACGCCACGGTTTCCAGTTGCCCACTGTCCGGATTGTAGCGAAAATTGGCCATCAGATGCCCATCCTGATAGCGATGCGTCACCATAATCGCCGCCGTATTCCGTAAGTCGCGCTCTTTTATGATCAAAGCGATGATGGTGTTGGCGGTGATCGGATCCAGGCCGGCGGTCGGAGAATCGTAGAGTACCAGCGGCGGCTCCGTCACGATCGCGCGCGCGATCCCGACGCGGCGCCGCATGCCACCCGACAGCTCGCTCGGAAATTTCTGCAAAGTTTGTTCCAGCTCCACGAAGCGCAGCGACTCGCGCACTCTCTCCTCCACCTCTCCGTTCGAAGCCCCGGCGTGCTGGCGCCTGAGCGCCGGCTGGTTGAGCAGCGGATAGGCGACGTTGTCCGCGATGTTCATCGAGTCGAACAGTCCGCCCTCCTGAAACAAGATGCCGACCTTCGCGCGCAGCTCGAACAGCTCGCTTTCCTTCATGCTGGTAACGTCCTGCCCGAACAAAACAATTCGGCCGGAGTCCGGCTTCACCAGACCGATCGCGGTCTTCAGCAGCATGGTCTTGCCGCTTCCCGCGGCGCCCAAGACCACTACGCGTCTCTCCGGCGCCCATCTCGAAAGAAACGTTCACCAGCGCCGGCGTCTCGCCATAATGCAGGCTGACGTCTTCAAACCGCAGGATGGAATCGTCCGCCATTTTTAGAGATTGACAAAGATCTTGCCGATGAAAAACGTCACTACGAAAATCCAGATGGAGGAAACCACCACCGCCTTAGTGGTGGCGCGTCCCACGCCCTGCGTGCCGCCGGAGGTGCGCAATCCATAAAAACACCCCACCAGCGCGATGATGATCGCGAACGCGAACGGCTTCACCAGACCCTGCACCATGTCGTTATATTCCAGGTACTGCCAGGTGGAGGTCCAGTATTGCGAGCCGGGGATGTTGAGCTGCGACCAGGCGATGAGATACCCGCCGATCAATCCAATGAAATCCGCGATGATGGTCAGCAGCGGCAGCACCACCGTCAGCGCGATCAGACGCGGCGTGACCAGTTTCTGAATCGGGTCGGTGCCGAGCGCGCGCATGGCGTCGATCTGCTCGGTAACCCGCATCGATCCCAGTTCGCTGGCGATGCCGCTGGCGTTTCTTCCGGCCACCAGCAACGCCACCAGCACCGGCCCCAATTCGCGAATCAGCGTGAACGAAACGATCTGCCCGATCTGCCCCTGCGCGCCGTAGGTGGTCAAGGCGCGCGCGCCATCTGCAATCCCATGATCAGGCCGCTGAACAGGCCGATCAGCATGACGATCGGCAGCGAGCCTACGCCGATCACGTCCATCTGCTGGAAAATATCGTCGCCGTAGTGCGGACTGCGAAAAATGTTCCGGATCGCGCGGCCGCTCAATATGATGAAATCCTGAAACGACTCCACTGGCGGTTTTAGAAAATCGAGCAATCTAGTCTCCCGCGGCCCGAATCGTCAGGATCAGTGAGGATGTTAACATGTGGGTGCAATGAAGGGTCTGACGGATATTCCGGGTATCCTGGTCGGCCACGCTTCCGATTATGACGGATTGACGGGGTGTACGGTGGTACTGTGCGAGGCCGGCGCCGTCGCCGGGGGTGACATCCGCGGCTCGGCTACCGGAACAGAGGAATGGGACGTGCTGAATCCGATGCACGTCACCGATCGGATTCACGGGGTGGTCTTCGCCGGGCGCAGCGCCTTCGGACTGGAAGCCGCCAGTGGCGTTCGGCGATTTCTCGAGCATAAAGGCGTCGGCTTCCGCTTCGGCGCCGCGACCATTCCTATCGTGACCTGCGGCATCCTGTTCGATCTGGGCATCGGGAAGCCGGCCATTCGTCCGACCCGCGAAATGGGCGAAGCTGCCGCCGCGAACGCCTCCGATAAACCTGTTGCCGAGGGCGCGATCGGCGCTGGCACCGGCGCGACCGTCGGCAAGATGATGGGCGGCAAGAACGCCATGAAATCCGGCATCGGATCCTTTACGGTGGAGCTCGAAGGCCGCTACGCCGGGATCAAAGTTTCCGCCCTGGCCGCCGTCAACGCGCTCGGCGACGTGATCGATCCGTCAACGGGCAAGATTATGGCGGGAGCTCGCGTCGCCCCGGACAGCATGGAATTCGCCAATGGCGCGCGCCTCATGAAGGGCGGACGCCAGACCACGGCCGCGCGTGAAAACACCACGCTGGTAGTCGTGGCCACCAATGCGTCGCTGACTAAGGTCGAGTCGACCAAACTGGCGCAGCTCGCGCACCTCGGCATGGCCCGCACCATCAATCCGGTGAACACCATGTCCGACGGCGATCTGGTGGTTGCGATGTCGGCGGGCACGGCCAAAGCTCCCATCGACGCACTCGGCGTCGCCGCCGGAGAAGCTGTCGCGGAGGCAATCCTGCGGGCCGTGCGCTTCGCTCCGTCACTCGGCGGCCTGCCCGGTTTGAAAAAAGCTTAATTCCCGCCTATTTCGCTGCTTCTTTGACGTTCTTGAAGATCTTTCCGCCTCTCATCACGAACACCACCCGCCGCACCGCCGTGATGTCGTCCAGAGGATTTCCTTGCGTGGCGACCAGGTCCGCTTGAAACCCCGGCGCGATGGTGCCGATCTGATCGCCCAGCCCGAGCGATTCCGCCGATACCGACGTGGCGCTTTCTATCTCCTCCATCGGCGAATCGTGCGCGTCGCGGACCCGATAGATGAATTCTTCCGCGTTGCGGCCATGCGCTCCGGCGACCGCGTCCGTTCCGAACACGACCTTTACCTTTAGCGCGCGGGCGCGCCGAATCACGTCTTCCGTGGGCGCGATCGCATCCTGAAGCGCCTTTATCGCCGCGTCATTGATCGCCGGGAAACTCGAGCGGCTATCCAAATAATTATGCAGCACCAGCAGATTCGGATCGAAATAAACTCCGCGCTCCGCGATCAGCTTCAGGGTATCGTCTTTGGTGAAATTCCCGTGTTCGATTCCGGTGCATCCCGCCAGCACCGACGCCTTCACTCCTCCGTCCGAAATCGCATGGACCACCGCCCGCAGCCCTACGCTTTTCGCTTCCCCGCAAACCGCCTGGATCTGAGAGTCGGTCATGGTCTGCGCGCCGCCCGAACCCATCCCCGCCGTCGCAAACAGCTTGATCACGTCGGCTCCATCGGCCTTGGTCTGGAGAACCAAAGCCCGCAGCGCATCCGGATCTCCGCTGGTATTGTTGATCTGGCGGTACGAAGTCAGAATGCGCGGTCCCGGCAGCGATCCGTGATTGATGCGGTCCCGTACATCGGCGTCGATCGCGGCGCCGACGCTCTGCACCGTCGTAAAGCCGCCCTGAAGCGTGATCCAGGCATTCTCAGCCGCGAACAGCGCCGCGATTTTCGGTTCCTTATCGTTGCTCACCAGCTTGTGATTCGCATCGAAATGCCAGGTCAGGTGGACGTGAGTATCGATCCATCCCGGCATCACCGTAAGACCGCGCAGATCATAGGTGGCGCCCGATTTTCCCGCGCGGATCTCGCGAATCCGCGAGCCTTCGATGACGATCTGGCGATTCTTCTCCACCCCGCCCTTGCCATCCAGAATCGTGCTGGTCTGCAACACGATCGTCTGACCCCAAGCCAGGGGCATAGCCAGAAGCGCGAACATTACACAGCGACGCATGTTCAAATTCTAATGCACCGCTACGTCACCCGCCTGCTTTTCAAAAGCCCGGCGAAAGGCCTCCAGTTCCGCTGGATCTACGTCCGACACCGCACGATACTCCATCCCGTCGCTGGCCCACGCCATCACGCGGTAGCCATGGATCTCCCGCATTCCTTCGACCGGCCCGCTGCCCGGCATGATCCACAAATTGATGACGTGATCCCTCCGCTTATAAATCAGCGCCGCCGCCTTGCGTCCCTCAATCACGTCCACCCGTCCGCCGGCGAGCGCGAACCCAGCCTCCCTCAAATCCGGCACCGGAGGAGAATAATCGATCCTCCCCTGGAACCACGGCTTCACCGTATGCCGGTCGGAGCTCGGAACGTCGATCAGGTGATCTCCGATCAAAGAACGTAAGTGGATGTCCACTATTTCGTTATCGATCGAGTTTCCGCGCCCCGCGAATCGCATCGTGAGAAACGACGCGACCACCACCACCGCCGCCGCCGCCGCGCCCACATACGACGCATAACGCCACGCCGAGCTTTTCGCCACCGGGCGACCCCCTGACGCTCGCCGCTCCACCGATTCGCGCACCCGCTTCAGCATCTCGTCCGACGCGAAGTTCAAATCCGCCTTCTCGATTTCCGCGTGCAGCAGCTCCCCTTTGCGATATGCGTCCGAGCACACCGGGCAGGTTTCCAGGTGCCGCTCCATCCCGAGCGCCGTGCTCAGATCCAGTTCGCGATCCAGGTAAGCATCGATCAACGGCCGGGCTTCCTCGCAAGTCATGGCTTCCCTCCCGTCAGCAATTCCCGGGCGAGCAGCGTTCGCGCCCGCGATAGTCGCGACATCACCGTTCCCAGCGGGATCTTCAACACGAATCCGATTTCTTTGTAAGAGAGATCTTCCAGTTCCCTCAGCACCAGCGCCTCGCGGAATTCCGGAGGCAGACACGCGATCGCCGCCCGGACCCGCTCCCGCCGCGACCGTTCCATCAATCCGCGCTCCGGGTCCGAACTGCCGTCCGCCTTCTGTTCCACCCCTTCGTTCCATTCCGTTTCCCTCGCCGACTTCCCGCGGCTCAGAAAATTGATGGCCGTATTTCGAACAATGGCCAGCAGCCAGGGCCGGGCATCGCTTCCGCGCAGTGTCTTCGCGTTCTGGAGCGCCTTGAGCAGCGCTTCCTGCACGATGTCCTCCGCGTCATGATCGTTTTGCGCCATCCAGCGCGCAAAGTTGTACGCGGCGCGGGAATGCGGCCAGATGATTTGTTCGAAATAGGCCGCGCGATCGTCCACGGACACTCTCCTCCTCTTAGAGGACGCTTCTCACCGCGATTTTATTCCCGGCCGAATAATTCCCCTCGCCACCGTGTCCTGTCTGTTAGAAAGGATTCTTCCATGTCCGATAACACCAACGAAACAGACATCGATCGCCGCGGCTTCCTCCAGTGCATGCAATGGGTCGGCGGAGGCGTCGTCTGGAGCCTCGCTGGCGGCGTGCCGACCTCCCGCCTGCTAGGCGCCGATCGCGAAAATTCCCACGCCTCCGGCTTCGACTTCGTCCAGATCAGCGATACCCACATCGGTTTTAGTCGCCCTGCCAATGCCGACGTCGTTTCTACCCTGCAGGCCGCGATCGCCAAGGTCAACGCCCTCCCGCATCCTCCCGATCTGATCCTCCACACCGGCGATTTGACTCATCTCGCCAAAGCCGATCAGTTCGACACCCTGGATCAGTGCCTGAAGTCCTTGCGCCCAAGCGAATTAGTCTGTGTTCCCGGCGAGCACGATATCATCGCCGGCAACGGCAGCCTCTATCTGGAGCGTTTCGGCCACGGCAGCCTCGGCCGCGGATGGCGCAGCTTCGACCACAAAGGCGTTCACTTTATCGGTCTGAACAACGCCGCGCAGCTGGATGGCTTGGGCGACATCGGCGACGACCAGCTCGAATGGATGAAGAAGGACCTGGCCGGGATCTCCTCGAGCACTCCCATCGTCGTTTTCGCGCACATCCCTTTATGGGCGGTCTATCCGCAATGGGGCTGGGCCACCAAGGACAGCGAGCAGGCCCTCGACCTGTTAAAACGCTTCGGCTCCGTCACCGTCCTGAACGGGCACATCCATCAGGTGATGCAGAAAGTGGAGGGCAAGGTCGCATTCCATACGGCCATGTCCACCGCGTTCCCGCAACCGGCTCCCGGTTCCGCTGCTTCGCCCGGACCGATGGCCGTTCCCGCCGATCGATTGCGCCAGGTGCTCGGCCTGACCGAAGTAACTTTCGTCCGAGGTAAACATCGCCTGGCGATTGTCGACACAACGCTGGCGTCGTAATCGATCTCTAATGCGCTCCTGCGTAATAGCCCTGCCTGCTGTGCGCCCGCAGCGGCGGCATATCCGCTGGAGCCGTCACCATCACCTTCACGCGCCGGTATCTCCCGTCTTCGAGCGGATTGGTCGAATAATACCCGAGCACATATTGATTCCGAAGCTCCATGCCGATTCGCTCGCATAAGCCCGGCAGGTCATTCAGATCGCGAACCGGAAAATGGCGGCCGCCGGTTTCTGCCGCCAGATCCGCCAGCAGTCGCGGACCGTAGCGCTCCTCCGGCGTGCGCTTCGGTTCGCCGTCGGGATCGAAAATACCCAGTGCGTATACCTGCACGTCCGCTTCGCGCATCGCGGATTTGATCTCCGTCTCGGTATACCGGCTGCGGTTGTCGCCGCCGTCGGACAGAATCAGGATCGCCTTGCGCGGATTCTGCGCCGACTTCATCTGTTCCATGCCCAGGTGAATCGCGTCCAGCAGAGACGTTCGTCCCATGGTGTGGGCGTGCGCGATTCGCTTCAGAACTTCGTTCGCGTCGCGAGTGAACGGCGCGGTCAGCCGCGGCTTCTCATTGAACTCGATCAGGAAAAATTCGTCGTCGCCGTTGGCTGTCTTGAAAAATGCCGCCGCCGCTTCCGCCGATTTTCGGATCTTGTTGTGCATACTGCCGCTGGTATCCAGCAGCACGCCAATCGAAACCGGTCCGTCTTCGCTCGAAAAATGCGTGATGCGCTGTTCCACCCCGTCTTCGAACAGGTGAAAATTCCGGGCCTTCAGGCTGGTGATCGAAACCCCCAGAGGCGTGGTCACATGCGCCGGAATCAGCACCAGCGGCACATCCACCCGCAGATCCGCGCGCGGCAGGGACTCCGCCCGCACCGGCTTCAGCAGCGGACCTTCGTGCTGAAACGCGAGCGTAACCGTAGCGAAAAAAGGCAGACACAAGGCAGCGAGCCGCAAATTCGCCAACATCTGGATGGAGCTCCGAGGCTGCCCAGTATATCACCGGAAAGATCGATCCAGACCCGCGACTTTCTACGCGAAAGTTCCAGGACTAATTGACGGTATAACGGGCTTTTAACGCAAACGGCGCGATCTCGATATCGAACGCTTCGCCGTTCTGGCGGACCATCTGATAGGTGCCGTGCATCATGCCCACCGGCGTCTCCAGCGGACACCAGGAGGAATACTTGAAGGATTCGCCGGGTTCCAGCACCGGCTGCTGGCCCACCACTCCCAATCCCTTCACTTCCCGCGTCCGATCCGTCGCGTCCGTGATGATCCAATGCCGGCTGATCAACTGGACCGTCTCCGCGCTCTGATTGGTGATGCGAACCGTGTATTGAAACACCCATTCGCCATTCTGGGGCCGTGAGTTTTCGGGAGAATGCTGCGCCAGGACTTCCACGCGGACGCCCTGCGTGGTGGCGTCGGACAGCATCGCGAGGCCGGAACGCAACTCAGGCATGGTGGACTCTTATGATATCAGGATCTTCAACCAACATCGCCTAATAAAGTTTTTAATTTCGCGTGACCGGACCGGCTGACCGGCAATTGCGTGCCATCCGTCAGCACCGCCACGCGGCTGTCTTTGGTGTACGGCTCGATCCGCGCGATGCGCTCCAGATTCACGATGTACGACCGGTGAATGCGGACGAATCGCTTCGGGATCCAGCTGCGCCTCGATGCTCGAAATGGTCTGCTGCTTCAGGTAATTCTTCTTCTCGCTGTGCAGCGCGATGTAATCGTCCTGCGCTTCCACGTAATCCAGCTTGTCCATGGGGATGATGTGGACCTTGGTGCCGTCCTTCACCACGATCCGTTCCAGCTTCTGCTCCGGCGGACGCGCCGCGGCCGACAGCTCCGCCGCCGAAATTTTCCGCGCCGCCGGCACCGGATTGCCCAGGCGCTGCCGCACCCGCTCGAGCGCCTTCCGGAACCGGTCCGCGCTGAACGGCTTCAGCAAATAATCCACCGCGTTGGCGTCGAACGCCCGCATCGCGTATTGGTCGTACGCCGTGACGAAGATCACCGCGACCCCCGGGTCGATCAGTTCCAGCACTTCGAAGCCGTCGAGCTTGGGCATCTGCACGTCCAGGAACACCAGGTCGGGCTTGTGTTCCGCGATGGCCTTCACCGCTTCGAATCCGTTGGCGCACTCCGCCACGACTTCCACGCCTCCCGCTTCGCGCAGGTACTCGCGCAGCAGACCGCGCGCCAGTTCTTCATCGTCCACGATCACCGCCCGAATCGCGCTGGATCGCGCGGACGCGCGGCCCGTGGCCGCGCTCCAGGTTTCGCAGATCGATCGCCAGCTCCCGCGCCGATTGATAGCGGCGATCGCGATCCTTCTCCAGGCACTTGCGGACCATGCGCTCGAACTCTTCCGGCAGTTCGTAGTTGAGCCGCGCCATCGCCTCCGGCTGCGAGTTGCAGAATCCGCGCCAGCGTCTCCTGCGCGCGTCGCGCCCGCGAACGGCAGCTTGCCGGTGGCCATGCGATACAGCACCACGCCCAGGCTGAACAGATCGGTGCGATGATCCACGTCGCGTCCCAGCGCCTGCTCCGGGCTCATGTAGGAAACCGTCCCCAGCACCACGCCGCCGCTGGTCATGAACTGCGTCGCCGCTCTGGCTCGAACTAGTCTTCGCGGAGGGCTCCGGCAGAAATTTGGCGAGCCCGAAATCGAGCACCGTCACGTGCCCCCGCGGCGCCGATCATCAGATTCGCCGGCTTGATATCGCGATGCACGATGCCCCGCGCGTGCGCCGCTTCCAGCGCGTCCGCCACCTGCGCGCCAATCGACAGAATCTCCGCCAGCGGCAGCGGCTCGCCCGTCAAGCCGCGCCTCCAGCGTCTCCCCCTCGATGTACTCCATCGCGAGGAAATGCGATGCCGCCGGCTCTCGCCGATCTCATAGATGTGCGCGACGTTCGGATGGCTCAACGCCGAGGCAGCCCGCGCTTCCTGAAGAAACCGCGCCAGACGCTCGGAGTTGCTCTGCGACCTCCGGCAGCAGGACCTTCAGAGCCACCTTGCGCCGCAGGCGCGTGTCCTCGGCCAGGAACACTTCGCCCATGCCGCCCGCGCCCAGGCGCGAAAGGACGCGGTAATGGGCGATGCTCGCTCCCGGTTCAGGATCATTCCGCTTCTCCGGCAGGGCACCACCATCTCCGCTCGAAAATGATTGTGTATCGGTATGCGCGCTCAAGCGCGCGCCGCGCTGCCGAAACGCGTCTCCAGCCGGCTGCGTACATTGCGCAATCCCAGCCCGTGACGGCGCGGCGCTGGCGAGTCCGGATCGAATCCGTTCTCCACGCTGATTTCCAGCAGCCCGTCGTTCACTCGTGCCCTCTACTCTGATTGTGCCGCCATCCACCAGCGTCGCGATGCCGTGCTTCACCGCGTTTTCGATCAGCGGCTGCAATACCAGCGGCGGCACCATGCAGTCCGCGCACGCCTCGTCGACGTTCATCTCCACCCGCAGGCGCGATCCGAAGCGCACCTGCTCGACATCCAGATAAGTTCGCGCAAGCTGCAGCTCTTCGCGCCACGAAATGCTTTCGCGCTCGCCCAGCCCCAGCGTGTTGCGCAGAAAATCCGAGAGCCGGATGCACATCTCCCGCGCGCGCGCCGGATCGACGGTGGTCAGCGCGGTGATCGAATTCAGGCTGTTGAACAGAAAATGCGGGATTGATCTGCGCCTTCAGCGCGCGCAATTCGGCGTCGCGCGCCTGAAGTTCGGCTTCCCGCGAATCCTCCACCGCCAACAGCATGTAATGCACCGCCACGGAGAGCGAATACAGCAACAGCCCGACGACCACCAGGTGCGGTACCTCCGGACGCAGCCCAGGATCGGAATTCTGCCAGTGCGCGATGCCGCGCGCCATCTCCACCCAGATCGCCGAGGCCAGCACCGCGCGCGCCGAAATGGTTCAGCAGCAGCTTGCCCGCGTTGGTCGAACCGCAGCGGCAGATGCCGGCACATATACCACGGCGTCAGGCACACAAACGCGTAAAACAGGCACAGCGGAACCGCCACGATCAGCGCCTCGCGCCACCCCAGCGTCTCCGGCGTCCGCAGCAGACCGGCCAGCATCAGCGCGACCAGCATCCACACGCCCAGATAGGACGCGAGGTACGTTTTTCGCGTGAAAATCGGATGCATGCGCTTAGTTCTTCACGGTCACGCCGCCGAATACGGCGACGCCGCTGATGATCAGGTGCGTTGGCTTGCCTTCCGACGGCCGGGGCTCGATGGTCTTGTCCTCGTATCCGCCGAAAATTCCGGTGCCGCGCACCGTGACGGCCCAGGTGTCCGGTACACGAAAGTCGATGCCCCCGAACATCGCGTTGGCTTCAATGCAGACTTCTTCCTTCTTGGCCGCGGCGCGGTCCAGATCGATACGGATGCCTCCGAAGATGGCCATCGCTTCGCCGCCTTCGAAATCCTGCGCGTCGATCCGCCGGCGCACACCTCCGAAGAAAGCCCATTCATTCAGCGTGTTATGGAGCGAGCCATCAGACACCGAGGATCCGGCGACGCCTCCTGCTCCGGCCACTGGACCGCTGGCGGCCCGGCTTGGATCGGTCGGCGGCTGGGGATTCCACCAATCCCATCGGCTTCCGCGATCGACGCTTCGGATCAGCATCCCCACCCCGATCATGATCAGAACCGCCGGCCAAATGTAATTCCAGACATGACCCGGGAGATAGCCCAAATTATCGGCCAGGAAAATCCCTCCGATTAAGGCCACCATGCCGCCCCAAACCCGGCCGCTGGCCCCGCACGCCGTCGCCATCTTGGAGATCCCCAGTGCGATCAGGATTACCGGCCAGTATCTCCACAGATCGTCGATGAACAAAATCCCGAGGTTTTGCAGCAGAAGAGCAACACCGATCGCCGCCAGGAATATACCGATGAACACGCCTCCCGAGCCGTGGCGCCGCCCGCTGCCATCCCAACGCGATTCCCACCGCTGGCGGCGGCGTTCTACCTTTTCTTCCCAGCGCCGCCGGCGCTCCTCGTAGCGGTCGTAATCTGCCATCGCAATTCCCTTTCCGTAAGCGATGTTAGCAGGCCGGAACCGCTCTTTCCGACCCGAATTCGGTGAATGACCCCATGGAATCGGCGAATCGCGTGCTCAGCGTCCCGGTTTTGCCCTTTATCCCTATGTCAGTGAACGAAAAACGACCGTAGCTCCGCTTCGAGGCCCGGGGTGCACGCGATCGCGTTGCCCCCATAGATGGTTCGTTTCCCCGAGAAATCGAAGAATACCGCGCCCGCCTCTTCCAGAATCACCTGCCCCGCCGCCAGGTCCCAGGCCGCGACCTTAGGCTCGATCCAGACCTCCATTTGGCCCGCCGCCAGCATCATCGAATCCGGCGTTCCCCCCAGGCACCGCACCCCCCAGAAGCGGCTGAGCCAATGGATCAATCCGCTCGAAAAGTCCATTTCATGAATCCGGTTGAGGCTGTTCATGGAGACGACAGCCAAGCCGGGGTCGCAGATCGAGGAAACGCGCAGCCGGGCGTCATTGCGGTACGATCCGCCGCCTCGCGATCCCCAGCAGGTTTGATGAAGCAGCGGCAGATGCACCACGCCGGCCACGACTTCGCCCTGATCCTCGAGCGCGATCAGGACGCTCCACAGCGGGTTGCCGCGCAGAAAATCCCTAGTCCCGTCAATGGGATCGATAATCCAGCGCCGGCCGCTTTTCGATTCCTTCCGCGAACCTTCCTCGCCCAGAACGCCGTCCTCCGGAAATGTTTCTTCCAGAACGCTCGCAATCAGCCGTTCGCACTCCTTGTCCGCAATGGTGACCGGTGAATCGTCCGGCTTGGTTTCCGCCCGGACCCCTGCCGCCTGATGGCGCAGTGCCAGCTTCGCCGCTCGCTCCGCGGCCTTTTTCGCGACTTCGATTTCCTTTTCGAACGGCATGAATTCCCTTTCAATCGGCATGGTAGCATTGAGCCGAATGAAGCCTCGGACCGTTTATTCGGTGCTGGAAGAGACCGCGGCCGCGCACCCCAAGGGGCTCGCCTTACAGCAACCGGCCGGCGGCGGGAAGCATCGGACCTGGACCTGGAGCGAATACCGCGACGCGGTCCGCCAAATCACCGTCGGCTTGCGCGCGATCGGTATCCGAAAGGGCGAAATCGTCGCGCTGCAATCGGAGACGCGCGCCGAATTTTATCTGGCCGACCTCGCCGTCATGACCGCCGGCGCCATCGCGGCTGCCCTCTATACCAGCCTGCCCTTTGCCGATCAGGTCCGCACCTTGCGCGCCTCCGACGCTCGCGTCGTGTTTGTCGAAAATGTCAAGACCATGCGAGCGCTACAGGAAGCGGCTGGAGCCAATCCGCTCGGAGTCCAGTGGATTCTTCTCACCGGCGAAGCCGAGGGCCTGATGACCCTCGAACAAATCCGCGTCCTGGGCGAAAAAAGAATCGCCGGGTTCGATGCTATTCACGACCAGGTGAGCGAAACGGACCATGCGGTGCTCTACATGACCTCCGGCGCGACCGGCGAGCCGAAGATGGGCCTGGTGACGCATCGCGCCCTGGTGTCGAACATGGATCACGCGCCCGTTCGTTCTGCCGCTGACCGCCGACGACGTGACCATCGCGTTTCTGCCCTCCGCGCACATCGCCCAGCGGGTGGTGGTGGAATTGGTGCCCATCCGCCAGGGGACCTGCGTCTGGTTTTCCGAAGGACTCTCCAAGCTCCCCGTGGAAATCCGCTCCATCCGGCCGACGTTTTTCCTCGCGCCGCCGCGCGTGTGGGAGCGCGTTTTCTCGAACATCTCCGTCGAAATCAAAAAGCGGCCCGCGCCAATCCGCAAGCTGTTCTATATGGGACTCGGCGTCGGTTCCGAAGCCAGCCGTCTGCGTCAGGCAGGTAGGCCGGTTCCTGCCTGGATGCGAGCCTCGCTCAAATTCTTCGATCGCCTGGTTTTTTCGAAAATCCGCGAGCGATTGGGCGGACGATTGCGCATTGCCGCGTCCGGCGCGGCGCCGCTGGGCAAGGACCTGGCCGAATTTTTCGCTGCGATTGGCATGCCGCTCATCGAAGGCTACGGCTTGACGGAAGGCGGCGTGGTCGCGCTCAATCCGCTCGATCGTCCCAAGGCCGGCAGCATCGGGAAGCTGCTTCCGAACATCGAAGCGCGCCTCGAAGCCGACGGCGAGCTGATGCTCAAGAGCCCCTGCCTGTTCACCGGCTATTACAAAGATCCCCAGGCCTCAGCCGCCGTCCTGCGCGACGGATGGCTCGCCACCGGCGACATTGCCGAAGTGGACCAGGACGGCTACTGGTACATCACCGGCCGCAAGAAAGAGCTCATCGTTTCGTCCAACGGCAAGAAAATCTATCCCGCGCGCATCGAAGTGCTGTTCAAGCGCGAGCCGCTGATCAACCAGGTCCTGCTGATCGGCGACCGCCTGCCGTATGTCACCGCTCTGTTCACCGTGAACGGGTCGCCGGACGGAAACCAAAACCGCCGTCGAGCAAGGCCGTCAAGGACGTGAACCGGCAGCTGGCATCCTTCGAGCAGATCCGCAAATATCGGATTCTCGAGCGCGATTTTTCCATCGATCAGGGCGAAATGACGCCCACCATGAAAGTCCGCCGCAATCGCGTTCTCGAAAATTTCCGCGCCGTGGTCAGCGAAATGTATATGGGTAAGGAAATCGACTAAAGGCTACTTTTTCGCCCCGCCCTCGGCAGCCTTGGTCAGCAGCGCCTTGACGTCGGCCGGCGGCTCGAATCGCGAGTCCGGAATCGGCTGGTTCGATTTGACCGTCTGGATGGTCATGCTGATCTCCTGGCCCGCGGCGCGCTGGATCAGCTTGGTCGGCATCAGCACCCCATCGAAATCCTTGTAGCCGGATACCAGTTCCTCCACCGGAATTTCGCCCATCTGATTTACCGTCAGCAGCTCCACCTTCACCACCAGCCCGGATTTCTTTTGATAGTACGTCGTCTCCGGCTTGCCGTCGGCGGGCGTGAACACCACCTTGTAGCATTCCTCGCCATCGATGGTTTCGACGCCGGTGGTTTCGGCTTTCTCATAGAGCTTTTTCCAGTTCAGCTCATGATTAAACGCCGCTTCCCGCAGGGCTTGCGATTTTTCGACGCCGGTCTTCACCCGTGGACCCAGCAGCGTGCTCTTCTCCCAGGCGACTCCGTTCACCGAGCCCGACTCGAACTTGCCGACGCCCTCGAATTCCAGCGCCGTGTAGCTCTTGTCAGGCGCCGCCGAGTACCGCTCCAGCGTTCCCTTTAAACCCTGCGCCGCGAATTCGACCGTCCCCGTGGCGGTTTCACTGGTCCGCTTTTCGTACGCGGCTTTTCCGCCGGTAACTTCCACATAATGGTCGATAATGGTGTCCGCTTTCGGCAGCGCGTCATCGGCGGCCGCGACCCGCGGTGCCAATCCGGCAAACGAAGCGATCAAGGTGACCAGCGCTATTGTTCGGATCATTTTCGGGTCCTCTGCTTATGAATCCACTGTATCGCAGCATCGATCACCGGATCGCGGCCGGCGAGCAATGCCTCCCGCGTCAACTTCACTTCCTGATCGGGCGTAACCCCGTTGCCCTCCAGAGCTTTTCCGCCTTCCGAAATGTAATTCGCCATGGCGTACTGGAATCCGTCGCCGTTCGGCAGCTTGTCGATGATGCTGGGCAGCGCGGCGGCGGCCGACGGCGTGCCGAAGATGCGAGCCCGGCCCAGGTCCTTCAACCCTTCCGCGAAAATCTCCGAGGTCGACGCCGAGCTTCCGTCCATCAGGATCGCCACCGGTCCCTCGAACACCTGCGGCCGAGGATTCACCACGAAATTCAGCTTGTTCTCCCGCATCACCATGGTGCCCAGGCGCTGATCGGGCTATATCGAGGAACCAGCCCGCCATCCCCATCGCCATGCCGCCGATTCCGCCCGGATTGCCGCGCAGATCGATAATCACGCCATCGCACTGCAGGCAGCTCCCCACCGTGTCCGAGAATTTCGACATCACCCGCACCAGATCCAGAAACAGGTTGAACCGGATATAGGCCGCGCCGTCGATTTTCCGAGTCTCGATCCAGACAAATTCCGGCGGCAGATTGCCGAAACGCGTCAACTCACCGCGCGGCATCCCCAGAGTTAGATCCAGCGGCACTTGCTTGTTCGCGCCATCCAGAAACACCACGTGGATCTTCCCGCCCACCGGACCGCTGACGCGCGACTCGATCACCCGCTCCACTTGCAGCTCATGAATGATTTGCGTCGCCTGCAGCTTCTCGATCACCGGAGCCAGATCTTTTCCCTCCGCGCTGAGAACTACCCATCCGGTCTTCACTCCGGCCTTTTCCGCCGGCGACCCTGGATCGATCCGCGTCACCACCGCCTGATGTCCCAGCACCCGCAACTCGATTCCCGTGGAGCCGTCGCCTCGCTGATCGCCGGCGTCCACTTCGCCGAAGGTCGACGAAGGAATGATGCCGAAATGCGTCTCGTGCAGCCGGTCCAGCATGTCCCGCATCACCTTGCGAGCATCCTCCATGTTTTCGGCCTGGTCGATTTTAGGGCGGTACTCCTGATGAATCGCCTGCCAGTCGAGTCCGCCGGGATTCTTCTCCCAATGCTTATCGCGAATGGTGGTCCAGATCTTTTCGAACGATTCGGTATTCAGCCGCTTCTGTTCCGGCGTGAGCTGCGCGCTCAAGGGGACGGCCAGCGGGACGGCGAGCAGCGCGGCCAGCATCATGCCGACCAACCGAACTCGCCTCGTGGTGTTCATGCTGGGCTTATTCTCCTACGACCGCAACTTCGCGAGCGACGCCTCATAGGGCGCGCGAGCTACGCCCAGTTCCGTGATGATCGCCGTCACATAGCGCGCCGGTGTGACGTCGAACGCGGGATTCTCCACTTCAATCTTCTCCGGCGCAACCGCGCACGCCGAATACGTGGGTCACTTCCGATGCGGCCCGCTGCTCGATGGGAATTTCCGCGCCGACTTGAGATTTTCAGATCGAGCGTCGAAATCGGCGCGGCCACGTAGAACGGGACGCCATTCTCCTTCGCCAGCACCGCCAGCGAATAGGTCCCGATCTTGTTCGCGACGTCGCCATTCGCCGCGATGCGGTCCGCGCCCACCACCACGCATCCGATGCGTCCCGAGTGCAGAAAATGGCCGGCCATGTTGTCGGTGATCAGCTTCACCGGGATGCCGTCCTGTTGCAGTTCCCAGGCCGTGAGCCGCGCGCCTTGCAGAAACGGCCGGGTCTCATCCGCGAACACGTCGATCTTCTTGCCCGCGCCGACCGCCGCGCGGATCACGCCCAGCGCCGTTCCGTAACCGGCGGTCGCCAGCGCGCCGGCGTTGCAGTGCGTCAGAATCGTTTTGCCGTCCGGAACCAGATCCGCGCCATTGCGGCCGATGGCCTTGCAGATCGCGATATCCTCCAGCCGGATCTGCCGCGCTTCGTCCGTCATGTGGCGGACCCGCTCTTCATGGCTCGCCCCGTTCAGGCCCGCGTGCACCCGCCGCATCCGGTCGATCGCCCAGAACAGGTTGACCGCCGTGGGACGCGTGGCGGCCAGCGTTTTGCACACCGTCTCGAAATCGGCTTTTTCCGCCACTCCCAGCGCGACTCCCATGGCCGCCGCCACGCCGATCGCCGGCGCGCCGCGGATGGTCATGTCGCGAATCGCCTCCGCCACCTGGGTGTAGCTGCGGCAGGTGACGAATACCTGCTCCCGCGGCAGACGGCGCTGGTCGATCATCACCACGCCCGCATCCGTCCATTCAATCGTTTCCACCATGAATCTCTATTGTGACGTACCTGCTACCCTGAAAACACTTGATGCATCGAAAGCGATTTGAATGGAAACTGCGCGACAAAACCCTGAACGTCGGCGAGCGCACCTTACTTCTGGGCGTGCTCAACGTCACGCCCGATTCGTTCACCGACGGTGGAAAATATAGCGATCCTGACCGCGCCTTCGCGCGCGCCGTGGAGCTGGAGGAACAGGGCGCGGACCTGATCGACATCGGCGCCGAATCCACCAGACCCGGATCGGCCCGCATTTCCGAAGCCGAGGAATTGCGCCGCCTGGTTCCGGTCCTGAAGCGCCTGCGCAACAAGTTGACCGTGCCCATTTCGGTGGATACCTACAAAGCCGGCGTCGCCGAGAAGGCGCTGGAGCTGGGCGCCGACGCGATCAACGATCCGAGCGGCCTCACCTTCGACGCCGATCTGGCCCGCAAGGCTGCGCCGTCAACGCCGGGCTGATCCTGAATCATATGCGCGGGACTCCGGAAACCTGGGCCAAGCTGCCGCCGCTCAAAAACGTCATGCGGACCATCGTCACGGAGCTGGACGCCGCGGTGCATCGTGCCGTGCGCGCCGGCATCGACCGCCGCCAGATCGTGGTCGATCCCGGCATCGGTTTCGGCAAGCGAAAGGAACAGAACTCGGAAATACTGGCGCAGCTCGGCGAAATGGCCCGGCTGGAGCTGCCGATGCTGGTGGGCCCTTCGCGCAAACATTTCTCGCCAAGGAATCGCCCTCTGAAACCGAGTTCGCCACCGCCGCGGCCGTCACCGCTGCGATTTTGAACGGCGCGCATCTGGTGCGCGTCCATGATGTAGAGGCCATGAAAGCCGTAGTCGACGTCGCCGACGAAATTTCGCGGAGCGGGGCCGGAGAATGAGGCTGGTCGGTCTGTTATTGTCTTTGGCCGTGGCGCAGGCCGCCGCGCCCGAATACGGCTATCGCATCGTGCACGTCTATCCTCACGATCGGGCTGCCTTCACGCAGGGCCTCGAATTTCGCGCCGGAGTTTCTGTACGAAGGCACCGGTCTCGAAGGCCGGTCCATGCTGCGCAAGGTGAAGCTCGAAACCGGCCAGGTGCTCCAGGAGATTCGCATCGCTCCCCAGCTTTTCGGCGAAGGCATCACGGTGCTCAACCAGCAGATCTTCGAACTGACCTGGAAGGCCGAAGTCGGGTTCGTCTACGACCAGAACTCCTTTCAGCAACTGCGGACGTTTCACTATCCCGGCGAAGGCTGGGGTCTCACCAACGACGGCACGCAGATCTATATGAGTGACGGCACCGCGCAGATCCGCGTCTGGGACCCGTCGACGCTCCAGGAAAAGCGCCGCTTCACGGTGCACGACGGCGCCAAGTCGATCGAAGAGTTGAACGAGCTCGAATGGGTGCACGGCGAGCTTTATGCCAACGTCTGGCAGACCGACAAGGATCGCGCGCATCTCTCCCGCCGACGGAAAAGTTCTCGGCTGGATCGACCTGACTGGAATTTTGCTGAGCCGCCGATCGCGATGGAGTCGACGTCCTGAACGGAATCGCCTACGATTCGCTGGGCGACCGCCTGTTCGTGACCGGCAAGCTGTGGCCGAAGCTATTCGAGATCAAGCTGGTTCCGAAAAAGTAGGCGACGAATTTCCCTGACCCCTGGCCGCGGCCCCCTGCCCCCTATCTCTTCTGGCACTGCGGACAAAAATGCGTCCCGCGTCCGCCGACGACGATCTTCTCGAATCGGCCGTGCCGCAGTTCACGCAAGCTTCGCCTTCTCGCCCATAGACGCGATGCAGAATCTGAAAATTTCCGCGCTCGCCGTCGGCATCGACGTAATCTGAAATCGACGACCCGCGATGCTCAATCGCCATGGTCAGAATTTCGCGAATGGCCTGATGCAGGCGCGCTGCGCGAAGTCCATTGAGGCGCGACGCGATGGCCAGCGGATGAATCCCGGCCTGGAACAGAGCCTCGTCCACATAGATATTCCCGAGCCCCGCGAGAAAGCTCTGATTCAGCAGCAGCGGTTTGACGCGCGATCTTGCGGCGTCGCAGGCGCTCTGAAAATTCCTCGAGCCCGATTTCGAGCGGCTCCGGTCCCAGCCTGGCGACTGCGTCGCGAATCTCCATTCGATGCGCCCGAACTGCCGGGGATCGTCGTACAGCAGTACGCCCTCATCCAGGGTAAACACGCCGTGCGTATGCGGCGTCCGGATCGCCGTCCAGCAGCAGCTTTCCGGTCATTCCCAGATGCACCACCAGCGAACCCTGATCGAGCGTCATCACGATAAACTTGCCCGCGACGGCCAACCGAACGGATGGTCCGGCCGATCAGCTGCGGACGCCAGCTTCTTTCGATTCCCTGGCGTGACGAAGCGCGAGGAGAACGCCGCGTTCACGATGCGCCGGTCCTTAAGATGCGGCGCGAGCGATCGCACCACCGTTTCGACTTCGGGTAATTCAGGCACATTTTAAGGAACGTCGACCAGAATGTCGTCGCCTTCGGCCTTCACCGGGAACTTGGCGAGCTTCACGTTCTCGTCGTAATCGTTCAGCCCGGTGCGGCAGTCGTATTCCCAGGCATGCCACGGGCAAATCAGCCGCTCCCCGTCGAGGATTCCTTCGCCCAAGCGGCCCGCCCGCATGCGGACAAACGCCGTCCAGGGCGTGCAGCTCGCCGCCCAGATTGCAGATCGCGAAGGCTCGCTCTCCCACCTCGGCTTCTATCACCGAGCCCGGCGGCAGATCCGTCAGGGAACCGACTCTCACAAAAGCCATATTCACTTTTTTACCACGCTAGTCTTCGCTCGAGTCCCGGCAGGCCTCTTGTGTTTCGGCTTCTTGCGCGCGGTCTTGGGCACGATCGGACGCGCCGGCTTCACCGCGCCCACCCGCTCCCGGGCGATCGCTTTTACCGCCTTTTCCTGGTCGAATTTGCGAATCTGTTTCTTCATATCGATACCGGTGCTACACTACCCTACAAGGAGGCTCTATGTTCCGTTCTATCGGCTTACCCGAGCTCTTGAGTCATCCTCCTGGTCTTCATGGTGTTGTTCGGCGGCAAGAAACTTCCCGACGTGGGCAAAGGCCTGGGAGAAGGCATCCGCAACTTCAAATCCTCTTTGAAGGGCGATGAGCCGCCCGACGAAAAGAAGCCGAGCTAAGGCTTCCTGGCAGCCGCTCCGTCCAGCAATCTACACGAAAATGAAAAACCCCGCGCTGGCCAACGCCGCGCGGGGTTTCGTCATTCTAAGCCTGGTATCGATCTACTACTTCTTTTTCGGCGGAACGATCGCGTCCTTCACCGCTTTGGCCACGCGGAATTTCACGACCTTCTTGGCCGGAATCTTGATGGCTTCGCCGGTCGCCGGATTGCGGCCCATGCGCGCCTTGCGGTCCACACGCACCAGCCGGCCGATGCCGGGCAGGACGCTCATGCCGTTCTTCTTGGTTTCACGCACCGCCAGTTCGGCGTAGGCGATCGTGAAGGACTTGGCGACCTTGTTCGGCACACCCGACGGCCGCCGCCAGTTCCTTCACCAGCTGCGATTGCGTCATCTTTGCTGCCATATTGCTCCTTTTGTCTGATTCTCCCGAAATGTACGTTTTTCGCGGCTTACTTCGGCCGCATTTGCTAGTTCATCATACGGGATCGGGAATCCGCTGTAAAGAGGAAATGTAAGAAAAGCATCGATTTTTCAGGGGTTTCATGCATGTCGCCCGTCTTCCGCGCCCGCGCCCAGCGTGGCTCGTTTTGCACTGCCGCTCGCCGGTCTGCTATGCTGGCAAAGAAAAGGCGAATGAGCGACTTCAAGCAACAACTCGCCGAATTGCGGCAGCGCGTCGCGCCGCATCGACGCCGCGAATATTCGATCGCCATCCTACCGACCTCAACGCCGTGAATCAGGCCATCGCCGGCGACTCCGAGCTGCCGCGTCCCGCGTTTCAATACGTCGAGGAGTGGCTCACCGGCGCAGAAGTCGAAACCGCATTCGGAAAGCACTTCGAGACCGAAAAATTGTACGAGCATCATCGCCGCCACGGCAGCGCCGATATCGGTGCGCTGGCCGATCTTCCGCGCGATCTGCTCGACACCATGTCCAGCGGACGCGATGCCGCGACGTCCTCGCCCGAAGAGTGGGCTTTTCTCGACACCGAAACCACCGGACTTTCCGGCGGCACCGGAACGTGCGCGTTTCTGGTCGGCGTCGGGCGCATCACTCGCGAAGGTTTCCACGTCCGCCAGTTTTTCATGCGCGATTATGGCGAGGAGGCCAGCCTGCTGGACGCGCTCACGCGTCATCTCGCTCCGTTCCGCGTGCTGATCACCTATAACGGCCGGACCTTCGATCAGCCTCTGCTCGAAACGCGCTACCGCCTGAATCGCGCGCGCCCGCCGTTCGCGCGGATGGAGCATCTCGATCTGCTGTACGGCGCGCGCCGCCTGTGGAAGTTGCGCTTCGACAGCTGCCGCCTGGTCGATCTCGAAAACCAGGTGCTCGGGCGTCGAGCGCCACGGCGACATGCCCGGCGCGCTGATCCCCTACGTCTATTTCGAGTATCTGCGCACCCGCCAGGCCGCGCGCCTGCTGCCCGTGTTCCATCACAACGCGCATCGACATTCTGACGCTGGCTTGCCTGACCGGCATCGTGCCGCTACGCGTTCCACGATCCCGCCGATGCGCCCTTGCGACACGGCGCGGAAATGGCCGGCATCGCCCGCTGGCTGCGGGAAGCGGGAGAGATCGAGCAGGCCCTCGCCCTGTTCCGCCGCGCCATCGACGCCGGCCTGCCCGATGACCTGCTGTTCCGGACCATGTGGGACGTAGCCTTGCTAGAACGCAAGCACGGCTCCGTCGACCGGGCGCTAGAAACCTGGACCGATCTCAGCTCCGCGAAAAATCCATTTCGCGTCCGCGCGCTCGAAGAACTCGCCAAGCATTACGAGCACACGGCGAAAGATTACGCCCAGGCGCTCGAATTCACTCGAGCCGCTCTGGATTTGGAAGATTCCGTCGACCTAAGAAAGCGCGAGCAGCGACTCGCGAAGCGATGCCAGGCGCCGCGCAAACCCGGGAAGAGACCGCGCGCGCGTTCGTGACGATTGGACGCTACGCCCCCGCCGCCGATTCCTTCTCTTTATCCCAGCTCTCGAACGTCTTTCCCGCGGCCGCCAGTTTCTTCAACAGCGGCGCCGGAGCCCACAGATCCGACCCGTGGCGCTTCTCGAACTGCTCGATCTTCGCCAGCACCTTATCGAGACCGATCGTGTCCGCGTAGAACATCGGACCGCCGCGCCACGCCGGGAATCCGTAGCCGTTCAGATACACGATATCGATATCCACCGCCCGCAGCGCGATGCCTTCTTCCAGAATCCGCGCGCCTTCGTTCACCAGAGCGTAAATGGTCCGCTCGATGATCTCTTCGTCTGTGATATGCCGCCGCTCGATGCCGTATTGTTTGGCGACCCTCTCAATCAGCGCGGTCACTTCCGGATCGGGCGACGGTTTGCGGTTCTCGTCGTACTTATACCAGCCCTTCCCGGTCTTTTGTCCGTAGCGGCCGATCTCGCACAGCTCATCGGCGACGTGCGGGATGCGCACGCCCGGCTTCTCCAGATGCTTGAATTCCTTGCGAATGCGCCAACCTACGTCGAGCCCCGCCAGGTCGCCCATCGCCAGCGGGCCCATCGCCAGGCCGAATTCGTACAAGCGCGTCGATCCACCGCCTCCGGCGCCGCGCCTTCTTCCACCAGGAACTGCGCTTCGCGCCCGTAGCAGTGGATCATGCGGTTGCCGATGAACCCGCGGCAATTCCCGGCCAGCACGCCCACTTTGTTCAGCTTCTTCGCCAGCGCCATCGACGTCGCGATCACTTCCTTGCTGGTTTCCTTGCCGCGCACGATTTCCAGCAGCCGCATCACGTTCGCCGGACTGAAAAAATGATGTCCGATCACCATCTGCGGCCGCGACGTCGCCGAAGCGATCTCGTCGATGTTCAGCGTCGACGTGTTCGACGCGAGAACGCAGTCGGGCTTGGCGATCTTGTCGATCTCGGCGAAAATCTGCTTCTTCAGCGCCATCCCTTCGAACACCGCTTCGACGATGATGTCGGCCTGATCGAAACCGTCATACGTCAACTGCGGCGTGATCAGCGCCATTCGCTGATCCATCACCGCCTGCGAAAAACGTCCTTTTTTGACCGAGTTTTCGTAATTCTTGCGAATGATCGCCATGCCCCGGTCAAGCGCGTCCTGCGCCGTTTCCTTCACGATCACCGGAATCCCCGCGTTGGCGTAATTCATCGCAATGCCGCCGCCCATGGTGCCCGCGCCGATGATCGCCGCCCGCTTGATATCGAAAATCTTGGTGTCTTTCGGAATATCGGGAATTTTCGAGACCGCCCGTTCGCCGAAGAACGCATGAATCAGCGACTTCGACTGCGTCGAGAACAGGCACACCCGGAAGATTTCCGCCTCGCGATCGCAGCCGTCGTCGAAAGATCAGCCGCGTAGCCGCTTCCACCGCGTCGATCGCGGCGAGCGGAGCCAGTCTGACCGCGCCTCGTCTTGCGCGCCTGCTCGCGAGCCAGCGCGAAAATCGCGGTATTCGCCGCCGCATCCTGCAATTTTTCGTTGCGCTCGCTGGTCTTGAACGCCAGCTTCCCGATGGCGGCGCGCGCAAATTCGATCGCACCCGTCAGCAGATCGCCCTCGATAATTTTATCGACGATCCCCGACGCCAGCGCGGTCTTCGCGTCGATCGGCTCTCCGAACGCGCACATCTCCACCGCTTTCGCGACTCCGGCCAGCCGCGGCAGCCGCTGCGTGCCCGCCGCGCCCGGAATAATCCCCAGCTTCACTTCCGGCTGCCCCACCTGCGCCGCCGCGACGCCACGCGATAGTGCCCGGACATCGCCACTTCCAGGCCGCCACCGAACGCCGTGCCGTGGATCGCCATCACCACCGGCTTTTTGGAATCTTCAATCTTGCTCAGCGCCGAATATAAGGAAAGCGCGGCCGCTCGCCCGACGTGATTTTCCCGAACTCGTTGATGTCGGCCCCGGCGATGAACGTCCGTCCTCCGCCGATCACGACCATCGCCCGCACCTCCGGGTCCGCCGCCGCGGCTTCAATTCCGGCGACGATTCCTTCCGGAACCCCCGGGCTCAACGCGTTCACCGGAGGATTGTTAATCGTGATCACGCCGATCTCGCCCTGGCGCGCAAAGTTGACTAGTTCGCTCATAGTGGCACTTCTATCGTATAAGAATACATATGCGATTGTTTTTCACGGCGCTGCTCTGCGGCGCTCTCTCGTTATCCGCCCAGAGTCTTTCCGGACGCCGCGCCCCGAGCTTTTCGCTGCCCGATTCCACCTTCGCGCAGCACGATATTCTCGACTATCGCGGCCGCTGGCTGATCGTCGATTTTATGAAAACCGATTGCCCGCACTGCAAGGCGCTCTCGAAAACGCTTGAAACCGTGCAGGCCAAATACGGCGCGAAGCTCGCCATTCTTTCCGTCGTGATCCCGCCCGATAACATGACCACCGTCGCGCGTTACATTGCCGAGAATCATGTTACGTTTCCGATCGTCTTCGATTCTAGCCAGACGGCCGCTGCTTATTTCAAAGCGACCCCCACCAACGGCGCGCATTTCGATACGCCTCATTGGTTTGCGATCGATCCCGCCGGCATGATCGTGCACGACTGGGGTCAGCCCAGCGCCGATACCGCCGACTGGGTGAAGCAGTTCGATCAATTAGTAGCCACCAAGAAATAGGTACTAAAGAGAACCCCCTAGACTGCCGATGTTGAAAGCAGCGCGGAACTCGTGCGCTGTTGCATCGTGCAAACCACTCAGCAGATTTCGCCCGAACTCGCCGACGCCGCGGACGTACTCAGCGATCAGCTACGCGTGCATTTGCAGCGCCTGGCGGTGTTGCTCGAACCGCACGCCGACCAAGATCGACCGGAAATTTCTGGGCCGCCTGCGGCAGCTCGAATTTCGAGCCCAAGCAGAGAACGGCCTTGGCCGCGATCACGCCCGGCGCCGCGGCGCGCATTCTGGCGCAGCGGCCAGCCTCCGCTGAAGTTCATCGAGCAGGTGGAGTACAACGGACGCCGTCTGGCCAAGCTGAACCTGCCGCCCAGCGCGATTCTCGAAGCGCTGCAGGAATACGACCGGCTGCTGACGCCGATGCTGGAGTCGCTGCTTCCGGACGAACACGCGAATTTCCAATGGGTGCGCGAGCAGCTTCACTTCTGCGTCATCCTGACGCTGAATAACGCCTATTATCAGGTCCGCGAGGCCGAAACACAGGCGTTCTACGAGCTGTTCCGCATCGAGCTGGAATCGCGCAATCTGGAAGAACTGCTGCGGCGGTTCCTCGAATCGCTGGTGCACGTCTGCCAGCGCCGACGCCGGCCGGCTGTACATGCTGAACGAGGACGGCACGGCGTGGGTGCTGCAGGCCGGCGTCGCCGCAAGCCGGCCGCGTTGTCGGTTCCCAACCGGCCCGGCCTGGTGCAAGAAGCTCTCGAAGCCGCGCTACCTGAACGGCGACGGCGCATCCGCCGGACGTCTTGCTCGATCCGAGCAATGGCACAAGCGCTTCGCCTCCTGCTGGTCGATTCCTCTGGCCACCGACGGGCGCACCGCCGGCGTGATGCAGTTCGGCTTCTGCGAAGCCCTACGAATGGCTGCCGCGCGAACAGGAATTGCTGGCCGCGGCCGCCGAGCGCTGCCTGATGGCCGCCGAAAAGGCGCGCCTGATGGAAGATCTGGCGCAGCGCGAGGAGCAGGTCCGCCGCCTGGCCGAGCATATGCTGCACGTCGAGGAAATGGAGCGCCGCCGCATCAGCCGCGAGCTGCACGACGAAGCCGGCCAGAGCCTGCTGTGCATCCGCCTGCAGATGGAATTGATCGAGCAGGCGCTGCCCGAACAGCGAAGGCGAGCTGACGGGCGAAACTGCGCGAGGCGCGCGATCTGACCGAACGTACCATTTTGGAAATGCGGCGCCTGATCGCCGCGCTGAGCCCCGCGGTGCTCGAACAATTGGGGCTGGGCGCGGCGCTGCGCCAGTTGGTCAACCGTTTCCAGCGGCTGCATCCGTGCCGGGTGAAGCTGCAGCTTTCGAAGATGGGGGCGCTTCCGCAGCAAACCGAGATGATCACCTATCGTCTTGTGCAGGAATGCTTTAACAACATCGGAAAGCACGCCGGCGCCACTCATGTAAACATTTCCCTGGCTTCCGCCGATGGATTGCTGAAGCTGATCGTGGAGGATAACGGCGTCGGGTTTCAACGTCGAGGAAGCTCTGGCAAAAGCGCGAATCCTTCGGAATGTCGGGCATGCGGGAACGGGTGGCGCTGCTGGGCGGCAAGTTCCTGGCAGAAAGCCGCACGGAAGGACCTAAAAGGGGTACAAAGATTTCCATCGAACTGCCGATAGCTAAGTAGAGGGCGCGTAATAGCGTAAGAGGCGCACGGATAGGCGCAGAATATCGGAGAAAGTCGGGCACAAACGTTATGGCGAAGATTCGAATCATGCTGGCGGACGATCACACGCTGTTCCGCCAAGGCATCCGGACGCTGATTTCCGCCGAAGCCGGACATGGAAGTGGTCGGCGAAGCCTCCAATGGCGGCGACGCCGTCGAAAAAGCCAACGAAGTGCGCCCCGACGTGGTGCTGATGGACATCGGCATGCCCGGGCTTTCGCAGCTTCGAAGCCACGCGGCAGATCAAGAAGAACCGCCCCGAAACCAAGGTGCTGTTCCTCACCATGTACGACGACGAAGATTATCTGGTCGAAGGCATGGAAGTCGGCGCCAGCGGCTACGTGCTCAAGGACAGCCCCAGCCAGCAACTGGTGGCCGCGGTCCGCGACATCTGCCGCGGCGGCAGCTACCTGAGCCCGCGCATGCTGTCGCAACTGGTGGACGATTTCCGCAGCCGCATCAAGTCCGCCAACCGCCTGCCGCGTTTCGCCACGCTGACCACGCGCGAGCGCGAAGTGCTGAAGATGCTGGCCGAAGGCAACTCGGTCAAAGAAATCGCCTGCGACCTGAACCTGAGCGTGAAGACCGTCGAAGCGCACAAGTTCAATCTGATGCGCAAGCTCGACATCCACAACAAAGCGCAACTGGTGCAGTACGCGATTCAGAAGAAGATCATCAAGATTCCGAATCTGGTCTAGTTACCCAATCCACGAAGCTTCTGACAGAAGCTTCCGACTCATAAGTCGTTTCTGATTCCGGTCCGGCGTCCCTCTGGGGACCCGGACCATTTTTTTGAAAATCGCCCCGCCTCGAAACGCCTGCGCCGATGCCCTAGCGCCAGTGGCCTTCATGGAAACGATAGCGCCGGCCGTCGCGATCCCATCGCGGAGCCACCCAGTAGCCATGCCGGTGCGGTGGCACCGCCCAGCGCCCCGGAACCCACACGTGCGCCCGTCCGCTCCAGCCCCAGTATCCTCCCACCCATACATATCCGGGTCCCGGCGCGACCCCCATCGCCTCGTAACGCACCGGCGGCGGCGGAACATTCGCGTAATACACCGCGCCGCCTCCGCAAGCCACCATCGCCACCGCCGAGAACACCATCACCAGCATTGCTCGTTTCATTCGGCAACACCTCCTGCCTATAGAAACGCGGCGCGGACTACTGGTGTTGCTGCCCTTCATCGGGCATTAATCTAGAGCGATTTTCATGAAACGAAGTTTATCCGCAGCGGACGGATGGATGGAGCGATTAGGATGCAACCGGGGTCAGGACCGCATCGGCCATGGCGCGCTTCAACTCGTCGATACCTTCGCCGGTGACGCTCGAGATTTTGTAAAACGGCAGACCGCGCTCCGCGCGCATGTTCCCGCAGCCGCGTCACGCGATCCGGATCCTGCGCCGCGTCGATCTTGGTCGCCACCACGATCATCGGCTTGTTCACCAGCGCTTCGGAAAAGCTGGCCAGCTCCTCCATCACCACGTCGAAATCGTGCACCGGATCGCGCCCGCTGGATTCGGACACGTCCACCAGGTGCGCCAGCAGCCGCGTCCGCTCGATGTGCCGCAGAAACTGAATGCCCAGGCCGTGCCCTTCGTGCGCGCCTTCGATCAGTCCCGGGAATGTCGGCCACCACGAACGTGCGGTCATCGTCGGCGCTGACCACGCCCAGGTTCGGCTCGAGCGTCGTGAACGGATAGTCGGCGATCTTCGGCCTCGCCGCGGAGATGCGCGAAATCAGCGTCGATTTGCCGGCATTCGGAAATCCCACCAGGCCGACGTCGGCCAGCAGCTTCAGCTCCAGCCGCAGCGTGCGTTCTTCGCCGGGCTTGCCGTCCTCATGTTCGGTCGGAGCCTGATGGGTGGACGTCGCGAAACGCGCGTTGCCCGCGTCCGCCGCGTCCGCCGTGCGCGACGACGAAGCGGTCGCCCGCGTCGGTGAAATCGTGCAGCAGCTCGCCGGTCTCGGCGTCGTAGACCACCGTGCCCGACCGGCGTGGCAAGCTCGATCGATACGCCTTCGCGGCCCGTGCGATTGCTGCCTTCGCCGTGACGGCCGCGCTCGGCTTTGTGTTCGGGATTAAAACGGAAATGGAGCAGCGTGTTGTAATGCTGGCTGGCGACCAGCGATGACGTCGCCGCCGCGTGCCGCCGTCGCCGCCGCTCGGTCCGCCGCGCGGAACGTACTTCTCGCGCCGGAACGCAAGACAGCCGTTGCCGCCGTCGCCGGCTTTCACTAGAATTCGTACTTCGTCGATGAACATGGAGACAGTGGCCGGTGTACAGTGGACAGGTTCAGCGGCCTGCGTTTCTGGCTGGCCACCGGCCACAGACCACTGGCCACTTATTCTGCGGGAACGATACTGACGAACTTGCCCATCCGTCCGCGGTCGCGGAACTCGATCACGCCCGTCGACCTTGGCGAACAACGTGTCGTCCTTGCCCAGGCCGACGTTGACGCCGGGCTTGATGCGCGTGCCGCGCTGGCGCACGATGATCGATCCGCCGGGCACCAGTCTGCCCGCCGAACGCCTTCACGCCCAGCCGCTGCGCATTCGAATCGCGCCCGTTTTTGGAACTGCCTAAACCTTTTTTATGTGCCATGACTTGCTGCTTCCTAAGCGACGATCTCGTTCACGGTCGACGCGCGTGAAGTTCTGGCGGTGCCCGATGGTGCGCTTGTACTGCTTCTTGCGCTTGAACTTGAACACCAGAGTCTTTCTCGCCGCGTCCGTGCTCGGCGATGGTGCCTTTGACCACCGCGCCTGCGGCCTCGCCGCCGGCCTTCACGCCGTCGCCGTCCACCACGGCGAGCACGCGGTCGAACTCGACCTCCGCGCCAACGTCGCCCGCCAGCGTTTCCACTTCGATCGATTCGCCCGGCGCGACGCGATACTGTTTCCCGCCCGTTTCGATCACTGCGTACATACGGATTCCCTCGATTGGATTCTTCTAAGGACCGCGCCGAACGGGCAAACTGCTCCCGCTGCGCTTCTGAGGAACCTCAGAAGTTTCAGCATACTACAAAACCCTACGGGAGTGCAGCAGGACCCCTCGGAACCAAGAACGCGCCTCTCTCCAGCGCACCGAAGCTAAAGAGCGCCTTGTCGACCTGTCGCACGTCCTTGGTGCAGCAACGCTCTGCCAGTTCCTCGAAGAGGGGGAGATATACATCCAAGTACGCGGGAACAGTGTTCTCAAGTTCCCGTAAGCCGAGTAGTCGCGACATGGCAACCCTCACCCGCGAGTCGAAGATAGGGTAACGGGCACCGCTGACGAAATGGAGAAGGGTCGTCGCCCGAGAGAGTCCGAATCGCTTCGTCCTCGGACTGGACTTGTACTCGTCCGTGTACTCTCTGCTTGCCCAGTTATTCAGGAAAGTCAGGGTTCCATTTCCCGCGGCGGGACATGTCGGCAACTCCGCGGCAGCTTGTTCCCAAATCCAATAAGCCACCGAGGAGACATTTGGCTTCCACCTGTTGACGGTCCAGGCGTCATCTTTCCATTTTCCAATCAGTCTGAAGTCATCGTGCGAAAATGACTCGAACTTTCCGATAAGGTCACGATATTTAGACTCGTCCGTCGACAATTCGTCATAACGGTTAGCCCACGAGGTTAACCATTCTCGTGGCGTGCCGAATCTCAGTTCAAGAACCTGGAACCTAAACCCGCTCATACCTGTGACAGAATATCACCAGGCACGGATATGACAGACTTGGTCAAATGGGGCGAGCCTTCTGTCACTTTTCACATGCAATTCGTAGATCGCGGCCTTCTTCGGCGCCGCCTTCGGATGACTGTGACCCAGCGACTCCATTCCATGATGGCCATGCAGCGTTTCGCATTTGATCTGACAAAGGCCCAGCGCGCCGCGTCAAGGCGACCGGCGCCAAGGCTCATGTTATCGGCTTAATCTGCGTCTATCGGGAGACAAACCCTAATTCGCCTTCGCGGCCGAGCTTGCCGGACGAAGCTGCGCTTCTTCCAGGCGCTTGGTTTCCTGCCAGGTGAAAAACATGCGATGGATCACCGTCAGGTTCCCCAGCACCGCGATCACCCACAGCACCGGCGCCATGCGGTCGAACAGCGCGCCGATGATCAGCAGCACCACCCGCTCCGGACGCTCCATGAACCCGACTTTGCACGTGCGGAATCGTATTCTCCGCCCGCGCCCGCGTGTAGCTGACCATCACCGATCGCCGTCATCGCGATCGCCGTCAGCACCACGTAGCCGAACCGGTTGATCGATCCGTACCACACCAGCAACCCGACCAGCAGCGCCAGATCGGAATAGCGGTCCAGCACCGAATCGAAGAATCCGCCGAAGCGCGTCACCCGATTGGTTTCGCGCGCCACGCGGCCGTCCACCATGTCGAACAACCCGGCGCCGATGATCACCGCGCCGGCCCATCGAAACTGGCCCACCGCCAGCAGCGTCGCCGCGCCGATGTTGATCACCAGGCCGAGAAACGTCAGCACGTTCGGATGGAATTCTCGACAGCGCCAGCCCGCGCACGATCAAACGAATCACCTTGTTGCAGGACAGTACCGATCGCGCGGGTGAACGTCATGGCTTTTTAGGACTTCCTGGCTTGGTGAATCGTGGTCAGTTCGATGATTTCCATTTCCCGGACGCCGCCCGGAATCTGGATGCGAACCGAGTCGCCCACCTGCTTGCCCAGCAGGCCCGCGCCCGATCGGCGAACTGGTGGAGATCAACCCTTTCGCTACATCCACGTCCTCGCTGGTCACCAGCTTGTAGCGAATCTGTCTCGTCTTTCGTCGATGTCCAGCACCACGACCGTCGAGCCCAGTCCGACGCGGTCGTGCGGGATCTTGCGTCATGTCGATCATGGAAAGATCGCGCAGCCGCGTTGCCAACTGGCTGAGCCGCGCCTGGACGTAGCGCTGGCGCTCTTTCGCGGCGTGGTATTCGGCGTTTTCGCTCAGATCGCCATGGGCGCGGGCCTTCAGGATCTCCCGCGGAAGCTCGATGCGCAACTCCATTTCGAGGAGCGCGATCTCCTCCTGTAGCTTCTTAATCAGCTCGACCATGCCGTTCCGATTAGGATTATACCGCGCGATCCCGGCTTTTGGAGATCGGCTCGCTATGGTTCGGGATCGCACTTATGCAGCATCTTGCAGCGCATGTCCGGCCAGAATTCCTTCAGGATATTGAATCCGGCGTCGCTGACCACGTTGAGCGCGAAATGCTCCAGCGTATTGTCCAGGCTGCGATTCAAGGGCGGATAGTAGAGGTTCGAAATACCGGCCGCCATCATGTTCCCGGCGATCTCGGAGATGTTGAATTGCTCGCCGCCGGAATCCTTCCGCGTGATCACCACCCGCGATGCCGCGTAACCGATACGTTTGAAGGCGCTGCCCGTGCCCAGCCGGAACAACCGCGGATCCTCATGCAACAGGGCTGGAAGAACGGCGTCGGTGAGATAGTCGCTGAGGGCGCCGTCCGCGAAAGCCGCCCCATAACGCTTGCCGTAGCCCTGCATTCCTTGGCCGAATTCGCGATAGTTGTTGCCCCACTGCGCCACACCCGCGTAGATTCCCGTGATCACGAACGAATATGGATCGAAGGTGTCCTCAAATGCCAGTTTGTATTTCTCCCGCGCGGAAATCGGCTGATACGTTTTCGAGGGGTGATTGACCGTGGTGTAATTGGGCACCACTCCCAGAATATGGTCGTCGCCTTTGTCGGGTTTGGCCGAAATCGCCTCGGCCGAATCCGTTCTGACGTCCGGGCTGTCGGGCGATTGCGCCGCCGCGAGCATCGCAAACAGGAACGCGGCCGGCACCTTACCCATGTTGAGGAGACGACGCTCGAACCCGAAAGAGTACAGCCACTATTTAGAAAGTTCGCGGCGCATGTTGTCGAGTGACTGTTGCATCGAAACATGTCCCGGCGCGTTGCCGCTCGACCAGGGAGCCGGCAGCGTTTCCGAAGCCTGCTGCGAAACCTCGGCAAACAAAGGCACCAGTTCCGGATCGCGCCATCCGCGGCGCGACTCTTCGAGCATGATCTCGATGGCGTGCTGATGAGAAAACGCCGGCTTATACGGACGCGCCGTGGTCAGCGCGTCGTAAATGTCGGCCACCTGCAGAATCCGCGCCAGCAGCGGAATGTCCTCGCCCGCCAGGCCGTCCGGATACCCGGTGCCGTCCCAGCGTTCGTGATGACTGCGAATGATCGGCAGCACCGGCGCCAGCGTTTTCATCGGCCGGCAGATTTCCTCGCCGCGAATGGTGTGCTGCCGCATGGTCTGCCATTCTTCGTCGGTCAGCAGGCCGCGCTTGAATAGAATCACGTCCGGGATGCTGATCTTGCCGATGTCGTGCAGATATCCGCCGCGATATAGCGCCAGCTGATCGTGGCGCGGCAGCCCCAGCGCCTGTCCCAGGCGCGATGCTGTACGCTGCCAGCCGTTCGCAATGCAGGCCGGTGTATTTGTCGCGATGCTCCACCGATTGCGCCAGCGCGAACAGAATCGTTTCGGCTTCTTCCAGCGAATCGACCAGCGCTTTGTTGCGCAGCATCGCCCGGATGCGGGTCCGGACCACGGTCGGCTGCAGCGGCTTGATCAGAAATTCGTCCGCGCCCGATTCGATTCCCGCGACCTCGTTCTCGGCGCCCTGGACGCTGGTGGTCATCAGGATCGGAATCAGCTGAGTCCGCCGGTCGTTTTTCAGCAGGCGGCAGAAATCCGGACCGCTCATCTCCGGCATCACCAGATCCACCACCACCAGATCCACTTTTTCGCGTTCCAGAATCGCGACCGCCCCCGAAGGACGCTTGGCCTCCAGGATCCGGTAATTGGCGGTCTTCAGCATCGCCTTCAACAGACGGCGATTCAGATCGATGTCGTCGACAATCAGCATCGTCGGCGCTTGCGCCGCCTCTTCCAGCACGCTTTCCCAACGCGGGACGTGCATGTCCGGCCGGAGAACGATCACTTCCTTGGCCGAACCTCTTTTAGTGTGCGTCGACACGAGTTCCTAAAAAGCCCATCGGCGGAATCCTAGGAAATTATTAGGGAGATTTTAAGGAGAAGTACTAAGGTCATTGCGCGAATCGACTAAGAATGCTCAGGACGTAATTCTTGGTCTCCGGGATATCCGGGACCCCGCCGGCACGATCCACCCGCCCCGCTCCGGCGTTATACGCGCTTAAAGCCAGGGACACATCTCCATGATAGCGATCGAGCAATGTTTTGAGCAACTTAGTCCCGGCGTCCAGGCTCTGTTTGGCGTCGAAAGGATTGGCCACTTGGAACTGCGCCGACGTTTCCGGCATCAGTTGCATCAATCCTTGCGGCGCCTTTGACCGAAACCACGCACGGCCGAAATCCCGATTCCTGCCGGGCTACTTCCCGCACCAGATTCGGATCTACCTGATTCTTCTGCGCCGATTCATCGATCATTTTCGACAATTCCGGCTGGCGGAATGGGATCGCACGCTGGCTCCGCCAGCAAAGTGACCGGAGCCCACGGGATGGACGCGCCGGCGGTTTCCGCCTGTTTTTGGACTGAAACCCGCTGTTGTTGCAGCGACGGCTCCATCGCCGCGCGCACCCGGTCGGCTTGTATCTGCGGATTAATGCTTTGAACCAATAAAAGACCGAACCACAAAGTCACAATCGATTCATCGGCATCGCTTCCGAATTGCATCAGAGCGGCGCGAGGAGCCGGCCCCAAGCCCCTCGCGCCGACGGATTGGCCCCTAGAAAAACCAACCCGGCTTGAGGATAAAAGAACGGTTTCCTAAGAGCGCCGCTTGAATTCGGTAAATCGTTGGTCTGGCGGCAAATATGCTTAACTGGGATTTTATGATTCAAACCATCTCGCCGGCGCGAGCCATCGACGGAGTGATCACTCTGCCCGGCGATAAATCGATCTCGCATCGCTACGGAATGCTGGCCGGAATCGCCGCGGGAACCACGACCATCGAGAACTATTCGACCGGCGCCGATTGCCAGTCGACCCTCGGCGCGATGGCGGCAATGGGAGCCAAAATCGAGCGCCGCGATGGCAAACTCCTGGTCCACGGAGGCGCGCTACAGGCTCCCGCCGGCGAGTTGGATGCCGGGAACTCCGGTTCCACTATCCGGATGCTCTCGGGAATTCTGGCCGCGCAGCCGTTCTCCTGCCGCATCGGAGGCGACGAATCGCTGTCGCGCCGTCCGATGCAGCGGATCATGACGCCGCTCGCGCAAATGGGCGCTTCCATTGAAGCGCGCGACGGAAAATTTCCGCCGCTGGCCATTCACGGGCGCGAATTGCACGGCATCGATTACACCCTGCCGATGGCCAGCGCGCAGGTGAAAAGCTGCGTGCTGCTGGCCGGGATTTTCGCGCAAGGCGACACCATTGTCCGCGAACCGGTGAGGACTCGCGATCATACCGAAATCGCGCTCCAGGAATTCGGCGCCGAGATCGAAGTCGAGCGCCGCGTGATCACTCTTCATGAAGGCGCGGCGCGAGTCTTTGCGGAGCCGCGCGAACGGGAACTGGCGGTGCCCGGCGATCTCAGCTCGGCCGCATTCTTTCTGGTCGCGGCGCTGCTGCTGCCGGAAGCGAACCTGGTGATCCACGGCGTAGGGCTGAATCCCACCCGCTCCGCGCTGCTCGATTTTCTGATGTCCATGGGCGCTTCGATCAAGATTCTGGATCTGACGCAGACCGGAGGCGAACTGGTCGGCGACCTGCGCGTGCGCGCCTCCAAAGTCAGCGGAGGCGTGATCGAAGGCGCGATGACCGCGGCCCTGATTGATGAGATTCCCGCGCTGGCGGTGCTCGGCGCGGCCTCGAGCGGAGGCCTGACGGTGCGCGACGCGGGCGAGCTGCGGGTGAAAGAGACCGACCGCATCGCCACCATTCGAATCCAATTTCGAGCGCATGGGTTTGCAGATCGAGACCGCGCCCGACGGATTTCACATCCCCGGCGGACAGAAATTTCACGCCGCCCAAATCGATCCCGCGGGCGATCACAGGATCGCCATGGCCTTCGCGGTGGCCGCTCTCGCCGCCGACGGCGCTTCGGAAATTCATGAGGCGGAAGCCGCCGACGTTTCTTTCCCTGAATTTTTTAGTACACTGCGAGGGATCGCTGGCTGAGACGATGCCTTCCCCCGAAATCGATCTTACGCTGCCCTGTCTGGTGCACGACTTGAATAATGTGTTCCAGACGCTGATCGAAGCGGCGGACCTGCTATCGGCCGATGCCCGGTGGGAGCCTCTCTCGAGCGCCATTCTACGCTGCGTCGAACGCGGACGGAACATCGCGGCCAGCATCGAGTCGACCGAGGAAACGGCCGCTCCCCTGGAAGCGATTCTCAATAACGCGGTGTCCTTCGTGCAGGATTCGCTGATCGGCGGAAGGGGTCCGCGGATCGTATTCCAGTCCGAGATCGAGCCGGGCATCGAGCTGCGCCGCAACTGGGCCTGGGAGCGGGTGCTGATCAATTTGTTCTCGAACGCGGTGCGCGCCATGCCCAATGGCGGCGTCATTTTTGTGCACGCGTGCCGGCGCGCCGGAGAAATCGAAATCGTGGTGCGCGACGAAGGGCCGGGAATTGCGCCGGAGATCCTGGATACGGTGTTCCAGCCGCACGTTTCCACCAGCGGCTCCGGTCTGGGACTGCATATTGTCGAGACCATCGTGCAGCAGGATCACGGATCGGTGAAAGCGGCAAATCGTGCCGGGGGCGCGGAGTTCACCATCACCATTCCCGAGCAACCGCAGATCCGCACGGCACTGGCTTGATATTCCGGTCATGAAAATAGGGGAGATCGAAATCAGGGAGATGTGTGGAACGCTACCCTCCCGGCAGCGTCTTCCATTTGTGCGCCTCGGATTTCTCCTTCTTCTCGTCTGGTGCGGAACGGCGAATGCGCAGAGCGCGGTGGAGATTATCCGCCGCTCCATCGACCGCGATACCAGCAACTTCGAGCGGCAGAAAGATTACACCTATCAGCAGCGGCAGGAAGAAAGGGAACTGGACGCGCAGGGCAACCTCAAGAAAACCGAGGTGGAGACGCGCGACGTCATGATCCTGGCCGGGCGGCCGTACCAACGGCTGATTGCCCGGGACGACAAGCCGCTGCCGGAAAAAGAAGCCCGCCGGGAACAGGAAAAAGCGGATCGCGAACTCGACCGGCGGGAGCACATGACCGCGGCCGATCGCGAAAGACTCGACAAGAGCCGCCGCGAGGCGCGCAAGTTCCTCAACGAAGTTCCCGACGCGTTCCATTTTCAGCTGCTGGGCGTGGAACAAGTCAGCGGAAAACCGGCGTGGGTGATCCAGTGCGACCCCAACCCCCAATTTCGTCCGCGGGACCTGCGAGCGAAAGTTCTGGCCAAACTGCGCGGCAAAGTGTGGATCGATCAGGCGGAGTATCAGTGGGTGAAAGCGGAAATGCAGGCGGTGGACACCTTGTCCTTCGGTTTGGGCTTGTTCCGGTTGTCGCCCGGAGGTACGATCAGTTTCGAGCAGACGCGGGTGAATGGCGAGGTCTGGCTGCCGACGCGGGCCTTCATTCGAGCCGATGCGAGGCTGGGGTACGTGAAAAAAATTCGCGCCGAAATCGAGATTACGTATCGCGATTACCGGAAATTTCAGGCCGATTCACGGATGGTCGCGCAAGGGAAATAGGAACTAAGGTTTTTCCCCGCGACGGTCGATGTATTTTCATCGAGAGGTATCGGTACGAGACTGCACTACATAACCCGGGGACTCTCGCTTTTGGCCGAACACCTTCCCAGTCTCGACCGGGCACCGAAAATCGAGCGGCGTGCTGGACGGATTGAAGATCCGGTAGTGCGGCTGCGGTATTTGCGGAAGGAGATGGCGCGGCCGCCGGCGTGGTATCGCCGCCGTCCCCCCAGCCTCCGGGTGTTGACTCCTCATCTGGCGTGGCTGGCCTTTCCTTTAGTGATGGCGATTTCGGGACCGGCTCCCAAGGGTCTCACGGAAACGGCGCTTCGGGAAAAGGGCTTGCTGGCTCCCGGTGGGGATTTCGATGTGCGAAATCTGCCGGTGGCGCGGGTCTGGCGGGTGGAGCATTCCGAAGCGACCGACGTTTACAGCAACGGGCTGCGGGTGGATCTGACCTTCGCGGTCCATAACCGGCCCCGCGCAAAATATCCGATTTATTCGCTGGCCGGCGCTTCGCAGGCGGTGGCCCAGGGCGACGGTCCGGTGGGGATCGTCTATCACACCACGGAAAGCAATCTGGCTCCTTTCGACGAGGATGAGAACGGCCGGCTGCAGCAACTGGGCAGGAATCTGCTGGAAGTGATTCGCACCGAGCGTGCGTATCATTACGTGATCGATCGTTTTGGACGGGTCTACGCGGTGGTGGCCGAGTCCGATGCCGCCAATCACGTGGGCAATTCCATCTGGGCGGACGGGCGCGGAATTTACGTCAACCTGAACGACAGCTTCATTGGAGTTTCGTTCGAAGGGCAGACGGACGCGCTGGACGACATTACTCCGGCGCAGGTTTCGTCGGCGAAAGTGCTGACCGAGATGCTGCGGTCGCGCTATCACATCGCGGCGGAGGATTGCGTGACGCACGCGCAGGTTTCGGTGAATCCGGACAACATGCGGATCGGCGCGCACGTGGATTGGGCCAGCAATTTTCCGTTCCGGGCCATCGGATTGCCGGACAATTACGCGGTTCCGCTGCCGAGCGTCTACGCGTTCGGCTTCAAGTACGACGAAACATTTCTGCGGGTGACCGGAGATCGATGGAAGGGCCTGCAACTGGCCGCCGATCAGGTGGAGCGGCAGGCCGCGGTGGAAGGCGTGCCAGCGTCGCAATACCGCGAGATTCTCCGGCATCGCTATAAGGACATTGCCGCCGCGCTGAAGCAGAGCGCACAGGAAGCGCCGGCATCCTCATCCGCGGCGTCCAGCACGCCGCCGGCATCGTTAGTGCGCGATTCGAAGAAGACGGGTGAAGGAGGCTACTAAAAAATGAAAACAACGGCGAATACCAAAGCCATCGGTCTGGACGTGGGCACCAGCAGAATCGTCATCGCCCGGCGGCCGGAGAACGAGATCGCCTACGAATCGCAATTGAACGCGTTCGTGACCATTCCGCACACCAAGATGACCCAGTCGGCGCTGGAGCGGGAAAAGGTCCCGCACAGCGTGGCCGCGGGGGAAATCACGGTCCATGGGAACGAGAGCGACAAATTCGCCAGCCTGCTGAACGCGGAGACCAGGCGTCCCATGTCGCAGGGCGTGCTGGATGCCAAGGAGCCGGAGAGTCTGCGCATGATGCGCGAGATTCTATCGTCCATGCTGGGACCGGCGGCCGATCGAGCAAACGCCGATGGATCAAACCGGGAGAAGCTGTGTTTCACGGTTCCCGCGGCGCCGCTGGGAGGCGAGGGTACGCTGACCTATCACGAGTCCACGTTAAGGCAGATCCTGACCGACCTGGGCTATCAGCCGGTGAGCATCAATGAAGGCCTGGCGGTGGTGTACGGGGAAATGGAAAGCTCCAATTACACCGGGATCGGCATCAGTTGCGGCGGAGGGTTGTGCAACGTGTGCCTGTCCTACCTGTCGGTGCCGGTGTTGAGTTTCAGCACTCCCAAGGCGGGCGATTTTATCGATTCGAACGCCTCGGCGGTGACCGGCGAGCGCGCCAACCGGATTCGCATGGTGAAAGAGGATTCGTTTCATCTGAACGGCTTTTTCGCCGACAAAATTCACCAGGTGATCGGCGTGTACTACGACGACATGATCCGCTCGCTGGTGTCCGCCATGAAGGAAGGATTCGCGCGCACCAAGAACCTTCCGACGTTTCACCGTCCCATCCCGATGGTGCTGAGCGGCGGGACCGCGATTCCGCCGGGCTTCCGCGAGCGGTTCGAAAAACTGCTGGCGGAGCAGAACTTCCCGATCACGATTTCGGAGATCCGGATGTCCTCGCAACCGCTGCACGCCACCGCCAAGGGCGCACTGGTCTACGCGCTGAGCGATCTTTAACGATTAAGCCTCGAAAAACCATTGCCTTTCGGAGCCACCCTGCGTCATATTAAAAGTCTGGGCGCAAGTCCACTTATGGGCTCGGATCATTTACGGATGGAGCGATGGCGGATCAGCAGCTTCTGTTCTTCACCGAACTGCTCGGCCTCAAGGTCTACGACCTTAAGGGGCGCAGGATCGGTGTGGTCAAAGACGCTGCGATGGTTCCACTTATCGATCCGGTCCGGGTCGATCGATACCTGGTGGGCGGCGGCTGGACCTGGCTGACGGTGCGTCATGACCAGATCCGCTCGATCGGCCTGGATGGGATCCATCTCAACGACGAAAATCTGACGCCGTATCACGCGGACGAGTATATGCTGCGCATCTCGCGGGATTTGCTGGACCAGCAGATCATCGACGCGCAGGGGCGCAAGGTGGTCCGGGTGAACGACGTGACTTTCGAGCTGCGGCGCGAAAATGGCGGCGATGAGTTGTGGGTGCTGGAAGTGGACATCGGTATCCGCAGCATCTTCCGCCGCTTGTTGCAGGGCGCGCTTCCGTCGCGCTGGGTGCGGCGCTTGCAGGGCAGGATTCCGCCGAACTCGATTCGCTGGGAATTCTGCAACATCCTGGAGCCCGATCCGCAGCGCCGTTTGCGGCTGAATATTTCGAACAAGCTGCTCGAGGAAATGCACCCGGCGGACCTGGCGGACATCGTCGAGGATCTGAGTCCGCAGGATCGCGAGGCGATTTTCGAGAATATCGACAGCGAAGTGGCGGCGGAAACGCTGACCGAGGTGGATCCGGACATTCAGGCCAGCATTCTGGAATCGCTGGAAACGGAAACCGCGGCGGACATCGTCGAGGAAATGGCGCCGGATCACGCCGCCGACGCGCTGGCGGAGCTGGAGGAGCAGACCAGCGAAGACATTCTGGAGGAGATGGAGCACGAGCCGAAGTCCGAGGTGCGGGAGCTGCTGGAGTTCGAGGAAGACACCGCAGGCGGAATGATGAATACCGAATATGTTTCGCTGCAAGGAAGACGCGACGGTCGCCGACGCTTTGGGCGCGCTCAAAGAGAACGAAGAGCTGCTGGAGAATCTGAACACGCTGTTTCTGGTGGACGCGGAGGACCGGCTGACGGGCGCGGTTCCGCTGGCGCGGCTGTTTCTGCAAGAGGGCGCGGCGACGCTGAAGTCGCTGGCGGCCGAGACGCTGATCGAGGTTCCGGTGAAGGAACATCAGGATCGCGTGACCGAATTGTTCGATAAATACAATCTGCTGGCGCTGCCGGTGGTGGATGAAGACGGCAAACTGGCCGGAGTCATCACCGCGGACGATATCATTTCCGTCCTGCGGCAGCGATAAGACGTTCTTTCCTTTTGAAGAGCTCCCCAAAATTCACCGTTTCAGTTAACCCGCAACGGCCAGGGGCCAGATTCTCGTCTGACAAGCCAGCTATCATGCGCACACGTCGCGCGGCTTAACTAGTATTGCCGCGACCGGTGGGATCACCTCTCTGATAGCGGAGCGATTCGATCTCCTCGATCACACGATAAGCGACGGGCTTCCAGATCCGGATCGGGCGAAAACGGCAAACAGATGATTCCGCGAGAGTAAGAATTTTTCGGCGGCGCGGGACTTGCGGCAATCGAATGGGTTAATAACAAGTATGAGGACCACGGGGAAGGTGTCACTGATCGCCGGTTGGCTCACTACCGCCCTGGCCGGGGCGACGTTGACGGTGAGCCAGGATGGCGTGACGGTCTACGACAGCGTGAACAACATCACCTGGCTGGCCGACGTGAATTTCCCGGCCGGCAATCGATTCGGGTTGCCGGTTTGCAGCGGGGCGGCTAACGGAGGACAGACTTGCGTCAACGCCAGCGGGAGCATGAACTACGCAGCGGCGACGGCGTGGGTCGCGGCGATGAATGCCGCCAACTACCTGGGGCACAGCGACTGGCAGCTGCCGACCACTCCAACGATCGATAAGAACTGCGGCAAAACAGGTCCCGGCGGCGGATCTTTCGGATTTGGCTGTACGGCGGGCGGGCTGGACTCGATCTACAACGGGTTGGGCCTAAAGTCACCGAACACCGCGGTTCCGATCCCCAACAACACCGTGGGTTCGTTTCGTAATTTCCAGCCCTATCTCTATTGGTCGCAATCGGCGGCGGGGCCCAATCAGGGAAATGCCACGTTCTCCTTCGCGACGGGCTGGCAGGGGGCCAATACCCTGCCCAATTTCCTGTACGTGGTGCCGATGGTCGCGGGTAAAATCGCGGGCGCGCCACCGGCGACCGGCAGCGGCCTCGAGGCCAGCGCGGATCAGCAGACGGTTTACGATCCGATGACCGACACGACATGGGCGGCGAACGCCAACCTGGCGGCCACCAATAGTTTCGGGCTTGCAGCGTGCAAAGATCCAACCACACCGGCGATCTGCGTCCAGCAGGACGGCGCGATGACGTATGCCTCGGCCGTTCAATTTATAGCGGCGATGAATAGCGCCGGATACCTGGGGCAGAAGAACTGGCAACTGCCGGCGGTGGATCCGGGCTGCCCCAACTTCAACTGCGATGGCACGGCCAATCCGATGGGAAATTTGTTTTACGACCAGTTGGGCCTGGGGAAAGGCATGCCGGTGATCCCGGTTTCGACGATCGCTTCCGGCCCGTTCCATGACATTCAGCCTTATCTTTACTGGACCTGCCAGGGTGCCACGATGCAGAGCCCCTGCGAAACGGTTGGTCCCGCCGCGAATTTCGAGTGGAGCTATTCGTTCGGCAGTGGCTTCCAGGGCACGGATCTGCTCGCCAACAATTTGTATGTCACGGCGTATTTTGTGGGCTCGCGGACTTCGAGCACGGGTCCGGTGATTGCGGAGGTCGCCAACGCGGAGCAGGAAAGTCCGGCGATTGCGCCGAATACCTGGGTGGAGATCAAGGGCGTAAATCTGGCTCCGGCGGGCGATGCACGGATCTGGCAGGAATCGGATTTCGCGGGGAATCAGATGCCGGCGCAACTGGATCAGGTCAGCGCCACGGTGAACGGCAGGAACGCGTACGTGTATTACATCAGTCCGGCGCAGATCAATATTCTGACGCCGCCGGACGCGATGAGCGGTCCGGTGCAGGTGACGGTGACGAACAACGGAGCGTCGAGCGTGGCATTTACAGCGCGGGCGCAGGCGATTTCTCCGTCGTTTTTCGTGATCAACGGAGGGCCGTACGTGGTCGCGCAACATGGCGATTTCAGCCTGATCGGACCGGTGACGCTGTATCCAGGCGCGAGCACTCCCGCGAAGCCGGGCGAAATCATCGTGCTGTACGCCAACGGTTTTGGCCCGACCAGCGCGGCGGTAGTCAGCGGGGCGAGGACCCAGTCCGGCACGTTATCGCCATTGCCGGCGATCAGCATTGGAGGCGTTCCGGCGGTGGTGCAGTTCGCGGGGCTGATCGCGCCGGGAGAATTCCAGTTCAACGTGGTGGTTCCGGCGGTGGGCAACGGAGACCAGGCCATCGTGGCGACTTATGGCGGAGTCGCATCGCCAGCGGGAACGCTGATTACCATCCACAATTGACAGGCTCTCGAATTGACACGCTCCCGAGAGAATATTTGGAGGCGCGCGCGACTAGATTGACGTGCGCGATCCTTTGCTCGGACCGGTGGCGGCGTTTGCGGCGGGGATATTCGCCGCGCGGATCTGCGGGTTCACGATCGCGGAGTCGTGGTGGGCGATTCCGGCGTTTCTGGCGCTGGCGTTCGCGGCCCGGGGGCCGGCATTGCGGCTCTGCTGTGTGTTCCTGGCGATTGGGTTTGCGGGGATCGTCGACGAAGCCTGGCAGCGGCCGGGGACGCCTCCGTCGATCGATGCGACGTCGAAGGAAATCCTGATTCTCGAAGGCTGCGTGGTGGAGCCGAGCATGCTCTCCGGCAATCGCGAGCAGTTTACGTTGGAGCTGGACCGGAAAGCTCGGGCGCGGGTTTCACTTTCGCTGCGGGAGGACGAGACGCCGCAAAGGCTGAGTTACGGGCAGCGCGTTTCGCTGGAGGCACGGGTGCGGCGGCCGCATAATTTCAATAATCCAGGGTCGTTCGATTATGCGGGGTATCTGGCGCGGCAGAACATCTACTGGACTGCGTCGATGCCGGCGGGATCGGCGGCACGGGTGTTGGCGGGACGGTGCGGATCGCGGTTCATGAGCGCGGTGTTCGCGCTGCGCGTGGCGGCGCTCGACCGGATTGAACGGCTGTTCCCGGGCGATGCTTATGCGACGGGGATGATGGAGGCGATTCTGATCGGTGAATCGTCGAAGCTGGAACGGGTGTGGACCGAGAACTTCCGGCGGACCGGGACGTATCACGCGCTGGTGATATCCGGGGTCCACGTGAGCGTGCTGGCGGGAGTGCTGCTGTTGCTGCTGCGGGTGGGCTCGATGCCGGAGATTCCGGCGCTGGCGCTGACGGCCGGCGCGGCGTGGCTGTACGCGCTGGTGTCGGGATTCTCGCCGCCGGTGGGGAGGGCGGCCGCGGGATTCACGCTGTACCTGGCGGCGCGATTCTTTTTCCGCCGCGGACGGGTGCTGAATCTGCTGGCCGCGGTGGCTCTGGTATTCCTGATGGCCGATCCGGGGCAGATGTTCGACGCGAGCTTTCAACTTTCGTTCCTGTGCGTGGCGGCGATCGGGGCGCTGGCCGCGCCGCTGATCGAGCGAACGTCGGGGCCGCTTTCGAAAGCGACGCGGTCGATTGAGGATCGCGACATCGATGCGCATCTGGAACCAAGGGCGGCGCAATTTCGAATCGAACTGCGATTAATAGCCGAGACGGTGAATGCGTGGATTCGGATTCCCTGGACGGCGCGGGGTATCGCGCTGGGTTGCCGGCTGGTCCTGTTTGCGTTCGAGATGGCTTTGATTTCGACGGTGGTGCAGGTGGGACTGGCGCTGCCGATGGGGGAATATTTTCATCGCGTGTCGTTTTCAGGCGTCACGGCGAATCTGCTGATTGTCCCGCTGCTCAATTGCGTGATTCCGATCGGATTTTTCGCGATCTTCACGGGATGGCGATGGGTGGCGGGGATTGCGGCAATTCTGCTTCGGACCTCAGCCAGGATCGCGGACTGGCACGCGCGGCTGGAGCCGAACTGGAGGATTCCGGATCCTCCGCTGTGGCTGGCGCTGGCACTCGCGGGGTCCTTGATCGGGCTGGCGATGGTGGGGCGGAATCGAAAGTGGCGCTGGCCGGCGATGGCGGCGGTGGGTATCTCCTTCGGGCTGTTGTTGTGGCAGCCGTGGCCTCCGGCGATTCAGCCGAGGATGCTGGAACTGACGGCGATCGATGTGGGACAGGGAGACAGTCTGCTGGTGGTATTTCCGGGCGGAAAGATTATGGTGATCGACGGCGGGGGGGTGCTGCAATACGGGCGACAGCGGCGGTCCAACCTGGATATCGGGGAGGATGTGGTATCGCCCTATCTATGGAGCCGCGATATCCGCCGCATCGATATTCTGGTGGCGACGCACGCGCACGAGGATCATTCGGGCGGGATCGGGGCGCTGCTTCAGAATTTCCGGCCGCGCGAGGTGTGGGTAGGGGCGAATCCACTGGATCGGGTGGTGGAAGAAGCGAAGCTGCTGAAGATTCCGGTGATCGCGAAACGGGCGGGCGCGACTTTCGAATATTCCGGGGCGTCGATCGAGATCGTCTCGCCGCCGGATGCATACAAGCAACGCCAAGCCGGGGAATAACGATTCGCTGGCGTTCCGGATCGCCTTCCGGTCGCGAAGTTTCCTGTTGACTGGCGATATGGAGCGTCCAATGGAGACGCTGGCGCTCTCAAGCGGCGAGGCGGTGCGGGCCGACGTGTTGAAGGTGGGGCATCATGGATCGAAGACGTCGAGCACGGGGCCGTTCCTGGACGCGGTTTCGCCGTCGATCGCGATCATCTCGGACGGATTCGAGAATTCGTTCGGGCATCCCAATCGCCAGGTGCTGGACAGGCTCGCGGAACGGCATGCCGAGATTTTTCGCACCGATCTTGACGGACTGGTTACGATCCGGACCGACGGGCGGAGGCTTTGGGCCGACACGATGTCGTCCAAGGGGTGGTCGGCTTTCTGGCGAGGGGAGCGTGGGTTCGATTGGGCGCTGGCCAGTGATTGGTGAGGTTGCCTTTTAGAATCAGTGCGAAAACCTTTGTACCTCTACCGGAGGGTCCAGCATCTGATACACTAGGGATTAATAAATGAGCCGATTTAGGCACATAAGTTTAGTGCGTCTGGGGGGCCTTATAGTACTGATGACCCCCATACTGCTGCGTTCCGCGCCACTTACGTCGAATACGGAAGAGGACGGAGCCAGCCAGGAAATCATCAGCAAGTACGTGGACGCGACGAAAACCCAGCAGCAAAGCATGCGTGGGGCGCAGATGGAAGTTTTCATCGCCGCAACGCTGCCCCGGATGGAGAAGCAAGGCACGCTGAAGGCGATGCGGACCATCTCGCGATTCGGGAAGATCACCTACAAGGCACTGGGATTTTCGGGCGACAACTTCATTAAGAATGAAGTGATTACACGATATCTTTCGGCCGAAAGCGAAGTCCGCGACCCGAGCGCGCTGGCCATCACGCCGGCCAACTACAAGTTCAAGTACAAGGGCACGATGGGGAAGAACGGGCAGCAGGTCCATATTTTCCAGGTGACGCCCCGGAAGAAAGTGGTCGGTCTGTTTCGCGGAGAGATCTGGCTGGACGCGAAGACGGCGATGCCCGTGCGCGAGGCCGGACGTTTCGTGAAGAACCCGTCGATCGGCTTGAAGAAGGTCGAGTTTGTCCGGGAATACGAGATTCAGGACGGCGTGGCGATTCCGACGCACGTGCAGAGCACGGCGGACGTTCGCATTATCGGGCGGGCGGAACTGAGCATCGATTTCAGCAATTTCACGAAACAGGAAAGCGCGGACGACGCGCAGGCGCCCAACGCGCAGGCGTCCAGCTTGATCCGTTAAAAGGAGAACCCCCGGCTTTGTCGATGAGAACGCTGTTCCTGAATCCGCCTTCGTTTGACGGCTTCGATGGCGGCGCCGGGTCGCGCTGGCCGTCGACGCGCGAAATCGAATCCTACTGGTATCCGGTGTGGCTGTGCTATCCGGCGGGAATGCTGGAGGACAGCAAGGTTCTGGACGCGCCGCCGCATGGAGTGTCGATCGAACAGACGGTCGACATGGCCAAGGATTACGAACTGCTGGTGCTGTTCACATCGTCGCCGGGTTTTCACGTGGACGTGAAGATCGCGGAGATGATGAAGGACTCGAATCCGAAGCTGAAGGTCGCGTTCGTCGGGCCGCCGGTGACGATCGAGCCGGATAAGGCGCTGAACTCGACCAAAGCGATCGATTTCATCGTGCGCCGCGAGTTCGATTATCAGATCGCCAATTACGCCAAGGGCACGCCGCTCGAGGATCTGCCGGGCGTCAGCTACCGCAAGAACGGCGAGAACGTCCACAATCCGGAAGGCCGGCTACATCGAGAATCTGGACGAGCTGCCGTGGGTTTCGAAGATCTACAAGCGCGATCTGGATTTCACGCAGGTACAACGTTCCGTTCCTGCTGAATCCGTACATTTCGTTTTACACGACGCGCGGATGTCCGGCGATGTGCACCTTCTGTCTGTGGCCGCAGACGCATTCGGGGCATCGCTGGAGGCTGCGGTCGACGACGGACATCGCCAACGAGTGCCGCTACGCGCTCGAAAATTTCCCGGGGCTGAAGGAAATTTTCTTCGACGACGATACCTTCAACTATCGCAAGGCGCGGACCATCGAACTGTGCGCGGAGTTGAAGAAGCTGAAGTTCACCTGGTCCTGCACGTCGCGCGTCACCACCGATTACGAAACGCTCAAGGCGATGAAAGAAGCCGGATGCCGGCTGCTGATCGTGGGCTACGAATCGGGCGACGAGCAGATCCTGAAGAACATCAAGAAGGGCGCGACCATCGACATGGCGCGGCGCTTCACGGAGAACTGCCACAAGCTGGGTCTGGTGATCCACGGCGATTTCATCGTCGGGCTGCCGGGCGAGACGCGCGAGACGCTGCGCAACACCATCGATTTCGCCAAGACGCCTGGACGTGGAAACGATTCAGGTTTCGATCGCGCACGCTTATCCGGGCACCGAGTTTTACGATTTCGCCAAGAAGAACAACCTGGTACAGCATCAGCATGTCGGACGAGCGAGGGCCATCAGTTGCCCAACGTGGTTTATCCCGGCATTCTCGAAAAAGACGAGCTGGTGGATTGGGTGGAGCGCTTCTACGGCGAGTATTATTTCCGTCCGAAGGCCGCCTGGCGCATCGTGCGCAAGGCGATTTTCGACAATCACGAGCGCGCGCGCCTTTATAAAGAAGCCAAGACCTACCTGACGCTTGCGCCACAAGCGGCAGAAGTACGTGGCCGAGAAGAAGGCCGAGCGAGTGCTGGAACAAGAGCGTGCTCAAGTTGGATGAAGCCGTCGCTCGAAACCATTCCTAAGACCGAACCGAACGCACAGCCCCACGCTCGTCTTCTGTGGAAGACGAGAATGTTCGCGATCATCGTGATCCTGAGCAACGCGCTGGGGAATTTCGCGCTGGCTCGCGGGATGCGGCACCGGATCACCGTCAAGCCCCTGGGATTACATCGCGGCGATTTTCACGCCCGTGGGTGATGCTGGGGATTTCGCTGCTGATCCTGTGGCTGCTGTCGCGCATGGCGCTGCTGAGCTGGGCGGATTTGAGCTACGTTCTGCCGGTCACCTCGCTCGGTTACGTGGCGAGCACGCTGATCGGGCGCTTCCTGCTGGACGAACAAGTCACGCCGCTGCGGTGGGCCGGGACGCTGCTGATCGTCGCGGGAACGGTGCTGGTGGGGGCGGGCAGTCCGCACACGAAAGGCGAGCTATGAGAGCCTGGCTATTGCTCGCGATGATCGTGGGAAGCACGGTGATGGCCGACGTGCTGCAGAGCCTGGAAATGAAGCGGCACGGCGAGATCAAGGAATTTCATCCGCGCGGCATCGGGCGGGTGCTGGCGACGCTGGCGGTGAAAAAATTCCTGATTCTTTCGGTGATGTTCATGGCCGTATCGTTTTTCGCGTTCATGACGCTGCTGGAATCGGCGGACCTGAGTTTCGCGGTGCCGGCCTCGGCCGCGACGCTGGTGTTTGAAACAATTCTTGCGAGATTTGTTTTAAAAGAACGCGTGGATTCGCGCCGCTGGGCAGGAGCATGCCTGGTGGCGATCGGCGTCGCACTGCTCGCACGGTGATCTTCCTTGTCGCGATGTGCCTGATCGCGGGGGCGTACCAGGTGTTCGCGATTTTCGCGTGCGTGCGGAGAAGGAGCCCGGGGCCGGCGGTCAGCGGCCAGGGGCCAGTCTCGATCCTGAAGCCGGTGCGGGGCGCGGACGCGGGGTTGCGCGAGGCGATCGCTTCGCATCTGGCGATGCGCGGCGATTTCGAATTGCTGTGCGGCTTCGCCAGCATGGACGATCCGGCGGTGGCGTTGCTCAGCGAATTTCCACGGGTGCGCGTCATCGAGTGCCCGACGAAGACTCCCAATCGAAAAGCCGGTGTGTTGATGGATCTGGCGGCAGCTGCGACGTCGCCGGTGATCTGATCGTGAACGACGCCGATATTCGCGTGGAACCGGATTATCTGAATCGCGTGACGGCACCGCTGGCGCGATCCGGGCGTGGGACTGGTAACGTGCCTGTATCGTCCTATCGGAACCACGTTCGCGTCGCGATTTGAGGGGCTGGGAGTATCGACTGATTTTGCGCCGTCGACGCTGGTGGCGCGCATGGTCGGCGTGGATGAGTTCGCGATGGGATCGACCATGGCGTTCCGGCGCGCGGATCTCGAACGCATCGGGGGTTTCGCGGCGATCGCGGACTATCTGGCGGACGATTATCAACTGGGCCATCGCCTGCACGCGACTGGGACTGAAGTGCGTGCTGGCGGACGTGATCGTCGAGACGCATCTGGGCGGAGGCTGGCGGGATGTATGGCAGCATCAGGTGCGATGGGCCCGGACCATTCGCGTTTCGAAATTCGGGGGCTATCTAGGTTTGCCGGTGACCTACGCGACGTTATGGGCGGTGGTGGCGGCCTGTTTCGGGCAATGGCAGATCGCGCTGGCGCTGCTGGCGGTGCGGATGTTGATGGCGATTGAAGCAGGATGGTTCGTGATGCGCAGCCGCGACGTGTTGCGTTTATGGTGGGCCATACCGTTGCGGGATTTATTCGCGGCGGCGATCTGGGGGACGGCGCTGTTTGGAAACTCCGTGGTGTGGCGCGGACGGAAGCTGCGGCTCGATGGCGAGGGGCGCATCTTGTAGAATAGCGGCGTGGCGCATCCGCTGATCCATACCGCTCCGCACCGGCTGGGCCCGGTGGTGGATGACGAGTTGTTTCGGCGTCTGTGCCGGTCGCGCGATTATCTGGCGGCGGGGCTGGACCGGCCTCTGCGGCTGGCCGACGCGGCGCGCGAGGCGTATTTATCGCCGTTCCATTATCACCGGGTGTTCACGAAAACGTTCGGCGAAACGCCGCACGAATTTCTGACGCGGCAGCGGATCGATCTAGCCAAGAGGCTACTGGCGCGCGATCAGATGCCGGTGACCGAGGTGTGCCTGGAGGCGGGATACGGAAGCCTGGGGACATTCAGCTCGCGATTCCGAGCATTGGTGGGATGCGCGCCGTCGGAATACCAGCGGACGTTGCGCAAACTGTTTCCAGTGCCGGCCATGGCTCCGCACCGCTTCGTTCCGAATTGCTATTTGCTGCGTTTCGGGGCGTGGCTGCCCTAGCCGCTGGCGAGAAAAGCAAGATTCGAGAAGCGGGAGCAAGCGGGACGTGGCAAGCTGAATCCGGGGGACCAATGATTCAAAGACTTTCGCACATCACCATCTGGGTGCTGAATCAGGACGAGGCGTACGACTTTTACGTGAATAAACTGGGGTTTCGGGTCAACACCGACGCCAAGATGGACAACGGTTTCCGCTGGCTGACGGTGACGCCGCCGGCGCAGCCCGATCTGGAAATCGCGCTGATGCCGACCGATCCGGGGCCGATGATGGACCAGGAGACGTCGGACGCGCTGCGGACTTTGGTCCGCAAGGGGGCGCTGGGCGCGGGAGTTTTCGCGACGGCGGATTGCCATAAGACTTATGAAGAGCTGAAAGCGAAGGGCGTGGAATTTTCGCAACCTCCGACGGAGCGTTTCTACGGAGTGGAGGCGCTCATGAAGGACAATTCGGGAAACTGGTTCAGTTTATCGAGCGCGCTGCCGAAGGCGGCGGAGACCAAGGGTTGAGCGGGATCGAGAAGCTGCGCGCGTGGTGGTGGCACCGGCAAGGGCTCGACGGAGGGCTGGAGGGATCGTCTCCGGCGGAGGTTCTGGCGGGAACGGGTTGGGCGAGATCGGTGGGCGGAGCTGCTCCTTACCTGACTCTTTTCGCGCGAGCGGGCACGTCGCGAGAAGCCGCCGACGCGGCGGTGGCGGCGCTCGACGTTCACGAACTTCCAGCGGCCCGGGGATGTACTTACGTGGTGCCGGCGACGGATTTCGCGCTCGCGCTTCGAGCCGGAGCGGGCGGAAACGACGCCGAGATGAAGATCGCCGCGAAACTCGGAGTCACGGAGAAAGAAACCGACAAGCTGTGCGAGGCGGTGAAGATGGCGCTGGAGAAGGGGCCGCTCGATCCGGAAGGAATTCGCGAAGCGACGGGCAAAGCGGCGCGGAGCCTGGGCGAAGAAGGAAAAAAGAAGGGGCTGAGCACGACGCTGCCGCTGGCGCTAGGCGAATTACAGTCATCGGGCGAGATACGCCGCGTGTCCATGAACGGCCGGATCGATCAGCAACGGTTCCGGTACACGTTATGGAAGCCGAATCCGCTGGCGAAGTTCAAGCTGTCCGGCGAGGAAGTGAATATCGAACTGGCGCGCAGATATTTTTCCTGGATCGGACCGGCCAGCATCGCCGAATTCCAGTGGTTTTCGGCGTTCAACGCAAAGACGGCCAAGGCGGCAATGGAGCCGCTGAAGCTGGTGAAGATGGAGGAAGACCGCTGGATGCTTCCCGGAGATCGCGAGGCATTCGAGTCTTTTCGCGTCTCGAAACAGGCTCGCTATGCCCTGGTGAGCAGCGCTGACGGCATGGCGCTGCTGCGGCGGGACCTGAAATCTCTAGTGGATGCGGCGGACTGGAATCGCAAGATTTTCGGCGGCAAGGGACTGCTGGCGGATCTTCCGGCGCACGCGATTTTCGATCGAGGCAGGCTGGTGGGATTGTGGCTGTACGATCCCGAGACGGAATCGATCGCGTGGACGGCGTTCGTCGAGAAGAGCAAAGATCTGAGGGCCGCGGTGGCGCGGACTGAAGAATTTGTGCGGTCGCAATTGGGCGATGCGCGGTCGTTTAGCCTGGACAGTCCGAAGAGCCGCGCTCCGCAAATTGCAGCGATGCGAGCCGCGAAATGACGGGCGGGGTATGTTAAACTCGGAGCAGTCTCACCGAACGATGCGCCCGTAGCTCAGTTGGATAGAGCGTCTGGCTACGAACCAGAAGGTCGGGTGTTCGAATCACTCCGGGCGCACCATAAACTCCAAGATTATTTTTTGGTTGTGTGCGTTCTTTTCTCGTATTCTGACATTCGTTAACAGATCGCCGGGACCGGGGCGAGTGGGGAGGTGCGGAGAATCCGCACGTATCCGAGATTTCCGCCCAGAGGATCGCCGCGCCTGCCCAACTCGGGCAGCACTTCCACGGCGAGGACGCTTAACGAAGAATCGAGCGGCAGCCCGAGAGCTTCGAGCAAGGCCTCCACTTCGTTCTCGTCCCAGAAGCTGTAGCCGGGCAGCCCCATCGCGCTAAACGTGAAGCGCTCATTATTAAAGCGTTTATCGGATAGCAGCGCTGCTTTGCGGCTAAGCAGCACGTTGCGATGATCGGCGCCATCGGCCTGCATCACCTGCGCGTAGAGCAGCACCCACATCTCGGACCGGGGCGGAACCGGCGTGAGATTCCGGCCGCCGAAAACCGGCAGTGCGTAAGGAGCGCTGACCGTGATCGCATCCGGCTGACGCGCGGCCGTGCACATCAGCACCGGTGCGGGATGCTGCACACCGGTGACGCGAAGCGGGCGGCCGAAACGGCCCTGCGCCGTCGACCAGCCCTGGAAATGGCCGACCCGCAGTTCGTAAACGAAAAAGCCGAACAGCTCCGGCGAATCGGCGCTGAGGCCGGGCGGCAGCGGGACGCCATAATGAATGGGCGAATCGGACGGAATCAACTGTTGCATCGCGTCCAGGCCGCTGCGGTCATCGGACATTCCGGGCGTGACGATTCGGATCAGCTCCGGATCGATGGGCAATGGCGGCTCCGGCGGTGTGACCACCGGATTCACGCCAGACAGGACCTGGTCCCCGGTAAGCACGGGATCGGGAGCGTAGGCCAGAACGCGGGCGAAGTAGGCGTCGCGCGGGTTGTCGAGCGGCTCGCTGAGTTCCAGCCACAGCACGCGCTTCCGGGCTTTGGTCGAGGAATAATCCGCGGATCGGGTGTAAGGCGATAGCGCGATTCCAGCCGAGGCGAGCTGCGGCGTCTGCGACGGCGGCGTCGCCATCGGCAACTCCAGCGAGAACGACAACGGCGCATCCTGCTGAGCGGGCGGCGCTTTGAATTGGGGCGTCACGGTGTAGCCGATCGTTTTCTCTGCGGGGAACGCCCCCGAGTCGGGCTTGGGATCCACCGCATCGAAAAACACCAGCTGCGTTTTTGAGCGATCCGGCTGGTCAAGCGCGGTGGCAGTCAGGCCACGCGTCACGTCGATCGTTCCGACCACTTCGGCGCTTTCGTTGGCCACCTCAAAACTCAAATCGCCCAAGCCATCCCAGGTCCAGTCGCGTTGTAGCTGAAGCGTCAGGACGCTGATCCACTGCCGTGTCAACTCGGCTTTCGAGGCGAAGGTAATGGTGCCGTGATCCGGGGACATGATGTTGCGCAGCGCTTTCGAGCATCCGAAGATCACCCGCTGGCCGGAGCGTCCGGATAGCGACAGACCGTTCACGTTCAGATTCAGCGCGAGTCCCAGACGGCCCATCAGATCGGTTTGCGCGGTACCCTGCTGGCCGATGACGGCAAGCTGCTGGACCAGATTCGTCGAGGGGACCGGGTCGGGCTGCAGCATAATGGCGCGGAAGCGATTGACGTCGGTGTCGGGGACGAACAGGTTGCGTTCATCGCTCGAATTGGAGCGCGTTACCGTCTCCACCGGGAAGCCGACGCGCGCGCTGGCGACGCCGAAATAGGCGAGCGCGGGATCGGGCTTGCAGATCGCGTAGAACGTCAGGCGCACGTCGCGCGCGGTGGGAACCACGACATCTCCCGTCGCCGTCTGCGCTGGGAACGCGGCCATATCCGGAACGTCCTGATAGGAGACATTCAGATTCAGCAGCGCCGTGGGATCGGCGGGGAAATCGCGCGTCGTCGAATAGAGCAGCCTGTAAGGCATGTGGTCGGTTGAAGTGATCGCGGCCGCATCCTGATCGAGCTGGCGCACCTCCACATCGATGCCGAGCGAAACCACATCGGGGTCGGGCAGGCCGACGTCGCGCTGTTCGGCCTTCGCCTTGGGAAGATCGGCCAGCAGCGCCGCGATCGCGTTGGGATAACCGGTGAAGACCAGGTCCGGATAGCCCAGGCGGGGCCGCTGAATGGAATACCTGGTCTGCGGATCCGCGGGAGTCGCTGCCTCATTCAGGTTGGTGATTACGACGTGGCGCGGCGGAGTATAGCGGCGGAACGGAATCGGCGCGACGGGCGCGGGCGCCGCGTTGACGGGGCCGTCCGATACCAGCGGGCCGCCTCGAGACAGATCGCTCAGACGGACGCGAAAATCGTAGGTGTTGCCGTAGCGCAGCGGCACGTCGTCCTCGCTGACGGGCTGATATTGCCGAGTCGCGCTGGGGTCGGGGAATCCGGAAGTGAGCAGAGCGGTGGCGTCGCCGAGCACCAGCGACTTGCCGCGCCATTGCGTGAAATAGCTGGCCAGCCACCAGTCGGCGGGGGCTGTGGGATCGGGTTGAATGGGCGGGGTCTCGATGCCCAGTTCACCCGCGAAATTGCCGAGCGCCGTCGCGCCGAGCTGAAGGCTGCCCTGGACGCTGCACAGCGAACTCCACGTGGATCCGCCATGCGGGCGCACGTCGACGCGGTAACAGGAAACGCCGACCGGCGCGTCGACGGAATTTGCATCCACCTGGCGATTCATCCAAATCGCAATCTGCTCGTCATCCCAACCGAGGCGGATTCCGAAATCGCCCACCGGGGGAAGGCCATCGGGAGTGGTATCGGTGAACAGCGCGCGCTGCGGCTGCGCGCCGTGAACGATCTTGGCAAAGCCGTCATCGTAATTTTCGGCTTCCGGGAAGATGTCGTCATAGGAACCCGTCGGCGGCATGCTGAGAACCGGGAACAGGATCGCGGCAAACAGCGGCCGGGGCGCGGCGGAAAGCGCCGGGATCCGTGCGGCATAGCTCTGCAGCAGATCCGGTCGCACGGCGAACTGCGGCGCGAAGTCGCTCGAAGGATCGAGGCTGACGAAGAGATATCCGCCGTTCGAGAAAAATCCCGGCGAAGGCAGCGTCAAGGTGGTTTCGTACAGCAGGCCGACCGCGGTGGCCAGTAGTTCCTGACGCAGCGCGAATCCGAAGACGCGTCCCCAACTGACTGTCGCGGGCGGAGGAGGCGGTGGCGGTGGAGCGGCGGGCTGCTTCATCAGGCAGGCGTACTCATCGCCGGTTACCGCGAACGGCGTGCGGGGACGATCGAACGCAAACGCGGAGCGGTAGCTCTCCGGTAGAAATTTGCGCGTCGTAAAGCCGATCTTTTTCGGACTGGACCCGGCGGGCTCCGGCGCGATGTTCAGCATCGTCTGAAGCTGCTGGAACAGACTGCGCGCATCGGCCGGCGGCGTCAGCGTCAGCGGAACCTGTGCGGTCACGTCGGGTGGTTGGGGCAGCGCCGCCAGCGACGGAATCAGGGACGCGCGCAGCACCAGCTTCGCGTCCGCGAATGCCGGCGAATCCGGCGCCGGGGATACGCCGGTGATCATCGGCGTCAAGGGATTGCTCTGCGGAATCGCCAGAATGCGCAGATTGATGTTGGTTCCATCCCAGCTTTGCGGAAACGCCAGGAGACTGAATTGAAAAGTTGGATTCAATGGCATGGAAGCTCTCCCTAGCACGACATCGCGTGCGAATAAGTCGTCGAAACACTGATGGTGATGTCCAGGAACCAGCCCAGAGTCACGTCCACGGAAGCAAGAAACGTCGCCGCGGCCGTCAGTTGGCATGGAGACGGCTGCAGGGTCAGCGAAGCGATAGCCTCCGCAGTGAAGCTGATGCCGACCAGGCCGCCCAACACCTGGCCGCTGGCCGCGAGAATCAGAACCAGGCCCAGCCCGATCGACTGCGGCGAGGTGGTCACGATGGTGAGCTGATACGCGTAGGTGACCGAGGCGCTCAGGCTCAAAACGCCGGGGATCAGGTCGCCGCCGACCGAGACGATCACTCCCGCGGTCAACGTAATGGTTTCCTTGGCGGGCGTGGAACCGCTGGGGAAGTCGCCCTCCATCGTAAAACCGATTACTCCGCCGGCGTAAATCGGCGGAAACACGGGGACCTGGAGCGAGCCATTGAAGCTGGTTGAGAGAAACCACTGGCTGGTGGAAGTGAGCAGCGCGTTTTCGGACGGCGCACTATTGCCGAAGCTGATCTTGAGAGTAATCGCGAGCTTCCCGATCGGCGTGTCGGTCGGAATCGGGACCGGCAGCGTCATGGGCAGCTTCAACTGCAAATTCCCCTGCAGCTTGTATTTTTGGGTCGCGTTCGAAACCGCCAGCGTCAGCGGATTCGGCATCCCCAGCGCTTCCAGGAACGAGATCAGCGCCTGAACCGGGCTAAAGATCGAGCTAAAGACCAGGCGGCTGGTGGGGAAGCTCGGAGCCGCGGTGGTAGACGCCTGGGTCGCGCCCGCAATTTTCACCAAACCGTCGAAAGGCGACAGATCCATGCGCACGCAGATATCACTCTGCGACACGGACCAATCGGTGGGCGAGATCGCGACGCCGATCTTGGTCGGGTTGCTGTTCTCATCGGTGTATTCCAGGCCGACACCGAGGCCGGCGGATCCGGCTAGCGTCCGCGCGGGTTGGGAGATGGTGAACGGATTCGGCGATACGTTCAGCGTGAATAATCCTGGACCCGCGATCTGTAGCGCATAATTGCTGTTCGGGAACGGAATGCAAGTATCCTGGCGCGGATAAAAGCCGGTGGCGTCGAGCAGCGCGAAAGTATCCGCCAGAAGAGGCGTCACAGTGCTGGTGACGGCTGTCGCGCCGGCGTCGATCTTCGGGCGCGGGAATAGCATCCGCGAGGACGTGGTGCTGTGCAACAGACAGTAATCGAGCGACGGCGAATCCGGCTGCCATAGATCCACCGCTTCGGCGAAACGGAATGGATTGGTATTGGCGCCGCCCATCGACGCGGCACCCTGGCGAATCAACGGAACGCCGAGATTCGGATCGATCGCCTGCGGCTCGGAGACGCCGTCGGTGCGCTGCAGCACGCTCCAGCTTCCCTGACGCGGCAGAACCACCGTGCCGCGCGCCACGGCAGCGAACTGCGCCGAGCCGCCCGAGGCGGGGGCATTTCCCACTTCGACGCGCATGACGCGCATCTGTTGACCCGATCCTCCTACGTTCAATACGCAATCCACGGGTCCACCGAGCGGACCCTGGGCAGTCAGCAATTCGGCGAGTTGAGCCGCCGTCAACGGCATTCCAATCGGCAGCTCCTGCACGAAGCCGAGCTGGCCCGCCGTGGGCACGTAGCCCTTGCTCGCTCCCGTGACGACGTCGTTGATCTGGGCGTCGGCATCGAAGTAGACCGCAGTCATCTGCACGCCGCCGGAGCCGTTGTATACCTGCGAGGTGTCACGAATGTTCCGGATGTTGTACATGCCGCGAACTTCGCCGGGATGCACGGTGATTCCGGCAATGTCGAAAACTCCCGGAGTCGCAGCCACCCAGCCGCTGTCCCAGCGCAGCACCTCGGCATTGTCGGCGCGCTGAATCGTGATGGTACGAACCACCACCGCGCCCCACGGATACAGAATGCTCTTGACCTTGACCACTTCGTAAGCGGTGCGTCCGTTCATCACGTCGAAGCGGGCCTGAACCACGGCGGGCGGGTTGGCGTTGGGGTCCACCCAGTCGCTGAACATGCTCGCGCCGTAACCGGAGAGATCGATGCGCGTCACGGGTACCGCGGGAGCCGCGCCGCCGGGCGCGAACGTCCCGTTGAAAATCGGATCGACCGGATCCCCCAGAATGCTCTTGTCCAGCGGGCTGAGGCTCTGATTGATCAGGTTCTTGAGCTGCACGGTCGCGCCCGGCAACGAAGGAGACCGCCCATTGCCGATCAATTCAAACAGAGGCCGCGCCGCGGTCAAACTTACCTGGCGTCCACCGGTCAGGTTCTGAGCCGTGAAGGACGGCTGGTTCATTGCAAAGCCGGGACGCGGAACCGGCAGCAGGCCGATTTTCCCCGGCTTCGGCAGAGTGGCCACCGCTTTCATCCCGAAGGGCAACGTGAACAGCACCGCCGCAGGATTGCCCGCCTGATACGACTGGAGAATCTCATTGATCGCCGGAATCGGCGCGATCGGCACCAGGTTCACGGTGGTGCTCCCCATCACCGTGGGGCCGCCGTCGTCCCAGAAGGCGACAGGCGAAGGAAACGGACCGTCGGGATTCGGCAGATTGATGACCGGCTCCCACTGGATCTGCGGAGCGGTGAAGGTTCGTATGTTCACGCCCTCCGTCACCAGGTCCAGGTTCGAGATCGAAAAGAGCGAGCTCCCACTGCTCGCTGCCTCGGTCGCGACATCCCGTTGTTGGAACCCGACGCCTACGCCGAGTTGGTCGGCGTTGCTTGAGACATCCAACAACATCAGACTTTCCGGTCCCACGCCGAGCGCTTCGTCGAACATTCCGCGCAGCGAAGCCTGCCACTCCTGGTTCTGAATCGCAACCGGATCCTGAGACGATGCTTCCGGATCAGGCGCAGGGAGCAGGAGAGAGATGCGCTCCTGAATTCCAACGATCGATCCCAACACGAAAGAAAGCAGCGGGTTCGCCGGAGTGGTCCAGGTCACATCCGCATCGACGACCGGGAGCGTGGAGGGATCGACGGTGCCCGCCTGGAACGTGGAGGCCGGCGCAAAACTCGAAAGCTGTTGACCGACGGGATAGAAATTCGCTGCATACGGGTCGGGCGCAGTCGGCAGTAACGAATACAGGCCGAACGCCAGAAGCAAGCCGCCTTCGTCGACCGAGTTTCCCGGTCCGAGCTTGCCCAAAATCAACATCTGCCGCGGGGGCGTGGTAGTGAGCAGCGCGTTTCGAAGCGCCAGGCCAATCGGCGAAGGCGCGGGTGTCACCGGAGGCGAGATCGCTTCCACCAACAGGAATGCTCCCGCGACGGTCTCGTAGAGAAAAACGAACCCGGGCATCTGCGGACCCAGCCTGTTGCCATCGGCCGAAAGGGGGCGGTCGATATGGGCCGTAACGGTGCCGTTGGTCCATACGATTTCGGTGCTCTGAACAGTCCCGGAAGTTGAGACGGTGATGTAAGTGAGTGAGAACGCCTTGAGATAGGTGACGTCGACCGAGGATCGGCGCGTGGATGGCGCGTTCTCCTGCCACAAGAGAAATTCCTCGGTCAGCCTGGAATTGGCGGCGCCGGGCGCGAGCAGGAGAATCTCTCCCGCCATGACGGAAATCCAGCTCTGGTTCAGAAGGACGGGGACGTTCGCACCGCGCCACTGGGCCGATAATCCCGGGGATAATTGGACGTCGAGGGTCCCGGCGCCGGATGCCTGACCGAGCGAGCCCGCAGTCGTGATCGTGACCGGCAGTCCCCAGCCAGCCAGCGCGATCGGTGCCGCGCCGGATATCTCAAGAAGATCGGAGACGGCGGGCTGCGGGGCGAAGCTCGCGGCGCTCGGCGTGAACGGGATCACGATATGCTGCAGCCCTGCCTGGTATTGAGGCGCTGCGCCCGCCCAATGCAGGCCGAGGGTGTTTCCATATGCCGTTAATGTCGCATCGGAAGCCGCCGAGACGGACGCGCCGGCGGGTGAAAACACCAGGGTCACGGTCGCGGGCAACTGTGCCACAGCCGCCCTCGCGTCGCCTCCCGGACCGGAACCGGAGGGTTGGCTGGACACGAAATCGAGCTGCAGGCTTACGGTCAGAGTCGCGCCGGCGGGGATTTCAACCGTACCACTCACATAGCTCGGCGCAGCGCTGAATTCGACCGATCCGCCCTTGATCTTCAGGCCGGTCCAGGAACCCGCGGGAGCCGCGGAGGAGAGCAACTGGGAGCGGAACCAGAAGCTGCCGGGGCCCAGGCGGAGGACGCCGGCCGGTTCCAGGAGAAGTTCCACGGGAACTGATAGAAACGGGGCGCTTTCGGGCGAGCGGGTGATGGTCGCCTGCACCAGGATGGGATAAAGATCGATCCAGGAAGGCACGTTCCCGGGCCCAATAAATGGGCCGAAGCTTTGCGCGATCGCCATTCCCGCCAACTGCGGCGGAGCGGACGACTGATGAAGGCTGGACACCACCGGTAATTGGCGCCGGTTCACGCGGAACCGCTGACTCGCGGTCTGGGGCGGTACCGCGGTGGCCTCCGCGACTGCTGACTCCAACTCGGCTTGTATGGCTGGATCGATCGGTTGCGCAGCAGCGTAGGATATAGATCCCGGCCCGGCTGCGACCGGCGCACCTTGTGCCTCGCCGCTCAACAAGCTTTGGCTAATGGCGACGCGCGCGGCGCGCAACGCCTTTGCATCGGCTGAGGGTGATGGCTGTAATGCTCCTGTCAGATCGGAGAGATGTTGAATTACGGTTGCAGGATCCACGAGCGCCTCCTCCTTAATGTGGCTTCGGCCCGGAGCGTGGTACCGCCTACGCTCGGTCGGGATTCGCCAGACTTGCGCGTGCAGTTTAGAGTGAATTGAAGGGTTCTATGCGTTTCATGAGTACTAATAAAATTACTCAAGAAATTTTGCGCTCTGGGACAAAAGCGCGGCGTCGCGCACGTCGACGTCTTGGAGTGGTTGTTCGGGAGAAAAACGATAAATCTTTCCGGTGATGGGCCCGTGCACGCTGACCGGCGTGCGGCCCGTATATTTGACGGCCTGGGTTCTACCGGCGGGCGGTACGATCAGGTTCTGTCTCAGGGCTGCTCTCTTGCCGCCACAACATGACATCTTTGGTCCCTCCGAAATTTTTCCCGGCTCCGATCCGTTGCAGCAGACAGGCGGCTCCGGAGATCCCGAACCACGCAAGAATGCGCACGAACCAGGGAGCATGAATGAAAAGCGCGGGCGCCGCCGCCCAGAGGCTGACGCACTGAAAACAATCCATTAGGTTTCCGGCGAAACTTTGGCCCAGGCGATTGCGAAGTCGTACGATGATGTCGGCCGGACCGTCCTCATATGCGATGAGGTGCGACACGCGCCACACCGCGCAGGCGGCTATCACGAAATCGATGAACGAGACTTGGCCGGTCATGGCGCCGCTCAACAAGGAATAGTGCGGGTCGGTTTCGAGGCGTTTCAAGTCGTCGAGCAAAATTCCTAAGTTGCTCGCTGTTACCGCGACGATGGCGCGGCATCACCCTCTGCGCGGAAAGTGGTCCTACTAATGCGCCACATCCCGGCGGCACAATTTGACTGGTCTATGGTTATGGCTTCGCCGTGCTGCACACCGGAGCTTTGGTTTCTCTCGACTCTCGCTCTGATTGCTAAGGGACCTTCAGGAGCGAAATGAGCCGGGTGCAGATTTCAGAGGATCGCCCCGAGGCGCTCGATGCCTTCCTCGATTGCCTGTTCTCCTAAGCGCGCGTATCCCAGAAGGAGTCCGGCGCGAGCCGGTTCGCGCAAAAAATAGCGGGAAATACCGTAAACTCTGACACCGGCCGATGCTGCTCGCGAGACCAGCGATTTTTCCGAGCGAAACTTGTGCGGCCACAAGACAATGTGGGCGCCGCCGCCGTCGCCGGTCACTTCGGCGCGATTGCCCACATGCCTGTCAATCGCTTCGAGCAGGGCTGCGCGCCGGGCGGCGTTGCGGCGGCGCACCTGGCGCAGATGACGTTCGTACATGCCGCTGGAAATGAAATCGGCCAGCGTTTGCTGTTCCAACGCCGGGGTGTGACGGTCCGAGAGCCACTTTGCCGCGGTGACGACATTCACCAGCGACTTCGGCACCACTAGATAGCCGATGCGAAGTGAGGAAAACACAGTTCGCGAGAATGTTCCGATATAGACGACACGCCCCCGCGTATCGAGCCCCTGCAACGATTCGAGCGCCTGTCCCTCGTAACGGAATTCGCCATCATAATCGTCTTCCACAACGAAAGCGCCGGTTTGCTCGGCCCATTCGAGTAGCGCGAGCCGGCGCGAAAGCGAAAGAATTGCTCCGGTCGGAAACTGGTGTGACGGCGTGACGAAGGCCGCGCGCGCCGATTTGGGCAGCGCGGCCGGATCGATACCGTCGCGATCGACGGGCACGAGCCGCAGGCGGGCTCCCGCGGCGCGAAGCACCTCCCTGGTCCCCTGATATTGCGGATCTTCTATCGCCACCGGATCGCCGCGCTCGATCAGGACCCGCGCTATCAGATCGAGCCCCTGTTGCGAACCGTTTACCACGATCACTTGTGAAGGATCGCAGACCACGGCGCGCGACCGGGACAGATGCGCACAGATCGCTTCGCGCAGAGCAGCATTGCCGCTCGCCGGACCGTAGTCGAGCTGGCGCACCGAAGCTTTCCGCGCGTTTCGGAGAAGCAATCGCCTCCAGGCCTCAAACGGAAAGACTTCGATGTCGCTCTTTCCGTAGGCAAAGTCGTAGAGGATCGGTTTGGCGGCCGTTCGCGCGGGAAAGTCCACTCTCAAAGCGACCTCTTCCGCCGCCAAGCCAAAACGCGATAACCGGAATTTAGCCGCGGTCGCCGAGATCCGGTTGGCGCCGGTCCCCAGGTTTTCAGCTACATAGCTTCCCGACCCCCCGCGGCCGGTCACAAAACCTTCCGCCGACAATTGATCGTAAGCCAGCACTACGATCGTCCGTGAGACGCCAAGCTGATCGGCGAGATCGCGGGTCGATGGAATGCGCTCGCCCGCGCGCAGCGTGCCGGATAGAATGGCTCGGCGTAACCCCAGGTAGATTTGTCGAAACAATGGCTCGCCGCGCTCCGAAAGTGGTATCAGCAGATTCATCGAAAGTGGAGCTACCAAAGTACCACGCGCGGCATGACAATCGTGACAGATGCATGCCAACGCGGAATCCCCCGGCAAACCAGCGAAACGCGCTCAATTGCGGCGGATGCCGGAACGGGGCTCTCACGAAACACAAGCAATTTATCGAATCCTCGATGCAGGATTCCTGGCGCATGTCGGGTTCAACGTTTCGCAACAACCGTTCGTGATTCCCACGCTTTACGGCCGGGAAGAGGACAAATTGTTCCTTCACGGCTCCGCCGCGAGCCGAATGCTGCGAGAACTGGAACGGGGAATACCCGCTTGTGTGACGGTGACTTTGGTGGACGGACTGGTGCTGGCGCGATCCGCCTTTCACCACTCCATGAACTATCGGTCGGTGGTTGCCTTCGGAACGGCGCGAAAGGTGCAGGATCCAGCTGAGAAAGTTCACGGCCTGCGTATCATCTCCGAACATCTCATTGCCGGGCGCTGGGCCGATGTTCGCATGCCGAGCGATAAGGAATTGAAGGCTACGGCGGTGCTCGAATTTCTGATCGAGGATGCTTCGGCGAAGGTTCGTTCCGGGCCACCGATCGATGACGCCGAGGACTACGCTTTGCCCGTCTGGGCCGGCGTAATTCCTATGGAACTCAAGCCCGGCGAACCGATCCCCGAGCAGGCGACGGGAATCCCCGCGCCAGAATACCTCGGTCAATTCCGGAGGGGTTGACAATGTATGTTTCGATTTCTTGCCTTGATCTTTTGCCTGCTTATCGTGAACATGCCCTTCCTGGCTCAGACCAGCTCCCACAGCGCCATGACGTTTAGCAATTATCCGGTGATCGAACTTCGCCGCTACACCATCAAGGAAGGTCAACGGGAACATTTCGCGAGGCGATTTGAAGCCTATTTTCCGGAAGCTATCCAGCAGACAGGCGCCATTGTTGCGGGCGAGTTTACGGAGCGCGCGAACCGATCGATGTTCACTTGGATTCGAGGCTTTCACGACTTGGACGATCGAGCAAGACTCAATGCGGCCCTGTATTACGGACCGGTTTGGCGGGAGCATCGATCACAGATGAACGATCTCCTAGAGGACAGCGATAATGTGCTGTTGCTCCATCCCCTCGATCCGCAACGCGGCGTCGTCATCCTGCCCGCCGTCGATCCCGCTGAAGAGGTGGACGGCGCCCATGGGATCGTGATCGCCCAAATATTCGCGTTGAAACAGGACAGCGTGAAAACATTTCCGCAACAGGCGGAATCCACCTTTGCCAGGTATCGCGCAGCTGGGGCACGCGAGGCGGGCGTGCTGGTGACGCTCGATGTGCCCAATAATTTCCCGCAGCTCCCCATACGGACCGATGGACCATATCTCGTCTGGCTGGGAATTCTAAAGGACAATGCCACCCTTGACCATCGTTTCGCGCCATTGGCCGAGCAGGCGGCGAGGTCTTTATCGGCTACGGGTGCCCTCCGTGACGCGCCGGAACTCGTGGTGCTGGATCCTGCTCCGCATTCTCGAATGCGCTGGCTGCCCGAGTGGTAATTCGGTTCTCCGTCCACCAGTCACATTCCCCGATTGCGTTTCGTCAAAATAGCGAACGGACCAAATCGCAGATTGGAGGTTTCGCATGTTTGTGGCTTATCTCCTCGTCACGGTCATAGCCGCCGCCGCTCACATATATGCGGCCATAAGCGACTTCATTCGCCCTCAGTGGCTCCTCTCGAACATGGCCAAATTGGGCGTGCCCGAATCATCACTATTCATATTGGGCCTCCTCAAAGCAGCTGGAGCTATTGGCCTGTTCGTCGGTATCGCTGTGCCGTTGGTGGGCTCGGCCGCCGCGGTTGGCCTTTGTCTATTCTTTGTCGCAGCGCTCGTCACGCATCTACGTGTGGGCGACCGCTCTTTCGGCGCAGCGATCGGATTTCTGCTTCTGGCCGCCGCTTCACTAGTTCTGGGATTTTTCGCCAGAGGCTCCGAAGCGTTCATGCTGGCGACAAGATAGGAAGCTGCGACACCAAAGAACCTAGCCGGCGAACATGTCGGTCGCCGCGACCAGCGCCCTGCTGTTGGGCGGGTCGAGCGCGCTGTGGCCACTGTCCGGTGTAATGATCAGGTCGGCTTCGGGCCACGCCCGATGAAGCGCCCACGCGCTTTCCATGGGACAGACCACGTCGTAACGGCCTTGCACAATTACTCCAGGTATTCCACGGATCCGGGATGCGTTGCGCAGCAACTGGTCGTCGGTTTCGAAAAAACCTTTATGGAAAAAATAGTGCGCCTCAATGCGCGCGAAGGCCAGGGCGAACTCATCCTCTTCATAGTGACCGGCGAAGACGGGATCGGGGAGCAGTTTCGATGTGGCGCCTTCCCAACCGCTCCAGATCTTGGCAGCGGACAATCGCACCGCCGGTTCATCGCTGGTGAGGCGGCGGTAGTAAGCGGTGAGCATATCGCCGCGCTCTTGCTCCGGAATGTGCGCAACGTACGGCTCCCACGCGTCCGGATAGAGGACCGAAGCGCCACGTTGATAGAACCAGTCGATTTCCTGCTTGCGGAGAAGGAAGATGCCGCGAACCACCAGTTCGGTGACGCGATCGGGATGAGTTTCCGAATACGCCAGGGCTAGAGTGGAGCCCCACGATCCGCCGAATACCTGCCAGCGATCAATGCGAAGATGCTCGCGGATTTTCTCAATGTCGGCAACCAGGTCCCAGGTCGTGTTGGCTTCGAGAGAGGCGTACGGTGTGCTTTTCCCACAGCCGCGCTGATCGAAGTTCACGATCCGGTACTTTTCCGGATGGAAGAAGCGCCTCTGTTTTGGATCGGACCCCCCGCCCGGACCGCCGTGCAGGAAAATTACAGGCTTGGCGGTGGGGTTGCCGCTTTCCTCGAAGTAAATCTCGTGGGTCGGTGAGACCTGAAGTTTGCCCGTGTTATAAGGCTCGATGTGAGGGTAGAGCCAGGAGACGGAATCCTTTGGGACGGATGCGGTGAGGCGAGGGGACATCGGGTGCAGTATACCGTTTCGCAACTCTCGCCTCCCAGTTAGCCGTACAATACTCTCTAAGCTGAGGGGCATAAACGAGGGGTCTTCGTGTTCTCTAATTCCATTTTCTGGTTATGGTTTGCAGGTGTTGCGATGCTCGTCGTGGGACTCATCGCTCGCCGGAAATCCCTGTCGACGGGCTCACAACGCGAGAGGTCGATCGCGCTCGGGCCGGTTTTTTTCGGCGCCGCGCTAGCGACGTTCGGAGCGGAACATTTCTCGTTTACGCGATCCATCAGCCAGGTGGTTCCCGCGTGGATGCCGGGCCACCTGTTCTGGACGTATTTGGTAGGCACCGCGCTGATCTGCGCAGCCCTGAGCGTTGCACTGGATATCCAGACCGAGCTCTCGTCGCTGCTACTGGGTGTGATGTTTGCTTCCTTTGTGCTGTCGATCCACCTCCCGAATGTCGCAGCGAATCCGAAAAATCGAATCGTGTGGGCCGTCGCGTTCAGAGACCTCTCCTTCGCCGGTGGAGCGTTTGCACTGGCGGCTATGCGGCGAAAATCTCTCAGGAACGCTGCGAGGATTATGGTTGCTGTGCCACTGCTTTTTTTTGCGGTCGAACATTTCCTGCATCCGCAGTTCGCACCGGGCGTCCCGCTCCCGAAGTTAACGCCGGCCTGGGTCCCGATCGGCCCGCTGTGGGCATATCTCACCGGCGCGGCACTGCTCATTTCGGGCGGGACAATGCTGTTGGATGCGGGGCGCGAGCGCGCTCGTAACGCCGCCATCGTCCTGGGGCTGTGGATCGCCCTGCTGGCCTTCTTCCTGTACCTGCCCATCTTCCTCGGCGCGACGCCGGCAATGATGTTAGAGGGCGCGAACTACGTGGCCGATACGTTGCTATTTGGCGGGGCGGTGCTTTTGGTGGCGGCAATCCTGGGTGATGAAAAAGCTCGAAACCCGGTGGATTTTCATCGGTCGGCCGCGCGCGTACATTGCCCGAAATCGGGCTCACGATAAGAATCGGCAAACGATGCTCAACAGCATTATGGAACAGAATTGTATCTTTATGAACATAAAGCACATATGCGCCGTCGATCGACCTGGTTTTGAGGCTTTACGGCGAAATCGTGATTCCAAGGTGCCGTTCGAGCGCGAGGGCGCCGTCCTGTAAAGTGCTGTCAGGAGCTTAAGTCGTGACCAAGATATTCAAAGCAATTCTTTTCGCAGCGGCTCTGTTGAGCATCATCGCCATCGGCGTCGCCCAGCAGCCCGCGGCAAAGTTCCGCGAACTTCAGCGCCGCGATATTCCCGGCACCGGACGTGTTGGGGTGACCACAGTGGCCGAAATCCCGCCTGGCGTCTTGTCCGCGAGGCACAGCCATGCCGGTGAAGATTTCGGTTATCTCATCGAGGGGACCACTGAGCTCTACGTGGATGGAGACCACCCATAACGGTGCGGGCTGGACAGACATTTTTCATGCCGCGGGGCCGCATTCATTCCGGCTCCCTGATTTAAATCGCGACTTCAGCGGAGCTGTCGCCAAACCTGTCGACATTCACTCCCAGCTTGTGCAACATCGTCAGATAGACATTCGCGATGGGCGTGCCGTCCGCGCAGCGCACGTGCAAATTACCCTTCAAGGTACCGCTGGCGTGTCCGGCGAGGAACATCGGGATGCGCTTATGGTTATGCACATTGGAATCGCCCATCTGACTCCCGTATAGAACCATTGAATGGTCCAGCAGATTGCCGTCGCCATCCGGCGTATTCTTTAACTTATTGAGGAAGTATGGGATAAGGCTCACGTGATAGCGATTCAGCTTGGCGTACTCCGCGATCTTGGCGGGATTCTCGCCACGATGGGAGCAGGGATGAAACGGCTGATTCACGCCGCTTTCTTTGAATACGCGCGTACTGACATCGCGGCTCATCTTGAACGCTGAGACGCGGGTCGTCTCTGTCATGAACGCCAGCGCCTGAAGGTCGAACATCAGCTTGACGTGCTCTTCGTAGGAATCCGGCACGCCCAGCGGAGCCGCCGGCAATGCTCTTGCCGCGCCGCTCGAGTTGTATTTTTCTATGCCCTGGATCCGCCGTTCGATCTCGATGAATCGAATCAATCGCCCGAATGGCGTATTTTTTCTCGATCTTGTTTTGCAGGATACAACGTTGAAATCGCGCTATTTGACGTCCTGGTCTATGACAACTGCCGCGCGATGGTCGGATCTTTGATCTTCGTATCGTTCACCAGCAAAAGCGCCTTACTGAGAACTAAACCCAGAGTACGATCGCCCTCAAACGGCAAGGGAATATTCGCGGCCGTATCGCCAGCGCCCTGCACGATGCACAAGTAACGGCTGCCCGGTTCCATCAGCACGTTGCCGCTTCCGATGTGGATGCGGTACTGGTGCAGATCTCCGCGAACCACCAGAAATCGACCATCCAGCCGGCAGCGATCTCGAATCGCCAGCTTCGGCAAGAGATTTTCGAGCAACGCCTTCCGGTGTTCCGCCGCCGAAGTCAGGTCGCCGAATGCAAAATGTTCCCAGTAGGGAAGATGCTGATCGCCGGGGTGATCTCGATTCCAGGTCGGATCGGCGCCGATACTGGTCACACCCACAAAGAGGTCACAGTCTCGCATCACCTCCGAGAAGACGAGGGCGGGGACTTCCTCCAGGCGAAGGCGCGCTCTTCGCTGGAGCCCTCTAAATTTCCTTGGAAACGCTGTCCCAAACGGTCCGGGTTCCGGCTTACTCGCCTCCGTAGCCTCCAACTGGACGAACTCGACACGGCCGGTGCTGATGGCGCGATAGATTCCGTGAGCGGTGGTGGATTCATCGTCGCCGTCCCCTTCGGGCGATTCTACGCCGAACTTCGCTTGCAGGTTGTACTGAGCGAGATCGAGCGACGGGGTGTTGTGCGAATCCCAAGCGCCCATTACCTTAAACTTCCAGCCCCGCTCCTTGCAAAGCGACGCGAACTGGTGCTGGCGGATGATGTGCGACGCAAAGCGATTGGAGTAGGTCGCGGTCTCCCGTTCGGCATCGGTCAACAGATAAACCTCGCGATGCGCCTGTTTAAACGGCTGGCGTATCTCATGATCTTCCAGCCAGCAACGCCAGCTCAGGATGGTTTGCACGTCGGACCGGATCGGATGCCACATCCGCGCGCGAGCCGGATTTGACGGCCTAACCGCATTGCTTGCCCAATCCACTAAGTTGCCCCGCCAGGGAATGGCGGTTCGGATTTCGCCGCCCTCCTCAAACTCCCAGATCAGCCGGGTCGCGAAATGAGAAACCAGCGGATGCTCGAGATACCACGGCTGCCACCGCTCGAAGGAGCAAGTCCCTTCCGAGATCAACTGGCGCTCCAGCCGGGCTTTCTGCGCCGTGATCTGGCCGTCTATCTCTTTCACATAGCGGTTCAGATCCTTGAAGACGTCCGCGTGTTCTTCTTTGACGTGGGCAGGAACGCTCTTCAGGGCTTTACCCTCACGCCTCCAAATCAGCGACGCCCCTTCTCGGCCAATCGTGAGGCTGGCTTCGCAATCCCCTACCTGCTCAAGCCGAACGCCGGACGAATCCAGACCAAATGTCGGAACAGCCATCGCCTCCAGATCGTCGCGGGATACCCGATTGCGCTCGGCCGCCTCAGTCATCGCTTTTTCGATCAGCCTGCGGGCCACATCGTACTTGACCCTCGCCGCCAGACGGCTCAATTGGGCGACTCCGTCGAGACCAGGCGTCGCAGCCAGCGCGTTCACACACGCATTACCCACGCGATGGGAAACGGCCCCGATCATCGGGATCTTCCGGAAGCATCCGAATGCGAAGTTCGCGATATCCGGCGCGATGGAAGCGTCGCCGAGCGCGCCCAGCACCCAAATGAACCCTTTTTGGTAGGCCGCCTCCTCTTCCGGCGACTGGATCATCGTTTCCCCCGGCGTCGGACCCAGCGCCAGCCAGCGCCGGGCTGCGTCCAGAACTTCACCCTGTCCGATTCGCGAGGCTACGTTCACTGCTTCGGTCTGCCATTTCTTCGACGCCGTGCTCTGCGTGAGCGATCTCGCGTGAAGCAGCAGGGCCTGCCACTCAAATTCTTTTCCCGACGCGGAGATTTCCTGAAAAACGATTTGACTCCACGCGCCCGCCGGCGCGAGAGCTTTTTCCTTGCGGCCGCCGATGAGAACGTCGATCCGCTCGTGGATCTCCTTCATTTCGGCCGAGCCGTGGTAACGCGTGACGAAGCCGCGCACCTGATGCAGCGCTGTGAGGAGCGCGGGTGTCCTGGGAGCGCTTTCGACGGCCGACAGGACCGCTTTAAATGGAAACGGCAAGTTCTTCTGCGACACTGATTCCAACAACCTCACCGCCTCGACAGCGCTCAGCGCCACCCCGCTCCTCAGCAGGGAAGCAGCTACGATCTTCATGGTGAGCTTGAAGTGAAACGACGTGGTCCTCACAATTTCCGTGAGAGCTTCGAAGACGAAAGCCAGACGGACTTCCGGCGATTCGCTCTTCAATCTGTCGAGAGGCACTTCGACCAATTTGAGAACGTCTCGCTCCCGGTGGATAAAAGGATTGGACCCAACGATGGCGACAAAATCGCGCATCCAAACACTTGCTTCAGGAGCAAGTTCCGGCGCCGGAAACTGGGCACGCATGGCTCGTTGCAGGGCGTCAGGGTCAACCACCATGTTCATCCTCCGACGAGTGGGACCAGTTTGATGAAGTCGATCTCGGAATTGTCGTCGAGATCCAATTGCAAGTCCAGCTCCGTCACTTGCTTTCCATCCACCAGCACCAGAAAACCGTTCTTTTGAAAGCTCGAGTAGGCGCGTCGGCACTGGACTTCCCAGTCGAGCGGTCGCCTGGTCTTCATCCGGAAACCGTTCAGAATCTGCTCCGATTCCTCCGGCTGCACCAGGCCCTGGAACGTCTCGGGAAGCGCCTGATTGTAGTGTTCTACCTCCTGCCGGAGACGGCCGCGGATCAAATCCCGAAGGGTTGCCGGGCGCGCGACCAGCAAAATTCCGCCCGCCGCGGTCCGCTCGCCGTGAAGTGGCGCGTCGAATAACCGGATTGTCATGAGCGATCCGTCCGATGCCGCATGGAACCTCAGCAAAGGAATCGGCCGCAATTCGATCGCGCTATAGAGGTACCGCCGTTGGTCTCGAACCATTTGAGTCGCCCGGCGCGCCTAAGGTTATCGGCCGGTAAGAAAGAAACCTGAGCCTCGATTGGCAATATTTCGGGGCGCAACAATCGCCAGAACCGGCGAATTCGGGCGATGAGAGCCGTGTGAAGCAGCTCTCTGCGAAATATGGATTCCCTCGCCCCTTCCTTTGGACGATTCTCACTTTCGGACCATTCGTGTTCGGGCAAGGTCCCGATCCCGACGCGATGTCCAAATCGCAGGATCTCAGCGAGCTGAGTCTGGAGCAGCTCCTGAACATCAAGGTAACGTCCGCGTCGCTGCACGAACAAAGCGTGAAGGACGCGCCGGGTAGCGTGACCGTCATTACGTCGGAAGAGATTCGCAAATTCGGGTATCGAACGCTGGCCGAGGCCTTGGCTTACGTTCCCGGTTTTTACTTCACGGCCGACCATACGTATTCCTACCTGGGCGTCCGCGGATTTTCGCTGCCCGGCGACTACGACACACGCATTATTGTCATGATCAACGGACACAACATCGCGGACAACATCTTCAATCAGGCTACCTGGTTCGGGAACGATTTCCCGTTGGATATGAATCTGGTGGACCGCATCGAGGTGATGCGCGGCGCGTCTTCCGCTCTCTACGGCAGTAACGGCATGCTGGCCACCATAAACGTCATCACGCGCCGTCCCAGCGAAACGACCGGCACCGGCGTCCGGATCGAAACGGACAGTCTGGGCGAGCGCAAAATCGAGGTGACTACGACGGTGCCGCTTCCCAAGGGAGCGAATCTTCTGTTTTCCACTTCCCTGTTTAACAACAGCGGCGCACAGCAGCTCTTCTTCAGCGAGTTCGACTCGCCGCAAACAAATTTCGGACGCGCCGATAGGATGGACGGAGAACAGGGCTTCCATGCTTTCGTGGATTTGACGTGGGGCAACTGGGATATTCTCGCGGTGGAAGGCGACCGTCTAAAACAACAGCCGATTTCGTGGGGGCCCGAAACAGTTTTCAACGATCGCGGCACCAGCGCGGAGGATTCGCGCGGATTCCTGAACGTTTCCTACAACCGGAGTTTCGACGGCGACCGCACGCTGAGCTGGCAGACCTCATACGACGCCTATCGATTCCGCGGTATCTATCACTACTTTTATGACGAAGCCGATACCGTAGTGGAAGACAACCGCGATCATGATTACGGCGACTGGATCGGATCCAAACTCGTTTACAGAACTCCGGATTTTGCGGGCGGGCAGATTACCGCCGGAGTGGACGTGCGAGTGGATCTGCGTGCGTTGATGAATGTCTTCGACGTCGCACCAGCGCCTGCGCAGTATCTCAACATGAATCATCCCGACCGCAACGTCGGCGTGTTTGCACAACAGGAGTGGGCTCTCGGACCGCATTGGGAGCTGAATGTCGGCGCCCGGGCAGACTGGTCCTGGTTGCGCCGAAGTGCGATCTCGCCACGAGCCTCTTTGATTTACAGGCCTTCCTCGCGGACGGCGTTGAAATTCCTGGGCAGCCGGGGATATGAGAATCCGAGCATCTTCAATATGTTCCGGGACGATAATGGCCTGACGCAAATCGCCAATCCTGCGTTACGGCCGGAGTTCGTCAACAGCTATGAAGTCGATTTCAGTCATCAACTTTCGAAGAACCTGCGCACCGAAGTGAACGTGTACCGATACGGCGTCACCGATCTGATTCAACAGACCTATCTTGCGGGGGGGCTGATTCAGTTTGTAAACGAGGGTGAAGTACATGCGTCGGGAATTTCCGTCGAACTGCTGGCGCGCGTTCCTCTGGGAATCGAGTTACTGAGCAGCCTCGAAATTCAGCGCGCCGAGTTCCAGAACGAATCTGTTCTCCCAAACTCCCCCGGGCAGGCCGGGAAATTTCGAGCCTCCATGCCGTTGTGGAGGAATCGAATCACGGTCGGCGCCGGAATCCAGGCTCTTGGTCAGCGCAGCACGTATGACGGAGCCAGGGTTTCCTGGTTCATCTTGCCGGAAGCCGTCATCAGCACCAAGCCGTTCGCCGGCGGCTTCCAGTTCAGCGCCGGAGTGAAGAATCTGTCCAACAGCTTTTATCGCGATCCGAGCGGACTCAGTGACCGGGTCGACAGCATGATCGGGGACGGGCGCACCTTTTACTTGAATATGAGCTGGCATGAATTGGAGCATCACGCCGATTCCAAGGAGAATCAGCATCGATAGAGTGCGGCAGCTCGTCCGCTTTACGGTGAAGACATCGACATGATTGCGCGCGCCAAATTGACCCTCCTGCTGGGCATGCTTCTCCCTGTCGCGATGTCGGCACAGGCCAGCGAGGAATACCGGCTTAAGGCGGCGTTCCTGTACAACCTGACGAAGTTCGTCGACTGGCCGTCCCGGGCTTTCCAATCAGCCACCGTTCCTGTTTCTATATGCATCCTTGGACGGAATCCATTTGAAACCGCGCTCAACGAAGCGGTTGCGGGAAAAACCATTCAAGACCGGCCCCTGTCGGTCCGGACCCTTTCCAATGCCGACGACCCCTGTTCCTGCCACGTATTATTCGTCAGTTCGTCTGAGCGCAAGCATTTTCAGACGATTCTAGCGACGACAGCGGCTGCAGCCGTATTAACCGTCGGAGATGCCGATTCATTTCTCGCAAGCGGCGGCGTGGTCAATCTCCGGTTGGAAGGCGGCAAGGTTCGCATTCAGATCAATCCCGCAGCCGCGGAGCAGCACCACCTTCGGATCAGTTCGAAGCTGCTCAGCCTGGCGGAGATCACGGTGGGGGCCAAATGAGCTTGCAGACTCGATACCGGAATCTGCCCGTCAGGCATAAGCTGCGCCTCATCATCATGGGTACAGTGAGCACGTCGCTGGTGATCGCCTGCGCGGCGGTCCTGGGGTACGACCAGGCGCAGGAACGTCTGGATCTCCTTAGAGAATTGAGGATCACGGCGGACATGTTCGCCGCCAACAGCACCGCCGCGCTGACCTTCGGCGACGCGCGCGCGGCGGAAGAATTGCTCTCCGGGCTGAACGCCAATCCGCGCATCGTCCAAGCTACGATCTTTACGCAGGACGGCAAGGCGTTGGCCGCTTACCGTCGCGCGGGCTCTCCACGCACATCTGATCCCACGGTTCACATCGATGGAAGCTGGTTCGAAGCGGACCGCCTGAAGATCTATCGAGGCATTGTCTTCCAGCAGCAGCGTGTCGGATCGATATACGTCGAAGCAGACTTGATGGACGTCGATTCGCGGCAGACGCGCTTCAGCTGGATGATCGTGGTGCTTCTGTTGATCACTTTGTCGCTTGCCTTCGTCGTTTCCTCGCGTCTGCAACGGGTTGTGTCCGAGCCAATCGCCGATCTGGCGCGCGTCACCGAGGCGGTTTCGCACCAAAACTACGGCGTTCGCGCTGCGAAGCAGGCGGATGACGATTTGGGCAAGTTGATCGATACCTTCAACGCCATGCTGGTGGAAATCGAAACTCGCGATTCCGAGCTTCTAAAGCATCGCGACCGTTTGGAACAGGAAGTGTCCGCGCGAACCGGAGAATTAGTGGAGGCTCGCGATCGCGCGGAGGCTGCCAGCCGCGCAAAAAGCGAGTTCCTGGCGAATATGAGCCATGAAATCCGCACGCCCATGAATGGTGTGATCGGGATGACCGAACTGGTTCTCGATACGGAGCTCGACCTGGAGCAGCGCGATTACCTGAACACCGTCAAACTCTCCGCGGACTCCCTGCTCAATGTGATCAACGACATTCTTGACTTTTCCAAGATCGAGGCAGGCCGGCTCGAGCTGGATCCGGTCCGCTTCGATTTGCAAACTGTGGTAGAGGAGAGCGTGCGAGCGCTTTCGCTTCGCGCTCATGAGAAGGACCTGGAACTGATTTGCGAGTTGAAGTCCGGTGTGCCGCAATATGTGGTCGGCGATCCAACGCGTGTGCGCCAGATTCTGACCAATTTGGTTGGTAACGCGATCAAGTTCACCGAACGGGGCGAGATCGTGGTCGTGGTGGCGGAAGAGGCGCGCCACGGGCAACTGATTCTGCATTTCACGGTGCAAGATACGGGAATCGGCATCCCGAAGCAACAACAGGAACTCATCTTCGAAGCTTTTTCCCAAGCGGACGGATCGACCACGCGGAGATTCGGGGGTACGGGTCTGGGGCTCACGATCTCGCAGCGGCTGGTGCAGGCCATGGCCGGAGAGATTTGGGTGGAGAGCGAGCCCGGCAAGGGGAGCTGTTTTCATTTCACCGCGGAGTTCGGCGCGACCGATTGCAGCGAGGAGGTTCATGTTGAAGTCCACTCGCTCTCTGGCGTTCAGGTCTTGATCGTGGATGATAATCGCACCAATCGCCGGGTATTATCTGAACAGTTGGCGCGCTGGGAGATGCGGCCCACGTCCGCAAGCAGCGCCGAGGAGGCCCTCGAACTGCTGGCCGAAAGCGCCCGGCGAGGGTTGCCCATCGAGTTGGTGGTAAGCGATGTGCACATGCCGGGAATGGACGGCTTTGAATTGGTCGAACGGGCTCGACGCTCCGAATTGACCGCGGATTCGGTGATTCTCATGTTGACGTCGGGCGAACAGCGCGGGGACGCGCGACGCTGCAAGGAACTCGGGGTCGCCGCTTACCTGACGAAACCGGTTCGACGAGACGAATTGCGCATCGCGCTGGCCACCATTCTGGCGTGCCACGTCCCAAAACGAAAGCCGTCACTTCCAGCCCCTGCCTTACCTGTTGCTTGCGAACCCGCGGACAGTGAAGATTTCCCGATTCTGCTGGTTGAAGATAACGAAGTGAATCGCCGCGTCGGGCTGAGAATTCTCGAAAAGGCCGGCTACCGGGTCATCCTCGCAACTAACGGCAGGGAAGCCGTGGACGTGGTTCAGCACCAAGCCGTGAGCTTGATTCTGATGGATGTTCAGATGCCGGAAATGGACGGATTCGAGGCAACAGCCGCCATCCGCAGGATGGAGCGCACCACCGGAGTTCGCCTGCCGATTATCGCGATGACTGCTCATGCCATGTCCGGCGATCGCGAAAGATGCCTCGAAGCCGGTATGGACGGATATATTTCGAAGCCCATCGTGACGCGGGATCTGGTCGAGTTGGTGAGGGCGCACTGCGCGGCGCCCAAACAAACAATCGCCTGAGGCCGGCTGACGCCAAAGCGTACCAGGTCGCTGGAACCTTTCATCAGAGTTACAATGGCGAAAAGCCTGGGCGAGTTTGATCGATTCAGAGCGCCGCCCGAGCCTGCGGGAATCCTACGATGATCACACGCCAATCTAAGTTTTTCTTTCTCTTCCTGATTGCCTTCTGCGCGCAAATTTGGGCGCAGCCGGTTGTTCCCGATGCCTACCGCCAACTGCATTTCCGATATATCGGACCGGTGGGGAATCGTGTCGCCTCGGTGGCCGGCGTACCTGGCAATCCATTGATTTACTATGCCGGCTCGGCGTCCGGAGGCATCTTCAAAACCACCGACGGTGGCTCGACCTGGCAGCCGGTTTTCGATGACGAACCGGTTTCCTCCATCGGATCGCTCGCGGTCGCTCCGTCCAATCCGAATATCGTTTGGGCCGGCACCGGTGAAACCTGGATTCGCAGTCACATCTCGCTTGGCATGGGAATTTATAAATCGACCGACGCGGGCAGGACCTGGAAGTTGATGGGTTTGGAGAAAACCGGCCGCATCGGGCGAATCGTGATCGATCCGAAGAATCCGGATATCGTATTCGCGGCGGCGCTCGGCACCGGGTATGGTCCGCAAGCCGATCGCGGGGTGTTTCGCACGGTCGACGGAGGCAAGAGCTGGCAGAAGGTGCTGTTCGTCGACGAGAACACCGGATGTTCCGACGTCGTGATGGATCCCAAAGATCCCAATATTTTGTTCGCGGGAATGTGGCAGTTCGTCATTCATACCTGGGGGCAGGACAGCGGCGGTCCTGGAAGTGGAATCTTCCAGTCGCGCGATGGAGGTGCCACCTGGACGCGGCTCAGTGGCCACGGCCTTCCCGAACAGGAAGTCGGCAAGATCGGCCTGGCGATCGCGCCCGGTAATCCCAAGCGCATTTACGCCATCATCGAAACCGGAACCGGGGAGCCCTTCAAAGACAAGCCCACCGCCAGCGGATATCTCTGGCGATCCGATGACGGCGGCGCAAACTGGCAGCAGATGACGTCGAGCCATGATATCGCCGGTCGGCCGCATTACTATTCGCGAATGGCGGTCTCGCCCGACAACGAAGACCAGGCCTATTTCCTCACGGCGTCCTACGCATCCACCGACGATGGCGGAAAGACGTTACGCGTTTTGCGCGGCTATCCGGCCACCGCCGGCGGGCACGTGATCGGTGCTCCTCCGCTCGGCGACTTTCATGATATGTGGATCGATCCGACCGACGCCAACCGCCTGTTGGTCTCGAACGACGGCGGCATCGGCATTTCCGTGAACCGCGGCAAGACCTGGACGCGCGTGGAGTTTCCCAATGCCCAGATCTATCACGTGCAGGTCGACAATCAGATCCCCTACAACGTCTATGGGAATCGCCAGGATGGGCCGTCGTTTCGCGGCCCCAGCAACAGCAGGATTTTCGGGTACGGCAACTTCGTCCCGCAGATCTCGCGCGACCAGTGGATGACCGTCGGCGGCGGCGAGAGCGGCTGGACCATTCCCGATTGGTCCGATCCGAATATCGTATGGGCCAGCGGAACCGCCTCCGGTCCTTTGGGCGGCACGGTGGATCGCTACGATGAGCGCACTCGCCAGTTCCGTCCCGTCGAAGTGTGGCCCGATCAAACGGAAGGCCACCCCGCTGGCGATTTGAAATACCGGTTCAACTGGACCTTTCCGCTGGCGATGTCGCCGCATGATCACAATCGCGTCTACGCCGGCAGCCAATACGTCCATATGACCGCCGACGGCGGACAAAGCTGGAAAGTCATCAGTCCTGATCTGACGCTGAACGACAAAAGCCGGCAAGTATCTTCGGGAGGATTAACCGGCGATAACATCGGACCGGAATACGGCGACACGCTCATCTCCATCGCCGAATCGCCCAAGCAGGCCGGTGTGATCTGGACCGGCAGCAATGACGGACAGGTCCAGGTGACTCGCGACGGCGGCAAGAACTGGACCAACGTCAGCGCGAATATTCACGGCCTTCCGCCGTGGGGCACCATCTACACCGTGGCGCCCTCGAAGTTCAACGCCGGAACAGCCTATATCACTGTGGATCTGCACCAGCAGGACAATTACGATCCCTTTGTCTACAAGACCGACGATTTCGGCAAGACCTGGAAAAATATCAGCGCGACGATCCCGAGATCGCGGCTGAGCTACGCCCACTGCATCGCGGAAGACCCGGTGCGCCAGGGCTTGCTGTTCCTGGGAACCGAAAATGGCCTTTACGTCTCCTTCAACGACGGCGGGAATTGGGAACCCCTTCAGAACAATCTGCCGCACGTCCCGGTTTACGGGATCACCGTGCAGGAGCATTTCAGCGATCTGGTGCTCGCAACGTATGGACGCGGTTTTTGGATCCTGGACGACATCACTCCGCTGCGCGAGCTGGCGCCGTCAGTGACCAGCGCGCCGGCGTACCTGTTTCCGCCGCGTCCGGCCTACCGCTATCGCGGGATCACTCCGCCGATGGCGGCGTCTTACGATCCCACCGACGGCCAGAATCCGCCCTATGGCGCGGACTTGAATTACTACCTTTCGTCGGCTTCGTCCGGCAATGTTCAGATCGCGATTCTCGATGCGAAGGGCAGCACCGTTCGTACGCTGCGTGGAACAGCGAATCCAGGTATCAATCGCGTGGAATGGGACTTTCGCTATGCGCCATCGGAAGAGATCCGCTTGTTGACGCCCCCGATCTTCGGCTCCTGGATGCAGGTTCCACCCGAAGGCCGGCGCGCGGGTGGACGCATGACGCTCCTGGCGCCTCCGGGCGTCTACACCGTGAAGCTCACGGCCGGCGGCAAAGAGTATACGCAGAAACTGACGGTTCTCAAGGATCCCCATTCGGCGGGAACTGAGGCCGACATCCAGGCCCAGTTCACCTTCCTCGAATCGCTGCAAAACAACCTGAACGCGTCCGCGGAGATGATTAACAACGCGGAGATCCTGCGCAAGCAAGTGGAGGCGCTGAAGCCGCGAGTGACCACGGAGGCCACGGACGTCGACACCGCGCTGATCACTTTTGAAGAAAATCTGCATCAGCTGCGCATCACCGGAGGACAGGATGGAATGCGCTTCCCGGCGAAACTGGTCGAAAAGCTGTCTCACGTTGCAAGTCAACTTCAGGACGTCGATTTCGGGCCGACCGCGCAGGAGATCGCGGTAAGTCAACAGTTGACCGCGCAAGTCCGCGGACTGCAGGCCCGGTACAAACAATTGTTGGACGGAGATGTCGCGCGATTCAACGACTTTCTGAAGCAGCGCGGCATTCCGCAGATCGCGCTGAAGGCGGCTCGATAATCTAAGTAACCACGAGTGATCGCGTTTTGCTGGACCGGATCACGAAATAGAGCAGCAATCCGACCGGCCCGAACAGAAACGTGAGAATCAGGCATGGAATCACCAGGAAGTGCGAAATCCCATTTGCCTGCGCATCGCGGACCTCCCACGATCCGATGAACAGATCGAACGCGAGGTAATGGATCCAACCCGCCAGCAGAAGCCAGCGGTTGGAGAAGAGTGCGGCGACGCCTTCGAGCGTATCGAAACCGCCCTGCTTCTCGCCCCAGTGCGTGGCGATCAGATACCCGTAAAGAATCGCAATCGCCAGCGGAATTACCGCGCCGGTGATCAAACGGGCGGCCCACCGCATTCTACCGGCGAAGATCAGAATCGCCCATCCCGTCAAGGCCAGGTAGCTACACAGAGAAAAAACCCGATCCGGAGTCATGCTGTTCCGCCCTCCTTCGCAAGCAAGATCATAAAATGATAAACGAATCGGGGCGATACCGTCCGATATCAGTTACTTTGCGGGATTCCTCAGGGCGTCGGCCAGTTCGTCAGGCAGCTGTGATCCTAAAACGATCGTCCCGCCATTTTCGAGTTTCAACCGCACACCCCGACTGCCGCCGGCGATGTACGCTTTTCCATGCGCGATAGACCGAATTCCGTACCCGCCATACTCGCGCTCCGGATCGTAGGTGATCTTTTCGACCGACTGAATATCGCGGAGGGCGACTCGGCGAGCGCGCCAGAGGCCCCGCAACCCGACGATTAGATCCTGGTCCCGCACTTCGATCACCAGTTGCACGGTGATGAGGCGGACATAAATCAACCATAGGAATATGGTCCATCCGATGACGTTGGCGTTCGACATTGGCTGTTTTCCCCAGGAATGGCCGAGCACGACCTGCCAGATCAGAAGGCCCAGCATGATGCACGGAGGAGTCAGAAGCGTCAAGCCGATCCGGCGCAGAGGAAATCGCTGTCGTTCGTAGAACCGCGAACCGGAATTTTCGGCCATTACATCAACTATCGTAGTTGCCCGACGGCGTACTGCAGGGCCGCGTTCTGCGTCTGATAGTCGTATTTCGCGTTGAGATTCTCAATCTCGGCTTCGGTAAGATTCAGTTGCGCCTGCGTGAGTTCGACGATAGAGGACAAACCCAAATCGTAGCGCCCTTGCGCGAGATTCATCGCCAGGGACGCCTGGCTGACGAATTGGGTGGTCACGGCGATCCGTTGAAACGCATCGTTGGCGCTGGCCCAGGCCACTCGAACGTCCCGAGAAATTTTTTGCTGTTCGTCGCGAAGCCGCTGGTCGGATTCCATGGCGCGCTGGGTCGCAGCCTCGCGGCGGGCCGAAAATAAATGTCCGTTGAACAGCGGGATGCTGACGTTGGCGGCCAGACCCTCATACTCGGAAGGAACCGGCGAGGTCACCGGCGCATTGATGAACGGAAGAAATCCTCCCACGGCTACCGCGCTGACCGTAGGCCGGTTCAAATCCTTTTCGGCCTCAGCGAATTTGTAGGCTGCGTCGCGCGAAAAGCGGAGGCCCGCCACCTCCGGACGATTCGTCATGGCCTGCGCTACCAATGGATCCGGTGTTCCCGGCGGCGCAGCGGGCAAAGGCTCGTCTTCAAGCTGATAATTCGCCGGCTGGTCCGACCCCATCGCCCTGCCCAACTCCGCCAGCGCTTCCTGCACCGAATCCTGCGCCCTCAGCAGCAGAAGCTTAGCTTCCGATACATTTACTTCCGCGAATCCAACATCAAGCTGCGACCTTAAATTGTTCTTGCCGAGCTCCGTTACCTGATCGCTTAACAACTGGCGCGCATGCACGGTTTCCTCCGCCACCTTCACCACCGCCTGGGCGCGTAGGACGTCGAAATAGGAGCGATTCACCTGAAGGACCACGTCGTAACGCGTGGCCGTGGAATTCTGGGCCGCCGCCTGAGATTGCAGGCGAGAACTGGCAACCAGACTGGAAGTGCGGCCAAAATCCGAAACCAACTGCCGTACCACCACGCCCTGCCCGAACCGGTTGAACAGACGGGAAGCCGACAGATCCCCGGCGCCGATTCTGGAGAGGTCGTTGCCCTGTGAGCCGGTCACTTCGCCGCTGACCGTCGGGTAGTAGGCCGACCGGTTCTCCACGATCTGTTGATTTGAATAGTTGACCTCGTTTTGCGCGGCCTGGATCTGCGGGTGATTCTTAATCGCGAGCGCTTCTGCTTGTTGCAGAGTGAGCTTCGGCAAAGTTTGCGGCGCGGGAGCGGGCGTTTGGGCGAGGATGCTATTCACGCCGATCGCAGTGAAAATCGCGGCAACGATAATCTTCTTATGGATTCTGAAAAGCATTTTGTTCCTTCCCGCCGAGCGCCGCCAAGGCGATCATGAGAATCGTCGAGCGCCGCATGGCTGCTTAAGCGGCCACCGGCGGGTGAGTCCTGTTACGGTAGACCAGCAGGTAGGCGGCCGGCACGATAAACACCGTCAGCAGCACGGAAACCGTAAGGCCCCCGATAATCGCGCGAGCCAGCGGGGCGTATTGTTCGCTGCCGGTACCCAGCTTGAGAGCCATGGGCACCATGCCGATGATAGTGGCGAGCGAGGTCATTAAAATGGGACGGAGGCGAACGCGGCAGGACGTGATCACCGCGTCCTCCACTGTTTTCCCCTGCTCTTCCAGGCGGTGCGCGAATTCCACGATCAGGATACTGTTGGACGCCGCGATACCTACCAGCATCAAAACGCCCATCAGCGACATGACGTTCAGCGTGGTATGGGTCAGAGGCAAAATGATCAGCACGCCGATGAAGCCCATTGGGATCGCGAGCATGATCAGGAATGGATCCTTGAAGGACCGGAACTGCGCCACCAGGATCAGGAACAGAAGAACCACGGCGAGAGACAGGCCCAGGCCGAAGCTGCGAGAAAGAATCGTTCATACCCTTGACCATTCCGCGAAGATTGACGCGAACGTTTCCGGGAAGTTTCTGCGTGTCCAGGATCTGGCTGATCTGGGTGGAGAGCTTACCGAGGTCCTCGCCGGACGGCGTCACGTATACATCCGCCACGGGTTGGATCTGGTAGTGATCCACTTCGGTGGGGGTTTGCACCATCTGCAGGCTGGCGACATTGCCGAGCACCGTGATGGGCCGGGCGCTATCGCCGCTCGGCGGATTCAGACCGTGAGGCGGATCCGTTTTACCCAGCGCGCCGCGCAGGGGAATCTGCTGCAGGTCGATGAAATTGTGGATGGCCGGCTTGCCCTTTTCGTAATATTGCACGGTGAGAAAGTAATCGTTGCCGGTCTGATGGTCGACCCAATAGTTGGGCGCGATCATGGTATTCGAATTGAGCGAAGTGATCACGTTATCCACGATCTCTTTCTCGGTTAAGCCGAGTTCGGAGGCGTGGACCCGGTCGATGTTCAACTGGAGCGCCGGGTAGTTGAGATCCTGGGGAATATAGACCTCGCCGGTACCGGGCAGCTTGCGAATGGTCGCCGCCAGATCCTGCGCGATGCCGTAAGCTCGATGCAAGTCGCGGCTGCTCACCTGGACATCGATCGGCGCGGCCATTCCGGAATTGAGGATGGCGTCGACCATCGACCCGCTCGAAAAGAACATTCGCAACTGCGGGTATTGGGTGGCGATCGCCTTGCGCACACGATCCATGTAGTCGAAACTGCTGACGGCGTGGCCCTCCTTCAGTTCTACCTGCACGGTCGCGGTATAGGGACCCGCATTGCTGCTGTACAACGCGGAAAAGTCCGGCACGATGCCGATATTGGAAACCACCATATTGAAATCCCCGGGATCGACCACCTTGCGTATCAGGTCCTCCACCTTGGCGACGTAATCCTCCGTTGCTTCGATGCGGGATCCCGTGGGGGCTTTTAAAGTGATGGTGAACTGGCCCGCGTCAGTGCGAGGAAAGAAGGCCAGGCCCAGGTATGGATAAAGCGCCAGGCTGACTACGAATAATCCGATCAGGAATCCGACCGTGATCAGGGGAATCCGCAGCGCGGCCCGGACGCTTCGTTCATAGAGATTCAGCAAGCCTTGAAATCCGCGGTTAAACCAGCCGTTGAAACCTCCGCCGCCGTGTTCGCTATCGTCGGAGTGCGGCGCGCGCCGGAGAAACTTCGCGCAAAACAGCGGAATCACCGTCATGGCAACAAAGTAGGATGCGAACAGCGAAAGAACTACGGCCAGGGCCAGCGCGGAAAACAGGAATTTACTGACTCCGTTCAGGAAGGTGACGGGAAAGAAGACTACGACGGTGGTGAGAGTCGCGGCCAGAACCGCCAGGCTCACCTCAGAGCCGCCGGTTTCGGCGGCGGCCTCCGGCGACGCGCCCATTTCCAGATGCCGATAGATGTTCTCGAGCGAGATGACCGAGTTATCGATTACGCGCGAGAAAGCCAGCGCCAGTCCTCCAAGGATCATGGTATTGACGGTGCTGCCCATCAGATACAAAACCACGAACGTGGCCAGCGCCGAAAGAGGAATGGAGAGAAACACGGCGAAGGTGGCGCGCAGGCTGCCGAGGAAGATGAGGATCATCAGGCTGGTGAGCACCAGGCCGATGGTTCCTTCATCCCCCAGCGTCCGGATGGCATCTTTCACGAACGCGGACTGGTCGAAGACCACATTAGCGGAAAGCTGCTTGGGCAGATCCAGCAGCTTGGGCAGCATGGCGCGAATGCCGTTGACCACGCTGATGGTGTTGGTGTCGCCGCCCTGCTTCAGGATGGGAAGGTACACCGAGTCCTGGCCATCCACGCGAACCACGTTGTATTGGATCTGATTGGCGTCCTTGGCTTCCCCAATGTCGCTGATGGTGACCGATCGATCACCGACAGTTTTGATGGGAAGCTGATTGAGATCGGCCACCTTGTCCACCAGACTGTTGGAGTACAGGTAGTAATCGTAGGGACCCATCTTCACGTCGCCGGCGGGGAGAATCAGGTTGCTGGCGTTCAGCGCGCCGACCACATCCATGGGGCTCAACTGGCGGGAGAGGAGCTTAATGGGGTCCACGTAGACCATGACCTGGCGATACTCGCCGCCGAAGGGTGGGGGAATGGCGGCGCCCGGCACCACCACAATCTGATTACGAATGGTGAACTGCCCGATGTCGTGGAGCTGCGTCTGGCTGAGACCAGCGCCTTTGAGTGTCACCAGGCATACCGGGAGACTGGACGCATCCATCTTGAGCACGACCGGCGGAAGAGTGCCGGGCGGGAGACGTTTTAAATCGGCCAGGGCAAGGTTAGAAAGCTGGCTGACATCCGCGTCGGCGCTGGTGCCGGGCTGGAAGAACACCTTGATCATGCTGATGCCCAGCATCGACCGGGATTCCATGTGATCGATACCGGATGCCAGCGTGAAGAACCGCTCCAACGGATTGGTGATGTCGGTCTCAACGTCCTGCGGCGGCATTCCGGAATAGAATGTCGCCACCACCACCTCCGGAATATTGATCGGAGGGAACAGATCCACTGGCATGCGAAAAATGCTGGTGATTCCAACCAGCGCCAGCACCAGGCAGATCACCACAATAAAATATGGATTTCGTATAGAAAAGCGGGACACCTAAACTCCTTGTGCAACCTGTGCTATTTCGCCTGTTCCTGCCCTTGCGACCCCAGCAGCTCGACTGTCTTTGGCACTACTTCTTCGCCTTCCTTCAAACTGCTCCGGTCGCTGACCACAATCGATTCGTTTTCCTCCAGGCCGGATAGAATCTGGACGTCATCCGCGGTTTGAATCCCGATTTTCACCGTGCGGATCTCGATCTTGTTGGAAGGAGTCACGACGTACACCGTATTCGCCGCGCCCTGGGTCACCGCCTGGAGCGGAACGGACAGGGCATTTACTTGTCTCTCCAGCGTGATGTTCGCTTCCGCGTAGAGCCCCGGAACCAGCACCCGATTAGGATTGGGAACGTCGACTTCCGTGTGCATGGTGCGGGTGTCCTGCTGGACATCAACGGAGAAACGCGCGACCGTTCCGGGAAAGGTTCGATTCAGCGACGGCACCAGCACGCTCACCGGCGAGCCGATCCGGATATAGTGAACATAAGATTCCGGCACCGGAATCACCAGCCGGAACTTATCGTCCTCGCGAAAGGCGCACCAGCGGCATCGCCTGCGTGCTGGAGTTCATGCCGGACTGCATCAGCGCTCCCTGATTCGCATAGCGCTGCGTCACCACTCCGGCGAACGGCGCCGTGATGCTCGAATAATCGAACAGCACCTGATCGTGATCCCTCTTGGCCTGCGCTTCGGCAAGTCCGCTTTGAGCCGCTTGCAGATTCGATTTCGACGCCTCAACCTGCGCGGCGGACGCCAGCGCTTTACCCTCCGCGTCGTCTACTTCCTGCTGCGCCACCAATCCCGGCTTCGACTTGGCAACACCATCCAGCCTCTTGTATTGCAGTTGCATTACCTTGCTCTGCGCCTGCACCCGGCTCAATTCGTTCTCCGCATGGCCGATCTGATCCGATGCGTTCTTGATCGCCGCGTCGTCCTGCTTTAATTGCGACTGCAGTTCGGGGATCTCCAGAGTCGCCAGCACCTGATTCGCCTTCACTCGCGATCCGTAATCGACGTTCAGCGTCTTGATGAACCCGGACTCTTTCGCGTATACGTCGATCTCCTGGAATGGCACCAGCTCCGAAGAGAGCGCCAGCGTGCGCCCCAGAGTCTGGCGGCCTACCTTGACCACACCGACCGAAACGCCGGAGTTGACGGATTCATCAGGGCTATTGGCCTGGACTTTTGCGGACCCGCCGCACGAAGCCAGCAGCGCCGCTATCGCGGCCGTGGCACCGGCAAGCAATCGAGCACTCGCTCTCGAACTCATGGGATTTTCTCGACGTTTCCTCAACTGGACCTCCAGGGCAGATCGCAATTTGAGCTTGCGTTCTTGACCCGTTCCGCCAAGCCTTCTAAAGTGAACTGTCGCGAATGGCAATATTCAATCAGTTCGCGCTCTTCTTCAACGATCTTGGCGGCGACCCCGGGGATTTGCCCGGCAACCTCGAGTGGAATGGTCAGGACTCCGTGACGGTCGCCGTGAATCAAATCTCCTGACGCGATCTTAAGCCCGCCGATCTCCACCGGTTCGCCGAACTCGATTATGTGAGCGTAAGCATGAGACACCGAAGTACAGCGGGCAAACAGACTAAAGCCCATTGCTTCCACCGCGGGAAGGTCCCGCACCGCGCCATCTGTAACACAACCCGCGCAATTCAGGGCGCGGCCGATGGTCGCGTGAATCTCGCCCACAAATGCTCCGAATCCTGGTTCGGGGTCCGCGTCCTGCAACACCATCACTCGCGGTTCCGGCAAAGATGCCACGTATTCCCACCAATCCATCCGATCGTAATAACAGCGATGGGTCATCGGTGGAGAAACGGTCCGGATTCGGCCGGTGGCGGCATATCCCACGAGCGGTGGCAGCTGCGGAAACTTACAATGTATCGAACCGGTGGCAAATCCCTCATTACGCAGCCGTACATTGAGCCGCTCGATCGCATTCGAGACGGTACAGGTGTCAAGCGAACTAAGGGCCTTTAGATCTATGGCCGCACGAAGATTCTCAGGGGACATTTGTGTCACAGTTGTGGCCAGCCGGCCACGGAGGGGTACGGCATAAACAAAATTGTTCTACTTCAATAAGATACGACGATGCGCCCGCCAGACCCATACCAGAAAGTTGGTATTTTTCGACAAAAATGAGCCTTCGCATGTGCCAAAATGAACGTTTAATGGCTGGTCAAAGCAACCGCCAGAGCCAGGAAGGACTTGATTCCCGGAATAATCGTGCTCGCTTCCGTGAATTCCTCCAAGCGGTGCGGCATTCGCTCCAGTGTCGCGCCGATCGCCACTCCCGGGATGCCCATGCTTACGGCGATGTTCGCATCCGTCGAGCCCACATCCATCGGGGCGATCCGCGGCGTTCCCGGTTTACGGAAGTAATTCGCCGTCGCCAGTGCCGTCTGCACCAGCGGATGGTTCAGCCGCTGCTCGCGCGGCAGCGCCTTTGAATAATCGCCGCCCATTTTCTTTTCCATCCGGAACCCGACCCCTTCCTCTTCGCCGATCCGCCTGGCGGTGGAAACCACGGCGCTCTGCAGTCGGTCCTGCGTGACGCTGTCCAAGGACCGCAGGTCGACCGTAAACCAGGCCTCGCGTGGAACGGCGTTCACCACCGTACCGCCGCCCAGCATTCCCACGTTCAAGGTAGGAAGCTTGAACGTATCCAGGCCCTCCGCGATCGGCGGCAGCGGAATCGCGTACATCGCGGTAATCGCCTTGGCGACCGCTTTCGCCGGGCTCGGCGCGCCCCGGCTCTCCATGGTATGCGCGCCCGGCGAAGTGTAGTAGAACTTGAACTGGTCGATGCGTAGCGCACCGTACCACACCTCGGCGGAGGAGACATCGGCCGCGACGAACATGTCGGGTTTGTAACCGCTCGATTCCAGCCAGTGCTTCGCGCCCAATAGCCCCAGCTCCTCCTGAACGGACGCCAGGAAAATAAGATCGCCCTTGGTCTGGATGTGGCCCCGATTCAACGCGCGAAACATTTCGAGAACGGCCATCAGGTTCGATGTATCGTCGCCGACGCCGGGCGCGCGCAGGATATCGCCTTCGCGCTTTACTTTGAGATTGGTTCCTTCCGGAAATACCGTATCCGTATGCGCCGCAAACACCACCGTCGGACCGCCGCCCGTGCCTTTCCGCACGCCACTGACGTTCATCATGTCGTCCGTTCGGATGTCGCTCAACCCCAGCTTTTCCATTTCCGCCCGAATATACGCAGCGCGAGCCTGCTCTTTCCCCGAAGGCGCCGGCGTCTCCACCAGCCGGATCCATTCGTCGACGATTTCGCCGGCGCGGGCATCCACCGATTGCATCGCCTGCTTCATCTCTGGTTTTTCCAAGAGCGACGGTTGAAACCAGCTACTTTGCCCGCACACAAGCGAAGGAATCAGCAGCAGGAAGGCGAGACCCGGTGTCCTCAAGAGCATATGAGGAATGATACTCCACCACCGGCTGATTGCGGTATTCGATTGAAACGACAAGAGTTGGAAGTGCGGTCTTCTCTCTTTGCGGCTGTCTGTCGATAGGCGTCTTATGGAAGTGCTCATCGCGCGCCAGCCGATTTTCAATCGCACTCGTCAACTCGATTCCTATGAGTTGCTCTTTCGTCGTGACGACGCCCAAAGTGAATTCGATGGTACCGACTCCACCGCGGCCACTTTGCAGGTGCTCGCCAACACGCTTCTGTCCTTTGGACTCGAAAATATCCTCTGCGGCAAGCGAGCCTTCGTAAATTTCGACAGCACTCTGCTGACCAGCGGGATGCACACCATTTTGCCCAAGGACTCCATGGTGCTGGAGCTGCCGGATTCCGTCGAGCCGACCGCGGAGGTCACAACCGCCTGCTCTAACCTTCACCAGCAGGGCTACACCATCGCGCTTGACGATTTCGTCTCTCATCCGAAAATAGAGCCGTTGCTTCCCTTCGCTCGGATCCTCAAAGTGGATATGCGAACCACCGGGAAAACGGAAATGGAGCGCCTGCTCCGCACCTACCAGCCGCGCGGAATCGCCATGCTGGCCGAAAAGGTGGAGACCGAGGAAGAGTTTACCTGGGCCCATGGCACTGGCTACGACCTTTTTCAGGGCTTCTTCTTCGCCCGTCCCGGATTAGTTCGTTGTGAGCAGATTTCGTCCGCGAAGATCACCTGCCTGCGCCTGATCAGCGAACTTCAAAGCGAAGAAATGGACTTCGCGAAGATAGAAAACCTGGTCTCGCAGGACGCCTCGCTGTGCTATAAGCTGTTGCGCTATGTGAACTCCTCGCTGTTTGGATTTCGGGTTCAGATTCGATCGATCAAGCATGCTCTGGTCACCATCGGCATGGAAGGGATCCGTCACTGGATCGCTTTGGCAGCGGTACCCGCGCTGGCGGAAGACAGACCCTTGGAACTGGTGATGCACACTCTGGTCCGGGCAAGTTTCTCCGAGCGCGTCGCGGGATTAGCCGGAATTCGCGAAGCCGGCCGCGCTTTTCTCATGGGGATTCTGTCTCTGATGGACGCGCTGCTGGGGATACCGCTCGAAAAGGCGTTGAACCACGTCGCGGTCGATCCCATCATCAGCCAGGCGCTCCTGGGTACCTCCGCCGAGCATGATCCTCTCCGAGTGGTGCACCGGCTGGTCGCCAGTTACGAAGTCGCCGATTGGGAATCCGTAGGATTGTTGGCGTCCGCGCTGGGCATTCAGGGTGCGGCGGTCGCAGGGGCGTACGCCGAGGCCACTCTGTGGGCCCGCCAATCCCTGCATACGACCAACCGGAAAGGGAACACCAGGCGTTTCGTCCGTCACCCGATCCACGGAGCCATTCGCGTTCTATGGCAGGATTCCGATGGCCGGGACCATTTCTCACAAGCGAAACTGGTCGATGTTTCCACGCAAGGCTTGCAGATCATGGTGGACGAGAAGATTCCCGTGCGCGCCCGTGTGATTTGCAACGATCCGGTCGTGGGGATCTCCGGGACCGGATCGGTGCGCTATTGCAATTACAGCAAGGGCAAGTATTTCATCGGGCTCGAATTCTCCAGCGGAACAGGCTGGCGGCCGCCGCTCGCGCTGGCCGGCGCGTCCCGGGCGGCAGGGAACCTCCACCACGGGATCGATCCTTAGGCACACCTACTTCAGATCCCGCTACTTCGTTTCGCCCGGCCGAAGATTGGCTTGGAAGAACTGGTCCACTCGCCGCCAAGCGTCGCGTAAGACCTGCGCTCGCGTGAAATAGTGAAACTCTCCCGGATACATCATGAAGGTCACCAGATCGCCCTTTTTCTGTCTCAGGATTTCGTCAATCAGACGAACCGATTCCAGGTACGGAACATTTACGTCCGCCGTGCCGTGCAGGATCAGAAGAGGCCTGGCCAGCCGGTCGATATGTGAGATCGGCGACGCTTTCGCGTAAACTTCAGGATTCTGTTCCGGTGTGCCAATGCGGCTCGCGGTCCACGACCCGTGATAAGGGTCCGTATAATACATCGCGTAATCCACCACGCCGGCCACGTCCACCGCGGCGCGGAACAGCGTCGGTTGGTCCGTCACGGCGATCAACGTGAAAAATCCTCCGTAGCTCAATCCCCACACGCCGATCCGGTCCGGGTCGACGTAGGGAAGCGTCTTCAGATAATTCGCCGACATCCACGCATCTTTGGCGTCCTTACCTCCCACGTCCATGGAAACGGCGTTCCTCCATGCGCGGCCGTATCCGATGCTGCCGCGATAATCCGGCGCGAACACCACGTACCCTTGCTGCAGCAGATATTGATGGAAGCTGTAGTAGACGGCATAATTCCGCTGGACGTGCCATCCATCGTAGTTCTGATTAATCCCGTCGCCGTGTATCCAGACGATAGCCGCGTGCTTCTTGCTGCGATCCAGGTTCTTCGGCACGAACAGCCATCCGGGAACCGGCGTCCCGTCCGCTCCGGGAAAATGAACGTACTCCGGCTCCACCAGCGCGGATTTATCAATGCCCGCCGGCATGGAATCCGACAGCCGCCGGGGCGAAGCGCCGTTTTTCGCCTCGATGACGAACAGGTCGGCCGAATTTTGCGGGTCGGTGTGCTGATACACCAACCGCGAATCGTCGGCGGACCACACCGGCAGGGTGTTGGTGCCGCGGCCCGAAGTTACGTACGATACGTGCACCTTCGCCAATCCACCGCTGAGATTCGCGATCCCCAATTGACGATCGCCGGGCCGGTCTGCTTCATTCGCGTCGAAGGCGATCCTGTTGCTGTCGTGCGACCACACCGGATGCCACGCCTCGAATTTTCCTTTCGTGATCTGCACCGGTTCACCTCCACCGGTGGGCATTACGTATAAATGGTCCCAGCCATCCAGATCGCTCAGGAACGCGATCCAGCGGCCGTCGGGCGAAGGTTGCGCGGCCGAACCGGAATTGCCCGGAATACTCCAGAATTGCTGCTCGACGTCTTCGTGCACGGCATGCGATTCCCCGCTGGCCGCATCGGCGACAAAAATCGTCCGCGTCTTGAAGTCGGCCGACTGGCGTTCAAAAACGACGTGCTTCGCGTCCACCCAATGCGCGCCCTCGAATCCGATGGGCGTTTTCAGCGAAACCGGCTGGCCCCCCTTCGCCGAAACTACGAACAGTTCGCCGGCCCTGCGCTCGGTGATCGTATAGATAATTTTCGCGCCCGAATACTCCGGCGACTCATCGTGACGGATGCTTCGCGCGCCCGCGGAATACGAGATGTTTGCGCCATCGGGGGACCATGCGATCCCACCCAATCCCGCGTCGCTGTGCGCCAGATGCGTCTCGGTTCGATCGGCCAGGGATCGAAGAAAGAGATCGCTGCCCGAACGTCGCCCCCCGGCGCCTGCCCGGACCAACGCCACCGACTTTCCGTCCGGCGACAACACGATATCGGTCTCCGGCGATGCAGTGGTCCAGACCGCCCGCGCCTCGCCGCCCGTTCCCGGCACACTCCACAGGTCGCCCTCATGCGGGAAGTAGACGGTTTGGCTATCGCGGCTCCAGAACGCGCCATTGACCGGACCTTCTGAAAAGTGAGTCAGGGCGACCGGTGCGCTGCCACCCGCCGCATCCACCGCGTACAGATTGCTGACTCCCGCTCGATCCCAGATAAAGACAACCCGCTTTCCATCGGGTGACCAGATCGGATCCGAGGGATGTTTGATGTCAATCAGCTTCTCGATAGTGAGCGCTTGTCCCGCGGCAAGGATCGCGGTGAGAAAAATAGCGGCCAGTAATTTCATTATTATTTCCTTTCAGACGAGCGTCGACGGGATTGCCCCTTGGGGAACGTCTTGGCGCGCGCGAGAGTTCTGCGCCGAATCGGCGATGAAAGTACGATGGAGGTGGTGGTCGCCACATACGGCGAAAAATCATCAAACAACGCCTGCAGTTGTTCGATGGAGGAAACCCCCACTTTCATCACTAAAGAGTCCGTTCCCGTGACCCGATGGCACTCTAACACTGCATCGAGCCTCTCCGCGATGGCGATGGCGCGCTTCAGCACTTCGCCCTGCACCGTGATGCGAATGAAGGCAGTGATCGATATGCCCAGCTTCGCGTGATCGATCTCAGCGTGATAGCCAAGAATAATGCGCTCTTCTTCCATGCGCCGGACTCGCTCGAGCACCGCCGCCGTGGACAGTCCGACACGGCGGCCCAGCTCAGCAAGCGAGATCCGCGCGTCCTCCTGAAGTTCCTGCAGGATCTTCCAGCAGAGACCCAAGCTACAGAAAAGAAAAAGGGAAAGCTGGCGGGGACGACGGGGCTCGAACCCGCGACCTCCGACGTGACAGGCCGGCGTTCTAACCAACTGAACTACGTCCCCGCATTGCCAGGTCGGCGAATTTCAGAATAACACAGGCGCGCCATCGAGACGCATCCACCAAACCCATGGAAAATGCCGGACGCTTTCTGCTATGCTGGAGGCAGATGTGGTTCCTGCCTCCGCGCCAGCGGATGTTCGGTTTCGCGCCACCCTCGTCACTGTCCCCTCGAATGAAGTCCAGCGTACAGATCAGCCGTGGCATTGAGTCCCTGTTCGGGACCCGCGATGAAAATATCCGCCTGATCGAATCCGGCCTGAACGTCCGCACGCGCCTGCTCAACGACTGCCTGGAGATCGAAGGCGACGACGCAGCCGTGGCCCGCGCCTCCGGCATTCTGAACGATTACGTGGCGCTGATGCGGGAAGGCCACGTCTTCAACAACGGCGATCTGAACAGCTTCCTGCGCGTGGTGACGGCGGATCCGGAAACCAGCTCTGCGCCGCCTGGTGGAAAGCGGCAAGCAGCGCAGCTTCGGCAAGAAAGTCATCGCGCCGAAGACCATGACGCAGCGCCGCTACGTGGACGCGATCGAACGCCACGATCTGGTGTTCGGCATCGGTCCGGCCGGCACCGGCAAGACGTATCTGGCGGTCGCCATGGCCGTGTCGGCGCTGCTCTCGAAGCGCGTGAGCCGCATCGTTCTGACGCGTCCCGCGGTGGAAGCCGGCGAGCGTCTCGGATTTCTGCCGGGAACGCTGCAGGAAAAAGTCGATCCGTATCTGCGGCCGCTCTACGACGCGCTGTACGACATGATCGAAGCGGAGAAGATCGAGAAGCTGCTGGAGCGCAATACCATTGAAGTCGCGCCGCTCGCGTTCATGCGCGGCCGCACGCTGAACGACAGCTTCATCATCATGGACGAGGCGCAGAACACCACGCCCGAGCAGATGAAGATGATCCTGACGCGCCAGGGCTTCAATTCGAAGATGGTGGTCACCGGCGATCGTGACGCAGATCGATCTGCCGCGGCGGCATGCGCAGCGGACTGATCGAAGTGGTCGACGTGCTGCGCGGCGTCGAAGGCATCAGCTTCGTGCAGTTCGACGATCGCGACGTGGTGCGCCACAGCCTGGTGCAGAAAATCGTCAAAGCCTACGAGCGCTACAACGAAGCTGATCGGCGCCAACCGCCAGTTGTCGCTGAAACTGACCGACCAGGCCGCCGAGGCGGCGCCGATGGCAGTACCCGCGGCCGAATCGCCGCGCCGCCTGAGGCCTGCCGACCAATGTCACCCGACGACATTCCGTTGCTGTTCCATACTTCACCGCAGACGTCTGCCGCGAACCGAGCTTGCGCGACGTTCTTCGGCGCGATCGTCGCGGCGCGTCGCGCGCGGCCGGACCATCACCTGCCTGATCACGGACGATCGCGAGCTGCGGCGCTTGAACCGGCAGTTTCGCGGCGAAGAATTACGCGACCGACGTGCTCTCGTTTCCCACTCGATGAGCGGCGGCGATATCGCGATTTCGCTCGATCGCGCCGCGGCACAGGCCGCGCGAGCACGGCCACTCCGTCGCCGACGAACTGCGCATCCTGATGCTGCACGGCGCTGCTGCACCTGGCCGGCATGGATCACGAAACGGACTCGGGCGAAATGGCGCGCGCCGAATCGCGCTGGCGCAAACGCTCGGATTGCCCATGCGGTCTGATCGAGCGGACCGGCACATGACGCTGGTCCTTACCATTCTGGATGCTGATCGTCGCGGTCATCGTGACGCTGGTCACCTGCGTCCAGGTGCTGTATCTGGAATCGCTGCGCATCCGCGCGCGGGAACGCCGTCGCTGGAGTTTTTCAAGGAAACGCTCGAATCGAAACTCGGCCTCGAAACCGAACGCGGCTCGCTGACATTTTCCCTGATCAAGCATCTCGGCCTGGCGGTGATCGGCTGCCTGACGCTGGCCGCCGCCATTCTCGACGAACGCGTTGCTGGGAAGCGCTCGCGGTGGCCTGCCTGCTGGTAGCCGCTTACACGGTCCTCGGCACCTACATCGATCCCGCAGATCGTCTATCGCAAGAGCACGGACAAGGCCTGCTGCCGCTGGTTCCGCTGTTTCGCGCGCTGGCCTGTGATGCCGGCCGCTGACCTGGGCGCTCGAATTCCTGCAATCGCTGTTCGATCTGAGGCGAGCCGCCGCAGTCCGGCGAAGCGACCACGTCCGGAGGAGCACATCGACGCGCTGATCCTCGCGGGCGAAGAAGAAGGCATCATCGAGAAGGGCGATCGCGAGCTGATTCAGTCGGTGGTCGCGTTCGGCGACAAGACCGTGCGCGAAGTGATGACGCCGCGCCCGCGCGTGGTCGCCATCCGCCAGGACGCGACGCTCGAAGAACTGCGCCAGCTGGTGATCAACGAGCAGTTCTCGCGCATTCCGGTCTACGAGGACAACATCGATCAGATCACCGGCTTCGTGCACGTGCGCGACATGTTCGAGTTGAGCGACGAAGAGCGCGCCCGACGCAACGTCCGCGACATCATGCGCCCGATTCGCGCCGTGCCGGAGACCAAGCCGGTGAACGATCTGCTGCGCGAAATGCAGGAAGAAGGCGCGCACATGGCCGTGGTGGTGGACGAATACGGCTCGACCGCCGGCATCGTCACCATGGAAGACATGGTGGAGGAGATCGTCGGCGAGATTCACGACGAACACGAGCCGGAGCGCGATTTTCGCCAGGATCCCGACGGCAGCTATGTCGTCTCGGGCAGCTTCGATCTCGGCCGTCTGGAAGATTTGCTCGATTTTCATCCCGACGAAGAAACCGAATCGACCACCGTCGGCGGGCTGGTCACGGAATGGCTGGGCCACGTGCCCGGCGGGGGAAGAAACCGAACGCGACGGGATTTCGATCAAGGTGCTGGCTGCGAATCAACCTGCGCGTGGATCAGGTGCGCGTCGCGAAAGCGCGCTACCAGAGCCTAGACAGAAAAATGAACCATCGTGCCGGATTCGTCGCCATTCTGGGCCGCCCCAACGCCGGAAAATCGACGCTGCTGAACGCGCTGCTCGGCACCAAGCTGGCCATCGTCGCGTCCAAGCCGCAGACCACGCGCACCTCGATTCAGGGCGTGCTGACGCTGCCCGATGCGCAGATCGTGTTTGTCGACACGCCGGGAATTCACAAATCGAACACGCTGCTGAACAAGCGCATGATGGACACGGTGCGCACCGCGGCCGACGCGCCCGACGTGGTGCTGTTCGTGGTCGACGCGCTCGCGCGCGTTCGGCGATGAAGACGCGCAGGCCGTGGATCTGGCGAAGAAAACCGGCGCGCCGGCGATCGCGGTGTTCAACAAGATCGACTGGCTGGAGGAGAAGCCGAAGCTGCTGATCCTGATCGACCAATATCGCGCCGCTGCACGATTTCGCGCGCGTATATCCCGATCTCCGCGCAAAACGGCGACGGCCTCGACGTGCTGCAACACGAAATCATCGCGCATCTGCCCGAAGGCCCCGCGCTATATCCCGACGATTACCTGACCGATCAGCCGGAGCGATTCCTGGCCGCCGAAATTGTTCGCGAAAAAATTCTGCATCACACCCGAGAGGAAGTGCCGCACGCGGTCGCGGTGATGATCGATTCCTGGGAGGAGACCGCAAAACTGCTGCGCATCGCCGCGACCATTTACGTCGAGCGTCCGGGGCAGAAGGCGATCCTGATCGGCGCGGGCGGCGCGGCGCTTAAAGAAGATCGGCACGCAGGCGCGCCAGGAACTGGAGCACCTGCTCGACCGCAAAGTATTTCTCCAGACGTTCGTGAAGGTGCAGCCGCACTGGCGCGAGGATCCCCAATTCGTTCGCTCAGTGGACTGGCGGGGCTCGTTGTAGCCTAATAGAGAATATGGGTCAGTCAATCGTTGCTCGTTCCATTGCTCTCCTGCTGATATTCGCGCTGGCCGTTCCCGTGTTCGCGCAGACACAAGCGTCAGCGACGACCGGATCTACGATCAGGTCCGCCAAAAGCTGGCCAACGATCCCGACGTCAAGGGCGGCGGGTTCGATGTTGCGGTGAAGGACGGCGTGGTCACGCTTAAAGGCACCGTGCACGACAAGAACGCTCGCGAGAAGGCCGAAAAGCTTACTAAAAAGGTGAAAGGCGTCACCAGGGTCGACAATGAATTGAAGATCTTCGGCACCGAATAGCGGTCAATGGCGGAAGTGCCGGACGCCGGTGAACACCATCGCGAGGCCCAAACGATCCGCCGCGGCGATCACCTCTTCATCGCGAATCGATCCGCCGGGTTGAATCACCGCGGTGATGCCGTGCGCCGCCGCTTCCTCGACGCCGTCCGGCGAACGGGAAAAAGGCGTCCGAGGCGAGCACCGTTCCAGGCAGCGGAAGAATTGCCTTCATCGCGCCGAATTTCACCGCGTCCACGCGGCTCATCTGCCCCGCGCCCGCGCTGACCAGCTGTCCCGCGCGCGCATAAACGATCGCGTTGGATTTGACGTGTTTGCAGATCTTCCATCCGAACTCGAGCGCAGCCCATTCATCCTTGGTCGGGACGCGCTTGGTTTTCACCTGGGTTTCCGCGCGAGAAAGGCGATGCACATCGGGCGTTTGCGCCAGGAATCCGCCGCTGATCGATTTCACCACCAGATCCGGCGGAGCCGCCGCGACCCGCAGCAGCCTTAAATTTTTTCGGGGTCCGAGAATCTCCAGCGCCCGCGCTGCATAATCCGGCGCGGCGATCGCCTCGATGAAGGTCTTCGCGATCTCCGAAGCGGTTTCCTCATCCACCTCGCGATTGAAGGCCAGCACTCCTCCGTAGGCCGAAATGGGATCGGCCTCGAACGCCCGGCGATAGCTTTCGGCCAGCGTCGCGCCTTCCGCGCAGCCGCAGGGATTGGTGTGTTTGATGATCGCGGACGCGGGCGCGTCGAATTCCAGGATCAACTGCCAGGCCGCATCCAGATCCACCAGATTGTTGTAGGAAAGCTCCTTGCCCTGCAATTGCTCCGCTCCGGCGATTCCGCTGCCGCCCGTCGCATACAGCGCCGCGGACTGATGCGGATTCTCGCCGTAGCGCAAGGCGAGGGAGCGCGGCGCGCGAATGTCGAGCATGGCAGGAAGCGCTTCGCCCGTGGGCGGAATTTCGGAGAGCCGCATCGATACCGCGCGATCGTAGGCCGCCGTGGTCGCGAAAGCATTCTTCGCCAGGCGCCAGTGCGTTTCTTCGGAGAGCGATCCCCTGGAGCCAAGCTCCTCCAGAATCGTGGCGTAGTCGATGGGCGAGGTCACCACCGCGACGTCCTGCCAATTCTTCGCCGCGGCGCGAATCATGGTGGGACCGCCGATGTCGATGTTCTCGATCAGCTCTTCGAGCGGCGCGTCTTTCTTCGCCGCGATTTTTTCGAATTCATACAGGTTCACGCACACCAGGTCGATGGCGGGAATGCCGTGATCCGCGAGCGCCTTCATGTGTTCCGGTCTCGAGCGTATGGCCAGGATGCCTCCGGCGATGCGCGGATGAATCGTCTTGACCCGCCCATCCAGCATTTCGGGAAATTCGGTTACCTCCGCCACTTCGCGCAAAGGCGAAATGCCGGCTTCCTTCAATACGCGATGCGTGCCGCCAGTGGAAAGAATCTCTACGCCCAGCGCGGAAAGGCCGCGCGCAAAATCGACGATGCCGGTTTTATCGGTGACGCTCAGAAGAGCGCGATGAATGCGAGCCATGAAAAAACTATTGTGGCACGCCTTGTGAGAAACCGAGGATGTTACGCTCGAATTCATGAGACTGGTTACGTTTTCGCGCCCCGGCGCGGCGCCCTCGGCGGGCGTAGTCGAAGAGAACAAAGTAGTCGGCCTGGGCGCCGATATGTTGTCGGTGATCGCGTCCGGAAAAATCGAGCCTCAGGGCCCGGCGTACGATCTGGCGAGTGTCACGCTGCTGGCGCCGATTCCACGTCCGCCCAAGCTGATCTGCGTCGGCCTGAATTATCGCGACCATGCGGCCGAAACGAAAATGGAGATCCCCAAGGTCCCGACCATCTTCTGCAAGTTCACCAACATCGTCATCGGACCGGGCCAGCCCATCGTTCTGCCGCGCGTTTCGAACCGCGTCGATTATGAAGCCGAATTCGCTTTCGTCATCGGGAAGGGCGGGCGCTACATCAAAGCGTCCGCGGCGATGGATCACGTCTTCGGCTACACCATCGCCAACGATGTCAGCGCGCGCGATTATCAGATGGCCACGTCGCAATGGCTGATGGGCAAGACCTTCGATACCTTCGCGCCCATCGGGCCGTGGATCGTCACCGCCGATGAGATTCCCGATCCGCATTCGCTGGCTATTTCGCTCGAAATCGCGGGAGAGCGTTTACAGGACTCGAATACCCGGGAGTTCATCTTTCAACTTCCTGAAGTGATTGAATTTATCTCCAGCGTGGTCACGCTAGAACCAGGCGACGTAGTCCTTACCGGGACACCGTCTGGCGTCGGATTCGCCCGCAAACCGCCCCGTTTTCTTCAATCGGGAGACGAAGTGGTGATCCGCATTGACGGTATTGGCGAATTGCGGAATCCCGTTGTGGCTGAAAAAGATACCGTCTGACCGGCGTCCTTTATACCTTCTTGTCGGGAGGCATCTGGCGTGCCTTCGCCGCATCCAAGTAGTAGAGGTTAACGGTTATGCGGCGCTTCAATCCGAAGACATTTGGAATTATGCTGCTGGCCGGGATTTTGTCGGTTCCCGCGTGGGCAGACACCCCGAACATGAATATGAATCCTGCGCAGCCAGGAATGTTGAATTACGTTGAGGGCCAGGCTTCCATCGGCTCCCAACCGCTGAACCCGAGCGCAATCGGGCAGGCAAGCTTGCAAGCGGGCCAGTCGCTGAGCACCCAAAAAGGCCGGGCAGAGCTTCTGCTAACCCCCGGCGTCATCCTGCGCCTTGATAACAATGGCGCGGTATTGATGAATTCTCCGGGTATTGCCGATACGGAGTTGACGTTGCAGCGCGGCCGCGCGATCGTCGAAGCGGACCAGGTTATCCCTGAAAACCATATCCTGATTCACGTCGGCAACGCCACGGTTCTTATCGAAAAGCACGGGCTTTACGAACTGGACGCCAATAGCGGGCAGATCCGGACTTTCGACGGAAAGGCCGACGTTCAGGTAAATGGCCGAAACATCGGCGTGAAGGGCGGGCATCAGCTGGCGCTGAACGCCGGCGATAAGCTGAAAGCACGGGGTTTCGATAAAAAAGCCCAGGAGGATGAATTCTATCGCTGGGCCAGCCTGCGATCGTCCTATCTTGCCGAGGCGAACGTCAACGCGGCGCAAGGATATCAGCGAGGTGGCCCGAGCTGGTATGGCGAAGGCTGGTATTGGGATCCGTCGTTTGACGCCTACACCTGGATTCCGGGCGACGGGATGTTCTGGAGCCCGTTTGGATGGGGCTTTTACTCGCCGTGGATGGTCGGATATGCTCCGTTCTACGGCTACGGTTTCGGATACGGTGGCTTCGGCTACGGCGGGTACCATCACTTTGGACCTGGTTATCATCCGCCGGGACGCATGGCGCATGGATTCGCGGGCCGCGGATTCAACGGCGGCTATCATGGCGGATTTAATGGTCGTGGATTCGCCGGCCGCGGTGCTGTCGGCGGTATGCGCGGCGGCGGTGGATTCCACGGTGGCGGCGGTGGATTCCACGGTGGCGGTGGCGGATTCCACGGTGGCGGTGGCGGATTCCACGGTGGCGGCGGTGGATTCCACGGTGGTGGCGGTGGATCCCACGGCGGTGGCGGACACCGTTAATCGGACACTCCAAAGAGAGCGACAATAAACTGGATGAATCGAGCGGGGCGCGAAGGAAAGCGTCCCGCTCTTTTTCTTTAAGCGGGATCTTTGGAATACTCTTTCGTGATGTAATCGCAGGCGCGAACCGTGAGCGCCATCATCGTGAGTGTCGGATTCTGGCAGCTGCTCGATACCCAGCAGGCGCCATCGGTGACGAAGATATTCTTCACTTGGTGCGCCTGGTTGAATCGATTGACCACGCTGCTGCGCGGATCGTTTCCCATGCGCGCCGTTCCCACCTCATGGATGCAGAATCCGGGAATCGATGGCTTGCCCGTCATGTGCACGTTGGTCGCGCCCGCGGCTTCGAGCATTTCTGCAGCCTGCTCCCGGCTGTCCTGCCATAGCTTCATCTCGTTATCGCCGTATTCCACCTGCATCTTCAGAACCGGGATGCCCCAGGCATCGACGCGATCCGGATCGAGCGTGACCTGATTCTCCTTACGCGCCAGGCATTCGCAGAATCCACCAAGGCTGATGTCCCAATGTCCGGCGCGAACCGCATCCTTGTAGTCCGCGCCGAAGCCGGAGGCGCCGAAATCAAAGGTCGGCCAACTGCTGCCCTGATACCCATAGCCCCGTAGAAACCCGTTGGTCGCTTTGTCCTTCACATTGCGGAATCGGGGGACATAGATTCCGTTGGGCCGCCGCGGAGGACCTGCCCATGGCTTGGTCTCGGTCATCGGCATAGTGCCCGCCGCGCCACCCTGATAAATGTGATCCATCACGTAATGGCCCAGCGCGTCATTGTCGGCGCAGATTTTCGAATGGAGCAGCAGACGCGTCGATTCGAGTGTCGACGCGCATAACACCACCACGCGCCCGCGAATTTCCTTCGGCTCCCGCGTCACGCGATCGATATAGGCGACGCCATCCGCCTTGCCGTCCTTCATCGGGAGGTGCGAAGCGACCGCATCGCAGATCAGCGTGAGCCGGCCGGTTCGCTGCGCGTCCGCGATCGTGGTCCAGGGACTGGAGAAATAGGAGAACGTCGAGCAACCCTGCTCGCACGGTCCGCAATAATGGCACGCCGCGCGACCATTGTGAGCCTTGGTGAGAATCGCCGCCCGGCCAATGGTGATCGTACGCCCCATCTTTTGCCGCACGCGATCCCGCAGGACGCCTTCCCCGCACGTCATTTCCATCGGCGGAAGAAAGACGCTGTCCGGAAGCTGCGGCAAGCCCTCCGCCTGGCCGCTGATGCCGACGTATTTCTCCACGATTTCGTAGTAGGGCACCATTTCTTCGTAGGAAATGGGCCAGTCGTCGCCGTACCCGTCGTGTGATGCCGCCTTAAAATCGAGATCGCTCATGCGATAGGTCTGCCGACCCCAACTCAGGCTCCGGCCACCCAGCGCCCGCTGACGGATCCAATGAAAGGGCTTGCCCTGCACGTAGGGATTCTCGAAGTCGTTCACAAACCACTGGTGATTCGATTCGCGGCACGCGTAACACAGGCTTTGAATCGGACGATCGCGCTTGATCACCGGCGATTGACCCAGGTAGGTCATCTGCCAGGGATGCACGTGCTCCGTGAAATCCTTAGGAGTGACCTTGGGTCCGGCTTCGAGCAGGGCAACCCGCCAGCCGGCTTCCGTCAGACGCTTGGCGGCCCATCCGCCCGTGGCTCCGGAACCGACTACGATTGCGTCGAATGGCTCCGCGGGAACCGAAACTTGCGGCATTTGTTCTCAGTCTAGCTCCAGCGGATCATCATAACTAATATTTCCACCGCCGGACGGTAGAATACGGTTGTCGACTTTCTCTGCGCCTGTAGGCGAAACGAAATGCGATTGACATCTTAGTCACCAATTTTAATGGCTAGTCTAAAGGAATCGGATTCTCGCGGCAGTCATGAACGATCGCCGAAAATATGTGCGCCTTTGGGCGATCGTGGGCCTGTCGGTAAGCCTGGCCGCGTCGTCGCGAATGTTTGCGCAGGATGCCCCGGCACAGGATGCTCAGCCGCCAGCCGCCGATGCCCCGTTTGAAAACTGGAATCTCTTCTATCAGGCAACCTCGATCGGTCAATATCACGGGACTTTCAATGCCCCCTACCAGGGCCCTCTCAGCCTGGAGAACTATACGGAGCGCGACGTTTCTCTCACCACCACTCTGTTTTTCGGGTTGCGCCTGAGCCGGCATACCGCCGTGTATTTCAATCCTGAAATCGCTGGCGGCAGGGGATTCAGCGGCGTGGACGGAATCGCCAATCCGCCGAACGGTGAATTGCCGCGCGTCGCCTCCGCGACTCCCAAGCCTTATCTTGCGCGGCTCTATATTGCCCAGGATTTCGGGTTCGGATCCGAAGTGGAACACGTCGAAAGTGACGCCAATCAACTGGCCGGCGATCGTCCCATGACCCGCTATTCCATCTATGCCGGCCGCTACTCGCTCAGCGATTTCTTCGACGACAACGCCTACACGCATGATCCGCGCACCCAGTTCATAGCGTGGGGCGTCATGTACAACGGCGCCTGGGATTATCCAGCCGACACGCGCGGCTATACCTGGGGCATCGTGCAGGAATTCCACACCCGCAATTGGAGCTTCCGATACGGCATCACCGCCGAGCCGCAAGTCGCCAACGGGTCGCAGTTCGACCGCCGTCTGTTTCGCGACCATGGCCAGACCTTCGAGCAGGAGCGGCGCTACAAGCTCGGTTCGCGCGCCGGCGCGATACGGCTTCTTGAATACGACAATCGCGCCGACGCCGGCAATTACGCTGAGGCTATCAAGCAGGCCGAACAAACCAAATCCGTTCCCAGCGTGGTCGCGACGCGCCGTCCCGGCACCTTGAAATACGGCTTCGGAATCAACCTCGAACAGGAAGTTGCGAACAACATCGGCGTATTTACGCGCCTGGGCTGGAACGATGGCAAAACCGAAACGTTCGCGTTCACCTCGATCGATCGTCTGGCGAGCGGCGGCATCTCCATCAAAGGAACCCGCTGGCGCCGAAAACAGGATGTGGTGGCAACCTCCTTCACGGCCGGAGGAATTTCCGGAGTGCACGCGTCCTATCTGGCTCATGGCGGCCTGGATTTTCTGATCGGCGATGGCCGCTTGAACTACGCGCCGGAATACGTGTGGGAAAGTTACTACAGCGCGCGCCTGGTTCCCGGCTTTTTCGCGACCTTCGACGTCCAGCGCGATTCCAACCTCGCCTACAATCACGATCGCGGACCGGTGACCATTTACAGTCTTCGCCTGCATATGGAATTCGGCTTCCGCCCGCTTCAGGCTAAGTGACACCGCGCCTGGTTATTCCGGTGCGTTATGATGAGATTATTCCCGGTTCTGGGAGGTCGTCTAATGGTAAGACTGCAGACTCTGGATCTGCGTATCGGGGTTCGAGTCCCTGCCTCCCAGCCAAACTAGCCATCTTGTCACCGGCTCCCCTGGCCCGCACCCATCCCGGAAATCAATCGCTTAGGTAGAACATGCTGCTCTGTCCCGTTCGCGATTGCCATCTCCTTTTGGTCCCCGAAAGAGGTCGCGTGGCTTGCGACCGCGGACATTCCTTCGATCTCGCGCGCAGCGGATACATCAACCTGCTGCAACCTCAGGACCGTCAGTCGAAAAATCCTGGGGATACCCGGGCGGCGGTCGCGGCGCGGCGCCGCTTGCACGATCGCGGGGTGACCGCGCCGCTGCTCGATCACATCGAGAAGATGTCCGGCGCGACAGCGGAGGACGTGGTGCTAGATGCCGGCTGCGGCGATGGGTTTTATCTCGGGTCGTTGGCCGCGCGGACCGGAGCCGAAGCCCATGGCGTCGATATTTCGGTTCCCGCCGTCGATGCGGCCGCGCGCCGCTACCCCGCTTCTGAATGGATCGTCGCTAATGCGGACCGCTTCGTGCCCTACGAAGACCAGTCATTCTCCGTCGTAATGTCGATTACCGCGCGCATGAATTCGCCGGAGTTCCGGCGGGTGATGCGCGACCACGGACGTCTGCTGGTGGCGCTGGCCGCCCCCGACGATCTCATCGAGTTGAGAGGCACCGGCCGGGATCGCGTCGAGCGGACCGTGGAAACATTCGCGCGGGAATTCGTTTTGATCGACCGGCGTCGGGCGACTACGGCCGTCAACCTGGATGCCGAGGGCGTGAATGACGTGCTGGTTTCCATCTATCGTCCGCTGCGGTCGCAGCCGGTCGAAGCCATGAAACTGACGTTCAGCCTGGATCTGCTCCTGTTTCGAGCCGCATAAGAGAATCGTTGACACGATGGAGATAGTTGCATATACTACCATCGTGAAGGAGCGGTCCCCTATGAATCTCGATCGAAACAAATGGATGTGGATGAAGCTTGCGGCGGGAGCACTATTGCTCGCCTCCGCTCCGCTTTCCGCGCAGACGCCTCCGGCCGCGCCCACAAGCGCCATCTTGATGAATCTAACGGTCAAGCCGGGCGTGGAGCGCGAGCAGATCATGAAGGTGATGCCGCGCGAAGTTCGCGAAACCGTTCAGCTGTATCTGGACGGCAAGATTCAGCAATGGTATTCGAAAGGCGACGGCAAAGGCGTCGTTTTCCTGCTCAATTGCGCCACAATTGAGGAAGCCAAAACGATCATGGAATCCTTGCCGCTTTCAAAAGCGAATCTGGTGAACCTGGAATATACGGAGCTCAGTCCGCTAAAGCCGTTGCAAATGTTGCTGGGCGCCCCACCGAAAGGAAATCCCGAGCGTTGAAGAAAGACGAGAGCGCGTTGACGGATCCGCAGTGTGCCTGCGCGACGGCCCGTCAGGTGGCGCGCGTGCTGACGCAACTGTACGATGGCAGACTGCGCGGCAGCGGCCTCGAAGCTCCTCAGTTTGCGCTTCTGCTGACGCTCGAAAAGCAGGGCGCGTGCAGCCAGGCGGATCTGGGACGGCGCTACGCGCTGGACAAGACGACAGTTTCGAGGAATCTCAAATTACTGGAGCGGAACGGCTGGATCGAATCGGCCACCGCGAAGGATAAACGCCAGCGCCAGTTCGTCCTGACAGCCTCCGGGCGGAAGCGTGTGGAAGCCGCCAAACCGGAGTGGAAAAAAACCCAGGACGCGCTGCGATCCGTCATGAGCGGCGCGGAGTGGGACGCGATGTTCCGCACATTTCGAACCGTCGCGAAGGCGGCGCAGAGTTTGCAGGAATAGGCGCAGTTCCGAAACTTGTGATGAACATGCTTATTTAGCTAATTTTTTCCCATTCGTCCGGATTCACGTGAGCTTGCGCGAGAATGCTGCGCAGAGTACCGACGGCGATCTCATGTTTTTTCGGAACGATCACGGTATCGACGACCTGACCTGATCGTCTTGCGAATTTGACGTGGCTGCCCTTCTGACTGGCCTCAGCGAAGCCGAGTATTTCAAGACGCCGCTTGATCTCGCGGAAGGGCTGTGGCTTAAGTCGCCCCAACCTCGACCTCAATGGTGCGGATCTTGGGAGGCCTTGTCGCGTGGGGCGGCTCAAAATAAAGCTCGAGAGCCTCTTTCAGATTGGCGAGGGCTTCCTCTTCGTTGGCGCCCTGGCTGGCGACGTCAAGCTCGAGGCACTGAGAAACGTACTGATCGCCTTCGCGCCAGACAGTCGCGGCGAATGGTCGCTTCATGGAAACATTATTTCACAGGGCGCCCGCCATAGACTCGGCACAGGCCACCGAAGGAAGAGCGACACGTGCAGACGCTACTTCCACCACCCAGCGATCGTGTCGGAGGGCATCTTCGCAAGAATATACTGCGCCATTTCCTTCAACCGGTCCGCGCTGCTCACTGGACCCGTATAACAATGCCCCTTCGCGGCTCCGTACATGAAAAAGCCTTCGTAATGGGGATCTTGTGTGCCTTTCATCCACTCCTGCAGCTTGCGAGTCCCATTGTTCAGGAAGAAATTATCGGCGTCGCCGACGTAGATGTGGACTTTGTCCACCAGTTTCGGCCCCAGCGTGTACCAGTTTTTTTCCAGGCGATAGCGAAGATCGTAATTGTCCTTCCAATATTCAGCGACCTTGGGATTCATCACGCCGGTTTTCTTGTCCCACAACGGCTCGAAGTAACCGTCCTCGCCTAACGGACCGAAGACCGCGGACCAGATGTCCAGTTGCTCGCCGGAGCGGCCGTGCGTGCCGTTCACCAACTCGTATCGATTGCGTTCCTCGGCGGTCTGGCGGATCTGGCCGTTGATTTCGCGGCTATTCACCGTCGGGACTTTGCGCCACTCGTATTGCTTGTAGAACGCGTTGGTGTCGTGATAAACGTCCACTCCCTCGACGTCCGAGAAATCGACGGAATCGGGGCAATAGGTCCACGTGCCCCCGAAAAAATCGGGATGGAAGATTTGCAGCGCCAGCGATTCCCAGCCGCCGGTTGAGCCTCCTGAGAGCAGCCGCGCCCAGGGCTGGCGGATGGTGCGGTAACGCTTTTCGATTTCGGGGATCAGCTCCCGCATGAAGGCATCGCCGTAAGGGCCGACGTTCACCGAATTGACCGCGTAGGAATCGTCGAAATACGGGTTGGGATGCTGCATGGTGACGACGATCATGCGCGGAAAGTCGTCGCGGATCCACTGCGCTTGCAGATCCTTATCGTTATCGAAACGAAGCGGAGCGCCCAGGGAAAAATGGCCTTGCTCATAAAGCACCGGATAGGAGACGGTGCTTTTCTCATAATCGCGAGGCAGCAGGACGGTGGCGCCGAGGTATACCGGCCGTCCCCAGAATTTCGTGAGAATTTCGCTCTTTATTTTGAACCGCTTGACGAATTGAGTGTCGGGCGGGACTTGGACCGCGGGGATAACCTGATCGCAGACCAGATTGATGCGATAGCCGCGAGTGGAATCGAGGGTGATTTTTTGGGGAACGCTATACAGATTGCCGGGGGAGCGCGGCCAGTGCTGGCCCTCCCAACGATCGTCGTGCATCCAGACGGTGTGGCCGTCGGATCGCTTGAATTCGGAATAGACATTGACCACGGCCTGCACCCAATATTCGCCGGGCGGAATTTCGGAAAGGCTCTTCACGGGAGAACCGAGGTCGGTGGCGTCGATGGTGGCGTTCGCGCCGGGCGCGAGATTTTCGACATCGCGTCCGAAGAACGGCGCGCCGAGCCGGCCAATCTGAAGGCGAGGATCAGGATCGTTGCGATGGGAGATCATCACATACACTCGTCCGGTGATGGCGGCGGAGTGCGCGGCAGGTGGAAAGGAAATTTCGAATCGGGTGTCCGCGGCGAAGCAAACCGAAGCGGCGAGCGCGGCGAGGAGGAACGTTCTCATCTCGCTATTCTAAGAGAATATGTTGAACCTTAGTGGACATACAGCGATTGTGACTGGTGGAGGATCGGGCCTGGGCGCGGCGACGGCCATGCGGCTCGGCGAAGCGGGCGCGAAAGTCGCGGTGGTCGATGTGAACCTGGATGCGGCCAAGGAGGTCGCGGCGAAGTGCGGTGGAATCGCCATTCGTTGTGACGTTTCCGATGCGGCCGGCGCGGCGAAGGCCGTCAGCGAAGTGCGCGAAACGCTCGGCGCGGCCAGAATTCTGGTGAATTGCGCCGGCATCGGCGTGGCGAAAAGAATCGTGGGCAAGGAAGGACCGATGGCGCTCGAAGATTTTTCGCGCGTGATCCAGGTCAACCTGATCGGGTCGTTTAACATGATGCGGCTCGCGGCCGCCGACATGACCAAGCTGGATCCGATGGACGATGGAGAACGAGGCGTAATCATTTCCACCGCTTCGATCGCCGCGTTCGAAGGGCAGATCGGACAAGCAGCCTACTCGGCGTCGAAGGGCGGTATTGTCGCGCTAACCATGCCGGCGGCGCGGGAGCTGGCGCAGTTTGGGGTCAGGGTGCTGGCGATCGCGCCGGGATTGTTCAAGACGCCGCTGCTCGGCAGTCTCCCGCCGGAGGTGCAGACCAGCCTGGGCGCGACCATTCCTTTTCCGAAGAGACTCGGGAATCCGCAGGAGTTTGCGGACCTGGTACTGCACTGCGTCCGGAATATTTATCTCAATGGAGAAGTGATCCGGCTTGATGGATCGTTACGGATGCAGCCGAAGTAGTTGACGCGTGCTCCTCCTGTTTCAGATTGCGCGCTTCGGGCCTTCACGTGCAAGATTTTGGCAGATCGTTATAGAGACTGCGGCGCAATATTGCAACCTGGAGCAGCTTTTATCGCTCTAATGAGTGTTCGCGGTGGGCGTCGTGGACGTTTGACGGAACGCGAGTCTACAAGCGAAATGGGAGGAGACCTCTATGAACGCAAGTCAAATGGAGCGCGCTGCCTATATGGCGGCTCATCGTCTGCTGACCACCGATCTGACTGCTCCGGAGCTGGCCTGTCCCGGGGCCAGACGCTCCGCGATTGTGGATAACATGGCCCGCATTATCATCGGCGTATTCGAGGCTCATAGCCAACGTTTCGATGAAAATACGGATTGGTGGCCTTCCAACGAAGCTCGCCATCGCGAAACGGCCAGCAGCGAGACCGCGCTGGTTCTGATGAAGCGGTAAAGCGCCGTTTCAGGAAAAAACGCGTGGTCCAGTCAACCTTACCGGGGAGCGTATCGGAGCGAAGGGCTGAACATCGAACTTGTTGCAGTGGAACGTAATTCTCGATTTGAGCACTCAGGAGCCTTACTTCGGAACCTGTAAAATTGTCCCGGATGTTTCTCCGTTAACAGACACGCGACAAACAAAAGCCGTACCTCGCCAGCTCGAAATCGGTCCAGTTTCGAATCTTGACTGGGACGATATCTAATTTTCCCTCCAAGCCGCAAAGAGTTCCTCTGCAAGTTCTTCCGTTCGTGCATAATTTGCGCGCGGAATCTTCCGCCGGAGCTTGTGGGACTAGTCGCAGTATGCCTGTCGGACTAAATCGTCTGTTTCACTTGCGACCAGAGTCTGTTTCCCCAGGACTTGGACTCTAACTTGCAATTGCACCCGACTTTGAGAGCCAGGAAGAAATGACCACAGAAAAATATGGACAGGCTTACCAACGAGGTTTCGATTTAACAACCCGATTTCTGATTTCCCGCGGTGTGCCGCGAGACACGGCCCGCGACGTGGCTCAGGCGGCGTGGGTTAAGGGCTGGGAGCGGTTGGACCAGCTTCGAAACGAGAGTATGGTGACTACGTGGGTGAACGCGATCGCAATCAACGTTCATCGCAGCGTTCTGCGGAGTGAACGTCCGCTGACCGCTCTGAGTGATTTCGATACCAGGGCTGAAGTGAACCTGGCGGCGATCGACGTAAATCGGATCTTGAAGTTCTGCGCTCCACGCGATCGCGTTCTGCTGGAGTTGCAGATGCAGGGCGACACGGCCGAAGAGATCGCCCGAAAAGAAGGCGTCACCGAAACAGCCATTCGGATCCGGCTCTTAAGGGCGCGCCGGGCGGCCAGATATCGAGCTGAGAAGAAAACGAGTCCGGCCTGTAAGTTTCTTCGCGCCGCCCGCGATGCCGCATGATTCAAGCGCCGCATGATTCAAGCGACGATGCCGCGAACAGCCTAACGGAGTTCGCGGCAATCTGAATTTGCACTGGATGGTTTATGCCGCGCGGCCGATAGCCGCCCGGTGTTCCGAGTCCGGCGTTTCGAGGTTATGCCGCCGCTGCACTTCCTGTTCGGCAGCCAACCAATCCTCGACGTCGTGCCCGTCAATTCGCCCACGGGTTTCCCAATAGGCATACGCGACTCCCGCAATCTCCAGGCCGAGATTTTCCGTGCGGATGTCACCGAGTTCCACGGTTTGAGTTTCCTGGTTCTTCATAGGACCCTCCCACTTGACATTATGTATCTGATTAGATGTCCTCGCGGCATTCGCGTAGCAATTAAATTGGTCGCTGGGCCCGGTTCGTTACTTGCTTACATCCCGATTGGAGGTTTGCCAAATGATAGAAGAACGTTTGAAGGCATTTGCGTGTGGAATTGCATTCGGGTCGGTGATGGCCTTGTTGTACGCTCCGAAATCCGGCTCGCGGACGCGGCGAAGTATTGCGCTCAAAGCCAAAGAAGGAAAGGCGTTTTTGGCGAATCAGAGCGGCGAGTTGCGGGATCAGGTGGCTGATGTTGTGGATCGGGGCAAGGACGTGATGCGCCGGTCCGTGCGCGCGGCTTTCGCTCGTTGACCGGAGGGAGACAGGGCGCGATTTCGGTATTTTTTCCCGCGCCTGATTTCCGGCAGGTCCGCGACCTGCCCTACCGAAATTGGTGCCGGGTATGAGGCAACTTTGGAGCAGTTTTAACCGACTGATTCATCCATCTCTCATCATTTGCATCGCTTAGCGTAAGTGGCCGGTGGAGTGCCCAAATACCGGTGGGTGTCTAAAGATAGTTCGCTGAGGAAGGCACGACGTGAGCCGGATTCTGCTGGTGGAAGATAACGAATACAGCCGGGCGATCCTGTCCCGGAGGCTCGAGAATCGGGGTTACGCGGTGATCGAGGCCGCCGACGGGCGCGAGGCTATCGACGTGGCTGCCCGCGAGAAACCGGATCTGATCCTGATGGACATGACCCTACCGGGGATCGACGGGTGGCACGCGACGCGCGAGTTGCGCAAGCTGCCCGAAACGACGGGCATCCCGGTGATCGCGTTGACGTCCCATACCCTGCCCGGCGATCGCGCCCTCGCCCTGGCCGCGGGATGCGATGAATATGAAGGCAAGCCGGTGGAACTTCTGCATCTCACGCAAAAGATCGAGTCCCTGTTGTCGCGCGGACCTCATCATTGATCCTGCTGGAAGTCGAAGAAGTTTGATTCCACTTCCCGCAGCGCCCCCTGACAACTGCCCATGACCCACTGCCAGGTCCGATGTTCCTGATCTTCCAGGTAATACCCCAGGATTCGCAGAGACTCGTCGCGATTCCATTGAGATTCGCTAGGCCGGGATCGCGCCGCGATCGATTCCGGAGTGTAGCCATCCAGAGGATTCCCCTGGAGTGCCGGAATCCCCGGCTTGGCCGTTTTATTGCCTGCGGCGTTTTCGAGAGCAGTGAGCGCCCGCCGTTGCCACTCCTCATAACCCGTTTGCAGCGCATTGCCGGCACCTGGCGCGGGATTGCCGCGCAACAGCGTGGTGCAGGCATCCGCCAGTGCTCCGCAGAGCCCGCCGCTTTGCCCCTTCGCTTCGGCCGCGGTATCGGCCTGATTGAACGCCACCGGAAGATGCTCCACTTCGGCAAAGAGGAACTCGATTTGTCCCCTGGTGGCGGCACTCGTGGCGAACTGCCAGATATTCCGGCCTCCGATCCGGAGCTGCCCTGGCAGGAAATGGGCCGCCTGATGGGATCCGGCCGGCATCCCCAGGAGGGTCATGTTCTGACTGGACGAGAAATTCTGCCGGATCGCCGCGACGCACTCGATGGGACCCGCCAGCGTCACGCCTCGACGCCGCATCATGTCGATGTAGCGCAATAGTTTCACGACGCGGACGTTCCTGCCGAGATTATGCTCCAGCGCCTGACGGCGGAAGTTGGACGGCCTCTCGATGGTCCCTTGAAACGCGCCAAGCGCCGCGAGTGCCGCGTTCGATACCGGTTTGCGATCCATAATTTTCCTCCGACAAGCCTGGTCACAGTTATGTGTCGCGACAGGCGTCGTGCGTTTCAAACAATTCCGATTGTTTTAAACTGATTGACATGCGCCAATGCCTTGTGTTCCTGTGCGTTACTTCGCTTTTCGCTGCCGATTCCTCGCAGTGGGAAGAAAAGTTCCGGGCCATTCCCAGTCCTCAAAATCAGCGCGAATACATGCAGCGCCTCTCGGCGCGCCCTCATCACGTCGGATCTCCCTACGATAAGGACAACGCGGAATGGATCGCCGCGAAGCTGAAAAGTTGGGGTCTGGACGCGAAGATCGAAACCTTCGACGTTCTCTTCCCGACTCCGAAGGAGCGGCTGGTGGAGATGATCGAGCCGACCAAATTCACCGCAAAACTGCAGGAACCCGCGGTCGCCGTCGACCCCACGTCGAACCAGCAGGCCGAGCAGCTTCCGGTTTATCACGCGTATTCGATCGACGGCGACGTCACCGCGCCGCTGGTCTACGTGAATTACGGCATCCCGGCCGATTACGAAGCAACTGGCCCGCATGGGCATTTCGGTGAACGGCGCGATCGTGATCGCCCGCTACGGAGGATCGTGGAGGGGCATCAAGCCGAAAGTCGCGGCCGAGCATGGCGCGGTGGCCTGCATCGTTTATTCCGATCCGCGCGACGACGGCTATTATGTCAACGACGTTTTTCCCAACGGCCCGACGCGCCCCGCGACGGCGCGCAGCGTGGCAGCGTCATGGACATGCCGCTCTACCCCGGCGATCCTTTAACGCCGGGCATCGGCGCGGTCCCGGGCGCGCAAGCGCCTGCCGTTGAGCGAAGCGAAAACGCTGACCAAGATTCCTGTGCTGCCGATGTCCTACGGAGACGCCCAGCCTTTGCTGGCCGCGCTGAAAGGACCGGTGGCGCCCGCATCTGGCGCGGCGCGCTGCCGATCACGTATCACGTCGGTCCCGGTCCAGCGAAAGTTCACGTGCGCCTGAAATTCAACTGGGATACTCAAGCCCGCTGTATGACGTGATTGTGCGCATTCCTGGCTCCGAGTATCCGGATGAATGGATCATTCGCGGCAATCATCACGATGGCTGGGTGAATGGCGCGGACGATCCTCTGTCCGGCGCGGTGGCGGAAATGGAAGAGATGCGCGGCCTCTCCGAACTGATGAAGCAGGGATGGAAGCCGAAGCGCACCATCATTTACGCGTTCTGGGACGGCGAGGAACCGGGCCTGCTCGGGTCGACGGAATGGGCGGAAACCCACGCCGAGGATCTGGAGAAGCACGCCGTGGTCTATATCAACTCCGACGGCAACGGTCGCGGATTCCTGAATGCGCAAGGCTCCCACACGCTGGAGCATTTCATGAACGGCGTGATGAAGGACATTCAAGATCCGGAAACCAAGCTGACGGTGTGGAAGCGGGATCAACTGGCCCGCATTGAGCGCGCGCCGGCCGGCGGAAAGCGCGAGCTCCGCACGCGTCCCGACCTGCGCATCGGCGCTCTCGGCTCGGGATCCGATTACACCGTGTTTATCGACCATCTGGGTGTTGCGTCCATCAACCTCGGCTACGGCGGAGAAGGCGGCGGAGGCGGCGTTTATCACTCGATTTACGACGATTTTTACTGGTACACGCATTTCGCCGACACGGATTTCTCATACGGCCGCGCCCTTTCCCAGACCGCCGGCACCGCGATGATCCGTCTGGCCGACGCCGACGTCCTGCCGTTCCAGTTCGGCGATTTTTCGGAAACAGTTCGCAGTTACGTAGATGAGCTGAAGAAGCTCGACGCCGACCAGCGGGCGGAGACGGTGGAGCGCAATCGCGAAATCGAGGAAGGCGCGTTCACCGCCGCGGCCGATCCGCAGAAGCAGTACGTTCCTCCCGCTAAAGATCCGGTGCCTCCGCACCTGAATTTCGCGCCGCTCGAGGACGGCATCGATGCCCTGACGCGCAGCGCGCAGCGTTACGATGCCGCTCGCCAGAAATCGACGTCGGCCAACGCCCAAGCCGTGAACGCCAAGCTGATCGAAACGGAGCGCGACCTCACCGACTCCGCCGGACTCCCCGGCCGCCCCTGGTTCCGCCATATGATTTACGCGCCCGGATTCTATACCGGCTACGGCGTCAAGACGATCCCGGGAGTGCGGGAAGCCATCGAACAGAAGCGCTGGCAGGAAGCCGATGAACAGATCCAGCGCGTCGGCAAGATCCTGACCAAGGAAGCCGATCTGCTGGACGAAGCCACCGCGGCACTCGGCAAATAATCGCGCGAGGCGGGCTACTCCGCCTCGTCAAATTTCAATAATCGCTTTGCCGACTCCGCCGGTATAGCGGGTCAACATTTCGAATGCCTTGGGAGTTTCCGCCAGCGGCAGCGAGTGAGTGATCAGCGACGTCGGAATTTTGCCGGTATCCAGCAGGCGTAAGGCGTCGAGCGCGCGATGATTCGAACGCTTCAGCGTTTTGAAATCGAGCTCCTTCAGCATCGCGGTGTGGATGTCGAGTTGGGGCATCAGTTCGCTGAAGATGCCGATCTGCATCACGGTTCCGCCCATCCGCGCGATTCGAATCGCCGCATTGGTCATCTCAGCGCTGCCCGAGGCTTCGAGGACCAGATCCACGCCGCGGCCTCGCGTCGCGTCCGCCACGGTTTCGATCAGAGATTGCGCCGTGGTATCGATGGCGACGTCGGCGCCCATCGCCTGAGCCAGTTTTAATCGATACGGGAGGCGATCCGCGATGAATACCCGCGATGCGCCCGCGGCCTTGGCGAGCGATGCGCAGAGCATCCCAATGGGGCCCGCGCCGGTGACCGCGACCGTATCCCCGACGCGAATCTCAACGAGTTCCAGCATGTGGGTCATCACGGCAAGCGGCTCGACCAGCGTAGCCGTCGCGTAGGTCAGACCGTCCGGAAAATGCGTGCAATTCACGGCAGGCAAGGTCACGTATTCGCGAAACATTCCGGGCGCCTGCGGACCGCCCATGAAAATTGTCTTGACACAGTGATTGTGGTGGCCTTTGATGCAGAATTCGCAATGCCCGCAGGTGAGGCTGGGCTCCATCACCACGCGATCGCCGGGCGCGAAATCTACGACGCCTTTCCCGACGGCGACAATCTCGCCCGCGGGTTCATGCCCCAAGACCTGCGGAAAGGCTGCGGGAAATTCACCCATCCTGCCGTCCTGATACCAGTGCAGATCGCTGCCGCAGACTCCGACCGCGCGAATGCGGACGGCGACTTCGGCATGCCCCGGGTCGGCCGGTTCCATCATGGCGCGTTCTTCTAAAATTCCCTTGGAGACGAGCTGAATGGATCGCATGCAGTTAAAAGCTTAACTTAGTGCATTCGGGTTCGTGTGTCGCGCGGGCGATCACACTTTCAGATCGAATCCCGCAGCGCGCATGCCATCGATAATCGCCGCGCGCATTGCGCCGACTTCTTCGCTCGATAAGGTCCGATCCGCCGCGCCCGCCGTCAATCGATAGGACAAGCTTCGCGATCCGTCGGGCAAGGTGAATTCGCGCACGAACGAAATGGACACCAGCGCCGGACCCGCGAGTTCGCGCAACCGATGCTCGACGTCGCCAATCAAGGTTCGCGGCGGCGCGATCACGGAAAGATCGAACGCGCTGGTGGGGAATCGCCGCACCGGCTGATAACTCACCGGCGACGCCTCAAATTTTTCCATCGCGGATAAATCCAGATCGAGCGCCGCGGCGCGCCCGGTCTCGACCACGCTCGGATGAAATTCGAACAACCGGCCGACGAGCGCGTCCCCGTGATAAATGTCACCGGATCGACGGGGATGCTCGTAAGTCTTCGACTGCGTGGGACGCACCGAAACCCCCACCAGCAGGCACTCGGTAAGCCGCTTCAATTCGAGCAGTCCCGCCACGCCGTCGTCTTTCGCGTATATGGCGGCGACGAAACGAGGCACCTCGCGGTCCTTATGAACCGCCCGGCCGATTTCGAACAGGCGAAAACTCTCGAAATGCCGGGCGTTGTCATTCACGTTCTTCGCAATACCGGCGAGCAGTCCCGATCGCATCAGGTGCTGATCGCTCGCGATGGGATTGGCCACTTCGACATCGCGCTCCATTTCGAACGTCCGAGCCTGTTCCTCGCTCACGAAAGAGTAATTGTAGACCTCGGTAAAGCCTTGGGCGGCGGCCATTTCTCGCACACGGTGATGGAATGCCCGCTCCGGATTCGCGGGAGGCACCCGCGCCGGAGCTAACGGAGCCACGGGGCTAATGGAATCGTAACCGATCATGCGGCCGACTTCTTCCGCCAGATCGTCCTTGATGGTGACGTCTTTGGTCGCGCGCCAGGTCGGCACGCGCACGGAAAATGTCCGCGAGCCGGTTTCGTCCACACCGAATTCGAGCGATTCCAGAATCGCGCGCACTTCGCTCGGCGGAACGGCTCGCCCCAGCTTGCGATCGAGCCAGTCGAGCGGCAGTTCGATCGGCGACGGCTCAGCGATCGGCCGGTAGGCATCCGCGACGCCGCCGGCAACCCGGATTCCGGGCGAAACTTCCTGCAGCAACTGGAGTGCCCGCCGCAGCCCACGCAGAGTATTCAACGGATCCTGCGCTTTTTCGAATCGCATGGAAGCGTCGGTGCGAAGCTTTAATCGCGAGGATGTCTTGCGAACGCTGGATGCGTTGAAATTCGCGCTCTCGAGCACGATGCGCCGGGTCGACTCCGAAATCGCGCTCTCCGCGCCGCCAATCACTCCGGCGAGCGCAACCGCGCCCGCGGGATCCGCGATCACCAGGTTCGATTCATCCAGTTCATAGGTTTCGCCATTCAGCGCCGCGATTTTTTCCCCTGCTTTCGCGGTCCTGACGATGATCCCGCCGCGAAGTTTATCGGCATCGAAGGCGTGCATTGGCTGGGCGAGCTCTGCCATGACGAAGTTGGTCACGTCGACAATGTTGTTGATCGCATTGAGCCCGATCGCTTCCAACCGGTATTGCAGCCACAGGGGCGACGGCTGGACCGTCACATTCTCAAACACCAGCGCGGAATACCGTGGACACAGCGCGAAGTCCTCGACGGTGACCTGAATTGGAGCAGTCCCGCCGGGCAGAGCCGCTCGGACCGGGTCCAGTAACTTTTTCCCGGTGATCGCGGCTACCTCTCGCGCCATGCCGTGATGACCCCACAGATCGGGCCGATGCGTAAGCGATTTGTTGTCGACTTCGATCACAAAGTCGGCCGACAGGTTCAGTGGGCGTTGCAGTTCTATGATTCCCGAATGATCGCGGCCGATGCCCAACTCCGCTGCGCTGGCCAGCATGCCGTCGCTCTCGACGCCCTCGATTTTTTTCCTTCCGACCGGAAGATACACGGTGTGCAATCCCACGCGGCAATTCGGCGCGCCGCACACCACGGTCTTCTGCCCATACCGCGCCGTTTCAACGATCGCCTTGCGATTGTGGCTGGAGCCCATGGGCTCGACCGAGACGACGATCGCTTCCGAAGCCGCCTCCAGCGGTGCGCCCGTTTCTTCGACGCCTTCGCATTCCGCGGTTTTGAGCGTGATGCGGCGCATCAACTCCTGGGGAGTCGTATCCAGGCCTTCGACCATCTCACGCAGCCAGTTGTAGGAAAATTTCATCGAGTCAGAACTGCTTCAAAAATCTCAAATCGCCGCCCATCAGTAGCCGTATATCGTCGATACCGAAGCGCATCATCGTTAGCCGCGTCAGTCCGAGGCCGAAGGCGAATCCGCTCCAGATTTCGGGATCGGCGCCGCCGTGCCGCAACACGGCCGGATGCACCAGACCGCAAGGCAGCAGCTCGACCCATCCGGAGCGCTTGCAAACCGGACACCCCGCGCCTCCGCAGATCAGGCATTGGATATCGAGCTCGAAGCCGGGCTCGACGAACGGAAAAAATCCGGGACGCAGCCGCACCGTGACATCGCGTTTGAAAATCGCCGAAAGCAGCGTCTTCATGAAGTAGATCAGGTGGGCGACGGAAACGTCGCGATCGACCATCATGCCTTCCAGCTGATAGAAGGTGTGCTCGTGCGACGCGTCCACTTCTTCGTTACGAAAGGTCCGTCCCGGCGCGATCATCTTGAGCGGCGGCCCCAAGGTTTCTAAACCCCGGATCTGCACCGGCGAGGTATGAGTGCGCAGAAGCCGGCCGTCTTTCAGCCAGAAGGTGTCCTGCATGTCGCGCGCCGGATGATCGGCCGGAATGTTCAGCGCATCGAAATTGTAATATTCGCTCTCGACCTCGGGTCCGTCGAGCACCGCGAATCCCATGGAGACGAAGAGAGCTTCGAGCTCCTGTTGAACTTGGGTGACGGGATGGAGACTGCCGGGACGCACGCCCGGCGCGGGCGTCGTGAGATCGATCCATTCGGAATCGAGCCGGATATTCAGCGCGTCGCGCTTCGAGCGACGCTTTGCGCGAATCGATCTTCGACTTCCAGTTCCTGCTTGACGGCATTCAGCAGTTTGCCGATGCCGCCGCGTTCCTCCGGCGTCAGCTTTCCGAACGACTTGCTGATCTCCGCGAGCTTCCCCTTGCGGCCCAACGCATCGACTCGGACCGCTTCGACTGCGTCGAGCGTGGCCGCGGATCGAAGCTGTTCGAGCGCGCTTCACGTGAATCTGCGCAATGGTATCGTCGCAGCCACCTACAAACTCGCCCCGTTCGATTCCAGGTACTCCACCATTGCCTGCTTCCCGCCAGTTAGCGCCAGATCGAGCGCGGTCTGATTGTTATCGGCTCTATTCTGAACATCCGCGCCCGCGGCGACCAATGCCCGCGCCATTTCGACGTCGCCGTTCTGCGCGGCCGCGTGCAGCGGAGTCCATCCGCCATGCTGCCGGGCATTCACGTTCGCGCCATGCTCCACCAGCAATTTCACGATCTCCGTGCTTTTCCCCGCCGCCGCGGCGTGCAGCGGCATGTTCTCCATGGGATTGGTCGAACGGGCATTCACCGCCGAACCTTTATTCAGCAACAGCCGCGCGGCATCCGGCTTGCCGAAAAACGCGGCCAGGTGGAGCGGAGTCCAGCCGTCGCTGGACATCGCCGAGACCAAAGTGCGATTGCCGGCAAGCAGTTCTTCAATCTTCGCCGTGTCGCCCTGAATAGACGCCGCGAAAATCGCGAGCGACGGGTCGGCCGCCAGCACCTCCGCAACCCGCGACGAGTCTCCCGCTCGAATGGCTTCGAAAAGTTCTTTCATAACGGACCCGCGTTACGCGACAGGCGCGAACACATCCTCGGCCTTGGCGATCTCCCAGGCGAGGTGATTGATATAGAATAGCAGCGGCGCGGGAGGAAACGTCAGGTGAAATTTCTCCCACGCTTCGCGCTGCCAGCCTTCTTTGAGATAGTTGGAAACGTCGGCATCCTTGGCGAAAAACCCGTCTTCATGCGGCACGCCGAGATGGTCCAGCACCGCCTTGATCATGTCCAGATGCGATACCAGGATCGCCTGCGAAAGGTCGGTGGCAAAGTCGTCGTCGCGCTCTTCGATGCGCGTCCAGACTCGCGGCGAGCATTTTCGCATGGTTTCCGAATTGAGCTTGCTCAAATGAAACCGGGTCTTGACGCGTTCGAACAACTGATAGGTCTTCAATTTCCCAATCGAAATCGACCGCATGTTTTGATGAAACGTCTCCTCGCCCAGGCGGAGGAAGATGTCGCAGAGCTGCATTAGGAATATTGTAGCGGGTGAACCCGGGTATCTGAATCCGGCAAGTTCGGGATGTTACGGTCCGGTACCATGAAGTGAAATGGACGCCGTCCAGTTTCATCGCATCAATCGCGCTCTCGCCGACCCGCGGCGCATGGAAATTCTGGAGCGCATCGCCGCCGATCGCGAAGTGGCCTGCTCGCTGCTGGCGAGCAAATCCGATGTATCGCAGCCCACCATTTCTCATCACGTCAAGGAACTCACCACCGCCGGGCTGATCAAGGCTCGCCGCGAGTCGAAATGCTTCTTCTATAGCCTCGACCGCAAGGTTTGGGGTCAATACCTGGCGGAAATGCGCCGCCGCATTCCGCCTCGCTAGGGCGTTCTTCGAACACAGCCCGCGAGCACGATTGCTGCATCCGTGGATGCGCCTTCTCATCATATAGACAGTTATCGAAATATCAATGCAATCATGAGAAAGGCGGATTTATGAACAAACTTACGGGCAAGGTCGCGGTGGTTACCGGCGCTTCGAAAGGAATCGGAGCCGCGATCGCCAAGAAACTCGCGGATGATGGAGCGTCGGTGGTGGTCAACTACGCGTCCAGCGCAAAAGATGCCGATGCAGTAGTGGCGGAGATCACGGCCGGCGGCGGTAAGGCCAAAGCGATCCATGCCGACGTGAGTAAACCGGGCGAAGCGAAGCAATTGGTGGATGAAGCCGTAGCCGCGTTCGGCCGGCTTGACATCCTGGTCAACAACGCCGCGGTGTACGAATTTCTTCCGCTCGAACATGTGAACGAAACGCATTTCGATCGGATGTTCGATCTGAACGTCCGCGGACTGCTGTTCGCGACGCAAGCGGCCGCCCAGGCGTTTAACGGTGGAGGATCCATAGTCAACATCGGTTCGGTGGCGTCCACCGTTTCCGCTCCCGGCGCCTCGGTTTACAGCGCCACCAAGGGCGCCGTCGACGTTCTGACGCGTAACCTGGCCGCGGAGCTGGGACCGAGAAAAATCCTCGTGAACCAGGTATCGCCTGGCCCGGTGGCGACCCCCGGCACTGAGGCGCTGCCGCAATTCGATCAGGTCCTCACGCAGTTGCTGCCCCGCATGCCCCTGGGACGCGTAGGACAGCCGGCGGACATCGCGAGCGTGGTTTCCTTCCTGGTTTCCGAAGGGGCCGGCTGGATCACTGGGCAGGTGATTCAGGTAGCCGGCGGACTTAACTGACCGCGATGCCGCTTCGGAGGCCGATAAAATCCAATAGATTCTGTGGTTTCGGGGACCTGATCTTATGGCAGTTGGGCGGTTGACCCATAAGTTTTTAGAATAGTAAATTGGATTATTAGAGGATGCTGAAAAAGGCGACAACTGCCCGTCTCGCCGATGGCAGTGTGCGCCCTATCGGGTGGTCGGCCGAGTCGGATGTCTGTCTCCTTCTTGAGCATTCCGTGAGGAGTCCCCGCTGTGTGGATCGTTAAAGTCGCGCTTGACCGGCCGTACACGTTTATCGTGTTGTCGCTGCTGATCTTGTTGATCAGCCCGCTGGTGATTCAGCGGACGCCCAACCGACATTTTCCCGAACGTCAATATCCCTATCATCGCGGTCCTGTGGAATTACACCGGCCTGAATGCGGATGAAATGGAAGAGCGCATCGCATCGGGATTTGAACGGAATCTCACGACCTCGGTCAACGACTGGAGCACAGCGAATCGCAGACGGTCAACGGCCGCAGCATCATCAAGATCTTCTTCCACCCGAACGTGAAGATCGAGATGGCCGTAGCGCAGGTGACCGCCCAGGCTCAATCGAGCGTCAAGCAAATGCCGCCCGGAACCACGCCGCCCTACATTCTGGTTTATAGCGCTTCGAGCGTGCCGATCATCCAACTGGCGCTTTCCGGCAAAGGGTTGAGCGAGCAGCAACTTTTCGACTTCGCCACGAACTCCATACGCACTCGCTCGCGACCGTTCGGGCGCGGCGATCCCCTGGCCGTACGGCGGAAAGCAGCGCCAGGTGATGATCGATATTCGGCCCGATCTGCTGCACGCAAGGGGCCTGTCGCCGGCCGACGTGGTGAACGCCGTCGAGCAGCCAGAATCTGATTCTGCCGTCCGGAACCTCCAAGATCGGGCGTTTCGAATACGACGTCGATCTGAACAGCAGTCCGGATGCGAGTCCAGGAGCTGAACGACTTGCCGATTAAGGCGGTCAACAATACCACCATTTACGTTCGCGACGTGGCTCACGTTCGCGACGGCTTTTCGCCGCAGACCAATATCGTGCGCCGCGACGGCCAGCGCGGCGTGCTTGATGACCATCATGAAGGTAGGCCAGACGTCGACGCTCGATATCGTGAAGGAGGTTCGCGAGGCGCTGCCGGAAATCCGAACGCAGGCTTCCGCCGGAACTGAAAATCGAACCGATCGCGGATCAATCGATTTTCGTGCGCGCCGCGGTGAGCGGAGTGGTTCGCGAGGCGATCATCGCGGCCTGCCTGACCGCCGCCATGATTCTGCTGTTCCTGGGAAGCTGGCGCAGCACGCTGATCATCGCGGTCTCGATTCCGCTCTCGATCCTGGTTTCCATCTGCGTGATGAGCGCGCTCGGCGAAACCATCAACATCATGACCCTGGGCGGACTGGCGCTGGCCGTCGGCATCCTGGTGGACGATGCGACGGTCGAGATCGAGAACATCCATCGCAACATGGCGCATATTCCCGACACGGTGGATCGGCGATTCTGGAGGGCGCGCGCCAGATCGCCGTGCCCGCGCTGGTGTCGACGCTGTGCATCTGTATCGTGTTCCTGCCGATGTTCTTCCTCACCGGCGTCGCGCGCTTTCTGTTCATCCCGCTGGCCGAGGCCGTGGTGTTCGCCATGCTCGCGTCGTACCTGCTCTCGCGAACCCTGGTCCCCACGCTAGCCATGTATCTGTCTGAAGCATCACGACGAGGAGCATCGCGGCCGCGCCGGCCAGCTGGAACCTGGCGGCGCGGCTGCAGCTCGCCTTCGAGCGCGGGCTTGAAAGTATCGCGCGAGCAGTTTTCGCGGCATGCTGGAAGGTTGCATCCGTCATCGCCGGATCTTCATCCCGTTATTCCTGGCGGCGTGCGCGGCAGCCTTTCTGCTGGCGCCGTGGCTGGGTCAGGACTTCTTCCCGGCGACCGACGCCGGCCGCTTCAATCTGCATTTCCGCACCAAGACCGCGACCCGCATCGAGGAAACCGCCGCGCACCGGCGACCTGGTGGAAGCCGCGATTCGCCGCGTGATTCCAGCCGAATGAAATGCACAGCCTGATCGACAACATCGGCCTGCCGTACAGCTCCATCAACACGACCTACAGCACCTCCGGCACCGATCGGCACCATGGACGCCGACGTTCTGGTGACACTGCAGCGAGCATCATCGCCCCACCGAGGATTATGTCCGCGAACTGCGCGAGCGCCTGCCGCGCGAATTTCCCGGGCGTGTCGTTTTACTTCATCCCCGCCGATATCGTCAGCCAGATTCTGAACTTCGGACTGCCCGGCGCCGATCGATATCCAGGTGAGCGGCCAGAACGTGGAAGCCTCGCGCGAGTTCGCCACCAAGCTGCTCACCCAGCTCAAGCAAATCCCCGGCACCACCGACCTCCGCGTCCACCAGCCCTTCGATCAGCCGAAGATCCACATCAACGTCGACCGCACCAAGGCAGTCGAGAGCGGATTCACGCAGCTGGACGTCGCCAACAGTTCACTGATTTCGCTGAGCGGCAGCTTCCAGACCACGCCTGAATTCTGGCTGGATCCGCGCAACGGAGTCAGCTACAACGTGGTGACGCAGGCGCCGCAATACACGCTCACTTCGCTCAACGATTTGCAAAACATTCCGATCAGTTCGTCCAAGACGAACGCCAAGCCGGAAATCCTGGGCGACGTGGCCACCACCAGCCGCGGCGCGGGACCAGCGCGTGGTCTCGCACTACAACATCCAGCGGGTTGTCGATATTTTCGGCTCCGTCCAGGATCGCGACTTGGGCGGCGTGGCAGCGCGATATCAATAAAGTGATCGATGCGAATCGCAAGATACCTGCCGCGCGGCTCGGACATCATGGTCCGGGGCCAGATCGAGACGATGCACACCTCTTTCGCCGGTTTGCTGAGCGGACTGGCGTTGGCCATCGTGTTGGTTTACGCGCTGATCGTGGTCAACTTCCAGAGCTGGCTGGATCCGTTCATCATTATTACGGCGCTGCCCGCGGCGCATGGCGGGAATCGTTATGTTCCTTTTCGCCACCCACACGACGATCAGCGTGCCGGCGCTTGATGGGCTCCATTATGACCGTCGGCGTCGCCACGGCGAACAGTATTCTGGTGGTCAGTTTCGCCAAAGAACGCCTGGCGGAGGGATTGACCGCATCGGAGGCGGCGCTCGAAGCCGGATTTACGCGTTTTCGGCCGGTGATCATGACCGCGCTGGCGATGATTATCGGCATGGTCCCGATGGCGTTCGGCCTGGGCGAAGGCGGGGAACAGAACGCGCCCCTTGGACGCGCCGTGATCGGCGGTCTGATGTTTGCCACGGTGGCGACATTGTTCTTCGTACCGACGGTATTTAGCGTCATGCATCGCAAGACGGTGGTCCAGAATACGAGACAATAGAGATTCAAACAAAAATTCAAATGGGAAAGCCGTCCGCCATCGCTCGAACGTTTAAAGTAATTTTCTTTGTCGCCGTAGTTGTCTTTATCGCCGGCAGCGTAGTGATCCGCGGTATCAATTCACGGATCAGAGCGGCCGCGATCGTCAAAAAGGAAACGCTGGATCTGGCGGTTCCCTCGGTTTCCGTGATTCATCCCAAGGTCGGCGCGATGAAGGATGAGATCGCTCTGCCCGGCAACATCCAGGCCTTCGTGGATGCGCCGATTTACGCGCGCACCAGCGGCTATCTCAAGAAGTGGTACACCGACATCGGCACCCGGGTGAAGGCAGGCCAGCTGATCGCCGAAATCGAGGCGCCGGAAGTGGAGCAGCAACTCCAGCAGGCGCGCAACACTCTGGCCACTTCACAGGCGAATCTGAAGCTTGCCGAAATCAATCAGGATCGCTATCAGGCGCTGTGGAAGCTGGATTCGTGCTCCAAGCAGGATCTGGATAATGCCGTCGCGACTTATCAGGCCGACGTGTCGACAGTCGCGGCCGGTTCGGCCAACGTCAAGTATTACGAGCAACTGGTGGCGTTTGAAAAAGTGGTCGCCCCGTTCGATGGCGTGATTACCGCCCGCAATACCGACGTCGGCCAGTTGATTAATGCAGGCAACACCGGAACGCCGCAGGAGCTGTTCCACATTTCCGCCATCAATCGACTTCGTATTTTCGTCGGCGTGCCGCAGACGTATTCGCGCGCGGCGGTGCCCGGAGTCGCCGCCGATGTCACGCTCACCGAGTTCCCCGGCCGTCATTTCGCGGGTAAGGTAGCGCGCACCGCCGATTCCATCGACGCGTCCACCCGGACCATGCTTACCGAAGTAGACGTCGATAACGCTTCGGGCCAGCTCCTCCCGGGCTCCTATGCGGAAGTGCACCTGAAACTGGCATCCGGCGGCGGCGCGATGGTGGTGCCGGTGACTGCCCTGATTTTTCGCGCCGAGGGTTTACAGATTGCCGTCGTCCGCGACAACAAGGCCGACCTGGTGGCGGTCACCATGGGCCGCGACTTCGGCACGGAGGTGGAGATCACCTCCGGCATTGCCGAACGGGATTGGATTATCGTGAATCCTCCCGACTCGCTCTCGCCCGGCGCGGCGGTTCACGCCGAGCTGCCGAGTTCGAAGGGCGACTGAAACGAGACCTAACGCCGCCAGTAGCCGCGATAATAACGTCCGCCGTAATATCGTTGTCCTACCCACCGGGCGCCGGCGTACGGCGGATGAGCCCAGTAGCCCGCGTGCCAGTAGTAGCGCGGCCCGACCGGATAATAATATCCTCCAACCCAGGCGTAGCCGGGACGCGCATAGGCCGGAGCCGCGTAGCTGTAAACCGGAGCCGGCGGCACCGGAGCGACGTATCCGTATCCAGCGTAGGGAACACCGACGCCGACTCCCACGAAAACCCGAGGGCCGGCGAACATCGAACTTCCTGCCAGAAAAAGTAGTGCGAGCAATTTGGTTTTCACGTCATCCTCCGGCGCTGATTTAGCAACTGCCTTGCCAGGAATAAGTCACTGAAAACACGTCGCGGGACCTAACGGAGCTGGTTGCGCTCCACCGCCCGTGGTGGTTTTCGGCCACGGAGGTAAAATCGGGTTGTGAAGCGATTTTTCGGCGGATTCCTATTCGGGCTGATTTTCGCGGCCCTGATCGTAGTGCTTCTGGTGGTAGCGGCGATGCGATTCGGCGAAAAGAAGGTCACCGTCGCCAGCGCCTCCACATTGGTTCTGCATCTCGAAGGGGATCTGCCGGAGCAGCCTCCGGTGGAACTGCCTCTTCAGGCTTTGCAGGACCAGCAGCCCCTGACCATGATCGAGACCTGGCAGTTATTGCGCAAGGCTGCCGTGGATTCGCGAATCAAGGCGCTGGTGCTGGAGCCGCGCGGCCTGAGCGTGGGCTGGGCGAAGCTCGAAGAGCTGCGCGACGACGTGAACGAATTTAAGAAGTCGGGCAAGCCGGTGTATGCCTATCTGCGAGGCCCGGGCGCTCACGAGTACTACGTGGCCACGGCGGCCGACCGCATCTACATGTCGTCCGAAGACGAACTGGACCTGAAAGGGCTTCGCGCCGAGCTGACTTACGTCAAGGGCACCCTGGACAAACTGGGCGTCGACATGGAGTTTGAGCACGTCGGCAAATATAAGGACGCTCCCGACATGTTCACCCGAACGTCGCCCACGCCCGAGACGCTGCAGGTTGAAAATGAAGTGCTCGATCAGTATTACGGCAACCTGATCGACACCATCGCGCAGGGCCGGAAGAAACAGCCGGATCAGATTCGCGCGGTGCTCGATCAAGGTCCTTTTGTGGGCAATGAAGCACTGGCTGGCGGGCTGGTGGACGATCTGATCTACGACGATCAGATGTACGGCAAGCTGAAGGAACAACTCAAGCAGGACACCCAGCGCATCAACGAGCAGGATTATTCGAGAGCGCCGGTGGCGGGGATGGAAGGGTCCACTAAGATCGCGTTTTTGGTGGGCGAAGGAGATATCACCCGCGGCAGCACCTACGATGGCGTGACCAACGGCGGCATTACGTCGATGGCGCTGGTGAAGCAGCTACGGGCGATCGGCAACGATCCGTCGATCAAGGGCGTGATTTTCCGCATCGACTCGCCCGGCGGCGACGGCATCGCGTCCGACGATATTCTGCATGCCGCCAAAGACGTGAGCGCCAAGAAGCCCATGGTCATTTCCATGTCGGACCTGGCCGCGTCGGGTGGATATTTCATCGCGCTGACTGGCGATCCGATCATCGCCTATCCGAACACGCTGACCGGGTCGATCGGAGTATTTTTCGGGAAGGCGAACCTGCGCGGATTGTACGACAAGATCGGAATCAACAAGGATATTTTGAAGCGCGGACAATTTGCAGACATCGATACCGACTACCGTCCACTGAACGACGTGGAGCGCGCCAAATTGAAGCGCGAAATCGAGGTGTTCTACCGGAACTTCGTCGAGCGGGTGGCGGCGGGTCGCAAGCGACCTTACGATCAAATGGAGCCGCTGGCGCAGGGTCGCGTCTGGGTGGGAACGTTGGCCAAGCAAAACGGCCTGGTGGACGATCTCGGCGGATTCGATCGGGCGGTCGCGTTGATCAAGGAGCGACTCAAGATCCCCGCTTCCGAGAAAGTCAATCTGGTGATGTATCCGCCGCGCCGGTCTTTACTGGATTTGATCCTGAATCGCAGCGACGATACCGCGGCCATGGAAGCGATGATCCAGTCCAAAGCGAGGCCGCTGGTGGGGAATTTGCCGCTTCGCGCTCTAGCGCACGGCGGAATCCTGCAACTGATGCCCTATTCCATAGAAGTCAAATGAGAAGGGCAGGCTCGGCTGCCCTCCCGCGGCGACCTATTTGAAGTACGCGTCGTCCAGCACGACGTTGGTCTTCTTCTTCAACTCGTCCAGGCCCTTCTGGGCCATTTCCGGACGCATTTTTTGCTCGATTTCGCTCTTCACGTCGTCGAATGATTTGGTCTTGTGCTCTTGCACCAGGATCAGGTGATAGCCGTACGGCGATTTCACAGGCTGGCCAACCTTGCCGATCTCCTGGGAGAACGCGGCCTGCTCAAATTGCGGGACCATGCGGCCCTTGGTGAACGTGCCGAGCTCGCCGCCGTTGGGAGCGGTGCCGGTGTCGTCCGATTCGGTCTTGGCCAGCTCCGCGAAGCTCGCGCCGCCCAGAATCTTCGTACGCAGCTCGTTGGCTTTGGCCAGCGCTTCCTCGTCGGTCAGTTCTTTTTCTCCAGGACGTGCCGGCGCCTGCGATCCCTTCATCCGAATCAGAATATGGCTCGCCTTGACCTCTTCCCATTCCTGTTTATGGGCCGCGTAATAGGCCCGCAGATCGGCATCGGACGGCTTCGCGTTGCCCAACAAATCCTGATAGACATGCTGCGCCAACACCTGATCGGCCTGCAATGCAAGTTGAACCTTGATCTTAGGGTCCTGGTCCAGCTTACGAGCCCGGCCTTCCTGCGCGAGCGTGATCAGATCGGCAATTTGCTCGGCCAGCTTCCGCCTGCCGGCCGGACTTTGCAACTGGGCGCGCTGCTGCTCCGGGAGCGTGGACATGATCTGCTCAAATTCGGATTTGGTAATTTTCTCCTGGCCTATGGTGAGGACCACCGGATCGGCTGGAGGAGGCGTCTGTTGCTGCCCCCACGCGTAAACCGCGCCGAGCAGGAGGAAAAGATATTTCATAGAGCCAGGATAGCAGGCGCCAATTGAGATCCCCGTCGCCCGGGGTCCATAACGACGAACTCCGACGCAAGAGTAAGAATCTTAAAGAGTTCTAGCCGCGACAGTCGATTTCCGGGGGTAGCGCGGTCCCCATTCCTGCAGAGAGGCCGGTTTTAAACTGTTCCAAACGGGCGTTTTCGAGTCCCACCCGATGTTTCATGGATAGTAAGGCCCGGCCGAGTTCCTCGCCGGCTTCAATCGCGGTCCAAAGCCTCGCCGCCAACTCTTCGGATTCCGCCGCGCTTTCCAGATCGTGAATCGCTTCCGCGCGCGCCGTCAGTGCATCGCGGAGGGCATCCAGGTCATCTTGGGCGGCGGCGCGAAGCGCCAGATCGTCGGTCTGTTCCAGTGTCATCAGAAGTTCGTATTATTCTTGCCGTACAGCACCAGGCTGACCGCTTGAAGCGCTCCCGAGAGAACCTGTTGCTGCGTTTGGAGCTGGTTCTGCATAGCGTCCGCGGCTTCGAGCTGGGCGGTAAGCGCGGTCTGCATGGCGCTGATGCGCGTGTTCAGGGCGCTCATCTGCGTCTGGAGGTGTTGATCGGTCTGCGTCAGGCCGCTCATCTCGGATTGAATCAGACCGTTCACGGGATCGCTAAATTGTGCCAGCGAAGCCGAGAACCTTCCAAGTCCTGAGGTCGCCGAGCCGAGATACTGAAACGCGTCGCTGATTTGCGACGAACTGAGCGCAGAGAACGTTGTGGAATTTAACGTCGCGACGCCGGTACTGCTGAATTCGATCCCGAGATCGGCGAGACTCTGCACCGTGCCGGTCGATGTGGTGTAAGAAGTCAACTGCCGCAGGGTGTTGCGGATCTGGTTGAGGACGGTATTGCCGGCGAGCGCTCCGCCGCTGGTTCCAGTCTGAGATTGAATCTCGGTTTGCAACGCATTGTAATTCGTAACGAAGTCCTGAAGGGCCGAAGACAATTGCGAAGGATCGCTCGCGAGCGACAGCGTCACCGATGAACTGCTCGGCGCAAGCAACGTGAACGTCAGACCCGGAATCACGTTATTGACGACGTTGCCGGACTGAACGACATTGATTCCGTTGAGCTGAAACACGGCGTTGGTTCCCTGATTGGTGTTGGTGAGAACGTCGGTGCCCGTCGCGGTGGCGCCATCGAACAGCTGGAGGGTGGTCGCGCCGGTGCTGTTGCTGGAAACCGACAGATAATTTCCCGAGGACGTGGTGAGGACGGAAGCGGTTACGCCCGCCCCCGAGGAGTTGATCGCATCAGCCAGCCCTTGCGGCGTATTGTTGGTGGAGAACTTCAGATCATAAGTCTTGGATCCGGCGACCAGTTGCATTTCGCCGGTGGTCGAAACCGCCGCGGAACTGCTCAGACTATGGGTGCTACGTTCCGACGCTGCCGCGGCAATGGATGTGATCGAATTGATGGTGTAGCTGGCCGCCGCGGTTGCGCCGGAATCGGTCACGCTGACCGCGCTCTGATTCGAACTGGTGGCGCTCAAGGCCTGATTTGACGCCACGTTTCCGAGGTTCTGAAGGCTGGTTACCAGCGTTCCGACCGAGTCGTTGAGCGTCCCGAACGCGGTCTCTTCGGAAAGAACGGCGGAGTCCTGGGTCTGCAATAAGGTGAGCGGGATCTGCGCGACCTGAACCGACTTGTTGAGCACTGCCTGAAAATCGCTGGCATACTGACTGATTCCGTTAAACGCAATGGTGTTCGATGAGGTGCTGCTCGACGAGATAAGGTTCGATGAAGTGCTCACATTGAGGTTATCGGTCGAAACCGGGATTTTTTGATCTCGGATTAAGCCTCGTCACCTTAGAGGCTTGTTACCTTGGATTGTGGCGGCAAACCCTTTTACACGCTGGTTGCGCGGCGGCGAACAGGCAGACAAGCACGACGCCGGCCGCATTGGATCCCATTCCTGGTACCTGGTGATGTGGCTGACCGGCGTCGACTATTTCTCGACCCTGGGATATCAGCCCGGCATCGCGCTCTTGGCGGCCGGAGTGTTGTCGCCGGTGGCCACCCTGGTCCTGGTGGCGGTGACCCTCGCCTGCGCGCTTCCTATCTATTGGCAGGTCGCTGGGCGTTCTTACGCGGGACAAGGCTCCATCGCGATGCTCGAAAATCTGCTGCCCGGATGGTGGAGCAAGTTGCTGGTTTTGGTGTTGCTGGGCTTCGCCGCCACCGATTTCGTCATCACCATGACGCTTTCGGCGTCCGATGCCGCGGTGCACGCCGTGGAGAATCCGTACCTGCATCCCATTGTCGGAAATGCGCACCTGGCGCTGACGTTGGGATTGCTGGCGCTGCTGGCGGCCGTTTTCCTGAAAGGCTTCAAGGAAGCCATCGAGTTGGCGACAACGGTCTGCGTGCCGTATTTGCTGCTCAACGTGGTGGTTCTGGTTCGCGCGTTGTTCGAAGTGGCCATGCATCCCGCCACGCTCTCCCACTGGCGCCGAGCCCTGGAAGCGCGCGGCAATTGGGGCGACATCGCCTTCGCGGCGGTCCTGATGTTCCCCCGGCTCGCGCTCGGCTTGAGCGGATTCGAGACCGGGGTTTCGGTGATGCCCCTGATTCGCGGCGAGGATTCGGACGATTCGCAGCCGGTTCCAGCCGGGCGTATTCGAAATACACGCAAGCTGCTCGCCTCGGCGGCGCTGCTGATGAGCGTTTTGCTGATGTGGTCCAGTTTCGTGTCGACCTTGTTGATCCCGGAGGCAGCCTATCGCGGAGCCGCCAATGGCCGCGCCCTGGCCTACCTGGCGCACCTCTACCTGGGCAGTGTGTTCGGCTCGGTGTACGACATATCGACCATTCTGGTGCTGTGGTTCGCGGGAGCGTCGGCGATGGCCGGGCTGCTGCACTTGGTGCCGCGCTATCTGCCCCGCGTCGGCCTGGCGCCGGAGTGGGTCGCGTATTCCCGGCCCTTGGTATTGGTGTTGTTCGGCTTCGACGTGATTGTCACCGTGATTTTTCGCGCGAACGTGGACGCGCAAGGCGGCGCCTACGCGACCGGCGTGCTGGTATTGATGTTCTCCGCGGCGATTGCGGCTGCGATCTCGCTCTGGCGGGAACGTTCGTATCTTATGAGCCTGTATTGCTTCGCGGTAGTGATCGTCTTCGGTTACACGACTCTCGCGAACATGGTGGAACGAACCGACGGCATTATCATCGCGGCCTGCTTCATCCTTTTCATCCTTTCGCTGAGCGGCATCAGCCGCTACTGGCGGTCCACGGAGCTGCGCGTCGGCGGACACGCATTTTCGAGCGCCGAGTGCGAGAAGCGGTGGGAGGAAATCGTCCGGCTGAAGGTCAACATGGTGCCGATCCGCGGCCTCGACCGCGCCGACCGGGCCAGGATTCAAGCGAAAATCCGGAGGTATTACAACATTGAGGGGCCTCTGGCCTTCGTTCACGTATCGCTGCTCGACAATCGCAGCGAATTTCTTTCACCGCTCGACATTACGGTGACCAGAGGCGATGGTGACTATCTGGTGGAGGCATCGGGAGCCGTTGCGATTGCCAATGCGCTGGCATACTTGAGCGGCCTGCTGCACCCCAAGGCGATGTTTCTGGGCTTAAGCAGGCAGAACCTGATGCGTCAATCCTTTCGCTACTTCCTGTTGGGGGAAGGCGAGACGGGGTTGATGGTGTACACGATCCTCCAACATTTCTGGGAAAGCGCGCCCGGAACCGATCGCCCGTGTTTGTTTCTCATGAGTGATTGAATGCGATCAGGCCGTTTAGACGTGCCTTCTTTCCTGTACAATTTACTCCATGCGACGCCTTACACTCATGCTCGCGCTGGTTCTCTCTGTCGAGCTCAGCGCCAGACAACCGGTCCATGCTCGACACGGAATGGTGGTGGCTCAGGAACCCCGGGCGGTCGACGTCGGGGTCAACGTATTAAAGAATGGCGGCAACGCGATCGATGCGGCGGTGGCCGTGGGATTCGCGCTCGCCGTCACCCATTCGTCCGCGGGAAATATCGGCGGAGGCGGATTCATGCTGGTCCGCCTGGCCAATGGCGAGACTACGTTTATCGATTTTCGCGAGAAGGCTCCGGCCAAAGCCTCCCACGATATGTATCTGGACGCCAACGGCAAGCTGACCCGTGACAGCATTCTCGGGTGGCGCGCACCAGGGGTTCCGGGAACCGTTCGCGGCTTTGAGCTGGCGCAAAAGAAGTTCGGGAAAAAGTCCTGGGCCCAGGACCTCGAACCGGCCATCGATCTGGCGGAGAAAGGTTTCGCGTTGAGCTATCGCCAGGCCGAAGGTTTCAAGAACGCCAAAAATCTTCCGCAGTTCGCCGAGTCCAAGCGAATTTTCCAGCGCGACGGGAAGTTCTATGATGTCGACGAAATCTTCCGGCAGCCGGAGCTGGCCGCGACGCTGGAACGCATCGCCAAGAACGGCGGAAATGAATTCTACGAAGGCGAGACCGCCAAGAAGCTGGCCGCCGCGATGGCGAAGAACGGCGGGCTGATCACGCTCGACGATCTTGAAACATTATCAGGCGGTGGAGCGGAAGCCGCTCACCGGACATTACGAAGGGTATGACGTGATCACGTCGCCTCCTCCCAGTTCCGGCGGCGTCGGAATCCTTCAAATGATGGGCATGCTGCAGGGATCGGGCTATCAGAAATCCGGTGTGGATTCCGCGGCCGAGATTCACTATGTGGCCGAAGTGATGCGGCGCTACTACGCGGATCGCAACCAGTATCTGGGCGATCCGGATTTCGTGAAGAATCCGATCGCCGGCCTGCTTGATCCGAATTACATCATGAAGCGCCGCTCGACCATCGATCCAAACAAGGCCACCCCGAGCGACGAAGTGAATCCGGGCCACCCCAAAGGCGCCGAAAGCACCGAGACCACGCACTTCAACGTGGTCGATTCGGAAGGCAACGCGGTGGCCGTGACGTACACGTTGAACGGCGGCTACGGAAGCGGCGTGACCGCGCCCGGACTCGGGTTCCTGCTCAACAATGAAATGGACGATTTCGCCTCCAAACCGGGCGAGCCGAACATGTTCGGCCTGGTGCAGGGCGAAGTGAATTCGATCAAGGCCGGCAAGCGCCCGCTATCCTCCATGGTGCCCACGATGCTGGTGAAGGACGGCAAGCTGTTCATGGTGGTAGGCGCGCCGGGCGGCTCGCGCATTATCACGGGTGTGATGCAGGTGATGCTAAACGTGATCGATTTCGGGGAAAATGCCCAGGATGCGATCGATCAGCCACGCTTCCATCATCAATGGAAACCCGACACGCTGTATCTTGAAGAAGGCATCTCGCCGGATACGGTCGCGTTGCTCAAGGGAATGGGCTATCACATCCAACAGGGAGCCAATCAGGGCGTCGCGAACGTGGAAGATATCGTGATCGACAAGGGCTGGCTCACCGGCGGATCAGACGGTCGCAGCGGCGGCAAAGCAGCGGGATATTGATGGTTCGTGCCCTCTCCACTCATTTGTTCGTTGGCCACCGGTTGACCACTCTATGGCTGGAGCGGATATGGAACGCCGGCATTCCCCTGGTGGAAATATTCTGCGCGCGCCAGCATCTGGATTATCGTGACCGCGCGCAGATCGGCGAACTCGGCCACTGGTTTCGGGATTCGGAACTGAAGGTCCACTCCGTTCATTCGCCGATTTATTCCGATGACGTAAGGGGCCGCTCCGGTCCCGACGCGATCATCAACATCACGGAGACGGTGAAGCTGCGCCGGATGCACGCAGTGGACGAGATCAAGCGCGCGCTGGAGATCGCGGAGACCATCCCGTTTCGATATCTGGTGCAGCACATCGGTGTGGACGGCGAAGAGTATGACGAGCGGAAGATCGACGCGGCCTTTTCCGCGCTCGAGGAAATCAGCCTGTTCGCCGGACAGCGCGGCGTCGAGGTGCTGCTCGAAAATATTCCGAACGCTTTGTCGAGCGCGGAGCGGCTGTTGATGTTCCTGGGACAGACCCATCTGGAGCTGAATTTCTGTTTCGACACCGGCCACGCCAATATGCATGAAGGCGTGGAGGCAAGCTTCCGGCTGATGAAAAACCGCATCCGGTCGACGCACGTGCACGACAACGGCGGCCATGAGGATTCGCACCTGTTCCCGCTCCTCGACGGCGGAGGCACCATCGATTGGCGCGGTGCGATGGAATCCCTGCGCAGCCTTCCAGCCGATTGTCCTCTGCTGCTGGAACTGAAAGATGTCCCGCAGATGGCGCACCCTCTGGAGGAAGTCCAACGGGTGTTCGATCGCCTGGACGGATTGAAACCGGAGCCGCCGGAGTAACCCTGCGGCTATACTGAGTGCATAAGGGCGCATTCACGCCCGTTTTCATGACTCCAGAAAAAAGCAATTCCCCTGTGACGGGCCCGCGCGTGACGGTGGCCGAAGCCGGAAGGCATATCGGAGAGACCGTTGAAATCGCCGGGTGGCTCTACAATCTGCGGCGCAGCGGAAAGATCTGTTTCCCGCAATTGCGGGACGGCACAGGCATCATGCAGTGCGTCGCCGTGAAGAGCGAACTGCCCGAAGCCTTATTCGAATCGCTGAAGGACCTGACGCAGGAATCGTCGCTGATCATTCGCGGGAAAGTTCGCGCCGAGCAGCGCGCGCCCGGCGGATTCGAGCTCGACGTGGAGAGCGCGGAGATCGTGCAGCGCGTGCCCGAATCCGCTCCGTATCCGATTACGCCCAAGGATCATGGCATCGATTTTCTGATGGATCATCGCCACCTGTGGCTTCGCAGCCGGCGCCAGCATGCCGCGCTCGGGGTGCGGCACGAAGTGATCAAGGGCATCCGCGACTATTTCGATTCCCATGGATTTGTGCTGGTCGACACGCCGATCTTCACGCCCGCGGCCTGCGAAGGGACCTCGACTCTTTTCGAAGTGAATTACTTCGACGAGGAAAAAGTCTATCTGACCCAATCGGGCCAGTTGTACAATGAGGCCACCTGCGCGGCGTTCGGCAAGACCTACTGCTTCGGCCCGACGTTTCGCGCGGAAAAATCGAAAACCCGGCGTCATTTGACCGAATTTTGGATGGTCGAGCCGGAGATGGCCTACGCGACGCTCGAAGATGTGAAGCGCGTCGGCGAGGAATTGATCTGCTTCGTCGTCGGCCGGGTGCTGGAACATCGCCGGGAGGACCTGAAGGCGCTGGAGCGCGATGTTTCGAAACTCGAAGCCATCCAGGCTCCATTTCCGCGGATGAGCTATGACGATGCGGTGAAAAAACTTCAGTCCAAGGGCAGCGAGATTCAGTGGGGCGGCGATTTCGGCAATACCGACGAAACGCTGCTCACCGACGATCTGGACCGCCCGGTGATGGTGGATCGCTATCCTTCGAGCGTAAAGGCGTTCTACTTCCAGCCCGCCGACGATCGCCCGGAGGTGGCGCTCGGTGTCGATTTCATCGCGCCCGAAGGATACGGCGAAATTATAGGCGGCGGGCAGCGCATCCACGATCTGGACCTGCTGCTGCGTCGGCTCGACGAGCACAAATTGCCGCGCGAAGCTTTCGACTGGTACATCGATCTGCGCAAGTACGGCAGCGTTCCGCACGGCGGATTTGGAATGGGCGTGGAGCGATTCGTCGCCTGGATGTGCGGGTTGGAGCATATCCGGGAGACCATCGCGTTCCCGCGGATGCTCTATCGCACCCGTCCGTAATCACGCGATAATTGAGTTTTGCCCGCCCCTGGCTTGCAATGCGGCAATCTCACATCGCCATCATCGGAGCTCCCATGGACCTGGGAGCAGGACGCCGCGGCGTCGATATGGGCCCCTCCGCGCTGCGCCTGGCCGGTCTCAATGAGAAGCTTGCGTCGCTCGGCTACGCCGTCGAAGATTTAGGCAACATCGCGATCGACCAGCCCGAAACCACGCCCGTCGGTCCAGTGAATGCGCGATTATCTTCTGCCCATCGCGCATACTTGCACGCGGCTCGCCGGACATTGTGGGGAAGGCCGCCGACGAAGGCAGGGTTCCACTGGTGCTCGGCGGCGATCATTCCATCGCCATCGGAACAGTCACCGGAATGGCGGCGCATTTTCGAAAGCGTAACGAGAAACTGGGTTTGATCTGGATCGACGCGCACGCCGACATGAACACGCCCGAATCGAGCCCCAGCGGCAACATTCACGGCATGCCGCTCGCTTGCATCGCCGGTCGCGGCCCGCAGGAACTGACCGGAATCGGCGGATTCGCGCCCAAAATCGATCCCGCCTCCGTCGCGATTGTCGGATTGCGCAGCGTGGACGAAATCGAGCGCCAGAACGTTCGCGAGCTCGGCGTGCATCCCTTCACCATGCGGGACATCGACGAACGCGGGCTTGCGCAGCGTGATGCAGGAAGCGATCGCGCACGCCACCCGCCATACCTCGGGATTTCACTTGTCGTTCGACATGGACGCCGTCGATCCGCAGGAAGCGCCCGGGGTCGGAACCCCCGTCCGCGGCGGGATCACTTATCGCGAGGCGCATCTGGCCATGGAAATTCTGTGCGATTCGGGAAAAATGGCGTCGATCGAGATGGTTGAAGTGAATCCGGTGATCGATGAGGTGAACCGAACGGCGTCTTTGGCCGTCGAACTAATTATGTCGGCTTTGGGAAAGAGGATTTTGTGAGTCAGCGTTCTGTGAATCAATCGCGTTTGCGAGTGGCGGTTCTGTACGGCGGCCGCACCGGGGAGCACGAGGTTTCCCTGCGCTCGGCCGAATCGATCATCGCCGCGCTGAACCCGGAGCGTTACGACGTCCAGCGAATCCTCATCACCAAGGAAGGCCGATGGCAGCCGCGCGCCATCGCGCCGGAGCCGGGCGCGAATCACGGCATCGACGTCGTATTCCCGGTTCTGCACGGAACCTTCGGTGAAGATGGAACTGTGCAGGGCTTGCTGGAGCTCGCCGACATCGCCTACGTCGGAGCAGGAGTTCTTGCGTCATCTGTTTCCATGGATAAAGAGGTGATGAAGCGCCTGCTGATCGAACGCGGCCTGCCCATAGTCGAGTACCTGACGGTGCGGCGCGGCAAGTTTCGCGGCGAGGACGTCTGCGGTCGCTTTCCCTTTCCCAGTCTTTGTGAAGCCCGCGAATCTGGGCTCGTCGGTGGGAGTTTCGAAGGCGAAATCGTGCGAAGAACTGCTGGCCGCGCTCGAGTCTCGCGGCGCAAGTTCGACCGCAAGATCGTCGATCGAGCGCGGCATCAAGGGACGCGAGTTCGAATGCTCCGTGCTCGGCAACGACGATCCGGTGGCCGCCGTGCCGTGCGAAATCCTGCCTTCGCGCGAGTTTTACGATTACGAAGACAAATATCTGTCTGAATCAAGCGCAAGACCGTCGTTCCCGCGGATCTGACGCCGGAACAAACGGCCGAGGTGCAGCGCCTCGCCGTCGCCTGTTACCAGGCTGTCGATTGCGAAGGCATGGCGCGCGTCGATTTTCTGTTGGAAGGCATCCACCGGCAAATTCTTCATCAACGAGATCAACACGATTCCCGGATTCACTTCCATCAGCATGTATCCGAAAATGTGGGAAGCGAGCGGGCTTGCCGTATGCCGAGCTGATCGACCGTTTGATCGAGCTGGCGACTGGAGCGCCACCGCGCGAGGCAATCGCACGCGCTACAGCAGGTAGAATCCCATGCCGCTTTTCGCATTTCTTCTGTTCCTCGCGCCGCCCCGACGATCCCGGCGGAGCAGCTCGCGCGCGAACTGCAAGAAAGCTGGTCGACGTGTTCGTCACCGTCGATCAACAAGCGGCCGATCCGGTGACGCCCGACGATCGCGTTTTATCAGGGCGCGATTCCAGGCATGTTGAAGACCCTCGATCCGCATTCCATTTTTTTCGATCCCGGCCAGTATCGAGCAGTTGAAGCAGATGCAGAGCAGCGAACAGCAAGGGCTTCGGCACCGATCGTCAGCGTGCTGCCGGGCCGCGTGATCGTGCTGCAGACGATGCCGGGAACGCCCTCGGCGAAGGCTGGCCTCGCCGCCGGCGATGAGATCCTGGCCATCAACGGCTACGTTCTCTCGCGCCTGGAATTCGATCAATTGGTGCAGTTGCTGACCATCGCGCGGCAGAAGGAAGCGCGTCTCGATGTTCGCCAGCCGGGCAACGCGCGTATCATGCGCATGACCTTGACGCCGGAACTGGTGGATTCGCCCAGCGTGGACCGCGCGTTTCTGATCGCGGCCCGGTGATCGGATATCTGCGCATCACCAGTTTCGATGAACACGACCGGCAAGCTGGTGAAGAGCACCATAGAAAAGCTCGGCGGCGATAATCTAAAGGGCCTGGTTATGGATCTGCGCGACAATCCCGGTGGCGTCGCCCAAGCCGCGGCTCTCGAGACCGCGTCGTTGTTCCTGGAACCCGATCAGCTCATTTTTTCGATCAAGGGCCGGGCGCAGAAAACGGAAGAAGTGCGCGTGCCGAAGCTACAACGCGCCATACAAATTTCCGGTCGCGGTCCTGATCAACGGCAAGAGCGCCAGCGCGTCGGAAATCGTCACCGGCGCCCTTGCAGGATCACGATCGCGCGACGGTGCTCGGCGAGCCCAGCTATGGCAAGGGCCTGGTGCAGAACGTCTTTCCGCTCGGCAGCAATACCGGGCTCGCGCTGACCATCGCGTTTTATTACACGCCCAGCGGGCGATCCATACAGCATCCGTTGAACGGCAGCACCCTTGAGGAGACCACTCACGCGCTGGGCGGCGTGTATCACACCGACCACGGCCGCGAAGTGCGCGGCGGTGGCGGAATCCAGCCGGACGAAGTGATTTATCCGGCCCGCATGGATCGCTTGTCCATGGTGCTGGACGCGACCGGGTCCTTCACCAGCTTCGCCGGCGAATACTTGCAGACCCACAAGCTGGAGCCCGGATTCGAAGTCACGCCGCAGATGCTCGACGAGCTTCAATTATTTCTTTCCGGGCGCAGCATTCAGCCCGGCGTCGCCGACTGGTCGAGCCATCGCGACTGGATCCAGAGCCGCTTGAAGCAGGAACTGACCACCCTGGCGTTCGGCGTCGCGAAAGGCGATGAAGTGGAGCTCAAGCGCGACCCCGTAGTGCAGCGGGCGGTGACCATCGTATCGGAAGGGCGATAGCCGGGAGGATCCATTGACTGGGCAATCAGACAGCGGAATCGTGACCATAGCGAGCCGGCACTCGGTGGACGAAACCATGGCCAAGCTCCAGAGCCTGCTACAGGCCAAGGGAATTAAATTGTTTGCCGTGATCGATCACAGCGGCGAAGCCGCGAAGGTAGGTCTGGATCTTCGTCCCACCAAGGTTCTGATTTTCGGCAACCCGCAAGCCGGGACTCCGCTGATGATCGCGTCGCCCAGCAGCGCGCTCGATCTTCCGTTGAAGATTCTAGTTTCGGAGGATGCCGGCGGCGCGGTCTGGATTTCCTACAACAGCCCCGCATACCTGCAGGCGCGTCACCAATTTCCCGAAGACCTGCTCCCCAATATCGCGGGCATCGTCGCGCTCGCGGAGCACGCGGCGGGATAATCCCGCGTCAGTTTGCACTGACCGCCGGCGCGGTTTTTCGCGAACGCAGATAGTGCACCACCATGGGCAGCACGCTCACCAGCACGATTCCGATCACCACTTTTTCAAAGTTGTGCCGCACGATCGGAACAGACCCCAGGAAGTATCCACCGAGCGTCATCGACACCACCCACCCGATTCCGCCCCAGACGTTAAAGGCCAGGAACCGCAGGTACCGCATCCGTCCGACTCCGGCCATGAACGGCGCGAACGTTCGGACGATGGGCACGAATTTGGCGTAGATCAGCGTCTTTGCCGCCGTGCTTCTCATAGAACGCCTGCGTGCGCGTGACGTATTCCTGCTTGAATATCAGGGAATCCCGGCGGTTGAAGATTTTGGGGCCGGTGCGGTAGCCGAGGAAGTAGCCGCTCTGGTCGCCGAGAACCGACATCACCGCCAGCAGCAGACAAATGCGGACGATGTCGAGTTGACCTGCGCCGCAAACCACGCCCACGGTGAACAACAGCGAATCGCCGGGAAAAAACAGACCCACCAGCAGTCCCGTCTCCGCAAACACAATGCCCGCAAGCAGAGCGTATCCCAGCCATCCGGTGATGACCTGCGAAAGAAGCTGAATCAGACGCTCGGGGTCCGTAAGACTCCGCCAGACGTCCAGCAGAAAATGCATCGCGCTAGGAGCGGAAACTGGCGATCAGCCGTTTGATAGCATCCGGATATTTTTTGACTTTTCCATCCGCGACCAGCCGTGAATACACGCTATCGAGAAACAGCGAGTTCTGTGAGATGGCCTTGCGCTTTTTCACCTGATCGAGAACCGCCGCGCGCTCCTGCACCAGTTTGGTCAAATCGGGATGCTGCTGGTCCAGGATCTTGTAGACGATGTTGCGGCCCTGCACCAGGACCGGACCGACCACGGATCCCACCGGCTGGGTGAACGCGTCGCCCACGAACGCCGCTTGTCCCAGCCCTTCCACCGAGTCCGTATGGGTGAAGTCAATCGATTCGACGACGTCCAGCTTTAAGGACTTGGCCACTTGAGCCATGTCCGCTCCGGCTTTCAGTTTTTCCGCGGCTTCCTTGGCCTTCGCGGTCGCCACCACTCCGGATTCGTCGCTAATCACCTTGTCGCGAACTCTGGCCTCCGCTTCGCTGAAGTCCGATTGACGCGCCGGAACCTTATCGGTCAGCACCACCACCGCCAGCCGGTTTGCCGGCAGCACCAGCACCTGCGACACATCGTTCTTCTTCATCGTATTCAGCGCATTGTCGATTTCGGGGCTCACCCCCAGGGAAGGAATCGCGCTGCCCGGAGTGACCTTGGATTCCGTGACCAGATCTACCCCGAACTGCTTGGCAACGTCGGCGGCGCCTGCCGGATTCTTGGCGAGAGCGGCGCGCACCTGATCGCCAAGCGCTTGCACCTTGTCGCTCAACCCTTCCTTCTTCAATTCGTCGGCGAGCTGCGTCTTCACTTCATCGAACGGCTTCAGCCGCGCCGGCTCGCGCTCCAGCACCTGCACGATGTGGTAGCCGTACGTGGTGGTGACGATTCCGCTGATCTCGGTGGGCTTCAGCTCGAAACATGCCTTCTCGAACTCCGGCACCATCTGGCCGCGAACCACCCAGCCCAGATCGCCGCCCTTGGCCGCGGAACCGGGATCGTCCGAATATTTCTTCGCGAGGTCCGCGAAATTGCCGCCGCTCTTTACCTGCTTCAGAACATCCTCCGCTTTAGCCAGGAGCTGCTTCTTCTCCGCGTCCGATTTATCGGTCGTCTTGATCAGGATGTGCCGCACATGCACCCGCTCCGGCATCCGGAAGTTGTCCATGGACTGGGAATAGGCCGCGTGAAGCTGCGCATCCGTCACGTTGACCGTTGCCGCGACTTTGTCCTGATCCACCACCACGACTTGAAAGGATCTCTTTTCGGGCTCGGTGTACTGGAAGCGATGAGTGTCGAAGTAGGCCTTCACCTGTTCCGGCGTCACCTTGACCTCGCTGGTAAACTTCGCGGGCGGGAAAGCGATGTACTTGATCTTGGCCTTTTCGAACTTGTCGATCAGCTCTTTATCGATTTCCTTCGAAGATACGAAGGAACTTTCGTACAACACGTTCTGAACTTTATCGAGAATGATCTGCTGGCGTGCCTGATCGAGAGCCTGCTGAAGAGTCATTCCCTCCTGTTGCAGCGCCTGTTCCAGTTGATCCTTCGCCGCCAGTTGCCCATTCTGGAAAAACTGCGGGTAAGCCGCCATGATGCCGCCGTACAATTCGTCATCCGTCGCCGTCAATCCCAGCCGTTCGAACTCGTATACCAGCGCGCGCTGCTGGATCATCGAATCGATGAACTGGGGCAGGTACACCTCCGCCATTTCCGGAGGGATCTGATTTCCTCGGAAAATGCGCTGCGCGGTCGCCATCACCTCGGAACTGGGCAGCTTCGTACCGCCAATGTCGGCGATCGGCGGATCGTCGGAGCTGGAACCCACGGTGCTGCCGAATCCGGGAATCAGGGTGATGACCATCGACAGGCATATGACCACCAGGATGGCTCCGAGAAAATAGCGGATAGCCTTCTGACGGCTGCGAAACAGATCAAACATAAAAGGTGAAAGCTCCTACTTTTGGGCGGAAGGGTACGCCTTTAGTATATCTCGCGGCGCAACACGCCGCCATCGCCCGCGGCTGTGGAATTTCTATTGAAGTTTTCACCAGTTCGGCCATAATACGAGGTACGCTTTCTTCGGATTTTTGTGGGGAAAGGAACGGAACGCGAGCATGCAGAGGCCGCGTAGGGTTCGGTCAGGCGTAGCGCCGGCTTCCGCAGCGATCGGAAGTCTTGCCCTGGTCTTGTGCTCCGGCGTTTTAGCCGCTCAGAACTTGATCCGGCCAACCGAGGGCGCCGTTCGGATCTTCAACTCCGATATGGCGATTCTGGAGACTCAGGAGATCCGTAAGGACCTGAATTGCTCCGTGACGCCGGTGAAGCCTGTGCTTGGGTTCGATCTGCGTTATCACGGCGGCTACGACGTCGAGGTCCCGTTAAAAGACCTTTCCGGCACCGAAAACGAAATCACCATCCTATTCCGCGTCACGTCCGACTCCCAGGCCGCTGATTCCAGTTACTTTGTTCAACACGTCCACGTACCTTCGATCGAGGAGAACGCCTCCGGAAATGCGACGCTTTCCGGGACCATCGAACTTGGGCAAGGGAGCTACCACGTCGACTGGCTCATGCGCGACCGGTCGGAACGGATTTGTTCGTTCTATTGGGACATGGACGCACAGCTTCCTCCCAAGGACAAACAGATCGAACTGGCGATTCCCTCAAGTCATGTGGACCAGGAGCGGATGGAGCAGTTCACCGAGGATCCTCCGGTGGCGCGTCAGGCCGCCGCCCAGCCGCTTAACATCAAGGTTTTGATCAACTTCGCGCCACAAAATTCTCTGTCCGCCGCGCTGCAGCCGGTGGATACCATCGCTCTGGTCTCAATCCTGCGGCGCATCTCGCATGAGCCCCAATTCGGGAAATTTTCGGTGGTGGCTTTTAACATCCAGGAGCAGAAAGTCCTTTATCGTCAATCCAGTGAGAATCGTATCGATTTTCCGGCCCTGGGCGAAGCCATCCATTCCATCAAGCTCGGAACCGTCGATTTGAAGCGCCTGGCTCAAAAACACGGCGACACGGAGTTCCTTACCGATCTGATTACAAAGGAGATGGCCACAGACGACCATCCCGATGCCCTGGTGTTCGCCGGGCCTAAGGTGATGTTGGAGGATCAAGTGCCGCCCGATACCCTGAAGCCGATTGCTCCCGATGTCGATTATCCGGTTTTCTACATGAACTATGCCCTGAATCCTCAATTGGTTCCCTGGAAGGATTCCATCAGCCGGGCGGTTAAGGTTTTCAAGGGCACCGAGTACACCATCAGCCGGCCTCGTGATTTGTGGTTCGCGATGACCGAGATGGTTAACCGAATTGTAAAATCCAGGCACACCAGGACTTTGGCGTCTGTCTCCGGCCAGCCTTAGGTGTGTAAAAGTTTGTTTTGGGGCCAAATAAGTTCTTCGCGTCGGACTTACGGCGCGTCTAAATGACGTTGCAGTCCGGGTGGATGATGGGGTTGAACATGCGGTGGGCAATTACAGTGTTGTTCGGGCTGGTGTCATTGTCGGCGACCGCGCAAGACGCTCGCTACGCCAATCGGCTGGCGCCGTACGTGGCCTCTCCGGTGCGCGTAGTGGATCGCATGCTGGAGCTGGCGAACATGAAGCCAGGAGAGACGTTCTACGATTTGGGCTGCGGCGACGGCCGCATTCTGATCGCCGCCGTGGAAAAGTACAAAGTCAAAGCGGTCGGCGTGGAGATTTCCCCGAAGCTGGTGGCCAAAGCCACCACCTCGATTGAGAAAGCCGGCCTGGGCACGCAGGCTCGCGTGGTACAGGGCGATCTGCTGGACGTCGATTTCAGCAAGGCCGACGTCGTGGCAATCTACCTCTCGACCCCGCTCAATGAGCGGCTGCGTCCACACCTGGAGCGCTTTTTGAAGCCCGGCGCGCGCATCGTCTCGCACGACTACGCCATTCCCGGCTGGAAGCCCACCAAGGTGGAACGTACCGAAGGCAAGGACGGCCACGTGATTTACCTCTACGAAATGCCGCCCACCAAGGAATAGCCGAATAAACTAAAAGAGTGCGCTGGGCCGTCTGGCTGTTGATTGCGGAAGTATGCGCGGCCGCGAGCCCGCCCGACCGTTTGTCGAGCGAGCACCTTGAAGCCGTACACGCGCAGCGCATCGCCTGGATTCGCTCCCGCATCAGCCCGCCGCTGCCCGGAATTTATCGCGATTTTCGAGCGGTCTCGACCGATCTACCGCTCGATGAGACTTTGCTCCGGGCAGCCAAGGACGCCGGGGTGCAGGTCCTGTTGCAGAGTGGCGCTCTTCCACAAGTGCGCGACGGCATCGTCATCGCGCCGGAGCCGAAGCTGCTCATACATCTCGATCCGGGCAATGCGCCGATGGAGTTGACACCCAGGCAGCTCCGCCGAATCGAGGAAGCATCGAAATCGTATCCCGATGAGGCTTTCGCCATTGCGGGACGTATGTTTGGGAAACACCCCGCTTGGATGGTCTCCTTTCGCTACCAAAGCGTGCACGTGTTCGCCCTGGATCCTGACGCTTTATCGCTTCGAGCCTCACTCGATCAGGGGCGCGATTACGCCGCGGCAGACTGGCTATGCGATCCCACCGGGTTTTATTTCATGGCCAACAATAATCTTGGCGCGTTCGACATCGGCGACACGGTTCCGCTGATTCCCGGTACGCGGCTACAGGCGTTTTTGCCGATTCCCGCGAAAATCCGGCTACTGCGCGACGGCAAGACGGTCAGCGAGACAGAAGGCCGCACGCTCGATGTCGCCGTCCAGGAATTGGGCGCCTATCGACTACAAGCGTTCCTGACCATCGATGGCGAGGAGCATACCTGGATCACGTCGAACGCGATTCACTTCGCCAAAGCGCCCGCGATGGAATTGCCCGTCGGCCCCATTTCTTCCTCAGTTGAGGTTCGGCGCGATATTGCCTACATCGCTGGAAGACCCGAGGATGCCAAAAAGCATCGGCTTGATTTGTATCTGCCCAAAGGAAGATCAAAATTTCCGGTGATGATGTTCGTTCACGGGGGAGCGTGGAGCACCGGCGACCGCGCGATGTACGCCATGTTCGGCAGCCGCTTCGCGCAGGCTGGAATAGGCGTGGTGATTCCCAGCTACCGGCTGATGCCGCGGAATCCGCATCCCGCGCAGATCGAGGACGTCGCCGCGGCGTTCGCGTGGGTCTATCGCAACATCGCGCAATATGGCGGCGATAAATCGCGGCTGTACCTGGCCGGGCATTCGGCGGGCGGGCACCTGGTCTCGCTCCTGGCGCTCGATCGCGACTATCAGGAAAAATATCAAATCCCGGTGGATGCGATTCATGGCGTCATTTCGATGAGCGGCATCTACGACGTCGGCCGGATGGCCGATTTTCAAGCCGCGGACGACGATCCATCGCCCATCGATCATGTTCAGCGGAATGCGCCGCCGTTCCTGGTCACATATTGCCAGTGGGACTATCCCGGCCTGCCCAAACAGGCGCGCGATTTCGCCGCAAAATTGAAAAGCGTGTTCGCGGCGGTCAAACTGGCTTACATTCCCGGCCAGGGACACATCAGCGAAATGATTGCTACCTTGAAGGAAGACGATCCCACGGCCCGAGCGATCCTCGACTTTATCCGGTGAATACAAATCCTCTCTATGATCTGACTGGCGTTGGACTGAACGCCACCGACACCCTGATCCTGGTGTCGCACTTTCCCGCGTATGCGGGTAAGGTCGCAATCGAACGGGAAATGCTCAGCCCCGGCGGCCAGGTGGCGAGCGCGCTGGTCACGGTGGCGACGCTCGGTATGCGAGTAAAATACATCGGCACGGTCGGCGACGATCTGCGAGGCCAGGTGCAGATGGACAGCCTGCGGGATACCGGAATCAATCTCGATCATGTCGAGGTCCGCGAGAATTGTCCCAACCAAACCGCATATATCGTCATCGACCGGTCCACTGGAGAGCGAACGGTATTCTGGAGCCGTCCGGAATGCCTGCGGCTGGAGCCGGCCAGCATCACGCCTGAAAAAATCGCAGGCTCGCGCATGCTCCATATTGACGGTCACGACACACCGGCTGTAGAGAAAGCCGCGAAGATCGCGCGCAGCATGGGGATTCCAGTGAGCGTGGATGTGGACACGGTGTATCACGGGTTCGATCGCGTGCTGGGATCAATCGATTATCTGGTCGCCAGTTCGGAGTTCCCCGGGCAGTGGACCAGCGAACGCGATCCGTTTCGCGCGCTCGAGCTGATTCAGGAAGAATATGGGATGAAGGTCGCGGCGATGACACTGGGAGCGCACGGGGCCCTGGCGCGCCGCGACGGACGCTTCGTCTATTCGCCGGCGTTCGTGGTGAATTGCGTGGACACCACCGGCGCGGGAGACGTGTTTCACGGAGCGTTTTGTTATGCTGTGCTCGAAGGGATGAGCATGCAAGACGCGCTCGAATTTTCTAACGCGATGGCTGCGCTCAACTGCACCAGGCTCGGAGCGCGCGGGGGCATCGCGACCCTGAATGATGCGCGCGTCCTGATCGAACGGGGCGATCGAAGGTCGCACCCGGACTTCGCCTCCGCCGCGCAGCGCGCATGATTCCTCTTCGATCTACCGAACGCGTGAACAACACCGCGGCCGTCACGGCCGGGCTGATTGCCGTGAATACCGTGATTTTCCTGTATGAGCTGACCTTGCCGACGGGACAATTGAATCGCTTCTTCGACACCTGGGGTATTGTGCCAGATCAGATCTCACAGCATCTGCCGTCGCTCGCGACCTCCATGTTTCTCCATGGCGGATGGCTCCATTTGATCGGTAACATGCTGTTTCTGTGGGTGTTCGGAAGGAACGTCGAAGACCTGATCGGCAGCGGCAGATTTCTGATCTTTTACCTGATCTGCGGCCTGGTATCGGCGGTGGTACAGGTGGTGTTCAATCCCTATTCCCGGCTACCAACGATTGGCGCGAGCGGCGCGATCGCCGGCGTGATGGGCGCTTATCTGATCAAGTTTCCGCGCGCGCGGGTGCTTACTCTGGTGCCGATCTTCTTTTTCATCACCACGATGGAAATTCCGGCGGCGATTCTGTTGCTGTGGTGGTTCGCGATCCAGTTTTTCAGCGGATTCGGTTCGCTGGGCTCGAATGACTACAATTCGGGAGGCACTGCGTGGTTCGCGCACATCGGCGGATTTTTAGCTGGAATGCTGCTGATCAAGCTATTTCCCCCGAAGCAGCGCTGGCGGGCGTGGTACGCGGACGAGTAAGCAGTTTAGCGGGACGAGGTTAAATCCCGCTGAATCGCGAACTTGACGAGACCGGCCACGTCGTGGATATCCAGCTTGCGCATCAGACTGGCACGATACGTGTCGACGGTTTTCGGGCTCAGCGACAGGCGCGCGGCGATCTCTTTAGCGCGGATTCCTTCGCACAGAAGGCTGAATACCTGATATTCGCGCGCGCTCAGGGATTGTAAAGGATCCTCGACCGCGGATTTCTGACCGGGCGCGAAAATCTTGTGAAGTTCGAGCTCCGGCGAAACATAGATGCCCCCGTCGAGGATCTGCTCGAAAGCTTCCAGCAGTTGGAGAGACGGGCCCGATTTGAGCAGGAACGCGCTGACGCCGCAGCGCAGTGCTTCGACCACCGTTTTACGGTCGCGGCGTGTGGAAAGGACCACGACTCTGGTGGGGAGGTTCGCATCCCGGATGCGGCGGACGACCTCAAAGGTGAACATATCCGGGAGGTTAAGATCGAGGACTGCGATATGAGGCCGGGATGTTTCGATCATGCGCAATGCCGCGGATCCATCCGAACATTGCCCGATGACTCGATACTGCGGCTGCGCCTCACATAGAGCTGCAAGTCCTTCTCTGACCAGCGTTAGCTCGTCAGCGAGGAGAATCGAATAAGTTGTGGGCTCTCTTACCGGAACCATGCGTCTTCCAGGGGCTGGAAATCCCCCTTCACACTACAAGTGAGCCGGAGCCGCCCTTATTCTCCGGCTTTCCGGCGGCAAGGCAGGATCCGTTGGTGGGATCCTCCCGGCTCGCCCGAAAATCGGGACCGCGTCATGTTCAGCCCGGAAAATTTTACGAAAAGCTGCGGACCGCGGCGGCTTCGTCGTCGAACACTTCGAAAACGGTGTACAGTTTGGTGATCTGCAACAGATCCTTGACGCGTTTGGTAAGGTTCAGCAACTTCACGGCGCCGCCCTGATTGGTAACAGTGGTGAAGCCGGAAACCAACTCGCCAATGCCGGAACTGTCGATATAGGAAATCTCGGCCAGGTTGAGCAGCAGCTTCTTGTGGCCGCTCGCCGCCAAATCTCGGATGGTGTCGCGGAACGTGCTGGCGCCCTCGCCCAAGGTGATCCGGCCCACCGCATCCACTACGGTAACATCGCCCACCTGCCGGGTGGTCAATTTGACACTCACAGAACCCCCTCCTTCATAACCCTAGTGATCTTACTTTATTGCTCTGGCTTTGCCAAGTACTTTACCATTTTGACTTCGGTGCCCTTCGGCTCCCGGGCCCGAATCTGAAATTCGTCCATGAAAGCCTGAATCAGCAGCAGACCGCGACCGGAGTGGCGAAGGAGATTCTCATTCGCCAGCGGGTCAGGCAGCGCGCTCATGTCAAACCCCTCGCCCTCGTCCGCGATCACGATGGCCAGCCGGTCCGGAGTTCGCGTCACGGTAAGGCGCACTTTCTTGCGCGCGTTGTACCGGTTGCCATGCACTACGGCGTTTACCATGCACTCCCGTACCGACATTCCGATGCGATGCAGATCGTCTTCGTCGAAACCGATCTCCCGCGCTTCATGAAGGACGGCTTCCTCGGCAACGTCCACACTTTCTAAAGTTGAATCGAGAACCTGGTCCACGGTCCGAGCCTCGGCGGCCTCATGATTTGCCATAGATTGCAGACGACACGGCTGGGCCAAGTCGAATCGTTAAATTAGAATAATGCAGGTGGTAAAGTCAAGTCGGACCGGCGATCGCCCCGGGTACCTGCCGTCGTCCATGCGGGTATTGCGGGCCGATACGCGGCGCTCCTCGTGATAGCCTGTAGGCAATGAAACTTCTCGGCTCCCTTGCACTACTTGCCGGGATTTGCTTCGCCCAAACGAAAATTACCTCGGTCGAAGGAATCACCGAATACCGGCTCACTAACGGGATGGACGTTCTGCTGTTCCCGGATAAGACCAAGCCGATGGTGACGGTCAACGTCACTTATATGGTCGGATCGCGTTTTGAGGGGTATGGCGAAACCGGCATGGCGCATCTGCTGGAGCACATGATGTTCAAAGGCACCACCACCAATGGCGACCTGAAAACAGAACTGCGGAATCGCGGCGCCGAATTCAACGCCAGCACTTCTTACGACCGCACCAATTACTTCGAGACGCTGCCCGCGAGCGAAGCGAATCTTCGTTGGGCGCTGGGCATGGAAGCCGACCGGATGCTGAACTCGCGCATCGCCCGCTCCGACCTGGACAGCGAAATGACCGTGGTGCGCAGCGAATTCGAGATGGGCGAGAACAGTCCCATGCGGATTCTGGAAGAGCGCGTGATGTCCACGGCTTACCTGTGGCACAGCTACGGACGGAGCACGATTGGCGCGCGCAGCGATATCGAGCACGTGCCGATCGACCGGTTGCAGGCTTTTTATCACAAGTATTATCAGCCCGACAACGCGGTTCTGGTAGTCGCCGGGAATTTCGACGACGCCAAGACCCTGGGCTGGGTGCAGGAGACCTTCGGATCGCTGCCTAAGCCGTCGCGCAAGCTGGAGGCGACCTATACCGAAGAGCCGGTGCAGGACGGCGAGCGCGATGTGGTCCTCCGGCGCACCGGGGGCATTCAGGCGTTGATTGCCGCGTATCACATCCCGTCGGGCGCGGATGCGGATTCCGCGGCGCTCGAAGTGCTTTCGGAGATTTTCAGCGCGGCGCCCGCGGGTCGCCTGTACAAGGCCCTGGTGGAATCGAAAAAAGCGGTCAGCGCGAATGCGGACACGTACCAGCTTCACGATCCTGGAGTGATGCTGTTCGCGGCGCAGGTGCGCAAGGAAGGCTCGCTCGACGACGCCCAGAAGACCATGCTCGATGTGATCGACGGGATCGCGAAAGAGCCGCCCTCGAAAGACGAGGTGGAGCGCGCCAAGACGCGCCTGCTGAAGAATATCGATCTGGAATTGAACAATTCGCAGAACGTCGCCATCGGGTTGAGCGAATATCAATCGATGGGGGACTGGCGATTGCTGTTCCTCGATCGCGATCGCATTAAAAAGGTTTCCGCGGACGATGTGACGCGGGTTGCCAAGCTGTATCTGAAATCCTCGAATCGAACGATCGGCCGCTTTATTCCCACCGATCATCCGGATCGGTCCGAGATCGCCGCGCCACCCGATGTCAGCGCCATGGTGAAGGATTATAAAGGACAAGCCGCCGTCGCGCAGGGCGAGGCTTTCGATCCGTCCCCGGCGAACATCGACGCGCGGACGGTTCGCGTGACGCTGCCCAACGGAATGAAGTTGGCGCTGCTTTCTAAGAAGACGCGGGGAGCGACCGTTCGCGCCGTGCTGACGCTTCATTATGGCGACGAGAAGAGTCTGTTCGGCAAGGAAGAGGCCGCGCAGATGACCGGCCAGTTGCTGATGCGCGGGACGCAGAAACATAACCGCCAGCAGCTTCAGGATGAGCTGGATAAATTGAAGGCGCAGATGAACGCCAATGGGTCGGTGAACAACGGCGCCACGGTTTCGATCAGCACGGTGCATGATGGATTCGAGGGCGCGCTCAAGCTTGCCGCGGAAGTCCTGCGCGCGCCGGCGTTCCCCGAATCCGATTTCGATCAGATCCGCCAGTCGATGATCGGACGCATCGAGAGCCAGCGCGGTGAACCGCAAGCGCTGGCTATCAACGCGATGAACCGGCATTTGAACGAGTATCCGCCGGGCGATCCGCGTGCGATTCCAACACCGGACGAGTCTATCGACGGGCTGAAGAAAGTCACTCTCGCCGACGTGAAGAAATTCTACGGAGACTTCTATGGAGCTTCGCACGCGGAGCTGGCGGTGATCGGCGATTTCGATCCAGCGGAGGTGCAGAAGCTCGCGACGGAATTGTTCGGGGATTGGAAAAGTCCCGCTCCTTATACTCGTCTCACACGAACGTGGAGGAAACTCGAAGCGGTAAGTCGCGTAATCGAAACGCCGGATAAAGCGAACGCGTTTTTCGCGGCGGGCACGACGATCGATATGGACGAGGCGGATTCCGATTATCCGGCAATGGTGCTGGCCAATTCGATCCTTGGCGGCGGCATCCAGTCGCGGCTGTGGAAGCGGATTCGTGAAACCGACGGATTGAGCTATACCGTACAGAGCGTCTTTTACGCCGGCGCGAAAGAGAAATTCGCGCAATTCCTGGCGATCGCCGTGTCGAATCCCCAGAATTCGGCGAAAGTCGAGACCGCGTTCAAGGAAGAGATTGCCAAGGCAGTGGACTCCGGGTTCACAGCGGAGGAAGTCGCCACGGTGAAGAAGGCGTTCCTCGAAGAGGCGACACTCGGGCGTTCGGAAGACGCATCTCTGGCCAGAATGCTTGTTCGCAATGCGCAAGACGGGTGGACCATGCAGCACGATGCCGAAATCGAAGCGAAAATCGCGAAACTTACGGCGGACGACGTGAACGCCGCCCTGAAGCGGCGCTTGAATCCGGCGCTGATTTCGGATTTCAAGGCGGGCGATTTCAAGAAGGCCGGCGCCAGCCAATAATGCCGGTCGCGCCGACTCATCATCCCCACAAGCTGAGCCCCGAAGCGCTTCTGTCGCTTGGTTCGATGGAGGGGGTGTACGAGCTTCCGGTGGTGGAAACGCGCGCGGGCAAGGCGCCGCACGCGCATCATGCTCATGTCAAGCATTACGAGGGGTGGATCGCCGCGATTGCCGTGGCGTTGCTTGCGTACGCGATTCATTACCTGCCGTTCGCGCCGTTTCGGGTGGTAGGCACCTCTGGCGTACGGCATCCCGTGAGCGCCGCGATTCTCGCGATGTTCGCCGGGGCGCTGGCCGGAAACCTGTTGCCGCTTGGCGAGCGCGTGCTGGGCGGAGCGAAGCACGTCACCCGGCGTACCATTCCCTGGGCTATCGTACTCACCGGCGCGACGCTGAGTTTCGCCAACGCGCGGTCGGTGGGGCTGCGCGCGTTCGTGGTGATCCTGGCCACCATGACCACGGCGCTGACGGTGGCATGGATTCTCGGAAAAGTGCTGGGCGTATGGCCGCGAACCAGCCTGCTAATCGGCGCGGGAACCGCGATCTGCGGCAACAGCGCGATCGTCGCCGTAGCGCCGTTAATCGACGCGGAGGATCGCGACGTGATGCTCTCCATGGGCGCGATCAATGTGCTCGGCCTGGTGCTGATGTTCCTGAGCCCGCTGATCGGCGGCTGGATCGGCTTCAGCGACGCGGGTTTCGGAGTGTGGGCTGGGTCTACTTTGCATGCGGTTCCGCAGGCAGTCGCGGCAGGCTTCGCATTCAGTACGACCGCCGGAGGCATGGCGACGTTGGTCAAACTGGTGCGCGTCGCCTTGCTGGCCCCGCTGCTGCTGGCGCTCGCCTTCGCGTATGCCAGGACCCGGAAGGACGGCGTCACGGTCCATTACGGCCGCTTGGTGCCGCCGTTTCTGTGGGGCTTCCTGGGACTGTTCCTGTTGAACTCCCTCGGCTTGCTTCCCGTACTGCAGTTCCAGCACGGATATTCTCAGAGCCTGGCCGACTTGCTCGCGGGATTGGGAGAAATTCTGCTTACGCTGGCCATGGCCGCGATGGGCCTGGAAGTGAATCTTCGAGTCTTCCTGGAGGTCGGCGGCGGAGCGCTCGTGGTGGGCGCGGCGGCCAGCGCCTGTGCCTGCGCGGTGAGTTGGGCTCTGATCCGCGTACTGCTGTGATGGTCCTTTCCGCGCAACCGGGCGATGCCGGCAAGCGCCTCGACCACTATCTGCAAGAGCATTTGCGCGACTATAGCCGCTCCCGTCTGCAAACTTGGATCAAGGACGGCCACGTTCAAGTGAATGGCGCGGCAGCCCGGGCTTCGTTGCTGCTTCGCGGCGGCGAGAAAGTAGAAGTAATCCCGGCCGACCTTCCACCGCTGAAGGCGTCGCCGGAAGACTTGCCGGTGGAAATCTTATTCGAAGACGAAGCGGTCATCGCTGTGAATAAACCGGCTGGCGTGGTGGTGCATGCGGGGGCGGGCCAGCACTCAGGAACGCTGGTGAATCGGCTGGTGCATCATTTCGGATCGTTGTCGAACGTGGCGGGGGATCTGCGGCCAGGTATCGTCCACCGGCTGGATCGAGGAACCAGCGGCGTATTGCTGGTGGCGCGTACCGACGCGGCGCATCGTCATCTGGCCGAACAATTCGCTTCCCGTAAGGTGGAAAAAACCTATCTCGCGCTGGTGGAAGGACGGGTGAACGCGGAAACCGGCCGCATTCTGAAGCCGATTGCCCGCGACCCGGTGCATCGAACCAAAATGACCGCGAAGCTGGGGCACGGACGGGATGCGTTCACCGAATTTCGCGTGCGCGAGCGCTTTGAAGGCTTCACTTATCTGGAAGTACGCATCGGGACCGGCCGTACCCATCAGATTCGTGCTCACCTGGCGAGCATCAGCCACCCTGTTGCCGGCGATCGTGTTTACGGAGCGCGCGCGCGGGAAAGAATCTTTCTGCATGCCTGGCGGATCGCGTTCGCCAGCCCGTCGACAGGCGACCGCGTCGAGGTCGAATCGCCCTTACCCGCGGAGCTTCGCCAATGGCTGGACGAACTCACTATAATTTAAGACAAGCTCGCATGAAATACGCAGTCCTGTTTGCATTGGCGGCGCTGCCGCTGGCGGCCCAGTCGAAGACCAAGCCCTCTAAGTCTGTAGCGGCGCAAACGCCGCCTGCCGCGGCCGACGAGCCACGCATTACGCTCGACGTCACCCGTGTGCAGCTTCTGTTCACCGTCTCCGATAAAAAAGGCCGTTTCGTCAGCGACCTGACGAAAGACGATTTTCAGGTGCTGGAAGCCAAGAAGCCGCAGACCATCATGGAGTTCACCGCGGAAAGCGACCTTCCGTTGCGCCTGGCGATCCTGATCGATACCAGCAACAGCATTCGCGACCGCTTCCGCTTCATTCAAGAAGCCGCGAGCGATTTCGTCAACACCGTGATTCGTCCGCACGAGGATAAAGCCGTGGTGGTGAGTTTCGATACCACCGCCGAGCTGGTGGCGGACCTCACTGACAGCACGGAATCGCTCAACAAAGCTATTCGCGATCTCCGTCCAGGCGGCGGAACGTCACTGTACGATGCGATTTTTTTCTCCTGCCGGGACAAGCTGATGCAGGATCAGCCGCGCTTCAAATTCCGCCGCGCCATGGTGATCCTGAGCGACGGCGAGGACAACCAGAGCCGTTACACCCGCGATCAGGCGCTGGAGATGGCGCATAAGGCCGACGTGGTGATCTATACCATCTCCACCAATCGGAGCGGCGTCGACACGGACGGCGACAAGATCCTCAAATACTTCGCGGAGCAGACCGGCGGACAGGTGTTTTTTCCCTTTAAGGCCCAGGACTTGGCGCAATCCTTCGAAAATATCGCCAACGAGCTGCGGCATCAGTACAACGTGTTGTATCGTCCCGATCCCCTCAAGACCGACGGTTTGTATCATCCGGTGGACGTAAAAGTGAAGGGACGCAAGGATCTGATCGTTCGCGCCCGGCACGGTTATTACGCTCCCCTTTTGCCTTAGACGTTAACTCCAACGCCATGCCAGGAATCTTCAAGGTAGCCGCATGACGGCGGGAGCTTGTCCGCTGTGCGGAGGCGCAAACGTGCGTCACGTGCATGAGCGCCCGTTCAAGAATGTGGTCTGGAGGTTGGCGCGGTGCCGCTCCTGCGGGTTGCGCTTCACCGATCCGACGCCCACCGACGAGCAGCTTCGCGGCTTCTATTCCGGGGATTTTCACGCGCCGATTCGCATCGCCGGCGCCTCCGAAGCGATGTTCGGCGACCGCTTCCGCCGCTATGTCGATTGGATCGCGAAGTTCGTTTCCTCGGGACGGGCTCTGGACGTTGGCTGCGCTACCGGCTTGCTTCCCTGGATGCTCCAGCAAAAAGGTTTCGCCGTGGAAGGAATCGAACTGCATCCCGAGAGCGCCCGATGGGGCGCCGAAAATTACGGAATTCCGATCGCCTGCGGGACCCTGGAACAGGTTGCGCCACCCGCCGAAGCTTACGATCTGATCACTCTCACCGAGATCGTGGAGCATACCCGGCAACCGGTCGAATTTCTCCGCGCGGTGCACCGGCTGTTGAAGCCGGGCGGTTACGCATTGGTGACGTTTCCTGATATCACGGCGGCGAAGTCGCGTTACTATCGCTGGATCTCCAGGCTTACCGGCCGCGAGGATTTCTGGCTGACCTGTCACATGCCTTTTCACACTTGGGAATTCACACCGCGCACGGCGAAAGTTACATTTTCAAAGGCGGGATTTTCGATCGCCGGATTTCGGCGAACCGAGACGGCCAAGGGACTTCCCGGAAAATTCGCGCGTCTGAGCCGGCCCGCTAAGCTGCTTACGTTGGGACCCATCGCGCGCCACTTCGGATCGCAAATGGAATTCATGATCCGGAAGGTGAGCTAAAGGCCGGGGTAGGTTACGGATTCTCCGTCGACTTTGGCGAACGGCGTGTACGTGTGGGGTTTGCGAGATGCGGCGTTGAAGATGTCCTCGACTTCTATTCCCCGCGCCAGCAATGCGTCGCCGATCAACGAACGATGGCATCGCCAGGGCACCGCTTCCGCGCACATGATGGCGGTCCGGCGCTCGCCGGCCAGCTCGATCAGTTTGCCGACGGCTTCGGCGAACGGAGCAGTCTGCATGTAATCGGCGTAGCCTCGAAAGCTCGAGTTCCGCCACGCCGTATTAATGGAATCCTTGCGAGGATGGCGCAGGCCGCCCAGCGCCGGCAGGTGCACGTAGCGGATACCGCGCGCGGCCAGCGCCGCATCCAGCTCTTCATAGCCGAACTGCGGATTATGACGCGACTTCGGGATAGTCCGGACATCGGCGATCTGGCGGACCTGGTGCGCGTCGAGAAGATCGAGAAAATCTTCGATGGAGCGGTTCGAATGGCCCACCGTCAGGACCAGCATGGCTGATTCCCGCGGTGGTTAAGCAGGCGTCTGCGCCGGCGTAACGTCGCTGGTCTCATCGACCGTTTTTTTGTTGCGCTGGAACCATTCCTGCATCGCCGACATGTACGTGTAGAACACCGGCGTCAGGTACAAGCGTCACCAACTGCGAGAACATCAGCCCGCCGACCACCACCAGGCCGAGCGACTGCCGTGCTTCGCCACCCGCGCCCCAGCCGACCGCAATCGGGACCGCGCCGAGCAGCGCCGCCATGGTGGTCATCATGATGGGACGGAAGCGGATCAGGCAGCCTTCGTAAATGGCTTTTTCGGGCGGCATGCCTTGATTGACGTTCGGCGTCGAGCGCGAAATCGATCTGCATGATCGCGTTCTTCTTTACGATGCCGATCAGCATGATCAGTCCGACGAACGCGTAAATGTTCAAATCCATATGGAACAGGTACAGCGTGATCAACGCGCCGAATCCAGCCGAGGGAAGCCCCGAAAGAATCGTGATGCGGGTGAATGTAGCTTTCATACAGAATCCCCAGCACGATATAGACAACCACGATGGCGATGATCAGCAGCACCCAGAGATTCCCGAGCGAACTTTCGAACGCTTTCGCCGCGCCCTGGAAACTGGTGCTGATGCTGGAAGGCAGCGTCTTGGCGGCCACGTCCCGGATCTTGTCCGTCACCTGACCGAGCGCAACGCCCGGTTGCAAGATCGAACGAAATGGTGACGGCGGTGAGCTGGCCGTTGTGATTGATGGCCTGCGGGCCGACGTCGGTGGTGAGCGTCGCCAGCGTATCCAGCGGAATCAGTTGGCCGCCGGTCGTCTTGAAATACAGCTGCGAAAGCAGGTTCGGGTCGGATTGAAATTTAGGTTTCAGTTCCAGCAGGACTTCATATTCGTTGATCGCCGCGTAAATGGTGGAGACCCAATGCGGACCGTAGGCGTCGTAAAAGGCGCTCTCCACAGAGTTCGCGCTCACCTGCAGCGAAGCGGCTTTGTCGCGATCGATATTCACTTCCACCTGCGGACTGGTGATCGCCAGATCGCTGGTGACATCCCTTACGCCGGGAATTTCCGCGATCAGTTTCTCCATCTTCTGAGCGTTGGCGAACAGTTCCGGCTTCACCGGCGACTGCATCGAGAACTGGTACAGGCTCTTGGTAACCTGCCCGCCAATCCGGATGGTCGGCGGATTCTGCAGGTAAACCTTCATGCCCGGAACTTCGGCGAGCTTTGGCTGCAATTCGCGGATGATTTCTTCGACGCCCGCGGTGCGTTGCGCCCGCGGCTTCAGGCGAACCAGTAATTGTCCGAAATTCGGTCCGCCGACGGTTTGCGCCGCGGTCCCGCCGACGGTCGACATCAGCGCGTCGACGTTGGGATTGTCGCGCACAATCGATGCCGACCTGGCTCTGATAGGTCGACCATCTGGTAATACGACGTGCCCTGCAGCGCCTCCGTCGTCACGGAAATCTGGTCAGTATCCTGATCGGGGATGAAGCCCTTGGGGATGTCCATGAACATCCAAACCGTCGCCGCCAGCACGATGACGAAGGTGGCCATGGTGAACACGCGATGCCGCAAGCAAGCCTTCAGCGTCACGTCGTAAGCGTGCAGCATGCCTTCGAAAAACTGTTCCGTGACACGGTAGAACCAGCCATGCTCATGATGCGACGGCGCTTTGAGGAAGCGGCTGCACAGCATCGGCGTCAGCGTGACCGAGACCACTCCCGAAATCAGAATCGACGACGCAGATGGTGACCGAGAATTCGCGGAACAGGCGGCCCAGAATGCCGCCCATGAACAGCACGGGAATGAACACGGCCGCCAGCGACAAGCGTCATCGACACGATGGTGAATCCGATTTCCTTCGATCCCGACCAGCGAAGCCACCAGCGGCTTCTTGCCCATTTCCATGTGACGGAAAATGTTCTCGAGCATCACGATGGCGTCGTCCACCACGAAGCCGACCGACAGGATCAGCGCCATCATCGACAGGTTGTCGAGGCTGTACTTCAGCAGGTACATCACCGCGAACGTTCCGATGATCGAGAACGGCAGCGCCAGGCTGGGAATCAGCGTGGCCGATACGTTGCGCAGGAACAGGAAGATCACCGCGATCACCAGGCCCAGCGTCAGCAGCATGGTGAACTGAACGTCCTTGTACGATTCGCGAATGGTGTCGGAACGGTCGTACAGGATGTCCATGTGGACCGACGGCGGCAGTTCGGTCTCGAACGTCGGCAGCAGGTGCTTGATGTTGTCGGTGACTTCGATGGTGTTGGTGCCCGGCTGGCGCTGGATGGCCGAGAATGATCGCGCGCTGATCGTCGTCCTTGGTGTAGAACCAGGACGCGGTGTAGTCGTCTTGCACGCCGTCGACTGACGTCGCCCAAATCCTGGAGCCGGACCGGCGCGCCGTTGCGATAGGCGACTACCAGCGGACCGGTACTGCCGCGGCGCTCATCAACTGACCGCTGGCCTGCAAGGTGAACGCGCGCTGCGGGTCCGGTGATCTGGCCCGTGGGAAGATTCACGTTCCAGCTGTGATAGCGCCGTTTCCACTTCGTTGATGCCGACCTGGTGCGAAGCGAGCGCGTGCGGGATCCATCTGCACGTGCACCGCGTACTTCTGCTGCGCCGAGAACCTGCACCTGCGCAACGCCGCTCGACATGGAAATGCGCTGGGCGACGCGCGTCTCGGCGTATTCGTCGAGCGTCCACAAGGGAACCTGCTTCGAAGTAAGCGCCAGATAAATGATCGGCTGATCCGCCGGATTCACCTTGGTGAAGGTCGGCGGCGTCGGCATGCCCTGCGGCAGCAGGCGCGCGGCCTGCGTGATGGCCGCCTGCACGTCCACCGCGGCGCCGTCCATGCTGCGCGCCAGAGCGAATTCAAGGGTGATCTGCGTCGAGCCGAGCGAGTTGACCGAGGTCATCTGACTCCAGGCCGGCGATGGTCGAGAACTGATTTTCAAGCGGCGTCGCGACCGCCGAGGCCATCGTTTCCGGGCTCGCGCCTGGAAGCTGCCGCGGTGATCAGCAGCGTGGGGAAATCGACGTTCGGCAGATCGCTGACCGGCAGCGCGCGATACGCCACCACGCCAAACAGCGCGATCGCCGCCATCAGCAGGCTGGTGGCGATAGGACGCCGGATAAATGTTTCCGAAAAATTCATGCTTCAGTCCGTGAATCCAAGATCAGGCTCCATCTGACGGATGCCTTCTGCGCCACCATTCGAGCACGCTGGACATATAGGTATAGACCACCGGGGTCAAATACAACGTCACCAGCTGCGAAACCATCAAACCGCCGACCACCGCCAGACCCAGCGGACGCCGCGCCTCGCCACCCGACCCGTAGCCCAGTGAAATCGGCAGCGCGCCGAGCAGCGCCGCCATGGTGGTCATCATGATCGGGCGGAAACGGATCAGGCAGCCTTCGTAAATCGCTTCCTTGGCCGACTTGCCTTCCTTGCGCTCCACTTCCAGCGCGAAATCGATCTGCATGATGGCGTTCTTCTTCACCAGCCCCACCAGCATCACCAGTCCGACGAAGGAATATATGTTGAGGTCGACTTTAAAGATGATCAGCGTCAGCAGTGCGCCAACACCAGCCGAAGGGAGCCCGGAAAGAATCGTAATGGGATGAATGTAGCTTTCATAGAGCACTCCCAGGACGATGTACACCACCATGATCGCGACAATCAGCAGCACTGTCAGGTTTTGCAGCGAGCTCTGGAACACCTGCGCCGTGCCGGTGAACGCGACGGTCATCGGTATCGGGCAGCGTCTCGACCGCCACCCGTCCCAGCCGGTCCACCGCTTCGCCGAGCGAGATGCCCGGCTTCAGATTGAAGGAAATGGTGACGGAAGGAAGCTGCGCCGTGTGATTGATGCTCTGCGGCATGGCGTCTTCGTGAAGCTTCACCACTTCTTTCAGCGGGATGTAGGTGCCCTTGGACGCGGACTTGAAATAGATCTTCGAAAGATAGTCGGCGTGTTCCTGATACTTCTGCTGGATCTCCATCAGCACTTCGTACTGATTGGTGGGCGAGTAGATGGTGGTGCTCCACTTCGGTCCGTACGCGGCGTAGAGCGCGTTTTCCACCGACTTGATGTCCAGCCCCAGCACCGCGGCGCGGTCGCGATCCACCACTACATTTACGCGCGGGCTCGGAAATTTGCAGGTCGGTATTCACGTCCTGCACATAATTGGTTTCTCGCGCGACCGCCTGTTCCAGCTTTTGCGACTCGCGATAGAGAGCGTCGGTATCCGGGCTTTCCACCGTTAACTCGTAGGAAGCGCTCGAACCGCGCGCGCCGATGCGGATAGCCGGCGGGTTCATCATGATCGCGCGAAATCCGGGGAATCGGGAAATCTTCGGCCGGATCTCTTCCATGATCTGCGGCACCGTGAGTTTTCGTTCATCGCGCGGCTTCAGCAGGATGTTCATGTTGGCGAAGTTGCCGCTGCGCCCGCCGAATCCGCCGCCGACGCTGGACATGAAGGTGTCGACATTCGGATCCTTGCGGATGATGTCGGCCACCACTTTCTGATAATCCAGCATCTTGTAAAACGAAGTACCTTGCGCGGCCACCATCGACATGTTGATCTGATCGGTGTCGGCTTCCGGAATAAAGCCCTTGGGCACCCGATCGAACAGATACAGCGTCAGTCCGATCACCATAAAGAACACCACGCCCATCACGGCACGGCGGTCCAGTACGATTCGCAGGCTCCAGGTGTAAAACCGCAACATCCCGTTGAAAAACTTTTCGATCCCGCGGTACAGCAGATTGTGTTCGGTGGATTTATGAGGCTTCAGGAACCGGCTGCACAGCATCGGCGTGAAGCTGACCGACACCACACCGGAAATCAGAATGGCCACCGTGATGGTCACCGCGAATTCGCGGAACAGACGCCCCAGGATTCCGCCCATGAACAGAATCGGGATGAATACCGCGGCGAGAGACATGGTCATCGAAATGATAGTGAAGCCGATTTCTTTCGATCCCTTGATCGCCGCCTCAAACGGCGCCTCGCCCTTCTCAATGTGGCGCACGATGTTTTCGAGCATCACGATCGCGTCGTCCACCACGAATCCGATGGAGAGAATCAAGGCCATCATCGACATGTTGTCGAGGCTGAAATCGAGCGCGCCCATCACTGCGATCGATCCCAGAATTGAGAACGGCAGCGCCAGGCTGGGAATGATGGTCGCGGGCAGATTGCGAAGGAAGAAGAAGATCACGCCGATCACCAGCACCAGCGTCAACAGCATGGTCACCTGGATATCGGTGAACGCGTCGCGAATATTCTTCGAGCGGTCGCCGCGCACCAGCAGTTGCGCGGCCGGCGGGAGCTGCGAATTGAACAGCGGAATCAGCGCCTTCACCTTGTCGGCAACTTCGATGGTGTTCGTGCCGGGCTGCCGGAATACGGCTAAGGTGACGGCCCGCATCGCCTTTCCGTTGGTGTACATCCAGGCCGACTGCTTGTCGTCCTGAACGCTGTCGATCACGTTGGCGACGTCGCGCAGGTAGATCGGCCGTCCGTTTTGGAAGGAAATGATCGAGTTGCGGAACTGCTCCGCGTTCATCAGCTGTCCATTGGCATGAACGTTGTACTCGATCTTCGGTCCGTACAAAATGCCCAGCGGCTGGTTGGTGTTCCACTGATTCAGCGCGGTGTCGACTTCATTGAAGCCGATATGCTTCGCCGCCAGCTTGTCGGGATCGATCTGCACCCGGACCGCGTACTTCTGCTGGCCCTGCACCTGCACCTGCGCCACGCCGTTGATCATCGAGATCCGCGGCGCCGCCTGGGTTTCGGCATATTCGTCCAGCACCGACAGCGGCAGCGTATCCGAAACCAGGCTCAGGAAAATGATGGGCTGATCCGCGGGATTGCTCTTGTGGAACGACGGCGGCGCGGGCATTCCGGCGGGCAGCAGCGGAGTCACCGCCGCGATCGCCGACTGCACATCCACCGCCGCACTATCGATATCGCGATCAAGCGACATCTGCAGTGTGACGTTGGTGCTGCCGGTCGAACTGCGCGACGTCATTGAGTCGAGGCCGGCGATGGTGGTGAACTGGCGCTCCAGCACCGTCGCCACCGCAGACGACATGGTATTCGGATCCGCGCCGGGAAGGCTGGCGCCAACCGAAATGGTGGGATAGTCCACGCTCGGCAGATCGCTGACCGCCATGGAGCGATACGCGACCACGCCGAACAGTCCGATCCCCGCCATCAATAGGCTGGTCGCGATCGGGCGACGGATGAAAATTTCTGAGACGTTCACCGCAAACTCCGATTCGTCGGATTATCCCGATTGCTTGCCGCGGCCCCGGCCGCCTTGACGACCGCCATCGCCGCCGTCGCGTCCACCGCCCCCGCCATTGCTGTCGCGCATCTGTACGCGGCTGCCTGGCGCCAGGCGGAGCTGGCCTTCGGTCACCACCGTTTCGCCCTCTTCCAGTCCTTTGTCGATCACCTGTTGCTGATCGACACGAGGTCCAGTGACCACCGGGCGGGCCGTCACCGTCCGGTCGTCATTGACGACGTACACAAAGGTTCCGTCCTGGCCGCTTTGGACTGCCTGATTCGGCACCACCAGCGCATTCGAACGGGTGGTCAGTCTGAGCGTGACATTGGCGTATTGTCCGGGCCACAGCTTGTGGTCCGTATTCGGAAAAGTCCCCTTCAGCTTGATGGTGCCGGTGGTCATGTCGACGTTGTTGTCAACAAAGGTCAATTCGCCTTTTTCGGTCACCTGCTCGGCATCCTGGGTCTTGGCGACCACTTGAAGTTTGCCCACCGCCATGTATTTCTTCACATCCGCCAGCGTCGATTCCGGCACCGCGAAGGTCACGTAAATCGGCTCCACTTCGGTGATAGAGATGAGGTTGGTGGAGTTCGCCGAAACGACATTTCCCTGCTTTATCATCAAGTTGCCGGTTTTTCCATCGATCGGTGAGACGATGTTGGTATAGCTCAGGTTGACCTTCGCTGTGTCGATCGCCGCCTGATCGGCCTGCATCTGCGCACGAGTGCTTTCGATCGCCGCCTTATCCGCCGCTACCGACTGAAGAAGGGTGTCGGCATTCGTCCTATATTGATCGCCCTGTTCGCGGGATACGATCCCCTGATCGAACAGCTTGGCGTACCGGCCGGCTTCATCGCGGGCATATTTTTCAGACGCCACGTCGCGCGCCTGGTTGGCCTCTGCTTGACCGAGCAATGCCTTGTCTTTCAATAAGTTAGCTTGGCTCTGTGCCAAAGCCGCCTCGAACGGGCGCGGATCTACGGTAAAAAGCTTCTGGCCTTTCTTGACGAAATCGCCTTCCTGAAAATGGACGCCGGTCAACGCTCCACCCACCTGAGGGATTACGGTAATGGTTGCGTAGGCCTCCACATTGCCCACGATCGACACTTCGATCGGAACATCTTTCTGCGAAACTTTGGCGACTACCACGGGAACCGGACCAGCGCCATCGCCGCCCCGGCCACGTCCTTTGCCGCCTCCTTTGCCCCCCTTGCCGCCTCCACCGTCGGCCGCGGCCGGAGTCCCTGCGCCGGCGCAGCCGTACATTGCTAATGAGGCCAGACTAAGGCACACGAAAACGGCCCAGATTTTCGCGCGATTCGAGAGTAAGCGGGTATCGTTCACAAGTAGGTACTAGTATACTTTCTGGCGGCTGAGTTATGGACGCGAAGACACGAAACCCGTCACTCAAACAGCCTTCTAACCATTGGGCGTTGAGGAATCCCCGGAGGTTACGGAAGGTCCGCCCGGTTTCCGTTGCAAATTATATGCCTTTCGGCAGGTAATCGCGATCGCCGCTTGCTGCCTTTAGCATGCCATACTGATTATTTCCCGGAGTCAAATTTGTGCGACTATTGCTGCTTGCCTGGCTTTCCGCTTCCGTCGTGCCCGCGGCGACCGTGTTGCATTGCGGCCACCTGCTCGATGTCCGCAAAGGCGTGCTGATCGACGAAGCAGTAATCGTCATCGATCACGGCGAAATCGTGTCCGTTGGCCCGGCCGCATCGATTACCGTGCCTGCCGGCGGGGAACGGGTCGATCTGGCTCAGAAGTTCTGCCTCCCCGGTTTAATGGATGTGCACGATCATTTGACCGACGATCCCCGTTATGCGGGATATGAGGGGCTGGGAATCTCGATCCCGCGCTCGACCGTTACCGGCGTCAGAAATGCCCGTGTCACGCTTGAAGCCGGATTCACGACCGTGCGGAACGTCGGCGCATCCGGTTATTCCGATGTTGCGCTGCGGGATGGAATTAACGACGGGGACATCGATGGACCGCACCTCTACGTTTCCGGTCCACCGCTCGGAATCACCGGCGGGCATTGCGACAATAATCTGCTGGCTCCGGAGTTCAATTTCAAGGAATCCGGCGTCGCGGACGGACCATGGGCCGCGCGGGCAAAAGTCCGGGAAACCATCAAGTATGGTGCCGACCTCATCAAGATATGCGCCTCCGGCGGGGTCCTGTCGAAGGGCGACCAGCCTGGCACGCCGCAATACACGTTGGAGGAGATGCAGGCCATCGCCGAGGAAGCGCACAAGCTGGGCCGCAAAGTCGCCGCGCACGCGCACGGCACGCAGTCCATCAAGGACGCGATCCGAGCCGGCATCGACTCGATCGAACACTCCAGCCTGATCGACGAGGAAGGCATCGCGCTGGCCAAGCAACACGGCACGTTTCTGGTATTCGATATTTACAACGACGACTACATTTTGTCTGAAGGCGCGAAGGTCGGGATGCTGGCCGAGTCTCTTGAAAAGGAGCGCCAGATCGGGAAACTGCAGCGGGCGAATTTCCGCAAAGCGTATTTAGCGGGAGCGCGCATGGCCTTCGGAACCGACGGCGGCGTCTATCCGCATGGTGACAACGCGAAGCAATTTTCCACCATGGTGGAGTTCGGAATGAAGCCGATCGAGGCCATCCGCGCCTCCACCACCCAGGCGGCGGAGTTGATCGGCATCTCCGCCAAGGCCGGCGCGGTGGAACCGGGTCACTGGGCGGACGTGATCGCCACCGATAGCAATCCGCTGGAAGATGTTTCGGCGCTGCAGCGCGTCAAATTTGTGATGAAGGATGGAAAGGTATATCGCAACGACTGGGCAGAAGCGGATCATCATCGCCATTGACGGCCCGGCCGGAGCGGGAAAAAGCACCATCGCGCGATCCCTGGCGGAGAAGCTCGGATTCACTTACATCGACACGGGCGCGATGTACCGAGCCGTGGCGTTGTGGGCCATGCGCGCCGGAATCGACCTGGACGACCTGCATCGCCTGGAACAACTGGCGCGCGAGGCCCGGATCGAATTCGAAGATGGCGCGGTGCGTCTGAACGGCGAGGACGTCACGGCGGCCATTCGCGACCCGCAGGTTTCCGAAGCGGCCTCCAAAGTTTCCATCGCGCCGGGCGTGCGCCGGGCCATGCGCGAGGAACAGCGCCGCATCGCGAGCGATCATTCTGTGGTGATGGAAGGCCGCGATATCGGTACGGTGGTTTTTCCGGAGGCCCAGGTGAAGATTTATCTGGACGCCGATCCGGCGGTGCGCGCGGGAAGGCGGGCCATGGAAACCGGCGAATCAAAAGATGTGGTGGCCCAGGAAATGGCGGAGCGCGATCAACGCGACCGCAGCCGCCGCGAGGCTCCCCTGACGCAGGCCCCGGACGCGGAATATCTCGATTCCAGCGGGCTTTCGCCCGACCAGGTGGAGCAGGCGATATTGAAAATTGTCCGCAAACGGACTTCGAATGGAAAAGGACACTGAACGCCTCGCATGAAAAATCTACTGGTCATGAAATTCGGAGGCACCAGCATGGGCTCGGCCGAGCGAATTCGCGTGGCCGCGCGCATCTCCTCGGATCAGCGCGCCCTTCGACCCACCGTCTCGATCGTTTCGGCGATGTCCAAGGTCACCGACCTGCTGCTCGATTCTCTGCGCAAGGCCGAGGCCGGCGATCAGGCGGACCTGGACGCGAATCTGAAGACGCTGTTCGCGCGGCACCTGGACACCTGCCGCGATTTGATTCCGCCGGCGCGTCTCGATTCCACTTTGAGCGGGATTCATGGGCTGATTTCCGAATTCTCGAGAATCGCCAAAGGCTGCCTGATGCTGGGCGACCGGCCGCCGCGCTCGATCGATGAAGCCGTGGCGATCGGCGAGAAGCTTTCGGCTTTGATGCTCGCCGAATATCTGGAATCGCAGGGAATTCCCGCGCGGGCGGTCAGTGGAGCGGACGTCATTGCCACCGATGCCGTGTTCGGCAATGCGACGCCGCTGATGCCGCAGACCCGGGAACGCGCCGCCGCCGTGCTGGAACCGTTGATCGACGAGGGAATCCTGCCGATCGTCACCGGGTTCAACGGTTCGACGCTCGATGGACGGCCCACCACACTCGGCCGCGGCGGCTCCGATTTCTCCGCGTCGATCATCGCCGCGGCGCTCGACGCCGAAGAGTTGTGGATCTGGACCGACGTCGACGGAATCATGACCGGCGATCCGCGCCTGGTTTCCGATGCGCGCGTACTCGAAGCCGTCACCTACAACGAAGCGGCCGAGCTCGCCTACAACGGCGCGAAGGTGCTGCATCCCCGAACGCTGGCGCCGCTGATCGAGCGCCAGATCCCGGTGTGGAGCAAGAACAGTTTCGCGTTGGATAAACCCGGCACGCGGATCGTTCCGAAAGTGGATGGAGCGCGCGGACCGCACGCCGTCACCTCCATGGCCGACGTCGCGCTGGTTTCCATCGAACCCGCGAATTCCGCGCTCAGCGGCACCAAAGTGATGGCCCGCGCCGTCGAAGCGCTGGCTCGCGCCAATGTCGAGGTGCTGGCGATCACCAGCTCCAGTTACCGCCAGAATTTCTGTTTTCTGGTCCGTCAAGCCGAGTTGGAACGCGTTACCGAGTTTCTCGAAGAAAACCTGTCGCTCGAATTCGCGCACGGATACTTAAAGCCCATCGACGTCGACCGCAACGTGGGACTGATCGCCGTGGTGGGCGAAGGCATGCGCGGAACACCGGGATTAGCGGGGCGCATTTTCACGGCGATTTCGCAGCAACAGATCAACATCATCGCCATCGCCCAGGGATCAAGCGAGCTGACCATCGCCATCGTGGTTCATCGCGCGGGACTCGAGCGGGCGGTGCAGGCGATCCACACCGAATGCGGCCTGGCCGGTTCCTAAGAACAGACAATTATTGTTCCGGCGGCGGATCCGAGGAGCGATAAAATTTGGTGCGGCAGCTCCGGCATCGAAAAGGATAGCGCCCGAAAACCCTGGCCAGCACCGCCAACATGCCCTCGCTGTGGGCGCGCCGCACGTCGGTGGATCCGCACTTCGGACAGTACAGCCCGTGCGGTGCGCTGTTCCTATCTTCGACCGGCATGCTCATCCGTTGACAAGTGCAGAATAACACGGCACTGGAACTTTTTCTCAATTCGGTCTATAAAGGAAGTTGGGCCCGATCCTTCAAGCTATATTTCAGACCGGAGCGCGACGCGTTGGATTCCTCTTCGTGATCGCGCTGGTCGCCGGCTACGGCTGGATCGCGCTCCATGGACCGCAAGGCATTCAGGCTCTGATCGAGAAACACCGCACCATTCGCGAGCTGCAGGAGCGCAACGCGACGAAGGCCCTCGAGAATCAGCGCCGCCGCGAGCGCATTACCCGTCTGAAGGACAGCCCCAGCGAGCAGGATATGGAGATCCGCAAGCAATTGAAGATGGTGCGCCCCGGCGAAACTACTTTTATTCTGCCCGACGCGCCGAAGGACGACGCGAAGCCGGACGATCCGCAGAAGTAGTTTTTACAAAGCCCTTTTTACCAAACCTTTTTTACCAAACCCTGCACGCCGGATAGCGAACCATCGGCTGCCCCGCCTTGCACGAAAACGCCTTCTGAAATTCCGGCATGTTGGAGACCACTCCGTTGACCCGATCCTTCGCCGGCGAATGCGGATCCACCTGCGCCAGCACCCGCGCCCTTTCCGGCGTGATGTTTTCGCACCAGATCTGGCCCCAGCCGAGGAAGAACCGCTGTTCCGCCGTGAATCCGTCGCGCTTCGGCGGATGCTTTCCGCCCAGCGTATCGAGCAGCGCCATATACGCGATCCGCAATCCGCCGTTGTCGGCGGTATTCTCGCCGAGCGTCAGTTCGCCATTGACCTTCACATCGTCGATCGCCGTGAAGCTCGAATATTCCTTCACGATGCATTGCACCCGCTGGTCGAACGCCTTGCCGTCCTGCTCCGTCCACCAGTCCCGCAAATTTCCCTGCGCGTCGAACTGGCGCCCTTGATCGTCGAACCCGTGCGTCAGCTCATGGCCGATCACCGCTCCGATCGCGCCGTAATTCACCGCGTCGTCCATTTTGTTGTCCCAGAAGGGAGGCTGCAGAATGCCCGCCGGGAAATTGATATCGTTTTCCTGCGGATCGTAATACGCATTAACCGTTGGCTGGCTCATCTGCCAATCGGTTTTGTCCACCGGCTTGCCGATTTTCGCGAGCTGATATTCCAGTTGAAACTGGCTGGTGCGCTCCGCATTGCCATAGGCGTCGCCGCGGGAAATGGGGACCTTCGAATAATCGATCCAGTGCTGCTTGGTGCCGATCTTATTAGCCACCGCGTGCAGCTTGATCATGGCCTGCTCCTTGGTTTTCGGCGTCATCCAGTCCAGCGATTCGATATCCTGCCCCATCATTTTTTCGATCGCCCCCACCATCTGCTGCGTCCGGCGCTTGCCTTCTTCGCCCAGCGTTTTCTCGACGAACTTCTGGCTCAGCGCGTCCGGAAGCTGGCCGTCCACCTGATCCACGCAGCGCTTCCAGCGGACCCGCATTTCCTTGGCGCCCTGCAGTTCTTTTCCGTAAAAAGCGAACGTCTCCTGCTGAAAATTCGACGGCAGAACGTCGGAATTGTCGTTCAGCAGATGCCAGGTCATGTAGGTTTTTAAATCCTCCAGATTGGATTGCACCAGTTCCGACTCCATGGCGCGGAGGAACGGCGGGACGTCGACATTCAGGCTCCCAATCGCGGGCGCGCCCACGGCTTCGAAAAAGCGCGGCCAGTCGAACGTCGGCGACAACGAAACCAATTCCTTCACCGTCAGCTTGTGATAAACCTTGTTCGGATCGCGGCGCGACACCACGTCCATCGAGCCTTTCGCCAGCGCCGTTTCGACGGCCATCACCGCGTCCGCCTTTTTCGCGGCCTCCGCGGGAGCGCTTCCCGCCAGCTCGAACATTTTCGCGACGTGCGCCACATATTTCTTCCGTAGTTCGACCGATTTTGCATCGGTCTTCAAGTAATAATCGCGATCCGGCAAACCGAGCCCGCCCTGATCCAAATCGCCGATCACCTGCGTCGCGTCCTTGGCGTCCTGTGAGGAGCTGAACCGGAAAAACGGCGCCGATCCGATCTGATAAAGATGCGCGACCAGCCCGGTGATCGCGCCCTTGTCGCGAATCGCGTTGATCGCGTCCAGGTCCGGCTTCAGCGCAGCCATTCCCCGGGCATCGATGGCATGTTCGTCCATACAGGCCGCGTAATAATCGCCGATCTCGCGCTCCACCGTGGGGCGGCCCGGCTTGTCCGTCATGGCGCCTTCGAGGATGCTCTGCAGGATGGTCCGGTTATGTTCCTGCAGGACATTGAAGCGCCCCCAGCTGGACTGATCGCTCGGCACCGGGTTGGAGCCCATCCATCCGCCGCAGGCATACTGATAAAAATTCGCGCACGGATCGGCCGCGCGATCGAGCGCCGTCGGATCGAAGCCCGTAAAGTGCTGGGCAAGTCCTAGGGCGGGCAGCAGACAAAACAGGGCGAGTCGCATAAGCTTTCAGAATACGACGGACCCGGGCCGGTTTTGTCTCGTTTACACCGCTTCGAGCGCCTGTTCGAAATCGGCCAGCAGGTCGCGCCAGTCCTCGATGCCGATCGAGAGTCGCACCAGACCGTCGGTCACCCCCGCCTGGGCGAATTGCTCCTCGGTGAATCCCGAATGAGTGGTCGTTTTCGGATGGCAGACCAGCGTTTCCACGCCCCCAAGCGATACCGCGTTGCGCGCCAGCCTCAAATTGCGCAGGAATTCGAAGGCAGCCCGTTTTCCGCCGCGCAGATCGATCGAAAACATCGCGCCTGGAAAGTCGCATTGCGCCTGATAAATCCGCGACTGCTCGGGATCGTCGAACAGCGTCGGATACATCAGCTTCTTCACCTTGGGGTGATGCGCCAGGTGTTCCGCGATGCGCTGCGCGTTTTTGCTTTGCCGGTTCATGCGCAGCCCGACCGTCGGCAGGCGATTATCCAGCATCCAGCATTCGTCCGGCTGCAAAATGTTGCCGAAAAGTCCTCGCAGCGACCGGATCTTCTGGATCAGGGAGCGGTCTTTGGCCAGCGCGAAGCCGCCGATCAGATCGCTAAATCCGGAGAGATACTTTGTCGCCGAATACAGCACCAGATCCGCGCCCAGTTCCAGAGGATGCTGGAACGCGGGGCCGAGCATGGTATTGTCCACCATCACCACCGGCTTTTCGCCGTGAACCGCCGCCGCTTCCACGCATCGTTTAATGTCGGTCATGATGATGGTCGGATTCGCCGGCGTCTCCACCAGCACCACCCGAAGATTTTTGGCGGATCGAATGGCCGTTTCAATGGCCTCGGTGCCGCCGGCCGGAACCGCCAGGAAATTAACGCCCCACGCTTTGAGAAAATTCTCGATCAGCTTCTGCGTGCCGCCGTAGATCGGGACGGTGTACACGATGGTGTCGCCCGGCCGCAGGAATGCGAACAGAGCGGTCATGATCGCTGCCATGCCGGAGTTGAATACCAGCGCAGCCTGTGCGCCGGCTTCGAGCGGCAGGATTTGATCTTCCAGAATTTCCGCGTTGGGATGATTGAACCGGGAGTAAACCAGGTCGATTTGTTCCCCCGGTGTAGCTGTGCCGCGTCCGGCCATCAGATCGAAGGCGCGCTCAGCCGCCTCGGGGCTCGAAAATACATAAGTCGAGCTGCGAAACACCGCGGGCCGCGCCGATCCCACCGATAGCGTGGGATCGAATCCACGGGTCAACACTTCCGTGGGAGGACGAAGAGTAGATTTGGTGTCAGCCATCGCTTCGAGTGTAGCTCCTATCGCACCCTGATCCTGTTCCGAGTTCTGCCCCATTCGCGGCTTCGAAACTAAGAAGTGAGGAACTTTTCGCGATCCGTGGGTAAAGCAAACCTATGAAATTAAAAGCTTCTTAGTACTCCGGTACGTCAGGCGATACCGTAGCCTAAATAAGCGCTCTTACCGATTGGGCCAACTCCCCGCGCCTTTTACAATTCAAAGTGAGGACAGACAAAACCATCGTGCTGCAGATGCAATTATCCCGAACCGGCAAGTCGCAATTCACCGAGACCGAGGCCGCTGAAGAGCTTGGAATTTCGGTGGAGCAGCTTCGCACCATGATCCGCAGCCACGTGGTCGATCGCGAGGAGGACGTCAACAACATTCCGGTGACCACTTTTCAGCCTTCGGATCTGTTGGTGCTTCGGCTCCTGTCCGGAATGCGCCGCGACTGATTAGATTTACGCGACCGCGTTCAGCAGATTCGGCGGACGCGTGCCCTGAAGTGCGGCGACGGCGTTTTCCGCCGCCATCATCGACATTTTCTTTCGCGTCTCTACCGACGCCGAGCCGATATGCGGAGCCAGCACTGCGTTCGGGCACGCCAGCAGTTCCGGAAGGATTTCAGGCTCGCGCTCGAACACGTCGATACCGGCGCCGCCGATCCAGCCCTCACGCAGCGCCCGCGCCAACGCCGCTTCATCCACCACGGGACCGCGCGCCGTGTTGATCAGAATCGCCTCGGGCTTCATCATTCGCAGTTCCGCCTCGCCGATCGAGTGACGCGTCGACTCGTTCAATGGGACATGAAGGCTGACGAAATCGGACACGCGTAGCACCATTTCCTTAGTGGCGTACTCCGCGTGCAGTTCGTGCTCGAGCTCGGGCGACAAAGGTTGAACGTCGTTATAGAGAACGCGCATGGAGAATCCCAGACCGCGACGCGCCGTCGCCTGTCCAATGCGCCCCATCCCCAGAATGCCCAGCGTCCGATGATGCACGTCCTGCCCCACCATCAGGTCGATCATCCAGCGATTCCATTTCCCGGCATGCACGAAGTCATGGGCTTCCGTCATGCGCCGCGCCGCCGCCATCAACAGGGCGAATGCGAAATCGGCGGTAGTGTCGGTCAGCACCCCAGGCGTATTGGTGACCATAATCCCGCGGCTGGTCGCGGCGGGAACATCGATATTGTCGAATCCCACAGCCACGTTGGCGATGATCTTGGCCTCGATTTGCGCCAGCACCTCCGGCGTGAATTTGTCCACCAGTTGGCTGACGATTGCCTGCTTGCCCCGCGCGCGCTCAATCAAATCAGTCGGCGACAAGGCATCGTCGTTAGCGGCGTAGTCCACCTCGCAATGCTGCTTCAACAACTCGATCGCTTCGGGATAAATTCGCTTGGTGACCAGAACCTTCGGGGGCATTATTAGAATCATAATCGTTCTATGGCACAACTTGGGTTTTTAGGATTAGGAATCATGGGCTATCCGATGGCCCGGCATCTGGTCGAGGCAGGCCACGAAGTCGCGCTGTGGTCCAACACGCCCGATAAAGCGGCGAAGCTCGCGAAGGGCGAAGACGCCGTCGCTTGCGACACGCCGAAAGAAGTGGCGGAGCGCGCCGATTTTATTTTCTATTGCGTCGGCGATACCGCCATGGCGCGCGGCATCGCGCTCGGTCCGAAAGGGCTGATCGAAGGAGTTCGCCCCGGCGCGTGATCGGCGATTGCAGCACCATCTCTCCCGCCGTGAGCCGCGAAATCGGAGCCGCCTTCCCTGCCAAGGGCGTCCACTTTCTCGATGCTCCCTGCACCGGATCGAAACCCGGCGCGGAAAAAGCGACCCTCACCTTCATGGTCGGCGGCGAACCAGCCGCGTTCGAAAAGGCCCGGCCTTATTTCGAGCTCATGGGCAAGCTGTTCTACTATTGCGGCTCGGCCGGCCAGGGATTGCAGGCCAAGCTGACCCAGAACCTGGTCCTGGCGAACATCATGCAGGCTTTCGCCGAAGGAATGGTCCTTTCCACCAAGGGCGGCATCGCTCCAGCTCTGATGCTCGAGATCCTCGACAACAGCGCCGCCAAGAGCGGATTGATCTCCTATAAGGCTCCTTTTATCTTGAAGCGCGACTTCCAGACCAACTTCGCCACCAAATGGATGCATAAGGACGTCGGCCTGGCCCTCGAAACCGCGCGCGATTTGGACGTCCCCCTGCCAGCTACCGCCTTGACCGAGCAGATGTTACGAGCCGCCATCGCCAAAGGCTGGGGAGACGACGATTTTTGCTCGGTTATCCGGGTTTTGGAAGATTGGGCCGGAATTGAGGTGCGGGAATAGCCTCGAAACCCCTTTCAAGCGCCAGGCAGGCTCGCAACAAGGCACCGCGATCCTGTTTCATCTTGATGAAAAAGAATCACTAATCTCTTTGGAATCAGAATGGTAAAAGTTTTTTAAGGTCGATCTACAAAAAACTGTTGCAATCCGTCCCGACGTATACTAATATTGGAATCAAGCCGGGGAGGCAACTCCCACCAAAGCGAGACTAACCTCATTAAAGACCCCTGAAGCAAACCTCCCCGGCGCCCCTTTCGGGGTCCAGTTTTGAAAGAGGTTCAGGCGGGCGAGAGGTTCGGAAGCTTCCCTTCGAATTCCATCCTTCTTCCATAGCGTCCACGGATGTTATCATCAAACTTGAGTGACCCTTCTTACTCTTCTCGGCTCTACAGGCTCCATCGGCACCAGCACGCTTGACGTAGTTCGCCGATGGCCGGATCGCTTCGGCATCTACGCACTGGTCGCCGGCCGAAACGCAACGTTACTGGCCCAGCAGATCGCCGAATTCAAGCCGAAAGTCGCAGTCGTCGCCGACGAACGTACCCTCAATGATTTGCGGCGAATTTTGAAAGCAACAGGGAACTGCCGCGCCGGAATTGGCCGTCGGCCCACGAGCTCGGGTGGCTGCCGCGATCGCGCCCGGAGGCTTCGTTCGTAATGTCGGCCATCGTCGGCGTCGAAGGCCTGGAGGCGACCTACGAAGCGGTTCGACAGGGCGAAACGCGTCGGACTGGCAAATAAAGAGGTCCTGGTGGCCAGCGGACAGCTGGTGATCGACGCCATGCGAGCCTCCGGCGCCGAGCTGATTCCTGTAGATAGCGAGCACAACGGCGCGCATCAGTGTTTTCGGGCGGGGCATCGCGGTGAAGTCGCGAAGCTGATTCTGACCGCTTCGGGCGGTCCCTTTCGCGAAACGCCGGCCCGCGACCTTGCCCAGGTGACTCCGGAACAGGCTCTGAATCATCCAACATGGAAGATGGGGCAGCGAATCACCATCGATTCGGCCACCTTGATGAATAAAGGATTCGAGGTCATCGAGGCCTGCTGGCTGTTCGATCTCCCGCCGAAAGAAGTAGAAGTGGTGGTGCATCCTCAGTCGAAAGTGCACGCCATGGTGGAGTACACCGATGGCAGCGTGATCGCCCAGGTCTCCGCCACCGACATGCGCATGCCGATCCAGTACGCGCTGACGTATCCGGAACGGGCCGATGCGCCCGTGCCCCGGCTGGATTGGTCGCAGTCGGCGCGCTGGACCTTCGATCCTCCTGATTTTAAGAAGTTTCCCCTGCTTGAAGCTGGCCTACGAGGCGCAGGAAACCGGCGGTTCGGCTACGGTGACGCTGAACGCGGCCGATGAGATTGCGGTGGAGGCGTTTCTGGCCGGGCAAATCTCGTATCCGGCGATCGCCGGCACCATCGCCGAAACTTTGCAGCGCGTGCCCAGCCAGGACCCCGAGTTCGGTCCAGGAAGTGCTCGAAATTGACCGGGAGTCTCGCGAGGCGGCTCGGCAGGTGATCGCCACCGCCGGGTCAGAAAGTGACAACCGAAGCCGCGTCTACGCACGTAGAGTTACTAAGAGGGTATGCTCGTTTTACAAAACATCTGGTGGTACCTGGTTCTGATCGGGGTGATGATCCTGATCCACGAACTGGGCCACTTTATGGGCGGCGCGCTTCTTCGACGTAAAGGTCGAAACGTTCAGCTTCGGCTTTGGACCGCGGCTGTTCGGGTTCAAGCAGCGGCGAAACCGATTTCCGCTTTTCGCTATCCTTCTTCGGCGGCTACGTGAAGATGACCGGCGAGCAAGCCGGGCGACGAAGCCGGCCGATCCGCGCAGCCTCTGCTCGAAACCGCGCTGGCAGCGACTGATCATCGCGTTTGCCGGTCCGGCCATCAATATTGTGCTGGCCGTGGTGCTGCTGACCGGGTTGTTCATGGTGCATTACCCGAAGGTGCCGACGCCTCACGATCCGATAGTCGGCTATCTGGCTCCCGACGGCGCGGCCGCCAAGGCCGGCATCCGGGAAGGCGATCAGGTGGTGCAGATCGACGATACCGTCAATCCCACCTGGGAAGACATCGCGATTAAGGAAATCTCCAACGCGCATGAGCCTCTGCAGGTCTGGGTCATGCGCGACGGACAGCGCATTCATTTCACGGTGACACCGGCCATTGACGAGAAAAACGGCATCGGATACCTCGGCTGGTCTCAGGAATCCGAGATCGAAGTCGCCGGATTACGTCCCCGGGAAGGACGCAGCGAACGATTCCGGCTTGAAGCAGGGCGACATTCTGGTGAGCGTGAACGGCCAGCCGCTGCGCTCCGATTCGCGGCTGCACGAAGTGATTCGCGAAACCAACGGCGCGCCGATCGACCTGGTTTACTCGCGCGACGGACAGCAGCACTCAGTGATGATTACCCCGGCGAAGCGCGACGTCAACGGGCAGGAGCGCTGGATGATCGGCGTGGCGCTCCAACAGCACGTCGACATCGCGAAGCTTCCCTTCGGCGCGGCGTTGCGGAATCCATCCGCGAAAACGTGCAGAGCGCGGAGCTGATCTGTGCAGTTCCTCGAAGGAATCGCGGAGCGGCGCATGTCGCCGAAGTCATTCGAGGGACCCATCGGCATCGCGCAGATGTCGGGTGAAGCGGCGCGCGAAGGCGCGGCCACCTACTTCAGCCTGATGGCGGCGGTGAGTCTGAATCTGGCGATCTTCAATCTGCTGCCCATCCCGATCCTCGACGGCGGCGTGATGCTGATGCTGCTGGTGGAAATGCTGATGCGCCGCGACCTGGATCTGAAGGTGAAGGAAGCCGTGGTGAAGGTCGGCTTCGTGTTCCTGATGGTCGTGGTGGTGTTCGTAATCTACAACGACATCTCGAAAATGCTTCCGCCGGGCTAAAGCTAAGCTCCTGCGCGCGTTCCTCCGCCCTCCAGGGGACGAAGATTCACTCCCGCATCCTGTAGCGTCCTGGCGACGGATTCCGCAATTTTCGGCGCGCCCGGCGTGTCCCCGTGAATGCAGATGGTCTGCGCCACGATCGGCACCACCGATCCGCCGGTAGCGACCACTCCTTCGCCGCGGACGATTCGTAACGCCTGCGCGCCGGCTTTTTGCGGATCGCGAATCAGCGCGTCTTCGAACTTGCGCGATCGCAGCGTGCCATCGGCTTCATACTGCCGGTCGGCGAACGCTTCCGCGGCCACCGCGAATCCCGCGTCGCGAAACACCTGGAGCATCGGCGATCCCGCCAGTCCCACCAGCACCACCTCTTTGCTGAAGCGTGCGACGCCGTTCGCGATGGCGCGCGCCAGTTCCGGCCGGTTTACCGCCTGATTATAGAGCGCGCCGTGCGGTTTCACGTGGACGATCGCGGTCGCGAACGTCGCCGCGATTCCAGCCAGCGCGTCCACCTGCTCGAACACCGTCGCCTCGATCGCCTCCAGCGGCATATCCAGTTCCAGCCGTCCGAAATTCGCGCGATCGGGATAACCGGGATGCGCGCCAATGGTCAAATCCCAGCGCAGCGCCTGTTCGATGGTGGTCTTCATGGTCGATGCGTCGCCGGCATGGCCGCCGCAGGCGATATTCACCGAGGTGATCGACCGCATCAGCGATTCCTGCGTGCCGTCTGCAATGTGCTGCGGCATCTCGCCCATGTCGCAATTCAGATCGATGTGCATTTAGGACGATGATAGCGCGTCAAAAAGCCGCTCCTGTTCGACGATCAACGCGCGAGCCGTGGCCGCGTCCACCAATTCGAAGCGGACTTCGTCGCGCGGGCGAAGCTGGCCGACATTTGCCAGATCAGCGGAAATAATATTCGCGATCTTCGGATAGCCGCCGGTGGTTTGCTGCTCGACGAACAGAATGATCGGCTGCCCGCCGGCCGGGACCTGAATGGCGCCGAGCGATACTCCTTCCGACGTCATCTGCCCGGATTGCGGCGTCTCCAGCGCCACGCCTGCGAGACGCAGTCCCATGCGATTCGATTCCTCGGTCACTTTGTAAACACCGCCGTAAAATCGATCAATGGAATCCTTCGCAAACCACGCGGTCTGCGGACCGGTCGTGGTTCGAATCATGTGCGCTTGAAAAAGCTTTCGCGGCGCAAACTGCTCGATCGCGTAAAGCGGGATCGCGCGAGGCGAGCCGGCCTCGGCCCCGATCTTCAACACATCGCCCTTACGCAGCGCGCGGCCTTCAAATCCGCCAAGCCCGGTCAGGATATGAGTGGACGCGCTGCCGAGCAGCAGCGGCACATCGATTCCTCCCGCGACGCACAAGTAGCAGCGCGCGCCCGATTTCGTCGGACCCAGTTTTAAACTGCCTCCGGGCCCGAACTTTATCGCCGTCCACATGGGAATCGGCGCGCTGAAATCCGATCCGGCCAGTGCAACGGTCGCGCCCTCGGGAAACACGAACGTCCCCCCGATCAGCGTCATCTCCAACGCCGCCGCCGATTCGCGATTGCCCACCAACAAATTCCCGAGACGCAGCGCGATGGGATCCGCCGCGCCCGACGGCGAAACTCCAATGGGACCGTAGCCGTAGCGGCCCAGATCCTGCACCGTGGTGAATGCTCCCGGCGATTGAACTTGAATTACTGGCATCGCAGCGCTTCGAACCGATCTTTCGAAATTGGAGTGAAGCGGACCATATCGCCGATGGCCAGGCGGCTCAGCTCCGCCCGTGCCGGATCGAAAATCTCGAGCGGAGTCTTGCCGATTAATCGCCAGCCGCCGGGAGTTTCGAAAGGATACACGCCGGTGTGCGTGCCGCCGATGGCCACGCTTCCTTTCGGAACGCGTTTTCGCGGAGCGCGTAGCCGCGGCGTGGCGAGTTCTTCCGGCAACCCGCCAAGATAGGCGAAACCGGGTACGAATCCGACGAAGTAGACGAGATACCTCGCCGAGCAATGAAGCTCGATGACGCGCTCGGGCGAAATGGAATGCATCGCCGCGAGCTCTTCCAGATCCGGACCGAGCTCGCCGCCATAGCAGACCGGCAGCTCCACCGTCCGCGGCTCCGGCAAGGCCACCGATTCCAGGCGATCAAGATCGCGCTGCAGAGCATGTTCCAGCGCCGCATGGTCCAACGCCAGGGGATCGAACACGATCAGCATCGAATGATATGCCGGATGCAGATTGCGAACGCCCGGAATCGGCTCGGCCTCGAGAAGCCGCAATAGCTTCAGGACGCGGCGATGGGTATCTAGATCGATCGATTCCCCCAGATAAACCATGAGCGATTGATCGCTCGCGTATTCGAAGCGAATCATGAAATGGTTGAGTGCGCGGCGCGATAAATAGAAATGTCGCTAACGCTGGCGATCTGCCCGTACTGGTCGATCGATTCCTTCCGGGCTTCGATCCATTCCGGATCGGCCCCGAACGCGGCCCAGGATTTCTCGCGCGCGGCGAGTGAGTCGAAAGGAATCAGGTACGTAAGCTTCGGGTTCTGAGGACCGGTCAACATGCCGGTGTAGTTACTAGTGTGGAACATCGGATAAATTCCTGAGCGCTGGAATATTCCGGCCTCTGCTTGCGTAAACCGGAGATGCAGCGCGTCGAGTTGCGACCAGGAATGCGAGCGATAGCGTCGCAGCTCGAAATAGCGGTGCCTTTCTGTTCTTCCGGCCGGAGCCTCCCGCGAATACGCGGCTGCTTCCAGAACGTCGGTGTTCCATACCGCGTCCGAGCCCAGCCAGGACCCCAGCGTTGCCTGCGCGATTCGCAGATCTTCAGAATTCCGGACCCCCGCGATCGCCAGCAGTTGCGGAGTGTGCGGCGCCACCACCGCTTCCAGCACGAATTCCAGACTGGGAAAATCGTGCATGCGGGTCACTTCGTCGCCCTGCCGCGGTTGAAAAGTTCCCATCAGAAAGAAACGCGGACTGGTCGCGGAACGCGCGAGGCCTGCCGCGGCCATTCCGGCCACCACGGCGGAGAAATGGCGTCGGCTGAGATTGCCGGACATGAAAACAGGATAGCGTCTCCGCTCCAGCTCTGTGGATTTCGTCTCCAATGGTACGAGGTGGTGCGGCGTTTTGTCTTTTGTTACAATGAATTGTAGGGCAAAACTGCCTTACTAAAGGATTTCCGCTCCCATGGCCAACAAACCCGCCTTCGCGCAAGGCGCCCAGGTCGAACATCCTAAGTTCGGTCTCGGTAGTGTCCTGTCCTGCACTGAGGAATACATCGTCATCAAGTTCGATGACCACGGCGAAAAAAAATTCGTCCTGCAAATTGTTCTGCCTAACCTGAAGAAGAGCGATCGGACCCCTCCTGTTGAAAAACGGCGCGCTACCAAGAAGAAAGCGGTCGCTCCCGTAGCGGCCAGCTAAGGTTTTCGTTCCATGCGCTTGACAGGACAGGAGACATCTCCTAAACTACTTAACGCTGTTAACGTGTTTTAAGGAATGGGCGTTCAAGAACGGCGAGCTCGCGAGAAGAAAGAACTGCGCCAGGAGATCCTGGATGCGGCCCGCGATTTATTCGTGCACGAGGGTTATGAAAACGTCTCGATGCGCAAGATCGCGGACAAGATCGAGTATTCCCCCACCACCATTTATCTTTATTTCCAGGACAAAGCCGACCTGCTCGATTGCATCTGCGAAGAGACCATGTCGCGCCTGGTGCGCAAGCAGACCGCTCATGAGCAGACCATCGCGGACCCGCTCGAACGCCTGCGCCAAGGATTGCGCGCCTACATCGAATTCGGATTGAAGCATCCCAATCATTACCGCGTGACCTTCATGATGCTGCAGCCGGTGGCCGAGGGCGCGAACTGCCGGTCGCGCGAGATGGGCAAGCGCGCGTTCAGCCATCTGCGGACCACGCTGGCTCTGTGTGTCGAGCAGAATCTATTGGAAGTGGCCGATATCGAAGCTTCCGCGCAAGGCTTGTGGGCCACCATTCACGGCATCACGTCTCTCTTGATCACCCATCAAAAATTTCCGTGGGTCGATCGCGAACGTCTGATCGATACGGTGATTGAGAACGCCATCGCGGGGATGCGATGCCAGGCCCGCGTATAATCCTCTAGCGGCCCAGCAGGATCACACCGCACAACACGAAGATGGTCCCAGCCACGCGCCGGCCGCCCACGCGTTCCTTCAAAATCCATTTCGCCAGCGCCGTTTCGAGGATGAAACTCGCCGCCGAAAACGGGACCACCAGGCTGAGTGGTTCGGTCTGCACCAGCGCCATGAACGAGACAAATGAAATCGCCAGACAGCCGACCGAGAGAATCAGGTAGCGCCGCCGGACGATCAGCCGTAGCAGGCTCATCAGGCCTCGCGCGCCCACCGATTGCTCGCCCGCGATCTTCATTTCGTGGCTCTGCAACAGGTCGCTCAGCACCGTCGCGACCACCATGGCGATCAGCAGCACCCACTTCATGAATCACCCGCCGTCGTCGTCGATTCTGAAGTCGAGCTGACCAGCGCCGCCCCGGCAAATACCAGCAGCGTGCCCGCCCATCGTCCCGGCGTCACCACTTCATGAAGAAAGTACCGCCCCAGCACCGTCGCGAGTACATATCCGATGGCCGTCACCGGAAGAATGAAGGTCAGGTCGGCGCGGCTGAGCAGCGCCATGCGAGTCAACAGCGAAACGATCAGCAGCACGACGCCCAGCGCGACAAACGGATCGAGCATCGCCTTGATGTAATGCAGCGGATTCGCCGATACGGCCTCGGTATCGCGCTTCATCCCCCAAGCCATCGAAAGGTTGCCCACCGCCTTCAGGCCGATGAACAGCAGCACCATGAGATAAGTTCGAGCCAGGTGCGCGCCAGGTTTGGCCGGCTTGGCCGCTTGCGATGAAGACTCGGCGATCATGAAATCGTTCTAACGCCTGAGGGCGTCAGGCGCCTGGCGAATTCTTGGCGAGAAACTCGACCAGATCCACCACCCGCATCGAATAGCCCCACTCATTGTCATACCAGGCGACCACTTTGACCAGGTTTCCGCCGATCACCTTGGTCAACTGCGAGTCGACAATCGAACTGTTCGGATTGTGCATCATGTCGGTCGACACCACCGGATCTTCGGTGTACGCGAGAATCCCCTTCAGCGGACCTTCGGCCGCCTGCTTCAGGACCGCGTTGACCGCTTCCGCCGTGGTCGGTTTCGACACCACCGCGACCAGGTCCACCACCGAGACGTTCGGCGTCGGAACGCGCATCGCGTAGCCGTCCAGCTTGCCCTTCAGCTCCGGGATCACCAGCCCGATCGCTTTCGCCGCTCCGGTGGTGGTCGGGATCATGTTGATCGCCGCGGCGCGCGCCCGCCGCAGATCCTTGTGCGGAAAATCGAGCACGTGCTGATCGTTCGTATAGCTGTGGATCGTGGTCATCGATCCTTTTTCGATGCCGAACGAATCGTGCAGCACTTTCACCACCGGCGCCAGGCAATTGGTGGTGCACGACGCATTCGAGATCACGTGATGCTTCGCCGCGTCGTAAGATTTCTCATTCACGCCCAGCACGATGGTGATGTCTTCGTTCTTCCCCGGCGCGGAAATGATCACTTTCTTGACCGATCCGCGCAAATGCTTCGAGGCATCCTTCGCCTCGGTGAATTTGCCCGTCGACTCGATCACCATCTGCGCTCCGAGGCCCGGAAAATCGATCTCAGCCGGATCTTTCACCGCGAAAATCTTGATGCGCCGGGGACCCACGGCGATCACGTCGCCCTCCACCGACACCTCTTCGGGCAGTGTGCCCAGGATCGAATCGTATTTCAGCAAATGCGCCAGCGTCTTGGTATCGGTAAGATCGTTAGCGGCGACGAACTCGATGTTCGGATTGTGCAGCGCAGCCCGAACAACATTTCTTCCGATGCGCCCAAAGCCGTTGATTCCAACTTTAATCGCCATATGTTCAGTTTAGCTATTGTGACTTGGCCGCGTCCGGTTTCGCCGGTTCGCCCGCGTTTGGTTTGGAAGGTTCGCCCGCGTTCGGTTTGGAAGGTTCGCCGAGTATGCCCTGTTCGTTGAGCACCACGATATCCACGCGCCGGTTCCTGGCCCGGCCCTCCTCCGTCTCATTGGATGCCAGCGGAGCGGTGTCCGCGTAACCCGCAATCGAAAGCCGCTCGCGTGGAACGCCAAAGCGCGCCGACAACATCTCCAGCAGCGCGATGCTCCGCGCCGCCGACAGCTCCCAGTTGCTGTGGAAGCGAGGCGTCTTAATCGGCACCGAATCGGTGTGACCTTCCAGGCGCACCGGATTGGGAATCTTCGAAATGGCCGCGGCGATCTTCTCGAGCCCTTCATGCGCGTCTTCCGAAATCACGTCTTCGCCCGAGGGAAACAGCGCGGCCTGCGCGAAGCTGATCACCAGGCCCCGCTGCGTCATGCTGATCTGGATCTGTCCCGCGTCGATCTCTTTCCTCAATTCCTGGGACAGCACGTTGAGCGAGGGCAGCAATTCCGCGAGTTTCTGATTCTTTTCTTCCACCGGCCTCTGGACGCCGCCCGGACCATGCATCATCGCGCCGCCTTTTCCCGTATTGTCGGCGGCGCCGCCCAGCACCGCCGCGATCATCGCCGAAACCTTTTCGCCCTCCAGCGCTTTCTTCACCGAATCGGAAACCTGCTGCGCCTTTCCCTTATCCGCCTGAGAGCTGGCGAACATCACCACGAAAAATGCGAACAGCAGCGTGATGAAATCGGCGTAGGAGATGAGCCATCGCTCGTGATTCTCCGGCGGCGCCTGGCGTTTTTTCCGTGCCATGATTCGCTCAGGCCTCCGCCTTCGCCGGACTTTCCGCCTCTGCCGCCTGATTCTCCGGGACGGCCTTCGGTTTCTTCGCCGCTTTCGGCTGGTCTTGCAGGTACGCTTCCAGGCGCAGCCGGATTAGCTTCGGATTCAGCCCTTCGACGATGCCTGACACCGCCTCCACGATCAGCTCCTTGCGCTGGATCTCGGCTTCCATGCGCAGCTTGATCTTGTTGGCCGCCGGAAGGAACATGATGTTCGCGCATCCGACGCCATAAACCGTCGCCACGAACGCGACGGCAATGCCATGCCCCACCTCGTCGATATTGGCGAGATTCTTCATCACCTGAATCAGCCCCAGCACCGCGCCGATAATGCCGATGGTCGGCGCGTACCCTCCGGCGCTCTCAAACACCCGCGCCTCGCGTTCCACGTGTTCGCGCTCCATGTCCATTTCGAGCTCCAGCATCTTTCGGATTTCCTGCAGATCGGTCCCATCGACGGCGAGATTCAGCGCCTTCGCTAGAAATGGATCCTCGATGCCGAGCGCCAGGTCTTCCAGCGACACGATCCCGTTCTTGCGCGCATGCGCCGCGTATCCGATTACTTCGTCGATCAGCGCATGCAGCGGAATCGCGGTTTCGCGAAAAATTCCGAGCAACCGGCGTTGCGCGCCGATCACCACATGCAGCGGCGTCGAAATGAGTACCGCCCCCGTCGTGCCTCCAAGTACGATCAGCGCCGCAGTAAACTGCGCGATATCCTTCAGCCGCCCGCCCTCCAGCAACAACCCTCCCAGGATGCCGCCCGCTGCGAACGCCATGCCCGCCAGCGAGCCGATGTCCAGCTTGCTCGACCGCTTCTTGCTTTCGGGAGTGGGTTCCGTAGCCATGGATCACTGCACCGGAGGTGTGCCCGAGCATCCGTGAATGGCGCGCCGGAACTCGATCACGCGGCGAATCACCTCATCCGGCGACTCCAGCACCACCAGCGTCGGACCGCCCGCCAGATGAATCACCGTATCCGGCGTGGTCTCAATATGTTCGATCAGGTCCGAGTTCAGGACCAGCGGAACATGATTGATTCGAGTCAGATGGATCATCGGAGTGCGCGCGGAAATGTTCCCGCAACACGCTTATCGGGTCCGATGGCCGATCTTTGAGAACGGCTGTTTTACTTGAAGTGTTTTACTTCAGAATCTCGAGCAAAGCCTTCAATTCTTTGCGAACCGTGTCGAGCGTCGAGGAATCGTCGGAAAACAAAGCCGCTTGTTGGGATTTCTTGGGCTTCTTTTCCTTTTGCGCCGGCTCGGCTTCAGTCTTGGAGCGGGTTTCCAGGAATTTTCGCGCGCCTTCGATCGTGAATCGCTTTTCGTACAACAGGCGCTTGATCTCCAGCACCAGTTCCACGTCCTTGCGGCGGTACAACCGATGGCCCGTGCCCGATTTGCGCGGTCCCAGCGTCGAAAATTCCGTTTCCCAAAAACGCAGAACGTACGGTTTGATCCCCGCCAGACGAGCCACTTCACCGATTCGGAAGTACAGCTTATCCGGGATCTCCTGCGGGTTCTGGTCGAGATCGGCTGTATTTTCTGGCGCCGGCATGAGTACTCTTATCATAATGTCACCGTTCGCAGGCATCCATCCAGTGCGTGAAGCGCTGCGCGCCGGCCGGCCGCTCGACCGGGTCGTCATCGCCAAAGGCGCGGGCGGCGCCCGCCTTCAGGAAATCATCGAGCTATGCCGCGAACGGAACATTCCCGTGCGATTCGAGCCGCGCGACCAACTCGATCGCGCCGCCGCCGGGACCCCGCATCAAGGCGTCATCGCCTTCGGCGCCGTCGAACAGTACACCACGCTGGACCAGACCGCCGCCGCCGGAGGTCTGCATGTGATTCTCGACGGGATCGAAGATCCGCACAATCTTGGAGCTATCGTTCGCACCGCGCATGCCGCCGGAGCCGCGGCTGTGGTGATCCCCGAACGCCGCGCCGCCGGCCTGACCGATACCGTCGCCCGCGCGGCCGCCGGAGCGCTCGCCTATCTGCCCGTGGTGCGCGTGACCAACGTGAATCGCGCCCTCGACGACCTGAAGCAGCAGGGCTATTGGATCTACGGGCTCGACGAACGCGGCGAGCATCTGTACGATCAGGTGGAATACCTGAAACCCACCGCGATCGTGCTCGGCGGCGAAGGTCGCGGCTTGCACGAACACGTCGCCAAGCGTTGCGATTTTCTGGTCAGGATTCCCATGGCTCCCGGCGGAGTCGCTTCGCTGAACGTGAGCGTCGCGGCCGGCGTGGTTTTATTCGATTGGAAACGGCGGCAGCCCGGTTCCTAGTTCCCCGCCGCCACCCAGACCGGCTGGATATTGTTCCCCGTCTTGGTCAGCGGCTTCAGATTCGTTCCGTCGGCGAGCATCGAATAAATCTGGTACGTCCCGCTGCGCTTCGAGGTGAAAACGATGTGCAGCCCGTCCGGCCCCCACCATGGATTCTCATTGATGCCCGAATCCTTGGTGAGCTGAACCGGCGCGCGCCCCGCGATGTCCATGATGAAGATGTTGAAATTCCCGCGCTCGTAGCCGCGGGTCCACGCGAACGCGAGCATCTGTCCGTCCGGCCGCCACGAGGGATTCGCCACCTGGCCCTCGTCATCCGTCAGCATTTCCGGATCGCCGCCGTCCATGTTCATCCGCCACAATTGCTGCGTGCCGCTGCGATCGGAAATGAACAAAATATCCCTGCCGTTTTTCGGATTCACGCGCGGCGACACGTCAATCGATTGCGTATGGCTGATCCGCTGCAAATCGTTGCCTTCCAGATCGGCGCTGTAGATCTGCGCGTAGCCCGATTCCGACGACGAAAATAGAATCCGCTTGCCATCCGGCGTAAATTCCGGAGTGATATTGGTCGGCGCCGGCGGATTCTTGAAGTGCAGCCGCGCCCCATCCGACGACATCACCCGGATCTGCCAGCTTTCCGTTTTTCCGCCGTTGCTCGCCAGCGTATTGCAGGCGACCATTTTTCCATCCAGCGAAACCGCCGGCGATTGCGACAGCGCGCGGAAATTCGTCACCTGGCGCTCATTCGACCCGTCGTAATCCATGGACCAGATTTCCTTGTGCCCGGTCCGGTCCGAGACGAAATAAATCTTGCTGCCCTCCAGGCTCTTGACGCCGAACTGCTGCAGAATCTCCGCTGCGAACTGGCGCGCGACTTTCTTCGCCCCCTCCGCGTCCACGGTGCCGAAATACAACCGCCCGAACACCTGCGCCGTGTTGAGGTCCGACTGCCCTACGTTGAACAGCCATCCCCGCAGCACCAGTTGATCGTCCTGCACCGCCGCATACCCGATCGACAGATAATTCGCCTTCACCGGCGGGCGCGACCAATCCGTCAGCCACGGCCCGTGCGGCAGCGGCGCGGGCGGTTTGAAATCGGACGGCTGCTGCGGAACCTCCAGCGGGTAGAAACTCTTCTCTACCATCTTCAGCGCGCCCGATCCGGCCAGCTCGCTCCACAACGTCTGATTGAACGTATTCATCAGGCGCTGCGCGTCGCCCGAGCCGCGCAAATCCGGCACCGCGATCGCCGGCTGCTGCATGCCTTCGCGCAGATGAATGTTGATGTCCTGACCGAACGCCGCCGCGGCCGCCAGTAACGCGAGAAGAAATTTTATCTTCACCTTTTACTCAGATGATCGCATAGCGATTGACCGGCAGTGCGCTGCCGTTTAGCGCACCCCATTTGACCGGAATGAGTGATTTCGCTATCCTTACTCGTAAGCCCATGTTCGAAATTCTCTAGTCTCGACCACATGCTTGCCGCGAGCCGCGCGGCCGCCCCTGGTTTTCCTTTCGAGAACGGAGCTTTCCTGTATGTCCCAAGCCGTCGAAGAACGCGGGCTATACGCGTCCATTCGCGACGCCGTGCGCGGCGACGCCCATCGCGACTTCACCACCGAGCGCATCGGCCGCGCCATCATGCTGCTCTCCATTCCCATGGTGCTCGAGATGTCCATGGAATCGCTGTTCGCCGTGGTCGATATGTTCTGGGTCGCGCATCTCGGACCCGACGCCGTCGCCACCGTCGGCCTCACCGAATCCGTGGAAGGCCTGGTCTATGCCGTGGCCATGGGGATGGGCGTCGCCACCACCGCGATGGTCGCGCGCCGCATCGGCGAAAAGGATCGCGCCGGAGCCGCCGGTTTCGCCGCGCAGTCCATCCTCCTTGGCCTGGCGGTAGCCGCCGTCTGTGGCGTCATCGGCGTCTGGTTCGCCTCCGACGTCTTGCGCTGGATGGGCGCCACCGATTCCATCGTGCTTCACGGCATCGGCTATACCCGGATGATTTTTGGCGGCAGCGCCGCCGTCATGATGCTGTTTCTGGTCAACGCCGTGTTTCGCGGCGCGGGCGACGCCGCGCTCGCCATGCGCGTCCTGTGGATCGCCAACATGGTCAACATCTTTCTGAATCCCTTGTTGATCTTCGGCATCGGCCCGTTCCCGCGATTGGGCGTGCTTGGCTCCGGAATCGGCACCACCATCGGCCGATCCACCGGAGTCGCTATTCAAATCTGGGCCCTCACGCGATCGAAAAGCCGCATCGTGGTTCACGCTCGCGATTTCCATATCGATTGGAAAGCGATCCGCCGCCTCTTCGATCTTTCTCTGGGAGGCATCGGCCAGTACCTGATCGGCATGGTGAGCTGGATCGCGTTAGTCCGCATGGTCGCCGTCTTCGGCAGCATCGCCGTCGCCGGCTACAGCATCGCGATCCGCATTTTCATCTTCGCCATCTTACCGAGCTGGGGCATGGCCAACGCCGCCGCCACTCTGGTCGGCCAGAATCTAGGCGCCCGCCGTCCCGATCGAGCCGAGCACTCCGTCTGGCGCGCCGGCTTCTACAACATGATCTTCCTCGGCCTGGTCGCGATCGTCTTCGTCACCTGCGCCGTGCCGCTGGTGTCGCTGTTCACCGATGACCGACAGGTGATCCCGATCGCCTCCAGCGCCTTGCGCCTGATCAGCTACGGCTATATCTTTTACGCCTGGGGTATGGTCATGTCTCAGGCCTTCAACGGCGCGGGCGATACCTTTACGCCGACCATGCTCAGCATCATCGGAAATATCGTGCTGCAGATTCCCATCGCCTGGCTGCTGGCCTTCAAATTTCATTTCGGACCGAACGGCGTCTTCGCCGCCATCGCCATCGGCGCGTCCATGTACGCCGTCATCGCCATGATCCTGTTTCGCCGCGGTAAGTGGAAAGGGGCTTGTTAACACCCCGCCTGTTAAAATCGTCTTTTCCGGTGCCGACTAAAACGCTCACAGTCCGTCAATTCTTCGGCAAGCGGGGACTGCTGTCCGAATGGCATCCCAACTACGAATATCGCGACGGCCAGCTCGAAATGGCCGAAGCCGTCGAGTCCGCGCTCGCCGATAAACAGCACCTGATCGTCGAGGCTGGCACCGGCACCGGCAAGACGCTGGCCTATCTGGTCCCCGCGATTCTTTCCGGCAAGCGCGTGGTCATCTCCACCGGCACCAAGAATCTTCAGGAGCAGCTCTTCTTCAAGGACATTCCCTTCCTTGAAAAGAACCTCGGCCCGCTGCGCGCTTGTTACATGAAGGGCCGCGCCAATTACGCCTGCCGCCAGAAAATTTACGACGCCGAAAAAGAGCCCGTGCTCGAAGGCCTCGAAGAAGTCGCCGATTTCCAGATCATTCGCGACTGGGAAAAGATCCACCGAAACCGGCGATCGCGCCGAAATCAAGACTCTTCCCGAATCGAGCGCGAGCCTGGGCCAAGATCGACGCCCGCACCGATCGCTGCACCGGACAGAAATGTCCGCAGTTCGAGCGCTGCTTCATCACCCGCATGCACCAGAAGGCGCTCGAAAGCGACATCATCATCGTCAATCATCATCTGTTCTTCGCCGACCTCGCGGTGAAGGACGGCGAAATGGGCGGCATCATTCCCGACTACGGCGCCGTGATTTTCGACGAAGCCCACGAGATCGAGGACGTCGCCGGACAATACTTCGGCGTCACCGTTTCCAGCTACCAGTTCGAGGAATTGACCCGCGACGTCGCCGCTCTGGCTCATCGCAAGGAGATTTCGGCTCGCAGGAGCTGGATCGCATTCTGATCACGCCGGCGATCGCGCCGCCGCACTTCTTGGGCCTGTTCGGCGCCACGGACGGCCGCACCGGATTCCGCTCCCACGAAGCGTTCCTCGATGCAGCACGAGGAACTGTATCGCGACGTGCTCGCCGGCCTCGAGTTGATCGCCCTGCAGCTCGAATTACTGAAAGCGCCGCCCGAAGAGTCCATCCCGCTGATCTCTCGCGCTCGCGAAATCGCCCGCCGGCTGGAATTCTGGATGGAAGGCGACGACCGCCGCTACGTCTATTGGATCGAGCGGCGCGGCCGTGGAACGTTCTTGCAAGCCACGCCCATCGACGTTTCGTCGCTGCTGGACGAAAAACTGTTCGATCGCGATCGACACCGTGGTGCTGACTTCGGCCACGCTCGCCGTCGCCGGCGGATTCGAATTCACCAAGGAGCGCCTGGGCCTGCGCAACGCCCGCACGCTGATCGTCGCCAGCCATTTCGATTACGCGAAGCAGGCGCTGCTCTACGTGCCGCAGATCCTGCCCGATCCCCGCAGTCCGGCGTTCACCGCCGCCGCCGCGCGCGGAGATTATCGAGATTCTGATACTGCAGCCGCGGCCGGGCCTTCGTGCTGTTCACCAGCTATCAGCAGATGCGCCTGATTTACGATCGCGTGTCGTTCGAGATTCCCTATCAGACTCTGTTGCAAGGCACCGGTCCGCAGAACCGCGCTGCTCGAGGAATTTCGCAATTCGCCGCAACGCCGTCTTGTTCGCGACCTCCTCTTTCTGGCAAGGCGTCGACGTGCCGGGCGATCAGTTGAGTTGCGTTATCATCGACAAATTGCCGTTCGCCGTCCCCAGCGATCCGGTGGTTGAGGCGCGGATCGCCGCGATTCGTAACGACGGCGGCGACGCCTTCCACAGCTACCAGGTCCCGCAGGCGGCCATCGCGTTGAAGCAGGGTTTCGGGCGTTTGATTCGCAGCCGGACGGATCGCGGAGTGCTGGCGCTGCTGGATAATCGCATCACCAAGACGCGCTACGGCCAGATTTTCTTTGACAGCCTTCCCGATTATTCCTTCACCACCAATCGGGAAGACGTAGAAAGGTTTTTCGATGTTTGAAGTCACTGTGGAACAAACCTTCGCCGCCGGCCACGCGCTGCGGAATTACAAAGGCAAGTGCGAAAACGTGCACGGCCACAATTTCAAGGTGCAGGTGGTGATCGAAGGCGAAAAGCTCGACGACACCGGCCTGCTGGTGGATTTCCTCGACGTGAAAACCGCCATGCGCGCCGTCATCGACCGCCTGGATCACCAGTTCCTAAACGACATTCCGCCGTTCGACGTAACGAATCCGTCCGCCGAAAACATCGCGGAATATTTCTACGAGGAAGTCCTGAACCACCTGGTGAACACGCCAGTAATGATCCGCCTGCGTGAAGTAAAGGTCTGGGAAACCGACATCCAAAGTGCGACGTATCGGCTTTAGCGTTTAGCGTCCGAAAAACGCGGCGTTCTTCTGCGCGAAATCCGACCACTTCTCCGGCAGGTCGTCCAGTGCGAAAATTGCCGAGACCGGGCATACCGGAACACACGCGCCGCAGTCGATGCACTCTACCGGATCGATGTACAGCATGTCCTCGGCGGGGAATTTTTCGGCGTCCTTCTTCGGATGGATGCAATCCACCGGACAGGCGTCCACGCACGCCGTATCCTTCGCTCCGATGCAAGGTTCCGCAATTACGTATGCCATAGAAAGACTCTCACTTGTCGCCTGGACCAATCTGGCAGGGGTGAAACTTCATTAGATCACACCCGGCCGAAGACTGACAAATCCGCGCAGTGAACGGTCGAAATCTGGTACGGACGGGCGGATTCGAACCGCCGACCTGTCGCTTAGGAGGCGACCGGTACCATTTCCTGGACTGCTCACAACGGCTTCGCCTGTGCGCTCCTGACTTCAATCCGTGGTAGGGACGGGCAGATTCGAACTGCCGACCTGTCGCTTAGGAGGCGACCGCTCTATCCATCTGAGCTACGTCCCCGTCACCTGAATTGTATCAACTGATTTGTATCAAGGTGCCCAGCGCTTCAGGCCTTTTTGACCGATGTCCCGGCGATACTGCATCCCGTCGAAGTGGATCTTCCCGACTGCCGCATAAGTATTCGCGATCGCCTCCGGCAGGTCCGCGCCGGATGCCGTCACCCCCAGCACCCGTCCGCCCGCGGTTTCCAGTCCCTGCGCGCTCATCTTCGTTCCCGCTTGAAACACTTCAGCTCCGCAATTTTCGATGCCGGCGATCGAGATCGCCCGTTGCGAACTTCCCCCGGATATCCCGCCGCCGCGAGCACCACGCACACGGACGGATCGGTTTTCCACCGCAACTCCGCTCCGCCGAGCGACCCCGTCGCCGCGCGCATCAGGATTCCGCGCAAAATCGGCGTCTGCCGCGAGCCGGTGCATCAACGGCTGCGTCTCCGGATCGCCGAGCCGCACGTTGAACTCGAGCACTTTCGGACCGTCCGCCGTCATCATCAGTCCCGCATAAAGAAATCCGGTGAATCCGGTCGCGCGAATCGCCGGCTCGATGATCGTGTCGAGAATTCGCTGCGTATCGTTGCGCAGACAGAATGCGCCCGTCGCAATACGCGCCCATGCCACCGGTGTTCGGTCCGGTGTCGCCGTCGTCGATCGTTTTGTGGTCCTGCGTCGCTTCAAACGGCACGAAACTGTGGCCGTCGCACAGGACGATGAAGCTCACCTCTTCGCCTTCGAGGAATTCTTCGATGCACCAGACCGCGGTCCCAGCGTTCGGACCGCCGTCCTGCGCTTCCGTGCGATCGCTGCGCGATGATCACGCCCTTTCCCGCCGCAAGCCCGTCGGCCTTGATCACTACCGGATATGGAAATTGATCGAGCGCGCGAAGTCCCTCTTCGACCGATTCCACGCGCTCAAATCGAGCCGTCGGAATTCCGACTCGCTGCATGAATTCCTTGGAGTGAATCTTGCTCGCCTCGAGCTGCGCCGCTTCCGCGATCCGGTCCAACGATTCGCAACCCGCGCGCTCGAAACTGATCGACGATTCCCGCAACCAGCGGCGCTTCCGGTCCGACCACGGTCAGATCCGGCTGCATTTCTTCGGCCGCGGCAAGATAATCCGAAGTGACAATGACGGGTCCGATTCCGGCGATGCCCGGATTGCCCGGCGCTGCCGAAAATCTGAATGCCCTTCTCCCGCCAGGCGCCACGCGAGGGCATGTTCGCGTCCGCCGCTGCCGATAACGAGGATTTTCACTGTGAATCATGTCAGTTTAACTCGACAGGCTAAAATGAAGACGAAGTGACCAATCGCTATGACGTCATCGTCGTCGGCGCCGGACATGCCGGTTGCGAGGCCGCGCGCGCGTGCGCCCGGCTCGGCCTGAAGACCGCGATGATCACGATGAATCTCGACCTGATCGCGCAGATGTCCTGCAATCCGGCCATCGGCGGTATCGCGAAAGGTCATCTGGTGCGCGAAATCGATGCGCTCGGCGGCGTCATGGGCGAGGTCACCGATGCCGTCGGCATTCAGTTCCGGCTGTTGAATACCAGCCGCGGTCCCGCGGTCTGGTCGCCGCGCGCGCAGTGCGATAAGAAGCAGTACCGGCTCAAAATGCGTGAAGTGCTAGAAAAAGAGCCGAATCTCCGAATCTTGCAGGCCGAGGTCGCTCAGCTGTCGATTCTCGAGTCGCCCTCGACGCGTTGCCGGCGTGTTCGCTGCGCGATGGCCGGACCATCGACAGCGACGCGGTCGTCGTCACTACCGGCACATTTCTGAATGGCTTGGCCCATGTCGGCGAGCAAAGCTACAGCTGCGGCCGCAGCGGCGAGGCGTCCGTCGAATCTTCTTGGCGATCAGCTGCGCACGCCTCGGTCTCGACTGGAAGCGCCTGAAGACCGGAACACCGCCCACGGCTCGACGGCCGGACCATCGATTGGTCGCGCTTCGAAGCCGCAACATGGCGACGCGAATCCGACTCCTTTCTCTTTCTTGACTGACCGGATAGAGCGTGAGCAAGTTCCTTGTTATATTGCATATACAACCGACGGAGACGCATGCAGATTCTGCGGGAGAGCATCGCCCGCTCGCCGCTCTATAGCGGCCAGATCGAAGGCATCGGGCCGCGCTATTGTCCGTCGATCGAAGACAAGATCGTCAAGTTCCCGGACAAGACCCGGCACCAGATCTTTCTGGAGCCGGAGGGCCTGGATACCAATGAGATTTACGTGAATGGCATGTCGACCAGCATGCCGATCGACGTCCAGACCCGCATGGTCGCTTCCATTCCGGGACTTGAAGACGGCGGAGATGATTCGGCCAGGCTATGCGATCGAGTACGACGCGATCGATCCCCGGGAGCTGACTCATTCGCTGGAGGTTAAGTCGATTCGCGGGCTGTTCCTGGCGGGGCAGATCAACGGCACTTCCGGTTACGAGGAAGCGGCCTGCCAGGGTCTGATCGCGGGACTGAATGCGGCGCGCGTTCGTGGGCGGTTCTGATCCGGTCGTCATCGAGCGAACCGAGGGCTATATCGGGCATTCTGATCGGCGATCTGGTCACCAAGGGCGCGGATGAGCCGTATCGGATGTTTACTTCGCGCGCGGAGTTTCGCCTGCACCTGCGGATCGACAATGCGGATGAGCGACTGACGCCGATCGGGCGCGAGATCGGATTGGTTGACGATCGAGCGCTGGGATGCTGTATCAACGGAAGCAGGAGCAGAAGGCTCGCGTGAACAAGCTGCTGAATCGGACGCCGGGTCACATTCGATGGAGGATCGTCCGACGACGTCGCATCTGGCTTCGCCGGCCGGAGGCGGCGCATCGTCAAACTGCGGGAGTGGATCGAGACCGGCTTGGGCGAGAGACCTGACAGCGGCGTCTTGCAAACGGTCGAGACGAGTTCAAGTACGCAGGCTATATCGCCCAGCAGGAGCGCCAGGTCGAGCGCATGCGGGATTCCGAGCGCCGCAGGATCCCGGTCGATTTCTGCTATACCGATATTCCCGGCCTTTCGCGGGAGGTCCGGGAGAAGCTCGAGCGAGTTCGTCCCTGAGACGCTGGGGCAGGCCGGGCGGCATTCCCGGCGTGACACCGGCGGCGGTCGCCGTTCTCGACGTGTACCTGAGTCTTGGCTCGCTGATGTTTCGGGATCTCCTGACTCGCGAGTTCTCGCCATTCGGCACTTTGTCTGACGAACAACTTGACGCTGCTCGAATCGCACTATCGAGTTGCTGATGCGCTGGAATCGAAGCGTATCAACCTGACGCGAATCCTGGAACTTGAAGACGCTGTCCAGCTGCATTATTGCGAGTCGCTGTTCTTGGCTTCAAGACTTCCCGTGGGTCCGCTTCGTCGTGCGGACGTCGGATCCGGTGCCGGATTTCCTGGGATCCCGCTCGCGATCCTGCGTCCGGATGTGCAGGTGACGCTGATCGAATCTCATCAGCGGAAGGCCGTTTTTCTATCGGAAGCATCTCAAGGCATTGCGAAATGTCCAGGTTCTTCCGGGTCGCGCTGAAGATGACAAGAATCGTTACGATTGGCTGGTATCGCGCGCGGTCGCCCCCGCTGACGTCCTTGCCCTCAAATGTGCCGCGAATCGTGCTCTCCTGATTGGGTCAGGCGGATCTCGCAGACACTTCCACATCCCGACTCCATAGAACAAGGTTCCTTGGGGTGACAGATCGTCTGATTGCGATGTTCCACGTGGAACGTGATACTATTCGTGATAGTGATCAACCGTGGCAAAGATCATCGCAATCACCAACCAGAAAGGCGGCGTCGGGAAGACGACCACCGCTATCAATCTGGCAGCGTCCTTCGCCGCCAACGAACTCCGGGTTCTTCTCATCGATTCCGACCCCCAGGGAAACTCCACGACGGGACTCGGCATTGAAAAAGGAAACAATACCGCGACCCTTTATAATGCGCTGGTGGCTGGAGCCTCATTACGCGACACGATAGTTCCGACAGAATGCGACGGACTCGATCTGGTTCCCGCGGACAAGAACCTCGTCGGCGGCCAATCTCGATCTGGTCGATCTTCCTGAGCGGGAATATCGTCTCCGCAAGGCGATCGAGCTGATTCGAGTCCGATTACGACTACATTCTCATCGATTGCCCGCCGGCTCTCGACCTTTTGACGCTGAATGCCTTGGTTGCCGCAGATTCAGTCCTGATCCCGATTCAATGCGAGTTCTTCGCACTCGAGGGGATCTCGCAATTGATGGATACGATCGACAGAATACGCGAGGCCTTCTCCCATCCTCTGAAGATCGAAGGTATCCTGCTGACCATGTTCGATGATCGAACCAATCTGACCCGCCAGGTGGCCGACGATCTCAAAGAGTTTTTTCAACGATCAAGTCCTTACGACCGTCATTCCGCGCAGTATCCGGCTGGCGGAAGCGCCCAGCTACGGCAAACCAATTCTCATGTACGATCCCCGCTCCAGCGGCGCCGAAAGCTACATCAAGCTCGCCAAGGAGATCCTCGAAAATGAACAACGGAACCGACAAGCAACGCAAAGCGCTGGGTAAGGGACTATCGGCGCTGCTGCCGGCACGTCCCAGCGTCGATCCGCGAGCCTCGGCCGCCGGCTCCGCCGACCGATCCGGCGCATCCGCACTCACGCTGCCGATCGACTCGATTCATCCGAATCCGATGCAGCCGCGGATCGGTGTTTCAACCCGACCGCCTGGAGGAACTTGCTGCGTCCATTCGCGCCAACGGAATCATTCAGCCGCTGATCGTTCGCCGCCATCGGCGACCAATACCAACTGATCGCCGGAGAACGCCGTTGGCGAGCTGCCAAGCTGGCGGGCTTGCCGAGGTGCCGGTCGTCGTTCAGGACGTCGCCGATCCCCGGCTGCTGGAAGCTCGCGCTGATCGAAAACATCCAGCGCGAGGATCTGAATCCGATCGAAACCGCACACGCCTACGACCGCTTGGGCCGCGAACTTGGGCTTGTCGCAGGAGGAGATCGGACGCCGTACCGGTAAGGATCGGACTTCCATTGCCAATACGATCCGGCTTCTTAAGCCTGCCGCAGGAGGTGCAGACTCCTGCTCGCGGACCAGCGCCTGTCGATGGGACATGCTCGCGCGATCCTAGGCTTGCCGACTGCCGAGGAGCAGATCGAAGTCGCCGAAAAGGCAGCGGCCCAAGGCCTCTCCGTCCGCCAGGTCGAGGCGCTGGTGCAGGAACTCACGTCGGACCGGCCCAAGTACCGGTGCAAAGCGCGAAAGCGCAAAAGCTGGACCCCAACGTCAAGGCCGCAGTCGAGGAATTGGAGCGCGTGCTCGGGACCCGCGTTCGCATCGTCGAGCTGAGCGAGCAGCGCGGCCGGATCGAGATCGAATATTACTCGCAGGCGGAGCTCGATCGGCTGTTTCAGCAAATCGTCGGGACGGACCTGAAGTTGGTGCCGGCGGCAGGAGTCGAACCTGCGACCTACGGATTATGAGACCGTCGCTCTAACCACCTGAGCTACACCGGCGTATCTCACCAGCGTATGCGGCGGGCGCGAGCCGCTGTCAAGTATCTAGATAAGCAGGTCTGAATATCATTATTCTATTCAGAATTCGCCTCCTGGTCTACAATTTCTAGTAGTGTCCGTTCCAGCCGTCGAATTTTCGAACGTTTCGAAGAGCTACTCCATCTACGCCGCGCCGGGCGATCGACTGAAGGAACTCGCCACCTTCAACCGCCGCCGATTTCATCACGGATTATTGGGCTCTTCGCGACGTCTCTTCGACGTCCGACGCGGCGAAACCTTCTGCATCGTCGGCGAAAACGGCTGCGGCAAGAGCACCCTGCTGCAGATCTGCGCGGGGATTCTGCAGCCCACTTCGGGCGGTCGCGACGGTCAACGGCCGCGTCGCCGCGCTGCTCGAGCTCGGCGTCCGGATTCAATCCGGAATTTTCGGGCCGCGACAACGTGTACCTCAACGGAGCCATCCTCGGGCTTTCCGACCAAAGAGATGGATCGCAGGTTCCCGGAAATCGCCGACTTCGCCGAGATCGGCGACTTCATCGACCAGCCGGTCAAGACCTATTCCAGCGGCATGATCGTGCGGCTCGCCTTCGCGGTCGCCATCCATCTCGATCCCGAGATTCTGCTGGTGGACGAAGCCCTCTCCGTCGGCGACGTTTACTTCCGCCAGCGCTGCATGCGCAAGGTTCACGAACTGCGCTCCCGCGGAATCACCATTCTCTTCGTGTCGCACTCCACCGGCGACGTGAAGGCTCTCGGCGATCGCGCGATGTGGCTGGACCACGGCCGGGTCATGGCCATCGGGCCAGACGGATCTGGTGGTCTCGAAATACCTGGCCGCGATGGCCGCCAAGGACGCGCAATACTGGCGCACGACGTCTCAACTCATCGACGCACGCCACATACAGCGCCGGCGGAGATTGATCGAGCGACATCCCCAACATCGATCATCGCTTCGGCGACGGCCGCGCCGAGATCCTCGGCATCGCGGTTTGCGACGAATCCGGCCGGGACCTGGCGATCGCTCGACTCCAACTTCAACGATCGTCGTTCGAATCAGCGTCCGAGCCAAGAGCCAATCTCGACCGGCCCATCGTCGGCTTCATGTTTCGCAACCACCTGGGCGTCGATTTCGCGGGAACCAACACCGCTCGTGAGGGCCACCCCCTGCCGCCGCTGCTGGCCGGCGAGATCTGCACGGTCGATTTTTACATCGACCTGCCCACGCTTTACGCGTCCACCTTTTCTTTCTCGCCGGCGATCGCCGACGGCACCCTCGAACATTACTCGATCTGCGACTGGATCGACAACGCGGTCGCGCTCCAGATGGCTCCACCCGACGGACCGATGTACGGCCAATTCCATTTTCCCTGCCGCGTGGAAGTGAACTCCAGGATCGGCACCGGGATTCCGGCGCTGTGATCGAGGCGCGGTGATCGAGGTCCTGTGATCGAGTTTACCGGCGAGCGCGTCATCCCCGGCGAGGTCAACGACGATCTCTGGGCGGAACACATCGCACGTTACGCGCTTGCCGCGCCATTACGCGCGAGGCGCACGGATTCTCGACATCGGCTGCGGAACGGGCTACGGCACCTGCGGAGCTGGCGGACGAAGCGAAGCTCGCGACGGGCATCGATGTGTCGCGCGAGGCTGTCCAATATGCCCGCGAGCATTATCCGCGAATGCCAATTTCTCCAGGCTTCAGCGACGGCGCTGCCGTTCGCCGGCGGATCTTTCGATTTGCTCACCGCGTTCGAAGTGATCGAGCATCTCCCGGATTGGCATAAGTTGCTCGCTGAAGGCCGGCGCGTTCTGAGACCAGGCGGTCTTTTCCTGGTCTCGACCCCGAACACGCTGTACTATTCCGAATCGCGAGCGAAGGACGGACCCAATCCGTTCCACATTCACGAATTCGAATATCAGGAATTTCGCGAGGCACTACTTCAAGTCTTCCCCGGGGTGACGATTCTGCTGCAGAATCGCGTCGAGTCGATCGCCTTCTCGCCGGCCGAGCCTCCATTTTCCGCGCCCGATGCCAGGATCGATGGCGGCGCAGGCGACCCCGCGGCGGCGCATTTCTTTCTCGCGCTTTGTTCGGTCGACCGCGCTTCGCATGATCCAGCAGCCGCCACGCGACGCTTCGTCTACGTTCCCCGAGCCTCCAATGTGCTTCGCGAGCGCGAGCACCACATCGGCCTGCTCGAAGAGGAGCTCAAGAAAAATCAGCGCTGGCTTGCCGGCATCACGGCCGATCGCGACCAGCTTCTCAACCTGTACGCCGACCAAAAGCACCAATTAGAGGAACACAATCTGTGGGCGCTGCAACTCGAGAAGGACTGGAAAGCGGCGCTCCAACGGATCACGCAGGTTCAGGACGAATTGAAAACGGAACAAGCCGCGGCGAACGCGATGGCCGCGGGGTATAGCCAAAAAGTCGAGGAATTGCAGGACGAAAATCGTAAACGCGCGGAATGGGCACTGGAACTCGAGGCGCGGCTTTCGGCGCAGCTTAGCGCCAAGTGCGACGAACTCGCCGAAACGGTCGGGTTGCTCGACCGGCTGAGGCGACGGTGGTGGAGCGCACGCAATGGGCGCAGCAACTGGAGCGCGCGGTTCACGATCTGGAAGCGCAGCTTGAAATGATCCGCCAGTCGCGCTGGCTGAAGATGGGCCGGGCGGTAGGGCTCGGTCCACAGGTGAAGGGTTGAAATCTTGATGCGGCGCTTTCTGCGGGGGGTCTGGCGCGTCATCAAGGGGCTGCCGCTGGCGATACTCTCGCCGCTTCTGGTGTTCATCGCGGCCGCGTCGCTGCTGTTATGCGACCTGTATTGCCGATCTGCGCGGCAAGACACCGTTGCCAGCCGACACCAAACCCGACACCCGCGCGGCGAGCATCGTCATTCCGAACTGGAATGGACGCGATCTGCTCGCGAAATATCTGCCGTCCGTCCTCGCGGCGGCGGAACAGCGTGCCAGGCAGCGAAGTGATCGTGGTCGACAACGGCTCGACCGACGGCAGCGCGGAATTCGTGCTGGAGCAATTTCCCAGCGTGCGGCTGGTTTCGCTGCCGAGAGAATCTCGGATTCGGCGGCGGATCGAACGCCGGCTTCGAAGCCGCGCGGAACGACATCGTCGTCCTGCTGAACAGCGACATGCGCGTGGAGCGCGATTTTCTCGCGCCGCTGCTCGACGCGCTTCACGGACGAAAAAGTCTTCGCCGTCTCCTGCCAGATCTTCTTCTCCGATCCGAACAAGAAGCGCGAAGAGACCGGCCTGACGGAAGCGCTGGTGGCAGCAGGGCAGCCTGCGCGTCCGGCATCGGATCGATCCCGCGATTCGCGAGCTCTATCCTTGCTTTTACGGCGGCGGCGGATCCTGCGCCTTCGATCGCCGGAAATTTCTGGAGCTCGGCGGATTCGATTCACTGCTCGCGCCGTTCTATCTGGAAGACACCGACCTCGGCTATCTGGCGTGGAAGCGCGGCTGGAAGGTGCTGTATCAGCCCGCGAGCATGGTGTATCACGAGCATCGCGGCACCATCGGCAAGCGCTTCAGCGACGACTACATTCAGTCCGTCCTCAAAAAGAATTTTCTGCTGTTCACCTGGAAGAACATCCACGAATGGCGGCGCATGTGGGCGCACTTCTTCTTACGCCTGGGCCGGCGCGATGCTGAGCTGGCTCTTCGGCGATTCGCCGGAGCGGACGAATCTATTCGGGACTCGCGCGCGCCACGCTGGCAGCTTCCGCGCGCGGTTCGCTCGCGATCGCGGGCTCACGCGCTGGCCGCCATTTCCGATACGGAGGCGTTTCGCCGGCCGCTGGGCGGGCATTTTCGCGACACTTTCGCCGCGCCGCATCAGGATCGTCTGCGTGTCCTGTTCGTTTCTCCGTATCCGATTTGTCCGCCGGTGCACGGCGGCGGCGTATTCATGTATCAAACCGTGCGCGAGCTGGCGAAGCTGTGCGACCTGCACCTGATCGTCCTGCTCGATTGGCCGCACGAGCGCAAGGCGCACGACGAGCTGGAAGCGATCTGCGCATCGGTGGAATACGTGGTTCGGATGGAAGGCCGGCAGAAAGTGTTCGGCTCGATCGAGCCGCACGCGGTGCGCGAATTTCGCAATCGCCGATCTCGCCTGGCTGATCCATCGGCAGATCTATCTCCACCACATCGACGTGCTGCAGCTCGAGTACACGGTGCTGGGGCAGTATGCCGGCGAATACCGGCGCATCCCCAGCATTCTGTTCGAGCACGACATCTATTTCCAATCCATCGCGCGGCGTCTTCCCTACATGAAGAACCTGATCGAAAAGACCCAGGCTCGCTGGGAATATCTGCGATCGCTGCGCTATGAGCTGCGCCTGCTGCCGAAGCCCGACCGCATCCAGGTCTGCAGCCGGGACAATGCGGACTATCTCGCGTCTTTTCTGCCGGCGCTTAAGGCAGCGGATCGACGCGGGCTATCGCGCCGGGATCGACACGTCGCTCTACAAGTTTCAAACCGAGGATCGCGAGCCGTTCACGATGCTGTTTCTCGGCAGCTTCCGGCATCTGCCGAATCAGGAAGCGCTCGCTTGGTTCGTCAGAAAGGTTCTGCCGCGGATCCGGGCCAAGGAGCCGCGCGCGCGATTGATGGTGATCGGGTCCGATCCGCCGCCGCGGCATTCTTTGCCGGAAGCGGAGGCGATCGAACTGATCGGCTTCGTGGAAGACGTCCGCGAGCCGCTTGCGCGCTATGCGCTGTTCGTCTGTCCGATCCTGAGCGGATCGGGCGTGCGGGTGAAGCTGCTGGAAGCGTTCGCCGCGGGGATTCCGGTGGTTTCCACCCATCTGGGCGCGGAAGGTCTGGCCGAGCGTCGATGCCAAGATCTGCGCGCTGGCCGACGATCCGGAGGGATTCGCGGATCGCGTGGTGGAGCTGCTGGACGATCCGGAAAAAGCGGCGGCGATGGCGAAGCGCGCGCGCGAGGAAGTGGTCGCTCAACGCGACATTCGCATCGATGACGGAGCGACTGGTGGAAGGCTACCGGGCGGAGATCGCGCGCAAGATCGCGCCGCTAAAGCCTGACGGACGATCTCATTTCCGCCAGCGTTTCGAGTTCGGTCACGACGCGATCCAATTCTTCCACCAGGCGGGCGATGCCGTCGCAATGGAGCGCCTCCACCAGCGTGCGGTAATACCACAGCGTGCCTTCACGGCCGCCATGAAAACGGCTCCAGATGGATTCGCCCCACTCGCGATAATCCATCACCAGGGATCGCGCGTTGTGGAGTTTGTCGCAGGCCGACACCAGGCGCACTTCGCGGGGGGCGGTGCGGACGTGCTCGATGTAGCGCTTCTTTGCGCTGGCGCCAGGGCGGCTTCGGAAAAACGGCGGTATCGGTGCAGCCGTCGACGATGGCGGTGACCCGCTCGCCGTATCGATCCAGAATTTCCAGGCGCGTGGCTTCGCCGCCCTGATCCTCCACCGCATCGTGCAGCAGCGCGGCGATGGCTTCATCCTCGCCGCCGCCGTATTCGATGGTCAGCGCGGAAACGGCCATCAGGTGCGACACGTACGGAATGCCCGAGCCTTTGCGCGCCTGCCCGGCGTGCAGACGGGTGGCGTAGATCAGCGCATCTTCAAAGCGCGGACTGAGGCGCCATCCACCGGACACCGTCTATTGCCCTTTCCGATCCTTCTCAAGTTTCTGCGCGATCTTTTCCGCGACGCGATTCATTTCGTCCGGACTTGAATTTTTGGGTTTCTCGTAATCGCTCCACACCACCCCATGGGTCTTGCGGTCCACCAGAAATACGGCGCCCTTGCCGCGGGTGATGGAAGCAGCGATGCGATGCGGGCTGGTGTCGTCCTTATCCTTATCTTTGTCATCGCTTGCCTTGGGCTTGGGCCCGTACATGTCGTTGAGCTTCTGCTCGAATGCCTCGCCGATTTGACTGGTAAGAATCGCATCGGCCTTCTGCGGATCGGTGACCACCTGCATCACCACGTCCGTCGTGAGTTTGATGGCCAGGAACTGATCGAGCCCATTGCTCATGGGCAGCAGGTAGACCGTTTTATAATCGCCCAGGTCGGCGGCGGACGCCGCGCCCGCCGAGCCAACCAGGGTCGCGGCTATTAAAAAAACCGACAGCTTCATAGAACTCATTGTATTCTGGTGGTTCGTTCGAATGTATAAAGGCCAGAGGATCACGGTGATCATTCCGTGCCTGAATGAAGAGCAGGGGATCGAGTCGGTGCTGCGGCGCATGCCGGAGTTCGTCGACGAGGTGATCGTGGTCGACAACGGCTCCACCGACCGGACCTCCGATGTCGCGCGCGGATTCGGCGCCAAGGTGATTCGCGAGAATGTGCGCGGGTACGGGCGCAGTTACAAGACCGGATTCGCGTCGGCGACCGGCGACATGATCGTCACGCTCGACGGCGATCACAGCTATCCGCCGGACGCGATCTCCTATCTGCTGGAAGCGTTCCTGCACCTGGACGTCGATTTTCTGAACGCCTCGCGTTTTCCGGTCCGCGATTCGCAATGCGATGAGCTTCAAGCACAAGCTCGGGAATCTGATCTTGTCGTTCGCGATGTCGCTGCTTTATTTCCGCTGGGTGCGCGATTCGCAATCGGGCATGTGGGTGTTTCGGCGCTCGATCTCCCGAAGCATGAAGCTGATTTCCGACGGCATGGCGTTCTCCGAGGAGATCAAGATCGAGGCGCTGAAGAGCAATCGCGTGCGGTTCGCGGAAATTTCGATCATGTATACCTCGCGGCTGGGTGAAATCAAATTGAATCCGTGGCGCGACGGATTTTATAACTTCTGGTTCCTGGTTAAGAAACGGTTCTCGTGAGAATGGCCATGACGGTCGCCGCCATCGTTCCGCACTGGAATCGCCGGGATCTGCTCGACGCCCTGTTGCGGAATTTGCGGGATCAGACCGTCGCGTTCGACGAGATTATCGTGGTGGATAACGGATCGTCGGACGATTCGGCGGCGCTGGCCGAGCGCGCCGGCGCCCGCGTGGTGCGTCTCGATAAAAATCTGGGATTCGCGGCGGCGGTGAATCGCGGAATCGAAACCGCGCGCGACCGATTGGGTCGCGATTCTGAATAACGACGTCACGCTGGCTCCGGACTGGCTCGCGTTGCTGCTCGAAGCGGCGGAGCGCGAGAATGCGTCGTTCGCGACGGGAAAAATTCTGAACGCGGCGAATCCCGAAATTCTGGACGGCACCTTCGACGAAATTTCCCGTGGAGCCTGCGCGTGCCGCTGCGGAGCGGGAAAACCGGACTCACCGTGGTGGAACCAGCCGCGGCAGATCCGTTTCGCCTCCATGACGGCGGCGCTTTTCCGGCGCGATCTGTTCGCCGAGATCGGACCTCTGGATGAGTTGTTCGGATCGTATCTGGAGGACGTCGATTTCGGAATTCGCTGCGCGCTCGGCGAAAAAAGTGGCATCTATCTGCCGGCCGCCGTCAGCTGGCATCGCGGCAGCGCAACGCTGGGGGCGTGGAAATCGGACACGGTGAGGTTGATCGCACGCAATCAGTCCGTGTTGACCGCGAAGTATTTTCGCGGCGAAGCTCGTTGGCCGATCGTGGCAGGTCAGTTGCTGTGGGGACTGCTAGCGCTGCGCCACGGTAAAGGGCTGTGGCGTTCCTTAAAGGCAAATGGTCCGGGTGGAGGGTAGCCCGCGGCATCGGCAATAAAGCCAGTACGAAAAGACTTCGCGAGGTCGTGGAGGCAAGTGAGGCGGACAATTCTTGCACTGGAGCAGCAAACCGGTTTTGACTGGTACTGGAGGGCGTACTTCTGGCTGCTGCGGCGGTAATTGTTACCTACAATTCGGAGCAGGTTATCGATCGATGCCTCGACGGACTCGCTAAAATGGCGCCCACCCTTACGGCCGATCGTCGTCGATAATGCGTCTCAGGATCGGAACCGTGGACCACGCACGGCTGCACCCAGGTGTCCAGGTCATCGCCAACGCGGAGAATCGCGGATTCGCCGCCGCGCGTCAACCAGGCGATCCGATCCACGCGACGCGGAGTTCGTTCTCCTTCTGAATCCTGACGTCAGTTTTGCTGACGGCGGTTGACCAGCTGGTGGAGCCAGCCGTCGATTTGGCTTGGCGAGCGGCAAATTGATCGATGAGAGCGGCCGCGCGCAGAGCGGATTCACCATTCGCCGTTTCCCGACCCGGCAGCTCTGATCTTTGAATTGTTCGGCATCAATCGCCTGTGGCCCTCGAACCCTGTCAACCGGCAGTATCGCTATCTGGATCGCGATCTGGACCAGCCGGGCGCAGTGGAACAACCCGCCGGGGCTTTTCTGATGATCCGCCGGGATGTTTGGGAAAGCTCGGCGGGTTCGACGAGCAGTTTTATCCGGTCTGGTTTGAGGATGTGGATTTTTGCCGCCGGGCCGCGCATGGCCGGGTACCGGATCGCAGTATGTTCCGTCGGTACTGGCGAGTCACGTTGGGGGGCATTCCATTGGTTCAATTCCCGCCCGGATGCCGAGCCGTCTATTGGTGTGTTAGCCTTCTAAGGTATGCAGCAAAGCACTTCCGCCCTCTGGCTTACCGGGGAATCTGCGCGGCGGTGGTGCTCAGTTCCGTTCCGCGGATGGTTCGCGGGATGATCCGGGAGCGAAGTTTCACCTCCGTCAGAGCATACATCAGGATTATTCGAATTTGCAGGGCTGTGCCTGGTCTCGTCACAGAAGCGAGGGATAGGCAGAGAAGCAGTGGCTTAACTATTCATAACGCATGGCCTATAACGACTTAGTCTCCGTCACGATCGTGACTTACAACAGCGGCCGGTTCATCAAACGATGCCTGGAATCGGTGCTGGAACAGAAGTATCCGAACCTGGAAGTGGTCGTGATCGACAACGCGTCCACCGACGGCACCGTGGACATTCTGGAACAGTTCGCAGGATCGCTGCCGGATCCACTACAACGACGAAAACATCGGATTCGCGGCCGCCCAGAATCAGGCCATCGGGCTATCGAACGGGCGAATGGGTTCTGACGCTGAATCCCGACGTCCTTCTGTTGACAGAACTTCATCCAGGCGCTGGTGGATGCCGGCCAGATGGATCCCAAGGTCGGCACGGTCTGCGGCAAGCTGCTGACCATCCGCGCCAGCTTCGATCTGCCGGAAAAGCAACTGGTGGATTCGACCGGCATTTACTTCACGCCGATGCTGCGCCATCTGGATCGCGGCAGCCAGGAAGTGGACAACGGCCATTATCTTAATTTCGAATACGTCTTCGGCGCGACGGCCGCGGCGGCGCTGTACCGGCGCAGATGATCGAGGATATTTCGATCCAGGGCGAGTTTTTCGATCCCGACTTTTTCGTCTATCGCGAAGACGCCGACGTCGCCTGGCGCGCGCAGTTGATGGGCTGGCGCTGCATCTATACGCCGCTCGCCCGCGGCTATCACGTGCGCAACGTGCTGCCCGGCAATCGCCGCGCGCTGCCGCCGGAAATCAACATGCACTCGGTGAAGAACCGGTTCCTGATGCGGATCAAGAACATGACCCGGATCTGTACCGCCGCAACTGGTTCTCCATCACCGCGCGCGATCTGCTGGTCTTCGGCGCCTGCCTGGTGCGCGAACATACCTCGCTGAAGGCCTTTTGGTACCTCGCGCGGAACTGGCGGCGCGTGGTGGCCAAACGGCGGGAGATCATGAAGCGCCGCCGCGTCAAGGACGATTACATCGCCAGTTGGTTTTCCTACCAGCCGGTGAGCCGTCCCGCTCCAAAGCCCACCGCGCGCTCCATCGCCAAGGCGCGCGCCGCGCGCGGATAAGGCAGCACGGACCAGCGGCGGCAGTGCGCTTCGCGATTCTCGGCACTCGCGGCATTCCGGCCCGCTACGGCGGATTCGAAACCTTCGCCGAGGAACTTATCCACGCGTCTCGCACTCGCGCGGCCATCAGGTAACCGTCTACTGCCGCGAGCGTCATTCCGAACCCGCCTATCGCGGCGTGGACCTGAAGTACCTGCCCACCATCCGTCACAAATATTTCGATACCCTGGCGCACACCTTTCTTTCCACGTCTGCATCTGCTGGCGCAGCCGATACGACGCAGTGCTCTACTGCAACGCCGCCAACGCGATCTTCACCTGGATGCCGCGGCTCGCCGGCATGCCGGTGGCGCTGAACGTGGACGGCCTGGAGCGCCATCGCAAGAAATGGAATCGCGCGGCGAAGGCCTGGTATCGGCTTTCCGAATGGCTGGCGACGTGGATGCCGAACGTGGTGGTCACCGATGCGCAAAGGATCGCCGAATATTATCGCGAACGCTACCACCGCGATTCGGAGATGATTCCTTACGGCGCGGAACTGGAGCCGGTGGACGCGTCAGACGAGCTCGATCGCCTGGGTCTCGAACGGCGAAAATATTTTCTCTACGTAAGCCGCATGGAGCCGGAGAACAACGCGCTGCTGGTGCGCGAAGCATTCGAGCAAGTGGACACGCCGCTGAAGCTGGCGCTGATCGGCGACGCCCCCTACGCGGCCGACTACATTCAAAAGGTTCGCGACACCAAGGATCCGCGCATCGTGATTCCCGGCGCGATTTATGGCGATGGCTATCATCGAGCTCGGTTCGCACTGCTTCGCTTATATTCACGCGACCGAGGTGGGCGGCACACATCCGGCGCTGATCGAAGCCATGGGCCGCGGCGCGCTGACGCTGTATCTGGACACTCCGGAAAATGCCGAGGTCGCCGGCGGCGCTGGGATTCCGTTCACTCCCGCGAGCCTCGCCAGCGTGATGCGCCGCGTCATCGAAATGCCGGAGGCGGAGCGCGACCAATGGCGCGCGCTGGCGATGGATCGGGTGCGTTCCCGCTACAGTTGGGACGCGGTGACCGACGCGTACGAAAATTTATTCAGGAAACTATGCGGAGCTGGGTAGAAGTCTCGCGTTCGCAGAATTCGCGAGAATTATCGCGCGGTGCGCGCCGTGGTCGGCGACCATGCCGAAGTCATGCCGGTGGTGAAGGCCGACGCGTATCGCCACGGCGCCGTCGGAAGTGTCGCACGCTGCTGGAAGCGGAAGGCGCGCGCTGGCTCGCGGTGTCCAACGTGCGAGGAAGGCATCGCGCTTCGCCAGGCCGGCATCGCGCGCGCATTCTGGTGATGGCCGATTTTCTTCCCGAAGAGCGCGAGGGACTGGCGACGTTCTCACTTGACTCCGGTGATTCATTCGCTCGAAGATCTGGCCGCGGTCCGCGTTCCGTATCATCTGAAGATCGATAGCGGAATGGGCCGCCTGGGCACGCGCGCGGCGCCGCAGGAAATCGCGGATCGCGTCGCGGCGGCGTCCGCTCCGCTCGAAGGTCTGATGACCCACTTCGCGTCGTCCGCCAATTATGAAAGCCGCCAGACCGAGGAGCAGATCGCGCGCTTCGAAGCCGTGCTCGCGGAATTTCGCGCGCGCAACGCGATGCCGCGCTACGTGCACCTGTCCAGCACCATCCCCGTCGCCTATCGCCGCATGGAGGCCTGGGGCAACCTGGTGCGTCCGGGTCACGCGATCTACGGATACGTGTCGCCCGGCCGCGGTCCCGTTCCCGAAGCGGCCTTGAAGGTGAAGCCCGCGCTGACCTGGAAGGCGACCGTGCTCGCCGTGAAAGAGATCGAAGCCGGAGCCCTGATCGGCTACGGCGGCATCCATCGCGCCGCGCGCCCCATGCGCATCGCGGTGCTGGCCGCGGGCTATGCCGACGGAATTCCGCATCGCTTGTCGAATCGCGGCAAGGTGATCGCGCAAGGAAGACTGGTGCCGATCGTCGGCGCGGTGTCGATGGACTTGACCACCATCGATGCCACGGGAACCACTTTGCGCACGGGCGACGCGGTTACATTGCTCGGTTCGGAAGGCGAGGCGTCCATCGACGCGCAACAGATCGCGCGCTGGGCGGGGACGATTTCTTACAGCGTGTTGTGCGGAATCCACGCGCGGGTGAAGCGCGTGTACGTGGATTAACTATCCGTGGCCGTCGTAAAAATATGCGTCCTGAAAAGCATTGGCGGGAGTCGCATGCGTTCCAGCTCACACCGAATTGACCTGGCCCCTTCGCATCCTGGCGCAAGCCTTCATAAGCAGGATCGCGCGGGCTTAGCAAAGAAATGCTGCCGGAAAGTTCGGACCTCAAACTCTGTGGAAGTCGAAGCCGGGCCAACACGCTCTGCAGCCGTCGGTACGCTTCGATCGGACCGATTTCTTCCACATAAGCTGAGCCAATCACCAGCCGCCAATAGCCGGACTCCGGCATTCGAATCCAAAACGCTCCGCTAATCGGAAATCCGTCTTTCCGCAACTCGTCCAGGATGGCCTGGCCCGCCGTGATTTTTTGCTCTACCAATATTTGGATAAACATTGCAGCACTCCGTGATCGGCATCGGAAATGGCCACGATCAAATCTCTTGCCGTCGATTCAGCGCCGGCGAGCGCTCTTATAACGGCTTTCCTCATTCCAGTCCTTCACCACATCCCAGTATTCGCTCAAGCTGTTCGTCAGCCTCGATCCTGCTCATCGAAAGGCTTCCCGCAGGCCGGCTGTCTTTAGCAATTTGTCCAGATCGTGAGTGTAATAGTCGCGCGTTTCTTTTGGCGGAAAGTCAAATTCGCGCGTCTGCCCGCAGACGCACGCCTTCAGCGCGCACTCCACCGCATAGCCTGCCAGATAATAAGCTGCGTCGAAACGACCTGCCTGCAGCAGCGCCTTCGCATCCTCCAGCCGGGTTTCCGCCAGCTTTCGGAAGTCTTCGCGATTCAAGAATCACTAAACGTCCAGATTGCGCACGTCCAGCGCGTTGTCTTCGATGAACTTGCGGCGGCTTTCCACGTTCTCGCCCATCAGCGTGGTGAAGATCTGGTCGCTCTGCACCATGTCTTCGAGCGACACCTTCAGCAGCGTGCGCGTTTCCGAGTTCATCGTGGTTTCCCACAGCTGCTCGGCGTTCATCTCGCCCAGACCCTTGTAGCGCTGGATGCTCACTTCGCGCGTGCCTTCGTTCTTCACGTAGGCCAGCAGCTCGCGCCATCCGCCAGCGTCTCGCGCTGATTCTCTCGCACCACCACGAACGGCGGCTGATTGAACTTCGCGGTCTGTCTGCGCGAGCGTCCGCAGGCGGCGGTACTCGGGCTGGCCGGCCAGTTCCAGGTTGATGGCGCGCTCCGCGTTGGTCGGATCCTTGAAGGTCACCATCCAGGCCGAGTGTTCTTCTTCGCGCTTCAGCTCGGTTTCGATCTTCAGGGCCTTCAGCGCCTCGAACACCGGCTTGCAGATTCGCCTGTTCGCTGAAATCGGCTTTGGTGTCGATGGCGAAGTCGGTACGCGCCAGAACTTCCACCACGCGCGGATCGCGCAGACGGCGTTCCAGCCGGCGCCAGGTGATCTGCAGCTCGTCGAGCGACATCAGGAAATTGCGCAGCTCGGTGCCTTCGAGAACGCTCTTGTCGCCCAGTCTCGACCTTCAGGTTCTCGGTCGCGCGGCGCAGAATCTCGCGCGTGAATTCCTTGTCGTCCTTGATGTACTTTTCGCTCTTGCCCTTCTTGATGCGATAGAGCGGCGGCTGCGCGACGAAGATGTGGCCGCGCTTGATCAGCTCCTGCATGTGGCGGAAGAAGAACGTCAGCAGCAGCGTGCGGATGTGCGAGCCGTCCACGTCGGCGTCGGTCATGATGATGATCTTGCCGTAGCGGATCTTCGTCGGATCGAAATCGTCCTTGCCGATGCCGGTGCCGATGGCGGTGATCATCGCGCGGATTTCTTCGTGGCCCAGCATCTTGTCGTAGCGGGCCTTCTCGACGTTGAGGATCTTGCCGCTCAGCGGCAGAATCGCCTGATAGCGGCGGTCGCGCCCGCCCTTCGCGGTGCCGCCGGCCGATTCGCCCTCGACCAGAAACAACTCGCAGCGCTCCGGATCGCGCTCCTGGCAATCGGCCAGCTTCCCGGGCAGGCCGCCGGAATCGAGCGCGCCTTTGCGACGCGTCAGATCGCGAGCCTTGCGCGCCGCTTCCCGCGCGCGCGCCGCATCGATCGCCTTCGACACGATCTTCTTCATCACGCTGGGATTCTTGTCGAAGAACTCGCCCAGCTTTTCGTTGATGAACTGGACCACGTAACCCTGAATATCGGAATTGAGCTTGCCCTTGGTCTGCCCTTCGAACTGCGGCTGCGGCAGCTTCACGCTGATCACCGCGGTCAGACCTTCGCGCACGTCGTCGCCGGTGAGATTCTCTTTGACGTCCTTGAACAAGCCCGCCGCCTTGCCCGCGGCGTTGATGGTGCGCGTCAGCGCGCTGCGGAAACCGCTCAAATGCGAGCCGCCGTCGACGGTGTTGATGTTGTTGGCGAAGCTGAACACCGTTTCGCTAGTAGGAATCGTTGTACTGCAGCGCCACTTCCATGGTCAGCATCCGCCGTTCGGCAGCTCGCGCTCGCCTTCGAAGTAAATCGGCTTGTCGTGCAGGACGCTCTTGCCCTTGTTCAGGTGCTTGATGAACTCGGCGATGCCGCCGTTGAATTGGAACTCGGCGGCGCGCGCCGGCTCCTCGCGCTCGTCGGTCAGCGTGATCTTCAGGCCTTTGTTCAGGAACGCCAACTCGCGCAGCCGCGTGGCCAGCGTGTCGAAGTTGAACTTGGTCGCGTCCATGATGGACGAATCGGGCTTGAAGGTGATCTTGGTGCCGGTCTTGCGGCCGGCTTTGCCGGTCTTCGCGAGCGGAGCCTTGGGAATGCCCGTGGCATATTCCTGCTCCCAGGTCGACGACGCGGTTTCGCCCTTGCGCGGACGCCAGATTTCGAGCTCCAGCAACTCCGAAAGCGCGTTCACGCAGCTCACGCCGACGCCGTGCAGACCGCCGGATACTTTGTAGGAGTTCGAATCGAACTTGCCGCCGGCGTGCAGCTTGGTCATCACCACCTGCGCCGCCGAGACGCCCTCTTCTTCGTGCATGATCCACCGGAATGCCGCGGCCGTTGTCGACCACCGTGACCGAATCGTCTTCGTGGATGGTGACGTTGACTTCGTCGCGTAACCGGCCAGCGCTTCGTCGACCGAGTTGTCGACCACTTCGTAGACCAGGTGATGCAGACCCGGCTTCGCCGGTCGAGCCGATGTACATCGCGGGCCGCAGGCGCACGGCCTCCAGGCCCTCCAGCACCTTGATGCTGGTGGAATCGTAAACCGGAACGGCGGCAGTATCTTTGGTGGACATAGTATTGACTTACAGGAGAGCTTGCTCTCTAGCGGACTTGCGTCAAATTCTCATCGGCATGATCACGTAGCGATAGTTGTCGGCCTTCTCGCCGCCCGGCCGCAGCTCGCCGGCGCTGTGCGGATCCTTGAACAGAAAAGATACCTGTCGGTCCTGCACCGCGCGCAAGAAATCGAGCAGGTACTGCGCGTTGAACCCGATCTCCACCGCCGGCCCGTCGTAGTCCGCCGGAATGCTTTCTTCGCTCTCTCCGGTTTCGGAAACCGAGGAATGAACTTTCACTTCGCCGTCGCCGACCCGCACGCGAATCGCGCGCGACCGTTCATCGGAGAACTGCGCCACGCGTTCAATCGCGCCGCGGAACTCTTCGCGTTCGAGCGTCACCGAATTCGGCTGATCCTTCGGCAGCACGCGTTCGTAGTCCGGAAAATTACCGGTCAGCTTGCGGCTCAGCAGCAACCGATCACCCAGCTGGAAGAATAAATGATTCTCATCGCCGGAAAATTGCACCATCGCGGCCGGATCGGAATCGCTCGCCAGCTTCTGCAGCTCCAGCATGGCCTTCCGCGGCAGCAGCGCGCGGTAACGCCGCAGTGACTCCCGGCAGCTCGCCGGAGCTTTCGACCATCGCCAGGCGATGCCCGTCGGTCGCCACCATCACCAGGCCGCCCTTGCGCAGCACCAGCAGCGCGCCGTTCAGCGTGAAGCGCGATTCCTCCGATCGAAATCGCAAACACGGTCTTGGCGATCATCGACGCCCAGCACGCCGATCGGAATCTCCGCCAGCACTTCCGGCATCTCCGGCAGTTCCGGAAAACTTTCGCGCGACATTCCGGCGATGCGCGTCTTCGACCGCCCGCACACCAGATTCGCCCAGTGGTTCTCCTGAATCTTCACCTGCACGTCGGCATCCGGCAGCAGGCGCACGTAATCCAGCAGACGGCGCGCTGGAATCGTTCCCGCACCGGACTTCTTCACGCGCGCCGGCGCACGAACAGCGAATCCCCAATTCCAGATCGGTCGCCGTCAGATGAATGCGATCGCCATCCGCCTCGACCAGCACATTCGACAAAATCGGAATGGTGGTTTTCTTCTCGACTACGCCTTGCGAGAGGTTCAGTTCCCGAACCAGATCGGCCCTGCTGACGGTGAATTCCATGGACGGTTCCTTCTGCGATTCTTCTCTCTGATTCGTCTCTAAATAGACTATTAAGAGAGAACCGGATTCATAGGGACTGTTGAAACGTTGATTTCTCTCTAAATTATAGCAAGATCGTGGGGTTAAAGTCATCACAAGTTGTGAGTATCCGGGGTGCGGAACCGAGCATGATCCGGGCCCCCGGCCGATTCTTCCACAGCGATTCGACAAGCGATTTCGACATGCCGCGTTGTGGAAAACCATAATAACCTCAATGGATTGAGTCGATTACGCTGTGGATCAGCCTGTTCAAATCCGCATCCTTCTGGCGCAGCTTGTCAATTTTCTGGACCGAATGCAGCACGGTGGTGTGGTGCTTGCCGCCGAACATCCGTCCGATCTCCGGCAGCGACGATTGCGTCAGCTCCTTGATCAGGTACATGGCGATCTGCCGCGGATAGGCGATCTGCTGCGCGTTGGTCTTCTGCTTCAGCTGCGCAGGCTGCAGCTGGAACTGCTCGGCCACCGCGCGCAGCACGGAGTCCATGGTGATGCGCCGCTCCTGACCCGGGATCAGGTACTTCAACACCTGCTGCGCCATCGCCAGCGTGATGGGCGATCCGGTGACCGAGGAATACGCCACCAGCTTGACCAGCGCGCCTTCCAGCTCGCGAACATTCGACTTGGTTTTGGTCGCGATGTAGATCCGCACGTCTTCCGGCAGCGTGACGCCTTCCAGTCTCGGCTTTCTTGTCGAGGATCGCCATCTTGGTTTCCAGATCCGGCGGCTGGATGTCCACCATCAGGCCCCACTCGAAGCGCGAGCGCAGCCGCTCCACCAGACCGGGCGTGCTTTTCGGCGTCGAATCGCTCGAGATCACGATCTGTTTCTGATGATCGTAGAGCTCGTTGAAGGTGTGGAAGAACTCTTCCTGCGTGCGTTCCTTGCCGGCCAGGATCTGAATATCGTCGATCAGCAGCACGTCGGCCGAGCGGTAGTGGCGGTGAAACGCCGGCATGCGGTCGGACGCGAATGCAGGTGATCATCTCGTTCATGAAGCGCTCGCTGGAGGTGTAGACGATGCGCATCGCCGGCGTACTGCTCCGAGCAGCGCGCGTGCCAATGGCGTGCATCAGGTGCGTTTTGCCCATGCCCACGCCGCCGTAAATGAACAGCGGATTGTAGCTGCGCGAAGGGCTGTTCGCCACCGCTCGCGCCGCCGCGTGCGCGAACTGATTGCAGGAGCCGACCACGAAATTGTCGAACCGGAATTTCGGATTCAACTGACCGGCGGCGGAGGCGAAAATCGGTTCCATCGACGGCGCTTCATTCGCCGGCATCGCGGTCGACCGCGGGCAATGTAAACTACGCGTTTCGACCGGCAGATTCAACTCCCGAATCGCCTCGCGGATTTCTTCCGCGTATTCCTGCTCCATCCACTCTTTGGTTACCTGATCCGGGACTGCGACGCGCAACAAGCCCTGTTCCAGGCTCTCGAAAGCAGTCTTGGCGACCCAGTTCTGATAGGCCTGAGAACTGATCTTCGCCGTCAAGGCGCGCTTTGATCTGTCCCACGGATTTGCTTCCCAATCGACGACAGATGCGCTGGCCATTTTCTCGGTTTCCCCTTGCATGTACCGTTCATACTCCGTTACCCAATCGAAATGGCCGCACAATTCCCACACGATTTCCACACGGTGTGGAAATCCTAGACCTCTATCCAGCGATTCTGTTGGGGAACCGTCAGCCCGTAACAATCAGTCGAACGCGTCTTAGGAGCGTCCGTCTTTCGATGCGACGTGTTTCAGCATAACACAAAACCAAAATCACGAACCAGGAAGTTTAGGAATTTTAAAGCATTTATTTTCATATCATTACAAAGACCCACAACATTCTTGTAACCTCCCGTTTTTGCTACGGGACGGTTACTATTTCGAGTGTCAAAAACATATTCCCGGCAATTTGACAATCGCCCTCGCATGGCGCGACAATGAGAGTCTACTCCAAGGGCGCGGGAGTAACTCAGCTGGTAGAGTGCAACCTTGCCAAGGTTGATGTCGCCGGTTCGAATCCGGTCTCCCGCTCCAAAACCTTCCGTTTCCCATCCGCACACACCGTCCCATCTCCGAACAGAAGCGCGATCCATCGCTGGCCCGGCGTATTGCAAAATCCCCTTCAATGCCATAGGATTTAGGCAGCAAAACGGATGGCAGGGCGCGTGCCCGAATCCTAACGCGGTTCTATTCTTTCAATCAGGAACTCCTCATGGACGTTAAACGCGAAGGTGTCGCAAAGAAGAAGATGATCAAGCGAGTCATCTATATCATCCTGACGCTGGCAGTCGTCGGGGTGATTAGCTGGCGCCTCTCGCTATTGAAACCGGCCGCGCCCACGGTGGAGCGCGCCACGGTGTGGATCGATACCGTCAAGCGCGGACCTATCGTGCATTGAAGTCCGCGGTCTAGGGACCCTGGTGCCGGAAGACATCGTGTGGATTCCCGCGCCGTCCGACAGCCAGGTGGCGAAAATTCTGACGCACTCCGGCGACGAAGTGAGATCCAACTCCATATTACTGGTGCTGACCAATCCGGATATGGAAGTCGACGCGAACGACCACGAATGGCAGGTCAAGCAGGCCGAGGCCGATTACGCCGACACCAAGGTACAGCTCCAGAGCCAGACCTTCGATCAGCAGTCGACCGTCGACAGCACCCGCAGCGACCTGAACCAGGCCGAAGCTGACCATGGATCGCGACGAGCAGCTGCTGAAGCTGAATCTGAAAGCGGAAATGGACGTCCAGCTGTCCCGGGCGAGCTATCAGAAGCTGGTCGATAAATATCAAGATGGAAAAGCAGAAACTCGACATCATGAAGGAGTCGGTGGATGCCCAGCTCGAATCGAAGCAGGTCCAGTCGAGAAGCTGACGCGCAATGGAAGCTGAATAAGAAGAAGGTCGCCGAGCTTACCATTCGCGCCGGCATCGAAGGCAAAATGCAGGAGATGACCCTGCAGGTGGGCCAGCGGGTGAATCCGGGCGACGTGCTCGCGAAAGTGGCCCAGCCGAAGAAGCTGATGGCCCGGCTGAAGATCGCCGAGACCCAGGCGAAGGATATTATTCTCGGCCAGAAAGCCGAGATCGATACCCGGAACGGAATCGTCTCGGGTCACGTTATTCGTATCGATGCGTCGATTGTGAACGGGACCCGAACGGTGGATTGCAAACTCGATTCGCCGCTGCCGCCCGGAGCGGTGCCGGATCTGAGCGTCGACGGCACCATTGAAATCGAGCGGCTGGCGGATGTAGTCTATGTAGGCCGGCCGGTGTTCGGGCAGCCGAACAGCCAGGTGAGTTTGTTCAAGCTGGATCCGGATGGGAAGGGCGCGACCCGCACCACGGTGAAGCTGGGGCGCAGCTCGGTCAATACGATTGAGGTAACCGACGGATTGAAGGTAGGCGATCAGGTGATTCTGTCCGATATGTCCGCACAGGATCAGAATCCCCGAATTCGCCTCAATTAAAGAGGTGGGAGATTAATACATGTCCGAAGCTCTGATTCATCTGGACGGCGTAACCAAGGTGTTCGTCACCGACGAAGTGGAGACGCACGCGCTCGCCGGGATTCACCTGGATATACAAAAGGGCGAGTACGTGTCGATCGCCGGCCCTTCAGGCTGCGGGAAGTCGACGCTGCTGGCGATTCTCGGGCTGCTCGATTCGCCCAGCGGCGGAACCTACATCCTGAACGGAAAGCCGGTCCAGAATCTGAAGCTGAGCGAACGCGCCCGCATCCGCAATCGCGAAATCGGATTCATCTTCCAGGCGTTCAACCTGATCGGCGATCTGACAGTCTATGAAAACGTCGAGCTGCCGCTGACCTATCGCGGCATGCCGGGCGCGGAGCGCAAGAAGCGGGTGCATGAAGCGCTCGAGCGCGTCGGCATGTCGCACCGCGTGAAGCATTATCCGTCGCAGCTATCGGGCGGCCAACAGCAGCGCGTCGCGGTCGCCCGAGCTCTGGGCGGCGATCCTTCCATCCTGCTGGCGGATGAGCCGACTGGAAACCTGGATTCGGCCAACGGCGAAGCGGTGATGGATCTGCTTCGCGAACTGCATCGCGGCGGCGCCACCATCTGCATGGTGACCCACGATCCGCGCTACGCCCGCTACGCCGATCGCAACATTCATTTGTTCGACGGCCGCGTGGTGGAAGAATCGGGCGAAGGCGCCTGATTTATTTCTTCAACTTAGCCAGTTTCTTCTCCACCTCGGACGCGTCCTTCCCCTTGGGGTCGATCGCCAGGCACTTTTGGTAAGCCTCGCGCGCGGCGCTGAAATCCTTCAGCTTTTCATCGGCCTCGCCGAGCTTCAGGAATCCCTCCGGATTGCCCGGATCCCATTTGGTCGCTTCAATGTAGCGTTTTTGCGCCGCGCGGTAATTCTTCTTGGCGTGAAAATAAAAATCGCCGGCGGTGATGTTGCGCTGCGCCTGTAAAGGATTGAGCGCGTAGACTTGCGGCTTCAGGGACTCATCCTCTTCGGGAGGCTCCTGTTCGTCGGCCTTGGACTGCGCGGCGGTTTTCGAAGGAGTTTTCTGCTGCGCCGTCTGCGGAGTTGGAACAGGCCGGGCCGCCAGTGCGCATGCAGCCACGCAAGTTGCGAGAAACACGCGTACCACGACTTAATTATAGGAGATTCAGGAAAGGCCCACCATCCACCGCTTCCTTTGGTCGCGGCTCAGGCTAGTTTGACTAGCAGTGGGAAAATAGAGTTATCAAGGACGAATTTCAGCTCCGGGATCGCGTCGCCGAATTGCCTCTGCTGCCCGGAGTGTATCTCTACAAAGACACCAACGGGACCGTCATCTACGTCGGCAAGGCAAAAAATCTCCGCAGCCGGGTCCGCAGCTACTTCAATGACGACCGCCTGGCCGACGTCAAGACCGGATCGCTGATCGGCGAAGCGCGGGCCATCGATTTCATTCAGGTCGACAACGAAAAAGAAGCGCTGGCGCTCGAGAATAATCTCATCAAGCAATACAAGCCGCGCTACAACATCCTGCTGCGCGACGACAAGACTTATCCCTACATCAAGCTCACCGGCGAAAGATATCCGCGGGTCTACGTGACGCGCCGTTTGAAAAAAGACGGGTCCACCTATTTCGGACCGTATTTTCCCGGGAACCTGGCGCACCGGCTGGTCCATTTCATTCATCGCCATTTCAAAGTGCCGTCGTGCAACGTCGATCTGACGCGCAAGCATTCGCATCCGTGCCTGGAATATCACATCCATCGATGTCTAGGTCCGTGCGTCGAAGGGCTGACCAGCGACGAAGAATACGCGGCGGCGGTGCGGCGGTGCAGCTGTTTCTGGAAGGCCGCCACAAAGACCTGGCCCACGAATTGCGCGATCGCGTCGCGAAGCATTCAGCGCGGAAATGCGCTATGAGGAAGCCTCCGCGCTGCACGATCTGCTGCACACCGTGGAAGAAATGGGCGAGAAGCAGAAGATGGCGCAGGTGGAAGGCAACGACACCGACATCTTCGCTTATTACGCCGAGCCTCCCATGGTCGCGGCGAATCTATTCCATCTGCGCGGCGGCCACATCGTCGATCGCCGCGAATTCTTCTGGGAGGATCAGGCCGAATTCGATCCGCCGGAATTTTTCGCCTCGCTGCTGAAGCAGGTGTATCTGAACGATCCGTACATCCCGGCCTTCATTCACGTGCCGGTGGAGTTTGAAGATCGCGGCGTGCTCGAAGAATTTCTAACCGAGCGCCGCGGCCGACAAAGTCGAGATTCACACGCCGCAGCGCGGGCAGAAGCGCGCCATGATCGACCTGGTGGAATCGAACGCGAAACACAGTTTCGAGCAGCGATTCCGGGTGCTGAGGCCGTCCTCGAAAGCGATCGAGGCGGCGCTGCAGGACGCGCTGGGTCTCGAAAACGCGCCGAATCGCATCGAATGCTTCGATATCTCGCACATTCAGGGGACCGACAAGGTCGCCAGCATGGTGGTGTGGGAAGACGGACAAGATGAAGAAGTCGGATTACCGGAAATTCGTGATCCGCACGGTGGTAGGCAACGACGATTTCGCGTCGATGCGCGAAGTGATCACGCGGCGCTACGGTCGATTGAAGGAAGAGAACGCGAAACGTCCCAGGGCTGGTGCTGGTGGACGGCGGCCTGGGCCAGTTACACGCCGCCGCCGCCGCGCTGGAGGCGCTGGGCATCACCGGATCAGCCGCTCGCTTCGATCGCCAAACGGGAAGAATGGATCTACGTCTACGGACAGGAAGACGAGCCGATGGTTCTCGACCGCTTCTCGCCGGTGCTGCACTCTGGTGCAGATGGTCCGCGACGAAGCGCACCGGTTCGCGGTCACGTTTCATCGCACGCGCCGCAATGCCAGCCGCCTGCGCAGCGAACTGGATCAGATTCCTGGCGTGGGAGAAAAGACCGTGGCGAAACTGCTGCGGCACTTCGGCAGTCTGGAACGCGTCCGGCAGGCGCCGGAAGACGAATTGGCGCGCGTCGCCGGACCTGCCGTCGCGCGCCGGGTTCGAGAGGGCCTTACTGTGCTCAACACCAAGGATGACTGCCGCTGCAGACACTGCTCCGGCGGAACCGCCCGCGCGGATATCTCGGATTAGAACAGGTCGCCGATTTCTTTCGCGACGCTGCGCGCTTCCAGGTGAATCAATCCGGCGTTGCCGCCTTGCGGGCTGATGACCGCGAGCACCGCTTTGTTACCGGCCGAGTAGACAAACAGCGCGCCCTCTTCCGATTGGATCGAAACTTCGCCCAGCGCGCCGACGCTCATGCTGTCGCTGATACGCCGTCCCAGGCTGGACGCAGCCGCGGCCATGGCCGCCACGCGATTCGGGTCCGACGCCGTTCGATAAGGAATGCGCGATCGGTAAGCCTTCGTTGGACGCAAGCAATACGCCCTTCAATTCTGGAATTGCGTTGCGCAGAGCTTCGATGTGCCCCTTCAACGCTTCACCTTTCGCCATACAGCCTCCTGTGCTGAAATTCTAAGAACTTTTCCGCGATTCGAGCGGCTCCCGCGAGCTTTGCGCTGAGCACTTGGTACATCGTCCGGTAGGGAAAAAACTTTAGCGCGGGCATATAGGGGAAGGTCCTAATTCGGCGTAGGGCCATCCGCGTAGAATCAACAACAACCGTTCCAAAACGGGACAGGAATTGGTACGCCGACGGGCCCCGGTCCAGGATCCAGGCCCCGGTCCTCTAAGGCCTAACCCCTAAGGAGGCCATAAGGCGTCCGCCTGAGAACCTGGATATAAGTGCTTTACCGCATGGAAAGCCTTACGAGCACTCTTTAGCATCGGATGAAAGAGGACGATTACATAGACATGCGATGCCTGTATTGCGGCAAGGAGTTGGCGCTCCTCAAGCGATTCACCAGCGGCGGGGAATTCTGCTCCGACGCGCATCGCCAGCAATATCAGGAAGAGTACAACCAGCTGGCACTGAACCGGCTGCTGCAAGCCAAGCCGCCCGCGGACGCTAAGACGGAGAAGAAGAAGACCGAAGAAACGCGGCAGGCTCCGGCACAGCAGACTCCGGCGCAGCCCTCCGCTCCCGCACCCGAGCCGGTGATGGTGGCCGCGCCCAGCGCTCCGGCTCCCGCTCCGGCGATGAAGGCGATCGAACCGCCGCAGCGGCCGGCTCCGTCTCCCGAACCGTTAAGGTCGCCAGTCGCGGTGGAAGAAGAACCGGTCCCCGCGGAACTGGCGGGATTTCTTTTCGAAATACCTATTCCCGCGACGGCGGAACTAATGACCATCTCGGTGCCCGACCTGGAAATGGAGCACTCCGCGACGCCGGCTGTTCCGCCTCTCGAATTCGAGATCTGGGAAACGGAACTGGTGCCCGCCGGGCAGGTACACATGCATCAGGCGATATCGATGCTGAATTCCCCGGGCCGTCCGCTCGATCGCGGGGTGGACGTGCGCGAGTTTGGCCGAAGTATTCCCGTGGTTGAAGTGGACCTGCGGCGCGCCGCGGAAAACGCGTTACCGGAGGCGACTCACGATCCGATGGAAATATCAACAGACCGTTATTCTCCGCCAGAAGCTGCCTCGTTGTGGCAGGAACCGGCGCTGGAGTTTGCCGGATACGAATTAGAGCTCGGGCAACTGGCCCGCGTGACGTTCGCCACCACCGGATTCGAAGAGCGCGACGCCAACTCGAGCGATACCGAGACAGCCGACGTCGAAATTCCCGAAGCGAAAGACTCTGTCGCGCCTCCCGCCGTGGTTCTGTTGCCGCCCGATCCGGTGCCCGCGCCGCCGGCCACGCCCGCGCCGCAGAATGTGGCCATTGAGGCGGAGACTCCGGCCGTCTTTCGTCCAAGATTTTCGGAACCGGTGCAAACCGAGACTCCCGCCGCCGAAATTCAAACCGCGCGTAAGGCGGAGCCCAAGACAAAAACCAAAACTGAACCCAAGCCTGAACCCAAGATTGAACCCACGCCCGAGCCGGTTCCCGAGTTGGTCACCCGAACGCTGCCGCTGACGCTACACGGCGTCGCCGCGGGCCGGGGCAAGCCGCTGCCGGTGTTCACCACCGGAATCGCGGCGACGGTCGACGTGCACATTCCGCGGTCCACCGGACTGCCGCTGCGCCCTGTAATGTTGCTGGAACCCGTGCCGGCCAGCCCGAAGGTCGAAGAGAGCAAGGCGGAAGAGAAGAAGCCCGCCGAACGCGTCATCGTTAAGCAGGATGTTCGACGGGGACGGCAGGATTCGCGGTTCGCGAACGGCAAGCTTCGCAAACCGGAAACGAAGACACCGGAAGTAGAAACCAAAGCGCCGGAAGCCAAGGAAGAGGAGGCTGCCGCGCCGCTCGAGAAGGCGATCGAGAAGACCGTCGAAAAAGCACCGGAGAAGTCCCCGGAGAAGTCCCCCGAGAAGACGATCGAGAAAGCCTTCGAGAAGCCGGCTCCCGAAATCAGCGCCAAACCGGAACCGAAAGTGGAGACCGCGCGCGACGTTCCGGCTCCCAGGCCCTATATCGCGCCCGACCTCGGGTTGCCCAGCCTGTCGATGCAGCCGGAGAGTTTCTGGACCAAGCTGCCGGTGGCGGCGAAACTCGGTGCGGCGGCCGCGGCCGTGATCCTCATCGTCCTGGTAATTTATCTTTCGAGCAAAGGCGGCAGCGCGGATGCGGCGGGAAGCGGGCCGCACGTGGTGGAAGCGCCGGCGCTGGCCACCGGAGAATCCGGATGGATCACCGATTGGGGCACCGAGCCTGGTGTGCGCCGCCAGAACGATATCTCCATTCTGCGGGCATCCATGTCGCTGACCGATTACCGGCTGGAGTTTCAGGCCCAGATCGAAAGCAAGTCGATCGGCTGGGTGTATCGCGCGGTGGACGGGAAAAATTATTACATCTCCAAGCTGGAGATCGTGAAGCCGGGGATCAATCCGGCGGTCGCGGTGGTGCGTTACGCAATCGTCAAGGGCGAAGAGCAGCCGCGCTCGCAATTCCCCCTGCCGATGAAGGTGAATCTGGACACGGTCTACAACATCCGGTTCGACGCGGTGGGCGATCATTTCACCACCTGGGTACAGGACCAGAAGATCGACGATTTCACGGATGACCGGATCAAGACCGGCGGCGTGGGCCTGTTCACCGAGCACGGCGAACGAAGCGGCTTGATTGGCGCGATGCGCGTCGCGCCGCTGGTCATTAAGAAGTAAGCAAGCGACTCGGAAGAGATCGAGAAACAGGAAACGGAGAGAGCAGGCCATGGCGGATAGCAACCAGCAAAACGTCTTTTTCGTGGATGACGATCTGATCGAAAGGCTGATGCGCGGCGACGCGCCGGACGACAAGAAAAAGAAGAAGCGTCCCGCGAAAACCAGCGCCTTGGGCACCGCGATCATGCTCGCTTCCGAAGGCAAGCTGGATGAGGCGATCGCGGAGCTGGAAGCAGCCGCCGAACGCGGCGAGCAACCCGTCGAAGTGTTCACCGGCCTGGGCCACCTGCGATTCGAACAGAAGAATTGGAGCGAAGCGGCGCGGGCTTATGGCAAGGTCGCCGGCCTCGAACCGAAGCATCGCACCGCGCACTACAATCTCGGGCTCTGCCTGGAGCGCGATGGAAAATTCGAGGAGGCGGCCAAGGAATTCGAGACCGCAACCTCCATCGATCCCGATCGCTGGCAGGCTTACCTGAGCCGTGGACTCTGTATGCTGCAACTGGGCAAGCCGGCCGCCGCGCTGGAAGCGCTCGAAACCGGACTGAAAGTGCTGCCGAAAGACGGCGCCGACCTGGGTCCCGCGAAGGATCAGGGATGGTTCGGCCGGGCCGTGGCGCTGCAGCAATTAGGCAAGCTGAGCGAAGCAGGGGATCTGTATCGCAAACTGCTGGCGGGAAATCCCAACTCGCCGGAGCTGCTGGCGAACCTGATCGCCCTTTCCGCGGCCAATAAAGAGGACGGCAAGGTAAAGGAATATTCGGATCGTCTGCTGAAGCTGCGTCCGCAATCGCGCCAGGCGCTGCAGGGCCTGGCGGCGGTGGCTCTCAGCCGCGGCGATTATAGCGCGGCGGTGCAGCATGGGTCGCAACTGGTGAAGGTCGCGGCGGATTCCTACGAAGGATGGTTCAACCTGGGCGTCGCGTATCAGAAAACGGGCCGCCTGGAGCAAGCCGGCAATGCGTATCGCGAAGCTACGCGGATTCGCCCGGAAGCGGCGGAGGCGAACGCGAATCTCGGCGTCGTGCTGCAGGAGCGCGGCGATCTCGCCGGCGCGCGCCGTTCCTATGAACGGGTGCTGCAATCTTCACCCGATCTGGCGGGAGTTTTGTGGAACCTCGCGCTCGCGGTGGAGCGCGATGGCAAAATCGACGAAGCGGAAGAGTTGTTCGAAAAACTGGTCGCGGTGAAGCCCGATTTCGAGGACGCGGCGTTCCGGCTCGGGTTCCTGCAGTTGCAGCGCGGCGAATTCGCGGGCGCCGTCGACAGCTTCGAGACTTGCGTGAAGAAACGCAAGGATTGGATCGACGCCTTGTTGAATCTCGGCCTCGCCTGCTGGAAATTCGAGGATCTGGAAGCGGCGGCGGAGACTTTCGGACGCGTGCTCGCGCTGCAGCCCGCAAATCCCGACGCGCTGCGCGCGCAAGCCGCGATCGCCATCGAACGCAAGGATCATCAACGGGCGTGGGAGCTGCTGCAGAAACTGACCGCCCTGGGAGAGCGGCCGGTGGAGCTGTCCTATAACCTCGGCCTGCTGTTGCAGGCGGCGGGAGAGCCGGAGAAAGCGGCGGAATGCTATCAGATCGCGCTCGAAAAAAAGCCCGATCTTTCCGAAGCCCTGTTGAACCTGGGCCACGCTCTGAAGGCGGTGGGTAAGGACGATGAAGCGCGGCAGACCTGGAGCAAGGCTGTCAGCCTGGATCCCGCTCTGGCGGGGAAATACTTCCACTAAACCGCGCGTTTATTCGTCACGCAGCGCCACAATCGGATCGACGCCGATCGCCCGGCGCGCTGGAATCACCGTCGCGGCGAAAGCGACGGCCGCCAGGATCACGGCCACCGTGCCGAACGTCACCAGGTCCGTCGCGGTCACCCCGAAAAGCAAGCTCGCCATGGTGCGCGTCAGCGCGAGCGCGCCGATCAATCCCGCCGCAATTCCGATCGCGGCGAGCTCCATCCCCTGTCGGACCACCAACCCGAGAATACTCGACCGCGGCGCGCCCAGGGCGATGCGAACGCCGATATCGTGGGTGCTCTGCGTCACCAGATAGGACATGACGCCGTAGACGCCCACTGCCGCCAGCAGCAGCGCGAACCCGGCGAATGCACCGAGCATCAATGTCGAAAAGCGCTGGCGAGCCAGCGAATCGTGAAGCCGTTCCTGCATGGTGTGAACGTCGTAAACCACCGCGTTCGCCTCGATCGAATGAACTTCGCGGACGATCGCCGGAGCCAGCGCCGCAGGATCGGAGGACGTTTTCACCGCCAGATACGACGAACCTGGCCGCTGCAGGCCCGGAAAATAAGCCACGATTTTGCTGTCGCTTTCCAGGCCGTATTGCTTCACCGCGCCCACCACGCCGGCGATAGTCACGGCTTTCTTCGGATCGCCGAACCACAGATGTTTTCCGATCGGATCGTCATGCGGCCAGAAGCGCCGCGCGAAGCTTTCATCGATGATCGCCACCTCCTGAGCGCCCGGCCGGTCATGATCGGAAAAATACCGGCCGCGGATCAGCGGAATGTCCATGGTGCGGAAATAATCCGTCGTGGCCATGCGCAGATCCACCTGCAGCTCCTGCCCCGGTGGCGGCGTGTATCCTTCTACGTGAATCTGTCCCCACCCGACCTCTCCGGTCAAGGGAAGCGCGGAAACCATGCCTTCGCTCTTCACCCCGGGAAGATGCGCCACACGATCTTCAACACGCTGGTAAAACTCGCTGACCGGCTCGGCTTTCCGGTACTCGGGACCGCGTACCTCGATTTGCATGCTCAGGATGTGATCCGTCGAAAACCCCGGCGAGACATTTTGAATCCGCGCGAAACTTCGCATCAGCAGGCCCGCGCCGATCAGCAGCATCAGCGACAGCGCAAGTTCGGAGACCACCAGCAGTCCTCGCAACCGGTTTTGGCCGAGCGCGAGCCCTCCTTCGGTTTTGCCGCTGCGCCCGCCCGATTTGAGCGACGTATTCAGATCCACTTTGATGGCGCGCAACGCCGGCGCGATGCCGAACAGAACGCCCGTGACCAGGGAAACCAAAAACGTGAACGCCAGCACCGCGCCGTCGATATGAATGTCGTCGAGCCTCGGAATATTTCCGGGATTGATGGCGCGAATCACATAAAGCGCCCACTGGGCGATAAGAATCCCGGCCGCGCCGCCTGCCAACGCCAGTACCACGCTCTCGGTCAGCAACTGGCGGACGATTCGCCATCCGCCCGCGCCCAGTGCGGTACGAATCGCCACTTCTTTTTCGCGACCGGCCGCACGCGTCAGCAATAGATTCGCGACGTTCGCGCAGGCGATCAGCAGCACCAGCGCCACCGAGCCCAGCACCACCAGCAAAGCGCGGCGGACATCGCCCACCACCTGCTCCCGCAAGCCGACTACGGTCATGCCGAAAGACCGGTCCCGCTTGTCTTTTTCACGAATCCGGTTGGCGATGATGTCGACGTCCGCCTGGGCCTGTTGCCGCGACACCCCAGGCTTCAGCCGCGCCATGATGTTGTAATTTTCGTCGCCGCGATTTTGCGCCGCATCCGCGCCCAGAGGCATCGGAAGAAACGCGTCGATTTTGTCCATGGGAACCTCGGCGGGCATCACTTCCGCGTCGATCCCGAAGTTCGCCGGCAGCACTCCGGCGACGGCGAAGGGGTTTCCATCGAGCACGATACTCTTGCCGACGATGTTCGGATCGGAGCTGAACGATTCCCGCCACAGCCGGTAACTCAAAATGGCGACCTGCGGCTTGCCGGGACGGTCCTCTTCAGGTAGCAGCAGGCGGCCCAGCATCGGTTTCGCGCCCAGCATTCGCAATAGCGTCGAAGACGCCCGAATCGTATCGACGCGCCGCGGTTGGTCGAAGCCGGTCAGGATCGCCGTCCGCAGTTTCGCGATGGCCATTTCTTCGAAAGAACGATTTTCGTTTTCGAGATCGACGAACTGGCCGGGCGAAGGCCAGTCGCGGAAAATGCCCAGGCCGGGCGAGTGCAGCCAGATATTCGCCAATCGTTCCGGCTGCGGATAGGGCAGCGGCCGGAGCAACAAGGCATCGACCACGCTGAAAATCGCGCTGTTGGCTCCAATGCCGATGGCGAGCGACAGAACCACGACGATGGTCAATCCGGGATTCTTGCGCAGCGTGCGCAGCGCGTAGCGGAAATCCTGCAGCATCAGGTTCATGTATTAACCCTCGGGCGCTTGTGGGTTACGCCCTTTCCTGAATATCCCGGGGGGCCGCATCCGCCGATCAAGACCCCGGAGACAATATTTTGCCACAGACGACTTTAGAACCGTGGCGCGACTTTCTGGTCGGATCGAGCGTCGCGATGGAGCGCACCGCCGCCGTCATCCGGCTGGTGGGCGGGCGCAGGTCGACGGTGCTGATCACCGGCGAAACCGGAACCGGCAAAGAAATGGTAGCTCGCGCGATTCACCTGGCCGGCGCTCGATCGAGCGGTCCGATGGTCACCGTGAACTGCAGCGCGCTGCCCGAAACGCTAATGGAAGCGGAGCTGTTCGGGCACGTGAAGGGCGCTTTCACCGGAGCGTTCCAGCATCGCGTCGGACGCTTCGAGCAGGCCCATCGCGGCACGCTGTTTCTGGACGAAGTCGGCGATCTGCCGCTCGATACGCAAACCAAATTGCTGCGCGTTTTGCAGGAGCGGGAGTTCCAGCGCGTCGGAAGTTCGGAAACGGTGCGCGTGGATGTGCGGGTTATCGCGGCGACCAACGTCGACCTGGCCGAAAAGATCCGAGCCCGCAAATTTCGCGAGGATTTGTATTACCGCCTGAACGTAGTGCCGGTAGCGACGCCGCCTTTGCGCGACCGGGTAGACGATATCCCCTTGCTGGTGTGGCATTTCGTCGAAAAAATCTGCGCTCATGAAGGGATCGCGCCGCGCGAAGTATCGGCCGACGCGGTGCGTCACCTGCAATCGTCGGCGTGGCCGGGCAACGTCCGGCAACTGGAAAACGCGGTGGAGCGCGCCATCGCGCTGTGCGGGGATCGGGAAACATTGGAACCGTCCGATTTCGCGCTGCCCGGATCAGCCCCGGCGGCGGTGGCAATATCCGATTCGTTTGAGATGCCCGAAACGGGTCTCGACTTCGAACAGACCGTCAGTCACATCGAGAAGCAGATCCTGGAAGAAGCGATGCGCAAGAGCGGCGGGAACAAATCGGCAGCCGCGGAAATGCTGGGCTTGAAGAGGACCACGCTGGCCGCGAAACTGCGCAGCCTGGAGGCGGCCGCCTCGCAGTCTTCCTGAAACCGGCTAATCCATCATCAGGCTCGCCGCTTTTTCAGCGATCATCATGGTCGCGGCCTGAGTGTTTCCGCCCACGACCATCGGCATCACGGACGCGTCCACCACGCGCAAGCCGGCCACTCCGCGAACCTCCAGTCGTGGATTGACGACGCTCAACTCATCGGATCCCATTTTGCAGGTGCCGGCCGGGTGATAAATCGTCTCGGCCCGCGCGCGGACGTACAGTTCGGGATCGTCAGGCTCGAACACCGGTTTGCCGCGATACGGATCGAAGGCCTTGGCGCCGGCGATGCGGCGCGCGAGCTTCACGCCTTCAATCAAAGGCTCCACATCGGCGGGCTCGGACAGATACGCGGGGTCGATCGACGGCGCATCCGCGGGATTCGCGGAACGGAGCATGATGCGGCCGCGGCTTTGCGGGCTCAACAGCGTAGGTCCGAGGGTGAATCCGAAGCCGCCCGGCTTGGTGAACCCGTGGTCGACGTAATGAACCGGACCGAAGTGAAATTGAAGATCGCATTCGGCGAGGCCGGCGCTGGACTTCACGAACGCGCCGCCTTCGGCGATGTTAGAGGTCAGCGGGCCATTCCTGCGCAGCACGAAGTTCAGCAGATTGCCGAGCGTCTCGATCTTATCGAGCGAAATCGGCTGAGTGCAGAAATACGGCACGCCGGCCGAGAGATGATCCTGAAGATTCTCGCCGACGCCCGGCAGGTCGGCGGCTACCGGAATGCCGAATTTCTCCAGCATCGCGGCCGGACCGACGCCGCTCAACAGCAGCAGGTGCGGCGACCCCACTGCGCCCGCCGATAGAATCACTTCGCGGCTGGCGCGAACCTGGTGCGCCGCGCCGTTCTGAACGTATTCGACGCCGATGGCGCGGCCGTTCTCGATCAGGATGCGGGTGGTGTGGATGCCGGTCCAGACGGTCAGATTTCCGCGTCGCAAAGCGGGCTTCAGATAGGCGTCGGCGGCGCTCCAGCGGCGGCCATTGTTCTGCGTAACGCGATAGAGGCCCGCGCCGTATTGCTGCTCGCCGTTGAAATCGGGATTCGCGGGGATGCCGGTCTGAACGCAGGCATCGACGAACGCATGGGACAGGGGATTGACGCACTTCAGCTCGCGCGGCTCGACGCGGCTTTCCACCGCTTTGAAGAAGGGAAGAACATCCTCCGCGCCCCAGCCTTCGCCGCCAAGATCACGCCAGCGATCGAAATCCGCATTGCGGCCGCGGATATAGATCATGGCGTTCATCGAGCTCGATCCGCCCAGAACCTTTCCGCGCGGCCAGTATAACTGCCGGCCGTTGAGATGCGCCTGCGGCTCGGTGGTGAAATTCCAGTCGAGATCGGTCTTGAACAGTTTGGAGAACGCCGCCGGGATGTGAATCTCGCGCTTGCGGTCCGGAGGACCGGCTTCGATCAGCAGCACGGACCGGTCCGGCGTCTCCGTCAACCGCGACGCGAGAACGCATCCGGCGCTGCCGGCACCGATCACGATATAGTCGTACACGGTTTATGGAACATCATTTCGCGGAAGTGAACGACATTCGGATGCATTATGTCACAGCCGGATCGGGCCCGGTGATGCTGTTCGCCCACGGCTTCCCGGAATTCTGGTACGAATGGCGGCGTCAACTGGAGGAATTCGGACGGGATCACCTGGCCGTAGCGCCGGATTTGCGCGGTTACAATTTGACCTCCAAGCCGCAGTCGGTGGAACAGTACCGGGTGAAGTATCTGATCGACGATCTGCGGGCGCTGGCAGCGCATGTGGGTGCGAAGAAATTCACTTTGGTAGCGCACGATTGGGGCGGAGCGGTGGCCTGGGCTTTTGCCATCGCGCATCCGGAGCTGCTCGAAAAGCTCATCATTATTAATGCGCCGCATCCGGGCGTGTTCGCGCGGTTGCTGCATTCCGATCCCGGGCAGCAGGAGGCCAGCCAGTACATGCGCATGTTCTGCACCCCGGAAGCCGAGGAAATCCTTTCGCGCGACCACTTCCAGGCGCTGTCCGATGTCCTGTTAAAACACGGTCTGGAGCGCGGATATTTCAATGAATCCGACGCCCGGGCTTATCTCGAAGCCTGGTCCCAACCGGGTGCGCTGACCGGCGGGCTGAATTACTATCGCGCGGCGCGCCTGATGCCGCCCGCGCCGGGAACTCCTCTGCCGGAGACGCCGCTGCCGATTGATGTCGCATCACTTACCGTTCGCGTCCCGACGCTGGTGATCTGGGGCGAACGCGACCGCGCGCTGCTTCCGTCTAATCTGGACGGTCTGGAGCAGTTCGTGCCCAATCTGACCATTCGCCGAATATCGGAGGGGAACCATTGGGTGGTCCACCAGATGCCGGAGCTGGTGAACCGCCATATCCGCGAGTTTCTGCGGTCGTAAACGGTTAAATCCGCAACCGCTTGGGAGTTTGGGCCCGGATGGGCACGCTATCATGGTGATTTGGGTGAAGAAAAGCCAAGCGGGACACGCTCGCGCATTCTCCTTGTCCTGGTAAACCTCATCTCGATTTTCTTTCTGGTCTGGTCGCTGCGCGACGTCAAACTCGCGGCGCTGTGGGACGATCTGGCGACCATGAACTGGTGGTGGGTCGCCGTCGCCGTCATCGCCGACATCGGGGTTTATAGCTGGCAGGCCTGGCGCTGGAGCCTGCTGTTGCATCCCGTGGAGCCGGTTTCCTTCTGGCAGACGGTGCGCGCGATTTACGTGGGTTTGTTCGCCAACGAAGTTCTGCCGTTTCGCGCCGGCGAGGTGGTCCGTTGTTACCTGGTTTCCCGCTGGACCCAGCTCCCGTTCTCCGTTTCCTTATCGAGCGCGCTGATCGAACGCATTTTCGACGGTATCTGGCTGTGCATGTGTTTCATGCTGACCTTGCGCATGATCCCCATCCCGCGGCATATGGGATGGCTGATCAAAGGCGGGTATGTTCTGGGCGCTTTCGTATTGGCGGCCACCATGCTGCTGGCGCTGGCTATGTTCCGGCGTCAACAGACTCGCGCCGCGCTGGCCGGCGGCCCGCCTGGAAAAACCTGGAGAAAGCATGTGCGGGTCCTGATCGACGATTTGAGCTTGATCGGGCACTCGCGCTACCTGTATTTCGCGTTCTTTCAAAGCTTGCCCTATCTGCTGCTGCAGGTGATTCCGATTTACGCCGCCTTCAACGGCTACGGATTCGACACGCTGGAAATGAAGGACGCGTTCGCGCTGATGGTGATCCTTCGGATGGGCAGCGTGGTTCCGCAGGCGCCGGGAAACCTGGGACTGTTTCAATTCCTGACGAAAGAAAGCCTGGTCCGGATCTATCACGTGGTTCCGGTGGAGGCCGAGCGATTCTCGCTGGTGCTGTGGGGCATCGTCACCGTGCCGCTGCTGATCGGTGGATTGGCGGCTCTATCGGTGACCGGAGCGCGCATCGGCGAACTGCGCCGCGCCGCTCACGTGGAACAGCAGGAATTGACGAAGTCGAACGAGTAGTCATTGTTAAACTATTTTCCAGTGGAGATTCTGGAGCAGATCGACGCCGAACGTTGGGACGGACCATTTCCAGCGGGGCTCGCGGCGGCGCTGGAATCGGGAAAAGTGCTGTTCGCTCCGAAGCTTCCTTTTGAATTGTCCGAGCCCGAGCGGCGCTTCCTGTCGCCCGCCTATCTCGATGGAAAATCGAAGAATATCAGCTACCGCCCGGCCACCGGCGCACTTGGCGGGACCGGATCGACCGGCTCCGAACGCGAGGAGCTGCTGGCTATGCTGCGCCGGTATCATGAGCGATCTTTCGCGCTGTTGAAGGCGTTTTGCCCGGAATATCGCGATCGCCTCCAACCGGGATTCACCAGCTTCCGCCCGGCGGAAATCCTGGGGCGGTCTTCCTCCTGGAGAAAAGACGACACCCGGCTCCACGTGGACGCCTTTCCTTCGCGGCCGCTCCAAGGCTTGCGGATTCTACGCGTATTCAGCAACGTCCATCCTTCCGCGCCCCGCATGTGGCGTGTCGGCGAGCCGTTCGAACAGATCGCGAAGACGTTTCTGCCCCGCACCCGGCCAGCAGCGCCGTTATCGAGTTGGCTGCTTCAGACGATCCACGTCACCAAGGGCCGGAGGACGCCCTATGATCATCTGATGCTCCAGATCCACGATGGCATGAAGGGTGACGAGCGGTATCAATCGGATAGCCCGCAATTGAGCCTGCCGATCCCGGCGGGAGCCACATGGGCCTGCTACACCGACTCGGTTTCCCACGCGGCCATGTCCGGACAATTCGCCTTTGAGCAGACTTTCTACCTTCCGGTGGATGCCATGCGGGATCCCGCGCGATCGCCCCTGCGGGTGCTCGAAAGATTGACCGGCAGACCCCTCGCCTGATTGCGAATCCGGACCTGCCTGCGGTATCGTACAGAAAAGGTCTGTGCCCGGCCCACCGGGTTTTGGGCGGGTTGGGACGGCTTTCTCTCTAGAAGCGTACAGAGCGGGGCGGGTCGATGAGTGGATAGCACCTCGCCGGGCTGTGCGGCCAAGAGTTCTAACGTATCTACTGGAGGATGGTCCGGAATGCCTTTGACCTCGTTGTCCGCCTTTATGAGGCGCGCTTCGCAAACTTTTCTTCTGCTTCTTCTTGCCGCCGCGGGTTCTACCCCAATGTTCGCTCAGGGCGGAGAAGCCAACCTTCAACTTCCCGATCTGCATCAGGCGGTGTTCCTGGGCGGATCCATCAGCGGGCCGACACTGTTAATGATCGGCCTGGCGGTCAGCGCGCTGGGTTTCGTGTTCGGCCTGGCGATGTATACGCATCTGCGAAACCTGCCGGTGCACAAATCGATGCTCGAAATTTCCGAGCTGATCTACGAAACCTGCAAGACCTACCTGATTACGCAGGGCAAGTTCCTGATGATTCTGGAGATTTTCATCGGCGCGGTCATCGTGCTGTATTTCGGCGTCCTGACCGCGACTGCCCGCTCTGCACGTGCGTCATCATTCTGGTGTTCAGCGTGATCGGCATCCTGGGCAGCTACGGCGTCGCGTGGTTCGGCATTCGCGTGAATACGTTCGCCAATTCGCGGACGGCGTTCGCCAGCCTGCGCGGCAAACCGTTTCCCTGTTACGCGATTCCGCTCAAGGCCGGCATGAGCATCGGCATGCTGCTGATCAGCGTGGAGCTGTTCATGATGCTGTGCATCCTGCTGTTCATTCCGGGCGATTACGCCGGCCCGTGCTTCATCGGATTCGCGATCGGCGAATCGCTGGGCGCCGCGGCGCTGCGCGTCGCGGGCGGCATCTTCACCAAGATCGCCGACATCGGCGCGGACCTGATGAAGATCGTTTTCAAGATCAAGGAAGACGACGCGCGCAACCCCGGCGTGATCGCGGATTGCACCGGCGACAACGCGGGCGATTCGGTTGGACCGTCGGCCGACGGCTTCGAAACCTACGGCGTCACCGGCGTCGCGCTGATCACCTTCATCCTGCTGGCCGTCAACGAGCGACCTGGTGAAAGTGGAACTGCTGGTCTGGATCTTCGTCATGCGCGTCATGATGATCATCGCCAGCGGCCTTTCCTACTTCATCAACGAAGCCATCGCCAAGGCGCGCTATCAGAACCTGCGACAAGATGAACTACGAAGCGCCGCTGACCTCGCTGGTCTGGCTGACTTCGATCATCTCGATCGGCGCGACCTACGCTGTCTCCTACCTGATGATCCCGGACCTGGGCGGCGACACGCTCCATGTGGTGGAAGCTGTCGACCATCATCACCTGCGGCACGCTGGCCGGCGCGATCATTCCCGAACTGGTGAAGGTCTTCACCTCGGTGGAATCGCGCCACGTGCAGGAAGTGGTGACCTCGTCGCGCGAAGGCGGCGCGTCGCTGAATATTCTTTCCGGCCTGGTGGCCGGCAACTTCAGCGCGTACTGGCTGGGCCTGGCGATGATGGCCCTGATGGCCATCGGCTACGGCGGTCAGCACGCATGGCATCGGCCGGCACTGATGATGGCCCCGCCGGTGTTCGCCTTCGGCCTGGTCGCGTTCGGATTCCTGGGCATGGGACCGGTGACCATCGCGGTCGATTCCTACGGCCCGGTGACGGACAACGCGCAGTCGGTCTACGAGCTGACCCTGATCGAACAGGATCCCGAACATCAAGAAGGAGCTCAAGAAGAACTTCGGCTTCGACGCCGATTTCGAAAAGGCCAAGCATCACCTGGAAGAGAACGACGGCGCCGGCAACACGTTCAAGGCGACCGCGAAGCCGGTGCTGATCGGCACGGCGGTGGTCGGCGCGACCACGATGATTTTCTCGATCATCGTGGCGCTGACCAACGGGCTGAAGCCGGAACTGCTTCAGAATCTGTCGATCCTGCATCCGCCGTTCCTGCTCGGCCTGATCACCGGCGGCGCGGTGATTTACTGGTTCACCGGCGCATCGATGCAGGCGGTGACCACCGGCGCCTATCGCGCGGTGGAGTTCATCAAGGCGAACATCAAGCTGGAAGGCGCGACCAAGGCGTCCGTCGCCGATTCGAAGAAGGTGGTGGAGATCTGCACGCAGTACGCGCAGAAGGGCATGTTCAACATCTTCCTGGTGGTGTTCTTCGCGACGCTGGCGTTTGCGTTCTTCGAGCCGTACTTCTTCATCGGCTACCTGATCTCGATCGCGCTGTTCGGTCTGTATCAGGCGATCTTCATGGCCAACGCCGGCGGCGCGTGGGACAACGCCAAGAAGATCGTCGAAGTGGAACTGAAGGCCAAAGGGCACGCCGCTGCACGACGCGACCGTGGTCGGCGACACGGTGGGCGATCCGTTCAAGGATACGTCGTCGGTGGCGCTGAATCCGATCATCAAGTTCACCACGCTGTTCGGATTGCTGGCGGTGGAGCTGGCGGTTTCGCTGACCGAAAAGCAGGGCCCCGGGCTCAGCACCGGATCTCGGCGGTCGCGTTCCTGGTGGTCGTCGATGTTCTTCGTGTGGCGATCGTTCTACGGAATGCGCATCGAACGCGCTAAGAAGTAAAGTCCGGTTATCGAAAATACGCCGCGGAGGGACGCCGATGTACCGGCTCCTCCGCGGCTATTTTATTAGCTCGATCGGTATGCGCCGGCGATTCCTCGCCGCGGCACTGGATCGCGACCTGATACGCGCCCGGTTCCATTTGCGGCGGCAGCATCGCGTTGATCTGGCGATACCCGGCCTTGTCGAGCGCGGATAAGTACGTCGCGGGCAGATCGGTCCCGTCCAGGCGCAACGTCACGTCGGTCAGGACCACAGTCGGCCGGGAAGTTTCGTCCGCCCAAACGGAAATGCGAGCTTTCGGCGCCGATCGTGAACCGACGCGACTCGTACGTTTTTCCATCGGTAACCCCGGCGATGTCGGATCGACGATGAGACGTTGCCGGGTTGGCGGCGCTCCTCGCGCGGCAAGATCGACAGCGATGCGCGAGAGGTTTGCTCCACTCGCTTTCGCCGGCGGCCACGGTGACATCGAACCATCCGCGCGCCAAGCCGAGGGGCAATTTACAATTCGCCTGCCAGCCGTTTCCGCCGATGTTGCGAACGCCGGCGGGCTTAATCGCGAACGGACCCGTACGGACGAAAACGTTATCGTCGTTGAGACCGGCACGATCGCGTCTTGAACCATACCGTGAAGTAATGATCGCGATCGCTGCGGAACTCATGATCGCGCGTCCAGGTATTTTCGACGCAGATCAGCTCCGGCGCCGCGCCCGATCGCGGCGTTTCGGGCCAGGTCCGGTAGGCCACCGCGTGCGCGCGATGGTCCCACACGCCGGTCAGGCGCGGATTCACGAATCCCGCAGTGCGGCAGAACGCCAGCATGCAGGATGTATTGGGTCCGCACCAGTTGTCGAACTGCCCGGCGAGTTCGGTGCCCTCGTAAAACTCGAGCAGCGGAATCGCGTCGGGCTGCGGAGGATCGTCGATCACCAGGGATTCGATGCAAGCCATGTCGCGCGTCAGCTCGCAGACCTTTTCGAGCGCCAGCAGAGGATGCTTCAGATGATAGAGCACGCCGAAGAACAGCACGATGTCGAAATAGCCGATGTCGCGCGGGGACAGATGGCACACGTCCTCGACAACGTATTCCGCTTTCGAATTCAGCAGCTTTTTCGCTTCCAGAAACGTCGGCTGCCGGGCGGAATCGACGGCGACCACGGTCGCGCCGCGCCGCTCCATTTCGAAAGTAAACCAGCCGTCCCAACAGCCGATATCGAGCACCCGCTTGCCGCGAAGGTCCTGGGGAATGGGAAATCGCGCGATGCGCTCGCGCAGCGTGGCGATGCTTTGCAGGCCGGGAATTACAGATCCATCCGGCAATTCGATAGAGTGATACCAGCCTAGATTCCCGAGCTGGTCAATCAGCTTGCCGACTCCGGCAGTGGTTTCTACGTTGCGTGCGCGTTGCATTTCGATCCCGGCACTTGAAATTATACTGAGGACAGGTCATGAAACGCTTCTGGATATTGATCTTGTTTATGACGATTGCAACTGCCGCTATTCCCGATCTCGCCGAACTGAACCGCATGATCGCCCGCTATACGCCGACCAAAGTGACGGCGGACACGTCGCAACTGTCGCCTGGGGACCAACAGGCGCTCGCCAAGCTGGTGGAAGCCGCGCGCGTCGTGGACGATCTTTTCATCACCCAGTTGTGGAGCGGCAATGCCGCGCTGAAAGCCCGGCTCCAGAAGGACACGTCGCCGCTCGGCAAAGCCCGGCTGCACTATTTCGAGTTGAACAAAGGGCCGTGGTCCGATCTGGACGATCATCAGGCGTTCGTGCCGGATGCGCCCGCCAAGAAATTACCCGGCGCGAATTTTTATCCCGAGGATATGACTCGCGACGAATTCGAAACGTGGGTCTTCAAACTCCCCAAGGATCAGCAGGAGGAAGCGCGCGGATTTTTCTCGGTGATTCGCCGCGGGGCAGACCGGAAGCTGGAAATCGTCCCCTACAATCGAGCCTACGCGCCGCAATTGCAGCGCATGGCGGCGTTACTGAATGAAGCGGCGGCGCTGACGTCGAACCAGTCGCTCAAGGAATTCCTGACGCTGCGGGCGAGCGCGCTGCTGTCGAACGATTATTACGCGAGCGACGTCGCCTGGATGAAGCTGGACGCGCCCATCGATATCACCATCGGGCCGTACGAAACGTATAACGACGAATTGTTCGGATACAAGGCGGCGTTTGAAGCCTACGTAACGTTGCGCGACGATCGCGAGACGGCGAAACTGAAAGCCTTCGCCGATCACATCCAGGAGATCGAAAATAATCTTCCGGAGGATCCCAAATATAGGAAGAAAATAGGCGCGCTGGCGCCCATTCGTGTGGTGAACGAAATTCTGGCCACCGGCGATGGAGCGCACGGGGTCCGCACCGCGGCCTTCAATCTTCCCAACGACGAACGCATCGTGCGCGCCATGGGATCGAAACGCGTGATGCTGAAAAATGTCCAGGAAGCAAAGTTCTCGAAGACGCTGGAGCCGATCGCGAAGCGTGTCCTCTCCCCGGCCGATCAGCGCGATTTGAGTTTCGAGTGGTTCTTCTCGCACATACTGGCGCACGAAATGACGCACGGCATCGGGCCGCAGGATAACGTCCGGCAGGCGCTCAAGGAGCAGCATTCGGCGATCGAAGAAGCGAAAGCCGACGTCACCGGCTTGTTCATGCTGCAATATTTCTTCGATCACAAACTGATGCCGGCGTCGGAACATCAGCTTTATACGACGTATCTCGCGTCGGCGTTTCGCTCCGTCCGCTTCGGTGTGCATGAAGCGCACGGCCGCGGCATGGCGATGCAATTCAACTATCTGACCGACAAGGGCGCGATCGTCGAACACCCCGACGGAACCTATGCCATCGATTTTTCGAAGATCCAGGGCGCGGTGCGCGACCTGGTGCACGATCTGCTGACCATCGAAGCCACGGGCGATTACGCCCGCGCGAAACAGATGCTGGATACACTGGGCGTGCTGCGTCCTGCGATGCAAAAGACGCTGGCACGGCTCACCGATCTTCCCACCGATATCGAGCCGCTGCGTTAACCGCCGGTCTTGAGCTCCAGATCGATCCACGCAAGATAATTCGGGGATCCGTCGACAATCGGAAGCGCCACCAGTTCCGGGATTTCATAGGAGTGCAGTTTCTCCACCTCGGCGCGCAACTGGTCGAACAGGTCGCGGCGGGATTTGATCAGCAGCAAAAACTCGCTCGCCTCCTCGGTCTGGTCTTTCCAACGGTAAACGCTGCGCGCGCCGGGCAGGATATTCACGCACGCCGCCAGGCGCTGATCCACCAGATGGCGAGCCATGGTCTTCGCCTGCTGCTCGGAATCGCAGGCGGTCAACACCACAATTTTGTCGGTCATAACGGGCTAGTTCAAGTATTACTCGCGACGCATTACTCGTGACGCATGGCTTCGAGCGGATCGATGCGGGCGGCGCGCCGCGCGGGGATCGTCATGGCCAGCAGAGACACTGCGATCAGCCCGGCCGCGACGGCGGAGAAAATCAGCGGATCGGTCGCGCTGACCTGATAGAGCAGCGTTTTCAGCACTCGAGTCAACGCGAATGCGCCGGCGATTCCGGCGGCGAGCCCGGCCGCCACCGGGATGGCGCCCTGCATCAGCACCAGCGCTAGAACGTTGGCGGGACTCGCGCCCAGCGCGACGCGAATGCCGAGCTCTCGCCGCCGCTGATCCACCAGATACGCGAGCACGCCGTAGATTCCGATCGCCGCCAGCGCGGCGGCCAACATCGCGAACCCGCTCATCAACTGAATCGCGAACCGTTGCTGGTTGAGCGAAATCGCCAGGGTGTTTTCGAGCGTGGAGACTCGCGACAACGGCAGGTCGCGATCAAGCGAGGCCACTTCGCGCCGCAGCGCCGCCGCCAGTTGCAGCGGATCGCCCGAAGTGCGGATCGCCAGGTTCATCATCGGCGTGGGCATCTGGGCCGCGGAAAAGTAAACTTCGGGATCCGGTGGATCGCCCAGGTTCCTATATTTCACCGCGCCCGCGACACCGACGATGGTGCAGTTACTACTCGCGCCGCAGGAGATTTGCATGCCGATGGGATCCAGGCCGGTGAAGAATTTCTTGCGGACCGTTTCATCGATCACCGCCACCATCGGCGCGTTTGCCGTATCGCCGTCGTTGAACCAGCGCCCGCGCAATAGCGGGATGCCCATCGCTTCCAGGTATCCGGGGGTCGTGACCGGCGACACCACCACGGTTTCCGGCTGGCGCGAATCGCGAGGATGGCCCACGATAGTGAGCGAGCTGGCCGTATAGTTTCCGCTGAACGGCATCAGGTTGGTGGACGACGCCCGTACTACGCCGGGTAAAGAGGAGACGCGGGCGAGCAGCGATTGTTCGAAAGCGGCGATCTGCGACGGCTGCTGATATTGGTTCACCGGCAGCACTACTGTCGCGGTCAGCACATTCGCCGCGCGAAAACCGGGGTCGGCGCGTTCCAACTCAACGAAACTGCGCAGCAGCAAGGAAGCGCCGATCAGCAATATCAGCGACGCCGCCACTTCGATCGCCACCATGGATTCCCGCAGCATGCGCCGCCCGCCGGTCGCGCCTCGCGAAGTTTCCTGCAAAGCTTCGTTCAAATCGATGCGCGACGTTTCAAGCGCCGGCGTCAGCCCGAACAGAACGCTGGCCACGATCGAAAGCAGCACGGTAAACGCGAGCACCCAAATGTTGACGGCGGGCTGCGTCCCGGTGATCAGGTCGTGCGGTCCGAATTTCGAGTAGAGCGCGAGCCCGCCGGCCGCGAAGAGTAGTCCTGCCACGCCCGCCAGCGCCGCCAGCAATAGACTTTCGGTCAGCAACTGTCGCAACACGCGATGTCGCGAAGCCCCCAGCGCGGCGCGAACGCTGATTTCTTTGCGGCGCATCACCGCGCGAGCCAGAAGAAGATTCGACACGTTGACGCAGGCGATCAGCATGATCACGCCGACCGCTCCGATCAGCACCAGCAGCGGAGTTTTCAGGTTCTGGCCCGCGCGTACCGCCAGCGGATCCACCTCCAGCGAATATCCGAACTCCGGTTTATAAACGTCGGGATACTGCGCCGCCTCCCGCGCGGCGATGGTCTGGAATTCGGCGTTGGCCTGCTGAAGAGTCACGCCCGGCTTCAGGCGAGCGATCACGTCCACGAACTGGCTGCCGCGTTTGAGCTCGGCGGTGGTGAAGGCCAGCGGAATCCATATGTCGGCATTGGCGCGGATGTCCGGGATCGGACGAATCACGCCGGCGATGGTGTAATTTTCGCGATTGATGCCGATGGTTTTTCCCGCGATCGACGGGTCGCCCGCAAAGCGCCGCTTCCACAGACTTTCGGAAATGATGGCGACGCGATCCTTGCCCGGTTGTTCCGCGTCGGCGGGAAAGAATCCGCCGGTGATGGGCCGAATCCCCAAGAGGGAAAACACGCTGGCCGTGACGCGCACCGCGGGGACCGACTCGGGCTCGCCCGCGCCAGTCAACGTGACAGCGCCACTGTTGGCGGCCGCGCCCATAGCGGAAAACGACGTCGCCATCTTCAGATAATCATTCACCTCCGGCGGAGACGCGGGAATGTTATGCAGATCGAAGTGTTTGAAGTTTTCGCCGACGAACACCAGCCGGTCCGGAGCGGGATAAGGCAGCGGATGCAGCAGCACTGCATCCACGCCAGAAAAAATGGCGGTGTTCGCGCCGATGGCCAGCGCCAGCGTGACCACGGCGATGATACTGAATCCCGGATGCTTCAATAACTGCCGGAACGCGAAGCGCAGATCCTGGAACATGGCCTCTCCTGTGGGGTGTTGGACGCACCTGATAAAATCTTAGTTTCCCCATGGAAATCGATAAAGTATACGAGCCGCAGCGGTTTGAGCCGCATTGGGCGCAGTGGTGGGTGGATTCGCAGATCTACCACGCCGAGGCCCGGCCGGGCGAGCCGTACTTTTCGCTGGTGATTCCGCCGCCGAACGTGACCGGCGCGCTGCACATCGGCCACATGTTCGAGCATTCCATCATCGACGCGCAAGTGCGCTGGCGGCGGATGCAGGGACTCAACACGCTGTGGGTGCCCGGGACCGATCACGCGGGCATTTCGACGCAGATCATGGTGGAACGGCAGATCGCGCAGGAGAATCTGACGCGGCATGATCTGGGCCGCGAAAAATTCGAAGCGCGCGTTTGGCAAATGGAAAGAACAATTCGGCGGCCGGATTCTCGAACAGATGAAGCGGCCGGCGTCAGCGTGGATTGGTCGCGGCTGCGCTTTACGCTGGACCCCGGGTTGTCGCGCGCGGTGCGGGAAACCTTCGTGCGGCTGTACGAAAAGGGCCTGATTTATCGCGGCCAGTACATGGTGAACTGGTGCCCGCGCTGCCAGACGGCGCTGTCGCGATCTCGAAACCGATCCACGAAGAGCGCGACGGGCATCTCTGGCATATACGTTATCCGGTGAACGGAAGTTCGCTGCAGCTGGTGGTGGCCACCACGCGGCCGGAGACCATGCTCGGCGATACCGCGGTGGCCATTAATCCGAAGGATCCGCGCGCGGCGGAGCTGGCCGGGAAAACGGCCCGGCTGCCGCTGACGGATCGCGAGATCCCGATTATTCTCGACGATATGGCCGATCTCGGCTTCGGATCGGGCGCGGTGAAAATCACCCCGGCGCACGATCTGAACGATTTCGAGGCGGGCAAGCGCCACAATCTTCCGAGCGTCAAGGTGATCGACGAGAGACGCCAAAATGACGGCCGCGGCCGGAGCCTTCGCCGGGCTCGATCGCTTCGAGGCGCGGAAACAGGTGGTGGCCGAGCTCGAAAAGCTGGGGCTGCTCGAAAAAGTCGAGCCCTATAAGCTGAATCTGGGAACGTGCCAACGCTGCCGCACCGTGGTGGAACCGCTGGTTTCCACGCAGTGGTGGGTGAAGATGAAGCCGCTGGCCGAGCCCGCGATCCGCGCGGTGGAGGACGGCCGCATCACTTTCGTGCCCGCCAATTGGGCCAAGACGTACTTCGAATGGATGTACAACATCCGCGACTGGTGCATCTCGCGGCAGCTCTGGTGGGGTCATCGCATCCCGGCGTGGCATTGCGCCGATTGCGGCAAGATCACCGTGTCGCGCGAGACTCCGGAGAAGTGCGCGCACTGCGGGTCGATGAAAATCGCGCAGGATACCGACGTGCTCGATACCTGGTTCAGCTCCGGGCTGTGGCCATTTTCGACGCTGGGATGGCCGGACGATACGCCGGATTTACGGGCGTTCTATCCCACCACGCTGCTGGTTACCGGGTTCGACATCATCTTCTTCTGGGCCGCGCAGGATGATCATGCTGGGGATGGAGATGACCGGTGAAGTGCCGTTCCGCCAGGTCCACATCCACGGCCTGGTGCGCGACGCGGAGCGCCAGAAAATGTCCAAGACCAAGGGGAACGTGATCGATCCTTTGGTGATCAACGAAAAGTACGGAACCGACGCGGTGCGCTTCGGTCTGCTGGTGGCGGCGGCGCCGGGCAACGATATCGCGTTGAGCGAAGAGGTGATGCAGCGGGGGCGCAATTTCGCCACCAAGATCTGGAACGCGTCGCGATTGTTGTTCAGCAAGTCCGACGGCGGCGCGAGCGAGCCTTCCTCGAACGCCGACCGCTGGATCGCTTCGCGCCTGAACGCCGCGGCGGAGCTGGCCAATCGCGCGCTGGAACATCATCGTTATCATGAAGCCGCCGACGCGATGTGGACCTTCTTCTGGGATGAATATTGCGACTGGTATCTGGAGAGCAAAAAATCCGAGGCCAATTGGGATTACGCGTTTCGCGTGTACGATAAGGCGCTGAAACTGCTGCATCCCATCATGCCTTTCGTGACCGAGGAGCTGTGGCACCGGCGCGGGAACCAGGGGTCGATCTCGGTGGAGCGGTATCCGCAATTCGACCCGTCGCTGGGGGCTCCGGAGATCGAGCGGCACATGAAATTGCAGCAGGATATCATCACTGCGACGCGGGTGCAGCGCGCGGCGCACAAGATCGATCGCAAAACGAAATTGACCGGACGGCTGACGGCATCGCAGGCGGTGGATGGGCCCTGGATCGCGGCGAGCACCAATACGGACTTCAAGTTCGAAGCGAGCACGGAGCCGGGCTTCTCCATCCACATCGATTTCCCGGAAGACGCGGCGGCGACCGAGGAGCATCACGCGCGTCTGCGCAAGGAAAATGAGCAGCTGGAGAAAGTGATCGCGAATTCCAGACGCCAGCTGGAGAACCAGGAAATCGTTCGCAAGATGCCCGAGAAAGTGGTGGCGACGCTGCGCGCGAAGCTGGCCGAATACGAAGCGACGCTGGCCAAGAATCGCGCGGCCCTGGGATAGCGGCTGCTTTCGATCCACATGAATTACATCGATCATCCGGAAGTAAAACGCGCGGTTGAGAATGCCCTCGCCGAAGATGTTGGATCGGGCGACATTACCACCGACGCCTGCATCGCGAGCGATCTTCGCGCGGAAGGCCGCTTCATGGCGCAGCAGAAGATGACGCTTGCCGGCGTCGAGCTTCTGAAACTGCTGTTTGACGATCCGGAGATTCTGAAGCATAGCGGCGACCGCCTGGAACCGGGCGACGCGATCGCCATCGTTCGCGGACAGGCGCGCACTCTGCTCACCCGCGAGCGCGTCTCGCTCAATTTCCTGCAACGGCTCTCGGGAATCGCGACGCTGGCAGCCCGATTCGTGCAGGCGGTGGAAGGGACCGGGGTCCGCATCCTGGATACTCGCAAGACGACGCCGGGATTGCGGGTGCTCGAAAAAGCCGCATCGGCCGCGGGCGGCGCGATGATTTATCGCATGGGACTTTTCGATGCCGTGCTGATTAAGAACAACCACATTCGTCTGGCGGGCGGCGTGCGCGTCGCGATCGAACGCGCGCGCGCCACGGGAAAGCTGATCGAGGTCGAAGTGCGCACGCGGGCCGAGCTTGAGGACGCGCTCGATTGCGGCGCTTCACGGGTATTGCTCGATAACATGACTCCGGAACAGGCCGCGCAGGAGATTCGTTTCATCGATCATCGCGCGGAGACGGAACTTTCAGGCGGTGTGACGCTGGAAAATGTTCGCGCCTATGCCGAGGCTGGTCCGGATTTTATTTCCTCGGGGTCGATCACCCATTCCGCGGCCGCCGTCGATATCAACTGCGGAATTTATGCCCTTTGATCTCGAACGCGTGCGCGCCGCGCTGCCCGGAAGGCGCATCGAATGGCTGGCGAGCACGCCGTCGACGATGATCGTGGCGGCGCAAATGGCCCGCGAAGGATGCGCGTCGGGAACGGTCGTGGGCGCCGAAGAACAATCGGCGGGAATCGGGCGGCATGGACATTCCTGGCATTCGAACGCGGGCGCGGGATTGTACGTGTCCATCGTTTTGCGGCTTCCGGTGGGGTCCGGCGCGCTGCCCTTGGCGATGCTGGCGCTCGGGTTGGCCGCGAGGGAGGCGATCGCCGGGGTTTCAGGACTCGCCGCCGATCTGCGCTGGCCCAATGACGTGATGATCGACGGCAAGAAATGCGCGGGCATCATGGCCCAGCTCGACGGCGGAGCGATGATCGCGGGAATCGGCATCAATGTGCATCACGCGGAATTTCCCCCGGACATCGCACCGCTGGCGACGTCGCTCGCGCTCGAGGACGCGAAGGTCCAGCGCGAGGATCTGCTGATCGCCTTGCTTCGCTCCATCGACAACGCATGCCGCATGCTGATCGATGAGGGAGCCCCGGCCATTTGCGAAGCCTTTACGCGATGGTCCAGTTACGCGAATGGGCGGCGCGTCCGGTTTGACCGCGATGGAATGACCATCGAAGGAGTGACGCGCGGAGTGGATGCGTCCGGATTTCTGCGGGTCCGCGAAGACAGCGGAAAAGAAACCACCGTTCTGGCCGGTGGAGTTCGTCCGGCATGACGGACAACTATTTCAATTACTTCACCGAGGTGGAGGAGCACTTCCAGCGCGCCAGGGGCACTGGCCTGTTCCTGTTGTCGCCGCTCGATTGGGCATTGATCGAAACCTGGAAAAACTCAGGGATTCCGCTCGAAGCGATTCTGCGCGGCGTCGATGCGGCGTTCGACAAATGGCGCAAACGTCCGGCGCGGGCGCGCCTGCAACTGGTCAATTCGCTGGCCTATTGCGCGCAGGCGATTTCCGAGGAGGCGCAGGCAATCGCCAACGGAACGCCGGCGGTTTCGAAAGAAGCCAAGGCTCCATTCACGCTGGACGATGTTCGCGAATTCGTCACGCGCAACGCTCTAAAGCTGCGTAAGGCGGGTCGTGAAGACGTCGCGCAATCGCTTGAAGGCCTGGATTTGGCCACGCTATACGGCGATCTGGAGCAACTGGAGCAGCGGCTCACGGCGATCGAAGAAAAAATGATCGCGACTTTGCGCGCCTCGGCGAGCGAGGAAGCCCTGTTTGAAGCGCGCCGCGCTCTGGATCGCGATTTGAAACCGTATCGCGGCAAGATGACGGCCGATCAACTGGCGACGCTCGAACGCCAGTTTCTGGAGCGCCGTTTGCTCGAATCCGCGGGGCTGCCGCGCTTGAGCCTGTTCTATCTCTGCTAAAGTAAATCCCCATGAAACACGTTGCGGCGTGTGGTGTTGTATCCGGACTCCTGATGCTGATGGGATGCGCCAGGGAGCCATCGGAGTGGACCAAGACCGATGTTATGATTCCGGCTCGCGACGGCGTGCGCTTGCACACGCTGATCTTCGCGCCGCGCAACGCGACTGGCAAGCTGCCGTTTCTGATCGAGCGCTCGCCCTACGGTTTCGATAACGGACGCGCGGAAGCGGGCCTGAAGGCGCGCTATAAACAGCTCGCCGACGAAGGATTTATCTTCGTGTTTCAGGATATTCGCGGGCGCTATCAATCGGAAGGGCAGTTCGTGATGCAGCGCCCGGTGCGCGATCCCTCGAAGCCGGATTCTATCGACGAAGGCAGCGACACCAACGACACTATCGACTGGCTGCTGAAGAATGTCCCGAATAATAACGGGCGCGCGGGGCTGCTTGGGATTTCCTATGGCGGCTGGCTCACCGCGATGGCGCTGATAGATCCGCATCCGGCGCTGAAGGCCGCCAGCGAACAGGCCTCGCCCGCGGATATGTTCCTGGGCGACGATTTTCATCACAACGGGGCTTTTCGTTTGAGCTACGGATTCGAATACGTCGCGCGGATGGAGACCGGCAAGGTGCAGTCGCATTTCGATTTCGACAAATACGATACCTTCGACTGGTATTTGTCGCTGGGGCCGCTGTCGCAGATCGATCCGCGCTACTTTCACGGCGAGAAGCCGACCTGGAAAAACTTCGTCAATCATCCCAATTACGATTCGTTCTGGCAGCAGCAGGCCGTCAATTTGATCCTGAAGAAGACGACGGTGCCGAATCTCAACGTCGCCGGCTGGTGGGACCAGGAAGATTACTACGGGCCGATGAAGATTTACGAGACGCTCGAAAAGAATGACGCCGATCACAAGAATTATTTAGTGGTCGGTCCGTGGCGGCACGGCGGATGGGGAGGCGAAGGGCGAAGCCTCGGTCCCATCGATTTCGGCGACGACCAGTCACTCTATTTCCGGGAGAAGATCGAAGCGCCGTGGTTCGCCTATTGGCTGAAGGACAAAGGCACGCTGAGCCAGCCCGAAGCCATCACTTTTGAGACCGGTCGCAACACCTGGGAACGGTACAACGCCTGGCCTCCGCAGGAAGGCATTCAGATGAGGAAGCTGTACACGGCGGCCTCCGGCGCGCTGAGCTTCGATGCTCCGCGCGACAATTCCGACACGGCCTTCGATAGCTATCTTTCGGATCCCGCGCATCCGGTGCCGTATCGCCATCGCCCGATTCCGCCGACGTATTCGGCGAACTCCGGTTGGACCACGTGGCTGGTGCAGGATCAGCGCTTCGTCGATCAACGGCCCGATGTAGCCAGTTGGTCGACCGCGCCACTAGCCGACGATATGGTGATCGCAGGCGACGTGGTGACGCACGTGTTCGCGTCCACTTCCGGTAGCGACAGCGACTGGATCGTGAAGCTGATTGACGCTTATCCGGAAAACGACGACAAGCTGCCGGGTTATGAGCTGATGATCGACAACGAGGTATTTCGCGGCCGGTTCCGCGACAGTTTCGAGAAGCCGGAGCCGATGGAGCCGGAGAAGGTTTACGAATATCCCATCGATATTCACTCGGCTAATCACGCGTTCCGGCGCGGACATCGCATCGTCGTGCAGATCCAGAGCACCTGGTTTCCGCTGATCGACCGCAATCCGCAAACCTTCGTCGACAATATTTTCCAGGCGCCGGCGGCGGCGTTCCGGGCGGCGACGCAGAAAATCTACCGGTCGGCGAAATATCCGACGTATGTGGAATTACCGGTCGTTTCGCGCTAGCGCGGCGTCTTCGGCGGCATAGTCGAACGTCTGCTCGCCGGGGTGGGCGAGCTCCCACGCGATCGTGCGGCGAATGCCTTCGTCGATCGAGAACGGTTCGCGAAACCCAAGCTCGCGGCGGATGCGCGTCGAATCGGCTTCCCAGTGCTGGGCCATATTGCCGGGGGGTTGCAGATGGGCGGGCAGCCGATCTTTCGCAAGGACGATAAATTCGCCAGTCCATCCCGCGGCAGCGGCGATCTTGCGCGCCCATTCGAGCTCGGAAAACGCCGGCGTCTCCGCGACGTTATAGATGCGACCCGCGGCCCGAGGATCGGTGGCCGCCAGAGCGATCGCCCCCGCGACGTTCTCCACGTATCCGCGCGGCGCTTTCCACGCCGCCGCCGATTCTTCGAAAAGAATTGCCGGGCGCTGATCGGCGATGCGCTTCAAGATCGGATGGAAGCGGTGCGCATGATCGCCCGGACCGTGGATCATCGGCAGGCGAAGAATGGTGCCAGGCAATTGGGGATCGCCCATGATGGCGCGCTCCACCGGGATTTTGTCGTAAGCATCGTCCAGCCATCCGAACATTTTCTTGAGAACCTGTATCTGCGCCGGGGGATAGGTTTCGAGCTTGGTGCGAAGTTCGGAATCCTCGGTAAGGGGGACGGGTTGAAGCGGTCCTGGCTCGCTGCCGTGCAGGATTCCGCAGGCTCGATAAACGTCGATGCTGCTGGCGGCGACTACCCGGTTCGCTACGCCGCGAAAGGCATCCATCAAGGCCGCCGCTTGCGCGCCGGAGCTGAGGATCAGATCGATCACCACCTCCGCCGCCGGCCTGATTTTCGCGAGATCCTTGCGATCGCCGAGGATTTCTTTTGCCGGCAGATCGACGCGGGTGGCGCCGCGATGGAAGATCGTCACATCGTGACCCAGGTCCGCTAGCTGGCGCACCAGGTGCGGTCCAATGAATCCGGTTCCGCCGATCACCAGCATACGCATGCCTTCAGACTAGCTTTTTTCGGTATTCGCTCCCACGTAACGACGGTTTCACGAGAGTTTCATTTGATCGGCGTGTTTAACAGGTTGTAAACTAGGAGTGTCAGGTGGAGGTGGGTCTTCTCGAGTTGCCTTCTTCCTAGTAATCGTCTGCCTTGGTTGCCTGCCGGCGTGGTTCGCACCGCAGAGAAGGCATTTTGCGGCCTGTTCAACCTCGTCTTGCCTGACGAGTGCCGCGTGTGCGGCGAAGCTCTCCGCGAAGTTTCGCGGATCCCTGTCTGCAGCCGATGTCTTCATGAGCCCGCACCGATGCGGGCTGAATTTTTTTGCGCGGCCTGCCGCACGCCCTTCTTGAATTCTTTTCCGCTGGATGAAGCGGGACTTTGCGCGTTGTGCAGTGGCGGCCACACCGGATTCGACGAAGCCTATACCTACGGCTCGTATGAAGGCGCGCTGCGCAAGCTGATTCACGTATTCAAGTATGAAGGGGTGCAGCCGCTGAAGCGCCCGTTCGGAAATCTTCTGGCGCAGGCTCTGCCGCGCGACCGCCAGTTCGACCTGATCGTGCCGATGCCGCTGCATTGGCGCAGACGCTGGCAGCGTCGATTTAACCAGGCGGAATTACTGGCGCAGGAAATCGGGCGGCGATGGTCCGCGCCGGTGCGCAATGTGGTCCGTCGCAAACGAGCCACCGTGCCGCAGGCGGGACTCACCAATGCGAAACGCCGGGCGAATGTGCGCGGAGTATTTCAGGTCCACGCGAGTTTGAAAGGTCTGCGGGTACTGCTGGTGGACGACGTGATGACCACCGGAGCGTCGGCCAGCGCGTGCGCCCGGGCATTGAAACGCGCCGGAGCCGCGCGGGTAACCTTCGTCGCGCTGGCTCGCACCGATCGCCGATCCGGCTTGAGCTATCAACCGGAGGAGCGATCACCACGTCAAGAGTTTGCCGGACCGGCAGCGGCCGCGGCGGGGGATAGTCTCGCATGATTGCCACTTATCATGAACGTCTTCACAGACCGGTGCTGGTGTTGAACTCCAGCTATGAGCCGATCAACGTGTGCGCGGCGCGTCGCGCGCTGGTGCTGGTGCTGAAAGGCGTCGCCGCGGCGGAAGAGCACGGCACCGCGCAGGTGCATTCGGCGCGCCAAGCGATCCGCGTGCCCAGCGTGATCCGCTTGCTGGAATATCGCCGCATGCCGCATCAGACGCGGTCGCTGTCGCGCAAAAACATTTTGATGCGGGATCGTTATACCTGCCAGTATTGCCTGAAGACCTTCAATTCGGGGGAGCTGACGCTGGATCATGTGGTGCCCCGGTCGCGCGCGGGCGAGACGACGTGGGAGAATCTGGTGGCGTGCTGCCACCCCTGCAATAATCGCAAGGGAAATCGCACGCCCGAAGAAGCGAATATGCGCTTGGCGCGCGCGCCGCGTCCGTTCAGTTTGCATACCAGCCGTCATTTGATGAGGCTGCTCGGCAAGAGCGACGATCAGTGGCGGAAGTACCTGTTTTATTGAGAAGATTCGCGGTTTCAGCGAACTGTTAAAATACGAGCGGCGCTATTCAAGTGTGGATGCCTTCAATTCTTGCGCTTTTTGGGAGCCTTCTGGTGGTCGTCGTGACCGCCTGGCTCAACACGAAGGCTCTATCCGCGCAAATCGACGCCGTACGGGCGGAGTTCCGGTCTGACATGAATGTGCTCCGAGCAGAAATGCGGCAGGGGTTCGCTGAGTTTCGCCTTGAGGTCCGGACGGAAATAACAGAGCTCCGCGTGGAAATGCACTCAGAATTTGCTGAGCTGCGAGGACGCATCGAACGGCTTGAGAACAGCGCGGCGGCTTAGTGCGGCCGTGATAGACAGCGTCTTGATCTTGTGCACGTCCACCCTTTGGACGATGACGAGGAAGACAGTAAATTGATCGGCTTCTACCTGTCTCGGGCTACATCACAGTGCGGCACGGATTGAAACGGCAGGAGTCCTGAACGCGCCGTTCTATCGCCGCGCGATTAGGACTCTGGAGGGATAGCCCGACTGCTTCACGGCTTGCGTCACTTCAATTTTCATTCCCGATTCTTCGATCAGATGGGGAACGGCGTGGTCGATCTGGCGGCCCCAGAAGGCGGGGACGGCGGCGCCGGCGATGTCGTACAGGCGATTGAAAATTTTCGCGTTCTGGCCGATCACCACCAGGGCGAAGGTCCCATCGGAGCGCAGCACACGGCGGATTTCGCGCAGCGTCAGGCGGATATCGTCGTGCGCCAGCAATTCCAATAGATAACAGCAGACCACCGCGTCGAAACTTGCGTTTTGGAAGGGCATGCTGCGGACGTCGACGGCTCCGCAATGCGATTGCGCGGTGGGAAATTCTCTACGCGCGCGATCCTGGGTGCGCGCGGCCATGTTCGGCGAAAGATCCAGACCGAAGGTCTTGCCTTCCGGGTTCGCCTTGATCAGGCGGCGGAACATTTCGCCGGATCCGGTGGCGACTTCCAGCACTCGCATTCCGTTGCGAATTCCCGCGTGTTTCAAGGCGCAGGCGTGCGCCCTGGAATGAAAAAAGAAAGTGCTCGCCGGATAGATGGACGCGACCGTGTCATAGATGCGCCGCGTGCGCCGGGCGATGGTGCGCGGCATCTGGTCCGCGCGAGGCATGAGGAGAGAATAATTAAGGTCGCTCAAACGGGGGCTCCACCTTAGGATGTTGAAACAACTCCGTTACTGACCACTGCCTCCACCACTACGGTACCACTCACCTGCTCCGGCAATTCTATCCCGGTGCTGGTGCCTTCGCCAAGACGGCTGTCGATCCACATCTTGTAATCATCGCCGAACAGGACCTTCAACCGCTCGTTCACATTGCTGACGCCGATGCCCTGCTCGAACAGGGTAGCGAGTTTCGGTTCGGCGATGCCGACTCCGTCATCTTCCACCAGGATCTGAAGGCGGCGGCCGATCATCCGGCTGCGGACGCGGACGGTGCCGCCGTCCACCTTGCTCGAAAGGCCGTGGCGGATGCTGTTTTCGACCAGCGGCTGCAGCAACATGCTGGGGACCAATAGATCCAGGGTGGCGGGTTCGATCTCCTTGACGAAGCGAAGCTTGTCGCCGAAGCGCACGATTTCGATGGCGACGTAATCGTCCACAAAGGAAAGCTCTTCGCCGAGCGACGTCAGGTTTTCCTGCTGACGCAAGAGACGGCGCAGGATTTTCGAAAGTTTATAGACCACCTGGCGTGCCTGTTCGGGATCGCTGCGAATCAGTGACGCGACGGAATTCAACGTATTGAACAGAAAATGCGGGTTGATCTGACGGCTGAGCGCGGCGAGGCGCGCTTCGTTCAGACGCAACTGCTGCTGTTCGAGCTTCTTCTCGTTACGGTTACTGTTCCAGATCTTGATGGGCAAGGCGGTAGCGAACAGGGTTGTCGCGTACACGGCGAGGATCATCCAGGGACCGTCGCTCCAGTTGCGTTGCAGCGCGAATACGCCTTTATTGGGGAAGTGCAGAGCGATGGTCGAGCGGAGCAATTCGGAGAGAAGAATCACCAGAACGCAAACCAGGCTGAAGGTCGGCAGGCGAAGGTCGCGGCGGCGGAGCAAGCGCCACAAGCTCAAATCCGGGAACGGAGAAAATTGCCAGATCGCTTCTTTATCCGGAGCGACGTCGCGCAGCAGCCCGCCCATCAAGCCCACGGCGGCGAACAGGAGCATGGACAGAAGCTCGCCGTGAAACATCGCGGGGACGGAAATCATCACGCCGGCGAGCAAACCGGTAACGTAGCCGCCGAGAATTCCCAGCGCCAGGCTTCCTTCGAGGCCCAGATCGAGCGCCTGGTACGCATCGGGATTGGCGACGCGCGCCGCGACGCCGGCTGCGAAAATGACGGCGCAAACCAGCGCCATCTGCACCCGCTGCGCCAGCGTCCGTTCCTCGCGCATCAGCATGCGCTGAAAACGTCCGCTGCGGGTCAAAATGCTCGCCAGCGAAGCGGCCACGGCGAGCTTCACCAGCAGAATCACCAGGTGTTGTTGGACCATCTTTTATAACATCACTGCGTAAAACATCACACCGCTGCCATTATAATGAAAGTGCCCGCCTGAACATGCCCCCGAAATCAGAGTTGCGTAAAGTTGCCGAGGCCGATTTCCCTTCGCGCTTCGGCCATTTCCGCATTTTTGGCTTTGAAAATGACGAAGAAGAAGCGGTTGCATTGAAGATGGGCGATCTTCAGACCGGTCCTCCGCCGCTGGTGCGCATCCATTCGCAATGCCTGACAGGCGACGTATTTCACAGCTTGCGCTGCGATTGCCGGGCGCAACTGGAGCTGGCGATCGAATCGATCGCGCGCGAAGGACGCGGGCTCATCATTTACGAGAATCAGGAAGGCCGCGGCATCGGGCTGTTGAACAAGCTGCGGGCGTACGAGCTGCAGGACCACGGCGCGGATACGGTGGAGGCGAATGAACAGCTCGGGTTCGACGCGGATTTGCGCGGGTATGAACTGGCCGGGGCGATTTTGCAATTCTTCGGTTTGAAGAAAGTTCGGCTGATGTCGAATAATCCGGACAAGATTCAGGCGCTGGAACATGCGGGCGTGGAAGTGACGGAGCGAGTGCCGTGCATCGTCGCGCCCGTGGAATCGACCGAAGATTATTTACGAACCAAGAAGGAAAAGCTTGGGCATCTGTTAGATACCGTTTAAACCTCCGCTTTCATTCAATCCACTGCCCCCGTTAGATCCACCGCTTCCTTTGGTCGCGGCTCAAATTATTTGGGGGTACCCCCAGCCGATCGATAACGCAGACCGGCAAGCGCCGCCCGTGTCGACTAGCGATGCTCGCTCACCTCTAAACGTGGCGCGAAAGAGCCTCGAGGACTTCCGCGATGCGGTGGGCTGGTAGCCAGTGAGTGCGCCAACCTCTCTGCGTCAAGATTCCCATGAGAGTTCGCAAAGGCGTTTGGACCGAAACGCGATGTAGCTCAATCTAAAGAATATTTACCGCGCGCGCCGCGAGGATGGCGATGGTCGCGAGGGAAATAATCGCCTGAATCATCATCAAACCCTTGGCCCAGCGCGAGAGAACCGGGACGTCGGTCGGCGAAAACGCGGTGCTGGTGTTGAAGGCGAGAAACAGATAATCGACGAAGCCGGGTCGCCATTGATCTTCACCCATTTCGCGGCGCAGCTCGGGATCGAGCACCATTTGGGGAAACAGGAACGCTCCGTCGGTGTGGGAAGTGCGGAGGTCGCGCTGGTAGGGTCCGCCGGCGTCGAGACGCCAGTACCAGCATGCGAATACGAGCAGGTTCGAAACCCAGAGAGCGACGGCGGCGGTAAGCAATTCGAGCGGAGTGTCTTTATGCGCGGGCAATCGCGAGACCAACAGGGCCAGGGAGGCGATCAAGGCGAGGGTGACCACTCCGCTGGCGCAATAGCCGAGAGCCTGGCTCACTCTGAGATAACCGGTGTGGTAAGAAACCAGGGCCGGGGCGACCAGCAGCAGCACCAGAGCCAAGACGAGCCAGTCCGGTCCGACGGTCAAAGACGGAGGCAAGGCATAGTAGAGAGCACCAGTGGCGAGCAAGGCAATTCCGGCAGGCCAGCGGGGCTCGGCCGGAATGCGGGGGTTCGTCGGCATGTCTCTATTCTGCTGGACTTGCCCGCCGCAAGCACGGCGGCATAGACTGAGGCCATGCGAAAGGAAAAGCCGGCGGGATGAAGGTGGAACCAGTTACGCTCGAAGGCGCGCATGTGCGGCTGGAGCCGCTCCAGGAATCGCATCATGCGGAGCTCGTCGAAGTAGGGCTCGATCCGGAATTGTGGCGATTGATTCCGACGCGGGTGATGAACGCGGAGGAGATGATGGCGTACATCCGCGGCGGGCTCGCGGGGCAGGCAGCGGGGAATGCTCTGCCGTTCGCGACCGTCGACCGGGCGTCAAAGCGCGTGATCGGAAGCACGCGATACATGAACATCGACGCGGCGAACCGGCGGCTGGAGATCGGATCGACATGGATCGCGCGGCCGTGGCAGCGATCCTTGATCAATGTGGAAGCGAAATACCTGATGCTGCGGCACGCGTTCGAGACTCTGGGCGCGATGCGGGTGGAACTGAAGACCGACTCGATGAATCGCAGGTCGCGGAATGCGATTCAAAGGATCGGAGCGAGGCAGGAAGGCATTTTCCGCAAGCACATGCTGACCTGGAGCGGCCGCATCCGGCACACGGTGTATTTCAGCATCACCGATACGGAATGGCCGGCGGTGAAGGCGGATCTCGAAAAGAAATTACTCGGCGGCGAAACGGAAGCCCTGCGGCGCGTCGACACGGTGAGCGAGTCGCAGATCGGGGATTTGCACCGGCTGTTCCAGAACGAATGGTGGACCCGGGATCGAACGATGGACGACGTCCGCGCGATGCTGGAGGCCACCGCGATTCAGATCGCGTTCGCGGACGCGGCGAGCGAACGGCTGGTCGCCTATGCGCGGGTCCTGAGCGATCAAACTTACAAGGCGCTGATATTCGACGTGATCGTGGATCCGGAGTGGCGTGACCGGGGATTGGGCGGCAAGCTGATGGACGCGGTGATCGCGCATCCTCAGCTTTCCGAAGTCCGGCATTTTGAGTTGTACTGCCGGCCGGAGCTGGTTCCGTTCTATGAACGATGGGGCTTTCAGGATGTGGGCGACGGTCTGCGGTTTATGCGCCGCGGGTGAAATGGGTTTTGCAGATCTTCACGAAGGCGATGAGCGCGGCGGGCTCGCGTTTGCCGCTGGCGAGGCGGGTGAGCTCGAATCCGGCCCAGGCGAAGTAGACGATGGTTACGATTTTCGCCGCGGCGGGGATCGCGAACGGAACGAAGAATAGAACAAACAGCGCGCTCGCTTCCCACCAGGCGAGTTCCAGGTTGATCAGGAACATCATGCCGACCAGAGCCTGGCCGAGAGTCATCAACAACTCGAGGCGTTGTTCGGGATCGAGCGGAATTTCGGCGGCGTGGCCAAGGCTGATGGAATAGACGACCGGCAGCATGGCAACCAACAGAGTCCACTGATTAATGTTGCTGGAAACCATGTTCATCAGGGCCATGGGGGCGCGTTCCACGGAGCGGGCGAAGTAGACGGTAGAGGCCATTTCCGGAAATTCGGAGACGATGGGCGCGACCCACTGCACGAATACAAAAGTGGGGATGCCGAGGATCGCCGAAAGGGAGAGCAGGCTCATGGCGAAGGGATCGGCCGAGTAATAGATCAGCAAGCCACCGGCGAGGAACAGCGCGCCGATCACCACGTTGCGAATCGGGGGCCGCGATTTTACGATGGCGCGGGGAATAGTTTCGAGCTCGTCAATCGATTCCGCTTCCTCCGGCGGGAGCTTGGTCAAGACGAACAAATATCCGGCGTAAATGAGAATGAGAATCGCGGCATCGTAAAGCGTCACGGTCCCTTTCGCGCACAGGAACGCGATGTAGAGAAGCGCGGCGAGCAGTCCGATCACTTCGACGGAATGATGCTCGTCGAGACGGATCTGCCGCAGGGGCGTCTTGTTGCGGCGTCGATGAAAGAACGCGGCTGTGAAATAGATGACCGGCCATCCAAATCCGGTGAGCAAGCGGAGCGCTCCGGTCAGGTTGGCGAGCAGTAGCGGCAACTGCTGATGCCAGGCGAAGACGGCTTCGACGGCGAACTCGGGCAGGGTCTGAAGCCAGGCGAGAATCGCCAGCGCGAAACCCTGGGGGATGAAATATTGGGCGGATTCGGCGGCCCAGGCGATCATCAATGCGGAAATCAGGATGGCGGGCGCGGCCCAAAAAATAGTGGACGCCGGGACCTCGCGAAGCGGGGCGGCGAAGAACAGGAACAGGAAAAAAACGGGGTAGACGTTCCGTTGAGGCAACAGGCCCATGGTACAACGCCCATGGTACAAACAACGTATGGCCAGCTTTCGTGTGGAGACTCCACAACGAACGTACGAGGCGAAGGTGGAGCGCGGATCGATCCATCGCGTGGCGGAATTTTTGCCGGCGCGCGCGGGAAAGCTGTTCGTGGTCACGACCGCGGACGTGTGGAAGTTGCATGGTGCGGCGCTGGAGGCCGCTCTTCAGAAACACGGGCATGACGTTTTGTTTTTTCCCGGCGGCGAAACGCGGAAGCGGCTGAGTGAAGTGGAGGCGCTAGCGGAACAGATGGTGGCCGGCGGAGGCGACCGGTCGAGCGTGGTGATCGCGTTCGGCGGCGGGATCGTGAACGACGTAGCGGGATTCGCGGCGGCCATTTTCATGCGCGGCATTCCGGTGGTTCAGGTCCCGACCACGCTGCTGGCGCAGGTGGACGCGGCGGTGGGCGGCAAGACGGGCGTGAATCTGGTGTCGGGGAAGAACCTGGTAGGCAGTTTTCATCAGCCACTCGCGGTGCTGATCGATCCAGATGTGCTGGCGACTTTGCCGGAGCGCGAATATCGCGCAGGGCTTGTACGAAATTATCAAGTGCGGCGTGATTCGCGACGCGGAGCTGTTCCGGCTGCTGGACGAATGCGCGTCGAGCGTAATGGCTCAGACTCCGGCGACGCTCGAACGAATCATCGCGGACGCGGTGCGCATCAAAGCGGAGGTGGTGTCGGCGGATGAGCGCGAAGGCGATCTGCGCAGAATCCTGAATTTCGGGCATACGGTGGGGCACGCGCTCGAAGCGGAGACGCGATACGAACGATTCCTGCACGGCGAGGCGGTGGCGTTCGGGATGAAGGCGGCGAGCGCGCTGGCGGAAAAGACGGGACACCTGGCGGCGCGGGATCGCGCATCGATCGATCGGGTGATCGGGAAATACGGACCGATTCCTGCGCTCGACGGGATTGGCGCGGCGAGCCTGGTATCGCGGCTCAAGGCGGATAAGAAGACGGTGCAGGGCAACGTGCATTTCGTGCTGCCGGTGAGGATCGGCGAAGTAAAAATCGTGTCGGGAATCGACGAGCGGACGGTCGAGGCGTCGATTGAGGCCGTTCTCGAATGACGGGGACCACTCCGCGGGGAGTGAGCGGGGAGCAGGATGCGTCGCGCTGGGTGCGCGGCATGTTCGGGCGGATCGCGGGGCACTATGATCTGCTGAATCACCTGCTGTCCTTCAATCTGGATCGGCGGTGGCGAGCGCGCACGGTGAATCGGGTGGCGGAGATTCTGGCGCGCCCGGATGCGCGGGTGCTCGATTTATGCTGCGGGACGGGGGACGTTCTGCTGGCGTTGGAGGATCGCCGCAAAGCGCAGGTGTTCGGGAGCGATTTCTGTCATCCGATGCTGGTGGAGGCGCGGCGGAAGATCGCGGCGAGACATTTTCGGTCCACTTTGTTTGAGGCGGATGCTCTGGCGCTGCCGCTGGCGGACGAATCGCTGGATCTGATCACGATCGCGTTCGGATTCCGCAATCTGGCGAATTACGGGAACGGGCTCAAGGAGCTGCGGCGGGTGCTGAAGCCGGAAGGAGCGGTCGCGATTCTCGAATTTTCGCAGCCGACCAATCGGGCATTCGGGGCGCTGTACGGATTTTTCTCGATGCGGGTGCTGCCGTGGATCGGCGGAATGATTTCGGGGTCGCGCGAGGCGTACAGCTATCTGCCGGAGTCGATCCGAAAATTCCCGGGCGCGGAGGAGCTGGCGCGGCAGATGGGCGAGGCGGGATTTCGCCGGGTGGATTTCGAGCGCATGACCGGCGGCGCGGTCGCGTTACACGTGGGACGGAAGTAGCTGGTCGATCCAGTCGAGGGTCTGCTCGATGTCGGCCTCGGTCGTTCGTGGGTTGATGGTGCAGAGGCGCAGGGCGGTGCGGCCGTTCAGCACGGTGGAGCTGGCCAAAGCGAACCCATCGCGCAGCATCGCGTCGTGCAATTGCGGATAAAACGACTTCTCATCGAAGGCCGTTCCGGGCGCGACGCGGCGGCGAAAGGTCACGATGCCCATTTCGGCCGGTGTCACCACTTCCCAGCGGGGCATGCGGCGCAGTTTTGCTTCGGCGAACTCCGCAAGCGCGAAGCCGCGATCTACGGCGGCGCGGAACGCATCCATGCCGAAATACTGAATCGACATCCAGACCTTGAGCGCGCGGAAGCCGCGGGTCAACTGGATGCCGTAATCGTGAAAGGTCACCTCTGAAAGATTGCGGTGCACGTCGGCGAGATATTCGGGGGTGATGCGGTAGGTGGATTTCAACAGCGCGGCGTCGCGCAGCAGCACGCAGCCGCATTCGATCGGCTGGAACAGCCATTTGTGGGGATCGAAGGCGAGGGAATCGGCGAGCTCGATGCCGGCGAGCGCGGCGCGTCCCCGATCGCTGATCACGGCGGCGGCTCCATAGGCTCCGTCGACGTGCATCCACAGGTGCTTCGGCGCGGCAGAACGCGGAGATTTGAGGCAACGGATCGACGGCGCCGGTATTGGTGGTGCCGGCATTGGCGATCACGGCGAAGGGACGCAGACCGGCGGCGCGATCGGCGGCGACCTGGCGGGCGAGGGCGTCGAGTGGAAGGCGAAATTGCGCATCCGAGGGAATCCGTCGAATTTGTTCCTGCTGAAAACCGATGACGCGCAGGCCGCGATCGACGGAGGAGTGGGTCTGATCGGAATAATAAACGATACCCGCGCTCTCTCCGGCGAGCCTGGCGTGACGCGCGGCCACCAGCGCGGTCAGGTTGGCCATCGATCCGCCACTGACGAATAATCCGCCGGCTTCTTCGGGAAATCCGCACCACTGGCGGAACCAATCGATGACGGCCAGCTCCAGCGCGGCGGCGCCGGAGCCTCCGAGCCACGATCCGTTAAACACATTGAAGCCGGCGGCGAGAGCGTCGGCCATCGCGCTGACGAAATTCGACGGACCGGGGACAAACGCAAAGAATCTCGGATGGCAGATATTCATGGCGTTGGGAAGAACGTCACGCTGGAGGCGAGCGAAGATCTGGTCGGCGGCGATGGCGGCGTCAGGCGCGGCCTGTTGCAGCACGGGGCGCAGCACGGCGGGATCGGCCTTCGCTCCGACCGGCTGGCTGCCGGGATCGGACATGTGATCGACGATCAGATCGACCACGCGATAGCCCAGTGCGCGCATTTCGGAAGGAGTCAATTCGAGTTTTGAGTTCATGAAGTAGGTTCCCAGCCTTCGTCGCCGACCAGCGGCACAAAGCGGCAGCCCGACGCGATGCGAGAGGTAATCTTTCCATTTTGCTTGTAGACGACCTGCAAGTCCTGATCCTCGCGGTCGCCGACCGGGATCACCAGGGTGCCGGGGTCGTTTAATTGGGCGAGCAGGGCTGGAGGAATCCGCGGCGAACCGGCGGCGACGGAGATGGCGTCGAAGGGGGCCTGGCCGGGCACGCCGAGCGATCCGTCGCCGCAGAGAACGGTAATGTTCGCATCGAGACCGGTAAGGCGGAGATTTTCGCGGGCAAGGTCGGCCAGCTCCGGCACGCGTTCAATGGAAACCACCTGGCGGGCGAGCGCGCCCAGCACGGCCGCGTGATACCCGGATCCGGAGCCGACGTCGAGCACTTTCTCGGTGCCGCGCAATTCCAGCAATTCGGCCATGAGCGCGGTCATGTACGGCTGGGTGATGGTCTGGCCGTAGCCGATGGGGAGCGGCGCGTCGGAATAGGCTTCGGACTTGAGCAACGGACCGACGAAGCGATCGCGCGGGATGCTTCGCATCGCTTCGAGCACGCGGGGATCGCGAATACCGCGGCGCTGCAACTGATGCCGAACCATCTCCGACGAGCTCAGGTCCACGTATTCCAGTATGGAGCTTTACTTGAATCGCTTGCGGTATTGAAAATCGATACCGAACAAGCCGTTGGCTTCGCGAACGGCGATGGCGGACCATTGGCGGCTGAAATCCCATTCGACTTGCACGATCTGCTCCTGCGTGCGATTGAGATTGGTGATGTAGGTGAGGGTGATGTCGTTGGACACCTGCTGTTCCAGAGTCAGACGGGCTTGCGGAAGATACTCGACTCCAGTGATGGCGGGGTCGATCTTGACGCGGCTCGCGCCGAAGAAGCGCTGCAAACGGCTGGAAAGCTGCGCGGTGATGGCCTGGCCGATAAGACCGCCTCCGGCTTCCTCGAGACTGGTGGAACTGGACGACGTTTGTCCGGAACTCAGATTGGCGGCGTCGGTAGGCGCGCGGCCGACGGCGAGCAGCGCGATGATATCGCGCGACTGCATGGGCGGATCGGAGCTGTAATTGACGTTCAGCTTCTGCAACGTTCCGGAGATGGCGATGTTCACGGTGACGCCGCGCGCCTTAGTCTCCAGGTCCATGTCGAGAATGGGATCGATCTTCACGGGATTGATGAAGCGCACGTCGCAACGATCCACGGTGTAGCGGTTCCCGAAGATCTGCACTTCCCCTTCGTTGATGGACACGGCGCCCACCAGCGCGGGACGCAGTGGAGTGCCGCGCAGGCGAAGATCGATGGAGCCTTCAAGGTTCCTGGTCAGCGATGTTTCCAGGCCGAAATTCGGTCCGCTTTCGACGCGCACATCGAACTGCATGCCGCGAAGGTACCCACTGGGGGCGCTGGGCGCCGGGACGGGTTTCGCGGCGGAGGCCAGGATCTGCGCCAGGTCGGCTCGCGGGGTGAAGGCGGCGTGGGTTACCGTCATCAATCCGGAAACGGTGCTCGAATCCGAGGTGCCGTTCAAAGCGAGGGTAGCGTTGAAGGTGACGCTGACGTCCTCGGGATAACGGACGCGCACTTTTTGGGCGACGGCTTGCAGACGATAGACCAGCGTGGATCCGAAGCCGATGAAGCCGCTGAAGTTGACGGTTCCTCCGCCGGTTTCGGCAGTGAGCTTCTCGATGGTCGCGCGATTGCGGTCGAACACAAAAACGCCGTTGGCGTTGTCGACGCCGTTCGGGAGATCGCCCAGGTAGAGCGAGGCGTTCTTCAGCTCCAGGCGTCCGCTGACCTGCGGATCTTTGAGCGAGCCGCGGATTGCGGCCTGCAGGGTGGCGTTGCCGCGCGCCGCGAGGTCGGGATTCAGCAACTGCAGGATGATCAGGTTCACCGATCCGCGGACGCTCAGGTCCGCTCCGGTTTTTCCGCGGAACGGCGCGCCTCCGCTGACTTCGAGGATGGTATCGCGGGCGGCGAATTCGGCGGATTGAATCCGCGCTTCGTCCACGGTGACGGAAATCGTCACGGGCTTGGTGTTCCTGAGGATCAGGTCCTGCGCCTGCACGCCGAGGCGCAGCGTCTGAGTCGGCCTGGGGTTCAACTGCACGGTAGGGATGGTGACGTTGGCGTGAAAATCGCGGGGCTTGCGCAAGGCGATGGAAACGGAAGCGGTCGCGCCGTCGATAAAGCCCTCGTATGGGACTACGGTTTTTTCAAGAGGTCCACCGGCGAGGACCACCTGGTTAATGCTAGCCACTGTGGCGCGCGAAAGGCGGAGCGTGGCCGAGCCGGGGTCATCTCCTTGCAGGCGCCACGAGCCGTCCGCCTGAAGGGAAAGGTCGCGGACTTTGGCGGTCGCGTGCATCGCCAGATCGGCGCCGGTGGTCTGGGCGGTCAGGGCGACGTCGGCCGGCCCCTGGTGAGCGATGGTGAAACCGTGCAGTGAGGCTTCACCATTGGCGGCGCGCATATCGAGGTCGTTGTTAGCGATGTGGGCCTGGCCGCTTACCTTCACATCGGCACGGCCCTCAATCTGCTGTTGGAGCTTCGCAACGTGCGCGACCTGATCCAGCGCGATGTTTTGCGCGGAGACGTTATATTGCAGATCCCCGATGTTCCATTCGCCGGCGCGATGCTGATAGGTTCCATCGAAGTGAATCTTTCCGGAGGCTGCGTCGGCCTCGCCGCCGGTAACGCGAATCGATTCGGCAGAATAGCGGACGCTGGCGTGCAGGCGATCCAACTGTTCACCGAATGCGGCGGGGTGCTCCACGTCGGCGGTGATCTCGGCTTCCGGCTGGCGGATCGGGCCGAACACATGAAGCGTTCCAGCGGCGACTCCGGTGACGGAAACATTTGCGCCGGCCTCTTTCGTCAGCTCGGCCAACTGGGCGTTGCGGACGTTCAACTTCGCTTCGACGGTGGCGTTGGTTAAATCGCCGGACGGGGTGGCGATGCTCGCCGTGCCGTCGATTTGGGTCGAGCCGCGCGATGCCGTCCAGCCGGTCAACTGAATGCTATTCCGGTCGGCTTGGACGTGGGCGTCGGTCCGCTCGATGAAATGGCCGTCGACATTGGCGTGGACCAGGCTCGCCTGTCCGGAGAATTGGGGATCGCTAAAGGTACCGGTGATGGTTCCATTCACGGCGGCCTGGCCATTGACCAGCTTCACCGGCAAATCCTTCTTCGCCGCCAAATCTTTTGGCATGTCGACGCCCAGCGCGGTCAGCGCGGGGACGACGTCGTCCAGACTGGTGGACAGGGCGCGAACCTGCAGCGTTTCGCCGACGGTGCCGTTGACGTCGACCTCGGTCGAGGACGTTTCCAGGTGCGCGTTGCCGATCTGAAGCGTATCGCTCGCCTGATCGTAAGCAAATTGGAGGGTGCCGCTGACGGGCTCGCCGTCAGAGCCGGGCGTGATCGCGAGCGATGCGTCGAGCTTTCCACCGGGTTGTCCGATCTGGGAATCAAGAGTGAAGCCGCCGGCGATAGTGCCACTCCAGGGGATGTTCCGATCCGTCAGCATGGCGGCGGCGCGGCGGACGTCCAGACCGTCGATATTGCCTTCAAAACGGAAATGACGCCAGGGAGCGAAGGCGGCGTATCCGCGAGCGGTGAATTCGGGCGTGGTCAGGGCAATGGACTGGAGGCTCATCGAATCGAGCCCCAGGCGCAGGTCCGCGCGCAGATCCGCGCGCTCGATCTTCAAACCCTTATAGGCGTAGCCGAGATTGCGGGCGTTGACGCGTCCGCTCATCTCGAACTCGAAGGGCTTGCGAAAGGCGATGGACAGTTGACCGTCGAAGGCGGCGGTACCGGTGCGCGCGACGGGGATCTGAAACAGGCCGGCGGCTTCGTCGACATTGATCGCCGCTTTCACCGCGAAGGTGCCGCGCGGCGCGCGAAGGTCAGTGAGGGAGCCGACCAGGTCCGCCCGGGACTTCCTGGTGGAGACGCGAAGGCGCGGGACTTCGAGGCGCGTCTTCTCGAGCGTGAAGTCGGCGGAGGCATCCACTTCAATGGGCGGGACGCCGCCCGGGAGGACGCGGAAGCGCCGTGAGGAGAGCTGCCCTGCGTACCGGACGCGGCCGACGTCGTAGTTCATCACCACGCTTAGATCCTCGCCGCGAAGGTCCAGAGGGATCTCGCGATCGTCGTCTTCAAAGATCCCGTTGACCACTTCGTAGCGGCGCACCGCGAGGTTGATCAGATCCTCCGACCAGAGGCCTGGGGTGTGGGCGCGCGGCGATGGCAGATTATTCGTGCCTCCGGGATAAAACGCGATGCGCACGTAGGGCTGATCGACGCGGAGGTAAGACAGATCCACTTTTCGTTCCAGCAGGGAGATGACGCGCAACCCCACGGTAACGGAGCGCACGCTGAGCAGCGGAGGCTCACCCGGCGGCTCGGTTCCATGCAGCACCAGAGGTCCGATGGTCGCGGTGAGGCGCTCCCAGTCGAAATGAAATTCGCCGATTTCCACGCGGCCGCCGGTGGCGTTTTCGATCTCTGCGATGACCCGCGCTCGCACCCGCTCCTGAAACCAGCCGCTGCGCAATACCATCACCAGGGAAAGCGCGGCGGCGGCCAGCAAAATGGCGATCGCCACCACGGCGCGCAGGGAGATGTGGAAGGCCAGGCGAATATGATGTCTCATTGAAACACCGCGTCCCGGTACAGGATCTGCGTTTCGTTGCGCTGGGTGCCGAGCCAGCGGTCGAGCGCCTGCGCGGTGCGCTGATCGGTAAGTAGTTTTTCCACCTGATCGCGGCTGGCTTCAAAGGTCGGAATATGATCGGGATTCTCGCGCCGCCATTCGGTGACCAGCGTGTTGTAATAATCGCGAAGCTCGTCGTCGGAAAGCTGTACTTCGGGCCGGAAGCGCAGATCGGTGAAGCGCATGGCGCGCAGACCGGCCAGCAGATGCTCGGTCAGGTCGGCTTCGGTGATCTGATAGCGGGCCAGAGCGGCGCGAAAGGCCTGGTCATTGGCATACTGCGCTTTCACCGGCGCGAGCATTTTCGCGTCATCTCCGGGCTCCAGCAGACTGAAGCGGCTGAGGGCGGCTTCCTGGAGGATAAGGAGCTGATCCACCAGCCGGTCCGCCGCTTTGCGTTTGGCGTCGCCGCTCAGATCGACCGGCTTCTGGTCCAGGAAGGCGGAGACGCGAAGATCGCGCATGATGTCGCTTTCGGTGATCACCTGTTTTCCGACGGTAACGGCGATGCGATCGAGAATCACCGCCCTCGCGCTCAGCGAGGCGACCAGCATCGCAAATAAAACACGTCGCGGCATCAGAAAGTCTGCCCCAGAGAGAAGTGAAACTGAAACACGTTGATGCGCTGGTTGGTCAGCATGCCCTGGCCCGCCAGAAGCTGGTCGAAGGTCCCCTGGAATCCGAAAAATCGCGGTGAGTTGGGGCTCAGGCTGAAATCGACCCGAATGGGGCCGATGGGCGTCGAATAGCGGATGCCGAAGCCGAAGCTCTGGACCATGTAGTTGAAATCCTGATTATTGCGCTGGTCAAAGCGGAAGCCGATGTTGTGTATATCGGAGAAGACGTTGCCGATGTCGTGAAACAGTACACCGCCGATGTTATTGCCGATCAGCGGAAAGCGAAGCTCGGTCGAATGCATCAGCAGGGCATCGCCGCCGATCGGGAATCCGGTGTCGAGATCGCGCGGACCCGCCTGATTGTCCGGGAACGCGCGATTCGAGGACGCGCCGCCGGCGAAGAAACGCTCCGCCAGCGGAATTTGGGGTTGTCCCGCCAACCTTTGAATCCAGCCGAATTGCAGCGTCCGGGCGATGACCACATCGCGGGTAATCGAATGATAGGTGGAGTTGCGCATCAGCAGACGGGTGAATTCGGTCTCGGAGCCGAGCTGCTTCAGCGCGATGCCGGCGTCGATGGTGTTGTAAATGCCGCGATGGGAGTTCACTGGATCGTCGCGGCGGTCCTGAATGAAGGTCATGGAGAACATGCCCACGCGGTCCGGCTGCGAAAACAACGGAATCAGCTCCGGCGTAATGACGATATCGGTAAGGGTCACGCGGCGGAAGGACAAACGGTACTGCATGCTGTTGGCGCGCGAAAGACGCTCGGCGAGCTGGACCGATCCCTCATAACGCCGCGACGCGAAGGTGCGGATATCCCGCGAATTGTCAAACAGACCCGACACGGTGAACGTCAGATCCTCGTTTCCGAGAAATTGCGCGGCGACGTAACTGAGCAGGGCGCGCTGCTCAATGGTGGAGAAGCGGGTTTGCAGGCTGATGGTCCGTCCGAGCCCCAGCACGTTCAGGCGGCTGATGCCGAGTGAAATGCGGGGCACAAAACCGGTGGTCCCCGCGGGTTCGTCGAAGGTGGTCACGCCGCCGCCGATGCGTCCCAGCTGCGCGCCGATGCCGCCGGTGAACGACCATTTGGCGGCCTCATCCAGATCGAACAGCACATATTTATTGTCCTCCTCGCCCGCGGGATTCTGAATTGCCGTCTGGACTCTTGAAAAAATTCCAAGGTCGTAGAGTTTCTGCTGGCTCTCGGCGATGCGATTTTGCGAGATAGGATCGCCAGGCTTTAGCAGAATACGGCTCGCCACCAGCGACGGCCGCGTGGTTTCCAGGCCGCGGACCAGGACGCTGCGGACATATTCGCGCTTGCCGGTGGTAATGACGTATTGCAGGTGGATGCGCTGCGGAGTGGGGCCGGGGGATTGATTCCAATCGAAGGCGGCATCGGGATAACCGTTGTTGTAGTAATAACTCAAAACGCTTTCGCGGTCGGCGGCTATGTTGGCTTCGCTGAAAGGTTCGCCCGCGGTGGATTGGAGAATGGAGCGCAGGTAGGGAAGATCGGACTCCGGCGCGCCCTGGATCTCGAGCGCGTCGACGAACCACTGCGGACCCTCGCTCACGTCGATGCGGACTCCCAGTCGATTGCGCATGCCCTTGTAGTTATCGTCGATCTGCGCCTTCACATCGGCCTCGCGGAATCCGTTCGAATGGTACAGCTCGCGGATGGCGTCCAGATCGCGATCGAGTAGCTTCTGGGAAAAGCGGCCGTAGCGGGTTTGCGGAAATCGCGCGGGAGTAATACTCAGGCGCTCCCGCAGCGTGTCTGTTTCGAAATAATGATTGCCGTCGATCTCAATATGTTCCAGTTTGCGGCGGACGTTCAGCGCGATGCTGTAGTCGATCAGTTGCTGGCCTGGTTCGGGCGAGGTTTGCTGGAAATCGACCTGCGGATCGAAATATCCCTGGGATTGAAAATATTCCACCAGGTTTCGCTTGCCTTCCGTCAACAGACTTCGATCGACGGTGCGCTCCTGAAAAATCGGAATCAACTGTTTGAGCTTTCCCGTGGAAACTTTCACGCCGCTGGTGGTGACCTGCAAAATAGGACCGCTCTGGATCTCCAAGGACGGAGTCACCGTATTGGTGGCGTGGTGATAATCCAGTTGCTCCAGCGAAACGGTGGCTTGCAGGTGGCCACCCTTCTGCAAATCGTCCACGACGCGGGTAACGCCACGCTGCACCAGCGCATCGGTCACTTGCCGCCATCCGGGGAACACCAGCGGTCCGATTTCGCGATGCCAGTGCGTATCCCGAATCACGGCCTTGCGGGTTTTTTTGAAATCGCCGAGCAGGGTTACTCCATCGAAATGCGCCCGCGCGCCGGACTGAACCGCGAAATGGATGCGAATCTCCTCGGTGGCGGGATCGCGCTCCACCCGGTAGGTAATGGTGGAATTGTAAAGTCCGTTGGCGCGAAGGCGATCCTGCATGTTCTCGACGGCCTGTTCCAGGTCGCCATCGGCGAATGGAGCCCCGAGTTCCAGTTTGGAGGCGGCGAGAAGCTGGCTCTGGGTGGGAGGCTCGACGACGCCGTTGATCTTGATGCTGCTGACGAAGTAATTGAAACTGGTGTGGATCCTGACGATCACCGCCCCGCTGCCGTCGGTCGCAGGCTCGCCGTCAATCGAAATATCGGAAAATCGTCCGGTCAGGTAAAGCTTTTCGATCGCGTCGCGGACCTCGGAGCCATGCAACGCCGATCCGGCGTGAAAAGGCAGCAGGAGCTGCAATTGATCGAGCGGAATCGGTTGATCGGGCGGGTCGAACTCCACTCGCGCGATGCTTCGTCCCTCGAATTGTTCAGGCGACGCGGGGCTCCGGTCCTGGGCCGGCGCGATGACGGCGGCGGCCAACATCACGAGGAGAAACACCGGCGATCGCACGTTCCCCAATGATAACGCAGGCGTTATTGCTGCTATCGTGAGTAAAGAGCGCGCCGCCCCGGTAGCCGTCATCATGTCGCCCTCCGATTCCCGATATTCCCGCCAAGTCCGCTTCGACCGGATCGGCTCCGCCGGCCAGCAGCGGATTCGCGGCGGCCGGATCGCCATCGTGGGTTGCGGCGCGCTGGGAAGTTTCCAGGCTGACGCTCTGGCTCGCGCCGGCGTCGGAATGCTGCGCTTGATCGACCGCGATTTTGTGGAGTTGAGCAATTTGCAGCGACAATTCCTGTTCGACGAGTCCGACGCGCGCGAAGGGCTGCCCAAGGCGGCCGCGGCGGCCAGGCGGCTGGCCCAGGTCAATTCAGAGGTCGCGCTGGAGCCGGTGATCGCGGACCTGACGCCGGCGAATGCGGCCGAACTGCTCCAGGGGATCGATCTGATTCTCGATGGCACCGACAACTTCGAAACCCGTTACCTCCTAAACGATGTTTCTGTTCGAGAAACCGTTCCGTGGATTTATGGCGCGGCGGTCGGCAGCTACGGACTGAAAATGGCGATCCTGCCTGGTCGCGGCGCCTGCCTGCGCTGCGTTTATCCCGAATACCCCCCGAATCAGCCGACCTGCGAAACGGCGGGGGTGCTGGGCGCGGTAACCGCGACGATCGCCGCGCTGCAGGTGGCCGATGCCTTGAAGATCCTGGTGGAGGGAGCGGATCGGCTGACGCCGCGCCTGACCACGGTGGATGTGTGGTCGGGCGAAATCCGGCAGATCGATCCGCCGTCGCGCGATCCACAGTGTCCCTGTTGCGCGAGGCGCGAGTTCGTTTATCTCGATGGATCCCGCCGCGCGCCGATCAGCTTGTGCGGCCGTGACGCGGTGCAGATCCACGAACGCTTTCGTCCGGTGAATCTGAGGGAGCTCGCCGCCCGGCTGTCCCCCATCGCTCCCGTCCGATCGAACGAATTCGCGCTCCGCGTCGCCGTGGATGCCTACGAGTTGACGATTTTCCCCGACGGCAGGGCGATTATCAAGGGAACCACCGACGTCGGCGTCGCCAGAAGCCTGTACGCGCGATATGTGGGAGCCTGAACCGGCCGTATCCATCGTGTCGCCGTGTCTTGAATGCGGCGCGCTTCATCGAAGCAGCCGTCGAAAGCGTTCTCGCCCAGGATTACCGGCGAATCGAATACATCATCATGGATGGCGGCTCCACCGACGGCACGCTCGAGGTGCTGAAGCGTTACCAGGATCGCCTCAGGCTGATCAGCGCCAGGGACGGGGGCACGGCGGACGCGATTCAGCGCGGATTCGATCTTTCGACGGGATCGATCCTGGCGTGGCTGAATGCCGACGACGTATTGCTGCCGGGAGCGGTGTCGGCCGTGGTGCGCGGTTTTGAAACGCATCCCGAAAACGCGGTGATATATGGCCGCGCGACGTGGATCGGCGAAGCCGGGAGCGCCATCGGGCCCTACCCGGTGCGGGATTTCGACCCATCTCTGCTGGCCCGCGAATGTTTTCTCTGCCAGCCCGCCACTTTCTTCCGGCGCGAGGCGTTTGAAAACGTCGGCGGTCTCGATCCCGATCTCGAACTGACTTTCGACTACGAATTGTGGATTCGCATGGCTCGGACCCACCGCTTTCAATGGATCGACCGGGAGCTGGCTTTATCCCGTATGCATCCGGCGAACAAGACGCTCAGCCGGCGCGGCGATGTGTTCCTCGAAACTTTTCGGGTCCTCGAACGCCATTTCGGCTACGTGCCGTTCTCTTGGATTTACGGTTACCTTTGCTATCTGGCCGATGGGCGTGACCAGTTTTTCGAACCTCTAAGGCCTTCGGTGCTGCGCTATTTACAAAGCCTGCCGGCGGGCCTGCGGTGGAACCGGTCCGCCATGGTCCGTTACTTCGCCGAATGGTTCGCAGTGATGAACGTGGCCGGATTCCCGCGCCGCAATGGGGATTAGCGGCGCGGACCGTATCAATTCGAGCCGTGTTCGGCCAACAACTCCACCACATACTGCTTCCACAGCTTTGCGACGGAATGCGTTCCGTGGCCGCGGGTCTCCGGACCGGTGGGAATCAGAACATAGCGGCCGTGCTTTACGCGTTTGATATCGCGGTCCAGAATTCCCAGCTCCGGCGGATTCACCTCGTCATCGGCCGAATTGACCGCGATCAGCCGGGCTTTGATCTTCTCAAGGTCGGGTTCCGGGTTGTAATCGGTTGAGGAGGCGAACTGGTACAGCATGTCGTTGGCGTCCTTATTCATCGCCGTCTCCATCAGATGTTCGTAGGCCGCATCCGCTTTGTCGCGGGTTGGCCACTGTTTCTGCATTTGCAGCGGACTGGAGGTCATCACAGTCAGCCCGTCCTGCGCGGCCCGCAGACCGTGGATCGGATGATCGTAGTTGCCGTCTTTATAATCCGGGTCCGAGGTGATGGCGCCCATGATCATGTCGCGCAGCAGGCGATTGCGTCCCGCGATCTGCACTGGCGCGCTGGCCAGGGGCATCAGGCCGTCCATGAAATCGGGATACATTTCGCCCCACAGCCAGGTATGCATCGCGCCCATCGACGTTCCCATCACCAGGCGGAGATGCTTCACGCCCAGGTGCTGCGTCAGCAATTCATAATCGGCCTTAACCATGTCGTGATAGCAGTACTTCGGAAAATGCGCGCGCATCCCATCGCTCGGCTTGGACGATTTTCCGTGGCCGATGTCATCCGGCAGGATGATGTAGTATTTCGTCGCGTCCAGCGGCTGTCCGGGTCCGAACAGCTCGCCGCCGAAATTCGCCGATAGAAATCCGGAGCCGCTGCCGCCGGTGCCGTGCATGATCAGCACCGCTTCGGTCGCCGACGGCTTGCCGATGGTGGTGTAGTGCAGCCGGAGCTCGCCGAGGGTTTCGCCGGAGTGAAAGCGGAAATCGCGAACTGTGAAATCGCCTTCCACCGGGGTTGGATAATCCGCCGCGTAAACGGCGGTAGCAAACAGAAGAGCCGCAAGGGAGCGATACAACGTGTGGCGATTCATAAACCGATTATGCCAGTGACACGGCTAAAATGAGAAGCGATGATCGCAAAAGTTCGAAAGGCGGTCTTTCCCGCCGCGGGTCTTGGTACCCGATTCCTTCCCGCCACCAAGGCGCAACCCAAAGAGATGCTGCCGCTGGTGGATAAGCCGCTGATTCAATATGGCGTCGAAGAGGCGATTCAGTCCGGTGTCCGGAACATCATAATTGTCACCGGACGCGGCAAAACCGCCATCGAGGATCACTTCGACGTCAGTTTCGAGCTGGAACATCTGCTCGAAACGCGCCACAAGAAGGATCTGCTGGCCACCGTGCGCGCCGTTTCGGACATGATCGACATCTCCTACGTCCGCCAGAAAGAGGCGCTCGGCCTGGGCCATGCCGTGCTGCGCGCGCGGGAGCTGGTGGGCGATGAGCCGTTTTCGGTGATTCTTTCGGACGACGTGATCGATGCCGAAGTCCCCTGCCTGAGGCAGTTGCTCGACGTCTACGAGTTTTATGGCGCCGCTGTTGTCGCGCTGATGGAAGTGCCCAAGGAAAACATTTCGGCCTACGGCGTGGTGGACGCTGAACCAGTGGCTCACAACGGCGGGCGCGACCGGCTCTATCGGATTCGCAATATGGTGGAGAAACCCAAAGCGAGCGAAGCGCCGTCGAACCTGGCCATCATCGGCCGTTACGTCCTGACGCCGGACATTTTTCATTCGCTCGATTCGATCGAACCCGGCAGCGGCGGCGAAATTCAGTTGACCGACGGTCTGAAGCACCTGCTGCGCAACCGGCCCATTTACGGGTATCGCTTTGAAGGCAAACGCTACGACGCGGGCGATAAACTGGGATTCCTGAAAGCCACCGTCGAATTCGCGCTGAAGCGCTTCGACCTCGGCGAAGAATTCCGCCAGTATCTCAAGACGCTGAAGCTCTAGCGGGCGAATCCGGCCGCTGGTCCTGATATCCTTCATACAGAGGGTCGGAAATGAAGCCTTACGCTCTTCCGGTGTTACTTGTGGCCGCCTTGACCGCCTCGGCGGGGGTGGTCGCCGACGTTCGCGGCGCGATCGCGCATAACCAGTTGCCGCAGGCAATCCAGATCGTCCAGGCGTATCGCAGGGCCGCCGGCGTCACTCCAGAAATGCTGGAGGCGTTGAGTTGGCTGGGACGCGGGGAGCTCGCCACCCATAACCTCGACCAGGCGGAAAAATATGCCGACGAAACTTATCGGCTCTCGGTAGCGCAACTGAAACGCCGCAAGCTCGATCAGGAACCGCACCTGCCCATCGCGCTCGGCGCGGCGATCGAAGTGCAAGCGGATGTCTTCGCGGAGCGTAACGATCGAACCGAGGCCGTCACTTATCTTCAGGACCAGTTGAAGCTGTACTACGCGACTTCCATTCGCACCCGCATTCAGAAGAACATCAATCTTCTGTCGCTCAATGGCAAGCGCGCGCCCGCGCTGGAGAAAGCGGTTCTACCGAAGGGCAAACCGGCGCTGATTTTCTTCTGGGCGCATTGGTGCGTCGACTGTAAGAGCGAGATTCCGATTCTGGCGCGGATCAAATCCGAGTTCGGACCGCGTGGCCTGGCGTTGATCGCGCCGACCCAGAAGTATGGATATGTTGCCGGCGGAGAAGAAGCGCCGCCCGCAGTCGAGCTCCCTTACATCGAGCAGGTGCGGCAGCGATATTATGCCGGCATCATCGATGCGCCGGCGCCGGTGAGCGAAGAAAATTTCCGCCGCTATGGCGCGAGCACTACTCCCACGCTGGTTTTAGTGGATCGCGCGGGCATGGTCCGGCTGTATCATCCCGGTACTATGACCTATGAAGAGCTGCATGCCAAGGTGGAGGCGCTGTTCAAGTCGCCGGCTTCTTATGCGTCGTCATCGCGGTAGCAGGCTAGACACGAACAGCTCCAATCGCTCGGGACAAAATAAAAACGGCCCCGATTTCTCGGGGCCGTGGATTGAACTCGAACTCTTGCTTAGACTACTTCTTTTTCTTCGGAGCAGCCTTTTTCTTGGCAGGCGCTTTTTTCTTGGTTGCGTTCTTCATCGATTGATTCTCCCTTTACATCAAATTTCGCGCCGCTCATAGAGTGCGCGGTTGTGTCCCCTTTATAAGGTGGTTTGAAAGGAAAGTCAAGAAAAAAATGCATCACGCAAGGTTCCACTCTCGCGGCTCGAAGGGGCCTTACAACGCGCGAGACATAAAAAACGTAGTCGAGTAGAATTGTTTTAGTGTTCGGAAGGCCTATTCATGCGGTCGCGGCGACTCTGTGCGCGATTCTCGCGCTCGCCGCCGGATGTTCACGTAAGACGAACGCCCGAGTTCCCACTCCGCCCGCTCCTTCCTCCTCCGCGACCGCTTCCGCGAAAATCGGTTCTACTGAAACTGGAATCGCGAGTTGGTACGGACATCCGTATCACGGCCGCCGCGCCGCGTCCGGAGAAATTTACGACATGGAGCAACTCACCGCCGCGCATCGAACGCTTCCCTTCGGAACCTGGCTCGAAGTCACCAATCTTCAAAATCAAAAAATGGTCGACGTGCGCATCAACGATCGTGGTCCGTTCGTCGACGGACGAATCATTGATCTGTCGCTTGCCGCGGCGCGCGCGATCGACATGGCCGGACCGGGTCTCGCTCGCGTTCGCCTGAAAGTGATCGCGCCGCCCGACATCGCACCATCGGCGATCGCTTCAGCGAAGATCGCTCGACCAGAAAAGCCGGCGACGTCCCCGCTTCCGCCGCCACCGGTTCGATCAACGCTCGCCGCTCCGCCGATTCCCTCCGCTCCGGCACCCGAGTTTTACGCTGTACAGGCCGGATCGTTTTCTGAGCGGGGGGATGCCGAATCTTTTCAGGCGACCATCCGCGCCAGGTTCGACGAAACGCGGGTGTTGCGGGTTGAGTCGGTATGGCGAGTACTAGTCGGCCGACAGTTGACGCTGGTCGACGCTAACAAATTGGCGGCAAAGGTTCTGGAAGTCGCCGGACAGGGCGTCGTCGTACCGGATCGCTAACCGTACCCCCAATCAGGGGGTATCCCCACCCCTAACAGTCTTACCCCCAATCTCCGTAGGGGGATCTTGAGGAAGTTTCGAATCGACCGTAGAGTTTATCTTTGCCCAACACACTACAATTACGAAACTCAACGACAATGGCTCCCAATATGGATGAACCCAGGCACGTTCTGGTGGGTCAATCGCCCCGAATCCGGCACGTTCTGCACCTGATCCAGAAATTAGGAAAATGCCGATGGCCTGCCTTACTACTGGGCGAGACCGGGACCGGCAAGGAAGTGGTCGCCCGCGCTATCCATAATATAAACCCCGCCGGCGCGTTCGTGACCATCGACTGCTCCTCCATGGTCGGTCCGCTGATGGAAAGTGAACTGTTCGGTCACGTAAAAGGTGCGTTCACCGGCGCGGCGACTGCCAAAGTGGGATTGATCGAGGCCGCCAACGGCGGGACGGCGATGTTCGACGAAATCGGCGAGCTGCCCCTCGACCTTCAGGCTAAGTTATTGCGGGTGTTGCAGGAAAAAGAATTTCGACCGGTGGGATCGGTCACCAACCGGCGCTCCGATTTCCGGATTATCGCGGCCACCAATCGCGATCTCGCCAAGGAAGTGGAAAAGGGCACCTTTCGGCGCGATCTCTACTTCCGGCTGAATGTCATTAATATAAGGATCGCTCCGCTGCGGGAGCGGAAGGAAGATATCCCCTCGCTGATCAATCATTTCCTATCGCGCGTGGGCGGAAACTACACCCTGACCGCGGAGGCGATGGAGGTGATGCTCAATTACGATTGGCCGGGCAACGTCCGCGAACTGGAAAACTGCATCCAGCACATGGTGGCGATCAATTCGGGACCGCTCCTGCACGTCGGCGACCTGCCTTCCGGCCTGCAAAACTTCATCGCTCAGAAGAAATCTCAATATCTGATGGCGGCGGCATCCGCCTATCCTCAATCGATGCCTGAGGCGGTAGCGCCCGAAGGTGTCGCACCTTCAGCCATCACGATTCCGCAAAACATGAGTCCCATCATCCCGCTCGGGGAACTGGAACGTCGTGCCATTTTGAACGCTCTCGAGTATACTAAGGGCGATCGTGCCGTTGCGGCACACCTTCTCGGGATTGGGCGCACAACGCTCTATCGAAAGCTAAAAGAGTACAATCTGGCAAACTAGTTCCGCCGAAGTAGTTCGAGACGAGATGACCGTTCGGGCCACTACCTAACGATCGGGGACATCGCTATGAATGTTCGGGTCCTGTTGGCCGAGTCCGACGCGGAAGATACGCTCTTCCTGCAAGACGTCCTGACGGAGATCGAAACCGGACGGCATTGGAACAACTGGGTGCACATCGAAACGCACCACGCGGCGTCGTGGGATGAAGCTTCGATGATTCTCGCCAATGAACCGATCGACCTGATCCTGCTGGATCCGGACTTGATCGACGGCCACGGAGTGAGTACATTTCGCCGGGTCCAGGCAATCGCCGAACAGGTTCCCATGGTGCTATTGATCGGCTCCGAGGACGGCGCCATGGGAGTGCACATGGTCCGCGAAGGAGCGCAGGATTTCCTGTTCAAGAAGCAAATCGACTGCCGGCCGCTGGCGCACGCCATGCGGAATGCCATGGAGCGCCATCGTCTGATGAGCGCGGCTCGCGCGGCGTCGAGTCATCGATGTACTCACGGGGCTTCCCAATCGCGGTGGATTTCTTACCTGGGCCGATCGCGACCGGAAACTGGCTGAGAGACTGGCCCGCCGCCTGATGATTCTGGTGGCGGAACCGCTGAGCCTGGACGAAATCGCCACCGCGCTCGGAGAGCAACGCCGCGATCTGACGCTGGTGGAGGCGGCCGATCATCTGCGCACTCTGGCCGGCCCCACGGATCTGGTGGGACGCATCGGAGCCAACCGCTTCGGTATCGCGGTATTCGAAACCGACCTGGAGACACTCGAAGAAGTCTGGGCGCGGATTCATTCCGCCGGCTCCGCCCATCGAATCCGCATCGGCGCGGCGATTTTTACGGGGGACCGTCCTATGTCGCTCGACGCTCTGCTGAATCAGGCAGCCGGCGATCTCGCGCCTAACGCTCTCGCGATGCCGGGGTAATCCGGCAAGCCGAATAGTATTCTAAGTTCTTGGCGATCGCTCTCGATGCCACCTACAGTCTCGGCCGGAATCTCTCGGGCGTGGGAGTCTATTCCCGCGAGATGCTGCATGGCATCGCCGCCGCGCACCCGGATCAGGAATTTCTATTCTGTTACCGCTCCCATCGCTTCGCCCGTTCTTATCGCGACCGCCTTCCGCCGAACGCAGTGCGGCGTCTGTTGATCGGGAAGCCCCCCGGCGATCTGTTCCATGCCTTAAATCAACGCGTCGATTCTCGCGCCCGAAAAACTGTCACCACGTTTCACGACCTGTTCGTGCTGACCGGCGAGTACTCGACGCCCGATTTTCGCGCCCGGTTCGCCGATCAGGCGCGCCGCGCCGCCGAGCTGAGCGACACTGTCATCGCCGTCTCGCGATTTACCGCGGAACACGTCGAAGATCTTCTCGGCGTCCCCGCCTCCCGCATACGAGTGGTGCCGCATGGCGTGCGCATTCCCGATCCACAGGCGCAGGCGCGCGAGAACCTGGTGCTCTTCGTCGGCGCGATTCAGAAACGCAAAAACGTCGCCCGCCTGATTCGCGCCTTTGAGCGGCTTCCCGATTCCTGGCGGCTCGCGCTGGCCGGCGCGGCCGATGGCTATGGCGCCGCCGAGGAGTTAGAAGCGATGGCCGCCAGTCCAAGGCGCGCCTCAATCGACCTGCTGGGCTACGTTTCCGCGGCGGAGCTGGACCGCCTCTACCGCCGCGCGAGCATCTTCGCTTTCCCCTCGCTTGATGAAGGCTTCGGAATGCCGGTGCTGGAGGCGATGGCGCACGGCGTACCAGTGGTCACGTCCAACTGCTCGGCCATGCCCGAAGTCGCTGGCGACGCCGCGCTGCTGGTGGACCCGCAAGACGTGGATGCCATTTCTTCGGCTCTCACCCGCCTGGCCGGCGAGCCATCGCTACGCGCCGATCTCGCGCAGCGCGGCCTGGAACGGGCCCGTCGGTTCACCTGGGAATCCGCCGTAGACCGGACGTGGCAGCTCTACCAGGAACTGCTCTAGTCCCCGCCCTCCGGCCCAAGGAATTCTTCCCTCTGAGCCGCGACCAAAGGAAGCGGTGGATATCCGGGCCTATAACACTTCGAAAATAAGGCACTTCAAATACAAAGTCTCCGGCACCGTCAACAAAATCGGATGATCCGCCGCCTGCGTCCGGCGCTCCAGAACCCGCAGAGTCTTGCCCGCATCGAGCGCCGCCTCGGCGACGATCTCGAACAACATCGCCTCGCTCACGTGATGCGAACAGGAGCACGTCACCAGCACTCCGCCTTCCTCCAGCAGCTTCAACGCCCGAAGATTGATCTCTTTGTACCCGCGTGCGGCATCCTCCAGCGACTTGCGCGATTTTGCAAACGCGGGCGGATCCAGGATCACCATCGAATACCGCCGCGAAACGCCGGCGAGAAATTCGAACCCGTCCGCCTGCCGGAACTGGACGTTGTCGATCCCATTCACCCTCGCGTTCGATACGCCGGTGGCCAGCGCCGCCGCCGAGGAGTCGATTGCCTCCACGCTCTCGGACTTGCGCGCGGCGTGGAGGGCGAAGCCGCCAGTCGAGGTGAAGCAATCGAGCACGCGCCCTCGCGCATAGCGGGCCGCGGCGACATAATTTTCGCGCTGATCCAGATACACGCCGGTCTTCTGCCCGTGCAGTAAATCCGCGTCGAGCTTTAGCCCGTTCATCTCGATCGATACTCGATCCGGAATCTCGCCGGCCAGAATCACTGTTTCGAGCGGCAGGCTCTCCAACTTGCGTACGCTGGCATCATTGCGCGCCAGGATTCCGGCCGGAGAAAGCAATTCGCCCAGACAATGCACAATCAGGTCGCGGGCCCGGTCCATTCCCTGATTCAGCGTCTGCATCACCAGGTATGGACCGTAGCGATCGACAATCAAGCCAGGCAAAAGGTCGCCTTCGGAGGAAACCAGGCGGCAGGCGTTGGAATTCTCGACCACCCGTTGGCGATGAGAGATGGCCGCGGTGAGACGACGCAGAAAAAACGGCTTGTCGATCGGCTCTGCCTTATCGGACAGAAGCCGGAGAGTGATCTGCGAAGTGGAACTATAATGCGCGACCCCCAGGCAGCGCCCACGCGGGTCCACCACACGGACCGCATCGCCCGGCTGCGAGTCGCCGCGATCGGTAACGTCGCTTGCAAAGATCCAGAGATGTCCGCTCGCGACTCGATCGGCCGCTTTGCGGTTTACTCTTACTGTCTTCAATTGGTCCAAATCTAAGCGTACACTGGTGTCCGTGCACGCTCTTATTTTCCTGATTACGTTTTCGACTGGGATCCTTCAGAACATCCAACCGAAGCCGATGCCCGCGCCGCAGCTTCCTTTCGAAGATTGGAAAGCGTGTCCCTTCGAAACCTGCGCTTATGGCGACTGGACGTTTCCGCGCGAGCTCACGGTTTACGACACGTGGGAGGAGCCGCGGCGCGAGATCGCGAAAATCGCTCCCGGCGAGAAGGTGACCGGAGTGACCGGTGTCGTGATTACCATCGAGCCGGGCATGGTGCGAATGGACCGCGATCTGCCCTTGCAGCATCTGCATGCCGGAGACGTGATTCTGACCTACGCCGATCGCGGCGAAGGATTTTCAGCGGTGTGGTTCAAGGACCGTTACTATCCCGAATTCGATCTCTCATTTGTGAAGCTCCCGGACGGTACAGGCTGCGGCGGCGCTCATTGCGCGGCCACCTACGTGAACCTCGGCAGCAAAGTCTGGTGGGCGCAGATCAAATACTCAGCAGGCAAGAGCGGCTGGGTGCGGATGAATCCCGCAGGGATGAAGATTCTGTCGAGAAATCAGCGAACCGGCGCGTAACGCATCGCTTCGAGGCGCGCGATGCGATCCTCGGTGGAAGGATGGGTCGAGAACAATTTCATCATCCCGCCGCGGCCGAAGGGATTCAGGATGAACATGTGGGCCGTGGACGGCGATGCGTCCGACATAGGCATTTGGGCGACTCCGTTCTCCAGTTTGCGCAGCGCGCTGATCAAGCCATCAGGGGAGCCAGTGAATTTCGCCGACGCTTCATCGGCGCTAAATTCGCGGGTTCGCGAGATGGCCATCTGAATCAGCATGGCCGCGATGGGGGCGACAATCAACATCAGCAATCCTCCCCATGCGCTGCCGCGCTCGTCGTCATCGCGCCCGCGTGGCCCGAACCAGAACGCCATGCGCGCCACGAATGTAATCGCGGTCGCGATTGTGGCGGCAATCGAACTGATCAGAATGTCGCGATGCAGCACGTGCCCCAATTCGTGCGCCACTACCCCCTCGATTTCCCGATCGTTCATCAACTGCAGGATTCCCTGCGTAAACGCGACCGAGGCATGGTTGGGATCCCGCCCGGTGGCGAATGCATTGGGCGAATACTCCGGGATCAGCCACAACTTCGGCATCGGGATGCTCATCCGCATGGCGAGCCCATTCACAATGGGATAGACCCGCGCATAAACTTCCGGATTATCCTGCGGAGTCACCGCCTGCGCCCGGTACATGGTCAGCGCCAGCTTATCGGAAAAGAAATAGCTGAAAAAATTCATGAAGACGGCGATGGCGACGCCGTACTCCAGGCCGGTGCGTCCGCCGATCGCCTCGCCTCCGAGCAAAAGAATCCCGCTCAGCAATCCCAGCAAAAGGGCGGTCTTAACCCCATTCATACTAATACCTATCTAATTTTCCCACACAAAAGAAAAGGGGACGAGGCCATTTGCCCCGTCCCCGTTGCAGCGATTCTTAGCTGACCTGCACCTTGATCTGGCGCGGTTTGGCAATCTCCTTCTTCGGCAGCGTAACGGTCAGGACCCCATTTTTGTAGTCCGCCTTTACGCTTTCCACGTCCACCGTGTCCGGCAGAGTGAACACCCGCTCGAAGTTTCCATAGGACCGCTCCAGACGGTGCCAGCCGCCGTCGGTCTTCTTGGACTCGAACTTACGCTCGCCGCGAATGGTCAACGTGCCATTCTCCATGCGAACGTCGATGTCCTTCATCTCCATATCGGGGACATCTGCCTTAAAAATCAACTCGTTCTCGGTCTCCAGGATGTCCACGGCAGGAACCCACGGACGGCCATTCGGCTCCGCCAGCAGACGATTTACGCTGTCCTGGAACAGGCGAAGTCCAGCCGGGAAGTTCTCGAAATCAGTGAAGGGCGAATACTTAATGAGCGACATAATGTATCTCCTGAGATGTTATCTTCTCTAGCAACAATCATAAAATATGAGCGTCACAATGTCAATAGGTGTTTTCGTCGCTTTTCTTCCGGCCGGCGAGCCAATCATTATATGATGAGTGCGTGAACGAGTCTTTGCTGGTCAACACCCTCGGCCATTCGGCGGGTGTGCTGATCTTCGGCATCTTCTTGTACCTGCTGATCCAGGATCGGGCGGCGCGGCGTCTGCCTGGCGGGACGAAATCGATGCTGGCCGCGGCGCTTGCCTTGTTGTGGAACCTCGCGTCGCTGGTGGTCCTGGGATCTAATTCGCCCGGGGGGCCATTTCTCAACTTCACGGTCACGGTCGGATTTTCGGTCTTGAGCCTGTTGCCCGCGGTGCTGTTCGACCTGGCGCTGCCCGACCGTTATCGCGTTTTGGTACGGCTCGGGTATGGATTAAGTCTCGTGGCGATTGGGATGCACATCGCGGAATTATTCCGGGACGGCGGCGATCTTCACCGTCTGAGCCTTGGCCTGATCACCATCGGATTCGGCGCGCTCACCTGTCTTGCCGCTGCGGGCGTGATTGCGTCGCGCGAAGGGGATCGCCGAGCCACCACATCGAGGCTGGTCGGAACCATGTCGCTTTTCCTGCTGGCGATGTCCTTTGTCCATTTACGAAGCGCGCACGCCACGCAGATCTGGTCGCACGAACTGGCGTTTCATCACGCCGCGATTCCACTGGCCATGCTGGTGCTGCTGCAGGATTACCGGTTCGTGATGGTCGACGCGGTCCTGCGCTTTCTGGCCAACGTGCTGCTGGCGGCGCTGGTGACGTTCGGCGCGTTTGAAGCCTGGCGGATGGATCTGATTCCCCGCCCGTCGAGCCCCTTTCTGGAAGCCTTACTACTGGCGGGAGCGTGCCTTCTGCTGATTCTGTTCGCGCTGTTGCGCTCGCGACTCCAGATCCTGCTCACGCGGCTGGTGTTTCGGCGGCCGGATCGAAACAAGTTGCTGGAACGATTGAAAACGCCGGTTCGAGATGAGAATGAATATCTGCTCAAGGCATCGCGCGAGCTGGGCGAGTTTGTCGGCGCGCAAGCGACGCTGTTCGAAGACCGCACGCTCGACCTGGGACGTCCGGCGCTGGTTTCCGAATTGCCGGCGGAGCGAACCGACCTGGAGCACAAAGGCGTGGAAGCGATCGTACCGCTGCGGATTCCCGGCGCGCCGGTTCATGTGCTGCTCGGCCGCCGCACTGGGGGGCGGCGCTATCTCAGCGAGGATCTGCAGGTGCTGGGGCGCGCCGCGACCGAAATTGCCGGGCAAGTAGAGCAATATCGCGAATCGGAAACGCGCCGTTTGGTGGCGCAGGCGGAGCTGCGGGCGCTGCAATCGCAAATCCATCCGCATTTTCTGTTCAATGCGCTCAATACTCTGTATGGCATCATCCCGCGCGATGCGAAGGGCGCTCGCGAAACGGTGCTCAACCTGGCGGACATTTTCCGCTACTTTCTGCAGACGGAGCGCTCCTTTCTACCATTGCAGGAAGAGCTGCATATCGTAAAGGCGTATCTCGAAGTAGAACGTCTGCGGCTGGGCGACAAACTGCGTGTCGAACTGGACGTCGATCCGGAAACGCTGGCGCAGCCCATTCCGATTCTGTCGATTCAGCCGCTGGTGGAAAACGCGGTCAAGCACGGAATCGCACCCAAGGCCGGCGGAGGGTTGGTAAAGCTTTCCGCGCACTTCGAAAGCGGAGCACTGCGCATCGCGGTCAGCGATACCGGCACTGGATTTCCTTCCGCCGATTCGAAATCCGGCGTAGGACTTGAAAATGTGACCCGCCGCCTGCAGCTTTGTTACGGCGCCGGCGCGGAGATCGCCATTCATACCGGCATGAACGGGTCGACTGTTTCGTTATCGATTCCAGCGGCGGCGGCTGCGCGAGCCATGGAGGTTTCCGGTTGAGGGTTCTGATCGCGGACGATGAGCCGATCGCCAGGGCGATTCTGCGGGAACATGTAGAGGCGATTCCGTCACTCGAGATCGCCGGCGAAGCGTCGACCGGCGCCGAAGCGCTGGCGCGCATCCTGGAGCTGAAACCCGACGTCGTCCTGCTCGATCTGCAAATGCCGGAGCTGGACGGCCTGGCCGTGGTCAGGTCGTTGCGAGCGGAGCGCAAGCCGCTCATCATCTTCGTAACCGCCTACGAACGGCATGCCGCCGAAGCGTTTGAAGTCGACGCGATCGATTATCTGCTCAAACCTGTCCGGCACGAACGGCTGGAGCGAGCCATCGCCAAAGCGGAACGACACTTTCGCGCGGCACCGGTCAACGCGGAAACACCGCGAAAAATCGTCGGACGCCGCGGCGCTGATATGTATCTGGTGGATCCCGCGGAGATCATCGCGTTTCAGGCCGAAGGCGAACTGGTCCACCTGATCACCACCACGCAGCGTTTCCTTAGCGACCATTCCCTGAAGGCGCTGGAGGGAAAACTCGACGCACCGAGGTTCCGCCGCATTCACCGGCGCACCATCATCAACACCGATCACATCCGGCGCATCTCTCCCTTGTCCAGCAAACGCTGGATGCTGAAGATGTCCAACGGTTTCGAAGCGATCGTGAGCAAGCGGCTGGCGAAATCGATGCGGGAGCAAGCCAAGTGGTAGCCCGCTCGCCGAAGTTTTGAGCCCGCTCATCGTTCCCACGGGACCTCTCACCAGAATCGATTAGGCGCGGGCGTCAAGGGGCCGGATAATCCAGCTTAATGACGCTCCGCATTTCCGCACTCGTGCTATCGCTGATTTCGCTGGTCTCTCCCGGATATTCGCAGGTGTCCACCGGAGCGGGAACCATCGAAGGAACGGTTACCGATCCTACGGGCGCCACCATTCCCGGAGCTACGGTCAGCATCGCTAACTCGGTCTCCGGTTACAAGCGCCAGGCTACGACCGGTCCGGATGGAGCGTTCGCGTTTCGGAACGTGCCGCCGAATCCTTATCACCTGGAAGCGATCGCGAACGGATTCGCCGTCAAGTCTCAGGACGTGGAAGTCCGGAGCACGGTGCCGGTGAACGTGAAATTCGCGCTCGAAGTGGCCGGTTCGACCACTGCGGTGCAGGTGGAAGCCACCTCGCAGGATCTGGTGGAGACGGTTCCCTCCGCCCACACCGATATGGACCAGTCTCTCTACTCGAAAATGCCATTGTCGTCCGGATCGGGAATGGCGGATTTGATCACGCTGGCAAGTCCAGGAGTGGTGGCGGATTCGAACGGATTTTTTCATCCGCTGGGCGATCATGCGCAAAGCTCGCTGTATGTGGATGGCCAGCCGATCACGGATCAACAGTCGAAGCAATTTTCGACTCAGATTCCGATGAATGCGATCCAATCGATGGAGCTGACCACCTCCACTCCCAGCGCCGAGTTCGGCGATAAGACCAGCCTGGTGGCGACAGCGGTGACCAGATCCGGCCTCGGAACGGATCATCCTTTCGGCGAACTGGATCTGCACGGGGGAAATTTCGGATCCTATGGTGAAGATTTCAACTACGGCTTCGGCACGCCAAAGTTCGGCTTCTTCATGGCCGCCGATTCATCGAACACGGGGCGCTTTCTGGACACTCCGGAGTTCGCGCCGCTCCACGACCAGGGCAATACGCAGACGTTTTTCAATCGCATCGATTATCAGCCGGGACAGAATGATTCGCTGCATCTCAATCTTTTCCTGGCGCGCAACTGGTTTCAGATTCCGAATACTTACGATCAGCAGGCCGCCGGTCAGGACCAGCGCCAGTTGTCCGAAACCTTCAGCGTCGCGCCGAACTGGGTCCACACCTTCAATTCCGCTTTGGTGATGACCTGGAATCCTTTTGTCCGCCAGGACTTCATCAATTACGATCCGAGCGCCAATCCCTTCGCCGATCAGCCGGCCACCATAGCGGAAAGGCGCTGGCTCAAGAATTTCGGAACGCGCGGCGATTTGTCATGGGTAAAATCGAAGAACACGTTCAAGACCGGCGTGCAAATCGAGCGCACCGCGCTCCACGAGAATTTCCGGTTCGCGATTACTCAGCCCGGTTTTGTGGATCCCACGGCGACGCCCGGGCTGGTCCCCTTCGATCTCACCGAAGGTGGCAGCTACCTGTCGTTCCTGGGCAATGCCAACGTCGATGAATTTTCCTGGTATGGGCAAGACTCACTCACGCTCGGCAACCTGACCTTGAATGGCGGAGTGCGCGTCGATTTTTACCGCGGCCTGTCGAGCGCCAACGCGTTCGAACCGCGAGGCGGCCTCGCGTATCACATCAAGCAGACGGGAACGGTGTTGCGCGCGGGATATTCGCACACGCTCGAGACTCCTTATAACGAAAACCTGATTCTGTCGAGCTCCACGGGCGTCGGCGGACTCGCCGAAAACGCGTTCGGAGCCTATGGCGCGACGCCGCTCAAGCCGGGCCGCCGCGATCAATACAACGCGGGATTCGAGCAGGCCCTTGGCAGGCATATTGTCTTCTCGGCGGACTACTTCTGGAAATACACCTTCGGCGCGTTCGATTTCGACACGCTGTTCAACACCCCGCTGGTGTTTCCCATCTCCTGGAATAAATCGAAGAATGACGGTGTGTCGGGAAGGATCGAGCTGACCAACACACATGGCGTGACCGCGTTCACTTCGTTCGGCCATACCCGGGCACGCTATTTTCCGCCGGAAACGGGCGGCCTGATTTTCAACTCGCCGGTGGATACCAGCGTGTTCCGCATCGATCACGATCAGGCGTTCCAGCAGACCACCTATTTTCGCTACGAAGCGCCGGTACGCAAGAAGCCGTGGATCGCGCTGACCTGGCGATTCGACAGCGGCGAAGTGGCCGGAGCGGTGACCGGCCTGGACGATCTCTTGGCTTTGACGGCGGATGAACAGGCAGCGGTCGGGTTCTATTGCGGCAGCCAGATCGCGTCGCTCAGCCACGCGATTACCACTTGCGATGCCGCGAATTTCGGGGCGAGCCGACTGGTGATTCCCGCGCCGGGCACGTACAACGCGGATCATAATCCGCCGCGCGTGGCGTCGCGCAATCTGCTGGATCTGGGTGTCGGCACCGACAATTTGTACGTCAGAGAGCGGTTCAAGGTGAAGCTGCAGCTTACCGTGACGAATCTGACGAATAACGAGGCGCTCTATAACTTCCTGTCGACCTTCAGCGGCACGCATTTCGTCGCGCCGCGGACGTATGAAGCGGAGCTCGGATTTACGTTCTAGCCGAAGGCCGTTAGGCCGGCGCTGCTTCGGTGATCTCTTCGGCGACCTCGCCGAATTTTTCGAAATTCTTCCGGAAGCGGGCGCTTAAATTTTCCGCCGCCTTGTCATACGCCGCTTTGTCTTTCCACTGGCCGCGCGCATTCAGCAATTCCGGACGGAACGCCGGGCACGCTCTTCGGAACCAGAACGCGAAACACCGGATGCGGCTCGGTGGCGACGTTGTCCAATTGACCGGCGATGGCAGCGTTGACCATCGCGCGGGTGTACTTCAGGTTCATGCGCTGGCCGACGCCGTACCCGCCGCCGACCCATCCGGTGTTCACCAGATAAACCTTCGAATTATGCTTCTGCAGATGCTCGCCCAACATTTTCGCGTAAATCTGCGGACGGCGCGGCCAGAACGGTTCGCCGAAGCAGGCGCTAAACGTCGCCGACGGCTCCTTGCCCAGGCCCCGTTCGGTTCCGGCGAGTTTCGCGGTGTAGCCGCTGAGAAAGTGATACATCGCCTGCTCGTGGGTGAGCCGCGAAATCGGCGGCAGCACGCCGAATGCGTCGGCGGTGAGAAACAAGACGTGCGAAGGATGCCCGCCGACGCCGGGAATCACCGCGTTCTCGATGAAATTCACGCGATAAGCGGCCCGCGTATTTTCGGTCAGCTCGTCGGAATCGAAATCGATGGTGCGGAGATCGGGATCCATCTTCACGTTTTCGAGAACCGTCCCGAAGCGGATCGCATTCCAGATCTGCGGTTCCTTCTCTTTCGAAAGATGAATGCACTTGGCGTAGCATCCGCCTTCGAAATTGAAGACTCCGTGATCGCTCCAGCCGTGTTCATCGTCGCCGATCAATCTGCGATTCGGGTCGGCGGAAAGCGTGGTCTTGCCGGTGCCCGATAGGCCGAAGAACAGTGCTACGCCGCCGTCGGCGCCGACATTCGCCGAACAATGCATGGGAACCACGTTCTTGAAGGTCAGCAGGTAATTGAGAACGGAGAAGACACTCTTCTTCATCTCGCCGGCGTATTCCGTCCCGGCGATCAGGATTACTTTCTTCGCGAAATTGATCACAATCGCGGTTTGCGATCGCGTGCCGTCGCGCGCCGGATCGGCGTAAAAGGTCGGCGCGAAAAACAGAGTAAATTCGGGAACGTGCCCGCCGGTGGCGGCCGGATCGGGCCGCACGAACAGCTGGCGCGCGAACAGGCAGTGCCAGGCGCGCTGGGCGATCACGCGGATCGGCAGCGTCAAGGCGGAGTCGGCGCCGGCGAAGCAATCTTGCACGAAAACGTCCTGCCCTTCCCAAAAGGAAAGCATCCGGCTGAACAAGCCGTCGAATTGAGTTTCGCTCATGGGCTGGTTTACCGATCCCCAGTCCACTGTGGTTTCCGTGCCCGGTTCGCGGACAATGTACTTGTCCTTCGGCGAACGGCCGGTGAATTGTCCGGTGCGGACGACGAACGCGCCGCCGCTGGCGAGCATGCCTTCATGGCGCTCGATCGCCTGTTCAATCAATTGCGCTGTTTTAAGATTCCAATATGCCGTTTGGAGATTGTGCAAACCGTGACGGCTCAAATCATAACGGCTGGGAAGAACGCCTGCATTCTGCATAGTTTATTTTCGGGGGAAGAGTGCGAAAATCTGAAAACAGGGACGCTCTTCCGTGACGTGGGTCAAACCGCTTCCAATATATCATGTAGATATGGGGTCGCGATGTGGACTGCTGACGGCGGCGCTGGTTCTCTCAAGCGCGATCCACGCGCAGGTTATTGAGTTTGAATCGGGCGGGCTCAAATATAAGGCGCTGACCCGCGGCGGTGTCACCGTTATGTTCGCCGCGCTTCCCCTTCATATTCATGATTGGGCGATTCTCCAGGTGGCCATTTCGAACGGGTCGCCGATTTCCTGGACCGTCAATTCCCGCGATTTTCAGTTCGAGCGACCCGACGGCTCGACGTTGACCGCGCTTCCGGCGCGCACGGTGGTCGATACCATGATGGAAAAAGCGAGCCGCAACGACGTGATCAAGCTGATTTCCGCCTATGAAGCGGGATTGTACGGAAACACCCAGATGCATTCGACTAACGGGTACGAATCGCGCCGTCAAAGCGCGCTGGCGGAAGTGGGATCCACCAAGCTCAAGGCTGCGGCCGCCGCGTCGGCAATCGCGCTGGTGACCACCAAACTTCTACCCGGCCAATCCACCGACGGAGCGATTTTCTATCCCAATCAAGGCAAGCCCTTGGGAGCGGGGCGGCTGATCGTAAACGCCGCCGGTGAGCGATTCGAATTTACCGTGGACCCTGAAATCCACGGAGCGCGATGATCGCCTAACTCGTCTGCTGTGTAACGATCGCCGGCGCGCCGTCGATCACCAATGCCGTTCCCGGATCGGCAAACGCAGTCCGCACGTAAGCTAACGCGACCACTTTGCCAAGCGCCGGGGAAAACGCCGCGCTGGCGATTTCCGCTTCTTCCGTTTTCATTCCCGTGGCGGGAGGAATCCGGGCATCGATTTCCAGCAGGCGCAGCGCCCGATGGATCTTCGCCTGGCTGCGGACCCGTTCCACGATTTCCTGGCCCAGATAACATCCCTTGTTGAAATTCACGGCCTGCAATTGCCCGGTTTCCTGGATCAGGTTGCGATCGGAAATTTCGTCGCCGTAACGAGGCACTCCATGCTCCAGGCGAACCACGCGCGCGTCCTCAAGCGTCGCCTCCGGCAACCCGGCGGATTTCAGGCGATCCAAGAGGCGCGATTTTTCCTCGATTGGAACGAATAGAAAAAATCCCGCCGAGCCGGTTGAGCTGATCCGCGCAATCGTGATCTTATCCCAGCAAAGATGCGCGAATTCGTCTTCCGGGATCGGCGCCCCGCGCTGTTCCAGGGCGATTCGCGACTTCGGACCCTCCACCGCGATGGTCGCGATCTGGTCCGTTTGATCCTCCAGCGCGACATCGTCGGCAATAATGTAGTGATCCAGATGTTCCGATAATTTCAGGCGAAGTTCGGGCTCGGTGTCGAGCAGGAAGTGATCCTCAAAGCACAGAATATTCGCGCCGCCGAGAATACGGCCCTGGGCGTTTAGAAAAAATGCGAAACAACCCTGGCCTGGCTCCAGGCGCTCGATGTGGTTGGTGGACATGGCGTGCAACAGGCGAGCTCGATCGTCGCCGGTGACGCGAATTTTGCCGCGCGCCGATAGATCAAGCCATGCCGCGCCCTCGCGCAGCGCCAAATATCCGGAACCGGTTTGAGTAGAAGTCACCGCAGGGAAATGTACCGAAGGTAAGATGAAATCGCGACGATCAAAGTTCCGGAAATAACGATTCCGGTGAGCGCCCGTTCCTTACCTTTCTTGTAGAGCACCGCCGCCGCCATGACATGGAGCGCCAGCAGAATCTTGATCCCGAACATCATCTGATACGTCGGCGGATAGAACGGCTTGGTCACGAATTGATAGATGCCGGAGATCAGAATTCCCAGGATGGCGGTGTAAATCGCGGGTTTGAAGCTCGCGGACATCTCGCCGGCCGCGAAGCGCGCATAAAAAATTCCGCCCAGCAGGACGATGACGGAGGCGATGTGCAGAAACCGCATCGCGACAGGGAGGACGGCGTTCATATCCCGAGTATACGACGCAGTCCAGCTCTGGCGATTCCTATTCCGGCGGTTTAGGCTTCTCTTTGCCCGGCGGATTCACCGGCGCTACCTTCACCGGACTCAGCAGGATGTGGGCGTTGCGGCCCTCCATGCGCGGCAGGCCTTCGGCCACGCCGTGCTGCGCCAGGTCCTCGGCGAAGCGAGCCAGCAGCTTGCGGCCCAGGTCGGTATGCGCGATCTCGCGTCCGCGAAATTGCACCACCGCCTTCACGCGGTTGCCTTCTTTCAAAAAACGAATCGCGTGATTCTTTTTGAAATCGTAGTCGTGATCGTCGGTGTTGGGGCGGAATTTCAGCTCCTTAACCTGGATCACGTGTTGCTTTTTCTTGGCGTCGTGCTGCTTCTTTTTGTTTTCGTACTGCCACTGGCCGTAATCCATCGCCTTGGCGACCGGCGGCTCGGCGGTGGGCGCGATCAGGATCAGATCCAGGCCCAACTCTTGCGCCTTGCGGACCGCGGCAGAGGTCTGCATGATTTCGACAGAACCATCCGGAAAAACCGCGCGAACTTCGCGGGCGCGGATGGCTTCATTCACGTTTTCCCGGATTCTGGGCCGGCGCGGGGGAAAGCCTCTGGGAATCATTCAGGTATCAGTCTAGCGACTGCGAGCGGACTCTTCATGACCAAATAGTAGCAGAACCGGCGGTCATCCGCCGTGACTTGCTTCGCAAACGGCGAGGCGGTCTATTCATCGCGCAAAGCCCGCAGGGGATCGATCCGGGTCACTCGGCGGGCTGGAATGTAACTCGCCGCCAGGGCGACCGCGGCGAAGATCAGGGCGGTAAAGAGATAGGTGGCCGGATCGCCCGCGGTGACCCCAAAAAGCAGCCCTTGCATAAGGCGGGTCGCGGCGGCGGCGCCGGCCAATCCAACCGCCAACCCGATCGCCGTCAGACGCAGGCCCTGCCACACAATCATTCCGCGCACTTGCCCGATTCCGGCGCCGAGCGCGACTCGAATGCCGATTTCCTGCCGCCGTTCCACCGCCGAGCAGGAAATGACGCCATACACCCCTAAGGACGCGAGCAGCAGCGCGACCAGCGAAAACACCGCGAGCAGCGCGCCCCGCAGCCGTTGTTGGATCAGCGAATCGTTCACAATCCGGCGCATCGTGCGGACATTATAAATGGGCACGTCGGGATCGATCGACGCGGCCATCGCCCGCACCGCTGCAATCAGCGACGCCGGATCAACAGCCGACCGCACCACCACGGTTCCTCCCAGAACGGTGGTTTGTGAATAAGCGGTGAACAGCTCGCGGCGCGGCTGCTCGGCGATGCTGGCCTCGCGAAAACTGCCGGCGACGCCGACGATCTCGCCCACCACGGGGGGCCTCGTTTTGATCGTGATCCGGTGGCCCAGGGCGCCGCCATTGGGGAAAAATTCCCGCGCGAACGTCTGGTTGACGATGATCACCAGCGGCGTGTCAGCGCGATCCGACGCCTGAAAGAAGCGGCCGGAGATCAGCGGCACAGCCATCGCCGGGAAATAGCCCGGGGTCACCACCCGGTTATCCACCCGGATCACAGTCTGGTCATTGTGCACCGGCTGCGTGTCGATCCAGATCGGCGCGGTGTTCTGATAGGGCTGCAGCGGCAGAAGATTGGTGATGCCCGCCGCCTGGACGCCCGGCAGCGTTTGCATCCGGTCCAGAAACTGGTCGAAAAAGCGACGCCATTCGTTCACACCCTGATAATGCGGACCCATCAGCGCCAGTTGCATGGTCACCACGTTGTCGATCCGATATCCAGGCTGCACCTCGGTCAGGTTGCGAAAGCTTCTGGCCAACAACCCGGCTCCGGTCATCAGGACCACGCCCAGAGCGACTTCGATCACCACCAGCGCCGCGCGGAAACGATTTCCCCGCCGCCCCGCCGTTCCGCTGCGTCCTCCTTCCTTCAACGCCTCGCCCAGGCTGACGCGCGACCCGCGGATGGCCGGAACGATGCCGAAAATTACGCCGGTCGCAAGCGACACCACGAAAGCGAACCCCAGGACTCCCAGATCCGCGTGAATCGATGCGGCGCGGGGCAGCGCTCTCGGATCCAGCCACAGCAGCAAGCGTACGCCGAGGATGGCCAGCGGATAGCCCAGCACTCCGCCGATCATCGCGAGCACCGCGCTTTCGAGCATCAGCTGGCGGATCAGGTTCGCGCGGCTGGCGCCCACGGCGGCCCGCACGGCCATTTCCCGCAGGCGAACCGCGCCGCGAGCGAGCAGCAGGCTGGCGATATTCGAACAGGCGATCAGCAGCACGCAGCCGACCGCCGCGGCCAGAATCCACAGCGACGCCCGCACGCCGCCTACCTCCTGCTCGACGAAGGTGACCATTTTGAAGGAATATCCGCGATCGTCGGGATAGCGCCCGCTAAGGTCGCCGGCCAGCGCCGCTAATTCGTCATTTGCTTGCGTCATGGTCGCGCCGTCCTTCAGACGGCCGAACGTCTGGAGCATCCGATACGATCGCGCGATCGCGTACGGCCCGTCCATCTGTAGAGGAGCCAGCATGTCGAACTGCTCCTCCATCGGAAACCCGGGCGGCATCACGCCGACCACGTTATACGGAATGCCGTCGAGCGTGATGGATCGGCCCACCACGCCCACGTCGCTTCCGAATCGCTGGCGCCAGAAGTGGTTGCTGAAAATCGCTTCCATTTCATGTCCGGTGCGATATTCGCCGGGAAGAAATGCCCGTCCCAGAACCGGCTGCACGCCTAGAGTTTCAAAAAATTGATCGGTAACGCGCGCTCCGAAAATCCCTGCCGATTCGCCCGCGCCCGTGAGGATCCATAATCCGGTGCGCAGTCCCGCGACGCGGGAAAATGCGCGGGTGCGGTCGCGAACTTCCTGAAAATCGCCGCCCACTAATCCGGATAATCCCGTGATGGGGCGCGGCGGAGCGTTCCAGATCCAGACTAACCGGTCACTCTGAGGATAAGCCAATGGTTCGAGCAGAACTCCGCGAATCAGCGTATAAACCGCCGTCGTGGCGCCCATGCCAAGCGCGAGCACAACGGCCGCTGCCAGCGTGAAGCCCGGTTGCCGGAAAAAGGTGCGCAAAGCGTACCGGAACTCGGACATATTGAAATGACCGCTGAATTATCGCACAGATTTTTCGAAATTAGCGGCGTGATCCAGCCAGGCGATCGTATTGGACGGAGTGGAAACCTCGCCGGACAGCATGGCGAGCGCCAGATCGCCGCAAATCACGTTGGAAACCGGAACGTCGTACGTCGATCCGTGGTCGTTGCCCGCCAGCTTGACGATCAGCGGCACCAGCTCGGATTGTCCCGACTGGGTCAGTTCTTCGAGGCGCGTATTCCAACCTAAATGGTTGCGCCATAGGTCCGGACGCAGGCCGTGATCCGACGTAACGATCAGACTGGTATTCTCCCACAGCCCGGATTTTTCCAGCGTGTTCCGAACCTCTCCCACGGTGCGATCCACCAGAGCGAGGCTATCGAAATAGTTGCGGGAATGGCCGAGCGCGAAATCGCCCCGGTCGCGGTCGTAAAATGCGAGCGGATGCGGCGTTGGAAAATGAACGAACACCAAGTCCAGCTTCGGATCGGCGATGTCCTGGTAGGCGCGATCGCGGATCTGGAAGTACTGGCGCTGCTGCCGCCGTTGCACGAATTCGTCGCGCACATTTTCGGAGGTGACATCGCGCCTCAATCGCGCCATGTCCACCAGGTTTGCCCACTGCAGCCGGAACAGAAATACGGTGGTGCGCCACACGCCTTCCTCCGCGGCGCTCGATTCGCGCAAGATCGCAGGCGTCGGATTGCCGGTCGGCAGATCCATGCAGCGAACCAGGCTTTCCCCAACCAGGCGGCAATAAGGATGATGCCAGCCGACTAACGCGGAGTTAAAGCCCGCGGCGCGCGCCCGTTGGAACACGTTCGGTTGCTCGGTCCAGCTAAACGCCTTATCCGAGCCCTGGGGATGCACGCGCAAGGTAGTCGCACCGATCAGTTCGTCGCTCGAATAGATCACCCCGGAAAGCAGCGATGGCAACGCCAGAGTGGTCCACCCGGCGGTCTGCATTGCATGATCGGACACGATCGATTCCCCGCGCAGGCGATCCAGTTCCGGCAGCGAAACTTCGGGCAGGTGCAGATCGAAAGCCAGACGTTGATCGAACTCATCGAACAGCAGCCATACCACGCGTCTCGCGGGACCAGCGCGGCGGGCCAGCATGGGCGCCGACGGTTGGGGCAGAAACGCGCTGGCCGGCTCGGCGGCAAGACGGCTCCAGCCAAAATCGATCATCAGGGACGGAAACAGCAGCGTCATGACCAGCGCAACTCGCCGCGCCGCGCGCACCACCCGCAAGTCGCCGCGCAGCGCCAGCACCAGGCCGGCGGCTAACAGGCCTTCAATGGCCAGCAGCGCGATATTGGACCCCAGGTCCGGCCGCGCTTCTTCGAAGTTCCAATACCTTCGCACCGATTCGAGCGACGACATCAGCAGCAGCAGGAATCCGGCTTGCGCCAGCTTCCGCTTCCACGCCGATGGCCGCAGCTTGACCCACATCCATGCCGCATAAAGGACCGCCGTCAATAATAGAGAGCCCAGCAGCGTGGCGAAAAGCAGTGTCGGGTCGGCCGGCGCGGTGCGGTAATAATCCATGGAGCGTTCCTTCAGATGCTCCAGGTCGTACCAGCGCCGCAGGAAGCGCAGGTTGCCGACCGAAAAGCAGATCAGGAAGTCGGTTAGATTGCCGCGTGCCGCCGGCGAAAGAGATAGAGCCATCGATGCATTCCGTCGATTCGCAAGGATCGGACCAGCTCGAACCGCTCCGCCGCCACGGCTTCAAAGCGTGTGCTGGTCAGATCCGAATAAAGTGCCTCTCGTCCCCGGACGATGCGCTGAAACATCGGATCTTCGGGTGCGACGAATTCTATTAAAAGATAATCACGGCTGAGCTCTGCCGCCAGGTCCAACAGTTCCCCCAGGGGAATCCGCTCGGTAACCAGCATGTGATGCGCCACGGCGAGCATCATCACCAGATCGAACCGGCCTCGCGCGCGGTCGAGAAACGATTCGTTCTCCTGATTGCGCCAGCCGACTGCCGGCGTGGGCCTGGTCAGGTCGACCACCAGCGGCAGCACGTCCACACGTTGCCGCGTCGCTTTCCTCCACATAGTTCCGGCGACGGCAGGATCTGAATCGATCGCGACTACGGAGCTGCCCTTCGCGGCGGCGAGAAAGCTGAAGCGTCCTTCGTTTGCGCCGACGTCCAATGTTGTTCGCGGCCGCGCGATCGCCAGCGCATCCTTCACGAAAGCTTCTTTTTGCGCGAGCTGCGCCGGCGTGTATAAGGATTTGCAATCGAGATAATCGGACCAGGCCGAATTGGCGGGCCGAGGCTCCACGCGCTTCAAGTAGCGCTTGCAACTGTTCAGAACTCCCAGCAGGATGAACCGCGCCTGCTCTTCCGACGCTGCCGCTTCAGGATGATAGATCGCCGCATTGTCCCGGCCCCTTGACGCCAGCCATTTCGGCATCGTCACCAGACTCAGAAATGGAGGTCGAAGGCGCTGCAGTGGCCCCGCCCAGCGATACACCGTCTGCGGCTCCAAGCCGTCGCGCTGCCCGGCGAGCGATCGATGCGGCGCGATCCCAAACTCGCGATGGGCCAGCAGCGGGAGCACAAAGGTGCGGACGAATTGCGCGTAGGGCATCCATACGCTGTCGCGAGGGCCGCGTCGCTCGAAAGACAGCAGGTCCACGAACACCGGCGCACTGCCCCGAAACAGAACGTTATCCGGGGTCGCGTCTTTAAGACCGAAGCCTTCGTCTAACGCGCGGATCGCCAGGTTGATGGTCAATAATCCGGCCACGTGCAGCATTTCCGCGGGCCACTCGGTGGGATAGCTCGGAAAGGTGACGCGTTCATGTTCGTAAACCGAATCGATCTTGATGTCAATTTCGGGAATCTCCGCCGCCGGCACGCGCACTGAGCGCACCAGCTCTCCCGATTCCATCGCATTCCTGGCCAGCGTAGTTTGGAGGAATGCTTCCAGATCCGCGCTCGCAGCCGGATGGACCACGCGAAAAACGCGCTCGCCGCGGCGCACCACAAATCCCGCCGGGTCGCGAAAGGATCGAACGCTGCGCGAATCGCCGATTGGTTCGATCATCACAGACGGGTCGGTCACGGCTTACTTGCGCCGCGAAAAAATGCGGTTTAAGAACTTTCGAAGATAAAAGGTGCCGCCAAGAAACGCCGCGTAAGCGGCTTGATACACGAACGCTCCCGAACCCGGATCGGCGTAAGCCGACGCGTTTGAAGGCGTAGCGAGCATCAGCGGAAACACTACGAGCGCGATGGTAAGCACCGCTCTTGCCACTTCGCGCTGGGGACGTTTGTTCATTGACAAGCTCCTGGCCGTGGTCTGTACGACAACCTTTGAATAGAGCATCGTCGGGTGAAATAGCAGCCGTTATGTAAGTAGGACAATCTCCTAAGACAAGTGATGGGAAAGCCTTATAAGAAAACTTTGCGCACTAAAGTAATGTGGGTTGAGTTCTATGAGTCGCAACCTACTGCAAAATATGGTCGGATACGCCCTTCGGCGCAACTCGATTCCTTTATTCCCGCAATCATCGAAGATGCTACCCGACATATGACCTTCGCGATTACCTTAATAAGATATGGCCGATCCTTCAAAAATTCCCGCTCCGCCTTTACCGTTCGCGGAATTGCTGGGTATCGCGATCACCGCGGCTTCACCGGATCGGGTCACCGCCGAAATGCTGGTTCGCGACGACTTGTGCACCCGGCCGGCGGTCCTGCACGGAGGCGCGGTGATGGCGCTGGCCGATACGCTCGGCGCGGTAGCCACCGTTCTCAATCTTCCCGAAGGCGCGGGCACAACCACCATTGAGAGCAAGACGAATTTCCTCGCGTCCGCCCCTCTTGGGACCACGGTGATCGCCGAATGCTCGCCAGTGCATCGCGGCCGCAGGACCATGGTGTGGCAGACCCGCGTCTCTACCCGTGAAGGAAAGCTGCTCGCGCTAGTGACGCAGACGCAGCTCGTCCTCTCGTAAGAAGTTGGGATAATGGACTCACAATGTCAGCCAGCGTGACCACAGTCGCGCCAGCGGACGTGATCGCTAAATACGAGCCGGTCATCGGGCTCGAAGTCCACGTCCAGTTGGCCACGCGCACCAAAATCTTCTGCGGATGCCCCACCGGGTTCGGAGCCCAGCCCAATTCCAACGTCTGCCCGGTGTGCATGGGATTGCCGGGCGCGCTCCCCGTGTTGAATCGCCAGGCCGTCGACCTCGCCATCGAAGCCGCCCTCGCGCTCCATTGCACGGTGAATCCGAAATCGATCTTCGCGCGCAAAAATTATTTCTATCCGGATCTGCCCAAGGGGTACCAGATATCGCAATACGATCAGCCGCTCGCCGAGCACGGCTTCGTCGAGATCGAAGTGAACGGCGAGAAAAAGCGAATCGGCGTGACCCGCGTCCACATGGAAGACGACGCCGGCAAGAGCATTCACGACGGCTTCAAGGATTCCGACCGCTATACCTACGTCGATCTGAATCGCTGCGGCACACCGCTGATCGAAATCGTCAGTGAGCCGGACATGCGTAGCTCGGACGAAGCCTATGCCTATCTGACCGAGCTGAAGCAGGTGCTGCAATACGTCGACGTTTCTACCTGCGACATGGAAAAAGGCCATCTGCGCTGCGATGCCAACGTCAGTGTGATGCTGAAGGGCGCGGAGAAATTCGGAACCAAAGCCGAAGTCAAGAATCTCAACTCGTTCCGATTTTTGAAAATGGCGCTCGATTATGAGATCGCTCGCCAGGTGGCCTTGATCGAATCGGGCGGCCGGGTGATTCAGGAAACGCGCCTTTATAACGTCGATTCCGGCGAGACTATCGGCATGCGCAGCAAGGAGCACGCGCACGATTATCGTTATTTTCCCGAGCCCGATCTGGTCCCGTTGCGCATCAGCGAAGCGTGGCTCAGCTCCGTTCAAGAACGGATGCCCGAATTGCCGCAAGCCAAGCGCCGCCGCTTCATCGAGTCTTACGGTCTTCGCGAATACGACGCCGGCGTGCTGACCTCGACACGCGACATGAGTGAGTTCTTCGAAGCGACCGCCAAAGCATCAGACGATCCTCGCGCCGCCGCGAATTGGGTGATGGGCGATCTCGCCGGATTGCTGAAAGCCGACGGAATAGAAGTTACCGAATCGCCCGTCAGCGCCGACAATCTGGGTCTGCTGATCAAACGCATCGGTGAAGGCAAAATCAATGGCAAGCTCGCCAAGGAAATCCTCCCGAAGATGTTCGCCTCGTGCGAAACCGCGGACGCGATCATCGCTCGCGAGGGCCTGGCGCAGATCAGCGACGAAGGCGCGCTCGCAAAAATCATCGATGAAGTCATCGCCACGAATCCGAAGCAAGTCGAGCAGTATCGCGGCGGCAAGACCGCCGTCATCGGATTTTTAGTCGGCGCAGTGATGAAATCGAGCCGCGGCCAAGCCGACCCGGCCGCGGTGAATCGGATGTTGAAAGAGCGGCTCTAAGGACCCGTTGGGCTGTTTCCTCTAATACCCAAGCAAAGGCGCAAGGCGCGCCAACACTTCGTCCAGCACCACCGACGGGACCTGCGCGATCTTCGTCGCGCGTCGTACCTTCCAGTCAACGCTTTTCAGGTGATCCGCCAGAACTACGCCACCGATGCCAGATTCGATCGGAACGGGAACCTCGAACGGATATCCTTTGATCTGGCTCGTCACGGGGCACACGAGCGCCAATCCTGATTTCTGATTGTAGATTTTAGGGCTCAGCACCAGCGCGGGACGACGCCCGGCCTGTTCACGACCGGCCTGCGGATCGAAGGTGAGCCATACCAGGTCGCCCGAGTCGGGAGCGAATGCCGGCACTACCAGACTTCCTTGCCGGCGGGCGCGCTCCAAACGGTCTCGCGATGGCGGGACTGCCGCTTGATGCGAGAAACGAGCTCAACCAGGGAGTATCGTCGCCGGTTGGCGCGAAGCACGATGCTTCCGTCCTCAGCCAGATCGACGGAAACGCGATTTCCTTCCGCGAGCGCCGCGCGCTTGGCGATGGCCTGGGGAATCCTGACAGCCAAGCTGTTGCCCCACTTCGATACCTGGGTTTCGTTCGCCATATGGATCTACATTAAATATACCGCTACTTCGCCGCCGGCTCCGCCGGAGGATCCTTCACGTCCATCAACTCCACGTCGAAAATAAGTTCCGACTTCGGCGGAATCTTCCCTCGCCCCTTCTCCCCATACGCGAGCTGATACGGAATAAAGAACCGCCGCTTCCCGCCGACGCGCATTCCTTCGAAGCCCGCGTCCCAACCGGGGATCACTTTGCGCTTTCCCTGTTCGAAACTGAAGGGCTCCGGCTTGTCGCGCGAGCTGTCGAATTTCGTCCCGTCCGTCAGCCAGCCCGTATATTGCACTACGTATACCTTGCCCGGCTCGGCGAGCTTTCCCGTCCCCACCTCGACCTCGATATATCGCATCGAGTATTGCGTGATCATCTTGCCCCGCGCCGGCGGGATCGACGACGGCAGTTTCTGTGCGAATCCCGCCAGCGGGAGCAGTGCAAAGACCCATAAGGCCCGCGTCATTTCGCCGGATGCAGGATCAGCTTCTGCACCCTCCAGTTCAGGATCTCCGCCACGTACAGCGTGTTCTCGGAAGCGCAATCCATTTCGTGGATCCACCCGAATTCCTTCATCTGCCGTCCGGTTTGACCGAACATGCCCACCACCTGGCCGTCCAGCGTCATCTTATAAATCCGCCCCGGATACGCATCGGCGCTATACAAGTACTGTGTCGGCCCCGGCGAGATGCAAATCGCCCACGGTGTACCGCTGCCCATCAGACCGTTCATCGCCTGCTCCGGAGTCGGCATCGGACCCATCCACGGATGAATCCCCGGCGGCACCGGAACTCGAATCTTGATCTCGCGCTCGAATGTCCCATCCGGATCGAAAACCTGAATCCGGCTGTTGCCGCGATCCGCGACATAAATGTTCCCCTTCGCGTCTGACGCGATGCTGTGCGGCGTGTTGAACTGGCCCTGTTCCTTGCCGCGATCGCCCCATTGCTTCACCCACTGGCCGTTCTTGTCGTACTTGGCGACGCGCGAGTTGACGTACCCGTCGCTGATGAAAATGTTGCCTTGCGTATCCCAGGTGACGTCGGTCGGCTGGCGGAACTGGCCGTCCACCGCGGGGCGCGGCGGATTCACGCGCTTCCACGCCTCCGCGCCTTCGTCGGAGGCTTCCTTCTTGCGCCCGAATACCATCGCCACCCGCCCTTCCGGATCGAACTTGATGATCATGTCCGAGCCTTTATCGATGGCCCAGATGTTGTCCTGTTTATCGACGCGCACCACATGGGCGAAGCTCCAGGCATAAAGATTGTGGCCGATCTCACGGATGAATTTTCCGTCCGGCGCGAACTCCAGCAGTTGCGACGCCGTCGCGCCGTAAGCCGGTCCGGTGGAATTGCCGCGCGAGAACACGAAAATGTGACCTTTCGAATTCGTCGCCACGCCCGCCGCTTCTCCCAGATAGATGTTCGGCGGGAGCTTCAGCAGATTGGGAACGGAATCGAACGGGATAATCGGCACGGCTGCGCCTTCCTGGCCGTAAGCGAGGACGCCGAAGCATGCCAACGCAATCGCTGCGAAAGGTTTCAAGGACATTCTCTTATTCTCCATTTTTCCGCGCGCCGGGTGTAGGAAGGTGTGTAGGAAGGGGTTTAGGAAGGTGTGGAGGAAGATGTGTCGCGCGAGTCGCGTTCAAGGCGCGAATTGGGACGGACCTACTGCCGCACCAGAACAACCGGAGCCGCCTGGGCGCCGGCGACCCGATCGAAGAAGTCGCGGACCAGAGCATAGTCCGAGGCCGGCGCGACGGTATCTTTCACCTCCAGCGTTTCTTCCATAACGATCTTTCCGTCGGTCACCGTCCAGCTCGCCTGCAGCGTACCGTATGGGCTTTCGATCTTTGCCGCTTGGGGCAGCTCATCGAGCTTGAAACCGGCCGGCAGCTGGATGCGGATCGAATCCCTCCGCAAATCCGATTGCAGCCGGATCGGCGCGGTCCGTTGGCGGGCGGTGAAGAACAGATCGCCTCCGCTGGTCAGCAAGCCCGGGTGGATGATGAACAACCGGCCCTGCATCAGTTGTCCGAAGCGATCGGTGGCCAGATCGATATCGACGCCCAGCCGATTTTCCGTCTTCACCTGCGTATTCACCTGGCGGATGAGCAGCCCGCCGAGACGCCGCGACAACCCGCGCTCGAAAATCTTCTTCACCTCGTCGCGGCCATCCAGTTTCTGGATCTCGCGCAGCCCCACGCCGCTTTGTCCGTAATAATCGCGCTGGATGCGGGCTTCCAAGCGTCCGTTTGCGTCCACCGTGGCATCCACCGTCGATTCCAGCCGATGCGCACTCGCCGGCAGCGACGGCATGGTGAGCAGCCCGCCGCCGTTCGCCGCCACCAGCAGCGCGTAACTGCCCTGCTCGTCCTGAGGTAGATCGCCGGCCGGCGTAATGGGATCGGTGGGATCGAACAGCAGCAGGCGTCCAACCGGCGTGTCGGACAGCACCGTCGGCAGCGTCACCGCATCCGAAACGCGAATCGCGACAATCGCGTGGTTGAACTGAAATGGCGACGCCCATTCGGGACGGACGTAAGTTCGATCCGAAGAATAAATCGCCACTGGATATGCGTCGATGCCCGACGCTTTCAGCAGCGCGCGCATCAGCGTCGCTTTGTCCTTGCAATCGCCATAATTCCGCGTGAGCGTTTCTTCCGCGCGATGCGGCGTGTACCCTCCGCCCTTCGTAATGTTCATGTCGACCGATACATAGGTGGTGCCCTGCACAAATGCGCCGACCGCCCGGATTTTGTCCAGTTCGCCCGCCGCGTTCGCGGTCAATTGGGCGGCTTTGGCCTGGATCGCCGCGGTTGGCTCGGCGGAGGGGTCCATCAGGCGGGCCAGCCATGCCGAAACCGCCGTCCAGTCCTTCAGCCCGGCCAGTCCCGCGCGATTGTCCGATGGAGGAAAATAGCTGATCATCAGGCGCGGAACCAGCGCCGCCAGCGTCGGACTGTGCTCCTCGCGATCCACGAATGGAAGGTCGCGTAGTTCCCAGGTATAAGTTGTCCCGTTCACTTGCGGATCCACCTTTGCGCGATTCAACATCGTGTCGCGAACTTCCCATGCGCCCGGAAGCGTCAGTGAGAATTGCGAAACCGCCACCGGCAGCCTGCCTTGAAACGCGTACGCATACTGCGTGAAGACCGTCTTCTCTTCCTCGGTCACTTCCCAGGCGAATACCGAGCCCGGCAGGTTCGAGCCCGCCTCCAAAAGTTTCGCGCGCTGCTCATCCCAGTTGGGCGAGATAGCGACGTCGATCACCCGATTCTTCGGATAGGCCGACGCTTTCCCGGCCGGCGGGACTAGCCAGCCCTGAAAATCCCGAATACGCCCGCTCCGTGTGTTGTAAGCGCGGTAGGCCTCGATCCGGTCGCCCCCCGTTTGCAGGACGCGGATCGCGCCCCGCTCCCGCATCACCCTCCGGCCGTCTGCATCCACCGTGACGGCTTCTTCGCTCAGCAGCACCACAGCGGTCACTTTCGCCGGATAGCTGTGGACCGGCATGGACGCGGCATCGCGAACCCACTGCGGAATCTCCTCGGCGGCGCGGGAAATGCCGGCCGAAAACGCCAGGAGGACGATAAGGGATCGCATCTCAGTTCGCCTTCAGAGCAATGGAATGCATGTCGTGCGTATGGATGGTATCGAAGATCCTCTTAAGCTGCGGATAGGCCGGAGGGTCCAGGTACAGATTGCCGCCCTCCCCGAAAGTGAATTCGCGCTTCGTAGTCCACACCAGCGGCGTGCCCTTGGTATAGGTCATATCGAGCTTGTAAGACCCAATCGAACCCAGGTTCAGACTGCCCGGATTGTCCGCGTTCTCGATGCTGAATCCCTCCGGCAGGAACACTTTGATCTGGTCCACTTCTTTCCAGGCGAAGGGAAATTCGATGACCGTCTTACGCTCGGATGCCGTGAACGGGCTGGCCACGGCGCGGCGAAATACGTTCGGCTGGAACAAAATCCGCTTGCCGGTGACCTGCGCAAATCCCGGCGCGCTCAGATGATAGGTGATGCGCAGCGGTTTTCTTGGATCGTTCACATTCTCAATCGCCAGCAGCGTGACTTCGCTTTCCGGAAACATGTGGCTGATGCGGTCGCGAAACCATTCTTCGCGCTGCGCCGCCGCTTCATTCTGCAGCTGCGACCGGTACGCTTCGGCGCGATGGCCGGTGTACTCCGTTTCCACGTTTCCCGTCAGGCTTCCATTGGCCTCCAGATGCAGCGTCGCGATATTTTGATCCAGCGATGCGCTCGCCGGCGACATCGGCGTGGTCACGAATTCCGGATCTTTCGGATCGGTGATCAGCGCGTAAACGCCCTCTTCTTCCCAAGGCAGCGAACCCGGAGCGATCAGTTTCTGGCTCACATCCACGAACTTCCAGGATTTGTCGTCCCTCACCGCCAGCGCCGCTCGATCCAGGAAGTAGCGGTCCATCATTGTCTTAGGACTGAAGGCAATATCGGTTCGATCGGCCACCAACGCCGTCCGCACGTCCATCCCCGCCGCCGTAGCCAGCGCCGCGAACGCGACGTTCATCTCCTTATCGCTCGCCAGGCCGCTTTTCAGGATTTCGGTGGCTGTGCGCGCCCGCCCTTTCGGAAATTTCGCGACGTATTGCTGCACTTCCGCGGACGTCACTTCCGGGTCGCCCAGCACGCGGACGTGCTTCCGCAGATAGTCCCCCAGCCGGTCGATCTTATCCGCGTCGCTTGTGGCGCCGCTCACCGCGTCGTTCGCCGCCGCTTTCAGATCGTCCGACAATTTGAGCGATTCCTTTAGCTCCTTGTACAGCTTTTTGCCTTCGCTATCCCAGAATTTTTTGGAATCCCTGGTATCGTTCTCGCGATAATACAGCAGCGCCCATTGCTCCAGGTTGGGCTGGCTCGGAGCGTACGGCTCAGTGTGCAGCGCCGGCAGATTCTCCACGGACGTTTCGTCCCATCCTTCGTTATCCATCTTGATCGGGCTGGGCGAGCAATGGAACGCCTGCATGTACAAGGTGTCGATCTTGCTGTAGGCATCGCTCAGCGGCTTTACATAATAGGTGACCTGTTCCACAGGAAGGTCGCGCTGAAAATGCAAACGGAAGTAACGAAACCTGTTATCGTCCTCAGTCTGCTTCCATCGGTATTCGATAATCGAGCCGGGTTCGACGCCCGGCATCGCGAAGGACACGGCCTTTTCGCTGGCGCGTCCGGCCCGAACCAGATCGCGCCGCTGAATCGCTTTCTTGTCCAGCTCGAGAATGGTCCCGTCGGGTTGAATCGTACGGCCGGCGACCGATAAAATCGCGCCGGGGTCGCGATAGGCCAGGTCGACCGTCGAAGCTTTTTCCTTGCCTTTATCGTCGAATATTTTTACACGAACGTAATTATAAAGGACCCGTTGCAGGTCCACCCGATTGCCCAACACCTCGTCCACCACCCGAACGCGCCACAGCAACACTTCCGCGCCCGCGTCTTTTTCGACGCGCGGAGCCTTCAGCGCGCGCTCCTCATCGGAGATCGGAAGCCAGTTGCGGAATTCCTCCGGAGCTAAAGTCTTCTGTTGCGCCGCGAGACGAGGCACCCAGGTCGGGCTGAATAAAATAAACGGAACCAGTAATGCCGGCAATCGGCGCGAAAAAGCGGAACGCATTTGAGAGAGTATAGCCGCATGGGCTCACCCTGACAAGCGTGATTCACGCTATTTTTGCCGGAATTAGTATTGGAAAATGCCGCGCTAGTACTTTTCGGAGTTTGACAGCGACGGTGAATTATCCCGCGCGCTTCAGGAACCCGTGCTCCGGCAGATGGTCGTTCGCGGTGACACATCGCGCTCCCGCATACAGGCCGAGGACAAAAACGACGATGAATGCGCCCGCCGTCGCCACCAATGCCGCCACGTGCAGGCTCATCACGATGATCAGAAACATTCCCAGGCTAACCGCGAGCAGAACTCCTAGTGCCGCCGCCGCCACTGCCATCGATAAATCCTTCATCGCTTTGCTCCTCATCACTCCCTAAACACCAGCATCTGGCTTACCACCGCGGAAGTGGCTTCTTTGCTTCATTTGTCCTTCCAGCTGTCGATGGCCGGACGCGTAAATCTTACGTTTTCGCCCAAAAAGATTCGCTCCGAAATCTTCTGCTACACTCTTATATTCTGTTGTCGCTGTGATCACCCGCCGTTCTCTTCTAGCTGGAATCGCCGGGGTCGTGGGTCCGCCCATGATCAATCGAGGGCGCTTCCGCGCGTTCGCGCACAGTCCCATCGAATATTCCACTCTGACCATCGATCTGCTCCGGAGCTGCACCTCCATTGACATGCTGGGCCTGCTTACGCTGGACTATCTGAAGTTCAAAGGCTGGGCCCGGCAGCCGGAACGGTTTGGTCCATCTGACTTCGCCCGCCTGAAGGCGTCCGGCATCACCATCTTTCATCCTGCCGTGGGATTTGAGAGCGGTGATATTTATTCGGAATCGCTCGCCGACATCCAGGATTGGAATAGGTTTCTTGCCGCTCACCGCGACCAGTTCCTGCGCGTCGAAGCCGCCAGGGATCTGGAATCTGTTAAAGCGTCGGGCCGGATCGGCGTCGTCATCGGGCAGCAGAATTCGGCGCATTTTCGAACCGCGTCCGACGTCGACCGGTTTTACCGGCTGGGCCAGCGCGTTTCGCAGCTCACCTACGACGATAACCGCCTGGGCGGTGGGTGCAGTTCCCCCGGGAATCGAGGGCTCACCGATTTCGGCGCCTCCGTTGTGGACCGGATGAACGCCGTGGGCATGGCGATCGACGTTTCCCATTGCAGTGACCGGACTACGCTTGACGCCATCGCCGCTTCCCGCCGTCCGGTGCTGGTCACCCACTCCAATTGCCGTGCGATTGTCCCGTACAGCGCCCGCTGCAAGACCGACGAAGCCATTCGAAAACTCGCCGCGAAGGGCGGAGTCTTCGGCGTCACCATGATCCGTTTCTTCGTGCGGGCCAGCGGCGCCGCCACCATCGAGGACATGTTGGACCATATCGATCACGTCGCGAAACTGGTCGGCGTGGAATACGTCGGCATCGGGAGCGACGTCGATCTGGTGGGACACTCCCCGCGGGCCAACGCGGACCTCCAGGGCATCGAGTATCGCCGAAAATTTTTCGAGATCACCGAAGGCCTGGTCCGCCGCAAGTACAACGCGGACCAGATCCGTATGATTATCGGCGCGAACTTCGAACGCGCGCTTTCCGGAATCTGGTCCGCATGATCTACAAAGCCCGGGGCCGGACAAATAACAGGATCAGGATCACGATCAACAGCAGCCCCAGCCCGCCGCTGGGATAATATCCGTAGCCCCAGCCCGCGCTGTACGGCCACGTCGGCAGCAAGGCCAAAAGAAGAACGAACAGCAGGACCACAAGTAGAATTCTCGGCATAGCGTCCTCCCGGTGAAAGACGCATTTCGACGGCCGAAGACCAACTCCTTCATTCGAAGCGAGATGTCGGTAACGTAGCGTTTCGCGCCGCGCAAGTCCTGCCCGTGGGCCCGGCAGAATCGGTCGGAACGTGGCAAACTGGACGACTATGGAACGCTTCTTTCGCTCCCTCCCGCTCCGCGCGATGCTTGGCGCAGTGGTACTGTTCGCGCCCGCGCTGCACGGACAAGCCTATTTCCCGCCCGCTGGAAAATGGCAAAAGAAAGCGCCGGCCGAAGTCGGGCTCGATGCCGCCAAGCTTCAGGCGGCCGTCGAATTCGCCGAGGCTCACCCCAGCGCCTGGGATTTCGAGAAGGATCAGGTCCGCACCTTCGGCACCCCCCTCGGTCCTGTGCCGGCTCAGCGCGCCGGTACCAACGGGATCATCGTCCGTCACGGATACATCGTTGCCGAATTCGGCGATACCAAGGCCAATGATCCTGTCTATAGCGTCGCCAAAAGTTTCCTGTCCACGGTGTGCAGCGTCGCTGTCGCCCGCGGATTAATAAAGGATGTGAACGATCCCGTACTCAATTACATCCACGATGGCGGCTACGATTCGCCGCACAATTCGAAAATCACCTGGAAGAATCATTTGCAGCAGGAAAGCGAATGGGAAGGCGAGATCTGGGGCAAGAACGCCAACTTCATCGGCCACGAAGCCTTCGGCCGCGGCGAGATGAAGCCCCGCGAGATTCACGATCCGGGAACGTACTACGAATATAACGATGCCCGCATCAATCGCTTCTCGCTTTCGCTTCTGCGCCTGTTCGGACAATCGCTGGGCGACGTTTTGAAGACCTCCATCATGGACCCCATCGGCGCGTCGAACCAGTGGCGCTGGGTTCCCTATAACAATTCGACCGTCGACATCAATGGAAAAATGATCGGCTCGGTCAGCGGCGGAACGCGCTGGGGCGGAGGATTGTGGATCAACTCGGAAGATCTGGCCCGCTTCGGCCTGCTGATTCTCAATCAGGGCAAATGGCGAGATAAGCAGCTAGTCTCGAAGGAATGGTTGAAGGATGCGACCACCCCGAGCGCGCATGGTCCCGACTATGGCTATCTGTGGTGGCTCAACACCCGGCAGAAGCAATGGCCGCACGGCCCGGCGACCAGTTTCGCCGCCATCGGCAACGGCGGCAATATCATCTGGATCGACCCCGAGCACGATATCGTCTTCGTCTGGCACTGGCATCAGGGCGGACCGGCCATGGACGGTATGATCCAGCGCATCGTCGCGTCCGTCTCGGGAACTTAACGGAGGCGCGTTATGAAACTCATTTCTCTTTTGCTCGCAGTTTCGGGAATCGTCGCGGCTCAGAATCACCGCCTCACGCTGGAGGACCTGGTTTCCGCCGAGCCAGTCGGAGAAACCGCGCTATCGCCGGACGGCAGAACGTTCGCGATGACCCGCACCGGTCAGATCGTGCTGATGCCCTCTGATGGCGGATGGCCGGTGACGCTTACCAGCACCGCCGGAGGCAAGTCCGGATTGAGCTGGTCGCCCGACGGACGGACCCTCGCCTATGCCAGCAATGGCGGCATCTGGGTCGTCTCCACCACCGGCGGCTCGCCGCGCCGCTTGACTAGCGCGGCCCCCGGCCCCGGCGATCCTCGCCAGGCAGCCGACCGCCAGCCGCAATATTCTCCCAAAGGCCACTGGATTCTGTTCGAAACGGGAAGGCGCGGCCATAACAATATGATGGTGGTCAGCGACGACGGCAAGTCCACCGGCTTTCTCACCGCCATCAATGCCGATGAACAAGGCGCATCGTGGTCGCCCGACGGCTCCCGTATTTCCTATACCCAGCGGACCAACGAACATTTCAGCGGCCAACTGAACGTGATCAAGTTCGACGCGGCGAAAGGTCAGGCCGCGGGCGATCCGCTTACGCTCTACACCGCGCCCACCGATCGCGGCGGTGGATGGTCTATTCCGAAGGCGCATTGGTCGCCCGATGGAAAATCGCTCGCCGTCGTCCTTCAGCAAAGCGGATGGAATAACGTGTATCTCATTCCCGCGGCCGGCGGCGCGCCCAAACCGCTAACGCAGGGCGAATGGGAGGACTCCGATCCGGAATTCTCTCCCAATGGAAACTCGATCGCTGTCGTTTCGAATCGAGCCGAGCCGGAGATGTCGCACGTCTGGATCGTGCCCCTGAACGGCGAGGCGAAGCCGCTGCGCAGGGACACGGGCATGGATTCTTCGCCGCAATGGTCGCCCGACGGCACGAAACTTTATTTCCATCGCAACGCACCCGATGAATCCACCGATCTGGTGGAAGCTCCGCTTAACGGCGATGCGAAATTCCTGACGCATACCACGCCGCTCAATTTCGCGACCAACGAAAAGCCGGAGGCGATTCATTATCAAAGCAAAGACGGCCTGAAAATCGCCGCGATGCTGTACAAGCCTCGCGACATGAAATCCGGCACGAAATATCCCGCCGTCCTCTGGATTCACGGCGGACCCGAAGGCGAGGACGTGTTTCGCTTCGATCCCTGGGCGCAGTATCTGGCGCAATCGGGCTATGTCGTGCTCGAGCCGAATTATCGCGGCAGCACCGGCTACGGCGAGAAATTCCGCAACCTTAATATCGAAGACTCCGGCGGCGGCGAAATGGACGACGTCGCGGCGGGCGCCGAATATCTGGTTCATCAAGGTCTGGCCGATCCGAAACGGCTGGCCATCGGCGGCGGAAGCCATGGCGGCACCATGGTCGGCTACGCGGTCACCAAGTATCCGGATTTATTTGCCGCCGCGATTGAACTCTATGGCGTGGTCGACCGCGCCACGTTCAATGAGCGCACCAATCGTGGATCGGCCATCCGCTGGATGATGAAAATGGGCGGCTCGCCCGAGGAAAAGCCCGACGTGTATCGCAAGGCGAACACGCTGCTCGAAGTTTCGAAAATCAAGACGCCGCTGCTGATCATGCACGGCGAAAACGATCCCCAGGTGCCGCCGTATGAGTCCGCGCAATTCGTCCGGGCGCTGAAGGCCGCCGGCAAGACCTATTATTACTTCACGTATCCGAATGAGCTGCACGGCTTCTCGCAGCGCGATCATCGCCTGGACGCGTGGCGTCGCCAGCTCGCGTTCCTCGAAAAATACATCCAGCCGAGCATCGGAGTCAGTAGCACCTCCACCGACGATCTGCTGGCGCCGCCGGTCCCGGCGCGTCCGAATCGATAGCGGATTGCGCCGTATGCCGCGCCCGGCTGCGTCATGGGGCGCGGGCCGGACCTTGCGAAGCCGCGCAACTCGATGGGAATAAATCGGGAAGCGTTGGTGGATCGATTGCACCTCCTACCGCGGAGGGAGCGTGCGATGCTGCCTATCAAACATATTCTGTTTCCAGTCGATTTCTCCAACCGCTGCTGCGCCGCGACGCCTTTTGTCGCCGCCATTGCCAGTCGGTTCGGAGCGAAAGTCACGCTGCTGAGCGTGGCGCAACTATTTCCTTATGCCGGCATCGGCGATCCGGGCGGCGCGGTGGTGGTCGATACGGAAGAAATATTAAACGAATTGAAAGTGCGTCTCGACAGCGCTCTGGTCAAGGAGTTCGCGCATCTGCCGGTGGAGCGGATCGTCGAGCTCGGCGATCCCGCCCGTGCAATTGTCGAGTTCGCGCATAATAACGCGGTCGATCTGATCATGATGCCGACCCATGGATACGGGCCGTTCCGCAGTCTGCTGCTGGGATCGGTGACCGCGAAGGTCCTGCATGACGCCGAATGTCCGGTCTGGACCGCCGCCCACGTCGAGGATCATCCGGTGAAGGATCATACCCAGACCAAGGCCATTCTGTGCGCCGTGGATGGCTCCGAAAAGAGCGATTCATTGATGCGCTGGGCCGCGCAGCTCGCCAAGGATTCCGGAGCCACGCTGCGGCTGGTTAACGTGATTCCTGGAGTGGAAAGCTGGCCGGCGCGGCAGATGGACCGCCAGTTCGAAGAGGATCTGCGCCTGGAAGCCCGCAAGAAGATCGAGGATCTGCAAAAGACCGCCGGCGTCGATTGTCCGGTATGCATCGCGGTCGGGGACGTAGCCGAGGGAGTTCGAGAAGAAGCCCGCCGCCATGGCATCGACACCGTGGTGCTGGGACGAGGCGTGATTCACGAGACGTTGGGCCGCCTGCGGACCCATGCCCACGAAATCATTCGCCGCTCTCCGTGTCCGGTAATGAGTGTGTGAAGAAGAAGGAGTCAGAAGTCAGAAGATTCTGACTCCTGACTCCTCTTTAAAGATTGTGCTTCTTTAGCTTGTAGCGCAGCGCGTCCCGGCCGATTCGCAACAGGCGCGCCGCCTGGGATTGATTCCCGCCCGCCGCTTCCAGCGCCCTGACGATCAGCAATCGTTCCTGCTCCTCCAGTGTCCCGACTCCGGTTTCGGGCGACGGCGGCGGAGGTCCCGGCATCTCCGGCATATCGGAGTGCGAGTGCAGATAGGGCGGCAAATCCTGCGACGTCGATCGTCTCGCCCATGGTCATCATGCAGGCGTGGCCGATCACGTTTTCCAGTTCGCGCACATTGCCCGGCCAGCTATGCAGGGAGAGCAGGATTTGCGCGCGATGCGTCAGCCCGCGAATGCGCTTGCCGTATTGCGCCGCGAAGCGGGTGATGAAATGCCGCTCCAGCAGCGGCAGATCTTCCTTGCGATCGGCCAGGCGCGGCACCTGGATCTCCACCATCGAGAGCCGGTAATAGAGATCCTCGCGAAAGCGCTTCTCGGCGATCGCCGTTGCGCAGATCGTGATTGGTTGCCGCCACCACCCGCACGTCCACCTTGCGCGGCGTCAGCGATCCCACCCGCTGCACTTCCTGGTTCTGAAGAACGCGCAGCAGCTTGGCCTGCGTCGCCAGCGGCATGTCGCCGATTTCGTCCAGAAACAGCGTTCCGCCGTGGGCGTGTTCGAACAACCCGGCTTTGTCGTGCGTCGCTCCGGTGAACGATCCCTTCACGTGCCCGAACAGCTCGCTCTCAAACAGCGTCTCGACCACCGCCGAGCAGTTCAGCACCACGTATCGCCCCGACGACGCCGGACTCAGCCGGTGCAGCGCCTGCGCCACCAGATCCTTGCCGCGTTCCCGTCTCGCCGGTGATCAGCAGCGCCCGGTAATGCGGAGCCACGCGGCGGATGCGCGAGAACATCTCCCACATCAGCGGGCTGTGGCCGACGATGCCCTCGAACTCCGCGCTCGCCAGCATCTCGTCTTCCAGTTGCAGCGTGCGCTGGCGCTTGCGCGCGTCTTCCACCAGCCGTCCGATCCGCTCCCGCAGCGCCGCGATCGACACCGGCTTGTTCAGATAATCCGACGCGCCCTTCTTGATCGCCTCGACGGCGGATTCGGTCGAGTAGTGCGCGGTCATCAGGATCACGTCGATCGACGGATCGAACTCCATGATCCGCTCCAGCACTTCGAGCCCGCTCATCCGCGGCATCACCAGATCGGTCAGCACGATCTGCGGATGTCGGTTCGTGCACCAGGTCCAGGCCGTCTTCCGGATCGGACGCGGTCAGAATTTCCAGGCCGTGCTGGGCCAGCGCGCTCGAGAGCAGCTCCAGGCTGCCCGCGTTGTCGTCGATGATCAGCAGCGAAACTGCGGGTTTGGCGGCGGTCGTCATTGCAACAGGCGCTCCACTTCTCTCGCGCAGCGCTCCCAGGCGGATGGGCTTGGTGATGTAGCCGGTGAATCCCACCGACATCGCGCGTTCGCGGTCTCCCTGCATCGCGCTGGCGGTCAGGGCCACGATCGGCGTATCGGCAAAACTTCGCCTCGCGGCGCAGTTCCTCGATCACGCCGAAGCCATCGATGCCCGGCATGTGCAGGTCGAGAATAATCAGATCGGGCTTCTGTTCGCGAGCCATTTTCACCGCTTCCAGACCGTCGGCCGCCTCGATCACGGCGTAGCCGGAGTTCTCCAGCACCGTGCGCACCAGTTCCCGCCCGGTGGGTTTATCGTCGGCCACCAGAACCGTTTTCATGCCTTGCCCATCCTGTTTCTGCGTCAGGGGAATCGTGACCGTGAACCGGCTGCCCTGGCCAGGCTCGCTTTCCAGCCAGATGGTCCCGCCGTGCTCTTCCACCAGCTGTCTGCGTGATGGCCAGGCCCAGACCCGTCCCTTCACGAACGCCCTTGGTGGTGTGGCCCACCTGATAGAACTTGTCGAACACCGATTCCATGCTCCTCTTTCGGGATCCCGATTCCGGTATCGCTCACCGCAATTTCCACAAATTCCCCGCGTATCGAAGCCTCCACGCGAACCGTGCCGCCCTCCGGCGTGAATTTCACCGCATTGCTCAGCAGGTTCAACAGAATCTGTTTGAACCGCACGCGATCCGCCTCCAGCGCCTGCGGCACCGCGATCTCGGTTTCGATCCGCAGCGATTTGGCTCACGCCCAGTGGCCGGATGGAGGCCAGCACTTCTTCCACCGCCGTCGCCACGTCGAACGCCTCGAACCGCAACTCCACTTTTCCGGCCTCGATCTTACTGAGGTCCAGCACGTCGTTGATCAATTCGAGCAGGTGCAGCGAATCTTTGTGGATGTGCTGGATAAAGCGCTTCTGCTTTTCGTTCAGCGGCCCTTCCAGTTCCTCCGCCAGCAGCTCCGAAAATCCGATGATGGTGTGCAGCGGCGTCCGCAGCTCATGGCTCATGCTCGCCAGGAACTCGCTTTTCAGCCGATTGGCGCGCTCGATCTCCCGATTGCGCACCCCCAGCTCCCGATTGGTCTCCGCCAGCTCGCGCGTGTACTTCTCCTGGATCGCGTGGATGCGATCCTCGGCCTGCTTGCGCTCGCTGATGTCGCGAATGATGGCCGTGACGCGGAACCCATCGTCCGACTTCACCGGGCTCAGGCTGATCTCCACCGGGAAACGCGAGCCGTCCTTGCGCCGTGCCAAGAGCGACAGTCCGCTGCCCATGGGCCGCGTCTGCGGATGATTCCAGTACTGGCCGCGATGATGATGATGGGTCGGCCGGAGGCTCCTCGGGAATCAGGACCTCCACCGGCTGGCCCAGCAGTTGCTCCCGCGGGTATCCGAACATCTTCTCGGTCACCCGATTCAGCAGCACGATCCGCCCGTCGCGGTCGACCTCGATGATCGCGTCCGGAGCAGCCTCCAGCAGTTCGCGGAATCGCCGTTCGCTGTCCGCCTGCCTTCGAGCCGCTTGTTCCTGTTCCATCAATACTTTAAAATCCCGTTCCATCCGGTGGCGCCCGGTGATGTCGTCCAGAATGGCTAAAGTTCCGGCCGCGCGCCCTTCCGAGTCCACCCACGGCGCGATTCGAGCCGCGACCGCGATGGTCGCGCCATCCCTTCGATTCACCCGCAACTCGACGCTTCGTTCCTCTGACCCCTGCAATTGCAGGTCCAGGGGCAAGGGTTGATCCACTACCTCCTCTGAGGTCCAGCCGAACATGACCTCCGCCGCATGACTCCATAGCCTCACGCGGCCGTCGGGATCAAGAGCAATGATGCCGGCCGGGGACGCGTCGAGCAATGCTTTTAGAACTTCACCGGGATGGTTCGCTGGCATTGCAAACTATGTTTTAGCACAGCGCTGGCGCAACAATTGCAAGATGGGTCATCGAGGAGACAACCTGCAATGCTCAAATTTCTGAAAACCATGCTGCCCGCCGCGGTTCTCATCGCCGGCGTGTGGATCAGCGTCACGCCTTCTTATGGCAAGCCCGAATATGCCAAGAAAGAGAAGAAAGGCTGTACCTACTGCCATGTGGCGGCCGGGAAGAAAGACTTGAATGACGCCGGCAAGTTCTATGCCGCGCATGATCATTCGCTCGACGGCTACACCCCCGCAAAGTAAAATAACCCAATTTCACTGCGTCATTTGGCGCAAGATCATGCGGGCCGCCTGCGTGAAGCGGCCCGAATTTGTCTACTGAGGCTCCGATGGAATCCAAATCTCTGCAAGCTCGAATTATCGAATGGCTTTCCCCTCTGGTGTATCTTTCGAGCAATACAATCAGCTTGACCGGCGTCGTCCTGGTTACGGCGTCCACCGTTTTGTGGATCTTTCTGTTGCCGACGCTGGTCCGTGGAACGGCGAATCCTTATCTCGGCATTCCCGGATTCCTGATGCTGCCCGGAGTGTTTATTTTCGGCCTGGTCCTGATTCCGGTGGGTATCTTGCTTCGCCGCAAGCGCCTGGCGGGCCAGGGTGCCGACGTCCAGCATCTGCCGATGCTGACGCTCAACAGCGTGGAGCTGCGGCGGCTGTTCACCTTCGTCGCGATTACCTCCATCGTGAACCTCGGCATCGCCGGGCAGTGGGGCTACGCCGCGGTGAACTATATGGACACCGATGAATTCTGCGGCCTCACCTGCCACAAGGTGATGGCGCCAGAGCATACCGCGTATCTGAACTCGCCGCACGCCAGGGTGTCATGCGTCGAATGTCACATCGGCGCCGGAGCGTCGTGGTTCGTCCGCGCCAAAATCTCCGGCACCCGCCAGCTCTTTGCCGTCGCCTTCAATACCTATGAGCGGCCCATCTCATCGCCGGTGCACAACCTGCGTCCCGCGCGGGAAACCTGCGAGCATTGCCATTGGCCCAATCGCTTCGCCGGGGACCTGTTTGTCGTCCGCAATTCCTACTCCGCCGACGACGAGCAGAACACGCGGTCGAGCACCGTGCTGCTGATGAAGGTCGGCGGCAGGACCTGGCGCGGCAACGTCGGAATTCACGGCGCGCATTCCGATTCTCAGGGCCACATGGATTACGTCTCCACCGACGGCCATCGCCAGGTGATTCCGCAAGTCACCTATACCGATGCCAGCGGGAAAGTCACGGTGTTCAATGCGACCGATCAGAAAGTCTCAACGGAACAACTGGACAACGGCGAGCACCGCCGCATGGATTGCATGGATTGCCACAATCGGCCCAGCCACACTTTTCAGATGCCGGAGCGGGCCGTCGACCGCGCCATGGACGATGGACGCGTCAACCCGAAGCTGCCCTTCATCAAGAAGGAATCCATCGCCCTGTTGCGCCGCGATTATGCGGATCGCGACACCGCATCGCGCGAAATCACCACTTCCCTCACCCAGTTTTATAGCGCCAAGTACCCTCAGACTAATCCCGACGAACTGAAAACGGCAATAGATGCCGTGAAGGCCATCTACTTGCAAAACGTCTTTCCGGAAATGAAGATTTCCTGGGGTACCTATCCCAACAATCTGGGACATATGGATTTTCCAGGGTGTTTCCGGTGCCACGACGGAAATCATAAAAGCTCGGATGGCCGGGCCATTTCGAACGACTGCGCCACGTGTCATGATCTGTTAGCCATGGACGAAAAGGACCCGAAAGTATTGACCGATATCGGATACGGTACCGCGCAGAAATAAAATTCCCGACACCGTTCCACTGGACGAGCGGCACAGAGAGAGAGGTTCCCAATGAACTGGGGCGCGCCACTACTGTTGGCGTTGGGCCTCTCGATGCTAGGTCAAGCCGCCACTACGGACTGCCTGTCTTGCCACGAGGACAAAGGGACCAGCGCTAAGGCCAGCGTGCACGGAAGCTTATCCTGCTCGCAATGCCATTCCACTATTCACGAATATCCACACCCGCAGCAACAAACCCGGGTGAATTGTGCCGGCTGCCATGAGAGCAGCGCGCATGACCTCGCCGCCAGCGTGCATGCTTCCGCCGGCGCTCAACCCTGCCTGAACTGCCACGGCGCGGCGCATTCGATTCTACCTGCCAGCGACCCTAAATCGACCACCTACGCCGCTAATCTCCCGCGCACCTGCGGGGAGTGCCACGGCAACGCGCAGATCGCTCAGCAGGCGGGTATCAAAGAGGTTTTGTCGCCGTACATGGATTCGATCCATGGCGCTGCCCTGACCAAGGACGGCCTGCTGGTCGCGGCCAATTGCACCAGTTGCCACGGAACCCACAAGATTCTCAGCAATAAGGACAAAGCCAGCCGGACCAATCGTGTCAATGTTCCCGCCACCTGCGGAACCTGTCACGGCGGACCGCTCAAATCCTACACGGCGGGAATCCACGGTCAGATGCTCGAAGCGGGCGTCGATAACGCGCCGGTCTGTACCAGTTGCCACACCGCCCATCAGATCTCGAGCGTCGCTAAAGCGAGCTGGCAGATGAAGACCACCGCCACCTGCGGCGGCTGTCATGAAAGCGAGCTCACCACTTACCACGATACGTTCCATGCCCAGGTTTCGTCGCTCGGATATGTCGAAACGGCGCGCTGCTGGGACTGCCACGGATCGCATGAGATCCTGCCCGCCACCGACGCCAAGTCGACCATTAATGCGTCAAATCGCGTAGCCACCTGCGCCAAATGCCACACCGGCGCATCGGAATCGTTCGCCACTTACGATCCGCACGCCGACGCGCACGATCAGAAGCGCTATCCCATGCTGCATTACTCGGCTATCTTCATGAACCTGTTGCTGGCCAGCGTACTGGGATTCTTCGCGCTGCACACCATCCTGTGGTTTATCCGTTCCCGGTTCGAAGCGAAAGGAGGGAGCCATGAGTGAAAGAGCTTCCGTGCATCTCGACGAATCCATTGAAAGGAATGTCCCGGGCCGCAATTACGTGCGTTTCTCGCTGGCCCAGCGCTACTTGCACGGCGCCATCGCGCTGACCTTCCTCGGCCTGGCCCTGACCGGGCTTCCGCTCCGCTTCAGCCACGCGACCTGGGCCCTGGCCTTCGCCAAGGCAGTGGGAGGATTCGGGACCATTCTGTTCTTTCACAAGTTTTCGGCGTTCTTCCTGACCGTGGCCTTTCTGATTCACGTCGGGAACCTGATGTACCGGGTCGTTTTCCGCCGGGAGTTCAGCCTGGTCTGGGGACCCACCTCGATGGTCCCGCGCCTCAAGGACATCACCGACTTCATCGGGAATATGAAATGGTTCCTGTGGCTCGGCCCCAAGCCCAAATTCGACCGCTACGCCTATTGGGACAAAGTGGATTATTGGGCGGTGTTCTGGGGCATGGGAATCATCGGTTTATCGGGGTACGCCATGTGGTTCCCCCAGTTCTTCGTGAAGTTCATTCCCGGCTCCTGGCTTAACATTGCCCTGCTGATCCATGGCGAGGAAGCCATCCTGGCCGTCGGATTCATCTTCACCATTCATTACTTCAACACCCATCTGCGTCCTCAGAACTTCCCGATGGATCTGACCATCTTCACCGGACGCCAGACCGAGCAGGAGCTGAAGGAGCGACATCCGGAAGAGTATGCCCGGCTGGTCGCCGATGGGAAACTCGAATCCCTGGCTGCCCCGGAGCCTCCGCTGTGGCTGAAGAACTTCGCGCGCATCGTGGGCGGTCTGGCGGTGGTCGCCGGCCTCATCATGCTGGTCCTGTTAGTGATTGCGTTTGTCGGCGAGTAGTTTTTAAATTCCAGGGCCCCAGGCTATGAGACTTTCCATAGGCAGTGGCCTCTTTAATTCCATAGGAGACTCTTTATGCGTAAATTCACCAGAACTCTGATTGCCGCCAGCCTGCTGGCCGCCGGTCTACTGATCAACGTCAACGTGGGTTCGGCTAAGCCGGATTACACCAAGAAAGAGAAGAAATCCTGCACGTATTGTCACGTCAGCGCTTCGTCGAAGGAGCTGAACGACGCGGGTAAGTATTATGCCGCGCACGACCATTCGCTGGAGGGATATACCAAGAAATAGTTGGCGAAATAGTTGGCGTGCCTGGAACTCGGATTGCACTACCAGGAATGTGTCCAGGTCAATACCGGTCGGAGATCCGCGGCTTGAGGAGCGTCGGGAACCGCTCGAAGCTTTTTTCAAGCCCCGCAGCGTCGCTGTTATCGGTGCGACGGACAGCCAGGGGAGCGTAGGGGGTGCGCTCCTCTGGAATTTGATCCGCTCCCCCTTTGACGGCGCCATCTACCCCGTCAATCCCAAAAGGCCCAGCGTCCTCGGCCTCGAATGCTATCCCAGCATTGCCGCCGTTCCCGCCAAGATCGATCTGGCCGTAATCGCGACGCCTGCCGCCACGGTCCCGTCCCTCATCGGCGAGTGTGTGGACGCCGGCGTCAACGCCGCCATCATCATTTCGGCCGGCTTTAAGGAAATCGGAGCCGAGGGTTCCGCGCTGGAGCAGCAGATTCTGGCGCAGGCGCGCCGCGGCCGGACCCGGATCATCGGACCGAACTGCCTGGGGCTGATGCGTCCGCCTATCGGGCTGAACGCGACCTTCGGCAACGCCATGGCGCGGCCCGGATCCGTTGGATTCATCAGCCAGAGCGGCGCTTTGTGCACCGCGATTCTCGACTGGAGCCTCCGCGAAATGGTCGGCTTCAGCGCGTTCGTCTCCGTCGGTTCGATGCTCGACATCGGCTGGGGCGACCTGATCGAATACCTGGGCGACGATCCGCAGACCGAGACCATCATGATTTACATGGAATCGATCGGGGACTCCCGGTCCTTCCTCTCGGCCGCGCGGGAAGTCGCGCTCAAAAAGCCCATCATCGTGATCAAGGCCGGGCGCACTGAGGCCGCCGCGAAGGCCGCCGCATCGCACACCGGCGCGCTCACCGGCAGCGATGAGGTTCTGGACGCGGCCTTCCGCCGCTGCGGCGTGCTTCGCGTCGAGCGCATCGCCGACTTGTTCTATCTTTCCGAAGCCCTTGGCAAACAGCCGCGCCCCAGCGGCCCCCGGCTCACCATCGTCACCAATGCCGGTGGACCCGGCGTGCTGGCCACCGACGCGCTGCTGAAGGAAGGCGGCAAACTGGCCGAGCTCGCGCCGGACACCATCGACCAGCTCAATCCGATCATGCGCCCGCATTGGAGCCACCAGAATCCCATCGATATTCTGGGCGACGCCGGAGCCGAACAATACGCCAAGGCCGTTGAGATCGCCGGCAAGGATCCCAACACCGACGGTCTGCTGGTGATCCTGGCGCCGCAGCGCATGACCGACCCGACCGTGGTCGCGGAGCGTTTGAAAGATTTCGCGAAATTCGGCGGCAAGCCCGTTCTGGCGAGCTGGATGGGCGGAGCCAGCATCGCCGCCGGCGAAAGCATTCTCAATCGCGCCGGCATCCCGACCTTCGCCTATCCCGACTCCGCCGCGCAGGTGTTCCACGCCATGTGGCGCTATAGCGAAGCGCTGCGCGCGCTCTACGAAACTCCCGCAATCGTCGACGCCGGTCTGGAACCGGAGGGCCGCCAGCGCGCCGCGTCGATCATTCGCGACGCTCGCTCCTCGGGCCGCACGCTGCTTACCGAGGCCGAATCGAAAAGCCTGCTCGCCGCTTACGGGATTCCGGTGGTCGAAACCGCCATCGCGTCGTCCGAGGACGAAGCAGTCGCGCACGCCGATCGCATCGGATACCCGGTAGTCGTAAAGCTTCATTCGGAAACGATCACTCATAAGACCGAAGTGCATGGCGTGCAACTCGACCTGCCCGATGAGGCCGCCGTCCGCCAGGCGTTTCGCGACATCCGCGCCGCCGTGCCCGCGAAGGATTTCCTGGGAGTCACCGTGCAGCCGATGATCGCCGCCGGCGGGTATGAGCTGATCCTCGGTTCGAGCATCGATCCGCAATTCGGACCCGTGTTGCTGTTCGGCAGCGGTGGACAACTGGTTGAGGTCTATAAGGACCGGGCGCTGGGATTGCCGCCGCTCAACACCACGCTCGCCCGTCGACTGATGGAGCGAACTAAAATTTTCACCGCTCTCGGCGGCGTGCGCGGACGAAAGCCCGTCGACCTGGCCGCGCTCGAACGCCTGCTGGTGCGCTTCAGCTACCTGGTGGCGGAGCAGCGCTGGATCAAGGAAATCGATATCAACCCGCTGCTCGCTTCCGAGGATCGACTGGTCGCTCTCGACGCCCGCGTCGTGCTCCAGCCTTCGAATGTGCCCGAGCGCGACCTGCCTCGCCTGGCCATTCGCCCGTATCCGGTGCAATACGTCCGCTCCTGGCGCATGGAGGACGGCGCCGACGTCGTCCTGCGTCCTATTCGTCCCGAAGACGAGCCGCTGATGGTTCGCTTCCACTCGCGCCTTTCCGAGCGCAGCGTCTACCTCCGCTACTTTCATCTACTCCACCTGGACCATCGCGTGGCGCACGACCGGCTCACGCGGATCTGCTTCATCGATTACGATCGCGAAATGGCGCTGGTCGCCGAGCGCGCCAATCCCGAAACCGGGGAGCGCGAGATTCTGGCCGTCGGACGCCTCACCAAATCGCACCGTGCAAATGAAGGCGAATTCGCGCTGCTCATCGCCGACGGGTTTCAAGGCCACGGCCTGGGAACCGAGCTGCTGCGCGAGTTGGTCTCGATCGGCCGCGCCGAGGGCCTGGATCGCATTGTCGCGGACATGCTCCCGGAAAACGACCACATGATCCGCGTCGCCCGCCAGCTTGGTTTTGAGGTGCGCCATTCCGCGGCCGACCACGTCGTCAAAGCGCGGCTCGAGCTTGTGGCCAACTGATTGCACCTTGCCGTAAGGCACAGGTGCACTCATATGTCGCTAACTTCTGAAAAGACAGTAGGAGAAATCGCGGCTGAGTTTCCGGCCGCGCCGCGGGTGTTCGAAAAGCACCATATCGAGTATTGTTGTGGGGCAAACCACTCACTGGCCGACGCCTGCCGCGTCGCCGGAACCGCGCCTGACGAGATCATGGACGAGATCATGGACGAGCTCGCCGGCGCTACGCCCGAGGACCAGGATTGGAGTTCCGCTCCCATCCCCGGCCTGATCCGTGAAATCGTCGACCGGCATCACGCCTGGCTGCGCTCGGAGCTACCCTTGCTGGACCATCTTCTCACTCTGGTGGTGCACACCAACGAATCGCTCCGTCCGGTGCAGCGCGTATTTTCCCTGCTCAAAGCGGAGATGGACAGCCACATGGGCAAGGAAGAACGGGTCCTGTTCCCGGCCATCCTGCAAATGGACGCGCTTCACACCGCCGGTAAGCCGATTCCCCGTCCTCCGTTCGGAACCGTCCGCAATCCCATTTCGATGATGGAACAGGATCACGAGCTGGCCATCCGGTATCTGGATGAAATCCGCGATCTGACTTACGGCTTCGATCTGCCCGGCGATGCCTGCCACGGTCTGCGCATGGTGTATCGCGAGCTACAGGCGATGGAAGCCGATATGCATCGCCATTTTCACCTGGAGAATAATATCCTGTTTCCGCGCGTGAAGAATATGGAACGGGCCTGAGCCCGTTCCATCTCTTTTATTTCGCCAGCGGCTGATACGCGCACAGCGGATCTTCCGCCAGGTAATTTCCGGTCAGCGCGTAAGCGCGGGCCCGCGATCCTCCGCAGATGCGGTGATATTCGCAGCGCCCGCATTTCCCTTCCTGCTTGTCCGGATCGCGCAGCATCTTGAACAGATCGTGATTGCGATAAACCTCCACAATCGATCGTTCGCGCACGTTGCCGCCGGACACTCTCAAGAATCCGCTGGGAAAAATTTCGCCGGTGTGGGACACGAACACAAATCCCTTGCCGTCGCCCACCGGAGCGGTCCGCCAGTGCGCGCGCCGCATATGCTCCGCTTTCAGCCGCTGGGCCACGTAACGCCGGTAATGGGTCCCTTCGGTAGTGCGGATGTCGAACGGCGCCAGGCGCGAAAGCGCGAACAGCGTCTCGAAGACTTTCTCGTATTCCTCGGCGTCCAGATCGTCTTGTTGGCCCGCCTCAACTGAGAAGAACACGCTCCACAGCTTCGCGCCGACCTCGAATACCCGCTCGCCGATCTGCGACAGCAGCAGCCGATTCTTGCGGTTCACCACCGTTTGCACCTGCGTCTCCAGGCCGATACGCTGCGCCCGCTTCAGCGCCCCCAGGGCCTGATCGAAGCTGCCCGGCCATTGGCGGATCGCGTCGTGCATCTCCGCGTCCGGCCCATCCAGGCCGATCGCCATGCGCGACACGCCGCACTCCTGAAACCGGTCGATCGCGCTGTCGGTCAGCAGCTTAGTCGCGCTGGGCGTCACGTTGGTGCGCAGACCGATGCCCACACTTCGGCCGATCAGCTCATAAAGGTCCGGCCGCTTCAGCAGGTCGCCGCCGGTGAACACCATCAGCGGATTCCCGAAGCTCCGCACTTCTTCCAGCAGACGAAACGCTTCGGCCGTGGTCAATTCCGCGGCGTCGCGCTCGGCCAGCAGGCTCGTCCGGCAATTGGCGCACTGCTGATCGCAGGCCTGCGTCACTTCCCAGATCACCAGCAGCGGACTGTTTTCGAAATTCATAAGAATGCCTTAAAATGCCCTGACTATCGCGTAATGCGCAGGCCGGTGGTGACGACCGTGGTACGGAATCCCTCGAACAGATAGAACGGCTCGTTGAACCCGTACCAGCTCCATTCGGTGGTCCAATCCACATGACCGGCGAGCGGAAAAATCAGCTTCGCCATCGGTTGATAAAAGCGGGTGGGACGGCTTCCATGGCCCGTAAACAAAGATCCGCCGGCGGAAAGGTGCAGCATCCGTTTCCCGACCGGCAGCAGCTTGAAATCCAGCAGCGCGCTCGCCTGGTGCGCGTTTTCCCAGTAAAACGATTCGGCGGTCGAGAAGTTCTGCGGCACCACGTACAGAATGTCCGAATAAAGCGACGTTCGCGCGTAATCGCCCAGCAGACTAAACCGCTTGCTCGCGGTCCACAACAGCGAGATTCCGTCATCTTTACTCGAGAACCGGTAGTTCACCCCAGGAATCGGATTATCGTTATTGAGCACGTTCAGATTCCAGGTGATCGACAGCGATTGCATCGGCTGATAGCGGACGCGCGCCCGGTACCGCCGGTAATTCTGAAGGCTGCTCCGGTAATACGCCTGATCCGAGCTCCCGCCTTCGAAATCGAAATTCGCGCTCAGCTTCTGGTTCAGATGAAAACTCGCGCCCGCGACGCCCGATTGCCGCCGCAGCGTGCCGGATTCGAGTCCCGTGCCATAGAACGGAGGCACCGTGGTATCGCCGTAGGTATATCGCTCCCCGCCGCGCAGCGTAAATTTGGAGGTCACGTCGTAGAACACGTCGAACGATTGCTGGTTGTAGTTGTCCACCAGCCGGAACGTGGAAAGCGATGGCGGCTCCGTGATCGGAGTCGAAGCCGCCACCAGCGCCTGCGCCAAATCGGAGGAAGAGGCTGTATGCAGGCGATCCGTGGTCCAGCTCTCGACGAGCCGGACATGCTTGAACGGGCGCACCTCGAACCCCACGGTTCCGGAGGTGTGCGGCTGCTTCGCCGCGCCCATCAGAAGATCCTGTTCGCTGTTATAAAACAGCAGCGATTTTAAATTGACGAACTCGCCTTGATTGGCCTGAGTGTAATTGACGTCCGTCTGGCCCATGCTGTAGGAGAACTGGCCGTAGAGGTCGAGCCAGCTCACCGGCGTCGCCGTCACCAGCACCCGCGAATAAGGATTGGTGCCGCGAATCCCGTATGCTTCGAGCAGGTTCGTCACATCCAGCTTCTGGCCGAAATACGGAGCCGTAAAATCGCCGGTGTTCAGTCCGTTTTGAGCCACCTGCTCGTCGTCCTTGAACACCGTGGCGCCTTCTTCCAGAGTCACGTGGAATTTCGAATACTCAAAGCGGATGCCGCCGCGATAATTGTCGGTATGCTCGCGCGTGAAATTCGCAACCGGAAACGTCGCCACGGAGTTGGAAACGAAATCGGTGACTCCAGTGCCGTGATCGGAATCGCGAGAATATTGCAGATACGGGATTACGTGAGTTCCGGGCCGTAGCTCCAGGTTGAAATTCGCCATGCGCTTGCGGATGTCGAAGGATTGCTGGTCCAGAAAAATTCCGTTGCCCGCGAACGGATTGGCGAACGTCGGCAGCGCGTTAAAGTACGCCATGCTGCGGTAATCGAAGGTGAATCGATAAACCCGCTGCTTCGAAGCGTCCACATGCGCGGTGGTGTAAGGGTCGCCGCCCCAGCCGATTCCGTTCACCGTCAGCCGGTCGAAAAATCGCTTGCTCGGATCCTGAATGGTCGCGTCCAGCCCCAATAGCCGTGGACCTTCTCCCAGATTCACAATGCTGCGATACGCCGCGGCGCTGCCCGCCACATCGGTCACGAAGCGATAGCCCAAATCCACGCTGCCCGTGATCCACTCGGTTCCGGTCGCCGGCGCCGCGGGTGGCGGAGTCGCCGCCTGATCCTTCGCAGTCTGATCTTTCGCTGTCTGATCCTTGGCCGCCGGATCTTTACTTTGATCCGCCGCTGCCTTCGAATCCGTGGAAGCCTGCGGCTGCTGCGGATCGTCCGCCGCAAAAGCGCCGAAGCTCAAACAAAGCGCGATACATGCGAGCCGTCTCATCGTAGGAACGTCCTGTCTACGTTCGATCCGTGGACCTTCGAGTGGCACACCGAACAGTTCTGATACACCGGATTGCGCAAATCGTGGAACGCCGGAGGCACGCCGCCCAGCGCCGGTTTCGGACTGAGGATGTCGGCATGGCACTCCAGGCAAACCGTCTTCATGTCGTTGCGCGTCAGCATTCGCGGATTCGCCGATCCGTGCGGCATGTGGCACGCCGTGCATCCGTCGGTCCGCATCGGTTCATGCTCGAAAATGAACGGACCCCGCTTGTCGCCGTGGCATTGGAAACAACCCGCCTGATTGCCGATCACGGAGCGCGCCTGCGTCGTTACCGGACGCCCGTGCGGATCATGACAATCCACGCAGCTCATCGCCCCTTCCGGAAGCTTGTGGCGATAGGGCCGCTGGAAACTGGCCCATACCGATACGTGACAGCTCGCGCACTTGGAGTTGATCGCGGTTGCCGTTCGCGGCACCAGTTGCTCCGGCGTCCCGTGCACCGTATGGCACCCGACGCAGGCCACCTGATTCTTCGAATGGGTGCTCTGGAGATGGCCGGCATGCGTTTCCGTCTTCAGATGGCAGGCGAGACAAATCTGCTCCGACGCCGCCGGCGTCAGCTTCGCCGGATTGCGGATATCCTTGGGATCCACCGAATCCGCGTGCCGGCTGCCCGGTCCATGGCAGGCCTCGCACGTTTTCCCCGCCCATTTGCCGCCTTTGTCCACTTCCAGCGAATGATGCGGATTCTTCGCGAACTTGCCCACCACTTCTTCATGGCAGGTGAGGCAGGTCTCCGTGCCCACATAGGTCGCGGGAGCCTTCACCTCGGCCTTCGCGGCTTCGGGCTTCGCCGGGGCCTGATCCTGAGTCTGCCCCGGAGCCTGCGCCGGAGTCTGCCCGTAAAGCCCTACCGCCAGGAACACGGCCGCCGCGCCGTACCCGATCCTGAACCTACTATGCGGCCGTTGCATCCCTGTCCTCCGTGTCTTCCCGATTCTTCATTCCAAGGCCGCCGTTATTGATTCGGGCTAACCGCCGGCGTCGTTAAGGTATGCACCGCGTCCACCGAAAATTGTCCGTTCGGCCCATGGCACACCTGGCACGATTCGCCCAGCGACGTAGTGTTGGCCAGCGCATGCGAGGCGGTTGCCGTAGTATCGTGACACGCTGTGCACGCCGAGGTCGTCGGACCCGCCGGGTTAATGGGACCCCGCGGATTCACCACGTTCAGCGTCGCGCTGATCGGCAGCTCCTGCGAATTGTTCACATGGCACGCCGAACAATCCGCCAGATTTCCGGGGAACCGCACGTCGTTGAAGTTATTCGCCGAGTTTCCGAACCCGTAGATGGTGAAATTCTGGGTCAGGTTCTCGCCCGTGTGGATCTTGTGGATCATCAGCGCGAAGTTGATGCCTTGCGTCACCCCCGCCGTGGCCGGCCGCACCGGCGCATCGGTTTGGTTCGGATTGTGGCACAGCACGCAATAGGTCACCTGGTTGCGCATGCCGCCGTGCACCGCGAGCGCGGTGTGGCACTGATTGCAACTGGCCATCGCCACCACCGTGCGGCGCGGCGTCACCGGCGAGCCGTCCACCGAGAAATGGATGACTTGGTTCTGGCCGTAATCGCGAACCGTCTGGGCGATCGTCGTGCCCGGATCCAAAGTGATGTTCTTGTATCCTTCAATGCCGACCGTGAAACTGCCGGTCGCCGTCGCCGGAATCACCGCCTTGAAGGTGTAGGTGCAGGTCCCATCCGCTCCGCAGGTCGATCCGGTGATCGCGCTTTCGCTGGTGTATCCCGGATAATCCGTCGTCGGACCCGCCAGCACCAGCGACAGGCTGTTCATCGAGCTCGCCGGAATCGGCGCGCCCGCCTTGTTCTTCAAGGTGTACGTCACCGTCGGCGACTTGCCCGCCACCCCGTTGACGCTGACCATCGTGAACGTCGTGCCTGGCAGCTGCGTCGCCTCGGTAGGAACGGTGTGCGCGCCTAGAATCGAGGCGTCGAATTCCTGCTCGCCTTTCGGAATGTGACAGGTGGTGCATTCGTTATCGTCGAACTGCGGGCCGCCCGGATGATTCTGGCCCGTGGCGAAGTTCACGTCGTCATGACAGGACCCGCACGCCGCGCGAGTCGCTTGCGTGATGTAGTTGTTCGGTTGCGCCGCCGTCGGCGTGTGGCAGATGGTGCAACGCCGCACGTCCGACGGGAACACCACGTCCGAAAAGTCGGAAACCCGGTTCTGGAAGCCGACAATCTGATATTTTCCGCCCGCCACCACACTCGGCAGGCTCGATCCCATGTGGATCTTGTGGATCATCACCTTCATATCCACCGTGTTGCCGGTGTTGGGATCCACTGACTGCGGCTGGTGGCAGATGATGCACAGCCCGGTGAGCTGGCGCGATCCGCCGTGCTCCGCCAGAGGATTGTGGCACTGATTGCAGCTCGCCGTCTCCACCACGTCGCGTACCACCGTCACCTTCGCGCCGTTGGGCACAAAATTGAACAGGGCATTCGCGTAATAGGTGCTCAGATCGAAGCTGGTCAGGTTGCGCGATCCATAAATTCCGATGGTATGAGTGATCGTCGGATCGTATCCCGCGGGCGCCTTGGTGTGGAACGTGTAGGTGTAGCTGTTGTCCGCGTTCGCGACATAGGTGCCGCCCGAATCCGTAGTGACCTGCGTCGCGGTGGTCTTTCCGTCCGCCGACGTCACCTGACGCGTAATGTAGCTGGTATATTGCGATTGCCCCTTGCGGAATCGCGCCGACCACGAAGCTCACCGAAACCGTTCCCGGTGTGGTCACTCCCAACCGGTCGAGCGGCAGACCTTGTGGATCGGTGATCGAAAAATTGGTCTGAATGGTGCCGTCACTCGCCACTGAGGCCGAGTTGATGGTGAACACCAGACCGGGACGCACGAAATTGATGATCGCCGCGTCCTTGAAATACGCTTTATCCTTCTTCGAAAACCTGGGACCCGGCGCGCTGCTCAAAATAGTGGCGCCGGCAACTACGGCCAGAATGGCAACACGTCGGACGACTGGTGATTGAAAGGTCGGGATCCGCATAAGAGTCAACTCCCCGCACCCCCAAACGCACGCGGGAATCCAAAGGCGGACGCCGGCAATCGTTAATGTTTAGTTAGTGTTGTGAGTACAAATCCGATGCGTGACCCAATGTGGGCCAGCGCGTTATGGCCGGGAACTGCGCTATATCACCCAGGACTAAGGACACTGAAATCGCTTTTCCAAGGCGTCGATTTTAGCCAGCCGGCGCACGTGCCGCTCTTCGTGAGTGAACTGCGCCGTAAGATAACGCTCCACCAGATCCTGCGCCAGTTGATCGGCGATCACCCGCGATCCCAGCACCAGGACGTTCATCGAATCGTGCTCTACCCCTTGATGCGCGGAGTATATGTCGTGGCATAGCCCGGCGCGGATTCCGGGCAGTTTGTTCGCCGCGATCGACGCCCCCACGCCGCTGCCGCAGATCAGAATCCCCCGCTCGGCCTTCTGCTCCCGTATCGCTTGCCCGACGGCTTCGGCAAAATCCGGGTAATCGACCGGCGCGGTACTGTTCGTCCCCACATCCAGAACCTCATGACCCAGCTTGCGGACGAAAGCGACCAGGTCCTGTTTCATTTCGAATCCCGCATGATCGGAGCCGAGCACGATGCGCATGATTTTAGTATCACTCCATTAATCCCACCGGCACGGGAGTGTGTTACCAAGGGAATTGTGCCCCTCACCAACGACGAACTGCGCAACATCGACGCCTATTGGCGCGCCGCGAATTACCTGTCGGTCGGCCAGATTTATCTCTACGACAATCCTCTTCTGACCCGGCCGCTCCGGGTCGACGATATCAAGCCTCGTCTGCTGGGCCACTGGGGCACCACTCCGGGTCTCAACTTCGTTTATGTCCACTGCAACCGCCTGATCCGGAAATACGACCTCAATATGATCTACATCTGCGGACCTGGCCACGGCGGTCCGGGGATGGTCGCAAATACTTATCTCGAAGGCACTTATTCCGAGCTGTTTCCGAACATCACCGAAGATGCCGAGGGCATGAAGCGCCTGTTCAAGCAATTCTCCTTTCCCGGCGGCATCCCCAGTCACGCCGCGGCGCAGACGCCCGGGTCCATCCACGAAGGTGGTGAGCTGGGTTATTCGCTGCTGCACGCTCACGGCGCGGTATTCGATAATCCCGACCTGATCGCCACCTGCGTGATCGGCGACGGCGAAGCGGAGACCGGAGCCCTCGCCGCCAGCTGGCATTCCAACAAATTCCTGAATCCCGCGCACGACGGCGCCGTCATTCCGATCCTGCATCTTAACGGTTATAAAATCGCGAACCCCACCATCCTCGCCCGCATTCCGCGCCAGGAACTGATCGATCTGCTGCACGGCGTCGGCTATCAGCCTTACTTCGTCGAAGGCCATGAGCCGGATCCGATGCATCAGGCCATGGCCGAAACGCTGGAGAAGGTCGTCAACGAAATCCGCTCCATCCAGCAGGAAGCCCGCCGCAACGGTGTCACCGGACGTCCTCAGTGGCCTATGATCGTGCTGGTTTCGCCCAAGGGCTGGACCGGTCCGAAAATGGTCGACGGCGTTCAGGTGGAAGGCACCTGGCGCGCTCATCAGGTCCCGCTCGATCAGGTTCGCCAGAATCCGGAGCACCTGAAACTGCTCGAGCAATGGATGAAGAGTTATCGCGCCGAGGAATTGTTCGACGATACTGGCCGCCTGATTCCGGAACTTCGCGACCTTCCGCCCAAGGGGACGCGCCGCATGGGTGCGAATCCGCACGCCAACGGCGGACTCTTATTAAAAGACCTGCGGCTCCCCGATTTTCGATCCTACGCGGTGGAGGTACCCAAGCCCGGCGTCACCATCGGCGAAGCCACGCGCGAGCTCGGAAAATTTCTGCGCGACGTGATGAAGCAGAACGCGCAAGCCATGAATTTCCGGGTAATGGGACCGGACGAGACCGCCTCCAATCGCCTCAACGCGCTGTTCGACGCCACCGATCGCGACTGGATGGCCCGGATCATCCCCGGCGACGATCATCTCTCCCCCAACGGTCGCGTCATGGAAGTCTTAAGCGAGCATCTTTGCGAAGGCTGGCTCGAAGGCTATCTGCTTTCCGGGCGCCACGGCCTGTTCAACTGCTATGAGGCGTTCATTCACATTGTCGATTCCATGTTCAATCAGCACGCCAAGTGGCTGAAGGAATCGAGCGGAGTTTCCTGGCGCAGGCCCATCGCCAGCCTGAATTACCTGCTCAGCAGCCACGTCTGGCGGCAGGATCACAATGGATTCAGCCACCAGGACCCCGGCTTTCTGGACATCGTCACCAACAAGAAAGCCGACGTCGTCCGCGTCTATCTGCCGCCCGACGCCAATTGCCTGCTCTCGGTGGCCGATCATTGCCTGCGCAGCCGCAATTACGTGAACGTGATCGTCGCCGGCAAGCAGCCCGCGCTGCAATACCTGGATATGGATTCGGCGGTCAAACACTGCACCGCCGGAATCGGCATCTGGGACTGGGCCAGTAACGACGAAGGCGGCGAGCCCGACGTGGTCATGGCCTGCTGCGGCGATATTCCCACGCTCGAGACTCTGGCCGCGGTGGACCTGCTCCGCCACCACATGCCCGATATCCGCATACGGGTGGTCAACGTGGTCGATCTGATGACGCTCCAGCCGCCCAGCGAACATCCGCACGGCATCTCCGATCACGATTTCGATTCCATCTTCACCGTCAATAAGCCGATCGTGTTCGCGTTCCACGGCTACCCGTGGCTGATCCACCGGCTGACCTACCGGCGCACCAATCACGACAACATGCACGTCCGCGGATATAAAGAGGAAGGCACCACCACCACTCCTTTCGATATGACCGTCCGCAACGATCTGGACCGCATGCACCTGGCGGGCGACGTGATCGATCGCGTGCCGCGCCTGCAGCCGATCGGCGCGCATTTCAAGCAGTTTCTCCGCGACAAGCTGATCGAGCACAAGCTGTACATCGCCGAACACGGCGACGACATGCCGGAGATCCGCGACTGGAAATGGCCGGCATGAGAATCCTGGTACTGAACGGTGGATCGTCCAGTTTCAAATGCCGGCTGGATGAAATCACCGCCGATCCGCCGTCCGATCCGCCGCGTCCGCTGTGGGAAGCGCACATCGATACCGACAGCAAACCCATCGGGAGCTTCTCGGGCCGGTTCTCGAATCGGTGCCTGGTCCGGTGGATGCCGTCGGCCACCGCATCGTCCACGGCGGCGCCAAATATCGCCAGAGCACCATTGTGAACGCCGAAGTTCGCGCGGCAATCGCGACCGAGGCGGAGGTCGCTCCGGCCCACAATCGCTTCGAGCTGGCCGCCATCGAGATCGCCGAGCGGATTTTCCACACCACGCAGATCGCGGTGTTCGACGCGGCGTTTCATGCCACGCTCGCGCCGTCCGCCTACGTCTACCCCGGCCCCTATGAATGGCTGGATCAAGGAATCCGCCGCTACGGCTTCCACGGCATCAGCCATCAATACGCCTCGCGGCGGGCGGGGGAAATACTAAGTGGCCAGTGTCCAGTGGCCAGTGGCCAGCAATCCGAGAACCCCACTGACCACAGGCCCCTGGCCCCTGACCACTGGCGCATCATCACCTGTCACCTGGGCAACGGCGCTTCGCTCGCGGCGGTCCGCGATGGCCGGAGTATTGACACCACCATGGGTTTCACGCCGCTCGAAGGCCTGATGATGGGGACCCGCAGCGGCTCCCTCGACCCGGGGATCATCATTTATCTGCTGCGCCATCGCGGCTACACGGCGGAGCAACTGGACCGCGTTCTCAACCAGGAATCGGGCCTCCAGGGGATTTCCGGCATTTCCGGCGACATGCGCGAGATTCTGGCCGCCGTCGCACAGCGCAATCCTCGCGCGCAGCTCGCGTTCGATATCTACGCTCACCGTCTATGCCGCGGGATCGGGGAAATGCTCGGATCGCTGGGCGGTCTCGATGCCATCGTCTTCACGGGCGGCGTGGGCGAGAACTGCCAGCCCCTGCGGGACGTCGTGGCCGCGCGCTTCGCATTCCTCCAGCCCCGGATTCTGGTGATCCATGCCGAGGAGGAATGGGAGATCGCCCGCGAGTGCTACCGCCTCCTCCGTTAGACTGAAGGAGTATGTCACACAGACCTTTCATAGGGTTATGCGCATTTCTGCTGACCGCAAGCGCCGGCTTCGCCCAGGCGCCGAAGGCCGATCCCGACGTCCTGATCTTCACCAATGGCGATAAGCTGGTGGGCCATCTGGAAAGCGCGGCCGGCGGATCGGTGACCTTCAAGAGCGACATGATCGGCGAAATCAAAGTCGATTGGGCAAAGATCAAGGAGTTGCACGCCGCCGGGAAGTTCGCCGTAATCCCCAAGGGCGTCAAGGTAGTGCACAAGAATGAATCGCCGATTCCGCAGGGGACCGTGGCCATGGCGGACCAAAAACTCGAGGTCGGCTCCACGCCACCCCAGACCTTGCCGGTCGGTAACGTGGCGAACGTGGTGCCCGAGGCCGACTTTGAGAAAGCGGTCAACGATAATCACAACATCCTGCATGACTGGACCGGAGCGATCACCGCCGGCGCCAGCCTGGTGCAGGCCACCCAGGACAGCCGGACTTTCACCGGGGCGGTCAACCTCATTCGCGCCGTTCCCACGGAGAACTGGCTGAATCCGCGCAGCCGCACGCTACTGGATTTCACCGCATCCTATGGGACCGTTTCCCAACCCGGGAGTCCGACGCTCAAGACCGAGATTTATCATGCCGATGCCGAGCGCGACGAGTATTTTTCGCCCCGCGCCTTCGGCTTCGGCCAAGCCGATTTCGATCATAACTTCTCGCAGGGCCTCGACTTACAACAAACCTACAGCGGAGGCATCGGCTGGAGCGTCCTGAAGACCGCGAATCAGACCCTGGATCTCAAGGCCAGCATGAGCTACATCAACCAGCAGTTCTCTCCCTCCATGACCGCCGCGACCTTGAACCAAAGCCTGATCGGCTCGACGTTCGGCGAGGCGTACATGCGTAAGGTGATGCATGGAATCGTATTTACGCAAAAACTGGCGGCCACGCCGGCGTGGAACAACACCAACGCCTATTCGGGAATCGCCAGCGCGGGCCTGGCTCTGCCGGCTTACAAACGCCTCTCGGTGAGCCTGAACGCGACGGACGCCTTCATCAACGATCCGCCGGTGGGATTTAAGAAGAATTCGTTCCAATATACGCTTGGTTTGACCTATTCTCTGAAATAGTCATTCTCTGCGATAATCTTTGAATCCGCGAGGCAGTTTGCGATCAGATCGCGCCTCCGTAACGGTCCCGTGAGGAGGATGCCATGATCGGATTACTATTGTTGTGCGCCAGCGCCGCGATTGCCTCGCCTGCCATCGAATTGCCCGTTTCGTTCGAGCCGAATATGGGCCAGACGGATACTAAGGTCCAGTATCTGGCGCATGGCGAGCAGGCGACCGTCTGGTTTACCCGGGACGCCGTGGTGCTCGGCGTCGCCCGGAAGCAGGGGACGGCGATCCTCAAGATGCGGTTCGACGGCGGGAAGAAATCGCCCGCGATTGTGGCGCAAGATCCGCTGGGCGGCGCGAGCAACTATTTTGTCGGGCGCGATCCGGCGAAGTGGCGGACCGGCGTTCCTCATTTCGGAAAAGTCCGTTATCGCGACGTTTATCCCGGAATCGACGTGGTGTTTCACGGCGACGCCCATCGGATCGAATACGATTTCGACGTCGCGCCGGGCGCCGATCCGTCGCGTATCCGGCTGGCGTTCGACGGCATCGACCGTCTACGCCAGGAATCGGGCGATCTGGTACTAGAGGTCGGCGGAGTGGAGATCCGGCATCGCCGGCCGGCTATTTTTCAGGACGGCAAGCGCGTGGCGGGCCGCTATGTGCTGCTGGGCAGGAATCGCGCGGGCTTCGAGATCGATCGCTACAACGCGAACAAGCCGCTGCTGATCGATCCGGTGCTCACCTACGCTTCTCTGCTGGGCGGTAGCGCGGGCGATCAGGCGAACGGCGTGACGCTCGACGCGCAGGGCAATGTTTATGTCACCGGCACCACCAATTCCTCGAACTTCCCGTCGAAGAACGGCTACCAGCCCGCCAAAACCGCCACGCCGGGATGGCCCATTCCGACGACCAACGTATTTCTGACCAAGATCAATCCGTCAGCGTCCGGAGCGGCCTCCATCGTCTACTCCACTTTCTATGGAGGAGACAACTTCACGCTCGGCGGCGCGGTGGCCGTAGATAAGAACGGCAACGCTTACATCACCGGCAATACTTCATCCGTCGCGCTGCCTCTGAAGAACGCGTTTGTAACCACCCTGCTCGGCGGCACCAGCTGCAACGGATCCGACGCGACCAGCGTCGGCAGCACCTATTGCCTGCAGGCGTTTGTGGCCGAAATTTCCGCTTCCGGCAGCCAATTGGTGTATTCGTCGTATCTGGGCGGTTCCACTTACGATTCCGGGTCCGCGATCACCGTCGACGCCGGCGGCAACGCGTGGGTGGCGGGCGAGACGCAGTCCATCGATTTCCAGCAGCGCGGCACGCCGATCCAGACCCAGTTGAAAGGCAATAGCGACGGCTTCGTCAGCGAGATCAGCCCCGCCGGGAACCTGATTTATTCCACTTTCTTCGGCGGCGAGGGCAATGACAGCGTGAACGCGATCGCGGTGGATGCCTCGGGCTCGGTGTATATCGGCGGGCAGACCAATTCCACGCAGCTTCTGACCACGCCGGGCGCTTACCAGAGCCATTACCCGGGGGCCGGCTCGGGGTTCGTCGCGAAACTGAATCCCAGCCTCGGCGGACTCGCGTCGGTTCTTTATTGCACTTATCTGGGAGGCTCCAGCGGAGGTAGTTCCGTCAGCGGCATTGCGGTGGACGGCTCCGGGAATATTTACGCCGCCGGGCCGACCAATTCGTCCACGTTTCCGGTCACCGCCAACGGAGCCCGGACCCAGTTCGCGGACTTTCTCGGTCTCGCGCTGGCGGGGGACGGTTTCGCCGTCAAGCTGACGCCTTCCGCTCAAGGCAACGCGCAACTGGCTTACTCGACGTTCGTCGGAGGATCGTTTGACGACCAGGTGAACGGCATCGCCGTCGACGCGGCGGGAAGGATCACGGTTACCGGGGTAACAAATTCCTTCGACTTTCCGACTTCCTCCGATGCCTTCCAATGCTGCTACTCCGGCGGCGTAATCAACGGCTTCCTGAGCGAATATGGCTTCATCTCCCGCTTCGATCCCTCGCGAACCGGCACGGCGTCCCTGATCTATTCGACGCTGCTGGGCGGGACGCTGCAAACCATCCCGGTTGCGATCGCGATGGATTCCACCGGCAACACAGTGGCCATCGCCGGCACGGTGGAGGGTACCAACACCCCCGTGACGCCGTCCGCGTACCAGTCGCAATACGGAGGCGATTTCATTACCACCGAGGTTCACAGCCAGGATTATGGCGACGCCTACATCGCCCGCTTCGATTTTTCACAGAGCGCGGGCACGATCAGCAACCTGGAGAACGGAGCCGGCCTTTCCGCGATTAAGCAAGTCAACTTGTCGCCGGGTCTGATTTTCACCATCAAGGGCAGCGGTCTGGGGCCGGCCACCGGCGTCGGACCGCAGCTGGATCCCGCCAGCGGGCTGGTTTCGAACAACGTCAGCGGAGTGCAGGTGCTGGTGGATAACGTCGCCGTGCCGCTGCTTTACGTGTCTGCGACGCAGATCAACGCCGTCGCGCCGTATGAGCTGGCCAGCAAAGCCGGCGGCTATGTCAGCGTTCAGCCGGTATATAACGGAGTTGCGGGCGCGCTGCTCTTCGGGAACGTCGCCGCCACCGCTCCGGCGATCTTCAGCTTCGCCGACGGTTCCGGCCAGGGAGCTATCCGCAATCAGGATCAGAGCATCAACGGACCGAATAATCCGGCGTCGGTCGGCAGCATCGTTTCGATCTACGCAACCGGCGAAGGCGCCATTACTCCGCCGCTTCCGGACGGGACGCTGGCCAACGACTATAACAATTTGCCGAAGCCCAATGCCAAAGTATCGGTGACCATCGGCGGCATCGCGGTGACGAACATGCCATACGCGGGGACTGCTCCCGGTGGGATCGCCGGATTTCTCCAGGTGAACGTCGCCGTGCCCGCCGGAGTCACCCCAGGCCCCTCGGTTCCGGTGGTGTTAACCATCGGGACGGTGTCGAGTCCGGCCGGGCTGACCATGGCGATTCAGTAATCTGCTATTCGATCTCGATCGCGCGGTCGAAAACAATATCGAGCGTGGAGCCCTGGCGCAGCTCGACTTCCTTGCCTCGAGTCAGCAGCGTGGACGCGAAGCCGACTGCCGAGCCCGCGCCTGCTCCGATACCCGCTCCGCTCCAGCTCCGGTCCGCCAGGCCGCCGATCGATCCGCCGCTTCCCGCCAGTATCGCGATGCGGCGGGCGTCGGCGCCATAATCCGAGCTCTGCTGGACGACGTTTTCTTCGCCGGCCACTTTCTGACCGGTCTCGTTCGAATCGACCGAGCTAAGGTGCGGCGCGATCTTCAGCATCTTTCCGCCGGGCAGCGTCAGGGTTTCGAGACGAATGCCGAGCTCGGCGCGGCCGCGGACCTTGCCGCTGCGCTTCGAAAGCGAAACGACACCTTGCACGTAACTTCCGGCGGGGATCAGGATCTGCCCGTCGGCTGCGATGGGCGTGGCAGTTTGCAGATAGACCTGGTCGCCTTCAGCGGCGGTGCGGGTGTTGATGGAATTCATCATGCGCAGCAGAACGTGCGCGCCCTTGGGAATTTCTCTAGCGGTCCCGCGGATCGGCATCAGCAGAAGCGGAACCCACGCGGCCAGGAACGGGGTAACCGATTTCATGCCCCTATCATCTCACTCCGCGTGACAGGGCACTCCGCTACAATCTTCGAGGATGGGGAAGCAGGCGCTCGAAGAAAAACTCGATGGCTTTGCGCGCATTGCGGCTGGATCCCGGCTCCGCCATCGAGCCGCTGCGCAAAGCTTTGCAGGATCGCAATAATTTTCTGGTGTCCAAAGCGGCGGCGCTGGCCGGCGAGCTGGGGGCCCAGACTTTGGCGCCCGATCTGATCGCCGCGTTCGATCGCTTCCTGATTCATCCCGCGAAGTCCGATCCGCAATGCTGGGCCAAGATCGCGCTGGCAAAAGCGTTGAAGGACCTGAATCAGTATGATTCCGCCGTGTATCTTCGCGGCATCCATCACATTCAGATGGAGCCGGTGTGGGGCGGCAACGCCGACACCGCCGCGCCGCTGCGGGGAACCTGCGCGCTCGCCTTGGTCGCTTGCCCGCTGCCGAGGTTCGATATTCTCCAAAATCTGACCGACCTGCTGGGCGCGGACGCTGAAAAGACCGTGCGCGTCGACGCCGCGCGGGCCATCGCGCAGCTCTCCGGACCCGATAGTCTGCTGCTGCTGCGAATGAAAGCGCTGTGCGGCGACGCCGAGCCCGAGGTCGTCGGGCAATGTTTCCTCGGCCTGCTGGACCTGTCGCCGGACGATTCGGTCGCTTTCGTCGCGGCGTTTCTCGGCAAGGAAAATGCCGACGTGCGCCTGGAAGCGGCGACGGCTCTGGGCGAATGCCCTAAAGAAGAAGCCGTCGGGTTGGTGAAAGAAACCTGGCGCAAGGCGCAGGACTCGAATCTTCGGCGGGCGATTATTCTGTCGCTGGGCGCGTCGCGTCTCGAAAGCGCGGCGGAATTTCTGTGCTCGGTGCTGAGCGACGGGAAATTCGAGGATGCTTCGGACGCGATTCGCGCGCTCGCCGGCGGACGATTCCGGGATCAGTATCGCCAGCGCGCGGAAGAAGCGCTGCGCGAGCGCGACGAAGCCCGCCTGACCGCGTTGTTCAAAAAAGAATTCGCTACTTCTTGACCGATACGGTCTGGTCGCCGTCGATGTAGGCGATGTATTCGGTGCCTGCTTCCGCCGCGGTGTCCTTACTGTGCTTCTGATTCACGTTTTCCACGGGACGCGTCGGCGGACCGTCGGCTCGTTTGCCGGCCATCGCGCGGACCTTGAGTTTCTTCCCGTCCACGGCGTCGGCTTCGATCAGGCGGAAGGTCATCTTGCCGCCGATTCCCAGGAATTTTTTCTTTCCGGCGTCGACGACGGCACCGGTGATGGTTGCTCCCTTGGCGATCACCACGGTATCGGCGGCGCGGAAATCGTCGATGGTCTTGAAGCGCAGCGGCTGCCCTTCCTGGGCGTCGGAGGGGATGTCGGCGGTGAGCGTGACGCGAATCGGCGTGCCGTCGGTCACCGTCACCACGATCACTTTCTCCACCGGCTTCACGGCCAGAGTGGAAACCGGAGGCGGCGGGGCGGGAATCGGCTTCGGCGGAACCGCGGCCACCACCACCGGCGCGGGAACCGGAGCGGGCTCGGGCGGCTTCGATTTGGCTTCCTTAAGAGCGGCGGCGCGGCGGGCAGCGGCGAGCTCGCCCTTGGGATCGCGCATCGCTTCGATCACCGTTCCATTGACGCCGACTTTGGTCAGCCGGATCAGTTCGGAGGACGAAAGATTGAAGTTGGTCTTCGACGCCCGGATCTGGCCAAGAATCACGCCGGTCGGGACCTTGTTGGTCACCAGATCGATGATGCTGTCATTGGTCAGCGCGGCATCGGCGGCCGGCTCCGGCGGAGGAGTCGCCGCGGGCTGTTCCGGCGGCGGCGCGGGCGCAACCGCGGGCGGCGTTCCGTCCGCGACCTTTACCGAACCATCCGGGCCGATCACCACGGTAGAGTTGGCGTCCCGAACCTCCAGCCGTTTCGCGCGCTTCACCGCGGCGCGCACACCCAGCACGGCCGCAATCACCAGCACCAGCAGTCCCACGCCGATGCCGATAGCGAGCTTCGCGCCTTTGGACGCGCCCGGCCTGTTATCACTGGCGGCCGGCACACGCGGCTTATAAAGCTGCCCGGAATCGGATTCGTGGCGCAAGGCCGCCAGCGCGGAGCGGACGTCCTGCATGGACTGCCAGCGGTCGTCCGGATTCTTGCGCAGGCAGCGCTTGATGAGCTGCTCGATCTGCGGCGGAACGTCGGGCGCGATCTCGGCGATGGGCCGCGCTTCGTCGCGCAGGATCGCGGATAGCGTGGAGAGCGCGTTGTCGCCCGAAAAAGCGCGCGAGCCGGTCACCATTTCGTACAGCACCACGCCGAATGAAAAAATATCGGAGCGCGTGTCGACTTTCTTGCCCTGCGCCTGCTCCGGCGACATGTAGCTGACGGTGCCGATGATGGAGCCTTCGACCGTCAGCGGCGCTTCGGCGATGGTCTGCGTCGCGTCGCCCGCTGTGGTGGTCACCGGGCCGCGATCGGTCAGCTTGGCGAGGCCGAAATCGAGAATCTTCACCAGGCCCGATTCGGTCACCATGACGTTGGCCGGCTTCAGATCGCGATGGACGATGCCCGCGGCGTGCGCGACCTGCAGAGCGTCGGTCATCTGCACGGCGTATTCAGCGCCTGCGGCAACGCGCAGGCCGCCCTTGGGAATCAGGTCGACCAGCGTCTTCCCGCTGACGAACTCCATCACCATGAATTCGGAGTCGCCTTCGGAAACGATGTCGTGAATGGTGATGATATTGGGATGATTCAGCGCGGACGCGGCCTGCGCTTCCTGAATGAATCGCCGGCGCCGTTCCGGATCGCCGGCGTTGACGGTCGACAACACTTTGATCGCGACGAAGCGATTCAGCCGGGTGTCCTGGGCTTTATAAATCTCGCCCATGCCACCCGCGCCCAGCTTTTCGAGAAACTGATAATGACCGACAGTTCGACCTACCATAGGGACTCCGGGACACATACAGTTTGTCACACTTCGATCAAGCGCGGGAGTCCCTTTTTTGGCGGTCCGGCGGTCATTTTTTGGCCTGCTTGAACTGGAACAAATCGTCGGCCACCGGCTGGTTTACGTCCAGATGGGTGAAGGTGATGGTTTCCAGGTTCTCGGTCGCGGTTGACCCATGCGCCGCGTGCGACGCGGACCCGCTCTGTTCGCGCAGTACCAGGTGGGTCTTCTTATCGATCCACAATTTAACCGGCAGAGCCTTGGCGTTGCCCATCTCGACAGCGCCGGGATGATCGGCCTGGATTATATAGCAATCGAAGGTCTGGCCCCCGGCCGTTACCGAGTCCGAACCCACCACCGCGGGATTCGCCAACCCGGTGCTGATGTGCGTGAACACGCCTATCGGCGAGCCGTCCAGCATCTGGAGGTCGTAATCGGTGAGCGGCGCTTTGTTCATCTCCTTGGTCAGGGACCGGTACCTCCATAAGGTCTTGCCGTCGGACACCCGCACCCAGTTTCCGGCGGTGGGATAGACATATTCGATGCGGAACTCATTGGCCGGCTTGAACGCGACCACAAAGTTGGTTTCCGACTTCGAATCGGTGGCGCCCATTTTGGTTTCGGAAGTAGTGGTGCCCTCGAACCGGTAGCTCTTCAGGTTGCTGTAGGTATCTTCCGTGGTTTTGAGGATTTGCGCCGCGTCGTCGGCAAGCGCGGTCATCGCGGACATCAGCAGCACGGCCATGCAAACGATGAATGTCATAGCGCGGCTCCTTTCAGCCGTCTTAAAGTGTTACGGAACCGTCGACGCGGCGCTATCCCTCTGGGACTGTAGTTTTAGCGCGAAGCGGTGGTCTTCACCTCCATTCCGTGGGCCACGGCGCTGGCGTCCGCGGCCATCCGGCTCGCCACCGCTTTGAATTTCGGACTGTGGACATCGACGCCGCGCTGATCGAGCATGGCGCGCAACTGGCGCGTTTGCGCGGAAATTTCATCGACTTTAGGCTTTACTGTGTTGAGCGCCTGCTGCTGGGCCGGAGTCAGCGATTTCGTCATCGACTCCAGCAGGCTCACCTGGTTGACCATGGCCTCCTGCTGGGGTTTGACGATGTTCCATTGCTTGTCCATCTGGTCCCAGGTGGTGGCGGACTGGCCGGAGATGCGCTCCATGTACAATGCGCCGGATCGCACCTGGCGGGCTTCTCCTTTCAGATCGTTCAGGTGGTCCTGCGCCGCCGACGGAGCTTTGGCGAACGAGAATCCAGTCATAAGACATGCCATGCCGAGGAAAGTGGATAGGACCTTCATCGAAATTGCTCCTTCCGAGTGATTTCACCTCTGTTTTTATGCTAAATCGCGGAATTTCCGGCGAGCATCGCTTTGCCACTGTATAAGGCAATCCCGTGCATACGGTAGGGATCGATAGCAACCGCAGGCTATGCGTCCGGACTACGCAATTTCCATCCCCCCGAATGGTCGGGAGTTTTACCCGCTTTGCCGGATTTGCTTAAAGCGCCGCGGACTTTAAGCTGGAAATCGAGGTGGCAAAGAAATGAAGAATTTCCTGAACGGCCGGCGTTGGATCGCGTCGGCCTCATTGGTCACGGCGCTCGCCGTGACTACATTTTTCGGAGTCAGGGCGGCGACCGTGCATGATGCCAATCCGCCGGCGACGGTCAAGACGGCCCCGCGCTCAGAGGCGACGGCAAGGCGCGGATATGCGCCGGTGGTGAAGCGGGTGGTCCCGGCGGTGGTGAACATTTCGTCTTCCCGGGTGGTGAAAAACGATACTTCTGGAATGCAGGGGATGCAAGGCCTGGATCCCTTCTTCCGCCAGTTTTTCGGCAACGATTTCCGGTCTGAGATTCCCAAGGAGCAGCGTGAAAAGAGCTTGGGTTCCGGCGTGATTATCAGCCCGGAGGGCTACATTCTTACGAACAATCACGTGGTGGATCATGCCACCGACGTGGAAGTGACGTTAAAAGATAAGCGCACCATGAAGGCGCGCGTGGTGGGCACCGATCCTCGCACCGATATCGCGGTCTTAAAGATCGACGGATCGAATTTTCCGACTTTGACTTTGGGCGATTCGAGCAAGGTCGAAGTAGGTGACATCGTGCTGGCCGTCGGCGATCCGTTCGGCGTCGGGCAGACGGTGACCAGTGGCATCGTCAGCGCGACGGGGCGCGACGGACTGGGCATTGAGCAAGTGGAGGACTTCATCCAGACCGATGCCCCAATTAATCCGGGCAATTCCGGCGGAGCTCTGGTGGACGATGAAGGTCATCTGATCGGCATCAACACGGCGATTCTCTCCGGCAACAGCGGCGGCAACCAGGGCATCGGATTCGCGATTCCGATCAACATGGCGCGCCACGACATGGATGAGATCATCGCGCACGGAAAAGTGCAGCGCGGTTACCTCGGCATTCTGCCGCAGGACGTGACTCCGCAGATGGCGAAGGCGTTCCATGTGAATGACGCAGCCGGCGCGCTGGTGGGCGATGTGACGGCCAACAGTCCGGCTTCGAAGGCGGGCTTGCAGAAGGGCGACATCGTTCTGGACATCAACGGCCAGCCGGTGAGCGATGCGAATCAGCTGCGGCTGAAGGTCGGGATGATGAGTCCGAACACGACCGTCAACCTGAAGGTGCTGCGCAACGGCAACACCCAGCAGATCTCCGTCACGCTCGGCGAATTTCCAGCGAATGAGGAGCAGGCCGCGAACGGCGGGAACTCCAACAATGGCGAGAATAGCGCGCTCGAAGGCGTGAGGGTGGAGAATCTGACTCCCGACATGGCCCAGCAATTGAATCTCGGCGCGCAAACCAAGGGTGTGGTGGTGGATCAGGTGAGCCAGGACAGCCGGGCCGCCGAAGCCGGGCTGCAACGCGGCGACGTGATCCTGCAAGTGAACCACAAACCGGTTCTGAACGTGAACGAATTCCAGCAGGCGATGAGTAGTGCAAGTAAAGACAACCCCGTACTCCTGCTTGTGAATCGTCAGGGCAATACGTTGTACCTGGCGGTGTAAAGACCGCACCCGGACGCGGCGGCCTCTCCTCAGCGCATCGACAAACCGCCGCGCTTTTCCGGGTGCGTCACCTGAGTTGCCCCTCGTGGCACACGGCCGGTCCACCGTTCGATCCATTGGGAACGGAGGGACCGGCCGTTCTCTTTTTTCACGGTCGTGCTACAACAAAAATTGATGCGGACCCGAACTATGCTGGCGGCGCTGGTAATCGTGCCGGCTCTCGCGCTGGCGGCGGATCCGGTTTACACCATTCACGGTCCGACGATTCTGGCGTTCTTCGCGCCGGTGAAGCATCCGGAGACTGACGGCGACGCGGATCGCGAGCTGCTGAAGTTTCGCGCTCTGGCCAGGCAATCGCATGAGCCGCTCGAGAAGGCCGGGATCGATTTCCAGGAAGTCTACGCGCCGGTGTTTGAGGTGCGGGTCGGATCCGAGAAGACCACCTTCGATTCGGGGCACATGAAGGTGGGATATTACTTCATCACTCCAGGCAAGAAAGCGCGCGTCGAGTATGGAGTGGCGCCGGTTCCCGCGCTGCTCGAAATCGCCAAGGAGTACTTCGGCGTGCTTCCGCATAAATGATTCCGCTTGTGGCGCTGGTGCTGGCGCAGCACATCGGCGCAGGCCAAGTTTTGATCGCGACCCGAAAGTCGCACGATCCCGAGCTGAAAGAATCCGTAGTGCTCCTGATTCATTCCGATCGCGATGGAGCGATGGGACTGATTCTGAATCGTCCGCGAGGCGAGCCGGTTTATTTCGGCGGACCGATCGAGATAGGCGCGCGGGCGCTGTTCCGGTGGAAGCAGCAGCCAGAGAACGCGGAACACATTTTCGGCGACGTGTTTCTGGTGTCGAAGAAATCGGCGATCCCGGCGGGTGCGAAGGCGCGGGTGTACGCGGGGTATGTGGGATGGTCGGCGCAGCAGTTGGCCGGCGAAATCGCGCTGGGATTATGGAAAGTCACGCGGGGCAGCGCCGCGACGGTGTTCGATCCGCATCCGGAAACGCTGTGGCGCCGATTATCGCGATAAATCCTCTTTCTTTTGAAACGGCCGGCCGTTTTTTTATCAGCTCTGTCGCTCGCTGACCAACGCCCATCCGTCATCGTTCTACGTTGCTACGGCAGGGTCTCGAGAAATGCCGCGGCTCGGTGGGCTGGAGGCCGAATGGGCGCGCCAACCTCTCTGATGGCAGGGTACAGCGGGAGCGGAAATATCGGGGTTTGATAAAAGTGGGATGTGGTTGAGGATGCTCGGAATTTCGGTGTTTGGAGCCGAGGTGATCGAACGGCGGCGAACAGTACAGTGCGCTATCCTCAACGTGAGGAACGTATGTATCTCCCCTCATCCGCGAGCCAGACTGCGATCAATGCCGCAATTTCAGAAATTGTCAGGGCAATGGCGCCCGATGTGGTGCACATCCGTTACGATATCGCTCAGGACTGGAGCGGGGATTGGGCCATATTCTTCCGAGTTGTGCTTTCGGATGAGGCCAGCAAAGCGCGGCTTCGCCAGGTTGCAACGAAGGTTGTTTGGCAGTTAGCCGACCGTTTGGATTTTTCGTCCATGGGTGTCTTCCCGTACCACAATTTCAGGAGCGTATCTGAACAGGCTGCTCTTCGTGAGGAAGCCTGGGCCTAGCTCATGTCTTTTCCTCAGGATCTGCTGCAGCAGGCCTACGATCTGGCGGAAAAGGAACCAATCGACCCAAAGCAGGCCAGTCTCCGGCGCGCCGTCTCGACCGCCTATTACGCGCTGTTCCATCTCCTTGTCGATGAGGCCGTGGGCAAGTGGGCGATTGAAAGGCAGCGCAGCGTCCTTGCGCGAACATTCGAGCACGGCAGGATGAAAGGAATCTGTGACGACGTTCTGAAAAGCGTCAAAGGCGGAGCGAATCTCCCGCCCGAGCTCAGCACTGTAGCGCACAATTTCATCCAGCTGCAACAGCACCGGCATACGGCGGACTACGACAATTCAAAGCAATGGTCGCGGACTGATGTCCTCAACGTCCTGACGCTGGCGACTGACGCTTTCAACGCCTGGGTCGCGATCAGCGCCCAGGACGCGGCACAGGATTATTTGTTGCAACTCTTCCTGCCGAAGTCCTCGCGGACGTAAAATCTCCAGGCTGCCGCGCTAGGCCGCCGGTGAGATAATCGCTTCGATGGCGAGAATGGTTCGAGCGGCGGTGATTCAGGCGGCGCCGGTGGTGTTTGATCGCGACGCGACGATGGAGAAGATTCGCACCCTGGCGGCGCGGGCGGCGGTGGAAGGGGCGCGGATTGCCGTGTTTCCGGAGGCTTTTGTTTCCGCGTATCCCAAGGGGCTCGATTTCGGGGCTCGGGTGGGGGGACGGTCGCCGGAGGGACGGCGAATGTTCCGGCGATATTTCGATAGCGCGGTCGATGTGCCGGGGCCGGCGGTGGACGCGCTGGGAGCGATTGCGCGGGAACACTCGATGTATATCGTGATCGGCGTGATCGAGCGCGACGGCGGGACGCTGTATTGCACCGTTTTATTCTTCGATCCGCAAGGCGAGTTGATGGGCAAGCATCGCAAGCTGATGCCGACGGCGATGGAGCGCATCGTGTGGGGCATGGGCGATGGATCGACGATGCCGGTGTTCGATACGCCGGTGGGAAAGATCGGCGCGGTGATCTGCTGGGAAAATTACATGCCGCTGCTGCGGACGGCGATGTACGCGAAGGGCGTGGAGCTGTATTGCGCGCCGACGGTGGACGATCGCGATACCTGGGCGCGGTCCATGCAGCATATCGCGTTCGAGGGGCGATGCTTCGTGCTGAGCGCGGTCCAATATATGACGCGCGGCGATTGCCCGGAGGATTATCCGGCGATCCAGGGGAACGATCCGGCTACCGTCTTGATTCGCGGCGGAAGCGTGATCGTGAATCCGCTGGGGCAGGTGCTGGCGGGGCCGAATTACGAAGGCGAAGCGATCCTGACCGCGGATCTGAACCTGGATGAGATCGTCGAGGGGAAATACGATCTGGATGTGGTGGGGCATTATGCGCGTCCCGACGTGTTTCGCCTGACGGTGGATGAGAGCTGTCATGGATGATCGACACTGGCCGGCGCTGCCTTTGAACGAGTGGCAGGACACGTATCGGACGCTGCATCTGTGGACGCAGGTGGTGGGGAAAATTCGTCTGACCGCGAGTCCGCTGATCAATCACTGGTGGAACTGTTCGCTACGGCTGAGCGCGCGCGGGTTGACGACGGGGCCGATCCCGGTGGGGCTGGACGCGGTGGAGATGGAATTCGATTTTATCGAGCATCGAATGGAGATTCGGACCAGCGCGGGGGATCGAAAATCATTTCCGTTGACGGCGGAGCCGGTGGCGTCCTTTTACGAGCGGGTGATGGAGACGCTGGATGCGCTGCAATTGGACATTGCGATCAATACCAAGCCCCAGGAATTGCCCGATCCGATTCTGTTTCCTCACGACACGCGGGCCGGGGCTTACGATCGGGAATACGCGCATCGGTGGTGGAGGGCGATGCTATCGGCGGATCGGGTATTGGGAGAATTCCGGTCGCGTTTCATCGGGAAATGCAGTCCGGTGCAGTTCTTTTGGGGCAGCTTCGATTTGGCGTGCACTCGATTTTCGGGGCGCAAAGCGCCGGCGAGAAAGGGCGTCATTTCGAGCGAAGCCTATTCGCATGAGGTGATTAGCGCGGGATTCTGGCCCGGCGGCGGAGCGATTCCGGGGGCGGCGTTCTATTCCTACACGGCCCCGTCGCCCGAGGGATTGTCCGGCGAAATGATTCCGGCTCCGGGGTTCTGGAGCAAGGAATTAGGCGAGTTTATTTTGATGTATGACGAGGTCCGCTCGTCGAAATCACCCGAGCAAATGATCCTCGATTTCTGCGAAAACACATACGCGGCGGGGGCAAAACTCGCGGGATGGGATCGGCGGGCGCTGGAACGACAGCCGGCTTGACGCCCGATCCAAAAAAATACGCTGAAAGTTTATGTCTGACAAGGCTACGTCTGGTACTCTTACTTAGGCATGAGCGGCGCGCCGTCAAACTGGCTGGTGATTGAATCGAGTCCGGCGGACGCTTACTTGACGGCGGAGGCGCTGAAGCAGGCGGGTTTGACCAGTGAAATCATAGTGATCCACGACGGTCCAGCGGCGCTGCATCACTTGGAAACGGAAGCGGCGCCGGACATGATTCTTCTGGACCTGAATCTGGATCTGATGTCGGGGCTGGATTTGTTGGGCACAATCAGGGCGAATCCGAAGCTTTCGGCGATTCCGGTGGTGATGCTTTCGGGATCGGAGAACGGCAAGGATATTCAAAAATCGTATCAGCGCGGCGCAAATTGCTACGTTAAAAAGCCGGGAAATCTGGAAGACGTTCTGCGGAACATGAGGGTCCTCTGCGAATTTTGGGGATCGGTGGCCACGCTGCCTCAGGCGCCAGCCTTGAATGGGGAGGATGGCGTGGGAATTCAATCGATGGATGGCAGGGTGAAATAGAAGGTAGACCCTTCGCCGGGTTTCGATTCCACCCAGATGCGTCCACCGAGCCATTCGAGGGCTCTGCGGGCGAAGGACAGGCCCAGGCCGCTGCCGCGGAACTCGCGGCCATGCAGGCGCTTGAATAACCCGAAGATCCGTTCCTGATGGGCGGGCTCGATGCCGGGTCCGTTATCCTTGACCGAAAACAACCAATCATGATCTTTCCGGGCGGCGGAGACGTGCACGCTCGCGCCGGAATTGGGATTGAATTTCACGGCGTTGTCGAGCAAATGGCGGAGCAATTTGGTGAGTGTTTCGAAGTTGCCGAGCACGGTGGGCAGGGGATCGTGGGTAATGGCCGCGGACTCTCTTCCGGGGACAGGCTCGACGCGCCGCGAGGCTTCGAGAAACACGGCTTCCATGTCGACGGGAACCACACCGCGCTTTTCCGGTTCGGCATCGGCGTACTCCACCATTCCGGTCAACAGGAGCTGCGCGCGATCGACGGCGTCCAGAATGTAACGCACCAGAAGGGCGGAGTCGTCGCCATTCCCGCTGGTTTGATCGAGAGGCTCGCGAAGCGAAAGGAGCTCGCAATAGGTGCCGACGGTGCGCAACGGCTCGCGAAGATCGTGCGAAACCATGGCGGCGAAATCCTGTAGATTCGCGTTCGCTTTCCGAGCGCGGCTCTCGGCGCGAGCAAGCTCGGCCCGCAACTGATCGATTTCTTCTTCTGCCACTTTTCTGCATTGTAATGTGAATTGGGATGCGGGTGGCGGGCGGCAAATCCGGCGCAATGGTGAGGCTGCGGCGGGAAAGATTTTCAGGGTCGACGGAGTTCGAGTGGCGAGAGAAGTCGCGTCACAATTTCAAATCTTCATTCAAACAATCGGCTAAGGCGTCCACGATCAGATCCGCACCGGCGGCGCAGCTTTGGCATACAACCTGCGAACGCAGCGATAACGTATGCGCGCCACTTTCTTCTGGCTTGGTGCCGCGACGATGCTGATGCTCCGCGGACAGGCGACTATGAATGGGCCAAGTCCGGGGGAGATTCCAATTCTGTTTAGCGGAGACATGGCGGCGCTCGATTCGGGTGAAGCGCGCAAGGATCTGGAATGCACCGTGGATCCGCTGAAGGCGCTGATCGGGTTCGACCTGAAATTCCACACCGGCTACGATGTAACGATTCCGCTGAAGGAGCTGGAAGGCACGGGCAATACGCTGTCGATCGTATTTCGGGTAACGCCGAAGGGACACGACAGCGACGCGGTTTATTTCCAGCAGCGCATTCGCGTCCCACCGGTGGAGGATCATGGCGGCCAGGTGACGCTCGAAGGAAATTTCGATGTGGGCGAAGGCAGTTATCAGGTGGACTGGCTGATGCGCGATTTCGGGGGAAGGCTGTGCTCGACATCCTGGACCGTGGATGCCGCGCGGACGCAGAAGGATCGGCAGATGCCGCTGGCGCTCGGGCCCAATATGGTCCGCGAGACTCCGCGCGAAGCGTTTCAACCGGAACCGCCGGTGCAGCGCGCGGAACAACCGGGGCTGCGGGTGAAGGTGCTGGTGAATTTCGCGCCGCAGCAGGCGCAGTCGGCGGCTCTGGCTCCCATGGACACGCTGGCGCTGGTATCGATTCTGCGCAACATCGCGCGGCGGCCGCAGATCGGGAAATTCTCTTTGGTGCTGTTCAACATCCAGTCACAGAATGTCCTGTTAAAGGAAAATTCCGTGGATCAGATCGACTTTCCGGCGATGGGGAGCGCGCTGAAGAATCTGACGCTGGGTACGGTGCGGGCCAGCCAGTTGGGCCAGAAGAATGGCGATGTCACGTTTCTTTCGACGTTGATCAAGGGCGAAATTAGCGAAGGTCCGGCGCCGGACGCGCTGATCTTTGTTTCGCCGAAAACGTTGATCGATCAATCGGTGCCGCAGGACGATCTGAAGCAGATCGGCGATCTTCCCTATCCGGTTTTTTACATGAATTACGACGCCGATCCGCGGGCCACGCCGTGGCGCGATGCGATTGGACGCGCCGTCAAATTTTTCAAAGGTCGCGAATATACCATTACCGGCCCCAGGGATTTGTGGGACTCGGTGACGGAAATGGTATCGAGAATCGCGCAATCGAAGCAGGAACGGCAGGCGGCGGCGCAGACGATCGTGACGCAGCGGCCGCAGTAACCGGCTTATGGGATGAAGGCGTTGGTGAAGGTGCGCGAGAGATCGACGTTGGCGCCGCGGACCTTTTCGAGCGAGCCGGCGAGGACCTGTTCCACTGCCTTCGCGCTCTCTGGGCGGATGCGACCGTCGACGGAGTACATCGGCTTGGCGAGGCGAATCGCGGCCAGTTCCGCGGCGGGATCGCCAACATGAAACTCGGGCGGGACGGCGGCCAGGATTTCCTCGGCCGAATGCGCGCGAATCCATTGCAGAGAACGCAGGATCGCGTGGGCCATTTTTCGCGCGGCATCGGGATTCGCGTCGAGCCAGGCTCGGCGAGCGAGCAGGCAGGAGGCGGGATAATCGTCGACGCCGAAGACGGCGCGCAATCCTTCCGGCGTGCGGGTGTCGGCGAGGATCACGGCTTCGGGATGGCGGGATTCGAGCGTGGTGATGGCGCTGCCGAATAGAGTGGCGGCGTCGACCTGACCGTGCTCCAGAGCCGCGACGGCGGTCGCGCCCATGCCTACGGTGGTGGCGGCGACGGCGGACCGGTCGACTCCGGCCGCCGTGAGCAGATGATTCAGATAGAACTGCGACGGCGATCCGACGGAAGAGACTCCCGCGATTTTGCCTTTCAGATCGGCGGTGGTCCGGACACCGCGTTCGGGCAGGGACATTAGAGCGAAGTTAGGGGAGCGGATCAGGCACACGAAGCTGACTACGTCGCGACCCTCGGCGGCCATCTGCACGGCCTGCTCATAGACGCCGCCTCCGACGTCGGCGCTGCCGCCGACCAACGCTTCGAGGACCTTCGAAGCTCCGGCGATTTGAGAGATGGTGACGTCGAGACCTTCGTCCTTATAGAAACCGAGCCATTGGGCGAGATGGCTGGGATAGTTGTTGGTCGAGGGCGGCTGCACGGCGAGGCGGATGTGCGTGGCGGCTTGCTTTCCTCCGCAGGATGCCAGGAAAAGGCACAAAACGATAGCCGCGCGCTTCACTGTTTCCACCGTAACAAGCGCCGTTCGAGGTGATCGACACCCCAGCCGACCAGCAGAACCACGGCGCTCAAGACAGCCATGCCGGCGAAGACTCCTGTGGTATCGAAGGTTCCTTCGGCTTGAGAGATGAGATAGCCGACGCCGCGCGACGCGCCGAGATATTCGCCGACGACGACGGCGATCATGGCGAATCCGATGCTGATGTGGAGGCTCGAAAAGACCCAGGTGAGGGCGCTCGGGATCAATACGTGACGGGTAAGCTGCCATTCCGACGCGCCGAGCATGCGGGCGTTATCGACGATCACGCGGATCGACGTCGCGGACGCCCTGATGGGTGTTGAAGAAGACGATGAAGAATACGACAGTGATGCCGAGCGCGATTTTCGACCAGATGCCGAGTCCGAACCAGAGCAGAAAAATCGGCGCGAGGACGACGCGAGGCAGGGCGTTGACGACGCGAATATAGGGGTCGAGCAGCGCGCTGAGTTTCGGAGATCGGGCGAGGGCGAAGCCGAGAATCATGCCGGAGGCCGCGCCGAGAACGAACGCCAGCAGCGCTTCTTCCATCGTGGTGATGAGATGCGGCCAGATGGAGCCGGTACGGAACCATTGCACAATGCGTGCAGCGATATCGCTGGGGCGGCTGAAGAAAAACTTGTCGAGTTTTCCGGCGTTGACCAGCTCCTGCCAGGAACCCAGGATCGCCGCGCCGAGCGCGACTTGTCCCGCGAGCGTCTTACCGTTCACGCGCATAACTGGTCAGCACCTCCTCGCGAAGCTCGGTCCAGATGCGGCGGTACAGCTCGCCGAAACGAGGCTCGGTGCGGATGTCGATCAGGTCGCGCGGACGGGGAAGATCCACGTCATAGCGATTCACAATGTGGCTCGCCGGACCGGCGGAGAGAACCACCACTTCATCGGAAAGGGCGAGGGCTTCTTCGAGGTCGTGGGTGACGAACAGAACCGTCTTGGGCGATTCGGTCCACAGCGCGAGCAGCTCGGTTTCCATGCGCAGACGGGTGTGGACGTCGAGCGCGCTGAACGGTTCGTCCATCAGGAGAATATCGGGATTGACGATCCAGCTTTGGGCCATGGCGACGCGCTTGCGCATCCCGCCGCTCAATTGCGACGGATAAGCATCGGTGAAGCGATCGAGACCGACGCGGGCGATCCAGTCGCGGGCTTTTTGTTCGGCGCTGGTGGTTTGCTCGCCGCGGAATTCGAGTCCCAGAGCGACGTTTCCGAGGACCGTTTTCCAGGGCAGCAAGGCATCCTGCTGGAACATGTATCCGGCGCGGCGATTCAATCCGGAAAGAGGCTCGCCGAAAATGGAAATCGAGCCCGAGGTGCAATCGATGAGTCCGGCGGCGAGGTTGAGCAGCGTCGATTTTCCGCAGCCGCTGGGTCCGACAACGGAGACAAACGCGCCGGCGCGAACATCGAGCTCGATATCGCGAATCGCGGTGTAAGTGCCGAACGTCTTAGTGACCTGCTGAAGACGGATGGCTTCGAGATCACGCCATCACGGCGTTTTCGTGAAGATGATGATGTGCTGGCGCGGCAGCGTTTCGATCACGTCGGCCATTTGATAGCCTTCCGCCTCGACCTCGGTTTTCACTTCCTGGACGCTCATTTTGTGTTCGGGGCGAATGGGAATGGTGGGATCTTCCTTGCGATATTCGAGCAGGACCAGGCGGCCATCGGGTTTCAACGCCTCGCGCATGCGGCGCAGCATTTTCTGAGGCTGCGAGAATTCGTGATACACGTCGACCAGGATGATCAGGTCCAGGCGTCCGGCGGGCAGTTTGGGATCGGCTTCGGCGCCGAGCACGGTTTCGATATTGGCGAGATGCGCGGCGGACGCGTTCTGGCGCAGGCGGCGAAGCATCTCCGGCTGCACGTCCTCGGAATAAACCTTGCCGGTGGGGCCGACGCGGCGCGCCATGCGCAGCGATATATACCCGGTGCCCGCGCCGACGTCGCCGACCACCATGCCGGGCTTGAGGTGCAGGGCTTCGAGCGCGCCTTCCGGATTCTCCTCGATGGCTCGCTCCGGCCGTTCCAGCCAGTCGGCTCCGCCTGCGCCCATGACGGGAGCGATACGGCGTCCGGTGAGCGGATGGACTTCCTGGAAGCCAGGCACGGCAAGCGCGCCGGCCAGGAACAGCGGCAGAATCGTGAGGATTTGCCTTCGCGCCGAATAACGGATAGATTGTGGGATGGTCATCATGTGGAAACGCGCGGGGATTATCTCTGTCTTTACGGCTGCGGTGTGCCTGGCTCTATCCGGATGCGGAATGAGGCAGGCGAACCGGATGGATTACCAGATGGGCGAACGGGCGACGGTCGGTCCATTGACTTACAATGTTGTCGAAACGAAGTGGCGAAGTCAATTAGGCGACGGATTCAAGCTGCGCATTCCCCAGCAGCGCTTCCTGATGATCACGCTTTCGGTCACCAACGGCGGCGGAAAGGACGTTTCCGTGCCGCTGCTGACGCTGGAAAATCAGAACGGCCAGACGTTTCAGGAATCGGACAACGGCGAGGGAGTGGAGAACTGGTTCGGAATCCTGAGGACGCTGACGCCCGCGCAGACGCAACAGGGCTTGCTGGTGTTCGACGTTCCGTTGAGCTCGTATCGCCTGCGCCTGACCGACGGGGGAAGTCCGGGAACCGAGAAATATGCGTGGGTGAATATTCCTCTGCAGATGGACGCGGGGGACGCGATCGACGGTCCGACGCCAGCAGTCAAGTAAATCCGCGAAGCACGGCGGGAATCGGCGCGGTCATCCTTGCTATTTTCTTTCCTGCAATTTTCGTCGCGGTCCCCGCGGCCGCGCAAGACAAGACGCTGGCCATCGAAAATGCCGCGCTGCATCAGTTCGAGGATGGACCGGTGCTCGCGCCGGAGTACGAATTCGTGCCCGGCGAGACGCTGCATTTCAGTTGTCACATCGCGGGCTATCAGGTGATCCAGAAGGATGAGAAAGGCAGCGTCCATTTGACCTGGCAGATCCGGGCGCTGGATCCGGCGGGCGTGGCGATCGGGAAGGACGAGGCGGGAATCATCGCGGAGGGAGTCGCGCCGCAGGATAAGGACTGGACGCCGAAGATCGCGGCGACGTTCACCGTTCCGGCGTTCGCGCCTACCGGGATTTATCATATTCCGGTGAAGATCCACGATGATCCGGCGGACAAGGACGCGACGGCGGACGTCACGTTCCGGGTGCGCGGGCACGACGTGGAGCCGAGCGACAAACTGATCGATCGAAATTTCCAGTTTCTGCGGACGGAAGACGACAAGGTGCCGATGAATCCCGCGACGTATCACCCGGGCGATATGCTGTGGGCGAAGTTCGACATCACCGGGTTTCAGTTCGGCGACAAGAATCATTTTTCGGTCGATTACGGGCTGGCGATCGTGAACTCGGCAGGCGAACAGATGTTCGCGCAGCTGGTGGCGGCGGAGGATTCGAGCGAATCCTTTTATCCGCAGCGTTACGTGCCGGGAGTGCTCAGTCTGAGCCTGGACAAGAATGTGCCGAAGGGATCGTACACGCTGGTGGTGATTCTCCGCGACAAAGTGGCGAATCTCAAAGTGGAAGACCGCCGGAGCTTTCAGGTGAATTGAATCCGGTCACGAATTGCGATTCGCGGCCTTGATGGTGGCCACGCCTAATACGATGAATCCGGCGGCGACCACTCCTCGCAGCACGATTTGAAACGGACGCGCATCGGCGATGTAAGTTCGCAGGGCGAGCAGCGCGAAGCCGGCGCCGATGCATACGTACCACCAGCCGAATAACTGGTTTCGTCCGGGCATCCCGTATCAGTATAAGAAATGAAATCAGCCGCGCTGGAGCAGGAAGCCCGCGAAGTAGAGAATGTTGTATCCGGCGTGGACCACGGCCGCGGCCGCGGTGGAGCCGGTCTTGTAACGGGTGTATCCGAATACGAATCCGGCGATGAAGATCAGCAGCACGTATTGCCAGGACCATTCATTCTGGGCGCCATGCAGCAGCGCGAAAGGGATCGCCGAGAGGACGATTCCGAGCCATGGTCCCACGGACTTGGCGAGCAGGGGGAAGAGGAAGCCTCGGAACAGCAACTCCTCCCAGATGGGTCCGATGAGAGTGACGAACAGCATCAGCACCACCAGCGAGATTCGATTGGAGATGAAGCCTTCGAGCGGCGAAGGAATCGCCGGGGTATGAAGCAACTCGCCTAACCTGGCCATCGCCAAGGCGAGCAGCGGCCCGGCGGGCAGCAGAATCCAGATGCCGCGGAACGAAAAGGTCCAGCCGAGCGATCGCCAGAAGGGCTGGCCGTGGCGCGCGGAGATCAGGATATACAGAATCGCGGTCAGCAGGGCGTAGATCAGCGATTGAAACAGCAGCGCCTGGAGCGCTTCGCTCGACAGATGCGCTAGGCGGAGCACCATGGCCGAAACCAGATAGACCGGAAGGATCGCGCCCAGAAACAACGCGAGGTCCTCATAGGTCCAGAACGGCTCGCCGTGATGTTCCGGAGCGGGGGTCATTGGTCGGATTCAATGAGTGCTGCGGCGAGCAGTGGAATCATCAATTCGTGATGTCCGGTGATGGAGTAGCCGTGCCCGCCGGATTTGGCGTGCGGACGCTCCACCACGTTGAGCCGGGGCCGGTAGTGCTGCAGAAAATCGAAATTGACGGTGGTGAATTCCGCCAGCGGATAGCCGAGATTGCGGACCACTGAAACGGCTTTGAGGAACACTTCGGGCAGCACCACGGCCGATCCGACGTTCAGATAGACGCCGCCCTGATCGAGGCCGCGCACCAGCGAGCACAGCAGCCGGAAATCGTGATGGGTGGCCGCGCCGATGGCGGCTCCGTCGGCGCCGCGGGTGAGTATGCGGCGTGTCGGTGCCGATGGCGACGTGGACGGTAACGGGAGTCGCGGCCTGATACGCGGCGTGCAGCAATACTGTGCGGCGCGAACTCGGGCTTGGCGAGCGATTCGAGGCGGCGGCCCAGCGCTTCGCCCATGCCGAGCCCGTCGCGCGCGCCTTCGGCGATGGCGAGCGTTCATTTCGCGGCCGGTTTCTTCGGCTGCGCCGAAGCGACCATCGGGCAGCACGGCTTCGACGTCTTCGCTGGTCTGGCCGGCGATGGCGATTTCGAAATCGTGAATCGACGCCGCGCCGTTCATCACGAAGCCGGTGACCCAACCGCGGCGCATCAGATCGAGCAGGACGTCGCCCAGGCCGCACTTCACCACGTGGCCGCCGATGCCCCACAGAGATCGCGCGTTTCTGTTCGCGCGCGCGGCGAATCGCATCGATCACGCCGCGCAGCGAATCGGCGGCAAGAATGTTCGGCAGCGAATCGAGCAGCCCGGCGACGCCCGTCGCCCTTTCGGTACGGCCGCGCGAAGTGCTCGACGCGCACCTTGCCGCCGCGCGCATCGATGGGAACCGTCTTGAGCCCGTCGAAGGCGAGCGGCTTATCGCGATAGCGGCTCATGCGGCACGCCCGTTCTTGAAGAACGCCTTCAGCGCCTGCGCGGTGTAGCTCTTCGGGCACTCTGCAGCATTTCCTCGGGCGAGCCCGAGGCGACGATATTGCCGCCGCGCTCGCCGCCCTCCGGGCCCAGATCGATGATCCAGTCGGCGGTCTTGACCACGTCGAGCTGATGTTCGATCACGACGACAGTGTTGCCCAGATCGACCAGGCTGTGCAGGACGTCGAGCAGTTTGCGCACGTCCTCGAAGTGCAGGCCGGTGGTGGGCTCGTCCAGAATATAGAGCGTCTTGCCGGTCTGGCGGCGGCTCAACTCGCGCGCGAGTTTGATGCGCTGGGCTTCGCCGCCGGAAAGCGTGGTGGACGATTGGCCCAGGTGCAGATAGCCCAGGCCGACTTCCACCAGCGTTTCCAGCTTGGCCTTGATCTGCGGAATATTTTCGAGCAGCGTCAGCGCGTCCTCCACCGGCATTTCCAGCAGATCGGCGATCGACTGGCCTTTGTATTTCACTTGCAGCGTTTCGTGATTGTAGCGGCGGCCGCGGCACACATCGCAGGTGACGTAGACGTCGGGCAGGAAATTCATCTCGATGCGCTTCAGGCCGTCGCCCTGGCACGCTTCGCAGCGGCCGCCCTTCACGTTGAAGCTGAAGCGGCCCGGCTTGTAGCCGCGCTCGCGCGATTCCGGCAGCATCGCGAACAGATCGCGAATCAGCGTGAAGACCTGCGTGTACGTCGCGGGATTCGAACGCGGCGTGCGGCCGATCGGCGATTGATCGATCTCGATCACCTTGTCGATCCGGTCCAGGCCGTCGATGGAGGCGTGCGCGCCCGGCTCGGCGCGCGATCCGTAGACTTCTTTGGCCAGCCGCGCGATACAGAATATCGTTCACCAGCGTCGATTTGCCGCTGCCGGAAACTCCGGTGACGGCGATGAACAGGCCCAGCGGGAAACTCGACGTCGATGTTCTTGAGATTGTGCTCGGTCGCGCCGTGGATGACGATGCGGCGTTCGGTCGGGAGCGCGGCGGCACTCCGGCATCGCGATGCTGCCGCGTGCCTGCAAGATATTGCCCGGTGAGCGACTCCGGGTTGCTTTCGATCTGCCGCGGCGTGCCCTGCGCGACCAGTTCGCCGCCCAGCCGTCCCGCGCCGGGACCGAGATCGATCACGTAATCGGCGCGCTCGATGGTTTCGGCGTCGTGCTCGACCACCAGCACGGTGTTGCCCAGGTCGCGCAGACGCGCCAGCGAATCGAGCAGCCGGTCGTTGTCGCGCGGATGCAGGCCGATGGACGGTTCATCGAGCACGTACAGCACACCGCGCAGCTTCGAGCCGATCTGCGTGGCCAGACGAATGCGCTGCGCTTCGCCGCCGGAAAGCGTCGCCGCCGAACGCTCCAGGCTCAGATAATCGAGGCCGACGGCGATCAGAAATTCCAGGCGGTTGCGGATTTCGTCGACCGCGCGCCCGCCGATCTGCTGTTCGCGATCGTTGAGCTTCCAGCCTTGCACGGTCTCGAGCGCGCGCGATCAGGGACATCGCGGTCAGATCCGCGATCGTCAGGCCCTTGACGCGCACCGCGAGGCTCGACGGCTTCAGGCGCTGGCCGTGGCAATCGGGGCACGACGGACGGCGACATGTAGCGCATGTAGCCATTCGCGATACGCTTCGCTGACGTCGTCGCATCGTCGTCAAGACTCGAGCGCTCCATGATGCCGATCGCCGCCTTCGAGTCAGCGCGGTCTGCGCTTTCTCGCGGCAGATCCTCGAACGGCTTCTGAATCGGGATCTTCAGCTTCGCCGCGAGCGTGTTCATCGCATGCAGCCATGAAGCTGGACGTGCCGCCCGGTCCCAGGCCTCCGTCGAGCAGCGGCCGCGACGGATCGACGATCACTTTCGCCGGATCGAAGCTCCAGCGGCTGCCGAGGCCGTTGCACGTCTCGCAGGCGCCGAAGGGACTGTTGAAGGAGAACGATCGCGGCTCCAGTTGCGGCACGCTCGCGCCGCAATCGGGACAGGCCAGCTTCTGCGAATAGAGGCGCTCCGCGCCATTCACCACCGCGACCATGCACCAGGCCGTCGGCCAGCTTGGTCGCGGTCTCGATGGACGCTTCCAGGCGCTTTTCGATCTCGGGCTTGATCAGCAGGCGGTCGACCACCACTTCGATGGTGTGATTCTTGCGGCGGTCGAGCGTGATCTCTTCGTCGAGCGGGCGCAGCACGCCGTCGATCGCGCGCGCGGACGAAACCCTGGCGCGCGAGCTTTTCCAGCTCCTTCTTGTATTCGCCCTTGCGCCCGCGCACGATCGGCGCCAGGATCATCACGCGCTCTTCGGCGCCGAGCGCCAGCACCTGCTCCAGGATCTGCTCGGTGGTCTGGCGCGAAATCTCCTGCCCGCAGTTGGGGCAATGCGGGACGCCGATGGAGGCGTACAGCACGCGCAGGTAGTCGTAGATTTCGGTGATGGTGCCGACGGTGGACCGCGGACTGCGGTTGGTGGTCTTCTGCTCGATCGAAATGGCCGGGCTCAGGCCGTCGATGGAATCGACTTCGGGCCGCTCCATCTGATCCAGAAACTGGCGCGCGTAGGGCGACAGCGTTTCGACATAGCGCCGCTGGCCCTCGGCGTAGATGGTGTCGAAGGCGAGCGACGATTTGCCGGATCCGCTCAAACCCGTGATGACCGTGAAGGTGTTGCGCGGGATCTCGACGTCGATGTTCTTCAGGTTGTGTTGCCGTGCGCCGTGCACGGTGATGCGGTCGAGCAAGCCTTATTTTCCCATATTCACCAAATCGCGCCGCCGGGATTTGGTCTGGACTCAGACGCTTGAGCAATACATCGCCGCTTCGATGTCGCGGGTGCACCGCAGGATGAAGCATGATCCGCGAACGGTTGACGTCCATCTGGTCCTTGCTGCGCCGCGCCGAAATTCCGGTGCGGATTTTCTACACCGCGCGACAAAGCGGCACGTGCCGCATTTATCGTTTAACAGGCTGTGGATGAACTAGAACCGTAGAACGAAAGTACTACAACAATAGGACTTTATGACTAGTGATTGAGCTATTGACCTTAGTTCTTTCTGGCTATAAAGTCGTAAGTACCGTGATCGAACAACGAAAAAATCAACGCTTCGACTTGAGGCTCCCGTTCGAGCTGGTCCGCTCCGGCGCGGCATCCCAAGACCAGCGGGGAGACCAGGAATGTGAGTTCTTCGGGAGTGCTGTTTCACTCCGACGACCCAGTCGAGGTGGGCGAACCGATCGAGTACCTGATCACGTTTCCCAAAGCTCCAGGCTCGCGGGCCGAGGTGCGGCTGCGCTGCGTCGGCAAGGTGCTGCGCGACGATCCGGAGTCGACTTTCGCGGCGACGCTGGAACGCTACGAGTTCGTCCGCACGTAAAAGCTGAGCCCCACAGCCTCGCTCCGCTGTCAGGTTATCCTAAGCGAAGAAAGGGCGAACAATGAACCTGACCTTGAACTTTCCGGAGCCGGCCCAAGAGCGGATTCTCGCCAAGCGCAGCGGACTGGCCGGCGCCATCGCACGATTTCAAGAATGGATGGCGAATCCCGATTCGCCGGTGCGCGCGATTCGCCATCAGCCGGCGCGGCCGGGCGAATTCGCCGAGTTTCCCGAGGCGCTGGCTCCGCGCTGAAGCAGGCGCTGGCGTCGCGCGGCATCCGCCAGCTTTACTCGCATCAGGCGCGAGGCGTTCGAGCACGCGCAGCCGGACGCAACGTGGTGGTCGTCACGCCGACCGCCAGCGGCAAGACGCTGTGCTACAACCTGCCGGTGCTGAATCGCCTGATCGCCGATCCGGGCGCGCGGGCGATGTATCTGTTCCCGACCAAGGCGCTGGCCGAGGATCAGCTGCAGGAGTTCCAGGCCGCGGTGGATGCGACGGGATCCGAGATTGCGCGCGTTCACCTACGATGGCGACACGCCGCAGGACGCGCGCCGCGCGATTCGCGAGCGCGCCAACGTGGTGCTGACCAATCCCGACATGCTGCACGCCGGCATTCTGCCGCATCACACCAAGTGGGCCAAGGCGTTCGAGAATCTGCGCTACATCGTGATCGACGAGCTGCATTCCTATCGCGGCGTCTACGGCAGCCATCTGGCGAACCTGCTGCGGCGGCTGAAGCGCATCTGCGAATTTTACGGATCGTCGCCGCAGTTCATCTGCTGTTCGGCGACCATCGCGAATCCGAAGGAGCTGGCCGAGGCGCTGACCGGGCTGCCGTTCGAACTGGTGGATCGAGAACGGCGCGCCGTCGGGCGAGAAGTATCGTGGTGTTCTACAATCCGCCGGTGGTGAACCGCGCACTCGGGCATTCGGCGCGAGCTATCTGAACGAGACGCGGCGCATCGCGCGCGAGCTGCTCGATCGCGGCCAGCAGACGCTGGTGTTCGCCAACAGCCGCCTGGCGACGGAAATTCTGCTGACCTATTTGAAGGACGATCATGCCCGCGGCAGTGTGCGCGGCTATCGCGGCGGCTATCTTCCGAAGGAGCGCCGCGAGATCGAGCGCAAGCTGCGCGACGGCGAGATCCGCGCGGTGGTGGCGACCAACGCGCTGGAGCTGGGCATCGATATCGGATCGCTCGACGCGGTGGTGATGGCCGGATATCCCGGCACCATCGCGTCCACGTGGCAGCGCGCGGGCCGCGCGGGCCGGCGGCAGACCACGTCGCTGGCGGTGCTGGTGGCGTCGAGCGCGCCGCTCGATCAGTACATCATCGAGCATCCCGAGTATTTCTTCGAGCGTCCGCCGGAGCACGCCCACATCAATCCCGACAATCTGGAAATCCTGCTCAATCATCTGAAGTGCGCGGCGTTCGAGCTGCCGATTCGCGATGGCGAGAAGTTCGGCCCGCACGACATCGCGCGAGCTGTGCCAGTTTCTGGCCGACCTGAAGTTGCTGCATCATTCGGGCGGCGGCGTGGCACTGGACCTCGGACACCTATCCGGCCGACGCGGTCAGCCTGCGCGTCGATTTCGAGCGACAACTTCGTGGTGGTCGACATCACGGGCGATCATCAGGTGATCGCGGAAGTGTCGTTCACCGCGGCGCTGACCACGCTGCATGAGAAGGCGATCTATCTGCACGAGGCGCGGCAGTATCAGGTGGAGCGGTTCGATTACGAAGGCCGCAAGGCGTACGTGCGCGCGTGGATTCGGATTATTTCACCGACGCGATCGACTACACGCAGGTGAAGGAGCTGGAGGAGTTCGAATCGCGCCGCGTGGCCGGCGGCGCGAAGGCCGCGCATGGCGATGTGCGGCTGAACCGGCAGATCGTCGGCTTCAAGAAGGTGAAGTTCTACACGATGGAGAACGTCGGCGCGGGCAATCTCTCGATGCCGGAGCAGGAGATGCACACGACGGCGTTCTGGCTGCATTTCCCGGAGGCGTTTCTGGCGCGCTTTCCGGATCTGACGCCGACCGAAAAGCAGAACGGGCTGGTCGGGCTGGGCGCGCTGCTGCGCACCGTCGGATCGCTGCTGGTGATGTGCGATCCGCGCGATCTGGGCGTTTCGATCACCGAGGACATTGCCGGCGGCCTGAAGACGTTCGAGCCGAATCTGTATCTGTACGACAACTATCCCGGCGGCATCGGGCAGAGCGCGGCGCTGTTTCAAGCTGACGCGGCCGCTGCTGGAAGGCGCGGCGAAGCTGCTGGCCGGCGTGCCGTGCGAATCGGGCTGCCCGAGCTGCGTGGGACCCATCGGCGAGGTCGGCGAGCGCGGCAAAGAGGTCGCGGCGAGGATTCTGGCTGCGCTGCTTGACTGAATCGCATGGGGCTTTTCACGCAAGCCCAACCTTATCCGAGCTTCACCCATTGGCTGGGCCCAGTGAAATGAGCGTTATCGCGACAGTCATCGAAACGGAAACCGGCATGCATTGCATCAGTCCGCAACGTGAGCTTCACAAACGTTAGCAAGGGAGGCGTTTATGCGGATAGTGTTATTGCTCCTTCTGGGGTCGCTGGTGGTAGTGGCTCAGAACAAGCAGATCAAGAAAGTGCCGGTCACCTCTGTGCCGGCGGATCAGGGCAAGGCAATGTTCGAGAACTATTGCGCTGCCTGTCATGGGGCGGACGGCAAAGGCGAGGGTCCGGCAAGGTCGGCGCTAAAGGGCACGCCGGCGGACCTGACGCTGCTTGCTCAGAAGAACGGCGGAAAATTCCCGGCAATGCACGTGGCCGCGAAACTCCGTCAGGTGGATGAGCCGGTTCATGGATCGAAAGAGATGCCGATCTGGGGACCGCTGCTGTCTTCGGTGAGCGGAAGCAGCGACGCCGAGGTGCAAATGCGGGTCAGCAATTTGACCCGGTACATTGAAACCCTGCAGGAGAAGTAGGGCATAAATTGGTGCCCGGGGCGGGACTTGAACCCGCACTCCCGTTGCCGGGAAACGGATTTTAAGTCCGTTGCGTCTGCCAGTTTCGCCACCCGGGCACGATCGGTTCGCAGCTTTTATTTTAGTCGGGTTATTTTCCACACGCAGCCGCGCGGCCGGCGGGCTGGCGATGGGTGGAGTCCCAAAGCAAGGTTCGCTTGCCGTCGGGAAAGGTGGCGGTGGCGTCGCGCAGCGTAATCCGGAGCACGGCTCCCACGCTGTCGTCGACGCCCTGGCTCATCCCGGTGTCGATCAGGAACAGCATCCCGAAACACTGGAACATTTCGCCCGGCTCGCGGACGATGCCTTCGGCGAAACGCACTTCCGACGGCACATGGCCCTCGACAATGTGATGCACGCCCAGCGTCGTGGCTCTCACGGCATCGGTTCTTAGCTGGAGCACTGGCACATTTGAAAACGGTATACTAAGAGCGAACTCGAGCTTGGCGACATGGCCAACCAAATCATGACGCCTGCGAAAGCCGTTACTTCACCCATAGCTCAGAGCGCCAGTCGCGAGCGCCAACTCTCAGAAGGAGCTCGTAATGGATTCTGATACAATTCTGAACGTGCCGGAACAGTTATCGGAGGCGCCGGGACACGTATCGTCCTCGCCTTTTCCCCTGTCACAGCGAGTGACGTATAAGAAAAATCCGCTCGTCGAGGTCGCATGTCACGTGCGGTTCTCTCCAGTTTTGAAAATTGAGTCGGAGCCACCTGCTGTTTTCCAGGAGGCGATTCGTGCCAAATATCCGCTTTTTCGTGAACGTGGCGAGATGGTTCCGACTCTACCTGCCGAGCTGTCCCCTCCAGTGGCGGCGCTTTTGAAATCGCAGATCGGTTCAACGACGCCACTCAGGGTATGAATTCATCTCCGCCGATGAGCAATGGATCGTCACCCTGGCACGCGATTTCCTTTCGCTGTCTGCGCGGCAGTATGAAACGTGGGAAATATTTCGAAGCCGGCTCCTCCTGGCGTTGACGGCGATGGTAGAGATCTATTCCCCAGCGTTCTTCACCCGCATTGATCTTCGATATCAGAACGTCATTCAGCGCTCGAAGCTCGGTCTTTCCTTAAATCCGTGGGCCGAACTACTTCAAGCGCACATCGCTGGTTTGCTTGCGGAAGGAAATCTGGACGTGGGTTCCTCGCAGTCAGTCGCGCTGGTTAGATTTGGCGCGCATGGGGGCCAGGTCGCCATCCGGCACGGCCTCGTGCAGAGCGCCGATAACCGAGAAGAATGCTACCTGATAGACAGCGATTTTTACATAGAGCAAAGGACACCGACTAATGAAGCTCTTAAATACCTCCAATTTCTTCAACGGACAATCGGGACGATTATTTCGCTGGTGCATTCGGACCCCTCTCCATGACGCAATGGAACCCCAGCCCATCGGCGACGTCAGTTCGTAGCTCGCGCGAGCCGGGGGCTCCCTGGATTTGGGAATGGGAGTGTGCGTCAGCAGCCGGTTCGCTATCTCATCGGTTTACATGGAAGGCGAATCCTCAGGCTTCGATCGAATCAATGCGTAGCGCCAGTGACCGCTGGCTCTGTCTCGCTCTGGTTCAGGTGGTTCCGGATGCCGCCATTCCGGAGTTGCTCATTCATCTCGCTGATATCTGGGAGACCTCCGTTGTGGCCGCTATGCACCCACCATTCGAGGAGGCCAAGCCGCGACGCACAAAGGCGAAGGTAACGCGACGCTATGAAAGGCCGACCTTTGCGGTTGACGAGTAAGTGCCTTCCTATACGAGGTCGCCACAGTCCGGAGCGCTTCGCCAATGCGAGATTCTTGCGAATGTAGTCGAAGTGCGAGTTTCGATCGGTTCACTTGACGCCACAGGCGAGCTTGAAATCGAAGAGCGCGTTCACCCGCTCGCGATTGTCGTCACGCAGGATTGTGATCTCTTATGGGACTACCGTGCCCGTGAAGCCTCAGGTGATGCAGCTCCTAAGAATAAGATTCTGCCGAATGTGCTCCTGTGCGAGTTATGGGAAGCGGATCTCCTGAGAGGTACCCAGGCCATTTCATCCGAACCTTGGAAGCGGATACGGCAGAATCAAGATGAACGATACCATTACCTTCAACCATGCGATACGACTAACGATTCGGAGGGAAGCGGACTTTCCGCGCTAGTCATCGATTTCAAGCGGGTATTCACGGTTCCCACGGACGAGTTGTACAGGCGTGTTTCTATCGGGCAAATTCGTAGGCGAAGTATGCTTGAAGGACTGTTTCTGCAGGATCTTAGCAATCGCTTTGGATACTATCATCTCCGCGTCGCATTGCCGGATGCCGTCCCCTCCTCTCCGCCAGCCCTACAATTACCTCCGCCCGAACCGCCAGAAACTCCCGTGAGTTCCACCTAGCGTCTCGAAAAGCGGGCCAGACGGTGGGGGATTTTGTGGCGGGTGTCTCCGAAGTTGGAGCGGTGGGCGTTTGGAGCGAAAACAGAATTAACCGGCGTGTTTTCAGCCGATAAGGTGTCTTTCTGCGAAATACCAACCAAAAGAGGCTTCAGGAACATCATAAGTCCGTTGCGTCTGCCAGTTTCGCCACCCGGGCACGATCGGTTCGCAGCTTTTATTTTAGTCGGGTTATTTTCCACACGCAGCCGCGCGGCCGGCGGGCTGGCGATGGGTGGAGTCCCAAAGCAAGGTTCGCTTGCCGTCGGGACAGATGGCGGTGGCGTCGCGCAGCGTAATCCGGAGCACGGCTCCCACGCTGTCGTCGACGCCCTGGCTCATCCCCGTGTCGATCAGGAACAGCATCCCGAAACACTGGAACATTTCGCCCGGCTCGCGGACGATGCCTTCGGCGAAACGCACTTCCGACGGCACATGGCCCTCGACAATGTGATGCACGCCTAACGTCGAAGTGTACGACTCAAGGAGTTGTTCCTCGTTAAGGGCAGGTAATCCTTGATCGATCCAAGGCTCCCGACCCTTGCCGGCGCCGTTGAGGCGGGCTTCGAGCAGCGAGTGATCGCCGATCAGTTGTGGGGCCGCGAAGCCGTCTTTCGCGAATCCGGCTTCGATATCGGCCTCGATCCGCGAAAGATCGCGGCCGCCGCTGTTGCCGGCATGGGAGAAAAACCAATCGTTGACCCGCGCGGCGAAGGGCAGCGAGCATAAGAAATCGCCGATGTCGCCTTTACACGCGGCGACCTCGGATGGACGCATTCCCGCGGCAGTCAGTTGAGCCGCGAACTGCTTGCCTTTGGGAGCCGATGGGTCGGCGAGAAATTCGGCTTCGTGATTTCCGGCCAGTACGATCACACGACCGCCGTCGTGAGCCGCGGCGATCTGCAGGCGCATCAGCAGACGCAAAACGTCGACCGCCCGGGGACCTTTATCGATCATGTCGCCGGTCACCACCAGGACCGCGCGTCCCGCTCGCCAAACAACGGAGCTCGGATTTGCGGGCGCGCCGCCGATCAGGCCCGCCGCGTTCATGGCCGCCACCAGACGCGAATAATCGCCATGCGCGTCGCCGATTGCAAAAATGTCGGCGCCGGTATCCATCTGGACCACGGCGGGAAATTTCGTCCAATCGCGATCCCTCGCCGTTGCGGCGACGCAGAGCAGCAAAAAAAGTCAGGACGATTCGCACGAAATCCAGTCTAGCGGGTCAACTTTGCGGTCTCATGACTTATCGCTTTACCGCTTTCTTCGCGGGACGGCGGCGCGATGTTTGAGAATGAATCAACTCCAGCCGCAGGCAGGCCGCCGAGGCGCGCAAACGGACCGACGCCTTTTTATCGTCGAGCAGCGGGATCAGCATGGTCTCGGCGGCAGGATTGTTGCGCAGCGCAATGGCGTGGGCGGCGGCGGCCCGTACCGACGCGTCTTTATCGCTAAGCGCATCTTCGAGGGCGGCCAAAACGCGTGGATCCTTGTCGTTGGCGAGAAGCAGGGCGGTAGTGGCGCGGCCGGATACTCCGGGATCGGTGAGGATGCCCTGCAAGGAAGAGATTCCTTCGCCGAGTCCGGGCACGGGAGCGATCCCCACGCCCTGCTTCAGCGCGAACATCAGCAGCGGCTTGGGAGTGTGGAACATGCGCAGGGTGTCGCGCATCTGCTTGGTGATGAACCCGGAGGAGGTTTTCATCTCCTTGCCCAGGATTTCGATCAGCGCCTCCTCGCCCTCGGGATCCTTCAGACTGTAAAGCGCCTTGGCGGCGGCAAATTCGACTTCGGGAACGGCATCCTCGGTCAGCGCTTTATGCAGGGCGGGCTTGGCCTCTTTGCTGTTCAGATCCACCAGGCTGGTGATGGTGGCGAGGCGCACCTCGACGTCCTTGTCATCGAGCATGGAGGACAACTTTCCCAGGTACGGAACGCGCGCGCCCACCAGGCTGAGGGCTTCCACCGCGCTCTTGCGGGTGTCGGGATTCTTGTCCTGCAGAGCATCGTCGAGATAGGAATCGGCGCGCTCCTTCACGGATACCGCGGAGACGGGAGCGGGGGCCGGCTTAACCGGGGCAGTCTTGGTCTGGACCGGCTTGGTGGGGGCTGATTTCGTTTGGGCTGATTTCGTTGAGCTTGGGCCAGGAATGCCAGCAATGGCAGCAGAAGCAGCGTTCGCATGTTCCCTCCAGTGTATTGAATGACGCGCGGAACGGATGCTCGTCCGCGCCTTTTCAGAGAAATAATCCCCGGCGCCCCCACTATTACTGTGTTCCCCAAGCGGGATTCCAATGGCAGGGCTTATCCTCATCCTGGTCGCGCTCCTGTTTGCAGAGCAAGCCGCGCCGGGCCAGACGCCGGAGTACGCTCCACTCGAAAAAGCGTACCAGTCGCTGCGAAATAAGGATTACGACCAAGCGGTCGAGCAGTTTAAGTCAGCGATTCTCCTCGCGCCGGATCGAGCGTCGATCCGTAAGGATTTGGCGTACACGCTGCTGAAGATCGGGGAGACGGAGGCCGCGCGCGATCAATTTGGGGAGGCGATGCGCCTCGATCCAGCGGACGAACACGTCGCGCTGGAATACGCCTTCCTATGCAACGATACCCATCAGGTCGCGACGGCGCGCCGTATTTTCGACCGGTTGCGCGGACACGACAAGACGGCGGCGCAGGCCTTTGAGAATATCGATCGCCCGTTGCGGGAAGGCATTGCTCGCTGGAGCCAGGCTGTGGAATTATCGCCCGATAATTTCAGCGCCCGGGAGGAACTGGCGAAGCTCGCGGCGGAGCGTGATGAGCTGGATCTTGCGGGTGTTCATTATGAACAGGCATGGAGATTGCGCCCGGACCGAAGAGATCTGCTACTGGAATTGGGCCGGGTGTGGAAGCGGCAGGGCCGCGAGGAGGATGCGATGGCGGCATGGATCGCCGCGTCGCGAGGGGCAGAACCCCGGGTTGCCGCGGAGGCGCGCGAATTGCTGCCCGATCGATATCCGTATGTCTACGAATTCCAAAAGGCGCTGGCGCTCGATCCTTCAAATGTCGACTTGCGGCGTGAACTGGCGTATCTGGATTTGCAGATGGACCATCGCGACGATGCGCAAAGTGAATTTCAACGGTTGGTGGAGACGGCGCCGGGCGATCTGCTGTCCATCGCGCAGCTCGGATTCCTGAAGCTGAAGGCGGGCGATAGCGAAGGCGCGATGCCGCTGCTCCAGCAGGTGCTGGCCGGGAACGATGACGCTCTGGCGGATCGGGTCCGGGTCGCACTGCACCTGCCGCAGGTACTGCATCGCCGGCCGGAGGAGCCGCGCGCGGCGGTGTCGAGCGAGGCGCGCAAGCTCGCCGAACAGAGCCTCGAAAAGGGCTATCTGAAGGACGCGCTCAAATACCTGCAGATCGCCAACGAGAACGATCCGCTCGATTTCGAGGTGATGCTGAAGCTCGGGTGGACCTATAACATCCTCAAAGACGATCGCGACGCGGTGCGCTGGTTCAATCTGGCGCGTCGCAGTCCGGATCCGAAAATTGCCGCGGAAGCCTCGCGCGCCTATCACAACCTGGAGCCGGATCTCGCGAAGGTCCGAACCACCGTGTGGCTCTTTCCGATGTTCTCCTCGCGCTGGCATGACGTGTTCGCATACGCGCAGGCGAAGACCGAGCTGCGGCCGCCGCACTGGTTCCTGCATCCGTATCTTTCGGTGCGATTCATCGGGGATACGGCCGGCGCGGTCTATCTGGCGAATCTGGGACCCGAATATCTTTCGGAGCGCAGCGCGATTCTGGCGGCCGGGGTCGCGACTCCGACGTGGCGCGGGATGACGGGTTGGTTTGAAGCGGGCGAATCCCTGCGCTGGGCGCCGGTGGCGGGCGACGCGGGACGTCTGATCCCGGATTATCGCGGTGGGATTTCGTACGCGAAGGGTGTCGGCAACATGCTCGCCACTGGACGGCACGGGTGGTACAGCGAGACCAACGACGACGGGATTTTCGTCAGCCGCTTCGGCAACGACAGCCTGCTGTATTCGCAGAATCGGGGAGGATACACGCTGCGATCGCGGGAAGGGTCAGGCGGCTTTCACGCACAGTTCTATTGGAATTTCGACGTCACCGCGGACCTGCTGGGCCAATATTGGGCGAATTACGTGGAGACCGGTCCGGGGGTGCGCTTTCGATTCGAGAAACTCCGCCCGGCGCTGCTGTTTAGCGTGAATCTGCTGCGTGGGGTCTATTTGATCAATCAAGGCAATCCGCGCGGGCCGACGTTCAACGATGTGCGGGTGGGGGTCTGGTATGCATTCTCCAGGTAAACTCGCGGTCGCGTGCTTGGCCTTGTTCTGCGGTCCCTTTGCGCTGGCGGGCGCCTTTACGTTTCACGTGATGGGCGACGATGCCGGATCGTGGCCGGTGATTCTATCGTCCCTCGGTTTGATCGACGGCGCGGAATCCGGCGCGGGCGTGGTGGTGGCGCCGTCGGGCACGGTAGGCGCCGCCGGGGAATGGACAGCGCGCGTCGACCGTGGCGCGATTCTGATCCTTGAAGGCGAGTCGCCGCTGGCTGCTGCTTTCGGGTTTCGTCCCTCCGCGAAGCCCCCTGTTCTGGTCGGCAGCGTTGAGGATGTTCATGCTCCGAAGCTGCGTATCATCTGGGAAAAGGCGCTGGAATTGCCTGTGTTCGAGCTGCCGAAAGAGGCGCGGATGTTCGCGCGGGAGCGATCGAATCACGCGCCGCTGGTTGCCGGATTCCGGCGCGGCGAGGGCGCGGTACTGTGGATCGCCACGCCGCCGGGCGCGCACGGATACGAGCGCTTTCCTTACATTCCTCAGGCGCTCTCCGATCTGGGTCTCGCGCCGCCGTTCCATTCCCGGCGCTTATGGGCGTTTTTCGATTCGTCCTATCGCTCCCGCGTCGATCTCGATTATTTCGCGGCGCGCTGGCGGGAGGCGGGCATTAGCGCGCTGCACGTCGCCGCATGGCATTATTGGGAACGCGATCCTGAATCCGACGAATATCTGCGCAAGCTGATCGACGCCTGCCATCGCAACTCGATCTCCGTCTACGCGTGGTTCGAGCTTCCTCATGTCAGCGAGAAATTCTGGGACCAGCATCCTGAATGGCGCGAGAAAACCGCGCTGCTGCAGGACGCCCAGCTCGACTGGCGCAAGCTGATCAATCTGACCAATCGCGAGGCCTTCGCGGCGGTGGCGGCGGGCGTCTCCGATCTGTGCAGCCGCTTTGATTGGGATGGCGTCAATCTGGCGGAGCTGTATTTCGAATCGCTGGAGGGCGCGGCCAACCCGGCGCGATTCACGCCGATGAATGACGACGTGCGCGCCGAATATCGGCGGGAGGCCGGCGTCGATCCCGCTTGACCTGCTGCGCCATCCTCAAAGCGCCGGGCTCGCGAAATTTCTCGCGTTTCGCGCTGAACTGGCCCATCGCCAGCAGGCCGAATGGATTGCTCAGATGGAAGAGATCCGCAAAACCAAACCACAGCTCGATCTGGTGCTGACTCACGTCGACGACCGGTTCGATGCAAGCATGCGCGACAAAATCGGAGCGGATGTGTCGCGCGCGATGCCCCTGCTCGCGCAACACGATTTCACGTTCCTGATCGAAGATCCCGCCACTATCTGGAACCTGGGTCCGCAGCGCTATCCGCAGATTGCCGAGCGGTACCGGCCGCTCACGCCCCGGCAGGACAAGCTGGCCATCGATATCAACGTCGTCGAACGCTATCAGGACGTCTATCCGACCAAGCAACAAACCGGGACCGAATTGTTTGAACTGGTGCATACCGCCGCGGCCTCCTTCCCGCGCGTCGCTCTCTATTTCGAAAATTCGATTCCCCGCCAGGACTGGAGTTTGCTCGCGTCGTCGGCTTCCACTGTCGAGCGGGCGCGGCGCGTTGGAACGAAACTGGTGATCGACTCGCGCCATGGGGTCCGGGTCGATTGGAGCGGGCCGGCGCTGGTCGACGGCCGTCCGTGGCCCGCCGCGGACGATTCAGCCGTGCTGCTGCCGCCAGGGTCCCATACCGTCGAACCGGCACCCGAAACACCGCCGCTGCGCGTGCTCGATTTCAACGGCGATCTCAAATCGGCGAAAGTCATCGCCGGTGGCGTCGAGATCGCTTACGAGAGCAGCGCACGCGCGATGATAAAGCTCGACCATCCGCCGCAGCGCGTCGAAATCGATGGAGTTGCCGCCACGCCCCACTTCGCGGACCAGGTGTTGATCCTGCCGCGCGGGCAGCATCTGGTCACGATCCTTATCCCTTCCCCAGATAGAAAAACCGAGCGATAAAGAGCGCCGCTAAAGCGTACACCAGCCAGTGCGTTTTTCGGAATTCGCCGCGCAAGATCCGCAACAAAGCGTAAGCGGTGAAGCCGAACGCCAGGCCGTTGGCGATGCTGAACGTCAGGGGAATGGTGATCAGCGTGAGGAATGCCGGAATCGCCACCGCGGGATCGCTCCAGGCGATCTCTCCGACCTGCGACATCATCAGCGAGCCGACAACGATCAAAGCGGGCGCCGTCGCCGCGGCCGGAACCGCGCCCACCACCGGGGCGAGGAACAACGCCACGATGAACAACAAGCCGGTGACGATCGCCGTCACTCCGCTGCGGCCACCCGCTACCACGCCCGCCGCGCTTTCGATGTAACTCACCACGGTCGACGTTCCCATCAGCGAGCCGGCGATGGTGGCCGACGCATCCGCGAACAAGATCGAGCGGAGCCGCGGAATGCGATTGGCTTCGTCGAACAATCCAGCTTTCTTTCCGACGCCCACCAGCGTGCCGACGTTGTCGAACAAATCTACAAACAGGAATACGAAGACGATTTCAGCAAAGCCCAGGTTCCACGCCCCGCGCACGTCGAGCTTGCCGGCCGTCGCGGCCACGTCGGACCAGTGAAACGTATCCGGCGACCAATGGACCAATCCGAAGACCACGCCGGCCAGCGTTGTCGCGAGAATGCCGATCAGCATGGCGCCGCGCACTCGCCAGGCGAGCAGCGCCGTGATCGCGATTAATCCGAAAATCGCGAGAAGAGTATTGCGGTCGCGCAGATTGCCAAGCGTCACGAGTGTCGCGGAACTCGGCGCGATAATGCCCGCGTTGCGCAGGCCGATCATCGCGATGAACAGTCCGATTCCGCCGGCGACGGCCGCGTACAATTCACCGGGTATCGCCTCGACAATCAGCTGCCGGATTCCGGCAAACGTCAGAATCAGAAACGCGACCCCGGAAAGGAAAACCGCTCCCAGCGCGGCCTGCCACGGAACGCCCATCCCTTTTACGACGGTGTAGGTGAAATACGCGTTGAGGCCCATCCCCGGAGCCAGGGCGATCGGATAACGCGCGAAGACTCCCATCGCGATGCTGCCGAACGCGGCGCAGAAGCATGTCGCGGCGGCCACCGCTTGGAACGGCATGCCCGCTTCGTGAAGGATCGATGGATTCACGAAGATGATGTACGCCATGGTGATGAAGGTGGTGGCGCCGGCGAGAATTTCGGTGCGCCAGTTGGCGCCGAGGCGGTCGAATTCGAAGTATTGTTCCAGTGCGCGGAGCATGATCAGCGGCTCAATCGGCGCGCGCGCTCGAACACGGTGCGCAGCATCTCCGCCGTCAGTTTACCGGTCGAGGTGTTCTGCTGGCTGGGATGATAGGAGCTGACCAGCACCGGAGAATCCGGAGCAATGTGGTGCTCCACATCGTGTCCAAAGGTGAAGGCCGCACGGCTGCGGATCGTTCCGCGATCGCGCAAAATTCCGAGATAGGCGTCGAATGCGATCTTGCCCAGGGCCACCACCACACGCAGGTCCCGCAACAAATCGAGCTCGCGTTCCAGATATTCGCGGCAATTGCGAAATTCCTGGGGATTCGGTTTGTTGTCGGGAGGCGCGCAGCGCACCGCGGCACTGATATAGGCGCCTTCGAGATGCAAGCCGTCGTCGCGCGAAATGCTGTGCGGCTGGGACGCGAAGCCGGTCTCATATAATGCCCGGAACAGAAAATCGCCGGACCGGTCGCCAGTAAACACGCGACCCGTTCGATTTCCGCCGTGCGCCGCCGGCGCCAATCCGATGACCAGCAGTCGCGCCCGTGGATCGCCGAATCCGGGTACCGGCTTGCCCCAGTAATCCCAATCGCGATACGCGCGGCGCTTGGTTTCCGCCACCAGAACATCGTATTCGCGAAGCCGCGGGCAGCGCTGGCAGGCGATGACTTCCCGGGTGAGGATCTGTAACTTGGTCAAGTCCATATTTTCGTATAATTTGCGCATGCGGATGATGACTTTGTTTGTGTTTGCCGGCGCCCTGCTCGCGCAGAATCCGAACCCGGAAGCGCAGGGACGCCGCGCCATGGACGAATTCATGAACGCCTTCAACCGGCGCGATCCGGTGGCCTGGGCCGCGACCCTGAATTATCCGCACGTCCGTTTTGCCAGCAATCAGGTGCGAGTGTATTCGTCAGCGGAAGAATTCGCCAAGGAAAACCGCAATTATCCGGAGCGTCTGGCGCCGTGGCATCATAGCGCCTGGAAACAAATGAAAGTAATTCAAAGCGGGCCGGACAAAATTCATTTCGCCGTGATTTTCGTCAGATATGACGCAAGCGGCAAGGAAATTGGGAAATTTCCATCCTTATATATAGTGACTCTCAAGGATGGCCATTGGGGTGTGCAGGCCCGTTCGAGTTACGCGCCCTGAATGGCGCACGCGCCGCTTCACCGGCAAGAGAAGCGCCGGAGGGAGGTTTCGGGAGCAGGTATGCCGAAAAGTAGATCCCTGTCGTTAACTTATTGTTCACGCTTAAGATTTCCTTCTCCAGACCTTAGCGAACGCCCACCGAAGAGTGGTTGTGTGTCGATCGGTTGAAAAAGTTGCTTGCAAAGAATTACGGAATCCACCATACTGACCAAAGTGTGCGCCCAGGTCGGCGCAAGCATTTCATTTGGTGAGGGGTCAGCGTGAGATTCTTAGCTTTATCCATACTAGCCGGTGCGCTGTGTATTACGCCGGCAATCGCACAGCAAGTGAATATGGGCGCGGTCAACGGCACTGTTACCGACAGTACCGGTGCGGCGATTCCAAATGTGAAAGTGACGGCAACCAGTCCGGCGCTTCAGGGTCAGGAAGTCTTTACCACGAATGAGCAGGGCATCTACCGATTTCCCGCTTTGCCGCTGGGTGTTTACAAGATCACCTACGAGGCGCAGGGATTCGGTACTGCGATTCGCGATCAGGTCACGGTCAGCCTGAATTTCGCTGCGACCATCAACGTAACGCTGACGCCGGCTACCCAGCAGCAGACTGTGGTGGTCACGGGCGAGACGCCGTTGGTGGATACACAGAATACGGCTGTGCAGGGCGGCTTCACCCTGCAGCAATTGAATGAAGTACCGAACGGCCGCGACATGTGGTCGGCGATCGGACTGACGCCTGGTATGCAGAACTCGCGCCTGGATGTGGGCGGCTCGCAGGTCGGCAATCAGGTCCCGTATACCTCTTATGGGTACGGCGGCCAGAACCGCGTCATGATCGACGGTATCAATACCAGTGAAGGAACCAGCGGCGCGGGATTCTATTTCGATTACGGCTCGTTCCAGGAATTCACGGTGGGCTCGGCCAATAACGACGCGTCCATGCCGGTCCCCGGCAATCAGATTAACGCGGTCATCAAGACCGGTTCCAACGCCTTCCATGGCGACATGTATTTCGATTACGAAAGCCCGAATTTCCAGGGCCACAACATCAGCCAGGCTCAGGTGCTGCAAGGCGCCGGCCTGGGCCAGCGCATCGCCAGCTACTATGATCCGAACGGAGATTTCAGCGGACCGGTCCTGAAGGACAAGTGGTGGTTCTACATTTCTCTGCGCGATCAAACGGTCGGCGCATCGGTGACCGGCTTTCCGATTCAGTCGCCGGGCAGCGTGGCCTCTTACGCCTACGATCGCAATGTGACTTATAAGTTGACGGGCAACATTAATCCGAACCAGCGCCTGTCGCATTACATCCAGTGGAACCCGATTCTGAAGCCGCAGCGCAATTCCACCGCGGGCAGCTATGAAGACGCGATGTATTACCAGAAGGCGACCGCGTGGGTCGGCAATGTTCAGTGGAGCTCGGTGTGGTCGCCGAAGTTCTTCACCAACGTGCTGCTCGGGACCTGGGGCTACAACTTCCCGCAGGTTCCCTACGGCGTTTTCCCGGGCGATCCCGGATCGTCGACTTGCAATTGCGCCAAGACTCTCCCGCAGATTCCGATCGGAACCATCGGGCCGCGCATGACCGATCTGGCTTCGGGCAACCTGGCTGGCGGTTATCCCGAGGTTCGCCTGGACCCTCGCCGCTATCAGATTGAGCCGACCGGCAGCTACTTCCTGGACAACTTCCTGCACGCGCAGCATCAGTTGAAGTTCGGCTATCTCTACGAACGCGAAATCGAGAACGATCAATACTACCCGGGCGCGGGTGGAGTCCAGCAGGAAATCTTCAACAGCGTGGGCGGTCTGCCGGATTTCTCCACGCCGTACCAGATTCAGCTTCAGAACGATCCCCGAGTTGACGTCGTGGCTATTATCCATCACGGCGCCTACATTCAGGATCAATTCAAGGTCGGCAAGCGCCTGACCTTTAACGTGGGCGCGCGCTGGGATTATTACAGCTCCGGGTACCGGAATGAATCGCTCCGCTCGGACTGCCTGCTGTGCGGTTACTTCTACCAAGGCCAACCGCTGCCGAACGGCGCCACGCTGCCGGTCGACACGCAACTGGTCAATGGACGATTCCCCGATAAAACGGTATCCACGTTCCCACATGAAATCGCGCCCCGCATCGGCGTCGCGTGGGATCTGACCGGGAAGGGCCGGACCGTTCTGAAAATGAACTGGGGCCAGTTCTACAGCTACCCGTCCACGAATATCGCCAGCGCGGTGGAACCCCTGTTGGCGGCGTCCGCGACGTTCACCTGGAACAATCCGAACAATCTGCCGTTCAACTTTAACCAGCTTGGGGCCCTGGTTGGGTCGCCGACTGTCGCGCAGGGAGCGACGGTTCAGCCCAACCTGAAGGACGAGCGCTTCGATGACATGGGCGTGATCCTTCAGCACCAGTTGAGCAACACGCTGTCGGTGGAAGGCGGATTTATCTTCCGCGAGCTCCATAATTCGGCAGAGACGATCAACATCGCGCTGCCCGGCAGCTTGTTCACCATTCCGGTGGTGAAGAATATTCCCACCGCTTGGACGCCCGACGGAACGATCACGGCGACCACACCCATAACGCTGTGGGACGTTCCGAAGAACCTGATTACGCCGTCGCAACAGCAGATCTCGAGCCCGGCCGGCAACACGCAGGTGTTCCGGAACATCGAGTTCACCATCAACAAACGCCTGTCCAATCGATTCACGGTGGTGGCTAGCTACTATTGGACCCACACCACCAGCTCGATCGGTGGGACTTGCAGCACCTGCGGCGCGGGCGCGATGTCTAGCGCTGGCGCTCCGACCAACGGCGTCGCCGTAAACCCGGATCAGCTGATCAACAACAGTCAGAGCTACAGCCAGTGGACGTCGCACGTAGACGGCAGCTATGAAGGACCCTGGGGCATTCGTATTTCTCCAGTGCTGCGCATGCAAGAGGGCACTCCTCTCACCGAGACCTTCCCCGTCACGGGCCTGAACGTCGGAACCATTTACGTTCCGGTAACTCCCACCGGCCACTACTACACGCCCAATCTGTACGTGTTCGATATGCGCTTCGAGAAGAACCTCAAATTCCACGAGCGCTACAAGGTGAGCTTGTTTGCCGATGTGTTCAATATCTTCAATTCGAACACCGCGAATTCGGAAGCGAGCGTGATCAGCGTCAAGCACGCTGGGATCCCGGTCGGCAACCCGGCCTTCGGAACCAGCCCGGCGTATGAAGGGTTCGGTTCGCCGAGCCTGATCCTGCCGCCGCGCATTCTGAGAATCGGCGCGCGCTTCTCGTTCTAAGAACGTCTGGAGAAGTATCCGAGGGGACAGAGAAATCTGTCCCCTTTTTCTATTTCAACTCGACGATCGTCGCGCCGGTGCCGCCCTGTTCCGGCGTCGCGGAGTAGAATTTCTCGACATGCGGGTTCTGCTTCAACAGATCCGCGATCGCGCGCTTCAAGATCCCCATCCCGTGGCCGTGCACGATGCGGACGCGCTCCACTTGGGCCAGAGCGGCGTTGTCCAGCATCTTATCCACGTGTTCAATGGCTTGCTCGGCGCGCTGCCCGATCACATTGATCTCGCGATAGGACGCGTCGAAGCTGGGTCCCTGGTGAAAATTGACGTTCGGCCGCGCCTGCGGGCCGCCCGCCGGCAGAATCTCTTCCACGTCGCTCGATGAAATCTGCATCTTCAGAAAACCGGCATCGACTTCCAGCAGATCGCCGGTAAGCAGCCTGCGCACCGTCGCCGGCTGGCGGATCCCTTTGAGCCGCACGCGCGCGCCAGGCTCCAGCTTGAGCCTGGGAACCGCGGCCGGTGCGGTCGAGGGCGGCGCGATGGACTCCACCGCTTCCTGAAATTCTCGTTTGGTCCGGGCGACCTTCGCGCGAGCCTTCTGGCTCAGTTCGCCGATGGTTTCCTGGGCGCGCTGTTCGAACTCCGCCGACAGAGCCGCCGCCCGCTGCTCCATTTCGCGGATCTTCGCGCCGTACTTCTTTTCCCAAGTCTGTTCGAGCGAACGCTCCCGCTCGTCCACCGACCGTTCCCGGCCGGCCACGGTTTCGCGCTCCTGGTCCAGCGCGTCGAGCCTCGAATGCAGCTCCGCGAGAAAACGGGAAACATCGCGCTCGGAATTGCTCATGCGCGACCGGGCCGCTTCGATCAGGTGCGGATCGAGCCCCAGCCGGCTGGCGATATCGAGTCCGGCGGACTTTCCGGGCGCGCCCAGGCGTAAGACATAAGTGGGCTCCAATGTTTCATCGTCGAATCCCATCGATCCGTTGCGGACGCCCGCGGTCGACGCGCCATAAACCTTCATCGCCATCAAATGCGTGGACGCGATGGTGAACGACCCGCGCCGGTGGAATTCGTCGAGCACCACCACCCCCAGCGCTCCGCCCTCCTCCGGATCCGTCGCGCGACCCAGCTCGTCGAGCAGCACCAGCGAATCGGGCGTCGCCTCCTCCAGCATCGATCGCAGCGCCATGATGTGCGCGGAAAAAGAGCTCAGGCTTTGTTCCAGGGACTGATGATCGCCGATATCGGCCAGCACCTGGTCGAACAGCGGAAATTCGGCCTCCGACGCCGGCACCGGCAATCCGGCATGGGTCATCAACGCGAGCAGCCCCACCGTCTTCAACGCGACCGTCTTCCCGCCGGTATTCGGACCGCTGATCAGTAACGTATGGCCAGTTTCATCGAGCGAAACAGAAACCGGAACCACCGACTTCTTCTGCTTGCGCAGGATGTCTTCGAGCAACGGATGGCGAGCCTCGCGCAGCAGCACTTGGCGATCCGAAGGCCCGCTCAGACGCGGCACCGAGCACTGAAAATCCTGCGCGAACTCCGCCTTCGCGAATAAAAACTCGAGTTGCCCGAGCGCCTCCGCAGTCGAGCCGATTTCCACCGCGTGCGCACGCAGCCGGCCGGTAAATTCGCGAAGGATGCGATGCACCTCGCGCAGTTCTTCTTCGTGCAGGCGGACCAGTTCGTTGTTCAGGTTGATGGTTTCGAGCGGCTCGACAAACAGCGTGTGCCCGCTGCCGCTCGCTCCGTGGATCACGCCGTCCACGCGGCGCTCGCGTCCGGTGACCACCGGAACCACGAAACGGTCGTTGCGGATGGTGACGAAATCTTCCTGTAGCGTGCCGTCTTCATGATGAGCCCGCAGAAAGCGCTCCAGCGACTCCTGGATCAGATGGCGCTGCCGCTCCACTTCGCGGCGCATCCGGGCCAGCGCGACGCTGGCATGATCGGCCACCGTGCCATCCGGAAGAATCTTGCCGCGCAAATCGTCGGCCAGGCCGCGCAGATCGGCGATCGCCGTCGCATACACCGCCAGGCGCGGAAAATTCTCGCGCGCCGCCAGCAAAACCGAGCGGATTTCCGCCGCCAGGTCGAGCAGCCGCCCGAGCTCCACGATTTCCGTCGCCTCCAGCGTCGCGCCTTCAATGCGCAGCCGTGCCAGCGCCGGCCCCGGATCGGCGGTATCGTCGAATCGGACCCGAATCGCCGCCCCACGCGAAGCCGGCTGTGGACGCGATGCCGTCCGCACATACTCGATCGCTTCGGCGGTGTCGGCGAGCGTGGCGGAGATTGATGCGCGATCGGACACCGGCTCCATCGCCGTTAGCTCGCGCGCTCCCAGGGCGCCGCGCACATAGCGCGCCACCAGCGAACGCAATGCTTCGAATTCAAGAACGTTTGCGGCGTGCATTTTCTTGACCTGGAGCTCTTGAGCGAAGACCAAACGCTTTTTCGATCACTGCGAGCGTGCCTTCGGTGAGCTGATAGTCCTTCAAATTTGACCGGCGCACCCACTCCGCGCGGCTGACGTCGTCGCCCGCGCGCAAATCCCCTCCCACCACTGTACACACGAAGTCCGCCAGAACGTAGTGATACTCGATGCGGCCGGAGGCGTCCGGCATGATGCGCTCGAACATCTCGAACAGCGACGAAGGCTTGATCCGCAGGCCGGTTTCCTCGAAAATTTCGCGAACCACCGCGGCTTCCAGACGCTCGCCCGTCTCCACCAGGCCGCCCGGCAGAGACCAGTAGCCTTTCAAAGGATCGCGGCCCCGCTCCACCAGCAGGATCGAATCCCGGCGGAAGATCAGCGCGCCCACGCCCAACAGGGGATGTTTCGGATAGCGGCGGCTAATTTTGAGTAGCCCCCTTCACGCCGATGCGCACGCGATACACGATGCCGCGCGCCGTGATGAACAGCGTTTCCAGATCCGGGTCGCCGAACGCCAGATTCGACGGAGTGTCCGTCAGCGGAATCGTCCCCAGCAGTCGCGCCTCGGGAGAATAGACCAGCACGCCGTTCGCCGCGACATACAGATTTCCTTTCTCGTCGGTGCGCAGCCCGTCCGGAACGCCCTCGATTCTGCCGATCACGGTTCGTTCATTCGAAGCCGCGCCGTTGTGATCCAGATCGAAGGCCTGAACCGATCGAGTGTCGGAGTCCGCCACGTACAGAATTCGTCCGTTAGGCGAAAGAGCGATGCCGTTGGGCCGCGTCTTCCATCGCGCCACCGCCTCGATCGCGCCCTTCGGGTTGAGATGGAAGATGCCGTAAAAATCCAGCTCGCGATGATCCTGCTGATCTCCAAACGCGGGATCGGTGAAATAGAGTTGTCCGTCCCGGCGTATCGCGAGATCGTTCGGCGCGTTGAACCGTTTCCCCTCGAAGCGAGACGCCAGAATTTCCATCTTGCCGTTCTTGGCCGTTCGAGTGACGCGGCGTTCGCGAAATTCGCAGGTGTAGCGCCGGCCCTGCGCATCGAAGGCGTTGCCGATCGGCCCGCCGGCGACGTCGGTAAGCACCGAGTCGCCTTTGCCGGGCACGAACTTATGCAACTGATTCGTCACGGTATCGCTGAACAGCAGATAGCCGTCCGGCGACCACGCGGGGCCTTCCCCAAATTTCAGACCCTCCACGACTTTCTCCACACGAATGTCGGAGAAGTCCTGAGCCCCCAGGGCTGCGGCCGCGATCACGGCCAGAATCAGACTAGAAGTACAGCTTGGCACCTAACTGAATGATACGCGGATCGCGATACCCCGTGACCTGGCCGAACAAAGTGCTGACGTTCGATAGCGATCCGAAGGTGCTCGGATTGGTGTGATTGAAGGCGTTGGACGCTTCGCCGCGCAACTGGAAGCGGTAGCGCTGCTCGGGTCCGAACAGCAGGTTCTTCGAGAGCGAGAAGCTCCAGCCTTCATATCCCGGTCCGCGAATCACACCGCGGCCTTCATTCCCGGGCAGATGCGCCGAAACCGCGGGATTCTGGAAACACGCTGTATTAAAGCCCTCAAGGCGGCTGAAGGTAAATCCAGTGTTGGGATTGCACACCAGGTTGGGCCGCAAACTGGCCGCGCTGGCGCCGATGATGCCCAGGCCGCTCGGATCGGTTCCGGAGGTGGTCGCCGTATACGGCAGACCGCTATAGTAGCTCGCTAACCCCGCGATCTCCCATCCGCCCAGCGTCTTCCCGATCAGCCCCTGCTGGGTCTTGTAGAACGGCAGCGTATAGACGAAGTTCAGATTGAACACCTGGGTGCGATCATACAGCGCGGGTCCGTATTCGCCGCGATTGAAGTTGTAAGTATTCTGCGCGGCATTCGAGCGGTCGCTCTGATTATCGGTCAGGTTGCGCGCCCAGGTATAGGAAAACGTCACTAGCGCGTCGGCGCTGAAACGCCTCTGCCCGTACGCCTGCAGCGAGTTGTAATTCGAATTGAACCACGGCTCGATCGCCTGCGAGAACGCGCCGTATCCCACGTAGGGACGCAGAATGTTCAGAGACGGCGTATTGGCCGAGGTGATCGAGGTGTTTGCTCCAATCAGGCCGGAGGAGTAGGCCAAGCCGGGTTGAATTTCATTCAGATCGATATTGCCCAGCAGATGCGTGCCCTTGCTGCCGACGTAGGACACATTGAGGATGGTGTCATGGAAAATCTCGCGCTGCACTTCCAGGCTCCATTGCTGGTTATAGGGCGTCTTGAAATTGTACGGCGTCGCGTACAGATTCTTCGGCGTATTCGAAACACTCGCAGTCCCGCCCGCCGGATCGCCCAGCGTCACGTTGCTGATGGTAACGTTATTGACGAACGGCGGATTCGCGAAAATATTCTGTTCGAAAATGCCATAGAGGGTGGAATCGTAAAAGATCCCGTAGCCGCCGCGGATGGACGTTTTGCCGGTGCGGAACGGATCCCAGGCGAACCCGAATCGCGGCGCGAAATCGCTGTTATCCTGCGCGCCCACCTTGCCTCCGAACGGGGAATTCTTGCCGCCGATGACGATCCCGTTCAGGTACGAGTTCGCGGCGATGTTGGCGAGCAATCCTCCCGCGGTCAGCGCCGGCGCGTTGGCCGGATTGAATAGCGCCGGGTCGAAATTCGTCAGCTGGTTGTTCGCGTCGTAGGGCTGCCGGAAGTTCGAATAACGCACCCCAATGTTCAGCGTGAAGTTCGGTTTCAGCCGGTAATCGTCCTGCACATAAAATTCGAACTGATTCGCGCGAATATCCGGAGTCACATCCTCGGAAGCCTGCCCGAAGGTCGCCACGTTGCCCAGCAGGAAATTCGCGAAGGCTTGGTTGAAGGTCGTGGTTCCGGTGGGAACGCTCGCCGGTGTGAAGGTGAAGGTTCCGGCGTTGGCTCCCGCGTTGTTTTCCTTTTTCTGATAGTAGTTGTAAGTCGCGCCGAATTTGACCGTATGGTTACCCCAGACCTTGGTCAGATTGTCGAAAATATTGTGGTCGCGATTGTAATCGCGATACGGTCCGAAGCCTGAGATGCCGGTTCCCCCGGTGAAGACCAGAGAGGGCACGCGGCCCAGCGTCACCGGAAACGGCAGCGTCGATTTGATGTCCGGCGACTCATTCGAATTGATCAGGCCGGTCGGGTTGCTGATGATCGCGCCGTAAGAATAATTCCATCCCGCTTCATTGAGCAGCGTCGGCGTGAAGGTGGACGTTCCGCGCACCACCCAGGTCCTGCCCGGCGCGTTGGTGCTGGTGTTCCCCACGTTGGGGATTGTCTCACCCAGTGAGAACAGGCCTGTCGGCTCACTCGTCGGGATCTGATCGCGCTGGAATCGCGCCGAAAGCTGCAGCTTCTGGCTGAAATTATGGTCCAGCTTGTACATCTCCTGTTCGTAGTTGTAAACGTTGCGGAACAGATTCACCAACGTATTCGTGTTGGTCGGCAGCGCGACCCGCGAATAGATGTCCTTGATGTACGCCTTGGCCACCGGATCGATGTTGGCGATAGACGTCGCCGTTTGCGCGCAGGCGCTGCCGGAATATTGCACGCACACCGGGGTCGGGAACACGCCGTTCAGCTCCGCCGCCGTCGGCACCGTCGCGGTGCCGTTGCGCATAGGTGATCACGCGCCGGAACTCCTCGGACACGAAGAAATAGGTCTGGTGCTTGTCCATTTTGCGCGGATCGTAAAGCCCGGGGATCACCAGCGGCCCTCCGAGCGTCCACCCAAAATTGTTGTAGTGCAGCGGCGCCACTTGCGCCTTTCCGTCCGCGCCCAGGTTCTGGCTGGTGGCGTTGTTGTAGAAGTTGTTCGCGGCGAAATCGCTGTTACGTACAAACTCGTACAAGTCGCCGTGAAACTGATTGGATCCGGATTTGGTGATGACGCTGATCTGCCCCCCGCCCGCGCGACCCATGTCGGCGCCGTATCCACTGCGCAGGACCTTGAACTCATCGATCGCGTCGATGCTGGGTGTTGTCAGTAACGTTAAATTCGATCCGCGATCGACATTGTCCGCTCCGTCCACGAGCCATGCGCTGCCCGAATTGCGCGCCCCGTTGATCGCGAATGGGATGGTCGCGGTAACCCCCGACGGCAGCGACGTTCCCACGTAAAGCTGGTCCACCGAACCGGAGCTCACGCCGGGCATCATCCCCACCAGCTGCGCATAGTTCCTGGTGATCAACGCCAGCTCGCGAATCTGCGTGCCGTTGACCACCGTGCTTTGCTCCCCCGATTGCAGCGACACCTGCAACGGGGCGGATTCCACGGTGACTTCCTGTTGCACGTCGCCGACTTCCAGCTTCAAATTGACGGTCAGCTTGTCCGCGACATTCAGGTTTATATGTGTCAGCGTGGCTTTCTTGAACCCCTTTGCCTCCGCGGAAACGGAGTAATGACCTACATCCAACAGGTCGGCGCTGTAATTTCCGCCTCCGTCGGTCATCGTGGTTCGTGCAATGGAATTTCTATCTAGATTAGTTACAACTACTTGCGCGTTCGGAACCCCCGCGCCCGACGGATCCTGCACCGCTCCCACAATGGATCCCGTAATGTTCTGTCCGGAACAAATTCCGGCAAAAAATGCCGACAATGCGAACGTAATTCTGCACAAAATCGTATTTAATTTCATGTTTTTCGCCTCTGTGTGACCCCGATTGCCCCATAGTACAACCTTTTGGCAGTTTTGCGCGTGGTTTTTTACAACGAGGTTACGAGAGTTCCGATTTTGCGCGGCTGCCCCATTGGCGGACTTGCGCGCGCCGGTGCGACGGCATTGTCTTGACTGCTTCGATGGCGCGCTCGAACATCTCACGAGCCTCGACGCCGCGTCCTTTGGCCGCCAGCGCCCTTCCGAACCAGTACAGTCCCTCGGGATCGTAGGAACGGCGATCGGTAAATTTCTGTAGCGCCGCCACGGCATCGTCCAAGCGTGACGCGTCCAGATACGCCGCGCCCAATTCGCGCCAGACATCGTTCTGCGCCAGTTTGTCGTCGATTCTGGCCGCCGTTTCCAGATGCCGGATGGCGTCGTCGATCCGCTGTTGTCCCCGCGCGATCACGCCGAGCTGCAGATGCGCATCGGCGAACGATGGGTCGATCTGCACGGCGCGCTCGAATCGCGCAGCCGCCTCCGATAATTGCCGCCGCTCCTGATATACCAGCCCAAGCTGATAATGCGCGTCGGCATCGTGCGGATTGTTGGTCGCGATCTCGAGCTGCTGCTGGAAGTGCTGCCGATTGCGCATTACCGCGCCCAGCGACTGCAGCCTGGAGCCGAACGCGAAATACAGCAGAATGAGCAGCATCGGCGATCCGAGGAAGTACAACAACGGTCCCACCACTCCGATCAGCGCCGAGCCCGCGACACCCGCCACCCAGCCGAGCGCCGTGGTTCCGATCGCCGCGCCGAATCCGGTTCCATACATCGTCCGCACCGCGAAAATCGCCAGCACCGCGAAATACGCGTTTACGATCAGGAACACCAGCGGATCGAACAGGAGTTCGTAATCCAACATCATTCGCGCGGCGGCCAGCGGAAGATAAGCGGCCGTCCACGCCATCAAGAGGCACAGCAACAGCGGCGAATAATCGCTCTGGATCAGCGCGCTGAAACTGCCGCGGCCGGTCGCGGCGCGAATCACGATGATGGCCGGAACCAGCACCGCCGCGAGAATCATCAGCGGCGCCAGCCACGCGCCGGGAGCGTAGGCGATAAATCGCATCCACGCCGGCGCTGTCCCGCGCACCGGGATGTCCGGAGCATGCAGCAAGAACGAAACCGCCAGCGACGCGGAAATGGCGAACCACAGCCGTCCGCGATCCAGAATCCGGCTCATCGCCGCACCAGGCTTAACGTAGAGAAGAAAAAGAGCTTTCAGGCTTTCGGCCACGATTCTACGGTACCAATCCACCCCGGGGAGCGTGTCCATCTCGTTCAACGTGTGCCACACTAAAATTTGTGACAGTTAAAAAGAGGATTCGGTCGACCACCATTTTGTGTGTGCGCCGCGACGGCAAGGTGGTCATGGCCGGCGATGGACAAGTGACCATGGGTAGTGAGGTGCTTAAAGCCTCGGCCAAGAAATTGCGCCGCCTGCACAGCGGTAAGATTATGGCGGGATTCGCCGGCTCCACCGCGGACGCGTTCGCGCTGTTCGCGCGCTTCGAGACCAAGCTCGAGCAGCATAACGGCAACCTCGCGCGCTCCGTGGTGGAACTGGCCAAGGATTGGCGCACCGATCGCATGCTGCGTCATTTGGAGGCTCTGCTGCTGGTGGCGGACGTCGAAAATACCTACATCGTGAGCGGAACCGGCGACGTCATCGAGCCTGACGACCACATCGCCGCCATCGGCTCCGGCGGCCCTTACGCCAAATCGGCGGCCACCGCGCTGATGGAAAATACCAAGCTCTCCGCCCGGCAGATCGTCGAGAAATCCATGGCGATCGCGGCAAGAACCTGCATCTATACCAATGAAAGTATCGTCTATGAGGAGCTCGGCTGATGGTCATTTATCTTCCCGCACAAGCCGCCGAGGACGCGCCCGTGCTCGATGAGCTGACTCCCCGCGAAATTGTCCGCGAGCTCGATAAGTACGTCATCGGCCAGGCGGATGCGAAGCGCGCCGTCGCCATTGCTCTGCGCAACCGGATTCGTCGCCAAAAACTCGAGCCGGAGATGGCCGACGAGGTGATGCCGAAAAATATTCTGATGATCGGCCCCACCGGCGTCGGCAAAACCGAGCTGGCGCGGCGTCTCGCCAAGCTCGCTAATTCGCCGTTTCTCAAAGTCGAGGCCAGCAAGTTCACCGAAGTCGGCTATGTCGGCCGCGATGTCGAGTCCATGATCCGCGATCTGGTCGAAATCGGCATCGATATGGTTCGTGAGGAGCGTCTGGCCGAAGTCGGCGAGCGCGCCGAGCGCCAAGCCGAGGAGCGTCTGCTCGATCTGCTGATGCCCAATCAGCCCGAGCCCACCGACAGCACCGAACGCACTCGCGAAAAGCTTCGCGAAAAGCTGCGTGCCGGAAAACTGGACGACCGCATGGTGGAAGTGGACGTCAAGGAACGCGGCCCGACGTTTGAAGTCACCACCGCCTCCGGCATCGAGGAAATGGACATCAATCTCAAGGATGTTCTTCCCGGCCTGTTTGGCGGCCGGTCCCGCAAGCGCAAGATGCGCGTCGGCGAGGCGCTCGATTATCTGGTCCAGGAAGAGGAACAGAAGCTGGTCGACATGGACCAGGTGACCCGCGTGGCGATCGAGCGCGTGGAGCGCAGCGGGATTATTTTCCTCGACGAGATCGACAAGATCGCCGGGCGCGAAGGCGGCCACGGTCCCGATGTCAGCCGCGAAGGCGTGCAGCGCGACATTCTGCCCATCGTCGAAGGCACCACCGTTAATACCCGCTACGGCTTCGTCCGCACGGATCATATACTGTTCATCGCCGCCGGCGCCTTCCACGTTTCGAAGCCCAGCGACATGATTCCGGAGCTGCAAGGCCGCTTCCCGATTCGCGTTGAACTGAAATCGCTCACCGAAGCCGATTTCATCCGCATTCTCAAGGAGCCGAAAAACGCCCTGATCAAGCAGTATCAGGCGCTGCTCGATACCGAGGGCATCAAGCTCACCTTCACCGAGGATGCGCTGCAGGAAATTTCGTCCTTCGCCGCGCAGGTGAATCAGTCCACCGAAAATATCGGCGCGCGCCGCCTTCATACCATCCTCGAAAAACTGCTGGAGGATGTTTCTTTCGACGGTCCGGACCTGAAGAAGAAAAACGTGAAGGTCGACGCCGTCTACGTGCGCAAGCAGCTCGCCGAAATCGTCAAGGATCAGGACCTGAGCCGGTATATTCTGTGAAGCCGGCGTTTGCGATTCCGCTGCTGGCGATTCTCGCCGGCTGCGGATACATCGGTCCCGTGCTGCCTCCCGCGCTCGACATCCCCATGCGGGTCGTGGATCTTCGGGTGGCCGAGTATGGCGCTAAGATCCGCGCCGATTTCACCATTCCCGCCATGACCACCGAAGGCCTGCAGCTCAAAACGGTGCGAGCGCGTCGAGCTGCGCGTCGGGACCATTCCGAATCCCTTCAACATGGATCAGTGGGCCGCGGCAGCGAAGGCTTATCCGGTTCCCGCGACCGCGCCCGGCGCCATGGATTTTTCGGTCGACGCGCGGGAATGGGTGGGCAAGGAAGTCGGCATCGCCGTGCGCTCCATGGGACCCAAGAACAAATGGTCGGATTGGTCGGCGTTGCGGAACATGACCATCGCGACGCCCCTGGCCGCTCCCACCGATCTAAAAGCCGAGAATGATCGCGACGGCGTGAAGCTCACCTGGCAATCGCCCGCGGCGCATTTCCGCATCTATCGCGCCACCGCCGCCCAGCCCCCCGACCAGCTCGGAGAAAGCGATCACCCCGAGTATCTCGATACCTCCATCGAGTTGGGAACCAAATATACGTATTATGTCCAGGCCTTCGGCGGCGAATATCTGCAAAGCGTCACGGTCGAGTCGCAACCCATCACTCCCGAAGACGTGTTCCCGCCGCTGACGCCTTCCGGCCTTACCGCCGAACAGGGCGTCGCCTCCATCGACCTTTCCTGGGAGCGCAACACCGACGCTCGCTTCCAGGGCTACAACGTGTATCGCGCCACCGACAATGGCGCGCCGCAAAAGGTCGCGTCCCTGATTCCCGCGCCCACTTACAGCGATCGCGCGATCGAATCCGGCAAGAAGTATCGCTACACCGTCACCGCCGTTGGTACCAACGGACGCGAAAGCGCCGCCTCGGCTCCGTTCGAAATTACCGCGCAATAAGCGAACACGCGCCGCCCGGTCTGCGTATACTAATTTCGGGGGAAACACTCCATGCAGCAGCATGTGAAGATTCTGGCGATCCTGCACATCGTGCTCGGATGTCTTGGCGTGCTCGGCGCGCTGATTGTGTTTACTATTTTTGGCGGTTTGGCCGGTATCGTTCACTTCGCCGACAACGCCGACGACGCCATGGTCGGAAGCGCCGTGCTGGGCCTGGTCGGCTTGGTGGCGACGGTCGTCGTGCTGGTCATTTCCGTGCCTGGCCTGATTGCCGGCGTCGGATTGCTCACCTATCAACCCTGGGCGCGCATTCTGACCATCATCATCTCCGCGCTCGAATTACCGGGCTTCCCCATCCACACCGCGCTCGGGATTTATGGCCTGTGGGTGCTGCTGTCGAACGAAGGAACCGCGTTATTCCAGCGCCAGTGGAGCGGAGCGAATCCGCGCCGGGCGTCCATGTAGATGTCGCGATGGCCGATTTCACTCTGCGCCTTGCCTCGCCCGCCGATGTTCCCGCGTTGCGGGTCTTGATCGACGCTTCGGTGCGCGGTCTGCAAGCCGCCGATTATTCGCCCGCGCAAATTGAAGCAGCGCTCGGCACCGTCTTCGGCGTCGATACGCAGCTCATCGCCGATGGCACCTATTTCGTCATGGAGGCGGATCAGATGATCGCGGGATGCGGCGGCTGGAGCAAGCGCCGGACTCTCTACGGAGGCGATCAATTTCACACCCGCGCCGACGATCTTCTCGATCCGCGCACCGACGCCGCCAAGATCCGGGCGTTTTTCGTCCATCCGAATTTCGCGCGGCGCGGTATCGGCTCGGCGATTCTTAACGCCTGTGAACACGCCGCCGCCGAAGCCGGCTTCTCACGTTTCGAGCTCGGCGCGACGCTAACCGGAGTGCCGCTTTATACCACCCGCGGCTATCATCCGGTGGAACACATCCAGGTCCCGCTCGGCGGCGGCATCACACTTCCCGTGATCCGTATGGAAAAAACCAGGGCTGCCTCGTCAGCGGCTCTGCCGTAGACGGCGCAGACGTTTCCAGCTCGTCCGCTCCACCGTCGGCGGACCGAAGGCCTGCTCGATCAGCTCCGCCTGCTCCTGCTGATGCCGTTTCAGCGATCCTGGCGCCGTGCTCGCGCTTTCCGGACGGCCCGCGTATCCGATCTGCGATGCTGCGCTTCAAGGTCGGTTGGATCCAGTCCGCGCACGAAGGCCCACGCGCCCATGTTTCGCGGTTCTTCCTGGACCCAGACCACTTCGCCCGCCGCCGGATACTTCGCCAGAATCTCCGCGAACTCCGCTTCCGGGAAAGGATAAAGCTGCTCGATGCGGATGATCGCGGTATCCGCCGCGCGGCGTTCATCGCGCGCCGCCGCCAGCTCGTAGTAAATCTTGCCGCTGCACACCAGAATTTTGCGAACCGCCTTGGGATCGCCGATGGCTGCGTCGTCCATCAGCGGCTCGAACACGCCATCGGTCAGCTCTGCCACGGTCGAAACCACTTTGGCGTGCCGCAGCAGACTCTTTGGAGTCATGACTACGAGGGGCTTGCGCAGTCCGCGCCGATCGTGACCGCCGCGCATCTGCCGCCGCAGCAGATGGAAATACTGCGCCGGTGTGGTGCAGATTCGCCACGCGCAGATTATTTTCCGAGCAAAGTTGCAGGAATCGCTCCAGGCGAGCGCTCGAATGCTCCGGCCCCTGCCCTTCCTGTCCGTGCGGCAGCAGCAGAACCAGGCCGCTCGGCTGGCCCCACTTCGGTTTCGGCGGCGGTCAGGAATTGATCGATGATCACCTGCGCGCCGTTCGCGAAATCGCCGAACTGCGCCTCCCACAGCACCAGCGTCAGTGGATCGGCCACGCTGTAGCCGAATTCGAATCCCATCACCGCGAATTCGCTCAAGGGGCTGTTGTACACCTCAAAGCGCGCCTGATCGGCCGATAGATGCTGCAGCGGAACGTATACGCGGTCGTTTTCCGCGTCGTGATATTCCACGTGGCGCTGGCTGAACGTGCCGCGTCCGCTATCTTCGCCGCTCAACCGCACCGGCGTACCTTCGAGCACCAGGCTCCCGAACGCCAGCACTTCCGCCAGCGCCCAATCGATATGCGCGCCCGGCATCGCCAGCGTCTCGCGCCGTTTTTTAATAAAGCCGGTCAACTTTGGATGGAGATGAAAATCCGCCGGAAATTCCGTGATCCGGTCGACGATGCGTTCGAGCATCGCGCGATCCACCGCCTCCGGAGGCTGATCCATGGGAATCGCCTCGGCCGGAATCGCGCTCAGCTCCTGCAATTCGTAATTCTGCTTGTTCGATTGCGCCTGGTCGTACATCGCGTTGAAGCGCTGCTTCTGCGCGTCCGCGTAGGCCTTGGTTTCTTCCGCCGTCACCAGGCCTTCCTGCTGCAGGCGAGCCCCGTAAATCGCCGTCACCGGCTTGTGCTCGCGGATCTTGCGATACATCACCGGCTGCGTGTAGCTCGGATCGTCGGCTTCGTTGTGCCCGTACTTCCGGTAGCACATCATGTCGATGACTACGTCCTTGTGGAATCGCTGGCGGTAATCGTAGGCCAGCTGCATCGACCGCACGCACGCTTCCGGATCGTCGGCATTGACATGGAACACCGGGCATCCGAAGGCCAGCGCGACATCGGTGCAATAGGTGGAGGAGCGCCCCGCTTCTGGATTGGTGGTGAAACCGATCTGATTGTTGACCACGATGTGCACGCTTCCGCCGGTATCGTAGCCGGCGACGCGGGAAAGATTCATCGTCTCGGCCACCACGCCCTGGCCCGCCATCGCCGCGTCGCCGTGGATGATCAGCGGGATCACGCGCTGCGATCCTCATCGCCCAGCCGGTCCTGCTTCGGACGCGTCAACCCTTCGGCCACCGGATTCACGGCTTCCAGGTGGCTCGGATTGAAGGCGACGGAGACGGTAATGTCCTTGCCCGCCGACGTTTTCCGACACGCCGGTCGCGCCCAGGTGATACTTCACGTCGCCCTGGCCTTCGAACGATTCGGGATCCACGGCGCCGTCGAATTCGGAAAAGAGCTGCACCATGCTCTTGCCTACGATGTTCGCGAGCGTGCTCAGCCGCCCGCGATGCGACATCCCGACCACGCATTCGTGCACGCCGTTCGCGGCGCCGCGCTCCAGCAGCTCCACGATCATGGCCAGCAGGGATTCGCCGCCTTCAATCGAAAATCGTTTGTGCCCCTTGAAGCGGGTATCCAGGAACAGCTCGAAGCCCTCGGCTTCGATCACGTCCTTCAGGATGCGCCGGCGAGTTGCCGGATCAAGCGGCCAGCGGTTCGCCGACGGCTCCATCCGCTGCTGCAGCCAGACCCGCTCCTCCGGATTCTCGATGTGCATGTACTGCACGCCCATCTTCCCGGCGTAAGTGAGCCGCAGCCGGTCGATCAGCGCGCGCAGCGTCGTCACCCCGAACGTTCCGCCGTGGAAAGTCCGGTCCAGATCCCAGATAGTGAGCCCGTGCGCCGACGGCTCCAGGTCCGGATGCGGCGGGCGCGTCGATCCCAGCGGATCCAGATCCGCGATCAGATGCCCACGCTCCCGCCAGGCCTGAATCATCCGCGCCACCGCAGCCTGCTTCATCGGATCGGCGTTGATCACCGGCGCCGACGCCTGGTCCGCTTCCCAGCGCAGGGGACGCAGCGCAATGCCCAGATCCCGGAAAACTTCTTCGTAGAAATGATCTTCGCCTTCGAGCAACGCCTGCAGCCGGCCCAGAAACGCGCCCGATTCCGCGCCCTGGATCACGCGGTGATCGTAAGTGCAGGTCACCGTCATCACTTTGCTGAGTCCCAGCGAAGTGCGCGCGTCTTCGGGAACGCCGCGATACTCCGGCGGATAATCGATCGCGCCGGTCGCGATAATCGCGCCCTGCCCCGGCATCAGCCGCGGATTCGATCCCATGGTCCCCACCGTTCCCGGATTGGTCAGGGAAATGGAGGTGCCTTCAAAGTCCGATACCTGCAGCTTGTTGGCGCGGGTGCGCGCCACCAGATCGTCATAAGCCGCTAAAAACTGCCCGAAATTCATCGCTTCCGCGGCTTTGATCGACGGCACTTTCAGCGATCGCACACCATCCTTACCGGCGACGTCCACCGCGATTCCCAGGTTCACGTGCTTGCGCGCCACCCGGAAAGATTCTTCGCCCTGCTCGGAATATGCCTGATTCAGCGCCGGCACTTCGCCGATCGCCTTCACGATCGCCCATCCAATCAGGTGGGTATAAGACAGCTTGCTCTGTCCCGCCAGCGACCGGTGTTCATTGATCAGCCGCCGGTTTTCCTCGATCACCTTCACCGGCATCACTCGCTGGCTGGTGGCGACCGGAATGGTCAGGCTCGCCGTCATATTCTCGGCGATTCTTAACGCGGGCCCGCGCAAAGGCACCATCTGATCGCCAGGCGCAACGGGCACCGCCGGAGTCTCCTGAACTCTGGCGACGGGGACGGCGGAGATCGTCCCGGTAGTGGTCCCATTGGGTGTTACAGGACTCTCTTTTGCCGTGTTTCCATTCGGTTCAAAAACCTGTTTCCAACCCGGGTCCACGGTCTTCTGATCGTATCGATATTGTTGATATAGCTCATCTTCGAGCCAACTATTCACACTTGGCGTAGGGGATTTCGACATGCGGAAGGTTCCGTAACTATGATAACGTGGACCGCTAGCGTGCGGGTTTCACGGCGAATCCTCCGCCGAAGGTGTAGCTGCCGTCCGTTCCGTTGCATTGCGGATTCAGCGTGGTGAACCCGAAATCGTCCGGAACCTTCAGAGCGACCTGATAATATCCGACGATTCCCGGCGCGAACCCTATAAACGGAAACGTCACTGGTTCGAACGGTGGGGCATAATCCGTCCAGGTGCAACCGGCCTCTGGCAGCGGAACCGACACAGGAGGAATCGGCCCTGCCGCGCCCGTCGCCAGCGGCTGCGGAGAGGGCCCGACCCCGGTCGCGTAAAAATTCACGATCTCGCCCGGCGCCGCCGGATCTTCCGCTGTCACCAGTCCGTGCCAGTTCTGATGGATCGCCCATAGCTTCGTCTTTCCGTCCAGATCGGTGCCGAGAAACACCGCAGACGGATTGACCGCGAGGATGCCGCTAACCTGCACCGCCGCTTCCCAGTTCGGATCGCCTGCCTGAACCGCGATCGTATGGATCTGCGGACCGCTTCCCGGAGCGCCGGTCGGCGTCTCCCAGGCGACCTGAAACGTCACCTGCGCCGGCGACACCGAATACATCGCCGCCGGGACGCCATCCACCAGCACTCTTATGCCCCCGAGTTCGAACCCGAGGGGCGGCGTTCCCCCGACGCTCTGATCCGTCGCGCCAATCACATCGATGCTGTACGTCGACCCGGGTGATGGCAGCAGCGGCAGCGAGCCGGCGTTATTAAGCAGCGCCCCCGGCGCCGGTATCGCGGGTGTCGCGCCGATCTTCACCGTCCGCGCGCCCGTCTGGATCTGAACCGTAATCAGCCCGCCCTCCGGCGTCGCCGCCGCGATCGTGCCGCCGTCGCCGCTCAGCACCGCTTCGGTCAATCCCTGCGGCTCCGATGTGAGCTGCCACGGGCTTCCCGGCGATTTCAGACTGAGCAGGAACGCCTGCGGCGCCCCATTCACCGGAACCCGATATAGGAGCTCACTCCCATCCGCCGACAGCGTAGGATCCTCCCCCACCTCCGCCAACATCTGATCGGACCCGTCGAGCCTCCGTATCCGGATCTCCGCCACCGGTGCCTCCGCGTTCGTTCCGACTCCGTAAATCACGAACGACCCATCCGTCGCCAGCTTCTCAAACGCCACCGGCCCCGAAGCTCCCAGGCTCGTCTGCGCGCCCGACGGGCTGATCAGCACGAAATTTCCATTCGCCGTTCCCAGGCAGGTCCCATCCGCCGCGATCTCGAGCGAACACGCGGGCACCGGCGTGATCGATCCCGTCGTCAGATCCAGCCGGCTCACGCCCAGTGGAGGATTAAACGTCTGCCCCGCGAAATGTTCCGGAATCTCGCGATACAACATCGCGTATCGCCCGCCGCGGCTCACCTGCGCCGTTCCGGGATACTGCCGGTCGGCGCCGCCGATCAGAATATCGGTGAAATTCTGGTCGATCTGCGCGCACAGCGACTCGCTGTAGCACGGCGCCGACGAGTTGATCGCGATCACGCTCCCGTCGCCGCTCACGCTGACCGAATTCCGCAAATACCCGGTCGGGCCGCCCATACCTGTGTTCGCTTGCGAGAACAACGTGAATCCGTTTGGGCCGGACGTATAAATCTTCGCCCACGGATAGTCATTCGACCCCCGCAGCCGCAGCGGAGTCGAAAAATAAACGGTCTGCCCCGAGTCATCCGTCGCGAGCTTGGAAATATTCACCGGCGAAGCAATCACCTGGGCTTGTGAAATCTGTGCGGCCAGGCAGAGAACTGGAAGAAATTTCACGAGGCGGTCCAAGCACTTCACGTTCCATCGAATTCTCTCTTAAATCAGCCAACATTCCATCGCGACCTGTGTCCATCCGACGCGCCACGCGAGCAAATTTGGGATCATCGGAAAAACGTCATGAAGCTCCTGGTCTTCTCCGACATCCATAACGACGCCGGCGCCCTCGAAAATCTCATGAACATCGAGGCCGATGACTACTTCGCCGCCGGCGACCTGGTCAGCTGGGCGCGCGGCCTGGACCAGATGGGCGACATCATGAAGCGCCGCGCCGGGCACATTTATGTACTGCCCGGGAATCATGAGTCGGAGCGCGACATTGCCCAATTCTGCGCCCGTTACGGCTTCGTCAATTTCCATGGCGGAACCCTCGAAATCAACGGCGTCCACGTCGCCGGCCTCGGCTATTCGAGCCCGACTCCGTTCAACACGCCCGGCGAATATAGCGAAGAGGAACTCGCCGCGCGCCTCGAAAAATTCGCGAGCCTGAAGCCGCTGGTCCTGATCGCCCACGCCCCTCCGCTCAATACCGCCCTCGACCGGGTCCATGAAGGACTACATGCCGGCAGCCGCGCGATCCGCGAATTCATCGAGCGCCATCAACCCGAATATTTCTTCTGCGGCCACATTCACGAAGCCGAAGGCGTCGCGATTCAGATGGGCTCGACCCGAGCCAGAAACGTCGGCAAGCGAGGCTACCTTCTGGACCTGTAACCCCGGCCCGCGTAAAAATCGTTCCGCCGGTCGCGGCTCCGAAATATGAGAGCATAGGCTTTCATTAAGCTAATGTACGTTCGCTGTCATGCCCCTTGCCGCGTCGATCTCGCCGGCGGCACCCTCGATATCTGGCCGCTGTACCTGTTCCACGAAAACGCCGTCACTTTGAATTTCGCGGTCGACCGCTACACCGTCGCGTCCCTCCATCCGCGCCCCGGGTCCCGCATCTCCTTCCATTCCACCGATCTCGATCGCCGCTGTTCCTATGAATCGCTCGACGTCCTGCTGCGCGCCCGGCACCATCCCCTGCCCCTGCCGGCCGAAATCGTACGCTTCTTCCGCCCGCGTCAAGGATTTCATCTCGAAATCGGCTCGGAATCGCCCGCCGGCGCAGGCATCTCCGGATCTTCGGCGCTGATCATCGCCATCGCCAGCGCCTTCAATCGCTGGCTGGGATGCGGCTATTCCATCGAAAAGCTGCGCGAGATTTCGCAGAACATCGAAGCGCGCATCATTCGCGTCCCCACCGGCTGCCAGGATTATTATCCGGCCATGTATGGAGGAATCAGCGCCATCGAATTGGGCTGCGCCGGCATCGGACGCGTCGCGCTGAGCGTCAATCCGCAGGATCTGGAACGCCGCATCGTCCTCGCCTACACCGGCGTGCCGCGCAACTCCGGAATCAATAATTGGGAAGTGACCAAGGGACACATTGACGGGTCGCGACGAGTCCACCGGAATTTCCAGACCATCGCGGCCATCGCCCACGCCATGCGCGCCTCGCTCGAACGGGCCGACTGGAACGAAACGGCTCGCCTGATGCGCGAGGAGTGGACCCATCGTAAACGCAACGCGCCGGGAATATCCACTCCGCTGATCGATCGTCTCATCGTTACCACACGCCGCCGTGGAGCCCGCGCCGCCAAGGTCTGCGGAGCCGGCGGCGGAGGATGCGTCCTCTTTCTGACCGAGCCTGACTCGCGCGACCGCGTTGCCGCCGCCGTGGAGCGCGAAGGCGCCACCGTCCTGCCCGTGAAAATCGCACGCCGCGGCGTCCGCATTCGGGTCTCGTCATGAGCGCGGCATCCCCTATTGCCGCCGCCCCGCAGCCCGATAAGATCGGCGTCCTGCTGCGCGTCGGCCTGTTCATTCTGATCGCCTGGATCGCCATGATCCTGCTGCCTGTCGCGCTGTATCCGCTCGCCGGCCTGCTTGTCACCTCCGCCATGTCCACCTTTGCCGCCTCGGCTCTCGCCAACGCGATCACCGTGCGGATCTATGAGCGCGGCCGCCTGTCCGACCTCGGCCTCGGATGGGCGGCCACCTCCGGGCGCGAATTTTTCATCGGAGCCGCCGCCGCCATCGTCGCCGCCGTCATCGTCGCCGGTGGGCCGGTCGCCGTCCGCGCGGCGCGTTTCGAAGCCGCGCCCGCGGTCGAGCATCCCTGGGCCAGCTTCGCCTTCGTCAGCGTGGTGCTCCTGTTCGGCGCGTTCGGCGAGGAAATGCTGTTTCACGGTTACGCCTTTCAGTTGCTGATTCGATTCCTGGGCCCGTGGGCCACCATTCTTCCCGTCAGCATCATCTTCGGCTTCGCCCATATGGGCAACCAGAACGCCACCATCTTCGGTATTTGCAATACGATGCTGTGGGGAGTCCTGCTCGGCTTCGCCTACCTTCGCACCCGCGCCCTGTGGCTGCCCATCGGCCTGCACTTCGGCTGGAATTTCGCCTTACCCCTGTTCGGAGTAAACTTAAGCGGGTTTACAATGGGTGTGACCGGATATACGCTGCGCTGGAGCGTCGGCTCGCTCTGGAGCGGCGGCAGTTATGGTCCGGAGGGCAGCGTGTTGACCACCCTGATCGTGGTGGCGCTGTTCGCGCTGGTGCTTCGGGTATTTCCGGATCCGGACGAAGGTTAGTCGTCGTTAGAGGTACGGTATGTCGAAGATTTCTCCGCGAGTCTTGGCCGCCTTCATCGCCGTCGCGTCGCTCGACCAGATGGCCCTGGCCGATCAGAAAAAGCTCACCATCGATCAGCGCGTGGAGATCCTTCGTGGGCTCACCGCCGAATACGCCACGGTGAAGGTCCCGCTGCCGCGCTCGAAAAAAACCCTCGACGTCCAGACCGACGGCACCTATGACAAGCAGGTCTGGTCCGCCGCCGCTAGAGAGTACGGACCCGCCGGCCGCATCGGCGATCTGGTCCAGGTCACCCACGTCGAAATCGAGAAGGACGCCATCATTCTCGAAATCAATCACGGCATGCGCAACAAGAGCGCCTGGAAAGATCATCTCTCCGTCGGTATGGGCGGTGCCATGAATCCCATCAACGGAGGCCAGAACTCCAATGCGCCCGGCGGCACCACCGTCGCGCTGCGCTTCAATGAGCCCATCGGCGAAATCAGTTCCGCCGACGTAAAGAAGATGCTCAAGCCGGTTTTGAATTTCGATCAGCAGACCGTCACCCAGCAATACATCGACACCGTCCCGCCTGAAGTCAAAAAAGCCATCGAAGCCAAGAAAGCCATGGAAGGCATGGATCGCGATCAGGTGCTGCTCGCCCTCGGTCACCCGACTCACAAGACCCGCGAGGTGAAGGATAACGTCGAATATGAGGACTGGATCTACGGTACTCCTCCCGGCCGCGTCACCTTCGTCACATTCTCCGGGCCGAAAGTCGTCAAGGTGAAAGAAACCTACGCCGGTCTCGGAGGAACCATCGCCGAGACGCCTAAGCCTCCGCAGTAAAACGCCCTAGGCCTGCATCGCTCCCAGTCGGGTCAGCTATACTGTCTGTTCCGACCACCATGGCTGACATACCGTCCTACGACCAGTGGATGAAGGATACCTATTCCCTCACCAGCCCCCGCAGCAGTTTTCTGAAAGCAGTGGATGAGGCGATCAAGAAGTATGGCGGCGCTAAAAGCCCTCCCCATCGCGACGCGATAAAGGTCGCCCTCGATCGCTGGCGATTCGAACAAAGCAAACAGGGCAAAGACTGGCGCAAGAGCGTCCGTAATGAAAAGGGCGCGGTCACCAATCTTCATCGTGCTTTGCTCGACGTCGACCGCCGGCACCTCTCGCCTGAAGAAATCGAAGCCATGCAGTACATCAGCCGCTCCCAGGCACTGGCGCTGCAAAAGATGTTCGAGGGCAAGACGCTCCAGTTCCGGAAAAGCACGCTGGTCGGAATGGCCTCCGGCGTCGGCACCAAGTGGGAGAAGTTCAAGACTGGAGCGGGCTCGGTTTCCGAAGGCGCCACCACCGTCGGAAAAATCATCAAGAGCGGGGAGAGCATCAACACCGGAGTCAGCTTGTTGAAGCAGGGCGGCAAAGCGGCGGCGATCGCATCTTCGAAGAGCGATATGACCGGGACCTTCGCCACCATCAAGATCAAGGTCACCGAATTCTGCCGCGAATTGTGTCCCGGCATCGATCCGAATCACATTTTCACGGCGCTGCACCTGGGTAGCGTGGAACACTTCGCCACCACGCTGAGTCCCTTCGTCGGCACCATTTCGAGCGGTGGAAAAGCCCTGATCGGATGGATCGGCGTCGCCAAGAAAGTCTGGGATGCCGGCACAATTGAGGATTCCCGCTTCGCCATCGCGCCGCGCGACCCCGAGGCCGCCTTCGACGCGCTACTCGAGCTGATCGATCGCGAAATCAAATCAGAGGCCGCGAAAGCCACCGTCAAGACTGTTTCCTTCACCGGCAAGGCCCTCGGAGTATTCGCCGATGGCGGCGCCGTCACCGGACCGGTGCTTGGTCTTCTCGAAATCCTGGCGGAAATTTTCCAGACCATCATCGAATACGTTCGCGACTATAAGGAATGCCAGGCCGGCCAGCAGATGCTGGAACTGGGCGCGTTGAATATGGACCTGTTCAAGGTCAGCCCCATTCTCGGCTGCTATTTCCTGGTCGTTCAGGACCACAGCACCATCATCAACTTCGCCGTCGCCGATTACGGCACCCCGCACTGGACCTTCGATGTCGAGCGCCTGGTCGGTAAAATTCAGCCGGTGCTCGACAAGGCCCGGGTGTTCATTGGAGTATCGCGCCTGGAGATTCCGGGCATGGATCGCGCCAAGGGCGTGGTCGAGCAGAATTACAGCGTGAAAACCGGCCTCAGCAAGGTGACCGGCGCGCCCGGAGCGCTGAAGGACAAAATCACCGGCCGGATCGAGGCCTGGTTCGACGATCCCGTCAAGCCCCCGCCGGTGGATAAATCCCGCATCGTCGGCATCAGCTCAGACACGTATTTCAAGCAGCGCCGCGGCGGAATTTCCATTCCGTCATAACAGTAAAGCAGCCGGCTTGTTTCTTCCTTAGAACGGAACGTCGTCGTCGGTGACGCCTTCATTCGACGGCGGAGCGGATGGAGCCGTCGCCTGCCTGGGCCGCGGAGCGCTGCGCATCGGAGCCTCCTGCGAGAACCCCTCGTCCATCCCCGGGCCGCCGCCTTCGCCGCGTCCGCCCAGCAGGATGACGTCTTCCGCGACTACGTCGGTCGCCCAGACCTTCTTGCCGTCCTTATCGTCATAGCTGCGAGTCTGGATCCGGCCTTCCACGTAGACCTGCTTGCCCTTGGTCAGGTACGGAGCTACGTTCTCGTTGCGCCACAGAACCACGTTGGTCCAGTTGGTTTCTTCTTTCCATTCGCCGGTCTGCTGATCCTTCCAGCGGCGATTGGTGGCCACCGAAAATTTCGTGACCGGGACCTGCGAGGCGGTGTACGCCGTCTCGGCGTCGCGGCCCAAATGGCCGATCAGAATCACTTTGTTTACGCTGCGGCTTGCCATGACTTTCTAGCATACCGCGCCGCGCAATGCCTGTCTTTTTTTCGAGCGCCGGTGAGCGTCCGTTGGATTCGCCATGCTAAGATTTGGTTTAAATGCGGCGTATTCACGCCTTGCGGATTGCGGCTTCGCCGATCGCGGCCTTGCTGATTACGATGGTGGCCTTCGGGGAGGCCTCCGACGATAATCGGCCTCTGGGCGATCGTACCCGGCAGTACCTGATCGACCTGGTGCGCCTGGATACGTCAAATCCGCCCGGCAATGAATCCAAAGTCGCCGAATATCTCAAACAAGTCGCCGACGCTCATGGGATTCCCTGTGAGCTGCTCGGCTCCGACCCGCATCGTCTGAACTTCGTCGCCCGGCTCAAGGGAACCGGCAAAGGCCGCCCGCTGCTGCTGATGGCCCATAGCGATGTGGTGCCCGCCGACCGCAACCAGTGGACCGTCGACCCCTTCAGCGGCGAAAATCGCAACGGTTTCATCTACGGGCGCGGCGCCCAGGACGATAAGTCCCTGCTGGCCGCCGAGCTTGCCGTCATGGTGGAGATCAAGCGCCGCAACATCAAGCCGGCCCGCGACATCATCCTGTTCTCCGAAGCCGACGAAGAGGCCGGATCCACCGGCATCGAGTGGATGATCCAGCATCAATACCCCAAGATCGACGCCGAATTCGCCCTGAACGAAGGCGGTTATATTCTCGAAACCAAAGATGGTCCGAAGGTTTTCAACGTCCAGACCACGGAAAAGATTCCCACCCGCATCGTCGTCACCGCCCGCGGCGTCGCGGGTCATGGATCCATGCCGCGCGGCGACAATCCCGTGGTGCATGTCTCGGAGGCGGTGTCCAAGCTATCCCGTGCCGAAGAGCCGGTGCACCTGAACCCGACCACCCGGCGCTATCTGCGCGACCTGGCTCGGCTTCCCGACTTTTCCTGGCTGGAGCCGCTCCGCCGCCGGCTGGAGGATCCCGCAACAGCGCAGGCCGCCGCGATTCAGATTCGTAGCCACGATCCTGAAATCGATACCATGCTGCGCACCACCGTGGTCCCCACCATGCTTCACGCGGGCCTGAAAATCAACGTGATCCCCAACGTGGCGGAGGCGCAGATCGACGTGCGCCGCATGCCTGGTGAATCGAAAGAGGATGTGATCGCCCGTCTCCGCCAGATCGTCAACGATCCGGACGTCGAAATTGCCCTCGCGCCCGGCCAGCAGATGCCCGCCACCGAGCCGAGCTCGCTCACCACGCCGCTCTATCTCGGCATGCAGCGCGCCATCGCCCGAATCTATCCGCGGGATATGGTGGTGCCGTACATGTCGAGAGGCGCCACCGACGGCAGCTATCTAAGGGCCAAAGGCGTGGCCGTTTACGGCGTGCCCATTTTCCTGCGGGAAGCGGGCGAAAGCCGCGCCCATGGCAACGACGAACGCATCACACCGAAGAATCTGGAAGATGGAGTGGAACTGCTGTGGCAGATGGTGCTGGAAACTTCGGGCGGGGGGTAAGTTCCAGTGAGGCTAAATGCTAGTCGATGAAGCCCTTCCAGGTATTGCCCTTCTCATCCCGCAAAGTGACCACCACGTTATCGGATACTCCGGTCAGGGTTCGGCCCTTGGCATCGCGAAACCGGTAAGCGACTGAATTATCAGGATTTCTGGTAGCCGATCCGCGCCACACGTTGCCGTATTCGTCTTTCAGCCGGATCAGATCGCCGTGCCCGTAGCCCACCACTCGCGTCTTGGTCTTTTCTTCTTCCAGGTGAAAATATCCGCCCGGAAGGCGTGTGCGTTTGCGTTGTTTGCCGTAGATCATGGGCGCGTTTTTATTACGGGCGCTTTCATTATCGGGCGGGACCGCATTGGATTCGATCAGGCGAGTACCTTAATTTTGTGCGCAACTTTGCGGCGCGGCCCTAATCTAACGGACATGAAACGCAACCATGATCGCCATCCCCACTCCGATGCCACTTCGGAAATTCAGCGCTACGGTACCGTCGTGAACCGTCCTATCGCGCTGGAACAAAAGGTCCGTCAGACCAATGCCGAGCTGTTGAACCAGATTCTCGCCGATACCATGACGCTGCGCGATATGTATAAGAAACATCATTGGCAGGTCTCCGGGCCGACCTTTTATCAGCTCCACCTGCTGTTCGACAAACATTATGGAGAACAGGCGGAGCTGGTGGACGGGCTGGCGGAGCGCGTTCAGACCCTGGGCGGCGTGGCCCTCGCCATGGCCCCTGATGTTGCCGAGACCACGCGCATCGCCAGGCCGCCGCGCGGACGGGAAGACGTTCACATGCAGCTCTTCCGGCTGCTGCAGGCGCATGAACTGATCATCGAGGAAGCGCGCGAGGCGGCCGAAAAAGCGGACCAGGACGGAGACGCCGGCACCAATGACCTGCTGGTCAGCGAAGTTCTCCGCACCAACGAATTTCAGGTCTGGTTCATCACCGAACAACTGGAAGGTTCCGGCATCACCGAACGCGGCTCGGAAGCGGCGGGCGAGTTGGCCGGCACCGCGCGCCAGGGCTCGAATCGCTAGTTGAAAACCGCCTCTGGTGCGGTATATTCGTTGGGATGAAACGACTGCTCTGCTGGGCCGCGCTGGCGATCCCGTGCGTTCTGAATGCTCAGAAAGCGCCGTGCATCGACGCCGCCTCGAGCTGCACCGAATGGATTACGTTTCACGGCGGTCCGGCGCGGTCATTGATCTACCGGACGTACTCGCTCGAGACGACGAATCCCGCGATTACCCGCGCCCTTATCATGGTCCACGGCGCCGGGCGCGACGCGGACAATTATTTTCGCACCGCGCTCGCCGCCGCCTTCCTGGGTGGGGCGCTGCAGGATACCGTGGTGATCGCGCCTCGTTTCGCTTCGAGCGACGGCCGCGGCTGCCGCGACAAACTGGCCGCGAATGAAGTCAACTGGCCCTGCAACGGCGATAGCTGGCGCATCGGGAGGAGTCTCGACCAGCAATGAAAATCTCACCTCGTTCGATTTCGCCGACGAGATTCTGCGTCAGCTGGCCAGCAAAAAAGCGTTCCCGAATCTGAAGGCGATCGTGGTCGCCGGACATTCCGCGGGCGGACAATTCGTCAATCGTTATGAGATGGCCAACCAGGTTCACGACTCGCTCGGCGTGCCCGTGACCTACGTGGTGGCGAATCCGTCGAGCTATGCCTACCTCGATGCGATGCGTCCCACTGAGCAGGGCGACTTCAAGGAATTTCGCGATCGCCGCAATTGCACCACTTACAACAAATGGCCCTACGGTTTGGAAAATCGCACGGGCTATGCGGCGAAGATCCCAGATGAGCAGTTAAAGAAACAGCTCGCATCCCGGCCGACCACGTATTTGCTAGGCGAAATCGACATTCTTCCGCTAGGAGGCTTCGATTCGTCGTGTCCGGCAATGGCGCAAGGCCCGACGCGGCGCGCCCGCGGCGAGGAGTTCGGCAAGGACGTCAACGCGAATTTCGACGCCCGCCACCAGGTGGTGATCGTCCCTCTGTGCGGCCACAACGCGCGATGCATGTTCACCGCCGAGCCCGCCCTTCCTCTGATTTTTCCAAAAAATTGACCCGCCCGGAGCCGCGCGCGCAGCAAGCGGTGGATGTTGATTTACTGGCACCCCGCGGTATCCACCGCTTCCTCCGGTCGCGGCTCAGGGTGCTACTGGAGAATCGGTAGAGTCAGGTAATCTTTCGGAACAAACAGACTACCTTCCGTAGTCCCCTGCGGTGCGATTTTCTTCAGCTCCGCCGCCAGCTTCTGCGATGTGATGCTTCCCGCGATCGCCGCTTCGAAGGCCCGCGTTACCTCGCGCACCTGCTCCGCCGATTCGTGCACGAACTCCAGACGAAAATGGCGAATGCCCGCATTGCGCCAGGCATCGAAATGGATGCCGGCCTCCTGCGCTTCCGCTCCGAACACCGTGTTGCGGCACCCGACGTCGGCCATTACCGGATGCGCGCGGCCAGCGGAATCCTTCAGCTCCACGCGATGCTTCTCGCACGGACGCCCGCAATCGCGATAGCTGGTTCCGGTCGAAAGAAAGCGGCAGAACACGCAATGCTCGGTGTGAAAAACCGGCAGGTGCTGATAGGCCAGGACTTCGATTTTGCCCGCTCCGGCGCGCCGCGCCAGGTCCGCGATCTGCGCGGCGTTCAAATCGTGCGTGGGTGTGATCCGCGCCAGGCCGAGCTGCAAGATACGCTTCGGCGCTTCGAGAATTGGCCGCGTTCAGGCTGAAATCGCCGATCACGTCTCGGCCGTCCGCGCAGCGCGTGCGATCATGCCCGCCGACCGCACCAGAATCGCGCAGTCGAGGCTCAACAGAAAATTCAGAATGCGCTGCTTCGCCCGGCTTCAGCACTCGCGGACTGGCCACCCGCGCGGCGATCCCGCTCTGCTTCACGCGCTCGATCGACGGGCGCAGGCCGTAAAGATCCAGATAATCGAGCGTGATGCTCGCGGGCCGCAGCTCGATCGCGGCATCCAGTTGCTCCGGCGTTCGTACCAGCAGGTGCAGACTCGCCGCCTGTATCCGCAGGTTCCACGCGACGGAGCCGCCATTTCGACCCGTGGCGTCAATATCCGAGGCATCCGAAGCTCGCCCTGCAGCGCTTGCATCCGTTCCACCGCCTCGCGTCGCAGGCGATTCAGAATCGACGTCGACACGAACGGCGCGCCTTCAGTTTCGAGCGTCAGCTCCCCGAGCTCATACGGCGTGTTGCCGAGGCGCCCGAATTGTTCCCGCACTGATTCGACCGTCACGCCGCGATTCTGCGCAGGACCCAGCGGTTCCGAGGTCGCAACCGTCGACTTCCACTTCCGGGCGCTTCGCGAGCGACCACGCGGCGATCAGAGGCTCGCCCTGTTTCGCGATCACCCGCACGTTCACCGGCTGTTTCGCCACCGGCGCAACGGGATCGAGATATGGCCGCGCCACCCGATCGAGCTCGGGATCGTGCGTGCGCCACACCCGGTCGCCCGCGCGAATGCGATCGAACCGGACCGCGCTATTGCCGAAGCGTAGCTCCGTGCGCCCATCGCGCGCCTTCGAAACTTCGTAAACGCGGCCGCCTTCTTCCGGCTCTTCGGGACTCCGCCAATCCGCCGCGTCGAACACCACGCCGTCGCCGGCCTTCAGCGGCGAAATGCGATGCGCCTCGCCGGCGTCGATCGCCACGCGATCCGCTTCCACCCGCGCAACCCGGCCCATCTCGCACGCCGCGATGCCGCGGCGCGCGCCCGTTCACCACCGCCTGATGATTCGTGCCGGTCATGAAGAACGGACCCAGGCCGCGCGAATACACCTGCTCCAGCTGCAACTTTTCTTCACGGACGAATCTTCGACTTCCCGGCCGGCCCACGCCTCGTCCACGGCTTTGCGATAAGCCCGCGTGGTCAGCGCGACGTACTCTGCGTCCTTGTAGCGGCCCTCGATCTTCAGCGCCGCGACACCGATCTCGACGATCTCCGGCACTTGTTCGAGCGCGTACAGATCGCCGGGCGAAAGCAGATATCGCGCGTCCGCCAGCGGCTCCAGGCGTCCGTCGACCATCATCTGATACGGCAGCCGGCACGCCTGCGCGCATTGTCCGCGATTGGCGCTGCGGCCTCCCCAGGCTTCCGACGAAAAACACTGGCCGGAATACGCCACGCACAGCGCGCCGTGGACGAAGATTTCCAGATCGCACCCGGTCTCTTCGACGAATCGAGCGGACCTCGCCAGCGACAGCTCGCGCGCCAGCGTCACGCGGTTCACGCCGGCCTTCTGCGCGAACCGGACGCCCGCGGCGTTGGTGATGCTCATCTGCGTGCTGGCGTGCAGCTCCAGATCGGGAGCGATTTCGCGCGCCAGCCGCACGATGCCGTAATCCTGCACGATCAGCGCGTCGGCGCCGGCCTCGGCGATCGACGCCACGGTCTTCGCGCGGCTTCCGCGAGTTCGTGTTCGAAGATCAGCGTGTTGAAGGTGATGTAGCCGCGCACGCCGCGCCGGTGCAGCGTGCGCATCACTTCCGGCAGTTCGGCCAGCGCGAAGCCGACCTTGGCGCGCGCCGAAAAATGCTTCAGTCCGAAATAGACCGCGTCTGCGCCGGCCTCGATCGCCGCGCGCAAGCTGCGGCCAATATCCGGCCGGACTCATCACTTCGGGCTTGCGGGGACGCTGCATGGAGGGCCACCTCCAGGGTAGCAGGCCGGTTCTATTGCTTCTCGCGCGCGATCGCGCCGACGGTCGCGTTCAGGGCGCGCAGATAATCCCCCGGGGCGATCAGGATCTGCGTGCCGCGCACGCCCGCGGAAATGGAGATCTGGTCGAACAGTTCAGCCGTCTCGTCCACGTACACCGGAAAATCGCGCTTCGCGGCGAGCGCCGTCACTCCGCCGCGAATATAACCGGTCAGCCCTTGCACTTCCTTAAGCGGGACCATCTCCATCTTGCGATCGCCGGTCAGCCGCGCCAGCGCCTTCTCGTTCACTTCCGAATTGCCGGGAACCACGGCCAGGCAGACCCCGTTGCGATCGCCGCGCAGCACCAGCGTCTTGAACACCTGCTCCGGCGGGAGTCCTATTTTCGCGGCGACCGTTTCGGCCGCAAGATCCTCGGGATCCACCTCGTATTCGCGCAGCTCATAGCGAATGCCCAGCGATTCCAGAGCGCGCGCGGCGTTGGTTTTCACTGCTCTTTTTTCTTGAGGGCTCCGTCGTTTTCGCGGATGAAGTCGCGGATTTCCTGGGACATGCCCAGCAGCTTTTCCCATTGCTCGCGATACAGCGTCACCGGGAAACGGCCCAGGCCGTACACCGAAAGCCCGCCCTTTTCGCTCACCTTCATGGAGATTTGCCCGCGCGCCGGCTTCTTCAGCTTTTCGTTCTCGGCCTTCAGTTTCTCGATTTCCGCTTTAAGATCTTCTTCCGATGCCATACCAGACAGATACCATAACCACTGAGGCGATTTTCAGCCCGCGATCTCGCCGGCGATGCGCTCCGCCGTCAGCGGAGCCAGCAAAATCCCGTTGCGAAAATGCCCGTAGGCCAGCCACACGTTGGTCCCGTCGACGCGCCGAATGTGCGGACCTCCTTCGGAGAACGGGCGGAATCCAATCCATTGCCGCGACCGGGCCGCGCCGGCGAGAGGCGGATAAATCTCCGTGACGCGCTGCTGGATCTGATCGCAGATGGCGGCATCCACCGTGCCGTCGAATCCGCAATCTTCTTCCGTCGAGCCCGCGATGGTGAATCCATTGGCGCGCTGCAGAATATAAGTATGTCCGCGCCGCCGCATGGTGCCGAGCTCGCCCGGCGGCAAGTCGAATCCGATCAGATGCCCCTTCACCGGACGCGTCGCGGGAAGCGCCAGGGGCTCGCCCTCATGCCTGATGTCGAGGCCGCCGGACCACGCGCCTGCCGCGATCACCACTGCCCGATAGCCGCCGGCATCGAAGGTTTCAATGGCCCGATGCTCGTGAATGTTTACGCCGCGCGCCTCGCACACCGCACGCAGCGCCCGCAGGACGTCAGTCGGATCCACCAGTCCGTCTTCGGGATAGAACAAACCGCCCGCCGTCCGTTCCACGCGAATGCCCGCGCCCGATTGAAACGCAAAGCGGCGGGCTGCGCTTTCGGGATCGCAATCATGCGCGCAGCCGCAGATTTGAAAGTCGATCGCGACGCCGGATTCGGCGCGCAGCTCGTCCACGAACGCCGCGTACATGCGCATCCCCTGGATCCCTAGATCCAGCCACCTCGACGGCTGATCGAATTCGCCGCCCGGCGACAGCATTCCCGCGCCCGCGGAGCTGGTTCGTCCGCCAAAAACGCCCGCGTCGAACATCTCCACGTCCAGGCCCGCCTGCGCCAGACGCCAGGCAATCGACCCGCCGATAATGCCTCCGCCAATAATCGCTATTTGTTGATTCATTGCGAACAAAATTCCCGATTCACTCGTTACTATTGAGTAGCGATGCCCCGGCGCCTGACATCAGGAACCGCGATCGTGCTGACGATCGCCACTGGCAAACTGATCTTCCATCTTCTCACCGCCGCGCGTTACGGAATCTTTCGCGATGAGATGTATTACCTGGCCTGCGCCGAACACTTGGCGTGGGGCTACGTCGATCAGCCTCCGCTGATCGTTGGCATCGCCTGGATCGCGCGCCACGCCTTTGGCGATTCGCTGCTCGGTTTGCGGCTGCTTCCGGCCATCGCCGGAGCTTTACTGGTATGGCTGGCCGGAATGCTCGCCCGCGAAATGGGCGGAGGCCGATTCGCGCAGGCGCTGGCCGCGCTCGCGGTCGCTGTCACGCCGATCTATCTGGTCCTGCATCACTGGCTGACCATGAACGCGTTCGAGCCGCTGATATGGATGGCCTGCGCATGGTGCATCCTCCGCGCCGTCAATACCGGCGATGCGCGCTACTGGCTCGGATTTGGCGTGCTGACCGGAATCGGTCTCGAAACCAAATATTCCATCGGGCTTTTCGTGATCGGCGTAGTCGTAGGATTGCTGCTCACGCCGCACCGGCGCTTTCTGTTCACCCGCTGGTTCTGGTTCGGAGCGGCGGCGGCCCTCGCGATTTTTCTGCCTAATCTGATCTGGCTGGCGACGCATCATTTTCCGTTTCTTGAACTGATGCGCAACGTCCGCACCAGTGGACGCGACGTGGTCCGCGCGCCTCTCGCTTTCATCGGCGATCAGGCCTTTATCATGAATCCCGTGTCCTTCCCGCTGTGGGCCGGAGGTCTCGGCTGGCTCCTCTGGTCGACGAAAGGACGCCGCTACGCCGTGATTGGCTGGACCTTCGCCGCGGTCCTGATCCTGCTGATCGCGCTCAAGGGGAAAAATTATTACGCCGTTCCGGTTTATCCCATGATGTTCGCCGCCGGCGCGGTCGCGTTCGAGCAGATCACCGCGGCGCGGGCCGCGTGGACCCGCTGGACCTATGCCGCGCTGCTCTTCGCCGCGGCGGCAATCATCGCGCCGACCGTGTCTCCTATTCTTCCGCCGGAAGCGTTCCTCCGCTATGAGAAAGCCATTGGACTCGAGCCGGTGCAGATTGAACATCAACCGACCGGTCCCCTGCCGCAATATTTCGCCGACGAATTCGGTTGGGAGGATATGACCCGCGAAGTGGCTCGCGTCTATTATTCGCTGCCGCCCGAGGACCGCGCCCGCACCGCGATTTTCGCCAATAATTACGGCGAAGCCGGCGCCATCGATTTCTATGGCCCGCGCTATGGCCTGCCGAAAGCCATCTGCGGTCATCAGAATTACTGGTTCTGGGGGCCGCGCGATTACACCGGCGACATCGTCATCGTCCTCGGCAGCAGCGGGCGTGGCGATCGCGAGCATTTCGAAAGCGTCCAGGCCGCCGGCCGTGTGACGAATCCTTATTCCATCCGTTACGAGCACTTCACCATTTTTCTATGCCGCGGCCTCAAGACCACACTGCGCGACGCCTGGCCGGGCTTGAAACGCTGGGGATAGTTGCGACAATTTGGCGCTTTTTTGCGCCAGGCTGGCCACCCTGAATTTCACAAATCATTGATTCTGCAAACTTCTCAAGATGGCATAGGACATGCATCCTGAAGACATCATGCTCTGGCTTTCTCTTCTTGGCTTGGCGACGGTCCTGACCATTGCGCTGCGGCGGATGCGGATTCGCCAGAAGCCGTTGACCGATGAGTTGTACGCGAAAAACGTGGCGGTCGATCACGTCCACAGCGGAGTCGCCTGGGTGGCGGCCGACGGGCATGTCGGTTCGGTGAATCCTTCCCTGGCGAGCCTGCTGCGTCTGCCCGCCGGCGAAATCGTGAAGCGCGAGTGGCTCGACATCTTCGCGCCGGGCGAGCGCGGCCGGGTGGAATACGCCTACAGCCAGATGCTGCTGGCGGGAAAAGCGTCGCTCGACACTTCCACCATGGGACGCTACGAAGAAGCCCGCTGCAACGTGCTGCTGGTCGCGGTGCACGATCATAAAATGCGCTTCGTCGGACATCACTGCATCATTGAAGACCGGACCCGTCTGCATCGTCTGGAGCAACACCTGCGCGAGCTGACCGCCCAGCCTCGCGAAGCTCATCTGGTGTCCTGATCCTCGCCGCCGATCTGCTACGCTGTCCCCTGTGACAACTCCCGCGGATCGCATCAGTGTCGGTCTCGCCGAATTCGAACTGGCGCGGGCCCGCGTTTCCGCGTACGCCTACCACACCCCGCTACTCACCTCGCGCCTGCTGAGCGAACAGACCGGATTCAATATCCGGCTCAAGGCGGAAATATTTCAACGCACCGGATCCTACAAAATTCGCGGACCGCTCAACAAATTTCCGCAATTGAGCGAAGCGGAAAAGCGCCGCGGCGTGATCTGCTCCTCGGCCGGAAATCACGCGCAGGGAGTGGCGCTCGCCGCCGCGATCCACGGACTGCGCGCGGTGGTGGTGATGGCCGAAAACGCCACGCCTTCGAAAATCGCGGCCACCCGGGCCTATGGCGCGGAAGTGGTGCTGCACGGGACCATCTGGGATGAAGCCAATGAAAAGATGAAGCAGCTCGCCGCCGAGCATGGCTACACCGTCATTCATCCCTTTGACGATCTCCAGTTGATCACCGGTCAGGGCACCATGGGCCTGGAGATTTACGACGATTTTCCGCAGATCGACGTCGCGGTGGTGCCCATCGGAGGCGGCGGACTCATCTCCGGAGTCTCCATGGCGCTGAAGGCGCGCAATCCGAAGATCCGGATCGTCGGCGTCGAATCGTCGGGCGCGCCGGGGATGAAAAAGAGCGTGGAAGCGGGACACGTGGTCACGCTGGATCAGCTCGATTGCATTATCGACGGCTTGCGCGTCAAGCGCGTCGGCGAAAATAATTTCCGCATCGTGCGCGATTATGTCGACGAAATCGTCACCCTCGCCGACGCCGATATTTTCGACGCCATGATCTGGATCATGTCGCGCGCCAAGCTGGTGGTGGAGGGCGCGGCCGCCGCTCCGGTCGCTGCCCTGTTGCACGGGCTCATCAAAGCTCCGGCGGGGTCGAATGTTGTGTGCGTGCTGAGCGGAGGGAACGTCAACCTCGATCAGCTTCGGGGACTCCAGTGGAATTGAGGAGATTCGCCTATGGCTCGTCCGATCGCATTAATCACCGGCGCTTCCAGCGGAATCGGCGCGGACCTCGCGCGCGAAGCCGCTAAAGATGGATACGACGTTCTCCTTTCGGCGCGCCGCGTGGAGCCGATGGAGCAGCTTGCCCGCGAGCTCGGGAATTACGGCGCGTCGGCCACCATCCTCGCCGCCGATCTGAGCAAGCCGGAGGGCGTGGAGGATCTGCTGCGCCAGGTGGAGCAGCGCGGCGCCGCGATCGCTCTGCTGATCAACAACGCCGGGCTCGGCGCGAATGGCCCATTCTTCGAATCGGATCCCGAACGCATCGCTGAAATGCTGCAGGTGAACGTCGTGGCGCTGACCGCGCTGACCCGGCGGATTCTTCCCGGCATGGTGGAGCGCAAGCGCGGGCGCGTGATGCTGCTCGCCTCCACCGCGTCCTTTCAGCCGGGTCCGCAGATGGCGGTGTACTGCGCGACCAAGGCCTACGTGCTCAGCTTCGGCGAGGCGATCGCGTATGAGCTCCGCGAATCCGGAGTCACCGTTACTACGGTGTGTCCCGGTGCGACAGCCACCGAATTTTCACGCGTCGCCGGCACGGAAAACATCAACCTGCATAAAAAAGGCATGTCTTCGGTGATGAGCTCGGCCGAAGTGGCCCGCATCGGGTACCGCGGAACCAAAGCCGGAAAGCGCGTCGTGATCACCGGCTTCATGAATCGCGCCATGGCCGATGAGCGCGCGCCTGTCGCCGCACGCGATGGTCCTGCCGATCGCGAATTCAATGATGTCGAATCAGGAATGACGACGCTTCCGCTCTCCGGCATCCGCGTGATCGACTTCGGGCGATTCATCGCCGGTCCGTATTGCGGCATGCTGCTGGCCGATATGGGCGCGGACGTGATCCGCGTCGACCGCCGGCAGGGCAGTGAGGATCGCTATACCGGTCCGGTCACCGAGGGCGGCGAAGGCGGGGCATTCCTCTCGCTCAATCGCAACAAGCGCAGCTTGACGCTCGATACCGCGAAGCCGGAGTCGGCTGAAATTATCCGCCGTCTGGTAGCGGGCGCCGACGTAGTCATCGCGAATCTGCCCGTCGCGGTGATGAAGAAGATGCGCATCGATTACGATTCCTTGCGCGCCGTCAAGACCGATATTATTCTGGCTCGCGTTTCCGCGTTCGGACCCGACGGACCATACGCCGATCGTCTCGGCTTCGACGCCGTGGCCCAAGCCATGACCGGCGCCATGAGCCTCAGCGGATTTCCTGAGGTGCCCATGCGCTCCACCGTGTCGTTTGAGGATTACGGAACCGCGCTGCACACCGCGTTCGGCGTGATGGTCGCGTTGTATCATCGTGCTCGGACGGGCGTTGGACAAATTGTGGACGGCTCGCTGCTCGCCACCGGCGTCACCTTCATGCAGGCCTTTCTCGCCGAGCGCAGCGTGATGGGGATCGAACGCGAAGCGCGCGGTAACGCCGGCTTTTATACCGGACCCGCCGATGCCTATCGCGCCACCGACGGATGGATCGTGGTGTTCACGGTGGGCGGCGATATGTTCGCGCGCTGGGCACGATTGGTCGGGCGCGAAGACTGGCTCGGCGATCCGAGATTTGCGACCGACCTCGACCGCGCCGATCATCGCGACCTCATCGCCGAGGCTATGAACGCCTGGCTCGCTTCGCGCACCAGCGCCGAGGCCGTCGCTCAATTGCAAGCAGCGCGCATTCCCGCCGGACCGGTGATGACGCCCGCGGAAGCTCTGGCCGATCCGCAAGTGCGGGCGCGAGAACTGCTGCGCTATGTCGACTATCCCGGGGCATCGAAGCCAGTGCCAATTGCCGACACCGCCGTGGGTCTTTCGGCGACGCCGGGCGGCATCCGGCATCGCGCGCCGATGCTCGGAGAACACACCGATCAAATTCTCCAGGAAATGGAATTTTCTGCCGAAGAAATCCAATCTTTGCGCAGCGGCGGCGTTATATAACGCTGCTTTTTTACAGAGAATGTTTTCTCAATTAGCCCGCCGTGTCGAATTGTAAATATCATCTTGACTCCCTTTGATGTTTGAAGTAGTCTGATCTCAATTCGGTTTCAGACCGTGTCGTAACGGTGCTCGGTCGTTTTTTAAGTTGAAAAGAATTTTCACGCCGCTGTGGGAGTGACATTCAGCATTACTGAGAAGGGGTGAGGTATGAAAACATTTGCTCTTTTAGCGCTTTTAGCGCTTTCGTCGTTCTATGTTTCCGCCCAGTCCGTGGGTTCGATTTCAGGAACAGTCAAGGATTCTTCCGGCGCCGTGGTTCCTTCGGTGAAGCTGACGCTCACCAGCACGGCAACCAACGCTCAACAGAACACCACCACTAACCCGCAGGGCGAATTCCAGTTTCAGCGACTGCCGCCAACCACCTACTCGCTGACCGCGGAGGCGTCCGGTTTCAAGCGGATCACGGCTTCTTCAGTCCTGGTGCAAGTGGACCAGATTACGCACCTGGAACTGACGCTTGAAGTCGGCACGATGACCGAATCGGTGCAGGTGGAGAGCGTCGCGCCGCTGCTCGAGAATGACAAAAGCACGCTGAGCAGCGTGGTGGAAAATCGCGAAATTATTAACATGCCGCTCAACACGCGGCAGGTGCTGGACCTGGCGTTGATCACGCCGGGCGTGGTCCCCACCGCTTCGGGCACCCAGGTGCTGAGTTTCAACGTGGCTGGGGCGCGCTCGCAATCGAACGTATTCATGTGGGACGGCGTAAGCAATATGGACACTCAGGTCAACGGGTCTCTGAACGCTTTCCGCATCACCGACGCAGTTCAGGAATTTTCGGTGCAGACCAGTGTTTCGTCCGCGGAATTCGGACGAGGCACCGGTGGCGAGGTCGACGTGGTGACCAAGAGCGGCACCAATCAGTTTCACGGGACGGCGTTTGAATACCTGCGCAACAACGACCTGGACGCGGCGGACTTCTTCATCAATCGCAACAAGGCTCCCAAGACTCCGCTGCACAGAAACCAGTTCGGCGGCGGCCTGGGCGGCCCCATCAAGAAGAATAAGTTGTTCTTCTTCGGTTACTACGAAGGATTTCGCCAGGTGGCTCCGACGCCGGCTAGCACGGTGGTGCCCACCGAGGCGCAGCGTGCCTCGGTCACCGACCCGATTTCCAAAAATCTTCTGCAGTTTTATCCCCTGCCGAACACCTCGGTGGCCGGATCGGCGATCAATTTCATCGCCAACGTCGGATCCACGGATTTCGATCACACCGGCCTGATCAAGGTGGACTACGTACTCGGCGTCAACGATGTGATGTCGTTCCGTTTCGCGGATTTTCAAGGCACCACGTTCACGCCCGGCCAGTTGCCCCATGAGGGCGGCACCGGGAACGTGCCGGTCAGCCGCAGCGGAATGATCAGCGAAAATCACACCTTCAGCCCCAAGCTGTTGAATGAACTTCGTCTCGGTTATTCCCGAAATCAGACCTTCATTACGGTGCAGGATGTGGGCTTCAACGCCGCCAGCGTGCTGCAGATCAATGGCGCACCGCTTCCTGGTGTCGTGGACGGAACCAAGAATCTGCTGGATTCCGGTCTTCCGACGGTCAACATCGGCGGCGGTTTCGCCCCGCTCGGTTCCACCAACAACCTGCCGCAGGGACGCATTACCAACACCGAGGAGCTGTTCGACAATTTTTCGTGGGTGGCGCCGTTCGGAGCCAGCAGACATTCGTTCCGTATGGGCTTCCATATCCGCCAGGAACTGGCGCGCCGCTATCTGGACGGATCTTCCCGCGGATCGTTTAACTTCGTGAACTTCTCGGATTTCGCCGCGGGCCTGGTGAACAGTGCCAGCTTCCGTTCCGGCAGCACTCTGGCCTACTGGGACCGGTTTCCGTGGGACCTTTATTTCCAGGATCAATATAAGGTCAAGGATAATTTCACTCTCAACTACGGCATTCGGTACGAATATCCCTCGGCGATCTATCAGCAACGGTTGCAGGCGACCAACTTCATCCCCAACGTCGGCCCCGCGTTGCTCGGAACCAACAAGCTGCTGACCATCAACCCGAGCCTGGTGGGGCCGGCGTCGATCGGATTCACCCAGGCTCCGTTCACGACCAGCGACAGCGGGGTCAATTCCGATAAGAACAATTTCGCGCCGATCATCGGAATGGCCTACACGCCGCGCTTCGCCAAGAAGATTTTCGGCAACGACGATACCGTCATTCGCGCCGGCTTCCGCGTCGGCTACGACGACATCTTCAATAACATTCCGGCCAACATGGGCCTGAACGCTCCTTACAGTCTGCCGACAACTCAGACCGCGAACGTGACCCAGCCCGGCAAATTCTCCTGGGCCACCGGCTTTAATCAGAACGTGCCGCTGGTGAAGTTCAATGCGGATGGATCTCCCCACGTCGGCCTTCTTGGCGTGAGTTCCGAGGATCAGAACATTCGCAGCTCATATCTGTATCAGTACAACTTCGGAATCCAGAGAAGAATCGGCCGGGAGTTCTCGATCGAGACCGATTACCAGGGCAGCGCCGGGCACAAATTAGGCCTGTTCATCAATCAGAACGAACCCTACGTCACGGTCAACGATCGCAGTAAGATTGGCTCCGCGGCGCCCAACGTTCAGACCTTCCCGTATCCGCTTTTCGGATCGATCAGCACCGGCGCGGACATCGGAAATTCGATCTACAACGGCCTGGTCGCCACCGCGAAATATCAGTCGCGGCGTGGCTATTTCCTCCAGGCTTCCTACAGCTTCAGTAAATCGATCGATGACGGCTCGGCGTTCTTCGGATCGAGCGCCGGCGGCGGGGCGGCCGATCCGCGGCATCTCAACCTGGAGCGAGGCCCGTCGGATTTCGATACACGCAATCGCGTCGTGGTGGTGTACAACGTCGACCTGCCCATCGGCCCCGGCCACAGGGTGTTCGGATGGAACAATGCTTTTAACCGCGAGCTGCTGGGGGGCTGGCAGATTTCCGGAATCACCACGGCGCAGAGCGGTCAACCGTTCAGCGTATTTGACTCCGCGCAGGATTTCAGCGGATTCAATACCTTTGCCGACCGGCCCGATTACATTGGCTCCGGTCCCATCCCGACCAACTATTCGAATCCCGATGCCGCCTTCGGCACGCCCGGGCTTCCCGGACTCGGCTACTTTTCGGCGACGCCGCCCACCGGCCGCGTCGGCACCTCCGGACGAAACGCGTTCTACGGTCCCGGAATCGTGAATTACGATCTCTCGGCCGCCAAGAACTTCCGGCTGTGGAACGAGACATCGAGTCTGCAATTGCGCGGAGATTTCTTCAACGTGTTCAACCACACCAATTTCGCCAATCCGGACCACAACGAGGCGGACAAGGCGTTCGGCCAGATTTACCAAACCGTGGGAACCGCGACGGCGACCTCGGTGGGCACCACGGCCGGACCCTTCGGCGGACCAAGGCAGATTCAACTCGCTCTGCGGCTCACGTTCTAACAGCGTTATACTGGCAGCCGTCATGGCAACGGCAAAGGACGGCTCGCGAGAAAAACTGCGCTCGGTTCAGGACCGGCTCATCGATCTGAGCCATCGGATTCACGCGCATCCTGAACTCGGCTTCGAGGAGGAGAAAGCCTCCAACTGGCTCGCCGACGCGCTGGATCAGGCGGGCTTCCGAGTCGAGAAAGGGACTGCGGGAATGGAGACCGCGTTCCTGGCGCGCGCCGGGTCCGGACCGCTGCACATCGGCATCTGCGCGGAGTACGATTCGCTTCCGGACATCGGCCACGCCTGCGGCCATAACATCATCGCGGCCATGTCCGCGGGCGCGGGGATCGCGGCGGCCAGCGTCGCGGATGAGCTGGGGCTCACCATCACGGTGCTGGGTACACCGGCCGAGGAGGTCGGCAACGCCAGCGGCAAAATTCTCATGCTGGAGCACGGCGCGTTCGCCGGCATGCACGCGTCGATGATGGTGCATCCCGCGCCGTTCGACATCGCCACCATGAAAATCATCGCGGCGTCCATGTTCGACGTGCAGTATACCGGCCGCGAAGCACACGCCTCGGCATTTCCGGAATTGGGGATTAACGCGGCCGACGCGCTGACCGTCGCCCAAACTTCCATCGGCTTGTTGCGCCAGCATATCCGCCAGACCGATCGTATCCACGGGATCACCACCTGCGGCGGCGCGGCTCCGAACATCGTGCCGGCGCATACTTCAGCGAAGTACATCATCCGCGGCGAGAATCTGCAGGAGCTGGAGCAGTTGCGGCATCGCGTGCATCGCTGTTTCGAAGCAGGCGCCATCGCGACAGGCGCGACGCTCAAGCTCATCGGCGGGGACAAGCCCTATGCCCAGATGCATCACGATCTCGATCTGGCGAATTTATATCAGCGCAATGCCGAAGCGCTGGGGCGGAAATTCGCGGATCTGGGTCCCATGCGCGACCGCGTCGCGGCGTCCACCGACATGGGCAATGTGTCGCAGGCAATGCCGTCGATTCATCCCGCCATCGGCATCGACTCATTGCCGGCCACGAATCACACGCCGGAATTCGCGGCGCATTGTGTGACGGGCGCTGCGGATAAAGCGCTGCTCGATGGAGCGCTGGCCATGGCATGGACCATCGCGGATATGGCGGCCGACAGCGCGATACGCGCACGGCTGCTGGCGCGGCCGAGTCAGGCGTAGACTTAGTCGGAATCGATCTGGCGCATTAACTCGCGCACCTCACGCACATACTGAGGATTCGGATTGTAGACGTGAAGCTTCTGGTCCAGGCTCTTGCCGCGGTAATAGCGGCCCCAGGCAAGCTCTCTCAGGATGAAATGAATCCCGCGAGCAACGGATTCAAAGCCGGTGCGCGCGGAATCCCATCCCCAAAAATTGTTGCCGCGTTGATACACGCCGCAGGTGCTTTCCCGCACCGAGACAGCGGGCAGCAGGCGATAATCGACGGAATACATGTCGGCCGCGCGAACGTATTCTTCCGCGTGATACGGCTGTGGACACTGATGCGCCTTGAAGAACGACCTGAGTTTGAACGCCCGGCTGTCCAGATCGTCCGCGGAGAACACGTCCGCGGAGGACAGCACGCTGGCGCTCATACCTAACAGCACAATGGCAAGCCACTTCTTAAACATCATTGATTGACAGAAGTATCCTTCTATGTTTTTCGCGAACATGTTGGAACATGTCTGGAACCGGCTCGATAATTGTTGCGTCCTTGTCCGGAGTACCGGAGGGTCCTGTCGTTGCGATGCCGCCTTGGATCCGCGTGCTGAAGGGAAGATTCACGACGATGGTCGTTGAAGTCCCTATACCGCTGAGTCCCTGCCCGCGGGTGGATCCAAGAGCGGCCGTTGCGGCGATGCCGCCGAAGGCCTGCTGCGCGACCGCGTCGCGCCTCATAAGATTTTCCCACAGATCGCGGAAAATTTTCAGCGAAAAACGCGGAACGACCAGTGTGGCGGGCAAATTTTGCATCGAACATGCTTCCGAGACACTCTGCACTTCCAGAGGGAAGATAGGCCAATCGCTTCCGGCGTTTCGCAGGTCGCGGCTTTGGCGATGCCGGAGACGTTACAACTGCGGCCAAACCATTGAAATAGTACACTTGTGAGTTATAGAGGCCAGTCACGCGATGCGCGCAAACCAATGGGCCGTAGTGGCCGGTGTGGCAGTTTTGGTACTTGTATTCCTGATGTTTCGCGACGTGAGGAGGGGGATCACGGCGCTGGGAATGGATCCTCGGGATGGAGCGGCGCAAACCGCGCTGGAGGGCGCCGGCCATTTTCATGACGCGGTTTCGAGTGGAAACGCGAAGGACGTGTGCAAGTCCACGGACCCGGCCGCGTTCCAAAGCATCACCGGATTTCCGTGCGCGCAATTTATCGTCTATCTTCACGGAAAGCTGGGCAAGACGAGCGGACCGAAGAGCGCGTCGCCGCCGCTGGTGCAGACCACGCGGGTGATCCTCGATATGGTCACCCAATACGAGCGCGGCGAGGCGCAGGAGCACTTCGAATACACGCTGAACGGATCGCAGGCCACGCTCACCAACTACCGCATTCAGGCCGACGCGCTGAATCACTAACGCATCCGGCGATAATGTGAGTTGAGCGCTTACGAATCCTTCCGCTCGCGGGACTTCCGTTTCTTTCTGACGGCCGGCCTGCTGTCCAACTTCGGCATGCAGATGCTGTCGGTGGCGGTGAGCTGGGACCTGTACCTGGAAACCAAATCCGCTGTGGTGCTGGGCAATGTGGGATTCGTGCAGGTGGCTCCGTTCCTGATCTTCGCGCTGCTGGCCGGGCATTTTGCGGACCGGCATGACCGGCGGCGCATCATGATGTGGACTCAGGCGATGGTGATCCTGGCGTCCGCGCTGCTGACGGGCCACACGCGATCGGTGGCGCTGATTTATTCGGTGCTGTTCCTGACGGCGACGGCGCGCGCCTTTCAAGGACCGGCGCGTCTGGCGATTCTGCCGCACGTGGTTTCGAGCGATTCGCTGCGCAACGCGATCACCTGGCACAGCAGCGCGCAGGAGATCGCCAACGTCACCGGGCCCGCGCTGGCCGGGATCCTGCTTGCTTCCGCGGGAAGCCGCGCAGTGTATCTGACGCAGGTGGGATGCGCGACGCTCACCTGGCTGTGCGTGTATTTGCTGGACGTGCGCTTCGAATCGAACAAGCAGGTGGGCGCGGATCGCAAGGAACTGCTCGAAGGCGTGCGCTTCGTGCGGCGTCATGAGCTGATCCTGCCGGCGATTTCGCTGGACCTGTTCGCGGTGCTGTTCGGCGGGGCGACGGCGCTACTGCCGATTTTCGCGGTGGATATTCTGCACGCGAACGCGCGGGGCTTCGGATGGCTGCGGTCGGCGCCGTCGCTCGGCGCGGTTTCGATGGCGATTCTTCTGTCCCATCTGCCGCGAGCCAAAGACGCGGGACAAGTGCTGCTGTGGGCGGTGGCTGGTTTCGGGGCGGCGACGATCGTGTTCGGGATCTCGCATTCTTTGTGGCTGTCGTTCGCGATGCTGGTCGCGGTGGGCGGCATGCGACAACGTAAGCGTAGTGCTGCGGCAATCGCTGGTGCAGACGCGGACGCCCGACGCGCTAAAGGGGCGCGTGTTCGCGGTGCAGAATATTTTCATCAGCTGCTCCAATCAACTGGGCGCGGTGGAATCGGGATGGACCGCGGCATGGTTCGGACCGGTGTTCAGCGTCGTGGGCGGAGGAATGGCGACGATCGCAATCGTAATGGGATTCGCGGCGCGGTCGGCGGCGCTCCGAAAGTGGACGCAATAAGAGTTGTATACGTCAGGACACACTACGGGTGTAGCAATGCGGGCGGCCGGGGCTCTCGGACTTATCGCCGTGCGTTACCGGCCGCCAATGAATCGAGGAAAATCTAACGGAGGCTCGGCGCCGCTGGCTGGCGGCAGGCTCGCGTTTTCAATTTATCCTCTCTGAAGTCAAGCGGGACGGCGATAAAAGCTATCCGCACGCCGCTCAATCGTTATCGGATCGATCCGAAGGTCCTTCCGTCGTCATCATGGCACTGCCTGACGACGCGAGCCGTTTCACGGGCTCCGGAAGTCCAGTATCACCCCACTGCAATGCTTCCTGCGCAGGAAACTTTCTGATCTCAATCTAGCAGGCGAGATCTAGCGAATCTCTGTAAGTGACTGACTGCACTAGCGAAATTGCTTGTGACCGATTTAGTTGGATGACCGCACCGTCGGATACTTGATGCCGAGCTGCTCCAGATAGGTGTCGTATTTTTCGGGATTGTAGTAATACTTCTTCATCTCGTCGCGATACTTGCGCCATGGTCTGCTGATTCAGCCAGATGGCGGGCTTGTCGCCGTCGCGGAGGAAGCTCTTGTACTGCACTTCCTTGGTCTGTTCGGCGAAATATTTCTTCGCGGCGTCCACCAGTTCGGGATGCGTCAGGATATCGAGGATGGTCATGGCCTGGACCTTCGCGCCGGCGACGACGCCTTTATGCGCGATGGGAGTGGCCATGGAAATCGCGTTGGCCCAGTTGTGGCCGGGGCCGCCGGGAATATTCGACGGGTAGCGCAGAGTCACGGTGGGCACGTTCCAGGAAACGTCGCCGATGTCGTCCGATCCGCCGCCGGTGGGGCCGACGCCCTGGCCTTCGTCACCACCCGCGCGTTCTTCGCGCGGCGGACGCAGCTCACTGATCTTCGTCGCGAGGCCGCGAACGGGCTGCTTCAACTCCTGCTGAAAGGCCTTCGCCAGCTCCTGATCCTGGTCCGACCAGTGCGGGAGGCCGACCTTCTTGATGTTGGCGTACATATCCTCGGCGATGGGCTTGTTGAAATATCCAGGCCAGGCGGAGCCGAGCAGCTGCTCGGTGTAATCGGTATCGGTCATCAGCGTGGCGGCCTTGGCCATGTTGTCGCCGATGCGCCAGAGGTTCATGATGTGGTCGTAATCGGCTTCGCGGAAATAGAACCAGATGGACGCGTTCGGCGGGACCACGTTGGGCTGATCGCCGCCGTTGGTGATGACGTAGTGCATGCGGGTGGCGAGGCGCAGATGCTCGCGGCGAAATTCCTCGCCGACGCTCATCAGCTCGACTGCATCGAGCGCGCTGCGTCCACGCCAGGGAGCGGCGGCCGCGTGCGCGCTTTCGCCCTTAAATGCGTATTCGATGGAGACCAGTCCATTCTGTCCGCTGGGGCCATAGCTGACGCTGAAATTATTGGCGACGTGCGCGAACAGGCAGATATCGACATCCTTGAACATGCCGGCCTTCACGTAATAGGCCTTGGTGCCGACCAGTTCCTCGGCAACGCCGGGCCACAGGCGGAGGGTGCCTTGCAGATGTTCACGCTCCATCACTCTCTTGGCGGCGATGGCGGCCAGGATGTTCAGCGGCACGCCGGAGTTGTGGCCTTCGCCATGGCCGGGGGCGCCGGAAATAATGGGGTCGTGATAGGCGACGCCGGGCTTCTGGGAGGCCTGCGGAATATCGTCGATATCGGAGCCGAGCGAGATCACCGGCTTGCCGTGGCCCCACGATGCGACCCACGCGGTGGGGATGCCCGCGTAATTGCGCTCAATGGTAAAGCCCTCTTTTTCGAGAATGCCGGTGAGATAGCGCGAGGTTTCGAATTCCTGAAAACCGAGCTCGCCAAAACTGAACACGCTATCGACCATCACCTGGGCCTGCTTTTGCATATGGTCGATTTCGCCGCTGAGGTCGGCTTTCATGCCTGCTTCCTTTTCGGGAGAAATTTTCGACTGTCCGAAAGCGCAGGCCGCGCTAAGAAGAATCACTAATGAGGTGCGAAACATGAGGGCTCCTTTCGATATGACCTAGTCAGAGTAGCACCTCGACGTGGGTGGCGAGAGTGGGCGGGCGAATGGGGATGATGGAAAATTGGCGACGGGTCGCGGGCAGATCGCTAACCGTCTGCCGGGGGATCAATGACATTGCACGGATCGAGCGCTTCGAGCGGTCGGCATCGTTTGCGGCGGGATCGATGCTTGCCGAGGCATCCACCGCTTCCTTCGGACGCGGCTCATGGGCGGCTGCAAGGTTGTTGCGGGCGGCGTGAACTGCGATCGTTCGTCGACGCGGGCGGAACTACTGCCGGGCGAAATCGAGGTAGCCGCGGCGCGGGTCGGTGCTGATCAGTTTGACGCGAAGCTGATCGCCGACGTCGACGCCTTGCTCGCCGTGAATCAGCAGGCCTTCCGCCTGAGGGTTGGTGATGCGCACGAAGGTCCCCTTGGGCGTGACGCCGGTGATGACTCCGTTAAAGACCGCGCCGATGCGGTCCGACAGAGCGACGGCGGCGATGCGCTTGGCCATGGTCCGCTCCACTTTGCGGGCGGCGTCCTCTTTGAGCGTGCAACTTTGGGCGATGGAATCGAGCTGCGAATCGGGGTACGGCGTGGGTTGTTTCGATAACACGGCCTTGATGAGACGCTGGGTGACCAGATCAGAGAAGCGGCGGTTGGGCGCGGTGGAATGTGTGTAGTCGTGCGCGGCGAGGGCGAAATGGCCGGGGGCATCCGAGCCGGCGCGAGCGAGGACGTATTCGCCGGGCCCCATCAGTTTGATGATGGCGAGCGAAATGTCGGCGTAGTGGACGCTATCGGCGAGGCGCATCTTCCGGAGGAACGCGTTGAGCGCGGCGGAATCGGGCTCGGCCGGGAGTTTTTCCTGATGCTCGGCGGCCAGGGCGACGATGCGCGCCCATCGTTCCGGCGATTTGACGACGCGGCGAATGGAGCTGACGCCGGCGCGGGACAGGGCCTGCGCCATCACCTGATTCGCGGCCACCATAAAATCCTCAATCAGGCGGCTGGCACGATTGCGGCGGCGCTCGACGAGGTCGACATTTCCTTTGGAGAAGAGCGCTTCCATCTCCACGCGATCGAAATCGAGCGCGCCGAGACGATGACGCGATTCGCATAGAATCTGCGCGGCCTCATCCTGAAGCTTCAACTGCGCCTGCAATTCGGGCGACTCGGCAATCTTCGGCGGCGCGGCGGCGGTACCTTCGAGCCAGGCTCCGGTGGCGTTATAAGCCAATTGCGCGCGATTGCGAACCAGCGCGCGATAGATGACTGGCGAAGTGAGCGAACCATCGGAGGCGACCACCATTTCGATCACCATCGCAAGACGGTCGGCCGATTCGTTGAGCGAAGTGAGATCGGTGGACAATTCCTCGGGCAGCATGGGGAAGGTCCGGACGCCGGTATAAATGGAAGTCGTCTGCGCACAGGCGTGGCCATCGATGGGCGTGGTTTCCTTCACGGCGGAATCGACGTCGGCGATGGCGATGCGCAAACGGATGCCGGAAGCGACGCGGTCGACGACTTCGATCTGATCGAGATCGCGGGAGGTGTCGTTATCGATGGAGGACCACAGCTGATCGCGAAGGTCGGGAATGGCGGCGGATAATTGCGGCGCGGGCAACGCCCGTATCGCGTCGATTTGCTGGGAGGTGCCGGCGGGAAAATCGGGATCGAAGCCGCGGTCGATCATTTCCTGGCGCGCGGCGGCTGCGAGATCAAAGTGCGGAGACATTCGCTGCCAATTCTAACAGTCCTGGATTGGCCGCTTCCTGAGGGATTTGTTCGGAGGGTTCGGCGCCATGATCGTTTCCTTCTCGCCTGTTTAAGGCTGCAACAGGGACTTGATTGCGCGGCGCTCATCCATGGCGCGGTATGCCTCCGCGACCTGGTCGAGCGGGAGCTTGAGATCAAAAACCTTTCCGGGATTAATCTTTCGTTCGAGTACCAGCTTTATCAGGTTGGGCAGGTAACGCCGAACGGGAGCAGGACCTCCGTGCAGGCGCACGAGTTTGAAGAAAACGTTTTGCAAGTCCAGGTGCGCGTCGTGGGGAACCCCGACGTAGCCGATCGAGCCACCCGGCCGGGTGGATTGAATCGCCTGCATCATCGACTCCAAGGTGCCGACGCATTCGAGCGCGGAATCCGCGCCGATACCTTTGGTCATTTCTTTGATACGGGCAACGCCTTCATCGCCGCGTTCGGTGACAATGTCGGTTGCCCCGAACTCTGTCGCCAGCTTCTGCCGCGACTCGTGACGGCTCATGGCAATGACCCGGTCCGCTCCCATCCGTTTGGCAGAAAGAACACCGAGTAACCCGACGGCGCCATCCCCTACGACGACTACCGTGGCACCGGGCTTTACATTCGCCGCGTCAGCCGCAAACCAGCCGGTGCCAAGCACGTCCGAGACTGCCAGAAGGCTGGGCAACAGATCGTTTGGCGGCATCTCGGGCAAGGCGACGAGCGTGCCGTCCGCAAGTGGGACCCGAGCGTACGGTGCCTGCGCTCCAGTCATGAATTCCAGATTCTGACACCCGGACTGATAGCCGGCCCGGCAATGCGGACAAGTATTGTCTGAAATACAGAACGAGCCGACGACGAACTGGCCGGGCTTGACAGTCTTCACCGCACTTCCAACCTCTTCGACGACCCCGCAATATTCGTGTCCCATCGCCTGCGGCGCGGTGACCGGCTGAATGCCTCGATACGGCCACAGATCGGAACCGCAGACGCACGTGAGGGAGAGTCGTATGATGGCGTCCGTTGGCTCCAGGATCTTTGGTTCAGGACGCTCTTCGAAGCGAACGTCCCGAGCGCCATAAAGAACCGTGGCTTTCATCGTCTTAACCTCTTAGCGACCGACTAGCTTCTGCAAATTCTCCGGGTAGCGTGCGCCTTGGACCTCAATCTTCGACGTCGCATTCTCGATTTCGTGCAAATCAGCAGCCGTTAGCTCGACATTGACCGCTCCGAGGTTCTCCTCAAGCCGATGCAGTTTCGTAGTTCCAGGAATGGGAACGATCCAAGGCTTTTGCGCAAGCACCCAGGCAAGGGCGACTTGAGCAGGAGTGGCCTTCTTGCGTTCCGCGATGAGTTTCACGAGATCAACCACCGCTTGGTTTGCCTTCCGGGCTTCCGGCGTGAACCGAGGGACGATGTTCCGGAAGTCGGTGCTGTCAAACTTCGTGGTCTCGTCGATCTTGCCCGTTAGAAACCCCTTCCCGAGTGGGCTGAACGGCACAAACCCGATACCGAGTTCCTCAAGTGTCGGAATAATTTCGGATTCCGGCTCGCGCCACCACAGGGAGTATTCGCTTTGAAGAGCAGTCACGGGTTGCACCGCGTGCGCTCGACGAATGGTCTGGGCCCCAGCTTCGGACAGGCCGAAGTGCTTGACCTTTCCTTGGCGGATGAGATCCTTGACCGCGCCCGCTACCTCCTCGATCGGCACATCTGGATCAACCCGGTGCTGGTAGAACAGATCGATCACATCGGTCTTGAGACGCTTCAGTGAGGCGTCGGCAACTTCCTTGATGTGCTCCGGACGGCTATCGAGCCCAGCTTGTTTGCCGTTTTCGATTTTGAAACCAAATTTTGTGGCGATGACAACCCGATCCCGAAACGGAGTCAGCGCCTCTCCCACTAGCTCCTCATTCGTAAACGGACCATAAACTTCAGCCGTGTCGAAGAACGTTACGCCGCGCTCGACTGCCGCCCGGATCACCGAGATCATCTCGTTCTTCTCACCTGCGGGGCCGTAACCGAAGCTCATCCCCATGCAGCCAAGGCCAAGGGCTGAGATTTCAAGGCCGCTCTTTCCGAGTGTTCGCTTTTTCATTTTTGATACTCCTTCTCTTGCATCTTCAGACTACGTCGAAACTTCCCGTCCCAGGTATCCAGATCCTCCAGATGTATTGCCTAATCCTCTCGACGCGAAAGAAATGCCTAGGTCGCCTGGCCGTCCAGGCGCTATCCTTCGAGTAGATCCACACGGGACGCTTTTTGGTATGAAAAATCGCACAGGCACCGGAGACGCACCTGAGAACCGAGCAGAACAACTGCGCTCACAGCTCGCGCAGAGGATTGATTCAACGATCGGGTCAAAAGAGAAATGGGTAACCGACGTGCCTGGCTTGATCCTAATCCGGCGAACAACCATAGCGGCTCCGGCGTGCGGGACCTATGAGCAGCGCCGTCATCGCTCAAGGACGTAAACGGGTCGAGCTAGGAAAAAGGATCTTCGTATACGACGAGTCCCGATATCTGCTGACTTCGGTGGATCTCCCGATCGTCAGTCAGCTCTTGGACGCAAGCGAAGAGCGTCCGTTTCTCGCGCTTTCACTTGCTCTCGACATCTCGGTAGTTCGTGAACTTCTGGGACGCGAGGATATGCAGGCAGCAGGATCAAGTTCTGACAATCCCGCGATGGCAACCGGCGAGACCACGGCTGAACTGTTAGATGCCTGTTGCCGCCTGGTAGAACTTCTCGAAAGCCCGAAGGATATCCCGTTTTTGAGCGGCTTGATTCAACGCGAGATTATCTACCGGATATTGCAAGGGCCAGAAGCGGCTCGGCTCAGGGCAATCGCAACACGCGGGGGCCAGAGTCAGCGAACGACCAAGGCGATCTCTTGGATCAAGGCCAACTTTGCAAAACCGTTCCGGGTTGAGCACCTCGCGCATGTCGCCGGCATGGGTGTCTCTACGTTTCATAGCCACTTTCGCACCCTGACGGCGATGAGCCCCCTTCAATATCAAAAGCAGCTTCGGCTACAGGCCGCACGGTCGCGAATGCTCATGGATGGACTCGACGCTTCAGGCGCTGCGTTCGAGGTTGGATACGAGAGTGCGAGCCCGTTCAATCGCGAATACAGTCGATTCTTTGGCCGATCGCCGATGCGCGACGTCCATGCTCTCCGGTCATCGAACCGGCAAGATGCCGTCTGAATCTCTTCCGTGCGTATGTTCGGAGGCGTGCGGCGAATCAACGGATCGTTCGACTGAGTGCCAGCGTGGCCGGCTGGCATTCGCAGCGTTGATGGGATGCCGAACCGTGTTGACTCCATTAAGCGCCGCAGAACATCGACGGGACTCGACGCAAAGTTATTGAAAAGTGGAGCGGGAGACCGGGGTCGAACCGGCGACGTCCAGCTTGGGAAGCTGGCATTCTACCACTGAATTACTCCCGCTCACGTCACTTCTTGATTTTAGCAGGAATGAGCCGGCTCGACGGTTGGTTTCCGCCGCACATGATCACGCTTCCATGGGCGCAAGGTGCGTCTCGGCAGGCGCGCCTTCGAGCGCACGCTCCCACAACACCACCGTAGATTCGATGTTCCGATTCTCCAACACCCAGTCCCGCTGTTCCCGCCATGCTTTTTCCCGATCCATATCGAGAACGGACTCCAGTTTATGCTTCCACGAATCGCGATTGTTCTTGGCGGTGATCGGGACCTCGGTGGAGTACGGCAACACCTGCGACGAAACCGTAATCGCTCCCGACATCGCGTACTCGTAATACTTGATGCAGCTTTTGTTTCGATTGAACGGCTCGTCGACCAGCGGAGCGATCCCGATGTCCAGCGCCAGGTCGCACACCGTCGCGGCGTGGCGCTCGATCGGCACCATCGGCGAAAATTCGTAGCGGATGCCGGACAATTTATCCATGAACCTGCGAATCGATTTGCCCAGCGGAGTTTCAAAAAACTTCTTGCCCCAGCGGTCGAGCAGATATTGGCTCAATTCCTCGAGACTCGATTCCTTGCAAATTCCCTGAAGCACCAACGTGAAGTCGCGCTTTTTTTGAAGGTCTCGAATTCCGTCCAGGGCGACGGCAAGATCGTCGAAATGCGTGGGGCTTCCAGTCCAGCCGATGCGCGGAACGGCGCGCTTTGGCCGCGGCGACCATTCTTCCGGATCGACGCTATTCGGGATCACGACGACATTGGGATTCGAGCGGCGAAGGTGGCCGGCGAGCGTTTCCGTTGTGGTGGTGACCACGTCCGCGGAACGCAGCAGAAAGTCGTAAAGCGGCAGGCGCGGCTGAATCGCCGCGTAGTTCAGATTCGCGGGCGGCACCAGATCGATGGCGTCGTCCGTGTCATAAACCACGGGGATCCGATTGCGCTTGCACCATTCCACCAGTTTGACGGACTCCGGAAAATGGGCGCGATAAAACACCATGACATCGGGCGCGACGTGCGACTGAATATCGGCCGAGAAAAGTTGCACGGTGTGGCCGCGGCGGGCGAGGTACTTCGCCGGAATCGCACTGCGCCACTTGAAGCAGCCGCTGCTGGTTTCGGTTAACAGGAAGATGTTCATTGTTCCAGCTCCGATCGGATCCACTTGGAGATGTAAGCCTCGGCGGCCGTGGCCTCGATTTCACGTTCGGTCAGATAGGTCCAGGATTTCCAGCGCCGTTCCTTCATTTTTTCGAGCACGCGAAAATCGCGGCGCGCTTTCAACAGGCGTTTGCGTTGTTCCACGATCTGCGCTTCGCATTGGACGCGCTGGACCTGCAAAGCCGCTCGTTCCGTTTTCATGCGCTTTTGAAACGCGGCCAGCGCCTGTAAATCCGGACCGGAAATCGATGGGAGGCTCACAAGGTCCAGTTGGGTTTTCAGTTCGGCCGCCGCCAGCGATTCCGCGCGACGCGCCAAAGCGGCAAGCGAATGTTGCAGAGCAGCGAGCTTCTCTTCCTCGGTCCGCATCTGCAGCCCGCGCCAATCGAGCACGCGTTGTAACGGAAAATGAAACGATTTCACAATTGTTTCGCCACGGTCATCAGGCCGGCGCGCGTCTCATCCGGCGGCGAGAACGTCTCGGCGTCCTGGCGCAGGTAATCGATGATCTGCGAGCGGATTCGAATGCTCTGGTCCAGCTTGGGGTTCACGCCCTGAACATGCGCGCCCAACTGAATCAGGTCGGACGATTGCTGGTAAAGCGCCATCGCTTCACGGATGCGCTGCGCCGCCTGCACTTCTTCCTTTGGCGCGACCTTGTTCGCCAGACGGCTGACGGAATTGAGAACGTCGATGGCGGGATAGTGGCCCGAAGCCGCCAGCTCCCGGGAAAGAATCAGATGGCCGTCCAGGATGCCGCGCGCCGCATCGCAGATCGGTTCGTTGAAATCGTCGCCTTCCACCAACACCGTGAAGAAGCCGGTGATGGATCCACTTTCAAAGTTGCCGGCGCGTTCGAAGATCTTCGGAAGCAGCGTGAAGACCGATGGCGTGTAGCCTTTTTGACTCGGCGGTTCGCCGGCGGCGAGTCCGATTTCGCGCTGCGCCATCGCCAGACGCGTCACCGAATCCATCACCAGCAGAACATCCGCGCCCTGATCGCGAAAATATTCGGCGGCTGCCAGCGCGACGAACGCCGCGCGAATACGAAGCGGCGCGGGGCGATCCGAGGTGGCCACCACCACCACCGAACGCTTCATGCCCTCCGGACCCAGCTCATGCTCCAGGAACGCTTTCACCTCGCGATTGCGTTCGCCGATCAGCGCGACCACGCTGACTTGCGCCGAATTCTTCCGCGACATGGCGCCGAGCAGCGTGCTCTTGCCGACGCCGCTGCCTCCAAACAGGCCGATGCGCTGTCCTTTGCCGCAGGTCAACAGACTGTCGATGGAGCGGATGCCGGTCACCAGGCGATCGGTGATGTGCTTGCGCTGCAGCGGATTCGGCGGCGCGCAATATAAAGGATAGGAAGTGGTGCCTTCGATGGGTGGTCCGCCATCCATGGGCTGGCCGAATCCGTCGAGCACGCGGCCCAATAGATCCGGGCCGACGGCGAGCTGGGCATCCTGAACCCGCGCGGTCACCTTCGCGCCCAGTTGCAGACCATCGGGTTCGTCAAGAGGCATCGCCAGAACGCGTCCGTTGCGAAAGCCGATCACCTGGGTCCGAATCCGGCGGCCGGTCGCGGTCTCGATCTCGCAAAAATCTCCGATCGCCACCGCGGGACCATGCGATTCGATCAGCAGACCGACGGTCGCGGTCACTTCACCGCTCCACGGGAGAGTTTCAATCTGGTCCAGGTCGGTCAGATAGGGAGTCAGACTGAATGGGGCATTTTCTTTTGCCATGGCAGGAGTCATCGTTTGAGCCGGTCTGCGAATCCCCGTTCGATTTCGCGGAGCTGCGCTTCAATGGAAGCATCAATCTCGCCATGCGACGTTTCAAACAGGACGTCGCCCAACTGGAGCGATGCGTCGGCGTTCAATTCGATTTTGTTGGAGCTGCTGAAACGATCAAGAGACGCGCGTATGGGGGCTTCCTGATCCGGATGAACGCGCACCCGGCACAGATCGCGCGATTGCAGTTTTTCGAGTGCGACCCGGATGATCCCCTCGATCGATTCCGGGTCGACGGTCAATTCACGATGCAGCACCCGTCGCGCAATAGCAATGGACAATTTCAGCAAATCCTTTTCGGAATCGCGGCGCATTTGCGACCGCATCGACGAAAGGTCTGCAAGCGAACGGCCCAGCCGGTCCAGAATGGGCTGAATTCCGGCCGCAGCCTGCTCTTTCCCGAGCGCCTGGCCTTCCGCGAATCCCCGCTGATAGGCTTCGCGCTCCACTCGTTCGCGATCGGCGCCGGAGTCCGCTTTCGCGGCGGGCGTCGCCTTCTGTTTCGGCACGGGGGGAGGCGCCACGGCCGCCGGGGAGGAACCCGTGTCGCGCCACCAAACCGGCGTCACCACCGACAACTCTTCGAGGCGCAGAACCCTAGACGTACTGCTCATTACTGCCGCCCCCTTTATTCCGGCTCAACAGGCCTTCGCTCTCCAGTTGCCGGACCACCGCGATAATCTGCTGCTGCGCGGCTTCCACTTCACGAATCTTGATTGGTCCCAGCGCGTCCATATCTTCCAGCAGCATCGCCGCGCCGCGCTGCGACATGCCTTGCAGCAGATGGCGGCGAAGCTCGTCGCTCGCGCCCTTGAGTGCGACCGTCAATTGGCGACGGTCGGCGCGCGACAAAACTTCCTTGATGCCTGTCGCGTCGATCGACATCAGGTCGTCGAAGACGAACATCTTCTGGCGGATTTCCTCCACCAGTTCGGAATGCTGCTCGCCGATCTGGTTGAGCGTATCGTCGCTCAGCGTGGCATCCAGTTGATTGAATATCTCCGCCACCGCGCGCGGGCCGCCGGAAGATTCCCGCTTGATCTCGCCGATCGAACTCAGTTTCTTTCCGATCACAGCGGAAATCTTCGCGATTACCGCCGGCGAAATCTGGTCGAGTCGCGCGATGCGCACCGCCAGGTCGGCGCGAGCCTTGGCGTCCATCGATCCCAGCACCGTCGCCGACTGCGCCGGACTCAGGTGCGACAGAATCAGCGCCACGGTTTGCGGATGCTCACTCTTCACAATGCGCGCCAGCAACTGCGGATCGAACCGCTGTAATTGTTGATTCACGCTCATGCTGCCTTCGGAATGTCTCGGCAGCCGGTCCACGTGCTTTTTGCTGCCTTCCGGACCGAACGCGGCGGTCAGCATCCGTTTGGCGATGTCGACACCGCCCTGGCCGACGTGCAGAGCGCCCGTGGCGGCGTCGCGGAATTCTTCTAAGACGGACTCGGCGTGTTCCGGAGATATCGGAGGAAGATTCGCGATCGCGGCGGTTACCTGTTGCACGTCTTCATCGCTGAGGTGCTTCAAAATTTCGGCGGACGCCTGGTCGCCGAGCGCGACCAGAAGAATAGCTGCTTTTTGCACTCCTGTCATTGCGGGGACTATTGCGGAGGCAGCCATCGCCTACGCGCCCTCCCGCAGCCAGCCGCGCAGAACTCCGGCGCAAACTTCAGCATCCTTGTGCGCGGTAGTCCGAAGCTGGTTGGTCAGCGTTTCGATGCGGCCAGGCGCCAGCGCCGCGAGCGCGTTGCCCGCCGCAACCGACGGCGTGAACGAATCCTGTTCGGCCCGCGCCCGCACTTCGTCGCGAACCGCACTCGGCAATACGGCCTGCGCGGTAACCTCCACACGCGGCCCTTTCGAACCTTTTGACTTTCGATAGACCATAAAGAATATCCCGCCGAACAGCGTGGCGACGAGGGCCGCCGCGCCGCCGATCAATTTTGGATCGCTCTTCAACTGCTCCACCGGAGTCTTCTTGTGGACGTCGGTCTTCACCGGCGCCAGCGGAGGCTCCAGATTCAAGGTCGATTCGAACGGCAGGCTCTCCACAATCAACTGATCGCCGCGCGCGGAGTCAAAGCCTACCGCGGCCGCGGCCAGATCGTGAATCACCTTCAGCCGCTCCGGTGCCGGCGGCTCCAGTACTCGCTTGGCATTCGCGCCGGTGCCATCAAAATGAACTTCCTGGTCCAGCAGAACGGATATCGACAGCCGCTTGATCGCGCCCTGCGGCAGTACCAAACGCTTCACCGTGTGCGCGGATTGATAATTGATGTTCTCGGTCTTGCGGGACGTGGTGGGCGACGGAGCGGCCGGCGCTTTCTGGGCGTCCGGCAGATTCGAAGCGGTTCCCGGCGTGCCACCCGCGGCATGCGGATTGGTCGAAATATCCTCGGTCTTCTGCGAGCTGACCATCACCGATTTCGTCGGGTCGTAGCTTTCTTCGCTCTGCTCACCGTTAGTCATGTCGCATTCGGCGGATACGGCGGTGCGAAATCGGCCCGCGCCCACCAGCGGCTCGAGCGTCGAATCGAGCTTCGCGGCCAGGTCCTGTTCCACCTTGTGGCGGTATTCGAGGGCGCTTTCAGAAGTGTCGTCGTCGTGCGATCCGGTGCGTTTGGGGCGATTCAGCAAATTGCCGCGCATGTCCAGCACCGAGACGTTTTCCGCGGATAGGCCTTCCACCGCGCTGGCCACCAGGTTGGTGATCGCCGGCATCGCCGTTTCCGGAAGCGTCGCGCCGGGACGAATCTTCACCAGCACGCTGGCTTTCGCCGGCTGACGACTTTCGATGAACACCGAATCCTGCGGCAGGGAAATATGCACGCGAGCCTGTTCGATCTCGGCCACCGACATCACGGACCGCTCCAATTCGCCTTCCAGAGCGCGGCGATAATTCACGTGCTCGGCGAAATCGGTCATCCCGAAGCTGGTCCTGTCAAAAATCTCGAATCCGATGCGGCCGTTCTTGGGAACGCCGGCGCCGGCCATTTCCAGGCGCAGCTCGGCGACTTTTTCTTCGGGAACGGAAATCGTCGCGCCGTTGTTGGACAAACGGTAAGGCGTGGCGCCTTCCTTCAATTTCTGAATTACAGCCGAGGCGTCTTCAGCCGACAGAGAATTGTAGAGGGGGCGGAAGCTGGCTTCCTGCTCCCATCGCGAGAACCCGAACACGCTCGCCGCGATGATCACCACCGCGGCCAGAATGGTCCAGCGCTGCTTTACCGAAAGCGTCCCGAGTATTTTCTTGATCTGATCCATGAGTGAGCCTTATCCAGAGGAGCGTCCGCGCTACATCTGCATCTTCATAACTTCCTGATAGGCCGAGACGATCTTGTTGCGCACCTGCATGAACATTTGAAATTCGAGGTCCGCGCGCTGTGAAGCCAGAATCGTGGTGTGCAGGTCCTCGCCGTCGCCGGCGAGAAACTTTGCCGCCGCCTGATCCGCATCGCTCCGCGAGCTCTCCACCTGATTGATCGCGCTTCCAAGCACGTCCTTGAACGACAATCCGCCCGGCGAGGACGATTGCGATAGCGGCGAGTTTTCGAGTGGCTGAATCGGAGGGAGTCCGGAGATTTTGAATGACATAGCGGCTAAGAGCGAAACAGGTCGATAGATTTCTGCAGCATATCTTTCACGGCGGAGATGGCCGCGACGTTGGCCTGGTAACTGCGCGACGCCCCGAGCAGGTCCACCATATCCTCGGCGGGATTCATGCGTGGGTAAGCTACGTAGCCGTTCTTATCGGCGTCGGGATGCCCGGGCATGTACCGCTTTTCCGGCTCACGAGTATCGGTGATCACCTGCGAAACGCGAACTCCGACGGCGCCGCTGTTCATCTCGTTTTCGAAGAGCGACGAGAATTGCGCGGCGGACGGATCGGAAGTGAACACCGCGTCCTTGCGACGGTAAGGGCCGCCTTCCGGAGTGCGCGTGGTATCCGAATTCGCCAGATTTTCCACCAGGAGCTCGGTGCGTTCACGCTGCGCCGACATCCCGGAGGCGCTGACCGATAGTGCGCTAAGGAGGCTCATTTATTTTCCTTCCTGAATTGCAAGTTTCGCCAGGGATAGGTCGGAACGCGCCAGGTTCGAAGCGATGGAGAACCGCAACGCGTTTTCGGCCAGCAGCCGCGCTTCGCGGTCCAGATTTACGTTATTGCCGTCGGGCTTCGCCTGCAGATTCTTCGGTTCGATAATCGACGGCTGTTGCCCATCCACCGCGTTTTCGAACTCCGACCGGAAATCGATATCCTTCGTCTGGTATCCCGGTGTGTCGACGTTGGCGATGTTGGAGGCGACCAGTTTCTGACGATCCGACAACAGCGTCATGTAACGCTCGTAATTCGACGCCAAACCTTGGAACATGATGATCGCTCAAATGCAACCCCATGGCCATGCTAAGTGCTTGATTCGCCGAACGACGACATGCCCGGATCATCCTATTTCTAACGCTAAGCGTCCAAACTTCGACGGCGGCTAAAAACAAAATGGCCGGGCCGCTCTCAACAGAGACTGGCCCGGCCGAATAGGAACTGCAAAGGAGGTTATTGGAAGAGTTTCAGGAGCGCCTGCGGTTCGGCGTTGGCTTGCGCCAGCGCGGCCACCGAGGATTGCTGCAGTACCTGGTTTCGCGTCAGATTCGCGGCTGCCTGCGCTACGTTCGCGTCGCGAATGTTGGATTCCGCGGCGGATTCGTCGGAGATTTGCGAATTCGCCAGACCGATGGCATACGTCAGATCGTTTTCGCCGTCGCCCACCGCGCCCTGCACCAAACCGAGCGCCTGCACCGCGGAGGTAATGTGCGTGATCGCGGTCTGGGCGTTCGCCGCCGTGTCCACCTTGTCGGTCGAAATGCCGAGCCCGCTCGAATCGATGATGTTCCCCGACCCGCTCAGATTGACGGTCACCTGGGAGTCCGCCTGAGTATCGCCGCCGCCGATGTACACCGAGAACGAAGCGTTGTACTGGCCGGCCGTGCCGCCGCCGCTCGCCAATCCGATGTTGGCCGCCTGGCGATTGATTTCGCCGAGCAAGGTCTGGAATTCGTTATTCAGCGTGTTGCGATCGCCCGAGAAGGTGCCCGACGCGGATTGTGCCGCCAGCGTCTGCAACTGGTCCAGAATGTTCGAAATATTGTTCAGACCGCCATCGATGGTCTGTAGAATCGCAGTGCCGTCGTTGGCGTTGCGGACGCCCTGCTGCAGCACGGCGATGTTGGATCGGAATCCATTGGCCACGGCCAAACCTGCGGCGTCGTCTCCCGATTTATTGATGCGGAAGCCGGAGGTCAGTTCGGTGATCGCAGCGTCCAACGAATTAGTATTCACCTGGAGGTTCTGCTGAGCCACCAGCGACGTAATGTTGGTTTGGAACGAAATCGACATTGTTTAACGTCCTTCTCTAGATTGACGTCCCGACTGTCCTTCGAGAGCGTACTGCATACGCACTCGCAAGCAGCGCGCCATTCTAAATGGCTGATTTCAGGAGAAGGGCGATGCCGGACTCATCGCAATTCAAACGCTTTTCGTCCAGTCTTTGACGATTTATGCGGTGGCCACTGGGTTTGGAGGATGTGCCTAACCTTCGAGGTTGAGCTGGGCAGGACGTGCGGAGCAGCTGGAAATATACGCGCATTCGTGGCTCAGCGCGGCGAGTTTGCTCTGTGTATGCGCGCGGGAGGTGAGGATGGTCGCGCGAGCCCAGACCAATAGCCGGGTGGTCTCGCCGGCGATGCGCTGACGGTCTTCGCGGGAAGCGGCGGCCTTCCAGGCGTCTTCCACTTCTGTCCGCATGGCGGTCAGAAGATGATCGGCGTCGTGGAACCGGCCCGCGCCTATCGCGGCGCGGAATCTATCCGCCGTTCTTAAGGTTATTCTGTTCATCGGCGAATAAAGTGGTGAAGTAGGTGACCTGAGACTCCAGCGAGGCAATGGCCGCGTCGGCTTGCGCCATCTGCTGAGTCATCTGATTCTGCATATTGGTGATACGCGTCTGATCGTCGGTAATCGTATTGTTGTCGCTGGTGATCTGCTTTTGAATCGCCTTATTGGCGCCCACGAAAATTCCGGTGCTGCTGTCTTCCAGTCCGCTGAGGACATTCGTAGCGTTGGTCAGAAATCCGCCGCCGGTAGCGGAGCCGAGAAATGCCGCAACGCCCGTGGGATCGGACGCCTCCGCGCTTTGAAATTGCGCCTGACTGAACGACAACACGCCTTGCTGGTTCAAAGTGAGCCCCAGCGACGACAGGTTCTGCACCGTGCCGCTGCCGCTGCTATAGTTCACCAGAGTGCGCAGCGACTGTTCCAGCTGATAGATCAGGCTTTGGCCGGTAAGCGGTCCGCCGGCGGTTCCATGATTCAGGCCGAGTTCGGACGACGCGGCGTTGTACGCGGAAACGAAAGAAGAAAGCGCGTTGGCCGCCGAAGTCGAGTCCGGCGCGACCGTCACCGTCGTCTGTCCAGGCTGCAATAGTGTCACCGTCACGCCCGGGGCGATGGTGACCGCCGCGCTGTTCGAGCTGATCGGCGTGGTGGGCTGTCCATCCACTTGATACTGCGCCTCGGTTCCGGTGGTCAGAGTCTGCAGCAGGTCCTGGGTTCCGTCATTGAGTTGAATCGCGGTATTGCCGAGCGTCGTGCTTTGCAGCGACAACCGGTAATCCGGCGCCGATGGAGAGCCGATATTCACCAGCGTCGCGCTGACTCCCGCGCCCGCGGAATTGATCGACTGCGCCAAGGCATTCAGTGTGTTTGTAGCCGGCGTAATCGTGAATGTGGATCCGCCCACCGTCAGCGTATAGGATGCCGCCGTGCTGATCGAAGTAGTGGAAGGGTCGGACACCGTGGGCAGCCCGTTGTTGCTGAGCGTCGTGGTCGGGGACCCCGCGTTGATCACATTAATGGTGTACGTTCCGGCCGTAGCCGCCGCGGAGGGATCGACCGCGACTGAAGCGATCTTGGTATCGGCGACCGTGCCTGCCAGCGAGCTGGCCCCGCCGGTTGCCAGCGTCTGAATGGCAGTTTGAAGTGCCGCGAACTGAGTTTGCAGGGTGTTGACTTCGGATGCCTGAGTCTGGAGGGTGGCGACGTTTGACTGTAACTGCGTGACAGGAATAGACGCAACGGTAACGGCGTTCGTAATGGCCTTCTGCAGATCCGCCGCGTACTGGCTGGTGCCGTTGAACGACGTTGTCGAAAGCGCGTTAGAAACCGTCCCCATGAAACCTCCCGCGAACCCCGGCTCAAAAACAATCCGGGCCGCTCTCGGTTAAGAATCGGCCCGGTTGAGAGAAAACGTTAGCGGACTGTTTTTACTGCAGGAGTTTCAACAGCGCCTGAGGCTCTGAATTCGCCTGCGCCAGCGCCGCCACCGACGATTGCTCCAGCACCTGGGATCTTGTCAAATTCGCGGCTGCCTGAGCTACGTTCGCGTCGCGAATGTTCGATTCCGCAGCCGACTTGTTGGAAATCTGCGAATTCGCCAGACCGATGGCGTAGGTCAGATCGTTTTCGCCGTCGCCTACCGCTCCCTGCACCAAACCGAGCGCCTGCACCGCGGAGGTGATATGCGTGATCGCCGTTTGCGCGTTCGCAGCCGTATCCACCTTGTCCGTGGAAAGACCCAAGCCGCTCGAATCGACGATGTTGCCGGAGCCGCTCAGATTGATGGTGACCTGCGAATCGGTCTGGGTGTCGCCGCCGCCGATGTATACCGAAATCGAGGCATTGTACTGTCCGGCCGTGCCGCCGCCGCTCGCCAATCCGATGTTCGACGCCTGGCGATTGATTTCACCGAGCAGCGTTTGGAATTCGTTGTTCAACGTGGCGCGATCGCCCGAGAACGTGCCCGACGCGGACTGCGCCGCCAGCGTCTGCAACTGATCCAGAATGTTCGAAATGTTGTTCAGGCCGCCGTCGACGGTCTGCAAAATCGCGCTGCCGTCATTGGCGTTGCGGACGCCCTGCTGCAATACGGCGACGTCCGAACGGAAACCGTTGGCCACCGCCAGACCGGCAGCGTCGTCTCCCGACTTGTTGATGCGGAAGCCGGAGGTCAGCTGAGTGATGGCGCTATTCAGAGAGTCGGTATTCACCTGGAGGTTCTGCTGAGCCACCAGGGACGTAATGTTGGTTTGGAACGAAATAGACATTTTTACATCCTTCTCTAGGTTGAGATCTTTCCGGCTTCAGGCCGAACCCGTTGTCCATTGCAGCGGTGACTCTCTTCTCGCGATTTGCAAACGGTATTTCAGTTTTTTTAAAAAAAATCTGCAAATAGTACTATGCCTGTGGTTGGTATGGGGATGAAAATTGACTCGAATCCGGCGGCTTCTTATCGATATGAAAAGTACCGCGAAAACATGCCCACACTAAAACAGTTCACCGTCTCCGAGCGCCGGGCCCGAACTTTGCTCGCAGCCTGGAATTCCGCCAACGCGCTTCGTCTTCAGGAAGCGATCGATCAGGCCTCCGAGTGTCAGGCTGTGTCACGCTCCTCCGACGAAGCCGAGCGCATCGAAATGATTCAGGAAATCGCGGCGACCGTGCAGTTATGGATGGAAGGCGGACGAAGCCGCACCGATCTGGACGCGTCCATTGAGCTGCTGCGCCACCTGGCCGGCTCGCTCGAGCGCGTTAGTTCGGCATCTGCTCGATTTGAAATGCTCGCTTGCGCCGCGAACTGACCACGTGTCCGCTGATCGCCAGTGAACCATTCACCAGGGCCTGCACCGGCTTGCCCAGCGGATAATTGAACCGCACCACCTGGCCCGCCTTCAGCGCCATTAATTCGCGAAACTCCATCGTCGGACCGTCGAGGGTGACCTCCAGATCCACCGCGGCATCTTCCAGCAGGCGCAGATTGCGCTGGACGTCTTCTTCCGGCGGAGCGATCTGCGGCGCCTCTTTCATCGTCATGGCGGGCGCGGCGGAATCGAAAAATTCCTGCGGAACCGCGATGGAAACTTCTCCGCTCTCGCCCGCGAATCCCAAGGCGATGCGCACCAACACCAAAGCCTGCCCCGGGTCATTCGCCGGAAGCATGGCCGGATCGCTCTCCAGTGACTCGACTTTGAACTCCACCGCGTGAAACGGCTGCCATGCCTCGCCGAGCGCGCGGACCATCACCCGCACCACCTCTTCGAGCAGGCTCCATTCGATCTCAGTCAGCGCGCGCGATTCCTTTTCGCCGGTTCCCCCGCTGCCGCCGAGCAGCATTTCCAGCAGCCCGAACACCACCGGAGGAGTCAGATGCACCAGAACGCAATCCTCGCGGGGAAGCAGCCGCATACGGATCAGGCAAGCCGGCGCGCGCAGGCCCTTTTGAAACTCGCCCGCCGTCAGGAAGGACATTTGGTCCAGCGCGGTCCGTATTTCCGATTGGAGAAAGGTCGAAAGCGCGGTTTCGAGCGACCGCGCGAAGCTCTCGTGAACCCCTTGCAGCATCCGGTATCGCGGGCTGGTGGTATCCGGCTGGCCGAGGCCGAGCGGATTTTTGGCGGACTTCGGCTTAGACATTCGTGCGTACAAGATATCGTCGGTTTTGAGGCAAAGCTATAGGCCGATCTTCCGCGGATAAGGATAAACTATCGCCATTTATGTTCGATATGTATTGGCCAGCGGGTGCACCATGATTAAACTCACCAGGCTCAATCGCAATCCCTTGATCGTCAACTCCGATCTCATAGAACACATTGAAGCCACGCCGGACACCGTCGTTACGCTCACCTCCGGCCAGAAGTTCATGGTGCTGGAAACTGCGCAGGAAGTGGTGGACCGGGTAGTGGCCTTCCGCAAGCAAATCCTCTGCCGCGAGTTATTTACCCCGCAAGGCCCCGAGGCGTCCGTTCATGGCCGATAAAGCGGCAAAATCGAAGCTGCGTTCCGGCCGTCCCGACTTCGCCAGCATTGGAGGCCTGGTGGTGGCCCTCGGCGCCATTCTGGGCGGACTCACGCTCGAAGGCGGCAAGATCTCCGACGTCACCCAGGTCACCGCCGCGATGATCGTGCTCGGCGGCACCCTCGGCGCGGTGATGGTCACCTCGCCCCTTTCCGCGGTGATCGGCGCGCTGGGCGGCCTGAAACGAGTATTTTTCGAGGAAGTCGTCGACCTCGAAGCCGCCATCGAGGAATTGATCGGCTACGCCACCAAGGCTCGCAAGAGCAGCATCATTTCGCTCGAGCAGGACCTCGATACCATCTCCGATCCGTTTCTCAAGAAAGCCTTGACCCTGGCGGTCGACGGCACCGATCTTACCGAGCTTCACAAGATGATGGAGCTCGAGATCATGCAGTCGGAAAAGCGGGTCGAGGCCGACGCGAAGGTATTCGAATCGGCGGGCGGATATTCGCCCACCATCGGCATCATCGGCGCGGTACTCGGCCTGATCCAGGTGATGAAGCATCTCGAAAACATCGAAGAAGTAGGACGCGGCATCGCCGTGGCCTTCGTCGCCACCGTGTACGGCGTCGCGGTCGCCAATTTGTTCTTTCTGCCGGCCGCCAACAAGCTAAAGACCCGCGGCCAGAAGGACGTTCAGCTGAAGGAGCTGATGCTCGAAGGAGTCGGCGGAATTCTCGAAGGCATGAATCCCAAGCTGATTCGCGTGAAGCTGGAAGCCTTCGTTCAGGCCGGCGGAAAAAAGAAAGCCAAGAGCGGCGAACAGGCCAGTGGAGCCGCGGCGCCAGCGGAGGCCTGATCCATGCGCCGACGCCGTCATTCCGACGCTCACGAGAATCACGAGCGTTGGCTGGTATCCTACGCCGATTTCATCACCCTCCTGTTTGCATTTTTCGTGGTGATGTTCGCTTCCTCGCAAACCGATAAATCGCGGGCCAAGCAGATTTCCGAGGCGGTGGAAAAGGCGCTCGAAAACGGGAAATCGATCGGCGTGCCTCCGGCCGTCGCCAAAATCCTGGGCGGGACGGTGGACGATAAAGGCCAGGGCAACGCGCAGATGAGGGGTCCGGGCGGCGCGCAGCGAGCGGCCAAGGAAGCTCCACTCGAAGACGTCCTCGAACTTGCCCCGTCGCTGAAAAGCTTGTCCGCGGAGCTGAAGGACGAAATCGCCAGCGGAAAAGTGGAAGTGAGCCTGGAGCCGCGCGGCCTGGTGGTCAGCCTGAAACAGACCGCTTTCTTCCCCTCCGGCACCGACCTGATCGAGCCGGCGACGTATCCCATCCTGGCCAAACTGGCCGACGCGCTGAACGCCGTCCAGAACCCGCTGCGCATCGAAGGGCACACCGATTCGCAGCCCATCCATACCGCGCGTTTTCGCAGCAATTGGGAACTTTCCGCCGCGCGCAGCATCGCCATGATGGAGCTGCTCACCACGCGCTTCCATGTCGATCGGATGCGCATCGGGATTGTCGGCTTCGCGGATACGTCTCCCGAGGATTCCAACGACACGCCCGAAGGCCGCGCCAGAAATCGCCGCGTCGATATCGTGATTCAGAACGATTACGCGCTCGGCAAAAAGAAGGCCGACAAGAAATAGGTTTTACCCGCCGCCGGTTCCGATCAAGCTGAACAGGCTGGTGCGCGGCAGGGAAGCTTCCGCTTGGATCGCTGCCTGCATGCTGGCCTGCTCCTGCGTCAGGTTTACGGCCGCGGTGGCCATGTCCGTATCCCGCTCGCTGCCGAGCGCCGCCTGATCCTGGGTCTGGAATTTCTGAGCGACGCTGATCGCGCTGCTGACCTGATTCTGCACCCCGCCGTAAAACGCGAGTTGCTGCCCCAGATAATCCTGCGCGGTCTGCACGGAGTTTATTGCGCTGGTGATCCCAGCCTGATCGTTATTGGCCAGGGCCACCCGCAGGTTGTTCACCGCGGCGAATACGTTGTCCGAAGCCAGGCTGTCGTCCGAATTGCGATGGTCGAAAATGGTCTGCGCGGTCAGCGAAACGGCGAAAGTCATGCCGGTGGCGTCCTGAATCAGCCGCGTCGAAGGCGCGGAGCTGAGCCGGTCGACGCCGTTCGCATTGCTCAAATCGACCTGGTAGGGCGCCGACGTGGCGCTGTCGCCGCCGAAAATATAGGTTCCGTTGTATTGCGTCTGGCTCACCGAAACCAGCTGCCCCAGAATCTGCTGCACCTGTAGCGACAGAGTCGTACGGCTGGACGCCGAGGTGGTGCTGTTGGCGCCCTGCGAAGCGATCTGAGCCACCTGTTCCATCAGGGAGGTCGCATTCTCCAGCGCCGACTCGCCGGTGTTCACTTCGCCCTGCACCAGGCCGAGATTATTCGAAACCTGATTGACCCGTCCCAGCTCGGATTCCAGTTGCAGCACGTCGCCCACCGCCGCCGGAGCGTCCGACGGCTGGTTGATTTTGTATCCGGACGAAACCTGTTCCTGCGTCGTCTGAATCTGCTGTTGCAGCGTCTGCATGTTCGCCAGAAATTCCTGGCTGACCGCGCTAAGACCTTGGATCATATGTTCTCCTACGTGACCATGTTGATCAGCGTGCTGGTCAGGCTGTCGATCACGCTCACCATTTTCCCCGCCGCCTGATAACCCTTTTGCAGTTCGAGCACCTGCACCGCTTCGGCGTCGAGCGAGACCCCGGAAATCGCGGTTTGCGCCGCCTGCGCCTGGCTGAGCAGCGTGGTGTGCAGGCTCTGCCCGGTTTGCGCATCGGCCGCCGATTGCCCCACTTGCGCGGCGATTCCGGCCGCGTATTGCAGAATCGTCTGTCCGCCGATCTCGTCCCCCGCCGCCGTCGACGAGCCCAGATTCGAGAGTTGCAGCGCCGCCGCATTCGATCCGTTGGCGTTGGCCGGCGCCAGCGTGCTCAGCGTGATGTTCGGATTCAGTGCCAGCGTGGAGGCTACCGCCGTCGGGCTGGACGCGGCATAGGTGAACAGCGCGACGCCGGGCTGCCCGCTCGGAGTAGTCGAGGAAGTGAGAATCGAATTGACCCGGTCCGCCACCTGTTGCGCCAGTTGATTCAAAGCGCCCTGCTGATTGCTGTCCCCCTGAAGCGACGGCAATACCTTGTTGCGAACGTTCAGCAGACCGGCGAGGCTGCCTTGCGAGATGTTGCTCGTAATATCGGTTCCGTTGGCATCCAGAATGTGCGCGTCCGGCACCGCATTCGCGTTCGGTCCGGGGCTCGGATCGGTGAAACTGGCTTGAACCTTGTATTGCTGGCTGCCGATCACCAAAGGCGATTGCCCGCCCAGCAAGACCGTCGCGGTTCCATCCGGCGCATAAAGCACCGTGGTATCCGCGACTTGCGAAAGATTCTCCAGCGAAGCCGAGAGATTCGCCTGCAACCCCGGATCCGGACTGGGGCTTTGCTGGATGGCGGCGTTGTCCGCCGCGATCTGCGCGGCGATCGTGTTGATCTGCTGGACGCTAGACGTAATCTGCTGATTTAACTGATTGGTCGCCTGAGAAAGCGTCGCGGCAGTCGATTGAAAGCTCTGCGCCAGCGCCTGCGCTCCGGTGAGCACGGCCTGTTGCGAGGACGCGGAGGTCGGCGTGGCCGCCCACGCCGAAAAGTTCTGGAACAGCGTATTCAGACTGCCCAACACCCCGGTTTGCCCCGAAACGTCGAACAGCGATTGAATGGCCCCCAGCGCATTCGATTGCGCCGTGTAATTCCCCTGCATTTCCAGCTGAGTGCGCACCGCCTGATCGGCGTACTGATTATCGGTGCTTTGGGTGGGTCCCGATAACACGCCACCGGTCAGACCACCCGGCTGCTCGTAGGGCATCGCCTCAAAGCTCGCGACCTGCCGGGCATACCCGGGCGTCGAGGCATTACTGACGTTATTCTGTGAGACGTTCAGCGCGTTCTCGAACGCCTTGATGGCGTCCAGACTGCTGTTCAGCGCTCCGAAAAGTCCGCCCACGGTTAGGCCTCCACCGAATTGCTGGTACTGGTGTGTACCAACGGCATTCCCTGACGGGTATAGCCGTGGTTCACGCGGAGCTGGATATAACCCATGTACAGGTTGGACGCGTGTTCGATTTGGCGGCCCAGGATGCCCGCCGCCGCGCGGATCCGCTGTAATGGAGCGCGCAATTCCGGCTGCATGCTCCGGCCTAGTCCTCTAAGGGAGCCAATCACTTCGGCGAGTTCGGATTGCACGGAATCCAGGGTTTCCCGGCGAGGGTCCAGCAGCATCCGTTGCGCTTCCCGGATCCGGCGCTCCGCCTGGTCGCAGATTTCAAGCGCGGATTTTTGCGCTTCGTTCATTGGCCACCTCGGTCACTGCTTTTAGTTACCGTTCAGGGCCGCATTTACAATCGATTCGCTGAGCGCCGCCGGGTCCACCTGATATTGCCCGGTTTGGACCAGCGCCTTCAGTTGTTCGATCCGCGCTTGCCGGTCGATGTCGCCAGCGCTTTGAGCCTGTGAGAGTAAGCCCGCCTGGCTGCCCAGGGCGATCTGGTCGGAAGGGGCGCCCGCGGGGGTGGCCACGCGGCCCGTACCCGAGGTTACCTTGAGCGAATCGCTTAATCGCTCCGACTGTGGCTTTACAATGTTCATCAAGGCGTTCTCGTTGATCTTCACCGGTTCGGCCCTCTATATATCGCAAAAAAAATCATGGTGTAGAGCCGTTTTTTATGCGGCTTCTTTCGGGATCAGCCCGCCACGGGTCTTCCCGTTCGAGACCATGCTTACAATACGAACCCCGTAATTGCCGTCCACGGCAACCACTTCCCCATGCGCGATCACGCAATTATTGACTCTTATCTCCACCTGATCGCCGAGTTCCTGGTCCAGTTCCACCACCGATCCCTGGCCTAAACCCAGCAAATCTTTCATACGCAGCCGCGTCCGCCCCAGGGAAACGCTGACCGGGATTTCCACGTGCAACAACATATCCATCGAACCGCCTAAGGCCCCTAGGGCCTCCACTGCAGCCGGCTCCGGCGAGCCGCCTCCCAGCGCCTCCACCACTTCCGGACTGATTACCAACTCGATCGGCCCCCCCGAAGTCTCCCAAATCGACGCGTCCCAACCCTCGTCCGGCGCTTCACAGCTCTCGATCGCGGTACACCGCACCTCGGAGCCGAACCGCTCGGCCGCGGCCCGCTCGATCGCTTCCACCAACACCGCGAATCCGGTGTCGCCATCGTGCCTCAATTCTTCCCATGCGCCGCTCGACGCCCCAGCGAAGAACCGGCATTCGGAATCCACTGTCAGGGCGCAGGACCACCATTGGAACTCGGCGTCGCGATCGTGCTCCACGCGGGCCCGCCAGGAAAGCTCCTGGGCGATCAATTCGCCCAGCCGGCCCGACGCGGTGTCCAGAAAGCTCACCAACGGTTGGTTCAAATTCGCCATCAGTACACTCCCTTTGGCGTCGGCCATCGCTTCTCGATGTAGCTGCGCAGCCGCAGAACCGCCTGAGCCTTAATTTGCGAAATGCGGGTGATGTGCAAATCGAGCACCGGCGCGATCTCGCGAATATTCTGTCCCTGCCGGTAATACAGATCCAGCACCAGCCGTTCGATGCGCGGCATTTTGTCCAGTCCGTCGTGAATCAGTTTTTCCAGCTCGCTGCGCTCCAGCATGCGCGCCGGGGAGCGCTCTTCGTCGTCGGCGAGATAGTACATCATGGTTCGCGAATCGCCTTCGCGAGGCGTCGCATCCAGGCTGCCGATACTCACGCCGCGCAGCTCCAGCAACGCGTCCTGATAATCTTTCAGGCTGATTCCGAGCTCGGCGGCGATTTCCTCTTCGCTCGGCGCGCGCTGCAAACGCTGCTCCAGCATCTCCATCGTTGCCTGGATCTGCTTGAGATATTTCCTCTTGTGCGGCGGAACCCCGTCCATCCCCCGGATGCTGTCCAGAATCGCTCCGCGAATTTTGTGCTCCGCATACGTCTTGAGTTTTACGTTGAACGCCGGATCGAAGCTGTCGATTGCATTGATCAACCCGATGATTCCGGTGGAAATAAGATCCTCAAGTGAGGTGTTATCGGGAAGCCGCTCATGAATCCGGCTGGCGATCCACCGCACCTGCGCCAGGTGCTCCAGGATCAGCTTCTCCCGCTCCTCGGGCAGAAATTGGACCGTATGCTGGGTATACGCTAATGTGCTCGGGGTGGCCATTATGTCCTCACGCACACTCCGCTCGCGCCTGCTGAGATTCGAACGCCATGGCGACCAGGTCTTCCAACGACGCGGCGCGAATGTCGCCGGGAACCGATGGTCCGTCGGTCAGGAACGATAACGGCAGCCCGCGCCCGCGCGGCTTCCGAGAAAACCGATCCGAACGTCTGGGTCTCGTCGAGCTTGGTCACCAGAAGCTTCGCCGGACGGAAGATCCCGTAACGATGGATGGAGCGCCGCAGATCGGACGCCTTCATGTAGCCCGGAACCACCAGATGGACGTCGACGTCGTTGCAGGCGGCGAACGCGAGCGCAGCCGACTCCGCTTCCGGTCCGCCGTTTCCGGCAAAGCCCGGCGTGTCGATCATGACCAATTCCTTCTTGCGAGCCTCGGCCACCGTTTCCGCCAGAGCCTCGGTCGATTGCAGCGCGGCGAAACCCGCGCCGATCCGGCCGGCGAACGACTGCAACTGGATCAACGCCGCGGCGCGCGAGGTATCGAGCGTCAGAATCCGAACCCGCCGGTTCACCGCTTCCGTCGAAGCGATCTTCATCAGGCTGGTGGTTTTGCCGGCACCCGTGGGACCGACGACAGCCATAACATCGCCCTTGAGCTCCGCGTCCAACTGGACTCGCTTGCCCATTTCCGCGCGCACGAAAGCCTTCAGACGCTGGGCGTCGAACTTCAGCGACTTCCAGCGATTCGCCACGGGCTCCTGGCTCTCCGTCGCCTTGAAAAAGAACGCATCGGTCGCCATGGATGCTTCCAGGCGGTCCACAATATCCTTGGCCAGCGCCGGTTCCACATCGGCGGCCATTAATCTGGAGTGCACCTCGGCCAGTTCGGGAACCGAACGTCCGATGGCGAGGCGCGCCGACGCCGAGCGAACCAGCAGATTGCGGATCTCATCCATCTGCTCATGCAGGCGATCGAGCTCGCTTGCAAAACTCTCAGACCGATCGGGTGCGACAGGATTGATTTTTTCCGGATGGATCTTTTGAGAATTGACCTTTTGCGGATTGACCTGCACCGGGCGAAATTCGCGGACTTCCTTGTTGCGGACCTCTTTGGGCCAGGCTTCGACCGGCTCCGCAACGGCGGGCCGCGCCGACTCAGCCGGCTCTTCGGCACTGCCGAATACGACTTCGTATCCACACGGTAATCCTGCCTGTCCGCCGGTCTTGCGCGTGTTGAGCAAGAGCGCTTCCGCGCCCAGTTCCGCTCGGGCCTGCGCGATCGCTTCTTCCACCGTTTTTCCGAAATACGATTTGATCCGCATACGTTTACTCGATCACTCCGCGCGACCGCACTTTGACTTCGGGCGGAATCTCGTTGTGCGAAAGCACCGTGACGTTGGGCAGCGAGGACTCCACCATCTGGCGCACAAAATGACGGCATCCCGCGCTGGCGATCACCACCGCCGATTCCGATTTTTCGATCTTGCGGCCCAGCCGCGCCAGTACATCCCGAATCGCGTCGGGGGCCATGGTCAGGACACTGTTCAATTCGCCGTGCTCGACGGAGGCTTCAATCGCCCGCTCGAACGACGGATCAAGCACATACGCCGGCAATTCGCCTTGCGCATTCACCAGCGGCTGCACAATCGCGCGGCGAATCGACTGGCGCACGTATTCCGTCAACAGCACCGGATTCTTACTGCTCTGCGCGGCTTCGCCGAGCGCCTTCAAGGATGCTCACCGAATCGCGAATCGCCACACGTTCCCGCAGCAGATTTTGGATGACACGTTGCACTGTGGCCAGAGGAAGCAGTTTTGGAACCAAATCCTCCACCACCTTCGGATTGTCCTGCGCCACCCGGTCGCAGAAGCTTTGCGCATCCTGCCGGCTGAACAATTCGTGGGCGTGTTTCTTGGCGAGCTCCGATAGATGCGTGCCGATGACGCTGACCGCGTCCACTACCGTGTAGCCGCTGCTGCGCGCCTGGTCGACCTGGTCCTGGCGGATCCAGATCGCCGGCAGTCCGAAGGCCGGATCGTGGGTCGCTTTGCCTTGCAGGGTGTCGATCCGCATTTCCGCTGGGAATGGCCAATTCATGGCCTTGCATCAACTCAAAGCGTGCCGATTTCGATGCCGCGCATCTGGATCACATACTCGCGCGATCGCAGCGCGATGTTGTCCTTCACTTTCACCGGCGGCATCAGGTATCCGAGCTGCGTCGCAAGCTGCCGGCGAATGCCCGGCGACGCGCTGCAGCAGCGGCGATTCGTTGCCGCGCTCCACCAGATTCACCAGGCCCAATCCGACTTCGACCGACAGCGGTTCCATCTTCAGCAGGCCTTCCAGATTCTCCTTGGGCTTGGCCGCGGCCGTCGAAACGGCGGTGGCAGCGGCGGATTTTCGACGCATTCTCCAGCCGACCACTCCCAGTCCGCCGCCCAACAGCGAGAAACGGGATCGTCGGCAATCCGGGAAACGCGGACAGCGCGGTCAGCACTCCGCTGGCCAGCAGCAGAGGCTGCGCAGCTTCCCAGAACCTGCTTCTGGAACTCGGTGCCCAGACTGTCCTCGGAGCCGGTGCGGGTCACGATCAAGCCGCCGGAAATCGAGATCATCAGCGCTGGAATCACGGTCACCAGGCCGTCGCCGATGGTGAGGACGGTATAGGTTTCGATGCGCGTGCCGCAGTTCCATGCCGTGCTGCAGCACGCCAATCAGAAATCCGGCGATGATGTTGATGCCGGTGATCAGGATGCTGGCAATCGCGTCGCGCTGCGTGAAACGCGAGGCTCCGTCCATCGCGCCGTAGAATTCGGCTTCCGCAGAAAGCTGCTTGCGCCGCGTGCGGGCTTCGTTCTCATCGATCAGCCCGGAATTCAGATCCGCGTCGATCGACATCTGCTTGCCCGGCAAGGCGTCCAGGGTGAAACGCGCGGTCACTTCCGAAATGCGCACCGCGCCATGATTGATGACCACGTACTGAATCGCGATCAACACCAGGAAGATCACCGCGCCGATGATGTAATTGCCGCCGACCACGAAGCTGCCGAAGGCCTCGATCACGTGGCCGGCGGCGGACGTTCCGGTGTTTCCGTTCAGCAAAATCAGGCGCGACGAGGAGATATTCAGCGCCAGGCGATAGAGCGTCAGCAACAGCAGCGTGGTGGGGAAAACGCTGAAGTCCACCGGGCGCTGGATGTACACCGCGACCATCATGACGATCACCGACAGCATGATGTCGACGACAATCAGAAAGTCCAGCAGAAAGCCGGGCATCGGCGTGATCAGAGCGATCACGATGGAGACAACCGCGATGGGAACGCCGATTTCGCCCAGCCCCGTCGGTAATTTCAGGGCGGTGCGGGGAGCTTTTACGGCGACTGCGGTTGCCTGGGACACCTGGTAAACTTGGCCTCCGTCAGCTCGCGAACGCTTCCATGCTCTTCAGCTTGTAAACCAGCGTGGTGCGCGGAATGCCTAGAAAGGTGGACGCTTTGGCCTTGTTGCCGTCGCACTTCTTGAGCGCCTGTTCCAGCAGCAGGCGTTCCACGCGGCCCATCACTTCCTCGTAATTCATGCTGCTGACGTTCATGGGGATGGCCTCACCCGCTGAAATAGACGTCATCACCGGACGAGCTTCGGGCAACCGGATGTCGCCGGAGTACAACTGCGTGCGATCGCCGGAAAGCGTCACCGCCATCTCAATGGCGTGTTCCAGTTGCCGGACATTTCCCGGCCATTCGTATTCGGAAAGGCGGCGAATCGCGTCGGCGGAAAGATTTTTCGCGCGCATCGATTCGCGGCGGCAGACTTTTTCGATAAAATGCTCGGCCAACAGGGGGATATCGGTCGCACGGTCGCGCAGAGCCGGCACCCGGATCGGTACCACGTTGAGCCGGTACAGCAGATCTTCGCGGAATTTTTTCTGTTCGGCGGCCAGTTCCAGATCCACGTTCGAAGCCGCGATCACGCGCGTGTCGATCTGAATATCGCTCGATCCGCCAACGCGTTGCAGCTCGCGCTCCTGCAACACGCGCAATAACTTCGGCTGCACTTCCATCGGGATCTCGCCGACCTCATCGAGAAAAATAGTCCCGCGATGAGCCTGCTCAAAGCGGCCCGATTCGATCGTTCACCGCGCCTGTGAAGGCGCCTTTCGCGTGTCCGAACAGCTCGGCTTCGACTAAATTTTCCGGAATTGCGGCGCAATTAACCGACACCATGCGGGCTCCGCCTCGCCGGCTGGCCAGATGGATGGCGCGCGCCACCATTTCTTTTCCCGTTCCCGTCTCGCCGGTGATCAACACGGTCGATTGCCGCGGACCCACCAGGCGGATCATGGCGTGAAGCGAACGCATCGCGCGGCTTTCACCCACCAGCAGGTCGCGCCACGGTTCGCGAATTCGCGCCGCATCCCAGTGAAGCTGGGCGGACCGTTCGATTTCGCCCGAAACCAGCGATGCCAGTTCGGCGGTGGTGAGCGTGCCGGTGACGTGGCGGAACGCAGTCATCGGCGGCCGGATCACCGATTCGTCCAGCGTGCCCTCGCGATCGTAAATCACAACCGGTACCGGAATGGCCGCTTCGTGAGCTTCGAGCAGGGTCTGCTGAACCGTTTCGGTCTCAACAGGCAGCTCGATGAGGATCGCTTGCACGCGACTCGCGAGGCTCCTCCAGGTGGAGGGGGGGCCGCTCGAAACCGCTACCTTGAGGCCGGTAACTTGTTCAAATGCACACACTTCTTCAGCGCGGTCGTGAGACCGCAACCATAATATTTTCGGCAAGGAAATCTCCAGTCAAAAGTGCGCCAGTCTGCACCCGGCACACTGCCCTACACCCCACTCCATTGAGGAGCTATATCAGTTTGTCTGAGGAGTATATCGTTGGGCATCCGGCAAAACCTTATGCTGTTGAATACCAAGCGTCGATATTTTTACAATCTTTACTGTTTTTTCGTTCAATTTCCGCCGGAATTTGGCGATAAGGGTGGGCAATGAACGATCCACAAATTCTCCGGCAAGCCAAGCGCGACTATCTCCAGAGCCGGATTCTTACTGCACACCCCGTGGAAATCGTTGAAATGCTGTACCAGGTCGCCATCGACAGTCTGCAAGAGGCGATCGCTGAGTTGAAGTCGGGCGACCGGTTCGCACGTTCGCGGGCCGTCTCCCGGGCTCAGGAAGCCATTCATGAGCTGGCGGTCTCGCTCGACCGCTCGGTCAAAGCCCCATTTACCGCCAACCTGGCGGCGCTATACCAGTACGTCTTACACCAGATCAACATGGGCCATTCGCGGCAATCGGAGCCCGAATTCCAGGATGCCTTGTCGATTCTCATAAAACTCGCCGGCACCTGGGCCGAAGTGAGGGCGAAAGTCTGCCAAACCGGAGGCTCCGCCGAGGAAGTCAGCTCCGAGCAGGAAGCGGAACTGGTTGGTTTTACTTCACCTTATGGATCGGCTGGGTTCGTTCCGGTTTCTTCCCGCGACTGGAGCTGTTAATTTACCAACCCTGCTCGTTTACCAACCCACCTGGCGCATACGGTCCTCGATCAGGGCGCCGTAATGATTCATCCGCGCCGGCCTGCGGGTCCGGGGAGCGGGTAGACACGCGGCCAGTCTCGCCGCCTGATCCCGATCGAGGTTCGCGGCCGTGGTTTTGTAGTGATATTCAGCCGCGGCTCCGGCGCCGTATACGCCGGGACCCCATTCCACCACATTGAGATAGAGCTCCAGCGTCCGGCGCTTGCCCAGGATAAAGTCGGCCATGGGAGCCAGCGTATATTCGAACACCTTCCGGAGCGGATTGCGGTGGGTGGTGAAAAATAAGTTCTTCACCAGTTGCTGGGTAATGGTGGACGCGCCGCGCGTGATTTTACCGGTTTCGCTGCTCTCTTCGGCGACTTTTTCCACCTGATCCCAATCGATGCCGTGATGCTGATAAAAGCGTCCATCCTCGGCGGAAATGACGGCATGCTGGAGATTGGGCGAAATCCGGTTGAGCGGCGTCCAATGCATGCGCTTGCGATACGGTTTGCGCGCGAGGGTCGCCTCCACACGGCGCTGGATCTGCACGCCGGTGGTGGGAGGATTGACAAACCTCAGTAACAGCAGCGCGGATCCCCAATAAAGGTATAGCGCGGCCAGAATGACGCCTGCGATCTTGAGGAATCCGCGAACCTTCTTCACGAACCCATCAGTATAAAGACAAAGCTGATAGAATCGGACGCACCATGACGCGGAGAGACCTCTTGATCGGATTTTCGGCGCTCGGCGCCGCTTCCCGAATGCGCGCGCAGACGGACCCGCCGATTCCGGTTCGCGCACTGAGCCACATGACCCTCACGGTCACCGATCCCCAGCGATCCATCGCGTTTTATCAAGCCCTGTTCGGCATGCCGGTGCAGGCTCGCCAAGGACCGACCACGCTTTTGCGGATCGGCGACGGACCTCAATTCCTGGCGCTCAACGGCGGGCCGAACGCGAAACCGGGGATCAATCATTTCTGCCTGACGACGGATCATTTCAGCGTCGAGCGAATGATGAAAATGCTGGGTGAGCACGGCGTCAGCCAGGCCGAAGCGGGCGGGCGCGGCGGGACTCTAAGTGGAGGAGCGATGAAGGCTCGCATACGGATCCGCGGCGAAAATCTCGGTGGCGCGAAAGAGGGCACGGCCGAATTGTACCTCGGCGATCCGGATGGTCTAGTGATCCAGCTTCAGGACACGACATATTGCGGCGGCGCGGGGGCGCTGGGAGAAGTCTGCGCGGCGCCGGAGGCTTCGCCTCATAAAGGTTCCATCGCCGTCCGCGACCTGAGCCATTTCACCTTGTTCGTATCCGACGCCGAGCGGTCGCGAGCTTTCTATCAGAGGCTATTCGGCATGCCGATTCAGGTCCACCAGGGGCCGGCGACGCCTCTGCTGGCGGTCGGCGCCAACAAACAATTTCTGACCATCGTGGGCATGGGCGCGGGCCGAAACGGCGCACCTCCACCTCCGCCCGCGATCAATCACGTGTGCCTGACCATGGAACATTTCGATCCCGACCGGGTGATGAAGACGCTGGCGGATTTCGGTGTGAAACCGCGAGAAAATGCCCGAGGACCGGCAGGTCCGCTCACGTCCTACATCTCCATGCGTATGGAAAATCGCGGGGGCGCGAAAGAAGGAACGCCGGAGCTGTATTTTACCGATCCGGACGGGATTCTACTGCAGCTTCAGGATGTAACTTACTGCGGCGGCGCCGGACATCTGGGCGAAGTCTGCTGACGGCCTCAGCGAAACAGCTCACCGAGGCTCTTCCATTCTTCCTCGAACCGGTTCAGGACGCGAATCACCGGAACCGAATGTCCTTCAAATTCCAGCGAAGGCGGCTCCGAGGGAGTCAATTGCGGCGGAAGGACCGACAGGCCGCGATAGTTCAGATACGCATCGGCCCGGTTCACGATCAGGCTGAGGCCGAGTTTGCCCCGCGAGACTTTTTCGTCGACGGCGTTTCCCGGCTCATGATGATAGCGCGCCGCCCAGCGAATGGGGTCCGCCAGATCCCACCGTTCAATGGCCAGCGCCGACAACTCCGCGTGATCGACGCTGATGATTTCCCGCTCGCACTCGACTAACGGAGCGCGGCGGATCGCGTTCACCGCCAGGATGTCGTCGTACTGTTTCGGAAGATTGATAGCGATCAGGAGCTTGCCGACGTCGTGCAGCATGCCGGCGAGAAACGCCTGTTCCCGGGATTCGACCGGCAGTTCGTCGCAAAGAAGCTCAGTCAGGGCGCCGGTTGCCACGCAGTGGGCATTGAAGCGGGACAGCGAAAAGCTGGACGGCATCTTGAACCTGGAAAACAGGTTGGTCACCGAAACCGACAGCGCGAATTTGCGCATGGTCCCCAGGCCCAGCATGGAAATCGCATGGCGCAGAGAGTGAATCGGCTGCAACCGCGCAAAAGCCGCCGAATTCGCCAGTTGCAGAAGGCCGGCGGAAAGCACGGCATCCTTTTCGACCAGCTCGGTCATTTGCGCGACATTGCAGTCCCGCCGGGCGAGCCGGGACAGCAATCCCGTGGTCATCGGCGACATTTTCGGCAGCCGAATCAGCGCCTTGAACGAATCAGAAGGCGCGCTTAGCGAAAGTATGGTGAGGGAACCCATCCTGCCCACTTCCATATCGATGAATTTCAGATGGGATAGAGAGGAATCCTCGGGCGGACGTAGGGCGGCAACTGGGAGTTTGTCTTAAGATGAAGGGCATGACAGCACTGGAATCCACCACCGCAGTGAAGCGCGTCAGCCATTGGATCTACGGGCGACTGGTGCAGTCCAAGTCCGGGCGCTCGGGCGAGGTGTGGAATCCGGCCACGGGCGAACGGCGGGCCTCCGTCGATTTCGCCGATGTGGCGGAGGTGGACGATGCGGTGGAGGCGGCGAAGAAGGCATTCCTGTCCTGGCGCGCGACTCCATTGTCGCGCCGGGCCGAGGTGATGTTCCGGCTGCGCGAACTGGTGGACGCCAATCGCCGCGCGCTGGCGGAGCTGATCACGCTGGAACACGGCAAAACTCTTTCGGACGCTCTGGGAGAAGTCGCGCGTGGCCTCGAAAATATCGAATTCGCCTGCGGCATCCCCAATTTATTAAAAGGCGGCTTTTCCGAACAGGCCAGCCGCGGCGTCGATGTGTACCAGATCCATCAGCCGCTGGGAGTAGTGGCGGGAATCACGCCGTTCAATTTTCCGGTGATGGTGCCGATGTGGATGTTCGCCAATGCGATCGCATGCGGGAATGCCTTCCTGCTGAAGCCCTCGGAAAAGGATCCATCGGTGAGCCTGCTGATGGCGGAATTGATTCAACGCGCCGGCGTCCCGGATGGCGTGTTCAACGTGATCCAGGGAGACAAGGCCGCGGTCGACCGCCTGCTGGAGCATCCCGACGTGAAGGCTATCAGCTTTGTGGGATCGACCGCCGTGGCCCGTTCGGTCTACGAGACCGCTACGCGCCATGGGAAACGGGTGCAGGCGCTGGGCGGCGCGAAGAATCACATGGTGGTGCTGCCCGACGCCGATCTCCCGATGGCGGCGGACGCGGCGATTTCGGCGGCATTCGGATCGGCCGGCGAACGCTGCATGGCCATTTCCGTGGTGGTCACCGTGGGCAACGTCGCGGATCCATTGATCGCGGCGATCAAAGAGCGCATGGCGAAAATCAAAGTCGGGCCAGGCATGGAAGAGAGCAATGAAATGGGCCCGCTGATCAGCAAAGAACATCGCGAGCGTGTGTCGCTCTTATGTCGATAAAGCCGCGTCGGAAGGCGCGACGGTGGTGGTGGATGGACGCGCGGATCAGGCGGGCAAGCAGCCCGGATTCTTCTTGGGCACGTCGCTGCTCGATCGCGTCCAGCCGGGGATGCGCTGCTATGACGATGAAATCTTCGGCCCGGTGCTGTCGATTGTCCGGGTCGACACTTACGAACAGGCGCTAGGCATTGTGAACGAGAATCCCTATGGCAACGGCGTGGCGATCTTCACGCGCGACGGCGGCGCGGCGCGGCAGTTTCAGTTCGACGTGGACGCGGGCATGGTGGGAGTCAACGTGCCGATCCCGGTGCCGGTGTCCTATTACAGCTTCGGCGGCTGGAAAGCATCGCTGTTCGGCGATCTGCACATGTACGGGCCGGAAGGCGTGCAATTCTACACGCGAGCCAAAGTGGTGACGTCGCGCTGGCCGGATCCCGGCAGCAGTTCGGTCGATCTGGGGTTCCCGCAGGTCCGGTGATCGGATGAAGCCGCTCACGTATGGCGAGTACCTGATGGTGGAGGACCTGATCTCGCTTCAGGCCCGCCAATCCGATCCGCCGCAGCACGACGAATTACTGTTCATCATCACGCATCAGACTTACGAGCTGTGGTTTAAGCTGCTGCTCAGCGAATTCGACGCGGTGATCGTCAACTTTCAGAAGGCGGCCGGGGATCCCGAGGGACGCGACGCGGTGTATGAGGCCGCGCGGCTGCTGCGGCGCTGCACCGAAGTGGCGCGGATTCTGGTTGCGCAATTCACGGTGCTCGAAACCATGCTGCCGACCCATTTCGCGGCGTTTCGAAACCGCCTGGGAACAGCCAGCGGATTTCAGTCCGAGCAATTTCGCGAGCTCGAATTTTTGTGTGGCTTGAAAGACGAAAGATTGCTCGCCATGCACCAGCAGGCTTCGCCCAGGTATCCGGAGCTGCTGCGCAGATTGAAGGAGCCGTCGGTGCGCGATGCATTTTTCGACGCAGTGGGCGGCGTGCTGCAGGTTCCGGAAATCCGGAGCGGCCAGTCCACCATGGAGACTCGCGCGCGAGCGATCCTGAGATTCTATTCGGATGAACGGCGCTATCGCGATTGGATCGATGTGTGCGAGCGTCTGACCGAATTCGACGAATTGCTAATCGCGTGGCGACTGCGCCACGTCCAGATGGTGGAGCGGATGATCGGCGCGCGCACGGGCACCGGAGGAACGGGAACGTCCTACCTGCGATCGACGGTCGACAAGAAAATCTTTCCCGAGTTCTGGCACGCCCGGAACATGCTGGTGGACGCGTGAATACGCATCATAATAGAGGCATGTTGGTCCGTCTGGCTACTGATCCGCCGGGCGTCATGGAGGTGCGCGGCGCTCCGAACATCGGGATTGTGATCCACGTGGGTCCTTCGGTACACATCGCGTGCGACCGGGGCGGCCAACGGCATCGCGGCCTGAGCGTGCACGGCGATGTGGACATTATTCCCGCGGGAACGCCCAGCCGGTGGGAGATGCGCGAGAAAGATACCGCGCTGATCTTAGGCTTGCCGCCGGAAGTGCTTCGATCCGTGGCGGCGGAGTTGCGGATCGATCCGGATCGGGCGGAAGTGCTCAATCGTTTTCAGATCCGGGACCGGCAGATCGAGCAGATCGGTTGGGCGCTCAAAACCGAAATGGAGCAAGGCTATCGGAACGGCGCCTTGTATCTGGACAGCCTTGCGCGCGCCCTGGCGGTGCATCTTCTGCATCACCACACCAGCCAGACCGCGAATGGTGAAGCACGCGCCGGCAGCCTGGCCGGTCATCGTCTGAAGCAGGTGATCGCCTATATAGAGGACAATCTGCCGCACGATTTGTCGCTTACCAATATCGCGGACATCGCCGGACTCAGCGTGTCGCACTGCAATACCGCGTTCCGCAAGGCGATGGGGCAGCCGATCCATCGCTATGTGATTGAGCGGCGTGTGGAACGGGCGCGAAATCTGCTCGAAACAAGCGGGTTATCCATTAGTCGAGTGGCCCTGGATACGGGATTTTCGCATCAGAGCCATCTCGCGTATCACATGCGGCGGCTGCTCGGTCGACCGCCGCGAGCCTTCCGCCGGTTATCGTCGGATTCTGCTTAGCGCGGTACAAACTTGAGCGATGCGGAGAAGGACCTGGCCCCAGAATGGGTGAATCATGCGCATCTTGATTCTTACCCTCGCGATGGTGGCGTCTTCGGTCCCGGCCCTTTGCGCCGATTGGAATCCGCGTCTGGCGGCGCAGTATCTGGACGGAAGGCAGAAGGAATGGTTCGCCTGGCCAGTGGCGAAATCGACCGGCGGCCCTTGTCTTTCCTGCCACACCGGAATGACCTATCTGCTGGCGAGACCGGTGTTGCGACGGGCGCTCGGCGAGAGCCAGCCGACGATGTACGAAACCGGGTTGCTCGACGCTCTGCGAGCCAGAGTCGGACAGAGCAAGCCGACGTCGGAAAAGCCGCGGGCGACGCAAGCCTTGGGAGTGGAGTCGATCTTCGCCGCGCTGTTTGTGGGGTCCAATGAACCGAAAGCTTTTGAGCGGCTATGGTCGCTGCAGCGGCCCGACGGCGCGTGGGCCTGGTTCAATCTGGATCTGAATCCATGGGAATTGAACTCGGATTATTTCGGCGCGACCTTGGCGGCAATGGCGGTGGGAAAGTCGGATGCGGGCGCTCCGGGAGTGGGCGAACTGCGTTCGTATTTAAAGACGGAGATGCCGAAGCAGGAGCTTCAAAACCGGCTGATGCTGCTGTGGGCGTCGACAAAAATGCCCGGCCTTTTGCCGGATCAGGGAAAGCGGGAACTGATCGCGGAGGTATTTAAACTTCAGGAGCCGGATGGCGGATGGACGCTCGCGTCCCTGGGACCATGGCAGCCGCATGCGGCGGCGACTCCGTCGACTGGAAGCGACAGCTATGCAACGGCGTTCATTAGTTTTGCGGTTCAGGAAGGCAGCGTGCCGGTCCGCGATGCGCGCCTGTCACGGGCACTCGATTGGCTGCGGTCCCATCAGGATCGGGAATCCGGAGCATGGGCCGCGCATTCGATGAACAAGCAGTTTAAAGCCGGATCGATGGAAGAGCGATTTATGCAGGATGCCGCGACGGGATTCGCCGCGCTGACGTTAGTGAAAGCAGAGGACGGAAGAAAGTAGAATTACGCGGCGGAAGCTTCGCCGACGGCGTTGGCGAAATGCGCAACCACTTGCGACATTTGCTCCAGCGCCTGACGTCCGCACGTTTCGGAGAAGCGGGTGCTGGTCCGATACCACACACCGGTGAGGAAGTAATGAACCGACAACATCTTCGCTTCGATTCCGGACTTGCCGGCGTCCATCGTGCTCATTAACTGAAGCACCAGAGCGTAATCGCGATCCAACATATCCTTTAAGCCGTCGAACTCGCCAACGGAAGCGTTGGCCAGCATGCCTTGGATTGCCGGAAAGCTCAGATGATGAGCGGTAGCGACGTTAGCGGCATAGTCCTGCGCCGTCCTCGCACTGAGGATCAGGAGGCAGGTGAATCGAAACCAATATACAAACAGCAGGCTCGATGCCACCATGATGCCGATCGTTACTATGAGTTCGATCATACGCTCAACTCGATGGGGTCTGTCCCCAGTGAAAGAATACAACCCCCCCGCTCCTGGTACAAGAGAATTCTGCTTGTTTTGAAGGACTAAGGCCCGATTTTGACGGCTCTACGTGGTACTCCAATAGCGCCGCGTACTGCCTTACCCCACTGTGCCTTAGTCCCAGGCGTGAGGTTTTGTCTTGTGCCCTTGGTGGTTCACTCTATCGACAATCCGGGAGCCACGCCGTACCTTTGAAAATGGTCGCCTGACGGAGGAACGAATGACGGACCGGCCTGACATCGCCGCGTCGGTTTATGGGTCGCGAAAGTCCCGTCTGTTCGTATTGACCGCGTCGGTTCTGGGCTTCGCTGAGCTGATCAGCCTGGGATTCCGCTGGCATGACGTCGATTCCAAGCGATTCCTGGTTTACCTTTCCATTGTTGCGATCACCAGTTGCTTCCACTTAAATCGATCTGACCGGTCGGGCGGATTCTCATTGAATCTGCCTTTCGTTTTATTGAGCATCGTGGATTTGAGCCTCCCGGAGGCGGTCATCGTCGGATGCACGGCGGTGGCGATTCAGAATTTCCGTTCGGGAGAAACTTTTTCGCTGCGGCGTATGGCGGTGAGCCTGGGCGTGCAGGCGATGGTGATCTCCACTGCGAGTTTTGTGCTCGCATCCCTGCTGCCTGGATGGCTGAACGATTCGCCGTTCCGGCTTTTCGCGGCTGCGGTGGCGCTGTTTGTCGCCAATACCTTTCCGGCCGCGATCCTGTTGCGCTTTTCCGGGCAGCAGCGGCTGGGAAGCCTGTGGAAGAAGTCCTATTTCTGGTCCTTTCCTTATTACCTGGTGGGCGCCGCTCTCGCGCAGGTGATTCACCTGGGCAAATCGGCGGTATCCTCCGGCACCTCCCTGCTGGTGCTGGCCGCGCTGTACCTGGCGTATCGGAATTACCGATCGCAGAAAGCGGAGTGGGCCCTGCGGGAGACGCACGCCAACGATCTGGCGGCCTTGCATCTGCGGGCCATCGAAGGACTGGCGCTGGCGGTCGAGGCCAAGGACAATTTAAATACCCGCGGGCATATTCGACGGGTACAGGTCTATGCGCTTGGAATCGCCAAGGCGATGGGCCTCCACGGTCCGGACCTCGATGCCTTGCAAGCCGGCGCGCTGCTGCACGACATCGGCAAGCTTGCCGTCCCGGAACATATCTTGACCAAGCCGGGGAAGCTGACGCCGGAAGAGTTCGCCAAGATGAAGGTGCATCCTCTAGTGGGCGCGGAGATTGTCGAGCAGATGCGATTCCCGTATCCGGTGGCTCCCATCGTTCGCGCGCATCACGAAAAATGGGATGGCTCGGGATATCCATTCGGTCTCAAAGGGGAGGCGATCCCATCGGGAGCCCGCATTCTGACGGTCGCCGACTGGCTGGACGCGATGATTTCGGATCGCGAATATCGCAAGGGCATCCCGATAGAAGATGCGATGCGCCAGATCGCGACCGAAGCGGGGAAGAGCTTCGATCCGAAAGTGGTTGCGGTTCTGCAAGAGCAGTACTTGCGGCTGGAGCAACTGGCCAAGGCGCAGGCTACTCAGGGACCAGTGCTCTCGACCGAGGTGCTGGTGGAGAAGGGGGCTGCTCCGGACGCCGGACTGGATCTGTGCGGTCTGCCGCAGGTGGAGAATGGCGATTTTCTTACCACCATCAATGCGGCCGCTCGCGAAGGACAACTGGTCCGCGAGGCCGCGCTGGCTGGAGCTTCGCTCGATCCCCTGGAGCTGATGGCCAAGGTCAGCGATGCAGTGCGCGCGCGGATCACCTGCGAATCCCTGGTGTTCTTTGTCCGGCACGCCAATTCGCTGGACGCGGAATTCGCGACGGGGTGGAACAGCGGTCCGTTGTCGCGCCTGGAAATCGCGCTGGGCGAAGGATTGACCGGGTGGGTGGCGCAGAATCTTCAACCAGTGGTCAACGGAAACCCGGCGGTAGACCCCGGATTTCGCTGCGAGCCTGGCGAGCTGCTCCAGTCCGTCCTTGCGATCCCGCTCACCGGAGCCGATGGGTTGGCCGGGGTCCTGGCCCTGTACCGGGCTAAGAGAGATTCGTTCACGCGCTCGGAGCTTCAGTTGTTGAGCGCGGCGGCGCCAAATATCACCGCCGGTTTGCGAAACGCGATCGTGCATCGGGAAATGGAGCAGCGGGCGAATCTGGACGCGCTGACCGGAGTCCACAATCGCGGCCAGCTCTTGCGATTTCTGGACCGGGAGCTCACCCGCGCCCGGCGTAACGGGCAACAGGTCGCGCTGGTGGTGGCGGAGCTGCCGCGCTTACAGGAACTGGCCGATTCAGTCGGCTCCTCCAAACGCGACGATTTCCTGATCGCGATCAGCAGGGGCTTCGAGAAGGCCTGCCGCAAGAACGACCGGCTGGGCCGGATCGCCGAGAATCGTTTCGCGCTGGTGTTGCCGGGCATGAAAAAGGGCAACATTGTAGCGATGCTAGACCGGCTGCACGAGATCACGGCGGACTCCGGACGAATGATCTGCGGCCGCGACGTGGCCATCGAGTTAGGCGGCGCGTTCTATCCCGATGACGGCGACGGCGGGCGCAACCTGCTGTCGGTGGCGGAAGGAAAGCTCGAAGCGTTCAATCAACGGTGGGAAGAGAGCCTGCGCCGGCTGATCCTGGCCGGCGGCTCGTCGCTGGCGATCGAAGCGGAGTCGAGCGAGCTGGTTCGTCAGGTCCGCGATACCATGTGAGTGGATGGCCGTTAGTCCACTGGCAGGACAACCCGCTGAATCCGCGGCTTTAACCGATATTCCCCGCCTGGTGACGGCGTATTTCGCCGAGATACCCGATCCACATATCGCTGCAGAGCGCGTTTCGTTTGGAACCTCCGGGCACAGGGGATCGTCCTTCGATCGCGCGTTCAACGAACATCACATCCTGGCGACGACGCAGGCGATTTGTCTCTATCGCCACAAAAACGGGATCGACGGTCCCCTGTTTCTCGGCATCGACACGCACGCCCTGTCGGCGCCGGCGTTCGCTACCGCTCTCGAGGTCCTGGGCGCGAACGGCGTCGATGTACAGATCGCCAAAAGCGGCGAGTACACGCCGACGCCCGCGGTTTCTCACGCGATCCTGAAATACAATCGCGGGAGGAAAACAGGTTTGGCCGACGGAATCGTGGTGACTCCGTCCCATAATCCGCCCGACGATGGCGGATTCAAATACAATCCTCCCCATGGCGGACCGGCGGACAGCAAGACCACCGGATTCATTCAGGCCACGGCCAATGAATATCTCGAAAACGATTTGCGGGAGATCCGGCGGATTCCCTACCGGCAGGCTCTGGGTCAGGCTCACGAGCACGATTTCCTCGACGAGTACGTCGGCGATCTCGCGACCGTAATCGACTTTGATGCCATTCGCGCGTCCGGCCTGCGCATCGGCGTCGATCCCCTGGGCGGCGCTGGGGTGCACTACTGGCAGCCGATCGCCGACCGCTACCGCTTGAATCTAACCGTTGTCAGCGAAACGGTGGATCCGACCTTTCGCTTCATGACGCTCGATTGGGATGGTCGCATTCGCATGGATCCGTCGTCGCCCTATGCGATGCGGCGGCTGATCGCGCTGAAGGACAAATTCGACATCGCTGCCGCTTGCGATACCGATCACGACCGGCATGGAGTGGTGACGCGCAGCACCGGGCTGATGCCGCCGAATCATTACCTGTCGGTGTGCATCGATTATCTGTATCGCCATCGTCCGGACTGGCGCGCCGAATCCATGATCGGCAAGACCGTCGTTTCGAGCGGCATGATCGATCGGGTGACGGCGGCGTTAGGACGCAAACTCTACGAAGTGCCCGTCGGATTTAAGTTCTTCGTGGAAGGACTGTTATCGGGATCGATTGCGTTCGGCGGCGAGGAAAGCGCGGGCGCTTCGTTTCTGGCGCGCGATGGATCGCCATGGAGCACGGATAAAGACGGCATTATCGCGGCGCTGCTGGCCGCCGAGATTACAGCTCGAGTTGGACGCGATCCCGGAGAGCTCTATCAGGGCCAGTGCCGCATTCATGGAACGCCGGCCTATGAGCGGATGGACGCGCCGGCGAGCGCCGATCAACGCAGGGCGCTCGCCAGATTGTCGGCGCGCGACATCACCGTTGCCGAACTGGACGGCGAAAAAATCCAAAATATTCTGGCAACTGCGCCCGGCGATGGGAATCCAATCGGTGGAATCAAGGTGATCGCGGCGTCGGGCTGGTTCGCGGCGCGGCCGTCGGGCACCGAAGACGTGTACAAGATTTATGCCGAAAGTTTTCGCGGCGAGCAGCATTTACGGCGGATTCAGCACGAGGCACAGGCCATGGTCGGCGCGGTGCTCGCCGGCGCCGGTTCCGGGCGATGAGTAATCCGACGTATTCGACGCTGCCTTCCGAAGCCCAGGCGCAAGACGCGCTCACTCAGCTCGCGCTCGACTTGCGATGGTGCTGGAATCATTCCACGGACCAGTTGTGGCGCAAGCTCGATCCGGAACTGTGGGAGCTGACGCACAATCCCTGGATCGTGTTGCAGACGGTTTCGCAGCACAAGCTCGATGCCGTTTCTTCCGATCCGGAATTTCAGACGCTGGTCGAGCAATTGGCGCGGGAGAATCGCGCCGTCAAGCAAGAGCCGCGCTGGTTTCAGGAGAATCACCCCAACCCGCCGTTGAAAACGGTGGCCTACTTCAGCATGGAATACATGTTGTCGGAAGCGCTGCCGATTTATTCCGGCGGATTAGGGAACGTGGCCGGCGACCAGCTCAAGTCGGCGCACGATCTGGGTGTTCCGGTGGTAGCCGTGGGCCTGCTGTATCAGCAGGGATATTTCCGCCAGGAATTCGATTCCAACGGCGCGCAAGTGGCGCTGTTTCCCTTTAACGACCCCGGCCAGTTGCCGATCCGTCCCTTGCGCGACGAAGCGGGCGACTGGCTGCGCCTCCGCATCGCGCTGCCCGGATTTGAGATGTGGATTCGCACCTGGGAAGTGCAGGTGGGTCGCAACCGGCTGCTGCTGTTGGACACCAATGATCCGGCGAACCTTCCGGTGTATCGCGGTATCACCAGCGAATTGTACGGCGGCGGGCCGGAATTGCGGCTGCGCCAGGAAATCGTACTCGGCGTCGGTGGATGGCGATTGCTCCGGGCCCTGGGGATTCATCCCGAGGTCTGCCATTTGAACGAAGGCCACGCGGCGTTCGCGGTGCTGGAACGCGCGCTCGCCTATATGGAGGATTCAGGCCATCCCTTTGACGTGGCGTTGACGGCCACGCGCGCCGGAAACCTGTTCACTACCCATACTCCGGTGGAAGCCGGGTTCGATCGTTTTGCGCCCGAGCTAATGGCGCATTTCTTCACCCACTACGCGGAAGATAAATTGAGAATTCCGTTTTCCGAGCTGCTCGCACTGGGGCGGCGCGATGGCGGCGACCACTCCGAGCCGTTCAACATGGCGTACCTGGCGACCCGCGGAAGCGGCGCGGTGAACGGAGTGAGCCGGCTGCACGGCGAAATCAGCCGCCGGATTTTTCAGTCGCTGTATCCGCGGTGGCCGCAGAACGAAGTCCCGATCGGCCATGTCACCAACGGCGTTCACGTGCCGACCTGGGACTGCGAAGATGCGGACGCCTTGTGGACCACGGCCTGCGGTAAAGGACGGTGGCGCGGCGACCTCGAAAATATCGGCGAGCTGCTGCGTTGTGTGGACGACCGCGGCCTGTGGACCATGCGCAATCAGGCTCGCCGGTCCCTGATCGAATACGCGCGCAAGCGTTATGCACGCGAGGTCAGCAGCCGTGCGGAGTCCGCCGTCGAAGTGGCCGAAGCCGCCCATCTTTTCGATTTCAACACATTGACGCTGGGATTCGCGCGTCGCTTCGCGACTTATAAACGTCCGAATCTGCTGCTGCGTGATCCTGAACGTCTGGCGCGGATTCTGAACAATCCGCATCGGCCGGTGCAGTTGATGCTGGCGGGCAAAGCTCATCCGCAGGATTGGGCCGGGCAGGAGATGATCCGCCAGTGGAACCAATTTGTACGGCGGCCCGATATTCGCGGACGGGTGATTTTCCTGAGCGATTACGACATGCTGCTGACCCAGCGATTGACCGGGGGAGTCGATGTGTGGATCAACACTCCGCGGCGTCCCTGGGAAGCGAGCGGCACCAGCGGCATGAAGGTGCTGGTCAACGGCGGGCTGAATTGTTCGGAGCTGGACGGGTGGTGGGCGGAGGCGTATTCAGCGGACGTCGGCTGGTCCATCGGGGATGGGAACGAGCACGGCTCGGATCCCGCCTGGGACGCGCGGGACGCCGAGCAGTTGTACAACTTGCTGGAACAGGAAATTGTCCCCGCGTTTTATGACGCCAACGACGCCGGCGTGCCGGTGCGGTGGATCGCACGAATGCGGGAGAGCATGGCGCGGCTCACGCCGGCTTTTTCGGCGAATCGCACCGTGCGGGAGTATACGGAGGACCACTATCTGCTGGCGGCCGCGGCGCTCGCCGAACGGAGCGCGCAGCAGGGGCGCCTGGCGGCGGAGCTGGTTCGATGGCGCGAAAATCTGGAGCGTCACTGGTCGAGCGTGCGTATGGGGCCGCTCGAAGTCGCGCGGCGGGATGGCGATTTTGTGTTCCGCGTTCGTGTGGATTTCGGCTCTCTGGATCCTGCCTCGGCGCGCGTGGAGTTATTCGCCGATGGCGCGGCACCGATAGAGATGTCGCGGGACACGCAGGGTTTCTGCACCGCTCGGGTGCCTGCGTCGCGCGACGCCTCCGATTTTACGCCGCGCATGATTCCCTATCATCCCAAGGCGCTTGTGCCGCTCGAAGCGAACCAGATACTCTGGCAGAAATGAATCGCGAAGTGCAGCGCTGCGCGTGGGCGGTGAAGCCGCTCGACGTCGCTTATCACGACGTGGAATGGGGCGTGCCGGTGCATGACGATCGCCTGTTATTCGAGTTTCTGATTCTCGAAGGGGCGCAGGCGGGGCTCTCCTGGTCGACCATTCTGAACAAGCGGGCAGCGTATCAGAAGGCGTTCGCGAACTTCGAGGCGAAGAAAGTCGCCCGCTTCAAACCCGAAAGGATCGCGGCGCTGCTCGAAAATCCGGGAATTGTTCGCAATCGTCTGAAGATCGCGGCCTCGGTTCAAAATGCCAGGATATTCCTGGAAGTGCAGGACGAATTCGGCGGCTTCGATCCTTTCCTGTGGCGCTTCGTCGACGGGCGTCCCATCGTCAACCGCTGGTCCAGGCACGATCAGGTCCCTGCGACCACCGCGATTTCCGACGCGTTGAGCAAGGAACTATCGCGGCGCGGGTTCAAGTTTGTGGGATCCACCATCTGCTACGCTTTCATGCAGGCGACCGGAATGGTGAACGATCATTTGACCTGCTGTTTCCGTCATCGGGAGCTCTCGCTCCAATCGTGACAGACAGGTAAAGATTACGGCGGTACCATGGTAACAGGGCTATGATTATCCGAAAATCAACTGATCTTCATGATTCGGATGTGACTCCGCGCGAGGTGTATTTGAACCGCCGCCGGTTTCTGTCCGCAGGTCTGGCGCTTCCGTTTCTGGCGAGAGGCGAGGGCAAACTGAGCACGGTGAAAAGTCCGCTCAGCACTGACGAGAAGGTCACGTCGATGGATATCGTGACGCACTACAACAACTACTACGAGTTCGGCACCGGCAAAGACGAGCCGGCGGTCAATGCGCCGAAGAAGTTTCACCCACCGTCACCCTGGACGGTTTCGATAGAAGGCGAGATTTCAAAGCCGCGCACCATGGATCTGGATGCGATCATGAAGCTCGCGCCGCTGGAAGAGCGCATTTACCGGCATCGCTGCGTCGAGCGCTGGTCGATCGTGGTGCCGTGGATCGGGTTTTCGTTGAGCACTCTGCTCAAGCAGTTCCAGCCCACGTCGAAAGCGAAATACGTCGCGTTCCAGAGCTTTTACGACTCGAAAAATATGCTCGGCTCGTTCCAGGCGGGCATCGATTTTCCATACGTCGAAGGTCTGCGCATGGATGAAGCAATGCATCCGCTGACGCTGCTGTGCGTGGGGATGTACGGCGAAACACTGGCGCCGCAGGATGGCGCCCCGATCCGCATCGTGGTGCCGTGGAAATACGGCTATAAGAGCATCAAGTCCATTACCAAGGTCCGCTTCGTCGAGAAGGAGCCTCCCACCACCTGGAACAAAGCGGCATCGAACGAATACGGATTCTATTCGAACGTGAATCCGGAAGTGGATCATCCGCGCTGGAGCCAGGCCAAGGAGCGTCGCCTGCCCGAATTCGGCATGCGCCCGACGCTGAAGTTCAACGGCTACGAACAGGTGGCCAGCCTCTACGCGGGCATGGACTTGCGAAAGTACCACTAGCGGCGTGTTGAAGAAAATTTTCCTGAGCAGATGGACCAAGGTCTTTCTGTTCCTGCTCTGCATAACCCCCGCCGCGTGTCTTGGATGGTTCGCTTACCAGCAGAACCTGGGCGCGAATCCAGTGGAATACATCACGCACTTCACCGGCGATTGGACCATCCGGTTCATCTGCATCACTCTGGCGGTTACGCCCTTGCGCGGCTTGTTGAATCAGCCGCAATTGATCCGCTTCCGCCGCATGTTCGGTCTGTTCGCGTTCTTCTACGGAACCCTTCACTTCACTACTTGGTTTTGTCTGGACAAGTGGTTCGACTGGAATGAAATGCTGAAGGACATCGCCAAGCGGCCGTTCATCACCGTGGGATTCGCGGGATTTATTCTGATGGCGCCGCTGGCGGTGACGTCGACGGCGGGATGGGTTCGAAGGCTTGGCTATGCGCGCTGGCAGCGCCTGCACCGGCTGATCTACGTCACCGCGATCGCGGCCGTGGTTCATTACTACTGGCTGGTGAAGTCCGACGTGCGGTTACCGCTGATGTACGGTTCGATTATCGCGGTCTTATTCGCCTACCGGATCGCGAAATGGAAGCGCCCGGTGAAGGCCGGAACAGCGGTGGAAGCGCTGCGCTGACGGGCTTCAGGCGAACGGCTGGCACACCACCCGGTTTCGGCCTTGATTCTTGGCCATATATAAGGCCCGGTCGGCGACGCGGATGATGGCTTCCGGGTCGGCTTGCAGCCCGGGAAGCCAGGCTGTGGCTCCATAACTACATGTAACTAAATGGTTTTCATCGTTAATCGCCATTGGCTCGGAATCGAGCGCGGAGCGCATGCGTTCCGCCTGGGACGCGGTGCAGGAGACATCGCATCCCGGCAGGACGATGAGGAACTCCTCGCCGCCGTAACGTCCGATGGCATCGTAAGGACGGATGGAGGACGTCATCCTACGCGAAAATTCACGCAGAACGGCATCCCCCGCGAAATGTCCATAAGTATCGTTAACTAGTTTGAAATGATCGAGATCGGCGAGAACAACGCCCACCGGACGCTGCTCCCGGGTGCCGCGCGACAGTTCGCGCTCGAGAACATCGAGAATCGACGACCGGTTCCAAATTCGGGTAAGAAAATCCTTGGTCGCCTGGTCGCGTAATTCTTCGCGGGCGGCTACGAGTTCGCGCTCCAGATCGATGATTCGCGTGCCGGCTCGTAAACGGACCTTCAATTCGTGTTGATCGAAGGGTTTGGTGACGTAATCGTCCGCGCCGGCTTCCATTCCCTCGATCAGATCTTCCTTGAGGCTTTTTGACGTCAGCAGGAGGATGTAGGTGTAAGTATCTTTGTCTTTAGCGTGTTCGCGAACTTTGCGGCAGACTTCGGGACCGGTCAGCCCGGGCATCACCCAATCCAGGATCGCGAGTTTGGGTGCATCCGGGGACTCGAGGACGTTCCAGGCCTCGAGACCGTCACTGGCCACGACCACCTCGTAGCCCCACTTGCGAAGAGTGGCATCGAGCAAGTGGCGGGAAACAATACTATCGTCGGCGATCAAAATCCGCATGGATGCCCGCTCTTAATATCGGCGGAAATGACTGGAATCCAAAACTATAGCGCACTTTCGGGCCGTTTGTCGCCACGATGTTACGCTATTGTTATCTCATGGCGATCATGGTGCTGCGCCACGAAGTTTTCGAGCATCTGGGACATTTATCCCAGGCATTTTCCGACCGAAAACACCCGTTTTTTTATCACGAACTGGGCGAACCGATCCCGGAGACGGGCTGGGATGGCTTGGTGGTGCTGGGCGGGCCCATGTCGGCCAACGATCCGCTACCCGGATTGAAGGACGAATTGGCGGTGATCGGCAAGGCGCTGGCTGCTGGAACACCTATGTTGGGGATTTGCCTGGGCTCGCAGTTGATCGCGAAGGCTTTGGGGGCCCGGGTGTATCGCAACCAGGAACTCGAAGTTGGATGGGCGCCAGTGTATCTTACGGGCGTGGGGGCAGCCGATCCGGTTTTCAAAGGAATCCAGTCGCCGGAGACCTTCTTTCACTGGCATGGAGAAACGTTCGATCTGCCGGGCGGATGCGAGTGGCTGGCATGGTCGGACCGGACGCGCCATCAGGCATATCGCTACGGCGACAAAGTGTACGGTCTACAGTTTCATCCCGAGGTGACAGCCGAGATGATTACCGACTGGTCGGCGCAGCCTGTCAATTGCGGCGACGTGGCGACGCTACCCGCGCCGATCGAGCCGAATACCATCGACCAGGCGCGGCTGGCGCGGCAGATCGCGGACCGCTGGCTGGATCTGTTCTGACTCCGATATTCTGGAACTGGGTGAGCTGTTTCCGATGATCTACTCGCGCTCCGCCGAATACGCTATCCGGGCATTTGTCCACCTGGCCATGCTGCCGGCAGGCGAATACGCGATGGTGAAACAGATCGCCGCGGAGGACAGAGATCCCATCGCATTTTCTGGCCAAGATTCTGCAGGATCTGACCCGCGATGGATTTCTGCAGATCGAGCAAAGGTCCGCGCGGCGGATTCCGCCTGAACCATCCCGCCGAGGACATTTCGATGCTATCAGATCGTCGAGGCGGTGGATGGCGCGGCACGCTTCGATCGCTGCATCGGAGGGAGCCCGGAATGCAATGAGCAGCGCAGCCTGCGGCATGCACGATTCCTGGATGTTGCTCCGGTCGCGTATCATAGGTTATTTAGAGGGGACTTCGATCGCCGATCTGGCGAACGCGCTGGGCGAGAAGCGCCGACTACTTGCCCGGCCGCGCCGGCGGGGGCTAAAAGCGGGCTCGGCATGAGCTTCGAGTTGCCTGCTGGAATCTTTTTGAGTCGGATCAAGTAAGGAGAGCGTGTCATGCAGAATTCCGTCCTGGTGCCGATGGTGGTGGAGCAGACTTCGCGCGGGGAGCGCGCGTTCGATATTTATTCGCGCCTGCTCAAGGAGAACATCATCTTCCTGGGCACGCCCGATCGACGACAACGTGGCGAACCTGATCATCGCCCAGATGCTGTTTCTGGCAGCCGAGGATCCGGAGAAGGACATTTCGCTGTACATCAACTCGCCCGGCGGCTCGATCACGGCCGGACTGGCGATTCTGGATACGATGCGCCTGGTGGAGCCGGACATCGTGACGTACTGCGTGGGACAGGCCGCGTCGATGGCCGCGGTGCTGCTGGCCTGCGGGACCAAGGGCAAACGCTACAGCCTGCCGCATTCGCGCATTCTGATCCACCAGCCTTCGATGAGCGGCCTGGCCGGACAGGCCACCGATATCGACATCTACGCGAAGGAAATCCTGCGCATGCGCGAGACGCTGAACCAGATTCTGGCGGACGCGACCGGGCCAGCCGGTCGAACGGATCGCGCGCGACGTGGATCGCGACTACATCCTGGAACCGCCGCAGGCTCTGGAGTACGGCCTGGTGGACCGCATCATCGAGCAGCGCCTGCTGCAGCCCGTGACGAAGTAAAAGATCGGGGCGAGCAGTTTATTGCGGCCTTCGTCTTTTTTCACCAGTACGGCGATCAGATCCGGATCGGATTCGGCCAGTACATTCTTGGGGATGTAGCAGTAGCCTTTGTCGCCCCAGTTCTCGCCCCAGGAATTCTTGACGATAAAGAAGTTGCCGGTGTAGCCGACGATCAGCATGGCGTGGCGGCCGTGCCTGCCGCTGGGCGCTTCGGCGGCGTCGAATACGCCGTCGCGGCCGACGTCGGAAAACGCCGATCCGGTGTTGATCGAAACATGCACGGGACATCCGGCGCTGAGGACTTTCCGCACATCGTCCAGTCGCGATGGGATGGGGCGTGCCGTCGAGCCGGTGCTGTTCCGCGTCCGAAATCAGCACGCGTTCGGAAGTGACCGGAACTTCATTCGAATCCGGCCATAATTCCTGTCGGCAGGTGCCCTGATCCACCAGCACGTTGCCGGGATCGATGCCGCCGACGGTGCCGTCGCCGCCGGAATAGGCGTAGTTATAGTCCTTGCGCGTCGCCCTGCATGCGCTGGAACTCCAGCATGGTGAAGGAAGGCGACAAACGCGGAGCGGCGCCGGTCTTCATGCTCGGTAACCATTTCGGTGGCGTGGGTCCAGGCGAAGGCGGAGCAGCGCGAGGTTTGACCCTGGTCGCCGACCGGCGAACAGTATTTCCGTAGATCGACCGCGTCGGCGGGTTGCACGGAGTCGAAAGCCGGGAGGCGAGCGGTTGCGGTTCCACGCGCTCACGGTCATCGGACTGGGGCACCGAAACGTCAAGATTGCTTAAGTCGATGCCGGAGTATTTCATGCGCAGAAATTCGAGCATCGCGGCGGTCACGAAGCCGAACGCGTGGAGTTGTCCGTTCGTTCGAACAGGCGCACCGTTTCCGAGCTGCCGGGAGCCACGTCTTCGAAGCCGCGCATGAATTGCGGATCCTGAAACGGCTGATAGCCGCGATCGGCGAGCTGGGTAGTCAGGGTATCGCCAAAAAACTCGTGCTCACCGAATAGATTCTGGGCGGATTGCTGGTAATCGTCGGGAGTCCAGCTTCCGTCGTCGTCATCGAAATCGGCCTCGGTGGCGTTGGGAAAATCCTCGGCGGAAAGGGCGGTGTCATCGTCGAGGGTTTGAAGGTCGTCAGGGTCGGAGAACTGATCGTTAACGTCGTCGTCATCGCCGTTATTATCGTCATCCCCGTCGCCGCCGTCGCCGCCGTCGCCGCCGTTGTCATCGCCCCCATCCGCGTTGGCGTCCGGGTCCTCGTCCTCGTCGTCTTGCGTCGTCCTGACCGTCGTCCTGATCGTCGTCGCCTTGGTCGTCGTTGTCCTGATCGTCCGCGTCTTGATCGTCGTCGTCCTGATCGTCGTAGCCATCGTCATCGCCGCCGTCGTCGCCTCCTCCACCGGAGTCGTCGAAAAAACCGCCATCGTCATCGCCCAGCCAATAACGCCACTCATTATCTGAAGCCATAAAAGAAACATCGTACTATGGGAGTGTAAGAGACCGTCTTCCATGGACGGTGAGGACGCAAATTGTCAGGCAAGGACTCGCGGCGCCACCGGCGCATTCCCTATATTGGGTCGATTCAAATTGCATGGGAGGTCCAGGGCCAGATGCGTTTCGCTCACGTGAAATGCGTCGATGTCTCGGAAGGCGGCATGCGAGTGGAGGGGCCTGTGCCGGTTCCTTTAAGGGCCAATATCCTGCTGCGCGCGGAACGAATTCACCTGTCCGGATCGGCGGTAGTGAAGCATGTGGCACGCTACGGCGCGAAATATATCCTGGGCCTGGAAATGAGCCACGCGCTTCAGGAGAAAACGCTGGCCGCGATTCAGCAGGCGCCGCCGTCCTCCGCGCCTCCAGTCTTATAGCCGATCCGCGCGAGCGAAAATCGGCCCCGGCTCCGGCGAGGGCAGCTAAACTGAGAATGATCTTCCCATGCACTGGACCACCTGGTGGCTGTTCGCCACGACCGAGCTTATCCTTTGCCTGACGCCCGGGCCGGCGGTGTTGTACGTCCTATCGAGCGCGCTCAAATGCGGGGCACGGCGCAGCGTCGCGTCCACGCTGGGAATCCTGGCGGCGAACGCGGTGTACTATGTGCTCTCCGCGACCGGTGTGGGCGCGCTGCTGGTGACATCGTACAATCTTTTCTTTGCCGTAAAGTGGGTTGGCGCGGCTTATCTGATCTATCTCGGGAGCGCGAGCGCTGCTCGGCCGGGCGAGCGTACTGGCCGCGCCGCACGGCGCTCGTGTGGACCGATCGGCATGGCGGTTGTTGCGCGACGGATTCGTGCTGCAGATGTCGAATCCTAAGGCCATCGTGTTCTTCACGGCGCTGGTACCGCAGTTTATCGATGCGCACGCGCCGGTGGCGGCCCAGGTGGTGATTTTGGGAATTACGTCCGAGGTGATCGAGTTCAGCGTGCTGCTCGGTTACGGCTTCGCGGCCGGGCGAGCGTCGAACTGGGCGCAACAGCCGCGCTATGCGATGTGGACCAATCGCGTGGCTGGGACATTGCTGATCGGCGCGGGAGCGGGTTTGGCGACGCTGAGGCGGACGTGACAGACGATCTCCACCGGCTGCTGAAGCAGCACTGGGGATATTCGGAATTTCGCGCCAACCAGGAAGCAGTGGTCCGCAATATTCTGGACGGCCGCGACGTAGCGGTGGTGATGCCGACCGGCGGCGGCAAATCGCTGTGCTACCAGCTTCCGGCGATCGCGATGGAGAAAATCTGCGTGGTGGTGAGCCCGCTGATCGCACTGATGCAGGACCAGGCGGCGCAATTACAGCAATCCGGAATCGCCGCCGCGTTTTTAAACAGCTCGCTTGATTTCTCGGAACAGCGCGAGGTGATGCGCCGCGCGCAGCAGGGCGCGGTCCGCTTGCTATACCTTTCTCCGGAACGATTGGTGCGGGGCGACGTGCTCGATTGGCTGAAGAAGATTCCTTTAGGATTTTTCGCGATCGATGAAGCCCACTGTATTTCCGAATGGGGGCACGAATTCAGGCCGGAATATCGCCAGCTTCGGGCGTTGCGGGATTGGTTTCCGGAGACGCCGATCGCGGCATTCACAGCGAGCGCGACGCGGGCCGTGCGACACGATATTCTGGCGCAGCTCCATTTGCGGGATCCGGCGAAGTTCGTGATGAGCTTTCATCGTCCGAACCTGCGTTACATCGTTCGTCAATGCGGACCGCGGGAACAGGACAAGTTTCTAAACGCGGCGATCGAGTGGTACGACGAAGGGAATGTGATCGTCTACGCGCCGACCATCAAGTCGGTGGAAGAAACGGCCGCGATGCTTTCGAATCGGGGCTTTCCCGTGGTCCCGTACCACGGCCAGATGACGACATCGAAGCGCCAGAAGAATCAGGAAGCCTGGATGTCGGGCGAGAAAAGGATCCTGGTGGGGACGCTGGCCTTCGGTTTGGGGATCAACAAACCGGATGTACGCGCGGTGCTGCATCTGGCGATGCCGAAATCAGTGGAGCAGTATTATCAGGAGGCGGGACGCGCGGGCCGCGATGGAGCGAGCGCTGATTGTGTGATGCTGTGGCAGAAGCGCGACATCGGCCTGCTTACGCACTTCATCCAGGGCATGCAGGAGCCGGAGGAACGGGAGCGCGCCTGGCAGCGCTACCACAACATGCGGCGGTTCGTTGAAGGGAGCGAGTGCCGGCACCGCCAGATCTGCCTGCATTTCGGGGAGACTCCGAAGTGGAGCCGTTGCGAGGCGTGCGACGTTTGCGGGGTCGCGCTCGATTGGCTGAGCGAAGCGGCCGCCTCACGTCCGCCGGCGGCGGCGCGGAAAAAACGGCAAGCGGCGGCCGCGGATCCGGGCTTGTTCGAGAAACTGCGCGAATGGCGGCGCGGTCTCGCCAAGGATCTCAACATGCCTGCTTATGTGATCCTGCACGATTCGACGCTCGAGGCGATCTGCCAACGGGCGCCATCGACGATCGACGAGCTATGCGAGATCCCGGGCATCGGCGAGAAACGCGCCGAGCGCTACGGCCGGGCGATCCTCAAAATCGTCAAAAAATAATCTTCAAGCCGAGTTGCACGTTGCGCGGTTCTCCGAAGCCGAGCCCGGGCGCCGAGGATCCATTCCTGGTCTGCGTCAGCTCGCCGAAACTGGCGCTGGCGAACGAGGCGGTCGGATTCGCCCAGTTGGTGCGATTGAACAGATTCAGGATCTCGACGCGCAGCTCGGTCATGATGCGTTCAGTGATGGGAGTGCGCTTGAAGATCGAGAAATCGACCGCGCCAAAGCCGGGTCCGAAGATCGCATCGCGTCCGAGGTTCCCATAGGTGCCCGAAAGGGGCACGGCGAACGCCGCGGGATTCAGGTATTGCTGCGCCAGGGTTCCGGTGAGAACAGGGACGTTGGTGAAAGGATCCGCGATCAGATTGACGCGATCCTTATTTTCGCCAGTGAGATCCGTATTCTTGCCGGTGGTGATGTTGACCGGCTGACCCGACCCGAAAGTCAGCAGCGAGTTGAACTGCCATCCGTTAGTCAGACGCGGTGCAACATGTCCCAACTGCGGCAGCGCGTAGCTCAGGAATCCGGTAACGATCTGGCGTTGATCGAAGGTGCTGTTGCCTTTGTCCAGCGCGAGATTGTAGCTGTTCATGGGAGTGGTGTAGCTGGAGTCGTCATCGATGGCGTGGCTCCAGGTGTAATTCAGATTCGCCGCGAGGCCGTGCCAGAGTTGCTGACGAATCGAGGTCTGTAGCGAGTTGTAGTGCGAATTCGCGTTGGTATTCAACTGATTGATCGCGGCGAGCGTGGGATATTGCTGCGCGAACGGACGAACGCCATTGATCGGCTGGTTGATGTCGAGCAGGGTGAGCAAATGCTCGGCGACGTTGCCTACGTATCCCACCTGCAGCAGTGTCGACGTAGTGAGCTGAGCCTGTACATTGAGGTTGTAGTTCTGCGCATACGGCATCTTGAATTGCTGGGTGACCGAGTAGACGCCGAATGGCGGAGTCGCGACGGAATTCCCGAAGACCGGCACGCCAGATTGGAAAACAACGTTGCTGGCGGTAAGAGCGTAGACCGGATTGGGACCGCCGGGATTGTAGGCCATGCCGGTCGACGCGCCATTCTGGGAGGACGCCGAGGCGAACGCATTCACCGGAGGAACGTCATAAAAGATCCCGTAGCCGCCGCGAACCACGAATCGAGGGGCCCACTTCGGTGCGTAGGAAAATCCGACGCGAGGCGCGAAGTCGAGAGGAGTTTTCGGATATAGCTGGCCGGTGGTAAATCCGACGCTGGGAATAAAGTTCGCCAGGTTGTTCTTGTCGTCGTGCAGGATGCCGTAGTAGTCGTAACGGACGCCGAAGTTCACGTTAAGCTGCGGACTGACCTGAAAGTTGTCGTGGAGCCAGCCGTCGCCGGTGTTGACCAGGTATATGGGCTCGGGCGCGCCGCGGTTAATAGTTGCGCCGCTGGCGTTGCTCGGGTATCCGGCCAAAAAATCGGACAGCGCCCTCAACGTGCTGCTGATGCTGGTGTCCGAGGCCCAGGGCCCGCGCGTTCCATCGAAGGTAAATGTGCCTCGGACGTTGTTGAAATAGGCGACATCGAGGACGGCCCGGCGGTATTCGCCGCCCATCTTGAGTTGATGCCGGCCGATCGTGTACGAAAGATTATCGGTGATGTGACCTGTAGTATCCGTACGGCCGGCGGGTTGCGTCGCACCAACGTAATCGAACCCACTGATCTTGATGGTCGGTGAACCGGCCACCGTCGAGCCCGTATTCAAACCCATGGCCAGTGAACTGAATCCGAGATCGGCGTCCTGAAACGTCTGCATAAAGTAATTCACGCCTACGGTCAACTGATTCACCAGCTTGGGCGACAGGATCGCGTTTTCCACCACTGAAACATTGTGCACGTGCATAGGCGCCGTCTGGAAGAATTCTTTGAGGTGCGAGCCTACATCGGCGACTTGGGTCCCTCCAGTTCCAAAGTATCGGACAGAGATTGAGTGTTTATCGCTGAACCGGTGATCGAGCTTTACTAATCCATTGAAGCTGTTGTACGTGTTCAGCGAATTTGCCAGATAATTGTTGGCCGTTGCCGGGCCGGTGCGACTGTAAGCCGGATAAATGTTAACCAGGTTCGTCGAGACGGGATTCACCGCGACGCCGTACTTCGACAAGACCGCATCACCGGCCGAAATCCAGGCAGGCGAGGGCAGTGTGTCGAGAATGGATTCGCCGGCAATGGCCAGCTGAATTTCTCCGGCCAGGAAAAAGAAAGTCTTGTTCTTGATGATCGGACCGCCGATTGAGAAACCCGGCTGATTGTTGCGTATTTCCTGAGGACGGCTCCCAGGTTTCAACAGAGGCGAGGGCGATGCTAGATCTTCATTGCGATTGAAGAAATACGCCGTACCGTGTACCGAGTTGGTGCCGGACTTGATCACCATATTGATGTTCGAGCCGGAGTTGCGGCCCATATCAGCGCCGGCGTTGGTTTGCACCGAGAACTGATCGATCGCGTCGATGGGCAGAAGACCGCCGGCGATACCGGCGACTCCGGGTTGATTCTGAGATTCGATGCCGAGCATGGCGTCGTTATTATCCGCGCCATCCACCTGATAATTATTGGACGTCGAACGCATCCCGTTCACATCCGTGCCGTTGGGCGTCACGCCAGGCGCGAGTTTCACCATTTGGCGGAAATCCCGGCCATTGAGCGGCAATTCCTGCACTGTTTTGTCATTCACCACCGCTGCGAGATCGCTGGACGTGGTTTCCAAATTGACCGCTGCCGCCGACACTTCGACCAATTGTTGCTGCTGTGCGACGCCCAGCTGCACATTGATGTTGGTGGTTTTCGACACTGCAATCTCGATTTTGTCCACCTTTTTGGTTTCGAATCCGCCCTGGGTGACGGTAACGGTGTAGACGCCGACTGCAAGATCCGGGAAGTTATACTCACCCGCCCCGGTGGTGGTGGTGCTACGCGTGAATCCTGTCGCAGGATTGTCCAAACGGACGGAGGCCTGCGGGATGGCGGCGCCAGTGCTGTCGGTGACTGTGCCGGTGAGGCTTCCACGAAAAGTTTGCGCCCATACCCCGGACACAAAGAGCACAACAAGAAGGAGGATACGGCAATTAGGCATATAGACTCCTTACTCGCTTCGGGCGAATCGGCATCTTCCCGAAGTGTTTAGAAGCATGCTCCAAGTCCTCGCGTTTGTCCAGATCTTAATTGTTGGTCCGATCGGCAAGAGACGTCGAATTGCGAATCCATTTGCGAAATAAACCTTGAGGAAGGTGTAAAATACATACGCCCCGATCGGTTATCGCCGTAGGGAAATGAACTATGCTCAACTTCAATATGCGTTCTCTGCTGATTGCACTCGCCATCTCCACTGTCGCGCTTGCGCAGGATAAGCCGGATCTCGCGGTCGTGAACAAAATCCGCGCGGAGGCATTCGATCACTCGCAGGTGATGGATACGCTGTTTTATCTCAGCGATGTAAATGGTCCGCGCGTGACCAATTCCACCGGGTTTCATTCCGCGGCCGATTGGGCTGTAAAACGCCTGGAGAGCTATGGTCTGGTGAACGTCAAACAAGAGCCGTGGGGCGAGTTCGGGAGAAGCTGGAATTTCTCGCATTACGAAGGGCACATGATCGCGCCGCAATACTCGCCGCTGATCGGATTCCCGCTGGCATGGAGTTCGGGAACCGACGGTCCGGTGCGCGGTGATGCGATTCTGGCGGTGCTCGCGACTCCCGCCGACTTGCAGAAATACAAAGGACAACTGCACGGCAAGATGGTGCTGACGATGGCGCCGAAGGAACTGGAGATGTCGATGACGCCCCTGGCTCATCGGCTGACGGATGAGGAAGTGGCGGAACGGGCCATGACGCCGGACCCGTCGCGCTTTTCGTTCGGTCCAGGGGGCCCGGGACGAGGCGGGCGGGGCAACGCGCCACCGGTGGATCCCGCGGCGCAACGCCGGTTTCGCGAAGAAGTGATGCAGTTCCTGATAGCGGAGAAGCCGGCTGTCGTAATCGAGTACAGCCCCACGCAGGATGGCGGAACGGTCTTCGGGTCCAGCTTCGGATCCTACAAGGCGGGAGAGCCGGTACCTCCTCCAGCGGTGATGATCACGTCGGAGCACTACAACCGCATCGCGCGCCTGCTGGAGCATAAAGTGCCGGTGACGCTGGAGTTCGATATCCGGGCGAGGATGGGCGACCGGGGGGAGCAGTCGTTCAACATCGTCGGCGAGATTCCGGGAGGCCGCAAGAGAGATGAGATCGTGATGCTCGGCGGTCACTTCGATAGCTGGCAGGGCGGAACCGGAGCGACGGATAACGGTACGGGGTCGAGCGTCGCCATTGAAGCGGTGCGCATCCTGAAATCGCTCAACATTCAGATGGATCGGACGGTCCGCATCGCGTTGTGGAGCGGCGAGGAAGAAGGTCTGCTGGGCTCCATTGCATACGTAAAGAATCATTTCGCCGACCGGGCGGATATGAGGCTGAAACCGGAATACGCCAAGCTCGACGCATATTTCAACGACGACAGCGGCACCGGCAAATTCCGAGGCGTCAACATAGGCGGAAACGATCTGGTACAGCCGATTTTCGAAGCGTGGCTTGCTCCGTTCCACGATGTTGGAGCGACGGTGGTCGCCGGCGCGAGCGCCGTGGCCGATCGCGCCCCGGGAGGCACCGATCATACTTCGTTCACCTATATCGGCCTGCCGGGATTCGGATTCCTGCAGGACCCGATGGAATACGGCACGCGCACTCATCATTCCAACATGGATCTCTATGATCGCGTCCAGAAGGGCGATCTGATGCAGGCCGCGGCGATCGAAGCGGCATTCGTGTATCACACCGCGATGCGCGCCGAGATGTTGCCGCGTTTACCGATGCCGAAGCCGCGTCCGTGGGCGGAGCGGTAGGCAGCGAAAGGATATTTTATGAAACTCATTCGACTTACAACCACGCTTTCCGTATTTGCGATCGCCGCGCTCGCTTTGCAGGCGCAAGAGCGGCTGGATTTAGCGACGCTGCACAAAATCAAGACGGAGGCGTTCGAGCACTCGCAGGTGATGGAAACCGAATGGAATCTGACCGACCTTCACGGTCCCAGGCTCACCAATTCGCCGCAATATTTCGAAGCGGCGGATTGGGCCGTGAAGCAGCTTACCGACTGGGGCATCAAGGCGCATGAGGAAAAATGGCCTTTCGGGCGAGGCTGGGAGTTCACGCATTATTCGGCGCATATGATCGCGCCGCAATACGCGCCGCTGATCGGCTTTCCGCAGGCGTGGACGAAGGGCACCAACGGAACCGTTACCGGCGAGCCGATGTGGATCGAAGGATTGACCAACGACGCGGATCTCGCGAAATATAAGGGCCAGCTCAAGGGAAAAATCGTCCTCATCGGGCCGGCGCGCGAGCTCGAAATGAGCATGGAACCGCTGGGGCACCGTTACACCGAGACAGAGCTGCACGGTTTATTCGAGGCTCCCGATCCAGGCGGCGGAGGTCGCGGCCGGGGAGGACGCGCTGGTCAATTGTTCGGTCCGGCGGCGCGCGAATTCCGCGAGCGGGTGCAGAAATTCCTGGCCGAGGAAGATCCGCTGGTGGTGGTTCAGCCGGGTCCGGGGCGCAGCGAAGGTGGCGACGTGTTCGGTGGCTCGGCGGGATCGTACAATCCCAAGGATCCTGAAGCTCCGCCGACGGTGGTCCTCACGCCGGAGCACTACAATCGCATCGTGCGTCTGGTCGAGCACAAGATCCCGGTAAAGCTGGAATTTAACATTCAGACTAAATTTCAGGACGCGCGCACCGATAGCGTGAACACCATCGGCGAAATCGAGGGCGGCCGCAAGAAGGATGAAGTGGTGATGCTCGGTGCGCATTTCGATAGCTGGCACGGCGGCACGGGCGCGACCGACAATGCGGCGGGGAGCGCGGTGATGATGGAGGCGATCCGCATCCTGAAGGCGCTGAACCTGAAGATGGACCGCACCGTCCGTCTGGGCCTGTGGGGCGGAGAAGAGGAAGGGCTGCTGGGATCGAAGGCGTACGTGAAAGAACATTTCGGCGATCCGCAAACTATGAAGATCACTTCCGCGCAGGCGAAGTTATCCGGATATTTCAACGTCGATAACGGCAGCGGCAAGATTCGCGGGGTCTATCTGCAGGGCAACGATATGATGAGGCCGATCTTCCAACAATGGTTCGCGCCTTTCAAGGACCTGACCGAGGGAGTCATCTCGATCCGCAATACCGGCGGCACGGATCACTTGTCGTTCGACGCGGTCGGATTGCCGGGATTCCAGTTCATTCAGGATCCGCTCGAATACAACTCGCGGACGCATCATTCGAACATGGACGTTTACGATCGCGTCCAGAAGGGCGACATGATGCAGATGGCGGCGATCGTGGCGGCGTTCGTCTACAATGCGGCGACGCGTGAGGAGATGCTGCCCAGGAAGCCTCTGCCGCCGCCTCAGCCCGCGAATCCACCGGCGGGCGGCCGCGGCGCGACCTCCGGCCAACGGCGCTAGGCTATTTTTTCGATTCGAATTTGATCTGTTTGAGGGCGGCACCGTCAGAAGGCAGTTCGGCGGCGCCGGCCGGAAACTGGTTGGACTTGAGCACGAACGCGAGAATGTCTGCGGTCTGCGTGCGGGTCAGGGACCCGGGATTATCCCCCGGCATGGACGTTTGCACTTCCTCGAACAGATCGTCAACGGTCTGACCGTTCCAGTTGGACTTGAAATCGTCACCGGCGAGTGGCGGCGTTTGGCCTTGGCCAATCAGGTCGTCCCCGTGGCAGGAGGCGCAAAGCTTGTGATAGGCAGCGTCGCCGCGCTGGGCCTGAGCGTCGCTGTAGACGCCATCCCAAACGGATTTAGGCGATTGCGCCGCCAGGGTCCAGCACAGAGCGGCGATTAGGCCAAGGCCAACGATCGTTTGCACGGTCTTCACAAGGACATTTTACGGCATCCGGCGTCATCCTGATAAACTGACACTGTCGCCTTGTCGAGACATGAAAAACATCGCCAGCATCATCCTGCTGACCGCAATCTCTGCGCTCAGCTCGTGCCGAGGCCCGGAACAGCCTGGAGAACGGGCGTCGAAACCGGAAGTGTTGGTCGCGGCCGCGGCCAATCTGACCGATGTTTTTCAGCTGATCGGTCCACGATTCGAGGAGCAGACTGGAATTCATCCGGTCTTCAGTTTTGCATCGACCGGTCCGTTGACCCAACAAATCGAAAACGGCGCGCCGTTCGACGTGTTCGCAGCGGCGGATGCAAAACACGTCGACGAACTGGAGGAGAAGAAGCTGCTTCTACCCGGGTCGAAGGCGGTGTATGCGCGGGGCGTGCTTGCGCTATGGATTCCTCCCCGAAGCGCGGCAGTGGTGAATGGGATCGAGGGTCTGGCATCTCCCGACGTTCACGTGATCGCAGTGGCGAATCCGGAGCTTGCTCCGTACGGAGAGGCGACGGTCCAGACCCTGCGGAAGCTGGGCCTATGGGATCGGGTAAAGGACCGGATCGTCTACGCGGAAAATATCAATATTGCGAAACAATATGGCACGTCAAAGAACGCCGATGCGGTGTTTACCGCCTGGTCACTGGTGCTGCATGAGGCTGGAAAAGTAATTGCGGTGGACGATTCGCTGCATGAGCCGATCGAGCAGGAAATCGGCATTCCGGCCGCGTCGAAACACTTGGATGCAGCGAAGAAATTCGCCGCGTTTATTGTCCAAGGCGAAGGAAGACAGATCCTTTTGAGCCACGGATACCGGTAATCCGTTTCTCTTTTCTTTACGTTAGTCTATGAGCATGCCCGCCAAAGGCTTTGTGCTGATGGCTCTGATTTCGGCCGGCCTCTCGTTTGGCCAGGCCGTCGGAAGCGGGGTGGTGTCCGGTGTCGTGATCGACACCGCGAGCGGAGATCCGGTCCGCAAGGCGATTGTTACCATCACCTGGCAGGGAACTCCGCGCTCCTGGGCGACCACGCGTACCGATAGCGACGGCGCATTCCGGTTCGAACGACTTCCCGCCGGAAAATACGATCTTCGGGCGATGAAAGCCGGCATCGGCAATGCCGCTTACGGTGCAGATAGCGCCCGGGACATCGGCGAATTGATTACGCTCGCCGACGGCGAGACGCGCTCCGGCCTGAAACTGCGGTTTCTTCATTTTGGTTCTATGTCCGGCCGAGTGGTGGATTCGGACGGCGATCCGCTGCCGAGGGTAACGGTCCAACTGCTTCGCCAGGGAAGAAATCACGGCGCGCCGGTGCTGGTGAATCAGCAAGGAGCGATGACCGACGATCGTGGCGACTATCGAATTTCGGGAATCAACCCGGGAGAATATTTCTCCAGGGCGCTGCCTCAGCCGGGAATGGGCCAGGTACGGTTTTCCGGCGAAGCTCCGCGAACCATTTTGTTGGGCGCGTTCTTTGGCGATACCCGACAGGAGAAGGACGCGCGGCCGATCCGGATTCGCGGCGGCGAGATTCTCACCGGTATGGATTTTCATCTCACTTCGACCGAGATCGCGAAAATTCGTGGACACGTCTCTGGTGTTCCGAGAGCGGAGGTGTCTCCAACGTCACGAAATCCGCGACTGATGTCCAAACCCGGAGAGTTCGTCAACGTTCGGATCACTTCGCTCGATGCTTTCGGGCAACAGCAGACTTTCGGGGTCGGCGCGTCCGTGAATGATCCTCAATTCAATCTGGACCAAATGCCGCCGGGAAGATACCGGCTGCAAGCGTCCATGAATGGCGGGGGACAACAACTGGTGGGCGCGCAGGTAGTCGATTTGCAACCGGGCGAGAATCAGGTCGAATTGGCTGTCGCTCCCGCGCTGGAGATCAAAGGGCAGGTGCGACTCGAAGGTCCGGACGCGCAATTGGGCAGCGTCCGCGTTGCTCTCATCCCTGCCGGGGTTCGCGGACCAAATATTACCGCGAGTCCCGATGCCACGGGACACTTCACCTTTCGCCAGGTTCTGCCCGGCGAATGGGATGTGGACATGGTCGGGAACGCGCCGCGAGGGACCTACATCCGGTCGGTGCGCTGGGGCGATAAAGACGTTCTGTTCACTCCGTTCGAAATCACCGCCTCCGACGCGCAACTAACTGTGGTGCTCAGCACGGTCACCGCGAAAATCGAAGGAGAAGTGGATGCGGGCGGCGCGGACCCGTCGCGCGCGGGAATCGTTCTGGCACCGGTCGGCAAAACGCACGATTTCACTCGCTTCTATTACGGTACGCCCAGTGACGATCACGGCAAATTCAAGATCAGCGACATTGCGCCGGGAAAATACAAAATCTTCGCGATCGAGAAAATGGCCGCCGCTAATTTTCGAAATCCTGAAGCGGCGGATCGGCTGGAACCGCTCGGCCAGGAGATCGAACTGGTGGAAGGCAAGACGCTGGAAGTCCATCCCAAACTGATCCCCAGAGAGCGGGCGAATGAGGTGTTGCCATGAACGCTCTGTGCCTGCTGATCGTGGCGACGGCAGTGGCTCAGACGCCGGCCCAGACCCAGTCGCAAACACCGGCGCCAACCGGAGGATTGAAAGGCGTCGTCATCGATTCGGTGACGCATCAGCCGGTGAAGAAAGCCTCGGTTTCGGTGAGCCATGTACCCGGGCGGATGCCGAATGCGCAGATGCCAATGACCCAGATGCCTATGCCGCAAAATCAAGGCAATACGCTGGTGATCACCGATGCCAGCGGATCGTTCGTGTTCGACGGAATCGCCGCGGGGCAGGTTCAAGTTCATGCGCAGCACACCGGTTATCCCCCGTCGCGCACCAGCAAGACGGTGGAGATTCAGCCGGGCGACTCAGCGACATCGATCACACTGGAATTGGTCCCTGGAGCGGCCGTGACCGGGCACGTTTATGACGAAGACGGAGATCCTTTGCTTGGTTGCCGGGTGAATCCTCATCCCGCTGGAAGATTGAATCAGGGCGTGCCGCTCATCGAGGTCAGCGGGTCGGACGTCGACGGAGTGTACCGGCTCGCCGGAGTTCCCGCGGGGAAATATTTATTGTCGATCGATTGCCAGCGGCCTGTGTTCGAGGCGCGGCCATTTTCGGCCGGTCCCGATCTGCCGCCGACCAGAGCTTATCCCTCCATGTACTTCCCGGCGGCTTTGGATGAAAAGTCGGCGGAGGTGATCGAACTGTTTGCGGGCATGGAAAAGGCAGGGGTCGATTTCCGGATGAAGCCGGCGCCTGTGACGCAGGTTCGGGGGACGTTCTCGGGCGATGCCTGGCGCGGCCAGGGCAATCTGAACCTGCAACTGATGAACGTCGATTCCCAGGGACCAAACCGGTTCAGCATGGGCTCCGCGATCAATCAGGAGAAGGGCACTTTCGAATTTCGCAAAGTCTTCCCGGGCTCCTACATGTTGATTGGATTCTCCAACGGCAGCGAATCTGGAAATGGCGTCGGCGCATTCTTGAACGTGGAAGTGAAGGATCAGCCGGTCAGCACGGTTGTCGAATGGAGGCACGCGGCGGACGTGAGCGGCACCGCGCAACTCGAAAATCCCGGGAGCCAGACCATTTCACTGAATCAGATCATGCTGCTTCTGGAGCCAGTTTACTGGGCCGGATCCGCGCCACAGTCGGCGCAGGTGCAGGATGACGGCAGCTTTACGATCAAAAGGGTATTGCCGGCGCGGTGGAGGATTCGCGGGCAGGGTTCCAACGTTTTCGTCAAGTATGCCTGGGCAGGTACCGAAGATATCACGAGCCAGCCGCTGGATTTATCGGGAGGGCTGCCGGGTCCTTTGCGACTTGTGCTGAGCTCGAATATGGCCACGATTCACGGCACCGCACCAGCGGGAGCGAATATTTCCGCTCAAGAAGTGACCGACTCCCCGTTTCAGCAGCAATTCCACACGGCTCAAGCGGATCAGAGCGGACAATTTCAGATACCTAATCTCGCGCCCGCGACGTATCGGATCAGAATGGGGGAGTTTCCCCTGGATAACGATGATCCAGGAAAGGTGGTCACCGTCGAGGAAGGTCAGACGGTGACCGTGGATTTCAAGAACTAACGACCGACTACGACGATTTGAAAGCTATCCGGAATCGCCTGCGGGCGGCCTTTTTTGCCATCCTTAGCTGGCGCCGGCGGACCGAATTCCGCGGCGGGAAGATACAGCTTGTGCGCCTTCTGATCCGCGGCGATGGTGCGCGCGCCGCGCTGGGTCTGAATGGTCCCGAGCACCTCGAATTTGCCGCCCGATTCGCCGACCATGGTGATGGTGCCGTCCTGTCCGTTGGCGCTGAAGGCGTAGCCGTCGTCGAAGGCGACACCGTCCGGCCCGCCGCCGATCGCCGGAGTGGCCAGAACCTTGCCCGCCGCCGGATCGCTGATCACCATCAGATGGTTGTCGCAAACCGAATAGAGCCGCGACTTAGAGTCGATAGTGAGGCCGCTGGGACTATCGCAGGGAGCAATGGAATAGTGCTTGGAGACGAGCGCGTTCTTCGCGTCGATCTCGACGATTTCGTTTTTATCCTCGATATTCGCGAAGATGTGGCCCTTGCCGTCCACTTGGGAGAACTCGGGCTTGCCGCCGAGCGGAATCGACGCGGTGATCACTTCGCCGGTTTTTGCATCGATTGCGGTCGAGTCTTTGCTGCGGCCATTGAAGGTAAACACGCGATGGCTGACCGGCTCGTAAATGATCGAGTCGGGATTCTGTCCGGTCTTGACCTTGCTGAGAACCTTCAGTGATTTGAGATCGAACACGGTCACGTCGTTATCGCCGCCGTCGCTGGTGAATCCCTTGCCCAGATCGTTCGCGATCGCGATGCCGTGCACGCCGTTGGTGCCCGGTATGGTGCCGATTACCTTGTCCGACGCGGTATCGATCACTTCGGTCTGCGTGCCGTGCGAGACGTACAGACGGTGATTCCCGCTGTCCAGATAGCAGTAATCCCATCGGGTGCCGCCGCCGACCTTGATTTTCGTGATGACTTTGTAAGTGGGCGCGGCGAATACCGACGTCGCCAGAATCAGCAGAAGAGTCGCTCTCATACCATGTACTCCTTTCGTGTTCGCAAGTTAGCGAGTGTACCGAGTCAAACTGAGGATTGGCTTAGGAAGCGGACACTGTGTGGGGCGATGGCACCTCGCGCGCCAAAAATCCGATGCGGAACGTGGACCCGGAGCCTTCCACGCTGCGCACGTCGATCGCGGCATGATGCGCCCGGATGATTTTTTCCGCGAGCGCCAGGCCAAGGCCGTGTCCGCCGTCGCTTCTCGATGAATCTGCTTGATAAAAACGCTTGAAGATATGCGGCTGATCGGATTCGGGAATACCGCAGCCGAAGTCCTGGACTTCCACGCTGATCTGCGAATCGACAGGGCCATCGACGGAGACGGCGATTTGGCCGCCTTCATTTGAATACTTGATGGCATTATCGAGCAGCACCAGGAACACGCGATGCAACGCGGCACGATGGCCGGAAATGATCGCGGGCCGCTCGCCCAAGGAAATCCGGAACGTGACGTTGCGCAATTCAGCCATGGGTCGCATTTCCGAGCAAACATCGCGCAGGACGTCGCGTAAATCAAGCGAAGCCAGGGGCATTTCCGCGAGCTGCGCATCGCTGCGGGCCAACGCCAGCAGATCCTCCACCAAGTCGGTCATACGCTCGGCTTCCAGGGAAATCTGCTGCAGAGAATCGCGATAGGATTCGGCCGGACGCGTCCGGCGCAGAGCCAGATCGGCGCTAGTGCGGATTACGGCCAGAGGTGTTCGCAATTCGTGAGAAGCGTCGGCGACAAACTGAGACAACGTTTTCACCGCCGATTCCAATCGCGCGAGCATGCCGTTCAGGACCTCGGTTAGGCTCGCGATCTCATCGCCGGTATCGGCGACAGGCAAGCGGCTCGACAGGTTCTCAATGCTGATGCTCCTGGCCGCTGCGGTGATGTCCTGTACCGGTTTCAAAGCTCGGCGGCTGAGCCACGCTCCGCCCAGGCAGGCGACGGCGATGACGCCAGGAAGAAAGCTCCACAATAAAATCCGCAGAAGTTCCAAGGTATGACGCACTTCGCGGATGGAGGCGCCTACTTCCAGGTTGTAGGTGGTCCCGTCATAAGCGAATTGGCGTCGCAGCGTACGAAGATTCCTCGCCACCGGCGGCGCGGCGGGATAGTGAAACCGGAATCCGTCCGCGCCCTGGAGGTCCACGTAACTGGCCGGCGGCAAGGCTTGACAGAATTCCTCGAGTTCGCCTCGGAGATGCGCGCCCGATTCCTCGGCGTGCTCCGCCTTGAAATAATTCTCGAAACGGCTCGCGCTGCCTTGCAGATCACGGTCGATTTCTCCATTCAGGCGATCGCGCAGGGATAGCCAGATCAGGCCGCCGAACAGGCCCAGGCCGGCGGTTAAAATCGCCGCGTACCAGAAGGTCAGGCGAAACCGGATGGAGCGAGTCGCAATCATCAGGCCGACTCTCCCATCATGTATCCGTAGCCGCGCACGGTGTGGATCAGCTTCGGTTCGCGCGTGTCCACCTTCAGGCGAAGCTGGCGCAGAAAGACTTCGACCGTATTCTCACTGACGTCGGTGCTGAAGCCCCATACCGATTCGAGTATCGCGTCGCGACTGACGGCGCGGCCGGGATTGCGCATCAGCAATTCGAGCAGGCTGTACTCGCGCGGCGTCAGGTTGAGCACTTCGGAGCCGCGCCGGACGCGCCGGCTGGCTGGATCGAGCGTCACATCGGCGATCTTGAGCATCGGCGGCCGCGGGATCACGCCGCGCCGGCTCACCGCCCGCAATCGAGCGAGAAGCACGTCGATCGAAAACGGCTTGGTGAGATAATCGTCGGCTCCCGAATCGAGTCCCTGGACCACGTCGGCGGTAGCGTCGCGCGCGGTAAGCATCAAGATCGGCGTCTGATTTTTCGATTCGCGCAGTTTCCGCGCTACCAGCTTGCCGTCCATGCGAGGGAGCATCAAATCGAGCACGATCACGTCGAACGGCGAACCCCGCGCGATGTCGAACCCTTCGCGCCCGTCGCGCGCGACCACCACCTGATGGCCTTCCTCAAGCAGAGTCCGTTCGAGGAGGTCTGCCATGCGGCGCTCGTCTTCGACCACCAGAATCTGCATCTGACCACGATCGTAACAGGGAATCCTGAGGGATCGCTGACAGAGGCCGAGCTGGGCGCGCGGATGATTTCAGCGTTTCCTCAGCATCTCATGCTTCACTAATAAGTTGATGATTGCAAGAACCTTCGCCGTAATCGTGGCGAGCGCCGTGATGGAGCTTGCCATGGCGCAGAACGCTACGCCCCCGAGCGTCAGCCTGCAAGACGCGATCGCGCGAGCCAAGCAATATGGAGGTCAGATTCAAAGCGCGAATCTGGCCGTTCTGCAGGCCCGGGAAGACACGGCGCAGGTTCGTGCCGGGCGATTACCGTCGGTCAGCGCGTTCAATCAGTACATCAACACGCAAGGCAATGGAACGCCCTCCGGCGTATTCGTCGCCAACGACGGCGTGCACATTTACAACGAACAGGCCGTCGTTCATGAAGAAGTGTTCTCCCTGGTCCGGCACGGTGAGATGAATCGCGCGCTGGCGGCCGAGGCGATCGCGCAAGCGCAAAGGTCGAGGTGGCGGCGCGCGGACTGAACGCGACGGTGATTCAGGATTACTACGCGATCGTCAGCGCGCAGCGCAAGTTGACCAACGCCAACTCGAGCGTTCAGGAAGCCGACCCGATTTCTCGACATCACCCAGAAGCAGGAAAAGGGCGGCGAAGCGGCGCATGCCGACGTCATCAAGGCGCAGATCGACCTGCAGCAGCGCCAGCGCGACGCAAGGAAGCGCAAGTGACCATCGAAAAAGCGAAGATCGCTCTCGGCGTCCTGATCTTTCCGAATTTCAGCTCCGATTTCTCGGTGGTCGACGACTTGCAACAGCCCGCTCCTCTTCCGACGCTCGCCGAGGCGCAAGCCCAGGCTACCGCCTCGAGTCCCGATCTGAAGGCCGCCAATGCCGGCATTCAGGAAGCCGGTTACGAGATCAGCGTGGCGCGTTATCGGTACTTGCCCTCGTTCGCTTTGGATTTTTTCTATGGCATCGACGCGAACCAGTTCGCGGTTACGTCGCACCAGGCGCAGGCCACCGGGCGCAGCACTCTGCCGAATTTCGAAGTGGCGGCGCGCAATAATCTCGGCTATGTCGCGCAGGCGACGCTGAATATTCCGGTCTGGAACTGGGGCGCGACGCGCAGCAAAGTGAAACAAGCGGAACTGAAGCGCGATCAGGCGCAACTCGACCATGACCCTGGCGGAAAGGTCGCTGGCGGGCAATCTCGCGGCGGCGTACGCGGAAGCGCATGCGGCTCAGGCACAGCTCGATTCGCTCCGCGGCTCCGTCGATCTGGCGGCGGAGAGCCTGCGGCTGACCCTGCTTCGTTATCAGGCCGGCGAAGCCACGGCGCTTGAAGTGGTGGACGCGCAGAACACTTTGACCACCGCGCGGAACGCCTATGACGACGGGCAGGCGCGCTATCGCGTCGCGATCGCAACTTTGCAAACACTCACGGGGACCTTATGACCGATTCACGCACCATTTCTCGCGCCGTTGCGCTGGTTTGCATGATCGCGATGCTGACCGCTTGCGGGAAGAAGAAAGATTCCGATGAAGCCGGCGGCGAAACCGAGGCGCCGACGCCGGTAACGGTGGAGAACGCCGTGCTGGGCGCCATCGATCACGTGATCGCCGCCGATGCGGTTCTCTATCCCATCAATCAGGCCAACGTCACCGCGAAAATCAGTGCGCCGGTCCGGCGAGTGATGGTCAACCGGGGCGATCATGTGCGCGCCGGACAGACCCTGGTGGAGCTCGAAAGCAGCGACCTGGCGGCGATCGGCGGATGAAAGCAAGAGCCAGTACGACCAGGCGGAGGCCGCGTATCAGATTGCTGACCGGCGCAACTGTTCTCGAGGATAAGACCAAGGCCCAGGCCGACGTTCAAACCGCGCAGCAGACGCTCGAAGCCGCGAAAAAGCTGTACGACAACCGCGTCGAGCTCGCAGCAAGAAGGCGCTCTGGCGCAGAAATTGGTGGACGACGCCAAAGTGGCGATGGTGCAGGCGCAGAGCCAGCTCGAAACCGCGCAGCGTCATTTGGAGGCGCTTGGACAATGTCAGCCAGCGCGAATCGATCCGCGGCGCACAGGCTCAGGTAAACGCGGCCAAGGCCCATTTCGACAATTCCAGCGGTGCAACTTTCATACGCGAAACTGGTCAGTCCGATCGGCGGAATCGTGGCGGATCGCCCGGTCTATCCCGGCGAGATGCCGGCGAGCGGCACGCCGCTGATCTCGATTGTCGACATCTCTCAAATCGTCGCGCGCGCCAATGTGCCGGTTAAGGACGCGAGTTCGATCAAAGTCGGTAGGCCGGCGCGGATCAGCGGTCCAGACGGAGATCTTCCCGGCAAGGTCACCGTGGTCAGCCCGGCAGTGGATCCAAGCACAACGACAGTCGAAGTGTGGGTGCAGGCGGCGAATCCGGAAGAGCGGCTGAAACCCGGAGCTACGGTGCATGTCGCGATCATCGCCGAGACGATTCAGAACACCATGGTGGTTCCGGCGTCCGCTCTGCTCAATTCGGATGAGGGCGGAGAGAAGGTGATGGTGGTGACCAGTGACAACCTCGCGCACGAGCGCAAGGTTTCGGTGGGTGTCCGCCAGGGCGACCGCGTCCAGATTCTCGGCGGCCTTCAGGAAGGCGATCAGGTGGTGACGTCGGGAGGACTCGGACTCGACGATAAGGCGAAGGTCACCATCCAGGCGCCGAAGACCGACGAGGACGAAGACGAGGACAAGGACGACGACGCTAAAACCGACGATGCCAAGAAGCCCGCTGACGCCAAAGCGAAGGATGGCAAGAAGCAATGAGCGAGCCGACCACCACTGACGATGCCGTCACCGCTCCGCCCGAACATTGGACGGCGCAATTTTCGCGGCCCATCATCTTCGTCATCATCACCCTCATCGCGATGGGTGCGTATCTCGCGTTCACCATTCCTGTCGCGGTTTTCCCGGCCACGGACTTTCCGCGCATCGTGGTTGGGATCGATAACGGTGTCGCGCCCATCAATCAGATGGAGGTAACGGTAACCAGGCCGATCGAGGAGGCGATGAATAGCGTGCCGGGCCTGGAACAGGTGCGCTCGACCACCAGCCGCGGATCGGCGGAGGTCAACCTGTTCTTCAATTGGAACGTCGACATGCTGCAAACGTTGCAGTACGTGAACGCGGCCCTGGCGCGCGTGCAGCCGACGCTTCCTCCCACCGCGAAACTCACCGCCAATCGATTGACCTTCGCCGCCTTGATGCCGATCGTCTCCTATAGTCTGACGTCGGATACGATGCCGCAAGCGCAGCTTTGGGAGCTCGCAAATTACACCCTCAAGCCGCGCCTCAACCGCGTGAACGGCGTATCCATGGTGGTGCTGCAGGGCGGCCAGGTGCCGGAATTTCAAATCGAACCCGACCCAGCGAAACTGGCTGAGGCGCAGGTCACCGTGCCGGGCATTTTGGACGCCGTGGCGCGCAGCAACATGATCGATTCGCCCGGATTGATCGAGAACAATCACGAGCTGGCGCTGACCCTGGTCAGCGGTCAAACCAAGGATCCGGCCGAAATCGCGAACATCGTGGTCCGAACCACGCCGGGCGGGGTTCCCATACGCGTCGGAGACATCGCCACTGTGCGGCCTTCGGTGATGCCGGTTTACACCATCGTCACCGCGAACGGGAAGCCAGCGGTGCTGCTGAACATTTTCCGTCAGCCGGACAGCAATACCGTGGCGGTCGCCGATGCCGCGAATCAGGAACTCGACCAGATTCGGCCCACTTTGCCTGGCGGCGTGAAACTGCAGACGTTTTATGATCAATCGACGTTGGTTCGCGATTCTATCGCCAGCGTCCGCGATGCGATTCTGATCGGGTTGGTGCTCGCCGCCATCATCCTGGTTCTGTTCCTGCGGGATTGGGGCAGTTCGGTGGTCGCCGCGCTGGTGATCCCCGCGACCATCGCGATCACATTGATCGCGCTGCGGATCATGGGCCAGAGCTTCAACCTGATGACTCTAGGAGGACTTGCGGCGGCCGTAGGATTGGTGATCGACGACGCAATCGTGGTGGTCGAGAACATCGTTCTTCACCGCGATTCGGGGCAGAGCCGCGCGGAAGCGATTCGCAGCGCCATCCGCGAAATTCGGATCCCGTTGGTCGGATCCACGGTGACGCCGATCGTGGTTTTTCTGCCGCTCATCACCATTACGGGAGTTACGGGAACTTTTTTTCGGGCTCTGGCGGTGACCGTGGGAATGGCGCTGCTGACGTCGCTGGCTCTCGCATTGACCTGGACGCCGACGCTTAGCCATTACTTCCTGCGCTCGCGCGGATCGGGGAGCGGCGCTGCCCACGATCACGCCGCGAATTCGGGGCTGATGGGCCGCGTTGCGGGTTTCTACGTTCGAACGCTTCGCTTCGTCCTGGATCATCCGCTGGCATTGAGCGGAGCCTGCCTGCTGTTGATCGTGGCGTCGTTTTTCTGCTACCGCGCTCTGGGCAGCGATCTGCTTCCGGAAATGGATGAAGGCGGCTTTGTCCTCGACTATCTGATGCCAGCCGGATCGTCGCTGGCGGACACCAACGACGTGCTGATGGGCGTGGAGAAGATTCTCACGGCGACGCCGGAGGTGGAAAGCACATCGCGACGCACGGGGTTGCAGTTAGGGCTGGCGGCCGTCACCGAGGCGAACACCGGCGACTTTTCAGTAAAGCTCAAACGCGACCGCGAACGTCCCATTGAGGAAATCATTTCCGAGGTTCGCGGTAAGGTTACCAAGAAATACCCCCAGCTGGACGTCGAATTCGTACAGGTCTTGCAAGACATGATCGGCGATTTAACCAGCTCGCCGGAACCGATGGAGATCAAACTTTTCTCTCAAGATCCGGCGGTCTTAAAACAGTGGGGGCCGAAGATCGCCGAGAAAATCAAGAAGATCAAAGGCGTCGTGGACGTGAAAGATGGGATCGAGAATACCATCAGCGGTTCCGCCATCGTGATGAACGTGGACCCCGTGGTGGCGGCGCGCGCCGGATTTTCGCCGCAAGAAATCGAGCTGGACGCCAGCGCCATTCTGCAGGGGGAACCGGCCACGACTCCGGTGGTGGTGAACGACCGGTCCTATACCATTCGAGTGCGCTTCCCGGACAGCACCCGCGCGACGCTGGACCAGATCCGCAACACCATCATCACCAGCAGCGCGACTGGAAAGACGGCATCGCTCGGGTCGCTCGGCACATTTCAGGACGAAGCCGGGCAGACCGAAATTCGCCGCGAAAATCTGCAGCGTAATATCGCCGTGACGGGCCGATTTGACGGGATGAGCCTCGGCGAAGGAATGGCTCTGGTGCAGAAAACGGTCGCCGATCTGGCAGTACCGCCGTCCATTCGCATCGTCTACGGAGGCACCTACGAGGAGCAGCAGAAATCGTTTCGCGATCTACTGCTGGTGCTGGCGCTGGCCGTGGTGCTGGTATTCACGGTGCTGCTGTTCGAATTTCGCGCTTTTGCAGCGCCCATCGCGATTCTCGCTTCCGCGCTGCTATCCACTTCCGGGGTGTTCCTGGCGTTGCTGATCACCGGAACGACTTTTAACATTTCGTCCTTCATGGGCCTGATTATGGTGATCGGAATCGTGGCGAAAAACGGCATTCTGCTGCTCGACGCCGATCAACGATTCCAAGCTGAGGGATTTTCACCGCACGACGCCATGATCGAGGCAGGCGAGCGCCGCTTGAGGCCCATTCTGATGACCGCGATCGCGACCGTTGCCGGAATGATCCCGCTGTCGCTCGCGATCGGCGCAGGCTCGCAGATGCTTCAGCCACTCGCGATCGCGGTGATCGGTGGATTATTGGCGTCGATGGTGTTGTCGCTGGTGGTGACGCCGGCTGTGAATTTCTACCTCAGCGGTTCACGGACGCGGCGGTAGGGCGCAGACGAAATTTTCCGCCTGATCGGTGCTGCCCGATCCCTTCCACTGCGCCTCATAAGGATAGGCGCACAAAGGCCGCGTGCGGTCGACCGTGCCGCCGGTGATGTGCGATGCAATGACCCGGTCCGGCGCGGCACCCTGTTCCACCCACGCATCGAGCGCCTCCAGCATATTGAAACTGGTCGGACCCGGACCACCGGCGCAGTGCTGCATGCCGGGGACCATGAACAGGCGATAGAACTCGCGCGTATCGCGATAGCCATGATTGGTATTGCCGCCCATGGTCTTCACCACACTCTCGTAGTAGTTGATGCTGTTGAGCGGTGTGATATCGGGATCGCTCCAGCCGTGATATTGGATCAACTTTCCCCCTTTCGCCTGGAAAGCGCTCAGGTCGGGATTGATCGCGTTGAACAACGCGCCGAGTTTCGCGTCGGTAAAATCGATATCGTTATCGAATCCGGTTGGTGCTTCGAATTTGAACGTCCGGAAGTCCCAATCCGGATTGTCGAAAACCATGAACTTGAAGAATGGCAGACCCAGGCCGGCATGGCCTCCGGTGCCAGGCTTCGACCCGGTGATCCAATTCGCCCAGCCCCCTCGACCGGCTTCCCCGCCCGGAACCAGTCCAGGATAGATTTGATCGCCATCGGCGTTGCGAACGCCTGTATACAACTTCTTGACGGCTGCTACTTGCGCCCCGGTCAGACAGGTCGCGTTGTCCGTGCCTTTGCATAACAGCGTAGCCGGATCGAAGTGGCAACGCCGCGGATCATTAAGCACACCGTCTTTCACTCCGTCGAGGGCGTCGCAGGCCTGATTCACCGCGTCGGCGATCGCCGGAATCTTGGCGGCGGGAATGTATCCGTCGCCTTCCATCGCGAGGGCGGCCCAAAGGTGCCCGCCGATGTAGTGATGGGTCCAGTAATTGGCAGGATCGCCCGCGACGATGCCGTCGAAATCCGCCGGGTAACGTTGCGCCTCGATCAGCGCCTCATGCCCTCCCTGTGAGCATCCCGTGAAGAACGAATGCGCCGGCTGCGAACCGTAAAATGCGAGAACAATGGCTTTATCCGTTTCCGCGAGAACGTGAACCGCCCGATCCGCGAAATCGACGATCCGCTCATAATGGCCGAGCGCCCAACTTCCGTCGTTGGTTCCCGCCGAATGCCCGGTGTCCGTGCTGCTGGTTGCGTATCCTTGAGCGAGCGGAGCGGCCATGGCGGCATAGCTGATCGACCCGGCGAGTCCGCCATTTCCCACGGCCAGAAACTTCTTGTTCCATTGCGCTGGCATCCACAATTCGAACTTCACTTCCGGCGCGATCACGCCCGCGACGCGGCAGAACGCCGGAGCGGTGATGGATCGGGCGGGCGTTGCAGGTAACGCGAACGATCCGGCGGCTACCGGCGCGGCTAGCGTAATCGTCACGTCAGGCAACGCAAGGTCCTTCAATCTCTCGCAAGGCGTTTGCGCCATGGCGAGCGAAAGAGAAGCTGAGGCGAAGGCGATTCGTAGAATCATGCGCCGATCATTATATCGATATCGATTGCGCTACATTGGAAATTATCATGCGAAATTTACTTGTTCTCACGTTGGCCTGCGTCACGTGTTTTGGAGCCGACACCGGCCGGTTGAAGACCGAGGTCAATCCCGGACGCGCGGGCGTTTTCATCGACGGGAAGTACGTGGGTCCCGCCGCGAATTTCAAAGTCGGGCAAACCTATAACGTGGCGCCAGGCGAACACGAAGTGAAGTTAACCGAGCCGCGCTATGAAGAGATCGTCAAGAAGGTGACCATCGTCGCCGGCAAGAAGACCGTCATCAAGGAAACGATGAAAGCGCTGCCGCCTGCTAAACCGCCGTTTGGTATTCTGCGCACAGAAAATGCCGATCATTTCGCGGCCATTTATGTCAACGGACGCTTCATGGGTCATTGCGACGAATTCAGCAACTTCGCGCAAGGTTTAAAGCTGAACCCCGGATCGTACGAAGTCAAAATCGAGCCGTTGAACGGCCAGGGCGCGGTCACGAAGACCGTTACCATCACGGCCAATCAAACCACGATCGTCAAGTAATCAGTGTTTCACCATCAGTGTTTCACGACCGTTAGCTCGATTTTCGAAGGATATTCCGCGGAGTGGTGCACTTCGTTGTGCGCCACCACGCCTTTCGCCTCGTCATAATTGTTGCCGCCGGTGTTCAGATTGCGGTCGAAGCGCGGGAAATTGCTGCTGGAGACTTCGACCCGCACGCGATGCCCAGCCGGAAAATAATCGCTGGTGGTCATCGGAGTCAGCGTGAGTTTGTAAACTTTCCCGGCTTCCATCATGACCGGAGGCTTATCGAAGCCGTCGCGATATCGGGCGCGGAGGATGGTTTCGTCCAGATTGTAGGCGGTGCCGTCGGGAGATACGTCGATCAGTTTCACAGTGAAATCGGTATCCTTGGCGTCGGAGGAGACGTACAGCGTTGCGGTGATCGGTCCGCTGACCTCGATCCCTTCCTTCAACGGTTCCGAGGAATACACCAGAATGTCGTTGCGAGCTTCCATTTTGCGTTGATCGAACGCGCCGCCGGTCACTGCATTGCCGGTGCAGCAGACATTCCCGCCGTAGGACGGCACCGGATTCATCGGATCGTAGGTGAACGCATCCGGACGGTCGGCGGAGGGCGCTCCGTCGTTCAGAGATCCGTCGCCAATCAAGCTATTCGCTTTCCCTCCGCTTGAAAGGAACAGCGTCATCGGCTGCGCCCCTTGCGGAGGCCAGGTGTCCGAGGTCTGCCACTTATTCAGCCCCATGGTGTAATAGCGCACCTTCGGCATGGTCTGCAAAACGCCGTTGTCCTCGCCCTTCAAGAAATGGTCGAACCATCCATAGGTGAGGGCGTTGTAATCGAGGCGCGCATCGCCCATATCGCGTTCGCCCACCACGGTATGCTCCGTCGCGCGCGTGTAGGAACAATGCAGCGTCGGGGCGATCACCGCATACTGCTCATTTGCGACCTCCGGACGGGCGGTCTTGCGGACCGAATTGTAAGCGGCGAGATTCGGCCCGATGGACACGTCGTACCAGGACATGAACCAGAAGCCGGGCACGTTGATGGGATGATCGTCATGCCACAATCCCCCGCGATACCAAGCGGGATCGTTCGGCGTGCGCTTGATCATCGCGCCGCCTGTCGACACCTCTTCACGATCGGCGAAAATCCCGTGCGGGCCGTCGACCGCCTTAATAATGTCCTGTTCGGGAAGATGACGCAGCGCCTTATCCCAATCGACCGGCGGAAGCTGCTGCGCCAGGTCGAACTCCTTCGACGCGCGAATCAGGTCCTCTTGCGACGTGTTTGGCGGCATCATCGGCCGCACGGTATTCTGCTCGCCGTACAACCACGCGATGAACAGCATCTGCACCGCGCCGCCGCGGTACCAGTTGCCCTGTTCATAATAAGGTCCGACGCGCCCAACACCCGCGCCGAAGCCTTGCGGGATCATCGCGGCATAATGAGGATTCCCGCCCGCCGCTACGCCAAGCTGCCATTCCGCGGTGGACGAACAGCCGATCGTGCCGACTTTTCCATTGGCCCACACTTGCGAAGACATCCAATTGATCTCGTCATCGCCGTCGGTGAGGGGCGGCCCGAGAATGTCGTAGTTACCTTCGGAGAAGAAGTGGCCGCGCTCGTTCATCTCGACGTAGGCGTAGCCGCGTTTGACCGCTTCCACCTGCGCGGACATGTCCGCAGGAATCCCGTCCTTTACATCCCAAAAATTGAAATTATAAGGAGTGCGGACGAAGATGACCGGATACTTTTTCGACGTGTCCTTAGGCCGATAAACGTCGGCGGCCATACGCTTGCCGTCGCGCATGGTGACCATCACTTTGCGATCGATGATGGCGATGGATTCGAGCTCCTTCTCTTTCGCTTCGCGCGCCGCCACCAACTGCGGATTCGGCGCGGTGCGCTGCTGGGCCGGCGCGAGCGGAGCAAAGCTAAGAAGCGCCACCAACATGGTGGACGCTCCGGTAATCGAGTACGAAAAGTTGATGTTCATGGATGGCCGCATTATCCGGACTCCTCCGTTTAGGATAATGCGTCCACCCCATCGATGTGTGGCCCTAGCGTGGCGCTCTACTGTCCCGATAGAGAATAGGTTCGATCCCAGAACGGCAAGTTGCCGATGACGTCGCCCGAAATCACGATTTCCACGCGGCGATTTTGCATGCGGCCGTCGGCCGTGGCGTTAGAAGCCAATGGGCGGGTTGCGCCAATTCCCCGCGCGGTAACGACAGCCGACGATAGACCGCGCGAAACCAGCATGTTGCGAACCGACTCGGCGCGCTGCGCGCACTCCGCCGCCGTGGCTTCCGCATCGGTGTTGCCTTCCACTTCGACCCGCAATCCGGGATGGCTGGCTACAACCGATGCCAGTCGCGCCAGTTCGGTGTTCACCGCGGGCTTCAGGGAACTGCCGGTGAATTCCGAATCGGGGATGGTCGCGATCAATCCGCGCGGCGTATCGCGAGTGCTCAACGCGCCGTTCAGCTGTTCCAGCATCCGCATACGGAGTTCGCTCTTTTCGCTTTTATTGTTTCGCGGAGGAGTGAGGGTGGATCGCGGAGGCTGCGACGGCAACATAGCGGCCTGCTGTTCGGCCTGCCGCGCGCGATCGCGAGCCGCTGCCGCGTCCGCTTCCGCGCGTTCCCGGGCGACCCGTTCCGTTTCCACCTGGGCCTGCGCCTGCTGCGCCGCTTGCTCCGCTTGTTCCTTGGCCTGTTCAGCGGCTACCACTCTCGCCTGCTGCCCGGCCAGCAGATCTTCCTGCTTTCGCCGCTCCGCAATCAGGCGGGCGTCTTCGGCGGTCTGCGAAGCCTCTCGCGCGTCTTCCACCACGCGATCCGCATTCGACTTATTTTGCTGCCAGCGCTGCGCCGATGCGATCAGCTGCTCCGCTTTCGCATACGTGTTCGGAGCGTACTTTTCCGCGCCGGATGCTTTGGCGATGCCGACCGCATTCTGCGCCTGGTACAGTTCCGATAGCGCTTCATACTCCTTCATGGAAACTTTCGGCGTCGCCGGCGGGGTTTGCGGACCCTTCCAGGTGTATTCGCCGCGAGGCAGCAACTCATACTTCGCGTCGACTTCCTCGATCTTGCCGATGGTGTCCGGACGAACCTTGTTTTCGAGCACCACTACATCGCCCGGCTGGCGCACCGCTCCATAAGGCTCCGCGGTCACGATCAGGGCGAATGCCTGCAGATCCGTAGTGACACGAAGATGCGCTTTATCGGAGCTGCCTGGAACGATCTCGCCCAGATTGCGGGGACCTCCTTCGGGGGTCAGAGCCCACAGGACGTAGGTCAGGTATTCGGGTCCGAAACGGTTGGACTCCGGCAGATTCTTGAAGGACGCATCAATCTCGGTCCGTCCCTTCTTCGAATTGACGTTCGCTTCGCCATGCCCATTCGGCAGCAGCGCGGTACCCACGAAATCGATCATGGTCGGACCGTTGCGATATTGGTAGTTGATCGCTTTCGTGGTGCGCTGGACCACGGTGATGCGATAAATCGGCGCCGGCCCACTTTGCGACTGACAGAATCCAGCGGGTCCCAGGATCGCCGCAAGAGCTGACGTGAGAATTGCGTTTTTCATTCGACTGCTCCTTCGCCTTTAAGTGCAAATCAACGGCCAACCCGCCGATGTTTAGAGAAATGAGGAAGATAGTCGTTGCTCATGCGGGAAAATCTGCGTCCGATCAGTAAATTTTCCGCGGCGCATGAGTGATACGATGATTCAAATGAAACGGCGCATTTTCTTCATCCTCTTTGGAATCCCCGCTCTCTTACCGCTTCTTTCCGCACAAACCAGGAAACCATTCAATGTGGTGGAAGCTACTATCCCCGAGATGCGCACCGCGCTCGAGCAGAAGCAAATTACCTCGCACCAGTTAGTGATGCTGTATCTCGCGCGGATCGCGATGTATGAAAACAAGCTGCACGCGACCATTACCGTGAATCCGCACGTGCTGCAGGAAGCCGACGAGCGCGACCGGGAGCGCGCCGAAGGCCGGATACGCGGGCCTCTGCACGGCATTCCGATCGCGTTGAAGGACAATGTCCTGACACACGATATCGTCACCACCGGTGGCGCGCTGGCGTTTCAAGGATATTTGCCGCCGTACGATGCGACCCTGGTGAAAAACTTGCGCGATGCCGGCGCCATCATCATTGCGAAGACGACGCTGTCGGAGTTGGCCAATTGGGTTGCCGGCGCTCCGACCCCAATGCCCGGCAACTACAATGCCGTTCGCGGATTCGCCTACAATCCTTATGATCCGCGGCCCGATCCACGGCCGGGTACCGATGATGGGCGTCCTGCTTTGCAAACCGGCGGGTCGAGCTCGGGCGCAGGAACGACCGCGAATTTCTGGGCCGGCAATATCGGGAGCGAAACGTCGGGATCCATCCTGAGCCCGTCGAATCAAAACATGCTCGCCGCGATTAAGCCCACGGTCGGCCGCATCAGCCGCTATGGAGTGATTCCGATCACGGCCGATCAGGACACCGCCGGTCCGATGGCAAAGACCGTGACCGACGTCGCGATCATGTTCGGCGCCTTGGAGAGCCCGTCGCCTGATCCGAAGGATCCGGCGACACAGAAGTGCACGCCGCCGCCAGGGCGCGATTACACGCGGTTCCTGAAGGCCGACGGTTTGAAGGGCGCTCGCATCGGAATCCCGCGGGCATTCTTCTATGACCGCATGACTCCCGTCAGGCGAGGGGCGCAACCCGGTGGGCGCGGCGGACGCGGAGGCGGCGGCCTCAATCCGGAACAAGCCCGGGCCATGACCGAAGCAATCGCCATACTCAAGCAGCAAGGCGCCGTTATCGTCGATCCAGCCGATTTTCCCAGCGTTCTCAATAAGGACCCGGATCACAATTTCACCACCTGGGGTCAGTGCTCGGGATTGAACAACGTCAAGGGCAAGGACGCGGACTGTTCCATCGTGCTGAAGTACGGAATGAAGCGGGACTTCAATAATTTTCTGGCTACGCTGGGACCTTCGGCGCCGGTGAAGACGCTCACCGAGCTTCGGGAGTTCAACATCACCCACATCAACGCAGGGGCGATCCGCTTCGGCCAGTCGCAACTCGATATCTCGGATGAAATGGATTTGAACGCCGATCGAGCGCGTTATGAGCACGATCGGGCCAAGGATATTGACCTCGCAGGCACCCAGGGCATCGATGAGGTGATGAAGGCCGACCGTCTGGACGCGATTCTGTTTCCAGGCGCAAGCGGCGCCGGGATCGCGGCCAAGCCCGGGTATCCAACAGTGATCGTCCCGTTCGCCATGATCCCGAATTCGCCCAATCCGCCGTTCCCAGCGGGATTCGATGCAAAGCCCGAGCCGATGGGCGTCTCCTTTACTGGGATGGCATGCAGCGAGCCCAAGCTGCTGGAGTTGGGCTATGCGTTCGAGCAGGCGACCAAACGCCGCGTACCGCCTCCGTCCGTGCCCTAGGAATCCGGAGCGAATTTCACGGTCGGGATAGGGCGGTAAGGCCTTTGACGGACATATGTCAGATGGCAGGTAATGCTTGTCATCACAGTTCCGTGATAAGGTAACAACGATATTCGCATGCCTCATAAGCTTCCTAACCGGTGGATCATCGCCGCGGCCGCACTGGCGATTCAAATCTGTTGCGGCGCCATTTATAGCTGGAGCGTTTTCGTAAAACCTCTTTCCGCGACCGAACCGTGGACCCTGGTGCAGATCTCAGCGACCTTCGAAATATCGCTGGCCTTCATCGGCATCGGCGCGCTGGTCGGCGGGTTGTGGCAGGATCGCATCGGACCACGCGCGGTGGCCACGGTTGCCGCCGTGATGTACGGAGCCGGGTTTATGCTTTCTTCCGTCTCCGTCTCGCATCATTGGCTGTACGGGTTGTATACCGGCTACGGATTGCTGAGCGGTCTCGCGATTGGAATCGCGTACATCTGCCCGGTGGCGGCAATCACGAAGTGGTTCCCCGACCGGCGCGGACTGATGATTGGCGTCACCGTGATGGGTTACGGCGCCGGTGCGGTGGTGGCCGGTCCGGTGGCGGCGCACCTGATTATCCGTTCCGGAGTAGCAGCAACGTTCGAGATTTTCGCCGCGGCTTATTTCCTGGTAATCGCAGCGGCGGCGCAGTTGCAAGTGGATCCGCCGATCGGATGGAGGCCCGCGGGCTGGGTTCCTCAGAGTGCGGTTTCGAAGATGGCGAGCCGGACAGACTATACCGTCGCGCAGGCCATGCGGACCTGGCGATTCTGGCTGCTGTGGATACTGCTGGTGCTCAATACTTCGGCGGGGATCATGATCATCAGTCAGGCGTCGCCGCTTGCGCAGCAGCAGGTCGGGATGTCAGTAATTGAAGCGTCCGCGCTGGTGGGTATCATCTCCATGTTCAACGGGACAGGTCGCCTGGCCTGGGCCTGGATCTCAGATTTCATCGGGCGCGCGCAGGTGTATTTCTTGCTGTTCGTCATTCAGGTATTTGTGTTTTTCACATTGCCGCATCTGCATGACAAGTTTCTGTTTGAAGTGTCGGTATGTGCAATCGCCTTGTGCTACGGCGGTGGATTTTCGGTGCTGCCGATCTTTGCGGCGGACTTTTTCGGATCGCGGTACATCGGTGGAGTTTACGGCTGGATCTGCATGCTGACCTGGGTGGTCGCCGCGATTCCGTCGCCTCTTTTGATCGCTCACGTTCGCGAAACTACGGGAACGTATGAATCCGCGATTACCGCTATCGGATTCGTGATGCTGTTGTCTCTGCCGCTACCGATCCTGGCGTACCGCGCCGCGAAACGTGCGTCTCCGGAACACATTCCCGCTGAGCGGGCGCTCGAAAGCGCCTGATTTGTTCGGAACCCGTTAACTTGGGGCAGACGAGGAGGACGCAGATTGCTTCGCGCGACGCTTCTGGCTGGTATCCTCGCTGCCGCTAGCTCAACGGCGCAACCGAATCCCTATAGCCTGGTCGAACATTGGTTCCAGCTTCCCGAAGGACGCGCAATGGGATCGACCAACGCCATTGAGCTCGACTCCAACGGGCATATTTGGGTTTTCGAGCGCTGCGGCGGGGGGAGTTGCGCTGGCAAGCCGGTTGATCCGATTCTCGAATTCGATAACGGCGGTCGGCTTCTGAAGAGCTTCGGCGGCGGCATGTTCGTCTTTCCGCACGGGCTTGCCGTGGATCGCGATGGCAACGTTTGGGTTACCGACGCGCAGGCTCGGGACGGCGCTGGGAATCAGGTTTTCAAATTCAGCCGGGACGGAAAAGTTCTGATGAGGCTCGGAAAAGCCGGTGTTGCCGGCAGCGGACCAGACGAATTCAATCAGCCGAACGACGTTGCGATCGCATCGAACGGCGACATTTTCGTCGCCGAGGGTCATGGCGCGAAAAACGCCAACAATCGCGTCACTAAATTTTCGCCGGATGGAAGCTTCGTTAAATCCTGGGGCAAAACCGGCAGCGCTCCGGGCGAGTTCGACGTTCCCCATGCGCTCGCGTTCGATTCGCGCGGACGCCTGTTCGTCGGCGATCGCAACAATAATCGCATCCAGATTTTCGATACCGATGGCAATTTCATTGCCGCATGGAAACAGTTCGGCCGCCCCAGCGGGATCTTCATCTCCAAGGACGACACGATCTATGTTGCCGATTCCGACTCCAACACCGCGCGCAATCCCGGCTTCAAGCGCGGAGTGCGGATCGGGAGCGCGAAAACCGGCCAGGTGACTGCGCTGATCCCCGACGACGCCGATCCGGATAGCGACGCGCGATGGTTCGGGACAGGACCGATGATTTCGGTGACTAGCGGACCGGAAGGCGTGGCTGCCGATGGCCGCGGAAATATCTACACGGCCGAAGTTGGCCCAAAGGATGTCAAGAAATATGTTCGCAAGTAGACTTTCTATCGTTTTGATTTGCAGCGCCGGGCTGGCGTCCGCAGCGGATGATGTGCTCGCGCGCGTCGCCGCTCATGCCGAACATTTCGGCGATGTGTCTCGCCAGATCTGGCAGACGCCCGAACTCGGGTTCCACGAAGATAAAAGCTCCGCGCTGCTTCAACAGGAGTTGAAGGCTAACGGATTCGACGTGCAATCCGGCGTCGCGGGCATGTCGACCGCATTTGTTGCGAGTTTCGGAAGCGGGAAGCCAGTGATCGCGCTGATGGGCGAGTTCGACGCTCTGCCCGGCCTTTCGCAAAAGGACCAGCCGGAGCAGTCGCCGGTGACGGCGGGCGCTCCCGGACATGGCTGCGGCCACAACTTGCTGGGCTCGGCGTCGGCGCTCGCCGCGGTGGCGATCAAGGAAGAGATGCAGTCGCAACACATGGCCGGAACGCTTCGCTATTACGGGACGCCGGCCGAGGAAGGGGGCGGCGGCAAAATCTATATGCTGCACGCCGGCCTCTTCAAAGACGTGGACGCCGTACTCGCGTGGCATCCCAGCGACTCGAATCACGTGAGTCTAGCTTCGTCCCTCGCGAATAACGGTGGACGGTTCCGCTTCTACGGCATCGCATCGCACGCCGCTGCCGCTCCCGATAAGGGCCGCTCCGCTCTCGATGGCGCGATGATCATGCTCAATGCCGTCGAGTTCCTGCGGGAACACGTTCCGCAGGAGACGCGGATTCACTACATCATCAGCAACGGCGGGATGGCGCCCAATGTAGTGCCCGCGTTCGCCGAGGTGAACCTTATCGCCAGGAATCCCGATGCCGCGGTGCTCAACGGAATCTGGGAGCGGATCATGGATTGTGCCAAGGCCGGTGCGCTCGCTTCCGGAACGCGCATGGAATTTGAGCAGGGCACCAATTACGCCAATGTTCTGCCGAACGACACGCTGTCCGAAGTCCTCGGGCGCGCGATGCAGAAGGCCGGCGGGTATACCTATTCGGCGGACGAAAAGAAGTTCGCGGAAGAAATCCAGAAGACGCTTGGAGGACCGGTGCGATCCCCCGGACCCGATACCGTTCACGTCGACAAGTCCGAAGGCACGGGCCCGGCATCCACCGACGCCGGCGACGTAAGCTGGGTGGTGCCGACCGCCCAATTCACCGCCGCGACCTTCGTGCCCGGCGTAGGAGCGCACACCTGGCAGGGGGCGGCCTGCGCGGGATCGAGCATCGGGCGAAAAGGCATGGTAGTGGCGGCGCGCACGCTCGCCTCCGCCGCCATGGAACTGTTCGATAATCCTGCCGAGTTGAAAGCCGCGCGCGCCAGTTTCGACGCCCGGCTCGCCGGACGCAAATGGACCACGCGCATCCCCGCGGACGGGAAGCCTCCACTCGATTACGCGATCAAGTAGTTGGACCGGTTTCCGCTGCTTAGAACGTAAACCGGATCTGCATTTCCAGACGGCGATTGTCCGCATTCTCGGAAAAGCCTTCGCCGTTCGTGTTTCCAGCCATCTGATTTGCTCTTCCGAACAAGGGCGAGGTAATGTCTCCGTTGATGGGACCCGGATTGGTGTGGTTCAGCAGATTGCGAATCGACATCGACAGGCTGAGGTTGTATCGCCGCGAGCTGGTCGCCGCGCCGATCAGGCCGCCTAAGCCTCGGCCGGTGGCGGCATTCGCGGGGTTTCCTGCCGGAGCCGCTGCCGCGCCCGTCGAACCGCCGCCACGTTCTGGTCCAAACCCGAAGGTCTTGCCGATACGCAGGTTCATCGAGATCTGCCCCGGACCACGGCCGAAATTGCGTCCTAGAATTGTTTCGCCCGGCCCCGGATTCGGGTCGAGCAAGCCATACTGCGTTTGGATCAGGCCTGGCTTAGAGGGATCGGTCGCGATCCCGGGCCTTGCGGTGAACAGCGTTGTCCCATAGAGATCGTTGCCGCTAGTGATATCGAACGGCGCACCCGACTGCACGATGAAATAGGGGCTCAATCGGATGTTCCCGCGCATGGTTATCGATCCGCCGGCGGTGACGCGATGCCGGATGTCGGTCGCGGCGGGACCGTATTCACCCGCCATGCTATACGGATTCGCGGCAAAAGTCCCCACCCCGTCCGTATTGCTCATCGCTTTGTTCAGAACGTAAAATCCAAACAGTGAAAATCCGGAATTAATTCTGGAATTCACGTTGGCAATCATCTGATTCTGGTTATAAATTCCCGCCGACTCCATCAGAAAGACCGGATTCGGCGTGCCGTACGGAAATGCCCCGCTGTTTGGAAGAGGAGCGTTGATGTCAGCGGAGCGCAGCTCATGAACGCCATGAGAATTGGTGTACGTGACGGCAAGTGTTGTATGGGCAGGCAGTTGCCGCTCAAGCGAGACCGCCGATTGAAGAATATACGGAGCGCGAAGCGTCGCACTTACCTCCTCCGTCACTTGTGGCGATTGTGACGACCCCAAAGACGCGACTGCGGGAATATTTGGGTAAAAATCAGGATTACTCACGACATATTGCTGCTGCGTGCGGCCGTTATAGCGATCCGCGGTCAAGGTATTCGTGAGCGCGAAGCGGTCATAAAAGGTCCCGAATCCGACGCGCAAGACCGTCGACGGCTTAGCGCCTTTAGCCGCTGGCGCCCATGCCAGGGCGATTCGCGGAGCTACGTCCCGCCCGTCATGAATATTGTTTTGAACCTCATACCGAAGCCCGTAGCTGAACGTCACGTTCGGGCGGATGCGCCAATCGTCGCCCACAAATAGTCCCGCGTCCACCTGGCCGATCGATAATGCCGGCAAGCCTGCATTGATGCTGAACTGCGTAGCGCCGCCGCCGGAAGCAAGTATCGCGGCGGGCGAGTATCCGAGTTGCGTGAACAACAGTGTGCGCCGATACCGCTCGAGGGAGTCGATGGTTTCAAACTGGCCCGCCACCGGCAGACTGCTCGCGTCGAGTACCGGAGCCAAGCCGCCTCCGAATGTGAAGGTCCCATTGAAGTTTTGAGGCGAAATGTTATCGTCGGTCTGCCCGCGCAATCGCGCGCCGAACTTGATCACGTGCGCGCCGCGGACAATAGTCGTATAGTTTTGAAACTCATAGCTGTTCTGCGTGTCGAAGCCGCGGCCTACCGATGCTCCACCGTCGTCGAACGCGCCCAGCACCTGGATCTCCGGGCCCGATTCGTCGGCTATCCTCTGTGCGGCGCTTCGAAAATATTGAAAGCGCGTCTCGTTGATGGCCGCGCCCAGAACAGCCGTTTCCGTCAACTGGACCGTTTGATTCAGGTATCGATAATCGTAGCCGCGGGTCGATAGATCCAGATTGCCGATACCCGCTCCTGGAATATCCGAGTGCGTGATCGAATATCGCATGGTCAGGGTGTTCTTATCGTTCAGCGCGTAATCGATGCGCGGCGTCAAACGCCAGAACCGCTGGGGCACCACAAAAATGCTGGTAAAGGGTCCCGCGACGAGAGTGGTGCGATTCAGCATAACTCCGTTGGTGATGGCGCCGTTGTTCACCATGTTGCGTTGGGCGTCGAGCGTAAACGAGGCATGCTTGCCTAAAGGTCCACCTCCGCTGTTTTCAAATTCATTCAACAACAGCGGGGCCTTCACTGCCGAATATGGATTGCGCGCATTCCACCAATCCGTGCCCAGGTTGTAATTCAGATTCGCGTGATAGCGATCCGAACCTGGTTTCGTGAAAATCTCGATCTTCCCGTAGCCCAGTTTGTCGTATTCCGGCGAGAACGGATTCTGGTTGATTCGAATTTCACGAATGGAATCCTTGGGCGGGATTTCTCCGCCGCTGAATCCGTCAATGAAGATGGATCCTCCGCTCGGCCCCGCTGACGGTCCGGCCAAAGCTTGAAGATCCGCAGCGAGGTCGTCCGGATCGTCGGATAAGGCCAGCAGATCGTCGCCCTTCATCACCAACCCATTGGCGTTGGTGGACGCGTCGGTGCTCAGCGCGGGGCCAGTCTCTTCCTGTACCGTGACTTTCTGTGCGGTCGCGACCACTCTCAACACCAGGTTCACCGTGACCGGGCCCTGCGCGACCAGCGCCCGAACCGCCTCTGCTGTTGCGAGCTGCGGTGCGGACGCGGACAACTGATAGCTGCCGGAATCAAGCGGGCCAATGGAATAGGCGCCGGAATTATCGGCTGTCGACGTTCGCGTCGCGCCTTCGGCCGAGACCGCGATAATTTTCGCGCGTGGGATCACCGCGCCGGTCTCGTCCGTCACATGGCCGCGAATCATCCCCGATTGGGCGGCCAATTCGCTCGCCATCGAGAGGGCGAGAAATAGACAGATCTTCACCGGACGGGCTTTGCTCACAGGTGCTAGACCAGATTACGCCCGGACCCTGAAGATCAGCTTAAGTTTCGAACAATTTACTTTCCTACCACCAGAATGGTGAACGAGTCCGGCACCATTCGTCCCCGCCCAGCGCGGCCTCCAGGAGGAGGAGTCGCGGGCGGCGGTCCAAACTCGGCCGCGATCAACAAAATGTGATTGGTCTTGCTGTCGAGCGTCAGCGTTTTCGCGGTACGCATGGTCTGCAGATTCTGCTCGACCGCGAAACTGGTCGGGCTGTGTTCCTTGATGACGGTCAGCGTTCCATCGCCCTGAGAGCTGAACGCTTCCATTGTCTTGGGATCGAAAACCGCGCCGTCCGTGCCCTGTCCAATCGGAAGAGTGTCGAGAATTTTTCCATCGTTCGCATCCAGAATGACCATGGTCTGGGGATTCCGGCAGGCGGCGAACAGAATGTGGTTCTTCACATCCATGGCCAGGCCGGCGCACGTGCCGCCCTTGCCCTGCAGATCGTAGTGCGTGGTAACCGTCATCGTTTTCGCGTCGACCACGGCAATGTTGCCCTTATCTTCAATGTCGACGTAGAGGTGCCCCTTGCCGTCGGTAACGGCCTGCTCCGGCGCTCCGCCGAGGTCGATGGTGCCGGCCACGGAACCATCAGACGCATTGATCACCGTGGCATTGGGAGCTCGGTGACTGAAGATGTACACCCGGTCGTTGAAAGGATCATAGAGCAATCCGTCAGGACCGCCCTCGACGTCGATGGTCTTGATCACTTCGAGCGATTTGGCGTCCCACATCACCACCGGCTTGCTGGTGGCGAACCCGTGATTCGATTTGTGAGACACGGCCGCGCCGTGCGCGCTCGCCTTTGGAATCTCGCCCTCTGGAGCCAGCGTGTCCAGATTGAATACGGAGATGTGAGCGGATGCCCCGCTTCGCGCCACGTACAACTTGCGTCCGGCGCTATCGGCGTAAACGTAATCGAAACCGCCGTCGCCACCGGCTTTCACGCTTTTTAAAACCTTATAAGGCCCGTCCTGAGCCGCCACGGCGCCCGCCGCCGACAGAATTCCGGCCGCAATCATCAACCATCGCATGAAAAATCGCTCCTCGACCTTGCACTATACACGAGTGCGATGGTCGAGACCAAGCAGGGCTAGGCTGCGCTCGCTAACGCCCCGAACCTGGAGCCTTAAAGGTTTGAAGCAGCAGATTCATCGCCGCAGGCGACACCTCGCGCGCTGCGATGCGATTTTGTTCGCTGGTCAACCGGATTTCTTTACGAAGAACGGTCACCTGCTTGGGAGCCCGAATCCCGAGTTTTACCTGGGTGTGGCCCACTTCGAGAACGTCGATCTCAATGTCATCGCCGATCAGCAGAGTTTCTCCGGCTCGTCGGCGAATTACTAGCATGCCGCCTCCGAAGCGCCCACGGGATGTTGGTGTGAGTATCGCGAATCGCAGCGCACCGCCTGTACACCCCGGCGGCCATGGGGGTTTACAATAATCGGCGCCAATAAATTGGCGGCCCATTGACCATTTTCCGGCGCCGCAAGCACCGCCAGACAGATCAGTTCATCAGAGACGTTCGGCTGGCGGTCGAGATCCCATCCGATGACGCGCAGATCCTCGGGTGTCATTGCTAGCTGATAGTTTGGATCAATTGCGGTCACCGGAGCCGTAAAAAAACAAACCTCAGGCGTATCAATACATTGAAGAAAAACGATCGGCCCGAGAGAGCGCTTTTCCACCAGAATGAATCGACGCTCATGTTCAAAGCCCGGAACGCCGTTGGGAAACTCCAAAATCTGGTCCGGATTTATTTCAACTTCGCCTAGCTGCCTTGAATGGAGCTGCAACATCGGGATCAATAATTGCAAATTGAGGGCCACTAAACCGAGGGATGGGTCATCTGATCCGCGCGGACCCATTGGTCAAATTGTTCCGCTGTGACATATCCCGACCGGATCGCGGCATCGCGCAGCGTGCTTCCGTCGCGATACGCCGCCAGGGCGATCTTGGCCGCTTTTTCGTAACCGATACGCGGGTTCAGCGCCGTCGCCAGCATCAAGGAGTTCTCCAGATTTTCGCGGATACGCGGAAGATTCGGCTCGATGCCTCGCGCGCAGCGTTCCTCAAACGAGCGGCAAGCTTCCGCCAAAAGCTCGATCGATTCGAGCACGTTGTGCAGCATCACTGGTTTGAATACGTTGAGCTGAAAATTTCCCTGCGAGCCGGCAAAGGCCACCGCATGATCGTTCCCGAAGACCTGCACCACGACCTGAGTCAGCGCTTCGCATTGGGTTGGATTCACTTTGCCCGGCATGATGGACGACCCCGGCTCGTTTTCCGGAAGGTGCAATTCGCCGATTCCGGCGCGTGGCCCAGAGGCGTGCCATCGGACATCGTTCGCGATTTTCATCAGCGCCCCGGCCAGAGTGCGAAGCGCTCCGCTCGCCGCTACCAGCGCATCGTGGGCGGAAAGCGCCGCGAATTTGTTGGCCGCTGAAATGAACGGCTTCCCTGTTTCCCCGGCGATCTTCAGCGCCGTTGTCACTCCGAATTTTGGATGCGCATTCAACCCGGTGCCCACCGCGGTTCCGCCAATCGCCAGCTCACACAATCCTGGGAAACTACGGCGAATCCCCTCAATAGCCTGATCGAGCTGTGCTACCCATCCCGAAATGATCTGGCCCAGCGTGACCGGTGTCGCGTCCTGCAAATGGGTGCGGCCAATCATCACGACATCAGTGAACGCCGCCGATTTTGCGGCTAATGTATCTCGTAGCGCTCCCACCGCCGGAATCAGCACGTTATCGAGCTGTTCGACCGTCGCGATGTGCATTACTGTAGGAAAAACGTCGTTCGAAGACTGTCCTCGATTCACATCATCGTTGGGATGCACGGGCTGTTTCGCCCTGTCGCGCGCGGTCATGAGCTGATTCGCGCGATTCGCGATCACCTCATTCGCATTCATGTTCGATTGCGTACCGGATCCCGTCTGGAACACGACGAGCGGAAATTCAGCATCAAGAGCGCCATCGATTACTTCTTGGGATGCGCGCGCGATCCACTTGACTTTCGCGGCAGGTAACTCCTGTAGTTCGCCGTTCGCCAGTGCCGCTGATTTTTTCAAAATGCCGAAGGCCCGAATGACTGGCCGTCCGAAGCGGAACCGCTCGCCGCCAATGGGGAAATTGAGCCGTGACCGCTCGGTCTGAGCGCCCCAGAGACGATCCGCCGGAACTTCGACCGTTCCCAGCGAATCGTGTTCGGTGCGCGTTTTCATGCCGTCTCAGTCGATACAATCGTATGCCAGCAGCGTCAGGAACTCGGGAAACTCGGCTCCCGTGGCCATCTTCTTGAATAGCTCGGCGGCCGTTCCGGATTTCGACTGTTGATCGACGGCCTGCCGCACCAGCTCCGGGGTTACCGTGCGACCGTCGTCCAGCTTCGCGCCGTGCTTGGCCCATTGCCACACTTGCGCACGGCAGATTTCCGCCGTGGCGGCGTCCTCCATCAGGTTGTAAATGGGCACACAGCCGATGCCGCGGAGCCAGGCTTCCAGGTATTGCAGTCCGACGTCGATGTTCCAGCGCAGCCCCGCTTCGGTGATATCGCCATCGGGTACCGCCAAAAGATCTTTCGCGGTCACGCGGACATCTTCCGGCATTTTCGAAATCTGATTCGGACCTTTCATGCCCGCGTCGAAAATCTCCTTCGCGATCGGCACCAGCCCGGGATGCGCGACCCAGGTTCCGTCGTGTCCCGCCTTTACTTCGCGCAGTTTATCCTGGCGGACTTTTTCAAGCGCCTGCTCATTCGCCGCTGGATCATTCTTGATCGGCACCTGCGCCGCCATGCCGCCCATGGCGTGAATCCCGCGCCGATGGCAAGTCTTTATCAACAGATCGACGTACGATTTCAGGAAGTGGCGTTCCATGGTCACTTGCGCGCGATTGGGCAGAACGAACTCCCTGAAATTGCGGAATTTCTTGATGAAGCTGAAAATATAGTCCCAGCGCCCGCAGTTCAAACCCGCCGAATGATCGCGCAACTCGTACAGAATCTCGTCCATCTCGAAAGAAGCGAGAATGGTTTCGATCAGAACCGTCGCGCGAATCGTGCCGCGCGGGACGCCGAGCGAATCCTGAGCGAAGTTGAAAACATCGTTCCACAACCGGGCTTCCAGGTGACTTTCCAGCTTAGGCAGATAAAAATAAGGACCCGAACCCCGGCGCATCAGCTCGCGCGCGTTGTGAAAAAAATATAAACCGAAGTCGAAGAGCGATCCTGAAATCGGTTTGCCGTTCTGGCGGATATGCTTTTCCACCAGGTGCCAGCCGCGCGGCCGCACCATCAGCGTCGCGATCTTTTCGTTGAGCTTGTACTGCTTGCCTTCGGGGCTCGCAAACGTGATGGTCCGCCTGACCGCGTCACGCACATTGACCTGCCCCTCGATGATTATTCCGCCAGGTGGGCGAATTGGCGTCTTCAAAATCCGCCATGAAAACGTTGGCGCCGGAATTGAGGGCATTGATCACCATCTTGCGGTCGACTGGTCCGGTGATCTCGACGCGCCGGTCCAGCAGATCGTTGGGGATCGGCGCGACGGTCCAGGGCTTTTCACGAATCGACGATGTTTCCGGAAGAAAGTCGGGAAATTTGCCGGCGTCGATTTCGCGCTGCCGCACGCGCCGCCGCTCCAGCAACTCCTGACGGCGTAGTTCGAATTGGGTGCTCAGGTTTGCGATGAAATCCAGGGCTTCAGCGGTAAGAATCTCGGACTGCGCGTCCGCGGCGGGTGCATTGATTTCAAGGGTGGACATATTCATTTGCTTTTTTCCTCGGCAGCGGCATCTTACCCAGCCGGAAGGCCATGAAGGACGAACAAACGGCTAGGACGGCGCACACGTAGAATCCATAATCCCAGGATCCCGTTTTTTCGAAGAGCTTGGCCGCCAGACCGCCGCCCATGATGGACGCGACGCCTTTGGCCGCGTACAGAAAACTATAGTTGGAACTGGCGTTCTTTGCGCCGAAGAAATCGGCGCACGCGGACGGAAACAGAGAGTAAACTTCGCCCCAGGTGAAAAAGACCAGCGCGATGGTCACGATGAAGGATGCCGGCGAGGCTTTCCCGATAGTGACGACGCTCACCAGAATCAGGGACTGCAGGAAAAATGCCACCACCATGGTTCTTTCCCGGCCGACCGTGTCGGATACCCAGCCCCAGAACAGGCGCCCGCCTCCGTTCGCCAAAGGATTTATCGTCAGGGACAGCGTCAAGATCGCGGCGCTGTATTTCAGCGTCTTCGACATGGGACCCACCTGCGCGGTGGCCATTAATCCGCCGATCCCCATCATCACCGCCATGGCGAACATCATGTAAAAGTGCGGCGTCCGCAACATTTCGAAGGAATTGAAGTCCTCGCCGAGTGTCCGGACCTTCACGCGAGTTGCCGGAGCCCGTTGCACCTTCGCCGGATTCCCCAGAAATTGCGCGGCCAGGATGATCATCAAACCCTGGCCGATTCCGGTGTACAGAAACGCGGCGCGATAGTCCTGCGCGTGAATGATATGAGCAATGGGAGAGATGAACAATGCCGCGCCCGATCCAAATCCCGCGGCGATCAATCCGGCGGCCAGACCCCGTTTGTCGGGGAACCACTTTAATCCGATTCCGGTGCAGCCACAATAGACCAGCGCGGCGCCAAAGCCCGCGAGCGAGTAGAGCGCATAAAGTGCCGGCAGCGTGTTAGATTGTCCAATTCCCGCCCAGCCCACTCCGCAAAGCAAGCCGGCGAGCGACAGAAAAAGGCGCGGCCCCACCCGGTCAATCAGCCAGCCCGAGCACGGCATCGCCCAGGTCTCAAAGGCGATGAACAGAGTAAAGCCCCACTGGACGTCGGAAAGTTTCCAGTGCTCGTGGAACAGCTTCATGTGCGTGGTGACGATCGGGTCGACGAACAGCGTCCATGCGTATTGCAGATTCGCGATCATCATCATCGCGATCACGGCGGCAACCAGCCGGATCCATCGGTTCATTTCAAGGCTTCTCCTCGTGAGATTCGATCCAGTATCTTATTGGAAGCGTGAGTGGTGCGCGTGCGCGGCATCGCGATGTTTCCAGATGGTGAACCATCGACGCCTCATGTTCGCGGACCTGTATCGCGCCTGCACTTCTGGGCGACGGCGCCCGCTGAATCTTTCCCGTCACGGTGCGTCGAATGCCTGCCGGCGCTGCGTTCAGAAGGTCTAAAAGGCGATCGGGACTAGGCATGGAAGGAATAGACGCTCTTTTCGCGATGGTAACAAACTCCGACTCCGCTTTTCCGATTCATGAAATCGTAACGGGCATGGCCGAAAACAATCGCTATAGTAGGCTCGTGGAGTTTTGATGAATCCGGCTGATATCAGCAAGCTTCGGGAAAACCTGGCGCGCGGCAGATGGGACCAGGCGATCGCATCGCTCCGGCAATTCGATCCTGCGACGGCAGCGGATGAGCTTATGAATCTCGCGTTTGAAGAGCAGGAAACTCTTTTCCGGAAATTGCCGTTCGACCTGGCGGCATCCCTGGTAAGCGCCCTGCCGTATTATCACGCCTACGTTCTGCTCCACTCGAGATCGGCGGAAGACATGAACGCGATTGTGGATCACATGAATCCCGGCGCGCGCGTGCAATTTTTTGAGGAGCTTCCCGAGGAAACCTGGAAGCAGCTCATGGAGGAATTGGCGGCGAAGCATCCGGCGACTCGCGCTCCAGCCGTGGCAGTCGAGGAGGCTCCACCAGCGCTCGAAACAGAGCCGATTCTTCAAGCCCGCCAGGTGGAAAAGAGCTTTCAGCGGCCCGGCGGCGGCGCGATTCAGGTGATCGCACCTACCGATCTGACCATCGAAGCGGGCATGATCATCGCGGTGCTCGGTCCTTCGGGTTCCGGCAAATCGACGTTGCTGCGGATTTTGACTGGACTGACCGCGCCGTCCGCCGGCGACGTACTGTGGCACGGCAAGCCGCTCGCGGAAACGACGCCCAGCGTCGCCATCGTCTTTCAGAGCTTCGCATTGTTTCCCTGGCTGACCGTGGTCGAAAACGTGGAAGCGCCTTTGCTGGCGCAGGCCATGCCCCATCCGGCTCGCCATCGCAAGGCTCTCAAGGCGCTGGCTGCCGTGGGATTGCAGGGATTTGAAACCGCGTATCCAAAAGAGCTTTCAGGCGGCATGAAGCAGCGCGTGGGATTTGCTCGAGCGCTGGCAGTGGAACCCGAAATCCTCTTCATGGATGAACCGTTTTCGGCTCTCGATGTTCTCACCGCCGAAAATTTACGTGGCGAACTTCTGGAACTGTGGACCGAAAAGAAAATCCCCACCAAGAGCATTTTCATCGTGACGCACAACATCGAGGAAGCGGTGCTGTTAGCCGACCGGATCATCGTACTCGGCAGAAATCCCGCCAGGATTCGCGCGGATTTCGAAGTACCCATCAAGCATCCGCGAGAGCGCAGCGCGCCGGAATTTCTGCTGTACGTCGACTATATCTACAAATTGATGACGCAGCCGGAACTGGAGCCCGGTCCTCCGTCCGCGGGGCGTCCCCAAAAACAGCAACACCAGATGCTGCCCCACGCGCGTCCAGGCGGGATGGCCGGATTGCTGGAACTGCTGCACGACCGCGGCGGCAAAGATGATTTGTATCGCGTCGCCGAAGAACTGCGAATGGAAGTGGACGACCTGCTGCCGATCGTCGAATCGGCGACGCTGCTCGGCTTCGCCAAGCTCGACAAAGGCGACGTGGAAGTCACGCCGCTGGGAAAGGAATTCGCCGAGGCCGATATCGCGGCCCGTAAGGCGTTGTTTCGCGAAGCCGCGCTCGCGCATGTCACGCTGATCCAGCAGATGTATAAGGCCCTCGAGTCTAAATCGGATCACGCCATGCCCGTCGAATTCTTTCGAGACGTTCTCGAGGAGCATTTTTCCGATAGCGAAACCGAGCGGCAGATCGACACGGCGCTGCATTGGGCGCGATATGGCGACATTTTTTCTTACGATTCGGAAGGCGACCGCATTTCGCTGGACGATCCCGCCGCGCCCGTGGAAGATCGCGCATGACCCTGCGCCGTGAAAAACTCCTTCCATGGACGGCGCTGCCCCAAACGATCCCGTCTTTATTGAAAGAACTGCCGATCGCCTTTGCCGGACTCGCGCTCTTTTATGGCATCCTGTCCCTGGCCCGCTATTGGACCAGTCCCATCAACACCCAGGCTGAAATTCGATTAGAACCCGCGGCGCTGCCCTTGTATGCGGCTTATTCCGTGGCTCGCATCGCGGTCGCGTATCTGCTGAGCCTCGCGGTGACGCTCGTGTACGGGTATGTCGCCGCGCATAATCGCCGAGCCGAAAAGTTGATGATCCCGCTGCTCGATACGCTTCAATCGATCCCGGTGTTGTGTTTCCTGCCCGGCGTGATGGTGGCGATGGTCGCTCTGTTTCCCACCCGCCAGTTGGGTCTGGAGTTCGGATCGATTTTGTTGATCTTCACCGGCCAGGTCTGGAACATGGCGTTTAGCTTTTATTCGTCGTTGAAAAGCATCCCCCGCGAAATGCTGGAAGCCGCTGAACTTTACCGGCTGAGTTGGTGGCAGCGATTCGTGCAGCTGGAACTACCTTTCTCCGCGATCGGACTGGTCTGGAACTCGATGATGTCGGTGGCCGGGGCCTGGTTTGCGCTCATGGTTTGCGAAATGTTCGTGCTCGGCAATCGCGATTTCCGTCTCCCCGGACTAGGATCCTATCTGCAAACCGCGTCCAATGCCGGCGACGGGCGAGCGATCGGATGGGGCGTCGCGGTGATGATCGCGGTCATTGTGATGATCGATCAGCTGGTATGGCGGCCTTTGATCGCCTGGAGCGAAAAATTCAAATTCGAACAAGTCGAAGCGGCGATGACCCCACGCTCACCGGTGCTCGACTGGCTGCGGCGCTCGAAATTCTTGGCGCGCGCGGGACGCCGGACGGTAATGCCGGCGCGTGAGGCGCTGGCTCTGCATTTCGCGCGGACATCCAGGCAGGCACAGCGGACATCGCCCTCGAGGAACGGCGCCGCGATCATCCTCGGCGTCCTCGCCGCCGCCGCCATCGGCTACGCCGTCGTTCGGATGGTCGTGATGCTGACCACGCTATCGAAACCAGAAACAGGTGGCATTTTCATCGGCGCGGCGGCGACTTTTTTGCGGGTAGAACTCACCCTCGCCCTGGCCGGACTTTGGACCATTCCCGTCGGAGTCTATATAGGACTACGGCCGAAGTTGGCGGTGATTGCACAACCGGTGGCGCAAATCGCGGCCTCGGTCCCGGCAACGGCTCTCTTCCCAATCGTGCTCCTGGTGCTGATTCGCCTGGGCGGCGGTATGGGGATCGCGTCGATCGTGCTGTTGCTGTTGGGCACGCAGTGGTACATCCTGTTCAATGTGATCGCCGGAGCAACAGCCATCCCCACCGATCTCAAGGAAGTTTGCGATATCTACCATTTGGGGCGGATCGAGCGCTGGCGCAAGCTCATCCTGCCCGCGATTTTTCCGTTTCTGATCACCGGCTTCGTCACCGCTTCGGGCGGTGCCTGGAATGCAAGCATCCTCGCCGAATATTTTCGTTTCCAGAACCGGACGTTCTCGGTGAACGGTCTTGGCGCGATCATCAGCAGCGCGACCGATAGCGGAAACTTCGCTGTCCTGCTGGGTGCCACCGTGGTGATCACGGCGATGGTGGTGACGGTGAATCGTCTCGTGTGGCGGAGGTTGTACGGGCTGGCCGCGACGAAATTCAAATTGGAAAGTTGAGTCAGAAGGCGCTAAATACGCGCGGCGTCCATCGCTAATTAGCGCAATGTGCCAATAGATTCCACTTCAGCCATGTGGCCCATCCCGTGCTGCGTCGATTCCAGCTTATGCAGTTCTGACGGTTCGTTTATTACTTCTTTACGCGCCGCCTTTTAGACTCGGTAAAAGAACAGGAAGAGGTCGCTCGGAGGCCGGGCAGCGTGTGTCCCGGGTTTCTTCGCGCGAACAAAGGAGATCAAATGACTTCCCTGATGAAGTCTCCCCGGCGATGTGGACGGTCTGTGATCTGTCTGATTGCACTTACGCTCGGACCGGTCGTGAGTTTTGCACAAACCAGCAATCCTCCGCAGGCCGATTCTAAAAGTGCGCTCATCCAGGAACTGGAATCGATGAAAAAGCGGATAGCGGAGATCGAAGCAGAGCTCCAGAAGAGCGAACCGGCAGCAGTTCCTCAGCCCGAGCCCGCAAAGGAAGCAGCCGCGCCCGCTTCGACCCCGGCGCCATCCGCGCCGCGAACGGTAGCGTCGACGCAAGCAGCCCAGACGCCGGAAAAGCCCAAGGTGACCGAACCATTCGCTTTCGCCGATTGGACCTGGCTCACCGGGAATTCACGAACGACCGAATCCCCGATGGATACCAAGTTCTTCACCCCCGAAATTCGAGCCGACGTGGATTACGTCTATGACTACAATCACCCCGCCGACCATACCCTCGGCGGATCGAGTGAAATATTTCGTTCCGGTGAAGTTCAGGTCACCCAGTTGGGTGTTGGCGGCGATTTTCACTGGGAGAACGTCCGCGCGCGATTGATGACGCAGTTTGGAATGTACTCCGCGACCACGCCGCGCAATGACGCGAGTCCGGCCGTTGGAGCCTGGGATCTTACCACCGCTTACCGCTATGTTTCCGAAGCGTACGGCGGGTATCACTTCGACAAACTGCACGGAATAAATGTGGACGCCGGAATTTTCATGTCCTACGTCGGCTTGTTCAGTTATTATCAGTTTGACAACTGGGCCTATCAGCCGTCCTACGTGTCCTCCAACACACCGTGGTTTTTCAACGGAGTTCGCGTCCAGATCTTCCCGACCGACAAATTGAAAATCGAGCCGTGGTTCGTCAATGGCTGGCAATCGTATGGAAAATTCAACAAGGCGCCGGGTATGGGTATGCAAATCCTCTATCGTCCAAACTCGTGGCTTTCGATCCTAGGCAATCAGTATGAGGGCGCCGACACGCTGGGCGTGCCTGGCCGTCACCGCGTGCACACCGATGACAGCGTCCAGATCAAGTATTACGACAATCCAAAGCACCTGATCGACAAGGCCGCGATGACGGTAACTGTCGACGCCGGTTGCGAGTTCGGCCAAGATAGCGGCGTCAGTTGCCATGGAGGCACCCCGGCCAAGCCGTCGCAGTATTTCCTCGGCTTCATGACCTATCAACGGCTGTGGTTTCACCACGACTTGTACGGCTTTACCGTCGGCGGCGGAGCCATCAATAATCCCGGCCGCTACTTGGTTTTGCTTCCTCCGATCGACGGAGCGACGGCGATCAGCGGGTCGCCCTATTTCCCGGAAAGCCCGGGCCTGCCGTATAAAGCCTGGGACGCCTCGGCTACGTTCGACTACATGCCCAGGCAATTCATCACCTGGAGATTCGAGTACAATCATCGCGCGTCGAACGTGCCGTATTTCAGCGGACCTGGCGGAATCACGCCTCCCGGCGGAGTCAACGGATCGCCGGCGACGACAGTGCCCGGTTGGGCGCCGGACCTGGCGAAGCGCGAAAACCGCCTGACCATAGCGCTGCTGGTAAAATTCTGATCCTAGTGCCCAGGGATCCTGAGCTCCAGCGAATTCCGTGTTTCGCGGGGATCATATCCGATAGAATGCGGTGGGGTGAACAATCCGTTTGATCCGCATCGGAGCATTGACGGCACATATCGGGTGGAGCCTGGCGATCGTGGCCGCGATCACGCTGCTGTGCAGCCGTGCCGTCGGCGTGAACGCGACCACCGCGGGCTTCGCATACCTGCTCGGAGTGCTTGCGATTGCAACCGCCTGGGGACTGATCGAAGCCATCGTGACCTCTGTGGTCGCCATGTTGTGCTTCAATTTCTTCTTCCTGCCGCCGGTCGGGCAATTTACCATCGCCGATCCCCAGAACTGGGTGGCCCTGCTTGCGTTTCTGGCGACGGCGCTGGTGGCCAGCCAGGTTTCCGATCGTGAAAAGCGCCAGGCGTTGGACGCAAAGGCGCGCCAGAAGGAAACCGAACAGCTCTATGCGCTGAGCAGGACTATTTTGTTAACCGATCCATCCCAATCAGTGGGACGTCAGGCCGCCGAGCACATTGCGAACATATTCGACTGTAGAGCGGTGGCGCTTTACGATGCCAAGACCGGTGATATTTTTCGAGGCGGACCGGACGATTTGCCGGGAATCGAAGGACCTTTGAAACAGGCCGTGATACAGGGGTCGAACGGCGGCGCAGGAACCGTGTTGGTGGCGGCGATTAATCTAGGCGGTCAGATGGTCGGCAGCCTGGCGCTTAAAGGACTGACTCTTTCCGACGGAGCGCAGCAAGCCCTGTTGAACCTGGTGGCCATCGCGCTGGAACGGGTGCGCACGGAGGAAGCCGCCAGCCGCGCCGAAGCCGCTCGCCAGAGCGAGGAATTCAAGTCCACGCTGCTGGACGCGATCGCCCACGAATTCAAGACGCCTCTCACGTCCATCAAAGCCGCATCGACTTCCATGCTCTCCGGGGCGCTGCCGGCGCAATCTCACGAACTGGCGACCATCATCGATGAGGAAGCCGACCGGCTGAGTTTCCTGGTGACCGAAGCGGTGCGAATGGCTCAGATCGAGCCCGGAAAAATTCATCTGAACCGCACGCCGGTGGATGTCGCCGAACTTCTGCGTCGCGTGGTCCATCATTTTGAATCGCAGGCCGAAGGCCGTGAACTGAATTTGTTGGCCAGCGAAGCACTGCCGCGCGTCCTGGCCGATCGGGAACTGATGTCGCTCGCGCTGCGCCAATTGGTCGACAACGCGTTGAAGTATTCGCCGCCCGGCACACCCATTGATGTGACCGCCGCAGTGAAGGACGATCGCGTGATCATTGGTGTACGCGATCGCGGTAGTGGCATTCCGGAACGCGAGCGCCAACGCATCTTCGACAAGTTCTACCGCCGGCCGAGTACCAATCATCACGTTCCCGGCACCGGACTGGGGTTATATATCGCGCGCGAAATAACCCGAGCGCACGGCGGCGATGTTTGGGTGGAGGGCGGCGAGGGCGGAGGCTCCGAATTCCGCGTCTCCCTGCCCGCCATGGCGGAAGTGTCCACGGAAGCGGAGAGCCAGGCATGAGCCCGGGCCGGATACTGGTGGTGGACGATGAGCCGCAAATACGGCGCGTTCTGCGCGCCGCACTCACCGCCCAGGGCTATGAAGTCACCGATGCTCGCAATGGCGAGGATGCCCTTCAATCCATTCGCCGGCAGCGCTTCGATTTGATCCTGCTGGACATGAATATGCCGGGAATGGGCGGCCTGGAGACCTGCCGGAACATTCGAGCCGGCTCCGAAGTCGCGATTATCATGCTCACGGTTCACGATGCCGAGCAGGATAAGATCGCGGCGCTCGACGCGGGAGCAGACGATTATGTCACCAAGCCGTTCAGCATGCCGGAATTGTCGGCACGCATCCGCGCTGCTCTCCGGCGCCTGCCCACGGCGCTTGAGGCCGGAGCGGAAACGATTCACTTGGCCGGAGTCGAGATTAATCTCGCAACACGGCGGGTGATCGCTGGGGCCAAGGAAATCCGGCTCACGCCGAAAGAATTCGAGCTTCTCCAATTCTTCATCGCGAATCCCAATGTCCCGATTCCCCATGGCCGCCTGTTGCAGGCCGTGTGGGGACCCGACTATGGCGATCAGGTCGAATATCTGCGCGTATTCGTAAATCAATTGCGCAAAAAGATCGAACCTGATCCCTCGCATCCGCGCTATTTGGTAACCGAGCCTTGGGTCGGATACCGCTTCACGATTCCGTAATCTTTGGCTTCTCAATTGCTTACGCAGAACTTAGGGTGATTTTATGCCTTCTTTATGAGTTTGGCGATAACTTGAGTTTGGGAAGAAAAGAAGATGTTGATTTCGAAACCACTCTCGCGTCTCGGCAGGCGGACCGTTGCGCCGCCCGAACACATTCCCGGTTCGCTCGAGGTGGTGGTGTTGCATACCTCGATCAAGGAGACGCTAGAGGCTTTACGAACTGCCGCGCGTCTGGCAGACGGATTGGCGGCGCAGATCCGCCTCCTGGTGTTGGAAACCGTTCCGTATCCGCTTCCGACGGATCATCCGCCGGTGGAATTAGAATTTACCAAGCTCCGTTTTCGGACTGTGGCCGCGAATGTCCGGGTCGAAACCCGCGTTGATATCCGGCTAGGCCGCGACTATCGCTCCCTGCTGGAATCCGCGTTGCGTCCGCGATCCTTGATCGTGGTCGGGGGACGACGCGGCTGGTGGCTCACCCATCGCCATCGTCTTGCACACCGCCTGGAGCGGTTGGGGCATCATGTCGTATTCTCCGCCGCAAACTGACGCGGCTCGAAAGAGGACCCATGTTTGATCTCTTCTATATCGCCGTCGCGGTCGCTTTCTTCGTCGCTTGCTGGTATCTGACCAAGGCCTGCGAGAAGCTCTAAGGCACAAAACTATGGATTACATCATCGCTGGCCTTGCCTCCATTTTTCTGTTTGCGTATCTGATTTACGCGCTGTTGAAGCCGGAGAAGTTCTGACATGACACCCAATGGATTTCTGCAAATTGCCGTGTTCTTTCTGCTGATTCTCGCGGTCGCCAAACCGCTGGGCTCCTTCATGACGAAAGTCTTCGCGGGAGAGCGCACCTTCTTGCATCCGGTGCTTCGGCCAGTCGAGAGGTTGTGCTATTCCGTCTGCGGCGTGAATGAATCCGCCGAGCAGCGCTGGACGCAATACGCCGGGAGCTTGCTCGCGTTCAGCATCTTCAGCTTTCTGCTTTTGTATCTCTTGCAGCGGCTGCAAGGCTTGCTGCCGCTTAATCCCATGGGATTCGGAACCGCGCACGCGCCGAGCGGAGCGACGCCCATGACCCCCGATCTGGCGTTCAACACCGCCGTCAGTTTCACCACCAACACCAACTGGCAGAATTACGGCGGCGAATCGACGCTCAGTTATCTGGTGCAGATGGCCGGCCTGACCATGCACAACTTCACTTCGGCCGCCGCCGGTATCGCCATCGCGATCGCGATGATTCGGGGTTTCGCGCGTCAGCAGGCCAATGCGATCGGGAATTTCTGGGCCGACCTTGTTCGCGCGACTGTATATATCCTCTTGCCGTTATCGCTGGTCATTGCGCTCCTGTTTTGCTCGCAGGGCGTGATTCAGAATCTGCATCCGTACACCACGGCGACCACCATCGAAGGGAAAACCCAAGTCATCGCGCAAGGCCCGGTGGCCTCGCAGGAAGCGATCAAGATGCTCGGCACCAATGGCGGCGGATTTTTTGGAGCCAATTCCACGCATCCGTTCGAGAATCCCACGCCGCTTGACGAACTTGATTCAGATGCTGGCCATCTTCATGATCCCGGCCGGATTGACCTACACCTTCGGAAAGATGGTCGGAGACACGAGACAAGGCTGGGCTCTGTTCGCGGCGATGAGCGTGCTGTTCCTGGCCGGCGCTTTTGCTCTATACGCGTCGGAACAGGCCGGAAATCCGATTCTTTCCAAGCTCGGGGTGGAATCCGTCGCGACGGCCACCCAGCCCGGCGGCAACATGGAAGGCAAGGAAGTGCGTTTCGGCATTGCCGCCACGGCGCTGTTCGCCACCGTCACCACCGACGCGAGCTGCGGCGCCGTCAACGGCATGCACGACAGCTCTGACGCCGCTCGGCGGATTGGTCCCGCTGTTCAACATGCAAACCGGCGAGGTGATTTTCGGCGGAGTCGGCGCTGGACTTTACGGCATGCTTCTGTTCGCGATCCTGGCCGTCTTCATCGCCGGTCTGATGGTCGGACGCACGCCCGAGTATCTCGGCAAGAAGATCGAAGGCAAGGAAGTGAAGATGGCTATGCTGGCGTTAATCGCCACCTCCGCCGTGATCCTGATATTCACCGGTATCAGTTCGGTCGCGCAATTTTCCAAGGGCGGATACTGGAACGGACAGTTCGGCGCGGCCATCGGCAATCTCAATAATGGCGGTCCGCACGGATTCGCCGAGATTCTGTATCTGTTCACCAGCAGCGCCGCGAACAACGGTAGCGCGTTCGGGGGCATCAGCGGGAACACGCCATGGTACAACCTGACGGGCGGGATCACCATGCTGGTCGGACGATTCCTGTTCATCATTCCGCTGCTCGCCGCGGCAGGCAGTCTGGCCGCGAAGAAGCGCGTGCCTGTGACCAGCGGTACACTGCCGACGCACGGACCGCTATTCGTCGGATTGCTGGTGGGCACCGTCATCATCGTGAGCGCGCTGACGTTCTTCCCCGCGCTTTCTCTCAGCCCGATCGTCGAGCATTTCCTGATGCACGAAGGGAGGCTGTTCTAACATGCCGCCGGTTATCGAAGAAACGCCGAGGATTTCCATGCACACGGACGCCGATCTGACTGAGCTGCTGCCCAAGAGACTGGCGCATTCGCGCCCGCTGTTCGATCCGGAGATCCTGGGCCGCGCGACCAAGGATTCCTTCGTCAAGCTGAATCCCGCGACGCTGATGAAGAATCCGGTGATCTTCGTCGTGGAAGTCGGCGCGGCGATGACTACCGTTTTTCTGGTCCGCGACGCGATCACCGGATCGCATCCGGCATCGGCTTCGACATTGCAGATCGCTTTGTGGCTGTGGTTCACGGTCCTGTTTGCGAACTTCGCCGAGGCCATGGCGGAGGCGCGCGGCAAGGCGCAGGCCGATTCTCTGCGCAAGACCAAAACCGACGCGATCGCCAGACGGATCGTCAGCGGCGACCGCACGGAGGAAGTGCCCGCGTCGCGCCTGCGCTCCGGCGACGTTGTCGTGTGCGATACCGGCGATATCATCCCCGGCGACGGCGAAGTCATCGAAGGCATCGCCACCGTGGACGAATCGGTGATCACCGGTGAAAGCGCGCCCGTGATTCGCGAATCCGGCGGCGATCGCAGCGCCGTTACCGGCGGAACCAAGGTTCTGTCGGATCACATTCGCGATACGCATCACGTCCAATCCGGGCGAAACGTTTCTCGATCGCATGATCGCCCTGGTGGAAGGCGCGGAGCGGCAAAAAACTCCGAACGAGATCGCGCTGAATATCTTGATCGCGGGGCTGACGCTGATCTTCCTGCTCGCCGTTGTTACGCTGCAGCCGTTCGCGAGTTACGCCGTTTCGTCCGCGGGAGCCGGAGTGGTGCCCAGCGTCGCGGTGCTCGTGTCATTGCTGGTCTGCCTGATTCCGACCACCATCGGCGGATTGCTTTCCGCGATCGGCATCGCCGGCATGGATCGAGTGATGCAGCATAACGTCCTCGCCATGAGCGGCAAAGCGGTCGAGGCATCCGGCGACGTCAACACCCTGCTGCTCGATAAGACCGGAACCATCACCATCGGGAATCGGCAGGCGGTGGAATTCATCTGCGTCGCGGGTGTATCGGAATCGGAGATGGCCGACGCCGCGCAACTTTCAAGCCTGGCCGATGAAACTCCGGAGGGCCGCTCTGTCGTCGTCCTTGCGAAGTCGAAGTACGGCTTGCGCGGGCGCGACGTAGCCAGCCACGAAGCCGAGTTTATTCCCTTCTCCGCCTATACGCGCATGAGCGGGGTCGATATCGACGGCCGGCATCTGCGCAAGGGCGCGACCGACTCCATCGCGCAGTTTGTGCGCGAGCAGGGCGGCGAGGTTCCCGCGGATCTGATCGAAGCTTCGCAGCTCATCTCCCGCCAGGGCGGCACGCCGCTCGCCGTGGCCGACGGACAGCGCGCGCTTGGAGTGATTCATCTCAAGGATGTGGTCAAGGGCGGCATGAAAGACCGCCTGGGTCAGTTGCGCGCGATGGGTATTCGCACCGTCATGATTACCGGCGACAATCCGCTGACCGCCGCGGCGATCGCGGCCGAAGCCGGCGTCGACGATTTTCTGGCGCAGGCTTCTCCCGCCGACAAGCTCGCTTATATCAAGAGGGAGCAGGGCGAAGGTCGCCTGGTCGCCATGACCGGCGATGGCACCAACGACGCGCCGGCACTGGCGCAGGCCGACGTCGGACTGGCCATGAACACCGGCACGATGGCCGCGAAGGAAGCCGGCAATATGGTGGATCTCGATTCGAATCCGACCAAGCTGATTGAAGTCGTGGCGATCGGCAAACAGTTGCTGATCACGCGCGGCGCCTTGACGACATTTTCCATCGCCAACGACATCGCGAAATACTTCGCCATCATTCCGGCGATGTTCATGGCCACTTATCCGGCGCTGCGGGCCCTCAACATCATGGGCTTGCATACGCCGCAAAGCGCGGTGCTGTCGGCGGTGATTTTCAACGCCCTGATCATCATCGCGCTGGTGCCGCTGGCGCTGCGCGGCGTTCGTTACCGGCCGGTGAGCGCGGCATCGCTGCTCCGCCGGAATCTATTGATCTACGGTCTGGGCGGCATCGTCGTGCCATTCCCCGGAATTTGGATCATCGATCAGATCGTGCACGCGTTACGGTTGGCTTAAGGAAAAGAATATGTGGAAACAAATGTTGCCTGGTCTTCGAATGACTCTGTTGCTTACCGTGCTGACGGGCTTGATCTATCCCGGCGTGGTCACCGGCCTGTGCCAGATCCTGTTTCCGAAGCAGGCCGATGGCAGCTTGATTTCCAAAGATGGCCGCGTGATCGGATCTGAGTTGATCGGCCAGAATTTTGCCCGGCCTGAATATTTTCAGCCGCGGCCGTCGGCTGCCGGCACGGACGGGTATGATCCAACCGCGTCCGGTGGCTCGAATCTCGGTCCGACCAATCAGAAGCTGATCGATCGCGTTAAGGCGGCCGAGGAGAAATTCCGCAAGGAGAATCCCTCTTTCACCGGGCCGATTCCTTCCGATTTGCTTACCGCCAGCGGTAGCGGCCTCGATCCCGACCTGAGCCCGGAATCGGCCGAGGCTCAAGCTGCGCGCGTCGCCGCCGTCCGCGGAACCGGCGTCGACCAGATCCGGCGTGTCATCGCGAGCAACACTCAGGGTCGCGACCTCGGCTTTCTGGGAGAACCTCGCGTGAACGTATTGCGCCTGAACCTGGCTCTGGATCAAGACTTTCCGGCGCGAAAATAAATACACTGTAAGTCTGATGGCTGAGACCACCCAACGCCGTCCGACTCCCGACGAACTGCTCCGGCAGGTGGAGGCCGAAGAACGTGGGGCGAGCCGCGGCCGCCTCAAAATTTTCCTCGGCTACGCGTCTGGCGTTGGTAAGTCGTTTCGCATGTTCGATGAAGGCCGCCGCCGGAAGCTGCGGGGTCAGGACGTGATCGTCGCGGGCACCCAACCGGTGGCCGCTGCGGAAGTCGAGGAACTGCTGCGCGCCCTTGAGGTGATCCCCCCGCGCACCGATCTGGGCGGCGCCGCGATCGACGTGCCGGCGGTCCTGCGCCGTCATCCGGAGGTCTGCCTCATCGATGGGCTTGCTTATGAGAATCCTCCCGGCAGTCGGAACGCGCAACGCTGGCAGGATGTGGAGGAGCTTCTGAACGCCGGCATTTCGGTCGTTACTTCCATCAATCTGCAATACATCCGCGAAAAACAGCCACAGGTGGAGAAGATTCGCGGTAAGTCGGTCAAGGATTCGGTCCCGGAAGCGTTCATCCGCACGGCGGATGAAATCGAGTTGGTGGACGCAGCCCCGGAATATTGCGTGACCCATTCGAACGACGGCCGCGACTCCGTGATGGACTCCTCACAAGTGTCGCGGCAGCTCTCGGAATTGCGGGAGATCGCCCTGGTGCTCGCCGCGGATGTAGTCGATCATCAGCTGGAAGATTACCTCCATGCGCACGGCATTTCGCAGCTATACGGCACGCATGAGCGGATTCTGGTTTGTGTAACCCCGCGCTCCAACGCGTCTCTGATGATCCACCGCGGGCGCCGCCAGGCGGATCGCTTCCACGGGCAGCTGTTCGTCGTTTACGTTCAGCAGGACGACTTGACTCCCTCCGATCAGGCCGTGCTCGACGAAAACCTCGCCGCCGCCCGCGCGGCCAATGCGCAAGTCGAAATTCTTCATGCGGAAGACGCCGTAGCAGCTATTTTGAATTTCGCCCGGCAACACGGCATCACCCAGATTTTTGTAGGCCACAGCCGCCAACAGCGCGGACTGCTCAGCCGCTGGCGCGCGAATCCGGTGGAGCGCCTGATCGCCGAGGCGCGCGGCATCGACTTACGCATCTTCCCTCAAGAATTCGCCGATGAGTGAGTCGAGGAAGCACGGCAGGCTGCGGATTCTCCTGGGTTACGCGGCGGGCGTCGGCAAGACCTACAAGATGCTGGAGGAGGCCCAACAGGCGCGTCGTGAAAATCGCGACGTCGTGGTGGGTTACTTCGAGCCGCACGGCCGCAAGGATACGATTTCAAAGCTTGAGGGACTGGAAGTGGTCCCACGGCGCCGCATCGCCTATCGCGGCCGGGAATTCGAAGAGATGGACACGGCCGCCATTCTGCGCCGGGCGCCGGAATTGTGCATGGTCGATGAATTTCCGCACACCAATATTCCCGGAGCTGAACGCGCGAAACGATGGGAAGATGTCATGGTGCTGCTCGACGCCGGTATCGACGTGGTCACCACCATGAACATCCAGCACTTGGAGAGCTTGAACGACCAGATGCGCGAGATCACCGGCATTCAGGTCCGCGAGACCATTCCCGATTGGGTGGTGAAACAAGCCGACGAGGTGGTGCTGATCGATCTTCCTCCGCGCGCGCTATTGAACCGCCTGGAGCGCGGCGTGATCTACGGACACGATAAAGCACAACACGCGCTGCAAAACTTCTTCAAGGAGCCGACGCTCGCCGCGCTTCGCGAGATGGCCTTGCGCCAGACCGCTCATGAGGTAGATATCCGGCAGATCGAATTTCATCCTGAGATCAGCCGCGGCGACGCGGATGCGCCGGAGCGCATCCTGATTCACGTCACCGAATCGCCCGCAACCGTAGCTTTGATTCGCCGCGGACGGCGCGTGGCGGATTATCTGAAAGCCGAGTGCTTTGCGGTCGCCGTGCTGCCCTCGCCCGGGCAGGAACAAATCAACCAGCACCTGGAGTTCGCCCGCAAACTGCACATCGAAACCCGGATTCTCGAAAGCGAGGACCCGGCGAATGCGCTGGTCGATTTCGCCCGGCGCAACGCCGTCACCCAGATTTTTCTGGCGCAGCCGGAAGGGCGGTCCCTTCCTCTGCTCGGGAAAAGGCGGCACCTTGTCATGGACGTCGTACGGCTAGCCAATGACCGGCAGGTGATCATCGTCGCCGAGCGCGCCCGGCCGTAACCGTCGATTAATCCGCGTTCGCTGACGACGGACTTTGCTGAGCCACCAGATTCGTCGCCCGCAGCAGGGAATTGAAAGTGCCCGCATCCGTCCACCAGCCATCCAGCATGGAGAACGTCATGGTGCCTTCACGAATGTAGGCATTGTTGACATCCGTGATCTCCAGCTCGCCGCGGCCCGAAGGCTTCAACACCCGGCATTTGTCGAATACCGTGGCGTCGTAAAGATAAATCCCCGTCACCGCGTAGTTGCTCTTTGGATGCGGCGGTTTTTCCTCGATGCCAGTGATCCGATTTCCCATCAGGGTCGCCACTCCGAACCGATGCGCGTCGGAGACTTCCTTGAGGAAAATCCGGGCACCTCGCTCCTGTTGGCGGAATTCATCCACCGCGGCGCGAATATTTCCCTCGATCAGGTTGTCGCCGAGGATCACGCACACTTTGTCGCCGTCCGCGAAGTGTTCCGCGAGTGCCAGGGCGTCGGCAATACCGCCCTCGCCTTCCTGATAGGTGTAGTTCAGATGCTTGAGACCGAACTCTTTCCCGTTGCCGAGCAATCGCAGAAAGTCACCCGAATTTCGTCCGCCGGTCACCAACATGATATCGGTGATGCCGGCGTCCACCAGAGTTTGGATCGGGAAGTACACCATCGGCTTGTCGTAAATCGGCAGCAGATGCTTATTGGTGATTTTGGTCAGGGGAAACAGACGGCTGCCTGTCCCTCCGGCGAGAACAATGCCCTTCACGTCAGCAGTATAGCGCACAGAAGAGGGGCTTTTCGCGCAGGAACCGCCGCAGGATCGGTCATATGGCGCAGCAATTCAGCGCTTCGGACTAAGATACGCAACAAGATTATTGACATCCTCGGGCGTCAGTTTCGGCCAGGATAGACCCTTCTCCGTCATTTTCTGTAACATGGCGGGCCCATGCGCCCAAAGCACTGAAATCATTGTCACGGGCGTATAAATCTGCTCGTTGCGCGAGAGTTTCGGAGCTCCCGAGGAAGGATCCTCATGACAACTGGCACAACGTTTCGCGGAGAACACCTTTTCGCCCTTCGCGGCGTTTCCGGCGGTTCCCAGAAACTGCCGAAGCCAGACATAGGCGACGATTTTCCGCATCTCCTCGGGCCCTACCGTTGGCGCGGTGACCATCTTCGGAGCATGATTCCACATATCCGCCGCTATGTCGGTAAGCGTCTGATTTTCAAGGCGGTTATCGAGCGATAGCGAGGCCGTGTGGCATCGGGTGCAAACGCTCTCGTACAGTTCCTTGCCGGATGAGGGGTCGGGCAAAGAGACATTCGCGGTAGCTTTCTGCGAACCGGGCAGATTCTGAAGATAGACGGTCAGATCGGAGAGATCCTGGCCAGTCACCGTCACCCATTTGCGCTTCTGCTCCGCAAAGGCCTTCGACATCTGACCGGAATGGTTCCACATCTCCGAAACCAGGAGCACTGGATCGCCGAATACCGTCCATTGCGATACGGGCTTACCGGGGCCCGAGCCCGATTCTTTTAGAGAATGGCAGCTTGAACAGCCTTTCCGGTCGAAGACTGCTTTCCCTCGCTCGGCCTCTCCCGGATGATCGAAAAATCGAATCGAGAGAAAGTAGGCAAAAAGATCGTCACTATCCTCAACGCTTAAGTGGGGAGGAGACATCGACTTAGCGGCCATCGCGCTCCACATTGCGGGCGCATGATCCCACATCACGCTGGCGAGGACAGCGGGCGTATAACGCTCCGCGGTACGGCGACCCAGATCGGGCGCCGAATGGCCGCCTTCGCCTCGGATACTATGACAGCTGAGGCAATTCTCCCTTCGGAGTACCTCCGCCCCGCGCTGCGCGTCGCCAGCCATCACCGGTACACAGGCCGGCGCGCAGACTAAGAACGTGAACGCAATCAGCGGGACTTGTCGCATTGCTTTCGTGTTTGCAATTGTATCGCCAGCGAAGCCTGAAAAGAAAAAAGACCGCCCGGTTCCCCAGGCGGCCAATTTCGATTCGATACAGCTAATCCGAGTGGCTTAGTAATCCATTCCCGGACCACCGTGCTCGCCGCCGGGCATCGGTGCAGACTTCTTTTCGGGAATTTCGGCGATCATCGCTTCAGTGGTCAGCATCAAGGCCGCGATGGAAGAAGCGTTCTGCAATGCCGACCGCGTTACTTTGGTCGGATCGATCACGCCGTTCTTCACCAGGTCTTCATACTGCGCCGAGGCAGCGTTGAAGCCGAAGTTGACGTCCTTGTTGGCGCGGATCTTCTCGATCACGATAGCGCCTTCGTAACCAGCGTTGCCGACGATCTGGCGAACCGGCTCCTCACATGCGCGACGGATGATATTGATCCCGATCTGTTCATCGTGATCGAGCTTGATGCTGTCGAGAGCCGCAGCTGCGCGCAGCAGGGCTACTCCACCGCCGGGAACGATGCCTTCCTCGACCGCGGCGCGCGTAGCGTGCAGAGCATCCTCGACACGAGCCTTCTTTTCCTTCATCTCGGTCTCGGTGGCCGCGCCCACTTTAATCACCGCGACGCCGCCGGCGAGCTTCGCCAGCCGCTCCTGCAGTTTCTCGCGATCATAATCCGAGGTGGTCTCCTCGATCTGATTGCGGAGCTGCTTGATTCTCGCTTCAATGTTCTTCTGCGTGCCGGCGCCGTCGATGATCGTGGTGTTGTCCTTATCCACGGTCACGCGCTTGGCCCGGCCCAGATCTTCGAGACGAACGCCTTCGAGCTTAATGCCGGTCTCCTCGAAGATGGCCTTGCCGCCAGTCAGGATGCCGATGTCTTCGAGCATCGCTTTACGGCGATCGCCGAAGCCCGGCGCCTTCACCGCGCACGCGTTAAGGGTGCCGCGCAGCTTGTTGACCACCAGCGTGGCCAGAGCCTCGCCTTCCACTTCCTCGGCGATCACCAGCAGCGGCTTGCCGCTGCGCGCGATCTGCTCGAGCACGGGCAGCAGGTCCTTCATGTTGCTGATCTTCTTTTCGTGGATCAGGATGTAAGGATCTTCGAGGACGCACTCCATCCGGTCCGGATCGCTGATGAAGTAGGGCGAGAGATAACCGCGATCGAACTGCATGCCGTCGACGGTCTGCAGCTCAGTCGACATGGTCTTCGACTCTTCCACCGTGATGACGCCGTCCTTGCCGACTTTCTTCATGGCGTCGGCGATGGTGTTGCCGATAGTGGTGTCGCCGTTCGCCGAGATGGTGCCGACCTGAGCGATCATATCGCCGCTCACCGGCTTCGAGAACTTCTTCACGTCCTCGACGACAAGTTCCACGGCCTTTTCAATACCGCGCTTCAGGGCCATCGGATTCGCACCGGCCGCAACGCTCTTCACGCCTTCGCGGAAGATGCACTGGGCCAGAATGGTCGCCGTGGTGGTGCCATCGCCGGCCACGTCGCTGGTCTTCGAGGCAACTTCGCGCACCATCTGCGCGCCCATGTTCTCGAGCGGATCCTTCAGCTCGACTTCCTTGGCCACCGTCACGCCGTCCTTGGTGATGGTCGGGCCGCCGAATTTCTTCTCCAGCACGACGTTACGGCCCTTGGGACCGAGGGTCACCTTAACGGCATCCGCCAACTGGTTTACGCCCCGCAGGATCGCCTGCCGGGAATTTTCGCTATAGACAATCTGTTTTGCAGCCATGATTCAATCTCTCCTCAATTAAGCCTTCGCCTTGTGCGTGCCGCCCTCGAGAACGCCCAACACCTCGTCCTCGCGCATGATCAGGAATTCGTCCCCATACGCCTTGGGAACGTCCGATCCGGAGTACTTGCCAAACAGAATATGATCGCCCACCTGGACATCCAGCGGGATCAGTTTGCCATCGTCGCTGCGCTTGCCCTTGCCCACTGCGACGACTTCGCCTTCCTGCGGTTTTTCCTTCGCCGAATCGGGGATAAACAACCCACCGATTTTGTCTTCCTTGTTTTCGATTCGTTTAACGACGATCCGGTCATGAAGCGGTCGAATGTTCATTACACAACCTCCCTTTGAGATGTTTGTTTTTGAGAGCTTTTTCCGGTTAGCGGGTCGCGCGTTTTCCACGCCGCGCCCCAAAGCTATTATTAGCACACTCTCGCGAAGAGTGACAATATGAAGTTACAAGTCATTGTAACAACAGGCGTTATCGCGCAACATTGAACGTTGCTAATGTGCCGGTGAGGGCTCCCCGATCCATGTCACTTCCACCACACGAGTCTGTTCGCCGGACGCGCGCAGCCGGATCTCGAGCCGATACTCCGGCATCAGTTCCGGAAACCGCTCGCCCCATTCGATCAACACTACGCTTTCGCGATCGAAAATGTCCTGGAGTCCCAGAGTCGCCACTTGCTCGGCACGATCCAGTCGATACAAATCGATGTGATAAACGCCGTGGTAATCGTGAATCAGGGTGAAGGTTGGACTGGAGACGTCTTCCGGAACGGACGCGCCCAATCCGCTGATAATGCCTTTGGCGAGCGTGGTCTTGCCGGCGCCCAAGTTTCCGATCAGCAACACCACCGCGCGCTTGGGAAGCGTGGCCGCGATCCCTCGACCCAGCTCGACGGTCTCTTCTTCACTTCGCGTTTCGAATCGCTGCAATTACTCGGATCGTAACATGCTGCGTTAACCTGATTGATTGCGAGCGAAGACCGCAGGGCTGTTCACGCTGATGCTGGGCCTGATCTTTCTCTATCAGGCGCTATACGTTCAGGCGATTGCTCCAGGCCAATGGAGCGCGCTTTTTTTCAACGGCGCCAAATTGCCGCATCCCGATCTGCCCAACTTCGGCTACCTTTACCCCGATAGCAATGGTTACGATGGCCAGTGGTACCGCCTGCTCACGCTCGACCCTTTGCTCGATAAAGGACTCACGAAATATATCGACGACCCGCAATTCCGGGCGCGGCGTATCTTAATTTCCGCAGTCGCGGGAGTATTGGGGCGCGAGTCGCTACCGGCTTCGGACTACTGGTTCATCGCCATCACCGACTTGACCATGGCGCTCGGCGGTCTGTGCTTTATCCGCTTGGCAAAAGACTATTGCCCGCCGCTCACCGCAGCCATCCTTTACTTGTTCATCCCCGCGGTCATCGCCTCTACCGATCGCATGGTGCTGGACGGACAGGCAGTCGCGGGCTTTCTCGCAGTGCTTCTGTTTTTTCGAGAACGTCGGATCGTTCCGTTGATGATTGTGCTGACGGCTCTGCCACTGGTCCGCGAAAGCGCGCTGCCCGTAACGGGAGGCGTGGTGCTCGCCTATCTTCTTGCAAAAGACTATCGAAAAATGTTTTTCGCGGCGGTGACCGGGCTGCCGACCATCGCCTGGTGGATCTACGACGCCTCGCGGACACCGCCCTCGAACGCCACCTATCTGCTGTCGATACCGCTGATCCCGCAGGTGATCCGTCTGTTCACCCTGATCCACCGGCCGGTGTCGCCGCTGCTCAATGACGCGCTGTACTTCATCGATTTCGCGGCGATGGCTTGTTTGCTGCTCGCCTTCGTCCTGTTCGCGAAAATGATGATTGGCGAATTTCGGGCCGGGCATATCGAAGGCGAGACCTGGATCGTATTACCTGCAGTGATGGTCGCGGCCATCGCCAGCAGCACGGACATCGTCCGCGATCCCTACGGATTCATGCGCATCGACAGCATGCTGATCGCCTGGGCGGGGTTGCAGGTGATGCGCATCGGAACCCGGTGGGCGGTGGCGTACATGCCGCTGTGCTCGGCCGGATTGCTGATGTTTCGGGCTAAACCGCTAGCCAGCCTTTTTGGGGCGCGCTGGTAGTTTCCCGAATGGCGCGCGGCAGGTAATGGAGCAGATCGGTAGCGATCAAGCACTGCTCGGTTAGTTCCGCCGCGCCGATCTGGCCCGCGCGTCCGTGCAGCCAGACCGCGGCTCGAACAGCCGTAGGAATGTCCCGCGGAAATTGCGCGATCAGGCCGGCGACAAGGCCGGTGAGAATGTCGCCCGTGCCTCCAGTGGCCATGGCCGGCGACCCGGTCGGATTCACCCAAACCCGCCCATCGGGAAGCGCGATCAGTGTGCGGTGGCCTTTCAAGACGAGACACACATTGCGTTCCTTAGCCAAATTTCGGGCATCTTCAAGGCGATCCTTTATCGGCCGGCCGAGCAGGCGCGCCATCTCGCCGGGATGGGGCGTCAGGACGGTCTCGACCCCGCGTCCATGAAAATCGGTGCCGGCGATGGAATTCAGACCGTCGGCATCGATCACCATCGGCACTGTCGCCGTCTTCATCAATCGAGCCAGCAGCTCCGGATCTTTTCCCAACCCCGGCCCAATCGCGACCGCCGTGATCTTCTCGAGCGTAAAATCATCGAGAGATGCGGACATCAGCTCCGGCGCGAGGCGGGACGAATCGGAGCAGGCGACGGTGACCAACCCGGCCCCCGCGCGTACAGCAGCCAGGCCGGCCATCGCGGCGGCTCCAGCCTTGCCCGGCGCGCCACCGATCACCATGACGTGCCCATACAGACCCTTGTGACCATCGGGAACGCGTGGCGCGAATAGCGGCGCGAAGTCCCAGGGTTCTGAAATTTCCAAATTGGATTGAATCAACTCCGGAGGCGTGCCGATTGAGGCGACCATCAGTTTGCCAGAGAGTTTCCCGAAGATCAGTTCCGGCTTCGGCGCGGTGAAGGTGACGGTGAGGTCGGCGCGAACCAGCATGCCGGACGGAATATCGACCGCGACGATCTTCGCCAGCGGAAAATCTTCGTTGATCGATCGGATGAACTCGAGATATTTTCCTTGAACCGGGCCGCGAAGGCCGGTGCCGAGCAGGGCGTCGACCACGACGGTAGCCCGACGCATTTCCTGGTTGACGTCGAATACCGCCAAGCCGCCGGCAGCGGACAGCAGTTTAAAATTTTCGGCGGCGTCGCCCGAAAGATCTTCCGGTTTGCCCGACAGCAGTACGTGGACCGACGCCGCGCGCGAAAGGAGTTGACGGGCCACCGCGAGACCGTCTCCGCCATTGTTCCCTTTGCCGCAAAATACGACGACTCGATGTGACGACAACGGCCCGTACTCGCGCTCCATAGCTTCGACGACGCTAAGGGCGGCGTTCTCCATGAGAATCAGCCCTGGAATGCCTCTTTCGATGGTCAGCCGGTCCGCTTCGCGCATCTGTTCGGCGGTCAGAATTTTCATGCGGTCGCCTCGGTGAGCATTTGTTCCAGTTTTCGCAATCCATCCGGCCGTCCCATCACGATCAGGTGGTCACCGGTGGAGATTTTCGCCTCGGCCGGCGGGTTGAACAGCATTTCCCCGCTGGCTTTCCGAATCGCCAGCACGATTACGCCGAACTCGCGCCGCACCTGCATGTCCGCTAGCGACGAATCGGCGAAGGAGCTTCGCGCCGCCACCTTCACCTGCTCGATGCCGGCATCCAGCCCGACGTTTTGTGTAGTGAAGTCGAGAAACTGTTGCACATGGGGCTTCAACAGAGCCTGCGCCATGCGGTGCCCGGTGCTGTTGTAGGGCGCGAACACAAAGTCGGCTCCGGCGCGGCGGAGCTTTGGCTCGGAAGCTTCTTCGGCCACGCGCGCCGAAAGATGCAGTTTCGAGTTGAGCGCCTTCGCCGAAAGAATCAGGAACAAATTGTCGGCGTCCGAGGCGAGAGTCGCGATTAACCCGCGGGCGCGATCGATGCCGACGTCGCGCAGCGTTTCATCGCGGCTCGCGTCGGAGAGCACCGCGAGCATCCCCTGCTTGATGGCGCGCTCCACTTTTTCCTCATCGCGATCCACCACGACGAACGATGCGCCGGCCTGGCGTAATTCATCCGCCGCGCCCCGGCCCACGCGCCCGAAGCCGCACAGAATAAAATGACCGTCGAGTTTCTCGATCATGTTCTTGATCCGTCGCTTTCCGAAAAATTGATTCAGCTCCAGCTCGATCACGGTTTGTGTCATCGCGCCGATGGCGAGCAGCATCAGGCTCACGCCGAAGAAAATCAGAAATGAATTGAACACCCGGCCCGCCCGGCTTAGCGTGTGAATTTCGCCATAGCCCACCGTGGTCACCGTAGTGAGGGTCATGTAGAACGCGTCGAACACCGGGTAATGCTCGATGAGGACGAATCCAGTGGTCCCGCCGACGAGCGTAATGACCATCGCGATCGCGATCAATGCGAAGCGGCGCGGAAGATGGTCCATCTGTCTATGTTAAAGAAGTGCCCGACGTTAGAGAAGTGTCTGGCGCAGCCGGAGTCATTTATAAGGATCTCTGCACAATCTCCCAAATCTCGTCCGCCACCGCTTCTTCATCGCGGCCGCCATCGATCAGCTTCACGCGATCCGGCTCGTCGGAAGCCAGTTGATGATACGCGCTGCGGACTTTTCTATGAAAGCTGATTTCCTGTTCGTCGATCCGCGTCTCGACGTCCTTGGTTTCGCGATTGCGCGAGTGAGCGCGCTGGAGGCCGGTTTCCGTGTCGATGTCGATCACCAACGTCAGCTTCGGAATCAGACCCCGGCAGGCGATGCGATCCACTTCATAAACCACTTCCGTCCCCAAGCCTCGCGCGACGCCCTGGTAGACCAGCGTCGAATCGGTGAAGCGATCGGACAGCACGATTTTCCCGGCGGCCAGCGCCGGAAGAATCCATTGGTCGACATTCTGCGCGCGGCAGGCGAACATCAGCAGGAGCTCGGCGGTGGGGCACATTTCCCGATTCTGGGCGTCGAGCAGCACCCGGCGGATCTGCTTGCCGATCGGCGTTCCGCCTGGTTCAGCCGTTTCGAAGACATCGCGCCCCGACGCTCGCAGCCGTGCGGCCAGCATGCGAAGCTGCGTCGATTTGCCGCTGCCCTCCGGCCCTTCGAACGTGAGGAACGTGCCCCGCGCTGAAGGCTTAGTCGTAGACATAATGCAGGACCTTCTTCAGATCCTCCCAGGCCTCGCGCTTCGCGTTCTGATTGTAGGGCCGCAACAGGTACGACGGATGATAGGTGACTATCACCGGAATGTCGCGCCACTTGTGCCATTGGCCGCGCAATCGCGTGACGCCGTCCTTGGTGGCGAGCAGCGCCTTCGCGGCGGTGGACCCCAGCGCGCAGATCGCCTTCGGACGAATCGCCATCAACTGGCGGAACAGAAACTGGCCGCAGATCTCCATCTCATCGGGCTGCGGCGTCCGATTTTCCGGCGGCCGGCACTTCACGACGTTGCAGATGTATACATCCGGCCGGCGAATGGGAATGCCTTCCTTCGACGCCGTGTTCTCGATCATCTGCGTCAGCAGTTGGCCGGCGCGTCCCACGAAGGGAAATCCCTGCGCGTCCTCATCGGCTCCCGGACCTTCGCCCACGAACACCAGCCGGGACTGCTCATTGCCCGATCCGAATACGATTTTCGACCGCTGTTCGCACAACCGGCAGCGCTTGCAATCCCCGATGTCCTCGAGAATCTTCGCCAGCGTGTCGCCGGCGGGCGCGAGGGAAGGAAGCTGTTCAACAATCGCTTGTGGAACGGGCGCGACCTTGTCAGGCGGCGTCTGTGGCGACTTCGCTTATAGAGATTCTTCACTCCAAGATCCCGGTAAAATTCAAGATAATTTCGGAGTTTCGTCGACGCTCATGTCACGCGTGCAAGGCCAGCCGCAGCTTGATCATCTCGTCGAAAATGCGGCGCGCGACCACTCGTTTGTGCGCGCGGTTGACCGGAATCGATTCTCCGGTGCGCAGCACCAGCAGCACTTCGTTCTCGTCGGAATCGAACCCGATGCCTTCCCGCGACACCAGATTCGCCACGATCATGTCGCAGTTCTTGTTGTCGAGCTTGCGCCGCGCTTCTTCGACCAGGTGATCCGTCTCCGCCGCGAAGCCTACCAGCAGGCGGTCGCCTTTGCTGCTTTCCGACCTCGGCCAGAATGTCCGGCGTCGGATCGAGTTCCAGCGACAGCCGGGCCGCCGTCTTTTTCTCCTTGCCGCTTGGGCGCGTCCGACCGGTGATAATCCGCTACTGCCGCCGCTTTGATGATGATCGTCGCGGCGTCGAGGTGATCGAGCACCGCTTTTCGCATTTCGAGCGCCGTGCGGACATGAATCACTTCCATGGATCCGCCCGGTTCCGCCAGATTGACCGGTCCGGACACCAACACCACCGGCGCCGCGATCCATTGCCTCTTCGGCCAGCGCGTAGCCCATTTTGCCGCTGGACCGGTTGGTGATGTAGCGCACTGCGTCGAGCGGTTCCTGCGTCGGCCCGGCAGTGATCAGCACCGTCTCACCTTCGAGATCCCGCCGGATCTCTGCCGTCTTCGCCGCTCGACTAGCCACGACGTCCGCGATCCTTTGCGGATCGGCCAGTCGGCCCGGTCCGACCATGCCGCACGCCAGCAAGCCTTCGTCCGGTTCGACAATCTCGTGCCCACGTTCCCGCAGCACTCGAACATTTTCGCGCGTCGCCGGATGATTCCACATGTTCGATGTTCATCGCCGGCGCGAGCACCACGCGCCCCGTGAACGCCAGATAAGTAGTGGTTAGAAAATCGTCCGCGAGGCCGTGCGGCGAATTTTGCGAGCAGATCAGCCGTCGCCGGAGCGACCACCAGAATGTCGTTCTCCTGGGCAACCCGGATATGCTCGACCGCGCTCGCGAGGGTATCTTCGGCGCTCGCCGCGCAGAACAGGTTGGTGAGGACCTTTTGCCCGGTCAGCGCGGCAAACGTCAGCGGTCGGATAAATTCTTCGGCGGCGCGCGTCATGACCACTTGCACGGTGAAGCCGCGCTCCATCAGGGCGCGCGCCAGCTCCGCCGCTTTATATGCCGCGATGCCGCCGCCGACGCCGAGCGCGACCCTCATCTGCCTTTACTCTTCGGCGGGAACTTCTTCGTCTTCGTGGAATGCCGGATCGTCGTACTGCACCAGGCCGCGGCGCACTTCCTCCATCGCGGCGACGGTCGGCTTCTTCGACGTGGTGGGCAGAAAGCTGCGCGCGCCGTTCTGCAACTGGCGGGCGCGCTTGGCGGCCACGATGATGAACCGGTAGGCGCTTGCTTCCGGATCGTCCGGAATGATGCTCGCGGCGGTCTGTCTAAAATTTTCAGCCATTTTTCAACGTCTCCAGCTTAAACGTCTCCAGAATCGGACTGGATTTGTTCTTCCATCCGGTCGCGCCGGCTGCGCGTGGCCTTCACGATGGACACCAGCGTATCCACCGACGCCTCCACTTCGCGATTCACCAGCACGTAATCGTAATTGCGAATAATTGCTGAATCTCTGCCGCGGCGTCGCGCAGCCGGCGCTCGATCACCTGATCGGAATCCTGGCTCCGCGCCCGCAACCGCTGTTCCAGAATTTCCCGGCTCGGCGCAAGAATAAAAATCGACACCGCGGCCGGAATCTTCTCTTTCAATTGTCGCGCACCCTGGACGTCGATGTCGAGCACCAGGTCCACGCCCTCGTTGGCCGCGCGGTCCAGTTCGCTGACATGGGTGCCGTAATAATTGCCGAAGACCTCGGCGTGTTCCAGGAATTCGCCCTTGTCGACCCGTTCCTCGAACTCCTCTCGGGAGATGAAAAAGTACTCCTGGCCGTTCGCGTTCCTGGCCGCGCGGCGCTCGCGTGGTGTAGGAGACCGAAAAACGCAGCTTCGGGACGCGCTCCAGCAGTTCGCGCGTCAGCGTCGATTTTCCCGAGCCGGACGGCGCGGAAATGATGAAGACCGTGGTCATTCCAGGTTCAGGCGACTGCTCGCGGATCTTCTCGATGGCCGCCTTCGCTCCCAGCGCCAGCTCGGTGATCTTGCAGGCCGGCTTCGCCCGCGCCGCTGGTCTTCGAAAGAATCGTGTTGGTTTCGCGATTCATCTCCTGCAAGCAGAAAATCGAGTTTCTTGCCGACTTCGCCGCCGCCGTCGAGCAGCGCCGCCAGTTGCGCCGAATGAATCTTCAGGCGCGCCAGTTCTTCGCCGATGTCGCTGCGGTCGGCCAGGATCGCGGCTTCCTGCGCCAGGCGTTGCGGATCGATCTGCGCGCCTTTCAGCAGATCTCCTTCAGGCGTTCGGAAAGGCGGGTGTGGAATGCCGCGGTGGCCCCCGCGCGGATCTGCTCCATCTCCGCCGCCAGTACGCGACGCGCTCGTTGTGGGCGCGCATTTCCGCCGCGATTTCGGCGCCTTCGCGCGAGCGAAACGCGTTCAGACTCGTCGAGCGCTTCGGTCAGCGCCTCGAGCAGGGCCGCTTCCGTTCCCTCCGGCGGCTCGGTGTCCGCCGGCTTCGCCGAACATTCCCGGCAGGCGAAACGCGGCGTTCAGATCGGGCTGCCGATCCGATGCCGTGCTCAGCCGCGGCCTCGCGAAACGCCTTCAGATATTGTTCGAGCAGTGCGCGATTCACGCCGAGCGGTCGCCGTTCGCGCCGATCCCTGAGGCAGCGAGACGCGCACTTCCACGTGTCCGCGCGACACCCGCGCTCTTGACCAGCGCGCGGATCGCGTTTTCGAACGCATCGGCCGACCGATGGCGCGTGGACCTGCACGTCCAGGCCGCGATGGTTCAGGCTCTTGACGCTGACCACCACTTCGCCGTCGCCCAGCAGGGCGGCGCACGCGAGCGAATCCGGTCATGCTGCGAAGCTGAGCAGGTCATCAAGATTAAGGATTCACCACCGAATCCGGCTCCAGGAACTGCATTTCGTGCAGGCGCTGATAGATGCCGCCGCGGTTCACCAGTTCTTCATGCGTGCCGATTTCGCAGATGCGCCCGCGATCGAGCACCACGATTTTGTCGGCGCGGCGGACCGTCGACAGTCGGTGCGCGATCACGATCACCGTGCGGTGCTCCATCAGGTTCTGCAGCGCGCGCTGCACCAGCCTCTCCGATTCCGTGTCCAGATGCGACGTCGCTTCGTCCAGAATCAGGATCGGCGCGTTCTTGAGCAGCGCCCGCGCGATCGCCAGCCGCTGCCGCTGGCCGCCGCTCAGTTTCTGGCCGCGCTCGCCGATGATGGTGTCGTAACCCTTCGGGCATGCGCAGAATGAACTCCTCGGCCAGGGCGTTTCGCGCGGCTTCGCGGATCTGTTCGCGCGTGGCGTTCGGCCGCCCGTAGCCGATGTTGTTCGCCACCGTGTCGTTGAACAGAAACGTGTCCTGCGCGACGATGCCGATCTTCTCGCGCAGCGAGCTGAGCCGCAGATCGCGCACGTCGCTCCCGTCGATGCGCACCGCTCCAGCGCGCACGTCGTAGAAGCGCGGCACCAGGTTGGCCAGCGTCGTCTTTCCCGCGCCGCTCGGCCCCACCAGCGCGACGATTTCTCCCGCGCTTCACTTCCAGTTGAATCGCATCGAGCACGAATCCATCGGGCACGCTGGGATAGCGGAAACTGACGTTGTCGAACATGAATCGACTTTTCAAAGCGCGCGAGCTTCACCGCGCCGGGGCGTTCCTTGATCTGCTGATCGCGGTCCAGATATTCGAACACCTTCTGCGACGCGCCCAGCGCCTGCTGGAAAATATTGTGAATGCCGGTCAGCCGCTTCACGGGCTCGTACAGCATCAGCAGCGCGATCACGAAGCTGGTGAACTGCGCCGGTCGTCATGGCTCCGGCTTTGATCTGCAGGCGCGCGTAGGTCAGCAGGCCGACGATGGTGATCGCGCCGAAAAATTCGATCAGCGGCGAGGCGATCGCCTGCTGCGCGACATAGCGCAGATTGCTGCGCCGCAGCCGCTGCGCGCGGTCGCGAAAGCGGTTCGACTCGATTTCCTCCGCGCCGAACGACTTCACCACCTGGTTGCCCGCTGAGCGTTTCCTGCAGCACCTGATTCAGTTCGGCGGCGTCGTCCTGCGCGCGGCGCGTGGTCCGGCGGATTCGCCGGCCCAGCCGGACGGTCGGCACCAGCACGAACGGCAGCACGGTCAGGCTGACCAGCGCCAGCTTCCAGTCGGTCTGCAGCACCACCGCGAGCAGCGCCAGCGCCGTGAAGCTCTGGCGCAGCCAGTCCGCCAGAATGTGCGAGAGTCGCCACCTGGATCTTTTCGAGGTCGTTCATGATGGACGACATCACGCGCGCGGTCGAGTTGCTCTCGAAAAACTGCGCGTCCTGATGCAGCACGCGGTCGAACACCGTCTGCCGCAGATCGGTGACCGCCGAAAAGCCGACGTAGTTGATCAGGTAGTTGCCGAAATAATCGCAGATGCCCTTGATGAAAAACACCGCCAGAATCGCGATCGCGACCATGGTCCACACGTTGTGGATCTGCGGCGGCAGAAGTGCGCTCAGATATACCGGATGATGCAGAATCGGGAATGGTGAACAGCTTCACCGGCGTGTCCGCCGAAGCGCGGATTCAGCACGCGGTCGAAAATCGGCCCGATCAGCAGCGCGGTCAGGGCCTGCGCCGCGCCCACACAGGCCATCAGCAGAACACGAAGCCGACAGATGCGGAACGTAGGGCCGCGAGTAGCGCAGCAGCCGGGACAGTTCCCTCATGCCCGCACCCTCAGCGTTTCCACGGCCGCGAGCGACTTCGTCGACGGAAATGTCGCCGATCGACGGCCGCGGTCAGCACCTGCGATTCGGTGCGCCAGGGCGCCCACGTCACCGGATCGGACGGTCCGAACAATCACCACCACCGGAACTCCGAAGGCCGCCGCGATGTGCGCCGGTCCGCTGTCGTTGCCGATGAACAACGACGCGCCCGAGATCAGGCTTTTCACCCGCTCAGCGGCGCGTTTTTCCAAACCGTGAAACTGACGCAAACGGCGACGCATCGTCGCCGGGGCCGGCCAGGAACACCGGCTTCAGCCCGCTTAAGCCGCGCGCGACCTCGACAAATCGCTCCGCCGGCCAGGTCTTGGCGGCAGCCGACGCGAACGGATGAATCACGGCGTAGTGCCGCAGGTCCAGTGGAAGTTCGCGCGACCAGCCTGGCGCGTGGAATCTCGCTGCGCGGCACGCCCAGCCAGAACATCGCCGATGCCAAATGTTCCGCCGTGTGGACCGCGCCGTTCGACGCCCAGAATCTCCTGCGCCCGCGGAATCTTGTGGGAATAAAGAAAACTATAGCGATGGTGCGCGAATCCCGCGCGAAATTTCGCGCGCGACGCCGCCGTCATCCACATGCTGCGCGTGCCGCCGTGAAGATTCAGCACCAGATCGGCGCGCGGCATGCGTCCCGCGGATCTCGTCGACGTCCGGATTGTCTTCGAAAATCGCGGCAAATCGCGGCTCGACGATCACGCGAAACTTCGAGATCGGGCCGATATTGTTTGAGCAGCGCCAGCGCCGGAGTGGTCAGCACGCAGTCGCCCAGGGATCGCAGACGGATCACCGCGATCCGCGAGCCGGACGGCAGTCGCTCCAGCAGATTCGCCACGCTTATTCTTCGATGCGGGCTTCGTCGACCAGCATGACGGGAATGTCGTCGCGAATCGGATACACCCGCTTGCATTCGACGCACTTCAGGCCGTTTTCGTCCTGCTTCAGCTCCACCGGCGCCTTGCACAGCGGACAGACGAGGATTTCCAGCAGATCTTTGCTGATGGCCATGTTAATAGATCAGTGTAGCATTCAACATACGGATAAAAACGGACTTGCCGGCGTTTCCCGGCCGTGACTTAATTCTCCGTCGGAGCTTTTTCCGCGTGATCCACCACAATCATCTCCACCGGCAGCTTACGCGGATCCAGCTTCAGCCCGAGCTGCTGCACTGCTGAAAAAATGGTCCCTCCCGAAGGGTCCGACGCGGCGTCGCCGGGAGACTTCGATGGCTCCGCGCCCACGGGAAGCGCCATGCCCGCCGAACGCGCCGCGTTTTTCAGGTCGTCCATCGATAGGTCCACTCCCACCTGATACGTTCCCTTGATTTCCGTCATATCGACCACCGGCCGGTCCACGAATCGCGACAGCATATCCGAGAATCCCGCCATGGTCATCTTGTCCGCTTCCATATGCATGGCGCCATTGGGTCCCATGGAGACTCTGGTAGTGCCCATCGGTCCGCCGTGAACTACCGCCCCCTGCCCTTGCCGGCTCACGCTGATTGAGCCTCCGTCGACCATCATGACCGGCTTACTGCCGCTACCGTCGGCGGCTGGAGCCCCCTCCGCATCGGCCGGCGACGCTTTCAACTTAGGGCCGCCTTTGCCCACCACCAGCGCGTACACGCTCTGCTCCTTGTGATCCCGGTGGATTTCGAGCTTGAACCGTTCCGTCAGCAGCGCTTGCAGCATTTCCGGCACCTGATCCTTCGATGCCCCTTCGGGCATCTTGGCGAGAATATCGAAACGTTGCGACTTCATCCAGTCGGGACCGGTCACCTGATACGCCTTCACGCGGTATGCCGTACGGATCAGGTCGATCAGCGACATGCTGCCGATGTCGACCCTGGCCGCATCGATGTTCATGCCCACATGAAGCTTTCCGGCGGCTGCCTGCGCCGTGATCGCCCCAGCGGGCCGTATCGAGGCGACTTCGAATTGCGGAGCCGGCGGTGTCTGCGCGGGCGTTTGGCCGAACGCCACGCCAACCGCCAGCGTCAGACCTGCAAACGATTTCCACATAGTTCTTTCAGCATATCCTTTACTCCGGCAGGGGCTGGCCCTTGGTCTCCGGAGCCCAGGGCAGCACCGCGAGTCCGATCAGAAACACCAGGCACATGGTGACGCCAGCATAGCGCAGCGGTTCTGCCTGACCGGCGAAAACCCGGCTGGTCAACAATCCCAGCGCCGCCGGACCGACTGCCGCGACCCCGCGCCCTACGTTATAGCAGAACGACGTTCCCGTGCTCCGCAGACGCGTTGGAAACAATTCCGGGAAGTAGATCGCATAGCCCGCGAACAAAGTGAGCTGGAAAAATCCCATCAGCGGCGGCATCCAGAACACATCACTGAACTGGTGCAGACGCCAGAACAGAAACGCGGTCGCTGCCAGCGCTCCGATAAAAGACAATGCGAACGCCAGGCGCCTTCCGGTCCATTCGGTGAAATAGGTGAACGCGTAGACGCCCAGGAATCCGCCCATATTCTGGAACAGGGACGTGATTCCGGTCCACATGGTTTTCTTCCCCGCGATCATGCTCTCGGAAAGCCCTTGCGCTCGAAACGTTTTATCGAGTACCGAGCTCAACAGATCGTAGCTGAAATACCCGATGCCCCACAGGCCGACCACGCCTGCGAAGGCCAGCGTGAATCCCACCAAAGCGCCGCGCCTCCATCGTGGATTCGAAAACAGCTCGGTCATCGATCCGAGCTTCGCGTGCTGTGCCTTGGCCTGCTGCCACTGATCCGGTTCCTTCAGCTTGCGCATGATCAGGAACACCAGGAACGCGGGCAGAGCGCCGATGATGAACATGGCCCGCCAGGAACTTTCGATCACATGGGCCTGCTGCAGTTCGCCCAGCGCGATCCCGGCTAGTGCCGCGATCACATTCCCCGCGGCGGAGCAGGATTGCATTACGCCCAGCGCGTACGGCCGCACGGTCGGCGGCATCACTTCCGCCACCAGCGCCGCGCCTACGGCGAATTGTCCGCCGACTCCCAATCCGGTCAGCAGGCGGTACGTCGAAAAATCCCATACGCCGACTGAGAACACACTCAGCCCGGTGAACGCCGAATAGAACAGAATACTGATCACCATGGTACGGACGCGACCGATCCGATCGCCCAGGATGCCGAAAAACAAGCCTCCGATGGCCCAGCCGATCATGAACATCATGGTCGCGTAGCCGGCGTATTCGGTCACTTTTCCCGCCATTGCGGCGTCGCCCGCATGGACGTGCAGTAATTCCAGAATCGCCGGACGCCGCGCGAGTCCGAAGATCTGCTGATCCATGCAGTCCAGCAGCCAGCCCGCGCAGGTCAGGCCCAGCACCAGCCAGTGATATCGATTCAATTGCCGGTACCACGGCCCGGCGGAAGGGAGCCCGGTAGTCATGAGGCGTTATTGTCGCAGGTTGGCGAGCTCCGTTGCCGATTTGCGGCTGCTCGCCGCCAGCCCCTCCAACTCCGCCAGCTTCTCGCCCTTTCCTTTAGGCAGCATCCCCTTGCCGGCGAGCCCCGCATAAAGCGTTCGGGCCTGCTCGTATTCGGAGGCCGCGCCCGACCAGTTCTGTCGCTGCCGAGCGGCTAACTCAGCATAAGCGTCGCCGAGCGCCTGGTGCGCGTCGGCGAGTTCGGTTACCGCCGCCACATCCACGCCCGCCTGATCGGCCAGACGTTTCCATAAAACGATCGCCTGTTTCAAGCCGTCGATCGCCGCGGGATCGTGAAGTCGCTGCAGCACGCTGGCGATGCGGCCGGTGCTGCTGGCCACCGCATACGCCGCCCTAAAGTCGTTGGGATCCGCGGCCGCCGCTGTCTGCCGCAGCGCCAGCGCCCGGCGGTAGGAAGCAAGCTGCCCGGCATAGTCGTCGCGCCTTCCCTTGACCCATCCCAGATCGCTGTAATCGAATGATAGGTCGAGCTTGGCGCGCATATTCGACGGATTCGCCGCGCTGAGCTCCTCGTCAATCACCCGCGCCTGATCGTATTCCTGATAGCTTTCGTCGAGGCGGCCGGAAACTCCCAGCAGTGCCGCCAGTTTCTTGTGCGCCAGCGCCAGCGACCGCTGCAGCTCGAAATTCCGCGGTTGCGCCACGGCTAGCTGCCGGGACAAGTCGAGAACGTATTGCCGCACCGGAATCGCTTCCGCGTAGCGCGATTGCGCGGTGATAAGGTCGGCGCGTCCCGATTCGGTCGCCGCCAGATCGCCGATGGCGAGCGCGTCTCCGGCATGGGCCCGCAGCGTCGCCTCGGCGATGGCAACGCTCCTGGCCACGGTCTGCTGCGCCTCGGCGAATCGGCCCGCGTCTCCATACGACAATGCCAGACGATTCAGAACTCGAACATCATCGCGGCGCAGTTCGAGGGAGGACGACTGCGCCGCCCCCAGCCCGTCCAGAATCGCCGCCGCTTTGCGAAAGCTTTCGAGCGCCGCCGGCACGTTGCCCAGATTTGATTCGCCCAGGTCGCCCTGCACCGCGCCGATGCGCGCATAACCGAGCGCGACCTCGCGCGCCAGTCCGGCGTCGCCGCCCGCTTCCTTCGAGAGCCTTTCCAGATAATCCAGCGCCTCTCGCACCAGGATCGCGCGAGCCTTGGTCGAGCCCGGCAAGGGGGCGATGGCATCATGCAGATCGAACATCACCGAATGCGCCAGATTGCGCACTTCCTGGAACCGCCGCTGCGCCCGTTCGGCTTGCCACATCGCAGCGCCCCCGAAGGCAAGAATCAGGATTGCCGCCAGCGCTCCCGACGGGATCGCGATCCGATGACGCCGCAGCATCTTGCCTGCCCGATACCAGAACGTCGCCGCGCGCGCCTGCACCGGAAGTCCATCCAGATAGCGGCGAATGTCCGAGGCCAGTTCGGAGACGCTCTCATACCGCCGCTTGACATCTTTTTCAAGCGCCTTCGCCACGATCGTTTCGAGGTCGCCCGACAGCGCCCGGCGCAACCGATCGAGCGTGGTGGACCGCTTCGCCGCGATCTCCGCCGAATCCGCCACTGCCTGGCTCAAGGGCGCCGCTTCCTGCTCGCAAACCACCCGCACCATTTCGAGTAGCGATCCGCTGGGAACATCGTAGGGCCGGTGCGCGCTCAGCAGTTCATAGAGGATCACACCCAGCGAATAAACATCGCCCGACACCGTGTATAGCTCGCCCCGCACCTGTTCCGGGCTGGCGTAAGCCGGCGTCATGACCGGAAATCCCACCTGCGTGATATCGTCCGGATGTTCCGCGTCAAGGACGCGCGCCAGACCGAAATCGAGCAGCTTCGGAGTTCCCTCGGCGGTGACCAGAATATTGGCGGGCTTCAGATCGCGATGCACGATCAGGCGTTGATGCGCGTGCCCCACCGCGTCGCAAATTTTTAGGAACAGACCGAGGCGCTCGTGAATCGAAAGCTGCTTCGAATCGCAATATTCGAGCAGCGGCAGGCCGCCGATATACTCCATCACGAAGTACGGCTGCCCGTCCTCGGTGGCGCCGCCGTCGAATAACCGCGCGATCCCGGGGTGCTCGAACTGCGCCAGAATCTGGCGCTCGCGGCGGAAGCGGCGTTCCAGTCCCGTGTCGGGACGTCCTCGCGTGATCAGCTTGATCGCTACCTGTTTGGTGAATTCGCCGTCGGCCCGCTCGCCGAGATACACCACCCCCATGCCGCCATGACCGAGTTCCCGCAAAATACGATAGGGGCCGATCACATCAGGCGGCTTCTGGCCCAGCGTCTCGCGCAGCACGGAACCCGGCACCGCCCGGGAATCCAGTGCCTCGTCCGCGCGCGCTTCCAGAGCCAGCAGCTTCTGGACTTCCGCGCGCACCTCGATATCGTTCCGACACAACCGCTCGAGCAAGGCCGGCCGATCTTCCGGAGCGGCATCCAGCGCGGCGGCCAGGATCTCCTTGATGTGCCTCCAGCGATCGATCTGTTGTTGCCGGGCCGTCATTGAACCCCCGGATCAGCGCCTTCCATTTTGTTCAGCAGCCAGAGCCGCGCCGTTCCCCATTCGCGTTTTACCGTCGCCGGTGAAATGCCCATCACCTCCGCTGTCTCCTCGATGGTAAGTCCTCCGAAGTAACGCAGCTCCACTACCTTGCCCTGCTGCGGATCCAGCTCCGTCAGTTCCTGTAAAGCGTGGTTCAGCATCAACATGTCCACCCGCGGATTGGAGAACACGCCCAGCGCGTCGTCGAGCGTCACCGCCTGCGCGTACCCTTCGCGTTTGGCGGCCTGCTGGGCGCGTGCGTGATTGATCAGGATGCGGCGCATCATATTAGCCGCGACCCCCAGGAAATGCGCCCGATTTCGCCAGTCGACCGCGTGCTGGTCCACCAGCCGCAGATAGGCTTCATGCACCAGCGCCGTCGGCTGCAAGGTGTGGTCGGACCGTTCCCGCGCCAGAAAATGACGGGCAATACGGCGAAGTTCGTCGTACAGCACCGGAGTCATCCGGTCCAGGGCCGTCTTGTCTCCGTTGCGCCATTCGACGAGTAGTTGAGTAAATTCCTGCGGCGCAAGCACTCTTCGGGGCCTCTTAACGTCTCCCATTCTACTAAAGTGAGCCGATTCAACAATTCCCGGTGCGTTTTGGTCCATGAGAATTCCACTACTTCTATCTCTTTTCCTCACCATCCCGTTGTGCGCTCAGACGAATCTTATTGTTAAATCGGCAAGCAGCAAGCAAGTCTCTATAGCGTGGACCGGCAGCGCATCAAACTATAACGTGCAGCGCGCCCTCCTCGGAGGATCGTTCGCGACCATCGCAACCGCCACTACTACTTCCTATACGGATTCCACGGTGGATGCGTACACCAGCTACCAGTACCGCATCGCCGCGGCGTCCGGCTCTGCTACTTCCAATGCCGTTACCGTCGGACCGCCGCCGTCGGGATTCAGTAACGCTGCGCCCGCGCCCGTTCTTGGCGGCTCTCAGGTGACAAGCTACGGATCCGACCTGTCCATGACGCTCGACGGCAACGGCGACCCGGCGTTCGCTTTCATCTTCGAAGATCCCAATCAGGACGGCGATGCCAGCGATACCGAGGTTCTATTCCGATCCTGGAATCGCGCGCAATACCAATGGAACGGCGTGGTGAAGGTTGCGGCACCGGGCGATATCTCTGCCACTACGCGAAATTCCGTATCGCTCGCCTACGACGCCGGCACCGGAACGTTCGGTATCGCCTGCGAAGATATCCTCGGGAATAATTACGCCATCGATCTCTACACCTCCACCGACGGTGTCGCCTGGACCAAGAAAACCGCGCTGGTCAGTCCTAACGGCAACGCGGTCGGCGGACCGTCACTTGCTCTCGCGAACGGAAACGTCTACCTCGCCTATAACGAGGATGACGCCGGCACCAGCTTTTATACCGGCAAGCTGAGCGCGGCATCGTCCACTTGGCAGCACAAGCAGCCGGCGCTCCCGTCAGGCATGACCGCCCCCGATTCCGCCTATAACCCCTCTGTCGCGCTCGATAGTTCCGGCAACCCGGCCGTCGCCGTCTGGGTCGGCGACGCGACCCAGGAGTACAACGCGATTCTGCTCTTCTGGAGGCCGCTGACCGGCGTGCTGACCAAGGTAAGCGATACGGAAAATAACCAGAGCGACCTGTCCGTAAAGCTCGTCTTCTTCGGCTCCGCACCGCGCATTCTGTTTTACGGACTCCGCGACGACGCCGTGGACGACGTCGGCGATTATTTCGTCCTCTCGAACGATGGCGGCAGCACTTGGCAGCAGCCCGTCGTGATTCCGCCCGACGGCCATTCGTCCACCGATTATCCTTTCGACCTGGCGCTCGACTCGAAAGGCGACGTCGCGGTCGCTTTCGGTCAGAACGCCGGCACCGGCGACGCAGTCTGCGGAAATCCGAAACTCTCTTTATCCAGCGACAACGTGCACTTCTCCACCTGCGCCGTGGCCGACGTCAGCATCACCGGTTCTTATAACCCTTATCCCGAAGCGATTCAGGCTGCCTACGGAGGGAATGACCGGCTGTACCTGTTCTGGTGGGATACCAGCAGCCCGACCAGTACCGGCATCATGATGTATCGCCAGCCACCCGCAGGCGCGTCCACCGCTCCGTCGATCCTGTCGGACGGGACCGGAGTGCTGAACGGCGCGACCAATCAACCCGGCGGAACCGTTGCGGGATCCTGGGTCGCCATCAAGGGCGCGAACTTCTCCGACGTCACCACCGATTGGAGCAACGCCGACTTCTCGAATGGCCTTCCGACCACCCTGAACGGCGTCCAGGTCATGATGAACGGCTCCCCCGCCGCGATTTATTACCTCAGTTCCGGTCAGATCAACGTCCAGGCGCCCGCTGCGGCCTCCGGATCGACCACCGTGCAGGTGGTCCGCAACGGCGTGCCCAGCAATACTGTAACTGTAAACTCTTCCACCGCCGCGCCCGGACTATTCGCCTATTCGCTGGATCTGAAGACCTACTATCCCGCGGCCGTGTTCCTGGACGGCGTCATTCTCGGCGATCCGGCGACGGTGGGCGGAACGCGCGCCGCGCATGCCGGCGATCGCATCCTGCTCTTCGCCACCGGACTCGGCACATCGCCCGCCGGCGTCCTGATCAACGCTCCAGTGGCCTTCGGGAATGCCGTGCAGGTGATGATCGGTTCCGCGCCGGCCACAGTGGAATTCACCGGACTGGTCGCGCCCGGCGAGTTCCAGATCAACATCGTGGTCCCCGCCGGCCTGTCCCCCGGCAACCATCCGATCACCCTTCAGACCGGAGGATTGTCGTCACAAACCGGAGTTGTCATCCCCATTGGACAGTAGTTACAGGTAGCGTCATCCGGGTGTATCATGGGCTGGTCCGGATGATGCTGCATGAGATACTGGCTGACTCCGCTTTCGCTATTTGCCGCCGCGTTGATGCTCGCGCCGGCCGCTAACGCCCAGGCCAACTCGGTGAAAAAGCCCGTCGCGGATGCCGCGCAGGCGGGCCAAATCGCGCGAGGCCGCTACATTGTCGAAGATCTTGTTCAATGCACGCGCTGCCATACTCCAGTCGATGAGAACGGCGTACATGAGGCGTCGCAGTGGCTCATGGGCGGGCCTTTGCCGATCCGGCCGGCCTACAGCGCGCCCAACTGGGCTCAGCGCGCGCCGCGCATCGCCGGCAGACCGCCGGGGACCGATGACGATTTCATCCGCCTGATGACCACCGGCATCGCGCGTACCGGCCGCCCGCCGGAATTGCCGATGCTGCAGCCCCATATGACACGCGACGACGCCCAAGCCGTGCTGGCTTATCTCAAGTCGCTTTCGCGGTAACGTTATACTGGAATTTCTCCCCCGGGAATCGGATTTTTTCGAAGATGCCCGCGCCATTCGTTCATCTCCACTGCCACACCGACTACTCGCTGCTCGACGGCGCCTGCGAGATCTCGCAGCTGATGGAGCTCGCGGTCGAGCAGAAGATGCCCGCCGTCGCCATGACCGATCACGGCAACCTGTTCGGCGCCGTCGAGTTCTACAACGCACGCCAAAGCCAAAGGCGTCCATCCGGTCATCGGCTGCGAGGTCTACGTCGCCCAGCAGGGTCACAAGGTCAACAAGCGAATCCAACCGCTACAACCATCTGGTGCTGCTGTGCGAAAACCAGGAAGGCTACCGCAACCTCATCCAGCTGGTCTCCACCGGTTACCTCGACGGCTTCTACTACAAGCCGCGCATCGATAAGGACCTGCTCTCGCGCCATTCCAAGGGCCTGATCGCGCTCTCGGCCTGCCTGCGCGGCGACATCAACGAAACGCTGCTCGCCGATCGTTACGACGACGCGCGCCGGCTCGCCTACGAATACACCGACCTGTTCGGGCAAAAGAATTTCTTCCTGGAATTGCAGGACCACGGCCTCGACCTGGACGCGCAAGGTTCTGCCGCTGATCCATCGCCTTGCCGCCGACACCGGCATTCCGCTGGTCGCCACCAACGATTCGCACTACCTGCGGCAAGACGACGCCCGCGCGCACGAAATCCTGCTGTGCATCCAGACCGGCAAGACCATGTCGGATCCGAACCGCATGCGCTTCGAGCAGGACGCGTTCTATCTCAAGACGCGCGAAGAGATGATGACGCTGTTCGGCGAAGTGGAGCACGCGCTCGACCGCACCTGGGACATCGCGCAGCGCTGCCAGCTGAAGCTCGAACAGGTCGAGGAGCCGTTCCCGAAATTCGCCGTTCCGCCCGAGCACACCACCGACAGCTATCTTCGAATACGTCGCGCGCCAGGGATTCGAAAAGCGCCGCGGCCGCCTCGAAGCCCTGGCCGCGCAAGGCCGTCTGAAGCACGATCTCGCCGAGTACGCCGAGCGCCTGGATCGCGAAATCAAGACGATCCAGCAGATGAAATTCTCCGGCTACTTCCTGATCGTCTGGGATTTCATCCGCTTCGCCAAGCAGCGCGGCATTCCCGTCGGCCCCGGCCGCGGTTCGGCCGCCGGCAGTCTCTGGTCAGCTACGCGATGGAGATCACCGACATCGATCCCTCGCGTACGGCCTGCTGTTCGAGCGCTTCCTGAATCCCGAGCGCATCACCATGCCCGATATCGACATCGATTTCTGCACCCGCGGCCGCGGCGAAGTGATTCAGTACGTCACCGAAAAATACGGGCGCGAACAGGTCGCCCAGATCATCACCTTCGGCACGCTGGGCGCGCGCGCCGCCATCAAGGACGTCGGCCGCGTGCTCGACATGAGCTTCGCCGACGTCGACCGCATCACCAAGCTGATCCCCACGCATGCCGCTCAACATCAAGCTGAAGCAGGCGCGCGAAATGGAGCCGCAGCTCGACGAGCTGGCCCGCAGCGATCCCCGCGTCAAGGAAGTTCTCGAAGTCGCCGAGCGCCTGGAAGGCATGGCGCGCAACGCCAGCGTCCACGCGGCCGGCGTGGTGATTTCGCCGCTGCCGCTCAGCGAACTGGTCCCGCTCTACAAGACGAACAAAGACGAAATTGTCACGCAGTACGACATGGTCGGCCTCGAGAAGCTGTCGCTCCTCAAGATGGATTTCCTGGGCCTGACGACGCTCACCATCATCGACGGACGCGCTCAAGCTGATCGAGCGACATCGCGGCGTCAAGCTCGTCGATCGAAGATCTCCCGCTCGACGACCAGAAGACCTACGCGCAGGTTTTCAGCAAGGCGCTACACCAGCGGCGTGTTCCAGTTCGAATCGCCCGGCATGCGCGACATTCTGCGCCGCTATCAGCCCGATCGCGTCGAGGATCTGATCGCCCTCAACGCGCTCTACCGCCCCGGCCCCATGGACATGATCGACGACTTCATCGATCGCAAGCACGGCCGCAAGGAAGTGGTCTACGATCTGCCGGAGATGAAGGAAATCCTGGAAGAGACCTACGGCGTCATGGTCTATCAGGAGCAGGTGATGCAGATCTCCAACCGCATCGCCGGCTATTCGCTCGGCGACGCCGACCTTCTGCGCCGCGCCATGGGCAAGAAGAAGGTCGAGGAGATGGCCAAGCAGCGCGAACGCTTCGTCGCCGGCGCGAAGGCCAACGGGCATCCGCCGACGCAAGGCCGAAAAGATTTTCGACCTGATGGAGAAGTTCGCCGGCTACGGCTTCAATAAGTCGCACTCGGCCGCCTACGCGTATCTGGCGTACGTCACCGCGTATCTCAAAGCGCACTATCCCGCTCGAGTTCATGTCCGCGCTGCTCACTTCGGAAACCGGCAACACCGCGCAAGGTGGTCAAGTACATCAACGAGTGCCGCGAGATGCGCATCCGCGTCCTCCCGCCGGACGTCAACTCCTCCGATCTCGATTTCACACCGGTCGTTACCGGACCCGAACGCCGGCATCCGCTTCGGCCTCGGCGCCATCAAGAACGTGGGCGCGAACGCGGTCGAGTCCATCGTCGAAAGCCCGCACCGAGGGCGGCCCCTTCACCTCGCTCTACGATTTCTGCGAGCGCGTCGATCTCGGCGCCGTCAACCGGCGCATGATCGAAAGCTTCATCAAGGCCGGCGCCATGGATACGCTCGAAGGCACCCGCGCGCAGCTGATGGCGGTGATCGATAGCGCCATGGAAACCGGCACGCGCGTCTGGAAAGACCGCGCCAGCGGCCAGTCCGGTCTGTTCGCCATGCTGATCGCCGAGCAGCCCGCCGCCGAGCACCCGCTGCCCAAAGTCCCGGACTGGACCGGCCCCGAAAAACTCACCGGCGAAAAAGAGATGCTGGGCTTCTACATCACCGGCCATCCTCTCGATCAATACATGGACAAGGTCCGCCGAGCTCGCCACGCACACCACCGGCGAATCTGGAAGGCCTCGCCAAAGAATACCGAGGTCGCGCTGTGCGGCATCCTCACCGGCGTGCGCAAGCGCACCGCAGCAAAGAAGGCAAGCCCTGGGCCTCGATGCAGATCGAAGATCTGGAAGGCTCCGTCGAAGCCATGGTGTTCTCGACCCAATACGAGCGCCTCATCCCGTCTCTGATCGAAGACAAAGCCGTGCTGGTGCGCGGCCTGGTGCTGCCCGAGGAAAACGCACCGCCGAAGATTTCCGTGCAGGAGATCGTCCCGCTGGAAGTGGCCCGCGTTCAACCTGCCGTCGCTGATTTCCATCAAGGTTCCCGTGAATGGGTCGGCCGCCTCCGACCGCGCCGCCGCACTGCGCAGACTCTGTTCGACGGCAAGCCCGGCGACACCGAAGTCCGCCTGCGCCTCGAAAAGCCCCGCGACTTCTCGGTTATCCTGGATGTGACGGTCAAAGTACGCCCGGACAAGGAATTCTGCGCCGAAGTCGCCCGCATCTGCGGAGCCGAAGCGATGGAAGTCCTGGCCGAGCTAAGACGCGACCGGCAACTCAATGGCTGATTCCCAAACTCCCCATCCCCACGAATCCCAGTTGGGATCGCGTGCAACTCGCGCGTCATCCCAAGCGTCCGCATTCGCTCGATTACATCCAGCGCCTGTTCACGGATTTTCACGAGCTCCACGGCGACCGGCTTTCTTCGCCGACGACCACGCCATGGTCAGCCGGCATGGGCTGGTTCGACGAGCGCCCCGTCATGGTGATCGCGCAGCAGAAGGGCCGCGACACCAAGCAAAAAGTTTTCCGCAACTTCGGGCATGCCGAAGCCGGAAGGCTATCGCAAGGCCATGCGCGCTGATGGAACTCGCCGCGAAGTTCTCAGCGCCCGATCATCACGTTGTTCGATACGCTGGGCGCCTATCCCGGCATGGACGCCGAAGAGCGCGGCCAGGCCGAAGCGATCGCCTACAACCTGCGCGAAATGTCGCGTCTCGGCGTGCCGGTGATCGTGATCGTGATCGGCGAAGGCGGCAGTGGAGGCGCGCTGGCATTGGGCGTCGGCAATCGCATCTATATGCTGCGAGAATGCGGTCTATAGCGTCATCTCGCCGGAAAGCTGCGCCGCCATCATCTATCGCGACTCCGGCCAGCGCCGCAGGCCGCCGCCGCGCTGAAGATGACCGCGCCGGATCTGCTAAAGTTCGGCTTGATCGACGGCATCATTCCCGAACCCGGCGAGGGCGCGCATACCGATCCCGATAATGCGGCTGAGGCTCTCGGCAACATCCTCCGCCTCGCCCTTGGGGAATTGAAAACCCTTACTCCGAAGCAGCTTATCGATCAGCGCTACGAAAAATTCCGGCGCATGGGATCGTTCTTCGACGAGCAGGCCGCCCAGGGGGCCAGGAAGTGAAAAAACCGGTCCTGATAGGAATCCTGTTCGCGCTGGCGTTCCTGGCGCTGATCATTTATTCCACTTTGAGCATGGCCGGCCATCGCGTCGAGGTCTGCATGCAATTCAACGGGCGAACAGCGTGCAAAACTACCGCCGGGCAGACCCAGGAATATGCTCTCCGCACCGCCAAATCGAATGCGTGCGCCGATATTTCGAGCGGCGTCACCGACACCATGGCATGCGAACGAGCCGATCCCGTCAGCGTCAAGTGGTTGAAATAATTCTGGAAAAGCTTAAGCGGCCTTCTGGACTTTGCCGCTCTTGATGCAGGATGTACACACGCGAATGCGCTTCGGAGCGCCCTTCACGATTGCATGAACCGGCTGCAAATTCAAGTTCCAGCGTCGCTTTGTTACGTTGTGGGCGTGGCTGATGCGGTTGCCGAACTGCGGGCCGCGGCCACAGATATCACATGACTTCGCCATCTCAGGGACACTCCTCGTTCACTTCGAATAGTCTAACACATAGAGCGTCCGGCCGGGGCCTTGCATGTAGCGGGCCCTACTTAATACCCTCAAACCGGACGATGACTCGTGTGGATCAGCGGGATCGCTCGAAAACCATGAACCACCGCTACATCGACGAAAACTCCGTGGCCGAGCGCTACGTGTCTAACGCGCTCGATCTGGAGGAGCGGACGGCGTTCGAAGCGCACCTGGTCGACTGCCAGGAATGTACCGATCGTCTGTTGCTGGCGGAGATGTTTTATGCCCGGACGAACCACCACCAGCCGGCGCCCGATCCTCTGCCGCTACGAGCCCGCATCGCCGCCGGCCTCAGGCCCTGGCAACTCCTGGTGATCTTCGCAATCGCCGCACTACTTCTGGTAGCGATTCCCGTTCTGTTGATTCCGCTGTGGCAATTCCTGCGGCGATAGTGCTCTCCAACTGGCGGACCCTCTGTTCCAGTTCGTGCTCCCGGGTCCGGTCCTCAATCAGGCAATGATGACCCGCGAACCGCATCTGCTGATCGTGACCCGCCACCAGCCGCACATTCAGCCACACCACGCTCCCGTCCGACCGCAAGCCCTGGCAATCGAAGGAATCGATCCCCGCCAGCAGCATCTGGCTATACGCCTCGCGTGCCCGTTCGCGGTCGGTTTCAGCCATCAGGGTAAACCAGACCTGATCGATCATCTGTTCCGGATGGCAGCGAAACGTTTTCGCAAACGACTGATTCGCCGAACCAATCCGTCCGTCCAGCCGCACCCAGGCGATGCCGCTTTGCACATGCTCGACGGCGACCTTTTTGGCATATAGCTCGTTATCGAGCGGCGCTTGGCGGCGCTTCACCCGGCGCAGCGCGATCACCAGCACCGTAATCAATCCCAGAAGATAAAGCCAGAACATAAGAAAGTGGAGCCGCTTTCGTCTCCACTCATCACATCGGCGGTTAAGGCGTGGGCCTTAAGTAGGGAAATTCTTCGCTACGCGATCAACCCGCGATATTTCGGCTGCGTGTAGCCGGGAAAGACGGACGCAATCTGGCGATTGCCCAGATGCCGTGTCACCAGCTCTCCCAGCACGTCGCGAAAATCGGTGGTGAGATTCAGATCGCGATTCTCGTAGAGCTGCTCCTCGGCCATTCCCGGCCAGTCGCCGTACACCTTGCCGCCGCGGATGTCGCCGCCCATCGCGAACATCACGTTGGCGTGGCCGTGATCGGTTCCGCGATTGCCGTTTTCCCGCGCGGTGCGCCCGAACTCGCTCATCGTGACCACGGTGACGTCGGCCATGCGATCGCCCAGGTCCTGATAAAACGCCGCCAGCGAATGGCCGAATTCATTCAGCAGGTTGGCCAGTTGGCCCGACCGACGGCTTCGCGCCCGACTTCGTTGACGTGCGTGTCCCAGCCGCCGACGTCGGTGAACGCGACCTCCAGCCCGACGTCGGACTTGATGAGCTGCGCGATCTGCTGCATCGATTGCCCCAGCCGTCCGTTCGGATACTTCGCGCCGTTCGCCGGCGTGTAGGCCTGCTTCTGGATCGACTGCATCAGCTTCACGGCGTCGAACGTCTCGCGTCCCGTGCCGTTCAGAACTTTGTCGGTGGAAGTCCCGTACATGCTCTCGAAGGTCGACGCGCCGATCGCGTCGCGGACCTGGAAATCGTTCAGATTGTTGATCGCCACCGCGTCGTTCCGCCCCCGCAAGCGTTCGCGGCAATTCCGCCCCCAGGCTGACTGCGCGCACCGGCGAGGCGCTTAGCCTGCTTTCGAGACAGCGCCCGATTCAGCCAGCCGTCGGCGGTCGCCTTGCGGCCCGGCGTGCCGGATTCCATGTAATCCTGCGCGTCGAAGTGCGAGCGCGTCGGATCCGGCGAACCGACGGCGTGTACGATCGCGAGGTGCCCCGAGTCGTAAATCGGCTTCAGCGGTTCCAGCGACGGATGCAGGCCGAAGAACCCGTCCAGGTCGATCGCCGAATCCGGCGTGCCGTCGGGACGCGGGATCGCGATGGTCGGCCGCAGATCGTAGTAGCGCTTTTCGCCGTGCGGGACCACTACGTTCAATCCGTCCACCGCGCCGCGCTGGAAGATCGCGACCAGGATTTTCTTTGCGCGGGCTGGGCGCATCAGCGGCGTATAGCGCACGCGAGAGCCATAGCCGGCGTCGCTCCCACCCCGACCATCGCCAGTGCGGAGCTTTTCAGAAAGATGCGGCGGGTCGGCATGAAATACTCCTTTAACGTCTTTCTTTTACCGTCTTTGAAAATCGGGCGATCCGAGCACCAGGCCCGCCACCAACGACCGGACGTCGGCCGCTTTCGGGTTCTTTGCCTTTCTGATCCGCCAGCGCCTTGGCAATCGCCTCGCGCGTTTGCGGCGCGGGATCGCGTGAACAGAACCATGCCGCGCGGCTTTTGCGGGATCGTCCGTGAACCGTAGCTGGGTCCACTTTCACGCCCGGCACCTTGTTCTGCGCCAGCGCCAGCGCGAAATTCATCCGCGCCGAGCAGCGACGCCGAGTTCACCCATTCGCTGTTGGCGTTCGAATATCCGGTCGGCTCCATCTTGCGATACAGCGGCTCGCCCAGCTGCGCCGATCTGTTGCGCCAGCGGGAACGCGAAATCGACTTGCGGCGCCGGTGGCGCGCACCGCGCTGACGATCATCTCGAACGGCGTCTTTACTTTGGCGCGATACGCGCCTGCCGAGAAAAATTCCTTCGAGGTCAGCATGGTTTTCATCACTTCGCGAATGTCGCCATCGCGTGTCGCGAAAGGTCTTCGCCATGCGCTCGATCAGCTGCGGCGGAGGATCATCGGCCACGAACCGCTGCGCCAGCTTCTTCGAGATGAATCGCGCGGTCGACAGGATGATTGGCCAGAATATCCAGCACCTTCTCGCCGTCTTCCTTGCCGCCGCCGGCCGGAATCTTCACGCCCAGCACGATCTTCTCGCCTTTATCGTGCACCCGGTCGTTGTAGATAGAAATCGCCGCCCTGCTGCGGATTGCGAATGGTCCAGCCGGTGAAGCAGCGCGCGACTTCGGTCACGTCCTTCTGCGTGTAGCCGCCGTCGACGCCCAGCGTGTGCAGCTCCATCAATTCGCGCGCGTAATTTTCGTTCAGCCCGCGCTGCGGACGGTTGCCCGCCGGCGTCTGCGCACCATGTCCGGCGCGACGCTCTGCCAGTTGTCCAGATAGAACAGCATCGCCGGACTGGTCGCCGTCGCTTCCAGCAGATCGCGAAAATGTCCCAGCACATGCGGCCGGATCGCTTCGCGCTCATAGCTGGGAATCAGAAACCGGTCCGCGCCTTTGTCGAGAAATACGTTGAAGTGGTTGAACCAGAAATCGACCAGCTCTTCTGCGAGCTGCCGGTTGCTTAGATGGCGCGATACAGCTTCGCCTCCGCCAGATCGTAAAACGACCACCTGCTGCGGAGTATTCGCCAGCAGCAGTTTGCGGCGCAGCGTCGGGACTAGCCAGCGGCCATCAACTGATTGCGAAGCTGCGGCGGCAAAGCGATCACCACGATCCTCCAGCTTGTCCTCGGGAATCGCCGCCAGCATTTCCTTCTTCTGATCGGGCGTACCGTTGCGCAGCGTGCGGATCTGCATCTGCGGTCAGCAGCTTCCTGGAGCGTGAACGCGGGCTCGCATCGCGTCGTCATCCTGTGCCGTCCTTCTTCACTTTGAATCGGCGCACGGCGCGCTCCACCGCGGCGCGCGTCACCGGATCGTCGGGCAGCGGTTGCCGTCCCAGCGCGACGGCCCGGATCATCTGCTGCGTCGGATAACTGCGCGACCGTTTCGGCCTGCGTCAGACGCAGCGTTTCGAGCGGCTCCAGCTTTCCGTTCAAGCTCCGGATTTTCGGGAATGCGCTCCGGATGAAGCTGCAGATCGATCCACTTCTTCAGCGCCCATCTTGTTGACCGCTCTCGACGTCGCCCGGCCGCGGACCGAACGTCAACCGGTCGAGCGCGTGCAGCATCTGCTGATCTTTCGAAAGCTTTTTCTGGAATTGCGGCGAATTCGGACCCGGTTTCGTCTTGGGCGTCCGCGCGGCAACAGCGGTCGCGCCGCACAACAGGATGAAAAACGACCCGCCCATAGCCAAAACCTTCCGCATATCTCGCATTCGCCTTTCATGCTATTAAACGCCGCTGCGAGCGAAAAGTTGGCGGAGATTACAAGTGGCTGAACACGATCCAGGAAATCTTCATTTGCTCGCACGTCCTGAGCAGGAACCGGTCGGTCATGCCGGCGATGTAGTCGCACACCCGCCGGTGCAGCGGCTGCCCTTCGGAATCTTCTAGGTAATTGGCCGGCATCCGCTCCGGATGCTTCAGAAACAACGCGAATAAAGCTCGAATCCGCGCGACCGATTCCCGCCGGCGCTTCGGCCAGCCGCTCGCGATTCATACAGCAGCTCGGCGGAAGCAGTACTTTCAACTCTCTGGTACCGGCCGCGGCATCGGGCGTGAAACGCGCGACGCGCTCCGGGCAGCGCGCACCGCGTCGACATCTCGTCAGCCCTGCGGCCGCCTCCACCGTACCTTCGATCAGTCCCGAAACCAGCCAGTTGATCAGCCCGCGCACGATTTCGTGCATGCGGACGCGCTCGGTCGCGCCGGGAAACTGCATATCCGCGGCGTCGTCCAGTTCGCGAAATTTGTCCACCGCTTCGCGCGCCGCTTCCATACGTAATCAAGTCCGGCCGAATAGCCGTCATCCAGATCCGCGGTGTTGTAGGCGATCTCATCGCACAGATCGATCAACTGCGCTTCGAGCGGCGGACGCAGGCCGGGAAGATATTCGTCGAGTTCCGGAAATTCGCCGGGCGCGAAATCGCGCGAATGCTTGACGATTCCCTCGCGCACTTCGAAGGTCAGGTTCAATCCCGGAAAACGCGCGTAGGCGATTCTCGAAGCTTTCGACGATCCGCAGCGCATGCAGGTTGTGGTCGAAGCGGTCGCCGAACGGGCGCATCAGGCGGTCGAGCTCTTCTTCGCCGGCGTGTCCGAACGGAGGATGCCCGATGTCGTGCGCCAGCGCCAGCGCCTCGGTAAGATCCTCATCCAGCCCCAGCACCCCGGCTACGGTGCGCGCGATTTGCGATACCTCGATGGTGTGGGTCAGCCGGTTTCGGAAATGATCGGAATCGCCGGGCGTGAAGACCTGAGTCTTGTTTTCCAGGCGCACGAAATGCCCGCGCGTGGACGACGCGATCGCGATCCCGCTGAAATTCGTTGCGATAGGGATGGGGAAGTTCAGGATAACGGCGCCCGCGTGCGCGTTCCACCGGAAAGCGAAGATGGGCGAGCGCGCCGGAGCTCACTTACTTGGCGTTCGGCAGGTCCACCTGGCCCAGCGCCTCGACTGCGGCGCGGCTGACCGGTGTGCGGCTGGTGCGCAGCGGCTCCAGCATCTTGCGCGCTTCGTCCGGTTTGGTCTTGGCGATCAGCAAAGCCAACTGGATGGTGGCGTCTTCTTTTGAAACGGCGATGGTCGGATTGTTGACCGCTTCCCGCAGCAGTTTCTCCGCCTCATCGGTCTTACCTTCGCTCTGATAGACCTGGGCGAGCGACAGCCGCGCCAGCGACGCGTAAGGCTTTGGCGCCGAATCCATCACGTCCTTGAAGCGCTTTTCAGCCTCGGCCGTATTGCCCTTGTCCCCGGCGTCCGATGCCAGATACATTTCAGCGATCGCGCCTTCCTGAGAGTCGTGATACTTCGCCGCAACTTCGGAAAACGCTTTGATCCGCGCCTGCTCTTTCGCGTCGGCGGTGGGGAAATTCATCGCCGTCGGAGTTTGCGGATTGGGCGTGCCAACGGTGGCGTTATCGATTTTGATGGCCGCGGCCAGAGCGTCTTCGCGAGCGGACGATTCGTGATGAATGTAGAGATAAGTCCCCAGCGAGACGACCAGCACCGCGCCGACGATCGAGCCGTAGCGAATGGCCACGTCCTTGTGATCGGTAATCCACTCAAAACCGTGGGTCACCTCTTCCTTGAACTTATCGGACTTGAGATTCTTGCGGGTATAGCGGTTCACTTCGAAGACTCCTCGGGAAACTCCATTCTAGCAGAGCGGCCGACCTCATGTTTTCCGACGGTTAGCGCGCGATCGATTTAATTTGGAAATACTCTTCCAGCCCGTATCGCCCCAACTCCCGGCCGATACCCGACTTCTTATATCCGCCGAACGGCGCCAGGGGATTGTACTTGCCGCCGTTCACGTCCACCTGCCCGGTGCGCATCCGCCGCGCGACGCGCATGGCGCGGTCCGGATCGCCCGACCATACGCCGCCCGCCAGACCGTAAATGGTGTCGTTGGCGATCGCCACCGCTTCGTTCTCGGAATCATACGGCAAAATCGAAAGCACTGGGCCGAAAATTTCTTCCTGCGCGATGGCCATACGCGCGTCGACGTCGGCGAAAATGGTCGGCTCGACGTAATATCCTTTGGCGAACGCCGCTGGTCGCGAACCGCCGGTCACGATGCGCGCGCCTTCCTGCTTGCCTTTCTTGATATAGTCCTCGACCCGTTCGCGTTGCACTGAGGAGATCAGCGGACCAAGGCGCGTCGATGGATCCATCGGATCGCCCAGCTTCAATCCAGCAATGGCCTGTGACGCGAGATCGGCGGCTTCCTGCTGGCGCGCGCGCGGGACGATCATGCGCGTCCATGCCGAACAAGTCTGACCTGAATTCAGCATCGCGTTCCGCGCGCCGGCGACGATCGCTCTTTCAAATGGCGCGTCGTCGAGCACCACGAAAGCCGATTTGCCGCCCAGTTCCAGCGTCACTTTCTTAATGGAATCGGCGGCGAGCGCGCCCACGCGGCGCCCGGCCCGCAACGATCCGGTAAAGCTGATCATGTCGACCAACGGGTGCGTCGCGATCGCCTCGCCCACCACCGGTCCAAATCCTGTCACGATATTCAGGACGCCCTCGGGCAGCCCGATCGATTCGCACGCTTCCGCCAGCAGGAACGCGTTTAGCGGAGCCACCTCGCTGGGCTTCAGTACCACCGTGCATCCCGCCGCCAGGGCCGGCGCGACCTTGGCCATGATCTGATGCAGCGGATAGTTCCACGGCGTGATCGCCCCTACCACGCCGAACGGTTCGCGCACCACTAGAGAATTGCCAAGTTCCTGTTCCAGCTTGAGATCCAGAATCAAATTCGCGTAATTGTCGGTAACCAGAACGGGCAATCCGGCCTGAATACTGGTCGCCATGGAAATGGGCGAGCCGACTTCCTGGGCGATGATGTTGGCGATGCGATCGCTTCGTTCCTTCAACGCGCCCGCCAGTTTCTTCAGCCAGTCCGACCGTTCCTGAACGGTGGTGTCGCTCCACCCGCTGTCGAACGCGGCCCGGGCGGCGAGCGCCGCGCTGTCGACATCCTCGGCGGTTCCTTCCGGAATGGATCCAATTACCTCTTCGGTGGAGGCTGAAATCACGTCAATCGAGCCAGGACCTGAAGGATTTGCCCAGGTTCCGCCGATAAACAGACTGCGATGGAAGTTCGAATTCACGTGTGGCGCGCTCATAATGCTCCTTTATTATAGAGAGACGCCCGACAGCCTCGCGAAATCCCGCAAGCGCGCCGCGATCACCGGAGACGCGCTTTTTCTGATTCCGGCGCTCATTTGCCTGCTGGCGGTGAACATCGACTTCATGCGCTGGGAAGTGTTGATCCTTGCCCTGGCGCTGGCAGCGGTGTGGATCGCGCGCGGCAGTCTGACCTGGACGGCGAGGCCTCCTGCCTGGTGTGCGCCGGTGCGTCGATGGAGCCGCAATCCATACCTGGCCTGCGCGATTCCGGCTGCGGCGTCGGTTATTTTGCGGCTCGCCCTGCTGCCCTGGATCCCGGAACCGCATCCGGTGGTGCCGGACGAATACAGCCATCTTTTTCTAGCCAAGACTTTCCTCGCCGGACGCCTGGCGAATCCGACGCATCCTCTTTGGCCGTTTTTCGAGACGATTCATATTCTGTCGCAGCCGACCTTCAGTTCCATGTACATGGCCGGGCAGGCGGTGTTTCTCGCCGCAGGAAAAATACTGACCGGACATTACTTTGGGGGCGTGCTGCTCTCGACCGCCCTGCTCTGTGCGGCGCTCACCTGGTTTCTCCGGGCCTGCGTCCCGCCCGGATGGGCGCTATATGGAGGACTGCTGGCGGCGGTACGGATCGGCGCGGCCAGCTATTGGAACAACAGCTACTGGGGAGGAAGCGTGGGCGCTCTTGGCGGAGCGCTGGCGCTGGGCGCGTATCTGAGATTGCGAAAACGCTGGAGCCCATGGGCCGCGTTCTGGCTCGCGATCGGGGTGGTGCTGCTCGCAAACACGCGGCCATACGAAGGCGCTGGCCTGTCCGCGGTCCTGGGAATCGCTCTGTTCTGGGATTTCGTCCGCACGCGCCATGCGACGCGTTGGACGGCAGTGGCGGTCGCGCTCGCGGTCTTCACGCTAGCGGGATGGGCCATGACCAGGGAGTTTAAAGCCGTCACTGGAAGCCCGCTCACGCTGCCCTATCAACTCAATCAGAAAATCTACGGCTGGCCGATGACGCTGGCGTGGTCTCCGGTTCAGACTATTGAGTATCGCCATCCGGAATTCGAGCTGTATCGTCAATTCGAAGTGAGTGAGCATGAAGCTCTCACCGACTGGCGGAAGATTCCGGCCGGGTTGCTGGCGAAGTACTCGCTATGGTGGCGTTTCTTTTTCGGAGTCGGGCTTAGCGCGACGTTCCTGTACGCCACGTCCATTCTGCGTTCCCGCAGGCTGCGCACAGTCTGGATCGGCGGCGCTGCGGTCGCGCTGATGGTGCTCACCGAGCAAAGCGGATATCCGCATTACCTGGCCCCGGCAGCTCCGGCGATCGTGTTGTTCGCGGTAATGGGCCTGCGATATCTGGCGCAATCGCGATCCACAATCGGAATGGCGATAGTCCGCATCGTGGTGCCGGTGTGGCTGATTCTGCTCGGTGTGCGCGCTGTCGACCTTTCGCCGGGCACTCCGCCCGCCGCCACGCCGAATTTCCCATCCTGGTGCTGCACCGATGCCCGCATGCACGATCGCGAGCCGCTGCTCGAAAAAATCGCCGCGCAGCCCGGCAAACATCTGGTGATCGTGACCAACGGGGCCACTCGCTACGACACGTTTGAGTGGGTCTACAATGAACCGGACATCGACGCATCCCAGGTGATCTTCGCGCGCGACATGGGACCGGAAAAAAATCGAGAACTGTTGGCCTATTATCGCGACCGGCGGGTGTGGCACGTGCTGATCCGCAATGGCAGCGCGGCTTTACGGTAATCGTGCTTTAGGATTTGGATGTTTCCGGCGCAAGCAGATCGCGCACTAGCGGGCCCAACTGCATAAATTCATCGAGGCGAGATGGTTTACGAAAATAGTGCGTCGCGCCCAGGCGCGAGGTTTCAGCTCGATCTTTCGAGGAATCGGAGGAGGTGACCACCACCACCGGAATGCCTCCGCAGCGAGCGCTCCGCCGCATTCTCTCCAGGATCTGGTCGCCGCTCCGCTTAGGAAGGTTCAAATCGAGCAGAATCAAATTCGGACACATCACAGACTGGTCGGCATCCAGAGTGTCAATGAAGTCGACCGCTTTTTCGCCGTCATCGAGGACATTCAATTGAAAATTCAACCCCGCCTGGCGAAGCGCTTCACGAACCAGAAACACATCTGGCTCGGCGTCCTCCACTAACACGATGGTAAAGAGCCGCAATCTGATCATCCCCGAAACGCGAAATCTACTACATATAGTATTCGGTTTTTCGCGCCGCCATGCATCGCAATCACCAGGCCACCGGACAGATCCGCGGCGAATCCGGCGTGCAGCCCGCACGCGCCGCGATCAAAGATCCCTATTAAGTTCGTCATCACATCCGATCAGTGGCCTGGTGTGACTGTTTAGCAACTGTAAGGCCAAGACCTGACATCTTCAGCGAAATGAATAAAGGGCGGGGCAATCTAACCGCGAGGGACGGAGTATTCCAGATGGCAGGAGATCGCGGGTTGGTATGGATCGTATTGAGTTTAATGGGGATGAGTGTATTTTCTATCGTCGAGGCGAGATCGCCGCGCAAATTCACGACGCCCGCGCCGGCCTTCGGGATTTTCAAAGCCTCTAAGAACATCGCCGCGTCGTTCAAACTTCCGTAATCGCCTCGTCGCACAGCTGTTACGCTCGCCGCACGGTCGCAACGTTTCATTTTTTAATCCTCCCGCAGGAGATGCCTGCTCGCTGCAGATTCTGCGCAAGCAGTAAGAGTTACTCGACACATTCGAAATGCGCGAAGCGCTTGCTGGACAATCGTTCGGCTCGAAAAAACAGTTTCCCGCATGATTCTGGCCTTCGGTGTGCAGCATTCCAGAACAGCGATGATGACCAGAGACGAATACGGACAAGCATATCAACGTGGATTCGATTTGACGGTACGACTCCTGCTTTCGCGCGGCGCTCCCCGCGATCGGGCTCGTGAAGTGGCACAGGCTGCCTGGGCCCGCGGATGGGAACGGCTGTGCCAGCTTCGTAATGACAATCTGGTGGTCACCTGGGTGAATACCATCGCGTTGAACGTGTATCGCACGGTTCTGCGCAGAGAGCCCGCGTATCAATCGCTACCGGAATTGCGGACCTCGCCAGGGGTCAATCTGGCGGCTATCGACGTCGCTCGCATTCTGCAATTCTGCCGGCCGTGCGACCGCATTCTTCTGGAACAACAGATGAGCGGCGTGACCGCGGAAGAACTGGCGCGCGAGCAGGGCGTGACGGAAACGGCGATTCGCATTCGTCTGTTGCGGGCGCGCCGCGCAGCGCGATCACGGGTCGAGAAACGCGCCGCCAGAACGCCGGATAAGAACATGCCCGCGGCCGCCTGATCGTCGCCTCTCACGCAGCGATTCCCGCATTTCAAAATTCATACAGGCATTCCTCACGATGGACTTCAAACCGTCGCATTTTCCCCGTTGTGTCAGCCCTAATCGCTGCGCGTTTTGCGAATCCGTAAGATCGACGCGAAGCCGGACCTTTCTGCCGGGCATGGTCGGCAATTTTGGGTCGCGAGCGCGGTCCCGGTATCCCCAGCTTATTGAATCGACGGCGGTAAGGATCTGGCATTCGATTTGCGTACCTGGGAAAGCGATGCCGCGTCCAAGCAATCTATTGTTCCGCCAACCGACCCGCTATTCGGCGAAGAAGCGCTCCGGCGCAATCCGCCTTCAAGGAGACCGGAAATGCTGGGTTGGATGATCCTGTTTGCGTTGATGGCCCTGCTCGGAACCATTCCGATGATGATCGGACATCCGGCGGATGCAGCGGTGATGTTGACCAGCAGTGTGTTCACGTTCCTGTTCGTGCTCGGTTTGCTGACACGCGCGGTACGCGAACGGGCCTGGTAACGGACCAGCCGCGAAATGAGGAAGAGGACGTCAACTCGCACGGTCCTAGGCTTCTTCGCGGCGGAACAAGGAAGTCCGAGCGACGCTTTTCGCGCCATCCGCAAAACCGGTGCGGCGCGGGCAAGTTTGTTTCGCGCCGATGGCGGAACGGCGATGGGCGGCCCATCCCGCGACGCGCTGCGACGATACTCCTCATTGCGGCTCAGCGAAGAATCCCTGGTAGTGGCCCGGGTCGCGCCAGAGAATGTCCAGAGAATTGTCGACGTATTGCGCAACGCGGGCGCATCCGCGGTGTTCGCGCTGCGCGACGATCCGGAAATTTCGGAAGCCGGCAAGATTGCGTCTGGTCCGCGTTCGATACCGGCGCGACTGAGCCAGGCGGAAGTCGATTTCAACATCGCCTGCGCGGATCTGGACGAAGCAGTGCTGATGGAGCACGCGCTGCCTCCGGCGGCCGAATGGCTGCTGGATAACGCGTATCTTCTGCGGTCCCACGTGGCCGAGGTGCGGCAGCATGTTCCCAAGGAGTTTTCGCGCGCCGGCCATGGCGCCGAGGAATTGTATGAACGCGCACGCCAATGGATTCGCACCGTCGACTGCTCCCTGACCGGCGTGAACATCACGGCATTTCTGCGCGACCAACAGAAGGACCGCGCATTTACAATCGCCGAGCTGTGGGTGTCTCCGCTGATCCTGCGGACCGGGCTGGTGGAGACGCTGACCGAGCTTGCCGCGCGCGTCAGCCGCTCGCAGCAGCTTCGCGAGGCCGCCTATCTGTGGGCCAATCGCCTGGCCACCAGCGCGCGCCGGGGTCCGGAAGACCTGGAGCAGATGATCGGGCGCATGGAAGCAGAGCCGATTTCCGGTGAGCCCTATTTCGCCGTTTCGCTGGCGGAGCAGCTGCACGACGAAGAGAACGCGCTCGCGCCCGCGCAGCGGCGTCTGGAGGAGCGCTTGAACGCTCGTCTTCCGGATCTGGCGCAGGCCGAACACACGCGCGAAGCCGCCGAACGAATCTCCGCCGCGAACGCGTTCGGCAGCCTGCGCATGCTGTCGCATCTGGATTTCAAGGCCATTTTCGAATCGGTCAGCGCGGTGGAGCAAACCTTGCGGGGGGATCCAACCGGGGTCTACTCGCGGAGCGATTTTCCGACGCGCGACGATTGCCGCCATGTGATCGAACAGGTGGCCCACTACAGCGGATTGAGCGAGCTGGAAGTGGCGCGCCGCGCGATCGCATTAGCCAACGCGAAGCGCATGCACGTGGCCTATTATCTTTTGGCCGACGGTTTGAAACAGCTCGAATCGGAAGCCGGAACGCGGCCGCCGGTCCGCACGCGCGTCATCCGCGGCGTCAGGCGCCATGCCACGACGGTGTACATTTCAGCAGTCGCTGGATTGACCGCCTGCTTTACCGCACTAGGCCTCGCTATCGCGCACGAGGGCGGGGTGGACCGGCTGGCGATGCTGATTGTGTTGGGCGCCCTGGCCCTGTTTCCGCTCAGCGAGCTGTCCATTCAAATCGTCAACGCGCTGGTGATCTCCCTGCTGCCGCCGCGTCGTCTCCCCAAACTGGATTTTCGCGACGGGATCCCGCAGGAATGCGCCACGCTGGTGGCCATTCCGATGATGCTGACCAGCGTCGAGGTAGTGCGCGCGGAGGTGGAGAAGCTGGAAGTGCGCTACCTGGCCAATCCGGACGAGAACCTCTGGTACGCGCTGCTTTCCGATTACACCGATTCGTCGGACCCGACGTCTTCCTCGGATCCGGCGGTGCTCGAAGCCGCGCGTTCGGGAATCAACGATTTGAACCGGCGCCATCCGGGCGAGCGGTTTCTGCTGCTGCACCGGAGACGTGTGTGGTCCACCAGCGAACAGCTGTGGATCGGCCGCGAACGAAAGCGCGGCAAAGTGGAGGATCTGAACGCGTTTCTGTGCGGCGAGGGTTCCCGGGAGTTGCTGCACTCCGGCCGTTTGGCGCGGCCGATCCGCTATGTAATCACCTTGGACGCGGATACGCAGCTTCCGCCGGGGGCGGCGCGGCGAATGATCGAGACCATCGCGCATCCCCTGAATGAGGTGGAGCTCGATCCGGAAACACACGTCCGGCGGCGCGGTTTTTCGGTCATTCAACCGCGCGTCAGCATCGCGCTGCCGGATGCCAACGCCACGCGCTTCACGCGGGTATTCGCGGACGCTCACGGCACCGATCCGTACTGCCTGGCGGTATCGGACGCGCAGCAGGACTTGTTTGGCGAAGCGATTTTCCACGGCAAGGCGATCTATGACGTTCGCGCGTTCGCCGAAGCGCTACGCAATCGCTTCCCGGCGGAAACGCTGCTCAGTCACGACCTGATCGAGGGCGCGCACGCCGGGGTGGCTCTGGCGAGCGACATTGAGCTGTTCGAAAATCTGCCGCAGAACTACGCGGCATTCAGCAAACGCGAACATCGCTGGATCCGCGGAGACTGGCAGATCGCGCGCTGGACCATGCCTGGGCAGGGCAATCCGCTGACCGTGCTGAATCGCTGGCGAATCTTCGACAATTTGCGCCGCAGCCTGGTGCCCGTCGCGTCCCTGCTGCTGTTGTTGTTCGGATGGCTGATTTCGGCGGCGCCGGGCGTGTGGACCCTGGTGGTGGGGCTGGCGATCGCGATTCCCGCGATTGCTCCGCTGCTCGATCGCAGCGCGCGCCGCCTGCAGGGCGCGGTGCAGGGGTGGCAGGGAGCCGCGGATCAATTGATCCGCGCCGTCATCATGATCGCGTTTCTTCCGCATCAGGCGTGGCTGTCGATGGACGCCATCGTCCGGGCCAATTACCGGGTGATGGTAAGCCGCCGCAAACTGCTGGAGTGGGAAACGGCGGAGCGATCGGGCGCCCTCGCGAACCGTCATCTCACGTCGACCTTGCGTCAGATGCTGTGGATTTCCGCGCTGGCGTGCGCATTGATGATCGCGCTCGAAGCGCGAGCGGCGTTCGGGCCGACCATCCTGTTCGTGCTGCTATGGGCGGTGGCGCCGGCGTTGATGCTGTGGCTGAGCCATCCGCCGGACGGCCCGCGAGCCCTGGATAAGCGCGACAAGTTATATCTGCGCCATAGCGCCCGGCGCACCTGGCGCTATTTCGACGATCTGGTGGGGCCGGAAAACAACTGGCTGCCGCCCGATAATTCGCAACTGGCGCTGCATGTCGAGGTGGCCCAGCGAACCTCGCCGACCAATATCGGATTATGGCTGGTCTCGGCCCTGGCGGCTCGCGATTTCGGTTATCTGACCGCCCAGGATTTCCTGCATCGCTGTGCGAAGACCATGGAAACCCTGGGTCGCATGGAACGCTACGAGGGGCATCTGCTCAACTGGTACGACACCCGTACGCTGGAGCCGCTGACGCCGCGCTACGTGTCCACGGTGGACAGCGGAAATCTGCTGGCGGCGCTCTGGGTGCTCTCGGCCGGCTGCCGCGATGTGTGTAGCGCGCCGTTGATCGGAGCCGCGGCGATCCACGGCTTGTCCGATACCCTGGCGGTGCTTCGGGAAGCCGCCGGGCGCGATCCGTCGATGGCGGTACCGCTGCGCCATGTGCGCAATCTGCTGCACGCCAGCGCCACCGCGCATGATCTGATCGGCCGCTTGCGGTTGGCTTCCATCGAGCTTCGCCAATTAGTGGAGTCGCGGCGATGGTTTCCCGAAAAAGGCGATGAACGCGCGTACTGGCTGGCGCGATTCGCCGCCGAGCTGGACGCCTGGACCCACCTGGCCGATCGCTATCTACGATGGGTGGAGACGCTGGCCAGTCCGCCCGATTCGCTGCTGAACGAACTGGGCGAGGACGCGGTCGCGCTGAGAAGACGCGCGCTGATGACCACTCCGTCGCTGGCCAGTCTGGACGCGGGCTCGGCTCCCGCGCTCGATCAGATCCTGGCGCGCCGGGGACTTCCCGAGCTTCCGCCGGAAGCCGCTGCCTGGCTCGATCAGTTGCAGCGGGAATACCAGGAGGCGCGCGCCAACGCCGCGGCCGAATTAAAAAATATCGACGCTTTGGCGGATGCGGCGACGCAACTGGCCGCGGGAATCGACATGCGCTTTCTGTACGACGCGGCGCGGCGGGTGTTCGCCGTCGGATATGCGGTGGGCGCGCCGCTCGAATTCACCAGCCACTACGATCTTCTCGCCAGCGAGTGCCGTCTGGCGAGCATGGTCGCCATCGCCAAAGGCGACGTCCCGGCGGATCACTGGATGGCGCTGGGGCGTCCACGATCGGCCGCCAGCAACGCGCCGGTGCTGCTCTCCTGGAGCGGCACCATGTTCGAGTATCTGATGCCGCTGATGTTCGAGCGCCGGTTCCGAGGCTCCCTGCTGTATCGCGCCTGCAACGAAGCGGTGGAGCGTCAGATCGCTTATGGGCGGGAGAGGAAAATCCCGTGGGGCGTTTCCGAATCCGCGTACAGCGCGCTCGACGTGCATCAGACCTATCAATATCGCGCTTTCGGCGTGCCGGAGCTGGCCCTGAAGCGCGGCCTGGAGGATGACCTGGTAGTGGCGCCCTACGCCACCATGCTGGCCCTGCTGGTGGACCCGGTGGCGGCGATCGGCAATCTAAAACGGCTGGAGGAGCTGGGACTCGCGGGGCCGATGGGGTTGTACGAATCGATCGACTTCGCGCGCGAACGGAAGCGCGGCGGCGAGCGTGGAGTGGTGATTTACACCTACATGGCGCATCACCAGGGAATGAGCCTCATCGCCCTGGACGATGTGCTGCATCGCGACACCATGAAACGCCGTTTCCACTCCGATCTGCGCGTCCGCGCTTTTGAGTCCCTGCTGTGGGAGCGCGTCTCCATCGGCCGCCAACCGCACGATCAGATCGAAACGCGGCACGCGCCCGTCCGCAAAGCGGCGTCTGAGGAGCCTGCCGACCGCGTCTGGAAAAGTCCGACTCGTCTGCCACGCGTTCATCTGAGCGGCAATGGCCGCTACACCATGGCGCTGACCAATGCAGGCGGCGGCTACAGCCGCTGGGGCGATTTCGACATCACCCGCTGGCGGTCCGATCCCGCCGTCGAATGCTGGGGCAGCTTCTTATATCTTCGCGAGCCGGATTCGCACGCGGTCTGGTCCGCCACGCCCCAGCCCATGGGCGCCGACTTGGGCGCCACCACCGTAACGTTCTCCGTCGAACGCGCCCAATTCCGCCGCAATGTTTCGGGAATCGAAACAGTGATGGACGTGACGGTCGCGGCCGAGGACGACGCCGAGCTGCGCCGCGTCAACGTCGCCAATCGATCGCTGCACACCCGCACGGTCGAGCTGACCAGCTATGTCGAGCTGGCCATGGCGCCGCATCGCGCCGATACGGCGCACCCCGCATTCGCCAAAATGTTCGTGGAGACGGAATATCTGGGCGACGGCGTTCTGATCGCGCATCGCCGCCCGCGCTCGCCCGACGATCCGCCGATCTGGGTAGCCCATGTGCTTACCGGCCATTCCGGGCCTATCCAGTATGAAACCGATCGCGCGCGATTTTTGGGACGCGGCCGGTCGGTGCAATCGCCGCAGGCGCTGGAGCGCGATTTGTCGCGCACGACTGGGGCGGTGCTCGATCCGATGTTCAGCCTGCGCTGCCGCTTGAAGCTGGAGCCGCGGGCGCGCATTGAACTGTCCTTTTTGACCCTGGCTGCTTCCTCGCGTGAAGCGCTGCTCGAAATCGTCGCGAAATACCGTCGGCCGGAAATCGTCACGCGGGCTTTCGAAATGGTCTGGACCCGGGCGCAACTGGAGATGCGCTATCTGGGCGTACGCCCCGCCGCGGCTCATCGTTTTCAGGCCCTGGCCGGCCAGCTTCTTTATCCGAATCCTGGAATGCGCAGAACTGCGCGTCATCGCGGCGGACAATCGGCGCTATGGGCCAGTGGAATTTCCGGCGATCTCCCGATATTGACAGTCACTATCAGTGACGCCCGCGGCGTTCCGCTGGTGCGCGAGCTGCTGCTGGCCCACTCCTATTGGCGATTATTGGGGTTCCGCGCCGACCTGATCATCCTGAATCAGGAAGGCGCCAGCTATGACCGTCCTCTGCATCAGCAGTTGCAGCGCCTGATCGAGGCTCATGCCGGCGATCAGCCCGGTGGCATTTTCGTGCGCGACTGGAACGCTATTCCCGAAGCGGATCGCAACGTGATTCTGTCGGCATCAAGTGTCGTGCTCGGCGGCAATCGCGGACCGCTCGCGCAACAAATGGTCACCGCCGCCGATTCCTCCTGGATTCCGCCGTTCGTTCCCGCGGCCCACACCGTCGAGCATCCCTCCGTTCCACTGCCGTTTCTGGAGCTGCCGTATTTCAACGGACTCGGGGGTTTTCATCAGGACGGCCGCGAATACGCCATCTATCTTGGAGATGGACGAACCACTCCCTCGCCCTGGGCCAACATCATGGCGAATGAGAAGTTCGGCGCGTCGGTGAGCGAGAGCGGCCTCGGATTCACGTGGAATCGCAACAGCCAGGCCAACCGTCTGACGCCCTGGCACAATGATCCGGCGAGTGATCCGCAGTCGGAAGCGATCTATCTTCGCGACGATGAATCCGGCGCGCTGTGGACTCCCACTGCCCTTCCGATTCGCGAGAAGGATCCTTATCGCGCCCGTCACGGCCAGGGCTATACCGTCTTTGAACACAACAGCCACGCCATTGGCCAGGAACTGACCGTCTTCATTCCGCAATCCGATTCGGTCAAGATCTATCGCCTCCGGCTGCGCAATGATTCCTCCCGGATCCGGCGATTGACCGTCACGTATTTCGCGGAGCTGGTGCTTGGCTCGGTTCGCGAAGAACAGCAATTGCACGTCAGCACTTCTTTCGACGAAGCGTCGGGCGCGATTTTCGCCTCGCAAACCTGGACCGCAAATGCCGCCGGATACATCGCGTTCGCGGCGGCCAGCCCCCGCGCCCAATCGTGGTCCGGCGACCGGACGGCGTTTCTGGGGCACAACCAGTCGATGGCTGCCCCGGTTGCGCTCGATCGCACCCGGCTCGATCAGCGCGCCGGAGCCGGACTCGATCCGGGGGCGGCGCTCCAGCTATCGGTCGCGATTCCCGCGGCCGGTCACGTCGACGTGATATTTCTTCTGGGTCAGGCCGAAACCGAGCCCGCCGCGCGCGAAATCGTCGCGCGATATTCCGCCATCGATTACGTGGAGCGCGAGCTCCATCAGACGCACGCAGGATGGGACAACTTCCTCGGCGCGATACAGGTCCGCACGCCGGAGCCGTCGGCCGATGTGCTGTTGAACCGCTGGCTGATGTACCAGGTCCTGAGTTGCCGCTTCTGGGGCCGCTCAGCGACGTACCAGTCGGGTGGGGCCTTCGGTTTCCGCGATCAACTTCAGGATTCGATGGCGCTGGTATACGCGGCGCCAGCCATAGCGCGCCAGCATATCCTGGCTTCGGCCGCGCGCCAGTTCGTCGAAGGCGACGTCCAGCACTGGTGGCATCCCGACACGGGCGTCGGAGTGCGCACCCGCTGCTCGGACGATTTGTTGTGGCTTCCTTACGTGACCGCCCATTACGTGGAAGTCACCGGCGACCGGTCCATTCTGCAGGAGCCCGCTTCCTTTCTCGAAGGACCCGCGCTTGCCGACGGCGAGCAGGAGCGGATGTTTGTTCCCTCGAGCTCCGCCCGCCAAAGTCCGCTGCTCGACCATTGCCGCCGCGCCATCGATCGAGCCTGGAACCTGGGCCCGCACGGCCTGCCGCTGATCGGCTCCGGCGATTGGAATGACGGATTGAATCGCGTGGGCATTGAAGGCCGCGGCGAAAGCGTGTGGCTCGCCTGGTTCTTTTGCGCCGTTCTCGATTCGTTCGCGCGACTGTGCCGGCAACACTCAGGAGGCGGGCGGCGTGGCGCGCGCGCGTCGGCGGAGTTGTCGCGCGCTGTCGAACGGACATGCTGGGACGGCGAATGGTATCTCCGCGGATTTTTCGACGACGGTCTTCCCCTGGGCTCGCGACTCAACACGGAAGCGCAGATCGACTCCATCGCTCAATCCTGGGCGGTGCTCAGCGGTGCGGCCGATCCCGCGCGCGCGCGTCGCGCCATGGACTCCGCCTCGTTGCGCCTGGTTGATCCGCGCGATCGCATCGTGAAACTGTTCGCGCCTCCTTTCGATCATTCCCTTCCTCATCCCGGGTACATCATGGGCTATCCGCCCGGCGTTCGCGAAAACGGCGGACAATACACGCACGGTTCGCTGTGGCTGGCCATGGCGCGGGCCCGCCTGGGCGATGGCGACCGCGCGGTTCGCCTGCTCCAGATGATGAATCCTCTGGAGCACACGCGGCGATCCGGAAAACGTCGCGAAATACGCCGGCGAGCCCTACGTCGCATCGGCCGATGTCTACGCGGCGCCCAATCGTCCCGGGCGCAGCGGATGGACCTGGTACACCGGTTCGGCCGCGTGGATGTACCGCGTCTGGATCGAGGAAATACTGGGATTCAAGCTGCGCGGTGAGACCCTGCTGATCGATCCGGTCCTGCCGCACGCCTGGCCGGGCTTCGAACTCGATTTCCGGTATCGCTCCACGCTCTATCGAATTACCGTCGAGAAACAGGCATCGGTTCACCAGACCGCGGCGCCGATTTCGCTGGTGGACGATGGCGCGACACATACCATCACCATCGCGATCCCGGTACGCAACGCCCGGAGACTACCGGATGCGCCTCCCGTGGATCGCGACTCGCGCATGGCGCCCGTCCCTGGGGCGGCGGAGGAAGAGCCGGCGCCCGCCCGAAGGCTTCGTTCGCAAAAAGGCTGAATATGACCGACGAACTTCCCCAGAAAAATTGGCGCAATCGCCTGACGGCTTTAAGGAACCTTCCCAAGGTGATGCATCTGGTGTGGCAGTCCGCGCCCGGCGTGGTCGCCGCCGGACTGTTGCTACGTCTCTTGGTCGCGCTCGCCCCATTGGGGATTCTGGCGGTTTCGAAGCGCATTATCGATGCGGTGGTGAACGGGGTTCGTTCTCCCGGAACCACCGATGCGAGGCAAGTCTGGATTCTTCTCGGCCTCGAATTCCTGCTGGCCGCGGGTGGCCTGACTCTCGGCCGCGCTATCGACTATTTCGACGCCCGCCTCGCCGACGAATTCGGGCGGGACGTCAGTTTGCGCCTGATGACTCACGCCGCCAGCATGGATCTGGCGCTGTTTGAAGATCCGGGATTTTACGACAAGCTGGAGCGCGCTCGCTTGCAGACCAGTGACCGGATCGGCCTGCTGACCGCCATGGGATCGTTGTTCCAGCGCGGGATCAGCCTGCTGTCCCTGGCCGTTGGCGTCATCTATTACGATCCGTGGCTCTTCGCCCTGCTGCTGGTCTGCGTGCTGCCGGCCTTCGCCGGCGAGAGCCACTTCGCGTTTTTAGGCTATTCGCTGGCTCACAAGATGACGCCTATTCGACGTGAGCTGGAATATCTGCGGATCCTTGGCAGCAGTCGTGAAAGCGCCAAGGAAGTGAAAATGTTCGGTCTGGACGACCATCTTCGCCAGCGCTACGAATCGCTGTCGCGGGAAATGATCGGGTTCAACAAGAAGCTCACCCGGCGCCGACTGCGCTGGGGCGCGTTGTTGACCACCATCGGTGCGCTGGGCTATTACGGCGGCTATTCTTACCTGGTCTGGCAAGCGCTTGACGGACGAATCACGGTCGGCACGCTGACCTTCCTCGCCGGATCCATCGCCGCGTCCAATTCCGAATTGCAGACTTTGTTTTCTCTGTTTTCGAGCATATCCGAGCAGGCTTTGTTCCTCACCGATCTGCTGGATTTCTTTGCCGTCAAGCCGCGGATTCATTCCAAGCCGGACGCCGTTCCCGCGCCACGGCCGATTCGCTCGGGATTCGAGTTTCGCAACGTCTCCTTCCACTACCCGGGCACTGAATCCGTGGTTCTCAAGGACGTGAACTTCCGCATCGAACCTGGGGAGCGCGTTGCCCTGGTTGGCGAGAACGGGCAGGGAAAGACCACCTTCGTGAAGCTGATGGCGCGCCTGTACGATCCCACCGGAGGGGCGATTTATCTGGACGGCAACGATCTTCGGGATTATCGCGTTGAGGATCTGCGCAAGGAAATCGGCGTGATCTTTCAGGATTTCTTCCGCTACGACATGGCCGTGCGCGATAACATCGGCGCGGGCCGCGTCGAAATGATGGGCAACGATCGGGCGCTGTGGCGCGCCGCGAAAAAGAGCGGAGTCGCGCAACTAGTGGCGCACCTGCCCGCGCGGCTGGAGCAGATGCTCGGCCGGAGATTTGAGGGCGGCATCGATCTGTCCGGCGGCCAGTGGCAGCGGATGGCATTGGCTCGAGCCTACTTGCGGGACGCTCAGGTCCTGATTCTCGACGAGCCGACCGCTTCGCTCGACGCCGTGGCGGAAACCGAGGTGTTCAACAATTTCGCGGAGTTAACCCGCGATCGAATCGCGATCCTGATCTCGCATCGCTTTTCCACGGTGCGGCTGGCGGACCGGATCGTGGTTTTATCCGACGGACAGATCAGCGAGCAGGGAAGTCACGCGGAGTTGGTGGCCCACGGTGGACAATACGCCAGACTGTTCGAGCTACAGGCGTCTAATTACCGCTGAGCGGACTTCCCCTTCGTTTCTCCATCACCGGTCGTTTTCAAACCACCGCGCCCTGGCTCTGCGCGGCGTCCGTGTCCGGTAAAGCCATGCGCCTTGTCAGGACCGTGAACCTCGGCAGGGCGCGCAGCTTGTTCAGGCGCGGATCGACGGACAGGTACGCCATCCACGGCTCGCGCTCCCGCAAGCCTTCCTGCATCAGTGCCAGGGCCTCGGCCATGTTACCCATTCCGATTTCCGCGATGGCCAGGTCATAGTTCGGAACCCACTCGCCGCGGTCCCGCCGTTCCTTCAATTCCCGCAGGATTTGTTGCGATCGATCGGCCTGGCCGCTCTGCCCGTAAACATATCCGAGCATCGACAGGACCCGTGAGGTCGGTTGCAGATTGACCAGTTCCGCGATCGACTCCTCCATTCGGCCGAGTTCGGCCAGGGCGCATCCCCGCAGCCAGCCCATCCACTCCGGCATGGCATGGGTTTCCGCGGATTGTTCCGCCAGCCACTGGTATTGACCGTCGAAATATTTCGCCAGCGCAATCCCTTCTTCCAAAAACGGCGCCGGGGCCAGATGCTGGGCCTGGAGCAGCTCTTCCGACGCTTCCTGCATTCGTCCCGCCGGAATCAGACACGCCAGAGCGCGCCACAGATGGCCCGCACCGGAATAGGAATCGCGCTCTTCCGCCTTCGCGAAATGATGCTCCGCATCCTGCCAGTGCCAATCCCCGAACGCGTACATCATCCCCAGGCAAAAGTGCGCCTCCGCGGACATCTCGTCCAGGTGGAGCGCCTGCTCCGCTTCCGCTCGCACCACCGGCCACGCCTCCCGCGGCCGCCGATAACCGAGCACTGCGGCGAGCCCCAGCGCCGTCGCCAAACCCACATGAGGCGGCGGCCAGTCCGGATCCGTTCCGATCGCTTCGCGAAAATGTCCCGCGCTTTCCGCCAGCGCTCCCGCCTCCAGCTTGGTCGAGACGAATCGCCCCAGCGAATACGCGTTCCGCGCCGCCAGTTTCTTTTCGATTTCGGTTTGCAGTTGTTCCCGGCGCTGAAAGCGCGGAACATACTTGCCCTTGGGAAACTCGATCACCAGCGGATCTTCGCTTCCGCCATTGTGATAATACTCGCGCAGCTTGACGCGCAGCCGGCTGGCCAATACCCGTACCAGAGAATCGCTACGTGGATCGTAGGACTCCGGCTTTTGCAACACCTCTGTCCCGATGACATATTCCTTCAACGTATCGGCATTCCCTTGCAGCGTCTGATCGACAGTAAAGCGCAGCAAACTCCTCAACCGTTTGGAACGGGAAAATTTATCACTGGAAAGAATGCGATCAACCTCACCCTGAATTGCCTCTGGGGAAAGTTCAGCTTCGGGCATAAGTCCATTTTCGGGACGCGACATCTTTCTATCTCCTTGTAGGTTAGATTCCTACATCGAAGATGTGTAACAAGAAAGATTTGTAACCGAGAACTTTCCCGTTACGCGCCTTTGCCGTGAACTCGCAAAGTATCAGATTTCATTTCTGATATTTCGGCGAGGCGGCTGTGAAGGGTGCGGACACTCATCCCCAGAATTTCGGCGGCGCGGCGCTTGTTGTTCCCGGTGTGCTTCAAGGTAAGAAGAATGTACTCGGTTTCGATTTCGCGCATCGGACGGCCTGGTTCGAGGCGTAGCGTGGGCTTTTCTTCCACCGGCGTCGAGATAGGATCGGCGGCCAGGTGAAACGCCGGCGGCAAATGCTCGGGCAGCACCGTTCCTTCGCCTGCCACGATGACGGCGCGCTCCAGCACGTTGCGCAGCTCGCGAATATTGCCGGGCCAGTTGTGGCCCACGATCCGCGCGAGCGCTTCGGTATCGAGATCGGTTACCCGGCAGCGATGTTTCTCGTTCAGATCGCGAATCAGCGCGCCGACCAGCGGCGAAATATCTTCCTTGCGGTGGCGCAGCGGCGGAAGATGGATGCTAAAGACGTTCAGACGGTAATAGAGATCCTCGCGCATCAGCTTTTGTTCAATCGCTTCCGGCATGGGATGATTGGTAGCCGCAAGAACCCGGACATCGACTTCGATCTCCGATGTTCCGCCCAGCCGGCGGACGCGCGAATCCTCCACGACACGCAGCAATTTCGCCTGCATGGCCAGCGGCATTTCCGCGATTTCGTCCAGGAATAACGTGCCCTGATGAGCATGTTCGAAGCAGCCGGTGCGACGTCCGAGCGCGCCGGTGAAGGCTCCGCGTTCGTGGCCGAACAACTCGCTTTCAACCAGACTCTCCGGCAGTGCGGCGCAATTCACGGCGACGAAGGGACCCGCGGCGCGCGAGCTCAACCGGTGAATCGCCGCCGCCACTCTTTCTTTGCCGGTCCCGCTCTCTCCAGTAATGAGCACCGGCGCCGAGGTCGGCGCGACCTGTTCGATGAGTGAAAAAATTTCCTGAATTGCCGGGGAAACACCCACCAATTGGTCCAGCTCGCCGTGTTGACGCAATTGCCGTTGCAGCCGCTGTGTCTCGGCGAGCAGCTGCTTGTAGCGGACCGCGCGTTCGAGTAGCGTGGCGAGGGCGGCGGGCTGCGCAGGTTTTTCGAGAAACCAGAAAGCGCGCAGGTCGTGCACCACCGAAACGGCCTTGTCCATGTTGCCGAAGCCGGTGAGCACGATAGCCGGTGTGAGGTCGCCCCGTTCGAGCAACTGGCGGAGCAGACCGCATCCATCCAGGCGCGGCATCATCAGGTCGGTGACGATGACGTCAAACGGCTGGGCTCCCAACCGTTCCAGCGCCTGTTCGCCATCTCGCGCGGTTTCAGTGACGTAGCCCAACCCGGTGGCGATCGATGAAATGATCAGCCGTTCCCGCTCGTCGTCGTCGACGATGAGAATTCGATGCGCGGCTGCCTTCCTGACCATCGAGCCTCTAGTGTAGCGAAACTCGATTTGAAGTCGAGGAAGGCCACCGGGCAAATTTTTCCGGCTCCCCGTTCGTTACCAGCGGAAGCCGAACGTCACCGGGATAAAGGTCGTGGGATGTTGCGTATACATTTGCACATAGCGCGCTTCAGCGAAGAATTTCGCGTGCCCGCTGCCGATTCGGTAGTTGAATCCAGCGCCGCCGTTCACGCCGAGTTTCGTGGTGCCGTAGGACAATACCACCTGGTTCACTGGCACGGCCACCGGATAAAATACGCCGAAAAACGGATCGAACCCAGTGAACGTCGCTACCGAAGGCTCCGTAAAATCGACGTGCCGATGATACACGCCCGGTCCGCCAATGAGATACAAACTCACCTTCCCATTGGGATTGAAGCGAATCACCGGGTCCGCGCTGAACGAATAGATGTAGGTGCTGCCGCCCGGAAATCCCACCGATTGCAGCCTGCTGGAATTGATACCAAGATCGTTGAAGTCGAATTCTCCCACCAGGCCCAGATGGGCCCCGAACAGGTTTACTCCGGCCTGTCCCTGGAAATTCCAACCGGTGTCCAACTCGGAGCCGGTATGATAAATCGGCATGGTGAAGCCAGCGCCGACGCTGGCGGTAAACAATGAGTTGGCGCTCTCTTGCGCGGCCAGCGGCAACGCCAGCAACCCCGCGATCGATAAGGCAAGGAATAGTTTTTTCATAGTGCAGATACCTCGGGTTAAAATTTTCGGGGTTACGCGAAGACCCACCGACCCCGTTTCTACCCAAGTTGACTCTGATGAGACTGCGTTGTTTCAGCGAGAAGGAAGCGCACCGTTACAGATGGCGGAAGGGCTGTTCGGAATCCGCCGGGCGCCGATTCGCTTCGCGCTCGAGCGAGCGGGTGACCAGTTCTTTGGAGCCCAGTCCCACCGCCAGCGCGAGGGCCAGCACGATACCCCCGAAAAGAATGCCGAACGCCAGGCGCACGATACTTCCGCCGATCCCCAAGTGATCCAGGGCGATGGCGATGGCCAGCACCAGGATCAGCCATTTCACGCCGGCGCTCAACAGGCGGGCATATTCGAGATTCATGTTTACCGCGCCGATGAGCACGCTGCGCCCGAGAAAACGGGCCACCACGTTGCCGATCAGCAGGACCAGCGCGGCGGCCGCCGCATTGGGCAGATAGGCGAACGCCTGATAGGCCAGCTGGGAGGTAATCGTCGAATCGAACGCGGCCAATCCGATCAGAAAGCCGACCAGCACTGACGGTCCAGCAAACAACTCGCGCGATCAATAATGACGGACTCTTCGAAGGCGACCAGTCGGCCAGGGAGCCCAAGCCCCAGCGCGACAGACGTTCATCGAATTGCAGCCCGGCCAGCGTGCGGCGCAGCACGAAATACAGGATTCCGGCGACCAGGCTGGCGAACAGCACCGCGACAATCAGCGCCACCACTCCCGGCACCAGACTCGCCAGTTGATTGAGCACCCGCACCATCGATTGATTCAGAGCGTCTTGTCCTTGTTGCCACATGATGGGCCTCCTTCGTGCCTTTCCTTCAAAGCTACGGGTTAAAGCGATCCGGCCAGCGCCAGCGCGACACTACATAAGGCTTGCTTGTTTCAAAAGCCAGCGCCAGGTCATCCAACCTGTGCGCGGCCCAGGCCGGATCGGCGGGACCGATCTCCAGCGCGTACGACGCGACCCAGGCGAGATACAGCGGCGTCATCGCCCGCAACACGTGTTCCTGGTTCAACAGCCGCAGACGATGTCCCAGAGCAAAATCGTAAATAATCCGCGCCCATAGCGTATCCGGCATGCGGAACAATTCGAGCGGCGAGCGCGCCATCCGGCTGAGCTGCAATAAAGTCCCCGGCGGCAGCACCAACCCCCAGATTTCCTGAAGATTACGGCAGCCGAGCTCAAACGATTCGATCATGCGCCGAACATCCACCGGATCCGGGGTTTCGGGAAGCATTTGCGGTTCCCCGAAAACCGGAATGGTGAGCGAGCCGCGGATTCTCTGCCAATACGCCGCGCGAAGCTCGGCTTCGACGAACACCGGCGAAAGAACCTGTGCCAGCACGGAGCTTTGATTCATCCAGTCCGGCGCGGGGTAGCGTCGCACGCCGACGTAAGCCTGGCAGATCTCGAAGCCATTGCAGATCGCTTCGACCGCGAGGGAGGCAAGCGAGCGCGCCGGATGCGGAGGCTTTGACGCGCCGGCCGCCAGGTGTTCCACCAGCCGCCGGGAAAATGCAAAATCCGGACCCAGCGGATGCTGAATCTGCTTGCCATACAGCGCGCTGGTGAATGGCGCCAGGATAGCCCCGTTCAACAACCCTTCGAGCGGACGATGTCCGTAGCACGGCGCGACCAGATCAAAATCGAGTTGCAGGATCGGCTGCAGCAGGCGGTAGAGCCATTGCGAATTGATCGATTCGAGATCCGAAACGATCGCGGCCACGGCCCTGGCGCCCAGGTTCTCCCCCACTCCGATCAGAGACTGATACGCCGCGGCGATACTCTGCGCGGGATCCGGCGAACCCGGAACGTCGAGCAGCGGATAGGCCAGCGTGCGCACGCCGGGTTCGGGCTCCGGAGCTTCAATATGATCCCCAGGATGAACCAGAACGGCGCGAATCCCGCCCGGCAGGAGCGTCAGCGAGTCGCGCAGCTTCCCGAGCGTCGCTTCGAGCTCCGCCGGCGAGCAGCCGGTAAGAATGCCGATGATGACCTCGGTGCCGCGCAGCGTTTCGAGCCGTTCGCGTTCGGCCGGCGGGATGTTTTCGAGGTCGACCATGAGGTTCAAACAGGAAACGACAAAATTCCCATCAGTGGGATGCGCACCCATACGGGGCGGTTATTTAATTCGTAGGCGACTTCATAGAGCGCCTTGTGCAACGAACAGACGACGACTAAGTTCCGAAAGTCGTCGGCGCGCGCCGGCAGAAACGCCGCTTCCCCCGCGGCTTCACGATAATTGCGAAGAAATTCCGCCGCGCTCGAGCGTTCCCAAAGGCGGGCCCATGGAGCCAGCCGCTCCAGGTCCCCGGCGTGGCGCGCATTCCAGTTCAACATGGTGGCGTAGGCCGCGTAGCTGAAGGAGCGCAGCATGCCGGCGACATCCACTACCGGCGTTTTCTTCGCGCGACGCTCGGCCAGCGGGCGGGCCGGCTCGCCCTCGAAATCGAGCAGCAGGAAATCGGTCTTGACCCGCAACACCTGGCCGAGATGATAATCGCCGTGAATGCGGATGCGCTGACCGTAAGAGGAATCCCGCCGCTGAAGGCGGAAGCGGTCCAGAATTTCGCTGCGGCGTCCCAGCACCAGGCCCGCGGGTTCCACCACGTCGTCCGGCAGATGCGCCAGGCTTTCCTTCAACGTATCGAAAACGGCCACCGCCTGGGCGCGCCATTCGAGCAACAGCACTTCGAGATCATGGCTGGTGAAAGGCTCGGGCACGAACGCCGGATCGACGCTGGGGGTGGCCAGCGCGCGATGAAGCTCCGCGGTCCGCCGGCCGAGCGTTGCGGCGGCGTCCAGGTACAGCGCGATATGTTCGCGAGCCAGATCCAGCGGCGGCTGCGACGCAAGCTGGAACAGATCGCGCTGATCTTGTAGCGCCTCGGCGGGAAACGGGATGGGAGCGCAGCTTTCGAAATAGCGCTCGATTTCTTCAATGGTCCATTTCCAGGCGTCGCCTTCATTGGCAACGAAGCCCTCGAGCAGCGCGAGCGTCGCCGATTCCGCGGCCATCGAGTGCTCCAGCGATCCTGCAAACGGCGGGATGCGATCAAACCCCACGCGCTCAGTGAGATAAGTTTCGATCTCGCAGTCCGGATTGAGGCCGGGTTCGCGCCGGCGGAACAGCTTGAGGATCAGGCGGTCGCCGTACAGGATGGAAGAATTGCTTTGTTCGGCGGAACCGCGGCGGACCGGTAGCGGACCGGCGCCGTCGCGAAGGCCGGCCAGCGCGGCTCCAGGCTGGCCGCGAATCTTTCCGTTGCGCGTTTGAATCTCGCGTCCGGATTCGATCCACTCGAGCAGCGCCTCGCAAACCGCATCGTTAAACAGGCCGTCGTAAAGAACGCCGGCTCCGCCCGGAGTCGCAATCGGAGCGAGGATTGCGTTGGGAGCGGTCTCGCGTAATACATCCGCCGCGCTCTCCCGTGCGATCGCCAGCACCAGCGCGTAGCATTCCGGCGGCCCGCTTTCATAATGAACCTCGGCGATGGCGAAGGAAGCCTCCGGCAGGTCGGCGGTCCAGTCAAGGATGCGCGTCGACCGGATGCGCCGCGATTTTGCGCCGAACCAGCGCTGCTTCGGCAGATATTCGGGCAGCACCACTGCTTCGAAACGATGCCGCGCGGCTCCTTCATACAGGCTTGCCCATCCGGAGCCGATGGTCAACATCGCCGCTTCCGGGCCGGTGAAAAGTTCCACCGGTTCGGGAGCGCCGTGCAGTTCCAGCCACAAAAATCCATAGGCTCCGAGCGTCAACCGGTATGGCTGGCGGCCGATCGGCGGGAAACTCGACGTATCCCAGCATCTCCACCGGCACCATGCCCTCCAGCTCGGCCAGGTCCAGATCCACCGGCTGCGCGAAGCGCGAGAGATTCGCGACGCAGAGAACATGCTCGCCTTCGAAGGAGCGCAGATATGCCAGCACTTTTCGATTTTCGGAGTTTAGAAATTTGAGGGAACCGCGCCCGAATACCTTGAACAGCTTGCGCAGCGCGATCATGTTCCGCATCCAGCTCAGCAGCGATGACGGATCGTTCTGCTGCGCCTCGACGTTGACGGCCTGATATCCCCACACCGGGTCCATGATCACCGGGCTGTAAAGCTTGGCCGGTGTGACGCGCGAAAATCCCGCGTTCCGATCGCTATTCCACTGCATCGGCGTGCGCACGCCGTTGCGATCGCCCAGGTAGATGTTGTCGCCCATGCCGAGTCTCGTCGCCGTAATAAATGATGGGCGTGCCGGGGAACGACAGCAGCAGGCTGTTGAGCAACTCGATGCGGCGGCGATTGTTGTCCATGAGGGGCGCCAGCCGCCGGCGAATGCCGAGGTTCAGCCGCATGCGCGGGTCGGCGCTGTAGGCCAGGTACATGTAATCGCGCTCGTCGGTGGTTACCATTTCGAGCGTCAGCTCATCGTGATTGCGAAGGAACAAGCCCCATTGGCAGTTCGCGGAATTTCCGGGGTCTGCGCCATGATGTCGACGATCGGGCAGGCGATCCTCCTGGCGCAGCGCCATGTAGATGCGCGGCATCAGCGGGAAATGAAACGCCATGTGAAACTCGTCGCCGTCGCCGAAATACGGAAGCACGTCGCTCGGCCACTGATTGGCTTCGGCAAGCATCATGCGCGCCGAATAATTTTCATCGATCTCGCGCGCGGAACCGCTTCACGATCTGGTGCGTTTCGGGGAGATTCTCGCAGCTGGTGCCCTCGCGCTCGAACAGGTAGGGAATTGCGTCCACCCGCAGCGCGTCCACGCCGAGATCCAGCCAGAATCGGATCACCTTGAGGATCTCTTCCACCACCAGCGGACTTGTCGTAATTGAGATCGGGCTGGTGCGAAAAGAAGCGATGCCAGAAGTAAGCCTTCGCCACCGGATCCCAGGTCCAGTTGGATTTTTCGGTGTCGGTGAAAATGATTCGTGCGTCCTTATATTTCTGATCGCTATCGCTCCATACGTAGAAATCGCGTTCGGGCGAGCCGGGCGGCGCGTTGCGCGCGGCCTGAAACCAGGGATGCTGATCGGAGGTGTGATTGATGACCAGCTCGATCATCACCTGCAATCCGCGATCGTGCGCGGCGGCGAGAAACGCCTGAAAATCCTCCATCGTGCCGTAGCTGGGATGGACGTTCATGTAATCGGCGATGTCGTAGCCGTCGTCGCGCAATGGCGAGGGGAAAAACGGCAGCAGCCAAAGGCAGGTGACGCCCAGGTCCTGCAGATAATCGAGCTTTTGAAGCAGGCCCGGGAAATCGCCGACGCCGTCGTTGTTCCCGTCGGCGAAAGCGCGCACGTGCAGCTCATAGATGATGGCGTCCTTGTACCACAACGGATCCGACGCGCTGCCTGGACGCTTCATGGTCACGCTCCGCCGCGCAGCCGGAGGATGTGCGCCGGCCGGAACTCCGGCGTGAGCTCCACATAATTTCGCGAGCCTTGCCAGAAATAGGTATCGCCGCCAAGCAGATCATGCGCTTCAAACGGCCGCGAAGAATTGAGGCCCAGCGCATCGAGATCCAGCGAGACAAATCCCCACTGCTTCTGGAACGGATCGAGATTGATCACCACCACGATGACGTTATCCCCGCCGGCGGACACCTTGCTGTAACACAGCAGATGAGGATTATCGGCCGGGTGAAAGCGCAGCGTGCGATTGAGCTGCAGTGCGGCATTTTCGCGACGAATGTGGTTTACCCGCGCGATCACATCCCGGAGACTTCGCGGATCATCCAGCTTCCAGTTCCGGACCTCATATTTTTCGGAGTTGAGATATTCCTCGCTTCCCGGCTCTCTCGCGACATTCTCAGAAAGCTCGAAGGCTGGACCGTAGATGCCATAGTTGGCGCTCAGCGTCGCTGCGAGAAGGTAGCGGATCAGAAACGCCGGACGGCCGCCGGTTTGCAGAAATGCGGTGAGTATGTCGGGCGTGTTCGGCCACAGGTTCGGCCTGAAGAATTCGCGCAGGGGCGGCTCATTCAGCTCGGTGAAATATTCGGTCAGCTCCGCCGCGGAATCTCTCCACGCGAAATAAGTGTAGGATTGCGAAAATCCGAGTTTGGCCAGCCGGTACATCACGTGCGGACGAGTGAATGCCTCGGCCAGAAACAGGACTTCGGGATACTCGCCCTTCAGCTCGCCAATCACCCATTCCCAGAAAGCGAACGGCTTAGTGTGGGGATTATCGACGCGGAAAATCCGCACGCCCTTCTGGATCCAGAACACGAATACCTGCTTCAGCTCCTGCCACAGTTCCCGCCAATGGGAGCTGTCGAAATCGAACGGATAAATGTCCTGATACTTCTTCGGAGGATTTTCCGCGTATTGAATGGATCCGTCGGGCCGCCTGCGGAACCACTCCGAATGCTCCCGGACATAAGGATGATCCGGCGTGGTCTGGAACGCGATATCCAGCGCCACTTCCAACCCAGCCTCGTTCGCGCGTGCGCAACAGCCGGTGAAAATCGTCGAAGCGTGCCGAGCTGAGGATGAATCGACATGTGGCCGCCCTCACGCGACCCTATCGCCCAGGGGCTGCCGACGTCGCCCGGCTGCGCGGCCGGCGCATTGTTCCGGCCCTTCCGGAAGGCCGTGCCGATAGGATGAATCGGTGGGAGATAGAGCACGTCGAATCCCATGGATGCGATGTAAGGGATCCGCTGCTCCAGGTCGCGAAAAGTCCCGTGCCGTCCGGCTTCGGAGGAACAGGATCGCGGAAACACTTCATACCATGCCGAAAACTCCGCTTTGCGGCGGTCCACCACTACCGCCAGTTCTTTTCCATGGCGGGTAATCCGCTTCGGATCGGGATGGGACCGCGCCAGATCGGCGAAGTCCTCGTTGAAGATGGCGGCGTTGCGTTCATCCGCGTCGGTCGCCTGCGAGATCAGGCGCATCCAATGCCGGATCCGGTCCGCCTCCGCGCCCGGCGCGTGTCGCGCGGCTTCGGCGATCAGATCGAGGCCGATCTGTATGTCCACCTCGATATCCTGCCCGGCCTGGATGCGCTTGAGCAGGTCGGCGAGCCAGGTCCCGAGATGATCCACCCAGCCTTCGACGGTGTAGCGGTAGCGTCCGGCGGCCGGGACGACGAACGACGCGAGCCAGCGGTCGTTGCCCAGCGGCTTCATCGGCACCACGGTCCAGGCGTTCTCATCCTTGCGCTGTTTCTCGGGGCTCTGTTCTTCCCGCCGATGAAGCAGGCGCGCGGCGATCTGATCGTGGCCGTCCCCGAAAACGGCGGCCTCCACTTCCACCACATCCGCGATCACACGCTTGATCGGGAAACGGCCGCAATCGATTTCCGGCGCGACGCTCTCCACCACCACCCGTCGCCGCTCGTCCGCTTGCCTTAAAATTTCCTCCGCGGAATGGCTGGATTGCGCGACGTGCATCGTTGAGTGTTGTTTTGGTTGCAAGTCCTTGGCCATCAGCTAACTCAATCTAAAGTGGAAGAGATGCCGGGTCCTCGCTCTTGGTGTCGCGTGTCAAAACTGCGGACTGCGCAAAAATTTCTGAATTTTTACCGGTACCAAGTACAGCAACGGATTCGGGCGGCAATTCCAGGATGCCCGCCTTCAACGATAATCCAGGCTTGGATGCGAGCAGCACCATTTCCAATGGCGGCGACGGAATCGTACGACGGACCGGTCCCAGATTGCAGGCTTCGGCTATCCCTCCACGCCGGACCGTAATCCATTGCAAGTTCTCGTCGAATTCCACCTCCACCCGATCCAGGCGGCCGTCGGTCAAATCAGGAACCGCACGACGAAGGGCGATCAATTGCCGATACCACTGGAGCATCGCGGCATGCGGCTCGCGATCAGCCTCGCTCCAGTCGAGCTTGGAGCGTCGAAATGTCTCAGGATCTTGAGGATCCGGGACCGCCGAGGGTTTCCATCCAAACGCGGCGAATTCCCGCCGTCGGCCCTCGGTGACGGCGCGCGCCAGATCCGCATCGTGATGGTCCGTGAAGTATTGGAAAGGCCTGGACGTGGCGAATTCCTCGCCTTGGAACAGCATCGGGAGGTACGGACTGAGCAGCACCAGCGCTGCGGCAATCCGCGCCTTGCCGGAGCTGACCAGCTGGCCGATGCGCTCGCCTCGGGCGCGATTGCCGACCTGGTCGTGAGTCTGAATATAAGCGAGAAATCGCCCGCCGGACAGGCCCACTGGCCGGGCGCCGTGGAATCTCTCGCGAAAACGAGAATACTGGCCGTCGTAGACGAAAGCGTGGGTCAGAGCTTTAGCCAGTTCCGCGAGCGAACCGAAGTCGCGATAATAGCCGGCGCGTTCTCCGGTGAACGCGGCGTGCAAGGCATGATGAAAATCGTCGCTCCATTGCGCGTCCATTCCCAGCCCGCCGCATTCGCGTGGAGTAACCAACCGCGGATCGTTGGCATCGCTCTCCGCGATCAGCACCAAACGACGGCCCAGATGGGCTTCGAGTGCGTGCACTTCCTCGCCAAGCTGTGCCAGGAAATGAGTCGCCGAGGAATCGAAGATCGCATGCACCGCGTCCAGACGCAATCCGTCGCAATGGTAATCCCGCAGCCACATCAGCGCGTTGTCGCAGAAGAAACGGCGCACTTCGGCGCTGCCCGGCCCGTCGAAATTTACGGCCTCCCCCCAGGGCGTCGAATATTTCGTGGTGAAATAAGGACCGTAACGGCTAAGATAATTACCGGAAGGGCCCAGATGATTGTAGACCACGTCCAGCAGAACCGCGAGACCGCGCGCGTGGCACGCATCGACCAGCGTTTTCAGTCCCTCCGGACCCCCGTAGGCATGATGCGGCGCGAACAAATCCACCGCGTCATATCCCCAGCCCCATCGGCCCGGAAATTCAGCGACCGGCATCAGTTCGACATGGGTGATTCCCAGGTCAGCCAGATAATCCAGGCGCTCGATCGCGCTTTCGAAAGTGCCGACTTTCGTAAACGTGCCGATGTGCAGCTCATAGATAACGGCGGAAGAAAGCGGAGGAGCCTGCCAGTGGCGATCGGTCCACCGGAATGCGGAATGATCGACCCTTCGCGAAGGTCCATGAACGCCATCCGGCTGCCACGGCGAGCGTGGATCGGGCAGTGGGCCATCGCCATCGAGTGCGAAGGAATAATCCGTTCCCGCGCTAGGCAGGCCATCGTCAGCGCGCCACCACAAGTGATCGGCGGGCTGCATACTGACCGCGTCGCCGCCCGTGCGCAATTGAACCGCATGGGCATGAGGCGCCCATACGCGGACTTCGCTCATGAATTCGCTTCCTGGACCCTGGCAGCGACGCCCAAGCTCGCCGCCTTCACGTTATCACTCGCAGGAATCTCGCGGAAGACTCCGCAGCCCGCAAGGAAAGAAATGCAACCGAGCGGTAGAAAATGCCCCCGCGGCAGCGTTTGCCCGCGGGCAACATCAAAGGAATCAGCGCAACCGGATGGAACGTTGCGTGCTGCTTGAAAGGACTTATGTGGAATAAAGATCAGAACGCCCCCGCTCCTGCGCCGCCGGCGCCATCGAGCGCCGCTCCGCAGTCGCGGCCGGCCAACATCCCGGAAACCGCGTTTAGCGGGAGCGGGGCCATCATCGGCGAGACCATGCGCATCAAGGGTGAGGTATACAGCAAGGATGAGCTTCAGGTGAACGGCGAAGTCACAGGCAAGCTGGAATCCGATAGCCGCCTCACTGTGGGGCCCAATGGCAAAGCCGAGGCGAACATTCGGGCAGCCGAAGTGGTCGTCGGCGGGATGATCAAGGGCAACGTCGAGGCGGTGCAGCGGATCGTTCTGCGCAAAGGCGCCAACCTGGTGGGCGACGTTAAAACCGCCGGTATCGTCATTGAAGACGGGGCCTATTTCAAAGGCGGCATCGACATCGCGCGTCCGGAAGATGCGCAGAAGTCGACCAAGTCTGCGTCGGCGCGCTGATTGCGGCTCTGATCGCTGCGGGGCTTTTCGGCGCCGCCGTGGGTGAGGTGTTCTCATGAGCTCTGAAGCCAAGGATTACGCGCGACTAATTTCCGCGATCGCCGGCGGCATAATGCTGTCGCGGATTCGTTCCGCTGAGCCGGCAACCTGGATGTGGGCTTTCGCTGGCGCCGAGCTGATCCGGTTTGGAATCACCGGCAGGGCGGTGACCCGAGCGAATCGGAGCGCTGCAATCGACAAGGTCGACCTCGGATCGGAACTGTCTTTCCCCGCGAGCGATCCACCCGCGTATTGACCTCGTGATCGCGATTCAGGCGGGTTCCGGATAAAGTTTCTCCCCCGCGAGAAGCTCGTGCAGGATGGCGCCCACCCGCTGCCGTCGCTCCGGATCCGAGATGCAGTTAAGCGTCTCTTTGGCCAGGCGAAGATTCAGAGCGTATTCTTCCACGATTCCGCCCATCAGGCCGGCCCGCGCGCCTTCGATGTGTTCCCGGACCAGCTCGCATTGAGTCTCGGCCGGCGAGCTCAACTCGTCGACCAGTTCATCCAGCCGTTCGACATCTGTTTTCGCAATCATGCAACGGTTAGACGTGGATTCCCTGTTTGGCTTTCGGGAAAAATCTTCGTGCCGGAACCGCGCTTTCGCCCGTGGCTCTGAAACGATTGTCCGCCGTAGCAGTCTAAGATTTCGGAAACCAGTTGCGACTGGCTTCCACAGTTCGGCAACTCCCACGTTTTGCTGTAACCCAGTCGGGCGCCGGCTAATCTGCCTGACTGGGTTTTTTTCTATCCTGGCCATTCTTCCAGGCCGTGCCTGCACTAATTTCCGATGCGCCCGCGCGTCCCCTCGCTGCATGCTGTAGAGGAAGGGCAGGTTATATGGAAAACAGTTTGACGCGACTCTCCGATGACGTGGCTTCGCTAGTAAAGAAAGTGGAGCCGTCCGTGGTAGCGATTTATGGCGGCGGCAGAATGCCGTCGAGCGGCGTGCATTGGAGCGCCGGCGCCATCGTTACCGCCGAACACACGCTGCGGCGCGATGAAGAGATTCGTGTGGTGCTTCCGGACGGGAAAATAGCGGCTGCGGAATTGGTAGGGCGCGATCCGGGCACGGATCTGGCGGTCCTGAAGTTCGACGCCGGCGCGATGCCCGTGATCCCGCGTGCATCCGTCGAGGTTCGCACCGGCGAAATCGTTCTGGCCATCGGCCGCCACCGCGAGATCGGCACTTGCGCCGCGATGGGTATCCTCAGCGTCGCCGGCAACGCCTCCAACACCTGGCGCGGCGGACGTCTGGATCGATTCCTGCGCCTCGACATTTCCCTCTATGCCGGCGCGGCCGGCGCCGCCGTCGTAAACGCGGCCGGCGACGCGATCGGCATCGCCACCACGGTCTTTTCCCGAATCGCTCCCGTGGCCGTCCCGAGCGCCACCGTCGACCGCATCTGCGGCGATTTGCTGAAGCGTGGTTACGTGGCCCGCGCCTATCTCGGCGTCGGATTGCAGCCCGTGCCCCTGCCGGCCGATCTCGCCCCCGGCGGCATGCTGGTCGTCAGCATTGAAAAGGACAGTCCCGCCGAAAAAGCCGGGCTGGTCTTCGCCGACGTTCTCGTCGCCATCAACGGCCGCCCGGTAAAAGACACCCGCGACGTTCAGGGATTCCTGATCGCCGACAATATCGGTAAGACAGTGTCATTGACTATTCTGCGTGGCGGGAAGAAGATCGAACTGCCGCTCACCGTCGCCGAAAAGAGCAAGTGATGGAGCCTGAGTGGCCCGCGCGTTGATCGTATCCGCGTCCCCGGTCCTGCGCGCCGGATTGGCCGCCCTGATCGCGGATCGAATCGAGATCGCGGGCTTCGCCGGAAATTTGTCCGAGGCCGCGCAACAGCTCGCGGCCGTCGATGCGGATGTCATCATCCTCGATTGGAACGGCGATGGCGGCCAGGACTTACTCGACCTGACCGTCGTGCCATTGCTCGCGCTGGTCGACGACTTTCAACCTGCCCGGGTCCGCACTGCTCTGCGCTCCGGGGTTCGGGGAATCGTGCCCCGCGATCTCCCGGCGGACGAGATCGTCGCCGCCATTCACGCCGTGGCCGCCGGCTGGATCGTGCTGCCTCCGGAGTCGCGGGAAGCCGTATTTTCTGCCACCGTCGACCCGCCCGATCTTTCCGGCGATCCCCTGACTCCGCGCGAAATCGAAGTGCTCCGCCTCCTGGCCGAAGGTTCCAGCAATAAAACCATCGCGTGGAAGCTGGATATTTCCGAGCACACCGTCAAATTCCACGTCAATTCGATTCTTTCGAAGATGGGCGCGGGCAGCCGTACCGAGGCTGTGATGTTCGGCCTGCGCCGGGGGCTAATTCCGCTGTAGCCTTCGGCAAATAGTGCCCCGCGCATCGTCTGCATGCGCGTCGATTGAGGTACACTCAACCTCATGAAGCTTCGTCCATCTCCAGCCCATCTTCTTATTCTTCTGCTGGCCACGTTGCCCGTTTCGGCGCAAAACGCTCCGAAAATTACCACTCCCAAAGACGCCCTCGGATTCAACATCGGCGACGATTACATGATGGCGAGCTATTCCCAGCTCGAGACGTACTGGAAGAAAATCGCGTCCGAATGCGACCGCTGCAAGCTGGTCGACATCGGCCCCACCGAAGAAGGACGCCGCCAGTACATGATGATCATCTCGTCGCCCGCGAAAACATCAAGCGGCTCGATCATTACCGCGACATTTCCGCGCGCCTCGCGCACGCCGAAGGGCTGACCGACGCCCAGGCGCATACTCTCGCGCGCGAAGGCAAGGCGGTGGTCTGGATCGACGGAGGCCTGCACGCCACCGAAACCGTCGGCTCCCAGCAGCTCATGGAAATGGTCTATCAGATGGCCAGCCGCACCGATCCTGAAACCATGCGCTTTCTGAACGACGTGATCGGGCTATACACGCTGGTGAATCCCGACGGCCAGGAACTGGTCGCCAACTGGTACATGCGCGAAAAAGATCCGCTGAAGCGCAGTCTCGCACGGCGTTGCCGCGTCTGTGGGCCAAGTACGTCGGCCATGACGATAATCGCGATTTCTACATGTCGGCGATGAAGGAATCCACCAACATCAATCGCGTATTGTTCGACGAATGGTATCCCGAGATCGTCTACAACCATCATCAGACCGGGCCTGCGGGTGCCGTCATTTTCATGCCGCCGTTCCGCGATCCTTTTAATTACAATTTCGATCCGCTGGTGCCGCTGGGTATCGAGCAGGTTGGCACCGCGATGCACAGCCGACTGGTCGCCGAAGGTAAGGGCGGATCCGCCATGCGCACCGGCGCGAATTATTCCACCTGGTGGAATGGCGGTCTCCGCACCGTCACTTATTTCCACAACATGATCGGCATCCTGACCGAAATTATCGGCAGCCCGACGCCTGTCGACATTCCGCTGGTGGCCGATAAACAGCTCCCGCAAGGCGACTGGCCGCTGCCCATCGCACCGACCACGGGCACTCAGAAGTGGCACTACCGCCAGTCCATCGAATACGAGGTCACCAACAATCGCGCCATCCTCGATCTGGCTTCGCGCTATCGCGAGACGTTCCTCTACAACATTTATCAGATGGGCCGGAACTCCATCGAAAAGGGCAGTCATGATAATTGGACCGTCACACCCAAGCGCATCGACCGCGCTCGAAGAAGCGGCGGCGAAAATGCAGCCGGCCGGACGTGGCGGTCGTGGTGGACGCGGCGGGGGTGCTCCAGGTGGTCTTCCTCCTGGTCTGACTTCCGGCGGCCTCGGCGCCGAAACCATTCCGAGCGAGCTCTATAACACCGTGCTGCACGATCCCAAATATCGCGATCCGCGCGGTTACATTATTCCTTCCGATCAGGCGGACTTCGCCACCGCCACTGAATTTATCGACGCTTTGATCAAGAACTGGTATCGATGTCGAACGCGCCACTGCCGCGTTCACCGTCGAGGGCAAGTCCTATCCCGCCGGATCCTACGTCGTCAAGACAGCGCAGGCCTTCCGTCCTCATGTGATGGATATGTTCGAGCCGCAGGATCACCCCAATGATTTCGCCTATCCCGGCGGTCCTCCCAAGCCTCCCTATGACATCGCCGGCTGGACCCTCGCCTACCAGATGGGCGTGAAATTCGACCGCATCCTCGATGGCTTCGACGGACCCTTCACCAAAGTCAAGGGTGTGCTGCCTCCTCCCGCGACCGAAGTGACCGGCGTCTCGAGTCCCGCTGGATATCTCATCAGCCATCGCATCAACAACTCGTTTATTGTGGTGAACCGGCTGCTCAAAGCTGGCGCCGACGTGTATTGGCTGAAGAAAGCCGAGGATATCGGAGGTCAGGACCTGGGCACCGGCACCATCTGGGTGCCCGCCTCCGCAAACGTCCGTTCGATTCTTGAGAAGAGCGCGAAGGACCTCGGTGTCCCCGCCTATGCCGTCGCCAAAGCTCCCACCGGCGAGGCGATGAAACTCAAACCGATTCGAATCGGCCTATACGATCAGTACGGCGGCCTGATGCCCGCCGGCTGGACGCGCTGGCTCTTCGAGCAATATGAATTTCCCTATCAGAACGTCTATCCGGAAACGCTCGACGCTGGGGATCTCAAGAGTAAATTCGACGTGCTGGTCTTCGTCGATGGCGCGTTCCGCGCAAACGGCGGTGGACGCGGCGGTGGCGGCGGAATGTTCGGCGGCGCCGTCAAGCCGGAGGACGTTCCCGAAGAATATCGCGGATGGATGGGCAAGATCACACCCGAAAAAACTCTTCCGCAGCTCCAGAAATTCGTCGAATCCGGCGGATCCATCCTGACCATCGGAAGCTCCACCGACCTCGGCGAATTGCTCGGCGTCCCGGTGAAGAATTACCTCACCGATAAAGGACCGAACGGGCAGGATCGTCCGCTCTCTCGCGAGAAGTTCTATATTCCCGGCTCGCTGATGAAGGCTCATGTCGACAACACCAATCCGCTAGCCTATGGAATGCCTTCGCAGGTGGATATGTTCTTCGACAACAGCCCCGAATTCCGGCTCGCTCCTGATTCCGAACAGAAGAAGACCTCCGCTGTTGCATGGTTCTCCGGGTCCACCAATCTCGATAGCGGATGGGCCTGGGGCCAGCAATATCTCGACGGCGCCACGGCGGTAGCCGAAGCCACCGTCGGCGAAGGTAAGGTGACCATGCTCGGTCCCGAGGTTGCTTTCCGCTCGCAGCCGCACGCGACTTTCAAACTCCTGTTCAACGGCCTGTACTACGGAAGCGCCAAGGAAGCGCCGCTGAAGTGATCAAGTCCGTTGTCGCGACCCTGACGTTGTTCGCGAGCGCCGCCTTCGGGCAATACACCAGTCCGCCGGCGACTGCGCGCGCCACTATCGCCGGCAAGCAGATCACGATCAAGTACTGCGCTCCGCAGATGCATGGCCGCAAGATTTTCGGCGGCCTGGAGCCGTACGGTAAGGTCTGGCGCGCGGGAGCGAACGATGCCACCGCGCTCCACACGGACGGTATCTTGCAGATCAGAAACCTGACGGTGCCGCCCGGCGACTATACTCTGTTCGTCTGGCTCGATCAGAAACAGTGGCAGCTCATCGTCAATAAACAGACCGGCCAGTGGGGCCTCGAATATCACCAGGATCGCGACCTCGGCCGCCTGCCCATGGATATGAGCAAGCCCGCCGCGCCCATCGACGTTTTCAAAATCTCGCTGCTGCCCGCGGGAGCGAATGGCGGCAAACTCCAGATGGAGTGGGAAAACACCGTCGCGTCCGTCCCATTCACCGTCAAATGACGCCCGATCGCCGCTCCCATTCCTTAGTGATTCATATCGCTTAGGGGTGGCCAAATTCGTCGGCATGCGGGACCAGCCGTAAGTAAACCGAATCGGGCAGGTAGGTTTGCCAATGGCCGCTCGCAACGCCGAAAATGTAGCTGCCCAGGAACAGGCTCGCGATACCCGCTGCAATCAACCAGACCGGTACACGCTTCTTGCCGGGAGCCGCAAGAAACAGCGCTCCATCGGCGGGACATGAAGCTACGCATCGCATACACGTGGTACATTCCGCCGATCGAATACTCACCAGTTGGTCCACCGGGAGCGCGGATGGGCAGGCTTTGGCGCATTTGGCGCAATCGATACAGAGGTCCGCGTTGCGGCGAATCCGCACGGGGCTCAACATCCCTGCCAGGCCCATGAGGGCTCCGTAGGGGCAGAGATAACGGCACCACAGGTTTGTGACCAGCATCGAACCTGCGACTAGAACCATAACAACGATGACGCCGCCGATTTCCAGATCCCGGAAGAAGTTCAGCATCTTAACGTCATCCACGATGCCGTAGGGGCTGTCCAGAAACTGGCGGATCGCTACCACCGACATCGGGATCACGGCGTAGAGGAACAATGCCATGAACAGATATTTCAAGCCTCGCAGCGGAATGTCCAGCGGACTGGGGAGCCTAAAATTTCGTCCAAATAGCTTGCGGCCAAAACGCGCGAGATACTGCGAGACTGTTCCTACCGGACATAGCCAAGAGCAGAAGCTCTTTCTGAAGATCCAGGAAGTTGCCAGGAAGGCAATCAGAAGCAGCGTGCCGGCCGGATGTATTTTCGGCAGCCGGCCGGTGAGAAGCAGGGCCTTCAGATTCATCAGCGAAGCGACGGGAAGCCAGCCTTCCACGCCCGGCGGCCTTGGCGCCTGAAACGACGAGCCGCCCGTTTCGTAATAGCGGACGAATAGATAAAACTGGATTCCGATCCAGATGTTCACCAGCAGAAAAACGAGCTGAAATGTTCGCCGGACGGTTTGCGAGTAATCCGGACCCGCGCGTTTGCCCAACTTCTTGTGTGGCGCGGAAAAAGTAATCGGCTCGGCCGCCATAATTCATCTCTCTCAGCGGGCCTCTTCCATCGCCACCGCTCGCGGAAACAGAATGTTGTTTTCCAGATGGACGTGATGATGAAGATCGCGCTCGAACTCCAGCAGCCCTCGATACAGCCCGAGAAACGTCGGGCATGCGCCCGCCGGTGCGGTGTATTCGCCAGTCAGATTTCGAATCTGAGCGAGCACCGCGCCGGCATCGTCGTGCTCCGCCACCATATTCGCGATCGGACGCTTCACCGTTCCGAAGAATGCGGAAGGAACGGGTTCGCCCGCCAGCACCGATTGCTCCATCCGCTCGATATAGGGGAACAGAACCTGTTCTTCCTTCAGCATGTGCGTGGAGAGTTCCTGGCTGACCGCCAGAAACAGCTCCTGAATCTGGGCCAGTTCCGGATGACCCGCGCCGTGCTTGGTGACCACTTTGGTCAGCATCGTCTGAAGGCGGGGTGTTTCGCGCCGCACATAACCGTGGTGATTTTCAGCAATGTGTTGGATCAGATCGCGTAGAGTTTTTCGGCCCCATTCTCCCGAGTCGCCGGAATTTGCATCGCGGCGGGCATCCGCCAGGAGCTCAGTCACACGATCGACGTCGACATTGGCGCGCGAACAGGCGTCGCTCAGCGGCCGTTTTCCGCCGCAACAATAGTCGATCCCCAGGGACTCAAAAACCCGAATGCTGGAGGGATCTTCCAGCGCGATTTCACGGACGGTCTTTTCAGTGGTTGTTGGCATTGTGCTCGTCTCTGGTTTGAGAATACGGCGAGCACGCGCCGTGTGCAGTGACTAAAGTCACCCGGCGACGGAAAAGCTTCAGACCACCGATGCCAGGTCGGCCTCTAAGCCTTCTTTGTCGAGAATAGTAACCTCGCGTCCGTCCATTTCGATAAAACTTTGCGCCTGCAAACGAGCGAGATTACGCGAGATCAGCTCCCGAACGGTGCCGATCTGGGCTGCCAGTTCCTGCTGGCTTGCATTCAGCGAAAGCACCGTGCCGCGCTCGCTGGCGCGTCCTTCGGCGGCCGCCTGACGCAGCAGCCAGGAGATCAGCCGGTGCCGAACGGTAGTGAAAGAGAGTTCCTCAATGATTCCGACCAGCCGGCGAAGGCGCGTTCCCACCACCTGCAACATCTTCAAGGACACCTCGGGCTTCTCCAGGCAGATGGCGCGCAGGTCGGATCGTGAAATGAACAGAACCTCGGTCTTTTCCATCGCCGATCCCGAAGCCGGATACTTGCCGCCGTCAAACACCGGGAGTTCCGCGACGGAGGCTCCTGGCCCCTCCACTGTGAGGACGTGTTCGCGGCCGTTTAAGGCGGTCTTGAAGATCCGGACCCGCCCTGAAACCACGATATATAACCCCTTGCAGGCCTCGCCTTCGGAGAACAGCATTTCCCCGGGCGCGTAAGGACGGATTCCGCATCGCTCCGCGAGCGAGGTTACTTCGGAATCATCCAGCGCCGCGAAGAGAGGCGTCGCCTTAAGGATCTGCTTCGAAGATTGGCCCGTCACGAATTAATTTTCCCTTAATGGAGTAATCGAAGTCACTGCCAACTCAGCCGAACCGCGGAAATGCGCGCGCAGGCGCTGAAGCGAAGATTCAGCCGCGAGGCCGCGCGTCGCGATCCACTCGCCGGATGAAGAAATACATCGCGACACAGGACGCGCACAGAATCCCCGATACGATCGCTCCCGGCAAAGCGGTCTCCATGTGACCCGCCAGAAATGCGTCGAGCGTCGCCGAGAGCAGCCATACCTGCACCGCCAGAAGAATCACCAGGAGGGCTGTGATCGCGTCGATGGCGGTCAACCCCCGCCGTTGCTGGGGACGGTCGGGAGTCATGCTTGCGGCTCCATCTTGATCGCGATCAGTTTGTCTCCGTCGCGTTCCAGCACCACCCGCGGCAGCGGCCGGGTCGGCGGTCCCTGCAAAACGGAGCCGTCGGTGATCGAGAAATAGCCCTGATGGCAAGGGCATTCCAATCGATTCTCCTCGCGAGCGTAAAACACAGCGCATGAGAGATGCGTGCATTTCTGGCTGTACGCCACGTAAGCATCGTCCGACGTGCGGACCATGATGCACTGGTCGCCTTGTTGGGGATATTGAAACAACTTCACGCCGCCCACCGGGATTTCGCCGGCTTTTGCGACGATGCTTGGCTGATACGCCGTTGGCTGCCGCAACCAGCTCCGCATCAGGATCCACAGATTGCCGGCGAACATGCCCAGACTGCCCAGAGTGAGGAACTTCGCCAGCTGCCGGCGGCTTACGTAGCGCTCGTCTGCTCGCGATACGGAAAATTCGTCCCGCCACAGCGGCGCGTTCTCGGTCGACTTACACTTGCAATCCTCAGGCATTCTGCTTCTCCCAAATGTATTCGGTGATGTCCAGTGTGACGGAATCCGTTCCCGGCGGAGTCATCATGTAAACCTGTGTCGTGATCGTCTGATTACCGAAATGAAATACGTTCGACGGCTTCTCGCGCCGCGCCGCGATGTCCTCCTTGCGCACATAAGCCAGCGCCTGGCTGGGGCAAACGGTGGCGCACATCGGGCGTTTTCCGATCGAAGTGCGGTCGTAACACATGTCACACTTCATCATGAGCTCGTATTCGGGAACAATCTTCGGAATCCCGAAGGGACACGCCAGCACGCAATTGGAACATCCGATGCAGCGCGGCTTCAGCGCGGACATCACCACGCCGTCCTCGCCCTTCTTGATCGCGTCGGCCGGACACGCCTGCGCGCAGGTGGGCTCGTCGCAGTGCCAGCAAACATAAGCGGCGGTTCCGATCGTTTCCGCGCGATCGATGAAGTCGAAATTGATCATCGAGCGGCCGCGATGCGTATCGCATTCCTCGCACGCCTTCACGCAGGACTGGCATCCGATGCAGCGCGAGGGATCCACATAAAATTCGTAGCCGTACATTACCTGGACTCCTCCGGGCCGCTCGATTTGCGGATCCTGCACGCCGATACTTTGAACTCAGGGATCTTACTGCGTGGATCGAGCGTCCGATGCGTGAGCTTGTTGGCGCTCTTTTTGTCCGCCCAATGGTAAGGGATGAAAACCGTGTCTGGCCGAATCGTCTTGACGACGCTCGCCTGAAGCGTAATCTCCGATCGCCGCGACGTGATCGTCACCCAGTCCTTGTCCGCGATGCCGTGCTGTTCCGCCAAACGTGGATGGATCTCCACGCGAGGTTCCGGGTAGATGTCCACCAGCCCGCCGATCCGGCGCGTTTGAGTTCCGGATAAATATTGACTCACGACGCGTCCGGTCGAAAGAAAAACCGGAAACTCCGGGCTCACCGGATCTCCGCTTTCCCGCCATGTCGCCACTTGGAACCGGCATTTCCCGTCGGGATAAAACGAGATTCCGTTCTGCATCAAGTTGGGCGTACCCGGGTGGTCCAAGGTCGGACAAGGCCAGAAAACGCCCATCTGCTGATCGATCTTCTCGTAAGTAATTCCGTAATAGTCGGCATGGCCGCCGCGCGAGGCGAGCCGCAATTCCTCGAAGATCTCCCGGGGCGTCTTAAACGCAAAGAATTCCGCTTTGCCTAGCCGGCGCGCCAGATCGCATACGATTTCCGAATCGCGCCGCGCATTGCCCGGCGGATCCGTGGCCCGCTGGATGTGGATGACGCGTCCCTCCGCGCTGCACGTCACCCCCTCCTCTTCTTCCTGCAGACTGCCGGCCAGCACCACGTCGGCGTATCGCGCCGTTTCCGAGAGAAAGAAATCCGTGACCGCGAAAAATTCGAGTTTTTCCAAAGCTTCGCGGGTGAAATCCGCGTGCGGAAGCGACACCGCGGGATTAAAGCAAATAGAGAACAGAGCTTTGATCTCCCCCGCATGAATCGCATTCATGATTTCCTGCGCCGTGTAGCCAGGCTGCGGCAGATCGTCCGGGGAGATGCCCCATACGCCGGCGACATGTTCCCGCGCCTTGGGATCCAGCAGCGAACGCTGGCCGGGTAGCTGGTCGCATTTCTGCCCGTGCTCCCGTCCTCCCTGTCCGTTCCCCTGGCCAGTGATCATGGTCGGACCGCACCCCTCGCGTCCCAGATGGCCCGTTGCCAGCGTCAGGTTGATCAGCGCGGAGCAGTTCTCGACTCCTTTCGACTGATGCTCCAATCCGCGGGCATGCATCGCGATCGCGCGGTCTGCCTTGGCAAACCAGTGCGCGGCCTTCTCGATCGCTTCCGGCGGCACTCCGGTCATTTCGGCGACCGTTCGCGGGTCGAACCCGGTCACGGAAGCTTTAACGTCGTCGAAGCCCGTTGTGTGCTGCTCGATGAACGCGCCGTCCTGCAAGCGGTCGCGCAGAATCACGTGCAGCATTCCATTGAGCAGCGCGAGATCCGACCCCGGTTTTAACGGCAGGAACAAATCGGCATTGCGCGAAATCGGAGTCATCCGGGGATCCGCGACGATCAGTTTTCCTCCCCGGTCCCGGCATCGCCAAATATAATCCGTCGTGATCGGCGCGCATTCCCCGATGTTTGCGCCAATCGCGAACAGCACATCGGCTTTGGGGATTTCCGACCACTGAATTGGGCTGCGATCCACGTCGAATGCGAGTTTGTAAGCTGTGCCGGCGGAAACCATGCACAGGCGTCCGTTGTAATCGATATGCCGGGTTCCCAGCGCAACCCGTGCGAACTTCCCCATTAAATAGGACTTCTCCGTGGTCAGCGAAGCTCCACCGTACACCGCGACCGCGTCCTTGCCATAGCGCTCCTGAATCTCGCGAAGCCGCCGCGCGGTAAACGACATCGCCTCTTCCCAGGACGACCGCACAAATCCCTGATCGGTGCGCAGCAGCGGATCGAGAAGCCGATCGGGATGGTTCGACTGCAAATAGCGCTTCACTCCCTTGGGACACAGCTTGCCCTGATTGAACGGAAATTCTTCCCAAGGCTCGAATCCGATCACGTGGTTGTCGCGGACTTTCAATTGAATGCCGCATTGCTGCCCGCAAAAGCAGCAGTGCGTCTTGACCAGTTTGTCCGGCGTTGTGCGCGGCTCGCTTTGCCAGCCGCCCTGCGGAGTGTAATTAGGATGAGGTCCGTACTGCTCGCGAATCTCTTCAACGGTCGCCGGGATCTTAGCCATTCGTGGACTCCTGCGCCGCGGACTTTAGTTTGAGTTGTGACAAAGAAAGCGTCTTTCGCTTGCACGGCGGACACAGTTCCTGCCATGTATGTCCCGCACCGTCCAAAGTGTAATCGAAACCTAGTTGCGGCAGAACGGTCTTGAGATCGGCGATGTGCATCGCGGAAGCGAATTCCTGCCCGCAGCGCACGCAAAGCGCGGCGGGGCCCTGCTTCCCCGTCATCTGATATAGCTTGACGCCCAACTGGGCCGGCCGCTGAAAAATGTGGAAGAACTTCCCAAACGGCAGGAACAGCAGGCCAGCGATCACGGTGAGTGCATGAATAATCGCCAGAAAACTGTAAGCCGTCCCGCGCAGCCATTCTTGCGATACGGTGAGAGCCAGACCGGTCACCGAAATCGCAAACAGCAGGATCAACGGGAAAAAATCCATTGCGAAGTTCTGCAGGGATTGCGCGCCCTTATCCCGCAGCCGTCTCGATAGCGCCAGAAACACGCCGGCCAGCACCAGAATCGCGGCGATGTCGAGTCCGTGAAACAGCAGCGATGCCACCACGGTATGAAGCGGGAATGAGCCGGCCGGGAATCCGAACAGATAGGTCACGTAGGTGTTCTGATCGTCTGGCAGGGAGCGAAAAGCGATCCAGCCGAATACCAGAGGAAAAGTGATCGCCGCGGCCAGAACGCAACCACAGAAAAGACACTGATGCATCCACCAGCGGAGCCGCGACCTCTGTGCGATAAACGACTGGGCCACGATGTTGCGACCCGTAAGTTGAGCCAGTTTCAGCGACGTGCGCCAGATTCCTTCACGCCGGAAAAGCTCCCACCCCCGTCGCCAGTACATCCGCGTCGGCGGCTTGTCTAACCACACGTTGTAGTGATACGTAACCCCCCACGTCGCGAAGATGACCGCGAATGTATAGATCACCAGCGCGGGATCGAAATTCTGAAGATTGCGCGAACCCACCACGATGGCGGCAATCAACACCAGCGTGAATAAGGTTGCCCATGCCGCCGCCCGGATCCGATCCCCGGCATGAGTCAGATTCGCCGGAAGCGAGAGCTCAAGCGCATTCTGGCGGGGCAGGAACACCCGCGCATTAATCACCCACATCGCCATCGACACCAGCGCCAGTAAAACAAAACCGGGCCAGACCGTGCCAATCCTGTCTCGAAAGAACCCCAGCAGGAGCGGCGGGAAAAAGCCTCCCAGCCCGCCCATGGCGCCCACCAGGCCGGTCACCGTGCCGGTCTCGCCCGGAAAATACTGTGGGACCAGTTTAAATACCGCGCCATTACCCAGGCCCATCAGCAGCGCGCAGCCCAGCGCTCCAATGGTGAAAGGCAGCATCGATGGCCAGCCCAGCAGCAACGCGAACGGAACAACCACCGAGAAGACAACCGACAGCACACGCGCGCCGCCAATGCGATCCGCCAGCCACCCGCCAAGCGGACGCACCAGAGTAGCCAGCACCACGAATCCCGCGGTCCGAAATCCCGCGTCCGACGGCTGCAGATGAAATTGATCCTTCAACAGGCTCGGCAGGTAAATCGAAAAGGCGACGAATCCGCCAAACGTGAGAAAGTAGAACGCCGATAATGCCCAGGAAAGCCGCTCGCGCGACAACAGGCCCAGCATTTGTCCGATCGATTTCGGCGCGACTGTCACCGGCGCGTTTCGCGCGACCAGCCAGAAAGCCACCGGCCAAACCACCAGAAGCACCGCCATGCCCCTGAAGATGTTCTGCCATCCCACCGACACCGCCAGCAACGGTCCCAGAAATACCGCGGCGGATTGCCCGATGTTCCCCAGTCCATAGACGCCCAGCGCGCTGCCTTGCTTTTCAGCGCTGAACCACCTGGAAACGAACCCGACGCCTACTGAGAACGACGAGCCCGCCAGACCCAAAAAGAACCCGCCGACCAGCAACTCGCCGTAACTCCCGGCATAAGGAATCAGGAAGGCTGGGATGCTGACCACCAGCATCAGCAGCGACATGACCACCCGCCCGCCGTATCGATCCGCCAGCATACCCATTGGCAGTCGGGCCAGAGAACCTAACAGCACCGGCGTCGCGACCATCAATGCCGCTTGCGTCGCCGATAAGTGAAATGCTTCGCGAAACCGCGGAGCAAAAGCCGCGATCAGCCCCCACGCGGCGAAGCAGACCGCGAACGACAAGGTCCCCAGGGCTAGCGAAAGAATCGCACCACCGCCGGGTTTCGTGCGCGTCATCAAAAAGGCTCCCTTGAATCCTGCATCATAAGAGCAAATGCGATCGAATATTTCATAATCCGCATGGATTTACCTTCACTGCGCCCGGCGGCAAAGAAATCTGCGTCCAGTCCTCACCCTCCGCCAGATCAGCTACCTTCGCGGCGCTGAGGACCCGTACCATCTCGTCTTGCAGTTGCCCCAGCAGGCGCCGAAGTTTGCAACTGGAACAACGCGGGCACACTGTCGTATCCGTCAGACACTCGCTGACCCGCAGCGGTCCGTCGATACTCTCGATCACCTGAAGCACCGAAAGCGAATCGGCGGGTACCGCGAGAATACAGCCGCCATTCACGCCGGGACGCGCCGCCACAAAACCGGCTCGAACCAGGCGGCGGATCAGTTTATTCAGGAACGCCGGCGGCGCGCCTGTATTCCGGATGATCTCCTCGCGGGTCGTTCGGCCGCTACCTTGCGGATGTGCCAGGTGGATCACGACCCGCAGGGCATAATCAGAGGCTCGCGTCAATCGCACTCGCTCTGCTCCAGACACGCCATTATGTTGGCCGTCAAAACTTGACCGTCATTTCGAGATACCCAAGGTTCGCATTTTTACCCTGAGGATAAATGGATTGGATCACCAGTTTTCCGTCCGCATGCCCCACATAAGCGCCCAACGCTACATGTGATGTGGCGTTGAAGTCCGCGCTCAGATCGTAGAGCGTCGCTAATCCCAGGTGGCCGTTCGACGTTCTTCCCGTATATCCAAAGGTCCACGGCTGATAAGCGCCGCCGCCCGAATACCACAGGTCGTTGCTGCTCGCCAGCCGCAGGGAGTGAAGGTCCGACCGGATCGTTACCTTCTTCGTCGGACGCGCCGACAATTCTCCAAAAACGTCGCGGTTGTTCATCATATTGAAGAACGGAAATCGCGCATATACCCGGGGAGTCGGCAGAATCTGAAAAAATGTGCCGTGCGTCGAGTCGTTTGCATTCTTGTCGCCGGACCCATAGTCGTAGCCGATGCGCAGCCACGGTTTCACCGCGGGGAGAATTCTCGGTTGCCATCCGCCTTCGAGCGCCGCCGCTCCGGACCTCTGCGCCAGATTTCCCCAAGACCCGGTTTGCAGCGCTCCCCATGCCAAAAAGTCGACTGGTCCGGCAGCCGTTTCCGTTGTATGCAGGTAGTGCCCACCGAACGTCGCGATATTGATATGCCCGGTATCCGCGGACCGGATCGCCAGCGGACGATTGTCCGTCTTCACCACGCCGTCGCGAAGGTCCTGATACCCGAGAACAAAGACGCGCCACTCTCCTGCCGTTCGCTTTCGAGTCATCTGGCCGGTTAAGGCGCCGTAGTAAACGTTCACCTTGACCTCTCCCCAACCGTCGACCTGAAAAACGCCGCGCGTAGGCCGGCCCCCAAACACCGTCAGATTCATCCTCGATCCGTCGAGCACGTATTCCGCGCCGTCAAAACTTCTCCCGATGTCGGAGAATCCGAAATTGCCCAGCAGTCGATGCGCGATTCGCTCCCGCTTCAGCACGGCGAGCGTAGCATTCTTCGGCGTAACTTCGGCACCGTCGATAAACTCCATGCGTCCGATCTTGAGCGATTGTCCTTCAATGTTTCCCAGACTCTTGAATCGCACGAACCCCTGCTTCGCAAAAACCATCGCCGCGTCTGTGTTGTGATTGTTTGCCGCAAAATAACTCGCGCCGAAGCCCAGTTGACCTTGAGCTCCGCTCGCAATCGCGCCATCGGGAAGCCCCAGCAGAAACGGCGCGCCGATCTCCAACTGCCAGTCGAACTTGCTGGTCGCTTCGGAAAGGCTCAAGCGCGCGATCGAACCAGTGTAGGTGTAGTCATTATCGGCACTGCCTTGAAACCAATCCCACGACTCGACGCGGGTTCGTATCGAGCCCGAAATCGTAACGTCTCCGATCTTGACCGGATCGGATGTCGCTGACTGAGCCAACGCGAAAGGCGCCGCCGGCATGGCCAGAATGAGGATTGTCTGAAAGAATTTCATGATCGTCTGAAGATTCCACGATTGAAATTCAATCCATTGCAAATTGGGGACCTGTCAGGTCCCTAATAGAACGGAGAGTTCCCGAAACTATGCTAAGTCTTTGAAAGCAATGGGATTACGATGACGGAATGGACCCGGGAGCGCCACGAAAAAAAGCCGGGGGCGACCGCTGTTAGGCGTGCTTTAGCCATCATCGCGCTATATGACCCAGCCGACTTCAGTCTTTCGGCCCCGGGGTCGCGGGCGGACTTCCGGCGCGCCGCGCTACTTTACCTCGACCAGCTCGATCGCTTCGCGGCTGGGACCTTCGATCATCACTGCCCGCGTATCGCCGAGCTTATACGTCTTCCGCAGAAACTTCACGTTTTCTTTTTGCAGTTTCGCGATCCACGCATCCAGATTCGCCACGCTCAGCGCGATGTGATCCGCCAGATGACCGCGCGTCGGCGCCAGCGGAGCGTCTCCCGGATTCATGTACCAGTTCAACGCCACATCGTCGAACGCGACGCCGGCACCAGGGACTCGATACATCCCTTCCTTATCCAGAGCCGGCCAGCTCCGGTCCGCGCCCCGCGTCACTTTGCAATCCGCCGCCGTGTGCTGCGGTCCCCGCCGCCCGCCTGCCGGAGCATTTAGATGCTCCTGATACCAGAGTTGCGCACAGAACGGATCGTCCTGATACATGTGGACGTGGTTGAATCGCTCCGCCGGCATGTCGCCCTGGTATTCGATCATCGCGCCGTCCGGACCGCCGATGTATCCGAATCCCGCGCCGCCTTTCGGCTTGATGCCCTCCGCCTTCGCCTCCGCGATCTGCAATTTGGTTCGGCCCAGCGTGCCGCCCGCGCCCGGCCACGAATCGCTGTTCACGTACACAAACCCGTCCCCATCTCCCGTATAGAGCGGCAGCAGCTTGGTGCCGATTTCCTGGTACCGCTTCAACGCCGCCCGCTCATCGGTGACGTGCCATCCGAAATGCCACACCGCCGTCTGCGGCATCAGAGCCGGCGGCTTGCTGACCTTCGTAAATAACACGTACACCTTCCCGGCCTTCAGCGCCGGCATCCCGCCCCACGTCGACCGCGACGTGCTCGGGAAATTCTTCACATAGAAATCGATCGCAGCGTCCGGGTTGGTCGAGTTCAGATGCAAATGGTGAAATCCCGGCGTGGGAAGTTTTTCCGTATCCTGGGCGCGGACCGTGGTAGCGAAGGTCAAGGCGGCGATCGCCGCGGGAATCAGCGCTCGTATGGTCATAGGCAGGCGCGATTATATCACCGCCCACCGCGTAGAATGTCCCTTGGAGCCTGATCCATGAAACCTTCCGTCTTCTTGCTGTTTTCTGTGAGTCTTATCGCCCAGCCCCCAACTGACGCCGCCAAGGCGGAGGCCACCGCGCATCTGCGGGCTCTGCTCGACGCCGCGCCGCAAGCGATCCTCCATCGCACTGAGCTCGCCGTTCAGGCTCCTTCCCCCGGCTGGGAACTCGGCATGATTTCCTGGGTCGACGTCGATCGCCAGGGCAATATTTATCTTCTTCAGCGTGGCGATAAAGCCGACCCCGTCGTCGTCATCGATCCCGCCGGACATGTCCTGCGAAGCTGGGGACGCGGTCTCTACAAAATTCCTCACAGCATCCGCATCGACCCCGCCGGCAACGTCTGGACCACCGACGCCGAAAGCTCCACCATCCTGAAATTCACTCCGCAAGGCAAAAAGCTGATGCAGATCGAAGTGGGCGAGCAGCCCACCGGGCGTAAGAGTCGCTTCGTCGGCACCACCGACATCGCCTTCGGGCCGCACGGCCATCTCTTTATCGCCGACGGCTACGGTAACGCCCGCATCCTCGAATACTCCGCCGCCGGTAAGCGGATTCGCCAATGGGGGACCCCCGGCAGCGGACCCGGCCAGTTCCATTTACCGCACGGCATCACCATCGATCGCGACAACACCATTTACGTCGCCGATCGGGAAAACGGCCGCATTCAAAAATTCGATCTCCAGGGAAAGTATCTCGGCGAATGGCCCCTCGGCCGCACCTATTGCGTGCGTGCAGTCGGCGACGTCGTCTGGGCCGCGATGCAGCCGATCGACACGCCCGTTCCTTCCCCCGGCTGGATCGTGAAACTCGACCGCAAAACCGGCAAAGTACTCGGCTCCGTCCCCTCCGACGGTCTGCACTCCATCACCGTGACCCGCAATGGAGAAATTCTGACCGGCGTCACCAGCCAGAACCGGTTGCTCTGGTTTCGCTAACGAACCCCGTCGAAATATTCGACGATCAGCCGCGAAACTTCGCCGATCCGATCCTCCGTCTCCGCGTACACGCCGGTAATTCCCAGCGTGAAAAACGAAATCACGATGGTTCCCGATTTCGCGTAAACCATTCCCACGTCGTTCGCCACCACCGCCAGATCCCCGGTCTTATGCGCCACAGGAACCGTCAGGTAGTGTGGAATCCGACGCGCCCCGGATTGCTGCCCTCGCATGATTCGCTTCATCTCGTCGCAGCTTGCCTTCGACGCGATCGTCCCCTTTTCGATTCCCTCCAGCATGCGCCCGATCTCCGACGGCGTCACCACGCCCAGCCAGTACGCTTCATCCTTTATATAGAACTGATTCATCCGGTCGTTCAGCCGTTCCCTCGCGGATGCCTCGCGAATCTGCCGGATCAGCGCCTGCCGGGGCTCGGTGAAGCTCGGAACATTGCTCTGCAGCGCGAAAACATCCTCCGGCGTCAGCGATTTATATTTCGGATCCAGCACCTCATACGTCTTGCGGAACAGTTCATACGCCGTCTGCACCAGCCGCGACGTCGTGAACCCCTCCTGCCTCAGAAATTCGTTCACCTTCGCGACGCCGCCCACCTTCGCGATCATCATGTCGGTCGCCGTGTTGTCGCTGGTGATGATCATCTGCGTGATCACGTCGCGAATCGTCGGATTCAGGCCGGGATCGTTGTAGCGAAAGATTCCCGATCCGCCGCGATAATCCGAGCGCTTGATCTCCACCCGTTCGTCCAGGTTCAGCTTATTTTGCTCCGCCAGGCGAAACGCCAGGATCATTACCGGAATCTTGATCACGCTGGCGCTGTTGAAATGATCGTCTCCGCGGATCACGACCTCCTCGCCCGTCCCCAGATGCTTCACATAAACGCCGGTCTTCGCCGGAAACCGCGCGAGCTCGGCCTCGATCAGTCGTGTCAGATTCGATGGCGTCTGAGTTTGCGCCACCGCGCCGCCTGGAAGCCACACCGTCAACGCCGCGAGTAAGGTTGCGTATCGCATGATACAGGCCATCCTATTACACTTCCCTTTCCGAAAAGTCGTATCGTGATCGAATGGCAGAAATCCTTCGCCGGCATTTTCTTCAGCAGGCCGTCGCAGCGGCCGCCTTGGTCGCCGCCCCTCAGGACGAAATGCCCTTCGACCTCTTGATCGCTGGCGGCCGCGTCCTCGATCCCGCCCGTAATATCGACGCGACCCTCGATATCGGCATCGCCGGTTCCCGTATCGCTGCCGTCGCCGCGAATCTGCCGCGTGCCCGTGCCCGCCGCGTATTCGATGCCGCCGGTAAAATCGCCACCCCCGGCCTGATCGATATGCACGGCCACGTCTTCGATTCCTTTCTCCCCGTTTCCATCGACCCGGATCTGGTCGGGATTCCCAAGTCCGTCACCACCATCGTCGACGCCGGTTCTTCGGGCGCCAACACCTTCCCCGGATTCCGCAAATACATCATCGATCGCGCCGCCACGCGAGTCTACGCGCTGCTCAATATCTCCACCATCGGCCTGGTCGTTCAGAACGAGCTGTATCTCGATCCGAAGATGATCGACGTCCCGGCCGCCGTCAAGACCATTCAGGCCAATCGCGAAACCATCCTGGGCATCAAGGTCCGCATTACCGGCCGCGACCGCGACGTCCCCCATGACATCGACGTCTTGAAAAAAGCGCGCCAGGCCGCCGATGAAACCTCGCTGCCCATCATGCTCCACTGGACCAACGACCCCGGCCTTCTGGCGATCCTCAAAGCCGGCGACATCCTCGCCCATCCCTTTAATCCGCCCCGATCCGGCCCCAACCTCCTCGGCCCCGATGGAAAAATTCTCCCCCAGATTCTCGACCTGAAGCAGCGCGGAATCTTCACCGATTTCGCCCATGGCAATCATCTGCAATGGGAGATCGCCGAGCAGGCCGCGCGCCAGGGCTGGTTCCCCGACACGATTTCCACCGATATCCATCGCGCCCACGCCGCGCCCAACGGCGTCGTCATTGACCTGCCCACCACCATCGGCAAATTTCTTTTCCTCGGCCTGACTCCCGCTCAGGCACTCGAAAAAGTCACCGCGAATCCCGCCCGCATCCTCAAATTTCCCGAAAAGTTGGGGAGCCTCGAGCCCGGCAACACCGCCGACGTCTCCATCCTCGAACTTCAAACCGGCGACTTCGATCTGTTCGACAGTACCCGCCAGAAGCGCACTGCTCATCAGCGGATCGCGCCCGTCGCCACCGTTCGCGCCGGCAATTTCACCCTCGCCGCCCCTGAGCCCGCGCCGGAATAGTATACTCGCCATAAATCGATACACCCATGAAGAACGTTCTCATTCTTGCGGTAGTGGCTCTTTTAAATGCTGCTCTTGTAAATGCATCGGCGCAGCAGACCGGCGACGCCTATCCCGCGCGCGAAGCGTCCAATCAGAACATCGTCGCGTCCATGCCCGCCATCGCTCAGGCCCTCGGTGTGACTTGCAACTATTGCCACGTCGCCCGTCACGGCGTGCGCGCGCCGGAGCCAAAGAAGGATATCGCCCGCGCCATGATCGCCATGACCCGCGAGATTAATCTCAAGGTCCAGGCCGCCACCGGCAAGCCTCCCGACGAGACCACCGAAGTTCGTTGCGTCACCTGCCACCGCGGCGTCACCATCCCCGGCCAGTTGACCGACATCCTGATCAAGACCGCCGCCGATAAAGGAGCCGACGCCGCCATCGCTCAGTACCGCGAACTGCGCGCCCGCCACTACGGCCGTCAAAGTTACGATTTCGGCGAAGACACTTTGTTAGTTCTCGCCCAGCGTCTCGGCTATCGCAATGCCGACGAAGCCATCGCCGTTCTTCAAGTGAACCTGGAGTTCAACCCGAAATCGGTCCGCACATACTCCCAGCTCGCCACGGCATTATCCACCAAGCTCGACGACAAAGCGGCCATCGCCACGCTCGAAAAGGCCCTCGAAATCGAGCCCGAGAATCCGCTCATCCGCGGCCAGCTCGCGCAGCTCAAAAGTTATAAACGCAATCGCCAGTAGAGACAAATCAAGGAGGGAACCATGAACAGACTATTCGCATTGCGGCCGATCGCGCTTGGTGTGGTAGCGATGACCGCCTTCTTCCTCGGCGCCGCCAGCGCCAGCGACATCGATCCCAAAGCCGTTGGCGTCCAAACGCCCAGCGACATTAAGTGGGTGGAAAGCCGGAACGGCGCCAGCGCCTCCGCCATCATCGCGGGCGATCCCACCAAAGAGGGCCTCTATATCCAGCTTCTCAAGTGGCACCCCCATCACAACAGCACCCCCCATTTCCACCCGCATGACCGCTTCATCACCGTGCTCTCCGGAACCTGGTGGGTCGGCACCGGCGCCAATTACGATATGAGCACTACCGTTCCCATGAAAGCCGGCACCATTCTCACCGATTTCGCCAATCAGCTCCACTACGACGGCGCAAAGGATGAGGAGTGTATGTTGGAAATCGTCGGCATGGGACCCGCGACTGTGATCCCAGCGAACAAAAAATAGCGCGTCTCGTGCAAAGCGTAAGCAGTCCTACTGCATCCGCCTTAGGGCAGCCCGCGCAGTACTACTTGAGATGACCCACTTGCCGCCCTCTTGCGGCCTGCCGCCAAAGCGCAAACTACACGCGAAGCTCGACTTGCCCGGTGGTTTCCAAATTGCTCCCAAGGCGATGGAACGCAGGGAGGCGAGCCAATCATGGTCAAACATCAGCTCGATCACGACACGGCCGTGGCGACGGAACGCCGGTCGGAACCGCGCATCAAAACCAACCACACCGTACTTTTCCGGACGCCGGATACGCTCCCCGTCGAGGCCTGTCTGCTCGATATCTCCACCAAAGGCGCGCGGCTGCGTGCCTCCGAGCCGGTCCCCGTCGGCATCATGATTCGCGTCGACTCTCAGGAGATGCTGCTGTTCGGCACCGTTACCCGCTGCACGCCCAATCGTGGAGCTTACGATGTCGGTATCGCGCTCTCCCGTCCACTCGAGTTGCTCGGCGAATTGCGTCGCTTGAACGCGTCCCTGCTGGCCGAACCGGACCCGTTCTAACTTCTATCCGGCGGCCTTTTCACTGGACCGGCCGCGCCTCATCTCCGCCACTCCGGCCTTCTTCGCTTCATGGAAGGATCGCTGCAGCGTGCCCGCCACCGATCCGACCCTCTTCGATGCACCCTCAATCGTCGCCGCGAATCCATCCGACCCTTTTTCCACCGCCCGCACCGTCCAATCGATCACCGCCGGCACGATCAACGCCGCGCCTACAATTCCCAGCCCGATTCCCGCCATCACCAGACCCGAGCCAGCAATCGCCATCTTCTGCTTGGTTTCCATCTTCTCTCTACCTCCACATCTTCATTGGAGCAGACTATCGAACTCACATGGAGTGAAACTCGAAAGTCACATCGAGTGAAACTCGAAAGTCACATCGAGTGAAACTCGAACTCACATGGAGTGAAACTCGAATTCCAGCGCGATCCTCACCGCCACCGGCTTTCCGTCTTTTTTAGCTGGATCGAATCGCCACTCGGTCACCGCGTCCAGCGCGCTCTGGTCGATGTCTTTTTCGATTCCCTTCACTACGTGGGGACGTTCCGGCAATCCCCCGGAGCTGACTACCAGCGCAATCGTGATCGATCCTTCCAGCTTCACGCCGTGAGTGTCCGGGTAGTGCGGCATCACCTGCCTGGTCACCCGCGGCTGCGTAATTCCGGGTCCCAAGTCGTAAACCTTTTCTCCCGCATCTGCGTCCTGCTGTCCCTGCGCCCCGGCCCATGCCGCTGCCATTAGGAACAGGAGACACCACCACGCCGTTCGCTTCGACCCCAACATAACGAGATGTGTCCCCTGACGTAAACACGCTCCCAGGGGTTGCATGTTTTCGCGTTATCGTAGGAAGTCATGCAGCGGCTCAGCCTCAAGATCGAGCATCAACCGGACGGCGCAGTCCTGGTCCGTTGTACCGGACATCTGGTCGCCGGCGTCACCGATCTGCTCCGCGCCGAGGTCAAGCGCGTAATTCCCGAAACGCGGCACATCGTTCTCGATCTCGCCGAGCTCGAGAAGATGGACAGCATGGGCCTGGGCTCCATCGTCAGCCTGTACGTTTCCGCGAAAAACGCCGGCTGCGACCTCGAACTGATTCAGTTGAGCAAGAAGATCCGCGAGATGCTCGGCGTCACCGGCCTCTTATCCGTCTTCGAACAATGCGGCTCCTCCCGCATCCGCCTGTTCTGACGATTCCTCCTACTGCCCCGCTTTCTGCGCCGCCAGCACCCGCTTGAAAACTCCCTCGTCGATATTCAGCTCCGCGATATACCCTTCCGGATCGATATACGGATTCGGCCCCGTCCCCTTTTGCAGCTTCGCGTACTTCTCCGCCATCCCGTACATCCCCGGATGCGACCCCAGCGGCACGTCGCAGTGCAGCCCCCGCAGCACCGCGAAGCTATGCTCGAAATCCGCCGCGATCTGCGGATACTCCGCGTTGTTCACCAGCTTCACCCCCGGATTCACTCCCACGCTGCCGATGATCACCACGTCGTACGTCTTCCCGCCGTCCCGAACTTTCATGGTCCACGTGGTGCAGCCCTTGGTATGGCCCGGCGTCAGATGCGCCACCAGCGTCGTGCCGCCCAGCGTCACCTCGTCCCCGTCGTGCAGCACCCGGTCAATCGGATGCGCCTTCCCTTCCGGCCTCATCTTTTCGAGCGCCGGAACGTCCTGCTCCATCGCCATCACTTTCGCCGCGGTCAATTCCTTGATCATGGCGTCGCCTTGCATGTGATCTCCATGCGCGTGGCTGCCCAGCAGGATCTTGATGTCGGTGAACTTGAACCCCAGCTTCTCCACCGACGCCCGAATCACCGGTACCGTCTCCTCGAAGTCGCTGTTGATCAGAATGTGCCCCGCCGGCGTCGTGATCAGAAACGATCCCAGCGCGTGCGGACCCACGAAATAAACGTTCCCGATAATCTTATGCGGCGGGAACGGTTGGTTCACCTGGTCGCGCGGACCCAGGTTGCGCGCGATCAGATCCTCCGGCGTCATCGGGATCTTCGCCGTCTGCCCCAGCGCGAATCCCGCGCAGAACGTCCACAATAACCATCGTTTCGGCATGGTCAACATTCTATCCCCATCGAATCTCGAAGTCTTTCTCCCTTTCGAATCACCACTTCGCGCTCACACCGCCTGGGGATTCGGAAGCGTCCCCTTTATCGTGAGTTCGAGGAGATCGATTGCTCGTCTGATCGGAGAAGTCGGTCCCACCGAGGCGGTATACATGTCACTGCCGTCAACGTGTGTGAGCGATCAGAGGGTTGCCAGACCGAATTTCTGGCTAAAGGGAGCGCTTCCGATAAATTTTCAGTCCGGCCGGCTTTCACTGCCCGGCCCATCGAGGATTGGTCCCGCCGTTCAGTGTGTTTTCAGCCGGTTGCCGCCAGCCGGTGCGTACATCGGGTACTATGGTTCGCCATGAAGCCGATTTTGAGCCTGTGCCTGATCTCCGCCTTCGCCGCCACCACTGCGTTCGCCGACAACATGCCTCCGGCCGAATACCAGAAGCTCGCCCACGATATTTATAAACAGCTCATCGAAATCAATACTTCCGTCAGCACCGGACAGACCACGCCAGCATCGAAAGCCATGGCCGACCGCTTCCTTGCCGCCGGATTCCCCGCGTCCGACATCGTCATCGCCGGCGCCGCCGATCACAAAATGAACGTGGTGGTCCGCTATCACGGCACCGGACAGAAAAAGCCGCTCCTGTTGCTCGCCCATCTCGATGTGGTCGAAGCCAAGCGCTCGGATTGGTCCATCGATCCCTTCGTCCTGACCGAAAAAGACGGCTACTTTTACGGCCGCGGCACCACCGACGACAAAGCACAGGCCGCCATCTGGGTCACCAATCTGATCCGCTACAAGCGCGAAGGTTTCGTACCCGATCGCGACCTGATCGTCGCCCTCACCACCGACGAAGAAGGCGGCGGATTCAACGGCGTCAACTGGCTGCTCAAGAATCGCAAGGATCTGATCGACGCCGAGTTCGCGCTCAACGAAGGCGGCTGGGGCGAAATGGCAGGCGGCAAGCACATCTCCAACGATCTTCAGGTTTCGGAAAAATACGTCATCACCTATCGCCTCGAAGTGAAGAACAAAGGCGGCCACAGCTCGCTGCCCGTTCCCGATAACGCCATTTATCGATTGTCCGAAGCGCTGGTCAAATGGTCCAAGTTCAAGTTTCCCGCCGAGACCAATGAAGTGACCCGTGCCTATCTCGGACAATTGGCCAAAGTCTCGCCGCCCGATAGCGCCGCGCTGATGCGTGCAGCGTCCTCTGGCGATGCCGACGCCACCCGCAAGCTCGCCGACAGTTCCACCGAAATGAACGCGACGTTGCGCACCACCTGCGTCGCCACCATGCTCGAGGGCGGCCATGCCTCCAACGCCCTACCCCAAAGCGCCATCGCCACCGTGAACTGCCGCGTGCTTCCCGACATGAAGCCGGAAGAGGTTCAGTCCGCGATCCGGCGCGTAGTGGACGATCCGCAGGTCTCCATCACCACCCGCGGCAATCCTCAGCCCGGACCTTCTTCGCCGCTTCGTCCCGACCTGCTTAAGGAAGCCGGACGCCTCACCGATACCATGTGGCCCGGCACTCCCGTCATCCCGATGATGGTCATGGGCGCCACCGACGGCCGCATGCTGCGCGTCGCCGGCATCCCCACCTACGGCCTCCAGGGAATTTTCATGGATCGCGACGACATGCGCATGCATGGTCAGGACGAGCGTCTCGGCATCACCCAATTCTATGAAGCGGAGACGTTTCTCTATGAGCTGGTGAAAGGCCTGGCGAAGTAGTGTCGGAGTCGAGCCGCCGCGATTTCGGAAAATGGCTCGCGCTCGCCCTTGCTGCAATCCGGATCGTCCGCTTCCGCGCAGACGCAGACGAAATCCCACTCGAGTGGCGCGACCTTGACTCTTTCGAACCCGCATATCGCGGCGTCCTGGAGCGTCGACCGAGGGAGTTTCCGAGCCGCCGCTCTCTCCGGTCTCAATCTTCCTCCCGATGTCTTCTCTCTCGTTCTCGAAGGCGGCCGCGTCCTCAAATCCACCCAGTTGACGATCGTCGGCAAACCGCGATTCGCCGCCGTCGCTCCCAATCCGCAATCCGTTCGCCGCGCTGATCGACGCCATGGCCGCGAATTAACCATCCTGCTTCGCGACCCGGAAACCGGCGCCGAATTTGAGTGGCGGGCGATTCTTCTGGATGCCTCGCGCTATCTGCGCCAGGAACTCCTCATCACCGCCCGGTCGCGCGACCTTCCGTTGAAACAAGTCCGCCTCTGGGACCTCGATCTCCCTGGCGTCCGCGTCCTCGGAACCGTCAAAGGATCGCCCGCCGTTGCCGGCGAAACCTATTTCGCCTGTGAGCATCCGCTCTCCATCACCACCGTCGCCGGATCGCGCGCGCAATGCTATCTCGACCGGACCCTGCCGCTTCGCGCCGGGCGTACCTTTCTCGCGTCTTCCGTCATCGGATTCGCCGCGCCCGGTCAGCTTCGACGCGATTTTCTCACTTACATCGAAGACCAGCGCGCCCATCCCTATCGCACTTTTCTTCATTACAATTCCTGGTACGATATCGGCTATTTTTCCAAGTACGACGAAGCGATGGCGCTCGACCGCATCCACGCCTTCGGCCGCGAATTGAAACAAAAACGCGGCGTGATTCTCGATTCTTTCCTGTTCGACGACGGCTGGGACGATCCGGCCAGCCTGTGGAGCTTCGACCCCGGCTTCCCGAATGGTTTTTCGAAAGTCGCCCAGGCGACCGCCGCCATCGGCGCGGGGACCGGCGTGTGGCTCTCTCCCTGGGGCGGCTATGGAAAACCGAAACAGGAGCGCATCCGCTTTGGCCGCCAGCAGGGCTTCGAAATTGAGGACGGCGGCTTCGCGCTCTCCGGTCCCAAGTATTTCGAGCGCTTCCGCGACGTCTGCCGCCGCATGATCGCCGACTACGACGTCAACCAGTTCAAGTTCGACGGCACCGGCAACGCCAATAAAGTCAGCCCCGGAAGCCAGTTCGACAGCGACTTCGACGCCGCCATTTCGCTCATCGGCGACCTGCGCCGGTCGAAGCCCGACTTGTACGTCAACCTCACCACCGGCACCTATCCGTCGCCCTTCTGGCTCCGCTTCGCCGATTCCATCTGGCGCGGCGGCGAGGATCACGATTTCGCCGGCTCCGGTTCCTGGCGTCAGCGCTGGATCACCTATCGCGACTCCCAGACCTTCCGCCACGTGGTCACCGCCGGTCCCCTGTATCCCATCAATTCCCTGATGCTGCACGGCCTGATCTACGCATCGAAAGCCAATCATCTCGACACCGACCCCGCCGGCGATTTCCGCGCCGAAGTCCGCGCCTATTTCGGCACCGGCACGCAGCTTCAGGAAATGTACATCTCGCCCGCCCTCTTATCGCCGCAGAATTGGGACGATCTCGCCGAGGCCGCCCTCTGGTCGCGAAACAACGCGGCGACCTTGGTCGATACCCACTGGATCGGCGGCGATCCGGCCCACGAAGAAATCTACGGCTGGGCCTCCTGGTCGCAATCGAAAGGCATCGTCAGCCTTCGCAATCCCTCGGACCGGACGCAGACATTTTCGGTGGACGCCGAAAAACTTTTCGACCTACCGCCCAGCGCCCCGTCCCGCTATCGTGCGTCGAGTCCTTGGAAAGATGAGAAAGAAAAGCCGCCGGTCATATTGGAGGCCGGCAAGCCACGCGAAATCCGCCTGGCCCCGTTCGAGATATTGAACCTCGAAGCCCACCCGGCGCGATGATGCTCGGGTGGCCACCCTGGTATCCCTGAACAGCGAGCGCGACCACCATGACCATCGCCGCCAAGTACGAGGACGGAGTCTTCAAGCCACTGGAGAACGTGACGATAAAAGAGGGTACCGTCGTCGAGGTGCGCGTGCCGCCTGAAGCCAGGCAAGCCACCAAGCACCCCAGCAAGCGCCCATCGATCAAGAATCTTCCCGTCTACGGAATGTGGGCCGACCGTGAGGACATCCCCGACGGCGTCACGTACGTGAACCGCCTGCGCGAGCCCCGGTTCTAACACTCGCGGTTCCCGATGGCATACCTGATCGATTCCGACGTCATGGTAGACGTCACGCGCGGAAATGCCAAGGCCGCTGACCTGAAACTCGAAGTGCCGCGTTACTGAGCTCGAATCCTGGTGAGCTTCTCCCGTAACGTGAAACTGGTGGGCCCTGTTGGATTCGAACCAACGACCAACGGATTATGAGTCCGCTGCACTAACCGCTGTGCTAAGGGCCCGCGTTCCAATTTTAACGGAAACCGCCGCGGGCCCTTAGCATCGTTCTGAGTTATTTCCTCGGCGCGTAACCGAACGTGACCGATGCCGTGATGCTGCGTCCCGCCAGCAACGCCAGGAAGTCGCCCGGAGCCGGTAGATTCGATGCCGTCGACGCCGGCGTCACGCCCACGATGCTGTGCTGGTTGAACAGGTTGTTGAAGCCCAGCCGCAACTTGGTTCCGCGCAGGAACGACTCCTGCTTGATGGTGTAATTCAGGAACAGGTTGGTGATGTTGAACGGATTGATGGCCACTGCCTGATTGGCGCTGCCGTTGTCGTTATACATCTCGCCGATGCGCTTGTTGAAAAATCCGAGGTCCCAGTTCCGATGCAGATACGTCAGCCCCACCGTTTCGGTGTCCTTCGGCGAACTGGCCACCCACAGGTGAGTGTCCGCGTACCTCGCGGTTCCGATCGTCGCGTTGCCGTACACGAAGAAGCCGTGGCCCAGCACGAAATTGCCTTCCGCCTCGAAGCCCTTGGTCAGCGTATCGGCGGTGGCGTAGTAAACCGGCTCGCCCGTCGTCGGATCCGGAGCCGAGCTGTACGCATTGCCGGCGTGGATAAAGTACGCGTCGGCGTCCAGCGTGAACCGGTTGGTCTTGTACACCGAGCCGAATTGAAACGCCTTGGTCACGGTCGGCTTCGGAGTCACCGCCACCGCTCCGCTTTTCACATCGAACACGCTGCTGGGAGGAATCACGTTGCCCGTCGCCCACTGCGCATACGTGGTCCAGTTATTGCGGAGCTTGTAGCGCGCGGCGGCCGTCGGTTGCCACCGGTTGTAGTTCGCCGTGTTGGTCAGGAACAGGCCGGCCGTGCTGCAGATTCCGGCCGTCACCTTGCCGTTGATGCAGCCGATGGTCTTCCCGTTGTCGGCGAACTGATTCAGGTGGATATCGTAGTCCGATAGCTTGATGCCGGCCGTGATACTCAGCCTTCTGGTGACGCGATACTCGTATTGCGCGTACGGCTGCGTCGATTGCGTAACGAACTTCTCGTGGAAATTCGGGGTCAGAAGATCGATGTAGGTTCTGGGATCGGTCGGCGTCTGAAAACGATCCGTATTGGCCCATTCATACCAGATTCCCAGGCGCAGCACGCCCCATCGGGATTCCTCGGTCAGCGAAGCGTCGTTTCCGTATTTGCGATAGCTGTTCAGCTTGTCCGTCGCGCTGGTCGCCGTAATGCTGGTGCCGTTGTTGTACTGCTGGTGGTTGTAATAGCGATTGGAGTAAAGCTTATCGTCGAACCGCCAGCCTCCGCCCAAATCCGAATCCAGACCCACATAATCGAAATCCGAAGGGATCTGGTAATTCATGAATTTGTAGTACAGAGGATTCGTCGGGTCGCCGCTCAGCAGAAAATTGTCGCCGAACTGGGCCACCTCGGCGCGCGTGGGCCCCTTGACGTTGGGAGTATTCGACGCCAGGTCGACCACCGCCGTGAACGCCGTGATCACGGTCTTGTCCGACAGCTTGTATTGATACTTCGCCGCGCCGGCCCAGCGGTCCTGACGGTTGAACGTCTCGTACCCGTCCGAGCTCAGGTTATGAATATTGGCCCACAGACTGGACTTCTTGTTGACGCCGCCGAACGCGCCCGACTCGTAATCGAGACTCAGCATCCGCGTATTCCACGTGCCGTACGCGATGGTTCCCTGAACGTCCTGGTCCACCGTCAGCTCGCGCGATTGAAGATCGATCGACCCGCCTGAATTCGCCGGACCGATCGTGGTCGCGTCTCCCGGACTGCGGTCGAACACCGTGCTGCCGATGAACGGCATGGGGAACCATGCCCAGGAGTGATGCGTCGGATCGTTGGTGTCGTTGAACGGCAGCCCGTCGAACGTCATGTTGTAATAGCCGTCCTTGAAGCCGCGGAAGAACGTCTTGGTATCGCCGAGGCCCGGACCGTTCGGACTGACGCTGAAGGTTCCCGGCGACATCTGGAGCACGTCCGAGTAATCGCCTGTCGGCGAGATGAAATTTCGAATATAAGTGGAACTGATAACGGACTCCGGATTGATCGCCTCAAGCGACGACTGCGATGGCGCCGCTTCCGCAGCCATCGTGACCGCGGCTTCCACCGTGACGGTCTGCGAGACGCTGGCAATCTGCATCGTGATCGGAAGCGTAAGCGTCGCTCCCGAGGCGAGCTTTACTCCCGTCCGGGTGTCCACCGAAAATCCCGAGGCCGATACATCCACCGCGTAGCTGCTGGCGGGAAGGCCGCCGACCGTAAAATGGCCGTCCGGTCCCGTGGTCACCGTCTTGACGGCGCCTGAAAACTCATTCCTCACCGCGACCGTTGCCTGCTGGATCGCCGTGCCGCTCGGATCCATCACCGTTCCCACGATGCTTGACGATCCGGCTGTGTCTGCCTGCGCGCGCAGAGGGATCTGCAGCGCGCCCGCCATGACGATACACGTTACCGCTATGAACACAACTCTGCCTTGGTTCATTTTCGATTAGCCTTAGAGTGGATTTCCCCGACGGATAGGCGTTATTGTGACGACCGCAGATTTCAAAGCGATGTCGCGGCAGTTACAAATTGAGCAAATTCACAAATTGAGCAAATTTGCAGTCGCTCAGCTTATGCAGGCTTCGCTGCGAAACCGGCGCGAGTCGATTTTATTCGTGCCGGAGCGCGTAGGTCGGGTCGACTCGCATCGCACGCCGCGCCGGGATCCACGCCGCAATCAGCGCGACCGCGAGCAGCAGCGCCGCCACCGACGCGAACGTCGCGAAATCCCCGGGCTTCACGCCGAACAGCAGGCTCGACAGCAGGCGCGTCAGTCCGATCCCCGCCACCACGCCCAGCGCCGTTCCCGCCAGCACCGCGCCGAAGCCCTCGCGCAGCACCAGTTTCAAAATGTCCGCTCGCTGCGCTCCCAGCGTCAATCGGATTCCGATCTCCCGCGTCCGTTGCGCGATGGCGTAGGAAATCAGCCCGTATAGCCCCACCATGGCGAGCACCAGCGCCAGTCCCGCGAACGTGCCGATCAGATACGACGGATAGCGCCGCAAAAATACCGACGGCGATTGCGCCGCGATGTCCTCGAGCGTCGTGGGACGAATCATGGGAAGCTGCGGGTCCATATCGTGCAGCGCGGCGCGCGCCGTGCCCATGAATGCCGCCGGATCTCCGATGGTCCGGACCAGATAAACAAGATAAGTGGACGCGCCCTGATCGTTTGGATAATAAATGACCGGCGCGGGGGGCGCGGCCAGGTCGTCTTCCGCGGTATCGCCCACCACGCCGATGATCTGGCGATAAGGCTCCTTCGCATTGAACGTGAACCGGACGCTTTGGCCCACCGCCTCCTGATTCGGGAAATAGGTGCTGGCAAAAATCCGATTCACCACGATCACCGGCGGAGTGCCGGTCGTGTCGTGTTCGTTGAACAGACGCCCCGCCGTGAGCGGAATTTTCAACGCTGAAAAATAACCGCGGTTCACCGTGAGAATGTCGCACTCGTCATCGTGACCGATCGCCTGCGGACGGCCTTGCTCCACAAATCGAATGCTTCCACCCCCGCCGCTGGCCGGGGGAGCGGTCGTGGTCCCCACGCTCTCGACTCCGGGAAGATTGCGCAGGCGATCGCTGAAGGTGTGTTCAAACCGGATCGCCGCCGCGTTGTCGAACGGATAGGTCTTGTCACTCGGATACGACGCCTGCGGCAGCGCCAAGCTAAATGCGAGGACGTGGCTCATCTCGAATCCCGGATTCTGGCGCAGCAGCGCCCGCAGACTTTGCAGCATCAGTCCCGCGCCCGCCAGCAGCACCAGGGACATCGCGATCTCCACCATCACCAGTCCGTTGCGCAGCCGAGCCTGGCTGCCGCTGGTCCCGCCGCGAGCTTCGTCTTTCAGCGCGTCGTTCAGGCTCCATTTCGATGCCGCCAGGCCCGGCGCGATTCCGAATAAAATCGCCGTCAGCAGCGTCACTCCAACCAGAAAAGCGAGCACCGCAGGATTAATCCCCGCGGTTCGCAGATAGGGCATCGCGTTAAGCTGCGATTCGGGAATCACGGCGATCAGCAGGTCCACTCCCCAGCGCGCGGCCATCAAACCCGCAGCCGCGCCGATCGCGGAAAGCAGCAGGCTCTCGGTCAGCAATTGTCCCAGCACGTCGCCGCGCGTCGCGCCCAGCGCCGACCGCACCGCGAATTCCTTGCGCCGCCCCACCGATCGCGTCATCAGCAGATTGGCGACGTTGGCGCAGGTGATCAGCAGAACGAAACCCACCGCGCCCAGCAGCACCAGCAGCAGCGGACGAATCTTGCCGACAATGCGGTCGCGCAAAGTGCCGATCATCAGGATCACCGCGCCGTCTTCTTTCGGATATTCCTGCGCCAGCCGCGCCGTGATTCCGTTCATCTCCGCGTGGGCCTGCTCCATCGAAACGCCGGGCGCGAGCCGCGCCACCACGTTGGTCCAGCGCAGGCTGCGCCGCGTCAGCAAATCGCCCGACGGCGCCATCGGGACCCATAACGGCGAGGATCGCGGCGCGAATTCGAAATTCGCCGCCAGCACGCCCACCACCGGCACCGGCTTATTGTCCAGACGGATGGTCCGGCCGATGATTTTAGGATCGGCTCCGAATTCACTGCGCCAGAAGGCGTCGCTCAGAATCACCGCGTGCGGTCCATCGGGTTGCAATTCTTCTTTCGAGAAATCCCGACCCAGCGCCGGCTGCACGCCTAGCGTCGCCAAGAAATTCGGCAGCACCTGCGTCGCGAAGGTGATCTTCGGCTCGCCGCCGGTGTCGATGGTGAACGCGCTGCCCGAATAGGCCGTGATCGAGGAGAAGCTCTTCGCCGATTGGATCCAGTCCTGCAAATCGGGATACGAAGTGTTGCTGTAATCGACGGGCAGCTTCCGGGCCTGGCCCAGGATCACCAGTTGGTCCGGCTGGCGATACGGCAGCGGACGCAGCAGCGCCGCGTACACCACCGAAAAGATCGCCGTGTTCGCGCCGATCCCCAGGGCCAGCGTGATCGCCGCCACCAGCGTGAACCCCGGATTCTTGCGCAGCATGCGGATCCCGTAACGCAGATTCATGTGTTGATGCCCGGCAAACGTCATGCCACGCTCCGCCGCCCGTTATCCGGCGATTACAACAACTTGCCGGGTCGATGCCCTGCCGCTTGTCCCGGATTTGGGAACCGGCGTCGCAATCCCGCACGCTGCGTCATGTTAGATTTGTCAATGGAATGCGATTCTCGACACCATCCGCCATCGTCGTCGCCGCCGTTTTGACCGCGGCCGTCTGTTTGCCGGCCCCGATGCAGGAGGGAGAAAAGCTGCCGGCGGCCCGCGACGCCAACAGCATCCCCCCGCGCGCGACTCCGGGGGACTATCAGGCAAACGCTAAGGCCGGCACGGTCACTATCGGCGCCGAGTTCGCCGGACATTCCATACCCACCCCCGAATCGGTGCTCACCACCGAGGATTATGTCGTCGTCGAGGTCGGTATTTTCGGCGATCCGAACTCCCGCAGCCTGCTGTCTTTCGGCGATTTTTCTTTGCGCATTAACGGCAAAAAGCCAGTTCCCGCGCAGCCGGCCGGCGTGGTGTTCCCTTCGCTCAAGGACCCCAACTTCGCTCCGCCGCAGCCTGCTGGATCGAAGTCGAAGACCACGTTTGGCGGCGGCGGACAGAGCGACTCAGGCTCCACGCCCGCGCCGGTCAAGGTTCCCATCGGAATCGAACGCGCCATGGAACAGCGGGTTCAAAAAGCTTCTCTGCCGGAAGGAGATCGCCCGCTGCCCGAGGCCGGGCTGCTCTTTTTCCCGCATCACGGCAAGACCGATAATCTGCGATCGATTGAGCTGATTTATTCCGGTCCCGGCGGCAAAGCCACGCTGGCTCTGCATCCTTAAGAATCCCGGTTAGACCATCGCGCCGTGCAACATCCCGTGGGCCCACTGGCTTGCCTCGAGATAAGCCTCGGCCGTCGCCGAGGTGGGGAATCCGCACATTCCCGCCAGGTGTTCCACTTCGTCCCAATTGCCGGCTTCGTAATGTCGGGCGAGCTCGTAAATCGTCGCCAGTTTGTTCTCTTCCGCCCCCGTCCCCATCAGCGCGTGCGTCACGTCCGCGCTCACGCCGACCGAGAAAAGCGCATCTTCGAGAGGCTGATCGAGCAGCGCGTCGAGCAGCGAGAACATGCCCATCAGGAACGCCTGGTCCTCGCGCTTGTGCCCCGTCAGGCGAATCAGGTTTTCGCAAAAACGCGCCCGGCAGATGGATAGCGTGACCAGCTCGCCGGGCTTGTCCATGGCCAGTTTGGGCAAGGTCGCCAGAGCGGCCCAGCGGCGCAGATTGTCGCTGCCCGCCACCACTAAAGCATGCTCAATCGACTGGACCCGCTCGCGCCGCGCGAATAATGCAGAGTTCACATAGCGCAGCAGTTTGTAGGTCAGCGACAGGTCGCTGCGGATCAGGCGCTCCATGCGCTTGAAATTCAGATCCGGCTTCTGCGCCTCGCTCAGCAACTGGAGGCAGAGCGTCTTCGAGGCAGGCACCTGCTGGCTGCGGATCACGTTGGGACGCGCGAAAAAGTAGCCCTGGAAATAGTCGTAGCCGGCCTTTTTGGACCACTCGAACTCTTCCTGGGTCTCTACTTTTTCCGCCAGCATCGCGATTCCTCGCGCCCGGTACCGCTGCAGCAGCCGCTCCTGCTCCGCGCGGTTAGTGGCCTGCACGTCGACCTTGATCAAATGCGCCAGATCGGTCAGCGGTTCCAACTCCGGGCTGAAGACGAAGTCGTCGAGCGCGATGGTGTAGCCTTGTTCCCGGACCCTGCGGCACAGCGCGATCAGTTCCGGCGTCGGCGCCACCGATTCCAGAATCTCGATCACCGTCGCTTCCCGCGGCAGGTTCAGGTAGACCTTTTCCTTGAGCAGGGGATGGTCGAAGTTCACGAAGGCCCGCTTGCCGCCGAGAATGTTATCGAGGCCGATGGACATCATCGTTCCCGAAACCACCTGCTTGGTGGCGGTGGCGGCTTCAGTGCCGTCGAACTGGTCCAGCGCGCGCTCAGAGCGGTACAGGAGCTCGTAGCCATAAATTTCCCGGCTCCGATCGAAGATAGGCTGCCGGGCAACGAGCACGTCCACGAGTGGTTATCGGCAACAATTGCGCAAATATTAAGGAGATAAGGCAGAAATAAACGCCATCCGCCGATCGGCAGGGAAGCTCAGGAACATACTCACTGCCAATAATTCCGGTCGAGACTCCGATACTGCACCGCCTCGGCCAAGTGCTTCGCGCTGATCGAGTCGCTCGAATCGAGATCGGCCACGGTGCGGGCCACTTTGAGAATGCGGTCGTGCGCGCGAGCCGACAATCCCATGCGGCGCACGGCCATTTCCAACGTTTTTTCGCCCGATTCGTCCAGCGCGCACAGCTTCCGCAAATCGCGAACCGGGATCTGCGAGTTGTAATAGCCCCGCTCCCGCTGCCGGGCCCGCGCGCGCTCCACTCGTACCCGGATTTCCGCCGTGCTCGCGCCTTCTTCTTTTCCGCGCAATTCGCGGTAGGGAACCGCGGGAACTTCGATGTGCAGATCGATCCGGTCGAGCAGCGGTCCGCTGATTTTTCCGAGATACCGTTGGATAATTCCGCCGGTGCAGCGGCATTCCCGCGTCGGATCGCCGAAAAATCCACAGGGGCAGGGGTTCATCCCGCTGACCAGGATCACATTGGCGGGAAAGGAGATGGTCATCTGGGAGCGGGCCAGCGTAATGGTCCCTTCTTCAAGCGGCTGGCGCAATTGTTCCAGAACATTTCGGGGAAATTCCGGTAATTCGTCCAGGAAAAGCACTCCATTATGCGCCAGGCTGACTTCGCCCGGCCGGGGAATCCCGGAGCCGCCCCCGATCAACCCGGCATCCGACACCGAATGATGGGGAGACCGGAAAGGCCGCTCCGCCAGCAATCCGGTTCCCTTGGGGAGCAAGCCTGCAACGCTATGAATCTGCGTGGCTTCGAGCGCCTCGGCGAAGGTCAGCGGAGGCAGGATTCCAGGAAACCGCTTGGCCAGCATGGTCTTGCCCGAGCCCGGCGGACCCACCAGCAACACGTTATGACTCCCGGATGCGGCGACTTCCAGCGCCCGTTTCGCCGTGGTCTGGCCGCGAACGTCCTTAAAATCGAGAACGTTGCCGGTCGTTTCTGTCTGCCGCGTGATTTCGCGGACTTGAGGCTTGAAAAAATCGGGCTGTTTCAGGAACGCGACCGCTTCGGTCAGGTGGCGCACTCCAAATACCGATACCCCGTCGGCCACCGCTGCTTCGGCGGCATTGTCGGCGGGAACCAGCAGGTTGCGGATGCCCCGCTGCTTGGCGCACGCCGCGATCGAAAGCGCGCCGCGCACCGGACGCACGGTTCCATCGAGCGATAATTCGCCGACAAATAAGTGATGCTCGGCGCTGCCCACCACGCCCATGGCGCCCAGAATGCCTAGCGCCATCGGCAAATCGAATCCCGCGCCTTCCTTTCGCACGTTGGCCGGGGCCAGATTGATGGTCAGGCTTTTGGAAGGATACCCGAATCCCGAATTCATCAAAGCGGACTTGATCCGCTCGCGGCTTTCCTTGACCGCCGTATCGGGCATCCCTACGGTGATGAAATCCCGTTGCGAGCTGGCATACATATCTACTTCTACATCAATAATATGGGCGTCAATCCCGAACAGGGCGGCAGAGCGGAGCCGAAACAGGGCCATTCGCAGGGTAGTGCGGGATAGGGTTGGTTCCTCGCAGGGTATTTACTCGAGGGGTATTTAATGTTCGCGGGATTTGCGCTCTTCCTCGCGAGCCCCGGCGAGGATATCGCGCAGCGCGTAATTCCCTTCGTGGCAGGCGTATTCGTAGATGGGGCCGTCGCTCGGAACCAGGGGAAGCCGCGCGCTCCAGGGCCGCGTGAAGGCGGTGGGATCGTCGACGGTGAACTCGTAGACGATGGTTTTGGGGTCCAGGCGGGTGAAGCGTTCGATCACGTGCAGGTTCTGATCGGAGCCTCGGAAGCTGGTTTTGGAGGTGAAATTGGTGGTGTCGACCACCAGCGTCTGGCCGTCCCAATGACCGATGGAATCGCCCAGCCAGAGCCGCACGGAATCGGGCAGATGCGCAGCGCGGTGCAGCGGAATGACCCGGACATCGTGGATCATCTCGGTCATGATCATGACGTAATCCGGCGTCTGGACAATCTGAAAATTGTTGTTGTAAATTCCGGGAACCATGGGCGGTCCGGCGCCGAAGATGAGGCAGCGCTCCTGCAGGCTGCGGTCGGCCGCGCTATCGGCGGGATGGAGCCGTGCCTCGGCGCGCTCAGCCGCGATGCGCCGGGTCGCTTCGGGGGTCAGCGGCGGAATGCGGCCATTAGGCGGATCGTAGACCAGGGAACTCGGGATCGTTGAGCCGATGTGCGCCAGCGAACTGCCGCGATCGAAGAATAATTCGTTGTAACCGCGGCCGACGTCGGCCTGATTGCCGCCGTCGCGCCGGTCGCGATCGAGCTGTTGGAGCAGCTTCTTCGCGAACTCGACTGCCTGCTGACGGTCGAGAGCCGGCTTGTTCTCAAACTCCGCCGGCCGCTCCATCGGAGTGAGGGTGGAGGTGGACCAGGTGCCCTGCAGATCGGGGTGCTGGGCGAGCGCCGTTCCTCCAGAAAGAAGGACGGCGATGAAGCAGGCAGCTATGAAATCGGGAAGATGCTTGCTCATACGAAGCTCCAGCAGGCGTCGTGACGCCAGAAATATGATATCCGACTCGAGTCGAGGCAGCCAGCGGTAGGATTTCAAATTGAGGCACTGCCCTCGCTCGTGGAGGCTCTGAGCCTCACGATTTGGGAGCACATACGCCGACGAACGGTTTCTCAAAGAAGCTGGAGAATCACGTCGCGGCGATCTCGCCGCACTTCATGTACTACGACTTTGTGCGCATCCACCAGACGCTCCGCATTACGCCCGCGATGGCCGCTGGCGTCACGGATCGCGTTTGGGAGATCAGCGATATCGTTCGGCTGCTGGAAGAGCGGGAAGCGCGACTAGAGGCTGAGGCGAAGGAGAATATGCTAGCGCAGTTCGGGGCGGCACTCGGGCATGTACTGTGAATGGCAATAAAACATTTTGAAAGCACGTTGTTCGCGTGGTAACATCAAGACAATTTGTAGCGTACTTTTCATCGGGCACGCTATATGTAGGATTGGCAAAGAATATTCCCTGCATCGGTTTCGTGCTGTCGAAAGTTTGCCGGTTGAAATCTTGCTGACCATTGTTAGAATGGAGAAATCTCGGCAATGCATTCCAACCCAAAAGAAGAACGATCTACTCTGGAGTCGATGCTCCTTTCTAAGTCACTGAAATTTGGCGACTTCCTCTTGGCTTCCGGAGAGAAAAGCGACGTTTACATCGACTGTAAGCCGACAACATGCTCTGCGAGAGCGATGCCCCTGATCGGTCGGATCTTCTTGCGAAAAATGCAGACTCTCAAATGGCTTCCGGATGCAGTTGGAGGGCTCATGGTCGGTGCGGAACCGATCGCCTTCGCAGTCGCACGCGAGAGCCTGAGTATGGGTGGACCAGTCATCGATGCCTTCATTGTCCGCAAAGAGCCCAAAGCCCACGGACGAAAAAAGATGGTTGAAGGCATTGAGCCCGCCGAAGGTCGCAGGGTTGTAATTATCGATGATGTCTGCACAAAGGGTGGCTCAACAGCCCTAGCCATAGAGAACGCAGAGTCTATGGGAATGAAAGTCATAGGGGCGATTTGTTTGGTGGATCGCGAACAGGGAGCTGCTGAACTTCTGAAGGCTCGATGTGGATGCCAGCTTGAAAGTATTTTTAAGCTGTCTGATCTACGCTCTAAGCATAATGAACACCTCCGCTCTATTGAGCCTGTTGGGGCAACCACTTAGCCGCGACAGCATCATCCTGATGTTGAATGAGACTCGCGCGCTATTCAGTGCGAGCATCCCAATGCGGTGGTTCTTCCTGCTTCTGAATCGAGTTCTGGCCCAAATTATTGAGAATCCGGAACTTTACGACGCTGACAGGTCAGAGCCTATTTTGAAAACTATCATTCAATGCTCCGCTGACGCCGTGAATGCTATCGAAAACTCTGATGTGATTCTTCTCCAAGTTGCGGCTGATCGACTTACCGAAGCGTACGGCGTTCTGCTATAACCACCAGACGTAAAAATCGCCTTTGTTCCTAATGCTTTACCGCCGCAGTGGGAATGGCCAGAGCGTTTATGGAAACTCTTGCTAGAGGCGAGAACGAGTCTAGCAAGCCTGGATGGGACCGGGAAGCACCTTCCCAATCCAGAAATCCTACTCCGGCCCCTTCAAAGCCGCGAAGCCCAGCTTTCGTCCAAGTTGGAGGGTACAATCACGGACCCGCAACAGCAGGCGTTGTTCCAGGCGGACCCACGATATCCGATGTCCGAAAATGATCCAAATAATGCATTTCAGGAGGTATACAACTACAGAAGAGCGCTCCGATTGAGACTTGATGGAGCTAATGACTTGCCCCTCTCTTTACGCCTTATAAGGGACCTCCATGCGATTCTCATGGACGGTGTACGAGGCTCTGACCAGAGACCGGGAGAGTTTAGAACGATCCAAAATCAGATTGGGCGACCGGCGCGACTTGTTCCGGCACCGCCGGAACAACTAGGCAAGACCTTAGATGCCTTTGAAAAGTATCTTCACGTTGATGATGGATTCGATCCATTGGTCCGAGCGTTTCTTACCCACTATCAGTTGAGACGATCCATCCATTCGCCGATGGCAATGGACGTGTCGGTAGACTATTGCTTTCGTTAACCATAGCTGAGTGGTGTGGATTGGCGAGCCAATGGCTCTATATGAGCGCTTTCTTCGAAAGAAAAGAGAGTACATGGAACTCTCGCCGGGCGTGAGTACGCACGGCGCATGGGATTTGTGGATTCAATTTTGCTTGGAAGGCGTCGTATTGCAGGCCAGGGATGCGGAAAAACGTTGCGACAGACTCCGTTCGCTTCATCGGGATTTTCACAAACGGATAAAGGGAGCGGGCAGCGTGCGTCTCTCCGGACTAGTTGATAGCTTGTTCGAAATGCCGGTGATAACGGTCAAAAACTACAAGAATGAATTCGGGATTACATACCCAACAGCGCGATCCGACCTGAATAAGCTCGCAGCATTGGGCATCATCGATCCACTAGACGGAACGGATCTTATTACCTACTTCTGCCCAGCCATCTACAATGTGACGTACGAAGATATCGAGCCTTAAGCGCAAGGAACGACTACCCCAATCTGATCCCCCATCGCGTCTCAGCGGCCTTCTTCAGCAATTTCCTTGCGTTGGGCCGCCGAAAGTTTTTCCGCGAGGCGGTCACGTATGAAGGTTCTAGGGGACGCCATCCATGGGCAAGTTTCAAAATTCTTAAAGCCATCTTCTCAGCAGCTGCGCTTGGGGGCGATGATCCGAGCAGTTTCCAGTTGGCATTACGTCCCGTCATTGCGCGTAGTTTTGCGCGGGACCAGGAAACTGGAGATTCAAGCGCATCATCCAGAACGCGGACGACAGCTTGCAGAGATTCATAGGCAGGAACCGTCTGACGGATTGCTATCCGGCGATAAGAGCCACTGCGCACTGTTCCGGCGCTCATAGTGTGGAAGGGGAACAGAGGATGATTCTGTGGTCCATGCGATTGAGTGCTCATTGATTATGTGGTATCTGATCTTGTGCTTCTTTTGCAGCCTCTAGAGCTGCAATCTGCTGATTTAAAAGAACCTGAAGAGCTTTGGCTACGTCGAGACTCATCGACAGCGAAATTTCTATTTCTCGAATAACCGCATCTCGCGTAATCCGCTCCGAAACGATCTCATCGCCGAGCTTGAGGGGAGTTTGAAAAAAGTGAACGGTCTGTTTGGGAATCGGCGTCCGCTCGCTATAAAAGCTCAGAATCAGATCAAGGTAACCATTAGTTCCGGCCCACGCACCATCCGCGCGGGCAGTCCTGAAAAAATTTCCCTTAATATAATCGAACTTTATCTTCGCAGGGGGTGGCCCGGGATTTGGAGTGCTGCTCATTCGAGGTTTTCTTTTGAAAACTTCAGAAGGCAATGCACGAGAATCAGTAGCTTGGACGTCTTAAAAACTCTAGAGGGCTCACTATGGGATGATATCACGTGCTTCTCAAAATGCAAACTGTTATTTCTATTCGTAAAAAACTTCTTGACAAGAAACACTGCGGTTCGCCTATTCGCAGGTTCAACAGTCGGACAGGTCTGAGGATCGTGACCGGCCCAGCTCTCCGCATCGCACCACGGGATATTTCCCCGTTAATATTCCTTCGCTTTTAAACTGATCCGCCCAGGATCGACGCCGCACTGGTGTTCTTCGATGTGGTCGCGGAAGGCGCGAAGCGCCAATTGGCATGCCTGATAGCGCGACTGGGTCAGATGACGCGCCGAAGTTGGGTTTGATGATCGCGCGGGACTGTGCGCGTCACCGAGAGCTTCGCCGTATGCGTTCACCGCATTTAGGTAGTCTCTTGTCAGTCGATCTCTTTGTGGGCATTCCGCCATAGTAAAGCTTTGAACGGGGCGACCCGGGAACTGTAGAGGATCGCCCCTCGCCACAATTCGGAAGCATTCGGAGGTATGCTCTGTCCTGCGGCTTTGGTTCCCTTAAGAGCAGGAGAGTGGCCGCCGCTACATTAAAACTTTTCAAGATTCAAATTGAGCCACTACCCCCCCTAGCCTCCTGTTGACAACCTTTTACCGATTCGTTATTCTCGTATAGAGTTAGCGAGTGATCTTCTGCTCCCGTGCTACCGCTCTCTCGTATGGGGAGTCCGGCCGGGGGCCGGCCCCGCTGCTCTGGCGGATTCTACGCTGTCCGGGCATGGGCTAGTCCGAAGTCTCTATCCTATCGCTAGTGCGTTTGGCCTCGCAAGTTTTGGGAATCGGTAGGGCGATTTGTTGTCTGTGCCGGTTTCCTGGTGGTTCTAACAACTGTTTTTCTAGAGAGGAAGTTCGTGCCGACGTTCAATCAGCTTGTGCGCAAGGGCCGACGCCCCACGCGCTATAAGACGGCGAGTCCGGCGCTTGCAGGCCTGCCCGCAGCGGCGCGGGGTTTGCACGCGCGTGTACACCACCACGCCGAAGAAGCCGAATTCGGCGCTGCGCAAGGTCGCGCGCGTGCGGCTGACCAACGGAATCGAAGTCACCACCTATATTCCAGGCGTCGGCCACAATCTGCAGGAGCACTCGATTGTGCTGATCCGCGGCGGCCGCGTGAAGGATCTGCCGGGCGTGCGCTATCACGTGGTGCGCGGAACGCTCGATACGGCGGGCGTCACCGGCCGCCAGCAGAGCCGCTCGAAGTACGGCGCCAAGCGCCCGAAGGGAGCCGGCGAAGTAGAAATGCTATGCCACGCAGACGCAGACCTGAATCCCGCGAGATTCTGCCGGATCCGGTGTACAACTCGACGCTGGCCGAGAAGTTCGTCAACTCGATGATGTGGGACGGCAAGAAGGCCGTCTCGCAGAAGATTTTTTACGCCGCCATGGACACGATCAAGGAGCGCACCAGCGACGATCCGTTGAAGCTGTTCAAGAAGGCCGTCGAGAACTGCAAGCCGCTGCTGGAAGTGAAGACGCGGCGCGTGGGCGGCGCCAACTATCAGGTTCCGGTGGAAGTTCCGAACAATCGCCGGACCAGCCTGGCGATCCGCTGGATTCTGATGAACGCCCGGACGCCGTCCGGAAAAGGGCATGCCGGAGAAGCTGGCGAACGAATTGAATGACGCTGCCAATCTGCGCGGCGGCGCAATCAAGAAGAAGGACGACGTACACCGCATGGCGGAGGCCAACAAGGCTTTCGCGCACTACCGCTGGTAATCTGGTAAGCAAGAGAGTTTTTATGGCTCGCACAGTACCACTCGAGAAAATGCGCAATATCGGCATCATGGCGCACATCGATGCCGGTAAGACCACGACGACGGAGCGCATCCTCTATTACACCGGCCGCACCTACAAGATCGGCGAAGTGCACGAAGGCACCGCGGTCATGGACTGGATGGAGCAGGAGCAGGAGCGCGGCATCACGATTACCTCGGCCGCGACCACCTGCGAGTGGCAGCGATTGCACCATCAATATCATCGACACGCCGGGCCACGTCGATTTCACGGCCGAAGTGGAGCGCAGCCTGCGCGTGCTGGACGGCGCGGTCGCGGTGTTCGACGCCGTGGCGGGCGTGCAGCCGCAGTCGGAAACGGTGTGGCGCCAGGCCGACAAGTATCACGTCCCGCGCATTTGCTTCATCAATAAGATGGACCGCGTCGGCGCGGACTTCTACCGCTCGGTCGGACACCATTGTCGACCGCCTGAAGTGCCGTCCGGTGCCGATTCAGCTGCCGATCGGCGCGGAGGATCAGTTCAAGGGCATCGTCGATCTGGTGACGATGAAGGCGCGCGTCTGGCTGGACGAGACGCTGGGCGCCGAAGTACGACGACGTCGAGATTCCGGAGGATCTGCGCGGATCAGGCCAAGGAATATCACGACAAGCTGGTCGAGGCGGTTTCGGAATCCGACGATCACCTGTTCGAGAAATTCGTCGAAGGGCACGCCGATCACCGAAGCAGGAATTGCGGCCGGGCATCCGCAAGGCGACCATCGCGCAGAAGATTTTCCCGGTGATCTGCGGGACGGCGTTCAAGAACAAGGGCGTCCAGAACCTGCTCGATGCGGTGGTCGACTATCTGCCTTCGCCGCTCGATGTTCCGCCGATCGAAGGGCACGGACGTCGACGACAACCGGAAAGAAGATCGTCCGCAACGCCGGACGACAGCGAGCCGTTTTCGGCGCTGGTGTTCAAGATCATGACCGACCCGTTTGTCGGCCAGCTCGCATTCATTCGGGTCTACTCGGGCAAGCTGGACGCGGGCGAATCGATTTACAACGTCGCCAAGGGCCGCAAGGAGCGCATCGGCCGTCTGGTCAAGATGCACGCCAACAAGCGCGAGGAGATCACGGAAGATTCTGGCGGGCGACATTTGCGCGGCGGTGGGCCTGAAGATCGGTGATCACCGGCGACACGATTTGCGACGAAAAGCATCCGGTGCTTCTCGAATCGATCGACTTCCCGGCGCCGGTGATTCAGCTGGCGATCGAGCCGAAGACCAAGGCCGATCAGGAAAAGCTGGGCATGGCGATCGCCAAGCTGGTGCAGGAAGATCCGACGCTCAAGGTTTCGACCGATCCCGATACCGGGCAGACGATTCTGGCCGGCATGGGCGAGTTGCATCTGGAGATCATCGTCGACCGCATGCAGCGCGAGTTCAGCGTCGGCGCGAACGTCGGCAAGCCGCAGGTGGCCTATCGCGAAACCATCCGGCAGACGGCCGAATTCGATTACACGCACAAGAAGCAGACCGGCGGCAGCGGCCAGTATGCGCGCGTGAAGCTGCGCATCGAGCCGATTGCCGGGCAGGCGAGTTCGAATTCGAGAACGAAATCCGCGGCGGCAACATTCCCAAGGAATTCATTCCGGCGATTGAAAAGGGCGTGATCGAGGCGCTGGAGCACGGAATTCTGGCCGGCTATCCGATGTCGGACGTCAAGGTGACGGTGTTCGACGGCGCCTATCACGATGTCGATTCGTCGGAAATGGCGTTCAAGATTTGCGCTTCGATCTGCATCAAGGAAGCGGCGCGCAAGGCCAAGCCGGTGCTGCTGGAGCCGGTGATGCGGGTCGAAGTGGTGGTGCCGGACGAATACATGGGTTCGGTGAACGGCGACCTGATTTCGCGCCGCGGGCGCCTCGAAGGCACGGAGATTCTGGGTTCGCACGCACATCATCAAGGCGATGGTGCCGCTGTCGGAAATGTTCGGCTACGCGACCGAGCTGCGTTCGCGCACGCAGGGCCGCGGCGCGTTCACCATGCACTTCGGGCAGTACGAGGAAGTGCCGCAAGAGCGTCGCGGAGGAAATCACCAGCAGGGCGCAGGGCAAGGTAGCGAGTTAGGTTCGTTCAATCAGTATCAGGAGACCGATAAAACATGGCGAAGGAAAAATTTGATCGCAGCAAGCCGCACGTGAACGTCGGGACGATCGGGCACATCGATCACGGCAAGACGACGTTGACGGCGGCGATCACCAAGACGCTGTCCAAGCACAATCCGAAGAACAAGTTCCGGAGCTTCGATTCGATCGACAACGCGCCGGAAGAAAAAGCCCGCGGTATCACGATCGCGGTGGCGCACGTGGAGTACGAGACGGCCAACCGGCACTACGCGCACGTCGATTGCCCGGGTCACGCCGACTACATCAAGAACATGATCACGGGCGCGGCGCAGATGGACGGCGCGATCCTGGTGGTGGCGGCGACCGACGGTCCGATGCCGCAGACGCGCGAGCACATTCTGCTGGCCCGCCAGGTGGGCGTGCCGTACATCGTGGTCGCGCTGAACAAGGTCGACATGGTGGACGATCCGGAACTGCTCGAGCTGGTCGAGCTCGAAGTGCGCGAGCTGCTGACCAGCTACGGATTCCCGGGCAACGATCTGCCGGTGGTGAAGGTATCGCGCTGGGCGCGTTGAACGGCGAAGAGAAGTGGGAAAAGACGGTCGACGAGCTGATGGAAGCGGTCGACAAGTACATCCCGATGCCGGAGCGCGTGATCGACAAGCCGTTCCTGATGCCGATCGAAGACATTTTCTCGATTCAGGGCCGCGGCACGGTGGTGACGGGCCGTATCGAGCAGGGGATCTGCAAGGTCGGCGAGGAAATGGAGATCGTCGGATTCCGGGACACGCGCAAGACGGTGGTCACCGGCGTCGAGATGTTCAAGAAGCTGCTGGACGAAGGGCGCGCGGGCGACAACGTCGGGTCTGCTGCTGCGCGGTATTGAAAAAGACGACGTGGAGCGCGGGCAGGTGATCGCGAAGCCGGGCTCGATCAAGCCGCACAAGAAGTTCAAGGGCGAAGTGTACGTGCTGAGCAAGGACGAAGGCGGGCGGCACACGCCGTTCTTCAAGGGCTATCGTCCGCAGTTCTACTTCCGGACGACGGACGTGACGGGCGTGGCGCAGTTGCCGGAAGGCATGGAGATGGTGATGCCGGGCGACAACGTGCAGCTGGAAGTGGAGCTGATCACGCCGGTCGCCATGGACAAGGGCCTGCGGTTCGCGATTCGCGAAGGCGGCCGCACGGTGGGCGCCGGCACGGTTACGGAGATTCTCGAGTAGCGATCAGAGTCATACAAAATGAGCAGCTTAAGAGAACGCATTCGCATCCGCCTGAAGGCGTACGATCACCGGATCCTGGATCAGTCGACGACCGAGATCGTCGATACGGCCAAGCGGACCGGCGCGACGGTGGCCGGTCCGATTCCGCTGCCGACGGTGAGGAATCTGTACACGGTGCTGCGCTCGCCGCACGTGGATAAGAAGAGCCGGGAGCAGTTCGAGATCCGGACGCACAAGCGCCTGCTCGATATTCTCGAGCCGACGCAGGACACGGTGGATGCGTTGATGAAGCTGGATCTGCCGGCCGGCGTGGACGTCGAGATCAAGGCGTTCGGGAAGGGCAAGTAGCGAGCGGCTGTCCGGCCGGCTTGAATTGGAGTCGAGTATGAGCCCAGGAATTTTAGGCAAAAAGATCGGGATGACGCAGGTGTTCCGGCCGGACGGGCAGGTGGTGCCGGTGACGGTGCTGAAGGCCGGTCCGTGCGTCGTGGTGCAGCGCAAGACGCCGGCGACCGACGGCTACGATGCCGTGCAGCTCGGCTTCATGGAGTACGCCAAGAAGTCGGGCGTATCGAAGCCGGCGCGCGGGACATCTTGAAGAAGTCGGGCGCCGAGGGCGTGAAGTTCCAGCGCGAGTTCCGGCTCGAAGAGGGCACCAACGGCGATCTGAAGGCCGGCGACCGCGTGCTGGTCGACGAGTTCAAGCCCAAGGAAAAAGTCGACGTGATCGGCATCAGCAAGGGCCGCGGATTCGCCGGCGTGGTGAAGCGCCATCATTTCCGCGGCGGCGCGGAGTCGCACGGATCGATGTTCCATCGCGCGCCTGGTTCGATCGGCGCATCGAGCTTTCCGTCGCGCGTGTTTCCCGGGCATGACGCATGGGCGGCCAGATGGGCACTGACGCGCGTGACGGTGCGCAATCTCGAAATCGTCGAAGTGGACGCCGAGGACAACGTGATTCTGGTCAAGGGCGCGGTTCCCGGGCCCAACGGCGGTTACGTCATGGTGCGGAGGGCCAAGAGGTAGCCATGCCGAGCGTAGACATTATCGATCTGAACAATAAAGCGTCGGCACGCTGGAGCTGTCCGACGCGGTGTTCGGGGCGCCGGTGAACGAAGCGCTGCTGTACGAAGCGGTGCGGCATCATCTGGCGCGGCACGCGGCGCGGCACGGCGTCGACCAAGACGCGGCATGAAGTGGCCGGTTCGGGCAAGAAGCTGTGGAAGCAGAAGGGCACGGGACGCGCGCGTATGGGTTCGATCCGCAGTCCGCTGTGGCGGCATGGCGGCACGACGCACGGTCCGCAACCGCGCAGTTACTCCTATCATCTGCCGCGCAAGATGCAGTTGGGCGCGCTGCGCAGCGCGCTCTCGGCGAAGCTGCGCGACGGCGAGTTGAAGGTGGTCAGCGAGTTCGCGATCGGCCGAGCCCAAGACCAAGCTGATGCGCCAGGCGCTCGATACGCTTGGACGCGCAGCGCACGGTGCTGCTGGTCGATAACGCGCGAGAATCGCAATCTGGAGCTGTCGAGCCGCAATCTGGAAGGCGTGAAGCTGGTGTCGAGCCGCGACGTGAATGTCTACGATCTGCTGGGCCACAAGCAGGTGCTGCTGAGCGAGGCGGCGGCGCAGAAGCTTTCGGAGGCGCTTGCATAATGATCGACGTCTACGACGTAATCAAGCGGCCGCTGGTGACCGAAAAGGGCGTCACCAAGAAGGACGGCGAGCGGACGCTGTGTTTCGAGGTGGCCGCGGACGCCAACAAGACCCAGATCCGGCAGGCGGTGGAAGCGGCTGTTCAAGGTGAAGGTGGAAGAGGTGCGCACCTCGACCACGGCGGGCAAGCTGCGCCGGCGCGGGCCGTTTTCGGGCTATCGCGCGGATTGGAAGAAGGCCTACGTGCGGCTGAAGGCCGGCGAGAAGATGCCGGAGTACGCGGAGATTTAAGCTCATGCCAGTAAAAAGTTACAGACCGACAACGCCGACGCGCCGCTTCCAGACGGTGGTGTCGCGCGAAGACATCACCAAGCAGACGCCGGAAAAGAGCCTGGTGCGGGGCAAGCAGCGCGACGCGGCGGACGGTCGCAGCACGGGGCGCGTTTCCTCGCGCTTCGTCGGCGGCGGACACAAGAAGGCCTATCGCGAGATCGATTTCAAGCGCGACAAGACGGGCATTGCGGCCAAGGTCGCGGCGATCGAATACGATCCGAACCGCAGCGCGCGCATCGCGCTGCTGCATTACGTGGACGGCGAGAAGCGCTACATCCTGGCGCCGGTGGGCCTGGAAGTCGGCCGCACGGTGACGTCGGGACCGGAGGCCGACATTCTGGTCGGCAATTCGCTGCCGCTCAAGAATATTCCGGCCGGCACGGTGGTTCACAACATCGAGCTGAAGCCGGGCAAGGGCGGGCAGATGGCGCGCTCGGCCGGCGCGCAGGCGCAGTTGGTTTCGAAAGAAGGCGAGCTACGCGCTGCTGAAGCTGCCGTCGGGCGAAATTCGCAAGGTGCTGGTCGATTGCACGGCGACCATCGGCCAGGTGGGCAACGTCGAGCACGAAAACGTGAGCCTCGGCAAGGCGGGACGCAAGCGCTGGATGGGCAAGATGCCGCACAATCGCGGCGTTATCGATGAATCCGGTCGATCACCCGCATGGCGGCGGCGAAGGCAAAACCGTCGGGCGGACGTCATCCGGTGACGCCGTGGGGCCAGCCGACGCGCGGCTTCAAGACGCGCAACAACAAGCGCACGGATAAGTGGATCGTGACGCGGAAGCACGAAGAAGAGATAGGGCCGAGGTAAATCAATGGGACGTTCATTAGCAAAAGGACCGTTCGTCGATGACCACCTGATGAAGAAGGTGGACGGTCATGAACGACGAAGAACGAGAAGAAAGTGGTGCGGACGTGGTCGCGCCGCTCGACCATTCTGCCGGAGTTCATCGGCCACACGCTGGCGGTGCACAACGGCAAGAAGTTCATCCCGGTGTACGTCACCGAGAACATGGTGGGCCACAAGCTGGGCGAGTTTTCGCCGACGCGGACGTTTAAGGGTCACGCGGCGAAGGCGGCGGCGGAGAAGACGGCCAAGCCCGCTTAACGGCGAGTTAAGGAGATTATATGGAAGCGAGAGCGGAAGCCAGATACATCCGAACGTCGCCGCAGAAGAGCGCGCCTGGTGGTGGACCTGATTCGCGGCCAGAAGGCCGGCGACGCGATCAACATTCTGCGGACGACCAACAAGCGCATCGCGCCGTCGGTCGAAAAGGTGCTGCGCTCGGCGATCGCCAACGCGGAGAACCGCTCGAACGACGTGGACGTGGACAAGCTGTTCGTGACCGAGGCGTACGTGAACGAAGGGCCGCGCATGAAGCGCGTGCGGCCGGCGCCGATGGGCCGGGCGTACCGCTATCAGCGGCGAATGTCGCACATCGTCGTGAAGGTCGGCGACAAGGCGAAAGACTAGGCAGAGAAAAACATGGGTCAGAAAGTACATCCCTACGGATTCCGGCTGGGCGTCACCAAGACGTGGCGGTCGCGCTGGTTCGCCAAGCAGGATTACGCCAAGCTGCTGCGCGAAGATCTGGAGCTGAAGGAATCGCTGCGCGACCGGCTGAAGGCCGCGGGCGTCAGCTCGATCGAAGTGGACCGTCCCGGCAACAAGCTGCGCATCACCATTCACACTTCGCGTCCCGGCATCATCATCGGACGCAAGGGCGCGGAGATCGAAAAGCTGAAGGGCGATCTGGCCAAGAAGACCAAGCGCGAAGTCTTCATCGACATTCAGGAAGTGCACAAGCCGGAACTCGATGCGCAACTGGTTTCCGAATCGATCGCGCTGCAGCTCGAAAAGCGCGTGGCGTTCCGCCGCGCGATGCGCAAAGCGGTCGATTCGGCGCTGCGCTTCGGCTGCAAGGGAATCAAGGTTCGCGTGTCGGGCCGCTTGAACGGCGCCGAAATCGCGCGCACCGAATGGTATCTGCAGGGGCAGCTTCCGCTGCACACGCTGCGCGCCGATATCGATTACGGTTTCAGCCGAAGCGTACACCACGTACGGCGTGATCGGAATCAAGTGCTGGGTTTACAAGGGCGAGATTCTGCCGGGCGGGCAGCGGCGCGGGATTGCGGAATGAACCGGAGCCGCGCCGCGCGCCGTCGCGCGACCGTCGGGATCGCGACCGGGATCGGGGATCGCGATCGCGGCGATCGTCCGCGGTCATTCTCCGCCAGTGCAGGCTCCGGTGACGCGAAGGCGGAAGCTCGCCGAGCCGCGCGGCGGCTCCGATTCTGCCTCCGATGGCGCGCTCCGGTGCAGCCGAGCCTGGAAGCAGGAAGGCGAAGCCGAGAAGCCGGAGCCCGAGGCGAGCCGAAGACAGGATGAGGGCGAGGAGTAACTGACCTATGTTGATGCCGAAGAAAGTCAAGTACCGCAAGCAGCAGCGCGGCCGCATGACCGGCAAGGCCTGGCGCGGCTCGTCGCTCGCGTTCGGCGATTTCGGGTTGAAGGTGCTGGCTGCGGCTGGATCACGGACCGGCAGATTGAAGCGGCTCGCGTGGCGATGACGCGTTCGATCAAGCGCGGCGGCAAGGTGTGGATCCGGTTGTTCCCGGACAAGCCGATCACCAAGAAGCCGGCTGAAACCCGTATGGGTAAAGGCAAGGGCGCGCCGGAGCAGTGGGTGTGCGTGGTTCGTCCGGGCAAGATTCTGTTCGAGATGGAAGGCGTGACGCAGGAAGTCGCGGCGGCGGCGATGCGGCTGGCGGCGGCGAAGCTGCCGCTGCCGACCAAGCTGGTCAGCCGCGGGAGCAGCGGAGTAAATCGGGAATAACGCATGAAGGAAAACGCGGACAAAGCACGGGGCCTCGACGCGGCCGAGATCGCCAAGCAGTTGCGGGAGGGCGCCGGAGCAGATGTTCCGGCTGCGCTTCCAGATGTCGCATGGGGCAGACGGACGGGCTGAAGAAGCTGCGGCAGCTCTGCGCAAAGAGCGCGCGCGGATGCTGACCGTGCTGCGCGAGCGCGAACTGGATCCGGCAGCGGCGGCGAAGGCCCGGCCAGCGCGAAAGCGTCGGCGAAGGCCAAGCCCGCGAAGCCAAGCCGGCGAAGGCCGGCCGAGAAGCCAAGGCTCCGGCTAAGTCGAAGGCGAAGCCAAGCGCCGGCCAAAGTAAAGCGGCGCGGCGAAAGCTCGGCCAGGAAAGCGGCGGCGGCAAGAAAGCTCCGGCCAAGACAGCGGCAAGAGCAAAGGATACCGGGCATGGCTGATACCAAGCAAGCAGACTGACAGCAGAGACCAAGAAAGGCATCAAGAACGAAAAGATCGGTTCGGTGGTCTCGACCAAGATGGCCAAGACCATCGTGGTCGAAGTGACGCGGCGCGTGCCGCATCCGCTCTACAAGCGAATCGTCACCAAGCGCAAGAAGTTTTACGCGCACGACGAGCAGGAGACGGCCAAGGTCGGCGACGTGGTGCGCATCGTCGAATGCCGCCCGATGAGCAAGCTGAAGCGCTGGAAGCTGGGCGAAGTGGTGCGCAAGGCGGTGCAGGTGACCACGGATCTGAGCTCGATCGGCATCGAGACCGGGCCGGAGAAGCGCGTTTCGAAGAAGAAGGGCGAAGAAGCGGTCGAAGCAGAGAGCTAAGCGGCGAAGTGGCCGGTAAGGCAAGGGAGACAGATTTATGATCGGGATGCGGACAATTCTCGAGGTGGCCGACAACAGCGGCGCACGCAGGCTGTCCGTGCATTCTGCCGCGCGGCGGCGATCTGGGACTGCGCGCCGGTCTGGGCGACGTGATCACGGCGAGCGTGAAGGAAGCCGCGCCGGATTCGGCCATCAAGAAGGGCAAAGTGGTGCGCTGCGTGGTCGTCCGGATGCGCAAGGAAACGCGGCGCAAGGACGGCACCTACATCCGCTTCGATTCGAACGCGGCGGTGCTGATCAACGAAGTCGGCGAGCCGGTCGGCACGCGCGTGTTCGGGCCGGTGGCGCGCGAGCTGCGCGACAAGAAATTCATGAAGATTGTTTCGCTGGCACCGGAGGTGATTTAAGTCCATGGCACTTAAAGTTCCGGCAGCGGCGATCAGAACGCGCCCAGCGGTTCGCATCAAGGTCAAGATCAAGAAGGACGACACGGTGAAGGTGATCGCCGGGCGCGACAAGGGCAAGACCGGCCGGGTGCTGGACGTGGATCGCGGAACGCGGCAAGGTGCTGGTGGAAGGCGTGAGCCTGGTGAAGCGGCACACGCGGCCGAATCCGCCGAAGCAGATCAAGGGCGGCATCGCGGAGCGCGAAAGCGTCGATCGCGATTTCGAACGTGATGATGCTGACCTCGGGTGGCGTGGCAACGCGCGTGGGCTACCGGATGGAGCGACCGGCAGCGTGACGCGGCGGGTTCGCATCGCCAAAAAGGGCGGCGAGATTCTGGACAAGAAGGCGTAAAGGGATTATGGCGGCACGGCTGAAAGAACACTATCTGAAGAACAGTGGTTCCGGCGCTGACCAAGGAGTTCGGCTACAAGAACGTCATGGCGGTGCCGAAGATCGAAAAGATCTCGCTCAACATCGGCATGGGCGAAGCGACGCAGAACGCCAAGCTGATGGACGGCGCGGTGAACGAGCTGACGGCAGATCGCCGGCCAGAAGCCGGTGGTCACCAAGGCGCGCAAGTCGATCGCGGCGTTCAAGCTGCGCGAGGACATGCCGATCGGCTGCGCGGTGACGCTGCGCGGCGACCGCATGTACGAATTTCTGGACCGCCTGGTGAACGTGGCGCTGCCGCGCGTGCGCGATTTCCGCGGCGTGTCGAGCAAGTCCTTCGACGGCCGCGGCAATTACACGCTGGGCATGAAGGATCAGTTGATTTTCCCGGAGATCGACTACAACAAGGTCGAGAAGACCAAGGGAATGAATATTTGCATCACCACCACCGCCAAGACCGATGCCGAGGGTCTGGCGCTGTTGAAGCATCTCGGCATGCCGTTCAGAGCGTGACAGGGAATTAGAAGGATAAACATGGCCACTACCGCCAAGATCGCCAGAGACGAAAAACTGGCGCTCGCCAAGCGCGGCCAAGACGCCGAAGCTGCGCTGCCGGCATCGCAACCGCTGTTTCCGCTGCGGACGGCCGCGCGGGTATCTGCGCAAGTTCAAGTTGTGCCGGATCTGTTTCCGGAAGCTGGCGCTGGCGGGGGAAATCCCCGGCGTGATGAAGGCGAGCTGGTAGAGCGCCGCAGGAAGTGAGGCAGGAGGAGGACAGGAATGACGACATCCGATCCGATCGCCGACATGCTGACGCGCATTCGCAATGCGCTGCAAGCGCGCCACCCGAAGGTGGACGTGCCGGCGTCGCGGCTGAAGACGGACATCGCGAAGATTCTGAAGGACGAAGGCTACATCGCCAACTTCAAGCTGACCGAGGACGGCACGCAAGAAGTCCATCCGCATTTATCTCAAGTACACGCCGGGCAACGTGCCGGTGATCTCGCGGATCGAGCGCGTGTCGCGTCCGGGCTGCCGGGTGTATGTCGGATCGAAGGAGGTGCCGCGCGTGCTGGGCGGGCTGGGGATCAACATTCTGACGACGCCGCGCGGCGTGATGACCGGGTCGCACGGCGCGCAAGGAAGGCGTGGGCGGCGAAGTTCTCTGTCACGTCTGGTAACGGCAGGCTGACGGAGTAAGGATATGTCACGAGTAGGAAAAAAGCCGATTCCGCTGCCGAAGGGCGTGAAGATCACCGTCGGCGAGCAGTTCTTGACGTCGAAGGGCCCAAGGGCAAGCAGACCGTTCCGGTTCCGGCGGGCATCACGCATCCGCCAGAAGGACGGCATTCTGGAGTTGCAGCGCGACGGCGACGATAAGGCCGCGCTGCACGGGTTGACGCGCGCGCTGGCGGCCAACGCGGTGCAGGGCGTGTCGACCGGATTCACGCGGGAGCTGGATATCGTCGGCATCGGCTACCGCTGCGATGTGAAGGGCCGCATCGCGACGTTCACGCTGGGCTATTCGCACTCCGATCGAGTTTTATCTGCCGGACGGCATCGACATGAAGATCGACAAGCAGACGCACATCTGGTGCTGACGGGCGCCGACCGGCAGCTGCTGGGCCAGGTGGCGCGAACATGCGCGCGCTGCGTCCGCCGGATCCGTACAAGAACAAGGGCGTGCGCTATACGGGCGAAGTGCTGCGCAAGAAGGTCGGCAAGACCGGCGCCGTCGCGGAGGCAAATAATGGCACGCGATTCGAAAAATCAGATCCGGCTGCGGATTCACACGCGCATTCGCCGCCGCGTCAAGGGGACGCGCGGAGCGTCCGCGCCTGGCGGTGTTCCGCAGCGTGAAGCATATCTACGCGCAGGTGATCGACGATACGCAGGGCCACACCGTGGTCGCGGCCTCGTCGAACGAAAAGAACGGCGACCAACGGCGGCAATCTTGCCGGCGCCAAGAGCATCGGCAAGCTGGTGGCCGAGCGGGCCAAGGACAAAGGCATCAAGGCCGTGGTGTTCGATCGCGGCGGGTATCTTTATCACGGCCGCGTGAAGGCGCTGGCCGATGCGGCGCGCGAAGCAGGATTGGAGTTCTAACAAGTATGTCGACAATCAGCAAAGCGTATCGATGCCGAGCAGCCTGAACCTGAAGGAACAGGTGGTCTCGATCAACCGCGTCACCAAGGTCGTCAAGGGCGGCAAGAACCTGAGCTTTTCGGCGCTGGTCGTGGTGGGCGATCCGGGCGCGAAGATCGTCGGCTTCGGAACCGGCAAGGCGAAGGAAGTGCCGGCGGCGATCAAGAAGGGCATTGAGGCGGCGAAGAAGAATCTGCGCAAGGTCCACGTGCTGGCGACCACCATTCAGCATCCGGTGCTCGGGCGGTTCGGCAGCGGCACGGTGCTGCTGAAGCCGGCGCCGGAAGGAACCGGCGTGATCGCCGGCGGTCCGGTGCGCGCGGTGATTCAGGCCGTGGGAATTCCGAACGTGCTGACCAAGTCGATCGGTTCGCACAATCCGCATAACGTGGTGAAGGCGACCATCGATGCGCTCGAACAGTTGCGCGACAAAGCCGAAATCGCCGAGCTGCGCGGGCTGGCTGCGGAGAAGGTGGGAGCATAGATCATGGCCGGGAACCATCAAGATCAAGCTGATCCGCAGCGTCATCTGCACGCCGGAAAAGCATAAAGTGATCGTGCGGGCGCTGGGTCTGAAGAAGATGAATCGCGTGGTGGAGCGGCCCGATACGCCGGCCTTCCGCGGCATGGTGAAGAAGATTCCGCATCTGCTGGCTATAGTGGAGTAGGAAAGCGGAAGCCAGGACCATGAATCTCAGCCAATTAAAACCGCCCGCCGGGCAAAAGCACAAGAAGCAGCGCATCGGCCAGGGCATGGGCTCCGGCCGCGGAAAATATTCGGGACGCGGCGCGAAGGGCGCCAAGTCGGTCTCCGGCTATTCGCGGATGCGCGGATTTGAAGGCGGCCAGATGCCGCTGCATCGCCGTTTGCCGAAGCGCGGATTCACCAACATTTTCCGCAAGGAATACGCCATCGTGAACGTGGCCGCGCTCGAAGCGCTGGAAGGCGTCGTCGTTCGATCCGGGGACGCTGCTCGAGCTGGGCGTGATCAAGAAGCTGAATCACGGGTTGAAGATTCTCGGCACCGGCGATCTGACGCGCGAAGATCACGGTGAAGGCGCATGTGTTTTCCAAGTCGGCTCTCGAAAAAATTCAAAAGGCCGGTGGCACGGCGGAGGTCATCGGCACCGAAAGCTAGTGCGGAAGCAAGATTGAGCGGAAGCAAGGTTGAGCGGAGAATCCAGTCATGAAGTTTCTTGAAGCCCTCGCCAACGTATTTCGGATTCCGGATCTGCGCAAGCGGCTGCTGTTCGCGCTGGCCTTGCTGGCGGTGTATCGTCTGGGCGGGCATATCCCGACGCCGGGCATCGACGCGAACCAGCTGAATGAATTCTTCAACCGGAACGCCGGCGGACGTGTTCGGCTTCATCGATCTGTTCAGCGGCGGAATGCTGCGGCGGCTGACGATTTTCGCCCTGGGCATTATGCCGTACATTACGGCGTCGATCATCCTGCAGTTGCTGACGGTGGTCGTGCCGACGCTCGAGAAACTGCAAAAAGAAGGCGAACTGGGGCGGCGCAAAATCACGCAGTGGACCCGTTATCTGACGGTCGGCCTGGCGCTGATGCAGTCCTTCGGCATCGCCACGGCGCTGCAGGGCGCGCAACAAGGCCTGGTGATGCAATCCCGGCGTTGGATTTACCCTGATGACGATCCTGAGTCTGACCACCGGCACGGCGTTCATCATGTGGCTGGGCGAGCAGATTACGGAGCGCGGCATCGGCAACGGCATGTCGCTGATCATTTTCGCGGGCATCGTGGTCGGGCTTGCCGAACGCGATTCAGGAAATCGTGACTCAAGGTTCAAACCGGCGACTGGCCGCTGATTCAGGTGGCCATCATTCTCGTGATGATGATCGCGGTGGTGGCGTTCATCGTATTGGTGGAGCGCGGCGAGCGCCGCATTCCGGTGCAATACGCCAAGCGCGTGATCGGCCGGCGGATGATGGGCGGGCAATCGACGCACCTGCCGTTGAAGGTCAACGCGGGCGGCGTGATTCCGGTGATTTTCGCGAGCTCGCTGCTGGCTTTTCCGCACACGCTCTTGAACGTCGATTTCGTGAAAAATTCTCCGGTGCTGAGCGGCATGCTGGGCGCGATTCGCGGCGAGGCGCAGCCGCTGTATTACGTGCTGTACACCGCGCTGATCATTTTCTTCTGCTTCTTTTACGTATCGATCATTTTCAATCCGAACGAAGCGGCCGACAACATGCGCAAGTACGGCGGATTCATTCCGGGCATCCGGCCGGGCAAGAACACGGCCGATTACATGAACAAGATTCTGACCCGGATCACGGTGGTGGGCGGGTTGTACCTGTCGATTCTGTCGCTGATCCCGCAGATCATGATCACCGGCATCAAGCTGCAGCGTCTGCCGCTGATGGGGAACTGGATCGATGCGCACTTCCCGCGCTGGCTGCTGGACGGCCTGGGGGTGCAATTTTATTTCGGCGGAACGTCGCTGCTGATCGTGGTCGGCGTCGCCATGGATACGGTGAACCAGGTGGAAGCGCAGTTGATCATGCGGCATTATGAAGGATTCACGCCGCGCGCGGGACGAATTCGTGGCCGGCGCAGCAGTGTTTGAGGGGGGAGCCTCCAAGGCGCTTGAATCAAAACCGGCTCTGCCTGATTTTGTTCGGCCCGCCAGGCTCGGGTAAAGGGAACGCAAGCCAAGTTGCTGCGGGAGTCGGCTGCGGATGGCTCACATCTCGACGGGCGACATGCTGCGGGAGCGTGTGGCGTCGGGCGATGAGCTGGGAAAAGCGGTGTCCGGGATCATGCAATCCGGGGCGCTGGTGCCGGATAAGATGGTGAACAAGCTGGTGGAGGACCGGATCGAGCAGGCCGGATTGCGCGACCGGGTTTATTTTGGACGGGTATCCGCGGACGGTGAGCCAGGCGAAGCTGCTGGCGGAGTTGTTGGCAGCCAAGCAGATCCCGGCGGTGGTGGTTCATCTTAAAGTTGACTATAATGTAATTATCGCGCGTCTCGCTGGACGGCGGCAGTGTCCGACTTGCGGCGCGGTATATCGGCGTATCCTCGAGTGCGCCGGAAGTATCGGAATTTTGCGACCGTTGCGGTTCGACGCTGGTGATTCGGGATGACGATCGGCCGGAAGTGGTGCTTGAGAAGACTGAAGGCCTACGACCGTCAGACCATGCCGGTGCTCGATTGTTTGCGCGGTCTGGGCTATCCGATGTGGAATGTGGATGGAGCCTCGCGCTCGCCGCAGGCCATCGCGTCGGAGATTGTGGAATTGTTCGAGGAGTTTAAGGCGGAGCGGAAAAAGACGGATGATCGTGCGCAAGAATCTGGCGGAGCTTGAAAAGATGCGCGCGGCGGGTCTGCTGGTGTGGAAGATTCTGGATGCGCTCCGGAAAATGGTCGGTGAAGGCGTCACCACTTATGAGCTCGAAGTGGCGGCGGAAAAGATGATGCTGGATGCGGGAGCCCGGCCGGCGTTTAAGGGGTATTCGACGCCGGCGGCGGGAACCAAGTTTCCGTTTCGTGCTGTGTACTTCGGTGAATGACGAGATTGTTCACGGGATGCCCTCGCAGAAGCGGTCGTTGAAGGGTGGCGATATCGTTTCGATCGATACCGGGGTGCAGCTGGAACGGATATTATCGGCGATTCGGCGATCACGGTTCCGGTGGGCGAGATTTCGGCGGAAGCGAAGAAGCTGATTGAAGTGACCCGGGAATCGCTGGAACTGGCGATCGAAAAGGTCCGGCCGGGAAACCGGCTGTTCGATATTTGCGGTACGGTGGAGCGGCATGTGACCGCCAACGGATTTACGGTGGTGCGGGAATTTGTGGGCCACGGCATCGGCACGCAAGATGCACGAAGAGCCGCAGATCCCGAATTACATCGACCGGAAGAACGAGAATCCGCGGCTGAAAGAAGGCATGGTGCTGGCGATCGAGCCGATGGTGAACGCGGGCGCGGCCGGGAGCCGGGTGCGGGCCGATAAATGGACCGCGGTGACCGAGGATGGAAAATACTCGGCGCATTTCGAGCATACCGTCGCGGTGACGGCGAACGGGCCATGGGTGCTGACCAGGCCGTGAGTGGGCGGGAAGACGGTCGGTGGTGGAGCTGCTGCCGAGCGCCGGCTATCGGTTGAAGCTGGCGAATGAAGATTTGGTTCTGGCGCATGCCACCGGAGCGGGCGCCGCGAATTTTGTGAGATTGCGGCCGGGAGATCGGGTGCGAGTGGAGCTTTCCCCGCAACGATCGGACCCGCGGCAGGATCGTGATGCTGTTGACGAAAGGTGGATCATGAAAGTACGGGCGTCGGTGAAGAAAATGTGCGACAAGTGCAAGATCGTCCATCGCGAGGGCGTGGTGCGGGTGATTTGCGCGAATCCGAAACATAAGCAGAGGCAGGGTTAAGGACTATGGCTCGTCTGGCAGGCGTGGATTTACCGGCGAAGAAGCGGACCGAGATCGGTCTCACCTATATTTACGGCATCGGGCGGACGCGGTCCTTATCGCTGTGTCATCGCGCAGGCGTCAATCCGGACAAGAAAGTCGCGGACCTGACCGAGGATGAAGTCAACAAGATCCGCCAGATCCTGGAAGCCGAGGGATCGGTCGAAGGCGATCTGCGCAAGGAAATTTCGATCAACATCAAGCGGCTGATCGAGATGGGATCGTATCGCGGCTTGCGGCATCGGCGCGGCCTGCCGGTGCGCGGACAGCGGACCCATACCAATGCCCGCACGCGTAAAGGTCCGCGGCGCGGCACGGTGGCGAACAAGAAGAAAGCTTCGGCAAAGACCTAAGGCTGACAAAAGACCTAGGACTTATAAAGGAATCTCATGGCGAAGGCACCCGCAAAGGGCGGAAAAAAGAAGGCGTTCAAGAAGAAGGAAAAACGTGTTGTCCCCACGGGCCTGGTGCACGTGCAGGCGTCGTTCAACAACACGATCGTTACCATTACCGATCCGATCGGAAACGTGCTGGCGTGGTCCAGCTCCGGGTCGCTCGGATTCCGGGGATCGCGCAAGGGAACTCCTTTCGCCGCACAGCAGGCGTCGTTGACCGCGGCCAATAAAGCCAAGGAATCGGGACTGCGGTCGGTGGAAGTGAACGTCAGCGGTCCGGGCGCGGGGCGCGAATCGGCGGTGCGCGCGCTGGCGACGGCGGGCCTGGAAGTCCGCGCGATCAAGGACAAGACGCCGATTCCGCACAATGGCTGCCGGGCTCCGAAGAAGCGCCGGGTGTGAGGAAGCTGTGGTCAGTGGCCTGTGGCCAGTGGCCAATTGGAAGTGAGAGCTAAGCAGGACGAAGGCGTTTACGCCGTAAACTGCACCTTAAAGAACTGGTCATGGACCACGGGTCACTGGCCACTGGAGGTTTGATTTGGCACGATACATCGGTCCCGTCTGCCGGCAATGCCGGCGGGAGGGCATGAAACTTTTCCTCAAAGGCGAGCGCTGCCACACTGAGAAATGCGCCATCGAGAAGCGCAACTTCTCGCCCGGCCAGCATGGTAAGGATCGCAAACCGAAGCTGGTCGGCTATGGCCTGCAGCTTCGCGAAAAGCAGAAGGCTCGCCGGTATTATCAGCTGCTCGAAGGCCAGTTCCGGAATCTGTATGAGAAAGCGCTGGTCAAGAAGGGCGTCACCGGCGAACACTTATTGAACAGCCTGGAGCGTCGTCTGGATAACGTCATCTATCGCATGGGCTTCGGGACTTCGCGCGCCCAGGCGCGCCAGCTGGTGCGGCACGGACACATCAACGTGAACAACCGGCGCGTCGACATCCCGTCGTTTGAAGTGAAGCCCAACGACATCATCGAGATCCGCGAGAAGAGCCGCAATAATCCCACCATCCTGCACGCCCGCGACGCCACGGCGCACGCGCCCAGCCCCAACTGGCTGGAAGTGGACCGTGAAAATCTTAAGGCTCGCGTGCTCGGCCAGCCCAAGCGCGAAGACCTGGTTCAGATTCAGTTAAACGAGCAGCTTATTGTCGAGTTGTACTCCAAGTAAGCAGTTCAGGAAAAGGAGCCAACAGCTATGTTTAAAGGATTTCAGAAACCGAAGCGACTGGTCGCCAACACGGAAACGCTGAATGAACGCTACGGCATGTTCACGGCGCAACCGTTTGAGCGCGGATTCGGCTCCACGATCGGCACCGGCCTGCGCCGCGTGCTGCTCAGCTCCATTGAAGGCGCGGCGATCACCGCCGTGCGAATCGACGGAGTGGCGCACGAATTCAGTCCGATTCCCGGCGTCGTCGAAGACGCCACCGACATTATTCTCAACCTGAAGCAGGTCCCCTTCAAGATGATGGGCGAAGGCACGCGCACGGTGCGGCTGAAGGCCGATTCGGTGGGCGAAGTGATGAGCGGGCAAATCGAAACCGATCAGGACATCGAAGTTCTGGACCGGAATATGCATATCGCGACCATCGGGCCGGGCGGAAAGCTGGCCATCGAGATGCGCATCAAATCCGGCCGCGGTTACGTTGCGGCGGATCGCAACAACGACGAAGACCTGCCGGTCGGTTATATTCCGATCGACTCGGTCCACTCGCCGGTGCGCAAGGTGAACTTCTCGGTGGACGCGGCTCGTCTCGGGCAGATGACTGATTACGATAAATTGCAGATCGAAGTGTGGACCAACGGCGCCATCTCGCCGGCCGACGCCATCGGCCAGGCAGCTAAGCTGCTGAAGGATCACATGGCGATCTTCATCAACTTCGAAGAGCTTCCGGAATCGGCGGAGGAGCCGGCCGAGCGCGCTTTGAGCCAGATGAACGAAGTGCTCAACCGGTCGGTGGAAGAACTCGAATTGAGCGTGCGTTCCTACAACTGCCTGAAGAACGCCAACATTCAGACCATCGGCGACCTGGTGCAGAAGACCGAAGCCGAAATGCTGCGCACCAAGAATTTCGGCCGCAAGTCGCTCAATGAGATCAAGGAAATCCTGGGCGGCCTGGGGCTTTCGTTCGGCATGAAGTTCGACGCCCAGGGCCGGCTGGTATCGCCCGCCGGGACTCCGGCGATGCTGGGGGTTCCTCCGGCGGATCTGGATCTGAGCGGCGACGAAGAAGACGACGAGGAAGATTTGGGCGACGAAGAAGCGAGCCCGGCGGAGTAACGCATGAGACACAACGTATCCGGTTATAAACTCAAACGCAATCTCGGATCGCGCAAGGCGCTGTTCAAGGGCATGGTCACAAGCGTGATTGAGCACGAACGCATCGTCACGACGGTCCCTAAGGCGAAAGCGGTGCAGCCGCTGGTGGAAAAAATGATCACGCTGGCCAAGCGCGATACGCTGCACACGCGGCGCCAGGCGGCGGCGTTCCTCGAAACTCCGGCGGCGGTGAAGAAGCTGTTCGATAAGCTGGGCACGCGATTCGGCCAGCGCAACGGCGGCTACACGCGGGTGGTCCGGCTGGGTAATCGCAAGGGCGACGGAGCGGAGCAGGCGATGCTCGAACTGGTCGGCAGCGAGCTGGTAAAGCGCGCGGCGGAGCGGGCCAAGCGCCGCGAAGATCGTCTGAACGCGATTCGTCAGGGAAAAGAAGAAGGCGAAGCTCCGGAGGAGTAACGCACTTTCAGATTCGAAATCGGCCACGAATGGACACGAGGTTGTGTTCGTTCGTGGCCGAAGTTATTTAGACCTTGGCCGATAAGAGTAGAATTGATTCAGGAATGCCATGGCCGAGCTAACGCCTAAAGCTTACTTGAACTATCGTTGGATCGTCGCTGACCCGGATTGGCTCGGCGGCAAGCCGATGATTCGCGGAACCCGTCTGTCGGTTTCGCTTATCCTCGAGTGCCTCGGTGCTGGAATGAACCTGAAGGATATCAATGACGCTTTCGGCGGCGGGGTTTCGAACGAAGCGCTTACCGAAGCTTTAGCGGTCGGGTCAGATCTGGCGGACAGGCCCTGTGTGGCTGCTTGACGCAAATATCGACGTTCGGATTCGCGACGTCCTTTCAGAATTCGGCGTTGAGAGCCGAACCGCCGAGAGCCTTGGTTGGAAACAGCTTTCGAACGGGCAACTGGTTGCTGCCGCGGTCGCGAGCGGGTTCACATGCCTATTGACTCGAGATCGACTTTTCGGTGAATCGGCTTCGCGCACATTGAAGCAGCAACCTGAATTCGCGATCGTCGTGATTGAACTGAAGCAGCAGAAATGGCCGGGCTACAGCGAGGAATTTCGCCGCGCGTGGCAGCAAGAGCCGATTGCCTTTGAACGCGGCCAGTGTAAAAAGTGGCCTAGTTTACAAGAGACTTGTTAGGTTAAGGCTTCGGTTCCGGGAGCATGTTCACCGTCTCGACAATGAACTGGCCAGGAACAATCCGCGCCAGTGAGAGTGGTGTCTTAGTGTTTGGGTCCTCGACTTGTTGCGAGACCAAGCCGATTATTCCGTGCACGGTTTCCCCAAGATGCGTCCCAGTACTGTAGATTCGGTTCGTGTACTTGAAATTATACTGGCCCACCACTGTTTCCACCATAGACACGGAAGTCAAAGCCAACGTACTTTAGTTCTGAAGCGGGGATTACGAGGAGGCCTAAGAAGATCCCCGTCAACTGCATCGACCGACCCTTCATATTGGCGCGTCCTCACCTCACGGAACTCAGCCCCGCCGGGCTCGAAAACGGAACAACACAGGCTCTAACTACAGCCGCTGGTGCCGCCGCAGTTTTCGCATTTGTAGCAACTGCCGTTGCGGGTCATCAGGCCGCCGCATTCGGAGCAGGTCGGAGCGTCCGCTGCTACCGGAGGAAACGGGAGCGCCTGTTGCGGGTCGGGTTCCGTTACTCGCAGGACCGGTGCGTCGCCCGCTTCACCGCCGGCGTATTCCGGGCCCAGGAATTTCGTGCCCAGCCAGCGGAAGATGTAATCCATGATCGACTTGGCGTAGGGGATCTGTTGATTGCCGGTCCAGCCGCTCGGCTCGAAGCGCACGTGGCTGAACTTGTCGACCAGGAATTTCAACGGGACTCCGTATTGCAGCGCCAGACTGACAGCCGTTGCGAAAGAATCCATCAGGCCGGAGATGGTGGAGCCTTCCTTGGCCATGCGGATGAACAGCTCGCCGGGGGTGCCTTCGTCGTACAGGCCGACGGTGATGTAGCCTTCGTGGCCGCCGATGGAAAACTTGTGAGTGATGGACGCGCGGGTGTCGTCGCAGCTTGCGGCGGATGGGGCGGTAGACGATCTTCTCCTCCACCTTGATCTCGGTCTTCGTCACCGACGAAGATTCCTTCGCGCCTTTCGACGTTCCACAGCTCAACGGCTGCACCCGCTTAGAATTATCGCTGTAAATCGCGACCGCCTTCAACCCGAGCCTCCAGCTCTCGGTGTAGGCGTTCATGATTTCTTCGACGGTGGATTCCTCGGGCATGTTGATGGTCTTCGAAATCGCGCCGGAAATAAAGGGCTGGACGGCGGCCATCATGCGCACGTGACCCATGTAGTGGATCGAGCGCACCCCGTTCTGCGGGCGGAAGCTGCAATCGAAGACGGCGAGATGCTCGTCCTTGAGATACGGCGCGCCTTCGATGGTGCCGGTGGAATCGATGTGATCGACGATCTTGTTGACCTGATCGGGCGTGTAGCCGAGCTTGGTGAGCGCGGCGGGAACGGTGTTGTTGACGATCTTGATCACGCCGCCGCCGACCAGCTTCTTGTATTTCACCAGCGCGAGATCGGGCTCGATGCCGGTGGTGTCGCAATCCATCATGAAGCCGATGGTGCCGGTGGGCGCGATCACGGTGGTCTGGGCGTTGCGGAATCCGGCCACGCGGCCGAGTTCGTAGGCTTCTTCCCAGCAACGCTTGGCATTCTGATAGAGCGCGTCGGGAACGCGCCTGCCATCGATGCGAATGGTGGAGTCGCGATGCATGCGGATCACTTCGAGGAACGGCTCCTCGTTCACGGCGTAGCCTTCGCACGGGCCGGTGGCGTCGCTCGCGATGCGGGCGCTGGTCAGATACGCCTGGCCGCACATGATGGCGGTCAGCGCGGCGGCCCAGTCGCGGCCCTGATCGCTGTCGTAGGGAATGCCCATCGACATCAGCAGCGCGCCGAGGTTCGCGTAGCCTAAGCCGAGCGGGCGGAAATCGTGGGAATTCTTGGCGATTTTCTCCGTGGGATACGCCGCGTTGTCGACGATGATTTCCTGCGCGATGATGACGGTGTCGACGGCGTGGCGATACGCCTCGACGTCGAAGACGCCGTTGGGGCCGACGAACTTCATCAGGTTCAACGACGCCAGATTGCAGGCTGAATCGTCCAGGAACATGTATTCCGAGCAGGGGTTCGACGCGTTGATGCGCGCGGTGTTCTTCGACGTGTGCCACTTGTTGATGGTGGTGTCGAACTGCATGCCGGGATCGCCGCACTGGTGAGTGGCTTCGGCGATCTGGCGCATCAGTTCGCGCGCCGAGTAGCGCTTCACGGGCTGACTGGCGAGGCGCGATTTGGTCCACCAGTCGGCATCGCTGAGCACGGCTTCCATGAATTCGTCGGTGGCGCGGACGCTGTTGTTGGCGTTCTGGAAGAAGATGGAGCCGTAGGCTTCGCCGTCGAGCGAGGAATCGTAACCGGCGTCGATCAGCGTGTGCGCTTTCTTTTCTTCCTTCGCTTTGCACCAGATGAATTTTTCGATATCGGGGTGATCGGAGTTGAGGATCACCATTTTCGCGGCGCGCCGAGTCTTGCCGCCGCTCTTGATGACGCCGGCGAAGGCGTCGAAACCTTTCATGAAGCTGAGCGGGCCCGAAGCGCGGCCGCCGCCGGAGAGCAGACCTTCCTCTTCACGAAGACTCGACAGATTAGTGCCGGTTCCCGAGCCCCACTTGAACAACATGCCTTCGGTCTTGGCGAGATCGAGAATCGATTCGAGCGTGTCGCCGACGGAATTAATGAAGCAGGCCGAGCACTGCGGGCGCGTCTCGCCCGGATTCAGTTTCTTGATCTCCGCGCTCGCTTCGTCGAAATACCAGCCGTAGCCGCGCGGCTCCTTCACGCCGACGTTGAACCAGACGGGCGAGTTGAAGCACGCCTTCTGGGTCAGCATCAGGTGCGCCAGATCGTCGCGGAAATTGGCCGCGTCCTGAACGGTTTTGAAGTAGCGCTGGTCCACGCCCCAATCGGCGATGGTGTCGACCACGCGGCCGACCAGTTGACGGACGCTCGATTCGCGCTCGGGGGAACCGATCTTGCCGTAGAAATATTTGCTGACGACAATGTTGGTGGCCGTCTGGGACCAGTCGGCTGGGACTTCGACGTCGCGCTGCTCGAAAATGATGGCGCCTTTATCGTTGCCGATGGAGGCAGTGCGCAGCTCCCATTTCACGTCATCGTACGGAGTCTTGCCGGATTCCAACCGGCTGGTAAAGTAGCGGGGGAATTCCACCCCGATTCTTTCGTTCACCGGCACCGGCCGGCGTAGGTCTTTCATCTTCATAGCGACGCCTATCCCTAATTGTCCCATGGGGTTTTCTCCGTGAAAAACGATCGAGCGACCTTTACGATCAGGTTTCGATCCTAAAAAGCCGCTGACGGCAATCATGCCGCATATATAGTGGTCCGTCAAGAACTTTATCTATATACGGTACAGCTGTTTGCCGAGTATCTATTTCCAGAATATCAAGTCGGGCGAGAGGCTGCAATCGGCGATGAACGGGATTGCAATTCGTATATTACAGATAACAAGGATGTTAATGCGGATAACAGAGTCGCATCGAAGAGTAGATTGAAGAGGAAAAGGTGCTTGACGTTATCCCAGGCATCCGCGCAGATCGCTACCACAAAAGCCATGAGGCAGCAGGCACTTAGGACTGCGAGGATCTCAATTCCGCGACGATGTTTTGGCAGGCCGATCCAGGCGGCGATGGCGGTGAAGGGAGAAAGCAGGAGCAAGACAATAAGGAATTTTCCGAACTTGGTAATGGGGTGCTCGTGAATCGAGCTCCATAAGATAAAGGATGAACTGCGGGCGCCGGGTGGGCGGCCGGCGGCTCGCTCGAAGTTGCCGCACCATTCGGGGCGAAGAGAAAACGCGACGGGCAGGACGGCTTTGGCCCGGCGCCAGATGCGAGTGGGATGGAGCAGCCAGAAACGGGCAACGGTCGCCGGGGTCAGTTCTCGATCTAAGGTTCCTCGCTGGGCGAGTTGGCCAAAGGCGGTGTTGGGGCTCCAGGCGCCGCTTCCGGAGTAGGCGAGAAGGCTCGGGTCGAGATGAAACTGTTGAAGATCGGCGGCGGGGGTTTTCGATTCCGGGAGGATGGCCATGAACAGAGTGTCGTAACTGTTGGCCATGGTTAGCGGCTTCGGAACGGTGGCGAAGTTGAACGCGGCGGCGAGAGCGATCAGGATGGATCCGGCGATGGCCAGTGGTCGCCAGGAACCTAATCGTAGACACAGCGGCGCGAGCAATAGCGCGAGCGGGAAATTCTGCGATTTGGCTCCGACGAACAGGATCGCGAACAGAGACCAGCGAAGAATGGCGGCGTTCGAAACCTGGGCGCTGCGAAGGATGGCGATGGTCTCAGCGGCGAGGAACAGGAAAAAGATACACGATGCAGGCTCGGCGTAGAAGGAGTTCCAATACGCAACGTAGCCGACGTCGGTGAAAATGACGAGCATCGCGATCCACAGAAGGGGAGCGCCGGGGAGGCCGGTGGTCACGACGAGCAATCGCGCGAAGGCGGCCAGGAAGACGATGGCGTGGACCAGGCCGATCATCTCGATATCGAGCGTTCCATCCTTCGAGAAGAGGCGATTAAGCCAGACGGCGGCGCCGGTGAAGAGATACTCGGATTCGACGTGTTCGTAATTGCGGACGCGGTAGGAGGGGTCGGGGATGAATGTCTTGGGGACAAAGGCGATGTAATCGGGGGGCGATTTCTGCGCGGGGCCGTAGCCGAAGCGGCCGATCATGCGGGCATAATCGCCCTGATCGGCGAGACCGACGATGGGCGGAACGAAGAGCTGCCAGGAAATCATGGCCGCGGCGGCGGCGAGAACGGCCCAGCGAATCCAGTTAAGTGAGGGGCGCATTCGGCGCGACTTCAACCGCGATGGGCGGAAGCTTGCGGCGTCCGATGCGCAGCTCAATATTGCGCGGGCCGGGCTGAACCTCCTCGGGCAGCCGGAAATTCACCTCGAAGCGCTGAGGACGCGGATCGGTGCAGAAATATTCGATATCGGAAACGCGATGGCCGTCGATCCACGCTTCAATTTCGTGAGGGTGGGCGATTTCCTCCAAAACAATTTTCACCGATCGCGTTTCGATGAGCTTGCCGGAGCTCAGATTCACGCCGTCGGTGATGGAGCGCACGCGCGGCACGGATGGACCGGGCGGGATCACGCGCAGGGTGGCCGGCGGGGAAATCCGCTTTCCAAGCCAGTGCAGCTCGACGGGAAGCAGGCCGGTGGCTTCGAGCTCGGGCAGCATCACGTTGACCTGCTGCAATCCTTTACTGTCGGCGGGGCCGATGTAGCAGACATGGCCGAGGGAACTGCCGACGGTCACCTGAAGGTGGGAGAGCCCGGATTCGCGCGGAAGATTTTCGCACCCAGATAGAAATCGACGCGAAGCGTCCGCGACACGGCGCGACGGGCTCGGAGCCGTTGGCGTTGGTGATGCGGCGGATGCGGACGACCTCGCCGAGGTCGCGAGCTTCCTGGGTGGCGATCCAGCCTGCGGGCTGCTTGCGCCAGGTGGTCCACATGTACTGGGTCCCCGCGCCTTCGAGACCGAGCAGCCTGGAAATCATGAGCGGCGGCGAACTCCAGAAGCTCATTCGAGGAAAAGCGGACGCCGTCCCAGGTGTTGACGTCGGACAGGCGATTGGCGAGTCCGTTGAATTGCATCACGGCGAGGCCGCCGGTTCTAAGCACCCGGCGGATTTCGCGGAGATATTCGAAAATCACATCGCGGCTGGGGATGTGCTGAAAGACGGCGTAGGAATAGACGAAGTCGAAGCGATTCGTCGGCGAAGGGCGCGAGGCTGCTCCGTTGGTGGCGTAGACCGGGCGCTCGGAATATCGCGAAGTTTTTCGCGCGCCAGCGCGATCATCTCATCGGAAACATCGACTCCGTGGATTTCAACGAAGTGGCGGCTCATGGGGCGCATCAGGCGGCCGGGTCCGCAGCCGATTTCGAGCGCGCGCCAGTCGCCGCGCTCCTGCAAGGGGGACGCGGCGAGAGCTCCCACTCCAGGCGATTGATCACCTCGGTGGCGGTGGCGAAGAATTCGGCATCGTCTGGATTCGCGGCGTCCGAACGCGACGTAGTAGCCGGCGTCCTCACGGGCGCGCGCGTTCCAATCGTCCCGCATTTGCGAGGAAACGTCGGGTTCGGACATAACTACTTGCGGCTCGAATAATGATTCAGCTCATCGATGAGGACGGCGGCGGACTGGGCGCCGGGACCGCGGTGGTGAGCACTTCTTTATTGGTGATGTTGCGGCCGTAGAGGTCGTGGTTCCAATCGGAATCCTCGCGCAACGTCGCGCCGCTCAGGGAGATGCCGGCGAACAGTCCGCGGGAACGCGACCAGGTGAGGATCTCGGCGGTCATCGCGGCATCGGTTTCGGCCTGGGTGGATCGCCCGACGGGTCCGGCCGCGACCGACGCATCGCCGCCCAGGGTGAATTTCGTCGACAAGCAGACGATTCATGCCGCGCTGATTCATGACCAGCATGAAGACGTCGGTTTCCGAGCCGCCGATCTGGAATCCGAAGCTGCCGCCTTCGACGCGAATCGATCCGGGGGCGGACCAACCGAGACCGCCGCTTTTACGGCAGGAGACGAATCCCTTGCCATACTTCGCGCCGACGATGAATGCGCCCTTTTTCAAGCCCGGCACGATGATGATGCACTGCGCCTTATTCAAGCAGATCCTGCGGGATGGTCTTATCCGGCGTATCCATGACTTCCTTGAACGTTTGCGCGGCGACGGAGAGGCGCTTGGGCGCGTCGGATTCGGCGGCGCACAGCAGGGTGGCGCTCAGACTGAGGGCTGCAATCAGTTGTTTGGTCATTGACGTTCCTCCTAATGGGTGTCCTCTTCACGATGATACACAAGCGGGAGTACGATTCGTACTAACATTCCTTCATTGGTACTCACATCCACAAGGGAGCGAATATGAGCTTGAAGGATCGGGTGGTGGTGGTGACGGGCGGCGGAACAGGAATAGGGCGCGCCATTTCGGAACATTTCGCGCGGCACGGCGCGCGGGTGGTGGTGAACTACAACCAGTCGCGCGAGGCATCGGAGGAAACCGTCGGCGAGATTCGATCGAAGGGCGGCACGGCCGTGGCGATAGCGGCGGATATATCCAAGCAGGATGGGGCAAATTCCCTGATGGAGGCGGCCGAGCGTGAATTCGGGCGGTTGGATTATCTGATCAACAACGCAGGATGGAGCCAGCGCGTTCCGCACGCGAAGATGGACGAGCTGACTGACGAAATCTGGGACCGGGTGTTCGAGACGAATCTGCGCGGAGCGTTTTATTGCGTGCGTGCGGCCGTTCCTCTGCTGAAGAAACAGACGGGCGCGGCGATCGTGAATATCGCGTCGGTCGCGGCGCTGATGGGACAGGGGAGTTCGATGGCGTACGCGGCGTCGAAGGGCGGGATGGTGACGCTGACTAAATCCCTGGCGCGGGCTTTGGCGCCGGAGATCCGGGTAAACGCGGTGCTGCCGGGATTCGTGCGGACGCGATTCGCGGGATGGCCTCCGTCGGCCTTCGTCGAAGCGGAGAAAATCACACCTCTAGGCAGACTGGCGACGGGGGAAGATGTCGCGGAGGCAACCTTATTTTTCGCGGCGCACGCGATGTCGACGTCCGGCGAGACACTGGTGGTCGACGGTGGAATGGCGCCGTTGGGGCCAAGCTTATGAAAAACGAATCGTGGAGATTAGCGGCGCGTCCGGTAGGACTGTTCAAGGATTCGGATTTCGTATGGCGCGAGCAGGAGGTGCCGGCGCTAGGGGAAGGCGAAGTACTGGCGCGCACCATCTATATCTCGCTGGATCCGACGAATAAGATTTGGGCGACGCAAGATTCCTACATGCCGGTGATCCCGCTGGGCGAAGTGATGCGGGGCGGAGCGGTGGGCGTGGTGGAGGAGTCGAGGCACTCGGGATTTCAGAAGGGGGATATCGTTCAAGGGATGCTCGGGTGGCAGCGATACGCGGTGGCAAATGGCGCGGCGTTGTCCAAGCTGCCCAAGGGCGCGCCGCTGATTCCATTTTTCGGGGTGCTGGGACACATCGGATTGACGGCGTACTTCGGACTGCTGGATATCGGGAAACCGAAGGAGGGCGAGACGCTGGTGGTGTCGGCGGCGGCGGGCGCGGTGGGGTCGCTGGTGGGGCAGATCGGAAAGATCAAGGGGTGTTATGTAGTCGGCATCGCGGGCAGCGACGATAAGTGCCGGTGGATTCGGGAGGAGCTGGGCTACGATGCGGCGATCAATTATCGAAGCCAGGATATCTTGCCCGCGCTGAAGGCGGCATGCCCAAGAGGAATCGACATTTATTTCGACAACGTGGGCGGCGAAATCCTGGATGCGGCGCTGGCGCTGCTGAATCTGCGCGGGCGCATTCCGTTGTGCGGGATGATTTCGCAATATACGGCGACGGGTCCGGTCCACGGTCCGGCGAACCTGGCGCGGCTGATCATGACGCGGTCGCGCATAGAAGGATTTCTGGTCTCGGATTATGTGGCTCGCGCGGGCGAAGCGATTCCGGAACTGCTGCGGTGGGTGCAGGAAGCACGCCTGAAATTCCGGACGGAGGTGGTGGACGGCCTGGAGAAAGCGCCCCGCGCGATCAACCGGTTGTTCGACGGAACGAATATGGGCAAGCTGATCGTGAAGGTATCGGAAGAGCCATGAACTATTCGCAGATCCTTTTCGAGAAGGACGGACGGGTCGCGACGATCACCATGAATCGTCCAGCGAAGCTCAACGCTTATTCGGAGACGATGGTGCACGAGATGCTCGCGGCGCTGAGCGATGCGCGCGACGACGATGAGATTCGCGCGGTGATTCTGACGGGCGCCGGGCGCGGGTTCTGCTCGGGCGGCGATATCGGGCGCGATTTTCAGTATCCGGCGCGATACCGGGGGCACCGGTTGGAATCGCTGCTGGAGATGCGCGAGAACATGCACGCGCTGATCCGGTTTCTGTATCGCTTCGACAAACCGGTGATCGCGGCGATCAACGGCGCGGCGGTGGCCGGCGGGTTGACGCTGGCGCTGGCGTGCGATTTCCGAATCGCGGCGGAGAGCGCGAAGCTGGGCGATACGAGCCTGAAATTCGCGCTGATCCCGGATGAAGGCGGCGCGTATTTTTTCCCGCGGGCGATGGGCATGGATCGGGCGTTGAAGATGTCGCTGCTGTCCGAAGTTTATCCGGCGCGGCAGGCGCTGGAATTGGGTCTGGTGACCGAGGTGGTGCCGGATGCGGAACTGATGACGTCGGCTCGTGCGCTGGCCGATCGACTCGCCGAAGGTCCGCCGATCGCGATCCGGCTCACCAAGCGGATGATGTACAAGCAGCGGACCATGGAACTGGACAATGCGCTGGAGGACGCGGCGATGGCGACGCTGGTCGCGAATTACACCGAGGACGTGAAGGAAGGTACGGCGGCGTTTCACGAAAAGAGGAAACCGAGGTTTACAGGGAAATGAAAAGCTGGCGGGTTCACGCGTGGGGCGAGCCGGAGGCGATGGCGTTCGAGGAGATTCCGAAGCCGGAACCGGCGCGAGGACAGGTGCGCATTCGGAATCACGCGGCGGCCTTGAATTTCTTCGACATTTTGCAGGTGCAGGGCAAGTATCAGGTGAAGCCGCCGTTTCCGTTCACGCCGGGAGCGGAAGTGGCAGGAATCGTGGACGCGGTGGGCGAAGGGGTCACGTCGGTGAGGGTTGGCGACCGGGTGATGGCGATGACGCATGGCGGAGGATTCGCGGAACTTTCGATCGCGCCAGCGGGGAACACGTTCGCCATGCCCGCGTCGATGAGCTTCGAAGAAGCGGCGGCGATGCCGATTGTTTATCACACGTCGTATTTCGCGTTTACGCATCGGACGCAGATCGTCGCGGGCGAATGGGTGCTGGTGCACGCGGGCGCGAGCGGCGTCGGCATGTCGGCCATTCAGATCGCCAAGGCGATGGGCGCGCGCGTGATCGCGACGGCGGGGAGCGAGGCGAAGCTCGGGTTCGCGAAACAGCAGGGCGCCGATCAGGTCCTCGACTATACGGACGCGGGATGGGTGGATCGCGTCAAGCTGATTACCGGGCACGGCGCGGATGTGATTTACGATCCGGTGGGCGGCGATATTTTCGATCTGTCGACCAAGTGCATCGCCCCGGAAGGCCGGCTGCTGATCATCGGATTCGCGAGCGGCCGGATTCCGTCGATTGCGGCGAATCGGGTGCTGCTCAAGAATATTTCACTGGTCGGCGTGCTGTGGGGCGGCTACGTGCAGAGCCATCCGGAGTATTCGGCCGAGGTTCATCCGAAGTTGATGGAGCTGTATGAGGCGGGCAAGATACATCCGTCGGTCGGCGCGACGTATCGATTAGGCGAAGCGCCGCGGGGCATGAGGGATCTGGCGGATCGCAAGATCATGGGCAAAGCGGTGGTTACGATTTGACGGAAGCCTCTGATCGAAGGGTAAACGTGGGAAACTGGGATTGTGCCTGAACGCTGCACGTGCGGCGCGGAACTGCCGCCCGACGCTCTCTTCTGCCATAAGTGCGGCAAGCCCCAGCGCGAGCTCCTAGAAGAGCAGCCGGCCGTCGAAGCCGAGCCGGTGATCGCGCCTCCGCCGATCCCCTTGCCCGCAGCTCCGCCTCCCATCGGTTTCCACAACGGACCGGCGGTGCGGATCGGACTGCTGGTAGCGGTGATGTCGATTCTGGTGTCGGCGGTAACGGGCAGAATGGCCGTGTTGCAGGCACTGGCTCCTTTATGGCTGATCGGGGGCGGATTCCTGACAGTGTATTTATACCGGCGTCGGACGGGACAACGGTTGAGCACGCTGAGCGGGGCGCATCTCGGATGGATTTGCGGGATTTTTGAGTTTGTGATCGCGACGCTGATGCTGACGCTGATCGCGTACGCCTTGTCCGACCCGAACGTGGTTTCGGCGATGCGGGAGCAGTGGAAAGATTACGGCAACAGCGACGCGAATCTGAATCAGATTATCGAAGCGGTGAAAAATCCGGCGAAGATCGCGGCGCTGCTGCTGAGCACCTTTCTGCTATTCACCGTACTGACCGCTTTCGGCGGCGCTCTCGGGGCCAAGCTTCTGGACCGTGACTGACGCCCGTTTCACCATCCATACGCCGATAAAGATAATCGCCACAGCGACCGCGTCACGCATACCGAACGGCTCGCTATAGACGATCCAGCCAAGAAACACCGCGACCATCGGGTTCACGTAAGTATAAATCGACGCGACGGCGACGGGCAGGCGGTTCATCGCGAAGGAGTACGCGCTATAGCCGACGATGGATCCGAAGATCATCAGATAGAGGATGGCGACGGTGCTGCGCGTGGACCAATGGATGGGTTCATGTTGAATCATGGCGGGGATGGAGTAGACGATGCCGGTGGCGAATTGCTGGACGGCTCCGCTGACGAACGGGTGGGCGCGGGAAACCTGTTTGCGCTGCGCGATGGAGCCTACGGCCCAGCCGGCGCATCCGAGCTGAAGCAGCAGAAATGCGCCGACAGTCGCGCGGCCGGGACCGACGTTGGTTCCCACCGGCGCGACCAGGAAGGCGACTCCGGCGATCCCGATCAACATTCCTTTCACCGTGGGCGCGTGAAGTTTTTCACCGCGCGGCGCGAGCGACTCCACACCGACCAGCCAGAAGGGCGAGGTGCTGACGAACAATGCGGCAAGGCCGCTGGGGATCCACTGCTCGGCGAAGGAGAGGCAGCCGTTCCCGATGCCGAGCGTCACGATTCCGCACGCGGCGGTGATCCACAATTCCCGTCCGCGGGGGAGATGCGCGCCGCTAAGCCTGGCTCCCACCAGCATGGTGAATCCGGAAAAGGTGTAGCGAATCGCCACCAGAGCGACGGGAGAAAACGCTTCGAGCGCCATGCGAATTCCCAGGTACGTGGTGCCCCACAGGATGCAGACGCAAATCAGGGCGATGTAGGCGGCAAATTCTGGATGATTTTTGCGACTCAGGGTACTATGTTACAAGGAAGCGCATGAAGGAGTCGTGCGCGATCGAAAACATTGATCGTCACCTTAACGATTAACCCCGCCATTGACCGCACGGTCAGCGTCGACAAGCTGGTATTCGAAGACCGGGCCTACATTACGAATCGGAGTGAAGCCGCGGGCGGACGCGGCGTGAATGCATCGCACGTGATTCACACTTTCGGAGGAAAGACGCTGGCGCTGCTCGCCTCCGGCGGGGCATCGGGTCAGCGCATGGAAAAGCTGCTGACCAAGCTCGCGTTTCCGTTCGAGGTGGTCCACGTTCAATCCGATACGCGCGTGAATCTGACCATTTCCGACAAGCAGGGCTTGACGGTGAAGCTGAACGAGGTGGGTTCGCCGCTCGAGAAAAAAGAAGTCGACGAGATTCACCGGCTGGTGGAAGCGCGGCTCGCGAAGGCGCAGTGGCTGATGATCTGCGGTAGTATTCCGCCGGGCGTCTCGTCGCGCTTCTATTGTGACGTGATCGCCATGGCCAAGGAAAAGGGAGTGAAGACGCTGGTGGATACCGATGGCGATGCCCTGCTGCATTCGCTTGAAGCCAAGCCGACGGTGATCACTCCAAACCAACATGAGGCGGAGCGCCTGCTGGGCCGGGCGCTGCTGACGCGAAGCCAGTTTCTGGAGGCGGTGGATCGTATTCAAGCGATGGGCGCGGAGTCGGTGGTGCTGTCGCTGGGCAGCCGGGGCGCGATCGGTTCGGGGCCGGAAGGAATCGTGGAAGTGCTGCCGCCCAGGGTCGACGTGCTGAGTCCGATCGGCGCCGGCGATGCGATGGCCGCGGCGTTCACCTGGAGCATGGAGAAGAAGAAATCCTTCGCGGATTCGCTGCGCTGGGGAGTGGCGGCGGGAACGGCGAAGGCAATGCTGCCAGGCATGACGTTTCCGACCTTGGAGCAGGCGCGCGCGGTTTATAAACAGGTGGAAGTGCGACCGGCGCGGTAGAAGTTATTTTTTTCGTTTTTTGAAAAAGACGTTCGATGATTTGGTGGTCGAAATCATCACGAGAAATAGAATCAGAAGGGCCACCAGCGTCGCGACCGAGCCGATGATCAGGAAGTCGGAATCGCGCATGGGCTGCGGCATGATCCGGGTCATGACCGCGGCGACGATGGCGAAGACGCAGATCGCGGCGAGGGCCAGCATCAATGGTCGCGGCATCGTTAGTGCTCCATGGCACGATCGAGCAGGGCATCGATCATCGCGGGATGCCCGTCGAGCGGCGCTGCGGTTTGAATTTCCACCTCGGGATATTCGCGTTTAATGGGATCGATCAAGCGAGGAAGATCGCGTTGCAGGTGCAGGCCCAGGGTGAGGAAGTAAGGCAGGATCACCAGGCGCTTCGCGCCGCGGACGATGAGCCGGGCGGCCGCATCGGCAAGGTTGGGGCTGCCGCCTTCGAGGAACGCGGCTTCGAATATTTGCCATCCGCCGCGCTCGGCCGCCTGACGAGCGACGACCCGCACGGCTTCATTGGCCGATTCGATGCTGGATCCGTGCGCGAAGACGATGTAGCCGGTCATGGGACCAGTCATGGAGTCAGGCTCGGCGCGAGTTTGGTTTCCGGGCGCTCCGGAAAATGGCGGCGCAGAAAATCGAAAAATGCCCGGCTGCGGCGCCGTCCGTTGTTGTACTGGAGCTCAAGGCGCTCCAGAAAAATCAGGGTGCCGAGAATTTCCGCGTCGCGCAGGGTCTGCATTCCGGCTTCTTCGGTCAATCGCTTGCGCAGGTCGTCGATGAACGATTTCATGGCGAGCTGGATCGCCGCGGCGTAGGGATTCTGCGGGCGCGTTTCGTAAATCAGGCCGGATTCGAGCGTGCGATAGGTGCGGATCAGCGCCTGCAGAGCTTCGCGAGCATCCAGGTCCACGGCGCGTTCCTTCTCCATGGCCTGTTCGAGTGCGAGCGTGAGCCAGACCACCAGGTCCTCATGTTGCGCCAGGAAATCTTCGCCGACACGCACGTCCTTGTTCGGAATGGTCGCGGGATCGAGCGGGATGGGCTGTTCATGACGGCGGGCGGCTTGGAGATGCTCGCAGTCGAGAGGGCAATCGACGGAATTTTCGCGCTCGGTGCCGCAGCACACGGGGCAGATATCGCCGCCGACGCCAGGGCAGTAGCGCCGGGCGCGTTTTTTCTGACAAATCTTGCAAGGAATGTTCACCGGCGATTACCCCTATCGTATCATCGGAACATGCGGCGGACCGACGTTTACCTCAAAGTGGAAATCGATCTGGACGACAAGGAAAAGCCGGATCGGGTGGCGAACGAAATCTGCCGCGCGATCCGCAGAATTTATGGAGTGCGGGCGGTGGAAGTGTCGAATATGGTCGAGCGGGACGCGAGCTGAAGATGGAGCGGGACGCGAGCTAAAGATGGAGCGGGACGCGAGTTGAACGCCGTCGCAGCCGGGCAAGTTATCCTATCGGTTTGACCCCCATTACAATCCTGGTGATCGCGGATCCGGCGCTTGGATTCCTGGGTCCGTTGGATCGTCTGACCGAAGTGAAGATCATCGTCAGCCGCGATCGCGCGAAATTATTGGAAGCGGCGCCGGAAGCGGACGTGATTTTCAGCGCCGAGTTTCGCGATCCGACGCTGCTGTTCGATACGTTCGGGCGGGCGAAGCGGGTGCGCTGGGTGCACAACCTGGCGGCGGGGGTGGAGAAACTTCTGTCGCGCGAAATTGTTGAGAGCGACGTCCCGCTGACCAATGGTCGCGGCGTTTTCCGGCGAGCGCTGGGGGAGTGGGCCGTCGGCGCGATGTGGTTTTTCGCGTACGATGTCCGGCGGGCATTGCGCGGGCAGTCGGCGGGAGTGTGGGATCGGTTTGAACACGAAGAATTGCACGGAAAGACGTTGGGGATCGTCGGCTATGGCGAGATCGGACGGTCGGTGGCGGAACACGCGAGACCGTTCGGCATGAGGATCCTGGCGTTGCGCAGGAATCCGGAAGCCGATCCACTGGCGGAAGCCGTTTATACGCCGGAGCGGATCGATGAGATGCTGGCGCAGTGCGATTACGTCGCGATCACCGCTCCATTGACGCCGCAGACGCGGGGCATGGTGGGCGCGAAGCAGATTGCGGCGATGAAACCGTCGGCGGTGATCGTCAACGTCGGGCGGGGACCGGTGATCGATGAGGCGGCGCTGATTGCGGCGCTCGAGTCGAAGAGGATTCGCGGCGCTGCGCTGGACGTGTTCGACGTCGAACCGTTACCCGAAGGGCACCCTTTTTACCGGCTCGATAATGTGCTGCTGTCGGCGCACGGGGCGGACAATCTTCCCGATTCGCGAGAGCGCGGAGTCGAGTTTTTCGTGGAAAATTTCGAGCGGTTCCGGAAAGGCGAACCGCTCCAGAACGTGGTGGATAAACATGCCGGATATTGAAGTAACCTTTGCAGACATTTCCAAAGCGGCCGAACGAATTCGGCCGATCGCGAAACGGACTCCCGTGATGACGTCGCGCAGCTTCGACGATGCGGCCGGAGCTTCGATCTTCTTCAAGTGCGAGAATCTTCAAAAAGGCGGGGCGTTCAAGATTAGGGGCGCGTCGAATTTCATCCTTTCCATTCCAAAAGAAGACCTGAAGCGCGGCGTGGTGGCGCACTCCTCGGGGAATCACGCGCAGGCGGTGGCGATCGCGGCGGAATTCGTGGGCGCGAAGGCCACGCTGGTGATGCCGGACGATGCGCCGAAGGCGAAGCTTGAGGGGACGCGGGCGCGGGGCGCGGATATCATCGTGTATGACCGGTTGACCGGAAATCGTGAAGAGATCAGCGGGAAATTCGCCGCGGAAACCGGCGCGACGATGGTGCCGCCCTACGATCATCCCTGGACCATCGCCGGTCAGGGGACGGCGGCGAAAGAACTGCTCGAAGAAGTGCCCGACTTGGACGCATTGGTGGTATGTTGCGGAGGAGGAGGACTGATGTCCGGCTCGGCGATCTCGGCGCATCATATCGAATCCGAAGATTCGCATTTTCGGAATCGAACCGGCGCTGGCGAACGATACCTATCTATCGTTCCAGGCCGGCAAACGAATCAAGATTGATACGCCGCCCACCATCGCGGACGGGCTGCGATCGACTATGCCGGGCGCACTTACCTTTCCGATCGTCCAGAAACACGTGGAACAGATGATCCTGGTTTCGGAAGAAGAGATTCGCTCCACGTTGAAATTCATGCTGATGCGAATGAAGATCCTGGTGGAACCGAGCGGCGCCGTTTCCGCAGCGGCGGCGATGTATCGAAAAGTGCCGGCCGGGTTGAAGCGGATCGGAGTGATCCTGTCGGGCGGTAACGTCGATTACGAGCAACTCGCGAATTTATGATCTGGGCTGTTGTCCTGCTGATGTTCGCCGCGCCGTTCTGGGAGTCGAAAGCTCCGGAACATTGGAGCGACGCGGAATTGCAGGCGCTGTTGACGGATTCCCCGTGGGCGCAGATGGCGATGGCGCCGGGCAGTTCCGTGGCGCCGCCGGTGCAGGTCTACCTCGCGACAGCGGGACCGACGGAGAAGGCCGAAAAGGAGGTCGAACGGCGGTTGGCAAAGACGCATCCGCCGGTGGACGATCCACTGGTCGCCGATTACCGTGGCTGGCTGCAGGAAAATCACTCCAAGCAGATCGTTCTGGCGATCGCGGTCACGCGAAACGACGTGCTGGCCGATGAGCATGAGATCCAGCAGATGGAAAGCGAATGCGTAATGCGCGTCGGGAAGAAGAAATTCAAGATGACGGGACACTTTCCGCCGTCTCCGGGCGATCGTTATCTGCGGCTGGCGTTTCCGAGGGAAGTGCAAGCGACAGACAAGTCCGTGGTGTTCGATTTGTATCTGCCAGGCGTGCCGATTCCGTATCGCGAGGCGGAATTTAAGGTTAAGGACATGCTGGTGGCGGGCAAACTGGAGATGTAGGTAGGCTCCAAGGCAACCTGCTATACTGAATACGACACCGAAGTGGACCAGATTGACGGGTGTGCCTTCGCTCGCCTGGTTGATTCAACGTTGATTCAATAACATGCCTAAACGCACATTTCAGCCGAATAATCGAAAGCGCGCCAAGACTCACGGATTTCGGGCGCGAATGAAGTCCAAGGATGGCCGCGCGGTATTGTCGCGGCGCCGCGCCCGAGGCCGTCATAAGCTGACGGTCAGCGACGAAAGAGCCGTTCGCTCTGCCAAGGCAGCCTAAATCCACCGGCAGCGGGGTCGCGTTTCCGCGTTCGAGCAGGATTTTGCGATCCGCCGATTTTCGATTCGTTTATGACCACGGCATCCGCGTTTCCGGTCCTTTGTTCGCGGCGTTTTGTCTCGCGCGACCGGAAGCCGATGGCGTCCGCGTCGGGCTCACTTGTCCGAAAGCGCTCGGTGGAGCGGTGGTTCGTAACCGCATCAAGCGCCGGGTTCGTGAAGCGTTTCGCCTCCATCGCGCCGAATTCTCAGCGCCCTGGGATATCGTCATTAATCCGAGGCGCGCGGCGCTGGACGCTCCCTTCGCCGAGCTTGAGCGGGCGCTCGGGAAAGTGATCGAAAAATGCGCGCACTAACGCTGGCTACATTGCGTATCTATAAGCGATGGATCTCGCCGATGCTGCCGTCCGCCTGCCGTTTCTATCCCACCTGCTCGGAATACATGATGGAAGCCGTGGAGCGCTATGGCGTACCGCGCGGCGTCTGGATGGGAATCCGGCGCATCGCGCGCTGCCATCCGTTTCATGAGGGAGGATTTGATCCAGTCCGCTAATCGCGTCCTGAACTGAAGTATGGAAAAGAAAGAAATGACGATGGAAGCGAGGCTGCTGGTCGCCTTCCTGCTGATGGGCATCGTGCTCTTCGGGACGCAGTATTTCTATAAGCCTCCTCCGCAGCCCCCGAAGCCAGTCGCGACGCAAACTCCGGAAGCCCCCAAGGCGGCGGAAGCGGCCAAGCCGGCCGAAACCTCCGCCCAGGCTCCCGCCGCGCCGGCGCCCAAGGTCGACGTTCCGGGACAGATTCAGGCGGACAAAGAAGAAACCGCAGCGGTAGATACGGATCTCTACCACATCGAATTTTCGAATCGCGGCGCGGTGGTGAAGACCTGGATTCTCAAGGCTTATAAGGATCACAATGGGAAGCCGCTCGATCTGGTCAACCAGGCCGCGGACAAGAGCGTTCCGTGGCCGTTTTCGCTGAATTTCAAGAGTCAGGCGCCAGCCGCCGATCCCAACTCCGCGTTATTTCGCCTCGAAAAATCCGCCGACAATCTGAGTCTCAAATTCGAATTTTCCGACGGCCATGAGGATGTGAAAAAGTCCTTCCAGTTCGCCAAGGACAGCTACCTGGCGGAGGTGACCACGGAAGTATCGCAGAACGGCGTGCTGATTCCGCACTCGATCGAATGGCGCGGCGGCTTTGGCGACCAGACCGTGGTGAACGCGGCGAACGATCAGCACACGGTGTTCTACAATCTGACGTCGTCGAAGCTGATCCAGAACGATGTGAAGGCGGCGAAGAACGGTCCGGCGTCCACCAGCGGAGAATTTTCGTTCGCGGGGCTGGAGGATAAATTTTTTGCCGGCGTGTTTCTGCCGCACAACAAGTCGTCCGTGGACGTCACCACATTTTCCGATAACGTGCCGGGCGCGAAGGGGAATGAGCCACTGGTGGGCGCGGCGGTGGGCGGCGACGGCGTCAATTCTCTGCAATTCTTCGTAGGGCCGAAGGATACGGATCTGCTCCGCAAGGTGGATCCCAAGCTTCAGCAGTTGATCGACTGGGGATGGTTCGAGCTTATCGCCAAGCCATTGTTCCTGGTGTTGAACTGGATGAACGATCATATGGTCCACAACTATGGATGGGCCATTATTCTCCTGACCGCCGCCATCAACCTGCTGTTGTTCCCATTGCGCATTTCGAGCATGAAGTCCTCGAAGAAGATGCAGACCCTGCAACCGCAGATCGCCTCGATCAACGCCAAGTACAAGGGCCTGTCGATGCGCGATCCGAAGAAGGCGGACCAGAACCAGGAGATCATGGATCTGTATAAGCGCGAAGGCGTCAATCCGCTGGGCGGATGCCTTCCGATGGTGATCCAGCTTCCGTTCTTCTACGCGTTTTACCGGGTGTTGAGTGTTTCCATCGAGCTGCGCGGCGCGCCGTGGTTGTGGGTCCACGATCTTTCGCAGCCGGAAACGCTGGCCATCCGCCTGCTGCCGGTGCTGCTGATCGTAACGCAGTTCCTGTCGCAGAAAATGACGCCGAGTCCGGGTGTCGATCCGTCGCAGCAGAAGATGATGATGTTGATGCCGCTGGTGCTGGGATACATGTTTTATTTCGCCTCCTCAGGGCTGGTGTTATACTGGTTGACCGGCAATCTGGTGGGCATTATTCAGCAAGTGATGTTGAATCGCAGCATGCCTAAGGCGCCGGCGGCTGTGAACGTGCAGACGACCCCGAAGAAAAAGAGATAGGAAGAGTGCCTGAAAAGAAGTACACGCTTGCCGAAGCAGGACCGCGGATCGAACAATTCCTGAACCACGTGTTTCAACTGGCGGGTTTCGATCTCAAATACACGGTTTCCGCGGGTGAAACTCCGCACCCGGACTTCGAGAATCCCGACCTTTTGGTGCGTTTCAGTGGACACGACGTAGAACTGCTGCTGGCCAATAAAGCGGAGCTTCTGCTGGCGCTAGAACAATTGACCATGGAAGCGCTGGGGATGCCGGCCGAGGAGCATTCGCGGGTCTGCTTCGACGCGAACGACTATCGGATCCTGCGCATCGAGGAATTGCGGATGAGCGCGCTGGCCGCTGCCGAACGCGTCAAGAAGACGCGCATGCCGTTTCACTTCAGCCCAATGAACAGCCGCGAGCGCCGCATCCTGCATCTCTCTCTGCGCGACGAGACGGACGTGCGGAGCGAAAGCGTGGGCATGGGTCCGATCCGCCAGGTGGTGGTGGTTCCGTCGGAGATGAAGACGCTGCCGGAGCCGATCCGTCCGCCTCGTCCCCGTCCTGAAGACGACCGCCCGGCACGCCCGTTTGGACGCGATCGACGCGGCGGACCTCCCGGGCGAGGACGCGATCGCCACCGTCCGTAACGGCATGCCGCGGCTCGCGTTCGTGGCTGGGCGATGCAACTGAAAGACACCATCGCCGCGATTTCCACGCCGCCGGGACGCGGAGGTATCGGCATCGTGCGGCTCTCGGGTGCTGAAGCGCGAGCCATTGCGGGGAAGATTCTTCGGCTAAGTGGCGAATGGAAGCCGTGGACTTCGATGCTCGCCCAACTGCCTGACGCGAGCGGACACGCCGTCGACCAGGTGGTGGTGACGTACTTCGCCGCGCCGCGATCTTACACGGCGGAAGACGTCGTCGAAATTTCCTGCCACGGCTCGCCGGTGATCCTGCGCCACGCCCTCCAACAGGCCTGCAATGACGGCGCGCGTCTGGCCGAGCCCGGCGAGTTCACGCTGCGCGCGTACCTCAACGGCCGCATCGACCTGCCGCAAGCGGAGGGCATTCGCGATCTGATCGAGGCGACCACGCTTTATCAGGCCCGGGTCGCCGCGCAGCAGGCGGAGGGCTCCGTTTCGCGGAGGCTGAAGCCGCTTAAGGAGAAATTTCTGGAGCTGATCGCGCTGCTGGAAGCCGGAATCGATTTTGCCGAGGATGACATCAGCGTCGCTTCGACGGAACAAATCATCGCCCGGATCGACCCTTTGCTTCGAGCCGTTCACGAACTGATCGCGAGTTTCGCTTACGGCAAAATCGTGCACGAAGGATTCACGCTGGCGATCGTGGGCCGTCCGAACGTAGGTAAGAGCAGTCTGTTCAACCGGCTGCTGCAGCAAGACCGCGCGATTGTGACCGACATCCCCGGCACCACTCGCGATCTTGTTTCCGAAACCGCATCGCTCGAAGGGATTCCCGTGAAGTTCGTCGACACGGCGGGGATCCGCGAAGGGCAAGGCCTGGTGGAGAACCTCGGCATCGAACGAAGCTATCGGGCGATGGCCGACGCCGATGTGACGCTGGTGCTGGTCGATCTCTCGGTGCCGCTTCAGGACGGGGATCGCGAACTGATGCGTCGCGCGCGCGAGCAGGGCAAATGCCTGGTTGCTGGAAATAAATCGGACCTGCCGCGGGTTGCCGCAATTGAGGATGCGCTGGCGGTTTCCGCTTTGACCGGCGAAGGCATCGCCGATCTGCGTCAGAGGCTGGTCGAAAGGATCGCGCCGCGCGGCCGTCTGGAGCAGGAGGGCGGCTTCATCACTAGCGTTCGCCACGAACAACTGTTGAAGGAATCGCGGGAGGCGCTGGAGCAGGCTCGCCAGGCGGCGACCCTCGGCATTCCGCATGAGATGCTGCTGCTGGATCTATACGCGGCTCTGCGTCCGATCGACGCGATTACCGGAGCCACCACCGCCGATGACATTCTGAACCGCATCTTCTCGACTTTTTGTATCGGGAAATAGCCTGATAGTCTGAGGTGTGGTCTCATCCCGGGTCCAGATCGATAAGGCGGAGCTGCGCGCGATGACGCGTCTGGCCGCGCCGTTGGTGCTGGCCGAGATCGGCTGGATGATGATGGGCGTGGTCGACACCATGATGGTCGGCCGCGTCGGAGCCACGGCGATCGGGGCGGTCAGCCTCGGCACCAGTCTTTTTTATACACTCGGCATTTTCGCCAGCGGGTTGTTGCTCGGATTGGACACGCTGGTATCGCAATCGTTCGGAGCAAACGATCTGGACGATTGCCGCCACTCGCTGATCAACGGCGTCTGGCTCGCCATTTTACTGATCGCGCCCATGATGGCCGCGGTGGAGCTGGCGATTCCGATGCTCTCCGACTTCGGAATCCAGGCGGCGGTGATGCGCGACACGCGGCCGTATATGCACGCGCTCGCCTGGAGTTCCGGGCCGCTGGTGTTTTATTTCGGATTCCGGCGTTATCTCCAGAGTATGAACATCGTCCGGCCGGTGATGATGACGTTGATCACCGCGAACCTGGTGAATCTCGCCGGCAATTGGATTCTGGTATTCGGCAACCTGGGAGCGCCGAAGCTTGGCGCGGAAGGCGCTGGCTGGGCCACCTGTATTTCGCGTCTCTATATGGCGGCGGTACTGGGCGCGGTGATCTGGCGTAACGATCGCGGGTTGAAGCACGTTTCCTGGAAGCCGGATTTCGAACGGATTCGGAGACTGCTGGCGCTGGGATTCCCCGCGGCCGCGCAGATGGGCCTGGAAATGTCCGTGTTCGCGACAGTGACGGTTTTGGTCGGGCGATTGGGAGCCACGGTTCTGGCGGGTCATCAGATCGCGCTCACCACCATCAGCATGACGTTCATGATGCCGCTGGGAATCAGTTCCGCCGCGGCGGTGCGGGTGGGGCAGGCGATCGGACGCGGCGATCCACTAGGCGCAGTTCGTTCCGGCTGGACGGCGCTGGGGCTGGGAGCCGCCGTGATGTCCTGCGCGGCTGTGGCACTGGTGCTGTTTCCACATTCCATCGCGCGATTGTACACGCCGGATGCGGCGATCATCGCGGCGGGCGTCACGCTGCTGCGCATCGCGGCTTTCTTCCAGCTATTCGACGGATTTCAAGTGGTGACGACCGGCGCGCTCCGCGGTGCTGGCGATACCCGGACGCCGATGATCTGCCACTTCGCCGGTTACTGGATCATCGGCCTGCCGATCGGCGCCGTGCTCTGTTTCCACTACGGCCTGGGAGCCGCAGGCCTCTGGGTCGGCCTCTCGATTGGGCTTATTCTGATCGGAATCGTGCTGGTGGGGATCTGGTATCGCACGGTCCATCGTCTGGGAATATAATTCAGAGGAGGTTCCCTCCATGTTCCAGCTCAGAACAGCCGTGGTGTATCTCGCCGCGACGCTCACGCTCGCAGCCCAGCCTGCCAAACGACCACTTCAGCACCGCGATTACGACGGGTGGCGGACGATTCTAAGCCAGGCATTGTCGCGCGACGGCAAATTTCTCGCCTACGCGGTTTTCCCTGAAGAGGGCGATGGCGAAGTCGTGGTGCAGAACCTCGCTACCGGCAGGGAAATTCGAGAGAACGCGGGCGCGGTCCCGACGACACCCGCGGCTGCCAATCCGGAGACCGGAGAGCCCGCGGCGCCGCGCACTGTGCGCCTGATGTTCACGCACGACAATCGGTTTCTGGTTGCCGGAACATTTCCATCGAAAGCCGAGATCGATAAAGCCAGGAAGGATAAAGAGACCGCGCGCAATGGCATGTTGATCTTCGATCTGACCGCTTTGACGGCGGTGCGCGTAGGGGATGTGGCAAGTTTTCAGATCCCGGAAGTGGGCGCGAGTTTCGTCGCGTATCTGAAGGGTCCGAAAAGCGCCGAACACGCCCAGCCCACCGAGAACGATCAGGATTGGCAGGAACTGGATGCCCGTAAACGAGATCAACGGCGCGCTGGAGCGGGTCGTGGTGGGCGGGGTCGTGCCGAAGCATCGGATCTAATCCTCCGTGATCTGCGTACCGGCAAGGAGCGGACTTTCGACGAAGCAATCGAATACTCCATCAGCAAAGATGCCGCCGCGCTCGTCTATGCAGTGTCTTCAAAGAAGGACGAAAGCAACGGTCTGTACGACGTTACGCCCGGCAGCGATGCTGCGCCGGTCGCGCTATTAGCCGGGAAAGGGCGATACGCGGATCTGACCTGGGATTTCGCGCAACACGAACTCGCCTTTCTGAGCGATCGCGACGACACCTCCGCGAAGTCTGGCGCGTTCAAGGCATATTTATGGAAGCGCAGCGGAGCGCCGGTTGAAATCGCGTCCAATGCAGTGCCCGGTTTCCGGGCGGGCTACGGGATTTTCGATCGCAGCGCCATGAACTTTTCCCGTGACGGGTCGCGCCTGTTCCTGAATTGCGCGCCGGTAGAGGAGATTGCCGCGCTCGAGAAAGATGCGTCGCCGGTGGCACTGTCCGACGACAAGGTCCTGGCCGACCTGTGGAGCTGGAAGGATGACTACATCCAGCCGATGCAGAAAGTTCGCGCGGCTCAGGAGAGATCGCGTTCCTATCGCGCCATGATCAATCTGTCGGATCACAAGTTCGTGCAGCTGTCCGACCCGACGATGATTCAGGTGGTCCCAAGCGAGGATGGCCGCGTGGCGCTTGGCGCCGACGATCGCGCTTATCGCCGCATGGTCGATTACGACGCCACCTACAACGATGTTTATCTGGTCGACACGGAAAGCGGCGTTCGCCGGCTGGCATTGAAGCAGTATCGCGGAACGGTCGGCGGCGGACGCGGCGGCGCGGGCAATCTGCAATTATCGCCGGATGGAAGATACATTCTCGCGTTCCGGGATAAGCAGTGGTGGACCATCGACGCAAGCGGCGCCATAGTGGATCTGACCGCGAAATTGGGTCCGGCATTTCAGGTGGAAGATCATGATAGCCCCGACGATCCGCCGGCTTACGGCTCGGCGGGTTGGACGAAAGACAGCCGCTGGGCGCTGCTTTATGACCGCTACGATGTGTGGGCCGTATCACCGGATGGCGCCGTGGCGCACAAGCTCACGTCCGGGCGAGGATCGGAATTGCAATTTCGCGTGGCGCGACTTGAAAATCCCGAAGACCCGGAGGAGCGCGCGATCGATGAAGCGCAGCCTCTTCTGCTGCGCGCCGAATCGCTCGCCACCAGGGACACCGGATTTTATTCTTTGACTGGAATGGAACGCGGCCAGCCCCAGAAACTCATTATGGGTCCTCGGAATTATCGGGTGCTCGGCAAAGCGAAAGACGTGGATGTGGTGATGGTCGCCGCCACCACATTTCGCGAGGAGCCGGACATTCAAATCACCGATTCCACTTTTCATCATTTGAAGAAAGTGACTGCGGCGAATCCCCAACAGGCGCAGATCCTGTGGGGGACCAGCGAGTTGATGCGCTATCGCAACGCCGACGGAGTCGAACTCCAGGCGGCGCTTTATAAGCCGGAGAATTTTGATCCATCGAAGAAATACCCGATGCTGATTTACCTTTATGAGAAGCTGTCGCAGAACGTGCACAACTTCGTGCGGCCGGCGCCAGGCACCTCCATCAACATCGCTTATTACGTGAGCAACGGCTATCTGGTGCTGACGCCGGACATCGTTTATACCACCGGGTCTCCCGGTCAGAGCGCGCTGAAATGCGTGCTGCCCGCGATTCAGGCGGTGGTGGAAAAGGGCTTCGTCAATCGCAACGCGATCGGGATTCAGGGGCACAGCTGGGGCGGCTATCAGACGGCCTACATGTTGACGCAGACGAATCTGTTTCGGGCAGCGGAGGCGGGCGCTCCGGTGGCGGACATGATCAGCGCCTACGACGGAATCCGGTGGGGCACCGGCCTGCCTCGCCAGTTTCAATACGAAAAGACGCAGAGCCGCATCGGAGGAACGCTATGGCAGTATCCGATGCGCTTTATCGAAAACTCGCCGATCTTCATGGTGGATCGCATCACCACGCCGCTGCTGATTCTCGAAAATGACGGCGATGACGCGGTGCCGTGGTATCAGGGCCTGGAGATGTTTTTGTCGCTGCGCCGCCTGGGCAAGGAAGTGTATCTGTGGAACTACAACGGCGAAGCGCACGGCCTGCGCAGGCGTCCGACGCAGAAGGACTACACGGTGCGCATGCAGCAATACTTCGATCATTTTTTGAAAGGAGCTCCGGCGCCCGATTGGATGCAGAAAGGTATTCCATATCTGGATCGTGAGACGGAGAAGAGCAAGGTGAGCGCGATTTACGGCACCGCAGGCGCGGGCGGGAAAAAGTAGATCGAAGCGGTCAATGCTACAATGGGCTTACTCCAGCGAAGTCGGCCAGGTAGCTCAGTTGGTAGAGCGCAGCCCTGAAAAGGCTGGCGTCGGCGGTTCGATTCCGTCCCTGGCCACCATTTTCAATGACTTACAAGCCCGCCTTGCCGAGTTTGGTTGCAGCTTTACCACACTTCTAACGGACTGACACTGCTTCCTCTGAAGATGATCTGACAAATTCGGTCAGCTTCTTTACAGCTTTGCGCTGCGCCTCCGGAACCACCTGCTGGTAAATATCCTGAGTCGTGGTCGCCCGGCTATGCCCCATGATTCCCTGCGCGTCTTTAACATTCACGTGCGCCTCCGCTTTGGTGAGCGTAGACGGGCCCAACGCGATTTCTTAAGTTTCCGGTCTCTCTGCCCATCTTCGATCACACCCTCGTGAACGAGGATGCTCCACTGCTTGCTTGCAATGCTTTTGGGCGTGGGCTTCTGATCTCTTCTAGGGTGGATTCCCGTCATGGCTACCAATAAATCAGGAGCTTACGGGCATTCGGAAACCAACGGTCGACTCGGAGCCCGATGGAGATTTGGCTCGTCGCCGTCTTGGTGCGAGTACTTCGGAACATTCACTGGAACGCGATTCGGTCTCTGCGGGCTTCGATGGTTTTAGCGTCGACGCCCGGAACGGCTTCGAGCTCGGCCAAGTCCTTAAAGTTGCCATTTTGAGATCGGTAGTGAACGATCGTGTCGGCCGCCTCGGCGGGGATTTCCAGGACCTCCTGAATTTCCTTTGACGCCGCCTTGTTCATGTTGACCTTTCCGAAATAACGCGTCAGGTACTGGACCACGGAGTCGAATTCGTCATCGGTTCCGGTTGCGCCGCGCGACGCCATTTCGTCGACGGTCGATTCCCAGGAGGATCTGGTGCGCCGCAAACCGACGACCGTCGCCAGGCCGTGGCAGTTGCTACACAGCTTGACAACCGCCGCTTTACCGGGGCCGTCGGGTATCTCGTTTTGCGCCAGGCAGGGGAGCGCTACGACCAAGAGGATCAAGAATCGTTTCCAGCTCATAAAGATCACACATTTTGTTTGCAATTCGTCTCGCGGCTAAACGTTACCAGGACGCAGGAGAGCACCGACCAAGCCACGATCAAGAGAAACGCCGTTTGAAACGCACCAGTCTGGTACACGCGGATTCCGTTGGCCATTTCGCCCGACCATTGACGGTCGAGCATCCAACCGATGGCGGGCTGGAGCAGGGCAGGTCCGGTCATGTTGCCGATATTGACCGCGCCGGTGATGGTTCCCAGGAATCGGGGAGGGACGGATTCCTTTCCAGAGGCGAAACCGAGTACCACTGCTCCGCAGGCGACGCTAGTGATGGCCGCCACTCCGGTAAAGGCGGCCAGCGGAAGAGCGGTGGCGTAAAACATGGTGACCCAGCCGGCCGCCGATACGCAGCATCCGGCGAGATAGATTGGCTTGCGCTTCCCGAAGCGGTCGGAGAGATGGCCGCAGATGGGACTCGATACGGCCCAGCACACGATCATCACGGAACAGACCGCAGCGGCGGTGGTGGAGGGGATGGCGAAGCGCGCTTTGAGAAATGGCGTGCCCCAGAGGCCGGTGAAGGAAAGAATTGGTCCGACGATTCCGCCTTGCGCGAACACGATCAGCCAGGTGTTGCGATACGCGAACACGCGCTTAAAACCGCGGAGAAGGTCGGCGGTGGAAGCGCCTCGCTGTTGGTGGATGGAGGGCGGAGCATAGCTCAGGAATCCCCGACTAGCGGGATCGTCTTTGACGACGGCCCAAGCGAGGGCACCGACCAGGAGCAGCGTCGACGCCGAGGCGAGCACCACTCCACGCCATCCGAAGCGTTCAATCGCCAGGCGTAAGGGGACCTGAGCGCCCAACGCACCGAGATTGCCGAAGAATAGGCCGAGTCCGGTGAGCATGGCGAAACGCTGCGCCGGGAACCAGTGCGTCGCGAGTTTCAATACCACCAGCCAGCCGACCGCGGTCGCCCCGCCCACCAGCGCGCGGCCGGCGCAGGCGACCACGAAAGCGTGCGTCCCGCCGAAAATGAAGGTGCCGATGGCAGCGGAAATCGATCCCCAAATTAGCAGGCGGCGGGCTCCCCAGGAATCCACCAGCACGCCGACCGGGATCTGCATGGCGACATAGACATAGAAATAAAACGCCGAGAGGGTGCCGAGCTGCTGGGCGCCGATGTGAAAATCGCGCATCAGCTCGCCGGTCATCACGGCAGGGGAGACGCGCTGATAGAAGCCGGTCAAGTAGAAGAACGCCGCGATCCCCCAGACGCACCATGCGAGCGTCGCGGGCGGAAAGTTGCCCTCCGCCACCGCGTGTTTTTCCAGGGAGCTTGCCATTTATCGCGAGGAGGGAAGGGGCCTCGGCGTGGTATCCGCGTTCGTAAGGCCGAGGGCCCACTTGATGGCCTCCAGGTACATTGTCTGGATCGCCGGATTATCCCAGGTTTCCACCTCATGGCCAAAGGAGGAGAAGAACACGCGGCCCTTACCGTAGGTCTTGATCCAGGCCTGCGGAAAATCGCCGTCGGTGCGATGCACGCCAGGGTGCTTCATGTCCAGCTTGCTGGTGTCCAGGCGCGCCAGAACGCGGATGTTGTCGCGCGAAAAATCCTTGGCCTGGTACAGTTCGTCGCGAATGGTGAACACCGGCGGGAAGCCTTTCATCGCCGGGAAATTGGGATCCTCGACGATGACCGTGCCCTCGATGATGCCCCAGGGATGGCCGTCGAATCGCGCGCCGATCATATCGCCGAACTCGGGCCACTCCATGAAGGCGGTATCGGCGGCGTGGGCGGCCACGAATCCCTTGCCGTCGTCCTTGACGAAGGAAAGCAGATCGGCTTTCTGCTGAGCGGTGAGCGGAATTTCCCTCATGCCGTAGAAGAAAATCGCGTCATAGGAGTTAAGATTGTGCCCGACGCGCCAATCGCGGCCGTCGGCCTTGACGGTGACGTTCTGCTTGGTGATGAGCTGGGAGTCGGTGCGGAGGGTGGCGTCGAACAAGCCGGTGTCGCGGCCCATTTTTTCGATCACGGCCATGGCGTGGGAGATGGATTCGTGAAATCCGCCGCCGCCTTCCTGATCGCACCATACCAGAAGCTGTTTGCGATTGGAGGGAGGGCGCCGGTAGCCCTGCTGGCCGCGACCTTGAGGCGGCGTTTGCGCGAACAGGCCCGCCGATAAAATCAGGAACGCCGCTGCTCGAAGAAAGAACCTCATTCGCCCTTCCGGTAAATATCGTTGATGTTCCAGCAGCCCGGAGTCGGGGTGGGTGCGTTTTCCATGGGGACTTGAATCACCGTGGGAAGGTTCGCGCGGAGCGCTTCCTGCAACGCCGGGCCGAGCTCGGCCGCCGACTGGATCATGACGCCTCCCGCGCCGCAGGCCCTAGCTACGGCAGCGTAGTCGATGCGATACGGCTGACCGTCGCGCTCAAACAGGCACCCGAAGCTCCAGCCGTAATGCTGATTTTCCAAACCAGCGATGGTGCCAAAGGCGCAATTATCCATCACCAGCCAGATGACGGGAATCCTGGCTTCGATCGCGGTGGCGATCACACCCATATTGCTGCTAAAGGCTCCATCGCCGATCAGAGCGATGGCGGCTCGTTTTGGCTGCGCCACTTTGACGCCGAGCACGGCAGAGGGTCCGAAGCCCATGGTCGCGAGCCCGCTGGGTGTGATGAACGTTCCCGGGATTGTAATCGGATACTGCTGGCCGACGCCGTTCTTGTTCCAACCGACGTCGGTAACGATGAAAGCGTCCTCGGGGACCGATTTTTTCAATTCGCTGAGAATACGTTCGGGGCGCAGCGGGAATTGATCGGAGGTCCATTGCGCGCGCCAGTTGGAAGCGAAGGCTTCGCGGCCCCGGGCGATCTCCTTGCGCAGGTCTGTCGATGGCTTTCGCGCGGCACTACGAGCTGCCTCTGATAAGGCCGCCAGAGCGAGCTTCGCGTCGGCGACAACGCCCAACTCAGTGGGATAGTTGCGTCCGATTTCTGCCTCGTCGATGTCGATGTGGATCAGTCGCGTCGGTGGAATGGAAAACGTCACATCGGGATACCAGGAGCTGGAATTGGCCTCCGCCAACCGCGTGCCGATAGCCAGGATCAGATCGGCGGCGCGACACTTTTCGTTGGCGACCGGAGCGCCCCAGAATCCGGTCATGCCGAGCAGCAATGGATGATCCTCCCGCATACAGCCCTTGCCCATGAGGGTGTGAGCGACGGGAATGTCGTATGCTTCGGCGAGTGCGGCCAGTTCTTTCGTGGCATGGGCAGCGAGCACGCCGCCGCCGGCGTACAAGAGCGGACGCTGGGCTTCGCCGAGGGCCGTGATGATCGCGGCGACGGATTCGGGGGACATCGCCGGACGAGCGACCGGCGCAGGCATTTTGCTGAAAGCGTCAATGGGAAGATCGGCCGAGAAAATATCCATGGGGACATCTACCAGTACGGGACCGGGACGGCCGGCCTGGCACAAGTGAAAGGCGCGCTCCATGATTCGCGGCAGATCCGCGGCGTGTTCAACGCGGTAAATCCTCTTGCAGAACGGGCGATAGATTTCGAATTGATCGCCGTCCAGATGAAGGTTCACTTCCTGATGCGGATGGCGGCCGTAATAGTAGGAAGGAACATCTCCGGCTATCACCACCATCGGTATCGAGTCGAGAGCGGCGTTGGCGACGCCGGTAGTTGCGTTGGTGAGGCCGGGTCCCAGATGAGTCATCAGGACGCCCGGTTTGCCCGAGGCGCGGGCATAGCCATCGGCGGCGTGTGCGGCGATCTGCTCATGGCGCGTGGAGATGAATCGCACGCGGCTTTTCCCTAAGGCGTCCAACAGGGCGATTACGGTGTGGCCGCACAACCCGAACACTATTTCAACTCCCAAGCGCTCCAGGTAATCCACCAGCAGATACGCGGCGATGCGCGTCTCCCCCGCGGCTTTGGAATCGCCGCGCACTGTTGCCGCCGCATCCGTTAGCATGCTTTCTCCAATCGATAGGTCCCCAGGTGATACTAGCGGTTCACAGTCCCGCGAGCAACAAGGTAACGGTGCTGATACGGTAAAGCTTGTTTGGACACAAGCGGCTGCGGCGGAGGGACGGCTCGCGCAGGATCAGAACCGCGTATGATCAGAACTATGACCAGCCGGGCCACGATGCCAGCGGCGACCGTCGAGTCCGATCCGAAATACCGCGAAGAACTCGTCCGGGTTCTTTCGAGCAAGACATTTCAACCGGTGGAGCGCCTGAAGCGTTTCCTTGCGTTTGTGGTGGAGGAGACCATCCACGGACGCGGCGAGCAGCTCAAGGAATTTCTGGTGGGGGTGGAGGTATTCGGCAAGGAGGCGTCGTTTGACCCTCGCAACGACCCGATCGTGCGGGTGCAGGCGCGGCGGCTGCGGGCGCGGCTGGCCCGGTATTATCGCGAAGAAGGCCAGAACGACGAGGTGGTCATCGATCTGCCGAAGGGCGGGTACGCGCCGACGTTCAAGCACGTTCACGGAGCTACGCAAAAGCGGTCGGTGACCGCGGCGCTGACCAGCCGCAACACGATTCTGGTGCTTCCCCTTTCCGACGATAGTGCGCCCGGCGATCAGGACTACTTCTGCCGCGGCTTGACCCAGGAAGTGATCCACGCGCTGGCCAAGGTTCCGGGGCTCCGCGTAGTGTCGGCGGACCGCGCCGGGTCGCTGCAAGATCCGACGGATGCTCGTGAAGTGGCGGCGCGCCTGAACGCGGCGATGATGATCGGTGGCAGCGTGCGGCGCTTCGGCGAGATGCGGCGGGTTATGGTCCACCTGATCGATGGGGCCAGCGGATGCTTTCTATGGTCGGAATCGTTTGACCGGACCGCCGAAGACAGCTTCGCTCGGCAGGAGGAAATCGCGCAGGTAATCCGCGAGAAACTGCAAAGCGGGCTGATCGACAGCGGGCACGCCAAGCACGCCAAGCGGCCCACGGAAAACCTGGCGGCTTATAACCTGTATCTGCAAGGTCGCCATCTGGTGGATCAGCGCACCGAAGAAGGCTTGCGCCGGGCGGTGGGTCTGTTCGAAAAGGCGATCGCCGAGGATCCGCAATACGCCAACGCATATTCCGGACTCACCGATGCTTACGGTTTGCTGGCGCATTATGGCGTGCTCGCGCCGGTGGAAGTGTGGACCAAGGCTGCTTCGAACGCCGCATGGGCGGTTCTGCTGGATGAAAATTCGGCCGAGGCGCACACCTCCTTCGCGCACGTGAAGGCGACGCAGGACTGGGACTGGGCCGGCGCGGAGCGCGAATTTCAGCGCGCCATCAGCCTGGATCCGCAATACCCGACCGCGCATCACTGGTATGGCATGTCCTGCCTGGCGCCGACCGGGCGGCTGGACGAAGCGTTCGAGCAACTGCTGCTGGCGCAAGCGCTCGATCCGGTCTCCTCGATCATCGCGCGCGACACGACGATGATCCATTATTTCAAGCGCGATTTTGAAACCGCGCTCGAACAGTGCGACCACACGATCGAGCAGCATCCGCATTTCTCGGCGGCTTATTGGATCCTGGGCCTGGTACAGGAGCAGATGGGCGATTTCGACGAATCGATCGCGGCGTTTCAGCGAGCGCTTCAATTATCGCCGCACAGCCCGCGAATGCACGGCGCGCTGGCCCGGATTCTGGCCATCTCCGGCAAACACGAGGAGGCCCGCCGCATCCTCTCCGAGCTTTATGACCAGTCCGCGAAACGCTACATCTCACCATTCGAGCTGGCCGCGGTTCATTTCGCACTGGGGGACGATGGCGAAGGCTTCCGATGGCTCGAAAAAGCGTTTCAGGATCGCTGTTTCGAGCTGATTTCGATCAAAGTGGACCCTCGCTTCGAGGCGCTCAAGGGGGATCCTCGATTCATGACCCTGTTCAGTCACCTGGGACTTCCTTAGGATGCAAGCCGAAAGATCAGAAGATCTCGGTGTTATAGAACTCGCCGTACAACTCCTGCTCGCTCGGGCGGTCTTCGGGAATCGGACGGCTCACCCAGGTGACGTTCATGTAGTGCTTCAGGGCGATGTTTTCGTTGGTGATGTTGCCGCCCCAGATGCCGCAACCCATGCTGGAGGTCATCGGCATGCCGTTGGTGAAGTGCCGGCGTTCGATTTCGACTGGGGTTGCCGCACCATCATGCGGCTGACGGGCGCGACCAGCGCCAGGCGGTGGATGTGATCGTCGTCGAAGGAATAGATGCCGCAGGAGTGGCCTTTGCCGCCGACTTCGTAGATGCGCCGCACCATGTCGAGGGCCATGTCGAATCCGCTGTACTTGAAGATCGACAGCACGATACCGAGCTTTTCGGTCGAGAACAGATGCTGCTTGCCGATGTTCTCTTCGCGAACGATCAGAAATGTCTTATCGGCCGGAAGGGCGAACCCGGCCAGCTCGGCGACCACGCTGCGCCGGTCGGCGATGGTCTCCGGCGTCCGATGGCCCTCGGCGTCCCAGTAGGCGCTACGCAGGAGCTTCTTCTCTTCTTCATTGACCAGATATCCGCCTTCGCTGCTGCAATTGCTGCGAGAAACTGGTCATAGATCGAGGACGTCGACCACCAGGTTGCCGTCGGCTGAGCAGCCCGATCCGTTGTCGTTGGTCTTGCTGATGCGGGTATTTCGGGCGGCGTCTTCGACGTCGGCGGTTTCGTCGATGACCATGGTCGCGTTGCCGGCGCCGACGCCGTAGGCAGGTTTGCCGGAGCTGTACGCCGCGCGTGACCATCGCCGGGCCGCCGGTGGCGATGGTCAGATCGCAGATCGACATCAGCTCCTGCGCGAGCGGGATGCTCGGCTTTTCGACGCATTGCAAGATGTCGTCGGGCGCGCCTTGCCGGCTGAGCGCTGCGCGCATCATGCGCACGGTCTCGGTGGTGGTCTTTTTGCTGGCCGGATGCGGCGAGAAGATGACGGCGTCCTTGCACTTGATGGCGTAGATGGCGATGCCGACCGGCGTGACGTAGGGGTTCGTCACCGGAATCAAGCGAGGCAATCACGCCGGCGGGCTTGGCGTATTTCACGATGCCCTTGACCGGATCTTCCTCGATGACGCCCATGCTCTTCTGGCGCAGGGCGTCTCGCAAGATACCGAGAATTTTCAGACGACGGCCGGGCGCAGGATCACCCATGCCGCTTTCTTCGACGCTCATCTTGCCAAGCTTGCCGGCGGCGACTTCGTTGCCGGCGGCCCAGGCGACAGCCTGGCATAGCTTGTCGACGTGCGCCTGATCGTAATCCGCGATGGCGCACATCGCGGCGCGGGCGCGTTGGAGCGACTCCTGGACCACCAACCGCTCCTGTTCCGTGATCTCTCTTGGCATTTCTCTCTCCCAGTCTGCTAATCGATGGGCCGCGGCGGAAGGCCGTCATACTCCACGGGGATGCGAATGCGCATCGCTTTTTCGCGTTCGTACTCCTCCGCCACTTCTGCCGACAGGCCGGCGACCCGGCCGACGATAAACACCAACTTGCCGAAGGGCGCCGGAAAGCCGAGGTCATAAAGGACTGCGGCGAGCGCGCCGTCCACATTGATGGGCAGCGACTTAATCTGATTTCGCGCCGCTGCGGCCAAGGCCTCCATGAACCGGATTCCATCCCCGGCAAGGGCGCCTTCGCGCGCCATGGCGAACAGGACGTCGGTGCGCGGGTCGTGGCTGTGGGTGCGATGACCGAGTCCGGGAAGCCTCCGTCCGGCCGCTTTAGCGTCCGCGACTGTATGGTTGGCAGAATCTTCGATCGAAATCGATTTCTGTTTCGAACTCCCTACACCAGCGGCGATCATTTCCATGCACAGGGATCCCGCGCCGCCGTGTTCGTCCCCGATAGCTAGCACGCCGGCTGCGATCGCGGCGGAAAGAGACTGCCGGTTGCCGGACGCCGCTAATCTGGCGGTGGCGCAGGACGGGGCCCCCGCTCCGTGATCCGCGACCGACACCAGAATCGCGTCCAGCAGGCCCCGCTCCTGCGATGTGGGGAGACGGCTACGGTGGAGAAGAAACAGCAGATCGGCGAAGGTGGCCTTCTTCATCAGGGAGGCTATCGGATAGCCGCGAATCCAGATACCGGTTTCATCGGAATTCGCAATGGCGGTTTTCCAGGGCAGCGGATGCTCCATGAGGCTCCATTATCGCCTTAGAGTATCTCGCTGCGGAACGAAGTAACCGTGCGGTTACGGTAGCAGCACCGTTACTCTATTGGTCCTCACGATGGCCGGTGCTAGTATTGACGCGACTCGATCGCCGGTTTTTTGCTTTGGGTGAACGCTTCGTTTGCATGGGGGTCTAAGTGAGAACCACTCTGAGATGTGCGCTGTTCAGCATTCTGGCTTGCGCAAGCGTCTGGGCGCAGGCCGTATCGAGTTCCCAGATATCGGGCACGGTGCAGGACTCAAGCGGCCTGGTGATGCCCGGTGCTACGGTGACGGTGACCCAGACGGCCACCGGAATGACGCGCAGCGTCACTACGGGCGCCGACGGATCCTATGTGCTGCCCAATCTCCCGGTGGGTCCTTACCGGCTGCAAGTGACCAAGGACGGTTTCAGCAACTACGTCCAGTCCGGGATCATCCTGCAAGTAAACTCCAATCCCGAAATCAATGTGGCGATGAAGGTCGGCTCGGTCACGGAGCAGGTGGTCGTGGAGGCCAATGCGACCATGGTGGAAACCCACGAAAACGGGGTGGGGCAGGTGATCGACCAACAGCGCGTTGTAGATCTGCCGTTGAACGGTCGCCAGGCGACGGACTTAATCTTCCTTTCGGGCGGCGCCAGTACGGCTCCGGCCGGTGATCTCAATACCAATAAGAATTACCCCACCCAGACCATCTCGGTGGGCGGCGGGTTGCCGAACGCGATCAGTTTCGTGATGGATGGCGCCTCCAACAACGATCCGTTCAACAATCTGAATCTGCCATTTCCCTTCCCGGACGCGCTACAGGAATTCAAGGTAGAAACCAGCGCGATTCCAGCGCAGTACGGGCAACACGCCGCGGCGGCGGTGAACGTGGTCACCAAAAACGGCACCAACGAGTTCCATGGCGACGCCTTCGATTTTTTCCGCAACGGCGATCTGAACGCCCGGGATTATTTCGCTACCAGCCGCGACAGCCTGAAGCGTAACCAGTTCGGCGGCACCATCGGGGGGCCGATTCGCAAAGACCGACTCTTTTTCTTCGCGGGCTATCAGGGAACCATCGTCCGTTCGGATCCGCCCAACAGCATCAATACGGTTCCCACGCAGGCCATGCTGGACGGCAACTTCAGCACGTTCGCCTCGGCTCAATGCCAGGGCAAGAATGTCACGCTCGGCGGCGGGTTCGTGAATAATCAGATTTCGCCGACGGCGTTCAACCAGCAGGCGCTGAACTTCCTGAAGCATCTCCCGGTGTCCACCAATCCCTGCGGGACGATTCAGTATGGACTGGTGAACGACAACCGCGAGCACCAGGTGCTGGGCCGGATCGACGATCAGTTGAGCGAGAAGCACATTCTGTTCGGCCGGTATTTCATCGCAAATTACAACAATCCGGTGGTGTACGATCCGACGAACGTGCTGACCGCGAACAAGACCGGCGTAGCCGATCAATCGCAGTCGATGGTTGTGGGCGACAACTATACTTTTACGCCGAACATCATCGCGGCGTTTCACGCCACGCTGAATCGAACGCGAGCGCTGCGCGTTGTTCCGCAGTATTTCACGCCCACCGATCTAGGGGTGCAGATCGTCAGCGACCTGCCCGGCTTTATGGGAATTTCGGTCGGGTCCGGCAGCGGAGGATTCTCGCTCGGCGGCGGCGCGACCAACCCGGGGTATTTCAACTCCACCGACTTCCAGTTCGCAGAAGACGTGAATTTCATCCACGGCGCGCACCAGATTGCGTTCGGCGCCAATTACATTCACGCGATTCTGAACTCGGAGAATAATCGTCCCACCAACGGCCAGTTCAGCTTCAGCGGCCAGGCCACCGGCCTCGCCATGTCGGATTTCATGCTGGGGACGGTCAGCGGCGGCTTTCTACAAGGCAACTCGGTGTACGACAATGACCGCGCCAACTTCATCGGACTGTATGTTCAGGATTCATGGAAGCTCAATCGCCGTCTGACCGTGAACTACGGCGTCCGCTGGGAGCCTTACCTGCCGGAGCACAACAAGAACGGATACGTGGAACATTTCTCCGCGTCGCAATTTACGCAGGGCGCGGCCAGCAAGGTCTACGTGAACGCGCCGGCGGGATTGACCTTCCCCGGCGATCCGGGATATCCCGGCGAATCGAATACTGCCGCGAAGTGGGCCGATTTCGCGCCCCGGGTCGGCGTGGTGTGGGATCCCATGGGCGACGGGAAAATGACCGTGCGCGCGTCTTACGGCATTTTCTACGACACGCCTCAATTGTTTTTCTATACCCGTTTCGCCAACAATCCGCCGTGGGGCGCGCAGATCAGCCTGCCGAGCGCGAATTTCACCAATCCCTGGGCGACGTATCCCGGCGGCGATCCTTTTCCGGCTTTGAACGCGGTCGCGAAGAACATGCAGTTCCCGCTGGCGGGCGTTTACGTGAACATGCCGCTCAACGTCAATCCTCCTTACGTGCAGCAGTGGAATCTGAGCATCCAGCGGCAGGTCGGCTCGAACCTGCTGCTCTCGGCCAGCTATTTCGGAAATGAAACCACGCATCTGTGGAGCGGCACGGAGGCGAATCCCGCGCTGCCGGTTGCGGGAGCAACGCTGGCCACTGAGAACCAGCATCGCGTGCTGTACCTGCAAAACCCCGCTCAAGGGCAATATTATTCGACCATCGGCACGGTGGACGACGGCGGCACGGCCGGTTACAATGCCATGCTGGTGTCGGCGCAACGCCGGCTGAGCGATAACTTCAGCGTGCTCGGCAATTTTACGTGGGCGCACTGCATCGGCGATCCGGAGACTACGGAACTCACCGGGCCGACCTACATCAACCCCGCCAACCGCAATCAGGATCGCGCCAACTGCAGTTCGGACCGGCGCCGCATTCTGAACATTTCGTTCATCGCGAATTCTCCGAAATTCAGCAATCGCGGGTTGAACATGATCGCGGGCGGTTGGCAGTTGTCGACGATCATTCGCTACCAGTCCGGGAATTACGCGACGGTGGTCACCGGAGTCGACAATGCGCTTAGCGGCATCGGCAGCCAGAGACCGAACCAGGTGCTCGCCAACGTGTTCACTGCCCAAGCTCCGGGCAGCCAAGCATACAGCGTACAGTATCTGAGTAAAGCCGCGTTTTCGACGGCTGGGCTTGGGCCGGGTATTCTCGGAAGCATGGGACCGTTGAACATCCTCAACCCGGGGATGATTCAGGTCGACATGGGCCTGTCACGAATCTTCCGTGTGCGCGAAAAGCAGACGGTCCAATTTCGCTGGGAGGTGTTTAATGTCCCGAACCTGGTGAATCTCTCCGCGCCGAACGTGACTCTGAGTTCGGGGACGTTCGGACAGATTTCGAGCGACATCAATGGAGCGGGTTCGCAGACCGGCGATCCGCGTATCATGCAACTTGCACTGAAGTACGTGTTCTAGAGCAGTACGCTTTCTATCAGGGAGAAGCTGTTTTGAAATATGTCCTCCTCGTCGCGGCGCTTTCCGGTTTCGCGGCCGCGCAAACGGACTGGCCGACGTATGGGCACGACCCCGGCGGTACCCGATATTCTCCGCTCACGCAGATCGATACCGGCAACGTGACGAAACTGGTCCGCGCCTGGTCGTATCACATGAAACCGGCGGACGGCGGCGCGCAGACTGCATCGAAAGGCCGCGGGCGTGGACGGGGAAGGGGCGCGCGTACTTCGGAGGTGACTCCGCTGGTGATCGGCGACGTGATGTATCTCACCACCGCCTATAACCGCGTGGTCGCGCTGGAGCCGGAGACGGGAAAGGAAATCTGGTCGACGGAGATCAAGGGTGGTCCGCCGGCGACGCGTGGACTGGAATACTGGCCGGGGGATAAAGAATCGCCACCGGAGCTTTTCTTCGGGACCGAGGACGGCAAATTGATCGCGATCAACGCGAAGACCGGCAAGCCGGTGCCGGGGTTCGGAAATGAGGGCGAGGTCGACATGAAGGCGGGGATCATGAACGGATTCCCCAATGCCCCGTATGGCCTTTCGTCGCCGCCCATCATTTATAAGAACGTGGTGATCACCGGTGCGCACGTGCAGGAATTTCCGAGCCTGGGCCCCGCGGGCGACACACGCGGGTGGGATATTCATACGGGAAAACTGGTGTGGCAGTTTCACTCCATCCCGCGGCCCGGAGAGCACGGCGCCGACACCTGGCAGGGCGATAGCGGGAAGGTTCGCTCCGGCACGAACGTCTGGGGCATGATGACGGTGGATACCAAGCGCGGCATCGTCTACATGCCATTCGGTGAACCGACCGCGGACTACTACGGCGGCGATCGCAAGGGCGCGAATCTGTACGGAACGTCACTGGTGGCGGCCGACGCATTGACCGGAAAAGTGAAGTGGTATTTCCAGGCGGTGCATCACGACACCTGGGACTACGATCTGGCCGCGCCGCCGGTGCTGATCGACGTGGTGCAGAAGGGCAAGAAGATCCCGGCGGTGGCGCAGCTTTCGAAGATGGGATTTCTCTTTATCCTGAATCGCGAAACGGGTAAGCCGATATTCGGAGTGGAAGAGAGACCCGTGCCCACCGACGACGTCGTCCCCGGCGACGAAGCGTGGCCGACGCAGCCTTTCCCGGTGAAGCCTCCGCCGCTGGCGCGCAACAGCTTTTCACGGGACGATATCGCCACGGTCACTCCCGAGCATCAGAAATTCTGCCAGGACCTTTTCGATCGCGATGGTGGTTTGCACGCAGGCGGTCCGTTCACCCATTACTCCACCAAGCCTAGCGTGATCTTTCCGAGCTCAATCGGAGGAGGAAACTGGAATCCGCCGTCGTTCGATCCGAAGCTCGGCTACCTGTTTGTGAACACACAGGATTTCGGAAGCCTGAACCAGATGGTGAAGAATCCGGACGGCTCATATTCGCGGACCGGGTTCGCCGGTGTGAATCGTTTTTGGGATCCCGATAAGCAGTGGCCGTGCAACCAGCCGCCCTGGGGACGGCTGTTCGCGATCAATGTCAATACCGGAGATATCGCGTGGCAGGTTCCGCTCGGCATCACCGACGACCTGCCCGAGGACAAGCAGCACACCGGGCGCCCGAACCTGGGCGGATCGGTGGCCACCGCCGGCGGCCTGGTGTTCATCGGCGCGACCGACGACAGCCGGTTCCGCGCCTTCGAATCGAAGACCGGCAAGGAGCTGTGGGTGACGAAGATCGACGCGGGAGCGCACACGGCTCCGATCACCTATATGGGCAAGGATGGGAAGCAATACGTGGTGGTGACGGCCAACGGAGGCGGGTTTCTGAACGACCGGTCCAATGCGGACGAGATCATCGCGTTCGCGCTCCCTTAAGACGATGCTCCGGCGAACGTTCGTTGCGCTCGGGCTGGCGGAACTGATCGCCTCGCCGATTTTGCCGCAGCAGAGAAAACGCAGGATTCTCGCGATCGGCGACGTTCACCGCAAACTGTACCAGCATGACGCCGTTTCGCACGCTCTCGCGACCATCGAGCGCCTGGGGTATCAGTCCGGTTTGTTCGATACCTATATACGCACCGACATTCAACTGATCACCAAGCATCCGATTCACTTTGCCGAAAATATCGCTGTGCCGGATGCGAAGGGCAACGTTGAAAACTATAAAAATCTGAACGATTTCGACGCTATCGTATTCTATGGAATCGGCGAGTTGGAATTGACCGCTCAGCAGAAGGCCGATCTGCTGTCGTTCATCCGCGATGACGGCAAAGGTTTCGTCGGCATCCATACCGCGATCACGGCATTCTACACGTGGCCCGAATACGGCGAGATGATCGGCGGGTATTTCGATGATCACCCGTGGACCATTTTCGACGCTCCAGTGATTGTCGAAGATCCGGATTTTCCGGCGATGAAAGCTTTCCCGAAGACGTTTACGGCACGGGATGAAATCTACCAGGTGAAAAACTTTTCTCGCAGTCGGGTGCGGGTGCTGGCACGCCTCGACGCCAGCAAGCTGGATCTGAAGAATCCGCGGGTACATCGTACCGACCAGGATTTTCCGGTCGCGTGGGCCAGAAATTACGGCAAGGGAAGGGTGTTTTATTCGACCTTCGGACACACCCTGGAATCATGGGACGATCCGAGAATGCAGACCATGTGGCTCGAAGCGATCAAGTGGGCCATGGGGATGACCAGGGCGGACGTGACACCGCGCCACTGAAATAGTCGGAGTTCGTTGCGTGACCTTTGCGGCATCGTCCATCAAGCCTCAACAATGCTCTTCATTAACGTCCTACTGTAGCGGCAGGACGAAGCCCATCATGCGTGCCGGAGCGCGCGGTCGGATCGATGGTCAGCGCCGCATCGTAATCCCTGCGGCGCCGAAGGTGGCCGACCGCGAGCTCTCCGGCCTTCCTTTCACGATCCAGATTGGGCTGGGTAAGCTGGAGATTACCTGCATCGCCGGGCGGGACCTGCTCCGCCTGCTCCTGGAACTCGCGCAGGCCAGTGGCGGTGCGCTAGTGTAGACGGAAGCAGGAGGCAATTTGAATATTCGCAAACACGCCACCGCAGGTCTCTTGGCAATTGGACTTCTCGTCACGCTCGCAGCCAGCTTAGAGGCTGACGATATGGCCTATGCCCTGGGTACACAGTCGCTGGGGGTTCAGAATCCGCTCGGCATCGTCGACCTCAAGACGGGCGTGTTTACTCTGATCGGCAATATGGGAAACGGGGGATACACCGCCCTGGCTGCCGTGAACGGTGTCCTTTACACCGAACAGAACGGACTCCTTTATTCGGTCAACACCAGCAATGCAAACCTTACTCTCATCGGAGGGCTGAACGGCAACAATCTAGCCGCTTTCGGCTCAACCACCACCGGACTCTACGGCTTGGCCGGTGCGGGCTCTAATGTGGTGGCTACTCTATTTTCGATCAATCCCCAAACGGGCGCGATGACGGCGATTGGGCCGCTCGGCGCAGCCGCAGTGCCCAACGGCCAAGGCTACTATGCGAGGCTGTCCGTCGGGTCCAGCACACTGTACATGGAGTTCGGCAGCAATCTTTACACGATCAACACCACCACCGGCGCGGCCACGCAGGTAGGAACCACCGACACGAACGACTTTTTAAGCACCGTGCCGCTTTTCGAAAACGGCACGGTTTACGCCGGCTACGGTTCCGGCATTGGTACCCTCAACACCGCCACCGGCCAGATTGCGCCCGGCTCCGCGGTTTCCGGAGGACCGGGATCCCTGGTCGGCCTTGCGCCTGATCCTCTGCCCGCGGGCACACCGCCGGTCATGCTGACGGCCAGTGCCTATATGCTCACGACAGCGGCACAGGGGATCCAGAATCCATTCGGGATTGTCGACCTCAACTCGGGCGCGTTTACTTTGATCGGCAATATGGGAAACGGCGGATACGACGGCCTGGCTGTTGCCAACGGAGTTCTTTACACCGAACAGAACGGACTGCTTTACTCGGTCAACCCGGCCAATGCAAATCTCACCCAAATCGGAGGAGTGGTCGGCACCCCCAATCTCGCCTCGTTCGGCTCAACCAACGCCGGGCTCTACGGACTGGGCAGCACGGGATCTCAGACAGTGGCGACTCTATTCTCGATCAATCCCCAGACGGGCGCAATGACGGCGATTGGGCCGCTCGGCGCTAGCGCCGTACCCAACGGTCAGGGCTCCTATGCGAGGCTTTCCGTCGGGTCCTCCACGCTGTACATGGAATTCAACGGCAATCTTTACACCATCAAAACCACAACCGGCGCGGCCACGCAGGTGGGAACGGTCGACAGTAACGGCTTTCTAACCTCCGTGCTACTTCTGGAATACGGCACGTATTATGTTGGCTATGGTTCCGGCATTGCCACCATCAACGTTGCGACCGGCCAGATCGATGCCCACTCCTCGATTTTCGGACCCGGAGGCTCCCCAGTCGGTCTTGCGCCCATTCCTCTGACCACGCCCACCCCGACGGTCACGCTGGTGGCGAATGCGGAGGGCGGCGTTGCTACGATTGCACCAAACTCGTGGGTGGAGATCAAAGGTTCGAATCTTGTCCCCGCCGGCGATACGCGTATCTGGGGCGACTCGGATTTTGTGAATAACCAGTTGCCCACAAGCCTCGATGGAGTCAACGTCACGGTGAACGGCCAGTCTGCTTACGTTTACTACATCAGTCCCACGCAGGTGAACATACTCACGCCTCCGAATGCCCTATCCGGATCGGTACCCGTTCAGGTCTCTGACAATGGGGTGATAAGCGCTACTTTCATGGTGCAGGCGCAGGCGGAATCTCCCTCGTTCTTCGTCTTCGGCGGCGGACCTTATATTGCGGCCACCCACGTGAACGGAAGTTACCTCGGTCCAAGCAGTCTGTATCTCGGTTTGACCACTCCCGCCGCGCCCGGCGAGACAATCGTGATGTACGCCAATGGTTTCGGCTCCACGTCGGCAGCGGTGGTCAGCGGGTCCGAAACGCAGTCGGGAACGCTATCGCCAATGCCGGTGATCACCATCGGCGGCGTGGCCGCGACGGTAACCTTCGCCGGCCTGGTTGCTCCGGGCGAGTTCCAGTTCAACGTGATCGTGCCGCCGCTCGCCAATGGCGACCAGCCCACGATGGCAATGTACAACGGCTTGACGACGCAGGCGGGAACGCTAATCACTGTCCATCAGTAGTGGAGCTTCATCCTCCGGCCACGTCGCCAGTCCACATGAACAAGAAGTGCGTTTCTCGTCCACGTTAGTCCCTCGCTCGAACTTCGAGATTAAAGCCGCAAGGGCTTCGGGCCGCTCATTCGTGGTGAGGTGACCGCCGGGCAACCGCTCGATCCGGAGGCCGAACTTGCCTAATCGTTCCTCCGCGAGGTCGACCTGCCGGTGTTCAAATGGATCCTCGTCGCTGCCACCCACCAGGAACGGGAACTGATCCTGGTAAGCCTTATAGATGTGACCGAAATCGAGCCGATCGCCTTGCGCTTTGTGATCGGCTACGAAGCCTGCAGCGGCGGCGAGGTAGAACAGGCCATCGTGCCGGTCCATGGCGCTGTAGAGTTCGCGGAGTTCGGCGTCTGTTACGTGATAGCCCCGGGACCACATCTTTCTCACTCCCGGCATCCTCTTGAAAAGGGCGAACGGCTGGCCCACTCCGCGGCGGGCTCGGTTGGGGAGGCGACGCAACATCGGCGTGGTGTACCACGGATGAGTGTGCCCGTCCGTGAAGAGCCCGCCATTGAAAATGAAGACACCGCGGATGTCCGGCCCGCTTGGAGATTCGCCCCGCTCCGAGCGCTCAAGCCGGCGCCGCAAGATCTCCAGAACGACAAGCGAGGAAAAGTCGAATGCGACTAGCGTCGTTGAGTGGACACCGAACCCCGACCAGATCGCTTCGACAAGATCGGCGCGCTCGGCCGTCGAATAATCGTAGTCTTTGCGCTTGTCGCTGTCGCCCATGCCAACATAGTCGAGGAAGAGTTTCGGCATTTCCGTTGCGTTCGGCAAATATGATCGAACCTTCGCCCACCCGAATGAGCCATCGGGAAATCCAGGCAGGAAGGAAACGGCGTGCGCGGGATCTCCCTCCCGGCGCAAGAAAATCCTGAGGGGCGCGTCTTCGCTCGCAACAATGGTGCGAGATCGAGGAGCGTAGCCGATGCGCTCACCACCTGCAAACCACGCTTGTGCAGACCAAGCTTCGGCAGACGGGGTCTGGCCGCCCTCGACGCCGGCGCGGGCAACTGTTTCGAAAAGATTATGCATGTCGGTTCTCCTTTTGCGGCCGCAGTAAGAAATAGAATGCGACGGCGTGCGTGATCATCAGCAAGGGTACGTAGATGATCGCGATCGCGTAGGTGCTGCCCAGTTGTCCCGCCATCGCCGGAAGGCCGGACCGAATGGCGTGATAATAATCGACGATGATATCGGTTGCGCCCACGACATTGAAGGCGACGACGAAGGACCAAAACAACGGACGTATCCTTGCGGTGAGGAGCGCCAGCATGGCTAGCACTCCGGTTGCGAAGTCACCGTAGGCGGCGAAGGTGCCAAACCCGGCAGGCAGATTGGGGCCTACGATGCCCGGAAGGATGAAGACAAGCCCGAAGAACCGGAAGCTGTGCAACGTGGTGATTGCCCGTTGCGCGTCGAAGCGGTTCGCTGCTTTGATGCTGGGCCAAATGTATACGCTGAAGCAGAGCAGCCATGCGACATAACCCAGAACGAGCTGAATTCGAAAGAGAGTTTCTGCTGACATTTCAAGCCTCGTGAGTAGTGCGGGAGAAGAATCCGGCATTCGCCCGGAAAAATTCCTCTAACGTCTGTGGATTCCTGCCTGTGACGATGCGGACCGCATCGGTAGTTTGGTAACGTTCGTCACCCTTGCGAAAGGTCTGCCAGAGATGGGTTAGATGATCGAGCGCGTGAGGACCGAGCCGCTCCTTCACTGCATTGGCCCACTCCTCGTCCGCGATAGCGACATATCGGATGGGCCGCCCGATCGCTCGCCCCAGAGCTTCGATTATTTCTTTCACCGTGGGAGTTTCGCCGACCAGAGCATTCGCGTTCTGAGATCGCAGCCCAGGATTGGCCAACAGGGCGGCGGCGACAGCGGACACATCTTCCGCGCCGACCAGCGGAATGACAGTCGTATCCGCGCCCCACGGCAGGAACACCGTACTCTGCTCGGCGACACTTTCGGCGATGAGAGCGCGCACGTTTTCGTAATAGGGCGGCGCCTGAATATGAACAGCACCCACCTGCGCCCAGTCGAAGATCCGATCGGCCAGGCGATGCTGGAAGTTGCGGAAGCTGGCGACATGCTTCAGATCGCGGAACTCGGGTTGACCGGGCCTGCCCTGATACTGCGAATTGTTCACCACCAGTTCAAGGCCTGCATCGCGAGCGGCTGCAGCGAAGATCGTAGCTGCCTCAAGCAGTCCGTCGGTCACCGGGTAGGTAAAGTAGGCGCGCGTGACATGCGGCATGGCAGCCTCGACTGAAGCCGGGTTCAGGAGGTCACCCTCGACCACTTCCGCACCTTGTTGACGGAGTTCATCGGATCTAGAATCGAGCTTGTGAACTAAGGCACGAACCGGGATGCCTTGTTGCAGTAGGAGGTTTGTTATTCGGCGTCCGGTTGAGCCTTGCGCTCCACCCGCTGCGCCGGTCACCAAAATTGGCTGCGCCATCGAAGTTCTCCTTTTCGATTTATAGGATGATAGACGTAATCCCATGGATTCGGATTTCTCTTTGTAACGTGCAAAGGCCCCCGAGATTGCACCTTCGGATGATTCGCAGCATCCTATGACCATGCGTTACGGGCCCGAACATAAACTCGAGATCCATCAGAAGATCGTGAAAGACGCCTCGCGCCGCGTCCGGGCAAAAGGTCTAAACGGCGCCGCGGTTTCGGCGGTTATGAAAGACGCCGGGCTGACCCATGGAGGTTTTTACAAGCATTTCCGGAGCAAAGACGACCTGCTCCTGGAATCCCTCCGCGAGGGCTTCCGGGAGATCGAGGACGCCCTGGCTCATGCGGCCGAACAGTCGCCGCCGGGAGAGTCCTGGAAGGCGGTTGTAAGAACCTACCTGAGCCTGGACCTCTGCGAACATCCCGAGCGCGGGTGCCCCCTGGCGGCGCTGTCGCCGGAACTAGCGCGGGCAGATAAAAGAATGAAGCCGCAGATTGTGGCGGAGCTGGTGAATTACAAGAGCCGAATGGTGCCGTTCATGCCCGGTCGGCAAACTGCCGACAAAGAACGCGCTTTCTTCGCCATTTTTTCCGCGATGATCGGGGCAGTTGCAATTGCTCGACTGCTGCCGGATCGCACGATGCGAGAGAAGGTGCTGGCGAGCGCAAGAGATTTCCTCTTGAGCAGTTTCTAACCTTCGCAACCCGTCCTATCATTCGCGCCACGATCTCGGAGCGACGAGCTGATTATTCTATTCGGTCCGTTCAGCGAGCCTTTCGCCTGCTCGAAAAGCTGGGGTGCGAAAAGATGAACGGTGTCCAATGAAATCAATGATTTCCGGGCGGCTGGCGGACGCATTAATTTTCCTCACTCGATCCTAACCCAGTGACGATGGCACCTGGGCAAATGCAAGACGGCACAGAAGCTCAGAATCGGCAAAAACCGGGCGGCGAGTTCTTGCTACAACGTACCGTCCTTCGTGTTGCAGAGTGCGGACTGGAAAGAGGCAGTAGCATTCGGATAACTACTGTGTTGTCATGATGGAACGATCTGACGAAAACTGCCGTAAAACCTCATAGGGTCCATGAAGCGCCGTCTGGGATACATTGTCGTCGCGCCGGTTGCTGTGGCCGTGTGTCTCATGCGTGGGGACGGTGCGCTTGCAGGCATTCTAGCGCGACTCGCGCAGACAGCCGGCGATGTTCACTACACCAGGCTGGTTCCTGCGGGCGATAGGCTCCAAAGCGGAATCTACGATCCGAGCGTCGCTTACACCGCCGATGGCAGCGTCGGCTGGCTTGCTTATTCTTCGGTCACCGGCGGCCTGAAACCGTTCGGACCCTTCGTGAACACGCATCTCGCCAGTTCCACCGATGGCGGCGCGCACTGGCGGTTCGTCAAAGCGTTGAATACCCCCGGGTTTGCGAGCCTAATCACAGCTGATGGCAAGACGCTGTCCGGCGCGTGGCGCTACGAAGTGCCCTCACTCGTTCATGATCCGGCCGACCCGGATACCGGCGCGCGTTGGAAGCTTTTCGTGCATCGATACTTCTGGACAACGCAGCAGGACAGAATGACCGGCTATGGGTGGATCGCACTGCGCACCGCGGCCGATCCCGCCGGCGAATGGTCAACTGAAGTCCCGTTGTTCGGCGCTGGGGTGCGTCCTCTAGCGCCGCATCACGGGACACGCATTGATCTGAACGCGCTAGACAATTCTCTTCACAGCGCGCTCGCCTACACCGAGCCTGGTGCGCTTGCACATGACGGGGTGCTTTACCTCAGCCTCACCGCGCTCAAGCCGCGCCCTGACGGACCGTTGCATGACATCATTCTGATCGCTTCCGACGATCACGGGAAATCGTGGCGCTTCATCAGCACCCTGCTCACGCGGGACGATGCGCGCGCCGCGGGCTGTGAATATTTCGACGGTTCCGATCTGGCCGAAGACGACGGACGGTTCTTCCTTCTTGCCTCGCCCATGGTTAAGAACAAGAACGAAGTCCATCAGGGCACGATTGCCATAGAGTTTGAGTCCCTGGGAAAAGGCATCCTGAGGTGGGATACCGATCGCGCCGCCGCAATCGCCGCCTACTTCGCCCCCCAGCGCAGTATCTTCTCCGGTCCCGGCGCGGGCCAGTCCACCTTCGATTCGCACAACCGAAACGGCGGCCTCATCATGCCTCAGTTCAACGTGCGTGCTTATCCTGAAGTATTTCAGATTTTCCAAACGAGACGGGGCATCGCGCAGAAAAGATAGCGCGCCGGAGAGGCGCGACACTTCGACCAAATCCCGTAACGAGGGCGTCCCCACTCATCCAGCTCGTGAAAAGGTCCGAGTTTAGCATGTCCTCAATTTTGTTTCTGCACTAAGCCACCGTTCTCTTGGGCCGCTAGCTCGCAGCTGGTCTGCCCAACGGCCCCGAAACGCGAATCCCCGCGATCAACGAACCAGCTCAATTAGTCGTGCGGATGCAAGCAAAACACGAGCGTTTTCTCAAGATCTAGCCGAGCGTCACCCATGTCCTGACGAATGTGGGGACCCGCATCGATCGCGTCCTGAAGGAAGCCGAACGACGCGCTTGGATTCGCCTGACGGCACAACGCGATCGCTCCGGAAACGAACGCAGTGCTGAAACTGGTTCCCCAAACACCGGCGTAATTATTTCCGGGATAGGTCGTGACCAGCGCTTCGCCCGGAGCCGACGTTCGCGCCGCGTCATCGTAGTTACTGAACGGGCTGCGAATATCGGAAAAATTGGTCGAACCGACGCCGATGACCTGCGAGAAACCAGCCGGATAGTAGGTGCGTTCCGATCCATTATTCCCGGCCGAAGCGACACAAATCGCGCCCTTGCTATTGGCGTACTGAATAGCCGCCTGCAAGTCGGGCGAGGCGGTGGAGAAAGTAAAGCTCATGCTGATCACGCTCGCCCCGTAGTCGGCGGCGTATCTTATAGCCCGTACGATGTCGGACAACGACGCGGAGCCATCTGCGTGGAACGCCTTGAGGGGCAGAATGAGAGCATTCGGCGCGGCCAGGTGCACCAGGCCGGCAACCATGGTTCCATGTCCGAACGCCGCCGGCAAGTTACCGCCATCGAGAATCGCTACGGTCGACTGATCAAGAATGGCGACGGTCGATTGATTCAGAGTGACCGGATAGATTTTCGAGTCGAGAATGGCGACGGTCGACTGATCCAGGATGGCTACAGTGGACTGGTCCAGATCTGAAAACTCGTCGGCCGTCCCCGAAAGATCGCGAGTGAAATCGTACCCCGGCAGAAGCGCGTTTTGGAGCGCGGGATGGTTTGGATCGACGCCCGTATCGACAATGGCGATAATTCCCGTCCCCGTTCCAAGCAGTTGCTGCGCAGCGCCAAGCTCGACGATCGATGTCGCGGGCTGGTTCACGTATCCGAATCGAACGGTGTTCCCGAAATAGTTGACCGAGGTGGCGTCGAACGCGGAACTATCCAGCGCTTGCAAAGCCGCCTTGGCTTTCGAGCCTGAGTCGGATTCGGTGTCGCGAATAGTGGCGTCAAGCTCGACGTCGAGAACGCCGGTCTGAGCTCGAATCGCCGCGATCGATGTGGAAGACAACGCCGACGGCGCCGAGACCTTGAAGCCAACTGCGGAGTCCGAAGTCCAAGACTTGACGACGGTAAATTGGTAAGCGCTCACCAGCGAATCGATACTTGTGCCGGGTTTCGCCTCAAGAATGTAGTTGATCTGGGCTGCCGCCGGTAACGACAGAAGCAGCCAAAGCGAAGACAGGGCGAATATCGGCCAGCTTCTCTTCACCATGCAGACTCCGGATTTAAGAATGATTCGCAATTTGGTTCTGGAGCGGGAGATCGATGCGAAAGCCAAAACGTTTCATTGCGATACGCAATATGGCGCTCGAGTATTCAGCTTCTTCGAATAAGAACTCGCCGAACTGGTTGGTTTCAGTTTGCACCAGCACTCGACCGTCCGCGATAATCTGCACCACGAGGGGCTCGAGTTGGGCTTGCGGCTCAGCTTTATGCAGCACCTGCCCTGCGATATCAGTGCACCCTTCGTTCGCCATAGGTTCGATTTGCAAATTCACCGAAAAATCACCTGCGCGATAAACCGAGCGGACCCCGAGGCCAGTGGCGGACCGAATTCCGGCCGGTTGCCAATCGCGCGACGCGTGAGCCACCAAAGTCGCAGCAAGTTGCTCCAGATTCTCAACCCATCCCGGTTCCTCCGGCGGTTGAAAAATAGCTTTTGCCCTGGTCACGAGATCGTCGGGCACATGGACCCGAGCGTCCACACCAGCGTTCTCCACGACGCCACGAAGCCACACAACCGATTGACCGCATTCGGCGCAGCCCGTGTCGAGATGGGCCCGCATTTGAGCGCGTTCCAAGTCCGACCCGAACCCCCGAACATAGTCGCTCCACTGCGCGACATTGTAATGAGTCATCGCTTTTTTTACCACTTTGTAAGGGATGTCACTTGCGCTCAGAAATATAGTCCGAGATGGTATTCTCTCACGGCGAGGCGCCCGCCAAGACGAACGGTGCCCAATGAAAAGGATGCGGATATTGCGCGCGGACATCCAGCGTAGCTTGGCGCAAAGCACCTTCGAAAGACACGCCTTCGGCAACAGACGTATAGAAGGATCGCATGAACTCCTTGGTGCTTGCATCGTCAATTTCCCATAACGACGCGAGCAGATTTTGCGCCCCGGCAGCGAGAAACCCGCGCATCAATCCCTGCATTTCATCGCCCCCCACAGCTACAGCAGACCCGCTATGGCAGGCGCTCAGCGTAATCAAATCCACTTTGAGATCGGCCCTCTGCAAGTCGATCAGATTCAAATGGCCATCGGCGAGTTGGAGGGAGGAAAATAAAGCATTATCCCGTCGAAAGCTGCCATGGGTCGCCAGGTGAAGGATGCGCGATCCGGAACAATTCTGGAGAACTTCGCGAGTAGCGTCGCTGCCCGAAACCAGACGCGCCTCGGGCAAAAGACTGGCCACCAATTCGCCTTCCGCAGCGATCTGTGGCGCCCGCCGATCGGAAATCGCCATGACCACGGAGCCGTGAGTTTTCGGCCGAGTGCGGCTGCGACATCCGGCATAAACGCTGGCGCTCGGGTTAGTCGAAATCGTGAACCGGTCGATTAAACATCGCTCGCCGTCATTTAGCGCGGCGAATGGCAGACCGTGAAGATGGCGATACGGGGCGACGATCAGATGACGGTACGAGGACAACGCGCCCTCGAACGGTGCGAGAAGCAGTCGATACAGCTCGCGCAAATGATGATTCGTAGCCGGCAGGCTTGCATCCGCGCCACCTGGTTCGCCAAGGCCACAGATGGCCAGTTGAAATTGGAGCAGCTTCAACTTCCGGCGAACCGGAGCCGACGGGCCGAGCGGCACCACTTCCAACTCAGACTTATTCAACAGGAAAACGTAGAGATTGCCGCGGGCTTCAAAATATTCGAGCAAACAACATCCCGCAGGAACACCCGCCTGTAAATAAGCAACGGATGCTGCGGATTTCTGGGCCGCCCCAATTAGAGGAGTCGTGTGCTGACGCTGCAATTCACCTTCGAGTTCCCGAGTGCGCGCACGCAGATTTGCGGCTCCGGAAGGAAGGCCCGCGCGATCGAGCATGGCCGCCAGTTCGATTTGCCGGTAGCACCAGTTCAAATCCTTCCGCAGACTTTCGTATTCCGGTGAGTCCGGAACATCCATCGGAACGAACGAATCATTCAGCCGATCGGCAAGACTGCGCGATTTCGCTTCCTGAACGAGGAGCATCGCCCGGCCGGCATTGCTGACATCTTGCGCGAGCGCCGAATCGAGGCATAACGATACCAACGCGTCATAGACCGAGAGCTTATCCTTCAGGATCGAGATGCGCAGGTCCTCAGTGTCCACTCGCCCCCGCAGGCTTTCAATTTCGTGTCGCGCGGCTTCATAGGCCTGCTGCGCCTGATCCGGGCAACCCAGAACCTCGCAGGCTTCGCCCTCGACCAAATTCGCATGGAAGCGCAGAGACGGGGAGCAATCCTCGCCCAAGCGCTCCAGGGCCGTGCGCGCAACAACGCGTGCCCGCTCCGCTTGGCCTCCTTGCAGCCAGAGCCGGGCAAGCAGAATCTGGCAATAGGCCGCGCGCCCCGGCAGCGGAGTGGTGGCGAGCACGCGCCACGCGGAATTGCCCAGTTTCCTCGCGGCCTCGAAACGATGGTCATGGAACGCCAGCACCGCCCGCAGCAGGTCCACCATCGATGTCCAGGTGCGATTGCCTTCTTCTTCGAAAAGCTTTCGCGCTTTCGTAAGCATCCGCGACGCGAATTTGCGATCGCCCCGCTGACTGCCCGCGACCGCCAGATTGACCAGGGCCTTGGCGCGTTCATAGCGCATTCCCAACGCAGCCAGACCGCTCTCGGCGCGGCGGGCGAGAATTTCACCGTCGTGCGTCAGGTTCAACTCCAGGTCCAGTTCCGCTTCGTCCAAATCACAAAGCGCTGCGTGGTAGGCATCGCCGCGCTCCAGGCACTGTTCCCGCAGCAATCCGTAATGCGCGCGAGCCTTGAGATAGTCGCCGCGAAGGTGATAGAGGTAAGCGATGTTGTAATCGGCTTGCGCGGCGAGCGGCGCAAGATGATTCTCTTCGCACACCTGGCGAGCCCGCTGATAGCAGGACAGTGCCTCGGCGAACTTTCCCAGGCTGGTGTGACAGACGGCGAGGTTACTCAGCACCGCCGCAACATCCTTCGCGTCGCCCATCGACTCCAGCGTTTGGAGGGCGCGCTGATACCGCAGAATCGCGTCCCGGGGTTGATCCAGACGGAAGAATATATTGCCGGCGTTGCTATCCAGGCGAGCCAGTCGCAGCACGTCGCCATGCTTTCGGAAAATTTTCCCGGCGCGGTCCGCCCAAGCTTTCGCCGCGTCGTACCGGCCCAGAAGGATCAGCGTCTGCAGACCGCTCGACAGAGTGCGCGCGGATTCCATCTCCGCGCCCGAGCGGTCGAATAGATTGATCGCAATCTCATAACATGCGGCTGCCCGCTCATACTCGCCGCCGGCGTAGGCTACGTGACCCTCGCATCGCGACGCGAAGGCCTGTGCTTCGGCGCCGGGATGAAGGTCCGCGAACTCGCGTCCGATCCCGGCCAATTGCGCGGCCCGCGGCGGATTGGTATAGAGGGCCGCGAGAAGAGCCGCGTGTATCTGCTCGGGAGCGTCGGCGGATAGAGATTTCAGCAGGCTCTGCCGCTTCGGAGCTTCCTCGATTTCCAGCAACTGGTCTACCCAGGAACTCAATTCGCATCTCCCTGCTGCAGAAGTTTACGCAACTTCTCTAAACAACGGCCCCGAATAAATCCGATGGAGCCCTCCGCCAGTCCGAGTTCGCGCGCTACGTCGGCATAGGGCTGTGGCGGATGCTGAAAAAACAACATCTCCACCATTTTCTGACAGCGCCGGGGCAGGAGGCGTACGGAATCCCGCAACTTTTGTTCCCGCTCGGCGTCTTCCATGAGTTTCTCGACCCCGGGCGAGGCATCGGGAAGCTGCGGATCGACTGCCGTCGATTGCAGCAAGCTTTGCCGTCGTTTCTTGTGGAGCAAAGAGCGACGGGCGGCCGCCGTTACCAGCCAGGATCGCAATCCAGCCGCGCGCTCCAGGCGATGCAGATCGTGATGCAGATCGATCCAGACACATTGAAACACGTCCGCGGCCTCCTCCGGAGGCAGTTGATACTTCACCGGCACCGAATAAACCAGCTTGGTGTACTTTTCCACCAGCGCCGACCACGCCGCTTGATTTCCATCGCGGCAATGGCGCACCAAATCTTCGTCCGGCCACGTTGCGTCGGGTTGTTTCCGAATCATGGCCGCGCGGGCGCGCTCCTCTTGAGGAACAACTCGTCAGAGTTCCAAAGCGTCTGATGATCCAGAATGGACGGCCGAAAATTTCCTACTGTCCCTCTTTGCGCGACCACCACGTGCGGGCTGAACAGGAACAGCATGGGAAGCTGCGCGGCGATAATCTGCTGGACGCGATCGTAGATTCCCTTGCGAGCGGAATAATCCAGCGTGACCATCTGTTGGTGCATCAATGAGTCGATTTCCGATTCCCAGGCCGTCGATGGAGGCTGTTGATTCGGATTCCACAAGTGCATCTCGCCAGAGGAGAGCCAGACGTTCATTTCGGGATTCGGATCCGCATCGCCCCCGCCGAGTCCCATGATGCACGTGTCGAATTGACGGGTATTGAGGACCCGGTCGATCATCGAGCGAAACTCCAGCGTCACCATGCGGACGTCGATGCCGAGTTCCTTCCAATCGGCCTGCAGCATCGTAGCCATCTGGATTCGTTCGGCGCTGCTGGCGCTCACCAGAATCGAAAATTCCACGGACTTGCCGGCAGAATCATATAAACGGTCCTTCATACGAAAGCCGGCGCTTCGCAGCATCGCGCGAGCCGCCGCCAAGTTGCGCGCCGGCCGCGGAACCTGGGAGTTATACCAGAGCTTGTTTCCCGGCGTCACATTTCCCCAGAGCGCGGTCGCCCGGCCTTGAAAGATCAGGCGGACCATCGCGTCACGATCGATCGCGAGAGAAAGCGCCTGTCGGAACTCCGGCCGCCCGAACCATTCCGATTTCGACGCACCGGCGGAAAGATTGAAGCACAGGAAATTATAATCAAGCCCCGGGCCCAGATCGGCGAGCTCGGCGTCTTTCGATTGCAGATATTGAATTTCTTTGGGATTCAAACGATTCAAAATGTCGACTTCGCCGGCCGCGAAGCGCGCCAGTTGCGCGTCCTCATCGGCGACGAATCGAAATTCGATCGCATCCAGGTAAGGGAGCGGGTCCTTGCCGTTCGCGCGCCAATAGAAGGGATTGCGCTCGAGGATCACGCGATCGCCCGGCCGGTATTCCTTCAAACGAAACGGACCGAGCCCGGCGATCTCTTTCGGATTGGCGCCGAGCGACCAGGTTTGCGCCAGTGTCCCATCGCGCCATGCCGGCTCCAGACGATGTTTGGGCAGCATCGCGACCGAATCGAACAAACGCTCGGCGGCGGCGTAAGGCTGCGGCAAGTGGAACTCGACCGTCCATGCGTCCACCTTGCGGGACTCGATCGGGCGATCGCCGATGAGCAGAAGGTCGCGCTGGGGAGAATGAACCTTGGGGTCCAGATAGACCGAGAATGAGAAAATCACATCGTCCGCAGTAAAAGGATCGCCGTCGGAAAAGCGGATTCCCTTCCGCAATTTGACGATATAAGTGAGTCCATCAGCGGATCGGGTCCACGATTCGGCAAGCGCTGGAAAGGTTTGTTGCGATCCACGGTCGATTGAGATGAGATCCGCGTTCATCCGCCGCAGAATATCGCGCGAAGGGGCATCGAGCGCGATCACCGGGTTGAAGGTCTTCGGTTCCGCACGCTCCACCACGCGCAGAACGCCGCCTTGACGCGAGGGAGCTTCAGCGGCGAGCGAGTACGCGGCGACAGCGATAGCAAATGCCGCTCCAGCCAGCTTACTCACCCATCCACCCATAGGATTCATATTACCCTGCCGTTATGAAATTTAGCGGGCGCCGCGAAAACGTGACTCAACTTGCCGCGCGACCAAAGCGAAATTCACGAAAAAAGGAATCATGAGCAAGGTCGGTATGACTTTCCACCACTGTTGCGGCAGCAAATACACTTGCTTGAGCGGCACGATCAGCGCTCCCCAGCTTGGATTTGGCTCACTGACGCCGAGCCCGAGAAAAGACAGAGTCACTTCAGCGAGGACAAATCGCGGGAGTAAAGTCAGCATCTGCGCCAGGAATACCTGACCGGTTCCAGGGAGAATATGACGGATGAAAATTGTCGCGCCCGGCACTCCGAACCCGCGCGCCGCGTCGACGTAACCCTTTTGGGAAAGGCTCAACACCAGTCCACGGGCAAGGCGGGCCGGCCGTGCCCAGTTCACCAGCGCGATCAGAAAAATAACGGCGAGCATTGCGGTTCGGGACGGTAGATCGAGCGGCATGACGGCGCGCGCCGCGATCAGAAGATAGAGCCACGGCAAGGCGAGGAACCACTCGGACACCAGCATGATCGATTGATCGGCGCGCCCGCCGATGAATCCCGCGGCGCCTCCCAGTGTCCACCCCGCCGATAGCGCGAGCACTGTTGCGGCAGCGCCCGCGAAGACCGACCATCGTCCGCCGTACAAAAAACGCGATGCAAGATCACGGCCATAATCGTCGGTTCCCATCCAGTGATGGGCGCCCGGAGGCGAGTCCGCCATGGCGCGATCCTGAAAAATCGGATCCGCGCAGAACCACGGGCCGGCGACCAACAGCGCGATCATCACCAGCAGGCTAAGACGCGCGATCATCTTGCAGCCGGATGCGCGGGTCGGCTTTATAAAGCAGCAGATCCGCGGCGAAATTGGTGAACGTCAGGCAGGCCGCCAGCAGGACTACCACCGCCTGCACCACCTCATAATCCCGCGCTTGCACGGCATCGAGGAATAAAGGGCCCACGCCCGGCCAGCCGGTCGTAGCTTCGATCACCAGCGCGGATCCGACGGCGGCAACCAGCGAAGGGCCGATCAGAGAAATCAGTGGATTGGCGGCAGCGGGAAATATAAATCGCGTCCACAGGCGCGACTCGGGGATGGCGCGCGAAGCCGCGAGACGCACGAAGTTCGCCTCTTGCGCCGACGTGAATGCGCCGAGCGCGTGCAGGAACACCAACGGAAATACGGTGAACGTCAGCGCGATCGCGGGGATCCAGGCGGACCCCAGCGGCACGCGGATCGCCACCGCGATCCACAATAACAAGCTCGCGGCGATCACCTCGGGGATCATGTTTATCGCGCTCATCGCCGGTTCTAAACGTCTCGATTTTCTCCGAGCCGCCCACAGCGCGGCCGCGAGCGCTCCGATCCAGCCTATGATCCATGCAGGCAAAATGAGGGACGCGCTCTTCGCCAGGCGCGGGCCAATTAACCTGGTCACCGGCATGTTATACGCGATCGACGTGCCCCATTCTCCGCGAGCGCACGACAGCAGCCATGCGCCATAGCGAACCGGCCACGGGCGATTCAGACCGTGAGCTTCGCGCCACTCCGCGATCGATTGCCCATGAAGCTGAGGGTTCAACAATTCACCCGAGTAAAAGTCTCCAGGAACGACACTAAACAGATAGAACGCGAGCGCTGAAATAACGAAAATCTGCAGCAGGCAGGCCAGCAGCCTCCGCGTCATCCGTCCACCCGGCCTTCCTGCATCCTGACGATGCGATGCGCCACCGCCTGGGCCAGTTCGAAGCGATGCGTGGTGAGCAGACAGGCCATTCCCGTTTCGCGCTGAACGTCTTGTATGTAGCCAGCCACGGCACGTGTCGTTACGGGGTCCAGACCTGAGAGGGATTCGTCGAGAATGAGCAATCCGCCGTCTAAGGCCGTGATGCAACGCGCGATCGCGATGCGCGCACGCTGACCCTCACTCAGCTCGCTAACTTTTCGACCAGCCCAGGCGCCGGGCAACATGAGCCGGTCCAATAGAGCCGGGTCCCGCTTTGTGGATGCTTCATCAAGCGCCTGCCTCACGGTCATGCGCGGATTCAAACTTTCGGAAGGCTCCTGCTGCACCAGTTGCACGCAGCCGTGGAGCGCCGGCAAAGAACGCAGGTCCGTTCCGCGATACTGAATGCCGCCTGAGTCCCATCGAGTGCGGCGCGCCAGACATCGAGAGAGGGTGGATTTGCCGCAGCCCGACGGCCCGACCAACGCGATCGTTTCGCCGGCGCGAATCTTCAGCGACACACCGGCGAGGGCTCGAATTCCCGGTCGCCTCCGAAGAAAAAAATCGCGAGGGAAATAGCTTTTGGTGACCTGATCGATTTGAAGAAGGTCCGCCGAATCCGGCGAAGCTGGTGGCGGTGCCTTGCTCCAAGTTGATTCGGGAGCGGGCGTCAACCGATGGACTCGACAGCCCAAACGCCCGAAAACGGACTCCTGGTGCGACGCGACCAGCAGTGTTGCGCGGGAGCGCTGCAAATAGTCGTCGATCTGATCGAGCATCGCGGCTTCGGTTGCCTCGTCGAGATTTGCCGTTGGTTCATCGGCCAAAATCACGCTTGGATTCATCGCCAGCGCCTGCTGGATCAGGACCCGCTGCCGCTCGCCTCCGCTGAGCTGGTGCGGATACGATTCCTGGCGCCGGCGGTCCAGCCCTGCACTTTGAAGCATCGCGGACGCCTGCTTTCGCGATTTTGCAAGCTCCGCCACCTGATCGATTACGCGCAAATAGGGAGACAAACTGTGCGTCGCTTCTTGAGGAATGTAGCCGATTCGGCCGGCCGAATCGCAGCGCCCGGACACGCGGGCGTCGCGCGAATCAAGCAACCCGGCGACGGCCTTGAGCAGGGTCGTCTTCCCCGAGCCCGATTCTCCGGCCACGCCCGCCCGGCTACCTGCCGCGACCTCCAGCGACAACGAATCCAGCACGCGGCGTCCGGAATATTCTACGGTCAGACGTTCAATGGCAAGCACGACGTGACTTTCCGAATCATCGCACGTTTCTTGTGTCGGGGAAACAAAAAACCTTAGTACCTATATTTCTCGCGCCGGTCGCAATCCCTAACTCGATGGAGGACCTTGGCCGGAAATCGACGGGCCGGGGTCGACCGCACCTGGATGCCGCGCGCGCCCCTGTTCGCATTTGTCGCTCTGCTGAGCGTTCCCCTGGCCGCCCAAATCTCGCCTGGGCCGCTCTCGAAAGCCCACGCGACGCTCTCCGGTCCTTCCCGTTGCGGGCTCTGCCACGCTTTCGGCTCCGGTACGCCGCAGTTGCGGTGTCTGAATTGCCACAACGAAATTCGCGACCGGATCGCGAAGCACGAAGGTTATCACGCGGCGGTGGTCCACAGCAGCGCCGACAAAGAAGATTGCGCGCGCTGCCATCAGGAACACGCCGGGGCCAATTTCAACATTGTCCGATGGGGCAAACCTCGCGCCCAGTTCGACCATCGCCAGACCGGCTACGCGCTGGAGGGGAAGCACGCTTCGGTGGCTTGCGAAAAGTGCCACACCGAGGCGCACGTGTCGCAGACGGATCGGGCAATCATCAAGGTGAAGGATCTGAACCACACTTATCTGGGGCTGACCGCGCAATGCGTCTCATGCCACGCGGACGAGCATCGTGCCCAGTTAGGAACGGATTGCGCAAAATGCCATTCCGTCGAAGGCTGGAAGCCTGCATCGGGCTTCAAACACTCCTCGGCCAGGTTCCAGCTCGCGGGATTGCACGCCACCAAGGTCGCCTGCCAGCAATGCCACAAACCGATCAACGGACCGGATGCGAAGACTTACATTCAATACCGGAACATCGCGTTCGCCGCATGCGTCGATTGCCATCGCGACCCTCATCGAAGCGCTTTCCAATCCTCCTGTCAGAGTTGCCACAACGTGAACGGATGGAAGCAGGTAAACACCTCCGCTGGATTCGATCACAGCCGGACCAAATATCCCTTGCTCAAACTGCACGCTCAGGTGGATTGCTTCAAGTGCCACAAAACCGACAATTTCAGCGAGGCCGTGACGCATGACCGCTGCGACGCCTGCCACAAGCCCGATCCGCATAAGGGCCAATTTGAGAATCGCGATTGCGCCTCCTGTCACGACGAGGGCGGCTTCAAGAACACATCGTTTACCGTCGCCCGTCACAAAGATAGCCGTTATCCTTTGCAGGGGAAGCATCAGACCGTCGAATGCGCGAAATGTCACATCCCCGCGGGCGCCGGCACAGTCTATCGCGTCAAATTCGATGCCTGTACGGACTGCCATAAGGACGCGCACGGCGGTCAGTTCGCCACGGCGAAATTTGCGAATCGCTGCAACGATTGCCATACCGTGGAAGGATTTCGTCCATCCACCTATAGCAAGGCGGACCACCAACAGACGCGATTCCCGCTGAATAGCGGCCACGCCGCTACGGCGTGCGCGGATTGTCATAAGCCGGCGAACCTGAATGCGGCCACGACAACGAAATATCATTTTGAATCCCTGGCCTGCCTCGAATGCCATGAGGATCCGCATCAAGGCCAGTTCAAGGAAAGCGCGCTTGAGAAGTGCGAATCCTGCCACAGCTTGCGTTCCTGGAAAGAAATGGGCGCCTTCGACCACGACACCACCAAGTTCAAACTGGAGGGCGCGCATCGACCGACGGCGTGCCTGGAATGTCACAAACCCGCGAATTTCGCGAAGGGCATCCAGCGAGTCGTGTTCCGCGAAGCGCCGACCACGTGTGAAGGCTGCCATGAAAACATCCATGGAGATCAGTTCACGACGTCGGGTAAGGCGGTCGATTGCACCTCCTGCCATAACCTGGTCGCCTGGAAACCCTCCGCGTTCGATCACGAACGTCAATCGAAGTTTTCGCTGAAAGGCGCGCATGAGCGAGTGCCGTGCGCCGGTTGTCACAAGCGAGTTACTTTCACCGGCGGTCGTGAAGCGATTACGTACAAAGGCACATCCAACGCCTGTTCTGACTGCCACTAAGGCTTTTGTCCTGTAATTCGACGAAATTTGTCCCTAGCCTATATTTTTTCGGCGGACCGGGGTCCCTATAGGAATACGGAGGGTGTCGGTACTGGGTTGGCACCGGCAGAAGTACTAATCTGCCTCGGTTGAGAATGGTGCGTGCCGCCTCAATAGCATCGGCTCTCTTTGTGCTCACCGGAATGGTGCGCGCGCAAACGCACCCCCCTGTGAAGAATCCGCACGGGCCATTGAAAATTCCCTGCGTGAGTTGTCACACCACCACCAGTTGGAGTCCCATCCGCCCCAGTCCGGAATTCGATCATAATCATCAGACGCGCTATCCGCTGCGCGGAATGCACGCGAGCGTTCCCTGCGCTTCGTGCCACACCGAAAAGGTATTTACCAACGTCGGACACCAATGCGCGGACTGCCATGCCGATCTTCATCGGCGGCAATTCGGCGCGAATTGTCAGGATTGCCACACGGTCCAAGGATGGCAGGTGTCCGTCAATGCCGTGAAGAATCACATGAACCGATTTCCATTGATCGGCGCGCATTCCACCGTGCCGTGCGAAAGCTGCCACACCAATGCGGCCGCCGGTCAGTTCGTCGGATTGAGCACCGATTGTTTTTCATGCCATCAGCGCGATTATCAGCAGGGCAAGCCGCTGAACCACGCGCTGGCGAAGCTCCCCACGAATTGCACCTCGTGTCACGGCATGGACACCTGGCTGAATGCGCGCTTCGATCATTCCGCTTTCACCAGCTTTCCTCTACTTGGAGCCCATGCCTCCGTCGATTGCGCGTCGTGCCACCTCGGCGGACGATTCGCCGGAACTCCGACCGATTGCTATAGCTGCCACGTGAAGGATTACACCGGCGCGAGCGATCCGAACCACGTCGCCGCCGGTTTTCCGCAGGATTGCAGTATGTGCCACACCACGGTCACCTGGCTGAACGCGAAATTCGATCATTCGACGACGCCGTTTCCCTTGACCGGCGCTCACGTCAGTGTCGCATGCGCGGCTTGTCATCCCGCAAGCAGGTTCGCTGGAACGCCGGCGAACTGCGCCGGTTGCCATCTCAACGATTACAACTCGACCACCAACCCGAATCATCGCCAGGCGAATTTCTCCATGCAGTGCGAGACCTGCCACAGTACGGCCAGCTGGCAGAACGCGGTGTTCGATCATAATCTGACTACCTTCCCGCTCACCGGCGCGCACGCTACGGTGACTTGCGCGCAGTGCCACGCGGACGGCCAGTACACCACGGCCCCCGCCAACTGCTACGGATGCCACCAGCAAACCTGGCTGAGTGCGACCCCCAACCATGTGACCGCCGGCTTTCCGCAGGACTGTTCATTGTGTCACACCACGGTCCAATGGCAGGGCGGAAAATTCGATCATTCCAGCACGAAGTTCGCGCTCACTGGAGCGCACACCACGCTGACCTGCAACCAATGCCACACCACCAGCAATTTCGCGATCCCGACCGATTGCATCAGTTGCCATCAAGCGGATTGGCAGGGAACCAACAACCCAAATCATCAGGCCGCCGGATTCCCGACCGACTGCACGGTGTGTCACGCAACCACGAACTGGCAGGGCGCGGTCTTCGACCATAACAAGACCGCTTTCCCGTTGACCGGCGGGCACACCACCGTACAATGCTCGCAATGCCACACCACCAGCAATTTCGCGGCGACGCCCACCGATTGCTACTCATGCCATAAGGCCGACTATACCGGCACGAACAATCCTAATCACGTCGCGGCAAGTTTCCCGACCAGTTGCGCCGTCTGCCACACGACGACGACCTGGTTGAACGCGGCGTTCGATCATAACAACACGCCTTTCCCGCTGACCGGTGCGCATACCAATGTCGTCTGCAGCCAATGTCACACCACCAGCGACTTTTCGCAGACTCCGGCCGATTGCTACAGCTGCCATCTGAAAGATTGGCAGGGGACCACGGATCCGAACCACAGCAGCGCCGGCTTCCCCACCACTTGCGCATCCTGCCATACCACAGCGACCTGGCTGAACGCGACCTTCGATCACAACAAGACCCCATTCGCGCTGACCGGCGCTCATACCACCGTCGCTTGCGCCTCGTGCCATGTGAATAACAACTTCACTAACCTTCCCGCGGATTGTTTCGGATGCCATAAGACGGATTTCCAGGGAACGAATAACCCGCCGCATGCCACGCAGGGTTTCCCCACCGATTGCACTTTATGCCACAGCACCGCGAGCTGGCTGAATTCCACGTTCAATCACAACAACACGCCGTTTCCGCTGACCGGAGCCCATACTGCCGCCTCTTGCGTGCAATGCCACGTGAACGGAAACTTCTCCACAGTTGCCACCGACTGCTACTCGTGTCACACCGCTGATTGGCAAGCCACCAACAACCCGAATCATGCAGCGGCAGGCTTTGCGACGAACTGCGCCTATTGCCACTCGACTACCAATTGGCTGAACGCCGTCTTCGATCACAACAAGACGGCGTTCCCGCTAACCGGAGATCACACAACTGTACAGTGCTCGCAATGCCACACCACGAGCAACTTCGCGACCACCCCCACCGACTGTTATTCCTGCCACAAATCCGACTGGCAGGCGACCAACAATCCCAGCCACGTCGCTGCGGGTTTCCCCACAACCTGCGCAACATGCCACACAACCGCGACTTGGCTGAACGCGACCTTCGATCACAGCAAGACGCCGTTCCCGTTGACCGGAGCGCACTCGAACGTCGCCTGCGGACAATGCCACACCACCAGCGATTTCTCACAGACGCCGACCGATTGCTATGGCTGCCATCTAAAGGATTGGCAGGGGACCACCAATCCGAATCACACCGCCGCCGGATTCCCCACCACCTGCACCTCCTGCCACACGACCGCGACCTGGCTGAACGCGACTTTCGATCACAACAAGACAGCGTTTCCCCTCACCGGCGGTCACACTACAGTAGCTTGCGCGTCATGCCACGTGAACAACAACTTCACGACGCTGCCCACCGATTGCTATTCGTGCCACAAGCCGGATTACCAGGGGACCACGAATCCTCCGCATGCTTCACAAGGATTCCCTACCGACTGTACGCTCTGTCACAGCACGGCGAACTGGACTAGCGCGACGTTCAATCACAACAACACCCCGTTCCCGCTCACCGGCGCGCATACTGCCGTCGCCTGCGCTTCCTGCCATGTGAACGGGAATTACACTACCGTCGCCACCGATTGCTACTCCTGCCACAAGGCTGATTACACCGGAACCACGAATCCTAATCATCAATCCGCCGGATTTCCGACAACCTGCGGCACCTGCCATTCGACTACAGACTGGACCGGGGCGACGTTTAATCACAACAACACGCCGTTCCCGTTGACCGGAGCCCACACTACCGTCGCTTGCGCCGCGTGCCACGTGAACAATAACTTCACGACGGTGCCCACCAATTGCTATGGCTGCCACAAGGCGGATTTCACTGGCACGACCAATCCCAATCACGTCTCCGCAGGATTTCCCACCACTTGCGAGTCCTGCCACACGACCGCCACATGGGCCAATGCCACGTTCGATCACTCCGCTACCGGATTCGCTTTAACCGGCGCGCATTCGCCGCTGTCGTGCACGCAATGCCACGTCGGCGGGACTTTCACGAACCTGCCCACTGATTGCTATTCGTGCCACAAGCCGGATTACCAGGGGACCACGAATCCTCCGCATGCTTCACAAGGATTCCCTACCGACTGTACGCTCTGTCACAGCACGGCGAACTGGACTAGCGCGACGTTCAATCACAACAACACCCCGTTCCCGCTCACCGGCGCGCATACCGCCGTCGCCTGCGCTTCCTGCCATGTGAACGGGAATTACACTACCGTCGCCACCGATTGCTACTCCTGCCACAAGGCTGATTACACCGGCACGACCAATCCTAATCACGTTGCCGCCGGCTTCCCAACTACCTGCTCGACCTGCCATTCGACTACGGATTGGACCGGCGCGACGTTCAATCACAACAACACGCCGTTCCCGTTGACCGGAGCCCACACCACCGTCGCCTGCGCCGCGTGCCACGTGAACAATAACTTCACGACGGTGCCCACCAATTGCTATGGCTGCCACAAAGCGGATTACACGGGCACTAACAATCCCAATCACGTCTCGGCCGGATTCCCTACCACTTGCGAATCGTGTCATACCACGACTACATGGGCTAACGCCACGTTCGATCACTCCACCACGGGATTCACCTTGACCGGGGCACACACGAGCCTGTCGTGTACACAATGCCACGTCGGCGGGACCTTCACGAACCTCCCAAGCGATTGCTACTCGTGCCACAAGGCCGATTACACCGGCACAACGAATCCTCCGCACGCAACGCAAGGCTTCCCCACCGATTGCACGCTCTGCCACGGCACCACCAACTGGACTAGCTCGACGTTCAATCACAACAACACGCCATTCCCGTTGACCGGAGCTCACACCACCGTCGCTTGCGCCTCCTGCCATGTGAACGGAAACTACGCCACCGTCCCCACCGATTGCTACTCCTGTCACAAAACCGATTACACAGGAACCACGAATCCTAATCACGTTGCCGCCGGCTTCCCGACCACCTGCGCGACATGCCATTCGACTACAGACTGGACCGGCGCGACGTTTAATCACAACAATACGCCGTTCCCGCTCACTGGAGCCCACACGACCGTCGCCTGCGCCTCGTGCCATGTGAACAATAACTTCACCACTGTCCCGACCGATTGCTACTCGTGCCACAAGGCCGATTACACCGGCACGACCAATCCCAATCACACTACCGCGGGCTTCCCAACGACCTGCGCAACGTGTCACACCACCACCGCGTGGACTGGCGCAACATTCAACCATACCTATTTCCCCACCAATCACGGAAACGCGGGAGGTGTATGTGCCACATGCCACACCAACTCGAATGATTACTCGGTTTTCCAGTGCACCGGTTGTCATAGCAACCAGACGCAAATAACACAGCAACACCAGGGGATCAAGGGATTCGTTTATAACAGCGTCAATTGCTACTCTTGCCATCCCAAGGGGAGTAGCTAGATGAAGACAGGGATGTTTGCAATCCTCTCTTTGTTCCCGTTGCTTGTGCTCGCGCAGGATACCGATCATGACGCAACGGATGTGCGCCGCAAGTTCGAAGTTCGCTATGTCGCGTCAGATGGCGTGTATATTAACGGAGGGCGAGAAGCCGGACTGGTGGAAGGCTATCATCTAACGGTCCGCCGCAAGAAACCGGGGGACGCCGAGATGGCCGCGGTCGAAGTGGCGCAAATCACTATCGTTGCGGTCGCCTCCACGTCTGCCGCATGCGAAATCAAATCGTCCGTCATGCCGATCGCCGTGGGCGACATGGCCTACCTCTCGGCGGAAGATCTGGAAACCATGAAAGTCATGAAGGTTTCCGAGGATGTTCGCAAATATGCGCAAGTCGTAAGTTTCACGGAGGGCGACCCGCTGGACGAAGAGGTTCGCAAGTTCGTGCCGCGGCCCCCGTCTCCGGCCGTGAACCGGATTCGCGGAATGGTGTCTTTCGAATACAGCAACATCGACGATCATGACGCGAAGTCGGTGACCTCGCAAGAAGGCATGCTGGTGCGGGCCGACATGACGCGCATCGGCGGATCGTTCTGGAATTTCACCGGATATTGGAGAGGCCGTTTCAGCTCATATGGTGGCAACTCCAATGCAGCCACGCTCACCGACTTATTGAACCGGACGTATCACATCGGAATCTATTACAACAATCCAGACTCGAAGTACACCATGGGATTCGGAAGGCTGCTGGTGCCCTGGGCCACCAGCCTCAATACCATCGATGGCGGCTACCTTGGACGCCGTTTCGGCAAACATTTTACGGCCGGAGCTTTCGGAGGGACGACCCCCGATCCCACCGCGTGGGATTACAACCCAAACCGGCAGATCGGCGGGGTGTTCGGATACCTGGAATTAGGCTCATATGAAGGTGTCCGAGTCACCAGCACCGAAGGCGTGGCCATGACGCGAATTCATTGGCGTGCCGAACGCGAGTTCGCGTTCTTTGAAAACAATTTCTCGTGGAAGCGATATCTGTCTATCTATCACAACCTGGAAATTGACGACTTCGTCCCGGGACGATTCGGCAATACAGAGAGCGGCGTTAAGCCCAGCCGCAGTTTCCTGACGGTCCGCTTACAACCCGCGTCATTCCTGTCGATAGATGTCAATGATAATTACTTCCGCACGGTCCCGACGTTCGATCTCCTGCTTTTGGGAACCGGCCTGCTCGATCAGTATTTGTTTCGCGGGTGGAGCGCCGGCACCCGCGTCGACCTTCCCCGACACGTCAGCCTGTACGGCAGCATGGGCATCAGCGGCCGCAATACCGATCCTCAGGCGTCGCGCAACATGATGTATGGGATCTCGTTCAACAAATTGTGGGGCCAGATCCGCGCCGACTATCGCCATACGGAGTTCACCAGTTCCTTCGGCAACGGCGGTTACGACGCCGTTTCGCTCTCGCGCGATTTTTCCGACACGCTTCGCTTCGAGTTTCAAACCGGCAAGCAGGACCTGCACGCCTTGATCTCGTCTCAGCATCAGACTTATTTTCTGAATTCGAACGTCGACTGGTTTTTTACCCGGCACTATTCGCTCGGCGGAAGTTGGAATTTCAATCGAGGAGGAACGCAAAACTATGATCAGAGTTTTCTTCGCGTTGGCTATCGCTTTTAACGCCCAGGCAGCCTCCGTCAGCTCTTTCGCCGACTTACTCGCCCGAACGCAAAAACAGGTGGGCCAGTTCTGGGATCACTTCGCGAACGTGCATTGTACGGAGGTCGTCTCCCAAACTAAGCTCGACGAAAACGGTAAAGTGATCATCCAGAGACAGACCATATTCGATTACCTGGTCTTGATGCAACTGAACGGCGAGGATCTGAAAATCGAAGAATCCCGAGTGCTCCGGGGCAAGCCAGCCAAGCAAAGCGATCGCGCTCTGCTTACCACCAGCGGATTCTCGACCCTTATTCTCGTCTTTCATCCGCACTTTCAAGATAGCTATCGATTCACCGAAGAACCGGCGGACGAAGGCAAAGCTCGCATCCATTTCACCCCGATTCGCGGGAAACGAACTCCCGCCATCCTTCAATTAAGAAATCGCGAATATCCGATTGAGTGGGAAGGCGACGCCTGGATCGATCCGGCGTCCGGTGTCATCACTCGAATCGGTGCCGGACTCGCCGGTCCGCTCACCGACGTCGGTCTGGAAGAGCTGGCCACCACAGTCGTCTATACGCCAGTAATTTTTAAGGATCTTACCGAGCCCGCTTGGCTCCCGCAGGAGGCCAAGATTGAGGCGCGGACGGCGCACCAGCATTGGATCAACTCACACAGCTTTTCATCCTACAAAGAATTTTCCGTGAGCGTGGAATCGGAAACCACTACCCCGAAACAAATGGAGCCGCCCAAGAAACATTAATTATGGCATTAGCGACTTCCCCTCCTCATTTGCGCGTGGTTATTCGCATGCGACCCGACTTTCGCCACCGCCTCTTTCTCAGCGTGGCCTGGCTGGCGATGCTGTCCTTCATCGGCTGGGTCGCGTTTTCCGGTTTCCAATACTACCGGTTGGAAATGGCCGATCGAGTCTACTCGCCGGCGCACGCCATATTCCGCCCCAGCGGATCACTGGGTCTGAAACTCGGGATCTTCGGCCTGTTCCTTTTTTTCTGTCTGTTTGTTTACCCGATCCGCAAGCGGTCGAAATGGCTATTGAGCATCGGCAAGACGAAAAATTGGCTCGACTTTCACGTTCTTTTTGGGATCAGCGCGCCGCTCATCATCACGTTGCATTCCTCGCTCAAGTTCGGCGGGCTCGCCGGGGTCGCCTACTGGATCATGATCGCCGTCGCCGTCAGCGGATTCATCGGCCGCTACATTTACGCTCAGGTCCCGCGCAGCCTGAACGCCGCGGAAATGACACTTACGGAAATGCAGACCGTTTCCGCCGGTCTCGCCCAGGAACTCACCAATGAGTCCGTCGTTGACTGGCACGATCTTGAACCGCTGCTCGCCTTGCCCAGCGCCAGCCAAGTGAACCGCATGCCCGTGCTCGGCGCATTGTGGTGGATGTTGAAAATCGATCTGGCGCGGCCCTTTCACGTCAGCCGGATCCGGCGCCGGGCCCTTGGCCCACTCGGACGGATCCGAACGCTCGGCGGTTTTTTTTCCTCCGGACAAAGCCGCATCGAGGTTGTGATCACCGCGGCGCGCAAACAAGCCTGGATTTCGAGCAAAATGCTGTTCCTCCGTCGTGTTCAGGAAATGTTCCACTTATGGCACGTCATCCATCGGCCGTTTAGCTATTCCTTCGCGGCGCTCGCCGTGATTCACATCGTGCTGGCAGTTTCCCTGGGGTACTACTGATGCAACGCAAATACATCCACTTACTCTCAGCGGTTGCGATCGCTGTCGTGATTTTCTTGACCTTCGAAAAGCTCGACCATCACAGCACGGACACGAAAATCCGCCCTGCGGAATCAAGCGCCTCCGTGCCCGCACCCCCGGCCGACGCCACCGCATCGAAGGACCACGAGCTCAAGGCCCTGGCCGTCGAACTCGAAAAGAAACCGAATCACGGGCCGATTCTTATGAGGATGGCTCAACTTGACCGGGAGATGGGCAAACCCGCCGACGCGGTCGCCCACCTTCGGCAGCTCACCAAGGCCGAACCTGAAAACGTCGAAGCTCACCTGGAACTCGGCCGCAGCTTGTACGAGACCAACGACATCACCGGCGCGATCGAAGAAACCAATCGCGTTCTGAAACTGAGTCCAAAGAATGTCGACGCTCTTTATAACATGGGGGCGATTTACGCCAACGTGAACAAACCCGACCTTGCCCGCCAGTATTGGACGGACGCCGTTACCGCCGATGCCGCCTCAGATAGCGGCAAGCGAGCGCAGCAGGCTCTCGGACAGGTGGGAACTTCGGCCGGCGTTCATGCCGGCAACGTGCAGCATCCATGACCGACTCTGTCATCACTTACGGTTTGTACGCGATCATCCTGGCGATCCCGCTCTTCTTGTATCTGCGCAGCTTAAAGCAGCGGGAAAAACGAGCTCGCGAAGCCGCGGAAAAAGGGAAAACGTATTCGGAAGGTCCGAAGGCGCAGCATCCACTGATCGATACGACGTATTGCATCGGCTGCCAGACGTGCACCAACGTTTGCCCGGAAGGCGATGTTCTGGCGATGCTCGGTGGCAAAGCGGCCATCGTGAATGGCTATAAGTGCATCGGCCATAGCTTGTGCGCGGAAGCGTGCCCGGTCGGAGCCATCACGATGGTGACCGCCAGTCCCAGCATGAGCGCGGATCTGCCTTACCTGACACCCGAATATGAGACCAGCGTCCCGAATCTGTTCATCGCGGGCGAGCTCGGCGGCTTGGCGTTGATTAAGAATGCGGTCGGTCAGGGAAAAGCATGTATCGATACCATCGCGGAACGTCTCAAGACGGAGCCCGCGAAAGGTGAAGGCGTCTACGACATATTCATCATCGGAGCCGGCCCCGCCGGCATCGCCGCGTCCCTTCGCGCCATCGAGAAGGGTTTGAACTATCTGACCATCGAGCGCGACGAAGTCGGCGGCACCGTCGCGAAATATCCGCGCCAGAAAATGGTCCTCACCAGCCCCGTTGAATTTCCGATGTATGGAAAGTTCAAGAAAACCGAGCTTTCGAAAGAAAACCTGTTGCAATTCTGGCATCAGGTGCTGGAACGCGCAGATTTCAGTTTGCGCACCGGCGAATCTGTCGCCGATGTGCGCCGGGGCGACCATCATTTTACGATCACAACGACAGGCGGCGAATATCACGCCCGCTATGTCGTACTTGCCCTCGGCCGAGCCGGGTCTCCCCGGAAACTTGGTATAGCGGGCGAGGATCTGCCGAAGGTGATGTACCGCCTGATCGAGGCCGACCACTACGTCAACAAGCGCATCCTGGTGGTTGGGGGTGGCGATAGCGCCGTCGAGGCAGCGATGGGGCTCGCCTGCCAGGTCGGCAATCGCGTGACCATCTCTTATCGTCAGGAATCGTTCCGGCGAATCAAGGAACGGAATGTGAAACGCATCGACGACGCCATTCGGTCCCGAAAAGTAGAAGTGATTTTCAACTCCGCCCCCGTCGAGTTCAAACCCGAGCGCGTGCTTCTTGAGGTCGGAGGAGAAGTGCGCGAAATTCCCAACGATTATGTTTGGATCTTTGCCGGAGGGACACCGCCAAACGACTTTCTGAAGAAGATCGGCGTTCACTTTGGGCCGCGCGACGTCACGGTTGAGGCCCAGGTGGAGGGTACTCGAGAACTACAGTCCAGGTGACGCGAGGGGCCTTGGGAAACCGGCTATTGATGGATACCGCACACTCTAACATCCTCAATCCTTCTCGCGATTGTCCGGACCGCTCTGCGATCGCGGCAGCTTCCGTCAATATCCCCTCCGGGGCAGGTGGCAAAGATTTCCGATGGTTTTTGCTCGTGCGCACCGTCTCCAGATGTCCGACCGCGGATCAAGTCTGACCCCGACGAACGGCATCGAGTGCTGCCCGCAGGTCCCTGGCCACCACCTAAAAACGCTCATTTTCATCGTTGTGGGGTCCAACGAATCCAGAGCTGCTCCGGCGTTAAATCGTCTCAGCGGGACACACGGTTTCTGGTCAGGCGTTCGTCGACCAGTGTGACGATTTCATCGAGCGTGCTGAACTGGAGCCCCTTCTGGACGGCGATCCGGCGGACCAGGCAATCGACACGTTCGATGTTCGCGGCGCCGCCAAACAGCGCACGCGCCGCGGATGAGGGTTTACCCAGGCCTTCGGCTGCTTTGGCGTACTTATCGAAGGGAACCAGGTCGTCGGTGTCCGCACCCAGGCCGGTGCAGAGCTTCGACACCCATTCGTAGATCTCCCGAGATTTGCCGATATCGCCAAGGACGGCATCCTTGATCGAAATCATGTCGTCCTTGCGAATACAACGATAGTTGCCCGTGATCAACATCGGCCACTTCGCCAACGGCACGAAGATGGAATCGTGAACCTTTAGCTTCACCGGAATTTCGATGGGACCGGCCCCGGCATCGAACCGCGCTCCCTCGATGTCCGCTTCGAGCTGCCGAAGCAGCGCGGTCGGCTCGTCCGCTTCGAAACGCGCAGCTTTGAAATTGGTCGGTAACCCCACTTGAAGCACGTTCTTCGGTTCATCCGGTGGACGGAATGCCTGCGGATCGGGACTCGCCAGCGACGTCAATTTCGGATCGAATCCATCCCAAACCTCGGGGTTCGCGTAGCAGGCCACCAGGGAATCCGTCGCAAGTCCCGGAATGCGTTTCAGGTAGGGCAGCGGCGGCATGTTCATGATCGCCAGACAGGGCTTGCGCGCATTGGCCGATACGGCCCATCAATTCCCGAACCCCCGAGGAGCCGTATTGCGCCTCTTGCATGCCGAGCACGATCAGATCGAACTTGCTCCGGATCCACATCTTCGGGCGCACTCGCGGAAAGAGTACCCGGCAACCTCTTCGATGAAATGTCCAGCAGCCCTTCGCGTCCCTTGATCGGGAAACGGACGACGGTTCCTTCACGATTGATCAAGTCGGCCGTGGCCTTCGTACAGACCAACGGAACGCTGGTGCCCGGCCATCATCAGCTTGGTGCTGAACAACGAACCGTAGGAGGCGCCCAGAATGAGTACGTTGCGATTCATCTTAAATCGCACCCTGCTGGCGGGCGGCCTGGATTTCATCGTCCTTCAATCCGAGAAGCGTCTTCAGGATCTCGTCGGTGTGCTCACCGAGCAGCGGCGACCGCCGCACATCCGACGGTGAGTCTGACAGCTTGATCGGATTGCCGACCGTGAGATACTTGCCGCGCGTGGGATGATCGACTTCGACCACGGTACCGGTCTTGCGCAAGGCCGGCTCCTCCGCGATCTCCTTCATCGAGAGAATTGGGCCGCAGGGCACATTCACGGCATTGAGCGCGGCCATGACCTCCATCTTGGTCAGGGTCATCGTCCACTTTTCGATTTCAGCGAACACAAAGTCCAGCTTCGGAAGGCGCGCCTCGGGTGTGTTGAATTCCGGATCTTCCAGCCAGTCCGCATGGCCGATGACCTTGGCCAGGGCGGGAAAAGCCTGCGCCTGGGTGATCACATATTCATACGCGTCCGGATCGGTTTCCCAACCCTTGCATCGCACGATCCAGCCGGGATGGCCTCCTCCGGAAGCGTTGCCCGCCCGCGGGACCGCGGCGCCGAATTTTCCGTTGGGATATTGCGGATATTCCTTGAGGACGCCGGTACGGGCGAGCCGTTGCTGGTCCCGAAGCTTCACGCGGCAGAGGTTCAGCACGGCATCCTGCATCGCGACGGTCACGCGCTGTCCCTTGCCGCTTTTTTCGCGATGAAGCAAGGCGGCGAGGATGCCAGCCACCAGATGAATGCCGGTGCCGGAATCGCCGATCTGGGCGCCCGTAACCATCGGGAAACGATCGATCTCACCGGTCGTCGAGGCCGATCCGCCGGTGCACTGAGCGACATTCTCGTAGACCTTGCAGTCCTCAAAAGGACCAGGGCCGAATCCCTTGACCGAGGCATAGATCATCCGCGGATTGATCTGTTGAATTCTTCTCCCAGGGAGAAGCCCATGCGATCGATCGCGCCGGGAGCGTAGTTTTCGACCATCACGTCGCACTTCTCGATGAGCTGAGTAAAGATTTTCTTGCCCGCTTCGGTCTTAGGGTTCAGCGTCATGCCGCGCTTGTTGCTGTTCAGCATCGTGAAGTAAAGGCTGTCGACGCCCGGAACGTCGCGCAGCTGGCCGCGCGTCGGATCGCCTTCGCCAGGCTTCTCGATCTTGATGACGTCGGCGCCAAACCACGCCAGAATCTGGGTGCAGGTCGGACCCGACTGCACATGCGTCATGTCCAGGACCCGAACACCCTCCAGAGCTTTTCCCATGAATTATTCCTTTTCGTTGAGACCAATTTTATGGAACATCTTTAAATATAAATCAGTGTTGGATCTGGCTGTCCCGCCGGGATTCAGAATGGACTTCGGTTGAGTGGAACGGAATTAGCGAATGGGCGATCATCCCCCCGACGCGAGAGGGGCATCGGGCGAAGCGGCATTCTCCAATTCGGCATCACTCGGCCGCAACGGCGGCATTCCGGGGACCGGCTTGATCGGCTTCCCGCGACGCTTGATTCTGGTCGAACCTACCTGGGCCAAAACGCAGCAAGACGTTCAATCCGAAGGCGAAGATCCCAGCTCCCAGCAACACGCATACCGGCAGGGTCAATACCCAGGCGAGCAGCAGATTCCGCAGGGTATCCATTTGTAAGCCGTAGCGATTCGCGGCCATCGTCCCCGCGATGCCCGAGGAGAGTACGTGCGTGGTGCTGACCGGAAGTCCCGTGCGGTCGGCGGCGAGGATGGTCGCATGGCGACCAATTCCGCGGAGGCCCCCTGCGCGTAGGTCAGATGTTCCTTGCCGATTTTCTCGCCGACGGTAACCACGATCCGCTTCCAGCCGATCATGGTGCCCAGGCCGAGCGCGATCGCCACCGCGATTTTCACCCACACGGGAATGAACTTGGTGACCAGATCCATGTTCCGCTTAAGATCGCCCACGGATTTCAATTCCTGTGGATCGCTGATGTTTTCCGCTTGATCAGCTTGTTCCACCTGAAATAATTCGGTCTCGTCTGGCTTGTGCTATGACAAAGTGAAGTGTCCCAGCAAGTCATCCCCTTGGCCGGTTATCGGCGCGCGTTGCAATTCATCGTGCCTTATTGGCCCAGGCTGGTGCTGATTCTCGCGGCGGGCGTGGCTTCGACCGGTTTCGGTTTGTTGCAGCCTTACATCTCGAAACTTCTCATCGATGATGCGCTGCTCAAACGCGATATGCGGATGTTGATCATTGTCAGCGCGATGATGTTTGGCGTTACGGTGTTAGGATTCGCGCTGAATGTCCTATCTAGCTATACCTACGTGCGAGTCTCGGCCGCGGTGCTGTTCGATATGCGGCTCGCCTTGTATCGTCACCTGCAGATGCTGTCGCCGCGGTTTTGGGCGCGAACCAAACTGGGTGACGTGATTTCGCGGATCAACAACGACATCGCGGAGGTGCAACGCGTATCGGCCGACAGCCTGCTGAGCGTCCTATCGAACGTCGTGTTTCTGGTCGGCAGCATCGCGATTATGGTCACGCTGAGCCCGCGATTATTCCTGGTGAGCGTTGCCGCCGTGCCAGCGAGCCTGTGGGCGTTGAAGCACTTCCAGCGCCGTCTTGCGGATCGCGTGCGAACCGTGCGGGAGCGCAGTTCCGATATCGGCAGCTTCCTGCTGGAAACGCTGCTAGGCATCCGTCTGGTGGTTTCCTCGCAGGCCGAATCGCGTGAAGTGGAGCGCTTTCGGGCACGCAATCAAAGTTTCTTGGACGCCCTGTTGCGAATGCAGCTTACATCGTTTTTGTCCGGTGTTGTGCCGGGCACGGTGCTGACGGTTTCGACTGCGGCCATCTTCCTATACGGCGGGAAGCTGGTGATCGACGGCGCGCTGACCACCGGCGCACTGGTCGCGATCATGGCGTATCACATGCGACTGCTTGCGCCGGTGCAGAACATGATGAGCCTGTACACCAACCTGGTCTCGGGCGGCGTCGCGCTATCGCGAGTCTGGGAGCTGTTCGACACCAAGCCTGAAATCGTCGACCGGCCTGGAAGCAGGACGATGGGCAAGGTGCGCGGTGAGATCGAGTTCGACCAGGTCTCGTTCACCTACGGAGGCGACGCGGTCCTGAACGGCTTATCGTTCCATGTGCAGGCCGGGAGCATTTGCGCCATCCTCGGGCCGAGCGGCGCGGGCAAATCGACGCTGGCCGATCTTCTGATTCGTTTCTACGATCCCGATGCGGGCGCCATCCGCATCGATGGCCGCGACCTGCGCGATCTGCCGCTGGCCGAGCTGCGCCATCTGATCATGCTGGTGGATCAGTCGCCGTATTTGTTCCAGGCAAGCGTCCGCGAAAATATCGCCTACGCCTGTCCGGGGGCGACAGATCACGAAATTCAAGCAGCAGCCAGCGCAGCCAGTATCCACGACCGCATCCTAGCGATGCCCGCAGGCTACGAGACGGTGATCGCGGAGCGCGGGCAGACTCTTTCGGCCGGCGAGCGTCAGCGGATCGCACTCGCGCGTGCTCTCCTGGCGAATCCGAAGATCCTGGTGCTCGATGAGCCCACCTCGGCTTTGGATGAAGCAAACGAGCGGGCCATCGCCGAGACGCTGGTGCGGGTGGCGGACGGTCGCACGGCGATTCTGATCACTCATCGGCCTTCGCTGGCGCGGATCGCGCACCAGACGGTGATCTTGGCGCAATGAAAATCGCGATCGTCGACAGCGGCGTTCACGCGGATCATCCCCACGTTGGCGGCGTGGCCGGCGGAGTCGGGGTGACGCCGGACGGGCTCACCGGAGACTTTATTGATCGTCTCGGTCACGGAACCGCGGTCGCGGGCGCCATTCGGGAAAAAATTGGCGCTGAGGCTGAACTGTACGCGGTCAAGGTGTTTGGAAACCGGCTGTCGGCCACCATCGACACGATCCTGCGTGCGCTGGAATGGTGCGCGGACCAGCGCATGGATCTGGTCAACCTGAGTCTGGGAACCTCCAACCCCGCGCACCGTGAACGGTTCGAGCAGGCAGTAATGAACGGGCTCCTGGTGGTTACCGCGGCCCATTTGCTACCGGGGGACCTGCCTGGGGTCATCGGCGTCGACCAGGATCCTGACTGTCCGCGCGATTCTTACCTATATAAGGAAGGAGTATTTTACGCCTCGCCGTTTCCGCGTCCCATCCCGGGCGTGCCCCCCGAGCACAATCGACATGGCGTCAGTTTTGCCGTCGCCAACATGACCGGATTGGTGGCTCGTCTGGTTGCAGATACCGGCCAGCCGCTGTGGAGTATCGCCGCGCGCGACCAGCTTCTGGCCACCGTGATCGCCGGCGCGCGCATTGAGGACAGCACCGGACGCTTTATCGACCGGCGGATCGTGTCAGAATAGTGAAACTGAGGAGAGCGTGATGTCCAAGGGAATTTGGGCCGCCATCGCCTTTTGTTGTGTAGCGCAGGCGCAGCGGAGCGGTCCTTCACAGGCAACCCCGCAAACGGTAAGGCCCGCCACCGAAGAAGGCATTCCGGTCACCGATCCGCTGGTGATCTCCAAGTGCGGCGGCTGCCACACGCGCGACGCGAAAGGGCAACCTGCTCGCGCATTTCCTGGGAGCGCGCCACGCCCGAGGGCTGGGAAGAAGCCATCAAGCGCATGGTGCGCTTGAACGGCCTCACGCTGACGCCCGGCGGAAGCGCGCGCCGATCGTGAAATACCTCGGCAACGTATCACGGACTGGCGCCGGAAGAAGCCAAGCCGGTGATGTACTTCGCCGAGCATCGCATTCAGGACGAAACCAATATCCCGAACGACACCGTGCGCGGCGCTTGCGCGAATTGCCATGCCTTCGCGCGGCCGCTGTCGTGGCGGCGTTCGGCCGAAGACTGGAAGCTGCTGACGAACCTGCACGTCGCGTTGTATCCGCACCGCCGAGCAAGCGTTTCGCCGCGGGCTGAGTGCCGGAGGCGGCGGCAACGCGCCGCCGGTCGGCGATCCGAGCAGACGCCGCCGAAGCTGCCCGTGGATGAAGCGCTCGCTTATCTGGCAAGACCGCGCCGCTGCATACGCCCGAGTGGGCCGCCTGGCGCGCTCGCATGCGCGCGCCGAAGCTGACCGGACGCTGGCTGGTCTCCGCGAACATCCCGGGCAAGGGCAAGTACTACGGCGAAATGGCAATCGAGCCGGGCGCGGCCGAAGACGAGTTCACCACCAACGTGAAGCTTGCATCGGTGAAGGATGGCTCCACGCTGGTCCGTTCCGGACAAGGCCTCGTTTACGCCGGATATTCCTGGCGCGGCCGATCCAAGGGGACGCGAGCGGCGAACCGGCGCCGCGGATGACCTGAACAAGGAAGCGCGCGAAGTGCATGTGGATCTCGCCCGATCGAATCGCAAGCCGAAGGCCGCTGGTTCTGGGGACAGTATCAGGAATTCGGTTTCGATGTGAAGCTGCGCCGCGCACTTCGGCGGATCCGACGCTGATCGGCGTGGATCGCACCGCGCTCAAAACCGGCTCGCAGGCGCAATCGCGTGCGCTTGACTGGGCGACAATTTGCCCGCACAGGTCGACGCCGTCCGATCTCGACTTCGGCTCCGGTGTCACGGTGCGGCGCATCGTTTCGCACACGCCATCCGAAGTCGTTGCGGAGGTGGACGTCGCCGCCGATGCCGTTCCCGGCAAGCGCGACGTCGCGTTGCGCCGCTCGGTGCTGCAAAGCGCGATCGCGGTTTACGATCGCGTCGATTACATTCAAGGTGTTGCCGGAATCGGCCATCGCGCGGCTCGGCAGCGAAACGCATCCCAAGGGCTACCAGCAGTTCGAGGCCATCGGCCTATCAGCGCGGCGCCGACGGCAAGCCGAATACCGCCGACGATGTCGAACTGGGCCCGGTCGACGTGACGTGGTCGGTGGAGGAATTCTACGCCGTGTTACGGCGACGACGACAAGGAATTTCGTCGGCACGCTGAGCCCCACCGGCTTCTTCACGCCCGCCTCGGACGGTCCGAATCCCAAGCGCAAATTCAGCCGCAACAACTACGGCGACGTCTGGGTGGTGGCGACCGCCGAAGAACGAAAAGGACAAGGACGGCAAGCCGCTGGTCGGGCAAATCGTATCTGGTGGTCACGGTTCCGATGTATGTGCAGTTGGGATCAGCCGGAGGTGGGCCAATGAGCGGCGCACTGAGTGGACGCTGCCGCTTGTCCGGCTGGGCGAATTTCACCGCTTTCGAAGCGGGCGGCGCAGCGATTTCTTGTATCTGGTGCCCGCGGGCGCGATTTTCGAAGTGGACGCCGCGCGTGGCGAATGCTGATCGATCGCCTGAGTCGAGGGACTGTCCCGCATCGATCGGCTGGTCGAGGACCTGATCGGCGCAGGGTGTCGAAGCGATGACGCGCGAGAACTGGTCGCGGAAATGCTATCAGCCGACGTGATCGTCAACGGAAGTCCGCGCCGTCGAGCTGCCGCAAAGCCCTGCCCGCGGTTTTCCCCTTGCAGACGCTGGTGCTGAATCTCACCAATCAGTGCAATCTGTCCTGCCAATATTGCTACGAATTCGGCGAAGACAAAGTCGCGACGCCGGAGGGCAAGCCCAAGTTCATGGACCTCGAGACGGCCAAGGCGTCGGTGGATTTTCTGCTGGAGCAGTCGGCGGTCGCCGGTCGATTCACATCACGTTCTTCGGCGGCGAGACGCTCATGAATTTTCCGCTGCTGAAGCAAGTGGTCGACTACGCGAACGAACAGGCCGCGGCACAAGGCCGGACACATCGATTTCAGCCTGACCACCAACGCCACGCTGCTGACGCCGGCGATCATCGAGTTTCTTTCGGAGAATCGCATCGGCGTCACCGTGAGCATGGACGGCCCCAAGGAGATGCACGACAAGCTTGCGCGTCTTCGCCAACGGCCGCGGCAGCTACGACATCATCGAGCCGAAGGTCCGGGCGCTGATTCGAGAATCATCGGACGCGGCCGATTACGGCGCGTGTCACGCTGACCTGCCGGCGTCACGGACGTCGATCGAGCATCTTCCGCCATCTGAAGCAGGATCTGGGTTTTCACGAAGTCGGTTTCGCGCCGGTCACCACGTCGCCCGACCAGCTCTACGCCATCAATGGCAAACGGGCATGGACGGCGTGCTGGAGCAGTTCCACGCGCTGGCGGACGAATATCTCGAATACGCGCTGCGCGGCGAGATGCACGGATTCTCGAACGTCAGCGACACGCTGGCCGAGCTGTACCAGGGCGTCAACAAGTCGCATCCCTGCGGCGCGGGTCTTGGACTGCTGGGCGTCGGACCTTCGGGCGACATCGCGCCGTGCCATCGCTTCGTCGATTCCGACGCCCACGCGCTGGGCCACATCTCCACCGGCATCGATCGCGAGAAGCAGGCCGATTTCCTGCGACCGCGGCCACATCGATTCCAAGTACGATTGCCACACCTGCTGGGCGCGTCCGTTGTGCGCCGGCGGCTGCCATCACGAGGCGTACGTGCGTTACGGCGACACCGGCCATCCCAATCTGCACTACTGCGATTGGATTCGCGACTGGACCGATACCTGTCTTGAAATTTACGGCGCGATCAGCCGCGCAAGAATCCCGGATTTCTTCGAGCAATTCGCCGAAAGGAAGGCAGCGTCAATGAAACACCTGCGACCGTTAAACAAGAAAGCCGCGCGCATCGACGACTACGTCGGTCCGCGCACCGATGAGGACGTGGTCGCGTTGCAGAACCCGTCCAACGCCCAGGCAGCAGCGCCCGCACGTCCCCATGGGATGCTCGCTGATGTTCTCGCCCGGCTGGGAAGTGGATTCGGCCGGCGGCACGGCCGGACTGTGCCAGCCGGTCGAGCGCGACATTTACGATTGCTACGTGACCTGCTACTGGCCGGCGCAGGTGCCCGATCATCTGAACAACTCTCCGGATTGGACCAGCAAGTGCGCCGCCGCCACGAAGGACTGGCGCAATCTGGATCTGGTTTTCCCATAAGCAACATGAGACAGCCTCATTCGCGATATTTCTGGTCTGCGCTGTCGCGCCTCGCTGGCGTGCCGGCGAGCACGCTGTTTCTGGGCGGCTATCCCGATTGCGATTTTGGTGGTCGACGAGAGCCAAGGGAAAGGTGGTCGACAAGATTCACGCTGGAAACCGGGCCTGCCCACCAGCATGCGCCTATCCGAGGATCGGAAGAAGATCTACGTCACCACCAACGATCACAGCGGGATTGAAGTGATCGACGTCGCCACGCGCAAGGTGATCAATCACTTCGTGCTCAACACGCCCACGCAAGCAATACCGCTTCAACGGCGGGACCCCCGATCCGGAGGGCAAGCTGTTCTACACGGTCACGCACGGAAATCGACAAGAAGTTCGGAGCACTTACGAAATCGGCAAGCCGAAGTACACGGTCATCGATCTGGCGCAGCAGAAGATCGTCAAGACGGTGGACATTGCACCCGAAGATGAGAAGGCCTGCGGTCGGCTACGGCCGCAACGCCTTCGAGATTTCTCCCGACGGCAAGTTCTGTACCAGTTCCGCGACAAGGTCGTCATCCTGAATGCCGACGATTTCAAAGTGGTCGACCGCATCGATCTCGCCAAGCCCGATCTTCCCGGCATGGAGAACATCGGCTTCGGCGCCGACCTCGATTCGATCGGCGAGCCCGGCAAGCACGTTTCCCTTTTCAACTCCGCCGATCCGATCGTGCACAATCGCGTGTTCGGCATCGCGCGCTTCGATCTGAACACTCGGGCATGTAGACTTCAATCCGATCGGTCCGGCGCCCGGCCGGCATGGCCGGCTTGCAGGTCACGCCGGATAAGAAGTACGCCTATACCGTGGTGGCGAACGGAATGCATGGCAACAAACGCTGCGAATTTTGGACCTTCGATCTGACACCGGACCACCTCACGAAGACGGCCGAGGTTCCCTGCCGCACGCGCTTCAGCTTCGGCATGTCCGGCGACGGTAAGAAGCTGTACATCTTCGGCGCTGGCTTCGAGATCGAAGTGTACGACGCCGCGACGCTGAAGTACGAGCGCACCTGGGATCTGAACAACGACGTCACTATGGGCGGAATGGTCGTCCTGCCTTAGAGAAGCACATGTCCGGGCTCCCGGCTCCCAATGAGTCCGCTTCTGAACCGCCGCCTTTCCCCGGTGACGGATTACCTCGCGTGACCATCCGAGGCGATGGCGTAGCTGCCGCGTGTTGCCGTCATCTCTTGTCGCAACGCGGTTATCGCATTGATGTTGAACACGTATCCCGACCCCGGCTACCCGCTCTCTTGCTAAATGAGAGCGCCGTGTCCCTGATGTGCGACGTTTTCGGAGCTCCCGACTTATTCCGGAATGCGCACCGCATACGTCGACGTATCGTCGCTTGGGGCCCGCATGCGCAGCCTCGCGCCTTAGACCACTTCGCCGTAGTCATCTCGGAACAGGCGCTGCTCGATGGCCTGCAGCCTAGCCAGGAGCCTGCCTCCCAGAAATCTCCAGCGGATACCGGCTGGGCCATTTTCGCCTCGCGCCCGCTTCCACGCGCGACGGAGCAGGCGTTCGGCGCGCGTCTCGCCTTCGCCGCGCCGGTCCGTTTGAAAAAAACATCGGACCGCGAAGCTTGCTGGATCGAGTCCACGGAAAATGGATGGCGGTTCCTGATAGCGGGTCCGGACGGAAGCGGATCCCTTCTTTGTGTCGGCTCCGCACCGGAAGAGTTGCCGGGCCGGGAAGGCCTGGTTGCCGGCGAGGTCGAGGAACTCAGCGGGCCCTGGCGCCAATTTCCCGCGTATCCGCGAATCTCTTCACCTCTTTGTGCTCCACAGTGGCTCGCCTGTGGCTCCGCCGCCATGGCTTTCGACCCGATTTGCGGCGACGGTACCGGGCACGCGATCCGGGAAGCGATCCTCGCCGCCGCGGTAATCCGCGCAGTCACCGCCAATATGAACGCGGAATCCCTTCTGTTGCATTACGAAGCGCGAATGACCGCCGGGTTTCGACGCCACCTCCTGTTATGTCGTGAGTTCTACCGATCGGGAGCCTGCGGACCATGGTGGCATTCCGAGCTGGAGTCATTGGAACGGGGGATCGCGTGGTGTGACGACAAACTTCGGAGTGCGGGCGAGTTTCATTACCGGCTCGTTGGGTTCGATTTGCAGGAGTCGTGAGACTCGGGCTTACCTGAAGCGATCCTTGAGGTGCAGTCCTGAATGCCAGACTGGAATAAAAACCGGCTAACTTCGAGACTCGGGATCGATTATCCGATCATTCAAGGTCCGCTCGGCGGGTTGTCATCGCAGCGATTGACCGCCGCGGTCTCCAATTTTGGCGGACTCGGATCGTTCGGCGCGCATGGCTTAGTGCCGGATGCCATCAAGGATGTGATCGCGCAGATTCGCTCCCTCACATCGAAGCCCTTTGCGATGAACCTGTGGGTGTCGATGGAAGATGAAGGAGCCCGAACATCGGATGAGACCGCGTTCAACCACAGCCTCGCGCCGCTTGCGGATCATCTGACCGCGGTGGGAGCGCTCCGGCCGGCCTATAAATCCTATTCCGCGACTCGTTTCGAAGATCAAGCTCGCGTGTTGTTGGATGCGAACGTGCCGGTGTTCAGCTTCATCTTCGGAATCCCGCCGCAAGAAATTCTGGAAGAATGCCGGGCGAAAGGTATCGCGATCATCGGGACGGCGACCACACCCGACGAGGCCGCCGCGCTACAGAGGGCCGGCGTCGACGCGATTGCCGCTTCCGGGTTCGAAGCAGGAGGTCACCGCGGTTCCTTCCTTCGACCGGCGGAAGATTCGCTAACGGGAACGATGTCTCTGCTTCCCCAGATCGTGGACATCGTAGACGTGCCGGTGATCGCCGCGGGCGGTATCGCAGATGCGCGCGGCGTGGTCGCGGCCATGGCGCTCGGCGCCGAGGCGATCCAGATGGGCACCGCGTTCCTGGCCTGCGAAGAATCCGGCGCGAGCCGCCTCCATCGCGAAACTTTGTTGGCGAAAAAAGCCGGTCACACCGCGTTGACCAAAGGCTTCACCGGAAGGCTCGCGCGAGGGATCGACAACCGCTTGATGGCGGACCTGAACCAGGCGGGTGCCCCGATTCTGCCTTACCCGCTGCAGCGAGGGCTGGTGAGAAATCTTTCGATCGCGGCTGAGACGGCGGGCCGCTCCGATCTTGTGCCGATGTGGGCCGGGCAAAGCGCATCTCTTTCGACGTGTACCGACGTGACGGCATTCCTGAGTTCGCTAGTCCAGGAAGTGTCCGAAATTGCCGGGCCGCTGATGCAGTGGAGCGTAAAGAATCACCAGAAACATTCCTCGTTTGAAAAGGAGAAATAGGAATGGGATCTTCAAACGTGACAGGCAAGGTGGTGGTCATCACCGGAGCGAGCAGTGGCTTGGGAGAGAGTACCGCGAAACTTCTCGCTCAACAGGGAGCGAAAGTCGTTCTGGGGGCCAGGCGCAAGGATCGTATCGACGCCGTGGTGAAGGAAATTTCAGCCTCGGGCGGCAAAGCTCTTGGCTTCGCCGTCGATGTCACCAGGCGAGCAGACGTAGAGGCTCTGGTCAAAGGAGCTGTCGACGGTTTCGGCCGCGTCGATGTCATGGTGAATAACGCCGGCATCATGCCCATCGCCCCGATCGAGCTACTTAGGGTGGATGAGTGGGATCGGCAGATCGACGTCAACATCAAGGGCGTGCTATATGGGGTCGCCGCTGTTCTGCCGCAAATGCAGAAACAGAAGACCGGTCACATCATCAATCTTGCTTCTGTTTTCGGCATCAAGGTGTTCGCTCCGGGCGGGACCGTTTATTGCGCCACAAAGGCCGCGGTGCGCGCGTTAACGGAAGGGCTTCGGATGGAACTTCATTCGCAAAACATCGGCTGCACCATGATCTCGCCGGGCGCGATCAACTCGGAACTGCAGAATTCCACCTCCGATCCGGCCTCCGCCAAGTTCGTGAAGGATCTTTACGACAAGGTCGGCATTTCGGCGGATTCGGTCGCGCGGGCCGTGCTTTACGCCATAGAGCAACCGGCCGATGTCGAAATCGATGAAGTGGTCTTGCGCCCCACCGCGCAGGACACTTCTTATCGCGATCGGCCTAAAAAGCCCGTTCGGCTGACGAGATTGCGGAGCTGGTCCGGCGCTTCCTGAAGTGCCTGCGCCGTTCGTTGAGCGCCGCCACCCGCGGCCCGGATCGGCGGACAATTATACCTAGAGGAAAATCGCATGTCTCAGATTCACCGCCGCAATTTCCTGGGCGCCCTGGCGGTTACCGGTTGCCTGGCGGAGGACGCGCTCGCGGCCGACCCGGACACCGCGACGGCGGATCCGCGCGACGTCACCGGCGTCCTGGCGCGTTACATCGTATCGGCCAAGGAACCGGATCTGCCGGCCACGGTTCGCAAGGAAGCCAGGCGGACACTGCTCAATTGGGCCGGATGCGCCATCGGTGGATCGCAGCATGAAACGGCGGCGATCGCCATTGCCACACTCGCGCCCTTCGCGGGACCCGCTCAAGCGAGCATTTTGGGGCGGCGCGAACGTCTTGATATTCTCAACACGGCGCTGATCAACGGCATTAGTTCGCACATCTTCGATTACGACGACACGCATCTGAAGACCATCATTCATCCAGCCGGCCCGGTGGTCTCCGCGATCCTGGCGTGGAGCGAATACCGGCAGGTCTCGGGAGCCGATTTCCTGAATGCTCTGGTCATCGGTGTCGAAACCGAGTGCCGAATCGGCAACGCGGTCTATCCCGCGCATTACGACGTCGGTTGGCATATCACCGGAACGGCGGGAGTGTTCGGCGCGGCCGCGGCGATGAGCCGGCTGTTGGGATTGAACGAGCAGCAAACCCGCTGGGCGATCGGACTCGCCGCGACACAGCCAGTGGGCCTGCGGGAAATGTTCGGCTCTATGACCAAGAGTTTCCATCCTGGGCGAGCCGCTCAGAACGGGATGACGGCGGCGCTGCTGGCGGCGCGGAACTTCACCAGTTCCGATCACGGGATCGAGGCGAAGCGCGGTTGGGCGAACGTGCTCAGCACATCGCGCAAGTATGACGAAATCACCGGCCAGCTAGGCAGCCGCTATGAAATTCTGCTGAATACCTACAAGCCTTTCGCCTGCGGTGTTGTGATGCACCCCGCGATTGACGGCTGTATTCAGCTTCGCAACCAGTACCAGCTGTCCGCTTCCCAGATCGATAGAATTGAGCTTCGTGTTCATCCTTTGGTTCTGGAATTGACTGGGAAGAAAGCTCTCCGCACCGGGCTCGACGGGAAATTCAGCATTTATTTCGCCGCGGCGGTCGCGACGGTGGCGGGCGCCGCCGGCGAAAAACAGTTCAGCGATGAGATGGTTCGTAATCCGGAAGTGATCGCGCTCAGCGAACGTGTTTCGACCGTCATCGATTCGTCGATCCGCGAAGATCAGGTGCGCATACGAATGACTCTGCGGGACGGGCGAACGCTTGAAAAATTTGTCGAGCATGCCGTCGGCAGTATTCAGAATCCTCTCAGCGACTCGGCTCTGGAAGCGAAGTTCACGGATCTCGCCACCGGGATCTTGCCGCCGGACCGAATCCGCCGCATCATCGAAATGTGCTGGAGCGTCGACCGACTGCCGTCCGCGGCAGCGCTCGCGAAAGAAGCCGCCGTCTCTTGACCTTTCTAAGGTTATTTTTTCCGCTAAATCCTCCCTACGAATCCGCAAGACTCCTATAGAAGAGCTGCGAAGTCAGCAATCGGAGGATTTTAATGAGCACCAAATCAGTGTCGAGAATCGTGTTATCCGGAATATGGATCAGCGCATATGCCGCGTTGGCCGGCGCGCAAAGTTTGCCGAATTCATTCCCGCTTCTAGACGGCAGCGGGTTCGTCGAAACCTACAACATAAACAAAACAAACCTCGATTTGAGCGGCGCATTTTTCCAGTCGTTGGGCAGCAACGGACGCTCCTGTTCCACGTGCCACCTTCCTACCGAGGGCTGGTCGGTTTCCGCCGCCGAAATTCAACTCCGATTCCTCCTCACTCAGGGAACCGATCCGATTTTCCGCACCGTTGATGGATCCAATTGCGACCACAATATCGACACGTCGACGCTTCAGGGCCGCCGTGCCGCTTACAGTCTGCTGTTGAGCCGCGGGGTGATCCGGATTGGTGTGGCGGTCCCGCCCAACGCTGAATTCACGGTAGTCAATGTTCGTAATCCTTATGGATGCAATGACATGGCGACTCTGTCTTTGTATCGCCGCCCGTTGCCGGCTACGAATTTGAGGTTCTTGAGCGCCGTCATGTGGGACGGCAGGGAGTCCGCCACTCAAACCGGCACTCAAAAAATCGCATATCCAACCAATCCGGGTGATCTCCTCGCCGATCTAGCTCATCAGGCTCTCGACGCGACCACGGGCCACGCGCAGGCGACGAAAGTCCCGACATCGGCGCAGCTTCAGGACATCGTCAATTTTGAGACTTCCTTGCAAACCGCGCAGGCATTCGATTTTAGCGCCGGGGCCCTGAACGCGGACGGAGCGGATGGAGGTCCGGCGGCTCTGGCTTCGCAGAATTTTTTCATTGGCATCAACGATTCGTTCCCGCCGAGCTTCGGATTCAATCCAACGGGCGCTCCGTTCACGCCGGTGATCTTTACGCTGTTCAACTCCTGGCGGAATTCCCGCATTGCCGCCCGCGCCAGTATTGCGCGCGGCCAGGATCTGTTCAATACCAAGCCGATCAACATTACCAACGTCGCCGGCATCAATGATGTGCTCAATGTGACTTCGCTTTCGGGAACCTGCGGGACCTGTCACGATTCTCCGAACGCGGGCGACCACTCCTTCCCGGCAGCGCTGAATATCGGAGTTGGGGATTTGAACAGCCCGCTCGACGTGAGCTATCTGCCCGTTTATACGCTACGCAATAACGCGACCGGCGCGATGGAGCAGACCACGGATCCGGGGCGCGCGCTGGTCACGGGACTCTGGGCCGACGTCGGTAAGGTCAAGGGCCCGGTACTTCGGAGCCTGGCTCCTAGAGCGCCGTATTTCCACAACGGTTCGGCCGCCACACTCGATGATGTGATCCGGTTTTATGATCAGCGCTTCAACATCGGCTTTACGCCTCGGGAGAAGGCCGACCTGATCGCTTTCCTGAAGAGCCTGTAGTTGAAAATTGCATTTGACGCCGGGAGCCGATAAGATCGTGCAAGAAAGCAGAGGCTCCTCTAACGCATGAATCGCGAAGCAGAGAATCTGTTTCACGAACTGGTCGACCTCCCGGCGGATCAACGGGAATCCTACTACCTGAAGCAGCGGATTCCGGCGGAGGTCCGGGCCGAAGTGGAAGGTCTGCTGCTGTTCGACACGGGCGCCGAACACGCGCTTACCGATTGCGTCGCCGCGAGCGCGGAGCAGCTCCTGCAACCCGCCGGATCGATACCGGGCGCGCGTTGCGGCCCATACCGGCTGATACGGCTGTTGGGGCGCGGCGGCATGGGATCGGTATATCTCGGAGAGCGAGTCGACGGTGAAATTGAACAGCGCGCCGCGATCAAGCTCCTGAGGTATGGGGGCAACGAGCCCTGGTTTCGCGACCGCTTTCTGCGCGAGCGGCAGATCCTGGCGTCTCTCAGCCACGTCGGAATCGCGCGGCTCCTGGATGCCGGCCACACATCCGAGGGCCAGCCGTATCTGGCCATGGATTACATCGACGGAACGCCGATCGATGTTTACGCGCAAAGCCTTTCTACGCGCGCCAAACTTCTGCTCTTCCTGCAAGTCTGCGACGCAGTGTCCTACGCGCACCACAATCTGGTGATCCATCGCGATCTGAAGCCGTCCAATATTCTGGTGAACAGCGCCGGCGAGCCTAAACTGCTGGACTTCGGGATCGCCAAAATCCTGGACGAGAGCACCGACCAGACGCAAACTCGTGAACGGCTGTTGACGCCCGACTATGCCAGTCCGGAACAAGCCCGCGGCGAGGCGCAGACCACCGCCACGGATGTCTATTCGCTGGGCGCGGTCCTCTATAAGCTGCTCACCGGCCGTTCGCCGCACGTCTTCTCCGGGGATGCGCCAGGCGCAATCAATGCGGTGATCGGGAATCAGGATACGCTGGCGCCGAGCCGGATCAATCGCGAAATCCCAAGAGACCTGGACTACATCCTGGGAAAAGCGTTGCGCAAGGAGCCCCTGGACCGGTACCCGTCAGTGGAAGCTTTCGCCGACGACGTGCGGGCGTTCCTCGAATTTCGCGTGGTTCGTGCGCGCTCCGGCAACGGCTGGTATCGTGCGCGTAAATTCATGCGGCGGTATCGTTTTGTGGTCGCGGCAACTGTCCTCACCGTGTCCGGTCTGGCGATTGGACTTTACGTGGCCAATCGCGAGCGCGTGGTTTCCGAGCGCCGGTTTCAGGAAGTGCGGCAGATCGCCAACAAGGCCCTGGCACTCGACAATACGATCCGTGTTCTTCCCGGCGCGACCAAAGCCCGCGAGGAAATCGTCGCCATGTCGCAATCGTATCTGGAGGGACTGGGAACGGAAGCGCGTGGCGATCAGGCATTGGCGCTGGAGGTGGCGGAAGCCTATACACACCTGGCGTTAATTCAGGGCGTTCCCACGGATTCAAACCTGGGCCGGTACGAGCAAGCCGAGGTGAGTCTAAAAAAAGCCGACGCTCTCCTCCAAGGGGTACTAAAGGACTCGCCTCGAAACAAACGGGCATTGCTCGCCGCCGCGGAGACGGACCACGATCTGATGATTCTGGCGAATTCCGATCACCGGCGCGAGGAGACGCTGGCGGAGGCTCGGAAGGCGGCGGATTACGTGGAGGCGTTTCTGAGTGTTCCGACTCCTTCGCCGGTTGACAACCGGGACGCGTCGCGGCTTCTGTCGAATATCGCCCTGGCGCATAAGAACCTGCATCTTTACGGCGACGCAATTAAATACGCGCGCCGCGCCGTCGAAGTCGGCCGTTCCGGCGCCAACAGCGATGAAATGCTATCCAACGCGCTCAGCGTATTGGCGGATTCATTACGATTCTCCGGCGATTTAGACGGGGCGCTTCAGGCCATAAAGGACGCACGAACGCGGGTCGAGTCCGCGATAATTCCCGGCGATGTAACGCGACGGTCTTCCCTGTTCAATGTGCTCTGGCGGGAAGGCACCATTCTCGGCCAGGACGCGAGCATCAGCCTGGGGCGGCCCGCGGAAGCGATACCTGTTCTGAAGCAGGCATTTGATACTGAAGAACAAGTGGCCGAAGAAGACCCCAACGATTCGAGAGCCCGCATCCTGATTGGTTCCGCCGCGCGGGAGCTGGGTCCTCTGCTTACGCGGGCGGATCCAGCGGCCGCGCTGGCCATTTACGATAAAGGGCTTCTCCGCATTCGCGAAATCAAGAACAACAGAGACGCGCGGCGCACGGAGGCGGTACTCCTGGCCGGATCTTCCTACGCCCTGCGAAAGCTCCATCGAACGGCCGAAGCCCGCCAGAGGATCGACACCGCCATCGGGCTATTGCACGAGTCGAAAGATCTGCCGCGGGACCGCATCAATCCCGACAGCGAGGCCGAAAAAACGCTGGCCGCGCTGGCGGATCATCTCGGCGATACAGGGCAGGTGCAGCGCGCCGCTGCCGCGTACCGGCAACTGCTCGGGGAAATCATGGCGTTCCAACCGGACGCTGCCAACGATTTGCGCGATGCGATTCGGGTGTCGAACATTGAGCTGGCTGCTTCCACGCTGGATCGCCGGGCGGGGAATCGAGCCGAGGCGGATACGCTGGACGCGGCGCGGCGGGTGTTATGGCAAGGCTGGTCCGCCAAACTTCCGGGGAACGCTTTTGTGCTTCGCCAGGCTGCGGCCGCGAAGTGATTTCGCTTCAACCTGCGATTTCCTTGCGCAGCCACGCCTGGGCAAGGCGCAGGTCGCGGCGGACCGTATGGACCGAAATGGCAAGAATTTGGGCGGATTCTTCCGCCGTCAATCCGGCGAAATAACGCATCTCTATCAGCCGCACCTTCAACGGATCGGTTCGCCCCAGCTTTTCCAGGGCGTCTTCCATCCGCAGCAGGGCGTCATCGGGCTGGCGCCCCAGGTCGGGTATGTCGGTCAAGGCCACTTGCGGACCATGCCCGCGTTTCTGCGCGGACCTGGCGCGAGCCATATCCACCAGGATTTGGCGCATCAGCCGTGAGGCGACTCCGTAAAAATGCGAACGGTTTTCGTAAGAAGGATGACGGCCTCCCGCGAGTTTGAGGAACGCTTCATGCACCAAAGCGGTGGTTTGTATCGGCTCCGGATCCCCTTCGTGACGTAAGCGCGCCGAAGCGAGCTTTTTCAATTCGTCGTAGACGAACGGGATGACTTCGTTCAAAGCCGCTTGATCGCCTTCTCCCACCCGGTGCAGCAGCTCCGTGATGTCCATCTCCACTGTTATCTATTACATCACGTCTCCACGCTGTTTACGGCTTACTGTTCGTTCAGCACGATTACGGGATCGACGCGAGTCGCCCGGCGCGCCGGCAACAGGCATGCCCCCAGAGCGACTATTCCCAGAATCAAGGTCACTCCGGCAATCACCAGCGGATCCAGCGGTTGGACGTCGTATAGTTCCGTTGCCAAGGCCTTCCGAAGCGACAATGCTCCCGCGACACCCAGGACCAACCCGATTCCAACCAGAGCCAATCCTTCCGATAACACCAGTTTGACGATGCCGGAAGTGGAACAGCCGAGCGCGGAGCGGATCCCGATTTCGCGTCTTCGTTGGGTCACCAGATAGGTGAGCACGCCGTAGATCCCGATTGCGGAAAGGAACAGCGCCAGTCCGCCGAACCCCAGCGCCAGGGTCATCGGTGTCTTTCGCGTCGACATGGAAAGCTCGGTTCTCTGCGCCATGGTGTGCAGGTCGAAGAGCGCAAGTTGAGGATCGACTCCGGCGACTGCCGTCCGTACTTCCCGGCCGATCGTAGCCAGATCCGAGGTACTCTTGAGGACAAATGTGAAGGCGCGTTCCGGGTTCTGGGCAAACGGAAAATAGTAGACGCCGACCGGGGTGCCGTTCCCTGTCAGATCGTCCATGCGGACATCGCGCACCACGCCAACCACGTTAAACCACCGGGTGTGCTCGTCGGTTTTCATCAGATTATTGATGTCCTGCGGGATGAACATGCGCTGGCCGACCGGATCGCGGTCAGGCCAGAAGTGCCGCGCCAGGCGCTGGTCGACGATGACGGCGAGCGGGGCCGTTTCGACGTCGCGGTCGTCGAAGGCGCGGCCCCGAACCATCGAAATTCCCATCGTTTCGAAGTATCCGGGAGACACGGCGACATTGCGGGGGGATATGAGCGATTCGCCGGCCTTCATGACATAATTTTCCGCAAAAATGACGCTGTTGCTGTGATCGTCGCCGAAAGGAATGTCGGTGGTCGCGCCCGCTGAAGTCACGCCGGGAATGCGGCGGATGGCTTCGAGCGAACGGTTCAGCAGCACTCGCAACGGAGCGTCGCTCGAATACCGGGAACGCGGCGCGCTGATGGAAACCGTCATCACGCTTCCGGTGTTGAATCCGGGATCGACTTGAAGCAGCCGCCGGAAACTGACCAGCAGCAGCGCGGCGCCCACCAGCAGCACGAATGCGAACCCGATCTGCGCGACCACCAGGCTCTGACGGACTCTCCTGGACCCGGTTCCGGTGGTGCCGGTGCGGCTATCCTCATGCAGCGCGTCGTTCAGATTCGAGCGAAAAACCTGAGTCAAAGGCAACAGCCCCACGATGATGCCGGCGGCGATCGCCATGGCCAGGGCCACCACGATCACCGTGCCATCGATGCGAACTTCGTCGACGCGAGGCAACTGCTTCAGTCCAGCGGCCATTAGTGTTTTGAGTAGCGCCGCGCCCAGGCCGACGCCCGCCAGGCCGCCCGCTCCACACGCCAGGACGTTCTCCACCACCGCCTGACGGGCGATCTGCGCGCGCCCCGCGCCCAGCGCCAGCCGGGTAGCGAACTCTTTCTTCCGCAGCGTCACGCGGGCCAGCGCCAGGTTTGCGATGTTCACCGCGCCGATCAACAGCACGAAGACGGCGCCGCCCCACAGCAGGTACAGGGTGCTCTTGACGTCCTTCACCATTACGTCGCGAAGCGGATCCACGGTGGTGCGAAATCCGGCGTTGATCAGGATTTCCTTCCATTGCGGAAAACGATCGAGGTTGGCGCGATTCAAGGCGTCCACCTGCATTTGCGCCTGCTGGAGGGTCGCGCCGGGTTTGAGGCGTCCGATGTTATACCAGCTATTGTTGTGGCGGGCGATTTTCTGCGCCGGAGTGAAGGCGAGCGGGACCCACAAGCGCACTTCCGGGTTCATAAAGTCGAAGCCCGCCGGCATGACGCCGATGATGGTATACGGCCTGCCGTTCAACCGCAGCGTCTGACCGAGGACATCGGACGCGCCGGCGTACATTTGCCGCCACAGACCATAACTGAGCAATACTTTCTGTTCGGCGCCGATTTCCCCCTCGTCATCCTGAAACGTCCTTCCCAGCAACGGAGCCACTCCGAGCAAGTGGAACAGGGAGGGCGTGGCGGTCATCCCGCTGATCTTCTCCGGTGTACCGTTTCGATCGATGGTCTGGTCTGAGAAACTGAACATCGCCTGCTGCTGAAACGCCGCGACCGCCTGCAGCCGGTCGTAATAATCCGCGGCTCCACTGTTCATGGATCCCGATGCTCCGGCCCGGGGGTATTGATTGGCCATGAGCATGATCTGTTCGGCGCCGGGGACGGGAAGCGGGCGCAACAGGACGGAGTGAACGATCGCGAAGATCGCCGTGTTGGCTCCAATGCACAGCGCCAGAGTCAGAATCACGGTGGCCGTAAAGCTCTTATCTTTAAGAAGCGACCGGGCGCCGAACTTCAAATCACGATAGATCATGGGCAGGCAACCTTAAGGGTGGGATACGAGCGAATCCTCCGCCAAGTTCCGCGAAGTAAGTGATTCAAGAGAGCCCGCGGGAAAATGAACAAACGTTTGCGAGGCAGTTCCGTCTGTGCTACATATATCGTAACCGTCCGCGCGGTTATCTCGCTGTTTCACGCTGTTGGGTAACGTTAATCTTCTTCTTGGGGGTCAAAACTATGAATATTCGAAGATTTAATGCCAACTTTTTATGCTGCATCTTATTTTTAATATTCAGCATCGGCGCACTGGCACAGATCAGCTCCTCGACGGGAGCGATTCAGGGATCGGTCACGGATCCACAAGGCGCGTCGATCCCGGGCGCAAGAATTACCCTGACCAATCTCGACACCGGCACCAGTAACGCGAGCACCTCGCAAACCGATGGCACCTTTGTTTTCCCGCTGGTGGCGCCGGGTAATTACAAGATTCAGGTACAAGCTCAGGGCTTCGAGACCGCCCAGCTCAACAACGTCCACGTGGATGTGACCAAGGTGACCTCCGCGCCGATAAAAATGAATGTGGGCCAGGTGACTACGGTCGCGACCGTCAATGAGGCGGCGGCCCAGGTGGATACCAGCACGGCGACCACCGGCGACGTCATTACCGGCGCGCAGATCCGCGATATTCCGCTACCGACTCGCAATTTTCTCGATTTAACGGCGATGCAGGCCGGGACCTCGGCGCGAATTCAAAGCGCGGCGACGGTAGGCCGCGGCACTCCGATTCTGGACGTCGCCGGGTCGCGAGCCACGGTGAACAATTTCGTTCTCGACGGCGTGGATGCTAATTCGTTCGGCAGCAATAGCTTGGCGACGGTTCCCGTGCCGAGTCCCGACGCGGTCGGTGAATTTCGCGTCAGCACCAGCATGTACGACGCCAGCCAGGGTCGCGGCTCGGGAGGAAACATTAACGTGATTCTTCGTTCCGGGACCGATAAATTTCATGGCGGCGCGTACGAGTTCTATCGAAGTAACGATATGAATGCGAATGATTTCTTCGCCAATGCGGCGGGAAAACCGGTGCCGGTTCTTCTGCAGAATCAGTTTGGCGGACAAATCGGCGGCCCGATTCCCAAGCTAAAGGACACGTTCTGGTTCTTTTCCTACGAAGGGACGCGGCAGAAAAACGGCGTCTCCAGCCTGATCAGCGGATCGCAGCCGGTGCTGCCGGCGGTTCGCAATGCGACGACACTGGGCGCGGCGTTTGGCGTCGCGCCGTCGACCATCGACCCGGTGGCAGTGAATATTCTCAATGCCAAGGGACCTTACGGCGGCTTGCTGTATCCCACCGGCTCCTGTAACGGAGCGGCTGGTTGCGGAGTGGGCAGCATCGGCACACTCGTCCTATCGCTGCCGACGATTTACAACGAAGATCAGGAAGCGTTTTCGTTTGACAGGAACCTGTTCCGTAACAACAAAGTCAGCTTCCAGTATTTCTACGCGAACATCGGCCAGTTTTCTCCGACCGGTGGGGGCGCGGCGGGCGGCCTGGGCCAGGGCTTGAATTCTCCAGCCACGAACAATCACGCGGCTCTCACCGACACAGAGACGTTCTCCGCGCACCTGTTGAACGAATTCCGCGTCGGGTTCACCAACATCAAGTCGGTGACCGACGGAATCGAGGGCGTCACGGTCAATCAGATCGGCATGTCCAAGTGGGATGGCAATCTGTATCCCGGCATTCCGGCGCTTTCCGTCAGCGGCCTGCTTGGTTTCGGCGGCATCGGCGTCAACAGCTTTCAGCATGGCGGTAATACGTCGATCACGATCGGCGACACGGTTTCCTGGACGCGCGGCAAGCACACCCTGCGATTCGGAATCGAGAACCGGCGTTATGGCTGGAACGTGGAAAACGATTATGGAACGCGCGGCAGCCTGAGCTTCCCGAATTTCAATTCGTTTCTGACCGGAACCCCGAACCGGCTGCAAGTGGACGTCGGGTCTTTCCCGCGAAATTATCGCGCGCAGGACGTCGCGGCGTTCGCCCAGGACGACTATCGCATTACCCGCCGGCTGACGTTGAACCTCGGGCTGCGCTACGACTATCTCGGGTTCCCATACGACTTGAACGGCAAGGTGGGGAACTTCGATCCCAGCCTGGTGACTCCGTCGTGCGTCGCCTCGGGTGGCGGGAATTGCGTGCTGGCCGGCTTCATTTCGCCGGCGAGCCTGAAGAGTCCGCTGGCAACGCCGGGCGTCAGCAACACGACGCTGACCAACAGCAACAATACGAATTTCGCGCCCCGCGTGGGCGCCGCCTACGATCTTCTCGGTAATGGCAAGATCGCGCTGCGCGGCGGCTTCGGCATTTATTACATCCGCACTTCGGGCCAGACGCTTTTGCAGCTGATCGCGTCGCCGCCGTGGGTGGAGCAATACCTTGCTTCGGGAACCGCGGTGGTCGGCAGCGGCGTTCTGTCGAATCCCTGGCCGGCGGGACTCCCGCAGCCCAGCCAGTTCCCGATTCTTCCGACGCTCGGCCAGTTCAGCGGAAAATTCAGTTCAGCGGGCGCGCCGATCTTCGTCAATCCCGATGGCAGCACGGCGGTTTCGCAGTCGCTTTATGGGTTCACGCGCGGTCTGACGACGCCGTACGTACAGCAATATAATTTCACGATTCAAAGTCAACTTCCGGCGGGCTGGATTCTCGAAACCGGGTACGTCGGATCGCGCGGAGTGAACCTGCTGGTGGAGCCGAGCTTAAATTCGGCGCTGCTGGTGAATTCCTCCAGCCCGCTGACATACAACAACTCCCGTATCGCCGCCGCGGGATACGCGAACGGATACACGGTGACGCAGAACTCCAATGCCAACGCACCGCTTCGCGTTCCGGTCCCTGGATTCTCGGCGGCGGGCTTGAATCTGGTGACCAATCAGGGTTATTCGCACTACAACGGATTGGTGGTGGAGGCGCGGCACTCTTTCGCGCATAACTTCCAGTTCAAGATGGACTATACGTTCTCGAAGTCCACCGATGATGACTCCGGTCCAACGGGATCGGATCTCGACAGCTTCGTCGGCAACCAGCTTGTTCCGTCGCTTGATCGCGGCATTTCGGATTTCGATCTGACGCACCGCTTCGTTTTCACCGGCGTGTGGGATCTCCCCGGGCCGAAGACCGGTTTTCTGGGGGAAACCATCGGAAACTGGCGATTGAGCGGCGTGTGGACCATTCAGTCCGGCTTGCCGTTCAACATCACCAGCACCAATGGAGCCGGCCTCGCGGGGCTGAACGGATCGGTGAACATTCGCGCGAACTCCGGCGGCGCCTGTTCCGGTCTCACTACAGCGGGCTCGGTGGAGCAGAATCTCAACCACTACATGAATGCATCCTGCTTCGCGGCGGTGCCGAATCTGCCGGCGGGAACGGTTCTGTCCGGGACCAGCCCGCAGCAAGGGCCGGGCTCGGGCTCCTACGTGATCGGGAACAACGGCGTCGCCGGAGATACCGGCGTCGGCTCGCTGTTCGGCGGGATCGGACGGAACATCCTGCGGGGACCGGGCTCGGAGCGATTCGACCTCGCGATTTCCAAAATTTTTCCGATTCGCGCTTTAGGCGAGCAGGGAAATGTCATGTTCCGCGCGGAAGCGTTCAAGGTTTTCAACAACCCGATCTTCTCGAATCCGCAAGCGAACATCAGTAACCCGAATTTCGGGCAGATCCTTTCGACCGTCGATAGCACCGGCCGAATTCTGCAGTTGGCCTTGAAGCTGAATTTCTAGTTGCTCGCGAATGAGGGCGGGTTAGACGTCCGCCCTCATTCGATCTTCCATTCATTAATTCCCGCCACCCGTTCCTTGCCGCTCCGGCTGCGGATCGACTTCCGTCATATCGATCCGCTGATCGAAATCCCCGAGAAGCCAACGGCAGAAATAATCGGCGCGGACCCAGAAGAAGTAATTGGCGTCCCGCCCATAGCCGTGGCGCATTCCGGGAAGAATGAACTGGTCGAAGCGCTTGTTGGCGCTGATCAGCGCGTCGGCCATGCGCATGGTATTTGCCATGTGGACGTTGTCGTCCATGTCGCCGGTCGAAAGAAGCAGATGGCCCTTCAGGTTCTTGGCCAGTTCTGAATTCTTCTCGATGGAATATTCGAACGTCACCTTGCCGTCCGCTCCGTCGATTTCCTTGATGCCGTTGTGCTTCTCACTCCAGTTCTGGTTGTAGACGTTGTTGTCGTGATTGCCGGATTCGCTGACGGCGACCTTGAAGAAATCGGGATATTGCAGCATCGCCGCCGTGGACATGAAGCCGCCGCCGGAATGGCCGGTGATGCCGACGCGCTCGATGTCGATCCAGGGATAGCGCCGCGCCAACTGCTCGATCGCGGCTTTTTTATCCGCCAGCCCGTAATCGCGCAGGTTGCCGTAGCCGATAGTTGTGATACCACTTCGAACGATGCGGATTGCCTCCGCGATTCCCGACTTCGATCACGATGAATCCGAGCTGCGCCAGCGCGACATTCGCGTTTTTCGGAGAAAATGTCTGGGTTACGCTTTCGGTCTGCGGCCCCGGATAGACGAACGCGATGATCGGGTAGCTTCTTGTTGGGGTCGAAATCGAACGGCTTGTACATGAACGCCGTACAGATCGGTCAGGCCGTCGTCGGCTTTCACCTGAAAACTTTCGGGCATGTGGAATCCGGCGTCCATCAGGGCCGAGACGTCGGTGGTTTCGAGATCCATAGTCATCGCTCCAGCGCGATCCTACTAGCACCGAACGCGGCGCGCTGCTTACCGTGGAGGAGTTGTCGACGAAGTATTTGCCGTCGTCCGCCATTTCCGCGGTATGCGACGCATTGCCCGCATCCAGCAGCTTCAATCCGCTGCCGTCCAGCTTCACGCTGTAGAGATGCGTGAAGTAAGGATTCTCGCCGGCCTCGTGGCCTTCGGCGACGAAGGTGATGGTGCGCGTCTTTTCGTCGATGGAGTCGATATCTTCGGTGACGTACTCGCCGGACGTGACCTGGTTCTTCAGCGTGCCGTTGGCGTCGTAGAGGTAATAGTGGCCCCAGCCGTCGCGCTCGCTCCAGAACAGCAGTTCCTCGCCATTGCCGATCAGGCGAAGGGGATGGGTTTCGATGTAAGTGTTGAGGCGCTCTTCGACGACGGTTTTTACGTCACCGGTCTCGGCATTTGCCAGGCACACGTCCACCTTGTGCTGATCGCGACTCATGCGGCGGAAATATAGCTTGGTCGGAATCGCCGGACACCCACTGCGCATCGGTTCGGCGGCGCTCTCGCTGCCGCGCGGTGACCGGAGCGTCGAAAATCTGAAGCGTCTGATCCTTGAATCGGTCGGTCTTGATTTCCTTGCGTGAAGTCGACGCGATGTCAAAGACCTCCAGGTGCGATTGAGGAACATTGACCTCGCCCGGCATCGAGTATTTGTAGCTTTCGAGAGTCGGCCGAGGATTTTCGAGCGTGTGGATCACCCACAGGTCGGCAACCTTGCGTTCATCGCGGCGATCGACGGCGAAACGCTTCGAATCCCTGGACCAATGGATTGTAATCGGAGGAACGCGGCCCGCTTTGTCGCGGATGACGATGCGTTCGGCTCCGTGTTCATCGCGCTGCTGCGTTTCGATCTGCTGCAGTTCGGTGCCGGAGATGTGACGGGCGTAGCTGAAGCCGTCTGCCCCGTCCTTGGTGAGCTGAATTTCCTTAATGCCGGGATCGTCCGCTTTCTTCAAGGCCAGTTCGTAACTGGCGGCATCCATCATGTAAAGGTCGTTCTTTCGCGCGAACACGACGGTCTTCTCATCGGGGGACATGGACGCCCACATGGGCTTTCGAATCTCCGGGGTGAATTGCGCCGGCAGAGTCAGTTTCGCGCTGGCCAGGTCATACTCGAAATACAGCGTGCGCATCCTCGGATTCGCGGGCCCGTTCGCGGCGGCCCCGCCCCTGCCACGCTGCTGCGGACCGTCATCATCATTCGCCTGGGTGGTCACCTGATCGGTTTGCTCCTCCACGCCGATGACGGTCTGCTTGCCGTTGATGTCGGCGTCGCGATCCACCTGCAGCTCGAACTCGACGGTGGAGTCGTTGTTGATGAACTTGATGCTGCGGATCGGCAAGTGCCGCGAGTCGTACGGCGTGCGCGTGATTTCGGTCAGCATGGCCGCCATCTTGATGTTGTCGAAGACCGGCGACCTTAGTCTTCTTCGCCGGATCCACCAGATAGAACTCTCTTCCATGGCTGGTTTCGTAGCTGTACCAGAAGCGATCTCCGGTGGAGAGCCAATGCGGCGTCACGGCCATATCGAAGACCAGTTTGCCGACCTTGGCCGCCGTCCATCGGGTGGCGAGCTCGTAGTTGGCCTTGTGGACGGGAACCGGATCGGATTTCATATCAGCGGCCACCATCACGGCCGGTAAGAGGATGGAAAAGATGAGCGAGACCTTCATGACAGCTCCTTGAACGCGCGAATTGCGCGGATTATCTGTCAATATACATGCTCAAGCGTGAACCCGGGGGCTCGGGCTGCCGTTACGATGCCTAAGCCCGCGTCGTATACTCGAAATCGTGCGAAAAACCAGCCTGTATTGTTTTATTTTTGCCATCGTTTTGTCGATATGCGGGATTGCACAGGATCACGATCTCGGATTCACCGACACGCCGATGCTTCCCGGTCTTCCTTATCATGTGCACGATCCGGCCCGTCCCCATCCTCACGTGGTGACGCCTGGTGCCCGCCCCGGCGACGCGCCCTCGGACGCGATCGTTCTGTTCGATGGGAAAGATCTTTCGCACTGGACCTCGGTGCGGTCAGGCGCAGCGCATTCGAACGAATCGAACCCACCGGTCGGATGGAAGGTCGGCCATGGTTACTTTGAGGTCGCGGGCAAAGACGGCATCGCGACCAAAGAAAAATTCGGAGACGTACAGCTGCATGTCGAATGGTCCACGCCCGCGCCGCCTAGCGGGAACAGCCAAGGTCGCGGGAATAGCGGCGTATTCCTCCAAGGGCGGTATCGAAGTTCAGGTGCTGGATTCGTATCAGAATCCGACCTATGCGGACGGGCAGGCCGGCGCCATTTATGGACAATGGCCGCCGCTGGCGAATGCTTCGCGCAAACCGGGCGAATGGCAGTCGTACGATATTGTTTTTGAAGCTCCGAAGTTTGAAAACGGCAAGCTGACCAAGCCAGCCTATCTCACCGTTTTTCTCAACGGCGTGCTGATTCAGAATCACAAGGATCTGATGGGACCCACGGTGTTTCGCGCGCTGGCGAAGTATGTTCCGCAGCCCGGGGAGGATTCGCTGGTGCTGCAAAACCACGGCAACCCGGTGCGATATCGCAATATCTGGGCGCGCCGTATTCCCGCCTACGATTCGCCCGAACGTTGATTCGGATCGCTAATACCGAGGGTGATGAGCCGCGAACCTTTGTCGAACGTCAAATATTCGAAAGCCCACAGTGCGAGAACGATCAGGCGATTCCGAAACTGCGCCAGGTACATGATGTGGATGGTCAGCCAGATCACCCAGGCCAGAGGGCCGTGGAATTTGAACTTGCCGGTTTGCACTACGGCGCTGAATCGGCCGATGACGGCGAGCGCGCCTTTGTTCCAATAGTGAAAGGGCTTGACACTTTCGCCGCGAAGCCGGTGGACGACGGACCGCGCGGCATATCGCCCCTGCTGCATCGCCAGCGGTGCTACGCCGGGCACCGGACTTCCATCCTGTTCGAAATGCGCAATGTCCCCGATGACGAAAATCTCGGGATGGGATGGGATGGTCAAATCCGGCGAAACGAGAATCCGCCCGAGCTTGTCCGTCTTACCTCCCGTGCGCCGCGCGAGGATCTCGGCAAATCCCGAAGCCTTCACGCCCGCGGCCCACAATACCGTGCGTGCCTCCAATCGTTCGTTCCCGTTCGACGTCTGAAGCGTCACGCTTTCTCCGTCGATCGCGGTGACACGCGTATGCGTGCGCGGCAATACGCCGAGCTTGATCAGGGACCGTTCGGCATCCAGCGACAGGCTCTCTGGAAACGCGGGCAAAACGTGCGCGGATCCTTCAATCAGCAAGATTCGCGATTCCTCCGGGCGGATGGAACGAAAATCGTTCCGTAACGTGTCATTTGCGATTTCGGCCAGCGCGCCAGCCAACTCGACTCCGGTCGCCCCTCCACCGACGATCACGAACGTGAGCCAAGCGCGTCTCCGCTCCGGATCGGGCTCACGCTCGGCGCCTTCGAACGCAAAAAGAATCTTGCTGCGGATCGCGGCGGCGTCCTCGATGGTTTTGAGTCCGGGCGCCACGACTTTCCATCCGTCGTGACCAAAATACGAATTCTGGACGCCGGTGGCCGCAATCAGCGTATCGTAAGGCACCACGCCGTCCGATAGGATCAGTTCGCGGCGGTCTACATCGAGGTCCACTGCCTCGCCCAGCAGCACTCGCGTATTCTTCTGTTTGCGCAACACCGCCCGCAACGGAGACGAAATCTCGCCCGCGGAAAGTGATCCCGTCGCCACCTGATATAGCAGCGGTTCGAATACATGGAAATTCCGGCGGTCAATCAGGGTGACTTCCGTGGGGGCCTTTCGCAGAGCTTTCGCCGCATAAAGCCCGCCGAACCCACCCCCCAGGATCACCACTTTGTGCATACGTAGATTAGATTCGAACGCTTCTGGCAACGATCCACAGAAGTATGCCCGAACGCAGAGTCCATCCGACGGTTCGGAAGCCGTTGCAGATGAGTAACCGGCTCGCGATGGCGCTGTCAAATCCCTTAGTCAGCCGGTGAAAACCGGGCACGACGCAGAGGAATGTGACCAGCAAGATCATCACAGCTAGCGCCAGCAGTATCGCCGAAAGCAAATCTTTCCAATTCCACCACAACAAGGTCGCCGCGCCGATTTCCAACGCCATCGGAAGCGCCATCAATAGCGTGTTGCGCAACCGATGCGCCGCAATGTAACGGGGAAAATCGCTGCCGTCGTGAAGGAGCGGTAGCTGTACTACCTGTAAATACCACGCGATTCCGGCGAGAAAGATCGCCGGCGCCAGATTCGCCAGTAGGATTGCAATCAATCGTCGTCGTGCTGCGCCGCGAGCCGCGTCACCACCGTCATATCCTCCAGCGTGGTCACGTCTCCGGTGACGGAATTGGTGGTGATGATTTCGCGCAGCACGCGGCGCATGATTTTTCCGCTGCGCGTCTTCGGCAAGGCGTCGGAAAAGCGAATCTCCTCAGGCCGGGCGAACGCGCCGATTTCGTGGGCCACCCACTGGCGCAACTCGGTGCCCAGATCCTGATGATTCCAGTCCCCGCGCTTGAGCGTGACGAAGCAGCACACCGCTTGGCCGGTGATCTCGTGAGGCTTGCCCACCACCGCGGCCTCCGCCACCGCGGGGTGCCGCACCAGCGCGGATTCCACCTCCATGGTGCTCAACCGGTGGCCGCTGACGTTCATCACATCGTCGACCCGGCCCAGCACCCAGTAATATCCGTCGGCATCGCGCCGCGCGGCGTCGCCGGTGAAATATTTTCCCGGAACACGGCTCCAGTATTGCTCCTTGTATCTCTCGGGATCGCCCCACAAGGTGCGGGCCATACCGGGCCACGGCTTGCTGAGAATCAAATATCCTTCTTTGTCCTCGCCCATGGGATTCCCGTTCAAGTCGACGATTTCAGGCAGTACACCGGGGAGCGGTAGCGTCGCCGATCCCGGTTTTTGCGGCACCGCGCCCGGCATCGGCGCGATCATAATCGAACCCGTCTCGGTCTGCCACCAGGTGTCGACGATCGGACAGCGATCTTTTCCGATCACGCGGTAATACCATTCCCACGCCGCGGGATTAATCGGTTCGCCCACCGATCCCAGTAGCCGCAGGCTCGACAGATCGTGACCGTTTGGCCACTGCTCACCTTGCCGGACCAGCGCGCGGATGGCCGTCGGCGAGGTGTAGAAAATGTTGACGCGATATTTCTCGACAATCCGCCACCAACGGTCGAACTGCGGGTAGTCGAGCGTCCCTTCGTACATCACTGTGGTCGCGCCCGCCGACAACGGACCGTAAACGATGTAGCTATGGCCGGTCACCCATCCCACATCGGCGGAGCACCAATAGGTATCTTCATCGCGCAGATCGAACACCCACTTCATGCTGGCCGTGAGCTGGGTGAGATATCCGCCGGTAGTGTGGAGAATTCCCTTCGGCCTGCCGGTGGTTCCCGACGTATATAGGACGTACAAAGGATGTTCGCTATCCAAATGTACTGCGGGGCAATCTTCAGTGGCGTGCTGATCCAGGTCGTGCCACCAGTGGTCGCGGCCCGCCTCCATCGAAATATCGGTTCCGGTGCGCCGGTAAACGATCACGTCGCGAACCGTGGAGCAGTCGGCCACAGCTTCATCCACAGCCGGCTTGAGTTTGATCTCGCGTCCCCGCCGGTATCCGCCGTCGGCCGTGATCACCAGAGACGCGCCTAAATCTTGAATGCGCGCCTTCAGTGCTTCCGCGGAAAATCCGCCGAAGACAACGCTATGGATCACGCCGAGACGCGCGCACGCGAGCATCGCGATGGGCAGCTCGGGCACCATTGGCATATAAATGATGGCGCGATCGCCGGCTTTGTAGCCGCGCGCTTTCAAAATACTGGCGAATCGAACCACCAGCCGGTGCAACTCCTGATACGTGATGAAGCGCTGGTCTCCAGGCTCGCCTTCCCACAGAATGGCGACCTTGTTCTTACGATGCGTCGTCAGGTGACGGTCCAGGCAATTGTAGGAAGCGTTGGTCTTCGCGCCCGCGAACCACCGCGCGAAAGGGGTGTTCCATTCAAGCACGCGCGACCACTTTTCGAACCAATGAATCTCGCGCTCCGCTACTTCAGCCCAGAATCCTTCGGGATCCTGTTCGGCGCGCCGGCATAGCTCGCGATATTCCTCCATGCTCTTGACATGGGCACGGCGTGCGAACTGCTCGCTCGGCGGATAAAGAGTGCTCATGGACGGGATTTTAGCAGAGTAGGTCCCCGCGCGATCCAGTTATGGCGTCACGATTTCGAAACGATCTTTCACTTCCCATTTGGGCGATTTGGATTTTGGATCGGCCACCCGGATCATTTCTCCGGTCATCTTGTTGCCCTGCAGAACGAACTTCACGTAATGATAATTGGGAAACGCCGGATCCTGATACTGATCGATGGGGCTGCGGTCCAGCTTCCGCGGCTGCGCGCCTCCGCCTCCGCTCACCAGATAAGTGATGTCATCGCGGGAGAATCGTTCGTAATTGTGAATGTGCCCCGCATTGATGACGAAGCGCACTTGTTTGCGCAGGGGCGACCGGCGCAGGTAGGCTCCCAGAATCGCTTCATTCTGACGCCCGCTGTGATCCGGATCTCCGTTGATCTCATCCGCGAGCGGCGGATGATGCATGTTGAAGAATACGAACTTGACAGCAGGCTTCACCGCTTTGAGCTGCTCATCGATCCAGCGAAGCTGCGGGTCGTTCGGGTCGAGCGACGAGGTGCTGTCCAGAGTCAACACCAGAATGCTATCGCCGAGCTCGGCCGAATACCAGCGATGCCCCTTCAGCTCCGGAAACGTCTTCCACCAATTGTCGATGCAGACCGTTTCATTATCCTGGCATTCCCGCGTCGAATCCAGATACAGCTCATGATTCCCGAGCGCGGGTAGAATCACCAGATGCGCCGCCAGCCAGGATTTCGTTTCGGCGCGAAACACGGCGTAATCGTCCGCATTGCCGCCATGCCAGGGGATGTCGCCGCTGATCAGAATCGCATCCGGCTTTTCCGTCGCGATTTTCTCTACCAGCCATCGCCGGACCTTTGGATTGGTAGCGACGTCTTCGCCGGTGTCGGTAAACCGGATGTCGCCATAGGCCACGATCACTGGCGGAGAGGAAAGCGTCGCGACGCGAATCAACGGCTGCGCGGCGCAGAAAGCGGACACCGCGGTCAGCGCGGCGGCAAAACGTAACATCCCTTGATTGTAGCCGCGCGACCGTGACACTGAGCTACGCTGTGAACGTGGCGACGGAAACTGGCTGGTTAGCGGACCTGATTTACACCGGCGGTCATTTTGAAAGCGGCGTGGCGATGATGGTCGACGAAGGCGGCCGCATCACTCGATTTTCCCGCGAACCGGTCGACCTGGATGCTTCCCTGAAACTTCCTGGCCGCGCGATACTTCCCGGGCTGGTTAACGTCCACTCGCATGCCTTCCAACGGGCCATCCGCGGACGAACCGAACATCGGACCCGCGTGGATCGAGATACTTTCTGGACCTGGCGCGTCAGCATGTATCACGCCGCCAATCGCATCGGGCCGGAAGCCATGTACGATATCGCGCGCATGGCCTTTCTCGAAATGCTGCTCTCCGGCATCACCACGGTCGGGGAATTCCATTATGTCCATCACGGCGTGGGCGGTCCTTATCTCGAGCGGAATCTGCTGGCTCTGGAGATGGTCCGTGCCGCCACCGGCGCTGGATTGCGTATCGCGCTGTTGCGCACCGCCTATGTTCGCGCCGGCTGGAATCTTCCTCCCGATCCGGGGCAGGCGCGCTTTATCACGCCTCGCGTCGAGGATTTTATTGCCGATACCGACGCGCTTCGGGCCTCCGTCGCATCGGATCTGGCGTGGGTGGGCGTCGCTCCGCACAGTATTCGCGCCGTGCCGCTCGACTACCTTCGCGCGGTCGCGAATTACGCGCGCGCGGCGAATCTACGTCTGCATATGCATGTGGCGGAGCAGCCAGCCGAAGTCGAAGCCTGTATCGCCGAATACGGCCGGCGTCCGGTCGAGCTGTTGCACGACGAAGGGATTCTCGATTCGCGATTCACCGCGATTCACGCCATTCACATCACCGAGGAGGAAGCGCGATTCCTGGCGAAGTCGAATGTCTGCGCGTGTCCAACCTCGGAGCGTAATCTGGGCGACGGCGCCGTCCCCGCCGATCGCCTGTATCAAGCCGGCGCCGGAATCTGTTTCGGTTCCGACAGCAATATTCAGATCGATGTGCTGGAGGACGCCCGTCTGCTCGAATACCACCTGCGCATGAATAAACTCGAACGCGCTGTGCTCGCCGACGAATCGGCAACGGATTCATTAGCCAAAAGATTATTTTCTTCCGCCACGGTGACTGGAGCGAAAAGTCTGGGCGCACCCGGCGGCACGCTGGAGCCGGGCCGGCCCGCCGATTTCTTCTCCATCGATTTGCAGGACCCATCGGTGGCCGGAGCGGACCCGAATGCTCTTCTGAATCACGTCGTCTTTGCCTTGGAGCGAACCGCCGTGAAGGAGGTTTGCGTGAACGGGCAGTTGATCGTACGCGACGGCAGGCATCCGTTGCAGGAGGAAATCGTAAGCAGATTCGAGAAGGTCCAACAGGATCTGTGGCAATGAAAACCGCCGCCGACATTCTGATGGAACTGGTTGCGATTCCCTCGGTCTCGTCCATGAGCAACGCGCCGGTGGTGGAGCGCGCACTTCGGGATTTCGATTCCGGCTGGAAGATTTCCCGCTATCCCTATCGCGATCCTTCGGGAGTGGATAAGTTAAACGCCGTCGCCCAGACCGGCGACGCTCCCGAGCTCGCGCTGGTCTGCCATACGGATACTGTGCCGTTCGAAACAGAGTGGGCTGATGCCGTGCATCCGGTGATCCGGAAGGGCAAGCTGTTCGGCCGCGGAAGTTGCGACGTCAAGGCGTTTCTCGCCTGCATTCTAAGCGCGGCATCGCGGATCGACATAACCCGGCTCGCCAAACCGCTGGCCATCGTGATGACCGCCGACGAGGAGATCGGTTGCGTCGGAGCGAAATTTCTGGCCGCGAGGAAAGCGGTTCGATCGCGTTACACCATTGTCGGCGAGCCCACTGGATTGCGCCCCGTTCGTGCCGGGAAGGGATATGCGCTAGGCGAGATTGTAGTGCGCGGAAAAGAAGCGCACAGCGCCTTTCCGGAGCGCGGACGATCCGCGATTTTCGACGCCGCCCGCGTGCTCGCCGCGCTCGAGCGCGTCGCCAGGAAGCTCAGATCCCGTAAGGACAGCGCGTTCGATCCACCCTACACCACGCTTAACGCGGGACTGATCCAGGGCGGAACGGCCAAGAATATTATTCCGGGAGAATGCCGGATCACCGTCGAATGGCGTCCGCTTCCCGGCCAAGATCCGGAATGGGCATCGGCGCTGATCGCTGAAGAAATACAACGCTTGACGGCGAAGTATCCCGGTATGCAAGCCGAGTTTCAAGTGAAGCGGCTCGATCCCGCGTTTCATCCCGCTTCAACCAGTGTGCTCGCCTCGATGTTCGAACGGCTCAGTCGTAAATCTTCGACCACCGTGTCGTTCGGCACGGAAGCCCCGCATCTCGGCGGCCGTGAAGAAACCATCGTCTTCGGACCCGGCGATATGACCGTCGCGCACAAGTCCGGCGAGTTCGTGCCTCTGCGCGAACTGGAAGCCTGCACCGGTTACCTCAAAACCGCCATCGAGAAAATCTGCGGACTGACTCGGAGCCGGAAGTGAGGATGGGCATCGAAGGCGTACGCCTCGAGTACAAAGAACTTTCGGCGGGGTGAAATCGTTGAACGCCGCTACGTGGATCGCGCATCTAATTCTTCAGCGCACGGATTATCGGCGCGGTTTCGAAGAACCACTTTAATCCGCTATTGTGAAGAAGCGTAGTGAAAAATCGCCGACGAAAATCGACAAGGAGCAATTCCTGGCATGCAACTCGGAATGATAGGACTCGGACGGATGGGCGCGAACATGGTTCGCCGCTTGCAGCGTGGCGATCATCGCTGCGTGGTGTTCGATCGCTCCCCGGAAAGCGTCCAGGCTTTGGCCGCGGAGGGCGCCACCGGCGCGAGTTCTCTGGCGGACTTCGTGAACAAGCTCGCTCAACCACGCGCCATATGGATGATGGTTCCGGCCGCCGTTGTCGATTCCACGCTGCATGATCTGGCGGCGCTGCTGCAACCCGGTGACATCGTGATCGATGGCGGCAACTCCTATTACATCGACGACATTCGCCGCGCCAAGGATCTGGAGCCTCGTGGAATTCGGTACGTCGATGTCGGCACAAGCGGCGGCGTCTGGGGTCTCGAGCGCGGATATTGTCAGATGATCGGCGGTCCACGCGAAACCGTCGCGCATCTCGATCCGATTTTCAAGACGCTCGCGCCGGGGCCAGGCGATCTGCCGCGTACTCCGGGGCGCGAAACCGCCGGCGGAACTGCGGAACAGGGCTATCTCCATTGCGGACCTTCCGGCGCCGGACATTTCGTGAAGATGGTCCACAACGGGATCGAGTATGGGCTGATGGCTGCCTACGCGGAGGGCATGAATATTCTCAAGCATGCCAACGTCGGCAAACGGGACCACCTGGTGGACGCCGAAACCGCTCCCTTACGCGACCCCGAACATTATCAGTACGATTTCAACCTCGCCGATGTCGCCGAAGTGTGGCGCCGCGGAAGCGTTGTCGCCTCCTGGCTTCTGGACCTGACAGCCATCGCGCTTTTTAAATCTCCCGATCTTAAGGATTTTTCAGGCAGCGTTTCGGACTCCGGCGAAGGCCGTTGGACCATCATGGCGGCCATTGAGGAATCGTCGCCGGCGCCAGTCCTGAGCGCCGCTTTATACCAGCGTTTTGCCTCGAGGGGCGAGGACGAGTTCGCCGCGAAACTTCTCTCCGCCATGCGTTACCAGTTCGGAGGACACGTCGAGCGCGGCGCGGCGAAGTGATTCCAGGAAATTCGTGCATGACCCGCGTCTCCCGAATTTCTAGTCTGGTCCTGTGTTTGCTCGCGGTGCAGATCTGCGGATGCTTCGTGCAACGCCGCGTGGTGGCTTCGCCGGCCCACGTGAAGAATCGCACCCTTCTTACGGCGACCAAGCAGGAATTGATCGATCGCGTTCACGCCACGTTCGATCCGATTGAGTCATTTTCCATGCGTGCCGACATGGCCCCATCGGTCGGCAGCCTGTTCGGCGGAGAGGTCACCGACTACGCCACCATTCGCGGAACTATCCTGTTCCGGCGCCCCGATCAGATCCGCGTCCTGGGACTGGATCCCGTGATTCACTCGACCACTATCTTCGACATGGCTTCTACCGGCGCTGAGTTTCGCGTGTCCATTCCCGGAAGGAACCGCTTCATCGAAGGCGACAACAACGCTCCGCCTTCGTCCACCAACAAATTGGAGAATCTGCGCCCTGTTGCCTTCCTGCACTCGCTGATGATCATCGCGCCGGATCCGGATAGTACGTTGATTGAAGACGACACGGATGAGAGCAAGGCGGTCTATATCCTGATGGCCGTCCGGCATGAAGGCGCCGGTTATCAACTGGAACGCTCCATCTATTTTGATCGCTATACCTTGCAGATCGAGCGACAGAAAACGTTCGATCCGTCCGGAGCCATGGTGAGCGAAACCAACTACCAGAATTGGAAAATTTACGACCGGAAGCTTTATCCGTCGCAGATCCAGCTCCTTCGTCCGCGCGATGGTTATGAGGTAACGCTGACCGTGATCGATATGAAAATCAATCCGCCGGACATCACTCCGGAGAAATTCGTTCTACCCCAGCCACCCGGCGCCCAGGTAACTCATCTGAAGTAGCGCCCCGCCTTCGCAAGACCGGTCAATGGAGCTAACGCTTCGCGCCGCCCGACCGGATCAGGTCCGTCTCCGCGCCGACAAAGCCCCACGTAATCCAGACCTGCGTCGTCAGGATTCGCTGAAAATATTCGTGCGCCTTTGCAGGGTTGCCGTTAAACAGATACCAGTTGCCGATCCCGTAAGCCACCGTGGCGAATCTCAGTTCGCCCTCTACATCGCTGGCGCTGGCCGGCTTCGGTGGAAGCACCTCGTCCGGTGTCATCCGCCCCTGATAAAGACGGACCATGCTCAGGTAATACGCCGTATGCGGTTCAGTATTCTTCATCTCCGGGGTGATCTCGGCCAGAGCCTTGGCCGCCTCGCCATCCTTCTTCGCGCGCCGTAAGGACGCGTAGAGCCAGTTGGTGGAGTTGATGCGGCTGTCCAGATTCGGCGCCAGGTCCACGGCGTGCTGGAACGCGTCGGCCGATTCCGCGAATTCGCCCAAAAAATAATGCGACAGGCCCAGGTGATAATACGCGTCGACCTTCTTCGGGTCCAAGCTGACCGCCTTATTCAAATCTGCCCGGGCCTTGGCGAACTCCCGCAGCGCCACCTCGCGATGCCCGCGCTCCAGGTACAGGTCCGCGTCCTGGGGAGCGATTTTCAAACCCTGCGTGCACGTCGCCACCGATTCGCGATATTCTCGCGCCCCGGCCTCCGCCAGGGCCAGCTTCAGCATCAATTCCGGGTTCTTCGGATCGGCGGCCAGACTCTTGTGTGCCGCCGCCACCGCGCCGTTCTCGTCGGCGATCGAGAAGAATTTAGTGCCCAGCGGGGAGTTCAGTTCCAGCCGCGGCTGCGCCAGCCCCAGCATCGGCAAACACAACAGCAAGCCTGCGAATTTGAATGGAAGCATGACGTTAGCATATACGGAAATCCGCATTCCGGGGTATCCTCGGTAAGTTAATGGTTCTCCATCCGATCGATTGGATCATCGCGGTAACTTGCGTCTTGATTTGTTTTATTCCCGCGTTGTTCTTCGCACGCCGGTCGGGGAAGAGCACTACCGAATTTTTCGCCTCAGGCCGCAGCGTACCCTGGTGGCTCGCCGGAATTTCTATGGTGGCGACCACTTTCTCGAGCGATACCCCGAACCTGGTCACCAATTTCGTTCGAACGGAAGGCGTCGCCGGCAACTGGCAATGGTGGGCCTTCACTCTTACCGGCATCGCCACCGTATTTTTTTACGCCCGTCTGTGGCGGCGTTCCGGCGTGTTGACCGATCTCGAATTCTACGAGCTGCGTTATTCCGGCAAAGCCGCCGCCGCAGTGCGCGGATTTCGAGCGGTCTATCTCGGCCTGCTGTTCAACTGCATCATCATGGCGTCCGTGAACCTGGCGGCGTGCAAGATCGCCAATGTACTGTTCGGCATGAGCCGCTGGCAAACGCTGGCCGCCGTCGGCTTGCTCAACGTCGTCTTCGCCACTCACTCCGGATTGTGGGGCGTCCTGGTCATCGACATGATTCAGTTCTTCATTAAAATGGCCGCCGTGATCGCCGCCGCCTACTTCGCCGTTGAGATCCCGCAAGTTGGCGGCATGAGCGGTCTGATCGAGAAACTCTCGCATCTGCACGGGCCCGGCGGCCTGAACTACCTCAATATGCTGCCCGATTTCAGAAGCAACTGGGATCTCGCCATGGCCGTTTTCATCATGCCGATCGCGGTGCAATGGTGGGCGGTCTGGTATCCCGGCTCGGAACCCGGCGGTGGTAGTTACATTGCCCAGCGCATGCTCGCCTCCAAGTCCGAAAAGGACTCGCTCGGCGGATCGCTGTTCTTCAATCTTGCTCATTACATCCTGCGCCCCTGGCCCTGGATTCTGGTCGGCCTTGCTTCCATCATTGTTTATCCTCAGTTGTCCGATATTCAAAAAGCCTATCCGCACATGGATCCGGCGCTCATCGGACACGACATCGCCTACCCGGCAATGCTCAGGTTCCTTCCGGCGGGCTGGATCGGTCTGATGGTGGGCGGCTTGATCGCCGCCAATTCGTCCACCATCCTGACCCATCTCAACTGGGGTGCATCGTACCTGGTGCACGATTTTTATCGCCGTCTGCTGCGTCCACAGGAGACTGAGAAACACTACGTCTTCGCCGGGCGCATCGCCACGGTCCTGCTATTTGTCCTCTCGTCGGCGCTGGTTTTCGTGTTGCAGACCGCCCAGGAAAATTTCAATATCATGCTCCAGGTGGGCGCCGGGACCGGCCTACTTTATTTGCTGCGATGGTTCTGGTGGCGCATCACCGCGTGGTGTGAAATCGTGGCGATGATCAGTTCGTTTGGGATCTCCGTGGTGTTTATCGTTCTGCATCGCTTCGGCATGTCCTGGGGGACTCATCTGGAACTGCTGGCGACGGTCGTTTTCACCACCGTCTGCTGGATCGCCACCGCCTATTTGGGCCCGCGGACCGATCGCCATACCCTGGTCCAGTTCTATAAAAAGGTGCATCCGTTCGGCCCGGGATGGGGATCCATCCGCCAGGAGGCCGGCCCGATTGTCAGCGCCGACGCCGACAACGTCCCCATGGCGATGATCGGCTGGCTCGCCGGGGTCGCCGTCGTCTGGTCTGGATTATTCACCGTCGGCAATGTTCTCTACGGCCGGACCGGATACGCCGTGGCGCTGTTGGGCGTATTCGTTCTCAGCGGCTCGACCCTGCTGTGGGTGGTCCGCCGCGTCTGGAGATAGGGCTTTCCTCAAATCCACCGCTCCCCGGCCGATGAGGGCCATGGAGGGGCGAGGGTGCTCAATTTCGTTTCCCGTTGTATTGCGTTATTCGTTTGCCTGTCGTGTCTCGCGTTTGCCTTGGACGACGATCCGCAGAAAAATAAGGATCCGTTTCAGGAAGACTTGCCCAAAGTGGAAGCTGCCGCGCTTCATTCGCAGACTCTTGATGAAGCCCCGGCCGACGTCACCGTCATCACTCGCGAGGAGATCCGCACTTACGGATATCGCACGCTGGGCGAAGCGCTGGCTGGCGTTCGCGGCTTCTATTCCTCGAACGATCACATGTATAGCTACACCGGCGTAAGCGGATTTTCGCTGCCCGGCGACAACAACACCCGTTTCCTGGTCATGATCAACGGTCATCCGATGACCGAGAATGTCTATTCCTCCAACAACTATTTCGAGCAGGATTTCGGGCTCGATATGGATCTGGTCCAACGCATCGAAGTGGTGCGCGGACCTTCCTCCGCTCTGTTCGGATCGAACGGCATACTTGCCACCGTCAACGTGGTCACCATTTCTCCGGTCGATTTCGCGAAAAATTACGCGACCCTCGAGGGAGGGAGTTTCGGACAGAAGAAAGCGATGATCGCCGGTTCGTATTACCTTGGCAAAGGCGCGAATCTGCTGATTTCCGCGTCGGTAATTAATAACACCGGCGAAAATCTGTATTTCGCTGAGCTCGATCTTCCGCAGTTCGGCGGCGGCCACGCCATCAACATGGACGGCGAGCGCGGCTATCACACCTTCGCGAATCTGGTCTGGCGCAACTGGAACGTGATGGCCTACTTCAACGGCCGCCAGAAAAACGTGCCCCTCGCGTGGGATTACGACGCGAACACCTTCTTTTCGCGCGGCAATCATGTTGACGACAGCCGCAATTTCATCAGCGCTGTCTATTCGCGGTCTCTCGGCCCGGGTGACTTGCGATGGGAGACCAGCTACGATAACTACCGCTATGCCGATCGGTTCGACTTCGCCGGCGATTCCGGCCTGCTCGAACGCAACAGCTACGCCGATGGCGACTGGCTGACCTCGCGAATCAACTACCGGCTCGATGTCGGCGTGTTCGGTTCACTCACCTCGGGGCTCGAAGCGAGCGTTGACCTCCGTAACCTTCAGTACGATCGCGAAATATACCCGCAGCCGTCGGAACTGCTCTCGATCAGCAGGCCCGGGCGAAGCGCCGCGATATTTCTGCAAGACGAAAAACGCCTCTCCGCGCGATGGAGCGTCGACCTTGGAGTCCGCCTTGACGAGCACCGCTATTACGGCGCATTTGTTTCTCCTCGCGTAGCCGTCAGTTTTCAGGCCTCGCCGCGGACCACTTATAAATTCATCTACGGCCGCTCGTTTCGCGATCCCAATGCGTTTGAGCAGTTCTATTACGACGACATCGCCTTCCTGCAAGCCGGTCCGCTTCGTCCCGAAACGGCGAATACTTTCGAGCTGGTGGCGAGCCATCACTTCTCTCACGGCATTTCCGGAGTCGCCAAAGTATACGATTACCGGCTCTCCAATCTCATTCAGGCCGTCTACCTGGATAACGGTGGATCGACTTTCGAAAATCTCGAAGGCAGCCGCGCTCAAGGCGTCGAATTCGAGCTCGGCGGAAAGCCTCGCGCATGGCTCGAAACCACCGGAAGCTTCTCCTGGCAGCACGCCGCCGAAGACGGTTCTGGAGTCCGCTTTGCGAACTCGCCGGCATACCTCGCGAAAGTTCGATGGGCGGTGCCCGCCGGCCGCCGCGTGAAATTCTCCAATGAATGGCTGTGGATGAGTTCGCGTCTCACCTTCGCCGGAGATGCCGTGCGTCCGGTGCTGCGAGCCGATCTCACTCTTACGGTCCAGCGTCTTCCTTTCGGCAGCGAACTCCAGTTCGGGATGCGCAACGCACTCAACTGGGCCTATCAGGACCCCGTCGGCCTCTCGCTGGACGAGATCGCCGGCGAGCCACGCTCCCTTTTCGTCAAATTCGTCTGGAGCCCGGAGAAGTAAGGTTTCGACTGTGACGCGTCTTGCCCGAACCCTGATTTTCGCGACGCTCCTTGGCGGCGTTCCCGCCTTCGCGGGTGACGGTGCGTCTTGCCAGGCCGCCGTTGTGTTTCGCTCCGGCTCGGAAGCCTACGATCAGGCCGTGGCCGGGACTAAGGAAGCTCTGGCCAGCGCACCCTGCCAGATTCGATATATCGATCTCGCGGAATCCGGCGGGGCCGCCACTCTAGCCCAAACCATCGCCCTGTCGCCCAGGTTGATCGCCGCTTTCGGTGTTGGCGCGGTCGATCGCCTCGCGGACATCCGCTCGCACCCGCCCCTGCTGCCCGCCCTGATCTTGCGCGCGGACTTGAAGCTCGACGCCTCGCAGCGCGCTGGAGCCGTTTTTGCCGACGTCCCCCTTGCCCTGATTGCCGATCGTCTGCACGCGGCGTTTCCTGGAAAATCGCGCCTCGGCTTGATCCGGCGCGCAGCCCAGGTCGTTCCTGACGCCGCCGTTCTCACCCGTCTGCATCAAAGCGGATTTGATCTGCTGATCGTCGAATGCCCTGGTCCCGACAAACTTCTGGACGTCTTCCAATCCTTGAAGGGCAAAGTGGACTTCGTCATCGCCCAGCCCGATGTCGAGCTATATAACAGCGCCACCTTGAAGCCTCTGGTGATGGCGTCTCTCGAAAATCGTCTGCCCATCGTCGGATTCTCCGCCGCATTCGTGCGCGCCGGAGCCCTAGCCGGCGTCTATCCCGATTTTCACGAACTCGGAAAACAAACCGGAGAGCTGATGATCCGCATTCTCTCCGGCCATTCGACGCACCTCGACGAGGAACCGCGAGCGGTCGTCATCTCCGTGAATCCCAGAATCGCCCGGCTCATCGGATTGGAGCCTCAGATCAAAGAAGGGGTCGTCATTCTCAAGTAGCCATGCCTGAGCAAAAATCAGTTCGACGAAGCATGTTGATGGACTCGCTGCTGTTTCATTCCCTGCTAGCCGCCGCGGTCGCGATCATCACCGGCACTACATTCCTCATGAGCATGCGGGGTGTGTATCAACAGGAATCGGATCAGCGCGGCAACACCATTGTGCAGTTCGTGGCCGCGCAGGCGCAATTCTCGCTCCTGGTGCATGACTGGCCGGAACTGCGGCGACTCGCCGAGAAGTCCGTCGCCATCCAGGACGTCCTCTTTGTCGAAATCGTGGACCGAAACTGCCAGGGCATCCGCCTGGCGGCGAGTGGCTTCGCCGAGTCTGATATTCCGCCCTGTTCCACCGAGCAATGGAGCTCCGTCCGCCGCATCGAGACCCCATCACGGTCGCGGACCATCATCGAGGCGTCCTATCTGGTAGACGCACCCGATACGAACGTCCTGCTTGGCATCGGCGAGGAACGCGCAAACGTGACCTCGCTCGGCATGGTGCGCATCGGTCTGTCCGTCGATCGCCCTAAAGCCAATGCCATGATCGCCCTCCGTAGGACCGTGGTGGTCTGGACCTTTGCGTTGATCATCATTCTCGCGTTTGTCTTCTTTCAGTTGCGTAAAGAGCTGGCGCCCGTTCATGCTCTGGCCACGTTTGCGGCGAGCATCGATGAAGAGACCCTTGGCCGGCGTGCCCGGATTTCCGGCGCCGCCGAAATTGCAGCGCTCGCCGATTCTTTCAATCGGATGCTCGACCGCCTGGCTGCGACCTTGGTCTCCCGCGATCTGGCGGAGCAGGCCAGCAAAGCGAAAGGGCAGTTTCTCGCCAACATGGGTCATGAATTGCGCACGCCTCTCAACGCCATCATCGGATACAGCGAAATGGCCGCGGAGGAATGCCAGGATCGCGGTTGGGAATCGCTTCTCCCCGACTTGCGGAAAATCCGCGGCGCCGGCAAGATGCTGCTGGACCTGATGAACGACTTGCTCGATTACTCCAAGGCTGACGCCGGGCGCATGAAAATGGGTGCCCAACCTGTCAGTGTGCGCGAAATTATGCAGGATGTCGCCGACACCGTGGAACCCATGGCCCTTAGTAATCACAATCGTCTGGTGCTCGAATCGCCCGCCGATCCGTTGGAGGTGATCGGGGACCCGCTTCGTTTCCGCCAGAGTTTGTTGAATCTCGCCAGTAATGCCTGCAAATTTACTGAGAACGGCACCGTGACGTTGCGGGCATGCTCCGTCCGCCGTAAGGGGCACAATTGGTGCGACATCAGCGTTCAGGATACCGGCATCGGGATCGCTCCCGATCAGGCTGGGCGCCTTTTTGAAGCTTTCGTTCAACTGGAGCCTTCTCAGACCCGAAAATTTGGGGGCACCGGACTAGGCCTCGCCATCAGCCGTAAGTATTGCCGGCTAATGGGAGGGGATATTACTCTCGAAAGCATCGCGGGCCAAGGCTCCACGTTTACTATTTCCTTGCCCGCCGAACCAGCTCCTCACACAACGGCCGATTCTGCCGAAACGATCAGAGGAGCGTGAGAATTGACCCCCGAAAAATTGCTGGTGGTGGACGACGACGCCAATAACCGTGACATGCTGTCCCGCCGGCTGATGCGCCGAGGGTTCACGGTGGACGTAGCCGAAGATGGTTACGACGCCATGGAAAAGATTCGCGCCGCTCAGTACGATCTGGTTCTGCTGGACCAGATGATGCCCGGGCTCAGCGGCCTCGACCTGCTTCGCCTGTTGCGCGCCACTTACTCGCAGAGCGATCTTCCCGTCATCATGGTGACCGCCGTCGACCAGAGCCAGACGGTGGTGGATGCGCTCAACGGCGGGGCCAATGACTACGTGATGAAACCGGTCGACATGCCGGTCGTCACCGCGCGCATCGAGGCCCAGCTCGCGCGGTCGAAAGCCGATAAATCGGTTCGCGAAAGAGAAAAAAGCCTCTCCCTTGCCGCACGCGGGTCGAACGACGGTCTGTGGGATTGGGATCTGGCGGATGGCTCCATGCGTCTGTCTCCGCGGTGCGCCCTCATCCTCGGCTATAAGGACGAACCCAGCGGCGATATTGGATTCTGGTCCGCCTTGATTCACCCCGAGGATTTGCCGCGTGTGAAAATCGATCTCGCCGCGCATCTGGAAAATCGCAGCCCGGAATTTCAAAGCGAGTTCCGCATTCGCAACGAAGGCGGAGAATATCAATGGGTCCTGACTCGCGGCGCCGCGCTGTTCTCCGTGGAGAACAAGCCGCTGCGCCTCGCCGGATCGCTCACCGACGTCTCCGCCACCAAGCTGGTCGACCCGTTGACCGGCCTTGGCAACCGCCGTTTGATGCTGGACCGGCTCGCGGCGGCGCTCGGTCAGGGAAAGCCATTCGCGCTTTTGCTGCTGGACCTCGATGGATTCAAAGTTGTCAATGGCAGCTTCGGACATGAGCTCGGCGATGCCGTTCTTGCGGAGATCGGCTCCCGCCTTCAGTCCCTGGCCGCGACCCACACCCCCGGAGCCGCCGTCGCGCGCATCGGCGGAGATGAGTTCGCCCTGTTTTTCGAAGATTGCGGACCTGCCGACGCGGCCGCGCTCGCGCTGAAGGTTCTCGATCAGATTCCTCGTCCGGTGGCGATTCGCGGCTCGGAAATCGTGCTCAGCGCAAGCCTCGGCATCGTCGCCGAAGTGATCCCGGGATCCGCGCCCGAAGATCTTCTTCGCGACGCCGATATCGCGATGTACCGCGCCAAAGAGTGCGGAAAGAACCGCTGGGAAATGTTCAAGCCCGGCCTGCGCGAACGGGCCAAAGCCAGAATGACGCTGGTTCAGGACCTCCGCCGCGCGCTGGAGCTGAACCAATTCGCGGTGTTCTATCAGCCCAAGGTAAATTTAAAACGCGGCACCATCGTCGGATTCGAAGCCCTGATGCGCTGGTATCATCCCGAGCGCGGCTTGGTGTCCCCCGGCGAATTTATCCCGCTAGCTGAAGAAACCGGCTTGATCGTTTCTCTCGGCGAGTGGATTCTGGCGAAGGCCTGCCATCAGTTGAAAGCCTGGCAGGCCAAGTTTCCCTCCGATCCGCCGCTCAGCATGAACGTCAACCTCTCGGTGAAACAGCTCGCCGATTCCGGTCTGGTCGACGGCGTGCGCGCTCTGCTGGAGGAGACCGGTATTCCTCCGGAGACGCTGAAGCTCGAGCTGACCGAAAGCTCTTTGATGACCGATCTTGAATCCGCGCGCGATGTGCTCACCAAGCTGCAACGCCTTCAAGTGGGACTCAAACTCGACGATTTCGGTACCGGATATTCGTCGCTCAGCTATTTGCGCACGCTGCACTTTGATTCCCTCAAGATCGACCGCTCCTTCGTCATGCGCCTGGCCGAAGATCCTGATTCGCACGTCATCGTCGAGGCCATTATGAATCTGGCGCACGCGCTGGACATGAGTGTGGTCGCCGAAGGCATCGAAGAGCAGGAGCAGCTGGATGTTCTGGTCCAGCTCGGTTGCGAAACCGGTCAGGGTTTTCTGTTCTCCAAGCCGGTGGACGCGGCATCGGCGGAACTGCAGCTCGAAGCGGCCCGGACCGGCGTGACGTTTCAGTAGACGCCCAGGTCGTGGCCGCTCACAACTTTGCCGGCGTAGCCGCGCCGCACTTCCTCAAGCAGCTCCGCCTCCGAAGTGCCCCAGAAAAGCTGGTGATACAACACCAGCACTCCAGGCCGCGCTTTGGTCGCGACCTCGCCCAGTTGTTTCGATGAAGTGTGATAACGCGCGTGGTATCGCTGCCACTCGGGCGGACGCCGCGCGAAACCCGATTCCGAATACACCTCATGAACCAGTACGTCGCACCCATGGCACGCATTCACCACGGCATCCGTGGGAATCGTATCGCCCGAGATCACGAAACTCCTCCCGCCCGCGTCGAATCGGTATCCGAACGCATCTTTCCACTCTCCGTGCGCCACCCGAAACGCCGTCACCGTGACATTCGCATCGCGATAAATTTCGCCTGCTTGAATCTCGTGCACCGCTACTTTATATCCGCTCTTGTTTGACGGCTCGCCGCCGGTCAGCCGGATGTGAATATCCTCGCGATACGCTTTCTCGATGTGCTCCGCCATGGAACGCAGTCCGCGCGGTCCATACAGTTGCAGAGGCGCTTCACGCTCCAAAGTCCAGGGCGTCAAGATCAAATCCGGCAGGCCGGTGGTGTGATCGGAATGCAGATGCGTCGCGAACGCGATCGTCAGATTCTTCGGTGTGATTCCCGCCGCCGCGGCGCGCCGCACTACCCCTGGACCGAAGTCGACGATGTAAGGCTGGCCGTTCGCGACAATCGCCACCGACGGTCCCGAGCGCTGCGGATCCGCATTCGGCGTTCCCGTTCCCAGCAGGATCAACTGCGCGGCAAGCATCAGCATGTTGCCGGCTCAAGCCTTTCCCAGAACGCCCTTCCACTTGCGCAACACCAGCTCGACCAGATTCAGCACGATCGCCAGCGCCAGCAATCCCGGCCACAAATGCAGCGTCGATGCGATGCTGCCGCGCCCCGCGTCGAACACCGCTTTCGGATCCGGCTGAAAGCGCCCGCCGGTGAATTCGGCCACCTGCTTCAGCAGCGCCTCGTTCGACCCGTAATCGGCCAGCTCCGCTTCCGGCCGGTACAGGCCGGCTTCCGGAAACGCCCGCGATTCCACCAGCGGACGCACGCGGAACAATCCCTCGCGCGATCCGATCTGCACCCGCCCGCGGAACGTTCCCGCGGCGATTTTCTTCACCGCGATCGGCTTCTGGAACCCATCCGGACCGAACACGAAAATCTCCGGGATCTTCGCGGGCTCCTCCACATCGCGGCCCAGGCGATAGTCCACCACCAGATCGCCATTGGCGCTGTCGAACTCCACCGTGGCCTCGCCGGCCTGCGCGTGCGGCAGCAGGTCGCGGCGTCAGATTGGTCCAGAATTTGTCGTAGCCCTTCCACGTCACCCAGTCCGCCGCCCAGCGAGCCTTCGCGTCCGACGCGAACACGGCCGACGCGGCCCAGCCCGTACTGCCAGCGCGACAGCAGCGGATCGCGGTCGATGCTCAGAATCGTTTCCGCGCTCGGCTTGGCGATGAACCTGACATAGCCCTTCAGCGCCGGCGCAGTCTCCATCCGCACGCCGTCCAGAATTTCGGTCTGCTTCGCCACCTTCGGCGCCAGCGGCTTCTCCACCGCCGTCGATCCGGTGTGCTCCATCACGTCGCGCAGCAGGATCTGTTCCAGGCCCGCCGGCTCGTTCAGGAAATACGATTTCCCGCCCGCCAACTGTCGCGACCTTTTCCAGATACGCGCGATTCACGTCCTGCCCCAGCCCGACCGTCGAAATGGTGACCTGCTTGCAGCTGCGCTTCGCGCGACAGATCCATAGCTGTCGCCTTCTTCGGAAATTCCGTCGGTCAGCAGCACGATGTGCTTGATAGGTCGCGTTGGCCGGCAAGAATCTTGCGATACGCTTCGGTCAGCGCCGGCGCGATCTGCGTGCCGCCGTCCGGCGTGATGCCCGAAATCAGGCGCTTGATCAGCGTGCGGTCCTCGGCGCGCCGCATCGGCACCGCCCATTGAAACGAGTTGTCGAAAATCAGCACGCCCACCATGTCGATCGGCCGCAGATTATCCACCACGCCGATCGCCGCCAGCGCGCGCCAGTTCCATCTTGCGCCCTTCCATCGACGACGATTTGTCGATGATCAGCACCACCGCCGTGCCCTCGGGCGACCGCGGCGGCGCCAGCTTCGCCGGCAGCGTCGCGGTCGAGCGCGTCCTCGCCTTCTTGTCCTTGCCGTCGATACATGTTGCGCTCGCCGCCGATCACCAGCAGCCCGCCGCCCTGCTTCACGTATTTCTCGATCTCGTCCTTGCGCGTCGGCGCAATCGTCTCCAGATCCCAGTTGTTGAAAACCACCAGCTGATACTCGCGCCAGATTGCCGCTGGTGAAATCGTTCGACCCGCTGTCACATCGAACTGCGCCGCGGCCAGCGTCGCCGGCAGATGCGAATTCACCGTCCGCCGGATCCTGCGGTAACGTACAGCACCTTGGGACGCCGCAGCATCACCGCCTGGTCGAAGTGCACTTCGCCCGCGTCCTTGCGCGCGAATCGCGATGCGACAGATCCAGCGCCCCCGGCGTATTCAAGCTCGCATGCAGCCGCACCGGATTCTCGCCCGCCGCCAGCGTGCACCTGCGTCTTTCCCAGCGTACGGCCCTCGGCCGACAACTCCACTTCCGCCGGACCGGCCTTGGGCGCCGACACCGACCACGTCGATCGGAAACTGCTCGCCGGTGAACGCGATCGACGGCAGGCTGATCGATTCCAGCCGCAGCGCCGGCTGCGGCCGCCCCTTCATCGCGAAACGTGTCGATCGGAATGCCCAACTGCTGCGCCTGCCACGCCGCGCGCGCGATGCTGCCCTTGTTCTCCTTGCCGTCGGAAATCAGCGCGACGCGCGGCACCATGCCCGCCGGCAGCGACGCGACCGCTTCGCGAACCGCGCGCCTCCAGATCCGTAGCGCGCCCCGCTTCGCCCGACGTCGGCTGCAGCTTCCACGGCTTCTGATCCTCTCTCGCATCGAGCGAGCGCGTCGACCGCGCGAACGGAATCACCCGCATCCAGTTGCCGGCCGCGCTCGCTCGGCAATTTCCGACGCGATCTGCGACGCGCGTTCCAGATCCGCCGGCGAAACGCTGGCCGACGTGTCCACCAGCACCGCCACCGCGACCTTGGTTTCGTTGATGGCCAATCGCGGCTCCGCCAGCGCGAGCAGAATCGCCGCCAGCGACAGCGCCTTCAGCACCAGCGCCCAGCTGCCGCGACGTCCGCCGCCATTCGAAGACCATCCAGGCGAGCGGAATCCAGGCGATCAGCAGCACCCACGCGCGATCGAAGGTCATGACGCTTTCCTCCACGCGGCTCGCTCAGAGCGATGCTCGCCGCCATCGTCCCGGCCCGTAACCGGAACGCCCGGCTGCGTCCGATACAGCAGCCAGTCAGCCAGCAGCCCGAGCCCGCCCAGACGCCGCCAGCCACGGCCACAGATCGGTGGCCGACGAACTCTGCTTCCGACGACTCGCGGAATCCCGCGACGCACATTCTGCCGGCGGACGCCACGCCGTTTCCGCCACATCCGGCAGCGTCAGCGAATAAACCGCTCTCGCGATCTCCCGTCAGCACGCGCACCGTCCCCGGCGCGCCCGCGAAGAAATCGCAGCGAATTGCCTTCGATCGTGAACGGCAGCGGCCGTTGGTCTTCGCGTCAATCACCCGGACACTCGCCGGATCGGTGCCCTTCTCCAGCGGGACGTTGACCGTGCCCACCGTCCCCGCCTGCACTTCCGCCTGCGGAAACGTTTCCGGCGCCATCCAGCGCAGGATATTCGCGATCAGCAGCGGCGTCGCCAGATCGTATTTCATGGACGACCGCACCGGATCGAAACCCGATCACGACGATCTTCGGCGACGCCCGGCCGCGCGACGATCAGCGGGCCCTCGCTCGCCTCCGCCACCGGAATGTCGCCCGGCGCCGGAGCGAAAATCTCCGCCGAATGCGAGCTCGCACGTCCTTCGTACGCAGCCCCGCGCCCAGCGTCGTATCCGGCCGCCACGCTCCAGCTTCACTTCGCATCGCGTGTCGCGCACCGGAATCGGCGACCCCGCGGCCGGCGGCTCAATCCAGATGGAATCCGCACTGCGGGCCGCGCCGGCGGCGCGAACCGGTCGAGCACCACGATATCCGCCTTCACGCTGCGGATCGTACTTCGCCGGCGGCTCGAACACCGCGTCCACCTGCGGATTCGACGCGAGCAGCGGCCGCAGCAGCTGCGGCTCGTCCGAATACACCACCACCCGCAGCGGCTTGCTGCGACGGCAGTTCGATCACCGCGCGATCGTCCTGCGGAAACGCATCGCCGCGGATTGAGCCGCGCTTCCAGGTACCCCGCCGCCTTGGTCTTATAAGTGAACGTCGCCTGCTCCTCCGCGCCCGGCTTCAGCGACAGACGCCTTCGATCCCGCCGGCGCGCCGCCGAATTGCAGCGCCAGGTCCACCGTCGTGCGGCCGCGCTCCGTAGTTCCGCACCGCGACGAAAATGTCCCAGGTATCCGGCGCTGCGGGCGACCGCCGCAGTCCGATCTTCCGCAGCCCGACATTTTCCAGCGTCGCAGTTCACCGGCAGCACTCGCAGATTCGAAGGCACCGCGGTCAGCGTCGCCTCGTCTTCGGGAACCCGCGCCCGCTCCCGCGAACACGATCTCGCCCGCCCGCTGCGATTGCAGCTTCTGCGCCCTCTGCGCGAATTCGAACGCCTGCTCCAGATTCAGCGCCGATGCGCCCGGCTGCGACTCGCGGATCGCCTCGTCCAGCGCCTGCCGATTCGGATTCGAACGCCGTCACCGGCGTCGCCAGCGCGTCCGCGCGCACGATCATCACCCGGTCCCGCGCTCGGCAGCGCCCGTAAATAAGCCCTCGCCGACGCCCTGCGCCTCGTCCATCAGCGTGCCCTGCCGCGTCCGCGCGCCCATCCACGCCGACGTGTCCAGAATCAGCACGTGATCGCGGCCCGATTGCAGCGCCGTCGCCAATCCTCGGCCCCGCCACCGCGAGCAGCAGCAGCAGAATGCTGAGCAACTGCAGCAGCAGGCTCCACGGCTGCTGGATCCGCCGGCGATGCTTCAACTCCGTGCGCACATCGGCCGTCGATCCAGAACCGCAGCGTCGCCACCAGTTGCTTGCCGCTTCGACCGGTCGAGCAGATACAACGCGACCACGCCGGCCGAGATCGCTCCCGCCAGCCCCAGCAGTTCGCCGAGACTGAGATTTAGAAAATACATCTACTCCACCGCTCCGCTGCGCACCAGCGGTCCGAAAATCGCTTCATCCACTGGGACGTTCGTCGGCAGTCCCACGTAACGGCCATTGTTGCGCAACGCGACGCGGCGCAAGTGCCTGCGAATATTCGTCGAACGCCGCCGTATAACTGCGCCCTCGCGTCGGAATCGAACGCCAATTCCACATGCTGGCCCGTTTCGGCGTCCTCTAGTTCCAGCTCGCCTTCCCACGGCGGCTCGCGATCCTCGGATCGCCCATACCTGGATCAGAATCAGCTCATGGCCGAAATCGGAAAGATATTGCAGCGGCTTCTCGCAATCGGCGTCGTCCAGGAAATCCGAGATCACGATCACCAGTCCGCGCTGCGGATAGCTCGAAATGAACTCGCGCGCGATTTCCAGGAAATTGGTCGTGCCGCCGGGCTGTAACGCCGTCAGAAAATTCAGCGCCGGCTGAAATCGATGCCGTCCGCCGCTCGCCACGAACGCGTCGGCCAGCTTCTTCGAAAACGGTTGCAGGCAGATCGAATCCAGGCGCACCAGTCCCACGTAGCACAGCGCCGCCGGCCAGCTTCCGCGCGTAATCGAACTTGCCCGCCGTCCCCACTCAGCATCGACCGGCTGATATCCAGCAGCATCCGCACCGGAATCCGCGGCTCCAGTTGGAACATCTTCAGGAACAGTTTTTCCAGGCGCAGATAGACCGCGCCAGTTGACCGCGCGCAGATCGTCGCCCTGATGGAAACTGCCGGTGATCCAGAAATTCCTGCCCCGGCCCGGCGAAGCGCGACGTGTTGTGTCCGCCCACCAGCCCCGGCAGCGACTTCTGCCAGTGGATCGTCAGCCGCTCCAGCTTCTCGAGCAGTCGCGGTCGATCAAGAAGCTGCTTCCGCCACGTGACGTGAACCGCTGGTCGCCCCCACGCTCGGGATGATCTTGCGAGAGCATCGTCTCCGGGGTCTGTCCTTCCGCGTGGGCGTCGAAATTCAGAATGATGCGATGCCGCAGCACCGCCGGCGCCACCGCGTCCACGTCTTCGGTCGAAAGATGCAGCCGGCCTTTCATCAGCGCCAGCACTCGTCCGCATTCCACCAGCGCCTGCGCCCCGCGCGGCGAGCTGCCATAGCGGATGAACTTGTTCGACAGTTCGTGCGATTGCGCCGTATCCGGCTGCGTCGCCATCACCAGATCGATCGCGTGATCCTGCACGTGCGGCGCCACCAGAACGTGATGGCACACATCGCGCAACCCCAGAATCTCTTCGCGATTCAGCACCGGCTCCGACGATGATTTCGTCCTTCTGAATGGTGCGCTCGACGATGGTGTTCAGATCCTCGCGCGACGGATACTGCACCAGAATCTTCATCAGGAACCGGTCCAGCTGCGCTTCGGGCAGCGGATAGGTCCCTTCCATTTCGATCGGATTCTGCGTCGCCATCACCAGAAACGGCTGCTTCCAGATCGTGCGTCGTGGTGCCGCTGGTGACGGTGTGCTCCTGCATCGCTTCGAGCAGCGCGGATTGCGTCTTCGGCGTCGCGCGATTGATCTCGTCGGCCAGGACCAGGTGCGCGAAAATCGGACCCGGCTGAAAACGCAGCGCCTTGGCTCCGCTTTCGGTATCGATAATCATGCTGCCGACGATGTCGGCGGGCATCAGGTCGGGCGTGAACTGAATGCGCGAATATTTCAGATGCAGCACGCGCGAAAGCGTGCGCAGCAGAGTGGTCTTGCCCAGGCCGGGAACGCCTTCCAGCAGAACGTGTCCTCCCGCCAGCAGGCAGATCAGAACGCCATCGACGACATCCTGTTGGCCGACGATGATTTTCCCGATTTCATCGCGGACCCGGTTGAGCTGACCGGTAGCGAGTTTAAGAGCGGTGTCGGGTTGCATCAGATTATTCTACTGCAACCATCGTAACTCGCCACCGCATGAGCCGCGACCAAAGGAAGCGGTCGATGCCGCTATCGCGACGCACCGTCGAATCAAAAGGAATCGCGCTCGGGAAACGCAGTTCTTGTAAAAGCATTTTCCAAACTACCCTGTTCCGTTTGTTCGTCTCAGCGGCACTCGATCGCGTCGATCTTGTGTTCGACCGCTGCCAACTGTTCCGTTATGTCAAGCGAAACGCGTTTTGCGGTATCGATCTGACGCCCCACTTCCGATAATCGCTCGCCCAGCTGCTGTACCTTCGCCAGCGTCCCTTCCAGGGTGCTCTTTAATTCCGCCATCCCGTCCGCCTGATCGTTTGCTTTGTGGTGCAGGTCCCAAAGCCGACCGCCAAGAACGTACATCACGCACGCGAATAGGATTTCAAAGAAGGAAAACTTCGGTGCCCAAAACGAACCGCGGTCCCACCAGGTTATTAGGCTGGTGAAAAGATACGGCCAAAACAGTAGGCTTACAGCGTAACCAGCTCGTGGATCATCTCCCAGCATCGTTCGGAGTGTCCGCTTGATGAGCCCAGGCTGAGCGGCGTTTGACGCAATTCGTTCAGACATGCCCTCTTTTCCCATATTTCGGACAACGGGCGCAAGAGTTATGGATAAAGCGGACGGTTGCGCAGGGAAGATAAAATATGGGGCGGGATGTCCAGCAAATTCTTACAAGACGAGACACTCCGCAATTTTCCGTCGACAGCGCCAAGGTACCTCAGTTGAATTTCTCCTCCATCAAGAAAGGCTTCGGCGCGGAGCTAGAATAGGAAGGCTAGGATATTCCGTGGCTCGCCAATTTGACGTCATCATCGAACGCGACGAGGAAGGCTTTTACGTCGCCTCCGTTCCTCAGCTTCCTGCATGCCACACCCAGGCTAGGTCCCTCGATGAGGTTATCGAGCGCATTCGGGAAGCAATCGAGCTCTGCGTAGAAGTCGAAGGCGCGCCGCAAGACGAGTTGGAGTTCGTTGGAATCCAGCGGATCACCATCGCGGCATGAGCCGGTTTCCCCGGCTCACCGGTAACGACTTCGAGAAAGCGCTATAGCCGAGAACCCGTTGTTGGTCAAACTCTTTCCTCTTCTTCCTCAACCACATGCCACTTCTGCGGCAATCCGGAATCAGAACCGTCGCATAATCTCGAATCAGAGAGTACCTGGCGCCCTCATTCGCGTCCAGTGACTGCGTTGGGTTCGTTCTGTAAAAATGGGATCGATCCCAAGGATATTAGGTCTTTGACATGCTCCCGTCTGGATGGGGACGGGAGTACTCTGTCCCTACGCCGCGGCGTCGAGGAAACTCTTGAGATCCGCTTCGTTCACTCCCGGCTCGCCCGGCGCGACGTGGTTCAGCTTGCCTTCCTTCATCCACGTTTCCAGCTTGTCCACCAGGCTGAACAGATGATCGAACGAGTCGACGACGAACAGCAGCGGCTGGTAATGATCGATTTCGAAACTCTGATTGATCGCCCATTCCAGCTGAATCGGAAAGCGCTGCACGTCAGGCGACTCGATGCAATGCTGAATCTCGCCATACGAGCTCAGCAGCCCGCTGCCGTAAACTTTTAATCCGTCGCGCGAGTTCATCAAGCCGAACTCGATGGTGAACCAGAAAAAGCGCGCCATCGCTTTGATGATGCTGGTCAGCGTTCTCACGCGCTCCGCTTCGTCGCGAATCCCCGACACGATTTCCGCCGCCGTGTGGGCGCACTCGCCAAACCGCACCAGCGTATCGGCGAAGTGCGGATCGGTGTGCATCGGAACGTGCCCCGCGATGTCATGGAAGATATCCGGTTCCGGAAGATAATCCAGCCGGTCCGCGCGCCGGATGGTGATGGTCGTCGGAAATTCGCGATTGCGCAGGCAATCGAAAAACAGGTATGCCGGAACGTACCCGCTCACTGCCTTGGCCTTGAATCCCGTCAACGGATGGAGAAACCTGTTGACGTCATCGAGCCGCGGCATCCGCGACGGATCGAAACACAACGACCTCAGCCCGGCCAGGAAATGCTGATTCGCGTACTTCTCCCATCGGGGCTGCATCCGCGCGTATAACCGCCGCCAGGTATCGTGATTCTCTTCCGAGTACAACTCATAAGGCTGTTGAATGTACAACTCGCCGTGCTTGCGGGCTTCCTCTATAAAAGGAGCCTCCGTGGTGGTCAGTCCCGACGCGATGGAAGAGGATGGCATATAAGGAGGAGCCTCTCGATCCCAATCATAACTCATCGCCCACCCACAGGATAGTGGTGCTGGGCGTTTTTTGTAATCGATTTAAGGCAATCGCTCAGTATCCATCAGAGGCAGCCGCTGTTACTCTGGCCATTGGGGTACTGCGTATGCGCAACATAATCCTGGTTATACTCCTCGGCGGACTCTCCGTCTCGGCGCAATCGATCGTGGAAGCCGCGGGAGCCGCCGCGGGTGGATCGGTGGGCGGCGTTGCCGGGAAGAAGGTCAGCGAAGGAATCTCCTCCATCTTCTCCAAGGTCGATCAGGCCGCCGGAAAATCCGCCAAGGCCGTGAAAGAATCCAACCCGTCGACGCCGCTGCTCGAAGTCGGACCTGGTGTTCCGAAGGCCGATGGATCCGCCGTGCCTCCTCCCCCGCCGGTAAGACATGCGGCGGTGCATCATGTTGCTCCGCCGTTGCCGGCTCCCGAGCCGGTTGCCGCCGCGCCGGTACCGCCCCCTGCTCCTCCCCCGCCGCCTGCGATGACCGCAGAAGACGTCAGGAAAATCACTGTCGGAATGACTCGCGACGCGGTTCTGAAGATCGGCGAGCCGTCTTCTCGCATGACCATGTTCGAAGAAGATCATCTCTCCGAAACGTTCCACTATGTTTCGAAGGACGCCGATCTGGGCATCGTCTACCTGACCGACGGCGTCGTGTCGAGCGTTAGCATTCCCTGATCGCGTTCGCGAGTATACTTCAGGCATGAGGTCAAATCCGCGGATTGCCTGGGTGGTCTTCTGTTCGATCGCGTGCGGTCTCCCGGCCGTCGCCCAACTCAATTCCTCGGCCTTGCGCGCGAAATTTGGGTCGCCGCCTCATCGGGAAGTCTTTCATATGCCCGAGGGATTCGACATGACCGTCAACTACGGACCGGTGGATCAGGTCTGTTCGCTGCAAGTCCCCGCGCTGATGCCGAGCACCGCAAAAATCCAACACGGTGATGAGATGCGCCGGCGCATGAAGGATTTTCTCTCCGAGCTGGTGCCCGATTCGATGCGCGGCAACAAGCTGCGCGAGTCAGCCGCCATGATGGGCGTGGCGTCCGTTCAATCCGCCGAATACGAACACGTCCAGCTGACTGAGTTCAGCAACGCCAATCCGAAGGAAGGCACCATCACCGTCACCTTCTTTGGCAATGGCTGCCCGACCGGGCAATGAGAAATTTGTTGTGCCACAATCTGATGTGGCCATTCAAATCCGCGAGCTGAAGCATGAGGACGCGGACGCCTTTCGCGCTCTCCGCCGCGAACGCCTGGAACTGGCTCCCCGCGCCTTCGCCGAATCGATTTCCGAGCACGACGCCATCCCGCCCGCAACCATCGCGTCCCGGCTGGCAGCCTCGTCAGCTGAAAATTTCGTGATGGGCGCTTTCGCTCCCTTCGGCCAGCTGATCGGCATGGCCGGATTCGCGCGCAGCCCCCGGCTCAAGAGTCGCCACAAGGGTGTCGTCTGGGGGGTTTACGTTCAGCCGACCTGGCGCAATCAAGGAATCGCGCGCGGCATGCTCAAGGCGCTGGTGGAGCGCGCCAAAGCGAACGCCGGCCTCGAACAGATCAACCTGAACGTCACTACGGATCAGGTCGCCGCCGTGCGCCTCTACACCTCGCTCGGCTTTGAAACCTACGGTCACGAAAAACACGCCTTGAAGATCGATGCGAGCTACGTGGACGACTACTACATGGTGTTGCGGTTCAAATAACACCTCTGGAAAGTGGTGCTCTCTTCCATTCCGTCCGAATCCCCGTTATGCTGTAGGCATGTACCCCCTCAAGAAAGGCAAATTCGCACCTCAGGCTCACGTCGGCCTGCCCGAGGGCACCTACGAAGAGGAGCACGGCCGCAAGGGGTTTTACGGCAAATCCGCGCACCTCTATCACGCGCATCCGCCCACGGACTGGATTCGATTCGAAGGCAAGCTTCGCCCGCATTGCCTGGATCTGAACAAGCTCCATCCCACCGATCTGGACGACGCCGAAGGCGCGCCGGTCGCGTTTATGGGCAACCACGACGTGAAGGTATACGTGTCGCGCCGGTCCAAGCCGATGCCGTTTTATTTCCGCAATGCCGATGGCGATGAGCTGCTGTTCGTCCATCGCGGGCGGGGGATGGTCGAAACCGATTTCGGTCCGCTGACCTTCGAGCCCGGCGATTACCTGGTGATCCCGCGCGCCGTCACCTATCGCCTGGTGCCAGAGACGACCGATAATTTCTTCCTCATCATTCAATCGCAAGGCGAGTTCGAGCAGCCGGAAAAGGGCCTGCTCGGCCAGACGTCGCTGTACGACCCCGGGGTCATCGTCACGCCCGATCCGACGGTGCAGGGCGGCGCGCGCAGTCCGCGCGGCAACGACGAGTGGGAAGTGCGCATCAAATCGGACGACGAATATTCCAAGGTGTTCTATCCTTTTAATCCGCTCGATGTGGTCGGCTGGAAGGGCGACCTGACGGTCTGGAGGATCAACCTGCGCGACATACGCCCGGTAATGAGCCATCGGGCCCATCTGCCGCCGAGCGTTCATTCGACCTTCGTCACGCCGGGCGCCGTGGTGTGCAGTTTCGTGCCGCGTCCGCTCGAACAGGACCCCGCGGCGCTGCGCGTTCCGTTCTATCACCGCAACACCGATTACGACGAATTCATTTTCTATCACGACGGCGATTTCTTCAGCCGCGACAACATCAAGGCGGGGATGTGCACCCTGCACCCGCGCGGAATCCATCACGGCCCGCATCCCAAAGCCCTGGCCAATCAGCACAAGAAAACCCAGACCGATGAATACGCGGTGATGCTCGACGGTTTGAATCCGATTCACGTGCTGCCCGCGGGCGAGCAGGTCGAGTGGAAGGAATACTGGGCTTCCTGGAGTCCGGCCCCCGCCGCGAGCACCAAGTGATCGTCGATCCGGCTTCAGCGCCCGGCTCGACCAGTTACAAATTGCTGATCGGCTCCGTGGTCCCCAGGCCGATCGCGTTCGTGTCCACCATCTCCGTGGACGGCGTCCACAACCTGGCGCCGTTCAGCTTCTTCAACGCGATTTGCGGCGAGCCGCCGGTCATTTGTTTTTCGACCGCTTTCCGCAATCCGCGCAAAGACACGTATCTCAACGTTCAGGCGACGAAAGAATTCGTGGTGAACATCGTCAGCGAAGAAATCGCGGAGCAGATGAACGTCGCGTCCGGCGAATACGCGTTGGGCGTCGACGAATTCGAAAAATCCGGCCTGACGCCGGCGCCGAGTGACCTGATCCGTCCCCCGCGCGTTCTGGAATCGCCGGTGAACATGGAATGCAGGCTGATGCAGATCCTGGACCTGAGCACCCGCCCTCGCGGAGCGAGCCTGATCATCGGCGAAGTAATCCGTTTCCACATCGACGACCGCGTCATCGACGAAAATTTCCGCATCGATCCCGAAAAACTACGAGCCATCGGCCGCATGGGTGGGAACGATTATTCACGCACGCGGGATCGGTTCGAAATGATCCGTCCGAAGGTCTAGCGCGCTAGCGCTGCTGTGCCCCGTGCCAGATACGCAGAACTTCGACGATGTCGGGATCAATCGTGCGATACACGATTATATAGGACGGTATTTCCGAAACGACTGGTTCCCGGGTTCTCGGATCAAGCCCGACCGCTGGAGATACCCTTGAGGTCGCTGAACGCTGCGGCAGTCCAACGGATGTGATTCAAGAACGCTCTTGCCGTTCCAGCCAATGACGGACTTCATCATCGTTGATGAGGTGCCCTTGGACGGCCTCGGAAAGGCCCTCCTGAACGGCTGCGCGAAAGCGTGCGGTTTCCTCCACCAGACGCAGAGCAGCGTCTTTCACCAAACGCTCGGGGTCAGTGCCAGCACGCGCGGCGATTTGAGAAAGCTCAGCTTCCTGCTCCGGGGTGAAATGCACTTCCATGGTCTGAGAATAGAGATTTCGCGGACTTGAGTCAATCGGCGTGGCGTTTTCGGTAGACTTCTCTTACGTACTCGCTCGGCATACTCCTGATTTCATGAACTACCCTTGCCGCAGCGCGCTGACTGGATCCACGCGGCTTGCCCGGCGAGCCGGTACGAAGCTCGCGACCAGGGCGGCTCCCAGAAGAAGGGGAATCATGATTCCGAATGTCGCGGCATGCAGCGGCTGCATTCCCTCCACCAGACGCTGTAAGACGCGGCCAGCCGCGAGAGCCGCGAGGATCCCCACGCCAAGTCCTACCAAAACCATCCCGAGTGACTGGCGCAGCACCAGACCGATGACATCGCGAACCGACGCTCCCAGCGCCATGCGCATGCCGATCTCGGCCACGCGCAATCCAGTCAGATAGGCGAGCACGCCATACACGCCGATCGACGCGAGCAACAGCGCGATGCCCGCGAATGTGCCGAATAGGAACAGCAGAAAGCGCTGCCGTGCGAGCGACGCGCTCACCAGTTGTTCCATGGTCCGCGGTTCATAGAGCGCCTGGTCCCCAGCTGCGCCGCGCAACTCGAAGCGTAACGGCTCGACGACATTCAAGGGCGGAGTTCGGGTGCGCACGGCAATCGACATCACCGACGAAAAGAAACGCAGCAGCGGCACCGGCACCTGAGCGAAGGGGTAGTACATCTGATCGCGCACGCGCGATTGATCGTCGCCGGCCAGGCCCCAATGTCGGACATGGCCCACCACGCCGACGATCTGCACCGGAGTTGCTCCGAACGCCGGAACCCAAAGATGCCGGCCGACGGGATTCTCACCTCCAAAAGCGTGCCGTGCCAGATTTTCATCGATCACTACCACTGGTTCACTTTCCAGGCGATCGTGATCGCTAAAGAACCGGCCGGCGCGCAGGGGAATGCCCATCACGTACAGAAATTCGGGGGTCACGCTCGAAGCGAGAGCGATCGGCTCCTGATTCGGCGGTGGCGGAGCGGGCGTAGTCCGGTAAGGCAACGAATTCTCGCCTTCGCGCATGGGGATGATGTCGGCGAGCGCCGCGGATTCCACGTCCGGCAACTGGCGCGCGCGATCGAGCACGTCCTGCCACGCGGACCGGATCTGCGTGGGGCTGCGAAGCGAGCCGGGAGAGATCGCGAAACGCGCCGTCAATATATTGTGCACATTCAGTCCCGGATCGAGAGATGAGAGTGTGAGCAGGGTGTTGCCCAGCATCCCGGCGGACACCAGCAGCACAAACGCCAGCGCGATTTCGGCGATGATGAAAGCGCCATGCAGGCGGCGCGAGCCTCCGGCGATGGTGCGTCCTCCACCGCGAAGCGCTTCTTCGAGGCCGCGCGATGGGACGCGTAGCGCGGGTGCGAGTCCGAAGAAGAGGCCGCTCAGAAGCGAGACTCCGATTCCAAACGCGAGCACTCGCCAATCGAGATGAATCTCGTCCGCGCGAGGCAGGCTGCCGGGCCAGAACGCGACAAACGGGCGGACGCTGATTTTCGCAACCGCGATGCCCAATAAACCGCCTGTGACTCCCAGCACGGCGCTCTCGGTCAGGCATTGGCGGGCGAGCCTGCCCCATCCGCACCGAGCGCGGCGCGCATGGCCAGTTCGCGTTCCCGTGATATAGCCCGCGTCAGCAGTAGGCTGGCGATGTTCACGCAGGCGATCAACAAAACGAGTCCCACGGCCGACAGGAGCAGCCACAATGTCGCGCGAACATCTCCGACCACCTCCTGCCGCAGCGGACGCACGCGTATCGCGACGCCCTGGTCGAATTTCGGATATTGATCCGCCAGATGGCCAGCGATTATCGCAAGCTCGGCTCGAGCCCCGGCCAATTCGACGCCGGGCCGCAGGCGGGCGACTACATGAATGAAACGTGCGGCGCGGTTTTGCAACCGCGGGTCCGTGCTCTGGCCGAGCGGCGTGTACACGTCGGCGTCTCCGGACAATTGAAAGCCCGCCGGCGCGACGCCGATCAGCGAATACGGTCGATCCTCGTAGACGAACGTGCTCCCGATGGCGGACGGATTCCCGGCGAACCGGCGCTGCCACAACGAGTAGCTGATGATGGCCACGGGAGGCGCGCCGGGTTGGTCGTCGGCGGGCTGGAATCCGCGCCCCAGCACCGGCGCAACGCCCAGAGTTGCGAGCAGCTCGCCTGAGACCAGACGGCCGTTTACATACTCCGGCGCTCCTGGCGCGCTGATGGTGCCTCCGCCGTAAGTCCAGGCCGTGACCGCCAGCGACCGGCTCTCGCGCCGGATGTCGGTGAAGTCGGGGTTTGAGAATCCCCAGAACTCGCCAAACTGTTCCTCGAATCCGTGGAGGGTCACGAGTCTGTCGGCTTCCGGAAACGCGAGCGGCCGCAGCAGCACGCTGTTGACGATCGTGAACATCACCGTGGTGGCGCCGATGCTCAATGCGAGAATGGTCACGGCGGTGGCCGCGAACCCGGGCTTCTGCCGGAAGGCACGCAACGCATAACGGGCGTCCTGCATCGCGTCCTCCAGCCAGCGCGTGCCGCGCGCGTCGCGACATTTTTCCTTCACCTGCTCGGGACCGCCAAGCGCGAACCGGGCCAGTCGACGGGCCTCGTCGGGAGCATGGCCGCGAGCGATCAGGTCGTCAATATGTTGGTCCAGGTGAAATTGCAGCTCCCGCTCGAGCTGGTCTTCCATCTGCTCCCGGCGCCGCAGGCGAGACCACCAGCTCATGACGCGCCTCCTTCGGACATGGCCAGAATGAGGCCGATCGCCTTGACCAATCGCTGCCAGCTGGCGGCGTCCCGCTCCAGTTGCTTGCGGCCCTGGCGCGTCAGCCGGTAAAACTTCGCCTCGCGCCCGCTATCGGTCTTCTTCCAATCGGCAGCCAGAAGACCCCGATTCTCCAGGCGGTGCAGGGCGGGGTACAGCGAGCCTTCCGGAACCTGGACCACACCGCGCGAGACTTGCTCCAACCGTTGCGCGATGGCATAGCCGTGGAGCGGATCGGCGGCCACCGCCGTGAGAATCAACAGGTCCAGTGTCCCTTGAGGGAGTTCCGATTTCGGTGCCGTCATGGATACCTCGATCTTCTATGGGTATTGTAAAAGAGAACCCATAGGAGTGCAAGGTATGTGGCTGGGACGCCGGCTATTCGTAGCGCAGCGCGGTATTCGGATCCAGTCGCATGGCACGCCGCGCCGGAATATAGGCCGCAAGCAGCGCTACCACCGATAGCAACACAGCTACGCCGGCGAACGTCGCCGGGTCGGTGGCGCTGACTCCGAACAGCAGGCTGGACAACAGGCGAGTGATCGCGAACGATGCGGCGATGCCTATCGCGACGCCCAGAATCGCCAGGCGCGCCCCTTCGCCCACCACCAGGCGCAGCACGTCGGAACGCTGCGCGCCGAGCGAAACCCGGATGCCGATCTCCTGAGTGCGGCGCGTGACCGAAAAAGCCACCACTCCATAGATACCCACGGCGGCTAGAATCAGTGCGGCGGCCGAGAATAATCCCACCAGAAGGAGCAGGAATCGCCGATCCGCCAGCCAGCCGCCGAGCTCCTGCTCGAAGGTGGAGAATTTCACGGGCACGTCGGGCGCGAGTTCATGGAACATGGCGCGCGCCTCCGGAACGATCGCGGTGAGCGGCGTCGCGCTGCGCATCACGATCGTCGGCGAGGAATTGGCGTTCAGTCCGCGCTGGCGATAATCGACATAAATGATACGGTCCGGCGGCAGATCCAAACCGCTTGCCCGCACATCGCCGACGATGCCGACGATGGTCAGCGGTTTCAGATTGCCGTCCATGTTGCCGAACTCGATCACCTGGCCGATGGGGTCCTGATCGGACCAGCGCTGGCGAGCCAGCGCTTCGCTGATCACAGCGACATGGGGCGCATTCCACCCATCCTGCTCCCCGAACATTCGTCCGCGGACCAGCGGAATACCCATGGCGCGGAAGTACGCCTCGCTCGCGACACAATACTCGGCATGTCCGGTATCCGGATAGGTGTGAACGGCGCGAGCGAACGCCTCGAAATCGGTGGGAGCCTTACGTCCCTTAAGAATTACAAAATCTCCGTCCGCCAGATTGTCGCCCTCGGCTGCGGGAAGCGCTCCGGCCAGGCCCACCGTTTCCACGCCGGGGAGGGAACGAAGGCGGGTCTGAATATCGTCCATTTGCTGGGTCTGACGCGCGATCGCGGATGGGTCCGTCGGCGACAGCCACCCGTGACTCGGCAGCGGAAACTCCATGGTGATGAGGTTTTGCGCCCGGAATCCTGGATTCGTGGAAATCAGGCGCACAAAGCTGCGGCCCAGCAGGCCGGCTCCAATCAGAATGACCAGCGTCGTCGCGATTTCGCCGATCACCAGAAAGCCTCGGAGCCGCTGGCTGGCGCGCCGTGCCGCTGTATCCGCGGGCGCCGGAGGCTAAGCGCTTGCTGCAGATCGACGGAGGCGGCGCGCCAGGCGCCAAAAAGTCCGAGCGAAACAGCTACCGCCAGGATTGCGGCAAGCGCGAACAACAGCACGGGCGTGTTGATTGCCACGCCTTCCTGCCGCGGCAGATTCGCGGGGAGAATCGCTGGCAATGCCCGCACCGCGCTGGCGGCGATCAGTATCCCGAACACGCCTCCCGCGAGCGAGAGCGAAAACGCCTCAGACAAAAATTGCTGAATCAGACGGCCGCGGCCCGCGCCCAGCGCTGCGCGCACAGCCAGTTCCTTACGCCTCGCGGAAGTGCGCGCTAAAAGCAATCCAGCCACGTTGGCGCACGCGACCAGCAGCAACAGGCCGACCGCTCCCAGAAGCGTGAGCAATGCGGTGCGCACATCGCCGACCAACGCGTCGGCGAGAGGCACCACCGCGGCATCGTTCAAATCCACGTCTTTTCCGTAGTCCTGTTTCAGAGCGGCGCGCGATTGTGCCGAGATTCGCCCGCGCCTGTGCCACCGTGATCCCATCGCGGACCCGGCCGACGCCGCGCCAGTTGTGCCCTGTCCTGCTAGGCTGCTCCGGGAATCGCTCGCGCGAAAGCCACGCGGCGGCGCCGGACGGAAAATCGAAACCTTCCGGCATCACGCCGACCACCGGATAGACCGCTCCCTCCATTCGCAAGTGGAATTGCGAGAGATCCGCCGCGCCGCCCAGATAGCGCTGCCAATAGCGATAGCTGACGATCGCCGCCGGCGCTCCGTGCAGCCGCTGCTCGTCGCTCGAAAATAACCGTCCGCGAAACGGCGCGACCCCGAATGTGGAGAAGAAGCCGCTGGAGACTTCGGCGATATCGACGCGCACCGGCTCGCTGCCGCCGGCAATCGACGACGGCAGGTCTTCATACGCCGCCAGGCTCGCGAAGGTGTCGTTCTGAGTCCGAAAATCGTCGAAATTCTGGTCCGCCAGATTCATGCGATGGCCATTGGGAGCCTGTTCCCAGACGCGCACGATCTTTTGCGGGTTGGGATAGGGAAGCGCGCGCAGGAGAACGGCGTTCACTACCGAAAAAATAGCGGTCGACGCGCCGATCCCAAGTCCCAGCGTCAGTATCGCGACTGCGGCGAATCCAGGAGATTTGGTCAGTATCCGCGAGCCATAACGCAATTCCCGAAGCAACGTTTCCATCTCACACCTCTCCTCATACCGGATACTGCGATCCCCCGCGACGGTTACCTCGATTCCTGCCCGGCCAGGATCTCATCCAGCTGTTTTCGGGAAAAATAGCGGCCTCTGGCGAATACGGCGCGGACTTTCCGCGTGTTCCGGATATCGTCCAAGGGATTCGAGTCCAGCATTACCAGATCCGCCACTTTGCCCTTTTCTATGGTGCCCATCGATTCGTCCCATTCGAAAAAACGGGCGGGATTAATGGTCGCCGCCACCAGCGCCTGATGCGGCGACATCCCGGCCGCTACCAGCTGCTCCAGTTCGTCGTGGAGCGTCGCGCCGGGGATGGTGTACGGATCGCCGGTATCGGTCCCCGCCAGAACCTCCACTTTAGTGCGTGTACTCAGGCTCACCAGCCGGTAAATTCCCTGGATCTGCTGCCTCAGCGCCGCGCCGTCGTCTTTCAGCTCCGGCCAGGTGCTGCGGATCGACTCCGGCACGTACTTCAATCTCGGATCGTTCTTCAGCGCCTCGTCGTGGACGTGGGCCATGCGCTGCCACAGCACCAGCGTCGGCGTGATCCGGATGCCGCGCGTCGCGCACTGCTCAAAGAAATCGAGCGCCTCCTGATCGCCGGGCACCGCCTTCATCACGCCGAATAAATGTTCCAGGCTTTCCTGCCGCGCCTCGATCGCCTCCCACGCGGTCACCGACGTCGGCACGTGACCTTCCAGCCGCATGTGCCAGTGGCGAGCTTGTTCCGCCAGCGCGAAATACGCGTCGCGCGGGATTCCGGACAGGACTTTGATGAAATCGACGTCCATGTTATAAAGCTGGTCGAACGCCTTGCGCGCCTCTTCCGGAGTGCGCGCCACCAGGACCGGAAGCTTGTCGTCCCCCGACGCGCTGCCGTCGACCGGCGGACCCGACGTCAAAATGTGCGGGCCGATCGCCTTGCCGCTCTCGATTGCATCGCGCCAGGCGGAAGTCCGCGCGAAATCGCTGCCCATATCCTGCACTCCGGTGACGCCGTAAGCGAGGAACATCGGAAGCTGATTCTGCCGGTACCACAGGTGGACGTGCGTGTCCCACAATCCTGGAATCAGAAATTTGCCGGAGCCGGCCACAACGCGCGCCCCCGGTGGGACCGTTACCTGAGCGCCCACCGCCGCGATGCGATCCTTTTCGATCAGCACCGTCATGTGCGGATGCAGCGACGCGGAGGCGACATCCACCACCGTGACGTCCCGGATGGCCGTCGCGCCGCATGCCCAGAGCGCCGCCCCTAGCGCCAGAGCGACGATGCGCCGCGACCTTCCCGCGAACTTCATTCGCCCATTGTAGCGGCGCGCACTCCGTCGGCGATCGAGGACGCGAATTCGTCTTCCACCGCGAATGGATCGCGATGCCCGCTGTCGAACGATCCCGCCCAGCGATGCAGACCGTCGAGCGACGACACCAGTTGCGCATCGCATCGGAATCGTTTGCCCGCGCGTCGTAAACTGCCTTCCAGAATCAGCGACGCCGATAATTCCTCACCGATCTTCCGCGCGTCCTGAGCGCAATTTTTATACTGCAGCACCGATGTGCTGGCCACCATCCGCAGTCCTCCGCTACTGGCGAGCCTCGCTATCAAACGCGCGGCCAGGCCTTCGCACAGCGCGTCCAGTGTCGAGTCGCCGGCGCGATGCGCAAAGGGCAACACGGCCATCGATCGCGTGTCCGGCGCGGCGCAGCGCCCGACGAACTGCGGCAGGTATCCGCCTTTCGGCATTTCAATGCTCAGCGGATCTTCACGCCCGTCCCCGGAATAATATTCGGCCAGCTTCAGCCGCAGCCTGCGCGCCTCCACCCGCACCACCGGATCGGAGCCCGGATCGTAATCCGGCCGCCGTCCGAAAATCTCCACTCCGATCAGCGTTTCCTTCGACGCGCCGTTGGTTCCCGCCAGCGCCTGATCCACCGTGAAGCGCAAGAATCGGGAAAGCTGCGCGCACTTGCGAAAGCACGAGCTTTGCAGAATGCGTTCCAGTTGGCGTTCGATTGCTTTCCGATCGGCCTCCGCTGCTTTTTCCACGTTACAACCGGCCTTCCTGCTCAGCCGGCGCTCCATCCCATTAAGACGAACGAGAACGCGCAGTGTTTGTTCCGGATCAGTAGGAAATCAGTGTCGATTCGGTCTTTACCCGATCACACTTGTCGCCCGCGGGCATCGACGGCATTCTGTCTGCATCATGTGGACTCTCATACTGGCCGTTTCCGGCGCACTGTTCGTATTCGCCCAGAGCTCCTCCGCCGGTTTAAGTTCGGACGACGCGCGATGGACGCAGCTCAACGCCGAAGGCGTGCGGCTCTATCGCGCTGGCAACTTCGCTTCGGCCGCGCTTCAATTCCGAGTCTCGCTGGCGGAAGCGAAATCATTCGGCGACGCGGATTCGCGCTATTGGGCGGCGCTCTCCAATTTAGGGCTCGCGCTCGAACGGCACGGCGAGCTGGCCTCGGCCGAGCCCCCATTGCGCAGCGCCGCGGAGCTGCGGGAGCATGCCCTAGGCCCCGAGGATCCCACCGTGCAGCATGCCTGGATCAACCTCGCGACGGTGCTGCATCTGACTCACCGCGAAGCCGAGGCCGAACCTCTGCTGCGCCATGCCGTGGCGGTCGCGGAAGCTTCGGGCAACCGGACGCTCCTCGCCGAATCTCTGAACAGCCTCAGCCTGACGCTCATGGATGCCGGTGAAGCCGCGCGCGCCGAGCCGGTGCTGCGCCGCGCCATTTCGATCTTCATCCAGCTTCAGGGCGAATGGTCGCTCGAAGCCGCCAAGGCCGCCAATAATCTGGCCATGGTTTACGCTGCCGAACATGACTACGGCAAAGCAGAAGCCGAACTCCTGGACGCGATCCCGGTGTATGAAGCGGCGCTCGGTCCCGCCCATCCCGAGCTGATCGGGCCGCTCAACAACATGTTCACCGTGCTCGGCGCGCAGAACCGCTTCGACGAGGGGGAGACCTATCTGCGCCGCGCGCTTCTGATCGCCGAACACGAAAGCTCCGAAGGGCTGCGCGTCGCCCAGCTTCGCTCCAACCTTGGCTCGCTTGAAGCGCATCGCGGAAATTACGCCGCGGCTGCCCAAATCTTTCAAGGCGTCATCGCATCCATCGAACGCATGTTCGGACCGGACGATCCGCAGCTCGCCGGTCCCTTGAACGCCTACGCCGCCGCGCTGCGCCATCTCCATCAGCGCACCGAGGCCCGCCGCGCCGGAGCCCGCGCCAGCGCCTTGAAGGCCGCCTCTTCTTTTATGCGACGTTGAAAATGTGTTTCCGCCGCTCCACCCATTCTTCGCTGGTGCACAGCCGCGGACCGGTTTCGATCAGCCGCGGCAGCAGATAGAACAGCGCCCGTGGCGTCCATTTCTCTCCGTCCCGCGTGCGGTACCCGCGCTCATTGATCACCCGCGCCGCCTGCGATAGCGGACCGTCCTGGACAATGGTCTCCATCATCAGGATTAATACTTGAACCTCGTCCGGATCTTCCTCCAGGCGCTTGCAGTCGCTCGCCACCCGCAACCCGAACGGAACTTCCTCCACCGGTTCGCGGCTCGCGGCGGCGCCGCGCTCCCACTCGATTGCTGAAAGCCGCCACCCCTCGGCGGATCTTTGCTTGAAATAGTCCTCTGCCGGCGGGGCCGGCATGAAATCGCGCAGATGTTCCAGCTTGGCCATGCCGAGGCCAAAGCAAATCGATTACCATCGTAACTTAAAGAAAATATTGATTGATCTCTCGGTCGACTGTCCGCCGATGGGACCATCTCTGCAACCGCTTCCCGAATCGTGTTATTCTTTTGAGGTCGGCTTTACACGCCGGCAATTCCAGGACATCCCATGCCAAAGTTGAAGACCCACAAGGGTGCGGCCAAGAGGTTCAAGAAGACGGGCACCGGCAAAATCAAACGCCGGCATGCATTTGCGCGTCATATCCTGACCTCGAAAGCTCGTGCCCGGAAGCGGCGCCTTGCACACTCGGATGTGGCCGACCCGGCCAATTCGCCCGAGATCAAGCGCATGCTTCCGTACTAGGCTCCGGCCTAGAGATTTTTTTCGTGCGGACAGCGCGCAGCACGTGCCTGATCCGCCGGTTCGCGTGCCGTATATGGTGCGCATTTGTTTAAAGGAGAACAAACGTGCCGAGAGTAAAACGTGGTTCCAAGCGGCGTCAGAACCGCAAGAAGACACTCGCCCTGGCCAAGGGCTTTTTCCTCACCAAGAGCAAGCTGCACCGTTCCGCGCAGGAAGCGGTCGAGAAATCGCTGCGCTACGGCTATGTCGGCCGTCGCTTAAAGAAGCGCGATTTCCGCTCGCTGTGGATCGTGCGTATCGGAGCCGCCTGCCGCCAGGCGGAGATGTCCTACAGCCGCTTTATGAGCGGGCTCAAGAAGGCCGGCATCGATCTGAACCGCAAGATCCTCGCCGACATGGCCAATAGCGATCCCGCCGGCTTCGGCGCGCTGGTCGCGCAGGCCAAGGCTGCTCTCGAGAAGGCATAAACGTCAAGATTCAAAATGAGTACTCCCGCTCCTGAAGACGATTCTTTAATTCATCTGGAAGAGCGCATCCGCCGCACGGTGGAGTTGGTCGCTTCGTTGAAAGCCGAGCGTGACGCCGCGGTCGCGGAACGGGAAGCCGCGCGTGCCGAACGCGATGACGCCCGCAATTCCGCCGCCTCCGCCGCGCTCGAGTTTCAAAAGCTGCGCAAGGAAGTGGAAGAGCTTCGCGGCGAGCGCAAACAGGTGCGCGGCCGCATCGAAAAACTGCTCGGTCAAATGGATCTGCTCAACGGCTCGTAAACTATGGACTCCGGAACCGGCCGGAAAACCGTTCGTGTAACGATTTTCAACCAGACCTACTCGTTGGTCGCCACCGACGAACCGGGCGAGGTTGAGGCGCTGGCCCATTCCGTCGATGAGCTGATGACCGAAATCGCCCAGCGCGCCGGCAACGCCGACTCCAACCGCATTGCCGTGCTGGCCTGCCTCCATCTGGCGGATCGTCTGCGCTCCATCGAGCACGAGCTCGCCGACCTCAAATCCCGAGTCGATCAAAAATCCCGCCAATTCTCTCTGCTTCTCGATCAGACCATCGACTAAAAAACCTCGTTACAAAAGAAAAACCCGCGCCGATTGCTCGACGCGGGGGGTTTGGAGATAGAAGAATCTGCTTGGACTCTATGCTCGCTTTCTCCGGGCGATCAGCGCGAGGCCGACTAACCCTGCGCCCATCATGGCCATCGTCTCAGGCTCCGGAGTGGTGGAGGTCTGAGCAGCTACATAATCGATGGTGCCGGTCAGAGTGGAGAGCCCGGTCGACTGCGGAGTAATCGGGGTCGTGTTCATGGCATACGTCGCCGTGCCGGGCACAGTCGTGTCGGTAACGACCCCGGAATTCGGCGTAAAACTCACATTAACGGCGCTGGAGGTCTGGCTTACCGGCCCCGCGCTAAGCGTGCCGGTCAGAATCAGGGGACTGGTATTGTTACCCGGCGTCGTCTGGTTGATGGTCAGCGTGAAAGTGGTGGACGGAATGTTGATGATCACTCCAGGAGTGCTCACCACCAGCGAAAATTCTCCGAAGTTGGCATTGGACAGAGTGCCATTCGAGGTAACCGAGTCTGAGAGATCGAAAGTGTACGTCAGCGTCGCGGTGTCACCCGTGGCGCCGTCGGTGAACGTAATGGAATCGTCGGTCGAGGTGGCCGTCCCACCCGTAAATGCGCCAGTGGTGTTATAAAACACCGTGGTGGCGTGCAGGGAGACGCTCAATGCGGCTGTTAAAATACAAATTGAGAGGGACTTCATGTGTTTCCTCCGGATGCTTGGTTCTAGTACCTACAGGACTTCAAGTTTACCCGTACGTGGGTACTGTGTCAAGACGAAAGAAAGTACTAGGTGCAAGTTTTTCTGGTTTTAACAATATGCTTGATTTCAAAGGTGTAACAGGCTGACGATGGGCGTCCTCCGAGCTTCGAACATGTCCCAAATGAGCTGGATCGAGCACGGTTTTGGGACTCGCGATTCCGGCATTTCGCAGGACGGAATGGCCAGTCTTCAGCAGGTTCATTCGGGCACCTGCCTAACGGTTTCGGGGCCCGGCTGCGCGGGCCAGGGCGACGGTCTGGTCACTGCCGCCCGCAGCCTGGCGCTCTCCATTCGCACAGCGGACTGTTACCCGATCCTGCTAGCCGATACGCGGACGCGCTGCGTCGCCGCGATTCATGCTGGATGGCGGGGGACAGCAGCCGGGATTGTACGGCAAGCCCTGTTGAAGATGGAGGAACTTTGCGGCGCCGCCCCTCAAGGGATTGTCGCTGCGATTGGTCCGGGCATCGGCAAGTGCTGTTATGAGGTCGGCGAAGAGGTCGCGCGCCGGTTCGGGCTCGATCGCGCGGGGCGTGTCGATTTAGCGTCGGCCAATCGTCAGATGCTGATCGACGCCGGCGTGCCCGCCTCGCAAATCGAGACCCTGGAGGTCTGCACCTTTTGCGACCTGCGTTTTTATTCTTTCCGCCGCGAAAAAGACAAAGCCGGGCGCATGATTTCTTATATTCGAATCAAAGAAAGAATGCGCGAAGACACCGAGGGCGCGGCACCGTAATATCTGTAGCGGCCCGCGCCCGAGAGGAGGTCGTTTTTCGCGAGCGAATTTATGCGGCGCTGACCAGCAGTTCGTCGAGGCTCTCGGAACCGTCGCCGTTCTGGTTGCGATCGGCAATTTCCTGGCACTGGATGCAGAACGCGGTCCACGGCACTGCCGCCAGCCGTTTCGGGCTGATGTCTTCCTCGCAGTGCAGGCACACGCCGAAGGTGCCTTCGTCGATGCGGCGCAGGGCTGCGCGAACGTTGCGCAGCAGATTCGATTCGCGGTCCAGATTGCGGATCGCCAGTTCACGCTCGGCGGCGTGCTGCACTTCGTCCAGCGCGTCCGGGCTCTTCTCGATGGCGATTCCCTCGCGGTTGCGCACGAACTGGGCCAGCTCTGCCTGCTTGGCCTCCAGTATGTTTTTAAATTTGTTTAATTCGCTCTTTGTCATGTCCTGCCTCTCTCTTGTCTCTTCTCTTTTCTTTCTTTCGTTATTGTCTTTGTTTCATTTCGTCCGCGTCACAAGGCATTAGACGCACAGGTCAACAAAAAGGTTCAGATCTTCCAACCCGTTTTGAAACGATGATTTGCAGGTACGCCGCGCGGCGCACCGCCCTGCCGGCCGGCAGGAAAGGACTCAAACTCTACCCGGTTGTACCTTCGCTGACCCGGGCAGCCCTTCTTCGTCTCCGAAAGTGTTTTCCAACTTACCATAACTGACTGCTCGATGCAAGCAATCCAACTACCAATCGCCAGGCCCCGTCCGGGGGGTGGACAGAGCCGGTCCTCGAAGGCGATTGTTTATACCGGACAGTTATCGGCCCCCGACCTCAAAACCATTAATCCAGACTTCTCCTACCGATCAGCGGCCGCCGCCGCACCCCTTTGCAGACGCCTGAAACGCCACAGGGTTTCATCTCTCCTTTGACGTATACTATTTCGAGCTACGTAAAAAGTTCCCATCCGGTTTTCCGATCGTGACGAATCTTAGCACACGCTTTCGAGTTTGGATCGCCAGCGTCGTGTTTCTGGCACTCGGGCTGGCCTTCATTCCGCTCGCTGGCGTTCAAAATGACGAAGCGCTATTCGCCGCGCCTTTGTACCAGCAGAACGCCCGTCAGTTCTGTATTACAGTGTTCCATAAACAGATTGTTCTCATGGTGATGTCATATATAGGGACGCTCAAAACGGCTCTATATTGGCCGATTCTGGCGGTTTTCGGCGCAAACGTCTGGAGCGTGCGCCTTCCCGTCGTCTTGGCTGGTGCTGTAACAGTTTGTTTTTTCTACCACTTAGTGAAAAGATCCGCCGGGCCGAAAGCGGCATTTCTGGCGGCCATGCTCCTAGCCACCGATCCGTCGTTCTTACTAACCAACACCTTCGACTGGGGGCCCGTTGCGCTCGAACATTTATTGCTGGTGACCGGATGCCTTCTGGTGCTGCGATCGGCGCAGGAGGGGAGCCGAAAATATGATCTGCCGCTCGGGTTTTTCCTCTTCGGGTTGGGACTCTGGAATAAAGCCATATTTGCCTGGGCTTTAGCGGGACTCGCGGTGAGCGTCGCGGTGGTTTTCCGGGCCGAAGTCAAAAGCCTGGTCACCCCGAGGAGGGTAACCATTGCGGGAATCGCGTTCCTTTTTGGAGCCTTGCCCTTTGTAGTCTATAATCTGCGTCATCCTTTCACGACATTGCGTCAAAACGCGCATAGAGAGGACCCAGCCCTAGTACTACAAAAGGCCCGAATGCTCGCTTCAACGATGGACGGCTCAGGATTATTCGGATTCCTTGCGTTCGAGGATTGGGCCGACCACCCGAAGATGCCCGACTCCGCCGTAGGGCGGATTGCGGTGCTGGTGCAAAAAGTCTCCGGCGAGCGTACCCACAGCTGGACCCTTTACGCTTTCCTGCTTGCCTTGCTCATGGTGCCGTGGTGGTGGCATTCGCCGGCGGCCCGGTTCGCTTTGGTTTTCATGGTGGTGGATTGGGTCATTATGGTGGCGACGCGGGGCGCGGGCGGCGCCGTCCATCACAGCGTGCTGCTGTGGCCCATGCCGCAAATGTTTATCGCCGCCACGTTCGCGGCACCCTGGCGGCCAGCCGCCGCGATTGCGGGCGCCATTCTGGTGCTCATGAACCTGCTGGTCGTCAACGATTATCTCTATAAGTTTGAGCGCAATGGCGCTAGCGGCACGTTCACCGACGCGCTCTTTCCGTTGTCCGATGCGCTGACGGATTCCTCGCGGCCGATTTATGTAATCGACTGGGGCATGTTGAACACCCTGTCGCTGTTCCACCGCGGGCGGTTGGATCTTCTTCCCGGCGATTTTCCGTTCCTGACCGAGCAGCCGACCGCATACGACCGGCTCTTCCTGCACGCCATGTTCTCCGATCCCCAGGCGCTCTTTGTGGGTCATGTCGAAGGCCGGGAAGTGATGAAAGGGGTCCGCGCGAGCTTCGATCGAGCCGCGGCGGAGGCCGGTAAGCGCGAACAACTGCAGCAGACCATTTCCGATTCCAACGGACGTCCGGTTTTCGAGATTTTCCGGCTGGTTCCCACGCCGCCCAGCCCCTGATTGTGCCATTCTGTCCCACTTTGCGTGTCCAGGGTCCACAAGACAGGTCCGTTCCATAGAAGCAAGTCACGCCATCTCAATCATTTGACATTGGGTAAGTGCGTGCATTTCAGATCGCTTGATGGGTATGCGGATCATTCCGTTCGCGGTCGTTCTCGCCTCCATGGCGGGGGCGACTACGCTCGAACAATTGAGCGTGCCGGACATGATCCGGCAGTCGACCGCAATCGTCCACGCCAAGGTGACCGGATCGTATAGCGCGTTCCGGGGCCGAAGCATCTATACCTACTATCAGTTGCAGATTGAAGAGACACTGGGCGGCGCGCTGACGGGATCGGAAGTGGCGGTTCCGGGCGGGGCAGCCAAGGGATTGCGGCAGATGGCGCCGGGGGCTCCCACGCTGAACGACGGCCAGGATTATGTGCTGTTCCTGTGGACCAGCGGATCGGGTCTGACCCAGGTGATGGGATTATCGCAGGGCGTTTTCAATGTGATGCAGGATGCAGCCGGCACTTCAGTGCTGGTTCGTCCGGCGGCGAGCGCGCCGATGGTCGACAAATCCGGCAATACGGTGAGCGATTCCGCGGTGACCGTCAAGTTGAGCGATCTGAAAGCCCAAATCCTGCAGATCCGGGGAGCGGGAAAGTAAGATGCGGCGGGTCACCAGAATGGCGGCGATGGCGGCGGGGCTGGCCCTGCTCTCGCCATTCGCATCCGCTTATTACTACTGGATTTATTACGCGGGACGCAGCGCGCCGTTCACCCGGGTTCCGGTGAAGTTCGACCTCACGCAAGGCGATGCTTACGGGCTTCAAGGGCAGACCGTGCAGTATTTTATTTCGAGCACCGGGCCGCACGCGATGATGCAGGGCGACAGCTTCCCGAATCTGATCAATCAAATTCGCGCGGCGGCGAGCGTGTGGAACCGGGTGGGAACGTCGGGAATCCGTCTGGCTTTTGGCGGTCTTTCGCCGATGAATTCGCCGGCGCCGGCGCCCGAAGTGGACGTGGTGTTCAGCGACGAGATGCCGCCGGGGCTGCTGGCGCTGACCCTGCCGACGACCGTGGATAATCCGGCGGCCTACCTGGCGAACGGGGCGACTTCGCTGCCGCTGGTCAATTCCCAGCTTCAACTGCGCAACGATCTGACGGTGTACGGGCAAGCCAGCTGGTCGGATTCGTTTTTTCTGACCATCGTGCATGAATTCGGGCATTCGCTGGGATTGCAGCACACGCTGACGTCGAGCGTGATGTCGACGCAGATCACGGCGGCGACCACCAAGGCCGCGCCGCTCGCGGCCGACGACATCGCGGGAATTTCGCTGCTTTATCCGGCCAGCGGATTCGTTGCCGCGACGGGAATCATCAGCGGCTCGGTGATGATCAACGGCGGCGGAGTCAACATGGCCGACGTGGTGGCGCTTTCGACCAACGGAACGGCGGTGAGCGCGCTGACCAATCCGGACGGAACATATCAGATCCGGGGAATTCCTCCGGGACAATATTACGTCTATGCGCATCCGCTACCTCCGGCGGCGCAAGGCGAGGCGTATCCGGACAATATTCATCCGCCGCAGGACCTGGCGAACAATCCGTTTCCGGCGAATACCTCGTTCGGGACGCAGTTCTATGGTGGAGGAACGGACTGGACGCAGACGCCGCAGGTGGGTGTGCAGGCGGGAAACACGACGGCGAATATCAATTTCAACGTGATCGCCAGGCCGGGACCGGCGGTTTCGTCGATGACGACATATGCATTTCTGGGAGCGAGCGGACAATCGCCGGTGAGCCAGCCGACGGTGCCCGCGAACTGGTATGGGTGGCTGGTGTTCGCGGCCAACGGGATCGTGGTGAACGGGAATCAGGTTGCGCCGGGGCTGAGTGTAAGCGTTATGGGAGGATCGGCGCAACTGAATCCCGCCACGCTCTCGTTCGATCAGGCGGTGCCGCAGGCCAACGGGACTACCGCCTACTACTTGCAGATCGCGCTGTATCCGAGTAACGCGATTCAGACGCCGACGCCGACCGCTCTGGCAGTGACGCTCAATGGCGACCTCTACGTTTTGCCGGCCGCGTTCACCGTGGTGCCTTCAGCGGCTCCGGCGATTTCGTCGGTGACGGGAAGCACGGATAATCAGGGCAATGCGACGGTAACGATTGCCGGATCCAATCTGAATCAGAACACCCGGATCTTGTTCGACGGCGCTCCGGCGACATTGCTGAACGTGAACGGCGACGGGTCGCTGCAGGTTGTGGCGCCGCCGGCGAGCAGCGGCTACAGCGCGTCGGTGGAGGCGCTGTCCGCCGATAACCAGACCTCATCACAGGCGCTGGGGAACGCGCTGCCGGCGATGTTCAGTTACGGAGCGCCGGCGAATCCCGCGATCAGCGTGGATCCGGCGTCGATCACGGCGGGCACCGATCAGATGGTCCGGATCACCGGCTACAACACGAATTTTGTGGACGGGCAGACGCAGGTCGGATTCGGATCGAGTGATATTACGGTGAAATCGGTGTTCGTGGTCAGCCCGGGACTGATGCTGGTGAATGTCTCGGCGAAAGCGGCGTCAGCGACACAGGTCTCCCCACTGACGGTGGCGAGCGGACTGCAAGTAACCACGCAGGCGGCGGCGTTTCAGGTGACGGCCGCGAATCCGCCGCCAGCGAGCCTGGTGGCGCCGGTGTTAAATCAGGCAACGCAGCTTCCGGGCGTGCCGATCAACGGGGTCGCGGTGATCAATACCACCGGACTTCCGCAGAATCTGACGGGATGGGCCATGACGATTGCGAATCAGCCGGCGTCCTTCAGCTACGCGAACGGACAGATCGTGGCGGCGCTTCCAGCCGGCCTGCTGATGGGTCCGGCGGTGGTGCGATTGTTCGCGCCGGATGGGAGCAATCTGCCGCCGATCGTGATGCAGGTGGATCCGCCCGCGCCGGCGGTAAGTTCGGCCATAAACGGCGGCGGAGTTCCGCTGGATGCGACGCATACCACGCACGCCGGGGACGTTGTGACGCTGACGGTGTACAATCTGGCGGACGCGAACGGAAATTATCCCGCCGCCTGGGCGGTGAACGTCACCATCGCGGGCATCGCGCAGACGGTGACGGCGGTCGCGCCGCCGAATGGACAAGGGGCCGTGGCCATCCAGTTCACCGTCTCGTCAGGCCTGCCCACGGGCGCGCAGCAACTGACGGTGATGGTAGGCAATCGCGCGTCGGGGACCTACGGGATCGTTATCGGCTCCTGATTTCCGGCAGGCGGCGGATGAACTCCAGATCGCCTTCGAGGAAATCGTAATCGGCCAGGCGTCGCGGATCGGCCCACACCATTTGCTCGAACTGAAGATTTCGAGGCTCACCTCTAAATTCCGTTACTAGAAAAAACAGAAGTGTCAGGCTGGGTCCGTTCGGATAACGAACTTCCTGGCGATGCAGCTCGCCGGCGATCTGCGCATCGATCGCGAGCTCTTCGCGAAGTTCGCGGGCGAGGGCGTCCTCAGGAGTCTCTCCAGGCTCGACTTTACCGCCTGGAAATTCCCACTTTAACGGGTGGCGGGAGTCGCGCCCGCGCTGGCAGATGAGGACCTGTCCCTGCCGTTCGATCACCGCGGCGACCACTAACATTCAGGGATAATTGAAGCACGAATGCATAGCGAGCGTTTGCTCGATCATTTCCGGAATCCTCGCCATTCCGGGACGCTCGATCCGCCGGCGGTGAAAATCGACGTGTCGAATCCGGCGTGCGGCGACATGCTGCGGCTGTGGGTGCTGTTCGACGGCGACCGCATCGCCGAAGCGCGCTTCCAGACGCGGGGATGCACGGCGTCAATCGCGGCATCGTCGGCATTAACCGAGTGGATGACCGGAAAATCGCGCGAGGAGCTGCGCGGGCTGACGGCGGTGGTAATCGAAGAAGCGTTGGGCGGACTGGAGCCGGCATCGAAGCACGCGGCAGCGTTGTGCGTCGACGGAGTGAAGCGGCTGCTCGGCTGAGAAGCACGCGGTTGCAGTATCCTGTACCTAATATGCACTCACGCATTATTCTGGCTTTGGTCGCGGTGTCGGCGTTCGTTTCGGCCCAGACGCCGCGGACGAATGTGGTCAGCGGACGTCGTTATGCGCGGATCGTGATTCGGGGAGCGCTGGTGGTGGACGGCAGCGGGACGCCCATGGCGGGTCCGAAAGACATCGTGATCCAGAACAATGTGATCACCGATGTGGTCCCCCTGGACTCGGTGGCGCTGTCGCAAGGGCGCGCGCGGCGACCGGCGGGGGACGTCGAAATCGATGCCACTGGGAAATACGTTTTGCCTGGACTGATCGACGCGCACGTCCACACCCAGGATGAGCGCGGCGGCATTCCTCTGCCGCAGCAATACGAGCTGAACATTTGGCTGGCATGCGGGATCACCACGGTGCGTGACGTGGGCAGTGAGACTCCCAAGACGCTGGACGCTCCGCAAGAAGAGCGAAGCGGGCGAAATCGCCGCGCCGCGATTCTTCATTTATCCGATGTTTGGAAGTCCCAAGACGCCGGAACTGGCGCGGGCGCACGTTCGCGAGATCAAGGAAATGGGCGCGGACGGAATCAAGTTCATGGGCATCCACCGGGACATCATGGAAGCCGCCGAGGATGAAGCGCACAAGCTGGGCCTGCCCATCGCGCATCACGCCGGCGTGGAAGAGACCAACGCCTGGGACGATATCAAATTCGGCACGCGCAGCATCGAGCACTGGTACGGCATCCCCGACGCGGCGCTCGACGGCGTGCAGCATTTTCCGGCCGACTACAACTACAACAATGAAGGCGACCGGTTCCGCTACGGCGGTCATCTGTGGCGCGAAGTAAATCCCGAGAAATTGAAGAAAGTGCTGCAGGGAATGGTGGACGCGCACGTCGCCTGGGATCCGACGTTCAGCATTTACGAAGCCAGCCGCGATTTGCAGCGCGCTGAGAACCAGCCCTGGTTCAGGGATTACCTCCATCCCACTTTGCAGAAATATTTCGAGCCGAACCCGGCCAATCATGGATCGTATTTCGACCACTGGACGTCCACCGACGAGGCGTACTGGAAGGAAAACTATCGCATCTGGATGGCGGCGGTGCGCGATTTCGCGGGTCGGGGCGGCCTGGTGGGCGCGGGCGACGATGCAGGCTTCATTTATTCCATGTACGGCTTCGGCTTGATACGCGAGCTCGAATTGCAGCAGGAAGCCGGATTCCAGCCGCTGGAAGTGATCGAGCATGCGACGGTGAATAATGCGCGGATTCTGGGGCAGGAGGATCACCTGGGCAAGATACGCCCGGGATATCGCGCCGATATCATCGTGGTGAACGGGAATCCGGTGGACGATTTGAAGGTGTTGTATCCCACCGGCATCGACCGCTACGAGAACGGCAAGAAGATCCACACCGGCGGGGTGGAGTGGACCATCAAGGACGGCATCCCGTATCACGGCCCGACGTTGATGGCCGAGGTAAAGGATATGGTGACGAAGGCGCGGGGTCAAAAAGGGACCGCCACGTCATCCGCGAAATGACGCCTTTCGATTTTCGGCCACGAACGCGCGTCGTGTTCGGCGCGGGGGAATTCGCCCGGCTGGGCGAAGTGGCACGGGAATTGGGCGGCACCAAGTGCCTGCTAGTGGCGGATCGCGGGATGCTGGAGTGCGGCTACGCGCAGGAGGCGTCGCGCACGCTGAAGGCGCGGCGCATGGAAGTCGCCTCGTTTCACGATTTCGATTCCGGCCCGACGGTGGCGATGGTGGAGGCCGGAGCCAAGCTGGCCGCGCCGCTGGGCGTGAATCTGATCGTCGGGCTGGGCGGCGGCAGCTCCATGGATTGCGCCAAGGCGATCAATTTCGTCCTGAGCAATGGCGGATCGATTCGCGATTACTGGGGCTACGGGAAGGCGCAGCGTCCCATGCTGCCGATGATCGCGATCCCCACCACGGCCGGAACCGGCAGCGAGGCGCAGAGCTACACCGTGGTGGCCGATCCGGAGCGCAACACGAAAATGGCATGCGGCGACACCAAGGCGTCCTTCCGGGCGGCGATTCTCGATCCGCGGCTGACGGTTTCGCAGCCGGCGCAGCTCACGGCGGCCACCGGTTACGATGCGATTTCGCACGCGGTGGAGACGCTGGTGAGTACGCGGCGTACGGCGCTCTCCGAATGCTTTTCGCGATCCGCATGGCGGCTTTTAAATAGCAATTTCGAACACGTCCTGAGAGATCCGTCGGACCTGGAGGCGCGCGGGGCGATCCTGATCGGCTCGCATTTTGGAGGACTGGCGATTGAGAATTCGATGCTCGGGGCGACGCATGCCTGCGCCACTCCGCTGAGCACGCATTACGATCTGCCGCACGGAGTCGCGATCGCAGTGATGTTGGCGCGAGTGGTCGAGTTCAACCGTTCGGTCGCCGGGCGTTATTACGATGAGCTCGCGCCGGGGCTCGCGGAACGCTTGCGCGATCTGGCCGCGGCGGCGGGGTTGCCCATGAATCTGCGCGAAGCGGGGGTTCCGAAAGAAGCGCTGCCACGCTTGGCGGAGGAAGCGGGCGCGCAATGGCCCGGCCGTTTCAATCCGCGGCCGTTTGACGTTGCTGCGGCGCTGGAGATTTATCAGGCAGCGTATTGAGCAGGCGCTCGACTGAGTCGGCGATGTCCATTACGGCCTTATCGAACGCCGTCTCATTCGATTTCGACGGCTTGCGATAGCCGCTGACTTTGCGGACGAATTGAAGAGACGCGGCGGAAATTTCGTCCCGAGTGGCGCGCTCGGCCGGACGCCTCAATACTTTGATGCTGCGGCACATGAGTCCAGGCTAACAAAGCTTCGCCGCAATGAACACAACCACCACTGCCTCAAATTCGGCCGGCTGCTAAAACAGCAAAAGCGAATGGAAGGAGCACCAGAGGAAGCGATAGTAACAACCACAAAGAACGGACACCAAGGGCGTAAATCGCCACACAAAAGAGCGCGATCCAGCAAAACAGCGCCGCCAGCATCCAGTGTTGTCCTCCATCGCTGAGCGTTCCCATCTGAAAAAACAAGAAGGCGGAATTGTCAATCGCACCGATCGCAATGGAAACACCCAGCAGCCGATAAACTCCCTTCGTGTTCCTGCCAACGGTCATGGAACGTTGCATCGAATTTCATCACGCCGCGTCTCCGCTATTTCCCCCTCGCGGAGCAGCGTTCGCAGATCAGCATGACAGGTCTGCCACCTGCGATTCAAGCCGGTGATTCTTCAGAGTACCCATCTCCTACGATCTCTGGTAGTAACCAACCCCGTCCGTTACGCTGTTGAGTACCGCCATGTCTCGCCTTTGTATACTCTTCCTCTGTTCTCTTTTCCTGGCCGCGCAAACTCCCGATACAGCGACCATTCAAGGGCATGTTACGGATCAAACCAGCGCTGCCGTCGCCGGCGTCGACATCACCACGACGAACGCCTTGACGGGGCTGAAGCGCACGGTGCAAAGCGACAACTCCGGCAATTTTTCGATCGCTGGCCTGCCCATCGCCGGCGCCTACGAGATCGTCGCCACCAAGAGTGGATTCGCCGAGGCGCGCGTCAACGTCACGTTGCAAGGCGGCGCGACCGCGAACATCGAACTGCAACTGAACGTCGCGGGATCGCCGACGCAAGTCAACGTCACCGGAGTCGCCGGCGAGGTTCGCACCGATGAGCCTCAATTAGGCGATCGCCTCGACGCCCGCACCATCGAATCGATGCCGCTGCTGAATCGCCGCATCACGTTTCTGCCGCTGCTTAATGCCGCGAATCGCCCCGCCATCAGTCAGGGCGACGTGTTCATGAATCAGGATCTGTTCACCACCAACGGCGCCGGACGCCGCCAGGCCTGGTTCGAAGTGGACGGCGTCACCGGCAACGATAGCTGGGGCCGCCAGACGATTTTCAGCACCGTTCCGCGTCGACGCCGTGGAAGAGATGACCATTCTTGAAAACGCGTTCACGGCCGAGTACGGCGGCAGCACCGGCAGCGCGATCAACATCGTCACCAAGAGCGGCGGCAATCAGTTTCATGGAGATGTGATGGAGTTGTGGCGGCCCATCGGCCACGGAAGCGTCGCTTTCCGGATTCACCAGCGCCAACGCGACCAGCGGCAACGACATCACGCGCGACACGCTGGGCCAGTCGGCTATTTCACTCGGAGGGCCGATTGGTTCCAGCGGGTCGACGCATTTCTTCGCTGCCGGCGAGTACAGCCGCCAGGATCGGGCGTCTCCCGATCATTTCTCCCATCGCCCCTGGAAGCTTCATCGGCCACTATCGCGGATGGCTGGGATTCGTGCGCCTGGATCATCAGATCAACGATCGCAATAATCTTTTTTTCCGCAGCGACGTGGATGGATTCCACGATACCAATCCCAACGGCATCGTCGGCGGCAACAGTCTGCCGACCGTGGACGCGCGTATTCCGCCGCAACACCTATTCGGAGGAATTAGGCGAAACGGCGGTGTTGAGCCCAACGCTGCTCAACAACGTGCGCCTTCAGTTCCAGCTTGCATCGCCGATCACCCAATTCGATCCGGTGGTCTACGGCACGCAGTATTCGGTGCCGATTTCGACCGGCGGCACGTTCACCACCGGCACCTCGCAATCGGCGCTGCTGATGAACCGCCAGTATGAGGGCAACGACACGGTATCGGCCAATTGGGGACGCCATCAGATCAAGTTCGGGGCCGACGTGATCGTCGCGCACACCGGCGGCAACAGCAAGGAATTCGGCGGTCCGATTTATCTGGGTCAGTTCGTGTACAAGACCTGCACGCAGCCGCTGGCGGTGTGCGAAAGCTCCGCGTATCTGAATAATCTGGCCAACGTCCAGACCTACACGCAGAGCTACGGCAACGCGAATTACACCGTCAACGACACGCTGTGGGCGCTGTTCGTCCAGGACGATTACAAGATCCGGCCAGATCTGACCATCAACCTCGGGCTGCGCTATGAGCGGCAGACGTTCACCGATTCGAATAAGGATTTCGCGCCTCGCGTGGGCTTCGCCTACAACTCCGCGGCGATGGCAAGACCGTGATTCGCGGCGGCTTCGGGATTTATTATTCGCAGATCGTCGACAATTCGCAGGCCAATTACTCGCTGACCGGACCGACCGGCGTGTTCAATTACACCGCCGCCGCGGGCCAGATCGGATTTCCCACCAGCGTGACGGCGGTGCCTCTGCCAGCGTTTCCCGCCGGCGCGCAGGCGCCGCTGCGCAGCCTGTACCTGCGGCCCGGCGATGCGTCGTATTTCAACCAGTTCTTCCCGATCTCGACCCTGGTCGGTTATCAGAACGGTCTGCTGAACCCTTATTCGGAGCAGTGGACCTTCGGCATCGAGCGCCGCCTGCACACCGACTGGGTGCTGAGCGTCGATTACGTCGGCTCGCACACGGTGAAGATCAATCGTCCGCTCGATGTGGATCCGCCCGCGTCCTTCATCCGCACGGCGCCGGGCCAGACCCGCACCGCGCAGGCCGCGAACTGCACGCGTCCTTACTGGATCTGGTGGTATGCGCAACAGGCACTGACGTGCAGCACTACGGCGGCCACCAATCCGCAGCCGCCTTACGCCGTGATCCAGAGCGACGTCGAATGACGGCTACGCCTATTACGACGCGCTCGACGTGAACCTGAGCCATCGCTTCAGCAGAAAGCTCTCGATGCTGGCGAGCTATACCTGGTCGCACGCCATCGACAATGTCGATCCCGATATTCCAAGCCAGAATCCGAACGATCCGAATTTCACCGGCCAAGTGGAAAACGGCAACGCGATTTTCGATCAGCGCCAGCGCTTCGTCCTGAGCGGGATTTACCAGCTGCCCTTCAAGATCGAGTTCGGAGGCGTCGCTCACGCTCGGCTCCGGGCTTCCTTATAACTTCACGACCGGCACGACGAATAGCGGCGACACCGGCGCCACCACCGATCGTCCGGTGATCAACGGCGTCGTGGTCGGCCGCAACGCCGGCCACGGCCGTCCGATTTACGAGCTTCGATCCATTCTTGGAACGGCCCTTCACGCTGTGGAGTGAGCGCCTGCATCTGGACCTTCGCGCCGAAGCCTTCAACGTTTTCAATCACGCGAATTTCGTCGGTTATAGCGGCACCTACGGCAACGGGACCACGCCCGGCGTGGGATTCGGCGCGCCGCTGGTCGGGATCACCAACCAGCTTCCCGCGAGATCGATCCAGTTTTCGGTGAAGCTGGTATTTTGAGTTCGTGGCGGCGCTGATCCCCTCGCCCGATCCTCATTTCCGATCCTTCAGCGTCTAGCCCCTATTCCATTTGAAAAGTTCTAGACACCACATAACAGTGGTGCTAATATTGGGCTGATGCCACTGGTGCCTCCCTATATCGAATCGCTGCACCCGTATGAGCCGGGCCGCAGCCTGGAAGAGGTCAAGAAAACCTACGGGTTGGAGCGGGTGGCCAAGCTCGGGTCGAACGAAAATCAATTGGGACCGTCCCCGCTCGCCATCGCCGCGATCGCCCGCTGCCTGCCCAACGTAAATTTCTATCCCAACGCCGGCCTCGATCTGCGGGAGCGGCTGGCGGAGCGATTCCATCTCAAAGTCGGCAACGTGATCGCCGGCACCGGATCGGATGGCATCATGTCGGTCCTCATCCGCACGTTCCTGTGCGACGACGACGAAGTGCTGACCACCGAAGCCGCGTTCATCGGATTTCAGGTGTCGGCGAAAGCCGCGCGGCATCGCGTATCGCACGGTGCCCTATCGCGACTGGCATTACGATCTGCCGGCGCTTGCCGCGGCGATTACCGAGAAAACAAAAATCATCTATCTGTCGAATCCGAACAATCCGACGGGCACCATTTTCACGCGCCGGCGAGTTCGAGGATTTTTACGCCAAGGTTCCGCAGCGCGTGCTCATCATCCTGGATGAGGCTTATTTCGAATACGCCCGCACGAATCCCGAGTATCCGGATTCGATGGATTATCGCTACGACAACGTGATCACGCTGCGGACGTTTTCGAAGATCTACGGCCTCGCCGGGTTGCGCGTGGGATACGGATTCGCGCACGAAGAGCTGATCGCGAACATGCTCAAAGTGAAACTGCACGTTCGAGCCGAGCGTGCCCGCGCAAGTGGGCGCCATCGCCGCGCTGGACGATACCGAGTTCGTCGAACGGTCGCTTGCATTGAACGCGCGCGGACTGAAACTGTTCACCGCCAGTCTCCGCGAAATGGGATTTGAAGTGGTTCCCTCGCACGCCAATTTCGTGATGGTCCCGCTGGCGAATGCCGCCGCGGCGAAGTGGCTGACCGGAGAACTGGTCCAGCGCGGCGTCATCGTGCGCCCGCTTGGGCGCGTTCGGATTGCCGCAGGCCATCCGCATCTCCACCGGTACCGATCAGGAAAATCAAATGCTGCTCGATGCTCTCGGGCAGCTTCATCTCGAGGAGGTTTTATGCCGCAAATAGCGGAGCATCCGCCGGAAACCACTTCGGCGACGCCCGATTTTCTTCCCCTTCTGGGAACGGATTACGTCGAATTTTATGTCGGCAACGCGCGCCAGGCCGCGCATTATTACCGGTCGGCGTTCGGCATGAGCCTGACAGGCTATAGCGGTCCGGAAACCGGCGTCCGCGATCGCGCCAGCTACCTGCTGGAGCAGGGAAAGATCCGCCTCGTCCTGACCACCGCGCTGCGTCCGGATCATGAAATCGCGGAGCATGTCCGCCTGCACGGAGACGGCGTGAAGCGATATCGCGTTGACTGTGGAAGACGCGGACGCGGCTTATCGCGAGACCACCCGGCGGGGAGCCCGTGGCGTGCATGAGCCCTTCACCAGGACCGACGCTGCTGGCGAAGTGCGCATGTCCTCAATCGCGGCCTATGGCGACACTATCCACACCTTCGTCGAGCGCAAGAAATATCGCGGGACATTCCTGCCCGGATTCGTCGCGGTGGAGGGTCCCGATAAAGTTTCCCGCCCGACCGGCCTGAAATACATCGATCACATGGTGGGCAACGTCGGCTGGAACCAGATGAACACCTGGGTTCATTTCTATGAAGACGTGATGGGGTTCCGGCTGTATCAGACCTTCGACGACAAGGACATTTCCACCGAATATTCGGCGCTGATGTCGAAGGTGATGGCCAACGGCAACGGGCGCATCAAGTTCCCCATCAATGAGCCGGCCGAGGGCCGCAAGAAATCGCAGATCGAGGAGTACATCGAGTTCTATAAAGGTCCCGGCGTGCAGCACATCGCCATGGGTACCGGCGACATCATCGACACGGTAACGAAACTACGCGATCAGGGCGTCGAATTCCTGAAAGTCCCGAGCACGTATTATCGCGAGCTGACCGGCCGGGTGGGCAAGATCGATGAGCCGCTCGATCAATTGGAGGACCTGGGCATTCTGGTCGACCGCGACGACGAAGGCTACATGCTGCAGATCTTCACGCGCCCGGTGGAGGACCGTCCCACGCTGTTCTACGAAATCATCCAGCGCAAAGGCAGCCGCAGCTTCGGCAAGGGAAATTTCAAGGCGCTGTTTGAAGCCATCGAGCGCGAACAGGAACTGCGCGGAAATCTGTAGTTCTTATTTGCTGGTCAATCTGGCGATCAGAGCCTTCACGGCGGAAGGCGAAGCGAACACGCCCGCCCGCGCTTCTCTGAGGCCGCGTTCGATGTGCTTGCGCTGCCAATCGTCAGACCTTTCCGGCCGGTTGCCTTGGCAGCCGTTTGAACCCTGGTCCGCTTTCCCATCGCCGGCAGGATAACGCAAGGCCTGCGCGACTCCCCGGGGCGGCTCGCATGGTCGCGCAGCGGCCTGAACTTCACTGTGATACGATGACCGCTCATGCGCAAGACCGCCACTTTCGCCGTGATTACGCTGTTTGCGATCAACATCCTCAACTTCTACGACCGCAACGTCGCGGGCGCGGTGGTCGAGCCGATGCGCAAGGAGTTTCATCTCACCGATCTTCAGATCGGATTCCTGACCACCGCGATGACCGTGCTCTACGCCATCATCGGCGTGCCGCTCGGCCGCGTCGCGGATGTCTGGAGCCGTAAGCGGCTGCTCGCGATCGGCGTGGTCGTGTGGAGCGCGCTTACCGGGTTCACCTATTTCGCCGCGAATTACGCCATGGTCCTGTTCTCGCGTCTCGGCGTCGGCGTCGGCGAAGCGGCCTGCGCGCCCACCGCCACCAGTTGGTTGGGCGATCTGATGCCGCCCACGAAACGCGCCCGGGCGCTCGGATTATTCATGCTCGGAGTGCCCGTCGGCGGCGCGCTGAGCTATTTCTTTAGCGGACCCATCGCCAAAGCCTACGGCTGGCGCATCGCCATGATCGTCGCCGCCGCGCCGGCCCTTCTGCTGATTCCCGCGCTGTTCATGCTCGAGGAACCGGACCGCGGAGCCTCCGAGGGGATCCACGACGTCGCCACCGGCTCCATGTGGACCGTGCTCAAAATCCCGACGCTGTGGTGGATCATCGCTTCCGGCGCGCTGGTGAATTTCAACATGTACGCGATCGGAACGTTCATGCCCGCGATGTTCGGCAGAATCTTCAAACTGGACGTGGGCCGCGCCGGAGTCATCACCGGAGTGGTCTATATAGCGGGCGGACTGGCCGGTGGAATCGTCGGCGGATGGATGGGCGATTGGATCATCCTGCGCTATCGCAACGGCCGCTTGTGGATGGGCGCGATTCTCTCGCTCGCCGGCGCGCCGTTCGCTTATTACGGAGCCGCCGCGGGCGACCTCGAATTCGGCCATTCTGTTCTGGACCATCGCCTACGCGTCGCTGAATACCTATTACGGACTGGTCTATTCCTCGATTCAGGATATCGTCGCTCCCGCGCAGCGCGGCGCGACCATGGCCCTGTACTTCATGGCCATGTATCTCTGCGGCGCCTCCTTCGGATCACTGATTACCGGTGGACTGAGCGACCATTACGCCCGTCTCGCCGCCGAGGCCGCCGGATCCGCGATCCTTACCGAAGCCGCGCGCGCTTCCGGGTTGCAGCAGGCCATGCTGGTGATCGCCATCGTCAACATCGGACTCGCATTCGTCCTCTATATGGGCTCGCGGACGATTGTCAAGGATATTGCCAGGCGCGATGCAGCGGCCGCGACCGTCGCTACCGCATGATCAGCGCCGCTTGAAATCGAGCAGCCTCTGCCGCGCCGCGCGAAGTTGCGCCAGCAGTTGATCGCGCTTCAATTCCACGGACGCATCCTGCGCCAGGTTGGTCTTTTCATAAGGATCGTTCGCCAGATTGAACATGTGCGTAGCGTCGCCCTGCGTATTCACCACGATCTTGTCCAGCCCCTGCACCAGCGCGCGCCACTCGTCTTTCTGTCCGATCCGGCCCTCAATGTACACCGCTTCGGGACGAACCCCCTTCTGCGAAACGATCCAGGACGAGAGATCGTCGCCCTCCATTCCCGTCGGCGGCGGCTCGCCGCAGAATCCGAGCAGCGTCGGCATGATGTCGGTGTGGCAGGCGAGCACGTTGCTCTGCGACCCACGCGCCAGGATCCGTGGAAAACGAATCGCCAGCGGCACCCGCACCGATTCTTCGTAAAACGTCGCATCACCGGTCAGCCCGTGCGACCCGATCTGCTCGCCGCAATCGGCAGTGAATACGACGATGGTATTTTCAGCGGCCTTCGCGTCATTGAGCGCGGCCAGGATTCGTCCGAATTCCGCGTCCATCGCCTTATATCCGCCGTAGCGCTCCGCCAATGTTTTGCGCGTCGCCGCGTCCGCGGATTCGGGCACATTGTCGCGCACATGAAGCTTGGCGGCGTCCACTGGCTTGGCATCCTCGGGCGCCTGGATCGACAGGTTCAGAAAGAACGGACCCGCCCCGGCCTGCTTCAGAAAATCGAGCTTTTCGCCGTACTGATATCCCGCGGTGCGCAACGCGGCGCCGATGGTCACTTCCTCGACCCGCAGCGAGGAGCTGTCATCAATCACGCCGTTGCTATGCGGATAGCGGCCGGTCACGATCGCCGACCGTGCCGGCGCCGGACGGGGATCGGCGCAATAAGCTCGCGAAAACACCAGCGCATCGCCGCCGAATTTTTCAAGGTTCGGAGCCTCGATTTCGGCGTCGCCGGCAAAGGGCGTCGCCACCCCGCGCCATCCGCGCGCGATCACCAGGACGATGTTCGGCTTCCGGTCGGCAGCCAGTAGCGCCAGCGGCGTCATGAGAAACGTACGCCGGCCAAGGCGATAGGAATCCATCCGGTTACAACCAGACTTTGTCGACAGGCGCGCCCTGCTTGCACAAATCGCAAGACGCGGCGTCCTTATAATAGGTCGCGTCCAGCTTGGCCAGATAGTAGAACGGCAGCGGATCGAAACTTGGCGTGGACGGATTGGGCTGGTAAATCACCACCGCCAGGCCGACCACTTCGCCGCCGTGATCCTCCACCAGCTTTTTCAACTCCGCGATTTTCTTGCCGGTGCGCAGGATATCGTCCACCAGCAGGACTTTTTCGCCTTTCTTCAATTCCAGATACTGGCGAAATCGCTGCGGCTCATTCTCGTTTTCGCGCTCGGCCCAATAAACCTGGCGGGCCCGGAGAGCTTCGCACACCCCGTACGCGACGGGCAGGCCGCCGGTGGCCGGCGCGACAATCGACAGTTCTGGAATCATCGCGCGGATCTCGGAATTCGCACGCAGCTGGCGGCTGAGGCCGACGCTCAGAATCTTGGCCGCTTCGTAGTAGCGCATGGTCAGCGCCACTTGCAGATATTCGTTGGCGTGAAGGCCGTTGGTATATTCAAAATGCCCATCGCGCAGGCCGCCGGTGCGACGCAGCAACGCGACGACTTCATCATGAGTTGGGACCAGATGCATAAGGGTTCGATTCAAGTGTACCGCGCGAGAATATGCTTAATGCGCGCCGCGGCCGCTTAAAACCTGGGGGATGGTGCGCAGAATGATTTTCCAGTCGAGCGCCAGCGACCAGCTATCGATGTACTGCATGTCGAGCCGCATCCACGTCTCGAAATCCACTGAGTCGCGTCCGCTCACGGCCCACAGGCAAGTCAGCCCCGGACGCATCCGCAGGCGGCGACGCTGCCAGCGCTTATATTGATCCACTTCTTCCGGCACCGCCGGACGCGGACCCACCAGCGACATGTCGCCTTTCAGCACGTTCCACAACTGCGGCCATTCGTCGATGGAGAATTTGCGTAGCCACCAGCCCACCGGCGTGAGCCGCGGGTCATTGGGGATTTTCATGGCCAGCTCCCGCTGGCTCAAGTGCCGCAGTGATTCCCGCATCTGATGCGCGTCTTCGCACATGGAGCGGAACTTGTAGAACACAAATTTCCGCCCGTTCAGGCCGCAGCGCACCTGCCGGAAAATCGCAGGCCCCGGCGACGTCAGCCGAATCATCAGGATGATCAGCAGCATCAACGGAGCCAGCAGCACCAGCGCCGCGCCCGCCAGCATCACATCGATGATCCGTTTCACCAGCAGGCGAATTTCGTCGTGCGGGGTCGCCGAAAAGGTCAATAACGGCGACGTGCCCAGCCGGTCCAGATACACCTGGCTGTTGACGTGCGGGAAAAAATCGACCGCGACCCGTGTCCGGACGCCTTCTTCATCGCACAGCAGAAACCATTCTTCGAGCTGCGCCAGGCGGCTGCTGTCCACCGCGAAAATGATTTCGTCGATCACATGGCTGCGCAACAGGTCCGGCAGCTCCGCTAACGGGAACACCGGATAGTTGGTGTCCAGTTCCACTTGCTGTAAATCCGGGTCGAGCTCCGGATCGGCCAGGAATCCGAGCAATTGAATCCCATAGTGAGCCGAATCTTCCAGCTCATGGCCCAGGCGCACCGCAGCCGGCCCCAGGCCCACCACCATCACGTAATGCGCGGATCCGAACTCGCCGCGCAGCATCCGCCGCGTGCGCTTGGCGTTCAATCGGAACAGGCAGATCAGCACCCAGGCGTAGCCCGCGAACAGCGCCACGAAGGTTCGGCTGAGGTCCATGCGGCCCAGATATTGGAGCAGGACCACCGACGCCGCGCCCACCAGGCATTGCCGGAACACGTCGCGCAGAATCACGCGCGGATGCGCCGATTCCACCCGGCTGTACAGCTCCCACCACAGGCCCAACCCCACCCACACCACCGCCGACCATCCGAACAACAGCGCCACTACCGCGGGCGCAAGAAAAAATTGATGTTCCAGCGCCAGCCGCTGTCGCGAAAGGTATGCCAGTTCGAATGCCGCGCCGATCAGCAATACGTCGGAGATCCCGAACAGGATCTGAACTTTGCGATGATGGCCGCGAAACATTCAAATCCAGAATACAAGACGCTGGCCGCGCTGTAGGGAACTCAGGTATTTGCCTGATGCCGGCCTCAGCAAACACCCGTAGCGAAGTGGGACGAACTGCCTATTGTGCCCATTACCGGAGTCCCGTAGCTTCGTATTGAAGAGGTGGCCCCATGAGATCGTTGGTGCTCCTGGCAGTCCTGTCCGCCGCCGGTTGCTCCCTGTTCGGTAGCGACGACGCGCCCCAAATGAAGTCCGTTTCCTCGAAAACGGTAAAGCCCGGCGACGAGATTACCGTCGAAGGCGTCGGCCTGGACAACAAGAAGGTCGATGAGGTCTACCTGACGGACCAAAAATTCGACATGCGCGTCAAAGTGCTGGACCAGCAGGAAACGTCCATCAAATTGCGTGTGCCTCCGGTCGCCAAGCCCGGCCGCGTGCAATTGCTGATCCTGACCAAGGGCGACCACCCCACACTTCTGGAGCAGCCGCTGTACGTGGTGATCGAGGATGCGGCCACCGAAGTCGGGCAGGTGAAAGAATCGGCCAAAGCCTCGCCGAAGCAGTAGTCATTTACCCTTGGCGCAGCAAATACAGGTCCTGATGCGGATTGCCTAGCGCCCCGGCCGCGATAAAATCGACCACCTCGAATCGTCCCGCCACGGCGCGCTCCATCGCCTTCCGCGGATGAAACGCATTGCACAAATTCGAGCCGGACACGCTTTCAAATCGCGTGACTCGCTCGCCCCGGTCGAACCGGCCGCGCTCCTCGGGATTCAGTGGCGTAGCGCTGGCCTCGCCGTGCGTGGACACGATCAACCATCCGCCGGGAACCAGAATCCGCTGGAACTCGCCGAGCCAGGCGGCTTCGAGCGTCTCATTCAAGTGCGTGAACACGGAAAAGGCGTAAATCAGGTCGAAGCTCCGATCTTTAAACGCCAGCGGCGGAGCCAGCGCATTTACGGCGAATTCACCCTGCTTCAGGTTTCGCGCGCACCAGCGGATGGCGTTGCCGTGCAAATCGACCCCGTGAATCTTCGCTGCCGGGAATTCCTGCAGGTGCCGCGTCACTCGTCCGCAGCCGCACCCGAAATCGAGCAGGGAATGGATGGAAGCCGGCTCCACTTCATTTTTCCGGAGAATCGACGCCAGGCTTTGCGCCGCCAGCCGTCCGCCTTCCAGAAACCATTGCAGATCGCCTGTGCCGGCCACTTGAATCCGGAGCATCGCCGGCGGCAGACCGGCTCTCTCTTCCCGCCAGAATCTCGGATGCGCGGACTTCAGCCGCTCATAGGCGCGAAACGCCGCTGCCAGCAGGCCCATCGCTACCGCGAATGACGCGGGCTGGGACCCCGTGCGAAACTCGACATCGGCGGCGGAGGCGGCGGAGGCTCCGGTTCCGGCGCAGGCTTCTTGGGCCGAGCGTCCAGCCGCGTCAGGATCATCTCTTCCTTGACCTTGTTGGAACTTCGGCGTGCCCGGCGTCGACGCCGGTGGCCGCCACCATCTCGTCGGTGATTTCGAGCGATAGCGGCAGATACTTCTGGAAGTAATTCCTGATGCGGTCCTGCACCAGGCGCTGCTCCGAATAGACCAGTCAGATACAGGACCAGCTCGCCCGGCGCTTTGATCAGGACCTGATAGAGCTGCGACGCCTTCTGCAGCTTGGCGCTCTTCAGCTCCCGCTCCAGCTTCTTGGCGGCGCCGTCCAGTTTCTGCCAGGCGTTCACATCCGCTTTGGTCAAGCCGACCGCCTTGATCAGCGCCGCGCGTTCCTTCGCGTTCAGCTTTTCCATCAGGACGCTCAGGAACAGAGGCAGGCTGTGGATGCGGAAATCCGCGCCGAAGGGCACCATCTGGCGCGCTTTCTGAAGTTTCGTGAAGGTCGGCGAGATTGAGTTTCGGCCCGGCCAGCGCGGGCGAATACAGCTCGATCAGCTTTTCCTCTTCGAGCGCCCGCATCAGGTCCGCCGGCCAATGGCTTCGTCGGCGATGTGGCGCAGCTCCGATGCCCAGCGCCTCGGGCGTAATCTTGGTCAGCATCTCGGCTTCGCGCGCGTTTTCGTATTGCAGGCGCGTGCGCTCGTCGATGGCGTAGCCCAGCCGCACTTTGAACCGGATCAGGCGCAGCATGCGCGACGGATCGTCGTAAAAGGAATAGTTGTGGATCGCGCGCAGTTCCTTGCGCTCGATATCGCCGACGCCGTTGGTGGGATCGATGGGCAGTCCCAGCGACGCGTTGTTCAGGGACAGCGCGATCGCGTTGACCGTGAAATCGCGGCAGCGCAGATCCTCGTGAATGGTGGCCGCGCGAGATCTGCGGTTTTCCGCCGGATTTTGGATATTGCTCCTGACGCGCCATGGCCAGTTCCGCCGTCACGCCGCCCGGGAAACAGCAGCTCCACGCACTTGCGCAGCTTCGTCGGTCGCGACAATCGTGGCGCCGTATTTCTGAGCGGCCACCTTAGCCAGCTTCAGAGCGTTGCGCTTCCACCGTGAAATCCAGATCGCGCACCGGAAAGCCGCCCAGCATATCGCGCATGGCGCCTCCGGTAAGGAACAGGTTCACGCCGTCGTCGGCCGCGAGTTCCTGCATCTCACCCACCACACGGAACTGCGTCCGTGCTCAGGTGGCTTTCCAGCATGAACATGTAATCGCTCATTCGAACCGCCCTCAGTCCTCGCCGCGCCGCCGGAACGTCAAGCGCGCGGGTGATGTTGATCGACGATCTCCCGCAGCCGGCGCCGCGCCACGTGCGTGTACACCTGGGTGGTGGAAATGTCGGCGTGGCCGAGCATGATCTGCACGCTGCGCAGATCGGCGCCGCCTTCCACCAGATGGGTCGCGAAGCTGTGCCGCACCACGTGCGGCGTCAGATCGCGAAAAATACCCGCCCGCTTGCCATATCCCCGCAGCAGATTCCAAAAAGCCTGCCGGGTCATCGCCTGAGAGCCGCGAGCCGTGACGAATAGGAAGCGGCTGGCCTGTCCTTTGAGCAGCTTCGGGCGCCCTTCGCGCAGATAGCGGTCGATCGCCTCCCGCGCCGGCTCTCCGAACGGCACCAGCCGCTGCTTGTTGCCCTTGCCGGTCACCCGCAGCACCCCCAGATCGCGCTCCACCGCCGATAGCTCCAGCCGGCACAGCTCTGTAACGCGCAACCCGGTGGCATAGAGCAGCTCGCAGCATCGCCGCGTCCCGCAATCCGGTCGGTTTGTCCAACGGCGGCGCGGCCAAAAGCTGCTCTACTTCCTCTCGATTCAAATACTTAGGCAAGCGTAGACCATTGCCGCGGCAGGGCCAGAAATTCGGTCGGGTCACGGTCGATGTCCCCCTCCCGGGCTAAAAAGCTATAAAAGTTGCGCAGGGTCGTGATATGCCGCGCGATCGACCGGGCCGACAATCCCGCGCCATACAATGACTCGACGTAGCGCCCGAGATCCTCCGGCGAGGCGCTTTGTACAGCCACCGGAAGAGAGGCGCTAATTCGTTGTAAATCAAGACGATAGGAATGAATGGAGTTGGCAGCCAAGCCCTTTTTCGACCCGACAGAAATCGAGAAATGACCGTCACCGGTCCCGGAAGCTCGCCCGGCTCGGCGACCAACGCCTTCATTCAGCCAATGATACAATACTTGCGAAATTGTTTGAAAGGAGATTACTTGCAGGAAGAACGCCCTAAGTGGCTGGAACTACCAATAAAAGGGTGCTCGTCGCCCGTTTTGACCGGGAAACGCTGCGTGGGTTCGTTCAGACGCCGGCCGGGTTCGACGGCGATGCCCTGGAATTGCTCACTCCCGCAGGAAGTCTGCTGCAGGTGCCCTTTGCGGAGACAAAAGCCGTTTGTTTTGTTAGAGATTTCGAATCGGCAGAGACCTGGCAGGCGCACCGGTCCTTCGCGACGCGCCCAAAATCGTCCGGCTTGTGGGTGCGGCTGCTGTTTCGGGACGGAGATTCGATCGAAGGAATGCTCCCGAACAACCTGATGATGCAGGAGGTTGCGGGGTTCAGCATCGTGCCTCCGGACCCGACCTTTCAGAATCAACGGATTTTCGTCCCTCGCCAGGCTTTGACCGAGGTTCAGGTGTTGGGCGTCATTGGCAGTCCGCTGCGGCGCAAAGCCAAGCCCCTCGAAGAAAAGCCCGACCAGCTCAAGATGTTCGAGTGAGTTAGCGAATCGGAACGCCGGCCGCGAGTGGAGCGCTGCGCAAATCCAACCAGCGATTCCCCAGCGTGTTTTGAACGAAGGTCACGCGATCGGCGATGTAGCTTCGGGACCCGGAGAATTCCTGCCAGCGCCGCGCTGCCCGGTCGGCGGCGGCGGCCACGTGATCCGGCTCCAGTTCCTGGGCAAGGGTCACATGGGGATGAAATTCGTAAGGCTCGCGGAATGAGACGCGTCCCGAATTCAGGGCCACGTGGAGTCGAACCAATTCGTGATAGCCCTCGGTGACGGTCAGATAAATCACCTGAGTAATAGGGAAAACCTGAATCTCGCCCAGTTGGATTCGGAACGGTTGAAAATCCTGAACGGTTTCGACCAGTTGGCGCCATGCTTCCTCCGACGCGCACACCAGCGGGCGTGGAGGCAGGACGGTCACATGGGCTCGCGCCTGACAGTCGCTGACAAGTTCGTTGCGAAGACCGTTCAGAAAACCGGCAAGAGGCTGCGGCAGATACGAGACCAAAGCAAAGGAGTTGACGAGATCCCCTTCGCCGTTACACCCATTCATTCCTGATCTATTTTAACCGGTTTTAGGGTCAAACGGCGGCTTCCGCCGGGATCGCTTCGGGAACCACCCATTGCGCTTCCTCAAAACCGACGAATTTGCAGATGCGCAGCGTCCCGTTCCCGGCTTCGAGCAGATCGCCGACTTCGAGAGGCCGGTCCGATTCGCGCAGGGCGAAGTAGGCCGCGTAGGGCGACGGCGCCTCCACCGATTCCGCGGGCTCGTAGTCTCGCGGCTTGATGGTGGCGGCCCCACTGACGTGCGGAGCGGAACGGAACGACTGGCGCAGATGGTCCTTGAGTTTATAGATCTTATAGCAGGGCATGACCGGATGCAGTCCATTATCGCTCAACTACAATTCTCAAGGGAAATGTTTGTTGCGGCCGATTCTCCCATGGCGATCCAGGTATCGATGCGGTCGCGGCGCCAGCGCAGCGCGTCGGTGATCGAGCCTAACGGGCGATCCGGCTTCAGAATGGTTACTGCGACGCCCGAAGGAATCGGCGGATTGTGCCCGGCGACACGCCGGAATCCTTTCACGAATGGCCGCAGCAGGCGCGAAGGAATTTCAGGCAGCACATGAAGCGCGATGATGCGGGTTGCGCCGAGTTCGACGGCGGCCCATACGGGCAGGGGATTCAGCAATCCGCCGTCGGTATACCATCGGGCGCCGATTTTGTATTGGGGCAGCACGCCCGGAATCGCGCAGGATGCGGCCAGATGGCGCCAGGTCACGTCGGACCCGGAAAAAATGCGTGGCTTCAGACGCACCAGATCGGTGAGAACGACGGAATAATCCAAGGAACAGGCCGCCAGCGGATGACGCTCCATCAGGGACTGGATGGTCACGGGAAGAGAATGTAGCGTACCCGTGTCGGGCCGCATCCAAAAGTCTATGAGTTGTTCAGCCGTCGCGCCGCCGGCGATGGCGTATCCATTCAGAGAGCCAACCGACGCGCCGACGATCAGATCGGGCTGGAAACGTCCGGCGAGCGCGCGCCACGCGCCGGCCTGCCAGGCTCCGAACATGCCGCCGCCGGAGAGCACCAGTGCTGTCTTCGGGACTGTCTTCTGGGCTGTCCTTGGGTCCGTCATGGGAGCCGTAGCTTTCACGTCCGCATCCGCGCTTCTCTACAATAAAGACGTAACCGCTTCATGGAAGATTTCGATCCCAGTCGGTATGGGCCGGAGGTGGCTCGCATTCTAGCATTGGATGGGAACGGCCGGCGGTTGATGCCGCTAACCAGCGCCGGATGCTCATCGGAACAGGCTCGCACGATACTGAAAACGTTGCCACCCAATCAATTATTTCCCGGTTTGAAGGACGCCGTGGCTCCCATGGCGGGGCTATGGGCTGTATTTTTCGAGCTTCGAACAGGCGCACGCGCTGGTGTCGGATTCCGAGACGCGTGAGTGCGAACTGTGGCACGCGATTCTGCATCGCCAGGAGCCGGACGCTGGGAATGCCGCGTACTGGTTTCGGCAGGCCGGGCCGCATCCCGTCGTTTGGGGCGCTGTCGCAAGAGGCGAATCGTATTTTGAAGCAACATCCCGACGCGGAATTTCGCATTGGGCGAATGGGATCCACTGCGCGTTCGTGCACGTTCTGCGAGCGGGCTCGAGGCGCAAGCCGGATCCGCGCAGGAGCGAGCCGCGCTCGAAATCCAGCGCGCGGAGTGGCAGATCTTGTTCGACTACAGCGCGAGGCCGCGGTGAGAGCGCGGCACTCCTGGTTTGTGCTCATCGCCGATCGCCGCGGGCGGGCGTCGTGCTGTGGGCTCTACTCAGTTGCGCAACCAGCCGCCGGAGGTGCCAGTTCGCCCGGGTGCGCGCGAGCACCATCACCAGTTCGGTGCCGACCAACGGCAAGGTCGAACCGATCGAGTGGGCGCAGGCGCGGGCGGAGCGGGCTGGTCCCGTCGAAAAAATTCTGATGCAGCGCGGCGCAGCGCGTCGCGCAAGGACGCTCCGCTGGTGCGAACTGGACGCCAGTGAAGCGCGCGCGGATCTGGCCACGGCCGCAGTCGCGGGTCGCGCAGGCGCGGGCGGATCTCGACGTGATCGAGCGCGGCGGCCGCGCTACGGATCTCGCGCGACATCTCGGGCGACCTCGATCGCGCGAAGCTGGATCTGGCGCGCGCGCAGAAGGATTACGACAGCCTGATGCGGCTGGAAGGCGAAGCAGGCGGCGACCGGGTATGAAGTGACGCAGGCGAAGGATCGCGTGGATCGGGCGCAGACGCAGATCGAGTCGCTCGAGCAGCGACGCCGGCGCGGCGCACTCGTGGCTCCGCGGACCGGTCCGCGGCGGAGGCCCGTCTGCACGACGCCGAGGCGGCGCGTGGCGCTCGCCGAAGACGCGATTCGCAAGAGCGTAGTTCGCGCGCCGATCGCCGGCACGGTCTATCAGTTCGACTTGAAACCCGGCGCGTATCTGAACGCCGGCGATCTGGTGGCCACCATCGGACAACTGGACCGCGTGCGCGTGAAGGTGTTCGTCGACGAGCCGGACCTGGGACGCGTGGCGCGAGGCAATGCCGGTGGTGATCACCTGGGACGCGATGCCCGGCCAGCAATGGAAGGCAAGGTGGATCGGACCCCGACGCAGATCGTGGCGCTGGGCACGCGACAGGTGGGCGAAGTGGTGTGCGTGATCGACAATCCGGAGCGCGAACTGCTGCCGGGGACCAACGTGAACGTGGAGATCACGCGCGCAGACGGTGCCCAGCGCGCTGACGATTCCCAAGGAGGCGGTGCGGCGTCGAGACGGCGCAGACCGGCGTGTTTGTGCTGGCGGGCGAACACGCTCGACGTGGAAGAAAATCACGCTCGGCGTCTCCAACACGACGCGCACGCAGGTGGAGGGCTGAATGAAGGCGATGCGGTGGCGCTTGGCCATCGCGAGCAAGCCGCTGACAAGTGGTGCAGCCGATTGCGCCGTAGCTGCCGCGGTCTGCCGAGCTGCAGCAGTTTTTCGACGTGCTTGGCGAGCACATCCACTTCGATGTTCAGACGCGAGCCGGGCTCGCGCCGATCCGAGCGTCGTGTTCGCGAAGGTGTGCGGAATGATGGTGACGCCAACAATGGGCCGCTTTGACGCCGGGATCGAGCGCGGCGATGGTCAGGCTGATGCCGTCGATGGCGATGGAGCCTTTGTGGACCAGGTAGCGGTCGAGTTCCGCGGGCACGCGCACCTTCAGCCACCAGTTGCCGTCGCCCAGTGGATCGAGCGAGACCAGCTCGCCGGTGGCGTCGACGTGGCCTTGCACGATGTGGCCGGAGAGGCGCGTGGCGGGCGTGACGGGACGTTCGAGATTGACGCGCGAGCCGGGGACGCAGATCGCCAAGATTGGTGCGGCGCAGCGTTTCCGGCGCCAGGTCGGCGGCGAAGGAAGTTTGCCGTGAGCTCGAGCGCGGTGAGGCAGACGCCGTTGACGGCGATGCTCGCGCCTTCGCTCGCGTCGTCGAGCACGGTGCGGCATTCGACCACGCAGGCGGCGGCCGCGCCGGACTCCAGCGATCGTGCCCAGTTCTTCAATGATTCCGGTGAACATTTTCATAGGCCGAGATCCACCGCTTCCTTGGTCGCAGCTCATGGTTTTTCTAGAATGCCTCGACGGCGAATTCGTTGGATGTAATGGATGCAGTTTCACGTCGTGGAACCGGATGGCGTCGGCGCGGCGGCGGCGGCCGGTGCCACCGGCGACCGGCAGCGATTGCGTGCCGCCCAGAATTTTCGGCGCGTAGTAGAAGAAAATCTTGTCGGCGACGCCGGATTCGAGCGCGGTCCAGTTGACGCGGCTGCCGGCTTCGATCATCAGCGAAAGATATTTTTCGCGCGCCAGCAAGCTCGGCGACGGCGCGCAGGTCGGCGCGGCCGTCGGCGCCTTCCAGCACTTCGACGCGCACGCCTTTCGACTTCCAGACGCTTGCGGCGTTCGGCGGATGCCGGCCGAGGTGGTGACCACCAGCACGTCGTCGCTGGCAGGACGTCGACCATCTTCGATTCGGCGGGCATGCGCAGCTGCGAATCGAGCACGATGCGCAGCAGCGGACGGCTGCGCTCTTCGCCGGTGCGGTCGGTGAGCAGGCAATCGTCGGCCAGCACGGTGCCGATGCCGGTGAGGATCGCGTCGGAGCGATGGCGCAGGGTCTGCACGTGGGCGCGCGCGTCTCGCTGGTGATCCAGCCCTGATTGTCCTCGGGCGCGGCGATTTTTCCGTCCAGCGTCACGGCGGCCTTCACCGTCACCAGCGGCCGTCCGGTGCGCATGAAGTGGACGAAAGCCTCGTTCAGCTGCGTGGCGCGCGCGGCGTAGGCTTCGAGTCGATCTCCACTTCGATGCCGGCGTCGCGCAAGCTGCGCGAAACCCGCGCCCGCGACCTGCGGGTTGGGATCCTCGCATCGGCGGCGACCACCTTTGCGATCCCCGCGGCGATGATCGCGTCGGCGCAGGGCGGCGTGCGGCCCTGATGCGAGCACGGTTCGAGCGTCACGTACAGCGTCGCGCCGCGGGCCGCTCGCCGGCTTCTTCGAGCGCGAGCACTTCGGCGTGCTTGACGCCGGCCCAGGTGTGAAAGCCGCGCCCGACGACTGTCGTCGTCGCGCACGATCACCGCGCCGACCGCGGGATTCGGGCTCACGCGGCCCACGCCTTGCGCGGCGAGATCCAGGGCTTCTTCCAGATAGCGGTTGATCACGTGCATACCGTCAGTCGAACAATCGAGGCCACGAACTGTTGCGGGATCGAACGGCAGCAGGTCGTCGAACTGCTCGCCCACGCCGACGTAGCGGATCGGCAGATTCAGCTCGCGCGAGATGGCGACCACCACGCCGCCCTTGGCGGTGCCGTCGAGCTTGGTCAGAATGATGCCGGTGACCGCGCTCGTTTCGGTGAACTTGCGCGCCTGCTCCAGGCCGTTCTGGCCGGTGGTGGCTTCGATCACCAGCAGCACTTCGTGCGGCGCGTCGGGGATCACGCGCGCCGCCGTGCGGCGCATCTTTTCGAGCTCCGCCATCAGGTTGGTCTTGGTGTGCAGGCGGCCGGCGGTGTCGACGATCACGTAATCCACCTTGCGCGCCTTGGCGGCTTGCAGCGGCGTCGAACAGCGACGGCGCTGGGGTCGGAGCCGGGCTGCTGGCGGATCAGGTCGGCGCCGGTGCGCTGCGCCCAGACTTCCAGTTGCTCGATGGCGGCGGCGCGAAAGGTGTCGGCGGCGCACAGCAGCACGCTGCGGCCTTCGGATTGCAGACGGCGCGTCAGCTTGCCGATGGACGTGGTCTTCCCCGCGCCGTTGACGCCCACCACCATGATCACGGCGGGCGGCTCGGCCACCTGGGGCAGCGGGCGCTCGGTGGCTTCCAGAATTTCCAGCAGATGTTCGCGGATCAGGGTTTTGAGTTCGGCGATGTCGCCCACCTGATGGCGCTCGACGCGCTGGCGGATGCGCTCCAGAATTTCGGCGGTGGTGTTGCGCGCCGATGTCGGCGGTGATCAGCGCGTATTCCAGCTCTTCGAGAACGTCGGCGTCGATTTCCTTGCGGCCGCTGACGGCGTCCTCGATCTTCTCCATCAGGCCGGAGCGGGTCTTCTGGATGCCGGCCTTGAGGCGTTCAAGAAGATTAGGCTCGCTGGCAGCAGGGCTCGAGCCGAACAGAGATTTAATCATGGGCGCTTAAGCCCAGTCTATCAGCGCCCGCCGGTTTAATGAGGCTGCCGCGGGGTCAGCTCGAAATCAACGTGCCGGTCGCGATTGATCTGCTGGGTGAAGCGCAGATCGACGCTCGAAACCGGCGCGGTTTTCTCGACGCCTTCGCGCGTTGTGTAGTGCAGCGTGCCGCCGTCGTCGGAGTAGGAAACCGCCGCCTGAATGGTGTGGTCGTTAAACGCGATCAGGTAGTAATCGGCTTTGCGATAGTAGGGGCCTTGCGATCCCGCGCCGATGTTCTGGTTGACTACCACTGGGGGCGCCGAGGATTGTGGCGGACCGGAGGCATAACCATAATCGGCCGGATACTGGTTCGAATACGCGTAGCCGGCGGCCGGATAACCGTAGGCATATCCATAGTCCGTGTAAGGCGAGTAGCCGTCGTAAAAGCCGAAGTCGTCCCAATAGGGCCATCCGTATCCGTAGCCCCAATACGGATATCCAAAGCCGACCCCAAATCCCAGGCCATATCCGTAGCCGTAGCGTCCGTAGCCATAGCCGCCCCGATAGCCGCTGTAGCCTCCGCGGAATCCGCCGACAGAGCCGCCGCGGTATCCGCCGACAGAGCCGCCGCGGTATCCGCCGACGGAGCCGCCGCGGTATCCACCAACGGAGCCACCGCGGAACCCGCTACCGCCGCTGAAGCCTCGGGATCCACCGCCGCCGGAAAAGCCTCGGGATCCACCGCCGACCGAACCGCCGTGGAATCCTCCGCCTCCACCGCCGCCGTGTCCGCCGCCGCGCTGGGCTAATGAGTAAGCAGGGAGTAAAGAGATGAGAAGGACGACATTCAGGAGCCGCATATGATCTCCTGCTTGAAGCTTACTCCCGATGGGACACGCGCGCAACCGCCGATCGGACAGGTAACGCGCGATCGTGCCGGTTACGTCTGTAAGTCCGGCGCCACATCGCGTCATCGCAAGCTGGATATCATGGATTTCATCCGCCAAGGAGGCGCATGGCCGAGAAGATGATCCGCTGCCCGGAAGGCCACTTTTACGATCCATCAAAGCATCTGGCTTGTCCCTGGTGCGCGCAGCCGCAGGAGATCCCGTACGTCCGACCGACGGGACTGGAATTGTCCGCGGTCCTTCCGCCACCGTTGCCCGCCGCCTCCGCCGCGCCGCCTCCACCTCTGTTCACAGCGCCAGCCCCTGCGGCCCAGCCCGCGCCAGTTCGACCGATGACCATCCCGCCCGATCTGGAAGCGACCGCGACCGGCCGAAGAGAGCCGGTGGTCGGGTGGCTGGTGTGTCTGGAGGGTCCCGATCGAGGCAAGGACTTTCGGCTTCGAATCGAGAAGAATTACATCGGGCGCTCGGCGGGAATGGACGTGGTGATCGACGGCGACAATACGGTTTCGCGCGAGAGGCACGGACTGGTGATCTTCGATCCCAAGCGGCAGGCGTTCTGGGTACTGCCCGGCGATGCCTCCGGTCTGGTATATCTGAACGGCGAGCTGGTCAATACGCCCATGGAGATGCAGCGCGACGACGTGATCGAACTCGGCCAGACCAAGCTGGTGCTGATTCCGTTCTGCGGCGACAAATATCGCTGGGACGATCCAGCCGAGTAAACGAGCTCACCGCATGCGTTTTCTGCCCGGTAACGCGCAGCATATCGGAGCCCGCCACTCCCAGCAGGATTCGTTCGGATTCGGAGATCCCGACGACACCGAATTTCTGGCGCACGGCGGCTTCCTGGCCGTGGTGTGCGATGGCATGGGCGGCATGGAATACGGAGACGCCGCCAGCCGCACCGCGGCCCGGGTATTTCTCGAAGCCTACCGCCGCAAGACGCCGGAGGAGAGCATCCCGGAGGCGCTCGAACGCAGCGTACGCGATGCGAACGAACAGGTGGTCTCGCTGTCGCACCGCCTGGGGATGCCGGAAGGGATCGGCACCACGCTGGTGGCGGCAGTGCTGTTCGATCATTCTTTATACTTCGTTTCGGTGGGCGACAGCGGTCTGTTCCTATCGAGCGGCGCGGACTTCCGGATGGTGAATCATCCGCACGTTTTCGCCAATCTACTGGACGCCGCAGTGGCGCGCGGCGCTCTCTCCCAGGAAGACGCTCTGGCGCATCCCGAGCGCGAATCACTCACCAGTTTCATCGGCGCGGAATCGCTTGAAGAGATCGATCGCAACCTCGATCCGATTCTGATGTTCGAGGGCGATACGATCCTGCTGGCGAGCGACGGGATGTTCAAGACTATTTCGCGCGAGGAAATCACGTCGAGCCTGGGCTCCGATCCGCAGGCCTGGCCGGAAGCGCTGGTGGAGCGCACGCTGAGCAAGAAACGCGAGTCGCAGGATAACATCACGGTTCTTTCGGTGACCGTGGCGGGGGATGAAGAGAAGCTCCCGGAAGTTGCCCCGCCGCCGACTTTGGCTCCGCAGGCCCCCGAAGCCGCCCCCGCTATCGCAGAAAACGCCCCGCGGCCAACCCGGTCGCGGAGCGTTTTCTGGATCGCGATGCTGATTCTGCTGTTTACAGCAGGCGCCTTGTGGTGGTACACGCGGCGCGCCTGATCGCCTACTTCTTGTGGATCAGGATGTTCCCGTTGTAGGTGACGAACTGCATTTCCGGTCCGCCGCCGTTGATGGAGCCGTACATTGCTTTGTCCATCCTGACGCGATACCGTCCGCCGCTCTTGCGTTGATCCTCCACCACCGGAGGATGGCTGGAGCCGTCGAGCTTCACGTCGAAATCGGTGTAGATTTCGCCGTTGTCGGTTTTCATTTTCACGTTCGCCTTGACGTCGGCGGGAAGCGTGACGTCGATGGTTCCGTTCATGGTGGAAAAGCTCATCGACTTGCCCGCAGTCACCCGATCGAGCGAAACGTTGATTTTTCCGTTCATCGAATTCGCGATCACCGAGCCCGCCGCGTTGGTGATGGTCACCGCGCCGTTCATGTTTTCCGCTTCAATTTCGCCGGCGATGTCTTCAATTACGATGGCCCCGCCGTTCAGCGTCTGCAAACGCAGCGACGTCTGCCGCGGCACCTGAATGGTCACATCTGACGAGCGTCGCACTCCGCCGTGGACCGTAACCACGTTGTTGTCCTCGGTCACATCCAGATCGCCGCCCATGCTGTCGATGCGGTGCATTCCCGGAGGCGGCGTTCGTTCGTGCCGCGAGGTTCCGGTCCGCGCGCTGGATTCGACGATGGCGTCCTTGCCGTCATAGCCGCGAACGGTAATGCTGCCCTGAATCAGCTTCACCACCAGCGTCCGCGCCTTCGATGCGTCGCGGAACGGCACCGTAACCCGGTCGCCATTATCCTGCGCCTGCACCGCCGTCACTGCGAGCAGCGTGCCCAGCGCCGCTCCTGCTATCCAATTTCTCTTTCTCATGTTTTTATTCTTTCTCCCTGCTCTTGATCAGTACATCCCCGTTCAACGTCTCGAAACTCAGCTCCGGTCCGCCCCGTCCGATGCGGACACCGGTCATGCGATTGCTCTTCCACACGAACTTTCCATTGCGCTGCTCCGGCTGCATCGCCGCCACCGGCAGCGCGGTCACCGGGAAATCCGTGTACAGGCCGCCGTTCATGGTTTTCATGCGCACGTCGGCGTTCAGGCCGGGGCGGAAGGAAACATCCAGCGTCCCGTTCACCGATTTGAACGATGTCACGCCGGTGGGATTCTGCGCGAAGGTCACCTTCACCGGGCCGTTCACCGTATGCACCGAACCCGAGCCCGCCACGTTGCTCATCTCGATTCCCCCATTCACGTTGCTGATCTTGAAATCGCCCGAGGTGCCCTCAACCGAGATGTGCGACTTGTTGACGGTTCGCAATTCCAGAGCGATATTCTTCGGCACGAGAACTTTGAAGTTGTAGGTGAACCGGTACAGCGGCTCGCCATGGAAACTGATGGAATTGTCGGCGCAATGGCAGCGGAACGGACCGTCCACCAGCAGCCGGACCAACCCGCCTTCCCTCGTCTCCGACAGCGAAATTTCTTTCTTCGCCAGCGCCATGCGATCCTGCGAATCCGCGCTCAGCGTTTTTTCGATGTCCACTTCCACGGTATTACCGGAGGCCGCCGTCACCTCGATGTTGCCGGTAATGTCGTCCACGATAAATTCATGCACGCCCGAATACGACTTATGATCGGTCGAGCGGTCTTCCAGTTGCGCGAACGCGAGCGCGGGTAGCAGCGCGATCGAGACCATCCAGAGTTTCATTGCAGTTTCCCCAGTGCCCATTGCGCGTGCTGCCGGACTCCCGCGTCGATCTGATCGTCGGTCGCGATCTTCCTGAGCTCCGGCGCGGCTTCGTTTTCCTTCAGATCCACCAGCAGATCGATCAAAGAGACCTGGACCAGCGGCGTCTGCTGCTTCTGGATGGACTGGATCACCGCCGTCCGCATCACCGGGCTTGCGCCGAAGGCGTGCAGCGCATCCACCGCAGCCAGCCGCACGTTCACGTTCGCATCCTGATTGACGGTGGTTAGCAACGCCGACAGCACTTCGGTATCGGAAGGCTGGACGCGATACGCATAACTGACGCCGCGCAGACGCTCGCTCGCCGACTGCTGCTGCAATAACGAAATAGCCACCATCTGCCGCATGTTGTTCACCTCGCTATGAAGTTCCGCGATTTCCGTGTTCGCCGCCGGAGCCGGCTGCGTTGCACCCGGATGCATTTCGAAGCCGATGCCGATGCCGATGGCCAGCAGCGCAAAGCTCACGCCCATCTGCCAGGCGGGCTGGCGGGGCCACAGCGACAGGATCCTCTCCCGCAGGCTGCGCCGCGGCGCGGATTCGAGACCATGCCGGTACGCGCTTAGCGTGTCGTAAAAACGCCCGCGCAGCTTCGCGCTCGGATCGAAATCCGTCGGACGAGCCCGGAATCAGCGCGAGACTCTTCCACAGCGCGCCGAGACGCTCCGCTTCGGCGTGGCACTCGTCGCAAGTCGCGATGTGAGTCTCAAAGGCGAGCTCGTCCTGTTCGCTGAGCGACTGGCTCCAGTAATCGGGCAATAGAATTTTGGCCTCGTCGCAAGTCATGCTGTTTTCTCCTTGGCCAGCGTGTGATAAATCTGTTCGAGCGCCCGGACCGCGCGAAACACGCGCGTCTTCACCGCGCCGATTTCACATCCGAGCACCGTCGCAATCTCTTCGTACTTCATGTTCTGGAAGCGGCTGAGCACCAGAATTTCGCGCTTATCTTCCGGCAGCCGATCGAGCGCGCGCCGCAATAGCGCGATGTCCTGCTGCTTCTCGGCGGCCTCGGCGGGACCCGGAGCGTCGCTCGCCGGCTCCGGCCGACGGTCGTCGAATTCATCGATCCCCACCACTTCGCCGCGCCGTTTCTGCGCCTGGTCGACGCTGGCATTCCTTGCGATCTGGTACATCCAGGCCGTGAAGGACTGGTTCGAATCGTAACTGGCGCGGTAGCGAAGCATGCGGAAAAAAACGTCCTGAACCAGGTCCTCGGAAAGTTCCCGGTTGCGATTCATCGACACGAAGTAGCGAAACAGCGGCCGGTAATGGCGCTCAAACAACACCGCCATCTTGGCAACGTCTCCGCTGCCGACCTGGGCCATCAACTGGTTGTCAGTTCCGTTCACGTGCTCGAAATGGGATACCGCGATGCGTCTAAAAGGTTACAAGTCCGGGATGTTACGATGAACCGTGATCCTGCCGTTGTTTCTGGCGGCCTGCGCCATTGCGGGTTACCTCTATTCTCTTCAACAGCATATCCCCACCGGGATGACCGTGGCCGTCCTTCCCGCGTTTCTGCTGGAGGCGGCGTTTTTCTACGTTCTGGCGGTCGACCGGGCCCGGGCGCGGGTGGAAAAGATGGCTCCCGCGACGGCCGGGGCGGCGCTCACCCTGGCGGCGATCGCCCCCTACCTGGTCGCGACTATTGGCCTCGGGACCTTTCGATGGCAGTCCCTCGCCTGGATCCTGGGGCTCGCCGCCGTCATTTCCTTCTGGTATGTCCTGCTGCCCCATACCCCCGCCGTCGACATTTTCTTTCTGATCTTCATGGCGGTGGTCTGGCTGACCAAAATCCTGCATCGCAGCTATTTGCCGAATCCGCATCCCCGGGTCCCGATGGACGCGCTGGCCCAGTTGATGTGGTTCCGCACCGGCATTTTCGCGATGGTCTGCGTGCGCCGCGCCAGCGGTATCGGCTTCGGATTCTGGCCGTCGAAACGCGAATGGAAGATCGGGGTGGTGTATTACGTCGCGTTTCTAGGACCGGCTGCCGCGCTCGCCTGGTGGATCGGATTCGCGAAATTGCGCATCCAGCCCTTCGGATGGGAGCGGGCCGTCATCGTGGTCGCGACCTTCTTTGGCGTCCTGTGGGTGCTCGCGCTGGGCGAAGAATTTTTCTTTCGCGGGTTGCTGCAGCAGTGGATGGTAGCGTGGCTGGGGGAATGGCCGGGATTGCTGGCTGCGTCGGTCATTTTCGGATCGGTGCACCTATGGTTTCGCAAATTTCCGAACTGGCGCATCGCCGCGATCGCGACGCTGCTGGGCATCGCCTGCGGGCTGGCATTCCGACAGGCGAAAAGCATCCGGGCATCGATGGTGACGCATGCCCTGGTGGTCACCACGTGGCGCGTATTTTTCTCCTGACGCGATTTATCGGACGTGCAGCAGGCTCAACTTGCCTCCGAGCTCGAAGGGCGGAGTATGCGCGGGAATCTGCCAGACTTCGCCCGCGTGGAACGGCTCGCCGGCGATGGTCCCGCGGCCCTGAATCGCGATCAGGAGCTCGGGCGAGCTTCCCGCGGCGTGAAGGCGCGGCGAATCGACGTTCCAGAGTGAAGTCGTGAAGTATTCGCAGGACACCAGAAGCTCGCCGCGCGAGGATACGCGCGCCCGGTGAGGCTCGCGCCGGCTGACGGCGACCCCGTGCTCCAGATGGAGCTCGCGCGGACGGCCGTAATCGTAAAGCCGATAGGTGATGTCGGAATGCTGCTGGATCTCGCACAGGGCAAGACCTGCGCCGATCGCGTGCACCGTTCCCGCGGGAATAAAGAATGTATCGCCAGGAGAGGCGTCGAACCATTCGAGCAGCGATTCAATCTCCCCGGAAATCGCGGCGGATTTAAGCTGATCCGCGGACAGGCCTTCGCGAAAGCCGGCCGCGATCTTCGCTCCCGGCTCCGCGGCCAGGATGTGCCACATCTCGGTTTTGCCGCGCGATTGATGATGCCGGCGCGCATAATCATCCTCGGGATGCACCTGGACGGAGAGTTTTTCGGTGGTAAAGAGAAATTTCACCAGCAGCGGCAGAGGCGTCGGTTTCAAACCAGACTTCGCCGATCTTCGATGCCGGATTCGGGAACCAGGGGCCAAGTTTGGTCGAGCCCCACGGTTTTTCCCGAAACGATGGGCGTCAGCCGGCGCATGCGCTGACCGGTGATCAGGCGCGCGCCGCTATGAACTTGTGCAGGCGGTCCAGGCCGCGCTCCAGTTCCTTCATCGACGTCGCGTAGGAAATGCGGACGTGTTCCGCGGTGCCGAACGCTTCGCCGGGCACCACCGCCACGAATTCCTCGGCCAGCAGCTTCTCGGCGAATTGCAGCGAGTTCGTGATCGCCCCCCGTGAAGCCAACGCTGACGTTCGGATACGCGTAAAACGCGCCTTGCGGCATGTGCGCCTTCACGCCCGGCATCTGCACGCAGCCGCTCGATCACGTAATCGCGGCGCTTCTTGTACTCGGCCAGCATGATTCACGACCGATTCCTGCGGTCCGCGCAGCGCTTCGATCGCCGCCTTCTGCGCGATCGAGGTCGGATTCGACGTCGAGTGGCTTTGCAGCTTCACGATCCCGCCGACCACCGGCGCCGGCGCCAGCACGAAGCCGATGCGCCAGCCGGTCATCGCGTAGGTTTTCGAAAGCGACCCGGCCACGATCACGGTTTCCTTCATGCCCGGAAATCGCCGCCATCGAGTACGGCTCGCCGTCGTACAGGAAGCGGTGATAGCACTCGTCGGTCATCATCCAGATGCCGCGATCCTTGGCGATCTGCGACGATCCGCTCCAGTTCCGCTCCGCTCGAACACCGCGCCGCTCGGATTCGACGGCGAGTTGATGATGATCATCTTCGTCTTCGGCGTGATGTGCGCGCTCGATCATCGATGCGCTGAGCTGAAAGCCTTCGTCTTCGTCGGTGTCGACGAACACGCACTTGCCGCCCGCGTAATTGACGACGTCCTTATAGGTGACCCAGTAGGGAACCGGGATGATGACTTCGTCGCCGGGATCGATCAGCGCCTGCATCAGGTTGAAGATCGCGTGCTTGCCGCCCACGGTCACGATGCATTCCTTGGTCGCTGTACGCGGTGCCGTAGTCGGTCTTGTGGCGGTCGCAGATGGCCTGCTTCAGCTCATCGATGCCGCCGGTGTTGGTGTACTTGGTGAAATTGTGATTGATCGCGTCGATCGGCGGCGTGCTTGACGTTGTCCGGCGTCGGAAAATCCGGTTCGCCCGCTCCGAAATCGACCACGTCGGCGCCTTCCGCCGCAGCCGGTCGGCGTCGGCCGAGACCTTCATGGTGGACGAAACGCTGATCGAGGAAATTCGCTCGGCCAGCTCTTGTAGTGTTTGCATGTTGCTACTTTTTCTCCAATTGATGTAGTTCCAGACGTTCCTTCAACCGCGCTTCAACCACCGGCGGCACCAGACCCGAAACATTTCCGCCCAGCGACGCCACTTCCTTCACCAGGTGCGAACTGATAAACGAGATACGCCTCGCCCGCCATCAGAAACACCGTTTCGACGCCCGGGCTGCAGGCGGCGATTCATCAGCGCCATCTGCAATTCGTATTCGTAATCGGAAATCGCGCGGATGCCGCGCAGAATCATATTCGCGCCGCGCTGCCGCCGCGTAGTCCACCGCAGCCCGTCGAACGATCCCACCTCGACGTTGGGGTACGGCTTCACCACTTCTTCCAGCATTTCCACGCGCTCCGCCACGGTGAATAAAGACTTCTTCGATTCATTGCCCAGGATGGCGACGATCAGGCGGTCCACCAGCCGGCTGCCGCGCGCGATCAGATCCAGATGCCCATTCGTAATCGGATCGAAGGAACCCGGATACACGGCTACAATACTGGCTTTGGATGCGGCCACGGTGGATATTTCCGATTGTAGCAGGCGCCGCGCCTGGCGCAGCACCCGACCGCCGCGAGGTGAAACGCTTCGGCGGCGGTTGGCATCCTCAATGGTGTGCGCCATGTGTTGCGCTGGGGTGCGTGGAGCGCGATGTTGGCGTTCAGTGCGCCCGCGCCGCCCTCTTCTCTTCGCTCGGAAGACGTCCTCGGTCATCTGGAACGGACCGTCGCCTGGTATCGGAGCATCAGCTCAGACCAGCCGGCCAATGCCACGGCCGCCGATCTTCTGTTGCGCGAAAGCACCCGTCAGTCGGCTTTGCAGGCGGTCCGGCTGGCCTTCCAGTTCGCGCGCGCCGAAGTAGTCCTACTTGGAGGAAATGCCCCGCCGGGTACGGCGCCCGCCGCCGGCAGCAGTCTCCAACAGGCCGAACAAAAAGCGGAGGACCGCGTGAACCGCGTACAGGCGAGCATCGCGGAAACCGACGCCGCGATCCCCAAAGCGTCCGGAAAACAACGCGCGACCTTGACCGCCCGCCGCGGCGAATTGTCCGAGGAACTCAGTCTGGCCAAGGAAATCCAGAATACGATCCAGGACATGATCCACTTCAGCGGCACCGTCGGCGGCAGCGGACTGACCGGCAAAATCAATGAGCTGGAGCGTTCCATTCCCGAAGCCCAGCCGGCGGCCATCCAGAAATCCGGCGCCCAGAATGCGCCGCCCGCGAAGGCCACTACCACCGCCGCGGCCTTCGACGCCGAAACCGCCAGCCTCTTCGCCCTCGCCGGCGAGCTGCTTTCGATGCATAGCAGCGAGTCGCAGCTTCGCAGCCTGTTGGGCGACACCGACTCTCTACTCTCGAGCATCGATCAATTGAAGGTGCCTCTGGTGAATGAGGCGCGAACCTCCATCCAGCACAGCGACGACATCGCCGCGCAGACCGCTCCGCTCGACGCCCAGCAGCTGACCGACGCGCAGCACCAGCTTTCCGCGCTGACCGCGCGTTTCAAGCAGCTCTCTACCGCGATCGTGCCCCTGGGCGATGAAGGAATCGCGGTCGGCACCGCCCGCGGCAATCTTTCTCAGGAACTGAACGAGCTCGACGCCCGCTATCGCGACGCCGGCCGTTACCTGGTGGTTCGCACCGGAACCCTGGGCATCGTGATCGCCATCGTCCTGTTCATTTCCGAGTTGTGGCGCCGGGCGACGTTGCGTTACGTGCACGATTCGCGCCGCCGGCGGCAATTCTCCGTCCTGCGCAGGATCGTTGTGGGATTCGCCATCACCCTCGCCATCGTGATGGGATTCGTCGCGGAAATGGGATCGCTGGCCACTTACGCCGGTTTCGTCACTGCCGGCCTTGCTCTGGCCCTGCAAAACGTGATCCTGTCGATTGTCGCCTACTTCTTCCTCATCGGACGTTACGGCATCCGCGTGGGGGATCGGATCACTATCTCTAACGTCACCGGCGACGTGATCGATATCGGCCTGGTTCGTCTCTCCATGATGGAGCTCGGCCCCGATCTCAATTCCACCGGCCGCGTCGTGGTCTATTCGAATTCGGTAATTTTCCAACCCTCGGCCTTGTTCAAGCAGATCCCGGGGATCAATTACGTGTGGCATTCGGTGATCCTGACCCTGACCGAAGACAGCGACTTCCAGATCGCTGAAAAGAAGCTGAATCAGTCGGTAGATTCGGTCTATCAGAAATACCGGCCATCGCTCGAAAAGCAGCACGCTTCGTTTGAAATGTCAGAGGACATAAATCTGGTCGCGCCCAAGCCCGAAAGCCGGCTGCGCTTTACCGGCTCCGGACTGGTGTTCACCGTTCGCTATCCGGCTGAGATGAAAGAGGCTTCCGCCACCGACGATGAGATCATGAAGGCCCTGTGGGATGCCGTGGAAGGCGAATCGGCGCTCAAATTCGCCCCCTCCGGAACGCCCAAGATTCAAATGTAGAGGCGATCCCGGGAAACTATTTCCGCGAAACTCCGTATTGCATGACATGCTTTCGGATTTTCGTCTTGCCTTTCGGACTTTGGCCAAGAGTCCGGCGTTCACCCTCACGGCCGTGGCTGCGCTCGCGCTTGGCATCGGCGCCAACACCACGATTTTCAGCGTGGTCAATCAAGTGCTCCTCAACCCCGCCGGGGTCGACGATCCGGGAACCGTGGTCGCGACGCGCGGCCGCTATGACAAGCTCGCGCTAAAGAGCATCGGCGTCTCCGCCCCCGATTTCAAGGACGTCCAGAACAGCACTCAGGTGTTTGAAGCCGCGGCGATTATGAATGGCGGCAATTTCAACTACACCGCCTCCGGCGTTCCCGAAAAGCTGGACGGCGCGAACGTCTCCGCCGACTGGTTCAAGGTTTTCGGCGCCAAAGCGAGACTCGGCCGCGTGTTTCAGCCGGAGGAAGACCAGCCCAACGCCAATCAGGAAGTGGTGCTCGCCTATGCCACATGGAAGCGCGCGTTTGGAGGCGACGCGAACATCGTCGGCAAGACCATCGAGCTGAACGAAACTCCCTATAAAGTGGTCGGCGTGATGGGTCCCGAATTCCGCTTCCCCGCCGCCATCGACCTGTGGGTTCCGCTCGGCCTCCCCGCCAGCGCCTTTACGGAACAGAATCGCTTCAACGAAAGCTACATGGGCGTCGCGCGCCTCAAATCCGGCATTTCCTTCCAGCAGGCCAGCGCCTTGATGAACGTGATCACCGACCGCCTCAAGAACGGCACCGATCGAGGCGCGCAATACGCCCGCGATTCGGCCTGGGGCATGTTCATCATGCCGATCACCGATTTCATCGCTGGTAACACCAAAACGCCGCTGCTCGTTTTGCTGGGCGCTGTCGGATTCGTGCTGTTGATCGCCTGCTCGAACATCGCGGGATTGATGCTGGCCCGCTCCTCGGGACGATCGCGGGAAGTCGCCGTACGGGCGGCGCTGGGCGCGAATCGCTGGCATCTGATCCGGCAGACTATGGCCGAAAGCCTGGTCCTGGCGCTCGGCGGAGCAGTTGCCGGGCTGGCCCTCGCTTACGGCGGCATCAAGGGCATCGTCGCCCTGGCTCCCTCCACCGTTCCGATCGCTCTCGACGTGAAACTCGATCCGTCCGTTTTGCTGTTCACCGCCGGCGCAGCGATTCTCGCGGGACTTCTTTTCGGAATCGCGCCCGCGTGGCAGATGTCGCGGCTCGACCGTTACGATTCGCTGAAGGAAGGCGGACGCTCCGGCACCGCCGGCATCGCTCGCCAGCGCGTGCGCGCCGGATTGGTGATGGCAGAGGTCGCTATCGCTTTGGTGCTGCTCGCGGGCGCGGGATTATTCCTGCGCAGCCTCGCCAGCCTCGAAAGCGTCAACCCAGGCTTCGAAACGACGGGGGTCATCACCGGAAGCGTGTCCCTGCCTCGCGCGCGTTACGCCGAAAGCGAGAAACAGATCGCGTTCTTCCGCGCCGTGGTCGACCGCCTCGCTGCGATCCCCGGCGTCACCAACGCCGCCGCCGCGATGCCCATCCCGTTCAGCAATAACAACGGCTCCGCGTCGTTTCAGATCGAAGGAAAGCCGGTGCCCGCCGGTGACCCCGGCCCGCATGGCGATATTTCGCTGGTCACCCCGGGATATTTTGCCGCTCTCAAGATTCCCCTTCGCCGCGGACGTGTATTCTCCGATCTCGATACCGCCGGAACCGAGCACGTCGCTCTGGTCGACGAAACCCTCGCCAAAGAATACTGGCCCAACGAAGATCCCATCGGCCAGCACATTCGCAACGGCACCACGTCGCCCTGGGCGACTGTAGTCGGCGTCGTCGCGCACGTGAAGATTTCCGATTTGTCCGGCGACACGATCAAAGGCCGCTATTACTTCGCGATGTATCAGCAACCGTTTCGCAACGCCGCCCTGGTGGTCCGCGCGCAAGGCGACCCCGCCGCCGCATCGGGCGCGTTTCGCGAGGCCGTTCGCGCCGTCGATCCCAGTGAGCCCATTTCGCAACTGCGGACTCTCTCCGATATGGTGGCGGCATCGCTCGCGCCGCGCCGCTTCGTCGTGACCATGCTCGCCATTTTCGCCGGCATGGCTTTGCTGCTGGCCGTGATCGGCCTGTACGGCGTGATCAGCTACTCGGTCGCACAGCGGACTCAGGAAATCGGCATTCGCATGGCTCTCGGCGCCCGCCGCGGGGAAATCCTCGCGATGGTTATTCGGCAGGGCATGTGGCTCACCGGAGCCGGCGCGTTGATCGGCTTGGCCGTGGCCTTCGGCTTCAGCCGCTTGTTGCAAAGCCAGTTGTTCGACGTCAGCCCGTTCGATCCGCTGACCTTCGGACTGACGGCGCTGGTGCTGATCGGCGCGGGACTACTAGCCTGCTGCATCCCGGCGCAGCGAGCCACGCGCGTCGATCCCATGGTCGCGCTACGCTATGAATGAAAATCAGTAGGCCGACAGTCCTTCGGTCAGCTCAATGCGCGTGCCGGTCGGGTCCAGGATGAACGCGATTTTCAATCCCGCGAGCTGCGGAACTTCGCGATAAGCCATATCGAACGTCACACCGTCGGCTTGTAGTTTCTTGCAGAATTCCTCGAGGTTCTTCACTTCGAAACCGATGTGATCGAGAGACCGGCCCTTGGTGGCCGCAGGAGCCGTCCCGGCCTTTCGGACGTCCACTTCGCCGCCCGGAAGTTTCGCCGCCGGGAAATTCCCGCGCTTGCCGGAATCCGCGCCGAACGTCTTTACGTACCAGTCGCGCAGTTCTTCCTGATTCGTCGCCGCCAGGTGGATATGCTGAAACCGGATCGGGACGTCTAAATTCGCGTCCTCAGAGAACTCCACCAGCACCTTATCCGGGAAAATCGCGATCAACTGCTTGTTTTTCGGATTGTCCGTCGAGAACTGCAGCCCCGCCGCGCTCAGCTTTTCCTTGATCTCCGGATAGCTCTTCACCAGGAATCCGAAATGGTTCACGGTGGATCCGTCGGATCCTTCGGTCGGCGCTGTGCGGGCCTTCTGCACAATAATGAAGACCCCCGGCAGTTTGAGGATCTCGAGCGCGCCCGCGTGTTTCACCTCCGCCCCCAGCGTATCCACCCACAGCTTTTTCTGCGGCGCGGGATCGCCCACCATCAGATGAATATGGCCAATCGAAACTCCACTGGCATTGGGTGCTGCGGTTTGGGCCAGCATCGAAGCGGCCGTTACGGCGACAAGGCAGAGCAATCTCATGCGGGATAGAGTATCACGTGTAGGGAAGCGTCCCCGAAGGATGTCTTGACGCTTGACATCTCCGACCTGCTCACCACCTTCATTTTTTCAGCAGATGTTTCTGGACTTTGCCGAGCGCGTTACGAGGGAGTTTCTCCACGGCTTCGAAGCGGCGGGGGATCTTGAACGAGGCGAGTTTCTCACGGCAGCGCGCCTCAATGGACGCGGCGTCCAATTCGCCGCGCATCACCAGATACGCGACCGGAATTTCTCCGCGCACGCGGTCGGCTTCGGCGATGACGGCTGCTTCGACGATTTCGGGCTGCTCCATCAGGAATTCTTCGATCTCGCGCGGATAAATATTGAAGCCGCCGGAAATAATGAGGTCGCTTTTGCGGCCGCAGAGGGTGTAGTATCCGTCTTCCGATCGAGTGGCGATGTCGCCGGTCTTGAACCAGCCGTCGGAGAAAGCCGCGCGCGTGGCCTCTTCGCGGCGCCAGTAGCCGGCGAACACGTTCGGACCTTTAATCCACAGCTCGCTGTTTTCGTCGATGCGCGCCGAAATTCCAGGCAGAGGAGAGCCGACGGTCCCCGCGCGCCGCTCCCCCGCGTACGGATTCGACATGTTCATCATCGTTTCCGTCATGCCGTAGCGTTCGAGGATGGTGTGGCCGAACAACGCGCGGAAATCCTGCAGCACTTGGGGCGGCAACGGCGCCGAGCCGGAGACGAAGAGCCGTATCGATTCGCCGATTTCCCGCGCGGTGGGGGCCGGAGTATCCAACAGACGGACATACATCGCGGGCACGCCAAAAAATAAAGTGGGGAGAAAATGGAGGAACTGCGCCGCGGCCGATTGATGCTCGAATCGCTCCAGCAGACGCATGCGACATCCCGACATCAGCCAGCAGTGCAACCCGTTGCCGAGGGCGTGGATGTGAAACAGCGGCAGCGCCAGCAGCAGGCGATCGTCCGCTGAGATCTGCCAGCAGGTGATCAGGTTCACGGCGTTGGCGGCGAAATTATTGTGCGTCAGGATCGCGCCCTTGCTGGTTCCGGTGGTGCCCGACGTATAGACCAGAGCCGCGGGCGTATCGCCGTCGAGCGAGGGAAGGTCGAGTGGCGGATACGTTCGCGACGGGTCTAGCAATTCCGGCAATTCGCGCTCGGTGACCACCATTTTGGGCTCGGCATCGGTGACGATGTGTGAAATTTCGCGCTCGCGATACAGAATATTGATGGGCACGAAGATGACGCCCAGCTTCACGCAGGCCAGATACAGGTCGATTAGCTCGATGCGATTCGAAAGATACACGCAAAGCCGGTCGCCGCGCTCGAATCCACGCGCCACCAGCGCTTGCGCGGCGTGATGGCTGCGGGCGTCGATTTCGCCGAACGCGTACGACTGGCCCTCCCATTCGAGGGCGGTTTCCTCCGCGCGATTTCTCAAGGACAGGTCGAATAATTGTCGAAGGTGCATGCCTAATCTTTCGGGCCAGTGAAGGCGGCTCCGCGCTCGATCATCGCGGCGATTTCTGCGTCGCCGAGGTTCAGGTCGCGCAGCACTTCGCGGGTGTGCTCGCCGACTTCCGGAGCCATGCGCGGCGCGACTTTTTCGATCCCTTCCACCTGGATCGGATTCTGAATGGTCTTCAGGCCGGGGCGAAGCTCCGTCAGCATTCCAGCCGCTTCGAGTTGCGGATCGGCCGCCACTTCCCACGGCGCGGGCACCGGACCCCAGATGAGATCGTGCTCTTTCAGAACGCGGGCCCAATATTCCAGATCGTGCCCGGCGAAGGCGGCGTCCATGCGGGCCACCAGTTCGGCTGAGTTGGCCCGGCGAAGAGCGGCGGTGGAAAAACGCTCCTCCTCGATCAGTTCCGGGAAGCCGAGGGCGCGGCACAGATTCGGCCAGTCCCTGGGAGGGTCGAGAAGGCAGAAGAAAATCCGGTATCCGTCGCGAGCCACGTAATGATTGATCAGCGGATTGATCGCGTTCTTGCGGGTCCACTTGGGCAGGAAAGTGGCTCCGCACAATGCGGCCTGGACGTTACACGCGTTGGACCAGACGCCGTTCGCCATCAGCGAAGTTTTCACTTTACTTCCCCGGCCGGTGACCTGGCGCTGATACAGCGCGAGCATGATGCCCGCGAATAGCGTGACCGACGAAGGATGATCGCCGAAGCCGGCCACCGACTGCACTGGCTCCGCATCGCCATTGTGCATCGTGTACATCAGCCCGCTGCGCGCCCAATATGCAGTGGCGTCGTAGCCCGGCTTTTCGGCGTCGGGCCCGGTTTCCCCGTAGCCGGTAATCGAGGCGTAGATCAAGCGATCGTTGAGCGGCGCGAGGTCCTCGAATTCGAGTCGGAATTTCTGAAGCAGCTGCGGCTGGTAATTGGTGATGAAAATATCGGCCTGGCGGATCAATTTGCATAACACCTCGCGCGCCTCGTTATCAGAGAGATTCAGCGCGACGCTTTTCTTATTGCGACCGTCGAGAATCCAGCAATAATTCTGATCGCAGGCGGGCATGCCTTGAACCGTCGTGAGGTAGCGATAGGGATCGCCGTAAGGTGGCCGCTCAATCTTGATCACGTCGGCGCCGAAATCCGAGAGAATCGCGGCCGCGGCCGGGCCGACGATATACGTGCTGCAATCGATCACACGAAGTCCGGACAGGATGGATTGCATGTGGGGGCATCACACCACAGCGTCGCGGCGCGTGTCAATCGGTCAATTCTCCTGCTGTTGTTGCTGCTGCTGCTGGGGAGGCTGCTGGGGAGGCGTGGGCGGAGTGGTTGGATTGCCCGACGTTCCGAACGTGGTGCTGGGAGCAAACGTGCCTTGACCGTTTTGCTGTTGACCAGGCTGCTGCTGGCCTTGTCCCGGCTGCTGCCCGTTCGGCGTCGTCTGTCCCGGCAGCCCCTGCTTCAGGTCGAAAATAAACTCCCATTCCTGATACTTCTGATGATCCTTGTACACCTTGATGCTGGGACCGGTGAACTTGGTCGCGACCCCGGCCAGTCCCGCCGCGCCGCCGGTGCCGGAGCCGAAGTTCGAGTCGGTCGACTGCTGGCGAGGCGTGGTCAGCATGTTCTGAATCATTCCGACGGCGGGATTCGCCACCGGATTGGGGCCCACTCCGGTCTGCGGCTGAAACTGTCCAGGCTGCGGAAACGCGCTCTGCCCAGGCACCTGGGGAACGGATCCAATATTGGTCGGGTTGATTTGATTCTGGCCTGGAATCTGGCCGGGCATGCCGGGCTGAAAGCCGCCGGGAAGTCCGCCATTGGGCGATTGTCCTGGAAACTGCTGCCCGGGAAATCCTTGTCCCGAAATTTGTTGCCCCGGGACTTGCTGCACCGGCTGTCCATTCGGTCCGATTTGCACCGGGTTCAATGAAATCGGCGGCCAGTTCCTGGGATCGTTTGGATCGTTGGGGTCCGCGCCGCTCGGAGCCGGCAGGCCGTTCGCCGGAGTCAACTGTTTGTCGCTGGGACGGCGCAGCACAGCCGCGTTCACTTGAGGTTGTCCGTCGGCTGGATTCCCAGTGCCGCCGGTAGTGATGATGGTGGTCGCGCCGAAGCCTCCGCTCGCGCCCGAAGCGCCCGATGCACCGGACGCGCCCGACGTTCCCGCGGGATTCGGCGGCTTCTGCACCAGCGAGTCAGTAAACTGGCCCGCGCCGTTGACGTGGATCAGACGCCATTCGTCCTTGCCGGTCATCGGATCCACGTACTTATGCCGCAGATAGCGATGATTGTTGGTATTTTCGAGATCCTCGATTTTAGAGGGATATTTCTTGTTGGCGATGAAATAGAGCTGGATGCCTCGCACGTATTGCTGTCCGCGATCGATCAGCAACTGCTCCTTGGCGCGCTGGCTCTCGAACGCGACGCGAGGCATCTGCGCGTACAGCATGATCGCTACCGCCGCGGCCATCAGGAAGACCAGCAATAGCGCGAAGCCGCGCTCTTCCGGCCGTCTTGCGCCCCGCTTCATCCCGGCAGTTCCTCCACCAGCGGAAGCGTCTGCTGATGTTTGCTGGATGTGTCTTCCACTACCGCCGAGTTTACTCCGATCCGGATCACCTTGTAGCGGTTCTGGATCATGTCATTCTCGCCGGCCACGAAAATGTCGTCGCCATTCAGGAAAAACGCCCGGCGCGAGCCGTTCAGGGCCCCGCTCGAATATCCATAAAACTTGAGCGGAATCGGCGGCGGCGGAGGAGGTCCCGGCGGCTTAGCTGGTTCCGCTGGTTTCTCCGCACCCCGGCCATTCGGGCCGCCCAGCATTTTCCCGACCTGAATCGGGTCCACTTTCGGCGTCGGAGGCGGCGGCGGCTGGCCGAAATCGAACAAGCTGCGCGCGCCGCCCTCCATGTCGACCTTCTTCAACTTGGCGAGCAGTTCCAGTTTCAACGTCGGATCGATCTTGCTGACGTCGGTATTCTCCGGTAGCTTCAAGGTCGGGCGAAAATCGTCGACGCTGGTTGGCCCGCGTCCGCTGCGATGCGGAGGCATGATCGAAGGCGTCGCGGTTTTGGGTCCCAGCGCCCCGGGCGTCACGACGGCTTTCGGCGCGGTCGCCGGACCCGACGCTGGACCCGACGCTGGACCCGACGAGGACGTGCTGTTCCAGATGAAGACGACGACCAGCACTACCACCAGCCCGCCCAGCCAGGCGACTTTCTTCTGATCTCCGCTCCGATTTTTGACGGGATCAGGTTCATTGCCCCGCGCTTCTTTCCGGCGCGATTTCGTCTGGCGTGCTTTTGGGCGCCGCTCCGTCATCGCGCACGAAGGTGTCGAGCTTCATGCTGACCGTGATCAGCTTCCCCGGCCCCTGCTTCGGCGCCGCGTTCAGCGATTCGATGATCAGCAGGCGCGGCGACGGATCGATCTCGTGCACGAAGCGCATCAGGTCGGCGTAGGTGCCTTCATACGTCGCCGTGATGCTCATCATGCTGAGCGTATCGGAGCCTTCGATCGGCTCGGTAGCGAATAGGCGCGTTCGCGCGCTTGATCTTGGTCTGCGACTGGCGGCGTCCTGCAGCTCCGAAAGCACGGTCGAATACGCGGTGCGGCGAAGGCAGGAAATAGTCGCCCAGGAATTGATCGCCTTCCGCTCGCCCCTTTTCCACCGACGCCGCATGCTGCCGGGTACGCTTCGCAGCACCGTAGGTTCGCGACCGGATCTGCGATTGCAGGCTCGACGAACTCGCGCTCCAGGTCCTCGGCCGAACCTCCGGGCGGAAACAGAACCAGTCCCGCGGCGACCAGATTCGCGAGCAGCAACACACCGAGCACGGCGCGCACGATGCGTCTGCGGCTCGCGCAAATTAAAGCTTTTGGGCATAGTTCACCGTCAGCGCGATAACGGTACAGCGGCTCATTTTGCGAAGGCGGCAACGAGCTGTGCACCTCCACCGGCCCAAACAGGGGCGATTCTTCCAGCTGCTTGAAAAATCGATCACGGCCGGCGGGCTCCTTCGCGCCCACCACCATGTCGAGCAGCACTTCGTTGCTGCGAATTGATCTGCGGCAGGCGCACCTGAATCAGCGCGACGTTGTAGCGGCATCACCTCTTCCAGATCCGAAAAGATCCTGGTCCAACTGATGGACTTGCGCTCGATCAACTGGTTCAGCAGCAGGCTGCGCTCGAGCACCGCGGCGTTCGCCGGCTGGCGCAGAAACGCGTCCAGCTTGGCTTGCTCGGCGGCCGACGGTCCGCAGTTTCGCGTTGAGACCGGCCACCGCCACGCGGGTGTCTCGCGCGCGCTGCGCGTTCGGCGATCACCAGAGAAACCAGCACCGCCAGCAGCCCGGCCAGCAGCACCGCGCAGACGCCGGAGGCGACCAGCATCGGACGGTCCCGGCGGAACGGTTCGCTCGCAAGATTGATCGGGATGCGCAGTCTAGTTCGCTGCTCGCTCCAGGTAGCCCAGCAAGCCGGCGTTGAAGGCGCCCGGCGCGCCGAAACGGCTGCGCAAGGGCTCCACTTCGCAGCGCAATCCCGGGGGAGGCTCGTCGGAAACCCGCACAGAATCAGTTTCGAGACGCGGCGACCCAGTTCGTCTTCGACGTAGGCGAAGGTCGGATGCAGCACGCCGAGAATTTCTTCTTCGCTGACTTCTTCCAGCGCCACGCAGCGGAACAGCTTGATCGCGCTTCCGGACAATCACCACGACGGTCAGGACGCGTCCGGCGAGCTTCGCCAGAACCGCCACGCCGTCGCCGTGATACAGATTCAACGCGGCCAGCGTGGAGGTGGTCACCTCGCCCGGCTGGAAATCCGGCGGCCGGAACAGCGCTTCATACCGGGCGATGACTTCCAGCGCGACGGTCACCGCCACCACTTCGACTTTCTTCCTTGCCGATGCCGCCCGGCTGCACGAAATAGCTGACGGCGGCCGAATCGATGTCGAACGGGATGGTCTTCTTCACCCGGAACCGGACCAGCGAGAGCTGCTCCTCTGCGGAGCGACGGAAACGAATCGAAATCGAGCACGCTGACGCGCGCCGCATAATCCGGCAGAATCACCGCGGCGGGCCGCCGCTTCTTGGCGATCCACTCACTGGAGCGACGCGGCCGATCAACGGCCGCGACCGACTTCGGCGCGCAGGATGTTGTCTTCGACCGGCGAAACCACCAGCGTGCCCGGGTCGAACGGCAGAAATCCGGTCTGCCGTGCCGTGCGCGAACGCGATGCCGGCTTCGGAAAGCTCGAAGAGATGGCCGGGCGGAGGATCCTTCACCAGCCTCGAAATTTGATTCAGAAATCGCCATTCGATCAACCTTCGATGAACGTGACCTTGTTGATCTCTTTGAGCGTGGTGATGCCGTCGCGGGCCTTTTCGAGCGCCGATTCGCGCAGAAACGTCATGCCTTCTTCGCGCGCCGCGCGCCGGATTTCCGACGCCGGGCGCTTGTTGAGAATCATTTCGCGGATCTGCTCGCTCAAATCGAGCAGTTCGTGAATCGCGCTGCGTCCGCGGAATCCGGTGCCGCCGCATTCGAAACATCCCGCGCCTTCATAGAACGTGACGTCGCGCCAGTTTTCCAGGTTCAGGCCGCTTTCGATCAGGTATTCGTCGGGATACTGCACCGGCCTTCTTGCAATGCGGGCAGATCACGCGCACCAGCCGCTGCGCCAGGATGCAGTTCAGCGCGGAGACGAAGTTGTACGGCTCGACGCCCATGTTCAGGAAGCGTCCCAGCACGTCGAGCACGTTGTTGGCGTGGACGGTGGTGAACACCAGGTGGCCGGTGAGCGCGGCGTTGATGGCGATCTGCGCGGTTTCCTGATCGCGAATTTCGCCGACCATGATCTTGTCGGGATCGTGGCGCAGGATGGAGCGCAGTCCGCGCGCGAAGGTCAGTCCCTTTTTCTCGTTCACCGGAATCTGCGTGATGCCCTTGATCTGATATTCGACCGGGTCTTCGATGGTGATGATCTTGTCTTCGTCGTTCTTGATCTCGCTGAGCGCCGGCGTAGAGCGTGGTGGTTTTGCCGGAGCCGGTCGGTCCGGTCACCAGCACCATGCCGTAGGGCTCTTTGATGTAGCGGCGGAACTTGACCAGATCGCTGTCGGCGAAGCCCACCACGTCGAGCGAGAGCTTCGCGAACTTCTCGCTCATCGATTCTTTGTCCAGCACGCGCAGCACGGCGTCTTCGCCGTGAATGGTCGGCATGATGGAGACGCGGAAATCGATCAGGCGGTTCTTGTAGCGCACGCGGAAACGGCCGTCCTGCGGAACGCGGCGCTCGGCGATATCCAGCTCGCTCATGACCTTGATGCGCGAAATGATGGTCGAATGCCAGTCCTTCGAGATCGGCGGCATGGCGTAATGCAGCACGCCGTCGATGCGGTACTTGATGGCCACTTCCTGATCGCGCGTTTCGATGTGAATATCGCTGGCGCGCCGCTCGAGCGCGTTGAAGATGGTGGTGTCCACCAGCTTGATCACCGGCGCGATATCGGAATCGGCGGCGCTCAGCTTGTCGATCGACAGCGTCTCGTCGGCGTTCTCTTCGTCGCCGACCACGTCCAGCGTGAAGCCTTCGGTGACTTCTTCGAGCACGCGCTGCGATTGCTCGGTCTTCTTGAGCAGATCCGAAATCTGCGATAGCGTGGCGACCTTGACGCGCAGCTTCTTGCCGAGCAGCACCGCCAGTTCGTCGATCAGGTTGAGATTGCGCGGATCGGCGAGGGCGATTTCGAGCGATCCGTTGTGCGCCTGAATCGGCACGAAGTTGTAGCGGAACATCAGGTCGACCGGGATCGAATGGAACAGGTCGTGATCGATCTGGGCTTCCTTGAGGTCGACGAATTCGTGATAGTAGCGCTCGGCCACCGCGCGCGCCTTCGCGATTTCCTGCGCCGGATCTAGGGGAATAATTCGATCGGTTGCCGCCATATCAATCAGTTAGCCCGGCACACCAAGAGCGGGGCTCCTAAACGTTAGACGTGAAACGGGCCGCCCGCGTGCAGCCGGATCTACTGGCGAATGGAATCGGCCAGCGAGAAAATCGGCAGATACAGGGAAATCAGCACGAAAGCGACGAAAATGCCCATGAAGATCATGATGACCGGCTCAATCAGGCTGAGCGCCGCGGTGGTGCGCGTGGCCACGTCGTCTTCGTAAAATTCCGCCACGCTGCCGAGCATGGCGGGCAACGCGCCGGTGGATTCGCCCACCTCGATCATGTCGATCGAAAGTCCTGGAAATACTTTGGTTTGCCGCAGCGATTGGGAGAGCGACTGGCCTTCGCGCACCGTTTTGACGGCCTTTTGCAAGACGCGCTTCAGGACCTGGGTGCCGAGCGAATCGGCCGCCGTATCGAGCGCCTGCATCAGCGGAATTCCGCCGATCAGCAACGTCCCCAGCACGCGCGAAAACTGCGCCACCTGATACTTCAGCCAGACTTCGCCCGCGACGGGGATTTTCATGAGAAAGCGGTCCACCAGCTCGGATCCCTTGGGAGTTCTGGCCCACCACCGGAAGCCGAAGACTCCGCCGACCAGAACAGCGACTCCGAGCAGCACGTAATTGCGCGCCGTGGTGCCGATGGCGATCAGAATCTGCGTCGGCATCGGCAGTTGCGCGTCCATGCTCTTATAGAGTTCCGCGAAATTCGGCACCACGTAGGTGACCAGAAACACGATCAGAAATACCACAAGCGTCACCAGCACGGCGGGATAAAGCAGCGACACCATCAGCTTCTTGCGAACCGAGAGCGAGAGCTTCTGATAGGTGATAAAGCGCTCGATCACTTCGCCAAGCGATCCGCTGCGCTCGCCGGCCAGCACGGTGGTCACGTAAATGGGAGGAAACACGCCCTGGCGGCCGAAGGCGTCGGACAGCAGCGCGCCGTTGCGCACTTCTTCGCGAACGCTCTTGATATGTCCGGATAGCTTGGGATCGGTCAGGCGTTCGGCCAGCAGATCCAGTGCTTTCAGAATCGGCAGGCCGGCGCGAATCAGGGTGACGAATTGTTGATTAAAGATGAGGAATTTTTCGAGGTTGAGCTTCTTGCCTCGGGCCTGCGCCGCGCCGACCAGACCGCTGATTTCCGAACGCGGCTTGACGGAGTAGACCAGAAAGCCCTGCTGGGTATAGCGTTCGCGCAGCTCGCGCTCGGACCCGGCTTCGGCCACCTGCTGGTGAATCTCACCGCGGGCGTCAGCGTATTTGAGGGTCCACTCAGCCATTCAGGTTCATCCTAATGGATTGACGCAGCTACGCGCCTGGCCGTGCAGCGAACTCCCAGGCATCGCGCACAATTGCCTTCAAATCACTGCGATGAGGCTCCCATCCGAGGGCGCGGCGAAGTTTGGAGGAATCGGCGACCAGCTCGGCTGCGTCGCCTTCCCGGCGGGGGGCGACTTCGTAAGGCACCTTGCGTCCAGTCACTTCTTCCACTGCCTTCATGACTTCGAGGACGCTAAAACCGGTGCCGGTTCCGACGTTGAAGGCGTCCGACTTGCCTCCGCCGATCAGGTAATCGAGCGCGGCCAGGTGGGCCTGAGCGAGATCCGCTACGTGAATGTAATCCCGGACGCAGGTTCCGTCCGGCGTCGGATAATCCGTCCCAAAGATCTTGATCGGCTTTCCGGACTGGACCGCTTGAAGAAGCAGAGGAATCAGATGGGTTTCAGGATGATGCCGCTCGCCTAGCCCCAAAGCGGGCTCTCCACCGCAGGCGTTGAAGTATCGGAGGGCGATGCTGCGCAGACCGCGATAGCCGTCCAGCTCGCCGAGAATTTTTTCGACCATGACTTTAGATAAGCCGTAGGGGCTGACCGGCGCGAAGGCATGCTCCTCGGGAATCGGGACTTGGGTGGGATTTCCATACACGGCGGCGGTGGATGAAAATACCAGCCGATGAACGCCCGCTCGCGCCATGGCCTCGAACAGGGACAGCGAGCCGCCGATGTTGTTGGAAAAATACATTTCCGGCTCCGCGGTCGATTCGCCGACCGCGATAAATGCCGCGAAATGCACAACCGCATCCACGCCTTGTAATAATCCGATTAATTCCGCGGTATTTTGCAATCGAAGAACCCGCAGCATTTCCGGCGGGACATTGTCGCGATGACCGCGCGAGAGATCGTCGACCACGAAAACTTCGTGGCCGCCCTGCTTCAAAATACGCGCGGTGATGGAGCCGATATATCCCGCGCCGCCAGTGACCAGAATTCTAGGCATGCTGTTGGATGTTTCCGATTATAGCCCGCCATCTTGTGACGAATTTCGGGAGCCGATGAAATTCTCCCGTCGTCAGGCAGGCCGCGTCCGGCTGCGGTAAAATTACAATAACCCCCTATGGAACTCTTGAAAATGATCGCTGAGCTTCGCACTGAGCGGGCGGCGGTAGATGAGGCACTAGTAGTACTAGAAAGGCTTGCGCGATCCCAAGGCAAACGGCGAGGTCGTCCTCCAGCCTGGCTGAAGATCGTCGGCGGCGCCGCCGCCACTCACACCAACGGCCGGACGCGAGTGTTCAGCGACGATACGCGCAAACGCATGGCCGAAGCCCAGAAACGACGCTGGGCAGCATATAGAAAGGCGAAGTCCGCTACCGCCAAGTAAACCTTTTCAAATCCCTTTTTCGGACACCCCCCGGAGTTATAGTGAGAGCATGTACTCGTGTCTTCTCTCCGAGCGCGAAGGGTCGCTTGCGGTCGTCACTTTAAATCGTCCGCAGCGCCGGAACGCTTTGTCGCTCGAGCTCATGCTGGAGCTGATCGACTGTCTGGATAAGATAGCTGCGTCCGATGCGCGGGTCGTGATTTTGCAAGCCGCCGGCAAAGTATTTTCCTCCGGCCACGATCTGAACCAACTGGTCAATGGGTCCATCGGTGAGTACCGGCGGCTATTCGACGTCTGTACGCAACTGATGGCAAAAGTTCAGTCGATTCCGCAGCCGGTGATCGCGCAGGTGCAGGGGATCGCGACGGCGGCGGGGTGCCAACTGGTGGCGACCTGTGACCTGGCTCTGGCCAGCTCGGAAGCCAAGTTCGCAACGCCGGGAGTGACCAATGGCCTGTTCTGCTCGACGCCGATGGTCGCGCTGACCCGGGCGGTGGGACGGAAGCGGGCCATGGAGATGCTGCTCACCGCTCGCATGGTGGACGCGGAGACCGCGGCCGACTGGGGCCTGGTGAACCGCGTGGTCGCGCCGGAAGCGCTGGCGGAGGAGACGCGCAAGCTCGCCTGCGATATCGCGGGACGCAGCTCGCTGACGGTCGCCATCGGGAAACAGGCTTTTTACGCGCAGATCGAGCTCGATCAGCCCCGCGCTTACGCTTACGCGAAAGAAGTGATGACGATGAACGCCGCGGCCCACGACGCACAGGAAGGGATCACGGCGTTTCTCGAAAAGCGGTCGCCTTGCTGGCAGGGGCGCTAAGACCGCGGGCAGGCCCTGCCCTACTGAACGGTGTTAAGTTGCTAAACTCTGGTATTTGGGATAAACATGCGAACAATTCAACGCGTTGCCGTGCTTGGCGCCGGCACGATGGGCTCCCGGATCGCCGCCCACTTTGCCAACGCGGGCATTCCTTCCGTTCTGCTGGACGTGACTCCGGAACTGGCCCGCAAGGGCGTCGGAAACGCGGCCAAACAGCGGCCGGGCGCATTTTTTCTGGATTCCTCCGCCGTCGATGATCACGACGGGCAGCTTCGATGCACGATCTCGGCAAAGTCGCCGATTGCGACTGGATCATGGAAGCGGTCACCGAGAATCTGGAGATCAAGCGCGCGCTGTGGAAGAAGGTGGAGGCGCTGCGCAAGCCGGAGTCGATCGTTTCGACCAACACCAGCGGCATTCCGCTGCGCCAGATCTCGGAAGGATTCTCCGCCGGCGTTCCGCAAGCATTTTCTGGGCACGCATTTCTTCAATCCGCCGCGCTATCTGCACCTGCTGGAAGTGATTCCGGGGGCCGATACCGACCCGGCGATCCTCGAATTCGTGTCCAGCTTCGCCGACCGGCGCCTGGGCAAAGGCGTGGTGCCGTGCAAGGACACGCCGAACTTCATCGCCAATCGCATCGGCAGCTTCTTCGGCGGGACGGTCCAGAAGATCACGCACGGAAGGCGACTACACCGTCGAGGAAGTGGACGCGATCACCGGCTCGCTGATCGGGCTGCCGAACAGCGCGAGCTTCCGGCTGCTGGATATGGTCGGCCTGGACGTGTGGGCGTTCGTCGGCACCAATCTGTATCACGCGGTTCCGGACGATCCGTGGCGCGAGCGGTTCCTGATGGCCGGACTGCAGCAGACGATGATCGAGCGCAAATGGCTCGGCGACAAAACCGGCGCAGGGATTTTACAAGCGCGTCGGCAAGGAAAAAGAGATCCACGCGATCGATCTGAAGACGCTGGAATATCATCCGGCGGCGAAGGTGAAGTTTCCGTCGGCGGAAGCGGCGCGCAACATCGAGGATCTGGGCGAACGGCTGCGCGCGCTGGTGAAGGGCACCGATCGCGTCGGAACGTTCCTGTGGAAGCTCTTTAGCGACCTGTTCCTGTATTCGGCGGAGATGGTGCCGGAGATTTCGGATCGCATCGTCGAAATCGATCGCGCGATGCGCTGGGGCTACGCGCACAAGCTGGGGCCGTTCGAATTGTGGGACGCGCTGGGGTTCGAAGACGTCTGCAAGCGCCTGGAAGCGGACAAGCGCGAGATTCCGGCGAACATCGAGAAGATGCGCAAGGCCGGCGCGAAGTCGCTTTATCAGCTGCCGATTCGGGCGGAAATCCGGGCACGGAATACTTCGATCTGGTGGGCACGCGAAGTATCAAGAGCTGGAAGAACGGCCGGGACTGCTGGTGCTTGTCGGATATCAAGCGCGCACGCGGCGTGGTGAAGCAGAACGCCGGAGCGTCGCTGATCGACGTGGGCGACGGCGTTCTGTGCGTCGAGTTCCACAGCAAGATGAACTCGCTCGGCGAGGATCAGATTCGGCATGATGTACGCCGGCCTCGAGGAAACCGAGAAGAATTTCGAGGCGATGATCATCGCCAATCAGGGCGAGAATTTCAGCGTCGGCGCGAATCTGATGCTGGTGCTGCTGGCCGCGCAGGAAGGCGAGTGGGACGAGCTCGAACGCGGCGATCCACCGCTTCCAGCAGGTCGAACATGGCGATGAAGTACGCGCCGAAGCCGGTGGTGGCCGCGCCGTTCGCGCGATCGCTCGGCGGCGGCTGCGAGATCCCGCTGCACTGCGCGCGCGTGCAGGCCTCGGCGGAAACGTACATCGGACTGGTGGAGGTCGGCGTCGGCCTGATTCCCGGCGGCGGCGGCTGCAAGGAAATGCTGCTGCGCTTGGGCGATGCGAAGGCGCGCATTCGAGACTGATCGGGATGGCCAAGGTATCGACGAGCGCCGAGGATGCCCGGCAGTTGGGCTTCCTGACCGCAAACGATCGGATTTCGATGAATCCGGACCGGCTGATCGGCGATGCGAAAGAGCTGGCGCTGTCGCTGGCGCAGCGATTACCGGCCGGGGACGCCGCGGACGGATATCAAGGTCGGCGGCGAAAGCGCCTTCGCGATGCTGAAGCTGGGCGCGTGGACCATGCGGCAGGGCGGCTACATTTCGGATTACGACGTGGTGGTGGCGGAAAAGCTCGCGAACGTGTTGAGCGGCGGCCGGTTGACCGGCGAGCAGACGGTGCAGCGAGCAGTATCTGCTCGATCTGGAGCGCGAGGCGTTCCTGAGCCTGTGCGGCAACCCGAAGACGCAGGAGCGGATGCAGTACATGTTGAAGACCGGGAAGCCGCTGAGGAATTAGAGGGCAGTCGACGATATGAACGAAGCTGTGATTGTCGATTGTTTGCGCACCGCGGTGGGCAAGGCTCCGCGCGGGACGCTGAAGAATACGCGGCCGGACGATATGGCCGCCGCGGTATTCGACGAGTTGCTGAAGCGGCATCCGCAGGTGCCGAAAGCCGAGATCGACGACGTGATTCTCGGCTGCGCGATGCCGGAAGCCGAATCGGGCATGAACATGGCGCGCATCGCGGCGCTGCGCGCGGGTCTGCCGGATACGGTGCCCGGCGTCACCATCAATCGATTCTGCTCGTCCGGGCTTGCAGGCGATCGCGATGGCGGCGGAGCGGATTCGCTCCGGCGGCGCGGAGATCATCCTCGCCGGCGGCGCCGAATCGATGAGCCTGGTGCCGATGTCGGGACATAAATTCGCGCCGAATCCGTGGATGGTGGATCACATCCCGCAGATCTACATGAGCATGGGGCTGACGGCGGAAGAAGTGTACCGGAAGTACGGCATCAGCCGCGAGGATCAGGATCAGTTCTCGTATCGCAGCCATCAGAACGCGCTGAAGGCGCAGGCGGAAGGCAAGTTCGACGAGGAGATTGTTCCGCTGGAACGTGGAAATCACGTCGCTCGAACGGCGGCAAGCCATCGACGCAGAAACTGGTCTTCAAGAAAGACGAAGGACCGCGCGCGGACACATCGGTGGAAGCGCTGGCGCAAGTTGCAAGCCGGTATTTCACGCGGCGGGAACGGTGACGGCGGGCAATTCGTCGCAGACCAGCGATGGCGCGGCGGCGGCGCTCGTGATGTCGGAAAAGAAGGCCCGCGAGCTGGGGCTGAAGCCGATGGCGCGCTTCGTGAGCTTCGCGGTCGGCGGCGTGCCGCCGGAGATCATGGGCATCGGTCCGGTGGTGGCGATTCCGAAGGCGCTGAAGCTGGCCGGATTGAAGCTCGACGACATCGGCGTGATCGAGTTGAACGAGGCGTTCGCGGTGCAGGCGCTGGCGGTGATGCGCGAGGCGGGATTGAATATGGACACGCTGAACGTGAACGGCGGCGCGATCGCGCTGGGGCATCCGCTGGGCTGCACGGGCGCGAAGCTGACGGCGACGATTCTGCGCGAGATGGAACGCCGCAACGCCCGCTACGGCATGGTGACGATGTGCATCGGCGGCGGCCAGGGCGCGGCGGGAATCTTTCGAGAACGATTCGAGAGCAGGAGGAACGAATATGGCCAGCACGACCATTGCGATTCCGAAAACCAAAGGCGGCGCATTTCTGCTCGAGAAACGCGCGCCGGAGGAAATTTTCACGCCCGAGGATTTCACCGACGAGCATCGCGCGATCGCGAAGACCACGGAAGAGTTCTTGACCAAGGAAGTGGCTCCGCATCTCGAAGAGATCCAGCATCAGCAGCACGCCGTGGCGGCGGCGATTCTGCGCAAGTCGGCGGAACTCGGCCTGACGGCGGTGGTGATTCCGGAAAAATTCGGCGGCATGGAGATGGACCTCACGTCGATGATGGTGGTGGCGGAGCAGCGTGGCGCGCGACGGATCCTATTCGGCGTGGCACGGCGCGCACACCGGCATCGGCACGCTGCCGCTGCTGTTGTTCGGCACCGAAGCGCAGAAGGAGAAGTATCTGCCGAGGCTGGCCATCGGCGGAAATGATCGCGGCGTATTGCCTGACCGAGCCGCAGGCGGGATCGGATGCGCTGGCGGCCCGCACCCGCGCCGATCTGTCGCCCGACGGCACGCACTACATCCTGAACGGCCAGAAGATGTGGATCACCAACGGCGGCTACGCGGATCTGTACACGGTGTTCGCGAAGGTCGGCGGCGAAAAGTTCACGGCGTTCCTGGTCGAGCGCGCCTGGCCCGGCGTTTCGCCGGGCACGGAAGAAAAGAAGATGGGGATCAAGGGCAGCTCCACCACGGCGGTCTATCTTCGACAACGTGAAGGTGCCGGTGGAGAACGTGCTGGGCGAGATCGGGCGCGGGCACATCATCGCGTTCAACATTCTGAATCTCGGGCGGCTGAAGCTGGGGCCGTTCGCGCACGGCGGCTGCCGCGACGATCTGGCGGTCTCCATCAACTACGCGAAGGAGCGCAAGGCGTTCGGCAAGTCGATCGCCGAGTTCGGCATGATCCAGCACAAGCTGGCGGAGATGGCGATCCGCATGTACGCGAGCGAGAGCATGACGTATCGCGTGGTCGGCGATATCGAGGCGCAGCTCGAGGATTTCTCCTGGGACGCGCCGGACGCGGGCCACACGATGCTCAAGGCCGTCGAGGAGTTCGCGACCGAGTGCTCCTTCGTCAAAGTGTTCGCGTCGGAGACGCTCGATTACGTGGTCGACGAAGGCGTGCAGATTCACGGCGGCTACGGCTTCCATCAGGATTACGCGGTCGAGCGCGCCTATCGCGATTCGCGCATCAACCGGATTTTTGAAGGCACCAACGAGATCAACCGGCTGCTGGCGACGGGCATGCTGCTGAAGCGCGCGCAGAAGGGCACGCTGCCGCTGGTGGACGCGGTGAAGAAGCTGCAGGCGCGAGATTCTGAGCGGGCCCGGCGCTGGGCGGCGAGATCGACATGGTCGCGAACGCGAAGAAGATCGGGCTGCTGGCGCTGGGCGTGGCGTATCAGAAATTCGGCGCGGCGATCGAGGAGCAGCAGGAAGTGATCGCGGGCATCACCGATATCCTGATGAACGCGTACGCGATGGAATCGGCCATGCTGCGCGCGCAGAAGATCGCGCGCAGCGGGCACAATGCGGAAAACGCGACGGAGATGACCGCGGTGTTCGCGCGCGAGGCGATGGATACCATCGAGTCGGCGGCGCGGACGGTGCTGGCGGCGTGCTCCGAAGGCGACGCGCTGCGGACCAATCTGGCGGTGCTGCAGCGCTTCACCAAGTACGAGCCGGTGGACACGATCGCCTGCGGCGCAAGATCGCGGCGCGGCTGATTCAGGCGGAACGCTACGTCGTCTAGACTCGGCGAAAATCGTACTGCTGGTCGGATTGCCGGGATCGGGCAAATCGACGTACGCCGAGAAACTCGGCGTGAACGCGCTGTCGAGCGATGAGATTCGCCGCTTGCTTGTCGGACGACCCCACCGAATCAGAACGATTCATCGCGCGGGTGTTCGGCGTGCTGCGCGACGCTGCTGAAGCAGCGGCTGGAATTGCGGCGTCCGGTGACGTACATCGACGCGACCAATCTCACGCCGCGCGAGCGCCGCCCGTACATCAAGATCGCCGCGACTCTACGACTGCGACATCGAGGCGGTCTTCTTCGACGTTCCCGGCTGATGAATGCCAGCGGCGCAATCGCGCGCGGCATCGCGTGGTGCCGGATGATGTGATCGCGCAAATGGCCGGCGCGCTCGTACCGCCATCAATCGAAGAAGGTTTCGCCGCGTTATCGTAGTGAGGTGAGTTGTGCGCGGATCGAGTCCGAAACAGTCCTGGTTTCGAACACCGACTAGAAAAATGATTCGCATCGCCAACGGACAGGGCTTCTGGGGCGACTCGCTCGAAGCTCCGGTCGAACAGGTCCGGCGCGGGCCGATCGATTATCTGACGCTCGACTATCTGGCCGAGGTCACCATGTCGATCCTGCAGAAGCAGCGATCGCGCGATCCCAAGGCGGGCTACGCGCGCGATTTCGTCGACATGATCGCGCGCGGTGCTGCCGGATCTGGTGGAACGGCGGATCCGCGTGATCGCCAACGCGGGCGGCGTGAATCCGCGGCCTGCCGCGAGGCGGTGCTCGAAATCGCGCAGACAGCAGGGCATCGAAATCAAGGTGGCGACGGTGGCCGGCGACGACATTCTGGACCGCCTGGACGATCTCATCGCTCGCGGCGTCGAGCTGAAGAACATGGAGACGGGCGAGCCGCTCTCCACCATTCGCGCGACACGTGCAGAGCGCCAACGTCTACTTCGGCGCGTTCCCGATCGCCGAAGCGCTGGCGCAGGGCGCGCAGATCGTGATCACCGGCCGCGTCACCGACACCGGTCTGGCGCTCGGCGCCGATGATCCACGAATTCGGATGGAAGGCATGACGATTGGGACAAACTCGCCGCCGGCACCATCGCCGGCCACACCGTCGAATGCGGCGCGCAGTGCACCGGCGGCAATTGCCAGGTGGATTGGGAGACGATTCCGAACCTGGCCGACATCGGCTATCCGATCATCGAAGCCGAGCCCGACGGAACGTTCGTGCATCACCAAGCACGCGGGCACCGGCGGACGCGTGACCGTCGCGTCCGTGAAGGAGCAGCTGCTGTACGAAATGGGCGATCCGCACGAATACATCACGCCCGATTGCATCGCCGATTTCACCACCATTCAGCTGGAGCAGGCGGGTCCGGATCGCGTGCGCTTCACGCGGCATCCACGGCCGTCCCGCGACGGAATTCTACAAGGTCTCGATCAGCTACTCGGCGGGATTCAAGGCCATCGGCACGCTGATGTACGCCTGGCCGGACGCTTACAAGAAAGCTCGCGCGGCGGATCAGATTCTGCGCCAGCGGCTGGACCGGCTGGGGCTTGAACTTCGACGCGATTCGCACCGAATTCGTCGGCGCGAACGCCTGCCACGGGATTGCCTCGGCGGAACCTTCGCCCGAGATGGAGCCGGAACTCGCGGAAGTGGTCATGCGCGTCGGCGTGCGCTCGCAACGATCGCGCGGCGGTGGAGCGCTTCACCAAGGAAATTGCGCCGCTCGCGTTGAACGGACCGCCGGTGGTGACCGGACTCGGCAGCGGCCGTCCGCAAGTGGAAGAGATCGTGGCGTATTGGCCGGCGCTGATTCCGAAGAGCGAAGTGACTCCGGAGGTGACCGTATGGCCAAACGAAAACTGATCGAATTGGCGCACGCCCGCTCCGGCGACAAAGGCGATACGGCCAACGTCGGCATCATCGCGCGCAAGCCCGAATATTATCCGATCCTGGTGCGGGAAGTGACGGCCGAGCGCGTCAAGGAACATTTCACGGGAGTTTGCCTGGGCAAGGTGGAGCGCTTCGAGCTGCCGAATCTCGGCGCGCTGAATTTCCTGCTGCACGAAAGCCTGGACGGCGGCGGCACGCTTTCGCTGAAGGCCGATCCGCAGGGCAAGACCTATTCAGCACCGCGCTGCTGCGCATGGAGATCGACGTTGATTCTGTATAGCGCCGAGCGCGGAATCGCGCGCATCACGCTGAATCGTCCCGGAAAAGCGCAACGCGCTGAATCCCGACCTGATTGCGGGGTTGAACGATGCGCTCGCCAGCTCGGCGGAGGACCAAGAGGTGCGCGTCGTCCTGATCAGCGGCGCGGGTCAGGATTTCTGTTCCGGCGCCGATCTCGCGGTGCTCGATCGCACGGCGGACGCGGGCGTGCTGGATCATCTGGCGGCGGCGCGCGAACTGGCTGAAGTCTTTCTGGCGATGCGCCATCATCCGCGTCCCATGGTCGCGGCGGTGCGCGGACGGGCGCTCGCGGGCGGCTGCGGATTGGCTACCGCGTGCGATCTTATTCTCGCGACCGAATCCGCGCAGTTCGGCTACCCGGAAGTGAAGATCGGATTCGTCCCGGCCATGGTGATGGCGATTCTTCGCCGGTCGGTTAGCGAGAAGCGGGCCTTTGAACTGATCACCACCGGTGAAGTGATCAACGCCGAACAGGCCCACGCCGTCGGCCTGATCAATCGCGTTTATCCCGACGCGGATTTCGACGCGAGTGTTGAAGATTACGTCGCGGCGCTTGCGGCGAAATCGGCGACGGCGGTCCACCTCAGCAAAAATCTGCTGTATCATATCGACGGAATGACTTTCGACGCGGCGATCGAGGCCGGCGTCCACGCAAACGCGCTGGCGCGGATGACCGAAGACGCCAAGCGCGGCATCGAACGGTTCGTCAAGAAGAAGTGATCGGGTTAACTATGCTGGACCGTCTTCGGAAAATCTGCCTCGCACTGCCCGATACGGAAGAGAACGTGATGCACGGCCATCCGGTGTTCCGCATCAATGGCAAATCGTTTTGCATCTGGCACGGTGTGGCGGACGATCCCGCCATCGCGCTGAAGGTCGCGAAATCGGAGCAGGGCATTTTTCTGGAAGATCCGCGCTTCTTCAAAACCCCCTACATCGGCCAGCACGGCTGGATTTCGATTCGCGCGAAAGGCCGGCTCGATTGGAAAGAAATCGCCGAGCTGGCGCAGGGCAGCTATCAGCTGGCGGCACCGCGCAAGCGAAAATCCGGTTCCTGAAATCGGTCCTATCCTGAAATCAGGGAGGAAAAATGGAACCAAGATTGGATATCGGCAAGATTGCGCCCGCCGCGGGACGCGCCATGTTCGGACTGGAACGATACGCTCGCGAATCCGGTCTCGAAACCTCGCTTCTAGAGCTGGTCCGGCTGCGCGCCTCGCAGATCAACGGCTGCGGCTATTGCATCGATATGCACACCAAGGACGCCCGGGCGGAAGGCGAAACCGAGCAGCGACTGTACACCCTGAGCGTATGGCGCGAGACGCCGTTTTTCAGCGATCGGGAACGCGCCGCGCTCGAATGGACCGAAGCGGTCACCGACATTTCGCGCAACAACGTGTCGGACGAATTGTACGAACGGGTTCGCAAGCAATTCAATGAAACCGAGCTGGTGAACCTGACCATCGCGGTGATCGCCATTAACGGATGGAATCGCCTGGCGATTCCGTTCCGTTCGGTCCCGGGAAGTTATCAGCGCAAGAACGAGCACGAGCCGGCGACAGTGTAGACTGAATTCTTGCTTCGGCGCTCCATGGGGCTGATTCGAGCCACCGCTTTGGTGGTGGGGATCATTATTGGTGCGTCGATTTTCGTACAGCCGTCCGAAGTCAGCCGCCACGTCTCCACCATCACCGCGATGTTCGGCGTATGGGCCGCGGCGGGCATCATGTCCATCGCGGGCGCGCTGGTCTCGGCGGCGCTTGCGGCGCGGTTCCCGAAAACCGGCGGCGTCTACGTGTATCTGAAAGAAACGATCTCGCCCGAAGCCGCGTTTTTATGGGGCTGGGCGATGTTCTGGAGCGCGCATTCGGGTATTATCGCCGCCATCGCCACGGTGTTCGCGCGTTACGCCGCGGTGCTGGTGCCGCTGACCGATTTCGAGATGCGGGCGGTTGCCATCGGCTGCATTCTATTGTTATCGGTCGTGAATTATTTCGGTGTCAGCGCCGGCAGCAGCGTGCAGACCGCATTCACCATCGCGAAACTCGCGGCGATCGCGGGGATACTGGCAGCGGTGGTGATCCTGGCGCCGCCGCAGGTCCAATCTGCCGCCGTCAATGGCCCGCACGGAACACGCGAGTTCCTGCTCGGAATCAGCGCCGGTTTGTTCGCGTTCGGTGGATGGCACATGGTCACGTACTCCGCCGGGGAAACCGTGGACGCGTCCAGGACCATTCCTCGCGCGTTGTTCATCGGCATGACCATCGTGACAGTGTGCTACCTGTCGCTGAACGCCGCGTATCTTCGCGTGCTGCCGCTCAGTACAGTGCTCAATTCGCAACACGTCGCGGCGGATGCGGCGAGCATCATGGTCGGCTCGCGCGGTGCGTCGATCGTGGCCGTGCTGGTGCTGCTCTCCGCGTTCGGCGGCTTGAGCGGCACGGTGCTGGCGGGCCCTCGCGTGTATTACGCGATCGCCCAGGATGGTCTGGCCTGGCGGGCCATGGGCGAGGCTCATCCACGATTTCAGACCCCGCACATCGCGATTATCGCGCAGGCGATCTGGGCCAGCGCGCTGGTCGCCACCGGCACGTATCGAGTCCTGTTCACCCGCGTCGTATACACCGAGTTTCTATTCTTCGGGCTGATGACTATAGGTCTGATGCGAGTGGAAAAACGCGCTACGCCCGCCGGCGTTTTGTTTCTTCTCGGCTGTACGCTGGTGGTCGGCAACCAGCTTGCGTCGGATTGGAAGGAATCCGCGCTCGGTTTGTTGATCGTCGCCGCCGGGCTGCCAGTTTATTATTTTCTAAGAGCGAAGAAGACTTCTGATCTCTCAACCCATGCCCATTATTGATTTCCACAATCACTACTATCCGCCGGGATATTTGAAAGCCCTGCGCTCCGGGGAGAGCGCGGTGGAGGTGACCATCGACGATCACGGCAATCCCCGGCTGCATTATCCGGGCGATTACAACATCGCGGTGCCCGGCCAGTGCGATCTGAACATCCGCCGCAAGATGCTGGACGATCATGGCATCGACCGGCAGGTGCTGACCATGACCACGCCGGGAACGCACGTCGAATCTCCGGCCACCGCGGTGCGTCTCGCTTCGCTGGTCAATGACGAGTTCGCCGCCGGAGTCGCGGCCCACCCGGGAAGATTCAGCGCGCTGGCGACATTGCCCTTGAACGATCCGGCGGCGTCGGTCAAGGAGCTCGAACGCGCCTGCCGGCAGCTTGGGATGCGCGGCGCGATGCTGTTCAGCAACGTGAACGGAGTCGCGCTGGCGGACCCGAGATTCACGCCGCTGTACGAACTGGCGAACGATCTGGAAGCAGTCCTCTACATTCATCCCACGCATCCGCTGGGCGTCGAAGCCATGACGGATTTCTGGCTGATGCCGCTGGTCGGATTTTTGTTCGACACCACGCTTGCCGCATCGAAGCTGGTGTTCGCCGGTGTGCCCGAGAAATATCCGAAGATCACCTGGGCGCTGACTCATCTGGGCGGCGCGATTCCGTATCTTGCCGAGCGCCTGGATCGCGGGCATCGCGCGTTCAAGGAATGCCGCGTCAATATCCAAAAGCCCCCCAGCGAATATCTGAAGAAGTTTTACTTCGACACCGTCAACTTCAATGCGGATGCGCTGAAGCTCGCGATCGCTTTCGCCGGCGCGGACCATTTGCTGGCCGGCAGCGATTATGCGCATCAGATCGGCAGCCCGCGTCTGATGCTCGATAGTATTCGGGCGCTCGACATATCGGAAGAAGATCGCGCCGGGATCCTCGGCGGGAACGCGGCTCGGTTGCTTCGGATCTAGGAACTGGGGCAGGTCGGGACCTGCCCCACCTCGCGGAAATGCGGGAAAATCTAAGGTGAAGTGCGCGCGATTCTCATCTTCGTTTTGACCGCGACAGTCGCCTCCGCGGCGAACTGGGTAGAGTACAAGATCGGGCCCTTCCGCGTGGTCAGCGACGCCGGCGATAAAGCCGCGCGCGATCGGCTCAATGAGATGGAACAGTTGCGGCACGCCCTCGGCGCGACGCTCGGGAAAGACAGCCTGAGCATCGGCGGAGCTTCACTCAGCCAGCTGGATACCGTCTGGCCCATCGATGTGGTGCTGTTCTCGAATCAAAAAGAATATGGCCCGCACGCGCTTGCGCAGCCCTTCATTGAAGGAGGCTCGGCGATGCTCGCCGCGTGGACCGGCGATACTCCGCTGCCGCGCGATTTTCTGCGCGCCCTCACCCGCCTGTTCATCGATGAGAATTCGGGCCGCTTGCCGGAGGCCACGGAAACCGCGCTGTGCGATCTGTTCTCCACCATTAAGACCAACGGGCCGAAAATCAGCATCGGCGCGCCGCTACCTCCGGGTGAGCTTCCCCCGAATCGCCTCCGTGCGTGGGCCAAGATGCAAATGCTGATCGCTGGTCCCGACTTCGCCGGCAAAGCTCGAATCTATCTCAACAACCTTCAGAATAGCGGCGATGAATCGCTAGCCATCCGCAACGCCTTCGACATGACTCCCACGAAATTCGAGGCTCAGGTGGACGCCTACCTGAAGGCCGGGCACTTTGAAGCGGCTCCGGTATCGGGCGAGGCGCTCAATCCGAATCTCGATTTCGTGGAAAAGCGCGTAGATAAAGCGGACGTCGATGCTCTGCTCGCCGAACTCGCCGCGGGCGGAAAGAATTTTCCTCCGGAGAGTCCGCGCGGATTGCTCGCCAAAGGGACTCGAGCGTCGCTCGAACTGGCCGCCAGGGCCAATTCCAAATGGGGCGAGCCGCATGAGCGGCTGGCCGCGCTTCAATCCGACGCGCCAGCCCGCATCAAGGAATTGAAAACCGCCGCGACGCTGGAGCCTCGCAATTCGAATTACTGGCAGACGCTCGCCCAGGCGCAGACCCTCGCCAATCAATTCGTCGACGCCGATAAGTCCTGGGCGGCGGCGATGAAGGCCGCGCCCAACGATGCCGAGCGCGACCGGATCCATAAAGTCCGGCTCGATCTGGATGAAAAGCGCGCCGAGTATGAAGCCGCGGAAAAGCGCCGCATCGCCGCCGAGCAGGCCGCCGAATTGCAACGCATCAAGGATTCCGCCGCCGCCGAGGTTCACGCTGCCGAAGCCGCTGAGAACAAGAAACTCGGCGGAATGCGACCCGGCGAAAAACCGGTCGAGTGGTGGGACGCGCCGGCCGGCGAGAAGGTCTCGGGCGCTCTCGCCCGCGTCGATTGTCTGAACTCCGGAGCGATGCGGCTGACTATTCGTATCGATGGCGGAGGATCGATTAAGCTCCTCATTCGCGATCCCAATCATCTGTCGGTCACCAACCAGGACGTGAAGTTCGTCTGCGGCCCGCAACGGACGCCTCGCAAGATTCGCGTGGTCTATCAACTGAAGGCCGATGCGAAACTGGACACGGTGGGCGACGTCGCGATGGTAGACTTCCCCTGATGCCGCGGAGTCCCTGGCGCTGGTTCGCCATTTTCGTTTTCATTTTTTCTTCGATGCTGAATTACCTCGACCGCCAGCTCCTGGCCGCCGTCGCCCCTTCGCTGCGCAGTGAATTTCATCTGTCCAATCATCAGTACGGGCAAATCCTTTCGATTTTTTCGATTGTCTACGCGTTCGTCGCCCCGGCTGCCGGATGGTTTATCGATCGCGTGGGGCTGAACGCCGGCGTCAGCATCGCGGTGCTGGTGTGGTCGCTCGCCGGCGCGTCCACTGGGATCACGCAAAGCGTGTCGGGGCTGATCGCGTCGCGCACCGCTCTCGGCATTTCGGAAGCCGCCGGTATCCCCGGATTCGGGAAGGCTAACTCCGTGTACCTGGCCCCGAGCGAGCTCGCTCTCGGCACCGCCTTCAATCAGGTCGGAATCAGCCTGGGCCTGATGGCCGCGCCCTTGATTGTCGCCGCCGTCTCTCCATCGCATGGGTGGCGATATGCCTTTATCATCTGCGGAGCCCTCGGACTCGTATGGGTGCCGCTCTGGCTGATCACCTCCAAGGCGATCCCTGCGCAGCCCATTGTGCGAACAGCCTCCGCCGCAAAAATGAAAGATCTCCTGCGCGACCGCCGCATCTGGGGACTGATCGCCGCGACTCTGTTTCTCATGTCGCTCTACACCCTATGGACCAACTGGACCACGCTCTACTTCGTCGAGCAGTGGCGCATGTCGCAGGAGGAAGCCAACAGCCGTTTCGCGTGGATTCCTCCGATTTTCGCCGTGCTCGGAGGATTTTACGGCGGCTGGTTGGCCTATCGCTGGATTCGCCGCGGCACCGGAGTCTTGGCGGCGCGCATCCGCGTCTGCTGGATTTGCGCGATCGGGTCCTTTGTTGCCACGGCTGCGATCCCCTTGATGCCGAATGCCACGTTTGCCGCCGGAGCCATCTGCGTCAGCTCCTTCTGGGCGCTTTCGATCAGCACCAATCTGTACGCCCTGCCCATCGATATGTTGGGCCCGGCGCGGGCGGCTTTCGGCGTCGCCATCCTGACCTTCGCCTATGGACTGATGCAGACTTTCCTGTCGCCCGCGATCGGATTCGTGGTGGATCACGCCGGATTCACCACCGTTTGTTTCAGCATGGCCGCCCTGCCGTTGATCGGCGTGTGGATTATCCAGGCCACCGCCGAATGATCCGTCCCGCATCTGCCGCCGATCTCGATCGCCTTCGCGAAATCCAGGGCGCATGCCCCGAAGCGTCGCCTTGGAATCCCCTGGATTACGATTGTCTGGTCGAAGTAGGGCAAGCCCCCGGCCTTCCCTCCGGCTTCCTGGTTTCCCGCCAAATCGCGCCCGGCGAACGCGAAATCCTGAATGTCGCTGTAGACCCGTCCCATCGCCGCAAAGGAATAGGCCGAACGTTAGTCCAGGCCGAACTCGCCCGATCGAAAGGCACTTGGTTTCTTGAGGTTCGCGAATCGAACCAGGCCGCCATCGGGCTCTATCGTTCTCTCGGCTTCGAACCGGCCGGACGCCGGCCCGACTATTACCACACCCCCGCCGAGGCGGCTATTGTCATGAGGTTTCTTTCATGATATTGTCATGGTGCAACCGGCCATCGGTGACCGGCTGCCGTGACCTGATGATTACGACCCACCGAGCCCGAAACCCAAATCCAATCAGACTCGGCGTGGATCTCACAAACCTTAAGGAGAGTGTTTGATGGAGAACAACACGCAAGATGAACTCAAAGCGCATCTGATGGCGACCAGCGAAGAATTTCGGCATTTGGCGACCCAGCATTGCGAGTACCATAAGCTGCTGGAAGCGCTGGAAGCGAAGCCTCATCTGACCGAAACCGAGCAGATCGAAGAAGTTCGCCTGAAGAAGCACAAACTGCATTTGAAGGACCAGATGAATGAAATCCTGGCCCGTTCAAGAACGCAGCAGGTAGCCTGACGAACCTGTCGGGTGCGCTGAAGTTTTCGATATCAGTCGGGAAAATTCGAAGCCGGGCCGCCAACGCGGGGCCCGGCTTTTCGCTTTTGCCACCATCGCCGCGCCGCGATCGCGGCCCAGATGGCTTCCACCACGCCGAAAGGCCACGCTCCTTGCAGAAACCCATAGGCGGACCCCAGCAGACAGGACGCCGCAAACGCCAGGATGAACCAGTGGCTCCGCTCCTCCAAGGCGTAAGTCACCAGCATTGCGGTCACCGCGAAGAGTCCGAAAAGCGTAAGCAAATCCAAGCGTCTTCAGACTACCAATTCCCCCGGCGAGCCCTCGCGCTATAATCGAAGTTCCCCCGAAGAGAAGGAGAAACTCCCTTGGACGACAAAGAACGCAGCCGAGCCCTTGGTGCAACCCTGGGCCAGATCGAAAAGCAATTCGGAAAGGGCTCCATTATCCGGCTTGGCTCGCAGGCCGTGGCCTCTGTTCCGGTGATTTCGACCGGATCGATTTCGGTCGACGCCGCGCTCGGTGTCGGCGGATTCCCTCGCGGGCGCATCTCCGAAATCTTCGGCCCGGAATCCTCCGGCAAGACGACCATCGCGCTCCAAGTGGTGGCCGAGGCCCAGCGAGTCGGAGGCATGGCCGCTTATATCGATGTGGAGCACGCGCTCGATCCCGCCTACGCCCGCAAACTCGGGGTCGACGTCGATAACCTTCTGGTTTCCCAGCCCGATTATGGCGAGCAGGCGCTCGAAATCACCAACGCGCTGATCACGTCCGGCTCCATCGATGTCCTGGTGGTCGATTCGGTGGCGGCGCTGGTGCCCAAGGCCGAGCTCGACGGCGAAATGGGCGACAGCTTCATGGGCGTTCACGCCCGTTTGATGTCGCAAGCCATGCGCAAACTCACTGGTATCGTGTCGAAATCGAATACCTGCCTGATTTTCATCAACCAGATCCGTGAAAAGATCGGCGTCATGTTCGGCAATCCGGAAACCACCACCGGCGGCCGTGCCTTGAAATTCTATTCAAGCGTTCGCGCCGACATCCGCCGCATCGCCGCGCTGAAAGATGGCGAAACGGTGATCGGCAACCGGACCAAGATCAAGATCGTCAAGAACAAAGTCGCGCCGCCGTTCCGCGAAGCCGAATTCGATATCGTGTACGGCGAAGGCATCTCGAAAGAGGGTGACCTGATCGATTTGGGTGTCGCGCAAAACCTGGTCGAGAAAAGCGGCGCGTGGTACAGCTTCAAAGGCGAGCGCATCGGCCAGGGCCGCGAAAATGCAAAGCAGTTTCTAAAAGACAACCCGGATGTCCGGACCAAGGTGGACATTGAGCTTCGCAAAATGCTCGGGCTGACCCGGACGGAATCCGCTGTCGCACCACCCGTTCCCGCGCCCACCACGGCGCCCGCGGCGGCAGCAGGCCGCGGCCGGAATTAGCGCGCGACTTCGACGGGCGCTCGTAAAGTGAAGCGGATGGCCGTCTCCGCTGGAAGCGTCACGTGCTTCTTTCCGGTGACGGCTGCTCCCACCACGCCGGCACCCGCGCCTGCGCCCGCACCGATTAACGCGCCCGCGCCGCCGCCCGCCAGCGCCCCGATGGCCGCGCCCCCACCCGATCCGCCGCCGATCCACAGCCAGTTGTGCTTCTTGTGACCCCGGCTCACGCGCGTCGGATCGTTGGACATGACATCGTACGTTTCGCCGTTCAGGGTGAAGGAATCCAGCTGGAGCGACAGCATGGCCCGTCCCTTGAACCGTCCGGCGCGGCGTAAGCCCACGATACGCCCGTCAAACCGGGTTCCCTTCGGCACCGCTACCCGATCGCCGGATACCAGCGGCTCGTCGAGGGTCGCTGTGAAGCGTTCGCCCAGCCGGTCGCGCCGCGTATCGAGCGTCCGATTCAATCGCACCCGGACGCTGGACCCGGCAGGCAGAGTGATCGGCGGCGGAGGCGCAGGCTCGGCTGGCGCTGGAGTCGCGGCAGGCTGAGCGGGATCCGCCGGGCCACTGGCCGTCGTCGCCGTGGAACTTCCCGGTCCCGGAGCCGTGCCGTTTGACGCCTGCTTACGGGCGCAAGCGCAGAGCGCCAGCAGTCCGGCGCATAAAATAATGCAAATATTCTTTTTCATCGTAGTTCTTCCCACCGGCTTTGCGCCTCGTCCGTTGCACTTCGGCCGGAATATCTTACGAGGCAGCCGAATTATTTTCAGAATCGCGCCGTTAAAGCGCTGAATTCACATCGGCGCGAGTGTTCTGCAACATGTAAAGCAACTGCCATGCCGGACTCGATGCGCGGCGCGAAGTCAGCCGGACCACTCGGCTAAAATAGGCTTATGACCTACTACGGAGCCAAAGAACTCGCCGAAAGTTTCCGCACCGTGCGAAAGAATACTATCGCCATTGCGAACGACATTCCAGAACAGCAATACGGATTCCGCGCCACGCCTGACTCGCGAACGATCGGGCAAACGCTGGTGCATATCAACCTGGGGCCCCAGCTCCAGGAACAGATTCATGGAGCCGAGCGGCGCACCACCTTGGTCGGTTTCGATTTTCCCGCTTTCCTCGCCTCGGTCATCGCGGAAGAAAAGAAGACCTACAGTAAGGCGCAGATCATTCAGCTTCTGGAACAATCCGGCACCCGCTTCGTGAGCTGGCTCGAAAGCCTCTCCGACGGCTTTCTGGCGGAGCGGGTCGCGATGCCGCCGGGCGCCACGCCCGACAGCAAGTCGAGGTTCGAGATGATCCTCGGCGTGAAGGAGCACGAGATGCATCATCGCGGCCAGTTGATGCTGATGGAGCGGATGATCGGCGTCGTGCCGCATCTGACTCGTCAAATGCAGGAGCGCATGGCCGCGATGGCTGCCCAAAAGGCCTGAGTCGAGGTCGTTCGCCGCTATTGCCCGCCGGTGCTGATTCCAGCCGCCTGTTCCAGGGTCAGCACCGGAATATTCACCGCGAAGGTATTCACCACGCCCTTGCGCTTGATCTGGATCCACACCCGGTAGGTGTGGGCGCGCGGGAAGATGATATCGAACTGCATCTTCTCGCTTCCGTCCGCGACCAGGGGATGCTGGTGAATCAGATCCACCGTATCGTCGCTCGAAATCAGCATGTGCGCCCAGGCGCCGAGATATTTCTCCATGCCGTCGGCGGTGTTGAAGGTGAACCAAACGTGGGTCTTCTGGCCCGCGATCGGTTTCACCGGATCCAGCGTAACCTGCGCGTCGGTATTGGTTCCGTGCTGCAGGGTCATGTCCGCCGCGAGTTTGACCCCTTCGAGCGGCACCGCATCGCTTGCGCCGCCCGAAACGAAAACCGTTTTCGGAATCAGCTGCGGACTTCCCGCCGTCGGATAGATATCCGCCACCACCCGGTACATGCCCGCCTTCGGGAACACCTGATTAAAGATGAAGGACCCGTCGGGTTGCAGCACCGGATGATCGTGCAGGAAATATTTGAGATCGCTCGACACGATAAACATGTGGAACAATTTCTCGTGGACGATCTGGTAATCCTTCACATTCGCGCCGCTCTTGGGATTCTTCAGCGTGAAGTGCAACTGCACTTTTTCGCCCGGCTTGATATCGGCCGGCGTGGTCACCAGCTCCAGCGGAAACTCGCTCTGATCGGGAATGCCCAGCTTCAGGGTCATGCCGCAACGCGGACACTTTCCCGGCTTGTCCGATCGCACATCCGGGTCCATCGGGCAAACATAATCGAGCGCCCCTTGACCCGCCGGGACAGGCGGTTCGGCGAACTGCACGTCGAGCCGCTTGTCCTGCGCCGGAGCTTGCGCGGGACTTTGCGCGGCAGTTTGCGCGAAGAGAGGCAGAGTCAGGAGCGACGCAACAAGAAAATTTCTCATAATCAGAACCCGGCTTTCAGTTTCTGGCCGGCCGCGGGCGCGACCAGCGCCACCGATCCGGCGGTTGTGGACGTGAGAATCTTCGTTCCCGCCGGCAAATGCAGCGGTTGGCGGAAGTAATAAGTTTGTTCGAACTTCGGGTTGAACTGATAAATCCAGATCAGAGGAATAATGGCTCCGTCGGGCCTTTGCGCCACCACCCGGACCGAAGTTCCCGGCGGCAGCGTTTTCGCGCGGATCGCCGCAAAAGTCATCGGCTGCGGCAGCGTCTTATTTCCGTCGACCACTAACTCCGCGCCGAGCGCGACTTCGCTCGGATGCGCTGGATTGAGATCGGTGTCCTTCGGAAGCAGCGCCGCATCTCCTTCCGGCGCTCCCCCTTCCACCCAATCCGAGATAATCTCCAATTGCTCCTGCGTTAGCGACCGATCGTCGCGCAGGTCGGCGAAGCCCTTCACCGCTCCAAACGGAGGCATCCGTCGTTCCAGCACTTCTTCCTTAATGGCTTTAGCCCAAGGCCGCGCGGCGTCGTAAGTTGCTAACGAAAAAGCGGCACCGCCATCGCGATGGCAGGACGTGCAGCGGTCGAACAGGAGCCTCGAAATCTCCCGGTCAAACGTCACCTTGGTGGTGATAATGTCGTGCGCCAGCATCGGTATGCAAGCACACAGGAATAGCGCAAAACGCCGCATGGGCAGCTCCTGGCTTTAGCCTATCAGTCTTTAGGCGCCGGCAGGAATCCCTTGGCGATGGGATGGGGCCGGCATCGTCGCGATGATCGCCTTTGATATCAGAGCGCTGCAGCCATTTGTAAAAAAGTGTCGTTCTTGACGAAAGGGACGCTGGGACCCTTGACCATATCGCAATTTGTGATATTATAATTGCGGATTGCAATATGAAGCTTGGTGAGAAAATCCGGTACCTCCGGCTGGTCGAAGGCACCCTGCGCGGCCTCGATCGCGAGATGACCCAGCAGGAAGTGGTCCGCGCCATTGCCCGCGAGCAGAAGAAACCCTTGAGCCAGTCCTATCTCTCGCAGATCGAAAGCGGAGCGCGTCCGCATCTGACCAATTCCACGCGCATGCTGCTGGCCAAGTTTTTCGGCGTGCATCCCGGCTACCTGGTCGACGATCCGGAAGGCTTTCATACCGAGCTTGATCTCGGATGCCCGCGTCCATGAGGATCAGCTCGACCTGTGGCTGATCAGCGGGGCGGAGCGTTTTTCGCGCGACCCCAAGTCAGCCAGGCCCTGTTGAAACTCGCCGAACACGACGATTCGCGCAAGTGTCTGATGCTGCTTAAGTCGATTCTCGACACGCCGCAGCTGGTGGATCGTCTGTTCGCGGTGCTGACGTCCCAATCAAGTCCGCCAGCTTAATCGGGAGGCGGTATGAACTGGGAAAACTTTTATCTCGTCTGCTTCCTGGTCGGATTTCTGCTGAGCGCGGTCTCTTTTCTGGCGGGCGCGCTGCACCTGCCTCATTTCCATGTGCACGATGCATCGTGGCAAAGGCGTGCGGACGCTCCGGCGGTTTCGCCCTTCAACTTCGGGACGATCGCGGCCTTTCTCGCCTGGTTCGGCGGCACCGGATATCTGCTGGAGCGCTATTCGACTATCTGGGTTTATCTTGGCCTTTTCATTTCCATGCTGAGCGGTCTCGGCGGCGCGTTCGATGGTGTTCTGGTTTCTGTTGAAACTGATCGAGCACGAAGCGCCTCTCGATCCGGCGGATTACGACATGGTCGGCGTGCTGGGCAAAGTGACCAGCCCCATTCGCACCGGCGGCACGGGCGAATTGATTTATTCGCGCGCCGGCTCGCGCCGGGCGGCCGCCGGCGCGCAGTGAGGACGGCGCCGAAATTCCCCGCGACACCGAAGTGATCGTCACCCGTTTTGAAAAAGGCATCGCATACGTTCGCCCTGGGAGGAAATGAGCGGCGAGCAGTTTCTGAAAGAGGAGCTCCTATGCATATCTCTGCTGAAATTCTGGTGATCGCCGGCCTGCTGGTGCTGGTCGCATTTTATTTCTGATGTCGATGTTCGCGCAGCCTGTACCGCAAGGCCGGCCCGCATCAGGCGCTGGTCGTCTACGGCATCCGCGGCACCCGCATCATCAAAGGCCGCGGCACCGTCATCTTTCCGATGGTCGAGACCTACCGCGAGCTGTCGCTGCAACTGATGTCCTTCGACGTCGCTCCGCAGCAGGATCTGTACACCGTGCAGGGCGTCGCGGTCACCGTCGAAGCGGTCGCGCAGATCAAAGTGAAGTCCGATCCCGAATCGATCATCACCGCCGCCGAGCAGTTCCTCACCAAGAGCGACGACGAGCGCGACGGCCTGATCCGTCTGGTCATGGAAGGCCACCTGCGCGGCATCATCGGCCAGCTCTCGGTCGAGCAGATCGTGAAGGAGCCCGAAATGGTCGGCGACCGCGTGCGCGCCACCTGCGCCGACGACATGACCAAGATGGGCCTCGAAGTGATTTCCTTCACCATCAAGGAAATTCGCGACAAGAACGACTACATCACCAACATGGGCCGCCCGGACGTCGCGCGGATCAAGCGCGACGCCGATATCGCCGCCGCCGAAGCCGAGCGCGACACCGCCATCAAGCGCGCCGAAGCCACCCGCGCCGCCGCCGTCGCCACCGGCGCAGGCCGATCAGGAACGGGTGCTCGCCGAGACGCTCTCGTCGGCGAAACAGGCCGAGGCCGACGCGCGATCTCGAAATCAAGAAGGCGCAGTATCTCGGAATCCACCAAGCGGCAGCAGGCGCAGGCCGACAAAGCCTACGACATCCAGACCAACGTCATGCAGCAGCAGGTGATCGCGGAAGCGGTGAAGGTCCGCCAGGTCGAAAAAGAACACGAAATCAAGGTGCAGGAAGCCGAAATTCTGCGCCGCGAACGGGAACTGATCGCGACCGTGCTGAAGCAGGCCGAAATCGATCGCCAGCGCATCGAAACTCTGGCCGCGGCCGAACGCCAGCGCCGCATCGCCGAGGCCGAAGGCGCCGCCGCCGCCATCCGCACGCAGGGCGAAGCCGAGGCCGAAATCATCTTGAAAAAAGGCGAAGCCGAAGCCAAGGCGATGAACGTAAAGGCCGAGGCGTATCAGGAATGGAACCAGGCGGCCGTGGTCGACAAGCTGATCACCAGCATGCCGGAAGTCGTGCAGCGCGCTGGCCGCGCCGCTCGCCAACATCGACAAGATCACCATCGTGTCGACCGGCAACGGCCATTCGGCCGGGATGAACAAAATCACCGGCGACATGACGGAAATGGCGGCGCAGATTCCGGCGCTGTTCGAGACGTTGAGCGGCATGAAGATGTCGGAGCTGCTCGGCAAGGTCCGGACCATCGGGGAAAAGCACAGTGAAGGAGTAAATCATGGCACTTTTAGAACGCGTCGCGACGCTGATTCGCGCCAATTTGAACGATCTGATCGACAAGGCGGAAGAGCCCGAGAAGATGATCAAGCAGGTGATTCTGGATATGCAGAATCAGCTGCTGCAGGTGAAGACCCAGGTGGCGATCGCGATCGCCGATCAGCACCTGCTGCTGAAGAAGCAGAAGGAAAACGAAGCAAGCCGCCGACGAGTGGGTCCGCAAGGCGGAGCTGGCGGTCGACAAGACGCACGACGACCTGGCGCGCGCCGCGCTGGAGCGGTCCATGACGGCGCAAGACCATCGCGGCGAGCTTCGCCGAGCAGGTCGCCGATCAGACCACGCAGGTGGAGAATCTGAAGAACGGCGCTGCGCAAGCTGGAGCTGAAGCTCGCCGAAGCGCAGAACAAGAGCGACGTGCTGATCGCCCAGCATCGCCGCGCGCGAGCGCTCGACCCGCGCCGAGCGACGCGCAAATGAAAATCGGCGATGGATCAAAAGCCGCGGCGTTCGATCGGGTGAAGAATAAGGTCCAGCACGAAGAAGCGCGTGAGCCACGCCAAGAGCCGAAATGGCCGTCGACACTATCGACGATCGTCTGGCCGCGCTCGAAAAAGAAGACGCAGTGGAAAAGCTGCTGGCCGAGATCAAACAGCGCAAGGGAAAAATCTAAACGCGAGCATCCTTGCTCGGTGCAGCTTGGTTCAGCGCCTCTCGGGGCTTAGGTATTGCTGACCCGGCGGAGATACTGCGTCGAGGCTACGATTGGAGCGCCAGGTGTTCGGCGATCATGCCCGTTGCAATCTCGTGCGGCGCCACGAAATAGCGCCCGGCCGCGAACTCCGCGGCGAGCCGTGGGACTTTCGGCGAATCCCCCATCGAGAATTGCGCCAGGCTCGATAGCTGCACATGGTCGCCCCCGGCCGAATCCTCGGCCGACTGCCGCGAAGCGGACGTCCCGGTCGTTCCCGGCGCCGGCGTATACTGAATCGCGTTATTTTCGATGCGCATGCGATGCTCCCTGGTTCAACCCTTTCACCGCTAACTGCGCCAGTCCGATGCCGCCACGATTCGCGAGTACCTGCGCGAATTGCTGATCGGCGACGTCGAGCATGGTCTGTCCCGAGGAATCCTCCTCATCGCCGGACGTCGCATCGCGCGCCGACTTCAGCATCTGCCCCAGCAGCAGTCCTTCGAACTGTTTCGCCGCGTCCGCGGCTTTTTTCGGCTGCGCCTGCGGGATATCAGGAATCGCCGCCGTGGCGGAGATCATTCCGGTTGTCATCAATTCACCTCGATTTCCGCGTCCAGCGCGCCTTGCGACGCTTAAGGTTTGAAGAATCGCGATCACGTCGCGCGGCGTGGACCCGATCGCCTGCAGCGCCCGCACCAGGTCTTCGATGGTCGCGCCTTTTTGCAGCACGATTTTCTTGGCCGGATCTTCCTTCGCTTTGACCGTAGTGTTCGGAGTCACCGTCGTTTTACCTTGCGAAAGCGGCTCCGGTTGAGATACATCCAGCTTCGTGCTGATCTCGACGTTCAATGCGCCGTGCATGATCACCACCGGCGAAATGCGCACTTCCTTGCCCACCACGATGGTGCCGGTTCGTTCGTTGATCACCACTTTGGCCCGTTGATCGGTATCCACCGATAGATCTTCAATTTCCGCGACAAACTCCACGGGACGTGTCGCATAGGACGCCGGAATTTCCACCACCACCACCCCCGCGCTCTCCGCGTGCGCGACCCGGGCATCGCCCAGGAAATGTTTATTCAACAACGCGGCGACCCGCGCCGAAGTCGTGAAATCGGCCTGATGCAACTGCAGTTTGAAATGACCAGCGGGCTCCACCGTAGGAGGCGCGCGCTCGACAATAGCGCCTTCCGGAGTCCTTCCCACGGTCGGATGATTTACGGTCTGCGTGTTGCCGCCCCGTCCGGCGATAAATCCGCCGGTAATCACGGCCCCCTGCGCCACTGCGTATACTTGCCCGTCCGCGCGCTTTAAGAGGCGTCATCAGGAGCACGCCTCCGCGCAGATTAGTCGCGTCGCCGATCGCGCCGAAACCGTCACGTCGATCTTCATTCCGGGCTGCGCGAAGGGCGGCAGCGTGGCGGACACCATCACGCCGGCGATATTGTGAACCTGCATCTGCAGCGGATCCACGGTGACCCCCATGCGCTTGAGCAGGTTGGTGAGGGACTGGTTGCCGAACAGCGTCAATTGCTTGTCGCCCGTGCCCGCGAGCCCCACGACGATTCCATAACCCATCAACTGGTTGTCGCGAACGCCCTCGATCGACGCGAGTTCCTTGAGGCGGGTGACCTCGGACGTCGCGAAGCCGGAAAAAATCAGAAAAAGAGAAATGATCTGTCGCATTAGAATGGCAATAATCCCAGCAATAATCGATATAGAAAATGCGGCCTGCGAATCGCGTCGCCGACCACGCCCTTGCCGTCCACCTTCACCTGCAGATTCGCCACCTGGGTGGAAAGAATGGTGTTCGACGGCGTAAGGTCCGAAGGCCGGATCAAACCCCGGACGGTGATCTTCTGCTTTTCGGAATTGACGCCGATATCGCGGACGCCTTCCACCACCAGTGTGCCGTTCGCCGTCACCTCCACCACGCGGGCGGAGAGCGTGGTGGTCAAAGCCATATTGCGCGAGGTCTGGCCGGCACCCTGCAACTGCTGATCTCCGCTAACATTCAGAGGATTTGCGATTCGGGCCGCGGAATTCAGCATTCCGTAAGCGGCGGTGATGTTGCTGGTCGCCGAACTTTTGCGCGATGTGTTGGTGACGCCGGAAGCGACCGCGGTCAGGCTCTCCGACACGATGATCGTGACGATGTCGTTCATTTGCCCCGCCCGGAGATCGCGCGCGGCATCGGCAAGACCGCTCCCCGGAGCGTACAGCGATCCGGCGGAAGCTCCGGTCTGAGCCTTCAGAAACATGGGAATGAGCAATACCAGCAGCAGTTTCATTTTTTGACGACCACCTTGTCCTTTCCTTCGATTCGAGCCTGGAAATAGCGGCCGTTCTCAGGATTCTTGATCAGGATCGATTCTCCGGTGTGCCCCGACGATTGCGCCGTCGCGTCGAATCCGATGCGCGCCTCGCCGCTGGTCACCACCACCGCCACCGTATCGCCGCGTTCCACTTCGCGTGGATTGGTCAGCATGCTGGTGAAAATCGGCTCGCCCGCGCGAATCGATCGAAGCGCGGCCCGTCCGGCGGCACTCGGGAGCGAATCGACCGGCGCAGGTCCGAAGGGAAATCTCGGACCGGTGCGAATCACCAACTCTCCCGCATCGATCACCGACGCCGCGGCGATGGGCCGCGCAGCCTCTACCCAGGTTTTCTCGACGGTCACGCGAACCTTCACCCAAATCGGCACCGAGCGCGACGGCGCGTACACCACCTGGCCTCGCCACAATCCGGATCCGTTCAATCCGGCTCGCGAAAACTCCAGCGATCCGCGCGGAATATCCATGTGGATGAAATCCAGAATGTCGATGGTCGCCGCGTCGACGCCTAGCGCGTTTCGCAATACCGGCAACAACTTTTCTTCGGTCAACGGTTCAGTGAGAACGCTCAAAGCAAGCTTCCGCGACGGGAGCCGACAATTCGATTCCGTTCGCCTTGGCGAAACGCACCAGCTCCGGCGCGTGCATGATCCGTACCGCTCCGGGAACCGGCGCCGTCGCGACCGGCAACTGGGGATCAAGCGAGAGGAATGCCGGATTCGTTGCCGCCAGGTCCTTTGCCACAATGCGATCGCCCTCAACCGCGCGACAGGCGAACGCCGGCACCACCAGCGCAAAAAGGAGAGTCCACATCATTGGGTGATGTTGTTTACCTGCTGATACATCTCGTCGGCGGCTTTGACCACTTTCGAGTTCGCTTCGTAGGCGCGCTGGCTGCTGATCATGTTGATGAACTCCTCCACCACGCTCACGTTCGACGCTTCCAGATACCCCTGCTGCAACGTGCCCAGGCCCTCCTGCCCGCCCGGATTGCCGACAATCGGATCGCCGCTCGCGTCGGTGGGCATGAACAGGCCGTTGCCGATGCTATTCAACCCGCCCGGATTGGTGAAGTTGGCGAGCTGGATCTGCCCCGCCGTTTGCGACGCCGTCTGCCCCGGCTGGGTGTAGCTCACCGTGCCGTCGGTCGCGATCGTGATCGACTGCGCCTGCGCCGGAATCGTGATCTGCGGTTGTAGCGGATTGCCGTTGCGTATCGACGATGTTGCCGTTCTTGTCCAGCTGAAAATTTCCGGCGCGCGTGTAGGCGGTCTGGCCGTTGGGCAGCTGGATCTGGAAGAATCCCTTGCCTTGAATCACCAGGTCCAGCGGATTATCGGTCTGCGGTGAAGTTCCCCTGCGTGAACACGATCGTAGTTGCGCCGACGGCCGCGTGCCGAGGCCAAGCTGCAATCCGCTGGGAACCACGGTCTGCGCGCCCGCCGCCGCGCCCGGCTGCATGACGTTCTGATACAGCAGATCCTGAAACTGGGTGCGCCGCTCCTTGAAGCCGGTCGTGTTGGCGTTGGCCAGATTGTTGGCGATATTGTCGATGCTCATCTGCTGCGCGGTCATCCCGCTGCCGGCGCTATATAAGGCTCTGATCATTTCCTGTTGCTCCTTCTTAACTGACCTTGGCGACCTCGTCGATCGCGCGCTTGTTCATTTCCGTTCCCAGCGTGATGGCCTTCTGCAACATCTCGAACTGCCGCATCACGCCCACCAGCTTCACCGCCGATTCGGCCACCGGCGTACGTTCGATTGCTCCATCTGCCCCTGCAATACTTCCGCGTTTTGCGCCGGCGCCGGAGCCTTCTGATTCTTGTCCGCCATCAGAAAATAGCTGTTGCCGAGCTTGGTCAAATCCACTGGCGACGAATCCGGCGAATCGACTTCGATCTGCCCGATATCCTGCCCGCCCTGGCGAACCACGCCCGCCTTGTCGATCTCGATCGGTTGCATTCGGATCCACCGTGATCGGCTTCCCCTGATCCAGCACGTTGCGCGCGGTGTATCCCTCCTGCGTTTCCAGCTGGTTCGACTTCGAAATGCGAAAGTCACCGTTGCGCGTATACAAAATCCCTGACGGGGAATTCAACGCGAACAATCCCTTGCCCGATAGGGCCAGGTTTAAAGGATTGCCCGTAGCGGTCAACGTACCCTGCGAAAAATCCGTCCACTTGTTATCGACCATCGGGAGATGCTCGTCGAACAATCCATTAAATTCCTGATCCGACTTGAACCCCGCCGTTCCCGAGTTCGCGATGTTGTTCGCCAGCAGATCCAGAGACTGGAGCCGCGACTTCATGCCGCTCGCCGCCGAAATTAGAAGTGGATCCACTTTGAAAATCCTCGCGACGAACGATGCAATCGTCGCGCCGTTTCTAAAAGCCAGAGAAATGAAGTCGATATGTTGATCGAGCGCCGAAATGGCACTGACAAATTCGTGCCGATTTGAATTGAGTGCCAAAACGGTGGCACGCCGAACCCCGCTAAATCATTGAATTCGGAATCGCGATGATTTGGGCACACACCTGCATTCGTCGCATGCGTGAGTGCAATCGCGGCAACGTGGACCAATCAAATCGGGAATCTGGCCGCGCTCCCTCCAGCCGTGCCGGCCTCGGTGCCGGGCACTCCACAAATTACACCCGCGTTCAACGGTCTTATTAATGCGCTGTTCGGTCCGGCGGAAACGGAAGAACCCGCTTCCATAAATACGACCGCACAAAACGCCGCGACCGGGGATGCCACTCCGCAATCCAGCACCGCGCCAGCGAAAGAAATCGCCAGCGCCCTGATCCGAACTATGTTTCGCGGCGGGGCAGTGAGCGCGCCGCCAGTTCCGGAGACAATCCAGAGCTTGAATTCAGCGGTTCGAAGCGACATTACGCCGAGCGTCGCCACGCAACCCGAAGCCGCGCCCTCGAAACAGATCGCCGCCGCGCTGGTCCGATCCCTGTTTCCGGGAGCGACGTTCGATTCGACGCCACAGGCACCGGCGACCATCCCGACCGCTCCAAGCGCACTCCCGCAAATGGAAGCCGCGCCCTCGAAACAGATCGCCGGCGCGCTGGTCCGATCCCTATTTCCGGGAGCGACGTTCGATTCGACGCCGCAGGCACCGGCGACCATCCCGACCGCTCCAACCGCAGTCCCGCAAAGGGAAGCCGCGCCCTCGAAACAGATCGCCCCCGCGCTCCTTCGTTCCATGTTCCGAGGAGCGACGCCGAGCACGACGCCGCCAGCGCCTGAGGGTGTCCTTCCGCCCGAGTTTTCGCAAGCCGCGTCGAAAATGGCCGCCGATAATATTCCAGCTATTGTGCCTCAGCCGGTTGTGGTCCCCGCGATCCCGCCGGCGCCCGTCGCCCCGAAAGCCGGCGTCGAGACTGAGGCCCAGCCCCGATCGCGAGACGAGCGAGACGTCGCTCAAGTTTTGGCAGCGGTTCAGAGCGCCGCGCCGAACAGCTCTTTGATCGTCAGTTCCGTCGCGATGCCGACGGTAACATTCACGCCGCCGTCGAACGGGCCTGCCCTGACCACGACCGTAAGCAAGCCGGCCGCTCGATCCGCGTCCGCGAAACAAATCGCAGTCGGCCAAGCGCCGAGCTCGAATTCCCCATCCGTTTCCGCGCTCCCCATGCCGATCGCGATTCCAAATCCTCCGCCGTCAGCGCCGTCGCGCATACCGGATCCGACGCCTTCAGTTTCGCGCAATGACGCGATCGAGCTTCGCGCCGATGACTCGCAAGGGACGCCGATAACGGATTCCACGTCCGGTTCGCGATCTGGCACCACGCAGCCGGACGCCTCGCCGCAAGCTCCGTCCGTACAGCCTCAGCCGGAGGTTGCCGCGCCGTCCGATATATCGTTCGCGGCGGTCTTGACCCCGCTCCCGGTCGCGACGAATTCTTCGAAAGGCGCCCCGGTGGCGGCGATTCCATCCGATCCGCCCCTCACGCAGAACCCGGCGCCGGAGCAGCAAGCGGCGAAACCGATCGATAACACTCCGCCACCCGCACCCGCCGCCGATAATGGAACCGGCTCCGCGCCGCGCCGCGAGGACCAAAAGACTCCCAACGTAGCCGCTGCGCCCCCCGCCGCGCCGCTGCCGCAGGATTTCGCGCCGGCTTTCGCGCGCGCCACGGAAACGGTATCGATGCCTCGCGCGGCCGACACGAAAGTAGACGCCCCGCCGGTGGTCGCCGCCGACGCTTTGCGCGCTTCCGAAACTCAACCTGCCGCGTCCGCGACTCCCGCGATTTCCACCAACGGATCCACGCAGGAAATTTCATTTCGCCTCAGCCAGCCCGCCGCGCCGCCGGTAGACCTCCACGTGACCGAACGCGGCGGCGAAATTCACGTTTCGGTGCGCACGCCGGATGCGACGCTCGAAACCTCGCTGCGGCAGAATCTTTCGACGCTGGCAAACTCTCTCGAACGCGCCGGCTATCATGCCGAGACCTTCGTGCCGCAGATTTCCTCGCAGCGCTCGTCGAATTCGCGCGACGACAGCGATTCCTCGCACCCCGATTGGTCCGGCCGCGGAAATTCCGGCGGCTCCCACAACGGCAGCCGGCAGCAGCCTCGCGATCAACGCCAAAAATCCTGGATACAAGCATTGGAGAACGCACAATGAGCACCTCACCGATCGGTTTGAATTCGAACGCCCCCACGGGCACCACGGCCGGTTCGGCCGCCACCAGCCCGGCGGCCGGCAATATTGGCAACGAAAATGTATTCCTGCAATTGCTGGTCGCGCAATTGAAATATCAGGATCCGTCGCAGCCTACCGACGGAACGCAATTTGTGTCCGAGCTCGCGCAGTTCAGCGACCTCTCGAACACCACCAACATGTCCAGCGACCTGGACAGCATCAAGCAGTTGATGCAGACGGCCGCCACGCCGCCGGCCTCGACGACGGATCAGACCGCGAAATCGTAATTTTTATTTTCTTAAGGAGCAATTCAATATGGGATCTTTTTCTACTCCTCTTTCGGCGCTGAACGCCGACACGACGGCAATCGACGTGGTCGGCAACAATCTCGCCAACATGAATACGCCGGGCTTCAAGGCCAGCGCGGTTTCTTTTCACGATCTGGTCACCGAATCGATTGGCGCGGGCCTGGGCGCAACGCAGGTCGGCTTCGGCGTCGGCGTCCCCATCACGCTTCGCCAGTTTACGCAGGGCGCGCTGCAATCCACCGGCGGACCGCTCGATGCCGCCATTCAGGGCGACGGATTCTTCATCGTCAATGACAACGGCAGCACGGAGTTCACGCGCGGCGGAAATTTCCAGGTCAATACCGACGGCAACCTGGAGACCGCATCCGGCCAATTGGTTCAGGGCTGGACCCGCAACGGCGGAGTGCTCGACACCAATCTGCCGATCTCTAACATCAACGTCCCGGTCGGCACGCTGGCGCCGCCGGTCGCTACCACTTCGGCCTCAGTATCGTTGAACCTCGACTCTTCGGCCGTTTCGGGAACGGCGTTTTCTACCTCCATCCAGGTCTACGATTCGCTCGGGACCGCGCACACCGTGACCTATAACTTCACCCAGTCGGGAACTCCCAACCAGTGGAATTATTCGGTCGGCGTGCCGGACGCGGATCTGGCATCGCCTCCCTTCACGCCGATAACCGGAACCTTGACCTTCGATTCGAACGGCAATCTTACCGATCCCGCGGCGGGCGCTCCCGTGGCTATTCCCATCACCGGACTCGCCGATGGCGCGAGCGATATGAACGTCACCTGGAATCTGTACAACGGCGCCAGCCCCGATGTCACGCAGTACGATCAAAGCTCGGCCGTCTCGGCGCAGTCGCAAAGCGGTTCTCCCGCGGCGAATCTGGTCAGCGTCGGACTCGGCAACAACGGCCAGGTGCTGGCGCAATATTCCAACGGCACGCAGGTCGTGGTCGGACAGATGGCGATGGCGCAGATCCGCAACCCGGGCTCGCTGATCGCCGCCGGCAACAGCAATTATCAATCCAGCGCGCTCACCGCGCTCCCCGCCATCGGACTGCCCGGAACCGGCGGACGCGGCACGGTGCTCGGAGGATCGGTCGAAGCCTCCACCGTCAATATCGCCACTGAGTTCACCAACATGATCATGTTCCAGCAAAGCTACCAGGCGAACGCGCACATGGTCACCACCATTAATCAGATGAGCCAGACCACCATCAACCTGGCGAACGGACAATAACCTTGACCGCCTTCGAACAGATCGCGCACCTGGCCGACATTCCGATCGACGTGAATGCCGAGCTCGACTGCACGCTGATGACGGTTCGCGACATTCTGAATCTCGAAGAAGGCAGCGTGATGCGCATGGACCGTTCCGCCGGCGAGAATATCGACCTCCAGTTCGGCGGAGCACCGCTTGGGTCGGGCGAGATCGTCATCATCGAAGACGCGGTGGGCATTCGCATCACAGATTTCCGGGAGGAGAACTGAAACCGTGGAAATGGTCCGTCAGGCGCTCGCTATTCTGGCCGTGTTCGCGCTCCTCGGAGCCGCGTTGTGGACGCTCCGGCGCGGCGGGCGCATCGCCTTTCGTGGAAGCCCGCGCAAGAATCGATCGCTCGAATCGATGGAGCGGCTGGCGCTCACTCCGCAGCATTCGCTTCATCTGGTGCGAATCCGCGGACGCGAAGTAGTGGTCGCCACCCACCCCCAAGGCTGCGCCGTTCTGGTGGACGCCGGAGGCGCGGAATGAAATTTCTCTTTCTGATCGGCGCCGCCGCCGGCATCCGCAATGGCCGCGCCCAACGATTCGCTGCTCGGCATCACGCTGGTGCCGGAAAAAACGGAACTTCGCTCAGCGCGCCCATGCAGATTGTTCTGCTGCTGACCGCGCTCACCCTGCTGCCCGCGATCTTGATGTCGCTCACCCCTTTTCTCCGTACTGTTGTGGTGCTGCACTTTCTGCGCCAGGCCCTGGGGACCCAGACCGCCCCTTCGAATCAAGTGTTGGTGGGCCTGGCGCTTTTTCTATCGATGCTGGTGATGCAGCCGGTGGGGACCGAGTTGTTTCAGAAATCGTGGGAACCTCTCGAGGCCGGGAAGATCAGTTCCTCCGAGGCGTGGGACCAGGCGCAGCCGCCGATTCGAAATTTTCTGCTCAAGTTCGCCCGCGAAAAAGACATCCAGTTGTTCATGGAGCTCTCGCATTCGCCCGCTCCCGCCTCGCCCGCCGACGTTCCGCTCACCGCGCTCGCGCCCGCCTACGTGCTCAGCGAATTGAAAGTCGCGTTTCAGATCGGCGCGGTGTTGTTCCTGCCGTTTCTCATCATCGATCTGGTGGTCGCCTCCGTCACCGTATCGGTGGGCATGGTGCAGTTGCCGCCGGTGATGGTTTCGGCGCCCTTCAAAATTCTGTTATTCGTGCTGGTCGACGGCTGGAACCTCGTCGTCGGCTCATTGGTCAGGAGTTTCCATTGATGACTACCGCCGCCGTTGTGGATCTGATGCGCAACGCTTTTCTCACCACCTTCTGGCTGAGCCTGCCGGTGCTGGCCGTAGGTTTCGTCGTCGGCATCGTAATGAGCCTCACGCAGATTCTCACCTCGATCCAAGATTCCAGTTTCAGCACCGTCCCTCGCCTGACCGCGTTTCTGGCCGCGCTGGTTCTGGCGATGCCGTGGATGCTCAGCCGCCTGATCGCCTACACCGTCACCTTGTTCGGCGATTTCTGCGCGCTTCTCGCACTGACCTATGAACCTGGGACTCCCGGTCAGCACCATGCTCGCGTTTCTCTACGTGCTGGCGCGCGTCGCCGGATTGATCGTGTTTCTGCCGGTGCCCGGATTCCGAAGCGCGCCCTCGATTTTCCGCGTGGTCCTCGCCGTGGCCTTGAGTATCGCGCTGCTTCCCTCCTGGCCCTCGCCTCCCGACGAGCTGCCGGCCTTCAGTGCGCTGACCGCCAGCGCCTTCGCCGAAGCAGGATTCGGATTAATGATCGGACTCGCCGTGGCGTTTCTGACCGAAGGCTTCCAGCTCGCCGCGCAAATCTTCGGAGTCCAGGCCGGCTACGGATTCGCGTCCACCATCGATCCCACCAGCCAGGCCGATTCCGGAGTCACGCAGGTTATCTTCACCCTGGTCACGGGTTTGCTCTTCTTCACCACCGGAATCGATCATCAACTGTTTCGCGTCCTCGCCGCGAGCTTCCAGACCTTTCCCGCCGGAGCGTGGGCGCCCAGCATCGCGACGCTCGACGGAGTGGTGCGCCTGGGCGGCGGCATTTTCGTCATCGGGCTTCGCCTGGCGATGCCGGTGATCGCGCTTCTCCTGCTGATCGACGTCGCCCTCGCGTTGCTCGGAAGAATGCAACAGCAGTTGAACCTGCTGACTCTCGCGTTTCCCGTTAAGATGCTGGCGACGCTGGCGATTCTTTCCGCGCTCGCCCCGGTCATCGCCAGGATTTTCGAATCCTCCGCCGGCCGGACCATGGAGTCGCTGTGGCGCGTCATCGCCCTGAAATAGCGCACGATGGCCGATAGCCAGCACACCGAAAAACCGACACAGCGCCGCGTCGACCGGGCGCGCCGTGAAGGAAATTTTCCGGCCAGCCGCGAGTTTATCTCCGCCGTCCACTTCACCGGATTCGTCGCCATCGCCGTCACCTTTTCCGGAGCCTTCGTCATCCGCTTCGCCCGCATGATGCAGGACCTCCTGGCTCGCGCCTTCACCCTGGAGATCAGCAAGACCACCCTCGTTTCGCTATCCCGCGACGTCATCCTGCCCGTTTTCGCGCCGCTGCTGTTCGCCGGTCTGGCATTGATGATCCTCAGCCTGAGCATCCAGCTCGGCAGCACCAGGATGGGTATTTCACTCGCCAAGCTCGCGCCGGATTTCAAGCGCTTGAATTTTTTGAAGAGATTTTCATCGGTCCCGGCACAAAATATCCCGATGTTCCTGCAGGCGCTGTTGCTGCTGCCTTTAGTCGGCATGGTGGTGTATTACGAAGCGTTCGAAAATCTCAATTCCTTTCTCGAGCTTCCCTGGATGGGCGCGCAAGTAGCGCTCGCGCGCGTCGGAGGCGTCATCGGAACACTACTCTGGCGCGCCGCCGGATTGTTTCTCGTGGTCGGCATCGTCGACCTGCTGTGGCAGCGCCACCGCTACACCGGCCAGCTCAAGATGAGTAAGCAGGAGATCCGTGAGGAGTCCAAGGAAACCGAAGGCAATCCGCAGTTGAAGATGCGCATCCGCCGCCTCCAGCGCGACCTCGCTCGCCGCCACATGATGAAGGAAGTGCCCAAGGCCACCGCAATCATCGTCAATCCGACGCATTATGCCGTGGCCATCAAGTACACGCTCGACGGCGCCAGCGCGCCCAAAGTAGTGGCCAAGGGCAAGAATTATGTCGCGCTCCGGATTCGTAAAATGGCCATGGAACATCAGGTGCCCATCATCGAAAATCCGCCGCTCGCGCAAGCCCTTTATAAATCGGTGGATGTCGGCCAGGAAATCCCCGCCAACCTGTATCGCGCGGTTGCCGAAATTCTGGCCTACATCTATCGTCTGATGGGCGGCCATCTGCCGGGCTCCGCATAAGTAGGCTCTATCTAAAGTGGGTTTCCGCATGACGTATATGTCCGCCTGAATGTTTCCTTGTTTATTTCTTTGAGTCATAGCAACTGCTCCCCGGACATCTGCATCTAACACAGTGGAGGGCACTGAGTATGAGACTGCTGAATCCAAAATCAATAAGCGCCTTTGCCGTCGGGGTGGCGATGCTTGCCGTACCGATGATGGCCAAAGACAAGGCGCCGGATACCATCCAGGAACGCGTTCGCCATCAACTGGCTTCGCTGCCGTATTTAACCGTTTTCGACGATTTGTCGTTCCGGGTGGACGGCGGTACCGTTACGCTGCTGGGTGAAGTGGTCTGGCCCACGCTAAAGAGCGACGCCCAGAACGTCGTCAAGAAGGTGGAAGGCGTAACCCGCGTGGACAATGAGATCGAGGTTCTCCCGGTATCGCCGCTGGACCGCCAGATTCGCTTCCGCGAATTGCACGCGATCTATGACTATCCCGCGCTCCAGCACTACGGCATGGGAGTCCTGCCCGATATTCACATCATCGTGAAGAACGGCCACGTCACGCTGAAAGGCGTCGTGAACTCGGAAACCGATAAGAACCTGGCCAATATTCGCGCCAACGGCGTGCCCGACGTATTCTCGGTCACCAATGACCTGCAGGTAGCGAAATAACCTTTTTGGATCTCCAGATATAAGGAATGATCCCCGGCGGCTCGTTCATTGGAACGTGCCGCCGTTTTCTTTTCTGCAAAAGGCCCGCCACCTGCACTCCGACCCGTCAGCCATGAAAACATTTGTTCTGCTGGCCGCCGCCGCGGCGATGCTGCAAGCGCAAGGCCGCTTCATCGAAGGAAATCCTACAAGTACCGTGCGCGTCATCATTTACGAGGATTTGCAGTGTCCCGATTGCGCCACCTTTCGCGCCATGCTGGACGACACTCTTCTACCGCGCTTCGCTTCTACCGTCGCCTTCGAGCATCGCGATTTCCCCCTGGCGAAACACGCCTGGGCGCGAAAAGCCGCAATCGCGGCCAAATATTTCGAGTCCGTCTCGCCCGCCGTCGCCCTCGAATTCCGCCGCGTCACCCTGGCCCATCTGCGTGAAATCCCGAAGGATCAATTCGAGCAGCACCTCAGGACCTTCGCCAAAGCGCACGGCGTCGATCCCGACCATGCCGTCGCCGCGCTGGCCGACCCCGGCTTTGCCGCCGAAGTCGAGAAGGATTATCAGGATGGCGTAGCCCGCGGTGTCGCCCACACCCCTACCATCTTCGTCAACGGCGAGCCTTTCATCGAAAACTTTCCTGTCGAGGACGTGATCAAATCCATTGAGCACGAACTGGCCTCTTCGGAAAAACTAAAATAGAACTTGGCCACCACTTCGCTCGACAAAAACAAGATAAAAATTCTGCTGCTCGAGGGTATCCACCAGAGCGCGGTGGAGTCCTTTCAGCGCGATGGCTACGGCGATGTCGAATATCATCCGAAATCGCTGGCGGAACCGGAACTGCTGAAGGCGATCCAGGATGCCCATTTCATCGGCATCCGTTCGGCCACCAAGCTCACCGCCAAAATCATCGGGCATGCCAGCGAAGCTCACCGGCATCGGCTGCTTCTGCATCGGCACCAATCAGGTGGACCTCGAAGCTGCGCAGGATCGTGGCGTGCCGGTCTTCAACGCGCCTTTTTCGAACACCCGCAGCGTAGCCGAGCTGGTGCTCGCCGAAATCATCATGCTGATGCGCGGCATTCCGCGGCGCAATGCCGCCGCCCATCGCGGCGAATGGATCAAGACCGCCGAAGGCTCCCGCGAAGTGCGCGGCAAAACGCTGGGCATCGTCGGCTACGGCCATATCGGCACGCAGATCGGCGTGCTCGCCGAATCGGTCGGCATGCAGGTGATTTATTTCGATATCGAATCGAAGCTCGCGCTCGGCAATGCCCGCCCGACGGCCTCGCTCGACGCGCTGCTCGAAGCCGCCGACGTGGTCACGCTCCACGTTCCCGAAACGCCGCAGACTAGCGGAATGATTGGAGCGGAACAGCTCGCCCGCATGAAGCCCGGCTCGCTGCTGATCAACGCCTCGCGCGGAAAAGTAGTGGTCATCGAGGCGCTCTCCGCCGCGCTCGGCTCAAATCAGCTTAGCGGCGCGGCCATCGACGTATTTCCCAAGGAACCCAAAGGCGCCGGCGAACCGTTCGCATCGCCATTGCGCGATTTCGATAACGTGATCCTGACTCCGCACATCGGCGGCAGCACCGAAGAAGCGCAGCAGAACATCGGCGTCGAAGTAGCCGAGAAGCTGATCAAGTACAGCAACAACGGCTCCACGCTCACGGCCGTCAATTTCCCCGAAGTTTCGCTTACCGAGCATCCCGGCAAGCATCGCCTGCTGCATATTCACCGCAATCAGCCCGGCGTGCTCCCCGCGATCAATAAGATTTTCTCCGAGGAGCACATCAACGTCGCCGGGCAATATCTGCAGACCAACGCCCGCATCGGCTACGTGGTGATCGACATCGAAACGGCCGATCACGAAGCCTCGCTCCAGCTCCGCCATCGTTTGGATGAAGTTCCCGGCACCATCCGGACGCGCATTTTGTACTAGAAACTGGAAACAAAACTGCTACGAATGATTGGTGAGTAAGCCTATTGAGGAGTACAGCGATGATCAAACAGCTCAGCAATTTTCCCGAAAACATTCTCGCTTTCGTCTGCGAAGGCCACGTCACCAGGTCCGACTACCACACCGTCGTCGCGCCCGCGGTCGAGGAGGCCCTGCGACACCACAAGAAACTCCGCCTGTTTTATGAAACCGCGCCCGTTTTCGAAGGCATGGACGCAGGCGCCATGTGGGAGGATTTCAAAATCGGCATGGGTCATTTCAAGGCCTGGGAAAAGATCGCCTTGGTCAGCGACGTCGATTGGATCAAGAATGCCGCGAAGTTTTCGGGCTTCCTGACCCCCGCCGAGGTGAAAATTTTTCCCACCGCCCACGCCGCTCAGGCCCGCGAATGGGTCTCTGCCGCCCGCGCGACCTAAAGCCTCCGGCTCCCGCGCCGCAAGGTAGGATAAACGGGAGGTCCCGCGCGGCGTGAAACGAATCTCGGCGAACATGATCTTGCAGAAAAAGGCGTTCCCGATCGCGTGGTTCGGAGGTTTGACTCTTTTCGCCGCGGCCGGAATCTTCGGAGCCAAACGCTTGGACCCTGGCTTCCTGATCGTCCCCGCCATCATGGCTATCTTCGGATTCGTGCTGATGAAGCGCCTCGTCTGGAATCTGGTCGACGAGGTTTACGATTGCGGCGATTACCTGCTGGTTCGAAACAGCGGGGAAGATGACAACGTGCTTTTGTCGAACATTATGAATGTCAGCGCTTCCCTGTATACCAATCCGCCGCGGATCACGCTGCGCCTCGTGAATCCGGGAAAGTTCGGCCAGGAGATCGCATTTTCGCCGCTTCGCAAATTTACGCTGAATCCGTTCGCGAAAAATGAAATCTATGAGGACCTGATGGTCCGCGTTGACCGGGCGCGATCCAAGCGCGCCTTCTAGTACAACCGCACCCCGCGACGCCCCGGTTCCTTATACATGTGGACCGTATCCACGAACCGCACCTTCCGCGACCCGTAGGTCATTACCAGCGAATGTGTGCGGCAGCCATCGCCGAAGAAGCGCACGCCGTGCAGCAGCGCGCCTTCCGTCACTCCCGCCGCCGCGAAGATAATCTGATTCCCCGGCGCCAGGTCGCGAGCCGTGTAAATCCTCTTCGGATCGCGGATGCCCATCTTCTCCATCCGCTCTTCCATTTCCTTGCCCTTCACCACCAGCCGCGCCACCATCTCGCCGTTCAAACACCGCAGCGCCGCCGCCGTCAGCACGCCTTCCGGAGCTCCGCCGATGCCCATCACCGCGTCCACGCCAGCGCCGCGAACCGCCGCCGCGATCCCCGCCGATAAATCGCCGTCCGGGATTAATCGAATGCGCGCGCCCGACGCCCGGATCTGGCTGATCAGCTCCTCATGCCGCGGACGATCCAGCACCATGAGCACCAGGTCCCGCACCTGACGGTCCAGGCAATGCGCGATCGCTTTCAGGTTGTATTTCACCGGCGCGTCGATATCCAGCGCATCGCGGCATGCCGGACCCGCGATGATTTTCTCCATGTAGCAGTCGGGAGCGTGCAGCAGCCCCCCGGGTTCCGACGCCGCCAGCACGGCGATCGAATTCGCCGTCCCCAGCGCGCACAGATTGGTGCCTTCCAGCGGATCCACGGCGATATCCACCTGCGGATATTCCACGCCCTTGGGCGGAGTTTTGCCGACTTTTTCTCCGATGTACAGCATGGGAGCTTCGTCGCGCTCGCCTTCGCCGATCACGATCTCGCCCGCGATCTGCACTTCTTCGAAGGCCTGGCGCATCGCCTGGACGGCCGCCTGGTCGGAACCGGCCCGATCGCCTTGGCCCATGGTCCGTGCCGCGGAGATCGCCGCTTCTTCAACAACGTGGACGAAATCGCCCGCCAGATCCTGCTCGATCCGGTTCAAATTCGCTGCATGCGTAGGAGCACTCACGCGGCCATCTTACCAGATGCCGTTTACTACGGCATCTCAAGGCATCAATCGCAGCAGACGGGCCACCACGTCCGCCGGATTAAACGGCTTCACCAGATAATCGCTGGCTCCCAGACTCAACGCCTTGTTGACTTCGCTCTGCTGCTGCCTCGCCGTAAGCATCATGATCGGAAGCCCTTTCGTTTCCGGCGACTTGCGGACTTCAGTGAGCACCGCAAGGCCGCTGATCCGCGGAATGCCGATGTCCAGAATTGCGGCGTCCGGAGGCGAACTGCGGATCGCATCCAGCGCCTGCCGGCCGTCCCCCACGATCCTGCATTCTAGGCCCGCTTTCTCCAGTAGCGGCGCTAGAATCGACGCCACCATCGGATCGTCGTCAGCCAGAATCACGGTGCGCTTCTTTTTCTTCGGACCCCGCCGGTCCAGCATTCGGCGCGCGCGAAACGCGATCTCCTCCGGCTCCCACGGTGGGAACACCACATCCGCCGGACGTTCCGCCGAGATCCCTTCCATCTGGGCCAACTCCGCCGGCGCGGCGATCATCAGCACCGGCTTTTCGAAACTCGCTTTGCCGAATACGTTGTTCCACGCGCTCGTTCCCGCTTCGACGCCCGCATTCAGCACCACCACGTCGTGCCCCGAGAGGAACTCATTGCTCAGTCCTTCGGACGAGAGGCCCAGATCGACCGCGGTGAAATTCATTCCCTCGAAAGCGCCCTGAATCCGCGCGACCTCGGTCGGCTCGAAGCCGAAGACCCCGGCTTTCATCGCTGCTTTCGCCGGTTCGAAGCCCGCAGCCAGCGCAGCCGCGAACAAGTCCCGAATCTCGACGAAGCTCACGGCTTCCGTCGACGTTTCCAGCAGCTTGTGCAGCTCTCGCGCCCGTACGGTGATCTCGGGATATCCGAGCGTTCCTCCAATGCCGGTCCAGTGATGCAGGACGCCGCGCGCCAGGTCCCGGTTCAGCTCCGCCGGATCGGCCGCGGCCCAGGCCTTGCTTGTCTTGTGGCCTTCCGTGATGAATTCTTTGCGTAGCTCCGCCGGAATCGACGCCGCGTCCGTCGCCTCCGGAAGATATCTCCGAACCTGATCGGCAAAAGTGCGCGCGTCGATAGGCTTGACGATGTACCCGTCGCATCCCGCGTCTTTCGCTTTTTGCTCGTCCTCCGGCCCGTCGTTGGCGGTATAGGCCAGAATGACGACGCCCTGCATCGCCGGATCCGCGCGAAATCGCCGGGTTAATTCCAGCCCGTCGACATCCGGAAGTTGCACATCCATCAGGATCAAACGAGGCGGGAATTCCTTGGCGACGCGTTCCGCCTGGGCCGCATCCGCCGCCGAGCGGACGTCGTAACCGGCTTTGTTTAAAAGGACTTCCGTCAGGCGCCGGGTAACTTGATTGTCGTCCACCACCAGGACGGATTCTTGTGACATCTCACCTTGTTTATCGGCGAATCCGGAGGCTTTTGAAGGAATCTCCCGGAGCTTTTGAAGGATCGAATGTATCGTGTTACGATGTAATCGTACATGAGAACCTCGCCATCCCGGGAACTTTCCATCGCCGCCTATCGCAGCCTGGCTGAGTTTCGTCATCAAATTCGCCGTTTTGTCCGCTATAGCGAAGACGCGGCCCGCGCTTCCGGCATCGAACCCCAACAGCATCAGCTTCTGCTTGCGATCAAAGGCCTGCCCAGCGGAACCCTGCCGACCGTGGGGGATTTGGCCGACCGTATCCAGCTCCGCCCGCACACCACCGTGGAACTGATCAACCGCATGGCGGATCGAGGCCTCGTTATGCGTGAACCCGGCGTAGTGGACAAGCGTGAAGTCCTGATCCGGCTGACCGAGGAAGGCGAGCGGGTTCTTCATACCCTTTCGTTGGAGCATCAAACCGAGCTCAAAAAGACCGGGCCGGAATTGAGAGACGCGCTGGATGCCGCGTTGACACTGGCCCGATGAGCGGCCCGATGAGTACGCGGCCGAATTCTCTCGGCGATTTCACCACCACCTGGCGCGTGATCCCGATTTCCGCGCTCGCCGTGGTGATCGGCGTCATGGCCAGCGGCATCGCCTGGCTGCTGCTGCGGTTGATCGGCCTGTTCACGAATCTGTTCTATTTCGGACGCTGGGATTACCGCCTGGTCTCGCCCGCCGGGAATCATCTCGGCGTCTGGTCGGTGCTGGTCCCGATCGGCGGCGCGCTGATCATCGGATTCATGGCCCGCTTCGGCTCGGACCGCATTCGCGGCCACGGCATTCCCGAAGCGATCGAATCGATTCTGATCAACGGCAGCCGCGTCGAGCCCAAGCTCGCCATTCTCAAGCCGCTGTCTTCCGCGATTTCCATCGGATCCGGCGGACCGTTTGGAGCCGAAGGTCCCATCATCATGACCGGCGGCGCGTTCGGATCGATGATCGCGCAGTTCTTTCATCTGACCAGTGCCGAGCGGAAGACTTTATTGGTCGCGGGCGCCGCCGCAGGCATGTCGGCCACCTTCAATACGCCGCTGGCCGCCTTGATGCTCGCCGTTGAGCTGTTGCTGTTCGAATGGAAGCCGCGCAGCCTGATCCCAGTGGCCATGTCCAGCATCGCCGCCGCCATCGCGCGCTTCTACATCCTGGGCGGAGGCGCGCTGTTTCACGTGCCGGAGCATCCCGCCTTCATCGGCGCCGGACCCCTGGCGCTGTGCATTCTGGCGGGCGTGCTGGCCGGCGGATTATCCGCGCTGGTGACCCTGGCCGTCTACGCGTCGGAAGACGCCTTCGAGCATCTGCCCATCCACTGGATGTGGTGGCCCGCCATCGGCGGACTGGTGATCGGCATCGGCGGTCTGATTTTTCCGCAGGCCTTGGGCGTTGGTTACGATACCATCGGCGCGCTGTTGCAGGGCGATGTGCCGCGCCACGTGATTCTCGGCATCCTGCTGGTGAAATCCGTGATCTGGGCATTCTCGCTCGGCTCCGGCACCTCCGGTGGCGTGCTCGCGCCGTTGCTGATGATGGGCGGCGCGCTCGGCGGACTCGAGGCGGGCTGGTTTCAGGCTCTCGGAGTCCCCAATATGGGCATCGGATTCTGGCCGCTGATCAGCCTGGGCGCGATTCTCGGCGGCACCATGCGCGCGCCGCTGACCGGAATCCTGTTCGCAGTGGAGCTGACCCACGATTACAATATTCTGCTGCCGGTGATGATCGCCAGCTTCTCGGCGCACGCCTTTACCGTTCTCACCATGCGCCGGTCGATCTTGACCGAGAAGATCAGCCGCCACGGCCACCACCTGAGCTGCGAGTACGCGGTCGATCCGCTCGAAACCACCTTCGTGAAGGATGTGATGCAGCCGGTGGACAGTTCGGCGTTCGATGAATTCCCGTCGGCGTATCCGGATGAATCTCTGCGCGAGGTGGTGTACCGGATGGCCTCCTCCGGATTGACGCGAATGGCGGTGGCCAATCCCGATAACGGGGAACAGATCGGGATGATTTCCTTGAAGGACCTGCTGCAGGCGCGCAGCAGAAATCTGCAGGAAGAAAATGATCGTGAGCGGGTGCTGACCTTCCGGACCCGCCACTAACGGCTGCGCAGCACCAGCGAGACGATGCCGGCCTCGAACTTGCGGCTGACGATTTCGGTCTCCGCCGCGAGCAGCCGCAACATTCGGCGGTTATCGGCCAGCACGTCGGCGCGGAATTGGCGGATGCCGTTCTCGGCGGCGGCGCGCAGCGTTTCGTGCAGCAGAATACGACCCAGGCCGCGATTCTGCCAGTCGTCGAGCACCACCAGCCCCAATTCCGCGACGTCCGGATCGGGCGTCCGCTCATAACGGCCCACGCCCACCACTTCACCCTCCACCTCGGCTACCAGCGCGAGTCGTGTGCGGTGATTCACGTGCGATAAATACCGCGCCATTCCCGGCGTCAGCTCCGGCATCGCGGTGAAGAATCGTTGATATACCGTCTGCGGGCTAAGACGGTCGAAGATTTCCACCAGCGCGCGATCGTCCTCCGGACGGATGGGACGAATGTGCGCCGTGGTTCCATCCTTCAGCAACGTTTCGAGCTGGGTGGGCACAGTTCTATGATGCCGCACTGCGTAAGGAGGTCGCAGCGGAGGGAAGCCTATTGCGCCAGCAGATTCTGCATCTGCGTGAAAATCAGGATCACCGCCGGACCCAGCGTCACCAGAATAACTGACGGAAAGATCAGGAAGAACACCGGAAAGATCAGCTTCACGCCGACTTTGCGGCCTTTTTCCTGTGCAATCTGCCGGAAGCGGATGCGCAGATACCGCGCGTGCGTTTTCAGCGCCGGTCCCAAACTGGTGCCGAAACGGTCGGTGTCGATCAACAGGTTCACGAATTTTCGCAGCTCCAGGTCGTGATTCCTCACCGCGAAATTCCGGAGCGCGTCGGCGCGGCTGGTGTTGGCTTTCAGCTCCAGTTGCAACTGCGTAAATTCTGCCGACAGATCGGGATAGGAAACGCGCAAACCGCGGCTGGTATCGAGGATCGCCGCATCCAGACCCTGTCCCGCTTCCACTGCGAGGACCAGTAAATCGAGCGCGGCCGGCAATCCGCGCCGCAAACGATCCAGGCGCCGCCGGGCCATCCGTTCGAGCACCCGGTCCGGCAGCAGATAGCCGAAGCCGAGCCCGCATATCGCCGGAAGAAATGCCAGCGACGGATCGGAGGCGAAGGTCAGCGCGGCCCACAGCCCGGTCAATCCCAGCGCCAACGCGAACGCGCACTTGATCCCCAGAAACGTCGATACCGCCGAAGGCCAGCGATAACCGGCCAGCGATCAATTGACGCCGCGCCGCGACCGCTTGCGAATCCATGCCCGGCACCGCCTCGCCGATCATGCGAAAAATATCGATCACCGCGTTCTGCGCGCCGGGCGGTTCGGCTCCAGGCAGGTTGGCTGGATTCGCCGGCGGCAAGTCGGATTCGGTTCCTTCCGCGCTCGCCGGACGCATCACGAACACATAACCCGCTCCGGCCACAGCGGCCAGGGTGAATACGAAGAAGGCGATCAGCAGCTCGAAGTGGGTCATGCTCTTTTAAACCTTAATGTCCACGATCTTTCGAATCACCAGGTGCGCCAGCACCAGGCACACGACCGCCGCGGTGATCAGCGTCTTGCCCCAGGGATGATTGAACAGCACCTGCATGTAGCCCGGGCTCACGATCATCATCATGATCGCGATGCCGATCGGCAGGATGGTGAGAATCATTCCGGTCAGCTTGCCGTGCGCGGCCAGCGAGCGAACCTCGCCCTGCAGCGCGATCGATTCGCGCATGTTCTCGGCCAGGCCGCCCAGCACTTCGCTCAGCTTGTCCGCCGGTGCGCGCGTGCAGTTGCACGGCGGAGATAAACAGGTTCACCTCGAGCAGCGGCACGCGGGTGCCCAAATTGTCAAGCGCTCGCGGCCAACCCATGCCCAGATTCGCTTCGGCCGACGTCTTTCGCATTTCTACCGACACCGGCGGCAGCGTTTCCGACGAAATCATTTCCATCGCGGCGGACAGCGGATAGCCGGCGCGCAGCGCTCGCGAAAGCGAATCGAGCACGTCGGGAAAATTCTCGCGAAATTTCAGGAAGCGCCGGTTGCGCGACGCGAAGAATGTAGCCGTACGGCGCGAATGCGACCAGTGCCGCTCCGCCCAGCGCCGCCCACGGCGCCACCAGCCTCGACAGGATGGCCAGCGCCACCGTGCCCGACAACAGCATCGCCAGCGTCACCCGGCCTACGGACCAATCGAGCTCCGCCTGCGCGATTCGCTCGCGCAATATTTCGATAAAGTCGAAGCGCGCGAGCAGCGCGTCCCAGAAATTCAGAGTGCTCAGCCGCTCATTGCGAAACAGCGGCGAATCGAAACCTTCGATCGCCGGCTGTATGGGATCGCTCGAAGCCTGCAGATCGCGGCGCGCCGCGTCGGACTCTTCCGCCGTCGTCTTCAGGAACCCCATCCACGCGACGGTGACCGTGATCGACGCCAGCAGGAAGATGACGGCAAAGAACGCGAGGATCGATAGAATCAGCATCGCCCGCTCTTCTTTAGTGATCGGTGCGCTGCGTCGCTTGTCCCGGCGCCGGATGCATTACCGCGCCGAGCCCAAGTTCCGTGCGCGAACGCGTCCCGTCGTCGAGCGGATTGCGCAGCGTCAGGCGCACCCGCGCTCCCGAATCGGCCAGCGCCAGAACGTCGGCGTCGGCGGGCTTCGCCAGCAGCGTGACCACCGGCAGATTTTGCCCTTGCGAGCTTTGCTCGGCCTGCGAGATGACCGACAGAACTTTCAGATCTTCGAGCGCGGTGCGCATCGACGCATCGTCTTTGTCGGCCCGCGATCGATCACCACCTGGACGTCCACTTTCTGACCCGCGCGCAGCAGCGCCAGAACGCCGGTGGAATCGGTCACGTGCACGGAAACCGCGCGCATCCCTTCCGGCACGCCCGATCCGCCGCCCGATTGCGCGGTGGCCAGGTGCGACGCGAGCAGCGGCTCATCTTCGCTCTACCGGATCGAATACCGTGTTGCCGACCACCGCCGCGGCATCGCCATAAGCGCCGGCGGGCAGTTGATCGGTCGGCCAGGGAATCATTTTGAGATCGGTCGCCTGTAGAACCGTGCCGGCCTTCAGTGGCTTGGCCGCCACCACCAGCATTTTGCCGCTGCCCGTGTTGCTGCTGAGCTTGTTGACGAACAGGCCGTAAAAGATGCCCGGTGGAGACGATGGCCACCACGAATGCGATCCCCAGCAGCTTGAGCAAGTTATTCTTTTTCATGTCCGAGCGGATTCCCTCAGAGAGTACATCGGCCATTTCGCGGCATTTCTACAGGCAGGGGAGTTCACCTTAGCCTGAGGGCTTAAAATGAAGGTATGGACACGCTTAGTATTGCGGGCCGGACGTTCCATTCGCGCCTGTTCGTCGGCACCGGAAAGTACCGGAGCTTCCCGGAAATGATGCGCTGCCACGAAGCATCCGGCGCCGAAGTGGTTACCGTCGCCGTCCGCCGCGTGAACCTGACCGACCGGTCGAAAGAGTCCCTGCTCGACTATATCGACCGCGAAAAGTTCTTCCTGCTGCCCAATACCGCCGCCTGTTACACCGCCGACGATGCTATCCGCACCGCGCGGCTGGGCCGCGAAGTCGGGCTTTCGAATTGGGTGAAGCTGGAAGTGATCGGCGATCAGCGGACGCTGTTCCCCGATAATCAGGGCCTGCTCGAAGCCACGCGCGTGCTGGTCAAGGAAGGTTTCGTCGTCCTGCCGTATACCAATGACGATCTGGTCAATGCCCGCCGACTGATCGACGCCGGCGCGGCCGCGGTGATGCCGCTGGCCGCGCCCATCGGCAGCGGGCTGGGTATTCAAAACCTGACCAACCTGCGAATTCTGCGCGAGATGATTACGGAAGTTCCGCTGATCGTCGACGCCGGAGTCGGCACGGCATCGGACGCCGCGATCGCGATGGAGCTCGGCTACGACGGCGTGCTGATGAACACGGCGATCGCCGAAGCGGAGGATGCCGTGGCCATGGCGACCGCGATGAAGCTCGCCGTCCAGGCCGGTCGCTATGCGTTCCTCGCCGGCCGCATGCCCAAGAAGTTGTACGCCTCGGCCAGCAGCCCGGTGGCCGGAGTGGTCCGCTAGTGTTTTGAAATGCCGGCGTTCGCGATCATTTCCCGAATCTGGCTTTCGCCGCTGAACCCGATTTCGTTCGCAACAATCTTGCCGTCGGGTCCGATGAGAATGAAGGTCGGAAACGCGGTGACTTCGTAAGCGGACAGGATTCCCGAATCTCCACTCAACACCGCCGGATATGCGAACGGCGTCTTCTTCAGAAATTTCTCGACAAGGTCCCGATCCTCGCCGGTGTTCACGCCTAGAATCACCAGCTCACCGCTCTTGAATTCGCCCGCGATCTTGTCCAGCACCGGCATACTTTTGCGGCAAGGCGCGCACCATGTCGCCCAGAAATCGAGCAGCACCGGCTTTCCCTTGAAAGCTTCGAGGGCGAACGCTTTTCCTTCTAGCGATTTCACTTCAAACGCCGGGGCCTGCTTGCCGGCGAGCTGCGGTTTCCCCGCGGGCGAGCCGAACAGGGACAGCTCCTTCACTTCCTTCGCGTCCGGCGGCGGAGTGAAGACGAACAACGCCTCTGAAAGCGGCTCGTCGATTTTGACGTTCTTCTTCACCGATTTCTGGTGCATCTCGACGTCTTTGCCGCCGATCACCATCTTCATCGCTATCGTGGTCTGAATTTCGATCCCGGTTTTCTTGTCGATCCAATAGGACATCACCGCGCCGGTCATTTTCGGAATCGTCTTGTCCGCCGAAGGCAGCGTCATCTCGCCGATTTGCACTTCGACAATCCAGCAATCGTGCTTCTGTCCGTCGATCTCGATGATCCCGTCGGCCGCGGTCTTATAGGAGGTGGCAACGGCCGAAGGGTCGGGAAGCTTCACGCCCATGGCGGCCACCACCGCCGCGGGTCCCTGGCCGGCCGCGATGCGCGTATACTGCTTCGCCATGGAATTGTAGATCCAGGTGTTTTCGCCGTCGGAGAGGTCGAGGAAAGTGAGGCCGGCCGTCTTGACCTCCATTCGCGTCTTCCCGGGATTCAAGTAGGTGGACGACATCTGCGTGGTCGTCTTCATGGTCGGAAGGCCTGGAAACGCCGTTTCCATGACGATTTCCTCGTCGAATTGCAGGCTGTGGAAGCCTTTCGAAATCGCCTGCGAATGTTCGAACAGCGTTTGCGCGTCCGGTAAAGTTTGGGCGGAGGCCGCGCACAGACTCACGGCGAAGGCAAGACCGAGTCGCATCAAAACCCTCCGGATGAACTACGCCGTTAGTTTTTCGCCTTGGGTGGCTGATAGCCGGGCGGAAACGCCGAGCCTTCGCCGAAGAAATAATCTTCCATCTGCTTCAGCAGGAATTCCTGCGCTTCCTGCGTGCCCAGGTTCAGCCGGTACTCGTTCATGATCATCTTCATGTGCTCGAGCCACAGCTTCCAGGCTTCCTTGGAGACGTTCTCGTAGATGCGCTGGCCCAGCGGATGAGTATCGAAGGGGACTTCGTCCAGGCCCGGCATTTCGCGCTGGAACTTCACGCAAAACACCTTGTGACCGCTCTGGTTCGGTTCGTCGACTTTCGGTCCAATCGTGCCGCCACCGCAGCCCATGGGGGAAGTCTCCTCTCAGATCTCAGAATAACATCGGGGAAACAATCAGCGACGCCAGAGGCGCTTGCGCGCTGCGTTTCGGCTTTACGCCTTCCAGGTATTCGGAAAGCTTCAGCGGCAGGCGAGCGCCTTTTTCCATGTGGCGCTGAACCGCCTTCTGATACCGGCGAAGAGTCTCGCGCTTGGAGGCTTCCCGCAGGTTGCAGCTTTCGATATCCAGAAGCAACTCGATCTCCCACGGCCGGAAGGTGTTGCGATGCATGTTGCCGCGCAAGCAGTTCCTGGATCAGGCGATTGAACTGCGCCAAAACCGCGTCGCTATCGGGTAAGGAATCGTGCATAGGCTATGGTCGTATCAGCCAGATTCTTCTGAATGTTAACACATCTGGAACTAGTCGGACCGGCCTTTCAATTCACCCTAGCCAGCCAGCGGTGAATCGCCTGCGATCTGTTCGATAATTTCCGGGCGGTCGACCGCATCTGGTTGCAATTCCAGATACTTTTCCAGATCGGCGCGCGCGCTCTGATAACGCTTCAGTTCCAGTTGAAGCAACCCGCGGAGCTTCACCGCGGGCGGCCAGTCTCCGACGCGTCCACGGCCGGCCTCGAGGAGAATCCAGGATCAGCAGATCCAGCGTTTCCACCGTCCGTGGCCCAGTCCTGCGCCCGCAGATAGGCGCCGCGCAGATTCTGGAGCATGCGCATCACGATTTCCTTCTTCGAGACGCGCCGCAGCAGCGCGAGATCCGGCACCTGCGCGCCGGCCAGCGCAAAACATTCGCGCGGGGTGATGGTCCGGCCGCCGTGAAACGGATCGATGTAGGTGGCGTAATTTCCGTCGTCGAACTGAATCACGAAATGCCGCGGCAGGCCGATTCCGAATACCGGCATCTGCAGCCGCCGGGCGATCTCCATGTACATCACGGAGAGCGTGATCGGGATTCCGGTGCGGCGTTCCAGCACCTGGTTCAGGCAGCTGTTCAGCGGATCGAGATAATCCTCTTCGTTGCCGTGGAAGCCCAGCTCCTCGAACAGATAGCGCTGCGCGGTTTCGACGAAGTCGCGGCCGTCGTTGAAATTGCGCAGCCGGTCGCCCAGCTGCGAGGCCAGTTCGTTCAGCCGATCGAGAAACGGCTGATCTTCGAGCTCGGGGAACTGAATGCGGCGAGCTCCAACGCGGCCCGGTCCAGACCCGTCCTGGGATCGTTCTCGGCTTCGAGCAATTGCCGCAGGTACATCACACGTTTTACTTGTCGTCGCCCGGATCCAGTCCGCCCTCGGCGGCGAAAAAAGGTCGACGATCACGGCGTCTTCGAGCGCCTCCGCTGAATGCGGAGCATTGCGCGGGAATATGCACCGATTCGCCCGCGCCGACAATCGATTCGACTCCGTTCAGCACGAATTTCATCCGCCCGCGCTGCACCATGGAGATCTGTTCGTTGGCGTGATGATGCACCGCCACGCCGCCGCCCTTCAAAATTTCAAAGCGCGCGACGGTCATGGCGTCGCCGTGGATCGCCTGGCGGCTCACCCGCGGATCCAGTCTGTTGCTTTTCGACTTCGTCCCAGCGATAAATCATAAATCGTCCTGTTAACAGGCTAACCCGACGTAGCGGAATCCGGCGCGGGTCAAACGCGCGCGATCGAGCGCCATGCGCCCGTCCAGCACAATGGCGGACCGCATCAGCCGGGCCAGGGGCTCCCAATCGAGCTCGCGATACTGCGGCCATTCGGTGACCAAAACCGCGGCGTCGCAATCCCGCAGGACTTCCTCCGCGGGATCGCACAGCAGTCACCGCCAGATCCGGATATTGCCGTTCGGAAACGGTCCATCGCCACCGGATCGTGCGCCTTGACGCGCGCGCCGCGTTCGATCAGCTTGCGCGCGATATCGAGCGCCGGAGCTTCGCGCAGATCGTCGGTGTTGGGCTTGAACGCCAGGCCCAGCAGCCCGATGGTGCGCCCTTTCAGAATCTTCAGTTCGCCGAGCAGCTTTTCGACCACGCGCTCGCGCTGCCGGCGATTCACGTCGCGCGCCGCCTGCACGATCGGCATCTCCAGGCCATATTCGGCCGCGGTCGCGACCAGCGCCGCCGTGTCCTTGCCGAAGCACGAGCCGCCCCAGCCGATGCCGGCCTGCAGAAATCGCGTGCCGATGCGCGCGTCGAGGCCGATGCCCTTGGCCACCTGCGCGATGTCCGCGCCCACTTTTTCGGCAAGCTGGCCGATTTCATTGATGTAGCTGATCTTCAGCGCCAGAAACGCATTGGCGGCGTACTTGATCAGCTCGGCCGAAGCCAGGTCGGTGGAGATCAGCGGCACGGCGCCCAATTCTTCGGGCCGCGGCAGGTAAGGCGGGCGATTGAAACGTCTGATCGAGAATCGGGCGGTAGAGCGAGTACAGCACTTCGGCGGTTTGCGCTTCGTCGGCGCCGATCACGACGCGATCCGGATACAGGCTATCGTGCAGCGCGGAGCCTTCGCGCAGGAATTCGGGATTCGACGCGACCGCGAACGCTGCCGTCGGCTTTGTGACCGTTGCGCTGCTCGAAGGCCTCGCGCACCAGCGATCCCACCCAGTTGCCGCTGCCGATGGGCACGGTGGATTTGTTCACCACCACGGTGAAATCGCCCGCCAGATGTTCGCCGATGCCGCGCGCGGCGGCTTCCAGATACTTCAGATCGGGCGCGCCGTTCGGCCCGGGCGGCGTGCCGACGGCGATGAAGATCACCTGCGCGCCGGGAATCGCCTGGGCGTAATCGGTGGTGAACTTCAGATTGCAGCGCGCTTCCGCGACCAGATTCGGCCAGGTGACGGCTCATAAAACGGAACCTCGCCGCGCTTCGAGCATCGCGATCTTTCGCTCGTCGGCGTCAGCGCAGGTAACTTTGTGACCCAGAAAGGCCAGACAGGCTCCGGTGGTCAGGCCGACGTATCCGGTTCCTAGAATAGAGACGTTCACATTGTCTTATCTTACGACGGGAAGGGACGTGGTTATTTGAAAACGCAAGCACGCGTGCGCGCGACCGCAAGGCGTCGCTCGACCAGTCGCGGGCGTGGCGGCGCGGGCGAACATGAAGCCCAGATAACTTGCGCCTTCGGGCAGCGGAATCAGCATCTGTCCCTCTTTGGCGGTGATGATGACGTCTTCGATTCCGGTAACGTGACGCGCGGCATCCATCGCCTTCGACGCCGGCGAAGACGCCCGCGCGGGGAATGGGGATCATCATCACGCCGTGCGCGCCCGGCGCAAGGCGATAGTGCGAAACATCCTCGCCGAGGGCGTGGCGCAGGATCACTTCCTCGAGTGTCGCGCCGCCTTCGAAGCGCAGCACGCGGCCGCACAATCCGCCGATGGGCCGCGCCGCGGCTTCGAGCATCCACACGCCGCGATCGTTCACGCGCATCTCGGCGTGCACCGGACCGTAGGTCAGGCCCAGTGCGCGGACCGCCTGTTGCGCGGCGTCGATGATGGCGCGCTGCACCGCTTCGGCCGCGCGCGACGGCGTCAGATAGATGGTCTCTTCGAAAAACGGTCCATCGAGCGGATCGGGTTTGTCGAAGAGAGCCAGCGTTTGCAGATTTCCGCCGGTGACCAGGCCTTCGAGCGCGAATTCGCGGCCGGGGATGAAGTCTTCCACCTGAATGGACTTTTCGGTCTCCTGTTCCAGAATTTTGCGGATGCGCGCGAAAGCTGCCGCGAATTGGGTTGGATCGTCGGCGCGGATGACGCCGCGGCTGGCGGAAAGAGACACCGGCTTGAGCACGCAGGGGTAACGGGTCGCGTGCGCTTCCTTCGTGGCGTCGGCGTCCGCGAGAAGCAAGCGGGAGGCCGCGACGTGGAGACCGGCGTCGCGAAATCTTTGGTGCGCCAGGGATTTATTTTTCGCCGCGAGGACCGCATCAGGTGGACTGAAGCGAAGTCCCAGCCGCGCGGCGGCCTGCGCGGCGACCACGGACGGAGCGTCACCGACCGCGGCGACTCCATCGAAAGGACCGCGGGCGACAAGCGCGTCCATGGCGCGTTGCGGGTCTTCAAAACGAACCGCAACTGCGTCGTCGCCCCACGGATTTTCGAGGACGTGACAGCGGTCGGTGGCCAGCACCAGGTCGAGGTTCAGGCGCGCGCGCCGCATCGGCGAAGACTCGAACCTGATAGCCGGTGGTGGCGGCGAAGAGAAGAATCCTGCGCGTCATTTTTTATACAAGCGCGTCATTCTTTTACACAAGCGCAAGCTGCGCGTCATTTTTTATAGAAGCGCAACCTGCGCTTCGGTGGGTTCGGCTCAACAATACCAGGGCTCGTCGAGATAGGGGATCGCGGCGCGGGGGACCAGCTTGAAATTTTCGAGGTCGAGTCCGGCGATTTCGGCGACTTCGCGGAAGATTTCACCGCGCGCGAGACCTTGCTTCTGAAGCGCGCCGACCGCGCGGAAAACGCGCGACGCCAGGCGGTCCACTCGTGGGTCGGAGTGGGTCCAGGGATAGACCAGCGAGTTTCTGTCGAATGATCCAACTTGCAAATCGTCGAGCTCCAGCAGGCGGGATCCGGAGGTCACCAGCAAACGTAGAGCAAGCTGCACCGACGCGACGTTTTCGATGAGTTCGAGTTCGGCGATGACGCGCAGAAAATCCTGATAGCTCTCGACCGAGGTCCAGGGCGTAAAGGCGATGAAGGTGGGTTGCAGGGTCAGGTCCGCGGCGCGCATCGACATTACGGTTTCGAAAAAATCGCGGCGGGTGTGATTCTTTTCGAGCCGGGCGAGGACGGAATCGTCCACTGATTCGACGGCGCTGGTGACGAACAGGCATCCGGTTTCGCGCAGCGGAGCAAGCAAATCGCGATGTTTCAGCAGATGCTCGATTTTTATGGTCGCGTCCTAGGTGATCTCCGGAAATTCGGCATGCAGCGTTTCGACGATGCGCATGGCGTGCGTGGGTCCGTTGAAAAAATCGGGATCGCCGAAGGTAACGTGGCTCGCGCCGCGCTCGATCTGCTGGCGGATATCGTCGAGAACGACGTCGCGCTGCACGATCCGGAAATGGCCGTTGTAGACGGGGACGATGGGGCAGTGGCGGCACAGATGTTTGCAGCCGCGGCTGGCCTCGGTGTAGGCCACCGTCTTGACGACGCCGTTGTGGTGCAGATGAGCGCGTGCGGGCGCCAGGTTCTCGCGATCAGGCCTCAGGAACTGCAATCGATCGAGTCCGGTTTGATCGGGGACCTCGCCACGGGCCACGGTGGCCAGCGCGGCCTCGAATTCGCCGCCGAGAATCGTCTCGACACCGAGCGAGCGCAGCAGATCCGCGTTCAACGGCGCGTACAAGCCGTAGCAGACCAGGCGCGCGCCGGGGTTGCTGAGCCTCACCCGTTCGATCACCGGGAGCGCGAGCCGCGTGGCGGTGTGCATCGGCAGATAGAACGCGACCAGGCCGGCGTCGCGCACCGCGGACTCCGAAAATTTTTCGACCGCGAGATCCAGGCACCGGACCGCGTGGCCATCGCGCGCGAGCCATGCTTTGGGCGACGCGAGGCCGAAAGGCTGATGACCCAGATCGTAGGTCGAAATCAGAACGACGTTCACTGATTCCAGAGTACTCTGAAGACATGCGGCGTCTGGCCGGCGGGCTTGCCGGGACATTCCGGTATTGCATGAAAACCGAGGTGCACGTCTACGCATTTTCCGTGGCGGCGAACGTGCTGCTGTCTTTTTTTCCGTTCCTGATCGTGATGATGTCGGTGTCGCGGATGTTCTTCAATGAGCAGACCACCATCGCGTCCATCGACCTGGCGCTGCGCGATTATTTTCCGGATGCGCTGGGCAGCTTTCTGCACAACAATCTGCCGCAGCGCGGGCCCACCGAGATCGCGTCGCTGATCCTGCTGCTGTTCACGGCGAACGGAATTTTCGAGCCGCTGGAAGTAGCGCTGAATCGGATTTGGGGAATCCCGGAGAACCGCAGCTTCGTGCGCAATCAACTGGTAAGCCTGGCGCTGATTTTCGCCTGCGGCGGGCTCGCGCTCACGTCCATGATGCTGACTGCGCTGAATCGCACGTCGTTCAATCAGAGCGCGTTCGAGCGGGCCATGGGCGGGCAATTTTTCTCCGTGCTCTTTTTCAAGATACTGGCGGTGCCGATTGCGTCGGTGGTGCTGTTTCTGATCTATCGCTTCCTGCCGAACGGACGCCCGCCGATCAAGCGGGTGATCGCGGCGGCGATCGGCGTGGGAATCCTGATGGAAGTGTTAAAGTACGTCAACCGCCTGGTGTGGCCCTGGTTTTTCCGCAAATTGACCCGGGAATACGGAGTGTTCAAGTATTCGGTGACGCTGATATTCCTGGGATTTCTGGCGTCGATGCTGGTGCTGGCGGGGGCGGAGTGGGCGGCGCGGGGGCATCGTCTGGATCAGCGCGCCATTGCCGACGAAACGGAGCAGGCTCATGTCTGAGAAAAGACTCGCGGTGATTACCGGGGCGTCGAGCGGAATCGGCGCGATGTTCGCGAGGAAACTGGCGGCGCGCGGGTATGATCTGCTGCTGATCGCCCGGCGGCAGGATCGTCTGCAATCGCTGGCGGACGAACTGGGGGCGGCGTATCACGTGACCGCGGGCGTGATGAGCGCGGATCTGACGGCCGACGCGGATCTGCTGAAGGTCGAAAGGCGGCTGCGCGAACTGCCGGATCTGGGGCTGCTGGTGAACAATGCCGGCTTCGGCACGCAGGGATATTTTTGGGACGCCGATATCGCGGGGCAGGAGCGAATGTACCGGCTGCATGTGATCGCGGCGATGCGGCTGACGCACGCGGCGTTGGGAAATCTGACGCGTAGAAACACCGGCGGCGTCATCAATGTTTCTTCGGTGGCGGCGTTTGCGCCGTCGCCGGGCAACGTGAGCTACGGGTCGACCAAGGCCTGGATGAATCGCTTCACCGAGTCGCTTTCGATCGAACTGGCGCAGCGGAAATCGCCGGTAAAGGTGCAGGCACTGTGCCCGGGATTCACGCTTTCCGAATTCCACGACACGCTGGGGATGGATCGCAGCGCGATTCCGAGCCAGTTGTGGATGACCGCGGATTCCGTGGTCTCGGAATCCCTGCGCGGCTTCGATGCGGGGAAGCTGTTCGTGATTCCGGGATGGCGCTACAAGTTCCTGGTGACGGGAATGAAGCTGATGCCGGCGGGATTACTGCGCAAAATGTCGGCCGGAACCACCAGCCGGTATCGAAAACCCAAGGTCTAATAGCGTTATCTGATGCAACCCGGTCCGGGGCAGGACACGTCTGGATGAGTACAGGAGATTTGCATGCGCGCACTGACACGCCGCGGCGTTTTGATGATCGCGGCTGGAACGGGCTTTGCCGGTTGGGGACGGATGTACGGCTTCGGCTCGGATTTCTGGAATAAGAAAGACCCCAAGGATTGGAATCGGGAGGAGATCGATCAGCTAACAGGCAAGTCGCCGTGGGCGAAAGAAGTGTCGGTTTCGGAGCAGTATTCGCAAACGAGCAATAACGGCCAATATCCGGGCAGCGGCGGAGGTCCTATGGGAACCGGCGGCGGGGGAACTGGAGGAGGCGGCTGGGGTGGGCCGCGGATCGGCGGCATGGGCGGCGGAGGAATGGGCGGGGGCGGAATGGGTAGGAGAAACGGCGGCGGACGAATGCCGTCGCAAGCGCTTCGCGGAACGGTCCGCTGGGAGAGCGCGAAGCCGATCATGGAAGCGCTGAAGACCGACAAATTTCCGGAGGGATTCGCGGATCATTACGTGATTAGCGTCAGCGGGATTCCGCTCGATCCGGGCGCGCGGAGGATGCGGGATGAAGACGACGATTCGCAGCAACGGTCGCAACAGGACGCGTTCGATCGGATCAAGGCGCAGACCTATCTGGCGCCGAAAGACAAGCGGGATGTACAGCCGGGAATCGTGACGCAGCAATCGAGCATGTACGGAAATATCCTGTTTGGATTCTCGAAAGACACACTGGCGCTGTCGCCGGAGGACAAGGAGGCGACCTTCACGACGGTGTTCGGGCGCACTCCTATCAAAGTAAAGTTCAACCTGAAGGAAATGATGTATCGCGGAGAATTCGCCGTCTGACGAATTCTCCGGCGATCCACCGCTTCCTTCGGTTGCGGTCCGATTTCAAAGAACAATTTATCGAGGACGTCCTCTAGCCGGAAATTCGGTCCGGCGACCCTCTGATGGCTCAAACACGTTGGGGCAGTGACATGTATACCGCCGCGGTGGGATCAACCTCTCCAATCAGACGAGCAGTCGATCTCCTCGGTTTAACGATATTCGACGAAGTTCGCAAGGGCGGAGCGGTGCAACCGCGAAGTTTCTGATTCCAGGCGGAAAAAAATTTTACCGGCGAATGTTTCGATACAGCGCGAAGCGGCGGTTTTCCTCGATCGGCTGCAAAAACGGGGCCGCGCGAACGAGGGAGGCGAGTTCCGGATAACACAGCACCAGGAACACCTCGCGCGGATGCCGCTCGAGAGATGCCGCCAGGTTCGATAGAACCGTTTTCATGATGGCCGGTCCGAAGGGATTGAAGAAATAGAGGACCAGATTTTCCTCGGGTAAAAGGTAATCGACGGCGTTGACGTTGAGGGAATCGATCCGCGCGCAGCGCCGTTTAGAACTCCGGTATCGAGCGATATTCCGCTCCGCGAGGCGGTGCAATTCGGTGGCGAACTCGACTCCGTGAATGGCACGAAACGGATGTTCGGCCGCGAGAAAAAGAATTTTCCCCAAGCCTGAGCCCATGTCGACGAAGGTGTATTCGCTATAGTCGTGGATCGGCAAACGCTCGATCGCCACGCGGGCAGTGGCGGCGCGGGAGGGAAGATACTCGAAGCACTCGGAGGTCTGGCCCACCAGCCTGAAGTGGTCGAGAGCGAGGTTCCCGGTGGTGCTGACGTGGCGGGTCCGGTCAAACCACCATGCTTCGGCGTGGCTGACCAGGGATCGAGCCCGCGCCGGCAGAGTTCTCAGAGACACGGCGCCGGGAATTCGACCGGCATCAGGGCAGCATCGCTCCGCGCGGCCGGGCAGGGGCGATCCATTCGGCGGCCCACTGCATTCGCTTGGAGAACAGGGGAAGGGAATAAAGAAGCATGGAGCGGAATCCGCGCCAGCCGAATCCGCGCTTGTCGAGATGCATCCTGACGGAAGGGACGGGAACGCGATAGCGGTACAGCGGGCCGCCCAGGCCAGCCCAAAAACGCAGAGCTTTCAATCGCCGCCTGATTCCATCCTCGATCAAGTAGCTACGCATCACGATGGAAAACGAATGGAGGGGATACTCGCGATCGTTATTCATCTGCAAAAAGACCATGGTATGGTCGGCTTCAAACCAGCCGCCGAGGATGCTGAGCCAGCTGCCGTCGGGGTGCTGCAATCCGGCATATAGAGGGCGATTCACCGAGGAAAAAATCTGAAGGGCGCGCTTGATGCCGTTCTTATCGGCGCCGACCACGGACTTCTCGAGCAGATCGTGCGCGGCCTGGGCGAACTGGCCGCGATCCATTTCGGGCACGTACTGAAAGCCGCTTTCCTCGGCCCGGCGGCGATAATAGCGAAAATTGCGCCGCGTCTTCGATCCCAAGGACTCGAGGAACGAATTGTAGTTCGCCGGTATCAACACGTCGCAATGGTTTTCGGCTTCGACGTGATCGACTTCAAAGTTGCGGAGCAGGCCGGCTTCCCGGATACAAAGGAGCGCGGATCCGGACTGAGGAACCATAATCCGAAGGGCCCAAACACGACGCCAATTCATGACCGCTTCGAGACCGGCCCGCAACACCGCGTCGCGATCCTGGGGTTCGGCGAGAACCATCGAATACAGCGTGTCATCGCCGTACACCATACCGGTGGCGATGCCGGCGATTTTCCGTTCCTTAAAATAAACGATTCCCGCGATGACGCCAGAACGGCTGACGACCACCACGCGAGGCGACCAGACCCGTTCATCGACCGTGGCGAGAAAGAAACGCGGATCGACAGAACTACCCTGGCAGGGCAGTTGCTGCGACACGCGCTCAAGCAACGCAGAAATTTCGGAACGGGAAGAAATTATGGCCGTTTCGAATGCCTGGGCAGACAAAACGCACGTCTCCTCCGATATGAGCACTTAATCCCCCGAGCCTCATTTTTACAGAGTCAAGAGGCGGAGTCAATGAATAAAAAAGACCAAGCGGCTACAGTACCAGGATGATTTTGCATAGATGATAGACTCGACAGACAAAGGAAAGACAAATGGACCTGAACTTGACTCCTCAGGAGCTCGCCTTTCGAGATGAAGCGCGTGGTTGGTTCGCCGGAAACGTGCCTCAGGGACTGGGTGAAACGGCGGAATGAAGAGGAGAGCATGGTGGCGCGCTTCGCTTATCTGCGCGCGTGGCAGCGAAAGATGTTCGACGCGGGATGGGCCGGGGTGTCCTGGCCGAAGGAGTACGGTGGGCGGGGAGCGACGCTGATGGAGCAGGTGATCTTCATCGAGGAGATGGCGCGGGCGGAAGCGCCTCCGATGGCGAACGTGCTGGGGTTGGGACTGATCGGGCCGACCATCATCGCATTCGGGAATGAGGCGCAGAAGCAACGTTACCTCCAGAAGATTCTGAGCGCGGAAGAGATCTGGTGCCAGGGTTTTTCCGAGCCGAACGCGGGAAGCGATCTGGCGGCGCTGACGACGGAAGCGAAGCTCGACGGCGATGCATTTATCGTCAATGGCCAGAAGGTCTGGAACAGCTACGGGTGGGCGGCGGACTGGTGCGAGCTGGTGGTGCGGACGAATCCGGATGTCCCGAAGCATCAAGGGCCTGACGGTGCTGCTGGTCGACATGAAATCGCCGGGGGTAGAGGTTCGCGGGCTGAAGCAGATGAGCGGGGAGAGCGAGTTCAGCGAGTTGTTCTTTCGCGATGTGCGGGTGCCGGTGGAGAACGTAGTCGGCAAGGTGAACGACGGCTGGCGCGTGGCGATGGGAACGCTGATGCATGAACGCGGGACGTTCGGAGCGGGGTTGCAGGTGAACTACCGGCGGAATTTCAACCGGCTGGTGGAGATCGCGCGCGAGATCGACCGCAACGGCAGGCCGGCGAGCGAAGATCCGGTGATCCGGCAGAAGCTGGCGCAGATGTACGCGGAGATCGAAGTGATGCGACTGCAATCAGATGCGGGCGTTCAGCCAGATCAACGAGACGGGCGTGCCGGGGCCCGAGGGATCGATCCAGAAAATCTTCTGGAGCGAATTGAATCAACGTTTCCAGCAGGTGGCGATGGAAATTCTGGGTCCTTACGGACAACTGGCGCACGGAGCGGCGGAGGCATTCGACGAAGGGCAATGGGCGTACGGGTACTTGCGTAGCCGCGGCAACACGATTGAAGCGGGGACGTCGGAGATCCAGCGGAACATCATCGGGCATTTCGTGCTGGGGCTGCCGAAGAGTTACTAACATATGCAATTTGGACTGAGCGAATCGCAACAGATCTTGAAGAATACGGCCCGCAAATTTTTCGCGGCGGAGTGTCCGATGGCGGATGTGCGCCGAATTATGGAGACGGACACGGCGCACGATGAAAAGCTGTGGCGCGCGATGGCCGCGCAGGGGTTCCTGGGGGTCGTGATCGCCGGAGGAAGCGGGCGGCATGGGGCTCGGAATGGTAGAGATGGCGGCGCTGGCGGAGGAAATGGGACGCGCGCTGGTGCCGGGAGCGTTCCTGTCGACGCTGACCGCGGCGGCGGCGATTCACGCGGCGGGATCGACGAAACATTTGGCCGGAATCGCGGATGGAAGTGTGAAGGCGACGCTGGCGCTGCTCGAACCGAGCGGGAGCTGGGATCCGGATGCGGTCCAGATGCCGGCGCTGCGGGGAGAGAAGTTGTTCGTGCCCGACGCGGGAATCGCGGATGTGATGGTGGTGGCGGCGCGGGACGGCGGGGAACTCGCGTTGTATCTGGTGGACGCGAAAGCGGTGGAGAAAAGCGCGATGCCGGCGATCGATCTGACGCGACGGCTTTATAAAGTAGCGTTTCACGATGAGAAATCGGAGAGGATCGCGAAAGGCGAAGCGGCTCGCCGGGCGCTGGAATACGCGCTGGACGTCGCGACGGTGGCGGCTTGCGCGGAGCTGACGGGCGGGATGCAGCGGACTATGGAAATGGCGGTCGAATACGCCAAGACGCGCAAGCAGTTCGGAAAACCGATCGGGCAATATCAGGCGGTGCAGCATCAGTGCGCGGATATGTTCCTGTGGACGGAGAGTTCCAGGTCGGCCACGTACTTCGCGGCGTATGCGCTGAACGAGGGCGTGCCGGAGGCGAGGAGCGCGGTGAGCGTCGCCAAGAGTTATGCGAGCGATGCGGGGCGCGAGGTGGGCAATCGAGGCGTGCAGGTACAGGGCGGCATGGGTTTCACCTGGGAAAACGACGTGCATCTTTTTTACCGGCGGGCGAAGGCCAACGAGATCGCGTTCGGGGACGCGGCGTTCCATCGGGAGAGAATTGCGCGGCTGGTGATCGACCGGATGGGCATGAAATCGGCGGCGGAGTGATGGCCGATAAGCTGGAGCCTCCGCTGCTGCCGTTACGGTATGATGAGAAACGGTAGATCCATTTCGCCCGACGGGGCGGACGTTGGGCGCCCCGTGGGGCGTGAAGGAAGGATGCTCCATGGAAAAACAGGCGCAAAACATACAAGAAGCATTTCTAAACAACGCGCGCAAAGACAAGACCTTCCTCACCATCTATCTGATGAGCGGCGTGAAGCTGTCCGGCCGGATCAAGAGTTTCGACAAGTACTCGGTGGTGCTCGAAACCAACAATCAGGAACAGTTGATTTTCAAGCACGCGATTTCCACGGTGGTGGTGTCGAAGCCGTTCCACTCGCGCCGCGCATTCGAGCGCCGCGACGGCGGGCACCCACGCGGCGCCGGGCGCGCCGGTCATCGGAAAGCGACGACTGAATAACGACCTAGCTTGCCAACGCTGGCGAAGAAATCGCGCTCCTGGTCGGTCTGCACCTGACCGGCCGCACGCGCGCAAGCGCGCGCCCGATCCGGCGTCGCAGCCGATCGATCAGCGCCGAAGAATCGATGGAGGAACTGGCGGCGCTGGCCGGGAACGGCCGGCGCGCGGGTCGCCGAGCGCCTGATTCAGTCGCGCCCGCGGCGCGGACGCGGCGACGCTGGTCGGCTCCGGCAAAGTGGAGGAGCTGAAGGCGCATGATCCAGTTTCACGAAGCCGACCACGGTCATCTTCGATCGCGAACTGTCGCCCACGCAGCAGCGCAATCTGGAAAAAGCGCTCGACGTGAAGGTGCTGGACCGGACGCAGTTGATCCTGGACATCTTCGCGCGCCGCGCGCGGACGCGTGAAGGCCAGCTGCAGGTGGAACTGGCGCAGTTGAATTATCTGCTGCCGCGGCTGACCGGCCACGGCGCGGCGATGTCGCGGCTGGGCGGCGGCATCGGCACCCGCGGTCCGGGCGAAACGAAGCTCGAAACCGACCGGCGCCGGATTCATCAGCGCATCCACGCGATCGAGAAGGACCTGGAACGCGTGCGCGGCGGCCGCACCACGCAGCGGCGGCAGCGGCAGGCCGTTCCGCTGGCGACCATCGCGCTGGTCGGCTACACGAACGCCGGCAAATCGACGCTGTTCAACCGGCTGACCGGCGCGGAGGTGCTGGCCGACGCGAAGATGTTCGCCACGCTCGATCCCACGGTGCGGCACATCACGCTGCCGTCGCAGAGGCGCGCGCTGGTGAGCGATACGGTCGGTTTCATTCGCAACCTGCCGACCACGCTGGTGCGGGCGTTTCGCGCGACGCTCGAAGAAGTGGTCGAGGCCGAGCTGCTGCTGCACGTGGTGGACGCGAGCTCGCCCGAGGCGGCCGCATCACACCGCGCACGTGCTGGCGACGCTGAGCGAGATCGGCGCGGCGGAGACGCCGCAGATTCTGGTGCTGAACAAGGTGGATCAGATTCCGGGCGAGCCCGACGCGGCGGCGCTCGCGCGGCGGATTTTGCAGGATCCGGAACATCAACCGGCCGGCGCGGTGGCGATCTCCGCGCGCACCGGCGCGGGATTCGACGCGCTGCTCGAGAAGATCGACGAAACGCTGCCGCTCGATCCGGTCTCGCAGTGCGTCTTCCGTTTCCCGATCGGCCGAAGGCGGCCCGCTGCATCTGCTGCACGAGCACGCGCGGGTGACCGTCGACGCGATATACGCGGCGACGCCTGCGAAGTGGAGGCGAGGTGCCCGAATCGCTGCGGCGCCGCGCTTGGAGCCGTATCCTGGTCCGATAGTTCAGCCGGGATACTGGTCGACTGGGATATGATTGTAGCAGTCGGATGAATCTCCCGAATCTGCTCACGCTTTTGCGGATCTTCTTCGTGCCGCTGCTGGTGGCCGCGCTGCTGGCGGACGGGACTTCGTCGCGCAGCTGGCAGGCACATGGTGCCGATTTCACGGCGAGATCTTCGCGCTGGCGATTTTCCTGGCCGCGGCGGCGACGGATCTGCTCGACGGCTATCTGGCGCGGCGCTGGGGACAGGTCACCACGGTCGGCACGCTGCTCGATCCGATCGCGGATAAGCTGCTGATTTCGGCGGCGCTGGTTTCGCTGGTGGACATTCATCGGGTGCCGGCGTGGATCGTGATTCTGATCATCGGCCGCGAGTTCGCGGTGTCGGGGTTGCGGTCCATCGCGGCGGCGTCGGGCTACACCATTCGCGCGAGCGAACTGGGCAAGACCAAGATGGCGGCGCAGGTGGTGGCGATCGCGCTGGTGATCGGCGGGCATTCGCTGGCACGCGCTGAGTCAATTCGCGACCGATCGCGCATGTGGGCGGTGATGCTGTTCGGGATCGTCTCGGCCGCCGATTACTTCCGCAAGTTCTGGCGCAGGGTGGACGACCAGGTGAAGCTGCGGCGGCGGCGCGAACTGCTGCGGCTGGAGCGGCGCAAGAAGCGCGAGGCGGCGATCCGGGGAATGGTCGGGTCCAGCAATATCGGCGACGAAGCGTAGGGTCAATTGCGCGAGCGTTTTCGGCTTGGCGGTTTAGCGCCTCAACTTCCGCCGCTGTTCGCTCGCCTGCATGATTTCGCTCATGTCCCCGATGGGGCGAATCTCCCAAATGCTGCCGTACTTCAGGGACGGATGCCGCGATACGAGTTGCACGGCATGATTCATGTCTCGCGCCTCCAGGATTCCGAGGCCACCGAGTTGTTCCTTGGTTTCCACAAAAGGGCCGTCGGTGGTTGCCACTTTGCCGTTCTTCCACGCCAAGGTCAGGGCGGTTTCCGGACCCTGAAGCGCTTCGCCCTTACCCCAGTGCCCGCCGGCGCGAAGATGTTCGTCGTAGTCAAAGCATTCGTCGAACATGGTGTTTCGTTCCGCCTCAGTCATGGCGTCGAATTTGGCTTTGTCGTAGTAACCCAAGCAGATGTATTTCATCGTTTTTCTCCTTTCCGCTGCCTTATTTAGTCCGGAGCCGGGTAGAAGAGAAGCTCGCGCACCTCGCCCGCGGCATCGCAGGTGATGGCACCTTTGCGCGCCCACGCCAGCGCTTCGTCCATGTTGGCGCATTCCAGTATCCAGAAACCGCCCAGGTGCTCCTTGGTCTCGGTATACGGTCCATCGGTGACGGCGACGGTTCCATCAGTCTGCTTCCGCACCGTCTTCGCGTTGGCGGCCGGGGAAATTCCGCAGGCGAACTTCCTTACGCCGGCGGCAATCAATTCGCGGTTGACCGCGTGGATTTCCTCGATCATCGCTTCGGTGACGGTGGACGGGTCGAAGTCGTCCGGAAGGTAGTTCGCGATCAGATAATGTGGCATGATTTTCTCTCCTTGGCTTGTTTTCGATGACGGGTTTCCTGTTCACTCAGGAGCCGTTGCTCATCGATTCTCTGCCCTATAGTCGTTGGGGAGACCGGGAATCGACAGCCGCTGCAATTTTTATTTCAAAAATGTTCGTTGCAGCAGACGAATCCGCTCTTGCAAGAATTGCCGTTCCGGCTCCTGCCGGGTCAGCTCCAGCGCCTTCTCATAAGAAGCCCGAGCCTCGGCGGTCCTGCCCAGCCTGCGGCACAACTCTGCGCGAGCGGAATGCGCCAGGTAATAATTTGCCAGTTCACCCTGATCCAACAACGCGTCGATATGCGCCAGACCGGCCGCTGGACCATCACACTCGGCGATGGCCACGGCGCGATTGAGATGGACCACCGGCGAAGGCTGAATCCGCGCCAACTGGTTGTAAAGCGCGACAATCTGGCGCCAGTCGGTCGCCGCGGACGATTCCGCCTCCGCATGGACAGCCACAATCGCAGCCTGCAGCGTGTAAGCACCGAAGCGCCGGGAGCTGAGAGCTTTCTCGACCAACGTCATTCCTTCCGCGATCTGCTCGCGGTTCCACAGTGCGCGGTTTTGATGTTCCAGCAAAATCAGCTCCCCGGTGGGCGAGGTTCGCGCGGCGCGGCGGGATTCCTGCAGCAACATCAGAGCAAGCAGGCCGGTCACTTCCGGCTCTGGCTGGAGTTCGGTCAGCAGCCGTCCTAATCGAATGGCCTCGCCGGTCAGCTCAGCCCGCGTTACCTCCGCTCCCGCCGCGGCCGAATAGCCCTCGTTAAAGACCAGATAGACGACCTGAAGCACTGCATCCAGCCGGTCCGGCAACTCGTCCGGCCCGGGCACCTCGTAGGGGATCGGCGTCTCTCGAATCTTTGCCTTGGCGCGTACGATGCGTTGGGCGAGCGTCGCCGGCGTCACGAGAAATGCGCGGGCGATCTCTTCGGTGGTCAGTCCGCAGACTTCGCGAAGGGTGAGCGCAACCTGTCCCTCCGCAGGCAGAGCGGGATGGCAGCAGGTGAAAATCAGACGGAGGCGATCGTCCTCGATCTCTTCACTTCCGCCGGAAGCGCCGTGGAGGCGCGTTTCCATGTGGGCAATAAGATCTCTCTGTGCCCCGTCGAAGCGCGCGCGCAGACGGATCGCGTCAATGGCCTTGAAGCGTGCTGTTGAAATCAGCCAAGGGCGCGGCTTTTCCGGAATCCCGGTCTGAGACCAGAATTCCAGAGCGACGGCGAATGCCTCATGCATGGCCTCTTCGGCGAGATCCAGATCTCCGAGGATGCGCACCAGCGTGGCGAGAATCCGGCCCGATTCGGACCGGTAAAGGGCCTCAATGGTCCTGCTGAGTTGTTCGGGAGCAGGCACCGACATCCACGCCAAGCTAGCAAAGGGAAATGGCCCGACGCAACCGTGCTCGGCCGTCAGCGCTTATCACGCCGAAGCAGGAACTCCCGTTTCGCGCACTTCCGGAAGGCCGCAGGCGCGCCAGGCATCGAAGCCGCCGACGACGTTCATCACGTTTTCAAATCCGGCGCGCTGGATCAGGCTGGCGGCGATCGCGCTGCGGTATCCGCCCTTGCAGTGTACCGCCACCGGACGGTTGCGGTCGAGGGTCGAGAGCATGGACTCGATCTTGTGCAGAGGCATGAGGCGCGCGCCATCGACGTGTCCTTCGTCCCACTCCGGCTGGCGGCGGACGTCGACTATTTGAATATGCTCCTGCTCGCGATGGAGGTCTTCGACCGACACCTGCCCGATTTCGGCGGCGGGCCGATTGGTCCAGGCGGCCATGCCGCCTTCAAGAGCGCCGATGACGTGCTCGATACCGACGCGCGCGAGCCGGGTGCGGGATTGTTCGAGCTGCTCCTCATCTTCGGCGATCAGAACGATCGTTTTATCCAGGCCGAGAACGGTGGCGGCCCAGGAGGCGTATTGTCCGCCGAGGGCGATGTGGACCGCGCCGGGGATGTGACCGGCGCAGTATTGTTGAGTCGGCCGGGTATCGAGCAGGATGGCGCCGGCAGCCTGACGCTCCAGGACCTGATCAGGCGTTAGCATGGCGAGCGGGGCGAGCGTAGTAAGGGCGGGCGCGCCGGTACGATTGATCTCGGCGTCGAGCGCGAAGTAGCCGGGGCGCTCCGGAAGCTCCGCTGTGAGCAGCTTCACGAATTCCTCTTTCGAGCGGGCGCGGAGAGCGTAGTTAAGAGCGCGCTCCTTGCCGATGGTCGATTGACGCTCGGGGCGCATCGCTTTGCCGCACAGCGAGCCGGCTCCGTGAGCGGGCCAGACTTCGACGTCGTCGCCTAGCGGGATGCAGCTTCTGATGGAGGCTGTCGTAGAGCATGGCCGCGAGCTGCTGCGGGGTGAGGTTCGGAGCGAGGTCGGGGCGGCCGACGTCGCCGATGAACAGCGTATCGCCGGTGAGGACCGCGAAAGGCTGGTCGCCGCGATCGAGATCGGTGATGGCGATGGACACGCTTTCGATGGTGTGGCCGGGAGTTTCGAGAAATCTAAGAATCACACGGCCGAAGCGGATTTCATCGCCATCGTTGGCGTCGACATGGGGAAACGTCGCGCCGGCTTTCGCGCCGAGATAGATTTGAGCGCCGGTGGATTCGGCGAGCTCGCGATGGCCGCTCACGAAATCGGCGTGCAGATGAGTTTCGATAATGTAACGGATTTCGAGGCCCTGGGCGCGGGCTTCGTCGAGGTAGAGAGCCACGTCGCGCTGCGGATCAACCACGCAGGCGACGCCCTCGGAGCCCAGCATATAAGAGGCATGCGAAAGGCACGTCAGATAGAATTGCTGAAAATACATAACGCCTCCGTTACTTGATTCGATTGTACGTTCTTTATCGCGTGGTGTAAGACGATCAGGAATTATAGAACTGCAAACAGACGCCGGACGGAACGATCATATGAAATTCGCGGCGGCCCCAGGATTTCACCTCCAGCGGACCAACGCGAGCGGGAATTCCCCGATATTCCTCATAGAGCGCGTCGAGGTTCGAGACGCCGATGCTGAAGCTGGAATTATCGGCCCACTGGCGGTTGCTGTTCTCGACCAGATTGAAGGCGATCCCGTCGCGGGCGATTCCAGCTCCCTTGCCGCCTTGCCAGGATATGGTGAACCCCATGTGTTCGGTGTAGAATTTCAAGGCTTCGGCGAGGCTGGAGCCGGTTGGAATCATCGGCGTGACAGAGAGAAACCTTGCGGACGAATCAGGCATGGCGCCATTTTACTCCCAATAGGGCTCGGGCTCGGGGATGGCGGCGCCGTCTTTGCGGGGGGATGACGCGCCGTAGTTCACCCGCGCATTCGCGTCGCGAAGCACGGCCTGGCCGCCGCCCATGTATCCGGAATAGCCGTCGCGGATTTCGAGCAGGTGGCCGCGGCGGGATAGCTCCGCGAGTTGCGCGGAAGGGACCCGGGATTCGATGCGCACATCGGAACCGCCGAGGGTGATTTTCGAAAATCGGGGAGCTTCAAGCGCGGCCTGAATGTTCATGCCGTGATCGACGACGTTCGAGACAAATTGCGCCTGAGCCTGCGCCTGATTCATGCCGCGCATGATGCCGAAGGCGATGTGCCGGTCATCCTTTTGAAGAAATCCGGGAATGATGGTGTGATAGGGACGCTTGCCGGGAGCGAGGGCGTTGGGGTGAGCGGGATCGGAAGAAAACGCCGCGCCGCGGCTGTGCAGATGGAAGCCGAAGCCGTCGACGACGACACCCGATCCCCACAGGTCGGAGATGCTTTCGATCCAGGAGACGAGGTTGCCTTCGCGATCGGCGACCGAGAGATAGATGGTGTGGCCGTGGGCGGCGGAGGGGACAGGCTCGCTGCCGGAGGCGGCTGCGGCGATGGCGCGGGCGCGTTCACGGGCGTAATCCTTCGAGAGAAGGCGGGCCGTGGGCACGTCGGCGTGGCGCGGATCGGCGATGTAGCGGCGCTGATCTTCGAAGGCGAGCTTCTGCGCTTCGATCTTGAAGTGAAAGGCGTCGGCGCTCAGCGGATCGAACTCGGGGATCGGGAAATTCTCGAGAATATTGAGCATTTCGAGCGTGCCGATGCCTTGGCCGTTCGGGCGGGATTTGGGAAACGGTCCAGCCGCGGTAGTCGATGGCGATGGGAGTCGACCCATTCGGAGGAGAATTGCTGGAGATCGGCGGCGGTCATGGTGCCGTCGTGACGCGCGGAGGTTTTGAGGATGGCCGAGGCGATTTCGCCTTCATAGAATTCGCGGGGAGATTTCGCGAGGATCCGGTAGGCCGTTGCCAGTTCGCGATTGCGGAAGATCTGGCCGACGTCGGGCGGCATGCGAGAAGCATGCGCAGCGCGGCGGGATCTTCTTCCAGGCGATTGCGGGTATGCAGCCAATCGTATTGGATGAGCTCGGTGACGGGGAAGCCGCGGTCGGCGAAGTAGATGGCGGGCGCGAAGAGATCGGCCCAGGGAAGCCGGCCGAATCGATCGTGCATTTTCGCCCATCCGTCGACTGCGCCGGGGATGGTCGCGGTGTGGATGCCGATTCTGGGAACAGCGTCGTTTACGCGATCGAGGGTCAAGGCTGCCGGAGCGGGTCCGCTCGCGTTGATGCCGGTGAGCTCGCCGGTTTTTGCGTCGCGATGGATGGCGAAGAGATCGCCTCCGATGCCGCACATCATCGGCTCGACGACGCTGAGGACGGCGTTCGCGGCGATGGCGGCATCGACGGCGGATCCGCCGCGGGCGAGCGTCATCGCGGCGGCTTGCGAGGCGAGGGTCTGGCTGGTGGCTACGATTCCGCTGGTGGCGATGGTCATGGATCGCGCCTGGGTTGTGTCTTTAGCTGGGGAGTCTTGAATCATGAGTTTCGCGAGGCTTCAGTATCCACCGCTCCCTATGGTCGCGGCTCAGGGCGTTGGCTTTAGGTACTGGGCGAGGAATTTGTAGATCTCGTCGCGCGAATCCTTGGCCAGTTTCGTATCCAGACGATTGAACTGATGGCCGCCGGGAGCGTCTTCGTAGATTTTGTACTCGAACTTCTTGCCTTCGGCCTTGAGCGCGGTGATCAGCTCCTTCACTTCGATCACGTTGACGTCCTCATCGTTGGTGTTGGTGTGAATCAGCAGCGGCGTCTGCAGTTTCGAAACGTAGGTGATCGGCGAGCGGCGCTCGTATTCCTTCATATCCTCGCGAACGGTTTTTCCGATGTGATAGGGGGCGGAATATTCGGCGCGATAGGCTTCCGACTGGTAGCCGAGTCGCAGCACCAGATCGCTGACGGGGACGCCGGCGTAGGCGACAGCGAAACTCTCGGGATGCTGGAAGATGTTCATCAACGTGATCAGGCCGCCGTGGCTCCAGCCGACGATGCCGACGCGCTTGGGATCGAGGAAGCTGTAATGGTCCAGCATCCACTTCATTCCGGCGTAGACGTCGTCCACTTCGCGGCCGCCGTAATCGATCTGATGGTTGTAGCCCATGCCGTAGCCTGTGGAACCGCGGTAGTCGGTGGAGACGATGGAATAGCCCTGTTCCAAAAACTCACGGACGATGTGCGCGGAATCCGAGGTGAAATTCGAGTGGACGCCGCCGTGGATCAGAACGATGAGCGGATGTTTTTTCGAGCGATCGAGATTTTTCGGGATGAAGGTGTAGGCGTAAACGATCATCGGGTTGCCGGCGCCGGGCGCGGTGGGATTGGGATTATGCGCGGGCGGCAGGCTGGCGTAGGCGACTTTATCGAAGTCCGCGATGTCACCGATTTTGATGCGCCATTCCAGATCGTCGATGCCTTTGAGGACCTGATCGGTCGACTGGGGGGGCTGGGGAGCGGCTGCGGGCGCGGGCGTTGGCTGCGCGGCAGCAGGCGTGGGAGCGGGCGATGCCGGCGCGGCTCCGCCTCGTCCGCCCCGACCAGCGGGAGCTTGGGCGAGAAGCGGGAGCGCGATGGAGAAGATCAGGACCAGGCGCTTCATTTGAGTAAATATTTGGCCAGGAACTTATAGACGTCCTGGCGCGACTCGCGGGCGAGATCGGTGTCGAGGCGATTGAACATGTGGCCGCCGGGCGCGTCCTGGTAGATCTTGTATTCGAACTGCTTGCCTTCCGCCTTGAGCGCGGTGATGAGACGCTCCACTTCCAGGACGTTGACGTCTTCGTCGTTGGTGTTGGTGTGGATCAACAGCGGCGTCTGGAGCTTCGATACCCAGGTGATCGGCGAGCGGCGCTCGTATTCCTTGATGTCGTCGCGCACCGTTTTTCCGATGTGGTACGGAGCGGAATAGAGGGCGTTGTAAGCCTGGTCATGATAGCCGAGGCGCAGGACCAGATCGCTGACCGGGACGCCGGCGTAGGCGCAGGCGTAGGCGTCGGGATGCTGGAGAATCTGCATCAGGGTGATGAAGCCGCCGTGGCTCCAGCCGATGACTCCGACGCGCTTGGGATCGAAGAAGCTATAGGTGTCGAGCATCCACTGGCGCGCGGCGAAGACATCGTCGACTTCGCGGCCGCCGTAGTCGATGTCCTGATAGAACGCCTGGCCGTAGCCGGTGGAGCCGCGATAATCGGGGGCGATGATGGAGTAGCCCTGATCGATCAGCTCGCGCATGATGTGGCCGAGTTCGGCGGAGGACACGTTGCCGTGGATGCCCTGATGCGCCAGAACCAGCAGCGGTTGTTTTTTAGTGCGGTCGAGTTTCTTGGGGATAAAGGTGTAGGCGCGAATGATCAGGGGGTTGCCTGCGCCGGGCGCGGTCGGGTTAGGATTGTGCGCGAGAGGCAGGCTGGTATAGGAAATCTTATCCACCTGAGCGATGTCGCTGAGCTTGAGGTACCACTCCAGATCGTCCAGGGCCTTGAGAACCTGATCGTTGGGATTGCCTTGTTGCTGCGCGAATGCGGGCAGAAGAAGGAAGAACACGCCGAGTAGCGGCCGGGCAATTCTCATCCAATTAGTGTAATTTATGCGGGGAGAAATTGGCGGATCGGAGCGTAAACGGTCTGGATGAAGCTGATCGCGGCGCGCTCGGCGGTATCGGCGTCACGATTCATGATCGGGACGATGACGCGGATTAGCGCGGTGTCGGTGCGGTTATAGCGAATGGCGTCGGCGATGACCCAGAACTTGGCTTTGTATTCGTTCGCCACGGCGCGATCGCGGGATTGATACCAATAGATCACCACGCTGCGGGATTCGCCGTGCTGCACCACGTACTCGTTCACGGGAATGGGCGCCGCGGCGTGCACGTCGATTCGAACTTCGCGCTCATTGAGCGGAGTCCAGCCGTTGCCGGGCAGGCAATTCTTCGGAGAATGCGGAGCTTTCCCGTCGCGTTGGGAGCGGAACGCGGCGATGAACAGACTGGCGGCGCGGCCGCCGGATGGGTCGACGTAAACGCGATTTAACAGATCGTCCGCTTTGAGCACATCGCGGGTTTCCTGATCGATCAGGCCTTCCTGTTGAAGCTGCCAGGGTCCGATCGAGAGCGGGAACATGTTCAGGGGCTTCCCGGCGGGAATCGCTTCGGGCCGGATGGAACTGTAAAGGACGGCGGTCTGTCCGATCAGCAGGAGGGTGATCACCCGGGCCGATGTGGAGTTGAGAAAGTTAAGCACCCTGCGCCGCCTTTCGGGAACGAAGCGAATAAACCTGGTTGATGAGAGCGTGCACCGCCAGCAACATAACGATGTCGATGATGAAAATGACCCAGCCTTCGAGGCTATGGAAAAATCCTTGAGCGAGCGTGGGGCTGACCTTCTCACTCAGAATTCCGGTGATGGCGACGCGTCCGGCGTTGGCCAGAATGGCCAGCGGAATGGTGGCAGCTCAGCAGCGCCCATCGCATCCACACCTTGCGATCGAAGAAATAGCTGTAGACCAGAGACAAAAAGAGCAGCGAGAGCAGGCTGCGGATTCCGCTACAGGCCTCCACCACGGTCAGCTTTTGACTGGCCAGCTCCAGTACGTTGCCGTCGCGAAGTACGGGAATGCCTAGAAAGTCCAGGACGTTTTCCGCGACCGAGCTGGCGAAGAGCTGCAGCGGGAAGGTGATCTGGTTATAGATCACCGCCGGGAAAGGAATCATGAAGGGCAGCAGAAGCAGGGGGAAGGCGAGCGCCCGCACCAGCTTGGTTCCGCCGAAGACCAGCAGCATGCCGACTAGCGTGATGAGGATGGAGGTCCGCTGGAGGAACAATTCCGCCCCAAGAGTCCCAATGAAGCTTTGCAGAACCCCCCAAAGCATGATCCCGACGCCCCACCATGCCGGTTCGTATTCGATTTGCAGCAATTTGTCGCGGCGCTGCCAGGCTACAAAGGCGGCGACCAAGGGAACGAAAAAGCCGTGTCCAACATCTTCGTCGGTGGCCCATTGTTCGATGAGATGCTTCCAGATAGGGAAGTAAACCAGGATCAGGAGAGCGGTAAACCAACCGAGGGCAGCCCACGGAATTGGCCGGGCGACAGCGGGCCTTTCCTGCGTTAATTCGCCCGTAACTGTAGCCATACCCCTTTTAGTTAATCACAAATGCGAAGAGATTGCCGGAGTACGCGCTATTGGACATGCGGCACGGGCGGGGTTGGCCGTAGTCCCTTGGTGACGCGCCGGACCAGATGCCGGGGATCGAGAAGGTGCTGCGGACGGAAGTGCCGCTGGGACCACCGGCTGCCGACCTCAAATTCAATCCCGAGGAAATACCCGATCTCGCGGAACACGCAGTATTTTACGATGCCCATCAACTCGCCGTTCGGGTAGCTGATGCGAAATCCGGTGCCGAGCGGAATGGGGCGATCCACTTGGAGGCAGGCGCCGGACAGGGAAATATCCTCTAAATTGGCCACACCGCGACGGGTGCGCCCGGTCTGATCCCTCCACTGCACGTCCACCAGGTCCGCGCACAGCATCCTCGGTTCTATTCGCCTATCGAACATATCTAACAGGTTCATCGGCCCGGGTCCCTTGAATAATTAGCGTCAAAGCCCTAGAGAAATTTGCCTTAAGTGCACGTTAAGGCATCCCCGTATATAGTCTACCGTCATTCCGATTGGTACCATAACGGCACGTGCAGGGATTCTTCTACCACCTGAAGCTTGGAGGGCTATCCCTGTGGGGCCGGACCGGGAAACGGGCGGTGGCGGTACACCTCGCGCTGATCGCGGTCTTCGGGATCTTACTGCCGGGGTGGAAGGGCGCGGATTTTTTCGATCCTGTGATGCTATCGGCGTACGCCTGCATGGGGATACTGTTCGCGGCACCGGCGGCCGCGGAAGCCTTCCGTCAGATCCGGCCGGTTACGTTTTCCGAAGGGCTGGCCAGAGTCGCGGTAGCGGTGATTTACGCCGAAATCCTTACGGCAACCATTCTGGTATTCGGGATGGCTACCGTTTATTTGCGGACGCCGGTCCTGATTCCTCCGGACCTGGAGACGTTGGCTATGGTCGGCGGGTTCGGGATCGCGGCGTCTGCGGCATTGGCCGCGGTCGCCGGTTGGCTTACCCTGCGGTTTTCGGCCGGTGTGGCGCGAGGCGCGCTGCGGATTCTGTTTCTCGGGCTGCTGCTGGTGTTTTTTTACCGCTCGCGATGGCTGCCCGACGTAGCGGGAACCGGGACGCTGATCGCGCTGGTGGTGGGAGCGGGAGCGTCGGCCGCGATGCGCCGGACACTGGCCCAATCTCCTTAATTTACCGTGGCATTTTTCGATTGCGGTTCGGTCGCGGCCTCCCGCAGACGATTTTGAAGGGTCCGGATGCTGATGCCCAAAATGCGCGCCGCTTTGGTGCGGTTGTTGTTGGTGTGCTTCAGGACCAGTTTTATATAGGAATCTTCAATCTCGCGAATCTGCGGCCCCACGCGAATGCGGAGCAGATCATCGGTTTCCAGCGGAACGCTGGCGGTGGCGGCTCCGGCCGACCAGCCCATCGGCAAATGCCTGGCCATGATGAGTCCTTCGCCGGCGATAATGACGGCGCGTTCCAGCACGTTTCGGAGCTGCCGGACGTTGCCGGGCCAGGGCGCCTGTTCGAACTGAGTGAGCACCTCCGGGTCGATTCCGGAGATGTGACAGCCGTGCTTTTCGTTCAGGTTGGAGAGAATCGCTTCGCTGATGCCGGGAATGTCGCCGCGGCGATCGCGCAACGGCGGGATGGCGATGTGAAACACGTTCAACCGATAGAACAGATCTTCTCGAAGATGCTTATCGCGAATTGCCTCTTCCGGAGCACGGTTGGTGGCCGCCACCACCCGGACATCCACCGGCAGATCGAGCTTGCCGCCCAGGCGCCGGACGGTCGATTCCTCCAGCACGCGCAGCAGCTTGGCTTGCGTGCCGATGGGCATGTCGGCGATTTCATCCAGGAGCACGGTTCCATTGTGAGCCTGCTCGAAACAACCGGCGTGGCGCTCAACGGCGCCGGTGAAGGAGCCTTTCTCGTGACCGAAAAGCTCACTCTCCATTAACGTTTCGGGAAGCGCGGCGCAATTGATGGCGATGAACGGTCCGCCGGCGCGAATGCTGGACCGATGGATGGCGCGCGCCACCAATTCCTTGCCGGTGCCGCTTTCGCCGGTAATCAGCACCGGCGCGGAAGTGGGAGCAACCTGGCTGATGATCGAGAAAATCTGCCGCATCTGAGGGCTGCCGCCCACCAGATCCCCGAGCACGCCCTGGTGGCTCAATTGGCGATTCAGCAGGCGGGTCTCCTCGATGAGGTGTTTCTGGGTCACCGCGCGAGCAAGTAAGGTCCGCAGAATGGCCGGTTGAACCGGCTTCTCGAGAAACCAGAACGCGCTCAGATCGTGAACCACCGAGATCGCTTTTTCGATGTTTCCAAAGGCCGTTAGCACAATAGTGGGGGTGCGATCGCCCAGCTCTTCGAGCTTGCGCAGCAGCTCAAAGCCATCCATGCGAGGCATCATCAGATCGGTGACGATGACATCGGCGGGCTTGTTGGCCTGATGTTCGATGGCGTCCTGCCCGTCGGCCGCAGTTTCGGCGTTAAAACCGAGCGACGCAATCACGCTCGCGAGCGAGCTCCGTTGGGCCTGATCGTCGTCGACCACCAGGACCCGGCTGACTGGAATTTTGTTCGGTATCGCCACTCGAACGTTTCAGGCAACCGGGGTTCCGTTCTCACAACTTATTGAAAAAGCTACGGCCAGAGCGGAGTACAGCATTACGAATCCGAAATAATTGCGGGATTTAATTCCCGGCGTGCAATATATGCAGAACGCGTTACCGGGTCGGAGTCCGCGTGCATTCGACGTGACCGCAACTGCAAACGACGTCGGCTTCTTCTGCCTGGCCCTCGCAATAAGTGCTGCAATATTTGCTATCGGGACGGGCGTGACAACGGCAACTGGGGTGAGCGCACTTGGTTTTCATCTCTTTGGCATCCATTCGATGGCCCTCCTGACAGGAATCTTGCAAATTTCCGGCCAACCACCCCTGAGGAAGCCGGTTAGCTTGCGGGCGGCAGGTAGTAACTTTTGCGCGCGAAAACGGTGGCCTTTTGAGGTATCCCGGTGACCACTACTTTGATGGTGCGCAGCTCGCCGCGGTCGGTGACCCGCATGGGGCGATACGCGAGGCTGTATCGCTGCCGGATCTGTTTGGCGATCCGGCGGCATACATCGACGACATCGGAGAGTTCCTTGGGGAAGAAAGCTTCGCCGCCGGTCACATTCGCCAATTTGTGCAACAGGCCGGGATTGCGATCCATGTCGTCCTGATCGAAGATGCCGACGGTGTAAATGGTGGCAGGGGATTCGAGGACGGCCTTGGTCACATCCGCCAACCGATGCGCGCTGGCATTGTCGCCGCCGTCGCTGATCAGCACCAGCGCTTTCTTGCTCTGGGTGCCTTGCTTGAGATGATCGAGCGAACGGAGCAAAGCATCGTAGAGAGCGGTGCGGCCTATCGCGGGACTTTTGAGCAGCGCGCCGCGAAGCTGATCGCGGTCGCCTGAAAAGGGCGTGGCTTCCGGCAAACCGAAAGTGACGCGATCGTTGAATTCGGTAACGAAGATCTCGTCCGAGGGATTGCTGTCGCGAACGAAAGCCAGGCCGCCGGTGACCACCTGAGGGCGTTTGTTGTTCATGCTTCCGCTGCTGTCGATCACCAGGCCGGCGGTGATGGGACGATCGGCGTCGGTAAATTCGGAAATGGTCTGCAGCTTGCCATTTTCGTAGACGCGGAAATTATCCTTGGTGAGTCCGGCGATGGTATTCCCGCGGGAATCCTGGACACCGACATCGAGCATCACCAGATCGGATTCCGCGGTGAGGGTGAAATCTTTCTGGGGCGGCGACTCGACCGCGAGGACGGGAAACACCGCCAGCAGGATCAGCGACGGAAGCATTCGAGAACTCATTCGCAGCACCTGAGAACTCCAACAACGGAGCTTCGTCTGCTTTTATTCTCGCTCCGATGGGGTGCCGGGTGTTAGTCGAGTGTCAGTTGCGGCGGCGGCGCGCTTCGTAGGATTTCAGATGGGTATACACGATGGCGAGGAGCGCGTTGGGAGTTTCGCGCAACCGGGCCCGATCCAGGAGATCGCCGATGATATGATCGGCCTCAATCGGCGCGCGGGCCTCGATGTCGCGAAGCATCGACGCGGTAAAAGGCGAATCAGCGGCGGTAAGCATGCCACGCGCGCGATCGAGAAACTGCGGGCGAGGATCATGGCCTTCCGCGGACGCGGTCGCACGGCATTCCTCCAGCAGTCCGAGGATGAGGCCGGTTCCTCCGCGCGAGGCCACAATATCGCAAACGGCCGACCGAAACAGGCACGTGACGCCCGCCAAGGTCGCGAGCAGGACCCACTTCTCCCACATTTCGAGCAAAATGTGCGGGCTGGCCTGGACGTCGAAGTGCGCTCCGCTCAGAGCTTGTTCGAGCGCGTTCACACGGGGAGACATGGTCCCGTCGAGCTCGCCGAAGGAAATGCGATGAGCGTCGTTGAGATGCACGATCTCGCGGCGGTCGTTGAGCGTCGCGGAGATGACGCACTGGCCGCCGAGCACGCGATCCGCCCCGAATCGGGCGGAAAGCGCGTCGAGATGCCGCATGCCATTAAGCAGCGGCAGGATCGACGTTTGGGGGCCGACGGCGGGAGCGAATGCCGCCATGGCGCCTTCCAGATCGTAGGCTTTGGAGCTGAGCAGCACGGCATCGAAAGGCGCGGACACGGTTTCGGCCAGGACCGTGGGCGGGTTCGGAATCGAAACGTCGCCCAGGCGGCTGCGAATAACGAGACCGGATCGGGATAACTCCGCCGCGCGCGCCGGGCGCACCAGGAAGGTCACATCGCGTCCGGCTTCGAGCAGGCGCCCTCCGAAATATCCGCCGACAGCCCCCGCTCCCATCACCAGGATTCTCATTGGTGTCCTCCGGGCATGAAGCTCTCATCGCGCATGCGAACATTCCTCTTTCTTGAGCCGGTCTCGTTTGTAGGCCAGCACTTTCGCGGTAAAAATATAAACCTCTTGGTCATTTTGATTGATCGTCGCGATCCGCACCGTGACCAGTGCCTGGCTGGGCTTGGATCGCGAAGGAACAATTTCCAGGATCTCGCATTCCGCGCGCAAAACGTCGCCGGGGTGGCAGGGACGCGGCCAGGCAATTTCACCGCCGACGCCGATGATGCCGTCGGCCAAGGGAAGTCCTCCGGTGACCAGCAGCCGCATGGTGACGGCGGCGGTGTGCCAGCCGCTGGCAACCAGGGTGTGAAACACGCTGTCTCGCGCCGCCTGGTCGTCCAGATGAAACGGCTGAGGATCGAATTCGGCCGCGAACGACTTGATCGCCGCTTCGTCCATGCGCTGCGAGCCGGAGACGAATCGCTGACCGACGCGCAGGTCATCGAGGTAAAGACGCGCGGGCGTCATTGCGCAGCCACCTCCGTATCGAGGTAGTGATTCAGGTGCTCCTGGGCGCGACGCAAGGCGTCGTCATTGCGTTCCAGGCGGCTGATCATCAGCGCGCCTTCCAGGGTGGAAAGGATCACGGTGGCGACGGTCTTCGGATTCGCGCCGCGCCGGATCCCGCCACGTTTCGCGCCAGCCTCGACCATCGATTCCGATCGAGCGATCCACCTCCGCACTGCTTTGCGGACGCGGTCCCGAAGAACTGGATTGCCGTCGTCGGCATCGATGGCGGTGTTGAGAATGGGACATCCACCTTTAAAAGACAAGCGGTCATGGACGAAGCTGTCGATCAATTGCTTGAGCGGCTCGACGCCGGGCGCGTCGCGATCGATGCGCTTCAAGCGGGCATCCCAGGCCTCATTGCACATGTAGTCGAAAGCCTCGGCGGCCAGTTCCTCCTTGCTGGAAAAATGACGGTAAATGCCGCCCTTCTTGAGCCCGGTGGCGGCCATCAGGTCGTTGAGGGAACTACCCGCATACCCTTGCTGATTAAAGATGGGAGCGGCTTCGGTCACGATTTTGCGCCGGGTTTGTTCGCCTTTGGTCATATTTGCCGTTTAGAGACCGATCGGTCTCGTCCAAAGAATATCACGAATTCGACGCGACCGACATGTCTTTTTGAGCATCTAAACGGCCATGGACGAGGCGAGGCCGATCAATCCATGGCTGGTGGCGATCACGGTGACCATCGCTACCTTCATGGAATTGCTGGACACCAGCATCGCCAACGTATCGCTGCCGCACATCGCGGGAGGCCTCGCCACCAGCTACGACGAAAGTACCTGGGTCCTGACCAGTTACCTGGTGGCGAATGCCGTGGTGCTGCCGCTCAGCGCGTGGCTGAGCCGCGTTTTCGGACGGAAACGCTACTACATGGCGTGCGTCGCGCTGTTCAGCGCGAGTTCCTTATTATGCGGATTCGCGCCGTCGCTCAGCATGCTGATCTTTTTCCGGGTGCTGCAGGGTGTGGGCGGCGGCGGGCTGGCCCCGGTGGAACAGGCGATCCTGGTGGACACGTTTCCAGCCTCGAAACGGGCGGGAGCTTTCGCGTTGTACAGCATGGCGATCGTAACCGCGCCGGCGATCGGCCCGATTCTCGGCGGCTGGATCACCGATAGCTTCTCCTGGCGGTGGGTGTTCTTCATTAATGTCCCGATCGGGATGGTGTCCCTGCTGCTGAGCAGCCGGCTGGTGTCCGACCCGCCGGAGCTGAAGCAGGAAGTGGAAGAATTGCGCAGAAGCGGACGGCTCAAGATCGATTACATCGGAATCCTGCTGGTGGCGATCGGATTCTCCTCGCTCGAAGTGGTGCTCGATCGCGGGCAGCGCGAGGATTGGCTGGAAAGCCATTTCATCGTTGCGTTTCTCAGTATCGCGGCGGTGGCGCTTGCGGTCGCCGTGATTTGGGAATTAAAGCACGACGATCCGGTGGTAGAGCTCGCGCTATTCAAGGATCGCAACTTCGCGCTGGCCAACTGCTTCTATTTTCTATTTGGCGTGGTGCTTTTCGGAAGCACGGTATTGATCCCGCAGATGCTGCAATCGCTTTACGGATACACGGCAACCGATGCGGGATTAGTGCTGGGGCCGGGCGCGTTCACCATCGTGCTGATGACGCCGTTCATCGTGAGGCTGGTGAAACGCGTTCCGGTGATGGCACTGATCTCGTTCGCATTTTTCGGACTTGGCCTGGCGACGTGGTATTACGCAAGTTTCAATCTGAGCACCAACTACGGCCGCGAGGCCCTGGCGCGGGCCGGGCAGGGAGTCGCGCTGTCTTTCCTGTTCGTTCCCATCAGTCAACTGGCTTATTCTTACCTGCCGAAGAACAAGAACAACAAGGCATCGAGTCTGACGAATCTGTTTCGAAACCAGGGCGGCAGCGTGGGAATCGCGCTGGTGACGACCATGCTCGAGCGCAGGTCGCAGTATCACCAGACGGTGCTGGTGACGCACATCACGAATTACGATGCGGCATTTCGATCCACCATCGGAGGCGTTACCGATCGCCTGGTCAGCACCGGATATTCGGCCGCCGACGCCGCGGTTCGCGCATCCGCGCAAGTTTCCGCGATGGTTCACGCGCAGGCCACGTTTCTGGGGTTTCTCGATTGTTTTTGGATGCTGGGCGCGATCGCGATGGCCGGTCCGCTGCTGGCGATCTGGATCCGGCGATTCGACCAGACCGGAAACAGCGGAGGAGGGCACTGACATGATTCGATCGTTAGCATTTCTATGGGCGGCGCTTGCGGTGTTGGGACAGAATCCTTCGAGCTATACGGTGGCGACGCCGCGCCCGATCAATCCATCGGCGAACACGACGAATCCGAGCGCCCGCGCGACGCAGGGGCAGAATCCGTACCTGGGGAGCACGCCGGCGCCTGTGACCAACACTACGCTGGAGCTGACCCTGGAGAGCGCGATCGAGCGCGGCATCCATTACAATCTCGGGCTGATCGAGAGCACCACCGCAAGCGTCGACGCGAGCACGGATCGCATGCGCGCGTTATCCCGTCTGCTGCCGAATCTTTCGGCGCGGGCGGGCCAGACGTATGAGAACTTGAGTTTGAAAGAAGTCGGCATAAGACTTCCGGGACTTCCGCCGGTGACTGGCGGGTTTGGATTTCAAGACGCGCGAATCTCCATTTCGCAATCCTTATTTAGCGCGGAACTGCATCATCGCTATCGGGCGGAACAGGCGATGGAGCACGCCTCCGCGCTGAGCGCGCGGGATGCCCGCGAGGTGGTGATATTCGCGGCCGGAACCGCTTTTTTCCAGATCGTGGCCAGCGCATCGCGTCTCGAAACGGCGAAAGCGCAGCTCGAATCCGCCGAGGAGGTCGACCGTCAAGCCAAGAATCAGGTGAAGTCCGAAGTCGCGCCGGAGATCGATTCTCTGCGGGCGCAGGTGGAGAGACAGACGGCGGAACAGCGAGTGGTCAACGCGCGGAACGATCTAGAAAAAGACAAGCTGACCCTCGGGCGCATCATCGGACTCGATGCGGCGCAAAAGTTCACGGTTCGAGGCGCGATTCCGGTCCGGCCGCTCGAAGGGATCACGGAGGAGTCCGCCACGGCGGATGCTTTGCGGTCGCGCGCGGATCTCGCCAGCGCGAAGGCAGCCATCGAAGCAGCGGAATACGACCTTCGCGCGGAGCGATCGCAGCGATTGCCCAGCGCCGGATTCACGGCGAATTACGGCGGCGGAGGCGCGAACGTCGCGAATATGAAACAGGTCTATACCGTCTCGGCCGACGTTTCCGTTCCGCTCTACACCGGAGGGCGCATTCGCGCCGATATCGAACGCGCCGTGAATGAGCTGGCCCGGCGGCGCGCGGAGTATTCGGACCTGCGCGGACGGGTGGCTTATGACGTTCGTGTGGCGTGGCTGGATTTGGACGGGTCGCAATCGAGCGTCACTGTCGCCGAGAGCAATCGGCAGCTCGCGCAACGCGCGCTCGGGCAGGCGCGGGATCGATACGCCAACGGAGTCACAAATTATCTGGAAGTGGTCGAGGCGCAGGAAGCCGTGGCGCAGGCCGGCGAAAATCTGATCGCGAGTGAGTATTCGTTCAATGTCGCGAAACTGGCGCTGGCGAGGGCCATGGGCGCCGCGGAAGCGCGAACCAAGGAGTTCTTTGGAAATGACTAGCGTCACCAGTTTGCATACCGATTTGCATTTAGAAGAAGAGACGCCTCTCCGGTTGGAGCCGCCGCGCAAGTCGCCGGTGCGGAGATTCTTGAAGCCGGTGCTGGGCGGGCTCGCGATCTTGCTGGCCGCCGCCGCGGCGACTGCGTTCTGGCTCAACGCTCAGCACTACGAAGAAACCGACGACGCGCAGATCGAAGGCCATCTAAACTCGATCAGCGCGCGCATCAGCGGCACTGTGATCCGGATCAACCCCGATGTGCAGGACGACCATTACGTGGAGGCGGGGACTTTGTTGGTTGAGCTCGATCCGAACGATTATCGCGTGTCGCTGGAGCACGCCCGCGCGGCGTTGAAGACGCGGCAGGCCACCGCGTCGGCCGCTGCGTTCCACATCCCGATCATTCAGGCGAGCGCCTTCAGTCAACTGGCGCTGGCCAAGGCGAGCGAATCCGAAGCGAACGAAAACGTCGCGGCGGAAGAAGCGAATCTGACGGCGGCCCAGCATCGCGTGGAGCAGGACGCCGCGATCTATGCTCGCGCGGAGCGGGATCGGCAGCGCTATCAGGGGTTGGTGGAAAAGCACGAGATTTCCCGCTCCGATTACGATACCCGGGAAACAGAAGCGAAGGCGGCCGAGCAGGCCTGGGAGGCGGACCGCGCGAACGTGGTCGCGGCGCAGAAAAAAATTGCCCAAGCGCGCAATCGCGTTGCCGAAAAGCAGGCCGAAGTAGAAGCGGCGCGCACGGCGCCAGATCAGCTCTCGGACGCGAAGGCGCAGTCGGCGTCGGCCAGCGGCGAAGTGCTCGAATCGATCGCCGATGTGCACAATGCCGAGCTGAACCTGGGCTATACGAAGATCTACGCGCCGGTCAGCGGCATTATCGGGCGCAAGACGGTGGAGGTGGGACAGAGAGTGCAACCCGGGCAGGGATTGCTGGCTATCGTCCCAGTGGACGATATCTGGGTGACGGCGGATTTCAAGGAGACGCAATTGAAACAAATGCGCCGCGGTCAGCCGGTGATGGTCCACGTGGACGCATTCGGACGCGACTATCGCGCCACGGTGGAGGAGATGCCGGGCGCGGCCGGGACGCTGTTCAGTCTGTTGCCGCCGGAGAATGCGAGCGGGAATTACGTCAAGGTGGTCCAGCGGCTGCCGGTGCGGATTCGCATCGATCGCGATCAGGACCCGCAGCATCTGTTGCGTCCCGGCATGTCGGTGGAGCCTCGCGTTCGGGTGAATTGATTGACCGGGTCCGTTTTCGGCGAGCCGGCGGGAATCGCTGATCTTCAGGGCCTGGATGTTCGCGTCAGGATCCTGGGAGACGTCGCGATCATTCACGCGCGAACGTCCTATACCGGGAAGAACGGGCAGGCGCTCGCGGGCCGCTATACGGATATTTGGGCGCGCCGAAACGGGTCATGGCTGGCCGTCGCGGCGCACGTGACGCGATTGCACTGATAACGGCGCGATCGCCGCACCCGCCTTTGCAATTTAGAAAACGGCGCGGCTGCGGCACGCGCCTTTACAATTTAGAAAACGGCGCGGCTGCGGCACGCGCCTTTACAATGTAAGAGTGTCCTATCCTGTTACCTTGATCCCGGGCGATGGAATCGGCCCGGAGGTCTCCAGCGCCGCGCGGCGCGCCGTCGACGCCACCGGCGTCCGTATCGATTGGGAAGTAGCCGAACTGAACGCGGATGTGATTCAGAAGACCGGCCAGTCCCTGCCGCAATATGTAATTGATAGCCTCGATCGAACTTTTGTGGGTCTGAAAGGTCCGGTGACGACGCCGATCGGCGGCGGTTACACCAGCGTGAATGTCGCGTTGCGCAAGCGCCTGGATCTGTTCGCGAACGTTCGACCCGTCCATTCTCTGCCGGGAGTCGTATCGCGCTTTCAGGACGTGAATATCGATATGGTGATCTTCCGCGAGAACACCGAGGATCTATATTCCGGCCTGGAGCATGAAGTGGTGAAGGATGTGGTCACCAGCCTGAAGGTGATTACCCGCACTGCGTCGACGCGCATCGCCGAGTACGCCTTCGCCTTCGCCAACGCCAACGGACGAAAGAAAGTGGCGGCCATCCACAAAGCGAACATCATGAAGCTGGCCGATGGATTATTCCTGCGTTGCGCGCGTGAAGTCGCGGCGCGATTTCCGCAGATTGAGTATCGCGAAGTAATCGTCGACAACGCGGCGATGCAGTTGGTCATGCGGCCGGAACAATTCGATGTCCTTTTGCTGCCGAACCTCTACGGGGATATCGTGTCGGATCTGGCGGCGGGGCTGGTGGGCGGCCTCGGCATCGTGCCGGGCGCCAACATGGGCGAAAAGCACGCGGTGTTCGAAGCGGTGCATGGCTCGGCTCCGGACATTGCCGGAAAAGGCATCGCGAATCCGACAGCCATGATGCTATCAAGCGTCCTGATGCTGACGCACCTGAAGGAACAGACCGCGGCGAATCGATTGCAGGCGGCGGTGCAAAAGGTATACGCGGAGCATAAGCATCTGACTCGCGACGTCGGCGGCACGGCGTCCACCGACGAGTTCACCGACGCGGTGATTCAGGCGATGAAATAATCAGGCGACCGTGACCGTGGCGCCGCCGGCCTGTTGCAGAGCCGCCATCAACTGCGTGAACCCGCCGGTGATCAGAATGGCGTTTCGCACCGATACTGCTTTCTCCACCATCACGTAGACTCCGGGTTCGCTGACATTTTGGACCCAGTCCGCGCCGGAGTTGGTTACCCAGCCGCTCTGATTCACGGAGCTGTTGACCCAGTCCTTATTGAGCGATGGCGCACTGACCCAGCCCTTGTTGATCCATCCCAGGCCGGCGATACCGGGACTGACCCAGTCCTTGTTGATCCAGCCGGCAGCCCCATGCAATGCCGGACCAGAGGCGGCGCGGGTCGCGGATAACACCGCGAACGTGCCGTAAACTGAGTTATGCATCGGAGCGGAAATGGTGTAATTGCCGGGCGGGACGGCTGCTCCGGAAAGCGATCGGAACGGGCAATTGAGATTCTTACCGGCGACCTGCACTCGAATCAGGTTGGAAGCGGAATGCAGCGTCATGGAGAGAGGAACCATACCGTCTCCTTTTGTGTCGATTCTCTAAATCTTTTCGCCAGTATATCCCAAATACCGCGGACCATTTTTGCATGGCAAGCTTTGCATTAGCGGCGCGTCACCACGGCGCGGGGCGATTGGAGGAAGCTCTGGCGCTGTACCAGGAAACTCTTTTAGCCGATCCCGCGCACGGCGAAGCGCTCACCGGATTATGCCAGGTTCTCGAAATTCTTCATCGATCCGATGAAGCCGTGCCCTTTCTGGATCGCGCCCTTGGGTCCGGATTCGATCCGCGGCTCGATGCCGCCTGGGACGAGTTCCAACTCGGCCATGTCGACCAGGCGGTTTCCTTGTTTCGCGAGGCTGCCGAAGCCGCCCCCGAGCCGGCCCTGGCCACGATCGCGACCATCATCCCCGGCAGCCCGCGATGCGACAACCTGGCCATTCTCGACGCGCGGCGGCGCTGGGCCGAATTGTGCCTCCCCTCCTCGCAGCCGCCGAAATCCCGGCCGCGTCCATCCGGGAAACTCCGGATCGGATACGTCTCGTCCTTCTTTCAGAGTCACAACTGGATGAAGCCTGTCTGGGGACTGATCAATCATCACGACCGCCGTAATTTTCAAATTCATCTGTTCTCCGATTGCGCGCGCGATCGCATTCAACACGGATACGCCGCCCACCCGGACGACGCGTTTCACGACATCAGCAGTCTTTCCAATGACGCCGCGGCAGAACGAATCGAACTCGCCGGTATCGATGTGCTGGTCGACTTGAATGGCTATAGCCAGACACGACGGCTGCCGTTGTTCGGCCTTCGTCCCGCGCCGGTCAACGTCGAGTGGTTCAATATGTATGCGAGCTCCGGCATATCCTCGGTCGACTATCTGATCGGCGATGACATAGTGATCCCGCGGGAAGAAGAAAAGTTCTATTGCGAAAAAATCATTCGCGTGCCGGGCAGCTATCTGACGTTTGAGGTCGGCTATCCTGTGCCTGATATTGTTGACGCGCCCTCTTGTGCCGGAGAGCCCTTCTCATTCGGCTGCCTCGCGCCGCTATACAAAATAACGCCGGATGTCGTGGCCGCTTTCAGCGGCATTTTGCGCGCTGCTCCCGCAAGTGTTTTGTGGCTCAGGAACTCGGCGCTGCATTCGCCCGAGGCGATCGAATCGGTCCAAGCCGGGTTCCGCGAACACGACATCCCTGAAGACAGATATCGATTGCGTGGGCCCGCGGACCACTACGAATTTCTCGAAACCTACAATCAGGTCGATCTGGCGCTCGATACATTTCCATATAGCGGAGGCTCCACCACCATGGAGGCGATCTGGCAGGGCGTACCGGTGGTCACGTTTATCGGAGACCGCTGGGCCTCCCGAACCAGCGCTTCGATTCTTCGCGCCGCCGGCCTGGACGAATTTGTCGGCCGCGATCTGGAAGATTACGTCGCGATCGCCGTCCGCTTCGCGAATTCTCCGGGGGCTCTTTGGGAACTTCGGCGCAATATGAGGCGGCACCTGTTGCAAACTCCGGTGTGCGACGCGGCCCGTTTTGCGCGGGACATGGAAGTGATCTACCGGCGGATCGCCGCCGTTTAATCGCTGCGCAGCGCGATCAGGGGATCAACGCGGCTCGCCCGGCGCGCGGGCAGGTAACAGGCGGCCACCGCGACGCCGAACATGGCTGCGGCCACGCCGCAATAAATCCACGGATCGGCGGTGCTGACCTGGAACACCAGGCTCGCCAGAATGCGCCGGAGCGCCAGCGCACCGGCGGCGCCGATCGCCATTCCGATGAGGGTCATTTTCATCCCCTGGCCGAGGATGAGGCCCATCACATTCGCTTCCGCCGCTCCGAGTGCCATTCGGACGCCGATTTCACGAGTTCGTTGCGCGACCGACCAGGACATCATTCCGTAGATTCCCACCAGCGCCAGCACCAGAGCGAGCGCGGCGAAGACCGCCAGCAGCGTCGCGGTCGACCGGCGGGGTTGCACGGATGTGGCGGCGATCTGCTCCATCGTGCGCACGTCCGAAATGGGCAGTTCCGCATCGATGTTCCGCACCTCTCGCCGGACCGTCTGGATTAACGAAGCCGCGTCGCCGCTGGTGTGGACGATCAGGTAGGCGGGAGCCAGACCCGGAAAATACTCGTCCATACTCGGCTCGGAATCGAGCCCGAACTGCTTCACATCGCCAACGACGCCGACGATGGTCGCCCAGGCAGGCTGCGGGCCCCATACTCCGGCGACGTATTTTTCACCCACCGGATCTTTGCCCGGCCAGAAGCGCCGCGCCATGGCTTCGTTGATGATCGCCACCGGCTGGCCCAGGTCGCGTTCCGTGAAGGCGCGTCCGGATCGAATCGGAATATGCAGGGTGCGAAAGTAATCCGGACTTGCCGTGCGCAACTGCGCCGCGGGCAGGGCATCGGGATTGATCAGCGGACTTCCAGGCACGTTGAACCGGCTGCTATTGGCGCGACTCGCGGCCAACGGAATCGCATTCGAAGCCGCCACGGAATCGACGCCCGGCAGCGCGCCCACGCTCTGCTGGATGCGGTGAAACAGGATGTTCGGGTCGCGCGAAGGCGGAATCGAAATATGCATCGTCAGCACGCCGCGGGGATCGAATCCGGGATCGACCTCCAGCAGACGAACAAAACTCTTGATCAGGATTCCCGCGCCGGTAACCAGCACTAGCGCCAGCGCGATTTCGCAAACCACCAGCGCGGAACGGAGCATGGCATGTCCTCCTCCGGTGGCCGACTCCGCTTTCATGGTCGAGTTCGGATCGGCCTGCAGCGCCTGCAGGGCCGGAGCGAGACCGAAAGCGATCCCGGTCCCCAGAGTCACCGCCAGCAGCATCCATAGGACCGTCGCGTCAAGCGGCGCGCGCACCTCGGAGAATAATGCGAGCCCGGCTTTGGCCAGGAATAATCCCAACGCTCCTCCGCACACGGCCAGCACCAGGCTTTCGGTGAGCATCTGCCTTACGATTCGCCAGGCGCCGGCGCCGATCGCGGCTCGCACGGCGATTTCGCGCGCCCGGCCGCTGGCGCGCGCCAGCAGAAGGTTGGCGACGTTTCCGCAGGCGATCAGCAACACCAGCGCGACCGCACCGGCGAGCATCCACAGCGCCGGCCGCACATTGACTGTCAGGTCATCCTGCAAGCCGGATACGTTCACGCCCCAGCCGGTGCTGGTTTTCGGATGCTCGGCCGCAAGACGGCGGGCAATGGTCTGAAGGCGTGCGCTCGCCTGGCCCACGGTCGCTCCGCCGCGCAAACGGGCCATGAATCCGAGCGCGTGGCGCACCGGATTCGTCGCTTCGTCTCCTAATAATGGACCTGGCGGAAGCCACAAATCCGCCCATGACGGAAAATCGAAATCGGCCGGCATGACGCCGGCAATCGTGAAGGACTGTTCGTTGAGCCGAACCGTCTTGCCGACGATCGCGGGATCGCTCGAAAATTGCGTCTCCCAGAGCCGATGGCTCAGTATCGCGGAATCGGGCGATTCTCCATTGCCAAAGGCGCGTCCCAACCAGGGCCCGGCTCCGAGCATCGCGAAAAGATTCGAGGAAGTCATCGATGCGTGGACCAGCGTCGCTTCCGATCCAGGCGCCGTCAGGCTCAGATCCTTGGGAACCGAGCGATACCACGCGGTTTCTTCGAACAGATCGGTCTGCTGCTTCCACTGGTCGAGTTCCGCGGGTGATACGCCGAGCTTCGGGAATTGCGGCACGTACGTATCCCAGGCGACCAGTAACTTCGCGGAATCTCGAAACGGCAGAGGCTTCAAAAGGATCGCGTGGACCAGGCTGAAGATCGCGGTGTTGGCGCCAATGCCCAGCGCCAGCGTCAGAACGGCGACCGCCGTGAATCCCGGCGCGCGTCCCAATGTCCGCAAAGCATAGCGAATGTCTTGCAGCAGATCGCCCATGGCATTATCGTAGACGTACCGTCGCTTCGGTGGTTACGGACGCAGTGCGCGAACCCGGGGACCAAGCTCCGAGGGAAGCATCGCATGGGCCTGTTCCGCCCATTCGCACAGCAGCCGGCGCGTATCCCGCGGATCGATGATTTCTTCCACCCCGAACGCTTCGGCGGTGCGCAACGGCGAACGGAACTGATTGAGCGCGGTCTCGATTTCGCGCCGCCGCGCATCCGGATCTGGGGACGATTCGATATCCCGTTTATACGCCGCCTGCACACCGCCCTCGATCGGCAGCGATCCCCAATCGCCTGACGGCCAGGCATATCGTAGATTGAGGCCCTGAGCGTTGCCGTGGCCGGCGCCCGCCACTCCATAACAGCGCCGGATCAGATATCGAGATCCACGGCGTGGATGCCTGGTAGACGGCCACCAGCGCTCGCGCTCCCGCACGAACAGTGCCCGCACGCTCCGCCGCCGTGCCGATCAGAAAGCCGGGATTGTCGACGAAATTCACTACGGGAATATGAAAGGTGTCGCACAGGTCCACCAGGCGGATCATCTTGTCGCAGGCCGCCGCGTTCGGCGCTCCGCCGCCCTGCCGCGGGTCGTTGGCGATGAACCCCACCGGGAATCCATTCAAACGGGCCAATCCCGCCGCCACCGGCCGCCCGTAATAGTGGCCCATCTCAAAGCAGGACTCCTGATCGAATACCAGGCTCAGAATGCGCCGGACATCATAGCTGCGGCGCCGGTCGCGCGGAATGATCGATATTAATTCTTCCTCGCGGCGCTGCGGATCATCGCTCGACGGCCCGCGCGGCGGAAGTTGCCACACGTTCGACGGCAGATAAGAAAGGAAGCGGCGGATCGCGGTGAAGGCTTCGTCCTCTGAATCGACTTCATTGTCGACAGCGCCGCTGCCTCGCGCGTGAATTTCATGCCCACCGAGCTGTTCTTTGGACACTTTTTCGCCAACGCCGCGCTCCACCACCGGCGGCCCAGCGACGAAAAGCTGGCTCGATCCGCGAACCATCACCGAAAAGTGCGACGTCACGACGCGTACTGCTCCCAATCCCGCAACCGGTCCGAGGCATGCGCCGACGACCGGCACCTCGCCCAGCAGTGCGGTAACGGTGTCCCACGCGGGATTCGCCGGCACGTAGGTACGCCCGATCTGCTCGATGGTCTTCACGCTTCCCCCGCCGCCGGTCCCGTCGACCAGGCGGACCATGGGAACGCGCAACCCGCGCGCCAGCTTTTCGGCGTGACCCATTTTGTTGCCGATGGAGGCATCGGCGGCGCCGCCGCGCACGGTGAAATCGTCGCCGCCGGCCACCACCACCCGTCCATCGATACGTCCCGTACCGGCCACGAAGTTCGACGGCAAAAACGAAATCAGCTTGCCCTCAGCGTCGTATTTGGCCTGCCCTGCCAAGGCGCCTGCTTCGTGAAAAGATCCAGCGTCCAGCAGACGCTCCATGCGTTCCCGCACCGTCAATCGACCAGCAGAGTGCTGGCGTTCGACGTTGGCGTCGCCGCCCATTTGCCGCGCCAATGCTTCGCGCCGCCGGATTTCGTCGATTTCAGGTTGCCAGCTCACACGTTTATATCTTCGCTCGCTGAGAATCGCGGCTGATTTCGTTTATATCTTCGCTCGCTGATCACGGCTCATTTCGTTTAAGTCTTCGCTCGCTGAGAATCGGCAAGCAAAGCTCATTGAGTCCTGGCGATCGGCACCACGCGAATGCTGGCTCCCGAGCTTGATGCGTCGCCTACCGTGACCACGATGGGCTGAACGCCCGCAGCCACGCCTTTCGGAATCGTGAAATTGATCTGCGTCACTCCAATCAGGCCGGGTGCGATTCCCGCAAAGGCGATGGCCGCCTTGACGCCACCCACTGTGATCGACAGGGGAAGGCGCGGCACTGGAAGATTTTTGATCGACGTCCCCAATGGCGGCGTAGCGCCAGTTGCGAGAAACGGCGTCACATCGCCCTCGCCGGTCATGTACGCGACTACCGTATCGCCCGCTTGAGCGCTCGGCGCGGACGTCAGGAATCCCTGCCCGTTGATGAACAATTCCGGCGCGGAAGGGTTCATCTGCAGCAGATAACTCGCGATTTGACCGTTGTTGTTCACGGCCAGCACCGCCATTCCGGCGCTGGTTTCATACGGAATCTGCAGATTGATCTGCCCCGGCGAAACTAATTCAACTGGAGCGGAAATCCCGTTAATCGTCGCCGAAACGCCATTCAACATGAATGGCAGCGGCTCGAACTTGGCCGCTAACGTCGAAGGCGCCAGGTTGGAGCCGTACGCGCTCGCCAACATGCCGGGGGCGAAGACCACGCTCGACGCGGCGGTGCTGGACACGCCATCGATATGCGTCGTCGTCGATCCTCCCACCACGAAGATGACTCGCACGGTAGCGGACTGTGGCATCGAATTCGCCGCTTGGATAGTCAAGGTCGCGTCGTACACGCCCTTGGAAAGACCCGCCGCGGACGCCTGGAGCATCACCTGACCTTTCCCGCTTCCTGAAATCGGCGATACGGTGAGCCACGACGCATGACCGGTCACCGATACGTTCCACTGCGGCGAGCCGTTTAGAAAGCCGATGTTAACCGATCCGCCGCCTGCTTGCGAAGCAGCATCCGCCAGCATCTCCACCACCTGCGGCGTAACGGAGAGCATCGCCGAATCGGGCGCCGCGGGAATGTACGAGGTTTGCGCCGTTGCGGTTACCTGCGTCCCGATCTCGCTCTGGCCAGTCACCTGGATCGTTCTCGACGACGGCGCGCGGACACCCGCCAGGCAAAGCGTGCCTTGCAATGTTCCGTAGGGCGCCACGCGCGTAGTCCCGAAAATCGATTGGATCTGATTGCTGACGTCTTGCGATCCCGCCGTCAAGGTCGACAGCAGCACCAGAAATCCGCCGGTTTCCTGGATCGTGAGATGCTGCGGCCACTGGCACGACGGGTCGGCGGAAGGGTCCTGCTGCACCATTCCGGGGGAGCTGAGTGTGATCGCCGGAAGGAATGTCGGGCCGGGAGGTCCGGTAAAAGGCACCGTAATCGACTGCGACCAGGCAAGCCCGTTCGCATCGACACCCGAGAACTGGAACGTGATGTTCACCGGAGGCGTGAGAGCGACCTCGTACACGTTCGACGTAATGCTGCCCTTCGCCGGAATGTTAGTGGTCGCGAAAATGCCCAGCGGCTGGCTTACTCCGTTTTCTAGAATCTTCGTCAGTTTGGTGGGAACCCCCGCTTTTTCCGTCAGCGTGAACGTGAACGGCCAGATATTCGCGCTTTGATAGACCGTCACCGGTGTGATCGAGGGCACTACCAGTGATCCGCTCGAGGGAAGGGTCAGACTCACGGCCGTCGAGGCACCGGAGGCATTGTAAATGCCGTCGCCGTTATAGAGCGCCGTCACGGTTCCGTTCCCGGCGGCGATGAGTAGGCCCGGCGTGGCGAGGCTTGCCGTGGACACGCCATTCACCACGGCCAGGGTCGCCGTTCCGAGGGGATTATCGTTGGCCAAAAAGGTCACCGTTCCGGTAGGCCTCGCGCCGCCGCCCGCGACCGTTGCGGTCAATTGCAAGGTATCCGACAGTCCGTAGTTGGTTGGATTCGCCGTCAACGTCGTCGTGCTCGACGTGCCGGCCGTCCACTCGTGGATAAAATTCGCCGCATCCAGGGACCCGAGTCCGGTGGTCAAATCGTATGCGGTTCCTGCCGCGAATCCGAGCACGCCGTTGTCGCAATTCGCCGTCCCCTGTTCACAGGGAACATTGTTGGTGCCGCTGGTAACATCGTGAAAAACATCGGTGGTCGATTGCGCCATGCGGTACAACATCGGATTGATATTGCCCAATCCCTGCGGCGCCGCGGCGCTTTTTGACGACAGGTAATGATTCAACAGCGCCGTGATGCCCGCAAAGGACGGCGCGCCCGCGGACGTTCCTCCCACTACGGAAAGCGTACCGTTGGTGTAGAACAGGTAGCCATCATGATTCGGCGATGCCGCGAAGGAAATATCCGGAATATCGCGCGCGCCATCTTCCGGCACACCCGGTCCGCTCTGCCACGATGGTTTCGAAAAAATCGCGCTCGGTCCGCCGCTCGAAGCCTCCAGCCCGAATCCGAAATCCTGCGCGTCGTTCCAGACTTTTTCCGGTATGTAGGAAAGCGCCGATCCTCCGTTGGTCCCGTTGCTTGATCCCCAATAGGAGCCCGTGCCTTCGACCAATGTCGTGCCGCCGATCGCCGTCACTTCAGGGAAACTCGCCGGCTGCCCCACTGTCACTCCTTTGGAAGCCTGTTGCGTCGGCGAGGATTGGTCGCACACCGCCGAGCCCCAATCACCCGAAGCGGCGATGAAGGTAATGCCTTCCGCGTTGGCCTGCTGCGCCAATGCACGAAGGGAGGGCGAGTTATCCAGTTCGCAGCCGATGTAGCTCATGCTGATCACCGGCGCCAGATGCTGGTCGATCGCATACTGCGCGGAAAGATTGACGCTTTTCGAATAGACGTAAACGATGCTCGCATTGCGGGCGATGGCGCCGGACCATTCGAGGTCCAGGTCGGCCTCCACCAGGTCATTCGCGTTGGTTCCCGGGTCCGGCCCGTACAACACCAGTTGCGGATCTTTCGCTGCCAGGTTGAACCGTTTGCGGAACGCCCGGATATCGTTGAGGCTGACGTCGGTCCGCCCGACGATCACGACCTTTTGCCCGGTACCGTCGATTCCCGCCGTATACAGCGGAGCCACGTCATAGATGGCGGCGAAATCGTCCGGCGCAAGGAAATGCGACGTGCCGCTGTTAAAGTCCGGCTTCAACGCCGATTGCACACTGGCGGGCTTGAGATCAAAATCGTTCAGCCCTTCAATACCGGCCACAACGCCGGCCAGCGCCGTCGGGACCGATGGATCGGTGACGTTCGCGAAATGGCTGTCGCCATTGACTTGGAAGCGGTGAAACTCGGTGTGCAGGGCGTTCGCCATTGCCCGGGCAGAACCGCTGAATGTGATCCAGTGGCGTCCGCGGGCGACATCGTTGACGGTTAGCCCTTGGGATTGCAGCCAGACAGTAACCTTCGCCAGATCGTTTGTGGAAAGGCCGAAGCGATCCCCGAACTGCTCCGGCGTCAGCCAGCGATGATAATCGGCCGACGACGGATTCTGCTGTCCCGCCAGGAAGGCTTCGAGTCCCGGAGCCGGGGCGAACAACAGACTCGCATAGCCGATCTGCATCGCCGGATCGACCGGACCCCGATCATCCTGCGCGCGAGCCTGGCGCGAAACGTTACGGGTTAGGGCCGTTATTTGAGCGGAATCAATGGGTGCGGAAATGCGATCATCGGCGGCTGAAGCAATTCCCGCGGCGAATATCGCCAAAATCCAGAGTAATTTAGGGCGCATAAAGAGAAAGGGTGATTGTATAACACCCCCGCGCCCGAATGTTTTTAATTCACGTTACAGACTGGAGGCGGCGAAGCGCGCGAGCGATAACGCCGTCTGGCTGGATTGATCCGTCACAATCACGGCGGTGAGGCGATCGGTCTGCAGAAAGGCGACGTGATCTGCCCCGCGATCGACCGTATATAGAGGGCGGCCGTTGGCGATTTCCTTCGCTGTTCCCGGTGGCATTTCCGCGCCGCGATGCCGCAGAAACAGAGAAAATTCCTGTGCGCCATTGGAATAAACCAGATGCAGGTAGACTTGACCTTCCAGGCGGCACAGCTTTCCCCGCTCCAAACGATATCCGGGCGGCGCCGATACCGGCACCCCAACGCCAGGCCGGTCCGCCAGCACTTGAATCTCGGGAATCGTATGCCGCCAGGCTCGCAGCTCGCCGTTCACCACTTCGTCGCGATGGTCCTTGGCCGCGTCGGTGCACAGCGGAGTGGATGGCCGCATCATCAGCACTTGGGAGCCGAACACGCCCAGGGCTACAATCGCCGCCATCGCCGCGGTGGCCGCTATCCACATCATCCGAGGCCTTTGCGTGGCCGCGATGCGTGCGAGCACACCCTGGTCGAGAGCGCTGTTATCAATGGGTTCCGAACGAACTCCCTCGCTCAGAACGCGATCGAGCTCCATTTGCTTTTCTATGTTCCGGGCACAGGTTTCGCACACCGTCAGATGAGCTCGGACCGCGGCGGCGCGCGCGGGGTCTTCTTCCGCGGCCAATTCTCCTGAAAGATACAGCGGCTCCAGATCGGCGATGTCCCTGCAGTTCATTCAGCCTTCCCCCTTCGCGTACTTGAACTCGACCGGCTTCGGTTCCAGGCGGTTGCGCAGCGCCTGGCGAGCCCGGCTGAGCCGCGACATCACGGTTCCCAGAGGCACGGAAAGGATCTCCGCGATCTCCTGACAGGTGAACCCTTCCACTACGCCCAACAGCAGCACCGTGCGATGCTCCTCCGTCAACGTCTCCAGGGCGCGAGCCGCGTCGGCCGCTTCCATCGACGGCGCCGGCGCCCAAAGTTGCTTCAGCCAGCGCTCCCCCGCGGGAGTCTCAAGCGCGACCATCGCCGGCGCGGACCGCAGCTTCCGGCCCCGCGCGTAAAAGGCGTTCATCAGGATCCGGAACAACCAGGGACGCACAGTGGATACTTCGCGCAGCTGCGCAAAATTCCGCCAGGCCAGCAGCATGGTCTCCTGCACCAGGTCCTCGGCTGACGATGCGTCGCCAGTCATCCGGCGGGCGACGCGAAGCAGGCTTCGCGTATGCGGCATCGCGATCGCCTCGAACTCGTCCTGCCGAGTCGCCACTATTGGTTATAGACGCCGGCGGCGGCTATTCTCCTGTACTTTTCTTAAGGCCGTCCAGATCGGCCAGAACATCGGTGCTGTGCGGATTCGGATTCACCTTCGTATATACCTTACGTATCACACCTTTAGGGTCGATCAGGAAGGTATTTCGAGACGCCAGGGTCATGCCTCTCATCTCGGTCAGCGAACCGTACTTGTTGGTCACTTCATGGCTCGAATCGGAGAGCAGCTTGAAGGTCAGGCTTTCCTTGGTGCAGAACTCGACGTGTGAGTCCACCGAATCGACGCTCACACCCAGAATGACCGCGTTCTCGGCATCGTACTTCGCCAGGTCGCGCTGAAAGTTGTGCGCCTCGATGGTGCAACCCTGAGTCATATCTTTGGGATAGAAATACAGAACCACCCACTTGCCCTGGTAGTCCTTCAGGTTCACCGGCGTGCCTTCCTGCGATTTCAGCGTGAAATCGGGAGCCTTCTGGCCTACCTCCGGCATCTCCCCAGCCAGCATCGTCGACGCAGCCAGCGCCATGGACAAAGTCAGCATCACCATCAATCGCATCTTGAAAATCTCCTTGTTCTAAACGTTTTCCATTCCCGGCCACGACCTCAAGGAAGCGGTCAGCCCGCGCTCCCTTTCCTACTCCTCTCTGATGCGCATGATCTCCGGATTCATCCCCTATCGCGGGCGATCGAGCAGAATGTAGGTCACCAGCGCCGCCCCCACTTCGCGCTTATGCTGATCGGTCAGGTCCACCCTCGCAACGCATAACGTCGCGCCGACGCGCAGCAGATGCGCGCGGGCGAACACGCTGCCATCCGTCACCGCCCGCAGATAATTGATCTTCATCTCCACGGTGGCGATCGGACGTTTTCCTCCGAAGTGGCGCTGGATCGAAATTCCGGCCGCCGCGTCCGCCAAGGTCGCGAACACGCCGCCGTGGAGCCCTCCCGCCAGGTTGCGCAGATCGCCGCGAAACGCGCATTCCACCGTCACGCCGTCCGGATGCACCCGCGTAAGCTTCATCCCCAGCAATTGGTTGAAAGGCAGCTTCGGTAACAGTTCCCGGAGTTGGCGCGCGGTCAATTTGGGATGAGTCATATTCAGCTAGAATCGCAGGACTCAGCTAGAATCGCAGATACCCATGCTTCCTTCGATTTTTGAAAACCTCCGCGTCCCCGCCGTTGCCGCGCCGATGTTTCTAGTCTCCGGGCCGGACCTGGTGGTGGAGACCTGCCGTTCGGGAGTCGTCGGAACGTTTCCAGCGCTCAATCAACGCTCTAGCGAAGGGTACGACGCCTGGCTTACCGAGATCGAACGCCGGCTCTCGGCATTCAAAAGTCCGGCGCCGTTCGGCATCAACCTGATCGTGCACAAGAGCAACCCGCGCGTGGAGGCCGATCTCGAAATCACGGTGCGCCACAAAGTGCCGCTGGTGGTCACCTCTCTGGGCGCGGTGCGCGGCGTAGTCGACGCAGTGCATTCCTACGGCGGCATCGTGTTTCACGATGTGATCCATCTGCATCACGCCCGCAAGGCAGCCGATGCCGGCGTCGACGGCCTGATCGCGGTCTGCGCCGGAGCCGGCGGACACGCCGGAATGTTGAACCCCATCGCCTTCCTGGAAGAGATTCGCGGATTTTTCGACAAGACGGTAATTCTCTCAGGCTCCATCAACAATGGACGTCAGATCGCGGCGGCGGAACTGCTTGGCGCCGATCTTGCCTATCTGGGCACGCGTTTTATCGCCACGAAAGAAAGCCTCGCCCCCGAAGCATACAAGCAGATGATTGTCGATTCGGCCGCGAAAGATATTTTGTATACCGCGTCCATCAGCGGAGTGAACGCGAACTTCCTGCGGCCCAGCCTGGAGCGCGCCGGTCTCGATCCCGAAAATCTCCCGCCGCCGGGCAAAATGAACATCGAAGGCGAGCGCGCCTGGAAAGACATCTGGTCCGCCGGCCACGGCGTCGGCGGGATTCGCGATATTCCATCGGCGTCGGAACTATGCGAACGCCTGATTCGCGAATATCAGGAAGCACGCAGTAAGCTGGCGGAATCGCGATCGAGAAATATCGTCGCGTGAGGATGCGATTGCAGGATCGAGGCCGGATGTAACGGCGAAATCGCTCCGTCAAAACACTCGCGCACTGCTTCCGCCTTGCGCCGCTCCGGCACAATGCATAGTATTTCCCGGCTCTTCATGATCTGACGGATCGACATGGAAATCGCCCGCCTGGGCACGTCGTTCATCGTGGCGAACCATCCTTCGTCGACCTGCTGGCGGCGGCAGCGTGGATCAAGCGCGACCTCGATGTAAGGGTCCTCTGTTTCAAAATCCGCCGGCGGATCATTGAAAGCGAGATGTCCGTTTTCGCCGACGCCGGCGAAGGCCACGTCGATCTCCGGCAACACTGGCACGCCGTCTTCAAGCAGGTGCGCTTCGCCGGGTTCGACGTAGTTCAATAAATGATTGTGGAGGAACGTAGCAAGACTCGCCGGATGATGCCGTGTCAACCCGATATATTCGTCGAGTTGATAAACGGCGATCCTTTCCCAATCGATCGGCCGGGCAATGAGCGCTGCTAGAAAGTCGATCTGAGATTTCCCCGTTGCGACTACGATCGCCGCACGTCCGCGCTCCGCAATCGCGCGATTCAAAATTTCCAGCGCCGCATCCGCCGCGGCAGTGCCTGCCTCGCTGGCAGAATCGAAAATCCGGATCGTCAATCGATGAGCGCTTCGTAAGCCATGCGCTTGAACTGATCGCCGGCCTGGATGTTCGGCGGCAGCATCTGGATCAGAAATACGCCGATCATCTGCTCCTTCGGATCGATCCAGAACGCCGTTCCCGCCGCGCCGCCCCAATAATATTCGCCTTGCGAGCCGACCGTCGCCGTTTGTCCCGGCCCGCGGTTGATCGCGAAGGTCAATCCGAATCCGTAGCCTTCGGGAAGCACGCCCATCCGCGGACGATCGCCCAGAAAATCGCTGTGCATCATCTCCACCGTCTTGCGCCCCAGCAATCGGGTTCCGTCGATCTGCCCATCCTGCAGCAGCATGGTGGCGAATCGCGCGTAATCGTCGAGCGTACCCACCGATCCCGCGCCACCCAGCAGCAGCGCCGGCTTTTCTTTATACGTCACCTGCGGACCGCCCGGCGTCGGTTCGATTCCCCCGCCTTTCTTCGGCCGGAAAAGCGTGGCCAGACGGCTCCACTTCGCTTCAGGAACAAAAAATCCCGAATCCTTCATTCCGAGCGGCTTGTAAATCCGCTGTTCGAAGAACTGATCGAGCGGCATCCCGGAGAGCGCCTCCACCAGGCGTCCCAACACATCCACCGAGTAGCCGTAGCGGAATTTAGTCCCCGGCTCGTCGTTGAGTGGCACGGTCGCCAGCCGCTTCACAGCTTCGGCTAGATCGAAAGATACATGCGGCGCGCCGCCCAGCATCTCGATCTTCTTATACGCCGGTTCGTCATTCTCGTCTTTAGGCCCGGTGTAATCGAGGCCCGTGGTATGGCGGAACAGATCCACTACCCGGATGGGCCGATCCACCGGCTCCGTATAGTAAATCCTCTTGCCGGCGGCGTCGGTCGAGTCCTTCGCCACGCGCATGTGGGCGAACTCCGGCAGGTATTTCGATAACGGATCGTTCAGCGAAAATTTGCCTTCCTCGTACAGCATCATCGCGGCGACCGCGGTTTGCGCCTTGGTCATGGAATACATCCGCACGATAGTGTCCTGCTTGTAATCGCCCCAGGTCTGGCGGAACACGATCTTTCCATGCCGCGCGATCAATCCCGAAGCCCCCGCCAGCTCGCCCGCGGAGATATGGGCGCGCATCACCGCGTCGATTCGATCCAGGCGCTCTCTCGAAAACCCGGCCGATTCCGGCGCTCCAGTCGGCAGCTCCGCCGCGAGCGCGAATGAGATCGTCAAACACAAGAAAGGAAGCAGTATCCGAATCCGTTTCATTTGGGCACCTCCACGTAAGCGATTCCGGTAAGACTGCCTTGGCCCGTGAGAATCGTTTTTTCGTCAGAGCCATCCAGATTCGAGCGATAGACATTGCCACCGAGATCGGTGAAAAACATCCGGCCGCCCTTCAAATCAAGCGCGATGCCGATGCCTTCCTTTAATCCGTGAACCAGGATCTCCTGGTCCTTTCGATTTTTCGGATCGAAATGCTTCGGCGGATCCATCGGCGCGCGGCTCACCGTGTTGCCGCGCGGAGGATCGCCGCGATCAGTCCAATAGATCATGTGTTTCGAAAAATCCAGATCCAGATCGATCGGCTCCGGCAGCCCATCGAACAGGACTTCGAGATCCTTGCGATGCTCCGCGTCCTGACCCTTGGGGATCTCCAGGTTCGCGCGCAGCAGCCGGCCCTGGTTGGCGTTATCGCCGCCTTTTTGGGTCCAGTAAATCTTGTTATGATCGACGTCCACCGCGATGCCGACGCACCAGTTCCTCGCGTCCTTCATCGCTTCCTCGCCCTGACCGGTGACGATCAGCGTTTCGAGTTTCGACCCGTCGACATTCGCTCGCATGATCTTCATGCCTTCCCGATCGGACCAATACAACTTGCCGTGTTTTCGATCCAGCTTGAGCTGCTTCGCCGTAAACGTGCCGCCCACCGGAACGATGGTCGTGAGATTCGAACCGTCAAGATCGGCGCGCTGGACGGAGCCGTCGTTCAGTTTCGCCTTGCCCATGGTGGTCCAGAAGACATGTTTCGCCGCGGGATCGACCACCACGCCGTCGGGGATGGTGCGAATGCCGGAGACCAGCGTTTTCTCGTCGCCGCCATCGAGGTTCACGGAGACAACGCGTCCGCCTCGAATATCCAGAAAGAACAGACGCCCTTCGGTGACATGCGCGCTGGTGCTGGAGCTGGAGCTATCGGCTCCCCACAACATCGCGAAACTGGTTGCGCCGAGGAGCAGGGCAGTGGCTCGAACCATAGTTGGTCCTCCTGAAACGATCTGCGCTACATACTATCACCAGTGATTGTCCCGGCGTGTTGCGGCCTGTCGCGCGACCCGCGTATCATGGGCGACGAGGTTTTCGACGGTGCTCAAATCCATTCATACGCTCGGCGTGGCTATACTTGTCGCGTTTTCGCTGACACCGGTGAAGGCTCAGGATACGTCCAAAGCTCCGAGCGACGTGAAGCCGGGAAGCATCACGTATGAAGAAATCGAATATCCCTATCCGGTTCATTTTCTTCCCCTCAACGTGTACGGTCAGGACGTGCGCATGGCGTATATGGATGTTCCGCCGGAAGGCCAGCCTAACGGCCGGACGGTGATTATGTTCCACGGGATGAACTTCGGCGGCTTTTATTTCGAAGGACCCATCAACGTGCTGCGAAAGGACGGATTTCGCGTCATCGTGCCGGATCAGATCGGCTTTGGGCGGTCCTCCAAACCGATCATTCCCTATAATTTTCACGACATGGCCGCCAACAGCCGCAAGCTGCTGGATACACTCGGCGTAAAAAACACCGTCGTGATCGGACATTCCATGGGTGGGATGCTTGCCGCGCGATTCGCCGCCACCTATCCCGACATTACCGAGCGGGTCGTCCTTTATGATCCGATCGGCCTTACCGACGTCCGCTGGCAGCGGCCGTGGACGCCGACCGAGGAGGTTTACAAGCGCCTCATGTCGGAGTCGCAGGATCAGCTCTGGCGCGGATTCGACGCGAACATTCATTTCTATTTCCCCGACGCGTGGAAGCCGGAGTACGAAAAATACGTGCGTATTTTATACGCCCCCACGCTGAGCTCCGATTGGCCGCGCCTCGCTATGGTACGGGCGATTTATACCGCGATCACGTATCTCGACCCCGTGGTCTACGATTGGGCGCACATCAAAGTGAAGGCCCTGATCATCGGCGGAGCGAAAGACGGCCAGGATTTCCCGGATCACGCCAAACATGTCGCGCAAACGATTCCGAATTGCGAAATGGTCATTCTTCCGGGGCTAGGCCACGTGCCACATCTCCAGGATCCGGACGCCTTCTATCCTCCGTTAATGAAATTCCTCCACGAGAATTTGGGAACTTCGAAAACGGGCGTGCGTTAGAAGATAAGAACGGCGCTAAGGTCTGACATTTCTTTACCTTCGCGGGATTGACCAGACCGCTTCCCGTTCGGCATACTTGAGGATGCATCAAGAGGTGGAGGTTTCGTTGTGAACTCTCGATTTGCCCTTATTTTCGTTGTGGTTGCAGGCACGGCCGCAGCCGCAACTCCAACGTTCACGAAAGACGTTGCTCCGATTCTGGACAAGAATTGCGTCACTTGCCATCGTCCCGGCGAGATTGCGCCGATGTCGCTGATGTCCTATGACGAGGCGCGTCCTTGGGCGAAATCGATCAAAACAGCCGTGGCGCTCGGAAAAATGCCTCCCTGGCACTCCGATGACCCGCGGGGAACGTTCTCCAACGATCGCCGCTTAACCGATCAGGAAAAGCAAACGCTGATCGACTGGGTGGATCAGGGAGCCAAGAAGGGCGACATGAAGGATCAGCCGCCGGTTCCGACATTCGCGGAGGGCTGGGAAATCGGCAAACCGGATCTCGTTCTGAAGATGGAAAAGCCGTTCGCGGTGCCGGCCGCGGGAACCATTCCTTATCAGTATTTCCAGATCCCCACGAATTTCAAAGAGGACACCTGGGTGCAGGCGATTGAAGTGCGTCCTGGCGTCCGTAGCGTGGTGCATCACCTACTGGTTTTCTGCCGCGAGCCCGATGGCGCGGTGACCCGTCCTCCGTTCGTTCCGGTGGTTCCCAAAATGCCGCCCTTTGCTTCGAACGGCGGTGCCAAGAGTCCCGGCGTGCTAATCGCGACCACCGCCCCCGGCACCAACGGGATGACGTTTCCGGAGGGGACCGCTCTATTGATCAAGGCCGGTTCTGTGCTGACGTTTCAGGTCCACTACACGGCGAACGGGAAGCCCACCGATGATGTTTCCACGGTTGGTTTGATTCTGGCCAAGCACCCCCCGCAGCAGGAGATGCGCACCAGCGCGTTCATGAATCCGATGTTCACGCTGCCTCCCGGCGATCCCGACAAGGAAGTGGATTCCGCCATCGAATTCACCCAGGACACCCACATTTACGCGATCTTCCCGCACACCCATTTGCGCGGTAAGGACTGGGCGTATCAACTGGTGTATCCCGACGGACATAAGCAGGAAGTGCTGTCGGTTCCGCACTACGATTTCAACTGGCAGACCTATTACACCTTCACCAAGCCCCTCGCGGTGCCGAAGGGCGCTCGTCTGGAAGCGGTGGCGCATTACGACAACTCGGTCAATAATCCTTCGAACCCCGATCCAACGGTCGCGGTCCATTGGGGCGAGCAGACCTGGCAGGAGATGCAGTACACCGGCTTGACGTTCACGGTCGACGAAGCCGCGAGCCCGGCTACGGGCGGGCAGCGGTAAGCGGGTCGGGCGACGTTCTTAACGGAGTTACAATGAACGTTTGGCCTTGCGACTTCTCTGTAGTGCAGCCCTGATCGCTTCCGTGGCCATGGCCTCTTCGGTCCCGCCGTTAGTGTGTCCGTCAGGCGGAGCCGTGGCCAGCATAGACCTGCGGGTTGTATCGCCGTCTATTTCGGGCACGAAGCCGCTGCCGCTGCGCACCATCATTCGCCTGGAAGAGGGCGACAAGATCCTTTATAAGCCGCTCTTGCGCCAAAGCGAAGTCCGCAAGGGTGACGTCGCCATGGTCCTGGTTCCCGCCAAGAAAGCCGGCGCCGGCGAGCAGTTGCGGATCCTGGAGCCGAAGCCCGCCGACAAGCCGCAGGAATGGACTGTCCCGTGGCGAACCTCGCTGGTCGCGTTCGTTTATGGACCGGCCGGACTCAACGTCAAGAAAGTCAAAATATTCCTGTCGAAAGACGACGAACTGGTGGGCGAGCTCGCGGATTACGCGGAAAAAACCGCGCGGACCGAGGCCTTGATTGCGGCTCTGTCAAATAACAACAGCTCAGGCGAAGCCGTCCAGGCGGCGCTGCAAGGTTTTTCCGCGCAGTACGCGGGAAGTCCAGGCACCATTCGCGGCACGCCGATGGATCAGCAGGCGATGGTGATGTTTCGCACGTTAAATCCGGCGGTCGCGGGGTACGATCCGCTGGCGCCGCAGATGGCGCAGCCTATCGGACAGGCGGCGGGTCTGGTGACCTCGGTAGCCGAAATGTTTTTCGGCAGCCCAATCGGACTCGCGGCCGGCGGCACGGCATTCTTGCTCAATCTCGGCTCGCTGGCGTTTCCGCGATCGGCATTTCGATCCACTTTCTCCGAAGCTTTGCCCGATGACGGCATGGGATTGTGCGGTAAAGTCGGCGACGTTCCTCCGCACACGCGGCTCGCGTACTTGTGGGCGGCGCGCGTGCCTAACGCCGCCCCTCCCAAGCTGGCGATCGAGAAAGCGAATTCTCTGCCTCCGGCGCTTAAATCACCGCTGCCGCTTACCGCCGCCGACGCCGATTGGAAATTTTTGGACCGAGCGCGCGACTGGGCGCTGGAGCCCGATACCGGCGGCAAACCAATTCCGATCACGGTCCAGTCGCTGGCCAGCCTGAAGCGCGTCGAGCTGACTCCTGGGAAGAACGTCAAAGCAGGACAGTACAAGCTGTTAGCGAATTGGGATTGGGATCGCTTTGAGGTTGGCGGAGCCGTCGAAATCCGCCCGCTCTCCGATTTCGCATCGGCGAAGCTGGTTCCGTCGTCGCAAGACCATCTGGTGGCGAAAACCGGCAAGGTGCCGGTGACGCTGGAGGGCGGCGATTTCGAATTCGTCAGCAAGGTGGAAATCGAAAAGCAGCACGACGAATTCGCGACACCATCCGCGGTTCCGTTCGTGCTTCCCAAAGGATTGCGCGAAGGCGACCAGCCGCGCATGGACATCCAGGTGGACACCGGCGATCTCGATTCGGGCGAATACAAGCTGATGGTTTCGCAGGTCGACGGGAAGCCGCATACCGTCAACGTCAAAGTCCTGGCGGCGCCGCCGACCATCGAAAATCTGCCGATGGTGACCAACCAGGGTGTATCCACGATTGCGTTCGAAATCAGGGGCCAGCGGCTGAATCTCCTGCAGCGGGTTGAATTATCGAATGGCACGGCGGAGTTGGGGAACACCTCATCCGGCGACACGGAGCGGGAATTGACGGTTCACGTATCGCCCAAGCTGGGCGCCGGAACCAGCCTGGCGCTGCGGGCGTTTATCCAGAATCGAAGTACGCCGCTCATCTTTTCGGACGCGGTCCGCATCGTGGGGCCCCGTCCCTCCATCCGCGACGTCACCATTTCTCGTCCGCCCACTCAGGACGTGCAGCTCAACCAGGGCGAATTGCCCGGCGGCACCGTTCTCAGCGCGATGGTGCGTGTGAAGCAGCTGGAATCGAACAGCGCCCTGACGCTCGGATGCGGCCAGTCCGGCGGGTCGTCTGTCACGTTGCATTTGGGGGAGCATTCGGGACCGGCCAGCCTTCAGCAATTGACGCCCGATCAGATTTTCGTCACCTTCGACACCGGGCGCTGGTTCAACGGCTGCGATTTGCAGGCGGCGGTGCTCAACGGTCCCGAAGGACAATCGGATGTCCACCGTATCGGGAGAATCGTCCGCCTGCCCGAGATCCAGGAATTCGATCTGAGCACCGACGATACCGGGCAAATTCGCGCCAGTTTAACCGGAGAGAATCTGGAAACGATTGAAAAAACAGGATGGTCGGCGGATCAGGGGCAGCCGGTGGACCAACTGCCACAGCCTCTCGACGGCGGACGGCAGCGGCTGGAGATCCGGATCGCCGCGCAACCGGATCCATCGAGTTGTCTTTATATATGGCTGCGTGGAGAAGCAAAACCGCGCGTAACGTCGGTTCGTCCGAACTGACCCGAATCTCGCCCGCGCGCTGCTTTCGGCAAAGGGAAGGGGCAAGATCGTAGAATAAAGATCTCAGATGTCTTCACAAGACGGTTCTTTGCCGTCGTTCTCCGCGCCGAAGGTGGTGGTGGCGACGACGGTCGCCCTCTCCTTCATCAGCTTCTGGCGCGGCGCTGCGATTGTTCTCAGCGATCTTGCGTCGTCCGCTTTCTATGCGGGCGGCGCGGCCGAGCATGCCATCGGCAAGTCGGCTCCATGGTTCGTGCTGGGCGTGATGCTGTTCAGCTTCGCGGTGCGCAGCGTGTACATGGAAAGCTGCAGCATGTTCGTGCGCGGCGGCGTGTACGTGGTAGTCCATGACAGCATGGGGCCGGTCGCCGCGAAATTTTCCGTCTCCGCCCTGGTGTTCGACTACATCCTGACCGGGCCGATCAGCGTGGTCAGCGCCGGTCAATACCTCGGGGCGTTGCTCAACGAGATCAGTGATCTGATCCATCAGAACATCCATATCGATCCGAACACCTTCGCGGCCGGTTTCGCCGTCATCATCACCATTTACTTCTGGTGGACGAATTTGAAGGGAGTTCACGAATCGAGCGGCAAGGCCCTGCGCATCATGCAGATCACCACCGTCATGGTGCTGATTCTGCTGGTCTGGTGTCCGCTGACCATTTTCCTAAAAGGCCGTTGGAGCCTGCCCCCGGCGCCAGTTGCTTCGAACGTCGCCTTCGCGGCCGATGCCCGGGGCTGGTTTGAGGGAACCTTCTGGCTCCAAATCCCGATGGTCGTCGTGATCATCGCCTTCGGGCATTCCCTCCTCTCAATGAGCGGATTTGAAACCCTGGCGCAGGTATATCGTGAAATCGCCTACCCCAAACTGAAGAACTTGCGGATCACGGCCAATATCACCTGCTGGTATGCCGTCTTCTGCACCGGCATCGTCACGGTATTCGCGGGGATGATCATCCCCGATGCCGAACGCGTCAAGTTGGTGGACAATCTGCTTGGCGGGCTGGCCATGAACCTCAGTGGCCCCTATCTGCTGCGCCTCGGGTTCCATATGTTCGTGGTGCTCGTCGGGGGGCTCATTTTGTCAGGCGCCCTGAACACTTCCATCATCGGAGCGAACGGCGTTCTGAATCGCGTGGCCGAAGACGGCGTGTTGTTGCCCTGGTTCCGCAAACCCCATCATCGCTACGGAACAACCTATCGCATGATCAACCTGATCGTGCTGCTGCAGCTCGCCACCATTATCGGCAGCCGGGGCAACATGACCATCCTGGCGGAGGCTTACGCGTTCGGTGTGGTATGGAGCTTCTTCATGAAGGCTCTGGGCGTGCTGGTTCTTCGCTACCAGCGCTCGGATCAGGAATACAAGGTGCCGTGGAATTTCCACATCGCGGGACGGGAGATCCCGCTGGGTCTGGGGCTGACCACCGCCGTATTGGGCGCGGTGGCGGTCGCAAACCTGTTCTCGAAGCAAATTGCGACCAAATACGGCGTCGCGTTCACCGTGGTGTTCTTTCTTCTGTTCACGATTTCCGAAAAGGTGAATCTGCGGCGCAAGAACGCGGAGCCTAAAGGTCTGGAGCAGTTCAATCTGGATCATCAATCGCAAATCTCCACGAGCCTGCACGCGCGGCGGGGATGCGTTCTGGTGGCGGTGCGCGATTATCATCGCCTGGAACATCTGAAGCGGGTCCTCGAAAAGACCAATCTTCGCCGGCATGACATCGTGGTGATGACGGTGCGTCCCATCTCGACCGGCGCGGGTGAATACGACCTTTCCGACGCGCAGATCTTCAGCGATTACGAGAAGGAACTCTTCAGTCACGTGGTGGAGGTCGCCGAAAAACAGGGCAAGCCCGTGGAGTTGCTGGTGGTACCGGCGGTGAATCCGTTCGACGCGTTGGCGCAGGCTGCGACCAGTCTAAAGGCTTCGCGCCTGGTTACCGGCGTAAGCGCGCGCATGGAGTCGGATGAACTTGCGCGCCGCATCGGCCTGGCCTGGGAAGCGCTGCCCGAGCCCCGGCATCCGTTTTCGCTGGAGGTGATCAGTCCGGATCGTCCGTCGACCTACGTCAATCTGGGTCCGCATCCGCCGAGGCTGTGGCCGGAAGATGTCGATCTGCTGCATGATCTGTGGCTGAAACTATCGCAGACCTCGCTCGGCTCGAAATTGCATCATCGCGACGTAGTGGGGGTCGCGCTGCGCCGGTTGCAGAAGGATCTTTCCAGTGCGGAGCCCGACCGAGTCGTGGAATCGATCGAGCGGGATTTGCGCAAAGAATAGCGATCCGTTACTTCTTTTTATTGTCCGCCCGTCAAGTTTACGGTATCCTAAGCGGTTCCATGCCGCTGTACGCCGCGACCATATTTCTGAGTGCCTTCCTGCTGTTTCAGGTGCAGCCGCTGATCGCGAAGTTCATCCTGCCGTGGTTCGGCGGATCGGCAGCGGTGTGGAGCGCGGCGCTTCTGTTTTTTCAACTGGTGCTGCTGGCCGGGTATCTTTACGCGCATTGCCTGATCCGGTTCGTGAAAGCGTCGCGGCAGGTGTGGGTTTCACGCAGCGCTGCTCGCGGCGAGCTTGGCGACGCTGCCGATTATTCCCGCGGCGCGACTGGAAACCGGCGGGGCCGAGGCCGACCTACCGGCAGATCCTGCTGCTACTGGGCGCGACGGTCGGGTTGCCGTACATGCTGCTTTCGGCTCACCAGTCCGCTGCTGCAGGCCTGGTATGTGCGGACGCAGGCGCGGCGCGATTCCGTACCGGCTGTTCGCGCTTTCCAACTTCGGATCGATGCTCGCGTTGCTGAGTTATCCGGTGCTGGTCGAGCCCGCGATGCGGCTTGGCCATGCAGGCGTGGGCTGGTCGGCCGGATACGGCCTGTTCGCGTGGTGTGCGCTGGGCCGGCTGGAGCGCGCGGGCCGCGAACGCGATGCCGAGCCCGGCATTCGAGAAGGCGCCGGCTCCGGGCTCGCGCACGATGCTCTTGTGGATTGGACTGGCGGCCTGCGCGTCGACTCTGCTGCTGGCGGTAACCAGCCATCTGACGCAGAATGTGGCGCCGATTCCGCTGTTGTGGATCGCGCCGTTGAGCCTTTACCTGCTCAGTTTTATTCTGTGTTTCGAAAGTGACCGGATTTACAACCGCTGGATTTTTCTGCCGCTGCTGGCCGCATCGCTCGCCGTGTTCACCTGGGGCGATTACGATGTATGAGAACAACGGCGACGTGAAACGCATGATTCCGGCGCTGTGCGCGGCGTTGTTCGTGGTCTGCATGGTTTGCCATGGGGAGCTGGCGCGGCGCAAGCCGCATCCGCGCTATCTGACGCAGTTTTATTTGATGGTCTCGGTCGGCGGCGCGGCCGGCGGATTGTTCGTGGCGCTGGGTCGCGCCTCGCGCTCTTTCATAGCTATCTGGAGTTGCCGGTCGCGATGGTCGCGTCGGTGCTCTGGTGACCTGCGGCCTCTGGAAGCGGCCCGCTGGTGGGCTCGCGCCGCGCTGATCGTCGCCACCCTCGGATTCGGCGGATTCATCGCGCGCGCCGAAGTGGTAGAAGAACAGCGGCTATGTGCTTTCGGCGCGAAATTTTTACGGCGTGCTCCGCGTCCGCGACGATGACGGCGAGGAAGGCGGTGCGCCGGCGTCGCGTGCTGATCCACGGCACCATCAATCACGGCACGCAGTTGCGGATGGCCGGGTCGCGAGCGGATTCCGCACGTCCTATTTCGGCCGCGCTTCGGGCATTGCGAGAGCCATCGCACGCGCTGGGCGATGCCGGGCCCATCCGGATCGGAATTCTGGGCCTGGGCGCGGGCGTGACGGCGACGCTCGCGCGCCGGGCGACGTACCTTGCACTATTACGAGATCAATCCGCTGGTGGTGGAGATCGCCAAGTCGTGAATTCGGTTTCTATCGCGCCTGTCCGGCGGATAAGCATCTGTACCTGGGCGACGGTCGCCTGGTGCTGGAACGCCTGCCCGATGAAAACCTCGATTTTCTGGCGATGGACGCTTTCACCAGCGATGCCGTGCCCATCCACCTGCTGACGCGGGAAGCCTTCACCACTTATCAGCGGCATCTGAAACCGGGCGGCGTGCTGGCGGTCAACATCACCAATCGTTATCTGGATCTGGAGCCGGTGTCGCCGGCAGCGGCGGACCGGATCTCGGCTGGCACGGTGGTGATCGTGACCGAGACGGCGAGGAGGAAGCTTATTATTCGACCTCGGCCTGGGTCCTGATGTCGCGCGATCCGGCAGCGATTTTTCGAGCACCGCAGTTTCGCGAAGGAGCGCTTCGGTGGAGACCATCCGCACCAGTCCCGAAATCCGCGCCTGGACCGACGATTACAGCAACATCATTCAAATTCTGAAATAGCGTCCCAAGATGACCCTCTACGCATCCACGATTTTCCTGAGCGCGTTCCTGCTGTTCCAGGTGCAGCCGCTGATCGCCAAGATGATTCTGCCGTGGTTCGGCGGATCGGCCGCGGTGTGGAGCGCCGCCATGCTGTTCTTCCAACTGCTGCTGCTGGCCGGATATGCATACGCGCATTTCGTGATCCGAGCGGTTGAGGCCCGAGGGGCAGTTGGGCGTCCATGCCGGCTTGCTGCTGGCGAGCTGCGCGCTGCTGCCGATTCTGCCGTCGCCTCGTGGAAGCCGACCGAAGCTGGCGATCCGACGCTTGCGCATTCTGCTGCTGCTGGCCGCGACCATCGGGCTGCCGTATTTCCTGCTTTCGTCCACCAGTCCGCTGCTGCAGGCCTGGTACGTGCGGCGGAGCCGGCAGCGGCGATGCCCTATCGGTTGTTTGCGCTGTCGAATTTCGGATCGATGCTCGCGCTGGTCAGCTTTCCGTTTCTGGTGGAGCCGCAGCTCACTTCGCGCCAGCAGGCCTTCAGCTGGAGCGCGACTTATGTGCTTTTCGCGCTGTTGTGCGCGTGCGGCGGCGTGGACCAGTCGCGCGGCATGGCAAAAACATCGGCCCTGGCGCCGGAAGTGGATAGCGCCGCGGCGGGGAGCGTCCCCGTGTTCTCGAGCTGGTTTTATGGGTAGCGCTGGCGGCCTGCGCGTCCACGCTGCTGGTCTCGGTGACCAATCATCTGAGCCAGAACGTCGCGCCGATTCCGCTGCTGTGGGTGCTGCCGCTGGCGCTCTATCTGCTGACGTTCATCCTCGCGTTTGAAAGCGACGCATTTATCAGCGCTGGATCTTCCTGCCGCTGCTGATCCCGGCGCTTGGCGGCATGGCGTACATGATCTGGGCCGATGACGGGAATCTCCACATCAAGTGGCTGATTCCGGGTTTCGCGGCCGGGCTTATTTCGTCTGCTGCATGATGTGTCACGGCGAACTGGCGCGCCGCAAACCGGCGCCGCGGTATCTGACGCTGTTCTACCTGATGGTTTCTCTCGGCGGCGCGTTGGGCGGAATTTTCGTCGCGCTGATCGCTCCGCGGGTATTTCACGATTATCTGGAACTCCAAACCGGCATTGTCGCGTGCGCGGTGCTCGCGATGATCGTGCTGTGGAATGTGAAGGTTCCGAAGTCGGCGCATGGCCTCTCCGGACCGCGCTGGTCTTCAGTGTCGGAGTGCTGGCGGGATATATGGTTCGAACCGAGCGTGAAGAAACCAAGGGCTACGTGTTGATGGTCCGCAATTTTTACGGGGTGCTCCACGTGCGCGACGATGATGATCAGGAATATAGCGAGCGCGTACTCCTGCACGGCACCATCAACCACGGGGAAGAAGTCCTGGACCCGAAATTGCGCTACGTCCCGACCTCGTATTACGGACCGAATTCCGGCGTGGGCCGCGCGATCCGCGCCGTCCAGGATCGCGGGCCCGATTCGCGTGGGCGTGATCGGGCTGGGCGCTGGCGTGCTGTCGACCTATGGACGGGAGGGCGACTACTTTCGCATTTATGAAATCAATCCGCTGGTGGAACAGATCGCCCAGACTCAGTTCTATTTTTATCCCCATTCGCGCGGCGGACAAACGCATCCTGCTGGGCGATGCTCGCCTGACGCTCGAAAAACAGGATAGCCAACAGTTCGACCTGCTGGCCGTGGACGCGTTTTCCAGCGATGCGATTCCGGTTCACTTGCTGACGCGGGAGGCGCTTCGGCTCTATTTCCGCCATCTGAAGCCGGACGGGATCCTGGCGCTGCATATTTCGAATCGTTATCTGGACCTGGAACCGGTGTGCGCACGCGGCGCCGAGGATCTGGACAAACAGGCGATGACCGTGGAAGACGATGGAAACGAGGCATCCTATCTGTCGTCGTCCACTTGGGTGCTGCTGACGTCGCAGCCGGCCTGGTTTCAGGCGCCCAGCTTCAAGTACGCCGATATCCGCAAAGCTCGTGACCCGTTCCGGTTTCGCGCCTGGACCGACGATTACAGCAACGTCTTCCAGATCCTGAAAATCAATTAGCGGGCGACTATTCCTTTTGGCTTATTCTGCTTTTTAGAAAGGCGATAATCTTCCGGCTAATCCTTCGGAGCTGACTGCAATATTAAGAAACGATGACACTTTCGATATCCTGTGAGAATCGGACCCACCTTCTTCATGAAGGCCTTTTAATTTACCCTTAAGGGTGGTTTCATGTCGGGATGTCATCTTAGTACAGAAGACGGCGTGAAGTCGTCGACACACCACAAGGAGAATTAACCATGAAAAAGATCATGAGCCTGATGCTCGGCATGTCGCTCGTCCTCGGCGCCGCCAGCTTTGCTTTCGCGCAAGATAAGACCGATGGCAAGGCGAAGACCAAGGAAGGCAAGAAGAAGGGCAAGAAGAAGACCTCCAGCACGACCAAGTAGTTGGTCTTCCCAAGAGTTTGGGAATCGTTTCCGCGCCGTGATCGCTCTTTCGGGAGCGGTCCGGCGCGGTTCCCGTTTTAGGCCGAACCCCGCTGATCGACCCCATCAAAATATTCTTTGAATCTTTTCGAACTTTCCTGTCATCAACACCGTTAAACAAGTGTACAGTGTTAAGCACAATCTTACGATGGACGACCTGAGGAGCGAAAATTCATATGATCAAACGTATTGCATTGTTGTTCGCGGTGGTTTCGCTGGCGGTGGCCAGCGCCGGAAATTCCTTCCGCGTGAGCCTGTATCAGCCCACGATGGTGAACGGGACCGAGTTTAAGGCCGGCGAGGCTAAGCTCGAGTTGAAGGATGATAAAGCAGTCATTCGGCAGGGCAAGACGTCCGTGGAAGCTTCCGTGAAGGTGGAAGAGAACAAGGGCAAGTATGTCTACACGATTGTTGGATACAAAGAGGGGACCAACCACGAAATTAAGGACATTTGCGTGGCGGGGACGACGACCCACATCCTGTTCCAATAAAAGATCTCGAGGCGCGCCGCACCCGGGTTAGTCGGCGCGCCTCAATGTTTTGCTGGACTCTTCAGATCCCAAAAGATATCGCATTCCGAGATTTCAGTGTGCTGCCGGTACAGCGGCGGGATTCCCAAGCTATCGATTTCATCCTCATCATCCGCGTTCTCGATGGTCTGAAAGGCGCCGGCGGCGATCTCGGCTATCAATTCAGAGCGCGGCACCACGTGCACCAGCGCTGCGAGGACGGGATCGACGTTCACGGTGTGGCTGTAAGAAAATTCCATTCCCGGCGGCGGAATGCGTTTGGTCAGGAAGTAGATGTGTTCGTCGGCCCACAGTGGGGCTCCGGCCGGCGTAACCTCGTTGACCTTCGCGGCGACGCGTTCGAGTTCGCTCCAGCGGAAGGTATCCTCGCTGTCGATCAAGGTTTTCACCAGGCCAAGCGCGGTGACGACGATGACGGCCAGTGTTGGAAGCATCCTCCGCTCCGTCGCGCCGATGCGTGAACCGACGGCGTAGACTCCGACCGCCGCGAGCACACTCAGGAACGGCACGATAAAGAGGAAGTAGCGCGGAAAGGTGGGATGAGTCGCGCTCAAATAGACGGCCTGTCCGGCCGAAAGCCATGCGCAGAGATAAAATTCCCGCCGGAGTAAGCCGGTCCACTCGCTGCGCGTCGCGACGAACCACAAGCCCAGAAGCGCGAGTCCTCCCAGGAGCAATGCCTGCGAGGAGTCCAGCCAGGAGGCGATGACGCCGAAATCCCACTTGGTGGCGTCCTGCACGTTCGCGGCGCGGTAATACACGTGATACTGAACGACGTCGAACCAGGTTTGCACCGGCGCCCGAGCCAGAAACCAAAAAAATGGAGCGAAAGGGACGGCGCCGGCGGTGAGAAAAGCGGCGACGGATTTCGTGCGTTCCCGGTGATGACAGAAAATCCACGCCAAGAGAATCGGCGCGAGCGCGGCGGTAAGCAAGGAAGCGCCGGCCGCCGCGCCCGCGAAAAATCCGGCTAGAGCCGCGGACCGCAGGCTTTTCCGCTCGACGCAACGGATCGCGAAGCGAAACGCCAGGGCGCTGAGAAACAGGCACAATCCGTAGGCTTGGGCAACGGTTCCGAACTGAAATACCTGATAATTCATCAGCAACAGCGCCGCTGCGGTGATGCTGCCGGGGATCCGCCAACCGGGTTTCAGGCGGATGAAGGTAAAGTCGGCGAACAATAGCGCGGCCAGCGCGGTCATTACCGTGGATACTGCCTGGGCTATCCGCCAACTTTCGCCAAACAGGCGCATCCAGAAAGCATTCCAGTAGGCATAAAGCGGTGTCTGGCCGTGGAAAAAATCGATGTAGGGTTTTTTGCCCCGCAGGATCAATTGCGCGGCCAGCAAATGAAAACCTTCATCCCAGGTGAAGGCCAGGGTCTGCGAATAAATCAGCATCCCCGCGCCGGCCAGAGCCAAGAATATCAGGAGCAATCTTCGTTCGGCCGCCGCCTGCGTCTGATCCACCACTTCAATAACACTCTAGCAGGGCGATGGTTTCCCGCCGCAACGCGAGGGCGACCGGCGAAAATGCGGCGCGGTACATTAGGAAGCGTATGGAAAAGGTGCAAAAATCCGAAGCCGACTGGAAAAAGCAGCTCACCCCGGAACAGTATCATGTGACCCGTCAAAAGGGCACCGAGCCGCCGTTTACAGGCAAGTATTGCGACATGCACGAAGATGGAACGTACCGCTGTGTGTGCTGCGGCGCTGTGTTGTTCAGCTCGGGAACGAAGTTCGATTCCGGCTCGGGCTGGCCGAGCTTCTATGCTCCGGCGGACGAGAAGAATCTCAAAATGATCGAGGACCACAGTCACGGCATGAGCCGCACCGAGGTGGAATGCGCGAATTGCGGCGCGCATCTCGGGCACGTTTTCCCGGATGGTCCACGGCCCACCGGGCTGCGCTATTGCATGAACTCCGCATCGCTCGATTTCAAGAAGGACTGATCGACACGTTGTATGCTTCGCCGCTGTTGGCCGGCACTACTTCCGCTGATTCTGTGCGCGCAGGCGAAATTCGAATATTCGCCCGGCACGGTCTACGATCCGGCCGTGCCGGCGATGCGAAAAGTGCTGGGTTATGACGCGGGCGAGCACATTTCCTCAGCTGCGCAAATCGTTCGCTACATGGAGCGGCTGGCCGCGGCATCTCCAGAGCGGATGAAGTTGTGGGATTACGGGAAGACCTGGGAGGGGCGCAGACTGATTTACGCCGCGATCGGGTCGCCAGCGAACATCAGACGGCTTAACGAGATTCGAGACGGCATCCACAAACTGGCCGATCCGCGAAGCACCAGCGAAGCGGTCGCGCAGCGGATCCAGGCGTCGCTTCCGGTGGTGGTCTGGCTCGCTTACGGGGTGCATGGCAATGAGATTTCCTCGTCTGACGCGGCACTGGAGCTGGCCTATCATTTGCTTGCGGCGCGGAATGACAGGAAAGTGGACGCCATTCTGCAAAACGCGATTGTCATGATCAATCCGCTGCAGAATCCGGACGGACGCGACCGGTTTGTCGGCAACTACGAATTGAGCGCCGGCAGCGAGCCGGATCCGAATCCCAATTCGGCCGAGCACACAGAGCCCTGGCCGGGCAGCCGGGCCAACCATTATTTCTTCGACTTGAATCGCGACTGGCTGGCGATCACGCAACCGGAAAGCCGTGGGCACATCGATGCATTGAAGCAATGGCTCCCGGAAGTGTATGTCGATCTGCATGAAATGGGAACCGAAGGGACCTATTATTTCGCTCCGGACGCCGATCCGATTAATCCGCACCTGACCAGAGCACAGGCTGACGCGCAGAACTGGTTCGGCAAGGCCAATGCGCGGCTATTCGATCAACTTGGGTTCAGTTACTTCACGCGCGAAATGTACGACGCGTTTTATCCCGGCTATACGGCCAGCTGGCCGGCGTATTACGGCGCGGTTTCGATGACCTACGAAAACGGATCGGCGCGCGGACTGGTGGTGAAGCGTCCGGACGACGCGGTGGTTTCCTATCGCGATACCGTTCGGCGGCATTTCCTGACGTCGCTTGAGACCTGCGACGTCGCGGCGCAGCATCGCGCGGACCTGCTGGACCAATTCCGGCGTTATCGCAAATCCGCGATCGAGGAGGGCTCGAAGGAGCCGGTTCGCGATTATATCCTGGTCCGCGCCGGCGATGTGACCAAGGTGGACCAGTTCGCGCAGTTGATGATCGAGCAGGGCGCGGAAGTGAAGCGGGCCCAGGAGTCTTTCACCGCCAATGGGCGTCCGATTCCGGCAGGAAGCTATGTCATCGCTCTCGCGCAGCCGGCCAACCGGTTGATCCACGTGCTGCTGGATACGCAGGTGCCGCTATCGGACAAGTTTCTGAAGGCTGAGGAGGCGAGACGGAAGAGCCGGCGGCAATCCGAGATTTACGACGTCACGGCGTGGAGCCTGCCGCTGCAATTCAACGTGGAGGTACTCGCATCGGGTTCGCCTGTATCGTCGAGTCTTGTGGCGGTGAAGGCCGGAGCGGCGATTGCAGGGCGCGTTTCGGGAAAAGCTTCGGTGGTGTATGTGGTTCCCTGGGGAACCTCGGCGTCGGGAAGGATGCTGACCGGGCTGTTGCGGCAGGGGTACCGCGTGTTGAGCAACGATCGCCCCTTTACGCTGGACGGCAAGACGTACGGGAGCGGCGCGCTGATTTTGAAGGTGAAGGAGAATCCGGCGACGCTCGACAGCGCGATCCGGAAACTGGCCGCCTCGACCGGAGCCGACGTGGATGCGCACGATACCACCTGGGTAGAGGATGGTCCCGCGCTCGGCAGCCAGCACGTGGTTTACATGAAGCGGCCGGCAGTGGCGATGGCCTGGGATCGGCCGACGGATCCTGGCTCGGCGGGACAGGCTCGCTTCGTGCTGGAACGTCAGTTCCAATATCCGGTCACCGCGATCCGGACGCGGCAGATGGCGGGCATGGATTTGTCGCAATTCCAGGTGATCATTCTTCCCGACGATACGGACGAGGGGTATGCCACCGTGCTTGGCGAAAACGGCATGCGCAGGATGCGGGAGTGGGTGCGGGCTGGTGGAACGCTGATCGCCGCCGGGCCCGATGCGTCGGAATTCCTGACGGACGAGAATATGAAGCTGCTGTCGAGCGAGGTGGAAGAAGCGGAGCGAGATCCGGCAAAGGAATCGGACCCGCCGGCGCAGCAGCCAAAAATGATCGCGGACCAAGTGGGATTCGACGCCGCGATTGAACCCGATTCGGAATTGCCGGGGAGCTTGCACGGCGCGATCGCGAAAATCCGGGTCCAGACGGACGAATGGGCGGCAGCAGGTGTGCCGGATACGGCCTATGCGCTGGTCTCCGGGCAATCGATCTTCCGGCCGGTAAAGGCCGATCGCGGGACCAATGTCGCGGTATTTACGAATCCCGAAGAGGTTTTGGCCAGCGGATATATGTGGGACGAATATCGCAAACAACTGGCATTTAAGCCTTTCCTGATCGTGGAACCACACGGAAGGGGACAGGTGATTGCGTTTACGGTCGATCCCAACTACCGGGGCTACATGAATGGCCTTAACTTATTGTTTCTAAACGCCGTGTTCCGTGGGCCCGCGCATTCCGGCGCGCAATCGCGCTCGACAACTGAAGCCCACCGGTAAAGTTCACCCGGCGCTCCGCCGATTTCCTCCATGGGAGGGATTTCGCTTGGGCATAATTCCCATGATCGTCAGCGGGTTGGTCAGCATCGTGATGTATTCGCTGGTCATCTTCGGCATTTACAAAGTTTTCCAGATCGGGGTGGATGTGAGCGAAATCCGCGACCTGTTGCGCGATATCAAGCGGAATACCCAGGACCTGTCTCCGGCGCCTTCGCCGGCGCAGTCGCCGGTACCGCTGCAGCGGGCTTTGAACTCCTATTCCGACAATCCAGCGCCCGAGACGGCGCCCGCCGACTGGAACAAGTAATCAGACTTCCTTGATGGCCGCGCTTACCGGACGTGATCCGACGGGGATCATGGTCAGCAGCGCAGCCGTCTTATTGCGGTTGGGCTGAATCGCGCCGACGCGCAGCACCGCGACGTCGCCGGACTTGCGATTGAGCACGAGGGCGTATTGATCGTCGGGCGTGACCACGATGGCTCCAGGATCGCTGCCTACCGAGACCACCGCCATCACTTTCGGCGCCCCGATATTTAAAATGCTGACATCGCCCGATTGCGGGCTGGCGATAAACAGGTAGGAATCGGATGCGGCCATGGGGCCGGGGGCGTGGCCCGCCAGCACCGTTTCGGCAACTTCGGCGGTATGGTAAGGATACACAATCACTACCGCGTCCATGCCTTCACCGGTGATGAAAAGCTGGCCGCCTTCGGCTGTGTCGTCACCCGGTTTGCGATTGAAGCATAAATAATCGGGACGGACAGCGACCGGCAGATTCGAGATCAGCCGGGAACTTGGCACGTCATAGACCGAAAGCTGCCGTTCCCCTCGATTCGCGGCGATCATCCGGCTACTGTTCGAGAGGAACCGGATCGCTCCAAAATCTCCCGCAGCGAGCGGATTCCCAAGCTTTTGCGTCTCCAGATCCACGAATCGAACGGAGGAACCGGAGCTGACCGCCGCGGTTTTTCCGTCGGGCGAGAGCGCGAACTCCACGGGATCTTCCTGCAAAGGGATCCGCGCCTGCACGCGAAACGAATCGAGGGCGACCCGGATCAGCGCTTTCGGATCACGCGCCAGGACATAAAGGGAATCGCCTTTCCGGTCGACTTCCATCGAGAGGGCCGTCGAAGCTACGTTCACTTTGCGGGCGAAGCTCAGGCGGTCGGAAGCGATTTCATGAACCGAGCCGTTGAGCGGGGTCAAAACATAAACCGAAGGCCGCGTGCGGGAGGCCAGGACCTGGCTCGGCGCTCCGTCGACCGGAATATGTTTGGCGACGGCCATGGCTTGCAGGTCCACCGCGGCGACGGCCTGACCGTCCGCGTTGCCGACGAAGGCGTAGCCTCGATAACCGGCCGGAGCACGGGTGGAGCAAGCGGCCGCGAAAGGCAGTGCGAGGACGGCTCGCCGGGAGAGGGATGAGGGGCTCAACTTGCCGGTTTCACTCAAGATATCAGTGTAACCCGCGCAAAATCATTGCCCGCGAATGGTACCTGTGGTAGCTTGAGATGATGGCTTGGATGTACCCCTCCTAAGCTGATCCTGTCGAACATTTTCATATGAATTTGCGGTCGTTGTTCAGCCTTTTTTCATCCGATCTCGCCATCGATCTTGGCACCGCCAACACGCTGGTTTTCGCGAAAGGGAAGGGCATCGTCGTAAATGAGCCATCCATCGTCGCCATCAACAAGACCAATGGCGAAGTGGAGGCGGTGGGACGGGAAGCGAAGGAAATGCTGGGGCGCACCCCCGGCAACATCGTCGCGATCCGGCCGATGAAAGACGGCGTTATTGCCGACTTCAAAGTGACCGAGCGCATGCTGAATTATTTTATTCAGAAAGCGCACGGCCGCAAGATGCTGGTGCATCCGCGAATTATTATCGGCGTGCCCAGCGAAATTACACAGGTGGAAAAGCGCGCGGTGATCGATTCCGCCTATCACGCCAAGGCCAGCGAAGTGTACCTGGTGGAGCAGGCGATGGTGGCGGCGATCGGCGCGGGCCTGCCGATCACCGAGCCTTCCGGCAACATGGTGGTGGATATCGGCGGAGGCACCACCGATGTCGCGGTGATTTCGTTGAGCGGCATCGTCTATTCGCGATCGGTGCGCGTCGCCGGTAATGAGATGGACGACGCCATCATGCAGTACATGAAGCGCAAGTACAACCTGCTGATCGGCGAAACGACGGCGGAAAAAGTGAAGATGTCCATCGGCTCCGCGTATGCTCTCGAAAAGCCGCTCACCATTGAGATCAAAGGGCGCAATCTGATTGAAGGCGTGCCCAAGACCATCACGGTGGACGATAGCGAAATCCGCGAAGCGCTGGCGGAATGCGTGGCCACCATCATGAACGCGATTCGCGTGGCACTGGAGCGGACGCCGCCTGAGCTATCCGCCGATATCAGCGATCGGGGCATTGTGCTGACCGGCGGGGGCGCGATGTTGAAGAATCTGGATAAGCGCATCCGGCAGGAAACCGGTTTGCCGGTGTCGATCGCCGAAGATCCGCTTGCTTCGGTGGTCCTGGGAACCGGGAAAATGCTCACGGAATTCAAGCTGCTTCGGCGAATCGCGATCGAATAAACGGAGTTCTGCGGTATGGAGGCACTCCTCAACCGTTATCGCAACCTGTCGGTGCTGTTGCTGGCCATCCTGGCGCAACTGGTGCTGCTCGCCTATCAGGTGAAGAGCAACGGCGAGGTGCGCCTGATTCGAGTGTGGGCGGTCACCGGGGTCACGCCGCTGGCGCGCGCGATCGAGACCGGCCGCAGCAGCGCCGCGCACTTCTTCAACGACTACTTCGTGCTGCTCGACGTGCGCGAGGAAAACAAGCGGCTGACCAAGGAACTCGATCGCACCGAGATGGAGAATCAGTACCTGCGGACGCAGCTCGATACGGCGGACCGCGCGCGGTCGCTCGCGATTTTCCAGACGCAGTCGCCTTCGAAGACTATCGCCGCGCACATTATCGGCAACACCACCGATACCGGCGCGAAAGTGGTTATCGTGGATCGCGGGTCCACCAGCAGCGTACGGAAAGGCATGGCGGTGATCACGCCGGACGGTATTGTAGGCAAGGTGGAGAGCGTTTACCCGATGGCGTCCTTTGTGCTGCTGATCACGGATCCGACGTTCGCGGCCGGGGTCATTTCACAGAAGAATCACGTCCACGGAACAGTGAAGGGCCAGGGCAACAGCACGGTGATCGTCGATTACGTTCAGAACGAAGAGAAGGTGGATCAGGGCGAGTGGTTTTACACCTCCGGCGACGATCTGATTTTCCCCAAAGGCCTGCCGGTCGGCGAAGCGACGGTGGTGCGGCCGGGCAAGACGCGCAAGGAGATCTACGTCACGCCGAGCGGATTTCAGAATGGCACCGAACAGGTCCTGATCGTGATTGAAGGGGTACACGCGCCGATTCCCGACACTCCGCCTGGAGAGCAGCCGGTGCATTTGCTGGATCGTCCTCCGGTGGATGCCAATGCGGCGCCGGCTCCCGAAGGCCCGGAATCGGACGCGGATCGGGTGGTGGATGAATATCGCAAAATCGGCGAGGCTGAGAAACACGTCTACGGCGAGCGCGGAGCGGGCGCGCCGAACTATAATCTGAGCCCGGAAGAGATCGCGCGCAAGGCGCAGCAGGCGAAGGCCGACGCGGAAAGCAAGGCAGCAGCCGAAAAATCCATCCCACCGAAGCCCGCCGCGAAGCCGCCGAAGCAATGAACGAATTCGCCGAGGGATTCCCGGAACAGGGGCGGAAAAAGGATCGCGTCTCGAAGTTCAACGTTGCCGCGATGATCGGCATCCCGCTGGCAGCGATTCTGTTTCAGGTGTACGTTCCGCAGTTCGTCACCTATTTGTCCTATCTCGAATTGCCGCTGCTGGTGACGGTGTATTTCGCGCTGATGCGCCGGTCGCCGGTGGCGGGCGTGTTTTTCGGCGCCGGGATCGGCCTGGCGCAGGACTGCCTGTCGAAGCATCCGTTGGGAATGTTCGGTATCGTCAAGACGCTGGTAGGATATTTCGCGGCGTCGGTGAGCCAGCGATTCGACGTGGAGAATCCCATGCTGCGGCTGGTGCTCGCGTTTTTCTTCGTGTTCTTTCACGAATTTTTTTATTGGGTGTTGTCGCGCGCGCTGCTCGGCCAGGCGCTCGATTTCGATCCGCAGCAGAAAATGATTGAGGCGGTGCTGAACGCGGCGGTTGCCGTGCCGCTGTTTCACATATTGGATAAACTGAAGGTCACAGGGTAGGGCAGTGGTACCTGTTGAAGAGCATCGAGCGCAGCCGGAAGCACCGGGCCGTCTGTTCAAGGACGACACGCGATTCGCCCTGGGGCGCATCGCGGTGTTCCAATACCTCACCGTCGCCATTTTTCTGTTTCTGATCTCCGGATTCTGGATTCTGCAGGTGCGCGATCACGCGGCCAACGATCAGCTGGCCGATCGGAATCGCATCAAGACGGTTCCGCTGCTCGCGCCGCGCGGGAAAATTCTCGATCGCGACGGCAGGGTGATCGTGGATAATCATTCCGCCTTCACCCTGATGCTGGCACGTGAAAATCTGAAGCCGGAGCATATCGATGCTATCGCGGCGGGGCTGCATCTGGATCCGAACGACATTCGCGAGCGCTTGCGGCGCTTCGCCTCACGCCCGAAATACGTGCCCATGATGATCAAGCAGGAGCTGACGCCGGGGGAGATCGCGTTCGTCGAATCGCATCGCGACCCGCAGACTTTTCCGGAGCTCGAGCTGATCCAGAATCAGCGGCGTCTCTACCCGCGCAACGGCTTGGCGGCGCATGTCATCGGATACGTGGGTGAAATCAGCGAACAGGATTTGGACTCCCCCGAATTCGCGAAATATTCGTCGGGCGACGTGGTCGGCAAGTTCGGACTCGAAAGGCAATATAACGACCTGCTGATGGGCATCGACGGCCAGCGCCGCGTAGTGGTCGACAGCATGGGGCGGGAGCGGCAGACGCTGGAAGATAAGGAAGCGATTTCCGGGAATAATTTGCAGCTCACCATCGATCTGGACCTGCAGGCCGTAGCGGAATTGTCGCTCGAAGGGAAGCGCGGCGCCGTGGTTGCTTTGGATCCGCGCAACGGAGAAGTGCTGGCCATGGTGAGCCGCCCGTCTTTCGATCCGAACGCGTTCACCGGCCACATTCGCGAGGAAGACTGGAAGGCGATTACCAGCGATCCCAACAATCCGCTGCTGAACCGGGCGATCCAGGCGCAGTTCGCGCCGGGATCGACGTTCAAGCCGATCGAGGCTCTGGCGGCGCTCGAAACCAATACGATCGACCCGAATTTCGCGGTGCATTGCGCCGGCGGCGCGACCTTTTACGGCCACTTTTACCGCTGTGATGAGAAGCACGGGACGCTCAATCTGCACAACGCGATCGTGCATTCCTGCGACACCTATTTCTACACCGTCGGAAACAAGCTGGGCATCGACACGCTGGCGGAGTATGGCCAACTGGTGGGTCTGGGCAAGAAAACGGGAATCGATTTGCCCGGCGAGGCCGAGGGCCTGATGCCGTCGTCCAAATGGAAGCTTCGGACCATGCGTGAAAAGTGGTACGCCGGAGAAACGATTTCGGTGGCCATCGGGCAGGGGGCGCTGCTCGAAACGCCGATCCAGATGGCCTACGCGATCGGCGGCATCGCGATGGGCGGAGTCTGGTATCGCCCGCACCTGGTGAAGGCGGCGACGCCTCCGGAGCCGGTTCGCCGTGCGAATTTTAAACCCGAGAATATCGCCACGGTGATATCCGGGATGTTCGGCGTGGTGAATGAAGGCGGCACTGGCGCATCGGCGCAGGTTCCGGGCATCGCGATTGCCGGCAAGACGGGGACGGCGCAACTGGTGTCCCTGGAACTGGCGAAATCCGGCAAAGTAGGCGCGCTGGCGAAAGAGAATGGATGGTTTGAAGGATTCGCGCCGGCGGACCACCCGGAGATCGTGGTGGTCGCGCTGTTCGAGTCGAGCGGTCATGGCTACGCGGCGGCGCCGATCGTACGCGACGTGATCAAGGCATATTTCGACAAGAAAGCGCGCGAGGCGATGCCGAAGCCGCAGCAGACGGCGCTGTTCATCAAACCGGGCGCGTGATGGGACGCGCGGGGCACAGCTTCATAAGCTAGAATTAAGAGCAACGTGGCGCGTTATCGTAGTTTTCGCGACCTGGATTGGCCGCTCCTCATCATCAGCCTGATCATCTGCGCCCTCGGCGTGCTGCAGATTTATTCGGCGACGCACGACACTAAGTGGCACAACGCATGGTGGAAACAGGTGCTGTGGATTTTCATTGGCCTGGGTCTGATGTGGCTGGTCACCTCCATCGATTACCACACGCTGCTCGGCCAGGTTCCGCTGTTATATGCGCTGTCGATCGGAGCTTTGCTGCTCACTTTTGCGATCGGCGACGTGGTTTTTCATTCCCGGAGATGGATCACGGTTCCCGGCGCGGGGTTTCAGATCCAGACCTCCGAGTTTGAAAAAATAGTGATAGTATTACTGGTAGCTCGGTACCTGTCGGAGTTGAAAAGTGACGAGATCGGGCTTCGTGAATTACTGAAATTAGGAGGGTTAGTCGGAATTCCGACGGTGCTGGTGATGAGCCAGCCTGATTTCGGCACGGGTTCGACCTACCTGCCGATTCTGGCCGCCGGGGTTCTGCTGGCAGGGCTTCGATGGCGTTATCTGGCGATTGTGTTGATCGTCTGCGCATTGGCGCTCCCCGTCGGCTGGTATTTCCTCAAGGATTATCAGCGGGCGAGGTTGATCACGTTTGTCGATCCCTCGGCCGATCCTCGCGGCCGCGGGTACCAGGTGATTCAGTCCAAGATCGCGGTCGGGCACGGTGGAATGTGGGGTCAGGGCGTCACCCAGGGAACCCAGACGCAGCTTCGCTTTCTTCCCGTTCCGCACACGGATTTCATTTTTTCAGCGTTTGCCGAGGAGCACGGATTTGTCGGGATCGTGGTGGCGCTGGGTCTGTATTTTCTGCTTTTGATGCAAGTAGTGCAAAATGCGCAGATGGCGCCGGATCGCGCCGGAATGTATATCTGCATGGGCGTGGCAACCTTGTTGTTGTTCCATGTGCTGGTGAACGTCGGCATGGTGGTGGGCAACATGCCGGTGACGGGAATTCCCTTGCCGCTGATGAGTTCGGGCGGCTCGAGTATGTTTTCGGTATTTATGATGCTGGGGCTGGTGAACAACGTACGGCTCCGGCGATTTGCGAGTTGAGGATTTGAGCGCAGTCTCAGGGGCGGGGCGCTTCCAACACGTCCGGTCCTCCAGAGTGCGAACATAGGATTCAGAAGCGGACCAAACGCCTTGAGTGGGGTGTGCGGACGAGAGACGGGATTCGGTAGCAACGATTTTTTTGAAGCCGTGATGGCGTAAACGATGGGCCGGACTCGACGGCTCTGGAAGGGGTTGTGGAAAGCCCTGGCGCTAGAACGGTTTCGCGTACTGGTCGGGCAGGTAGTCTATCCGGAGTGTATGAGGGACGGCTCCACTCCGGGCCATTGTCCAGTCCATAACTTCCGAACCGCTCTAGCCCATCCCCTGACCTGGCAGTCGGCAGGACTGGTCCGCCGGCCCCGCGGCAACTGAGTCGCGGGCAGGGAGGATGACATGAGCAAGGAATTGGTGATCTCGGCCAATCGGCACGAGACCAGGGTGGCGCTGATTGAGGACGACCAGCTGGTGGAAGTCTACTTCCAGCGCGCCAACGAATATTCGCTCGCCGGCAGTATTCACAAAGGACGGGTGACGCGCGTGCTTCCCGGCATGCAGTCGGCCTTTGTCGATCTGGGGCTGGAGCGCGATACTTTCCTGTACGTCTCGGATTTTCTGGAAGAACATGAGGACTTCGATCAGGTAACCGACGAGCGGCCGCCGCGCGAACGGGAGCGTGAGCGTCGTCCTCCGCCGTCGCAGGCCGTTCATCTCACCCATCCGGTGAGCCACCCGGCGCCGTCCACCGAAACCGCCGCGCCTCCAGCTGAAGCCACGCCCGCTTCCTCGGGCGAACCGCGGGCCCAGGAACGGGGCGAGGATCGAGGCGATCGGCGAGGACGCCGGTCCCGACGTCGCCGGAATCGCGGACGGGGATTCCCGGACGCCAAGTACGCCGCCGACGCGCCTGCTTCGCAACCGGAAGCGGAGAACGCGCCAGAAGCCGAACCGAATTCTGCCCCAAGCCACGGCGAAGAATCGACCCCGCTGATTCTGCCTGGCGAGTCCCTGGCGAAGTACAAAGGAGCGGAAACGGGCGAGGGCGTCGCGGCACCCGCGGTCAACGGCACCCGGGAAACGTCCGCCGGCGATGAAGAGGCGGAAACCGAGTACGATGAGCCGATCCATTATCCCCCGGAGAATGCGCTGCCCGATTCACCCGCGCATCCGGTGGCCGAAGCGGCTCCGAAGGCCGCACCTGAGGTCGCGCCCGTTCCCGTCGAGGAGCCGCCGCAGGAGCCAGTGACTCCGGAGATGGTCGAGGCAGGCGTCGCCGAGGAGCAAGCCGAAGCCGAGTCAGAGGCGGGGCCTCTGGTGGCGTCGATGCTCGATGAGGATGAAGATCGCGACATTCAGGAGATGATCCTGAACCATGCCGAAGGTCTGGACGAAAGCATCGAGATCGAAGTGCTGGAAGAAGTGGAAGAGCCGGCGGCCGAAGGCGAAGCGACTGAAGGTGAGAGCAACGGCGGGGCTCCATCGGAGCCGGAGAGCGGAAGCGCCGCGGTTCGCGAGCGCGGCGGACGTTATCCGCACCGGGTTTCGCGCCGGATGCGTCGCCGACGTGGCGGTCCTCCGTCGGACCAGCCGCGAGGTCCTGTGCCGCCGCCGACCGTCGAACGCACGGTCGCCCGGCCCGTTCAAGGGCAGACGCCGTCCATTTCCGACATGCTGAAGGAAGGCCAGGAGATCATCGTTCAGATCGCCAAGGAGCCTTTGGGACAAAAGGGCGCGCGCATTACTTCGCACGTCGCCTTGCCGGGACGCTACGTCGTGTATATGCCCACGCTCGAGCATATGGGTGTGTCGCGAAAGATTTCGAGCGACGAAGAACGCCTGCGTCTGAAGCGGATTCTGCAGGGCCGCCGGCCCGGACCGGTGGGCGGATTCATCACCCGCACCGCGGCTGAAGGACGCACTGAAGAGGAAATCGCCGCGGATATGGCGTTTCTCTATAACCTGTGGACCGATATTCGCTCCAAGGCTGAGAAAAGACCCGCGCCCGTTCTGTTGCACCACGATCTTGACATCGTCCAGCGCATCCTGCGCGATCAATTGGCGGACAGCTTTAAGGCGATCTGGATCGACAACGAAGAGAATTACGAAAGTGTGCTGCGCTTTGTCGAGCGGTTTCAACCAGCGCTGGTCGGCAAAGTGAAGCTCTACACCCGTGACGCGCCGATCTTCGACGCCTTCAACGTCACTTCCGAACTGGAGAAGGCCCTGCGCCCGAAGGTCTGGCTCAAGTCCGGCGGCTTCATCGTAATCAACCAGACCGAAGCTCTGGTGGCGATCGACGTCAATACCGGCAAGTACGTCGGCAAGACCAATCGCCTGGAAGATACCATCGTTAAAACCAATATGGAGGCGATCAAGGAGATCGTCCGCCAGGTCCGCCTGCGCGACCTGGGCGGAATCATCGTAATCGACTTCATCGACATGGACGAGCGCAAGAACCGGCAGAAAGTGATGCAGGCGCTGGAAGAAGCCATGCGCGTCGATCGCGCTCCGTACAAGATTCTGCAGTTTAACGATTTCGGTCTGGTCGCGATTACCCGCAAGCGGGTGAAGCAATCGCTCGAGCGGACGCTATGCTCGCCGTGCCCGCACTGCGACGGCGCGGGATACATCAAGAGTGTGCAGACGGTGGTCAGCGAAATTCTGACGGAGGCGCGCAAAATGGCGTCGAGCGTCGAAGGCAAGGACGTCATGCTGCGGGTCCATCCGGATGTCGCCAAGGTGCTGAAATCGCATCAGAACAAGTACCTGGAAGAGCTGGAGGAAGTTTTGCGGCGTCCGGTGCTGGTGAAGAGCGACCCACTGCTGCACCACGAGAAGTTCGACCTGGCGTAGGTGCTAAGAGCGCGCTGACGGCTTAAAGAGGCGCAAGCCCGGAATGTCGGCGAAGTCCGCGGAATTCAACGTCCATAGCGCGGCTTCGTTGCGGATCGCGCAGGCCGCGATCGCGATGTCCATCTCTCTCGATTGCGCCCGCGCAACCGAACGGTAAAGCCGCGCGCCTATACCCGCTTCTTCAGGTCCAAACGGAATCGCGGCGCGGGACGGAAACAGGCGCTCCTGATTCGCGATTTGAGCCTCGGTGCGCGGACCGCGCAACCACTCATAGATCACCAGAGATGGCACCGTCACCCGCTCACCTCGCGACAACACAGCGCGCAGCACGGGCCCCGAGGTTCTGGCACCGGTCAGGGTGTCAATCAGAATCGATGTATCCAATAAGACCATGACCGGATGTTCATTCCGCTCGGCGGCGTCCACCGGAGCGCCGGGCACGGCGGATTTCCGCGATTTCACGATCGGCACCGGCTTGCGAGCGATCCGACGGGCTCGCGAGGATCTCATCCAGGACGCGCAACATGCGTTCCCGCTCCGCCTCGCTTAGGCGATCGGATTTCGCGTCATATTCGGCGATGGCTTCGCGGACGACCTCGCTTTTCGGCTTTGCCAACCGTTCCGCGGTCCGGTTCAAACGGGCGACGGTGGATTCATCCAGCGTGAACGTCACCTTGATTGCCATATCTATGGCCATACTACCATACTCGAGAAAGATATCGAATCCCTTCCTCCCAACTGGGCATCCAACTAGTTCCGCATGAAATAATTCCCTAAGAGGAAACACACAATGGCAGATTACGCGCACCCCGAAGCGCTGGTGTCGACCGAGTGGGTCGCCCAGCATGCGAAAGATCCCAACGTCCGAGTCGTCGAAGTGGACGTCGACACGAATTCCTACAAAGAAGGCCATGTTCCCGGCGCGATCGCCTGGGCCTGGAACACCCAGCTTTGCGATACCACGCGCCGCGACATTCTGTCGAAGCACCAGTTCGAGAAGCTGATGTCGGAGTCCGGCATCGCGAACGACACCACGGTGGTGCTCTATGGCGACAACAACAATTGGTTCGCGGCATGGGCGCTGTGGCAGATGAACATGTACGGCCACACCAACGTGAAGCTGATGAACGGGGGACGAAAGAAGTGGCTCGCCGAGGGGCGGGATGTATCCACGGAGACTCCTACGCCCGCCGCGGCCGCGTATCATGCCAGCGGTCCGGACAATGCGCTTCGCGCGTTCCTCGATCAGGTGCAGGCCGCCTATCAGGGCCGTTCGCACGCGATGGTGGATGTGCGCAGTCCGCAGGAATTCTCGGGCGAAATTCTCGCGCCTCCGGGTTTGCCGGAAACGTGCCAGCGTGGCGGACACATCCCTCATGCGCGCAACGTTCCCTGGGGCAAGGCCTGTAATGAGGACGGAACCTTCAAATCGTTTGACGATCTGAAGGCGCTCTACGGAGGCGAAGGCGTCGACGGATCGAAGCCGGTGATCGCCTACTGCCGCATCGGCGAGCGGTCGAGCCATACATGGTTTGTGCTCACGTACCTGCTCGGCTACGATCGCGTGTCGAATTACGACGGGTCGTGGACCGAATGGGGCAATCTGGTGGGAGCGCCCGTGGAGCGGGGAGCGGCATCGGCGAAAGCATGAAAGTCGAACATTTCGCGGAACGAAAAATCGAAATCGACGGCTGGCCCGTGAACCTCACCAGCTATCAGATCGGCGAAACGTATCATTGCCGGGCCGATAATGTCTCCCCGGGCGCGGGGCTCGCTCGCACTACCGGCTCAACGCGAGAAGAAGCCGAGGATAAAGCGATCGCCCGCGCGAAAGAATTGCTGGGCCGAACCAAGCGTCGCGAGGTTTAGCGCGAAGTTTAGTTAGAAAAGGGGTCTGGGATCTGCGGTTAGCGTCCAGTCGGAACATTTGTTCGCCACTGGCCCCTGACTGCGGATCCCTGGCCCCTGTTTTTTAGAACATCACCTTTAGGGCGAATTGGATCTGCCGTGCCGGATAGGTGCTCCGGATCTGCCCGAACGACGACGAACTCAGGTTCGCGGTCGGAATGCCGAAGTTGGTGTGATTCGTGACGTTGAAGAACTCCGAACGGAACTGGATGGTAGCCAGTTCACGGATGCGGAAATTCTTGTTTGCCGAAAAATCCCACTGCTCCAGGCCGGGCACGCGGAATGCATTGCGCCCCAGATTGCCGAAGGGAGCATTCGCCGGCGGAGTGGTGAAGGTGTATCCCGCGAAATACGTGTTGATCATCTGCGACTTGCTCTGGCTGGCCGCACTGCCGCTGACGTTGGGACGAAGGAACGGCTGGCCGCGATAATCGTTCGACAGTCCGCTGGTCTGGTTCGCTGTCGACGGCGTGTAGTACACGCTGATCGGCGTGCCGGTGTGAGCGGTATTGATGGTGTTGAGTTCCCAGCCGCCCAGCACCGCATCCAACACTGGATTCATGTTCGCTCCGTACTTACGTCCCTTGCCGAAAGGAACGTCGTACACGACGCTGGTCACGTTGTTGAAGGTTACGTCGAAGCTCGACGGTCCGGCTTCCGCGGCGAGATTGTGGATGTTCTGTGGATCGGAAACCACGGCGCCGGCGTAGGATTCGAGCGCCTGCTCGGAATCCCCGATGGCCTTACCCCAGGTGAAGGAATTCAGGAAGTACAGACCGGCGGTGAAACGATGCTCCAGGCGGGCGGAAAGCCCATTGTAATGGTTGTTGCCCGCGGGATCGACCCAGGTGATGGGACCGAAGTTCGGAACGGGCGCGCGCTGCTGATACGTCAACGTGCCGCCGAGTGCATTCGGCGTGGCCTGATTGTAATCCGCGATGATCGGCAGATTCAGGCTGTGGTTTCCGTTGTACGCGATTTCGACCACCGTGCTATTGGTGATCTGGCGCTGCACCGACAGGAACCAGTTTTGCACGTAGGACCACGGTGAATTAGCCGGGATGTAGTCGACGTTCGAAACCAGCGGATTGAAGTTCGACGGATTGGCGATCCCGGTGCTAAAGCTGTTGAGCGTCGTCAGGAAGGTTGACGGCACCGGTCCGCCTTGCGGCATGCTCTGGGTGAATACGCCAAACAACGCCTGGGGAGCATTGATCCCCTCGATCGCGCTTCCAACGCGATTGAAAAAGTCGTAGCTGATTCCGTAGCCGCCGCGCGCCACCCATTTTGGCGTGACGTTATAGGCGAACCCGATGCGCGGCTGGAAATCCTTATAATTCGGATGAACCAGCGCGCGATTATACAGGCTTCCTCCCGTGGCGCGGATCATGGTGTTGGTCGTAGGATCGAAATTCGACCAGTTGTTATCGCGATCCACCAGCGGGGTCGCGAATTCCCAGCGCAGGCCCACGTTCACGGTCAGCTTCGGCGTGACGCGCCAGTCATCCTGAACATAAAGTCCGTGGACATGCTGCCGGAGATTCGCCACAAAGTTGTTTCCTAAATTGACGGCGCTGGGCAGGCCGAAGATAAAGTCCGCGAGATTGTAACTGGTCGCGTCCGCGGCGATGCTGCAGCCCGACGCCTGCCCCAGTTGCGCGCAGGTCGGCTTGCTGAACTGCCCGTTGTAAGTATCCTGACCATACAGCGGGTTCACATCGAGTACCTCGGTGCGAATGATGGTCAACTCATATCCCGTCTTGAGGGAGTGCTGCCCGATTTGCTTGGAGAAGTTCAGCTTGGGATCGAACGATTCCGGATTTTGAAATTGGGGATTGCTGGTCTGGCGTCCGAGCGCAGTTCCGAATCCGCTGATGGTCTGGGTATTCAGGCCGCCGGTGAGATTGGAACTGGTGGGCAGACCCTGAAAGCCGCCGAACAGCGAGGCCATGCTCGGCCCACCGAGATACGGCGGCAACTTGCCGGCCAGCACGTGAGTGAACCCGAAGCGCGCTTCCAGGATAGACGTCGCGTTGACCGCCCACGTGTAGCCGATGGAGGCGTTCTGGTCGATGGTATGGATATACCCATTGCCGTCGCCGCCCGAGGGGCCGGTCAGATCGGGCGCGTAATATTGCAGATCCTTGCGCTGGCTCCAGCGGACGAATAACGACATCTTGTCGTTGATTTGATCATCGATCTTGAAGTCGTACTTATCGCTATAGTCGCGGATCAGAAGCAGCGCTTCGTCGTTGCTCGCGCGGCTGCCGGCTCCTCCAGCATTGGTCGCCGGCAGATTGCTCAGCGCATAGGCCGCGAACGGATTCACTTGCGCGATCGGAATCTGGGTACCGGCGGGATAAACCTTCTGCGTTAGCGGATTGACCACGGTTACTGGAAGGATCCCCTGCCGGTCGTTCATGTTCGGAATGGAATCGAAGTTGAGATAATTCTGCAACTGCCGGTAGCCCTCGTAGTCTCCGAAGAAAAACAGTTTGTTCTTGATGAAGGGTCCGCCGATGGCCGCGCCGAACTGATTGCGCTGCAGCGTGGGTTTGAACACCAGCGGAGCGAACTGAAAACCGTCCGCGTTCAGCGCGGTGTTGCGCAGAAATTCGTAAGCGGTCCCGTGGAACTGATTGGTGCCCGATTTCATTACCGCGTTCACCACTGCTCCGCCGACGCGTCCATATTCGGCGCTGTAGTTGGTGGTAATCACCTTGAATTCGGCGATGGCGTCCGGCGACGGCTGCACCGTCTGCGATGAATAACCCTGATTGCTGGTGCCATACATGTTGTTGTCGAGTCCATCCAGCAGGAAATTGTTATAGGTGCTGCGCATGCCGTTCACGTTGAAGGATCCTTCACGAGGCGTGCCGCTTGCCGAGAAGGATACCGCGATCGGCGATTTGATCACGTTGGTCGAGAGCAGCGCCAGGTCCGCATAGTTGCGGCCGTTCAGCGGCAGCTCGACGATCTGCTGGGTGTTGATCACCTGTCCGTGCTCGCTCGAATCGGTGGTGAGAGCGGAAGCCACACCGGTGACGTTCACCGACTCCGTTACCTGCCCCACCTGCATAGTGAGATCGACGCGCTGGCGGGCGTTCACGTCCACCGAGATGTTGGCGGCGACCGCTCTCGAAAACCCGGTTGCCTCTGCCGTGACCGTGTATTTCCCGACTTTTACCGGCGAAAACAGAAAATTTCCGTTTCCGTCGCTGGTGGTTTTAGCCTCGATTCCGGTTTCCTGATTCGTTAAAGTGACCGTCACCTTCGGGATCACAGAGCCTTGCGGATCACGGATCGTACCTAGGACTTCAGCAGTTTCGAATTGCGCGAAGCACGGCGCAATTCCAAGAGAACACAGCAATATTGCGATAAAACGCTTCATCCGAAAACCCCCTGCGTGAAGCTTATCACGCGGGGTCGTTCGAATAGGTTTCGATGTAATGACGAATCTGTTACTGTTTCGATGACGTCCGCGTGTCGGTGAGGCTGGTCCCCAAAATATCGCCCGACACGACCAGCTCCACCCGGCGATTCGCTTGCCGGCCGGCAGCCGTCGCATTGTCCGCCACGGGCTTGGTCTTACCGAATCCCTGGGCCGTGACGGCGTCCTCGCTCACCCCTTCCGACACCAGATAATCGCGGACGCTCGCCGCGCGATTTTCGGATAATTTCATGTTGTAGTCGTCGCCACCGATACTGTCGGTGTGCCCTTCCACGGCGATTTTCAATCCGGGGTGCGACAGGATGATGCCGGACACTTTGGCCAGCTTTTCTTTCGCGCCGGGCTTGAGGGAGTACTTCGCGGTATCGAACAGCACGTCGGACATGTTGACGATCAGCCCGCGCGCCGTATCGCGGGTCTGCATGATCGAGTTGAGCTGAGCGAGCAGTTGCTGGCGAACTGCCGCCTGGTCCTGCTCGGCTTTCTGACGCATCGCTTCCGCGTCGGCCGCGGCTTGCTTGGCTTGTGCGGTTTCCGCGGCAAGCTTCTGCTGCTCGGCGATAGCCGCCTGGCGCGCCTGGTCCGCCTCGAGTTTGGCCTGCTCCGCGGCGCGCCGCTCCTGATTCGCCAGTTGCGCCGCGGCTAAAGCCTCCGCCTTGGCTTTCTCAGCGGCGTTGCGCTCGGAATCCGCCTCCGCGCGCCGGCGAGCTTCTTCTTCAGCCTGTGCCTTGGCCGCGTTTTCGCGATCGAGCGCCGCTTGACGCTCCTGATTGTCGGCTTCCAGCTTCTCGGCGCGAATCGCGATCACCCGCGCATCTTCGGCGCGAACCGCCGCCTCGCGCGCCATCGTGATTACCGGCTTCTGGCCCGGTTTCTGCCCTTCATAACGCAGCGCCTGATCGAGCGCCGCCTGAGCTTTGCCAAAACTATCGGATGCGTATTTGTCCGCGCCGGCGACGCGCGCCAGTTGCACCGCGTTCTCCGCTTCATACAGTTCGAATGGATCTTTCTTGCTCACATGCACCGGGACGAATCCTCCGGCTTTGCCCTCGCTGGTATACATGCCGCGCGGCAGCAGTTCGTAACGCGCGTTGATCGATTCGATCACGCCTCGCGTATCCGGCCGAACGGCGTTTTCCATCACCACCACGTCGCTCGGCTGCGTGACCGCGTAATACGGCTCGGCCGTCACGATCATGCCGAAGGTCTGGATGTCGCTGGTCGTGTCGATCTTGCTGACCGAACCATTGCCGGAATCATTCAACGTCAACTCGCCGAGATTCACCGGACGTCCATCGGGGGAAATCGCCCAGAGAACGTATGTCAGGTACTCAGGACCGAAGCTGCTGGCCGGGACCAGATTCCTGAACTCCGCGGAAACGTGAATCACGCCGCGCACACTTTCGACCTTGGCCGAGCCCTTCGCTCTGGCGAGCAGGGGCGTTCCTGCAAAGCCGATGGTCGTGGTTCCACCCCGGTGCAGATAATTCACCGCCTGTGTCGTGCGCGCCACCACTTGCACTCGGAAAATCGGGGTCGGCGTGATTTGCTCGGGTGGCTGAGTTCTCGAGGTTGGATTCGGGACCTGCGCGGAAAGGCTGGCGACTAGCGCCATCGCGGCGAGACTGATGTGGATTCGCGAGTTCATGCGGCAACATAATGCACGCTTCGCGCCAAATTGGATCACGGCGGAGAATCAGCGGAGCTTCCGATTAGCATCGCCGCTCACCGGTAAAATCTACGCGCAGAAAGTGCGTAACGTTACGCCAGCCATTCCGTGGTCACGTTTACCAGAAGCGGACCGAGAAGCTGTGCGGCGTCGCGCTCTACACTTTGCAGCACCTGTTCGGCTCGAGGCTGATCGCTTGATACTGTGGCTACTGCAATCAACCCGCGCTGCCACAGATCCTGATAATCGATTTCGGCGACGGAGACGTTGAATCTGCTGCGCAGCCGGTCTTTCAGGCTCTTGACGTAATGCCGCTTGTCTTTGAGCGAATGCGATTCGTCGAGTCGCAGTTCCAGGATGATGACGCCGACGCTCGGCATTCGTAATCCCCGCGCTTCGCTTAGACGAAAGCTTCGGTCGCGACGCGCTCGGTGGCGAACGCTTCGATCACGTCGCCCGGCTTGATGTCGTTGTAATTCGCGAGCGAGATGCCGCATTCGAAGCCTTGCTTCACTTCGCTCGCGTCGTTCTTGAAGCGCTTGAGACCGTCGATCTTGCCGGTGTGGATCACAACGTTGTCGCGCAGCAGGCGAACTTCGCTGTTGCGCGCGATGGCTCCGTCCTCCACCATGCAGCCGGCCACCGCGCCGACCTTGCTGATGCGGAACACTTCGCGCACCTGCGCGCGGCCCTTGTAGACTTCCTTGAACACCGGCTCCAGCATGCCGGTCATGGCGCTTCTTGATCTCGTCCGCCAGTTCGTAAATGATCGTGTGCAGGCGGATGTCGACTTTTTCCTGCTCCGCCACCGCCTGCGCCGTGCGTTCCGGCCGGACGTTGAAGCCGACGATGATCGCGTTCGAGGCCGAGGCCAGCAGCACGTCGGTTTCGGTGATCGCGCCGACGCCGGAATGCAGCACGCGGATCTTGACCTTGTCGTTGGAAAGCTTTTGCAGCGTATCGGTCAGGACTTCGGCCGTGCCGCCCACGTCCGTCTTCAGGATGATGTTCAGCTCCTTGGTTTCGCCTTCCTTCAACTGATCGTGCAGCTGATCGAGCGTGATGCGATTGGTCTTCGACATCGCCACTTCGCGAGCCTTGGCCTCGCGATAGATGACGATCTGCTTGGCCTTGGCCGTATCGGTGACCACTTGCAGCGTGTCGCCCACTTCGGGCAGCGATTCGAGTCCGAGCACTTCGGCCGGCATCGACGGCGAAACTTCGCGCACCGGCGCGCCGCGATCGTCGAACATGGCGCGCACGCGGCCGAACACCGAGCCGCAGATGAAGTAATCGCCGACCTTCAGCGTTCCGTTGCGCACCAGCACCGTCGCCACCGGACCGCGTCCGCGATCGAGTTGCGCTTCGAGCACCGTGCCCATGGCGGGCCGCGCCGGATTCGCTTTCAGGTCCTGCATATCGGCCACCAGCAGAATCATTTCGAGCAGCAGGTCGAGATTCGTTTTGGCTCTCGCGGAGACCGGCACCATGACCGTCTCGCCGCCCCAGTCTTCGGCCAGCAGTCCGCGATCGGAAAGCTGCTGCTTGATGCGCTCCGGCTGCGCGTCCGGTTTGTCGATCTTGTTGATGGCGACGATAATCGGAACACTCCGCCGCTTTGGCGTGATCGATCGCTTCGAGCGTCTGCGGCATCACGCCGTCGTCGGCCGCCACCACCAGAATCACGATATCGGTGACCTTCGCGCCGCGGGCGCGCATGCGCGTGAACGCTTCGTGACCCGGCGTATCGATGAATACGATCTTCCGGCCGTTCTTCTCGACGTGATACGCGCCGATGTGCTGCGTAATTCCGCCGGCTTCATGCTCGGCGACGTTCGCCGAACGAATCGCATCGAGCAGCGACGTCTTGCCGTGATCGACGTGGCCCATGATGGTGACCACCGGCGGACGCTTCTCGCGATCCTGGTCGACCTCGGTCTGTTGAATGTCCTGCGTGGTCTCTTCTTCGTAGCTGACCTTGTTGGTGGACGCGCCGAAATCGCGCGCCAGCTCTTCGGCCAGCTTGACGTCGAGCGTCTGGTTGATGGTCGCGAGAATTTTCTTCTCCACCAGCCGCTTGACCACCAGGTTGCCCTTGATGCCGAGCTTTTCGGAAAGCTCCTTCACCGTGATGCCTTCGGCGATGGTGATTTCGCGATCGATGGGCGGCGGTTGGAACGCTTCCGGACGGCGCGATACCGGCCGTAGACGACCCTCTTCCTGATCCACGTCGCGGCGCCGGTCCGCGTGCTGCCGGGCTTGGTCGCATGACGGCGCCCGGTATCGGTCGGCAGCGTCGCCGGTTCGGCGCGCAATGGCGACGTCGGATGCATCGGACGGCCCGCGTCCACGCATTCCGGGAGGGCCGGACGGCGCTCCTCCAGGACCACCAGGTCCGCGCATCAATGGCTGGCCGGGACGCACCGGACCGGTATAAATCGGACGTCCTGGCACCGGGCTCGCCGGACGATTGGTCGGCATCCCCGGACGAGGCATCGCCGGAGCGCCGGGAACCGGCGGCTTGCGCCAGCCGCGCCACCATATCGGGACGCGGCGGCACCACGGGTCGCGCCGCAGGTTGACCCGCCAGATTCGGTTTTGCTGGCGGACGCAACGGTCCACCGCCACCCACCGGAGCGGCCGGTTGGGAAGGCTGGGCCGGGCTCGCGCTCACACCGGGACGCGGAGCCGGACGCGGTGTCGGAATACTGGGAACGGCCGCGGGTCGCGGCGCGCCCGGAATCGCAACCGTCGGACTGGGCTTAAGAAGATCGCTCACTCCCGGCGGCAGCGGCTGCCGCGGTCCCGAGAGAATTTGCCCAGGGCGCGGCGATGGAACGGGTTTAGCGGGAATCGTGGATCCTCGGGAGATAGGCGGAGTGACCGGAGCGGCAGGAGCATGCGCCACGTGCGGAGGCGGTACCGTTCCCGTCATCTGACTCGCCAACGGTGGACGCAGCGGATGCATCGGCCGCGCCGGCGCGCTTTCTTCGCTTTCCTTCGGCGCTTCAGCGGCAGGCGGCTCCACTTTCGGCATGGGCTCGACCCGGGTGGCGTGCTGCGGATGGGACGTTTCAGGCTCCTCGAGAACAGCGGTTTCGGTGGCGTAATGTTCGCGTTCCGGCTTTGAATGATCAGCGTGCGTGTCTTCGTCGCTGTATCCTTCGGCCGAAGCAGCTCCGCCCTTGCCGGTCAAACGCCGGCGCACTTCGAGCGCGACATCATCGTCGAGCGAGCTGGAGTGCGTCTTCTTGTCGGTAACACCCAATTCCGGCAACAACTCGAGGATCACGTTGGGCTTGACCTCAAGTTCGCGGGCCAGCTCGTTGATGCGAATTTTACTCATACAGTGACGCCCCGGCGCGGGAACTTCAAGCGCTGACCGGGGTTAACAGACGATCCCGAACCTTCCTCCGGCGCGTTATTCAACGGCCGGATGCTCCGTATTCTCTATCGTAACAGATTCGATTTCGGGCTCCGCTTCCGCTTGCGGATCACTCGGAGCCTCATCCGTCGCAACTGATTTCGCAGCATCGCCGGGACTTTCCACGGAGCTTTCAAACTGGCCGTAGTAACTGTTGACCGCCATCTGAATGCTCTCCACAATGGTTCGGATCGATGCTCTCGATCTGCTTCCAGCTCTTCGGGCGTCATCGAGCCGAGCCGTTCCACCGTGGTCACTCCCTCGGCCATCAGTCTTTCGACCACTGCTTCCGTCAGGCCGTGATCGATCAGCACCGAAACCGGCGCGCCCGGAACCACCAGCGCGGCCATTTGCGACTCGACTTCCTGCCGCTTTTCTTCTTCGCTCTTGATGTCGATGCGCCAGCCGAGCAGCTTCGCCGCCAGCCGGACGTTCTGTCCCTTTTTGCCGATGGCGAGCGAAAGCTGCGTGTCGTCGACGATCACTTCCATGTGCTTTTCCACCGCGTCGAGAATCGTGACGCGCGAAATTTTCGCGGGGCTCAGCGCGTGCGTCGCGAACGCTACGGGATCGTCGTTGAATTCGATGATGTCGATCTTCTCGCCGCGCAGTTCGCGAATGATGGACTGCACGCGCATGCCCTTCATGCCGACGCAGGCGCCGACGCTATCGACGTCGCGGTCGCGGCTGGAGACGGCGATCTTGGTGCGCTCGCCGGCTTCGCGCGCGCAGCCTTTGATCACCACGGTGTTGTCGTAAATTTCCGGGACTTCCTGTTCGAACAGGCGCATCACCAGCTCCGGCGCGGCGCGCGATACGATCACGCCGGCGTTCTTGCCGGCTTTTTCGACGCTCTTGATGACGCACCGGATGCGGTCGCCCGACGCTGAAGCTTTCGAGTTTCGATTGCTCTTTCTTCGGCAGCCGAGCTTCGGTCTTGCCCAGATCCGCGATCAGATCCTGACCTTCGATGCGCTTGATGACGCAGGTGACCAGTTCGCCCACGCGGCCGGAATATTCCGAATAAATGTTTTCGCGCTCCGCTTCGCGGACCTTCTGCAGAATCACCTGCTTGGCGGTCTGCGCGGAAATGCGGCCCAAGCGCCTCGGTCGGCTTGGCGAAGCGGACTTCGCGTTTCGATCTCCGCCCCGGGATGAATCGCGCGCGCGCTTTCTCGAGCGAGATTTCCTTGTCCGGATCGGTCACTTCCGCCACTACCCGGCGGACGCCGAAAATCTGAATCGCGCCGGTGCGTTCATCGAACTCCGCCACCAGATCCTCGGTGGTGCGGAAATGCTTGCGCGCCGCCACCAGCATGGCGTCTTTGACCGCGTCCAGGATGATCTTCGGGTCGATGCCCTTTTCCTTGCTCAAGATCTCGATGGATTGATAAATCGTTCCCAAGCTCATATGAATCCTGTTCCGATGATTCGAGGATTACCACTCGAACTTCAGGTTCGCCTTTTCCACCTGTTCGAGCGGAAACTGCACGCTCCGGCCAGGCGATGGTTCGAGGGTGATGATTCCTTCGGTGAAGCTGACCAGCGCGCCCACCCAGTGGCGCTGATTTTCGACCGGCTGCCGTCAACACGACTTTAACCTTCTGTCCGACAAATCGCTCAAACTCGCGCGGTTTGGTGAGCTTCCGCTCGACTCCCGGCGAACTGACTTCCAGCGTGTAGCGCGCGCCCGGAATCACGTCTTCGACGTCCAGAATGGTGCCCACGTGCTGCGAAATAAATTCGCAATCGGCGTGGCTAACTCCTTCAGGTTTGTCGATAAAGATGCGCAACAGCCGGCTCTGTCCGCCGCCGAGCAACTGCACGTCGACCACCTCGAGGCCCGCGTTGGACGCGACCCGTTCGGCAATTTCGCGGACTTTTTCGGTAACCGTTTCGCGATTTCCTACTGCCATTTTGCTCGTCAAAACCCCGGCGCAATAAAAAAGTGGGCTTTCGCCCACTCCTTAAGCTCGACACCTGACCACAGTATAGCACCAGGTCCATTGGAATACTGGGTTCGCTTCGAAGATGGCGTGTTAAGATCGCCCTCATGCTGATTCTGGCCGCGATTCTGGCGATTTTCGTATATGGCATGATCGCCGCGATGCTGGGGACGATTTTGCCGGATCTTTCGGCGCGCTTCAAATTGACGCCGAAACAAAACGGGACCATCGCCTCCATGCAGGCTCTCGGCTTGATCATCGCCTCGGTCGGCGTCGGCCCTTTGATCGACAACGAAGGCAAGAAAGCGGGCTTGGTGCTTGGGCTCGCACTGGTGACCATCGCCCTGTTCCTGCTGCCGAAATCGTCCGGCTTCGGATCCATCATGATGTACCTGTTTCTGCTCGGATTGGGAGGCGGCATCATCGTCACCGGAGCGAACGCGCTGGGCAGCGACGTCAATGAATCCAGCCGCGCCACCACTCTGAATCTGCTGAATCTGTTTTTCGGCCTAGGCGGATTGTTGACGCCCTTTCTCTCTGCCAATCTGCTGAAGCGAAATTCGGTGAAGCTCTGTTACGTGGTGGCGACGCTCGCCGCCCTTACCCTGGCGATCCATATCGCAACGCCCATGCCCGCGCCCGCGGGAGCGCAGAGTTTCGTATTTTCGGAGGTGGCCGCGGTACTCGGCAAGCCGGCGTTGTTTCTGCTGTCGCTGATGCTGTTCCTTTACGTCGCCTGTGAAGTCGGCGTATGGAACTGGCTGGCGCAGCATCTGATCGCCCAGGGAGTGCCCGAATCGCGAGCGCTCAACATTCTGTCTCTCGGATTCGCGCTCGGGTTGTTGATTGGACGCGTCGTCGTGTCGCAGGTCCTGCTCACGGTGTCCGCTCAGAACGTCACGCTCGCCGCCGCGATCCTGATGGCGATCACCACGTTCTGGATGGTCCGGACGACAAAAGCCGCGGGCATGGCCGTATTTTTCGCCGGCGTCGCGATGGCACCGGTGTTCCCGACGGTGCTCGCGATGGTGGCCGATCGTTTCCATACGCTGACCGCGACCGCGCAAGGCATCGCGATCAGTTCCGGCTGGCTGGGGCTATTCGTCAGTTCGCGTGTGATCGGGTCGATCGCCGGCGGCGATCCCAAGCGGCTCACCAAAGCGCTGCTGGTGATTCCAGCGGCTTCGGTGGTGATGGTGGCCGTGAACCTGGCGCTACGCGCGATGTGACCAGGATTTCAGCGGAGCTTCGTGACCTCGCGCCGTCACCCGCTCGATTCCAATCACGCGATTGCCGCTGACCAGCAGCGCGTCGTCAAAATTATTCACCGTCGGGCAGACGTGACGCGGCACCAGGTACAACGCCTCGCCGATTTCCGGACGCGCCGCCCCGCTCAGCACCTCCATCGGCAGATGCTCTTCGCTCGGCTTCAGCGGACGAAGATCGGCATGCCCGATCACCATGCAGGTCGGGACGCCCGCGTCGGCGGAAACGCTCTTGTGCCCGGCGTCGCAGGTCAGATAATTCGCTTTCGGATGACTGACCACGGTCGACACCACCACCGCCGCCGGCTGGTATCCCCATTCGGACGGCAATTGCGTCAGGCTGGTCGCGTCGCTATACACAACGGTTCCCGGCGACGCGCGATGCACAAAGCTCGCGCTGCGGAACGGCGCGTAGCTCGCCGAGCAGGGAAATGCCGGCGTTCCGGATGTGATCACTTCCTCGATCTTGAATCCCGCGCGCTCCACCTCGCCCGCGATCTGCATCAACCGGTCATAGCCGCGATGCGCCTGCTTTTCGCGTTCTTCGAGAGCGGCCGCGTGCATGTGCCCGTCGTAATAGTGCAGGCCGCGAAATGCCGGACCCGCGGTTCGCGCCACTTCGAGAATTTCGGTCAGGTGCTCCTGCTCGATGCCGGTGCGATCCATTCCGGGATTCACGTCGATGAAAATCCCGATGCCGCTGCCCGCCCATGCCTTTACTTGCGCGGTATTTTCCACCAGCACGGAGATGCGCGCTCGCGGATTCGCCGCGGCAATCTCCCGGACGCGAGCCGCATTCGCGCCGACCACGGGATAAGCCAGCAGTACGTCGCGAATACCCGCCGCGCAAGCGGTCTCCAGTTCCACCGTGGTAGAGCATTTCGCCTGCATGACGCCGCGCTCCACCAGCCGATGCATGATGAATCCGAGCTTGGCCGTCTTCACATGAGGACGCCAGCGATTAGCGTCGCCGCCGAGCAGCCGCAGCGTGGCAGCGATGTTCGCATCCACGATTTCGGGATAAATCGCCAGGGCAGGCGTGATCAGCTCACGCGCATTTTCGATTCGATAATTTTCGAGAATCATGATTCGCGGTACTCGCCGAAAACGCCGCGCAGGCGATCGGACATTTCGCCGACCGTGGCCAGCGCCTCGCACGCTTCCAAGATGCGCGGCATCAGATTGTCCGACCCACGCGCGGCCTGCTCCAGAGATTTCAGCCGTTCGTCCACCAAAGATGCCGATCGTGACGCCCGAAGTTCGCGGAGCCGCGCCACCTGGCCCTGTTCCAGCGCAGGATCCATGCGAAACGGCGGGAGAGGATTCTGCTCCGTCTGGCGGAAACGGTTCACGCCGACCACGATGGTCTCGCCGCGCTCCACCGATTGTTGAAAAGCGTAAGCTGCGTTCTGAATTTCGCCCTGAATGAAGCCCTTCTCGATCGCCGTCAGCGTGCCGCCCATGACGTCGATGCGGTCGATGTAGGCCTCCGCTTCGCGCTCGATCGCATCGGTCAGCTCCTCGATATGAAAGCTTCCGCCCAGTGGATCGGTCACGCTAGTGACGCCGGTTTCATTGGCGATGATCTGCTGCGTTCGCAGCGCCAGCCTCGCCGACTCCTCGGTCGGCAGCGAGAGCGCCTCATCGCGTCCATTGGTATGTAGGGACTGCGTTCCGCCCAACACCGCTTCCAGCGCCTGCAACGCCACGCGCACCACGTTCACATCGGGCTGCTGCGCGGTCAGCGTGGATCCCGCCGTCTGGGTGTGGAAACGCAGCATCATCGACTTGGGATTCTTCGCTCCGAACCGGTCTTTCATGATGCGCGCGTAGAGCCGCCGCGCCGCGCGATACTTGGCGATCTCTTCCAGAAAATGATTATGCGCGTTGAAGAAGAACGAGACCCGCGGCGCGAACGAATCGACGTCGAGTCCGGCGCGGACGGCGGCCTCGATATAGGCAATCGCGTTGGCCAGCGTAAACGCCACTTCCTGCGCCGCGGTCGATCCGGCTTCGCGAATGTGATAGCCGCTGATCGAAATGGTATTCCATTCCGGCAGTTCGGCTCCCGCCCACGCGAACAGATCGGTGATGATGCGCATCGCCGGGCGCGGAGGATAAATGTAGGTGCCGCGCGCGATGTACTCCTTCAGAATGTCGTTTTGAATCGTTCCCGAAAGCTTGCGAACGTTCGCGCCCTGGCGTTTCCCGACGAGCGACGTAAAGCGACAGCAGGATCGATGCCGTGGAATTGATGGTCATCGATGTGGTGATTTCGTCGAGACGGATTCCTTCGAGCAGCCGTTCCATGTCGGCCAGGGAACAGATGGCGACGCCGACTCGCCCCACTTCGCCCGAAGCAAGCGGATGGTCGGAATCGAGTCCCATTTGCGTCGGCAGATCGAAGGCCACCGAAAGCCCGGTGGTGCCTTGCGAGAGCAGGTAACGATAGCGCCGGTTGCTTTCCTCGGCCGAGCCGAAGCCGGCGTACTGGCGCATGGTCCAGGTGCGGCCGCCGATACATGTCGGGATAAATGCCGCGGGTGAAGGGAAAACGTCCCGGCATTTCCCCGCTCATGGGCGTGAAATCCTTCGCGCGCGGAGTAAAGAGGTGATCCCGAAGTAAGCCATGAGTGCGGCGAAGCTTATCGAGAGAACAATGCGGAACAGAGTGTCGGTATCGCCATGATAGGTTCGCATCGCCTTAATCGCCGATGGAATGGGGGATACGGCCAGCACCAGAAATAAGAATCCCACCATCTGATTCCACAATGCCTGCAGCGGACGAACCACGTTCGGCATAACGTGTTCGAGAAACCGTTGCACCATTCGTCCCGTATTGGCTGGAGTGCTCGTATCTTCATCCTAACAAACGTGAATCGACGGAGCCGGGCCGCGCATCCTGCAGGACGGCCGGCCTTCTGCCGATAAGAGGATTGAGCATTTTCGCGGGCGCTGGATCGCCGGTTTGAGGATCCGGTGTTATGCTGAAGGTGGCCGCGAGAATAAGCCTCGGAGGGGCGGAAAGAGGATCCCTTGGAAGATCGATTAAAGGACCTGATGCAGGAGCTCGGGAACGCGATCAACGAGTCGCTCTCCGATTCCGACCGCATAGCGGCCGCGATCGGCGAGATCAAACGGGCCGGCTACGACGTCTTTCTAGTGCTGGAAGCGACCATCGGATTCAACAAGCGCGAAGACGCCGACGAATCCGAAGATGGCGAGACCATCGATCTGGGCAATCAGCCCGAGCCGGTACGGCGCAAGGTAGGAAAGATCAAGCTGACCTCGCAGGATCAAAAATTCCTTCGCGCGCTCAAAATCGCCATCGACGACGAAGGCCGCTAGGCTCTTTCGATTCAAAACCCAAGCTGTTCCCTCAAGCGCAATCGGTTTATCCTTCGATCTATGGGCAATTTCTCGATTGCGGTGATCCCCGGCGACGGCGTCGGTCAGGAAGTGCTGCCGGAGGCGCGCCGCGTGCTCGATCACGCGGCTCCCGATGCGCTCGATTACGTGGTCTTCGATTGGGGCGGAGAATACTATTTCCGTCACGGGCGCATGATGCCGGCCGATGCGCTGGACCAGTTGCGGCGCTCCGACGCCATTCTCCTGGGGGCCATCGGACATCCCGATATTCCCGATCACATCACGCTCAATGGACTCCTGCTGCCGATCCGGCGGGCGTTCGATCAATACGCCAACGTTCGTCCAGCATTTCTCTATCCTGGAGTCGCGTCGCCGCTCGCGGGGCGCGAAGGCGGCTCTCCTGATCGCGGCATTGATCTGGTTGTGGTCCGCGAAAATACCGAAGGCGAGTACGCCCAGGTCGGCGGCTTTCTGTACCATCATCAGCCGGAAGAAGTGGCCATTCAGACCGCAGTCTTCACGCGGCGCGGAATCGAACGCGTGGTGCGCTATGCCTTCGAACTCGCGCGGCGCCGCAACGGAAAGCGTTGCGTCACCTCGATTACCAAATCCAACGCCCAGGGGTTCAGCATGGTGCTGTGGGATCGCACCTTCGCGCAGGTCGCCTCGGACTTCCCGGACATCGAAACCGAATCGCTCTTGGTGGACGCCGCCGCAATGAACTTCGTGCGTCGTCCGCATACTTTCGACGTCGTCGTCGGATCGAACTTGTTCGGCGACATTTTGAGCGACTTGTCCGCGATCCTCACTGGAAGCATCGGCCTCGCCGCCAGCGCCAATCTGGATCCGTCACGCCGTTTTCCTTCCATGTTCGAGCCGGTCCACGGTTCGGCGCCGGATATCGCGGGGCGCGGCGTCGTGAATCCGCTGGCGATGATTCTCTCCGGCGCGATGCTGCTCGATCACTTGGGACTCGATAAGCCAGCCCGCGCGGTGGAGCGAGCCGTCGCCGCGGTGCTCGCGGAAGGTCGCATCCGCACGCCCGATCTGGCTGGGACCAGTTCGACGCGGGAAGTGTCGGACGCCGTGATCGCGGCGCTGGGCTAAAGTTAGCGCGCCGACTTCTTCACCGTCTCCGGCTTGAAATCGCGAAACTCGATTTCATTCCAGATCAGGCTTTTTCCGTCTTTTTGGTGCAGGTCGCCCTTAAGTGGAACCAGCACCACTTGGTCGCCGACTTTCTGGTATTCCCAATTCTCGTCCAGCGACACCGATTGCAGCGGATACTTCGCGGGAATATCGGTCACCACGTTGGCGATTCGCAATATGGCTCCCGTCTCGGCGTCCGCGTCGATCAACCCCAGGATTCCCACGGTCAGATCCTTCTTGCCGATGGTCACCGACGAATTTTCCTTGTTTACCCGGTAGCCAAGTTCGTTTACGCGGTGGCCGCGCAGCGATTCGATTTTGCCCCAACTGAGATCGGCCTTCGCTTTTGGATCGAAAATATTCGAAAGCAGACTGTTGAACTCGGCGAGCGACATCAACCCGGCCGGCCGATTTTGCGAATTTCCCGGCTTCTTCCCGCCGACCGATAGAACCTCGAATTCTTCCTTATCGCCCAGCAGAGTGAGCCGCTCATGAATCGTGTCCACCAGTTTCCATTTCGTGTTGGTGCCGCTGGCGTCAACGTTGTGGCGCATTACCTGGGTGCAGCTGTAGCTTGGTCCGGTCTTCAGGTATTCCAGCGCTTTTGCCCGCACATCGGCGATGATCTGTTTCTGCGCCGCGGCATCCGGGTCCTGGCCGAACGCGGCGGCGGTCGCCAGCAGTAGGAAAATGAAAATTCTCACTGTTGCTTTTTCACCGGAGGCTTGGCGGCCTCACCCTTCTTCTGGTCTTTAGGATCGTCACCGCCCGCGTCGAATGTGATGGTCGATTCCGTTCCGAACTTGCGATACAACGCGAACTCGGCGGAATTCCACACCAGGTATTTTCCTTCGCGGGAGTGCAAGTCCCATTTTAGCGGCAGAACGAAGTCCCGATTCTCGATCTGGATCACGTCGTACCACAGGTCCAGCGACACTTCCTGCACCGGAAAATCGCGCGGGATGTCCTCGCATTCGAGCGTGATCCGCACCACCGTGTTGCTGTCCCGTGTAGCCCAGATGCGGCCGTGATAGCCGGCGATGATGGTCCGGTTCGATCCTTCGTGGAAAATGCTGTAATGCGACATCGGCTGGCGGACGCGATAATCGTACTCGTTCACGATGCGTCCATCCAGCTTGCCCAGCCTCGCGTATTGAAATTCGGTCTGCGTCTCCGGCGCGAAGATCTCTCCCATCACGCTGCCGAATTCACCTGACGACGTCGCGCCGCCCAGCTTGTTGTGGTCCTTGTGCTGCACCATCTCGCCGTTCACCGCCATCACCTTGTAGCTTTCTTTGTGATCGAAATAGGTGAGCTGCTCCTGGAGTTTGTCCATCTGGCGGTACTGGTCGCCGGTGCCCGAAGGATCCACCTGGCGCCGCGTCACCTGGTCGCAAATAAAGTTCGGCAGGTTCTGCGTATAGTTGACCGCGTAATCGCGAATTTGTTCGAGAATCTGCTTCTGCTCTTCAGCACTGGGCGTGGCGAAAGTGCGTACCGGCGGCGGGGGAACAGCGGATGCTTTAGCGGGAGCCGGAAGGCTCGCCGACGTTTCGCTTAATTCCCGCAGCGCGGCCGACGTTCTCGGCCCCGCGCCCAGGTTCATCAACTGCCCTAGCGTACCCAAGTCCAGCTTCTCGCTCAATTGGGTCTTCTTCAATACCTCGGCGACCTCTTTATCGTCCAGCTTCTGCTGCACTGACGACTTGATGAACCCCGTTAGTTGCGCTACGGTCATTTGCCTTTGTGCATAAAGCACGACAGCGAAAATCAGCATTACACAGGCACGTTTCATTGCTGTTTCTTCTTTACCGGTTTTACGTCTTTTGAATCCGGCACCGCCGGCTGTTCCTTGGTCTGATCTTCAGGAATCGGATCGGGCGTGTCGAACGTGATGGTGGATTCGGTTCCGAACTTGCGATACAGATGGAACTCGGCTTCGTTCCAGGTCATGTACCTGCCATCGCGCGACCACACTTCGGTTTTGAGCGGAAGCACGTATTTCTGGCCCGCGATGTCGATGAAATCGAAGTTCACGTCGAGCCGCACGTCCCGTATCGGAAAATCGAGTGGAATGTCCTCGCACTCGAACTTGTAACGCATCACGTTGTTGGTCGAGCGATCCGCGTAGATGAGGCCATGATACCCCGCCGTGATCACCCGATGCGTCTCTCCCGCCGCGATGGTGAAGTGCGAACGCGATTGCGGCACGTGAAACGCGAACACATACATGCGCCGCCCGCGAAGCGTCGCCCAATGGTCCCAGGTGAACTCGGTGGCCGTCTCCGGATCGAAAATTTCCGCGTAAATCGACCCGAAATCGCCCGACAGCGTCGATCCTCCCAATTTCGTGTGATCCACATTCGCCACCGCTTGCCCGTTGATCATCACCACCTTGTAGTTCTCGGTGTGATCCGCGTAGCTGACCTGCTCCTGAATGGTATCGTGCAGCCGCCAGTTCTCCGTGCCAGTGGGATCGTAATGCCGTCGCGTAACCTGTACGCATAAGTAATTGGGCAGATTGTCCGCGTAACTTCGCGCGCCGTCGAGCACCTGGTGCAGGATGCGGTCAATCTCTTCCGGACTCGGCGGCGGAATCACGGCGCGCGGCGGCGGGGGCGGCGGTGGAGTGGCAACCGGCAGACTGGCCGACGATTTACTCATCTCGCGCAATTCGATAATGGTGCGCGGTCCGGCTCCGATCCCCTGCAATTCCTCCACTCGACGGTCTTCCAGTTGATCGCTCAACTTGATCTTCTTGAGGTAGCCGGCGATCTTAACATCGTCTAAATGCAACTGGATAGACGACTTGATGAAGGCGATCACCTGGTCCGCCGTCATCACCCGCTGCGCGAACGCGGCGATCGAAACGGCCGCGAACAGGCAGACTGGTAACATCCGTCGCATGGAGCCTACTTCGATTTAGACGAGGATCGCCTGCGGGAAGGTTTCGACGGCGCCGGTGCGGCCGGCTTTCCCAACGCCTTTTCAATGCCTTGCAGCGCCAACGGCGCCATCACCCGGTACCCCTTGGAGTTCGGATGCAACCCATCGTCGCTCAAATCCTGCTGCATCTGACCCGAGCCGTCCACCATCGCGGCGAAATAATTCACGTAAGCATAACCGCGCTGCTCGCACAGCTTCTGAAGCCAATCGTTTAGCGCGGCGATGAACACCGGTGGACGATCCTTGGTCATCTCATACGCCGGATTCACGTTCTTGTGGTAATCGCTGACCGGCGTGACCGACGCGAAAATCACTTTGATCTTATACAGCGTCGCCAAATCCGCCATCATCAGGTAATTGTTTTCGATCGCCGTCAACGGGATCTGCCGCGCCAGGTCATTGGTGCCGGCAAGAATCAACACCGCCGTCGGATGCAGGTCGATCACATCCGCTTTCATTCGCCCCAGCATCTGCCCGGTGATCTGCCCGCTGATTCCGCGATTCAGGAAATCGCTGTCGGTGTAATATTCGTTGAGCCGCCAGGAATCGGTGATCGAATCGCCCAGGAACACCACCCGAGGCTTGGTTGCGGATGGCGGAGGGAGCTTCGTATTGGCATCTCCGTAGCGCTGCAGATCGTCGCGATCCGGGCTGCGGAGCTGTGCGTCTTTCGCATCCAGAAGAGCTCGAAAGTGGGAATCCAGGCGCGTCGAATTGTCCCGCAATTCGGTGAACTGCTGTTTCGACGCGTCGGGGAATGGAAACGGCTTCGGAATCGCATCGGCCAGCGAGAGATAGGCGCGCAGGTTCATCATGAACTGATAGGTCGCCTGGCCCGATCCAGCGCGATCCTGCAATAGGATGCAGGCTTGGCGGACATTTTCGACGATCGGAGCCGCCGCCCGTTGTAAATCGGGCATCACCACTCCGCCCGCTTCCATCAGTTCCACGGATCGTTTGCACAACTGATTGACATCCTTGGCCGGCAGCAGCGCGTCCGGCGTCTGTGCCCACATTCCCGCGGCGCCCATCAGAAGCAGCAGGATTCTGACTCCCGTCTTCTGTTTCCCGATTCCTCTGCTCAAAAGTGTTCCTCCTTCGCCAACTGGAGTGTCACTGTTCCGATCGGGAACTGCATCCTTAAGCGGATCTGCACCGGCAGACGGCGCTCATCGTCGGTGAGCCAGATGAATGCCCGCCCCTTGCGCGAATAGATCACACCGTTCAGCATGTTCGCCTCATAGCGGATCGCCTTGAACGCACCCACCGGAGTCTTCACGTCTTCGCGCATTTGGGCGTCCAGCCTCACCATCGCCGATTTGCGCCCGTCGCTCATCGGTATCTGCGCCGATTGGCCCGGAGCCAGGTTCATCGTCCGAAGCTTCATGAATGCCGCGATCACGTCCTGCACGCAATTCGGTACGTCGACGCCGCTGGAATGCAGGGTCACTTCTTTCAGCAGATCGCGTTCAAGATAGGTGGCGTGATTGCGGCTCCGGTCATAGGCGACGCGGGTTTCGTGATGCCGCTTGCCCTCGAATGAATCCATCAGCGTACTGGTGGCGCAGAACGGATCGTCGTAGTTCACCGAATAAGAATCGTGGACCTTAAACAAAGCCGCCACGATGCCGGACGATTCCAGCTTCAGCTCGGCATGATGCTTCCGGCTTTCGATCACGGCGGTGCCCGCGTCGATCAACCGCCATTCGATGGCGAAGGTGAGCCGGTCCGACTCCGGAGCCATCATCGCCGGACCTTTTTCCGGAGGATCGGGATCGGTCTGTGCCGCGACAGCCGCGGGTCTCTTCGAAGCGGTTTGCCCCGGGACGATGCAACTGGCGACCAGGAAAAGGACTGCGCCGGCGGATAACCGCATTACGTTATTGAGTGTACAACAGCCACGTCGTAAACTCGTAACAGCAGGCCTGTTGATGACACGCATTCCCGGAAGGCATTTTCTCCGCAATCTGATCGAGCGCCGCACCTTGATTTTCCAGCTTGTACGGCGCGATTTCGAGCTGCGCTACGTCGGCTCCGCCGCCGGCTGGCTGTGGGGCGTGGTCCATCCCCTGGTGCTGCTGTGGAGCTGGTATTTCGTCTTCAAAATCTGCGCCGGGCTCAAACTGGCTCCGGGCGCCTTGACCTCTAACTACTGGATGTACATCTTTTGCGGGATGCTGCCGTGGCTATTGTTTCAGGACACCGTGACGCGATCCGCCAGCGCCCTGATCGAGCAATCGAACCTGATTACGAAGACCGTTTTTCCAGCCGAAGTGGTGCCGGTCTCGATTTTCCTTTCATCGCTGATCCACCATCTGATCGCCCTGGCCCTGGCCGTCATTTGCGCTGTGATTTTCGAGAAGGAATTGAGCCCCATGATCGTGTTCCTGCCGTTCTACATGCTGCTGGTCGGATTCCTGGGCGTCGGAGTCGGCTGGATCGCGTCCAGCCTTCATGTCTATCTTCGCGATACCGCTCAAGTAGTTACCGTGGTCATGACGTTGTGGTTCTGGATGACGCCGATCATGATCAATGAGCAGTCCATTCCCAAGCGGTTCCATGCCGTCATCGCCTTAAACCCCATGTCCACCATCGTCCGCGCCTATCGCGAGCGCCTGCTCTCGCCTGCGTGGCCGCAATGGCATGAGATGGCCATGCTCACCGCGTATTGCGCCGGCGTGTTTATCGCCGGAGGTCTCTTCTTCCGTCATCTGAAGCGCGGCTTTGCCGACGTGCTTTAAAGCATCGTCTCCTCACCCAACCGGCGAGTCATTTGACGCATTTGGATTTTGCGCCAAAACGCCCATCTTCCCGAAACTCAAAGAGTTGCATTTGGTGGTGGACGTGCCTTCCTCCATGCCGACGGCTTCAATCAATTGAGTCGAAAGGAGACTCCCGATGCTCAGTCGTATCATCATCGCGCTCACGCTGATCGTGATGTTCGTGACCTTGTGCGGTGCCTATCAGGCGGTAGTTCAAAGAGTGCCGCCCAAACCGACCGACCCTTCCTCAGGCAAGGCCATGTTCAACGAGTACTGCGCGAGCTGCCACGGCGAGTCCGGCACCGGCAATGGTCCGGCGGCGTCGGCCCTGAAGAAGGCTCCCGCGGATCTGACCCAGCTCAGCGTTCACAACGGTGGAAAATTCCCGGAGGCGAGAGTCTCCCGTTTTATCAAGGGCGACGACCTCGTCGCGGCCCACGGCTCGCGCGACATGCCGGTGTGGGGGGACGTGTTCCGCTCCATGACTACAGAGAGCAGCGTGCCGGTCCAGCGCGTCTACAATCTCACCAACTACGTGAAGTCGATTCAGGCAAAGTAGCCGTTAGCGATAAGCGAATCACGACGCGCCCTCCTCAACGAGGGCGCGTTTTTTCTTAATCCGCGTATTGCATCAGCGCCATGAATCCACGATCCATGTGCAGTTGCTGATGGCAGTGAAACAATGAGAGCCCAGGGTTCGATGCGATCAGATCCACCTCCACCTGCTTCCATCCTGGAACCATCACCACATCCTTGAAGACCCCCGATGTCGGCTTGTCCACAAACCGCGTGATCTCCCATGTATGTCTATGTAAATGCACGGGATGTGCCATCGCGCTCTGGTTGTCGAAGATCATCCGGTATCGCCGGCCTTCCTTGACGGTCAGTGGCTCGGTATGGGGGAACGATTTTCCATTGATGCTCCACTTTCCCGATCCGGAGCTTTCCTTGAATACCATGGGAAATTTTCCGTCTGGTTCCGGGTGTGGCTTGGTTTCCCCGAATTGCGAATAATCCCATTCAAAAGCCGGTGGAGCGAACCACCGCGGCGCACCGTGTTGATCCGCGTATTCGATCACCATGCCCATTCCCGCTGAACGGTCTTTATCGCGCGTCGATCCGAGCACCCAGATTCCCGGATGATTCATCTCCACGATGGCATCCACGCGTTCCCCTGGACCAAGCTCGACTGCGGCTACAGTGACCGGCTTCGGAAGAGCATTCCCATCCATGCTCAGGATCTGAAAAGAATGCATCGGAAGGGCTACGCGGTGCGTTGCCGTGGCGCTGGCATTGACTATCCGAAACAGTGCCCGCTGGCCTTCTCGCACCTTCACCGGCTCGCCCGCGCCGAGCATTTTTCCGTTGATCGAAAACATCTTGTATTCGATGTCGTCGTCCACCAGCGCCGGCTCCCATTCGTGCATCATGATCGGAATTTCCAGATCGTACGCGCCTGGCTGGTTCGCGGGCTCGACGATCAGCAATCCGAATTGTCCGGTGTAGGTCCCCCGGCGAAGCATCTTGCCGGTCATCGTATTGTGGCTGTGATACCAACGCGTCCCCGCGGGACGCGCGATAAAGGAAAATCGCCGCGTTTCGCCAGGCATCACGTGAGGCGTGCCCTCTTCGTGCGCGCCGTCCACTTCGGATGGAATGTGCATCCCGTGCCAGTGGACCATCTCATGATCCGCAGTCTCATTGGTCACCTCTACGGTGAACGGCTGGCCTTCCTTCACCCGCAGCAGCGGACCGGGGATCTGTCCGTTGTACGCAATCGTCCGGACCGCCTTCTTAGGCCCCAGATCGAGCGTCATCGCCGCAATATTGAGCTTCGCGTCGGGACTCGGCTGCGCGTTTACGCGGGAGCAAAGCCACACGGCCGGTAAGGAAAGGACTTCCCTGCGATTCATGGAGAGCACGATGCACTCCTGCTGCCATTCGAGCGGGAACTACTTCGATTCGTCGTGATGCGTATCCGCGCTCGCGGCGACCGGCGCCGGCTCGGCTGCCGGATCCGAACTCAGATCCCCCATCAAAGAGGGGATCGCTTCCAGATCCTCGCCCTTTTCGTCCTTCGGCGTGTAGTAGGAGTGATAATACGTGTACTTGCTGTAGAGTTCGCCGCGGCGCGCGCCGTTCACGATGATTCCCAGCACGTTGTTGTTGCACAGGGACTGCATGGCTCGCGTCACCGAATCGATGGTGGTGTGTCCAATGCGCACTACCAGCAAAGTTCCGTGGCACAGCGTGGACAGAAGGTTCGCGTCGGCCGCGAACAACAGCGGCGGGCTGTCGAGGATGATCCAGTTGAACAGGCTCGGCAGCCGGTCCAGCATCAGCTTCACTTCGCGCAGGTTCAGCAGCTCCAGCGGATTGATCACCGCCTCGCCCGCCGGCATGATGTAAAGGTTGGTGCCCGCGATTTTTCGCAGCGCCTGATGCAGCGGCACCTTACCCAGCAGATAATCTGTGATTCCCGGGCTACGCTCGGTCTGAAATAAAGTATGGACGATCGGGCGGCGGAAATCGAAGTCGGCCAGCAGCGTCAGATTGCCTGCCAGGTGTGCTTCGGCCAGCGCCAGGTTGGCGGCCGACAGGGACTTGCCTTCGGCCGGCGACGGGCTGGTCACCACCAGGCTGTGAATCGGCTGCAGGCTCTTCATATGATTCAGCCTGGTGCGTACCGTTCGAAATTCTTCCATCGGCGCTTCGTGCGGCCGGGACACGTCGATCAGTAGGGAATCGGTGGCGGTGCGAAACGGGATTTCCTGCACCTGCTCCAGCAGTCCGGCGAGGTTCGGCCCTGGATCCAGCGTCATCGCCGCCGGACGCGCTTCTCCGCTTGGCCGGCCTGCCGGCGGCGACAGCAGACCGTTCTGCTCCGCGCGGCGCAATGCGTCATGTACTCGACTCATTCGATTTCCTCCGAGTCTCTTCTAAACTCGATCCCGCTAGACCTTCGCTACGTAATAATACACGACCGAGCCGGCCATAATAACGGTCGCGGCCAAACACGCTGTCGTCCACCCCAGCCAGGCCAGACGCCGGCGTCTCCGAACCACGAAATCGTTCTCCAGCAGCGGAACGCTTCCCAGGATCGCCAGTTGGGTATAAGCCCTGACATCTTTCAGGTTCTTGAGCGAGGTATCCTTCATTTCGCGCGCTCCGGCAAACACAATGCCGAGCAGCAGCCCGATACCGGCCCCGATCGAAATCACCAGGGGGCGCTTCGGCTCGGTGGGCGCCATCGGCAGGGACGCCGGATCCAGCAATTCCAGCAACTCACCCTGTTTTCTCTGTTCCATCGCTTCGGCTCGCTCCGCTTTGGCCAGCCGCTCGTCCAGATCTACATATTTCTGTTTGGCGATGTCGCGATCGCGCATCAGGTCCCCGTACTCCTGCTCGCCCATCGGCACCGTCTCAAGGCGCGATTCGTAGGATTTGATGGCGTCGGTAGCCTGCTTCAATTCCTTGCTGTAGTCGGCGATTTCCAGGTCTTTGCCCTGGCTGGAGCTTTGCATCTGTCGAATGCGCGCATCCAGATCGCGCTGCTCGCGAACCAACACCGGATTCATCGACTTCGGCGCCGGAGACGCCTTCGTTTCCGCCTTCTTGGTGGTGTCTTCCTTCTCCAGTTCATCGCGCTTCTGACGCGCCGCCTTTACGCGGCCCATCGCGGTTTGCACGTCCGGGTAGTTGTCGTTGTATTTCTGCCGCAGCACGCGCAGAGCATCGTCCCAATACTGCAGGTCTTTCTGCGCTTCGGCGAGCTGTTCATTCTTCTGCACCGTCGCTTGCGTCATGCTGTCGCTCGGTTGTTTGCTCAATTCGGTTTGCTGATCTTTCAGAATTCGCAACGTCGCCTCAAGCTGGAGCTTGTCCTGCTGGGCGCGGCTGAGCGCCGAATTGATGGCGTATACCTGGCTTTGCAGCGCAGTGACCTGCTGCATGTTCCCCTGCACCTGATCCGGAAGCCTGCCATTATTCTTCATTCGGAAGGCGGTGAGCCGATCTTCAATGCCATCCATCTCTTTTTTTGCCTGATCCCGCTCATCCTTCATGAATTGTGTGGTTTGGAAGGTACGGTTGGTGCTGTTGCGGATATTCGCGTCAATGAATTTGGCCACCAGGTCCTGGACCACTTTTTGCGCCTGCATCCGGTCCGAATAGGAAAACTGGACCGCGAACGCCGGAATCGTTCGCTCATTGTTCGGATTCGCACCGGCGATCGGGGTGATGGAAATGTTCTTCTTCATCACTTCGATGACATCTTCCACCGGCATCCGGCTGACTTCACGGGGATAAAGGCCGTAATTTCGGATGATGTTGGTCAACTCCGTGCGGCTGAGGATTTCTTGCTCCATGGAAGTGATGCGATCATACATCGCCTGATTGATCGACGATTGCACCATGCTCTCCGGAATCTGTTGCGGGGTGATTTTCACTACGGCCTGAGATACATAGCTATCCGGCCACATGTACACGCCGACTACGCTGACCACGACGCAAAACAAGAACGGGCCGAAAATCCAGCCTTTATGGCGGCGAATGATGTCGATATAATCTTCGACGTCCAGAGCGCGCCGGGGAATACTATAGGATTCAGTCGGTTGCATGATGTCCTCCGAGTAAAGCGCTCCCGGTCATCCCTTTACGACGACCGTGTCACCGTTTTCCAGCTCGATGTTCTGCTCCATCTTCTTACCCTTAATGTATTCGTTGTAATTGAAATGAAAGCGCTTACCCCCATTCCGAATAATCAGGATGTCCTTCTTATTGGCGAACTCGCGGAATCCGCCAGCTAGATTGAGCGCGTCGAACACCTTAGTGGCCACCACTAGGGGAAAGGTGCCGGGCCGATTCACTTCGCCGGTGACAGAGTACTTCTTACTGTTCACTTGTAATACTTCGACCGTCACGTCCGGCTGCTTTACATACTCGGCAAGAGCCTGCTTCAATTGATCGGCCAGCCGGAGAGGGGTCAGGCCGGCGGCCTGGACGTCGCCCAGCAGCGGCATGGTGATTTTGCCGTCGGGACGAACACCCTTGGCGCCTGTAAAGTCCTGTTCCCGCCACACTTTAATATTGAGAATGTCCTCCGGACCGATGACGTAAGTCTTCGGATCGAGCGGGAGGCCGGTCGCGTCGGCAGCCAGGGTGCTGGGAACCTTCGGCGCCTCGTTCTTTTCGGGTGCCGGTGGGGTGGTCGTGGGAGGTTGTTGCTGCTGCGCCCCCGCGATGCAAATAAAAATGTTCAGCGCTACCAGTACGGCCAGGCTTCTACGAACCACGATGAAAACTCCTTCTCCGACCGCCGCTTAACATGAGGCGGCAGATGCTCTTAGTGTACAACTTCGTATCCTCGCTGTATTATCGATAAGACCCTTTTAACAGCGTTGTGTCCAGTTACCTGGGTACCGTAACCGGCGTTTCGAGGCAAAACCGATGAACTACTTTCTGGCCAAAACCGACCCCGAAACCTATTCCATCGACGATTTAGAGCGCGATCAGAAGACCGTCTGGGACGGGGTGACCAATCCACAGGCCGTCCGCGCCATTCGGGAGATGCGTACCGGGGACCGAGTGTTCCTTTATCACAGCGGCGGCGTTTCAGGCGTGGTCGGCATGGCGACCATTCGCTCCGACGGTCGGCCGGACCCCAAGAACCCGAAATCGGCTGTGGCCGACCTGGAGTATGCCGGACGGCTGGATCCCCCCACCACCTTAGCGGAAATCAAGCAGTCCAAGAAGTTTGAAGACTGGGCGCTGGTCCGCCAGAGCCGGCTATCCACCATGCAGGCGCCCCCGAATTTTGTCGAGTGGATGCGCAAACGATATCCGAAGGCGAAGATCTAAGGCTTACGAAAGCCCGTTTTCTGCGCGGATCTCATGGATCCTGCCTCGGGAGATCCCGGCTGTCTCCAAAACGCCGGTGACAAAATCAGTTTTGGCCTGAGCGTAGCTGTCGACGTCGTCTGGAAATTGCAGAGCCAGCTGTTTCTTGAGATCGGCGTAAGCGCGCGCCGTTTCCGGATGCGCTCGCAGATAATCGCGGAAGGTCAGATGATCGCGCAGAGCGGCGCTGTCCTCCCGGCACACGTAAAGGTGATGCGCGGGAAGATCGACGGAGGCGCGAAATGCCTCGCGTCCCTCGATGCCGAGGTTCCCGCGATGGGTATAGCCGATGGTCGCCAGCCGTTCGATCGCCAGCAACACGCCTTCGTGAGGGTGGACGATGAGGTCGATGTCGAGAATCGGCTTCGCGGGAAGGCCGGGCACCGAAGTGCTGCCCACATGCTCCATCGCGACCGCGAAGTCCTCGACCAATGGCCAGATTCGCGAGCGAAGCGCTTCGAAATCGCGTGCCCACCGCGGATCGTAATCCTTGATGACGACGTTCATCGGGCGATCTTCAGGATCGCGGCGAGGCTGCGATCCACATCATCCTCCGTCGTGGCCCAGCAGGAAACACTGATCCGCATGGCGGCCTGCCCATGCCATACGGTGCCGCCGCACCAGCAGGTGCCCTCTTTTTGCACCTCGTCGATCACCCGGCGCGTCTTGGCGTCGTCGCCGAACGATACGATCACCTGATTCAACACCACCTCATTCAGAACCGGAAAGCCCGCGCGTCGAAACCCGTCGGCGAACCGCGCCGCCTGGCGGCAGTTCCGTTCGATCATGTCCGCGACCCCCTGGCGGCCCAGCGAACGAAGCGCGGCCCACACCTCGATACCGCGCGCCCGTCGCGAGGCTTCGGGAACATATTGCCAGGGTTCGCGCTGCTCGCCCATGGTGAGGTAGGCGGCGCGAACGGTCATCGCGGCGCGCAGATGATCTGGATCGCGTACGATCGCAAGCCCGGAATCGTAGGGCACGTTCAGCCATTTGTGACAATCGGTGGCCCACGAATCGGCGTCCGCGAACCCATCGAGCAGCGAGGCGCGATCGGGCGCGGCGGCAGCCCATAATCCGAATGCGCCGTCGACGTGAACCCACGCCCCACCGCGGCGCGCCTGCTCGCAAATCCGCCGGGCGGGATCGAACGCGCCGGTATTCACGTTGCCCGCCTGAATCGCGATCAAGGTACGATCGTCGAGCCGCGGCAAAGCATCGGCGATCATTCGTCCCTGTTCGTCCGCCGGCACGATGACCACGCGCTTTCGTCCGAAGCCCAGCAACGAAAGAGCTTTCAGCATGCGACGCGTGGACTTCGCCGCCGACGACGACGGTAATCTCCGGTGCGCCAAACAGTCCGCGTTCCTCGACGTCCCACCCGGCGCGCGCGAGCAGGGCGTGACGAGCCGCCGCCAGCGCGGTGAAATTCGCCATCGTGGCGCCGGTGACAAATCCGACGCCGCTCGACTCCGGAAGACGCAGCACATCCAACAGCCATGTGCCCGCAATTTCTTCAATCCGCGCCGCAACAGGCGACTGTACGTACAGCGCCGCGTTCTGATCCCATGCTCCGGCCAGCCAGTTCGCCGCCATTGCCGCGGGTAGCGATCCGCCGGTGACGAATCCGAAGTAGCGCCCACCCGTGGAGGCGACCGTCGCCGGCGACCCGCATTCGTCCAGCAGGGCGACCAGTTCGGACGGATCCGATGGGATCGTCATTCAGCCTACCGCCGAGCTCCTCCATACGCGCGATCGCGGCCGTTGACGGCGCCACCAGCCGATCGCCGATCGTGTTTACATACCGCGCCGCTCGCGTGGCTGTTTCGGTCAATAAATCAGGCTTTTTTGAACTCATGGAAACGAATCCTGTTCCCGAACGGGTCATAAACCTGCATGGTTTTCCATTCATGCTCCTCGATCCCCGGGCGCAGATATTTGTAGCCCTTGGAATTCACCTCGCGGTTAAATTCCTCGAGACCGCGCACCTCGACGTCGACCACCGCGCCGGGCGATCCATCGCCGTGATGCTCGCTCAAATGCAGAACCATGTCGCCTCGCGAAACCTGCAGGAACAGCGGCGCGTTCTCTTCAAAACGATGCTCCCAATCGACGGTCAGACCGAGAAAGCCGAGATAAAAATCACGGGCCTTTTCGACATCAAAGATTCTGAGGATGGGTATGGCGCGGCTGAACTCCACTGCCATGACGGTCACCTCCGGAGCGCTTGCGCGGCTTGCGCGGCGCGGTTAAACTCGCGCTCGATTTCCGGCGAGCGCAGGATGGTTCGTAATTGCTCCAACCTCTCGATGAACGCGCCCAGGGCCGCGTCAATCGATGCCGCATTCGTCGCAAAAATATCGCGCCAGATTTCGTAAGGGCTTAGCGCCAGTCGCGTAAGATCGACGGCGGCCGGGCCCGCGACGCGGATCGCGCCAGGCTCGTTCGCGATCGATAACGCGAGCGCCGTCGAAATCAATTGCGGCAGATGGGAACTTAAGGCAACCAGCCGGTCATGCTCGCCCGCATCCAAAAAGACGAGCCGCGCGCCGATTTTTTCGATCCACGATTCGAGCTCGGCATGGCGCGAGATCAGAACGTAGGGACGTCCCCGAAATAGATCCGGATCGGCTTCGGCGACCCCGCGGGTCTGCTTGCCCGCCATTGGATGACCGCCCACGAAAACGCCACGCCGGATTGTCTTAGAGGCCTTCTCGACGATCGACGCCTTGGTGCTCCCGGCATCGGTGATCAAGGTTCCCGGACGGACGAACTCGTCGATGCGGTCGAGCGTCTGCAGAATGCCGGCGATCGGATTGGCCAGATAAACCAGGTCGGACTGGGCCGCGGCTTCTTCGAGCGGCAAGCCTTCATCGATCACGCCTCTCGCGAGCGCGGCCTCCAGCGTGGCGGCCGAACTGACGCCGATGATCTTTCCCGAAAATCCCGCCTTGCGAAGCGCCAGCGCGAACGATCCTCCGATCAATCCAACGCCGACCACGCTCGCGACGTTCAAGCCGTGCGCCCCACCGCCGCGGCGATCGCCCGCACCTGCTGCATCATTTCGACAAATTGCGGGGGCGTCAACGTCTGCGCGCCGTCGCTCACCGCCCGATCCGGATCGGGATGTACCTCGACAATGAGCCCGTCTGCTCCGGCAGCTACCGCGGCGCGAGCCATCGGCAGCACCTGATCGCGACGGCCCGTGCCGTGCGAAGGATCGCCGATGATCGGCAGGTGCGACAATTTCTTGACCACCGGAATCGCCGAAATATCCATGGTGTTGCGCGTGTAAGTCTCAAACGTCCGGATGCCGCGCTCGCACAGAATCACTTCGTAATTGCCGCCGCTCATGATGTATTCGGCGGCCAGCAGCAGCTCTTCGATGGTCGCCGCGATGCCGCGCTTCAACAGAATCGGCTTGCGCAGCTTGCCGATCTCGCGCAGCAGATTGAAATTCTGCATATTGCGCGCGCCGACCTGCAAAATATCGGAATACTCGCTCAGCAGCGGGATTTGCGTGTGATCCATCACTTCGCTGACCACCAGCAGTCCGTGGCGATCGGCCGCCTCGCGCATCATCTTCAGCCCCTCTTCGCCGAGGCCCTGAAAACTGTAAGGCGAGGAGCGCGGCTTGAACGCGCCGCCGCGCAGGATCTGTGCGCCGTGGGCGGCAATCAATTCGGCGACGAATTCGATTTGATCGCGATTCTCCACGCTGCACGGCCCCGCCATCATCACCACTCGCGGACCGCCGATTTCGACGTCGCGAATCTTCACGACAGTGCCCTGCGGACGGAAGTGGCGGCTCGCCAGCTTGTACGGCGAAACAATGCGATGGCATTCCTTCACGCCCTCCATCGCCTCGAAATCGGCCGGGTCCATTTCATCCACCGGCCCTACTCCGCCGAGCACGGTGTGCATCACGCCGGTGGACCGGTGCACGGTGAATCCCAGCGTCACCAGGCGATCGATGACGGCCTGAATCTGCTGGTCCGTCGCACCCTGCTGCATCACCACTAACATGTTTTAGTCTCCCTGCCGCCGCATTCTTTGCAGGCTTCGCATTTCGTCGATGATACGCTCAAAAATCCGCTGCAGCGCGTCGGTGGAAAGCGGGCCGCTGTTGTTCTCGGTCACGTTGCGAAAAACATCCTGCTCGCGCTTCGGTTCGTAAACCGGCATCTGAACGGCCTGCTTCACCTGCCCGATTTCTTCGACCACCCGCGTGCGCTGGTTCAGCAAGTTGAGCAGTTCGCGATCGATCGCATCGATCTGATCGCGATACCGCGCCAGAGCTTTCAGCGCATCGTCGTGGTTCATGGCCGGATCATCCGTCGATGCCTTTGCGGAGCGCGCGGGTGAAGGATTCCAGATCCCCGCCCTTTTCGATCAATCGCACAAACGCGCTGCCGACCACCACGCCGTCAGCCAGCTGCGCCACATCGCGGGCCTGCTGCGGCGTCGAAATCCCAAAGCCCACCGCGAGCGGCAACTTTGTAATCGATCTCATGGATGCAACCAGCGGCGCCACCGTATCGGATAACGAAACCTGTTCCCCCGTAACGCCGGTGCGCGAAACCAGGTAAATAAAGCCGGTCGAGTATTCAGCCACCAGTTTCAATCTCTCGGGAGTCGAGGTCGGCGCGCCGAGGAACACCGTATCGAGCCCCGCCCCCCGCATAGCCGCGACATACGGCGACGCTTCCTCCACGCTGACGTCGGTCAGCAGGCATCCATCGATTCCCGCCGCCTTCGCATCGCGAGCCAGCTTATCCAAGCCATACCGCATCACTGGATTCAGATATGTAAACAGCAGCAGCGGAATTTCCGAAGTCTCGCGAATTTTTCTGGCGATTTCCAGAACCTTGCGAACGTTCGTGCCCGCTTTCAACGCCCGGTCCGCGCCGCGTTGAATCACCGGACCGTCGGCAATCGGATCGGAGAAGGGAACCCCCAATTCGATCAGATCCGCGCCGCCGCGTTCGAGCGCTGCCACCAGATCGGGCGTGCGCTCCGGCGTGGGATCGCCCGCCGTAAGGTAAGCGATCAGCGCTTTGCGCTTTGCGATTTTTAAACAGTAACTGGATTCGCGTCGGGTGCATCGAGTTCCGGTAAATTTTCTCGGTAAATGTCGGTATCTTTGTCGCCACGTCCGGAGAGGTTGACGACGAACAGCTCGCCCTTCGCGCCGGGCGCGCGCTTCAACGCTTCGGCGACGGCGTGCGCCGATTCCAGCGCGGGAATAATTCCTTCCGTGCGCGCCAGCGTCAGCGCGGCCCTCAGCGCATCCGCATCGCCGCAGGACACATATTCCGCGCGATGCTGATCGTGCAGCCAGGCATGCTCGGGTCCGACCAAGGCATAATCGAGTCCCGCGGATACAGAATGCGTCAGCGCCACCTGGCCGTCGGAATCCTGCAATAGATAACTGTGCGCGCCGTGCAGCACTCCTGGCGATCCGCCGGAAAACCGAGCCGCGTGTTCCCCCAGCCGCTCGCTATGCCCGCCCGCTTCAATCCCGATCAATTTCACTCTCGCATCGCCAAGAAAAGCATGGAACATGCCGATCGCATTGCTGCCTCCGCCGACGCAGGCGAAAATCGAATCGGGCAGACGGCCTTCGCGCTTTAGAATTTCCACCCGCGTTTCATCGCCGATCACGCGGTGAAAATCGCGCACCATCAGCGGATAAGGATGCGCCCCCAGCGCCGACCCCAGCAGGTAATGCGTCGATTGAACGTTGGTCACCCAGTCGCGCATCGCCTCACTGATCGCGTCTTTCAGCGTCCGGCTGCCGTTCGATACGCCGACCACTTTCGCGCCCAACAATCGCATGCGGAACACGTTCAGCTTCTGCCGCCGCATGTCTTCTTCGCCCATGTACACGGTGCAATCGAGCCCGAACAGTGCGCAGACCGTCGCCGACGCGACGCCGTGTTGGCCGGCGCCTGTTTCCGCGATGATTCGCCTTTTCCCCATGCGCCGCGCGAGCAGCGCCTGGCCCAGGCAGTTGTTAATCTTGTGCGCACCGGTGTGCAACAGGTCTTCGCGCTTGAAATAAATCTTCGCTCCGCCCAGCGTTTCACTCAGGCGCTTCGCGAAATAAAGCGGCGTCGGACGGCCGGCGTAATTGTGGAGCAGGTCGTCCAGTTCGGCGCGAAAGCTCGGGTCCGCGCAAGCTTCGTGATACGCCCGCTCCAATTCTTCCAGCGGAGCCATCAAAACTTCAGGGACGAATCGTCCGCCGTAGGGACCGAAGTGTCCAGTGGAATCCGGTTGCGATGGAATCATGCTGCTTCCTTGGCAGCTCTCACAAACTGCCGAATTTTTTCGTGATCTTTGATGCCCGGAGAAATTTCGAGTCCGGAGCTGGCATCGACGCCCCAGGGATGACAAACCCGGATGGCCTGCGCCACGTTCGATGCATCGAGCCCACCTGCGATTACCACCTTGGGATAAGATGCGCGAACGTCGAACCACGAGAAGCTCTCGCCATTGCGCTGACCGTCCAGAAAGACGGCCTCCGCGTCTCCGGCATCGAACGCACCGTATCCTGCCTCCGGGCGAAATGCGCGCCACACTCGCACTGTCAGCGGAGCGTCGGCTCCGTAGATCTGCGCGACGTCAAGATTCGCTTCCCGCATCATGTCTTCGATGAACTCGGGCGACTCATCCACGAACACTCCGACTTTCCACACGCTCAGTCCCTCGCCCAGTTCCCGAGCCTTCTCCGGCGTCACATAACGCGGGCTCTTCGGATAAAAAATAAATCCGATGGCCGATGCTCCCGCTTCCGCCGCCGCCAGCGCATCCTCGCGTCGAGTGATTCCGCACACTTTGACCATCATGCCCGCAGCGCCCGCAACGCGGCGGCCGGATCTTCCGATTTCATCAGGTGCTCGCCCACCAGAAACGCATCGAAACCAGCGCCGCGCAGCTTACGCACGTCCTCCGACGTATGTATGCCGCTTTCAGCCACTTTGATCACGCCCGCCGGAATTTTCTCGGCGAGACGAAGCGAGGTTTCGAGCCGTACTTCAAACGTTTGTAGATCGCGATTATTCACGCCGACGATTTCCGCGCCCGACGCCAGCGCCGCATCTAATTCCGATGCGTCGTGAACTTCCACCAGCGCCGCCATTCCGAACTGCGCCGCCAGCTCGCGAAACCGGCGCATGGTCGATTCGTCCAGCACTGCCGCGATCAGTAAAATCGCATCCGCGCCGTGCGCCGCGGCTTCGATCACGTGCACTTCATCGATGGTGAAATCCTTGCGCAGCACCGGGATTGTCACCGCCGCCCGCGCCCGCTCCAGATCCCCTAAAGTGCCTTGGAAAAATTCCTGATCGGTCAGTACGCTCAGCGCGGCCGCGCCCCCCGCGGCATACATCTTAGCGATCGCCTCCGGATCGAAATGGTGGCACAAAACGCCCTTGCTCGGCGACGCTTTCTTGATTTCGGCGATGATGGCCGGTTGGTTCGCCGTTAGCGCGCGCTTGAAAATCGCGAACCCCGGAGCGATTCGCCGCGCGCCGTTCCAACTCCGCGCGATGCCGCGACGTCTCGGGAAGAGCGCGCCGTTTATGATCGACAATTCGGGCCAGGATGTCGGGCAACACGGGAACCATGAGGGGAAAAACTCATGGTAGCATCACCCGCATTCGAATCCCAGTGGACGAATCCACGTTCATATCCAGCGTTCCGCCGTGCCGTTCGACAATGCGGCGCGCGCACTCCAGGCTCAACGCGCCACCCGGTCCCAGGGCCGCTTCCGAACGGAATCCCGGCGCCGGCGTCGCGATTTCAATGGTCACGCCGGCCGGCGTTTTCATGGTGCGCAACGTGGTCGGATGCTCGGTGTTCGAAACCAGACGGAATAACATCAGCACGTTTTCGAGCAACACCTTGGCCAAGCCGGGGTCCGCCTTCACCAGCGGGTGGTCTCCTTCCAGTTCCAGCCGGACCGGCACGTCGCCCGCGCCCGATCTCGCTGCGATCGCATGCAGGATCACTTCCTCGATGTCGATCACCTCGGTCGTCATGGCCGCCGGTTCGGTGAGCTGCTGGCCGTTGCTGAGGATCCAGCTCGATTGCTCCACCAGTTGTTGCAATCGCGCGAGCTGTTCGTGGATTTTCTCGTCGTCATGCGGAAGAATCAGCGTCAGGTAATAGGCGATCGAGCCGATGGTGCTGAGCGGCTGGCGGAGCTCATGCGCGATCAGGCGCATCAGGTCCGGCGTGTCCACGGTCGCCTGCATTGCCGGAGCGGGAGAGGTCATGAAGGTGTGTGAATTAATAGCGGGATTAACAGTCAAAGTCAAGCGGCCGCATCAAAACATTTCACGACAATTTCGATCGAACGCGTTCGCTTAACGCTTTGCCGTCGATACGCTTGCCCGCCAGTTTAGCTTGCGCCGCCTTCATTACCACGCCCATCTGCTTTAGCGACGTGACCCCGGTCTCGCTCATCGCCGAGGAGATGGCGGATTCCAGCTCTTCCTCGCTCGGCGCGGCCGGCATGTAGGACTCGATCAGCTTCAGCTCGCTCTCTTCCTTATCGGCCAGTTCCGGACGATTGTTCTTGCGGAAAATGTCGGCCGATTCGCGCCGCTGTTTGATCAGCGTCCCCAGGATCTGCAATTCACCCGGCTCATCGAGCGGCTTTGCGGGGTTATCCACCTTGTACTTCATCAACGCGGCTTTGATCATGCGGAGCGCGTCCAGGCGAGCCTGCTCGCTTGCCTTCATTGCCGCGGTCATGTCTTTCTGAATTTGATCGATGAGAGCCATCGCCCTTCAGTTTACTCGCTCAGCGCCGCGGCGCGGCTCTGATATCCTGAAGTTAATCCCATGCATATAAAGAAGCAACGTCTCCTTACTCCGGGTCCGACCCCGCTTTATCCCAAGGCTCTGTACGCGATGCTGGGATCGGATCTGCATCATCGTACCGACGACTTCCGCACTGTTTATAAAAATGTCCTCGCCGATTTGAAGGAATTGATGGGCACCGCGAACGACGTGCTGGTGCTGGTTGCTTCCGGCACCGGCGCGATGGAAGCCTCGGTCACCAACTGCTTTTCGCCGGGCGATAAAGTCATCGTCTGCGTTGCCGGAAAATTCGGCGAGCGATGGGGCGAGATCGTCAAGGCTTACGGTTTGAACGCGGTGATTCTTGAGGAGCCCTATGGAAAAGCGGTGAAACCCGAGGCGCTGGAGCAGGCGTTGGCGGCGAATCCCGATACCAAGGGCGTCTTCGTGCAGGCGTCGGAAACGTCCACCGGCGCGGCTCACGATGTTCGCTCCATGGGGCTGGCCGTTAAGAAGACGTCGGCGATTTTCGTGGTCGATGGGATCACGGGCCTGGGCACCATGCCGCTGGACATCGATGGCTGGGGACTCGACATCGTCATCGGCGGATCGCAGAAAGCGTTCATGGTCCCGCCGGGCGTGGCGTTCCTTTCCGTCAGTCCCAAAGCCTGGGCCATGATGGATACCGCGAAACTGCCGCGCTTCTATTTCAATCTCAAGAAGGAGCGCAAGAACGCAGTAAACGGCGAATCGAGTTGGACCCCGGCCACCGCCCTGATGCTGGGCCTGGGCGAAGCGCTGAAATATATCAAGACGCTAGGCATGGCGAACCTGGTAGACAACGCGCAGCAGCTCGCGCGGGCCACTCGGGCCGCGTGCCAGGCGTTGGGGCTCGAACTGTTTTCGCCCGATCATCCGAGCGCGTCGGTCACCGCCGTCAAAGCGCCCAAGGGCATGGATTCCGGCGTGATCGTCAAGGAATTCAAGAATCGTTTCGGCTCCATCATCGCCAACGGCCAGGGCACGATGAAAGGCCAGATTTTCCGGATCGCCCATCTGGGCTACTTCGATTTCGCGGATCTGTTCGCCATGGTGGCGGAGCTCGAATTGATCCTCCAGGCCAACGGCGTGCCGGTGACGCTCGGATCCGGCGTCGCCGCCGTCCAACAGGTCTACGCGCAGATTGCGATCGCCAAAAAAGAAGCTGTCAACGTTTAGTTCCCCATGAAAATTCTCGTTGCCGAACCGCTGGCTGAGGCGGGACTCGAACTGTTGAAGGCTCAGCCCGGTTGGGACGTGGTCGTCTCCAACGCGAAGGAATACACCAATCATCTGGCCGACGCCGATGCGTTACTGGTCCGGAATACCAAGATCACGGAGGACGTGCTCAAACAGGCGCCGCGCCTGCGGGTCATCGGCCAGGCGGGCATCGCCGTCGAAAATTTCGATCTGAACGCCGCCACCGCCGCCGGCGTGCTGGTGATGAATACGCCGGGCGGCAACGCGGTTTCCGTCGCCGAGATTACGCTTGGCCTGATGCTCTCTATGGCGCGGTCGATTCCTCAGGCCATCGCGTCCACCAAGAGCGGCCACTGGGAGCGCCGGAAGTTCCTGGGACATGAACTTCGCGGAAAGACCCTCGGCGTGATCGGACTCGGCAGCATCGGCCGGGAAGTGGTGACTCGCGCGCGCGCCTTCGGCATGCGCATCATCGCGAGCGACCCCTACGTCAATTCGCAGGCCGCCGCGGACCTGAGCACCATCCTGCTTCCCTTAAATGATCTCTTCGCGCAAAGCGACTATATAACGTTGCATGTCGCGCTGACTACCGAGACCTACGGCATCCTCAACGACGCCGCGTTCGCGCGGATGAAAAAAGGCGTCAAGATCGTCAACTGCGCTCGCGGGGAACTGATCGACGGCGAAGCTTTGCGCAAGGCGATCGAAGCGGGCAAAGTCGGTGGCGCCGCGCTCGACGTATTTCAGACCGAGCCTCCGGTCGGCGAGCCCCTGCTCGCTTTTGAGAATGTTCTGGCTACGCCGCACATCGGCGGCGCGACCGAAGAAGCGCGGGAAGCGGTGGGCATCCGTATCGCGCGCCAGTTGATCGATTACTTGCGCGACGGTGTCGCGTTAAACGCGGTAAATGTTCCCGCCATGACTGCGGAGCAATACCGCACCGTCGGTCCCTATGCCACCTTAGCGGAAAGACTGGGGACCTTCGCCGCGTATATCTCTACCGGAAATCCGCGGCTGGTGCGTTTGGTCTACAAAGGAAAAATCGCCGAGCAGAACACCTTGCTGATCCGCAACGCCGGTGTGGCCGGCGTATTGAGCCGGTCGCTCGCGCGCAAGGCGAATGTAGTCAATGCTCTACAAATCGCCGCCGATCGCGGCCTCTCCTACGGCGAACGTCACGAAAAAAACGCGGGACCCGGACAGGCCGATACCGTAAAACTGGAGCTCGAAACCGATAAGGGCACCACCATGGTGGAGGGTGCGGTGGTATTCGGCGCGCCGCGTCTGCTGCGCGTCGACGGGATTCACTGCGAAGCTCCGCTCAACGGACACCTGGTGTTCTTGAAGAATGCGGATGTACCCGGCGTCATCGGCTACGTCGGTAGCGTGACAGGTAAAAACGGAATCAACATCGCGAGCTTTTCACTCGGCCGGCAGGACGGCCCCACAAAGGACGGCGTGGCTCTGGAAGCGATTGCAGTCGTCGAAACCGACGATCCGGTATCCGAAACGGTCTTGAAGCAAATCCTGGAGAATACTTCGGTCACCGTCGCGCGCTCGGTCGAGTTCTAATCGCCAAAAGGCAGTGCGCATGTCCGGGAACGGACACGGTTGACCGTTTCCGGAATCGGAATTACACTGTTAAGCAAGATCTAAGGAAAAGGTCGCCTCCGTGCGGGGGTTTGTTGTTGGGGAAAGGGTTCCGCACGGAGGCTAGCTGCTTTGCTTAACTAGACGTACGCAGCCCTCCTCGCGTTTGTTCCAAATTCAAAATTTCTCAATCTTTTTTTCAGTAGAAAACGAACCCTGCCAAGTAACCGTATCGATTCTATGCCGTATGTCTTATTTGAGGCCGGCTTGTGTCAAAAACTCGGCGGCGACTTCGCTTGGTTGGCGATGATCCACGTCCACCGCCGCGTCCAGTTTGCGCATGATCGCGTTGGTGAATTTTCCGGAGAGCTCGTCGAGCGCCGGCTTCAGCCGGGGATCGCCCGCAAGCACGTCCTGCCGCACCATGATGCAGGCCTGATAGGACCCGAAGACTTTCTTGTCGTCCTGCAGAACGGTCCTGTCCGGAGAAGCCAGCGGCCCATCGGTGGCGTTCGCGGCGATCATCGTCACCTGCCCTTGGTCCAGAGCCTTATATAGCAGGCCGAGATCCATGCTTCGCGGCGCGGCGCTCATCGGTAACTGATAGTTGCTGAGCGCCGGCAGCCCGTCGATGCGCTGCTCGAATTCGTAGCCGACGCCGAGCTTCCATCCGGTCTTCACCTGCGCGGCCTGGCTGAGTGTGGTCAGATGCTCTCGCTTCGCGTCGGCGGTACGCACCACCATGACGAAGGTGTTATCGATTCCCAGCGGATTCAGCAGGTCGATGCGCGCCTGCCGCGCCAGTTCGAGGCGCGAGCGTTCATAGACTTGCGCCGGATCGCTCGCCGGCGTCTCTTTCAGGATGGTGGCTTCGATGGTCCCGGTATATTCGGGATACAGACTCACTTCGCCGCTTTGCAGCGCCTGGTAGGACAACAGCGTGCCTCCCAGGTTGAATTTCCGCTCCACCTTTTGCTGCAGGCGATGCTCCAGATGCTGCGCGATGATCTCGCCCAGCACCACCTGCTCGGTGAAATTCTTTGAGCCGACGATCAGCGGCTTCTGCGACTTACCGCAACCGGCAAGCGCGGCGGCGATCACAATCACGCCGCAAATTTTCGTTCGATCCATCCAAGTCCTCCGTCCGAGATAAGCGCGATGAGCGCCGCGGGCACCGCTCCGGCCAGGATCTGCACCGTATCCACCGAAGCTACGCCCCGAAAAATAAAAACGCCGAGCCCGCCCGCGCCGATCGCCGCGGCAATGGTCGCCGTGCCGATCGTCGCCACCGTCGCCACCCGTATGCCCGCGAAAATCGTCCGCGCCGCCAGCGGCAGCTCCACCTGACGCAGGATCTGCGATGCCGTCATCCCCATCGCCACCGCCGACTCGCGGACCGCCGCGTCGACGCTCAGAATCCCGGTCAGCGTATTTCGCAGAATCGGCAGCAGCGCGTACATCACCAGCGCCACAATCGCGGTGCGCGGACCAATGCCGCCGATCAGCGGGATCGGAATCAGGAATCCAAACAGCGCCAGGCTGGGAATGGTCTGTAAGATGTTCGCGATGCCGAGTACCGGACCCCTCCAGCGCGCGCGCCGCGTCAGCAGAATTCCCACTGGTACGCCGATCGCAATGGCCATCGCCATCGCCGAGAATACCAGCCCCAGATGTTCGGAAGTCAGCTCAAGGATGTCGTGGATGAGCCCGGGACGCACGAAACTCTAATCATCGCTCAAACAGGCCAGGAATGCGCGCGCCTCCTCTGACCTCGCGCCCGGAAATTCGTCTGCCGGAAGCAGTTCGGCCAGTCTGCCCTGGTGCAGCAGCCCGATCTCATCCCCCAGTTCCACGGCCTCGCGAACATCGTGAGTCACGAACAAAGTCGTTTTCCCCAGGTCCCGCGCCAGGGCTGTAAATTCGCGCCGGACTTCGTGACGCGTCACCGGATCGAGCGCGCCGAAGGGTTCGTCGAACAGCAGAATCGGCGGATCGGCGGCCAGCGCTCGCGCCACTCCCACCCGTTGCCGCTGGCCTCCGGACAGCTCGCGCGGATAGCGCTGCGCGTATTCCTCCGGCTCCAATCCCACCAGCTTCAGAAGCTCATTCACCCGGCTTTCGATCCGATCCTCCGGCCATCCGTTGAGGCGCGGCACCACGGCGACGTTGCGCGCCACGGTGAAGTGCGGGAACAGTCCGGTCTCCTGGATCACGTATCCGATGCGCCGGCGCAGCTCGATCGGATTCCATTCCGTAGTCGGGCGGCCTTCCACGAATACCTGGCCCGAGGTAGGCGTCAGCAGCGCGTTCACCATCCTGAGCGCGGTCGTTTTTCCCGAGCCGCTGCGTCCCAGAAGAACCAGCGTGCGCCCCTCCGCGACCTCGAAATTCAAACCTTTCAGAACGTCGCGGTAACACACCTCGGCGAAGCGCAGCATCTATTCAGAAGCCTGCCACAAATTTTCGGCGAACGGCCATTCCTGATCGATCCATTGTTCCCGCTGACGGAATCCCGCCTCGCTCGCGATCTTTTCGATGTCGTCCGCGTGGAATTTGTGCGACGATTCCGTCCAGATCGTTTCGCCGGCCCGGAAATGGACCGAAAACGAAGCGTCGCGAATGGTCACCGTCTGCGATTCGAGCGAGCGCAAGTGCATTTCTACGCGCCGATCGTTCTCCCGCCAGCGCGCTTCGTGCGTGAACGCGCGCAGGTCGAAATCGCCGCCCAGTTCGCGGTTCACCCGGCCTAGTAAATTTAGATTGAACGCGGCGGTCACGCCGGCTGGATCATCGTAAGCCTCAATCAGCGTCTCCACCGGCTTCACCAGATCGAAGCCGATCAGCATGGCGTCCCCCGGATGCAATCTTTGGCGCACCTGCGTCAGAAAATCCGACCGGCAGCGCCCGTCGAAATTTCCAATGGTGCTGCCCAGGAACAAAAGCAGAATCGGCTCTCCGTTTCGCGGCACGCGATCGAGGCCTTCCAGATACGAGGCTTCGATCGGAGTCACCCGGGTGCGCCCGTCCAATTGGCGCCGGCAGCGCTCGAGGGCATGCCCCGAAACGTCGATCGGGAAATACGACTCCGGCGCGACCGCGTCCAGGATCGAGCGCGTTTTAGTCCCCGAACCGCTTCCGAATTCGGCGACCATCCGGAATTCGCCGGGCAGTTCTGCCGCGTGCCGTTCGAGGATCCGCTGGTCGGCGCGCGTCAGCCCATATTCCGGCAGCACCGTGATCGCGTCGAATAGCGCGCTGCCGAGATCGTCATACAAGTACTTCGAGGGCAGCTCCTTCTGCTGCTTGCTCAACCCATGGCGGACTTCGCACGCGAATTCGTTCATAAATTCTCCGTCAGCCGGAAGCCGGCGTATACATACGGATAGTCGGCGCGGAACCAGTTGCGGAAACTGGGGCGCAGCAGGCAGGCTGCCGTGCGCGGCGAGCCTCCCTTCATCACAAAATGTTTGCCGTCGAAAAAATCCGCGGAGTAGCCGCGATAAAACGGGAACGGTTCAAATCCCGCAAAAGGAGCAAACACGCTCGAGGTCCATTCCCAACCGTTGCCGACAGTTTGCGCTACTCCACACCGGCTCTCTCCGCCGGGCTCCGTGACCGCCACGGGATCCCAGCTTTCAAAGTCGGCGTTCACCGGCGACGCGCCCTCCGCTGCGCGATGAAATTGCGCCTCCGTCGGTAAACTTTTCCCGCGCCATCGCGCGTATGCCGCGGCTTCAGCCTGCGTAACGTACACCGGCCAGTCGAGCGGCAGGGGAACTTCCTCGAACATGGTTCTCAGGAAAAACCGGCCGTTCCGTTTCATCCAGAAGTGTGGAGGAGAAGCGCCCGCCCGCACGAACTCCAGGTATTCGCCATTGGTGGTCTTATCTTTCGCGACCCGAAACGCCGGCACGCGGACCCGATGCGCCTGAAATTCGTTGTCCCACCCGAATCCGTCGCCGCGCGGACAGCCCAGCGTCGCCTCGCCGGCCGGAATTTCGATCATCGCCCCTTCAGGATGCGCCTTGTGTTTCCCGTCTCCGTGATGCGCCCGCGGTCCTGTCTTTTTCTCGTATGGAAGATTATGAAACAAATAGGCGAGCGTTTCGGCGTGCATGTAGCGATGCTCGATCGCGACGTGCATCAAGTGTTCCGGAATCCGGTCGAGAGCGCCGTCCAGTTCCTGGCGGACCCGCGCCGCGTACCCGCGGACTTCCGCTTCGCGCGGCCAATCCGAAGGTTGATCCGCCGGAGCTTTACCCGGCTCCGGATCGATGCCGAAGGCGAACAGCCGATCGAACGTCGCGTGCAGCGGAGGCGCGCCCAACGCGTGCTGCGAAAACAGGTTCCAGTCGAACGCTTCCACATGGCCCAGGTAAAAAATCAGGCGGTGCCGATCCGGCACCGGCCGGTCGTAAAGCGCCTTGCGATCGATCAGGGAAAACAACGCATCCGTCTGCGCGCGGGCGGAATGGAGGCGTTCCGTCAGTGGGCTCATTGGATTCTTCGAAGACCGACAACCGGCATCATAGCGCATTGGATGATTTCGTTCCGGTCATCGAACCGTAATTTCGTGTGGCGTTTGGTATGCTGAAAGCCTACACGGATAGTGATGGCTTTTCAGATCCGCCCTCTGAAAGAGTTTCTGGTTCGCCCCGCCTTGCCCCCGGCCCTCTCGCGTCTCTCCGAGATCGGAGTGAACATCTACTGGAGCTGGGATCATAATCTGCGCGCGCTGTTCCGGCGGCTCGACCCGGTGTTGTGGAAGGCTTCGAACCACAATCCTGTTGTGATGCTGGGCCGTCTGCCGCAGTCGACCCTCGAACGCGCGGCCTCCGATCCTCGATTTCTGATGCTCTACCGCCGCGCCTGCGAGACCCTCGACGCCTATCTTGCCGCGGCGAAAGCCGCGCCGTCGAACATGCTGGTCGCTTATTTCTCGATGGAATACGGACTGCTCGACTGCATGCCGATTTACTCCGGCGGCCTGGGCGTGCTGTCGGGCGATCATCTGAAAGCCTCGAGCGACGCGATGTTGCCGCTGGTCGGCGTCGGGTTGCTGTATCAAAAGGGTTATCTGCAACAGACCCTCGGTCCGGACGGCTGGCAGCATGAACGAACGCCGGTCAACGATTTCTACTCGCTGCCGGTCACGCCGGAAACGCGCGCCGACGGAAGCGAGCTGCTGGTGAGTGTGACGCTCGCAGGCACCCCTGTGTTTCTGAAAGTCTGGCGCATCGACGTGGGTCGCGTGAAGCTGTATCTGCTGGACAGCAATATTCCGCAGAACGCCCGTGCCGAGCATCGCGAAATCACCAATCAGCTTTACGGCGGGGACCGTCACACCCGCATCCGGCAGGAAATCGCCTTAGGAATCGGCGGTTTACGTGCCCTGAAAGAGCTTGGCCTCCAGCCCACGGTGTATCACATGAACGAAGGGCATTCGGCGTTTCTGGCGCTGGAGCGTATTCGTGTTTTGATGTCACGAGCAGCAGCTGAGCTTCGAGGAAGCGCTGGACGCCTCGCGTACCAACAACGTGTTCACCACGCACACCTCGGTGCCGGCCGGGATCGACCTGTTCGACGCCGGGCATCATGTACGAGTATTTTCAGGATTACTGCCACGACACCGGAATTACGTTCGACCAGTTGCTGTCGCTCGGCCGCCGCAATCCGGACGATGCGCAGGAGCCGTTTTCGATGGCGGTGGCGGCGTTCAAGACGTCCGCCTTCCGCAATGCGGTCAGCCGCCTGCATCGCCACGTTTCGCAGCAGATGTGGGACGGATTGTGGCCCAAGCTGCCGGTGTGGGAAGTGCCGATCACGTCCATCACCAACGGCGTGCATCTGCCCACCTGGATCAACGGGGACCTGGCCGGGATCTACGATCAGTATCTGCAGCCGGACTGGCGCGAAGGCCATGCCGAACCCAAGGTCTGGGACCAGATCGCCGAGATCCCCGACGCCGAGCTGTGGGAAGCGCATCGCCGCCGCAAACGCCGGTTGATCGCCTTTGTGCGCGACCGTGCCGCCGCGGCCGCGATAGAGCGCAATGCCCCCGCGTCCGAAGTGAAGCGGCTCGCAGGAAGTACTGGACCCGGAAGCGCTGACCATCGGCTTCGCGCGCCGCTTTGCCACCTACAAACGGGCCACCCTGCTGTTCCGCGATCTGGCCCGGCTGAAGCGAATCCTGACCAATCCGCGCATGCCGGTGCAGATGGTCATCGCCGGCAAGGCCCATCCGCTGGATGTTCCAGGCAAGAGATTGATTCGGGAAATCGTGCAGTATGTCGCGTGACCCCGAGCTCTCGCGCAACATCGTCTTCGTCGAGGACTACGGCATCCAGGTAGCCCGCGAGCTGGTGCAGGGCGTCGACGTCTGGCTGAACACGCCGCGCCGCGGCGAAGAAGCCTGCGGCACCAGCGGCATGAAGGCCGGCATCAACGGAGTGCTCAACTGAGTATTCTGGACGGCTGGTTCGACGAAGCCGCGGAACATTCCGGCGGCTGGGCCATCGGCGACCGCGAGCCGTATTCGCCGGATCGCGACGACGCGCATGCCGCCGGCGATTTATTCCCTGCTCGAAAACGAAATCGTGCCCATGTATTACGAGGCCGCGAACAGGGCGTACCCGGTGGAATGGATGCGGCGCGTCAAACAGTCGTTGCAATTCGTCAGCGCGAATTTCAACTGCCAGCGCATGGTCGGCGAGTACCGGTCCCAGTTGTACGAACCGGCCCATCGCGGCATGGGAGCGCGGTCTGCCGGGATCGATTTCGCGTCCGCCCGCGACCGCGTCCGGTGGACCGCACGCGTCGCCGAGCAAGTGGCCTCAGGTGGCATTTCTCGATTCCGGAATCGGCCCGGAAATATCGGTGTCTGACCGGATCGTCGCGTGCCGCTGCGGGCCAGCCGTGGATCTGGCCGGTCTCGCGCCGGACGACGTCCGCGTCGAAGCGGTGGTCGGGCAGGGTCGGCGCGCCAGCGGCGAGTTGGAGGAAACCCAGGTGCTGACCCTCGCTCCGCTGGAACAACATGGAACCGCGTATATGTTTGGACGCGATTTTGCTCCGTTCACCACCGGCCGGCTGGGGTACTCGCTGCGCGTGAGTCCCAATCATTGTGACGATCCGCTGAACCGGCCGTGCAATGCGCTGATGAAATGGGCCGGCTGAAGGTGCGTAATGGAGCCAGTTGAGGACTAAAGTCGCGTTCCAGGACTGCCGATAAGTGAGCAGCACGAAGATTTCACTGGATTCCGTCGCCGAGTTCGTGGTACATAGTGGTTTAGGCATTTGAGCGGGTGTCAGAACGTTCCGAAGGCTTCCAGCATTCTGGTTGACCCCGCTGTCTCCCGAATTCACTGAGACATATTCCGTTCCCAGTCAGTGTTATATAACCGTTTCAATCAAAGGAGTGAGCCAACCAGGAATCTATGGAAGGCGAACGCAAGTACCGGCAACACGGCTATCAGGACTCCAAGCCGTGAATATTCCGGAAACGGCGGCGCAGGCGCGACGAGCGTCCCAAGCCCCAGGGTCCACGCCCGCCGATCGACGTCACCGGACCGCGGCTTCCGCGCATGGTGCAGTCGGTCACGGCGGCGCGTTGTTTCAATTGCTCCACCACGCTGCCCCCCGATATCGACTTCCGGGGCAACTGTCCCAAGTGCGGTGCGGCGCTGCACTGCTGCAAGCAGTGCGCGCATTTCGAGCCCTCCACGCGGTTCCAGTGCTTGAAACCGGTACCGGTTCGGATCGTCGCCCAAGGATCAGGCCAACGAGTGTGAGCTGTTCAAGCCGCGCGTCACCGTCGCTCGCGATTCCGCCGCACGGCGGAGCGGGCAATGGCACTGGGAAATGGAAATTCCGCGCCCAACACACCGGCTCCGCAAAACGCCACCGATGCCCGCGCGATTTTCGACAGCCTATTTAAGAAACCGAACTAACGCTCTAGCCATCCGAGCCAGCTCCAGCGTTCCCCACAGGACGCTATCGTCTCCCAACTGCGCCTGGTGCTACGTCCAGGCGCGCGCCCGACCACGCCGTCACTTGACGTCGCAGTTCCTCGCGCAAGGGTGCGAACAGGCGATCGCCGGCTTTGGCGATGCCGCCGCCAATCACGATGCGCGCCGGATTGAACAGCATCACCGCGGCCTTCAATCCCGCCGCCAGGTTCACCACGTACTTCAGCACAAAGGCCGGGTCCTGAAACAACTCGGCCGCCGGCTTGCCGTAATCGCGCTCCAGCCACAGGCCGCAGCACATCCGCTCCAGGCATCCTCGCGCGCCGCACAGGCACGGTGGACCGTCGGGACGAATCGTAATATGCCCGATCTCGCCGGCCCACGAATCCGCGCCGCGGTAGACGCTTCCGTCTTCCAGTACCAGGCCGCCGCCGATACCGGTGGAGAGCGTCATGTAGAACATCGGGCGCGCGTCGCGGCCGGCGCCGTAAATCGATTCGCCCAGCGCCCCGGCGTTCGCGTCGTTATCGAGGATGGCGGGAACGCCGAAATGTTCTCCGATGCGATCGGCCAGCGGAAAATTTTCCCAGCCCGGCACATGGGTGGATAGCGCTATCTTCTGACTGCGGAAATCGACCGGACCTCCGAACCCGATGCCGCAGCGATCGAAAGGAAGCCACTCCGCCGCGATCTCCGCAATCTGCTGGACCATCCATTCCGGCCCTGCGGCGCGCTCGGTGGATCGCGTAACGCGACGCGCCATCTGTTCGTCTTCGAACAGAGCAACCGTGAACTTGGTGCCGCCGATATCGATGCCCAGGGTTCGCATCGCCGAGGTTTACAGCCAGTATTCCCATTTGCCGGCGTAGATCACGTACGCGCTGAGGCAGGCGTTGGTGACGGCGTGCGTCAGAATCAGGTCGCCCAGGCTGCGCGTGCGCACCATCCAGCAGTTGTAAATCACCCCGGTCAGAAGGCCCACGTCCCAGTACGATCCGTGCTCGCAGGCGAACAGTACCGCCGTGATCCAGAAAGCCTGCGGCGCGTACTTGCCCAGCGGAATCGACCGGAAATCAGGAGTGATGATCCAGCGCATCAGCCATGCGCGCCAGAACAGTTCCTCCACGATGGGCACAATCAGGACCGCGCGAATGGTCCGGAACAGCAGCACCGGGGCCTGGATCTGCGCCGCGGCGGGAATGGAGGTCCGGGCAAAGCCCATCACTTCATTCTCGAACCAGCCAGTGATGCCGGTAACCGGGGATCAGCACATCGGGAGCGATCCACAGCGCGAACACTCCCACGCCGAGCAGCACGCTGGCCATCCATCGCTCCGCGCGCAGGTCGATTACGTGGCGCGAGCACAGTGCCAGAACCGCAGCCATGATTACCACCCGCCCCACCTGATCGGTCAACGGCGATATCGGAAGGCGTGGCCCCAGCGCCAGCAGCGCCAGAAAAATCGCGAACGGCGCGACGTACGGAAACGAGCGGGACCCGGGCACCCCTCAGATTTTCCGCAGCAGGTCTTGAATCTTTCCCGCTTCGTCCTTCGACGGGTTGTCCTTCATCGCCGCCTCCAGTTCGCGTTTGGCGGACGGTTTATCGCCCTTCTGCAGCAGAGCCATCCCGTAGTGGTAATGGAAGGTCGGATTCTTGGGATCTTTCTGCACCAGATCGCTGAACACGCGAACCGCGTCGTCGCTGAGGTTTTTCTTGATGTAGATCCAGCCGAGCGTGTCGGCGATATCCGTCGAGTTCGGAACCTTCTGCACCGCGCGCTGCGCCATGGTGAGCGCCTGATCCAGATCGACGCCCTCTTCCGCCTTGATGTAGGCGAGATTATTCAGCGCCACCGGAGCGTCCGGCTGAATTTTGAGGATCTGCTCCCAGATCGGCTTGGCCTGCTCCCGCTGTGCCGGTGCCTTCGAGCAGCATTCCGAGCTGCATCAGGCATATGGTATCGTTCGGAGCAGCCTGGCTGCATTTCCGGAAGGTATCCATGGACGCGTTCAGATCGCCCTTCCGCCGCTGCGTCTCCGCCAGCTGGAACAGCAGCCCGGTGACTTCGGATCCTTGTCCACCAGTTGTTGGTAAATGCTTGATCGCGTCGTCGAAACGTTGGCGCGCACATACAACTTGGCCAGCAACAGCTTCAGATCGCTGCGCTGCGGCTCTCGGCAGCCGATGCTTTCTCCGCTTCTTTGATCGCGTCGCTCATTCGGCCTTCGGCCGACCAGGGCTTCAGTCAATCCGCCCAGGCCGCGCGAGTCGTCCGGATTGCTCTTGTACAGCTCGCCGAACAACCTGCTCCGCCTTCTTGAAATCCTTTTCCTGCCACGCCAGGTACGCCTACCTGGTAGCGCGCCTCGACGTTCTGCGGATACGCCTTGGAGATGTAATCCAGTTCCTGGTGCGCCTTGTCCGGTCGCCGATCGCCAGCAGCGCCGCCGAGCGGGTCAGGTGAGCTTGCAGATTATTGCGGTCCTGCGAAATAATATCGTCCGCCGCTTTCAACGCCTTTTGCGGATCGTTCTTGGCCATGTAGATCCGCGCCAGCATTTCGCGGGCAACGATGAAAGTCCGGCCGCAGTTTGATCGCTTCCTCCAGTTGCAGCCGCGCTGCATCCAGATCGCCCTTGGCCACCATCGCGCGCGCCAGGTTGAAGCGCAGCAGGTGATTCTTGGGCGACTTGGTCACCAGCGCCTGCAGATCGTTGGCCGCCATGTTGATCTGATCGCGATTGCCGGTGGTCAGCATCAGCGCGGCGCGCATGGCGATCGCGTCGGTGTCCTTGGGATTATCCTTGAGCAGCGCGGCCAGCAGGTCATTCGCGTCGGTGTTGCGGCCGGTGGTCGAATACAGTTCCACCAGGCGCTTCTCGTAAACGGCTTTGTCTTTCGGAAACGCCTTGATCGCGGCCTCGTACTGCTCCTCGGCGTGCTCGTAATCCTTGGCCCGGAAGAAAAAGAAATCGCCGGCCAGCAGGTGCCCGTCCGGAAACGTTTTCTCATCGGTGGCTTTCTGAATCACCGCGTTCATGTCGTCTTTCCGGTTGAGCGTAAATAGTGTTGCGCCAGCTGCATCAGATAACCGGCATGTTTCGGATTGTTGGCGATCTTTTCCTTGAGAATCGCTTCGGCCTGATCCGGCTTGTTCTGCCGCATGTACTGGACGTACAACAGATCGTAAATCGGCGCGTACGATTTGTCCTTCTCGATCAGTCGGCGTGCGATTTTCTCCGCTTCCGGAAATCGATTGGTGGCCGCGAGCGCCTGGAAATATGCCATGACCAGGTCGGGCTGATCGGGCTTCTCCGCGTTGGCCTGCTCGAATTCGGTGATGGCGCCGGCCGCGTCGCGCTTGATCAGCGCCATCTGCCCTCGCAGGCGATGGCCGTCGTAGGATTTCGGGTCGTGCTGCAACAACTTACCGCTTAGATCCTGCACTTCCTTGAGCAATTGATCCTGATGATTGGAGTCCTGCACGGAAGCCACCAGATACAGATCGGCCAGCTTGGTGGTGGCGTCGACGTTATTGGGCTGCAGTTCTACCGCGCGGCGAAGCATTCCGGCGGCATCTCCAAAACTGCCCAGCTTCAGATCGGTGAGTCCGAGCTGGTAATATGCTTCGCCGAAGCGCATATCCTTCTGTAGGGCGCGCCGGTACATGATCGACGCTTCCTTGTACTTGGCTTTGGCGAAAAACTTATTCCCATTGTCCAGGTACCGTTGCGCCTGCACCTTCGGGTCTCGGCTACAGGACGCCAAAATGAGCACCAGAGGCAAGAAAGTCAAAAGCTTACGGCGTTGCATCTCCTTTAGTAAATCACAATCATTCACGGGATAGAAGGGACTAACGTAATGGAACGGCAGTAGCTTCGGGCCTTGAAACAGCGGATGTGGGCCGATAAAGTACCTCGACAACGTTACGTACGTACGGTTCGTCGGCCAACTGTTCCACCACTTCCGGCGGATACGGGACCAGCGATCGGAAATAGCCCGCGAGGTCGGCAAACACTTCCAGCCGGGCGCCCGGATCCAGTTCGTCGCGGCGCATCAAAGCGTCGAGCGCGATTTGGGCGATTTCCGGCGATACCCTCTGCCGCAGCCGCGCCGCGAGCGGACGATGCTCCGCCAGCGAGTTGTATTTACCGCCCAGCAACTGGTCCAGATCGGGGCGGGGAACCATGGGTGTCCGGATCACCACCGTTCCCGCCGCCAGATCGCCCAGCCGCTGGCGACGGGCATTCAGGACGCACGCTACGCCGCCCACCAGATACAGCGCCGGCAAAGCGTCCACTACCCGCATCAGGTTGCGCACAATCACCTGGCTGGTTCCAGGCGCAGCCCCCGCGCGTCCACCACCCGCAGGTGCAGCAGCCGTTTGCCGACCGTCTGGCCGCGCCAGAGCCATTCCGCCGCCGCTCCGTAAATCAGCGAGATCGCGAAATACAAAACGACGCGCAGCGCTTCCTCGAAATCCTGCCCGAAGATCAGCAGAGGCCCGAGGACCTTTTGCAACAGCGACCCCAGCATCGCCACCACCGCCAGATCGATGGCCAGCGCCAGCATCCGGCTGAAGGGTCCGGCCAGACGCAGCGCGAACTCGATTCCCTCCGGCGTTCGAATCACCAGCGAGTCGCGCGCGCTCATTCCGCTTTCGCTCCCGCCCGCGTGAGAAACAGGACCAGCAGGACAGCCTCCACCAATCCGAAGGCGATCTTGAGACCATAAGGAATCACCGGCTCGTGATATTGCGAGAGAAACGCTTCGACGATTCCGGCCCACACCAGCATCACCGACATCCCGCCGGCCAGCGTCACCACGTCGCGCGAAACAGCCCGCAGACGATCCGCGCGGGAGATGCGGCTGCCCCATCCGATCAGCGCGTACGCGATCACGAACCCGGTCTGACCGCCCACCAGGATCGCGGGAATCTCGATCACGCCGTGCGGCAGCAGCCAGCCCATCAGGAAAATGGTCTGCCCGCCGTGGACGTAATCGAATGCGACCGCGCCGAGGATCACGCCGTTATAAAACAGCACGACAATGGTGCCGAAGCCGAAGGTCATGCCGAGCGCCATAGTCAGCAAGGCGACCTGCGTGTTGTGCGTCATCAATTCAGCCGAAAAACGTCCCTTTTTCCCGGCGAGCTGCTTGCCCTTGGCCTCCTGCTCTCGCGCGCACCCGTTCCGCGGGCGACATCTGCAGACCCTCGAACGGCATCATGACCGATCTTCGCCTCGGTATCGATCCGCAGCGCCAGCGCTCCGAACGCGCTGCCGACCACGGTCAGCGCCACCGCCAGCTAAAACGCGCGCGCATGCCGCCGGAAGGCCCGCGGAAATTCGACCGTGAACCATCGCCAGGGCCGGAACCGGCGGCGCTCGCGCGACTTCGTGAATTTCCGCGTACGCGCGGCTCACCAGCCATTCGAGATAGGTCCGCAGCTCGCCTTCGGCCGCCAGCGGCGACACCTTGGCCAGATCGGCCGAGACGCGCTGGTACAGGACATGGAAACGTTCCAGTTCCTCAAGCGACGGCTTCGCGCCGGGATTCGCGTCGAACCAGTCCAGCGTCTTTTCGAGCGCGGTCCAATGCGGACGCTCGCTGCTGACGAAGCGCGCCAGGTCGAGGATCATAACAACTGCCTCTGCTTCACTTCATCGTAGAGTCCGATCAATCCAGCGCTGAAGTTTCCCGGCTCAATTAACGCGAGCCGCACGCCTTGCCGGGCCAGCGTCGCTTCCAGTTCGCGCAATCGCCTCCAGGAAAGATGTCCCGCCAGATGGCGGTAAATGTCCTCGGCGGATTCTACGTCGACGTCGTGAAACAGCGGCCGCGCGGACGCCGGGCGCAGCATTCCCGCGATCACCAGGTGCCGCCGCGCCAGCAAGTGAGTGGCGCGCGCGAAATTCTCGGCCAGCACCGGATCGTCCAGCGAAGTCAGGAACAGCAGCAGCGCCCTGCGCCGCAGCCGCAGCCGAAGGAACGTGGCGATCTCGTCGAAATCGGGCGACACCGGGCGCGGCTGCAATTCATAAATCGCATCGCGGCAGGCGGCATAATGCGCCTTGCCGTTGCGCGCGCGGGTGAAGGATTCCACGCGATCGGAAAACGCCGCCAGTCCGAACAGGTCGCCGCGCCGTTCCGCCGCCGCCCCGGTGATCAGGCCGGCGGTGATGGATCGCTCCAGCGACGGTTTCATCGCCGGCGGGACGCGCCGACAGACGCGACGCGTCGATCACCACGTAGATCTCCTGCGTGCGCTCCACTTGAAATACCTTGGTGATCGGTCGGCCGCGCCGCGCCGTCGCTTTCCAGTGAATGTCGTCGATGCTGTCGCCCGGAATATATTCGCGCAGCTTTTCGAATTCGCGGCCGCGCCCGATCTGGCGAAACGCGTGCAATCCTTCGATCCCGCGGCGCAGCGCCTTCAGATCGCTATCTCGGCGCAGATTCGGATATACGCGCATCTCGAATGCGGTCTCGTCGCGGCGGCGTGCCAGCCATAAACCCAACGGTGACGGAGCTTCCACGTAACCGGCGTCGATGCGATACCGTCCGCGCCGTCGCGGAACGAAGGTCCACGGAAACTCAGCGGCTTCTGCGCCCGCGGGCAACTCGACGATCTGCTCTTCATTCGCCGCGTCGATCCCTTCAGGCGCAGGCAGCCCGACGCGAACGCGGCGCGCCCGGCGGCTCGAATTGACGATGCGAACGCGAATCGTGCTTTCGCGATCCTTGTAGCATCGGGCAAGCTCCGGCAGCGCAATTCTTATCCCGGCGAGCGATCTTCCGCGCAGCAGCGCGTCGGCGACCGCCAGGATCGCGATCAGTCCCAGCGCCGCGATCGCGATCCCGCGAGCCGCAGGTGTCACAGCAGCCACGATCGCGGCCGGAAATCCCACCGCGCCAGCCAGCCAGATCAATCTCGCCGAGGGAACCATCACACCGGCACCGCGACACTTTCGAGAATCTTTTCGATCGACTCGGCCGCGATCATCCCTTCGATTTCGAACTCCGGGCGCAGGATCAGGCGATGTTCCAGCACCGGCATCGCCAGCGCCTTGACGTCGTCGGGAGTCACGAAATCGCGACCTGCGAGCGCGGCATGGGCGCGGCTCGAGACCACCAGGGCCTGCGTCGCGCGCGGACCCGCGCCCACCAGGACGCTTTCATGGGTCCGCGTCCGCCGCACGATATCCACGATGTACGCGGCCAGCTCCGGCCGCATCGATACGTCTCCCAGCGCCTCGCGCGCCTTCGCCAGTTCGCCTTCGCCCGAACACCGCCCGCACATCGCCGCGCTCGAGCGACGCCTCCGGCGCGCAATCGGTCAGCATGCGCTGCGCCAGCTCCATCTCGTGCTCGCGATCCGGCAGCGGCCATCGGAATCTTCAACAGGAACCGATCCTTCTGCGCCTCCGGCAGCGGATACGTGCCTTCGTATTCGATCGGATTCTGCGTCGCGAAGACCGTGAAATTGTCGGACAGCGCGTGCGTTTCGCGATCGATGGTCACGGTGCGCTCCTGCATCGCCTGCAACAGCGCGGATTGCGTCTTGGCCGGCGCGCGATTGATTTCATCGGCCAGCAGAAACGACGTGAACACCGGCCCGCGCACCAGCGTGAATTCGTTGCGCGCGAAATGAAAGACGTTGGTGCCGGTGATATCGGCCGGCATCAGGTCGGGCGTGAACTGAATGCGCGCGAACTCGCAGCCCAGCACGTGCGCCAGCGTCCGCGCCAGCAGCGTCTTGGCGACGCCCGGCACGCCCTTCGATCAGCGCGTGCTGCCGCGTCAGAATCACGATCAGGGCGCGATCGATCACCTCGTCCTGGCCCAGGATCACCTTGCAGACTTCGGTGCGCGCCGCGCAAGCGTCTGGTGCAGTTGTTCGAGTCTCTCGGTCATTGTTTCTCCGTAAGAATTTTCGACGCCGCGCGATACGCCCCCGCCGGGTCCCTCGCGTCGATGCTCGCGATTTCCAGCTCCACGCGCGCCGCCCGCTCGTCATGTTTCCCCGATTTCGACCATTCCGCGAAACAGGCGTCGACCAGATCCTTTTCGCCGATGCCGCGATGCAGCAGCGCGACGAGCCCTTCCATCGAATCGCGCCCCTCCACGGCCGATCGCGCGCGCGTCCGGCGCGGCGGAAGAAGACTCGACGCGCTCCGCCACAAGAAAAGCCCGGCGACGATCGCCAGCACCGCCAGCGCGCCTTCCAGATGATATTTGCGCATCAGCTTCGTGACGCTGCCCGTTTCGACCACGCCGAAATGATTTTCGTCGAACAGGATGTGGGTTGCCGCTCCGGCCAGCGCGGCGATGAACTCCGCGTCGCGCTCATCGCGCAGCCCCTGATTGCTCAGCGGCAGACTTTCGGGAACCAGAACGATGGTGCCCTTCCCGAATTTCCGCTCGATCGCTCCGTGTTCTAGCTTCGTCCAGTCGTGGCTCGCCTCGATCTCGAACGACAGCGCCCCGGAATCTGTCTTTCGATACGAGGTCTTCAACCCCCAGCGCTCCTCGATCGGACGATGCGGATCGAGCGACTGTTGTGCGGCATCCACCGGCAGAAACGCGAAAATCAGCCGTCCGCCGTCGCGCACCAGCTTCTCGTATTCATCGACCGTCTGCTCCTTGACCGCCGACCAGGACACCGGATCGACGCCGAGCACGAACATCGCGTCCTCCGGATTCAGCGTCGTACGATCCTTATATAACCGCTCCACCGTCACATCCGGCAGCGCGGCGAGACTCTCATAGAGCGCCTTGGCGCCGCTCGGATCGGTGCGCAGCGAAGAATAGCGCGGATAGATGTCGCCGGTCTCGAAGGGCGCGACGGCGATCTGCTCCAGGCCCCAAACCAGGACGGCCAGCAGCGCAATCGCGAAAATCCACAAAAAACGCATAGGTCAAAAATGTTTTTTCAATTCCCGCAAATCGGACGCGAACGTCTCCACCATTTCGCGATCCACGGGATGCGGTCCGTACCATCCCCGATCGAATATCGCGACGCTGCGCGCGAACACCGCGCCGGCTTCGGGCTTCGACCGCGCCCGGCGGTCCAGCTCCCGCTGATAATCGAGGCCGCTCTTCCATCGCCGGATCGATACGACGCCACCACGGCCCAGAAAATTCAATGCCGCCAGATATTGCGCGCGCAGCGCCAACCGGAAATCGCCCTTGGCCATCCACTCGTCGGCGAGCTGCAGCCAGCGGCTTTCGGGTAACTGATCGGCCGTGACCGATTCATCCGCCAGATTCACGGCCGGCGCGGCGACCGTCACCGCTTCGGCGGCCACCACCGGCACGCGCCCGCGCAGGAAAAACGCGATCCCCGCGCCGATCAGGATCGCCAGCACCAGAGCGATCATCGTCTCCAGCATGCGTCGCGTCACCGGCGCATCGTTTCCGGCGCGCTCCTTCTCCGGCGTTTGGTCGAACAATTTTCGAACCACTTTGACCACCCATTGCCACGCCTGGCTCGCCATTTCTTCCGCGCCGCGCACCCAACCCACCCAGCGGCCCTTCGGTTCCTCTCCGGCGGCGCGCGGCGCTCGCCAGGCGAACTCGCGGGTGTGAATCACCTGGTCGATCGACTGATCCAGTCTGGCCGGATCCACCTGTGCCGACAGCCGCGCCGGCGCCAGGCTCAGCGCGATCGCGATCAATGCCGCGCCGGCCATCGCCTTGCGCAACCCGGCGCGCAGGTCTTCCCCCGTGGCGATCGATTCGCCATAAAAGCACCGCAGAACATACACCGCGTCCAGCAGCGGATCGATCACCAGCCAGGTGAGCGCAGCCGCGACGCCGATGGTCGACAGGTTCAGGATGCCGAAGCCGGCGCGCGCGAAATCGCCTTCAATGCCCAGGAAGCTGCGCCCGATCTGCGGAAGAATCGCGATGGTGAGCAGCACGTTCGCGAACAACAATAATCCACCGAGCGAACTCAGCGCCAGAATGCCCCAATTCTGCCGCGTCCACAGCATCGCCTGTCGCCGCGCGACCCGCATCGGATCGGGTACGCCGAGCGCCGCGAACAAACCGACGTTGCGGAAAAACGCGACCAGCCATGGAAAGGGCAGCGCCAGAATCAAACCGAGCGGTTGCATCGCGGCCTGTAGCGGGACCGCCCGCAGCAGATTCTTCGTCCGAAAATGACCCGGAGAAAGAAGCTCGTAAAGCTGTGCCGCGAACGCCGCCTGCCACGCGTTCTTCCATATATAGAGAATCGCGACCGCCAGCGATGCCCCGGCCAGATGCTCGGCGGCGAACGGGCTTCGCGTCATGTCGTTCAGGAAAAAGAGCAGCGCCAGAACGAACGGAATAGCTCCGATGAGATACACCATCGTCACCCGGAGCGGCGAGGACCGCAGCAGCCCCACCGCTTCCTCCAGAATGTCGATCGCGTTGCGCTGCTTCATGCCTATGGAAGAAAATCGGGTGTAATCCGCGCCAGCATCATGCCGAGATTGTAGAAAATCGCCCAGGCGAGCAGTAGCCCGCCCGCCGACGCCGCTATCCACAGCGCGCCGCGGAATTTCGCCCCGTCGCCCGGCGATCCCGCTTCCCGCGCCACGCATTCGGCGCAGATCATGCGCCCGCGATGTTCGGTCACGCATTCGCGGCAGAAGTCGCGCCGGCATACCGGGCACCGCGCCACCGCCTCGCGCGAGGCGTGATGGAAACAGCGCTGGTCGATCAAGACGCTCATCGCGTTCCTCGTTCTAAAAAGGCGGCGGCCAGCCCGGCGGCTCCCGCGGCGGCCCGCCAGATCGCCCCGGTTACCGCTCCCTGCCGCCAAGGAAGCTGGCTCATCAGCAGCGCCGGATCCATCTGCCGCCCAGAAGTCACCAGCAGCCGGAACCACGCCGCGACGTTGCGCCCCACCACCACCGCGTCCCAGCCGAGCCCCAGAATCGCCAGCATCATCAATACATAAATGACGCGCCGAGGATCACGGTCGCCACGCCGCAGCAGCGCCACGATCACCAGTACGATTTCGGCGAAAAAGGTGGTGGGCAGCACCGATTCCATCTGCGTGCGCGGAAAGCGCAGCGCCGCCAGGATCACCACCGCGTCCACCAGAAACAGCGCGAAGACCACCTCCGGAAGATGAGTCCGCGATTCAGGCACCTCCGGCGGATTCACCGGGCCTCCCGCCGACTGGACCACCGGGACTTCTTCCGGCGACGCCAGCGTTCCCTGCACCGCTTCGATCGCCGGCCGAATCACCCCGAGAAACGATTGCGCCGCGCGGATTCTCGACACCGGACGCAGCCATTCGCGGCTGACCGCGGTGGTCAGATGGCAGCGGCAGGCCGGTCCACGGAGCATATCCACGATCACGGCCGCCAGCGCCGCCGCACCGGTGATCACGAAAAAATATTTCGCCCAAATAAGATGTACGGCCAGCGCCGCCAGCGTCCACGCGATCGCCGCCAGCGCTGCCGCGATTTGAAACGGTATCCGCGACGACGACCGGGTGATGGTAAGGGCCTGAATATCGGCCAGCGCGAAACGCTGATATTGCTCGGCGATTCGCGTCGATTTCACCAGCAGAAGATGATCCGGCGCCAGCCACAATTGCGAATATCCCAGCAAGGTGCGCCTGCGTCCCGTCAACTTGCGATACATCGATTTGGCCATCGTCTAATGCGCCACCGGACGCGGCACATGTGCGATAGCCCAGATCACGGCGATCATGCCCGCAATTTCCGCCAGCGCGATCAGCGCGGCTAAGTAATACCGGAGCCGCGTGCGCGGCACGATGCTGCCCGGCGATCGCCAGCGCCGGAACACCACCCATAGAGCCGCGGGCGCGCCCACCAGCACGGGCCAGATCAGCAGCGCGGGCAGAACGGCGAAGGCCAGCGCCACGCTATCGTACATTGTCCTGCGCGTTTCCACCAGGTCAATCTTCCGTTCCGCGACGCCTGCTTGAAAACACGCCGGGCACAGATGACGTCCCCCGATTTCGATGTCGCATAGCTGGCACAGAAATCGTCCGCACTGATCGCAGGGAATGGCCGCGCGGCTGCCGGCGTGATAGAAGCAACTCGCTTCCGATTCGGCGGCGATCGCTTCCGGCAGCGACCCGGCGCGATTCGCGGCGACGGCCGGAAATGCCGCTACCAGGACGCTCGCTCCGCACCCCGGACAACGCACGCCTTCCGGGCGGTTCCAGGATTCCGCAGGAACCGGCCAGGAGCACGCCCCGCAGCAAATCGCCTGAGCCGCCATTTAAACCATCATTTCACGCTTCGGTTTCCGTGCGCACTACTTCGAATAAATCACTCGCGTGTCGCAAATCCGGTCATGCAGCGAGCGTTTCTGATCGTCGAAGCCCGCGATAATGAATCCGATCATCAGCGTGAAAGAGTCCAGAATATAAGCGAAATACCGCCCCACCGCCTGGCCCACGTTCAAAAGCGAGCCATCGGGCCGGACGATTTTCAATCCCAGGACCATCTTGCCCGGCGTCGCGCCGCGCGTCGATACGAAATAAACCTCGTAGGCGAAGCCGATCGCGAAATCCACCAGAATGGTGACGCCCACCAGCGCCAGCCCCAGCGTCACTGCCGCCGCCGGATTCCCCAGCCCGCCGAACCCCAACAGCATCCGCAGTGGCATGTTGATGATGATTCCGATCACCCCCAGCAGCACCGCGTCGATCACGCGCGCGACAAAGCGAATCCAGAATCCGGCATAGCGGAATCCGCCGATCGGTTTGCCACCTTCTTGAATACGCTGCAGAAACACCGGCTTGCATTGCGCGCAAACGTTGGCGTTGCCCATTGCCACCAGTTGCGACGAGGGATACGGACGCCCGCATTCCGAACAATACGCCGTATCGGCCGCCGGCTGGACCGGTAACGGCTCCGGCGGTTTCGGAGCCCGGACGGTCGCATGCGCCTGCCAGTTCGGCATCCCTTCCCGCCATACCAGGGTGTCATCGCGGACCACTCCGCTGCGGACCAGATCGTCGAGGGCCGATTCCTCAATGGGTCCCACCTGTCTTCCCGCGTCGGCGTAATACCAGGTCACTCGGTTTCCTCCTTTCGGCGGCGAATTCTCCCGGGCTCTGCAAAATCCGGCAATCCGCGCCAGAGGATCAGTGTATCAGCCGCATGGATTTGGTGGAAAAACGCCCGAGGCCCGGCGGAGAGTGAAACCGCTGGGCCCCGAGTTCTGGAGGGTGCGTACAGGTCGCTTATAAAGGGATGAATGAATGAACCTACGGAGCCGCCGTAACGTGCGCACGGCGATTCTTCTGCCAGCAATCCTCGCTCTTGTCGGTACAAACCGGCTTATCTTTGCCGAAGCTGACGATGGTCAACTGGACATTGGGAATCCCCATCGAGCTGAGGAATTCTTCTGAAGCCTTGGCCCGGCGATCGCCGAGCGCCATGTTGTACTCTTCCGAGCCGCGCTCATCGCAATGGCCCTCGATGAGGAGTTTCTGGTTGGGATAATTCGCCAGAATGTCGCGGATCACGGCGACGTCGTCCGCCAGAGCCGTCCGCGCGTCCGCGCGAATCGTGCTCTTGTCGTAATCGAACATCGCATCTTCTAACCGAGCCAGCTTTTCGTTGAGCGTGGCGCGTTCCTGAGGCGTCATCTGCCCAGAACGCGAATCAGCGACTCGCTGGCTCGGCGACGAAGCCGGGCCGGAGGACCTCGGCCTAGGCGTCGTCGAACTTGGTGGCGCTACAGGCGTGGTATCTGCGGGGTGACTGGCGGCGACCGGCGCGGCCTTGTGGCATGCAGCGGTCGAAAGTAATACGGCAACGCCCAAAAAGGCGAGACTAATCTGTTTCATTTCTGGTCCTCTTTCTCTCAGAAACGGCTAACAAGGGATCTGTCTACCATTTACCATCATTCCGGGCCTTTTGAACAATCCTGTTGGGACGGTATTTCGCCCGCCGAACGGTTCGATAGACTAGATAAGTGTATCGCCCGTTTAAAAGCGGCCGTCAGTTGCTGCTGGCCGGATTCGGAGGCCTGCTGCTGCTGATGCTGGTCGCGGGAGGCGACGCGCTGTTGGTGCTTCGAAAGGTCCGCACCAGCGACGCTCAGGTGCGGGATGTCTACCTGCGCCGCAGCCGGGCGCTCGATGAAGTGCGCACCGGGATTTATCAATCGGCCATTATTATGCGCGATTATCTGCTCGCATCGGACCGCGCCGTGGCCGACGATCAGGTGGCCAAGTGGAAAAATATCCGCCTGCGCACCGACAGCGCGCTTACCGATTGCGCCGCGGTGCTCGATCCCGCCGAGGCCGGTCCCTTCAGCAGCCTGCAATCTGAGGTGCAGGTTTATTGGAAACTACTGGATTTTATTTCGGGAATTCAGGGAGAAAATAAGCGGGTCCAGGGCGCGGCTTACCTGTCTCAGGAACTGGTGCAGCGCCGCACCGCGATGCTCGCGCTGGTGGACCGCATCGATCAGATCAGCACGCGGGAGCTCAACTCCGGCGACGCCAAGCTCAACACCACTTTCGACAGCCTCGGACTGCGCCTGATGATCATCGCCGGCACCACCCTGGGCGCGGGTCTGCTGCTGGCCGCGTTCACCATCCGGCGAACCCTGAATCTGGAAAGCGAATTGAAGAAGCGCTACGACGAAGGCCTGCGCACCCAGCAGGAATTGAAGGAGCTTTCGGCGCGCCTCGTGTCCGCGCAGGAGGAGGAGCGGCGGGCCATTTCGCGCGAGCTGCACGATGAAGTGGGCCAGTCCCTTTCCGCGCTGCTGATGGAAGCCGGCAACGCCGCCGCCAGCGTCCCCAGCGATTCGGTGGACGTCCGCCGCCACGTGGAATCCATCAAGAAGCTGGCCGAAGCGAGCGTCAACGTGATTCGCAACATGACGTTGCTGCTGCGGCCCTCCATGCTCGACGATTTCGGTCTGGTCCCCGCTCTCGAATGGCAGGCGCGGGAGGTGTCGAAACGCACCGGCCTGCGCGTACACGTTACCGCCGAGGAGAGCGCCGGAGATTTATCGGACGATCATAAAACCTGCATATACCGCGTGGTCCAGGAGGCCCTGCACAATTGCGCGCGCCATGCTCAGGCGCGCAGCGTCAAGGTGGTGGTGAAACAGGAGCCGTCGAAAATTCTGTTATCGGTGGAAGACGACGGCCGCGGTTTCGACGCGCGGCGCGTGCGGGGCCTCGGCTTGGTGGGCATGGAGGAGCGGGTCCATCATCTTGGAGGAGCATTCGAAATCGAGTCGCGGCCGGGCACCGGAACCAGGGTTGCCGTGGAGCTGCCGCTCGCGAGTTAACTTACGATGTCCATTCGCATTCTTCTTGCCGACGATCATACGGTGATGCGCAGCGGCCTGCGCCTCCTGCTGGAGCGTCAGCCAAACTTGCTAATCGTCGGAGAGGCGGCCGATGGCCGGGAAGCCGTCGACCTCGCGGAATCGGAAAAGCCCGACGTGGTGGTGATGGATATCGCCATGCCCCACTTGAACGGAGTGGAGGCCGCGCGCCAGATCGCCACCCGCAGTCCCCAGACCGCCATCGCCATTCTGAGCATGCATAGCGACGAAAGCTATGTGATCCGCTCGCTGAAGGCGGGCGCCCGCGCCTATCTGCTGAAGGATTCCGCGGAGGCGGACCTGATCGCCGCCATCCACGCCATCATGGAAGGGAAGTCCTTCTTCAGTCCGGCCGTCCGTCAAATCTTAAAAGAAGATTACATGCATCAGCTTGCCGAAGTCGGCGCTGAGGATAGCTACGAGCTGCTCACCACCCGCGAGCGCGAAGTGCTGCAATTAGTCGCCGAAGGCAAGAGCAATAAGGAGGTCGCGAATCTGCTGAATCTGAGCCTCTATACGGTGGAGACCCATCGCACCCACATCCTTCAGAAGCTGAACCTGCACAGCGTGCCGGAATTGATCCTATACGCGGTGCGCAAGGGGATTATCAGCTAACACAGGTCCGGCGACCGGGACGCGGCCTCCCTCGAGTGCCGCCGCTGTCAACAGTACCAGCGACAGCCACAGCAGATCCGCCAGCAGCAGGTGCACCAGTTGCATCCAGATCGGCGCGAGCAGCGAAAGATTCACCACTCCCACGGTCAGTTGCACAGCGACCAGGGTGATCACGGTAATGCTCCACCGCCGCGTCGCGCCACCGGCTTTCATAACCGACTGGGCCGCAAAGACGATATAGCCGCTCGCCAGCACCGCGATCAGCGGATGCCAGATCCTCAAACGCACATACAGCGGCGCGGACGATGAAAAATCCGCCGCCCATCCCGCGCTCCACGATGTCGCCGGATACAAAGTATCGCCCAGCGCCGCGATCGCTCCGCTCACGCCCAGCAGCAGCGCCGCGCCGATCGCAAATCCCAGCAGCCGCAGCGATCCGCCCTCGCGCGGCTCATTCGCCGGCGTATGTCCCGATCCCCACCACGCCGTCAGCGCCATCGCGCCCAGCATCAGCAGCGTATTGACCAGATGCGCCGACAGATAAATCGCGCGCCCGATCGACTGATCCGCGCCGACGTATTTAAATAACACCAGCCCCGCGCCGAGCAGCGCTTCCGTGAAGATGAGAATGGCCGACCAGATCGCCGCCGTCCGCACCGGACCGCGCCCGAACGCGCGCGCCGCCCAGATGGCCATCGCGACCACGGAAATCAACGCGAGGCCCGTGGTCAGCCGATGCGTGAATTCGATGATGGTCGCGATCTGCGCGGCGTGCGGCAGCACCGTCCCGTTGCACAGCGGCCAATGGTCGCCGCAGCCTTCGCCGGATTTGGACGCGCGCACCAGCGCACCCCACAGGATCACCAGAAGATTGATCCCCAGCACCGACCATGCGTATCGCGAAAATCGCTTGTTCACTGATACGATCCTAACGCTGGCTCGCCTCGCCCGCCAGAACGCGGCGGTTGAATTCGGCGGACCGGTTGCGCGGCACCGTCAGCGCGGTCCACGAATCGCGCGCGAAATGTTTCGCCAGAAACACGATCTGGCCGCAATGATAGGCATAATGCGCGACTTGCCGGTTGATCGCCTGCATCACCGAATGCGCCTCGCCGCGAATGGCCACGCTCCGCGAGAGATCGGCGTCGGTCAGCGGGGCGAGCGCCGCGAACAGCACCTCCCATCCCTCGTTCCACAACGCCATCAGCGCCTCCCGCGTTTCCGGAGGCGCGACGAACTCACTGTCGCGATTCCGGTCTGGCTTCTCGCCATCGGTGGTTAGAAAATCCCTCCAGCGCGACCGCATATTCCCCGCCATGTGCTTCACGATGATCGCGATCGAATTCATCTCCTCATCCAGCGCCGCGAATAATTGCTGGTCGGAGACCTGCGCCATCGCCCGTTCCGCCAGCCTCTTATATTGTCGAAACACGGCGGCGGAATCCTCCACATAGGAAGTCAGAAACTGATGCGCCATGCTCTTATTGTGCCGCGTCTTCCGGACCATGGCAGCGATCGGGTAGCATTCGAGACATGAATCGCATCGATTACATCGAATTTCCCGCCACCGACATCGCCGCGACCAAGCAGTTTTACAGCGCCGCCTTCGGATGGACCTTCGAAGACTACGGCCCCGAGTACACCAGCTTCTCCGACAGCCGCATCGCCGGCGGATTCACCAAAGCCGAAAAGACCGGTCACGGAGCGCTCATCGTGCTCTTCGCCGCCGATCTGGAAGCCTCGGAGAAAGCCGTCAAAGCCGCGGGTGCGGCCATCGTCAAGCCCATTTTTACCTTCCCCGGCGGCCGCCGGTTCCACTTTACCGATCCCAATGGAAATGAACTCGCCGTCTGGTCGGATAAGTGACGTGTCCCGGAAATGGTTGGTGAGCGGAATCACCCTGGTCATAGTGGCCGCTGCGGGAATTACGCTGGCCATTCGCGAGCGGAGGCCGGAGCCGAAACCTGTCGCGACCGCCGCTGCATCGCCCGCGGCGGCGGAAGTGAACTTCGTAGGCACGGTCCAGCCGCGGACCATCGTCGCAGTGAACGCGCCAGCTGCCGGCGTGCTCGACGGTTATTTCGTCGACGCCGGCCAGGAAGTATATAAGGATCAGTTGCTGGGCCGGCTGCGCGACGATTCGCGCGACGACAGCCAGAAGAATGCGCACGCCCAGCTCGATCAGGCGCAAGGATCGCTCGCCAACGTCAATTCGGAGCTGCTCGCGGCAAAGCTCGAGCTCTCCCGCGCCACCGCCGATCAGGTCCGCGCCCACAGCGATGTCGACCGCTTCGAAAAGGAATACACCCGGCAGAAGAAATTCTGGGACCAGGGCATCACGCCGCGCCTGACTTACGAAAAAGCCGAGAAAGATTATCAGGCCGCCAAATCCGATGCCGAGCAACAGGATGCCGCCGTCGCCCGCGCCAAGGACCGTGCCTCGGAGCTGAATCGCCAGCTCGACGGCGCCAATGCGCAAATCGCGCAGGCCAACGATCTGCTCGCGAAGGCCCAGGATCAATCCACCGCCGGGGATCTTCATTCACCGGCCGACGGTCTGGTGGTCGAACGTCGCGGCCAGCCTGGCGACAAGGTGGATCCCTCGGCCGGCGACCTCTTCAAAATCGGTACGGATCTTACGAATCTTGAAGTCGACGCCTCGCCCGATCCGGAAATCCTCGCGCGCATGCATCCTGGCCAGGCGGTCAGCGTGCGCGTTCCCGATCTCAGTCCCGACGAAATTCCAGGCACCGTGCGCGAACTGCGAGGCCCGCAAGTGATCATCGATTTCTCGAGCCCCGTGCCCCTGGCAAAGCTCGGCCTCGCCGCGCAAGTTAAAATCAAATTTTAGATGTTGTTGAAAAGGGGACAGACTACTCTGTCCCCGCCTGTAAGCAGCGAGACAAGCGTCCACGAACGTCCGTGGACAGAGCGGTCTGTCCCCTTTTCAACATCCTCATAAAGCGATCCAGGAGAAACGATGCAATTTCTGCATGAGAGTCTGGTCGAGCTGATTACCCAGACCTCGACGAATCTTCCGCCCGACGTTCGTCAGGCGATGGGTGTAGCCATCGGCCGCGAGACGCCGCACACTCAGGCCTCCCAGGCCCTGAGCATCATCGCGTCGAATATCGACATGGCCGCCTCCGACGAAGGCCCCATCTGCCAGGACACCGGCATGCCGACCTTCGTGGTCCATACTCCGGTCGGCGTGAATCAGATCGCGCTCAAGAAAGCGATTCGCGCCGCCGTGGCGGAGGCGACCAAGCGCGGCAAGCTGCGTCCCAATTCCGTCGATTCGCTCACCGGCAAGAATACCGGCGACAATCTCGGCGTCGAAACTCCGGTGATCCACTTCGAGCAGTGGGAACACGACGAAATCGAAGTGAAGCTGATCCTCAAGGGCGGCGGGTGCGAGAACAAGAACATCCAGTACTCGCTGCCCTGCGAGCTCGATCACCTGGGCCGAGCCGATCGCAATCTCGAAGGCGTGCGCAAGTGCATCCTCCACGCCGTGTGGCAGGCGCAAGGCCAGGGCTGCGCGCCCGGCGCCGTCGGCGTCTGCATCGGCAGCGATCGCGCCCACGGCTACGATCTCGCGAAAGACCAGTTATTCCGCACGCTCGACGACGTGAATCCCGTTCCCGAGCTCGCCAAGCTCGAAGCCGAAATCATGGAGGAAGCCAATCGCATCGGCGTCGGCGCTATGGGATTCGGCGGCAAAGTTTCGCTCATCGGCTGCAAGATCACCGCCGCGAATCGATTGCCCGCCAGCTTCTTCGTCTCCGTCGCCTACGATTGCTGGGCCTATCGCCGCCTTGGCGTTCGCCTCGATGCCTCCAGCGGCGCGATCACCCAGTGGCTCTATCGCGATCCCGATCGTCCGGTCGAAAAGATGACCGAGGGCGAAGGATTCCCCCTCACCGGCCGCGAAGTCATGCTGCGCGCGCCTCTTTCCGAAGCTGACGTCCGCGCGTTAAAGGTCGGCGACGTCGTGCTGGTCAGCGGCGATATGTACACCGGTCGCGACGCCGTGCACGCGCACCTGATGAAGAATCCTCCGCCGGTCGATCTGCACGGAGCTGTCCTCTATCACTGCGGACCCGTAATGATGAAAAATGGCGAGGAGTGGACCGTCAAAGCCGCCGGCCCCACTACCAGCAGCCGCGAAGAACCGTATCAGGCCGACATCATCAAAAACTACGGCGTGCGCGTCGTGATCGGCAAAGGCGGCATGGGCAAGAAGACCCTCGCCGCGTTGAAGGAACATGGCGCGGTCTACCTGAACGGCATCGGCGGCGCGGCGCAATACTACGCGCGATCCATTGAAAAAGTTCTCGGCGTGAATCTCATCGAATTCGGCATTCCCGAAGCCATGTGGCATCTGCGCGTCAATAATTTCGTCGCCATCGTCACCATGGACGCCCACGGCAACAGCCTGCACGCCGATATCGAGAAGGAAACCGGCGAGCATCTCGCGGAATTGCAAAAGGCGTAAATGAATCGCCGTGAGTTTCTGGCGATGACGGCTTGCGCGACCACGCTCCGCGCCGCCGCTTCGCCCGACGTCACGCTGCGTATCTCTCCAATCGACCTCGAAATCGCGCCAGGAAAGACCATCAAGACCACCGGCTATAACGGATCGGCTCCCGGCCCTCTGCTGCGCTTCCCCGAAGGGAAGCCGGTGACCGTTGAGGTTCATAACGATACTTCCAGCGCGGAACTGGTCCACTGGCACGGCCAGATGATTCCATCGGACGTCGATGGCTCCGCTGAAGAAGGCACGCCGGCCATTCCCGCGCGCGGCGTGCGCCGCTACACCTTCACGCCGAAGCCTTCCGGCACGCGCTGGTATCACACCCACACCATGGCCGGCCGCGACCTCAAGCGCGCCACCTACTCCGGCCAATTTGGATTTTTCTACATCGAGCCTAAGAGCGATCCCGCGCCATTCGACGCCGAAGTGTTTCTCGCCCTCCACAACTGGGATCCGTATTTTTCCACCATGGGCGAGGACGAAGGCGGCCTCGAAGTCACCTACAAGCACCACACCATCAACAGCCGCGCCCTCGGCCATGGCGATCCGATTCGCGTCAAGCAGGGCCAGCGCGTCCTGTTCCGCCTTCTGAACGCCAGCGCGACCCTGAAACACAGCATCGGTCTCTCGGGTCATACTTTCGAGATCGTCGCTCTCGACGGAAATCCTGTCCCGACGCCGCGCCGCATGGAAGCGATCGACCTCGCGCCGGCCGAGCGTGTCGACGCCATCGTCACTATGGATCAGCCCGGCGTCTGGATTCTCGGCGAGACCGACGATCGCGTCCGCAATGCCGGCATGGGCGTCGTCGTCGAATATGCGAATCGATCGGGCGAGCCGCAATGGAAACTCCCCGGCCCATGGCTGTGGGATTACAGTGTGTTCGGCGATCCGCACCCCGCGCCTCCGCCTGATGCCGAGCGCGTGCCGCTGATCTTCAAACAAAAATTCGCCGGCAGTCGCTGGGTGGATCACTGGACCATCAACGGCAAGGAGTTTCCGAAAACCGATCCGATTCGCGTGCAAGCCAACCAACGCTACCGCCTGGTCTTCGACAATCAGAGCGACGAAGCGCATCCCGTGCACCTGCATCGTCACTCCTTCGAGCTGACGAAATTCGCCGGCCAAGCGACGCGGGGAGTGATCAAGGACGTGGTCATGGTGCCACCGCGCAAGCAGGTGGAAGCCGATTTTGTGGCCGATAATCCCGGACCGACTCTATTCCATTGCCATCAGCAGATGCACATGGATTTCGGCTTCATGAACATGGTCGAGTACATCTGAACGTCAGCGCCAAAGCTGATACCAGCGTCTCGAGCTAGCTTCGCTCTTCGCGTCCGGCAGCTCCACCGGATCGCCCGTCAAGGCCGCTCGTGGATTCGTGACGCATAACGCTTCCGCCACCCCGACGCCGTGGCGTTTCTTCAACTCCGCATAGGCCGCGTCGAGCACCGGTGGGCGATGCTTCACGTCATGCCCGTCACTCGCCACGAAATGCGCCAGATTTTTTTCGAGCAGCGTCTCCGTGAATTCCTGCGCGCGCCGACCGAAACCGCCGAGCATGCTCTGCGCCGTGATCTGCACCCGCGCGCCCGATTCAATCCATGCTTCGATCTCCTGCAGCCGCTGGCGCAATAATCCGTTGCGCTCCGGATGCGTGATCACCGGAATCATTCCCGCGTCCATCAACCGCGAGAAAATCTCCTGTGTGTTCTTGAAAATCAGCAGATCGGAAAATTCCACCAGCAGATAGCGATTGTGGTGGATGGTGTATTTTCTCGGATTCGCCAGCGCGTCTTCGATATTCTCGAAGCTCAAGTGAAAGTCGCACCCGGAATAGAGCCGGATCGCGCTCCCCGCCGCCGCCCCGATTTCCTGGAGCCGCTCGCGAATCACCTCCGGTTCAAATCGATATTTCAGATTCGCGTGCGGCGTCGCCACCAGGTCCGTAGTTCCCGCCGCCGCGGCCATCTGAACCATCGCCACGGAATCGTCAAGGCTGCGCGCGCCGTCGTCCATGCCATAAAGGACGTGGCTATGAATATCGATCAAGCCTTGATTCTAACAAGCGTGATTTTAACAGGCGTGATTCGAGCAAGCACCTAATTCGACGCTGGCCAATACCCCGGACGCGCCCGCACGATCGCGTCGCCGCGATTCGGAATCACCACTTCCACGCGATGATACGTCTTGCCCGGCGTTTGCGGCACGAAGCTCAACAGGTATTGGCTGTGGATCTCCTCGCCCGCCCGAATGATCGCATCTTCCAGCCCCTTCAACGTTTCAAACGACAGGTGCCGTCCTCCGGTCCCGCGAGCCAGCGCATCGGCGGCATTCGTTTTTCCCAAACGAAACAAATCCACCACGCCATCCTGCAACCCGCCCGGCACCGGCGGATTATCTTCCGGCTTGGCGGTCCACGGTGTCGCGTAAACCGAATAAGTCGCCGGATAAACCATCACGCCCGCCCGCTGTATCAGCTCCAGCGCCTCCGGCAATTTCATTTTGCTACCCCGATCGCGCGACTCGCTCAGTAGGATCAGCACCCGCCTCCGGTTCTCCGGTTGCGTCTCCAGCATGCGCACCGATTCGGCCACCGCGTCGATCATTTTTCCCTTGCGGATCACGCGCGGCTGGATTCTCTCAAACGCGGTGCGAATCTTCGTTCCGTCGGAAGTGAATTGCTGAAAGATGCGAACTTCGTCGTCGAACGCGATCACCGCCGCCCGCCCGCGATCGCCGGCCACAATTGGTTGAATCAGGCTGCCCACCCGATTGATTTTCGCGAGCACCGAAGCCGAAATCCCGCTGCATTGCACCGCCACCACCAGCGAAACCGGAGCCAGCACCGTATCCGACGTGTCCATGTGAAAGGTCTGTTTCACGCCGTCGTCGGTGACGACGAAATCCTCGGCGTTCAACCCGTCGATCAGGTTTCCCTTGCGATCCGTCACCGTCGTCGGCACCAGCACCAGGTGCACGTTGGTCTGGATCGGCGGCGTCTGCTGTGCCAGCAGCGCCACACCGAGCGCCATCGGCACACACATCCGGCGGATTCCGGCAACAAAGCTCACCTCTCTGTGACGATGCCCGCGGGATTCGCGTTACCCTAGTCGTTTATGTCCGATCGCCTCGACAGAATTGCGCCGCCGCCATGCCACCGCCGAAGCCGGTGGAGGCGAGGAACGCCGCGCCCGCCAGCATCAGGAAGGAAAGCTCTCCGCGCGCGAGCGCATCGATCTGCTGCTCGACGAAGGCACCTTCGAGGAAATGGACAAGCTGGTCCGCCATCGCTGCCACGATTTCGGCATGGAGGAGCAAGTCATCGACGGCGACGGCTTCGTCACCGGCTACGGCCTGATCCACGGCCGCCCCGCCTACGTCTTCGCGCAGGATTTCACGGTCTTCGGCGGCTCGCTCTCCGAGACCAACGCCAAGAAAATCGTCAAGATCATGGACCTCGCGCTCAAGACCGGAGCGCCCGTCATCGGCCTGAACGATTCCGGCGGCGCGCGCATTCAGGAAGGCGTGCTGTCGCTCGCCGGCTACGCCGATATTTTCCTGCGCAATACGCTTTCGAGCGGCGTCGTCCCGCAGATTTCCGCCATCATGGGACCCTGCGCCGGCGGAGCCGTCTATTCCCCCGCGCTCACCGATTTCGTCTTCATGGTGGATCACACCAGCTACATGTTCGTCACCGGACCCGACGTCATCAAGACCGTCACCCACGAAGACGTGACCAAGGAAGACGCTGGGCGGCGCGACCACCCACAACTCCACCAGCGGCGTCGCGCATTTTCTCGCCCATGACGACGCCGAATGCCTGCGCATGATCCGCGAGCTGATGAGCTACCTGCCGCAGAACAATCGCGACGAAGCGCCCGCGTGCGCGACAACGACGATCCCGCCGATCGCGAGGATGCCGCGCTCGACTCCATCGTGCCCGCCGCATCGAATCAGCCCTACGACATCAAGGACGTGATCCACCGCATCGTCGATCACGGCGAATTTTTCGAGGTGCAGGAGCATTGGGCGCGCAACATCGTCGTCGGCTTCGCGCGCATGGACGGCCGCAGCGTCGGCATCGTCGCCAATCAGCCGGCATTTCTCGCCGGCTGCCTGGATATCGATTCGTCCACCAAGGGCGCCCGCTTCGTCCGCTTCTGCGACGCCTTCAACATTCCGATTCTGACCTTCGAAGACGTGCCCGGCTTTCTGCCCGGCACCGCGCAGGAGTTCGGCGGCATCATCCGCCACGGCGCGAAACTGCTGTACGCCTACGCCGAAGCCACCGTGCCGAAGATCACCGTCATCACGCGCAAGGCCTACGGCGGAGCTTATTGCGTGATGGGCTCGAAGCACCTGCGCACCGATGTGAACCTGGCCTGGCCCACCGCCGAAATCGCGGTCATGGGAGCCGACGGAGCCGTCAACATCGTCTATCGCCGCGAACTGGCCGCCGCCGTCGAAGGATCCCAGAAGCCGTCGCGCCGCGCCAAGACCGAAGAATTCCGCGAGCGCTTCGCCAACCCCTTCGTCGCCGCCGAGCACGGCTTTCTGGACGACGTGATCGAGCCCCGCCAAACCCGCCCCCGCGTGATCCGCGCCCTGCGCATGCTCGAAACCAAAGTGGATACCATGCCCCGCAAGAAACACGGCAATATTCCGCTGTAGCTCCGCCCCCTACTGATCTCAAGCCGCCCATTCATCTCGTTCCGCCTGGTCCCGACCCCTGACCCCTGACCCCTGCCTTTTCTTGCCTTGAGAAAACACCCGCGGCCGACCCACTACCCTTCGGTGACCTCCGTACTCGAATTCTTCAGTGGAATCTTCGCTTCCGATTACATCCCCCACGGCCACTGCTATTTCTGGCAGCCCGATCTCATCTGGCTCCATGCCGGATCGGACGTGTTGATCGCCACCGCCTACTACTCCATTCCCTTCAGCCTCTACTACTTCGTGCGAAAACGTCCCGAGCTCAGGCTCCGCGGATTGATTCTGATGTTCGCCGGTTTCATTCTGGCCTGCGGCGCGACGCACGCCATGTCGGTATGGAACATCTGGCACTCCACCTATCGCCTGGAAGGCGTCATCAAAGCCGTCACCGCGATCCTCTCCGTGGCAACGGCCATCGTCACGGTCAAACTCGCGCCTACGGCTCTCAAAATCGTCTCGCCGGAGCAACTGGAGGCCATCAACCGGGAGCTGATGAAAGAAGTCGAGGCCCGCAAACTGGCTGAGGCGAGGTTGCGCCAGATGCTCGAAAGCCAGTACATCGCCAGCGAAGCGCGCCTGCATGCCTATTTTGAAACCGCTTCGCAGGCGATCATCGTCATCAGTTCCGATTTGCGGATCCGCTTGGTGAATCATTCCACGGAGACGATGTTCGGCTACCAGCGCGCGGAGCTGATCGGCAAGCCGATCGAAATGCTGTGGCCGGATCGCCTCCGCCAGGAATATGGCGAGGATCGGCGGCTCGACTTCGATCAACGGACCGGTCCCAATGTGCGGGACCGCAGCTACGCTCTGCAAAGACGGCCACGAGTTTCCCGCCGAAACGGCGCTCAGCTTCGTCGATACCGAAGAAGGCCCGCTGGCCTTCACCATGGTCACTGATCTGACCGACCGCCGCCGCGTCGCTCAGGAACTGGAGCGCGCCAACGCCCGGCTGACGTCCTACATCGAGGCCGCGCTACAGGGAATCGTCGCCGTGTCCGCCGACGGACGCATCGTACTGGTCAACCGCAGCACGGAACAGATGTTCGGATATCCTCGCGCCGAGCTTTTAGGCCAACCGCTCGAAATGCTGCTTCCTGCCTCCCACCGACGGGCGCACGTCGCGCATCGCGTGGAGTTTTTCTCCGAACCGCGCATCCGGCGCATGGAAAGCGGCCTGGCGTTAGCCGGCTTGCGCAAGGACGGCACCGAATTTCCCGTCGAAATCGGACTCAGCTACATCGAAACGGAACACGGATTGTTGTCGCTCGGACTGATTAACGACATTACCGAGCGCAAGCGCGCAGCCGACCGCCTTAAACGCGCGCATGACGACCTGCTCCGCTCCAATCAGGAGCTGGAACAGTTCGCCTATATCGCCTCTCACGATCTGCAGGAACCGCTGCGCATGGTCACCGGATATTTGAATCTGCTCGACCGCCGCTATCGCGAAACGCTGGACGATGACGCGCGCGAATTTATCGGCTATGCCGTCGACGGCGCCACCCGCATGAAAGGCCTGATCCAGGACCTGTTGAGCGTGTCGCGTATCAGCCGCCAGGCGCTCAATCTGCAGCCCTCCTCCTCGGCCTCGATGTTGAACCACACGCTGATCAACCTGAAAATCGCGATCGCGGAAAGCGGCGCGGACGTCACCTTCGATCCCCTGCCGGAAGTGCTCGCCGACGGAGCCCTGCTGACCCAGGTGTTTCAGAACCTGATCGGCAACGCGATCAAATTCCGTGGTGATGCCCCGCCGCGCATTCACGTCTCCGCGCGTCTCGACGGCGCCGACTGGATCTTCTCGGTCCAGGACAACGGCATCGGCATCGAACAGCAGCACCTGGAACGCATTTTCCGCATCTTCGAGCGGCTCAACGATCCCGCCAAGTACGCCGGCAGCGGAATCGGACTCGCCATTACCGAACGGATCGTGGCCCGGCATGGCGGAAAAATCTGGGTCGAGTCTCCCCCGGGCCAGGGTTCCACGTTCTATTTCTCCATCCCCGCCGGCGTTGCGCCAATATCCTAAGAGAGAACGCCCGCCTGCGTCGCACTTGAATGTACACGCAGCAGCAATGTATGCCCAACCGCCAATATGTCCCCGCCGATTCATCCGACGTCCTGCTGGTCGAGGATAATGCCGGGGATATCCGGTTGCTCAAGGAAGCCTTTCAGGAAGCCGGCCTCACCTGCCGCCTCAACATCGCCCGCGACGGCGAGCAGGCCATGGCCTTTCTCCGGAAAGAAGGGCATTATGCCAATTCTCCGCGTCCCGCGCTCATTCTGTTGGATTTAAACCTGCCCCGCAAGGACGGCCGGGAGGTCCTGGCCGAGATCAAAACCGAAAAGATGCTCCAGAAAATTCCGGTGGTGATCCTGACCACTTCCACCAACCCCGACGACGTCCATCGCGCCTACGAACTCCACGCCAATTGCTATTTCGCCAAGCCGGGCGATATCGAATCGCTTATGAAGCTCGGGCGCTTGCTCGAAAACTTCTGGCTGAGGTCCGCGGTGCTCGCCTCCTGACGCGCCCTAACCCGCCGCCAGCTTCTCGAAAAACCGCTTGATCATCATCTTCGCCGAGTGCCGTCGATCAGCCGCTGCCCCACCGCCGCGATGGTCCCGCCCACCTGCACGTCGCCGTCGTAAGCCACTTCGGTCCCGGCTCCCGCCGGCGTCAGCTTCAGCAGTCCTTCGCCCTTCACGAACCCGATCTTTCCCGATCCTTCCACCACCAGACGAAAGCTCGACGGAGGAAGCTGATCGGTGATCCGCACTTTGCCTTCGAAACGCGCCCGAAAGGCTCGCCATGCGCCATCTTCATCTTCATGCGGTATTCGTCGTCGCCCGATCTTCTCGAGACTTTCGCAGCCCGGAATCGCGCGCGCCAGCACTTCCGGGTCCTGCATCATCGCATAGGCCTGCTCCTGCGGAAACGGCAGCGTGAACGACCCGGAAATCTTCAAGCCGACCTTCCGATAGCGATCGCCAGCGCGCGCCGGCGTAAACTGCGGCCAGGTGACGCCGATACTCCGCCGACGCGTGCAGATCGCGCGTTGGCATCGACGCCTTCCGCGACCAGAGCCGCCGCTCGATCGATATCCGCCGCCGACCCAGCCGTTCCCTCGCAGCGCTTTCTCCGCCGCCGCCGCGCGATACGAACAGTTCGCCAGGCCCGTGACGCCGATGCGCGCCATCGCGATCTTTCCGCCGCTGTTTCCGGATCCGCGCCGCGATGCCCACGATGGCGAATCCGCTCGCCGGCTGCACCATTTTCTGATAGCTGGTGCCCGCGCCCGGATCTTCCACCGGCACGATCACTTCGCGAATCGATCTCGCCCGGTTCGAGCGCCGTGGTGAACGTATCGACAAAGAAATCGGCCGCCGAAACGGTCCGCTCCGATTTCGCGCCTTTCAGCACGAACTTCGCTTCCAGCGCCTGCAGCGCCGCCGGATAATCGGCCGACGGATCGGCATGCGCGACGCTGCCGCCGATGGTCCCACGATTGCGCACCTGCACGTCGCCGATGTGCGACGCGGTCTCGGCCAGCAGCGGGCACTTCGCCGCGCACCAGCGCCGAGCTCTCCACTGTCATGATGCGTCGTGGTCGCGCCAATATGAATCGCCCCGCCCTGCTTCGCGAATGTAGTTGAGATCCTTCAGCCGGCCCAGGTCCACCAGATGCTCCGGCGCGGCCAGCCGCAGCTTCATCATCGGAATCAGGCTCATGCCGCCCGCCAGCGGCTTCGCTCCGCCGGCCAGCAGCCCCAGCGCTTCGTCCAGCGTCTTCGGAGCGGTGTATTCGAACGTCTGCGGAATCATGTTCGCTGCCTCCCTGGACCAGCTTCCAGATTTTTTCCGGCGTCATCGGCATGTCGATGTGCCGCACGCCCAGCGGCGACAGCGCGTCCACCACCGAATTGACCACCGCGGGCGAGCAGCCGATGGTTCCCGCCTCGCCCACGCCCTTCACGCCCAGCGGATTCACCGGCGTCGGCGTGATGGTGTGGTCGCTCTCGATCCACGGCATCATGTGCGCCCTGGGCATCGCGTAATCCATGAACTCGCCGGTGAGCAGCTGGCCGTTGTCGTCGTAGACGGCTTGCTCCCACAGCGCCTGCCCCAGCCCCTGCGCGACGCCGCCGTGCACCTGCCCGTCGACGATCAGCGGATTCAGAATGTTGCCGCAATCGTCCACCGCGACGTAGCGGCGCATCGTGATCTGCCCCGGTATCGCGATCGATGTCCGTCACCACGATGTGCGCGCCGAACGGGAAACGTGAAGTTCGGCGGCTCCCAGAAATGCGTCGCGACCAGGCCCGGCTCCGTGTTCGGCGGCAGCTTCATCGCGCGATAGGACGCGCCGGCGATCTCCTGCGATCGATTTCGATCTTGCCGGTCTTGTTGCAGATGCACTGCGCCGTCCGCGAAACGTCACATCGTCCGATTCGAGCAGCATCGCGCCGAATTTCTTGATCTTCGCCTTCAGATCCTGCAGCGCGAAGTACAGCGCCGTGCCGCCCACCGCCGTGCCGCGGCTGCCGAACGTGCCGATGCCGTACTGCACGATCGCCGTGTCGCCGTGCAGCACCAGAACGTCGTCGATATCCACGCCCAGTTCGTCCGCCGCGATCTGCGCGAAGGTGGTTTCTTCGCCCTGCCCGTGCGGCGACGCGCCGGTCATCACCGTGACTTTGCCGGACGGCTCGATCTTCACCGTCGCGCTTTCCCATCCGCCCGCCGGCGTCGCCGGCGACGGACCCAAGCGCGCAGATTTCGCCGTAGGTGCGACATGCCGATGCCCATCAGCTTGCCCTGCTTGCGCGCTTCCGCCTGCTCCGCGCGCAGCTTGTCGTAGTCCGACCATGTCCAGCGCCTTCTTGAGCGGCGCGGCATAATCGCCCGAGTCGTAGGTCAGGCCGGTCGCGGTCGGGAACGGAAATTCGTCGTTGTGCACGAAGTTCTTCAGGCGAATCTCGGCCGGATCCATCTTCAGCTCGGCCGCCAGCATGTCCACCATGCGCTCGATGCCGTGCGTCGCTTCCGGACGCCCCGCGCCGCGATACGCATCGGTCGGCACGCAGTTGGTGAACACGCCGACGATGTCGGCGCGGATGTTCTGCGTCTCGGTACAGCCCCGGCATCATCAGCACGCTCAGCGTCGGAATCGCCGGCGTCAGCAGTTGATGATACGCGCCCAGATCCTGAATGATCTTCAGCTTGATGCCGAGTGATCGTGCCGTCCTTCTTGGCGGCGATTTCGTAATAATCCACGTGGCCGCGGCCGTGAATGGTGCACAGGAAATTCTCGCGCCGCGATTCGATCCACTTCACCGGCTTGCCGATCTTCATCGCCACGAAGCCCATCAGCGCTTCTTCGGCGTAGACGTTCAGCTTGCTGCCGAATCCGCCGCCGACTTCCGGCGTCGACCACGCGCAGGCGATTCTCCTCCAGGCCCAGCATCATCGCCACCAGCGTGCGCACCAGATGCGGAATCTGCGTCGAGGTATAGAGATTCAAGCGCCGGTCCGCCGCGCGCCACTCCGCCACCACGCCGCGCGTCTCCATCGCCGTCGGAATCAGCCGCTGGCTGGTGATGCGCTGCTTCACGACCACGTCGGCTTCGGCGAACGCCTTGTCGACGTCGCCGCCCTCCTGGTGAAAGTTGAAGGCCATGTTGTCCGGCCATTCCGGATGCACCGCCGGCGCGCCCGGCGCCAGCGCCTTTTCCGGATCGGCCACCGCCGGCAGCACGTCGCAGTCGACTTCGACCAGATCCGCCGCGTCGCGCGCCATGTAGCGATCGGTCGCCACCACCACCGCCACCGGATGGCCGACGAAGTACACGCGATCCGTCGCCAGAATGTGATGATGCGGCACGCGCAGCCCCGGCAGCGATGCGCCGCACGGCACCGGTCCCACGTGTTCGCGTGTCCTTGCCCGTGAACACCGCCGCCACGCCCGGGCATGCGGCGCGGCTTTGCGATGTCGATCGACCGGATCTTCGCCGCGGCATGCGGACTGCGCACGATCACGGCGTAATGCATGCCCGGCATCTTGATGTCGTCGACGTAGGTCGCCGTGCCGGTGATCAGCCGCGGATCTTCGCGCCGGCGGATGCGCTTGCCGACCAGCGTTTCGGGTTTGGTGATGGTGGTCGCCATGGTCTATGCTCCCCGCCGCTTTCGCCGCCGCCTTCACCGCGTTGACGATGTGCTGATATCCGGTGCAGCGGCAGAGATTGCCTTCCATGCCATGCCGGATTTCTTCTTCGGTCGGATTCGGATTGCGGTCCAGAATCTGTTTCGACGCCATGATCATGCCCGGCGTGCAGAAGCCGCACTGCAGCGCCGTGCTCGTTCCAGAACGCTTCCTGCATCGCGTGCAGTTTGCCGTTCGCGGCCAGGCCTTCGATGGTCACGATGTTCGCGCCGTCCGCCTGCACCGCGAACATCGTGCAGCTCTTGACGGCCTTGCCGTCGAGTTCGACGGTGCAGGCGCCGCACAGCGACGTTTCGCAGCCGATGTGCGGTCCGGTCAGTCCAACCACTTCGCGCAGATAATGGATGAGGAGCAGTCGCGGCTCCACGTCGTCGGAATAGCGCTTCCCGTTGATATTTACTTGGATATTCATCTCAATCCTTGGGCCCTACGAACATACCAAACTTGGAATCATGAAAAAAGCATTGCTTGCGTGGAGTAGCGGCAAAGATAGCGCGTGGACGCTACACTGTCTTTTAAAAATGTCGGATGTGGAAGTGGTAGGCCTGCTGACCACCTTCAACCAGGTCTTTGACCGCGTGGCGATGCACGCCGTCCGCCGCGAATTGGTGGAGGCTCAGGCTACAGCCGCTGGTCTGCCGCTGATCTCGGTGCCGCTGCCCTGGCCGTGTTCGAACGACGATTACGAGCGCATCATGGCCCAGGTCTGCCGCGATGCGGCCGCGCGTGGCGTCGACTCCATCGCGTTCGGGGATTTGTTTCTGGCCGACATTCGCGCCTATCGCGAACGTCAGCTTCAGGGCACCGGGCTCGCTCCGATGTTCCCACTCTGGGAGATTCCAACCGACCGCCTGGCGAGAGAGATGATCGCCGGCGGCTTGCGCGCGAAGCTCACCTGTATCGACCCGAAAATCCTATCGCGCAATTTCGCCGGACGCGAGTTCGACTCCGCGTTGTTGAATGACCTGCCGTCGAACGTCGACCCGTGCGGCGAAAACGGCGAGTTCCATTCCTTCGTCTACGCCGGTCCCATGTTCCGCGAGCCGATCGTTGTGCGCCCCGGCGAAATCGTCGACCGCGACGGCTTCACCTTCGCCGATCTTCTGCCCGCTTGACCCGCCAGTTCTGCCGCGATGTATCGCCGATCCCGGAGCCGCGACCGAAGGAAGCGGTCGATATTGCACTCAAACAACGCTGCGCATTTTCCGTTTCAATGATCGCGGACCCGTCAGCATCCACCGCTTCCTCCGGTCGCGGCTCATGAAGGCGGCTGGCGGATGCTTTATCGCGGCTCGACCGCGATATACCGCGTGTTGCCCTGGCGATTCACCAGCAGCAGCATGGTATGCCCCATCGCGCGACCCACCGCGCGATTGTAATCGGCGACGCTCGAGATCCGCGCGTGGTCGATCTCCTGAATCACATCGCCGCGCTCCAGATCCGCCGTCGATGCCGGACTCCCGTCCGCGACCTGGGTCACCACCACCCCACGCGTTGTCGACGGCAGCCCGAGCTCGCGCAGCGTCTGCCCATCCAGCTCATCCACCGACACGCCGTCGAGCGCCGTGCTGCCGCTATTGCCGTTGTCCACTCCGCGATTCTGGGCGGTTTCATTGGGATATTCGATCAGTTTCACCGGAATCGTTTTCGACGCCCCGTCGCGCACGATTTTCAGATTCACCGTGGTGCCCGGAGCGAGCATGGAAATCTTCAGCCGGAATTGATTCATATCCTCAATCCGGTCGCCGTTCACGTCGGTAACCACGTCGCCGCGCTGCAGCCCGGCCTGGGCCGCGGGACTTCCTTTCACCACGTCGCCGATCAGAACGCCGCGCACATCGGTCAACCGGAATGCCTTAGCCATGGCCGGCGTAATATCCTCCGTGGTAACGCCCATATAGCCGCGGACCACTTTGCCGTGCGCCATCACCTGGTCCATCACGTTGCGAGCCATGTTGGCCGGAATGGCGAATCCGATTCCTTCATTGCCCCCGCTGCCGTGCGACAGGATCGCGGTGTTGATGCCGATCAGGTTCCCGCGCACATCCACCAGCGCGCCGCCCGAATTGCCGGGATTGATGGCCGCATCGGTCTGGATGAAGTCCTCGTAGCCCTCGATGTTTAATCCGTTGCGGCCCTTGGCGCTGATGATGCCCATGGTCACCGTATGGCGCAGCCCGAAAGGCTCGCCCATGGCCAGCGCGACGTCGCCCACCCGGACTTTGGAGGAATCGGCGAAAGCCAGCGTCGGCAGATCCGTCGCATCCACTTTCAAAACCGCGATGTCGGTACGCGAGTCCGTGCCCACCAGCTTGGCTTTGAATTCGCGCTTGTCCAGCAGCGTCACGGTGATGTCGGTGGCGCCGTCGATCACGTGATTATTGGTCAGCAGATACCCGTCCTGACGGACGATTACGCCCGAGCCCAGTCCGCGCTCCCATTGCTTGGGCTGCTCCTGGAACTGGCGCCCGAAGCTGTCTCCGAAAAATTGCCGGAAGAACGGGTCCATGAATGGCGACATCTGATTGCCGTTGTTCTTCACCACCTTCGACGAGGAAATGTTCACCACCGCCGGCAAATCCCGTTCCACGATCGGCGCGAAGCTGGTTTGAATGCCAGGCGCGGTTGCTCCGGTCTCCGCGGGCGCGGCGGCTACCGCGCGGGGTACCGACATGTACGTGCTCCAGGCCCTGGAGCCGACCAGAATTCCTACGGCTCCCGCCAGCAGGCAATAAAGAACAACGCGGAAACGGGTGAGGGTTTTCATGTCGCAGCTCTACCTCATTGATTTCAGAGTATCCTCCCACGGTGGATCTTGCCATCCCGATTGGGGGGTACAAACCGGCCCAAAATCACATGATCGTGCCGCGAAGGGATCGCCTTTCGCCGCAGGTGCTTCCACACTCGGAATGGAGGTGAAGTTTGTAATGTATTCCAAGCTACTTTCGTTTGCTGTCGCCGGCTTCATCGTCGCCGGCATTTCGATGACTCCCGCTAAAGCGGACCAATGGGACAAGCGAACCGTGGTTAAATTCAGCGCGCCGGTGGAAATTCCCGGACGAGTGCTGCCCGCTGGAACCTACGTCATGAAGCTCGCCGATTCCAACGCCGATCGCGACATCGTGCAATTTTTCAATAAAGACGATACCCGTCTGATCGAAACCGTTCTGGCCATTCCCGATTATCGGGTCACACCCACGGGCCATACCGTGCTCACTTTTGAGGAACGCACCGCGCATTCTCCTCAAGCCATTAAAACCTGGTTTTATCCCGGCGATTACTATGGACAGGAATTTCTCTATCGCCCTCATCCCGCGATGCTGACGGCGCAGAATGTCATTCCTCCCGCGCCGCCAACGACTCCTCCTCCGGCGGAAAAGCCCGCTCCGGTTGCAGAGGCTGCACCCGCGCCCACGCCTCAACCCGCCGCGCCGCCTGAGGTAGCGAAAGCCGAGCCCGCCCCTACACCCGCGCCCGAACCGGAGCCCGCGCCGCAAGCTAAGCCGGCACCCGCGAAAACCCTTCCCAAAACCGCCAGTGATCTTCCGCTAGTTGCCCTGGCAGGCCTGTTCGCGATGTGCGGCGGATTCGCGCTGCGACGGAAACAGGTCCGCTCGAACTAACGCATCATGCTGCGGCGGCGGATCGGAACCGTTCTGCTTCTTGCGGGAAGCGCCGCGCTCATCTGGTGCCTTACGGTGCTGGGCAGCGCGGCGCTGTATCAGAAATTCGCCACCTGGCGGCTGAACCAGACGGTCGAAACCACCGCGCCTACGCCTGAAATCCCTCATCCCACGCCCAAGCTTTACGATCTGGTGGGACGTCTGGAAATTCCGAGGCTGCATATCTCCACCGTCATTCTCGAAGGCGACGACGAGCACTGTCTCCGCTATGGAGCCGGTCATGTTCCTGGAACCTCGCTGCCCTATCAGAGCGGCAACGTCGCCATCGCCGCGCATCGCGACACGTTCTTTCGTCCACTGCGCAAGATTGAGCCGCTGGACCGTATCCGCCTCACCACGCCGGGCGGATCGTATAACTACGTCGTCGAATCCACGGAAATCGTCTCCCCCACCGACGTAAAAGTGCTCCGGTCTTCGTCCCGCTCCGAGTTGACTTTGATCACCTGCTATCCCTTCTATTACGTTGGACCCGCGCCCAAGCGATTCATCGTGCATGCGCGCCGGGTTCATCTGTAAGAGGTCCGGTATAATGCTTCCTTGCGCCGCTGGTTACTCCTCTTCGTATGCGCGCTCGTCGCGTCCGCGATGGCACACGCCGGTCCGGTCGACTTCGGGATGGCCGAAGTGAACGCCGCGCTCGCCTCCCGCAATCTCAAGTGGAAACTCAAGACCGAGTTGAACCTGGAAGGTCCCGAGACCTATCGCCTGGAGCCTTATAGCTATGGCGGTGGCTACGTCACCGGCGGCGATCTGCGCGGCCTGATGTACGGTCTGCTCGAAGCGGCCGATCAGATTCGCGCGACGGGAAGGCTCACGCTGGGCCATGCCGCTCCCGCGATTCCTCAGCGCGCCGTCCGCATGTTCCTGGAGGACGTGAAGCTCGATTCGTTCTCCGAAGACTACTGGCGCTCCTATTTTCAAACCCTGGCGCGCAGCCGCCTGAATCAGTTCAGCCTGATTTTTTTGAGCTCGAATCCGTTGCCCTTGCTGGTGGAGGTGAAGGGCTTTCCCGACGCGTCTGGCATGGCCGAGCAGCGCGAGCGCAATCTGCACATGCTGCGATTCATTTCGCAAACTGCCGCCGAATACGCCGTCGATTTCACGGTCGGGTTTTGGGACATCGGCTCCAGCGCGCCGGTCGGAACTTATACGCACGACGCGTTGCTGAATCTGCTGGCCGAATGTCCCGCGATTCGCAATATCGAACTGCGTCCCACGTCGGCGGATCCGGCCGTATACCGCGCCACCGTATTCAAAGCGCTGCATGAAGTGGGCCGGCGCGTCGCGCTCGATCCGCGCGGAGCCTTGCTCGATCCGCCGCTGCGCAAGGCCGCCGAAGAATCCGGCGTCGCGCTTCGAATTTCGTCGGACTCGTGGCCGCCCGGGTTTGAGATCGATGCGCCTCCCGACGCTACGCACGAACTCTTTTACTGGATGTGGGGGCGGCTCGCTTACGATCCCAAAACCAAGCCGCCGCACGCGCTTCCCGCCGCCGAATTTCACGACGCCGCGCTGGTGGTTGCCCAGCTTCGCAACGCGTTACTGGCCGATCCCAACGCGCGCCTGTGGCCGCGGATTCCCGCGGCGTCGATCGTCACGGCAAACCCTGCCAAGCCGGGCGATTTCGTCATGACCGTTCCGGAGGCGGTGCGCGCTCGCATCGATCATGCCGCTTCCGCAAAGCTGACGGCTCTCGATATCGCCGATGCGCTCAGCACGGGATCGGCGGCGCTCGAAAAATCCGCGGTCCCCGATTTTCAGCTGTCTGGCCGAGCTCGCCCGCTATCACTCGCATCGCCTTCGCGCCGCGTACTACCTCGAAATGTTCGATCAGCTTCGCAATCCCGCCGCGCTCGACCGAGCGGCGCAGGAGATGAAGGATGCGGTCGAGTCCTGGACCTCCGGCGAATCTCCGCTGGAGGATGCCGGCGTTCTCGAAAAAGAGATCGAGCAGCGCCGCGCCGGCACGGACGTCGATCGCTCGCGCGAAATTCCGGCTTTGCTGATCGCGCCGCCCCGGCCGCAGATTACGCACCTGCCGGTGAAGATCGTCACCGAAGGCCAGCCCATTACGCTGAGCATTCAGATCAATCCGGCGAAGGATGTCCGGGTGGTCCGGTTTCATTACCGCGCGTTGGGCGCCGCCGCATGGACCACGCTTGAAAAAGTCGCCGGGCCTTTTACCTTCACTATCCCCGCGGCGGATCTGGTGGCCGACACGCAAATGGTGTACTACTTCGAAATTCTGAATCGCGAAAACGGCGGATGGTTTGAGCCCGATCCGCTGACCGCGATTCCGTATCATGAGGTAAGAGTCGCCCCCAAATGAAAGCCGTCGCCGTTTATCCCACCCAGCGCCGCTTCGCGGTCATCGATCATCCCGAGCCCTCGCTTACCGCGCCCGATGAAGTGAAGCTGCGCATGCTGGACGTTGGCATCTGCGGCACCGACAAGGAAATCGTCGCGTTCGAGTACGGGACGCCTCCGCCAGGTTCGGAGTACCTGGTGATCGGCCATGAGTCGCTCGGCGAAGTGGTCGAAGTGGGCGCGAAAGTCACCCGCTTCAAGAAGGGCGATCTTGCCGTGCCCACCGTGCGCCGTCCGTGCGGCGTTCCTTCGTGCATCGCGTGCCGCGCCGGACGTCAGGATTTCTGCTACACCGGCCAATACACCGAGCGCGGCATCAATCGCCGTCACGGCTATATGACGGAGCTGGTGGTGGAACAGGACCAATACCTCAATCCCGTCGCGCCCGCGCTGCGCGACGTGGCGGTGCTGGTGGAGCCGCTCACCATCGCCGAGAAGGGAATTTCGCAGCTCTGGCAAGTCCAGCGCCGCCTGCCCTGGGCCTTGCCGCCGGAGCCTGGCGAGCCGCCCGCGCATGGCCGGAACGCACTGGTGCTCGGCGGCGGACCGGTGGGCTTACTGGGCGCGATGAAACTGCGCCTGGAAGGTTTCGACACCACGGTGTATTCGCGAACGCCGGCCGCGAGCGACCTGGCCGGTCTGGTGGCGAGTTTCGGCGCGAAGTTCGTGCACGCGGAATCTACCAGCGTCGCCGATCTGGCGAAGCAGATCCCGAATATCGACGTGGTCTATGAAGCGGTGGGTGCGTCGTCGCTGGCCTTTGAAGTGATCAAGGTGCTGGGCACCAACGGAGTTTTCATTTTCACCGGCGTGCCCGGCCGCAAAGGTCCCATTTCAGTGGATACCGACGACATCATGCGCGACATGGTGCTGAAGAATCAGGTAGTGTTCGGGACCGTGAACGCGAGCGTGGCGCATTTCGCCGACTCCATCGCCGATCTCGGCCGGTTCATGGAACGCTGGCCGTCCGCAGTCCGGACCCTGATCTCCCATCGCTTCCCGATCGATCAGGCGGGCGAGCCGCTTTCGGGAAAAGTGGGCGGCATCAAGAACGTGATCGCGGTCGGCTAACCCGTTACGACGCCGCCGCCGCTGATTCCACGTTCGCGCGCGGACTCAGCAATTGTTCCACGCGCTCCAGCAGTTGCTGTTGGGTAAAGGGAGCGGGCAGCTCATTCGGCTCCTTCGCCGCGCCGTCCACCAGCCGCAGCACCATCATGTCGGGATGCGATTTGCGCAGTTCCGGCGCGAGCGAATCGGCTTGCGGAGCTTCGGCGATCAACAGGTCGAGCGTGCCTTCCTGCACCAGCCCGACGGCCGCGGCCTCGTCCGGATCCGCTGCTTCCAGAAGATTGTAGCCGTGGGCTTCGAAGAAATTATGAAGCTGGGCGCGCACCCGGTCGCGATGCTCCACCAGCAGGATGGACGGCGCTTCGCGGCCGCCGGGCTTCAGCAGCAGCGCCACGCCGCGCGATTGCGGCAACAGCATCTCGAAGCGGCATCCTCCGTTGGCGGTTACCTGCGCGGAGATGTAGCCGCCGTGCTCGGTGACGATGGCGTGCACCATGCTGAGCACCATCGCTTCCTGGCCGGTGGAGACGGGCTCGAACAATTTCTCGGGATCGGCTTCCGTGCCGGTGTGGGTGAGGGCGACTAGAGTGTGCGGGGTCATCCGGCCCTGCACCGGGATTTCCGCGTTTCCGGTTTCCACCTGCAGCCGTCCGCCGTTAGGCATTTGCGCGCAGGAATGCATCACGACGCTCACCAGCGCCTGCTCCAGCTGCGCCGTATCGACCTTGACCCGCGCGGTCGACGGATCGAGGCGCATGCGCATCGCCACTCCGGATCCCGCCACGGATTCGAGCATCGGGTAGATGCGCCGCAGCATGGCGTTCATGCTGATCACCTCGGTCTGGCTGACCTGCCGGGTTCCAAATCCCGCCAGGCGCCGATTCAAGTGCTCGGCCGCGCTCGAGGCTTCGCGGATTTCCTCCACCATGCGTCCCGCCGGCGAGTATTCGCTGAACTGCTGGCTCAACTGCTCGGCCCGATGGCGCACGATGGCCAGCAGATTGGCGTAATCGTTCGAAACGCTGGCCGCCATGCGCGAAGCCGCTTCCAGTTTTTGCACCTGCCGCTGCTGGCGCTCCTCCCATCTGCGGGCGCTTACGTCGCGCATGGTGAGTACCGCGCCGATGGAGGGGCCGCCCGCCTTCACCGGCGCAGCGCTCCCTTCCACCTGCAACTGGCGGCCGCTGCGCGAAATCAGCGTGGCTTGCGCGTCCAGCGTCACCGGGGAGTCGCGCAAGATGGCCAGCGCCACCGGATCGCCCGCGTCGCCCTCCTGATCGCCGGCGGTCAGGCGGATCACCTTGGAGATAGACTTTCCCCGAGCCTCGGCGTGCAGGCATCCGGTCAGGATTTCCGCCGCTCGATTCAGCATCACCACGCGGCCCTCGGGATCGGTGACCACCACGGCGTCGGTCACCGAGCCGAGCGTGGTCGCAAGCCAGGCCTCGCGCTCGGCCAGCTCGCGCTCCATGCGATGTTTGTACACCGCGACTTCAATGGAAGTGTTCAGCGTCGCCGGCGCCAGCGGTTTCACGATATAGCCGAAGGGCTCGGCGAGCTTGGCGCGGTCGAGGGTGACGCGATCGGCGTTGGCGGTCAGAAAGACGACGGGAATGTGATAGCGCTCCCGAATGGCGGTGGCGGCTTCGATTCCGTCGCGCTCGCCGTCGAGCCGTATGTCCATCAATACGATTTCCGCTTCCGCCGCCTTCTCGATGGCTTCCTCGGCGGTCGAGGCGGTGCCCACCACCTGATGCCCCAGCGCCTCCAGGCGGCTCGCGATATCGTTCGCGATCAGCCCTTCGTCTTCCACCACCAGGATTTTGTGTGTTTTGTTCAGTCCCATTGTTTAGTTGCCTGCTGGAAAACAAATCCGGAATGTAGTGCCGCCGGTGCCGTCGAATTCGAACACGCCGTGAAGCTGGCGGCAAAGGATTCTCACGATTTCGAGGCCCATCGAGCGCGATTCCTTCACGTTAAAATCGGCCGGCACGCCGACGCCGTCGTCATGTACCGAAATCGCCACCTGCCCGTCTTCCAAGCGCCCGCCGACGCGGATGGCGCCACGGCGCTGGTCCGGGAACGCGTGTTTGAGCGCATTCGAAATCAGCTCATTCAGGATCAGACCGGCCGGTATGGCGCGATCGACGCCGAGGGGCAGCGGATCGATGGCGATGTCCACCGAAATGCGCCGCGCGTCGACGCCGTAGGAATGCGACAGGTTGGCCGCCAGCAGCGCCGCGTGGCGGGCCAGGTCCACTTCGCGCAGATCGTCGGTTTCATAGAGCTGCTCATGAATCATGGCCATCGATTCCACCCGGTTCTGGCTTTCCCGCAGAGCCTCGACGGCGGCTTCGCTCGCCAGGCCGCGGGCCTGCATCCGCAGCAGGCTGGCGATCACCTGCAGGTTGTTCTTCACCCGGTGATGGACTTCCTTGATCAGAATTTCTTTCTCTTCGAGCGACCGCGCCAGACGGTCCCGCTCGATCTGGAGCGCGCGGATCAGGCCGACCTTCTGCGTCGCCTTTTCCACCGCCGAGCGCAATCCGTCCGGCGTGATGCGATCCTTCACCAGGTAATCCTGGGCGCCCGACTTCATCGCCTCCACCGCAACCCGCTCGTCGGCGAGGCCGGTCAGCATCACCACCGCGACCGGCGAAGTGCCGCCGGCGTCCGAGCGCAGATGAGCCAGAAATTCCAACCCGGTCATATCCGGCAGCTTGTAATCGAGCAGTACGCAATCCGGCGTTCGCGCCCGGCAATCCGCCAGACCTTGCGCGGCGGTGGCCGCTTCTCCAAAATCGAGCTCCGCCCCGAAGGTTTCCTCGAGAAGCAGACGGCACAACCGCCGGTCCGCTTGCGAATCGTCCACTAACAGGACCTTCATCGAAATTTGTGGGATTTGCGGGCGATTTTTCTCCGGTTATTTGGAAAGGGCGACGGGGTTCGGAGGCTTTAGTGGGTAATCCACTTCGATTCCCAACCGGCGGGGACCGCATAGGTCGCGGCGCCGGTGCCGAACACCACCGTGACCTGAGAGCCTGCGGCCTCCGACGGTGCCACCTGCGATTCCGGTTCCGCTGTGGCCGAGGGCAGCGAGAGCCCCTGACGCCTTGGGAGCAATCCACTTTCCGGGCGTCCTTTTTCTTTACGGTGGGCGACTTCCAATGACAGCGGGGAAACCGTGCCGCCGATCTCGATTCTATTGAACGTCATGGAAACTTCAAATGTAGAAACCGGCAGGTAGCGATGGCGCATCAGCGTAATGCGGCCGCTGGCGACGGATCCGGCGGGAATCAGCACGCGGTGCGACTGGGGATCGCGCACGGTATTTCTGACTCGCGCTTCGACCACGTCGCCCGCCGCGGCGTTGTGGACAATCGGCTCGAGCAGGTCGAGGGTGAGTTCGAGGCCGGGCGGCAGGACGAGCGGAGCGGCCGCGGGTTGCGAGGTATCGTTTTGCGAAGATGTGTCATCGTCGAAACGGACGATCGATTCGGCGCTGTATTCGCGACAACTCGAAAAAGTGGTGACGGCGACACTTTCGTCGCGATTGGCGCGCACGGTATCGAGGGCGCTGCGGAGGGGCAACAACAGCTCGCCGTTGCCGATCAGGACCATGTGATAGTCGATGGCGGTAGCGGCGCGGCACATGTTGGTGACAGGAGGCAGTTCGTCAGTTTCAAGGCGCAGGGAGGCCAGTTCGGCGGTGGCGGCATTGATGTCGAACGATCCGCTATAGCCGGCCTCCATCCAGGCATTGCCAGCGCGGATCGCCATGTGACTGGATTTGAGCGGCACTTGAAAAGTGTAGGCGAAGGTCTCGCGCTCTCCGGAGCCGTCTTTGGTGGTGCCGCGTCCGAGGAAGTGAAACACGGAGCCGGGATTCAGGAAAACGTCCACCAGGTAGAGTCCAAAGGAACCGGTGCTGATGGGTCCGGTGGTGACCATCTGGAACAGGGTGCGCGAGCCGATCTCGGCGGCGTTGGGCCAGGAATGGATTTCGGTATTGGCGGCGACGGCGACCTGGAGGCGCAGGCGGTCGGTGGCCTGGCGCAACAGATCCTCGGTGTGGCCGGGGCTGATTCCTTTGCACGATATCGCTTCCTGAGTCATGAGTTTCTTTTTGATTTTTTCCGGCGGAGCGACGTACATGGCGCGGTCGATCGATTCGAGGCAAGTATATTTTTTCAACTGGCTGGTCATCGTGGCGATCTTACCTACGGTCGCGCGGAGCAATTCGGTCGCGTCGCGAGTGCTGGGCAGGGGGGCTTCGTTCGGTTTTGGCTGCGCCAGGGGCTTGGAGCGGATGAGATGCAGCGGTTGGGACCCATACCAGCCGTCGATCGCATTGCCGCCGGAAGCGAGCTCGCCACGGAAGGTGACGACGCCGTCGCGATTGACGACGAAGGTCAGCGTCGAACTGAGAAAAGTAATGGACAGAAAGGGATAGGTGGGGCCGGCCTGTTCGGTGCCGTAGATCGTGCCGGTGAGCGCGCCGGACTTGTTGCGGGAAATATTGACGATGACGCGCTGCGGACGAGGCGCGGCTGTCGCGGTAGACAGGACTGTACCTTCCCAAACGCCGGAAATATCCTGTGCGAGCGCGAAACTTCCGGCGAATAACGCCAGAAAAGCCGCGGCGGCAGGCCGATTCAAGCTGAAATCCTCTGGTAAAGTCTACCTTTTTTTCGGGAAGCGCTTCCCATCCGCCCACTTACCCGGGACGGCTTAGGTCTATCGTTTCACGTCGCCGCGATGTGGTCTCGAGAACTCTTCCGCGGTTCGGTGGGCTGGAGGCCGATAGAAGCCCCAACCTCTCGACTACAGGGTAGAGCGGGTTTCGAAAAAGCCTGGAGGGTTGAAAGCGGCAAGTGACGCGAAACGCGGCAAATAGATTTTTCGTTTTAGACGATACCGCGAGTTTTGAGCTCCGCCTCGAGCTGGGGGAAGTCGAAGAAACGCACGGCGTCGAGGCCGGCATGGCGGGCTCCTTCGACATAAGCGGGAACGTCGTCGGTGAAGAAGCATTCTTCGGGGCGGAATCCGGCGCGGGCGACGGCGGCTTCGTAAATTCGGGGCGAGGGCTTGGCGGCGCCGACTTCGTAAGAGAGGACCAGGTGATGGAAATGGCGGAGCAGGGGAAATCGCGCGCGGATATTTTCGAAATGAATTTCGTTGGTGTTGGAGAGGAGGATTAGGGGATAGCGAGCGGCGAGACCCGCGAAGAGGGACTCGGGGATCAGGGGATCGGGACGGAACAGCGTGGACCAGAGATCGCAGAACTGGGGGTAGGTGATTTCGATGCTGAGGAGGTCGCTCAATTGGCGGACGAAATCGGGGGAAGTGAGGCGGCCGGTTTCATAACGCTCGACCAGGCCGCTCGATCGGATGCGATTGGGAATTTCGGCGGCGGGGAGGGGAGAGAGGGCGGCGATAGCGGCGTAGGCTCGCGGAAAATCGAGCGGGACGATGACGCCGCCGAGGTCGAAGATAACGGCCCGGATCAAGGACCATTATCGAACGGTGGCCGGGAACCGTGGCACGTCGGTGACGATCTAACTATTCCAGGCGGTAGTTCGGAGCTTCCTTGGTGATGATGACGTCGTGGACGTGGCTTTCGCGCAAGCCTGCCGACGTCACGCGCACGAATTTGGCGTTCTCACGAAGCTCGGCGATGGTGGCGCAGCCGCAGTAGCCCATGCCGGCGCGTAATCCGCCGACCAATTGGTAAACCAGATCCGCCAGCATCCCTTTGTACGGCACGCGTCCTTCGATGCCTTCCGGGACCAGTTTTCCGTTGGCGTCCTGCGCGTAACGGTCGGAGGAGCCCTGGGTCATGGCGCCCATCGACCCCATGCCGCGGTAGCTCTTGAAGGTGCGGCCCTGATAAAGAATCGTTTCGCCGGGACTTTCTTCCGTTCCCGCGAACAGGCTGCCGATCATCACGCTATCGGCTCCGGCGGCGATGGCCTTGGTGACATCGCCGGAATACTTGATGCCGCCATCGGCGATGACCGGCACGCCGGTGCCGCGCGCGGCTTTGGAGCATTCGGTGATCGCGGTGATCTGCGGGACGCCGGCGCCGCTGACCACGCGCGTGGTGCAGATGGATCCGGGTCCGATGCCGACCTTCAGCCCGTCGACGCCGAGCTTGATCAGATCGCGCGCGCCGTCGAACGTGGCGACGTTGCCGGCCAGCAATTCCACGTCAGGCAAGGCGCGCTTGATCGCCGCGATCGCTTCCATCACGCGGCCGCTGTGGCCGTGCGCCGAATCGATGGCCAGAACGTCCACCTTTTTCTTGACCAGTTCCTGCGCGCGCTCCAGATAATCTCCTGACGATCCGAGCGCGGCGCCTACGCGGAGGCGGCCCTGTTCGTCCTTGGCGGCATTGGGATATTTCAATTTCTTCTGAATATCCTTGACCGTGATCAGGCCCTTCAGGTTGTAGTGATCGTCGACTACCAGGAGTTTTTCGACGCGATGCTTGTGCAGAATCGCCTCGGCTTCCTCGAGCGTGGTGCCGACCGCCACGGTGATGAGATTTTCCTTGGTCATCACGTTTTCGATAGGCAGGTCGTAAGCGGGTTTCAAACCGCAGGTCGCGATTGGTCAGAATGCCCACCAGCTTGCCGTGCTTGGTGACCGGCACGCCGGAGATGCGATAGCGCTTCATCACATCGAGCGCGTCGGAGATTTTCTGCTCCGGATCGACCGTGACGGGATCGACGATCATGCCGCTTTCCGAGCGCTTCACGCGATCCACTTCCTCGGCCTGCCGCTCGATGGTCATGTTGCGGTGGATGATGCCGATGCCGCCCTGCTGCGCCAGCGCGATGGCCAGGTGCGATTCGGTCACGGTATCCATGGCCGCGCTGACCACCGGAATGTTCAGCCCGATCTTGCGCGTCAGCCAGGTGCGCGTGTCGGTTTGCGCCGGAACCACGTCGCTGCGTGCGGGCAGCAGCAGCACGTCGTCAAAAGTAAGACCTTCGCTGATGGTTTCGGAGATCATGCCGGTGTATTTTTGATGATACAGCACCCGCTCCGGATGCGTGTCTGATAAACTTAAAGTTCCCATATGATTCCTGCAACACAGTTGCGTCCCGGCATGGTGATCAAGTTCAACAAGGACTTGTTCTCGATCTTCAAGATGGAGCACGCACGCCCGGCAACCTGCGCGGCTTCGTCCAGGTGAAGATGCGCAATTTCAAGACCGGCACCATGATCGAGCACCGGTTCAGCTCGGAAGACAAAGTGGAGCGCGCCTCGCTCGACGAGCAGGAGATGGAGTACTTGTACGACGACGGCGAGTACTACTACTTCATGAACACCGAGACCTATCGAGCAGATGCACCTGACGAAGGACCTGCTGGGCGACGCGGTGAATTTTCTGATTCCGAATCTGAACGTCAACGTCGAGTTTTACGAAGGCAAAGCCGATCAGCGTGGAACTGCCGCCGATCGTCGACATGACTGTGGTGGAGACGGAGCCGGGGCTGAAGGGCGCCACGGTATCGAACGTCACCAAGCCGGCGAAGCTCGAAACGGGCTTGGTGGTGCAGGTGCCGCCGTTCATCAACGAAGGCGAAAAGATCCGCGTTTCGACGTCGGAATCGACTTATTTAGAGCGGGCCTGACGTTTTTAGAGCGCACCGAGCGCCAGCGCCAGTAGATCCTCTTCTTCCGGCAGCACTGTTCTCAGATCAATCACCAGGCGGTTGTTCTCGATCCGGGCGATCACCGGCGGATCGGATGCGCGGAGTTGGTTCTCCGCCGCGATAGCGTCGCCTGGAACGGCGAGTAGCCATGTCGCGAGCGATTGTTCCGGAGTCGAGCCGCCTCCTGCTACGCTTCTTCCTTCGATCAAATCGAGCCGCGGAATCAGATCACGAATGCGCTCCGCCCGAATTTTAATTTCCGCGGCGCTCATTCCGATCATGCGGAGGGCGGGAATTTCGTTCCATCGTTCGAACAGCATGTGGCGCAGTGTCGATTCAAGCGCCTGGGTGATCAGCTTATCGAGCCGCAAGGCGCGAAACAATGGGTTGCGGCGAAGTCGCCCGACGATCTCGGCATCGCCGGCGATCACGCCCGCCTGCGGGCCGCCGAGCAATTTATCTCCGCTGAAGGAAACCAGATTGACGCCGGCGTCGAGGCTTTCGGAAACGCGCGGCTCGCGAATGCCGTAGGGGGCGAGGTCGGCAAGGCAGCCGCTGCCGAGGTCTTCATAAAGGGGCAGCGATCGCTCACGCGCCAGAGCGGCAAGCTCCGGGAGAGACGGCTTCGCGGTGAATCCCTCGATGTGGAAATTACTGGGATGAACGCGCAGGATCAGGCGGGTGCGTTCGTTGATGGCGGCGCGATAGTCGTCCAGGTGGGTGCGATTGGTGGTGCCGACTTCGCGCAGGATCGCTCCCGATGCGGACATGATGTCGGGGATGCGGAAGCCGTCGCCGATTTCGATCAGCTCGCCGCGGCTGACGATTACTTCGGCGCCGCGCGCGAGTTCGTGAAGAGTGAGGAGAATGGCGGCGGCGTTGTTGTTCACGGCGATGGCGGGCTTGCCGGTCAACCGCTCCAGCAGCTCTGAAATATGGGTGTCGCGCTTGCCGCGGCGTCCGCGGGCGAGATCGTATTCGAGATTGGAATAGCCCTCCAGCGGCGTAAAGGGAACGGCGGGCGCGCGTCCAAGATTGGTATGCAGAACGACACCGGTCGCGTTGATCACCCGGCGCAGCGAGGGCCGAGCGAGATGCTCGATGCTTCGCCGGATCCGCTCCGCCGCCTGCGATGGCTCCACGTCGATTCCGGCGCGTAGATCGGCGCGCATCGCCGCGAGCACACGCCGCGCTTCCGCTACCACCAGGGCATGAGGCGCCCCGAGGTCCCCGAGATTTTCGACCAGTTCGTCGACCGAGGGCAGCTCGCGAAGTTTGCGATCCAGCATTTCGCCGGTAGGATAGCAATTATTCGAGGGCCTGATGTCCTTCGGCCGCACGTCATAATGAAAGCTGGTGCCGGAAGAAATACATGTGATCGGCGGAGGACTGGCCGGATGCGAAGCGGCCTGGCGCATCGCGCGTGGCGGAGGGCGGGCGATCCTTCATGAAATGCGCCCCTTACGCCAGACGCCGGCGCATAAATCCGACGCGCTGGCGGAATTGGTGTGCAGTAATTCGCTCAAGTCCGAACAGGAAAATTCAGCGCCATGGCTGTTGAAAGAAGAACTGCGGCGCATGGGATCGCTGCTGCTGGAGGTGGCTGCGCAAACGCGGGTGCCGGCCGGGCACGCGCTGACCGTTGATCGCGATCTGTTTGCCGCCGAAATTACGCGCCGGATCGAAGCGGAGCCTCGGATCGAACTGCGCCGCGATGAAGTGATCGCGCTGGATGCTGAAAAGATCTGGATCGTTGCCAGTGGTCCGCTGACCTCGGACGCGCTGTCCGCTGAAATCGGGCGCATCACAGGAACCGGGCGCCTGTTTTTCTACGACAGCATCAGTCCCATCATTGACGCCGAGTCGATTGACGAATCGATTGCTTTTCGGGCATCGAGATACGGAAAATCGTTGGACGGCACGGACGATTATCTGAACTGCCCCTTCGATCGGGAACAATATGAAGCGTTCCTCGATGCGCTGCTGGGCGCCGCCAGCGTGCCCGCGCACATCGAGCAGGATCGCGTGTGCTATTTCGAAGCGTGCCTGCCGATTGAAGAGATCGCGCGGCGCGGGCGCGATACGCTGCGCTTCGGTCCCATGAAACCGATGGGACTGACCGATCCGCGCACCGGGCGGCGTCCGTACGCGGTGGTGCAACTTCGCCAGGAAAACGCCCGCGCCGGGAGCTACAACCTGGTGGGATTCCAGAATCACATGCGCTTCGGCGAGCAGGCGCGCGTGCTGCGGATGATCCCCGGACTGGAACGGGCCGAATTTCTGCGCTACGGGCAGGTGCATCGCAACACCTATATCAATGGGCCGGCGCTTCTCGCGCCCAGCTTGCAGCTTCGCGCGACGCCCAATATTTTCTTCGCCGGGCAGATTTCGGGCGTCGAAGGATACGTGGAATCGATTGCCACGGGACTGGTCGCCGGCGAAGGCGCGCTTGCCGTCGCGGCTCAACAATCCCCGCGAATCTTTCCTCGCGAAACTGCCATCGGATCGCTGTGCGCGTATGTTTCCGGCGCCGATCCGTCGGATTATCAGCCGGCGAACATCACCTTCGATCTGCTGCCGAAGCTGGCGCAGCCGCCCAAGGATCGAAAACAGAGGCAAGCCGAGGTCTGCCGCCGCGCGCAGGCCGCGCTCGACGAATTCCTGTGCGCTCATGTCTGATTTCGAGTCGGCTATTGAGCGATATCTCGCGGAACTGGCGCTCCAGAACGCGTCCGGACATACGCTCCGAAATTATAAGGCCGACCTGCAACAGATTGCCGAATATTTTTCGCCGCCCGGTTCGCAGCCGCCGTCGCCGAACGCGCTGACCGTTCTGATGCTGCGCGAATGGCTCGGGGATCTTTATGGTCGCGGCTTGAGCGTGGTCACTATTCGGAGAAAACTTGCGGCGGTGCGGTCGCTATTCAAATTCATGCTGCGCGAAGGGACGGTTTCGTCCAACGTGGCACGTTTGGTGCGTACTCCGAAAGCGCCGAAACGCGTGCCCATCGTTCCGACAGCCGAGCAGACCAATACGCTGGTGGACGCGGTGGGGGCCGATTCGATGGAGCGGCCGCATCCGGAGCGCGACCGGCTGCTGTTCGAGTTGCTCTACGGCTGCGGCCTGCGCATCAGCGAACTGGCGGGCATGAATCTCGACGATTTCGATCGCTCCGAGCGCTGGATTCTGGTGCGCGGCAAGGGTCGCAAGGAGCGCCAGGTGCCGTATGGATTGAAAGCCGCCGACGCTCTCGAAAAATATCTCGCGGTGCGCGCCGCCGCCCCCGCGGAGCGAGCTCTGCTGATCAATCACCGCGGTTCGCGCCTCTCCGATCGCGGCGCGCGCGGCATCGTGAAGTTTTACGCGCGCATGGTTTCGGGCGACGCTGCGCTTCATCCGCACAGCTTCCGTCACGCCTATGCGACGCACCTGCTCGCCGACGGAGCGGATTTGCGCGCGATTCAGGAATTGCTGGGCCATGCCCGCCTGGCGACCACGCAGAAATATACGCAGGTATCGTTGACCGACCTGATGGCGGTCTACGATCGCGCGCATCCCAAGGCTCGCAAATAATCAGCCCATCACCTTCGCGGCCAGTCCTGCTGCCGCCGCGCCGGCCATGACCCACGCCGAATCGACGCGCGTGAAGGTCAGCAACACGAAGCTCGCCACGACGATCATCAAGGAAGCGGTTCCGGTGACCGCGTCGCGCGCGATCGGAAGGGATGCGGAGAGCAGTAATCCGGCCGCGGCCAGGACCACTGCGCGAATCGCGCTGCGGACCCGAGGTGTTCCCGCGCGCGCGCCGATCCAATACATCAAAGGGAGAACCAGAAATGCCGGCGTGATCATGGCCAGGAATCCCGCGACCGCCCCGGCGATGCCGCCCGCGAAGTAGCCGACGCTGACTACGTATAGTCCATTGGGCCCTGGTCCCACCCGGCCTGAAACCACCGCCGTGGTCAGTTGACGGTCGGTCAACACCTGACGCTGGACCACGAAATCGTCGCGGACCATGGGCAGCGAGGCGAGCCCGCTGAACGACGTCGCGGTCGCTTTCAACAGCAGCAAGTAAATGACGATCGCGTTCATTCTTCCTTCCACAGGAATCCGGCGAGCGCGGCGGCGCCGATCACCGGAACAGGCGTGACGCCGAATCTCCAGGCCGCCAGAAATGCCGCGCCGAAGATCAACGCGGCTCGCATGGCCTTGCGCGTTCCGCGAAAATGCGGACGCACCAGCAGCCACACACTGGCCCACATCATTCCGGCGACTGCGGCCACGGTGCCTCCGATCATGGCCATCGCGAAGGTGTTGGCGCGCAGCGACTCATAGCCCCAGGCGATCAATACCGCCAGCATCGCCGAGGGCAGCGATTCCCCCAACGCTCCTGCGATGGCACCTCCCACGCCCCGGATCCTCGCGCCGGCGGCGACACAAAACGCGATTACGTTGGTTCCCGGAGTGATGCGCGCCAGCGAGTAGGCGAGCGCGAAATCCTCCGCGGAAAGCCAGCCTTTGCGCTCCACCAGTTCGCGCTGTAGCGCGGCCTGCGTGGGATCTCCGCCTCCGAAGGTGGTATTGCCGACGCGCAGAAATACGCCTGCCAGTCGAGCCAGGGCCGGCTTGGACATCAGGCGAACGGATGTTCGAGCGAAGGGCTCTGCGGCGTGAACAGCTCGGCGCCATTAGGCAGGATGTGCAGGTCATCTTCCAGGCGGACGCCGAATTCGCCGCGGATATAGACGCCGGGCTCGTCGCTGAACACCATCTCCGGCTGCATCTTCAGCGTGTCGCGGCGGACCAGATAGGGCCATTCGTGCTCATCCATCCCGATGCCGTGCCCCACGCGATGCGTGAAATGATCGTAGTTCGCGCCGTAACCCGCATCGGCGACCACCTTGCGCGCGGCCGCGTCGACATCCTGGCACATCACACCCGGACGCGCGGCTTTCAGCGCCGCCGTCTGCGCGTTATGAACGATGTCGAAGACCTTTTTCATCTTGTCGGTCGCTTTGCCCAGCACGAAAGTCCGGCTCAAGTCGGAATGATAGCCTTCCACCCGGCAGCCGCCGTCCATCAACAGAATGCTGCCCTCGCGAATCACCTGCGGGGTGATGGAGCCGTGCGGCGACGCCGAATATTCGGCCACCTGGACTCCGGCGCTGCCCGGAAATCCCAGGCGCGCGTGCGCGGCCGATACCAGACCGGCAAAATCGTTCTGCGTCATTCCTTCGCGCAGGCTCTTCCAGGCCGCTTCGTAGGCCGCGAGCGTCACCTGTGACGCCAGCCGCATCAGCGCGATCTCATGCGCGGATTTGATCATGCGGCAACCCGCCGTCACTGGCGTCGCGCTGGTGATCTTCATCGCTGGAACGGCCTTGGCGATCCCGTCCGAGAAGACGAACTTCACAGTCTCCTCGATGCCTACGGTTCCGGTGGTCAAGCCGCGCTCGCGCAATCCAGCTGCGACGCGCTCGTAGGGATTGTCGTCTTCCTGCCAGACCAGCACTCGCGGATCCTTGCCGCCGGGTCCCATCGCGATCTGTTCCCGCGCGCGATCCTCTTCGAAAGCGGGCGACACGAAGAACATCTCGCCTTTCTCCGGAATCACCATGGTGAACAGGCGCTCGCTCAGGCCCCAGCGAACCGCTCCGAAATATTCGAGCGACGTTCCGCCGGTCAGCACCAGAGCGTCGATTTTGTTTTCGCGCATCAGTTGCTGGGCGCGGGCGATGCGCGCCTTACGCTCCTCGGTAGTGATGGGGACGGCTTCGCCGCGGCGGCTTTTCAACTTCATGATTGGCGAATCGGCGGGAAGCGACGGGGTGGGCGCGGTGCCTCGCTGCGCCGTGGCGAGCGTCGCGGAAACGGCTCCCATGCCGAGAGCGGACATCAGGTGTCTTCGTGTCATCATCACCTGACATCGTACCTCGTTATACTGATTTCTCATGCCGGGAATTCGTGTACCGGCCGGAGCGGCGGCGGTAGCCGCGCTGGCGGTCTTCGCGTCACTCAACTCGTACCAGGTCTCGCAGCAGGTGTCGGCGCGATTTCCCGACGCATATGGAGTCGCCGCCGCGGCCGGGCGCATGGACGGCGCGCTCCAGATGATTCCGCCAGCGGCCGTGATCGGGTACTTGAGCGACCTGCCGTTCGATCAACCCGGAGGGGCAGCGGGCTTCATGGCGGCACAACATGCCGTCGCGCCGCGGGCGCTGGTCAACGACAAGTCACAAGGCGAATGGGTACTCGGAAATTTCGCGCATCCCGGCGATTTCGCGGCGCTCGGCGCTGAAGCCGGCCTGACCATGGTCCGCGATTTCGGGAACGGCGTCGTGGTGTACCGGAGAGCGAAGCCTTGATCCCCTTTCTGACCGCGCTGCTGGCGATGCTTCCCGCCTTCGCGCTCGGCTGGACCGTCGTCCGCCTCTTCAAACCGCATGTCTCAGGATTCTTCGGCTGGACGCTCGAAGTTTCCCTGGGCATCGGAATGGGCGCGGGTATTTCTTCGCTGATCGAGTTTTTGTTAACGTGGTCCGGCGTCGCGAACCGCTTCAGCCTTCTTGGGATCGAGATTGTCGCGCTGGCCGGCGCCGGCTTTGTACTGACGCGTCGCGATCCGTCGCCTGCGGAAGAATCTTCGAAAAATCCATCGTGGATCTGGCTGCTGCGGATCGCGGCGATCATTGCGGTTCTCCTCTTGGTGCTCGGTTTCTCGAACACTTTCACGTCGAATCCCACGGGCGAATGGGATGCGTCCGCGATCTGGAACCTGCGCGCGGAGTACCTGGCGGGCGGTCCCGCCACCTGGCGCTACGCCGTTTCGAATTATGCGAATCACCCCGGCTATCCGCTGCTGGTCTCCGGATTCATCGCGCGCACCTGGATCATCCTCGGAAATACCGGCGACGCCGTTCCCGCCGCACTAAGCCTGATCTTTAGCCTCGCGACGCTGGGGGTTTTATCCGCCGCGCTCGCCTCGATTTCGGAAGCGTTGGGATGGCTAGCGGCGCTGGTGCTGCTCGCCACCCAATCTTTCGTTGCGCAATCGGCGACGCAATACTCCGACGTGCCCGTTGCGTTTTTCGTTTTGGCCGCAACGGCGATGCTGGCGTGTGCGGTCGCGCGCGACTGGCCGCCGGGATTGCTCGCGCTGGCCGGAATTTTCGCCGGATTCGCAGCCTGGACCAAGAATGAGGGACTGCCGTTCGCGATCGCCATCGCGATCGTCGCGTTATGGCGCGCCAGATCTGGCGTGAAATGGCTGATCGCGGGAGCTGCCGTCCCGATCCTAGCAGCGCTCGCCTTGAAACAATTTCTGGCCCAGGGCAGGGAATCGATGTTCCCGCAATCCGCCGCGCAAGCCGGCAAGATGATAGTGGACCCGTCGCGCTGGGCGAAAATCATCGCCTCCTTCGCGCATAACATCTGGAGCCTCGGCACGCCATGGGCGCACCCTATCCTGCTGCTGGCGATTCTCGGCTTCGCGTTCGGATTTCTTCCGCGCCAGTCGTGGAAATGGTGGCTGGCACTGGCTCCGCTGGCATTGCTTGCAGCCGATTTCGGGATCTACCTCATGTCCATGGCCGACCTCGACTGGCACTTGGGCACGTCCAACAGCCGCCTGATCCTGCAAGTATGGCCGGCGTTCCTGTTCACTTATTTCTTAATACTGCGCGCGCCTATAGCAGCAGTCGAAGAGCCGAAATCCGCAAAGAAAAAAAGATCGCGAACCTAGCCGATCACTCCCCGCCGGGATTCACCGTCAGCACCTGTTTCGCGTCGACCTTATCAAATTGCATCGGGAAACTGGTGGCTCCGTAATAAGCCTTCCACTGGTCCCGGTAATGCCAGGAGAGCGGCTGCCCCGATTCGCCGATCGTAATGTTCTCAAGCGAATTGTCCAGGTCCGACAGGTCCACGATCATGCGCATCGAAGGTCCCAGCCGCCGCGAGGTTTGCTTGATGGTGGTGCCCGATCCGCTCATCTGCACCGGACCGATATTGAAATATTTCCCGATCAATGGAAGCTGCCCCAGCACCGGATTCGCGATGGTCAGCTCATTCCACGACCCGTAATTCCAGCGCGAGACCTTCGAGCCCTGAAGCTTTTCACCCGCCTGGATTGCCTGGCCCAGCGATTGGACCAGCAGCTTGTCGTAATCCGGAAACCATCCCGGCGGACGCTCGCGCAGCAGACGCTCGATCGCGGCGGGCGCCATTTCAAACGTGTACTGATCGCTTTGTCCCGGCGCGGCGCGATCCGCGGCCGCTTTCTTCAGTTCCTGATAGAGCAGGGCCTCCACTAGAGGCGCGGCGGTCCCTTTTTCCATTTGCCCGCTCCAGTTGCGAAGCAAATCGACGGCTTCCCGCAGTTGTGGATTGTCGTTCTTGCTCGCGTCGAACGCCGCCACCATCTGCTTCGCCAGGAAATAAGAGAACGACGAGTACACGTCTTTCTGCACGTCGAGCATTTCCGCCGGTTTCCACTTTTCGTGAGCGCCGAGCAAAGCTCGAATCCCGTTCGAGCGATACAGGCGCCGCAAAATTTCCGCCGACTGCGTACTTATAATCCGGCGGAAACGGATTCTGATTCGCGGTGACAACCATCCCCGGCGCCGGATTGAAGAATTGCGGCAGATCGCTCGAACGGCATGTAGCCCTGCCATTCGCACTCGCCCGAGGCTCCGTCGGCCGGCAAATCGCCACCACAATTCGGAGGCCGGATAGGCAACCGCCCGGTGGCGTGATAACCGATGTTTCCGTCGACGTCGGCGTACACGAAATTCTGCCCCGGACCGGGGAAGCGGGCGATCGCGGCGACAAACTCCGTCCAGTTCCGCGCGCGATCGATGTCGAGGAAAGGAAATTCGAACGCCATCCGGTTCGGCGGCGGACCAGCGGAGCGCGTATTGCTGGCCCTGATCGTTCAGAAACACCGGACCATGGCGCGTCACCCATTGATCGAACTGCAGCGGCTTCTCGCCCTTCACGGCGATCGCGTTGCGCTCCAGATGCGCCTGCTCCATCTGCCCGCGGAAGAGGTAGCGCCCCGATTGCGCATCGAACTGCTCGCGATACAGATCCTGCACGTCGAATTGAAGATTGGTGACGCCCCAGGCGATGCGTTCGTTGTGTCCGATGATCACCGCCGGAATGCCCGGCAGCGCCACGCCGCTCACGTTCAGGCCGGGCGCCCGCAGATGGACCATATACCAGGTGGAGGGCAGGGAAAATTCGAGATGCGGATCGTTCGCCAGGATCGGTTTGCCGCTGGCCGTGTGCGCGCCGGAGATGGCCCAGGCGTTCGAGCCCGGCTGAATCTCGGCGCCGCTGCGCTGCGGGAACAGAAAATCGACCTTCGCCCGGTCCCCTTTCTGGACCATGTGCAGCTTTCGAAATTTCGTCGCGCCAGCTGGTGGTGAGCTGCCGGTACATTTCGCAGCCCCGCCAGAATCGAATCGCGCGTGCGTCCACGGCCGCGGATCGTAGTTGAGCAGGGTGAACTCCAGCGGCAGATTGCCGCGATGCGTCTCCAGATAATAATTGACGCCGCGGGCATAGGCGGCCAGCACTGCCCGATCGGCCGCCGGCATCGTTCTTTCCTGCTCGTTCGGCGAGCCGCGCCAGGCGCAGGCGGCGGGCATTCTCGATCCGATTCGAGCGCCGCCTTGCCGACCACTTCCGCCAGTTCACCCGCCGCCAGCCTGCGCATCGCGTCCATCTGCCACATGCGATCCTGCGCGGTGACGAAGCCTTGCAGGAAGATCGCGTCCTCCCAGGACGCGGCCTGGATGTGCGGCACTCCCAGCGCGTCGCGCGACGATCGTGGCCTTCGCCGAAACCGGCGCCGTGATCTGCCCCGAGGTTTGCGCCAGCGGCCGCCACGCGAACCAATACGCCGCGCCCAGAAGCGCGATCAGCAAAACCGCTATGCTCAGATTGATCGCCCGTAGCAGTGGATGGGAGGAGTGCGGCGGACTCGATGGGAACACTGCTCGCATTGTAACGTAGACTCGCAATGTCGCTCCGGCTGATTCTTCTGGTCGCCATCGTCGCGCTGAACGGATTCTTCGCCGCCGCGGAGGTCGCGTTGGTATCGGTGCGCCGGTCGCGCCTGCGCGCAGCTGGCCGAGCGAAGGCAGCGCGTCGGCGCGCGCCGCGCTCGGCCTGCTGGCGAATCCCGGACGGCTACTCAGCGTGACGCAGGTCGGCGTCACGCTGGCCAGCCTCGGCCTGGGCTGGGCCGGCGAAGACACCATTTACCAGATGCTGATGCGCCTGGTGCATCCTGTCGTCACCCCGCAGTCCGAAGTCGTGGCTGCACGGCGCCAGATTCACGATCGCTTTCCTGCTGATCAGCTTCTGCCACGTGGTGATCGGCGAGGTGGTGCCGAAGAATCTGGCCATCGAAAAAGCCGATCGCGTGGCGCTGCTGATGGCGCCGGCGCTGCTCGTCTTCCTGCGCATTTCCGCGCCCTTCGTCTTCGTGATCGAGCGTTCCGCCGCCGCGCTCTCGCACGCCCTTGGCCTGCGCGGCGGCCACGCCGGCGGGGGCCATTCGCCCGAAGAACTCAAGTTCATCGTCGAATCGAGCCGCCGCGAAGGCCACCTGGAAGGCTTCGAGGAGGAGGCCATCCAGAAGATTCTCGACCTCGCAGAACGTCAACACGCGCGAAATCATGACCCCCGCGTCGACATCGTCTCCGTGTCGGTCGACGCGACCCTCGACGAATTGCTGCGCATCACCGTGGAGCATCAAGTATTCGCGCCTGCCGGTGTACGAAGGCAAGCCCGAACACATCGTCGGCATCCTGCATTACAAGGATCTGATGCGCGCCTGGCAGGAGCGCAAGACCGCCGCCGATCGCCGCCAGCCCGCCCGCCCTTTTCGTCTGCGCCGCTATTCCTGCGCGACCCGCTGGTGGTGCCCGAGACCAAACCGCTGCAATCAATTGGTCGACGAATTTCGCACGCCGCCACACGCATCTGGCGATGGTGGTGGACGAGTTCGGCACCATCACCGGCCTGGTGACGCTCGAAGACGTGCTCGAACAGATCTTCGGCGAGATCGGCGATGAGCACGATGTGCGTCGTCCGCTGCCCGCCGCCGGAGCGCCCGTGATCGAGGTCGACGGCAGCACCAACATCCGCGATCTGGCGTCGCAATACGGGATCGAGCTGCCCGGCGACGCCGGTTTCGAAACGCTGGCCGGATTCCTGCTGTTCCGCTTCGGCTATATCCCCGCGCCCGGCGAATCGGTGACCTACGGCTCGCGAACCTTCATCGTGCAGGAGATGGATCGCAACCGCATCGCGCGCGTGAAAATCGTCACCGGCCGCCCCGCCGATCCCGTGGCGGCGAATTCCTGATCAGTCGACGTCACACGGCGCACCGCCTGATCGCCGACGGCCTCCAACATTTCCCGCACGGTCGCCCGCGTTTTCGGATGGCGCAACTCCGGCGCGAGCTCCGCCAGCGGCTCCAGCACGAATCGCCGCTCCGCCATTCGCGGATGCGGAATTTCCAGTTCCGGCGTCGATACGACTCGCTTCGCCGAACAGCAGAATGTCGAGATCGATCACGCGCGGACCTTTCGCGATGCCGCGCTTGCGCCCCATCTCCCGCTCGACTTTCTGCGTCCGCGCGAGCAACTGGCGCGGGAACAGATCCGTTTCGATCTCAATCACCTGATTCAGGAACCACGGCTGATCGGGAACATCGCGCGGCTCGGTTTCATAGATCGAAGACGCCCGGACAATGCGCAGATCGGGCGCGGCCAGACGTTCCACGCGCCGCCGCGAGGTTCGCGCGGCGATCTCCAAGATTCGATCCGAGCGCAAGATAAGCGGTTTTCAGAAACAGCGTATTCTGCGTGCCCCGCATCCGCCGCGGCACTTCGAAATATTCGAACGCGCGATCCGTCGCCACGCGCCCGCGCGGCGTGCGATCCAGAAATCCGAGCTGCATCAGGTACGGCTCGTAGACTTCTTCAATCGTGTCCGGCTCTTCGTCGATCGACGCCGCGATGGTGCTCAAGCCCACCGGTCCGCCGCCGTATTTTTCCAGCACCGTCAGCATGATCTTCTGATCGATTTCGTCCAGCCCGAAGCGGTCCACTTCCAGCAGATCGAGCGCCTTGTGCGCCACGTCCAGATCGACATGTCCGGCCGCGCGCACCTGCGCGTAATCGCGCACGCGGCGCAGCAGGCGATTGGCGATGCGCGGCGTTCCGCGGCTGCGGCGCGCGATTTCCTCCGCGCCCTCGCGATCGATCTCCACTTCGAGCAGCCGCGCCGAGCGCCGCACGATGCTGCGTCAGCTCCGCCTGATCGTACGGATTCAGCCGCAGCACCAGGCCGAAGCGGCCGCGCAACGGCGCGCTGATCAGGCCCTGCCGCGTGGTCGCGCCGATCGCCGTGAAGCGCTTGATGTCCATCGCCACCGTGCGCGCGCCGGGACCCGTGCCGATCAGGATGTCCATGCGAAAATCTTCGAGCGCCGAATAAATCATCTCCTCGACGTCCGGCTGCAGGCGGTGAATTTCGTCGATGAAGAAAACTTCGCGCTCCTGAATGTTGCTCAGGATGCCCACCAGGTCGAGCTTCTTCTGCAGCACCGGACCCGAGGTCTGCTGAATGCCGACGCCCAGCTCCGCCGCGATGATGCCGGCCAGCGTCGTCTTGCCCAGGCCCGGCGGCCCGTAGAGCAGCACGTGATCCATCGCTTCGCCGCGCTGCTTCGCGGCTTCGATGGCGATCGAGAGATTTTCCTTGACCTTCGCTTGTCCCGCGAAATCGGCGAGCCGGCCCGGGCGCAGCGCGGCTTCAAACTGCCGCTCCTCTTCGCGCAACGACGCCGAAACAATGCCCTGTTCGCGCATGAAGTTTTAGTGTACTAACAGTCCTCCTGAGCCGCGACCAAAGGAAGCGGTGGATGCCACAACCGTTCACACCGGGCGCCAAGCAAGCGGTCGAGCCCGCGCGTCCATCACCGCACCAGCTTCAACGCCCGCCGGAACAACGGATCGAAATCGTTCGCCTCCGCCGCCGAGCGCGCCTTCGTCACCGCCGCCTCCGCCGACGCCCGGTTCGCGCCGAAATTCATCAGCGCCGAGATGACGTCTTCTTCCGTCGCGCTGAAAGCTGCTCTTCGGCGCGGACGCCTCCGCGCGCGCCGGAACGCCCAGCAGATCCAGCTTGTCGCGCAGCTCCAGCACCATCCGCTCCGCCGTTTTCTTGCCGACCCCCGGGAATGCGCACCAGTTGCTCGATCGACCCGGATCGAATCGCCGACGACCAGATCCGCCGCCGTCAGTCCGCTCAGCGCCGTGATCGCCAGCTTCGGTCCGATCCCGCTGACCGCGATCAATTTCTCGAACAAGCGCCTTGTCCGCCGGCCGAAAGAAATCCGAACAGCAGCAGCGCATCCTCGCGCACGTGCGTGTGGATGTGCAAGCCGCACCGTCTGGCCTTTTTCCGGCAGCGACGAGAACGCCGAAACCGGAATGGTGACCTCGTAGCCGACGCCCTTGCACGTCGACGATGACGGCGTTCGGATGTTTCTCCAGAAGCGTGCCGCGCAGATGAGCAATCATTAGACAAAGAATACAGGAGCCACATGCGGCAGGCGATTTTTTGTCGATCAGGTGCGCAACGGCCACGCGGAAATTTCCGGCGACGATGCCCGCCATCTCACCCGCGTCCTGCGCGTCGAGGCCGGCCAGCGCTACGAAATCTCCGACAATCGCAACGTCTATCTGGCCGAGATCGAAACCGCGCGCAAGGAACACGTCGTCTTTCGCACGCTCGAAAAACTGGAAGCCGCCGCGATCGTCCCGCGCATCATTCTGTGCGCGGCGCTCATCAAGTTCGATCATTTCGAATGGATGATCGAAAAGGCCACCGAGCTGGGCGTCGCCGAAATCGTCCCGGTCGAGACCGTGCGCACCGAGCGCGGCCTGGAGCGCGCCGCCCACAAACGCGTCGAGCGCTGGCGACGCATCGCCCTCGAAGCCAGCCAGCAATCGCGCCGCGCTTTCCTTCCGGACGTCGCCGAGCCGGTGGAACTCGACGCAGCGCTCTCGCATCCCGCCGACGTTTCGTTACGCTCTCGATGAGGATCCTGGCGTCGCCACCCTTGCCCGCTGCCCTTCCCGCAATCCCGCGCCGCCTCCGATACCGTAGCCCTCCTGATCGGACCCGAAGGCGGTTGGACCGACGAAGAGCGCGAATCATTTCGCCGCCGCCGGCTGGACTCCGGTCATCCCTCGGACGGCTTGATCCTGCGCGCCGAGACCGCCGCCCTCGCGGCGCTCGCCATCGTTCGCTCCGCTTGGTTACCATAACCCCCGTTCGTTACACTTAGAGGTTGGTCAACCGTCTGGTTTTTGAAAATCTGAAGCACCGTCCGGTGCGGACTCTGCTCAGCGCCATCGCGATCGGCGTCCAGGTCACCATGATCCTGACGCTGGTGGGCGTCAGCCACGGCATGCTCGACGACATCGCCGCAGCGTTCGCGCGGCACCGGCGCCGACATTATGGTCCGCCCGCCCGGACAGTTCCGTCATCGGCTTTTCCGGCAACATGCCGGAGAAACATCGATCGACATCGTCCGCCAGGAGCCGCACGTCAAGCTCGCCACCGGCGTTCTGCAACAGAGCGTCGGCACCATTCGACTCCATCGACGGGCATTAATCTCGAGGAATTCAACGCGATGAGCGGCGGATTTCAGTATCTCTCCGGCGGCCCGTTTCACGAACCCGAACGATCTGATCGTCGACGAAGTATTCGCGCGCGCGCAAGCATGTCCACGTCGGCGACACGGTGAATCTCGGCATGAACTGGCGCGTCTCCGGCATCGTCGAATCCGGCAAGCTGTCGCGCATGTTCGCCGATATTTCCAGCGCTGCAGGATAAGTATTCGGCCACCGGCAAGATCACCACGATCTTGGTGAAAGTCGGACCAGCCGGAAAATGTCACGGCGCTGATCGCCGAGCTCACCTCGCGCTCTGCCGACATACAAAATCTATTCGATGGAGGAATACATCTCGCTGATCTCGGTCAACAATATTCCGATGCTGCGCAAATTCACCGACGTGGTGATCGGTCTGGCCGTGGTCATCGGATTCCTGGTCGTGTTTCTCTCCATGTACACCGCCGTGCTCGAGCGCACCCGCGAAATCGGAATTCTGAAAGCGCTCGGCGCGTCGCCCGGCTATATTCTCGGAATCCTTGCTGCGCGAAACCGTGTTGCTATCGATCGCCGGGTCTCTTGCCGGATTCCTGATGACCTACGGCACGCGCGCCGCCATGAAAGCCTTCGTCCCCACCATGACCACCGAGATCGTCTACTGCCTGGTGGCCCTACGCGGGCATCATCGCGCTGGTCGGCGTCGCTGATCGGCGCGATTTATCCCGGCCTCAAGGCCGCCCGTCAGGACGCGATCGAGGCCCTTTCCTATGATTGAAATTCGCGATCTGAACAAGACCTATCACGTCGGCGACGTCGACGTGCACGCCTTGCGCGGCGTGAATCTGTCCGTCGCTCGCGGCGAATTCGTGTCCGTCGTCGGGCCCAGCGGCTCCGGCAAATCGACGCTGTTTCACATTCTTGGCGGATTGACTCCGCCCACCTCCGGATCCATCACCATCGACGGCCAGGACTTGCTCCGCATGACCGACGCGGAGCGCACCAACCTGCGCAAGAAGACCGTCGGCTTCGTCTTTCAGAAATACAATCTGCTGCCCACCTTGACCGCGGAGGAGAACATCGAAATCGCCCGCGACATCGCCGGCAACAAGGCTGCGATCGATCCGCAGTTCCTCGACGTTCTGCGAATGCTGGGCATTGAAGCACGCCTCCATCACAAGCCGCGAGCTTTATCCGGCGGCGAGCAGCAGCGCGTCGCCATCGCGCGCGCCATCGTGAATCACCCCTCGATTCTTCTCGCCGACGAACCCACCGGCAACCTGGACAGCGAAAATTCGCACGCCGTGCTGACGCTGCTGCGCGATCTGAACGATCGCGTCGGCCAGACCATCCTCATGATCACGCACGATCCCGAGGCCGCCGCCTACGGTCATCGCCTGGTGCACATGAAGGACGGCCGCATCGTTTCGTAAATCCCCGGGAACCTTCTTCGCCGCACGGGTGTCTATTCCGGCATGTTCGAGCAATCCGTCATCGACACTTCCGGACGCCGCTCCGGCGCGCTGGCCGCTTCGGTAACCGCGCAAACCATCGCCGTCGGGATTATGATCCTGATCCCGTTGCTCTATAACGACCGTCTCCCGCTGGTCCAGCCGCTGATTCCTCTGATCCTGCCCATCTCCACGCCGCCACCGTTGCCCGAACCTGCGGAGACTTCCGCGATGCCGTCCCCTCGCCCGAGCATCCTGCCTACGCGAGTCTTCCATCTACCGGCGCGACCGGAAACCTCCTCCGCCGCGCCGGTTGGGACGATCGCGACCGACGCGCTGCCGCCATCCGGCTACGGCGGAGGCTCGCCTATCGGCGTTCCGTTCTCCACCGGTATCGAAATGCCGCGCATCATCGTTTCGTCTCCGCCCGCTCCGCCCGTCGTAACGAAACCGCCCGACCAACCCCACGCCGTAGGCGGCGACGTGCAGGCCGCCAAACTCATCCGCAGAGTCGTGCCCGTCTATCCGCCGATCGCCCGCCAGGCGCACGTTTCCGGCACCGTGCGCTTGACCGGAATCATCGCGAAAGACGGCGCCATTCGCCAGCTTCAGGTCATCAGCGGGAATCCGCTGCTGGTTCGCGCCGCGGTCGATGCCGTCCGCCAGTGGCTCTACAAGCCCACGCTGCTCAACGGAGAAGCCGTCGAAGTGATCGCCCCCATCGACGTCATCTTCACCCTGTCGCAATAGGACACAATAAGAAGGTGCGCGAGCTTCTTCTTATGATGACCGTAGCCGGCGCTCTTTCGGCGCAATCGCTGACCGATCGCTTTTTCGACGAATACTACATCCCGTTCTACCCCAGCAGTGCGACCTCGAATGGGATTCACAAGTACGACGACAAGCTGGAGGATTACTCGAAAGCCGGCGTCGCCACGCGCGTCGCGATGCTCAAAAAGTTCGAGAGCCGAATTCGAGAAGCAGCCCGACAAGCGCCGATCGCGATCTGGTGCTGAACACAATCCGCGCCAACCTGCTCGACCTCGAAACCATCCGCACCTGGGAGAAGAACCCCGACATTTATTCGAGCGGCATTTCGTGCAGCGCATTCACTCTGATGAGCCGCACCTTCGCGCCGCCCGAGGTTCGCCTGCGATCCCTGATCGCCCGCGAGCGCCAGATGCCGAAAGTCCTGGCAGCCGCGCGCGAAAATCTCAGGAATCCGCCGAAAATCTACACTGAGGTCGCCATCGAGCAGCTTCCCGGAATCGCCGGCTTCTTCGAAAACGACGTTCCGCTCGCGTTCCAGCAGGTCACCGATGCCAAACTGCTGGCCGAATTTCATCAGACCAACGCCGCCGTCATCGCCGCGCTGAAGGATTACGAAACATTCCTCAAGACCGATGTTCTGCCGCGCTCGCACGGCGATTTTCGCCTCGGCGCCGCAAACTACGCGAAAAAACTTGCCTATGAGGAAATGGTCGACATTCCGCTCGACCGCCTCCTGCAAATCGGCTACGACGATCTGCACAAGAATCAGCACTGGCTGAAGGAAACCGCCGCGAAGATCGATCCCGGCAAGACTCCGCAGCAGGTTCTGGCAGAGCTCGAGAAGGATCATCCCGCGCCCGACAAGCTCTCGCAGGCCTTTCGCGACGAGTGCATCCAGCTCCGCGATTTCATCAACGCCAAGAAGATCATCACCATTCCCTCGCCGGTTCTTCCAATTCTCGAAGAGACGCCGCCCTTCATGCGCGCGCTGACCTTTGCGTCGCTGGATACCCCGGGCCCGTACGAAACCGTCGCCAAGGAAGCTTTCTTCAACGTCACTCTGCCCGAAAAGGACTGGCCGCCGGCGCGTGTCGAGGATTTCATGCGCAGCGTTCAATCGCGGGACCATCTGAGCACCGCGATTCACGAAGCGTATCCTGGCCACTACGTGCAGTTCCTATGGATGCAGCACGTCGCGTCGCGCGTCCGAAAACTGCTCGGCGCGCCAATTCGAACGCCGAAGGCTGGGCGCATTATTGCGAGCAGATGATGCTCGACGAAGGCGTCTCCACCGATCCGAAAATGCGCCTCGGCCAGTTGCAGGACGCGCTGTTCCGCGATGCCCGCTACATCGTCGGCATCGAGATGCACACCGGGAAAATGACCATGGAGCAAGGTGTCGAGTTTTTCGAAAAGGAAGGCTTCCAGCCCCACGAAGTCGCCGATCGCGAAACCAAGCGCGGCACCTCGGACCCGACCTATCTCTATTACACCCTCGGAAAATTCCAGATCCTGAAGCTTCGCGAAGATTATCGCAAGATGAAGGGCGCGCAGTTTTCGCTCGAAGAATTTCACGACGACTTCATGAAGCAGGGCTTCCCGCCCATCAAAATCGTGCGCCGCGCCCTGCTGGGCAACGATTCGCCGACGCTCTGAACGCCTACACTGTAACGAATGCCCTTTGAGCATCAGCTGAATCTGCGCGTCGCCGCGCAAGCACGACGACGGCGTCACCGTGCAGTTCGACCTGCTGCCGGAGTATCTCAATTCGCAACGGCGTGCTCCACGGCGGCGTCACTGCTTCCATCGCCGACGAAGCCGCCTGGCACGCCATCGAAAATCACTTCGGCTACGGCGCGCGCAATTCCACTACCACCGAATTGAAGGTCAATTATCTCCGCCCCATCGGCGGAACAATAGTGATCGCGCGAGCCTACCTGGTCCGCGCCGGAAAAACGCTGTGCGTCTCGCGAGTCGATATCTTCGACGCAGAAGCAGAACCTCGCCGCCATCGCGATCGTCACCTACATGCTGCTATAGCGTGCAGCACGATTCGGCCGATCACCGCGCCTCGCTTCAGCTCGTCGAACACCTGCAGCAACCTGATCGAGCGGCCGCGTCTCGATCTTGCACCGGATCGGATATTTCTCCACCAGCGCGAACAATTCCCGCAAATCCTCGCGAGTCCCCACTGCCGACGCGACGATTTTCGTCTCGCCCGAAATCAACGACACCGCCGACACCTTGAACGGCTCGTTCGCCATCCCCACCACCGCCATCGTCCCGCCGCGCCTCAGGCACCGCAGCGCGGTTTCATAAGCCGCCGGGCTCGCCGACGTGACCATCGCGACGTGCGCGCCGCCGATCGCTCGAATTTTCTTGTGTACCGCTTCGCTCGTCGCGTTCACCGTCCACTCCGCTCCCAGCGACTTCGCGAATTCGAGCTTGTCGTCCGCCACGTCCACCGCGCACACGTGAACGCCCATCGCCCGCGCGATCTGCACCGCCAGATGCCCCAGTCCGCCGACGCCGAACATCGCCATCCGCTGTCCCGCCGCGATCGCCCGCCGCCTTCATCGCTTTATACACCGTGAGCCCCGCGCACAGCAGTGGAGCCGCTTCGGCGAAGCTCAACGACGTCCGGCAGTGGAGCCGCGTGCGTCGCCGGAGCCAGCAGATATTCCGCGAATCCTCCATCCACCGTGCAGCCCGTGATTGTCTGCTTCAGGCACAGCGTCTCCCGTGCCTTCGCGGCAAAATTCGCATTCGCCGCAGGTCCAGTGGATCCACGGCACGCCTACGCGATCGCCGACCTTCAACTCGCGTCACGCCTTCGCCCAGCGCCGCCACCGTCCCCGCGACCTCGTGCCCCAGAATCAGCGGCACCTTCGTGATCGGCCTCAGCAAATCCCAGTCGCCGTCGGCCAGATGAAGATCCGAGTGGCAGACGCCGCAGGCCTCGACACGAATCAGAACCTGACCCGGCCCCGGCGCCGGCGTCGGAACATCTTCAATCGTCAGCGGCTTCCCCGATCTCACGCAACATTGCGGCTTTCATGCGATGGTGACTCCTCCGTCGATTACGATTGTCTGTCCCGTCATCCAGCGGCCCGCGCGCGACGCGAGAAATACTGCCGCGCCCGCGATATCTTCCGGCTCGCCGATGCGCCGCAACGGCGTGCGCCTCTCGGTCGCTTCCAGCAACTTCGGATTTTCCCACAACGCGCGTGCGAAATCCGTGCGTACCAATCCAGGCGCGATGCTGTTCACCCGAATGTTGTGCGGTCCCCACTCCACTGCCAGGTTCCGCGCGAGCTGCATATCCGCGGCCTTCGAGATCGCGTAGATCCCCAGCACGTCCGTTCCCTTCAGCCCGCCGATGCTCGATACGATAATGATCGCGCCGTCCTTGCGAGCCGCCATTTCCGGCTGCACCAGGTTCGCCAGCCATATCGTGCTGCGAATATTCGACTGCATCACTTTGTCGAACGCCTCGTCGCCCAACCCCGTCATCGGCCCATAGTAAGGATTCACCGCCGCGTTGCGATACCAGGATGTCGATCTTGCCCGAAATGCTCCCGCGTCTTTGCGACCAGCCCTTCCACGTCCGCGCGCTTGCCGATGTGGCACGCCACGGCCATCGCCTCACGCCCTTCATCGCGAAGGCTTTGACGACTTCTTCGCACGCCTCCTGATTCCGGCTCGAGACCACGACTTTCGCTCCCGCGCGCGCCAGCGCTTCCGCGATCGCGCGTCCGATTCCCTTCGACGATCCGGTCACGATCGCGACCTTGCCTGTCAGATCAAACACGTGTTTCCTCCATCCAGCGTGCGATGTGGCCCGCCACTTCCTCGCCCGCTTCTTCTTGAATAAAATGCCCCGCCGCAACCGGAAGGCGAGGCGAGGCATTCCTGAACAACGATCGCAAAAATCTCTCCGACGGCGCCGTGATCGCGTCCTCCACTCCCCATGGCAGCAGCACCGGAAGATCCAGCGTCTTCAATTTCTCCATCGCGATGCGATTTTCATAAACGCCGGCATCTTCCTTCCGGATCGGCACCAGCCTCGGAAACACCAGCGCGCCCATCTGAAATTCCTTCGATGGAAACGGAGCCTGATACGCCGCGCCTTCCTCGACGCTCAACTTGCGCTTCAGCGTGTTACTCATCATCATCGGCACGTCCATCGTCTCTACGCGCTGCGAAAATCGCCGCCAGCGCAAAAACGCTTCGGTCGGCGCGTCTCCAATCGGAAGCCCCGTATTCATCGCGACTAATCTCGCAAACCTCTCCGGCAGCAAACTCAAAACGCGCAGTCCGATCAATCCGCCCCAGTCCTGACAGACCAGCGTGATTCGTTCGAGATCCATCGCTTCGATAAACTTCCGCATCCAGCGCACGTGCGATTTGTAGCTGTACGCGTTCGCCGCCACCGGCTTGTCCGATCGACCGAAGCCGATCAGATCCGGCACGATCACGCGCCCCGTGCGCGACAATTCCGGAATCATGCGGCGATACAGATAGCCCCAGGTCGGCTCGCCATGCAGCATCAGAATCGGATCGCCCGCGCCCGATTCGACGTACGCCATCCGCAGCCCTTCGATCTCGACATAGCGAGGCTCATACGGAAAATCCGGCAGATGTTGGAATCGATCCTCCGGCGTCCGCAGCACCGACCCTTCCGGCCATCCCCGTTTGATCCCCGCGTACTGCGCGACTTTCTGAACATCGTCCGGATTCAATCCGCCGATCCTCGCGAGCCACGTGCACAACGCGAACAGATCCGCGTCGATCTCGTGTTCCGGCGGCCGCGGCTCGCAGCGATCCCAGAACCCCAGAACCATCGCCATCGACGGACGCCCGCGCCCCAGATCGGCCAACTCCATCGCGTATAAATGATCGTGCCCGCTTCGCCAGTACACTCGACCCGCGCGTTTTCCCGCCGCCCGCTCCACCGCATCGGCGAACTCCGGACGCACATCGAGCTCCTGCTCCCACAGCAGCGGATCGGCGCGCAGCCTCGCTAGCTCATCGACCGCCGGCTCGATGAAATTCATTTGCGCCCCAGAAATTCCACCATCGCCGCGGCCAGATCCGGCCCTCGATCGTCCTGCAGAAAATGCCGCGCGCGATCGAACGTGATCGGACCTTCCGCATGCGGCAGCAGTTCTTTAAACCGATGCGCGTGTTCGATCGGAAACACCTCGTCGCCCGGCGCCCACAACAACAGCACCGGCGTCGATCGAAGCTCCGGCAGTCGCCGCTCGATCGTCTTCATATCCTGCCAGCCCCGGTCGCCCTCTCGCATGGGAATCGTCCGCGGCCAGGTGAGCACCACATGATCCGAATCCGGCTCGTCGAAGACGTGATGATATGCGCGGGCTTCTTCCTCCGTCATGCCTCGCGCCGTCGTCGCCGACGGTCCATGCTGCGACAGAACCTTGTGCCGCTTCATGAAATACTGGCCGATCATCGGCGCATGCCACGTGGTCCAGGGCTTCGGCGAGGCGTGAAATTTGCTGAGCAGTCCGGTGAATGCCCAGGTATTCATCAGCACCAGCGCATGCAGCTTTTCGATCCGGCAGAGCGCCGCGCCGATCCCTTGCGGCCCTCCCCAATCCTGCCCGACGATGACGAATCCACGCAGATCCAACTGGTCGATCAGGCTCACCAGGTCCGCGATGTGATGCGCCAGCGTCAGCGCGGCATCGATCCTCGGATGATCCGAATATCCCGCTCCAATCCAATCCGGCGCAATCGCGCGATACCCCGCGCGCGTCAGCGGACCGATGAAATCGCGATACAAAAATCCCCACGTCGGATTCCCCGAAAGCAACAGCACCGGTCTCCCGCCGCGATCGCCTTCATCGATATAAGACATCCGCCGTCCGTTGACGACCACCGAATGTTGCCGGTACGGAAACAGCTCCGTCTTTATGCCTCCCTGAAGCATGAGGGCATCGTAACATTGACCCGAGCCGCGACCAAAGGAAGCGGCCAAAGTTCCTTGCCGTCCGCAAAGCGCCAACCAGCCCCGGCGGACCAGTTCCCAGTTGTCCCAAAGCCCCTTTCCCGAGTAGGTCGTTGTAGACTAGTTCCCATGTTGCGGAAATACCCTGTTCTGCTCTCTCTTCTCTCTGCCGTCGCCTTGTTTGCGCAGCAGAAACGCCCGTTCAAGCTCGATGACATCGCCCGCATGCAGGAAGTCCGCGACGCGCAATGCTCGCCTGACGGAAAATACGTCGCCTACGTCGTCTCCCAGGTCGACGTGAAAGACGACCGCCCCGGCAACTCCCATATCTGGAGAATCGCCGTCGATGGCTCCGCTGACCGCCAGATCACCAACAGCGAGCAGAGCGAATCCTCGCCGCGCTGGAGCCCCGATGGAAAATATCTCGCATTCACTTCCTCGCGGCCCGGCAAAGCCCGCGGCAATCAGGTCTGGCTGCTCGATAGCTCCGGCGGCGAGGCCGTGCAACTCACCGACACCAAGGGCCGCCTCTCGAGTTTCGAATGGTCGCCCGATTCGAAGCGCCTTGCTTTGGTGATCGGCGATCCCGACCCCGATGCTCCGGACCCCGATAATCCGGCTCCCGCGGCGGCTGCCAACGCCAACGGCGGTGGACGAGGCGGCCGCGGCGGACCGGCGCCCAAGCCGATCGTGATCGACCGCTATCACTATAAACAGGACGTGCAAGGCTACCTGCTTTCCGGCCGCCACAGCTACATTTATCTGTTCGATCTCGCGACCAAAAAAACCGAGCGCCTGACCACCCAGAAAAAGTGGGATGAAGGCGGACCCGGCTGGTCGCCCGATGGAAAGTGGATCGCCTTCACCAGCGATCATGCGGCCGATCCCGACCGCTCTCCCGCCGCGCAGATCTACGTCGCCGAAGCGCAGCCCAGCGCCACTGAAAAGATGTTGACCCCGATGGGCGAACGCGGAGCCTCCGGCGGAGGTCGCGGCGGCCATCCCGAATGGAGCCCCGACGGTAAACACCTGGCCTTCCTCGAAGGCGAAGAACGCAAGTGGGGAGCTTATAGCCAGGAGCATCTGGCCATCGTTCCCGCCGACGGCTCGGCTCCTCTGACGCTGGTCAAAGCATCGCTCGATTTCGATCGCGGAGTCTCCACTCCGCGCTGGGCGCCCGATGGAAAGTCGATCACCGTGCTGGTCACGGACGACCGCTCCGTCTATCCCGCGCGCGTCCCCATCAACGGAGGCAGCCTGGAGCCGTTGATGGCCAAGCCGATTGTCGTCACCGGACCGTCGCAGGCCGCCGGATGCTCGGTGGTCATCTCCGGCAACGACAGCGCGCACAACGAAATTTTCACCGTCAAAGGCGGCGCCCTCCAACAGCTCACGCATCAGAACGACGAGCTGATGTCGGAAATCGAATGGGGCAAGACCGAGGAAGTCAGCTTCAAGAGCCAAGGACGGCACCGACGTCCACGGCCTGCTGACCTATCCGGTCGGATATGTCGCCGGGACCAAGGTGCCGTTTCTACTGCGGATTCATGGCGGTCCCAACGGCCAGGATGCGCACTTGCTGAGCATCGAAGCCCAGTGGTTCGCGGCCAACGGCTACGCGGTGCTGCGCGTTAATTATCGCGGCAGCGACGGGCGCGGCTCCAAATATCAGAAGGCCATCGCCGCCGATTGGGGCCACTATGAAGTGGAAGATCTCGAAGCCGGCGTCGATCACGTCATCAAGATGGGCGTGGCCGATCCGGATCACATGGGCGTTGGCGGATGGAGCTACGGCGGCATCCTGACCGACTACATGATCGCCAGCGATACGCGTTTCAAGGCCGCCACCAGCGGCGCAGGCACGGCGTTCACCGTTTCCTTCTACGGCACCGACCAGTACATCATTCAGTACGATTACGAAATCGGACCGCCCTGGAATCCGAAGTCGTGGGAGACATATCAGAAGATCTCTTACCCGTTCCTGCACGCCGATCGCATCAAGACGCCGACCCTGTTCCTCGGCGGCGAGCGCGATTTCAACGTTCCGGTGCAAGGCGGCCAGCAGATGTACGAGGCCCTGCGCAGCCTCGGAATCGATACGCAGTTGATCATTTATCCGAATGAATTTCACGGCATCCAGCGCCCCAGTTACGTCCGGGATCGATATGAACGCTATCTGGCCTGGTACGACAAGCATCTGAAAAAGACCGCGTCGCCCACCGTCTCGGCCGCGCAGCGGTAAGAAGAGTTTTTCAAAATGACCAGGACCTTGCTCTCCCTGGCGGCAGCGCTGCTTTTGGCGGCGCTGCGAATCTCGGCGCATCACGCATTCGCCGCTGAGTACGACGCAAACCAAAGCATTACCGTCTCCGGCACGGTGACCGCGTTCGAATGGACCAATCCGCACGTGTGGCTGCGCGTCGATCAGAAAAATGAAGACGGCAAGATCACCAGTTGGGGCTTCGAAATGGGCAGCCCGAACGGTCTCCTTCACCGCGGCTGGAGACGCGCGGAATTGAAGATGGGCGATCCAGTCACTGTGACCGGATACCGCGCGAAAGACGGCCGCAACGTCGCGAATGTCCGCATCGTCACGCTGCCGGACGGACGGGAGCTATTCGGCGGCTTCCAAAGCACGCCCGGCCCCCGGCCAGGCACCCGCCACTAAGAAGAAGCTCCGCGCTACCGCCGGAATCGCTATTAGCGACAGTACGCCGAGAAACAGTTGACACTCGTCCGGCGCGGTTACGGACAGTTGAGTTGTGTAAACGATACCCCGGATTTGGTTTACACAAGATAAGTTGTGATTGATCTGGTTTACACAACCCCTGGCAGGTCAGCGACTGGCCCAGTCCGCCAGGATCAAGGCGCAGGCCTTTTTCATGCCTGACGCGATACTCCCACCCTCTTTCGTCTTCGATATCAGATCGCCGTCCCTGTTTGCCACCTGGATCTGGTTGTCCCGCGTGAACCCGGTTTCGATATGGTTCAGCATCACAGTGTAATCCGCCATTTGAGGGTTAATGGTGACCCGCACGCCGGAGCAATTTTTTTCTAAATCCTTGCTCATCTCCATCGATTGATCCCGGTCAGCGTTCCTATTTGAGCCTTTGCTCGCCGATTGCAAGAATACTCGCGGCATGTTCGCCGCAGGTTTAGGCGCCTCCGCTGCCACGACGCCACCGGCGGGGGCGCTCGCGGACTCGAACGAGTTTCGAGCCGGATCCTGCGTCCCTTGCGCCTCGACGGGCGGTTGAGGCGGCGCAGTCCTTGCTAGGATGGCTGAGATAACTTTATCGCTCGCGTGCCCTTTCTTCAGGGAAATAAGGCCCTCTGGCGAAACGTCAAAATTTCCAGGCAGGTCACGAATCGTAGCGATGATTAAGTCATCAGACAGTCCAGCTTCGACGAGTTTTATCACCGAGCTATTGCTCAGCTCCTGAGCTGCTCCGCGCTCAGCCTGCTGCGCTACCAGCAGAGGACCAAATACCAAAAATGCGACGGCAGCTCCGCGCATGTTCTTTGCCATGAACGTTCCTTTTCTGAAGATGTCTTTTTAATGGTGTCTTAGTATACTGGAAAATCTCGGTTATTATCGAGCGATTCTCAATCCATTCGAAAATTGAGCCAGTTCTGCCGCAACCGGCGACGGGCTGACTGACGCTCTGCAAGTCCCTTCTCGGGTAAACTTGAATTCAAGTGCGCGTCCTGATCTCTGCCGGGGAAGCTTCGGGCGACCTTTATGCTTCGCGTGTGGTGGAGGCGGTGCGCGCTCGCGTCCGGACGCTCGAATTTTTCGGCTGCGCCGGACCTCGAATGCAGGCCGCCGGCGTCAGGCCGATCGTCGATTCGCGATCCATTGCCGTCGTCGGGCTGGTCGAGGTGGTCGCGCATATTCCCCGGATCTGGCGGCAGTTTCGCAAGCTGACTGGCGCGATCGCCGCCGAAAAACCGGACCTGGCGGTGCTCACCGATTCCCCTGATTTTCATTTGCGCCTCGCGAAAAAGCTGAAGCAGCACGGGCGTGCCGGTGGTCTATCTGATCGCGCCGCAAGCCTGGGCGTGGCGGCAGGGCCGGGTGCGGACCATGCGCGCGACCATCGACCGACTGCTGTGCATCTTTCCCTTTGAAAAGGAATTTTTCGAACAGCACGGCGTCCCGACCACTTATATCGGGCATCCCTTGGGGCGAATTGTGAAGCCGTCGCTGACGCGGGCCGAATTTTGCGAGAAATTTAAACTTCCTGACGATCGGCCGATCGTCACGCTGCTGCCCGGGAGCCGCCACGGCGAGGTGGCGCGTCATATCCCTTATCTGATCGACGCGGCGGGACGAATCGGCGCCGGCCGGGAGCTGACTTTCGTGCTCGCCCTGCCTGGCGGATTCGGCGCGAAAGACGCGACTTTTTCGGAACGCATCCGCGCTGCGTCCATCCAAGTAATAGAAGGATCGACCTGGGATGCCCTCGCTCACGCGAAGCTGGCGCTGGCGGCCAGCGGTACCGTGACCATCGAAGCCGCTTTGCTCGGCGTGCCCATGGTGACTTTTTACCGGGTAAACGCGTTAAGTTGGATATTGGGGCGGTGGCTGGTTCGCGCGCCGTTCCTGTCGATGGTGAACCTGGTGGCGGGGCGGCGGATCGTCGCCGGAGTTGATTCAGGGCGAGATGACGCGGGAGCGCGATCGCGGCCGAGGCGGTCCGGTTGCTGGACGATCGCGGCGCGCGCGAGGCGATGCGGCGGGATCTGGCGGAGGTCGCGGCAAAGCTCGGGAGCGAGCGCGATCCGATGGAAACGGCGGCGGAGTGGATCGAGAAGGTATATCGAGCTCGGGGTGGTTATGGTGAACAGGCAGGCACGGCGTAACGGAATCTGGCTGGCGGCGATATTCGCGGCCGCGACGGCGCTCGCTCAGGACCGTTCGGCGCGGGCGCGCATCGACGTCCAGAGCTATCTGATCGACGCGCAGATCAATCCCGCCGCGCAGACCATCGACGGCGACCGCGCTGGTGCGCTTCACCCCGCTCGACGACACCTCGACGCTGTACCTTCGAGTTGAACAATGCGCTGAACCTGTCCAAAGTGCTCGACGACAGACGGCCGCGAAGTGTCCGCGTCGCGCGTGCAGCAGGACATGAGCGGTGCGTCTGAATCTGCCGCAGACGCTTGCAGAAGGGCAAGCCGTCGGCGCTGACCTTCATCTACGACGGCAAGCTGACCGGACAGGAGGAGTCGCCCGTGTTCGGCATCAAGTTCGCGGCGATCCATCCCGATTTCGCCTATCTGATGTATCCGGCGCGCTGGTTTCCGGTGAACGATTACACGACGGACCGCTTCAGTTCGGACATGAAAATCACGGTGCCGGACGGGCTATCAAAGTGATCGCGAGCGGCATCGCCACTACGCGAAACCGCGCCCGACGGGATGACCACCGTATCGCTTTAAGTTCGACCAGAGCGTCGTTCCCGGGCAGCATCGCGGTGGTGAAGGGCGACGCGACACCCGTGAATTCCGGCGGCGATCACGACGCTGTTTTACCTGCGCCAGTCGGCGGACATGGCGGCAGGCCTACGGCGACGAGATCGCCAAGGCGATGACCTATTTCACCGGATTTGTACGGTCTTCCGCCGAAGCGGAACCTGACGGTGATCGAAACCGAGGACGGAACGCCCAACGGCTACTCGGCGCCGGGATTGTTGTTCTTCTCTCCGCACGGCGCTGGGCAAGCAGGTGAATCTGAAGCTGGTGGCGAACCAGGTGGCGCGGCAGTGGTGGGGCGGGTTGGTTTCGCCAACCACGCGCAATCACATGTGGATCGAAAACGGCCTGGCGCGGTACTCGGAAATCCTGTATCAGGAGCACGTCAACGGGCGCAGCGGCGCTGAGACACGAGATTCACGACACCTACGTCGAGGCGCTGACCGTGGATCAGCCGCCGCTGATTCAATCGGCGCGGCTGGAGGATTATTCGCCGGAATATTGGGCGGCGACGGCCGGCAAGGGCGCGGCCGTGTTGCAACATGCTGCGCGGAGTGATGGGCGACGACAATTTCATGAAACTGCTGAAGGCGTTCCCGAAACGGTATCGCGTGGAAGATCGTGAACACCGACGATTTCCGCAAGCTGGCCGAGGAGATTCACGGGCAGAGCCTGCAACTGGTTCTTCGTGCAATGGATCGAATCGAGCGGCGCGCCGGAATTCAAGATGGAGTACACCGTTTTCCGCACGCAAAAAGGATTCCGCGTGATGGGCAAGATCACGCCAGGATCTGGACACGTTCCGCATGCCGGTGACGCTGCAGGTCGAGACCGAAGGCAATCCGGAGGAAAAGAAATCGAAGTGGTGGGCACGTCGTCGGAATTCGCGATCGAGACGTTCGGCAAGCCGAAGACCGTGGTGCTCGATCCGAAGAACAAGTGCTGCGCTTCGACGATCACATGCGCGTGGCGGTGGCCATCCGCCGCGGCGAGCAGTTCGCGGAAGTGGGCGATTATTCCGGAAGCGCTGAAGGAATATCAGAAGGCCCTCGATGTGAGGCGCAACAGTTCGCTGGCGCATTATCGCGTGGGCGAGCTGTTTTTCCTGCAAAACAACTGGCAGTCGGCCGCGAACGAGTTTCGCGAGGCGTTGAACGGCGACCTGGACCCCAAGTGGACCGAAGTGTGGGCGCACATCAACCTGGGCAAGATTTTCGACATCAGCGACCAGCGCGACCGCGCGGTGAACGAATATCGCCAGGCGCTGCGCACCAAGGACAACACCCAGGGCGCGCTCGAAGAGGCGCAGAAGTACATCAACGCAGAAGTTCGAGCGGCCGCGGATGACCAACTAAAATTCAGTTTATCGAGGACGTCCTCTAGCCGGAAATTCGGTCCGGCGACCCTCTGATGGCTCACACACGTTGGGGCAGTGACATGTATACCGCCTCGGTGGGACCGACCTCTCCAATCAGACGAGCGATCGATCTCCTCGGCTTCACGATATTCGGCACCTTGCCAAACCGTGGGCCGGTGAAAGCGTCAAGTGGATGATTCCGCGGCGCGAAAAAATATTTTCAGTCGATTAACCGGGTGAGGGTCACTTCGCGAGGCTGATCGAGCAGCGGGTCCACTTGTTCAAGAAAATGTCGCGTATGAGGCAGAGTGGCGTGCAGATCGAACGCTTCCTGGTCTTTCCAGCGCGAATGAATGTAGAACAGCCGGGGGTCGCGGGTGGAGCGGAAGGAGTTAATCGCGACGCAGCCGGGCTCGGCGCGAGACGGCGGGATCACCTGACGCAATGCCGACTCGACCGCCTCTTCCTGGCCTGGACTCGCGTGAAACCGGGCGAAGAGGTACAACATGGCGAGCCGCTGTTTAGTGACCTTCGGTTTCGAGAAGGCGCTCGGCTTCGATGGCGGCCATGCAGCCGGCGCCGGCGGCAGTGATGGCCTGGCGATAGGTCCGATCCTGGACGTCGCCGGCATGAAATACGCCGGGAATATTGGTGCGCGCCCCGCCGTGGCTGACAATGTAGCCGTCGGGGTCCAGGTCGATCTGTCCCTGGAACGGCTTGGTGTTGGGAATGTGACCGATGGCGACGAAAAAACCGTCGACTTCCTCTTCCCACACGCTGCCGGTCTCGGTATTGCGAAGACGCACCGCCCGGACCGATTTCGTGGCGGCGTCGTACACGTCCTCGACCACGGTGTTGTTTAAGAATCGAATCTTAGGGTTGTTGCGGGCGCGCTCCAGCATGATTTTCGAGGCTCGAAAGTGCTCGCGGCGATGCACCAGGGTCACATGAGAAGCGAAGCGTGTGAGGAAATTAGCTTCCTCCATGGCCGAATCTCCGCCGCCGATGACCATCACCTTCTGATTCTTATAAAACGCGCCGTCGCAGGTGGCGCAGGAACTGACGCCGTGGCCGATGAGCTTCTGCTCGTTCGGCAATCCCAGCCAGCGCGCGGAAGCGCCGGAGGCGATGATCAGGGTCCTGGTTTCATGCCAGACATCGTCGATTTTGATGCGGATCGGGCGCTGGGAGAGCTGGGCCTCATCCACGTTCCCGTATATATATTCGGCGCCGAAGGTCTCGGCCTGGGATTTCATGTTTTCGACCAGGTCGGGACCGTTAATGCCTTGCGGGAAGCCTGGGAAATTCTCGACCAGGGAAGTGATGGAGAGCTGGCCGCCGGGCTCGTGGCCGACGATGACCAGCGGTTTCAGATTGGCGCGCGCCGTATAGATCGCCGCGGTATTTCCGGCGCAGCCCGAGCCGATGATAATCACGTTTCGCACGCCTTATGTTAGCAAAGGCGTCAAATTGCGCGGTCTCCGCTAGATCCCGGTGGCGAGAGCAAAGGCGAGCCAGAGCAGGCCCCAAACGGCAATACGCCGAAGGTCTTTCATGCTTCAAGAATGACAGGAGAGAACGCCGCAGCGAATAGGCGGGCGGTAATAGGGGACCCAGGATCGGCGGAAGATAGCTTAGCGCAATGGGGCTAGGACCAGAGTAACGGCCAATAGAAATGAGCGGCCGCGTCGGAGGTCGCGTGCCGCTCATTCGTACTTCGTTCCGAGAAGCATAGCACCTCTTGGAGGGAAATGGGAAGAAAAATCGAATCTCTTTTTTTGAGCGGTCAAGTCCAGAGAGAAACCAGGTGATTGGTCAGGAACGCGAAGGTGTACGCGACGAAGGTCATGTACGCGAACTGAACCGCGGGCCACTTCCAGCCGCCGGTTTCGCGGCGTACGACGGCGATGGTGGACATACATTGCATGGCGAAGGCGAAGAACACCAGGAGCGCCGCGGCCCCGCCGGGGGTCAGGTCCTGTCGAAGAGCGCGCTGCAAGCCCTGCGAATGCTCGTCGGTGCCTTCCATCCCGTAGATCGTTCCGAGAGTGCCCACGATCACTTCGCGCGCGGCGAGGGAGGTGATCAGGCCGATGCCGATTTTCCAGTTGAATCCCAGGGGCCGGATGGCGGGTTCGACGACATGCCCGATGTCTCCGGCGATGCTCTGGTCGATTTGCGGCGGCTGGCCGTTCTTGAGCGGCAGGTGACCGAGCACCCAGATGACGATGGCGACGCCGAGAATGACGGTGCCGGCGCGGCGTAGAAAAACCTTGGAGCGGTCCACCAATCGCAGGCTGAGCGAGCGCACGGTGGGCCAGCGATAGGGCGGCATCTCCAGCATGAAGGAGGAGCGGGTGCTCTTGAGCACGGTGGATTTGAGCAGGCGCGCGGTAAGGATGGCCGCCAGGAATCCGAGGACATAGAGCGCCAGCAGCATGGGCGACCGGCCGCTGCGGAAAGAAGGCGGCGATCATCAGCGTGTAGACCGGCAGGCGCGCGGAGCAGGTCATAAATGGCGCGATCAGGATGGTAGCGATGCGGTCACGCTTGTTCTCGATGGTGCGGGTGGCCATGATCGCGGGAACGGCGCAGGCATACGCGGAAAGAAGCGGGATGAAACTCTTGCCTTGCAGTCCGAAGCGCGCCATGGTGCGATCGGCGATCAGCGCGGCGCGGGCGAGGTAGCCGGAGTCTTCCAGAATCCCGATGAACAGGAAGAGCAATAGGATCTGCGGAAGAAAGACGACCACGGATCCAACTCCGCTCCAGATTCCCTTGACCACCAGCGAGCGCAGGGCGTCGTTCGGGAGCAGCGTGCCGATGAGATCGCCGGAGCGTTCGATTATCCACTCGACTCCATCCATCAGGGGGCGCGCTCCGTTGAAGATGGTTTCGAACACGCCGATGACGACAGCAAGGAAGACTAAGGGTCCAGCGACCGGATGCAGGAAGAACGCGTCGAGACGGCGGGTCCACAGCGGAGGCGCGGGGGCCTGATAGTCGGTCTTGTTGCCGATCTGCGTCGCCCAGGCGCGGCACTTGGGAACGTCCTGAATGACGGGCAGCTCCATCAGGCGCTTGGCGGGCGCGGCGCCTTGCGTGGCTCCGGCCAGGAACTGAAAAACTTTGTCGACGCCCTGCCCTTTAGCGGCGCTGACCAGCGCGACCGGCGAGCCGAGCTGCATGGCGAGCTCGGCGGAATCGATTTCGCCGCCGCGGCTGCTGAGATCGTCGGCCATGTTGAGGATGACCAGCGTCGGCAGGCCGAGACTGAGGACCGGCGCGGCGAGGACCAGATGGCGGCTGAGATTGGTGGAATCGAGGATCAGCAGGACGGCGTCGGGCTTGGGAACATCTTTCATTTTGACCGGTGAGAACGTCGTGGGTGACGCGCTCGTCTTCGGTACGCGGCGTGAGGCTGTAGACGCCGGGGAGATCGACCAGATAGACTTCGCGGTCGCCGTCGAGCTTGACCTTGCCCATGCGATGCTCGACGGTGACGCCGGGGAAATTCGCGACCTTCTGGCGGAGTCCGGTGAGGCGGTTAAACAATGTGGACTTGCCGGAGTTGGGAGGACCGACGATGGCCACAATTTGCCGTCGCGTTTCGATTTGCGGCAGAACGATTGTCGCCGCAGGACAGCCGTGGCAATCACCCATCTGAGTCGAATCCTTAGCGGAGAATCAGCTTCATCGCGGTTTCGCGGCGCAGGGCAACTTCCGATCCATCCACGCGAAACACACGCGGATCGCCGCCTGGAGCGGAATGTGCAGGGGTTACGGCGTGTCCGGGCAGGAAACCCATTTCCATCAAACGCCGGGCATCGTCTTCGGGCAAATCGAGTTTGGCGAGGATACCGGACTCACCACGCTTGAGTTCGGTCAGATTTACGAGCGTTGGGGCGTTTCTTACTCGCCTTTGCTCGGCTCTTGAAACTCATTTGCATATCGAACCCCAGTATCCAGGAATAAACCTTCCAAGTCAAAGTTGACGCCCCCCTTCGTACCACAACCGAGTTGCATCTAGGAGTCCAAACCCGAATCCTGGAAATTCCACTCTCAGCATACACTAATTGCGACCGTAACGGTCGGGTATACAGCGAAATAGGGTGAAATGGCGCGGAATGGTCGATTTCAGGCCGCGAGTTGGCGCAGGGGGAAGCGGTCAGGGGGCAGGGGGCAGGATGATTCGACGACGAACCCGAAGTCGCGCCGGCCGATCATACCTGCGGACCCCGACCCCACGGCAGGGGCCTGCCCTACTATGATGTTGTTCATGCGACGGATTCTGCTTATTCTCGCTTTCTCCTGTCTGGCTTTCGCGCAGCGGCGCGGAGTGACGGCGGAGGACTATCTTCGCCTTTGAAACCGCGAGCGACCGCAGATCTCGCCGGACGGAAAAATGGGTCGCTTACACGGTCACCACGGTCGATCAGAAGGCCAACCGGCGGATGTCGCGCATCTGGGTGACGCCGATCGACGGAAGTCATCCGGCGATGGCGGAGACGCTGGATACCGTTTCGTCGAATTCACCGCGCTGGTCGCCGGACGGACGATTTCTGGCGTTTCTTTCGGCTCGCGATCAGGGGCGTCCGCAGATCTGGCTGCTTTCGATGAACGGCGGCGAGGCACGGCGGCTCACGAATCTCGAAAACGGCGTGTCGAATTTCGAATGGTCGCCCGAATTCGACGCGTCTGTCTGTGCTTGACGCGCACCGGTCCGCCGCCTAGCAAGAACAGCGACGTCCGGCACTACACCCACATCAATTACAAGTTCAACGACACGGGGTGGTTCGATGAACGGCGATCGCACGTCGAGGTGATCGACGCCAAGACCGGCGCGGCGAAGCAGATCACGGATCGGCACGACTGGAATGATCGGATCCGCACTGGTCGCCCGATTCGACGCGGATCGCGTTCGTGTCGAATCGCACTGGGCACGAATTCGATTCGGATCATAACAGCGATGTGTGGGTGATCCCGGCGGAGGGCGGCGCGCTGACCAGGATTTCGACGCACGAAGGTCCGGACCGGAGTCCGCGGTGGTCGCCCGACGGGAAGTGGATCGCGTTTCTGGGCGCGGAAGACGAGGAAGATCCGGCGCAGATTTTCGTGGCTCCGGCGGAGGGCGGGGCATCGCGAACGGCGGCGAAGAATTTCGATTACCAGGTCGGCGAGATGAACTGGGCGGAGGGCGGGAAAGCGATTTACTTCGCGGCGGGAGTGAAGGGCGAGACGCACATTTTCCGGATGGACGCGTCGACCGGAGCGATCAAGCCGGTGACCGGCGGTCCCCGGAACGATCATGGATTCGCACTGCATGGCGCGGAGATGGTCTACGCGTCGAACGATTTCGAGCATCTGGACGATCTTTACTTGCGCGATGGCGCGACGCAGCGGCAGCTCACGCATCTCAATGCGGATTGGTACGGGAAGGTGGAGATGGCGAAAGTGGAGCGCATGGCTTATAAGGGCGAAGACGGGCTGGACATCGACGGCTTTCTGGTCAAGCCGGTGGGGTTCGATCCGTCGAAGAAATATCCGATGGTGGTGAGCATTCACGGCGGGCCGGCGGGGATGTACGGGGTCGACTGGTATCACGAATTTCAGGTGTACGCGGGAAAGGGCTGGGCGGTGTTTTTCTGCAATCCCAGCGGGTTCGACCGGGTATGGGCACACGTTCCAGAGGGCGGTGGCGCACGAGTGGGGCGGCAAGGCCTACACCGACATCATGACCGGCGTGGAACTGGCCGCTGAAGCAGAATCCGTGGATCGATCGGGACCGGCTGGGGGTCACGGGCGGGTCGTACGGCGGGTTCATGACGAACTGGATCGTGACGCAGACCAACGTGTTCAAGGCCGCGGTGACGCTGCGGAGCATTTCGAATTTCGTCAGCGACGACGGCACTCGCGACGGCGCGTACGGCCATGAGCGCGATTTCGGCGGCGACATTTTTCACAATTTCGACGAGTATTGGAAATACTCGCCGCTGCGGCTGGCGGCGAACGTCAAGACGCCCACGCTGGTGCTGCATTCCGATAACGACTATCGCGTTCCGATCGAGCAGGGCGAGCAGTGGTTCCGGGCGCTGCAACATTATCACGTGACCAGCGAGATCGTGATGTTCCCGCGCGAGAATCACAATCTGACGCGCACGGGCGAGCCGAAGCATCTGGTGGAGAGCCTGAACTGGCAGTGCTACTGGTTCGATCGATTCTTGAACGGCAACGAGAACGCCCGGCGTCCGAACGAGTAATCATTAAGGAGCATGCTATCGCTCGCGCCCGAACTCGACCGCATCGTGCGTGAGCTTCATTCCGCCGGATTCCGGCCGCTGATTGTGGGCGGAGCGGTGCGCGACGCGCTGCTGGGGCACTCGCCGAAGGACTTCGACATCGAGGTTTACGGGATCCGGTACGATCGGCTGGCGGAATTTTTAGAGCGCACATGGCCGAGTCGACCTGGTGGGCAAGGCGTTCGGGGTGGTCAAGCTCGACGGGCACGATTTCAGCGTGCCTCGGCGGGACAGCAAGATCGGCGTCGGCCATCGCGATTTTCTATCGACTTTCGATCCGGGGATAACGCCGCGCGAAGCGGCCAGCAGGCGCGATTTCACCATCAACGCGATGGCGTACGATCCGGTGTCGCGGGAGGTCCTGGATTATTTCGGAGGGCGCGATGATCTGGAACGCCGGATTCTGCGGGCCACCAGCGTGGCGTTTTCCGAAGATCCGCTGCGGGTGCTGCGCGGGATGCAGTTCGCCTGCCGCTTCGACCTGACACTCGATCCCGGACACGGCGGAGACGGCCCGTTCGATCGCCAACGAATATTCCACGATCGCGAAGGAGCGGGTCGCCGAGGAATTCATGAAGTGGGCGACGAAGGCGGATCATCCGGGGCGTATCGGCGAATACTTGATCCGAACGGGATGGATGCGCCACTTTCCGGAGATCGAAAGGATTTACGGCGTGCCGCAGGACCCGGAATGGCATCCGGAGGGCGACGTCGGCATCCATACCATGCACGTGTTGGATGAAGCGGCTCGCGTTGCGCATCGCGATGGATGCGAGGGCGACGATCGGGCAGTGCTGGTGTTCGCCGCGCTGACGCACGATTTCGCCAAGGCGGATACGACGGAGCTGCGCGAGCGCGACGGACGGCTGCGGTGGACGGCGTGGGGTCACGAAGCGGCGGCGGGTCCGCTGGCGCGGCGATTTTTACATCGTATCGGCATCAAGAGCGCGATTATCGATCAGGTGGCTCCGCTGGTGGAGAATCACCTGGCGCATTCGAGCATCGGCATGGAGGTGACGCCGCGCGCGGTTCGACGGCTGGCGGTACGGCTCGCGCCAGGGAGCATCACGCAACTGATCCGGCTGATTGAAGCGGATGCGTCGGGCCGTCCGCCGCGTGAAAAAGGATTGCCCGACGCGGCGGCGCGGATTCGCGATATGGCCGCGTCACAGGCAGTGACCGAGAAGCCGCAGATCGCGCTGATTCATGGCCGGGATGTCCTGCCGTATTTTGAAAACCAGCCGGGCAAGCATATCGGCGAAGTGACGCGCGCGGCTTACGAGGCGCAGTCGGACGGTGCGTTTTCGAGTGAGAGGGAAGCTCGGGAATGGCTGGAGGGGTATTTGAAGAAGGGCTCCGGTTAAAATCGGGCATCCACCGCTTCCTTTGGTCGCGGCTCAGGGGCGAAATATTAGCGGCCGACGTATTCGCCGGTGGAGGCGTCGATGAAGACGCTCCATTCGGCGCCGGAGATCGATTCTCCCCAGAACACGCGCCAGGTAGGATCGGGGAAACGCGAGGTCGACTCCAGCAGGAAATTCACCTGCGGCTTGGTCTTCGATTTCTGAATGTACTCGGCGCTCTTTTCGATGGCGGTGTGGAAGGCTTCCGGGGTATCGATGTGCAGGGCAGCGGGAAGAAACGGTTTCACGGTGGAACTGGGCCCGCCCCAGGATTCCTCGAGACCGGCGAACACTCCTTTATGAAGATTGCCCTCGGCTTCCACCGCCGACCAGGTATAGATCCGCTGTCGCGAGCGGCCGGGAGAGACGTAGAGAACTTCCCAGGCTCCGGCTTTACCATCGCCCGATTTCGGATCCGGCAGATTGATGCTGCGGACGTGCATAGGCTGGCAATCGGTGGCCCAGCCGTGGGCCGGTCCGTAGGTCAACTGAAAGGCCTGGCGTCCGGTGATCGCCACGGGCGGCGGCTCGGGAGCTTTCTTGGCTTCAGGCGCCGGGGTTTCGGAGCATCCGGCGAGGATCAGTGCCGCGAGCAGGCTCGCGAAGATTCGCATACAACTCCACTGTCGAAGGTTCGCGACAGGTCTGTCAAGCGCGATTCGCGGGGTATAATCGGGGCAGGCGGGGAGGCCGATTTATGTACGTTTCCCGTATGAGCTGGATTGCCGGAGCCGCGATTTTCACGCTCTCGGCACTAACCGCGCAGGTGCCACGGCCGAATCCGGTGGGCGGCAATCCGAGTGGGACGCCGACGCCGACCTTGCCGCCGACCAATGTTCCCTCGAACAATCCGCCTTTCGGCAGCACTACGCCCGGAGGCATGAACTCCGACCGCACCGGTCCGATGCTACTGACCGGCAAAGTGGTCCTGAACGACGGGACTGCGCCATCGGAGCCGGTTCGCATCGAGCGGGTGTGCGCGGATCGCAGCGGCGGGCGTCCTCACGCGGAGGGCTTCACTGATATGAAGGGCCGCTTCGCGATCACGCTCGGCCAGGAGAACGACATCATGCCGGATGCGAGCGAGGTGGAGTCGCGCGGCACCATGGTGGGGGCGAACGCGAACTCCGGAATTCGCCAATCGGAGCTGATGACCTGCGATCTGCGCGCGGTGCTGCCGGGGTTCACTTCCGACACGATTTCGCTGGCGACGCGCCGGTATATGGACAATCCCGACGTCGGCACCATTGTTCTGCATCGCATGGCGAACGTGGAAGGCCTGACCACCAGCGCGACGTCGTCACTGGCGCCGAAGGATGCCCGCAAGGCTTACGAGAAGGGCATGGAAAGCCTCAAGAAGAACAAGCCTGACGAGGCGCAGAAGGATTTCGAGAAGGCGGTGGCAGTGTATCCGCGATATGCGTCGGCATGGTTCGAACTCGGCGTCCTCGATGAGCAGCACAATCAAGTGGACGAAGCGCGGAAGGCTTACTCGCAGTCGATCGCGGCCGATTCGAAGTACATCAATCCTTACGAGCGTTTGTATCTGCTGGGCGCGAAAGAGCAGAAGTGGCAGGAGGTGGCCGACACCAGCGACCGGGTGCTGCATCTGAATCCTTTCGATTTTCCGGGCGCGTATTATTTCAACGCGATCGCCAATCTGGAGCTGGGCAAACTGGACGTCGCCGAGAAAAGCGGGCGCGAAGCGGTAAAGCTGGATGCGACGCATCGCAACCCGAGGTCGGGCTACGTGCTGGGGATCATTCTGGCGAAGAAGGGCGAGTACGCGCCGGCCGCCGAATACTTGCGGGCATACCTGCAGGCCGTGCCGGACGCGAAGGACGCGGATACGGTTCGGCAGCAACTGGCGCAGCTTGAGAAGTCCACCGGTGCGCATCCGCAGTAGCCCGGGCGTGTGGATCGTGGCGATGCTCCTGGCCGGGGCGGTGACGCTGCCCGCGGCGGACCATCTTTACGAAGCCACGCAGCACAAGCTGGACCTGATTCAAATGAGGCAGGTGCGGCACGGATCGTCGGTAGTCTTCAGCTCCGCAGGAAATCAACGCGTGGGCGCGGGTGAAGGTGCCGGAGACGGTGCCCGAAGGAATCCACGATGAACGGGTGGAGTTCGGGGAAGGCTCGGCGTCGGGCTTCGCGGTGGTCGATTTCCTGAAGATGCTCCAGGCGAAAGGGCAATCGCCGAACTGGCTGATGACCAGGCTGCTGGAGGGCGAGCGGCCGCTGCGGGTGTGGGTGACGCTCGAATCGGGCGGAGGACGCTGCACGGTCCGGCTGACGAAGGTGGAGATCTCGAGCGTGACGGCGAATGCGACGGTGCTCGATTTTCTGCTTCACTCGCTGTTCCTGCCGCTGTATCCCGACGCAAGAATCAACGAGCCGTTCGATTTGGATTTCGATATCGACCGGATCGATGTGCATCCGGATGAAGTGCGGGTAACGATTAAACGCTAGACGGCCTTCAGCGCGACCACGGTCACATCATCGGATTGGGCGCCGGCGCTGAATTGCAATACCTGCACGGCGAGAGAGTCGAGCAGGGTGTCGACGTCCGTTTTAGAGGCGGTGAGGGCGGCAATGAGCCGCGCTTCTCCGAATTCCTCGCCATGTTCGATGCCGGCTTCGAGCACGCCGTCCGAACACACCAGCAGAATATCGCCGGCGGCCATGGCGACGCTTTTCTCCTCGCATTTAAAGGAACCGAAGATGCCGATGGGCAACGCGGTCGCCTCCAGCCGTTCGATGCGGCCGTCGGCGCGGGCGAGGATGGCGGCTGGATGGCCGCAGTTGATATAGCGCAGCTCGCGGGTCTGATCGCGGTATTCGGCGAAGAACATGGTGGCGAAATATTCCGCCGGCGTCGATTCGTGAAACAGCTTGTTGACCGAAGTGATCAGCGCTTTCGGGTGACGGACGCCTAATTCGAGCTGGCTGCGGAAAGACGCCTGCAAGTTCGCGGTGAGCAGCGCTCCGGCGACGCCTTTTCCCGACACGTCGGCGAGCAGGACTCCGAGGCGGCCGGGCGCGAGGTCGAGGAAATCGTAATAATCGCCGCCGATTTCGCGCGCGGGCAGGCAGCGTCCTCCGTAGGCGATGGTTTTGAGCGGCTGGGCGTGCTGCGGCAGCAGGCGCTGCTGGACGTGGCGGGCGATTTCAAGTTCGCTGCGGGCGGTCTTGCGCTGCTTGGAGCGGTCCGCCTGTTTTTCGATGGTGGCCAGCAGGCGGGCGTTGTCCCACGGTTTCTGGATGAAATCGACCGCGCCTCGGCGCATCGCTTCCACCGCAAGGTCGACATTGGACCACGCGGTCATGACGATAACCGGCACCGATGTGTCGCGCGCCAGCAACTGGTCGAGCAGGGCCAGTCCTTCGTCGCCAGAAGTGGTGTCGCGCGAATAGTTCATGTCCATCAGGACGACGTCGAAACGGCTCGCTTGGGCGGCGATCGAGGGCGGCGCGGGGAGACTCCGCGGTTTCCGCCTGATGGCCCGCGGTCTTCAACAGGAGCCGGACGGCTTCGAGGACATCGGTCTGATCGTCACTGACCAGGACGCGCACTTGAATCCATCGTCGCGGTTCCGCGGCGCCGAGGTCAAGATGGGAGTCGCCGGCGCGAACCGGGTGTGTTGTGTCAGGGTGCGGTGGCGGCTTTTGCCGCGGCACGGCCGGTGCGGATGCAGTCCGGAATGCCGATGCCGTCGTAGGCATTGCCGGCCAGGTACAGGCCCGGGAATCGCCGCGGACGCGCTCCTTGATCTTCTTCGATGCGCGCGAGCGTGGCCGACCGTATATTGCGCCATGGATCGCGGCCAGCGCGAGATCGCGTGAAAAATGGGACGGCGGTCAGGCCCAGGATCCGGCTGCAGTTCCTCGCGCGCGATGGCGACAGGAGATTTCGTCGGATTCCTGAAGGATCGCTTCGTCGCCGGTGCCGCCGAAGAAGCAGCGCAGCACGATGCGATCGTCGGGGCGCGCGATACGGAAATTTCGTGCCGACGAAGGTGCACGCGGCCAGGCGCTGGCGCTCCTTCGCGGGACCAGAAAGCCGAATCCGGCGCGCTGTACCGTCGAACTCGGTGCGACTTATAGATCAGGGTCAGGGTCAGCGAGGAGCTGTAGGGGATGCTCGAGCAGCAGTCGCGACAGCTCGGCATCGACGCCGGTCAGCAGCGCATCGCCGCGGACCAGGCCGGTCAGGCCAGGATCACGTTGCTGCGCGTCGATCCAGTCGCCGCCGGCGCGCACGCGGAACTCGCCGGAGACGCGCTCGATCGCTTCGACTTCTCGGTGACGCACGTCGCAGGCCGGTCGATAGCGCTTCGACCAGTCGTGCCGAGTCCGCTTTCGAGCGTCCGGAACAGCGAACTCCCGAAGACGGCGGGCGTTTCGCGGTCATCACGGCGCGGCCCAGGCTGCCGTACTTCGCTTCCATCTCCAGGAAGCGAGGCAGCACGCTGTCGACGCTCAACTTGCGCGGGATCGCCGCCGTAGACGCCGGAGAGCAGCGGCTCGGCCAGATAATCCAGCGTCTCCCGCCCAAAGTGATCGATGACGAATTCGGCGACGCTGCGATCGGGCCGCGGCGTCTTTGGGGGACGGCGAAGCAGCTCGAATCCCATGCCGATCTTCGTGCCCCAGCCCAGCAGCGGGGACTTGCACCATGGGCATCACCTTGGTGGGCACGATCATCATGACGCCGTCGGGCAGGGCGACCAGGCGGCCGTGTTTCAGAATGTAGGTGGTGCGCTGATGATCGTTGGAGCCGATCACTTCGCTTTCGAGCCCCAGTTCCTTGATCAGCGCGAGCGCTTCCGGCTTGGCGCTGATGAAGCTGTCCGGGCCGCGTTCGAGAGTGCAGTCTTCCCAGGCGTGGGTTTCGATGACGCCGCCCAGCCGCGGCGCGTTTTTCGAAGAGGGTGAAGTCGACGCCCGCGCGTGTCGAGATCGTAGGCCGCCGAGAGGCCGGCGATCCCGCCTCCGACGATGACGACGCGCGGCATGGCCGTTTAGGGCTTGAATTCGCGCACGATCTCGACGCACGCCTTGACGTTTTCCACCGGCGTTTCCGGCAGGATGCCGTGGCCCAGGTTGAAGATGTGACCGGGCCGCGATCCGGTGCGCTTCAGCAGTTCGTGCACGCGCATCCGGAGTTCGGGAAGGGGAGCCATCAGCACCGCCGGATCCAGATTGCCCTGCACCGCCGAGCGGTAACTGATGTCCATCCAGGCCTGATCGATATTGATGCGCCAGTCGACGCCCATCACGTCGCCGCCGGCCGCGTGCAATTCGCGGAAGAATCCCGCCGCGCCGGTGCCGAAGTGGATCACCGGAACGCCCGCCGCGCGAATCCGTTCGATCAGCGCGCGCGAATACGGCGCCACGATAGCGGACGTAATCGTCCGGGCCCGAGCGCGCCCACCCAGCTATCGAATACCTGAATGATGCGCGCGCCGGCGGCCACCTGCAGCACCGCGAAGGCAGCCCAGCACGTCCACCAGCTTGCCCATCAGGCGGCGCCACAGCGTTTCGTCGCGATACATCATCTGCTTGGTGCGGAGGAAATTGCGCGACGGACCGCCTTCGATCATGTAGCTGGCCATGGTGAACGGCGCGCCCACGAATCCGATCACCGGCACGCGTCCGGCCAGCGCCTTGACCACCTGCTGAATGGACTCGCCGACGTAGCCGAGTTCGTCGGTGTTGGAAATCGACAGGCTGTCGATGTCGCTCGAAGTGCGCACCGGGTTATCGATGACCGGGCCTTCGCCGGCGGCGAAGCGCAGCTTCAGGCCCATCGGTTCGACGGGCAGCAGCAGATCGGCGAAGATGATGGCGGCGTCGACGTCCAGAATTTCCACCGGCTGCAGGGTCACCTGCGCGGCCAGATCGGGGCGCTTGCAGATTTCCAGGATCCCGTGTTTGGCGCGGATGTCGCGGTACTGCTTCATGTACCGGCCGGCCTGCCGCATAAACCACACCGGGCGAACATCGGTCGGCCGGCGCCGGCAGGCATCGAGAAAACGGCTATTCATTGGAGCCACGCGCATGAATCACTCCTGATCGCTCTTCCTGGCGGAAATACACATGGGGAGCGAGCGTCGCGGGTCCCGCTCCGGAATGTGTGTCGAATCGAACAAAATCTATCAAAAGTCACTCAGTTTGAATCGCGCTCGCGAGCGATGCGCAACCCGTTTCGACGGCCCTGCTTCGCGCTCCGTACTTACGCTTAAACTGGGGGGTGTCGGCCAGACACGCGATAGCGTATCTAAATGACATCAAAAACGCGATCCGCGTATCTAATGACAAAGGTAGCACATCGTGTTTTACGGCATCGATTTTTTTTCAATCGCGCAGCCGGCCGCGGCGGATTCGCTTCAGAATCTGCGGCGCTTTGGCGCTCAAATCGGCAGCCAGGGCCGGTTCGAAGTGCAATTCGGGCATGCGATAAATTTGGAGCCGTTCCGCTAACTGATGCCGCAGGAATTGTTTAGCGTGATTCAATGCGTCGATGGTGGCGGTCTGCTCCGCCGGGGTTCCTGAAAGGATCAGGCTGATCAGCGCATGGCGAAAATCGGGCGAAAGATGAACCTCGCTCACGGTCGCCGACCCGACGCGCGGGTCCGACAACTCGTAACCGATCATCTCCTCGAGTTCTTCGCGAATGCTTTCCGAGACACGCTCGGCACGATGCGGATCCAAACTCCAGGATAACTTCGAAGGGCGATCCGGCACAATCCAGCCGCGGCGGGTAAGTTCGAATGATTCTCGTAAAAATTGCGAAACAAAGTTACGTTCCCGGTACTCGGGAACTTACCTAGTACCGTGCGTAAATCATAGGAAAACATGAAGGCGTCGAACTGTTTCCGGTTGGCAGAGCGGTTGCATTCTTCCGTTGCGACGGCAGGGTGAGCAGAGTCTTAAAAAGCCCGGCCCCAAGGGAGTAAAAACAAAATGTCGAATAATGAACTGGACAGCAGGAACGAGAATACGAATCGCGCCTCAGGCGTGCACACCGGACTGATTGCGGTGTTGGGCGCGGGCCTGGTGATCGCACTGGCCGGCGACGGGTATCTTATTGTGCAGTCCAATCAGCTTCGGGATAGCCTGGCGCAGTCCGAACAGACGACGCAGACGCAGATGTCGAAGCTGAGCGACGCGACCAAATCCCTGCTCGAGCAGCGCCTGGAAGCGATCAACGATCAGGTAAAGGGCGCGAGCGATGCGGCTTCGGACGCGTTGAAGCAGGCTCGTTCGGAAGCGCGCAGGCAAGGCTCCGAACTCTCCCGCCGTCTCGATCAGGAACAGAAGCAGATGACGTCGCAGCTCAGTGACCTGAAGGACGCGACCGATCATGCCAACAGCAAGATCGCCGACGTCAGCACCGATGTCAGCGGCGTGAAGACCGACGTGACCAGCGTGAAGGCGGACGTGGCCACGACGCAGACCCAGCTCGACAAGACCGGGTCGGACTTGAAGCGCGTGATGGGCGACATGGGCGTGATGAGCGGCTTGATCGCCACCAATTCGAAGGACGTGCAAGCGCTGCGCGCGCTGGGCGAGCGCAACTACTACGAATTCACGCTGAGTAAGAAAGACAATTCGAAGAAGGTGGGCGATATCGTGATGTCGCTGAAGAAGGCCGATCCGAAGCGCAATCGCTTTACGCTGGACGTCGTCGCCGACGACAAGCGCGTGGAGAAGCGCGACCGCACCATCAATGAGCCGGTGCAGATCTATATGACGGACGCCAACCAGCCGTACGAGATCGTGATCAACCAGGTGGACAAAGACAAGGTAGTCGGGTATCTTTCCACTCCCAAGGTGAAGATGGCCCGCCGCTAGTTTTTCCGGGACCTCCAAGGCCCGCGATCCGCAACGCGCGCAGCTCGAAATTCGAGTCTGCGCGCGTTTGTTTTTTTCGATAGAATTTCCGGCGTGAAGTGGGTGGTGCTGCTGACGTTGCCGCTGGCCGGACAGTCGTTCCGGGAACCGCTGCGGGTTTATTCGGAATTCGCGCGGTTCCAGGCGACGGGGGACGTGGCCACGCCGGCCGATCCGCGCGAGATCCTATCGCCGGCGCTGGTGCGGAACGGCTTCACGTCGTTTCAGATCGCGGTGCGGGTGGACCCGGGGACCGCTTATTCTCTAGTGGTCGGGCAGAATCCGGAAGATGCCGTGAAGGTCACGGTCTTTCGGGAAGCGGATGGCAAATTGGAGCCGGTCACGCTGCCCTATTCGGGCGATCAAACCCAGATTTTCTGGATGGATGTATGGACCGATCGCGCAGCTCCGGTGCGTCGCGTCAAAGTGGAGCCGCAGCTGTACGTGAACCAGGACTGGGTGGTCTATCCCATGGAAGCGCGGGTCATGGAGGCGCAGGTGCCGGATATCAGGCCAACCGCGGGAATATGCCCGGCGGAATCGGGAGCGCAAGGGGACATCGCGCGGCTGCGGTTGCGCAACGCGTTGCAGGATGCCGCGCTGGCGACCTTGGCGCCGAACGAGGAAGCGGCTCGCCTGGCGGCTGAATGCTCGAAATCGGAGAAAAACCCGGAAGCGTATCTACCGATTCGAGACTATCTGTTTCGCATGCGATAGACTGATAAAGACCCCTCCGGAGAGATGGCCGAGTGGTTGAAGGCGCACGCTTGGAAAGCGTGTTTAGGGGAAACTCTAACGAGGGTTCGAATCCCTCTCTCTCCGCCATTTAGCTGCCGGTCAGTTCATTCAAGATCTTTCGGGCGATATGTCTGAGTTGAGGCAAGTCTTCCTTGATGGTTCTCCAGACAATCTCATCATCCACTCTATGGTACGAATGACGGATGATATTGCCCATGCCGCGGTAGGCCCGATGATCTATCTCAGGATACGTCCCTGGAGACTCGTCGTCTAATCGGATAATGGCTTTCGCTCGACCGCCGCTCTCGTTTTCTCATCGTTGCGGTACCCGGTCAAATCCATATCGGCTGTGAATTCGTCGATCTTGTCAATGGAGTCCCAAGACGTCTTGAAGATGCCTTTGAGGGTCGCTAAAAGGCATTAATCGCCTCTCGCAAAACCTGACTTCTGATCGATTCTCTCAGCCAATCGGGGGACGACAGATCTACGGATGTTCCTAATAAGTCGGTGAGACGATTCTCGATTTTTCCCAGCGTGAGAAGCGTGAACACTCTTGTTTTGTCGAAATCCGCCAGGAGATCAACATCCGAGCCAGAGGAGTTCTCTCCTCTCGCGACCGACCCAAACACGGCTAGGCGAACAATTCCAGCGGCCCTCAATTCCGCCTCGTGTGCCCGCAACGTTGCGATAATCCGGTCCCGGTTCATATGGCGCTTTGCCTACTATTCTCGCGCAGACAGAACGACTGCGGAATCGGTGAGTTCAACGCCCGCTGGTACAGATGAGCGGGAACCCGAATCGTCGAGCGAAGCGGTTGCGTTCGGCGGTTAGCTTGATTTTTATGCGCCATCTTCAAAACAATAAGTCACATGAGGGATTTGGGTAAGCGCGAGCGAAGCGCCATGGATGCCGTCGCCAAACATTTTTGGGCGACGTGGGAACAGGGTAGCGATTCGCCCGACGCGTATTTGACGATCGCCGGAAAACGGGTCGCGGTGGACGTGACTACCTTCAAACATCGCGGCACGGGGACGGCTCATAAGGCTGGGTTGAGGTTCGACAAGGTCGTGATCCGGCTGATGGATCGTCTACAAGCCAGCCTTCGCGAATCGGTGCCGGATGGCTTGACCGTATTGCTGGCCGTCACCGCTCCCATCCGTTTGCCATCGAAGACCGCGGCCGAACTGGAAGAGAAGATACCCAGCCTCTCACAGGGGCGGGATGGGAAGGCCACGATTCATGGGAATCGGGTCCGGGTTCGGCTTTTACGAAACGAACCCAAGCGAGCGCCAAAACTGATCGGGTTCGTGCACAATTCCGACTCAGATCCGCTTCTCTTCTTCAACATAACAAAGGACATGCTGGAATGGATCGGCGAGGCCGGCCGGCGGACGCCGAAGCCCGCCGGTGATCGATGGCTGGTGGCTATCAGCGCCACTGGGATATCGAGCCTAGAGGCTTATCGCTACATCTATTCCCAGCTTGGACTGACGCTCGACTTCAAGAAGGCTCTCATCGTGTTTGGCGACGGGCGTGTCGGGGTGTTGTCGGAACTCTGATCCGCCGTTAGCGCAGCGGAGGAGTGCTGGCCGGCGGGCGGCGGCGATGGGTCGCGTTCTGGTAGCTGTAGGCGAACTTGATGAGCGTCGCTTCGGACCACGCACGGCCGAAGATGGTCATGCCGGCGGGGAGCGTTCCGCCTCGCGTGAATCCCATGGGGACGTTGATCGCGGGCAATCCGGTGGTGGGCGAGAAGAACTGGCTGTTGTCGCCGGCGGGCGTGTTCAGGTCGCCGATCAGACGCGGCGGATTGCTCCAGGTGGGATACACGAAGGCATCGAGCTTCAGCCGGTCCATGGTCTTGGTCACTGCCTGGCGCACCTGCTCGCGATACGCGGCGTCGGCACGGCAGCCGGGGGAATCGGGACCATTCTCGGGTCCACGCTCGGCCTGTTCGAGGCGGCGCTGCACCGAGGGATGGAACTGGCCGGACTTGATCACGTCCGCCAGCGTTTTCATCGGAACGCGATCGCTTCGCGCGGCGAGGATAGTGATTGAGGTCGTACTTGAAGCCCATGCACGGGCCAACGTCGCGAGGCCGCTTAATCGCATCCAGGCCTTCTACCGTCGCGGGATCGACGACGGTCGCTCCGGCGCGCCGAAGGTCGTCCACCGCTTTCATGAAAATCGCGACAACTTCAGGATCGGTCGACTCGCGCTCATAGGCCTGCCGCAGCACGCCGATCACGGCGCCGTGGAGTCCGTTGGGATCGAGGGCCGCGGTGTAATCCGGATGAGGATGATCGCGCGCCGCGGCGGTGACCGGATCGTCCGGGTCATCGCCAGCGACCACCTGAAAGACGGCGGCGGCATCCTCCACGGTGCGTGCGATGGGACCAGCGATGTCGGCGAGCAGGGAGAGCGGGATCACGCCGGCGCGGCTGGTGAGTCCCATGGTGGAGCGAATGCCGACCAAAGCCTGATGAGAAGAGGGACCGCGGATGGAGTTCCCGGTATCGCTGCCCAGTCCCACCAGGCCGAAGCTCGCCGCGACGGCCGCCGCCGTTCCACCGCTCGAGCCCGCCGTGACGCGATCGAGCGCGTACGGATTTTTCGTGTAGCCGGGCAGAATCGAGCTGACGGTCTCATAGGGACTGAAGGCCCACTCGGCCATATTGGATTTCGCCAGCACGATGGCGCCGGCTTCTTTGATGCGCTTGACCAGAAACGCGTCTTTGTTCGGAATATATCCGGCCATGGCGAGCGAGCCGCCGGTGGTTTGCAATCCAGCGGTCTCGAAGTTATCTTTCACGATCACCGGCACGCAGTGCAGCGGACCGGTCAGGCCGGATTGGGCAAAGCGGCGGTCCAATTCGGCAGCTTCCTTTTCGGCGTCGGGATTGACCAGGATGATGGAATTGATCGCCGGGCCGTTCTTATCGTAAGCCGCGATCCGGCGGAGATAATCGCCAACCAGCGCGCGGCAGGTAAGATGGCCGGCCTTCATGGCATCGTGGACCTGCGCGATGGTGGTCTCCTCGACTTCGAAGGGGTCGCGTGTTTGAGCGGCGAGAAAGGCAGAAGAAAATAGCAGGAGGCAGGCTATACGCACCATTCGCTCATTGTAAGGGAGGAAGGGAAGGAGATGGTCGGGGCGAGTGGATTCGAACCACCGGCCTCCTGGTCCCGAACCAGGCGCTCTACCAGGCTGAGCCACGCCCCGAAAGTTACAAACGATTCGGGCCGGGAAAGACCGAGCCAAACATCCGAATCGACTTCGATTATAGCAAGGTCCTGGTTGAATTGTACGACGTTTCCCTGGGCCCAACTGAATCGGGCGGCCTCACGCAGAAATTGGGCGAGGCCGCCCGTTTTCTCCCGGTTCATTCCCATGACGCCGTGGAGAATTCGAATAAGTCTCGCGGATTGAACCGCTTGGATTTTCATCGCGGGTGTGGCAAACCAGGTGCGCTTTATTCTTCTCCCGGGTCCTGAAAATGGGGTTCGGGAGAAAACGAAGTTGGAGGCTATATCGAGTCTGAAAGAAAAGGGAGCGGCCAGCCGCCAGGCGGTAATGGATCTGTCACGGCCGGATAAATAAAGCGCAATGGATAGCGCAGCGCGGAACGCGCAACCTGATGGCGTGTGCAGACCCTGACGGTGACCGCGGACGGCACCGCTCCCTGATCATCCTTCTTCAAAGGAGGTCACATGTTGATCACGATCGCTCGTGGCATGTTGTTGGGAGCGATTACAGGCTGCCTTCTGAGCCAGACACCTCCTGCCAATCCGGAAAGCATCCGGGTTATCAATTCTATCGACGGGCCTACCTTATACAAAACCTACTGCGCGGTGTGCCACGGCGTTAACGGCAAAGGCGACGGACCTGTTGCGCCGCTGCTCAAGACGCTGCCTCCGGATCTGACGCTTATCGCGCATCGCCATAACGGCAAGTTCCCCAGGGAAGCGGTGGAGCGAAGCATCATGGGCGACTCGCAGCATCCGAGCGCGCATGGGACTCGCGCGATGCCGATCTGGGGGCCGGTTTTTTCGCAGATCGCCTGGGATCTGGATCTGGGGCGCGTTCGCGCCTACAACCTCGCCACCTATCTCGAAGGAATTCAGTCGAAATAACGGGATATCTCGCGTGGCAGGATTAGTGCCGCGTCACCACCACGCTCCGCCATGCGATGTTTCCAGCGGCGTCTGCTGCACGGATGGTGACGGAGTTCGAACCAATCAATAAAGGAACCGCCGCGGACCAATTCGTGGTGCCCGAGGCTACGCCGGATTGGCCGGTGTTGGTGGCCCAGGTGACGCTGGTCACGCCGACGTTATCGCTGGCCGTGCCGGAAAACGTGAGGGCGGAAGCCGTGGTCGAAATGGAGGTGGACGACGGCGAGGCGATGGTCAGAGCGGGCGGCGTCGTGTCCGTTGGCTTATTCACCGGCGGCGTTCCACCCGATGGCGGCGCCTGCCTGGTGATGACGACGGCAGTGGACACGCGCGTGACGCCATCCGACGCGGCGATGGTGATGGTGTTCGCGCCGAGCGCGAGCGGCACATTGGCGATGGTCCACGCGGCCGCGCCCTGCGCGGAGCCCGATACGTTCTGACTGCTGGTCCAGTTAAGCAGCACGATCCCCTGGCCGCCGGTGATGGTGCCGGTGAGGCTGACTGCGGAAGCGGTGGTCGCCGAAGGCGGCGCGTTCACGGTCATGGTTAAGGTGTTCGACGGCGGGGCGGGATGATTGGTCCCTGATCCGCCTCCGGACCCACTCGAGGTAGAGCTTCCGGCGGCGGCATACATGGTCTGCGCGGCGCTGACGTCCAGCGGGGAAAGCGTGGTGGCCATTTTGTAGTACGGATACATCACCGCCGAAGGATTGTCGGAGTGCCCCAGCCCGAGCGAGTGACCGAGTTCATGCAGCGCGACGCTGAACAGATCGGTGTTCGCGCCGATCTTCCAGGTTTCCGAATCGTCGAAGTGCATGTCGCCGGCGATGGGCTCGGGATTCGGCGGCGCGGGATAGAAGGTGTGCGCCAGCACGCCGCCGGGTCCGTCGAACGGGAACCCGTCGCCATGAGATCCGGTCGCGAAGAGGATGTTCACCGTTTGCGAGCCGGTGGCGCTGGTGCCTGGTTTCCAGGTGACCTGCACCGCGTTCGCCCATTGCGCCATGGCTCGTTCGATCTCGGCTTGGGCGGCATTGGGATCGAGTTGCCGGGTCATCTGGCTGAACACATATTGCACCGTAGCCGCGCTTAAGCCAGGACCATCCCATCCGTTGCCGTAAGTGGGTATCGATTGAGCGGTGCCGCCGTTGGTGGTGAGCGCGCCGTCGCAAGGCTTGGTGGGGACCCGCTTCGCCAACGCGTCGGAAGCGGGGAACAGGTAGGCCACTTCATCGAGCTGCGCGAGCTTCGCGATCGCGGCGGCATCGTCACGGATCATCAGGTGATGCGGGCTCAGGTCGGGGTTCTCTTGAAGTTCGATGCCGGCTTGCAGCAGCAGAGACCGCGCGGCGTTGATGTCGACGTCGGGATGAAATTCGACCAGGACGAATCCGCTGGTGGAGGCGACAGCGCTGATCTTGTCGCTGGGTTCGACGGGCGCGGCGAACCGGATTCCCAGATCGGCGACCGGAATGCGGCGCGCGACGGAGATGATGAGGCCGTTTTCAGGGACATCGCTCAACACCCTGGCGCCGCGTTGTTTCAGCTCTGCGATTTCGGCCGGCGACGGCGCATGATCGAACTGAACGATCAGGTGTTGGCGGCCAGCGGACCGGCCATTCAGCTCGCGGACAGGCGATGCGGCGCTGGTATCGATGCGGCGGGTTTTGAAGTTCAAGGAGGGCTGGGCGGTAGCCAGTCCGGAGGCAATCAGGATGATGGCGAAGCGCGGAATGAAAGTGCTCACGCTTTCCTCATCGCCCGGGATGAGAAGATTCGCGGCCGAAGAGCACTGAGTATGAGTAAGGTTTTTCGTTTATCCCATGCCCGCCGCTTTTGCTTTCCTTTCGCTCGCCGCCGCCGCGCTATGCTTCGCGCAGACGCCGGTTTACGATATACGGACCATCGCGGGCAGCGATTGGGTGGGCGATCATGGTCCGGCGGCGTCGGCCGTCTTCGCTCAGGCGGAAGGAATCGCGTTCGACGCCGCGGGGAATATGTATGTCGCCGACGCGGCGCAACATCGGGTGCGGAAGATCGCGAAAGGCATCATCACCACGTTCGCGGGAACCGGCGCCCCGGGATTTTCAGGCGACGGCGGTCCGGCAACGGCGGCGCAGCTGAATGCTCCCTATGGCTTGATGTTCGATGGCGCGGGGAATTTGCTGGTCGCGGACCTTGGCAATGCTCGCGTGCGGCGTGTGACGGCGGACGGGAATATCGCGACCGTTGCGGGCGGGGGATCGGCCCCGGCGGTCGATGCCGGCGACGGGACGGGTGCGCTGCTGGTTGCCTTGGACGCGCCACGGAATCTCTGCTCCGATGGCCGCGGCGGATTTTATGTTTCGGACTTCGGAGCGAACACGGTGTATCGCGTGGCCTCCGACGGATCATTCACCAAGGCTGCGGGAAGCGGTGAGCAGGGATACTCCGGCGACGGCTATGCAGCGACTCAGGCTCAACTCGCGAATCCCGCCGGGATCGCGATGGACCGCAACGGTTCGTTATATATCGCCGATAGCGGGAATCACGTGGTCCGCAGAGTGGCGGGGGGAATCATCTCCACAATCCAACATGCCGCCACACCGACCGGCGTCACGGTCGACTCCTTTGGCACGTTGTATATCGCGGATCCAGGCGCCGGCGAAATCGTCGCGGTTCCTTCGAATGCCGCGGCCAGCGCGTTCCAGTTGCAAGCGACGGATCTCGCGTTCGGCCTGGATGGTTACCTGTACGCGACCAGCGCGAGCGTGGTGCGCCGGGTATCTTTCAGCGGACCGAGTCTGGTGATCGCCGGCGGCGGCGACCTGGCGCACGGAGACGGAGCGGGCGCAACCGACGCACTGCTGAATCATCCGGCCGGCATAGCCGTGGATGGCGACGGCAACCTATACATCGCGGACCGCGATAACAACCGGGTGCGCCGCGTCGCGACAGACGGGACGATCACCACCATCGCCGGTACCGGAGCGCCCGGCAACTCGGGTGATTTTGGAGGCGCTTCGCAAGCGACGCTATCGGCTCCGTCGGCGGTGACGCTCGACCCGTTCGGGGATTTGTACGTTGTCGACAGCGGTAACCGTCGAATAAGATGGATCGCGCCTTCAGGCATCCTCTATCCGCTGAACGTCAATGGACTGGTTAATCCCGCTTACGCCGTTCGAGACTCGAAGGGCAACGTGTGGATCTCCGATTCAGGGAACGGCACGATTCTCGAAGTCGCGCCGAGCGGAACGATCGCGACCGTGCTTTCCGGCTTGCAATCGCCCGGCGCGCTGACGGTCGACCCGAACGGCGGTTTGTATTTTGTCGACGGGAAGCACATCCGGCGGCTGAATCCTGCCGGCGATATCACCAGTCTCGCGGAAGGAATGTGGATCGCCCCGCGAGGGCTCGCGCTAGGAAGCGCGGGGGACCTTTTCGTCGCCGATGCGGGTCTGAATGCCGTGGTGCGAATCGATTCTTCTGGGAATTTCGCGCTCGCCGGCGGGACAGGCGACGCTGGATTTTCCGGCGATGGAGGGCCGGCGCTTTCCGCGCAACTGAATTCTCCGTCGGCGATCTGCGTCGATGCCAATGGCGGCTTGGACATCGCCGATCTCGCCAACAACCGCATCCGTCAGATGACGCCTGAGGCGGTGGCCGTCAGTGATTCCGCGGTTGTTGTGGTCAACGCCGCGAGTTTGCAGCCTGGTCCGGTTGCGCCGGGCATGTTAGTCGACCTGCTGGTCGCGGGCTTCAGCGCTTCCGACGCGCCGAATCTCCAGGTGATGTTTGGAACGATTGACGCTCCGATCCTCGCGGTGGACGGATCGCGTTTGCTGGTCCAGGTGCCGGCGCAGATCGATACGTCGTCTCCGGTTACGATCGCGATTCTCGATCAAGGCGCGCTTGCCGGGCAGGCTTCAGCGGCTGTCGCAACCGCGGCGCCCGCGCTGTTTGCCGACTCGGACGGACAGGCATCCGCGCTCAATCAGGACGGCACGGTCAATTCTGCTTCGAATCCGGCGGCGCTCGGATCGATCCTGGTGCTATATGGAACCGGCCAAGGCGTCGGCACAAATCCTGTAACCGTTACGATCGGCGGATATCAGTCGCAGGTCCTCTATTCCGGTCCGGTGGCCGGATACCCGGGGCTGTGGCAGGTCAACATCACGCTTCCCTCGGGCTACGTTGCTCCGGGAGCGTTGAATGTGATCGCGAGCGTGGGGCCATTCGCTACTCAGGCCGGCGTCACCATCTCCGCGCACTGAAGAGACTACCCGACGTACTGCACTTCTTCCTCGAGATCGATGCCGAAGCGATCGCGTACCCGCGTCTTCAGTTCGTCGATCATGGCGCGTAACTGGCGCGCGGTGCCGCCGCCGGTGTTGTAAATCAGATTGGCGTGATACTCGGCGACGCGAATCGCGCCGTCCTCCAGGCCCTTGGCTCCGGCCTGTTCGAGAAAATACGCTGACGGGACTTTGCCTTCCCGGATCACCGATTCGGGAATTTGCGCGCGCACGGATTCCGGCAAATCCACTAGCAACAGGTTTTTGAAAATACTACCGGCGCAGCGCATCTCCGGGGGATATTTCGCGTCGCGGATCTTGCGGATGCTGGTGGCATGCGCCCGTAAATCTGATGAATCCGCCGGTTCCAGGCGCAGTGTCGCGGAAAGCACCACCCAATTCTTATGGCGTTTGAATACGCTGTCGCGATATCGAAATTCGCATTCGGCGTCGCCGATTTCGCGGATGACGGAGCCGTCAAAAAAGCGGACAGTCTCCACGCGTTCCTGGATCGAGTGGCCGTAGGCGCCCGCGTTGCCATAAATCGCGCCGCCCACCCAGCCGGGAATTCCGGTCATGGTCTCGAGACCGCGCAGACCGCGATCGATGGTCGCGTCCACCACTGTCTGCAACATGGCGCCCGCGTCCACCCGCACGCGCGACCCATCGATCTCGATCGCGTGCGCGGTGTAGCGCAGGACCGCGCCGGGAAATCCGGCGTCGGAAACAATCAGATTCGTGCCGCCGCCGATCACGACGCGGGGCCAGCCTGATTCGTCGACGGCGCGCCAGGCTTCCATGAGTGCGGTTTCATCGTCAGCATCGAGCAATACTCGCGCCGGTCCGCCGATTTCGAATCGGGTGTGCCGGGCCAGCGCCGCGTTCACGAAAACGTGTAAATTGGGAATCGCCAGAAGGCGAAAGAGCATCTACTTATCGATTATAAAGGAGGCTCGGAATGTTTCCGCCCGAAGGGCTCAAATTCATGCGCGACCTGGCGCGCAACAACCGCCGCGAGTGGTTCCAGCCGCGCAAAGAACTGTTCGAGGCCACCGTGCGAGGGCCGATGTTCGGTGTGGTGGAGGCGATCAACGCCGAATTCGCGAAGTTCGCGCCGGACTACATTACCGATCCGAAAAAAGCGGTGTACCGGATCTATCGCGACACGCGCTTCAGCTCCGATAAAACGCCCTACAAGACCCATCAGGCGGCCATTTTCACGCGACGTGGCGGGGAGCGCGGGGTGAGTCCCGGCTTTTATTTTTCGTTCGCCGCGAAGGAACTGGGCGTTGCCGGAGGAGTGTACCAGCCCTCGCCCGAACAGATGTTCGCGATTCGCACCTGGCTTGCCGGCAATCACGCGGCGTTTCGAAAGATCGCCAAGAAGCCGGAAAAGATGATGGGTGAGCTGCATGGAGATTCGCTCCAGCGGATCCCCAAGGGCTTTCCGGCGGACCACCCGGCCGCGGATCTGATCAAGATGAAGCGCTGGCTCTACTACACGACGCTCGATCCCGAACTCGCGACCACTCCGAAGCTGGTGGCGGAGGTGGTCAAGCGATTCAAAACGATGCTTCCGGTTTTGGAAGAGCTAAGCAAGCCGGTGGCGAAATCGCGGGCGCGCGCGGCCGCCATGCTCGCCGATTTCTGATTTACCGAAGGCCTTTGCTTTTCAGATAAGCGATCAGCGCGGCGGGATCGTCGGTGATGATCGCGTCTACCTTCGCGTCGATCAGCTTCTGCCAGTCCTCCGGCGCATCCGCGGTCCACGGCACAACTTGAATTCCGGCGGCGTGCGCTTCGCGGACTTTTTCCGGCGTGACCAATTTAAATTGCGGAGAAACAATGGGCGCATCGGCATCCTTGGCGACGGTGACGAAGCTGCGATCGTCGCCTTCCCACAACGCGACGCGCTTAATCTCCGGTGCGATCTTGGCCATGGCGTGCAGCGTCCGGAAATCGAAAGATTGCAGCAGGACGCGCTGTTCCAGCTTGTGTTTTCGCACCACCGCGAGCACCATGCGCGCGAATTCGTCGGGCGCGGGCGTCAACTCGGGATGATCGGGAAAACTCTTGGTTTCGATATTGAACCAGAATGTGCCCCGCGGCGCGAGATCGAAAACCTGGTCCAAGGTGGGCATCCGGGTGCCCGCGATCGGCGTCTGTTTCGGGAATCCGGGATTTTGAATTTTGCCGCAATCCCATTCGCGAACCTGCGCCAGCGTCAGTTCGATGAATGGTCGCTTTAGCTGCGGACCGCTGCATACCGGCGGATGCAGATACGGATCGTGCGACACGACGATCACGTTGTCCATGGTCACCGCCATATCCAGTTCCAGCACATCGACGCCGGCGCCGATGGCATATTCGAACGCGGGAAGAGTGTTTTCAGGCCGCATCGCGCGGGCGCCGCGATGGCCGTGAACCAGGATCTTCGATTGTGCGGATAGCATGGTGATCGACAGGACCGCTAGAATTGCCGCGCGCATCAGTCGTGATTCCGGCGCTGATCGCACTGGCAGCAGTCGCTGCAGCGATGACATTTCTCGCAGCGATGATTGTCGCAGGTGTCTTTGGTGCAATACACGCAAAGTTCCGTCGACGGCTCGCCGCAGATGTTACAGGTGAAGGTCAGAGTTTCGGTCATTGGTTTGGATTCTTCTTGGTGGACGCGGGCTGATGGTTCAGAATCCCGCGGCAGCGCTGGGCTTCTTTATCCACCACGTCAAATTCCTGTTCCTTGGTGGCGGCCAGGTCGGTGATATATTGGCGCAGCTTATCGCGATTGACGGAATTTTCGGCGACAATGCCGACCATCAGATCGCCCACCGCGGGATTTTGATAACGGCGGACTCCATCGACCAGCGAATCGAGCCGCGCCGTCAATCCTTGCAAGCGGAAATAAGTGTCCAGCGCGAGCGTCAGCCGCTCCGGCTGCTTCTTCAGCGCGCGCGCCGAATCGACCAGATACCGCAATTCATCCTGGCTGGCTTTCCATTGCGAGACGTAAGTCTGCGGAGCGCCCTGCGACACCCATTGCTGCGGCGTCAACTGATCGAGAATGGGTTTCAGCCGTTCGGCCTGCTTCGAAAGTGCGTCGATGGTGGGCGTTACATTCCAATCGGCCGCGACGCCCTGCGCCTGTGGGGTCTGCGCGGATGCGAACGCGGAGAACAGAAGGAGCGTAAGAAAGTACTTCATAGCCCTCATCCGCTAGTTTCGCACGATGCGCGGGGCGTTCACTACCGGAGGCGAGCCGATATACAACTGGAAAGGTCCCCAATAAAAAGGCTTGCGATAGGCGCCGCGCGACCGGATCAGTTGAAGCTTGGCGTCCCGCAAGGCATCCTCGGGCGCGGCGTTCTTGGTGAGTCGGGAATAAAAGTCCGACATCAGATTCGCGGTGGATAGATCGTTCACGTCCCACAGGCCGGCGATCACGCCGCGCGCACCGGCGCGCAGGAACGCCCACGACAATCCCACCAGTCCTTCGCCCGAATAGGCCTTCGCGCCCGCGCCGCGGCACGCCGAGAGCGTCACCAGATCGGCGTTGAGAGGCACGTTCATGATTTCGCGGGCGGTGAGGGTATAGCCCGATTCGCGACGCGACAGGATCAGCGCGGAATCGAGCGGGTGCGTGGCATTCGCCGAGGCATGCGCGGCGAAATGGATCCACGAGAATTTCGCGGGGTCCGCTTCGCGATACGCCGCCGGGTAGGCGCCTGCACCTTGCAGCGCGACGCGGCTGCCGGGAAGAAAATCGCCTTCGATCATCTCCATTTCCTTGCCGGCATAGGGGAGCTTCGGATATTCCTCGACCGCCGGTTCCGGGTCGCCGATCAGCAAAACCGACCGCTGCGAATTCTGTGGCTCGCGCGGCTCCAGCAGGATGCCGAGCGACGGCGCGATCGAAACCGTGAGGCGGTCGATCACATAACGCGACGGAGTTTCCGGATCGGGCAGCGTCTCGAAATTCAGCGCATAGAGGGCGCCGTCCGGCACCACGATGATTCGCGTGCCGGGCGCCAGCAAGTGGCGCACCGGGCCCAGCAGCAGCGCCGATAACTTGTTTCCGGCTGGCAGCTCCGATTCCATTGGATCGCGGAGGTCCTCGATCAGCGAGCCATAGGCGTCCACCAATGAGCCGATTTGTTTTGCTCCGGGAAGTTCGTGCATCTCGATCGCGGTCGGAGTAACCGCGAACAGGTAGCCGCGGGCCGGCGCGAGCCAGTAGGACAGCAGGACCGCGCCCGAAGATCGCGAGATTTGTTTCAACGCGGCGGCGGACATGGCTCGATGGGTACTTCCCGATGCTCGCAGTCTTTCGTCCAGCACGCGGGCTCGGCTCGACTCGGCCACTTCGAGCGCTTTCTCCACATTTCCGCGGCGGGCCAGGAAATCGACGTAGCGCCGATAAAAATCGATCAGGCTGGCGAGGTAGGATACACGATACTCCTCGGCGTGGATGCCGGCTCGTTCGTGTTCGATGGATGCGATGGTGGATTGATACTGCTCGTCCGCGCGCGCCACCGCGCCGGTGCGATCGAAGAGCATCGCGAGATCCGATTTTGCCTGAAGGATCGGCGTGGGATCTTCGCCGCCCGAGGAGAGAATCGCGCGGTAAAGCTGTTCGGCGCGATCGAATTGTTTGCGCTCCAGCGCGATGCGCGCCTCGCTGACATCCGGATAGAACTCGGGCCGGCCGGCCATATCCTTCTTCAACCGCAGCGCTTCGACGTTGTATCGCTCCGCCGCGTCGAAATCGCCGAGTTGAAGGTAGGCCATGCCCAGGTTGTACGTCCACACTCCGACGGAGCGCTTGTCTTCGAGGCTCCGCGCTAAGGTGAGGCCGGCCTGATAATCGGCGATCGCGCCTTTTACGTCGCCGCTATCGAACAGGATGCTTCCGATATTGCCGATCCAGATTTCCCGGTCGCGCAGATTGCCGGATTCGCGGGATTTGGCCTCCGCCGATTTGGAGTAGGCGAGCGCTTTTTCGTAATCGCCGAGTTTGTAATAACACCAGCCGATATTCCCGACCGCCTTGGCGATGGAATCGGCCGATCCGATCTGCTCGAAGGCGGTCTGCGCGCGCTGCTCCCAATAAATCGCCTCTTCATAGCGGAACGCGTTCAGGAACAGGAACCCGAGGTTCCCCATTGCCTTCGCTTGAAGGTCGGAATCGTTCTGCGCGATTGCGATCGCCATCGCCGCGCGATAGCGGGACTCGGCTGAAGCGTTGTTGTTGCGGCGAACATCGAGCCCGCCGCGGCTCAACTCGATTTCGGCATCGAGCAGGGGAAGATGCAGGGGCTTGGCGAGCGCCGCGGCCTGTTCGAACTCCGCCTCCGCGCCCGAGTAGTCGCCAAGCCGATCGAACGCACGGCCGCGAAACGTCAGCCACCGCGCCCGCAACTCGCCCGTGACGGGAGAATCGCCCGATTCCAGCTCCCGCATCGCCTCTTTCGCTTGCCCGATCGAAAGGAGTGCTTCAACTTTCAACAGCCGAAACCGCCAGGAACTCTCCAGGCGCAAGCCTGTTTCCGTTTCCGCGAGAGCCTCGGCAAAGTGCCCTTGCCTCAGGAGCGTTTCCGCGTTCCGATACAACTGATCCGGCGTCGGTGATTTGTGAATCGCCGAGCAACCTGTAAGAATCAGCGCGGAAATCGCCAACAGCCGCATTACGGCCAGTCGCTTCCGTTCCCTCCCGCGCCGCCCGATCCGAAGCAGCCTTCAATCGCGCAGCCCAAGTCCACGTGCAGCATTAGCAGTCGTCGCGCGGCCGGAGAGATGAAATACTCGCCCAGGTATACGGTTCCGAAGTGCGGAACATAAATGCCGTGCCCGTTTCGCGTCAATCCTCTGGGAAGTTTGTCGAGATTGCGCGCCAGCGTGCAACCGAGAATGCCTTTGGATTCCGGCAATCCCTTGCCCTTAGCCTCGACCAGAGAAAGTTTGGCAATCTCGGAACGAATTTTCGGATCTTTCGCGTACCCGTCGGCCAGTTTCGACCAGGTGCTCAATTCGGTGAAGGTATCGGTGGCCAGTTCGACGTCGATCTTATGCCCGGCGATGCGCAGATTTTCGAACCTGGATCCCAGCGGAATATAGGACGCCTCCGTGCCGCCGCCCGAATGCTTCGAAGTGAGACGCGCCACCATACGATCACAAGTGACCACATCCAGGATGTTGAGCCCTTCGACGGTGACCGTAGCGAGCGTTCCATGAGCCTGATCCTTCTCGCTATAGCTGCCCACTACCTGCGATTCGGCGGAGCAGAACGAGAAAATGTTGCGATGGCGGAAGTTTTCGACCCGGGCCGAGCCGTGACCACCGTTCAGCGGAAGCGCGGTCGAAGCCTGAATCGGCATCGTCTCTTGAAACGGCAGCGTGATATAACCGGTGGCGCCGACTGCCTCGGCGTGATAGAGGAATCGTAGTTTCATCGGAATTGTCGTTTAGCTTACTCGATTCGGAGGACGAAAGGATAGCGCGCGACTTCGGTCTGCTGGCCGGAAGCGTCGATGCCGGAAACGGCGAGGACATACTTCCCGCTGGCCAGAGCTCCGCGCGGAACCAGAACGTGAATGGCGCGGCCGGGGGCCGGCGCGTCCAGACGCATCGAATATTTCTCGCCCGATTCGTCGCGGATCGCGGCCCGGTAGCTCGCGAAATCGCGATCCCAGGTCCGATCCATATATAAGGTATAGAATTGCGCTCCCGCCGGCGGGGCGATCGCGATCTCATCGCCGCGTGACGCCGCGTACAGCGGGAACGCCGACACCGGCTGAATCGCGCTTCCTTCGCGACGTACGCCGGTCTCATAACCGGTAAACAGGCCCACCGCCAGCATCGCCAGGGCGGGAACCATTGCCGGAATCAACCACTTTCGCCACCAGCCTGCGCCGCTCTCCGCTGCGGGCAGGCTGGCACGAACCGGCCGTGGACTCGGCTCTAAAAGAACGGCGCGAGCATTGTCCTGAAGCACGGATAACGTCCTCAGCTCCTCCGAGCACTGAGGACAGTCGAAGAAGTGCCGTTCAAATTCCTCGACCTCGGACACCGACAGATCGCCGAGAACGTATCGTTCCACGGCTTCCATCTGCGACGCTTCCGAATGATCCATCCTTCATGGCCTCACTTTCTCTAGTGATGTTGCTCGCCCAAACGTTTCACAGCTGGCCCAAACCATTTCGATCGAGCGCTTCCCGGAAACGTGACTTCGCTCGGTGTACTAGTACTCTCAAGTAATCGCGGTCCACCTGGAAGCGAGCGCAGATCTCAGGCTTATCCACTTCTTCCAGGAACACGGCGCGTAGAATGTCGCGATCCTTGTCGCTCAGTTCGTTCAGAATGCCGCGCACCAGTTCCTTTCGCTGCTGCGTGACGGCGCCGCCTTCCGGATTCGCGCGTCGATCCACCACGTTCAACGCGGCGTCGGGAATGGGAGGATGGCGGGTGGAAGCGCGCAGCAGTTCCATCATCACGTTGATCGAAACAGAATGAACGTAGGCTCCCAGGCGCTCCGGATGATCCATGCTGCGATCGCTGCGGATGAAATTCAGCACCCGCAGGAACGTTTCCTGGCGAATGTCTTCAATCAGTTCCGAGGATCGCAGGCGATAGCGCAGGCTCAACCGGATGGTGTTGGTGAAGTGGGCAACGAAATGGCGTTCTGTTTCCTCATCTCCATCCCGGAGGCGAGCCAGATACGCGCTGTCAAACGACACGGGGTTCAAGAACTTAGGATACTGAAAGAATGGCAGTGGAGTCGTTCGATCCTCTGATCCAGCGCTGGTTCGCGTCGCGGTTCCGCGGGGTGACCGAGCCGCAGCGCCTCGGATGGCCGGAAATTCAAGCCGGGCAGTGATGTCCTGATCTCCGCGCCGACCGGTTCGGGGAAAACTCTGGCCGCGTTTCTAACCGCCCTGGACCGCCTGGTCCGCAAAGCGCGCTTGGGCGAACTGCCCGAACGGCATCGACGTCCTTTATGTATCGCCGCTCAAAGCGCTCAGCAACGACGTGCACAAGAATCTCGACGTGCCGCTCAGCGGAGATCGCGGAACTGGCACGCGAGGAAGGCATCGCGCTCGCGAAGATTCGCATCGCGGTTCGCACCGGCGATACCCCGATGGCCGAGCGCGCAGAAGATGAGCCAGGAAGCGCCGCATATTCTGGTGACCACGCCGGAGTCGCTCTATATTCTTCTGACCGCGGAAAAATCGCGCGAGATGCTGCGATCGGTGCGCACCTTGATCGTCGATGAAATTCACGCGGTGGCCGATGACAAGCGCGGTTCGCATCTGGCCCTGTCGATCGCGCGCCTGGAAGCCCTGGTCGACCGGCCGTTGCAGAAGATCGGATTATCGGCGACGGTGAGTCCGATTGAAGAAGTCGCGCGAATTTCTGAGTCCGAACGGCGCACATCGTTCAAGTCGGCCATCGCCGGGAGATGGAACTGGCCGTCGAAGTTCCGCGCGACGAATTGGGACGCGGTGGCGAGCACCGAAATGTGGGGCGAGATTTACGATCGCGTCGCGGAGCTGGTGCGCGAGAATCGCACCACGCTGGTTTTCGTCAACACGCGGCGGCTGGCGGAACGAGTCGCGCATCATTTGGGCGAACGCCTGGGCGAAAATGCGGTGCTGCCGCATCACGGGAGTCTTTCGCGCAGCCTGCGCCTCGAAGCCGAGCAGCGCTTGAAATCGGGCGAGCTGCGCGCCGTGGTCGCGACGGCGTCGCTCGAATTGGGAATCGACATCGGCACGGTCGACCTGGTTTGCCAGATCGGGTCGCCGCGCTCGATCGCGGTCGCGCTGCAACGCGTCGGACGTGCGGGTCACTGGGTGGGCGCGCTGCCGAAAGGCCGCCTGTTCGCGACCACGCGCGATGAGTTGATCGAATGCGCGGCGCTGGTCCGCGCGATTCGCGCGGGCGAGCTGGACCGCCTGGAAATTCCGCCGCGCTCCGCTGGACATTCTGGCGCAGCAGATCGTGGCGACCTGCAGCCTGCGACGATTGGGATGAAGACGATTTATTCGCGCTTGGTGCGTCGCGCTTATCCGTATCGCGACTCTGGCGCGCCGCGACTTCGATGCGGTGCTCGAAATGCTGTCCGAAGGCATCGCGACCTCGCGCGGGCGGCGCGGAGCGCTATCTGCATCGCGATCAGGTGAATCATCGCGTGCGCGGGCGGCGCGGCGCGCGGTTGATGGCGATCACCTCCGGCGGCGCGATTCCGGAAACGTCGCAGTATCAGGTGGTGGTGGAGCCGGAAGGCACGGTGGTCGGATCGCTCGACGAAGATTTCGCGGTGGAGAGCATGGCCGGCGATGTGTTTCTGCTCGGAACGACGTCCTGGCGTATCCGCCGCGTCGAGCCCGGCCGCGTGCGCGTGGAAGATGCGCATGGCGCGGCGCCGTCGATTCCGTTCTGGCGCGGCGAAGCGCCCGGCCGCACGCGCGAGCTTTCGCACCGAAGTGTCGCGCCTGCGCGAAGAAATCGCCGAGTCTCGCCGATCCGCGTAGCGATGCTGATGGACACGAATGCTCGCTCGATCGTCGCGGCGCCGAACAAGCCGTCGAATATATTCGCGCCGGTCGAGCGCGCGCTCGGTGCGGTGCCCAGCGAAGATGCTGTCGTCGCCGAACGATTTTTCGATGAAGGCGGTGGAATGCAGCTGGTGATCCATGCGCCGTTCGGATCGCGCATCAATCGGGCTTGGGGACTTGCGCTGCGCAAGCGCTTCTGCCGGACCTTCAATTTCGAATTGCAGGCGGCCGCGACCGACAACGGACTGGTGCTTTCGCTTGAGCGATCAGCATTCCTTCCCGCTGGAAAGCGTTTTCGATTTCCTGAGGCCGGCGACGGTGGAGCACGTCCTGACCCAGGCTTTGCTGCGATTCGCCGATGTTTGGCGCTCGATGGAAGTGGAACGCGTCGCGCGCCCTGGCGGTGCCTCGATTCCTGGGTGGGCGTAAGGTTCCGCCGCCGATGCAGCGCATGCGCGCCGACGATCTGCTGGCCGCCGTGTTCCCCGATCAGGTGGCTTGCGCGGAAAATCTGACCGGCGAAATTCGCATTCCGGATCATCCTCTGGTGAACGAAACCATCGCGAATTGCCTGCATGAAGCGATGGACCTGGACGGTTTCATGCGCATCCTGGAACGCATGGACGAAGGTGCATTGCGCACCGTGGCCGTCGATACGCCGGAGCCGTCGGTCTTCTCGCATGAGATCCTGAACGCGAATCCGTATGCGTATCTCGATGACGCTCCGCTCGAAGAGCGCCGAACTCGCGCGGTCCAGCTTCGGCGCACGATGTCGGCGGAGGATGCCCAGGGAATCGGCGCTCTGGATCCGGCCGCGATCGCGCAGGTCGCCGACGAATCGTGGCCCGTGGTTCGCGACGCCGATGAATTGCACGATGCGCTGCTGTCGCTGATCGTTCTCCCGCCGGTCGAAGAATGGCGCCCGCTGTATGAAGACCTGGTTCGCGCCGGACGCGCGTCGACCATCGGGGACTGGTGGGTTGCGACGGAGCGTCTCGATCGTACCGGCGATCACATTTCGATCCTGCGCGGCTGGCTCGATTCGACCGGGCCCGCGACTCCGGCGGCGCTTGCGACTCGCCTCGGCATCCCACTGAGCGACGTCGAAATCGCTCTAGGCGCGCTCGAAGCCGAGGGGACCATTCTGCGCGGCCAGTTCGCCTCCACCGAAATCGAATATTGCCATCGCCGGATTCTGGCGCGCATTCATCGCCTGACTCTGGGTCGTCTGCGGCGCGAGATTGAGCCGGTTTCCAGCGCGACGTTCATGCGCTTCCTGCACGCGCTGGCAACATCTGGCGGCGGGCACGCAACTGCACGGCGTCGATGGATTATTTCAGGTCCTGCGCCAGTTGCAGGGGTACGAAATTTCGGCGGCCGCATGGGAGTCCGTGGTGTTGCCCAGGCGCGTTGCCGGATATGAACCGGAGTGGCTCGATCGTCTGTGCCTGTCAGGCGAGGCGATGTGGGGCCGCTTGTCGCCGCATCCGGCGCTTGAAACCGAAGGAGCGCGCCGGGTGCGCCCTACGCGCGTCGCTCCTCTTGCGATTTTTCTGCGTGATGATGCCGCTCGATTGTTGCCCGCTTCACGCGGACCGGCGCCGCTCTCTCCCGCGGCGGCGGACGTTCTGGCCGCGCTCGAACAGCGCGGTGCGTCCTTCTTCAACGATCTGGTGCGGGTGACCTCGCGTCTGGCCAGCGAAGTGGAGGACGGATTGTGGGAGTTGGTAGCCGCGGGACGCGTGACCGCCGACGGTTTTGAAAATCTGCGCGCGCTCATCGATCCGAAACGAAGGCGTGGTGAAGGCCGGGGCCGAACGGCGCGACCGCGACATGCCACCGGGCGTTGGGACCTTCTCACCACGGGCCCGGAACGCGATTCGACGGAAATCGACCCTGACTTCTTCGCCGCGCAACTGCTGAACCGATGGGGCGTGATCTTCCGCGATCTGCTCGCGCGGGAAACGCTGGCTCCGCCGTGGCGCGATCTGCTCATCGTGCTTCGGCGCATGGAGGCGCGAGGCGAAATTCGAGGCGGCCGCTTCGTCTCGGGATTCGTCGGCGAGCAATTCGCGCGGCCCGAAGCGGTCGACCTACTGCGCTACATCCGTCGGTCCGCGGAAGAAGGCGAGCAGATCGATATCGCGCTCGCCGATCCTTTGAATCTTACCGGCATTGTCCTGCCCGGGCCGCGTACCAGCGCGCTGGCGCAAGGATCGCTGCATCTCCGCGACGGCGTAGCGGAATTAGCCGAATCGGCGTGAGCCAATCGCGGGTTACCACCAGTTCGGTCGCGGCAGCCAGCCGCGGCTGATGTAATCGCTGACCGTGAACACGATCAGGATCGCCATCCAGAACAGCCCGGCCACGACGAACAGTCTGGTCATCGAGCTCGAATTGCGGACGTGCATGAAGAACCAGACCACCAGGCTCGCCTTGATCACCGCGATGGTCATGGCGACGACGAAGTTGTACTCGCCCAGCTCGATTTTCGAGACCGCCACCGTGGTAATGGTCAGCGCGATCAGCGCGGCGAACACCAACGCATAGGTCTTAACGGATGCGACAGGATGCGTCATTATGTGTGTCCTATCAGGTACAGCAGCGGGAAGAGAAAGATCCAGACGATATCGACGAAGTGCCAGTAAAGGCCGATCATCGTCGACCGGAGTGTACCAGTCCGTGCTGAAACGATTGCGCGCCGCCATCACGATCAAGCGTCGTCACCAGGCCCAGGCCCACGATCATATGCAGCGCGTGCATGCCGGTCATCGCGAAGTAAAGGAAGAAGAGAATCTGCGCCTGGTGGAAATAGTGCGGATCGGCGTAATGGAATCCGGGCCCGGGGATGTGATGATCCACCCACTTTTCGTGATATTCGACGTCCTTGATCACCAGGAACACAACGCCCAGCGCCAGTGGTCACCAGAAGAAATCCGATCAGCGGCTTCTTCTTACCCAGTTGCGCGGAGCGAACGGCCAGCACCATGGTGAAGCTGCTGCAGATCAGCACCGCCGTATTGATCCCGCCCAGGGTGACGTTCATGAAATGGCTGGTGGAGGCGAACGCCTCCGGATACATGTTGCGATAGATCGTGTAGCCGCCGAACATCCCGCCAAAGAACATGATTTCGGTGAGCAGGAACACCCACATGCCGAGCGTGGAGGATTCAAACTGCTGCTCGACGTCGTCGAAGTGATGCCGTAGCTCTACCGCCGCGGAATGCGCCGCGGCCGCGTCAGCTATCCGCCAACTTCCACCTCCTCGCCGGAGTAGTTGTAGGCCTGCTCGGTCACCACCGGTGGTTCGTCGAAGTTAAACGTTGGCGGCGGCGTGGGCGATTTCTCCCATTCCAAGCCCTTTCGCATTCCACGGATTTTGCGGCGCTTTCGGGCCGTTCCTCCAGGCCCATGCGAGATAAATCATCGGGATAAGATATCCGATGGCCGAGAATCGAAGCGCCTGCGGTCGACATCACGTTCAGTACTTGAAATTCCGGCGCGTAGGTGGCGTAGCGGCGCGGCATCCCGAGATAGCCCAGAATGAATTGCGGGAAAAACGTCAGGTTGAATCCGACGAAGACGATCAGCGCGGCGAACTTCGCCCACACTTCGGGATACATCCGTCCGGTGATTTTCGGGAACCAGAAATGAATGCCGCCCAGGTAAGCCATCACCATGCCGCCGACCATCACGTAGTGAAAATGCGCGATGACGAAGTAGGTGTCGGTCAGGTGAACGTCGACGGCCATGGTGGCCAGAAACAGCCCGGTCAGGCCGCCGATGGTGAACAGGCCGATAAAGCCGAACGCGTAGAGCATCGGCGTTTCGAAAGAGATCGAGCCTTTGTACATCGTCGCGGTCCAGTTGAACACCTTGATCGCCGAGGGCACCGCCACCAGGAAACTGATGAACGAGAACACCATGCTCGCGTACATGGACTGCCCGGCGACGAACAGATGATGTCCCCATACCAGGAATCCGAGGACCGCGATCGCGATGCTCGAGAACGCGACGAATCCGTAGCCGAAAATCGCTTTCCGCGAAAAGCAGGCGACCACTTCGCTGATCACGGCCATGCCCGGCAGAATCATGATGTATACGGCCGGATGCGAGTAGAACCAGAACAGGTGCTGGAACAAGACCGGATCGCCGCCCAGGGTCGGATCGAAGATGCCAGCGTGCAGGACGCGCTCCAGGCCCAGCAGCACCAGGGTGATCGCGATCACCGGCGTGCCCAGAACCTGGATCAGGCTGGTGGCGTAATGCGCCCAGACGAACAGCGGCAGCCGCCCCCAGGTCATGCCCGGGGCGCGCATCTTGTGAATGGTGACGATGAAGTTCAAGCCCGGTGAGGATCGACGAAAAGCCGGCAATGAACACGCCGATCGCGGCCAGGATCACGTGGGTGTTCGAATACGTGGTGCTGAAGGGCGCGTAAAAGGTCCAGCCGGTGTCGACGCCGCCCTCGACGATCGCGGTCAGCGCGAAGATGCCGCCGGCGATGTAGATATACCAGCTCAGCAGGTTGATGCGCGGGAAGGCCAGGTCGCGCGCGCCGATCATCATCGGGATCAGAAAATTGCCGAGCGTTGCCGGAATCGACGGAACCAGGAAGAAGAACACCATGATGATGCCGTGCATGGTGAACAGCTTGTTGTAGGTGTCGTGGCTGAAGACAGCCGTCGGGTGAGAGCAGATTCAGGCGCATCCCCACCGCGAACGCGCCGCCCACGAAGAAAAACGCGGTGATGGAGAACAGATACAGCAGCGCGATGCGCTTGTGGTCCGTGGTGAACAGCCACGACTTCCAGCCGTAATCGACGTTGAGGTAGTTGGGCTTGGCTTCGATCCGCGGATGTCGGAAGCGTGGTGCTCATGGTAATTCCTCACTGTTTGGCGGCCGGTTTGCGGCAGCTCTGGCCGGTGCGGCGCTCGCCGGCATCGACAGGCTCTTGATGTAGACGATCAGATTGCAGCAGCCCCTCTTCGCCGATCTGCCCTTGAAATACCGGCATGATGTCGCGGCTTGATATCCTTTGACGATCTTCGCGTTGGGATTGAGAATCGATTCGCGAATATAGGCCTCGTCGGCGATGCACGGTCCGTCCGTCTTCCAGTTCCACCGGGTGGCCGAAGACGTTGCGCAGCGACGGGCAGCGGCCCTGCTGGTCCAGCGACGTGGCAGGTGACGCAGCCGTATTGCTCGAAACAGTTTCTCGCCCTGCTCCGCCATGGACCCGTCCGCGGCGCCGCCCGACCAGCCAGTTCTCGATAGGCAGCCGGATCCATCACGGTCACCCAGCCGCCCATCTTGGAATGATTGGTGCCGCAGTACTCGGCGCAGAAAAGGTGATAGCGGCCGGGCTTGGTCGCCTCAAACCAGATAGGTCTGATAGCTGCCGGGCACCACATCGTGCTTCAGGCGAAACGCCGGAATGATAGAAGCTGTGAATCACGTCCTCGCTGGCCAGCGTCAGCTTTACGGGACGGCCAGCTGGCACGTGCAGCTCGTTGATCTCGCGCTGGCCGTCGGGATACTGCACCTTCCACATCCATTGCTTGCCGGTCACGTAGATGTCCAGCGTGTCTTTCGGCGGAGGCGTGTAATTCTCGAAATACAGCTTCGTTCCCCATGCGAACATCACCAGCATGAGCCAGGAACGGAATCACGCTCCAGGTGATTTCGAGCGGGATGGATCCATGAATGGGCTTCGGCGGCGGATCGTGCGGGACTCTTGCGCCGGTACTTGATCGCGAAGAAGAACACGACGAAGAAAATCAGCACCGTCATCACGCGCTGACCACCACCAGATACATGTACAGCGCGTCCACCTCGCCGGCGGTGGTGGAAGCCCGCGGCGGGAAAAAGTTGAAAATGCTCATCCCATGCGGTACTCCGGTCGCGCGTAATCACGCCGCGAACATCACGATCATGAAACCGGCCAGCACCACCACGCGTGAGAAGCCCGCGCGAGCCGCAGGACGTTCATGATCACCAGTCCGTACTTGCCCGTTGCCGGATCGTAGTGGAAGCAGATACAACAGCACCGGTCGATCGGTGACCCGATTTTGCCCTCCGAAGCCTCCGTCCAGCCCCAGCCGGACGTCGCGCGGCCGGATAGTCGATGCCGTAGAAGTACCGGCTGACTTTGCCTTCCGGCGTCAGAATCATGATGGCGCTGGCGTGCGCGTATTGATTGATGATCGAGTCGTAAGCGATAGTGAAAGCCGACCGCATCTGCCAGATCTTGCTCGATGCCTCGGTACCGGTCAGAAAATGCCAGCCGTTCTCCGAGCCCGGACGGCTGTATTCCTTCACGATAGGTCGCTTTCTTGTCCGCGCGCCATCTCCGGCGTTTCGCGCGGATCGAAGCTGACCGCGACCACGTCGTAATCCTTGCCCGCCGTAGTCTTCAAGGCCAGACGCTGCGCGCACCGTGCCGTTCAGCACCATGTTGCACAGCGACGGGCAGTGAGTAGTACACCAGCGCCAGGATCACCGGCTTTCCGAAATATTGCGCGCAGCGTGACGGCGTGTCCCGGCTTCGTCGGTGAAACGGAAGATCGAGCGGAACTTGCGCGCCCATCTTCTGGTCGATGCCGACGCCGCGAAGGATCGCGGGCTTGAAACTGGTCTTCGAAGGCGCGCTGATCGAGGCCGGCATCCCCGCCGGCATGCCCGGTGTGCTGACACCGCGAGCGGCACGAAAATCGCGGACAGAATCGCGGCCCAATAGTACTTCATTTCTTCGCAACTCCTGAATTCGTGGCTGCCCTGCCGGACGGGTTGGATAACCTCGCTGCAATTGCAGTTCCATGGCGCGGTCGATCGGAATCCGCACGATGCCTGTCTGCTTATCGGTCCAGCCATACGTCGAAAGGATGCTGTCTTCGTGAGCGTGGAGCTGCTTCAATTCCGATCGCCGGATGCGTATCCAGATGCGCGGCACAGGACGGAACCTGCTGCACCGACTCCGATAGCGGATTCGGGCGCGCCGTATTCAGCGGATGATCCGCCAGGTAGCGGAAGATTCCATAGACCATCAGACGCGACAATCGCCACGCTGACCGCCAGACCGCGCCAGCGTCAGCACGATCGGCCGGACCTTGGCGTCCTGGCTCTCGTGACCCGCTTCGATGGTTTCAATGCTGGGATTGACTTCCATATTTAGAACGCCACCGTCTCCCGCGGCGCGCCCCGCCAGGCGCGGATCCCTCAGCGGAAGCAGCGGCCTCGACTTCACTTGCCAGAAAAACAGCGCCAGCCACAGTCCGCCGACCGCCAGCGGCGTGACGAAATCCATCCAGTGAATCTGCAGCTGCTGATTGTAGAACGACGGCTCGACAATCCAGTACACATCCAGCATGCGCACCGCCAGCATCAGCACGCAGACCTCGAACAATCGCTGGGCGTTGCGCTTGATGCCGCGCATCAGCAGCAGCACGAACGGCGTCGCGAAATGGAAAATCACCAGCGTGAGCGCCACCCATCCCCAGCCGCCCCGGAGCCGGCGCACGTACCACGGGATTTCGTCCGGCAGATTGCCCGCCCAGATGATCAGGAATTGCGAAAACGAAAGGTACGCCCACAGCACCATGAACGCGAACATCATGTTGCCGAGGTCGTGCAGGTGCTGCGGCGTGATGTAATCCTTGATCGGACTCCCGCCGCGACAGCACGATCACCAGCGCGATCACGAACGCGAAGGATTCGAGCACCTGCCCGATCAGGAACATCGCTCCGTACATGGTCGAGAACCAGTGCGGCTCCAGCGACATGATCCAGTCGACGAATGCGAACGTGGTGACGAAGGTGAACACCACCAGGCCCGGTGCGCTGAACGCGCGCATCTTTCCGATCAGCCGCTCGTCGCCGGTGCGATCCTGTTCCGCCGACCACCTGCTCAGCCGGTACGCGTAAAAAGTCCAGACAGCGAAATAGAAAATCGCTCGGCCGATGACGCCCGGAATGTTCAGATACGCGGCCTTTGGCTTGAATGTTCGGCATCGTGCGCCGCCTCCGGCCGGGCCCACACATAGAGCATCGGCATGGCTCAGCAGGATCGGGATCAGACAGATCGGCCATGTACGGCAGCGTGCGCGCCCCGGCTTCGCACAGGCGGCGGATCACCATGCCCCATTTGCCGCCCACCGTGTGATGCAGCAGCAGAATGCCCAGGCATCCCAGCGCCCATGCCCGATCCAGAACAGATATCGCGAACAGATAGGAACGCAGGAACTGCTCGCGATCGAGGACGAACGCCGACGATCGCCAGCAGAAGTCCGGCGACTCCCACCAGCAGCGCAGTGCCGCTGCCATTGGCCGAATTGACGTTCGAACGGAATCGCGCGGTCATCGTGCGGCTCCTGCGGCGGAGCTGTGCCTCGAGTCTTGGCGACGCTCGTCCGTCGCGGCACGTCGTCGATGGTCGGCGTTCTCGCTCAGTTGCAGCACGCGGATATAGGCGACGATCCGCCAGCGGTCGTCCGGCTCGACGCGCGAGGCGTAGCTGGGCATGGCGCCGAATCCGTTGGTCATGACGTCGAAGAAGTGTCCGACGGGCGCCTTGATCAACTTGTCGGTGTGATACGACGCCGCTTGCCGGAATCCGCGCCGCACAATCATTCCGTTGCCGTCGCCGATCCGGCTGTGGCACGGCGAGCAGTAAATGTTGAATCGCTCCTGCCCGCGCATCACAGGTCCGCTGCGGTGATCGGGAACGGAAAATAGTCGACATCCTCGTCGTCCACCTTGCCGGTGTAACGCGCCGTGTCGATGCGCAGATCCGGCCGCGCGCCACGGTCCCCTCCGACGCACCGGCACGCGCCGAGCGTCCGTCGCCGAAGAAATCCGTCGCCGCCAGAGGTTTGTAGCGCGGCTGGTCGTGCATATCCTGACGGCAGCGCCAGCGCAGCAGCGATCCCGGCGCAGACACGGCGCACGGAGCACTGCGAGGCACGCTTACGGCGCAACTTCCATGCACCTCCTCGCGGACTCAAGCTCTCCAGGAAATTCCCGCGTCGCCTCCGAAGTCGAATTGCGGGTCGCTGGCTTCAATGCACAGGAAGAACTTGTCGCGCGAGGCACGCTCGAACTCGGTCACGTTGAACACCGGATGATACGGCTGCGGCAGTCCGTTCAGCGCCAGCATCCCGATCACCGCCGTGAGGCAGGCCACCAGCACCATGCACTCGAACGTGATCGGAATGTAGGCGGGCCAGCTGTTCAGCGGCCGTCCGGCGACGATGTGCGGATACGCGATCACGGTGATCCACCAGCACAGTCCGAATCCGCCGCGTCGCGCCCGCAAGGCCGCCGACGAAGACACAATACGCTGCACCGCATTTGCTGCGGAACCCGATCGCCTCGGCCAGTCCCTCCACCGGCATCGGAGTGTAGGCGTCCATCTCGCGATAGCCCTCGTCGCGCGCCCTGCGCGCCGGCTTCCAGCAGCGGCTCGGGCTGTGTCGAACTCGCCATCAGGCCGTACAGTTCTCGACTTGTCCGGCGACCTTAGTCTCCGTGGGCATGCTCCGGCTCCACATGATGCACCACTTCGCGCATCTCGAAAATCGAAATGGCGGGCAGCCCGCGAATGAACAGGAACATCAGGCACAGGAACACGCCGATGGTTCCCGCGTACGTGGCCCAATCCCAGATCGTCGGGAAGTAATGTCCCCAGGAGGACGGCACGAAATCGCGCGTCCAGGCTGGTGACCACGATCACGAAACGCTCCAGCCACATGCCGACGTTGACCACCAGCGAGACGCACGAACACCGCGCCAGCACGTTCATGCCGCACTTTGCGCGACCACAGCAGTTGCGGGATCAGAATGTTGCACAGGATCAGCAGCCAATAGGTCCACCAGTAGTCGCCCACCCAGGCGCGGTTCTATGAACATGTAGCGCTCATACTGATTGCCGCTATACCAGGCCATGAACGCTTCCATCGCGTAGCCGTAGGCGACGATCAGTCCGGTGCCCAGCATCACTTTCGCCATGCACTCGATGTGGCGCATGGTGATCAGGTCTTCCAGGTGATACCAGCGGCGTACCGGAATCGCCAGCGTCAGCACCATCGCGAAGCCGGAATAGATCGCGCCGGCGACGAAGTAGGGCGGAAAAATCGTGGTGTGCCAGCCGGGCAGGATGGCGACCGAGAAGTCGAAGCTGACCACCGAGTGGACCGAGACCACCAGCGGCGTCGATAAGCCCGGCCAGCAGCAGGTAGGCCTTCTGATATCGCGCCCAGTGCTTCGCCGATCCGCGCCAGCCCATCGCCAGCATGCCGAAAATCTTCCGCGCGAACGGTCGCCTGGCCGCTTGTCGCGCATGGTGGCGAAATCCGGAATCAAGCCCGGTGAACCAGAACAGCAGGGAAACCGTGGCGTACGTCGATACCGCGAACACGTCCCAGATCAGCGGACTGCGCGGCTGCGGCCACAGCCACATCGTGTTGGGATAGGGGAGCAGCCAGTAGGCGAGCCACGGACGCCCCAGGTGCAGAATCGGGAACATGCCGGCGCAGGCTACCGCGAACAGCGTCATCGCTTCGGAAAATCGATTGATCGAAGTGCGCCAGTCCTGCTTGAGCAGCAGCAGAATGGCGGAGATCAGCGTGCCCGCGTGACCGATTCCGATCCACCACACGAAGTTCACGATCGCGAAGCCCCAGGCGATCGGGATCACGATGCCCCAGATGCCGACGCCGCGGATGAACAGCCACGTCACCGCGACCAGCAGCACGTTCACCAGCAGGAACGCGCACGGCGAAGCCGATGAACATCTGCTTGCGGCGTCTTGCAGGAACGGCCGGTAGACGACGCCGCTGATCTTGTCGGTGACGGTGCCGTAAGTCGTGTCCCGGCCCGATGATCTTGTCCGGTCCCGGATCGATGGTACGGCGACGTGTCGATTCTGGTCCTCGGGCATTCGTTTTACGCCTTCTCTCGAGATCCGGATTCGGATTGCGCAGCCGCGCCAGATAGGTGGTGCGCGGACGCGTGTCCAGATCTTCAAGCAGACCGTAATCGCGCTGCTGCTTCTTCAGCTTCGCCACGCTGCTGTTGGGATCGTTGATATCGCCGAACACGATCGCCTGCGCCGGACAGGCCTGCTGGCACGCCGTGACGATTTCGCCGTCCTTCAACCGGCCGGTCCTGCTTTCTCGGCGTCGATCTTCGCGCGATTGATGCGCTGCACGCAGTAGCTGCACTTCTCCATCACGCCGCGGCTGCGCACGCTCACGTCCGGATTGCGCACGCCCCACAGGCTCTGCGTGTCCCAATCCGAATACAGGAGGAAGTTGAATCGCCGGACTTTGTACGGACAGTTGTTCGAGCAGTAGCGCGTGCCCACGCAGCGGTTGTAGACCATCTCGTTCAGGCCTTCGTCGCTGTGCACCGTCGCCGCCACCGGACACACCAGCTCGCACAGCGCGTTTTCGCAATGCATGCACGGCACCGGCTGGAAGTACATCTCGCGGATCGTCCAGGCGGCCCGTTGTAGTAGCGATCCACGCGAATCCAGTTCATGTGCCGGCCCATGGCCACTTGTTCTTTGCCCACCACCGCGATGTTGTTTTCCGCCTGGCAGGCGACCGATGCAGGCCTGGCATCCGATGCAGGCGGTCAGATCGATCGACATTCCCCATTTGTGCTCCGGATAGGGCCACAGCGGAAACATGCGTCATGCCGTCGGGCACGTGCTTCTCCGCGGGCGTCGCGAATTCGGGATTCTTGTGATATTCGTCGAACGTCGCCGCGCGGAACGGATCGCGCTCCTCCATGGTCTGGGTGTGCTGCGTGTTCGCGAATTCGATATCCGCGCGACTTGCGTTCGGATCGCCGCGCCCGTGCGTGTGCCACAGCGCGTTCGAGGCTGCGCAGCGGATACGCGTTGAAGCCGACGCCATCGGCGACCTTGCCCGCGCGCGTCCGTCCATAGCCGAAATGCACGGTGATCGATTCGTCGGCGTGACCTGGCATGCACCCACACCGGGCCCTCGCACCTTGCGCCCGCTCGACCGAGATCTCGACCACGTCGCCGGTCGTCGACGCCGTAGTGCGCGCGCGCTCTCGGGCGAAATCCACACCGCGTTGTCCCAGGTCATCTTGTTCTGCGGCTTCGGCATTTCCTGCAGCCACGCGTTGTTCGAAAACGCTCCATCGCCGATCGCCGGATCCGGCCGGAATACGATTTCGATTCCCGATGCCGCGATGCGCGCTGCAGCCGCCGGGACCTTCGCGCTGCCGGCGGCGACTCTCGGCAAAGCCGTGCCGGCGATCACGCCGTCGTGCAGCGACGATCTGCCAGAAATCGTCGAAGTCAGCGCCTTTATGCTGCGCCTGCCAGTAGTCCTGGACCGTATCGTGGCCGGATCGGTCGGCCTTCGGTTCAGCAGCACGTTCAGGACGTCGTGCGGGGTCTTGCCGCTGTACATCGGCGCGATCAGCGGCTGCACGATCGACGCGGTTCCGTCATACGCCCGCGCGTCGCTCCACGATTCCAGATAGTGCGCCTCCGGTACATGCCAGTGGCACCACGCCGCGGTTTCGTTCGAGTAGAGTCCCAGATGCGCGCGCGGAATTCGATTTTCTTCAGCGCTTCCAGGAAATTCAGATCGGCCGGCGCGTCGTAGACCGGATTGCCGCCCAGGATCAGCAGCGTCTCGACCGCGCCGCTGTGCATGTCCCGCACCAGTTCGGCGATCGACGCGACCTCGTCGATGGGATTCGCCTCCACCGGATCGGTGTAAATCACCGTCTTGCCGACGTTTCCGTAGTCGTCTGGTTCAGCGCGTGCGCGATCGCGTGCACCCGCGGAGACTGATGCTCGCCCGGCGATGACGATGCTCGCGCCGCGATGCGCGTCCAGATCCTTCAGGACCGCCGTCGACGCGTTGCATCTCCACTGCCGGAGAGCAGCGCCGCGGCGAACGCTTCCACCTCCGCAGTCGCGCATGCGGAAGCGATGCTCGGCCATGCTCGCCGTGATGCGATGGTGTTCCTTCCGCGACGTACAGCCGCGGCGGTTTCGCGTTCGCGTCCTCGGCGGCCGCCCGGCGCCGCGCCGGAATAGTCGCGCGCGTAACGCAATGCCGCCCGGCATTCCGCGAACACAGAAAATCCGCGTCCAGCGATACGATCACGTCCGCCCGATCGAACCGGTAAATCGTGTTCAGCGCTTGCCGAACGCAGCCATCGATCCGGCGCGCGCCGAATGCCGCCCGCACGGCTCATACTGATGCCATTTCGCTTGCGGATACGCGGTGCAAGAATTCCTGGATCTGCGCGGCCAGCGTCGGCGAGGTCAACCGTGCCCGTCAGGATTCGGAAGCCGGCGCCCTTGTTTCAGTCCGCGATCATCGCGCGCACCAGATCAGCGCGCGACTGAAAATTCGCCCCAGGTGCTGATGTACCCGTTGCGCGTCACCGTCTGCGAGCGATCCGGATCGTACAGCGTCAGCACGCTCGCCTGCATGAAACGTGTCGGTCGCACCGAGGCTCGCCGGATGATCGCGGATTGCCCTCGATCTTGGTCGGCCGTCCCAGGTGGCTCTCGACCAGCAGCCCCGTGCGCGATCCCGCCCATGCTCATCGACGTTGCGTAGAACAGCGGCTTGCCGGGAACGATTTCCTCCGGCTGCCGTACGTAGGGAACAATCGTCTCCTTCGGCTGCATCGTGCAGGCCGAAGCACCGGCCAACGCGATCGACGCGCCCATCAGCGTCAGGAATCGGCGGCGCGATGCCGGATCGTTCCAGTCCGGCGTGCGGTTCGGAAACTCATCTTCGACGAACGCGCGAAATTCCTCGGTCTGCGCCAGTTCTTCCAAGCTTCGCCAGTACGGAGTCATTGTCCCTTCACCGGTGACACGTCACGCAGTCGGTCAGGCTCTGAATTTTGTATTCCGCCACGAGCTTCGGCCCGATCTCATCCTGATCCGCGCCGGCGTCTGGTAGGCCATGTTGAACACCTCTGACTCGCGGGCCGCACATACTTCGCCGGATTCCGATGGCAGTTCGACGCACCACTGCATATACAGCGTGTTCACTTTGTACGTCAGCGGCATCTGATCCACGCGGCCGTGACAGGTGGAACACCCGATGCCCTTGCTCACGTGAATGCTGTGATTGAAGTACACGAAGTCCGGCAAGATCGTGCACCCGCGTCCATTCAAGCGATTTGCCGGTCCGATAACTCTCGCGCACCGGCTCCAGAATTTCCGCGTTGGTCCAGATCTGCGAATGACAGCTCATGCAGATCTCCGTCGCCGGAATGCCCGGCGAAATTCGAGGTTTCCACCGACGTGTGGCAGTAACGGCAATCGATGCCGTCGTCGCCTACGTGGTGTTTATGACTGAACGGAACCGGCTGTTCGCGGGCGACATCGACTCGTGTCATGAATGAGCTCGGCGTTCAGCTTGTAGGCGGCCCAGATGATTCCGCCTAGAAGCGAGAACAGCGCTCACGATACTTACTTTCGCGAGACTGTTCGCGCTGCGATGAAAGATTTGCGCCACCGGCAGAATCCTTCGACTCCGCGGCCAAAGTTACCGCCGCAAAGTTAACAGACCAAGCTTATCTCCGGATCAGCGCCCGATCATATCCAGTCGCAAGAGTATTTCCTGCCGGAATGGAAAATAAGTCACGTTTCACGCCAAATGCCGAAAATATTCCATCTTCAAGAGACGGTGGAGATAGATTACGGCGATCATCGGCTCCCGTCAAGGGTCTATCGCGCGTCATCACGCGCCGCGCTCCGAAGATGATAATGGGAAAGCGTGAAATATTTCTTTGAGCGTGGTCATCCCCCGTTTACCCGAGTGCTGCTGATCGAGAGCGGTTCGCGCCGCTTGTTCGACGGCTTGATTCCAGGCCTTCTGGCGATGTATGGCGAGCAGTTGGAAATCGATCTGGTCACCTGTTTCGCCGGCGTCCCGGAAGGTTTCAAGGGCCAGGTCTATCGCGTCGGCGATTACGCCGGGCGCGCCGGCCGGAAACGGTTATATGCCGAACTCGCAGCCAGGAAATATCCAATCGCTGGAGTCATTTGCTCCGGCGAAGCGATCATGACCAAATGGAAGTGGGCGCTCGCCGGGCGTCTGCGGTCGAAACTTTTCATCCTCAATGAGAATGCCGATTATTTCTGGTTCGACTGGTCGCACTGGCGGATCATGCTGCACTTCATGTTATTCCGCGCGGGCCTCACCGGTTCGGCCGCGATTCCCACCATCGCCCGGCTTTTGTTTTTCCCCGTTTCGCTAGCCTACCTGTTGCTCTATGCGGGTGCGGTGCATCTCCGAAGAAGGTTGAGGATCTTATGAAAGCGATTTTTATCGAACAGACCGGCGGACCCGAAGTCTTGCAATATGGCGACTTCCCCGACCCGCAACCCACCGCCGGACAAGCCGTCGTGAAAATCGCGGCGACCGGCGTGAATTTCATCGACACCTATCATCGCAGTGGGCTCTATAAAATTCCCTTGCCGGCTGTCCTCGGATCGGAAGGCGCCGGCACCGTCGTCTCCACCGGCGATGGCGTCGCCAACTTCAAGCCTGGTGATCGCGTCGTGTGGGCCATGTCCCGCGGATCCTACGCCGAGCTTGCCGCCGTTCCCGCCACCGCGTTGATTCCAATTCCCGCCGGTGTCGATTTCAACGATGCCGCCGCCGCGATGCTGCAAGGCATGACCGCCCATTACCTCTCGCACTCCACCTTCCCGTTAAAGCCAGGCCACACCGCCCTGATCCACGCCGCCGCGGGAGGTACCGGCGGATTGCTGGTCCAGATGGCCAAAATGCTCGGCGCGCGCGTCATCGGAACCGCCGGCTCGCCCGAGAAGGCCGACCTCGCCCGCCAGGACGGCGCCGACGATATGATTCTCTATCGCGAACGCGACTTCGCCGAAGAAGTCAAAAGAATCACCAACGGCAAAGGCGTCGACGTCGTCTATGATTCCGTCGGAGCGTCCACCTTTTCGAAAAGTCTCGATTGCCTCAAGCCTCGCGGCATGATGGTTACGTTTGGAAACGCCAGCGGACCGGTTCCCTCCATCGAGCCGCTGCTCCTCAGTCAAAAAGGCTCGATTTTTCTGACCCGTCCCACCTTAGCCAGTTACCTGCTGACTCATCAGGAGCTCGAATGGCGCGCCGGCGATGTCTTGCGCTGGATTCAGGAAAAGAAACTGCGCCTGCGCATCGGCCACACTTACAAATTGTCCGATGCCGCCCAGGCTCATCGCGACCTCGAAGGACGCAAGACCGTCGGCAAGCTTATTCTGACCGCATGATGGTCACGATCGCCTGAGCCTCGGCCGATTTTCCTTCGCCCACCGGTCCCACGCGTTCCGCCGTCTTGAATTTCACCGACACTCGATCCAGATCGAGCCCCAGCGTCTTCGCGATCGACTCGCGAATCGCCGCGCGATAATCCTTCAGCTTGGGCCGCTCCAGAATCACCGTCGTATCCACGTTCACCAGCTCATATCCCAGATCCCGAACCAGCCCCGCCGCGTGCGTCAGGAACCGGTCGCTCGCCGCGCCCTTCCATTGCGGATCGGTATCCGGGAAATGCATCCCGATATCGCCCAGCGCCGCGGCGCCCAGCAACGCATCGGTGATCGCGTGCAACAAAATGTCGGCGTCGGAATGCCCTTCGAGACCGAACTCCGCGGGGATGGTCACGCCGCCCAGAATCATCGCGCGCCCCGCCGCGATGCGGTGTACGTCCCAACCCAGGCCGGTGCGGATCACGCCGTGTGTCAAGATGCGGTCTGCCCCGCGATCTCTTCCGCCAGGAACAATCGCGCCAGATCCATGTCGCTCGGCTTGGTAATTTTGATATTCCGGTCCGTCCCCTGCACCACGCTCACTTCCACTTGCTCCAGCCGCTCCACCAGGCTCGCTTCGTCGGTGCCCAGAAAAGCGTCTTCCCGCGCCATCGCGAAGGCTTTTTTCAGCAGGTCGAAACGAAATACCTGCGGAGTCTGCGCCAGCACCAGGTGCTCTCGCGGCAGCGTCGCCCGGATCTTATTCTTGTGAACGCGCTTCACCGTATCCACCGGTACAATGCCGACGATCGCCGCTCCCGTCTGCTCCGCCTCGGCGATCACCTTCTCCACCAGTTCCGGTTCGATAAAAGGGCGCACCGCGTCGTGTACCGCCACCAGTTCGGTCTCCGGCGCGAGCGTAGCCAGCGCATTTTCCACCGACTGCTGCCTGCTGTCGCCGCCCTCCACCACGTGCACCGGCTTCACCGGATGCTCCTGATGGATCAGCCCCCGCGCCCAATCCATATCCTCCGCGCGCAGCGCCACCACGATTTCCTTCACCGACGGACAGTGCAGAAATTTGCGGATCGTGTGGATCAGAATCGGCGCGCCTTCCAGCAGCATGAACTGCTTCCGGCTCACTCCCGATTTTTCACGGCCCATCCGCGTGCCGAGACCCGCCGCCGGTAATATGACCGATACTTTCATAGTCGATTTTTGATTGTATCGCGTGCTAGCGTGGAGCGATGATCATGGTCCTCACCGCCGCCGCGATGTTGCTCTGCGCCGATCCCGTTGCCCAAATCGCCGCGGAAGCGCACGGCCGCGTCGGCGCCGCTGCCGCCGTGATCGAAGGACCCGCGATTCTCGATCTCAACGCCGATCAGCATTTCCCCATGCAGAGCGTCTACAAGCTCCCGATAGCCATGGCCACGCTCGCCGCCGTCGATCGCCGCAGCCTCCATCTCGACCGGAAAATCCACGTCGACCCCAGTGAATATATTTCGAAGAGCCAGCACAGTCCCCTGCGCGACGCGAATCCCGGCGGAGCCGACGTTCCTCTCTCCGAACTCCTTCGTCTCGCGGTCATGGAAAGCGACGGCACCGCGTCGGACGTGCTTCTGCGTCTGATCGGCGGACCTCCGGAAGTGATGAACTTCCTGGGCTCCATCGGCGTCAATGGCCTCATGATTCGCGACACCGAAATGAGTCTCGGCCACGACTACGCCTTGCAGTATCAGAACTGGGCGACGCCCTATGCCGCCGTCGCTCTGCTTCGCGCCGTCCAGCAATCGCAAGGGCTCTCTCCCGCGAGTCACGCGCTCTTAATGAAGTTCCTGACGGAGACGGCAACCTCTCCCCATCGCATCAGAGGATTGCTTCCGCCGGGAACGGTGGTCGCGCATAAAACCGGATCTTCAGGGACGCGCGATGGAGTCGCAGCCGCCACCAACGATATCGGGATCGTCACGCTGCCCGACGGACACCATCTCGCCATCGCCGTTTTCGTGTCCGATTCTAAAGTGGATGACGACGCCCGCGATCGCGTGATCGCCAAAATCGCCCGTGCAGCCTATGATCGCGCCGCAAAGTAATTGAGTCGTGAAGAACTACGCGTTGGTACCCGTCGCGGGCGCATGCTCGCGCGCCAGCGCCGCAGGACGTTCTTTTTCGTGAACGATGTGCGTCCGCTCATCGAACCGGCCGAAAATCATCTTGCCCGCCGTAGTTTGCAGGACGCTGGTGACCGCGATATCGATGGTCTTCGAAATCATCTTGCGCGCGTTGTCCACCACCACCATGGTCCCGTCATCCAGGTAAGCGACCCCCTGGTTGTATTCCTTGCCTTCCTTCAGGATGAACACCCGCATTGTCTCGCCCGGCAGCACCACCGGTTTCAAGGCGTTGGCCAGTTCATTGATGTTCAACACTTCGACGCCATGGAGTTGCGCCACTTTGTTCAGATTGAAATCGTTGGTCACGATCTTGCAGTCGTAGACTTTCGCCAGTTCGATCAGCTTCATATCCACTTCCCGGACATTCGGAAAATCGTCCTCGAGAATTTGAATATTCAGCTGCGGCATTTTCTGGATTCGCTGCAAAATATCCAGCCCGCGGCGTCCGCGATTTCTCTTCATGGAATCAGATGAGTCAGCCACCATCTGAAGCTCTCGTAGGACAAACTGGGGGATCACCAGCGTGCCGTCCACGAATCCGGTCTCCACGATATCCGCGATACGCCCGTCGATAATCACGCTCGTATCCAGAATTTTAAAGGTATTTTTCGATACCTTCTCGCCTCCGAATAAGCCGCCCAGCGCGGATAGATTGAGCATGTCGCCCTTGGCCGCGCCCACCACCATGCCGCAATAAGTCATTACCGACAGAGTTGCAATCTGAAGAAAATGAATGATGCCGTAATCCGATAAAGCCAAAGATAAAACCAGGGAGATCAAATACGCGCCGACGATTCCTAAAACACTCCCGGCCGCTGCCCCGATCAGCTTTTTCAGACTCACTTGCTTGATCCGGATTTCGAAAATGACAACCGCGACGCCCACCGCCGCGCCCAGCGCTGCCGCAAGTGATTGATTCAGATCGAATGGGCGAAGGAAATAAGCCGAGCAGGCAAAAACCGCGACAAAAAGAATGCGGATGACCAGCAGATCGTTCAAAATAAATCTCCCCTCCGAGTCCTGGTCGCTCCAAGGTCGAACGAGGACCCCCCAAGAAAAGTAGCAGCTTTCCTTTGTATTTCTTAGCGGTTCAGTATAACACCAATGTCAAGGAAATGCGGGTAAACAATTGTCGCATGGCGCGACGGGAAGGGTCGTGCGATGAGGCGGGCTGACGGATCGGCTTAAAGCGCTTTGGCGAGTTCTTCGGCGAAGGCGCTGCTCGGGCCGCCCGTACCGGATTTCTTGCCGCTCTTCTTGCCGCGCCGGGGTGGCCGCTGATCCGCCACGCTGCTCGCCGCCGGATGACTACTCGGCGCAGGCGTATGGCTGACAGCGCCGGGAGGCGTTGCGATGGTGCCAGGACCCGCCGGCCGGACCTGCCCTCTCGGCTTAGGCGGCTGCGCGGGATTTGCGCGAAGCAGGCGATCCTCCAGCGGCGCTCGATCGAAACGGCGGATGATCGAGTTCATCTCCTCCGCGTTCGGCGATTCGATAAATGCGAAGCCCTTCGATTCCTGCGTTTCCGGATTGCGGATCACCTTAATCGCGTCCGCAACCAGATTCTCGGCCGCCAGCCAAGTCCTGATGTCGTCCGCAGTCACCCAAGCGGGCAAATTGCCCAGAAAGACGGTGAAGCTCATTCAGAGATTATCTTCAACTCCATAAGGGGGGATTGCTTCGTGGAGTGAATCCATGGAAGCACTTTTATCCTAACACAGTCCGCGGGAAGGGTAAACAGGAAATCCGCGGAAAAAACTGAGGTGGGGCCTCCTGTTGTTCGTTCCCCTCTCCTCCACGTTCGAAATGTCCTGGACTGGCCACAATTTATCGTTTACAAGCCGGCGATCCCCTTCGCCGGGCGCCTTTACAATCATCCCGCCATGCGATTCGCCGTTCGATCCCTGCTCCGAAACCCCGCATTCACCTTACTCGCCCTCGCCTCGCTCGCCGCGGGCATCGGCCTGACCACGGTCCTCTCGAGCCTCGCCGGCGCGATCCTCCTCCGCCCTCTTCCCGTCGCCCGGCCCTCTGAAATCCTCCGGATCTTTACCGTCTCTCAGGGTCAGCCCCTTGGGTTCGTTTCGTATTTTGACTTCCTCGACTTCGCCCGAGCCCGATCCGTTTCCCGCGCCGTTGCCCAAACCCAGGTGCTGGTCGCCGTTGGAGATCCTCCACGAATTTCGATGGGCTTGGCCGTCACGGCCGATTATTTCGACGCGCTCGGCGTCTCCGCTGTCATCGGACGCACTTTTCGCCCCGATGAATCGCGCCAGGCCGTCGTCGTTTTGGCCTATTCCTTCTGGGAGTCGCAATTCGGAGCCGACCCATCCATCCCCGGTCACATCCTTAAGATGGGCGGCGCATCCTTTCAGATCATCGGCGTCGCGCCTCAAAATTTCTCGTTGGAGCGCTTCGCTCACGAACAATTCTATGTGCCGATCGGCGCATACGAAGCCGGCTGGCTGCCTTCCACCGGACATCCTCTCGAGGACCGCTCCAGGCGATTCCTCAGCGTCTATGCCCGAGCCTCTTCCGCCGCCCGCTCCGAAATACCCGGCATCGCCGCGCGCCTCGAACGCGAATTCCCCGAATCCAACCGCGGCCGGCGCGCGGTCGTGCTCACCGAATTTGAGACCCGCCTGCGCACCGACCGCACCATGCCCGCCTTAACCGCTTTGCTGATCCTCGTCGCCGCGCTGATCGCCGTAATCGTCGCCGCCAATCTCTCGGCCTTACTGATGCTGCGCCGGACCGGAAGGTCGCATGAAATCGCCGTCAAAATCGCCATCGGCGCCACGCGTCTGCGCCTGCTGCGGGAAGCCCTCATGGAAAGCGCGCTGCTCGCGGCCACCGGAGCCTTGCTCGGCGCAGCCCTGGCCTCCAGCGCCCTTCGCCTGCTGGCCTCTTTCGCGACGCTGCCCACCGACATGCCCTTCTCCATCGCGCCGCGCATCGATGTCCGCGTCGTGATCGGACTCACCGCGGCCCTCGCCGCTATTAGTGGACTCGCTCCAGGCCTCCCGCCGCGTCACGCCGGTTGGTGGCGCGGCGCCGTCGTTGCCGCGGAAATCGCCGTCGCCACCGCGATGACCATCATCGGCGCCCTGCTGCTCCATGCCATTCTGGTTTCCCAAAGAATCGACCTCGGCTATCGAACCGACCATGTCCTGACCATCGCGCTCGATCCGGCCCAGGCTCGCTACCGCGAAACAGCGGCGCGCTCTTTTTACGATCAACTGCTCGCCCGGGTCCAAACCATGCCGGGCATAAAATCGGCGGCGCTGGCGCAATCCATTCCGCTCGGCTACACCGGCGCGCAGCGCTCCATCGCCATCGAAGGCCGGGAGCCGGGCCGCGATCAGGAGCGTCTCGCCTGCTGGATGAACCTGGTCACGCCCGGATACTTCGACCTGATCCGCATGCCCGTCATCGCCGGCCGCGCCTTCGATCGCCGCGACACCGCCGCCAGCCCGCCGGTCGCCATCATTAATGAAGCCCTCGCGAAATGGTTCCCCGGCTCGCCCATCGGCCGGCGGATGAGCATCGACCATCGGACCGTCGAAATCGTCGGCCTGGTTCGTACCGCCAGATATTTCAATCTCGGCGAATCGCCCAAACCGTATTTCTACCTGCCCTATTCCCAGAACTACGCCTCGCGAATGGTGCTGCATCTCGAAACAAGGGGCGATCCTTCGCAGTCCGCGCCCGCCGTGATCGACGCGATCCGTTCCATCGACTCCTCCCAACCAATCAGCGAAGTCCGCGCCCTGGGGGATTATTTTTCGAAAGGCGCGATGTTCAGCGCCCGCCTGGGCGCCCGGATCATGAGCGCCGTCGCGGCCTGCGGCTTGTTGCTCGCCGTGGCCGGACTGTACGGCATCCTCTCCCAAACGGTGATGAGTCGAAGACGCGAAATCGGCATCAGGATGGCCCTCGGCGCGAGCGATACCGCTGTAATTTTCCTCGTCGCGAGACAGGCCGCGATGCTGGCTGCGCTGGGGATCGCCGCCGGGATCGCCGCCGCCGTCGTCGCCTCGAAATTCATCGCCCCGGAAAAGAATCTCTGGATTTTCGCCGCCTCGGCGGCCTTCATTCTGGTCGCTGGCCTCGCCGCCTGCCTGGTTCCGGCGCGGCGAGCATGCCTGGTCGATCCCGTAGTCGCCCTTCGCGAACGATAAACAACCCCTCTATTTACTCGCAGTTCAGACTTTCATCGGCCCGGTGAGTTCCATTCCCCCGGTTATCTTTTGCACAAAAGGCGCTCGGAAAGGGGGCACATCATCAATGGGAGACCCGATTGTGATTTTTCCGCCTGACAACTAAATAGGCAAACTCGGAGCGTCGGCAATCCGGCGCTCCGTTTTTATTCCTCGCGAAGCGCGATGGTCGGATCCAGCTTCGCCGCGCGCCGCGCCGGCAGCCACGACGCGATCGCCGCGATCACGAAAAACAAAACCGCCATAGCGATGAACGTCATCGGATCGGTAGCCTTGACCCCTACCAGCATGCTGCTCATCAGCCGCGTCAGCGCCGAGGCCGCGATCAGTCCCGACGCCCACGCCGGCCGCGCTCAATTCCAGCCCATGGGTCACGAACAAATTGAAAATTCGCGACGGCGGCGCGCCCAGCGCCATGCGGATGCCGATTTCCGCGGTCCTTTGGCGGACCATGGTCGACAGCACGCCATAAAGTCCGACGGCCGCCAGCAGCGCTGCGATGGAAGCAAAAACAGCGATCAGCAGCAGCGAAAAGCGCGTCCCCGCCTGCGCATTCTCGACCAGCACTTCCATCGGCTGGACCTCGAACAGCGACAGGTGTGGATCCAGCGACGCGACCGCTTCCCGCGCCCGCGTCGCGAATTGTCCTGGATCCCCCGCCGTGCGCAGTTCCCAGCGAGCCATGCGGCCGAAGGACACGAACCCATCGGTGAAGTAAACCTGCTCGCGTCCCGAATCGATCAGGGAAGCGGTCATCTGATGCGCCACCACGCCGATAATCTCGACCCACTCCGGCTCCGGCGTCCGCACCCGGATCAGAATGCGCTTGCCGATGGCCGACTCATTGGGAAACGCCTTGGCGGCCATCACCTGGTCGATCACCACTTCATTGCGGTCCGCCGCATTGTCCGTATCGTTGAATGTGCGCCCGGCCAGCAGCGGAGTGCGCATCGTTTCGAAATACCCCGGAATCACGAATTGCGAATCGACGGCCTGATATTTGCTGGGATCCGCAAGCGCGTCTTCTTTGCCCCAGCGGATGGTGCTGTATCCGCCCGCGAGCGGCAGCAGCGCCGACGCCGCGACGCTCTCAACGCCGGGAATGCTCTGCAATTTGTCCCGCAGAGCCCGCACATAAGCGGCGCGCTGCTCCGGCTTGATCAGCGGATTATTGGCCGGTCTCAAAACCTGAAAGGTGAGCAGATGGTGCTGATCGTAGCCCAGATTCACATGTTGCAAGGCAAGGAACGTCCGGACCATCAGGCCCGATCCGACCAGCAGCACAAAGGACAGCGCCACTTCCACCACCACCACCACGCTGCGCGGACCAGCGGCACCCAACCCGGCGGTCCTACTGGCGCCGCGCAAAGTCTCCATCACATCGGGCCGCGACGCGCGCCACGCGGGCGCGATCCCGAAGGTCGCCGCCGCGAGCAGGCCGAATACAAACGCGAACGCGACCACCGGCAGATCCAGCCGGATCGCATCCAGGCGCGGCAGATTCTCCGGACTCAGCGCCACCAGTACCCGAATCCCGGCCTCCGCCAGGGCCAGACCGAGCAGCGTTCCGGCCACGGCGAGCAGCAGAGCTTCCACCAGCATCTGGCGGATCAAACGCCCGCGCGTGCCTCCCAACGCCGCGCGCACCGCCAGTTCCCGCTCGCGCAGCGACCCTCGCACCAGCAACAGGTTCGCGACGTTGGCGCAGGCGATCAGCAGCAGAAACATTCCCGCGCCCAGCAGCGCCAGAATCGCGGGACGCACTTCGGCCACCATGTGCGCATGCATCGGCTCCAGGCGGTAATCGAAATCGCCGCCCGCGTAGACCGGGAAATTACGGCGGATTTCAGCCGAAACCAGTTCCGTTTCATCGTGCGCCCGGGAGATGGTCACGCCCGGCTTCAAGCGTCCAATGGCGCGCCAGAAATACCCGTTGCGGTTGCGATTGTCGTAAGGCGCGCGCGAGGCGATCCACATATCCGGCTTCGATTCCTCATTCAGCGACGGCCGGAACATCAGTTCGAATCCGGGGGCCAGAACTCCCACCACCACCGGACGGAAAAATCCGCCCTGCATGATGGTCTTCCCGAGCACATCGCGGCTGCCTCCGAATCGGCGCTGCCAGAATTCATAGCTGAGAACGGCCATGGTCGGGAGCGGAGCAATCCGAGGCTGGTTGGGATCGGCATTGGGCGGCGGAGGCGGCTGCGGCTGGCTGTCATCAGCGTCAAAATCGCGTCCCGCGGCGAATTTCGCGCCGGTCATCGAAAAGAAATTCGACGTGACCTGAGCGAAGCGGATTTGCTCCGGCGTGCCGTCATCGCGCGGAATATTGAAGCGGCCGGTGGACACCGCGGCGAAATCCTCAAACGAGTTTTTCGCCCCATTGCGCAGGTCCAGGAAATTCTCGTTGGACACCCGGCCGTCGAAGTCGTGGCGCTTGCGCATGTCGCCAAAGGCCAGCACCAGGCGGTCCGAATCCTTATAAGGAAGACGCCGCAACAGCACGGCATTCGCGACGCTGAAGATGGCGGTGCTGGCGCCGATGCCAAGCGCGATGGTGACAATCGCGGTGACGGCGAACACCGGGCTTTTGCGCAAAGTACGGGCGGCGTAAAGGAAATCCTTCCACGGCATGGGACTTAGACGCTCCGATCTGCTATTTGTTCCGGGATGGATGGAAAAAGCGCCGCGCGTCGACGATCAGGTTTCTGCCCGCCTCATCCCGCAGCAGACAGGTTCCCATATATTGCTGGCGGGAGCGGCTGGCCGCCAGATCGTGATACACGAAGGCGCCTTTCACGAAGAAATGCACCACTACCGCCTTGCGCGAATGCCGCAGGTCCCGGCGCGCCGATCCGCCGTGAATCAGGTTGGCGTGCCAGATCAGTACGTCGCCCTTCCGGGCATGAAAGTAATGCGGCTGCAGCTGATGCTTGCCCAGCAATTCTTTGATAAATGGCTCGTATTTCGCCTGATAAGCCGCGTACCCTTCGCGCTTATAATCCGATTCGGAAATGTCGACGTCCTTGCTGAACACGTACGGCAGGCGATGGCTGCCCGGATAATACACCAGCGGTCCGCTATCGGGATGGATATCCTCGAACGCGATCCACGCCGCCGTCAGATAACCGAGCGGATAGGTGGTCATGTGGATCGAGTCGGAATGCTCCGGCTGCTGCGAGCCCTTGTGCGAGGCAATGGTCTGCAGTACTTTCGGCTCCCGCTCCATCAACAGCCGGATCGACGCGATCAGCCCGGAATGTTTCAGGATTTCGCAGAACGCTCCGGCGCGTTTATGGGGATTGAGAAAGCGCCCGGGGTGCGGATCGTCCACGCCCGCCGGGTCGGCCGCGAGTTTGATTTTCCCCGCGCTCACCGCGCCTTCATAGGAACCCCACACGCGATCGAGCGTCGCCGCGTCGAACAAGCCGGGCAGAATGACGTAGCCGTCGTTGCTCCACTTGCGGCAGAGTGCCGACTGGCCGGTAGTGAGCTCGCCGGAAGCTTCCTTCCGATCGATCTGCTCCGCCGCATCGGGACAATCGAGCCAGGGATACGGTCCCGAATAGGGAAAATGTTCAGCTCGATACGCGGGCAGTCCGGACAAGGTCACTTTCTGCTCGGCAAAGCCCATGGACCGATTGTAGTACTAGTGTTAATTTCCGCGCTTAAGCTTAAAACATTACTGGTATATGTCGTTGAAGTCTGGTACTATGCTTGGCGAGATACAGCGAACCTGCAAATGGTCTACCTCCCCAGGTGCCTTTGTGTGGTCCTCACGCTGTGGATGGCCGCCTCTCGCCCGTCGGCGGCCGCCAGGTTTGGACGATCCGGTCCAAGCCTCTGGTGGGGCACTCAAGACGAATCGAAAATACGCCAGGAAGCCCTGAAATACAGGCAGGCGGGAGATTTTGCGTCCGCGGAACAGGCTTACGAAAAGGGTTTCCATCGGTCCTTGGAACTGCGCGACGAGTTGGCGGCGGTCCGCTATCTTACCGGCGCGGGCGCCTGTCAGGTGTTGGAGTTCCGCTTTCGGGAGGCTTTTGAATCGCTGCTGCGAGCCCGGCAAATGGCGGCCGCGGCGCATGCGGACCTGGAATCAGGCGCCCTCGCAATCAATCTTTCGAGCCTTTATCTTCAGGTGCAGGACATCGATTCGGCGGTCCGCTCGGCCGATGAGGGTCTCGAGAGCATTCGCGCTCTGCCGCATCCTTATTACGAGACGCAGCTTCTCTTGCAGTTGGGACGAATCCACGCGGCGCTGCAGGACGGGCAGGCGGAGGGATTTTACGCCCGCGCGATTGAGGCCGCGCGAGGCCAGGGATCCCTGCCATTGGAGGCTCGCGGCTGGGATCTTCTCGGCGAAGCATGGCTCCATAACGGGCAATGGAAGGATGCCGAGAGGGCGCTCGACCAAGCCTTCCGCTTGCGCCGCACCGCCGCTCGGGCGGACTTGCCGTTCTCTTACGCCTTGCTGGGCGCGTTGAAACTCGCGCAGGGCGATGTGGACTCCGCCGGTCGGTTCACGAAACTGGCGCTTGACTCGCGCGGCGGCGAACCGAAGTTTCTCTTGAAGAATCAGCGCGGGCAGATCCGGCTTGCGCGCGGAGATATTGACGGTGCTTTAGACGATTTCAGCTCCGCCATCGACCTTTCCGCGCAATGGTGGCGCGGAATTCTTCCCGCGGAGTCGGTGCTCGCCGGCGCGAATGTCGACCTGGAACACAGCGTTTTTCAGGCATTCGTCGAAACCGCGGCCCGTCAGGCCCTGGCGACCGGCGAGGCGCGCTGGACCGGCGAAGCGTTTCAGGCCCTGGAGATGAATCGCGCCGCCAGTCTTCGCGACAGCCTCGCTTTGGCTGAGGCGTGGCGCGAAGGATTGCCAGTCGAATATTGGGAATTCTTAGCCCGCTTACGATCGGAGCAGCCAGGGGCAGCGGAGCAGGATCGTCTCAAGTTGAAACTCACAGAACTGGAAGCCAAAGCGGGAATGGTACTCCCGAATATTTCTTCGGAGAATTTTCGCACTAAGAATTCACTTATTCATTTCCAACATGGATTAAGTAGTTCTGAATTATTCCTCAGCTATTCGTTGGGGAAGGAACGGTCTTATGTTTGGGCCGTTACGCGGAACTCGGTGAGTCTTCACCGGGTCCCCGCCGCCGGGCAGATTCGGGCGGAAGTCGACGTTTTCCGGGACGCGGTTCGTAATGGGCGGGACGCGGACCGGTTCGGAACCAAGTTGTATGCCGAGTTGACCGGCGGCCTGAGTGGGCGCGAGAAGGCGAAGCCGCACTGGCTGCTTTCCTTGGGTGGAGCGCTGCTGGACCTGCCTTTTAACGCGATCACCACCGGGGATCAGAAAGCCAAGTACTTGATAGAAAAGCACTCTTTACAAATCGTCCCGGGCGCCTTCCTGCTCGGCCGCGACTCGTGGCCTGACCGCCGGAACGGGCGGCTGCTGGCGGTTGGCGATCCGATCTACAACGCCGCCGATCCACGCGGGAAGCGAAGCTCGGCACGTCCATATATAGGATGGAGGGCGCAGGCTGCCGACGGCCAGTTGACGCGACTGGTGGGAAGCGCCGCGGAAGTCGAATCGAGCGCGCAAAGCTGGAATCCCGAAAGCTCGACGCTGCTCGAAGGACCGGCTGCGCGGCGGGACCGTTTTCTGCAGGCACTGGGCGACCGGCCGGCGGTGATTCATCTGGCCACCCATGTGGTGTTCCGTCCGGCTCAACCGAGCGAGGCTATGATTGCCTTCGGCCTGGGCGATCCCGGCGCGCCGGAATTGCTGAGCACCGCTGAGGTCGCCCGGCTCCGCGTCCCTGGCGCGGTGGTGGTCATGACCGGCTGCGATAGCGGTGGAGGTGAAATTCGGGACGGAGCCGGGTTGTTCGGGCTGACCCGCGCCTGGCAAATCGCGGGAGCGTCCGCCGTCATTTCGACTCACTGGCCGGTGCGCGATTCGAACGGCGCAATTTTCGCGAGCTTCTATCGCCACTTGCGGACCGAGCCACCCGCCGAGGCGTTACGCCACAGTCAGATCGAGATGATCCATTCGGGTACCTGGAGGGCAGCTCCCGCTTACTGGGCTTCCTACCGGTTGAACGGGAGTCTGCGGTGACCGGGCGCCACGATGCCGCAGCGGAACAGGCGATGCCGCCGGTCGAGCCCATTTCCGAATCCGCAGCCGAGGTGTACGCTTCCTGGGCCGAGCTGGTCGAGCGGATCCGCAGCGGAGAAACCGATGGCATGGCCGAGCTGTACGCCCTGTTCTCCAAAGGCATCCGGTTTTACCTGTGCCGCCAACTGGGTCCGCAGGAGCTGGACGACAAGGTTCACGACACCTTTCTGGTGGTGGTGCACGCGATTCGCAAAGGCGAACTGCGTGAGCCACATCGACTTATGGGATTTGTCCGGACCATCGTGCGACGGCAGGTGGCCGCCCATATCGACCGCATGGTCCATGACCGGAAAGAGCAGATCGATATGGACGCCTCGGTCCGGATCATCGACCCCAGCGGTAATCCCGAAGACGCCGTCATGTTCCGGCAGCGCAACGATCTGATTCGAAGGGTGATGGCCGAGCTGTGCGAGCGAGACCGCGAAATTCTGACCCGCTTCTATCTGCGCGAACAAGGGCAAGCTGAGATTTGCTCGGAAATGGATCTTACCGAGACGCAGTTTCGATTGCTGAAGTCCCGCGCCAAAGCCCGCTTCGGCGAACTCGGCAAGAAAAGATTGGCTCATCGCGTCTTAGGCTCAGTTTTCTTGAGAACTTCGGCGGGGATTTCCCACTAAGGGACGGATACCAGTTCGGCACGAAGGAGGATTCTAACCAATGATTCCTTCGCCTGGCTTGCCAACGATGCTCAGGCCCCTACCACTTGCAACCGCCCACCTCAGCGAAGAGATACTCGAAGAGTATCGATTCCGCCGTTTATCGGAACGCGAGATCGAAGCGCTGGAAGAACACCTGCTCATTTGCCCGCAGTGTTGTGAAGCCCTTAAAAAGATTGATGAATTCGCGTCCGCCGTGCGGATGTACGCGGCACGGGCTCCAGCCTCGGCCGGCCGGATGACCTGGGCGCGCGGTGTTGGAATGGGGAGCGTCATCGCCGCGGCCGCGCTCGGCCTCACCGTGGCGACGATTCGTCCGGCGACCCATTCTGTCTCCGCGACCAGGGTTGTGCAACTCGTGACGTTTAGGGGAGGGGACGGCCAGGCGGCGATTCCCGCTCGCGCGGATGCTCTGGTCAGCCTCGACCTGATCGATCTGACGCCGGATGCGGTATATCGGGTCGAGATCGTGGACGCCCAGGGTCAACGGACCTGGACCGGTCAGTCGCAGGCGTCGGGCGGGCAGCTGAAGATCCACCTGTCCTCCGGACTCCGTCCCGGCGCGTACTGGATCCGGCTTTATTCGACGGACGAACTGGTTCGCGAATTCGGGCTGCGGGCGCAGTAAATCAGGCGCAGGCCCGTTCCACAGGCGGCAGCCAATCGCGAAACCAGGCTCGAAATTCGTCTGCTTCCTTCACCGGGACCGCGTGGGGGCCGGTCTTGAGGCCGCGCACGCTGAGCGCTTCCCGAATCCCGGCGGGAAAAGGGAAGGCGGCGGTGCGATCGAGAAATTCCGAGACGTAGCGATCGAGATCGGCGGTGCTTTGGCCGGATCGGGCGCTGCGATCGATGGCGACCATCAGTTCCGGCACAGCGCTGGCGATGCCTGAAATGGTCCCGGCGGCGCCGGCCGCGCAAGCCCGGCTGTAAATCCGCTCGCCGCCGACGAATACCGAGAATCCGTGCCCGGCCGCGGTCTGCTGCAGCGCTTCGAAATACTCCCATTGCCCGCTCGAATCCTTGATGCCCGCGAACTTTCCGGTGGCCAGCAGATCGATGGCGGCGGATGCGGGAAGTCCGCTGGTGAACTGGGGGATGTTGTACAGATAAGCGGGAACATTGATCTGGGCAGCAAATTCCAGGAAAAAAGTCCGCAAATCTTCCGCGCTATAGCGGAAGTAATAAGGAGGCATGACCAGGATTCCCGCCGCGCCCGCATCGGCGGCCGATTCCGCCAGACCGACGGCTCCATCGAGCGTGGAGTGAGAAACGTTAACCAGCACCGGCACCCGGCTACGCTTACAGATCAGCGCGGCCAGACGCGCGCGGTCTTCGGAGTCGAAATGAGGGAACTCGCCGGTGGAGCCGAGCAGGGTAATGCCGTCGATTCCATGCGATTCGAGAAAACCGATCAGATCGAGCGCAGCCGACGAATCGATGGCGATTCCGCCGTCGCGCCGTGGAGTCAGCGCGGCGGCGAGCACGCCGTGGATAGGAGAAGTCACTCGCTTTTAATGGTACGGCTTAAGATAACTCTGAATCTTGGCGGGCTCCCGGCGCGCCGATAACAGAGTGTGGCAACTGATCGGGTACTCACACAACGGGAAATCGACAGCGCGTTCCGCAAAGCGCACGACGACAACTCCCCGGCCGAAGCGGGCCCCAAGGCCGAGCCTTATGATTTTCGGCGCACGGACCGGATCGCGAAGGACCAGCTCCGGACCATCCACATGCTGCACGACAATTTCGCGCGTGGCCTGGCGTCGAGCTTATCCGCGTATCTGCGCTCTTATATCGTGGTCAATTTGATTTCGGTGGAGCAACTATCCTTTCAGGAGTTCACGCAATCGCTGCCCTCGCCCACCAGCCTGGTGGCGCTGGCGATGAAGCCTTATGACGGCAACGCGCTGCTGGAACTGAACCCGGCGCTGGTGTTTCCGATTCTGGAAATGCTGTTGGGAGGCACGGGGAAAACTTCGGCCAGCTTCCATCGGGAGATTACCGAGATCGAGCAAAGCATTCTGGACGGCCTGCTGCGGGTGATCCTCAACGATTTGCGCAACGCCTGGATGGCGGTCACCGAGATGGAATTTTCCATCGAGAGCCATGAGACCGAGCCGCAGCTGCTTCAGATTCTGGCGCAAAACGAAGCCGTCGTCGCGATCAGCATTGAAGTGAAAATCGGCGACATCTCCGGGCTGATGAACATCGCGATCCCCTCGATTCTGGTGAAGATGCTGCGCCAGAAATTCGATCAGCACCGCACCGTTCGCAAGACGCTGGCGACCGACGAGGAACACTCCCGGGTGCTGCGCCTGATCCGTCCCGCGAAGCTGCATCTGGATGCCCGGCTGACGGGGCCGATGCTTGGCCTGGAATCGCTGCTGGCGCTGGATGAGGGAGATATTCTGACCTTCGATCATCCGGTGAACCGTCCGCTGGACCTGCTGGTGAACGGCAAATTGAAATACCGCGGCGGGGTTCTGGCGATGGGCAGGAAGCGTGCGCTACAGATTAGTGGTCCAATAACTCCCGCGTAAGCCAGGAGCTTCGGCGGCCACTGAGTTTCGCGGGGAGTTTAGCCTGAACATCCGGCCAGAATTCGTGCCACAGGTCGGCGGCGAGCGCGACACCGATGCCGATGCCGGCGCCTCGAAATCCCCGTCCGATGCCGAATGGCTCCGGCCGCCAGGACTGGGCGATGAAAGGCATAGTGGAAGCGGATACAAACAGGCTGTAGGCCGGCATGGTGGATCCGTTATCGTTTCGAGCGGTTAACGTATGGACCGCCGCGTATCGGACGCGCGAAGCAGTCCGGCCGTGCCCGGACCGGAAATAACGCGGGTCTTCGTGATCCAGAGCGCGAACTCCGAAAGCGATATTCTGCCGCAGGAAGCTTCGCCCGAATGCGGATGCCGTGCGCAGGCCGATGGACCCTTCGTCCGTACCCCACTGCCGCGGACGATTCATCGCGTCATCGATCAGCGCGTGGAATCCCAAGGCTATGATTGGTCCCGGTCCGGCGACTCTGGCGATGGTGAACATATACTTCTGTTCGAGCGTGAGCGGGATATAAGCGTTGGCGATGATTTGATCGGAGCCTAATGGTTTGGCTTCCGCGACCGCCGACGTACTGGTACCGGATGGAGTTTGCTGTGCGAAGACGGTCCCGAGACTCCCTGCCAGGAGTACGAAGGGCATCGAAAACCACGAACAACAAGCCCTGACCACCCAATCCTTTCGCTACGGAAGAACTGTCGAGGTTCCCCACCTCTTCAGGTTGTTAGCAACTATACTCCACTAACGGCGCAGCGCCAAGGACAATCAGACTTTGGGAATGTAAAGTTTTGCCGCTCGCTCAGGCACGGCTCTGCTGGATCAGGCCGACCTCGAGAATATTCGAATTCGACGACCGAATCTGCGCGAGCAGGGCTTCGGCGGGCTCGGCTTCCAGATGAATGCGGGCCACGGCGGCCTCCGCGCCCTCGAACACCACGTTCTCCATTTCCTGAACGTTGATCCGCGCGCCACTGATGGCGTCGAGCACGCTCGCCAGCACTCCCGGACGGTCCAGATGGCGGACCAGCAGCGCGCAACAGGCGGGCGTGGATTTCGCGAGGTTGACCACGTTCGGAACCTTGCCCGAATCCTTGAACGTGGCCACGATGCGGACGGTCTCCGCCGCAATCGCGTCCTGCGCCTGATCAGTGGACGCTCCGATGTGATGCGTTCCGTAGACTTCCTGGGCGATGGGATCGGCGAACTCGCCGGTGCTGCCAGTGGGCTCCTTGGCGTACACGTCGAGCGCGGCGCGAATTCCTTTTTCCTGAATCGCGCGACGCAGCGCATCCTGGTCCACCACCTCGGCGCGAGCGGTATTGATGAACAGCGCTCCGGGCCGCATGGCTTCGAAAAATCGCGCGCCGAGAAGACCTTTGGTTTGACTGTTCATCGCGACATGGACGCTGACGGCGTCGCTGGCCGCGGCTACTTCTTCGGCCGATTGTTTCCGTTCGATGTCGAGCTCGGCCGCAGATTCCGCGGTCAGACTGCGGCTCCAGGCGGCGACCTGCATGCCGAAGGCGTGGGCACGCGGGATCATCTCCGCGCCGATTTTGCCGAGTCCGATCAGGCCAAGCGAGCGTCCGAACAGGCCGCGCGCCTTGGAAAATTCTCCTTTGTTCCATTTGCCCTGGCGCAGGGAAATCACGTTATCGGGAATTTTGCGGTCGAGGGATAGCAACAGTCCGAACGCGAGCTCGGCCACGGCGATGGAATTTTTCCCCGGGCAGTTGGAGACGTAAATCCCGCGGCGCGAAGCGGCGGCGACGTCGATGGTGTTGTATCCGGCCCCCGCCCGGACCACCAGTTTCAGCGCTCCCGCGTTCAGAATGGCTTCGGTGACCGCCGTCGACCGCACCACCAGCGCCTCGGGACGAAGGGACTCGACCGCGGCAGCCAGGGCATCGTCTTTCAATCCGGGTTGATAGGAAACCTCGCAGCCCGCGGATTGGAGGCCGTCGATACCGGATTGCTCGAATTTATCCGCAATGAGAACTTTCACTTCCGGCTATTGTAGCGTTCCGGGTCCGATCTAAGGTTGCCTGGGTCTGGCGGGGATCGGGAAGATGTTCGATAATTGATTCCTCGGACCGATACTTTCCGCTTGCATGCGTGTTCGAAGAACTGTACGCGGTGAGGTGAACGCATGAAAACGCTTTTCGGTCTGCTCCTGATTTGTTCCATCGGATTCGGCCAGCCGGACCAGCCCGCGGCGCAAAAGACCGTCAAGCGTCTGCCGCAGGATCGCGAGCGCGCGGTGCCGCCGGACATGACCACGCGAGCCGCGGCTCGGTTCCTCGATCAGGCTACCTGGGGTCCGACGCCGGCATCCATCGAGGCGCTGCGCAAGGAAGGGATCGAAAATTGGATGGCGGCGCAGTTTACGGCCGCTCCGTCGGACATCCCCGACCAGGCCCTTCTCAACTCGGCCGGCCAGCAGAATACCGCGCTCGGACCGGTTACCGCGGCGTTTTTCCAGAATGCGCTGACGGGTCCCGATCAATTGCGGCAGCGCGTCGCGTTCATGCTCTCGCAGATCTGGGTAGTGTCGCAGGTGTCGGTGCATCCGGCGTACGCGTTCCCGCCGTACTGGCGTATCTTCCGCGATAACGCGTTCGGGAATTACCGCGACATTATCAAAGCGGTCACGCTGAGTCCCGCCATGGGGACGTATCTGAACATGGCCAACAATAATAAGGCGAATGCGACCAAGGGAACGGCGGCCAACGAAAATTACTCGCGCGAGCTGATGCAGTTATTCACGCTCGGGTTGACGGAGCTGAATCCGGACGGAAGCCCGGTGCTCGACGCGAATAAGAATCCCATCCCGACCTACAATCAGGCGGTGGTCACCAGTCTGGCGAAAGTCATGACCGGCTGGACCTATCCCACCGCGCCTGGCGCGACCGCCAAGACCAATAATCCGGCGTATTATTTCGGGCCGATGATCGCCGTGGAAGCGCAGCACGACACCACGGCGAAAACGATCTTCAATAACGTGGTGGTTCCCGCCGGACAGAGCGCCGAACAGGATCTGGACACGGTGGTGAACGCCCTGATGCAACAGCCGTCCATGGCTCCTTTCGTCAGCCAGCAATTTATCCAGCACCTGGTGACCAGCAATCCGAGTCCCGCGTATGTGAAGCGGGTCTCGCAGGTTTTTTCGAACAGTAGCGGCGACATGAAGGCCGTGATCACGGCCATTCTCACCGATCCGGAAGCGCGCGCGGGCGATCAGGATAATGCCGTGATACCGGCCAGTTTCGGTCATCTGCGCGAGCCGATCCTGTTCCTGACGAATGTGGCGCGCGGACTCAACGGAACTACCACCGCGGCCAATTCGTTGAACAACTATTCGAATCAACTGGGCGAAAACCTGTTCAACTCGGCCAGCGTGTTCAGCTATTTCTCGCCGCAGAATCGCATCGCGAACGGGATGTACGGTCCTGAATTTCAGATTTATTCGACGCAGACCGCCACTTATCGGACCAACGTGGTGAACTCGGCGGTGTACGGCGCGCTCGACAGCGTCACCAAGCTGGACCTGACTACGTTCACCGCCAAGGCGGCGAACCTGAGTGAGCTGCTCGATTACATCAGCTACGTTTTTCTGCATCACCAGATGTCGAGCGGCCTGACGCAGGCCGCGAGCGACGCGGCCAATGCCCAGACTACGGCGAAAGCAAAAGCGCAGGCCGCGCTGTACATCGTGCTTACGTCCAGCGAATTTCAAGTAGCTCAGTAAAGGACATCATCATGTTTTCACGTCGAGGATTCATTCGAGTCGGCGCGGCTTCGGTGGGATCGCTGGCGCTGCGTCCGTTCGGCCTGCTGCCCGCGCTCGCGCAGTCCGGTCCGGATTATCGAGCTCTGGTGTGTGTGTTTTTGTTCGGCGGCAACGATTCGAACAACACCATCATTCCGATGGACGACACCAATTTTAAGGCGTACACCACCATTCGCGGCAGCGTGGCGCTGGGCGCGACGCAGTTGACCCAGACCGTTTACAGCGCCGCCAACGCGCCGTACGCCTTCCACTGGAAACTGGCGGAGATGGCCAGCCTGTTTTCGTCCAAGGAAATGGCCGTGGTGGCGAACGTCGGGTCCCTGGTGCAGCCGCTGACGCGCGCGCAGTATCAGGCGCAGCAATCGCCGGTGCCGTCGAACCTGTTTTCGCACTCCGACCAGCAACTGCAATGGCAGACGTCGGTGGGGCAGGGCAACAGTCCCACTGGTTGGGGCGGACGCGCCGCGGATTACATCGAATCGCAGAAGATCAACTCCTCGAATTTCCCAGTGTTCTTTTCCGTGGCCGGGAACGCGCTGCTGGGCGCGGGAGCAACCACGCAGCCGGTGGCGATCTCGCCGGGCGGCTCGCTCCAGCCGGCGGGATTCAACACTTCGGCGTCGTCGCAGGCGCGATTCAATGCGATGACCAATCTGCTGAAACTGGACAGCGGCGTGGCGCTGGCGCAGGCGGCGAACGATACGCTCGCCAACAGCATCGACGATGCGACCGCGCTCACCCAGGCGCTCGCCAAGGGCACCACCCTCAAGACCGTGTTTCCGAATACGCCGCTCGCGCTGCAATTGCAGCAGGTGGCGAAGATCATTCAGGTCTCCAGCTACCTGGGGATGCGCCGCCAGATCTTCTTCTGCTCGCTCGGCGGATTCGACACCCATGCGGGCGAGCTCGAAGCGCACAACGCTTTGTATCCGGAATTGAGCCAGGCGATCGCCGCATTTTACGCGGCCACGCAGGAGCTCGGCGTCGCGCAGAACGTGACCACCTTCACCGAGTCCGATTTCAGCCGGACGTTTCAACCCACCACCGGCGACGGCACCGATCATGCCTGGGGCAGCCATCATATGGTGGTCGGCGGCGCGGTGCAGGGCGGCCAGATTTACGGGTCGTTCCCGGCGTTCCAGCTCGGCGGCCCGAACGACACCGATACGCGCGGGCGCTGGATTCCGACCACGTCCATCGATCAATACGGCGCGACGCTCGCATCCTGGTTCGGCATTCCGGACACGGCCCTGCCCATGGTATTCCCCAATTTTTCGAATTTCGGAGCGCAGAAAATCGGATTCATGGGGTGAGGGTAATGTGATGAGTTAGCGTAAGCTAGTCTCATGCGCGATGTTCGCCTGGCGCTTCGGATTCTCAGCAAATCTCCCGCGTTCACGCTGATCGCGATTCTGACGCTCGCGATCGGCATCGGAGCGAACACTGCGATCTTCACCGTCGCCAACGCTCTGCTGCTGCGCGCTCTGCCGTATCAGAACGCCGATCGCCTGGTGCTGATCTCCGGCGCCGATTTCAATCACGGCGGAAGCTGGGGCCGGCTCTCTTATCCTTTTTACACGCGCGTCGAGCAGCATAACCGATCCTTCGATCGCTCCGCCGCATCCATCTACGACATGTTCACGCTGACCGGATTCGGCGATCCGGAACAGCTCAACGCCGCGCGGGTGACGGCCGGATTTTTCGACGTGCTCGGCGTGCAGCCTCTGTTCGGGCGGACCTTTCTTCCTGAAGAAGACCGGCCGGGGGGAACCAATGTCGTGATGCTGCGGTACCAGTTCGCAGCCCGCCTGTTTGGCGATCCGAAGAGCGCGCTGGGCAGGACCATCACGCTCGATTCGCGCGATTACACTGTGATCGGCGTGCTGCCGCCTGGCTTCGTGTTTTCGCTGTTCGGCGCGCCTCGCGATGTGTGGACTTGCCGCGTATTCGATATGAACTTCGTCACGCCCGCCCGGGTCGCGGCAGGCGGAGCGTATTTCAATCTGATCGGCCGCCTGCGTCCCGGTGTTTCGCGCGAGCAGGCGACCACTGAGCTTCAGGCCATCTATCAGCAATACCGGCGCGATCTGCCGGGGAATTACGACGCGTCTCTGAATCTCACTTTGGGAGCCCGCGATCTTCAGCGCGAGCTGGTTTCCGATGTGCGGCCGACAGTGCTGATCCTCTCGGCAGCGGTGGGTCTGGTGCTGCTGATCGCGTGCGCCAACGTCGCCAGCCTGCTGTTATCGCGCGCGCTCGGACGCCGCAAGGAATTCGCGGTGCGTACCGCGTTAGGGGCATCGCGCGCGACATTGATCTGCCAGGTGCTCACCGAAAGCGTCTTGATGGCCGTCGCCGGCGGCGCCTTGGGCATCGCGCTGGGGCATGCGGGAACGCGCATCCTGGTTTCTCTCAGTACCGACGCCCTGCAATCCGCGGATTTGTCCATCGACCCGCGTGTGTTGCTGTTCACGCTGGCGATTTCGCTCGTGAGCGGCGTCCTGTTCGGCATCGCGCCCGCGCTGCAAATTTCGAAATCCGGCGTAAACGCGGCCCTGCGCGAGGAAGCGCGCGGCAGCACCGGCAACCGGCTGCGTAATCGCGCTCGCAGCGCCCTGGTGGTCGCGCAGATTGCGTTGTCGATGGTGCTGCTGGTCGCGTCGGGATTGCTGATTCGCAGCTTCCTGCGCTTGAGCAGCGCTTCGCCCGGATTCGATCCGCAAGGCGTTCTGAGCATGCAGATCATGCTTGCTCCGGCGAAATACGGGAAGGCGGCGCAAGCGGTCGCCTATTATCGAAGCCTGTTGGCGCGCGTCGAAGAGATTCCGGGAATCGAAGCCGCCAGCTTATCCACCGCTTTGCCGGTGCAGGCAACGCACGCGACTCCGGTGCTGTTCGAAGGCCAGCCCGCGCTGGTGCTGGGCCAGCGGCCGATTGTGAATCTTCAGCAGATCAGCCCGGATTACGCCAAGGTGATGCGCATCCCCCTGATCGCCGGGCGATCCTTCAACGATCATGACGATCCGGCTTCGCCTAAGGTCGCTATCGTGAATCAGCTTACGGTGCGGCGCTTCTTCCCCAATGAAAATCCGCTCGGCAAGCGGGTGTGGCTCGGCAATATCCCCGAGCCTTATGAGATTGTCGGCGTAATGGGCGACACCAAGAACAACGGTCCCGCGCAGCCCGCCATTCCGGAAGTTTTTCTGCCCTATCCGCAGATGACCTTTCCGATGCTGCAGGTCAGCGTGCGTTCGGCGGGCGATCCGCGCGGCCTGGTCTCCGCGGTGCGCCGCGCCATCGGCCAGGTGGATAAGGATCAGTCGGTCACTGAAATTAAAACCATGGACGAGTTGCTCGAATCGCTTCACGCGCAGCCGCGATTCGTCATGTTCCTGCTCGGCGCATTTGCCGCCGTCGCCCTGGTGCTGGCGATTGTCGGGATTTACGGCGTCATCGCCTACATGGTGGCGCAGAGGACCCAGGAAATGGGAATCCGTATCGCGCTCGGAGCCGCCCGGCGCGACATTCTGCGGCTGGTGATCGGCAGCGGGATGACGCTCGCCGGAGCGGGAATTTTGATCGGCCTCGCTGCCTCGCTGGCCGCGACCCGGCTAATGTCCAGTCTGCTCTATCAGACCAGCGCGACCGATCCGGTGACGTTACTTTTGAGCGCGGTCCTGTTCCTGGCCGTCGCAGCGATTGCGAGCTACGTTCCCGCGCGCCGGGCGACACGAATCGACCCCACCGACGCCTTGCGCGCCGAATGATCACGTGACGGGAATCGGCGGTAATCTTTCGCAGCGATGAAACCGTCTAAAAGAAATAGACATCCGTCGTAAATGAAATGAATCCTTCGTTTTCCCGTCGTGATTTTCTCGCCTGCCTGGCGGCCGGACGGCTCGCCCTGGCGCAGCAGCCGGATAAGACCGCGCAAGCCGATAAGACCTTCTCCACCGACGTGAACCTGGTCAACGTCTTCGTCACCGTTCGCGACAAAAAAGGCAACGTCCTTCGCGATCTGGCGCAGGCCGATTTCAAGATCGAGGAAGACGGCCATCCTCAGACCATCAAATATTTCTCCAAGGAATCGGACCTGCCGCTCACGCTGGGCCTTCTCGTCGACACCAGCGGCAGCGTGCGGCCTTATCTTGAGCAGGAACGCGCCGCCAGCTACCGCTTTTTCGATCAGGTCCTGCGCGAGGATAAAGACCAGGCCTTCGTCATTCACTTCGATTCCGAAGTCGAGCTGTTGCAGGACCTCACCGCGTCGCGCAAGATCCTCCAGAAAGCCCTGAACGAGCTGGACGTCGCGCCTCCGCGCCAGTTAAATCGCCGTAGCCAGGGCGATCCCGGCCAGCCGCGTCCACGCGCGGGGACCACCATGTTCGACGCCGTGCTCCTCGCTTCCGATGAACTGATGCGCAAGCAGAAGGGGCGCAAGGCGCTTATCCTGCTGACTGACGGCGAGGATCGCGGAAGCCGTTCAACCCTGACCGACGCGATTCTTGAAGCGCAGAAAGCCGACACCCTGGTCTATGCGATTCACTTCGGCGGCGAGGAATCCTTCAACCGGCCGATGGGCCGCGGCATGGGCCGGCGTGGAGGCATGGGACGTTATCCGCAACAGGATCACGTCGACGGAAAGAAAATCCTGGAGCGAATGACTCAGGAAACCGGCGGCGGATATTTCGAAGGCAACAAGAAGCAGACCATCGACCAGGTTTATGCGCAGATTCAGGACGAGCTGCGCAGCCAGTACAGCCTCGGCTACACTTCGGATCAAAATAGCGGCGCCGGATTCCGGAAATTGCGCGTGACCACGGCGGAAAAGAATCAGATCGTCCAGGCGCGCGACGGCTACTACGCGGCCAAATGACCCGCTACTTGGCGCCGGAGCCAGTCGAGCTCGCGGCCGCCGCCGGCGCGGTCTCGCCCCAGATCCACTGGCTGAACCATTCGTAGTTGTGCTCCATCACCGCGTGCTGCTGCTTGGGCTTGTTGATGGCGTGCCCGAATCCTTTATAAACGACCATCTTCACCGGCACGCCGCGATCCTTCAAGCCGCGATACAGCTCATAGCCGTTCGGAATCGGCACCCGGCGATCCAGCTCGCCGTGCTGGATCAGCGTCGGTGTCTTGGCGTTGTTGATGTACGTGATCGGCGACGTCTTGCGATAAATTTCCGGATCTTCCCACGGCGTCGCCTTCAGATAATTTCGCGTGAACGGATGAATGTCGGTGTTGACGTAATACGTCATCCAGTCGGAAATTCCCGCACCCACGGAAATGGCCTTGAAGCGATCCGAATAGGTGGTCAGGAATGCCGAGATGTAACCGCCCTGGCTCCAGCCCATCGACCCGACCCGGTCGCGATCGATATAACCCTTGGCCACCACCGCGTCCACTCCGCTGAGCACATCGTCGGCGTCGCCCAAGCCGAGATTGCGAACGTTGAGCGACCGGAATTTCTCGCCATATCCGGCCGAGCCCCGATAATTCGGCCGCAGAATCACCGCGCCCTTCGCCGCGAAATTTTCGATCGGATAATAGCGATCGGGACCCAGCGTCGGCCGGTCGACGCCGGTCGGTCCACCGTGAATCACCACCAGCAGCGGATATTTTTTCGCCGGATCGAAATCCGCCGGCTTGATCAGGATTCCCTCCAGCGGCGTTCCGTCTTTCGACTTCCATTCGAACAGTTCCCGATGCGCCAGCTTGAAGCCCTTGATCTGATCCTTCATGCTGGTCACCGGCTTCATCGCGAAGTTGTTGGTCGGCGAGACGCATATCTCGGGATACTGGTTGGGCAGCGCGCAGGTGAACGCGGCTTGCGAAAAATCGGCGGTGAACGACGCCCCGCCCAGTTGCAGATCCGTGGGCGAGCTGATCTTTTCCACTGCGCCAGTCGCCGGATTCATGCGGAACAGGTGCGACGAAGTCCGCTGCATCGCCTCGAAATAAATCGCCGCGGGCGACCATGCCACCAGCCTGGGATTCTCGTCAAACGATTCGGAAAGGATTTTCGGCGCGCCGCCTTCCGCCGGAACAATGGCGATATGCGAATTGAGATACCATCCGCCGCCCGTTTCATAAGCGATCCTGGCCCCGTCCGGCGACCACACCGGACCGCGATCCGGCCCCGCCGTGTCCACCAGTTTCCGTACATATTTATCCGACAACCGGACCACGTAGATGTCGGCCGTGTCGCCGCTCGAAAGATCCGGATCGCGCGTCGCGCTGAAGGCGATCTGCTTCGAATCGGGCGACCACTGGAAATCGCCCACGCTCAATTGCGCGCCGGTGGTCAGCGCTTCGGGCTTCGGTTTTTCCTCGCTGGCGTTGAAGGTCCACAACTGGACCATGTTGTAGTCGCCCTCCACGATTTCGAAATCGCCGTATTTTTCCTTGCGATCTTTTTTCGCCTTGGACTCGCCGCCGGTCGACGCGAACGCGATCCGCTTGCCGTCCGGCGACCATTCAAATGACGTCACGCCGCCGTCGAAATGGGTCACCTGGATCGCTTCGCCGCCGGCTGGCGAAATCATGTAAATCTGCTGGTTCCCGTCGCGGTCGGAGAGAAACGCCAGATGCTTCGCGTCCGGCGACCAGCGCGGATCGCTCGACGATTTTTTGGAATGTGTCAGCGGATAGCGCTCGCCTGTCGAGGTCATCGCCATCCAGAGCTGCGTCTCGAACGCGTCCTCCTCCCAATTCGTTTCCGAAACCGTATAGGCGATGAAGCGTCCGTCGGGCGAAATGCGTGGCGATCCCGCGGTCTTCAGATTGAGAGATTGCTCGATGGTCGGCGTCTGCGCCGACAAGGAAACGCTCAGGCAGGCCAGCAGAAAAATTTTCATTTTCTTACCCCTATCTTTTAAACCCTGTCCATCGCCAGGAATTCCTGAATATGCGGATGCTTCGATTTTTCCAGATCCGCCACCGGTCCGAAGTAAATGGACCGTCCTTCGAATAATACGACCACCCGGTCGGCCACTTTCCGCATCAGGTCCAGATCATGCGTCACCACGATGCCGGTGAGCTTCAGTTGCGTCTTCAGCCGCAGCATCAGGCTGGTCAGATGATCCGACATGATCGGGTCCACCATGGTGGTCGGCTCGTCGTAAAGGATGCACTCCGGCTGCGCGGCCAGCGCGCGCGCGATGGCCACCGCCCGTTTGTAGCCGGTCGAAAGATCGGCCGGATAATGGTCCCGGTATTCGAGCAGATCCACCATCTGCAGCAGTCCGTTCACCACGTCTTCTTTATTTTTCTCGTCGTAATCGTCGCGCAGTTCCAGAGAGAACAGGATATTCTCGCCCACCGTCAGCGAATCGAACAGCGCGCCGGATTGAAAAACCATCGTGACTTTTTTGCGGATGCGGCGCATTTCGGCTTCGGTGAAATCGGTAATGTCGGTATACGCCACCGCCACCCGGCCGGCATCGGGCTTGAGAAATCCCATGATATGGCTGAGCGTGACCGACTTGCCCACGCCACTGCGCCCGATTATCGCCAGCGTCTCTCCCGCATCCACTTCAAAGTTCACGTCGACTAAAACAGGGTGATCGAACGTCTTATAGACATGGTGGAATTCGACGTAATGCTGCGGGTTGACGATCGGCTCGCCGTTTCCTTGCTCCGGGGCAGGTGTCATTGAGCCGGTCCCCGCTTGTTTCCCGTGCCGTTTCCCCTGCTATTCCATTCATCTGGTGTGTTGACGTTTTCAAGCGGCGCGGGGTCCGGAACGGGCCAGCGCCGGAATCGGAGAGTCGAGACGAAATCGTGCATTTTGAAAATTTTACGGTCGATAGCCGCAGCCGCCTTCTCCAGGCAGCTTCGATGATAGACGGCGCACAGCGGGTCCAGGCCCCCGGCGCTTTCCGGAACCACGGCGTCCACATCGCTCTCTTCCGCGGCGCGGAACAGGTCTTCCAGCAGCTCGACGGTGAGCGACGGCATGTCGCAGGCGACCATCAGGTTCCACCTCGCGCCGGTAATGCTCAAAGCGGTAAAGACGCCGCCCAGCGGTCCGCAGGGTTCCACTGCGTCGCAGATCACGGGAAATCGCAAATCGCCATACCGGCCCGCCGGAGCGATGATGGTCGCATTTCCGGCGACGCGCTGAACCTGGGAAGCAATTCTTTCGATCAAGGTGGCCCCGTTCAAGTCCAGCAGAGCCTTGTCCCGGCCCATCCGCAGGCTTCGGCCGCCCGCCAGGACGTAACCCGCGCGCGGATTCCCGTTGGGCGCCCCACTCATGAGAAGATGATAGCGTATGTCCGGAGTGGACATAGGCATATAGTGAATGGAAACAAAACGTTGTATATTTGTTTCATAGTATTCGCCATGCTGGCCGCCTCCCCCATAGGCTCGCTATTGGCCGCCGACGCGACCGCCGCGCCGGTGGACCGTCGTACCGTCGTGGTGCGCGCCGATCCCCGCACGGGAAAACTCGTGCGCAGCGTGATCGCCACCGCGCCGAAGACGCCTGCCCGAATTCTTCCCAAGGAAATCCGCGACCTGGTGGATCAGGCCGCGCGCCGTCACGACGTCGATCCGCTGCTGGTGCATTCCATGATCCAGGTGGAAAGCAATTATCGCGCGGACGCCGTCTCGCCCAAAGGCGCCGAAGGTCTGATGCAGTTGACGCCGTCCACCGCGAAGATGCTCGGCGTGGACGACAGCTTCGATCCGAAACAGAACATCGAAGGCGGCGTGAAGTATCTCAAATATCTGCAGGGCCTTTATAATGACGACCGGTTGGCGCTGGCCGCCTATAACGCGGGCCCCGGCGCGGTCGGAAAATACAACCGCATCCCGCCCTACAAGGAAACTCAAAATTACGTGCAACAGGTAGACCGGCGTTACGCCGAGGCCCGCAAGTCCGCGGAACTGGCCGCCAAGCCCGCTGCGTTAAAGTCCGTGGCGCCCGTGCCGATGGTTCAGGAGCAGTATCAGAAGCTGGAACATTTCGTAGACGAAAATGGACGGCTGTTCCTCAGAACGACGCAGTAGCTCGCGCGTGGTCGCAGGCGCCATGCTCGCGCTGGGAGTGTGTCTCGGCGGCGCGACCAACAACCCCGCGGTGAAAAGCGAGACCGCGAAAGTCACTTCCGTCCGCTTCTGGTCCCTGGGCGACGTCACCCGCGTAGCCATCGAAGTCTCTTCCGATTTTCATTACAAGTCCGATCGCCTGCCCAATCCCGATCGCCTCTTCTTCGATATCGTCGGCGCCAAGCCGTCCATGTTTGAAAAAGGGATGCACGTCATTCCCGTTGGCGATAAGCTGCTGAAGCAGATTCGCGTCGCCGAAACGCAACGCGGCGTCACCCGCATTGTTCTCGACCTGGAAGATCACGCCGAATTCACCGCGTCGCAGCTTTCGCGTCCGGACCGCCTGATGATCGAGCTGCGTTCGCAGGACCGCCCCTCGCCTCCCTCCGCCACCAGCGTGACCGGTTCGAATACTCTGACCGATACTCCGGTCAACACCGTCGCCGCGGATCTTCTCTCCGCCAAGCCGGATCTCTCAGTCAATGCGACGTCGAGCCTGCCCCCGGTGATCGTCAGCAAACCGGCGCGCCGCGTATTTGCGCCGCCGCCGCTGCACGTCGGCCCGCCTCCTCCCGAGCCTAAACTCGAAATTTTGCCGCAGCCGCCTTCGACCCTCGCGAGCTCCGCGCCGAAAACCCTTCCAAGCTTCGACAGTCTCATGACCGTGCGAGGTTCCATGCGCTCGCGCAAGGCTACGCCTCAAGCGCTGGTCGCTCCCGCGCTGCCGCCGCCGGTCGAAACCGCGCGCCTCACCGAACCGGCGACTCCCAATCCCGTCAAGGTCCGAACTGGTCACCGCCAAGGCCACCAGCCTGCCGGCCCGAGTTCCCGATACCCCAGTGGCGCTACCCGCCAAGAGCAATTCGAATGGCGACCGGTCGCTCGACTCGCGTCCTCGGTCTGAAACTCGGCCGCGTCGTAATCGATCCCGGCCATGGCGGACACGACGCCGGGACCCATGGCCCGTCCGGGCTGCTCGAAAAGGATGTGGTGCTCGACGTCGCGCAGCGCCTTGGGAAATTGCTCGAAGAACGGCTCGGCAGCGAAGTGATCTATACCCGCTCCGATGACACCTTCATCCCCCTCGAACAGCGCACCCAGATCGCGAACGAGCATAAGGCCGACCTGTTCCTGTCCATTCACGCGAATTCCTCGCCGTTCCGCTACGTGGCCGGAGTCGAGACCTATTATTTGAACTTCACCACATCGAAGACCGCGCTCGACGTGGCCACCCGCGAGAACGCGTCCTCGCAGCGCACCGTGTTTGAGCTGAAGGATCTGCTGCAAAAGATCGCGCTCAAGGACAAAATCGACGAATCCCGCGAATTCGCCACGCGCATTGAATCCGCGCTCTACGGGCTCTCCTCCCGCAGCAACACCACCGCCAAGAATCGCGGCGTGAAGAAAGCTCCCTTCGTGGTGCTGATCGGCGCGCAGATGCCCAGCGTGCTCGCCGAGATCGGCTTCCTCACCAACACCCGAGATGAAGCGCTGCTGAAGAAGCCCGAACATCGCCAGAAGATCGCCGAGGCCTTGTACAAAGGCATCGCGAGCTACGCCGATACGTTAAGCCATTTCCAGGTCGCCAAACGCGACTAGCTCTCCTATAAATAAAACCCCGGAGACGTTGGATCGTCCCCGGGGTTTATTTTTTTCTGAAGAACTACGCTTATTGTCTTCGGAATACGCGACGCGCCGTCCCTATCCCGGCTAGCGCCAGTCCCACTAACGCCAGGGAAGCCGGCTCCGGCGTAGTGCTCGCGTCGCCCACGCCATCCGCTCCGATGGTGAATCCGTTCCAGAATTCGCCGCCCGTGACGGTGAAGGAAATGGAGCTGAAGGTTCCGCTGAACTGAATAATTCCGTCGCCTTCATTGCCGGTCAGCGTGCTGGTTCCGCTGCCCGTCAGGCAGGTGGAGCATCCGCCGTACAGGCTGCTCGGACCCTGGCTCAGAATGGTGAACGGCGCGCTGAAATTGTAGCTAACACCCAGCCCCGGCTGACCCAGGCTCACGATCGCGATCGTCGGATCGAGCAACGGACTGGAGAAAGTGAAAGTATGTTCGGCCGTCGTTCCGGAGATAGCGATGATGTCCGACGTGGTCGGACCGCCAGCGAAGGTCGTCGACGGAGAGTAATAGTTGAAACCCGCTGTTGTTGATCTGCGGTGAAGTCGATTTCTCCGCTATAACCTACCGTCACCGTCTGCGCGCCGAAGGTCAACGTCCCCGTCGCCGTGTTGGATGTCGCCGCTGTGAAATCGGTCCACGTACCCGCCCGCATCGGCTGTATAGCCATCAGCGAGGCGGCAAAAAAGACACCTGTCCCAATCGATCGTTTCATGGTTGAATCTGGTCCTCCAAAGACCGGTTTTGGCCAGCCTCTTTCCCTTTGATTTCAGGAGCCAAGAGGGCCTTAGTTTAACTAAGGCCTTAGCCTTAGGTCAGTATACCCAACTTCACCTTAATTTTAACTAGGTATTTTGCGGGGAGTCTCTACTTCACCGGCAACAGGATTCCCGCGCCGATCTGGCCGTGCAGGTTCTGATCCGGGCTCGCGACGTCGCCTCCGCCGAACCAGACGCGCACCGAATCGGGCAGCACCTCGACCGTCGGATCGCAGACCACCACGCTGTCCCAGGGTTCGCCGCCGGCGATGGGCGCGAAAGCGCGGTCGCGCTCCCAGTGGATCCCGTCCGCCGATTTCGCCAGGCCGATTTTCCGGTGCTCGGCGCGATCGCTGCCGGTGTACAGCATCCACCACCATCCTCCGCTGGACCACACCGCCGGCTCGCCCAGCGCATGCTCGTCGAACGCCCCCGCTTCGCCGATTTCGAGAATCGGATTGGTCCGCAGTTTCTCCCAGCGCCGCCATCGCGCGATCGCGCGACTCCGATGCGCTGCCGCCGCGCCCGATCGAGGCCGGTATAGAAGAGATAGAAAAAATCGCCCGCGCGAATCACCGATGGATCGCTGACCGCGCGCTCATCGAAGCTGCCGCGAGGTCCGCGTTTCGATCACCGGACCGGGAAGCTTCGTCCAGGTGATGCCGTCGGTGGACGTCGCCAGGCCAATGCGCAGCGGATCGCCCGCCTCGTACCAATACCAGATGCGATCCTCGTAAACCAGCGCCGATCCGTTCGCCGCAATGTACGATCCTTCCCAACCCGACGGCGACAGCACGATGCCGCGCCCTGTCCACTGCTCTCCATCGGGCGAGGTCGCAAGCGCCGTCCGCCAGGTGTGGCGGTCGTAGCTCGAATAAAGGTTCCAATAGGAGCCGCGATACCGCACCACCGACGGATTCAGCACATCCGAAACGTCGGCCCGCTCGATCACGGGATTCTGCGACGCCTGCCACACGAATGGCCCGCGCGGACCAGCGGCGTTTGGCGCGGGCAGAGCGAAATCCGAGTAGCGCCCGCAATTCACGTCTGTCAGGCACGCCGCCGCGCACGCCAGAATCGAAATCCATCGGGAGACGCGGCCAGTCATGGCGTCAGACCGGAATTCGAATGGTCAGGCTGGACCCTTGCCCCGGTTTCGATTCGAGCTGCATCTCGCCGCCCAGCATCCGCACCCGGCGCTTGATGCTGATCGGCCCCAGGCGCAGCAATTCCAGTTCTTCCAGCTTGAATGAGCCGCTGAACGGGAATCCGCCGCCGTTGTCTTCGGCGCGAATCTCCACCCGATGATCCGTCATGCCCACTGAAAGTGCCATGCGCGTCGCGCCGGAATGTTTCTGGATGTTGTTCAGCGTCTCGCGCACGATCTGCAGCAGTTCGAGCGACACTTCGGTCTCCGCCGGATCGTGGACGTCGCTGCTGCTGAAAGTGGAGGCGATGCCGGTGTCGCGCTGGAATTGTTCCACCATGCGGCTGAGCGAAGCAGGCAGGCTGACGCCTTCGTCCGCCGGACGCATGCTGCGCACGAAACTCCGCAGTTCGCCGACCTGTGCGCGGCACAAATCCTGAAGCTGCTGCAGTTCCTCGGCGCCGGCTTCCACGTCGCGCGCCAGCAGCTTCTTGACGATCTCCAGCCGCATCTGGAAACTGATGAAGCTTTGCAGCGGACCATCGTGAAAATCGGCGGCGATGCGTTTGCCGCTCCGCTTCGCGAGCGCCCTGTGCCTGGGACCGGATGATCACGTTATGGCGCAGAGTATTCGACAATCGCTGGTCCAGATAGCGCTTGTGAATGGCGAAGGGGATCGCGACGCCGCTCAACGCGAGCGCCACCCATGCCGGCGGCAGCTCGCTCTGTGGAGCAAATAGAACCGCGAGGATAGTCACCACGGCCGCCGCGCCGATCACGCGCACCAGGTCGTGCAGCAGCACCGCGGAGGCCAGCAGGTAAGCGCACAGCGCCGTCGAGATCCATCCCGACGCCGGCCAGCTCGACCCATCCCGCGCCGATCACCCAGCTGCAGAATCCGAAAAATAGTGGTGTCGGCGACCAGAGCGATTCCCGCGCGCACCGGCGAATCGAAGCGCAGCTCGAAAATGGCTCCGATGGCGTACGCGAGATAAGCGGCCATCACCGCCAGCAGGGAAGTGAAGCGTTCCTGGGAGGAATACGCGATACCAGGCCAAGGCAGGCCACCGCCAGCACGATGCGCGTAATGCGAAGCGCCAGCCGCGCCCGATACGGCACCATCGTTAGCGCCTGTACAGGTACAACCGGTGGCTGCGGCCTTCGCCGTCGTCGTCAATATCCTGGATCTTTTCCGGCTTCCACGCCGAAAATTCGAAATCGTGCGCGACGATACGCGTCCCCTTTTTGAGTTGTTTTTCGAGCATCGGCGACACCTTGTCGTTGGACATGGGCAGCAGATATACGGTTAACAGATCGGCCGAGGAGTAGTCCTGCTTCAGTAGATCGCCGTGAATGATGCGCGCGGTTGCCGCGAGGCCCAGGCTCTTGATCTTCTCCATGCTTTGCCGGTACAGCGAATCGTCGAACTCGACGCCGGTCGCGTCGGCTTTGAATTTCTGCGCGGCCATGATCACGATCCGTCCGTCGCCCGAGCCCAGATCGAACATTTTTTCGTGCGCCTTCAGCTCGCCGAAGCGCAGCATCTTCTCGACCACCGTTTCCGGTGTTGGATAGTAGGGTGCGAGCTTCTCGGTCTTGTCCTGGGTTTTGTACTGTGCTTTGTCCTGTGCTAAAAGCGACAGAGCGCACAGCGGCAAAACCATAAATCGCAGGAGTCGCATTCAGGATTCACTATACACCGGATCGGAATTGGCGCGGCACCGCCGCTTAAGGCTGGATATAGACCCGGACGCGATTGCTGATTTGCCCGTCCACTTCGAGATACAGCTCCGCCGGACCGTAGTTCACGATTTTCGGAATATTCACGTCAATCATGTAAAATCCGATGTAGGGCGCCAGCACCGCTCGCGTCACTTCCACCGCTTGCCGGTCCAGATAGGCGTGGACTGTCGCTACTACTTGCGGAGGATTGTCCGTAGGTCCGGGAATGCCGGTCGGCCACTCCGGGTTGACGCGTCCCAGGCCGGTGGCCAGGATCTGCAGGTGCGTTCGCGAGTGCGCCGGATTCATGGCGTTCAGCATCATGCCGCTGTCTTCGTCCAGCAGAATCGGAGAGCCGTCGCGATCCACAAAAATCGCGGGCGCGGCCGAACCCAGCGTGACCGGAGGAAGCGAAAACGCGCCGCCCGCGCCATTCACCGCCAGCGAGAGTGAGGATCCGGTGGCTTCAAACGGAATCTGCAACTGCGATTCGGAATCGGTCGCGGTCAGCACCGGAATCGCAAGATTTCCCGCCTGCGCGGTCTGCACCTTCGCGCCCAGCACGCTCACCAGCGACCCCGGCGCGGCGGCGCGCGCCACCAGATCGGCCGTGCTGACCACCCGCGGATCGCGCAGCCGGTGCGGCGCGAGCGTCGCGTACACTCCTGATCCATCGAGCGCCACCCACAGCTGATTTCCTTGCGCATCCAGATGCGCGTCCATCGCGCGACCCTGCGGAAGCCCCTGGAGCGGCGTCCATTTCGGAGCCGACCCCAAAGCCTGAAGATCGGTATAAGTCATGAACACGCCGGCGTCGGTGGCGACGTAAATGGCTCCCGACGCGGGATCCGCCGCGATGCCGTTGGCGCCCACGTCAGGCAGGTTGCCGGTCAGATCGTCCCAGAACAATCCCCCGTTTTGCGTCCGAAGAACGTGCGGCGACGGAGCCGACGCAGTCAATTCGCGGACATGCGCGCCGGCCACCGCCAGCGCGATGCGCGGATCGTTCGGATCGATCCAGATGCGTTCGATCGCGCCGGTACCGTTCAATCCGCTAGTGGTCCAGTTGACGCCGCCGTCGGAGGACACGCTCATCCGTCCCTGCGCCATGCCGGTGTAGATGTACTCAGCCGAATTCGCCACCGCGGTGACCATGGTTCCGCGCTGCGCCGAGTAGGTCCGGCGCAACTCCATTTCGGTGCCGAGTCGCGCGTCGTCCACCGGAGTCCATGCGCTCTTTTGACCCGGCGCCCATTCGACGGCGTTGCCGTCAGTCAATTCCAGGCTCGCCCCATGCTCTCCTGAAGGCAGACTCAGCAATCGTGACGCGGGCAGATTCGGCAACGCCTGATTCAAGCCGCTCCAGGTCTTGCCGCCGTCCATGGATCGAAACACGCCGTTCGCTCCCACGGCCACCACTTCATCGTCGTTCGAAGGCGATACGGCCACGTCGTGCAGCGGATCGCCGATGATCGATGCGGTGCGGAACTCGGTGAGATTGCTCCAGCTTGCGCCTTCGTTTTCGGTTCGATAGACGAATTTCCCGAAGGCATATGCCGCCTGCTGGCCGTCGCGGATCGCAGCCGGCTCCGGCAATCGCGCCGCCGAGACCGTACGATTTATCGGGACAGCCGGAACCGTCGCCGAAGACGTTTTCCAGGTCTCAAAATCAGCCGTTTCAAAGACATGCCCCGAAACGGTGTGGATCAGCAGGGAGCCGTCCGCTGAATACCAGGCCCGGTCCACCGGTCCGGTGGCCAATCCCGCCAGCGAAAGATCTATGGCCGCGTTCCCGATGTGCCGCCAATCCGTTGCGGCCGGATTAACGCTTTGGGCGTAGACACCCGATACAGCGAGTACTGTGGCAATCCAGATCCGCGTTGTGGCGCTAGTAAACACAGAATGTCACCATTGTATACTCTTTCATCGGCGGATCCATTCAGAAACTGTTGATTCGTTTGGCCCTAGGGTACTAGTTCCCCAGGGGACAGGAACTTGCTCTGCAATTTTGGTGTTAGACTGTCTGAAACGGGTTCGCTAAGGGGACTCGAGGGAGAAGGTTTGTCGATGTACGGCTCGTTGCGCCCGGTTACGGCCAAGTTGTCGCTGCTTTTCGCAGCCACGGCCGTGGCGTGCCTGGGCCAGATGCCGCCTGTCGATTCTTTAGACTACGCGGCAAAGGTCGTCTCCCTGACCGGCCAGGTTTCGGTGCTGAAGGATTCCGAGCCCTGGGCGCTGGTGGTCGGCGACACTATCCAGGTGAAGCAGTTGATCCTCACCGGACCGGACGGTCAGGCGACCTTCCAGGTTTCCGACGGATCCACCTTCGACGTGTATCCGAATTCGCGCGTGGTATTTCGGAAAAATGCCCCGAATTGGCGGGATCTTCTGGACGTTTTAGTCGGACGGGTGAAGGTCCACATTGAGCATCTTTACGGGCCGAATCCGAATCGTGTGCTGACGCCGACGGCGGTGATTTCGGTGCGCGGAACCACCTTCGATATTTCCGTCGACGACGACGACGAAACCACGCTGGTGGAAGTGGAAGAAGGCGTGGTGGAAGTACGGCATGCGCTGCTGCCGCAGGGCAATACGCGCACGCTGACCACCGGCGAATCGCTGCGGGTGTATCGCAATGAGCCGATCGCTCAATCAGGCATTGACAAGCGGATGATCGCCCAGCGCGCGATCCGCATGATCGTGGATGCGATTTCGACCTACGAATCGAGAATCCCGCATGGCGGCGCCGGCGGTTCGGGTTCGGGCAGCGGACTTGGCTCCGGAAACTCGAAAGCGCCCACGCCGCCTTCGGCTCCTACCGCTCCTCCACCTCCGCCTCCGCCGCATTATCTGGGCGGCTCGCAGATCTATCTGAACGCCGGACCTCCGCCGCAGGAAGGGCGCTTTCATAAAGTGATGCGCGTGACGCTGCACACTATTGAGCGTTTCCTGCTGGGCGCGGAACCTGGCGCGGACGTGATCAGCGCGCTCGCGCAACAATAACCTACAACAGCTTCAGGCTCTCGACTTTAATGGTGTCGCCATTGATGACGCCGTTGACTTGCACGGTGACGTCGTCCAGTTTGGTGGAACTCTTGATCGCTTCCAAAGCTTTGCGGTTTCCAGCGGCGTCGAGCTTGAGGAATTTCTGATCCCGGGTGTAGACGCCATAGCCGCTGCGCTCGCAGGCGGGCTTCAGATCGCAAGCGCGATCATGAGCTTCAGCCGCGATCATGCCTCCCGTCATCAGGCCGTCGGTACGGATGCGCTCCCGCGACTGCCCGGAACAGTGGACGTCCATGAGAACGCCGGTCACCTGAGCAGCCGCGGCGATCCCGGCAAATCCCGCGAGCGCCAGCGCTAATTGAATCGATCGAAACATCGGTGTGCCTCTCATCCCACGTGTACAACATCAGGGAGGGCCGAGAACATCCTGCCGGGAAGGGATGAGCCTGAGACTTGGAATTCTTAAATGTTTGGCGTCCCCAAGGGGATTCGAACCCCTGTTACCGCCGTGAAAGGGCGATGTCCTAGGCCGGGCTAGACGATGGGGACGCTTCGGGAAAAACTGGACTCTTATAGAGTAACAGCTACAAGGTCTTCAGGTAAGCGAGAACGTTAGCTTTTTCTTCGTCGGTCAACTGATCGGCGAAGGCCGGCATGCCGCCGCCGCCTTTATTGATGATGTCCGTCACGACCGCGTCGGAAGGTTTCTTGCCGTTCGCCAGCTTCTCTTTCTTGAAGAGGCCCTTGAGGCCGGGGCCCATTTTCTTTTCGTCGCTGTCGGCGTTGTGGCACACCGCGCAGTTGTCTTCGAAAACGCTCTTGCCCTTGGTGGCATCGCCCTTCTTCTGGCCGAACATGCTGGGGCCGCCGATCATGGCCACGAAGCAAGCGCCCGCGATCAAAGCTTTTTTCATCTCCAACCCTCTCTCAACCGAAAGTATTCTAAAATTTCGTCAGTATGGCACTCACAACAGGCGATCGCGCGCCGGAGATTCGGTCCGGCTCGTTTCAACTCTCCAAGCTTCGAGGCAGGCGGGTCGTGATTTTTTTCTTTCCAAAATCCGATACGCCGGGTTGCACCAAGGAAGCGTGCGAGTTCCGGGACGCCTTCCCAAAGTTTAGCAAACTCGATGCCGAAATCGTCGGGATCTCGCCCGATAAAGCCGAGGCGCAGCAGAAGTTCGCGGTTAAATACGGCTTCCAGTATCAGTTCGTGCCGGATGTGGATCACGCGATCGCGGAGGCGTATGGCGTGTGGAAAGAGAAGAGCATGTACGGCAAGAAATACATGGGGATTGAGCGCACTACGGTTGTCGTCGGCGCGGACGGAAAGATCGCGCGCATTTTTCCCAAAGTGAAGCCGGAAGGGCATGCGGCCGAAGTGCTGAATGCCCTGACCAGCTAAGTTCTAACATTTATCGAGGACGTCCTCTAGCCAGAAACTCGGTCTGGCGACCCTCTGATGGCTCACACACGTTGGGGCAGTGACATGTATACCGCCTCGGTGGGACCGACTTCTCCAATCAGACGAGCAATCGATCTCCTCGGCTTCACGATATGCGACGAAGTTCGAAGCGGAGTTGCGTTGAAAGCGCGATCTGCGTGATTCGGTTGAAGAAAGAAAAATGTGCAGGTCGGGGAACCCAGGCGAGCGTATATTCCATGCTCCTCGATTAGCGTTGGCGGCGATGATCAGCTTTCGGTTTCGGCCTCGGCTTCTTCGGCAGCGGCGGCTCCGGCGTCGAGCGCGTTGGCAATCAGGCGCTTGGCTTCGGTAAGTTCGACGCGCGGGACGCGGACGTGCTCGGAGAGATTCGGGAAGCGGTCATCGCCGACGATCATGGCGTGGATGCCGTTCGAATCGAGCAGCCCTTTGACGAGCATGGCTTCCGACTCATTGCCGGTTCCGGCGGAGCGAAACACGGTGACCATATCGAGGTCGCGGGACTCGTCGGGATTGGCGAACTCGTCTTCGACAGGGTGCGTGGCGATCCATTGCTCGGCGCGGACCTGATCGGGGAGGGCGACTCGGATTTCCCAAACTCCTTGCGGGACGCCGGGCGTGCGGTCGTCGACGATGGTGGCGGGAATCCCATTGGAAGTCAACGAATTCAGGACGGATTTCGCGTCGTCCTCGGCGCTCGGGTCAGCCGAGCGAAAAACTGTTACCGTTTCCATGATTCCGAGCATAGCGCGATAGAATGGAAGCATGGACAATGGAAAGTTCGTCTGGTTCGTGGCCGGGGCCGCAATCGGAGCATCGATCGCTCTGTTGTACGCTCCTCAATCCGGCAAGGAAACGCGCCGGGTGATCAAGAAGAAAACCCGCGAAGGACGCGAATCCCTGGCGGATGCGAGCCGGGACCTGATGGACAAAGGCCGCGACCTGTACGAAAAGGGTTTGCGTGTCGCGGACGACGCCGCGGAGATGATCGAGCGCGGCCGGCGTCTGGTGGAAGGCTAACCGGTCCGGCCACGAAGTCATCACGCGGACGGCATTTTACTATTCAGGACAAATTATATGACTACTCCCGCCATTTCGCGGCCGCTTGCCGCGTTTCAGAACGAAGTTGTCTCTCAATTTTCGACCGCCGAGGAGCGCTCGGCGGCGCAGGCGGCGCTCAAGAAGGTGCGCGCGCAACTGGGCCACGAATATGAATTGTGGATCGCCGGGGCGCAACACAAGACCGGCGATTTGCTGGACAGCGTGAATCCGTCGAAGCCGTCGGAGATCGTCGGGCGTCATCACAAGGCGACGCGCGGCGCTGGCGAATCGCGCGATTGAAGATGCTTATGCGTTCTTCCCGGAATACAGCCGCACGCCGGCGGCGCGAGCGCGTGGAAATGGCGGCGCGGGTGGCCGCGATCATCCGCGAACGCAAGCTCGAGTTCGACGCCTGGCTGGTGGTGCGAAGCCGGCAAGACCTGGCCCGAGGCCGACGCCGACGTCAGCGAGGCGATCGATTTCTGCGAATACTACGCGCGGCAGATGCAGAAGCTGGCTTCGCCGGAGCGCGCTGGTGCAGATGCCGGGCGAGCGCGACGAGATGGTTTATCTGCCGCTGGGCGCGGGCGTGATCATTCCGCCGTGGAATTTCCCGCTGGCGATCATGGCGGGAATGAGCGTGGCGGCGCTGGTGACGGGCAATACGATCGTGATCAAGCCGTCGAGCGAGACGCCGACGATCGCCGCGAAGTTCGCCGAGGTGCTGCTGGCCGCGGGATTTCCCGGCGCGCAGTTTTGCGCTGTGCACCGGCAGCGGATCGGCGGTGGGCGATCTGCTGGTGGAGCATCCGAAGACGCGATTCGTTTCGTTCACCGGATCGCGCGACGTGGGGCTGCGCATCAATGAACTGGCCGCGAAGCCGCGCAAGGGGCAGATCTGGATCAAGCGCGTGATCGCGGAGATGGGCGGCAAGGACGCGATCATCGTCGATCGCGAAGCGGATCTGGAGAGCGCGGCGACGGGCGTGGTGCAATCGGCGTACGGGTATCAGGGGCAGAAATGCTCGGCGTGCTCGCGCGCGATTGTCGATGAGGCAGTGTATGACGAGTTCGTCGAGAAAGTTGACGCGCGAAAGTGTGCGGCCCTGACCGTGGGCGCGTCCGGAGGATCCGGCGAATTACATGGGTCCGGTGATCAGCGCGGGCGCGAAGAAGACGATTCTCGATTACATCGAGACGGGCAAACAGGAAGGGCGGCTGATCGCGGGCGGCGAAGCGGCGCCCGGGCGATGGATACTTCATCCAGCCGACGGTGATCGCCGACGTCGATTCCAAGGCGCGGATCTTCCAGGAAGAGATTTTCGGTCCGGTGCTGGCGGTGACCAAGGCTCGCGATTTCGATCATGCGCTTGCAGCTGGCCAACGATACCGAGTACGGACTGACGGGCGCGGTGTATACGCAAGAATCCGGAAAAGATCCGGAAGCGCGCGAGACGAGTTCTTCGTCGGCAATCTGTATATCAACCGGAAGTGCACCGGCGCGATGGTCGGGGCGCATCCGTTCGGCGGATTCAATATGTCGGGCACGGATTCGAAGGCGGGCGGTCCGGATTATCTGCTGCAGTTCCTGCAGCCGAAGTCGATCGCCGAGAAGCTGTAAGGCTGCTTATTTCGTCTCGAGTTGTTTGCGGGCCAGGTCGAGGTTTGCGGCCAGGCTCGCGGGGCTGCGGCTTTGGGCGATGCGCCGCAGGATCGCGCCCTTGGCTCCCGCCAATCCATCCACATAAGAACGCTGCGCGGCGACGAAGTAGACGGCGGGCTCGCCCGCATCGGTCCGCACCGGATAAATATAGTTAAACTCGATCGCGGCGCGGAAATAGTGGCTGGCGAAGAGCATTTTCGAAATGATGGCGTAGTGCGGCTCGGGCGAAGGCCGCGGCAGCTTCTGAATGATCACGTGCTGGAGGCGCACCACGTGCTTCAATCCGAACGAAGCTTCCTGCCAATAAAAGAAATCGTCCGTGTCGGCGGGCCGGTCCTGAGGATAATTCTGGGCGTAGCGCAAGAGATCGGGGAAGCTGCTCCATAGCCGGGTCTCTCCGCCCAGCAGGGAACGCAATCCATCGGCGACGGAATAGGGCGCGGGCGTATCGTAATAGACCGCCAGCGCCGCATCGCCACGCCGCTGATAATCCAGCAGGCGCGCGATCATCATCTGGTGGATCATTTGTTCGGCGCGCTGATTCGCGTCGGGAGCGGACCAGTCGACCTTCTGGCGTAGATCCTCCATCGCGTCGGCAGGGATTTTGTAGGCGCACTTGCCGGGGCGGCACGCGAACACTTCCTCCTTACTCAAATCGGGCAGATGGTAGCCGGCGAAATCGGATTCGACGGGCGGTGAACTGAATTTGCCCGTCTGGCGCACTTCCTTGGCGGTTTCGAAATGCTCGATGTCGCGAAAGGCGCGAATGAAATCGGTGGAGGAGACGTGGATCAGGACAACTCCGGCCATGCGCACGTCGTCGGGCTGGCCGGTGGGCACGATTCTGGCGACGGCTTTTCCGGATTCAGCTTTACTCAGATCGGCCGGGGTGAAGTGAAATTCGGAGACGAGTGCGTCGCGCATATCGGGCGGGATCGACTGCGCGGAGGCGAGCGAGCAGAGCGCGGCGAAGAAAATCACGGATCGCATGGTGGTCATCTCAGGTAAAGCATGGCGAATACAGGGCGAATTTGAGGTTCCTGTGAAAAATTCCTTGCAATCGAAAAAAAGGGCGTTTAGACTCTAGAAGTGGCTGGATGTGGCCAGAAGTGGTGAGGGATGTCGGTGGTCGGAGAAGAGTCGCCCCAAAATTCGTTACCGGTGGAAGCGCCGCTGGGAATTTTCCAGGCCCGGTGTGACGACAAGGGCCGGTTGAAGCTCCCGGCGGAGTTTGTGGAGTACCTGAAAGCGACTGAAGGTGGACAAGGTGTTCATCACCACGGTGGACATGAAGCTAGCTCGAATCTACCCCAAAACGGTGTGGGAGAGCAATGAAAATTTTTTCGAGAACGCGGGCGAGCGACGCGGAGATCGCGCAGGACGTGGCGTTCATCGCGAACCTGTACGGGGCGGAATTCGGAGATCGACGCGCAGGGGCGGGTGCTGATGCCGACGGAGCTGCGGCGCAAGCTGGAGCTGGAAGCGCAGCCGGTGTGGCTCGATTATTACAACGGCCGGATCAACGTGTCCGGCAAGAAGGTTCACGAAGAGCGCATGCAGCGCGCGATGGTCGAGCTGGAACGACAAGGTGAAGGCGCTGGAGAAGAAGGGATTGAAGTAATCATGTATGCACGTTCCGGTCATGCTCGCGCGAGTGCCTGGAGTATCTGGCGATACGACCGGACGGAGTTTACCTGGATGCGACGGCGGGACTTGGGGGGCATACGCGGGCAATCGCGCGGCGGCTGACCACGGGGTTGGTGCTGGCGTGCGATCGGGATGCGGAGAGTTTAGAGCGCGCGCAAAGAGAACACGGCGGAATACGCGGATCGCATTCGCTTCCACAAAGTTTCGTTTTCGCAGGTGGAGAGAGCGCTGGCAGCCGAAGGGATATCCACAAGTGGACGGACTGCTGGCGGATTTGGGGGTCTCGCGGTACCAGTTGACGAGAGCGAGAGGGGGTTCTCGCTGATGGCCGACGGGCCGTTGGATATGCGCATGGACCGCAGCCAGGGGGAGACCGCGGCCGACATCGTCAACTACGAATCGGAAAAGGAACTCGCCGATTTGATCTACAGATTGGGCGAGGAAAGGAGGAGCCGGAAGATAGCCAGAGCAATCGTGCGGGCGCGGCCCATCACAACGACCGGTCAGTTGGCCAAGCTGATCGAACAGGTCGTGCCCCGTACGGGCAAACTTCATCCCGCCACGCAGACGTTCATGGCGCTGCGGATCGCGGTGAATCAGGAACGGACGAAGTTGGACGCGCTGCTCGGAATCGATTCCGAAGCTGGTGAAGCCGGGCGGGCGCGCGGTGATGCTCACGTTCATGTCGCTCGAGGACCGCAACGTGAAGCAGAGTTTTCAGGCGATGGCGCGCGACGGGCAAGCACAGATTCTCACCCGTCACGTCGTGCGGCCTGACGGAGGAAGAAATCAGAGACAATCCGCCGTCGCGCAGCGCAAAACTGCGGGCAATAGAAGTTGCTAGCAGAGGGTAAACCGGAAATAAAATGGCAACGCTAGCAAATGTGTATCAACCGGCTCTTCGATCGGAGCTTCGAGCGGCCCGCGAGCCCGCCCGGGCGGCGCGAGCAACGTACACCAGCGCGAGAGCCGGCGACGCAGCGCGCGTCCGCGCCTTCGCCAATGAGGATATTTATTTCTTCGTCAAGCGGATCGACAACACGCGCGTGGTGCGCGAAGCGGATCCGCAGGCGCGCGGAACGTGCTGGAAGCTGATCGGTTCGGTGGTGGCGGCGGTGGTGCTGCTGATCGGCGTGCTGCTGCCGAGCGCCTACGGCTTGCTGGCCGGCTACCAGATTCAGTCGCTGCAGCAGGAAGGGCAGCGGCTGGCGACCGAGCAGGCGTCGCTGGAACTGCAGGAAGCCACGCTGCTTTCGCCGGCGCGGATGGAGGAGTTGGCGCGCGAGCAGCAGTTCATCGATCCGCCGGCGCAGAAGGTGGTTTATCTGGACAGCAAGGGCGGTTCGCTGGCCATGAACCACGGCATCGGCCGCAAGAAGTAAGCGCGCGCTTGGAGAAGAGTCGCCCATGCCGGAAAATCAATCCACCAGGCGGCTGCATTGGCTGCTCTGGCTCCTGCTGGCGTGGGTCACGGTCATCTTCGGGCGGCTGATCTTTCTGCAGGTGATCCATCACGACGATCTGCTGCGGCTGGCGCAGCAACAACAGCAGAAAACCGGTGAAATTCCGGCGATACGCGGCACGATTCTGGATCGCACCGGGCAGCCGCTGGCGAAGAGCATGCCCGCCGAATCGATCTGCGTGAATCCGCAGAAGATCCGCGACCTGGATTGGCGGCGGATCTGCTGTCGCGGGTCTGGATCTGGATCGCGACAAACTGTTCGCCAAGCATGCAGACGGCATGGCTGCGCGGCAGCGGATTCCTGTGGGTGAAGCGCAAGGTCGAAGCCGACGAAGCCGAGCGTCTGCGCAGCCTGAAGCTGGAATGGGTGGAATTCCGGCCGGAGATGCGGCGCTTCTATCCGCACGACACGCTGGCCTCGCACGTGATCGGGATCGATCGGCATCGCGAATCCGGACGACACGATCGAGCACGGGAACGGCGGGAGTCGAGGCGAGTTTCGACGACGATCTGGCGGGCGAGCCGGGTCTGGCGCGCGTCTATAACGACGTGAAGCAGAATCCCTACGATTCGGTGATCGCGCGCAAGCCGGAGCCGGGCGCGAATCTCACGCTGACCATCGATGCGAATCTGCAATACGACGCCGAGAAGGAGCTCGAGAAAGCGGTGCATGCCAGCGGCGCGAAGACCGGCTCGATCGTGGCGATGAATCCCTACACCGGCGAGATTCTGGCGATGGCCAATTATCCGACGTTCGATCCGAACGAACCGCCTACGCGGCGATAAGCCGGAGAGCGCGCGCAGCAATCTGGCCATCACGACTCCGTTCGAGCCGGGCAGCGTGTTCAAGATGATCACGCTTTCGGCGGCGCTCGAAACCACGAAGCTGACGCCGGATACGATGATCAACTGCGGCAACGGGAGCATCAACCTGTTCGGCCGCATCATTCACGATCACAAGTCGTACTCGGCGCTGAGCATGGCGGACGTGCTGGCGCATTCGAGCAACATCGGCGCGATTCAGATCGGCTTGAAGGTCGGCGACGCGACGATGTACAAGTACGTCCGCAAGTTCGGATTCGGACAGCAAGACCGGCATCGAGCTGCCGGGCGAATCGGCGGGCATGCTGCGGCGGGTGGAGAACTGGACGCCGAGCTCGATCGGTTCGGTGGCGATGGGCCACGAGGTCGGCGCGACGTCGATTCAACTGGCGCTGGCCGGCGCGGTGATCGCCAACGGCGGAATGCTGGTGAAGCCGCAGATCGTGCTGGCGCGGCAGAAGCCGGGCGAGCCGGAAGAGACGGTTCGCGGCGACGAAACCGGAGCGCGTCATCGCGCCGGAGACGGCGATCCAGATGCGGCAGATGATGGAAGGCGTGGTGCTGCACGGCACCGGCAAGGGCTTCGCGAATCTGCGCGGCTATACCTCGGGCGGCAAGACGGGATCGGCGCAGATCTACGATTTGAAGCTCCACGCCTACACGCATACCTACAACGCGAGCTTCCTGGGATTCGCGCCGGTGGCCAATCCGCAGATCGTGATCGCGGTGACGCTGAACGGAACCACGGGCGGCAGCGCCGGTTTTGGCGGTCCAGTGGCCGCTCCGGTGTTCCGCGACGTGGCGACGACGGCGCTGCGGATGCTGGACGTTCCCAAGGATCTGCCGGACGACGTGCTGGTGACATCGGCCAAGAAGCCCAGCGCGGAAGCGGACGATTTAGCGATTGCGGGTTTAGGCGCACCTCCGGAAGACGAGTTGCGCGATCAGGTTGTATCCTCCGTCACTCAGCCGCCGGTCTCATCCGAGGCGTCTTCGGACGCATCCGATTCAGGCCGGCGGCCATTTTTAGACGGAGCTTCGGCCGCCGCGAGCGGGCCGAAGGTGCCGGATTTCCGGGGAATGACGCTGCGCGCGGTGCTGGAGGAATCGTCGGCCAGGGGGTTGGGGGTCGAGGCGCTGGGGCAGGCGGACGCGGGGCTGGTCCGCAACCAGGATCCACCGGCCGGAGCGGTTCTGACGCCCGGCGCGCGGGTCCGGGTCCAATTTGCCAGATGAACATACTCCAGGTTCTGTCCGGCGTAAAGCTTCGTGTTGAGCTTGCGGCGGATATGGCCGGGATAGAGGTCTCCGGAATCGAGTACGATTCGCGCCGGGTGAAGAGAATTTTCTGTTTTTTGCGTTTCCAGGAGCGCGCGTCGACGGGCGAAGCTTCGCCCGCGAAGCGATGAAAAGCGGGGCGGCGGCGGTGGCCAGCGAGCTACCGCGTCCGGCGGACTTCTCGGGCGCCTGGATCGAGGTGGAGCACGGACGCCGCGCGATGGCCGCGGCGGCGCTGAATTTCTACCAGCATCCGGACCAGCGGGTGCATTCACCGGCATCACCGGAACGAACGGCAAGACTACCACGTCGTATTTCATGGACTCGATTTTGCGGGAAGCCGGCTGGGTGACGGGACTGATCGGGACCATCGAGTACCGGCTGGCGGGCGAGGTGCTGCACGCGGCGAACACGACACCGGAATCGCTGGACGTGATGCGGATGGCGAGCGAACTGGAGCAGCGGGCGGGAACAAGCGGGCCGGGCTTACAATGGAAGTTTCCTCTCATGCCCTCGCGTTGGGACGGGTGTACGGTATTCGATTTCACACCGCAGTCTTCACGAATCTCACGCGCGATCATCTGGATTTTCACCACACCATGGAAGAGTACGCCGCCGCCAAGCGGCTGCTGTTTATCCCGAAGGATTCGCCTGCGCCGGAATGGAGCGTGCTGAATGCGGACGATCCGGCGAGCGCGGCGATGGCCGGGGATTCCTCGCAGGATCCTGTGGTACGGCTTTTCAAAACGCGCGCAGCTCCGGCGCGGAAAATATCGCGCCGGACTTCGACGGATTGCGCTTCGATCTGGTGTATGAAGGAGCGCGGCAGGCGATCGAGTCTCCGCTCGCCGGACGGATCAACGTGCTGAACATTCTGGCGGCCGCGGCGGTCGGACTGAGCTACGGGATCGATCTGGAGACGATCGCTCGTGGAATCGCGCAGTGCCGGGCGGTGCCCGGCCGGTTCGAGCGCATCGACATGGGGCAGCCGTTCCTGGTGGTGGTCGACTACGCGCACACCGACGACGCGCTTGCGCAATGTGATTCAGGTGGCGCGCGAACTGGCTCCGCAGGGCCGTGTGATCACGCTGTTCGGCTGCGGCGGCGATCGCGATCGCAGCCAAGCGTCCGCTGATGGGGATGGCGGCGGGCGAACTGAGCGATTTCGTGGTGCTGACGTCGGACAATCCGCGCTCGGAAGATCCGCTCGACATCATGAACGACGCGCTGGTCGGGCTGCGCCGCTTCGATACGCCGCACGTCGCGGAACCGGATCGCGCGAAGGCCATTCGTCGGGCGCTCGAAGCAAGCGCGGCCGGCGACGTGGTGCTGCTCGCGGGCAAGGGGCACGAGACGTATCAGGTTTTGAAGGATCGGACGATCGATTTTGACGATCGGGAAATGGCGCGCGATGCTGCTGCGGAGGCTCGGGTATAGCGGGCCGGGGGTCAAGGGGCAGTGAAGGTCGCGCTGCGGGATCTGGGCGCGATGCTAGGGATCGACGTTGCGAGCGAGGCGATGGTGACCGGGTGGAGCATCGATTCGCGGACGCTGCAGCCGGGCGACTTGTTTTTTGCGCTGCGGGGCCGAGCGGCATGACGGCCACGAGTACGTCGCGGCGGCGTTCGAGAAGGGCGCGTGCGCGGTGGTCGCGGATCGGCCGGTGAGCGGGGCAGGCGTGGTGCTGCGGGTCGAGGATTCGCTACGGGCGCTGCAGACGATCGCGAGTCGGGCTCGCGGGAATGTGGGGCGGCGACGTGGTGGCGGTGACGGGCAGCGCGGGAAAGACGACGACGAAGGACGTAATCGCGGAGATGCTGGCGACGGGGATCGAGACGGCGAAGAACGAAGGCAATCTGAACAATCATGTCGGGCTGCCGCTGTCGCTGCTGCGCTTGGACGAAGTCGGCACAGGTCGCGGTGATCGAAATGGGCATGAATCACGCCGGGCGAAATTCGCGAACCTGGCGGCGATCGCGCAGCCCAACGTCGGCGTGGTGACCAACGTCGGCTACGCGCACATCGAAAATTTCGAATCGATCGAAGGAATCGCCGCGGCGAAGCGCGAGTTGATCGAGTCGCTGCCGGCGATCGGCATGGCGGTGCTGAACGCCGACGATGCTCGCGTGGCGGCGTTTCGACGTATCCGGGGCGAACGATTTTTTACGGCCAATCGCCGAGCGCGCGGAGGTCCGCGCCGAAGACGTGGAGTATTCGCATGGAAGGCGTGCAATTCCGCGTGGGCGCGACGCAATTCGAGAGCGCTCTGACGGGCCGCCACAGCGTGTCGAATATTCTGGCGGGCATCGCGGTGGCGGGAATTTACGGCATCGCGCCGGAGCGCCTGGTGGACGCGGTACGGAAACTTGCTGCCCGGAAAAATGCGCGGAGAACGCTTCCATCACCACGGCGTTTTAGTGTATAACGATTGCTACAACTCCAATCCGGACGCGGTGCGCGCCATGCTGGACGTGTTGCGCGACACGCCGGCGCGGCGGCGGATCGCGGTTCTGGGGGAGATGCTCGAACTTGGCCGTTGGGCCGAGCCTTTGCATCGCGACGTTGGCAAGTTACGCCGTGGGGCAGGGGATTGATGTGCTCGTTGGAATACGCGGCGCGGCCTGCTACACGCTGGACGCAGCCAAGCGTGCCGGCCTTCGGGCCGGCGCCGCGTTTTTTTTCGACGATCCCGCCGAAGCGGGACGACTGATCCGGACGCTCGCCGCAGCCCGGCGACGCCATCCTGTTCAAGGGATCGCGCGGCGTGCACGTGGAGCGCGCGCTGGAGAAATTTCTGGCTTCCGAAGTCCAGGGGGCCCGGAACTGATCCATGTTCTACTGGCTGTTCTACGAGAAGCTGTTTCACTATCTACTCGCCGTTCCGCGTATTCCAGTACTCGACCTTTCGCACGGCGATGTCGGCGATCACCGCGCTGCTGCTGTCGATCGCTGCTGGGTCCATGGCTGATCGCGCGGTTGCGGGCAATTTCAGATCGGCCAGCATATTCGCGAGGACGGTCCGAAATCGCATCAGAAGAAGGCCGGCACGCCGACCATGGGCGGGTTGCTGATCTGCGTCGTCGATCGTGGTGCCGACGTTGTTGTGGGCGCAATCTGACGGTGCCGGCGGTGTGGGTGGCGCTGGCGGGTACTGGTGCTTTCGGCGCGATCGGGTTCTGGGACGACTATCACCAAGGTGCGCGCGCAAGCGCAATCTGGGGCTGACGGCGCGGCGGAAAATGCGCTGCAGGTCATGGCGGCGCTGCTGATCGGCGTGCTGCTGCTGGCCATGAACGCGCGCGGGCATTACTCCACCAGCATGAACGTGCCGTTCTTCAAGAATCTTCAAGCCGGATCTGTTGATCCACCCGTTGCTGCGGAATCCGTGGACCTGATCCGCTGGCGTTCGTCGTTCTTCTGCGGATTCCTGATTCTGGTGCTGGTGGGCGCGTCGAACGCGGTGAATCTGACCGACGGCCTGGACGGCCTGGCGATCGGGCTGATGATCATCGCGGCCGGCGCGATGACGGTCCTCTCCTATCTGAGCGGGCAACGCGGAACTTCGCGCGCTATCTGGAACTTGTCGCGCACCCCGGGCGCGAGCGAGCTGACCATTTTCTGCGGCGCGATGACCGGCGCTTCGCTGGGATTCCTGTGGTACAACGCGCATCCGGCGGAAATTTTCATGGGCGACGTCGGATCGCTCGCGCTGGGCGGCGGGCTGGGAACGGTGGCGGTGCTGTTGAAGCAGGAGATCCTGCTGCTGTTCATCGGCGGCGTCTACGTGATCGAGTGCGCTGTCGGTGATCCTGCAGGTGGGCAGCTTCAAGCTGCGCGGCAAGCGAATTTTCAAAATGGCGCCGCTGCATCATCACTTCGAAGCGCTGGGATGGCAGGAATCGAAAGTCATCACGCGGTTCTGGATCGCGGGACTGATGATGGCGCTGTTCGCGCTGACCACGTTGAAGCTGCAGATGAAACTTGACAGGCGCAAAAGTCGCGGTGGTCGGGATGGCGCGCAGCGGCGTGGCGGCGGTGGAACTGTTGCGCGAGAAAGGCGCGACGGTCCGCGCGGTCGACCAGAATCCGGTCGCGATGCGAAGGGATCGCGGTCGAGCCGCAGACCGACGCTGCGTTCGCGGATGCCGATCTGATCGTGCTCTCGCCCGGCGTTCCGGCGGATCTCGCCGGTTGTGCAAGCGGCGCGCGCGGCGCGGCGTGCCGGTGATCGGCGATCTGGAACTCGCGAGCTGGTTCCTGGAAGGCGAGATCATCGGCATCACCGGATCGAACGGCAAGACCACCACCACGGCGCTCACCGGCCACATTCTGCAAGTCGAGCGGCATCGCGGCGCAGGTGGGCGGCAACATCGGGACGCCGCCGGCGTCGATGGTCGCAGACTTCGCGCGCCGGGCAATGGAACGTGCTGGAGCTGTCCAGTTTTCAGCTCGAGACGACCGAAACATTTCGCGCGCACATTGGTGCGGCACTGAACGTGACGCCGGATCATCTGGATCGCCACTACACGATCGAAAATTACGCCGAGACGAAGGCGCGGCTGTTCGTCAACGCAGCGCGGCGGGGATTTCGCGGTGCTGAACGCGGACGATCCGATCTGCCGCGGCTACGCCACCGCGGGGCGAGGCGAAGGCCGTCTGGTTCAGCTCGACGCAGGCGGTTTCGCCTGGCGCGTATCTGGACGGCGGACGAATTCATGCTCAACGGCGAAGCCGCTGATGGACGCCGCGGAGGTCCCTTTGCGCGGCGTGCACAACCTCGAAAACACGATGGCGGCGGCGGCGATCGCGCAATCTGGCCGGCGCGACGCACGCGCAGATCCGCGCCGCGGTGATGACCTTTCCCGGCGTCGAGCATCGCCTCGAATTCGTGCGCGAGCTGAACGGCGTCGCCTGGTACAACGATTCGAAGGCGACCAACGTGGACGCGACGCTGAAGGCGATCGCCGCGTTTCCGGGCGGCCTGTGGATCATTCTCGGCGGCAAGGACAAGAACAGCGACTATACGCCGCTGATCGAACCCCTGAAGGAAAAAGCGCAGGCGGCGCTGCTGATCGGCGCGGCGGCCGACAAGATCGAACAGCAATTGAACGGCGCGATTCCGCTGATTGCGATGCGGGACGATGGAGGCCGCTGTCGAAGGAAGCCCATAACGCGCTCGGCGCGCGGCGACACCGTGCTGCTGGCTCCGGCCTGCGCCAGTTTCGATCAGTTTGAAAATTACGAACATCGCGGACGGGAATTCAAGCGGCTGGTGCGGGAGCTGATGAACTAATGGCGAGACTCAAGACAGATTGGATTCTGTTTCTCACCATCCTGGCGATGGTCGGCTTCGGACTGGTGATGCTCTACAGCGCCTCGAGCGCGGTGGCGGAACTGCGCTACCACGTGCCTCCGTATCACTTCGTGGTCCGCCAGTTGATCTGGGCGGTCGGTGTCGTTTCCGCTGCTGATGTACTTCAAGCGACTCGATTACCACCGGCTCAACACGCCGGCCTGGGCGTTTTCCGGTCTCGGAATCGTGCTGGGGATGCTGGTGGTGGTGTACTTCGTCGATCCGCGCGCGCATCGCTGGTTTCAGATTAAAGGCGTCGGATCGTTTCAGCCGTCGGAGTTCGCCAAGCCCGCGCTGATTCTGTTTCTCGCTTACTTCGTATCGCGCGCGGTCGCAGGCGATCAACGACCGCCGGACGCTGCGGCAGGCGCTGATCGCGGTGGCGATGCTCGGGTTCATGGTGGTGGTGGCGGATCTGGGAACGGCGCTGGTGCCGGTGATCACGGCGGTGATCGTCTTCTGGGTGGCCGGCCTGGAGCGGCGCTACATGCTGCGCGTCGCGCTGATGGGCGTCGGCGCTGGTGGTCGTCGCGGTATTTTCGCGCGGCTATCGCGTCGGGCCGCGTGATCTCGTATCTTCGATCCGGACTATTCGAAGATCGAGATGATCGACACGCACGGCTGGGTGCGCGCCTACGTGCAGCGGTCCACCAGCGTGCGCGATGCCAGCTATCAGCCGCGGCAATCGAAGATCGCGGTCGGCACGGGCGGCGTGCTCGGCGTCGGGCTGATGCAGGGCAAGCAGAAGCTGATGTTCCTGCCGGATGCGCACACCGATTTCATTTACGCCACGGTCGGCGAGGAGCTGGGGTTGTGGGGCTCGACGGCGGTGCTGGCGGGATTCATGGTGATCCTGTGGCGCGGGCGCGCGGCTGTTCCTGCTGGCTCGCGACGATTTCGGAAAATATCTGGCGCTGGGCGTCACCGTGTCGATTGTGGTGCAGGCGCTGATCAACATGAGCGTGGTGCTGGACATGGCGCCCACCAAGGGATTTCCGCTGCCGATGATCAGCTTCGGCGGCAGTTCCCTGCTGAGCACGCTGCTGTGCCTGGGCATGCTGTTGAGCGTTAGCGAACATGAGGGATGAGCGCGGCAACCTTCGTCATGGCCGGCGGCGGAACCGGGGGGCACGTGATTCCGGCGCTGGCGGTGGCGCGGCGAACTGCGCGCGCGCGGACACCAGGTGCGCTTCATCGGAACGCGGCGCGGGCATCGAAGCGAAGCTGGTGCCGGCCGCGGAATTTCCCGATCGACTGGATCGAGATCGGCGGATTGAATCGCGTCGGGTTGCGGCGCACGCTCGCGACGCTGGCGCGAACTTGCCGTGGAGCGTCTGGCAGGCGGCGCGCATGCTGGACCGCGCGAGGCCGGCGGCGGTGTTTTCGATGGGCGGATACGTCGCCGGACCGGTGCTGCTGGCCGCGTTGTGGAAGCGATTGCCGGTGGTCGTGATGGAGCCGAACGCGATGCCGGGATTCACGCATCGGCAAGCTGGCGCGGTTCGTCTCGCGCGCGCTGGTGAGTTTCGAAGAAACGGCGCGATGGTTTCCGAAAGGACGCACCGAAGTGACCGGGCTGCCGGTGCGCGAGGAATTTTTCGCCATTGCCGCCGAAAGCCGCGTCGGAAATGTTCTGACGGTGCTGATCACGGGCGGCAGCCAGGGCTCGCGCACGCTGAATCGCGCGGCGGAGGAGAGCTGGCCGCTGTGGAAGCAAGGACTCGGTTCGCTTGATCCATCAGACCGGCGCGCGGCTTACGAGGAGATTGCGCCGCGATTTCAGCGCGGCGGCGATCGACGGGCGAGATCACGCGCGTTTCTGGACGATATGCCGGCGGCATTCGCCGAAGCCGATTTGGTCGTGAGCCGGTCGGGCATGGGCACGGTGAGCGAAATCGCGGCGGCCGGGCAAGCCGTCGATTCTGGTTCCGCTTGCCCACCGCCAGCGATCAGCATCAATTGCGCAACGCGCGAAGCGTTCGAAAAAGCGGGCGCGGCGCGGCTGGTGCTCGGATTCGGAAATGACCGGCGCGCGACTGGTGGAGGAAGTCGCGAGATTGCTGTCGGAGCCGGAGCTCGGAAACAATGGGCAGGCGGCGCGGATCGCTGGCGCGGCCCGGGAGCGGCCGCGGCGGGCGGCGGAAATTCTGGAAGTCCTTTATTATCCGGAGACCATTGACAGGCGCCTGAAAAGCCGAAACAATACAATATTGAAATGTTTTTTTAAACCCCAGCCCGTGCACTTCGTCGGCATCGGAGGCATCGGCATGTCCGGACTCGCCGAAGTGCTGCTGGAACTGGGGTATCGCGTGAGCGGATCGGATCTCAAATCGTCGCCGACCACGGATCGGCTGGCGGCGCGCGGCGCGACCATTTTCGAAGGCCACGCGCGCGGAACATCGTGCCGGCGCGAAGGCCGTGGTGGTCAGCTCCGCGGTGCGCTCCGACAATCCCGAAGTGATGGAAGCGCGGCGGCTGGCGATTCCCGGTGATTCCGCGCGGCGAATTGCTGGCCGAGCTGATGCGCCAGAAGTACGGCATCGCGGTCGCCGGCAGCCACGGAAAAACCACCACCACTTCGATGGTCGCGGCGGTGCTGAGCCACGCGGGCCTGGATCCGACCATCGTGGTCGGCGGACGCGTCGGCACGATGGGCGGCGCGAACGCGCGGCTCGGCAAGACGCGATTATCTGGTGGTCGAATCGGACGAAAGCGACGGGTCGTTTCTGAAGCTCGCGCCGATCATCGCGGTCGTCACCAACATCGATCGCGAGCATCTGGATCACTACTCCGGACCTCGACGAGATCCGGCGGGCGTTCGCGGAATTCGTCGGCAAGGTTCCGTTCTACGGCGCTGGCGATCCTGTGCCTGGACGACGAAAACGTCCAGCAGATTCTGCCCGCCGTCAATCGCCGCATCATTACCTACGGGTGGAGCGCGCAGGCGGATCTGCGCGTTACGCAGTTCGTCCACCGGTCACATGGCCAGCGAATTTCATCTGGACTTTCGCGGTCGCGATCTCGGCTGTTTCCGGCTGCACGTCCCCGGCGCGCACAACGTGCTGAACGCGACGGCGGCCGTTGCGGTCGGCCTGGAACTGGACAGTTCCGATCGAAACGATTCGCGAAGCGCTGGCGAGCTTTCAGCGGAGTCGACCGGCGATTTCAGGTGCGCGGCACGGAGCGCGGGCGTGACGGTGATCGACGATTACGGCCATCATCCCACGGAGATTCGCGCGACGCTCGCCGCGGCGCGCGCGTGCCGGTTTAACGCGGGTTCACGTCCTGTTTCAGCCGCATCGCTACACCCGGACCGACGGCGCTGATGGACGAATTCGCGCGCGCATTTCATCAGGCGGATTCGGTGCACGTGATGGATATTTACGCGGCGTCGGAAGCCCCGATCGAAGGCGTGACCGCGGAGGCGCTGGTGGAGCGAATCCGCGCGTTCGGCCATCGCGGCGCGCAGTACGCCGGATCGATGGAGCGCGGGATCGAATCGGTCGCTGGAGGCGGCGGAAGCAGGCGACGCGATCGTGACGCTCGGCGCAGGCAGCGTTTCGCAAGCGGGCGAAAAAATTCTGGAAGATGCGCTTGGTGAAATGAAGGCTCCGTTAACCATGGCTAAGAATGAGGCAGCGCGACCCGCGAATCGCGCCAGCTCCGCGTATGGTTTCCGGCATGCGCGTGCGATCGTAGCCGCGCTCACGGTGGTGTTGGCCGCGGGACTGTATCGCGTTGCACCGCCTGGAACAGTTCCTGATTCGCGATCCACGATTCGCGTTGAACGGCGCGGACGGCTCGCCAGATACGCTCGACCCTTCAGGTGTCGGGCGCCACGCACGCGTCGCGGCGGCAAATCGAAACCGTATTCGCGGACGATTCGGGGCGCAGCGTCTACCTGATGCCCTTGAGCGATCGCCGGACGACGCTGCGCGCCGTGGATTGGGTGAAGGATGCGTCCATCGCCCGTCTGTGGCCGAATCGCGTGTTGGTGCAGCATTCGGGAGCGCACGCCGGTGGCGTTCGTGGCACTGTCGTCATCGAAATTCGCGCTGATCGATGAAGACGGCGTGATTCTGCCGCCCGCGGCGGATCGCTTCAACGTTGCCGGTGCTGGTCGGCGTCCGTTCGTCGGACGACGCTGGCGCAACGTCGCGACCGCGTGCACCGGATGCTGCGGCTGATGAAGGATCTGGGCGACCGCGTCGTCGAAAATTTCCGAAGATCGATGTTTCCGATCCCGACAATCTGAAAGTGACGCAGCCATTTGACGGCCGCATGGTGACGTTGCTGCTGGGCGACCAGCAACTTCGGCGCGCGGTATCAGAATTTCGTGCGCAATTATCCCGAGATCAAGCGCCGTTTGCCGGACGCAGCCACGCTCGATTTACGGCTGGAAGACCGGATTACGGTGGTGGAATAGATGGCCACCGAAAACGCAACTCGCCGTCGGTCTGGACGCGGGCAGCTCGCGCACGCGCTGCATCATCTGCGCGCTGGATGGCGAACACATCCGCTATCTGTCGCACGGTCTCGCCCCCTCGGCGGGATGGGCGAAAGGCCGCGTGACCGATCAGGTGGCGCTGTGCCGAATCGATCCGCGCCGCCGTGGTCGACGCGGAACGCGGCGCGCAGGTTTCGGTGGAGAGCGTCACGGTGGGCATCGGCGGCATGGACGTGCACGGCGCGCAGAGCCGCGGCCTCTACGAATTCGGCCGCCCGCGCGAAGTGGACGTCGACGATCTGGCCTACGCCGTGAAGCTGGCCGTCGGAAGTCCGCCTGGAACGCGATCGCATGCTGCTGCACGTCCTGCCGCAGGATTTCACGCTCGACGGACGCTCGGGATATCGCAAGCCGCAAAAAGGCGTGTGCTCGCGCCTGGAAGCGAATGTCCACATCATCACCGCGTCGTTCCAGGAACATCAGGCGGTGGTCGCCGCGGCGCACCTGGCGGGGCTCGCGGTGGAGGAAACGGTATTCGAGCCGATGGCCGCGGCCTACGCCTGCCTGCTTCCGGAAGAGCGCGCGCGCGGCGTCGCGCTGCTCGATCATGGGGCATGCATTCGACCGACCTGGTGGTCTACGACGGCGACGCGCTGCTGCTGGCCTCCAGCATTCCGGTGTGGGCCGATCACCTGACGCGCGACATCGCGACGATTTTCAAAGTCACCTATGAAGACGCCGAATGCCTGAAGCAGCAATACGGCTGCGCGCTGCTCGGCCTGACCGCGGATTCGAGCCTGATCGAAGTTCCGTCGCCCGAGGGACGTCCGCCGCGCGAGGCGCGCCGCAGCGAGCTGAACGAGATTCTGGAAGCTCGCGCCGAGGAGATGTTCCTGTACGTTCGCGCGGAACTGCAGCGCGTCGGGCATGGAGCGCAATCTGCTGGAAGGCATCGTGCTGACCGGCGGCGGAGCGTTGCTGAACGGCATGTGCGACATGGCGGAGCGCGTTTTGAATTGCCAGGCCGGGCAACGGGCTGGCCAAAGGATTCGGCGATTGGCCGGAGGAATTGAACAGTCCCGCATGGACGACGGCGGCGGGTTTGGCGCTGTATTCGGCGAAATTGAAATTGCATCGAACCGCCCAAAAGGCGGCTGCCGGGCTTGATTGGTTGGGTTGCACGCTAAATAGAAAAGGAGCAAATACATGGCACTCGACGCTTTGAAATTCGTGATCGAAGATGAGACCGCGCCCAAAACGAGAATTCGCGTGTTCGGCGTGGGCGGCGGCGGCTCGAACGCGGTCGCGCGCATGCTGAACGAAGGGCTCACCGGCGTCGAGTTCTGCGTGCTCAATACCGACGTGCAGGCGCTGTCGGCCTCGCCGGTGCCGAACCAGCTCGCGATCGGCTCGAAGCTCACCAACGGTCTGGGCGCGGGCTCCGATCCGGCGGTCGGCCGGCAGGCCGCGCTCGAGGATACCGAAAAGATCATCGACCTGCTGGAAGGCGCGGACATGGTGTTCGTCACGGCGGGGCTCGGCGGCGGCACGGGCACGGGAGCCGCGCCGGTGGTTGCGTCGCTCGCGAAGGAACTGGGCGCGCTGACAGTGGCGGTGGTGACCAAGCCGTTCGCCTTCGAAGGCCCGAAGCGCCGCAAGCAGGCCGATCATGGGCCTGGCGGAACTGGCGAGCGTGGTCGATACCGTCATCACCATTCCGAACGATCAGCTTCTCGACCTGGTTCCCAAGGGGACCAGCTTTTTCGAGGCATTCCGCGTCGCCGATGACGTGCTGCGCCAGGCGGTGCAGGGCATCAGCGACATCATCACTACGCCCGGCCTGATCAATCGCGATTTTTCCGATATCCGCAGCGATCATGCTGGGCATGGGCTACGCGATGATGGGCACCGCGTCGGCCACCGGCGAGAACGCGGCGCTGATCGCCGCGGAGAAGGCCATCAGTTGTCCGCTGATGGAAGCCGGCGGAGTGCGCGGCGCGCGCGGCGTGCTGATCAACATCACCGGATCGAGCCGCCTGAGCCTGCACGAAGTGAACGAGGCCTGCTCGTTGATTCGCGAGGCCGCGCAGAATGAAGACGTGCAGATCAATTTCGGCGTGGTGATGAACGAAACGATGGGCGACGAAGTGAAGATCACGGTGATCGCCACCGGATTCCAGCGCGAAAATCTCCCGGTGATCGAGCGCAAGGGAGCGCGTCCGGCGGCGGCCGTGTCCGCTCCAGTGGTCGAGATTCCTCCTCCGCTGCCGGCCTCCGCGCCCGCGGTTTCCGAGGAGCCGGAGTATCCGGAAGAGCCGATTGCGGCGGAGCCGGTTGCCGAAGAAGCGCCGATGTCGATGGCCGCCGCGGCCAGCGCATCACATAAGCAAGAGCCGAAGCCTGAACCGACGCACGAGCAGATGTTCGACGATCTGGATGTCCCCGCAATTCTTAGAAAGCGGATGGTCCAGTAGAAGCCGGGGCCGGGAGGCAGCGGCTAATAAGCTGTCCCGGTCATTCCGATAGTGGGCGGGATTCCACCGAGCCGCCATGCGTAAGCATGCGGGCTATGCTGATGCGGCAAGATCCTCCGCATGCTGACGCATGGCGGCTCAGTAGGGCGGTAACAGAATCGCCGGGACAGCTTACTAGTCGGACGGCGGGCTATTCGCCGGTCAGGTGCAGCACGATGGCGCGGCGATGCGGAGCCGTGCGGTGCTCGAAAAGATAAATGCCCTGCCAGGTTCCCAGAGCCATGCGACTGCCGATCACCGGGATGGTCAAGCTGGTTTGCGTGAGCGCCGCGCGGATGTGCGCGGGCATGTCGTCGGGGCCTTCCGTGGTGTGGCGATAACGCGGGTCACTTTCAGGCGCGATCCGTTCGAAATAATCCGCCAGATCCAGAACGACGTCGGGATCGGCGTTCTCCTGAATCACCAGTGAAGCGGACGTGTGCTGGCAAAAGACGGTGAGCAGCGCGGTTCCAACGTTGCACGACGCGACCCATTTGGCGATTTCACTCGTGATCGGGTACAGCCGCTTGCCGTGCGTGCGAACTTCCAGACGGTGACTAAACTGGCTCACAGGAACGGAACCACAAGCCAGAAGGTCACTCGACAGTGACGCTTTTTGCCAGATTTCTCGGCTGATCTACGTCGCATCCTCGCCGCACCGCGATGTGATACGCCAGCAGTTGCAGCGGCACGACTTCGAGAATCGGCAGCAGCAGTTCATTCGTCGCGCCGATGGTGATCACGTGGTCGGCCATCTTGGCGACTTCTTCATCGCCTTCGCAAGCTATCGCCACCACGACGCCTTCGCGGGCTTTCACTTCCTGGATGTTCGACAGCGTCTTCTCGTACAGCACGCGGCTCATTTCGTCGTCGGGATCGCGGGTGGCGAGCACCACAGCGGGCAGATTTTCATCGATCAGCGCGTTCGGCCCGTGTTTCATCTCGCCCGCGGGATAGCCTTCGGCGTGGATGTAAGAAATCTCTTTCAGCTTCAGCGCGCCTTCTAGCGCGATCGGAAAATGCACACCGCGGCCCAGGTATAAGAAGTCCGAGGCGCGGAACAACACTTTAGTCAGATCCTCGTAAATCGATTCGCGGCGCAGGATGTCTTCAAGCTGGCGGGGAAGATGGAGCAGTTGCGCGACCAGCTTCTTGGACATTTCCAGACTCAGGGTTTCGCGCACCTGGCCGAGGTACATGGCCAGCAGAAAGAGCGCGGTCAACTGCCCGGTAAAGGCCTTGGTGGAGGCGACGCCGATCTCGGGACCGGCATGGGTAATGACGGTGCCGGCCGCTTCGCGCGTGATCATGGATCCGACCACGTTGCAGATAGCCAGCGTTTTCGATCCTTTGAGTTTCGCTTCGCGCTGCGCGGCCAGAGTATCGGCTGTTTCGCCCGACTGCGAAATCACCACGGTCAGCGTATCCTTGCCAACAATCGGGTCGCGATAGCGGAACTCGCTGCCGTAATCCACTTCCACGGGCACGCGAGCCAGGCGCTCGATCATGAATTTTCCGGCCAGCGCCGCATGCCAACTGGTGCCGCACGCGACGATGCGCACGCTTCGGAATTCCTTGAATTCCTTCGCCGAGATGCTCATCTCGTCCAGAAAGACGCGTCCTGACTCCTGACCGACGCGCCCCAGTGTAGTATCGCGGACTGCGCGCGGCTGCTCAAAGATTTCCTTGAGCATGAAATGCTTGTAGCCGCCTTTTTCCGCCATGATGGGGTCCCACAGAATGTGCGAGACCTGGCGCTTCACGGGCCGCCCGTCGAAATCGGTCAGATGGACGCCGTCTTCGGTGAGCACGGCCACGTCGCCGTCGGAAAGAAAAAACATGTCGCGCGTGTGGCTGAGAATGGCGGGAACGTCGGAAGCGACGAAATATTCGCCGTCGCCGAGCCCCACCACCACCGGAGGACCGAAGCGCGCCGCGACAATCTTCTTAGGATCCTTGCGCGAGATAACGCTCAGTGCGAACACGCCGCGCAACTGGCGGACCGCGTCGCGAACCGCATTTTCCAAATTTCCGTCGAAATACTTCTCCACCAGGTGGGCGATGACCTCGGTGTCGGTCTCGGTGCAGAACTGATGGCCTTCTTTTACCAGTTGGTCCTTCAGCGCCAGGTAATTTTCGACGATGCCGTTGTGCACCACCACGATATCGCCGTGGCAATCGCGATGGGGATGCGCATTCTCTTCGGTCGGCCGCCCGTGCGTCGCCCAGCGGGTGTGGCCTATGCCATAGGAGCCGTCCACCGGACTCAATCGCAGCGCGTCTTCGAGGTTGCGCAGTTTCCCCTGCGCGCGGCGAATGCCCAGAACGTCTCCGGCCTCCAGCACGGCAAGCCCGGCGGAATCGTACCCGCGATATTCCAGGCGCTTCAATCCGTCCAGAATGATAGGGACCGCCTTACGCGGACCGATGTAGCCGACTATTCCACACATAGGCTAATCTATAAACTCCACGCGATAGTCTTCGATCACCGGATTGGCCAGTACGTCATGGGCGATCTGGTTTATTTCCCGCTCCACGGAATCGCGCGGACTTCCCGGCGCGATTTCGACGTCGAAAAACTTCCCCTGCCGCACATCGGCGATCGATTTATGACCCAATCCGTTCAGAGCGCCCCGGATGGTCTGGCCTTGCGGATCGAGCACCGTGCTCTTGAAGCTAACATACACCCGAGCCTTCATAACCTCTATTGTATGTGAGCTATTCCAGTTGCTTGTGGAACCGCTGCACGCTTAACCACAGAATGGTAACGCCGAATACCGCGAGCGCCGCCATCTGGGGCCACAGCGATTCGACTCCGGCGCCCTGCAGGAAGACTCCCCGGACGATCTCCATGAAGTAGCGCACCGGATTGAAAAACGTCATCCATTGCGCCAGCACCGGCATGTTGCGGATAGGGAAGGTAAATCCGCTGAGCATGAAGAACGGCTGGAAAAACAGGCTGGTGGCCATCATCGCCTGCGTCTGCGTTTTCGAGACCGTGGAGATGAACAATCCGGCGCCCAGCGTGGTCAGCAGAAACAGAAGCGTCGACGCGAACAGCAGCCAAAAATTTCCGCGAAACGGCACGTGGAACACCAATAGGGCGGCGGCCATCACCAGCAGCATGTCCCAAATTCCCACCGCGACGAAGGGCAGCGTCTTGCCGATGATCAATTCACTGGCGCGGATCGGCGTCACCATCAACTGCTCCATGGTGCCGATTTCTTTTTCGCGCACGATGGCCATCGCGGTCAGGGACAGCGTCACCAGAGTGATGATGTTCACGATCACGCCCGGGATGAAATAATTCCGGCTGCGCAGATCGGGGTTGAACCACACGCGGCTTCGGGCGGCCACCTGAGGCACCGGCTGGCCTACCGCTCCACCGGCGCTCACCGTGCTGCCCACCAGCATTCCGCTGGTCTGATGCCGCAGCGCCTCATTCGAATACCGGGCGATCGCCTGGCTGGCGTATCCGGAGATGATCGAGGCCGTATTCGAATTGGTGCCGTCGAGCAGCACCTGCACGCTGGTATTGCGTCCTCGCGTCACATCGCGCGCGAAACCGGGAAGCACCCGCACCACGGCGTCCACCTGGCCGCGATCCATCATGGTCTGCATGGCCCGCTCATCGGTCGGCATGCCGGCGATCACGAAGCGGCCCGACCCTTCGAACTCCGAAAGAAGCTCGCGGCTCTGCGGAGTCCGATCCTGATCCATCCACGCGATCTTGGCGTTGTCCACGTCCAGGCTGGCGGCGTAGCCGAAGATCATGAGCTGGATCAGCGGCGGCAGAAACAACATCGAACGCATGCGCGGATCGCGCAGCGCCTGGATGAATTCTTTGCGGATGATCCGTCGCAGTCTTTGTCTCATTACGCTACCTTCTGCCGCAACTTGCGGGCTGCGAAATAGAACACGACGATGGCGTAGCCGAGGAGCAGCAGCAGATTGAACCACAGCAGCTCCACGCCGATACCCTTCAGGAATATTCCCCGCGCCACTTCCATGAAATAGCGCGCCGGCACGATGAAAGAAACCAGCTGGATCACGCGCGGCATGCTGCTTAACGGATAGATGAAACCGGACAGCAGGAAGGCCGGCAGGAAGGATAGCAGCGTGCCCATCTGATAGGCCATCAGCTGCGACCGGAACATGGCGGAGACCATAATCCCGAGTCCCAGCGCGCCGAACAGGAAGATCGCGCTCGAGGTCAGCAGCAGAACCAGGCTCCCTTTCATCGGCACGTCGAACACAAAGATTCCGATCACCAGCGCGATGATCAGATCTGTGGCGCCGACCACGAAATACGCGGATAATTTGCCAAGCGCCAGTTCGCTCGGCCGCGCCGGCGTCGATAGCAATTGCTCCATCGTGCCGTTTTCCCACTCGCGCGCGACGGTCAGGGAGCCGAGATTCGCGGCGATGATCATCACGATCACCACGATCAATCCCGGCACGATGAAATTTCCGGACAGCAGATCGGGGTTGTACCAGACGCGCACTTCGCGGCGTGACGCCGCCCGGAATGTGTCCCGCGGCGGTCTGTATGGGGGCCTGAATGCGCTGCGAGTACAGCGCCACCAGGCTTTGGGCGTAACCCTGCGCGATCGCCGCGGTATTGGAATCGCTGCCGTCGATCAGGATCTGAACCTGGGTCGCCTGCTTTTGGCCGATCTGCTTCGCGAAGTTCACCGGAATCACGACGCCCAGCAGGCATCGGCGCATGTTGATGGCCTGTTCGATCGGTTTATAGCCGTGCACTTCCTCGACGATCTGAAAATAGCGCGAGCCCTTGAAATCTTTCACCAGATCGCGGCTCTGCGGCGATTGATCCTGATCGTAAACGAAGGTCGGAATCTGGTCCACGTCCAGGCTCAAGGCCCAGCCGAAAATCAGCAGCATGACCAGCGGCTGCAGCAGCGCCGCGAACAGGCTGCGCGGATCCCGGAGGATGTGCAGCATCTCTTTTCGCGCGATGGCGCGGGTGCGGCGGAAACTCATGCGGCTTTGCCCTCCTTGTCTTTTTCTTCTTTCTCGATCAAGCTGACGAAAACGTCCTCCATGCTGGGCGTGATGGCGTCGAGCGTCAAAACCGAAATGCCGGCGCGCTCCAGATCCCGATGAATCTGCGGAATGGCGATACCGGGATCTTCCACTTTCACGTGCAGGCCCCCTCCAAATACCGCCACGTCCAGAATGCCCGGCTTGCCTTCGAGAACGGTCATACTTTCGAGCAGATTCGAGGATTCCAGATTCAACAGGTACCCGGCTCCCAGCGAAGTCTTGAGTTCGGCCGGCGAACCGAGCGCGATCACCCGTCCGCCGTACATCAACGCGATGCGATGGCAGTACTCCGCTTCGTCCATGTAATGGGTGGTGACAAAAATGGTGTGGCCGGCTTCCGATAACTCATAGATGAGGTGCCAGAAATTGCGGCGCGCAATCGGATCGACGCCGCTGGTGGGCTCATCCAGAAACAGAATCGGTGGCTCGTGCAAAATCGCGCAACCCAAAGCCAGACGCTGTTTCCAGCCGCCCGAGAGTAAGCGGGTCATCGCCGAGCGCTTGTCCTCGAGGCCGGCCATTTTGAGAACGTAATCGCGCCGGGCCGGAAGTTTGTCGTCCGGTACGCCGTAAACGCCGCCGAAGAACTCGATGTTCTCCGATACCGTCAGATCGTCGTACAGCGAAAACTTCTGCGACATGTACCCGATACTTCGCTTGATATCTTCCGGCTGCGTCGAGACGTCGAAGCCGCCCACGGTGGCGGTGCCCGACGTCGGCGCCAGAAGACCGCAAAGAATCCGGATGGTGGTCGATTTGCCCGCGCCGTTCGGACCCAGGAACCCGAAAATCTCCCCCTGCGCGACGTCGATCGAAACGTTGTCCACCGCCACGAAATCGCCAAACCGCTTCACCAGTTTGTCGATGTGGACGGCGGGTCCTGGCGCCTTAGGCTGCACTGATCGCCTCCTCTTTGCGGGAAAGAGCGATAAATACGTCTTCGAGCGACGGCACGATGGGACGAAACGCGAAAGGTGTCAGATGAGTCAGCTGATCGGGCGAGGTGACGCTCGGGTCCAGGAACAGGTGCAGATCGGCGCCCGCCGGCTGTATGGTTAAAACGCCAGGCTGCTCCTGCAGAATTGCAATCGTCTTGCGCCGGTCCTCCGAGATAATCTGATAAACGGTTTGATCGATACCGTGCTTCAGCGCTGCCGGGGTGTCGCAGCGAATCATTTTCCCGTGGTACAGGAAGCCCACGCGGTTGGCTCGCTCCGCTTCATCCAGATAGGCGGTGGTCACGAATACCGTCAGTCCGTCGCGAACCAACTGGTAAAGAATCGCCCAGAAATCGCGCCGCGAAACCGGATCGACGCCGTTGGTGGGTTCGTCCAGAAACAGAACTCGCGGCTTGTGCAGCAAGGTGCACATCAGGGCCAGCTTCTGTTTCATTCCACCCGAAAGCTTCCCGGCGGCGCGCTTGCGAAACGGATCCATGCGCGTCATCCGCAGCAGGCGGGTGCTCAACTCCTCCCGCTCGCGGCCCATGATGCCGAACAGATCCGAATAGAAATCCATATTTTCCTGGACCGTCAGATCGGTGTACAGGCCGAAGCGCTGCGCCATGTAGCCGATCTGATCCTTCATCTGGTCCAGTTCTTTCGAAACGTCATGCCCGGCGACGATAGCCTTGCCCTCGGTCGGGTCCATCAGGCCGCACAGCAGGCGCATGGTGGTGGTCTTGCCGGCTCCATCCGGTCCGACCAGAGCGAAAATCTCGCCCTCGGCGACTTCCAGGTTCAGATGATCGACGGCGGTCAGCTCGCCGAATCGCCGGGTGAGATTTTCCGCATGGATCACAACGCTCATAAGAATGATTTCTGCGTCCACCGGCATATTGTTTTTCAGCTCGCGGCTGGAATTGTCGACGTCGATCTTGATCCGATAAACCAGTTTCACGCGTTCTTCCTTGGTCTGGATCTGCTTGGGCGTGAACTCGGCTTCGGACGCGATGTAGCTGACCTTGCCCCAATACGTTTTTCCGGGGAAGGAATCAGTGCTCAGCTTCACCTTCTGCCCCAATTTGACGCGCCCCAGGTCGGTTTCATTGATGTAAGCGCGCAGCCAGGGATGCTCCAGATCGCCGATGGTAACCACCGTGGTTCCAGCCGCCAGGATCTCGCCCGGTTCGGCGGATTTGACCAGCACCACACCGTCGATCGGCGTGATCGCGTCGGTGTCGGCGAGCTGCGCCTCGGATATGCCCACCTGCGCGCGGGATTTGTTGATTTCATCCCGCTGCTGGGTCAGTTGCTGCTCCTTGCGCTTCAGGTCGATGCGACTGGCTTCCGCCGTGGCGACCGCCGCTTTGGCGCGAGCGACATCCGCGCGCGCGGCCGCGATATCCTCCTGCCGCGGGCCTTCCTTTACCAGCGAAAGCTTTTCCTCCACCTGCCGCAGCATGGCCTGAGCGCTATCGAATTTCGTGCGCGACTGATCGTACTGTTGCTTGGAAATATCCTCATTCTTGAAAAGCGTCTGGGCCCGTTCCCAATCCGATCTCGCAAAGTCGAGCTGCGCTTTCGCGTCGGAAACGGCGGCTTCGGCCTGTTGGATGTCCTGCTTGCGGCTTCCGTTCAGCAGCACTTCGAGCTTCGCGGTCGACTGATTCAGCTCTGCGTTGCGCGCCGCGATGTCGCTTTCTAGCGTCGCCTTCTGATAGGCGATGCCGGTCTCGAGTTGCTGATAGTTCGATTCCGCGCTCGCTACGCTGGCCTCGTCACGCACCTTCTGCTGCTGGTAAATGCAGTGGATCGAGCGTGGCGATCAGATCGCCCTTCTTGACCCAGTCGCCCTCCGTGACTTTGCGCTCGATCATGCGACCCGCGATTTTGAAGGATATGTCCACCTGCGTCAGTTCCAGGTTGCCGGACACGAACAGCCGGTCGGCCGGGGTTGCGTTGCGCGCGCGCCAATACCACCACGCGCCCGCGCCGATAGCGATGAGGAGCAATATTACGGGGATTCGTTTCTTCATTGGTTGACGTACTCCTGGATCCTGCCTGTCGCGGTCGCCAAATCGATGCGAGCCACGTTGTAGTCATACAGCGCGTTGATTAGATTGTCGCGAGCGCGATCGAGCCGCGTCTGCGCGTCGGTGACCTCGATCGAGTTGGTGACGCCGGCTTGATAGCGTCTTCTCGCCTGGGCCAATTCCTTGTCCGACAGGTCCACACCGTCCCGTGCCGTAGAGACTTCGGTCGCCGCCGACGAAATGCTGTCAAAGGCCAGCCGCACATCCAGGTCCACCTGCTGCTCCAGATCGTGCGTGCGGGTTTGTTCCTGGCGGTATTGCGAAAGGCTTTCCGCGCGCCGCGCGTCGCGCCGCCCGCCGTCGAACAGCGGCACGCGCAGCGAAAAGCCGTAATCGTAGGTCGGCTGCGCGCCGACCAGCTCCGTGCCGATGGACCCGTAATTCGCCGACGCCGCCAGCGTAGGCAGCCGTTCCGCCTTGACCGAGCCATAGCTGAAGCGCGCCGATTGTTCGCGATCCTTTTGCGCCTTCAATTCCGCGCGCAGCTTTCGCGCCTGCGACAAAGCGTCGTCGAGCGTGCCGACCTCGGCCGGACTGTAGTCCAGCCTATCGGTCAGCGTCGATGGTTGCGTCCAGCCGCAGGCCCATCGCGCGCATCAGATTGAGCCCCGCGCGCCGCCGGTCGTTGGCCGCCACCACCAGCCGCTGCTGATCGTTGGCGAACTGGACTTCGGCGCGCGTCACGTCGAGCCCGGTCCCTGTTCCCGCATCTTTCTGTTGTTGCGACAGGGTCTGCAGCGCTTTCGACAGATCGACGTTCGCCTGCGCCGTGTCGAGCGCGGCCTGGGCGCGCAGCGCGGCAACGTAAGCGCGAGCTACCTGATCGCTGACCTGATTCTTCGTCGCGTCGAAGTCGGACTTCGCGGCTTCGACGTTCACTTTCGACGCCTTGATACTTTTCGGATGGAGCTGAAATCGAAAACGGTCTGCGACGCGGTCGCGCGTGCGTCGAACACTGAAAACGGCCCGACGATCGAGGGAATGCTGAAATTAATGCCCGGCGGCAGATTGAAGATCGACGCAGCTGAAGCCGAAGGCGTGCAGGTTGGTGGTCTCGCCGCTGATCGGTCAGCGACGATTCCAGATCCGGGCAGGAAGCGCCGCGCGCGATTCGAGTCTGCGCATTTGCGCCTGCTTGATCGATTCCTGGGCCAGCGTCACGCGCGGGCTGCCTTCCGGAGCGAGAGCGATTTCGACCGCGCGCTTCAGAGTCAAAGGAAGCTTCGTTTCGGCCGCCGGCGCATCGCCTTGAGCCATCGCCAGCGCGGCAAGATTCAGGATGAGAAGTACCCGCATTCTATATGCCCTCCGTGGCGCGGAATCCTGCGGCGGCGAACGTCACCAGCCTGGCAAGAACGTCCGGCCGGTCTCCCGGATCGCATTTGCCCCGGGTCAATTCGTCCAGATGATCCCCGCGAGCCATGATGTGAGCCATTGCCCCCGCCGTGAACGTCATCCGCCACAAGATCTCGGTTTCGCTGAGGTTCGGCAGAGCCCGGCTGAGCGCTGCGGTGAATTCCTGCACCACCGACACCATATGCTTTTTGATCAATTTGACGAGGAACACGTCCGGCGTCGCCAATACCCGGCCCATTAAGGGCGCAACCGCAGCAACATCTTTATTCATCAGCGGCCAAAGAAAGGCGATCAGGATTTGTTCCACCGTCGCGTCCGGCCCCGCCTCGACCAGCATCTCGCGGCGCCTCAAATTTACCGGCTCGACCCGCCGCGCAATGGCGGCATCGATCAGGCTGTCCTTGGATTGAAAATGGTAATTGACGGCGGCCAGATTGACGTCGGCTTCGGTAGTGATATCACGCAGGGATGTAGCGTCGAAACCCTTCTCTCCAAAGAGCTTTTCCGCGGCATCCAGAATCCGCGACTTGGTATCCAGCGCTTGGGAAATCATACGTATGTTTGAATCATACGTCTGAATTACTGCTCCGTCAAGGCTTTTTGGAAAGTCGTTACAATGAACTGATGCCCGAATCCGCCAAGTCCTTTGTTGCCCAGCAAGTTGACCGACTGCGACGGATTGCCGGTGCGCAAAAGAATCGTGTTTCCCGAAGGTCGCGATCCACGAGTCCAAAACGCGGCAGGCCGCCTTGCCGCCGACCGTTTGATCGAGCCGATCCTGCTGGGCGATTCGCTACCTGACGTCCCGAGATATTCGGAAATGTACCTCGAGCGACGGCGCGCCAAGGGCGTCCTTCCTGACCAGGCTCGGGAGATCGCGCGCAATCCGCTGTACCGAGCCGCCTTGATGGTGGCGGCGGGCGATGCCGACGGAGGGGTCGGCGGAGCGGTGAACACCACTGGGGAGACCGCGCGCGCCGCGCTGCAATGCATCGGCCTGCCGCGACGGCATGCACACCGTTTCGGGCGTCTTTTTCATGTGCGTTCAGGACCGGAGCTTCGGGCACGACGGTGTCCTCGCTTTCGCCGATTGCGCTTTGGTCGTCGACCCTTCGGCCGAAGAAGTCGCGGACATCGCGATCGCCACTGCGGGCTCGGTGCGGGCGGTCATGGGTGCCAAGCCCAAAGTCGCACTGCTGTCGTTCTCGACGAAGGGCAGCGCGAAGCACCCCTCGGCCGATAAAATGATCGAGGCCTTGCGCATGGTTCGTCAACGCGCTCCGGAACTGGACGTCGATGGCGAATTGCAGGGCGACGCCGCGCTGGTCCCTGCTATCGGAGCTTCGAAGGCCGCGGGATCGACGGTCGCGGGCCGGGCCAACACCTTGATTTTTCCCGACCTTTCAAGCGCCAATATCGCCTACAAATTAGTCGAGCGGCTGGGCGGCGCCGCGGCGTTCGGTCCGTTCCTGCAGGGGCTGGCAAAACCGTTCAACGACCTGTCGCGGGGTTGTTCGGAAGACGATGTTTACGCGGCGGCCATCGTCACCGCGCTTGAATCGGAGGCGCGATAAGATTGCTCCCCTTTAAGCTGGTCTATCACGACGGCTACGACCTGAATCTCGGTTCCCACGTGTTTCCGTCCCGGAAATACAGGATGATCCGGGATCGCATGCTCGCGGAACAATTCGCCGACCCCGCGCGACTTCGTTGAGCCCGCGCCGGCCGGCGATGAGGATCATTCTTCTGGTTCACCAGCGCGGATGGATGACCCGTCTGAAGACAGGGCACGCTCGACTATCTGGAGCTGTTGAAGCTCGAAATCCCATACTCGCAACAGATGGTTAAGGCGTTCTGGCTGGCCGCGGGAGGCACCACGCTGGCGGCTCGCCTGGCGATGGAGCAGGGCATCGGATTCAACATCGGCGGCGGATTTCATCATGCGTTTCCAGGTCACGGCGAAGGATTCTGCGCCATTCACGACGTGGCGGTCGCGATCCGCAAGCTGCAAGCGGAAAAGCGGATCGAGACGAGCCATGGTGATCGACGTCGACGTGCACGACGGCAACGGTACAGCCGCGATTTTCGCGGGCGACCAGACGGTCTTCACGCTCTCCATCCATCAATTGAACAATTACCCGACCATCAAACCCGCCTTCGAATATCGACGTCGACATGGAAGACGGAGCAGGCGATGAGGAATATCTCGATCGCTTAAGCGAAGCCTGCCGCAAGGCCCTGGGCGAGTTTCGTCCGGACCTGATCATGTACGTCGCCGGCGCGGACCCATATTGCGAAGATCAGCTCGGAGGATTGTCGCTGACCATCGAAGGATTGAAGAGGCGCGACGAGTTGGTGTTCGGGCTCGCCAAAGAGCACGGCGCGCCGGTCGCGGTAACGCTCGCGGGCGGCTACGCGGTGAACGTGGAGGATACGGTGACCATCCACACCAACACCGCGAAAGCGGCGGCGAAACTCTGGCTTAGCTGATACTCGCCACGTCGACCGCTTCGATTTCTCCGACTCGGGTGCGAGGCGCGGGCACCGGGTATCCGTGGCGTTTTAACTCATCGATGTGAAGCGCGATTCCCTCCGCAATAAGTCGACGAGTCGCACCGAGCGTACGGCCTGTGCTGACGCAGCCGGGAAGATCAGGAACGTACGCAGCCCAGTTATGCTCCGCCTTCTCGAAAACCACGGCGTATTTCATTTCTTTAGTCCTGCCTGTTCCAATATTGATTTTAGCGTCCCGATCGGCACGTCGTCGCCAGGATGCCCGGCGACCGTAACGACACCAGGCTTGACCCGGTGAACGAAGTGTCGATGACTCCCGCGCGTGCGGCTCAGACCCCAACCGTCGCGCTGAATTAATTTGATAACGTCGCGCACCTTCACAACAAATTGTGCGGCACGCGCCGAAATGTCTCCTATCAAAATGCGGACCAACACTTCAACTTGCCGTATACAACCCCATCGCCTTCTTCACGACCTCGACCGTCCCCTCCGCGATGGGAATAATCTTCTCCGCCCCATCCTGCAACACCCGCGCGACGTAGCCGGTTTCCGCCATAATGTCGCGATACCGTTTCTGAATCGGCTCGATCGCCGCGACCACTGCTTCGGCGACTTGCTTCTTCAAATCGCCATAGCGCATCCCCTCGAAATGGGCGCGCACGTCGGCCTCGGGCTGCTCGGTGAAAGCCTGATAAATCGTCAGCAGATTCGCGACGCCCGGCCCCATCTTTTCGTAATCGACCGCGGGATTCGAATCCGTCGTCGCCCGCAAAATCTTTTTGCGAATCACTTCCGGCGGATCCAGCAGGCTGACCGCGTGGCCGCTGCCCGTAGCCGATTTGCTCATCTTTTTATCCGGCTCGTCGAGCCCCATCACCCGCGCGCCGACCGTCGGCAGATGCGTCGCGGGAATCACGAACGTTTCGCCATACAGCGAATTGAATCGCTGCGCGATGTCGCGCGTCAGCTCCAGATGTTGCGATTGATCGTCGCCCACCGGCACGATCGCCGCGTTGTACAGCAGAATATCGGCGGCCATCAGCACCGGATATTGCAGCAGCCCGTCGCCGATGGTTTCCTGCGCCTGCGATTTCGCCTTGTACTGCGTCATGCGTTCCAGCCATCCGACCGGAGTGACGCAGGTCAGCATCCAGGCGAGCTCGGCGTGCTGCGGGATCGCCGATTGCACCACCAGCGCCGAATGCGTCGGGTCGATGCCGATCGCCAGCAGCATCCCGGCCAGCTCTTCGATCTTCTGCGCGCAGCTCCTTCGGTTCCTGATAAATGGTGACCGCGTGCAGGTCGACGATGCAGTAGATGCTATCGTAGTCGTACTGGATTTTGGCCCAGTTCTTCAGCGCACCCAGGTAGTTTCCAATGTGCGGACTGCCGGTAGGTTGAATGCCGGAAAAGACTCGTGCTTTCATGCGATTTTAAAGGGGAAAACTCCATCGTAAACGAAGTCTCGAATCGAAAAGTGGGTGTACGGCGGCGACGGCTGGCGCGCGTCGACGGCACGAGTCGTCCTCGCGCCGTTCGTTTTGCCAGGCGAGCTGGCGCGCTTGAAGCGCGCGAAGACATTCATGCCGATCTGCTCGAAGTGTCGAGCCCGCGCCGGAGCGCGTCGCCGCCGCCGTGCCCGCACTTCGCGGACTGCGGCGGCTGCCACTATCAGCACGCGCCTTATGAATATCAGCTTGCGCGCAAAATCGAGATTCTGCGCGAGCAGTTGCGGCGCGTCGGCAAGCTGGATTATCAGGGCGAGATCGAGCGTGGTCACGCGGCCAGCCGCTGGCCTACCGCAATCGCGCGCAGTTTCACATCGCCGATGGAAAAATCGGCTACCTCGCCGCCGCGTTCGCACGATCTGGTGGCGCTGCCCGGGGATTGTCCCATCGCTTCGCCGCGCTTGAATCAGGCGCTCGCCCTGCTTCGCGAACGCCTGCCCGACCGCCGCTTTCCGCACTTCGTCACTCCATCGAAATTTTCACCAATGAGACAGGACGTGCAGTTCAACGTGCTCGAATACGAGAAGCCCGTCGCGAAGACCTTTTACGAGTGGATGGAATCGACCGTCGCGTTGACCTATCCGACCAAGTTCGGTACCTTCCGCGTCAGCCCGCGATCCTTCTTCCAGGTGAATCGATTCCTGATCGAAGCCCTGGTCGACGCCGCGGTTCAAAATGTAGACGGAAAATCGGCGCTCGATCTCTATGCCGGTGTCGGATTATTCGCGCGCCCGTTGACCGAAAAATTTGAGTCCGTCGCGGCGGTCGAGGCCGGCGCGAGCGCCGTTCGCGATCTCGAAGTCAACGTCCCGAAAGTGAAATGGGAGCACGCCCGCGTGGAAGATTACATCGCCAAGCTCGATAAGGCGCCCGATTTCGTGCTCGCCGATCCGCCGCGCGCGGGCCTCGGCAAAAGCGTGGTGGCCAATCTGAATCGCCTCGCTCCGCCGCGAATCACCATCGTGTCCTGCGACCCCGCCACTCTCGCTCGCGATCTCGCCGGGCTGAAGGATTACCAGGTGGAACAGCTCACGCTGGTCGATTTATTTCCGCAGACCTATCATTTGGAAACCGTGGCGCGTCTGCTGCGAAAGTAGCGCAGCATTTCCCAAAACAATGGCGCGAAAATCGCCAGCACGAACGCGACTTGATAAGGATGCTGAAATCGCCTGGTGGTGGTGCGGATAATCATACCGCCGGCCTGCGACGTCACCGTGTTTTCCCTGTAAGGCACCAGCATGGAGCCGATCACGCCGCCGACAAAACCCACCGCGCCCAGAATTCCATCGACGATCACGCCCGCCAGCGGCTGCTGCCGGATAATGCGCGCCAGAATCCCGATCATCGATCCGATCGCCGCGCCCACCACGGCTTCGAGAGCCAGAGGCCTCGCGGACTCCGAAAAATCGATGTGCCGCCAGGCATTCTGCAAAGAGGATAAGTCCATTTCTGCCGCAATCGTAGCACGGCCAGGAACGTGCTTACCGATCCACGGATGCTTGTCGACGAAAAAGGCCAGCCGGTCGATGACGGGAGCGTGGTCCCTCCGTTAACCGAAAAGCAGGAGCAGGAAGCGCAACAGCGCACTTCCGTTACCGCGCTGGTGGTGCATGAAGCTATTCGCAAGGATGGTGAGGAAGAATTGCGCCGGCCAATGTCGGCGCTGGCATGGTCCGGTCTTGCCGCGGGCCTGTCGATGGGATTTTCTTTCCTGGCCGAAGGGCTCTTCCAGTCATTTCTTCCGAAGGCCGTTTGGACGCCGCTGATTGTGAATCTGGGCTATCCGCTGGGATTCCTGCTGGTGATCATCGGGCGCCAGCAATTATTTACCGAAAACACGCTGACTGCGATCATCCCCCTGCTGGCCAAGCGGAATCTGGCGACGTTGACCCTGGTTTTGAAATTATGGGCGATTGTGCTGGTCGCGAATCTGACGGGTGCCCACATCTTCGCGTGGGTCATCGCCAAAACGCCGGTGATGCGGCCCGAGGTGCAGACGGCCCTTCACGACCTGGCCGTAGATTCCGCAAATGTTTCCTTCGGTACCGCGATTCTGCGCGGCATTTTTGCCGGATGGCTGATTGCCATGGTCGTGTGGATGCTGGCGGCCACCGATTCCGGGCGCATCGCGATCATCGTGATCCTCACGTATATTGTCGGACTGGCCGGCCTCACGCACATCGTTGCCGGATCGGTCGAGGTGCTGTATTTAGTGATGATCGGCGCGACGCCGTGGTTTGCCGCCGTCGGCGGCTACCTGATTCCGACCTTGATCGGCAATATTGTAGGCGGCGTCTCGCTGGTCTCCGCGCTCAATCATGCACAGGTGATCGCGGGAACGCCGTCGCGTTAGTTATAGAGCCACTCCGGATACCGCGCCTTGACCACGCCGGTCTTCCGGCCCACGGCGTAAATCCCATCTCCGCGATGATCGGTCGAGAGAATGTAGCGGTCCATCAGATGTTCCACCCAGGCAAGCTCGGGCTTCGGTTCCTCGCGAAACGGGCCGGTATCGAGCAGGGTGACTTCGAATCCAGCCACCTCGAGTAACGCCTGAATCTCTCGCGCCGTATATTCACGGCTGTGACGGGCGTCCACCTCGCCGTCCTCTCGCGGCCGGATGTAGGCCGGAAACAGCATCGGATGAAAACCCTGCAGAATCGCGGCCACCGCGCGTAGCGACGCGATGTTGGGGGTCGTCAGCACCAGATGCCCGCCCGGTTTCAGGATGCGGTTCAACTCCATCATCATGTGCATCGGATCGGTGGTCAGGTGCTCCAATAGCTCGCAGCACAGCACGGTCGAAAAATAGCCGTCGGGATAGGGAAATGGATCTTTCTCGGCGTTGAACAGGTCCACATCGCACGAGAATTCTTCGCCGTCCTCGGAGACCACGCGCTTATGGTCCACGTGTCCCGCCTCGCCGAAATAACAGCCGCGGACTTCGCCATACCCGAGCTTGGTTTTCAGCGCCGGAGTGATCTGCAAATACGCGCCCATTTCGAGAATGCGATCGCCCAATGAGCCGGGCGGCGTGATCGCCAGTGTTTTTTCAAGCCGCGTGCGATGCGTCTCGACGTACCCGCGCGAGCCGTCATTCTCCGGAGCCCACGACGCGATGTAATCGCCCGTCACCTCAACCGGCGCGATCTCTTCTTTCGTTTCCTCCACCGGCTGTGGCGGACGCCACTCGCGATTTTCCGCGACGGCTTTGAGGAAATCCAAATATCGCCCCGCCACCGATTCCCAATTGCACTCCCGCTCCACCCACTCGCGAGCCCTCGCCCCCAGTGCGCGCGCCACCTCCGGACGCGACACCAGAAGGTTCAGATACTCGAACAGATGATCTTCTTCGCTCGCATCCACGGGAGCCTTGAGGCAGATCTCATCGGGATATTCGCGGAACGATCCGACGTCGGAGACGACTACCGCTTTGCCCATCCCCAGCGCCCGCAGCAGCGTTCCGGAGCTTTCGCCGACCGTCGGAAAACGCAGGTTCAAGACAATATCGCAAGCGGCCAGATATCCGTTGAAGTCCTCAATCGGCGTGAACCCGATCACCCGCGCATGCGCCGATAATCCCAGGGACTCAATCATCGATTCCAAGGGAAATTCCGGATGCGGCTCGCCCACCAGAATCATGCGCGCTTCCGGCGCCACCCGGACCAGTCTCTTGAACGCCCGCAGCGATTCCGCGATCCGCTTGTAAGGTTTCAGGAATCCAAAGATCCCGATCAGCGGTGTGCGCTCATCCAGACCTAACCGCACGCGATACTGCATGCGGTCGGCGTCCACGATCCAGGCGCCGTGAGGAATTTTGCCGATCGGTCCGGTAAAACCGTGCGCGCGCAAATCGTTTTCCACCGCGGCGCTGTGCACGATCGCCGCGCGCGAGCGATCGAGTACCGAGCGCAACATCGGCAGGTCGTAATCCGGGCCGCGCTGAATAGTCCGCACATAACGCGTCGCATATTCGAGCGCGTCCGCCCCGTGGTTGCGCTCCACTTCCCGAAGATAGGCGTCCCAATCGCCGCGCGAGATGGTGACGTCGGCAATCAGATGATGCAGGTTGGCTTCGTGCATCACCACCACGCCGGGATGCTCCATCGCCGCTTCATAAACGAAGCTGTGATACGGATTATTGCCGAGCTGATAGACCGCCAGGTCGTAGCGTGAGGCGTCGAAATTCGCGGGGCGCGAGCTGAACGTCTCCACCTCCGCGAGAGTCTTCAGATGGTCGAGCACCGCCGCGGAATAATCCGCAATGCCGCTCTTGGCGGGCGGGAGAGGAGAAAAAAACGCGATGCGCATCGGTCAGTAAATCATCCCTGAGGTCGCCCGAACCGATCCACTAGTGGATCAGCTCCACCGAAAAGGTCCCCAGCGCAAGCGGCACGCGCGCCAATAAAGGGGTGCGACCGGCGTCGCGCGCGAAGAACAGCTCGACGTTGACGTTGCTCGACGGTCCCGCGATGCCGGCCAGCATCCGGTCGGCTTCCACCGGCTTGTCGGCGATCTTGATGGTCTGGGTCCCGGTATATTCCAGTCGCACCGAATAGGGCGCGCCGAAGATCACCTGCTGCTGTGGAGCGATGTGGCCCTGTGCCAATTCCTGCCGCACGAACTCCAGGAAAGTAAGGGCGTCGCGCGCGCAGGCGGAAACGCTCATCTCGGTTTTGCCCCCGCCGTCCAGCGTTTCGCGCGTCACCGTATTTTCTTTTTGATCGAACGTAACCCGTTCCGACGATTTATGCTGGCCGTGAGTGAAGCTTTTTTCCAGGCTGGAGCTGCAAAAATCTTTCGTCGCGTTCGCCTGATCGTGATCGCGAATCGGGAAGCCGGGGAAGCTCGCATCGATGTCGAGCGTAATCTCCCATCCGGTTGGGCCTTTACTCGAGGCGACGCGTAGCCTCGCCGAGGCTCAATCCGCTGGGCCAATTGATGCTGTAGTGCAGCGTTTCCGACCATCCGGAAGCGGCGAGAAGAAAAAACAGAAAATACTTCATGAGCTGGCGCGCGCCTTCAACACCGACGGGGCTTTCGGTCCTCGCACCGCCCCGGCGACGTCATAATAAACGTCCAGCGTGCGGCGAGCGGCCTGATCCCAACTGAAATGCGCGGCGCGCTGTATTCCCAGACGCTCCAGGCGTGTCCGAAGTTCCTGGTCCAGCAAAACGTCCGCTATGGCGCGCACCATTTCGTGGGTCGAATGAGGATCGAACAGGATCCCCGCGCCGTCGGCCACTTCCGGCATCGCCGTCAGATTGGAGCACGCGACCGCGCGCCCGCAAGCCATCGCTTCCAGAATCGGCAGGCCGAAGCCCTCATAAAACGATGGAAACACGAACAAATCGCACGCGCCATAGAAATGGGCGAGGTCGGCGTCTTCCACGAATCCGGTGAAGCGAACCCGGGACGCGATGCTCGAAGCGGCAACGGCGCGGTGCAGTTCCTTCGAATACCAGGTTTCCTTGCCGACGAACACCAGCGAATGGGTTAGCTGCGGATGCGCCCGCAATACTTCTTCGAAGGCATGCAACAATCCCAGATGATTCTTCCGAGGCTGCAGATCCCCGACCATCAGCACAAACGGTCCGCCGATCTCAAATTTCTTTTCCACCGCCGAGGAAGCCACCTGCCGCTCGATGGGCCGGAACAAGGGCGACGCCGCGTTGTGGACCACCACCACCTTGTCCTCGTCGATGGCGTAATGCTGCAGAATCGCGCGTTTTGAAAACTCGCTGGGCGTCAATACCCGCGCGGCCGATTGTATGGTGCGTTTTACGGTCAGCTTCAATTGGGTCGACCGGAACCGCGTGAAATACTGCGGATGCTCCAGATAGCTGACGTCGTGGACGCTCACCACCAGCGGTACGGGGCACTGCAGCGGTCCGGTGTATTGGACGTGCAACAAGTCCGGCCGGTCTTGGCGGACTCGCAGAGAAAGATCCATCCCCAGCCGTTTGAATGGGTTGGCGGAAACCTGCCGAATTTCGAAGCAAGCCGGAATATCCCGTTCCGCCAGGGGCTTCGCGACATAGGCAAAAAATTGGCTATCGCTGTCCAGCCGGGCGAACTGGTTCAACAGATTACGAACGTAAACCTCGTTCCCCGTCAGATGGCAGCCGATAGCGTGTGCGTCCACCGAGAATCGCATTCGCGTTACCAGTATAGCGGGAGTCCTAGAACTATTGCCGTAACCAAAGCAACTTTCCGGACTCGCCGTCTCCTTATCACCTTTCCGCTCAAACCCCCGTATCTGGTATAAGTTCCGGGTTATGTCGCGGTTTCTCCGATCCGGGATCCCTAAACAAACGAGGCGAAAAATACCGCTATTACCCCTCGTCCCAGACCAAAATTCGCACGAAAACCGGGTTCACCGGCTCAAATAGACACATCTGCCGTGTTGCAGAATAACAATAGACATGAAGCGAACAATTTTCTGCTTGCTGGCCGCCCTCACCGCCTCGGCCCAGATGAACGAAATTTCGGGCGAGCGTATTCGGGCGCATGTGAAATTCCTCGGCAGCGATCTGCTGGAAGGGCGCGGCGTCGGCGCCCGCGGAGGCGACCTGGCCACCGAATATCTCGCTACCCAGCTCGCGCTCGCAGGCGCGAAACCGGCGGGCGACAACGGGACGTATTTCCAGAATTTCACCTTGATGGGCGCCGACCCGCAACCGTCCTCCACCCTGTCCGCGGTGGCGAACGACGGCAAGACCATCGAGTTCCGGTGGCTCGACGATTTCGTCGGCGTCACGGATCAGCAGAAACCCGACGCCAGGTTCGATGCCGAAGCCGTGTTCGTCGGCCACGGCATCACCGCCCCGGAAGATCATTGGGACGATTACGCCGGCGTCGACGTCCGCGGCAAAGTCGTGGTGCTGTTCACCAATGAGCCGCCGTCGAACGATCCGAAATTCTTCACCGGGCCCGCGCTGACCTATTACGGCCGCTGGACCTACAAATACGAACAAGCGGCGCGCAAAGGAGCCATCGCCGCGATTATCATCCACACCACCCCGACCGCCAGCTACGGATGGGACGTGGTGCGCTCCTCCTGGGCGCGTGAGGATCAGCAGGTGAAACTCGCGCCGGGCGAGCCCGCCTTGGCGATGGCCGCATGGGTGACCAAGGACGCCGGCGACAAAATTGCCGCCACCATCGGGAAAACGGCGGATCAGCTTCTCGAAATGGCCAACACCCGCGGCTTTCACGCGGTCCCCCTTCCGATTCGCTTCGTCGGCACTGCGCCGGCGAAAATCCGCGAAATTCATACCCGCAACGTGGTCGCGAAAGTCGAAGGCAGCGATCCGCAACTGAAAGATCAAGCCGTCATCTTTAGCGCCCATTGGGACCATCTGGGTATCGGGACCCCCGTCAACGGCGACGCGATCTATAACGGCGCCGCCGACAATGCTACCGGCTGCGCGATGCTGCTCGAAATGGCGCGCGCATGGGCCATGCTGCCGCAGAAGCCCAGGCGATCGGCGTTATTTTTGGCGGTCAGCGCGGAAGAAGCCGGAATGCGCGGATCGGAATATTATGGCGAGCATCCCGTGATTCCGACCGGCAAAACAGCGGCGGCCCTGAACTTCGATATGTTCATGCCCTTCGGACGAACCAGTGATGTGGTGCTCACTGGAGCCGAGCGCACCACCATGTTCCCCATCGTTAAGGAAGCGGCCCAGCGCTTCGACCTGATGATCAAGCCCGACCCCAGGCCCGAAGCGGGGACCTATTACCGCTCCGACCATTTCTCCTTCGCGCGCGTCGGTATTCCTTCCTTTTCGATCGACGGCGGCGACGATTTGCTCGGCAAGCCGCCCGGGACCGGCGCGAAGCTGTTCGCCGAGTTCAACGATCATCACTATCATCAGCCGTCCGACGAATATCATGACGATTGGGATTTTTCAGGCATGGAGCAGTATGCCCGCTTCGGATTCCTGATGGGCATCAATATCGCCAATGCGCCGAAGCTGCCCTCCTGGCGGCCGGGCGATGAATTCCTGGCCCCTCGCGTGGCTAGCGGCGTGAAGTAGTTTCCTGAGGTCCGCAACCGCGTTTCCGGCGCGCCGGATCCACTTGCTGCTACCTTGAACACATGAAAATCGTACGTCTGCTTTTAATTTTGGTCGCTGCTTTGGGATTGGCCGCGGCCCCGCCCGCTCCGCAACAAAAGGATGCTTCGAAAACCTCAACCAAGACCGCTTCGAAGCTAGTGGATATCAACACCGCCAGTGCCGACGAACTCGATAATCTTCCGGGCATCGGCAAAGCCTATTCCGCCAAAATCATTCAGAACCGGCCGTATCGCGCCAAGAATGAGCTGGTGGATAAGAAAATCATCCCCGCCGCCACCTACGCGAAGATCAAGGACCTGATCATCGCCAAGCAAGGGAAGTAGCGGACTATTCCAGCAGGCTCCGCTTCACCGCGTAATCGATCGCTTCCGGCGGGACTTTGAATTCGGTCTGTCCTTTGTTGCCCATGAACCCGACTTCCTGGATGCCCGCCGGACTGGTGTAATACGCGTCCACCGTCATGCGACGCGCCCATGCGAAGAAGCGAATACCCGGCGCGAGCTCCGGGGAATCGTTGCGGCGATACGCGATCCGGTCGAGCAGCGCGGTTCGCTCGGCCGGTTTCGCCGAAAGAAAATCGGCACCCGAATCGTGCTTCATCTTTTCGTCCATCCAGGCCAATCCGCCGGTGTAAATCGCCAGCATCTCCGGATTCTGGCTGGACAGCAGATCGACAAACTCGGCCGCGCCGCCCTTCGACGCCCCCGGCACAATGGCTTCGCATAAGCATCTTGAGCGTCGCGAATTCGTGCGGCGTCAGCGCTTTCGGTTTGTACACACCGCCCGCCGATTTCGTATCCGCGGCCGTGGCCTCATGAACATGCTGCGCCGATTGCGCGTCCACCTGCCCGGCCAGTGCCGCGGCCGCGATTCCCGCCAGCATTTCCCTTCGCCCGATGTCAGACATTGCCTTTCCTCATTTCTTCGGCCAGATATTCCGCCGTCCGCCACGCCAGCGCGCAGATGGTCAGCGTCGGATTTTTATCAGGATTGCTGACGAACGGACGCGCCATCGGCCACGAACAGATTCTTCACGTCGTGCGACTGGCAATATTTGTTCAGCGACCGACGTTCGCGGATCGTCGCCCATGCGCACCGCGCCGATCTTCGTGAATGATTTCGCCGCCGGTCGAAATTTTATCGGCCGTCGCGCGCGTCGATCGCGTCACATGTCCCGCCCATGGTCTCGATCAGGTCCGTGAACGTCTTTTCCATGTGCTCCACTTGGCTGAAGCTCCGCGTCGGTCCATTTGAAATGGAATTTCAACACCGGGATGCCGAACTTGTCCACCACGTTGGGATCGATCTCGCAATAGGTATCTTCGTTGGGGATCATCTCGCCGCGGCCGGCGAAGCTGACGTGCGTGCCGTAGTCTTCGTAGATCGCTTTCTTGAGCGATTCGCCGTAGCCTTCCTCGACGATTCGCGACGCCGGCGAAGCTGCCGATGCCCGGCATCCCGTAGCCGCCGCCGATTTCGATGTGATAGCCGCGCGGGAAATCGCCGTCTTCTTGTCCCACAGCCACCACGGCATGTACAGATGCGCGCCGCCCATGCCGTCCGAATCGTGCCGCGGCATGCCGTGCAACGCCGGGATCGCGCGCCCAGTCCGAACCCGGTGTTGTCGGTGAGATACCGGCCCACCGTGCCCGACGAATTCCCGAGGCCGTTCGCGTGCCGCGGACCTTTCGAGTTCAGCAGCAGCCGCGTCGATTCGCAGCAGCTCGCCGCCAGCACCACCGTCCGGCACTTCGACCTGCTTTTCGGTGCGCGTGGTCTTGTCGATATACGAAACAGCCGTGACCTTGCCTTCATCGTCGGTGATCAGTTCGCGAGCCATCGCGTTGGTGATCAGCGTCACGCGTCCGGTCTTCATCGCCGGAAACACCTGCACCTGCGCGGACGAATAATTCGACGCCGTCCGATGCATCCACGCCCGCATTCGCCGCAATAATGGCACGCCGGACGTCCGTTGGTCGGCTTGGTGATCACCGCCAGCCGGTTCGGAATGCACGGAATTCCTAATTTATCGCGAGGCCTTCTTGATCAGCACTTCATGCACGCGCGGCGGCGGGCAGGGTTGAAATTTTCCGTCGGGCGCGCTGCGCAAGCCCTTCCTTCGATCCGGTGACGCCGATGAATGTTTCGGCCTTGTCGTAGTACGGCGCGATCTCGTCGTACGAAATCGGCCAATCCGTGCCGATTCCGTCGCGCGAATACGGCTTCAAATCGTAATCGGCGTAGCGCAGCGAAATGCGCCCGTAGTGATTGGTCCGTCCGCCCACGAATGCGCGACCGGAACCAGCGGAATTTCGAATCCTCCGCGACAGTGTACGGCTCGCCTTCCAGTTGCCATCCGCCGGCATGCGCCGAAAACCAGCCGAAATCGCGGCCCCGCCCGAAGTAGCTCGCGCCGCCTTCGCCCGATCCCCGATGCGGATAATCGTACGGCCACTTATGTTCCTTGAAATCGGGATCTCGGGATGCAGCATCGGACCGGCTTCGAGCAGCGTGACGTTGATGCCGAGATCGGCCAGGACTTTGGTGACCGTGCCGCCGCCCGCGCCGGACCCGATAATCACCACGTCGGCGACCGGCGCACTGCGCGGGATTTGAAGCATGCCTCGATTATATTCCTGATGGCAGGCGAGGATCGGGCGGAACCACGCCCCTATCTCCTTCGTCTATAATCGCGATAGGACCCATGGATGAAGTGACGACTCCGGGCCAGGCGCCCACTGAGGCGGAACCGCAGCCGAAATCTCCGGCTGCCGGCGCGACCATCTCCTGGTTGCGCGACCTGTGTGTCAGCGTGGTCATCGCCATCGTCGTCATCTTGTTCCTTTATCAGCCGGTTCGCGTCGAAGGAACCAGCATGATGCCGTCGCTGGTCAACCAGGAGCGTATCTTTATTAATAAGTACGCCTACCGCTTCGGGCTCGCCGACATCGCCCGTGGCGACATGATCGTGTTCTGGTTTCCTGGCGACCCCACCAAGAGCTACATCAAGCGCGTGATCGGCGTCCCCGGCGATACCGTGGAAGTTACCGACGGAACCGTCTCGGTCAACGGCAAGGCCCTGGCCGAATCCTACGTCCCGCAGGAATATCGCGACCACGTTTCGATGGCGCGCCGCGTCGTCCCCCCCGAGCAATATTTCGTCCTCGGCGACAACCGCAGCTCTTCGAACGATAGCCGGAGCTGGGGCATGGTCCCCCGCAGCTATATTTACGGCGAAGCGGTCTTCGTCTATTGGCCCCTGGACCGCATCGGGATGTTGCATTAACGGCCGCAAGCCTTCGATTACCGCCTCGGCTCCCGCTCCGCCCTCGAATGGATCGCCGATCAATATCAATCGTCGATCAATATGAGGTGAAGGGCGAGTCCGACCCAACCGTGAAGCATATCCGGATTACATCGTTCGCGTGATCGGACAGGTGATCCGCGTGCTCGACCGGATCCCCTCCATTTAGTAAATTCTTTCTCCAATCGAATCATCTCTTTCCCGCTTTCGCTCAGTGCCCGTGATGAACTTCTCCGCATATCGTTAAGCCGAGGAGATTGTCCGCTCCGCCATCAGAGAGGCGATTCCACCGCGCGCGGCATACATGTCACTGCCGTGCAACGTGTGCGAATGATGGCTGGCTTGTCAGACGAGATTCTGGCCCCATGCCGCTGCGGGTTAAACGCGGCTAAAGAGGACGTCCTCGATACTTTGTTCTTTGAAAAAACCGGGCATCTCTATATCGAGACTGATCCCCTGTATGGTTTGGCAGCGCGCCTTGGGTTCGTTTCGTAAAATTACCGCCGCCCGAACAGCCATCCGATCAGCGTCAATAGCAAGCTCAGCAGCAAACATGTCGCCAGGGGGAAATAAAACGCCGTATTTTTCCCCCGAAAGACGAAATCCCCCGGTAATCGCCCGATCCGTATCCCTGCCCGCTCGCCGAGCATCACCAGGACCCCCGCCACCACGAAACCCACGCCAATCAGGATCAGCAGTCGCCCCACGGTTCCATTCTCCCAAACCGGCAGAACATTTCGATCCGCATTGCCTATAATGTGATCGGAGACTTAATTACTTTTATGATTTTGGAAGCGACCACGCCGTCGGAAGCCATGCCCTCCACCGTCGTCCACCAGGATGATGAGTTCAACCCGCGTCTGTCCGCCGAAGCGCGATTCGACAGCGCCGCCGCGCGGTTGGGCCTCGACGAAGGCATGCAGAAGGTGCTGCGCTCGCCGTCGCGCGAGATTATTGTCCACATCCCCGTGGTGCTCGACGACGGACGCGTGGAAGTCTTCACCGGCTATCGCGTGCAGCATTCCATCGCCCGCGGTCCCGCCAAAGGCGGCATCCGCTACGCACCCGACGTGACCCACGATGAAGTCCGCGCGCTCGCCGCCTGGATGACCTGGAAATGCGCCGTCGTGAATATCCCCTTCGGCGGCGGAAAGGGCGGCGTCATCTGCGACCCCAGCCTCCTTTCCCCCAGCGAGCTGGAGCGCATCACCCGCCGCTACACCGCCGATGATTTTCGAGTTCATCGGCCCCGAAGTCGACGTTCCCGCGCCGGACATGAACACCAATGAGCAGACCATGGCGTGGATCATGGACACCTACTCCATGCACGCGCGCCAGATGCAGCCCGCCGTGGTGACCGGCAAGCCGATCGAGCTGGGCGGATCGAAGGGGCGCGCCGAAGCCACCGGCCGCGGATGCATGATCGTCACCGATCAGGCGCTGCGCCGTCTGGGACTGGAGCGCAACCAGACCCGCGTCGTGATTCAAGGCTTCGGCAACGTGGGCGGCATGGCCGCGAAGCTGATGGCGCAGGCCGGTTACAAAATCCAGTCTGCATCATCGAATGGGACGGCGCCGTTTACAACGCCAAGGGCCTGGACATTCCCGCGCTGATGAAGCATCGCAAGGACACCGGCTCGATCACCGGCTTCGACGGCGGCGAGGATATGGACAAGGACTGAAGCCATGTTCCTCGAAACCGACGTGCTGCTTCCGGCCGCCAAGGAAAACGTGATCACTTCGCAGAACGCCGCACCGTCTGCGCACCAAGATTCTGTGCGAAGGCGCCAACGGCCCCACGCACTTACGTCGCGGACCCGATCCTCTCGGAAAAAGGAATCTTCGTGATTCCCGATATTCTGGCCAACGCCGGCGGCGTCACCGTCTCCTACTTCGAATGGGTCCAGGACCGCCAGGGCTACTTCTGGAGCGAGCAGGTGGTCAACGATCGCCTGGAAGAAATCATGGTCAACAGCTTCCGCGACGTGGTCGCATATCGCGATGCTCATGGAGTGAATAACCGGCTGGCGGCATATATGCTCGCGCTCGATCGCGTGGCGCAGGCCATCACGTTGAGGGGCATTTACGCTTGATCGCCGTGTTTTTCGCGCCGGCGCTCCTGCTGGCGCAGGCCGGAGCTGCGCCTCAAGCTCCTAAAGTCGAGCAGGTAACCATCAACGCGCCCTTCGTCATCACTCCGGGTGACGTGGTCAGCGCGATGCTCCGCCTCGCCGACGTCAAGAAGAGCGATGTGGTCTACGATCTGGGCTGCGGCGACGGCCGCATCGTGATTCACGCCGCGCAGACCTATGGAGCCCGTGCTGTCGGCGTGGACATTAATCCCAAGCGCATTGAGGAAGCTCGCGCCAACGCCAGGAAGGCCGGCGTCGAGCATCTGGTCCGGTTCGAGGTCCGCGACATCTACGACACGGATCTGCGCGACGCCACGGTGGTCGCTCTGTATCTGCTGCCGGAGCAGAATCTGAAGCTGCGTCCGAAACTGCAGACCCAGTTGAAGGCCGGCGCGCGCATCGTGACCCATCAATTCCACATGGGCGATTGGAAGGCCGAAAAGGAACAGACCGTCGGCGATAGCCGCATCTTTCTGTGGACCATTCGAGCCGGCGGGTAGCCCAGGCGTCATAATGAAAACTTCCGATGTCCGCAGAACCCTCGACGCCGCTGATGCGGCAATACTACGGGATCAAGCAGCAGTTCCCCAACGCGCTGCTATTGTTCCGTCTGGGCGATTTCTACGAGCTGTTCTACGACGACGCCGTGCTCGCCGCGCGCGAGCTCGAAATCACGCTCACCGCGCGCAATAAGGAAAAGGGCCAGCCGATCCCGATGTGCGGTGTGCCCTATCATTCGGCGGAAAATTACATCGCGCGCCTGATTCAGAAAGGCTATCGCGTCGCCATCTGCGATCAGGTGGAAGATCCGCGGCTGGCGAAGAAATTAGTCAAACGCGAAGTCACTCGCGTCGTCACGCCCGGCACCGCGATGAACGCCGCGGTGCTGCGGTCGCACGAAAATAACTATCTGGCGGCGATGTCTCCCGGACGGCGCGCGCGCCGGTATCGCGCATGTCGACGTGTCCACCGGAGAATTTCGCGCCACTGAAATCGACTTTGCGGAAATCGATGCCGCCGTCGAAACCTTGAACGCCCGCGAGGCTTTAATCCCTTCCGGCTCGCCGCTGAAGCCGCCGTGCCTGAAGACCGAGGTCGAATCGTGGGTCTTCGGCGCGGACTACGCCGCGCGCAGCCTGTGCGATCATTTCAAGCTGCTCTCGCTCGACGGCTGCGGCCTCGAGGGACGCGCGCTCGCCATCGGCGCGGCTGCCGCGATTCTGCACTATCTTGCGCGAGACGCAGCGCACCGCGCTCGATCATCTGGAACGCCCCGCGTTCTACGACCGCGCCGACGCGTTGATTCTCGACGCGACCACTGTCCGCAATCTCGAATTGGTCGAGCCGCTGTTCGCCGGCGAATCGAAGGATTCGACGCTGCTCCACGTTCTCGATCGCACCCGCACCGGCATGGGCGGCCGCCTGCTGCGGCGCCGACTGCTCGCTCCGTCGATCGACCCAGCCGAAATCGAAGCTCGTCTCGACGCGGTCGAAGAACTGCACGCCAGCGCGATCCTCCGCGCCGAGCTTGCCAATGATCTCTCGTCGATTCTGGATCTGGAACGTCTGCTGTCGAAGATCGCTCTCTCCTCGCGCCGGTCCGCGCGACGTGGCCGCGCTGGCGCGTTCGCTTGCGGTCGTTCCCCGCTAAAACAGCGCCTCGCCGACTCCAAGTCCGCAACGCCTGCGCGATCTGGATGCAGCGCCTCGACGAAGTTCCCGAAGTTCGCGATCGCATTCTCGCCGCCCTCGCCGATGAGCCGCCCGTCAATCTGAACGACGGCGGTGCCATTCGCGACGGTTTCGACGCCCGCCTCGATGAGCTGCGCGATATTTCGCGCAACAGCAAAACCTACCTCGCCCAGATCGAGCAGCGCGAGCGGACCCGCACCGGCATCGGCTCGCTCAAGATCCGCTTCAACAACGTCTTCGGCTATTATCTGGAAATCTCCAAGGCGAATATGCATCTGGCGCCTGCCGATTACGAGCGCAAACAAACTCTGGTGAACGCCGAGCGCTTCACCACGCCCGAATTGAAGGAACTGGAAGTCAAGATCCTCGAAGCCGAAGAAAAGATCCTCGAAATCGAGCGCGAGATGTTCGAACAGCTGCGTGCCGTTGCATCCGTCACACGCCGCGCGCATCAAGGCGACCGCCGCGGCCATCGCGGAGCTGGATGTCACGCTCGCACTGGCGGAGGTCGCGGCGGAAAATCGCTACACGCGGCCCCGCTTTTCGTCGGACGGCGAGATGCGCGTCGTCGCCGGACGCCATCCGGTCATCGAGAAACTCGCCGAGCGCGATGCCGCAGCGGTTCATCCCCAACGATCTTTACTTTCATCCCGATACCGAATTCATCGCGGTCATCACCGGCCCCAACATGGGCGGCAAATCGACCTATCTTCGCCAGGCCGCGCTGCTGGTGATCCTGGCGCAAATGGGATCGTTCGTGCCCGCCGAATCCGCTCTGCTGCCGATCGTCGACCGCGTGTTCACGCGCATCGGCGCGGCCGACAATCTGGCTCGCGGCCGGTCCACGTTCATGGTCGAGATGACCGAGACCGCGGTGATTCTCAATACCGCGACGGCGCGCAGCTTGATCGTGCTGGACGAGATCGGCCGCGGCACCGCCACCTACGACGGTCTCGCGCTCGCCTGGGCCGTGGTCGAACACATCCATCGCCACATTCGCGCCAAGACCCTGTTCGCGACGCATTATCACGAGCTCACCGAGCTTGCCGAACAGTTCGAAGGCGTTCGCAATCTGCACGTTTCCGTGAAAGAATCCGGGCGATCAGATTCTGTTCCTGCGCCGCGTCGAGCCGGGCGCGGCCGACCGCAGCTACGGCATCGAAGTCGCACGCCTCGCCGCGCTGCCGATGAGCGTGATCGAGCGCGCCCGCCAGATTCTGGCGCAGCACGAATCGCGAGCACCGTCACCGAGGAGCTCGCTCCGCAACACCGCGCCCTTGCAGATCCAGCTTTTCGAGCCCGTCAACCACCAGATCGCCGATCGCATCCGCGAGCTGAATCTCGACGAATCTCCGCCCCATCGAGGCGCTCCAGCTTCTCGCCGATTTACAGAAGGAGCTGAAATGAGAGTCGCCGGCGTGATGAGCGGCACTTCGCTCGACGGCATCGACGTCGCCATCGTCGATATCGTCAATCAGCGCGGCCGCTTGAAAATTACTCCGCTCGCGTTTCGTTCCACGCCGTATCCGAAGATGGTTCGCGAAGCGCTGCTCTCGGTGTCGAACGCGATGACCCACACCGCGATCGTCGCGCGCCTGAATTTTCTTTTGGGTGAGCTATACGCCTCCGCCATCCGCGAAGCTTGCCGGCGCGTTCCGCTCCAATCGATCGAGCTGATCGGCATGCACGGCCAGACCATCTTTCATGAAGCCGAGCCGGTGGAGTATCTGGGCGCGCGCGTCACAAGCACCATGCAGATCGGCGAAGCCGCGGTGGTGGCCGAACGAACCGGCATCGCGCACCATCTCGAATTTTCGCGAACGCGACATGGCCGCCGGCGGCAAGGGCGCGCCGCTGGTTCCCTACGTCGACTATCTGTTGTTTCGCGACCGCCGCATCGGCCGCGTCGCCCTGAACATCGGTGGCATTGCCAACATCAGCGTGATTCCCGCGGGCGCCGCCCCGGGCGATGTGGTCGCCTTCGATACCGGTCCCGGCAATATGGTGATGGACGCTCTGGCGGCCCATCTGACCGCAGGCCAGGAGCATTACGATCGCGACGGCAAGATCGCCAAGTCTGGCGCGATCAACCCTCGGCTGCTCGAATCGATGCTTAGCGATCCGTATTTCGCGCTCCATCCGCCCAAGGCTTGCGGACGCGAACAATTCGGCCGCGAATTCGTGAACGGCCTGATCGCCACCGGCCTTGCGGTTCCCGATCTGATCGCGACCGCCACGGAGATGACCGCGCAATCGATCACCCGCGCCATCGTCGCGCGCCAGAACATCGGCGAAGTGATCGCATCGGGCGGCGGCGTCCACAATCGAACGCTGATGCGCCGCCTTCACGAGCTGCTGCCGTACCACCGCATCGCGACGACGGCCGAGTTCGGCATCGACCCCGATGCGAAGGAAGCCATCGCCTTCGCCGTTCTCGCGCATGAGCTGGTTCGCCGCCGGCCCGCGAATCTTCCGTCGGCAACGGGCGCGCATCACCCCGTGCTGCTCGGAAAGCTGTCGCCGGTCAGCTAGCCTCGCGTTCTTCATCCTTTTGCGCCTGAAAATCGAGCTGCTTCACGCGCTCCAGAGAATTGTCCGAAAGAATCTGGTTTTCGAGATCGCTCGGGGAAGCTGGAACGGCCGGCGGATTCAGATTGACCGTCGCCGGCGCTTTCTTCTTCCGCAGATCGTCAAGCATTTCGCGGATATATTTCTTCATGCCTCATGTTCCGCCGCGGTTCCGGATACGAGCCGCGTGAAAACGCCAACATATTGAGGACAGGCAGAAAACAAATTACGCGAGCGTGTTGATCGATCCCGCGCGCCGTGATTCGTAAGCGGCGATCGCGGCTTCCTGCTGCAGAATGTAGCCGAGTTCGTCCACGCCTTCGAGCAGACAGTGCTTCGCGAACGGATCGATCGGAAATTCGACGGACCGGCCATCGGCCAGCGTCAGAGTCTGCGCTGCGAGGTCGATCTTGACCACCGCGCCCGGCGAAGCGAGCAGCGCGGCATGCACATCGGCGGGCACCACAATCGGCAGCAGTCCGTTCTTGAGCGAGTTCTGCCTGAAGATGTCCGCGAACGACGTGCTGATCACCGCCCGGAACCCGAACTGCGTCAGCGCCCACGGCGCGTGCTCGCGGGAGCTGCCGCAGCCGAAATTATCGCCGGCTACCAGGACGTGCGCGCGCATCGCCTCGGGCTGGTTGAGAATGAAATCGGACTTCGGCTTACCCGCTGCATCGTAGCGCCAGTCGTAGAACAACTGGTCGCCGAGCCCGGCTTTCGAAATCGTTTTCAGAAATCGCGCGGGGATGATCTGATCGGTGTCGATGTTGTCGATCGGCAGAATCACGCAGGCGCTTTCGAAGCGCTTGGGCGCTGCTTCGCGTTGCGTCTGGCTGATCTGGTACGCGCTGTCGAATTTCATAAGAGTGTCCTCACGTCGGTGATGACGCCGGTGATCGCCGATGCCGCCGCTGTCAGTGGGCTGGCCAGGAACGTGCGGCCGCCCTTGCCCTGCCGTCCTTCGAAATTGCGATTGCTGGTGGACACGCTGTATTCGCCCGGCTGCAATTGATCGCCGTTCATGGCGATGCACATGGAGCAGCCTGCTTCGCGCCAGTCGGCTCCGGCGTCGCGGAAAATCTGGTCGAGCCCTTCGGCCTGCGCCTGCGCTCTTCACCTGCTGCGAGCCGGGAACCACCATCACACGCACCTTCGGGTTCACTTTGCGGCCCTTCAAGACCGCGGCGGCGGCGCGCAGATCGGAAATGCGCGAGTTGGTGCAGCTTCCGATGAACACCACGTTCACGGGATGCCCGGTCAGCGGCTTGCCTGCGATGCAGATCCATGTACATGCAGCGCTTTCTTCAGCGTCTCGCGTTCCAGCGGATCGGCGATGTCCGCCGGATCGGGCACTGGCGCCGAAATCGAGATGCCCATGCCGGGATTCGTGCCGAAGGTGATCATCGGCTCCAGCGTGTTGGCGTCGATGGAGATCTTCGCGATCGTAGGCTCGCGCCGTCGTCGGTGGGCAGAGTGCTTCCAGCGCGCCACCGCTGCGTCCCATCGCAAACCCTTGGGAGCGAATGGACGCCCCGCGATGTACTGATACGTCGTGTCGTCGGGCGCGATCAGTCCCGCGCGAGCGCCTCCTTCGATCGACATGTTGCAGACCGTCATGCGCTCTTCCATCGAAAGCGCGCGAATGGCCGATCCGCAATATTCGATCACGCATGCCCGTGCCTCCGCCGATGCCGATCTTCGCGATCAGCGCGAGAATGATGTCCTTCGCCGTGACGCCTGGCTTCAGCGTTCCGTCCACCCGCACCGCAAAGGTTTTCGACGGCCTCTGCAACAGGCACTGCGTCGCGAGCACGTGCTCCACTTCGCTGGTGCCGATGCCGAACGCGAGCGCGCCGAACGCGCCGTGCGTCGCCGTGTGGCTATCGCCGCACACCACCGTCATGCCGGGCTGCGTAAGCCCAGCTCCGGGCCGATCACGTGCACGATGCCCTGACGGTCGCTCGAAAGTCCATAACAGGCGGATGCCGAAGTCGCGGCAATTCTGTCTCCAGCTGTGTCGACCTGCGCGGCCGCGATCGTATCGACAATCGGCAGGCCGCGCGGCGTGGTCGGCGTGGAATGATCCGTGGTCGCGATGGTCAGATCCGGGCGGCGGACTTTGAGACCGCGCTTGCGCAAGACCGTCGAAACGCCTGCGGCGACGTGACTTCGTGGACCAGATGCAGGTCGACGTAGATCAGCGCGGGCGCGCCTGCGCTGCTCCGCGACGACGTGGTTGTCCCAGATTTTCTCGATGATGGTTCGTGCATTTCGATATCCACCGCTTCCCGCGGCCGCGGCTCATAAGGCCTCGCAGACGGCTCGCGCAGACTTCTGTCAGTGGTCGCGGGCGCTCCCTTTGGTTTCAAGTCCGCAGTCACGCGGCCCGATTCGAGCACTTTGCCGATCGCCGCCTCGATCGCCGCGGCTTCCTTCGGCAAGCCCGAACTGTATTCGAGCATCGCCGCCGCCGATCCCGATCGCTCCCAGCGGATTCGCCTTGTTCTGTCCCGCGATGTCCGGGCGCCGAGCCGTGCACCGGCTCGTACAATCCTTTCGATTCGCCGAGCGACGCCGAAGGCAGCATGCCGATGGATCCCGCCAGCACCGCCGCTTCATCGCTCAGGATATCGCCGAACATATTTTCGGTCAGCATGACGTCGAAGCGGCGTGGATTCAGCACCAGTTGCATGGCGCAGTTATCCACCAGCAGATGATCCAGTTCGACGTCCGGAAATTCGCGCGCCACTTCGATCACCACCCGCCGCCAGAGCTGCGAATTTTCGATTACGTTCGATTTGTCGACGCTGGTCACTTTCTTTCGCCGGCCGCGCGCCAGTTGAAACGCTTTGCGCGAGACACGCTCGATTTCCGGCCGCGTGTAGGACATCGTGTTGACCGCGCGATCCGCTTCAATGCCGCGCGGCGTGCCGTAATACAGGCCGCCAGTCAGCTCGCGCACGATGATCATGTCCGTTCCCCTGACGATATCATTCTTGAGCGGCGACGATTCGACCAGCGACGGCCACATCTTCACCGGCCGCAGATTCGCGAACACGCCCAGCGCCTTGCGCAGGCCCAGCAGTCCTTTCTCCGGCCGCTTTTCCGGAGGCGCGTTGTCGAATTCCGGCAGACCCGACCGCGCCCATCAGCGTCGCGTCGGCCGCCAGCGCCTTGTTCAACGTGTCGTCGGGCAGCGGCGATCCGGTCTTGTGAATCGCGACGCCGCCGATCAGACCTTCCGAAAAGTCCAGCGTGTGGCCGAATTTCTTGGCCACGGCTTCGAGAACCTGGACGGCCGCACGGTCACTTCGGCGCCGATCCCGTCGCCGGGGAGAAGCAGAATTTTAAGATTCATTCAAGGACTATTATTGGCCGCCGCGTCACGCCGATGCACGCTCCGGCGATTTGCGCAATCGGCTCAGTCCGCCGCCGCTCGCGTCGCGTGCGTCTGCTCCATCACTTCGCGCGCCAGCGCGGCGATTTCGTCGTTGCGCAGCCCCTTCTTGCGGTCCGCCAGCGCGGTGAATCGCTGATACACCAGGTCCAGCTCGTCGCGCTGCAGCGGAATGCCGAGATCTTCGCAAGCGCTTCGCCAGCGCGTGACGGCCGCTGTGCTTGCCCAGCACCAGCCTGCGTCTCCGGCACGCCGACCGATTTCGGCTCCATGATTTCGTAGGTGGTGCGCTCCTTCAAAAATCCGTCCTGATGGATGCCGGCTTCGTGCGCGAACGCGTTCTCGCCGACGATCGCCTTATTCGGCTGCGGACCGAAGGTGATCAGCGACGTCAGCAACTGGCTGGCCGCGAAAAGCTGCTCGGTCACGATGCGCGTTTCAAACGGCAGCCGATCGGGACGGGTGTTCATCGCCATCACCACTTCTTCGAGCGCCGCGTTGCCGGCCCGCTCGCCGATGCCGTTGATGCAGCATTCGATCTGCCGCGCGCCGGCATGCAGCGCCGCCAGCGAATTCGCCACTGCCATACCCAGATCGTCGTGGCAATGCACGCTGACGATCGCCGAATCGCCCAGCGCCTTCACCATGCGGCCGATCATCGCCGCGTACTCCTCGGGAACCGAATAGCCGACCGTATCCGGCAGATTCACCGTGCGCGCACCCGCCGCCACCACCGCGCGCGAGACTTGTTCCAGATAATCCCAGTCGGTTCGCGTGGCGTCTTCCGCCGAAAATTCCACATCGTCGCACATAGGACCGCGCCAGCGTCACCGCCGCGCACGCTTCGTCCAGCACCTGCTGCCGCGATTTCTTCAGCTTGTACTTCAGATGAATGTCGCTGGTGGCGAGGAAGGTGTGGATGCGCGGACGCTTGCGCGTGACGGAGCGATTGCGCCGCCGCTTCTACGTCCAGCTTGTTCGCACGCGCCAGCGCGGCCACGTTGGCCCACGGAAATTCGCGGCTGATCGCGTCCACCGCTTCCGAATCGCCCTCCGAGGCGATCGGAAACCCGGCTTCCAGGATATCGACGCCCAGGTCCACCAGCTTCGCGGCCATCCGGAGCTTCTCGGGCACCGTCATGCTGCATCCCGGCGATTGCTCCCCATCGCGCAGCGTCGTATCGAAGATGTATACGCGATCAGCCATGGCTCAAGCATGCCATCGGTCCTAAAATTTGACAAATTTATATTATTCAGTAGTGTATAATTCATATTAATGGAGCTGCACCCCCTACGAGTCTTTCTGACTGTCGCCAACGAAAAGAGTTTTTCGCGAGCGGCCGAAAAGTTGCTGCGCACCCAACCGGCGATTTCTCTGTCGATTCAGCGTCTTGAATCCGAATTGGGCGAGAAACTGATCGATCGCTCGGCCAAGGATTTGTTGCTGACCGACGCCGGCAAGATCGTGGCGGACTATGCGCGCCGCTATGAGAATCTGCAAGGCGATCTGGAAAACGCGATCGCTGAGCTGCGCGACAAATCGGCGGGACGGCTGACTATTGGAGCCAACGAGTCGTCGACGCTGTATCTGCTGGATCACATTGAGCGCTATCGCCGTGCTTTCCCCAGGATCAAAGTCCAGATCCGGCGCAGTCTGTCGAGCAAGATCCCGGCGGAGTTGATGGACGGCGATCTGGAACTGGGCATTCTTACCTACGATCCGGACGACGAGCGTCTGGTCACCAAGGTGATTTATACCGATCACCTAGCCTTCATCGTGTCGCCGTCGCACCGGCTGGCCGGCCGGGAAGAAATCTCGATCGTTGAATTAGGCGTTGAAACCTTTATTGCGCACAATGTCGTATCGCCGTATCGCGGCCTGGTGATCCGCGAATTTCAGCGCAACAAGGTGCCGCTCAACATGGATCTGGAAATGCCCACCGTGGAGGCGATCCGCAAGATGGTCCAGCGCGACCAGGGTGTCGCGTTCCTGCCGCGCATGTGCGTCGATGAGGAAGTGCGGCAGGGCATTCTGCGCGAGGTTCGTGTGACGGAGATGCGCGTGGACCGTCCCATCCGCCTGGCGTATCCGGCGCGGCGGGCGTTGAGCCATGCCGCCCAGGCGTTCCTGGATATGGTGCAGGACTGAGGATGGGCTGTGAAAAACAGCCTGGTTTACGAACGATCCTGAACCCCAAGGGGAGCATCGCCGGTGAGGGGACGCTTCTCGAATCGAAAAATGGGAGCGTGATATAAGCCCCACTTTGCGATCCGGCACAACACGGTGGTCCGGAGCACGCCGAATCCGTAGATGGTACTGCGACGGAAATTAATCGACGAGGCTTCCGCGAAATAATGCGTGGGACAGGACACTTCGCCGATGCGCGCGCCGAAAAAGATGGCCTGCGCCAGCATCTCGTTGTCGAATACGAAATCGTTGGAGTTGCGTTCGAGCGGGAGGGCGCGAAGCAACTCCGCGCTGAAGGCGCGAAATCCGGTGTGATATTCCGATAGGCGGACGCCAGTCAGCAGATTCTCGAAGGCGGTGAGCGCGCGATTCGCTACGTACTTATAGAACGGCATGCCGCCTTTCAGCGCGCCGCCCACCAGAATCCGCGATCCCAATGCGAGATCGTACACCCCATAGGCCACCATGCTGGCCATCGCGGTCACCAGCCGCGGCGAATATTGATAATCGGGATGGAGCATCACCACCACGTCGGCTCCGCGCGCCAGCGCCTCCGCGTAGCACGTCTTCTGATTGCCGCCGTACCCCAAGTTTTTCTCGTGGACCTTCACGGTCAGGCCGAGCCGACGCGCCAGCGCCGCCGTCTGGTCCGTGCTGAAATCGTCCACCAGGATGCATTCATCGATGATTTCCGGGAGCTCCCGAATGGTGGCCTCCAGCGTTTTCTCCGCGTTGTAGGCCGGCAGCACGATCGCGATTCGCTTCCCGTTGATCATCCTACGGTAAAGTTTAGACGCTTCCCGGCGGCGCGCGGTAGACAGGGAAGTTTGCGGACGCGATTCCGGCGGATGGTAAAATCGGATTCGCCATGATAATCGCCATCGCGGCCGATCATGCCGGCTTCGCTGTGAAGGATCAGCTGCGCGAAAACTTGCGCGCGCAGGGCCACGAAGTGCTCGACTTGGGCACTCACGGTCCGGAATCCACCGACTATCCCGATTTCGCCGGCGCAGTGGCTCGGCGCGTGGCGGCGGGCGAGGCGGATCGCGGCATTCTGGTTTGCGCCACCGGCGTCGGCATGTCGATCGCCGCGAACAAAATCCACGGCATTCGGGCCGCGCTGGCCTATTCCGTGGAGCAAGTCCAACTCACCCGGGCGCACAACGACGCGAACATTTTGGCGATTGGCGCGAAGTTCGCCGACGCCGCGGCCGCGACCGCGATGGCCGGCGTGTTTCTCGCCACCCCGTTTGAGGGCGGCAGGCATCTGCGCCGGGTAGAAAAAATCGCGAGACTGGAAGCAGGTTCTTAATAATTTATGACCGAACAGGAAAGAATGGCCCGGCCTCTGGCCCAGGTGGATCCCGAAATCGCGGATTTGATTCGCAAGGAGACGGAGCGGCAGAACTCGCGCCTGGAGTTGATCGCCAGCGAAAACTTCACCTCCGAAGCCGTGCTTGAAGCAGCCGGCAGCATTTTTACGAACAAGTACGCCGAAGGTTATCCCGGCAAGCGCTACTACGGCGGATGCGAGCACACCGACGTCGTGGAAAATCTCGCGCGCGACCGCGCCAAGGCGTTGTTTAAAGCTGAATACGCCAACGTTCAGCCACATTCCGGGTCGCAAGCGAATCAGGCGGCCTACTCCGCCGTGCTGACTCCCGGCGATCCGATTCTCGGCATGAATCTTTCGCATGGCGGCCACCTGACCCACGGCCATCCCCTGAATTTTTCCGGCAAGACCTACAAAGTGATTCCCTACGGCGTGCGCAAGGAAGACGAGCGCATCGATTATGACGAGGTGGCCCGGCTTGCCGAGGAAAATAAGCCGAAGATGATCATCGCCGGTGGCAGCGCCTATCCCCGGATCATCGACTTCGCGCGCTTCCGCCAGATTGCGGACTCGGTGGGCGCGATTTTTCTGGTGGACATGGCCCATTTCTCCGGACTGGTGGCCGCCGGCGTCCATCCCAATCCCTGCGAGTACGCCGATATCGTGACTTCCACCACTCACAAGACGTTGCGCGGTCCTCGCAGCGGGATGATTCTGTGCCGCGAAAAATACGGCGCCGCCATCGACAAGGTGGTGTTCCCGGGCGTGCAGGGCGGACCTCTGGTGCACATCATCGCGGCCAAGGCGGTGTGTTTCAAGGAGGCCGCGACACCCGAGTTCGTCGTCTACCAGAAGCAGGTGCTGGCCAACGCGAAAGCTCTGGCGGCGGGACTTGCCGAAGCCGGATGCCGCGTGGTCTCCGGCGGCACGGACACGCATCTAATGCTGGTGGATGTGTTCGCCAAGGGAGTCCGCGGCAAGGAAGCCGAAGCGGGTCTCGATCGCGCCTACATCACCGCCAATAAGAACACCATTCCTTTCGACGTCAATCCGCCGCTCAATCCGAGCGGGATGCGCTTCGGCAGTCCCGCGGTCACCACTCGCGGCTTCAAGGAACCCGAAATGCGCGAGGTCGCCTCGCTGATCACGCGGGTGATCGAGAATATTTCGAGCGAAGACGTGCTCGCCGAAGTGCGGCGCAAGGTCGGGGTGTTGACCGCGCGATTCCCGCTTTATGCCTGGAGGCTCGGCGCCGTGGCCGCGCGCTGATCCCGGAACACTCTTCCTATGCCGGCGTCGCTCCATATCGTCATCGACGCCCGGCACATTCGGGATTTCGGAATCGGCACCTATATCCGGAACCTGACGCTCGGCCTGTCCCGGCTGGATGCCAACAATCGCTATACGCTGGTGGTAGGGCCTCGCGAAGTGGGCGACGTCGGCGCGCTCGGCCCGAACTTCTCCACCGCGGTGTATGCCCGGCCGGAGACAGAGCTGCTCCATCATTTGACATTTCCTCGCTTTTTGCGATCTTTTCACGCCGATTTGTTTCATATTCCGTTAAATGCCGTGGCCTGGTGGATGCCCCGGCCTTATGTCCTGACCATCCACGATATGAGCACCCTGCTGTTCCCCTCACGGCATGATTTTCGCAACACCCTGCGGGAAGAGCGGTACCGCCGCGGAGCGCTGCGCGCCAGCCGGATCATTACCGTATCCCATTCCACCCGCCGCGATCTCGAAACCGTATTGCGCATTCCCTCCGATCGTATCCGCACCATCTACAGCGCTCCCGACCCGGCTTTCACCGACCATGACGGCGACGGACAGGACAGCCAGATTCTGGATCGCTACTCGATTCGCCCGCCGTTCATCCTGTACGCCGGAACAATCCGCAAACAAAAGAACATCCCAAGGTTAATTCAGGCCTTCGGCGTGTTACGCGGTGAATTCGAGAATCACCCGGATTATAAGGATTTACGCCTCATTATTATTGGTGATGAGCTTTCGAAGAACCCGTCGGTGAGGCGCGCCGTGGTGGAAACCCGCATGGAGCCGGTGGTCCGCTTTCTGGGCTTTGTGCCCAGCGAAACGTTGCGCGTATTCTATCGGGCCGCGGCCCTGTTTGCGTTCCCTTCTCTCTATGAAGGCTTTGGGCTCGCTCCGCTGGAGGCCATGGCGTGCGGCACTCCGGTGGTGGCTTCCGATATTCCGCCGCTGGTGGAAGCGGTGGGTGACGCGGCCGAATTGGTGAGTCCCGACAACGTTTTCGATATTGCGCGGGTGTTGCGCGAAGTGCTGCTCGATCAGCCGCGCCGGCAGAGAATGATCGCCGCCGGACTCGAACAGGCTCGCCGCTTTCATTGGGATCATACGGCCCGTAATGTATTAGCCGTATATCGCGAAATTAAGCCCTAATTCGTAAATAATAATTGACAGTACCAGAATATGGGCCGTACTATCGGTCTATACCGTTGCGGAACCCAGCAACGGAAAGGTTCGGGAAGGTTTCAAAAAAATGGAATGGACTCGATCGGAAACGCTGGCGCTAGCCATGCATAATTGCGCGCAATGCCACGGATCAGGATTGCGATTTAGTAAGCGAGGAGCGGTTTCCCCCTGCAACTGCGTGCTGAGATCGATTTTCAGGATTTGTTGCGACCGCTTTCTGCGCTGCGTCACCCAGGAAAAGCACTTGAGCCGTGTTTCGCTTGAACCCCACCTGGGGCGCTCCCGCCCGTCCACCTGGGGCCGCAAAGATGAGGAGTACATCGCCGATTTCTGTCTGTTAGCCCGTCGCACCTTGACGGAATTCGAACACCGCTTATTCCGCTATCACTTTCTGCTCGGCGCGGACTGGCGGCTGTGCGGGCGCCGGCTGGGGATCGATCGCGGTAATTTCTTTCACGCCGTGTATCGCATCGAACAGAAACTGGGCCGCGCTTTCCGCGAAGTATCGCCGTATCCGTTATTCCCGCTCGACGATTATTTTCACGGACCCTCGCGCATCGGACCCACCCGGGCGCTGTTCGCGCGCGAGCCGTCGCGGCTTCCCGCGAACCTCGCCTTCCCGCGTCCTTTAGGCCGCACCGCCTGAGCGCTCAGCGCTTCGCCGCGAAAAATCGCTGAAGGATGCTGGCGCATTCCGCTCCGAGCACTCCTTCAGCGATCTCGACTTTGTGATTCAGCAGATCCGAATCGGCGATCCGAAATTTGCTGCGAATCCCGCCGAAGCGCAGGTCCCGCGCGCCAAACACCAGCCGTCCCACGCGAGCTGCTACCAGCGCGCCGGCGCACATCACGCACGGTTCCAGCGTGACGTAAAGCGTTGAATGTTCCAGGCGATAATTTCCGATCGCGGACGCCGCTTCGCGAATGGCCAGCATTTCTGCGTGGGCGGTCGGGTCGTTTCTGGAAACCGGCGAATTGTGGCCGCGTCCCATAACGCGGCCGTCGACGACCAGTACCGCGCCTACCGGAACCTCGCCCGCGGTTTCGGCCTGACGCGCGAGGTCGATCGCCATGCGCATGAAAGATTCGTCGTCTGGTGGTGGGCGTTCATTCATAGAATGGTGCAGGTCGCTGGGCGATCCGGGAGGCTTTTCCTAGAATATTGGAAACGCAAAGAACGTGCGGCTCCGTCCGGATCCGTGGAATGCCCATTGCCAACCAGATTCGCTGGGACTCTAATGTAAGAATGCTTCGCCCGTGCGGTCCAGAAACGCGACGCTCATATCTTAAGTGGACTATCGCTGCGGTTTTCGGCGCGGCCGCTCCTACAAGGGCTGACTCCGATCCGGCGGTCGAGTTGTGGTTGTCGATCAAACGCGGCCTTGCGGCGCCCGACGGCGCGCGCTACTTCGAAGATTCCATCAAGAACGCATTGATCCCCGGCGGCGCAAATCATGCTGATGCGCTCGAAGGATTCGTCCTGGCGGTGAAGGTGGAAGGGCGGTCGACGGCTATCGTGGTGACGATGTCGGACCGCGCCATACCGGAGGTGACCATCGACGTAACCGGCGATCCACCGGACATTAAGAAAGGAGAGGCGGTCCTGTTTGAAGCGGTAGCCAAGGAGTTTCGCGCGAATCCGTTCATGCTGACCATGGGAGTGCGGCCGGGAGAAGGATTCGTGAGAAAGTCATCAAAACAGCGTTAACTGCGGCTCTTGCGGCCATAATTCCGGTTCCCTCCAAACGCGCTCCTGATCGAAACCGTAACGCTTGCGAATCTGCCGCACCCGCTCCCGGATTTTTTCCGGATAATCGCCACGCAAATACGCGACCCGTTCGTAACGCTCGCGATATCGCCGCGAAAGGTGGGGGAACCGCTCATCGATAAAAGGAAGGAACACCTCGCGCGAGCAGGGCTTCAGGAACAGGATATTGTGCCAGAACCCATGCGCGCCCGCACGGGCGGAGGCTTTCGCCAGAGCGTCCAGGCTGGGATCGCTATCATTGAGCAGCGGCATCACCGGCGCGCAGTTGATGCCGACCCGGATTCCCGCCGCGCTCAGCTTCCGAACCGCGCCCAGCCGCAGGTCCGGACGCGGAGCCATCGGTTCCAGCAACCTCGCCAGGTCGCGATCGGTGGTGGTGATGGTCAGGTGGACGCTTAGATAATGGCGCCGCGAAATTTCGCGAAGCAGGTCGATATCGCGGGCGATCAGGTCCGATTTAGTGGTGATTCCGAGGCGATATCCCGCGGTAGTCGCGAACGTTTCCAGAATCGCCCGCGTCACACGATAGCGGCGCTCCGCCGGTTGATACGGATCGGTCGCGGTCCCGAGAGCGATAATCTCGCCGCGCTGGACGCGCTTTAATTCCTCCAGAAAACGCACCGGGTCGAAACGCTTTGCATAAATCTTGCGCTCGAATTGGATCGGATCGCGCAGTTCCATGAACTCGTGCGCGTATCGCGCGTAGCAATACTTGCATCCGTACTCGCAGCCTCGATAGGGGTTGATCGTCCATTGAAACGGCACCCGCGGACTATCGCAGCGCGTCAGGAAGGATCGAGTCTCCAGCTCGAAATATTCCACCTGCCGCTTGGCTTCGAGGCGCGGACTTTCCGCGGCCATTCGCGCGATGCCGATCAGCTCTGGCACGCCCCATATTCGCTCTTTCTTCGCCTTTTGTCAAATCACGATGCGCGAATCTCCGTCCCGTCTTGTAACTCGTTCACGATCAAGGAATTCCAACAAGGGAATCGCGTATTTTCGGGACACTCCAGTCCATTCTTTGAACTCCGGAACCGAAAATCGCGCGCCCTTCCGGCCGGACAGCGTCTGACGTAATCCATCCATTGCGGAGACGTGGAAAATAAGATCGTCCCCGACCCGAATCAACCGGCGATTCTTTAATAAAATCTGGAGCAGGGAGCGGGCGCGCGCGCTTTCGACGCCGGACTTGGCGAGCACTTCGGCGGTCGATGGAACCATCAGTCCGCCATCGCGAAACAGCGCTTCGATCTTCGCAGTCGCCGCTTCCTCGTCTTCTTTGAGCGCGACGCGATGCGACGCCAGCCGGACGATTTCCCCCTCGGCTGCGATATCCTTGGCCCTCGCCAGAATCGCGTCCAGCAGAAACGGCGGCGCGCCGGGAAGCTCGCGGCTGCGCAATTCCTCTTTCGATAGCCCCGGCTTCAGCGGATTCTTCAAGTGAAAATCGCGCAAGATATTACGAAATTGAAGGATTTTTTGCTCGATGGTCTGTTTCGACGCGATCCACCCTTCGGGCAAGCGAACCAGATCGTCCGATTCCTGAATCTTCGGGAGCCCGGTTCGGGCGATCAATTCCGCGACGCTCATCCCGAATGCCGATTCGGCCACCAGGAGCGAGACGCGGTCGCCGGTTTCGAGCTGAGTAAGGCGCCGGTCGAGTTCGGCGCGCTTGATCCGTGGCGGCGCCGCGATATCCAGCACCACCCCGCCGCCGATGGTCACCACGGGCGAAAACATGCGCACGATAAAGCGGTCGCCGGGCAGCAGCAGCAGCGGTTCGCGCAATAGAAACCGGACATGCGCGCGCGACCCCGGCTTCATCGGATCGAGCGACGCGATCAATCGCGCCTCCGCTTCTACTTCCGCCGTTGCCGCGTGAAAATGCACCGGAGCCCGATGTTTGAGCGGATGCGCCGACGCCAGCAGATCGAAAACGCAATCGACGCGGGTGGTCGTCTGAAAAATTCCCGGGGGCCCGAGCGTCACGCCGCGCAGCGCTTCGCCCGATTCGATCCCCGCCAGATTCACCGCCGTCCGGTCTCCGGCCTGCGCGCGTTCGACGGGCGAGCCGTGCACCTGCAATCCTCGAATGCGCGCCCGCTTGCCGCCGGGATACAGTTCCACCTCATCATGCACGGCGAAAGTTCCCGCGATCAGCGTCCCGGTAACCACGGCGCCGTGGCCGCGAATCGAAAAACTGCGATCCACGGGAAGCCGGGGATGCCGCGACTGATCCTTGCCCGCGACCTCGGCGGCGGCCCGCTCCAGCGCAACGCGTAAATCATCCAACCCCGCGCCGGTAGTCGAGCTCACGGGAATCACGGGCGCGCCCCCCAGGAACGATCCCGCCACGAACTCTTCCGCTTCCAGACGGGCAAGCTCAAGCAGATCGGGATCCACCAGGTCGGATTTCGTCAGCGCGATCACGCCTCGCCGGATGCCGAGCAAGCGGCAGATGTCGAAATGCTCGCGCGTCTGCGGCTTGATGGATTCGTCCGCGGCGATCACCAGCAAGACGACATCGATTCCCGTTGCCCCGGCCAGCATATTCTTTATGAAGCGCTCATGCCCGGGCACGTCCACGAAACTCAGGTCGCCAAGGTGCGCGAACCCCAGTTCGATCGATATACCGCGCCGCTTTTCTTCCTCCAACCGGTCGGTGTCGATACCGGTCAGGGCTCGCACCAGCGATGTTTTTCCATGATCGATGTGTCCGGCGGTTCCTATAATGATGTGCGGCATGAGGGCGGCTTAAATCCCATCCTAGCCGACCGCCCGCACACCCTCGCGGGTTCCGTGGCATGATGAAGGTGTTTGGTCGCGGCTGGCTATCCCCCTGCGCCGAGGCAGGGAATACGGGAATTACTGATCCAGCCGGGAAGTATAAAGGCGTTAAAAAGACCGTCTGAATCGCCGATAGTGGACTTAGGGGACGAAATCCCTCGGATGATGAAATGAAGGTAAACGATCCCAATCTCACTTCTCTCGGCAGCGCCTCCCTGGGCAATACAGGGGGGACGAATGGCGCCGCGGGAACGCAACAGACGGACAAGACCGGACAGAGCGGCCGTCCAGCCAACGGCGCGAACGGTACGACAGCATCGAACGACGATGTTCACCTATCCGAACTGGTGCGCAGTTTACGATCGCTCGCGGCGGATTCGCCGGAGCGGCAGGCTAAGATCGAGCAACTGGCTCGCGCTTACGCCAACGGCACCTATCGGGTAGATTCGCAAGCCACGGCTTCGAAGATCATCGACGATGCTCAGGAAAGCTAGCGCTGCTCGCCAGGAAGTGGCCCGGCTGCGCCAGGCGCTGATTTCCCCGGGTCCCGAGGAAATCGAAAACTGCCTGCCCGCCCTTGCCGAAGCGGCGGGATGCCTGACGTCCATCGAACAGGAACTGAAAACCACCGCCGCGCCCGTTGAAATTTACAGCGAGCTGCAGGGGCTGCAGGCGGAGCTGGCGATGGCCGCGAAACTCATCTCGAATGGCGCGGCCTTCTACCATGGATGGGCCAAGCTGCTGGCATCCGCTGCCTCGGGATATACGCCGTCGGGCGACGCCGCGCCGCTGGCTGCCGCCGGCTCGGTTTCGGTGAAAGGATAATCTTCCATGTCCAGCCTCGGCTCGGCTTTGATGAACGCGGCCAATTCGATGCAGGCGTTCACCCAATCGCTCACCGTCATCGAGAACAACATTACCAACGCGAACACGCCGGGCTACGCGGAACAGGACCAGTTGTTGGTCGCGCAGCCCTTCGATCCACAGTACGGCGCGACGGGAGGCGTGACCGCCGGCACCCTGATCAGTTCGCGTTCGGAGTATCTGGAACAGGCCGTACGCAATCAGAGCGAGTCGCTCGGCTACGCCCAGCAGCAGTCCACCGATCTCGGGCAAATCCAGCCCCTGTTCGATCTCACGTCCACCACCGGGATCGCCAGCGCCCTGAATAATTTCTTCAACAGCTTCTCACAGTTGAGCATCAGTCCGAACGATACGGTGAGCCGGCAGGCGGTGCTGCAGCAGGCCACCTCGCTCGCCAACGGGATCAACGGCAGCGCGAGCGCAATGAATCAGACGATGGGCGACCTCGCTAGCCAGACCACGGATGTGGTGGCGAGCATCAATCAGATTGCTTCGCAAATCGCGGGTATCAACAGCGAGTATCAGACCAGCGCGAACAACAAGAGCGACGCGGGTCTGGACGCGCAGATGCACACCGCGCTCGAAAATCTTTCCGGGCTGGCGAATTATACGCTGCTCAAGCAGAGCGACGGTACTTATTCCGTTCTGCTGGGCGGCCAGAGTCCGCTGGTGCTCGGCAGCCAACAATTTCCGATCTCGGCGAACATCGCATCGCAGACCAGCATCGTCGACGCCAATGGGAACGACATCACCAGTCAGATCACTAAGGGGCAGCTCGGAGCGCTGATTCAGGATCGCAACACGGTGGTCCCCGGCTATATCGGCACCTTGAATACCTTCGCGCAATCGCTGGCCGATACCGTGAATTCGCAGCTGGCACAGGGCGTGGACCAGAACGGAAATACTCCGACGACGAATCTGTTCAGTTACGATCAGCCTTCGGACGCGGCCGCGACGCTGGCGGTCACCCCGATCACGCCCGATCAGATCGCCGCGGCTTCCGCCGGCGCTCCGGGTGGAAACGGCAACGCGCTGGCCCTGGCGCAGATCTCCTCGGTGCCGGTGATCAACGGTTATACGTTCGCGCAGTATTACGGGAACCTGGGCGCGCAGGTCGGCAACAATGTCGCCAGCGCCCAACAGAATCAGACTCAGTATCAAAGTCAGGTGACGCAGGCGCAAGCGGCGCGCGCCAACCAGAGCGGCGTTTCGCTCAACGCCGAGGCCGCGAAGGTCCTGCAATTTCAGCAAGCCTACCAGGCGGCCGGACAGCTGGTCAGCATCATGGCGTCGCTCACCCAGACGGTGATCACGATGGTGCGGGGCACAGCCTGATTTGTATGATCTCGACGCTCAGCCCGTCCTATCAGCAATTCGTTGACAATCTGAACTCGGTCAGCATCGCCATGTCCAACGCTCAGCTCCAGGTTTCCACCGGGCTGAAAATGCGCGACGTCTCCGACGCGCCGGACCAGGTTTCGGATCTTCTGCAAGCTCGGGCGAATCTTTCGTCCTCGCAGCAGATTTCTACCAACCTGATCAATGTAAAAAACGAGGTCGATACCGGCGAACAGACCATTTCGAGCGCGGTCACACTGTTCGATCAGGTGCAGACGATCGCGGCCGAGGGCGCGACGGGAACCCAAACCGCTGCCTCGCGCGCCGGCTTGGCCCAGAGTTTGCAGAGCATCCTGCAACAGATGGTCGGCTTCGCCAATACTAATACGGGCGGACGCTACATCTTCGCCGGCGACACGGACCAGACCCAGCCGTACACCTACGACGCTACCCAGACGAATCCGGTCAGCGCGTATAACGGCTCGTCATCGACGCGCGAGGTGCAGAACTCGAATGGCACCACGTTCCCCGTGGCTCTGACCGCGCAACAGATTTTCGATTCGAACGATCCCGCCAGCAATGTTTTTGCGGCCATCGGCGGACTGATCACGTCGCTCAACAACAACGATCAGGCCGGCGTCGCCACCGCGCAAGACGGATTGAGCACTGTCGCGTCGTATCTGAATCAGCAGTTGGCGTTCTACGGCACCACCCAGGACACCGTCGCCTCCGCCACCGATTACGCGCAGAATCAGCAAACCCAGTTGCAGTCCCAGATCGGCAACTTGCAAGACGCCGATATGACCAGCGCGATCATGCAGATGACCCAGGCACAGACTCAGGAGCAGGCCGCCCTGGGAGCGGAAGCGGAGATGCCCCGCAAATCGTTGTTCGATTTTCTGGCCTGACTATCGCGCCAGCGCGGCCGCCTGACTCACGATCTTCGCCGCCGCGTCCTTGCCCATCTTCACGCAATCCGGCAGGCCCACTCCCTGGTACCCGTTGCCGATCACGAACAATCCGGGGATTTCGCTCTTTCGCCTGTCCAGTTCGGCGATGCGTTCCTGATGGCCCACGGTGAATTGCGCCATTGATCGAGGCCATCGCGAAATGCTGTGAAAGAACGGATCCGCGCGCACCCCCATGATGCGCCGCAGGTCGTCGCCCACCTTGGCGATCAGGGATTCATCGCTATCGTTGATCGCCTCTCCGCCCAGGAAACATCGCAGCAGCACTACGTTCTCCGCCGCGCGACCGCTGAATTTGTTGTTTACCCAGGTGCAGGCGGTCACCGTGCGGCGTTCTTTTTTCGGAACCAGGAAGCCGAACCCGTTCAGCGGACGATCGAACGACTCGCGCCGATAGCCGAAAGTTATGGTCGCCGAGCTGGTATAAGGAATCGTGTCCAGCAGTGCCGCGACCTCCGGCGCCTCCGCCTTCAGCAGATCCGCTGCGACATAGGCCGGCGTCGCGATGATCACCTGGTCGGCCTCGATCCAGCTTCCGTGAACCCGGACCGCGAATCCCTGGCCGCGTCGGGCGAACGCCTCCGCGCGAGCGTGAATCACGTCGGCCGACGACGCCAGCCGGTCGATTAATTCGCTCAGCCCGTTTCGCAACGTCCGGAACAGCGACCCGCCTGACCCGGATCCCTTAGGCTTCGGAGCGGCCAGCGTTCCCCGGCTCAAGCTTCCGTACTTCGCCTCCATCTCGACGAAACGGGTCAGCGTACTGTTCACGCTCATCTGCCTCGGATCGCCGCCAAACACACCCGCCAGCAGCGGCTCCGCCAGATAGTCGAGCGCCTCCTCGCCATAATGATCCACCAGGAAATCGTGAACCGACCGGTCCGCTCGCTGGCCCGCGGGACGGCGCAACATTTCGAGGCCCATCCGCATCTTGCAGCCCCAGCTCAGCAGCGGCGACCGCACCAGCGGCATAATTTTCGTCGGGACCATCATCATCAGCCCGTCCGGCAGCGGGATCAGCTTGCCGTGCTTCAGGATATAGGTCTTGCGAAGATGATCGTTCGAGTTGATTACCTGATCGCCCAGCCCGACCTCGCGAATCAGCTCCAGCGCCCATGGTTTGGCCGCCATGAAGCTGTCCGGTCCGCCTTCGAGAATGCACCCGTTCGCGAATTCGGTCTTCACGATCCCGCCGAGCCGGTCAGTTTTCTCAATCAGCGTGGGCCGGATGCCCGCTTTCGACAAATAATAAGCGGCGGAGAGGCCGGAGATGCCTCCCCCGATGATGACGGTCTTCATGAGTGGTGGTTTTGCATCCCGGCGGCCAATGGCTAAAATACTGATTCTTCAGGCGCTTCACGTCGAAGCCCGCTTTTTTTCTGGGTCATTCCACGCATGGCGCCCCGGTCCGAAGCCCCTATAATTGCTGAATGAGCACTGGCCGAATCGAGCGACCCGGCGCGTCGATCTATTACGAGGTATCCGGCAGCGGTCCGGCGCTGGTGTTCGCGCACGGACTCGGCGGCAATCACGTTTCCTGGTGGCAGCAGGTCCCGCATTTCAGCTCGAAATATACGTGCGTCACCTTCGCCCATCGCGGATTCGCGCCGTCGCGTTCAGAGAATATCGATCCCGCCGAATTTTCGGGTGACTTGGCCGTGCTGCTCGATCATTTGAAATTCGAAACCGCCGTCCTGGTCGCGCAATCCATGGGCGGCTGGACCTGTCTCGACTTTTCGATCCGCCATCCTCATCGAGTGCGCGCCCTGGTGCTGGCCGCGACTTGCGGAATCGCCGATCCCAGTACGCTCGCGCCGCCCGACCTCGCCCGGCTTCAGGAATGGATGTCCGCGCATTCCGCAGTCGAAGCCGAGCTGTTCCGCCGCGGCATTCATGCCGCCGCCGGAGAACGCATGGCACGCGAGCAGCCAGCGCTCGAATTTCTCTATCGCGAGATCGATCAATTGAGCGCCGGGTTGGATAAGGTCGCGCTTCGCGCCCGCCTGATGGCCGCCCGCACGCTGCCCGCCGCGAGACTGAGCGAGTTGAAAATGCCCGTCCTGTTCATTACCGGAATGGAAGACGTGGTGATCCCGGCGCCGCTGGTCGAAATGCTGGCCGCGATGGTCCCCGGCGCGCGACTCGAAAAGGTCCCCGAATCCGGACACTCGGTCTATTTCGAGCGCGCGTCGCGATTCAACCAAATCCTGACTGATTTCCTGGGTTCCCTGAAAGGCCAATGATTACTAACCCTCATCATGCCAAACGCCCATGAGCCGCAAGCAGAGGGAGCGGTGGATCCCGACAAATCGATCGACTCACCGCCCGCTGTGGGATCGACCAATTATTTGAGAAAGTACTCTAGAAAATCAGGCGATCCCAACCTGAAAGCTGAACTTCAATCTGTCTCTGAATTTCAGCCAGCGCCTTGTTGGCGCACTCGAAGTGACCGGTCCAGTTGCCCGAAACGCCATTGCTGGTTCGGCGAATTTGCCAGTCGTTTCGATTTGGGGCACCAAAATTATTGATGAGCGCTTCGTTGCCGGGTGGCATTGAGCCAACTCGGTAACGGGTAACTTCGCCTGAAGCAAAGACCGGGCCGCCCCGCTGCCATAATGTTTCGTGCTTTGTGAGGGTGATCTTCATCATGCCTATCTCTCTATTGCTACATTTCGGCGATCATCAATCAAACATTTGTTGTCGCTGATGTTTCGATGATAACAGTTGCTTTTGTTTGGGAGGGTCACCTTCTTCACCAGCGTGCGGTCCTACGCAGCGCTACGTGCGTGTTCGATCCGGAATTTTGGCATGGGGCGGCTGGTGGGATTTGAACCCACGACATCCAGAACCACAATCTGGCGCTACTACCAACTGAGCTACAGCCGCCGTGGAGTATTCAGTTTATCATCTCAGCCCGGCCTTCTTCCAAAGTTCGTCCACCCGCTCGCGCGTTCACTTCCTCCGGCATCGCGATCACGTCCGGCCATGGCCGCGTGAAGCCTTCCTCCGTCCATTTCTTCGTCGCGTCGATCCCCATCTTCGATCCGTAATTCGGCAGCCGACTCGCATGATCCAGCGAATCGACCGGCCCCATCACGAACTGAATATCGCGCTCCGGATCGATGTTGTTCAGCGCCTTCCACGCCACTTCACCCAAATTCTGCACGTCGACGTCTTCATCCACCACCACGATGCACTTTCGAAAACATCGCCTGCCCCAGCCCCCAGATCGCGTGCATCACCTTGCGCGCGTGCCCCGGATACGATTTGCGAATCGACACCAGAATCAGGTTGTGAAAAATTCCCTCGGCCGGCATGCAGATGTCGCGGACCTCCGGCAGTTGCAGGCGCATCAGCGGCAGAAAAATCCGCTCGATCGCCTTGCCCATGTAGAAATCCTCCATCGGCGGAGGACCCACGATCGTCGTCGCGTAAATCGGATTCTTGCGATGCGTGATGCACGTGACATGAAACACCGGGTAATCGTCTTCCAGCGAATAAAACCCGGTGTGGTCTCCGAACGGCCCTTCGCGCCGCAGTTCGCCCAGCTCGACGTAGCCTTCGAGCACGATCTCCGCGTTCGCCGGCACTTCAATGTCGACCGTTTCGCACTTCACCATCTCCACCGGCTTCGATCGCAGGAATCCCGCGATCATCATCTCGTCGAGATCGGGAGGCAGCGGCAGAATCGCCGAATACATCGTCGCCGGGTCCGCGCCGATCGCCACCGCGACATCCATCCGCTTCGTCTCCCCGCGCGCGCGCATCCGCCGATAATGCTCCGCGCCCTGCTTGTGCGTCTGCCAGTGCATCCCCGTGGTCCGCTCATCGTAAACCTGCATGCGATAGCAGCCGCAGTTGCGCTTGCCCGTATCCGGATTTTTCGAAAACACCATGGGCAGCGTGATGAACCGCCCGCCATCCTCCGGCCAGCACTTGAGCATCGGAAAATAGTCCAGCGAAAACTTTTCGCGGCGGATCACTCTCCTTGCACGGCCCGTCCGACACGATCTTCGGAAAGAACGCGCCCACCTCGGCGAGCTTCGGCAGCATCTTCAGCTTGCCGATGATCCCCTCCGGCATCCGCATCTCGCAGAAATTCCGAAATGCGTCCGCGCGACCTCGTCCACCGATCGACCTCCAGCGCAATCTCCATCCGCCGCATGCTGGCGAACGCATTGATCAGCACCGGAACGTCGTGCCCTTCGGTTTCTCGAACAGCAGCGCCGGTCCGCCGTTCTTCACGCTGCGATCGGCGAACTCGGTGATCTCCAGCTCCGGATCGACCTCGAATCGGAATCCGCTTCAGTTCCTTGTTCTTCTCTAACGCGCGCACAAACTCGCGCAGGTCGTCATAAGCCATAATCTATAATCATGACAAACAGGACCGCACTTGTTACGGGCGCGAGCCGCGGGATCGGCCTCGCCTGCGCGCACGCGCTGGCCGAAGCCGGCGCCCGCGTCATGCTCGCCGCCCGCGATCGCGCCAAACTCGAAGCCGCTTCCGCCGAAATTCCCGGCTCCACTTGGGTGGAAATCGATCTCGCTTCGCCCGATTCCATCAAAGCAGCGTTCGCCAAAGCCGGCAAGGTCGACATTCTGGTGAACAACGCCGCGATCACCAAAGACGGCCTCGCGCTGCGCATGAAGAAGGACGATTGGGACGCGGTCATCGCGACCAATCTCACCGGCGCGTTTCTCGCGATCCAGCAGGTGCTGCACGGCATGATGAAGGAACGCTGGGGCCGCATCATCAATATTTCTTCGGTCGTCGGCGAAGCCGGCAATCCCGGCCAGTCGAATTACGTGGCGTCGAAAGCAGGCTTGATCGGCCTGACCAAATCGCTCGCGCAGGAAATGGCCAGCCGCAACATCACCGTCAACGCCATCGCGCCCGGCTTCATCGACACCGACATGACCGCAGTCGCTGTCTCCTGAAGACTAAAAGCAAACATGCTCGCCCACATTCCGCTCAAGACGTTTCGGCAAGCCCGAAGACGTCGCCGCCGCCGTGAAATTTCTGGCGAGCGAAGAAGCCGGCTACATCACCGGCGCACGTGCTGAACGTCAACGGCGGAATGTATATGTAACGGCGCTAGGTCCCGAAAATCGCGCGGCCCAAGTCGTCGCCGAGACGTTGGATCTCATCGGGATCGTTTGATGCCCGAAAAGTCTCGCCAAGTTCGAAAAATTCGCTCTCGCGGTGTTGGTCGTCTTCCTGGGAGTCTTTCATTTCATCTTCGGAGGATACTTCTCCACCGACTTCTTCACCATCGCATCCAGCTTCTCTTCGATCTTCACCGGATCGTTCTTTTCTTCCCTCGCGATTGCCCGCCACACCAGCGACCGCGTCGAAGGATCGCGCAAATTGATCACCAGCGTTCCTTCCGTGTACGGCACCCGCACCACCCGGGTTCCCCACCCGCGCCATCCTGCCGGGTACGCTTCGGTTTCCATCTTTCGCGCCGACCCGAACTGATACCGCACGTTCAAGTCCGACTTGCCCGTGGCCATCATCAGGCCCCGGGCCATCAAGCCATTCTCGATGTCGCGCTCGATCCGCTTTTTCACCAGCTCGCTGTTCAGCGCCGGATTTCTGCTGTTCAATTGCCCGCCGCGGATCGCAAACGTCTTGAAATTAGCGAAATTCGCAGCCTCGTCGAACTCGATATTCACCTTCTGCGCGAACGCGGCGCCGATGCTCAAGGCAACCAGGATCAGCATCCTCATCCCCGCGACTCTACCACAAACCCGGAACCTTACTATATGAAGATGCCCCTTGAGGTCGACTCGCCCCGCCTTTCGCGCGAACTGGATTCGCTGGCTCAAATTTCCGACGCTCCCGCGCCCGCCGTCACCCGGGTTGTCTATAGTGAAGCCGACCTTCGCGCCCGCGCCTTCTTGAAAGAGCTTTTTCGCGATGCCGGACTAACCGTTCGCGAAGACGCCGCCGGCAATACCTTCGCGCGATGGACCGGCGCTGACGCTGACCTTCCGGCCGTCGCCACCGGATCGCACATCGACGCCATCCCGAACGCCGGGCGTTTTGATGGAACCGTCGGCGTGCTGGGCGGACTCGAAGCGATTCGCGCGCTTCAGCGCTCCGGCCTTCATCCCCGCCGATCGATCGAGCTGATTGTCTTCACCGCCGAAGAGCCTACCCGCTTCGGCGTCGGATGCCTGGGCAGCCGCCTGATGGCGGGCTCGCTCGACCGCACCGCCGATGAAGCGCTGAAGGATCGCGACGGCATGACGCTCCGCGAAACGCGCACCGCCGCTGGATTCATCGGCGACCTTTCCTCGGTGCGCGTCGCGGCCGGACATTACGCCGCGTTTGTCGAACTGCACATTGAGCAGGGGGCCATTCTTGAAGAACAGCGTCTCGATATCGGCGTCGTCACCGCCATCGCCGCGCCCGCCGCCGTGCGCATCACCATTGAAGGGGAGGGCGGCCACGCGGGCGCCGTGCTGATGCCTCAACGTCGCGACGCGTTTCTCGCCGCCGCCGAAATAGCGCTCGCTCTCGAATCCGCCGCACGTTCAAGCGGGTCCATCGATACCGTCGCAACCACGGGCGTCTGCGATGTTTTTCCCGGAGCGATCAACAGTATTCCCAGCCGCGTCCGCCTCGATGCCGATATCCGCGATATCGATGCAGCACGTCGCGACCGTGTCTTGCGGATTCTCGAAGAGTCCGCCGCCGAAGTCGCCGGACGCCGCGGCGTAACCATTCGCAGCCAAATCCTGAACGCCGATCCTCCGGGGAAATGCGACGCCGCCATCGTCGAGGCTCTGGCGGCCGCATGCCGCGCCCATTCGTTTTCGTTCCGCCCGATGATCAGCCGCGCGTACCACGACACTCTGTTCCTGTCGCGAGTTGCACCGGTCGCGATGATCTTCATCCCCTGCCGCGGTGGCGTCAGCCACCGTCCCGATGAATACGCGTCTGCTGAGGCGATCGCGCGCGGCACGCTGGTGCTCGCCGAATCGCTCGCTCAACTGGCGAACTGATCCATCGCCCTTCGAACCGCATTCAAAATGTCGGGATCTTCTCCGCGCAGCGCTGTATCGGTCGCCCTCCATCGCTGGAACATTCGTTCGCTCACCGCTCCCGCGAAAATGCTGATGAGAGGAACACCGCACGCGGCCGCAACGTGGCCCGCAGCGGAATCGTATCCGACGAACATCTTCGACCGCGCGATTTCCGCCGCGAATGGCGCGAACGCGCCTTCATGGGTCCGCATTCCCGGAAGCACAACCCGTTCGACGCGCTCGCGCTCTTCCGCGTTGCCGCCTTTATCCACCAGTACCGATCGTCCTTCCAGCATCCGGAACAACTCGCGCTCGAAATCGTTACCTAGCCGCTTGTTCGGATTCTCCCCGACGCCCAGGCTCACCGTGATCTCCGCCGCGTCGGCTGTGGTTGGCAGCGGCGCGATAAACGGCCGCGCTCGATCAATCCCGAACGTTTCATGAGCCCACCGCGCAGCCAGCACCGGAAGTCGATCTTCGCCATCGCCTCCATAAGACCGGCTCGGAAAGAAAAAATATCTATCCTCATCGCAAACTGAAATCAGCCCGAGCTGGGTCAGCCGCGAATCCGGGTCGATGACGATCCCGTCCTCGATCCATAACGACGCCGACGCCCGCAGGCGCTCCGCCAGCGATCCGGACCGCGCATAGGGAGCAGGGAAGTGCCGGATGCGCGGATCCGCCTCGAACATTTCGTACGATTTTCGTGGCCCCACGAAAACGATCTTAGCTTCCGGGTACCGCCGCTTGGCCGCGTCCATCATCACGCTGGCGACGGCGACATCCGCGCCCAGCGTCACCCGCGACAATACATACACCCGATCGACGGATGCCGGCGCCTGCGCCGTGGCGGGCGACGGTCGCACACGAGAACGCAGCTCCGGCGCGACCCGCTCGATCACTTCCGTAAAGAGCCGCGAGTAAACCTGGCACAACCGCGGCTCGAATAAATCGCCCAACCGCTCGACTACGATCGACAGCAGCGCTCGCCCTTCATCTACCGCGATCGCGCGATCCAGCAACTCCGCCGGCCATTCCTCGCCGCGCAGGCAGCATTCGAGCAGGTCCTTACAAGCACGCCCCGGCTGGTTATAGATACTTCCCAACAAGCAGCTCCAGCTTCTTGCGGGTCGCCTCGGGAATCGACTTGCGGTCCGTGATCAGCGCGTGCTCCAGCGCCGACCCGCATTTGCAATCCCGCGTCTCCGGCATCGCGTGCACCGCCGCCGCCACCAGCTTGCAGGCGTGATCCGCGTTCTGCGTCAGGTTGGCGATGATGTCGTTCACCGTCACCGCGTCATGGTCCGGATGCCAGCAATCGTAATCCGTTACCATCGCGATCGTCGTACGTAGCAGATCTCCGCTTCGCGCGCCAGCTTCGCCTCCGTGCAGATTCGTCATCCCGATCACGTCCATGCCCCAGCTTCGATACAGATTCGACTCGGCCAGCGTCGAAAACGCCGGCCCTTCCATACACAAATAGGTCCCGCCGAGCTTCGCCGTAACCCCCGTCTCGCGGGCTGCGGCGAGCGCGGTACGCGCAAGCTGCATGCAAATGGGATGCGCGAAGCTCGACATGCGCCACCAGGCCCTCCCCGAAAAACGTCGACGACCCGCCCGCGTGTCCGATCGACAAACTGATCGGGTATGACGAAATCCAGCGGCTTGTGTTCTTCCTTCAGCGACCCTACAGCGCTGAGCGACAAGAATCCGCTCCACGCCCAGCGCCTTGAATCCGTAAATATTCGCGCGATAATTCAGCTCCGAAGGCGACATGCCGATGCCCCCGCCCATGCCGCGAAAGAAACGCGACATCTTTGCCTTCGAGCCGGCCGACCACATATGCATCCGAAGGCGCACCGAACGGAGTTTCGATCGTCCGCTCCTCGCTCGCTTCGAATCCCGGCATCGAATACAACCCGCTGCCGCCAATAATTCCGATTCTCGCTGTCATTTTTTGAAGGCCCGTCATTCCTGTATCAGTTCCAGCAAAACTCCGCCGGTCGACGCGGATGCACGAACACATAGATATGTCCGCCCGCGCCCACGCGAGGCTCGTTCAACAATCGCGCGCCCGCCTCTTTCAGCCGCTCCACCGATGCCGCCAGATCCGGCACCCGGATCGCGACGTGATGCAATCCCTCGCCGCGCTTTTCCAGAAATTTCCCGATCACCGAATCGCTCTCGGTCGGCTCCAGCAATTCGATCCGCGGCTCGCCTAGCGGCAGCATCGCGACGTTGACCTTTTCCTGCTCCACAGTCTCCCGCAGCGACACGTCCAAGCCGAGCTGGTCGCGATAAAATGCCAGCGCCTTATCCAGCGACCGCACCGCAATTCCCAGATGATCGATCTTAAATCCGTTTAAGCCAGTCATGCAATATCGAATAAGGATCGCGCCGCTTGTCCGCTACTTCCCGTCCCGCGGCGAGAAATTCTTCCTCCGGCATCCGGTCGAGCACGCGCTCCCGCAGCATCTCCCGCAGCCGCATACCCCAGATCTCCGCCGCGCGCGCCCGGCTCGAGCCTCGCGCGTGATATTCGCGCGCCGCCGCTCAGTACTTCCGCGATTCCCTTGCCCTCGTTCGCCACCGCATGCGACAATCGTCGGCGACCATCCGTCCGGCCGATGCGACAAGCCCAGATAGCTCTTCAATTCGCGCTCCAGTTTTTCCGCGCCCGGCAAATCCGCTTTATTGATGACGAACACGTCGGCGATCTCCATGATACCGGCTTTGATCGCCTGCACGTCGTCGCCCATGCCCGGCACCAGCACCACCAGCGTCACGTCCGCCAGTCGCGCGATCTCTACTTCATCCTGCCCCACGCCGACCGTTTCCACCAGCACCACGTCGAATCCCGCCGCGTCCAGCAGCATGGTCATCTCGGTCGTCGCCGCAGCCAGCCCGCCCAGCCATCCGCGCGTCGCCATTGACCGGATGAATACGCCCGGGATCGGCGTGATGCCGCTGCATCCGGATCCGGTCGCCCAGAATCGCGCCGCCCGTGTACGGACTGGTCGGATCCACCGCGATCACGCCCACCGTCTTGCCTTCGTTCGCGCAGCGCCACCGCGATCTGATCGCATAGCGTGCTCTTCCCCGCGCCCGGCGAACCGGTCACGCCCAGAATCAGCGCGCGGCCCGTCCGCGGAAATAGTTCGCGCAGTAATGATTCGGCTTCCGGCCGGCGATTTTCGATCCACGTCGCGGCGCGCGCTAGCGAGCGGATGTCTCCGCTCCGGATTTTCTCGGCTAGCATCCCGCTCTTCAGCAGTTGCCGCGCGATCACCAGCCGCTGGATCTCGCTGGTCCCTTCGCCGATGGTGCATAGCTTCACGTCGCGATAAAATTTCTCGACCGGATAGTCCTTGATGAATCCGTATCCGCCGTGGATCTGCAGCGCTTCGTTCGCCGACGCGCACCGCGGTTTCCGACGCGTACAGCTTGGCCATCGCCGATTCCTTGTTGACGCTGTGTCCGTTATCTTTCAACCATGCCGCCCGCAGCGTCAGCAGCCGCGCTGCATCGATTTCGGTGGCCATGTCGGCCAACTTGTTCTGAATCGCCTGAAATTCGGAAATAAAGCGGCTGAATTGTTTGCGTTGCTTGGAGTATTTGAGCGCCGCTTCATATGCGCCCTGCGCAACCCCTACCGACAACGCCGCGATCGAGATCCGCCCGCCGTCCAGAATTCGCAGACTGTCGACAAATCCTTCGCCGCGCTTCCCGCACAGTTGCGAACCCGGCAGGCGGCAATCGCTGAACAGAACTTCGCCCGTGGGCGAGCAGCGCATCCCCAGCTTGTTTTCCTTCTTCCCGACCTTGAATCCCGGCGTGCCTTTTTCCAGGATGAACGCCGAAATTCCGTGCGACGATGCCGCGCGGTCCGTCATGGCCATCGCCACGCACACGTCCGCGATGTGAGCGTTGGTGCGTAAATGTTTTGCCGCCGTTCAGCACCCACTGATCGCCGTCGAGCACCGCTGTCGTCCGCGTTCCTCCCGCATCCGACCCCGCCTCCGGTTCCGTCAGCGACCAGCATCCGATCCATTCGCCGCTCGCCAGTTTCGGGATGTAGCGTTCCTTCTGCTCGTCGGCTTCCCGCCAGATAAATATGGTTCGTGCACAGCGAAACGTGCGCCGCGACGCTCAGCGCGATCGACGGATCCACGCGCGCCAGCTCTTCCATCACGATCGAATAATCGACGTAGCTGTAGCCCGCGCCGCCCAGTTCCTCCGGGAACACCGCGCCCAGCACGCCCATCTTTCCCAGCGAGCGAAACACCTCCAGCGGAAAGTGCTGCGATCTCGTCCCACTCCATCACGTGCGGCCGGATCTCGGCCTCCGTAAATTCGCGAATCGTCTTGCGAAGCTGATTCTGTTCCGGTGTGTAGCCGAAATCCATTATGTTTGAAGACGCCTAAACGATCTCTTCCTTTATTGAGTCCCATCGCATCGTCCGGCCGAAGCGATAGCTGTCCACCGCCATGCGCGCGGCGATCGATACGCGGTAGCCGAGCTCGAACGGGCAGTTCGGCTCGTTTGCCGCTCGCGGATGCAATCGAAAAAATTCTGCATGTGCGCGTGAGGAACGTGCATCGTGCGCCCGGTCATTTCATTTCCATCGGGACGATTGATTTTCTGCGGAAGGTAGCGCACCTGCGTTGTCGCGAGAAATGGTGCCGTTGATCGCCCAGCACATCCTCGGTCACGCCTGGCTGATTGTTCCCGAACGCCCGACGCCCAGCTGATCAGGATCTCCTCCGGCTGCTCCAGCGACACATTCATGGTGTCCGGCACCTCGCGTCCGTCTTTCCACAGGTACACGCCGCCGCTCATGGTCACCGCCTTGGGAATCTGCAAATCCAGCGCCCTGTACCAGAACGCCAGCTGGTGGCGACATGTTCTCGTAACACGTTGCCGCCCGAATAATCCCAGAAACAGCCGCCAATTCATGATAGCGACTGCGCGTCGAACTCGCGCGCGGGCGCGTCTCCCAGGAACGCCGTCCCAGACGATGTTCGCCGCGTTCACGTCGCCCGTCACGCGCGCCGTCCGCGACCATTGCGGTTTCCCTCGCGGCGTATTGCGGTACATCCGCATATCGATCGCCGTGATGCTGACCCATCCGCTGCGGGTCGGATAAGAAACTGCCGCACGTCGCTCATCTGCCCGAAGGAGCACGCCTGATGCCCGATCTGCGACTGCATGCCGCCCGGCGTCTCTTAATACGCCGCCCGCATCCGCTTCGCGTGCTCGACGTGAACGCCATCGTCTTCTCTTGATACACGTGCTTTCCCGCATCGAGCGCCGCGCAAAATTGCGCCGCGTGAAGTGGGGCGGCGTAGCGATCACTACCGCGTCGATGGACGATTCGTCCAGCATCTTTCGATCATCGGAATAGGTCGCCGCGTTCGGAGCCAGCGCCCGCGCCTTGTCCAGCTGAGATGAGAACACGTCGCACACCGCCGCGACGTCCACGTGGGCGCACGATTTTACTTGTTGCAACAGCTCCGCTCCGCGGTCCCCGAAGCCCAGAATCCCCACCCGGATGCGCTCATTCGCGCCCAGAACCCGCGCCGGAACGGCCGCTATCCCGGCAATTCCGGTCGCAACCTTTCCTAGAAAATGACGGCGGGAGTCCATATCAGATTGTACGAGTCTCACTACCGGCGGAGCAACGCCATCGACCTATCCTCGCGACCCCCCGACCAGATCGATCGCGGATGATTGCGCTTCTCCGTTTCCTTCGTCGCGATTTCAATCGATAATGGATGGGAAGGAGATTCGTCATCGTTAAAGTTTCGGTCCTGGCTTCTTCGAGCGCCGGCAACTCCACGCTCGTTGCCAGCGGGAGCACCACGCTGCTGGTCGACGCCGGCCTCAGCCGGAAGGAGACCTTTGAACGCCTCGCCGCCGCCGGAGTCGATCCGGAATCGCTCGACGCCATCCTGATCACTCACGAGCATAACGATCACGTCAACGGCCTTCAGGCCATCGCCAAGAAGCTGGAAATCCCGGTCTATCTTTCGCGTCTGACCGCCCCTGCCATCGATTGGGGCGAGTTCACTCCTCAGTTGGAGCTGTTTCAAGCCGGCGCCCGCTTCACCATCGGCGATATCGACGTCACTAGTTTCACCATTCCGCACGATGCGGCCGATCCGGTCGGCTTTTCCTTCCGCGCCGAAGGCATCAAGGTTTCCATCGCCACCGACCTCGGCTACATTCCCGATTCCATCCGCTTTCAACTGCGCGGCTCCGACATCCTGCTGCTCGAATCCAATCACGATCTGGAAATGCTGAAGGTCGGCCCCTATCCCTGGGCGGTGAAGCAGCGCGTCATGGGACGCAACGGCCATCTGTCGAACGATCGTAGCTTGCGCGTTCATTCGCGATTATCTGGACACCACCACGTCGACCCTGATCCTGGGCCATCTAGCGAACACAATAATCATCCCGGCCATCGTGCGCCAGTGCGCCGCTGCAGGCCCTCAACGGCCGCGACCTGTTCACGCGCCTGATCATCGCCAGCGCCCGCGCAGCGACGGAGACCATTGTTTACTGAGTGGCCAGGGGCCGTGGCCACCAAGACGAGGCTCACACTGGCCACCGACCACTGACCACTGACTTATGATTTCTCGTTACACCCGCCCCGAAATGGGCCGCATCTTTTCAGCGATGAAAATCGCTTCGCGCAGTGGCTCGAAGTCGAGCTCGCCGCCAGTGAAGCTCTCGCCGACATCGGCGAGGTGCCGGCCGATGCCGCGCAAGCGTTGCGCGGCCCATGCCGGTTTCGACGTCGCGCGCATTCACGATATTGAACGCGAAGTGAAGCATGACGTCATCGCCTTCACCACCGCCGTCGCCGAAAACATGGCCGCCGCCGGTCAGGCCGATGCCTCGCGCTGGCTGCATTACGGGCTCACTTCGAACGATATCGTCGATACCGCGCAGGCGCTGGTTCTCCAGCAAGCCTCGGCGCTGCTTCTTGATGGAGCACGGAGCGCTGCTCGCCGTCTCTGGACCGCCGCGCTCACGAATTTAAGCACACGCCGCAGATCGGCCGCACCCACGGCATCCATGCCGAGCCGATCACCTTCGGCCTGAAGCTCGCCCTGTGGTACGACGAGATGCGCCGCGACATCGTGCGTCTGGACGCCGCCGCCGAGGATCTGCGCGTCGGCAAAATTTCAGGCGCCGTCGGCACCTTCGGCCACATCGGTCCCGAAGCCGAGGAAAAGATCTGCGCGCGCCTCGGCCTGAAGCCTGCGCGCCATCGCTTCGCAGGTGATCGCTCGCGATCGTCACGCCGCCTGGATTTCGGCGCTCGCCCTGATCGCCGCGCACGCTCGAAAAGATCGCTCTCGAAATCCGCCACCTGCAGCGCACCGAAGTTCGCGAAGCCGAGGAGCCCTTCAGCGCCGGTCAAAAAGGCTCTTCCGCGATGCCGCACAAGCGCAATCCGGTGACCTCCGAGCAGATCTGCGGGCTCGCCCGCGTCGTGCGCGGAAACTTCAACGCCGCCATGGAAGACGTCGCCCTGTGGCATGAGCGCGATATCTCGCACTCCTCCGTCGAGCGCGTGATCCTGGCCGACTCGGCCATTCTGGTCGATTATCTTCTGGCCAAAACCGTCGTGGCTGGTCGACGGCATGCGCGTCTATCCGGAGCGCATGCGCCGCAATCTGGAAAGTACGCATGGACTGATCTTTTCGGGCCAGCTTCTGCTCGATCTTGGCCGCCGCCGGGATGCTTCGCGAACAGCGCCTATCGCCTGGTTCAGGCCCACGCCATGCGGGCCTGGGAAACGGAAGGCAATTTCCGCGAAGCCATCAGAACAGGACCCGGAAGTCCTTTCTTATCTTTCTATTGAACAGATTAATGAGGCCTTTTCCTTGGACCGCTACCTGTCCCACGTGGACCGGATCTTCGATCGCGTTTTTCGCGATAAGTAGCTGTATATACAACAGTTTACATAACATTGTGGCCGTCCTACGGAAAATCTTCCCAGTCGGATTTTGGGCCTTTCGGGTTAAACTGTTTTTGGGCGGACTTGAACGCCGCTCTGGTTCTTTGCGAGTTCACATGCGTCAAACCCTTCGCACATTTCGAATACGATCTCGCCCGGGTGCTGCTGGTCGACGACGATCCGGCGTCTCGTTTGACGCTCAAAGACCGTGCTCGAAGCGGGCGGATACAACGTCGATGCCGCCGCCAGCGCCGCCGAAGCCGTGGGGAAGTTGGAAGAGGGCGAATACGAGCTTGTTTTGAGCGATTTGCAGATGGAATCTCCCGAAGCCGGGCTGCAAAGTGCTGGCTCATGCCCGAATGATGGACTATAAGCCCGCGACGGCCTTGATTACCACCTATCAGAACGCGCCAAAACAGGCCCCAGTCGGCAACGCTCCATGTTGATCAAGCCAGAGGATATCCCTGGTCTGCTCGGCAAGGTCGCCGACCTCATCAGCCAGCGCGCCACCCGCCGTCTGGAGCGCGAGTTGCGCCTCGCCGGCGTCTAGCGCTTTTTTACGGCGCGAAGTACCCGAAAATATCTAGTATCAGATCCGTTGGATTGCTGGCATTTACAGTAATAGAGCCACCGGTGCCGGCCGCCATCAACGAGGCGCTGGCCATGACCCCGCCGCTCGCCGACGTCATTGTCGACAATCCCGGATTCGCTTGCCCGGTCGGCCATAGCATTAATGCCCGCAAGGTGCCAGGCGGAACAACCGTTACGTTCAAGGCGTAGGCTTGGGCGTTCGAAGGAATATTGCAGCCTGCCGATAACAATGGAAAGTCACGATTCGAATTGGATGCCAGAGAAGGCGGCCCGAACGCGCCCGTTTTCCCCTGGCCGTTCCGCGTGTCCGCCAGTCTGCATGGGGTGAGCGGATAAAATCGTAGTCCGCCTCCAACCGGCGACGAAAAATATCCGTCGACGTCGATCATCATATCCGTCGGATTGCCCGCGACTACTTCCACGGATCCTCCCGTTCCGGACGGGACCAATGCCGCATTCGAGAGCATGTTTCCGTTGGTCGAGTTTAAGGTCGATACGCCCGGATACGTTTGTCCTGTTGCCCAAGTGGAAAGAAAGCCCAAAGTGCCGTTGGGAACCACCGTGAAATTCAACGAGAAGGCCTGCGCTGTCGCAGGCACGCCACAGGGACTCGAAGCGATCGGAAAATTGCGACCGCCATAACTCGTAAGGCTGGGCGGACCTAGTAACCCGGTCTTACCTCCCGAAGCCCGCGTGTCCACTGCGCGGCATTGCGTCACCGGATAAAACGTCGAGCCCGATCCCGGTGGGGCAAAATATCCATCGATGTCGATGATCACATCGGTGGGCTGACCCGCAACCACCCTGATACTTCCGCCGGAGTCGCCTCCAGCCGGCACGATGGCGGCATTGGCGAGCGTGCTGCCGTCGGATGAATTCATGGTCGACACTCCGGGATAAGCCTGATCGCTGGGCCAGATCGAGAGAAAGTCGAGAGGCCCGGAGGGGACCACAGTTACATTCAAAGAATATGCCTGCGCATTTCCTGGAATACCGCACGGGCTCGATAATACCGGAAAGCTCCGGCTCGCATATGGCGTTAGCGAGGGAGGCCCGAATATCGCCCCTTTGTTCTGCGTGGTGCGCGTATCCACCACGCGGCACGGCGTTACGGAATAGAACTGCATGCCTGTGATGAGGACCGCCGCATCGCTGCCGGTCGCGAGTTGCGCTCCGCCACCGATTACGGTCGCCGTGTTGATTAGCGGAGACACCGCGCCCGCTATAATATTCGCCGTCACCGCGACGGGAGAATAACTCGAGCCGGCGCTTAGCACGTCATTGCGCGCGCACACGCTGCCGGCGCAACTCCAGCCCGGGCCCGACATCGACGCTATCGTCAATCCTTGCGGCGGAACTTCGGTCACCATTACGGCCCCCGCCGTCGGTAAGGCTCCGGTCCGGTTCGAGACCGTGATCAGATACGCCGCGATCTGCTGGCCCGCCGCCAGGCTTCCAGAGTGACTTACCGCGATGGTCAGAAGAGCTCCGCTGCTGGCGCCTTGAGAAACGGTGAAGGTGATGCCGGCGATGGTCAGTGTCCCGGACCGCGCGCTTCCGGTGTTGGCCGCGGCCGAATAATTCACCACTCCCGCGCCCGTTCCGGAGTTTGCACCCGTGATGCTGAGCCATGGAGCGGTGGATGACGCCGTCCACGCGCATCCGCCGGACGTAGTAACGCCGGCCGATGCAGCGCCGCCGGCGGCGATCGCCGTGGCGCTCTGCGGCGCGATGGTGAAAGAACAACTCGCGCTCTGCACCGTGAAATTCCAGGTGGACGAAGTCGCGGTGAGCGCGCCGCTCTTTGCGACTACCATCCAATAATAAGTCTGTCCCGCGATCAGCGTACCCGGGTTGTAACTGCTGCCGGAGGTAGTCGCGGCGTAAAGCGGCGGCGTGCTTGTTCCGAAGTACACATCGAAACTGGTCGCGCCGCTCTGAACCCAGCTCAAGGTTGGACTCGTGCTGATGTTCGCTGCCCCGGCAGCCGGCGAAGGGGTGGCTGGCGCTGCCAGAACCGGCGCCAGTGACACCACGAATCCGATGGCGGATCCGCGATTCACGGGTTCTAACGCCGACTGGAGCGGAAAGTCGGACGACGCCGTTGCTCCCGCAGCGTAAATATTTCCCGCGCCATCCACCGCGATCGCGTTGGCGCTATCGCTCCCGCTGCCGCCGTAGTACGTCGAGAAGTTAAGCGCCGTTCCCGTCGCGTTGAGCTCCAAAATGAAGGCATCGTAGTTGCCTCCAAACGCCGGCTGCACCGGACTCGATACGGGAAAATCCACCGATGTCGTGTTGCCGGCGATATAGGAGTTCCCGCCGCTGTCGACCGCAATTCCACTGGCCCAGTTCGACGTCGTGCCGCCGAGATAAGTGGAGTAACTCAGCGCCCCGGAAGCGCTGAACTTGGCCGCGAAGGCATCCTGCATTCCGTTCGCGATCGAGCGGAACGCGCCCGACGTCACCGGGAAATCCGTCGAATTCGTAACTCCGGCGACGTACGCGTTTCCCGCTGCATCGACCGCGACCGCATTGATTTGCTCCGGAAGAAAGCCAGTGCCGCTACCTCCCAGGTAAGTGCTGAACGCGAAGCTCGAGCCGCCGGTTTTGAGCTTCGTCAGAAAAGCATCCTGGCCGCCGCCATTGACACCCTGCGTCGCGGATGCCAGCGGGAAGTTGGTGGAACTGGTACCGCCGCCGACGTAGATATTACCCGACGAATCGACGGCCACCGCGCCTGCGTGCTCTTGCCCGGATCCGCCCAGAAACGTACTCGACGACAGCGCGCCGGCCGTCGTGAATTTGCTGACGAATGCGTCGGTCTGCCCTCCGAAGGAAGACTGCGCCGCTCCCAATACCGGCAGATCGGCGGACTGTGTGTCGCCCGCCACGTAGGCGTTGCCCCCCGCGTCCACCGCGATCGAGGTGCCCTGATCCCAGCCGCCGCCGCCGAAATAGGTGCTATAAATCAGCTGGCTGCCCGATCCATTGAGCTTGAAGACAAAGGCGTCGCGCCCGCCACGCAGCGTATTGCCGATCGGCGCGACCAAAGGAAAGTTGGACGATGTGGTGTATCCCGTGACGTATGCGTTGCCCAAAGCGTCCACCGCGATCGCGGCCGCGCTGTCCGCGCTCATCCCTCCGATGTAAGTCGCGTAGATCAGCGACGAACCGTTGGCACTGAGCTTGGCGACAAACACATCGGTGCCTCCACCGCTCGACGCCTGCAACGCTCCGTGAATCGGAAAGTCCAGCGCCTCTGTCCAGCCCGTGACGTAAAGGTTGCTCGACGCATCGACGGCGACGCCGTTCACCGCGCCCATCCCACTTCCGCCCAGATATGTCGCGTAAGACACCACCGGATCGATGATTAACGGCTGTGAAGCGTCATAGTCGCCGAGGGTGAAACCCGCGGTGTGAGCGTCGATCAGACGGTAACGGCCCTCGACCCGGATACGTCCGCGCGCGGAGCCCTGGAAAATGTCCGGCGCGCGCTCGCGCAACTCCGCTCCCGCGCAAGCCACAACAAGATCCCCCGTCGCATCCACCGTTACCGTATCCGCGCCGGGATATTCCATCCGTATCTCGCCCGGATCGGCATGAGGCGCGACACGAAACTCGGACTTGATCCGTGTACCGGCCGCCACGTAGCTGAGATCGATCCCGGAATACAAACCGCGATAGACGATCCGCTCATACGTCGGCATCGCGACTTTCCAGTGTTCCGGATCCGCGCCGAGCAACAGGTTGACGGTCGCCGCCGTCATCCCCATGCCCTCGAGGGCGACTTTCGCGCTCGCGCCCGCGAAGCGAAGTGCGGCGGTCTTCCCGTGAATCTGAAAAGTTACGGAATCCTTCGCGAACGAAGCTCTCAATTCTGGCGTGTTCACAATGAAACGAATTTCCGAATCGACCTGGCCACCGTTTCCAAAAAAGAACGCCGGCAATGAATTTTCCATTCCAGAGGCGAACAGGGTCTCGACCGTGAGGATAATCAACCAAAGCAATTTGCGCATATTGTTCACAAAGGAATTCGGGGCAGAAATCGCCCGTTCCTGGTGAGGAGAGTACACGCGCAATGCCAAAGGCAAAACTGAGAAATGCTACGGAGAAATCTGTAGTCTGGCAGACGGCAAGTCCCCGGTCAGCTTCTCCTCGCGAGGACTTCCGTTACGAGGCAGGGCGATACTTATAGATCCGGAAGTTTCCGAAGGATCGCACCAGGTCGCAATGCCCGTTGATCCAGGTTTGCAAGGAAGGCCGTATCGCCAATTGATCTTCCCCCCGGCCCTCGGTGAACACCTCGTAAGCGATTTGTCCGCTTGCGATGGCGTGAATCAGCCGCTGGGCGTCTCCGTCCTCGCCGTATAGCGCGCCATAATCTTCGTAATACCTCCGATCGGCGCGAAAGCCGATGTCTTTCATCGAGGAGATGATGTCGGTGGGCGCGGTATTCGCGCGCAGGAAGGACACTGTGTCCATGAATCCGGTCTGACCGTATTCATATTGCGTCGCATAGTCGGCCTTGGATTGCGTCAATGCGACGCCGGCGCTCACTCCGCAATACGCGCCGAACCCGATCGCCAACAGTGTGCGCCCCAGTTGTTTGGACCGCAGCATCCCACCGGCGAGAAGCGCCAGTCCCGGCGCCAAAATCGGCCATTTGTAGTTCCCCGGCGCGCCGAAAAGTACCAGGTGATCTCCGAGGAATCTTGCCGTGAAAAAACCCGTTATTCCCACCAGCGCAATTATTCCCAGCGGATACAGAGCCAGCCGGATTTTGATGCCGTCCACGTTCCACAATTCTCCGCCGGCGAAGGTCAACAGGACCACCGCTCCCATCTCCAGGCTCCAGAACACGAAAACGTATTTGAACGGAGCGCCTCCAAACGTCTTCACCTTCCCGCAGTAATATGCGGTACAGAGCAAGGCGAGAAGAATCAGCAGCCCCAGGTGCGCCGCGCGCCGGTCTTTCGCGGCCCAGGCCCTCTGGAATGCGATGCAGACCATCGCCGCTCCGGCGAGCCACGGCACCAGGCCCGTCCAGCGAACCATGAAGGGAATCATGAAGTCCGCGTTGTCGCGAAAATCGGCGAAGCGGGCCAACAAGCCGGGAGTATGGCTGGAGCCCCGCCCCAGAAAGCTCGCCCAGGTGAACGCGAACGTATAGCCGACGTTCATCCCGCTAAGCTTGCCGTAAAGCAGATAGGTGGCAAGAAACACGGTAGCTCCGGCGACCGAGATCGCCGCCGCCGTGACCGCCGCACGGGCGACCCTGAGCCGGGGAATCAGAAGCAGGAAAAAGAACGGGAACAGAAGTAGCGCCGTGGTGATTTTGGCCCACAGGCAAAGCGCCGTCGCCCCGATCACCACCGCATATTCCCGGCGGCGAATCGCGTCGTCGCGCCACAGCCCGTCGCGCCAGCTCAACCGGATCACGGTCAGCAGCGCCACGCACATCAGCGGACCGTAAATAGTGGTGTCAATATCCGCAATCGATGCCCCTTGAATGGTGTAAGGATTCAGAAGGAATATGAGCCAGAACCACGGACTCCAGCGCGCGACGGCCTCATTTCCGAACAATTCCCGCAGCAGCGCGAGCGTGACCAGGCCCTGCAGCAGGACGCACAGCATCCCGAACATGCGAACCTGCGCTTCTCCGAATCCGAAGACCCGGATCCAGGCGGCCAGCAGATAAATGTAAAGCGGCGGATGATAGAGACCAAGGGCGTGCGGATTCTCCTCGCCGCGGTAATAGACCGGAACGCCGCTCACCGCGGTTTGAGCCGCCGCGGCCGGAAAGTCCATATTGTCCAATTCCAGCGGCTTTGAGGCGCCGGACACGAACAGAACCACAAACACCAGGAAGACGAAGGCCGTCAGCACGGAGCCGAATTCGAATCCCCGTAGCTGCTCCGCCATGGATTTCAAAGCTCCTCCGGCCGGGCGCGGATGAACATCTGCTTGCCGAAGGGTTTCCAGGGCAGCGCCAGATACAACCGGATCAGCCACGGAAAAACGGGCAGGCGCGACTTAATCGAAAACGGCATGAAGCCCGGGCTCGATTGCAGAATCCGGTACCCGTTGGCGCGTAGAAAATCGCACAGGCTCACATCCGAGTAGATCGAAACATGAGTGTAGTCGTCGAAATATTCCTTATAGGCGAGCCGGTAGTTTGGCTGCAGAATATTGAGTGTGCCGCCCTTTCTCATCTTTTTCCGGAGCTGCGCGAGCACTACAGCCAAATCGGCTTGCGTCAGATGCTCGAATACATTGCTGGCGAATACGAAATCGACCGATCCAGGCTCTAGAAAATCCAGATCGGTGATATCGCCGATGTGAACATCCACTCCCGGAGCGGCGTATTTTTCGAGCATCGGCCAGAGGTCGACCGCTGTGCGTCTGGCGCAGTTGACGTGATTAATGAAGTGAGCGTAACCGGCGCCGAGTTCGAGGGTGTGAAATTCGGGACGGACAAATTTCCCGAAATAAGCGTCGCACAGCGTCTTCCACAACACGTCCCTTCGCGCGTCGAACTCAAAGCGGGTTTGATGGTACGCATCCTCTTTCACGATGCGGCGCGCCTCCAGCCCAGAACGATTCCCGCGATCATCGCGCATCCCACGCGAAACGCCCGCCAGTTGCTCACGTTGCCGCCTTTGCTGACCCCCACGCGGTCGTGAAACGTCACCGGACATTCCACCAGGCGGAGGCCGCGGCGCAAAGCGGTATCGAGAAAATGCGCGTTGAATTCCAGATTTATATCCGGGTTCAGCGCGGGCAACAATTGCCGCAGGGACGCGTTGCGGCAGAGTTTGTAGGTGGTGCCTACATCGGTGAATGTCCCGTGACCGATATGCTTCACTTCGAGCAGCTTCCCCACAAAGAAGTTTCCATAGTACATAAAAGTGGTGAGCTGCGTGTCTCGCGACCGTAGCTGCTCCACGATTCGTGTGCCATTGACGACGTCGGCGTGGGGCAGGTAGGCCATGAACTTGTCGATGTCGAAGGCTCGAAAGGTCATGTCGCCTTCACACAGCAGAGTGAGTTCGGTATCGTCCGACGCTGAGCCCTCGGTAAGCGCGCGATAGACGCAATGCCCGTAACCCTGCTGCTCCTCGCGGATCACGGTCGCGCCGGAACGCGTCGCTTCGGCCGCCGTCCGGTCCTGGCTGTTGTTGTCCACGACGATCACGCGCCGCACCAGCGGATGATTCCGGAAATCCTCCACAGAGCGCCCGATGCTCAGCTCATCGTTATACGCCGTTAGCACCACCGTCAGCTGCCGAACCTCGGGTTCCGGAAATTGCATCCGCTGCCCGGGACGTTTGGAAGGCAAAAGAACGAACAGGTCGAAGGCCGCGAGGCCGGCGCTCGCGAAGATCAGCAATCCGCTCCACAGCAGAATGGCGCGGCTCCAGTTGAGGCCGTGATAGCCCAGTAGAGTCGCTGCGATTTCCACTCCCGCGCCTGCCAGATAGATGGTGAGACCGAGCAGGAAAACAATGACGCCGTAAAGGAGAAACGGCGCGGATTTCCAGGAACTCATTCGGCTTCGACCAATAGAAAATTCCCGCAGCGGTCTGGATTCATCGCGCTCCGCGAGCCATGCGGGCGTTCTCGGGACCACGGACCGCCGTTTGGAATACTTCTTCGTAGGACTCCACCATACGCTCCGCCGAGTATTTCCGGCGGACCAATTCCCGCGCCGCGGCCTTCATGCCTTCGCGCAGCTTAGGATCGCCGGCCAGTTCCAGAATCCGTTTTGAAAACGCGGCGATATCGCCGATCTCGCACAGGAAGCCGGTCTTTCCTTCCTCGATCATGGATGGCAGACTGCCCACCCAGGACGCCACCACTGGCTTGCCCAGAGCCCCCGCTTCGAGGACCGCCAGCGGCATGCCGTCCAGCCGCGACGGCAGCACCACGATGTCCGCCGCCCTCATCAGTGGAATTACGTTCTCGACAAACCCCGGCGCATGGATCCGATCCTCCAGATGATACTTGCGAATCTGCTCGAGCACCTTTTCCCGTTCCGGTCCCACGCCGGTCATGACGAAAAACAGGTTCGCGTGACTCGACAGCGCGTGGGCGATCTCGACAAACAGATCCGGACCCTTCTCTTCGGACAGGCGCCCGAAGAAACCTACGACGATTTTTCCGCGCGCCGCCTCCGGCAGGTCACTGGCGGTTTCCCCGGAATCCTCGGGCAACTCCACGCCGTGGGGAATCACGTACGTCGAGGAGGTATCGCCGCCGCGTTCGATAAAAGACTCCACCAGTTGCCGCGAAGGCACCACCGTCGCGTCGATGGAAGTGGCATACCGCCGATTGTTAGGCACATGAACCGTGTCGTTGAATAGTTGATCCACGATCGACAGATCCGGAAATTCCCGTTTCAGCTCCGGCAACAGATGATACACGAATTCGCTGCCCGCCAGCATCATAGTGCGAATCGAATAGCGATGAAGCAGGTAGCGAAGCATCGCGAAGCGGTGCACATCCTTCGCGAGCAGCCGGGGCAGCCGGTAGAGATGCGGGGTGATTTTCGCGAAGGAATCGGAGTCGTCGGGCATCGATTGGTCCAGCGCGACGGTGGTGACCACCACTACCCTCCAACCTCGCGCGACCATTCCTTTCACCAGCGTCCGGAAAAGTTTTTCCGCGCCGCCGATGGTGATGTACGGGAGGGCCAGCAGGAACCCGGGCGCGGCGTCCGGTTCCGGCCCTAAATTGGCCCACGGGTTAACCACGAAGCGCGGGTCGTTGGTGGCCGGACCCGCCATCCACAAAGATTCGTTGGCCTTATACAGCGACTCGCGCTGCTTGCGGGTGGCGGTGCCGCGCCCGTGGCTCAGGCTTTCTCCGTGAACGCGGTACAGCATCAGCGGCTCCCGGATGGACACGCCGCGAAAGCCGTGGCCCAGCATCCGAATCCAGAAATCCCAGTCTTCCGGAATGTGAAGTTCATCGACGCCCCAGTCCCGGAAGCCGCCTACATGCGCCCAGGCGCTACGTCGAAACACGGCCACGGTCGCGATCTGATTTTCGTTGAGGATTCCAGGGAAATACGGATCCTGCACCAGCCATTTCTCGGACGATCCGCCGCTGCACTCCACCGACGGCGAGACCACGTCGTAGCCGAAAGTCTCCGCCAAAAACACGGCGACCTCCAGATACCTCGGCCGGATGGTGTCGTCGGCGTCCAGGCAGCAGATGTAGCGCCCGCGCGCCATGCTGATGCCGAAATTCCGGTTGTCGCCGGCCAGGTGCCGCTCTTCGCGATAGTAAAAACGAGTCTTCGGCAATCCCAGCGACTCCAGGCGCCGCACTTCCGTCACGGTCGCCGGATCGGTGGAACCGCCTTCGACCACGATGATTTCAAGATTCTTGAAGGTCTGGTTCAATACCGATTGAATCGCTTCGGCGACGAATTTTCCGTAATTAAAACAGGGAATGATAACGCTCAACAACGGAAGATCGCGGCGCCAGTCGTTATTGATCGACATGGCCGCCACCGATCCGACGCGTTTTGCCTGCGGTTTGAAATTCGCAAACGCCGGACCGCCGATATTCCGGCCTTCCTTCTTTCCGAACAGCACGAAATGCAGCAGCCCGTTGACGCGCGCAGCGGCGATTTCCGGGTATCTGCCCAGATAGAACCGAGTTTTGAATGCCGGCCCGGGATCCCGGTATTCACGATTACCCCGCAGCAGAAAATGGATGACCGGATCCACGCCCGACCTGGCAACGTCCGGATGAGAACTCAAATATTGGTCCGCGTCGAAATACTTGTTCCACAGCGCCAGAGCTTCCGGATCTTTCCGGACCCGTCTCCACAACAGGAGATTCTTGAGGGTGTCAATGAGCCCCAACGGCGAAAGAACCAGCAGCGCCGTTCGGATTCGGCCGTTCATCGCGCCGCCTCCGCCGCTGACTCGCGGAATGCTTCCATGGTGCGCCGCAGCCCTTCTTCCAATGTGACCTTCGGACTCCAGCCGGCTTCCGTGCGCGCGCGCGAAATGTCGGCACGCATATCCATCACCTCGTCCTGCCGGCGGCGACCGCGCGACAATACCCGTTTATCCGTTCCCGCGATCCGCATTGCCAGGTCGGCCACCTCCTGCACGCTGAACGAAACACCCGATCCGGCGTTGTAAATTCCAGCAACGCCCCGGTCATACAGCGCGACCAGCAATTCGATCAGATCGGAGATGAAAATATAGTCGCGTTTCGGATCGGCGTCCTCCACTTTGATCGCCTCCGTATCGGGCGCCAGCGCCTGCCGGATGATGGACGGAATCAGGAAATGATCCGCCTGCCCCGGTCCGTACAAGTTAAACGCGCGCACGATTGTGACCGGCACCTGAAAAGCCTCGCCATAAAACCGGACCACCTGTTCCGCCAGGATTTTGCTGTGCCCGTATGGATTGAACGCGTGCAACGGATGATCCTCCGGGATCGGCAACTGCCGCGGCTGCCCGTATACATAAGAACTGAGCAGCGTCAGCGAACTACCCTCGCGCCGGCAGAATTCGAGCACGTTCACGGTGCCCAGCACGTTGGTCTGATAAAAACTTCGCGGATCGTTCCAGCTATCGGGGACAAAGGTCCGCGCGGCCAGGTGAAACACATGCCGGATCCCGGTAACCTCCGGCGCGGATTGCGACAGATCGCCATCGCGAGTGGAATAGGCGACCACGCGCTCCCCGCGCTCGCGCAACGCGCGAACCAGGTGGCGACCCACAAACCCCGAGGCTCCGGTCACCAGAACCGTGTCCTTCACTCTGGCAATCCACTCATCGTAATGATAAGCCTGGGCGATCGATCCTCGAAATTCCCGGATGACAGCGGGTAATCGAGCGCCAATATAAAGTAGTATCCCGCATCCGGCAAGGTTTCGACAAGCCTGCTCGGTCTAAATCGCGTAAGATTTTCCCGCTATTTAATCGTGCGCCGATTCGAAACGAAACACCTGCTCTTCCAGCTCCGGCAAAGCCCCCGCGAAGAAATGATCCGAGGCCTCGATCAGGATCAGCCGCTTCGGCTCGGGCAGGGATTCGACAAACGGCTGGATCTGATCAACCGGCCCGTATTGATCGTGCGTGCTCTGAATGAAGATACGCGGGACGGTGCAGTTATCCAGATAGGACCGGTCCTGATAAATGGTGGGGAAGCCCGCGGCGACGATTCTCCGCGCCCCCGCGCCCGCGCAGCCGATGCGCAGCGCGATGCGCGATCCGAACGAAAATCCGGCCAGCGTGAAGGGCAAATCGGGATAGCGCCCGCGCAGATAGGAGAGTGCGGTGCGCGCGTCTTCCAGTTCGCCTTCGCCGTGATCGTAAACGCCGTCGCTGAGATTCACGCCGCGATAGTTGAAGCGCAGCACCACCGCTCCCGCGCGCCGCAGGCCACGCGCCAGACGATATACCACCTTGTTGTGCATGGTGCCGCCGTGCTGCGGATGCGGATGGCAAACCAGCGCCGCTTCGCGCGGAGCTTCGTGCTCCGGCTCCTCCAGCAGACGCTTCCAGACGTCCCGCGGGACCGTCCAGAAACAGCGATTCGATCTTCCTCGGCATCAATTCGAACGGTAATTGGTGAACTGCATGTCGATGCCGAAATCGTGGCCGCGCAGCAGTGCATCACTTCCTGCAGAGCATCGCGATCCTTGCCGGAGACGCGCACCAGGTCGCCTTGGATCGACGCCTGGACTTTCTTCTTGCTGTCCTTGATGGCCTTGACGATCTCGCGCGACTTTCTCGATCGGGATGCCCTGCTGCAGCGTGATCTCCTGGCGCACCGTGGACCCCGCCGCGGGCGTGACCGTGCCGAACGCCAGGCCCTTCAGCGGCACTTTGCGCTTCACCAGCTTCGCTTCCAGAATCTCGATCACCGCTTTCAGCTTGAACTCGTCGGCGCTGGCCAGCAGGATCTTGTTGTCCTTCTCGTTCAGCTCGATTGCCGAGTGGGAATTCTTCAGATCGTAGCGCTGCTGGATTTCTTTCACCGCCTGCTGGACGGCGTTGCTGACTTCGGGCAGCTCGATTTTCGAAACGATGTCGAAAGTGTTTTCGGGCATAGATTTCGCGCTTCAGTGACCTAATGCTACCAGAACTTTTTCGGTGATTTCACGAATCAGGGCGGGCAATGCCGCGTCGAGCGCGAGCGTGATTGCGGCCTCGATCCGCTCCGATTCCGGTTCGCAGGAGCTGAGTGGGTTGGCTCAGAGGGCTTCGGATCGGTGGCGGACGGTTCCGTCGGCTGCGCCGCCGTCATGACTTCGGCGAATAATCCGCGCGCCAGTTGCGCGTCGGGAATCAGCGGCCGGATCGTCTCCATCACCACCGACGCTTCAAACGGTTTCTTGAGGATCGCATCGCATCCGGCGCGGCGCGCGTCTTCTTCGTCGAAGGTCTCCAGCATTCCCGCCGTCAGGATCACGCGCACGTGGCGGTGCGACGCCTTCAGGCGGCGGCACAGATCGAATCCGTCGCAGCCGGGCAGGAACGCGTCGGCGATCACCAGGTCCGGATCGACGTCCGGCATGCGCAGCATCGCCGTTTCTCCGTTGGTGACGCTGACCACTTCGAAGCCCTCGTCGCGCAGGATGCGCTCGCCCATGCGCTGCGCGTGAGGGCTGTCATCCGCCAGCAGAATGATGCTCATTGCTGGGGTTGGGAGTTAGGCTTCAGCGGATCTTCCGTCTTCTTCTTTTTCTTGCTCTTCTTGACTTTGGCCTTGGACTCGGCTGCGGCCTGCGTCTTGGCGTCGGGCGCCGGAGCCGCGTCCGCCGCCGGTTTCCCGTTGGCCGGAGTCGTCGCCGCGGTGGTCGCTGGATTAGTGGCCGTCGAGGTCCCGCTGGCGGACGACGAATCGGTCGCCGGAGTCTTCACCGCCGTCGCCGGCGGATTCAGGCGCGCATCCGGCTTGGTGTCGAGCGCGGTCGGATCGGTCACCGGCGCCACGGTCACGTCGGTCACGCCCGGAGTTCCAGCCGGCAGAGGAACGCTGGCCGGAATCGAAGCCTTCGGATTGGCCATGGTGGGCGTGCCGCTCTTCGCGGCGCTGCTGACATCCGGGCCGCGGCGCAGAAAGTCCGTGGAGCGATGCATCACGCCCGGCTTAGTGCGATTGTCCATGCTCGTACTTCATGCGCGCGACCGCCGCCGGATCGGCTTCCGGAACCGGCATTTCCAGCGATTCCAGCCGCTTCTTGGCGTCGTTCGCGTACGGGCTCAGCGGATAATCGCGAACCAGCTTGGCTGAGCGCGTCGCCTTCCTTGGCTCGGAAACGCGGGCCCATCTTGCTATACGAATCGGCTTCTTCCCACAGCGCCTCATCGGCGTGGCTGTACAGCGGATACTGATCCACCAGCGCGCCCAGCCGGTTGGCCGCCGCGGCATTCGCCCCCTTGTGATGATAGAAATCGCCCGCCACGCATTTCGGCCTGCGCCAGCACTTCCTGAATCTCGCGCAGCTTCTGTTCGGTCGCTGGGAGCGAACTTCGAGTTGGGAAATTGCGTCAGCAGCGTGCGGCATTCCTGTTCGGCGCGCAGCGCGTTGTTCGGATCGCGATCGGCCTTCTCCATCTGGCTGTAATGGATCATCGCAGATCTTTTCCTGCGACTCCGGCCGCTTCCTCCATGGTCGGATAGAACAGGATGAAATCCTTGTATTCGGCTTCGGCCTGCGCCATGCCGTGGGCGCCGCCTTCGCGATACCAGCTGTCGGCGATCGCCAGCTTCGCTTTGGCCAGGTATTCGCTCGTGATCGTAAGTGTTGATCAGCGTGTTCAGCGTCAGGCGCGCCACTTCGTAGCGGCCGTGCTCGATATCGTTGATGGCCTTGTCGAACAGCACCTTGTCGGGCTGCTGGGTGTCCTTGGTGATGGGGTTCTCGTACTTCTTGCGCTGGAACCCGCAGGCCGCGTCAGCAGCACGGCCACAAAGCACGACGGCCACAATTTAGTCTTTGTAAAACTCATCATACGACGATATCCTTACGACTATACCTGAACCGAGCCGACGCCGTCGCGGCGCCGCCTGCGCGCATTTCCTCGAACGCGGCCGCTGGATTCACAGTGTGAAAAATGGACGACCCCGCCACCATCCAGTCCACGCCCGCGTCGCACCACGTCGCCAACGTTTTCCTGCGTCACGCCGCCGTCGATCTCGATGGGGAAGTGCAATCCGCGTTCCCTTTTCTTCGGCGCCAGCCGCCGGACTTTATCGAGCGCATTGGGAATAAACCTCTGCCCGCCGAATCCCGGATTGACGCTCATGACCAGCACGTAATCGGCGACATCCAGCACTTCATCGAGCATCGCCACCGGCGTCGCCGGATTGATCACCACGCCGGCCCGCGCGCCCTCGCTCTGGATCATCCGCAAGCGTGCGGTCCAGATGCACGCAGGCTTCCTGATGCACCGAGCACCTGATCCGCGCCGGCTTCAATGAAGAGCCGGCGCGTAGCGGTCCGGATCGGTGATCATCAGGTGCACGTCGAAGGTCATCTGCGTGATTTTTCGCAGCGACGCGACCACCGGCGGGCCGATGGTGAGATTCGGCACGAAATGGCCGTCCATGATGTCGACATGCAGCATCCGGCAGCCCGCCTGCTTCAAGCGAGGCGATCTGCTCGCCCAAGCGGGCAAAATCGGCCGAAAGAATGGATGGAAGAATCTCGATCATTGCGGACGGGAAACAAGAAGCCTGGAGCCGAATCCCTATGCATCAGGTTATCACGGGGATGAAGGCTGTCCCGCTCGCGATTCACGTTTTCGGAAGCTTCACCGTCAACACCCGGCGAGGCAATTTATCGGGATCCACGTTCGCGATCCTCGTAATCTTCCGGCCCTTCTTCGTGAACGAGGTAACCTCCACGTCCACGCGGCTCTGCTTCGGCAGCCCGAAATGCACCGGCGCCATGCTTTGCGAACAATATCCGCTGCCGCTATCGACAATGCGCCCGCCCCATACGTTCCTGGTGCCCGGTTCGTAAATCCGAATCTCCGAACCCGCCTTGGTATAGCGGCCCTGATGATCCAGCACCATCACCTGCACCGATCTGCGCGCCAATTCCAGGGGCATCAAGTTGCGATACAAGTAATGCGTGCCTTCCGGATTATTGTTGGTGATGGCCAGATCCAGCGCGCCATCGCCATCGAAATCCGCCCAGATCAGCCCATGCGTCGGACCGTGCTGCGCCATCAACGCCGGAATCGCGTCGTGAAACTTCGCGCCGTCGTTGTGATACAGATAATTCTTCTCATTGAGCGGCTTATCGATATAGGACGACACCGCTAGGTCCACGCGGCCGTCGTTGTCGTAATCGCCCCAGGCCGACGGCGTCGCCTTTTCCGCCGGATTCAATCCCAACGCATCCGCGACGTTGGTGAATTTCCCGCCGCCATCGTTGTGATACAGAAAATTCGCGCCATAGCCGGCCACGAACAAATCCATGTGACCGTCGTTATCGTAATCGGCCACGCTCGGACCGTTGCTGCCATTGGTCGCGGGGCGCCCGAAGGCGTCCATGCCCAGCTCATGCGCGACGTCCACGAAACGATTCCCGTCGTTGCGATACAGACCGTTCGTCGTTCCGTCCTGATTGGCGGTAAACACGTCCAGCCGCCCATCGCCGTTGTAATCGAACCACACCGCGCCCACCGTTTTGCGCGGATCGTCGACGCCCATGTCTTTCGCGACATCCACAAAGCGATGGCCCTCGTTGTGAAACAGCATGTTCGGCGCGTCGCGAAAGGCGACGAATAAATCCACCCGGCCGTCGTTATCGAAATCGACCCAGGAAACCTGGCGCGACTCGCCCTTCACATCGATGCCCAGGTCCTTCGCGATATCGACGAATTTCCCGTTGCCGAGGTTGTGATACAGCTTGCTCGCCTCTCCCGATTTTCGAGTGAACCCGACGAACAAGTCGGCGCGGCCATCGGCATCGAAATCACCCCACGCCGCCGCGCGCGTATCGGTGAGATCGGCGAGCCCGGCCTCCGCCGCCACCTCCACGAATCGTCCGCCGTCGTTGCGATACAGCCGATTCGGCAAGCCTGCCTTGAACCCTACGAACAGATCTAGATCGCCGTCGTTATCGTAATCGGCCCAGCAATTGGGCTGTCCGCCGGGCGCTCCGAACAGTTCCGGCTGCACGGGCTCGAAATGCTGACCCGGCTGCGCAAATACCGGGCGCGACATGGCCAATCCGGCAAGTCCATAACCTAAGAAATCGCGGCGGCGAAGTTTGTGGTTCATCGGGCATATTATAGCGGGCGCTTATTATAAGGGATGCGCGCTCTGCTTCCGGCCCTGGTGCTCTGCGCCGGATCGCTATTCGCGAAAACGAATTTCATTCGCGACGTGAAGCCGATTCTGGAGATTCGCTGCGTGCGCTGCCACGGACCGGACGCCGCCATGCGCGGTCTTCGTCTCGATAAGAGGGAACGCGCGATGCTGGCCATCGTTCCGCGCAAGCCGGAAGACAGCCGCGTATTCACCGCCGCGAAATCCGGATTCATGCCGCCAGGAACAGCGAAACTCACGCCCGCCGAAATCGAAACGCTGCGCAAGTGGATCGCCGAAGGCGCGCGCTGGCCGAAAGGCGTCGTACTCACCGGAAAGAATCCGTTTCTTCCTCCCGTTAAGTAGCGGCCACTCTCGGTATCATGGGTATCTGCCCCGATGCCCGAATTGAAACCGCTCTCCCCGGAAATTCTGCTGCACGTCGCTCAGACTTTGAATGTCCCGATGAAGGGACTGGTCGCCACCATCGAACTGCTGGACGAAGGCGCCACCGTGCCGTTCATCGCGCGCTATCGCAAGGAGGTCACCGGCAATCTCGATGAAGTGCAGATCCGCGCGATCGAAGAGAAGCTGGCCTATTTCCGCGAGCTCGGAAGCCGCCGGGAAACCATCCTCGCGTCCATCGCGGAGCAGGGCAAGCTCACCGATGAGTTGAAAGCGCGCATCGAAGCAGACGCTCGACAAGAGCGAGCTCGAAGATCTTTATCTGCCCTACAAGCCGAAGCGCCGCACCAAGGCGACCATCGCGCGCGAAAAGGGTCTGGAGCCGCTCGCGCTTTACCTCTGGAATCAGGAGCCCGCCGGCGACGCCGCTCGAAACTTCGCCGCCTCGTTTGTCGACGCCGAAAAGGGCGTCGCCACCATCGAGGAAGCTCTCGAAGGCGCGCGCCACATCATCGCCGAGATGATCAGCGACGACGCCGACATCCGCAAGGCGCTGCGCAAAATGATGTTCGAGGAAGGCGTCATCGTCAGCCGCAAAGTCGACGGATGCCGATGGACGAACAAGAGAAGTTCAAGATGTATTACGACTATCGCGAGCCGGTGAAGCCGATCCCTTCGCACCGCATGCTCGCGATCCGCCGCGGCGAGACCGAAAACGTCCTCTACTTCCTGATCGAGACTGGATCCGCGGCGCGCCGCTCGATCTCGATCCAGCGCACGCATCCACAAGCAGCCGGGCGATTGGACGCCGCAGCTCGAACCTCGCGGCCGAAGACGCCTGGAAGCGCCTGCTGAACAGCTCGATTCACGCCGAAATCCGGCTGGAGCTGAAGCAGCGCGCCGATGCCGAAGCCATCCAGGTGTTTCGCGAGAATCTGCAGAACCTGCTGCTGGCCGCCTCCCGCGGGGCAACTCGCCGTGCTGGGCATCGATCCCGGCATTCGCACCGGCTGCAAGATCGCGGTGGTGGACGAGACCGGAAAGTTTCTGGCGCACGACGTGATCTATCCGCATCCAGCCGAAGAACGATGTCGCCGGCGCGATGCGGACGCTGAAATCGCTGATCGAGAAGTATCAACGTGAAGGCCATCGCCATCGGCAACGGCACCGCGTCGCGCGAGACCGACGCGCTGGTCCGCGACTTTCTGCAAGAAGGAAGGCCTGCACGGCGCTGTTCAGCGTCGACCGTCAACGAATCCGGGGCTTCGATCTATTCGGCCTCCGATCATCGCGCGCCAGGAGTTTCCGGATCTCGACCTGACGGTGCGCGGAGCCATCTCCATCGCGCGCCGCCTGCAGGATCCGCTCGCGGAACTGGTCAAGATCGATCCGAAGTCCATCGGCGTCGGCCAGTATCAGCATGATGTGGATCAGCGCCAGCTGCAGAAATCGCTCGGAGACGGTGATCGAGAGCTGCGTGAATCGCGTCGGCGTCGACCTGAATACCGCGTCCTGGGCGCTGCTGCGCTACGTCGCCGGGATCAACGAGCGCACGGCGCAGAAGATCGTCGAGTTCCGCAATGAGAACGGAGCTTTCCGCTCGCGCGTGCAGTTGACCGCGGTGCCCGGCATCGGGCCGAAGACCTTCGAGCAGGCCGCCGGATTTCTGCGCATTCGCGGCGGCGACAATCCGCTGGACATGACCGCGGTGCATCCCGAGTCGTACCCCGTGGTGGAGCAGATCGCGTCGAAGCATCGGCGTCTCCACTCGCGCAGTTGATCAGTGAGCCGGAGCTGCTCGAGAAGGTCGACACGATCGGGCTTGCCGGCCGGCATTTACACGCTGAACGACATTCTGGAGGAACTGCACAAGCCGGGCCGCGATCCGCGCGACAAGTTCGTCGCGCCCAGTTTCAAGGAAGGCGTGAACGAGATCGCCGACCTGCAGCCGGGCATGACGCTCGAAGGCGTGGTCACCAACGTGACCAAGTTCGGCGCCTTCGTCGACGTCGGCGTCCATCAGGACGGACTGGTGCACATCAGCGAGCTTTCGAATCGCTACATCAAGGACGCCGAGCGAAGTGGTGAAGGTCGGCCAGATCGTCAAGGTGCAGGTGCTGAGCGCCGACGCGAAGACGAAGCGGATCGCGCTTTCGATGAAGGCGCTGCAATCGCCCGCTCCCCGGACTGCATCGAAACCGGCTCCGAAGCCGCAGCCCAAGCCGCAGCCAAAGCCGTCGATAGACGACAAACTGAACGCGCTCGCCGAGCGCTGGAAGTCGCGTTAACCCACGTGAGCGCGCCCGCTATATCGCCCGCCCGCGAAGCCACGTTCCGCATTCTTCAACGGGTGGCGGACGGCGGCTACGCATCCGATCTGTTGCGCCGCGAAACGCTATCGGAACGCGACGCGGCGCTCGCGGAAACCATCGTGATGGGCGTCCTGCGTTACCGGAGCCAGCTCGATTTTCTGATCGATCATTACTCCGGATGGCGGCCGAAGCTGGACGGAGAAGTCCGCATTGCGCTGCGAATGGGGATTTTCCAGCTCCGTTATCTGGACCGGATTCCGGCGCACGCCGCGGTCGCCGAGAGCGTCGAACTGGTGAAGCGGGCGCGCAAACGGTCGGCCGCGGGGCTGGTGAACGCGGTCCTGCGAAAGGTCAATCGCGATTCCGTTGCCTGGCCGAGTCTCGCCGTCGCCTGGAGCGTGCCGGTCTGGATCCTGGCGCGCTGGGACGCGCAATATGGACCGGAAATCGCGGAACAGATCGCGCGCGCCGCGCTCGAAGAACCGCAGGCCTACGTGAATCCGCAGACCGGCCGGCAGCAGGATATCGGCGCGCAGTCGATCGTGCCGCTGCTCCAGATCGAGCCTGGGATGACGGTGCTCGATCTGTGCGCCGCGCCGGGGAATAAGACCGCGCAGGCCATCGCGGCGGGCGGTCGCGTGGTGGCGGCGGATCGGTATTGGAATCGTCTGAGTGAGGTTCCTTCGGAGGCGATGCGGGTGGTGCTGGACGCGTCGGCGCCGCTGCCTTTCTCGATGAAGTTCGATCGCATTCTGATCGACGCGCCGTGTTCCGGAACCGGCACGCTGGCGCGTAATCCGGAAATCAAGTGGCGGCTGAAGCCCGGCGATTTCGCTGAATTTCAGCAGAGGCAGCGGCGGATGATCGAGCAGGCGGTGGCGCACTTGAAGCCCGGCGGCGTGCTGGTCTATTCGACTTGTTCGCTGGAGCGCGAAGAGAATGAAGACGTGGTGCGGAACTACGCGGCGCGGATCCACACGCGCATCCCCGGCCGCGATCCCGGCGACGGATTTTTCGCCGCGGTATGGACCGCTCCTTTTGGCCGCGGGTCCGTTACGGATTGAGCGGCCGCGCGTCTAAAATGAATCATGCTGAGCGACGCCCGTTACGCTCTCCGGACCATGGCCGCGGCGCCGGGATTCACCATCGTCGCGCTGGCCACGCTGGCGCTGGGCATCGGCGCGAACACGGTACTGTTCAGCGCGGTGGACGCCGTTCTGTTGCGGCCGCTGCCCTATCGCGATTCGAGCCGCATCGTGCAGATCGTCGACATCGCGACGGGCGATCGGGAGATGTACTCGTCGCTCACCAAGTTCGAGTACTTCCGCGCGCAGGTCCAAACGGTGCAACCCATTGCCGTGGTCAATGAGACCACTTTTCAGATTGTTTCCGATCGCGCGGAGCCGCAGCAGATTTCCGGCGGCCGCGTCAGCTCGGATTTCTTTCAGGTGTTCGGCGCGCGGCCGCAAATCGGGCGGACCTTTATTCCCGGGGAGGATCGTCCGGGAGGCGCGAACGTCGTGGTCCTCAGTTACTCGCTGTGGCAGAACCGCTTCGGCGGAAATCCGGCAGTGGTGGGGAAATCGATCACGCTGGACGGCGCGGCGGCGACCATCGTCGGCGTGATGCCGGCCGGGTTCGCAGCCCCCGATGCATCCGAGATCTGGAGCCCGCGGATTTTCGAGCACACCGTGATTACGCGCGCGCAGATCCAGGGCGGCGCCAGCTATATGCGGATGTTCGGACGATTGAAGGACGGCGTGGATCCGAAGCGCGCGGAGGCGGAACTGGCGACGCTCAACCAGCGCTACGACGCCGGGCATCCGGGGTTTGCCGATGCAGGGCGCACGGTGCGCGTGCGTACTCTGCTCGAATCGACCATTTTCAATATCCGCGCGATCCTGCTGGTGCTGTGGGGAGCGGTGGGCTTCGTATTGCTGATCGCCGCGGCCAACGTCGCGAACCTTCTGCTGGCGCGGGCCATTGCGCGGCGCAAGGAAATCGCGATCCGCGCTTCGCTCGGCGCCACGCGATCGCGGCTGCTGGGGCAATTTCTCACGGAGAGCGTGATCCTGTCGAGCCTCGGCGCGGCGCTGGGAATCGCGATCGCCGAATGGAGCGTTCGCCTGCTGACGCGCCTCGACGCGCGGGTGCTGCCGAGGGCCGAGGAGATCCGCATCGACGGGCGGGTGCTCGCGTTTACGGTGGCGGTCGCGATTCTGACCGGCGTGCTGTTCGGAATGGGGCCGGCGCTGCACGCGCTGAAGGTGGATCTGCAGCGGGCGTTGAAGGAGACCGGGCGCGGCGTGAGCGGAGGCGGGCGGCTGCGCGGCTTCATGGTGATCGCCGAAGTGGCGCTGGCCATGATTCTGCTGGCGGGCGCGGGGTTGCTGATGCGCAGCTTCGCGAATCTGCAGAAGGTGGATCCCGGGTTTCGTCCGCAACACCTGCTGTCGGTGACGCTGCCGCTCGCTCCGGCGCGCTATCCGAAGCCGGTGGCGCAGGCCGCGTTTTTCGACCAGGTGCGCGAGCGCGCCGCGGCGCTGCCGGGCGTCGAGCGAGCCTCTATCACCAGTTGTCCGCCGGTACCGGGCGGGTATTGCATCGGGTATTTCTATTGGGTGGAAGGCAGGCCTATCGAGGAGCCGTCGAAGATGGCGACCGCGTTCCTGCGCAGCGTGGACCCCGGCTATTTCGAGACCATGAGCATCCCGCTGATCGCGGGCCGGACATTTACCGACGCCGATTCGGCCGGCGCAACGCCGGTGGCAATCATCAATCAGACCATGGCGCGCCATCAGTGGCCGAACGAGAGTCCGATCGGGAAGCGCTTTGCATACTCTCGCGAGGCGGCCAGCCTTCAGGTGGTCGGCGTGGCGGCGGACGTGAAGTTCAACTCGCTGGACGACGCGGTGGCGCATGACGAGATGTACGTTCCTTACCGGCAGAGGCCGTGGCTGAAGATGTCGCTGGTGGTGCGCGGGCGTGGCGACGTGGCGAACCTGACGTCGTCGATCCGCCATGAGATTTCGCAGATCGACGCGGCGCAGCCCATTTCGAATGTGCAGACCATGGAGGCGGCGCTGTCGGATTCGGTGGCGCGTCCGCGCTTGGAGACCGCGTTGATGGGGAGCTTCGCCGGGCTGGCGCTGGTGCTGGCGGCGGTGGGAATTTTCGGAGTGGTGGCGTGGTCGGTATCGCAGAGGACCAATGAAATCGGTATCCGGATGGCGCTGGGCGCGCGGCCGTCGGACGTGCTGGCGATGATTATCGGGCAGGCGTTTCGAACCATCGGCATCGGCCAGCTGATTGGACTGGCGGGCGGGCTCGCGTTGACCCGCTTGCTGGGGAGCGCGCTGTTCGGAGTTTCCGCGTACGATCCGCTGACTTTCGCGGCGGGAATGATGGTGCTGGCGGCGGTGGCGCTGGGCGCGTGTTCGATCGCGGCGCGGCGGGCGATTCGCATCGATCCGGTGATCGCGCTGCGGCAGGATTAAGTGAACGGAGGTCCGGCGCGGACGGAACTATCCCATGTGCGCTGGACCTGCCTGCATGTCAAAGAACTGCATTCGTGGGATCGATCCCATTTTTACGAAACGAACCCAACGGAGCATGGAGCCGTCGTATAACCGGCAACGGCTCGGTACCAAAACTAAGGTGCTCGCGTATCGTTTTACGTCGTGACTTTGCCCCTCGGTGCGCGATCACTCGGTGGACCGGGCGTCGATAAGGGTCTGCCTCTCCGACTCGAGATTATGACGGAGTTTCTGGTTTCGAGTTTCGGTGAAAGTGGGATGCGGTTGAGGGAGAAGGGGAAAGAATGTTTCGGGAAGGTGGTGATTCCCTTGAAATAGGCTCGGAATTGCGAAAGAGCGCTCTACTTTTCCTCTTACTTGGTTCCGGCCCCGGCCGTCCTGGGGCCCGGGCTGAGCCCGGATTATTGAAAAAGCAGACTAACGCTATTGCTGGATATGCCGTCGACCTGCAGAGCCAGGGACTGGTTACCGGTAAGCGCGGCAGGGTTTGCGATCAGCAGATTGACTTGGTCCAGGCCTGGATACGTCGGTACTTGTCCGAAGTAGACAATCTGCGCGGCAGCGCTGCCCCTGCGCCAGATGTTGAGCGCACTTCGTATGCCCGTGCCGTAAAGCACAACGTCCAGTGACGCGAGGTATTTGGCAATGATATTGGCGCGATGGCGCAGCCATTCGAGGAACATTGATAGGGAGCGATCGGAACGCTGGAGCCGTCCTTCAGAACGGCGATCAGCGATCCCGCCGGCACACCAGTGCCGTCGCCGCTCACCGTGAAAATTCCAGGAGAAGTATTCGTCACGATGGCGTCGGTTGTAGCGCCGTTGACCGTGAGCAAATATCGCCCGGCCGGCACGCCGGATGGGACCACAAAATTAACTTGTGTGGGCGACACGTATTGCAGGGGACAGAGCATTCCAGATAGGGATACCGTCACACCGCCAAGTGTCGTCGGATAAGGGCTGCCGCGGCTGAAGCAGTGACGGCAGCTCAGGTTTGCGCCGAAGATGGTCGCGAATGATCCTGGAGCGATCATATCCGCGACAAACTTGCAGCGTTCGCAAGCCCCTGCGGTGCGACTTTCGGAACGTTACAGTTCGCGGGAAGAACTGAGGCCTCCGCGCTGGCGAGGACCGGCGATGAGCCTGGCCCGGTGAGGTACACAAACGTCCCATTTCCGATTTGCGGCAACAGCGTCGTGCCTGATGGCCCGAATTGACCGACGAGTTGCCCGCCTGGAGATGCAAGGGGAATCTCCACGTTGGTCTGAGCGAACCAGGACACTCCAAAGTGTGGAACTTGATTGCCACACGCCGATGCAGCGAGCGGGAGAGCCCCAGCAGCGCACCGGACCCGTCCTGGTAAACCCAGTGTTGTTGCCCGATGTCGAGCGAAAGTAACCCTTGGCGCAAGTTGGGGTCTGAGTCCCGGCCGCAGTGAACTGAAAAGCTCCGTCACCGGATCCGGAGAGCGACGACGTAATGTTTAACCATGGCGAGGAGGAGGTGACGGTCCACGAACACGTGCGAGCGTCACCGAAACGGACCGACCAATTCCAGGAACCCGGTGTGATCTGCGTCTGTTTCGAGTCGGACTCAACAAACGGTTGGGTCACGCTCAGAATTTGGCTGCGGCTTCACGCATCTGCCTTGGAGCATCAGATTCCCGATCAAAGTAAGCCCACGTTTCGGCCGGCTCTGTAGGCTCAGCCAGCCGAGCGGTTGGCCCGAGCACGTGAGCCAAGGACTGACAGTTCTCCTGGCCTGGGCGGTGATGCAAAAGGAATAGCGAACTGACGCCAGACGGTAGTGTCAGCGGTTCTCGAAAAGCCGATTTGCCCGCCGGAGGGCACGTATTGAAAATTACTAATGATGATTTCCTGACCGATTGGGAGTGCTCCTGACTTGCGGCCAGATAGAGGTTCATGTGCAGATGCACCTCCTCGGGGTAGGGACCGCCAGAGGGCGCCGGATAGGCCACTGATTTATCAAGGAGAACCCCGACGTGGACTGGAATTGGACGTTGTTTGGAAGCAAGTAACGGTGTGGGTCGAGACGTCGCTGGGCTCATCAGGAACTTCACAATGTTGTTTGGTCCGTTGTACGGCTGGAGGACATACTGAGCGTTTGCGGAGGCTGAGGCGTTTCGCCAACGTCCAAATTCGACGTGCCATTCTCGTTGTATTGATCGCCCGCCGGGCACGAGGGAATTACAGTCGAGGATTACATCGGATCGGGATCGTTGAGTTGGGAATTAATCGTAAATGTATAGGTGCCGTATCCCATTGTTTGTGTCGTGAAAATTTCCGCGGCACACCAAGAGCCTCCACACTGGGTAAGCCGGAGGTGAAGTTGACCCAGGCCATCAACGAAGGCGTTGGGCTGAGACGAAAAACTGGGGCCCGGGATAAACTTGAACCGGCGCGGTCTTGACGAACCAGGTTAATCCGCCGGGAGTTCAGCGTCGTGTACTGCGGGATTCGCGGAACGGTTGCCGTACTAAACGCTTTTTGCTGATAAATGAATGGAATTCACGCCGACGTTGCCCGTCGGGACCGACAGAAATCGGCACCAAATACGCAGAGAACCTGGTCGCATAACGGCCCATGATGCCAGTGGTCGCATTTACGGTAAATTGCCCGGTACTTTGATATTGGATCGGACTGCAGCCAGAAATCGAAAACCAACCTTCATCGGGTATGAATTCGAATGCGTGAGGCCGACCTGGTTTGCGTCGGTGCCAGAGACAATCCGGCCAAGCGCGGTCCTTACACCACGCGGGGACCGGATATTGTAACGACCGCATCTCCCTGCCGAGAGTTCGAGTTGTCAAGCGCTGTGCAGATCAGCAGGAAAGGAGGTCGCACAATCGATGTCGCAGCTTAAACTTGCTCAATCGACCCCGGCGCGAGAAAAGCTTCGTTGATTTTATCGCAAGTAATGATTCCGAATTAGTCCGTAGGATCTCCGTTAGCCGGAAACGCGGCTGAGCGAGGGAATGCTCGGGCGATGTAGCCCCACTGAGCCAGAATCGATCCGATTCCCTTGGCCTTCTGCGGTAATTCCTGAGCATTACTCGCTACGGATTCTCGGCTATTGTCGTATCACGAACCAGGTACACATGGTCCTCCTGCCGCGCGATCGGGAGTCGTTTTCCTGGTTTTCTTAAAGGCGTCCGAGAGTATAATTGGCCGGTACGCGGTTGACCATGCGTGCCGAAGTGAGGCCGGATCATGTCCTTTCGAAATACCCTCCTGGGAATTCTGGTGGCGAGCGCGGTGACCTGCGTGAACGCGCAGTGGCTGCATTATCCGGAGCCGGGTACGCCGTTGCGGCGGGACCGCACGCCGGACCTTACTGCTAAGACGCCGCGGGCGGCGAATGGCAAACCGGATCTCTCCGGAGTGTGGCAAATCGAGCCGCCACAAGCTGGCGAGATTGAGCGACTGTATGGTCCGGTGGGGGCGGGCGAAGTGGTGGGGGACGATCTTCGCGACCAGAACAGGTACTTCTTCAACCTCTTTATCGATTTTAAGCCTGGAGAAGAGCCTTTACGACCCGAGGCGGCGGCACAGGCGTTGAAAAACACGCAGAATATCCTGTCGGTTTCGCCGGTAACGCACTGCTTGCCGTATGGCTTGCCGAATCGTTATTTCAACGCGCGGCCGTTTAAGATTTTCCAGACTCCGCAGGCGATGGTCATGTATTTCGAGTTGGACGGCGCCTTCCGCCAGATCCACACGGATGGGCGCGATCTTCCGGCCGATCCTTTTCCTTCCTGGATGGGATACTCGGCGGGCCGGTGGGCGGGCGACACGCTGGTGGTGAATACGGCGGGGTTCAACGACAAGACCTGGTTGGATGTCAGGGGACATCCACATAGCGAGTCGCTGCGGGTTCAGGAGCGCTTCCATCGCCGGGACTTCGGACATATGGACATCGAAGCGACGCTGGATGATCCGGTAACGCTGACCAAGCCGGTCACCGTAAAGTTCACGGTGCTGCTGATCCCGGACACGGACGTCCTGGAGAATTTCTGCAGCGAAGGGGAACGGGATCATATATATGTCGGGGAAGCGCACCAGTAGACGGAGCCGTTTCCTGGTAATGTTTGAACAGCTTGCGCTCGAAAAAGAATAAGACTAAGGGCCCTGCGCCCGTCGCTGCCGTCACGACCGTCGCGGGCGGGCGTACGCCGGTGAGGCTGGCGGCGACGATTTGCGTTTCGTTGAGCGTCGTAACGCTGGTGGTTTATTTTCAAACCTTCCGGTACGGCTTCGTCTATTTCGATGACGACCGGTACGTATCCGAAAACGCCATGTTGAAGGCCGGTTTATCGGCCAAGGGCCTGGCCTGGGCGTTTACGACGTTCTACTATTCGCTGTGGCATCCGCTGACCTGGATCTCCTACCTGCTGGATTATCAACTGTTCGGAATTAATGCCGGGGTGGAACACGCGGTCAACGTGATGTTTCATTTGGGCGCGGTGGTGCTGCTTTATTTGGCGCTGCTCGAGATGACGCAAAAGCCGTGGCGATGCGCGGTGGTGGCGGGGATTTTCGCGCTGCATCCGCTGCACGTGGAGTCGGTGGCATGGATCGCGGAACGGAAAGACGTTCTCAGCACGTTCCTGGAGATGCTCGCGCTGTTGCTCTATGCGCGGTATGCGAGCAAGCCGACGTTAAAGAGATACGGCCTGATGGCGGCGGCGTTTCTGCTCAGCCTGTTGGCCAAGCCGATGGCGGCAAGCCTGCCGTTCGTCTTTCTGCTGCTGGATGTCTGGCCGTTGCGGCGCGCCGGGTTCACGAAGTTGATCTGGGAAAAGACGCCGCTGTTCGCGATGTCGGCGGGGGCGAGCGTACTTACGTTTATGGCGCAGCGGAGCAATGGCGCTGTATCCTCTCTCACCAGTGTTCCTTTCTTAGAACGGATCGAGAACGCCGCGGTCACTTACGTCGCCTATCTTGGGAAAGCTTTCTGGCCGGTGGATCTGGCGGTGTTGTATCCGTTGAGATCGCCTCCTTCTGCGGCGGTGTTTGGGGCGCTATTGGTGCTGATTGCCATCACCAGCGTCGCGATTGCGACGTTTCGCGGGCATCCGTACATCCTGATCGGCTGGCTCTGGTATCTGGGAATGCTGGTGCCGGTGATCGGGATCGTTCAGGTGGGGCTGACGGCGATGGCGGACCGGTTCACGTACGTTCCACTGGTCGGATTCTCCATCGCGCTGGTCTGGACGGTGGCCGAGGCGGTGAAAGATTCGGCGGCACTGCGTCAAACGGCGGCGGCACTTGCCGGGGTGTTCCTGGTGGCGATGGCGGTGGTCGCGTATCGGCAGGCTGGTTACTGGAACGATAGCGAGACGCTGTTCCGGCACACGCTCGAAGTGACGAGTAATAATTCGGTGATCGAGAATAATTTAGGAGTCGTGCTGGCGCGGCAGGGCAAGTATGAAGAAGCCAAGGCGCTTTATCTTCGCGCGTTAGCTACCGATCCGAAATATGCCGATGCGCATGAGAATCTCGGCCGGGAACGGCTGAGAGCGGGGCAGGTGCCGGAAGCGCTGAAGGAGTTATCGGAGGCGTTGCGTCTAAAACCGGGTACTCCCGAAACGCATGCGGACCTGGGAGTGGCTCTCGCGGCGAGCGGACAGTTCGCGGAGGCGAGCCAGCATCTGGAGGAGGCCGCGCGATCGAATCCTGACGATGCGACGGTCCAGAGCAATCTTTGTTTCGTGCTGCAACATTTGAATCGTCTGGATCAGGCGATCGCGGCATGCCGGGCGGCCATTCGGATCAATCCAAGCTCGGTGGACGCTCGCTTCAATTTAGGAAACGTGCTGGCGGCGGGCGGCAGAAACGAGGAAGCCGCGGCGGAATTTTCCCGGCTGTTGCAGACCAATCCGAACTATCAGCCGGCGCGCGTGGCGCTCGATAAACTGCGGCATTAAGTAGAACTCGCTCAGGAGTACTTCACCAGACCGATGGTGTTTCCGTCGGGGTCGGCGAACCAGGCGAAGGTGCCGGTGGGGATGGTGACCGGGCCGACCACCTTCTTGCCGCCTAAGGCGACGGCCTGGTCGAGAGCGGCCTGCACGTCTTCGACGTCGACGTAGAAGATGGTGTAATGCTCGGGCTCGTGACCGAGTGAGGTGATGTGGCCGCCAATGCCTCCGGCGCCGCCGGTTTGAATGTTCGAAGCCGGGCCGGCGGCGGTGATCTGCCAGCCGAACAGCTTCGCATAGAAATCGCCGGTTTTGGCGCGGTCCCGGCATCCGATCTCAAAATGAACGACTGGTCTGCCCATGGATTCTTTCCCCTTTTGACCGAATAATTGCGGAGCGGCCGCGGCTAACAGGAGCGCGGAGCGGCGTGTCAGCGCGTCGTTGGCCTGATGCGTTCCCCGGTCGAGCATCGTATCAGTATAATCGAGCCATGCTGCATGCACTTCGGAACAAAATGATTCGTGTCTCGCTGGCGGCGATGGTGGGACTTTTCGCGGCGGGGCAGGCGCGGTCCGCCGATGCGCGGCCGGACGACGTGAGCTCGATCGAGGGGCTGATCGCGGCGACGTATGCCAGTATCTCGGGACCGGCGGGGGCTCGGGATTGGGAACGGCTGCGGTCGCTGTTCCGGCCGGATGGGCGGCTGATTTCGGTGTCGGCGCCCGCGGGCCAGCCGGCGAAGCCGACGGTGATGGACGTGGAGGCGTATCAGGCTCGGGTGAGTCCGTCGTTCAATAAGAATCCGTTCTTTGAAAAAAGCGTGTCGGATCAGGTGCAGCGATTCGGACATATCGCGCACGTGTTCAGCGTGTATGAATCGAGGCGCGATCCGAAAGACGCGCAGCCGTTCGCGCGGGGGATCAACAGTTTTCAATTGATGTACGACGGCCAGCGGTGGTGGATCCAGAGTCTGATGTGGCAGGCGGAGAATGCTCAGGAGAAGATTCCGGCGGAGTATTTAAAGGGACGGGAGTAGTCTTAATTTTTAAGAAACGCGCGGCTTGACGCCTCGGACGCCCGTAGCGCAACCCCAGAAGTAGGAGACAGGGGTCGCTTCGAGGCCTGCCTCCTGCAAACAGCCGGCGAAATGCTTCGCATTGTTAAAAGCCTGAGTATAGGTGCCCAACATCCGGTAGCAATCCGGATCGCCGAGCAATAACCGTCCGATGATGGGGATCACCCGGTTCAGATAGAACAGGTATACGGCGCGCAGCGGGGCGAACGACGGTACGGAAATCTCAACGAACGAATATGTGCCGCCGGATTTCAGCAGATGAGCGACCCGATGGGCCAGACGCCGCTGCTGCGCGCGATCGAAGGTCTTGAGGCCGAAAGAGGAGACTACGACGTCGGCGCACTCGGGCGGAGCATCCCAGGTCAGCACATCAGCGACGCGGATCTCCACCGGGAAGGGCCATGTCCGGCTCGCGCGGCGGGCCATTTCGGGCGAGATGTCGACGCCGACGACTCGCGCCGATGCCGGCAGCGTGGCGGCCAGGGAACGCCACAGCTCACCCATGCCAGACATCAGGTCGACGACGCAAGCGGCCGAGGCCAGAGGCAGTCCGGCCGCCGCTTGATGGCGCCAGCGGGCGGTGAATCCGAAAGAGGAGAGAAGGTTGACATGACCGTAGGTGGACGCCATGTCGTCAAACAATTTGCGGATAGACTCAGGATCGTATCGAGCTTGCGCCACTCAAGTTTGTAATAATGTCCGACTTCATTTCGCCGACTGGATTTTTACCAGCGGGGGCTTCTGTTCGCCGGGCATTTCGGAGCGGATGGTTTGCGGGCCGCGGAAGAAATCGAAGTACGAGACGTAGTGCACGCAGCTAACGGTGCAATACGGGGCGCAGGATTTTTCGGTGAGGTATTCGCGGCGGATGTCTGCCCGCGTGTATTCATCCAGCGGCTTCGCCGGGGTAGCCGCGCTGCTGCGAGCAGTAATGCACCAGGCCGTCCTCGCAGATGTACATGTAGCGGGCGCCGGCGCGGCAGCGCCAGTCGTTGGGCTTGCCCAGCGCGATCGCGTCCTGGAAAAAATTGAGGCGCGCGAAGTGGCGATTCTCCATCGCCTTCATTTCGTGATAAACCGCGCGCTCGCGGTCGCCCAGGGGACGAAGCTGGCCGTCGCCGTCGTGGATGATGCCGACGGTCGCCGAAAAGCCGAGCTCCAGGGCGCGCTTTCCGACCACTAACGCGTCGTCGGGATTGTGAATGCCGCCGCCGACCACCGAGTTGATGTTGACGTGAAATTCGGCGTGCTCGGCCAGGATTTGCAGCTTCTTGTCGAGAACTTTCAGGCTCTTTTTCGACACGTCGTCGGGCTTGACGTTGTCGATGGAGATCTGCATGTGATCGAGGCCGGCGCGATTCAGGCGGCGCACGCGATCGGGAGTCAGCAGATAGCCGTTGGTGATCATGCCGGCGAGGACGCCACGGGAGCGCATGGCGGCGATGATGTCGTCGAGTTCGGGATGGAGCAGAGGCTCGCCGCCGGAGAGCGTGAGAATGCTGGTCCCGAGGTCGGCCAGGCGGTTGATGCGGCCGATCATGACGTCGACCTGTCGACGGGTTTCGAGAAATCGTCGTACTCGTTACAGTACGTGCAGGACAGGTTGCAGCGCCGGATGGGGATAATGTGGGCCATGATCGGGTGACTGGTGGACAAGGCGCCCTTCGCGATCAACCGAAGTTCCCTCAGCCGCCGCGAGAAACCCTTCCAACTCCGGCGCATACGGAATCCCATATCTGGCATCAGAGACTTATCTTATTTAAACACAATGTCGCGCGGATTCCGAGCGTTCCCGTCGTATATGGGGAAATTCCTGAGTTGAACGGACATATAGGCAGGCTCGCCGGTTCGGCGGGTGCGCCTGAGAGTATTTCCCTCCTCCAGACACTTACTCTTCGTGATTTGGAGCATAGTCCCCTTGTTGATGCTGGTGCAGGACCCGGCGATCTTGCAGGTCCGCGTGGTGGAGGGGGAGGGGACGGTGTATGGACTGGGTTCGCGGGCGACGCGGGGGATCACCGTGCAGGTGACCGATGAGACCGGCAAACCCATTGATGGCGTGACAGTTAACTTTCGTCTGCCGGACGATGGCGCGAGCGGTTTATTCGCCGGCGGCGGGCGCAGTGAAATCGCGGTGACGCGTCCCGATGGGCGAGCGGGGGTATGGGGGATGCAATGGAACCGGACGGCCGGGCCAATGGAGGTCAAGATCACGGCGGTAAAGGGACAGACTCGCGCGGGGACGGTTTGTCAGGAGTACCTGAGCGAAACGGTTTCGAAGGCGACGCCGGACTCGAGAATCGGGCCGGGGAATCACCATAAATGGGTCTGGATCGCACTGGCAGTGGCGGGCGCGGCCGGAGCGGGAGTCGCGGCGGTGGGATTGAGCGGCAAACCGGCGGCGGCGACGACTACGACCTCATCTGCCGGCGTAACGATCGGCGCGCCGAGCATTATTTTGGGGCATCCGTGAGATTCCTTTTATTTCTTATGGCGAGCAGCGCTTGGGCGCAGTTGCAGACGCCGCAACTCGGCGTGATGATCGATCGCGCAAACGTGGCTCGCGCGGTGTTCGGGGTCGCGGGCAGCGTGACGGCGGGCGATCCGATGGTGACGGGCGTGATGTCGTCGGCGTGCTCGGCGCAATTGTGCCTGTTCAAGACGCGATCGGGGATTTCTTGGGCGGGCGGGGAGACGGAAGCACCGTCGAGTCCGGCGATTTTCTCGATCAACGGAACCTCGGCGCTGGTTTATTTTTCGAAGAATCGGGAATTGGCGCGATGGGAAAACGGGAAGCTGACGAGGCTCGAGTTGAAGGTCGCGGGGGATATTCTCTCGGTGCTGGCGATGGCAGACGGCACGATGCAATTCGCGGCGCGGCGGGACGGCGCGATATCGGTGGTCGATGAGAACGACGCGGTGCTCGGTTCGATCCCGGGGATGCCGGTACTGTTGATGGCCGAGGGCGCGATTTATGCGGATCAGGATGCGCTGGTGCTGCGGCGTCCGGACGCGACGGAGCTGCGCTGGGCGTTATCGGGGATCGCAGGATTCTCGATGATGGGCGATGGATATGTTCAGATCCGCGCCGCGAGTGGATCGTATGCGCTGCGCGTGGTCTCCGGGAGGGAGCAATTGTTCGCGCTGCCGGAGGTGACGCCTTGAAGCTGGCTCTGCTGCTGCTTCTTCTTCCGATCGCGGCGCGGGCGCAACTGGCGCTGGTGACGTTCGACGGCACGACATCGACTGCGGTGGGCGCGACCTACAACTTCGGCGCGGTGACGCAGAAGACGTCGGCGAGCGTGCGGTTCCGGGCGGTGAACAATGGCACGGCCTCGCTTACTATCACTGCATTGAGCCTGGCGGGAGCGGGATTCACGTTGATGGGGGCTCCGTCGGGACAGCCGGTGATCGCGCCGGCGAATTTTCTGGAATTTACGGTGCAGTTTGCCGCGGGAACGCCGGCCAGTTACAGCGCGAGCCTCCAGGTGAACGGGATCAACGTGATTCTGCTGGCGACGTCGGTTCCGGGGCCGGCGCTGACCATTTTGTTCCCGTCGACGTGCACGGCGAACACGGCGGGAACGCAAATCAATTTCGGGAGCCTGCAAAACGGCGCGCCGCACTTGTGTAATTTTTCGGTATCGAATCCGAACGCGCAGACGCTGACCATCGCGACGCTCGGGGTGACGGGCGGGTTTCAGGGCGCGCAGATGCCGCCGGTTCCGCTGACTCTCGCGCCGGGGCAGGCGGTGACGTTCGTCGCGCAGGTGACCCCCGCCTGCGGGACGACGTCGATCAGCGGATCGCTGCTGATCAATACGCAAACTTTCGGTCTGACGGCGAACGGATTCGATCCGCCGCTGCCGAAGCCGGCGATCGCGTTCGACTCTTCGACCTTCGCCAGCGGCCAGCAGCACGCCGTCTCGATGAGCCTGCCCACGGCGGCCACGTGCGCGGGATCGGGATACTTGAACCTGGCGTTCACGACGTCGGCCAAGGCGGCGGACGATTCCTCCATCGTGTTTCTGCAGGGCAGCACGCGCAGCCTGCCGTTCGCGGTCGCCGCGAATCAGACGGCGGTTACCATCAACGGACAAAGCTCGGCCACGTTTCAGACCGGCAGCACGGCGGGGACGATTACGTTCACGCTAAGCCAGGCGCAGATCAACGGGGACGCGACGGTGAAGATCGCGATTCCGCCCGCGGCGATCACCATCGATTCGGCCACGGCGTCGAATCAGCGGCTGGGGGAGCTTGATGTGCAGGTGATCGGGTTCGATAATACGTATTCGGCGGGAGCCATGACGTTCGCGTTTTTCGACGCAGCGGGCAAGGCGATCGGCGCGCCAGTGAACGTCGATTTCACGCCACAATTCCAGACCTATTACGGCACGCAGCAAAGCGGCAGCTCGTTTCTGATGCGGGTTTCGTTCCCGATCCAGGGGAACCAGACGCAGGTGGCGACGGTGCAGGCCACGCTGAGTAACGCGGCGGGCGCGGCGCAGACGGGGTCGCTCACGTTCCAGTAACTTTAAAGAGTGAAGACGCCTGTCGCGCTGTCGATTGCGGGATCGGATCCGAGCGGCGGCGCCGGCATCCAGGCCGACCTCAAGACCTTTCATCAATTCGGGGTGTACGGCGAAGCGGTGATCACGCTGATCACCGTCCAGAATACGCGCGGCATCCGCCGGATCCGGATGCTGGAGCCGGAACTGGTGCTGGAACAGATCCACGCGGTGATCGAGGATATTCCGCCGGGAGCGGCGAAGACGGGAGCGCTCGGGCTGGCGGCGGAGGCAGTGGCGAAGGCGGCGGAGAATTTCAAATTCCCGCTGGTGGTGGACCCGGTTTTTTACGGCACCCACTGGGAAGGCGCGGCACCGCGCGAATCGCTGGCCGACCAGGTGATCCATCGCTGTTTTCTGATCACGCCGAACCTGGATGAAGCGGCGATGCTGGCGGGATTTCCGGTGAACGATATGGAATCGATGCATCGCGCGGCGGAAAAGATCGCGGCGATGGGCGCGGCCAATGTCCTGGTCAAGGGCGGGCATCTGGCGGGCGAGGCGGCGGATTTGCTCTATAGCTCGAAGGGTTTTCGCGAGTATCGCGCGGCGCGCATCGAGACGGCGCATACCCACGGCACGGGGTGCACCTATTCGGCGGCGATTACGGCGGAGCTGGCGAAGGGCACGCCGCTGGAGCAGGCAGTGGAGCGGGCCAAGGCATTCATCACCCGGGCGATTCAGACCAATCCGGGGCTTGGGCAGGGCGCGGGTCCGCTGAATCATCATGCGACCGAGGAGTCAGGAGTCAGGATTCAGAATAAGCGCTGAGATTGTGGCGATCCCGCGGCCACTAGGTCTTAGTGCTGCCGTCCTTCGCAACAGGGTTCGATCATGCGGTTCTGGTCTGTCTCGCGCCGCTGGCGTGGGCCATTCTGATCAGCGGACTGGACGATCTGGCGATCGACGTCGCCTGGACCTTCGCGTGGCTCCGGTCTAAGCTGCGTCCGGCGGCGAGCGTGTTTCCGCCGGGTCCGTTGCAGCTTCAAGCCGCGCCGCGGCGGGCGATCGCGATCCTGATTCCTTTATGGCAGGAGTACGGCGTGATCGGGCGCATGATCGAGCACAACATCGCGTCGATCCGCTACCCGGATTACCACATCTTCGCCGGCGTCTATCCCAATGACGATCGCACGCAACTGGCGGTGCGCGACGCGGCGAAACGATTCTCGAACGTCCACCTGGTGCTATGTCCGCACGACGGGCCGACCTCGAAAGCGGACTGCCTGAACTGGATCTATCAGCACGTTGGGCTGTGGGAGGAACGCACGGGAGCCGATTTCGAGATCGTAGTGACGCACGACGCCGAGGATCTGATCCACTCCGCCGAGCTCGACTGGATCAATTATTATGCCGCGCGGTATGACTTTATCCAGACTCCGGTGCTGGCGCTCCAGACGCCGCTGGCCGATTGGATGCACGGAATTTATTGCGACGAGTTCGCCGAAAATCATTCGCGGGACATGACCGTCCGGACGATGCTGGGAGGTTTCGTGCCTGGCGCGGGAGTGGGAACGGGGTATCGCCGGGATGCGCTGGAGCGCCTGGCGCTGTCCGAATCGAATCGCGTCTTCGAGCCCGACGCGTTGACCGAGGATTACGAGAACGGGCTGCGACTATTCCGGCTGGGATGCTCGCAGGCCTTTGTGCCGCTGGCGCGAACGGCGCGCCACGATTTTCTGGCGACGCGCGAATATTTTCCGCGGGCGTGGTCCCCGGCGCTGAAACAGCGGACGCGCTGGGTGATGGGGATCGCGTTGCAAACCTGGCAGCGCCATGGCTGGCGCGGCAGTCCCGGCGAAATTTACTGGCTGTGGCGGGATCGCAAGGGGCTGCTGGCTAATCCGCTCAGCCTGGCCGCGAATGTCGTATTTTTCTATGGCCTGGCCACCGGTATCTGGACGCGAGTTACGCCGTATCAGGCGCATCTGGCGCTTGCGACTATGGCTATCGCGACGCTGCGCCTGGCCTCGCGCGCCGCCTGGGTCGCCAGAATTTACGGCGCGCGGTTCGCGCTGGGCGTTCCGGTGCGCGCGGTCTACGCGAACCTGCTCAATTCCGCGGCGACGGTGCGGGCGGTGATCGGGTTCGCGGTCGCCACGGCGCTGCGACGTCCGCTGCGCTGGGTCAAGACGGAGCATGCCTTCCCTTCGCGGGCGACGCTGCTGGGACATAAGCGGCTGCTGGGCGAAATCATGGTCGACTCGGGCGATTTATCCGTCGCCGGCCTCGACTGGGCGCTCGCCGGGAAGCCGCCGGGCCTGCGTCTCGGAGAATTTCTGATCCGCAGTTCGCTGGTGAGTGAAGACGCGGTGTATGAAGCGCTCAGCCTGCAGCAGGGCCTGCCGCTCGCCGACCTGGAAGAAGATCACATCGCGGCGGAGGCGGTTCGGGCGCTGCCGGTGCGGGTGATTCGCGATTGGCGCGTGCTGCCGGTCCGGGTGGCCGAGGGCGACTTGCATGTGGCCAGTCCAGACCTGCCGTCGCTCGAAATGAGCGCGGAATTGCGGCGCTGCACTACGCTCGAGATCCGCTTCCACCTGGTGACGCCCAGCCGCTTCCGGAAACTCAGCGGGGCTTTGTCGTAACGGGAGCTTTGTTGAAACGAGACCGCTGTTATAATTGCTCTCATGAAGTTGTTCAGGATGACCGCCGTGATTTTTTCGGTTGCGCTGACCGCCCTGGCCGGCACGCCACCCGATCATCCGCAGGTGATTCGCGTGCACCGCATGCCGGAAACGAAGATCCTGCACCAGGTGATGCCGCAATATCCTCCGGAAGCCGCCGACGCGCGCGTGCAGGGCGTGGTGAAGATCCGGGTGATGATCGGCCGGGACGGGCATACGGAACGGATCAAGCTGATCAGCGGCCATCCGCTGCTGGCTCCCGCGGCATTGCAGGCCGTGCGGCAGTGGACGTATGAGCCGACCGAAGTGGACGGATACCCGGTCCACGTGGTCACGGAAATCGACGTTCCGTTCAACCTGGATGGGCATGGCGCAGCGATCGCTCCGCGTTCGCAACTTCGTTCCCCCGGCGGGAACTGAACCGCGGGATTCCTGATTCTTACTGTTCTACTTTCTTGAGCGGCTTGGGAGGCGCGGGAGGCATCGGCGTAGCCGGCGGGCTCACTGTATCCTCGCGCGGAACCAGGGGCCGGTCGTCGGGCGACGCTTTACGCACCGTGATCTGCCCGCGCTCGCTGTGCAGGGTGATCGACGGGCCACTACCGACCGATCCGCGAAGGGCCGTGCCGCGACCCTCGCTGTCCTGGCGCAGCGAAGATCCGTAATCGTTGGTGATGTCGCCGTGCGAGGTGGTCGCCGTCAGGTTGAACGCCGCCGCGGGAGGCAGGGAGAGCTCGATATCGCCGGAACGCGTTTGCACGTCCATGCGCGAGAGCGGCACCGAGCCGGGGCGAAGCTCGATGTCGCCGCGATCCATCTGGACCTCCAGGCCGTTGGTGAATCCGCTCATCTGCACGTCGCGCGATTTGCCGCTCAGGTGAATGGGACCCACCAGGTTGGTGGCGTTCATGTCGCTGAGGCTCATGCGCACCTGGCCGGGAATTTTCTCGACGCTGAAATCGGTGCGCTCGCCCTGAAAGTGGAGGGGCTTCGAGAGGTTGCGGAACTGCATCACGCCGGAGTAACCGCCGGTCAGGGTCACTGGACCATCGATGTTTTGCAAATCGACGTCGGCGCCGCGGCCCTTGATGTCCACCAGGCCCTTGACGTTCACCAGTCGGATCACGTCGCTGCGCCTTAGATCGAGGCGCGCGTCGCCGCCGATATTCTGCAGCCGGACGCCGGCGTTATCGGAGACGATCTCCACCGCGCCGGCAACGTCGGTGACGTCGAAGTCGCCGTAGCGGCCGTGAGCCTCGATGCTCGCGCCCTTGGGCACGGTGATTTCCATGTCCGCCGACAGCCGCATGTTTCCGGAAACATGATCCTGATTGGTGCGGACGATCACGTTGTTAGGGTCGCCGGTGAGTTCGAAGGAAGCGTCCCGATTGGCGCGATCGGCGTTATTGCGATCGAAGCTGCGGATGGTGCGGGTGCCGGCGACTTTTACCGAATCCACATCGACGCCGGTGATCCGGGCGTTGCCGCGAAAACTTTCAATCACGATGTGCGGAGTCTTGGACGCGGGCTTCTCCGCGGCCAGCGGATATTCGTAGCTTTCTCCGAACATGTCCAGTCCGCCGACGGTGATGCCGGTTCGCGGCCACCAGGTATTGAAGCCGTGGACCGCATGAACGCTGGCGCCGATGATGCACAGGAAAACCACCAGGACCCATTCGCCCCCGGAAACTCCGGCGCGCGGCAGAGGTTTATCGGTTGCGCTCCAGATGAGGATTTCGGTCAGGCGCAGAGTGCCCCACAGGATCAGCAGAAACGGCCAGTAGCGCGCGAGGTAATCGAGCAGCGGCAGTTCGGGATAGAGATTGCGGGCCAGAAACAGCAGCCCGATCCCGATCAGCAGCAGCGGCGCAACCAGTGAGGTCCTCTTCATGGTTTCATCCTTAATTCGGCCGGGTCGCCGGTCACGCGCTTTGCGTGCCGCTCCGCTCGGCCAGCTTGAAAATTCCGAACACGATCAACAGCACCGGCCAGGTGCGTCCAAAACTATAGACTCCGAACTGATCGATAGCCAGCAGAGTGCCGAGGGTAATCAGCAGCACCGGTCCGCGAATGGCGCACAGAAAATTTCCACTCATTGCCGTTTCTCTCCTTCGGCGGGACCCGTGGAACTCGACATCCGGGCGTAGAGCATATACGCGCCGAGGGCGATCAGCGCCACCGGCCAGTAGCGCAGCATGCGCCGCAGATCGAGAATATCCAGGTTCTCCAGCAGGAAGATCACGCCCAGCGCGATCAGCACCACCGGGGCCACCGGAAACCGGCTGGCGCCGCCGCCCACCGGAATCAGGCTCGAGAATTCGTCCACGGCAAGGCCCATGTGGCGCTTGCGCGCGGTATGCATCGCCTCAAAGGGCATGTACATGAAGAAGCCGGCGAGCAGGAGGCCCATCAGCGGCTCCAGGCCCGCCGCGGCGCCGTTGCTGAGGATGCTGATCATCAGCCCGACAATGATCACGTGCACCAGGCCCTTGGCGTATTGGCCGTTATAAATCGCGCCGACGCCGGGAATGAATCCCAGAACGAAGGCGACGCCCGGCGACACGTCCGGGTTCGGCACGGGAGGCGGAGTCCTGTTGGCGTACGGCGCGGTATAAGGCGACGCGTAGGCGGCGGGCTCGGCTAAAGGCGGCGGCGCGGTGGTTTCCACGGGTAGATGCTCCTCGCAATAAATGGTTCCGTGCGCGCTGCGCACGTTGGTCTCGTCCAGCGCCTTTCCACAGGCGCGGCAATATCCGACGATGTTGGGCGTAGTGCTCATTTCTTTGCGTTCGTCCGGAGGCGGCTGCTGATCCGACCATTCCTTCAACTGCGTCTGGATCTCATAGACCACCCGCAGATTCTCGTAATACTTCACGGTGCGCTCCCAGGTCCGCTGTACGCGATCCTCGGCGGCGGTCCAAACCTTGACCGGATCGAGATCGGAAGGATGCAGCTGCCGCACTTCGATCCCGGAAAAACGGCCGAGCATGGCGAAGGACAGAATGGTCATCGCCATTCCCATCGCATAGCGCGGCTGGAAGATCGGCTCCAGCCATTTTCCGAACACGCGCCGCGTCCAGGAGGGCTTCACCTGCGCCCGGCTGGGACCGTCGGTGACCTCGTAGAGAATCCGCGTCACCAGTTCCGGAGGAGCTTCGAGCGTCGCGGCGCGACCCATGAAGGCCACCGCTCCGGCGGCGTCGCGGGCCAGTTCCGCGCATTCGGCGCAGGTTGCCAGGTGCTCCTCGACGGCAGACTTCTGCTCGCCGCGGAGTGTTCCATCCACGTACTCGGCCAGCAGAATTTCCAAGTCAGCGCACGTCATTTCGATGCCCTAAGCAACACCCGATCTTGCACTCCCCACCGCTCTTTTCAACACCCGGGCCAGTTCCGCCCGTCCGCGATTCAATCGCGACTTGACTGTGCCTTCCGGCACATTCAAAACCTGGGCGATCTCGCGATATTCCATTTCTTCGAGATCGCGCAAAATAACCGTTTCCCGCAGCTCCGGCGATAGCTTCTGCAAACCGGCCTGCAACAGCTCGCTCGCTTCCCGGCCGGCCAGCAGACCGTCGGTGCGTGTCCCGCCAGTGGATTTGGCCTCCAGCATGGGCAGCTGCTCTTCGATGGAATCCGTCGCGCGCTCCAATTTGGTTCGGCGATAATGATCGATCAGAAGGTTACGCGTCATCCGCGCTAACCACACCTGAAACGAACCTTCCCCGGCGCGAAAGCTCTTGAGCGACCGGAACAGCCGGAGAAATACTTCCTGGGTCAGGTCCTGCGCTTCCGAATCGGTCCCGGTGAAGCGATAACAGAGCGAGTACACACGCCGGGTGTGGACCCGCACAAGGTCCTCCCAGGCGGCCTCATCGCCGCTCATGCAACGTTCGACGAGCTGAAGATCGGCGTCCAATACCAGTCCTGGCCTTACGGCTTCCGCGGCAGCGAAATAACGCGTCGTGCTAATCTGTCCAACTGTGGCAGTGGCCGCCATGAGCTTCTTCGTTCCCGGACCTTCACCAGGTAAATTACGTTCCAGCAATAAGAACGAAGAACTGTCATGAGAAGTTCGATTTACATTCTATATGCGGTCCGGGGTTGTAAGCTAGCCATCGCGCGTAAGGTGGCGCTAACTGCTTGAAGAAAAAATACCTGGGCGGCGGGCTGGCGCTCGCGGCGTTGCTGGCCGCCGTGGCTTTCATCGTCTATCGCTGGCGTACCTCCGGATTTGACTGGAACCAGTTCTCGGCCGCGCTCCGCAACGTCGACTGGAGCTGGCTGATTCTGTCCCAATCGCTGGTACTGGCGACCTACATGGGCCGCGCTCTGCGCTGGGAAGTGATGTTGCGTCCCCTGAGGAAAGACGCGAGCTTATGGGGGATCTTTACATCCACGGTGATCGGTTTCACGGCGGTGCTGCTGTTCGGCCGAGCCGGCGAGGCGGTCCGTCCGTATCTGATTGCAAAAAAAGAACATGTTTCCTTTTCCAGCCAAATTGCCGCGTGGATTGTCGAGCGCATGCTCGATTTGCTGATGATTTTGCTGATTTTCGGCATCGCGCTGACCCAGGTTTCGACCAGCGCGATCCAGCCGGGGCCGAAAATCCGGGTGATCCTCGAAGCCGGCGGTTATACCACCGGGTTCACAGGCTTGGCCAGTCTCGCGCTGCTGATCGGGCTGCGGCAGCTTCGGGCGGAAAGGCTGCTGCATTTTCTGCGCGTTTCTGCCCGCCGGGATTCTGGTGCGGATCCGGAAAGTGCTGGGTTCGTTCGAGGAAGGCATGCAGTCGACGCGGGGCACGCGGTCGATGCTGCTGCTGATCGGGTATACGGTAGCGGAATGGACGGTGATCGCGGCGGCATTCGGGTGCGTGCTGCGGGGATTTCCGGCGACGCAGGCCTTAGGCGTGACAGATGTGGTTATTTTACTTGGGTTTGTGGCCTTCGGCAGCGCGCTTCAGATTCCTGGAGTCGGGGGCGGAATGCAGATTGCGACGGTGCTGGTGTTGACCGAATTTTTCGGCGTAAATTTTGCCGTGGCCAGCGGAATCGCTTTGGTCCTGTGGATCATCTCATTCGTAGCGATTGTTCCCATCGGTTTGGTCCTGGCCTTCCATGAAGGCATAAAATGGCGTAGTCTTAGACATTTGGAGCCGGAAGGCTCATCCGTCCCAGAGGACGAATCCAGTTGACTTGTCCATTTTGCGGTCATCGCGAAGACCGCGTGATCGATTCCCGGGAGAGCAAAGAAGGCGACGTGATCCGCCGGCGGCGGGAGTGTCTGAAGTGCGAGCGCCGGTTCACCACCTACGAACGAAGCGACGAAATCCCCTACATGGTGGTGAAAAGGGACGGGCGGCGGGAGAAGTTCGATCGCCAGAAAGTATTGGAAGGATTACTGAAAGCGTGCGAAAAGCGGCCGGTGGCGATGTCCCGGCTGGCGGAGATCGTGGACGAGGTGGAGACGCGGCTGGCGGATAGCCCGGAACGCGAAATCGGGACCTCGCAGATCGGTGAAATGTTGATGGACAAGCTCCGTCTACTCGATAAGATCGCGTACGTGCGATTTGCGTCGGTATATCGGGATTTTCAGGACGTCGAGGCGTTTCTGAACGAATTGAAGGGACTCCTGCCCCGGCCAGGGTAGGAGGCGGTCCTACACGAAATCCTGTAACCGACGGCGCCGGGAAACATCATTTGAAATAGGGACTTAACAGAAAACGGGAAGACTGATATACTGAGAGCCAGTCCAGCCGTATTGGAATGAGATGGAAGTGTGTTCCCGCGGCTTGTCCATAAATATCAGGGAATACACGAGTTAACAGGGAAGGCTGACACCCCGGCCGAACGACTCCCGCGCCTTGCAAGGGAATGTAAAGATGCGCGGTTGACTGCGTCGCGGATTGGGGGAGGTGATTGCGGTGGATCATTTCGAGGATCAATTTTTAGGCGAAGGCCACGAGCCTCTGGGGATTCCTTTCGACGAGGAAGCGAATTTCTTTCATCCGGAGGAAACTCACGAGGGCGAAGACTTCGCGGCTGCGCATCCGGCCGAAGAGTCTATCTACACGGATGATCCGGTACGGGTGTATCTGCGCGAGATGGGCGCGGTGCCGCTGCTGACTCGCGAGGGCGAAGTCAACCTGGCGCGGCGCATGGAGCGCGGGAAACTGCGGATGCAAAAGGCGATCAGCCGGAGCGCGCTGGTGCAGTTGCGGGCCGTGGAGATCGCGGAGCAGATCCGGAAGGAAGTAGAGGATCTGGACGCGTTCGTGGATCTGGGCGATCTGGAAGAAGAGAGCGCGGCGTACGCCAAGCGGCGGAACGAGGTGAAAAACGACCTCGGAGAAATCGTCAATCTGCACAAGAAACTGATCCAGCTTTCGGAAAAGCTGGGCACCATCGCGCTGAGCAACAAGAAACTCCGCAGAAAATGGATGGGCAAGCTGGCGCGGGCTCGGGTGCAGGTGTCGCAGGCGATCCGCAAGGTTCCGTTCTATCTTTCGCAGTGGAAGCAGTTCGCGAAAGAGATCGAGCGGGTAGTGGACGAACTGGGGCATCTGGAACTGGATCTGCGCAAGGTGGAAGGCCGCAACAGCCAGGCCGCGCAGTCCAAAACCCGGGAGCTGAAGAAGGAAATCCGTAAACGCGAGCAGACCGCGGGAGCTCCGCTACCCGATCTGCGGCACACGCTTTCGGTGATCCGGCACGGCGAAATCGAAGCCGAGCGCGCCAAGAAGGACCTGGTGGAAGCGAACCTCCGCCTGGTGGTTTCGGTGGCGAAAAAGTACGTCAATCGCGGGCTGCATTTGCTGGATCTGATTCAGGAAGGCAACATCGGTCTGATGCGCGCCGCGGACAAATTCGAATACCGGCGCGGGTACAAATTTTCGACCTATGCGACGTGGTGGATCCGGCAGGCGATCACGCGAGCGATCGCGGACCAGTCGCGCACCATCCGCATTCCGGTCCACATGAACGAGTCGATGAACAAGTTTCTGCGAGCGACGCGGGAACTGGAAAAAGAACTCGGTCGCGCGCCGACGAATGAAGAAATCTCGCGGCGGATGGACATTCCGGTGGAGAAGGTCCAGAAGCTGAAGACCATTTCGCGCGATCCGGTGTCGCTCGAAACTCCGGTGGGCCGCGACGGCGAATCGGCGCTGGGCGATCTGATTGAAGATCGCTGGGTTGGATCTCCGGTGGACGCGGTGATCGACACCAATGTCCGGGACGAGACGGCAAACATCCTGAAGACGCTTTCTCCGAAGGAGGAGAAAGTGATCCGGCTACGGTTCGGCATCGGCTGCGAGCGGGAGCATACGCTCGAAGAGATCGGCCAGGAGTTCGACGTGACGCGCGAGCGGATCCGGCAGATCGAAGCGAAGGCGCTGCGGCAACTGCGGTCGCCGGAGCGGGCGCGGCATCTGCGGGCATTGCTCGCGGCACGATAAGTCGCTGGGATAGAGAATAAGAAGCCCTGCTCGAGTTTATCGGGCGGGGCTTTTCTGTTTTGCGGCGGCTGTCCGCTTCCTTTGGTCGCGGCTCCTGGGGATTCAGCCCTAGCGAGTATGTGATATGTTCAGGTTGCCTATGGCGGTGGAACATTTCGACGTGCTCATCGTTGGCGCGGGCCTTTCGGGAATCGACGCGGCGCATCACCTGCAAAAATTCTGTCTCAACAAAAGCTACGCCATCGTGGAGCAGCGCGAGCGGATCGGCGGAACCTGGGATCTGTTCCGCTATCCCGGCATCCGCTCGGATTCGGACATGCTGACGATGGGCTATTCGTTTCGGCCCTGGACCAGTCCCAAGGCGATTTCTCCCGGCGAGGATATTCGCGAGTACATCACGGCGACGGCGCGCGACGAAGGCATCGACGGGCATATCCGGTTCGGGCACGAGATCAAGCGGGCGGCATGGAATTCGGATCAGGCGCAGTGGATCGTGGAGGCGGTTCGCAAATCTCCAGACGGACGCGATGAGCCGGTGACGCTGACCTGCAATTTCCTGTTCTCCTGCGCTGGGTACTATCGCTATTCGGCGGGCTATCTGCCGGAATTTCCGGGCCTCGATCGCTTTGGGGGGCGGGTGATTCATCCGCAAAAATGGCCCGACGATCTGAATTACGAGGGGAAGCGGGTGTTGATCATCGGCAGCGGCGCGACGGCGATGACGCTGGTGCCGTCGATGGCGAAGACGGCGGCTCATGTGACGATGCTGCAGCGCTCGCCCACCTATGTGATTTCGGCTCCGGAACAGGACAAGATCGCGAACTGGCTCCGAGGAGTGATGCCCGCGAAATGGGCTTTCCGGCTAAGCCGCTGGAAAAACGTCGGGCTGATGACGTACTTCTATCAGTTCTCGCAGCTTTTCCCGAACTTCATGAAGGCGGCGATCATTAAAAAGGCGAGCCAGGCGCTGGGTCCGGATTACGACGTCGCGACGCACTTCACGCCACGCTATAAGCCGTGGGAGCAGCGGATGTGCCTGGTTCCGGACGCGGACATGTTCCGGGCGATCAAGTCGGGCCGGGCCACCGTGGTAACGGACCAGATCGAGACGTTCACCGGCAAGGGCGTTCAACTGAAATCCGGCGCCGAGCTCGAAGCGGACATCATTGTTACGGCGACCGGGCTCACGATGCAGGCCTTCGGCGGGATCGAGCTTTTGGTGGACGGGCGCGAGGTCGATCTGGCCAATACAATCGCTTACAAAGGCGTGATGATCTCCGGCGTGCCGAATCTGGCGTCGGTATTCGGGTACATCAACGCATCCTGGACGCTGAAGGCGGACCTGATCTGCAACTATGTGTGCCGGTTACTGAACGCGATGGATCGCAAGGGGATGCGGCAGGTGACGCCAAGACCCGGCGATGAGACGGCCGTCGCGCCGTTCGTCGAGAATTTCTCATCGGGGTATATGCAACGCGCGCTTGCGAGCTGGCCCAAGCAAGGCTCGAAAGCTCCCTGGCGGGTATACCAGAATTACTTCCGCGACGCGATCAATCTCAAATACAGGCCGGTGGAGGATCGAGCGCTGGAGTTCTCCAATCCCGCGAAAGAGCCGGCCGATTCCCCGCGTCATCAACTAGCCGAAGCGGCAAAGTAGTACCACGCTCCACTCCGATTGCCCGCGAGTTTACCCTAGTCCATTTCGCTTTTCGTGCCGATTGTTTTCATGTCTTCATGAAGCCACTACTGCTTACGCGCCGGGTTACGGCGTGGGTGCATCGCCATCCATGGGCGGCGATCGCGTGGCCGATCGCGGCAGCGTGTTGCATTGCGGGCGGTTATGCCGCGTACCGATGGACTGCCGATCAACAGGCTCGCCCGCTGCGGATCGGATTCCAGAACTCTCCGCCGTATCATTTCCGGGACGCGCAGGGAAATCCGACGGGTCCGGCGGTGGACGTGGTGCGGGAAGCGGCGCGCCGGCGGCACATTGCGCTGGAGTGGAGATATTCGCCGGAAGGACCGGAGCGCGCGCTGTCTTCGGGCGCGGTGGATTTGTGGCCGATCGTAGGGGATCTGCCTGAGCGACGTCCGTTTCTGTACGTGACGGGTCCGTGGGTCAAGATGACCTATGTTCTGCTGTTCGCGGAGCCGACGGAACTGAAGAGTACCGCCGATGCCAAGGGCAAGACGCTGGCGGTTTCGAGAATCAGCCTGGATAATCGGATCGCGCGGGAGCGGCTGGCGGGCGCTACGCTGGTGCCCAAACAGACTACGACGCAGGTGATGGCGGCGGTTTGTTCGGGCGAAGTGCAAGTGGGATTGATGGCGCAGAGCTCGCTGCTGGATACGGTGGCGGCGGGGTGTCCCGAGCGGCTTCTACATGCCATGCCGCTGGAGGGCGCGACATTCTGGTTCGGGATCGGCGCTAACAGAAAACTGGCGTTCGACCGCTTCGCGGCGGATCGTCTGCGCGACGAAATCGGCGCGATGGCCGATGACGGGGCGCTGGCCGGCATCGATTTCCGGTGGCACACCAGCATCGGCACTGAAGCGAGCACCATTTTCCAATACGGGCGGCTGCGATTTTACTCCTACCTGTTGCTGGGATGCTCCGGGTTCCTGGTGCTGGCGCTGTTCGCGACATTCTGGCTGACGCGCCGGCTGCGGGCCGCGCAGAAGCTGGCGGAGGCGGCGAGTCAGGCGAAGAGCGACTTCCTCGCCAATATGAGCCACGAGATTCGGACGCCGATGAACGGCGTGATCGGCATGACGGGACTGCTGCTCGATACCGATCTTTCGGGCGAACAGCGGGAATACGCGAGCACCATCAGAACGTCGGGCGAAGCGCTGCTGACGGTGATCAACGATATTCTGGATTTCTCTAAGATCGAAGCGGGCAAGCTGGCGATCGAATCATTCCCCTTCGATCTGCGGCTGGTGATCGAGGAAGTGGCGGAGATGCTGGCGCCGCGAGCCGAGGAAAAAGGACTGGACCTGATCCTGGAATATGCGTCGGCGGCTCCGTCGCGGTTCACCGGCGACGCCGGGCGCATTCGCCAGGTGATGACCAATCTGGTGGGCAACGCCGTGAAATTCACTGAGCGCGGCCACGTCCTGATCGCGGTCGATTACGACTGCCAGGGTGAGGAATCGGTCAACATGACGATCAAGGTGACCGACACGGGCGTGGGGATTCCGCGGGAGAAGCTGGATTGTCTGTTCCGAAAGTTCAGCCAGGCCGATACCTCTACCACGCGGAAGTACGGTGGCACGGGGTTGGGGCTGGCAATTTCCAAACAACTGATCGAGCTGATGGGCGGGTCGATCGAAGTGCAGAGCGAAGCAGGGCGCGGTTCGACGTTCTGGTTCCGGCTGCCGCTCGCGCTCGATGGCCGGCCGGGTACGACGCAGGTTCCGGTCACCGATCTGAAGGGTCTGCGGGTACTGATCGTCGACGATAACGAAGTGAACCGGCGGGTGGTGCACGAGCAGATTTCGAGCCTCGGAATGCGCAACGGAAGTTATGCATCGGGCCTGGAGGCGATCGACGCGATTCGCCACGCGAAGAGAAGCGGAGATCCGTATCAGATCGTGATCGCGGATTATCACATGCCGGGAATCGACGGCGCGACCATGGCGGCGCAGATCAAGGGCGATCCGGAGATCGGCGACACGATCATCGTGATGCTGACATCGATGAGCTACTGGCATGAGCTGCGGCGCATGGGAGGCGCATGCGTGGACGCGGGCCTGGTGAAGCCGGTCCGGCAGTCGCAGTTGACGAATACGCTGGTGGGGGTGTGGTCCAAGAAGCAGGAGCAAGCGGCGAGCGAACATTCCAAGCCGGCCGAAGCGCCGTCGAGCGGGAAACATGTATCGACGCTGAACGGACGATTCGCCAATCTTCCGATCCGCGTATTGATCGCCGAGGATAACGTGGTCAACCAGAAGGTGATCTCGCGCATGCTGGAAAAGCTGGGGATCCGGTCCGACGTCGCGGCGAACGGTCGCGAGGCGGTGGAAATGGTGGAGATGCTGCCCTACGATCTGGTGTTCATGGATTGCCAGATGCCTGAAATGAACGGCTACGACGCCACTGCCGAAATTCGCCGGAAAGAGCGCGCGGATCAGCGGCGCACCATCATCGCGATGACCGCCGAGGCAACGGTGGAGGGGCGCACACAATGCCTGGCATCGGGCATGGACGGCTTCGTGTCCAAACCGGTGATCCTTGAAGAGCTGATCAAAGTCCTCAGCACGTGGGCCGTGCCGGCCGATCCGCTGGAGTCGTAATCCTCAGCGCGACGGCGTGGGCACCGGTTTTAGCGCCGGAGGCTTGAACGCTCCACCCATCGAAGAATACGCCGCTGGAACCGATTCCTTGATGAGCTTATTCCAGGCATTGGCCGCGGCCGTGGCATCTTCCCAGGCCCAATCGAGCTGGCGAAGCTGCATGGCGGTGGGCAATCCGTCGTAACCGTCCATCGCGTTCTCTACTTGACCCGCGGAGGCGATGGCGCGATTGATTTCCGTCTCAACCCTGGCGATTTCCGGCGCGACCTTGTCGATCGCGGCGACCGCGGTTTTCCCGCCCCCGGCCTCGGCGCTGAAATACTGGCGCAGAGCGGTCATCTGATCGGCGAGCGACTGTGCGGCTTCGCGCGCCGGAGCCAGCTGCTGCTGTAGCGAGTAGGCGCTGTGAATCGCGGAATGACGCTTGTTCCGATCCGATTCAGAGATCGGGAAATGCGGATCGGGCTGAACGGTGAGCTCCTGTTTCAGCGAATCCATCGCGACGGTGTAGCGCCCAGGCAAGACTACGGGTCCGGCGCCGCGTCCGCGTCCACCGCCGCCTCCGGCATTGGGGATCTGTCCGGAGGGAGGGATTAGGGGACTGACGCGTTCCGGCGCGACGCCCGCATCGCCGCGTCCGCCGCCGGTGGAGATACAGGTCGCGATGGGCGCAGGAGCGCGATCGACGATGGGCGGCGATTCGCGCAGGTCCCAGCAGGCGCGATTCAAACCGGCTTGCGCGGGTCCGCGCAAAGTGCGAATCGTTTTGCCAGCGGAATCGGTGATGGTGATGGACACGCCGTCGGGTTTGGCGTTCGGCAGAATATAAGTCACGATGGCTCCGGCAGGGGGATTCGGGGCGAAAAATTCGCCGTAGCCGAACCAGAACTGGCCGTTAAAAAGGAGCTGGTGATGGACCGGCGGAATGGGAAACAAGAATTCCTTGGCCGCGATTTCCGGCGTGATTTCGGCCAGAGGCTCGTCATGATCCAGCACCCAGATGCCTCGCCCATGAGTGCCGAGCACCAGAGCGTTCGACTTTTCCTGAAACAAAAGATCGTAAACCGGCACGGGCGGGAGATTGGTGTTGAGCGAGGTCCAGTGACCGCCGCGATCGAAGGTGGCGTAGACGCCCATCTCGGTTCCGACCACCAGCAGGCCGGCTTTAGAGGGATGCTCACGGATACGATGCACCGAAGTTTCGGGAAGCCCTGAGGTGATCGCGCGCCAGTTCTGGCCGTAATCATCGCTTACGAAAACGTAAGCGTGGTAGTCATCGTTGAAATGTCCGTCGACGGTGAGATAAACGCGGCCTGCCTCGTATTTCGACGCGACGATGCCGCTGATGTTCAACATCGGCGGAAGGCCGGGAACATTCTTAGTGATATTGGTCCAGTGCTGGCCACCGTCGCGGGTCATTTGGATGGTGCCGTCGTCCGCGCCGGTGTACAAGAGATTTTTGTCGAGAGGGGATTCAGCGACCACGGTCAGGGCGCTGAAATCGGTCTGCCCGTCGTGGCGCGAGAGCGCATGCAGGCTTACCGGAGCGCCCATCATCTCCAGTTTGTCGCGATCGATGTGCGCGGTCAGATCGGGACTGATGGGTTTCCACGTCACGCCGCGATCGGTGGACCGGAACACGACGTCGGCCGCGGTGTAGATGGTTTTCGAGTCGTGACTCGACACGATCAGCGGGGCGGTCCAATACCAGCGATAGCCGGGCTTGCCGGGCACCGGCTTGATCTCCGGTTGAACCGGGGCGATGGCCTGACGCTCCATGGTGTCCAGATCGACACGCCCAGTGTTTCCGTTCTGCGAGCTGACCAGCAAAGTGTGATCGTCGACGAAGGCAGCGTGCATGCCGTCTCCGCCGCCCACGTTGTAGGCGTCCTTGAACGAAATTCCGTAGCTCATGCGCGATGCGACCGGCGTGCACCAGCTTCCGTTGTCCTGAAGTCCGCCGCAGACGGTGAACGGATCGCGCTCATTGGCGGAGATATCGTAGAACTGGCCGATGGGGAGGTTGATGCGGAACAGCCAGGTGGCTCCGCGATCGTAGGAAATCGACACGCCACCGTCGCCGCCGACCACCATGTGATTGGGGCTTTCCGGATCGATCCACAGGATATGATCCTCGCCGTGAACCTCACTGAACACTTCGCGAAAATTCCGCGCGCCGTCGTCGGAAATAAACACGCCACGGTTCGATCCCATGATGTAGACGCGATTCACGTCCTTGGGGTCGACGTAGATGCGGCTGTAGTACATGGGCCGCGGATTGAGCCCGGTCATATGCTGCCAGGTTTCCCCAGAATCAAGGCTGCGAAAAACGCCGCCGTGCGCGGTAATGGTGTCGGCGGATCGCGCTCCCCTGCCGCCTCGCCCTCCAGCGGCCGGTGGTTCCGCGCCGCCTCCGCCCCGGCCCTCGGATGTGGGATCGGCTTCGACGACGGCGTAGACCACGCGATTGTCGCCGGCGAAGGTCGCGAGGCCGATGCGTCCTTTATCGCCGCGCGGCAGACCGTTCTTCAGTTCGGTCCAGGTTGCGCCGCCGTCCATGGTGCGAAAAATTCCGCTGCCCGGGCCGCCGCCGTTGTAGCCCCAGCCCTTGCGCTGATGCTGATACATCGCGGCGTAGAGCACTTCGGGATTCTTGGGATCCATCACCAGGTCGATGGCTCCGGTGTTCTCGTCGTGATACAGGATCTTCTTCCACGTTTTGCCGCCGTCGGTGGTTTTGAAAACGCCGCGCTCCGCGTTCGAGCCCCACAGGTGCCCTGCCGCCGCGACATAAACCGTGTTCGGATCGGTGGGATGGATCACGATCCTGGCAATGTGATGTGTGTCGGCGAGGCCCATTTTCCGCCAGGTCGCGCCGCCGTCGAGCGATTTACAAATTCCGTCGCCCCAGGACGAGCTTTGCCGGTTGTCGGCTTCGCCGGTTCCGACCCACACGACGGTCGGATTCGACGGCGCGACGGCGATGGCGCCGGTGGACATCATCGCGCCGGCGTGATCGAAGATCGGCTCGAAAGAAATTCCCGCGTTGACGCTCTTGAAAACTCCGCCGGTGGTGGTGGCTACGTAAATGATATCGGCCTGTCCGGTCGCCTTGACCACGGCGAGATCGGCAATGCGGCCGCCGGTGGCGGCAGGACCTATGCCGCGCCATTCCAATCCGTCAAGAGTCGCGGAAGGGATCTGAGCGTGGGCGCGGGGCAGAATCGAAAAGGCCAGGAAAAGGGCGGCGGCAGCAAAGCGCATGAAAGTCTCCAATTCATGAAGTCTACCCATGAAGTCTAACGGGGAAACGCCGCTGTGTACAATCACGCGGCGGATTGGAGCGCGTCGCGAGAGGTATACTTTTTTTCGTAACACCGCTGCACACCCGAGGAGGTTCGAGATGGATCGTCGATATCGATTGGCGGCCTTTGCCCTGGTGCTCGGATTTGGCATCTTGACTTTGTGGGGGCAAACGCCTCCGCCGAGCGCCGATCCGTACGCGAATAACCCGGACGCGGGGAAGATGCAAGTTTCCGCTCGCGGCGCCGGCCGGCAAGGATTCCGGCGCGATCACCAACGCGCCTCCGGGCGCCGTCAATCAGGGAATGCTCGATCCGGCCAAATGGAAATACGGGCCGGCGTTCGACGCGCCGGCGGATGCGAAGATCTGGAATCCGGTGATGCTCAAGATGATGAAGGGCGAGAAGGTGACCGGCGGCACGGTGTTCAGCACCGACAGTCCGGAGACGTATTGCGCGATGGCCAACGCCGGCTACGATTTCATCTGGACCGAGATGCAGCACGATTCGCGCGACTGGGAAGCGGTGGGCGCGGATGTGGAAGGCCTGTCCGCACGCCAAGGCGGTTCCCGGCGTGCGCGTCGCCTACACCGATGAGCGGGAAATCCAGCACGCGATGGATCTGGGCGCGCTGGTGATCGTGATTCCGACGGTTCGCTCGGTGGAAGAAGGCAAAGCCGCGCGGGACTGGACCATGTTCCCACCGCTCGGCAAGCGCAGCCAGGGCGGCGGCCAGGCGTTCGATCCGGAGATGTGGGGCAACGTTCCGGGCGGCTATCGCAACACGATCAACGACAATGTCGTGCTGATCGAGATGATCGAGACGCTGGACGGCGCGAAGGACGCGCGCGAGATCGCGGCGATTCCGGGCGTGACGGCGATTTTCGCGGCCAGCGGCGATCTGGGCAATTTCTCAGGCTACAAACAGGGCTCGCCCGATTACGAGCGGCTGATCAACATCGTGCACGATGCGGCGATCGGCGCGGGCAAGCGGCTGTGCGGTCCGTTCGCGTGGCGCGACCGGCCGGATTTCACGTGCTTCCAGAACGGCAGCGAAACGGCGGCCATCGCGCGCGGCGTCGCGGCCGAACTCGGGCCACTGAAGGACACGCAGGGCAAGCCCGAAGTCGGGCCGTACGCGGTGAAGAAATAAACGGAGGAGATCCAATGGCGATCGATACTTTGACGGCGCCGATGCAGGACGCGGACCATCGCCTGGTGGGCGGCGTGCAGATCGACGTGGCGCGCGCGGCCAACTGCCGGGTGAAGCGGGTGGTTTATCCGCCTGGATTCCGATGGTCGAAGGATATGAAAGCGGTGGTCGGCACGGATTTATGCCAGCACGCGCACGTCGGGTTCCTGGCGCGGGGGCAGATCCATATTCAATATGCCGACGGATGCACGCTGGAATTCGCCGCGCCGCAGGCGGTCGCGATCGAGCCGGGACACGATGGCTGGGTGGTGGGGAATGAGCCTGCGGTGATGATCGAGTTCGATTTCGAGCGCGACACCGCGGAGCGCTTGGGGATGCCGGCGGAGCATTGTCACTAGGCATGTCCAAGTCACGGCGGAAATTTTTGACGGGGGCGTCGATCGGACTGTTGGGAGCGGCGTCCGCGTGCAGCACCAAGAATCCGAAATCAAGCGAGCCCGCGGCGGGCACTCCTCCGGCTTTCGGAACGGCGCCTCCGGTAGGCCCGGAGGTTTCGGCGTCGACCTTCGCGGAAGCCGAGAAATTGGTGCAGGTGAATTTGCGAGATTCAGATCGCGCGCTTGCGGCGGGCAACTGGCGCAATTCGATGGCGGCGCTTTTGGAACGCAGGACCGGCCCGCGCAAAGTGACGCTGGAGCCGTCGCTCGCGCCCTGGTCGCGATGGGACCCGGTGCTACCTGGTCAGACGGCGGGGCCGGATCGCGATCGATTCGTTCGCAGCCACATCGAACCCGGGCCGCTGCCGGAAAGCGATGAAGAGATCGCGTTCTCGCCAGTTACGCGTTTGTCGCGATGGATTGAACAGCGCAAACTGTCCTCGGCGAGGCTGACGCAGATCTATCTGACTCGTCTCGAACGGTTCGATCCGAAGCTGCGCTGCGTGATCACGCTGACACGCGATCTGGCGATGGCGCAGGCGAAAAAGGCGGACGAAGAGATCGGCGCCGGGAAATATCGCGGGCCGCTGCACGGGATTCCGTGGGGCGGGAAGGATCTGCTGGACACCGCGGACATAGCGACCACGTACGGCGCGGAGCCATACCGGAATCGTGTGCCCAGCGAGGACGCAGCGGTGGTGAAGCGGCTGCATGAGGCGGGCGCGGTGCTGGTGGCGAAGCTCAGCATGGGCGCGCTTGCGCTGAACGATATCTGGTTCGGCGGCCAGACCATGAATCCGTGGCTGCTGGACGAAGGATCGTCGGGATCGAGCGCGGGGCCGGGCGCGGCCACGGCGGCGGGCCTGGTGGCGTTCGCGATCGGCAGCGAAACAGGCGGCAGCATTATCGGTCCCACCATGCGTTGCGGACTCACCGGGCTGCGTCCGACTTACGGACGGGTCCCGAGAACCGGCGCGATGACGCTGTGCTGGTCGCTGGATAAGCTGGGGCCGATGACTCGGAGCGTCGAGGATGCGTTGCTGGTGCTGCAAGCTATTTCCGGCGCTGACGCGGGCGATCTTTCGAGCGTCCCCAGCCGGCTGGATTTCGACGCCGGGGCGAAGGTGGAGGGGCTGCGGGTTGGCTATTTCCCGGGCTGGATGAAGGAGGCTCCGGCGACGGACGTGGATCGCGCCGCGATCGAGACGGTGAAGAAGCTCGGCATGATTCCGGTGGAAGTGACGCTTCCCGATTGGCCTTACGATTCGCTCAACGTGATCCTGTTCGCGGAAGCGGCGGCCGCGTTCGAAGAGCTTACGCTCAGCGGCGTGGTGGACCAACTCAAGGTGCAGACGCCCGACGCTTGGCCGAATTCGTTTCGCCAGGCGCGCTTCCTTTCGGCAGTGGACTTCGTGCAAGCGGATCGCTTTCGCCGCAAAATCGCCCAGGAGATGGCGCGGGTTTTCTCGCAAGTGGACCTGCTGCTGGTGCCGTCACTGCGCGACGAAATTCTGGTGATCACCAATTCCACGGGGCATCCTTCGCTGACGCTGCGGGCGGGATTTATCGAAGTATCGGAAGCGCGCAGCGATTGGGCTCCGGATCCGAAAAATCCGTTGCCGAAATTCGCGCCTCCGCGCCGCGTGCCGCATGGGGTCACGCTCATCGGCAAGCTGTTCGAAGAAGGAACGCTGGGTCGCGCTGGACTGGCACTCGAACGGAGCTTCGGCGTCGCGGGCGAACGGCCGGCGGGATTCTGAATCGCTCCAGACAGAACGATATACTAGACCGCAGTGTCTCTGGAGGCACCGCTATGTCCAGCCTGAAATTCAGCGTCTGTTTTCTTGCCCTGTCCCTGTCGATCGGCCACGCGCAGACCAAGCGCGCGGCTTCGGTCGAGTTTGAAATGATGACCTGGCCCGAAGTGAAGGCTGCGCTCGAGAGCGGGAAGACGACGGCGCTGGTCTACAACGGCGGAACCGAGCAGCGCGGTCCTCAGAACGTGAACGGCGGCCATACACTGATCGCGCGCGCGACGGCGGTGCGCATCGCGGAAAAGCTGGGGAATGCGATTGTCGCTCCGGTGATGCCGTTCTCGGTGAATAATGCGAGCGCGACTCTTCCGGGCACGATCGGGCTGACTCCCGAGATTTTCGCGGCGGTGAATGAACGCGTCGCGGAACAACTGATCAAGACCGGCTTCAAGAACATCGTTCTGATGGGCGATCACGGCGGCGGGCAGAAGGAACTGGCCGAGGTCGCCACGAAGATGGATGCGGAATATTCGTCCTAAGGGCGTGCGCGTCATCTTCTGCGATCAGGTCTATGAGGGCACTAAGGAGCATCCCGGCGCGCAGCCGGATTTCGAGAAATGGCTGGCCGACCACGGCTACCCGTCGGGAGGGCACGCCGGCGTCTCCGATACCTCGGAGATGCTGTACCTGGGCGGCGATCACGGATGGGTACGCAAGGATCTGATTCCGACGGCATTAGGCGATCCGGTTCCGGAGAAGGGGCAACGCCCGGAACACAAAGTGAACAATGGAATCAGCGGCGACGCGCGGCGCTCTTCGGCTGACTTGGGAAAGCGTTTCATCGACATGAAGGTCGACTATTCGGTTCGGGAAATCCGAGCGGCGCTGGGCGAAAACAAATAGCTCTTACCGAACTTAAAAACCGAGCGGGCAGGGGGATTGCGTCCCGCAACTACATATAATACGATCACTTAAGCAGTCGTTCCAGGTTCGTTGGTTAGAGGACAAATTGATGAAACGCCTGGGCCTTAGCAGTTGCCTGTGGATCTTGACTACGGTGGCCGGCGCCCAGACGCCAGCGATGGCCCCGGCTGAACAGAGCGCCCTTACGAACCGGGTTTGCTCCGGTTGCCACAATGACAAGTTGAAATCGGGTGGTATGACATTGACCCGATTGGACTTCGCCCATCCTGAGCAGAACGCGGAACTGGCCGAAAAGGTGATCCAAAAGGTTCGCGCTGGTCTGATGCCTCCGGCGGGAATTCCGCGTCCCGATGCGGCTACTCTGAACGCTTTCGCGGCGGGCCTGGAGCAGAACGTCGATAAATTTGCCGCGGCGCATCCGAATCCGGGACGGCCGTCGCTGCATCGACTGAATCGATTCGAGTACGCCAACTCGGTTCGCGACCTGCTCGCGCTGGACATCGATCCGGCGGCTTATCTTCCCGCTGACGATTCGAGCCATGGATTCGACAACATGGCGGAAGTGCTGAACATTTCGCCGACGCTGATGGAAGGATATGTCCGGGCGGCGGGCGACGATCAGCCGGCTGGCGGTCGGCGATCCGGGCATGAGCCCGCTGGTCGAGACGTATCATATTCCACAATCGTTCTCGCAAACACAGCACGTCGATGGCACGCCATTCGGAACCCGCGGGGGCATCGGTGGTCCACCATACGTTTCCGGCCGACGGCGAATACGTGTTCAAGATGACGTTCTATTATTCGAGCATCGGGCCGGTGTTCGGAGCGAGCCAGAAGCCGGGCGAGCAGAAAGTCGAAGTCGCGGTGAATGGCGAGCGGATGGCGCTGCTCGATATTCAACCCGAACATGAAAGTGTCGGACGATGTGAGGTCGCCTTCGATCAAGGTGAAGGCGGGGCCGCAGATCATTTCCGTTTCCTTTTTGCAAACCTTCGATCGGGCCGGTGGAGGATTTCGCGATGCCGTTTCGAGCAGCCCTGGCGATCTGTCGACTGGCCACATTCCGGGACTGACGGCGGTTGCCGCATTTGCGGGATTTGGGGATTTCGGGTCCGTATCAACATGACGGACGTCGGCGATACACCGAGCCGGCGCCGAGATTTTCTCGTGCCGTCCCAGATCGGCAGCGATGAAGTTGCCTGCGCCAAGAAGCATTATCGCGAAGCTGGCGCGGCAGGCGTTCGAAGGCCGGTGACGGATGCGGATCTCGAAACGCTGTTGAATGCTTATCAGGCCGGGCGGAACAAGGGCGATTTCGATGCGGGCATCAAGATGGTGGTGCAGGCGATCGTCGCCGACCCGCAATTCGTCTTTCGTTTCGAGCGCATTCCCGCGGATGCCGCCGCGGGCAGCAATTTCCGGATCAGCGATCTGGAACTGGCTTCACGACTTTCTTACTTTTTGTGGAGCAGCGCGCCGGACGACGCGTTAATCGACCTGGCGCAGCCAGAACAAACTGCAGGAGCCGGCGGTGCTCGAACAGCAGGTCCGGCGAATGCTGGCCGATCCACGATCGGACGCGCTGGCGACAGAATTTCGCGGTGCAATGGCTGTGGCTGCGCAATCTGCGGGACATGCAGCCGGATGTGTACGTGTTATCCCGATTGGGATCAGAATCTGATGCAATCGATGCGCAAGGAGACGGAGTTGTTCTTCGAGAGCATCATGCACGAAGACCGCAACGTCGTCGACATGCTGACCGCGAATTACACGTTCGTCGACGAGCGGCTGGCGAAGCACTACGGAATTCCGAACGTCACCGGGAACCGTTTCCGGCGCGTCACCATGACCGATCCGAACCGGTTCGGACTGTTGGGGCAGGGAAGCATTCTCATGGCGACGTCGCTCGCCAACCGGACCTCGCCGGTGCAGCGCGGCAAGTGGATCCTGGAGCAGGTGCTGGGCGTAACGGCTCCGACGCCTCCGCCGAACGTGCCCGCGCTCAAGGAAAACGCCGAAGGAGCGCAAAGTCTTATCGGTGCGCGAACGCCTGGAGGAGCATCGCACGAACGAGCCTTGCCGCTCCTGCCACCGGATCATGGACCCATGGGATTTTCGCTCGAGAATTTCGATGCGATCGGCGCGTGGCGGATCAACGACGGCGGTTACCCGGTGGACCCGAGCGGTCAACTTTATGACGGCACCAAGGTCAATGGTCCAGTGAGTCTGCGGGCGGCGCTGGTGGGGCGGTCCGACATGTTCGTCCGGAACTTTACCGAGAAGCTGCTGACTTATGCGCTGGGCCGGGGAGTTCGAGTATTACGATATGCCGGTGGTGCGGGCCATCGATCGCGATGCGGCGCGACAGGATGACCGGTTTACGTCGTTGGTGATGGGGATCGTCAAGAGCGCGCCGTTCCAGATGCGGCGGGCGGAAGAGCGGGACGCGGCAGCGTCGGAGTTGGCGGCGCAACGATAATCGGGCATTTTTCGAAATCGTCGAAGGAGTTCAGGCAATGTTCATTACGAAGAAGCATCTGTCGCGGCGGACGGTACTCCGAGGCATGGGCGTATCGATGGCGCTGCCGTTGCTGGACTCGATGGTCCCCGCGCAGACGCCGATCCGCAAGACAGCGGCGGCTCCCGCGAGCAGGCTGGCGTGCATCGAAATGGTGCATGGCGCGGCGGGCAGCAGCGCCGACGGGATCGTGAAGCATTACTGGTCGCCGACCAAGGAAGGCCGCGATTTCGAATTCACGCCGACGTTGAAATCGCTGGAGCCATTTCGCGACTACTTCACGGTCATCAGCGACACCGATCTCAACAACGCCCGCGCCTTGGCGCTACCCGAGGAAGGCGCGGACCACACCCGATCGTCGTCCGTGTTTCTGACCGCCGCGCATCCGAAGCAGACGGAGGGATCCGATATTTCCTGTGGCCCGTCGCTCGATCAGATTTACGCGGCGGAGCGTGGACAGGATACGCCGCTGCCGTCGATCCAGCTGGCGATCGAGGACGTGGGATCGCTCTCCGGGGCGTGCGGATACGGATATAGCTGCGTTTACGCGAACACCATTTCGTGGTCGTCTCCGAGCCAGCCTCTGCCGATGGAGATCGATCCGCGAGTGGCGTTCGAGCGGTTGTTCGGCGATGGCGGCACGGCGCAGGAACGCGTGGCGCGCAGAGCAGCCGACCGCAGCGTGCTCGATGCGATCACGCAAGAGGTCGCGCATCTGAAGAAAGGGCTGGATCCGAGCGACACGCGCAGACTCGATAATTATCTGGACGATGTCCGCGAGATCGAGCGGCGCATCCAGAAAATCGAAAAGTACAATGCCAGCGGCGAGGCTCGCGCGCTGCCGCAGGCCCCGATCGGCGTGCCCGATTCTTTCGATGAGCATGTGAGGCTGATGTTCGACCTGCAGGTGCTGGCGTTCATGGCCAACATCACGCGCGTGTCGGCGTTCAAGATGGGACGCGACGTCAGCTCGCGGGTCTATCCGGAAAGCGGCGTGAAGACGCCGTTCCATGCGCTTTCGCATCACGGCGAGAGTCCGGAAAAGATGGCGGAGTTCGCGAAGCTCAATTCCTATCACGTGGGCAAAGTTCCCTATTTCCTGGAAAAACTGAAAAATACGCCGGACGGCGACGGAAACCTGCTGGATCATTCGGTGGTCCTGTACGGCAGCCCGATGGGCGATTCGAACGTCCATGAGCACAAGCGTCTGCCGCTGTTCCTGGCGGGTCACGCCAACGGGCAGCTCAAGGGAAATCTACACTTGCGGTACGCGCAGGGGACGCCGATGGCGAATGTTCTGCTGACGCTGCTGCACAGACTGGATGTGAATCAGGACAGAATCGGAGACAGCACCGGAGAGGTCGCGATTTAAGGCGGCGGAGGGCACACGCAAATGCTGAGCAAATTATTGGCCGGCGGATTTTGCCTGGCGGCGTTGGTGTCGGCTGCCGCCATCGATGGCCGGATTCCCGATGCGGCGATGCAGGGGAATAAGGACGGCGTCGTTTCTCTGTTGAAGGAGAAGGCCGATGTCAACGCCATGCAGGGCGACGGGATGACCGCGCTGCACTGGGCGGCGTATCGCGACGACGTGGAATTGGCCCGCCTGCTGATCGACGCCGGTGCGAACGTCAAGGCCACGACTCGCGACGGAGGGCTGACTCCTTTATCAATGGCCAGCACTAACGGCAGCGCGGCGATGATCGAGACGCTGGTAAAAGCCGGCGCCGATCCGAATTCACGATTCGTGCGCGGCACCACGCCGCTGATGCTCGCGGCGGCTTCAGGCAGTGCTGACGCGGTGAAGATGCTGCTCGATCACGGCGCGGACGTCAACGCTCGCGAAGAAGCCCATGGACAGACGGCGGCGATGTTCGCGGCGGCCGCCGGGCGCGCGGCGGCGATCCAGGTTCTGACCGCTGGCGGCGCGGATCTCAAAATCACCACCAAGGTGGTTAAGTTGGAGACGCAGCGTTTAGACGATAACGGCAATCCGCTGCCGGCGAGGCCGGGAGACGACACGGTCAACGGCGGCAACACCACCATGGGCGGCATGACAGCGCTGCTGTTCGCGGCTCGCGACGGCAGCATGGATGCCGTGCGCGCGCTGATCGAAGCGGGCGCCGACGTGAACCAGTTGTGCGCCGGTGATCATAGCAGTCCGCTGGTGATCGCCGTCAGCAACGGACATTACGGGATCGCAAAATACTGGTGGAGCACGGCGCGAATCCCAACCTGGGCAACGTGGACGGCTTGATGCCGCTCTATGCCGCGATCGACATGCAGTACGCGCCGGTCTCCTGGGCGCCGAATCTGCTCACCATCCAGGAAAAGGTCACGCACCTGGAATTGATGAAGGCGCTGCTCGAACACGGAGCGGACCCGAACGCGAAGCTGACTCGCAAGCTGTGGTTCCGGCCGACGTCGCACAATCAGCAGTGGATCAGCAGCGTCGGCTCCACTGCATTCTGGCGTGCCGCGCAGGCGACCGATGTTCCGGCGATGAAGCTCTTAGTCGAACACGGCGCGGATCCGAAAATCGCGTCGACCGCGGGAACCACGCCGCTGATGATGGCGGCCGGCCTGGGGTTCGCGGGGAATTTCACGCAAACCGCGCCCGATTCATGGATCCCGGCTGTGGAATATTGCCTCTCGCGGGGTCTCGATATCAATGCCGCCGATAACCAGGGATACACGGCGCTGCACGGTGCGGCGTATCGCGGCGACAACGATCTGGTCCAATATCTGGTGTCGAAGGGCGCGAAGCTGGATGCCCGAACCAAGCTAGGGTGGTCGGTAACGGACATGGCGAATGCGCCGAGCTTGCGCAGTAGCGTTCCACTGGCGCATCCGGAAACTATCGCGCTGTTGCTGAAAATCGGCGCGCCTCCGCTGACCGCGATTGAAGGTGAAACCATTCTTGGCAGCGGCCGGCGCTATCGGGCTGCGGAGGCGAAGGCGGCGGCGGAGGCGGCCATCCCTCCGGAAGAGAAGCAGTTTCGCACCTGGATGAAGAGCGTCAGCGCGGCCAACGGGAATCTCAAGAAAGAAGTTCCGGGGAAGGCGCATGAGGAAGCGATCACCGACGCGCAGCAACTAGAATCGGCATTTCACGACGTTCAGGCTTTCTTCGCGAAGCGAAATTCCAAGGACGCGGTGGATTTCGCGGCGTCGATGAGCCTGGCGGCGCATGACCTGTCGGCGGCGGCCACAGCGCGCGATAGCGAAGGCGAAAGCGCGGCATTAAACAAGCTGAGCGCCGGTTGTGCCGCGTGCCATTCCGCGCATCGCGATAAGCTGCCGGATGGCGGATTCAAGATCAAATAGAGTTTTAATCCGACCCGGCCGTCGCCGCGTCCGTCTTGACGAATGCGACGCCGCGATTTTCGGGTCCCGCGGAAACAATCACAGCGGCCGCCAGCAACACGATGGCGGCTAGAATTCCCATGGAAGTCGCGTAGCTGAAGCGCTCGCCCAGCAGAGCTTCAATGTAGCTGATGCTGGCCGCGATCAGGACTCCCAGTTGATAGGCGAATCCCGGGAAGAATCCGCGAACCTGCGGCGGAGACAGTTCGTTGATGTGCGCCGGCACCACGCCCCAGGCGCCCTGCACCATGAATTGCATCAGGAACGCGCCGGCAATAATCAGCGGCATGGACGGAGCCAGCACCCATAAGGGAATGATCACGATGCCCAGAAGCGCGCAGATGACCATGGTTTTGCGGCGGCCGAGGTGATCCGAAAAGCGTCCGCAGATCAGCCCGCCGACGATCGCTCCGACCACGGAAATCAAGGAGATCATCGCCGTCTGGCTCACCGAAAAATGACGCGCGCGCTGCAGGAACGTCGGATACAGGTCCTGGGTGCCATGCGAAACGAAGTTCATGGCCGCAAGTAGCGCGATTAAATACAGGAATCTCCGCCAGTTGCTGAACAGCGCGGTGCGATAGCCGCTCCAACTGGTGCGGACCTGATGCCAGGCCTCGGATTCCTCGACCTGGAAGCAGAGGTACAAAGTGATGAGAGCGGGCACCACGCCGATGAAGAACATCGCCCGCCAGCCCCATTTCGGATAGACAAAATAGTAAGCAATGGAGGCGAGTCCATTGCCTACGGCGTAGCCTTCCTGCAAGAGTCCGGAGACTGTGCCGCGCCATTTCGGCGGAACCGATTCGAGCGCCAGCGAGACGCCGACACCCCAGTTGCCTCCCATCCCAACGCCGTATAACAGGCGCAGCGCGATGAAGACCGTGTAGCTATGAGAGAAGCCCGAGAGCACTTCGATCAGCGAATAGAAAACGACGTCGCCGATCAGAACCCAGCGGCGTCCGAAGCGGTCGGCGAGGAGGCCGAAAATAAATCCACCGATGGGCCGGGTGATCAGGCTGGCGGTGATGGCCAGGGCGATGGCCGGGATGGATCGGCCGAAATCCTTGGCGATGGCGGATACGACGTACACCACCACAAAAAAATCGAAAGCGTCGAGAGTCCAGCCCAGGAATGCCGCGCCGACTGCGTTTCGTGCGTTGGCCTTGAGCTGCTGAGGAGTGCGGGAAGGTCTCACTGTAGCGATGTTCCTGAAATTGGGGTGGGACGCGCTAAATGCGGAGCCCGCACGCCAGGTGCGGGCCCAGAGGTCGATCTGCAGATTTCATGAGGCGGTCGCGCGCGCCGGTTCATGCGACCGCCCCTGATGATGATGGGACTCAGAACACCAACCTGAGAGCCAGCTGATTCTGCCGGTTCGGAGTCCCGGTCACGATGGTGGAGCTGATCGTGCCGAACGCCGAGCTGTCGGCCGTGGTATTCGGCACGTTGAAGATCGGATGATTCAACGAATCGAATGATTCGGCGCGGAACTGCATCTTGAGCCATTCGCGGATCTGGAAATTGCGGACCAGCGAAATGTCCAAAGTCACCAGGCCGGGGCCTTCGATCACGTTGCGACCTTCATTCCCGAACGAATAGAGCGGCGTGCCGGTTTTGCTGGTAGCCGATACGGGGACCTGGAAGGCGGCGGTATTGAAGAACTCCTGCGGAGTCTTGGGGCCATTATTCGGGTTCGACAACACGTTCGGACGCGCCAGCGTGTCGCCGGTGTTGCTGTAGTTGCCGGAGAGCGTCGCGGTGAGCGGAGTGCCCGTCTGCGCCTGGAACAGGAACGAAACCTGCCAGCCGCCGGCGATCTTCGAGCCGATTCCGTCGGTGAGATACTGTTTTCCTTTACCGAAGGGCAGTTCAAATACCGGGCTGATGACGAAGCGATACCGGACGTCGAAGTTAGAAAGGCCCCATGCGGTGCCCAAGAGGTTGTATTGATTGGAAGCCGCGTTGCCGCCATTCGACCCGGCATCGTCGGTCGACTTTCCGTAGGTGAACGCCGCCAGGAATGAAAGCCCGTAAGCGAGACGCTTGGTCAGCTTCGCCTGCAGCGATTCATAACGGGAATTGGCGTCCCACTCGTAGTAGCTGATGGTGCCCCACTGCGGATAGGGCCGTCGCGCGTTGACCTGCGCGGGTGTACCCGGACCGGGCGCGGGCTGGTTGATGTTCTGCGTCCACTGGAGGTGATTGCCGGCCGAGCCGAAGTAGGTGACTTCCGCCACCATGTCGTTCGTGATCTGGCGCTGGACTCCCATGCTCCATTCATAGACCCGCGGATTCTTGAAATTCGGATCGACGCCGGTGAGCGAAATCGTCGTCGCCACCTGACTGGAACTCGGGAACGGGTTGGCCAGCGTAATCGGCGCGGTCAAGCTGGAAACATAGCTGTTGGCGACGGTGAATGGATAACCCTTGAAAACACCGCCGATTCCGTTATTGATGTTCAGGCCGTTGTAGAACGTCCCGACGCCTCCGCGGAGGACGGTCTTGCCATCGTGAAACGGCTGCCAGGCGAATCCGAGGCGTGGACCCCAATCTTTGGTGTCGTATTTCATGACCTTATTGCCCAGATTGTAGGTGCCTACCGTCTTCACGGCGCCGACGCCGGGATTGGTCTGCGTCACCGGTTGTCCCGTGGTGGGGTTGAAGGTGGTCATGCGATTCGCGGCGTCCACTGGTGGCGTGTTGATCTCCCAGCGTAAGCCCAGGTTGAGGGTGAGGCTGGAACTTACCTTGTAATCGTCCTGGATGTACGCGCCGATGTTGGAATTGCTGCCGTAGTATTTTTCCTGATACGGCGTGTTGCCGGTGCTCGACGGATAGCCGAGGAGCATATCGGCGAGGCCGTAGCCGGAAGTCGGGCCCTGGCTGGTATTGGTGAAGGCGAGCGAACCGTTATACTGGCTGCTCGAAAAATTGTCGGTGCTGAAATGCGAATCGTTAGCGCCGATCTTGATGCTATGTTTTCCCTTCACGATTAAGACGTTGTCGTTGAAGATCCAGATGGTGTCCGCGCGGCGCTGCGAGCTGTAATTGCCGAAGCCGGCGGAAGTGAAATACGACGTCACCGTGGTCAGCGGCGGTCCGATTACCGGAAGGGTGATCGGCACCGGAGTCGGGACGACGCCGAACGGACCCCAGAAATTCTCGGTATTCTGCGGAGTCCGCGGCTGGATCAACATGCTGATGCCCACGCGAGCCTGGTTGACGATGTTCGACGAGAAGATGTGGGTCTCGGCCAAGCCGTAGACTTGCGATCGCTGATTGACGTTGCAACCGAACCCGGGCAGATTCTTCGGCTGGCACAGCGAATTCGACGGCTCAAACGACGGATCGTTGAAATAATTCGCAGTCGCGTAGCCCGAATCCTTGGCATTGAAGGTCTGATCGATCTTCAGGCTATCCTCATTCATGTTCTCGATGCGCGGCTGGCTGTAGGTGAAGTTGTTCGCCGGCAGGCCATTCACATTCGGCCCGGATGGCAGGAACGCCATCAACGCGGCACCCACAGGGCTGATCTCGTTGGCGGGAATGATATTGCCCGGAAAGGGGATGCCCGTAAGGGGATCTTTCAGCGTCACCGGAACACCGCTGAAATTGCCACCGTGTTCGGCGAGCGTCGGCACGGTGTTCTGTGCGCTGAATGCGGCGGATTGCCGCAATCCTTCATAACTATAGAAGAAGAACGTGTGGTTCTTGACGATCGGCCCGCCCACCGTTCCACCAAATTGATTCTGCTTGAACGACGGCGTGGGACCTTTCAGGAAGAAATTCCTGGCATCGAGGATTTGGTTCCGAAGGAACTCGAACGCCGATCCGTGGAATTCGTTCCCGCCGGATTTGGTGGTCACGATGACCTGCCCGCCCGATCCGTATCCATACTGCGCCGAATAGACGCCGGTCAATACGTTGAACTCTTCGATGGCGTCGATGGACGGCCGGAAATTCGGCGCGAATACGTCGGGATCGTTGTTGTCGAAGCCATTCAACAGGAAGTTGTTGGTGGTTTCGGCGTTTCCAGCGACGTTAAATCCGCCGCGGAAACTCAACGACGAATTTTGCGCCGGCGGCATCACGTTGGGCGTCAACTCCGCGAGTGTCCACATTTGCCGCCCGTTCAGCGGCATCTCCGTCACGTGCTTGTTGTCGACCACCGTTCCCACCTCGCCCGATTCGGTGTTCACCGCGGCCACCGCGGCGGAAACGGTCACGTTTTCCGTAACATTGCCGACTTCGAGGGAAACATCGATGCGGGTGTTCTGGGCGACGGCAAGAGCGATGTTCTTTTGGGTCTGAGTCTTGAATCCGTTCGCTGAGACTTCCAGGTCGTAAGTGCCGGCCGGGAGAAAAGAGAACTGATAAACGCCGGACTGGTTGGTTTGCACGGTGCGGACCGTGCCCTGTTCATGGTTGGTAAGCTTCACAGTGGCGCTGGGCAGCACGGCCTTGGTGCTGTCCTGCACGGTTCCGGAAATGGCACCCTCGTTCTGAGCCCATATCGCGGGAAGGAAGAAAAATAAAAAGGCAAAGAGACAAATCACGCGCTTGATCAAAGTAACCCCCTGTGGCGCCCTGACGTCAGCGAAAGTTTATCACAACTTAGTTGCGAATCAACCCAAAAATTTGCGTCAGCCGTTTGGCATAGTGACGGGCTTGCGGCAATTTGGTTTGGATCGGATTTTATCGGTTGAGGGCCGCGGACGTTTGGATTACACTGGTTCCTACTATTCGCGGTAGTGCCAGATGCCTGCCCCGAGAAATGGACCCGCCGGCACCGTGCGCCGGAGCGGAGGCAGTCCTGTCATCTGCGCGTGCGCAGGTTTTTCTTGACCACCTTGATTAAAGATGGAGGATCTATGCGTAGATCTCTAGTCGTCCTATTGAGCGCCTTTCTCATGCTTGGCGCGGCAATCATTACTTGGCCCGCGGCAGGTTTGGCGTGGCAATCCGATGGGGCGGGGATGCTCGCATCGGCGGAGCCGTCCTACCTGCAATTGCTCCACTGGCGGATGGTGGGACCTTCGCGCGGAGGCCGCGTGACGGCGGTCGCTGGCGACCCGGTCAACAAACAGGTGTTTTATTTCGGAGCGACGGGCGGCGGAATCTGGAAAACGGACGACGGCGGCATCAACTGGCACAATGTTTCGGACGGATTCGTGAGCACCGGATCGGTGGGCGCAGTTGAGGTGGCTCCGTCCGATCCCAACATCGTTTATGCCGGAATGGGCGAGGCGTGCGTCCGCGGAAACGCCTCGTATGGCGACGGTGTGTATAAATCCACCGACGGAGGCAGGACCTGGAAACACGCCGGCCTGGAAGCGACGCGAAGCATCGCACGGATTCGGGTCGATCCGAAAAATCCGGACCTGGTCTATGTGGCCGCGTTCGGCGATCCGTGGGGGCCTAGCGCGGAACGTGGTGTATACCGATCCAAGGACGGCGGCGGCACCTGGCAGAAAATTCTGTTCCAGAATGAGCAGGCCGGCGCCATCGACCTCCTGCTTGATCCGACCAACCATGACATCCTCTACGCGTCCACCCTGGAATTTCATCGATTCCCTTGGGGCCTGCGCAGCGCCGGTCCCGGCACCGGACTGTTCAAGTCGACCGACGGCGGCGACCATTGGACAGAGTTGACCAATAATCCAGGCATGCCCAGCGGATTGAAGGGGCGCATCGGAATCGCCATCGCGCCCGCCATGCCGCAACGCGTGTGGGCCCTGATCGACGCCGAGCCGGGCAAGAAAGGCATCTATCGATCCGACGATGCCGGGAAGACCTGGCGGCATCTGACCGACGATGCCGAACTGACCATGCGGCCGTGGTATTACCATCACATCTTCGCCGACCCGAAAGATCCCAATCTCATCTATGTATTGAACGTCGGCGCCTGGAAATCCACGGACGGCGGCGAGAAGTTCGTGCCCTTCCGCCCGCCGCATGGCGATCATCACGATCTGTGGATCGATCCGGCCGATCCCAAACGGATGATCGAAGGCAATGACGGCGGAGCAACCGTGTCCTTCAACGGCGGCCTGTCCTGGTCGTCGATTCTGAATCAGCCCACCGCGCAGATCTATCACGTGGTAGCCGATCATCAGTTTCCGTATCACATTTACGGCTCGCAACAGGACAATACCACCATGGCTTTGCCAAGCCGCTCCGATTTCGGCCAGATCACCATTGAAGATTGGGAAACAGTGGGCGGCGGGGAGGACGGCTACATCGCCACTAATCTCACCGATTCGAACATCATTTACGCGGCCAATCACCACTGGCTGACGCGCTACGATCGGCGCACGAAACAGGTGCGCGATATTTCGCCGAATCCGGAAACGCATTACGGCTGGGGCGCGGCGGATATCAATTACCGCTTCTGGTGGACCTATCCGGTGATGACTTCGCCCACCAAACCGAAGACGTTGTACGTCACCTCGCAATTCGTCCACCGCTCGCTGGACGAAGGCCAGAGCTGGCAGGTGATCAGTCCCGATCTGACGCGCCACGATCCAAAGACGCTGGAGCATACGCCGTCCTACGGACATGAAGAAACGCAGGAATACTGGGGTCCGATTACGCGCGAGGCTTATGGACCGGAATGGTACGCGACCATTTTCGCGTTCGCGGAATCGCCGGTCGATTCTAACGTTCTGTGGGCCGGGTCCGACGACGGCTACGTGAACGTCTCGCGGGACAACGGGAAAAATTGGACGCGCGTAACACCGCCGGGTCTTCCTGAATTCGCGCTGATCAGCATCATTGAGCCGTCGCCGCATAACGCAGCAGAGGCTTATGTCGCGGCCACGCGCTACAAGCTCCAGGACAATCGTCCGTATCTATATAAGACATCCGATTACGGCAAGACATGGACGAAGATCGTTAACGGCATCCCCGATACCGACTTCACGCGCGTCATTCGGGAGGATCCGAAACGCCCCGGCCTGCTGGTCGCCGGAACGGAAACCACGGCGTATGTTTCCTTCAACGATGGCGCAAACTGGCAGAAGCTGAACATGGGCCTTCCGGTGGTCCCGGTGCATGATCTGCTGTTCAAGGAAGGCGATCTGGTCGCGGCCACGCACGGGCGAGGTTTCTGGATTCTGGATCACGCCGACCTGCTACATCAATTCACCCAAACGACGCTGAATGAGCCGGTTCATCTGTTCGCGCCCGATCCAACGGTCCGCTTCCGCGCGACTGCGGGAGCCGCGGGAGGATTCGGAAACGCTCCTTCGGGCAGCGGAGACAATCCGCCCGCGGGAGTCGACATCCCGTTCTATATGAAGAACGCGGCCACCGGGCCGGTCACGCTCAAAATCGAGCGCGAAGTGAACGGATCTCTCGAAGAAGTTCGCAGCTTCACGCTCGACACCACCGGACGTGCGCGGCCTGCGGCGGGGCGGGGCGGGGGCGGCGGACGACGGGGAACCAGAGGAGCTACCACCGCGTTGAAGGGCGCCAACAATTTCATCTGGGATTATCGATACGCCGGAGCGAACGTGATTCCCGACGCGGTGTTTCAGGGCAATGCCGCCGGACCGCTGGCGCCTCCTGGAACCTATCGCGCCGAGTTGACGGTCGACGGCCATAGCTACACCCAGTCTTTCAAGTTGGTGAAGGATCCTCGCCTGCCTTACACCGATGCGGAGCTGGAAGAGCAGTTCCAATTCATGAAAAAGGTCAGCGACCGGCTGGAACAGACCATGTCCACCGTCCGGCGGATTCGCGAGATGCGGAAGCGCGCCGAGGCGATGGTGGCGGAAGCCAAGAAGAACGGCAAGAATGCCGCCCAGCTCGATCAGGCGCTAAAAGCGCTAAATGACAAGCTCTACATCATCGAGGAACGTTTGGTCCAGTTCCGGGCGCGCGCCGGAGAAGACCTGATCAATTATCCGACCGGCATCGACAGTAAACTCGCGCGGCTGCTCGATTTCGCTTCGATGGCCGACGCTCCGCCGACAGAAGGCGAGAAGGAGCTGTACGGCCGCCTGTCCGAAGGCGTCACCGATCGCATGCACCTGGTGGATCAGGTGGAAAAGAACGAATACGTTTCGGTGGAGAAGGTCGCGGGCGTATCGCATTAACGCCCGGGGCCTTTATTCGACCCTGAACTCACCCTGCAGGCCGCGGATGGAATCGGGAGCGATCCAAACGAGAAACCTGCCGGGCTCGGTGACGAATTGCAGGCGCTCGTTATAGATGGCCAGGTCTCTTGCAGTGACTGAAAACAATACGGTGGTCTTCTCCCCGGGTTGAAGGCGAATTCGGCGGAATCCCTTGAGCGCCCGCACCGGCTGGCTCACGCTTCCGGCGACCTGGTGAATGTAAAGCTGGACGATCTCATCGCCGGCTCGCGAGCCGGTGTTGCTGATCTCGGCGGATACGGTTAAGGTCCCATCGCCGCGCAGCACTGGCGCGGAAACGCGCAGGTTGGTGTAAGCGAACGTCGTATACGAAAGTCCGAATCCAAACGGAAATTCCGGCGTGAAGTCGACATCGACGTACTTCGATACATAGCCGACCGGATTCACCGGATTTCCCAGCGGGATTCCTAGATCCTTCGGGCCCGGGGGGCGACCCGTATTGAGGTGATCGTAATAGATCGGCACCTGACCGACGGCGCGCGGGAAGGTCATGGTCAGTTTGCCGGAAGGCGTCGCATCTCCGAACAGCAAATCGGCGATGGCCGGTCCGCCCATCGTGCCCGGATGCCAGGCGTACAGGATCGCGTCCAGTTTTTCGATGGCGGTGGGAAACGCGAGAGGCCGTCCGGCCATGATGATTCCGATCACAGGCTTGCCCGATCTTTTTATCTCTTCCACCAGAGCCTCTTGCGCTCCCGGCAGGTCGAGGAACGCGCGCGAGTGTGCTTCGCCGGAAAGGATCTGCTCTTCTCCTAAAAACAGCAGAGCGGCGTCGGCGGCTTGCGCTTGGCGCAGTGCTTCGCCGAATCCGTCGCGGCTCAGGTCGCGGCTATTCTTCAGGCCCGGAGCGTAGAGGACGCGCCCCGCTCCGAGTTTCGCGCGCAGCGCCGCCAGCGGAGTGTTGACGTCGTCGGCGCGTCCATCCATCGCCCAGGTCCCCATTTGATCGATGGGGCTGTCGGCCAATGGGCCGATCACGGCGATCTTCGAAATCGACTTTTTGAGAGGCAAGACGTCATTCCGATTTTTCAACAAAACGACGCTTTCCGTGGCCAGCCGCAAGGCCACATTGCGCGCCGCCGCCGTGATCTCTACGTGTCGCGCGGGACCCAGTTTCTGCTCGAACAGCCCAAGCCGGAATTTCAACTCCAGGATATTTCGCACGGCGTTGTCGATACTCGACATTGCGATCTTTCCGGCGTGAACCAGGGCGGCAAGATGGTCGAAGTACGTGGTGCTCACCATCTCCATGTCGACCCCGGCCCGGAGTGCTTTGCGCGCGGCGTCCGCCGGGGAGGCGGCATAGCCGTGCTGGATCATTTCAGGAATCGCCGTGTAGTCGCTGACCACCAAGCCGTTGAATTTCCATTCGCCGCGGAGAATGGTTTCGATCGTGAAGCGGTTGCCCGTCGCCGGTATTCCGTTGAGCGCATTGAAACCGGTCATGACGGTGGCCACGCCCGCGTCCACGGTGGCGCGGAACGGCCGCAAATAAACCTGGCGTAACTGGATCTCCGGAATCCAGGTGCTGTTGTATTCTTTGCCGGCTTCCACCGCTCCGTAGCCGACGTAGTGTTTGGCGCAGGCCGCCACCGAAGCGGGCGACTCGAGCGAATCGCCCTGAAATCCGCGCACCATCGCGACGCCCAACACACTCGCCAGATAGGGATCTTCTCCCAAGCCCTCGGCGACGCGTCCCCAACGCGGATCGCGAGTGATATCGATCATGGGAGCGAAAACCCACCGGATTCCCTCCGTCGTAGCTTCGATTGCGGCGATTCGCGCGGCTTCCTGAATCAGTTCCGGATCCCAGCTGGCCGATTCTCCGAGCGGGATGGGGAAAATGGTCCGATAGCCGTGGATCACATCGCGCCCGAACAGCAGCGGAATTCCAAGGCGGCTTTCCTTGAGAGCGATTTTCTGAGCTTCAGCGCGATCCTCGGGACTGCCGGCATTGAGGAAAGATCCCCAGCGGCCCCGTCGGATCTGATCGCGGATCGCGTCCGAAATCGGCGTCTGCATCGACGTCGATTGCGACATTTGCCCCAGTTTTTCTTCGAGCGTCATGCGCGCAAGCAGGTTGGCGACGCGTTCGCTGATTAGCGGAACGGGGGCCGCCCGAATTCGCGAGTGCGCGGCGAGTGCCGCCGGCAGCACGGACACGAATTGACGACGCGAGATCATCGTGAGACGTCCAAGATCAGGAGTAATTGGAGAATCCGGCGCGCTCCAGTCCGCGCCGCGCTTCCGAATTTTTCATGAAGGTATTCCATACGAAGCCGGTCCGGAGATTTTCCGCCATAATCATGGTGATTCCGGTGTCGATTCCGATCACATCGGTGTCGTACCAGTTCTTCAGTGGATTAAAGGCATTGATGAAGCCATACCGCGACCAGGCGCGCTGACCATAACGATTCTTGATGGTTTTCAGTACGCGCAAGGATGCCTGCGGTAGAAACGGGAGCGAGCCTCCGGCGGCACTCGGCACCACGGTTCCATCGATGGGGCCGATCTCCGGCGGGCCTCCCCAGACGACGTATCCTTTTTGAGAATCCGAAGCCGTGACGCCCCATAAGTCTTCGCTGTAGTCGGGAAACTGCTTCGACAATTCCAGACAGAACCGCCGATGCACTTCGGTGCTGACCACGGAGTTTTTGAAATAGTCGGCATACTTGTCGCTCTTGCCGCGCAGATCGAACCACGCCTGAGAATATTGATGCACGAACAGGGGGGAGAAGGAACCGATGTAACGAAGGCCATCGTACTCGAAAACCGTGCGCTTCCAGGCATCCCACGTGGAGGCGGGCATGGGATGCGCATACGATCCCAGTCCCAGCAGGTACATCATCAGCAATTCACTGTAGTAATCCCAGCGGTAAGGTAGAAACCCGCCTTCCGGAGTCCATCCGTGCGAGACCAGCGAGGTGTCTTCCAGCACCCAGGTCCAATCCACGTGATTGAAGATCGCATGGGCGATGGTGCTGATTTCGTCATTCTGAAAATACTCGCGGCATAGGAGGACTCCGCACAGCAGAATTGCTGTATCGATGGTCGACACCTCCGAATCCCACATCCGCTCGCCCGTATTGAGATTCGCCCAATGGTAGAAGAACCCCCGATGAGTGGGCATGGTCTTCCATAGGAATTTGAGGGTGTTCAGGACCCTCTTATGGACATCGGGGTATGATGCGTATCCTCGCTTGTGCCCGATGCATAGAGCAGTAAGTCCAAACCCAGTGGCGGCGATGCTCGCTACGATTCCGGCATCAGAGGCTCCGACTTTGGCGCGATCCTTTACCAGGCCGGTCCGCGGATCGGCCTGCTCCCAAAAGAAGAGAAAATTCGCCTTTTCCATCTCTTCAAGGAATTGATCGTCCTGCGGGGAGAGCGCGACCTGACCTGTCAGGATCTGAGAAGCTTCGGAAGTCAGAATGCCCGGCAGGTCGGCGCCCTGGGCGACCCCGCCTAAGATGGCACTCCCGAGTTGCCACAGCAATCGCCGGCGCGACCACATCTATATCAAAGTATTGCTTTAACTACACTCAGCAATGTCCTTCCTACAAATTGATGGTCCACGGGCGACCGCCGTTTCCATGAAAACGTCTTGAAACTGAATGGCACCCGGAGCTATCAGATTGCTGAGGATGCCGATGACGTTGAAATATTGGGTGCTAATTGCCGCCGGTGCCGGGGTTTCGGGTATCCTGCTGTATTACCGGGTGGCGCACCGGGGAGAAATCAAGTCCCTGACCGGGGTGGTCCTGACTGACGCAGCGGATCCGGGAAAGCAGTTCCCGGTGGATAATGCAAAAATTGCCGTGTTGCAGCCGGCAGGCACAAATCTTCCACCTTCGGCGACATCATCTGATAGTTCAGGCTTGTTTCACCTGACGCTACACGGGGTTCATGCGGGAGACGCGATGATGCTTACACTCCGTCATCCCGGTTTCCGGCCGCTGGATCTGACGCAGCCGGCGGCCAGCAGCCTCTATGTAATTCGAATGATCGCGACGGCCTCCCCGGCTGGCGAACAACCACAGCATCCGCCTGCGGCGGCTCCGACGACCTTGGCGAACATTCGCGTGCGTTACTCCGTGGAGAGCCCGGAGACCGTGAACGTGGGCAGCGCCGCCAAGGTTTTCCAGGTTTCGAACACCGGCGATGTTCCCTGCGTTCTGGGCGCGCCCTGTTCGCCGGACGGCAAGTGGAAGGCATCGGTCGGAGGCGCATCCCTGGACGCTGGAGACGGCAATGAATTTCGAGACGCGCGCGTGTCTTGTATCGCCGGGCCCTGTCCGTTCACGTCGGTGCGGACCGATGGGTTTTCCCGGGGAGGCCAGACGATCAGCGTATCCATCGAAGCCTGGTCGGATACGGTCACATTCCTCATGGAAGCGGAAGTGACGCGCATCATGGTGAGCCATGCGATTCTCCAGTCTTTTCCCGCGATTTCGGCGCCATCCATGGATTTCACGCTACCTCCGACGGCGCAGGGACCCAGCATAGAAGCCGAAGTAAGCGGCCACGAAATCGTTTTTCCGTTGGGGCCAAATCTGGATCTTTCCTGGGCCACCTGTCAGGTCAAGATTACGGCCGGCCGCAACAAGCTGTATCACTGCGACCTCAAGCCCGGTTATCAATTCAAGCCGGCTGGATCGCGCGAAGCGGGATCCTGAGTCGCACCATTGGATAGAATTGTAGGCTCGTGCGGGGGTATGCGAAATTCGTGCTTGCGGGCGCCCTACTGCTGGCGGTAGCTGTCTGGACTTTCGACGATCTTCTCCTCGGCCGCAAGATCGCGCGGAATGAAGGATTCGGCGAGACGGTAGTTCATCAGCGCTACGCCGTCCAGTTGAAAAACAAGCAGGTCGAATACCGGTCGGTAAAGCCATATCGAGAAGCCTGCGTCCACTCGTTGTTTCCGCATCGGGATGAGTCGCCGTGCTGGTATGTCGAAAAGTACGCTGACAGAATCGACAAGATCGACGGCGGCCCCTGGCACTTCTGGGCCCAGTGATCCAGCTCTTTCCGTGATCCATATTTGATCTATTCCGTGCGTTTCCATGCAAGGCCGCGAGCTGTGTTCGTAGCCGAGGCTTAGGAGGTAATGGAATGATACGATTACGGATCTTGATTGCCGGCTGTTTGGCTCTTACTCCGACGGTCCCCGCTTTCGCTCAATTCGGAATACCAAGGTTTCCCGGTTCGAGAAACAAGAATACGCGGCGGCAACGCTCGGATGACGGGTCTCAGGCGGCTCCCGCGGGTGTGCCGGTGCCGCTCGACAGTCCGCTATTCGACGCATTTCGGAAGCTGGAGCAGCAGACAGTCTACCACCAACGTATGACCTTTACCTCTAACGATCCCCAGGTGGCTCAGATGATGGCGCAAATGGGCTTTTCTCCGGCAGAAACGATCACTGCGGGAGATACCAAGCAGGTGTCGATGCACTTTCAGATGCCCGCGCTGGGGAAAGTGGAGGATTTTGAGCTGCGCACCGTGATCCGGAATGGCCGCCTGGCGAAGAAATGGGTGTCTCCGGGCTCGGATCGAATTCTGAAGGAACAGGATGCGCAGATCGCGAAACAGCTCGCCGAACAGGAGACTCGATCGGCGAGTTCGATCGCCAAAAACGCGGCTTCGGGACCTCTGGGATGGGTGAGTTCAGCGGTTTCCGCGGCAGGGGCCGCAGCGAGTGCCGCTGGCGCCGCTCGCCTTAAGAAACAGGCGCATGAATTCTTCGAATGGACCTGCATGGATTCCTCCGCCTCCGCCAACGCTTCACAGAGCCGGAAGGAGCCGCCGCCTCTGACTGACCTTCGCGTGGTTGGCGATCAGACGCTCGATGGCGTAAACGTGACCGGCTACGAATTCTACGTAAGCCAGGGCGGAAAATCTCAGGGTCCGATTCAGATGTATATCGCGAAGGACAGCGGACTCCCGGTGCGCCTCGGAATGAGCGATGCGCGCGTGGGCGGCGGCATGCAGATGGATTACTTCGGCTTCAATCAAGGAGGCGATTTCGAGATTCCCGCCTGTCTCGCGGAAGGCAAATAGAAGACCGGCTCGGTCGGAGCGGCGGGCGGCCTTTGTGCTATCTTTTTCCTGGTGCAGGCTGCAGCGTCCAACGTTACCAACAACGTTGCCGTAGTTCCGGTGGAGACTAGCGCCGCCGCACGCGCTTTCGTGGAGTTCCCCTACCATCTTTACCGTGACGATCCTAACTGGGTCGCGCCGCTACGCATCGACCAAAAAAAATTGTTCAACACCGCCGCGCATCCATTCTGGAAGCACGCGGAGATGGGCCGATTTCTGGCGTATTCGCAAGGACGGGTTTGCGGGCGAATCGCGGCCATCACCGACGAGTTTTCCGGCGGCACGGGGGCATTCGGATTTTTTGAATCGATCGACGACGAAGCGGTCGCCAGCTCATTGTTTAACGCGGCTCGTGCATGGCTGGCGGCTCGCGGGATTCGTCGGGCGCGAGGGCCGATGAATCCGTCGATCAACTATGAATGCGGCCTGCTGGTCGACGGGTTCGATTCGACGCCGCGCATCATGATGACCTACAATCCGCCGTACTATGCGGAGTTGTTTCGCGCGGCGGGCTTGCGGAAAGAGCACGATCTCTACGCCTACGAGATTTCGGACGCGAAGGCCGAAAGCGGACTGGCCAAAATGGATCGGGCGTCCCGGCTTTACTCCATTCCGGAAGCCAGCATCCGTCCCGTGCGCATGGATCGCTATGACGAGGAATTGGACGCGGTCTGGCGAATTTACAACTCCGCGTGGAGCGAGAACTGGGGAGCAGTGAAAGCCACGCGCGAGGAAATTCGTTTTCTCGGGCTCGACTTGAAGCCGATTCTAATTCCCGACCTGACGCTGGTCTGTGAAGTGTCGGGGGAGCCGGTGGCGTTCGGTCTGGTGATTCCGGACGCCAATGAAGCGCTGGTGCACGCCCATGGATCGCTGTTTCCTCTGGGCCTTTTGAAGATTCTGTACTACAAATCCAGAATCAAAAAACTTCGCGTACTGGCGTTAGGAGTGTTGAAACCTTACCGCGACTCGGCCATCGCGGCGGAGCTTTACGCGGAGCTTGCGAAGAACGCGCTGCGGCTGGGATATCGGGAAGCTGAGTGCTCCTGGATCTCGGAGGACAACCGCGCGATGAATCGCACCTTGGAATTTCTGGGCGCGCGGCGGTCGAAGATCTATCGCATTTACGATTTGGCGCTGGAAGCATGACGCGCGTAGTGATCCTTTACATCGAATCGGGCGGCGGCCATCGCGCCGCGGCGCTTGCGCTCGAAGAAATCAGTCGACAACAAGGGCGGCCCTGGAAGGTCACGCTGGTGAACGCCGAAGAAGTGCTCGAGCGGGCGGACCCCGCCTTCTGGCTATTCCGGCACCGTTGGTGCGAGATCTATAACTGGCTCCTGCGGCGGGGGTGGACTTTCGGATCGGGCTTTTTTCTGGGGTTCGGCCATGCGGTTTATTTCCTGCTCCGGCCGGCGCAAGAGATGTTGCTGCGCCGGCGATGGCGGGCGCTGGGGCCGGAACTAGTCGTGTCGGTGACTCCGCATCTAAGTCGCCCCGTGCTCGGGAGTCTGAAGAAAGAAGCGCCCCAAGCGCCGCTGGTCACGGTGCTGACCGATCTTGCCGATTATCCGCCGCATTTCTGGATTGAGCGGCTGCCGCAGCATTTCGTTTGCGGGACGGCGAAGGCGATGGAACAGGCGCGGGCGATTGCCGGAGACATGGCAACCGTCTGGCCGGTCTCGGGCATGGTGCTGCATCCCAAATTTTACGCCGCCGCGAACTGCGATCGAGCTTCTGAACGACGGCAACTAGGGCTGGATCCGGTTCAGCCGACCGGTTTGGTGCTGTTTGGAGGACAAGGCGCGGACGCGATGCTAAACATCGCGCGCGTGGCGGCCCGAACCACATTCCCGGTACAAATGGTCTTTCTGTGCGGGCGAAACCGACGCCTTGCCGACAAGTTGCGCGCACTGACCCTGCCGTATGGAACGCACGTTCAGGAATTCACGGACGATGTTCCACACTTCATGCGACTCTGCGATTTTTTCATCGGAAAACCGGGACCGGGCTCAATTAGCGAGGCCGTGGCGATGGGGCTCCCGGTGATTCTTAAGCAGGGCCTGTCGACCATGGTTCATGAGCGGTACAACATCGAATGGGTACTCGAGCAAAAAGTCGGATTGGTGATCCGGCGATTCGAGGAACTGCCACGCGCTATAGAAACGCTGCTGGAAGATGCGAATTTCACGGAGATGACGCGCCGAGTTCAGGCGCTGCGCAATCGCGCGGTGTTCGAAATTCCGGAGATTCTCGACCGCATCCTCACTGGCCGCCAGACCAGTAGCTTCGCAACGTCGTCATCGGACTGCGGGATAAGCTCCGCGAAGTCGCCAGCAATCCCGCGACAGCACTAAGGATCGATCCGAAGGCGATCGAGACGGCGACGATGACCAGGCGCGGAGTGAACGCCGGCTTCCGGAAGATGACGCTGAGCGCCAAATCCATCGCGACGAGTCCGCCGACGCTGCCAAGGAAGGCGCCGATCGAACCTAACGCGCCGAATTCCGAGGCGAGCAAGCGCGCGATCCACCCCGGACCTGCTCCCAAGGCCTGATAGATGGCGAGCATGCGGGCCCGTTCCCGCGCCGCTACCGCGATCAAAATGGAGGCGAGAAAAGCGCCGCACAGCAGTACCAGAACGGCGATGAATCGGACGAGGCCCACGGCTTTGCGCGCGATATCGTGAATCTGCGCCAGGGCGTCCTCGGGACTAACGACGGTGAGCGCCGGATCATTGACGCGCAGGTCGCGAATCACCGATGAAAGATCAGACGGATCGACACGCAGGCCGAGGTCGTGAAAAATCGATTGTCCCTGCAGAGCGGCGCAAGGAAACTGGATGGAGAACCACACGCGATCGGCGGGAGGGAGATCGCGAATCCCGGAAACAGCGGAACGAATGCGACGATCGCCAGCCTCGAACACCAGAACGTCGCCCACGCTCGCTCCGAGATCCCAAGCGATGCGCGAATCGAGAATGACTCCCGACTGGCCAGCGACGCAGTTCACCATGTACAGTCTGGAGGCGGCCTTCGCGGGGGTGGCGCCGCCAGCCAGGTGTAGCCATGTCAGGTTCGCAATCTGGTACGGGCGTTCGATGCGAGGATGATGATCCAGAATCGCGAGCACGCCCTCCAGTTGCGCATCCTGAACCGCCATGACGAACAGATTCGCGCCAGGGATGGGAAGATTGCGGAGAATTTCGGTGGTCACGACCTGTTCTCCGGAGACGGCGGCGACGGTCATCATCGCCATGAACGCGAAGACCGCGGCGATGGCAGGGGAGCTCAAGCCGGGACGTCCGAGGTTTGCGATCCCGTGGCGCCATGAAGGCGGGAGCGGACTGCCGTGAAGACGCCCGGCGATGCGCAACGCCAGCCCGGCTAGGCCAGCAAAAATGACCAGCAGCGCTCCCAGCATCCAAATGGCAATCGTGGTCCAAAGCCTGCCGGACACGGCTCCGAACAAAATCCACATCGCGGCGGTCGCCAGGCGATGCGGTGGTACGGAGCGGACCGCTCTTTGCAGAATCGGCGCCGGGCGCAAGCGGGCGGTGGCGATCACCGCCGCCAGTCCGGTCGCGATGGGCAAGACGATTCCTACCAGTAACCCTTGCCCGAAGGGCGCGGAGACAGGACGCGAGGGGACCCCGGACATCCACAGCAGGGCACGTTCCGCGCCGATTCCGAATGCGCCGCCGGCCGCGCCGCCGATTGCTCCCATGGTTCCCAACTGAAGCAGCAGCCACAGACTGACTTCGCTCGGCTTCGCACCGATCGATTTTAAGACGGCGAGCGTCTCGAAACGAGATTCGATATGAAGACGGGCAGCGATGATCACGCCGGCTGCTCCGAGTGCGAGAGCGAGCCACGCCGCGATTTCCAGAAATTCGGCGGCGGTCCTTTCGGCGTCGTTGGCCGAGGGGGTCGCTTCCGGCGGAGCGAATACGCCGGCGCCGGGAAACATTTTTTCAAAGCGCGAGCGGATGGCGCCGCGATCCACATTTTCTGGAATCCGCAGCACGATCCGATCGAGGCTTGCCGAGCCGCTTCGCAGCAAGCCGGTCCGGTCGAGAGTATCGGTGGAGAGGATCAGGCGCGCCGCCGACGCGAATGAACCAGTGAAGCGATCGGGCTCTCTCGCGATGACGCCGGAAATACGGCAATCGATATCGCCTACGCGAATCACGCCGCCGACGTGGACGCCAAGTTCCCGCAGCAGGTCCGCTGAAACCACAGCCGAATTTTCCGAAAGTGCGCGCGCGAGGGTCTGCGCGGGATCGACGATGACCGAGCCGTAGAAGGGGTACCTCTCAGGATCCACGGCTTTGACCACGGCAACCGAGGGATCAGCCGCCTGGTCCGAGCGAATCGCGGCAGCGGTGTAGACGACGGTGGTCCGTTCGACACCCGCGGCGCGCAACTGGTCCAGGAAGGCGAGCATGTCGGGCGTAGGATTTTCGTAGGGCTCGATGGCCAAATCGCCGGCCAGAGCAGCGCGCTGCTCATCGATAAGAGCGGATTCGAAAGCACCCGTGGCCGCGCGGATGCCGGTAAATGCCGCGACGCTCAAGGTGAGGATCGTAATCAGGGGAACGGTCCGGGCCGGCGATGCGCGAAGATCCGTCCAGGCGAGCCGCAGGCAGGTTTTCGCGCGCTTCAACATGGGATGGGGCGGGCGCTGTCGTACCATCATAAGGTGTTTCGTCTCGCGGCTGGATTGGCGATTCTAACCAGCATCGCCTCGGCCCAGCCGCCGGCGATCGGCCAGAACGGCGTAGTGAACTCCGCCAGCCAGATGCCGTCGACGCTGCCTGGAGGAGTGCTGGCGCGCGGGGCGAGATTCACCATCAGCGGCGTGCGGCTGGAACACGGCACCGTGAAGTTGTCGCATGGCGCGTCATCTGTTGCTGCGCGGATCATTTCGATAACTCCCGAACGGATCGAAGCAATGGTTCCCGAGAACGCTCCGCTCGGCCAGGTTAATGTACGAGTCGAGCGCGGAAACGAATCGAGCCGCGATTTTCCGGTCCGCGTTGCGACGGCCGCGGTTGGCTTGTATTCCCGAAACGGAGCTGGATGGGGTCCGGGGAGAATTCGAAACCTCGGTGCGAAGGTCGCGGATAATTCCATTGAGAATGCAGCAAGGCCAGGGGCGAGGATCTCGATCGCGGTGACGGGAGCCGGAGGAACGCCGCCCATGGTGTACATCGGCGGGGAACGCGTTAAGTCGATCTCCCTTCGGCGCGCCGGCGATGCGGATGAGATCGTCGTGGAGATTCCGAAGGATGCTCCCGAAGGCTGTTTCGTGCCGGTGTACGCCGAAAATGCCGGCGCCCCGCCGAGTAACGTAGTCACTGTTTCCATCCGCCACGGCGGCGGGAAATGCGAGATGCCTCCTAACTTTCCCATTCCGCTGGTGACCGATACTCGCGCGGGGATTATCGCGCTGTCGCGCTTAGATCACGAACCTGGCAATGGGCAGCCTGAGTGGGCGGAGGACGATGGTGTCGCGGCGTTCGTCGAGCGACCGCAGGGGCCCGCGATCACTCCGTTCCTGGTGACGCCGCCGGCCGGAACTTGCACCGTTTACACCGGCAGCGCGCAGTCTCCCTTTACGATTCCGACCTCGATTTCGGCGGGCATTCTGAACGACCTCGGCCATCGCGGTCTGGACGCCGGCGCGGCCATCGAAATCCGCAGCACGGATCAGCGGCGCGTGCTGCCGCGCACGCCCGGCGCGACGGGTTATTATCACGCTCCGCTGGGCTTACAGGATTCGCGCCGGCGGCCGCTATTTCTGTCTCCGGGCGAAGCGGTGATCGTCGCGCCCGGCGGCTCCGGTTGGGCAGGCTTTGAAATTCACGTACCTGCGCCAGAGTCTTTTCGCTGGACTAACCGCGACCGGATCGACGCTATCGACCGGGGAAAGCCAATCACACTTCGATGGAGCGGGGCAGGCGATTCGCCCGTGTTCATTATCGCGACCAATGTGGATCAGTTCACCACGGCGCGCAGCATGACTTACTGCGTGGCCGACGGGAGGCGCGGCGAGTTCACGATTCCCGGCGCCATGCTCGCCAATTTTCCGGCTACTTACCAGGTTCCGGGCCAGCCCGCCAATCAGTTGGCGGTGGCGAACCTTCGAAGTGTGACCGACGCGGCGAAATTCATCACGGCGATTCGTATTTACGCGAATCTCCGCTCGGTGGCCTTCCGCTGAGCGGCGATTGGAAATCAGTATAATGAGAAACATTCGACAGGAGGGGTCGATGTTCCGCTTCTCTGAACTCTTGCTCACTTTCTCTCTGATCGGCGCGTTTCTTTCCGCCGGGGTCACTTCCAAGGCAACCCTTTTTCAACATCAGCCGCTGCGATTCGAACAGAATCGCGGACAGGCTCCGGGGCGCTACCAATACGTCGCGCGCGGCCCCAACTATCGCTTGTCGATCGACCGGGACGGCAACGAGTTGAACTGGGTGAATCCGCAAACCAAAACCGCGGCGACGATTCGCACGCGATTTGCCGGGACCAATCCGCGGGCCTCGGTTCAGGGAATGGATCTGCTGGCGGCGCGAACGAACTATTTCTTCGGCTCGCAAGCCGCGGACTGGCGGACGGACATCGCGAATTACTCTAAGGTCCGAATCGCGGGGATTTATCGCGGAATGGATCTGGTCTTTCACGGGAATTCGGGACAGGTGGAATACGATTTCGTGGTCGCGCCCGGAGCGGACCCCAGGGCGATTCAATTCCGGATCGACGGCGCGAAACGGATTGCGATCGACACCTCGGGGGCGCTGGTGCTGTCGACCCAGGCCGGCGAGATCCGCTGGAATGCGCCGTCGATCTATCAGGAAGACGGAACCCGTATCGAAGGCCGGTTCGAGCTGGCAAGCCGCGGCCGGGTGCGATTCCGAATCGCGAGCTACGATCGCAGCCGCGCGCTGGTGATCGATCCGACGCTTGGTTACGCGAGCTATTTCGGAGGCAGTGGCAACGACTGGGCGCGGGCCATCGCCGCCGATAATGCCGGCAACATATATATCGCCGGGATATCGAGCTCGCCGGCCCTGCACGTCACCGCCGGCGCGGCGCAGACGACGTATGGCGGCGAGTCCATCGACAATGTCACGGGCGACGGCTTTGTGGCGAAGTTCAACTCCTCCGGCGCGCTGCTGTGGGCGACGTTTCTCGGCGGCAACGCCGATGACGCGGTGTTTGGGCTCGCGGTGGACGGAGCCGGGAACGCCTATGTTACGGGCTTCACCAATTCTCCGGATTTTCCGGTGACTCAAGGCGTGTTGCAGGGGAAATTCGGAGGATTCGGCGGCAATTATTGCAACCGCTTCGGCGACGCTTTTGTCGCGAAGATCAATCCGGCGGGCACGCAGTTGCTTTACTCAACCTTTCTCGGGGGAAGCTTGGATGACGCGGGCGCAGCGATAACGATCGACAGCTCCGGCAACGCCTATGTCGCGGGCGGGACGTTGTCGAAAGATTTCCCGGTGACCACCGGCGTAGTGCAGACGTCCTTCGCGGGCTTCGGCCTGCAAGCGGACCGGCCCAACTGCAGCGATTCGCCGGCGTTCAATACCGGCGACGCGTTTGTCGCCAAGGTGAATCCGACGGCAACCAAGCTGATGTGGTCGACTTATCTCGGGGGAAGCGCGGACGACGCGGCGCTGGCCATCGCGATTGACGGGTCGCAAAATGTCTATGTGGCGGGAGCAACGCTGTCTTCCAATTTCCCGACGCAAAATCCGCTGCAATCCAGGTTCGGCGGCACCGATCCTCAGAATGAATTTTTCAACTCCGGCGATGGATTTGTGACCAAGCTGAACAGTTCCGGATCGGCGCTGGTTTATTCCACCTATCTGGGCGGCAGCGGTGATGACGCCGTTTACGGCATCTTCGTGGATGCGGCGGGCACCGCGTACCTGACTGGTCCCACCAGTTCGCAGGATTTTCCAGTAACCCCGAAGGCCGTTCAACGGCAGTTCGGCGGCTATTTCACTCTGCCATTCCTGGTGGAGCAGAATCAGGGCGACGCCTTTGCCACACATTTAAGCGCCAGCGGAAATTCGGTGGTGTACTCGACTTATCTGGGCGGCTTGCAGAACGATATTGGCACGGGGATTGTAGTCGACGCCGCCGGGTTGATTTACGTCGCCGGAGCCACCGATTCCAACAACTTTCCGGTAAGCGCGGACGCATATAAGAAGACGATGTCGGGCGATGGCGGCGTCGGCAATTACGTTCCGGTGGGCGACGGATTTCTCGCGGTGATCGATCCCAATTCCAGCACCTTGGTCTACGGCACCTATTTCGGCGGTTCGCTGGATGACTGGTTTTCGGGTCTGGTTTTCGATTCAACGGGAAATTTATGGACCGTCGGCGGCACCCTGTCGACGAATTTTCCAGTTACTTCGAGCGCCGCGCAGAAGACTTACGGGGGCGACCGGCCGTCACTCGGGCAGCGCGGGGACACAGTTCTGGCTAAGTTCACTCTTTCGGCGAGCACCACCGGTCCCACGGTGGCGGCCATTCAGAACGCGGCGGGTTATGCCACCAACGTGGTTTCGCCGGGGATGATTTTCGTGCTCTACGGGACCAATATGGGACCGGCCACCTTGACCGGCGGATCGCTCGATGCCAACGGCAATCTCGCGACGACGCAGTCCGGCACTACGGTATTTTTTGATGGACGGCCCGCGCCGATCGTATATACCTCGGCCGGCCTGGTGAGTGGAATTGCGCCGTACGGAATCGATAAACAAACCTCGACGCAGATTACCGTGCAATACAACGGGCAGACTTCCTCGAAGGCTCTTGCCGTGCCGGTTCAGGCGGCCGTACCCGGAATTTTCTCGGCCGATTTTACGGGATCGGGGCAAGCGTTCGCTTTTAATCAGGATCTGACTCGCAATTCACCTTCAAATCCAGCCGCGGCCGGATCGGAGATTGTGCTGTTCGGGACAGGCGAAGGACAGACGAACCCGTTGGGACAGGATGGAAAGATCGCCATCGCGGGCTCGCTGACCAAGCCAGTACTGGCCTGTACGGCGACGGTGGGCGGACAAGCGGCTGGCGTCGACTATTGCGGATCGGTGCCATCGGTAGTGGAGGGGGAGATCCAATTGAATCTTCACCTCTCGTCGAACATCGGCTCCGGCGCGCAGCCCGTGGTGGTGAATGTGGGACCGTATCCTTCGCAGGCGAACCTGGTCGTCTACATAAAGTAGCCGCTATTTTACCGGGCCGGCCGGCATCGCGAACTTAGCATCATCGATCGCGACGTTACTGGTCGCTTCCGCGATCTGAATCGTGAAGCGTCCGTTCACTCGGGAAAGGGTCCAGCGGAACGGAATTTTGACGCCGTCCACATCCCGATAGTCGGCGTAGTCGATCTGCGTAGGATTCCGGCCGACCGGTGTTTCCGCATAGCGGACCATGCGAACCAGAAGACCGGAGCTTTGGTCGAAATAGAGACGCACTGTGGGACGTCCAGGTCCGGAGGCGATTAGAGAGTCGCACAGGACGCCGCCGATCTGGTCCGGCCGGGTGCGGCGAATTTGCGGGAAAATTTCCTTTAGCCTCAACGCAAGCGCGAATTCCGCATCCAAAGACGATGCTCCTGATTCGGTGGGCGACATTTCGCGCGCCGGACGTCCCGTGCTGCCCATCCAGCCGGCAGTTCCATCAAAAGCAGTGAAGCTATCGCCATTCGCCGAGTGGGTCACCGTCACGCGCTTGTTGGGGGCCTTTGTAAACACCTCGATGGGCGTCTGACTGCCGCCAACCAGGATCGCGCCCTTCTCCACGCGACTGGAAATTTTCCGAATCGCGTCGGCGCCGCCCATGGCCGCCACGTATTTTTGGATCACATCATCCGCCGTGGGAGCCGCGCCAGACGGTGCGGCCGCCCTGGACTCGGGATGCGTGGGAGAATCGTTGTCGAGAACCGGCGGAACGGCTACTGGATTCTCCGCGCCGCGGTGACAGGAGTAACAAGACACTTGCAGTCGGCCTCCAAAGCTCCCTTTATTGATGGATGCCACCATTGCCATCATCTCGCGAGCGGTCTTCTTGGGCCGCTTGTCGTCCAGTTCCGGCTTGCCGGCCACGTGGCAGAACGAACACTCCACGCCGATCGACGCGGAAATAACCTGCATCGCTGGAAGCAATTGCTCCGCGGGCACGCCTTTGAGCTCGACAATGTTTTTATAGACCTGCTCGGCGGTCTTGGACTCCGTTGCCGGTCCCTGTGCGTTGTGCTGAGCCAGTATCATCGGCGCAAGCACCAAAGCCGTGACGAACGGCGACAGGCCAACGTTCTTTCGCGTTGTCTTGTTCTGCATTTGGAAACACCCCGTTCCAAGAATTGTACTTGAGATCGTTTGTCGAATGTCAGGGTTCCCGCCTTTGACCGCGCAGCCGGAGACAGGTCTGCGATCTCTTTGACTATTTAGTTCACCTGTTTGCTATATTGCGGGCGGAGGGCTGTCCCGTCGTTCCGCCACCGGCCGGCCCGTGTCAAATGTCAGACAACACGACCTTGACGGCTTGGGTGGTTCGAAAGTCCGAAGGTCTACCCGCGCTGCGCTACCCGATCCGCGGCGAGGTCGTGCGCATCGGCCGGAGCCCTGAAAACGACATCATCCTCGATGACGAGCCGCGTGTTTCGGCGCGTCATCTGGAGATCCGGCACGAAGACGGGGTATACCGGATCCACGACCTTGATAGCACGAATGGCACCTATCTCAACGGCGAATTGGTGCGCGAAGCACTGGTCGAGGCTCCCGCTTCCATTCAATTAGGAGCCTCCGGTCCGGAACTGCTTTTTGTAATGGAAGATGCGGCGGACCTGGACCCGAATCAAACACTAGTCGCTTCTCCGTCGCCGCCGATGACCAGCGGCCCTCCTCCAGACGCCGGTCCGGCCGCTTCTATTTCCCAAGAGCACGAACAGTTGTTATCGAGCGCGGTGGCAAGAGCACGGCGGGCGAGAAGCAATGGCGCCTTTGATCAAACGGCCACGATCATGCGAGCCATGTTGGACGAGGCTCTGCATCGGACCGGCCGGAAGTTCAAGATCGCGATCGCCGGTCTGGTGGTCGCATTGGCCGCGGTGAGCGGTTACGGCTTCTGGCAAATCGCAAATCTTAAGCGCGAGAAACGCGGCCTGGACGCACAGATGCAGAAGATCGAGATCCTCCTCGAAAGAGCCGACCAGAATCCGGTGGAGACCGAACAGTTGATGCAGCGGCTGGATCAATTTCAAGGGCAGGCGAAAGCGCTCGAGAACACCGTGCTTTACCGGCTGGTGGCGCGCGAGGGAGAAGATCCGGTGACTCGCGCCATTCAGTCCCTGATGATCGAATTCGGCGCCGAGACATACAGCATTCCGCCGGAATTCCTGCAAGAGGTGAATCGCTTTATCCAGCGATACCAGGGTCCGGACCGCGCCACCACGGAACGCGCTCTGGGAGAAGCGCAGTCCAACATGGAAATTATGCGCGAGATTTTCAAGCGCGACAACCTGCCGCCAGATCTGGCGGACATCGTTATTGCCGAGAGCGGCCTGACCGATAGCGGGAGTAGTTCGGCGGGCGCCGTGGGATGGTGGCAATTCACCCCCGCCACAGCCAAACACTACGGACTTCGGGTGGACGATCAAGTGGATGAGCGGCGGGACATACGAAAGTCGACCGAAGCGGCGGCGAAGTACGTCCGCGATCTGATTCTCGATTTCGGGGCTGGAAGTTCTGTGATGCTCGCGCTGGCCGCCTACGACCTCGGCCCGGCAAAAGTGAAGCAGGCAATACACCGGGTGAAGGATCCGATCCGGCAGCGCGACTTCTGGTACCTCTACCGCACGCGCGCTCTACCGGCGGAAACGCGGGAATACGTGCCTAAGGTAATCGCCGCGATGATCATCGCGCGTAATCCGCGACAATTCGGCTTCTAGTGGAGAACACAATTAACCGACCGGAAGGAGGCTCGTGAATGCCAGACCACCCTTATCGTTCTACCCGCCGCGACTTGCTCCGGGAGACCGCGCTTGCGGCCGGTGCCGGGTTGCTGCTGACTAGCCCGGCTCGCGCACAAACGCCGGACCGCGAAGAACAGCCATGGATGCGTTTTTTTCCTGCTGGTTTCAGAAGCGAGAGGATCAAGACCTCCGGCGCCGAAATCAATGCGGTGATCGGCGGATCCGGGCCGCCGGTGTTGATGTTCCACGGCGCTCCGCAATCGCTGATCACCTGGCGGCTGATTGCGCCCGGCTTGGCTCGGGATTTCACCCTGGTCCTGTGCGATCTCCGCGGCTATGGCGATTCCAGCAAGCCCGCCGACCTGCCCGATCATTCCAGCCAATCGAAGAGGCCGATGGCGCTGGACGGCGTAGAGGTAATGGAGCATCTCGGCTATCGGCAGTTTTACATGGTGGGCCACGATCGTGGTGGACGAGTGGGACGGCGCATGGCGCTGGATCACCCCGATCGTATCCGGAAACTGGCGGTGATGGACATCGTTCCCGCACATTATCTTTACTCGCACGTCACGATCGACTTCGTTCAGGCATATTTTCACTGGTTCAACTATTTGCGGCGCGCTCCCGGTCCGGAGAACGAACTGAAGACCGCCAACGACGCGCTCGCGGCAAAGGCGACGGATCCGGTCCAGAAAGAGTATCTTCGCCACAACACTGATCTCCGGGCGATTCACGGGATGTGCGAAGATTACCGAGCCTCGGCCTCGGTGGATCTTGCGATCGACCAGGCGGATATAAAGTCCGGCAAGAAGATCCAATGCCCGCTGCTCACTTTATGGGCTGCCAAGGGAGCGATGGGCCGGCTGTACGACGTCCTCACCATCTGGCGGGAAGAGGGCGTGAACGTCTCCGGCAAGGGATTGCCCGGCAATCATTCGTTACAGGAAAGCGCTCCGGAAGAGACGCTCGCGGAACTGCGGACTTTCCTGCGCGAGTAAGGTCGATTTCGTAAATTATCAGATTTCCTGCGGAGCTTGCGAACGCCATCCTGTTGGCACTCGCCAGCCTGGCAGCGACTCAGAGGACATTGTCTTTCCGTCCATTCCCCATTTTCAATTAGATCCCTCGTACGTCTTTTGGCTCCGCGCATGCTTTTTGTGAGCGGCAGCGGTGACTTCATGATGCGAATTGAGACCGAGCAGATACCTGGTTCCCTGACTCTGCGGGTAGCGGGGAAATTGTGCGGAGCATGTGTCGCGGCGCTCGAAGACTGCTGGCGGTCAGAACGGCGGAATTCGCCGGCGGCGGGCCAAACGGTGGACTTAAGCAACGTCACCTCCATCGACAAAGGCGGATGGGATTTGCTCCGTAGGATGCATCACGATGGAGTGAAGTTACTGGCCAAGGGATTAGCGCGGCAAACGATCGTCGACCAACTCACTGATCAAACGGAGGAAAGATGCTCATGAACTTTGTGCGGACGAAACACGTCTCCGACGAAATATTGAGCGTCGTGCAGGAGGGGAGCGCCGTTGGACAGGCAACTGCCACGCGATTGGCACCATGGGTCGTCACGCCGTCACTCGCGCTATTCCGAGAAATGAACCTTTTCAGCCACTTCGCGAATCTGTCTAGTGGCAAGCGGGTTGCGCAATGAAAGACATGATGCGTTATTACATGCACGACGGACCGGCGGCATTTCGCTTCGAACTGGCCGGTGCTCTGGATTCCGATGACGCCCTGAGACTGGAGCAGGACTGGCGAACTGCTTCCTCCGTCATCGGCAACCGGATCCTGCTCATTGATATGAGCTTCGTGACGGGAATCGACGATGCGGTGCGACGCCTTTTTCGCCGGTGGTACGACGAAGGCGCCCAGTTCGCAGCGAATTCAGCGCGGTCGCGCGAACTGGTGGAGCTGATCACGGGCCGTCCCTTTCTGAATGGGCCGCCGCAGGCGCCGACCTACCGGCCGTGGCATTCCCTTCGAGCGATTTTACTTGTCCTGCTGATATTTATCTTGTCGAGGCCGATGCACGCGTCGGCGATGGACGACGGCGCGAACCTGGCATTTGCGCGATTCGTATCTCAATCCGGCCAAATCCAGGCCGCGGCCGTCACCGACATTGAGATTACGGCATCTCTAAAACAGATGGGCAAGCAAGGCCAGCTCGAAGCGATCCGCCGTCCCGGTCTGGCTGGGGCGTTGGAATATGATGTGGTGCGGTCGCAGGGCGATTCAACTGTGAAGCAGCAGGTGATCGCGCGCTACCTTGCTATTGAACAACAGGCTTCGGCTCGTCCGTCCTCTCGAGTTGCGATCACGACCGGAAACTACAAGTTTCGTTATGCAGGTTCGATCGCGGGATCCGGATACAGGTTCTATGTGTTTGAGATCAAGCCGCGGCATCGCCGGGACGGTCTGATTGACGGGCAGATCTGGATCGACGGCGCCACGGGTGCGCTGGTGCACCAGGAAGGCCGTCTGGCGAAACGTCCTTCTCTGTTCATTCGGTCCATCGAAATGATCCGCGACGCGGGTCCGCGCGTCCAGTCACCTTACCTCAGCGTCACGCGCGTCGACATCGAGACGCGCCTGTTCGGAGCTGCCGAGTTGACCATCCGCGAGCGCCCCGCGCCGGCGGCTTCGATCGTGGAGGCGTGGCAATGAAACCTTCAGGATGGCTGCTATTGTTCGGGCTTGCAATCGCTCCGGCATTGTCCGCCGCCGATCTAAAGCCCGAAACTATTGAAGCCTGGGAGCGGTACGTTGAAACGGCGGACACCGCAATGCAGGCGCGCCTTCAGCAAGGGCATCCGTTTCTCTGGATCGACGAGAGCACGGGCCGCCGTGCCCGGCTTCGTGCCGGAGAGATTCTCGCAATGCAGGTAGGCGAACACAATCCGAAGAAAGTTCCTTCCGGACTGATTCATCACTGGATGGGAGCGGCGTTCTTTCCGGGCGCCTCCGCGGATGACGTTTTCGGCGTGATTCGCGATTACGATCGCTATCAGGACGTCTATAACCCGACTGTGCTCAGGTCTCGGGCGATCCGTCAGACCACCGGCCTGGACCGCTATTCCATGCTGCTGATGAACAAATCGTTGTTCCTCAAGACGGCGCTCGATAGTGAGTATCTATCATCGTATTGCTCCGCGGGGAGCCACAAGTGGTATAGCTTCGCCACTGCGATTCACATCCACGAGGTGGAAGACTACGGACAATCCGATCAGCGCACCTTGCCGCCGGATGAGGGCAGCGGATACATCTGGCGATTGCACAGCATTTCGCGCTATGAGGAGGCGGATGGAGGAGTCTACGTCGAGGTAGAGGCGATGGCCTTGAGTCGCGATATTCCTGCCGCCGTCCGATGGGTGGTGGATCCAATCGTGCGGCGTGTCTCGAGAGGCGCCATCTTGACCTCGCTACGGCAAACGCTGGACGCAGTCGATTCCTCACGTCAAACGGCATCGCGCGGGAGTGCGATAACTCCAAGATTGGGTTTCGGATTTCTACCTCCATCGTCCCGGCATTAAAATTCTTGAACCCGGCCTTGCGTGAAGGGCATCTCCTTACAATAGGTGACAATAGTTCTTGATTCAGCGATGGGAGCCGCTGTAGCGCCCGCGGTTCAGGCTCGTTATGAGGCTCTCTTCCGCGTGTCCCGCACAATTTGCGCGCATCGCGACCCGGAAGAACTGTTCCAATCGCTGGCGGCCGAACTGCGCGGTGTTGTCGACTTCGACGCATTGTATTGCATTCATTACGATCCGGAAGGGTTGGAGTGCTCTTTCTGCATGCTCGAAACTCCGGGCGGGCGCGTCTGCCCCCCGGACATGGATCCGGACGAGACACCAACCGCCTGGGTATATGAACATCAGCAGCCTCTTGTAATTCCATATCTCGAACGTGAAACGCGATTTCCCAAAGTAACCGCGCTGTTGCTGGAGGAAGGGATTCGATCTTTGTGTGCGCTGCCACTACGCACCGCCCATCGCCGGCTGGGATGCTTCGGAGTCGGCAGTCAGCAGCCGGACGCGTATTCGTCGGAGGAAATCGAGTTTCTCTCCCTGGTGGCCGATCAGGTGGCGCTGGCCATCGACGATGCATTTCATTTTGCGGCCCTGCAACAGGAGAAAGACCGCCTGAAGATGCTGCTCGATGTCAGCAACGCGGTCAACTCTAACCTGGAACTTCCCGATTTGCTGCGGGCTATTTCGGCGAGCTTGCGCTCCGTCATGCAGTCCGACGGAGCCGGAGTCGCGTTGCTCGATCAATCCACCAATCAACTCCGTCTTTGTGTGATCGACTTTCCGGGAAACCACGGAAAACTGGTGGAAGGCGAGATTGTGCCCGAAGATAGTCCCGCGATGCGCTCCGTGCGTTCCGGGGAGCCCGAGGTGTATACCGAAGCAAAGGACGGAGTGGCTAAATGGGTCTGCCATGCCCCGCTCATCAACCGGGAGCGCGTTCTCGGTACCCTTGGCGTGGGTCGCGGCCAGGCTTTTTCGCCGCAGGATTTGAATTTTGTGAAGCAGGTGTCGGCGCAAGTGGCGATTGCGGTGGAGAACGCGCTGTCCTATGGGCAGATCGCCGAGCTGACTGACAAGTTATCTCGTGAAAAGCTGTACCTGGAAGATGAAATCCGCAGCGAATTAAACTTCGAGGAAATCATTGGCAAGAGCGAAGCGTTGCGCCACGTTCTAAAGCAGGTGGAGACTGTGGCTCCGACGGATTCGACGGTTTTGATCTATGGCGAAACCGGCACCGGGAAAGAACTGATCGCGCGCGCGATTCATGATCTGAGTTCGCGAGCCAAAAGCGCGTTCGTCAAATTAAATTGCGCCGCGATTCCGACCGGTCTGCTCGAGAGCGAGATGTTCGGTCATGAACGGGGCGCTTTCACGGGTGCAGTCGCGCAGCGGATCGGGCGTTTTGAACTGGCCAGCCGCGGCACAGTCTTTCTCGACGAGATCGGCGAGATCCCTCTGGAGTTGCAGCCCAAGCTTCTGCGTGTGCTACAGGAGCGGGAGTTTGAGCGCCTGGGAAGCTCGCGGACCCTGAAAAGCGATGCCCGCTTGATCGCCGCGACGAATCGGGACTTGGCGGAGATGGTGGGCAGCCACGAGTTTCGCGCGGACCTGTTCTATCGTCTGAACGTCTTCCCGATTCAACTGCCGCCCTTGCGCGAGCGCCGCGAGGATATTCCCATGCTGGTGCGACATTTCGTCCAGCAGTTCGCGCGGCGGATGAACCGCGCCATCGATACCATTCCTTCCGAAACAATGAACGTGCTGGTGGCCTATCACTGGCCCGGAAACATTCGTGAGTTGCAAAATCTGGTGGAGCGCGCGGTCATTCTCTCGACGGGATCGGTGCTTAAGGTTCCGTTGAACGATCTCCAACCGCAACCACAGCTACAAACCGGGATTCCTTCCGGAAAAATCGAAACGCTGGAAGAGGTCGAACGCCGGCACATTCTCGAAACTCTGCAAGCGGCGGACTGGGTGGTCGGCGGTCCCAAAGGCGCGGCGGTGATGCTCGGGCTGAAGCGCAGCACTCTACAAGTGCGCATGGAGAAGCTCGGCATCCGAAGGGCCCGGGCGGCTGAGTGACGGACTGACGTCACCTGCCAACGAGCCGCCATCCAGGTCTCACGATCCGCCGTCAACGAGCGCATTCAACCTGTTTTAAATCATCATTCCTTCAGTTGGCGCACGAAATGCTCCTATCCAATCGTCAAGTTGATTTCAAGTGAATGAAGGAGCAAAATCATGTTTCGAAAGAAGGTAGTGTTGTCGATTATTTTCGGAGGCATCGTGGCTTCGATGCCCGCTTTCTCGCAATCGGAGAATCCGGTCTATAAGAATGAAGCGAGCGTTCAGGCATTCGGCAGTTTCGTAAAATCCACCAGCAGCAACGGAGTGGATCAGACCGCGAGCAACAGCGGCGGCGTGCTGGCGAGTTATCGGTTCTTCTTCAATCCGCATAATGGAGTGGAGTTGAACTACGGTTACGCGCTGAACACCCAGAGCTATGGCGCGACTTCCGCGTTCGCAAATGGCCTGGGAGTTCCCACCTACTCGCACGAGATCAGCGGCGATTACGTCCTGCGCTTTCCTCTGCGTCACTGGTCGCCATTTGTGCTGGCCGGCGCCGGCGGTCTGATTTTCGACCCGAATAATTTCACCGGGGCCGGCGTGCAGACTCGGGCGGCGTTTGTCTACGGCGGCGGCGCCGATTTCTCTCTCGCCCGGCATGTCTTCATGCGGGCCGAATATCGCGGCTTTATTTATAGCTCACCGACCTATGGCCTGGCGGGACTGAATGGCCAGGATCGGGTGACCCATCGTGCCGAACCGTCGATTGGATTTGGATATCGTTTCTGACGGGATGAATGCCGGTTGACTTAGCTGGCAACTCGCAAGGCGGCGGAGGCAGTGGCTCTCCGCCGCGGTCGTTGGTGTCTCTGGCTCGAACGGTGCGGGCGGTAAGCGTGGGCCGGCTGTGTCAATATAATCGCTGGCAGGCAATTTCCCGCGCCGTCGCGAGGACTTCCGCGGGTCTTAAGGAGGCATCTTGTCACGTCTAGCGATTGTTCTCGCTTTCGCGCCGCTAGTGGTTTCGAGCCGCGCTTCCGCTCAGATCGCCTCCGGCGGACTCTTGGTCCATTTGCCGTCGCCCCGACGGAGCGGACGAGGCCTGCTGCCGCAAGTGGTCGCTCAACAGGTCTCGAAGGAAGCGCCGCCGCCGATGCCGCGGAAAATCTCCGTGCCTGTGCCGCCGGCCGTCAAGTTGAATGGTCTCGCCCTCACGCCCCCAATGGGTTGGAACAGCTGGAACAAATTCCGGAATCAGGTTTCCGATAAATTGGTCCGGCAGATCGCCGATGCAATGGTCCGCAGCGGAATGCGAGACGCCGGATATGTCTATCTCAACATCGACGACACCTGGGAGGCCGGACGGGACTCGGCCGGCAATATCCAGACCAATGATCGCTTTCCCGACATGAAAGCGATGGTCGATTATGTCCACGGCAAAGGTTTGAAATTTGGAATCTATTCCTCTCCTGGGCCCAAAACATGCGCCGGCTATGAAGGCAGCTACCAGCATGAGGATCAGGACGCGAAGACCTACGCTGCGTGGGGCGTCGATTATCTGAAATATGACTGGTGCAGCGGCGACGCGGTTTATGAACACACCTCCGAGCCCGGCGTCTACGCGAAGATGGGAGAGGCGCTGCTGCGCTCCGGGCGCCCCATCGTGTTCAGCCTTTGCCAGTACGGCGCTCTGAAAGTCCAGGATTGGGGCGCGCAGGTTGGCGGCAATCTGTGGCGCACCACAGGAGACATCCGCGATACCTGGGACTCGATGTCGCACATCGGCTTCGACCAGCAGATCGGGCTCGAAAACGCGGCTGGCCCGGGCCATTGGAATGATCCCGATATGCTTGAAATCGGCAATGGCGGCATGACCGACACCGAGTATCGAACCCACATGAGCCTATGGAGCCTGCTCGCGGCTCCGCTGCTGGCCGGCAATGATCTGCGAACCGCGTCGCCGGATATTCTGTCGATTCTCACCAATCGCGAGGTGATCGCGGTCGATCAGGATAGGCTCGGCAGGGAAGCCCACCGCGTTTCGAAAAATGGGGATCTCGAAGTCTGGTCCCGGCCGCTCGCCGGCGGCGACTACGCCGTTGGCTTATTCAATCGAGGAGCCTCAATCGCCGAGATGAGCCTTCATCCCGGAGACATCGGCTTGTCCAACGTTGGGAAGGCTCGCGATCTATGGGCGCATGCCTCGGTTTCCACCTCGAAACCATTCAACGTTGCGCCGCACGGAGTAGTGCTGCTCCGCGTCACGCCTTGAATCTAACGTTTAGAATACGGAAATGATTACCGCCGCGCCAAGCGGAATGCGATGACGATCCGCGACCTTCCGCATCGGCGTTTCGATCCGCTGAAGCGTGAATGGGTGCTGGTTTCGCCGCATCGCATGGATCGACCATGGCAGGGGCAACACGAGCCCGTGGCGCCGCGTTCTCATCCCGCCTACGATCCGTCTTGCTATTTGTGCCCTGGGAATCGCCGTCATTCCGGCGCTCAGAATCCTGGCTACGAGTCGACTTTCGTTTTCGATAATGATTTCCCGGCGCTTTTTACGGAAAAGCCGGAGGTGAACCTGCCACAGCACGATCTGCTGCGCGCGGAGGCGGAATCAGGGGTCTGCCGCGTGGTGTGCTTTTCGCCCGACCACGGTCTAACGCTGGCCCGTATGAGCGTGGGCGGGATTCGAAAGGTGATCAATACGCTTACCAGCGAATTCGAGCAGCTAATGGCGCGTCCCGAAATCCGTCACGTACAGATCTTCGAAAACTGCGGCGAGATGATGGGTTGCAGCAATCCTCATCCCCATTGCCAGATATGGGCCACGCAATCTATCCCGAATGAAGTGGCGCGAGAACGCGCGTCGATGGCCGACTATCAGGAAACTCACAGCTCTTGCCTGTTGTGCGATTACGGTGATCTGGAACATAAACTCGCCGAGCGGGTCGTCTGCGAGACTGAATCGTTCCTGGCCGTCGTGCCATTCTGGGCGGTCTGGCCGTTTGAAATTCTGCTCATCTCGCGGCGCCACGTTGCCGGGTTCAGCGAATTGGCGGAGACCGAAAAGGACGATCTCGCCTCGATGCTCCAAAAACTCGGCATGCGTTATGACCGTCTGTTCGACGTTCCCTTTCCTTACACCATGGGGTTTCATCAAGGCGCGGCGCGGGAGGGAGCTCATTTGCATGCCCACTATTACCCGCCGCTGCTGCGCTCCGGGACGGTGAGGAAATTCCTGGTCGGCTTTGAAATGCTGGCGATGCCGCAGCGAGATTTGACGCCCGAATCCGCCGCCGAGCGTCTGAGGAACATTCACGATTAAAGGTCCGGTCAACGTTGCTGGAATGCCGGACGCTCGGATGCGCCCAGGGCAGGTTGAACCTGAGGTCGCGACAAGGCGTGCTGTAGAATCACAAATGATCGGACGTGCGGCGGATACTCCAGTTGCGGCCGTGGGTCGTCTTCGCTATCGCGATGGCGCTGATTGCCGCGATCGCCATTACCGACTCGCGAATCGTGTTCGAAGCGACCCTTGGATTCCTGTACATGTTTCCGCTGGCGCTGCTCGGAACAATTTGGGGATGGAAGCGCCTGCTGCCAGCCGCGGCGTTGTGCACCTATTTGTCCGACAAGCTGGATCCTTTTCCGGTCGATATGCAGGTTCCTCGCGACGGGCTCATCTTTACCACGCTCGCCATGGCGGGCCTGATGGCCGCCGCGATTACCAAAGCCTACCGCCAGGAAATCGCGAGCCTGTCCCGGGCTGAAGCCGAAACGAAGGCACGGCGCGCCGCTGAGGAACAACTGGAGTTTCTGGTGCAGAGCAGCCCGGCCGCGGTGGTGACCACGTCTGCGGGCGGCGAAATTCTGCTGGCGAATCCTTCGGCGCATCGCTTGTTCGGAGTCGAAAAGGGGAAATTGCCCGGACGCCCGATCGGGGTGTATGTTCCCGCGCTAGGGTCGGTCGCGTCCTTGAAGGATTCGGACAGGATTTTCCGCACGCAGATGCAAACCCGCGGCCAGCGCGAAGATGGTGATGTTTTTCTTGCGGACGTTTTCTTTGCGACTTATGGAACCCCGGCCGGTCCGCGCCTGGCCGCGCTATTGGTGGATGCGTCCGAGCATCTTCGTGAACGCGAGGAAACCAGCTTGCAGCAGATGCTCGAAGGATCGCAGATTCTGGTCGCCGCGATGTCGCACGAAGTCCGCAACGTGTGCGGAGCCATCGGCGTGATGCATGAGAATCTCGCGCGGCTTGGATCGCTGCGCGAGAACAAGGACTTCGAGGCGCTCGGATCGCTCGTCGAAACGCTCAGCAAGATAGCGTCGCTCGAATTGAAGCAGAGTACGGAGTCGCGCGCCGTGCCGAGCATCGATCTCGGCGAATTGCTGACTGATCTCAAAATTGTTCTGGAACCATGCTGTGAAGAGTCCGGTATCGAGCTTTCCTGGGATATTCCTCCTGATTTGCCGGCGGTTCAAGCGGATCGACACAGCGTCCTGCAGGTGTTGCTGAATCTGACCAAGAACAGCGAGCGCGCGCTCGAAGCATCCCGTAATAAAAAGATTGCCATCGCAGCCGCGGCAACGGCGGGCGGCGTGATCATCCGAGTGGCCGATAGCGGCCCTGGAATCGCGGATCCGAGTCACCTGTTTCAGCCTTTGCAGAAGGGCGCGGATGCAACTGGGCTCGGATTATATTTGTCGCGCGCTTTTCTTCGCGCCTTTCGGGGCGATTTGCGGCACGACCCCACCGCGAGCGGCTGTGCTTTCGTAATCGAACTGGTGGCGGCGGATGCCGAACATGACTTGGCGCTCTCTATCGAACAGAATGGGGAGCATGACTAGCCCCGCGCGTCGCATCCGGCTTCTACTGCTGGACGATCACGTCTTGTTTCGCGAAGGCTTAAGCCGCCTGCTCGCATCCGAGAGCGATTTCGATTTGATCGCCCAATGCGATACCACTGCCGAGGCGATCGACGTCGTTTCGCGATCGGCGATCGATGTCGTGTTGCTCGATTATGAGTTAAGAGATGATACCGGCACCCGATTCATGTCGGACGCGCAGGCGGCGGGATTTCGTGGGCGCGTGTTGATGGTGACCGCCGGAATGAATGACCTGCAATGCGAGCTGGCGTGGAAACTTGGAATTTCCGGGATCGCGTTGAAACACAGTTCTCCGGCGAAACTGTTGGACGCCATCCGCGCGGTGGCCAGTGGGCAAGTCTGGAATTCCGGAGACGGCGCGGAGACTGGGCGCAGAGCCCCGCCACCGGAGCGCGGATTGACTCCTCGCGAACGGCAAGTGTTGCGGTGCGTTCTCGAGGGACAGACCAATCGCGAAATTGCCGATAAGATCGGAGCGTCCTTGAGCTCAGTGAAGGCCAGCCTTCAACAACTGTTCGACAAAACGGGCGTCCGCACGCGCGGCCAATTGGTGCGGGTTGCGGTCGAGCGGTCCCTCGAAACCATGCCTCCCCGGCGCGAATAGCCGTCGGACGGCGAGATAAATGGCCGAAAGATAAGCCGAATGCGCGTAGGCGGCCCGTAGAATTAACCTAGAGGTCTGTTTGCCGCCGCATTCGAAGTGTGTCCGACCCAGCCCCCTTTTCGCGTCTCTATTGCTGCTCGCGGGAGTTGTTGCATGGGGTGCGGTTACGGGAAGCATATCGGGAACCATCACGGATAGCACCGGAGCGGTGATTTCGGGCGCCACTGTTACGGTAACCAGTACGGCCCAGGGATTCCGGATAAACGGCACTACGGACGAGAAGGGCTTCTACGATTTCCCGCGTCTTGCCGTTGGAAGCTACGATGTGCGGATCGAAACGCCGGGATTTCAGCCAGTGAAAAAATCGGAAATCAAGGTGGACGCCGATAGCGCCGTTCGAATGGACTTCACGCTACAGCCTTCCACACGCCGGGAGCAGGTCACCGTCTCCGAGAGCGCCAACGAAGTTCACGTCGAAACCACCAGCACCCAGGTCGGAGAAGTGGTCAGCGGTAAAGAGATGACCTCGGTCGCGTTGAACGGCCGCAGTTACACCGATCTCCTGGCATTGCAGCCCGGAATCGTCCCGATATCCACCCAGCTGCCCGATTCGATCGTCATGGCCGGCGCCTCGGTCGCCATCGCACCATCCGGCGGATTGAATCCCGGCAATCAATCGATCAGCGGCCAGCGCGAGGATGCCAATGGATTTCTGGTGAACGGCGGCGACGTGAAAGAGTTGATGAACGGCGGCACCGCGATCGTCCCCGATCTCGATTCCATCGCCGAATTTCGGGTGCTTACGAACAATTTCGACGCCGAGTACGGCAACTATAGCGGCGGCATCGTAAATGTGATCACAAAATCGGGCTCGAACGCCCTCCACGGCAGCGTGTTTGAATTTCTTCGCAATACGGATCTCGACGCGCGCAATTTCTTTTCGCCGGAGCGCGGATTTTTCCGTCAGAACCAGTTCGGCGGCACCGCCGGTGGGCCGATCAGGAAGAACAAGCTATTCTTCTTCGTGGATTATCAGGGGACCAGAACGGCCCAGGGTATTGACACCGGGCTGATCGCGGTGCCGACCGTTGCCGAAAGATCGGGCAACTTTAGCGACGCCGCCGGCCAATTGACGGGCACAGTTGGCGGCCCTTACCTCGCCAACCAGCTGTCGCGACAACTCGGCTATGGAGTGACGGCAGGCGAGGCTTACTACACGCCGAATTGCTCCAGCAATCAGCAATGCGTCTTTCCGAATGCGATCATTCCGCAAAGCGCCTGGTCCACACCCGCGCAGCGTCTGCTGCGGTACATCCCGCAACCTAATGACGGACCTGGAACGTTCACCACCGGGGCCGACGGCCAACATCTGCGCGACGACAAGGGCAGCCTGCGGATCGATGAGGACGCCGGCCGCTGGGGACAGATTTCACTTTATGATTTCTTCGACGATTACCGTCTGAACAATCCATATCCGACCGGACAAGGCGGAGCAAGCGTTCCCGGCTTCAATGCGCTTAACCTGGGTCGATCTCAACTGGTGAGTCTGAGCGACACCAAAACTTTTAACGCGACCACGGTAAACGAATTTCGATTCAGCTATATGCGCGACGCCAATAACGTCGGCCAGCCCGCCGGCGGTGTGGGACCGAGCCTTGCTTCCCAAGGCTTCGTCACCGGGGTCGGAACGCCCGGAATCGTTCCGCTGGCGCCCGCTATCGAAGGCGTCGAGAACGTGATCTTTAATTCCTTCGTGATGGGAACGCCGATCACCAATTTGAAGCAGGCCAACAACACCTACGCCCTCAATGACATCTTTTCCCGCGTCCTGGACCAGCACACGCTCAAGGCCGGATTCATCGGCAGCTATGAACAGGTCAACGTAAATCCGAATCCTACCTTCAACGGATCGTTTCTGTTCTCAGGATCGGAAACGGGCTCGGATTTCGCGGACTTCCTGATTGGTGTCGCCAGTAACTACAATCAGGCCGATTCGCAAGCTTATTACATCCGCCATAAATACGCCGGAGGATTCGCGCAGGATAGTTGGCGCGTGACTTCGAATCTGACGCTCAACCTGGGTCTTCGCTGGGACTTGATGGAGTATTGGTCTGAAAAATATAATCAGATCCCCACGTTTCTCCCCGGCCGGCAATCCGCTGTTTTTCCCACCGCGCCCGCGAGTCTTGTCTATGTCGGCGACAAGGGCGTGCCGGCTACGTTAGCGCCGTCCAGCAATCGCTTTTCGCCGCGTCTCGGATTGGCCTACTCGCCTGGCGTCAAGGATGGATTCTTATCGAAAATCACCGGCGGACCCGGCAACACCAGCATCCGCGCGGGATACGGAATTTATTATTCGGTCATTGAAGGAAATACGATGGCCATCGACGAACCGCAGCCTCCGTACGGTTTGAGCTATACCAGCCCCGGTGAACCGCTCTTTGCGACGCCGTTCATCACCGCCGCCAACGGCTCGTTTAACGGCAATCCGTTTCCGCTGAGCTTCCCGCCGCTCAATACCTCCATCAAGCATCCGGACGCGAGCTATAACTTCGCCATATTCGAGCCGATCGCCGGCATGACCGCGCCGACGCCGTGGAATACCTATCCCTACAACGAGAATTACTTCTTCTCCATCGAGCGCCAATTCGGGCATAATCTGCTGTTCAGCGCCAGTTATGTCGGATCGCAGGCGCATCATTTGCTGATGGTCTATTCCGCGAATCCCGGCAATCCGGCGCTATGTTTGAAACTCAACAGTCCCGGCGCCGTCGCACCCGGATCGCCCACCTGCGGACCATTCGGCGAAGATACGACTTACATCACCGCGGCCGGTCAAACGGTCCAGGGAACGCGCGCGGGGCTCGGATCAAGTTTTTCGAACGACGACTACGACAACAGTATCGCCAACTCCAATTACAATGCTCTCCAGGCGACCCTGCGCTACACCACGCCGAATCTCAATTTTCTGATCGGCTATACCTACGGGAAATCGATCGATCAAGGCTCCAGCATCTCCGATCCCGGCAATCCGTATAATTTCCGCGCGACGCGCGCCATTTCCGCGTTCGATTTGCGTCAGGACCTGGTGGCCAGCTATCGCTACACGCTGCCCTTTGAACGATTTTTCGGAAGGGTAAAAAACCTGACCGATGGCTGGCAAATCTCCGGAATCACTCGTATCAGCAGCGGGTTTCCCGTGACGCTTCGCGCCGACGGCGACAACTCGCTCATGGGAAGCATCCCGAACGGCGTGAATAATCACAGCCTCGACCTGCCGGACTACAACGGCCAGCCTCTCAATATCAACGGCAATCCGCGCAATGGGCTGCCCTATTTCAACGTGAATGCATTCGGCGACAACGCGCTGGGTACACCGGGGAATGCCTCGCGCCGGAGTTTCTTCGGACCGGGCGAGATCAATTTTGATCTTGCTCTGATCAAAATTGTTCCATTTACCGAAGCGAAAACCCTGCAGTTCCGGATCGAGGCGTTCAATGCGTTCAATCACGCCAATTTCTTCGGTCCGGCGGCAGTGAACGGCGACGTCGATAGCAGCCTCTTCGGGCAAGTGGTGAACGCAGCGCCGCCGCGACTGTTGCAGGCCGCTCTCAAGTTCATTTTCTGAGCCGTTTCCTCCTCATCTCTCAAAAAAAATGGCCAAAAGATAGCTTGCCACCGGTGTCGTGCTCTATTAAACTCACGCCAGTACGGAATGCTATGGTTAAGCAATTCATTCTGGCGGGATTAACCCTGTGCGCCGGGGCGCTCGCGCAAAGCCCCGCGCCGGTGACGAATCCCGTACCCAAAGGAAGTATTCAGCCGAACTGGTCGACTGCCGCCGATGGCAGCGCCTTTCTAAGTTGGGTTGCGCCCGGGAACGCCGGCGCCTATACCTTGCAATACGCCATGCGTCGTGGATCGCAATGGTCCGAGGTCCGTACCATCGCCTCCAACCGCCGATTTTTCCGGCATCCTGCAGAGTTGCCCGAACTGCTCAGCCTTGCCGACGGCACGCTGGTCGCCCACTGGGTCGAAACCGGCGCCCAGGAAGGCGAGGCCGAGTACATCTTCGCTTCCACTTCGCGCGACGGGATACATTGGAGCTCGCCTTTGATGGCGCATCATGATAAGAGCGCCGTGCAGCATGGTCTCGCCTCGATCGTGGCCAGCGGCCGCAGCGAAGCGTCCATTTTCTGGCTGCAGGCGCTGAAAGGCGAGGATGGACCGGTTTCGCTGATGCGCACCGTGATCGCCAACGACGGTCGCGAGATCCGGGAAGAAGAGATCGATAAAGATGTGTGTTCCTGCTGCCCCACGTCGGCGGTGAGGACTGCGAGCGGATTGCTGGTCGCCTATCGCGCCCACACGCCTCAGGATATTCGCGACATCGCCGTGCGGCGGCTGGATGGGGGACAATGGTCTCCTCTGAAGATCTTGAATCCGGATAAATGGCGTATCAACGCCTGCCCCGTCAATGCCGCGGTTGCTTCCGCCGCCGGCGATCGCGTCGCGATTGCCTGGTACACCGCCGCGGACAGCGCGCCGCGCGTCCAGATCGCGTTTTCAAGCGATAACGGTCGTACGTTTTCGAAGCCGGTCAAAGTGAATACCGCGCGGTCTTCCGGTTACGCGTCCGTCGCATTGAATGAGGATGGACGCGCTCTTGTCTCCTGGATCGAAGACGGAGTGAAATCCTCTCGCCTTCTGGTCCGCCTGGCCTCACCAGCGGCCTCGGATGCGCCCGTTCAGATCGCGCAGGGCGCGCGGCAGGATCTGGGATACCCCCGGCTGGCGCGGATTCGCGGCGAAAACTGGATCGCCTGGGGCGAAGCGAATGGAGCCGTTCGAACCGCCCTGCTCAAATAACGATGCAACTAAACTTCGATCCGTCGACTAATCCGCTCAATAACAACGAATGGTCCTTTCCGCTGTTCGAGTGCATCCACATTGCGATGTTCGCGATGTCGGTGGGTACCATCGCGATCGTCGACTTTCGCTTGCTCGGCTTGCTTTTCACGAAGCGGACTCCCGCGGAGGTTCTTAAATCGACCTCGCTTTGGACCATGATCGGCCTTATCGTGGTGATCACTTCCGGCATGGTGATCGCTACTACCGATCCGCTGGCGTATTACTATAACTGGTCATTCCGGTACAAGATGATTGCGCTGATCGTCGCGATTATCTTCAACTATACGATTCATCGCAAAGTGGCGATGTCCGATTCCTCCACCACGACCACCGCGATCGTTGGCGCGATTTCGCTGCTGCTGTGGATCTCTGTCGTGTTCGCTGGAATTTTCTACGCTTTCGTCGAGGAACTCCCTTATGTCGGTGGTCCACCAGTTTAGCCTGGCGATTCAGAATACCGCTTACTTCACGGCCGTTCGCGAATCGGGGCTGGCCTATCCCATCATCCTATCCAGCCATCTCGCGACCATCGCCGTTTTTGGCGGACTGATCCTGATGACCGATCTTCGCCTGCTCGGCGTTGCCATGACTGGCATTCCCGCATCCGTCGTCGTGGCCCGCACACGGCCCTGGAAACATGTTGGATTGCTGATCATGCTGACGCTGGGCGTTCACCTGGGCGGAGCGAAATTGGCGGATTATTATGACAACCCATATTTCCAGCTCAAACTTTCACTGCTGGTTTTGGTGTTTGTCCACGCGATGATTTTCCGAAGGAGCGTTTACCGTAACTCCGCCGCGCTGGATGCTCCGGCGGGTCCGCCGCGCGCGGCGAAGATGGCCGCGATCATCTCGCTGGTCTTATGGACCGGCATTTTGTCCTGCGGACGCTGGATCGCCTATTGGGACCGGCCCGAGAATCAGCCGCAGGCGAAGATCGAGTTGCACCAGGCCGGCGATCGTGACCGTTACCGGCCCTCACCTGAATCGCTTCGAATCGAATTCGCCCGCCGCCATGCGCCCGGACTAATTCCCACGATGGCCGTAAACACCCGCGTGAAGTGACTCTGATCGGCGAATCCACAGAAGGCCGCCACGTCGATCAAAGATAGCGCTCGCGTCCGCAGGATTTCTTTAGCTCGCTCCACGCGAAGCTTCAGAAGCCAGCGGTGCGGAGGCATGCCAGCCGAGCGGTGGAAAGCGCGCGCGAAGTGCCGGACCGACAAACCGCATTCCGCCGCGAGCCGGCTCAGCGGTACGTCCCCGTTGAGACTGGCGCTCATCAGTTCCTTTGCTCGCCGCTCCTGCCAGGGCGCCAGGCCGCCACCAGGCATGCCTGCGTTCGGGCTCATGCCGGCATAGTTGCAGGCCAGGTGGGCGGCCATCGCCAGCAGGATGTGGTCGAGAAACAGCGAATTCGCCTGCTGCGGTTCGCTCATCACCGGGAGCAGGCAGGTAAGCAGATGCCGCACCACGGGATCGTCTACGCTGACACCCGGAGTATGGCGGAGGTCGCCGAGATGGCGCGCTCCGGCTTCCGTCGCGATGGTGCTAAGCACGGCGCGCGGCAGGTGGAGCATCAGGCAATGATACGGATCGCGAATATCGGCCACCGGACCTCGGCGCAAGTCGTAAATGGACGTGACGCCTTCCGCATAGTTCTCGGGCCGTGTGAGACGGCCATCGAAGTACAGGTCATGATCGGGACATGCGCGCAATTGCAGCGCGACAAGGTAAGCATCTTCCAGGGGCATGGGAGCCGTTCTGCCGAAATTTGGATAGTCGCATCGCAGTTCGGTGACCGACACGGTCGATTTCTGCAAAACCCTGGCGGCCAGGCTCGGCGCATTTCGCGCGCGAAACGCGAGGCTTAGCTGACTTCCGTAAGCGACCTGATTCCTCATGCGTCCCTCCCGCGGATGAACTCCGCGTTTATTTTACCGTTTGTGTCCGGATCAGACAAAGCACGCCCTTATCGTTCAAGACCGCAATGCCGGACGCGGGGAAAATGGATTCCGAAAGGAGCTATATGCCGCCAACACAGCAGTCAATCGTCTTGATTCATGGCCTTTGGATGACGTCTCTCTGTTGGGAGAACTGGGTCCGGCGCTATTCTGACTACGGCTATCGCGTGATCGCCCGCAGTTGGCCCGGAATGGAGGGCGACATTGCGGAACTGCGGCGCGATCCCTCGCCGATCGCAAAGCTTGGAATCGGCGCCATCGTCGACCACTATGAACGGATCATTCGCAGTCTGGACCGTCCGCCATTTATAGTCGGGCATTCTTTCGGCGGGCTGATCACCCAGATCCTGCTGGATCGCGGCTTAGGCGCCGCCGGAGTCGCCATCGCACCGGCGCCCGTCAAAGGCATCCTGTTTCTTCCTCTATCTACGCTTAGAGTGTCCTTTCCAGCGTTGAGCTATCCCGCAAACAACCATCGCGCCGTGCCGCTGACGGCCGGGCAGTTTCATTACGCATTCACCAACAATCTGAATGAACCGGAGTCGCTGGCGGTATTTGAGCGGTACGCTGTCCCTGGTCCCGACCACGTATTGTTCCAGGCCGCTTTCGCGAATTTCAATCCGCACGCCGCAACCGCGGTCAATTTTCAGAACGATCAAAGGGCTCCTCTGCTGCTCATTTCCGGAGGCAATGATCATGTCTCGCCGGCCTCGGTGGTGGAGGCGAATTTCAAACTGTACGGGAAGTCGAAAGCGGTGACTGAATACCAGAACTTCCCCGGCCGGACGCACTATACGTTGGGCCAGGACGGTTGGGAAGAAGTCGCCGACTACGCGCTCAATTGGGCGGAGAGCCATGCTCGGACTGCGGCAGCCGCAAACTGACGGAGAGTTGATCCATGGACAGACTAAAAGGGAAGTCAGCACTCATCACCGGAGGATCGAGCGGGATCGGTCTAGAAACGGCGAGGCAGTTTGTTGCCGAGGGCGCAAGGGTGGCCATCACGGCCCGCGATCCCGAGTCGTTCCGCCCGGCGCGTCAGGAATTCGGGGACGCATTGCTCTTTATCCCGTCCGATGCCGCCAACGTTTCCGGCCAGCGGGCCGTGGCCGGGAAGGTAAAGGAGAATTTCGGAAGTCTCGATATACTGTTCGTGAACGCCGGCCTGACCGAGCTGAAGCCCGTGGAGGCATGGGACGAAATAGCATACGACCGTTCCTTTGCCACCAATGTGCGCGGTCCCTTCTTTTTGATCCAGGCCTTGCTGCCGGTCTTCGCCAACCCCGCTTCGATCGTTCTGAACGCCTCCATCAATGCCCACATCGGCATGCCGAACACGTCGGTTTATGGCGCCACCAAGGCTGCTTTGTTGTCGCTGACGCGTACTCTGTCGGGCGAGTTGATTTCGCGCGGAATTCGCGTGAACGCAGTGAGCCCCGGACCGATTGCCACACCGCTCTACAGCAAACTTGGACTCTCCGCCGCGGACCTGAAGACCGTGTCCGAGTCGCTCGAAAGTCAGATCCCCGCGCGACGTTTCGGCAAACCTGCCGAGATCGCAAGCGCGGTCGTGTTTCTGGCTTCGGACGAATCCGCATTCACCGTCGGCAGCGAATTGATCGTGGATGGCGGCCTAAGCCTCTAACTGGCCTGCCCCCCGGATAGGACGGCCCTACGACGGTTTGGTTCCACACCGAACCAGGAGATGAAGCAGCAGGTCTGCTTTTCTTAGAGCAGTTTTTTCCGTAGGACCCATGTGGTCATCGAGCGTTGATTTTGTACCACGGTCGTCTTCACGGGGTCGGCCAGTTCGGCGCCTAACCGTTCGGTGAGCGAGCCGAGCAGGGCTTCGTCCACGAGATATCGCTCCGAACCATCCGGCGATTTGTAGCGGCGTCCCTCGATGTGCTCTATCTGACTCTCCATCCCGATCGAGGATCCGAGGCGGCAGAAGAAGAGCCCGCCGGGCTTCAGGACCCGCCACGCTCCGCGCAGCATGGACTCGAAGTGCGCGTCGTCGCGCGCAAAATGGAGGACGGTGTTGCAGATGACCACATCCGCGACACGCATCGTCGAAGGACATCTGTTCGACGGCTTCGACTGAGAAATTCGACTCCGGAAGCGCGGGCGCGAACTTCCGGGCGAGGGCGCGGACGCTCTCCACCGCTCGCACGTCTGGGTCAACGGCGTAAACTTCGTACCCTTCCCGCAGAAAGTAAACGAGGTTTCGACCGGAACCGCATCCGGCGTCCAGGATTCGCATTCCGGGTGAGATGCGGCCTTTCAGAAGCTGGTCGAAAAGATAGATGTCGATCTGGCCGAATTGCTCCTGGATCGTAGGTACGGGCATTTTACAAACCTAGCAAAGTGGCGCGGCTGCGCCAAGTGTCTTGTCTAAGTGAGCGCGCGGGCGTGAGAATTTCGTAGGGTCTTGTGTCGAGCCTTCCCTTCGGTGCCTCTACTCATGCGGAAGGAACTCCAGCAGTGTTTTGAGGAGAAAGTCCGGCCGCTCTTCCTGAACGAAATGCCCGCAATCCGCCGCAATCACTGATTTCGCTCCCGGGGCGATTCGCTCGAACGACTTTGCCGTCAGCCCATTCATGGTGTGCTCGCTGTCGATGGCGAGCACCGGGAACGTCCAGGGCGGTGCCACCGTGTTGACGAAGAAATCTTTGCCTGCCAGCAGGGCGCGATAGTACGCCAGGCCAGCCCTGAGCCGTCCAGGTCGCGTCTGGTTGGAGATATAGCGTTCAATGTCTGACCGGGAAAACGCGTCCTTGCGAAACACGAAAGCGTCAAATGCGAAAGCGTTGAAGAACTCCTTCTCCTTGCCCGCGATCAGCATTTCCGCGAATGGGGACGCCATAAACCCGAAATGCCAGAAGCTGCCGAACAACTCCTCTAAGCCGAACCCGGAAAGTGGCGACTCGATCACCACCAGAGCGGACACGTCCGCGCGATGTTTCGCCGCATACGCGCTCACTATCTGGACGCCGAAGTCCTGCCCGACAAGACAGACTTGCCTGAAGCCGAGCAATTTCACCAGTTCGTACACATCGTCGGCGACTTCTTCCAGCGTGAACTGGTCGGCGAGCGAAGACTGTCCTGCGCCCCTGGTGTCGGGCGCTATGACGGTAAACGTCCGGGAGAGTTCCGGCATGACCTTGCTCCAGGTCTCGGAAGACTCGGGATATCCGTGCACCAAGACCAGCGCTGGTCCCGCGCCGGCCCTGAGATAGTGAATGGTCTGCCCGTTCACATCGGCGTTACTTTCTTCCACTAAGACGGATGAATCAGTTACGTTTTTCTCAGCGCTCATACCTCTCCCTGCAATCTATTTATAGCGGGCCGCACTCCCCGATTGCATACCCGGAAGATAAACGGAGTCGAGACGGTACGGCGACCCCTCACACTCCCCCCACCTTGCCAATTCATCATGGCCTCGCCTCGCTTCGGGCGAGTGGATCGCCGCGTTCCATGCGGCTTCGGATGACCACTGAGCGTACACGGCCGCTTGTTTGCCGTCGAGGCTGGTGTGCAGGCTCATCGAGATGAAACCCGGCTGCACGGTCAGGACGCCGATATGGCTATGCATCGTTCTCAGCCAGCCCTGCTGGTGCTCCGCTGAACTCATCCGCCAGATCTGAACGAATGAAATGTTTCCTGAGCCTACGGAAATGGTCGTAGTCGCCGGATGGAGGGCTGCATCGTTCGCGCGTTCCGGCGATACGCGGAACACTTCCCTAAAGAGGCCGGGCTCGGGTGATCCAAACTCCTCGAGCGAAGCGCGTGATTTCTGAGCCTCGGGGTTGCCGGAAACAGCGGCATCGAAGGCAGCCTTCGATTCCCAGCGGCCTTCGACCAGAACCCGGCCATCCTCGGCACACTCGAGCACGGTCATCGCAACAAAGCCGGCTTTGGACGCCAGCGTAGGAGCTTCACCCTTCATCCGGTCGAGGAGTGCGGCACGATCCCCCGCGCTTGCCGTCCGCCACATGTTGTAAAACGTAATGTCAGACATATTGATCTCCGATTCCGCAGAGTCAATGGCTACTGCTCTACCGACCCCTGCTGTTTGAGGAAGGCATGCATTCGCGCCGACTGTTCCGGGCCGAATAGCTTCGGAAATGTCGCTTCTTCCAGCGCGTCGATTTGTGACGGTTCCCGATTCCACCCTGCGTGCGTCACACGCTTGATCGCCGCCACGGAAGTCCGGCTGGTCTTCACGATGCGCGCGGCAAGTTCCTGCGCGGCTGCGAGGGCGCCGCCGGCGGCGGCCACGTCCAGGACCAATCCATATGCCTTTGCGGTTTCTGCGCCGATCACCGCGCCAGTGAACATCATTTCGCAGGCCCGTTGAAAGCCGACCCGTCGGGCCAGCCTCCATGTCCCGCCGAAACCGGGCATGACGCCGCCCATGGCCTCGATCTGGCCGAAGGTTGCTCGCGCCCCCGCGATGGCAAGATCACAAGCGAGAACCAGTTCACAGCCTCCTCCGAGCGCAGCGCCTTCCACCGCCGCAATGACAGGGAAGGGCAGCGTTTCCAGGATATTCGCAAGCCTATGTCCGGCTTGGCTGAAAGCGGCCGCGGCCGGTTCTTCCATGTCCGAAACTTCGGAGATATTAACGAGAAAGGCGGTAGGATGACTCGCGGTAATGATCAGGGCGCGGAGGTCGCTGCGCTGTGCGAGTTCCTGAGCCTTCGCCGTAATTGCCTGCTTTCCGGCTGAGTCAAGACCCATCGGGCGCGACAAAGTCAGCACTGCAACGGTATCGGTTTCAGTTAGTGTCGGTTCTTCGTTCATAGTTCTTACGCCAATTGGTTGATGGGCAACATTCGGACGTCGGGGCGCTACGGCTCTTCCCTTGTAGTTTACGTACCCGGTTTCAAACTGTCTTTCAAGTTTCCCGCATCGTTTATGAGATTCCGGACAGACTTGCATAGAGTCTTGCCGTTAAAATATCGGTATGGAGTCTCCGGTTTGGACCCCGGGGAGAGACACCTGCGTGACCCTCCCATCGATGTGCGTTATGCATGGTGGCCCCGTGGGCATGCATCTTCCTGAACATGAACACGATGATCTTCAGGTTGGAATTCACTTCACGGCCCGGCGCGGCAGGTCGCGAATCGGTCTGGGCGAAGAGCCGAGCTTTTTTTACCTGATCCCATCGCGTAAAGCTCATACGGGTGGATGGGAAGGCGGCAGCGAGGTGGTGGTTGTGTTGCTTGCCCCCGCGCAGATGGAGCAGGCGGCAGAGCGGCCAGTTCGCCTGGATCGCGAAATTTCGCGCACGGAGTGCTCTCTGGATTCTGTGATTCAGGCGATCGGTTCGACGCTTCGCCGCGAATTCTATTCGGGCGCCGTCGCCGACCGGCAGTATCTGGAGGCCATCGGAACACTTCTCAGTGGACACCTGATCCGCCGTTGGACCAAGGCCCCGGTCCCGTCAACGCGCCGGGGTCGACTTTCATCGGGGGAACTTCGGAAAACGATTGATCTTGTAGAGGCTGCGCCGCCGGAAGGTTTCAGTATTGCCGCCCTTGCGAGGCAACTCGACATGGGGGAACATCGATTCACCCGGCTCTTCCGCCAATCAACCGGGTCGACTCCCTATCAGTTCCTGCTGAAAAAGCGCCTGGATCGGGCCAGGACCCTGCTCGAAAAGACCAGCTTGCCTATCGCTGAATTAGCCATGGAACTCGGCTTCGGCAGCCAGAGTCATTTCACAACAATTTTTAGAAAGCGCTTTTCGATCACTCCGGCAGCTTACCGGCGAGAAAGCGGCTTTGCAGGCGAAAAGTAGCGGCAGAGCAGACGAGAATGGGTCACGATTTCTCTCGCGAGACTCTCATCCTCGGAGAAATTCATTCACGGCATCAAAGTTCTGATGGCGAAGAGTTACGTCGGCAATCTGGCGGTTTGCGCAATGATATGAGAACACCTGACAGAAATGCCGTGGAGGAAGTTCGCGGGATCAGTCCTGATAAACGCGCAAATGTCCGGCAGTCTGACCTTGGCGCAGGTCTATCTCCGTAAGTGTATCTTCCGCCTCCTCCAAAGCTGCCGATAATCCTTGTTTTCACCGATGTTTCCGGTCGATTTGCCGCAGCCTCTGCAGCCATGGAGTGGACTGAGCCTGGCCGCGTTGGTTGGGCATCCATTGCGTGAAGAAGACAGTCCCGCCTGCAGCGACGCCGCGACATAAGGGCGGATTAAGATACGCTGGAGCGGAATGCCGCTTCGCGACTTGGGTTGATTCAGCGTGAACCGAGGTGCTAACGAAAGCCCGAGTGTAGTCGAAAGGACTCGATACAGATGAAACATGCGAGCGCGACAGCCGTCGTCGCGATTGCCCTTGTTGCAATCTCCGGATTGCCCATACAAGGCGCTGAACCGCCAGGGATACGGCCCAACCTGGTCATCATGATTTCGGTGGACATGCTCTCTCAAGAAATCATGGACCGTTATGGCGCCGGTCTTCCGGGAGGATTGGGGAGGCTCGAAAAGGAAGGCGTTTACTTTGCGAACTCATTCCAGGAACATGCCTTCACCGAGACTGGTCCCGGCCATTCCGTTCTGCTCTCCGGCAGGCATCCGGCATCCACCGGCATTCCCGCAAATCAATGGCGCGATCGGGCGACCGGCGAGATGGTCTACTGTGTTCAGGATTCGAATGCCGTCGACTTCGGCGAACCCTCCGGAAAGGCCGGCTCCAGCGGAATACGGTTTAAAGGAACTACCTTCGGCACTTGGCTCAAGGATCAGGTGCCCGGCAGCCGCGTTTTCGCGATTTCCGGAAAAGATCGCGCTTCCATCCTGATGGCTGGACCGAAAGCTGACGGCGTCTACTGGTTCCAGGACGGATTCGGCTTCACGACGTCGACGGCCTATGCCAAGGCGTTGCCCGCGTGGCTCGTTCAGTTCAACAAGAACCTGCTGTCGGAACTGCGCGATCGAAGCCTGGTATGGACACCGATGGGTCCGACCGACGGCCTCACTTATCCCGGCCGTTGGATGGCGGGGAACGTTCCCGTCATCAGTCAGCTCCCCCGCCTGATACAAGCCCCCGGTTTCACGATGGATGCGAAAGGCGGCTACCTGTTCAAAGAGACTCAGGACGGCAGCTTCTGGAGACGATGGCGCGCCTCGCCGTTCTCCGATGATGCCACTTTTGATGCAGCCGAGGATCTCATCCTGAACGAGCACCTGGGCCAGGGCCAAACCACCGATCTGCTCGCTCTGGGGCTTTCCTCCACCAACGCGCTGGAGCACGCCTTCGGCAATAGCGGCCCGGAGATGCTCGATCAGATTCGCAGGCTGGACCGGCGGCTGGGGCAGTTCCTCGATCGCATTCAGTCGGGCGGAAGATCCGTCGCCGTGGTCCTGAGCGCGGATCATGGCGGCCTCGATTTTGCCGAGCGTTTGCAGGATCAGGGAATACCAGCGAAGCGAATCGATATTGAAGCCTGGATCAAGGAGCTGCAGTCCCGGGTGAGAAGTCAGCTGCACCTTGATAAAGACCTGCTGCTGGTGGGCGACTCGCATGATCCGGACCAGCTCTATTTCGACCCGGCCGCGGCGCGACGCTTAGGCGATCACAAAGAGTTGGTTGCCAAAGTACTCAAGATCGTTCGCGCCATGCCCGACGTTGCCGTGGCCGCGTCCTATGACGAAATCGCCGCGCTCCCCACCAAGAGATTTGATGATCCGAGCGAGGAAAGTCTGCTTTACCGGCTCAAATTCAGCGCTGCCCCGGAAAGGGCCGGCGAGATTCTGCTCGCATTTAAGGCGATGATCCTGCGGGGTGGGCCGCCGGACGAAGATCCGGCACAGCATGGCAGCGCCTATGACTACGATCGACGGATCCCGATCATCTTCTGGGGTCCGTGGCTCGGCGAGCGTCGAATGGACCCCGCCAGCACGGTGGATATCGCTCCGACGCTGGCGAACGAACTCGCGATTAAGCCAGAGGAATCGCTGGACGGCATTTCACTCACACTCTCGCGCCAGCAGCGCTGATGCGGGCGACGGATATTTTGAGGGTGTGGCGTGCCACGGTCCAGTGTCGGACAGCGTTCCGAGAGATGGCCGATAACACCACACAACGGGCCCGGGCATCGACGTCTGGTCAGCGCAGGTTCGGCGACGCAAATCGCGCTGGTGAGCAGTTTTACAAGCGTGGATCGACTGGCTCGCTTTCCAGTGCAAGTACTCCGAAGACACACTCATGAACGCGCCGGAGCGGTTCGCGGGCGACGAATCGCTCCAGCCCTTCCATCCCGAGCGCGAACTCTCTTGCCGCCAGCGACCGCTTCCCCGATAGCCCCCGCGAGCGCAATCGCGGAAGCTGGTCGGCGGCGGTGTACTCGGGTCCGTAGATGATCCGTAGGTATTCCCGGCCGCGACACTTTAAGGCCGGTTGGACCAGCCCCTTTGGTCCGCACGCCACGAAGTCGAGCGGCTTCACGACCATGCCTTCTCCACCTTTTCCGGTAAGCGTTTCCCACCATTCGCACGCCTTCCGAAACTCGGCCTCATTCGCCAGATCGATCTCCAGGAACGGTGTGGCCAAAATGAACTCGGGATCGGCAGCGGCGAGCCGGTGCAGGGTCTCCATGTGCCAGCGGTTCGTCTTGTCGGAGTGGACCGAGCCTTCGCTGGCGAGCAAGTGGAATGGCGCGAGCTTGTAATCGGCCAGGGAGTTGACTGGCCAGCAGTATCGCCGGTATGCTTCCCGGTACTTCCGCAGACGCTCCAGCCGGTGGCGATATCTATCCGCCATGCCGGACGCGGCGGGCGACTGGCTCACCGCTTCGATTCCCGCCTCTAGAGCCGCAACCCCGGCAGCACCGACCGGCGCATACTGGCGCTGGAGCAGTTCGCGCGCCTTCGCCGACCATGGCATCAACTCGCAGTCCAGGCAGAACCACTCCGTTTGAAACTCCTCGAAGAAGCCCGCCTGTGACAGCGCGGCCCGGACTCGCGCGATGAACTCTACTTCCTTGTCCGGTTCAGGAAAGAACGGTCGCCCGGTTCGCGTATAGCAGACTCCGCTCCGGCCATCGATCACGCCAAACCGCTTTCGCGCAGCGTCCACGTCGCAGCACACCACCACGACGGCGCGGGAACCCATGTGCTTCTCTTCGCACACGACCCGCGTCACGCCGCTCTTGCGGAAGTATGTGAGCGCCTCCGTTGGATACTCCAGATACTCCTCGCGGCTGGAGGTTTCGCTCGGGGACATTGTCGGGGGCAGGTAGATCAGCCAGTGTGGATCTGTCGCAAACCGGCTCATGACCTCAAGGGCCGCAATCGAGTTCTCCTCGCGGATCGTGACGTTACGGAAGAGGCGTGTCTCAATGAATCGCTTGCCGGTCACATCCTGAAGATCCAGCACGTCATCGAGTTCCTGCTGACTTGTGCGTGCCGTCGCTGCCGGCGCTGCGATGGGCTTGATCGGTGTGGCGTATTCGCGGGCTGCAGCAATCGATACAAACTCCCGCTCGGGGTAACGCAGGGCCGTGAGCTTGCCGCCGAACACAGCGCCGGTGTCGATGTTGACGGTGTTGTTCAACCACTCGGGCTCCGGCACCGGCGTATGGCCGTACACGACCGCCGCCTTGCCGCGATACTCTGCGGCCCAGTTGTAGCGCACCGGCAACCCGAACTCGTCGGTCTCGCCAGTCGTCTCGCCGTATAGGCAAAACTCACGCACCGCGCCGGAGCCGCGCCCGTGCATCTCCTCCCGCAAGTCCCGCGTGTGCGACCACCAGCCGACCGCCGTCCAGAACGTAGTGGCTGACTAGTCCGTCGAGGAAGGACGCCAGCTTGCCACGGTCATCCGGTCCAATCGGCTCGATCTCGGCGATGGATTGCTCCAGGCCGTGCTTAACCTGCACCTGCTTGCCGCGCAGCCAGCGGACGAGCTTCACGTCATGGTTCCCGGCGATGCAGAACGCCGTGCCCTGCTTGGCCATGTTTCTCACGATACGAACTGTGTCCAGCACGCGGGGACCACGATCCACAAGGTCCCCCAGAAAGATCGCACGCCGCCCCTCGGGGTGCCGCCAGGCACTCGCCTCCCCAGAACGGCTCGGGTTCTTCCATGACGAGTCGCTCCCACCCCAGTTGCGTGAGCAGGCTCTCTAGCTCGGCGGCGCAACCGTGCAGATCGCCAAAGATGTCGAACGGGCCGGGCTGGTCCTTCTTGTTGTTCCACAGGGGTACGCGCCGGATCTCGACCTGATCGGACGCAATGTCATCCTCGTTCAGCAGGTGAACGTAGCGGAAACCTTCACGTTCCAGCCCGCGCAGTCCGCGTTTCAGGTCCCCAAGCTGGCGGCGGACTACGTGCGGTCCGAACGACCTCTCCGGGCGGTTCCGGTTGCGCTCCAGGCAGGTCTTCTCGGAAGCGTTCAACACGATGGCGATGGCGAAGCAGTGGTATTGCCGCGCGTGTTCGACCAACCGCTTCCGGTCCTCCTGGCGCACGTTGGTTGCATCCACTACAGTGAGGCGTCCGCGCGCAAGGCGCTTGGCCAGCATGTAATAGAGCGCGTCGAAGGCGTCGCCGGTTGCCGCCTGATCGTTCTCATCATCGCTGACGAGGCCGCGAAAGAAATCCGACGACAGCACTTCGGTCGGCAGGAAATGGCGACGCCCGAACGTAGACTTGCCCGAGCCGGACGCGCCGATCAGCGCGACCAATGCCAGTTCGGGGATCTCGATGGTTCTCATCTAGCAACCCCGGTCGGCAGAGCGAAGACGGCCATCTGGGAAGGTGCGCCATACATTGGATCGATACCGCCTACCGGCGCGAACCGTACTTCATAGCCGAACTCGAGCTGCCACGGGTTCGGCCCAGGCGGCGAACTCGGCGCGAGTCCATTCAAAGCGATGGTCGTTGTGCCGCATCTTGCCGGGCGGCAGCGTCGGGAACAAAACGTTGTATTCGCGGTTGGGCGTCGTGATGACGATGTGGCGTGGGCGGGCGAACTCGAAGATCACCCGTTCCATGGCCGTCAGCCGGGGCGCGTCCAAGTGCTCGATCACTTCGACCAGAGCCGCCGCGTCGAAACCGTTCAAGCGAGCGTCGCGATACAGCAGCGAGCCTTGCATGAGCTGAATGCGTTTGCGTTGGCGCTCCGGCATCCGTTCCAGCCGTAGCTTTGCGGACGCGATCTCCAAGGACCGATGGCTAACATCCATTCCCACGATGTGCTCGAAGGCCCGGTCGGCCAGTAGGCGCCGCAGCAGCTTGCCCTCGCCGCATCCGAGGTCCAGCACTGACTTGGCTTCGAGTTCCTTCAGCGTGGTGGCAACCTGATTGAGTCGGTGCGTGTGCAGCGTCATCGGACGTTCCAGGTCCTTCTCCGCCCGCGCCGCCGTTTCTGTCCAGGTTTCGGTGGCCTCCACTTCGCCGACTTCCTGGTCCAGCAATCGCGCGAACGCCTGATCGGTTAGCGAGCGCCGTCGCTTGAGATACCGGCTCACGATCAGGTTCCGCTCGGGATGGCCGACGAGCCAGCCTTCCCCGTGGCGCAGCAGCTTCTCCACCTCGGCGTCGCCGATGTAGTAGTGCTTCTCTTCATCCAGCACCGGCAGCAGGACATACAGGTGCGTCAGCAGATCGTGAACCGTCGATCTCGGCGCGAAGCGACAGCCGGAAGTAGTGGCCCTCGCCCCACTCGGGGAACTTCTCGTCCAGAGGGATTTGCGATGTCTCCACCGTGTAGCCGAGCGGCTCAAATAACTTGTGCAGTACGTCCGCGCCGCCGCGTGATCGGATAACCTCAACTACCACTTCCAGCGGCAATTTCGTCCCGACCAGTTCAGGACGCTTCTGGCAGTTGCCCGCGAGTGCCGTTCCGAATACCCGGCTGATCGCGACGGTAACGTAGGAGGACGCCACATAGGGTCGATCGTTCACGTAGTCCTCCAACTGCTGAGCGCCACGCACCAGGCTCACGGGATCGATCTCCAGCAGGAGGCAAGCCGTACAGCGTTCGGGGCGTGCCTCGGTGTAGAACACGAATGCCTTGCCGAAGGGCATCTCGATCTCGTGGAGGTTGGCGGGATTCTTGTGCAGGAGAAAACCGAGATCGGTCGCCTGCGGTGCGTTGCTCGAAATCTTCAACAACATGGATCCCTTATTATCGCGGGAAGCCGCGCGTATTCGGAATAAAGCGGTTCGCCCAGCGACGGGAAACTTCCGACGCGACGATCATTTACCTTCAGTGACGGGAGTGTGATGAGGGCTTCGAGCAGCAGGCAGCAACCGAGTGAAACAGCGTATCCCGAAGTACCGTACTTTGAAGGGTAACGCCAATCTCGGGGAAGTGCAGTCCAGTCCGCTTTAGATATTGCCCGTTATCAGGCACCTCGGTACGTCGTGATCCCTAAGGCTCCGGTCGAGATCCGAACGTTCGCCCATCTGCTTCAGCACCGACAGCGAACGAACTCTCATCCATGATGTAATGGAAAAGTTTCGTTACGGATATTCGGCACAAATGAAAAAAATCATCCTGATCATTCTCGGTTCCTTGTTCGCGGTTGTGGTGCTGCTCGTAATCCTGTTCTACGTAAGAGGCCCCTTCGTCGGTTTTGCCGGTAGCACCACCGCCGATGGATCGCGTGCGGTCACTGACGGCGGCGTTAAGGTGGCGGGCTGGCGCGGCGACATTGACGCAGCGGAAGAAAGAGCCGGCATGAGCATCAAAGATGCGAAGTTATCCGAAGAAGGCGACTCGCTCCACGCCACAACGGGTCCCGCCGCGAACTACTGGATGGATGGCGCGAACGCCTCTGGGAACTACACCGTGAAGGCAACATTCCATGAGCCGAAGTACATGAACCTCAACACGCATCCGCACCCCTACGGTATATTCATCGCCGGCAATGACATGGGTACGCCGCAGCAGACCGACCTTTACTGTGCGGCCTATGGAAACGGAAAGTTCATCGTCCGCGGATTCGGACCGGCGCCATTCAAAATGGATGGGTTTCTCGGCGAGGCCAATGGCGCTGTCAACAAGGCTCCCGGAAAAGGTCAGCCCGTCACTCAGGAGATCGCGCTTTCGGTGAAGGACAGCAAGGTGGAATGCGCCATTAACGGGACATTAGTGGCTACATATGACAAGGCCCAACTGGTTACCGCCGGAAAGCTGAAATCAACTGACGGGACGTATGGTCTGCGCCTTGCCCATAATACGGATGCTGTGGTAGCCGGTCTGACGATGACAAAGAATTAACTAACACTGACGTTCCTCGCTCCCGCCAACCCGGAACCGGCTGAGGTGATCGTTTCATCGGTGACGATGGCGGCTGCTTGAAGGGCGCCGTTCAGGTAGTCTGTATCCGTTAGACGAACCCGCTCTGGTGCGTGATGGCAGTCTAATTGGCCGGGATCGGTGAGGACGGCTTCAACCGTCTTGGGCGCGTCGGTCCAGAAATCCGAGCAAGTCACCCATCGTCTCGATGTGTGGCCACCTTCGGAGGCGCCTATTAAAGCGTCGTTTCAATTCGTCAGCGAGGTCCTCGTCGCAGTCGTCTCGAAGAGCCTCTTTCAAGTGAAGATCATCTTTGATCCGATCATCGCAACGGATCTTACCAATGGGAATGTTGAAGCTCGCAAAGAAATCGTAAGCAAATAAAGCTATTTCGGGGCGCACGTTGACCGAACCAAGAGCTTCGGTGACCCGTTTTTCAGACGGCAGCTCTTCTCTGCTCGCCAGGAACTGGGCCTGTGCGTCCAATGCCTCTGGAATCGGATCGCCTCCGCGCGTGTAACGAAAAGGATCTCTAAGCCACATTAGCTAGTTGATTAATCGCGTTCATCGACTCGAATCAGTGCGAGATGCTATAACGCATCGTCACGAATCGCTCAGCTCAGAACTCCTCTCATCATGATCCAGAATCGTCAGGCGCGACCGGCCGCCCAAACGAGCTGGGGTAAGGCTAGCTACCTCTGATATTGTTCGCCGACTAAGTCCTGGCAGCACAATAAGAAGGTACTCCTTCACTGGCACGTCGAGTCGGCGGCAGGATTCCACTACCGAGAGGATCGCCGCGACCTTTGGGCCGGACTTCGCGCTGCCCACGTGCAGCCAGTTCTTCCGGCCCAGCGCCACGGGCCGCATGGAGTTCTCCGCGACGTTGTTGGACAGTTCGACTTCGGCGTGATCGAAGCAACGCCGCAGCTTGGCCCACATATTTAAGGTGTAATTCACGGCTTCACCCAGCGCGCTTTTGGGCAGCAGTTGCGCTCGCAGCGTCCGGCACTCGGAATGAATCTCGTCCACCCAGGTCTGCGCGTGCTCACGGCGCAAAGCCGCGCGCTCCTCCGCGTTCAACTGTTGCTGGCGTGCGTGGCGATCAACCAGAAACAACGCATCCATGCGCGTGACCATCGCGATGGCCGCGCCGTCCTGCGGATTCACTTTCACCGCGTCGACGAACTTGCGCCGCGCGTGCGCCCAGCAGCCCACGTGAATCAGACCCGGTCCGCCGACCTGATCGTAAGCCTGGTAACCGTCGGTTTGCAAGATTCCGTTCCAGTCTTTCAGGAATTTCGCCGGACCATCGCGTCCGCGGCCCAGTTGAAAATCGAACACCGTCTCGCCGCCAGGCGCTCCGTACTGCCACAGGTACGCCTGATGATCCGAGCCTCTGCCGTCGTGCATCTGCACCGGCACGATGGTTTCATCGGCCTGTATATAGGATGCGCGCAGCAGATCCGCGCGCATGGCTTCCACTACCGGCTGAAGCAGCTCGCCCACGCGCATCACCCAGCCGTCCAGCGTCGCGCGCGAAATCTCCACGCCCGCTTCGCGTTCGATCATGGCTTCCTGGCGGTACAGCGGAAGGTGGTCGCAGTACTTGGCCACCACCGTTTCGATGATCACGCGATCGCTGGCCAGCCCTTTTTCCACAATGCGCGGCGCAAGCGGCGGCATCTGGATGGCGGAACATTTTCCGCACGAACGTTTTTCGCGTTTGGTGACGCGCACAAACCACTTGGCCGGTTCGCGGTCCAGCACTTCGCTCAAGTCGTAGCCGATCACGCGCGTTTCACCGCCGCAGTGCGTGCAGTTGGCTTCGCAGGCGATCACTTCTTCGACGCGCGGCAGACTCTCCGGCAGAGGCTTGCGGCCCGGATGCGGTTTCCGTTCGCGCGGCGGCGCCGTCGGAATCGGCTCGCGCCGCGATTCCGCTTCCACTTCCTCGCGCGTTGCGCTTGGCTCTTCTTCGGCCAGCAACTCCAGTTGCAAATCGCTCAGCGTTTCGCTCGAAGGCCCCAGAAACCCGATGCGCTGCTTGCGCAGCCGCTCTTGGAGCAACTGAATCTCAACGTCCTTCTTCTGAATCGTGAGGTTGGCCCAATGCAGTTCACGACTGGCAGTGCGCAACGCCGCTTCCAGCATCTCAATGCGCACCTGCGGATCGGCAGCGGCCATAAAGGAAGCTCTATTTTACGGGAGTTCCGAACAATACGCGAGAGATTTTTACGCGCTCTTGCGATACCAGTTGCGCTGCCGGGTTTGCTTCACATCCAGACCGTTCACCAGCATCGCCAACTCTTCCGATCGCATCGTTACGCTGTGCTGCCTTCGGCTTCCGGCCAGCGGAAGCGGCCCTTCTCCAGACGCTTGGCGCACACCCACAGCCCGCTGCCGTCCCACACCAGCGCCTTCAGGCGTGTGCGCGTGCGATTAAAATAGAAACAGGTGCCCGCTCAGCGGATCTGATCCCAACTGATCCCGCACCAATCCGTATAGCCCTTCAAAACCCTTCCGCATGTCTACCGCTTCGACCGCACATATAGATCTTCGTCGCCAGGCCCAGGCCGAACACGCGGACTCAGCCCTCGGCCACTCGAATCAACTTCTCCAGGTCACTGGCGCTGAAGCTCCACGAGCTCTCGATGCGCCGGCCATTGGCCAGCACGAGCGCGAAACCGGTCTGCGGCTGCGCTCCTTCCACGGCGACCCGCACCAACGTCGGCTTCTGTTTCCGCTGCGCACGCCGCCAGTAGTCCAGCGTCGTCATCCCGATGCCGTGCTTGGCGCAATACTCGCGCCGCGTCATCCCGCTTTTCGCAAATCCCTCAACGAGGCCCCGAATCTCTCCTTGCTCCGCATCCCGCCATTTTCAGCGGAATCTCTCCCTGAACAAGATGGGTTC
>CAVUKW010000005.1:0-463770 GCA_963742255.1 Terriglobia bacterium
TTCATTTCCTTACTCGGTACAGTTCTGCGATTCGAAGCGGCGTGAGGCGAGGTTCCACCCACAGCCGGTCCCCGCCTCATGATGCGTTCAACGGGTCGCTGTTTGCGTGGCAGGTTCGAGAACGTGATCGGTCACCTGGGCGGGTTTCGACGAGTTCAAAATCTCTCTGGCCTTGGCCGCCTCTGCGGCAGTTCCATGAGCTGACCACCACGTACTTCCCGGCTTTCACGGCGGCCTCGTATTCGACGACGCTGTCTTTTGGTATGCCAATGCTGTACAGACCCGCGCCGAGAGCACTCAAACCGCCAACGACGACCGCGTTCTCCAGGCCGGCAACGATCCAGGCCACCAACGGACCGCCGACCAGCACCGGGCCTACCGCGGGCACCCAGAAGAATGCAGCGCCAAACAACAAGCCCCAGAAGCCGCCCCAGAAAGCACCCCACTTGCCCCAATACTTCATGCGGTCTCCGGCGTTGTAGTAGCCGACGACATGTTCGTCCGTGTGGTAATCCTTTCCCGACGACTGACAACTTCTTCATGTCGAAGCCCGACTTTTGAAGTTCCTTGACCGCCGTCTTCCGCTGCCGAGTGGTTGTCATAAGTCGCGATCACCGCGTTTGTATCCGTCATATTATGTCTCCTTTTCAAGTTGGTTGATCGGTTTGATATTTCCGCTTAACTCTGCGCTCGGCGTTTACGCGGCACAAGGTCGTGCCATGACGTTTCCGTGAGGGTGACGCCGTAGTAGTTTGCAGCTTTCTGGATGTTCGCGAACGCCAACGCACGGTCCGCATCGGAGACGTCGATAACGTGATCGAACCGCGCGACCGCGTTGCGCACATGTTGTTCGTCGGTCAATGGTTCTTTGCGCTGCTTCGGAAACGCGTAGACAGTGTCTGGGAGGTCACTCTGCGTCGTGAGCCGTCCATGCTTCTCGTGAGGTTTCCAAGTCGCTTCCGGCATGTCTTTGTTATCCGTTCTTTGATGTTTGGTTAGAGCGAGGGCGTGTCGGCCCTTCCGTGAGACGGCGTGGAACCGTGTGCCATCGTCTTGTGCTTTGCGCTAATCACTGCGCCTCGCAGTAGAGGAGTAAGGGAGCAAGGCGATACTGACCGCACGCCCGTCGAGATATACATTACCGTCCGTACCCCGACCAAAAACCAACTCTGTTGGCGGTTGTGCTTCGGACACTTCACGGGCCTCGACCCAATTTGCGATATAAAACCCTACCTCAGGTCCGAATCCCTTTTCCCGATTGGAGAGTACCCGAGTAACGACTGCCTGCCGTTCACGCATAGATTCGCCGGACAATGGTTTAAACGTGAACCGCTGCCCAATGTTAATCCCCGACTGCAACATATCTGGCACCTCATAACTCTTCCGTCCGATTTGTACTGTGGTCATTGACGACTCCGATTCCGATCTATAGGCGAGCGAGCGCTCCAATCAGCCGCTCGGGAATCCGAACATCAACCACGACTGGTTGGCCGCCCAGTAGGGGTAAAGCTCGGTCATCTGCTTGAACAGCTCTTCGTCGGACGCAGTGGTCTGCCGCAGCCGATCAAAGTCCAGCAGATAGCGCTTCGTGTCCTGGATCGCCGACGGTGAGTCGGGCGCACCAGTCTTCTTGTGACCGGCAACAACCATCGTCGGGTTCAGCGCTGCTAACCTGTCCAGGTCCGCGATCCAATTCTTTCGGCTCTCGGGGGTGGTGTCGCCGACATACATGTGGCATTGGTTGTACACCACGTCGCCAGCGACGATCAGGTTGATCGACGGAACGTACAGAGAGGTCGAATCAGGACTATCGGTGCGGCCCTCCTCGATAATGCGCAATTCGTGACCCTCGAGAGTGAACGTGTCATGCTCATAGGGCTCAGGTGAGACCAACTTAGTCGGCACTTGGCCAGGAAACATACGGCGGGCTAACCGCTCCACTGGGGGAGTAAAAGACACTCTGCATAGCCTTGACCGCGCTGGGCGTGGCTATCGCCCGAGCGCCCGGGAAACGGTCGAGCAGAATGCTCAGACCGTAGAAGTGGTCGAAATGGGCGTGCGTTATATAGATGGTCTCCAGGTTGCGGTTGTGCAGAGCGACCCAATCCGCAAGAGCCTCCGCCTCAGCCACTGTCCCCATTGCGTCCACCAGCACCGCGTCGTACTCGCCGAAGATTAAAGTCGACGTGATCGGGTCGAAGCCGAGCGCTTCGCCAAAGGGCTTTGGCCGCTCGCCGACCATGGTCTTTCCCGGCGCCGTAAAGACGTTAACACCCAGAGTGTTCGATGCAGCGGCCATGCGCGTGGTCTCCTTTCAATTGCGTCGGATCATGTGCGGAGGGCCCAGGTAGGGAAACTCATCCAGAAAATCTTGGTGAGGCCCGACGTTGTCTCCGGTCACCTTGCCGTTGGTGAGAATAGCGAGAAAGATATCAGAAACATCATCGGTAAGCGCGCGGCCGTTGTCCGGGAAGGACGCGGGACATTTGGGATCGTAGCGCAAAAGGTCCGGCAACAGTTTTCCAGCGACCTGTTTGGCCTCTTCCGGCGAATAGCCGCCCGTGTGTTCCAGAGCGTGCGCAAAGACGGGAACGAAACGTGCATCGTCCGCTGGCTCCCCGGCGAGGTAAGCGTCGTTCTGCTCGCCGGAAAGAAAAGGAGTTTGGTTGGGCCGCGCTCCCCGATCCGCCTGGACCCAGCCCCCACCCGCGCTATCGGTTGGAATTAACGTGCGAGCCCAAAGCCCGGCCATTTTGGGCCCAAGAAGGGAGTTGGGTACTTCCAGCACGATGCTGCAAATATCTTTGTCCACGAAGAAATCCCCGGTCGTGAACTGAAAGTTGTTGAGCGTGCCCTGGACGTCGAAGAAGAAGGGATCGCTGCGCCGACCGGCAAAGAACCTGTGGTCACCGGCCTGCGTCACGTGTGCCTCACGCCCTGTCGATACCGGCACTCTTTCAACGATAATCTTCCCGCCTGCGCCTGTCTCGGCGGCCTGTGCGCCCTCCACAAGGCGAAGCGTCGCGGTCTGTCCGCCGCCTGTCAGCCGGCGCGAAGCGCACTTCGTAACTAAGATTGGCGACGGCATCGCCGTCCGTATCGATCTTCAGCTCGTACCGGGCCTCAGGCGCGAAGGGCTCGGAAGTAGTCGGTCCCGGCGGATTAATACCCACGGACGGATGAAAGTTCATAATCAGGATCGACTTGGCGCGTCTCCCGGCTTGGGAAAGGCGTACAGATCGGTCAAGTCGAGTCGCGCATCCCCGCGCGGGAATCCGATATTGGGACCGGAGTAATGGTGTGACATCGTCAATTTCTCTCGAGTGTCAACCGTACTTGAGAGCAGTGCTCTGGCCGACTTCGATAATGTAGCCGTCAGGATCGCGGATGTAGCAGCGCGTCTCGCCGTACTTGGGGATCGGCTCGGTGATGAACTCGGCTCCTCGACTTTTCCAAAGTTTGTAGCAAGCTTGAATATCCGCAACTCGGATATTCATAAAGCTGCTGATTTTGTTCGGGTCGGGCACGCTGAGCGTTACCGTCGGCTTGTCGGGGGTCGGGCCGCCCCCGGGGTTGACCAGTAGCCAGGTATTCGCGATCTGAAGGTAGGCAGGCGCGCCCTCGCTGTCACCCTTGCTCAGGATGCGCCCGTCGAAGACCTTCTCATAGAAGCGAGCCGACCGGTCGACGTCGGCGACAGTGAGAAAATGCGCGATGCTGATTCCGTCCCGCGGCGGCATCTCATAGCTCTTCTCTCCGATTTGTACGCTGCTTGTCGACGATTCCGCCATGAGTTTCAGAAGCGCCTGAGCTGCCGAGGTCGATGACGCAGGATTCTGGCCAGTAATGAGACGGCCGTCGGTGATGGAAAAAGGCTGCCAGTTCGCCTTCTTCTCGAATATGGCGCCGAGCCGCATCAGTTCATCTTCGACCAGGAACGGCACAACCTTCGTGAGCTGCATCTACCTCTTCTTCGCCGTTCGTGAAACCGGTGACGTGTTTTCCTTTCACCAGCGGAGCGCCCTGGTAGGTAACGTGGCGAAGCACCCCGGGCGAATGGCACACCAATGCGATTGGCTTGCCGGAATTGTAGAAGGCTTCCAGAAGAGCGATCGACGTAGGGCTCTCCGCGAGATCCCACATCGGGCCGTGCCCGCCGGGATAGAAGACCGTGTCGAAGTCTTCCGCCTTCATGTCCGCGAGTTTGAGCGTGTTGGCGAGAGCCTTTTGCGCCGCCGCGTCCTTCTTGAACCGCGCCATCGCCGGCGTTTGATTTTCAGGCAGATCGCTTTTCGGATCGAGCGGAGGCTGCCCGCCTTTCGGAGAGGCCAGCGTAAGCTCAACGCCAGCATCCTTGAATACGAAATAGGGGGCGGCGAATTCCTCCAGCCAGAAACCGGTCGGGCGGCCGGTGTTGCCCAGTTGATCGTGGGACGTTAGCACCATCAGTATTTTCATGCTCGTTCTCCTTAGGCTTGGTATCCATGCCGGTACGGCTTGGTAACGCATGTCGCGTACCACAGCGAGAATACGAAACGAAAGACAGCGGGGGGTTCCCGGAACTCAGGGCGTTGTCTTTCGTCAACGCCCCGACACTGACTGCCGTCATCTCCCGCTTACGTCCCGCGTATCTTTGAGATACTACACGCGGAACGCGTGGAATCGGATCTGCCGAACGAAGACGGATCTTGACTCGAGCCTGATGGGACGGCTTCTATCAATCAATGTCGGGCTTCCTCGTGACGTCGCGTGGAGGGGCGAGAAAGTCCACACCGCGATTTGGAAGCAGCCAGTCCAGGGCAGGATTGCCGTCCGTCGCCTGAATGTGGAGGGCGATGGACAAGGGGATCTCGCCGGGCATGGAGGCGAGCACCGCGCGGTGATGGTGTATCAAATGGACGCTTATCGCTACTGGGAGGCTCAGCTCGGCCGCAAGGATTTTTCATTCGGACAGTTTGGTGAGAACTTCACAGTAGATGGCTTACCCGATGATGAGGTTTGCATCGGCGATCGATACCGCATTGGAAGCGCGCTCTTCGAGGTCACTCAGCCGCGCGTCACATGCTATCGCGTGGGTATCAGAATGGCTGAGCCGGCAATGGCTGCTTTGCTCGTGTCACATCACCGGCCTGGCTTCTACTTTCGCGTGCTGGAGGAAGGTGAAGTCGGCGCTGGCGACGAAATCATGAAGGTCGCGGACGGCCCCGAACGCATCACCGTGGCAGACATTGATGCGCTCCTGTATTTGCCAAACCCCTCGCGCGAACAGCTGGAACGCTCGCTGCGAGTGCCGGCACTCAGCCAGGGATGGAAGACGTCTTTAAAGGCAATTGCAGAGCAGAAGACTTCGGAGGGAGGGAATCCCGGGCTCAAGGCCTCAAGCGGCCCGCCACCGGCCTGGCCAGGTTTTCGGCCATTACGCGTCGCCAAAGTAGATCGAGAAGCTGCCAATGTGGTCTCGTTGTCCATCGAACAGGAGACGGACGCGGCGCCTCTGCCCGCGGCTCTACCCGGACAGTTTCTCGTTCTGCGGTTGCGTACAACGCCCAACGGCCCAATGCTGCTCCGGAATTACTCGATGTCAGGCATGCCCGGCGCCGGGACTTATCGGGTAAGCGTCAAACGAGAGACGAACGGGGTTGTCAGCTCGTATCTTTGCGATCACGTACACGCGGGCGATATTTTGGAGGTGAGCGCGCCTCGGGGCGGTTTTATTCTGGGTTCCGGCGATGCTCCGGTCGTCTTGCTCAGCGCCGGCATCGGGGCAACCCCCGTACTCGCCATGTTGCACTCGCTGTCCTCCGCGGCGTCGCGTCGTGAGGTCTGGTGGATCTACGGAGCGCGCAACCGCGCCGAGCACCCGTTTGCGAAAGAGTCGCGCGGACCTCTTGCAAACGCCTCGTGAACGGCCGAAGCCACATTGTCTACAGCAAGCCCGATTCAGCGGATTAAACTGGGTGTCGATTACGACTCGGTTGGGCATGTGGACACGCCGCTGCTCGATCGGCTGGGTGTAACTCGCGATGCGGATTTCTACCTGTGCGGTCCACCATCATTCCTTCGCGACCTGACTGCGGGCTTGAAGACATGGGGCGCCGATTCCACGCGAATTCACCAGGAGGTGTTTGGGCCGGAAGCGCCGATCACGCCCGGAATTGCGCCATCCTCCCACCCGCCGGTTCACGCTCCCGCGGGAGAACCCGGCATCGGACCACAGATTTCATTTACACGAAGCGGGCTCACGGTTCCGTGGGATTCGCGGTTTTCCAGTTTGCTGGAATTCGCGGAAGCTTGCGACGTTCCCGTTCAGTGGTCGTGCCGCACCGGGGTCTGCCATACCTGCGAGTGCGCATTGATCGGAGGAACTGTCCAATATCAGCCCGATCCGCTGGAGCCGCCGGCCGCCGGGAATGTGTTGATCTGTTGTTCGACGCCGTCCGGCGATGTCGAAGTTGATCTGTGACCGACTAACTACTCGCGCAACCTCTTTGGACCACTCACGTACGGATTGCCTCGCTCGTAGAAGCGCAGTTTGCGATCCACGTTGCGCGTCAAACCGATGCGTACACTCTTGCCGATGGCGCCCGTTTCCCGCCGGCTCGTCGCGAGCCAGAGCGGACCGGCGGCGCACAGATCCAGACCATCTTGCCTGAAGTCAATCTGCATCGCCTGGGCTAGCCGGCCTGGCCCGCGGGCTAAATCGAGCAGGCCTGCCCCGCCGCGGAAGCGTTGCATCCGATCGATTCCCTCGAGTGGTTCGAGGGCACGCAAGAGGACTCCCGCCCCGACTCCGGCCGCCTCGCTCGTCACGTTCAGCATGAACGACGAACCGTAGGTGAAATATACGTAAGCGTGTCCTCGCCCAAGAAATAGTGAGGCATTGCGCCGCGTCTCTCCGCGGAATGCGTGACCGGCGGAATCACCGACCGGATAAGCCTCCGTCTCGACGATGCGCCCGCTGAGCCTGCCATCGTCGGTATCGTGGACCACTACTTTGCCGATCAGGTAGCGCGCCAACTCCACAGTATCGACCGGGAGTTCCGCTCGACGGAGACGCCGAAGGCTATTAGGAACCCTCTGACGCATAGCGGAAGATCGCGCAAATAGGGCCCCCGGAAGGCATGCTGGTCTCCAGTAGGGTTTGAACGTCGCCGCCGTGGCGAAGCGTTTGCACGGCGGCTGTGTCCAGGAGGTCGGCCCCGCCGTCGACCGCGCCCGGAACGGCCCCGTTCTCAAGCAGGAATAGATGTTCGACTCTGCCTGTGGAAGCGGCACGCACAATCTCCTGTACATCTGCCGAAGCGTGGCCTGTTCCGATCTGCTTGTCGAACCTCTCCAGCGCGCGACGCGCCGGCCCGGTGGTCACCGACCGAACCAGTTCCAAGGATTGCCGATACATTTCGTTCTGGCCAAGATGTCCGGGTAATCCGCGTATTCCCGGTTCCACGCACGCAGGATAGGTCGTCAAACGATGGAAGAGCGCGACTTCATGTTCGACGCCTACAACAACCAGGGGTGGATGTCCATCCTTCAGGAGAGCGTTTACGTCGCGATCAATCTCACGATAAAAACGGCCAAGGTGGTCTTCAGGGTGATCGCGATCATGCACCGGCTCTGCGCGAAGCGAGGATTCGGATGCGCCAGGAACGAAGCCAGCGGCCTCGGTGCCCGCGTTTTTCGGAAATCTCGCGGCCTCACAGAATTGATCCGTGCATTTGAAGATGCGCGTATCATTCAGCTTTAAGGCGAGAATGTAGAACTCGAGGTGCTTGCTGGCAAGCGCCAGCAGCGGCCGAAGCTGGAAGTACTCACCAACGGCGGCGACGGGTTGGCCGACGAGATATCGCGTGCGGAATGACTCGCACACGTCCGGCGAGCGCAGAAAGATGAACGTCGCCGGCTCCTTCGAGGAATCGATCACATTCGTCGCCGCAAGCTCTCCAGGGGATCGAGAAGGGAGGCGATGTCATGCTTGGATGCGCTGGCCGCGAGCTTCGCGCGAACCTGAGCAAGCGCGTCTTTGAAGGCAATTCGCGCATCGCGAGCCTCGCGTTCGACAAGAACGATCGAGATACATGGTGGAGCAGCCGACGCAAGACGGCGTAGCTTCTCCAGCGAAAGCGTTTTCAGTTCGGTTGTGTTCATAGGTAGACCTCCCTCTGAGCACGCCACCCGCCATCGCTTCATGAACCGCTGCGTCTCGCCCTTCTCAACGGCGCGACCGACCTTCGTCATCGGTCGCCGCCCGATCAGCGCGCGGCGGCCGGTTTTGCGGACTTCTGCCTCCGTCAAGCCCGCACGGCCGAGCGGGGGGTCAATATACAGCGCGTAAGCCGTAATGCGATCACTGACTTTGCGCGGGTCATTGTCCAGAAGATTTGCCCCGACGATTTCAGCATCGTTGAAGGCCGTATGGGTGAATGCGCCCCTCCCATTGCAATCCCCTAACGCCCAAATTCCCGGGACGCTGGTGTGCAACTGGTCATCCACCACAATGTAGCCGCGTTTATCGACGGCAACTCCTGCTTCTGTGAGACCGAGGTCATCGGTGTTCGGACGGCGCCCCACCGCTAGCAGGACGTGTGACCCGCTTACCTCGGGATCGCCATCGACGCAATCAACACGGGCGAGAACATGGTCGCCGCGCTTCGAAAAACCGATACAAGTTGCGTTTGTCCGAACGTGGATGCCCTCGCGCTCAAGGATGCTCTGAATGGCGCTCGAAACATCTTCATCTTCGTGCCGAGCCAGGTGCGGCGCCATCTCGATAATGGTGACTTCACTCCCAAACCTGCGGTACATTTGCGCGAATTCCAGGCCGATGTAACCGCCGCCTACTATGACCAGGTGACGCGGAAGAAAGTCCACGTCCATGATGGAGCTGTTGGTAAGGTATGGGACTTCTGCGATGCCGGGCATCTGAGGCACCACTGCGCGACCGCCCACGTTGATGAATATCCGATCCGCCGTGAGCCTCTCCGCGCCGACACTTACTTCTGTCGGCGACTCCAAGAGAGCGTGGCCCTGGTACACGCTGCAGTTTGCCATTCCTCTCAGCCAGCTCTCGACGCCGGTTCTCGACTGCCCCGAAATCGCGTCCTTCCTCGCTTTGACGAGCGTCATGTCCACGCTCGCCGCGCCGTTGTTGATTACTCCGAAATCGGCTGCGCGACGAACCGTGTGGGCCGCATACGCGCTTGCGACCATAGTCTTGGTAGGTGTGCAGCCGGTGTTGATACACGTGCCACCGAACAATTTTCGCTCAATGATCGCAACTTTCATTCCCGCCCCTGCTAGGCGCTGCGCCAGGAAGGGACCCGCCTGACCGGTTCCGATAATAATCGCGTCGTAGGTTTTGATCATTGAACTCCTTTGCCCGGCGGCCTGGCCCCCCGGCGAAGGGTCAACAAGGACTCCGTCCGCCATTTTCGATGGCATCCGCTGACCGCGGGAAATGCGATTGCACGTGCGGGGCCACCCCACCAGCAACGTCTCGGGCACGGAAATTGCGGCCTCGGTGTCATCTCCTCGAGCGTCATCTCAATGATGCTGTCGATTTAAAAGGAACTGGGTGAAATGGCGATTGACGAATCTCCGACACGGCATTTTGCCGGTTGTCGATCTTCAAGCCCCGATGCTCGAGAATGCGGTCGGCGACCGGGAGCGAATTCCGGCGCCGGTTCATCTCTGTCAACAGTCGGCTGTCGGTGTCAGGCGGATGGCTTTCCCGGCGTTCCCGCGATGGGTGAGCCCTTCGACGGACGGCAAACGCTTTGATTTCGAGGACGTTGCCCTCTCTCCGCACGACAGGTGCGGGCTGGTTCTTGAAATGCACTTCGCCAGGTCGTGACTTCGCAAACCACATCACTCGCATCGAGCGTTGACATCGGACGCTGCGGACTCGAAACAAACGAACTGGCTGTCTTGGCATCAGATATAGAGCCGTGCGGTCGGTGACCCGCTCGCTCGCGGCACGAACCTCCGCTGAGGATCAGATGGTGCAATCCTGCCCGGAGGCCAGTCCGATGAAGTGGCATCAGGCGCATACCACCTGGTTTTTCGAGACGTTCGTGCTGCGTCCCTTTCTTCCGGATTACAAGCCCTTTCGCGAAGAGTTTCGCTGGCTATTCAACAGCTACTACAACTCGATTGGCGAGGCGCCTCCGGAGAAGGCACCTGCGCGCTGCGTTTTCGCGTCCGTCGCTCGATGAAGTGCATCGCCTTTCGCACGCATGTGGACGAAGCGATGGAAAAGCTCTTCGCGGGTCACATTCATGACGACGCAGCGCGACGCATCGTGTTGGGCCTGAACCACGAGCAGCAACACCAGGAATTAATGCTGACCGATATTAAGCATGCCTTCTTCTCGAATCCACTGCGTCCGGCGTACGACGCCACCCCTTTAGCGGGAGCACGCGACGTTTCAGCATCCGAGTTCATGTGGCATCGCTTCGATGACGGTGTGATTGAAATTGGTTATCCGATAGACTCGACGAACTGTCTCGATTTTTGCTTCGATAACGAAACTCCCCGCCACAAGGTGTACGTGGAAGCCTTCCGGATCGCAAACCGCAGCGTGACCTGCCGAGAGTATCTCGAGTTCATGTCCGATGACGCATACGCGCGTCCCGAGTTTTGGCTTTCCGAGGGCTGGGAAGCGGTGAGGAAACAGGGGTGGCGGGCGCCGCTCTATTGGGAACGCGATGCCGCGGACAGCACTGGCTGGCGCATCTTCACCCTTCGAGGTTGGCATCCGCTTTCCGCTTTGCTTGATACGCCCGTATGCCACGTGAGCTTTTTTGAGGCCGATGCGTTCGCGCGCTGGAGAGGCTGCCGCCTTCCGACAGAAGCGGAATGGGAACTTGCCGCAAATGGAAGTTCGATTCACGGGAACTTGCTCGACACCGGAAGGCTACATCCCGCAATCGCGTCCGGCGATGGCCTTGACCAACTCTTCGGGGACTGCTGGGAGTGGACAGCAAGCCCCTACACGGGTTATCCGGGTTACAAGCCCCTTCCTGGCGCCCTGGGCGAATACAACGGCAAGTTTATGTCCGGCCAGATGATTCTGCGTGGAGGATCCTGCGTCACGCCCGCGACGTCACATACGCGCAACCTACCGTAATTTCTTTCAGCCGGCGACGCGGTGGCAGTTCACGGGAATACGTTTGGCCGCTTAAGGACTCTCAAATATGAATAGCGCGACCGATTTTCAGACATTCGAAGCCACAAGCCTCGCCCCCAGCCTTGCCCCGCTGGACACGCGCGAGGCGCTGATCGATGAGGTTTGGCGCGGCCTGCTCAAACGACCACGATCTCTGGTTCCGTGGATGCTCTACGATTCCGAGGGTTCACGTCTTTTCGAGTGCATCACAACCCTGCCGGAATACTATCCCACGCGAACGGAGCGCGACATTTTGGCGAACTATGCCGAAGCGATTATCACGGCGACTGGCTCTGACTACTCTCGGCCCTTGCGCCTGCTGGAGTTGGGAGCGGGGACAGCCGCCAAGACCGGTATTCTGCTGAAAGCCGCAACGCGCCTGCGAAACGAAGTAATTTACTTTCCGGTTGATGTCTCGTCGGATGCACTCGATGAGGCGTGCGACAGCATCGGTTGCCTGTTGCCGGATGTGCAGCTACAGCCGATGGTGGCGAACTACGTCACTCACCCGCCGAAGCTGGAACGGTTCAAGGGGACCACGCTCGCGATGTACATCGGTTCGAGCATCGGCAACTTCTCGCCGCGGGAGGCTCGCACGATTCTTCGCAATCTGAGGTCTGAGCTCAGGGCCGGCGATGCGCTGCTGTTAGGTACAGATATGGTGAAAGACGAAGCGACTCTCGTGCGGGCGTATGACGACAGAGATGGCGTCACCGCGGCGTTCAATTTGAACCTTCTGCATCGCCTCAACAGAGAACTCGGTGCGAACTTCGATACCGGGTGCTTCCGTCATCGGGCCCGCTGGAATCGCGCGGAGTCACGCATGGAGATGCACCTGGAGAGTACGCGCGATCAGTGGGTAGATATCCCGGCCGCGGAACTTAGCGTTCAATTCGCGGCCTTTGAAACCATCCATACCGAGAGCAGCTACAAATTCACTCCGAAGACGCTGGGCGCCCTGTTGGACGATGCGGGCTTTACGATCAAGCAGACCTGGACGGATCCGCGCCAGTGGTATACGCTCACGCTCGCGGGTCTTCGGTGATCCAGTCCGAGCTAATCCGCTTTTGGATGCTTGTTCCATCCATAGAAAGCCGATTAGTTACCTGCGTTCCAAGCCTCGCGGAGTCCGGGGGCCTTTAGATCCCAGTCGGGGCGGATCTCGCTCGTCACGGCGCGCAGGTCGTGCCAGAGGTCGGCGACAGAGGGTCGCCCCCAGAACCGTTATAGACGCTGTGGATGATGAGCCCGGACCCGCGGAACTCCTGGAGAGTGTGGTGGTCATCGGTGGAGATCGTGGCAATCCGGGTGTATGCCACAGCGATCTTCGGATAAAGCGCGGCGAGATCCAGATGCTGCTGATGCTCTTGGGCAGTAGCGGCCACGCGCATCGTAGACTGCACGAAGAAAGCCATTCGAAAAATCAACTTCTCAATAGCTCGCGGCGGCATAGCACTGTTCATCCGCCAACTGCCGAATGGGGCGAGCCCTCGATGATCGGCGTATTTCAATGCCAAGCTTTCGCATCTTATAAATCAGCGTAGTTCGCGGCAATCCAAGCCGATTGGCCGCTCCGTCCTGTCCTCCGATCGTCCAGGCGGTTTGCTCCAACGTATGCAGGATATGCTCCCGGTCGGCGTCGGCAAGCGTGCGAGCAGCATTCTCCGAGTTGTGCTTCACCATCGGTCTCAAGTCCAGCGGCAGACGCAGAACCGACCCGGGCGAAAAGAGCACCGCGCGCTCCAGAAAGTTCTGCAGTTCGCGAATATTACCCGGCCAGTCGTGCGCTTGCAGCACTGCGATCACTTCATCGGGGATCGAATCGATGGGCTTGTTCAGCCGAGCGGCGAACTTAGCTACGAAGAACTCCGTAAGCGGCAGGATGTCCTGAATGCGTTCCCGCAGCGGAGGCAGGGAGAGCGGAATCACGTTCAACCGATAGAACAGGTCTGCCCGAAACAGCTTCTTGTTCACCAGATCGCCGAGATTCTGATTCGTCGCGGCAACCACCCGCACGTTCACCCGCACAGTCTGGGTGCTGCCTAAACGTTCGAACTCCCGCTCTTGCAGGGCGCGAAGAAGCTTGGGCTGAAGTTCCAACGGCATGTCGCCAATCTCGTCCAGAAACAGCGTGCCCCCATCCGCCATCTGGAATCGCCCCTTGGTTTGCGTGCACGCGCCGGTGAAAGCGCCTCGTTCGTGGCCGAACAGCTCGCTCTCCAACAGTGCGCTCGGAATCGCCGCGCAATTGAGGGCTACAAAACGGTTGTGGCGGCGGGGGCCGGCCTCATGAATCGCCCGAGCGATCACTTCCTTCCCTGTGCCGGTTTCGCCCTGAATCAGGACGGCGGAGTCCACCCGCGCTACCGTCTCTACGTGCTGGAGTAAAGCGCGGAATTTTGGGCTGGAGCCGATCAAATCTGGGGTCATGATGTCTTTCTCCTATTTAGTGGACCGCTTTCTTCTGTTTCTGATTGTGCAGCTAACCCCGTTTTGCATCGCCCCCAGATCGATATCGATCAGCCCCCCCGATGGTTCGCCGCGGAGCCCCCTCTTTAGTGGGGTGGTTTTCTCCCCCGAATGCCATCCGCCATGTCGAAGCGCTTCCTGCCAAAGAGGCGAGCGTCGATGGACCACGCGCCTGGGCCGAGCATGGACACACCGGCGGTGAGCACCGCCAGGAACACGTGAATCCAGTGGCCGTCTCGCGGAGAAGAATAGAGCGAGAGCGCGATCCAAAGTTCATCCAGTGCGATCAGCGCTCCAACCGCGGGCGTCCAGAAACCGAGGATCAGGAAGATGGCTCCCACGGCCTCAATCGAATCTCGTACGAGAGCGACCGGCTCCTCGGACGCCGCGAAGAAACCGCTCATGCCGAGCGAGATGAGTGCGATACCGACCCCAAGTCGCAACAGCAAAAGGCCAAAACCAGGCCAACCGTTCGGAAAGGTCGAAAACAAACGCTGCATACCATCGTAATCGTATGAAGATTGCAGCTGGCCGTGACACCCCAGAAAGCCCTTCTTGATCGCCCCTCTTTCGAGGGGGGCAAGGCGTACCTATAAATCGATGATCCCGCGCTTCAGGCCGATGGTGACGGCGTGGGTGCGGTCGTTCGCTTCCAGTTTGGCGAGGATGTTCTTGACGTGGCCCTTGACGGTTTCCTCAGTCAGCGACAACTGCGCGGCGACTTCTTTGTTCGCATTTCCGCCGCCGATCAGCCGCAGCACCTCGATTTCCCTCGGAGTCAGGCTGTCATCCGTCGCATGTTCGGCGATGCCCGCCGCAACTTCCGACGATAGGCGCTTGTGTCCCGCATGAACCGCGCGAATCGTCTCGAGCAGCTCCTTCCGCAGCATGTCCTTGAGTAAATATCCCCGCGCGCCGCTCCTGAGAGCCCGAGAGACCTGAACATCGCCGGCATAGCTTGTGAGTACGATGATTCGCGCCTCGGGAAACTCGCCGCGAATCGCACTCAACGCGTCGATGCCGCTCATCTCTGGCATTTGCAAATCCATCAGTGTCACATCGGGACGGTGCGTTCGGAACTTTTCGATCGCCTCGAGACCGTTCGAAGCTTCCGCGATCAGTTGCATGTCCGTTTGTTTTCCGATGAGCGCGGCGATACCTTCGCGCACCACGGGATGGTCGTCTGCCGAGAGGATTCGGATCATAACTTCATTCTGCCTTCTCGCGGGAACGATCGGGTCTTTCCCCATACGCAATCGAGCCTGCGATACTCAAATCGATCTCCGTCCCGGCTCCCGCTCCGCTCCAGAATTCCAACTTCGCCCCAATCTCCGCCGCCCGTTCGCGCATCCCCGGCAATCCGTAGTGCCCCGGACGGCCCTTTTCAAGGATGGCAGGCGTGATGCCCGCTCCATCATCCCGAATCCGCAACCGGAACAGGTGTTCGCCGTAGGTAATCTCCGCTTCAATATGACTGGCCCGGGCATGCATGAAAGCATTCCGCAGCGCCTCGCGAGCAATGCGGTACACCTCGTCTCGAACGATCGGATGCAAGTCCCGCGTCTCGCCTTCCACCACCAGTTCGAACGCCGCCGAGCCTTCGCTCGACAGTTCACCGCCCAGCGCCCTCACCGCCCGCGCCAGATCGTTGGTGATCATCGTGGACGAACGCAAATCCTGAACCGCCTTCCGGCTCTCGGCCACCACCTGATCCCCGCGATCCAGCGTCCGCTCCAGCTCGTCCTTAACTTCTCCCGCTGGAAGCGATTCATCGATCGCCTGCAGCCGCAGCATCAGCCCCTGGAAACCCTGCAACAGCGTGTCATGCAGATCGCGAGCCAGCCGCGTCCGTTCGCCGACGCGCTCGTCCAGCCGCACATTGAATTCCCGCGCGACCTGATGCAGCCGGTATCGGTACAGCCCCCACAGCTGCGCCAGCCCAGCGAACGCGCAGAGCGCCTCAAACCACCAGGTCTGATAAAAAGCCGGCGGAACAATGATCTCCGCCACCGCGCCCGTCTCATTCCACACACCATCGTTATTCGACGCGATCACATGAAAGCGGAAATGCCCCGGTGGAAGCTTTGGATAGTACGCCGCGCGCCGCGTCCCCACGTCCTGCCAGCCTCTGTCGTATACCTCCAACTGATACTTGAAGTGGACCCGCTCCGGAATCGACAAACTAAGCGCTGTATATTCGACCCGCACGTTCTGCGGCAACTTGGACAGACGCGACGCCTCGAACACGCTGAATCGCCGGTCGCCTTCGTAAATCGCCTCAATCGTAACCGGCGGCGGAGTCGGATTCTTATAAATGCGCGCCGGGTCGATCCAATAGACGCCATTCGACCCGCTGATCCAGATGCGCCCATCGCCCGCCTCGACCATCGACGGCAGCGGCCGGATTTGGGTAGCAACTCCCTTTACTCCGTCGCGAAAATCCAGGAGATCGTATTGCAGTTTGTGCCGCGGATCCCGAAGCCGTTCCGCAATCCCCGACGCTGGAATGTGGCCGACCCCGGTCGCCATGTTCAGCCAGAAATCCCCACGGGCGTCTTCCACCACGCCGCTAACGCCCCGAAATTCGGCATCCGCCTCGCCCGCGATCGTGTGGAATTTGCTGCCATCGAACAGCGCGAGTCCAAACTGCCCCGCCGCCCAGATGCGATCGCCGCGCCCTCCGATCGCCAGCACATTCCCGACGTGCAACCCGTCGGCTCCGGAAAAGGTTCTTACCTGATCCCGGTCCACGAGAGCGATCTGGTTGCCCAGGTACCCGAACCAGACGCGATCCGCCGGATCCGCCCACAAAATCACGGGGGTCGTCTTCGGCAACCCCGGCAGCTTGCCGTATTGTGCCCAAACGCCATCGCGCCGGCGGTAAACTCCATGCTGCTGAATGGATACCCAAACATCGCCCTTGCGATTCCCAGTGATCGACTGGACGTCCCAGCGGCCGGCCACCAGACCTTTATCGGGAAATTCGACGCGCTCCATCCGGCCCCTGATCCATCGCCTCAGCGAGCCTTTCCCGCCGATCCACAGCGCCCCCTCGAAATCGCGCCACCCGCTCGTCATCCTCGCCCATTCGCCCCAAGGCCCACTCGCCGGCGTGAGGTGAGCTTTCTGAACCGCTGCCCCGTTGCTCGCGAGCGTCATCAGCGATTGGTCACCGCCCTCCCAAAGGATCCCTTTGTCATCCGTCGCCAGCACCGCATCGTACCCGCTCTCCGGAGCCGGAAATGGACCTTGAATCACGTTCTTCGTTCGAAAGCGATCCAACCCGCCAAGAGTGGCGATCCAAATATTACCCTCATGGTCCTCCAGCGCGTCCCAGACGCTCTTGCCCGTCAGCCCCTCTTGAAGGCGGAACTTCTCCACCAGGCCGCTCGTCGCACCGATCGTGCCGCCCCGAAGCAGCGCGGATTTGGAGACGCGTCGCACCCCGTCGCCTGCGATTACGGACATCCAGAAACTCCCCTCCCGATCCGCCAGGATCGTGTTTCCAACGGGCAAATCGAGTGCGGCCCTCGATCTGTCGAAAGACTCTGCCAGCGGACCGGTCACCGCTCGTAACCCCCTCCCCAACTGTGAAAACCAAAGCGTACCGTCTGGCGTCTGACGCATAATCCACCGGGACGGATTTTTCCGCATTCGAAAGATGTGCTCACCAGGCAACAGGCTGTACACATCGCTATTTCCGCTTACCCAGAGCTCGCCTTGGCTGTTCCACGAAAAGCGCTTCCGTCAGCTCCGCGAAATACCCCCATTCCGCACTGATCTTCTTCCACTGAGAATTCGCAAACCGGAAGAGTCCGTTGGTCGTTCCCTCCCAGATTGCCCCCTCGCGATCCAGCGCGAGCCCAAGGGATCCCGCCGGCGGCAATCCATCTTTCTCACCATAGGTCCGGCCGCGTCCGTTCTTGAGGAAAGCCACCCCGTAGGGACGGAAACTAATCCATAGGCCGCCGTCCGGCGTTGCCAGCAGGCTCGCGATGTCCTGCGACGGGAACGGATCGCCTCGCTCCGGCTGATAACGCTCGAAGCGCACGCCGTCAAAACGAAAAAGTCCGCTAAACGTCCCTAACCACAGATACCCGTCCTTGGTCTGCGCGAGCGTGTAGGCACTGCTGGGGGCTCCATCCTGAATGGTCCACGCCGTGTGGTAGAACTGCGCCATCGTGCGGTCAGGGTCAAGCGCAAACGCGGGCGTCGCCGTTGTGCACACCGCGAGCATCGCCGCTGTGCACCACCCGAGCCAGGCCAACTTACGCATAATCGATGCTCATTAAGATTCTAAGTCCCGGCAGCGTGAGGATAGCCCCTTCGTTTATGGGGATGACAATCGACTGGCCTGTGAGCCATCACCCGCTTTCTCATTCTTTTCCTTCCAATCGTTCCAACCACTTCCCGCCCCTTGCGCTCCGCCCTCCGCGCCCCTCGTCTCTATCCTTAGAGCGGAGTTCAACTGCATGTCTTCTGCCCTCAAAAGCGAAACCGCTCGCGTCAACGGCGCCACCTCTCGCGGACCCGTCACCCCGGAAGGGAAAGCCCACTCCGCCGCCAACAGCCGCCGTCATGGCCTCGCTGCCGCCTCTATCCTTCTTCCCGGCGAATCCCCCGAGTATTTCCAGCTTCTCCGCGCCGATTTCATCAATCAGTTCCAGCCTCGGACCGCCGTCGAAACCGACTTGGTCGAGGTCATGGCCATCGCCCGTTGGCGTCTTCGCCGCCTGCTCGCCATCGAAGCCCACCTGTTTGACCTCGAAATGGTCCGGAGACGCGACGAGATCGACCATCAGTTCAACGGAACCGGGCAAGACGATCGCCTGGCCTTCGTGTTTCAAAAGCTCAGTAATGTGGGCAACAGCCTGACCCTCCTCATCCGTTACGAAGGATCTCTCAACCGCACTTATGACAAGGCTTTAAAGCAGTTGCTCCTGTTGCAATCCGCGCGGCCTGATACCGCCTTGGGTTCGTTCTGTAATTTCGAAAACCCCGAGCCTGCCGCCACCGTCGACGCGAATCCAACGGTTCAATTCCAGCCTCCAACGCTCCCATCAAGCTCCGTAATCCCGTTGCTCCCTGAATTTCTTCTTAATAGTTCGCGGCGGCATGGCACCGTGCGTCCGCCAACGGCCGAATCGAACGCGCCCTTGGAGATCGGCGCATTTCAATCCCAAGCTTTCGCATCTTGTAAATCAGCGTAGTTCGGGGTAACCCCAGACGATTGGCTGCTCCATCCTGCCCTCCGATTAACCAGTCCGTTTGCTCCAAGGTTTCCAGGATGTGCTCCCGATCGGCGTCGGCAAGGGTGCGGACAGCGCTCTCCGAGTGTCGCGGCCCCCCCGTCGGCATCAAGTCCAGCGGCAGACGCAGCACCGATCCGGGCGAGTAGAGCACCGCGCGCTCGATGCAATTCTGTAGTTCGCGAATATTGCCCGGCCAGTCGTGCGCTTTGAGGACCTCCACGACTTCATCGGGAATCGACTCGATGGGCTTGTTGAAACGGGCGGCACATTTCGCCACGAAGAACTCGGTCAGCGGTTGTATGTCCTGAACGCGTTCCCGCAACGGAGGCAGGCACAGCGGAATAACGTTGAGCCGGTAGAACAGGTCTGCCCGAAATAGCTTCTTGTTCACGAGTTCGGCGAGATCCTGGTTGGTCGCCGCGACCACCCGCGCGTTGACTCGCACGGTCTGGGCGCTGCCCAGACGCTCGAACTCCCGCTCTTGCAGGACGCGTAAGAGCTTGGGCTGAAGTTCCAGCGGCATGTCGCCTATCTCGTCCAGAAAGAGCGTGCCCCCATCCGCCATCTGAAATCGCCCCTTGGTTTGTGTGGACGCGCCCGTGAAAGCGCCCTTTTCATGGCCGAACAGTTCACTCTCCAACAGTGCGCTCGGAATCGCCGCGCAATTGAGGGCTACGAAGCGTTGGTTACGCCGAGGGCTAGCCTCATGAATGGCTCTCGCAATCACTTCTTTCCCAGTGCCCGTCTCGCCCTGGATCAGAACAGCGGAGTCCACTGATGAAACCCTCTCCACCTCTACTAGCAACCTCCGGAATTTCGGACTGGACCCGATCAAGTCCAAAGTAGTCATACCCTAATCCTTTATGAATCCGAGACCTATTCAATACCTTGCCGTCATGAAGTGCATGCTTAGTACACTCCGATCATAGAGGCGGAGTCGAAGGCTGACAATTATAGGTTCATTTATGCGGGTTCCAGTCGAAGTGGCGAGTTGTTGCGAGAAGACAAAAGGATGGGGATCGGAAAGACTGCTCGGTCTTGACCGGTCTCAAATAGTCTTAGTCACTGCCGACTGGATTGTCTTTAGGAGGTCCGCGCCATCGAAGGGCTTGTATAGAAAGGCAACCGCGCCTTCGTCGATAGCTGTCTTTCGAAGCTCAGCATTTTGGCGTGCCGACATCAAGATCACCGGCAACGTCGGACGTTCGAGCCTGATGCGGCGCTGTAACTCAATACCATCCATACCGGGCATGCGAACGTCGGTTATTACACAGGTCGCCGCGGCTAGCGTCCCTGAACCCAGGAACTCCTCGGCGGATGAGAACACCACGGGCGCGTACCCTGCTGATTCAAGCAAGCTTGCGATGGACTCTCGAATTCGAAAGTCATCATCCACCGCCGCTACGATAGGTATCACTTCGCTTGCCATTGTTGGCGGGATCCCCAATACAACCACGATACGGGCAACTTCGCGGAATGGCTATTATATGTTTATTTAGCCACTTCCGGCGGCTCGGGCGATTCCGAGTTTGTCGGCCATTCTTACCAGCTCTGCCAGCGATTTCGCGGCCATCTTCCGCATGATCTGTCCGCGGTGAACTCCAATCGTGATCTCGCTGGTGCCCAAGTCGGCGGCAGTCTGCTTGTTGGCGAAGCCGGCCACCACGAAAGGAAGGACTTCCCGTTCGCGGGGCGTAAGAAGTTTGTAGCGCCTTTGCAATTCGGCCAGCTCCGATCTTTTCTGTCGCGCGATTCGATCTTGATCGATAGCGGCGTGGATCGCTCGAAGCAGTTCCTGATCGTCGAAGGGCTTCGAAAGAAACTCGATCGCCCCGGCCTTGATGGCACGCACGGAAGAAGGGATATCGCCATGCCCGGAGATGAAGACAATCGGCGGGGTATCTAGCGTTAACAGCTGCTGCTGGAGTTCCAGTCCGCTGGTGCCCGGTAGTTGCAAGTCCAGAACAAGGCATGCGGGGACATCCGGCCTTTCGGATTCCAGAAATTCCGACGCCGAGCCGAAGACAGCCACCCGAAGTCCTACGGAGGAAATGAGGCTGTATAGCGCTTCCCGTACACGATGGTCGTCATCCACGACGAAGACAACGGGGCTTTCAGAGTTCATCACGCTACGCTCGGACCGGAAGAGTAAAAGAAACGGTGGTCCCTGGGCCTTCTCCGGATGCCGCCCATAGCCGGCCGCGGTGGGCATCGATGATGGAGCGGCAAATTGCCAATCCCATCCCCATTCCGTTTTCTTTGGTAGTGAAGAAAGCTTCGAAGATCTTGTCCGGGTCCTTGATGCCGGGGCCGTTGTCCCGTACCTCAACCAGAACCGTTTCCGGGCTGGAGTGTTTCGACCAAATGAAGAGTTCCCTGGGGCGGTCGACCACCAGATCCATGGCCTCGATCGCGTTGAGAAGTAGATTGAAAACCAGTTGCTGCAGTTGCACGCGATCGCCCACCACTGGCGCCAAATCCTGGCCCAGGTCCGCCTCCACGGCGACGCGCCTTTTCGCCGTTTCGCCGCTCAGGAGGTGAAGCACCTCGCCGATCAGCTCATTCAGATCGAGCTGGGTCTTCTCGATGGCTGCCTGTCTGAAAAGGGCTCGGATGCGCCGCACTACCTCCCCGGCTTCCTTACCGTCGCGAACAATCCTCTCTGTGGCTTCTCGCGCTTTTGCCATGCCCGGAGGCTGTGCCGCAAGCCAGCGCAGGCACGCTTGACCGTTCGCTACCACTGCAGCCAGCGGCTGGTTGATTTCATGTGCGATAGCGGCGGCAAATTCCCCAACCGTGGCCGTCTGGATCGCCCGCGACAACCGCGCCTGACTACTACGCAGGGCCTCCTCCGTGTTCTTCCGGTCCTCGATATCGATCAGCAAACCGTACCAGCGAACTATTTGGCCCGCACTGTCGCGCGCGGCTTGACCAAGCACCTGAAACCATCGGTAGACACCGTCGGAACGGCGGAATCGGCATTGAGCTTGATGCGGCTCGCCCGTTGCGACGGCCTGCGCCCACGCTTGCGTTGTCGCTTCTGCATCGTCTGGGTGGAGAAGGTTCCTCCAGCCGAGCTGTGCCCAAGCCTCAGAGCTTGTGCCGGTGTAGTCCAGTATCCGTCGATTCAGATAGTTGAGTTCGCCGTCAGGAGCTGCGCACCAAACCAGGCCGGGCATCGTCTCAATGATCGAACTAAGATCGCGTTCGCTCGCGCGAAGCTTATCTTCAGCACGTTTGCGTTCCATACCGTGTGCGATCAGGTCCGCAATGGATGCCAATGCTTCTGCTGTTCCGGTTGTAAGCGGCTTTCGAGAAAACATTGCCACCACACCAAGGGTTCGCGTTCCCACCAGCAGCGGATATCCGGCAAAACTCGACATTCCCTCATTTGTTGCCCATGTTTTATCGCTGATTCGAGGATCATTGAGGATGTCATTGGTGAGAACGTGTTTCTGTTCCAGCGCAATCCTCCCAATTTTAAGTTGGCCAATCGGTATCCGTGAGTGAGCGCCATTGAGGTGGGTGTAAAGGCCTGCACTGGCCCGCAACTCCAGCATCCTCTCGTCACGACTTAGCGTCCAAATCCTCGCAAATGCCGCATCGAGGTGCCGCACGATGGATTCCGCACACTCGTGCAGGATCGCCTCAAGACTTTCTTGCCGTCCAAACGCCAGGCTGACATCGGCGCGGACCGCGACCTGACGGGTCTGAATCGCATGCAGTGCCCGTTGCGCTTCTCTCCAGTCGTGCAGATCTACGATCGTTCCGAACCATCTGATGACCCTCCCTTCGAGATCGCGCAGCGGCACGGCGTGAGAAATGCACCATCGGTAATCGTCTGGCGCCCGCCGCAAGCGAAACTCGCACTGAAATGCGTCACCGCTGGTAACTGAGTCCGACCAGGCACGTGTTGCCGTTTCAACGTCGTCCGGATGAACCGCCGTTAGCCAGCCAGATCCTTGCATTTGCTCGGCGGACAGTCCGGTATAACCGAGAGTACGCAGGTTGCAGTAGTTCACCGTGCCGTCCTCCCCGGCACTCCAAAGCATCTGGGGAATCGTCTCTGTCAATTGACGCAGGCTACGCTCGCTCGCGTGAAGCCTATCCGCCGCCTGCCTTCTTTCACTGATATCGCGGATGAAGCCGGTAAATATTTTGTGCCCATCTCTCGTTAGCTCACCAAACGAAACTTCTACCGGGAGCTCCTGTCCATCCTTGCGCAACCCCGTAAGCTCAGTCCCTTGCCAGTTGATGTGCCGCTGGCTGGTCGCGAGGTAGCGCCTGAACCCACGATCGTGAAGCTCCCGGCTGGATTCCGGCATGAGAACCGTCAGCGGCCGCCCAACCAACTCCGCCGGGTCATAGCCAAACATTCGCGCGGTTGCGCGATTCGCGAACTGAATGATGCCATTGTCGTCCATGCCGATAACGGCATCGTTGGCCGTTTCGACTACAAGGCGATGCTTTTCTTCGCTGCTTCTCAGATCTTCCTCGGCGTGTTTGCGATCGGCAATTTCCTTTCGCAGCTCTTCATTTGCCGCGGCGAGTTCCGCAGTTCGTTGCGCGACGCGCCGATCGAGTTCGCTTGCCACGTGTTTCTGCTCGCTTAGGAGCCGGGCCCCTTGCAGTCCGATCGACGCCTGATTCGCGGCAACGCTCAGAATCAGTCTCTCGGTTTGGCGCGGGAAATCCGTTCGTTCCGAGCCTGCTACAATCACGCCAATTTCACCGCGCAGCCCGAGTCCCAAGGGCACGATTGAAACTTTCCCCTCGCCGATCGGGTTCGGTATAAGCGGAGGCCATGCCAAAGGGTCGGTCTCCAGCCAATGTTTGAAAATCTCGCCGATCTCGCGCGGCCGAGGGCTCTGCTTTTGCGATTGCGCAAACCGAACCATCTCGACGGGTGCCTGACTGCCCCCGTCCTTCACCCGTACATAGAGGAGATCCAGTTCGAGCATGCGGGGGAGCGCGTCGAGCAAGGTATGAACGATCTGGGACGGCTCGCCACCGCTCCACATGGCAGGAAGGGCGAGGAGGCCGACTAGATCGTTAATGCATCGCTGAAGGCGCTTGATCTCCTCGGCGCCATCTCCGGGTTGCACATCCATATCTCAGGCCGTCGCTGATGAGCCGCTGCGACCAGCCCGCCGTTGGCGGAATTCTCGCAGGAACTCATCCGGCGGCACAAAGAAAGGGTTGTGCTGCAGGATGCCGCCAACAATGACCATCGGATGCGTCCGCATGATGTCAATCACCGCGTCGCCTCCAAACTGCCCCAGATGGTAGGTGCAAATGACCGCGTCGTCGTGGTGGCGCCACAAGTCGTTCACACGCGACTCGAACTCGATCACGTCGTCCACATGAGATCGATCTTCAACCGCCCAGTCCATTCGGCAACAAATGCGACTCAGCGGAAATCCTCCGTTGGCGTTTCCACTGGCTAGTTGCTCAAACACCCGCAGCATCCGATCCTGATCGAAGCGGCCATCCGGGAGGTAGACTTCGGTGTTAACCCGAAGCTCCAGTTGCCCGCTCTGCTGAGCTGCCGCCGGGTCGATGCCTGCGGCAGCCAGGCGTTGTAGATGGTCCTGACGTTGCTTTGGGTTTAGGACATGAACGGCCTTGTCGCCAGATTTCAACCCGTCCTTTATGAACGGAAGCAACACGCGATATTCTTCCTCGTCGTTGTTGAAAAACGCGCAGACGTGACGGGCTTCGCCGAGCTGGGACCCGGCCAGGGAAATGGGTGCTGGGACGCTCTGCATGGCCTATTCCTACGCCTATCGTACAACACGGCTCTGATAGGCCGCCGAACAGCGCCGCACCGACTAGGAGGACTTAGCCAATTACTGCCGCGCCTGCCTTGCTGATCACCTCATCTTGCGAATCGGTACCTCCCGAACAACCGATTGCGCCGATGATCACGCCCTGCTCGATCAGTGGAATGCCGCCCCGAGATGCGATGACTCCGTCGAACGCGAGCAGGTAGTTGAGGTGCATCAGATTGATGCCGTCCTCGAAGACCTTTGTCGGGCGACGGAAAGTCGCGGCTGCTCGCGCCTTGTGCTCCGCAATCTGAATGGAGGCAAGCATCGCACCATCCATTCGTTGGAAGGCAACCAAGTTGCCCCCGGAATCGGCTACTGCTACGTTCATCTTCCAATTCCGCTTCTTGGCCTCTCCCACAGCGGCGTGAATCACCGCCTGGGCGCGGTCAAGTGATATCGGAAGCCCATAGGGCACATCAAATGGAATTTCGTCTGGAACGGCATCCAGAGGATTCGACGACGTGAGCCGTTCTTTAATGGCGACTTCTGTTTTGTTGCTTGACATATAATTCCTTCCTAAGGCTTAGTAACTACTTTCACAAAGCTGACCTATTACCGCCGTCGTCCTGCCAGCCATTCCTTCTACTGCAGGAAAGCGCGGACTAATGCAGCGATCTCGTCGGCGGCGGTGTCGAGTGCGAAGTGACCAGCGTCCAGCAAATGAACTTCCGCTTTCGGCACGTCGCGGCGATACGCCTCCGGTTCGGATGGATCAAACGAGAGATCGTACTTGCCCCAGAGCACCAGAAGCCGTGGTTGGTGCTCCCGCATCCATGCCTGCCATTTTGAGTAAGATTCCACATTCGTGCGGTAGTCGTAGAACAAGTCGCTTTGAATGTCGATCTGACCGGGCTGGTTGATGAAGGCAAACTCGTCGGTCCACAAGTCGGGGTCGTATCGCTCGACATTGGGATCGTTACCTACGTGGCGGGTGCGCGTGGTGGGCAAGGACAGGAGATTGGTGCGAAGCGCACTCTCATTGGCCTTTCGGTCTGCCCAAAACGCTCGTCGGGTTTTCCAGTTCGCTCCAAGCCCTTCGTTGTGCGCCACGGCATCCTGAACGATAAGCGCCTGGACACGTTCCGGGCGCGTCAAGGCCATGCGAAAGCCTACAGGTCCGCCGTAGTCCTGCATGTACAGCGTGTAGCGCGGTATCGCGAGCGCCTCCGTGAACCGGGTCATGATCTGGGCATAGCGGTCGAACGTGTACGCGAATTCCTTCGGATTCGGCCAGTCGCTGTGGCCGAATCCCGGATAGTCGGGCGCCACCAGGTGGTAACGACCGGCAAGGCGATCGAATAGCGGCTGAAACATGCGCGAAGACGATGGCAGGCCGTGAAGGAAAAGGATGGTGGGACCGTCTTTCGGGCCAGCCTCACGATAGAAGATCGAGAGGCCATCGATTGCAATGGTTCGATAGAAAGTTGGATATTCTGCCGGTTGCCCGTTGGCGACAGGCACTGCTGATGATGTGGTGACAAGTGTTGCCATGATAATCGCTCCTATCTTCTTCATTCCTGCACTTCAAGTATCAGCTCCACCTCGACAGGGACTCCCAGTGGAAGACTCGCGACTCCATACACCAGGCGCGTAGGGTTTTTGTCCGCGCCAAACACTTGCTGGAGGAAGTCTGAGGCTCCGTCCGCGACCTTTGGCTGGTCGCTAACGCTCCCTTCCGTCGCCACGCTGACTCCGAGGCGAACGATTCGTTTCACGCGATCCAGCGAACCGAGATGCTGGCGAGCGATCGCGACGGCGTTCATCGCGGCGAGCCGCGCTGCTTCGCGACCCGCCGCAGTGTCGAGCTCTGCTCCCACCCGCCCGACAAACTTGGCCGTACGCCCTTCGGTCGGCAACGTTCCGCTCAGGAATAGAAGGGGGCCGACCTGCACCGCTTCCGAATACGTTCCGAAAGGCTTAGGCGGAACCGGAAGCTGGATGCCCAACTCCTTAAATCTCCGTTCAACGGAGATCGCCTGCGAAGCGTGTTCACTCGTCGTTTGCAGAGATCTCTTCCTTAGCCAGTTGCGACTTCCAAGTAGCCGTTATACGCGTCCCCAGTGCACCTGACGTGCCAGGCGCCGATATCGATCATCGACTTTCGCATTGATATCATCGCGTCGGGTTCCGACGTTGGATCGCGCCGCCGCCGTCAGCCAAGGCTAGATACACCTTTAGGGCCCCGGCTAAAACAGTGAACCTGCGCAAGTGGCTGCCAAATGTTGCTGGCCACTGGCGGCGGGCGGAGTCCACGGACCGACACGAGACCGAGCGAGCGTAGTCGCCTATGAATGGCTCTGAGGGACTTATCCAGGCCACTTGCGTCGCTCGTCGTTTTCGCAACTACCAAAGAGAACTCGCCGTTGGGCCAACGACATACGCAGATTGCTATGAACGGACGGTCGCTCCCCAGGAGTGTAAGGAAATATGTACGGAAGGAGGTAGTTTACCCGCGACTTCCAAGCGCTCTTTCGTGATGCTCAGGGTAAAGCAGCCGAGGCGTCATCACCCAGAATTCAAAGCACTGCTTAGTAACAGTGACTTGGACGGAACAACGCACAATAATTCACACGCAGGAGGTCACAGATTCGAGTTCTGTCGAGCCCACCATCACTTGCCCGGCTGATCCTTCCACCACCACGGATCAGGCAGCTTTTTGGCGACCGGCCAGACCTGGTTCAACGTTTCCGCCTCCCACATATCGCCGCCCTTCATGACGAAGCGAATGGTATCGGTATTGCGGATGTTCTCGAGCGGATCCTTGTTCAGCACCAGGACGTCGGCAAGTTTGCCGGGCTCGATCGAACCCAGGTCCTGATCGTAACCGATCGCCTGGGCGCCGCTGATGGTGGCCGCGCGAAGCACTTCGTGATTCGACAACCCGCCCGATTTCAACGCCCACATTTCCCAGTGGCATTGAATCCCCTGGAGCTGCCCGTGGCCTCCGATGACCACCAGTCCTCCGGCTCGCGCGATTTTCGCGGCTTGCGCGGCCAGCTTCGGGAAAACCTGTTCGTCGTCGGTGAACCAGGGACGCCGCCGCGCCCGTTCATCCAGGATGTCGTGCGGGATGAAGCGGCGAAGCTTGGGATCGTCATGCACGTTGGTGGTTTCGTAGAAATAATTTTCAGCCCACGGGCCGCCATAGGCGACCAGCAGCGTCGGCGTGTACGATATTCCGGATTTCGCAAAGATTTCGACGACGTCTTTGTACAGCGGCACGATCGGCAGCGCATGCTCGTTTCCGGAAAATCCGTCGAGCGCGTGCGTCAAATCGAGCTTCAGATCGAGAGCGCCCTCGGTGGTCGGCATGATGCCGTTTTCCTTGCATGCCATGACCATCCACTGGCGCTGTTTGCGATTGCCGACCACGTACGATTTGACGGTATTGGTCCGATAATATTTCTTGTATCGCGCGACCACGTTGCGCGCATCGTCGAGGCTTTGAAAATCGGTGGACGAGAAAATCCCAGGCCCGGTGTTGAACGCGCGCGGCCCGAGCATTTCTCCCATGTCGATCAGATCCTCATATGCGAAAACGTCGTTGGTGGAAGTCTGCGGATCGCGCCCGCTGGTGACGCCATACGCGAGGTTGGCCATGAACACCCAGCTTTGAGGATCCAACTCACCGCGCGGGATCTCGATCCAGTGAGCGTGGACGTCGACGATGCCGGGCATGATGGTGGCGCCTTTCACGTCCATGATGCGGGCGCCGGACGGCACGGCGACGCTGCCCCGCTTCCCAACCGCGACGATGCGGTCGTCAGTGACCACCAGGTCTCCATCGGGGATCACCTCGTCGCCCTTCATGGTGATGATCTTGGCGCCGCGAAGCACGACGGTTCCAGTGGCCTTATGCCGCGGCTGTTCCACGGTGACCTCGATTTCCTCGGCCAGGGATTTCTTCGGCGGTGGTGCCGCTTCTTCGTCTTTCTTTTCGGCGCCGGCGGCGTCGGCCCGCGGCGTATCGTAGGTGACGGTCGACAGCGCCTGGCGAAAGAAACTCGATCCGAGCGCCCAGGTCATCGTTTTGCCGTCGTCGGCCCATTGAAAATCGTCCGCGCCGATATCGGTCAGTTTTTTCACGGGAACGGCGGGCGTGTTCACGTTGATCGTAGGAGTCTCGCCGCCCGCGACGGGCATCGCGATCAGGAAAAGCTGTTCGTTCAGCTTGGCCAGCGCATGTTTGCCGTCCGGAGAAATGCGCACATCCGATGCCGGCGTGGGCTGCGGATTGCGGCTCTTACCCTCGACTTTCATGATGGTGCGGCGATCGGTCCCGTCCCAGCGAAACGATTGCAGCCCCTGGTTCGAATACACGTAGATCCGCTCGGCATCATGAGTAAAGTGCGGCCGGCCGGTGCCGCGGGCGGGAACGATCAGCGTGGCGCTGCCGCCCTCGGCGGGAACCCATACGACGTCCATTCCCATGCCGGATTGCGCGAAGGTATCGGTTCCGTGCAAGCGAGTCTGGCGGGCTTGTCTGAGCGCGACGATTCGCTTCGAATCCGGCGACCATACCGGATCGCGATAGAACGCAGGAACAGTGGTCAGTTGTATGGGCGAGCCGGAGCCATCGGCGCGCAGCTTCCAGATCTGGCCGCCGTCGTCTTCCCAGGTCACATAGGCGATCCATTGCCCGTCGGGCGACCACGCCGGCTGGAATTCGCGGGCATTCGATGAAGTCAGCCGCGCGGCTGTACCGCCGGGCATGCTCATGCGATACAAGTGGGTCAGCGAGGAGAACACCAGTTGCCGGTCGTCGGGCGATTCACTGGGCGTCTGGATCAGGCGGGCCTTCACCGGGCCTTCCTCAACACGCGACGCGAATTTCAATCGCGGACCGAGATCCTGCGAAACCTTCGCAGTGAACGGGATGTCGGACGCTTCGCCGGTGGAAATCTGCACGCGATGAATCTTTCCGCCGTAAGAGACGATGATGTATTGCGAGTCGGGCGTGAACGCGAAACCCGGCAACACATCGCGCGTGGCGGCGGATTCCTGGTCGTCGCGCTGCACCGGATACTTGAGCCATTTCTCTTCGCCGCTGGCGAGGTCGCGAACACGCAAGCCCGTCTCCGCATCCTGGCGCGTTCCAAACACGAGCTTCGATCCGTCGGGAGAAACCAGCGGACGGAACGCCGACCCGGGCGCGCTGGTGATCACGTCTTCGTCGCCGGTGGTGCGATCGCGACGTACGATCTGCCATAACGGAAACGTCGCGTTGTAAGTGAAATTTCCGGTGCGGCGCGCATAATAAAAATATTTCCCGTCGATCGACGCGACCGCGCCCAGAGCTCGCAATCGCTGCTGTGGCGGCGTATTCGCGGCGGGCGATGATTTGGTGACCTGCACTCCCGTCCCGCCCTGGATGTGATACATCCAGATCTCGTGCAGCGCATTGTCGGGCTTGCGGGACACCAGAACGTAATCGCCGTCGGGGGTCCACGAAGGAGACTCGAAATCGCCCTGTGGATCATGGCTTAACTGCTTCGGATCGCTGCCGTCGATATTGCAGATCCACAAATTTTCAGAGCCGTCGCGATCGCTGAGGAAGGCGATCCGCTTGCCGTCGGGCGATACCGAGGGCTGCGAATCGAAGGCCATCCCGGTGGTGACGGACCTGGCTTCCCCGCCCTCCAGCGGCAGGGAGTAAAGGTCGCCCAGCAATTCGAAAATGATGGTCTTGCCGTCCGGGGTCAGCGTCAGCGAAAGCCACGTCGCTTCATCGGTAGTGAATTCGATTTTGCGATCCGGCTTTAAGGGAAGTCCCGGTTTTTTGGGAAGCGCCTTCTGGTCCTGCGCGAGTAGCGGCAGAGTCAGCAAACCAAGCAGCAGCCGATGAATCATGCTGCGGATTTTATCAGAATGCGCGGAGCGGGCACTATTCCGTCCGGAGCGCGTCCAGTGGAGAAATCGATGCGGCGCGGCGGGCGGGAATCGCGGCTGCAAAAAACGCACAGAGTGCGAGCGTGGCGGCGGCTACAGCTAGCGCCACCGGGTCCCAACTGGAGACTCCGTAGAGCTGCGCCGAGATAAGGCGTCCGGCTCCAACAGCGAGAGGAATCCCGAACAGCAGGCCGAAGAGGACGCGAGTCGATGCGCCGCGCAAGATCAGGCGCACCACCTTCATTCGATCAGCGCCGAGCGCCATGCGAATCCCGATCTCATTGGTCCGCTGGGCGACGGCATAGGCGGTGACTCCGTAAAGGCCCACGGCGGCCAGCAGGAGCGCCACCATCCCGAACAGTCCGGCAAGACTGGCAACCGCCCGCTCCTCGTCGAAGGAGAGGCTAACCCGTTCCTGCATGGTGCGGACGCTGATGATGGTGAGGTTCGGGTCCACCTCGGCCAGGGTCCTTCGCAACATCGGCTCCAGGGCGCCCGGCAGCACGTCGGTCTGCAGCATAATGCCGCCGAGGAAGTGCGATCGCAGCTCGAGTTTCCTCATCAGATCGTTTTTATATTCGACGTTCTGCATCAGCGGGACGAAGAACATCGGGCGCGCGGGCCGGTGGAGGCCAAACGACGCAAACTTCGCGTCACGGACGATTCCGACGATCCGGAACGTGGCGGCGTTCTCCGGCATATCCAGGCCGAAGTGCTGGTTCATGGGATCTTCGTCGCTGCGGAAGAAGCGCTTCACAAAGGCCTGGTTCACGATCGCGACCGGGGCGGTGTTTTCAGAATCGGCCTGGCTGAAGGACCGTCCGCGCAGCATGGTCATTCCGAAATTCTGCATATAATCGGCGCTGACACGATCCCACGAGGAACCCCCGTCTTCGCTCATTTTGGGCGGCGGATGCCCGGCGACGAAAATCATTTCTCCCCAGTTGTCGGTCAGCGGATTGTACATCGCCAGGCCGGCCCCCCGCACTCCTGGAAGCTGCGTGAGGCGTTCCTGAAGCTGGCGATAGAGCGCGTTCAACTGCGGCAGTGTATAGCTTGCGGGAGGATTGCGTAATTCCACCTCGACGTGGCCCGGGACGCGATAGCCGAAATCCTGTTGTTCCAGATTATTCAGGCTGCGGGCGAGCATGGTCGCGCCGGCCACCAGCACCACCGATAACGCCGCCTGCAAGATCAGCAGGCCTTTACTCGCGAACGAAGATCGCCCGCTGTTGCCGCGGCCCGATCCTCGCAGCGCGTCGGCGGGATCGGTCCGGGTCGCGAACCACGCGGGCGCTGCTCCGAACAGGATTCCGGTCAGCACCGCCAGGGCCAGCGCGAAACCGAAGACCATCGGCGAGGGTGCCACGCTGATCGGCAGGAAATGAGCATTGCGAAACGCGAGCGCCAGCAGCAGGCGCGCGGCGGCGCTGGCGACAATCAGACCCGCGATACTGCCGCCGATCGCCAGCAGGACGCTCTCCGTCAGAGCCTGTGTGACGATCTGCCGGCGGCTCGCTCCCATGGCCAGGCGCACCGCCGTCTGGCTCCGTTGCGTGGCGGATCTGGCCAGCAACAGGTTGGCGACGTTGGCGCAGGCGATCAACAGCACCAGTCCGCACACCGATAACAGGATCTGCAAGCTGCGCCCGTACTCTTCCTTCATTTCCGCGACGCCTGATCCCGCCGGTACGACGTTGATGATTTGTTTCGGCAGTGTCTGTTTGATGTCGGACAGCCAGTTGGCGGGATAGTGGGAGTCGTTCACCATCCATTGCCTCAAAACTCCGGTCAGGCGGGGAGCCATTCCCGCCGTGGAAGCTCCGGGGCGCAACCGGCCGATCACGCGCAGCCACGCCGACACCGATTGATGAAGCAACTCCCCTTCGCCGTCGATCAGCGGCTCTTTTTGGAGCGGAATCCAGATATCCGGCGGGTCGCCGCGCAGAGTCTCACCGAAAAATCCCGGCGGCGCGACGCCGATCACGGTGAACGGATGTCCTTCAATCATGAAGGTCGAGCCGACTACGGAAGTGTCGGAGCCATAGACCGTCTGCCAGGAATGATGGCTCAGGACCACCACCGGAGGAGCGGCGGGGGTGTCATCCTGCGGAGTAAAAACCCGCCCGCCAAAGGATCCGACGCCGAGCGTTGAAAAATAATTTCCGGTGACGTATTCGGAGCGCAGCGGCCGCGCCGACTGTTCAATTTTCTCGCGACGGACGCTCATCCGGGCGCCGCCGGCCTTAAACGCGGTCACTTCCTCAAACTCCGGCGCTTCGGCGCGAAGGCGCTCGAAGAGAGGAAACGAAAACATCCCCCAGCGATTTTGGGGACCGCCTTCCACGCAGCAGTCGTCGCCATCGCCGATCCGGTAAAGCTGCCCGGGATCGGAAACCGGCAGAGAGCGGAGCATCACCGCGTCGATCAGCGTGAAGATCGCCGTAGTCCCGCCGATTCCCAGCGCTAAAGTCAGTACGGCGGCGGTTGTGAATACGGGCGAAAGTCGAAGGCGCCGCAGAGCATAGCGCACGTTGCCGGTTAGAGGTCCCATCAGGTTCAGCCTTGAGACTGATACCGGCGGCGACGCGTTAGGTTACCGGTCTAAGGAAAATGTCTAGCTGCCCGGAGTCATAATGTGGGCGGTGGTCGTGCCCGGATTCATGATCCATACACCACCCTGCTTGGGAGTTTCGGGCAGGCCCAGCGATTGAGAAGTCGCGCCGGGAACGGCGATGGTGGTGTGAATGTGAGCGTGCTCCTTATCCGCGCCGTTCATGTCCAGCCAGACCGATCCGAATTCGGGCTTCACGCGGGTTCCGTTGGCCTCGGCGGCCTCTATTGCGGCCTGTCTCGCGGTCTTGTCGGTCATGGCCTCGAATTTGCGGTTCTGCGCAACCCGTTCCAGGTTGGCGATGCTGGTGCACTGGACCGCGAAAGGCTGGCGCCCAGGTTCTCCAGACCGGTCGTAGCAGAGCATGCGGTTGGTCCCCTTCTTGAGCGTGTCATAGGTGAAGTCGGCCTTCCATTGAATCACCGTGGCGCCCTCTCGCATCTGGCGCGGCGCGGCGGCCAGGGCGCGCTCGATCACTTCGCTGTTGCCGTTGTTGCTGTCCTGGGCAATTGCGCCCATCGCCAACACGCCTAGAATCATCGGAACGATACACTTCATGCGAAACCTCCAGTGGATTTATGGAAACTTCTTTACCTGACGAACGGGAAAACAAAACGTCCGCCCGTAAACCAAAAGATTTCAAACAGATGAGATGCGCCGCAGCCCTCTAAGCATCCTTCGACATTCTTACGTCCAGCGGATTGGTGATTCCAGGGCGAACCATGAATTCGCGTACCGGATTTTGCGAAGGAGCCGTTTTCCGGGTGTAGTCAAACGAGGCGACCGCATAAAAACGCCGTTTGCAGCATTCGCAGCGGTAAGGGGGCATAAAGGCGGGAAAAATCCTATCGAATGGACGGCGAAAGGACCGAAGGACTCGCTTGCAGCCACAAGTTGGGCACCACCGGGCTCGTCCTCGTAAGAGCACGGAAACAATGATCAAAGCCCATAGCAATGCCGGCGCAATCACGAACGCCAGTGCCACGGCCAAGTCCATCGCCATAAGTGTGTTGGATCTATTATGCGAAGGCTCGCACGGTCCTGCAAGACAAATCCGGTACTCCTCAGGCATTCGCTAGTACTAGTCCTAAAGTCCCAAACGACGTACATCGGTTTGCAGAAACGGACGGCCAATCCCGAGGGCGGACGCGGCGTTCACCGAAGTCGCAGAATCAAAAGGCCGCAGAGTGCGTCGCAAGTTGCAGGGACACGGAGATGATGAGGGATTTTCGTTATGCGCTGCGGGGCTTAAGAAAATCGCCGGGATTCGCGTCGGCGACGGTGCTGACCCTGGCCTTGGGGATCGGGGCAAACTCGGCGATTTTCAGCGTCGTAAACGCGATCCTGTTGAAGCCCCTGCCCTATAAAGATCCGCAACAACTGGTGATCGTGTATTCGACCGCGCCGGGCGACCCGCGCGACTTTGTTTCCCAACCGGATCTGGACGACTGGCGGGCGTCGGCGCAATCCTTCAGCGGCTTCGCGTCCTTCGTGCCGCAAAGCGTCAACCTGACGGGCACGGAAACGCCGGACCGCGTGATCGGCAGCTTTGTCTCTTCAAATTACTTCGATCTTCTGGGAGTGAAGACCGCGCGCGGCCGGTCGTTCCTTGCGGGCGAGGACAAACAGGGCGCGGGCGGGACGGCGGTGATCACCGACGGGCTCTGGCACCGTCGCTTTGGTGCTGACGCCAACGTCATCGGACGGAAATTGATTTTCAACGGAGAGCCTTACACGGTGATTGGTGTGCTCGGGCCCAACTTCGTCGATCAACCGTGGAACGCGGAAGTGTACTTGCCAGCATTCGAATATCCCAATTACTCTCCGGACCGGGCGACGGCAAACGCTGCGATCATCGGCCGGATGCGGCCCGGCGTTCCGATTGCAAAAGCACAGGCGGAAATGAACACGATCGCGGCCAGCCTGTCGGCGACGTATCCGAAATCGAACCGCAACCGGGGCGCGCTGGTGGTGCCGATGAAGGAAATCGTGGTCGAGGATCTGCGTCCGTCGATACTGGCCTTGGCCGGGGCGGTGGGATTCGTATTGTTGATCGCGTGCGCGAACGTCGCGGGACTATTCGCGGCGCGGATGTTATCGCGAGAGCAGGAGCGCGCGGTCCGGCTCGCGCTGGGAGCGACAAAGCTGCAATTGGCTTCGCATGTCCTGGCCGAGGCTGTGGTGCTGGCGATCGCGGGCGGCCTCGCGGGCCTGCTGCTGGCGGCGTGGAGCATCGAAGGTCTGGAAAAGGCGATCGCGGACCAGCTTCCGGCCGGGGTTCACCTGGCCCTCGACTCGACGGTTTTGCTCTTCACCGTGGGAATCGCCTTGATTTCGGCTCTCTTGATCGCGGCGATTCCGGCGTTCCCATCATCGGCCCGAGCGGCGGTGCCCGACGGACGCAGCGCCGGGTCGGGCGCAATGAGAAATCGCGTGCGCAGCATCCTGGCGGCGGCTGAGATCGCTATGGCTATGATTCTATTGGCCGGCGCCGGGCTCACCATCAAAAGTCTGCTGGAACTGGGCAAAGCGCGCACTGGGTTCGATCCGTCAAATCTAGTGACCTTCGAGTACCGCGTGCCGCGAGCGAAATATCCGAGCGGCGCGGCCCAAACCGAATTCCATCGCCGCGTAGTCGAGCAGATTCGGTCGATTCCCGGCGTCGCGGCAGCCAGTTCGGTGCGCGCGGTTCCCTTGGGCGGCAACGGAGAAACCGACGATTTTTTCATTGCGGATCGCCCCGAGCCCGCGGCCTCCGAACGGCCCCGCACGCTGTTTAACGCCGCCGATCCCGACTTTTTTAACACCATGCGTATCCCGGTGCTGCGCGGGCGGGTGTTCAACGAACACGATTCCGCCGGCAGCCCGCAAGTGGCGGTGATCAATCAGACGTTGTGGACCCGATACTACGGCGATCGCGATCCTGTCGGGAAGCATATCCGCATCCCGGAGCAACATCTGAATGCGGAAATCATCGGCGTGGTGGGCGACGTAAAGCAGTTCAGCCCGGAAGACAAAGCGACGCCGCAGGTCTATGGCGCACTATCGCAAAACGCATTCCTCTTCACCAGCGTCGCGGTACGGACGGCTGGCGATCCGGCGATTCTGATGAACCAGATACGCCAGGCGGTGTGGCAGGTGGACAAGGATCAGCCCATGTGGAAAATGCGCACAGTGGACGCGAGGCTCGGAACGCTGGCGCAACCTCGCAGGCTGTTCACGACATTGTTGGGCGGCTATGCCGGCCTCGCTTTGCTCCTCGCATCCATTGGAATTTTTAGCGTGATCTCGTATTCCGCGCGCCAGCGGGCGGGAGAAATCGGAATCCGAATGGCCCTGGGGGCGCAGCCGCGCGACGTAGCGCGTCTGATTTTTCGGGAGGGCGCGATGGTCACGCTGATCGGCCTTGCCGTCGGTATCGGAGGAGCGGCATGGATCGCCAGGCTTCTGCGGGCGCAGTTGTTCATGGTGAGTCCGCTGGACCCAGGGGTCTACGCCGCCGTCGCCATCCTGCTTGCCGCGGTCTCGTTTGCGGCATGCCTGATCCCGATGCGCCGCGCGATGCGGGTGGACCCCATCGAAGTGCTGCGCCACAACTAGCGTCGGCGGGCCTTATTCGTTCTGACCGCCGGCCGCGGTGGATACCGCCGTCGCCTTGCCTCCGGGCGCGCGGGTGTATTTGTTGAACCAGCTCATCATATAAAGCTGGGTACGAATGAAATTCGAGGGACGCGATCCGGTGCCGTGATATTCGCCCTCGAATTGCAGCAGCTTCACCGGCACTCCGCGGACTTTGAGCGCCGCGTAGTATTCCTCAGTCTGCGGCATCGGCGTGCGGCGGTCGAGAACACCGGTCATCAGCAGCGTCGGCGTGGTCACTTTGCCGACGGCCATCACCGAAGAGTGCGACAACCATTCGCTGGGGTCCTGCCAGAAAGGCTTCTTGAAGAAGCTGTAGGTGAACAGCGGGATATCGGTGTTGCCGGTCATGCTGAGCCAGTCGATTACCGGGCAGCGCACGGCGGCCGCGGCGAAGCGATCGGTGTGGCCGATCATCCAACTCGAAAGAACACCTCCGCCGCTGCATCCCGACACGTACATGCGCGTGGTGTCGACGAAGCCCTTGCCGACCGTCGCGTCGACGCCGGCCATCAGGTCGTCATAGTCGGGTCCCGGATAGTTGTGGTCGATGCCGCCAGAGAAAGCCGTGCCGTAGCCCGTGCTTCCGCGCGGGTTGACGTACAGCACCACGAAATCGTTGGCGGCGAAGTTCTGGAACATGTAGTTGAACCCGACGTTGTACATGGAAAACGGTCCGCCGTGGATTTCGAGGATCAGCGGATACTTCTTCGACGCATCGAAATCGGGCGGCTTGACCACCCAAGCCTGGACCTTGGCGTCGCCGCTGGAGGTGTAGTCGATTTCCTCGGTCTTCGCCAGGTGCTTTCCGGCCAGCAGGCCGGCGTTGACGCTGGTGAGCTTCGCCACCTCGCCGGGCCGGCGCAGGTTGTAGCGAACCACGTCGGCCGGATTGTCCGGATCGGTCTCGGTGCCGACCGCCATCAGGTCGCTGGACGCGGAATCCATGGTCAGGACGTGCTTCCCGGTGGTCACCGCCTTCACGCCGCCGCCGGCGACGGAGGCAACTTCAATATTGCGCGAGCCGTGATCGTCGGCGTCAAAATAGATGCTCTTCGAATCCGGCGTCCAGCGCAAGTTCAGAGGATCACGATCGTAATCGCCGCTGATCTTCTTCATTTCACCGCCGGCCAGAGGGATCACGTAGAGGTCGGCCACCGAGTGGGTGCGATCCGATTTCGGATAACCGGTGAAGGCTACCGTCCTTGCCGTCGGGAGAAACAGCGGGCCGGCTCCACTCGCCGGGTTCGGAAACCAGTTCCCGAACAGTGCCCGAGGCTACGTCGGCCACCAGTAATTGCGAGATCTGATAATGCAGATCCGCTTCGGCGCTGCGGTCGGCTTCGAAGACGATCGACTTGCTGTCGGGGGTCCAATCCATCGGCACGCCGCCGCGCAGTTCGCCGGCGCCGGCGCTCCATTTGTCATCGGTGATCTGGCGCGGCGCGCCGCCGTCGGCAGAAACCACGAACAGATGAGTGTGGCCATCCTGCAGGAACCCGACGCGATCCTGGCGGTAATGCAACGTATCGACGATGCGCGGGGAGCCAGCCCACTTGGCGCCTTGCGGCGCGGAGGGCATGCTGATGTTCCAGGCATCCTTTTCGGGAACGAACATGGAGAACGCGATCCACTTGCCGTCGGGCGACCAGTGCGCGTCGGCGACGTTTTCGGTGGCATGCGTGATCTGGGTCGCGGGCCCCTCGGCATCGATCCAGCGGACGAAGATCTGGGAGCCGCGCGGCTCGCCCTCGGCGAGATAGAGGATGCGCTTTCCGTCCGAGGACCAGCGCGGGTTGGAGCCTTTCGTGAGGAACCGATGCTGGCTGCCATCGGCATTCATGATCCAGAGCGAGGAGTCCCAACGGTCCTCAATCTTGTTGGCCTGTTGCCGGGTGTAGACGATGTGCGCGCCATCGGGGGAAATTTGAGCATTGCTGACGCGCTCAAAATCGAAGTAATGATCGTTGGTGAGACGGGTGGCGGAACGGGTCTCCTGCGAAACGGCGTTCACAGCCGCGAAGGATATCACGGCCGCGATAACGAAAAAACGAGTTTTCATAATATACCTCAGGAACGACACATTTTCCGGGGTCAGTATACAACGAATAGAAAATAGAAATACAGCGGCCATTTCGCGCGAAGAGTCCATCGCACGCTTTGTTATAGTAAGGCCGTGCCACAAACCGTTTTCATCACCGGAGCTTCCACGGGAATCGGCCGCGCGGCGGTCCTATATTTCCGCGATCGAGGCTGGAATGTCGCCGCCACCATGCGCAGACCGTCGGAGCACGCCGACCTGGTTTCCGACCGGGTCCGGACGCTGGCGCTTGACGTCACGGATTCGGCTACCATCCGCCCCGCGCTCGACCAGGCCTTGAATGCGTTCGGCCAGATCGATGTGCTGGTGAATAACGCCGGGTATGGGACGTTCGGGCCTCTCGAAGCGGCGAGCGACGAGCAGATCGAACGTCAATTCTCGACCAACGTGACCGGCCTGATGTATGTGACCCGCGAATTCCTGCCGCATTTCCGTGAGCGTAAGAGCGGGACCATCATCAACATTTCTTCCGTGGGTGGGCGCGCGGCGTTTCCTCTGTACAGTCTTTATCACGGGACCAAATGGGCCGTCGAAGGATTTTCGGAATCGCTGAATTTCGAGCTGGCGCCGTTCGGCATCCGCGTGAAACTGGTGGAACCGGGCGCGATCGCGACGGATTTCACCACTCGCTCGCTCGACGTGCTCAAGAAAGAAGGCCTCGACGCGTACGACGATTTTATCCGCCGTTTCCGCGAAGGCTGGTCCGCCGGACGCAGTTCGTCGACCCCGGACATGGTGGCTGAAGTGATTTATCAGGCGGCGACGGACGGAACCGATCAACTTCGCTACATCGCCGGGGACGACGCCAAAATGATCATCGACACCCGGGCCAAGCTTAGCCAGGAAGAATATTATTCGATGATCCGAAAGCGCCTGGGACTTTAGGGCGCATCGCGCTTAAGCGAGCGTAGCCTCCGCGGCGAGATCGAGCTGGCGCTGGCGAGCGCGCAGCCGCTTCCACCACATGTAATAGCCGGTGATGGCCTGCAGGACCAGCAGCAGGCTGGATAGCGACATCAACGCTTTAGTCGGAAGGCCGTAAACGTCGCCGGTGTGAATCGCGCGATTCCAAATGATGGCGCGAGTGCCCATCGCCACCGTGCGCGAGTTCTGTTCCGTCAGAACCTTGCCGCTGTACTGGTCGATGTTCACCCAACTGCGGCCGCCAGGAGTCAAATCTTCGGGGAAATGCAGCGCGATCAGATAGGAGGCCTTTGGATTACCGGGCAGCACGACCAGGAGCGGTTGCGTCCCCGGCACGGCCTGAAGCGCGATTCGCACGGCCTGATCCGCATCGATCGGCATCGCGCCTTTCTCGGGAATCGATGGGGCATTCCTACCGATCTTGCGCGTGCCGGCGCGGTGATGAAGAAAATCCTCCAGACTGTTGTCGAAATGAATCGCAATGCCGGTGAGGCCGAGCACGAACAGGAAGCACGCCGAATAGATCCCGGCTGTATTGTGCAGATCGAAGTGAACCCGGCGGGCGCTGGCGCTCCACTTCACGGTGGCGCGTTTGAACGGCCACCACAGATAAATTCCGGATGCGACCAGGAAAAGCAGAACGCATGTAGCGATGGTGACCATCCAGGATCCGATTTCGCCGGCCAGCAGGCGCAAATGGATTTGATGGATCGTGGCGAGCACCGTCGCCGGGTTACGCACACCCAGAATCGCGCCGGTATATGGATTGAGAAACACCTGGCGCGGTCCCTTGACGCTGAACTGCGCCGAATCCTCCGCGCTCTGCGGCAGGCGGATGTTGCCGATCCGCTGGCCCGGATAGGCGCGCGATGCGGCCCGGAACAGATCGGCGACCGGCAAGGGCTGCCCCGCCGGCTGCACGTTGAATAAATGCGGATGAGTGAGGCGGTCGAGTTCGGGTTCGAACGCCATGATGCTGCCGGTGACGCCGATGACGACAATGAAGAGTCCCGCGATCAGCGCGCCGTAGAGATGAAGATTCAGCAGGAGCTTCCGCATACGCCCTCTGCCATGCTAGGGGCAGAAGTCGCGCAGTGTCAAATCCAAGAGACTAGAACCAGCCACTGCCGTAAGCAAGCCACCAACTGAAAACACAGATCGGGATGCTGGCGCCGAGCGCCCACCACACCGGCAGAACGAAATCCGCCATCAGGCCGAGGATCGAGAACGTGATCCAGAAGACTTTCCGCTCCACTTCTTGAGTCTACACCTCTTGAGTTTACAGCTCTTGAGTTTCGAGCTCAGGCTTTTGCGGGAGGCGCGGCGGCGGCGCGTTCGGCAACCTGTTTGTGCAGTTCCCTGATCTTTTCGCGACGCGCGATGCGTTGCTTGCGCATTCTGTGAAAGCGCGACTTATCCCCATTCGATGCCGACATGAAACGATCCTCTTTTCTAGCGATGGAAGTCCTGGAGGATCGATTGAGAAGGCCTGACGGTGAAACGCCGGCCGGGGATCAAGCGACAATGCGGGATTTCAAAGCTAACTTACAGTAGCACGAACGTTCCGGCATTCATGACCTGGCGACATGCCAATAGACGTTATAGCGGCGTCCGAAGATGGAATTAATCGGCGCGAGCGCGACGTCTTTCTGCTGGCCCGAAGTTCGAAATTCGAGGGCGCGATCGCCAGGCTTGAGGAAACTCAGCGGATCGCCCTGAAATTCGGGGATCTCGATCGGCGGCGCGCGGCGGATCTGCGGCACATTCGATCCGTTCAACATCGCTTCAGTCAATCCTTGAGTACCCAGATCGCCCGCCAGCACCAATGGGCCATATAGAAATGCCTGCTGAGCCGGATCGTCGGGCATGGATTCGACGCGAAGGCGCATGGGCAGGTCCATCTCAATGCGATCGCCGTTTCGCCAGGTCCGCCGCAGGGCAAGATAGCTGCCCGGACTCGCCGAAGCATCCAGAGGAACGCCGTTGATCTTTACTGTCGCGCTATGCAGCCACTCCGGAATCCGCAGACGGATCGCGGTTTCGACGGGTTGATCGGCTTGGACGGTGATGCGCGTGGAGCCGTCCTGGGGAAACCTGGTTTCCTGGCGCAGGCGGATTCGCTTCTCCTGCCAATTCAGTTCCGACGCAATGAACAAATTGACGTAAATGCCCTCCGAATCGTGCCAATAGATGGAATCGTTCAGCTTGGAGTATTCTTCGACACCGGTGCCGGTACAGCACCAAAAAGAATTATCCTCGGTGCCGAACGTTTTCCACGCGCCCGGCGTGAGCGACAGGTAGTATTGCGTGTGGCCGGTCTCCGGATGAATGGTCCCCAGGCGCATGTTCAGCAGGGACCGCTCGTAATAATCGAAGTAGCGCGGGTCGGCGGTCCATTGATAAAGATGCCGCGTGAGCTTCAGCATGTTGTAGGAGCAGCAGCATTCCTCAGTGGCGGAAGAACGCTTCAGTTCGCTCGCGAGCTCGCGCGGCTGGGTGAGCCATCCTTCGCCATTGCTGGTTCCGGTGGTGGCGTAGGATCGCGCGGTGACCACTTCGTACCAGAAATAATCGGCGACGTCGTGGAATCGCGTGTCACTCGATAGCTCGTAGCGGCGGGCCGCGCCGATCACTTGCGGAATGTGCGTATTCACGTGCAATCCGCGAAGCTCATCGCGGCGCAGCGCCAGGGGATTGAAGAATTTCTTTTTCGTGAAGCGGTCCCCCACGGCGGCCCAGCGATCATCGCCGGTGACGGCGGCCAGATTGTAGAGCACTTCGTTCATCCCGCCGTATTCGGTGTCGAGAATGTCCTGCATATGCTCTTCGGACTTGGACCCGGTCCATCGGTCGACCCATCCGGCCATTCCCTGCAGCACTTCGAGCGCCTGCTTGTTTGCGGCGAGCTGATGCATATCGAGCATCCCGGCCATGATCTTGTGAACCGTATAAAACGGGGCCCAGACGCGTTGCCGGGCATCGAGGCGATCGAAAAATTCACTTGGAAAAGCACTCAGGTAGCCGCCGCCAAGCTTGGCCTGGCACTTTGCCAGCTCATCCACGATCTGATCGCCCTTCGCCTTCGCAACCTGGTCGCCGGCGGAGGCATAAAGATGCGCGCTTGCCGAAAGATAGTGCCCGGTGAAGTGGCCGCGCAGCTCGCTTTCGCGATGGAGCGCCTGGCCGTTGTTGGGCTGCTCCCATCCGCCGAACGGTTTCGCGTCCGTGGGGAGCCCGGCATTAACCCGGAAGTTGCGCACCAGCCGGTCGACCGGCAGGCGAGACATATAACCGCGATTCCAGTCGGCGGCATCCTGAAACGGGCCAGCGAGCAGGCGGACCTGCGTCATCGGGAACGGACTAACCCTCTGGGGCGCCTGGTTGCGTGAAAACTCGAGTTTCGCCGGAAACGGCGGAGTCTCCGGAATGGTGCCATGGCGTTGTTCGGAATCGGTTGCGGGTATCGCCGGCGCTGCGGGCTGCTGCGGCGCCGCCAGCGCGGGAACGGCCGCGAGGACGGAGGCAAATCGGCGGCGGCTAAGTTTCATCGGACGCTCCTTTCGCGATTCATCCCATCATACGAATTCGCAGGCATGATAGAGTTTTTTAGGAAAGGAAATTGCCGCATGCACGCTCTAAAAAATACTATTTTTCGAATGGCCGCCGTTGCCGGCCTCAGCGCTGTCGCGATGTTCGCGCAGGCGCCCCCGGCCGCGCCGTTCACTACCCATCAGTTGAAACCGAATGTCTATTGGATCGAGGGCGGCGGCGGAAACAGCGGCGTCATCGTCGGCGATAAGGGAGTGATCGTGGTCGACGCCAAAACCACGGCCGCGGGCGGCAAAGAGCTGCTCGACGATATCGCCAAGATCACACCGAAGCCGGTAACGACGGTCATTCTGACGCATAGCGACGGAGACCACGTCAACGGACTGGCGGCATTCCCGGAAGGAATCACCGTCATCGCCCACGAAAATAATAAGAAGGAACAGGAAGCGGCGCTCTCGGCCGGCGGCAGGGGCGCGCCCCCCGCGGGTCATCTGCCGACGCAGGTGGTGACCAAGAACAGAGACAATGTGAAACTCGACGGCGTGAAGTTCGAACTGCTCCATTGGGCGCCCGCGCACACCAGCGGCGACCTGGTGGTCTTTCTGCCGAGCGAGAATATCGTTTTCACCGGCGATATCATCGCGACCCAGTTGCCGGATCCTCTGATTCATCTCGAAAAGCATGGCTCCTCGGAAGGCTGGATCACCACCGCGAAGGGAATCGTTGCGCTGAATGCCGATCAGTTCGTACCCGGACACGGGCAGGTGCAGAGCAAATCCGATATTCAGGGCCGGCTGAGTCGCGCCGAAGAGAAGCGCGCGAAAATCAAGGCGCTGGTGGCGGAAGGCAAGTCGCTGGACGAGATCCGGTCCGCGGTGGGCGATCCCGCGCCCGCTGCCGCGGGAGGCCGTGGACCTCGCTTCGCCACCTTCACCGACGTGGTCTATAAGGAACTCACACAGAAGTAGCGCGACGCGAATTTAGGGGCCCGTCGGCAAGCTGTTCAACACCTGCCGGTGCCCGTATTTTCGCGCGATTTCCGCCGCCGTCATGCCTTCCTTGGTTCGCGCCCCCGGATTCGCTCCGGATTTCAGCAGCAGCTGAATCATCGAGGCGTTTCCGAAATCGATGGACGCGGCATACAGCAGCGGGGTCATCCCCTTCGCGTCAACGTGATTGACGTTGGCGCCCCGCTCGATCAGAATTTTCGCAACCGCGGTCTGGTTCCCGATCGCCGCCCATCCAAGCGCAGTGATGCCATCGTCGTCCGGAGAGTCCACTTTCGCGCCGCTATCGAGTGCGGCGCGCGCCGCCTCCGGGTCGCCAAAAAAGGTCGCGATCAGCAGCGGCGACGTGGAAAAGGTCCCGAGCATCAGCATTTTCGATTCAGGATCGTCGCCCGCCTTCCACAGCTTCGGCAGAATTGCGGTATTACCGGCGCCCGCCGCGAGCACCATGGCGGATGCATTGAATAGCCGGGTGCCCGCGCCTTTCGGCATCCGGACTTCCGCGCCGTGAGCAAGCAGAAACTCCATCGCCGGAGCCGAATTGGGGTACTGCGCGGCGACAATCAGCGCCGAGAATTTGGTCCGCGCCCGGAGGCTCACCTTCGCCCCCCGCTCCACCAGTAGCTTAGTTTTTTCCATGTCCGGCTGCGCGAGCATCAGCAGCGTTGTGCCGCCCGATTTGGTGGCGGAGTTCACATCCAGCCCTTTATCCAGCGCCGCGCGCAGATCGGCTGCGCTTCCGAAAAGCGCTGTCCCGACCCACGGCTCCACAGCGAGGGGCGCGGCTTCGGTCAACGCGGCAGTCGAGTGAACAGTGGCGGGAAGCGACAGCGCCAGGGCTTCGACGGCCCAGGACGCGCCCATCGCGGAAATAAATTGATCGTGTCCGTAGGGATATCCGGTTTCGAAATACGGCGGACTCACCGGCGCGGGCGGAAGCAGCCGCGAGCGTACATGCCACGACCCATCGGCGGCTTGCGTGCGAATCAAGAATTGGATTCCGCGCTTCCATGCGGCGTTTGAAACGTAAGTAGGATCGGTCTCGGCCAGCGCCGTAAGGGTTTCTCCGGTCGAATAAGCGTCGCTGGCGAGTCCGTCGCGCGAATTCCAGCCGCCGTCCGATCGTTGCACGGCGAGAAGGCTCCGGGACAATTTCGCGATTGTCGCGCGATCGCCACCGGTCCACCATAATCCCAGCAACTGCATCACACGTTCCTCGGTGGAACCCGGATTCACGGCAGCGAGCCAGGCGCGAGCGCTCTCGAGCCGGGTCTTGGTTTCAGGAGCGAGACTCGGGTGACTGTAGAGCTGCACGGCGTGGGCGGCGACGGCAGTCGCCGTGACCGTCGAGTAAGACTGGGGAGGCCGGACGTCCAGCGTTTCCCAATGGCCGTCGGCTTTCTGGCGCGAGGCGATGTGTCTCGCGTAAATCGCCGTGGTCAGGCTGGGCTGCACCCCGGCCGCGTCTGCCGCGAGCAGCGTGTAGCCGTCGCTAATCGCGGGATCGATGATGTGCGTATACTGCACGGCGCGATCCAGATCGGCGAACATCGCGAAGGTGCGCGCGGCCCCGGCGTGAGCCAGCGGCTCATTGACTGGAATTCCATGTTCGCGCGCCGCGCGGAAGGCGATTTGCGGCAGCAATTGTTGATGGCAGGAGTCGCAATCCTGCGTCCAGTTCTTTTGAGACGCTTGAATTAAGGCGATCGCCTTGGCAGCCGCGTCGTGCGCCGGATCCGCTCCCCAAGCCGTCGAGAGTACGCAGAAGATCCCCAACATTCGCATGGGCAGAAGTGTAGCAGGTCTGTGCCGCCCGGGCCACGCTCGATTGGATTGTAGGAAGGGATTCGATCAGGCGAACCGATCAAGGATAGTGGTGCCGTGAGGGGTCAAGCAAAGGGGAAGCACATCTCGCCGCCGCAGGGCGGAAAGGCACGCCAAAAAGAGTAGTGCCGCTTCCGGTCGTCTTCGCGATACGTTACATCGCGCGACGCCTCCGTCGAAGCGGCCCTGCGCCGGAGGGGTTGCCTCCGGATTATCTTGAAATTAAAAGCGCAAATCAGAATCTCGCGGGCCAGAACGGACCGGCGGGATGGGCGCAGGTCGTACTACGCCAGGCTGACTTGCTCCGCTTGCAGACCTTTCGGTCCGTTTTTCACGACAAAAGTGACTCGTGCGCCTTCGTCCAGCGAACGATAGCCGCTCGCTTCGATCGCCGAAAAATGCACGAACACGTCTTCGCCATTCTCACGCGCCAGGAATCCGAATCCCTTGGCAGCGTTAAACCATTTCACTGTTCCTGTTTCTTTCATACTTCTCCGTTTTCTAGCAATGGAAGTCCTAGGTTATCGATTGAGGCCGAACTGAAAAGCGAATAGGTGGGAATCAAGCGATGTGTGGGATTTCAAAAGCTTATCGAGAGTAACACGAAAAAAGTCTATGCGCAATGACGGAATTTTCAAATAAATTTCCGCCCGGATGCCCCGCCCGGGGCGACCGTCCTCCCGGACGAGGTTGCGTGGACGTCCCTGTTCTGCTAATCCTCACGAATGCTCTCTAAACTAACGCGATCCCTGGGCGCCGTTTTGATCCTCTCCGCGGCGGCCTATGCTCAGGACCAGCCGGTGGTGATCCGGGCCGGCACGCTTCTCGACGGCAAAGGCGGCGTTCAACACAATGTTGAAATCACCGTGCAAGGCGGGAAAATCCAAAAAATCGGACCCGCCAGCGCCAAAGCTGCCTATGATTTTCGAGTCGGCACCGTGCTGCCGGGCATGATCGACACCCACGTCCATATCGCCTGGCACTTCGGACCCGACGGCCGTTATCAGCCGCGCGACACCTCGCAAACGTCAGCGATGGGCTATGCGGTGGAGAACGCCTACGTCACTCTGATGGGCGGATTCACCACAGTGCAGAGCGTCGGCAGCCCCATCGATGGCGACCTGCGCGCGGCAATCAATCGCGGCGTGTTGCCTGGACCCCGGGTGCTCACGTCCCTCCGCGCCGTCACCAATGGGAAGCTCACCCCGGACGAAATCCGTGAGCAGGTGCGCAAGATGGCCGCCGATGGAAGCGATCTGATCAAGATTTTCGCCTCCGCGAGCATTCGCGACGGCGGCGGCGCGACGCTCACCGATGAACAAATCAACGCGGCGTGCGGCGAGGCCAAAGCCCAGCACCTGCGCGCGATCGTCCACGTGTATCAACCGGCGACCATCAAGGCGGTCGTTTCCGCCGGCTGCAATTCGGTGGAGCACGGCTCGCTCGCCGACGTCGATTCCCTCAAATTCATCGCCGCCCATGGGACCTATTTCGACCCCAACATCGGACTGGTCGCGCAAAATTACCTGGCGCACCGCGCGAACTTCATCGGCATTGGCAACTACAGCACTGAAGGCATGGCGGCGATGGAAAAAGGCATTCCTGAATCGCTCAACGTATTTAAGGAAGCGCTGGCAATCCCCGGAATGAAGATCATCTATGGCACCGACGCCGTCGCCGGAGCGCACGGCCATAACGTGGAGGAGTTGATTTACCGCGTCCAGAAAGGCGGCCAGGATCCAAAAGCGGCGATTATTTCGGCAACCTCGCTCTCCGCCGAATCGCTCAACATGGGCGACAAGATCGGCTCGCTCGCGCCGGGGTTGGACGCCGATATCATCGCCGTCGAAGGCGATCCGCTGAAGAACATCGAGACCATGCGGCACGTGATCTTCGTGATGAAGGGCGGCCAGATTTTCAAGAACATCGCGCGCTGACGATCACTTCGTCCGGCGGCGAACGGCGTCGGGATCGACGTCGTTTTTCCATAGCTCGACCCCCAGGCGAGGATCCGCGCCCAGCTTCAGCAGCAACGCGCCCGTGTCTTTACGATCGATAAACGTCCCGGCGATGTAAATGCCCTGGGTGATAAAGTACGGCGTCCATCCGCGGCGATTGCGCACGTCGAGCTTCGCGCCGTGATCGAACAGATATTGGACCAGCAGATTGCTGCCCATATAAGCAGCGCCGTGCATCGCGGTAAGCCCGTCTTTATTCGCCGCGTTCACGTCGGCGCCCAGTTCGATCGCGATTTTCACCGCTTCGAGCGCCGCCAGTTGAATCGGCATGGTGGTGTTCTCATACCAGCGCCGGCCGTAGCGATCCTGCCCTTCGATGAAATCCACGCCCGCCGCGGCCATCAGCGGAGTGGTGTTGTCGCGCGTCGCCAAAAGCGGATCGGCATGCATCGCGGCCAGCATGCGCATCACCTTCGCATCGCCGTAATCCGCCGCGAGCCAGAACGGAGTGGCTCCGATGGTATTGACCTGCATCCCGGTCAGCGCGTTGAGTCCTCGCGACAGCAGCGGCATGGGGCGTTCCAGCCGCGCGTTGGGATTCGCCCCGCGCGCCAGCAGGAGCGCGACCAGGCTCGTCATCTGCCGCTGGATCGCCGAGTGCAGCGGGGTGCGGCCCGCGCCGTGTTGATTCACGTCCGCGCCGTGTTCGATCAAGTATTGCGCCATCGCTTCGTGGCCGCTGTCGATCGCCACCAGCAGCGTTCCCGCCTCGGTATTCGGCTTGAACAAGCGGCGCGCGTTGGTGTCGCCTCCGATGCCGTCGGGCGCGGTTTCGTTCACGTCAGCGCCCGCGGCCACCAGCATCTTGGCGATGGCCAGGTTGCCCTGCTGCGCGGCAAACAGCAGCGCCGTGAACTCGTGCTTCGAGCGAGCTTTCACATCCGCGTGCGCCTCGATCAGCACCCGCGCCACCTCTTCGTGATTCTCGGCCACCGCCAGCATCAGCGCGGTCTGTCCGCGCGACGATTCGTTGGCATTCACGTTGGCATCGCGGGCGATCAGCAACTTCACCACGTCCGCGTTTCCCGAATGCGACGCGGTCATCAGCGGAGTCTCGCCGGTCGACGTAGCGGCGTTCGGATCTGCGCCCGCTTTCAGCAACCGATCGACCATGGCCGCGCCGCCGTTGAGACAGGCCAGCGACAGGGGCGTGACTCCGTCGTCGTCGGCCGCGCCGGCCCGCGCTCCCGCCGCGAGTAACTGATCCGCCATTTTCAAATCGCTCCAATGCGCGGCCCAATGAAGCGCGGTGGCGCCATCGCCCTGGGTCTGATTCACATCGGCATGTTCGCGCAGCAGCGCCGTGACGCGAGCCGCGTCCTGAGCCTTGGCCGCGTCCACCAGGGGATGGTCGCCGGCCAGCAGGGTCGCGGCAAGAACAGGCAGCAGAACAAGGATTTTCATCGCGTGTCGCGTTTGACGGCTTAACACTAAATCTATTACAATTTGGGCCGAAGGATGCGAATGTGCTGGTCAGCCGGGATGCTGCTTCTGCTGGCGACGGCCGGCGCGGCAGACGCGAATACGCCGCCTGAGGCGCAGCCTTATCGCGATCTTCTCGATCACTATTGCATCGGGTGCCATAACCAGCGCGCCAAAACCGCGGGACTCGCGCTCGACACCGCTGACCTTGGCCGGGTGCCCGAAACCGCACAAACTTGGGAAAAGGTGATTCATAAGCTTCGCGCCAGCGCGATGCCGCCGCCGGCGATGCCTCAGCCTAAGCGCGCCGATCGCGAGGCTTTCGTCACCTGGTTAGAATCTTCCATCGATGATGCCGCGGCGGCTCATCCCAACCCCGGCCGGACGCCGGTGCATCGCCTGAATCGCGCCGAGTACGCCAGCTCGATTCGCGACCTGCTCGATATGGATGTCGACGCGGAGTCCTTGCTGCCTCCCGACGATTCCGGATTTGGCTTCGACAATATCGCCGACGTTCTGTCCGTTTCGCCGATGCTGACCGAGCGGTACCTCGCCGCGGCGCGTAAGATCAGCCGCGCGGCGGTGGGTGACCCGTCGATTCGTCCCGCCACCGAAACCTTCGCGGTGAACAAATATCTCAAACAGGACGATCGTGCCGGCGAGAATCTCCCCTTCGGCTCGCGCGGCGGGATCGCGATTCCTTACTATTTTCCGGTCGACGGCGAATACGTCGTCAAAATTTTCCTGCTCCGCACCTATGACGGTTTCGTGCGCGGCGTGGCCGAGCCGCATGCTCTCGAAGTGCGCGTCAACGGGGAACGAATCAAGCGCTTCACCGTCGGCGGCGCGAACACCGACGTCGCCGGACGCCCGCGCCAGGAAGTTCCCGACCCCGACGCCGAGGGCCAGGAGGTTCGCTTCTTCGCCAAAGCGGGACCCGGGGTCATCTCCGCGTCGTTCGTCAAGGAAGCCGCCGAGCTCGAGGGCATGGAACGGCCTGTTTATGCCGTGAACAGCTATGAGTATGCCGGCGACGTGACCATCCTGCCCGGCATCGGCAGCCTGGAAGTACGCGGCCCTTATGAGGTGAAAGGTCCGGGTCATTCGCCCAGCCGGGAACGGATTTATGTGTGCCCGGAGCAGAACGATGCGTGCGCGCGCAAGATTCTCACGACGCTCGCCCGCCGGGCGTATCGCCGTCCTGTGACCGATGCGGACGTTGCGCCCCTCGAGAACTTTTTCGCAGCCGGACGCGCCCGCGCCGGTTTCGATGCCGGAGTCGAAAGCGCCCTGCAACGCATTCTGGTCAGCCCCAATTTTCTCTTCCGCATCGAGCGCGATCAAACCAACGTTCCGCATCGTGTCAGCGACCTGGAACTCGCCTCACGCCTCTCGTTTTTCCTGTGGAGCGGCATCCCCGATGACGAATTGCTCGATGCCGCCGCAGACGGCCGCCTGCATCAACCGCGGGATATCGACAAGCAGGTCCGCCGCATGCTGGTCGATCCCCGGGCGATGCGCATGATCGAGAATTTCACCGGCCAGTGGCTCTATGTGCGCAACATCCGCCTGGTTTCGCCGGACCCTTACACATTTCCCGAATTCGACGCGAACCTGCGGGAAGCCATGGCTCGCGAGCTGGAGCTATTTCTGGGCAGCCAGTTCCGTGAGGATCACAGCGTCTTCGATCTGCTCACTTCGAACGAAACCTTCGTGAACCAGCGGCTGGCGCGGCATTACGGGATACCCAACATCTATGGGAGTCACTTCCGGCGGATCACGCTCAACGACGATGCCCGCCGAGGCCTGCTCGGCAAAGCCGGAATCCTGATGGTGACGTCTTATCCCAACCGGACTTCGCCCGTGCTGCGCGGAAAATGGCTGCTGCAGAATATCCTGAACGCGCCGACTCCCCCGCCCCCGCCGAACGTCCCCGCACTTCCCGAAAACACCGCCGGCGTGGAGCCTCACTCAGTGCGCGAGCGGCTGGAGCAGCACCGCCGCAATCCTCCGTGCTCGACTTGCCATCGCATGATCGATCCGCTTGGCTTCGCGCTTGAGAATTTCGACGCCATCGGGGCATGGCGCGCGAAGAACGAAGCGGGCGCGCCGATCGACGCCACCGGAGTCCTCGCAAATGGGATTAAAGTCGACGGTCCCGCGGCGCTGCGCAAAGCGTTGCTGGCGGATCGCGAGGATTTCGCCTCTACCGTTACGGAAAAATTAATGACCTACGCGCTCGGCCGGGGTGTCGAATATTATGACCAGCCGGCGATCCGCAAAATTGTGCGCGACGCGTCCGGCGGCGATGACCGGTGGTCGTCGCTCATTCTCGGAATCGTGAACAGCGTTCCGTTCCAGATGCGCGCGCCCGCCGCGGGAGTGCCGTACACTAAAGAGGAAACGGCGGGGAAAATACGGTGATTCTCACGAAAAAGCGTCTCGACCGTCGCACGTTCCTTCGTGGCGCAGGGGCTGCCCTGTCGCTACCGCTGCTCGATAGCATGGTCCCCGCCTTTGCCGCGGAACCGCAGGCAGCGAAGCGTCTGGCGATCGCCTACGTTCCGAACGGCATCATCATGGATCAGTGGACGCCCGCCGGGGGCGCGTCTCTCGACCTTCCCCGAATTCTGCAGCCGCTGGCTCCGTTTCGCGATCGCCTGACCGTCCTCAGCGGATTGATGCAGCCATCCCGCGTTTCCCGAACCGGGCGAGGGCACCGGCGATCATGCCCGCGCCGCCGCGACCTTTCTCACCGGCGTTCATCCCAAAAAGACCGAAGGTCCCGACATCCGCGCCGGCATTTCCATGGATCAGTTCGCCGCGCGGGAGCTGGGCAAGGATACGCAGCTCGCGTCGCTGGAACTATGCCTCGATTCGAGTGAGTTGATCGGTGGATGCGACGCCGGCTATAGCTGCGCCTACGCGAATACGCTGTCCTGGAGCAGCCCGACCACCCCGCTGCCCATGGAGAACCAGCCGCGTGCCGTCTTTGAACGTCTGTTTCGGCGATAGCGATGACACCAGCCGCTCAGCGCGCCTGACCCGCATTCAGGAAGAGCGCAGCATTCTCGATTCGCTGCGCGAAGCGGTGACCAATCTGCAGCGCGGCCTCGGTCCGCAGGATCGCGGAAAACTGGCCCAATATCTCGACGCCATTCGCGATCTGGAGCGCCGCATCCAAAAAGCCGAGCAGCAAAGCGCCCGCGAATTGCCGGCGATGGAGCGTCCTATCGGCGGAATCCCGGCCACGTTTGCCGAGCACGCGAAAATCATGTTCGACTTGCAGGCCATCGCGTTTCAGGCCGATCTGACGCGCGTTTCCACCTTCATGATCTCGCGCGAAATCAGCCCTCGCCCGTATCCCGAAATCGGCATCAGCGACGCCCATCACGCCCTGACTCATGAAACCCGTCCCGAAGCCGTCGAAAAGGTGACGAAGATCAACACCTATCACGTCCAGCAACTCGCCTATTTCATGGAGAAGCTCAAGCAAACGCCCGATGGCGCGGGATCGCTGCTGGACCATGTCACCATCCTATACGGCGGCGGAATCAGCAACGGCTACGAACATACCCACACCAATCTGCCGATTCTGGTCGCTGGTGGTCCCGCGGGCGAGAACCGCGCTGGACGGCATTTGCGTTTCGATGAGGAAACGCCGCTCGCGAATCTCCACCTGACGCTGCTCAGAAAACTGGGCGTGCCGATGGAGTCCCTGGGCGATAGCGATGGACGCCTTCCGCAGCTCGCCGGAATCTAACGGCTCAGAGGATTTCAGCAGCCGGAGCGCGCCAGCGGAGCAGAAAAAAATGCCGCCCGCAAAGCGAGCACCGGTAGGGCAGTAGCAGCCACCGCAAGAGTCGCTCCAGTGAGTTCCGAAGGCCGACTCCTCTGAAATCAACAGATCGGCAATGTGGACAGTGCGCGGATGCCATCTTTATTCCTGTGGAGGAAGCGCGAGCTTGGTCACCACTTCTTCCCTCTGACCCGTCGTCAAGCCCCACATCTCTCCGCCGTGAGTCCTGCCGATCAACACGTTTCCCGCGATCCCCGGGAATACGATGTTGGATGCAAGGTTCAAACGGCCGCCCGCTTCATTGATCTGGGCCGTGAACCCGGCGCCCAGTTGCGGATCGAAGGCTTCGAAATGGCCGCCGACTTCCTGCCGCGATTGTTGAAAACAAATAGGTCCATTGGACTTGGTGATTTCAAATTTCCCATCCGGCAAGACCAGTAAGTATTCGTGAACTTTCGCCATGCTCGTCACCGCGCTCCCGACAGAACTCGCGCCACCGGAAAGTTTGGCATTTATCTTCTTTCTAATCTACAGATTGGAAATCGGGGCAGGATCGAACGAGGGCGGTTGGGCCGGACTAATACGAAGGTGCCGAAATCGTTGCTGCCCGAGTGTAGCACGGAACAGCCTATTTACTCCTCCCATTCCTGACGATAAGAGTAGTAGATGTCACTTTGGCGCGAAGATTATTCGAGTTCCAGTCTCCAGGAAATCCTCGAGTCGCAAGAGGAAAATCGCGTGTGGGGCAAGGAAATCCGTCGTAAGGCCAGCGCGCTGGTGAACAGCCGGCTGGCCAAGGACATCAGCCAGGCCGACTATCTCTCCACTCGGGACCATGCCCATGGGGATGCCGTCGAATTTCGCCGTCGCGCCGTTCTCCTGCAATCCCAACTGGCGCTTCGCACCAGCCTCGCGTTGAACGGCCGCAACTAACGTCCGCCGCTGATGTAAAATCGCTGTTAGTCTAGGCGGACAAGTCCATTCTTCCCCATCCCGTTAAACAATTGATCGAAACGCTGCTGCTGGTGGTGGGCGCTCTGTTTCCCATCGTCAATCCCCTCGGAAACACACCGATATTCCTCTCGCTGACGCAGGGCTTTTCGAGCGCGAACCGGACTGTTCTGGCGCGCAAGATCGCGGTGAACGGATTTTTCCTGTTGATTGTGTCCCTGTTGATCGGAACGCACATTCTCGCGTTCTTCGGCATCTCCCTGCCGGTGGTTCAGGTCGGCGGAGGGCTGGTGGTTCTCTCCACCGGCTGGACTTTGCTGAATCAGAAAGAGGAAGGCGGCCAGGACCAGCCCTCGCAAAAGACCGTCAACGATCGCGACATTTCCGAGCAGGCCTTTTATCCTCTGACGCTGCCCCTGACCGTGGGGCCGGGATCGATTTCCGTCGCGATCACCGTCGGCGCCAACCGGCCACCCGGAAGCGAGACCAGTTGGTATCTGCCGGTCGCGGCGATTCTGGGTGCGGCGATCATTGCCGTTACCATTTATCTGAGCTATCGCTTTGCGGAACGGATCGCACGGGCGCTCGGTCAGACCGCGATGAACGTTCTGATCCGGCTCTCGTCCTTCATCCTGCTTTGTATCGGCGTACAGATTCTATGGAACGGCGTGAGCACGCTCCTGCGATCCGTTCTGACTCGAGGCTAGCGGCCTACTGCGCCAGGTGGCGCTGCTGCTCGGTGCGCATCACCAGCATCTTGTTGGCCTTGTCGATCAGCGCTTGCGCTTTCGGCAACGCTTCGATGGCCTTGGCGATTTCGGGATCCTGCTCGATGCGAACATGCTCGGATTCGTCGACACTGAACGCGGTGATGTACATCTCCTGCTTCAGCCGGTCCTTGGTCCATTGATGATTCGCGGCGAACTCGGTATCGCTATATTGATAGCCGTTCTTGTGCAGGTACGCGTCGAAATCGTTGATGATGGATTCGTCCGGTGACCAGCCCTTGGGCAGGTTCAGGGTTTGCTTCGGCCCGAAATACGTCGCGGTGAAATTGAAGAATGCGCTCTTCCGCAGCAGTTCGATCTGGAAGCGGTTGAGCTTCGCCGGATCGTATTTCTCGTCGGGCGTGATGCCGCCGCCGCCGTACACCGTACGGCCGCTATCGGTCATCTTCACGTCCGCGGTGTTCTTCTGATCCTTGTTGTTGTAGTAATAGTCGAGGAACGAGATGTTCGAGTAGGGCCGTTGTATCCACCGGCCGCTGGGCGTGTAATACTGCATCGTGGTCAGCGCCAGCGCCGAGTTTTGGCTCAGCGGGAACACGGATTGCACCAAGCCCTTTCCGAACGTCGTTTCGCCGAAAATCCAGGCGCGGTCATGATCCTGCAACGCGCCGGAAACAATCTCCGCCGCCGAAGCGGACCGTCGATTGACCACCACCACCATCGGATACTCATGGCCGCCGTTGTCGTTATGCGCCGTGAAGCTCTTGCTCGGCTGGGTGCGACCCGCGTGACTGACCACCACCTGGTTCTTTTTCAGAAAATGTCCGGCGACTTCGATTCCTTCATTCAGCAATCCACCCGGATTCTCGCGCAGGTCGAGAATCAGTCCCTTGAGATCTTTCTCGCCCAGCTTCTTGAGCGCGGCTTCCAGTTCCTTGCTGGTGTTTTCATCGGAGAAATTCTTCACTTCGACGTAGGCAATACCTGGCCGGATTAAGAACGCGTCGGCCACGCTCGGATTCTGGATCTCGTCGCGAGTGATGTTGAACGTCAGCGGCTTCTCCGCGCCCGGCCGTCCCACGGTAACCTGCACCTGCGTTCCGCGCGGCCCCTTGATCAGGTCGACCACTTGCGAATAGTTCAGGTTGTCGGTTTTCTTATCGTTCACCATCAGGATCGCGTCGCCCGGCCGGATGCCCGCCTTGTAGGCCGGCGATCCGTTGAACGGAGCCACCACGATGGTCTTGTTGCCGTCCGGACGCACCGTCATGCCGATGCCGAAATAATGCCCGCGCTGCTCTTCCCGCATCGCGGCGTAGGTCTTGGGATCGAAGAAATTCGAGTGTGGATCGAGCGTGTGCAGCATGCCCGGAATCGCGCCTTCATACAGCGCTTTATCCGGATTCACCTGATCGGCGAAATTGCGCTCCACCAGGTCGTAGACCGAGGTGAACGACTTCATGCTCTGGCTGACCCCGTCCTCGGGCGAGGTCGCCGCCATGGCGTGACCTCCGCTAAACACTCCGGCGCCGATGGAACATACGGCTACAACCAGGGGAATTACGATATAAGACCGGCGCACGCGACGAGCGGGGTTGACAGGCATCAGTTGACCTCCACGTTCTGCCCCTAATATAGCAATGATTCCGTCCCCCGTGGCGCGGCGATCGATGGAGACATCCGCAAACGCTAAACTGGATGTCATGAGCAAAGCCCGTTATGTCCACTGGCAGGACGGAGGCGTCTGGATCGGTTACTTCGAAGATTTTCCCGACTATCTTACCCAAGGGGAAAGCGTTGAAGAACTACAGGAAAACCTTCGAGATCTCTATGCCGATATGACCAGCGGCGAGATCCTGGGCATTCGTCGCGTCGCGGAACTCACCCTTAGATGAAGTGAGCCGATCTGGTTCGAAGGCTCGAAGAGGCGGGGTGCCTTCTGATTCGGCACGGATCGAAGCACGACTGGTACCGCAATCCAAGTACGGGCGTCTCTCAGCCGATTCCGCGGCATCGCGAAATCAACGAATTCCTTGCGAAACACATCTTGAAGAAGCTCGCGGTTGAATCGAAATGACGCGCGGTTAGCGCGCCGGGTTGGCGATCTGGGTCAGCACCGCTTCGGCGTCTGCCTCGGTGAACTCCCTGGTCTTCGCCGAATGATTCATGGAGCAGAACTTCGGCCCGCACATGGAACAGAACGCCGCGTCCTTGAAGCCTTCCTCGGGCAGCGTTTCGTCGTGATACGCGCGCGCCGTTTCCGGATCGAGCGAAAGCTCGAACTGCTTCTTCCAATCGAACGCGAACCGCGCGCGCGACAGCTCGTCGTCGCGATCGCGGGCGCCGGGACGATGCCGCGCGATATCGGCCGCGTGCGCGGCGATCTTGTAGGCGATCAACCCCTGCTTCACGTCTTCGCGATTCGGCAGGCCCAGGTGTTCCTTCGGCGTCACGTAGCACAGCATCGACGCGCCGTGCCAGCCGATCATCGCCGCGCCGATCGCCGACGTGATGTGGTCGTAAGCCGGGCGCGAAGTCGGTCACCAGCGGGCCCAGCGTGTAGAACGGAGCTTCGTGGCAGATCTCGCACTTCTTTTTCGACCTGCATCTTGATCTGGTCCATCGGAATATGCCCCGGACCTTCGATCATCACCTGCACGTCGTGCTTCCAGGCGATCTTGGTCAACTCGCCCAGCGTTTCGAGTTCGGCGAACTGCGCGCGATCGCTCGCGTCGGCCAGCGATCCGGGGCGCAGGCCGTCGCCCAGCGAGAAGGTGACGTCGTGCTTCTGGAAGATCTTGCAGATGTCTTCGAAGTGTCTCGTACAGCAGATTCTGGCGATGGTTCTTCACCATCCATTCCGCCAGAATCGCGCCTCCGCGGCTGACGATGCCGGTGACGCGGCGCGTGGTCAATGGGAATGTATTGGACCAGAACGCCGGCGTGGATGGTCATGTAATCGACGCCCTGCTCGGCCTGTTCCTCGATCACTTCGAGCATCACGTCGATGTTCAGGTCCTCGACGCGGCGAACACGCGCCAGCGCTTCGTAGATCGGCACCGTGCCGATCGGCACGGGGAATGCGTCGATGATGGCCTGGCGAATGCGGGGGATGTCGCCGCCGGTGGACAGATCCATCACGGTGTCGGCGCCGTAATTGCACCGCGTAGTGCAGCTTCTCGAGCTTCTTCGTCGATGTTCGACGTGGTCGACGAGTTGCCGATGTTCGCGTTCACCTTGCACAGCGAGGCGACGCCGATGCACATCGGCTCCAGATTGGTGTGGTGGATGTTGGCGGGGATGATCATCCGGCCGCGCGCCACTTCGTCGCGGACCAGCTCCGGCGTCGAGTGCGCTCGCGCCGGGCCACGTACTCCATTTCCTCCGTGATCCGGCCCTGGCGGGCGTAATGCATCTGCGTGCGGATGCGGTCGCCGGAGCGCCGCGCTACCCATTCGGTTCGCATACTGGATTGATTATACCCACACGTCTGCCGTGATAGAACTGTTGAAACGAAATGTCAACCGTGAACGCGGGGAATCCATCTCATAGAAAGTTTTGATTGGACCGGCGGACGATGTGCGGTTTTACGCTCGTTAGCATCATGATGGCCACTGAGATTATGGATACCGCGAGTCCGACGCTTCCGTTCTGCACCGGGTCAGCGGCATTGTCAGCTCCGAAATTTCTCTGGATGAGATGTTGGGCGAAGTCGTCGGACTTGACCGCGCAAGTGACCGGCTGCGACGCCTGCCTGGTGTTATCTGGTGGAGGAACCACCGGCGAGTTCGTGCTGCGCGCTTCGCTGGTGCCGCACATTGCCGATCTCGGAAATCTGCGCATGAAGATGGGTGAAGGCGTGACGGGCTGGGTGGCCGAGCATCAGGCGCCGGTGGCGTTATCGGACAACGCGATGGCTCGATCCGCGCTTCAAGATTTTCCCGACCACTCATTGAAGACACCTACGAGGCGTTTCTCTCGGTGCCGCTGGTCAACAAGCGGCAAGGCGATCGGGGTGGTCAACATTCATCATCGCGACCGGCATGAGCATTCGAGCGATGAGATCGCGACCATCTCCTTCATCGGCGAGCAGATCGGCAGCGCGATCGCCAAGAGCCTGCTCGAGGAGGAGAACGCGCGCCTGGCCGAGGAAACCGCGGAGATGAAGCCGGCAGCTGGAAACCCGCAAGATCGGTGGAACGGGCCAAAGGCATTCTGCAGCGCCGTCAGAACCTGACCGAGGAAGAAGCCTATCTGCGGATGCGCAATGAAAGCCGCAAGCTGCGGCGTCCGATGAAGGATCTGGCCGAGGCTATCATTCTGGCCGAAGAATTAGGCCGCAAAGAGCCTGTTTCTTCCAAAGAATCAATCGCTTAGTGCGAAAGTTCGCGAACTTTCGCGAGATCGGCGGCGCTTCCCGGCGCATCGCCCATGAGTTTCTTCAATAAACTGCGGTTCTGATAAGCATTCAAGTACTTTGGATTCAGCTGAATAGCTTCATTCAGATCAGACATCGCCCGCGCCGTGTCATGCAGCAGATAATACGCAAATCCCCGGGCGTTGTACGCCAGCGCGAGATTTGGATCCAGCCGGATGGCTTCCGTCAGTTCGGCAATGGATTCAGTAACTTTCCCCTTGTAGAGCAGGTCGCGGCCACGTTGATTATGCGCTTCGGCCGAGCCGGTATGGGGCGCGGGAACCGCTTTGATCTCTGGCTTCGGCTCCGGTTTAGGCTCTGGTTTCGATTCCGCCACAGGAGCCAGAATCTCTTCTTTGACTACTACGGGAACGACCGGCTCCGGTTGCACCTCGACGGGCGGCGGCATCCGCTTGGGCGAGGGGGCGGGAAGCGCGGCGACCCTTTTCGCGATTTCGGCCTCGGCTTTATCCAAAACCATCTTCGCCTCGCTGTAATCCGGTTGCAGCCGGACCGCTTCCTTCAAATCGGAGACCGCGTCGGAGAATCGCCCGAGCAGGAAATAGGCGCTACCCCGGGCGCACCATGCCACCGGATTGCGGGGCTCTAAACGGATGGCCTCCGACCGGTCGGCGAGCCCCTGATCATGCATCCCGAGCTCATGATAGGACCCGCCACGGGCGATATACGCCAGCGCGTCCGGACGGAGCTTGACCGCTTCGTCGCGATCCTCCAGGGCCTTATTGTGTTCCCCCATCTCCGCATACACCAAGCCGCGTGAAAGATAAAGATCCGCGCTCTTCGGATTCAGCCGGATCGCCGCGGTGAAATCGTCGATCGCCTTGGAATTCTGGCCCAGTTTGGCGAAGGCCGCGCCGCGCAGCGTCAGGGCGCGCAAGTTGTTACGATCCAGGCGCAATACGCGGTCGAAATCCTCGGCGGCACGCTCAAAATCGCCGGCCTGCCCATAGGCGAATCCCCGGTCCATATACGGCGCGGTGGGGTCCGGTTTCAAGCGGATCGCTTCGTCGAAATCGTCGATCGCGTCGCGGTAGCGGCCTGCGGCGGTCAGGGCCAATCCCCTGCCCTTCCACGGCTCCGGATCATCCAGTCGTTGGCGGATCGCTTTCGAATAATCGTCGATGGCCGAGGCATGCTGACCCAGGGCTTCGTAGGATGCCGCGCGCTCCGCATAGACTACGGACATCGTTTGCCCCAGATCGATGGCCCGCGTCAGGTCTTCAATCGCTTTCTTGTGCTGGCCGAGCTTGGCGTAGACTTCGCCACGCAGCCGCGGCGCTTCCGCGTCGTTAGGCGCGAGGCGAATCGCCTGGCTCAGGTCGCCGATTGCTTTTTCAGGGGCGTCCAATGCAATCTGCGCCTTGGCGCGATGAAGATAAGCGGGCGCAGTTTCGCCGGCGGCGATCGAGGCGCTGAACGAATCTAGCGCCTGGGGCCATTGGGACGCCTGTTCATAGCGCAGGCCCTGCTCATATTCGCGCTGGGCTTTCCTCGAATCCGCGGCATAACCTAAGACCGCGCCCAGCAAAACGAAGGAAAGAATATGCCGCATGCTTAAGCCCCTCCCTTAGTTGAGATCGGAGAAACCCCTTAGAACCTTTAGAACCTCCGGAGCTTCCTGAAGTGTATCTACGAAACGAACCCAACGGATCATCTCTATCTTCTGCCAAGGCGGCGTTCCGCGAAAGGCCGCACCTCGTCTTGCGTGGGATCGCCCAGCTCCCCTCGGCGGCCTTATCCCCTCTAAGACTTATGCTGGATGGCAAATTGCAACCACCTTACCGGGAGGTGAATCATGGTCGCTCCGCAAGACCTACGCAAGGCTATCGCGTTGACCGCCGATCTGGAAGCGCATCAGGTCGTGATGCTCGCCGCACTGGCTCACAAAGTTCGATTTCTGCCGGAAGAAATTATTTTTCGGGAAGGCGAACGCGGCGACTGGTTCTATTTCCTGGTTTCGGGCGAGGTGGAATTGGAATTGAACGCGTGGGGCACACCTCTGCCGGTGCAGGCTGTGCACGCGGGGCAGGAATTCGGGTGGTCGTCGCTGTTCGATAAATCCATACGAATCGGGGAAGGCAAAAAAACTTTCACGGCCCGGGCGCTGACCCAGGTTGATGCGCTGGCTTTTGACGGATCGGAACTGCGCCTCGCGTTTCAGAAGGATCCGGAATTCGGGTACCGCTTCATGCGCCGTCTATTGGCGGTCGCCACAGAACGCCTGGACGCGGTCCGCCTCGAACTTGTTCGGTTGAATCGGGCCAGCAAAGGAACGTCAGTCTCGGGATAGCGGGAATCGGGCGGGACGATCAGTTGCTCCGGCCCCGCAAAGAGGAGACACCCACATTTGCAAAGCCGGAGACCGGCGCGCGCGACCTGCGCCCCCGCGTTTTTGCGAGAGAGCGTACCTTCGAAGCCGCGCGCGCAAACACGATTCTTAGTGGGTAACGGCGCCTTTCGCCGCGCCCTCCATGATCGGAATCTCCTTCAGTTTGGTCTTCATCTCGGGAATCGGGATCGCGATTTCGAGGACCCCATCCGCGAACTTCGCAGTGGTTTTATCGGCCATTGCGCCTTCCGGGACAGGAATCGCGCGATAAAATTTCCCGTAGCTCCGCTCCGAGCGGAAGTAGCCTTCACGCTTTTCTTCCTTCTCCAGCTTCCGCTCGCCCTCGATCACCAGCACGTCGGCGGCGATGGAGACTTTCACTTCTTCCTTCTTAAGACCCGGCAGGTCGGCTCGCACCAGCAGCCGGTCTTTGTCTTCGCGTACCTCGATCACGGGACGCCACGTGGTCTCGCCCGCTCCTTTGCCCAGGAAGCGATCCAGTTCTTCGCCCACCAGCTTCATCCACGAAAAGGGGTACTTGCCAAACACGCCTGCACGGAACAACGGCGTGTCAAGACTCAAATCGAAACCCGGATATGGAACAATCTCCCTCTCCGGTGTGATTGTTTTCGCAACTTTGATATCGGCCATGACGAAATCTCCTTTCTTGGTCGAAATCGATCGCGCGCGACGCCGCTTGGCGGGATGTTCATCGACCGCGCCTTGGAATTCGGGGGGCGGCGCCCGGCACTTGGAGTTGGTCGGTTTCCAAATACTAAGGTGCACTTGCGGAACCAAAGCGGCGGTGCTCGGGATGCACGTTAATACTCTCTCGAAGGGAGGTTGAGTATGACTCTCGAACGTTGTTTTTCCATTCTCGAGCGCAATCAGATACCGTATTCGCACTCGATTCATCCACCTGCCTGGACCGCGCGGGAGGTCGCGACGGCGGAGCATATGCCCGCTCACCGCCTCGCCAAAGTGGTCGTCTATCACGGGGATATCGGATACGGGATGCTGGTGCTCCCGGCCGATGACATCGTGAATTTCGGAGATGTGCTGCATCTGCTGGGGTTGCGGGAGATACGTCTGGCGACCGAGACAGAGCTCGGGGAATTATTCCCCGATTGCGAGCTGGGCGCGATGCCGCCGTTCGGAAATCTGGTGGACATGCCGGTGCTGCTGGACGAGATGCTTGCTTCGTCGGAATACATCGCCTTCAACGCCGGAACGCATCGCGACGTGATCCACATGAGCTTCGCCAGTTTTTGCGGGCTGGTCAATCCGTTGATCGGATCGTTTGCCGTGCCGCAGTTGGCGATCGCCATGCCCTGAAATCGCGCGAATTCACGCCGATTTCGCGCAGGTGGTTGGCTCCCCTCGCCCAAGTGATCGCAGCCAGCCGGCGGAAAGGAGATTCGCAATGTCCAATTGGATGAAATTCGCGCTGTTGGCTTTTTTGCTGCTGTTGATCGCTTCGATCCCGCTGGCCATGGTGCAGCCGTACACCGGATCGATCGAAGGTTTCATCACCGATGAAGCCGGGCCGGTGCCCGCTGCCGCCATCGAAGCCCACCAGCAGGCGACCAGCGTGTTCGCCCACGCGGAAACGGACGCCACCGGTTACTATCGCATTGACAATTTACGCACCGGACGCTATTCCCTCTGGGTGCAAGCCGCCGGTCACGACTCCGTCTGGATCGCGCAAGTGTCCGTCGAACGGGATCACGTCACGCATGAAGACGTCATGATGCGGCAGTGGCGTAACAGGCTGCCCACCGGCGAGTAGATCGGCAGCTGCTCTGGGGGGGCATAAAGCCTCCCCCAGCTTTCTGCAACCGAGCGAGACGCGGTGTATGATCTTGTGATGCTGCTTCTTCGCGCGACGACGTTTCTTGCGGCCCTGCTGCCCCTATCGGCCGCCATCACCGAACCGGTTCATGTCGAACAGGGAACCGTATCCAGCGTAGCCGGCGCCAGCGCCGATGTGCGCGTGTTCAAAGGCATCCCGTTCGCCGCGCCCCCGGTGGGCGATTTGCGGTGGAAGGCCCCCAAAGCGCCCGCCAGTTGGACCGGCACGCGCAGCGGCGACAAATTCGGCCCCGAGTGCATGCAGCGCCGCGGGCGCGGCTCGGAAACCTCGATGGGCGAGGATTGCCTGTATCTCAACGTCTACACGGCCGCCAAGACGGCGCGGGCGCATGAACCGGTGATGGTGTGGATCCACGGCGGCGCGTTCACCAGCGGCGCGGGATCGCTCTACGATGGCGAGGCACTGGCCCAAAAAGGCGTGGTGGTGGTGACCATCAATTACCGGCTCGGCGTGTTCGGATTCCTGGCGCATCCCGAACTGACCAAAGAATCCGACCGCAACGCCTCCGGCAATTACGCGCTGCTCGATCAGATCTCCGCGCTCGAATGGGTCAAGAAGAATATCGCGGCCTTCGGAGGCGATCCGAAGCGGGTGACCATCTTCGGGGAATCCGCAGGATCGTGGAGCGTCAATTACCTGATGGCGACGCCGCTGGCGAAAGGATTGTTCGAGCGCGCCATCGGCGAAAGCGGCGGCGAGTTCGCTCCCGCGCGCAAATTGTCCGAAGCCGAGAAAGCCGGCGAGAAGTTCGCGTCGGCCGCGGGCGCCGACTCCATCGCCGCGCTTCGCGCGAAAAGTTCCGAGGATCTGATGAAGGTCCCGGGCTTCCAAAGCGCCGCCAATGTCGACGGCTGGCTGCTGCCCACCGATGTCTACACCATCTTCGCGAACGGCAAACAGATCCGACGTCCCGCTGTTGATCGGCTCCAACAACGACGAAGGGACGATGTTCACCCCGCCCACGGTCAAGGCCGCCAGCTTCCACGCCATGGCCGAGCAGCGCTTTAAATCGACGCCGATGCGTTCCTGAAAATCTATCCTTACTCCGACGATCAGGAAGCGCGGGCCGCGCAGGCCGCCAGCATGCGCGATCAGACCTTCGGCTGGGAAATGCGCACCTGGGCGCGCATGCAGACCAAGACCGGCAAATCGAAAGTCTACATGTATTACTTCAACCACGTGCCGCCCGGTAAGAATCGATCGACCGGCGCCTACCATGGTTCTGAAATTCCTTACGCCTTCGGCAATCTCCAGATCGCGCCGTTCGCGGTTTTTGGAAACTCCGAGACGCCGGTATTTACGGATGTCGATCACACCCTGGCCAACACCATGTCGTCGTATTGGGTGAATTTCGCGATCACCGGCGATCCGAACGGCAAGGGGTTGCCGAAGTGGCCGGCCTATCGAGCGAAGGACGATGAGGTGATGGGATTGGGAGACAAGATCGCGGTCGAGCCGCAGCCTCACAAGCCGGCGCTCGATTTCCTGGATGCCTATTTCGAGCACCAGCGATCCGCGGCGCCCGGCGCCAATTAAACAGTGCCCGTTATCTATTTGCCGTAGTTCGGCCGGTAAGCTTTATGACAGGCGATGCACGACGCTGTAAGCGCATCGCCCTGCGCCAGCACACCCGCCATGTCCTTGGCGACCGCTGCCTTGTAGGCCGACTTGGCGGCCGCGATCATGAGCTTCGAATCCTTCACCCATTCGCCCTGGTCGCGCGCGCGGCCCGGCATCATGATCAGATTTCCGGACTCGGCCAGCATCAGCGCCTGATTGCGGATCGCGTTCCAATCCGCGTCGGTCTTAGGCGGCGTCCGTTCGATGTAAAACAGCGCATCCGAGGTCGGGTAGATGATGTCGATCATCAACTGGCTCATATTACCCACCGGCTCGTATGAAGGAGCCTGGGCCAAAGCCGCGCCGGCCGCAAGAATCACGATAATCCACCGCATGGCAAGCCTCCACTGGGACTCAGATCCCTGGAGCAGTCTAGCATGAGACATGGCCGCGCCAGAGTCATCCTTTCGCCCGGACTCATGGAAACGCCTCGACGGCGTCGACCTGCTGCGCGGCCTGGCGATCTTTTTCGTGTTGATGAATCACGTCAACATTCGTCTGTTGATCGCGAAGGTGCCTTATCTCAAAGCGCTTCCGCCGCAGCTTGCGCATTCCCTGGTTTGGAACGGCCAATATGGAGTGCAGATATTTTTCGCCGTCTCAGGGTTCCTGATCACCTCGACCAGCTTGCGCCGATGGGGTACGCTCTCGAGGATCCACGTGGGCGACTTCTACCGGCTGCGCTTCGCGCGCATCGCGCCGCTGTTATTGCTTCTGCTGGCGGTCTTGAGCGCGCTTCATTTCGCGCACTTTAAAGATTTCGTGGTTCCGTCGAGAACGGGCGGGCTGGGACGGGCGCTGCTGGCCGCGCTCACCTTGCACGTCAACGTGCTCGAAGCCCGGCACGGATATCTTCCGGGGAACTGGGATATTCTCTGGTCCCTTTCGGTGGAGGAGATGTTCTACCTGTTCTTTCCCGTCGTGTGCTTGATTTTTGGACGCGGCCGGCTGTTGATCGTGTTGATGGCCGTTTTCGTGGTCCTGGGACCCTTCGGCCGCACGACGTTCGCACGGGGAAATGAAATCTGGGTCGAATATTCCTACCTGGGAAGCATGGACGCGATCGCCATGGGCTGCTTGACGGCGATTATTGTCGGACGTGCCCGAATCTCGCGCAGAATACGCCTGGCGCTTGCCGGGTCAGGAGCAGCGATCCTGATCTTCATCCTGGGATTTTCGTTGCAGGCTAGTCGCGCGGGCCTCGGACGCAGCGGTCTCGACATGACGATTCTCGCTATGGGAACTTGCCTGATCATCACCGCGTCCTCGCAGACGGAATGGCGGAGTCCGCGAATTCTTCGGCCTCTCCTGGGGATCGGTCAGAACAGCTACGAGATTTACCTGACCCATATGTTCGCCGTGTTCGCGCTGTTCCATCTGTTTGTTGCCGCGGGCAAACCAATGGCGGGAGTCCCGGTGCTGTTCCTCGCGGTGATTCTGACGTCCGCCCTGTTGGGGACTCTGGTAGCGGGCTTTTACTCGGAACCGATGAACCGGCTCCTGCGGCGCCGCCTGGCACGCCGAGCGGTTGGCGCTGATCGCAGTGGTGACCGTCAAACTGTTCTGACTTAAGGACTTAAATTCAGCACTTTATATACCAAACGTTACATGGCATTTGTTGACTTAAGACGCCGGGTTCTGATACAACAATGCCAAAGCTCTGATCAGCGGATTGAGGGTGGCCGCGACTGTATCCACTCCCAGGAGAGATTGAAACTGATGCGACATTCGTTCCGGGGATCGATGGTCAAAATAGCCGGGCTCCTTAGCCTGGCGGCGGTGGGCCTCATGGCGCAAAGCGCGAGAATCCCCAGGATGCCGGACGGCCATCCGAACCTGAATGGGATCTGGCAGGCGATGAATACCGCCGATTGGGACCTGGAAGCGCATGCCGCCAGCGCGAGCCCGGTAGTCGAGATGGGCGCCCTGGGCGCGACACCGGGCGGACTCAGCGTGGTCGAAGGCGGGACCATTCCCTATCTTCCGGCGGCGCTGGAGCAGAAAAAGAAGAACAACGAGAATCGGATGGCGGCCGATCCGGAAGTGCGATGCTACCTTCCGGGCGTTCCTCGCGCGACCTATCTGCCGTACCCATTCCAGATCTTCCAAAGCGCGTCGGCCATCACCATCGCGTATGAATTCGATAGTGCTTTCCGCAATCTTTATCTGAAAGACCCCGGACCGGCGCCCGCCGACTCATGGATGGGACAATCGTTCGCCCATTGGGATCACGACACGCTGGTGGTGGACGTCACGGGCCTTGATGAGCGCACCTGGTTCGACCGCGCGGGCGACTATCACAGCGACGAGTTACATGTAGTAGAGCGTTATACGCCGGTCAGCGACAACATCATCAATTACGAAGCGACTATTACCGACGCCAAGGTGTATTCGCGGCCCTGGAAGATCAGCATGCCCTTATACAAGCACGTCGAAAAGAATGCGCAGCTTCTGGAATTCAAGTGTGTCGAGTTCGTGGAAGATCTGATGTACGGCAAATATAAAAAAGAAACCACCAAAAAGTAAGCAGTCTCCGACATGGTCCACCGCCTTTCAGTTTTCGCCGCCGCCGTGGCGCTGATAAGCTCGACCGCGCTGTTCGCGCAGCCGGGGAAGCCGTGGACCGCTCCGCGCACCGCCGACGGCCATCCGGATCTGCAGGGAATCTGGACCAATGCGACTTTGACTCCGCTGGAGCGGCCGGCGGCGCTGGCCAACAAACCGACGCTGACCGCGGCCGAGGCGCAGGCTCTCGCACGGCGCAATATCGAATCGTTCAATATCGATCGTCGCGGCGGACCGGCCGAGTCCGACGTCGCGCGGGCGTATAACAATCTGTTTATCGATCGCGGCAACAGCCTTGCCGAAGTCGACGGCACGTACCGGACCTCACTGGTGGTCGATCCGCCGGATGGCAAGGTCCCACCGCTCACGCCGGAAGGCCGCAAGCGAGTCGCGGAGCGCGCGACGCGGTTCAGCCGCTATGACGCCGCGCAGGATCGGCCTTTGGGAGAGCGCTGCCTGATGGGGTTCGGCTCCACCGGCGGTCCGCCGATGATGCCGGTCCTTTATAACAATAACTATCAGATCGTCGAAACCCCGCAGGCGATCATGATTCTGGTGGAGATGGTGCACGATATCCGCATTATCCATATGGATCGCAGCGAGCATCTGCCGGCTTCGATCCGGCTGTGGATGGGCGATTCCATCGGCCGTTGGGACGGCGATACGCTACAGGTCGACACCACCAATTTCACCGGGAACACCATGTTTCGTGGCGCTTCGGACCAGATGCGGGTGGTCGAGCGTTTCACACGCATTGCTCCGAACACGATACTCTATAGGTTCACGATCGAGGACCCGTCGGCATTTACCCGGACATGGACGGCGGAATATCCATTTCTCACCGCTCCCGGTCCGATTTACGAATACGCCTGTCAGGAAGGGAATTACGCGTTGCAGGACATCCTGGCTGGTGCCCGCGCCAAGGAAAGGGAAGCCGAGGCGCCAAACAAACTACCCAAATGAATCGAGGAGAACATACGATGCGAACGAAGTTATCGCTGGCGCTTGCCGGCGCGACTATTTTTTTGGCCGCGGCGCCCGCCTGGGCGCATCATGCTTTTGCGGCTGAATTTGACGCCAAACATCCGGTACATCTGGAGGGAGTCGTCACCAAGGTCGAACTGATCAATCCCCACGCCTGGATCCATGTCGCGGTGAAGGATGCCGACGGCAAGACGGCCGAGTGGATGGTGGAGGCGGGCAGCCCCAACGTTCTGCTGCGGCGCGGTTTCACCAAGCAAACCGTCGCTCCGGGAACCGCGGTGGTGGTGGAAGGCTACCAGTCGAAGGACGGCTCCATGCGGGCCAACGGCAGGGATATCACGCTCCCGAACGGGCAGAAGCTGTTCCTCGGATCGCAGGGCACCGGCGCACCCTACGATAAAGATAAGTCGGAAAAATAGCCGCTAGCCGGCAGCAAAAGTGAACCGCTCCTTGTCGCCCGGTCTTGATCGATCGCGGCGGCAGGGAGCGGTTTTGTTTATGGGCTAAAGCTTTAAGCTTTGACCCGGAAGCTTTTCGCGACCTCGCCCGCCGAACGCAGTGTCAGCGCGACAAACGTCAAGGTGCCGTTGGTGCATCCCGCGGTGGGAAGGGTCGGCGCGCCGACCACGAACAGATTTTCATGGTCATGAGTGCGCCCGAAATTGTCGCACACGCTGGTCGCCGGATCGGTCCCCATGCGGCATCCGCCGGCGGGGTGGTCCAGGTAGTCGCCTTCGTTGACGCGCATGATTTTGCCGTTGTCGTTCGCGGCCATTTTCTCGAAAATCGACTGGACGTGCTGCTTGGTCGAGTTGTAGCGGGCTTCCGTCTCGGCGTTCCGCCGGTGCGTGATCTTCGGCATGGGATCGCCCCACTTGTTTTTCCTGGATGGATCGAGCACCAGTTCGCTGTTCTCCGCCGGATGAACATCGTAGTAGGCTCGGACCCGGGCCATTCCGCGTTGGTTCTTTGTCCGCCAATCCTTGATGATCTGGTCGCCTAACTGGATTTTTCCAGCATCCTTCAACTGCGGCGCGGGACGGGCGGCCTCCCAGATTCGAAGATCGTGCCGGACGTAAGGATCTTTGGGAGAGCAGCGGAAATACTGGCGCGAGATCAGCCCGTACTGCGGATTCATGTTGGGATAAATTTCCGCGTCGAGTTCGATCATGGCCTGAATGAAGGCGTGGCCGTTCATGTATTTGCCGACCTGCCCGGTGCGGTTCGCCAAGCCCCGCGGAAATCGCGAATTCGCGGAAAGCAGCAGCAGGTGGGAGCTCCAGGTGTAGCCGGCGGCCGCGACGAACGTTTTCGCGCGATACTCCACCGGTTCGCCGGGATGCTCGCTATTCACGCCCTGCGCCGCTACAATGATGGGCTTTGCATTATCCAGCACCAGCTTGCGGATCAGAGTATTGTCGTGCAGCGTGATTTTCTTATCCGCCAGCAATTTCTTGAACGTGAAGTCGGGCGAATAGCGAGCGCCGGTGGGGCAAATATCGCAGGTTCCGCAGCGCATGCACGCTGAACGTCCGCCATACGGCACCACGTTTTTCGCCTGCGGCGTGCCCTGAAACGGAATGCCGCTCTTATCGCCCCACTCCTTGAGCCGGTCGAGGCTCCAGGTGAGCGGCATCATCTTCATCGGATACGGCTCAGACCGGTGATCGCCGGGGAACGGGCTGGGTTCTCCCGAAACGCCGAGCCTTCGCTCCGCTTCGCAATAATATTTTTCGAGCTCGGCCCATTCGAGCGGCCAGTCTTCATACAGACCGTACATCGATTTCAGGCGCAGATCTTCTTCCGAGAAGCGATTGCAGGTGCCGCCCCAATGCAGCGCCTGCCCGCCGACGGCCATGGTCCGCGAGATCCCGCCATCGGCCGCCTGTCCTTCGATAAAATCTCCGGGCCAGGGATTTTCGCCGTACTTCAACATCCGCTCGCGATACTTGAAGCGATTCTCGAAATCGAAAATGGAGCGCCCGGCCTCCACGATGGTGATGGACAATCCCGGCCGCAGCTCGGACAATTTTTCGGCGAGCATGGCCGAGGTGATCCCCGCTCCAATGATGCAAATATCGCTCTCATGAACTGGCATCGTGGTCTCCTAGCTGATCTTCGCCGGCCGCTTCCCGGAATCGCCCAGCCCCCGGCAATCTTCGCGCTTGATCGCCGCGCCATACAGGAAATCTTCTCCGTCGCTCGATCCATAAAAATACGCGAGCAGGTCGGCGGCGACGTGCTTGCCGTTGGGACGCTGCGGGATGCGATCGATACCCGCGTCCGCCAGCGCTTTTTCGACGGCCTCCCGCGTGATCGGCGATCCGAGCGCCTGCAACTGCTCCGGATAATGCGTCGACGGATTCGGCCCGATCACCTGGGTCCGCGGATGGCCGTAGCCCGAACTGATCTGCGCGCCGGGTTTATACTCGCGCAGCCATTTCGCGAAGCCGTCGGCGACTTTCGCGGTGCGTTCGCGTCCCAGCGACGACGGCAACACGACCGCCGCCAGTTCATGAAGCTGCTCTCCATTGACGGCCTGCGCCTTCGCGCGCCGCGCTCCGAACAGTGCCGCTACACCCGCTAAAATCGCTTGAAAAAAACTGCGCCGCTGCATATGATATGCACCTCTAATTGGGAATCGAAAACGCGACCACTTGCGCGTCCGCGCCCTGTCCCGACGTTATCACGACGAACTGCTTGCCGGAGCGGGTGCGATAAGTCATGGGATCGCCGTAGGATCGCTCTGGAAGCGGCCCCTGCCACAGATCCTTGCCGGTGGCTTTGTCGATGGCGTGCAACGCCCGATCCTCGCCGCCGACGAAGAACAGCCCGCCTTTAGTCACCACGCCGCCCTGCGGTCCCGCGACGCCGAGCACCTCGGGAAGCTTCACGCCTTTCAGCGCCGGATTCGCCCGCAATTCCGGCCAGTCGCCGAACGGCTCCTTCCAGGCGATGGTGCCGTGGTTCAGATCGATCGCGGAAACGAATCCATAAGGAGGCTTGGTCAAAGGGAGCCGTCCGTGGAACGTGGCCTGCGCGCCGAGATCGCCGCTCAGATCGGCGTCCACTTCCGAAGCGCGAGGATTCGCGGACGAATGATCCGTCTTATGCACCCGGAAAATCGCCGGCTGATTGGTGGTCTTGATGTACAGCATTCCCGTATCCGGATCGAACGCGCCGCCGCCCCAGTTCGCGCCTCCGATGATGCCCGGACGTCCCAGGGTACCCTGCATCGACGGCGGCGTGAACAGCGGACCCAACCGGTACTTCTTCATTTCCGCCTGCGCTTCGGCTTTCAGCTCCGGCGTCAGATCGAACGCGTCGTCGAGTGTAACGCCCTGCGGGCTGTAGGCGGGAGGTTTGGTCGGGAAAGGCTGCGTCGGAGAAGCGTGTTCCCCTGGAATATCGCTGGCCGGCACCGGACGCTCTTCAATCGGCCATACCGGCTTGCCGGTCACGCGATCGAACACAAACGCGAATCCTTCCTTGGTCAACTGGACCACCGCGTCGATCTTTTTCCCGTCAACGTTGATGGTCCCGAGCACCGGCGGCGATGCGAGATCGTAGTCCCACAAGCCGTGATGCACAATCTGAAAATCCCACTTGCGCTGCCCGGTATTCGCATCCAGACAGACCAGCGTCTCGCCGAACAGATTGTTGCCCGGCCGGTTTCCGCCATAAAAATCGTTGCTGGGAGTGCTGACCGGAAGGTACACCAGCCCGCGTTTCTCATCGAGGGTGAACGGAGCCCATACGTTGGTGTGTCCCGTGAATTTGGTCGCGTCATTGCCCCAGGTGTCATGGCCGTATTCGCCTTCCTGCGGGATGGTATGGAAAGTCCACACGCGTTTGCCGGTGCGGACGTCGAAGGCCCGGACATCGCCAGGAGGATCGTTTTTGTACATCAACCGGTCGCCGACGCCGTTGCCGAGAATCACCAGATTCTTATAAATCACCGGCGGCGAGGTTTCGCTGTAATGCAGTTTGTTGATCTGCCACACCAGGCCCTGGCTCAGGTCCACCACGCCGTTATCGCCGAAAGCATTATCCGGCTTGCCGGTTTTCGCGTCGAGCGACATCAAGCGGTAGCGGGTATTCAAGAGAATCCGCGCCTGCCCGCTCCTCGAGTCGCGCCAGTAGGCGACGCCGCGATGCACGTAGCCGGTACCGTTGGCGGGCTGGCCATCGACGTACGATTTCGGGTCGTAGCTCCAGATCTCCGCGCCCGTTTCCGGATTCAGCGCGACCACCTTGTTATAAGGCGTGCTCAGATACATGACGCCGTCGATCATGATCGGCGTGTTCTCGAACATGCCAGGCCGGACTCCGTATTGCTCGAGCGGAGCCTCGCCGGTCTTCCAGGTCCAGGCCTGCCGCAGTTTCGCTACATTGCCGGTATTGATGTCGGCGAGGGTCGAATAATGTCCGCTGCCGGGATCGCCTCCCCAGAACGCCCAGTCGACCGGTCCCCGCTCGGCGCTGACCGCCAGAATCAGAGCTGCTACCGCCGCGCTCGCGGCCATCCAGGAACGCGCTCCGCCAAGCCGGAACCGGCGCATTAGCGCATTCCCTTCCCGCCATGACCGTCGGCGCTCTTCGCGCCCTTGGCGAGATTCTCGTAAACCCGTCCGCCCTTCATCACGAACACCGCGCGCGACGACGCCGTCGCGTCGGTCAGGGGATTGCCGTCGAACGCGACGATATCCGCCTGCATTCCCGGCGCGATGGAGCCGATCTCATTTCCCAGGCGCAGCGATTCGGCTGAAAGTGACGTTGCTGAAATCAACGCATCCATCGGATCCTGGTGCCCGTCGCGGACGCGAACGATGAACTCGCGATAGTTTTGCCCGTGCGCTCCGGCGGTCGCGTCAGTCCCGTAGATGATCTTCAGGTCCTTGTGCTTCAGCGCTTTCTTGAACGTGTCGAGCGTGATGGTCACGCCCTTCTCCATGTAGGCGAAGCCCTCTTCGTTGTAATTTCCTATGCCGAAATACTTGGGCTTGTTCTCCAGATAGTTCTGGAGCACCAGGCCGATGTTGGGGTCGTAATAGGTGCCGTGCTGCGCCATCAGGTCGAAAACGTCGTCGGTAATGAACGCTCCGTGTTCGATGGAGGTGCATCCAGCGAGGGTCGCCGCTTTGGCCGATTCGGCCGAATGGGCGTGTACGATGGTCCGCAGACCCAGCGATTTCGCCTCGCCGCACGCGGCATCCAACTGGTCCTGGGTCATGGTGATCGCGCCGCCTTCGCGAATGCTCTTCGACGCGAAAATCTTGATCAGATCGGCGCCTTGCGCCTTACGCTCGCGGACCAATTCCCGAAGCTTGGCGGCGTCGCCGCTTCGCTCGGTCAGCGGCTGTAGGGAAGTCAGGATGCGCGGTCCCGGCAAAATGCCCCGCGCGGTCGAATCACGCAAATCCTTGTCGACGTTCGCTCCCGGACTCTGTATCGTGGTGAAGCCGGCATCGAGGGTTCGCACCAGATTGTCGGCGATGTGCAAGATGGCCTGATCCGGCGGCTCCGTGCGGCCCGCGAAGCGATCGTTGTTATCGAAATGATAGGAAACGTGCGAGTGCGTGTCGATCCATCCCGGCGACACCGTGAACGCGCTGAGATCGTAGGTGATGGCCCCCGCCGGCGCGGCTCCTCCGATCCGGGCGATTTTCCCGTTTTCCACCACGATAGTGGTGTTGTGCAGGGTCTTGCCCTTTCCGTCGAAAACCGTGGACGCCTTGAGCACGATAGGGCGTTCCTGCGCAAACAGGACCGCGGCGCTGAGCATGAGGAGGAAAAGTCTTCGCATGATGAAAATCCTTGATGGCCTGACACAGCGGAATTTGGCGCGGCAGCGAGACGCCGGCATTGGCGCCCGCTCTCGCTGCCCTGAGCCCTAAGCCGCTTTCTAGAATGTAATCCGTCCGCCGAGCCTGAGCAACCGCCCCATATCGATATTGGAGGGCTTGCCGAGAGACGGCCCGATAGTGGTCACGGCGCTGGTCACGGCGCTGGCATTGAACACGTTGAACAAATCCACGATTGGTTCGATCCCGATCCGTTCGCGGAATTTGAATACCCGCGAGAACCGCAGATCCAGCAGATTCTGCCACGGATAGCGGAATGCTCCCGGAGGCGCCACGTTGATGGCCTGCGTTACCTGCGTCAATCCTGGAACCAACGCCTGCGTCACGGTGAATGTGCGCGCCTGCGGCAGGCCTGAATTCTCGCGCAACGATCCGGAGAACTGAATCTTGCCCGGCAGCAAATAACTGAATCCCGCGCGAAGCTGATAGGTCTGATCGAAATTCTGCTCGCCCGCATAGTTGATCAGGCTGTTCGGATTGTTCAGGTCCGTGCTGGTGCCGCTTGGCGTGCCATAGTCCTTGCCGATGGTGAATCCGCCGAAGACCGTGGCCTTTTGAATCCTGCTGTTCACCTGGAACTCCACGCCATTGTAATGCTCATTCAGACTGGGCAACGTTTTCTGAAGAAGATTGATCTGCCCCTTGGTGGAGGCCAACTGGTTGTACACCGTCATGGACGTTCCGGTCAACGGATTGGTGATCGTGACGGGCGTGTAGTCATCCGGCGTCACGGCCAGGTTGACCACTCCGAACAGATCCGCGAAATGGCGGCCATAATAGCCTACGCTCACCGAAGTGTTGGCACCGATCTGACGTTGCAGCATCACGGTGTATTCCCATTGATAGGGCCGCTTCATGTTCGGATCGATGTGATTGTTGTTACCCGAAAATCCGGTGCAGCCGGTCAGCGCCTGCCCGGGCGTCGGAGGCGTAATGCTGGTCCACGGGCAAGTCGAGAAGGCGATGAAGTTCGGATTCACGTTCTGCGCGAGCGACGTGCCTTCGAGCACGTCGTACTTGCTGATGCCGCCCTTGATGGCGGTCTTCGAATTGCCGAACACGTCCCACGCGAAGCCGATTCGCGGTGACCAGGTATTCCAGTCGACGATTCCGTTTTCCGCCGGGAACGATCGCGCCGGCTGCCAGAATCCGGCCGGGGCGCCCTGCGCCGGAATATTCATCGCCAAGTGATCGAAGCGGACGCCCAGATTCAGACTCAGCCGCCGGTTCACGCGCCAGGAATCCTGCAGGAACCAGCCCAGGTCGGGATTTTCATCTTCGCGATGCGTCAACGGCGTGTTGTAAATCCGGACGGACGTCGGTACGCCGTTCGACAGCAACTGGATCATGTCGCCGTTCATCTGGAAGCTTTCCTGGAAATAGCCCTTGCGGAACTGAATTCCCGTCTTCAGATTGTGCGAGCCGGTGACGTAGGATGCATTGGCGACCACCGTGGTGTAGGAGCCGCGATCCAGATCCTGCCGCGGCGAAATGCCGGTCATCGTTGAATTGACGATGTCCCACTGCGCGATCGTCCCCGGAACCGTTCCCGGTTCGAAGAACAGGTTGTAGTACACCGGCATGTAGGTCATCCCGACATCCACCAGCAGCCGGTTCGTCACCGTGGAGGTCCAGTGCGCCTGCGCCATGTAATTCATCCAGCTCTTTTGCAGTACGTCGGCCAGCGGATCGGAGAACGACACCCCGATCAGATTGTTGGGGCGATGTCCGCGGAACTTGAAGCCGCGGTCATAGGAGACCGATACCTTGTTCTTGCCGTTGATCTGATAAGTCAAGCGCAACGCGAGGTCGGTCAGCCGGTTGTCGTCAATGGCCTGCGCGCCGGCGGGCGTGAACGTGTTCGCCAGGAAATTATTCGCGCCCCAGCGGCGGAAAGTGGAAAAGAACCACAGCTTGTCCTTCACGATCGGGCCGCCGAGCTCCGCGTTCAGATCGTATACCGTGTCGATCTTATTGCGCGCCTTCAGCCCCAGCGCGACCAGACTCGAATTCGAGTTGTCCGACTGGAACGACTGCGTGGCGCCCGTTCCGAACACCGATCCGTGAAACTGGTTGCCGCCATCCTTCGGGATCATGCTGATCTCAATGCCGCCCACCGGCGCCTCTGCCGGCAGCGAACTGGTCAGATAGGTGATCGATTGCATTTCGCTGTCGTTGTAGTAAAAACCCGTCTGGTTGCCGGAGAATCCGGTGTGCTGGATCATCATCCCGTCGACCATGAATACGTTATCGTTGCCGTTCGATCCATGCACCTGAAGCGTCGGCTGCTGCATGCCGCCGGTGCCGCCCACGTCGGGCGTCTGGGTCGAGACGCCAGGGATGATCTGCCCCACCGCGAATGGATCGCGACCGGTCGGAATCAGGTCCAGCGTCGTCCGGTCCATTTCCTTCTGCGAAAGCGAATTCTGCACGTCCACCAGCGGCGGCGCGTCCGATACCGTCACCTCCTGCGCTGCCTGCCCGACCGTCATATCGCCATTCACGGTGACCGTGAAGGACGCCCCGACGCTGATGTGCTCGCGGCGCAAAGTGCCGAATCCGCTTTGCGAAAAGACCACGGTGTAATCGCCGGGCCGCAGATCCACCATCCGGTATTCGCCGTTGCCGCCCGTCGTCGTGGTGCGATGGCCTTCGATCATTACCGGACTCGACACATCCACCGTCGCGCCGGGAATCACGCTTCCACTCTGATCTCTCACCACCCCCGCGATTGCGCCCAGGTTCTGCGCAAACATCGGCATCGATCCCGAAAGCAATGCGATACCAGTCAGCAACTTCACGATTCGCATATGACTAATCCTTTCTCGAATGAGAGCGCCTGAAGAACACCGGACGCTGCGTTACGAAATCCGTGGGATCCACTTCACCCAAAAGCGTTCACTGGCGCTCCCTATGTGCCGAGGGCGCCTGGACGTTGCGTTTGTAACATTATGCAGGAAGCGGCAGAATTGTCAATATTGTAGCGATTCAAGAAGCGAATGCTTGCCTAATGGCAGGGTGCGGACGTGGCATCGGCTTACGACCCGGGGGTTAAGATCGGTGCAGGAAGGCTAACATCTTTACAGCAGGGATCAGGCCTTCACCGGACGATCGCTGAGCTTCCACTTTTTCTCATCGAAGTACAGCGTCTTGCCCTGGCGATAGCTCTCCACCGCCATGCTGATCGCGACCTGCGCGCAAGCGCCGGTCTCCACGTCCAGGTGGGGCTTCTTTCGCGAGCGCACGCAATCGAGAAAATTCGCGATGTGCGCCAGATTCATATCCGTCCCATCCACCGGAATCTTCTGTTCGTCCATCCCGAATTTATAATCGGGATCGATCAGTTTTTTGACGCGCTCGCCGTTTTCGCGAACTACGCGCGTCTCCGGCCGCAGCGTCAGCGCGTCGGTCAGACTTTCGAATTTCCCGTTCTCCACGATAATCAGCGTGCCGGCGTGGCCGCGAATCAGCCCCGGAATGTGCTGCGAGTTGGCCATGGACGAACTTAGCACCAGCGAATGGCCTTCGGCGTAATCCGCAATCAGGTGGAACGTGTCCGGCACTTCGCGTGAATCCTTGAACACATAAATCCCGCCGCCCGCGACCACCTTGGTCGGAAACTGCGGCCGGTCCCAGCAAATGTTCAGCGGCGCCACCACATGATAAAAAAGGTCCGTCGCAATTCCGCCGGAATAATCCCAATATTTACGGAACCGGAAAAAACGATCCGCATCGAATTGACGCTTGGGAGCAGACCCCAACCACATTTTCCAGTCGATATGATTCTCGCCCGACGCGTCCGGCCCCGCGCCCTCATCGATCTTCCAGTTCCATTCCCCTTCCACCGAATTGCGATGATAGGAGCCCTGGCTCATGATCATTTTGCCGATCATGCCGTCCGCGATGGCCTTCTTCGCTTTCCACCATTGATCCGCCGACGTGGTTTGCGAGCCCACCTGCAGCACGCGCCCGGTCTCCTTTACGGTGTTGACCAGTTGCCGCGCCTCGTCGATGGTGTGGCACATCGGCTTTTCCAGATAAACGTCCTTGCCGTGATCCATCGCCTCGAGCGCGATGCGCGCGTGCCAATGATCCGGCGTCGCCACCACCACCACGTCGATGTCGCTACGATTCAGAATCTCGCGATAGTCCAGATAGCCGTCGTTGATCTTCAGCAGTTCCTTGGCGCGATTGATGCGTTTCTGATAACAATCGGCCACCGCGATCACCTGGCACGCGTTGTTCTCCGCGCCATATTTGGTGAAATTTTTGAGATCGTCCGTGCCGCGGCCGCCGACGCCGATCACGCCCACGTTGATCCGGTCGTTGGCGCCGATGACGCGCCCGCTGCTCTTGTCCGAGGAGCGTCCGAGCGCCGTGCGCACCGTGCCCAGCGCCGCTCCCATCGCGCCCGCATGGCGCAAAAAATCCCGGCGATCAACGTTGTCAGCCATAGATTGGCTCCTTGTAGACTAAGGCCAGTGTACTGCAAATCCAAACCGCGAAAGTTTCAGTCTCGCTACGGTCCCTTGTGTGCACCGGAGCCGCCACCACGGGGAGCGGTGGATGCCTCTGTCCCCTAAAATTTTGCCCTGTCGATTATGTTTAATCCGCCCGCAGCGCGATCGCCGGGTCGATGCGCGTGGCCCTGCGCGCCGGAAAATAGCAGGCCAGCGCCGCTACCAGCCCCAGCACCAGCGACGCGCCCAGGAATGCGGTCGGGGCCGGCCGCGCCGCGCCCACCAGCACCGCTCTCAGCCAGAACGCGATCGCTTCCGCGCCCACCAGTCCGGCGGCGATCCCGATCGCGATCAGCCGCAGCCCCTGGCCGATCATCTCGCCCAACACCGCGCCCGGCGTCGCGCCCAGAGCCATCCGCAGCCCGATCTCATTGCGGCGCTGGGCCACCGAATACGCACTCACGCCATAGATCCCGACCGATGCCAGGATCAGCGCCATGAACGCGAAGGAACTCATCAATTCAGCCTGAAAGCGCGGCTGCGCGAACTGGCCGGTCATCATCATTTCGATACTTCCCACTTGCTCTACCGGCTGTTCGCGGTCGATGGCCATAAAGTCCCGCCGGACCGCGGCGCTGAGCGCCAGTGGATCGCCCTGGGTGCGCGCCGCGAACCATACCGTCCTGGAAAACGGATTTTGGGTATGAGGCGCATAAACCGTCGGATTCACTTCCAGCGAAAGGTCGGCGAGTTTAACATCGTCCACCACGCCGACGATTTCCGCGTTCACCTGCTCCTCGCCGGTAAAACGCAGCGGACGATTCACCAGAATTCGCCGGCCCAGGGGATCCTGCTCGGGAAAATATCTCGAGACGAAGGCCTGGTTCACGATCACTACCGGCGGGGCCTTTTCGTTGTCGGCCTCGGTGAAGCTTCGTCCGCGCTTCAACGGAATTTGCAGCGTACGGAAATAGTCCGGACTGACGGCCGCATAAGCGGCGCTCGGAAGCTGGCCTTCCCCGAGCGGCGGAAGCCCCTCCAGTTCAAACCGCACTTGCATGACGATCGGCTGCGGCGGAATGGCGGTCGCCACGGTCACGCTCTGTACTCCCGGCAGCGCCGCGATTCGTTCCTGCCCCATCCGGTAAAACCCGAGCGCGTGAGCCGCATCGTATTTTCCCGCGGGCAGGTACATCCGCAGCGTCAAGACGTTCTTTGGATTAAAACCCGGATCGACGCGCGTCAGATCGCGCAGGCTTCCGATCATCAGCCAGGTCGTGGCCAGCAGCATCAGCGCGATCGCGACTTCCGCCACCACCATCGCCTGCCGGAAGCGCAGCCGCTTGCGGCCTCCGGTCGACCCGCGGCTCGATTCCTTCAGCGCGGTCTGGACATCTCCCTGTGCCGCGGCCATCGCCGGAGCCAGTCCAAAGAGAATGCAGGTGAGAATCGATACCGCCAGCGTGAACCAGACTACCGTTCCACTCAATTCCGGCGGCCCGCCGGGGATCGCGTTGGGCGGAACGAATCGCGGAGCCATGCGAACCAGGATCCAGGCCGTCCCCAATCCCAGCCCCCCGCCGGCGAACGCCAGAAGCGCGCTTTCGGTAAGCAGTTGACTCACCAGCCGGGAGCGCGTCGCCCCCAGAGAAACGCGCACCGCCAGTTCCCTGGCGCGAGCCGCGGAACGAGCCAGCAGCAGACTCGCCACATTGGTACACGCAATCAGCAACACCAGGCCCACCGCGCCGCTCAGAATCAGGATCCGCATCCGGAACGTCCGGCTCAGCAGCCATTCCTGAAGATCGTCCACCTGAACGGTCCAACCCCGGTCGCTTTTGGGATACGCGTCCCCGAGCGATCGCGAAATAACCGCCATCTCCGACGCCGCCGCAGCGCGAGACGTCGTCAGACGCCCGATCACCACCAGATCCCGGTAATCGCGGTCCCGGACATTGAGCGAAACCGGGACCCACACATCGTGCGGCCGCCACCAGAACTGAAAATTCTGCGGCGCGACGCCGATAATCGTGTATACCAAGGAATCCAGGCGGAGCGTCCGGCCCAACACATTGGGATCGCCGCCCAAATCCTCCTGCCACAGCCGGTAGCTGATCACTACCGAGCGCGCGGCGTTCTCCGGGTGCTCCAGGCCATCTTCATCCGGCAGAAACGTCCGGCCCAGAGCCGGCTTGACCCGCAGAGTACGGAAGAAATTGGCGGTCACCCGCGCTCCACCGAGTTGCCTCGGCCGCTCTCCTCCGATCACCACGAATGAAGTGGGCATCCATGCGGCGAGGTCGGAAAACGACTTGGATTGGGCCCGCCAGTCCATGAAATCGGCGGCCGAAGCATCGCTCGCCGTGCCCTGCGTGTCATGGCTCCAGACGAATGCCAGGCTCTGCGGCTCCGGATAGCGCACGGCGTGCAACAGCAGCGAGTCGACGATCGCGAACATCGCCGAATTCGCCCCGATTCCCAGCCCCAGGATAAGAACAATCGACCCCGCCACCAGCGGCGCCCGAAGCAGAACCCTGGCTCCGTATCGTAAATCCTGTAAGAGAGATCCCATCAGAATTGCGAAATGCTCTCCAATACTACATGATTAATCAGGAAATTTGGCGGATTTCCCTTCAAATTCCGCCTAAATCATCGGTCCTGGACCGCGGCCACGGGCTCCGCAATGCTCTTCTTTCGCCCGGCGGGCCAGAAGGCCCAGCACCAGATCGCCCAGCCGGCCAGCTGCGTCAGATTCATGAAAAAGGACATAGTTCCGAAGCCCGCCGTGCCGATCAAAAATTCGGCTCCGTAAGCGATGGCGGTCCCCGTGACCACGACGCCCAGTCCGGCGCTAACCATCAGCAGTTTGGGATCCCGATTTCGCGACGCGATCAGCGTGGCCCACAACATCAGGTTCATAATCGCCGCGCCGAAATTGAGCAGTTCACTGGTGCTGTTAAACCAAGTGGCATGCGGGAAGGGCTGAAACGTCGGATGAAATAGCACGAACGGCAGGACGATCATCGCCACCACCAAAGCGGTCAGCATTCGCCCGGAAACGCGCTTGGTGGTGCCTTCAGAAGCCCTGTAGATAAGAACAATCACCAGAACAAAGCGGAATAAATCAACCAGAACGTCGTTAGACCAATATAAACGTGCGTACAGCCTGGTGGCTTCCGTCGGCGGACCTTTGGCCGACCCGTGATACAGGACGTCCAATATGGTTAGCGCCGCAGTGGCGATCAACTCCCACGAAACATAGGCCAGGATGATCCAGAACTTTCGACGAAGGGGACTAATTGCGAGGAAAACCAGAACGAGGAATAAAGCAGCTGCAGCTACTGCCCCGAGGAACGGAGCGACGATCTCATAAGCGTGATTCATTTTCCGGGCAAGGCCAAGGACCATTCAGGTGACAACTGCTTCACCCGCACACCCGGCCGCGATTTTCCGCGTTCTTTGGCCGAGTATATGAGCCCCGAGGATCCTAGGCCTCGCGCCCGGAGGTTATTGAAACTAGGCGACCAGAGTGTCACCACCCGCAGCCGGTCCAGAGGCGACCAGAGTGTCACCACCCGCAGCCGGTCCAGAAGCGACCAGAGTGTCACCACCCGCAGCCGGTCCAGAAGCGACCAGAGTGTCACCACCCGCGGCCGGTCCAGAAGCGACCAGAGTGTCACCACCCGCCGCCGGTCCAGAAGCGACCAGAGTGTCACCACCCGCGGCCGGTCCAGAAGCGACCAGAGTGTCACCACCCGCCGCCGGTCCAGAAGCGACCAGAGTGTCACCACCCGCAGCCGGTCCCGAAGCGAGCGTGTCGCCGCCAGCTGCCGGTCCGGACATGACACTGAGGCTTCCATAGTGGGAAGTGCTGATGCCGACGCCCATCATGAGCGCCAAAACAAATACAGTGCAAATTGTAGCACAGATTCGAAAACTACCACGAAAGTTCTTCATTCTCCACCCAATCCAGAGGCGTTCGCCGTCAGGTAGTACCCTCCCTAGGGGATGCACTAAGAGCGACACCTTATAGTAAACTGGACGGAAAAGGCTAAGTAACTAGGATTTGCCCTTAGTACCGATTTGCTACTAAACCTTTTTGGGACAGAATGGTTAGACGGTAGTGAGCGTTTAGGCTCGGCGAAGCAGGCGGGCGACTTCGAGGCAGGCGATGTAAATGTTCACGAATCCGAGTCCGGTTACCGCTCCCCGGAAATACGGATCGTTCCAGACGGACTTCAAAACCGGCAGAAAACCCTGAAAATAGTTGAGGTTCCAGGTATCGTCCATCCACGGGAAGATCACCAGGAAAAGTCCGATTTCAAAGGTAAAGATCGCAAAGCAGAACCCCAGCAACCGGCTTTGCCAGGAACCACCGCGCCCCGGCGGGGGAGCGTCTTCTGAAGCGGAGCCCGTCATGTTCGGAGCTTCTTCAGGCGTCATGCGAATAGTTCGCCCTGCTTTCTGTCGTCAATTACGGGATAACCTGTCCAGAATTGATGTCTGGAGGACGCACGGACTGGTTCAAAACTGAAACGGTGGATGGTCGTCGGGCCGAGCCGTTCCAAAGCGGCAAGATGGTCCGGCGTCGAGTATCCTTTATTGCTCTTGAGGTTGTATTCCGGGAAGACGCCATCCCAGGCGACCAGTGCCGCATCCCGGTGCGTTTTGGCCAGAATGGACGCCGCGGCGATCGAAAAACTCCGTGCGTCACCGTGGATCAGGGATTTCTGCTCCACCGGCACATTCAGCTTGACAGCATCGAGCAGCAGGTAATCGCAAGTCGACAGTCAGAGTGGCGAGTGCCCGCTTCATGGCGAGCCGCGATGCCTGGAAAATATTGATGCGGTCGATTTCAAAGGCGTCGGCCGCGCCTACGGCCCAAGCGACGGCGCGTTCCCGGATGCGCGCCGCCAGCACCTCGCGCCGCTCCGGCAGCAGGCCTTGCTGTCGTCCAGGCCGCGGATCGGGCGCTCCGGATCGAGCACCACGGCCGCCGCGAACACCGGTCCGAACAGCGCGCCGCGCCCGGCTTCGTCGAGACCGGCAATGATCCGGTACCCGGCCTTCCGGGCGGCACGCTCGTAGCGGCTGGTCGGCATCGCAGATCGGCCGAACTCTATACTCGCGCTCGCGCAGCCGCGCGGCTTTGCCTTTCAACTCCGCGCAGATAGTACAGCTTGGCGCGCCGGACGCGGCCCGTGCGGACCACGTCGATGTGATCCACCACCGGAGCGTGCACCGGGAAAATACGCTCCACGCCCTGGCCGAAGCTGACCTTGCGGACCGTGATGGTCTCGCCCATGCCGCTGTTGTGCTTGGCGATGACGGTGCCTTCGAAGGCCTGCAGGCGCTCTTTGTCGCCTTCCTTGATCTTGACGTGCACCCGGATGGTGTCGCCGGGCCGGAACTCGGGATGATTGGCCGCCCGCTTATTCTTGTTCAGGATCTTCGTCATCACTGCGTTTTGCATAATGTCTCCCTTTCTAATAAATCGGGCCGCAAGTCGCGCCGTTTTTTCCCGCGCCGCCTTCCTCCGCCACTTCCGGATCTCCTCGTGGTTGCCGCCGAGCAGCACCTCCGGCACCCTCCAGCCTCGAAACTCCGCCGGCCGCGTGTACTGCGGACAATCGAGCAGTCCGTCCTCGCCGAACGATTCCGCCACCGCCGAATTCTCGTTCCCCAGCACTCCTTCCTTCAATCGCGCCACCGCATCGACCACCACCGCCGCCGCCAGTTCGCCGCCGCTCAACACATAATCGCCGATCGAAAGCTCCTCGTCGGCCAAGTGCTCCGCCACGCGCTCATCCACGCCTTCGTAGCGGCCGCAGATCAGCAGCAGCTCCTCGCAGCCGCTCAACTCCCGCGCCCGCGCCTGATCGAACTTCCGGCCCTGCGCCGAAAGCAGAATCACCTTCTGCCTCGGACCGCGCGTCCGGCCAGATCGATTCCACCGCTTCAAAAATCGGCCCCGGCTTCAGCAGCATGCCTTCGCCGCCGCCAAACGGCCGGTCATCCACGGTCCGATGCCGGTCGTAGGTCCAGTCGCGCAAATCGTGAATCTGGATTTCGATCAACCCGGCCTCCCTCGCCCGCTGGATCACGCCATGCTCGAACGGTCCCCGGAAAAACTCCGGGAAAATCGTCAGGACGTGAAACTTCACTGAAGCTCCAACAGCCCTTCCGGCAACTCCACCCGGATGACCTTCGCCGCGACATCGATCTCCCTGCAGATCGACCGCGCGAACGGAACCAGAATCTCGCGGCCGTCCTCCGCCTCCACTTCGAGCAGCGGCGGACCGCCGTAATCCTCTACTCCCGTCACCACGCCGACTCATCGGCTTCCGCGCCGCCCAGAACTCTGCAACCGATCAGATCCGCGTGAGAATACTCGCCCTCCTCCGGCTGCATCCGCTCCGCTTCCGGCGACCAGCACATCCGCGCCTGCCCAGAGCTTCGGCATCGGAAATCGAATCGATCCCCGCGAACTTGAACACCGGACGGCCGTCGTGACACCAGAACTCGCTCGACTTGGACGGCCAGCCGCCGGCCGCCCGCTTCGAGCACTACATTCCTTCAGCTTCTCTGCGCGCCCCGGCTGCGAGCTGTAGATTTCACCAAGCAGTTCCCCGCGATTTCCGCGGGCGCGAGTCAACAGCCGGCCGATCCGACCAGTCCACTGTCTCAGTCCCGCAAGCCGGTTACTCCAGAATTTCCAGCGTAAACCGCCGGTTCAACTTCATCCCCGCTGCGCCCAGCAGCGTCCGGATCGATCGTGCCGTCCGGCCCTGCTTGCCGATCACCTTACCCAAATCGCTGGGCGCGACGCGCAGTTCGAGCACCGTGACCTGTTCGCCCTCGACTTCGCGAACCGTCACTTCATCCGGAATATCGACCAAGCGCTTTGGCGATTTCCGTCACCAGATCTTTCACCCGTTTTCACCCTCCTGTTGCGGTCGATTGTAGCAGGTATACCGGACGCGGTGAACGTTAAGCGGCGTGCGCGGCGCGGGATTCGATCTTGCAGCAGGCGGGCCACCGTATCCGACGGCTGCGCGCCGTTCTTCATCCAGTGCGCGATGCGGTCGTGGTTCAGACTTCACCGCCGTCGGCTTTGCCACCGGGCTATAAGTCCCCACCACTTCCACCGAGCGGCTGTCGCGCGCGCGTTCCTTGTCAATCACCACCACGCGATAGGTCGGCTTCTTCTTGCCGCCGAACCGCGCCAAACGAATCATCAGCATTCCACCAACTCCTCTAGTTCCTATTGTTGTCCAATGTGCTGTCCAACGTGTTGTCCAAAAATCATTGTGGGCCGAAACCCATGGGCAGCTTCAACTTCCCCAGCCGTTTGCCCAGGAACCCGCCGCCGCCCGTGAAACTCTTCATCATCTTACGCGCCTGCGCGTATTGCTTCAGCAGATTGTTCACTTCCTGCACCGACTGGTGCCGCTGCCCTTGGCGATGCGCCGCCGCCGCGCGCCGTTGATGATCATGTGATTGGCGCGCTCCTTGGGCGTCATCGAATCGACGATCGCCACCAGGCGCGTGATCTCCTTCTCATCGACCTTCACGTTCTTCAGGTCCTTCATCGGACCCGATCTGCGGCATCATCCCCAGCAGCGATTCGAGCGGCCCCAGCTTGCGCAACTGCTTCATCTGATCGCGAAAATCGCCGAGCGTGAAATCGTCGTCGATCAGCTTGCGCTGCATCTCCTCGGCTTGCTTCTGATCGATGGTCTCTTCGACTTTTTCGATCAGGCTGAGCACGTCGCCCATGCCGAGAATGCGCTGCGCCACGCGGTCCGGATGAAACGGCTCGAGCGCGTCCGACTTTTCGCCCGACGCCGACAAATTTCAGCGGCTGCCCGGTCACCGCGCGGATCGACAAGCGCCGCGCCGCCGCGCGCATCGCCGTCCATCTTGGTCAGGATGATGCCGGTGATGCCCAGGCGCTTGTGGAACTCGTCGGCCGATTTCACCGCGTCCTGCCCGGTCATCGCGTCGGCGACGAACAGGATTTCCGTCGGGTTCAGCAGATCTTTCAGCTCGCTGAGCTCCGTCATCAGTTCTTCGTCGATGTGCAGGCGGCCCGGCGGTATCGACCAGCAGAACGTCGCGCCCGGTCTGGATCGCTTCTTTGCGCGCCGACCGCGCCAGGTCGACCGGCTTGGTTTCTTCCGGCGTGCCTTCGTAAATCGGCAGCTTCAGATCGCGCGCCAGCACCGCTCAATTGCTTGCGCGCCGCGGGACGATACACGTCCACCGAAACCATCATCGGCGAATGTCCGTTCTTCGAAAGCCAGCGCGCGAGCTTGGCCGTGGACGTCGTCTTGCCCGAGCCTTGCAGGCCGACGATCATGATCACGCTGGGCGGCTCATTGGCCATGCGCAGCTTGGCCTGATGCGTGCCCAGCATCTTGACCATCTCGTCGCGGACGATCTTGATCACCTGCTGCGTGGGCGAAAGCGCGGTGAGCACTTCCTGCGCCCATGGCCTTTTCTTTCACGGCTTCGATGAACTGTTTGGCGACGCGGAAATGCACGTCGGCTTCGAGCAGCGCGACGCGAATTTCGCGCAGCGCGGCTTCCATGTTCTCCGGCGTGAGTTTCCCTTCTCCGCGCAGAGTTCTTGAAGACGCGCTGCAGCTTGTCGCTTAAGTTCTCAAACATGATTGGCCCCTACGGGCAGACTTCCGCGGGTGGGCAGTTACTTCAATATTGTAGCGCAGGTGCACTCCGGCGGCGTTGCACCCTATCAGGAAGCGGAAGATCCCGGGGACGTTATTTCAGGTTCCCGCTCAGTTCCTGGTAAACCTTGCGCACCGCGATCGGCCCCTGCGACTTAGCCAGGGTCCACGATCCATATTCACCCCAGTTGGCTTCCTTTACCGCCTGGTCCACCGGGACGCCGGCTTTATAAAGGCGGGTCGCCTCGTCGACCACGTATTGCAGCGCTTTGTGATAGGCCAGCAGTTCTTCCTTGGCGACAGCCGGCTTTTCGGTGAAGCCGTGGCCGGGGATATACAGCTTCACGTCCATCTTTTCGGCCCGGTCGAGCGCTTTCAGCCAGTCGCTCGGATACGCCGACCGCATCGCCGGAAACACGCGATTCAGGAACGTTTCGCTCAGGAACAGGATTTTCTGCTTCGGCAGATACACGCTCAGGTCGCCGCCCGTGTGGGCGCGGCCCAGGAACAGGATCTGAAATTCGGTGCCGCCCATCTTGATGACGGTTTTATCGGTCACCAGTTTCGCATCGGCCGGCGGTTTCCAGCCGCGTTTGGCGTTGTCGAGGATCGCCTTCGAGGTCGGATGGATGTAATAGGTGATGCCCGCCGGCAGCGAATCATTGCCGCCGGTATGGTCGCCATGATCGGAGCAGATGACCACCACTTTGATCGGCTGCTTGGTAATCTTGCCGATCGCCTCCACTTCCTTGCGCGTCTTCTCGGGATCGGTCTGGGCGTCGGCCAGAAGGACGCCGTCCTTGGTCACCACGAACATATTGGTGGTCGTGAATTTTTCTTCGCCGGGATGGAAATCCTCATAGGTATAAACGTTGTCGGCGACTTTGACCGTCCTCGGAAAATCGGAGAGCTGAAAGCCGCGCTTGATCGGATCGGCGGTGCGCACCACGTCCTGCGACGCGGCAATACCGGTCAGACTGAGGAAAAGGAGAAAAGAGAGCTTCATCGGAGGTTATAGTAGCATTCACGATGCAGTTCTAGAATCAGGTGCGTTGCTAGAATGAGGATATGGCGCTGACCATAGTAAATCCGGAAGCCGCCCGGCTGGCCAAGGAATTGGCCGCCCAAACCGGCGAGAGCGTGGACGACGCTGTGCTCCATGCGCTCAAGCGCGCCATGCTCGTCGAGCAGCGGACGCGTGCCTCCCAGGCGGCGGAGAGCCAGGAGAAACTTCTCCGGGTGGTCTCGGAGATTCAGGAACGCATTGCGAAGCTTCCTGTTCTTGACGACCGTTCGCCCGACGAATTGTTGGGCTATGACGAGTCCGGCCTGCCGCACTGATGATTGTCGAAACGTCGGCACTTCTCGCCATCATTTTCGATGAAGAGGAAGCGAGGAGTTTTGTGATCGCAATCCATCGGGATGCGGTTCGGTTGATTTCTTCAGCATCCGTACTCGAAGCCGCGATCGTTCTGCAGCGTAGATTCGGGAAAGGCGGAGATACCGAACTCGATCCGCTCGTCGAGAGCCTAAGGCTCGAGGTTCGTCCGGTCGATCTCGACCAACTCCGCTGGGCTCGGTTCGCATTTGAGACCTACGGACGCGGGCGCCATCCGGCGAAGCTGAATTTTGGAGACTGCTTTTCTTATGCGCTCGCCAAAACGACGGGCGAAAGTCTGCTCTACAAAGGCTCCGACTTCGCGCAAACCGATCTCAAATCCGCCGCTATACTGTATCCATGATCCGGCTGGCAATTCTGGCAGCGCTCGCCGCTTCCTTCGCCGCGGCGCAATCTCTCGATTTCGCGACCTTCCAATCCAAAATCGAGCCGATTTTCCTCAAAAAACGTCCCGGCCATGCCCGCTGCGTCGCCTGCCATGTCGATGCCGCCACGGCATTCAGGCTTCAGCCGCTCGATGAAGGCGCCAAAGCTTGGACCGAAGCGGAGTCGCGGAAAAATTTCGCCGTCGTCTCGAAACTCGTGGTCCCCGGCCGTCCCGAATCGAGCCGCCTGCTGATCCATCCGCTTGCTCACGATGCCGGAGGCGACGTTTTCCACGGCGGCGGACGCCAGTTCGCGTCCAAAGACGATCCTGAATGGCGGACCATCGCCGCCTGGGTCGAAAACGCGAAGTCGAATTAAGGGACCACTACCGTCCCGTTGCGCTTCGGCACTTCGCCCACCGGAATCCGCGCGACTTCTTTCTTCGTCTTCACGTCGATCGCCGATACCGAATTCGAGCCTGAATTGGCGATGTAAATTCGCTTCCCGTCGGGAGTGAACGTGATCCAGTCCGGCACCTCTCCGGTCTTCACGTAGCCGATCCTCTTCAAATCGGGCAGCGAATAAATGAACACGCCGTTGTTGGGAGAGCTGTCGACCCACAATTCTTTCCCGTCCGGCGTCACGCCGATTCCGTGCGATGGCGCGCCACCTTCCGCGTGCCCCCCGCCCGGCTCGTCGGGCAGCTTGATCCGCGAAACTTCCTCATGCGTCTTGAAATCGACTACCGCGAATCCGTTGTACCCCGAAAGCTGGATGAACAGCCGTTGCGTGGACCCGTCCGCCGCCGTCTCGAACGCAATCGGCCGCACGCCCTTATCGAACGGCAGTTCCCAATCGATATTCAGCGTCTCCGGATCGATCACCGTCAGGATCTTTCCCACAATCGACCCCGCCAGCACGAATTTCCCGTCCGGCGTGACATAGGTATTGTGCACGCCGCCCTTCACCGCGATCGACTTGATATTCTTCATCGTCGCCGTGTCGATCACATCCACCGCGCCCGGCTGCTGCACGATCGCGACAAAAACGCGGCGACCGTCCTTCGAAATCGAAATATTATTCGGATGCCCGCTCAGTGGCGCCTTGCCCAGCAGCTTGCCGGTCGTGGTATCCGTAGCCCACAGCGTCTTTTCGGATTCGCAACTGATATACGCGCGTTTCCCGTCGGGCGAAAACGCGACTCCGTGCGGCACCTCGATGTCCTTCACCTGAAAGACCACCTTGTTGGTCGCGGGATCGATCACATCGACGGCGTCGCCGGCGCTGTTGGTCTGATACACGCGAACCGAGCCCGCCATCAATGGCAGCGCGAGCAAAAACGCGGAAATCCTCATGGGACCCTCCTGCTATGGACGTGCCAGGTACCGGTGATACAAGTCGATCTGACGATTCGTCAGCGCCACTTCCTTGCCCTTAATATACAGGCCTTTGATCTGCGTCGGAACCTCCAGCGGATCACCGTCGGTGATCATCAGGTCCGCCCACTTGCCCTTCTCGATCGATCCCGTCTCGTTCGCTACGCCCCAGATCTCCGCCGCGTTGATGGTCACCGCCTTCAATGCCTCATCATAGGGCAGCCCGAACGCCACCGCGCGCGCCGCCTGATACGGCAGATTGCGAGACCACTCATTATTAAAGGTCCCGAACGCGAACTTCACGCCCGCCTTATACGCTCGCGCCGGAAGCGTCATCTCCAGGTCGTAAGGATCGTCCTCATTCTCCGACACCGCTTCGGTGCGGCCCAGAATCACCGGGAATATTGTGCGATTTCAGCTCCGCCGCTTCCTTATCCAGCTCGCGCGGCTGCAAAATCACCGCCTTGACGTGCTGCTTTTCAATGAACTGAATCGCGTCGTGGATCTGCCGCTCCCGGCTGGCCGAAATCGCCACCGGTTCTTTCCCTTCGAGCACCGGCAGCATCGCCTCCATTTTCAGATCCTTCTTGAAGCCCGGAGCATTCGCCGCCCGCTCCTTCTGATACTGCCGCGCGAGATCGAAAAAGTCGTTGAGTCTCTGGATCTCCTGGTCGTATTGCCGCTTGGCTTCGGTAAAGGCCGCCGGACCGCCGCCCCGACCGCCGGGGCCTCTTCGCCTCCACGACCGCCCCGTCCCGCGATCGCTCGGGAAATTGATCTGCATCCCCGCGCTGCGGCGGACCTCCATTTCCTCCCAGGTCCAGCCCGCCAGGTGGATCAGTGCCGCCTGGCCGGAAATAAGCTGCGCCGCTCCTCCGCCCCGGCCGCCGCGTCCGCCCGCGCCGGATACGTGATCACGCTGGTGATCCCGTTGACTCGCGTCACTCCGGAATGTGCGCGCTATCCGGATTCACCGCGATCAGCGCCTGCAACTGCGGCATGAACTCGCCCAGCTCGTCCGTATCCACCGTCACCCGCTCGGCCCCGATTTCGGACAGCCCGAGTTCCGTGTCTCGAATCGATCATTCCGGGATAGACGCGCAGGCCCTTGGCCTTCGACGATCTTCGCTCCCTTCGGCGCGACGATTTTCGGCCCGATCTCGGCAATCTTCCCGTCCTGCACCAGCACCGAAACGCCCTTCATCTCGCGCACTGGTCACCGGATAAACGTCGGCGTTGCGAATCAGAAACGATCGTTCGCCGCGAACGCAGCTTGCGACCGCAGAACAACGCCGTCAGGATCGCCGGTCCTTTCTTCATTGCGGCCTCCTTGCGCCGCGTCCCTGCGTCTGTTCCGGCTTTTCGCTCTCCATCAACTTCTTTTTCTCGGCTTCCTTCGTCGGCGCGGCCGCTGACATCCTGATCGCGATCGAAATACATTTGTCCCGTCGATCAGCACCTTCTGCACCTTCGAGAAGTTCGACAGCGGATCTTTGTCGTAGATCACGAGGTCGGCGTCCTTGCCCACCTCGATCGATCCCACGCGATTGTCGACGCCCAAGCTGCTTCGCCGGATTGATGGTGATCAGCGCCAGCGCCTCTTCGCGGCGACATGCCGCCGTACTTCATCGTCTTCGCGGCTTCCGTGTTCAGGTGGCGCATCAGTTCGTCGTAATCGCTATTGATGCTCAAACCAGCACGCCTTTCTTCGTCATGATCGCGGCGTTGTACGGAATCGCGTCGAACGCTTCCATCTTGATAGCCCCACCAGTCGCTGAACGTCGACGCGCCGGCGCCGTGCGCGGCGATTTCCTTGGCCACTTTGTAGCCTTCCAGCACGTGCTGGAACGTGCGGATCTTGAACCCGTAATCGTCGGCCACGCGGATCAGCATCAGGATTTCGTCGGCGCGATAGCAGTGCGCGTGCACGAAGCCGCTTGCCTTCCAGCACTTCCACCAGCGGCTCCAGCTTCAGATCCTTGCGCGGCGGAATCGGATGCTGCCCCGCGCTTCACCTCCTCGTCGTATTCCTCCCAGTCGGCTTGTATGCCTTCGCCTCGTTGAACGCTTCGCGAATCACGTCCTCCACGCCCATGCGCGTCGCCGGATAGCGCAGCGGTGCATTCCCCGCGCCGCCACGCCGCCCTGGGGATTCCCCGCGCGCTTCGGATTCTCGCCCAGCGCGAACTTGATGCCCGGCTTCGCGCCTTCGAAAATCATGCCGTCGGCGTCCTTGCCCCAGCGCATCTTGATGACCATGCGTCTGCCCGCCGATGGAGTTGCGCCGACCCGTGCAGGATATTGGCCGTCGTCACGCCGCCCGCCAGCGCGCGATAAATCGCGATGTCCTCCGGATTGATGCACGTCTTCAATATCCACCATCGACGACACCGAGACGCTGCCTTCGTTGATGTCGCCGTCCACGCGCGATGTGCGAGTGGCAGTCGATGATTCCGGGGATGACGCATTGGCCCCGCGGCGTCGATCACCGTCGCGCCGCGCGGCACCATCACCTTCTCGCCCACTTCGGCGATTTTTCCGTCGCGCACCAGAATCGAGCCCTTGAACGTGCCCTTGCGTCATTCGGTCAGGATGGTGGCGTTCTGGATGACGGTGACTTCGGCGCGCAGCGCGCCAGAGGCGCCAGCCAGTACCATGCTACCAAGCGCTAGTCATCATTGTTTCTCTCCTGGCTTCGATGCTTCGTGTGCACCGCCGCGTCCGCCGGCGGCTCTTCGGCGCCGGAATCATACTTCACGCCGTCGACGAACACCATCTCCACTTCGCGTGCGATCGTCGAACAGACTCGCCCTGCGTCACCACCAGATTCGCGATCTTGCCCTTCTCGATGCTCCCCAGCCGGTCCGCCACGCCGTAGATTTCTGCCGGCGACAAGCGTCAGCGCGCGCACCGCGTCTTCGCGAGACAAGCCCGTCGTCGATGGCCTTCTTCACCGCCCGCTGCAGGTCGCGCGCGCTGATCGATGCCGTCGGAATAAAGCGCGAACCGGACGCCCGCTCTTGGCCAGCACCGCGGGAGTCGACGGCGCTTGCTCGCGAACTCTCCAGCACGCGCACGTTGTCCTCATCGTCCGGATCCGAATCCGCGAGCCTCTCCGGCCACTTCAAGCTGACCAGCACCGTGGCGTGTCGCGTTCTTCAGATACGATCGGCCGATCGCGATAGCCCTTCGCGCAGCCCGTACAGAATCGCCGGCTGCTTCAGTTCCGCCGCGAACCGCAGCATGCGGTCGACCTCCACCCAGCGATTCGCCGGCAGCAGAATGCGCTTGCGATTCCAGCACGCCTTCGAGCGCCCGGTCGTATTCCGGCCGCTGCATCCCGCGCGGGTCGCGGTCGTAGACCGTCCTTGACCAGCTGGTAGTGATCGGCGTCCAGATAGATCTGCCGCATGTAGGCGATCACGCCCATCAGCGCACTCGGAAATCCGCCGCCGAAACCGGCGCTGGTGTGCGAAGGCGATGTATTGGCCCAGCGCTCGGAACCAGCACCATGTCCGCCGGCTTTCTCGCCCGCCAGGTTGACGATCGACCCCTGGCCGCGCGAAAATTCCGCGCGTCGGAAAGACCACCGCGGTGGTGAACCCTGCGTCGCGCGCCGCTTCGATGCGCTGGTCGTTCGGCTTGCATCATCGTCCGCCGCCTTGATCCAACTGGTCGTCTGACGGCCGATCCTCGGGACCCGCGGAGGCGTGGCGGCTGCGCGGCGTGCGGCAGTCGTCGCGGCTCGCTCCGCGCCTCGCGTCCGCCGCGCGGCACCGGCAGCCGCTCCGGCATGCCCCACGTGCTCAGCGCGTCGATCAGGCCGGGATAAACGGTGAGCCCTTCGCCGTCGATCACCCAGCGCGTCGGCCGGCACCGCGACGTTTTCGCCGACCGCTTCAATCAGTCCGTTGCGCACCACCACGGTGCCCTTGCGCGATGACCGGCCCGCTGACCGGTCACGATTTTCGCGTTGCGGATCGCGATGGCCGTCGGCTGGCCCGGCTGGCGACGCGCCGACAGCAGAGCGCCAAATACGAAGCAGCGCAGTCGCGAAGTTTTTTCATCATGCAATCGCTTATTATAGTAGGTTCTCTCGCAGCAATTGTCCAGAGTGGCGAATTCATGGCATGGCAAAAAAGCAGACATATGGTTACAAGCACGCCGGCGTCGATATCGACGAAGCCGATCGCGCGGTCGGCATTCCATCCGCAAGCATGGCGCGCAGCACCTTCAACGACAGCCGTGCTCACCGACATCGGCAGCTTCGGCGGCGGCTTTCGTCTGAAAGGCTATCGCGATCCGGTGCTGGTGTCCTCGGCCGACGGCGTCGGCACCAAGCTGAAGCTCGCGTTTCTGACCGGCCGCCACTCCACCATCGGCGAAGATCTGGTGAATCACTGCGTCAACGACATCGCGGTGCAGGGCGCCGTTCCCGTTGTTTTTCCTGGATTATTTCGCGGTCGGCAAGCTGGACGCCGAAGTCGCGGCGTCAGGTGGTCTCCGGCATCGCCCGCGGCTGCCAGGCATAACGGCTGCGCGCTGATCGGCGGCGAGACCGCCGAGATGCCGGGCCTCTACGCGCCGGGCGAATACGATCTGGCCGGCTTCATCGTCGGCGCGGTCGAGCGCAAGCGCATGCTCACCGGCGCCTCCATTCGCGTCCGGCGACGTTCTGCATCGGCCTGCCCTCGACCGGTCTGCACACCAACGGTTATTCGCTCGCGCGCAAGCTGCTGTTCGAAATCGCCGGCCACACGCCCGACGCCCGCCTCGAAGGCTTGCGCGACACCCTCGCCGACGAATTGCTCAAGCTCCATCGCAGCTATCTGAAGCCGCTGCGCGCGCTGCACGACGCCGGAATCCTGAAAGGCGCCGCGCACATCACCGGCGGCGGCATCACCGACAACACGCCGCGCATTCTGCCCAAAGGGCTCGGCGTGCGCATCGAACTCGGCTCCTGGCCCGTGCTGCCGATCTTCGAACTGCTGCGCAGCATCGGCGACATTCCCGAACGACGACTGGCGCCGGACGTTCAACCTCGGGATCGGAATGATCTTCGTCGTGTCGCCAAGCGCAATGCCGAAGGGCCGCGCAAGTTGCTCGGATCAACCTGCGCGAACCCTGGTATCAGATCGGCGTCCGTAGTGACGCGGCCGCGGCGTTCAATACGTCTGAGTGAAGCGGCTCGGCATTCTGCTCTCCGGCCGCGGCTCGAACTTCGACGCCATCGCCGATTCCATCGCCGCCGGGCGTCTGCGACGCCGAAATCGCCGTCGTGATTTCGAACCGCCCCGACGCCGCCGGCATCGCAGCCGCCCGCGAGCGTGGACTTCAACGCCGTTGTGCCTTCCCTCCAAAGGGTCTCGACCGCGAAGATCTACGACCGCCAGGTGGTCGGCCGAGCTGCGCGAACATCGCGTCGATCTGATCTGCCTCGCCGGGTATCATGCGCCTGCTGAGCGGCTATTTCATCCGCGAATTTCCGCAGCGCATCCTGAATATTCATCCGTCGCTGCTGCCCGCGTTTCCCGGACTTGGACGCCCAGCATCAGGCCCTCGACCATGGCGTGAAAATCTCCGGCTGCACCGTGCATTTCGTGGATGAAGGACTCGACTCCGGCCCCATCATCGCCGCAGGCCGTGGTTCCGGTGCTCGACGACGACACCGCCGACACGCTATCCGCCCGAATCCTGAAAGAGGAGCATCGCATCTACACCGAAGCGATCGCCCTCGTTCTTTCGGGAAAATACCGCATCGAAGGACGCCGAGTACTCGCCGCTTCACTTCACTAAACGGACCGTCCAGAAATCGTCCGCCAGATTCCCGTCCGCCAGATACGCATACGGAATGGTGAAATATCCACCCTGGCCCCACTCCGCTCCCCACGAATTGCGAACCGTGAATCTTTGCGACGCATCGTTATAACCCGCCGCCATTACCGCGTGGCCGCCCAGCGTCATCTCGTTCGCTTCCGGCATCGGCGCGACGCCGCTGTGCGCCACTTCCTCACTCTCGAAGCTTTCATAGACGGTGAAGCCGAATACGAACGGATATCCCGCCGCCAGGCACGATTTCATCTGCGAAATATCTTGCGCGATGCGGTTGTATTGCACCGCCGGATGCGCGCTGCCGGCTTTGTAACACGCCGCCGGCGGGCGCTCGGCGAAATTCGCTTCCACGTAAGGCCACGCGGGCTCGGGACAAACGCCTTCCGACGCGATCGCCTTGATTCCGTCGCGGATCATCGCGCCGCTGTCGCTCCCGACGGTTCCCTCCAGCGCCCGTTCGTTGTAATAAATGAACAGCCGCGACGGCCGGAACGGTTGCGCCAGATTCTGCTTTTTCTGATCGAACTCCACTGCCGCGCCGATCGCGTTCGCGGTGCAGCTTCCCAGTTGCCCCTGATCGTAGACTGGCGGACACGCCGCGCGCAGATCCACCGATGCCGGCAGCCGTCCCACCCGCCTGGGCGCGCGATAAAACTGATCCCGAGCATCCGGAAGATCCGGAATCCATCCGTAACGGCCGAGTTTGTGCCTCATGCCCGCAAGTTACACGAGGCTTCCCGGCCCTCCTTCCCGGTGAAACATCCAAACCTTTGAGAACAACGGCTCGATCGGCGCACTCTTTCGGTGATTGATTGTTCACATCAGAACTACCCATAGAACTCGCCGGCGTGACCGGCCCCCTCTCGACGATGCCCGTCTGGAGATTTGGTCCCCGCCGCGAAGTCCCGCGCGGATCGAATACGCGAGCACGTTAGTGGAAGAAGTCCGCCGCCTGGGCCGGAATCGCAACACGACCGGCCGGTTATTCGGGATGCCGATTGACGGAGGATTCCGGATCGTTGCCGCGCATCATCATTCCGCTAATAGCGAGCCTGAGCCAGCCGGACTGGAAGCGCTCGGCATCTTCGCGTCCCGAGTTCGCGGCGAGGTCTTTCTGACCGAGTCCGATCTGGAGCGATTGTGCCACCTCCCCATCGCGTTAGTAGTGGCGGGCGGCCGCGCCGGATTTTTTGTTCGTGAACCGGACGGCTCTATGCTGACCATCCTGAGTTATCAGGAGTTTCCGGTCTAACCCGGCCACTCACCCAACTGGCCCAAGGTACATTACAATTCTGGGCGTCGTTCCAGCTATCCGCGAAGCGGTTTCGGCGTCCTATGGAATTACCGCTATGACGGGAACATCGCCAAGACACTCGATCGAATCCTTCGCCAGCGACCTCGCGCAGGATCTTCGATACACGTTTCGCGGCATGCGACGCGAGGCGGGGTTCACCGCGTTCATGATTCTCATCGCCGGGCTCGGCATCGGCGCAAGCTCCACGATCTTCAGCGTGGTGAACGCGCTGCTGCTGCGACCATTGCCCTTCCCCGATGCGAACCGCCTGGTCTGGATCGCGAACAACGGTCAAAATGGCGAAGAATGGACCACGCAAGTCGGCCATTTTCTCGACCTCCAACAGCGCAATCGATCCTTTTCGGATCTGGCCGGGTGGTTCGCGGGCTACAGCGCCGGCGACCGGGAATTGACCGGCTCCGGCGAGCCTGAGCGACTGACCAGCGTTCCCGTGACGCAGAATTTCTTTGCGCTGCTGGGAGTACTGCCGGCGCTCGGAAGATCGTTTACTTCCGAAGAATCGCAAGGCCGCGCGAACACGCCCCCGGCAGCCGTGTTGACTCATTCGTTCTGGCAGCGTCGATTCGGGTCCGATTCCGGCGTCCTGGGGCGAAAGCTGATGCTCAACAACAAGCCGGTAACGGTGGTGGGAGTGCTGCCCGCGTCCTTCGATTTCGCCGGCGTGTTCGCGCCCGGCGCCTCCATCGATCTTTTCATTCCCTGGCCTCTCACCGACGAAACCAACCGGCAGGGAAACACGATGAAAATCGTCGGACGATTGAAGCCCGGCTCGACCGTCCAGAGCGCGCAGGCCGAATTCACGCTGCTGGCGAAACAGATCGCGGCGCAACATCCGGAGCGCAACGGAATCAGCCCGCGGCTGACCGCGCTCGCGCGCCATGTCAGCGGAAAGATGAGTCCCGCGCTGATCGTGCTCGCCTGCGCCGTCGGCGTGGTGATGCTGATTGTCTGCGCGAACCTGTCGAATCTGCAATTGGCGCGCATGGGAAAGCGGCAGAAGGAAATGGCGGTTCGGACCGCGCTGGGCGCCGGACGCGGGCGGCTGCTGCGTCAGATGTTTACTGAGAACGTGACCCTTTCGTGTTGCGGCGCGGGGCTTGGGTTGATGCTCGCCGTCGCCGGTACGCGCGAACTGGCGCACGTCGACGCGTTCCATCTTCCTCTGCTGGCCAGCGTCCGGATCGACGGCACCGCCCTCGGATTCACCTTGCTCGCCGCGATTCTCACCGGCATGCTGTTCGGCATGCTGCCCGCGCTACAACTTCCCGCGCTTGCGGTGGAGGACGGATTGAAGGACGCCGCCCGTGGCTCCAGCGGCAGAAAACACGCATGGATCCGCAATGCGCTGGTCGTGTCGGAAATCGCATTCGCGTGCGTCCTCTTAATTGGCGCGGGCCTGTTGATGCGAAGTTTCGTCCGGGTCCTGGACGTGAACCTGGGATTTGAACCGGCGCGCGCCGCGGCGCTCAGGGTGGACCCGAGTTTCCGCATTTCCAACTTTGCTCAACAAAATTCCTTCATTGACGAGGTTTTGCGCCGCGTGCGATCGGTGCCCGGAATTCGCGCCGCCGGCCTCACCGACGTGCTTCCGCTCGCGGGCGATCGAGCCTGGCAAGTCTCCGGCCAGGGACAGGTTTACGCCAAGGATCAGGCGCCTCAGGCCTTCGTTCGCGTCGTCACCGACGGGTATTTTGAAGCCGCCGGGATCCAATTGAAGTCCGGGCGCACGTTCACGGAAGCCGATCGATCGGCGGCGGAGCGCGTTACCGTGGTCAACCAGACTCTCGCGCGAACTCTCTGGCCGGGACAGAATCCGCTGGGTCAAATCATGACCCAGGACGGAGGCCGCCGCGTCGTCGGAGTGGTGGCCGATGTCCGCCATCAGTCGGCCGAAGAGTCCGGCGGATCGGAAATGTATCTGCCGATGCGCCAGACCTCGGACTATTCCGCGATGGACCTGGTGGTGCGAACGGCATTGCCGCCGGACACTCTGGCAGCGTCGATTCGCGCCGCGCTCCGGCCGGTGGATCCTAATCTCCCGGCGAACGAATTTCAAACGATGCAGGATCTGGTCGACAAATCGGTTTCACCCCGGCGTTTTGTGGTGGTGCTGCTGGCGGGATTCGCCGGGTTCGCGCTGCTGCTCGCGTCGCTGGGAATCTACGCGGTGATCTCGTATTCCGTGAATCAGCGGGTCCAGGAAATCGGAATCCGGATGGCGCTGGGGGCGACGGCAACGGATCTACAACGCCGGATTCTCTTGGAAACCGTGAGATTGGCCGCGGCCGGCCTCGTCATCGGAATGCTCGCGTCCCGAGGATTGGCGACCACCCTCGGCAGCCTGTTGTTCGGTGTGACCGCCGGCGATCCAGTCACATTTATAGGCATGGGACTTCTGATGATGACGGTCGCGGCGTTCGCCGGTTATGTTCCGGCGCGAAGGGCGTCCCGCATCGATCCGATGCTGGCCTTGCGCTCACAGACGTTAAACGAGTCAGCCTGATCCAGCACTTCTTGAAACGATGATGAAGGAGGCAGTCTGCTCTGCCTCCTTTGCCAAAACTCGGAAATCGCATAGAAACGGGGATTGGCGTGGATCTCCGCGCCATCGCGGAGATCGAAACAGCCTTCTTCCGGCAGGATCGCGTGTAAATCGTCGGCGATCTGGTGCGCCGACGGGACCGCGTCGACGTAATCTCTGTGAATAACGCCAATAGACTCATTACCTGACAGAGATCGAACAAATCCGTGAAAAGAGGCGGAGCTTACTGGCTCCTAGATCGATTTCAATAAAAGAGGCGGTTCAGGCTGACTCGTTTAATGATCAGACCCACCAGGGAGCCGTCGGCTGATCGCGGATCACGATCTGATTCAGAAACGCTGCCGCTTTTGTTAAGCCTTCGTCCGGCGACATCAGCGTGTCTTCGTGCTCGATCGACAACACGTAATCGTAGCCGAACATCCGCAGCGTCGAGATGAATTCCGACCACCACGAATACGCGTGCCCGTACCCGCAGGCCCGGAAAATCCACGCGCGATTCCTCTCGTCCGTATACTTCTTGGTGTCGAGCACTCCCGTCTTCGGCAGATTCGACTCGTAAATCTGCGTGTCCTTGGCATGCACGTGGAAAATCGAATCGCCCAGCGCGCGAATCGCTTTGATCGGATCGATCCCTTGCCAGAACATGTGACTCGGATCGTAATTGCACCCGAGGCCAGGTCCGCCAATCTCGCGCAGCCGCAGCATCGTCTCCGGGCTATACACCACAAACCCCGGATGCATCTCAATCGCGACCTTCACCCCGTGATCGGCGGCGAACTTCGCGTGCTTCGTCCAGTACGGCGTGACTTTCTTCTCCCACTGCCAATCAAGCACGTCCAGATATTCCGGCGGCCATGGGCACGTCACCCAGTTCGGATACTTGGCCTTTTCGTGATCGCCCGGACAGCCCGAGAAATCGATCACCACCGGCACTTCCAGTTTCTCCGCCAGGCGGATCGTCTGCCGGCTGGTCTCCGCGTAAGCCTTGGCGATATCCTTATTAGGATGCAGCGGATTCCCATGCGAGCTCAGCGCGCTGATGGTGAATCCGTTGTCCGCGAATTTCTGCTTGAACTCCTTCAGCGCCGTCTTGTCTCCCAGCATCGACAGCTTGCAATGCGCGTCGCCCGGATAGTTTCCGGTGCCCATTTCCACCGTCGAAATCCCCAGCGCCCGCAGCTTTTCGAACACTTTCTCCAGCGGAAATTGCGATAGTAGTGGGGTGAAAACACCGATTCTCATGCGGAAAGAATAACATGAGCCGCAAGAATAATATGGGGCTTGATTCGTAATGTTTCACGACGCCGCACTCGCGCGCCGCATTGAGCTCGCCGACGCGCTGAACGCCGCCGGCTGCGGAGAATCGATTCCGGTGGCCGGTGGATTCGCGGCTTTTTGCGGCGCGGGCTCGCCGCTCACCCACGCGATCGGCGTTGCCATAAACGCCCCCATCACCGCCGCCGAATTCGACGCCATGGAGAACTTCTATCGATCCCGAGGAGCGTGCGTCAATATCGATTTCTGCCCGCATGCGGATCCTTCACTGCTCGATCTTCTGGGCGCCCGCGGCTACCGCATCGTCGAATGCAACAACGTGCTGGCCGGCCCCGTCGTTTCACCGGGAGTCGACCATCGCGTCCGTCGAACGCAGGACGAGGATCTGTGGAGCCGCACCGTGATCGAAGGTTTTTTCGGCAGCCCGAATTTCAGTGACGCTGAACGCGAGATCGGCCGCCGCTTATTTCATCTGGAAGGGACCACTGCGTGGATCGGGACCGTCGGCGGCGCTCCGGCCGCGGCGGCGGCGATGAACACGCGCGGAAGGCTGGCGATGCTGTTCGCCGACAGCACGCTCGAAAAACATCGCGGGCAAGGCTTGCATCTGGCGCTGATTCGGGCGCGGCTCCAATACGCCGCCACTCTCGGCTGCGATCTGGCCACCGCCACCACTCTTCCCGGCAGCATCTCGCAGCATAACTATGAGCGCGCCGGATTCCGGGTGGCCTACACGAAGTTGAATATGCAGCGCGACTGGATATGATGAATCGATGCCGTCCGCCAAAACCGCCAAGATCGAGATCAAGAAGGTCGAGATAAAGAAGGTCGCGAGGCCGAAGACTGCGGCCGAACGACAGGCGCGCGTAAAGACCATTCTCTCCACGCTCGACCAGATGTATCCCGACGCGAGCTGTGCCCTGGTTCACTCCAATGCCTGGGAGTTGCTCGCGGCCACTATCCTATCGGCGCAATGCACCGACAAGCGCGTCAACATGGTGACGCCCAGCCTTTTTCGGAAATACCCAACGATTCAGGATTTCGCGCGCGCCCATCAGGCTGAGCTGGCGCAGGACGTCCGCACCACCGGATTCTTCAACAACAAAGCCAAGTCCCTGATCGGAGCCGCGCGGAAAATCGTCGCCGACTTTCAGGGCGAGGTTCCGCGCAATATCGACGATCTGCTGACGGTCCCCGGCGCGGCTCGCAAGACGGCCAATGTGGTGTTGGGCAGCGCCTTCGGCATCGCCTCCGGAATCGTGGTCGATACTCACGTAACCACGGGTTTCGCGGCGTCTGGATCTGACCAAACAGACCGATCCCGTGAAAATCGAGCAGGATCTGGTGAAGCTGATTCCCAAGGAGAAGTGGATTTTATTCTCGCACCAGATCATTCTGCACGGACGCGCTTTATGCGTCGCGAGAAATCCCAAGTGCGCCGAATGCAAACTCGATCGAGTTTGTTACGCGCCGGACAAGACCAGCTAGAGAGTTTAGCGGGCGGCGTTCTCGCCGTTCAGATGCAGCCCCTTGTGGATCGCGTACAGCGCCAGTTCCAGACGGTCGGAAACGCCCAGCTTGTCGAAGATGTTGTGCAGATGGTTCTTCACCGTCTGCTCGCTGATGAACATCTTCTCGGCCATTTCTTTGTTCTTGTAGCCCTGCGCCACCAGCGCGACGATTTCGCGCTCGCGCGTCGATAGCGGACTCCGCTCGCGGCCCTTGCCGCCGCGCTGCTCCGCCGCTCGCTTCGGTGCCCGGTCTGGAACTGCCGCATCACCGCGGCCGTGGTGTGCGAATCCAGCCAGATCTCGCCGGCGTTGACCTTGCGGATGCTCTTCACGATCAGATCCGGCGCGGTCTGCTTCAGCACGATGCCGCTGCAGCCGAGCTTCATCGCCTGCACGAACTCGTTCTTGTCTTCGGAGGCCGTCAGCACGATGACGCGCGTCCGCTTGTTGGTCTGCTGCAGAGCCTGCAGCGCCGAGAGCCCGTCCAGGTTCGGCATGCGCAGGTCGAGCAGCAGGACGTCCGGGTCCAGCTCCTGGACCTTTTCCAGCACTTCGCGGCCGTCGCCCGCTTCGCCGACGATTTCGAAGTCGTCTTCCAGCAGAAGCAGCTTCTTCAGGCCGTCGCGAACAATCGGGTGGTCGTCGGCGATGACGATGCGGACCGTCGCCTTCTTCTTTTCCTGACCCTCCGACGTTGTCATTGATGGGCGCTACCATAATGTCCATAAGCTCCCGTGCTTTCACTCCGTCCCGATGATAAACGGTTCTAGTACCTTGCGCAATTCAGGCGCACCAAACGTTTCGGCAGGAGAGTTTACCTAATTCCTAGCTAAGGTAACCCTAGGCCGCTAGTGGGAAATGGGCCATGCCGAGCCGGTGAACAACGCTAGAAAAGTGCGAGATGAGAGGATTCTATCCTCTGCTTTACGAGGCAGACGCCTGGATCAAACCGTTTATAGACAGAAAGATAGCACAACTCGCGAAGGGAGGCAATGGGCCGGGGTCAGGCGTGCCCGTTGGCCGGCTCGGGGCTGGTTGAAGGCCGAGCGGCGATCCGAAGCGGATCGTTCGGCATAACGATCCATCCGACCAAATAACCGATCAAACCCAAGCCGACCGGCCAAATAGCCAGGATTAACATGACTACCCGTACGAGGGTTACGTCCACGCCGAGGTATCGGGCAAATCCGGCACAGACGCCCGCGATCTTCCGATCCTCACGCGGGCGGCTTAATTTAGGATACGGACGAACCGAATACGCATTACTGGCCGTAGCCGTGCCACATTCGGAGCAAAACTTCGCTCCTTCTTTCAGTTGCGTGCCGCAAAGGGTGCAAAACATCGGGCGATCTCCTATCAGGAATTACGATGTTCGCAGCGCGGAGGTTCCGCCGCGCATGCTATCGTGATGATTTCAGCTCAAAATATGGCAACTCCAACCTCCAAAGCAGCAACCCCCATCACCGTCGCGCACGGCGACGGGATCGGGCCTGAAATCATGGCAGCGACCCTGCATATCCTCAAAGCCGCCGGCGCGCGGATCGAGATCGACACCATCGAAGTGGGCGAAAAAGTCTACCTGAGCGGCAATACCTCCGGAATCGCCGCCAGTTCGTGGGATTCGCTCCGCCGCACCAAGGTTTTTCTGAAAGCTCCCATCACCACGCCGCAGGGCGGAGGCTACAAGAGCCTGAACGTGACGGCGCGCAAGATGCTTGGTCTCTACGCCAACATCCGGCCGTGCGTTTCCTATCATCCCTTCGTGCGCACCAAACATCCCGGCATGGATGTGGTGATCGTCCGGGAAAATGAAGAAGATCTTTACGCCGGCATCGAGTATCAGACCACGCCTGAAGAGATGCAGGCCCTGAAGGTCATCACCCGGCCGGGCTGCGAAAAAATTGTCCGCTACGCCTTCGAATACGCCAAGCAATACAACCGGAAGAAGGTCACTTGCTTCACCAAGGACAACATCCTTAAGATGACCGACGGCCTGTTCCACAAAGTGTTCGATGAAATCGGCGTGGAGTATCCGGACATCGAAAAAGAGCATTGGATTGTGGACATCGGCGCGGCGAAAATGGCCGATACTCCGGAAGCCTTCGACGTCATCGTGATGCCGAATCTTTATGGTGACGTGCTGAGCGACGTGGCCGCGCAGATCGCCGGATCGGTGGGCCTCGCCGGATCCTCCAACATAGGCGAGCAATGCGCCATGTTCGAAGCTATTCACGGCTCAGCGCCTCGCCGGGCGGGCCAGAATATGGCCAATCCTTCGGGCTTGCTGCAGGGCGCGATCCTGATGCTGGTCCATATCGGCCAGCACGACGTTGCCGAAAAGGTCCAGAACGCCTGGCTCCGGACGATGGAGGACGGCGTCCATACTTACGACATCTTCGTGGAGGGCCAAAGCAAACAAAAGGTGGGAACAAAAGAATTCGCGGAGGCTGTGATTGCCCGGTTGGGCCAAAAACCGCAGACGCTGAAATCCGTTCATTACGCGGAGCGCGCGGCTCAGAAAACCACCGCCCGCGCGGCGCGTCCCGCCCCGAAGAAAGAGCTGGTCGGGGTGGACGTTTACATCGAATGGGCATCTAAGAATGCCACCGATCTGGCGGCTAAGATCGGCGCAGCCACTGGAGACGGGCTGGCGCTCGAGTTGATCGCGAATCGCGGCGTAAAAGTCTGGCCGGAGGGATCGCCTGAAACGTTTTGCACCGATTCGTTCCGCTGCCGGTTTATGGGAACGTCGGTCACGCCGAAACAGGTGGTCTCCCTTCAGGACCGCATCCTGGGCCTGGGCCTCGAAATCGCGATGACCGAAAATCTTCGCATGTACGACGGCGTTCGCGGCTTCACGCTGGCGCAGGGCCAATAAGCGGCGATGGACCGTCCTCTGGTTGCTGTCATCATGGGCAGCAAATCCGATTGGGAAACGATGCGGCACGCGAGCGAGCTGCTGGCCAGCTTCGGCGTGCCGCACGAAACCAAGATCGTATCCGCGCATCGCACTCCGAACTTAATGGCGGAATTCGCGGCGTCGGCGGAATCGCGCGGATTGGAAGTTATCATCGCGGCGGCAGGCGGAGCCGCGCATCTGCCAGGAATGGTGGCGGCGCAAACTTTGGTGCCGGTGTTCGGCGTGCCGATCGAAAGCCATGCGCTAAAAGGCCTGGATTCTCTTTTGTCCATCGTCCAGATGCCCGGCGGAATTCCGGTGGGAACGCTGGCGATCGGCAAAGCAGGCGCCATCAACGCGGCGCTTCTGGCCGTCGCGGTGCTGTCCAACACTCGTCCTGAGCTCCGCGAAAAACTCCGGACGTTTCGAGCCGAGCAAACCGATCGCGTCATGAAGGACACGCCGGAATGACAGGGGTCAGCGGTCAGGGGTCAGGGGCCAGGGGCCAGATGCCAGGCGTCAGTGGCCAGTGGCCAGTGGCCAGTGGTCAGGGGCCCGCGGCTCGCGCGCTGATCCGAGGCGATTGGCCCCTGGCCGCAACGTTATGACTCCGATTCTTCCCGGCGCGACCGTCGGTGTGCTCGGCAGCGGCCAGCTTGGACGCATGTTCGCCATCGCCGCCCGCCGCATGGGATACCGGGTCCATACTCTGTCGCCTGACGCCGACACTCCCACCGGTCAGATCGCCGACCTCGAAGTTACCGCCGATTATCGCGACCTTGACGCGATCCGCAAATTCGCCCGCGGAGTCTCCGTCGTCACTTTCGAGTTTGAAAATGTCCCGACCGAAGCCGCCGAAGCCGCCGCCGAGTTCGCACCGGTACGACCCGCGGGATCGGTGTTGCACGCCACGCAGCATCGCGCCCGGGAAAAAACCTTTCTGAAGAACGCCGGCCTTCCGCACACCCCTTTCCGCATTATTAATACCCAAGGCGATCTCGACGCGGCTATCCGCACGCTGGGCTGCCCTGCAATTCTCAAGACCGCCGATTTCGGCTACGACGGCAAAGGCCAGGCACGCATTCAATATCCAGAAGATGCGCGCGCAGCCTGGGATTCCATCGGTCGAGTCCCCGCCGTGCTCGAAAAATTCATCGCGTTCTCCTGTGAGGTTTCCGTAATCGCCGCGCGCGGCATCGACGGCGAGTACGTCGATTACGGCGTAGTCGAAAACCGTCATCAGGATGGCATCCTGGATGTAACCATCGCCCCCGCGTCCGTTTCGAGCAACGTCGCCAATCGAGCGCGCGAAATCGCGAGAGCCGTCCTCGAAAAGCTCGAGGTGGTGGGCGTCCTGTGCACCGAGTTCTTCGTAGAGCCCGACGGCAACCTGCGGATCAACGAGCTCGCGCCGAGGCCGCACAACTCGGGGCACTTCAGTTTCGACGCGTGTGTCACCAGCCAGTTCGAGCAGCAACTCCGCGCCGTCTGCGGATTGCCGCTGGGTTCGCCCGAACAAATGCGTCCCGCCGCGATGGCGAACCTTCTCGGCGACGTCTGGTCCGAAGGCGTCCCCAACTGGCAAGCCGCCTGCGAATTCCGCGACGTGAAGCTGCACCTGTACGGCAAGACGGATCCGCGTCCGGGAAGAAAAATGGGCCACCTGACCGCGCTGGCGAATGATTCGTCGAGCGCGTTGAATCAAGTGCTCGAAGCACGAGCCGCGCTGCTCGATAGATGAAAGTCCGCGACATCGTCAAGATGATTGAGAAGGACGGATGGTTCATGCTCGCGCGAACGGCCACCAGTCACAAGCACTACAAGCACCCGGTGAAACCGGGCCGAGTAACCATCGCCGGAGCGCCGGGCGACGACCTGACGCCCAAAATGAAAAGCAGCATCCTGAAGCAGGCGGGGTTAAAATGACGAGTATGCAATACGCCGTGATCTTCGAGAAGACTCGCACCGGCTTCGGCGCGCACGCTCCGGACTTGCCAGGTTGTATTGCTACCGGCAGAACTCTGGCAATCACGCGCAAGCGTATGCGCGAAGCCATGGCGATGCACCTCGAAGGCATGAAGGAAGACGGCCTGCGAATCCCGAAACCGACCGTCGTCGCCGAGCAGGTCCAGGTAGACGCGGCGTAACCTCAGAGCGAGCGCTCTTAAATCGATTGGGAAGAAAAAAGGGATTGTACAATCCGGACTTTGACGCAGGCGATCGGGTGCGAATCGTGCAACGCACCGCCCTTGAAAGTTTCAGACGCGAATGGAAGTATCATCATCCGCTGCGTGAAGAGCAGCTTGCATACGGAGGCGCGGTGGCAACGATGAAAGAGGTGAGCATCTATCACGGCGGCGACGAATTGTACGAACTGCTCGAAGTCCCCGGACCTTGGCATGAATGTTGTTTAGAGCGTCTGCCTATCACTTAGATTCACCTGCGACGTTCTCGTCGCCGACCAATCATGAACCTGGATCAAATCCGCGCGTGGCTCGACTCCGCCCGATCCATCGCCGTCCTCACTGGCGCCGGAATCTCCGCCGAAAGCGGCATCCCCACCTTTCGCGGGCCCGGCGGACTCTGGCGATCGTTCCGGCCTGAAGATCTCGCCACTCCGCAGGCCTTTCAGCGCGAACCGAAGCTCGTCTGGGAATGGTATGACTGGCGGCGATCCCTCATCGCCCAAGCCCAGCCCAACGCGGGGCATCTCGCGCTGGTTGAATTGGAGCGCCGAACAAAACACTTCACCCTCATCACCCAGAACGTCGACGGACTCCACGACCGCGCCGGGAGCCGCAACATCTTGAAGGTCCACGGCGATATCTGGACCGTGCGCTGCGCGTCTTGTGGGCGCGAAAGAAGTGACCTCCGCGAGAAGATCGACCCGCTGCCTCCGCGCTGCGAGTGCGGCGGCATGGAACGGCCCGGAGTGGTGTGGTTCGGCGAATCTCTGCCGCCCGGAAACGTTTGGGCGCGTTCCGAAAAAGCCGCCCGCGACGCTGAACTCTTTCTCGTCATCGGAACCTCGGCGCTAGTCTATCCGGCCGCCGGGTTGATCGAGTTCGCCAAACGCGGCGGCGCGAAGGTGGTCGAGATCAACATCGCCGAAACGCCTGTGTCCACGATGGCCGACGCCACTCTGCGCGGAGCCGCCGCCGAAATTCTGCCAGAATTGTTTCAGTGATCCTCTGCTACTTCGATGCCTTCTCGGGAATCAGCGGCGACATGACGGTCGGCGCTTTGCTGGACGCGGGAGCGCCCGCCGGCCAACTGTTCGACGCTCTGCGCTCGCTCGATACCGGAGCGCAATTCTCGGTCGAGAAGACCAAACGGGCGGGCATTACCGCATCGAAGTTTCGCGTGGAAACGGGCGGCGCCGATCAGCGGCATCGCCATCTGTCGCACATCTTCGAAATCATCTCCCGCGCGCCGATTTCGGAGCGAGCCAAACTTGCCGCGTCCACCATCTTCACCCGGCTGGGCGAGGCGGAAGCCGCGGTGCACGGCGTCCCCATCGAAAAAGTTCATTTCCACGAAGTGGGCGCGGTCGATTCCATTTGCGACATTGTGGGAGCGTGCGTCGCGCTCGATCTGCTGGGCGTCGAAGACGTGTTCGTCTCGGCGGTGAACATCGGAAGCGGCACGGTCAAGACCGAGCATGGCATGCTTCCCGTGCCCGCGCCCGCCACCGCGGCGCTGCTCCAGAACAAACCGATCTACGCGCGCGGTCCCGAAATGGAGCTGACTACGCCAACCGGCGCGGCCATCGCGTCCACGCTTGCTTCGGGCTTCGGTCCGCTGCCGGCGATGAAAATCGCGAGCATCGGATACGGCGCCGGCGATCGCGATTTCAAGGATCATGCCAATGTCCTGCGGGTCATGATCGGAGAAAAATCGCAAGCCCGGGAATCGACCACGGTCAGCGTCATTGAAGCCAACATCGATGATTCGAATCCGCAGGTCCTGGGCTACGCCATCGAGCGGTTAATGGAGGCAGGCGCGCTGGACGCTTCGCTGTCGCCGCTGCAGATGAAGAAGAATCGGCCGGGCTCGCTGCTGCGCGTCATCGCGGAGCCGCAGGATCAGGAAAGATTGGCGCAGATGATCTTCGCGGAAACGTCGACGCTCGGGCTGCGGATTCACACCGCCGAACGCCGGGTCGAAGAGCGGCACATGGTCGAAGTGGAGACCGAATACGGCAAAGTTCGTATCAAAGTATCCGGGCACGGCGGATTCGCGCCGGAGTACGAAGATTGCCGCGCCATCGCCATGCGCACCGGCGCTCCGCTGCCGCTGGTAATTTCGGCCGCGCAGGCCGCATACTTAGAAAAGATCTCCTAAAAAGAAGCGAATGACGAAATATTACCTGACCACGCCGATTTACTACACCAATGCCGCGCCGCACATCGGCCACGCGTATACCACCATCGCCGCCGACACCATCAAGCGTCTGAAACAGATGCAGGGCTATCGACGCCGTGCTGACCACCGGCACCGATGAGCACGGCGTCAACGTGGAGCGGGCCGCGGAAGCGCAGGGCAAGACGGCCGCAGGAATATACCGACGTCATCTCCGAAGAGTTTCGCGAGCAGTGGAAGATTCTCGGGCTCGCGGATCGACCGTTTCGAGCGGACCACCAGCGATCGCCACGCGCGCGAGCGTGCAGGATCTGTTCCTTCGGTGCCAAGAACGCGGCCACGTTTATAAAGGCCATTACACCGGCCAGTACTGCATCTTCGACAACCTCTATGTGAATGACGCCAAGCCTGGCGATCCATGCCCGGAATGCGGGCGCCCCACGGAAACGGTCACCGAGGAAAATTATTTCTTCCGGCTTTCCGCGTTTCAGAGACGCTTGCTGGACCTCTACGAATCGCAACCCGATTTCATCCAGCCGGAGACGCGTCGCAACGAAGTGATCGCGTTCGTGCAAACAGGGCCTGACCGGATTTGTCCATCAGCCGCACGGCGATCAAGTGGGGGATTCCGGTTCCCGACGAACCCAAGCACGTCTTCTATGTCTGGTTCGACGCGCTGACCACTTATATGTCCGCCGTCCATGGCGAAGGATCTGTGGCCGGCGGATCTGCACCTGATCGGCAAGGAGATTGTGCGGTTCCACGCCGTCTATTGGCCCGCGTTCCTGATGGCCGCCGATCTTCCGCTACCCAAGAAGATTTTCGCGCACGGCTGGCTGCTGTTCGAGAACGACAAGATGAGCAAGTCGCGCGGCAACATTGTCCGCGCTACGCCGATTCATCGCGTGCTCGGCACCGATGCGCTGCGCTATTTCCTGCTGCGCGAAGTCGTCTTCGGACAGGACGGCAGCTTCAGCTACGACGCTCTGGTTGGCCGCTACAATTCCGATCTCGCCAACGGCCTGGGCAACCTCGCCAGCCGAACGCTGACTATGATCCACCAATATCTAGGCGGCGCGGTTCCCAACTGCAAGGGCGATTCGCAAATCGCCGAAGCGGCCACCGAAGTCACCTCGAACGCGCTTGAGGCCTTCGAGAAATTCGAATTTTCAAAGGCCCTCGAAGCCATCTGGGGATTGATCGCGCGCGTCGATAAATATATCGTCGAGCACGCCCCCTGGAAGCTCGCCAAGGCTCAGGATGAGGCCTCGAAAAGCGAACTCGACACCACGCTCTACACCGCCGCCGAAGCCTTGCGGATCGTCACCGCGCTGCTCTCGCCCGTGATTCCCGATTCGGCCGCGAAAATCTGGTCGCAGCTCGGCTTCACCCAGCCCGTCACCGGGGTTCGCACCAAGGATCTGCATTGGGGCAAGCTCGCTTGCGGACAAATGCTCGGCGCCGTCAGCGGAGTCTTCCCCCGCGCCGACGTCAAGCTCTCCATCGAAAAAATGCGCGAGCTCGAAGTGGAAGAGTACGCGCGCCAGATGGCGGTGCTCGGCAAAACGGTGCCCGCAGCGGCGGCTGAGGATCCCAAAATCACCATCGACGATTTCTTGAAGGTCGACATGCGCGTCGGCCAGATCAAGGAAGCCGCCGCCGTCAAAGGCTCCGACAAGCTGCTGCACCTGCAAGTCGACATCGGCGAGCCGAAGCCGCGCAGCATCGTAGCGGGAATCGCGGGCGCCTACGAGCCCGAGAAATTGATTGGACGGAAGATCGCCATCGTCGCCAATCTCCAGCCGCGCAAATTGAAAGGCCTGGAATCCCAAGGCATGATCATCGCCGCATCGCTCGAAGGAGGCAGCCCCGCCCTGGTCAGCTTCCTGGAAGAAGCCCCCATCGGCGCCCGCCTGAAATAGCCACCCGGAGCCGCGCCCGCAGGAAGCGGTGAATCCTTCGGAGCGTGAAAACCCGCGGCATCCTCCGCTTCCGTTGGTCGCGGCTCTTAAGCGATAATCCGATGATGAAACCCCTGCTGCTCCTCGCCCTCCCCTGCCTCGCCCTCGCGCAAAGAACCCTCCAGCCACCCGAGCAGCCCAACCCCAAAACCCTCATCCCCCAATCCATCATCGAAGCCATCGTCAACGAAGTCAGTGGATCCATGGCCATGAACTCCATCTACGACCTCGCCGGCTACGAGCATGACCGCCTCGCCGACGAATACAAAACCACCTATCGCGAAGCGGCCTACATGGAGAAAATGGCGAAGCAGTTCGGCCTTGAGGACGTCCACATCGAACGCTTCAAGCTCCCCAACAAGACCTGGGACGGCGAAGTGGGCGAGCTCTGGGTCACCTCTCCCGAGAAAAAATTAATCGTGTCCTATCGCGACATTACCGCTTCCCTCGCCCCCGGCAGCAAGTCCGCGGACGTCACCTCTGAGCTCGTCTACGTCGGCCGCGGCGATCGCCCCGGCGATTACGAAGGCAAAAACGTCGCCGGAAAAATCGTCCTCGCCAGCGCCGCTCCCGGACCCGTCCACAATCTCGCCGTCCGCGAATTCGGAGCCGCCGGCGTCGCCTCTTTCGACAATCCCACCGGCCGCCCCATCGATCGCCCGGATGAAATTTCCTGGAATAATCTCGGCGGACGAGGCGGCGCGCAAGGCAAGACCACCTTCGCCTTCAACCTTTCTCACCGCATGGGCATGGACCTGGTCGACCTGATCGAGCACAACGAAAAAGTCACCGTCCACGCCATCGTCAAGTCTTCCGAATACGACGCGGAGATGCAGGTCCCCACCGCCGTCATCCGCGGCGACGGGTCGACCGATCAGGAAATCGCCTACACCGGCCACTTGTTCGAAGGCATCGCCAAGCAGGGCGCGATGGACGACACCTCCGGCTGCGCCGTCACTTTAGAGATGATGCGCGCCTGGAAAAAGTTGATCGACGACGGCGTGCTTCCCCGCCCGCATCGTACCGTCCGCGTCATGTGGGTCCCCGAAATTCAAGGCACCAACGCCTATCTCGATCGCTACCCCGAGGAAGCCAAGCGGATGGTCGCCGCGTTTTCCATCGACATGGCCGGCGAGGATGTCCAGAAAAATCGCAACAGCCTGCGCCTCATGCGCACGCCTTACACCGTGAATCACTTCATCAACGAAGTGACGCAGCAGTTTTTTGAATACGTCGGCGACACCAATCGTGAAAAAGTGCAGAATCGCCGTATCGCCTATAGCTACCTGTTCCCGATTCTCGATCCCACCGGTTCGCGCGATCAGTTTTACTACAACATCGAAAAACATTACGGATCGTCCGACCACACGGCGTTTTTGGGCCACGGAATCCCCGCGATTCTGATGAACAACTGGCCGGATTGGGCCTATCACACCAATGAAGATCGCCCCTGGAGCGCCGATCCGACGCAGTTGAAACGCGCCGTCTTCATCTCGCTTGCGACCGGCAACGTGCTCGCCGGAGCCGATGGACCCATGGCTGTCCGCGTCGCCGAAACCAGCGCCGGCCAGGCCGCCGAACGCACCGGAACCGAGCTTCGTCACGCCCTGCAAATGGTCGGCGACCACGAGCCGTATCGCGATGCCCGTGTCCTGGTCGAACAAGCCTACATCCGCGAGGCCGAGGCCATTCGCAGCGCGAAAGCTTTGGCCGGCAGCGATGCCCGGGCCATCGCGAAAATCGAGGAGCTCGCCCGCACTTTCGAATCCACCGGCCGCACCGCCGATCTCGCCCGCCTGAACGACTACGCGAAAGTCACCCTCGGCTCCACCGAGATCAAGTTGAGCCCGTCGGAAGAGGAAGCTTCGAAGCTGATTCCGCGTCCTAAGCCCGGCGCTCCGCCACAGCCGCAAGGATTCGGACGCGGTGGACCTCAGCCCGCCGTTCCCGGCACCGGAGCCCAGGAAGCGCGCCTCTTCGCCGACGGCCACCGCTCCATCCTCGACATCCGCGACGCCGTCAGCGCCGAATTCTTTCCCATCGACGCCGCGAAGTTCATCGAATACTTCCGCAGCCTGGAAAAATCCGGCCAGTTCGAGATCGTAACGAAGTGATCGCCTAAATCGGATCCGTCGCTTCGCCGAATTTCTGTCCCTGGATCGACGGATCGATATTCTTCGTCAATCCCGTCAGCACTCCTCCGGCGCCGACCTCGATACAGCGCGTCACGCCCAAGGACGCGAGTAAACGGATCGTGTCAGTCCACCGCACCGGATTCGGGACCTGCTCATACAGTCCCTCGCGAGCCTCCGCGCCGGTGCGAATCTCGCGCCCCTGCCAGTTGTTGATGAGCGGGATCGACAAGTCACGAAACTGAATCGCGTCGAGATCCGCCTTCAGTTTTTCCTGCGCCGGCTTCATCAACGCGCAGTGGAAGGGAGCACTCACCTGTAACAGGACGGCTCGACGGGCCCCGGCCGCCTTCGCTAACTCCACCGCGCGACCCACCGCACCCGCATGACCCGCGATGACTACCTGGTCCGGTGTATTCAAATTTGCAGCACTGACCACTTCGCCTTGCGCCGCTTCCGTCAGCACGCCCGCCAGTTTTTCTTCCGGCAGCTTCAGCAACGCCGCCATCGCGCCGACTCCCGCGGGAACCGCTTCCTGCATGTACTGCCCGCGCTTCTTCACCAACCTTACGGCATCCGCGAAATCGAGCGACCCCGCTGCCACCAGCGCAGAATACTCCCCCAGGCTATGCCCGGCGACATAGTCCGCGGTCACGCCCTTCGACTTCAGCACCGCCAGCGCCGCGACTGAAACCGTCAATAACGCCGGTTGCGTGTTTTCAGTCAGCTTGAGCTGGTCTTCGGGACCTTCGAAACACAATTTGGAAAGCGCGAAACCCACGGCGGCATCGGCCTGCTCAAATACCCGCGCTGCTTCAGGATAGGCATCGGCGAGGGACTTGCCCATCCCGGCGTACTGCGAACCCTGACCCGGAAAAAGAAACGCGATCTTAGACATGAACTCATAATTTTACCCGATGCCCCTCCAAAGCCAAAAAAACCGGCATCTCTTTTCGCCCGAAGTGCGTCCATACCGGCAGGAGGACGAACGTGACCCGAGCAAATACGGTACTCCGCCCGGCGCAATCCGCCGCCATGAACAACGCCAAAGTCTATTGTCCGATGTGCACGCACACGGTCGACGCCGAAATCTTGCGCAATGACAAACGGGCCTTCGTCAAGCCCGGTCAAAAATGCGCGCACTGCTCCGCCGCGCTCGACGCGGGCTACATTTTCAAGCCCAGCCGCGCCGCTTGAACACTAGTACTGAACGGCGCTAGCTCTCTTGACGAGACTGTTATAGTGGAGTTGTGAAACGGAAACGCATCCCGGTGGCAGTGACGCCCGTCCCTGAAACCATCGTTCCGGAAGCGATTATCGAGCAGGCCCGGCGAGCGATCGAAGCCGATCGCATCAAGAAGCCGGCGTTATGCGTGGTATGCGGCGGGGAGTGCGCTCCCAACTCCACCGAAGGATTATGCTGGGTGTGCCGGCGTCTGAAGTTGAGCGCCTGGCGCGATTCCGATTCGCAAATGTCCGCGCAAGAGTAACCGATCGGCCATTACGCCAGCTTCTCGTACAGATAAGCAGCGACCGCAACATCCTCCACGCCTAATCCACACGATTTGAAAATCGTCACCGGATCCCCGTCGGGACGGCCCGTCACCTGCGCCAATTCGAAAATCCTGGGATCCTCCCAATCCACCGCCGCAAGAATCAGATCGCCAGCCTCGATTCTCGCTACGTCCAGCGCATCCACGACGATCAGGTCCGCGCGCTCGATCAGTTCCGCCGGCAATTCCCTGCGCGAGGCCTGGTTCGATCCCATGGCGTTGATGTGCGTCCCCGGAGCGATCCACGACGCATCGAGCACCGGATCTTTAGACCAGGTCGCCGTCACGACGATGTCCGCGCCGCGCACCGCTTCTTCCGCGGTCGCTACCGCTCGCGTCGAGGTCTCCACGGCGAAGTTGTAGCGTTTCTCTTCGCTCCTCGACCATACCCGGACATCGCCCAGATGGCGCACTTCGCGAATCGCGTCGAGCTGGGCGCGCGCCTGAAAGCCGCTGCCGATAATCCCGAGCGTGGAAGCGCCGGGCTTGGACAGCAGCCCGGTGGCGTAGCCGCTGGCCGCCCCGGTGCGGATCTGACCCAGAAAATTCGCGTCGATCTGCGCCAGGGGCCGCGCCGTTTCGGCGTCGAACAGGAGAAAGAAAAAGTACGCGGCGCCATGGCGTGCGTTGGCCGCGTAAACTTTCGTGCCCAGATATTTTCCCCACGCGCCGGCCATGCTATGCAGCACTGTCCCGGTGGGGAGATGCATGCGCCGGCGGGGCTGATTCTGCGCCTCCCCGGCGCGCAGCGCGGTGAACGTCTCCCGCATCAGGCGAACCGCTTCCGACATCGGCAGATTCTCGCGAACTTGTTCTTCGGAAATGTAGAGCATCCTATTTAGAGCTTATGCGATACTCCCCCATGATGACCATCGGCGATCAACGCTATTTCTACTCCCAGGAAATCCGCTTCGTCGCGAATCTGCAGACTCCCGGGCTGGTAGAAGCCTTCGCCCGCGTCCCTCGGGAACATTATCTCGGCTCCGGACCGTGGGAAATCGCGTCAGCCGAGCAGCGCGCCATGGCGCTTACCGTCGGGATGAAGGTAAGTTATATCCCAATCGAAAATGTCCGCGATCTGTATCACAACGTGGTGGTGGTCATCGATAAGGCGCGCGACATTAATAATGGACAGCCGAGCGCGCTCGCCCGCTGGATCGACGCCATGGATCTGAAGCCCGGCGATCGAGCCGTTCACGTAGGCTGCGGCGTCGGCTATTACACCGCGATGATGGCCGAAGTGACCGGTCCCTCCGGCAAAGTTTTCGCCAGCGATCTGCAAGCCGATCTGGCCGGCCGGGCGCAGGCGAACCTGTCGTCCTATCCGCGGGTCACGGTTCAGTCGGGCGACGGCGCCGCGATCGATCCCGGCGATTACGATGCGATGCTGGTCAACGCCGGCGTCCATCACGTCCCGGCCTTGTGGCTCGACCGTTTGGCCGACGGCGGCCGCCTGATCGTCCCCTTCACCATCACCGCGACCCCCACCATCGGCCAGGGCCTGATGCTGAAAATCGTTCGGAGCGGCGAACGTTTCTCCGCCGAGATGATCACCCCGCTGGCGATCTGTTCGTGCGGCAGCCTGCGCGACCCGGAATCCGACGCGGCTTTAAGGAAATCGTTGACCACCGGCAAACTGATGAAGATAAAATCCCTCCGCCGCGATGCTCACGAACCCGCCGAATCCTGTCTGCTCCATCTCGCGGACATGTGCCTGAGCGCCGATTAGGCTATTCCCGAGCAAAGGTCGGGCGTGGACAGAGCGGTCTGTCCCTTTTTCCAATTCCGCCGATATGTTTATAGACATGTCTTCTTCCGCCGGAAAATTTCAGGATTACTACGTGATCTTAGGGGTCGAGCCTCGCGCCGACATGGACACCATTCAGTCGTCCTATACCAAGCTCGCGCAGAAGTTTCATCCCAATAACGCCGAAACCGGTGACAAGGAAAAGTTCGACACGCTCAATCAGGCCTACGAGGTGCTCTCCGATCCCGCGCTTCGCGCCGAGTTCGACAAGCTCAAGGGACTCGACGTCGAGCAGGGCGCGCCGAAATTCTCGGGCCACGCGTTCTTCGAAGCACTGGGCCGCGATTCCGGCCTGCGCCTGGCGCTATTGTGCATCCTTTACGATCGCCGCCGGTCCAAGCCGTTCACCCCAAGCCTTTCCATGCGACACGTCGAAGGTATGTTGCAGGGCACTACCGAGGAACTGAACTTCGCTCTGTGGTATCTGAAGCAAAAAAATCTGGCGCAGAGCGACGACAAGAGCAGCCTCCAGATCACCGTCGAAGGCATGGATTATCTGGAAGGCAACCGTCCGTCGCCCGACATCGTGATGCCCTTCATCAAACCGGGCTCGCTCGCTCCCGGCGCCGCCGCCGCGCCCGTCGTTCACGAAGAAGCCACCCGCGGCCTGGATTCGCTCCGCCGGGTCATGGCCCTCAAATAGCGACCTCGCGATTCCTATCCCGCGGCCGCGGCCTTCGCCTCCGCCACAGCCAGCGGATACGACGGACCAGGAAATGCGCTGTCTCCCAGCGTCTCCCGGATCGCCATATTCGTATCGAAATATACCTGCCAGTAATGGTCGTTATGGCAGAACGGCCGCACCGCCAGCACCGGACCGAACGGTGTGAAGGTGAGCATGGTAACAACCGGAGCCGGATCCTTGCAGACGTTGGCGATGGCGCCCACCTTTTCCTTCAACCGCGCTATGGCCAGGTGCGGATCGGCCGCGCCGGAAATCTGCGCCGTCAACTCTACGCGCCGGTAAGGATTCGCCGTGAAGTTCTGAATCGTTTCCGAGAAGACTTTGCCATTGCCGACGAAGGTCCTGACATTGTCCGGCATATCGAGCGTGGTCACGAACAGCCCGATCTCATGAACCGTGCCGGTGATGCCCGCCACAGTGACGAAATCCCCGACTTTGAAGGGCCTCAGGACCAGCAGGAACGCGCCCGCCGCGAAGTTGCCCAGCAGCCCCGCCCAGGCCATCCCGATCGCCAGACCCATGGCCGCGATCAGCGCCGCGAAGCTGGTAGTTTCGACGCCCAGGCGCCCTAAAATCGCGATCACCAGCGCGATGTTCAGCGCCACCGATACGGTACTGCCGACGAAGCGCAGCACCGTCGGCTCCAGCTTCTGCCTGGTGAGCACGCGCTGCACCGCGTTCACCATGATGCTGATCACCCAGCGCCCAATGATGTAAATGACCAGAGCGCCGAGCACCTGCAGCCCGACGGTGGCCACCCGGTCCTGCACAATCTGGCTGATAGAATTCCAGTTCCACGTCATACCCGCACCTCCCCTGGGAATGATATCAATCCCGGTGTGAAGCGGTCGTGAATCCGCGCGGAGCCTCAGCCTCGGCGGTGATCTGGACGAATTTCAAAAGCGCGAATCAGGTCCGCGAGGGATCCCTCTTCTCCGGATGGAAGCCCAGCTCCGCGATCGCTACTTCTGCCCGCATCGGATTCACGGCGCCGGTTCGAGCCAGTGCCGACAGCGTCGCCTGCACGATCGCTTCCGCGGAAATTTCGAAGAAATGCCGCAGATGCTCGCGATTCTCGCTGCGGCCGAATCCGTCCGTGCCGAGCGACGTCAGCCGGTCCCGATCCACGGCGCAAGCTGATCCGGCACCGCCTTCATGTAATCGGTCGACGCGATGATCGGCCCCTTGGCGTCCTTCAGCACGTTCGCGATGTACGGCGTCTTCGGCTTATCGGCCGGATGCAGACGGTTCCAGCGTTCCACCGTCAGCGCCGTCGCGGCGCAGTTCGTTATAGCTGGTCACCGACCAGACGTCGGTCGGGATCTGATAGCGCTCCGCCAGAATCTGCTGCGCGCGCAGCGCTTCGTTCAGGATCGGACCCGCTGCCGAACAACTGCGCCACCGCCGGACCGTTCGCCGCCGGCGCGGTATTTGTAGATGCCCTTGCAGAATGCCTTCGCGCAATCCCGTCGCCTCTCCGGCATCGGCGGCTGCACGTAGTTCTCGTTGTAGACGGTGATGTAGTAGAAGCGATCTTCCATCTCCTGATACATGCGCCGGATGCCGTCCTGAATGATCACGGCGAGCTCGTAGGCGTAGGCCGGATCGTAGATCGCGCAGGTCGGAACCGTGCTGACCAGCATCGGACTGTGGCCGTCCTGATGCTGCAGGCCTTCGCCGAGCAGCGTGGTGCGGCCGGCCGTGCCGCCCATCAGGAATCCCTTGCCGCGCGAATCGGCGAACGCCCAGATCAGATCGCCCACGCGCTGGAAGCCGAACATCGAATAGTAGGTAAAGAACGGAATCATCGGCACGCCGTAGTTGGCGTAGGCCGTGCCGGCGGCGATGAACGACGCCATCGAGCCCGCTTCGGTGATGCCCTCTTCCAGAATCTGACCGTTCTGCGCTTCCTTGTAGTACAGCAGCACGTTCGAGTCCACCGGTTTGTAGCGCTGGCCCTGGCTCGCGTAAATGCCGTATTCGCGGAACAGCGATTCCATGCCGAACGTGCGCGCTTCGTCGGGAACGATCGGCACCACCAGCTTGCCCGATCTCCGGATCCTTCATCAGCGTCTTCAGAACGCTGACGAACGCCGCCGTGGTGGACGCCTCGCGGCCGCGCGATCCGCCCAGCGCGTCCTGGAAAGTCTCGAGCGGCGGCGCCTTCAGCTCGATCGGCTTCACGTTGCGCTTGGGCAGCGATCCGCCCATCGCTTCGAGTCGCGAGCGGAGATACTTCATTTCCGGCGAATCCTCCGGCGGCCGGAAGAATTCGATGTGCTCCACCACTTCGTCCGAAAGCGGCATTTCGAAGCGATCGCGGAGCTTCATCAGATCCGCGCCGCCGAGCTTCTTCTGCTGATGCGCGGTCTTGCGGCCTTCGGCCGTTTCGCCCAGGCCGTAGCCTTTCACGGTCTTGGCCAGGATCACGGTCGGCTGCCCGGTGGTTTCCATGGCGCGCTTGTAGGCGTTATAGACCTTCACGCGGATCGTGGCCGCCGCGGCGCAGCGCCCAGATCTCGTCGTCGGTCATGTGCTCCACCAGCTTCAGCAGTTCCGGATACTTGCCGAAAAATTCCTTCCGGATGTAGGCGCCGTCGCTGGCGCGGAACGCCTGGTATTCGCCGTCGACGCATTCGTGCATGCGCTTGAGCAGCAGGCCCGATGGAGTCGCGCGCCAGCAGATCGTCCCAGCCGGCGCCCCAGATCACCTTGATCACGTTCCAGCCCGCGCCGCGGAACGCCGCTTCCAGTTCCTGGATGATGCTGCCGTTGCCGCGCACCGGACCGTCCAGCCGCTGCAGGTTGCAGTTGACCACGAAGATCAGGTTGTCCAGCTTCTCGCGCGAAGCGAGCGTCAGCGCGCCCAGCGATTCGGGCTCGTCCGTTTCGCCGTCGCCCAGAAAGCGCCCACACCTTGCGTCGGCGATGCCGGAATGATGCCGCGATTCTCCAGGTACTTCATGAAGCGCGCCTGATAGATCGCCGAGATCGGACCCAGGCCCATCGACACCGTCGGGAACTGCCAGAAATCCGGCATCAGCCACGGGTGCGGATAGGAGGATAGCCCCGGCTGATCGCGCAGCTCGTGGCGGAAATTTTCGAGATGCTTCTCGTTCAGCCGTCCTTCGAGAAACGCGCGCGCATACATGCCCGGGCGAGGCGTGCCCCTGGAAGTAGACGAAATCGCCGGGCAGCTTGCCGCCGTTCGCATCTGTATGCGAGCCGTGGAAGAAGTGATTGAAGCCGACTTCGATCAGCGTCGCCAGCGACGCATAGGTCGCCAGGTGGCCGCCGATGTTCGCGTCGTACTTATTGGCGCGAACCACCATCGCCATGGCGTTCCAGCGGACCAGGCTCTTGATGGTGCGCTCCAGGGCGCGATCGCCCGGATACGCCGACTTCGTCTTCCGGCGGAATCGTATTGATGTAGGGCGTGTTCCAGCGCAGCGGCGGCTGCACGCCGAGGTTCGCGGCGCGTTCCATCAGCCGTTCGAGCAGATAGCTGGCCCGGTCAGGCCCGGCTTCGTCGATGATTTCGTCGAGCGCTTCAATCCATTCGGAGGTTTCCTGTGGATTAAGATCGTCGGGAGCTTGGACTTTGGCTTTTAACATGGGAGGTCTCTACCAAGTTAGCGCCTCGGTCGGGGCCCGTCCACGCGCCATCTTTGCCGGCCGTAGCGTTACGTCCGAGATCGCAGTGGGGCTGACGGTCTCCGTTCCAAGCTGACCGGGATCGCATCCGGTTCCACCCTTTCGCGATCCAGGTCGGATACAAATCCTGGCCCGCCGCAGCTTCTTGGAATCCGGCGTGCATTTCTCTTCGGCGTGACCGGCAAAAACACCACAGAATACGCAAAATCGGGTGAAGCGACCCAGAAGAATGGCTTCGGAGCCTGCGTCATTACACCCAGTGAGATTTTCGAGGGAAGCCGGCCTCAAGTTCGAGCGTTATACTTAAGGTTGATCTGCAACTAAATAGGGACTGGAGCGTTTCATGAGCAAAACAGTGAAGTTCGGACTCCTTATCGCGGCGATTCTGGGGACTCTCGGCTGGCTGGCCGTGGGCGGAATCAGCGATACCAAGACTTACTACAAGACCATCTCCGAAGTGAACCAGATGGGGAATCAGGCGCACGAGAAGCGGATCCGCGTCGGCGGCGACATCGCCGCCAATTCCATTGTGCACGAAGGCACCGGAGTCCACTTCACGCTGTCGCAGGACAATCTGCACCTGCCGGTGGTTTATCACGGCATCGATCCGCTGCCGGATACTTTCAAGGACGGCGCGCAGGCGCTGGCCGACGGCAAACTGGGCGCCGACGGCGTGTTCCACGCTACCAAGATTCAGGCCAAGTGCGCTTCGAAGTACGAGGCGAAGCCGGTGATGGCCAAGCCCAATAGCAATACCTAAAAAGTCAGGACGTTTACCACCAAGGATTCGCCACTATGGAGAACATCGGCACGCTCGCAATCCTTCTCGCGTTTTGTTTCGCGATCTACGCGATGGTCGGCTCGGTGGTCGGCAAGTGGGCGAAGCGCCCGTTCCTGATCCTGAGCGCGGAGCGCGCGGTGTACTGCGTCTGGGCCTTGCTCACGGTCGCTTCCGGGATGCTGATTTACTCGCTGATCACGGGCGATTTCCGGCTGGCCTATGTCGCCAGCCACAGCAACCGCTCGATGCCCGCCATCTACAAGTTCACGTCGTGGTGGGGCGGACAGGAAGGCTCGCTGCTGTTCTGGACCTGGCTGCTCGCCACCTACGCGGCGGTGGTGGTTTTCCGCAACCGCCGCAAGTTCCGCGACATGATGCCGTACGTCACGGCGGTCCTGATGGCGACGCAGACCTTCTTCCTGATCCTGATCACGTTCGTCGCCAAGCCGTTCAACGTGCTGATGGCCGGCCAAGGGCATCGTCGACGTCGGCGACGGCACAGGGCTCGAATCCGCTGCTCCAGTACTGGACCATGGTGATCCATCCGCCGATGCTGTACCTCGGCTACGTCGGCTTCACGGTGCCGTTCGCGTTCGCGATGGCGTCGCTGATCACCAAGCAGCCGGGCGAGGCCTGGATCCACACGACGCGCCGCTGGACGCTGGTCACCTGGATGTTCCAGACCACCGGCATTCTGCTCGGCGCCGGCTGGGCGTATGCGGTGCTCGGCTGGGGCGGCTACTGGGGCTGGGATCCGGTGGAGAACGCCTCGCTGCTGCCGTGGATCACGGCCACGGCGTTTCTGCACTCGGTCATGATGCAGGAGAAAAAGGGCATGATGAAGGTGTGGAACATGGTGCTGGTTTCGGCCACGTTCTTCCTGTGCATCTTCGGAACGTTCCTGACGCGCAGCGGCGTGGTGCAGCTCGGTGCACGCGTTCGCGCAGTCCTCGATCGGGCAGGTATTTCGTCGACGTTCCTGGCGATCGGCATCGCCGCGACGGTGTACCTGATCCTGAATCGCCTGGATTATCCTGAAGAGCGAAGCGCAGCTGGAAAGCGTGCTGTCGCGCGAGTCGAGTTTCCTGTTCAACAACCTGATCCTGCTGGCGAGCTGCTTCGCGGTGCTGTGGGGCACGCTGTTCCCGGTGATCTCGGAAGCGGTCACCGGCGAAAAGATCAGCGTCGACGCGCCGTTCTTCAATCGCGTGAACATTCCCATCGGGCTGTTCCTGATGCTGCTGACCGGCGTCGGACCGCTGATCGCGTGGCGCAGGAGCTCGTTCGAGAGCCTGCAGCGGGCGTTCCTCTGGCCGACCGTCGGCGGGCTGGCGTTGTCGGCCGCGGCTGTTCGCGCTTCGGGCGTCCGCCACTTCTACGCGCTGGTTTCCTTCGCGCTGTGCACGTTCGTGCGGTCACCATCGTGCATCGAGTTCTTCAAGGGCGCCTCGGCCATCACGCGCCAAGACCGGCATCGAACCTGCTGACCGTCGATGGTCGAGCTGACGCATCGCAACACGCGGCGCTACGGCGGCTACCTGGTGCACATGGGCATCGTGCTGCATGTTCATCGGCTTCACCGGCAAGGCGTTCGACAAGGACGCGACCCAGGAAGTCTCTCCGGGCGCCACGATGCAGGTGGGCCACTATCAGCTCAACGTCCTGGGACGTCGAGTCCGGCCAGAACGACAATTATCAGTACGGCAAGCTGTCGATCGATGTAACAAAAGAACGGCGAGGACCTCGGCGTCATCGTGCCGGAGCATCGCCTCTATAACGCTTCGCGTTCGAGCCACCTCGGAGGTATCCATCCGCCGGCGCCTGAACGAAGATCTGTATGTCAACTTCGCGGGTACGACGCCGGATGGCCAGAAAGTGATCATCCAGTCCTACGTGTTTCCGCTGGTGTCTTGGATCTGGATGGGATATTGGGTGGTGCTTGATCGGGACGATGGTCTGCCTGATGCCGAGTAAGAATCGGCTGATCTAGCCGCGCACGGAAGTAGTGGGGATCGCGGGGAAACATGCCAAAATTGAAAATTAGTCTATTCGCCGCGCTACTCGCCGCGCTGCTCGCCACGGGGGCTCTGGGCCAGCAGCCGGCCGCCCCGGGCGGTCACGATCCCTCGGCTACACAGCCGGCGCAAGGGGACCAGCCCGGTGGAATGTCCGCTTCGGGCATCATGCCTCCCGCGGTGCGCCGCGTGGGCGAGCACCTGGCTTGCCTGTGCCGCACCTGCAAAAACACGGTCGCCGATTGCCCCATGCTCGAGTGCGGCTACAGCTCGCCGACGCGCAAGCGGATCGCGGAGTTGCAGGCCGCCGGCAAGACCGACGACCAGGTGGTGAGCGCCATCGTCGCCGAGAACGGGACCGAAGCCCTGGCCGTTCCCCCCACTCAGGGATTTTCCATGGTCGCGTGGGCGATGCCGTATGTGGCTGTCGTGATCGGATTGTTCGCAATCTGGGCCTTCGTCCGCCGTGTCTCAGCCCGCCGCGCTCCAGCGCAGGCGGTGGATCCAGCCATCCTCGATCAGTATCACGACCGGATCGAGAAAGATCTGGATAAGTTCGACTAACATGACTCTCATAGCTGCCGTCGTGCTCGTGGTTGCCGTGACCACGATGTTTACGTTATTCGTGCGCGCCAAGGACCTGCCGGTGCCGGAGCCTGAGTCTCCCACCCGGCATCTGGATGAGCGCAAAGCGGCGATTTACGAAAATCTGCGCGACCTGCAGTTCGAATTCCGGGTCGGCAAACTGTCCGACGCCGATTATCAACAGACCAAGCTCGGGCTGCAAAGGGAACTCGCGGGGGTCCTGTCGGAGATCGACAAGATCAACCAGGTGAATCCCCGTCCGGCGCCGTCGAAGCCCGCGCCGGCGAAACCGGCCGCCCAGCCTGGCGTCACGATCGCTCCCGCCGCCGTCGCCGAATCGAACGGCGTGGTGCACGTCGCCGATCCTCCAGCCTCGGAGTACGAATGCCCGCATTGCGGCGCGAAATTCGAGAAAGCCATGCGCTTCTGTGGAGAATGCGGAAAGGTGATGGCATGAAAACCCTCCTGCTCCTCTCCGCCTCTGTCTCTCTCGCCTTCGCCGGCGTCGATGGCGTGGTCATCAACGGCACCACCGGAAAACCCCAGCCCTCCGTCATGGTTTCGCTGATGCAGCCGAGCGCGCAGGGTCTGCAAACGCTGGCCACTGTCCAGTCCGACGCCCAGGGGAAATTCAAAATCGACAAGGAAGCTCCGGCAGGCGCACCGGTGATGATGCAGGCCATCTTCGATAAAGCCAGTTATACCGAGATGCTGCCGCCAGGCACGCCCACCACCGGAGTCCAACTGCAGGTTTACGATTCCGGCAAGGACCCTGAATCGGGCAAGATCGCCCAGCATATGATTGTGCTGGAGCCTGCCGCCTCCGGCGTCCAGGTGAGCGAGACTTTCATGTTCGACAATCAGACCAAGCTCACCTATACCGATCCGTCGAAGGGCTCGGCTGAGTTTTACCTTCCCAAGTCGGCGGGCGATAAGCCGCAGGTGACCGTCACCTCCGCCACCGGCGTGCCGGTGCAGTGGTCGGCTTCGCAAACCAAAACGCCGGAAGTGTACAAGATCGATTTTCCGATCAAGCCGGGACAGACGCGGATCGACGTGGCCTACGCTCTGCCCGCCTCCGACACCTTCAAGGGAAAAAATTTGGCTCCCGCGGCGCCGATGCGCCTGGTGACGCCGGGTACGGTGACTCTCGCCGGAGACGGCCTCGATCTGCTCGGTCAAGAGCCGCAGACGCAGGCGCATATCTATAATGTCCGGACCGCGAACTTCGAAGTGAAGATCGACGGCACCGGCTCGCTGCGCGCTCCGCAGGCCGACAGCCAGGAAGACGCGGGCCAGCCGCAGATCGAAGTGGAACCCGCGCGGATCTACTCGCGGATGTACTGGGTGCTCGGCCTGACCTTTGGGATTCTGCTGCTGGGCGGCGCGATGCTGTTCCGCCGGGGCGTGGCATGAGGAGCCGCGCATGAGGGACACGGCATGAGCGCCGCGGCGAATGCCCTGGAGATCGCCGGAGTCTGGAAGTATTACGGCGATTTCGCCGCGCTGCGCGACGTCGCCGTGAAGGTGAAACGCGGCTCCACGGTCGCCCTGCTCGGCCGCAACGGCGCGGGGAAAACCACGCTGCTGCGGATCATCGCCGGATTATCCAAGCCATCTCAAGGCAATGTCTCCATTCTCGGCCTCGACGTCCGCAACGATTCGGCGCGCCGCAGGATCGGCGTTCTGGGTCATGGCATTTCGCTTTACGATGAGCTGTCGGCCTACGAGAACCTGATGATCTTCGCGCGCCTCTATGGCCTCGACGATCCCCGCAAGACCGCGCTCGCGTGGCTGGAACGAACCGGACTCGGGCGTGTTCGCGACGGCCTGGTCCGCGAATTCTCGCGCGGCATGCGGCAGCGCCTCGCGGTGGCGCGGGCGTTTTTACACGAACCCGAGCTCCTGCTGTTTGACGAGCCTTTCACCGCCCTCGACGATCGCGCCATCGCCGTGCTGCAGGACCTGCTCGCCGACGCGCACGCCCGCGGCCGCACCATCGTCATGTCCACGCATCAGTTGAAAGAAGCGCTGGTGCTGGCGACCGACGTCGCGCTGATCCGCCGCGGGCAGATCGCCTACACCGGCGAACGGACCCAGCAGATGGTCGACGATACCGGCTGGCTGTACCGGAACTACGAGGCCGAAGCATGAGCGAAGCGGAAATGCCGTTATCGGAAACACAATCCGCGGCAATGCCCCGCACCCGCGCCGCCTCGCCGGTGACTTTGTTTTTCCGCCAGACCTGGACCATCATGGCCAAGGATCTGCGCTCGGAATTGCGCACCAAGGAGGCGCTGAACGCCTCGGTCGCGTTTTCCATCGTCATTCTGGTGCTGTTCAGCTTCGCCTTCGATCCCACCTCGGACCAGGCCCAGGAATTTTCGGGCGGCCTGCTGTGGCTGGTGTTCACCTTCGCCGGCGCGCTGCTGCTGAACCGCAGTTTCGTCCGCGAGACGCAGAACGATTGCCTGGATGGCCTGCTGGCCGCGCCGCTTCCCGCCTCGGCCCTGTTCCTCGGCAAAGCGCTGGCGAATTACGTCCTGCTGATGGCGATCGAGCTGGTTTCGCTGCCCGTCTTCGGTCTCTTTTACAACGTCCGCTGGGCGCGCCAGTTCTGGACCCTCATGGGCGTGCTGCTGATCGGCACCTGGGCGCTCACCGCCATTGGAACCTTCTTCAGCGCGCTGACCGTGAATCTCCGCATCCGCGAGCTGATGCTGCCCACGCTGGTCTATCCTTTAATGATTCCGGCGTTGATGTCGTCGATGACGCTGACCACCACGCTGCTCAGCGGGTCGCCGCTGGGTCCGGATAACGCGCTGGCGCTGAGGATGCTGATCGCTTTCGATATCGTGTTCACGCTTCTGTCGGTGGCGTTCGTCGATACTGTGCTATTAGGATAAACGTTCATGAGAATGCGCATCGTGGTACTTCTGGCCGCCGTCGGCGCGGCGCTGCTGGTGTGGAACCTGCACACCATTCTGCTCGGCTTGCCCGATGAGGCGCGGCAGGACATGATTTTCCGCATCATCTATTTCCACGTCCCCGGCGGGATGCTGGGCCTCACCGGATTCTGCGTCGGCCTCGGCTGCAGCTTGATGTATCTGTGGAAGAAGAATCTGTGGTGGGACGCGCTGGCCGCTTCGGTCACCGAAGTCGCGCTGGCTTTCGCGCTTACCAACCTGGTCACCGGGTCCATCTGGGGACGCCAGCAATGGGGAGTCTGGTGGGCCTGGGACGCGCGCCTCACCGGCATGCTGATCTGCTGCCTGGTGTTCGCCGGATACCTGATGCTGCGCCGCGCCGTCGAGGAACCCACCGCGCGCGCGAAATTATCCGCGGTGGTCAGCGTCTTCGGCACCGTCAACGCCTGGTTCGTTTATAAAGCGATCGACTGGTTTCCGCGGCTCCAGCATCCCGGTCCGGTGCTCAGTTTCCGCACCGGCGGCGGCCGCATGGACCCGGTTCTCGAACATCCGCTGTACTGGAACGCGCTGGCGCTGCTGTGCTTCGCCATCATCCTGGTGATGGTCCGGATGCGCCAGGAAACCGTGTCCCGTGAAATCGACTCGCTGCGCCGCGCCGCGCATTCCTATTGATAAGGATCTTTTTCAAAACCGCATGGAAACTCAAAACTTCGACTTCATGTTTTATGGATTCGTCGCCGCGTGGCTGATCGTGGTGATTTATGTGGTCTCGCTCGCCATGCGCGAAAGCCGGCTGCGCCGCGAGCTCGACCGCGTGCGTCAGATGGTGGAGAAACGATAGCCGGACGCTACAGTTTCACCATCCTCCAGGTCCCTTCGTCGTCCACCGCTTCGGTACCCGGCTGCCGGGTCTGGAACCGGCCTTCGATGGTTCTCCCGTTCACCGTCCCGGTCAGCGTCATCTCCAAAAGGTAGCGCCCGCCGTACTGGATGACCATCACGAACTTCGACCCGTCCACCTTCAGCGACTCGACGTCGCAATCCACCTCTTCCGGATCTACCGTCATGGCGACCTCGGCGCGATAGCCGGCCTTGCCGTCGCGCTCCAGCTTCATGCTCAAATTGCCGGTGCCGTAAGCGCCGTTCCACTGTCCCTGATAATCGCCGGCGTGGATCGTGTCGGCCGCGGGCAATGCCGCCGCCAACACGATCAAACCGATGAGACTGCGAGCCGTCATCGTCTACTTCTTGTTCATCACGTAGGTGATATCGAAGTCGCCCTGGCCGGTCGAAATGTGCCAGACGTCGGTCAGCACCTTGCCGTCGTCCGAAAGCGACCATTTGCTGGTCAGCGCGAGCTCATTGCCCTGAACTTCCAGCTTGGACGCGATCACCAGCGAGTTGCCTTGCCACGTGGCGGTGCTTTTCACTTCATTGCCCGCCATGGTGTTGACGCTTTCCTTGCCGTCCGTGGTGTATTTCGACGTGGTGGTCTGATCGCCTTGCGCGCCGCCGGTCTGCGCTTGGGTTACGGTGAGAAGCGGATCGCTGTATTCGACCTTGCGGGTCATCGAATCGGGCGGAGGCATGGGACCGAACTCACTCTTGGCCGCGTCCATGACCCATTCACCGGAAAAATTCGGCTTATCCGCCGCCAGCGCCGTGACGGCGAACAGGGCGATTGCGAATACAGCTTTACTTGCAGTCTTCATCGTGGAATCTCCTCGCTTAGACGTTATTGCTTATTCAACACCAGCTTGGTGTCGAAATCGCCCTGCTGGGCGATGGTGACATGATTCTGGATGGTGAGCGTCTTGCCCCCATCGGAAAGAGTCCAGGTTTCCTTGGACCGGATTTCGGTCCCTTGATAATCGCGAGTGCTTTCGATCAATAAATTCGCGCCCTGCAGTTTCGCCGTGCCCTTGGCGTCGCCGCCTTGCAGATGATTAACGCATTCCTTGCCGTCGGTCGTGTACTTCAGCTCGCTGTGAACCTCGCCTTGCGGGCCTTTGGAATCGGTTTGAATATGAAGCGATGAATCGGTCTGTTCCACCGTTCGGGAAAGCGCCTGGGGCGCCGGAATGCGGCCGAAATCGCTCTTCGCGATGTCCATTTTCCATTCGCCGCTAAAGTTCGGAGGAGTCTGTCCGAATAAGAAGAGTGCCACGCTGAAGGCAATCAGAAAGGGTTTCCGAATCATGGTTCTGAGTGAAGTCCTTCGGCAGATTTTTTAAAGTATATCAGGGACGCTGGTAAAAAACTGTAAATTGGCGGCGCCGCGAAACGGTACGGGGGCCTGAAGGGGCTTGACAACGGTAGCACTCTGACTAGAATAAGGATAATCTGCCAGCTATGCCGGGTTGTGAGCACAAGCACACGGAGTTCCTGATGCGGCGCGACGGGGTCGATTACGTTCGATGCGAGGACTGCGGCCAGGTCTTCGAGTCCGACGATCTCGAACAACAGGCGCCCATTTACGAAGACGAAGAGCAACCCCGCCGCAAGCGCGCTTCCTGAAGCGCGCGCTTCTGAGTCCGCTTCCTGAAGCGCGCGCTTTCTGAGTCCGCTTCCTGAAGCGCGCGCTTTCTGAGTCCGCTTCCTGAGTCGCCGAACATCCGCATCTACAACTTTTTCTTTCTTTGCTTGAAACATTTGAGAGCAACATGGCGTCTATACTGGCCTGTCTCGGCACACCTATGCAGTGGTAGGGCATTCCGCCGATAGAGGTCTAAGATGAAACAGCTCCTCCTCCCCCTTCTGTTTCTAGCTACGGGCGGCTTTGCCTGTGCGCAGAATCCGGCCGTGTCGCACTGCTTTAAAGTCAATGCGCTCATCAAGATGGATGAAGATCACTATTGGGCGGACTGGACCAATTCCTGTCCCTACACCATCGATTCCGTCTACGTGATGGTGAAGTTTTCCGACAAATCGCGGCAGGCAGTTGGCGACGGAGTATGGTCTTTGCACTTCGTCGGCCCGGGCGCGCGGCGTGTCATGCGGCTCACCGCACCTCGAGACGTCCCGGTGTTTCAGTTCGTCAGCGTGAAGAAAGTCACGCCCGATTTCGAAGAAGCGCTGCGCGAACCCCGCGTCGCCGCCACCGCGCCGTTGCCCTAGCGAGCCGTTAGGCCTCTGGTAGCCTGAAGCGTGCGATCGATCCGGCAGAGCGGATTTTGGACGGCGCTGGCGTTGCTGCTATTGACCGCGGCCGCCTATTCCAATTCCTTTCGCGCCGGATTCGCGCTCGATAACCACGCGCTGCTGCTCGAAGATCCGCGCATCCGCGAGGCGTCGGCGGCGAACCTGGCCTTGATCCGCGATCATTCTTATTGGTGGCCGACCGGAGAAGCGGGGCTCTATCGTCCGCTGACCACGCTCTCCTACCTGTTCAATTACGCGATCCTAGGCGATGCCGACCGGCCCGCCGGGTATCACTGGATCAATCTGCTATTGCACTCGGCGAATGTGCTGCTGGTATTCGCGCTCGGCCTCAGGTTGCTTCGATCGCCGCGGACCGCGTGGTTCGCCGCCGCGCTGTGGGCCGTGCATCCGGTGCTGACCGAATCGGTGACCAACATCGCCGGCCGCGCCGATCTGCTCGCCGGATTCGGAGTGCTCGCCGGATTCTGGATGTACCTGAAGAGCACCGATGGCTCGCATCGCTTCGCGTGGCTTACCGGAGTCGCGCTGGCCACCACCATCGGGGTCTTTTCCAAAGAAAGCGCAGCGGTGCTCCCCGGCATCATCGTTCTCTATGAGGTCGCCTGGTGGCGGGAACGCCGCGCCGGCCATTCCATGATCTTCGGAATCCTGGCGACCCTGGCGCCCATCGCGGCGATGCTTTATCAACGTTCGGTGGTGCTAGCAGGTACGGCGGCGGAACTTCCGTTCACCGACAATCCCATTACCGGCGCGAGTTTCTGGACCGGCCGCCTGACCGCGCTCAAAGTAATTGCAAAGTATCTGCTGCTGGCGATCTGGCCCGCCCGGTTATCGAGCGACTATTCTTACCCCGCCATTCCGCTCGCGACCGGCACCGCGGCGGATTGGATCGCGTGGATCGCCGTCGCCGCCGTGATCGCCGGAATCGGGCTGCTTTATCGCCGCCATCGGGCCGCGTTTTTCTGGGCCTCATTCGCCGCAGTTACCATCGCCCCAGTGTCGAACCTGCTGTTCCCCATCGGAACCATCATGGCGGAGCGGTTTCTCTATCTGCCCTTGATCGGCCTGACCATGTGTTTCGCGATGCTGGTATTCGCACTGCCGGATCGTGTCGCGACGGCGGCGCTCTGCGTGGTGATCGTCGGGTTGACGGCGCGATCCTTCGCGCGCAATCAGGACTGGCGCGACGACCTCTCCATCGCCGAGGCGGACGCGCACACCGACAGTTTCAAACTTCACCGGCTGCTGGCGTCATCCCTGGCCGAAGCGCACGGCAATCCCGTTCGAGCTGTCGAGGAAGCGGACCGTAGCGTGGCCCTACTCGATTCTCTGCCGGATTCCGAGAACGCGCCGGACGCCTATTTCCTGGCCGGCGGCCTGCATCTTCAAAATGGCGATCTGCCGCGCGCGATCGCGTTGCTTGAAAGAAGCATCGCCATCGATCATGCCTACGACCGGGGTTCTCATATCGCGAAGACCGAAGCGGACGCCTATCGCCTGCTCTCCGAAGCCTGGCTTCGATCGAATAACGGCGTCAAAGCCCTGGAGAATGCGCGGCATGCGCTCGACCTCGCGCCGCTACGGCCCGAAATGTTCTCGCAGGTCGCGGCGGCCGATCTCCAATTGCAGCGCGGCAATGACGCCGCAGCCACGCTGATCGCAGGCATGTTTCTGACTTCCGATATGACTCTGCGGGAACAACTTATAAAGTTGTACGCCGCGGGACTCGACACCGAGGGCTGCGCCGTCGCTGCCGGTCCCAATGGACCCGCCATCAATCCAGCCTGCGCCCTGGTGCACGCGAACCTCTGCGACGCCGCGGTACAGATGATCCAAGCCCGGCTCCGAGCCGGCCGCCGCGATCTGGCCACGAATCATCGGGAAACCTTCGTCCGCCAGTACGGCTGCCCGGCCGGCCCACTCGATCAGGCACTGCAATTCCGGTAGAATGTCGGCTTGCCTCACATTGTTGTCGTCGGCAGCGCCAATATCGATCTGGCTACGTTTACCGACGAATTTCCCCGCCCCGGCGAAACGATCTTCGGTCGCGAATTTCATTTAGGATTCGGAGGCAAAGGCGCGAATCAGGCCGTCGCCGCGCGTTTGTGCGGAGCCGAAGTGTCGATGGTCGCGCGCGTCGGCGACGATCTGTTCGGCGAAGCCACCGTTCGAAATTTCAAATCCTTCGGCATCGACGCCAGCCATGTCCGGATCACGCCCGGAGTGTCCAGCGGAGTCGCTCCCATCTTCGTCGACAGCGCGGGACAGAATCGCATCCTGGTGGTGAAAGGCGCGAACGACCGGCTGGTACCGGCCGACGTGGATGCGGCCGCGGAACTTCTCGCCAGCGCGGACGTGATCGTCCTGCAGCTCGAGGTACCACTCGAGACGGTGTACTATACGTTGCGTATCGCCCGCGAACGCGGCATCCCGGCAATCCTGAATCCCGCGCCCGGCCAGGCGCTTGATCTGCATTCCGCAGGATTTGCCGAGTACGTGATTCCGAATGAGACCGAAGCCGAGGCGATCGGCGGCATTCCGGTGCACGATATCGAATCCGCCCGAGCCTGCTCGCGGCGCCTGATCGAGGGCGGCCTTCGTCGCGTGATTATCACCCTTGGCGCAAAAGGAGCGTTCTCGGCAAACGCCCAAAAAGATTTTCACGTTCCCGGATTTGCGGTTCAGGCGCTCGATACCACCGGAGCGGGCGACGCGTTCATCGGCAGCTTCGCCTATTTTCTGGCGAATAACTTGCCGGAAATACAGGCGATTCGCCGCGCCAACCTGTACGCGGCTCTTTCCACCCTCGCGCCGGGCACCCAAAAATCGTTCGTGAGCCGCGATCGATTTGACTCCGAATGGTGTTCCCGGGACCATTAATGTGATTGACACCCCCCTATGAATCTGGTAAGAAATACTAATCTGCTTTGCATTTAAGCTGCTTTGCTACTTGCCAGAAAAAGGGGAGTTCATGAGAAGATTCGCGTGGGCGATTACTCTATCGCTACTGTTGTCGGCAGTTCTTTTCGGACAAACCACCTCGCTGACGGGCACGGTATCCGATCCGTCCGGCGCCGTGATTCCCGCCGCGACCATTACCATCACCAGCACGGCAACGGGCTCGGAACGTACCACCGTTTCCGACAGCCAGGGCCGCTATACCCTGCCGCAGGTAGCTCCCGGGAAGTACAAGATTACGGCGAAAGTCGCGGGGTTCTCCGATGTCGTGATCGACAATGTGGAACTCCTGGTGGCGCAGCCGGCGACCATTCCGATCGTGTTTGAAAAGCTGGGCTCGACTACCACCACGGTGCAGGTGGAATCGACGGCGGCGCAGGTCAATACCACCGACGCCTCGCTCGGCAACGCGATCGGCACACAGACCATTACGGAAATGCCGATGTACGCCCGCAACGTCGCGGGGTTGCTGGCGTTTCAGCCGGGCGTGACCAGCTTCGGCTCCTTCGGCGCGCAGAACCTGGATTATCGTAGCGGCGCGGTGAACGGCGGCAAGTCGGATCAGGGCAATATCACGCTCGATGGCGCGGATGTCAACGATCAGAACTCGCGGCAGGCGTTTACCACGGTACTGCGCGTCACGCTCGATTCGGTCGAGGAGTTTCGCTCGACAACCACCAACGGCGACACGGCCACCGGCCGCGGGTCCGGCGCGGACATCGTGCTGGTGACCAAATCGGGTACCAACGAATTGCACGGGTCGCTTTACGAATATCGCCGCGGCACGGAAACAGCGGCCAACAGTTTCTTCAACAACTTGTCCGGCGTGCCGGTAGCCCCCCTGCTGATCAACGTGTTCGGCGGATCGGTGGGCGGTCCCGTCAAGAAGAACAAGCTGTTCTACTTCCTGAATTACGAAGGCCGCCGCGACCGCAGCGCGGTGACCGTGACGCGTACGGTGCCGACCGAGACGCTGAAGCTCGGAATTGTTGAATACAAGGACGCGACCACGGGAGGTACGGTGCAGGTTTCGCCTGCGCAGATGAAGTCCTCGGTGGATCCTTTGGGCATCGGACCAAGTTCGCTGGCGTTGCAGGCGTTGAACCTGTTCCCCAGAGGCAACGATCCGCAGCTTTCCGGTGTGGACAACCTGAACACCACGGGTTATCTCTTCAACGCTCCCGGCAAATCGGATCAGAACACTTACATCGCGAAACTCGATTACAAGCTGGACGATGCGGGTAAGCATTCGCTATTCATCCGCGGTAACCTCCAGAATGATTCGGCGGACAACGGCGCCGCGAATGCACCGGAGTTTCCGGGGCAGCCCGCCAATTCCGTTTCGCTCGCCGACAGCAAAGGATTGGCCGCGGGATGGACCGGCGTCCTCACGCCCAATCTGGTCAGCAATTTTCGATACGGCTATACACGCGCGGGGACCGAGAATACCGGCGTTTTAGCCAGCAACTGGGAATTTTTCCGCGGCTTCAGCACGCCGTACGGAACCAGCACCGGCCTGGCGCGCATCCTTCCGGTCCACACCCTCAGCCAGGATTTCTCGTGGAATCACGGCGCTCATGACATTCGCTTCGGCGGCATCGTGCGGCTGGTTTCGAATTCCTCGGTGAGCTACTCGCACTCTTTCAGCACTGCGACCTCGAACCCCTCGGTGTTGAACGGATCGGGCAACGATTTGATCCCTTCGTCCTTCAACGTTTCCGGAGGCACCAAGACCAGCTATGAATACGGCGCGGCGGCGGTGCTGGGTCTGATCGCTTCGGGAACCGCGAATTACAATTACCTGGTCGATGGGACGCTGCTTCCCGTCGGCGCTCCGGTGAATCGCGATTTCGTCAATCACGAAGGCGAAATGTATGTTCAGGACACCTGGAAAGTGACCCGCAATTTCACGGTCACCGCCGGCGTCCGCATTTCGATCGAACCGCCGGTATATGAGGCCAATGGACAACAGGCGTCGACCAATATCCCGATCGGCACCTGGCTCAATGAGCGAGGCTATCTCGCCAGCGTCGGCCAGCCCGATTCGGCGGCGGGGAACATCACGTTTATTCCTGCCAACGGTCCGAATGGGCGGCCGATGTATCCGTTCCACACCAACACCGCCCCGCGCCTGGGTCTCGCTTATTCGCCGAAGGCCGAGAGCGGACTCTCGAAGTTCTTCTTCGGCGGCCCGGGCAAAACGTCCATCCGCGCCGGCGCGGGCATGTATTATGACGTGCTCGGGCAGCCTTTGGCCCAGACGTTCAATCAAACGGTGTTCGGTCTTTCGACCACCCTCAGCACGCCTCCGAATCAGCTCAGCAGCGCCCAGGTGCCGCGCTACAACGGATTCTTCACCGTTCCCGGCCAGTTGGTGCCCGCGCCCGGCGTCGGCGGACTTCCCCCTGGCGGCGTCACCTATCCGACCTCGGCGTTCGCCATCACCAACAGCATCGACGATCAGTTGAAGGCGCCCTATACCATGAATCTCGATTTCAGCATCGGACGTGAGTTCGGGCATGGAATCTTTATTCAAGGATCCTATGTGGGCCGTTTGTCGCGGCATTCGATCGTGGACCGCGACCTCGCGATGCCTGCCAACTTGACCGATCCGAAATCGGGCCAGACCTATAACCAGGCTTACACCCAACTCGCCAATTTGCTCGATTACCAGCATGTGTCGATCGCGAATCTGCCGAAGATTCCGTTCTTCGAGAATATGTGGGCCACCGCCGCCGGCAACGGTCTGTCGGCCACTCAGGTTTGGGGCACCGATTATAAGACCCGCAGCAATCCCGGGGACTTTACCAATACGTTGAGTGACGCAGACGTCGGCTGCAATCCGGGCGGCACCATCTTCACCGCCACGAACGGCATCAAGAAAATGGGCTGCGGTATCGCCGGGCCGTTCATGATTTTCGCCCCCCAGTTTTCCGCGCTCTCGGCCGGCAGCTCCATCGGCCACGGCGCCTATCACGCCATGCAGTGGACCATCCGCAAGCACTTCAGCAGCGGTCTCCAGTTCGACGTGAACTACACCTGGTCGAAGTCCATGGATCTGGGCTCGGCCGGTGAGGCGGGGACCTGCAACCCGACCTGCAATCCGGCCACGGCAACGTACACCAGCTTCATCATCAATGCCTGGAATCCGAATCAGATGTACGCGGTTTCGGATTACGACACTACGCACCAGATCAATGCCTTCGTGGTTTACCAGCTTCCGTTCGGCCGCGGGCGGCAGTTCGGCAGCAACATGAGCAAGCTACTGGATGCCGTCGTCGGCGGATGGCAGATCAGCGGCAACTATCGCCAGACCTCGGGTCTGCCGTTCAGCGTCAGTGACGGATCGCGCTGGCCGACGGACTGGGAACTGAGCGGTTCGGGTGTGCCCAACGGGAATCCGATTCCAGCGGTAACCAGCGCTGCCGGTCCCAACGGTCCGAATCTGTGGGGCAACTCGACGGTCGCCGCGCAGGCGCTCGCCGCGTTTAACGAGAATATGCCCGGCCAGTCCGGAAGCCGCAACATCCTTCGTGGAAGCGGCCTGTTCAACATCGACACGGGACTCTCCAAGACGTTCACGATGCCCTACTCCGAGCATCACAAAATCCAGCTCCGCTGGGAGAGCTTCAACATAACCAACTCGGTTCGCTTCGATCCGGGTAGTGGCGCGAGCATCAGCATGACCAATTCGACGACGTTCGGGAACCTGAGCAATCAGCTGGGGACGCCGCGGCAGATGCAGTTTGCAGGCCGGTATAGCTGGTAACTCAGCAACAACAAGACTGGAAACACAAGGGGATGCGCTTTCGGGCGCGTCCCCTTTTTCTTTCTCGTGCAAGAATAAAAGCATAACAATGACAGGTTCCGAGACCCGCCAGAAATTTCTCGATTATTTCGCCGAACGCGGCCATCGCGTGGTGCGCAGCTCATCGCTGGTTCCCGCCAACGACCCGACGCTGCTGTTCACCAACGCCGGCATGAATCAGTTCAAGGACGTGTTCCTGGGTCAGGAAAAACGCGACTACGCGCGCGCCGCCACGTCGCAGAAGTGCGTGCGCGCCGGCGGGAAGCACAACGATCTGGACAACGTCGGCTACACGCGCCGTCATCATACGTTTTTCGAAATGCTGGGCAATTTTTCGCTTCGGCGATTACTTCAAGCGCGAAGCCATCGATTACGCCTGGGACCTGATCACCAAGGACTACGGCCTGCCCAAGGACAAACTCTACGTCACCGTGTTTCGCGAGGACGACGATGCCGAAAAGCTGTGGCAGGAAGTTACCGGCATTCCGAAGAGCCGGATTTTCCGCCTCGACGAAAAAGACAATTTCTGGCAGATGGGCGACACCGGTCCGTGCGGGCCGTGCTCGGAGATTCATTTCGACCTGGGCTTCGAAGCCGCGGAACCCGGCCGGGAGCATGAAGAATTCCCCGACGACGCCGGTGGACGATTCGTCGAGATCTGGAACCTGGTCTTCATGCAGTTCGATCGCGATCAGACCGGCAAGCTGACGCCGCTGCCCCGGCCCTCGATCGACACCGGCATGGGACTCGAGCGCATCGCCGCCGTGCTGCAAGGCAAATTGTCGAATTACGATACCGATCTGATTCGTCCCATCATCGACCGCGCCGGCGAGCTGTTCGGCAAGATCGTATGGCGATGACGAGCGCAGTGACGTAGTGCTGCGCATCAACGCCGATCACGCCCGCGCTACGGCATTTCTGATCAACGACGGCGTTCTGCCGTCGAATGAAGGCCGCGGCTACGTGCTGCGCAAAATCATGCGCCGGGCGATGCGAAATGCCCGCATGATCGGCACCGCGGATCCGTATCTTTATAAACTGACCGGCTTCGTCGCCGAGCACATGCGCGACGCCTATCCGGAAATGATGGAGAGCGTCCAGCGCGTGGCCCGCGTGGTGAAGGATGAAGAGCATCGCTACGCCACCACGTTCCAGGTGGCCGAGAAAGTTCTTCCACGACGAGGCGAAATCGGCGGTGGGCGGCGTGCTCCCCGGCGCCGCCGCGTTCAAGCTTTACGATACCTACGGCCTCGCGCTCGACGAGCAGGAGGATATGGCGCGCGAATCCGGCCTGACCATCGATCGCGCGGGCTTCGACGCGGAGATGGAGAAGCAGCGCACCCGCGCTCGCGCGAGCTGGAAAGGCGCGGAGAAGGCGCAGGTCAATCCGGTTTATCAGGCGTTGCCGCGAACCGAATTTGTCGGGCCGGGAGACGCTGGAAGCTCGCCCGCGACGGTGCGTCCGCGGCGGCTCGATGGACGAAGTCGCGCTCGATCGAACGCCGTTCTACGCCGAGGCGGGCGGACAGGTCGGCGATACCGGCGTGCTGGTGTCGCCGGAAACCGGCGAGACGGTCGCGATCGTGGAATCGGCATACTCGGCCGCGCCCGGAAAGACGGTTCATAAAGTGAAAATCGTCGGGCCGTTGAAAGACGGGCGACGAGGTGATCGCCCGCGTCGATCCCGCAGGCGCGCCATTCGACCATGCGCAATCACACCGGCACGCATCTTCTGCACGCCGCTCTGCGCACGGTGCTGGGAACCCACGTGAAACAGGCCGGCAGCGTGGTCGAGCCGTCGCGTCTGCGCTTCGACTTTACGCATTACACCGCCATGGACGCCGACGAAATCGCCGAAGTCGAGCGGCTGATGAATGAGCAGATTCTGCTGAATCGCGAAGTCCATACCGACGTGATGGATCTGGATCACGCCTTGAAGACCGGCGCCATGGCGCTGTTCGGCGAGAAATACGGCGACAAAGTCCGCGTCGTGTCGATCGACACGTTCAGCAAGGAACTCTGCGGCGGCACGCACGTCGCGCGCACCGGCGATATCGGCATCTGCAAGATCGTCTATGAAGGCTCGATCTCCGCCGGCGTCCGCCGCATCGAAGCGATCACCGGCGAAGGCGCGCTGAAGCGCTTCCAGAATGTGCAAACCGAGCTCGCCCGCGTGGCGCGGCGTCGTGCGCGCTCCCGAAGCCGAGTTAGTCGAGCAGATCGAAAAGCTGCTCGCCAAAGAGAAATCGCTGGAGCATGAACTGCAGCAGTTGAAGAACAAGATGGCGCAGGCCGCAGGCAGGCGCGCTGGAGTCGCAGGCTCGCGAGATGAAGGGCGTCAAGGTGCTGGCCGCGCGCGTCGACGGCTTCGATCGCAATCAGCTTCGCACGCTGGTCGATTCGCTGCGCAATCAAATGGAAGAGCGCCGTGGTCGTGCTGGCGTCGGCCGAGGATTCGAACGTCTCGATCGTCAGCGGCGTCACCAAGGATCTGACGTCGAAGGTCCACGCCGGCAAGCTTGCGGGCGCGGTGGCGCAAGCCGTCGGCGGAAAAGGCGGCGGACGTCCGGATATGGCGGAAGCCGGCGGCAAGGATCCTTCGGCGCTCGCCGGCGCGCTGGCACAAGTCTACGCAATCCGTGAAGGGGATGCTGTAAGGTGGAATCGACGCGATGTGGTCGTCGTCGGCGCGGGCCCAACCGGGCTCGCCTGCGGCATCGAGCTGAAGCGCCGCGGCGTCAGCGCGATTCTGATCGACAAAGGCTGCGTCGTCAATTCGCTGTACAACTACCCGACCAACATGGTGTTTTTCACGACGCCGGAGCTGCTCGAAATCGGCGACATCCCGATGACGTCGCTGAATGAAAAACCGGTGCCGCGCGGAAGCGCTGAAATATTACCGCCGCGTCGCCGATCATTACGGGCTCGATATTCGCCAGTACCAGCGCGTCGAGCAGATCACCGGCGAAGACGGCGCGTTCGTCACGCACGCGATCGACATGCACGGCTGTCCGCATCAATATCAGTCGAAAAAGGTGATTCTTTCGACGGGCTACTACGATGTTCCCAATCTCCTGAACGTTCCGGGCGAGGATCTGCCCAAGGTAATCCACTATTACAAGGAAGCGCATCCTTATTACAATCACGACGTGCTGGTGGTGGGCGCGAAGAATTCGGCGGCCATCGCGGCGCTGGAATTGTGGTGGACCGGCGCGCGCGTCACGCTGGTGCATCGCGGCGATGGCATTTCCGACCGCGTGAAATACTGGATCAAGCCGAACATCGAAAATCGCATCAAGAACGGCGAGATTCCCGCGTATTTCCAGTCGAGCGTTGCGCGCATCGAGGAACGCGAAGTGGTGTTGAATACCCCACAGGGCGAAACGCGCCATTAAGAACGACTTCGTCTTCGCGATGACCGGCTACCGTCCCGACACCGAATTTCTGGAAGCAGCACGGCATCCGCTTCGATCCGCAGACCGAGCGCCCGTACACCGATCCGGAAACACTGGAGAGCGATCGGCAAGGGAATGTACCTGGCCGGAGTGCTGGTGGCCGGCATGCACACCAACGAAATCTTCATCGAGAACGGTCGCTTCCACGGCAAGAAAATCGCGGAGGCGATCGCGGCGATATTATGATCACCCGGCGAGTGTTCGGAAAACTTGCGGTGGCGGCATTTGCGAAAATCAATTCGAAGATTGACGGCGTGGTTATTGGCGCGCAGACTTACAGCTTTCGTGACCGCCCTCTCGACGCCTGCATCGCCGGCATGAAGGAAATCGGCCTCGGCGAAGCGGAGCTTTACAACGGCCACATCGAGCCGAAAGACCCGGCGGCGCTCAAAGCGTTTCGCGACCATCCGCCGCTCGAGCAAATGCGGGAGGTGCGCCGCAAATTCGATCGCGCCGGAATCGATCTATACGCGCTGAATTACAGCTTCCGCGAAGAATGGCCGGAGCATGAACTCGCTTCAGGCTTCGAGATCGCCAGGGCGATGGGCGTGAAGTACATCACCGCATCCTCCAACGTATCCACGGCGAAGCGGCTCGATCCACTCGCGCAGAAATACAAGATAACGGTCGCCTTTCACAATCATTCGAACATGGCGCCGAACGAATTCGCGCGGCCGTCGGATTTCGAGGAAGCGCTCGGCGGCAAGTCGAAATATATGGCGATCAATCTGGATATCGGCCATTTCACCGCCGCCGGATTCGATCCGTTGACCTTCCTGGAACAGCATCACGAGCGCATCGTGACCGTACATTTGAAGGACCGGAAGAAGAATCAGGGCCCCAATGTCCCGTGGGGCGAAGGCGATACCAACATCAAGGGCGTGCTGCAAGTGCTGAAGACGAAGCGCTACGCGATCCCCGCCAATATCGAGTACGAATACAAAGGTGCCGATACCATTGCCGAGGTGAAGAAGTGTTTCGCGTACTGCAAAGCGGCGCTCGCTTAGCGCCTGCCGCGAGACGCGTGAGTAGTGGCGCCCTCGTTGAGCAGGCTCTCGATCAGAGTGCGCAGGTGATGCTCCTCCTGCAATTCCGGATCGCCTTGCGGCGGGCTCTGCGCGCGGATCATGCCCTTCTTATCGATCACTACGATCAGCGGCACCACGGGGCGGTCCATCACCGTGAACCCGAGAAAGCTCATGATCGGATCCCAGGTGCTGTAGCCGACCGGAAATGTCAGCCCGAGTTGTTTCGCGAACGTGCCCGCCAGACGGTCGGCGTCGGGATTCCAGGCGACGTCGATCGCTTGAAACCCGCGCGGTCCGAGATCTTTCTGGATCCCATTGACCATGGTCGAGTACGCCTGGCAGTGGATGCAGGTGGTAAACACAAACGCCAGCGCCACTACCTTGCCGCGATACTTGGAAAGCAGAACATCTTTGCCGGGAGCCTCGGTGATGGTGAATTCAGGCGAGCGGCGCGGCAGCGGAGGCATCGCGAACGCAGCCGTAGTCAAGGTCGCCAGTAACGCCGCGGAAAGAAAGCGTCGCATCGTTATTTGTGATTGTTGGCCGTGGTCTTTACGCCGGATTTCGGAGCGCCGGCGGGCTCCTCTTTGAGGATCTGCGCGATGATGCCGCGCATGTGATTCGAATCCTGCAGCGTCGCGTCGCCCATGGGACCGCTCTGCGCGCGAATCATCCCTTTACGGTCGATGACCACGATCTGCGGGACCACATAGCGGTCCATCAGTGAGAAGCCCAGGAAGGCCAGCACTGAATCGGATGTGCTGAATCCCACCGGATAGCCGACGTGGAATTCCTGCGTGAACGGGCTCACCAGCACCGCCGCGTTATCGTTGAACGCGACGCCCAGCATCTGCACGCCCTTAGGACCGAATTCGTGGTAAAGCTCGGTCAACTCCTGCGATTCCTTCTGGCAGTGCGGGCAGGTGGTGTAGAGAAATTCCAGCACCACTATTTTGCCCTTGAAACTGGACAACAGCGTCTTTTTGCCGGAGGGCTCCTGAATGGTGAATTCCGGCGATTTTCGCGGCAGAGGCGGCTGCGCGACAGCGGCTAAGGCCAGCGAAAAAAAGATGGTAGTGGCGGCGACAATTCGCATGTTCCCAGTTTACCTCAGCGGTTTTATCTTGGGGGACGCGAAGGCTTCCTGCAACCCTTCGATCGATTGCACCGTCGCGCCGTCCACCGAGAGCCGAAAATGGCCGGAGTCGCCGTCGCCGGTCAGTACCGTCGTCGTGCCGTCCCGGCTCAGCGATTGACCGGTCATCTTTTTCCACTTGCCCTTCATCACTCTCTGATACAGCTTGAAAAATTCCTGCGCCGATTCGGGCGAGTCCCAAACGGAGATATAGGTGAGCACCGGAAAATCCTCCCGCTTATGCTCGTAAATTCGGTACGAGGCGCCGCGCCAATGGGTCGCCGCCGCCTCGCCTTGCTTCTCGGAAACGAACTGGCGCAGCAGCACCGAGTGATCGAATTCGCCCAGCGTTCCTTCGGCCAGCACGCGATACTGCTTGGCCTCTTTCTTCCCGAGAACCGCCCGCAGATCGGGCGCGTCGGTCTCCTCGGCGCGCTTGCCGGAAAAATAGTCGACGGGATGGAGAATCTGCTGCGTGTCGAGCGGCGGACGCTGAAAGACTTGATCGAAGCCCTGCCGTCCCAGTTTGTGGAACACCGCGTCCTGAAAACGCATTCCCTGGTTATAAGGAAACGTCAGCGATTCGCGCATGTACAGCGGCGATTTCGAATAGACCGGGAAGTCGGCGCCATCCACCCCCACTGACTTGGTCAGCTCATCGAGCATCGCTTCCGGCACCTCGCCCTTGCCGCCGCTGTGCTTCGAAACATAGGCCCAGGTGAGCCACGTCGCCTGACCTTCCATCACGGCCTGCCGTGCGGTCGTAGCGTCGTCATCGGGATTTCCCTTCACTAAATATTTTCCAAGGGGATGATGTTGATCGGCCAGCGCATGGGCCAGCTCATGCACCAGGGCGACGCGCTGCTCGGCGTCGTCTTCGGTGGAATCGAGAATGAACAGGCGCTTCTTGTTGTAGTCGTAGAAGGCGGCGGCCTGCTCGCTGATCAGGTCGACGGTCTGCTTCGCCAGGTCGAAATTCTGGGGCACGAAGCCGAACATTTTGAGAGCCAGCTCCTCGGCGTGGATGTCGTCCTTGGTGCCGCCCTCCTTCATTTTCGATTCCATGTACCGGCGGAACTTGTCCTTGCTCAGCATTTCAGCGGGGACTTTTCGCTTGATTTTCCAGCCGGTGATCTCGGAAAGGGCCGAGGTCATGTCGTCGATCTGATGGAAAACGGAAGAAGACGGCTGCGCCAGCGCGGCGGCCGCCAGAAGCGCCAGCAAAACAAGGCGAGCGAGCATGGACTCGTTTCCAGCGTAGCATGGGCGCCATGAGTTAAAATGGAGAAACCATCATGGCGGAAGACAAACTTTATCAAGCCGAAGCCCAGGGCAGCGGCACGTTTCTGATCACCAAGCCGAAGCGCAAGGCCAAGAAGCTGCGGCAATCCCGGCTGAAGGGCACCGTTCGCGGCGCACGCAAGTAAATCCAACCTGACCGCGAATCCATCGCAATCCACGGCGCAGTCCGAGCCGCGACCACAGGTAGCGGTGGATACCTCTATCCATTTCTGGCTGCCTCAGAAAAACCGGGACAGATAGGATGAGTGGGCTGGCCCGCTCAGAACCAGGTCTTCCGCTTGTATTCCAGATAGGCATCCCCGAACTTCGCCAACAATACCTGTTCTTCTTTCCGCACGCGGAGGAGCTGTAGCGGGATCAGAAGCACGAATATCAGAAGCCACAACGGGCGTTCCACCCAAATGATGACTCCCGCAATCATCAGCCCGCCGAACACGTAAATCGGGTTGCGGATCCGCGAGTAGATCCCTGTTGTCACCAGGATACTAGCCTTCGCCTGCACACTGAACGCTCGCCCCAGTTGGATGCGCGCCACCAGAAACAGCAGGAACGCCGGCACCGCGATCGCCAAACCCGCAATCCGCCATGGCGTCCAAGGCGGCTCCATTCCGTACCGTACGAACAGAAAAATCGCGAGCAGCAGGACGAGTGCAACGGTACCGAGATTCAGTTTCACAAGCGCCTTCTAGAAACGTGGGACAGACGGACATTTCCCGGATTTCCTGACAAACCCATCACCCGCCCCTCCCGACCTATATTCGCCCCATCCTCAATCACATCGAGATGAAACCCTCATCCCTCGCGCACCAGCCCATCGTAACCTCCCATCAGAGAGGTTGGCGCGCTCATTTGCTTCCAGCCCACCGAACCGCGGAAGTCCTCGAGGCTCTTTCGCGGATACGTTAAGAAGATGGGTGAGGGGCGCCCCGAATTTAATTTGAGGCACCGAGGATCTTGTTCAGCTCGGCAATCCGCTGATCGAGTTCCTTGCGCAGTACTTCGTAGCGTTCGATGGCATCGCGGCCGATTTTCTGATCGGTCGCGTTCGTCATTCCATATAAATAGGTGATGTGAGTTTGCAGCCCCGGCTGGCTGTAGCGAATCGACGGCGTAATCATTTTGTCCGCCACCGCCTTTAACTTCGCCAGTTCCTCGCCCGAAGTGTTTTTCTCCGCCGCTCGAATCCGCGCGACCGCTTTGTTGACGTCGCTCACCAGTTCGCGAACGCGCATATTGTGTTCGAACTGCTCCCGCAGATCGGCTTCGGTCACGCCATCTTTCGTGATCCGCGGATCTTCGATCACCGTCAGCGGCTGCGTCGAAGTCCACGATCCCGCCGTCAGCTTCACCGTATATTTTCCCGGCACCGCTTCCGGACCATTCGGACCTTCCGGACGCCGCGCGCTCACCCACGGCCCTGCATACCGGAAATCCCAAGTGAATCGATGCATGCCCGCCGTCTTATCGAGCTTGGTAGGACCGCCGCGCTGGCGGAACCCGCTATCTTCATCGCCGCCGCCTCCGCCCGCCTCGCGCTCCTCTTCCCCCGCGCTCGAGAATGTCCGAACCGGCTTGCCCGTCGCGTCGAGAATTTCCATCTTGACGTCGCCCGCGGGTTCCGACGCCAGATAATAATCGATCATCGCGCCCGGCTGCGGATAGCGCACCTGCGACGGATTCAATCCTCCTCCGCCGCCCGCGCGCGTCGTCCGCACCGCTTCTTTCGGAGCGAATAAAAACGCCGCCCCCGACGCGGTTTTCTCATTCATCTGCTCCAGCGGCGTCAGGTCGTCGAGAATCCAGAACGAGCGCCCCTGCGTCGACAGAATCAAATCCTTGTGCGCGATCTTGATATCGGTCACCGGCGTCGCTGGCAGGTTCATCTGAAACTTCTGCCAGTGCCCGCCGTTGTCGAATGAAACATACATACCGAATTCTGTTCCGGCGTAAAGCAGACCCGCGCGATCGGGATCTTCGCGCACCACCCGCGTCGGCTCGTCCGCCGCGATTCCGTTTTTCCCATCGGTCAGCCGCTTCCAGGTCTTTCCGAAATCGTCGGTGCGATACAGATATGGCGCGAAATCGCCTAATAAGATAGCGGTAGATCGCGACATACGCCGTGCCCGCGCGATGCGGGCTCGGCTCGATATTCTGCACGCGACCGCCCGGGGGAAGATCGTGCGGCGTCACGTTCGACCAGGTCTCGCCGTCGTTTCTCGACACGAAACCAGACCGTCGTTCGATCCCACCCAGATCAATCCCTTTTGCACCGGCGATTCGCGAATCGCGTACAGCGTGCTGTACATTTCTTCGCCCGTCGCGTCGCGCGTGATCGGACCGCCGCTCGCCTGCTGCGGCTCGCCCGGCGGATGCGCCGTCAGATCGCCACCCAGCCGGGTCCACGTCACACCGCCGTCCTGGTCCGATGCACATACTGCGATCCGTAATAAACCTCCGCCGGATCGTGCGGCGAAACTTCCATCGGCGACACGCGCTGGAATCGATAGGTCAGCGTTTCGCCGCCGTTCCCGTACAGCGATTCCGCGCCGATCCAGTAGCGCTCCTCATCCGACGTCGTCATGTTCTGCGCGGCTGAACTGCCCCTTGCAGGCCCCGTAGACGATCTCCGGATTTTTCCAGTCCGGCATGATCGGCCCCGTTTCGCACCCCGGACCGATGCGGAACGGCTGCCCGTCCGCCGGCGCCAGGCTCGACGCGATCACCGTCGTGTTATCCTGCTGCGCGCCGTACACCAGATAAGGATATTGATTGTCCGTCGCCACCTGATAAATTTCAGCGGTAGGCTGATTCATCTGCGTGCTCCAGCTCTTGCCGCCGTCGAGCGAAACGTTCGCCCCGCCGTCGTTCGACTGGATCATGTAATCGGAATTCTTCGGATTGATCCAGATGTCGTGATTATCGCCGTGCGGCGTCGGCTCGCGGCGAAACGTCTTGCCGCCGTCTGTCGATTTAAACCATTCCTCGTCGCCCACGTAAACCACATCCGGATGAATCGGATCGACGCCCAGCGTGTCGTAATAAAACGGCCGGGTGATGATCGCGCCCTGGCTGTTCACCTGCGTCCAGGTGGCGCCCGCGTCTTCCGATCGCCACAATCCCGAACCCGGCTTGGCTTCGATCAGCGCATAAATCCGATTCGGAGCCGCGTTCGAAATCCCCACATTGCTGCGCCCGAATAATTGATTCGGCAGCCCGCCGGCGAGCTTCGTCCAATGGTCGCCGCCATCGGTCGATTTGTAGATTCCGCCTTCGTGGCCGCCGCTGATGATGGTCCACGGTTTGCGCTGCCCGTGCCACATGCACGCGAAAATGGTCTTGGAATTTCCCGGCTGCAATTCGAGATCGGCCGCGCCCACTTCGTCGCTCACGAACAGGACGTTCTTCCACGTCTTGCCGCCGTCGGCCGACCGGTAAATGCCGCGCTCCTTGCTCGGAACGAAGGCGTTGCCCAGCACCGCGACATAAACAAGGTCCGGATTCGAAGGATCCACGCGAATGGTGGAAATCTGCCCGGCATCGCGCAGCCCGATAAAGCTCCACGTCTTGCCCGCGTCGGTGGACTTGTACATCCCATGCCCCACCGAAACGTTGCTGCGGATCTTCGACGAACCGGTGCCCGCATAGACGATGTTAGGATCGGAATCGGCCACGTCCAGCGCGCCCATCGAAGCGACGTCGAAGAATCCGTCGGAGACGTTGTTCCAGGTGTGTCCCGCGTCGGTGGTCTTCCAAACTCCCCCGCCGGTGGAGCCCATGTAAAAAGTGAACGGCTGCGAAGGAACGCCGGTCACCGCGGTCACGCGTCCACCGCGATAAGGCCCGATCATCCGGTACTTCATGCCCGACCAAAGTGCGGGATTAAAACTTTGAGCGCTCGCGACCGCCGCGACGAGGAGGATAAAAAGAGCAGATTGTCGCTTCATCAATGAAATGATATCGCGCGCCGTATTCCGACTCAAATCACGCCCGCAGGAAGCGGTCGATACTCGGGTGCCAATGACTCGGTATCCACTGCTCCCTTTGGTCGCGGCTCCAGCGATGTCGATATGGCTGCGACGACTATCGCGTTTTCACGTTAACGATCTTCGCTACCTCGGCATACATCGCGTCCGGTGCGAGATCGATTTCCCCGGGCCATGCGACGGAGCCCTGATCGATGAATACCTGCTCGAAGAATCGTCGGTCGCGCAGCGGTGCGAGCACGCCCGTCATGGTATCCGGCGAGATCCGCACACGCCCACTCACGCCGTCCGCGAACCGGACGTAGAGATTGTAGTCGGGCTCCGGCCTCACTTCCACGATGTCCCAATACATAGCGCCTCCATCAAACCAGCGGCTCAATTTACAACGGGTGCGGGCTTGAGCGCAGAGCGCGCCAAGATTATGCGCTCCATAGACGGAAACGCTATTGCGCTGGAGTGACCCAGTTAAGGTTCTCCAAAACGTTGAACGATGTGAAAGCGGCGCCATTGAATCGGAGCCCGAGCGCACCAACACCGAACCCGCTAGTGAGAAATTCGATGCCGCCAGCGATCCCCGCTGTCGACGGCCATTGGGTCGGAACGACGAAGGCGGTATGCGCAAACGGACCCAACGCGATGAACTGCTGATCGATTATCGCACCGGACTGGTTGCGTATGTAGACTGGAATAGATACCGTGCTCGCTGTAGGATTCGCGATCGCTATTCCGGTTACGAATGCGGTATTGTCGAAGAGCAGGACAAAATGACCCGAAAATTGATTTACTATTGGTACAGTTGCCTCTTGATCCTGAATACCAGGAATACGCTGCCGAAAAATAGCGAATCCCCCTATCGAGTCGGTAATTACTGCCCGCTGCATCAGTGCCCACCCTTGTGTTAGGTTAGCCGCCACACCTGCCGTCTCTACAGTCGTGCTTTGAGTCGCAAGAAGGGTAAACACGATTGAGGTGTAGGTTCCAGGAGTAAGCAGGCCGTTTCCGAGGATCGACAGTGCCATCGGAGAACCGTTGTCTTGAATAAACGATAGAGTGAAGGAAACGGTGTGATTCTCTAAGTTTACGAACTTAAATGTCGTCTTCCACCCACTACCGTCGACGACTTGCGGGACGACGTTGTCGCCGGCAAAGACAACGAGATCAGGTTTGTCGGCGTTCGCCTTTTCAACCTGTCCAAACGCAAAGGTGGCGCCACATAGGCACGTTAACACGCACAAAAACGATGCTCTAAGCATCCAGTATCCCTCTTTTCAAACTAAATACTCATACTTTCTGGTAGCTTTAAAGCAGAATACGCTGATGGGGGCGCCTTTGCAACGGAAAGATAAAGCGCATCCGTGGGCGCTTCAAATACGCCAATCTGGGAGTGACGGGGTTAACAAGGACTGGCGTTTGCGAATTCATCCGCAAACTGAAGACCCTATTCTGCAAACATCGCTCCCAGAACCTTCAACACCGCCGACGCTTGAACGTCGGTCAATTTCCCGAGGCGTTTTACCAATCTCGACCGGTCCACCGTTCGGATCTGATCCAACACGATTCTTCCGCGCTTTCTCTGAAATGTGCAATCGACGCGTGTCGGGTATGCCTGGCCCTTCGTAGTCATTGGCGCGACGATCACTGTTCGAATATGCGCATTCACCTCATCGGGAGAAATGATGACGCACGGCCGCGTCTTCCGGATTTCGCTTCCCACCGTCGGATCGAGGTTGACCAGGAAAACGTCGAAGCGCTTCGCTACCACTCCCACTCCGTCTCATCCCACGTAGTCAGCGATCCGGAGCCGGCATCCAGGAGTTGGTCGTCTCCTGCTTCTCGCATGCGCCGGAAAGCCTCATCCCATCCGGTGCGCGAATTCTCTGCGGCGCGCACCACGATTTTGCCGCCTTCGATTTCAATCTCGACGTCATCGTGCAATCCCGCCTGATCGAGAAAAACTTTGGGAATGCGCACGCCTCGTGAATTGCCAATCTGAATGATGCTCGCCCTCATAATTACATTGTAATTACTCGAGCGACAATTCTCAAGCGTACGCGTTGAGGACGAACTTTACTGTTTCCGGAGGCAGATAGGCATTTGGAGGCACGCCGCCTCCGCCGGGAAAAAATTTCACTAACTGGATCGGTAGCGTCACCGTGCTTTGATCGAGCATCACTTCGTCCTTCGCGTCGCCACCTTTGTTGATGGTCTTGGTGGCGGGGACGTAGCTGGTCCCCTTCAGCAGCGACTTCTTCTTGCGCAGACGCGTAAAGGTGATGGTCACCGATTTCTGAAGATAGAAACTCCAGTTGCCGGCTCCGTCGCGCAGGCCGAAGACCGCGCCCTTGGGACGCACGGCTTCCACTTTCAGATTGTTCGCCTTATTGTCTTCGAAGTACTTGGTGTATTCCGCAGCCTCGCGAGTGGTGCCGGTCAGGGCGTGATTGATGTAATCGTCCTTGTGAATGCCAAGGATCGGTCCATTGTTGCCGGCGGTCTGCTGGTTTTGCTGGAACAGGTTGGTCCAGTGCTGGCGGGAATTGCCGCCGGCGAAGGCGTTCTCGTTCGACAGATTGCTGCGCGAATCGGTGGTGCCGCCGTGGGCCACCACGGGACTCTTGGGATCGCCGGTGACCATCACCGAACAGCCGTTGATGGCGGCGGTGAAAAAGATATCGGGGTCGGTGGCGGTGGACACCAGCGCGCCGGGACGCGGCGGAATCCGCGGAGGAATCTGCAGCTTGGTCACGTGATTCGACGCCCAGGGCAGAAACCAGCACATGATGAAATCGCCCGGAGCGCCCACCAGCTGCGCTTTCTGCTGGAAAAACAGCTTGTAGCTGTTGTGATCGGTGATTTCTTTCGACTGGATGTCGATGATGGGTTCGAGCTTGGTGTACGCGATCTGGTTGGCTCGCGCGTTGATGCTCAGCACGGTATCGATGGCGGCGCCGCCTTGCTGGGTATGGGTCTTGTGATCGTAGATGGCGACGGTTCTCCCCAGATCCTTGAAGTCCTGGGGCTGGACGGTATGAGTTTCGAGAAAGTCGAGGGGATGCGCCTCGAACTGTTGATCGATTGCGGATTTAGCCACCAAAACAGTATACCGATCCGCTCATGAGGCGGATATAGAATCCTGTTGGTACTCCGGCAGATCGATTTTATCGGCCAGGCCGCTGCCGAGCGTCAGGTTCGCGATCCAGGGGATGGAGAGCAGGTTGAAGATCCGGTTGCGAAGGAATAGCGCGAGCTTCGACTTGGGCGCGAAGGAGCCGGCGAAGCGCAGCGCCGCCTTCTGCTTCTCCTGAACGAACGGACCGAACAGGTCCTGATATCGGCGAAAGGCTTCGGCGTAGTCGCCATTCGAGCGATGCAGCTCGCCGGCGAGAATGTAGGCGGCGATCATGGCCAGCGCCGAGCCCTGGCCCGCGAGCAGCGATACGCAAAACGCGGCGTCGCCGAGCAGCGTAACCCGGCCGCGGGTCCACAGCCCTTTTTGCGGATCCATGCGAATCTGGCTGACGCAGTCGAAATAAAAATCGAGGGAAGAGTCGAGGGCATCCAGAATCTTCGGGCATTCCCATCCGCTGTTTCCGAAGCGCTTGCGGACCAGGGCTTTCTGATCGCTGACCGTGGCGGGGATCTGGCGATCGGGATCGGCGAACGTGAACAGGAACAAAGTGCGATTGTCGCGCATAGTGAAACGCGCGGCCTGCTGGCCGACCTCGGTGTACATGACGTAGACCAATTCATCTCTGGGCCGATAATTTTCGACCTGGAACGCCGCTACCTTGAAGCCGAGATAGCGCTCGAAATCTTGTTCGGGGCCGAAGGCGAGCTCGCGGATTCCGGAATGAAGGCCGTCGGCTCCGACGACGAGATCAAAATCGCGGACGACGCCGGATCGGAAGGTGACCTGAACGTTCCGATCGTTCTGTTCCAAGCTGGTGACGCTGTCGCCGAAGATGGTTTCCACCTGGCCATCAAGCTTGCGGAAGATTGCCGAAGCGAGCTCGGATCGAGGAAGGCTCACATAGCGGTCACGCGTCAGATGAAAGAAGGCGTCGACCGGGAATCCGGCGACGCGATGGCCGTCGCGGTCCACTACTTTCACTTGCTGGACGCGATAGCCTTTGGCGCGAATCTCGGGAAGCAGGCCCATGCGCTCCGCGATGTCGAATCCCGCGCCCCAGAAATCGATAATGTATCCGCCGATTCGCAAATGCGGAGCCGACTCCACGATGGTCGGCTGGAATCCGTAGCGAGCCAGCCAGTAGGCCAGGGTCGGTCCTCCGATTCCGGCACCTGATATCAGGACTTTCATAACGAAATTTCTAGCACGTTTTTTGCCGTCATGCGGAAACGTCGCGGTTAAGGGCGAGGTTGCCGTGATGGGGACGAGACGATCATTTTCACAGCCGAGCTGCGCCTCGGAATGAGATGCGAATCGCTGAGGACATAGATCTCTACTTCTCCAGGAAGTTTGACCAGATCGTCGGGGACGGCTCCCGTGACTACCGAGCCGTAGGCCGCCGACTTGAGCGTGTGGCCGCGGAAGACGATCCGGCTATCGGGATCGACCGGAGCGGACAGTTCCACCCACACGGCGGAGGCGCCGTCGTTCACGTTGAATCTGGACCCGGCGACGACGGGGCTGGGGCCGAAGGCCACGATGTTGCCCATTTTCCGGATGGGATGAGCGCGCGCATAGAGCCATCCGGCGAGCACAGTTAAAGCGGCGGCAAGCGGGATCAGGACGACGCGACGGTCCGTGGATGCCAGGCGGCTGAGTTTGCTTTTCTGCGAGAGGCAAGGTTTTTCGACGAAGTGCCACGATAGAGCGGCCAGGCATCCGGCTCCAACCATCGCGGCGGCGGCGTTCACGAGCGGCGGCCAATGCGGGAAATGCCCGGCAAGCGCCTGCTGCACGGGCCACCCATATATATAGATCCCGTAAGAATAATCGCCGGGCAGGCGGACTCGCGACAGGATCGGCAGGTAGCCGAAGTAGAGAACGAAATAGCAGGTGAAGAAGAAAAACAGCGGCGTGAATCCCGCAGTGTAGACGTAGTGATTCGCGGCGAGGAACAGGACGGCGAGCCACAGGCCGCTGATCAGCACCTTGTCGCTCCACAAGGCGCAGAGCGCTCCGGTCAGAAAGAGGGCGGAGCAGATCAGGTAATTATTGTTCTCGCCGAAGACGAAGACCCATTTGGGCGCGGCCATTCCGAGGGCGACGACGGCGAAGATCGCCAGCGTGATCCACTCGCGGCGGGCGCGTCGAAACAGCCACAACAGAAGCGCGATGCCCAGATAGAGACGGAACTCGATGTAGAGAGACCACAGCGGTCCATTCACCGCGGGGTCGACGTTGTGGGAGAAAACGCCGGGAAGATGGTAGCGGATGGGACGGAGCAACAGGTTGCAGAAAAAATAATCCCAGGTTTCGTGAGCGGAAAAATACTTGCGGACGGAGAGGGTGCTGGTGAGCGGTGCGTAGATCAGGGCGGTCAGGACCAGGCAGCAGAACAGGGCGGGAAAGATTCGCAAGACTCGGGACCCGAGCCAGTGGACGATGTCCGGTTTGGTGAGGAAGCTGTAGGTAACCAGCAAGCCGCTCAGGAAAAAGAAAATATGGAGCGCGAAGCCGCCGCTGAACTCGACGCCGTTCCAGCGGGCCATCGGGTCGGCGCCGCGTCCGACGATTCCGAAGGAATGTCCGAGGATCACCAGGCAAGCGGCAAAGAGTCGCAGCAGATCGAGAGCGTTATTGCGGGTTCCAAGATGGTCTGAAAGAAGCCGGGTGCGCTGAGGTAAGGCCTGACCGTTGATTGCCTTCACAGCAGGCGTCATGAGACGACCCATTATATCGACGAACGCGAGCGGACCGCCTTTTCCGTTCGAATCGAAACCGGTATACTCCACACATGCAAAGAACACCCTGGAGCGTGATCGCGCTCAGCTCGCTGTTGCTCGTCTCGGCCTCTTTACAAGGAGGACAGGAGGCGCAATCCCCGCAAGCGGAGAAGCCGCCCGTCAAAGTGGAGCAGCGCGGGCGCATCCTTGGAATCGGCGGTGTTTTCTTCAAATCGGCGAATCGCGATCAGATGGGTGAGTGGTATTCGAAGCATCTGGGGCTTGCGGACAAGGGCGGAGGGGCGATGCTGCCGTGGCGTGAACAAGGCGATCCGCAAAAGGAACACGTGACGGTTTGGAGTTTGTTTCCCGCTACCACCGATTATTTCCCGGCCACGCAATCGTTCATGGTGAACTACATCGTGGACGATCTGGATGCTTTGCTCGACCGCTTGAAGCGAGAGGGAGTCAAGATTGACGCCAAACGGATGAATGCGTCCTACGGGCGCTTCGCCTGGATCTACGATCTGGATGGGAACAAGATCGAGTTGTGGCAGCCGGCGTCCGCGAATCGCTGAGGCCGCGTGGCCGATAAATAACTTCACCCGCCGCGCGGCCCACAAAAGAAAAAGCCCCGGAGTTTATACCGGGGCTTTTCGTTTGAATGACGCGCATTGCGGCGCGTTTATTAATCGGGCAACGTCCTACTCTCCCACACACTCGCGCGTGCAGTACCATCGGGGCTGAAGGGCTTAACTTCCGTGTTCGGGATGGGAACGGGTGGGACCCCCTCGCTACAATCACCCAAAGATCACGTTGAAACCTGTCGCGCGACGCTGCGCTGCGCGCCAGGAAACAACTACTAACTCGCTTGAATATTGACGGGCTGCCACTTAGATGCATGGAGCGCAAACTACTCTATGCTTCACAGTAAAATTTTATGGTCAAGCCGAACGGGCTATTAGTAACGGTCAGCTCAACGCATTGCTACGCTTACACATCCGTCCTATCGACGTGGTCGTCTTCCACGGCCCTTCTTAGCTTTCGCTTGGGAAATCTCATCTCGGGGAAGGTTTCGCGCTTATATGCTTTCAGCGCTTATCCCGACCAGACTTCGCTACCCAGCTATGCCACTGGCGTGACAACTGGATCACAAGAGGTCTGTTCAGCCCGGTCCTCTCGTACTACGGCCAACCCCCCTCAAATTTCCTGCGCCCACCACAGATAGGGACCGAACTGTCTCGCGACGTTCTGAACCCAGTTCACGTACCGCTTTAATAGGCGAACAGCCTAACCCTTGGGAGCTTCTACACCCCCAGGATGCGATGAACCGACATCGAGGTGCCAAACCGGAGCGTCGATGTGAACTCTTGACTCCGATCAGCCTGTTATCCCCGGCGTACCTTTTATCCGTTGAGCGATGGCCCTTCCATACAGAACCACCGGATCACTATGTCCTGCTTTCGCACCTGCTTGACTCGTTGGTCTCGCAGTTAACCTGGTTTATGCCATTGCACTCGAAGGAGGATTTCCAAACCTCCTGAACCAAGCTTCGAGCGCCTCCGTTACAGTTTAGGAGGCGACCGCCCCAGTCAAACTACCCGCCTACCAATGTCCTTCTCCCGGATTACGGGAGTAAGTTAGAATCACAGAATGCTCAGGGTGGTATCTCACCGTTGGCTCCCCCGAATCCAAGAATCCGGGTTCAAAGCCTCCCACCTATTCTGCGCAGAGCATCCCATAATTCATTGATAGGGTATAGTAAAGGTGCACGGGGTCTTTCCGTCTTGTGGCGGGCATCCGGCGTCTTCACCGGAACCACAAATTCGCCGGGCAGATTGTTAAGACAGTCGTCAGATCGTTACGCCATTCGTGCAGGTCGGAACTTACCCGACAAGGAATTTCGCTACCTTAGGACCGTTATAGTTACGGCCGCCGTTCACTGGGGCTTCAGTTCAAAGCTTCGCCTTGCGGCTAACCTCTCCCTTTAACCTTCCAGCACCGGGCAGGCGTCAGCCCCTATACGTCGTTTTCGACTTTGCAGAGACCTGTGTTTTTGTTAAACAGTCGCCTGACGCGATTCGCTGCGACCCCCTCGCAAGGGGCACTCCTTTTCCCGAAGTTACGGAGCTAATTTGCCTAGTTCCTGAACAAACCATCACCCGAGCGCCTGAGAATACTCATCTCGTCCACCTGTGTCGGTTTGTGGTACGGATACGAAACGTTCTCCTTAGCGGATTTTCCTGGCAGACGGCCGGGCGGATTTCCCCTTCCCAACCTCGCTTCACCCCCCCTTGAAACCATTGCGCAGAGGAATTTACGCGCTGCGTCCCCGCATCGGTCTTGATCGAACGTCCGTAGTCACGGAATGTTAACCGTGTGTCCATCAGCTACGCCTTTCGGCCTCACCTTAGGCTCCGACTAACCCTGAGCGGATTAACCTTTCTCAGGAAACCTTAGACTTACGGCGACCAGGGTTCTCACCTGGTTTCTCGCTACTTATGCTGGCAGAGTCTCTTCCTAACGATCCAGTACTCCTTACGCTATACCTTCACATCAGTTAAGAATGCTCTCCTACCACTCGACATCCCGAAGACGATTCGAATCCATAACTTCGGTATCATGCTTGAGCCCCGATGGATTGTCGGCACCGAGCGGCTCGACCAGTGAGCTATTACGCTTTCTTTAAAGGATGGCTGCTTCTAAGCCAACCTCCTGGCTGTCTGAGCCTCTCGACTTCCTTTCCCACTTAGCATGAATTTAGGGACCTTAGTTGATGGTCTGGGCTCTTCCCCTTTTGACGACGAAGCTTAGCCCCCGCCGTCTGACTCCTGCGCTACACGTTCACGGCATTCGAAGTTTGGTTGAATTCGGTAACCTGGGAAGGCCCCTAGTTCATCCAGATCTCTACCACCGCGACGGACCACGCAAGGCTAGCCCTAAAGCTATTTCGGAGAGAACGAGCTATCACGGAATTTGATTAGCCTTTCACCCCTACCCTCAGCTCATCCGAGCTGTTTTCAACCAACACCGGTTCGGACCTCCAGTCGCTGTTACACGACCTTCATCCTGGCCAAGGGTAGATCATCCCGCTTCGCGTCCAATCCCAGCGACTATACGCCCTATTCAGACTCGCTTTCGCTTCGGCTCGCTTTCGCTTAACCTTGCCACTGAGATTGACTAGCCAGCTCATTATTCAATAGGCACGAGGTCAGGCTTTCCGGTTGCCCGGCATAGCCCTCCCACTGCTTGTAAGCATGCGGTTTCAGGTACTATTTCACTCCCCTCGCAGGGGTTCTTTTCACCTTTCCCTCACGGTACTAGTTCACTATCGGTCGCAAGTGAGTATTTAGCCTTGCCGGATGGTCCCGGCAGATTCCCGCAGGGTTTCACGTGCCCCGCGGTACTTAGGAGCCACTGGAAGGAGGATTGCATTTTCATATACGGGGCTGTCACCCTCTATGGCCGGCCTTTCCAGACCGTTCTATTAACACTTTCTTATCCCTCTTTTAACCATTTTCCACAACCCCGCTTTCGCGACGCTGCAAAAAATGATTATTGTGGTCCTGCAACCCCGGACTCTCCTTGCGGATCGTCCGGTTTAGGCTGTTCCGAGTTCGCTCGCCACTACTATCGGAATCACGGTTGTTTTCTCTTCCTCTGGGTACTGAGATGGTTCACTTCCCTAGGTTCGCTTCATACGACTATGAATTCATCGCACGATAACCAGTGTTCACACTGGCTGGGTTCCCCCATTCGGAAATCCCCGGATCACAGATTGCTTGCATCTCCCCGAGGCTTATCGCAGCTGGCCACGTCCTTCATCGCCTACTTGCGCCAAGGCATCCACACGCATGCCCTTAGTAGCTTGACCATAAAATTTACTCTAAACACAGAGTACAAAAGATCAGGATTCCGAAACCAGAAACTGCCTGGCCCTTCCTGCCCTACTTTTCTCATTGCGCTACCGGTCGCCATATATTGGCTGCATGGCGACCTATTGCAACTTTGTAGTTGCCCGTCAATATTCAATTTTCAAAGAACTTTCCGCTTCTTAGAAAGACTCAGAAGACAACCGTCAAGACTCGTTCCGAATCCTGACTCCTGACTTCTGACTCCTTCTGTTTTTGTTTGGTGGGCCTGGGTAGAGTCGAACTACCGACCTCACCCTTATCAGGGGTGCGCTCTAGCCACCTGAGCTACAGGCCCGAACCTTCGTTGGACCGCGCACAACGCTGAAAACCCGCTGTGCGCTTCACACTCGCACATCGCTGCGTTGGTCCCGCTTTTCAGGACCAGAGCAGCTCCAACGTGGTGGAGCTGGTCGGGATCGAACCGGCGACCTCCTGAATGCAAATCAGGCGCTCTCCCAGCTGAGCTACAGCCCCTAAATCCCGAATCCGTCCGGGATGATTTTTTTGAATCGAGGCCGATTGGACGCGCGATGTCCGGGACCAGCCCGAACACCATAGAAAATCCGTACTGAACCTGATCAAGAGATCCGAAACGTTCGATGCCCCATTCCAACTCTTGCGAGCCGGAACAAACCATCGAATTGGACCGGAAAGGCTATCGCTTACTTGATTCGGCGACTCCGGCCACTGTCTCTTAGAAAGGAGGTGATCCAGCCGCAGGTTCTCCTACGGCTACCTTGTTACGACTTCACCCCAATCATGAATCATACCTTGGGCCGCTGTCTCCTTTCGGTCAACATGCAGACTTCTAGTACAATCCACTTTCGTGATGTGACGGGCGGTGTGTACAAGGCCCGGGAACGTATTCACGGCATCGTTCTGATACACCATTACTAGCGATTCCAGCTTCACGCAGGCGAGTTGCAGCCTGCGATCCGAACTGAGAACGGTTTTTTCCGATTAGCTCCCCCTCGCGGGTTTGCAGCGGTTTGTACCGTCCATTGTAGCACGTGTGTAGCCCTGGACATAAAGGCCATGATGACTTGACATCATCCCCACCTTCCTCCAGCTTATCGCTGGCGGTCTCCTGAGAGTGCTTCCTTACGGAGTGGCAACACAGGACAAGGGTTGCGCTCGTTGCGGGACTTAACCCAACATCTCACGACACGAGCTGACGACAGCCATGCAGCACCTCGACTCAAGTCCCTTGCGGGAAGTCCCTGTTTCCAAGGATTGTCTTAAGCCGTTCGAGCCCAGGTAAGGTTCTTCGCGTTGCGTCGAATTGAACCACATGCTCCACCGCTTGTGCGGGCCCCCGTCAATTCCTTTGAGTTTCAGCCTTGCGACCGTACTCCCCAGGCGGCATACTTAACGCGTTAGCTCCGGCACGAACGAAATGAATCGCTCACACCAAGTATGCATCGTTTAGGGCGTGGACTACCAGGGTATCTAATCCTGTTTGCTACCCACGCTTTCGTGCCTCAGCGTCAGTCATGGTCCAGTAAGCTGTCTACACCACAGGTGTTCCTCCTGATATCTACGCATTTCACCGCTACACCAGGAATTCCGCTTACCTCTCCCATACTCTAGCACTCCAGTTTCCGGCGCACCCTCCCAGTTGAGCCGGGAGATTTCACACCAGACTTAGAGCACCGCCTACGCACTCTTTACGCCCAGTAATTCCGAACAACGCTCGCTGCCTACGTATTACCGCGGCTGCTGGCACGTAGTTAGCCGCAGCTTCTTCTTCGGGTACCGTCATTATCGTTCCCGTCGAAAGAGCTTTACACCCCGAAGGGCTTCATCGCTCACGCGGCGTCGCTGCATCAGAGTTTCCTCCATTGTGCAAGATTCCCCACTGCTGCCTCCCGTAGGAGTCTGGCCCGTGTTTCAGTGCCAGTGTGGCCGTGTGCCCTCTCAGGCCGGCTACCGATCTTCGCCTTGGTGGGCCGTTACCTCACCAACTAGCTAATCAGCCGCGGACTCCTCTTTCAGCGCATTTCGGCTTTCCTCTCTCGAGCTTATGCGGTATTATCCCCGGTTTCCCAGGGGTATTCCCCACTAAAAGGTAGATGATCCACGTGTTACTCACCCGTACGCCACTTTACTCATGGATTGCTCCACTTTCTCGTGCGACTTGCATGTGTTAAGCGCGCCGCCAGCGTTGATTCTGAGCCGGGATCAAACTCTCGTTTGAACCTTTTGCCGGACAGGCTGCCCCATCCGACGATTTTGTTGATCGTTTTGGACTTAACTCAGGTTACTGACGAATTGAATCCAGATCACGCATTGCTGCGCTTTCCGGAAGTTTCTACTTCGCATCCAACCAGATTGTCAATGATCTGCGCAGAAAAACCAGCGATCCCCTTGAAATGATCTCAGAGAAAACCGATCCCCTGCCGGCCTCGAAAGCCGTTTTGGGCGCAACCCGCTCACGCTCCGAGTGTCGATCCGACCGGAACTCGCATCGAATCCCCTCACCCAGAACAAAGCGCTAAGCACAAAGCTTGGCTGCATCCAGGAAACTTTGGGAACCTGAAAGAACTGCTTCAGAAGGCGGCTACTGGACTTCGCGGCTCACTACTCAAATCAGCTGCCGCTTTCGCGGCTACTGCGGCCTTTGGTCTTGCTGCCTGCCTCGTCCCGCACCAACGTTACGATGGTACGGATCGTACTGCCATTTACTAATCTATCAAACTCACTGCCGCTCCGCAAGGGGTTGTGTAATTTTTTTTAAACTTTCCGGTCTTTTTCAAGCCCGGCGCCACAACCCGCCCTGTTCGGCGGCATCTCATTTGAAATCTGTCTATTATCCAGACAGACCGCCGATGACTCAGATCCACCGGACTCAAACTCAATGCCAGAACGTGACGGCAGAACCACAATAGCACCCGTCCTCAGGCCGGCGCAAGCGATGGCGGCAAAATTTCTTGAAAAACCCAGTATCGCCCGGCACTCGAATTGTTATTCTGTCGGGTGAGGCCCCTGTCAGCAAGATCATGGCTTTCAGTTCCCGCTCCTATGCGCGCCCCTATTTGAATGTTCCGGGACTTCCGCGCGGCATCAAATGGCTGCTCATCGTCCACGTCGGGATGTTCCTGCTGCTGTGGCTGGCGCGCGGCACCAGCCTGGCGCAATTTCTGTTCGGTCTGGCGCTGACTCCGGCGTCGGTGGTCCGGCACTTCGCGGTGTGGCAGTTGGCCACTTACAGCTTCATCCATGTCGATCTGTGGGAGATCCTGTGGAACATGCTGACCTTGTGGATGTTCGGCAGCGACATCGAACAGACCTGGGGCACCGACCGGTTTCTACGCTTTTACTTTCTCTGCGCCACGGGTCCGGCGGTAATCGTGGTGCTGTTGAATTACCTGTTCGGCAACCCGGCGTCGCCGACGATCGGCGCGTCGGCACCGATCTACGGCATCCTGTTCGTCTGCGCGATTTTGTGGCCGGAGCGCGAGGTGCTCTTCATTGTTTTTCCGATGAAGATGAAGTATTTCACGATCCTGATCGGGGCAATCGCGCTTTATCTATCGCTCAGTTCGGCGGGTGGCGCGAGTGCGCTGGGGCTGCTGACGGGCATGATTTTCGCTTTCGGGTTCCTGAAAATGCCGCGGCGCGGACGAAAACGGATCGACGTGCTGGGGTCGCTCGATCAATCCTATAAAGCGTGGAAGCTGGCGAGGGCCAAGAAGAAATTCCAGGTCTATCTGAAGAAGCAGAAATCGGACCGCGGGCCGTGGGTCAATTAGGAGAGAACCGGAGGCGCAACCGCATCCCGCCGGCTCGCGTCTTTTCTGATATGGTGTCTTCAAGACCGTACTCTTTATACGTAGAGGTATCGTTATGAAGCCGCTTCGCGTATTTGCATTGTTTGCGCTGGCCAGCCTGGCGCTGCCGGAAATGTTCGCGCAACAAGGTCCGGTGACGCAAGGCAGCGAGACAGTGGCGAAGCCGAAGCGGAAGCCCGACTCGAGCGAGACCGACGCGGCGGCTCCCGCCAATCCCGACAATGGCAAGATTCCTTCAAAGTTCGACAAGAAGAATCTGCCCCAGGGAGTTCCGGTGTTCCACACCGACGCGCTGACGGTGAGCGTCGACGTGGCGGTGCTGGACAACAAGGGCCACTTCATCCCGAAGATTCCTAAGGGCAATTTCCGCATCCTGGAGGACAACGTGCCGCAGCAGGTGGCGGGATATTCGGTGGGCGAGGCTCCGATGACCATCACCATGGTGGTGGAATTTTCGAACCGTTCCAGCAGTTCTATTCCGAGGCCTGGTTCCAGACGCTGCAAGCCGCGTACGGATTCGTGCAGACGCTGAAGCCGGAGGATTACGTCGCGGTGGTGGCGTACGATATCAGGCCTGAGATTCTCTCCGACTTTTCGACCAACCGGCAGGATACTTATGAAGCCATGCAGCGGCTGCGCATCGCGGCCTTGTCCGAGGCGAACCTGTATGACGCGCTGGTGGATACGGCGCAGCGCATGCAGGATATCGAAGGCCGCAAGGCGATCTTGCTGATCTCGTCCGGAATCGACACGTTCAGCAAACTGACCTACGACAAGACGCGGCGGGCGATTCAGGACGCCGGCGTTCCCATTTACGCCATCGGGCTGATGCAGGCGATGCGAGACATGGCGGATGCGTCGGGGATGATGGGATCGATCCAGCGGCTGGATTTTTTGCAGGCCGACAACCAGATGCGGACTTTCGCCAAGGAAAGCGGCGGCATGGCCTTCTTCCCGCGCTTTTACGGCGAATTTCCGGGCATTTTCCAGGCCATATCCCAGGCCATGCGGAATCAGTATGTGCTCTCCTATACGCCCAGCAATCAGGAGCGCGATGGCAAGTTCCGGAAGATCAAGGTGGAGCTGGTGAATCCGGAGACCAACGAGCCGCTGCGCGTGGTGGACGAGAAGGGCAAGCCGATTAAGTACCAGATCTCAGGCGAAGGCCGGGTACACGGCTCCCCGTCCCGTGGAATAGAAGCTCCTTAAAAATAAGCGGTCGAAAACAATCCGGCGCGTTTCGTGCGTTCGGAAAAGTCAAGAACTGAATGTGACGGATTTTGATGCCGTTACAAATACATTGACATACACGTTACGTGTTTGTTACTTTCTCGGTGTCCTTTCTAAAGATGTCTCCCCGAAAATCTACTCCTACATCGCAAGCGCGGATACTTTTGGTCGACGACAACGCGCATGGATTGAGCGCGCGGCGCTCAGTGCTCGAGGAACTGGGATATCGCATCGCGACAGCGCCGAACGCGGCCGACGCGCTCGATCAGTTCCATCGCCAGCCCTTCGACCTGGTGGTGACGGATTACAAAATGCCGCGCATGGACGGCACCGAGCTGATCGTGCGGCTGCGCAAACAGGCGCCGGAGCTGCCGGTGATCCTGATCTCCGGCTTCGTCGATTCCCTGGGATTGAACGAAGATAACACCGGCGCGGACGCGGTGATCCAGAAGAGCGCGAACGAAGTTTCGCATCTGGTGCGAACGGTGGCGCGGCTGCTGCGCAAATCGCCGGCGAAAAAGCCGGCGGCGGCGCAAAGCTCCGAAGCGAAAACCAAACGCAAGCCGGGCTAGAAATTTCGGCAGCGAGTATTCGTTCAGCCAATGGAACGAATGACCCGCGCCGGATTTCCTCCAACCAGGGTATTCCCGGGAACGTCCCTGGTGACTACCGAACCCGCCGCAACGACCGAATTCCGGCCTACCGTTACACCGCCGATGATGGTGGCGCCCGCGGCGATCCACACGTTTTTCTCAATCACAATGGGCTTTCCGATGGTGGCGGCGCGCCGCTCTGATGGCTCGACGGGATGGCCCGTTGTGATGAGGCTCACGTTCGGCCCGATCAGCACATCGTCCCCGATGTCGAGGCCGCCAAGGTCATAGAACGTGCAGTTCTGATTTACGAAGACGTTATGCCCGACACGAATTTCGTCCCCACCGGCGGTATAGAACGGAGGGATCAGCAAGAAGCTTTCGTCCACCCTTTTACCGGTGAGTTCGCTGAACAAGGCCCGGATCTGGTCCGCATCATTGAATGTCAAACGGTTCAGCGCGGCGGTGATGGCCATCGCTCGTTTGACGTTAGCCAGCATGGCCGCTGATTCGGGCGTCCCGCTGTAAATTATCCGATCGTCCATCGGCATTGATTTTCCTCCGGCGGATGCCGCGCTAGGATATGTCGAGTTTAGCGGCATCCGGTGCAGACTTTCTTTCCGGCCGGGCTGACGCCTCCGCTGGCGCCGGGCGCGCGGATCGCGGCCGCTGTGTTTGGGTGCGGGAAACGAGCGGCATCCACCGCTTCCTTTGGGCGCGGCTCCGGGGTGCGATCAGCAAGCGGCCATTAGTTATTTTTCTTGGCGGGGGCGGGCGGCGGAGATTTGTGGATCTCTTCGAAATACTGCTGGACGAATTGCTGATACATGAGCGGCACTTCGTCGCGATGGATTTCGCTGCCCGCTTCAACGTGGGTCGCCTGCTTCTGGGCCCACGGCGTTTTGAGCTGCTGTTTGCTGGATCCGACCTCGACCATCACCTCGCCGGTGACGTTCTGCGAGCGCTTGCCCAGGATCTCGCTGATCTTGCCCATGGCGTTGAGCTGCTCGGCTTCCTTGGCGGTCTTGTCGCCGTCAGCCGAACCTACGCCGCTCTTCGAATCGGGCGAAGCGTTCTTATCGGAGGATTTCTCGTTGCCCTTGGCTTCGGCGGACTGCTGCTGATCGGACTGGTCGCTTTGCTGATCGCTTTTCGAATCGGGGTTGGACTTCTGATCCTGATTCTTGGCCGACTGCTTCTGATTCTTGTCCGCCTTGCCGTCCTGCTTGCCGTTCTGCGCGTTCTGCTGGGAATTCTCGCCCTGCTTTTGCGACGGCTTCATCTTGTTCATCATGTTGGACATGGCGTCGCGGAGCTTGTCCATCAGCGAAGAGCTGTCGTTCTGCGAACTTTGTTTTGAGTCCTGTTTGCCGTTCTGCTGCTTGTCGCCGTTTTGCTTGGAGTCTTTGGAATCCTGCTGATCGGCGTCATTGGCGTTGTTCGACTTGTCGCCTTTATCGGCGTTGTCGCCGGGCTTTTCGGCCTGGGGTTCGGCCTGTTTTCCGTCCTTGTTGGGATTCTTGGAATCGGCCGGCTGGGCGTTCTGCTGATCGGGCGAATCGACGGGCTGAATCTCGGCGTCAGGCTTTTGTTCGGCCTGGGTGGTGGGCTGATCGGAGGAAGTTTCCTCGTTAGGCGATTTGAACCGGTTGGGCTGCTTTTTCTCCGCTTTGGCAAGTTGAGACTGCGGCGGGAAGAAGGTATCGAACGCCATCTGCACCAGGGACGGTTTGAGGCTCAGGCTGCCGGTGACCGCGTAGCGGACGGCGAACAATCCGACGGCCACCAGCGTCACGCCGAGCGCGGCGTAGGCGAAGCGCGGGCGTTTGTACGGGACTCCGGCGCGCACGTCGATGGTGCGGGCGATGTTCTCGGCTTCCTGATGCTGGCGCTGGCGAATGGCGGGATCGCCGTGAGCTTCCGGGGCGGAAAAAAAGGTCGCGGTGGAAAGCGAGTCGGCCAGGTTCAAGCGCCGGTCGATGCGCTGGGCCAATTGATAGACCGACGGAATCCCCTTGCGCACGCGGTACAGGCCGACACCCAGGCTGCCGAAGGTGAGCAGGACGATCCAATACCAATCAAGGATCTGGGTGCCGGTAAGCAGCAGCAGAATCGCGCCGCCCATGCCGATGGTCAGCGCCAGGGCGGACTGGTCGAGGACCAGATGAGCCAGATACCGGCGTCGAGCTGTTGACAGGAGCTGTGAAACTAACGATCGGTCGTCCAAAATTCCTAGCCGTGCCCCGTTCTGATTATCCCACGCAACCGGCGCGGGGCGGAGCTAGCTCCGGGATCGGGAGAGCCCCGCCAAATCGAATTATTCCATTCGCGCAAAACGGAGCGCGGCGCTTCTAAAAAACTGCTCCCGCTGCGAAAAAACTACTTCCGGGGCGCGCTCGACGGGGGCACGACACCTTTGAGTCTCATGTAAACCGCCAGATAGCCGTATTCCTCGTAATCATGCACCAGGACGGCGACCAGGACGCCGAACTTCGATTTCGAACCCATGCGGCCCATGCTGACTTCCTTGGCGGCTTCGGCATCGGTCATGGAATCGAACACTGCGTCGCAATGGTCGAAGGAAGCCTTCAGGGCCGCGGTCAGATCGGCCTTGGAGGTTTTGTTGCCGGAATTCGCGCGCTCCGGCTTTCCGGCAGCGGTGGAGCAATAGAACACCCCGGCATCGGCAATGTGGCCCACCAGAGCGCCGAGCGAGCGCATCTCCGGCGTGGGCTTGAAACTGTAGTCATCCTCGGGCACCGCTTCGGCGGCCTTCATCAAGTTGCCCTTGATCGATTCGTAGCTGCTCTTCAATTCGGCAACGGAGGACTGCGCGTAGGCTCCGGATGCCCCGAGCGCGGCGGCGATCATCATTATGGAAAGTCGATTCACGTTCTATTCTCCTGTCTCGAAAGAGTATATCCAATAAACCGGCGCTATTGGCCGGAGGACTCGCTGGACGGCGGCACCAGGCTCTTCAGGCGCATATAGGTGACGATGTTGCCGTAGTGTTCATTGTCGTGCGCGACGTTGAATTCAAGAATCGCGAGCTTGCTCATGTCGCGTCCGAAAAATTTGACTTTATCGGCGGCGTGGGCATCGGTCATGGAATTGTAGACTGCGTCGCAATAGGAGAATGCCGTCTGGAGGGCGGCGACCAATTCGGCTTTGCTGGTGACGGTCTTCTCTACATCGGAGGCTTTCTTTTCCCCTTTGACCGGCGCGCAGAATTCGTATTGCGCGTCGGCGACGTGACCGATGATCTGCCCGAAACTGCGGACTTCCGGGGTCGGCTTGAAGGAATAATTCTCCTCGGGCATTTTCTGCGCCGCTTTGATGAGGTTGTTCTTGGCCATGGTGTAGAGGCCTTTGGTATCGTTGCTCAACGGATTGCTCTGGGCCTGAAGCGAAACGCAGGCGAGCGCCGCGCCGGCGATTCCGAGAATGATACGAGTCATAGGGGTTGTCCTCTCCTAGCTGAAGCGATTCCTTATCTTAAGGTAAGACGCGGATGGGGGTATTTCGTCATCCCCAGGCCCGGGCTTATTTGTTCCACAGGCGGTGGGGCAACAGATAAGTAAAACCGGCGAATCCTTCCCATCGGGTCGAAGTGCCGGTCAGGCCGCGATCGAAGCCTGCGTCGAGCACCAGGTTTTTCCGAACGGGATAGGACGCCGACCACAACAACCCGACTGCATTTCCTTTGAGATAGGGCTGCGTGAAGTGCCACAATTCGCCGGAGATAACGAATTTCCTTAAAGGATGCGAGATCGAGAGTGTCTGGCCGTATTGAGCGCGGCGGGTGCCGGAATCGGTCTGCTCGGTCACGATGTAGTTGGTATCGATATGAAATCCGAGCAGATCGTCGCTGATCAGCAAGGTTCCGCTTTCGCGATTCGTGCCCATGTCCAACTCGGGAGCCGGGCTCTCATAAAGACGCCGGATGTAGCTGACGGCGACGGTCAACCCCTGCTCCCCGCCGCCAAGCAGAACGCCTTGCAGACCGACGAAGACCTCTCCCGGATGGATTTCGTGATCCGTTCCAAAAGTGCTGTGGATATACGGTTCGGTCTGGACGAACGCTTCGAGTCGCGAAGTGAAGGCGAGCTTGGTGACGTTGTTGATGCCGATGCGGGTTCCGAATTCGGGCGACGATTCCGCGCCGAGGATGCCGGTTTCGAATTGGACGTAGCCGACCGGAGGCAAAGTCGCGGGAGTCGAGACGGTGGGTCGAGCAGGGTTCGCTTCCGGAGGATCGCCCTGACCCAACATTAGAATTGGCAGGAATAATCCCACCCAAAATGCGTTAAAGGATCGCGTCAAGTTCTCCATTATCGTACGAAGCTGGCCCCTCGGTTGCTTCATCCTGATCGTCATGCTGGATTCGATCACTGCAAACCTTGAGCGCTACATGGATCTGCTGAGCAGCCGCCAGAAACTTGTCGCGTCCAACATCGCCAATGCCGATACGCCGGGCTACAAGACGCAGGACATTGATTTTCAATTCGAATTCATGACGCTGGCGAAGGGCCAGCAGCCGCAGACGATCCAGCCGGAAGGGCTTGCAGGAAAAGCCGGACGGCAACAATGTGAACATCGATCGCGAGGCGCGGCTGCTGGCCGAGAACGCGATGCGTTTCAATCTGGCTTCCATTTTGGTCAAGACCCAGTTCAAAACGATACAGGAAGCGATTCAAGGAGGAGGTAGCGGCTCATGAGTTTGTTTTCGTCCATGCAGGTCAGCGCCTCGGGGATGGCGGCGCAGCGGACGCGCGCGGAGATGCTGGTGGAGAACATGGCCAACTCGGAAACCACCGGACTCCGGAAGGCGGGCCGTACAAGCGCAAGGATGTGGTTTTTTCGACCGACGATGCAGGCATCGCCGTTCTCCGCGGTCTTTCAGAACGAATTGGGCAACCGGCGTGACGGTCGCCGACGTGATCAGGATCAGAGCGCGCCCGGAGATGCGCTACTTGCCGGGGCATCCGGACGCGGACGCCAACGGGTACGTCGCGTTTCCGAAGATGAATCCGGCCGAGGACATGGTGGATCTGCTGAATTCCACGCGGTCCTACGAAGCCAACGTGGCGGCGATGTCGTCGGTGAAGGACATGATCAGCCGCTCGATCGACATCATGAGGTAATCGAACATGACAGCGCCGATTCTTCCCGTCAAACTTATCGATTCCGCCGATTTCGCTGCCGTCGATGACGCCGGCGCAGCGCCGCGCGGCGGAGGCGCGTTCCAATCGGCCTTCGCCGATGCGATGTCGAAAGTGGAGAGCTTCCAGCAAAACGCGCACGCCACCGTCGACCGGTTTCTGTCGGGCGAAGGCGAGGAACTGCATCACGTGGCGCTGACGACGCAGCAGGCCGAGCTGTCGTTCCAGCTGTTCATGCAGGTCCGCAACAAGATTGTGGCGGCGTATCAGCAAGTGATGCAGATGCAGGTGTGAACGCGTGGAGCCAGTGAATCAGCTCAGTCAGGCTGTTTCGGAAACGATCTCGATGAGCGCAGCGGATCTGGCTGGCAGCCGCGGTGATCGGCGTGATCGGCGGGTTGTCGGCGCTGGCGCACTGGAATCAGGAGCGCGATTTCAAGCCTCTGTTCGCCGGCCTGGCGGCGGAGGACGCGGGTCCGCTGCTGGCGAAGCTGCGCGAGTCGGGCGTCGATTACCGGCTGGCCGACAACGGCACGACGATCCTGGTTCCTTCGGCGCGCGTGGCCGAAGCTGCGTCTCGAAATGGCGTCGGCGGGGCTGCCGAAGTCGGGACGCATCGGATTCGAGCTGTTCGACAAAGCCAACTTCGGCGCCAGCGAGTTCACCGAACAGGTCAATTATCATCGCGCGATCGAGGGCGAGCTGGAGCGCTCGCGTCATGTCGATTCGCGAGGTGGAGCAGGCTCGCGTGCACATCACGCTGGCCAAGGATTCGCTTTACACCGAGCAGCGCCAGCCGGCCAAGGCCAGCGTCCTGGTGAAGCTGCGGCACGCGGCGGCGCTCTCGCCGCAGAACGTCGCGGCGATCTGCCAGCTGACGGCGAGCGCGGTGCCGGGACTTGCGCCGGATCAGGTCTCGCTGGTCGATACCAGCGGCAATCTGCTGAACCGCCCGCGCGCGATAATGCCGCGGACGACGACGCCGGGGGCGAGGCGGCGCTCGACTATCGCAAGAGCGTGGAGCACGATCTACAGAACAAGATCGCGGCGACGCTCGAGCCGCTGCTGGGCGCGGATCATTTTCGCGCCGGCGTTTCCGCCGACGTCGATCTGACCAGCGGCGACCAAAGCGAAGAGACGTTCGACCCGCACAAATCCGTGATGATGACTTCGCAGAACACCGACGACGGTCCGGCGCTGCCCTCCGCCTCGGGTGTTCCGGGAACGGCGTCCAACTTGCCGCAACCGACGGCGACGCCGGCGACCAGGGTCCAGCAACTACGCGCGCCACACCGAAAACATCAGCTATCAGACCAGCCGCGTGGTGAAGCACACCGACTGCCGCAGGGCACGGTGAAGAAGCTGTCGCTCTCCGTGCTGGTGGATCATACGGTGCGCTGGGAGGGCAGACCAAGCGCATCGTCGAACCGCCCTCGGCCGACAAGCTGAAAGTGATTCACGATCTGGTCGCCGCGGCGACGGGACTCGATCCGGACCGCGGCGATCAACTGGTGGTGGAGGCGTTTCCGTTCGAATCGACGCTGAACGCGGAGCCGGACGGTGATCCACGGCGCCGGCGGCTGCCGCGTCCGCAACCCCCACTGCCGCCGTGGCTGCAGAAGTTGACGGGCAGAAGAATCTCGTGATCATCGCGTGCGGCGTCGGAGCGGTGCGCTGCTGGCGGGGCTGATCGCACTGATTCGTTTTGCAGCGCGCAGAAGAAATCGACGGCGCCGGCAGGTTCGGTGGAGCTCGAAGCGGACCCGCGGCGATCGAAGCGGCCAAGCCGGCGCGAGGATGGTCGAACGGCAGCTGGAGGCGCAGCATGGCCGAGCAGGCCGCCGAACAGGCGCGACAGGAAGCCGAGGCGCTGATGCAGCTGAAGCTGCCCGAAGCAAGACCAAGAAAACGGAGGTGCTGACCAAGCACATCTCCGCCGAAGCGAAGAAGGATCCCACGTCGCGATGGCGCAGGTGGTCAGGACCTGGCTGAATGGCTGAAGATCGGCGAGCGGACCGGAGCGACTTCCGGCGTCCGCAAAGCCGCCATCCTGATGGTGATGTCGGGCGACGAGGCGTCGAGCGCGATCCTGCGGCAGCTGGACGAAGACGAAGTCCAGGAGCATCAGCCGCGAGATCGCGCGCGTCCAGACGCTGACGCCCGAAGAAGCCGAGGGCGTGCTCGAAGAGTTCTACCAGATGGCGGTGGCCCACGACTACGTGCGTCAAGGGCGGCATCGATTACGCGCGCAAAGTTCTGATGAACGCGTTCGGGCCGGAGCAGCGCCAAGAAAATGCTGGACCGGCTGATGAAGACGCTCGGCAACGAAACGCTCAGCTTCGACGCGCTGCAAAAGACCGATCCGCAGCAGCTGGCCAAGTTCATTCACAGCGAGCATCCGCAGACCATCGCGCTGATTCTTTCGCACCTGAATCCGTCGCAGGCGGCGGGACTGCTGTTCTCGCTGCCGCCGGAGCTGCGCGCCGACGTGGCGCTGCGCATGGCCAGCCTGGACCAGATTTCGCCGGAAATCATCTCCAAGATCGCGAGCGTGATCGGATCGAAGCTGAAGATCGCTGGGCGAGACTGAGCCGCGAAGTCCTACGGCGGCGTGCACGCGGTGGCGGAAATGTTCAACCGCCTGGATTCGAACACCAGCAAGGAAATTCTGGAGAACATCGAGAAGGAGAATCCCGCGCTGGTGGAGACCATCCGCCACCTGATGTTCGTGTTCGAGGATCTGCTGCTGCTGGACGTCAACGCGGTGAAGGAAGTGCTGGCCAAGGTGGATCGCAAGATTCTGACGGTGGCGCTGAAGGGCACCAGCGATCAGATGAAGAATCACATGCTGCAGGCCATGAGCCAGCGCGGCGCGGAGATGCTGCGCGAGGACATGGACGCGCTGGGGCCCATCAAGATCAAGGAAGTGGAAGCGGCGCAGCAGCAGATCATCGCGGTGGTGCGGCAACTGGAAACCGAAGGCGTCATCAGCCTGAAGGGCACGGCGGGAGAACAGTATGTCGTCTAGAATTGATCCGCGCCGACGACGGCCGGCGCACGCGCACACGATCGCGGCGTGGCGGCCCGCGGAGCGATCGCGCGGACGTCCGTTCCTCGCATGCGATGCGGCGCGGATCCTGGCCGCCTCCGAGTCGCGACTGCGGAACGGCAGATCGGAGGCTCGCATCGCAGGCCGCGTATCAACAGGGCCTGGCGGCGGGCGAAGCAAGCCGCGACGCAGCGCGGCGCATGCAGCGGCTGGAGCCGGCGATGGCGAGCGTTGAGCGCCATCGATCGACGAACTGGCCGGCATGCGGAAGCGCTTTCGCGCCGAGGCCGAGGAGGACACCGTGAAGCTGGCGATCGCCATCGCGCGGCGCGTGCTGCATCGCGAACTCGCGACCGATCCGGAAGCGATTCTCGGCCTGGTGAAGGCCGCGTTCCAGAAGTTGAACGCGCGCGAAACGCACCGCCTGCGCGTGTCGCCAGCGCGACGCGGCGATGCGTGCAGGAACATCGCGCGCGGCTGGATCTGCCGCCGGCGCTCGAAATTGTCGCGCGACGCGCTCGCTCGACGCCCGGCAGCGCGATTTTCGAAACGTCGCGCGGCGAGCTGGACGCATCGGTGGATACGCAACTCGCGCGAAATCGAGCGCGGGTTGACGGACATCATGAAGCGGCGAAGCATGAAATGATCCTCGAAGACTATCTCGGCGGCGCTGCCGCGCATCGAGACGCTGCAATGGTCCGGACACGTGCGCGAAATGGTCGGGATTGCTGATCGCCTCGGACGGTCCGGCCGCGGCGGTCGGCGATTTCTGCGAAATTCGCATCCGCAGGCGGGCGCACGCGTGCGCGCGCAGGTGGTCGGGTTCCGCGACGGCCGCGTGCTGCTGATGCCGCTCGAGGAAACCGGCGGGTTGCAGCTCGGGCGACACGGTCGTCGCGCGCCCGGAAGCGGCGCGAGTGCGAGGTCGGCCCGCAACTGCTGGGCCGCGTGCTCGATGGATTCGGCAAGCCCATGGACGGCGGTCCGCCGATCGATCCGGAGGCGCTGCTACGATCTGTACGCCACGCCTCCCGGCCCGCTCGAGCGCGAGCACATCACCGAGCCTCTGGTGACCGGCGTCCGCGCCATCGACAGCCTGCTGCCGTTCGGCAAAGGGACAGCGCATCGGAATTTTCGGCGGCTCCGGCGTCGGGAAGAGCACGCTGCTGGGCGCCATGGCGCGGCACAATTCGGCCGACGTCAGCGTGATCGCGCTGATCGGCGAGCGCAATCGCGAGGTGCGCGAGTTCCTCGAAAAAGAATCTGAGCGCGGAAGGACTGAAGCGCAGCGTGGTGGTGGTGCGCGACCTCCGATATGCCCGCGCCCGCTGCGCATTCGCGCCGGCGTTCGTCGCGCTGGCGGTCGCCGAATATTTTCGCGATTGCGGCAAGAGCGTCCTGCTGGTGATGGATTCGGTCACGCGCCTGGCCATGGCGCAGCGCGAAATCGGCCTCGCCGCGGGCGAGCCTCCCAGCCAGAAAGGCTATACGCCCAGCGTGTTCAATCTGCTGCCGAAAATCTTCGAACGCGCCGGGAATTTCGCGAACGGATCGATCACCGGGTTTCTTCACGGTGCTGGTGGAAGGCGACGATTTCAACGAACCGATCTGCGACGCGGTGCGCGCGATTCTCGACGGCCACATCATTCTGTCGCGCGAACTGGGCGCGATGGGCCACTATCCGGCCATCGACATTCTGAATTCCGTCAGCCGCCTGGCGAGCCGCGTCGCCACGCCGGAGCAGCGGGAAGCGGCGCGCAAAATCCGCGAGGCGCTGGCGGAACTATCAACAGTCGGAGGATCTGATCAACCTGGGCGCCTACGCCGCGGGATCGAACGCGCGGCTCGACTCGGCGATCCGGGTGCGGCCGAAGCTGATGGAATTTCTGCGGCAGGAGCCGGATTTCGCGGAACCGCTGCCGCAGACGCTCGAAAAACTCTATGTTCTGGCGAAACACGCATAAGGCGACAAGGATATGAAGAAATTCGCGTTCCCTCTGGGCCGGGTAATGGACTGGCGCGCGACGCTGGCGCGCGTGGAAGAAGCGAAGCTCGAACAGATTTATACCGAACTGCGGTCGATCGAGGCGCGCAAGGCGGAACTGGATCGCGAGCGCGACCAATCCGAACAGGCGCTGGTCAAAGCGCCATCGTCCACGGGAGCCGAATTGGCGGCAGTCGATTGCTTTCGGAAATTCGTATTCCACGAACGAATCCGCCTGGAAGGATTGCGCGCGGGAGTCCAGCAGCGCATTGCGGCGCAGCTCCAGGTGGTGGCGAAAAAGCGCCGTGACGTGAAACTGCTGGAGCGATTGAAGAATCAGCGGCACGACAAATGGCAGACGGATTTCGCGCGGGAAATCGACGCGCAGGCCGACGAATCGTTCCTGGCGAAGTGGAACCGGCTGGCCTAGATCGCCAATTAGAGCAGATCGTCGCGGCCGGATTTTTCCAGGCGCTTTACCAGATCACCGACCTGTTGCGCGCGATGGCGATCGGCGATCAGCAGCGCGTCGGGAGTATCCACGATGATCAGATCCTTCACGCCCAGCAGCGCCACCAGTTTCCGGCCCGCGTCGACGTAGTTGCCGCTGCTCGATTCGATCAGCGCATCGGCCCCCGCGGCGTTGCCCTGGGCGTCGCGCGATTGCAATTCGTAAACGGCGTTCCAGCTTCCGACGTCGTTCCAGCCGATGTCTCCGGCGGGTATTCCGACGACGTTCGAAGCGCGTTCCAGCACGGCATAATCGATCGAAATGTTTTCGCAACGCGGAAACGCATCCGCGAGCTTTGAGGCGAAGCTTCGCGAGCCGAAGGCCGGCAGGCCGTCGAGCAGCTTCGCCGTCTGGGGAAGAAATGCCCGCAGGGCATCGAGCAAAACCGACGTTCGCCAGAAAAACATGCCCGCGTTCCAATAGAAATTGCCGGCCTTGAGAAAGCGCCCGGCGGTTTCGGCATCGGGCTTTTCGCGAAAACTGCGCACTTCCACCGGCTCGGCAGCGCCGGGCTTTACACTCTTCGGAAATTCGATATACCCATAGCCGGTCTCGGCCCATCGCGGCTGGATGCCAAGGACGGCGATCTTACCGCCGGCGGCGGCACGAAAAGCCGGCTTCAACAGCGCGACATAATCCCGAGGCCGTCCGATGACGTGGTCGGCTGGAAAAACTCCCATCACTGCCTGAGGGTCGATCGATTGCAGAATTTCCGCCGCGAGCCCGATGGCGGGCGCGGTATTGCGCTGCACCGGCTCCGCCAGGATCTGTTTCCTGGGAACTTCGGGAAGCTGGCGTACAATCTCATCCCGCAGATGATGGTTGGTGAGAATCCAGATCCGCTCCGGCGGCAGGATGGGACGCAAACGATCCACCGTCTGTTGGATCAGGGAGCGGTCCCCGAAAAAGTGCAGGACTTGTTTCGCCCGGGCGCGACGGCTGCGCGGCCAGAAACGCGTTCCCCGCCCTCCCGCCAGAATCAGCCCGTAGCGATGGGTCATCTACTGAATGGGATAGCCGCGGACCAGCTTCAACTCGCGGTCCCAGCGCGTCTTGGTGAAAAAATGCGTCGCCAGGTCGATCCAATGGTTGGAGCTGTCGTCCACCCAGTCCTCGGTGGGCGCGTCGTAGGACCAGAAAATAACCAGCGGCTTGCCGATGATGTTTTCGCGAGGAACGAAGCCCCAATAGCGGCTGTCGAGCGAGTTGTCCCGATTGTCGCCCATCGCGAAATAAAAGCCGGGCGGAACCACAACTTCGCCGTTGACCACATTATTCTGGAGCATCAGACGAGCGCGATCGTACACCGGACCCACCGGATCGGACGGGAAATTGTCGCGATACGGTTCCAGTTCGGGCGAGATGTGGTGGGTGTACGGCTCCACCAGCCCCTTGCCGTTGAGGTACACCACCTTGTTTACCACTTTGATGTGATCGCCCGGCACGCCGATCACGCGCTTGACGTAATTCTGCTGGATGTCTATCGGGTAGCGGAACACGATGATGTCGCCGCGCTTGGGTTCGGTATACGGGAGCAAGTAGCGGCTGATGGCGCCCGGCGGCGCGTAGGATAGCTTATCGACCAGCAGATGATCGCCCACGCGCACGGTGGTGTCCATGGACGGAGTCGGTACGATGAACGCCTGAACCAGCGTGGTGGTGCCGAAAAGCAGGATCAGGATGTTAATAGTCCACTCGGTGATAAAGTCGCGCGTGGAGTCGGCAATTTTCTTCATGTCTGGGTTGGCCGGATGGCTCTACTTGACAGGATACCCGTGTAGCAGCATGAAAGTCCGGCGCCAGCGGGTTTTCGAGAAGAAATTCTCCGCCAGGTCCAGAATATGGGTGTAATTGATGGCGGAGCTGTTCAGCTCGCTGGTGGGCGCGTCGAAAGACCAATAGATGATCAGCGGCTTGCCGATGATATTTTCGCGCGGAACGAAACCCCAATAACGGCTGTCGAGCGAGGAATCGCGATTGTCGCCCATCGCGAAATAGTAACCGGGCGGCACCACCACTTCCCCGTTGACCACGTGATGCTGCAGCATATCGAGCGCGCCGGGATAGAGATTCGCGTTCGGCTCGCCCGGGAAATTATCGCGATAAGAATCGATGTAGTCGGTTTTATGAACTTTATACGGCTCGTCGATCTTGACGCCGTTCAGATACACCTGTTTATTCACCAGCTTGATGCGATCGCCGGGAACGCCCATGCACCGCTTGACGAACGTCTGGGTGATGTCCACGGGATAGCGAAACACGATGATATCGCCGCGTTTCGGCTCGCGATAGGGCAGAATGTACTTGCTGATCGGGCCCGGCGGCGCGTAGGTGAGCTTGTCGACGAGCAGATGATCGCCCACCAGCAAGGTATCTTCCATCGATCCGGTCGGGATCACGAACGCCTGCACCAGCGTGGTGGTCAGGAACAGAAGAAGGAGAACGGTGATGGTCCACTCGGCGATGGTGCCGCGTTGGGGTTCGACTTCGGGCGCGGGAGCCGGCGTGGGCTGTTCGACGACGGGATCAGGGACGGGAGAAAGCGGAGCCGCGGCGTCCGTCGGATTTTCCGGAATCACTCTTTTTATTTTACCCGGTTCCGGAACGAGCCTCAAACCATGACAGTTTGAAAAACTGACCCCCACCAAACCATGACTGGCACAGGTTTCGTGGGTGGTAACTGCGGTAGGCTCGTTACGTCATGAGTAGATTTGAGGGCAAGGTGGTCCTGGTGACCGGCGCGGGTCACGGAATCGGACGGGCGGTGGCGCAGCGGTTCGCCGAAGAGGGCGCGCGAGTGGTGGTGAATGACGTGGACGAGGCTCGGGCGCGGGAGGTGGCCGGTGCAATCGGCGGTCAGGCGGTCCCGGCGGACGTTTCGAGCAAAGCACAAGTGGAAGCAATGTTCGACCAGGCGGGCGAGGTGGATATTTTGGTGAACAATGCCGGCAATATTTATGCCGATCGCCATTTTCTGGAGGGCGATGAAGCCTGGTGGGATAAGGTGCTCGGCGTGAATCTGAAAGGCGCGTTTCTATGCTCGCATCGCGCAGCGCAGTCGATGGCCCGGAAGCACTCGGGCGTCATCATCAATATGTCGAGCGGCGGAGCGACCAAGGCGCACCGCGGGAACGTCGCGTACGACGCGTCGAAAGGCGGAATCGAGGCGATGACGCGGGCGATGGCGCTCGATCTGGCGCCGTACGGAGTGCGGGTGAACGCGATTGTGCCGGGATTGATCCGGACGTACGACATTACGGACGAGGTCGCGACGGAACGGGGCAAAGTGGTTCCGCTGGGATATTTGGGTTCGGCCGAGGAGATTGCGGGGCCCACGGTTTTCCTGGCGACGGACGATGCGCGCTACATCACCGGAGCGTGCCTTGTTGTAGATGGAGGGGTGCTGGTGCAGCAGCGGTCGGTGCCGGTAGATACGTTTCCGCTGAGTCGATTTCCGAAGCTCTAGCTGTGAAAAAGGGGACAGCCCACTCTGTCCACGGCCACTGCACTTAGCATCAACATCTGTCGGTCTGTCCCCTTTTTAATAAAGATCTATTTCACTGCCGCCTGGCCGGCCGATTGCGCGGCTTTGTTGAACGTCGCGAGATCGCTGTTCAGCACCTCATCCATGTGCTGTTTGATGGCGTCGAGACGCGAGGAGAGTTCCTTGAACACGGCGTAGTCCTGATCGGTCGGCTTGGCGTCGCCGGTTTCGATCACGCGCATCAGTGCGCCCAACTGGTTGTTGATCTTGATCGGGAAATTCAGCGGATCCTGGCCGCTGCGGTTGCGGACCTGATAGACGTCTTCTTCCACCGCGCTCAGACGGGTGGAGAGGCGCTCGCCCGCCGCGTTCAGCGACGGAGCCTTCTTCACACGATCGTCGATCTGCTTCTTCAGATCGCGAATGCGGATCACCATGTCGTTGGCTTCGCTGGTCTTGTCGCGCACTTGCGGTCGCGAGCTTGAATTGTTCCTCGAGATCCGCCTGGGTGATGTGGATTTCGCGCGGATCACGGGCGATGCGGAGCGGGCGCGTCTCCGTGACGCCGTTCGCCGTCAGGCGGACCTGGTAATTGCCGGGCACCGCGAGCGGTCCCTGGTCCGGATTGCGCGCCCCACATGATCAGGCCCGTCGAACATGGTCGCGCCGGGATAGCGGAGATCCCAGGTGTAGCGATTGCCGCCTTCCTTGCGGCCGGGCAGACCCGCGCCGCCTCGTCCACCTCCGCCTCCACCCTGCTCTTCCTGTTCCTTGCGGCGCGCTTCCATCTTCTTTTCTTCGTCGGGCGACGCGACGAAGGAGCGCACCACCTTACCGGCCGAATCCAGAATATCGATCTGTCACCGAATCGGCGGCCTTGGGCAGGAAGTAATCGAACACCGCGCCGCGATCGAGCGAACGATCGGTGGGGCGCGGCGTGAACAGATGCGTAGTGCTGATATTGCCCGGCGAGCTGCCGCAGAATCGAGATGTCGTCCAGGATGTAGAACGAACGGCCGTGCGTGGCGATCACCAGATCGTCGCCTTGAATCAGCAGATCGGGCACCTGCGTGTCGGGCAGATTCAGGCGCAGGGACTGCCATTGCGCGCCGTTATCGAACGAAACATAGATGCCGTGCTCCGTTCCGGCGTAACAGCAGGCCCGGGCGCTTTCGGATCTTCGCGAACCACATGAACGTAATCGTCGTCGGGAATACCGTTGACGATCTTGGTCCAGGTGGCGCCGTAATCGTCGGTGCGATAGGCGTAGGGTTTCCGGTCGTCGGCCTGATAATTCTTCGCGGCCAGATACGCCGTTCCCGGCTTGGTCGGCGACGCATCGATCAGGCTGATGCGAATGAAATCGGGCATGCCTTTCGGCGTGATGTTCTTCCAGTTCTTGCCGCCGTCGCGCGTGATGTACACCAGGCCGTCGTCGGAACCGGTCCAGATGGTGTTCACGTCGTGGAGCGACGGCGCGATGGTGAAAATGGTCGCGTAAATTTCCGGCCCGTTCTGATCCTTGGTGATCGGGCCGCCCGAATCGCCCAGAGTTTTCGGATCGGCGCGCGTCAGATCCGGGCTGATCATCTTCCCAGCTCTGGCCTTCATTAGTGGTCTTCCACAAATGCTGCGACGACGTATAGAGAATTTTCGGATCGAGCGGGGTTGAAGACGATCGGGAACGTCCACTGCCAGCGTTCCTTCAGCACGCTCGACGACATACCGGAGAAGAACAGCGGATAAACCTGCACGTCGCGCATGTGACCGGTCGCGCGATCGTAGCGGGTCAGCAGTGCGCCCTGGCTGCCGGCGTAAAAGATGTTCGGCATTCTTCGGATCGGGCGCGATGTAGCCGCTTTCGCCGCCGCCCGGCGAATAGACGGGACGGCCGAGATACTCCGAGCCGGTGGCGCCGCCGCCGCGGCCCGCGGGCGCGCTGGTGACGCAGATGGTCGTGTTGTCCTGCTGCGCGCCGCAGACGTGATAGGGAACGTCGATCGTGGTGGCGACGTGATAGAGCTGCGCGGTGGGGATAATTCTGCGTCGGTCCAGGTTTCGCCGCCGTTGACCGAAACGTTGCGCGCCGCCGTCGTTCGAATTGATCATGCGTTTGGGATCGTTCGAGGCGATCCACAGATCGTGCTGATCGCCATGCGGCGGACGAAGCGCCTTGATGGTCTTGCCGCCGTCGCTGGACTTGTACAGCCCGGTGTTCAGCATGTAGACGGTGTCTTTATCCTTCGGGTCGGCGGTGATGCGCGAGTAATAGAACGCGCGCTGACGGATGCGGCGATCTTCGTTGATCCGCGTCCACGTCGCGCCCGGCGTCTTCGGAGCGGAACAGGCCGCCGTCGTCGGCTTCGACCATCGCGTAGACGCGATTCGAATCGCGCGAAACCGCGACGCCGATTTTCCCGATGATACCCTGCGGCAATCCGGGATTGCGCGTGATCTCGGTCCAGTGATCGCCGCCGTCGGTCGATTTGTAAAGCCCGCTGCAGCGGGCCGCCGCTCGATAGCGTCCACGATGTCCGGTAGACATCCCAGATGGCCGCGAACATCACGCGCGGATTGTGCGGATCGAGCGACAAGATCTACCGCGCCCGCGCGATCGTCTCTTATAGAGGATCTTCTGCCAGGTCTTGCCGCCGTCGCGCGAACGGAACACGCCGCGCTCCGTGTTCGGCCCGTAGGGATGACCCAGCGCGGCGACGTATACGATATCGGCATTCGTCGGATCGACGCGAATCCGCGCGATGGCCTGCGTATCGCCGAGCCCGATGTGCTTCCAGGTCTTGCCCGCGTCGGTCGACTTATAGACGCCGTCGCCCTGCATGATGTTGCCGCGCAGCTCGGTCTCGCCCATGCCGATGTAGACGACGTCGGGATTCGATTCCGCCACGGCGACCGCGCCGACGGACGAACTCTTGAATCTGGCCGTCGGTGACCGGCTTCCACGTAGTTCCGCCGTCGGTGGTCTTCCAGAGTCCGCCGCCGGTCGCGCCGAAGTAATATTCATTGGGACGCGAAGAGCTTCCGGCGGAAGTGATGGAGCGGCCGCCGCGGTCGGGACCGATGCTGCGCCATTTAAGGCCGCCGAAAAGCGCCGGATCGTAACGTTGGGCGGAGGCGAGTCCCGCGAGGACGAAGAGAGAGAGGAGTGCGCGATTCACTCTGCTATCTTAACCGATGGATCGCGCCCTGTTGGTTAGAGATGTTCTCTTAGAAACTCCCACAGCCGGAGATGCGGACCGGGGCAGCGCGGCCAGGGAGCGAAGCTGACCAGGTAAGTATTGCGGTCGACGTACAAGCCGACGTCTTCAGTCTTGGGCGCCTGGACATCGAATACCACTCCGGTGCCGCAGACATCCTCATGCAGGGTGCGAATGTTCTGAGGACTGGCGTAGGGACTCGACGGACCCCAATCTTCCAGGAATTTCTCCGCCGAATAATATTTGCACGGCGAATCCTGGGTGCAGCCCCACAACGCGTAGGCCTGCTGATATTTTTTCTGTTCGAGGAGCGTGAAGAAGTTCTTCAACTGCCGCTCCTCTCGAAAGTTGCGGAATGCAAAATATCCGATTGTGGCGACGACCAGGATCGCCAGGCCCCAGATTATGATGCGCTTGCGGATGCGCTCCCGCCGCAGATCGGCGACACCGTAGGCATCCAGGTAGCCCGCCACGTCACTTCACCGGATAGGCTTTGTCGTACATGGCCGTCGCCTCCGCGGTCACTTCGAGCGCGGGTTTGAACACCACGATGTTGGTGACGTCGATGATGGCGTCCAGCCCTTTTTCGTCCGAAATCTTGCGCAGAATTTCGGTCATGCGCTGGCCGGCGCGCTGGAGAACGGCGTTGCGCTCCGCGTCCACATCGGCCTGAAGATCGTCCTGGAGCCGCTGCGCCTCACGCTGCTTGCGCTGTCCGCGAGCTTGAAGGTCGGCTTCGCCCGCCGCGCTCAGCTTTCCCTGGCTCGCCTGAAGCTGCGCCTGAATATCGCTGAGGTCGCGCTGAGCTTTTTCAAGCGCATCCTGCCGGGGCTTGTATTTCGCCTGCATATCGGCGGAAGCTTTCTTGATTTCGGCGCTATCTAAAATCGCCTTTTGCAGATTCACCACACCGATTTTGGTCTGCGCGGCGGCGATGGAGGGGGTGACGAGCCCGACTACGCACACTGCCAGCGCCGGGATCACGGACATGCGGAACATTGGTTTAGACAGACTCCTTTATAGAACCTTATTCTAGCAGGCGCTATTTCAACATTTCATCCAGCACCCGGCCGATGCTCCCGCTGGGAGTTTCGACGTCCAGCATGGTGGCGAGCGTTGGCGCGATGTCGTTGACCATGACGTTCCGGTTGTAGCGCCCGGCACGGACCCCCGGTCCAAGGAACAGGATCGGCACATGGGCGTCGTAGTCGAAAGGCGCGCCGTGGGTGGTGCCGGAGGCGCTGAACATCCAGTAGGGATCGGGAATGATCACCACGTTCGGGGATCGCTCGGAATTGAACCCGTTGCGGGCGCGGACGCCGACCTCGTCCGCTGAAAACCAGCCGTTGAGCAACTGCGTCCGGGTGTAGACCCGAAAAATGTGCGGCTGGGCGCGCAGGGCGTCGGCGGCGACGCTCTCTACCGCGGCTGGAGCGAGGCGGTGCGCCGCGATCGTATCCAGGTTCAGGTAGATGGTGTCGGACATATCGTCGATCCACCGGCCCTCGCCGAAGGCTTTGGTGAGCGCGCTTTCGACCACCGCGCGTTCCTGCTTCGAATCGAGACGCCCGCCCGGCATCTTACGCTTCTGATTGACCTCCGGGACCGGCGCGACGCCGTGATCGGCGGTCAGGACGTAGAGAACGCGTCCGGCGCCGGCCTGCGCGTCGGCGGCGCGCATCAACTCCCCGATAAGCTTGTCGACGCGAATGGCCATGTCGCGAACCGTGGGCGCATCGGGACCGTCGCGATGGCCGACGTAATCGTTGCCGGAATAACTCACCGTCAACAGATCGATTTTTCCGCTCTCGCCGAGTTTTTCAGACGTTAGGGCCCGCAGCGCGAATTGCTCGACCAGTTCATTGCTGTAAGGAGTCGCTTCGAGCGCGGCGTACAGCTTGGCGTCGGCCGCGGCGGGCATCTGGTGCCCCATCCATTCCTTGCCCGCGAACTTATCGGCGGGACGCGACTGATTGAACTCGCGCACCCACGCGGGCAATTCCGGGAAGTAAAACGTGCTGCTGACGAAGTTGCCGGTCTTGCCATCGAACCAGTAAGCCCCGTCCGCCATGTGACCGGAAGGCAGAATCGCGGCGCGATCCTTGATAGAGACGCCGATCACCTTGCCGCCCTTGCCGGACATTTTCAATTCGTCGCCGACGGTGGATTGCAGTAGGCGATTCGGCGACGAGCCTTCTCCTGCTCCGCCGAGCAGTTTGGTCGAATCGTCGGACACGCTGGTGACGCGCTTGTGCACCGAGCGGTCCCACCATTCATTGGCGATAATGCCGCTCATCGCGGGAGTCGCGCCGGAGAGGAAGGTCGAGTGGCCCACGGCGGTGACGGTCGGGATGTGCTCGTGATGGGCGTTGGTGAAATCCGCGCCCTGATCGAGCATGCGCTTCAAGCCGCCGGTGTAATCGGCGCGAAAACGCGTAAGGTAATCGTAACGGAACTGGTCGATGACGATGGCCACCACCAGTTTCGGCTCGACCCTGGTTGTAGCTGGTCTCGGAGCGGGCCTGGTCTGCGCCTGGAGCGAGAAAACGAGGAGGAGAGAAAGAATCCACTTGCGCATGGATTCTCCAGTTTACAACCTGGTCATTAGTAAATGATGACAGCGATGCAAGATCGCGAACGTTTCGACTATCGCTTCTCCGGCTTCGAGCCGTTCTCTCTAGCCAGCCGGACTTTCGCGGAATCGAGCTTGGTCTTCACTTTCGCGATATCGGCGGGCTCCTGATCGGAGGCCGAGCTCGACTGCCATTCCTTGAGCGATGCTTCCCATTGGGCCACGGCATCCCGCACCTTCGATTCCTTCATCAGCACATCGCCCAGATGATCGTGAACGGTGGCGTCGCGCGGCGTGAACACCAGCGCTTTGCGGATATTGTCCTCGGCTTCTTGCAGACGGCCCATGCGGAAATACACCCAGCCGAGGCTGTCGAGATACGCGCCGTTGTTGGGATCCGAATTCACCGCCTTGGTGATCATCTGCAAGGCTTCGTTCAATTTCGTATTGCGATCGGCGAGCATGAAGCCGAGATAATTCAGCGTGGCCGAGCTATCGGGGTCGATCTCCAGAATCTTGCGGAACTCCGCTTCGCTCTGCTCTTCTTTCTTCTGCTTCTCGAACATGGCGCCGCGCATGAACCACACGCCTTCTTTTTCCTGGTTGGTGTTCGAGATCTTCTCAGCGTCGTCGAGCGCCTTCATCATGTCCTCGTACTTCTTGCCTTTGTCGTAAACCTCAGCGAGCGCCAGGTACGTTTCGCGATCGTCCTTGCCGCCCAGGAGCTTCTTTATCTCGGCCGCCGCGGGATCCACTTTGCCCATATCGGCGAGCAGAGCGGCGTGAGTCAGACGAATGGTGCGGTCGTCCGGCCATTTCTTCACGGCCGCATCGGCCTCCTGCTGCGCTTTCGCGAAATCCTTGCCGGTGCGATAGGTGTCGATAATCTCGCCGGTCAGCCTTGGCGCGAGGCTCGAATCCAGATCGGCCATCTGGCGCAGCGCGGTAACCGCGGGCTCCGTCCGGTCCAGGGTGCGATTCAGATTGGCCAGTTTTTCGAGCAACGCCATCCGGTTGGCCCGCTCCTCCTGGTTATAGGAGCGTTTTTGCGTAGTGACCAGCAGATCGCTCAGCGTGGTGATGGCGTCGGAGACTTTGCCCTCGGCTTCGAGAATGCCCACTTCGTTGTAGCGGATCTCGATGTTGTCGGGCTCGATATTCTTGGCTTTGTCGGACATCTCGCGGGCTTTGGCGAAATCCTTCTGCTCGCGATAAATCTGGGACATGCGCAGGAACGCCTGCGCGTCGCTGGGCTCTTCTTTGACCAGGTCCTGATAGGTTCCGAGAGCCGCCGCGTATTGCTTGGCGAACATCTGATCCTGAGCCAGCTCATGCTTCAGATCGCTCGCATCGGGAGGATTCATTTCGATCGCCCGATTCAGCGCATCGGCGGCGAGCGAGTATTCCTTCATCTGTTCGTAAGCATTGGCCAGCGCGCGCAGGCTGCGCTGCGACGGGCTCTTTTCCGCCAGTTTCTTGATCAGATCCGCGGCCGAAGTGCTGTCGCCCAGGTCGAGATAGACCTGCGCCAGTCCGGTCAGCGCGTCTTCGTTGTCGGGTTCGAGCGCCAGCGCTTTCTTGAAAGCGTTCTGCGCCTCGACGGAATTTTGCGCGACCTTCTGAAGCCGCCCGAGCATCAGCCACGAATCGACGTCCTTGGGCGCCAGCTCCGTGATCTTCTGATATTGCTCGATGGCCTTGTGCAGCATGCCTTCGTCGACGCGATTCTGCTGCCGGTCGCCGATCTGCTGCGTGAAAATATGCGCCAGCAGGCGATGGGCGGCGACATCGTTGGGATTCTGCCGCAACGTATCTTCGGCGTCGCTTTGCGCCTCGCGCAGGCGCCCGGAACCGATGTACAGCTCGGAAAGCTCCTCGCTCAGCATGGGCGTGGTCGGATCCGCCTTGATGGCTGCCTTGTAGTTCTCGATGGCCTTGTTCAGGTAATCGTTGCGGTTGCCGTAGGCGCTGGCCAGTTCGGCGTACATGTGCGCCAGAGTGTAGTGATAATATGCCGAAGCTTTATCGACCTTCTGCGTCGCGTCGGGTGCGGCGGCCGCGGGCGCCTGGGCCCACGCCGTGAGGCCGACTGCCATCAATGCTGCGACTACTTTATGCATGCGCGTCCTCTCTCGAAACTTCCTACTACACTTAAGTATATCGGCTTCCCGGACGGCCCGGTTCGGGCGCCTGAGGGAGGTCCGCTCCCATGCCTGAAAAGCCCCTGATTGTCATTCTCGGACCTACTGGAGCAGGGAAAAGCGCGCTCGCGGTGAACGTCGCCGAAACGTTTCATGGCGAGATTGTGAATTGCGATTCGCTCCAGATTTACCGCGGATTCAACGTCGGAACGGCAAAAACAGACAAGCCGGAGCGGCGCGGAATCCCTCATCACCTGATCGACGTGGCGGATCCCGACGAAGTTTACTCGGCCGGCGATTATGCGCGAGACGCCCGGCGAATCATTGGCGATATCTCCGCGCGCGGGAGCCTCCCGGTTATTGCCGGGGGCACCGGCTTTTATCTGCGCGCCCTGCTGGAGGGCCTGCCGGATCTTCCCGATCGCGACGACACGCTCCGCCGGCGCCTGGCGGACCGGAACCGCCGCCGGCCTGGCTCCCTGCACCGGATCCTGTCGCGGCTCGATCCCGCCGCCGCATCGCGGATTCATGCGCGCGACACACAAAAGGTCACGCGCGCCCTCGAAATCCGCCTGCTCACGCACCAACCCGCCCCGTCGCGCGCTTCGGCCGAAGCGTTGGCCGGATATCGAACATTGAAAATCGGATTGAATCCGGATCGCGCGGTCCTCTACGAACGTTTGGATGCGCGGGCCGCGGAAATGTTTCGCTGCGGCCTGATCGAAGAAGTGAAAGATCTGCTCGACGCCGGATGCACCGGACACGAGAAACCGTTTGAGTCGCTCGGCTACCGCCAGGCGCTCGAATACCTGCGTGGAACGCTGAGCCTTGATGAGGCGATTGCGTCTACGCAGCTCGAAACGCGGCAATACGCCAAGCGCCAATGGACCTGGTTCCGGCGAGATGCGCAGGTGCATTGGCTGTCCGGATTCGGGACCACGCCGTCCGTCCTCGAACAGTGTTTGGAAATGGTCCGGAAATTCATCTGACTTTTTTCTTTTTTACACGAACCGAAAGCCCTTTCGAGCGTATATACCTCTAGCGAGCCGCAAAAAAGTTCGCATGAACAGATCAGTTCAAAGGGGTGAGAGCAAGCGTATGAAGTTGGCAACGTGGTTCGTGTGTCTGGGCGCCGTGGCAAGCATGGCCAGCGCGGCGACCAGTTTCAGCGTGAAGTTTCTCCAATCGGCGATTGTCGGCGGGAATGAGTTGAAAGCCGGCGAATACCGCGTGGAGGTAGATGGAGATAAGGCCGTAATTAAGGCCGGAAAGCACACGGTGGAGGCAGCCGTGCAAGTGGAGACCGACGATTCCAAACACCCGGCGACCATCGTTCGCTATCGTAACGGCGACGGGAAATATCGCGTCTCTGAGATCCAGGTGGGTGGCAGCAAAACCCGACTCGTATTCAATAATTGATCTCCTGTGGTTGCGCGGAGCCGCGCGCGCATTAAATCGCGCGAATGCGGCTCCGTTTTTCAATATTAATTAGACATTCATTCGCTTAAATAGACAAATATTTCCTGCCTGTGAACAAATTCGCATCCACCGCTTCCTTCGGTCGCGGCTGCTTCGCGATTCAGTTACACTGGGTGGGTGCAATGGTGGCGTACCGCGTGGATTCTGGCGCTCGCCGGAATCCCGGTGTTCGGCGATACCGCCGCCGTTCTCCCTTTTTGGAATAGCGCCCGGTCGCCATCGCAGGCGAGTCTGGACTGGCTTGGCGAAAGCACCGCCGAGACCATCGCCGAGGCGCTCGGTTCCCGTGGAATTCTGACCCTCGAACGCCCCGACATCCAGGCTGCCTTCCGCCGCCTGGGACTGCGCGAGCGCGAACCTCTTTCCCAGGCTTCGGTGATGAAGATCGGCGAGGAACTGGACGTCGAAGAGGTGATTTATGGGACTTTCGAATTCACCCCGGCGGCGAACGCGGTGGGCAGCGGAGCGAAAGGATCGCTTAAAATTTCCGGCCGTATTCTGGACCTGAAGCGCATGCGCGCCGGGCCGGCGTTTGTCGAGACCGGATCGATTGAGGATCTGGCGACGCTGCAGGCGCACCTGGCATGGAGAACGCTCGATCTGCTGGCGCCGAAACTGGCGCCTCCCGAATCCGAGTTTCGTTCGCTGCGCCAACCGGTGCGGTTGGACGCCGAGGAAATATACGTCCGAGGGCTGCTGGCAGGGAATCCGGATCAGAAGGAGCAATTTTTCCTGCAGGCGGCGCGCCTGGACCCGCATTTCGCGCATCCCTGCTATCAGCTCGGTCAGATTCATTATCAGCGCAAGGAATATCGACAGGCCGCCGATTGGCTCGCCAAGGTGGCGCCGGACGATATTCATTATCGCGAGGCGAGTTTTCTGCTGGGGCTCTCCTTGTTTCAGTCCGGCGATTTCGCGGGAGCGCAGAAAGCGTTTCAAATGATCGTCGCGGCGGTCCCGTTGAGCGAGGTGTATAACGATCTGGGCGCGGCCGAAAGCCGTCGCAATCTGCCCCAGGCGATCGACGATCTGCGCAAGGCTATCGAAGGAGATCCGCGCGACCCGGTGTACCAGTTCAATCTCGGCTACGCGCTGTTTAAAAAGGGCGATTTCGCCGGCGCGTCGGAGCATTTCCGCTTCGTGACCGAACACGATCCAGGAGACGCGACGGCGGCCACGCTGGCGGCCCGCTGCGAAAAAAAGCAGGGATTGAAGCCCGGTATCGACGCGCGGCTGATCAATCTCGAACGGCTTAAGACCAATTACGAGGAACGCGCCTACTGGCAATTGAAGGCGATGCTGGACCCCAAGAAACAATGAAGGTCCGCATTCGCTGGACGGCCAACCCGCCCGAACAAACTCAAGCGCGGGAAAAGGTTATCCGGAAATCACAGACTCCTCTGTCTGAACCGGGTATAATCGAGAGGCTCATGATAGATGCCGTAGGCGCTACGGACCCGGGCTGCGTCCGGAATAACAATGAGGACAATTTTCTGCTCGCGCCGTCCCTCGGCTTGTATATGGTTGCGGACGGGATGGGCGGAGCTCGCGCCGGCGAGCATGCCTCGAAAATCGCGGTAGAAACGGTGCGCGACGTCATCGCCGCGGCCAACGGCAAGGTGGAAGCCGCGACCCTGGTCACCGCCTTCGAGGAAGCCAACCGCCGGGTGATGGACCAGGCCGCCGCGGACGTCAACATGGAAGGCATGGGCACCACGCTCGTGGCCGCGCTCGAATTGGGCCCGGAATTATTGGTCGCCAGCGTCGGCGACAGCCGCGGATATATTTTCGAGCACGGCGCTCTGCGCCCCATAACCGAGGATCAAAGCTGGGTCAACGAAGTGGGCAGGCGCCTTGGGCTCGACGAAGACGCGCTCAAGAACCACCCGATGCGGCACGTTTTGACCATGGCGATCGGAGTGTCGGATCAACTGCGGGTGCATACCTACACCTTGAAGCCGTCGTCCGGGGCGCAGGTGCTGCTGTGCAGCGACGGGCTGCACGGAGTCGCGCCGGAAGATACGTTGAAGGATACCCTGGCGTCGTCCCAACCTTTGGACGCGAAGTGCCAGACCCTGATCGCCGCGGCGCGGGCCCAGGGTGGACCCGACAATATCACCGCGGTTATTCTTAAGGCCCGTTAGACCGCCCTGGATCTCGCCGCGGGCCCCTTTCGCCCCTCGAATTCAAGAAGTATACTCATACGAACAAGGGAGGACCACTTGTGAAGCGACTACGCTGTTGTGCCACTAGTGTATTGGTCGCCGGCCTGACTGCTTTCGCCGCCGACACCACCACCGCGGTTCCCGCCCAAGTCACGTTCTCCAAGGACATCGCGCCGATCCTGCAGCGCAGCTGCCAGAACTGCCACCGGCCCGACGGCGTGGCGCCGATGTCGCTCGTCACCTACGAGGAGGTGCGCCCCTGGGCGCGCGATCAAGCAGCGCACCGCATCGGCGCGACAACGCGGCGTGATGCCGCCGTGGTACGTCGAGAAGAACATCGGCATCCAGCACTATCAAGAACGATCCGTCGCTGAGCGACCGCGAGATCGCGAAGATCGCCAAGTGGGCCGACAGCGGCGCGCCGCGCGGCAATCCCGGCCGACATGCCGCCGCCGCATTCCGCTGAACGACGACACCGCGTGGGCGATCGGCACGCCCGATCTGATCGTCTCCACGCCGGAAGTCACGGTGAAGGCCAACGCGCCCGACTGGTGGGGCGAGATCGGAGCCGCGCCGACCGGCCTCACCGAAGATCGCTACGTGTCGCGTCGAGATGCAGGAAGTCAACGACATTCCAGACAGCTACCGGCCGCAAGACACGGTCGGCGGCCGCTACGTGTTCCATCACATGATCTGGACGCACCAGCGTGCCGACGGCGGATCGGGCCGTCGCTGGATCCGAAGGCGACGGCGAGGAGCGGGACTGGCCGGTGCACGAAGTCGGCCGCAACGCCGATCTTCTTCGATCGACGCCGGCGCGCGCTGCTGCAGGCCGGCTCGAGCATCGTCTCCGACTCGGCGCACCTGCACTCGAACGGCCGCGACACGAAGGCGCACCTCGAGTTCGGCTTCAAGTTCCTCCCGAAGGGCTACAAGCCGACCGTGCAAGCGCGCTCGCGATCGGCCTCGGCAACGGCGTCGACATCGACATCAAGGCCGAATGGAAGCCAACCAGCAGCTGCACGCCTACACGGTGCTGCAGGAGCACACCAAGATCATCTCGTTCGAGCCGCACCTGCACGCGCCCGGCGCGCGCATGTGCCTCGAAGCGATCTGGGGCTACAACATCCAGACGCTGACCTGCGTCGGCTACGACCACAACTGGGTGCGCGGCTACGACTACGACCGACGATTCCGCGCCGCTGCTGCCGAAGGGCACCATCCTGCACATCATCGGCTACATGGACAACTCGCCGACGAACAAGAACGTGCCCGATCCGCGCAACTGGCAGGGCTCGGGCAATCGCTCGGTCGCGAACATGTTCATCGACCTCGGGCAGCGCGTGGCGCTGACCGACGAGCAGTTCCAGGCGGAGATGGCGAAGCGCCGCGAGAAGCTGAAGCTGACGGCGAACGACGTCGTCATCGGCTGTCCGCTGTGCAACGGCGATATCATCGCGCCGCCGGCCAAGAAGCCGACTGAAAGCGCCCACGGCGAGCGGATCGCAAAACCGATGAATCCATATGAACGAATGCTTCCGGCTGCGACGGATCGTCATGCCCGCCGCGGCGTTCCTGCTGGTGGCGCAGATCATCGGAGCGCAACAGCTTTCCTATGCGAAGGGCCAGCACGTTTCGCCGGCATACGAAGGATGGGAGAAGAACGCCGACGGCTCCTTCAACATGGTGTTCGGCTACATGAACTCGAACTGGGAAGAGGAGTTCGACGTGCCGGTCGGCCCTGAGAACAGCATCCAGCCAGGCGGACCGGATCAGGGCCAGCCGACGCATTTCTTTCCGCGGCGCAACCGCTTCGTATTCCGGGTGCATGTGCCGAAGGACTTCGGGCAGAAGGAAGTGGTCTGGACGCTGACGACGCACGGAAAAGTCCAGAAAGCGTACGGATCGCTGCGGCAGGATTATTTTCTGGACAACATGGTGTTTACATCGGAAACCGGCGCGATCGGAGCGGGAGTAAGCACCCCGGAGATTCGCGCCAACAAGCCGCCGGTACTCGAAGCGGCTGGCGATCGCAACCGGACCGTGAAGGTCGGCGAAGTGCTCGCGCTCTCGGCCCACGTCACCGACGACGGGATCCCCAAACCGCGCACGCGTGGCGCGTTTCTCGATCGTGGAAACGCCAAAGTGGACGACCTGCGATTGATTCCGCCCAAGCAGGTCACCGTGGGAAGCGCGACGGGACTGTGGGTCGCTTGTTATAAATATCGCGGCCCGGGCAACGTAACGTTCAGCCCCGCGCAGCCCAAAACGTGGGAGGATACTCGCGCCGGCGCGAATTCGCAGTGGGCTCCTTTGTGGCAGGCGCCGCCCGCTCCGGCCGATGGCAAGTGGGGTATCGAGGTCAGCTTCGATCAGCCCGGAGTTTACGTGCTTCGCTGGCACGCCTCGGACGGCGCTCTGTGGGCTGACGAGGACCTCACCGTCACGGTGACTCGCTGACCGGTCGAGAAGAGCGGAGAAACTTGTGAGAGGATACTGTCTGGTGAAAAACACGACTATTCTTGTGCTTTGCCTCGGCGCCGTGCTTTGTGTCCCGGGTCAAAACGCCCAGGCTCAGACGCCGGTGGAAACAGGCCGCCAGTTGTATCGCGCCAATTGCCAGCCATGCCATGGCGCGGAAGGCGATAATGTGCCGGGCGTCGACTTCAAGAGCGGCGAGTTCCGCCGCGCGTCGTCCGACGACGATCTGGTGAAGCTGATCCTGAGCGGGATTCCCGGCACGGCGATGCCTCCCACCAATCTGGCGGAGCCTTCGCGGCGAGCGCTGGTCGCGTATCTGCGATCGCTGCATGCCGCGACCATGGGCACCAGCGCCTCCGGTGACGCGGCGAACGGTAAGGCCCTATTCGAAGGGAAGGGTGGATGCCTCCGGTGCCACCGTGTCGGCGACCAGGGCTCCCGAGTCGGTCCCGATTTGGGCGACGTCGGATCGCGCCGCCCGGCTGCGGCATTGCAGGAATCCATTATTGCGCCCAGCGAAACGATCCTTCCGCAGAATCGCTTCGTGCATATCGTGCTCAAGGATGGCACGGTAGTCGGCGGTCGCCGTTTGAATGAGGATACTTACACCGTAGAGGTCATGGACCAGAAGGAACAGATGATCTCGGTATCGCGGGACAACATTCGAGAGTACACGCTGTTGAAGACTTCGCCAATGCCCTCCTATCAGGGCAAGTTGAGCTCGCGGGAAGTCTCCGATCTGGTCGCGTATCTGCTTTCGCTAAAGGGTGTGCAATGAAACAACTTTCCTTCGTGTTCTTGTGCGTCGCCGCCGTGAGCGCCGCGGCGCAGGATGTCAGCTTCGATCGACTGCTGCACCCGGAGCGCGAGCCGCAGAACTGGCTCACCTATTCGGGCAGCTATTCCAGCCAGCGCTACAGCCTGCTCGATCAGATCACGCCGGCGAACGTCAAGAACCTGGAACTGAAGTGGGTGTTCCAGGCGCGATCGCTCGAAAAGTTCGAGACCACGCCGCTGGTGGTCGACGGCGTCATGTACATGACCGAGGCGCCCAATGACGTCTTTGCGCTCGACGCGCAAAACCGGGCGCGCGTTCTGGGATTACGAGTACCGCCCGTCGCGCGACGCGCGGGTGTGCTGCGGATCGGTGAATCGCGGCCTGGCGATCCTCGGCGACACGCTGTTCATGGGCACGCATCGACGCGCACCTGATCGCGATCGACGCGAAGAGCGGCCGGCCGCTGTGGAATACCGAGGTCGGCGATCCGAAGCTCGGCTACTCCATGACGCACGCGCCGCTCGTCGTCAAGGACAAAGTGATCGTCGGCGTGGCCGGCGGCGAATACGGCATTCGCGGATTCATCGCGGCCTACGACGCGGCAGACCGGCAAGGAAGCCTGGCACTTCTACACCATCCCCGGCCCCGGCGAACCCGGCCACGAGACCTGGGCCGGCGATTCCTGGAAGCACGGCGGCGGCCCGTCTGGGTGACCGGCTCCTACGATCCCGAACTGAACCTGATCTACTGGGGCACCGGCAATCCCGGCCCCGACTGGAACGGCGACAGCCGCGGCGGCGACAATCTCTACACCGATTCGCGTGGTCGCGCTCGACGCCGATACCGGCAAGCTGAAATGGCATTTCCAGTTCACGCCGCACGACGAGTACGATTACGACGCCGTGCAGGTCCCGGTGCTGGTCGACGGAACCTGGAAGGGCAGCGCCCCGCAAGCTGATGCTGTGGGCCAATCGCAACGGCTTCTTTCTACGTGCTCGATCGCGACCACTGGCAAATTCCTGTCGGGCACGCCGTTCGCCAAGGTGACCTGGGCCACCGGCCTCGACGAGACGCGGCCGTCCCATGCGCAGCGCCGAGCGCCGAATCCCACCGCGCAAGGCGATCACCGATCTTTCCGAATCTGTTCGGCGCCACCAACTGGTATTCGCCGTCCTACAGCCCGCGCACGCATCTGTTTTACATTCCCAGCTGGCAGGAATCGAACATGAATATGACGAAAATGCCGGCACAATTTTCGCCAGGTCAGCGCTATACCGGGGGTACACCTCGCGCGATGATGCCCGCCGGACGCCGCGGCCCGTTCAATACTCCTACCGAAGATTCCTCCTACGGCGCAGTTCTGGCCATCGATCCACAAACCGGAAAATCGAAATGGGAGTTTAAAATGAGCGACGTAACCGATAGCGGCATCCTCACCACGGCTTCCGATCTGTTATTCGTGGGCGGCCGGGAGGGCTACTTCCAGGCGCTTGATGCCCGTACCGGCGAACTGCTATGGAAAGCGAGCCTCGGTGGCCTGGTGGAGGCCGCGCCCATTGCCTTCCGTGCCGGAGGGAAGCAGTATATTACCATCGCGGCGGGCAGTTCCCTGTTTACTTTCGCGCTGCGCGATTAATCGCGACGAATATCCGGAAGATATTCTCGAATATTTTTACATTTCTTTAGTAATTGCCTAAAGAAGCCCTCGCTCCTGGCCGATGGCTCCTGGAGACGCCGGCCTGTATGGCAAGCCACGGGCCCGGCCGGACTGCCGCCGTGCACATCGACTTCGACGATCTTCATCGGTACGCCCAGGGAACTTTGGGCCGATTTCGCGTTTTCGTCATCGAAACTCACCTCCACGGATGCGCGCTCTGCGCCGCGCGTCTGAGTGAGCTGGTCAAGCTGCTTTCGCCCGCTCGATTAACCTGGCCCGCCGATCCCCTGCCCATGCCTTCTTTCAAGGATCGCCGCCGCGAGGCGCGCATTCCAACGGATGACCCCGCGATGCTTCAGGTAATCTCTCCCTTTTCGTCGGAAAGAATCGTGGTGCGGGTAATCGACGTTTCCAAATCCGGTTTGCAAATCCGCCTGGATGCCCCGGTCGATCCCGGGTCCACCGTGAAAGTCCGTCTGAAAGAAACGATCTTATTTGCTGAAATCCGCCACTGCCGGCAGATTTCCGAACGGGAATATCGCGCCGGACTCGCGCTCCAGGAAATCATTTCCGGTCATGAGGTTGTCCGCACCACGACGTCCGCGGGCTAAAACCGCTCGACAGCACATTCACACTTCTCCGCCGCGCTCCGATAAGGATTGCAGAAGAGGAGTGCAACTTCTCTACCGGAGAACGGCCCAATGAATATCACGTCGATCAACCCCGTACAAGGCGCGGCGGAGCCCGCCGCCCCAAGACCGATCAATCAGGACCAGCGCGAGTTGGTGCATGCCATTAAGGCCGTCAACGGAGCCGAACTATTCGGCCAGGACAACGAACTCAGCTTCATCATGGATCGCCCCTCGCGGCGTATGGTGGTCCGCATTGTGAACCGGACTACCGGCGACGTGGTCGATCAGATTCCGGAGCAATATGTTCTCAATCTGGCCGCGCAACTGGTCGAAAAGGGCAAGTGAGGACGAAATGGCCACACCCACCCACGAATATTCGAATCGCGCCAGCTCTAATCACAATCGCTATCTGGAATCGGAGATTCTCAGCGCGGACCCCGTAAAGCTGGTGCGTATGCTGTATCGCGCCGCGATCGAGGCGACCGCCGCCGCCCGCCGCCACCTTGCCGCGCGTCAGATTGCTGAGCGATCGCGCCAGATCACCAAGGCATGGGAAATCCTGCTCGAGCTTTCGCGATCGCTCGACCGTAGTGCCGCAGGCGAGATCGGCGGCGCTCTCGCCGAGCTTTATCCTTATATGCAGCACCTGCTGCTCGATGCCAATTTCCAACAAATCGATCAACCTCTCGCCGAAGTCGAGCAGCTTCTCACAACTTTATTGGAAGGCTGGTCGTCCATTCCCGCCGCTCCGCTCGAAAACGTCGAAGCATACCAACCGGTTAGCTGTACCTATTAATCCCCCCGAAACACACCGGAACAGCCATCCTTCCGCTACCATGGAGGGGGCATGTCCGAGGGTTCACCGGCGATTCAGGTTCAAGATCTTCGTAAGGTGTATGGCAACAAGCCGGCCGTCGATGGGCTCACGTTCACCGTGCCGCGCGGTTGCTTCTTCGGATTCCTGGGACCGAACGGCGCGGGCAAAACCACCACCATCAAAATGCTGATGGGCCTGGCGCCGCCCACCTCCGGCACCATCCGAACTGCTGGGTCTGCCGATGCCGGAGCGCGCGCTCGAGATCAAGCAGATGATCGGGCTGGTGCCGGACGAATCGCTGCTGTTCGATCATCTCACCGGCGGCGAGTTCATCGAATTCGTCGGCCGGATCTACGGCCTGGATCGCGCCGTGGCGCGCGAGCGCGCCGGTGGAATTGCTGGAGCTGTTCGAGCTGGACGGCAGCCAGCGCAAGCTCATCGCCGAATATTCCAAGGGCATGCGCAAGCGCGTGGCCATGGCCGCCGCACTGATCCATCGCCCGCAGCTGTTCCTGATGGACGAGCCGTTTGAAGGCGTCGACGCCGTCGGCGCGCGCCTGATGAAGGATATTCTGCTCGAGCAGGTCCGTCACGGCGCCACCATTTTTCTCACCTCGCACGTGCTCGAAGTGGTGGAGCGGTTGTGCGACCGCGTGGCCATCATCAACGAGGGAAAGCTGGTGCTCGAAGGCTCCATGGCGGAGCTGCGCGGCGCCTCGGAAACGCTGGAAGACGCCTTCGTGCGCGCCGTGGGCGTCGATCGCACCACGGAAACGCTCGATTGGCTGTATGAGCTACGCCATGAGGCACGCGCGCGCCATTCTCTGGGCGCAGTGGCGGACCATGCGCAATTTCTATCCCCGCGGCGGCGCCGCCTGGACCGCGCTGATCGGCATCTTCTGGTACGGATTCTGGCTCATCGCCGCCGTCGCCGGCTCGCGGCTTGGTCGCCAATCCCGCGAACATCGGCTTGCTTAAAACCGCCCTGCCCGGCGCGATGCTGATTATGTTTCTGTACTGGCAGGTGGTGCCGCTGCTGATGGCCGCCACCGGCGCGTCGCTCGAGCTGCGCAAGCTCCAGGTGCTATCCGATCCCGGCTTCGCAACTGTTCGGAATCGAAGTCATGCTGCGCGTCACGGCGGCGATCGAGATGATGTTGATCCTGTGCGGCATCGCGATCGGGATCCTATTGAATCCCGAGCTTGCCGAAGCTGGAGCGCGCTCGCGGTGATCCCGTATATTCTGTTCAATCTGTTTCTGGCCGTCGGACTGCGCGATCTGCTGTTGCGCCTGCTGGCGCACAAACGAATTCGCGAGGTCGTATTCTTCCTGCTGGTGATGGCCGCCGCGCTCCCGCAGCCTGCTGTTCACGCGCGGCCCCGGCCGCGGCCGCCCGCTTCGCGCACTTCTTCCGGGCGATTCCTGGATCGGGTGGCCCTGGAGCCGCGGCGGCCAACCTAGTGCAGGGCTACCGACGGTGGACTCGGCCGGAATCCTGCTCGCGTGGACGCTGGCCGCGGCGTTGTTCGGCCACTGGCAGTTCGACCCGCACTTTGTCCTTCGATGCGCGAAGCCGCGCGGCGCCGGCGACGCGCGGCCCAAGTCGCGCCAGGGCATTGCTGGAAGCGTTCTTTCGATCTCCCCTCGCCGTTGTTTTCCGATCCGCTGGCCGCGCTGATCGAAAAGGAGATTCGCTTCCTGGTGCGCTCGCCGCGATTCCGGCTGGTGTTTCTGATGGGATTCACGTTCGGCCTGGTGATGCTGGCTGCCGATGTCGCTCGGCCGCGGACGCCGGCGTCCTGTTCGGCACCAATTATCTGACCGTGGTCAGCGTGTACTCGCTGCTGCTGCTGAGCGAGGTCTGCTTCTGGAATTCGTTCGGCTTCGACCGCTCCGCCGCGCAGATCTATTTTCTGGCGCCGGTTCCGTTCTGGCGCGTGCTGGTCGCCAAGAACATCGAGCGCGCTGTTTTTCATCGTTCTGGAGATTTCCGCGGTCACCACGGTGTGCGCGTTGCTCGGCATGCCGCTGAGATCCGTGCGTCTGGCCGAGGCTTATTCGGTCGCCGGCGTGGTCACCATTTTTCTGCTGTGCGCCGGAAATCTTCTGTCGATCCACCAGGCGCGGGGCGTGAATCCGGCGACGCCATTTCGCTCCAACGCCGCTGGACGGGTGCAGGCGATGCTGTTCGTCATTTACCCGATCGCGTTCTTTCCCGCCGCCCTGGCCTATCTGGCGCGCTGGGCCTTCGATCAGGAACTCGCGTTTTTCGCCGTCCTGGCTTTCGACGCGATTGCCGGCATGGTGGTCTATCGCGTCGCGCTCGCTTCCGCGGTTGCGGCCGCCGAGCGTTTGAAGGAAACGATGATCGCCGCGCTTTCCGCCGCCGACGGTCCCATCACCGGTTGACGCGTCTAAAACGCTAACTGACGGGCTTCGAGTGCGAGCAGCTTCTCCTTAGTCGGCAGCCCTCCGCCGAATCCGGTCAGCTTCCCGTTTGCGCCGATCACCCGATGGCACGGAATCACGATCGGAATGGGATTCTGCCCATTCGCCGCGCCCACCGCCCGCGATGCCTTCGGATTGCCCACGCGCTTCGCCAGTTCGCCATAGGAGATGGTCTCGCCGTACGGGATCTCCTGCAATCGCCGCCACACGCCCTGTTGGAAAGGCGTGCCGTCCGGCTCGAGCGGCAGGTCGAAATCGGTGCGTTTGCCCGCGAAGTATTCGCGCAATTGACGTAGCGCTTCACCGACCGGACCGCGTGAGGATTCGCGCCAATCCGCCTCGGGCTTGCGCGCCTTGCCGTTATCGGGAAATTCGATGCGCCGCACCGCTTCGTCGTCTCCGGCGATCAGCAGTGTTCCAATGGGACTTTCCAGGTAAGAATAGTTCACGGATGGCTCCTTTTCCATAAGTACATTGCCGCGTACGCGCGCCACGGACGCCATGCATCGGCCCGATGCGCCGCTTTGCGCAGATACAGATCCGCCGCCGGAAACGCGTCCGGCTCGCCCAGGCGCATGGCGATATATTGCGCCGTCCAGGGTCCGATTCCGGCGATCCGGGTGATCCGGTCTTCGCAGCTCCTGCGTTTCGACCGACCCGTCGAATCGTCATATCGCCGCGCGCGGTCGCGATCGCCAGATCGCGAATCGACTGCGCCCGCTTGCCGGTGACCCCGACCACGGTCAGATCCGCTTCCGCCAATGCATCCGCGTTGGGAAACAGCGCGCCGTCGCCGTTCTCCATGGGCGATCCGAACGCCGCCACCACGCGGCCCGCCATGGTCGACGCGCCCTTCACGCTCACCTGCTGGCCGAGAATCGCGCGGACCGCCATCTCGAATCCATCCCAGCATCCCGGCACGCGAATTCCAGGGTACGCGCGCAGCACCCGCTTCAGGTCGCGCGTCGCCCTTCAGATGTTCGCCGATTTCCGCGGGATCCGCGCCAAGATCGAAAATCTTACGCACCCGTTCCACGATGCGAAACAGCTTCGCGGGATCGGGATATTGAATTTCCACTTGCAGGTAATTCTTGAGCGCGCAGCGGCCGCACCGCGATCGATCCCGCGGTGTCCGTCCAGCGCGATGGTACGCCGATATTCCTCCGGCGTCACGGTCTCGACGCCCGGCGTCGCGCGCAGCGCCAGAAATTCGATCAACGAGTCCCAATCGTACGGCGGACGATAACCCAGCCGGAAAATATAATGTCCCGCCTGATGGCCGTTCACGTCCCGCGCGGTCGTCTTGCGCAAATCCTTCGGAGCGCGCCCATACAGATTCTGAAACGTCGCGTTAAATCGCCGGATGCTGCCAAATCCCGCGGCCATCGCGATCTGCGTCATCGGCAGATTCGTTTCGTCGATCAGCTTCTTCGCGAAATGGACCCGCCGGGTTTGCGCCACCGCCACCGGCGTCGCGCCCAGATACCGCAGGAACAGTCGCCGCAAGTGCCGCGAACCGATGCCTAGCCTCTCCGCCAGATCGTCCACCCCGCCGTTATCGAGCGCGCTCTCGCCGATCAACCGTAGCGCTCTTGAAACCGTCGACGATGCGCCCAGCCACGCCGGCGTCCCCGGAGACGCCTCCGGCCGGCAGCGCAGGCAGGGACGAAATCCGGCTTCCGCCGCCGCGGCCGCCGACGGAAAATAGCGGACGTTTTCCTCTTTCGCCGTCGGTGCGGGACAAATCGGCCGGCAATAGATTCCGGTGGACGTGACGCCGATGAAGAATCGTCCGTCGAAACGCGCATCCCGCGCCAGCCGCGCTCCCTTCCAGATCCTGGTGTCGAGTTCCATCTGCCTCGATTATGCCTCAGCGGGAAAATCGACACTGGCCGTTTTCGGACCTGATCGCGAGAAGCACAAAAAAGGCCGGCCGCTTCCCGGGGAAGTTCGGCCGGCCTAATCCAAAACAGGTTACTTCGACGTTTTGCCGCTGGCCTGCTTCTTGGTGGACGACTTCTTCGCGCTCTTGTGCTTCTTGGTCGTCTGGGTCTTGCCGGTCGAGTCCTGCGGGGCTGCCGAAACAATCCCCGTTTGCGCGACCATGGCCGCGCCCGCCAGAATCGAGGTCAGAATCATGCGTTTCATTTGGTCTCTTTCTCCTTCTTACGGGGTGCTTCGATCTCACCCACGCCTCCATCTTGCGCCCGATCCGCGCCGGCCGCGATCACCCCCGCGGGCGATCCCGCCGTACCTCGGTTAGCTAAACACGGCGAGCAAATCTTAATGAATAAAAGTTAGTCTGGAGGTGAGGGAATGCGAACTCTCCTCCGGGTACTGGTCATCGGATTCGCGGTGGTGATCGCGCTGCTCGCCGCGGCGGCTGTCATCGGCGTCAACAACGCCCGGTCCATTGCCGCCAGCGCCTCCGGCCTGGTGAGCAATCAGCTGATCATCGCCCGCTTGCTCGATGAAGTGGAACGCGAACAGGAAGTTCTGAACGCCGCCTTCTACCGTCTATCCAGCACGCCGGACGTGGTGGATCGCGATAGCATCATCGCCAACCTGAATCAGACCGACAGCGAAATGGAGAAACTGGTCGCCGAACAGCGCAATGGCCCGGATGAAGCCGCGTGGGACGGCCTCCGCGCCGCTCTGCTCGGGTTTTCGCAGGAAGCACGCCGCCTGCTGGCCCAGCAACACGTGCCGGTGCGCTCCTCCCGCGATCTGTTTTTCCGGCACGAAGAAGTGACCGCCCGGGTCGCGCGCCTGGTGGATCTCAGTTATGCGCGCGCCGTCGAAACTCGCGAGCGCGTAGATCGCCAGTCGGACCGATTGAAACAGGAATCCGAAATTCTCCTTGGCGGATGTTTTCTGGTCGCCCTCGCCTTCGCCGTGGTCACCGTGCGCATCGCCGCGCGGGTATTTCGCCAGATGGAAGCCCAGACCAGCGAGCTCAGCCGCGTCTCATTCCGCATGCTCGAAACGCAGGAGGCCACTGCGCGCCGCTTCTCGCATGAGCTGCATGACGAGCTTGGCGGATCTCTCACCGCCATCAAGTCCAATCTCTCGGCCATCTCCTCCGGGCTCTCCTCGAACGGCGCAAGCCACGCGCGCATTGACGATTGCATGAGGCTGGTGGAACAATCCATCTCCAACGTGCGCGAATTGTCGCAGCTCCTGCGGCCCACCATTCTCGATGATTTCGGGCTCGAGGCCGGTATCCGCTGGCTGACCGACCGCTTCCGCGAACGCACTGGAATCGAGGCTGTGTTCCACTCCGAATTCGACGGGCGCCTGGCCGATGAGACCGAGACGCATTTGTTCCGCATCGTTCAGGAAGCCCTGACCAACATCGCGCGTCATTCCGGCGCGACCCACGTCGACATTCATCTGCGTTCCGAAGACCGCCGCATCCGCCTCACCATTCGCGATAACGGAAAAGGTCTGAAGGAACAGGCCGGAGCGCGAGGCATGGGATTGATCGGAATGCGCGCCCGCGCCCGCAGCGCCGGCGGAGAACTGGACTTGAAATCACACCCCGGCAAAGGCGTTACGATCGAGGTCTGGGCGCCGATTTCAACCCACATCGAGCAGGAGACCACGTGATCCGCATCCTTCTGGCAGACGACCACGCGCTGGTGCGCCAGGGCTTCCGCATGATTCTCGCTGCGCAGCCCGATATGGAAATCGTCGGCGAGGCCGGCAACGGCCGCGAGGCCGTCGAGCTCGCCGAAAAGCTGCAACCCGACATCGTCATTATGGACGTCACCATGCCGGAGCTGAACGGCATCGAAGCAACGCGACGCATCACCACCGCCGCGCCGCGCGCCCGCGTGCTCGCGCTCAGCATGCACAAGGATTCCGTTTATGTGCGCGAAATCCTGCGCAGCGGCGCCCGCGGCTACTTGTTGAAGGACTCCGGCGATGCCGACCTGATCGGCGCGGTCCGCTCGGTAGCGAAGGGTGAAGGCTATCTGAGCCCCGCCGTGTCCGACGCCGTGCTGACCGATTATCGCCGCCACGTCACCGATCCGCTCGATCTGCTGACCAGCCGCGAGCGCGAAGTACTGCAGATGATCGCGGAAGGCAAAACCAACAAGGAGATCGCGACCACCTTGAACCTCAGCGTCTACACGGTGGAGGCGCATCGGGGACGGGTAATGGAAAAACTGAACCTCCATTCCACCGGCGAGCTAGTCCGCTTCGCCCTTCGCAGCGGATTGATCGACTAACCCCGGTTGAAGTTGCCGGAGCCTTCAGCCCACAGCGCAGTCGCGCTATTCTGGAACTTGGAAACACCGCAGTTAGCCACCCCCCCTGAAGAAGTTCCTCTTCGGAAAATCCGCCAGCTTTGGATTCTGGCTGCCGTGGCCTATGGCTCGATGATCCTGGTCATCCTCCTCGCTGTCTGGACCTACCTGCACTTCTGGACCGCGCGCGAGAACGCCGAGAACTCCACACTCATCTCCGTCGGATCAGTGTGGCTGCCAGTGTATCCCGGGGCGATCACTGAAAACTCGGCCTCCATCAAACGAGATGGAGCGATCGAAAGCACTTTCCGCTTCCGCAGCGCCGATGCGGCCTCCAAAGTTCTGGACTTCTATGCGCCGGCTCTGCGCACCTCGCACTTCCGGAATTACAGCCCCAGACGCACCGCCACTGGCGGGATGTTGCAAGCGATGGGTACGGGCCGGAATACGGTAGTGATGATCTCCGCGCAACCATCGCCCGGCGGTTCGGAAACGCAGATCACCACCCTCGACCGGTAACCGTTCGAACTCTGGTGTAGACTCGGATCATGAAAGCGGTGCAGCGTCTAACGGCAATCATCGAGCGTGAGGACGATGGGTTCGTAGCGTTATGCCCGGAGCTCGATATTACGAGCGAGGGCGCCTCGATTGAAGAGGCGCGCACTAATCTGATCGAGGCGCTGACTCTGTTTTTCGAAACAGCCGCGCCATCGGAGGTAGCTGAGCGCCTTCATCACGAAGTTTTCGTAACTCAGGTTGACGTGCCGGTTGGGTAAACTTCGAGTTCTTTCGGGCTCGGAGGTCTGTCGCATTCTCGCCCAAAACGGATTCGCCGCAATCCGCCGAAGGGGCAGCCATCAGATCAGTTCCACTACACGACCCTGTACGGCGCGGGACCTTGCTAAGCGTAATTCGCCAGTCGCAACTACCGAAGTCGCTGTTCGAAACCGAATAGGATGTGGGCGCAAGCGCGACTCGGTCGAGCGACGACCATCGATTCGTGACGCGGAGTTTGTAGCGAGGTCACCTACTCCATGGGCTCGTCGCCCAGATCCTCGGCCCGATTTTCGAATCGCGTGTATTGCCCCAGGAACGCAGCGGCACGGTTCCGATGGGACCGTTTCTCTGCTTGGCGATAATCAAGTCCGCCAGTCCCCTGGATATCTTCGCGATCCTTCTTGTACACTTCTTCGCGATAGATGAACGCCACCAGATCCGCGTCCTGCTCGATCGATCCGGAATCGCGCAGGTCGCTCAACTGCGGCTTGTGATCGCCCGGGCGAGTTTCCGAAGCGCGGCTCAACTGCGACAGCACCAGGAACGGAACGTCCAGTTCCTTCGCCATCAGCTTCAGGCCGCGCGACATCGCGCTCACTTCCTGGTTGCGATTTTCCGACCGCCCGCGGCTGCTCATCAATTGCAGGTAGTCGATCACCACCAGGCTCAGCCCGTGCTCGCTCTTCATCCGCCGCAGCTTCGCGTGGACGTCCATCAGATTCACGCCCGCCGTGTCGTCCAGGAACAGCGGAGCCGTCAGTCAGCGTCGGCCAGCGCGAGCTGCAGCTTGCGGCGCTCATCGCCGTTCAGAAATCCCGCGCGATACTTGTGCTGATCCACGCGCGCCGCCGCGCACAACAGGCGCGTCAGCAGGCTGGCCGACGACATTTCGAGCGAGAACACCGCCACCGGCTTGCGGATCTGCGGATGCGTCGCCACGTGCTGCGCGATGTTCAGCGCCAGCGCCGTCTTGCCCATCGACGGCCGCGCGGCCAGGATGAACAACTCGCCGCCGTGCAGCCCGCCGGTCATTTCATCGAATCGCTTGAACCCGGTGCTGAGTCCGCTGATCCGCTGGCTGGGATCGAGAAACGCGCCGATGCCGCCCGGGAAACTTCTCGACGATCACCGATTCGGGCGACGCCAGTTCCTCGCGCGACCGCGCCTCGCCCAGCTTCAGCAGCGTCTCTTCGGCGCGACGCCAGAATCTCGTCCGGCTCCTCTTCGCCGATCAGGCAGCGGTCGATCACCGCCTGCGCGCTGAAGATCAGCTTGCGCAGCGTCGCCTTGTCCTTGACGATGCGGATGTAGCTGTCGAGGTTCGCGATCTCCGGCAGCCCGTCGTCGAGCGAGACCAGGTAACCCAGCCCGTCGATCGATTCGAGCTGCCCCTGCTTGATCAGCTCGTCGGCCACCGTCACGCGGTCGATCTTTTCGCCGCGATCGTACAGGTCCTTCATGCGCGCGAAGATGCGCCGGTGCTTTTCCAGGCTGAAATCGTCGGGCTCAAGCGCGCCCGCGACTTGCAGATACACGGTTCGTTCAGCAGAATCGAGCCAAGCACGAATCGCTCGGCGTCCAGATTTGCGGGCAGACCCTTCGCGAAGGCAAGTTCGGTAGCAGTCATCGATGTTCGCGAGACTCCTACCTTAGCGTCTCCGCGCGGCGCGATCAATTCTTTTTTGCCCCTTTCGTTGGCCACAGTTACCCTCTTCAAAAACCTGTGGAAAAACGCGGCGGGACCCTAGGTCGCTAATCCGTTGAGCGGAAACGCACGCACACGTGTTTTCCGAAAATATCCTCAGAACATATTATCGCGCCGATGTTCCGGGGAGGAAAGCGCGTGCCCGACTGGAAGAATTTTTATTGCTTGGCTGCCGCCGGCAGAATCGTCGCCGAGACAATTTTGTCGATCTTCGGCATGTAACGGTCGATGTAAGCCTGACCGCCGCTCTCGATCTCGCCTTCTTTGTTGGCCGTGTCGCCGTAACCCGAATAGAGCTGCTCGGCGATGTCCATTCCTTCCACCACCTCGCCGATCGGCACGAATCCCTGCGCATCCAAAAACGAATTGTCCTTATAGTTGATAAACAATTGGGTGCCGCGCGAATTCGGCCGTCCCGTGGTGGCAAACGTCAACATGCCGCGCTTGTTCGATTGGCCGTTGCCCTTATCGTCAGCGAGCGTGCGGCTCTCCCACATCTTATTCTGGTCGGCCTTCATGCTGATGCCGAACTGCGCCATGAACCCCGGGATCACGCGAAAGAACGGCGCGCCCGTGAAGAATCCACTGTGCACCAGCGAATAGAACCGCTCCGCGCCGCGCGGCGCCCAGTCCTTATGGATGTCGATCACGATGGCGCCTTTGGTGGTGGTGAACTTCACCCGGTATTCCGCCGGGACCTGCGTCGTCGCCGGAGCGCTCTTCTTCGCGGCCGATTTGGTCTGCGCGAATACCATTCCGCACATCAACAGGGCTGTCAAAGCTTTGGTCATAGATTTTTTATCATACTACGCGCTTCCGTCGCGCAGTCTTCACCTTCGGGAATTGAAACTCGTATTCTTCCATCCACACCTTCGCCCCCCGAAACTCTACGCCTTCCGCCTGTAGCCGGAATCGCTGCTCCCCGCCCGCTTCTTTCGGCAGCAGAATCTTTCCGCCCGCCCCCAACACCCGATGCCACGGCAATTTTCCATCCGTGTTCCGTAGCGCCCACGCGACCCTCCGGGCATTCCCTGGAAAACCGGCAGCCTCCGCCACCGCGCCGTACGTTGCGACCTTTCCGCGCGGAATCTTCCGCACCACGTTGCGAATTTCGACGAACATTTTAAAAGGATATATTCACGATCCGGTCCGTTCCCGGCTCCGTTCGCAATATGATATGCAGATTGTTCAGCGCATCGTCATGCCACCACGACCCCAGCTGCAGCGACGCCCGATCCGCGGCGCGCTGATAGGAGCCCGAATCCTCGGCCACCTGCTTCGGCGCCTTCATATGATGCAGCACCCACTCGTAGGTGCGCCGCTTCTTCGATTCGATCTCCACCCGCACATAATCCCCCGCCGGCGCCGCGTGAAATTGCGAATTCTCCATCAGGTCCGGTTCCCACAGGAAGAATTCGCCGCCGAGCGACGGAAAATAGTGCAGTTCCATCCGGTCCCGCGCCGCCAGCGGCACAATCCATCCGTTGCGAACGAACATCGGAACGCGGCCCGCCGGCGCGTCCACTTCGATCGCCTCATTCCCTTGATACTCCGCGTTCGTCCGGAAATCGGTCCAGTTCCCGCGCGGTAACTCGAGCCTCCGCCTGTCTCCCGGACCCGACCACCGGCGCCATCAACACTTCATCGCCGAGCATGAACACGTCGTTCTGCCGATCCATATCCTTGTCGCGTGAAAATTCCATCGGCAGCGGACGGATCAGCGGATATCCGCGATCGTACGCCTCGCGCAAATACGTCACCAAGTACGGCGTCCACATCTTTCGCGTCGCCGTATCCACCCCGCCTTCTCCTGAAGTTCGGTACACGATCGGCAGCATCGAACTCAAATCTTCGCCGCGACGCTTCACGTCGGCGGACGCGCCGTCGAATCGACGCCAGATCGAGCGCCGGATAAATTACCGCCGATAAGCTCCATTGATTCAGCGCCGGATCAGCCCCGCCAGATCGCGTCCCAGGATTGGCATCGGCCCGCCGGCAGCAGCCGTCGCTTCCTTAGGCAGCTCGCTCCGGCGTCAGCACATCCAGCGAATCGCCCTTCACCTCCGGCTGCGGATCGAAGTTCGAATGCTGCTCCATCACTTCTTTCGCGGTCGGCCCGTAAGTAAAACAGATAATCGATCACTCGCGCCCGGGAGCAGTCACGGTTCCGCTATTCAGATCGAAAATGCAGCGCGACGGCCATCGCATGAACACCCCGTAACCCGCGCTCGAAAAGAAAAAGCCGCGATCCCGAGTCAGCTTCTCCCCGCGCAGATTCAATCGGCCCGTGGTTCCTCCCAGCAGCCCGAAAATTCTCTCGTCCGGCCGCAGCGCAACCCGCATTGCAACGCCGTTGGCCCCACGGACCATCGTCGTGGTCGCGACCGCCGCATTCTGCCTCGATCGAACCTGCAAACTCAAATCGCCGCGATCGAGCACCACCGCCAGGCAGTCGCGTCCGCATCGTGATGGTCGAGCCGGCCTCGTCGAACTCTGGCGAAATCGTGTCGTGCGTGATCTTCGGCAGCGACGCCACCGGCCCGGTCCAGCTACGCGCGAAGCGAAACGACGTGGCGCTCAGCCATTCCATCTCCGCCGTGCCGTCGTCCAGCTTCAGCGTCAGCTTCCCGTCCGCCCAATCGCGCGACACTACGCCCGCCCGGCACATCGCGATCGCACAGAAGAGGCCAACCAGCCGCCCGCATAAATAAATCGCGACGATCTTATCCTGCATTTCGCCAGTCACCCGGGCGCTATGCTCGTCGACAAACATGTCGATCTCCGACCGCACTCCGAACTCCGGCAGATAAATCCCCGGCTCGATCGAAAAACAAGTCCACGGGAATCACTTTTCGCTCGTCGTGCGTTTCCAGATTGTCCATATTCGCGCCGGTGCCGTGAATCTCCTCGCCGATGGAATGCCCCGTGCGATGGAAGAAATATTCGCCGAAGCCCTGCTCGCGAATGTACGACCGCGCCGCGTCGTCCACTTCGAAACCCGCGCAGCTCCTGCTTCGCTGCGACCGCGTCCTGTACCCGCTGGATCGCCCGCGTCGCGCGCCTCCACGAACCACGTCGAACACCGTTCTGCATCGCTCCGGCGGACGGTCGCCGCAGAATCCCATCCAGGTGATGTCGTAATACACGCTGTCCGGCTGATCCAGCTTGCCCCACATATCGATCAGCACCAGGTCGCCGCTGCTTGATCTCCGAGCACGCATCCTGTCGTCGGATCGTAGTGCGGATTCGACGCGTTCGCGTTCACCGCCACGTCCGGCCCGTGATCGATAAAAATCCCGTCTTCTTTATAGCGGTCCAGAATGAACTGCTTGATGTCCCATTCGGTCACCCGCTCGCCCGCGCGCTGCTTCGCGCCGATTCGCTCGAACGACTCCCGCCGGATGCGGTCGATCCGCCGCCCGCTTCCAGGTGACTTTCGAGCTGCTCCTGCGTCCATCGCGCTTCGAAATACTGAATCAGATTCGCCGACGTCACCGATCTCGACGCCCAGCCCGCGCACCAGTTCCATGGTTCCCGCGTCCACCATCGCGACATAGGGAATCGCGCACTTGGGAGAATACTGCATCGCGATCTTCTTCGCGCCGCCCAGCAGCTCGCCAACCGCGTCCACCATTTCGTTCCATTCCGCGTACGTCGACCGCGTCCCTGGAATTCGGATCCAGCGTGTGCGCTTCGATCTTATGTACCAGTCTCCGCGGCTCGCCATTCGCTGGAATGAAGTAATACCAGCGGCGCGACACCATCGACCCGGGCGTGAACTGCAGCACCCGGTATGCCAGCGGATCGCGGCGGTGATGATCGAAAAACAGCCAGCCGTCGAGACCTTCTTCTCTTGAACGCCGCTTGAATTTCCTCCAACCTCATGCCTTCCTGGCCTCCTCGAAAAATGGCTTCCACTTCGCCGGATCGGGCTTCGGAGTGAGCCATGACTCACCAGGATCAGGCTCGCCACCGACGCCGCCAGCGCCGGATACACCGCGTCGACATCGTTTTTCCATCCCATGCTCCTGCGCGACGTTCCACGCCACCGTGACCACCGTGCCCAGCGCGATCGACGTGACCGCGGCCGCGGTAGTGGTTCGCTTCCAGAAAAATACGGCCAGCACCACCGGCGTCACCGCCGCGCCGTAAACGGTATACGCGTACAGCGACGCGTTCAAAATCGATTCGAACTGCGTCGCCTGCAACAACGCGAATACCCCCAGCGCCGACCACCAGCAGACGCGACATGATCAGCACTCTGCTTCTCCGAAGCTTGCGGATTGATGAATCGCTCGAATAGACGTCGTGGATCAGATTCGTCGCCGGAGAGAACAGATAATTATTGGCCGTGGAAATGACCTTCGCGAAGATTCCGCCCAACAGAATCGCGCCGACCAAAGTCGGCAATCCCCTGCGCGCCGCCAGCGCGAATAATTTCGCGCGGCTTATCCGTTGTGAAATCGCGCGCTTCCGATCACCGCCAGCATGATCAGCAGCGTTTCCAGCAGCAGCGTCCCGACGATCCATCCGAACACCGCGCAGCTTCGCGTCCTTCTCCGATCGCGCCGAGAAAAATTTCTGATACATGCCCTGATTGCCCACCAGCAGCAGCATCGTCGGAATCAAATATCCCAGCGCCTTCTGACAACCCGACGTCGCCCAGCACCGTGAAGTGACTCGGCGGCAGCACGCCGATGCACCTCCGCTCCATCCGCCCGCGCGGTCAGCATCAGCGGCACCGCGATCACCACGATCATCGTCACCAGCGTCGCCGATCACCAGATCCAGATACGCGATGGACGCCATTCCCGCCGCCGCCGTGAACACGATCACGAACGCCGCGATGATGTACATTCCGGTGGTGCGGTCCAGCTCCGGGAAAGATCAGGTGCAGCACGTCGCCGCCGCCTTTGAATTGATAACTGGTGATCACGCGTGTAAGAGATGACGATCGCGATGGTCGCCATCACTCGCGCCGTCGCGTTGTAGCGCGGCTCCAGCAGATCCGGGACGGTGAACTGCGCGAAGCGCCGCGCCCGACCCGCGATCAGACGCGATCACCAGCCAGCCCCGCCCATCCGCCCGCGGGTTGCCACAACGCCGCGAATCCGTGCGATACGCGTTTTCGCGCCCCCGCGAACAAACTCCCCGCGCCGATCCAGGAGCTCAACAGCGTGAACACCAGCACGGGCCACGGCAGCTTGCGCCCGGCCACCAGAAAATCGCTCGCGTGTGTGTACCGCGAAGCGTCTTGACGGCGGTGACGCCGCACAACACCGCGACCACTATCGCCCGAACACTACGCCGTAGATCATGCCGGAATCCGCCGCCAGTTCACTTTGGTTTTGAAATTCGCCAGGCCCGCCACGTCCCGCGCATCCACCACGGAAAACGAAATCACGTCGTCCAGCCAGTCCTGGCTATAGCCTTCGTGGTATTGCGTGGCAACGGTCAGTGTATAGTCTTGCCGGGTCAGAAGGCAATCGAAGGTGAAGTCGACTTCGAACGTCTCCCCGGCCTCGACCATGCCCGAAGTCGACGCCTTCGATCCGCGTGTTGGTCCCGAACACGTCGATGCCCAGCCGATTGCGAATCAGCACGCCGACCACCGGATCGTCCAGATCGCGTTCGGCGCGACGCCCGCACGCGAATGGTCACCGGTTCTCCCGGTTGAAGATTGCGCGTCGATGCGCCGTGCGCATCCAGCAGGTCAGCGCTACGATCACGCGGCTCGCGCCGTCGCCGTGCCGAAACGAGCCTGCCCGGCGTCGATCCCGTTCAGCCGCCGGCTGTTCCTGCCGCTCCAGCACCAGCCCGACGTAGCGATTCACTACTTCGCTCGGATGCCCCATCGCCGCCACGCGTCCGTCCACCATCAGCGCGGCCCGGTCGCGACAGCCGCTTCACCAGTCCCAGATCGTGCGAGACGAACAGCACGGTCACCTTGCGCTACTTTAATTCCTCGAATTTCTTGATGCAGCGGTTCGCGAAAATCGCGTCGCCCACCGCCAGCGCCTCGTCGACGATCAGATATTTCCGGGTCGACGTGAATCGCCGTCGCGAACGCCAGTCGCACGTACATCCCGCTCGAATATTCCTTCACCGGACGATCGATAAACGTCCCGATCTCGGCGAATTTCTCGATTGCCGGAAACACCCGCTCCATGTCGCGCCGCGTCATCCCCAGAATTTCGCCGTTGAGAAAAACATTCTCGCGACCCGTAAATTCCGGATTGAATCCCGCGCCCAGCTCCAGCAGCGCCGCGATCCGCCCCCGCGTGATCACCCGCCCGCGCGTCGGCTCCAGAATGCCGCTGACGATTTGCAGCAGCGTGCTCTTGCCGCTGCCGTTCGGCCCCACGACGCCAAGCACTTCGCCGCGTTCGACTTCCAGCGTAACATCGCGCAGCGCCCAGAATTCCGTAGGGCGAATGCTTATGAGTAAAGGGAAACGCCTGCAGCAGCCGGTCCACCGGCCGCCGGTACAAACGATAAACCTTGGAAACGTTCTGAACCTGCAGCAAACACCCAGTCGTATCAACTGCCCATCTTCACGCTTCGCCGTAACGTTTCGGGCAGCGGCAACTCGTAGCCAATCAGGCAGAATTGATCCAGCGCAAACAGCACTACGCTTTCGAAGCGCTTCCCCAGCGCCGCTCTGCGCTTCTTTCAACCACGCCGTCGTCGAATCGCCGATCCCCACCAGCTGCGCCCGTTGCGACGCCGGAAATCCCAGCGACGTTCCGAACGCCAAGCGTCCCTCCCGCCTCGTCCAGATTCCGCCCCAGCGTGAATCCGAAATTCTCCGTCTTCAGCACCGTCAACGCTCGCCGGCGTCCACGCTCGCCGTCGGAAAATTGACCGCCTGATTGAACGCGGTCTGGTTCACATCCGTCGGATACAGCACTTCGAACCGGCATCCGGCCTGGCTAACCCGCACATAAGTCATGATCGCGCTGGTGAAATTGCCGATCACCACCGGCAGAAACGCCGACCTCGTCCGGATAATCCGCCGGATTCACCGTATTCGTCGTGATCGTCGCCATCGCGTGCCCATACGCCGCCAGGAATTGAGCTCTGATTCCAGGCGTCGTAAAACGGCATCCCCGAAAACGCGCCGCCGTACGCCATTGTCAGGAAAATACCACCACTGCACTTCGCCGAATTGCAGAATACGGCGTCAACCCCGCCGACGCCTGGAACCCCGCCATCTCCGCATACACTTCTTGCCAGAACGCCAGGCTCGCCGGCGAAAAATTCGTCTGCAGCGACGGCGTCGGCAGCAGGATCGGATCCCCCGCCGGACCCACTTGCGCGATCCCGGCCGCCGCCGACGGATCGCCGTTCCCCAACTCCATGCTGAACGACGCCGTCGTATCGATCCCGTATCCATTGAGCGCCGTGAAGAAACTCAAGCTCCAATCGCGAACCGCGCGATTCAACCGCGGCGACGCCGTCAAATCCGTAAACCACGCCCCGTCCGCCGCGCCACTCAGAGCGGAACCCGACGCCGTCACCGTGAATCCGCCGCTGGTCGTTGACGCCGCGATCGTCGTCGCTTCGCCCGCGAGCCCCATCGCCCGCGAATAAATCGTGACGACACTTCCCGCCGCGCTCGCCCACACTCCGGTATATCCGTTATTCAATTCCAGCGCGAACACCGTTGCGATCAGGTCCGCCGTGTCCCCCGCGTGGATCAATTTCTGACGAGTCCGACCGTGGTCATCGAGCGTGATCGTCACGATAAAAATCCGCCACCGGCGTCCCCGAAAACGTCACCGTCGCCGACGCGTAAACATTCCCCGGGTTCGACCAGTTCGTAAAACCACAGCGCCCCGACGTAGTGATTCTGCCGCCCCGCGAATCCCAGCGACTCGATCATCCACGCCGTCCGCTCCGGCGCCAGCGCGAGCGAATGTTCCGTGTCCCAGTCGGTCGCGAGCGTCAACCTCGGCTCGCGTCGCGAACGTCGGCAACGTCGTCGACGGCACCGCGAGCTCGAAGAAATCGAAATAGAAGCGTTTCCACCCGGCCCCGCAGTGCGTCACGCGTGACCGTGTGACTCCCGCGCCGTATGCTCCCACCGGATAGCGAACCAGCACGTCTTCTCCGCCGATCACCAAATTCACCGTTCCCGCCGGCGCGCCGTCCACCGTGATCGCGACCGTCGCGCCATTCGCCAGATACCGAGTCCCAGATACAGCGTGTGCGACTGCGTCGCCTGATAGGTGCAGCGTCACCGAGTCTCCCGCCGTCGTCGTCGCGTGAATCATCCCGCCCGAATAATTCCCGCGCGCCTCCACCCACGCGCCGCTATACACGCAGTCCGCGGCGTCATCCTCGATCCGCCGGCTCCCCGGCCCCGCCACCGAGTATGCCCGTCCCGCGTCCCGTCACCGTCCAGTCCGACACCACGACCTGAAATTCGCTCCTCGCGAACGATCCCGCCTGCAAATCCGCCGCATACGTCCAGCGCATCTTTCGGATGTTGTTTGTCGGAATGGTGTACAGCGTGCCCATAAATCCGGCGACGTCAGTCCCCTGTAGCGACGCGAAATCGAGCGTCACCTGCCACTGCCGTCGGCGACGTTCCTTCGCAAACGTCTTCGACGCGCCGCATCCCACGTCTCCGCGCCCGTGTCGTATACGCATACATCCCGAAGCGATTCCCGTTCGCGCCCGCTGTGCTCGTCGTATTCGTCCCGCCGCCGGTGTAGTACACGCCGAATCGTGTCCGCCGATATCTGTTCCGCCCACAACAACGTCGAAGATGTGTTGGATCGCTCAGATCACCAGCGCCGCGATGGTCGACGTCAGCGTGTCAGTCCCGAAAAGCTGATACGTGTAATGCTCTGCCAGGTACGCGAGCCCGACGTAATCCCCGCCCGTCACCGTTCCCGACAGCGTGAAGTCCGCATACGCGCAGTGATAGCTTCCGGCCGCTGCCGTCGCATGATTCTTCAACGGCACCCAATAGACTGTCTCCGATCCTCCTGTCGGCGTCGCCCAGATGCGCAGCGACGGCCAGTCCACCGTCGCGAACAAATCCGAATCCAGCGGAATGCAATTCGTCCGCGTCTCCTGATACGTCAGCGTCAGCCCGCTCAAATCGCCGTCCGGCAGATTGCGAAACGCCGGATGCTCATACATGTTGTCGCGATTCCACTCGATCACCGCCCAATCGAACTGCTGCCGCCACGTCCCCGAAACGGTAAACCCGCTGTCCGATGTCGCAGCTCAACGCCGCGATCGCCGACGGCTCGAAGAAAAAGCATTGCAGATCGCGATCGGGCGTCAGCTTCTGAGTGTCGCATGGCGTTCATAAGCCGGATACGTCACCGTCAGATCGCGCGCCCGGCAAAGTGTCCGCCGCCGTCGGAACCGACGTAATATCCAGACCCACGCGGGATCCGCCGCCAGCGGCGGCAAGCCCGAATCCATTCACGACGTTCGACATCGTCGCCCCATCCGCGATCGTCAGCGTGCAATACACCGTGCTCCCCTGCCATGATCTGCAGCTCGATCGATCCTCCGCTGCGGCGCTTCATTCACCACCGCGAAAATATCCCGCGCCGCGTGCGACGTCTTCCACCACCAGCGGCGGCGCCGCATCCGTCTGGATCGCCAGGTATCCTTCCACCTGAATCGAGAGCTGCCCGCCCGAAAGCGTCCGCAGTCCCTGATCCGTCGTCGCCCCGAACGACGCGCTCGCCACCGCGACCGCTCCCTCGTACGTTCGTCACGAACAAATTCCGCCGCGCCGACGCGCACATCCGGCAGAAAAATCGAGTGGCTATAACTCCCGCTCGCCGGACTCCCAAAGAAATCCGTCACGAACGGCACGATCGTGACATTCTCGCTCCAGGTGATAAATCGGCGACTCCGCTCGCGTGCGCCGCCGCCGTGCTTCCATGCGATCCGCGCGTCACCGTGATACACCGTCCCGCCGCTCGACGCGCCGTCACCTCCAGAATCTCGGCCTCGATCTGGATCAGATCCCCCGCCGACCGCCGGCCCCGCCGCGCTCAGCGTAATCGTCGTATCCGTCGCCGCCGATCGCCGCTCGCCAGCGTGATACGTCGACGGACTGTTCAGTTCATTCCAGAAGAACAGCGTCAGCGTCCCCGCCAGGATCGTGTGCGTATTCGTCAGATCGGTAAACGCGATGCCCACCAGATCGACCGTTCCCTGCCCCGCCAGATTCAGTCCGAACACCGGAGCCGGCGGCACGTCCGCTATCCACTCCGCCCCCGCGCCTCCGCCGATCTGCCACCGCGTCAGCGGATTCAGCGCCGTCCGGACTCTCCTGATCGAGCACATTCGCCGATCGCCCCGAAACCTCCACCGTCGCTCCGGTCTGATTCGGAACTTCGATCTCCACCGGACTCGTCGCGCCCAGCCCGCCGAAATTCCACGTCGCATCGGCCACCACGAAGTAACTGGTCGAATCCGGCGTCACCGTCCACGGCGGCGTCACCGTCAGCGTCGTCGCCGTATTCGAGATCACCGCCCGTTCCTGCGTCGCTCCCGTCCCTCGCGTGATCCGCACCAGCGCGCCCTGAAATCGTTCACCAGCATCCCCAGCGTGCTGTTCCCGATCGTCGTCGCCGAATGAACTGTTCGCGCCCGTCTCCGGTTGCAATTCCAGCCGCCAGTAGAAATTCGCATGATCGTAATTCGCATCCGGTGGACCCTGCAGCTCCGCCGCCGCCCCCGCATCCGTATACGTCGCCGCCACCGCAACGCTCAGCCGCGATCCAGCAACAGCTGCGTCGGATTCGGCCCGCGATAAACATTGAACCCCGCCGTGCCCGACGAAAAACTCAACCCCGTCAAGCGTCACCGAGTTCGTGTTCGTCCCCGCCGGAATCGCCGCCGGGATCACGAAACGACAGCCCGCTCTCCGCCCCCGCTCCCGTCCACCGCGCTCACCGCGTAGTACAGATGTCTGCCCACCCGCGAGCGTTCCGCCCGTGCGTACTCACCGTCGCGTCCAGGCTCACCAGCGGAATCGCCGGCGCCCGTCGCGCACCGGCCGCGCCGGCGGCACGAACGCGACGCTCAGCTCCACGGCGAACGATCCGTCCGCGCTCTCCGTATCCGTCTCCGTGATTCCGAATTGCTCGATCCCGTGCGCGTCGACCACGCTCCCCACCAGCGGCCGCGGCAATCCCGAGTCCTCCGCCCGGTTGCCGCGCCGTGCCGTTCCCCGCCGCGCCCGCCGTCGTGTACCACGCATCGTCATGCCATTGCGCCGTCACCTGCACCGTCTGATAATTCTGCGCCCGGCGCAAGCTTCACCACCCGAAACGGCTGCCGCTCCAGCCCTTCCTTCAGATACGTGACCGTGATCAGATCCCCCGGCGCGATCCCGATCCCCTTCACCGTGGTCTCGAAATCGACGAACGTGTATCCGTCGATCGTCTTGTTCGAGCTGCAGCTGCAGCATCCGCGTCGCCTGATCGAAATTCGGCAGCCCCAGCGCCGCGATACGACGCCGTCACCTGCCGGTCCGTCAGCAGCGCGTCGTCCACATCCACCAGCGACAGACTGTCCTGCTGATATTCGTTGAACTCGTCCTGAAATTCCACCGTCAGCCGGTTCGGACGTCGACGCCGTCGATTGCGACCACAGCCGTATCGCCGGATCTCCATTCGCCGTCTCGCACCAATCCCGAAAACGTCGCCGACCCGTCGCTGAACTCGTACGCCGGCCACCCCCCGTTCAGCGTCTCCGTGCTGTTGCTCCCATCCGGCAGCGACGGCTGCTGCAGCGCCAGCGTATTCTCGACGCGCAGCGTCAGCAGCCCGCCGCTCCCGTACGTCAGCATCAGCGACGACGCGTTGCGAATTCCCTTCGCCACTTCCGCCGCGCTGCGTCCGGCTCTCAATCACCAGATTGCATTCGAATCGCGATGCCGCAACCGCGTTCCCGTACAGATCCGTCGTCTCGATCGCCGTCGCGCAATACGCCGCCGCCGCCGCGAAGCTCGCCAGATCCACTTCCGTCGTCAGCCACCCGCTCCGTCCGCAGCACGTCCAGCAACACCCACGCCGGATTATTCGTGAACGATTCGCCCAGCGACGCCCCGCTCGAATCGAACTGCTCGAGCTTCAACCCTCGACCAGAACTTGAATCGTCGCGCAGCGATTGCCCGCTGCTGATCGCGTTCGGCACCACCACGCTCAGCATCGCCATGCTGCCGTACGGATCGCCCAGCGGATTCCCCGAGCCATCCGTGAAATCCAGGATTGAACGCCGCCGTTGCGCGTCCCGCGCGTGACCACGTTGAACCAGCCCGTCGCCGTCATGTTCGCGCCGCTCTGCCCCTGCGGAATCTCGATGCCGTTCACCACCACCTTGATCACGCCGCTCGATCTCGCCCATCCCCAGCAGCACTTCCATCCGCGTCAGATTCCCGTCATTGCGCGCGAACACGATCGGCGGCTGATACCACGCCGTCCCATACACCAGCGGAACGAAATCGTTGTAAATCGCCAGGTTGTCCTGCAGCGGCGAAAGATGCGTCCCCGCTTCGCCGAAGCTCCGCACCTGAATCTGCGCCGGCACAAACTCGATCCCGCCAAATCGCCGCGTCACGTTGCTCGACGAATCCGTATCGAACATCCCTCGCGCCGTGCACGACGCCCGCGTATAGTCGCACGTCGTGAATGGCGCCCCGCTGTTCAGATTCCCCACCCCACCCGTCTGATCCGGCGAATATCCGCATTTATACAGCGCCGAATACTTCCCCTTCGCCCCGCCGTTCAACGCTTCCGCGCGCTGCGCCGATGTCGCCGGAAACAACCACGGGCAGCGCCGCAGGATCTGCACCTCCGGCAGAACGATCCGCTGCAGGCTCAGCCGATTGTTGAACGTCACTCGGAAACGTCGATTCCGTGATCTGATCCGGCGGATTCGCCACTCCCCGAAACACCACCCGCGCCTCCGACGCCGCCGCGTTCCGCCGCCAGATCGTAAAACAGAAATCGGATGGTGACCTGCGCGCCTTTGAATCCCGTCTCTCTTTCGATTTCCGAAAAATGCGAATCCGCATTCGCCAGCGTCACCGAAATCGTTCGCCGAGCCATCCAGCCCGTCGTCCGACGACGCCCGCAGTTGAAACAGGTTATGCTTCAGCAGCCGCGCGCTGTACGCATTGCCCGCCAAACGTCACCGCGTGCGTGCTCCACCGCTCCGTCGCCCCCGAGCTCAACACGCAGTCGAACAGAAACAGCGGCGTCGGCGGCGCTTCCTGCTCCTTTCAGTTGATCGATTGTCGCCATGCGCATCTAGTCCTCCGTATTCACGATTCCGCATCACCGCGTCATACGACGTCCGTCCCCTGCGCCGTCACCGTAATCTGGTCCGACGCAAACCGCGCCTTCGAATACACGCCACCCGCTGCGCCCGTCATCTTGTAATCCGACGCAGCCAGTTGCGCCTCCACCTGCATCCCGAACAGATCCACCGACGCGCCCGCCCCCAACTGCGCCCCGAACGTCACCGACGTCGCCCCCGATCCCAAATTCGCCGCGAACGAAATCCGCGACCACCCGTTCCGACAGCGCGAACGTCTTCGCCCCCGTCCCGCATCGTCAGCGTCACGCTCGACCCCGCCATCGTCCGCGCCCAAACGCTCAGGCAATATTCGAAATTCCCCGGCACCGCCAGCGTCTGCGCAACCGCCGTCCGCCGCGACCCCGCATTCACCACCCGCGTCGCCCGCGTCGTCCCCAGCGGATCGTCGATCCCCGCCGTCAACTCGATCAGCGCTCCGTTCGTCCACGCCGCCGCGCCGAACAGTCCTCGCTCTGCGCCAGCAGATTCCCCGCCGGATCCAGAAACGTGAACGTCTGCCACATCCCCGACGTCGCCTCGAACAGCGTCTCGATCGCGTTCCACTCCGCGCGCGTCAGGCCCGTCGCATGCAGTTCCCACGCCGTCGCCGCCGCATCCGGATCCGCGAAACACCACCGTGCTCCCGTCGCCCAGCGTATTCACCACCGTCCGCCGCACGCGACTGTTCTGGTCACCGGATACAGCGCCGACGCGCCCGTCGATCAATTGCGGAAACACCAGCATCAGCTCCGGTTCTCCTTCACCACCACCGTCGCCTTCCCCTCTTGCGGACCTCGCGAACGTTCAGCGCCAGCTCATCCGCTATCGAAACTGCAATTCGCATACACCGTCGCCATCCAACGGATCGGTGAACGAAAAACTCCCCGCGCGCCCGCCCTGCGCTCTCGAAAAATTGCTCCAGATTCGTCAGCTCCGCTTCGTCCAGCAAATCCAGCCGGATCGTCCACCGCCGCAGCGGCGCCCCATAACCCGGAAATCGCTGCTCGCTCCCGTCCACGAACCGCAACACCTGCGTCGAAAACTCCGCTGCCGGTCCGACGGATACTGCGCCACCGCCCCCGTCTTCAACGCCGGAAAGTTCGCCACCCTACACCTCCCGGATCACGTCGTTCAACGTCGTCGATTCGAGCATCGCCTGCCGCACCGCCATGCGCAATATCGTTGCTGTGATCAAGAAACGACTGGCTGTCCATCGCCTGCACCTGCACCGTAATCTGCGTGTGCGACGAAGCCGCCGGCTGCGCTCCGGGCAATCCCCCCGCGCCGTAGTCCACGCCGAACGCCCCCGCAGTCGACCCGCTGATCCCCGCCGTCGCATTCACCGGCAGCGGCGCCATATAAGGAACCAGCGGCGCCGGCTGCCGCGCTCCCTCCGCCTCCTCCGAACAAACTCACCAGCCCCGAAATCAGCGGACTCAGCCCCAGCCCGAACCCCAGCACGCTCTCGATCGTGCTCCCCACCGATCTCGCCGTCGACGTCCCGCTCGATCCCTTCGCGCTCGCGATTCTGCGCCACCGCCTGCGTATTCGCCTCGATCGTCTGCGATCTGCGTCTGATTCACCGTCTGCAGTTGCTGCAACTGCTCCGTGATCGTCGTCAGTTGCTCCGTCAGCTGTGGCTACTCTGACGCATTCGCGCCCGACCCTCCCAACAGCTTCGTCACGTCACTTAGTGGATTCGCTGCTTGGCCATCCCGCCATTCCCTCTCCAACGTCAAAAACGCATCCGCATCCCGCGCCGCTCAACTCCTCACGCCTCGCCCATCCCGCGAATTTCCACGCCAAAAATTTCTCCACCCATTCCAGACTCTGCGGCGTCACCAGCGACTTCGGACACTCCTCCGCCCCCACCCGCCCGCGCGCCCACACCAACTTCTGCGGCTCGCGCTCGCCGTTCCTCCGGCAGCCACCCGCACCGCCGTCTGCGCTTCCAGCCCCAGCCGTCTGCATTCGTCGCATCTCCACCCGGCCTGGTTCGAACTCTGAAAATGAAATGCGACGATCAGTTTTTTCTTTCGTCTTCCGTCAACCCGCACTCGCGCTTAATACGGCCCAGGATCTCCGCCGCCAACTCCAACGGGCCCCGCGTCGATCAGCGCCGCCGGCGTCGCCGCCTCTCCGTCGATCTCCAGCCCCTCGACCCCGACCAGCCCCCACTCCAGATACGCCCGATCGATCTCCGCCGCCAGCACCGTCGCTTCCAGCTTCTCTCGCGCGTCGTTCCCGGCCTCCAGAAACTCCACCTTCCGCCCGATCTCCCGAATCCGCCGCGCCAGCTCGATCCGTCTCCCGAACGACACCCGCACAATCCCGAACCGCACTCCCGCACGCGTCTCCGAGTCGAACCACACTCGCGCTCGTCGTCCACCGCACTCTACCCGAAGGCGATGTAGAGTTCGTCATTCACCGTCCCCTGTGCCCGGCTGTTCTGAAATTTCCATTGCAGCCGCGTCTCGCCATCGTCGAACTCCGGAACCTCCGGCACCATCGCCGGCATGTACGCCCCGAACAATTGCCCCGTCTGCTCCCCCAACTGCAGCATCACGCCGATCGGCGACCTCTGCCGCGCCGCCTGATACAGCCCCGCCGTCTGCGCATCCGCCATCTCGAACAATCTGAAATTCAGCGTCGACCTTCCGCTCGCCCCGCCGCGATGCATCGCGCAAAATCGCTCCCGAACTCCTTCACTCGCAGTTCGATCGTTGTTCTCCAGCGTCAGCTCCGCCGCCGTCAGCGTCAAAAACTGAGCCTGCGTCGACGCCCATCCACACCTCGCCCAGATGCCCCGGCACAATCGTGTAATCGAATCCCGCCGTCGACGGCTCCGCCGGATACTGCGTCAGCCCGCCCTGCTCCGCTTGTGAAAGCTCGCGCTGTCCAGCAGATCCCTCGACGGCCCCGAAAAGTCGAACTCCTGAAAATCCCCGTTCACCTTGACCTTCATCTTGTCCATCGCCGCGCCTTCGACAATCCTCTGCACCGCGCTCGACGGATCCCAGTAATCGAACATGCTCACGCTCCCCAGGCTCTCCGCCAGCGAGTACGTGATCGTCGACCCGAACACCGCCCCCGCCTCCGGCAAATTCGTGAACGGCGCATTGAGAAAAATCGTCGTGCATCCTGAATCGCCGCGACGAATCGCATCTCGCCCGAAAACGTCACCGCCTGCCCCGACGCTCAATCCATGCGCCGCGGTAAACTGAATCTCGCGTCTGATCCCGTCACCGACGCCACCGTCCCGCCGTTCCAGATCACCGGCGTCCCGCCCATCGCCGCCTGAAACAGCGGTCCATGGCTCGGCTGCGCCGCCTGATTCGTCCACTCCGTCATAAACGTGTTGAGCTGATAAGTGGTCTTCTTCCGAATCGTGTTCGGCAACCCGACAAACGTCCGGCTCCCCGTCTTGTCCCGCCGCGAGGTCTGCTCCGGAACCTGCTTCGCCGTCAAGCTTCACCAGCCGGAATCCGGTTCTGCCCCAGTGATCGCCGGCACCACCCCGTACGCCGATTCCAGCGCCACATAAATCCGGTTATTGTTCGACGATATGTAACACGACATAGAATGTTCTTCTCCTGGCTCCTGGCTTCCGGCTTCTGGCTCCTTCTTCAACTCGACAAATCCACTTCGAAAGTCACCTTCGCCACCTGCAGAAAGTTCTTCCCGCCATGCTGCACCGGATCGAACCTCACCTCGTATCCGCCGGTAAAAAACACTCCCTGCCCCCAATTCCCGCGATTCGCGTCCAGCACCTGCGTCACCGCGTCCACATACAACCGCACCTGATCCTCGATCCCCTCGATCCGGTCCTGCGACACCCGCACTTCCGCCACCGTCCGAATCTTTCCCGAAAACGTCCGGAACTTCTCGGTCAGCAGATTCCGCACCCGGTCCGAGTAAACATGCACCACCGGATACTTCACCGCCAGCGCCCGCTCCGAAATCGCGACCGACACGTTCTGATTGATCACGTGCTCCGGCGGCATCGGCGCCAGCGGAATCCCCGAATCCGCCGCCAGCGTCGCCACCGCCGCGCCCACTCCCGTTGTCCGGATCCTTCAGCAGATCCCGTGAACATGCGTTCGGTCGCAATACTCGCCGCCTGCGCCATGCTCCTACCCTCGCCTCAGCATCTGCCCGCCAGTGACGTACATATCCGGCGCCTGTCCCATCCCCAGGCGCCCGTCCCGCAGCCAGACCCGTACCCGGCAGCGTGAAGCTCTGCCCAATCCGCAACCGGCGTCGACGTCTGCAGCGCCGCCGAATCGCTGCGTCAATCCGATATACACGTTGAACCCCGTCGCCACGCCGGCGGATTCACCGCCGTGCACCGTCAGCACACTCGCACGCCTGAGTCTCGAACGCCGTCAGCTCGCTCGGCGCGCCTTCCTGACCCGCCGCCGATACCCAACTCACCTGCACGTAGTAAAGCGTCGCCGGCATCGATCCCCGCCGCCGATCCGAACACCGGCGCCTGCGCCTGTGGAATCGGATTCGACACGAGGCCGATCCCGAACCTGCAGCGTATGCTCCTGCGCGTCCCGCGCCAGCGGCCTGGTATTCGCTCCAACTTCGCCGGATACCGGTCGTTCAGCTGATTGTTGAACGCGTCCCGGTAGATCACCGCCAGCGTGTGCAGCGCGTGCCAGCGCTTCATCTGCGGCGTCACCACCACGTCCGACACCCCGAGCGATCCGGCGTGCGTTCGCTAGCGGATCCGTGCTTCGCGTGTGATCCAGCAGAATATCCAGCACCATCTCCGAGATCTCCTCCGTCGCCAGCCCGAGCTTCACGTCCAGATCGATCCCCTCCGTGTTCGCCACGTCCAGAATCGCCGACTCGTAAACCTGCAAGTCGACCGTGCCGTTCGGACCTCCATCGGTCAGCAGCATCTCAGATCCTCTTCCACTTCGCTTCCGCACGACGCTTCGAAACGCCTCCGCTTCTTCCGGAGTCGCCAGGTCGGCTTTCTCTTCAACGATCAGCCGCGCCGCCACCGCGCGCGTCACCTCGGTCTTCATCCCGCCGCGTCCCCCGTCCGCCGTCTCGCGGCTGACTATCACCACGGCCGCATCCGCCATTTCCGCTTCCATCTGCCGAATCTTCTGGTAGTACACACGCAAATCCATTGGCCCTACCTCCTTGAGAAGGGCCGGCCCGTCGGAGCCGGCCCCTCCGCGATCTAGCTGTTCACCTGCACGCCGAAATTGTTCCGCAGCACGCCCACCCCGTACAGCACGTCCACCGTGAACTGCTGCGCCAGCGTGTTCGGCTGATAGCTCATCGTCACGCGCATGCCGAAGTTCCCCAGCTCCGCGTACTCCGCGATCGCGCCCGTCCCCGGCAGCGGCTGCGGCAGCCGCCGCACCACCAGGCCGATCGCATTCCTCGCGAACGCCAGATTGTGCGTCGTCACCGGACTCGCTGCCCGTCTGTCGCACGAACTGCGACCGGAAGATGTAGAAGTCCTTCATCTTGCCCACCGCGCCGTCCACCAGCGCCCGCAGCCCCGCTTCGCCCGCCGTGTTGAACTCGCTGAAGCGCGGAATCTGCCGCAGCGCCGAGTACGTCGTCCGAATCCACCACCAGGTACTTCGGCGCGCTCGCCGGAACCTTCGCCGCGAACAGCGCCGTCTCCGCCGAGTCCACCACCGCTTCGGTGATCGCCGTCCCGCCCGTGCCCACCGCCGCATTCGCCGTGAACGACGGATACAGCGCCAGCAGATCCGTCTCGATCTTCTCCGCCAGCGCCACCACCGCCGGCTGCATGTACAGCTTCAGCAGATCCGGCACCGCCAGCACCTTCGTCACGTCCGGAATCTGGAACGTCGCTTCCGCGTGCGTGTTCAGCACGATCTGCGCATTCCCCAGATTCGGATTCTGCAGCGTGCACCGTGCCGCCTTCCGCGATGTTGTTCGCCACCAGCGTCGGCGGAATCGGCACGTTCACCGTGTCGCCCGCCTGCGCCAGCGTCGGCTCGTAATCGCGATTGACCAGGTTCCCCATCACCAGGTTCCCCATCAACGCCGGCAGCGCATCCGCCGCCACCAGCTTCACAATCGCATTCGCTACATTTGCTGATGTAATTGCTGCCATTTTTTCTCCTCTTTCTCTCCTCACTGCATTTCGCGTGCCGCGTCTCACTGCACCCGCGCAGCGTCTGCGACGCCACTCGCGCGATCTCCTGCCGCACTCGCTCCAGCTCCTCCGCGCTCATCCCCGGACGGATCTTGTCCAGATCCACCGCCGTCCCCGTCCCCGCGTCCCGTCTGCCCCGCGCTCGCTCCCGATCCGCCCGCCAGCCGCGCCGGCAGCAGCTCCGGATTCTCGCCCGACGAACTGCGTCAGGTACTCCCGCATCTCCGCCCCGCCCTGCGCCATCAGCCGCCCGTCTTCGCTCCGGTAGATCGTCGTCCTTCACCGCCTTGTACGCCAGGTCCACCTTCGCCACCCCCAGCCTCTGCAGCTCCGCCCGAATCGCCGCGCTCCGCTCCGCCTCTTCCGCCTTCGCCCGCGCCTTCTGGTTCTCCGCCACCAGCTCGTTCACCCGCTGCTCCAGGCTCTCCCGCCGCTTCCGCTCCTCCACCAGCTCCGTCTTGCTGCGCCGGCTCCGCCTTGCTCTGCTCCGCTCTCACGAACTCCTGCATCACCGTCCTGCACCATCTCCGAATGTCGCTCTGTTCCCCTGCCATGCCGTCTCCGTCTTTCTCCTGCTAGCCTGCTCGATCTCCGCCACAATCCGATCCTTCACGTCCTGCCGCGCGTCGCACAGATACTTCAGCGCCAGCTTCTTGAAAATTTCTTTCTTCAACGTCGGCGACTCGACCCCCAGCGCCAGCAGCTGCTTCGCATCCGCCAGCTCCGTCGCGAAATCCGCAATGTCGAACTCATCCATCCCCGTCACGCTGATCTCCACCCCGTCCTCCCGCGCCGCCTCGATCGCCTTCAGCACCCTCCGGATCTGATCCTTCACCGCGTCCCCGTACGCCCGCAGCACTTCCTGCGTGATCGAAAAATCCAGCTGCTTGCTGATCCCCGATTGCACCGCGCCCGTGTCCAGCGACCCGCCCGCCTGCGCCAGGTAACACACCCGGTAGATCTCCTCCTGCAAGCCGCGTCAGATTGTCCGCCGCAATCTGATAAACCTTCCCCTCCGGCTCCGTCCACCCGAACTTGTCTTCCGGCCCCAGTTGGATGTAGTAGCTCTCGCCCACCATCTGGCTCCACTCGCGCTCCGAGTAAACCACCGGCATCGCGAACAGCCCCATCGTCAGCGCCCACGACAGCGCGTTCGATTTGTTGAAGTGCTCCAGTTGCAGCAGACCCCGCCCGGTTCAGCATCCACAACCCTTCCGGAATCCGCAGCTCGAACAACGGCACCTGCGTTCAGCTTCGCCAGCCCATGCGTCCCTTCATCCACCAGCGCCACCGCGCCGCTCGTCCCGTCCGCACCTGCTCGGTAGATCCGGAACGTCTGCTTGTCGTAGTACGCCCACCGCGTCTCCGTCCGCCACTCCGGATCCTCCACGCGATCCTTCCTGAGCAGCTCCGTCCGCAGCACCACCCACTCGAAATTCCCCTGCTCGTCCAGGCTCCAATTGATGAGGTCCTCGGCCGCGTAATCCACCAGGTACGCCCGCGACGCCCCCAGCGCGTCTTCCTCCGCCCGGCTCCCCGCCTTCGCCGCCGCCCGCGGAAAATCCACCAGCACGTAACTCGCGCCCGTGACCAGGCTCTCGATGAACTGCTGCCGGAAGAAATCCGCCAGCGCGGTCCCCTTCCGGTCGACGTCGTCCACCAGTGCCCGCGAAAGAACTCCTTGCCCGCGTCGTTCGTCGCCCTCAAACGTCAGCACCGGCTCCCGCCGGAACAGCGTCGCCGCGTACCAGTCCACAATCGACCCGATGTAGTTCTCGTAAAACACCCGGCTCAGCCGCTCCGCGTACACGTCGCCCGGCTCCCTCTGCCGGCGGACCAGATAGTCCTGCGCGTTCAGCTCTGCAACTGCTCGCCGCCCACGTACAGGTCGCGATACTGCCGCCAACGTCTCGCTTCCGCGCACATGTAACTCCGGATGCTCCCGATCGATGTCAAACACGTCTGTCCCCTTACGCGGCTTCCCGTTCGCCAACAGCCGCTTCATCGCCTGGCTCTCCGCCACCGCTCTCCCGGCCTCTCGCGTCCCGGCACTCCTGCCACACCAGATACCCCAGCGCGTCCGACAAATGCGTCCGCTTCGGATCGCGGTCTTTGTCGATCACCCCGCTGTTTTCCTTGTACGTCACCTGCTCGAAATCCTTGATCAACTCCTTGCACCGCGGATGCGACCACCAGCGCCCTCTCGCCCGCCGCCGGCTTCGAGCTTCGCGTTCATCAGCGTCACCCGATCCCTCACCGCCGGATTCGACTTCGGAATCCGAAACTCCACCTCGCCGTACGCTCCGTCCGCAGAAACTCCTTCAGAATCACCACATCCGATCGTCCCCGTCGTCTGCATCCTCGCCCCCGTCGCATCCGCGTACACCACCAGCCCGCCGCGATGCCTCGGAAACCGCCTCGCGAACTCCTCGCACGCGTCATAGCGTGCTCGCCCGGCTCAGCACAATCTCGTCCAGCACCGTCACCCGCTCGTCTTCCATCTGCGCCACCACCGAACACATCGGGTCCACGTTGAAATCCAGCGCCCACAGCAGCGGCAGCCGCCGGATCCACCTCCGCCTCCACCACGTTCCCCTCGCGGTCGAACGCGAAATACACCCGCCCCGCGTGCATGCTCAGGTACTCGCCCAGCACTTCCTGCTCGGTAGAACCGCTCGTCGTAGCTGCTCTTCAGCCGCTCGTAATAGTCCGGAATCCGGTCCAGCAGAAACCGGTTCTCGAACGGCTTCGCCATCACCGTCTCATACCCCTCCACCTGGCGTCGCGACGAACCGCTCGTACACCCAGTCGTATCCCTTCGGCGTCCACACCGCGAATCCGCACAGCCTCGTCGCCTTCGGATCCCGCAGCCGCCCTTCGAGCCGCAGCCACGCCTCCTCCGACGTGTACGTCAGCTCGTCCAGCCCAAACCACGCCAGGTTGCTCCCGCGCAGCCGCTCGAACTCCTCCACCGCCCGGAACAGGATCCGCGACCTCGTCTCCCGCAGCACCAGGAAGTTCTCCGCCCGGTTCAACTCGTACGGAATCTTGTTCCGCTCCAGCACTTCGAGCAACGCCGCCTGCGTCGCGTCCCGCAACATCGGATACGTCGGCGCCCCAATCAGCCCCGTCCGCCCCGCGATTCAGATAAGCTCAGCTTCAGCGCCTCCTGGCACAGCGCCTGGCTCTTTCCCGACCCGATCGGCCCCGAAAACCCCTTGAATCGCGCCTTCGATTCATGAAATCTGCTCTGCGACGGCAGCGGCTGGTACTCTATTTCCCGGAGTCGGAGGTCGTTCTGGTCCGGATTCACCCATGTCACCTTGATCTCCTTCGGCTCTTCGTCTTCCAGTTCTTTTTGGAGTTGCACCAGCCGGATGTAATCCCCCAAAGTCACTTTCGCGTCGCTCTCGCTGAGTTTCTGTTCCACCCGCTCCCGAATCTTCTTCACGACGCGCGCCTGGGACTCGGCAGGCTTCTTCGCGGCGGGCGCCCTCTCAGTCTCTTTGTTTGAAGTCATTGTCCGTAAGCTCGTCTTGCGATCCGAGAATAATGGCCGCGTCCAACAAATCGTCGGGCATTTAACGCTTAACCTGAACGAAACGGAGGGATTTAAAGTTTTGAGAAGCGCCGTGACCGGTTCCGACGCCAGTCCGCGGACCTAGTGAATTTGCGTTGTAATCGATGGTGGGACGGTGGCGGCAATGACCCGCTCGAATGGCCTGTACTATGGCCTGAACTGCGGCCTCTATCGGATTCGCGGGAAGGCACTTTTCGCTTGCCTTCTCGGCAAAACGCGATATTCTAATTTTTGATTACGCCTGCGAGGAGGCAGACTTAATGGTAGAGTATCGACTTTCCGTCGAAGACGACGATCTGGACGATTTCGACGAAGGCGCAAGTATCAACGTCGACGACGATATGGGCGATTACGGTGTGGGCGATGACGAGGAAGAAGAAGAACTGACCATCGTGACGGTCACTCCCGTAATGCCTGCTCCGGCCGAACCGGCCCCGGCTGCATTCGAGCCCCCACCCGCCAAAAAGCCCGCCAAGAAGGCGTCCTCTGTTAAAAAAGCTGCGCCGGCTAAAAAGGCCGCGCCAGCAGCCAAGAAAGCCCCGGTAAAGAAGGCCCCGGCCAAGAAAGCTCCCGCCAAAAAAGCCGCCGCCAAGAAGGCCCCCGTAAAGAAGGCCGCCAAGAAGGCCGCGCCGAAAAAGGCAGCCAAGAAGGCGCCGGCCAAAAAGGCCGCGAAAAAAGTAGCCAGGAAAGCCGCGCCGAAGAAAGCCGCGCCGAAAAAAGCGGCGAAGAAGGCTCCGGCCAAGAAAAAGGGCGGAAAGAAAAAGAAATAGTTCTCGATCGGGGATCGGGGGAAGTTTCACTCCGCCGATCCCGTCTCCCGCCTGTTCCTAGCCCCCTACCACGGTCTTGCAGCGCTCAAAAAGCGCGATCAGCGCATCGACCTGTTCTTCCGGCGTCTTGGGTGCCTTGCCGGCGAAACCTGCCCCGGTGGACGTCTTCCCATAACCCGTCGTGCTGGCGATGAATCGCATCAGCTCCAGCGCCACTTCGTCCTTGCTCATGCCCGGGCGTTGTGCCGGCGCGGTATCTTTCTCCTGCGTATCGTTCATATAATCTTTAAAGTACTCGATTTTCCGATGGCCATGTCCAACGCACCGCTCAAGTCCCGATGCCCGTCGATGCCGTCCGGTTGATCCGGAAAATGCGCGGTGGTGCGCAGGCGCATCTGCTGGAAGCGAGCGACGGCCGCTTCTACGTCGTCAAATTCGTAAATAACCCGCAGCACCGGCGCATCCTGGTCAACGAATGGATCGCCTCGGTGTTTCTGGATTATCTCGGCATCGCCGCGCCGAAGGCGGCGATGGTGCGGGTCTCCGAATCCTTCCTGGAGCAAAACCCGGATTGCCGCATGCAGCTCAGCCACCATCCCCTGCCCGTCGAGCCCGGGTGGCACTTCGGTTCCGCCTACCCGGGCGATCCATGCCGCCAGATCGTTTACGATTTCCTGCCCGATTCGCTGCTGGAAACGGTGGAGAACCTGCCAGATTTTCGCGGCGCCCTGGTGTTCGACAAGTGGACTGGAAACGCCGATTCGAGGCAATCCATCTTCTATCGCGCCCGGCTCAAACAACACCTGCCAGATAGCGCGCCGCGCCAGGCTAAGCTCGGATTCGTAACCCAGATGGTCGATCACGGTTACATTTTCGAGGGTCCGCGCTGGAATTTCGGAGATGGCCCTTTGCAGGGCCTCTATTTCCGGCCGGGCGTCTATTCCAGTGTCCGCGGGCTGGACGATTTTCAACCCTGGCTCGACCGGATCGTCCATTTTCCTGAAGAAGTGGTGGACCAGGCGATCAGCCAGATTCCGCCTGCCTGGCTCGCCGGTGAGGGAAGTGCATTACACGATTTGCTCGGGAAGCTGATGGCGCGCCGCCGCCTGGTTCCGACCCTGCTGGAGGATTCGCGCGCAGCCCGGACCAACCCTTTCCCCAAATGGATTCCCACTCTGCATTCGAGCGGCGGGCTTTAAGCGGCGCTCAGTTCCCGCTCGAAAAACGCGTCGACCATCCCGAGGATCTGCGCCGCATCGGTGGCATGATAAATGTCCGCGCGCAATTTCGATCCGTTGCGCACTCCGTGAGTGAAATAGGTCGCGAACTGTTTCATCTTGCCGACCGCATCGGGAGCCTCGTGGTCGCGCAGCATCGCGTAATAGCGGCGCATGATCTCGTAGCGGTCGTCTTCCGACGGCGTGGCATAGGTCCGGTCGCGATGTAATCCTGGATCTGTCTGAAAATCCACGGGTTAGAGGACGCCGCCCGGCCGATCATGACGGCGTCGCAGCCGGTCTCACGCACCATCCGGACGGCATCTTCGGGCGTAGTGACATCGCCGTTGCCGATCACCGGAATTTTCACCGCGGCCTTTACCTCGGCGATGCGGGTCCAATCGGCGTGTCCGCTGTAGCCTTGTTCGCGAGTGCGCGGATGCAGCGCCACCGCGCTGACCCCGCAATCCTCGGCGAGCTTCGCCATCTTTACGGCCACCAGTTCCCGATCGTTCCAGCCGGCGCGAAATTTCATGGTCAGCGGAACGGTCAGCGCCGACTTGACGGTGCGCAGAATCGTTTCGACCAGCGGCAAATCGCGCAACAGCCCGGACCCGCCGTTGCAGGTCACCACCTTCTTTACCGGGCACCCGAAATTGATATCGACGGCGTCGAAACCCAGGTCCTGGCAATAGCGCGCGGCATCCGCCATCACCGCCGGATCGGAGCCGAAAAGCTGAGCCGAAATGGGATGCTCATCGCGTTCGAAATACAGATAGCGAAAGGTTCTGGTCGGTTTGGTGGCCTTCGCCGTGGCGACGATTCCGTGCGAGCTGGTGAATTCGGTCATGATCAGCCCGCATCCGCCCTGCGCGCGAATCATGCGCCGGAAAACGGTATCGGTGACGCCGGCCATGGGAGCGAGCACCGTCGCTGGCGCGATGCGCACCGGGCCAATGTGATATTCCTTCGGAACCATACTTGCTTAATCTATTTTAGCGTCTCGATTTTAAGAAACGCACTCGCGGGCCGGTGCGTTGAAAGATACAGAGGGCAGAGAAACGCGGCGGCACCTTCCTATGTTTTAGCTCCAGCCGCCGCGTTCAAACTCCATTTCCCTTGGGCTTGCGCCGGAGATTGCAGAACCACTAGACTGCGCACATGCGCTTTGCGATCCTCGCTCTCACCGCGATCACCGTGCTGTGGGGCGAAACGCCCACGCCGCGTACGGTCGCCTATGCCCGCGTCAATCCACAACCGGGCCAGTTGCAACTTTTTGTCGCCGCCTCCGACGGAAGCGGCGAACGTCCGCTGCTCACGTCGGCCGATACCGATTACGATCCAGTCGTGGGCTCCCGACGGCGGATCGATCGTGTTCACGTCCGATCGCGACGGCTCGGCTGATCTGTTCCGGGTGAATGCGGACGGCAGCGGACTCGCGCAGCTCACCACCGACCCGGCGTACGACGATCAGGCGGCATTCTCTCCCGACAGCAAACAGCTAGTGTTCGTCAGCACGCGCGGCGGCGGCTTCGCGAATCTGTGGACCATGGATCTCGGCAGCAAGCGCGCCAAGGCGCTGACGACCGGGAAGGCCGGCGATTTTCGTCCGTCGTGGTCGCCGGACGGAAAGTGGATCGCGTTCTCCTCGGTTCGCGGCAATCCGATGCCTTTCGCGCACGGCCGGTGGGAGCGGCTTCAAGTGGCGGACATCTTCATCATTCACCCGAATGGCTCGGGATTGAAGAAGATCACGAAGAGCGGAAATTTCTGCGGCAGTCCGAAATGGAGGGCCGATAGCAGGCACGTTGTCGCCTATTGCATGACCGCTGAACAGACGCTCGCGAACCGGAGGCCGAGTCCCGAGCCGGGCAACGACTCGCGGATCGTATCGATCGACACGGCCACCGGAGCGTCCATCGACGTGCCCGCCGGACCGGGCGTCAAGATCAATCCGTCCTCGCTGGCGGACAATCGAGATCGGCTACATCAGAAAGGATACGACGGACGCCGGGAATCTACTACACCGAGCGGCAGGCGCGGGCCCGCGGGAGCGATCCGCACCGCATCGTGGTCGCCCGATGGCAGCCGCGTGGTCTTCGAGAAGCGTTTGAACACACCGCGACCGGCGTGGCACACCGCCTTCAGCCGCAATGCGAACTACGAATTGTTCCAGACGGGACTGCAGGCCGCGTTCAGCCCGTCGGGACGCGAGTTCGTCACGGTGACTGCCGCCCGCCGCCGAACCGCATGGCGCGGCGCTCACCGTAACGACGGTGGCGAACGGAGTTTCCAAGGTCGTCTTATCAGGAGAAGACGCGCAACGTGCTGGCGGCGCATGGTCGCCGGACGGCGAAAACATCATCTTCGGCATCGGCGGATTCGCCGCGTTCTTCAACGGGTTTCACTCCGTGTTTCTGAAGCCGGTCGATCGCGTGGAAGACGGCGCGCAGATCGCGATGATCAATGCGGACGGCACCGGGTTCCGCGAACTCACCACCGGGCTGAACAACAACGCCTTCCCGTCGTTGGCGCCAGACGGACAGCGGTTCGTCTACCGGACGTTCGATAAAGACGGCGACGGGTTGCGCATCATGAATCTCGAGACGAAAGCCGTGACGACGCTGACCGGAGACTACGACAACTTCCCGCTGTGGTCGCCGCGCGGCGACCTGATCATGTTCTCGCGCCTGGTGGATGGCGCCTACGAGATCTACACCATCAAGCCCGATGGCACCGGTCTGAAGCGCCTGACCTTCACGCACGGCAACGACGCGCACATGGCGTGGTCGCCTGACGGCGAGTACATCGTCTTCGCCAGTTCGCGAATGGGCTTTAAGGACGAGGTCGTCTACACCGACGCGCCGCAGCCTTACGGCGAAATTTTCGTGATGCGCTACGACGGCACCGGCGTCGAGCAGCTCACCGACAATCAATGGGAAGACGGCACGCCGGCATGGCAGCCACTGCCTGCGGCGCAAGCCGCCCGCCGATGAGGATCGGCGCTATTCACCGGATCTAGGGCTGCAGCGTGAATTTCTGGACGCGCCGGCCGTAGGACGCCTCACCCACATAGAGGTTGCCCTTGTTGTCGATGCTCATCCCGTGCGGACGGAGCATTTGACCGACCTGATGTCCGCCGCGGCCGAAGGAGCCGACGATTTCGAGATCGGAACGCCGCAGAATCCAAACTTTATGATTGGTCCCGTCGGCGACGTACAGCCAGGTCTGCTGCGGGTCCGGCGACAACACCGGCACGAATGCCGAACCGGAAGCGAGCGTGGCCGGGGCGATGATCTTCTCCGCCAGGAACTTGCCCTGCTGGGTGAATACCTGGATGCGATTTCCGCGCCGGTCGGCCACATAGATCTTGCCGTCCTTCGACCCGGTGATGCCGTGGACCGTTGAGAATTGCTTGGGAATCGCTCCGCTGGCCATGGTCTTGTAGTCGAACTTCTCGGTGTCGTCCGGCCGTTCGCCGTACGCTCCCCAGTGGCGGATGTACTTGCCGGTGGCGCCGTCGAACACGATCACGCGGCGGTTGCGGTAGCCGTCGGCGATGAACACTTCGTTGGTTTTGGGATCGACCCAGATGCCCGCCGGTCCGCCGAGCAGCGTGGTGTCGTTGCTGCCGCCGTTCTTGTTGTACTCGCCAATGGTCATCAGCAATTTTCCGTCGCGGGTAAATTTCTGGACACGATGATGCATGTAAGTGCCGACCCAGACGAAGTCGTTATGATCGACGAAAATGCCGTGCGGATTGCGCGGCCAGTCGTACGGGCCGTCGAGCGAGCCTTGTCCCCAACCCTGCACCAGCTTGCCTTTTTCATCGAACTCGAGCACCGGTGGCGCGGCGACGCAGCAGGTTCCGACCGGCGGCTTCTGCGTAGCGAAGGTTTCCTCCTCGGTGAGCTGCTCCGGAAGATTCGTCACCCAGACATGCTGCTTCGCGTCCACAAATACGCCGGTGACGACGCTCATGATCCAGTTGTTGGGCATGTCAAGCGGCCAGGACGGATCGACTTTGAAGCTGGGAATCTTTTGCGCGGCCGCTCCGTTGCCCTGGGCGATCGCGGACGGTTCAAAAACAGCCAGGGTTGCGGTACACAACGCCACGGCTGCGAATAAAGTGCTGGTTCTCAACATGCGGGACTCCGTTTCAGTTTTGGGTACTGGCACTGATTATACGCACAGAGCGGATGCGAACGGAACCGCGGATGTGCATATTTTCACAGGGTTGTTTTTAACCAAACGGGCGTTCGGTCGTCCAATAGAGTGTCAGGCATCCGCGATGGCGTGGATCCGATGGCGGGAGAAGGTATGGCTGAACTGTGTAAGTTCGATGAGCTGCGAAATAAAACGACAAGACAACTTATCCAATTGGTGAACAAGGAAATCGAGCTCGGCATCGGCGCGTTCGCGGAAGGCCGGTTGCAGCGGGCGAAACGAGCTGGGGCCGAGGCCTCGCGGTTAGTGCCTTTGTTGCTGGAAGTCCCTGATGAAGAACGCGATCCGGTGGAGGCGCGAGTCCGGAAATTCCAGGCGCTGCTCGATGAGACATCCACTCCCGGTTCGAGAGGCGACGTGGCAGCGCTGGCGCGCGCTTTGTGGATCGGCAGGGGCTGTCCGGAAGGGTCGCCGGAGGAAGACTGGCTGCGCGCGGAGCGGGTTTTGAAATCGCAGGAATTCGAAACTGCCTCGGCTGCAATCGCCTAGCGCCGGTTCGCTCTTTCAGTCTAGAATTGCGGCATGACGCGGAAAGTCATCCTGGGATTCGGAATCAGCATTGACGGTTATATTGCGCGGCGAAACGGCGCTATGGATTTTTTGACCATCGACCAGGAAGGCGAAGCGCTGATGGCGGACTTCTTCGCCGGGATCGATACCACCATCATGGGCCGTAAAACAGCGGCCGCGACGGCAGAGATGCGCCGGAACGGCGAGATTCCCGACACGCCGGGCATGGCTACCTACGTCATTTCCCGGCGATGGAAGCCCGGCCGGCGCGACCGATTCGAGGTGGTCGGCGGATCTCTGACGGCCTTCGTCAAAAAGCTAAAGCGCCGGAAAGGAAAAGACATCTACCTGGGGGGCGGTGGTGAACTGGCCCGCAGTTTCCTTAAAGAGGATTTGGTGGACGAGCTCTTTATCGGCGTGGGTCCCGTTCTTTTAGGTGACGGCATCCCGGGCTTTCCCGGCAAGTTTCCGCAGCGCGACTTTAGGCTGACCGAATGCAAGTCCTACTCCAATGGATCGGTGGGGCTTCGCTATGAGCGGTTGCGAACCAAGACGACGTGATCAACTTGAAAGCCTTGCCGCGGCGCCGTGCTGGGCCGGTCTGTTTGAAAAGAGCCGCCGAACAACATGGCCTTTCCACATCCAAAGTCCCGAAAGGAGCATTAGCGGAACGAAGACAAACCGAACACGGCCGGCGTAATTCGGAAGTTCTTCAAACGGACTATAAATGTAGCCGAGTATTGGAATGCTCAGGACCAAGTGGGTCCAGCGAACTATCGAACGTTTCGTCGCATCTTTCATGAATGTCTCCTCCCTGTCACGACTCTTCGGCCGTTTCAGGTGGCCGGTTGGATGTCTCCATATCGAACTGCTTGGCATACTCAGTCCGTAATCGCTGCCAGCCGGCGGATTTCATCGCATCTCCACCGGCGATGCGCCCGATCGGAGTTCCGCCGAGCAGGTGACGCAGAACATCCAGGCAGATGTGCCAGCCCGCGGCGCCCCACGAGATGAAGCGTCGATCAATGTTGGTCCACAGCGTCAGGCGCGTTCCGCCGCCGAGAGCGTCGAGTTCCCAGCGGATATCGCCATACTCCAGCACCGTGGGAGCATCAGCTCGCGTCACCTTCGTCTCGATCGGCGTTGGCGTTCCGATCCATGTGAGCTTCACCGTAGCGCCGACCGTGGCCAGACTCCCGTCGATATCAAAGGGAGCCCACTCCCGCAGATGCACCGGATCGGTCAGCGCCTCCCAGACTTTCTCCGGCGAGTGGCGCAGGTCCCTCACCAGAATGAGCGTCCACTTTTCTCCGCCCTTTCGTACCTGAGCTCCGCTGGCCGGACCGGGTATGTATTCTCCTCGATCGATCATCTCTTTTCTCCTTCGCTTTTTTTCGCTTCCGGGGATTGCTCTGGATGATCCATCCGGTCCAGATGGCGTTCCAGAGCATCCACGTAAGCGGACCATAACCGGCGGAGCTGTGCCAAAGTGCGGAACAGCCGCATTTTAGTAACGGGTCAATTGCGTGAGCTGAATGAGATTGCCGCAGGTGTCCTTCAGCATGGCGATGGTTGAGCCGGTCACAGCGGTGGGCGGCATGGTGAACTCCGCGCCGCTGCCCTGGATCCGCTCGAAGTCGGCCTTAACATCGTCAGTGAAGAACATGGCTGCGGGTTGGCCCTGCTGAAAAATCGCCTGCTGATAGGTTTTCGCCGCCGGGTTGTTGTTCAGCGCCAGCTGCAATTGAGTGCCGTCCGTTTCCTCGGGCGAGCCCACGGTCAGCCAGCGAAAGGGGCCCTGACTGAAATCCGCCTTCTTGGCAAAGCCGAGCACCTCGGTGTAGAAGCGCAGGGCCTTGTCCTGATCGTCCACGAATACGCTCGTCAATTTGATTTTCATTTTGTCTCTCCTTTATTGTTTTTGCGGCTTGGGCCGCGTCGTTTTTTTGTTGGTTTCGTTTGTCCCATCCGGTCCAGGTGCCGCTCAAGAGCGTCCACATGAGCAGACCAGAACCGGCGGAACGGTGTGAGCCAGGCATCCACCTCCTGAAGAGGTTCGGGTTTCAGGCGGTAGAGACGGCGCTGGGCGTCGACGGTCGACTCCACAAAACCGGCCTCGCGCAGCACCCGCAGATGCTTGGACACGGCCGGCTGCGGCATCCGGAGCTGCCGCTCGATATCCCCGACGGACTGTTGCGATGTGATCAGGAGGCTGAGGATCGCCCGGCGGCTCGGCTCCGCAATGATTTCGAATACGGATTCCACGCTCTCTAATATACTGTATTGAGCATATACGTGTCAAGGCATATTTAATCAAAACATTCATACTCGGCTTCCGTAAATTGGGCACCCACCCGCGTTAGGATACGATTGAAACATTGGCGCGCCGACCTATTCAGGTTGGGCGTTTGAGGGGCAAGGAGAAATGACGATGAAATGGACGAAAGCGGCGTTGTTGCTGACCCTGACGTCGGCGGCGGTCTGGGCTCAGGTGAATATCGGCGAGCAGAAGCCTGAAGACGGCATGCCCTTCACCATGACCACGGTGGCTACCTTTAAACTGCCGTGGCGGCTGGCCTTCCTGCCCGATGGCCGCATGCTGATCACCGAAAAGGTGGGGCCGGTGTGGCTGGTGTCCCAGCAGGGCGACAAGATCCAGGTGGAAAATACGCCCAAGGTCTATTATCAGGGCCAAAGCGGCATGCACGGCATCTTCCTCTCGCCCCATTACGCTACGGACCACAACGTGTATCTCACTTATGCCGAGCCCGGCGACTATGGCGGCGGACTGGCGCTCGCCCGCGCGAAGCTCAACGTCACCGCGACATCGGCTGCGCTCGAAAATTTTCAAGTGATCTGGCATCAGGTGCCGACCGGCAAAGGCGGACAGGAAGGCGCGCAAGTGGCCTTCTCGCCCGACGGACAGTATCTGTTCCTCTCCGTGGGCGACCGCCAGCGTATGACCCCGGCTCAGGATCCGGACCAGCCGGTAGGCAAGATCCTGCGGCTGACGCTCGACGGCAAACCTGCGCCCGGCAATCCCAACTTCGGCAAGACCGGCGCTGCCACGATCCCGCTGATCGATCCGCCGCGTGACACGGAAGCCGCCAAGACCGCCAAGGTGGTCAGCACCTATACCTTCACCGGCCCCAATCTGACACCGGCGGAGACCTGGGCCTCCGGCGTCCGTACGCCCTACGGCCTGGCGTTTTCTCCCACCGGCGAGTTGTGGGAAGTGGAGCATGGTCCGCGCGGCGGCGACGAACTGAACCTGATCGAGAAGGGAAAAAATTACGGCTGGCCGCTGGTCTCCTTCGGGATGAACTATAACGGCGTGCCGATTGCCAAGCCCGACATGCGGCCCGACCTGGCGATGCCGGTTCTCTATTGGGCGCCGGTGATCGCCCCGGGCAATCTGATGTTCTACCGTGGCTCGCAAACCTTTCCGCAATGGAACGGCAACGGCTTCGTCAGCGGCCTGGGGACCAAGGCGCTGGTGCGCATTGTCTTCGACGGCCATGGTGGCGCCAAAGCGGCCGAGCGCTGGGAGGTGGGCCATCGCATTCGCGACGTGGAAGAAGGTCCCGACGGCTCACTATGGATGCTGGAAGACGCCAATCCCGGCGCGCTGATCCACGTGACACCCAAAGCGGTCAGTTCGCGTAGTAATTAAAAGTAGTCGGCGATTATCGGCGCGTCGAAAGCTGTCCACGGCTCTACGCAGCGTAATGGCGTTTCGCCCACTCGACCGTGTCGGCCGCGGCGCGGTCCGCGTCGACCGGCTCAGCGGAGAACGCCGCACGGAAGCGCCGATCGTCGGTTACGAACGGCTCGTCCCACTGATACGCCATTTCCTTGATCTCTCGCAGCATGGGCACGAACAGCGCCAGCGCGCTCATCGCCCATCGTGGCAGCACCGTCAGTTGGATGTCGCGGCCCAGGTGACGCGAAAATCTTCCAGCCAGCGCGCGGATGGACTCGGCGGGCGAGCACGCCAGGATCCACGGTTTGCCATACGCCTCATCACCCGCCGTGCCCAGGATCGCGAGACCCTCGGCGACGTCCGGGACATAGTGATACGTGTGGACCGCGTCTGGCTTCACCAGCACCCGTCCGCTTCCACCGGCGATCACCGGTTTCCAGAATTGATCCCCTATGTGACTGAGCGTCGCGCCGGGTCCGTAGTAATCGGACGCTCGTCCCACGGCCACGCGCACGTCGCCCCGGCGATGCGCGCCAAACAACAATTCCGCTTCGCGGGCGCGGATCTCGCCTTTACGGCTGCATGGATTCATGGGCGTGTCTTCATTCATGGGGCGTCCGCCCGTGCGACCGAGCATGTATAGGCTTTCGAGTACCACCAGCCGCGCCCCGCTGTTTCCCGCGGCGGATATCAGGTTATTGGCGTACTTCGGAATCATCTCCGCCCAGATTCGCGCGAAATAGGGCGGATTCATGCAGTGGTATACCGTGGACGCTCCGCGCGCGGCTTCCCGGCAAAAATTCGGATCGGTCGCGTCGCCCTGCATGAGTTCGATGCCTTCAGGCACGCCCGCGGACCGCTTGACGATACGCACTCGCAGGCCCCGTTTGCTAAGGATGCGCGCCAGCGGCTGCCCCACCTGGCCGCCGCCGAAAATTACATGTAGCTCGTCAGGCATTGCAAACCTCCCTTGAGTTGTAACACCGTTCGGCGGTCCGCTTCGGGTCGCCGCAGCCGGGACCTTTCCCGAGCGCGATGGTCCGTGCGCCCGGAAGCTGCCGATTCCGGCTTAGACTGACAGAATGACCGCGCATCAAAGCACCGGCGGCCTGGACGATGCGGAGCATCGACGCCAGCTTCGCCGAGCCATTCTGGCCGGCACCATCGGCACTGCCATCGAATGGTACGACTTCTTCTTGTACAGCACGGTTACCGGGCTGGTTTTTGCGCGGCTTTATTTCCCGCGTGCGGATCCGTTCGTCGGCACGCTCGAAGCCTTCGGAGTATATGCCGTCGGATTTCTCGCGAGACCGATCGGCGCGGCGATCTTCGGCCACTACGGCGATCGACTGGGCCGAAAAGCGGCGCTGATCGCGACCCTGCTGCTGATGGGAGGCGCTACGTTCCTGGTGGCGCTGGTCCCGGGCTACGACCGTATCGGGATTTGGGGCGCAGTTCTACTGACGGCACTGCGTTTCATTCAGGGCATCGGAGTCGGCGGCGAATGGGGCGGTTCCGTGCTTCTTTCCATGGAATGGGCGCAGTCGAACCAACATCGCGGGTTCATCGCCTCGTGGCCGCAGTTCGGAGTGCCGTGCGGTTTATTTCTCTCGAATCTCGCGGTGCTCGCGGTAAGCGCGTGGTCGGGCGACCATTTCCTTACGTGGGGATGGCGCGTTCCCTTCTTGTTCAGCATCGTTCTGATCGCCGTTGGCTTATATATCCGGTTGGGAATTCTGGAAACACCGGTGTTCCGCCAACTGGTGGCCGAACGCCGCATTGAACGCACCCCGGTCCTGGCGGTTCTGCGCCGTCAACCGCGCGAGATCGTCCTGACCGCGCTCTGCCGGATGGCGGAGCAAGCGCCTTTCTATCTATTCACTGCCTTTGTTTTCTCTTACGGCACGGAAATATTGCATTTCAAACGCGACTTTCTTCTGACCGCGGTGCTGGCCGCGGCGATGATTTCGTTCTTCTCCATTCCATTCTTCGGGCACGTGTCGGACCGCTTCGGCCGCAAACGAATCTACATGCTCGGCGCGGCCCTGACCGGCGTTTTCGGCTTCGCTTATTTCAAAATGCTGGATACGCAAGCGCCGGTTCTGGTGGCGACCGCGATCGTCCTCTCCCTGGTGCCGCATGACATGATGTACGGGCCGCAGGCAGCGCTGATCGCGGAATCTTTCACCGGACGCCTGCGATATAGCGGCGCGTCGCTCGGCTATCAACTGTCGTCCCTGATTGCGGGCGGCCCGCGCCGTTGATCGCGTCGTACCTGTTGCGGCGTTATCGGACGGCCACGCCGATCGCCGTATTTATCCTCGGCTGCTCGGTCCTCACGCTGGTATCGACGGCGATGCTTCAGGACAGGACCAACAAAGACATCTCCGGCGACTAGCGCGGACCGGCCACTTCTTTCCAGAGCTTTTCCCAATTCCAGATTCCGTCGCCGATTTTGTGCGGCAGCGGATACCCGAGCTGATGCGCCAGCATGCACACTTGTCCGCGATGATGCGCTTCATGAGCCAGCATGTAGCACAGCGTCTCAACGCCCACCGGCCAGGGCTTCGCCCAGCCGTCCCGCCAAAACGTGGGGACGCGGTCTCCGTCGCCGAGCGCTTCCGCGAGCATCTCCACGCAGCGGGCGGCGCTCTCCTTTAATCCCGCGCGTGCCTGGCGGGGCGTGCAGTGCGCGCGATGAAGTTGCTCGGGAACCTTAAGATGAGGAGCGGTAAGCCGGATCCACTTGGCGCGGACATTGTGCATGTGCGTGAAGATGGCCGCGATGGTGCGCGTCTTCCCGGGCGGTTTCGCGCTCCACGCCGCCGGATCCAGATGTTCGATCAGCATCTGGTTCATGCGATCATTGGCGGCGAACATCCGGACCGCGGACCGGGTTAGTTGAGCGTGAGTTGTAGGTTGTCGCGTAGCCACGGCCTGGGCCGCCCGGAAAATTTACCGCGGCCGCCGGAACAGGCCGCTATACACCGCTTTGGCCAGAATGTGACCCTGAATCGCTTTCATCACGTTGGCTCGCGTTTCAAAAGCGTCCTCCGACGGCTTCACGTCCAGTTTGATATCCAGGGCATAGAGCTCAAAAATGTAGTGATGGAACGGACCGTTCGCGCCTGCACCCGGACCGCGATACATGGGACCGGTAGCGCTGATCTGATAGCTGCCGTCGGGCAACTGCAATCCCTTGGGCACGCCCTCGGGCAAGCCGGTGGCGGTGGCCGGAATATTCCAGAAGACCCAGTGCGCCTGGTCGTCGGTGGTCTTTTTGCGAGCGAGATCCAGGTCGTGCATATGCAGGAAGAAACTCTGCGTGCCGGCCGGGACGTTGGCCCAACTCATCGCCGGCGACGTCCCTTCGCCGGGCGCGACGCCCGGAGCGGCCTGACTGAACTTGACGGGTATCTGCCCGCCGTCGGGGAACCCAGGAATCGTCAAAGTCATGGCCGGAGGCGGGGATGTTTGCGCGGATAGCACGGTAGCCATCGAGACCATCATAAGAACAAGAACCACTCGCATGGCTATATCCTAGCGTGGAACGACGGACCCGGCGCAAGGGGCGACGCGCCGGCTAAGCTTCCGCGCGCGGCTCCATCAGCTCCACGATTTTCTGACCCATGTGACTTAGAAACTCGTCGAGGTTGGAGGGCTTGGTCATAAAGCAGCTCGCCCCCAGTTCCCGGGCCCGCTCCATCTCGTCGGGCCGCAGAAATGAGCTGACGATCACTTTGGGAACCGCCGCCAGACGGGGATTCGACGCGGCCGCCGCCAGCACGTCGCTGCCCCGCCCTCGCGGAAGATTCAGATCCAGCAGAATCAGGTCCGGCACGGGAGCTCCGGCATGCCCGCAGTTTCTCGCCGCCTCGGCTGCGTCCTCGGCGTTGTTATAGAGATCGAGTGTGTATTGAATCGAGCGGCGAGTCAGTGCCTCCTGAATCAGCCACACATCCGCGACGTTGTCTTCCGCCATCAGAATACGCATCGTGTCAGTTCGCCTTGGGCGGCGCCGAAGGAAGCCAGAAGCTGAAGGTCGACCCCGCGCCGAGCGTCGATTCCACCCAGATCCGTCCACCGAGCCGCTCCACCGCCGCCCGGCACAACGCCAGGCCGATACCGGTGCCGGAACATTCGCCGCCTTTGAGCCTTCGAAACACTCCAAAGATATATTCGAAATACTTGGAGTCGATACCGACGCCGTTATCGCTTACTGAGAATCGCCAGCCGGAATCCTCGGGTTCGGCGGAAACCCGAATTACCGGCGGAAGATCCGAGCGGTATTTGATCGCGTTACTGATCAGATTCTGAAACAGCTGCACCAACAGGAATTCCACCGAATCGATAGTGGGAAGCGGCGCGCATTCGACGCTGGCACCGGATTCATCGATGCTGGCCTGGAGATTCCAAACTGCCGATTGGTAAGCGGAAGTCGAATCGACGCGTACCCATTCCTGCTGGCCGGAATCGCTCAATTGGACGTATTGGCGCAACGCCGCCAGAAGCTGGTTCAAGCGATGGGCATGCTCCTGAATGATGTCCAGCATCTTGCCTTCCCGCTCGCCCAGAGTGCCGGCGGTGGCCTGCGCCAGCCATTGCGAATACGCGGTGACGGTGCGGATGGGCTCTTGGAGATCGTGGCTCGCCGCCCAGGCAAACTGGCGCAGGGCTTCGTTTGAGTAGGTGAGCGCAGCGGTACGCTCGGCCACCCTGCGTTCCAGCTCCACATTGATGCGTTGGATGCGAGCCTCGGCCTCTACCTGGTCGGTGGCGTCCCGAACCGCGGTGGTGGTACGCAGACTCTTTCCAGCGCTGAAGGCGTTGCGCGTGATCTCGGCTGGAAACGACGATCCATCCTTGCGCAGGCCCGTCACCCGCATTTCCGGAGACAATGGCGACGTCTCCCCGGGCACCGGGAACACGCGAGGCAGCTGCCAGTCCGGAATCAGAGTGCGCACGTCCTGCCCGAGCAGCACCTCACGGGCGTATCCGAACAGCCCATCCGCGCGCGAGTTGGCCAGTTCCACCATTCCATTCTGATCGGTGATGATCATCGCATCCGGCGCGGCTTCGAGCACCGCGCGAAACTGCTGCTCGGTGTGCGCCAGTTCCTCGGCCTTGCGTTGCAGCAGCTGCCCGCGCCGGCTGAGTTCCACGAATACGTTGATCTTACTCTGTAATATTTCCGGCACAATGGGCTTGAACAGAAAATCGACGGCGCCCAGGTCGTAGCCTCGAAACAATTGCTCATCGCTTCGATACGCCGTCAAGAAAAGAATGGGAGTGTGCAGGGACCGGTCCCGGGAGCGAATAATTTCGGCGGTTTCAAAGCCGTCCAATTCCGGCATCCTCACGTCCAGCAGGATCACCGCGAAATCGTGATCCAGACAAAGCCGCAGCGCCGACATCCCGTTTTCGGCCAGCATCAATTCCTGATTCAGCGGCTCCAGGATCGCCTGGAGCGCCAGCAGATTGCTCTGATCGTCGTCCACGACCAGCAGCTTGACTCGATCCGCGCCCGGCGAATTGGACGACTCGGCCGCCATCGATGAGCCCGTGCCTCTCATCGCATTTGAGCTCCCGATTCGCCCTGGCCGATTCCCGCCGCCAGGCGGCCGGGACCATTCGATCCCACCAGCCAGACGCGCATCACCGCGAACAAATACGCCAGATCGACGGGCTTCGCAACATAATCCGAAGCTCCGGCCTGAAGGCATTTTTCGCGATCGCCCTTCATCGCCTTGGCGGTCAGCGCGATGATCGGAAGCGACTCGTATTCGGGTAACTGACGAATGGCGCGAATCGTTTCATAGCCGTCCATCTCGGGCATCATGATGTCGGTCAGAACCAGCTCGACGTCGCCGTTTTGTTGCAGCACTTCGATTCCGCTCCGGCCGGTTTCAGCGTGCAATACGACAATATTATGCCGCTCCAGAACGCTGGTCAACGCGAAAATGTTTCGCAGATCGTCGTCGATCACCAGTACCTTCCTGCCGGTCAGCATCGGATCGACCTGACGGACGCCGGCCACAATATTCCGCTGCTCCAGGCTCAAGGTGTCTTCGCTCCGGTGCAACAGCAGGACCACTTCATCGAGCAGCCGGTCGAGCGAGGAAACGTGGCGTACCGCGCTGGCTTTCGAAAGCCGGTGTAATTCCGCGGCCCGCTGCGAATCCACATGCGGCGGCCCGAAAACGATCAGCGGGACTACAAACGGACGCAAGCGGGCCTGGATCCGCTCCATGAAATCCGGACCGCCGACGGCCGAGAAACTCCAGTCGATCACGATGCCGTCCAACGCTTCGCTGGCGACCATGTCCATCGCTTCCACTTCGGTGACGGCATAGCGCAAATCGAGATCCGGGCCGGCAAGATAATCCGCCATCTCCCGCTGCATGGGGCCCGAGCCCGATACGATGAGCAGCTTCTTGCGGCGAATGTCCATGGAGCCCTCGACGCGGGGGAAAATCTGCCGCAACGAATCCGGATCCGGCACTTTGACGGTGCAGGTCATGGCGCCCAGCGCGAAGCCGTCGTGCGCGGAATCGACGCCGGAGATCACGTGCACCGGGATGTGACGCGTCGCCGGATCGTGTTTCAAGTGATCGAGCACGGTCCATCCGCTCATATCCGGCAGGCGGATGTCCAGCGTGATTGCCTGCGGCCGGAAATTGCGCGCCAGCGCCAGAGCGGAGCCGCCGCGCAGCGCCACCAGCGCCTTAAAGCCCTGCTCGTGGGCGTTCTCGAGCAGAACACCGGCGAAGGTTGGATCGTCTTCAACGATCAGCAATACCGGATCGCCAGGCTTGAGACCGTGGCGGTCGTCGTCCACGCTCGGCTCGTGCTCGGTGAGCCAGTTGGGCAGTGTCGCGGTGCCGTGCTCAAAGCGATTGTCGACGTCGCGGGCCATCCAGACCCGCATCACCGAGAAAAGCGACTCCAGGTCCACCGGCTTGGTGACGTAATCGGACGCGCCGGCGCGAAGACATTTTTCGCGATCGCCCTTCATCGCCTTGGCGGTCAGCGCGATGATCGGCAAGGACTGGAAGGCCGGGTTCTTGCGGATGGCGCGCATGGTTTCGTAGCCGTCCATCTCCGGCATCATGATGTCCATCAGAACGATGTCCACATCCGGCGTGCTCCCCAGCAGTTCGATGCCGGCCCGGCCATTTTCCGCGTGGACGATTTTCAGATCGCGATGCTCCAAAACGCTAGTGAGCGCAAAGATATTGCGCAGGTCGTCGTCCACCACCAGGACCTTACGGCCGGCCAGCATTCGATCCCGCTGTCGCGTCTCCGCCAGAATCCGGTTCTGTTCGGGCGACAATTTCGCCTCTTCGCGATGCAGCAACAGCACCGATTCCTCTAGCAAACGTTCAATGCTCGGCGCGTAGCGGACCGGACCCACTCGTGCGCACCGGTGAATCTCTGAAACCTGCTCCGCGCTCAGTTCCTTGCTCCCGCTCACCAGGATCGGCGGCACTTGCAACGTCGATTTCGATTGCACTGTTTCGATGAACTCGATTCCGGCGGTGTCCGGCAGAATCCAGTCCAGCACGATTCCGTCGATTTCCTGCGAATGCACGGCGCGGGCGGCCGCTTCCAGCGTGTCGACGTCCAGAATCTCCAGGTCGTCGCCGGCCAGAAGGTTGCGGATATCGGCGCGGCGGACTTCGTTTTCAGCGAGCAGCAGCAGCGTCTTTTTGCGTCTGGCGACGGAACGCTCGATCACGTCGAAGATCTGATCGAGCGAAGTTTTGTCCATCTCTTTAGGCAGGCAGGTCATCGCGCCCAGGGCGAATCCGCGCTTGTTATTCTCGTGCCCGGAAATTACGTGGACCGGAATATGCGAGGTCCTGGCATCGTGCTTCAGCCGGTCGAGCAGCGTCCAGCCGCTCATGTCCGGAAGGCGTATGTCGAGCGTAATCGCGCCCGGTTGAAATTCGCGCGCCAGCGAAATCGCCGTGCTGCCGCGTAGCGCCACCACCACCTTCATCCCCCGGCTGTGCGCCAGGTCCACCATGATGCGCGCGAACGTCGGATCGTCCTCCACCATCAGAACCACCAGATCGTCCGCCGCCAGCAGGTTGCGGTCGTCATCGACCGCCATCTCCTCCACCAGTTCCGCCGAAACCGGACTTGCCGACGGTGGGAGAATCAGATCCATTCCGCCGCGACTGTCCGGCTCCGAGGTTTCCACGTGCAGAATTTCGTTGATATCGGTCTTAGGAACCGACGAAATGTAGGTCTGGGGCAGATACAGCGTGAACACGCTGCCTTGCCCCATGCTGCTTTGCAGCCGGATTTCGCCGCCCAGCAGCCGCGCCAGTTCGCGGCTGATGGACAGACCCAATCCCGTCCCGCCGTACTTTCGGCTGGTGGTTCCATCCGCTTGCTGGAAGGCTTCGAAAATGATGCGCTGCTTCTCGTGGGCGATGCCGATGCCGGTGTCGGTCACCGAGAACGCAATCACCTTGCGGGACCGGTTCAGCACCGGATGCCCCGCGCTCCAGCCGCCGCTCGCCACCTCCATCAGCAGCCGCACCGACCCATGCTCGGTGAACTTAAGCGCATTGGATAAAAGATTCTTCAGCACCTGCTGCAGCCGTTTGACGTCGGTCCGGATCACTTCCGACGCAAGTTGCGAGTCCACGTCCATCCCGAAGCCGATGTTCTTGCCCTCGGCCACGTGCCGGAACGTGCGGACGCAGTAATCTTCCAGTTCGCCGAAGCGGACGTTGCCGACTTCCACGTCCATCTTTCCCGATTCGATCTTCGACAGATCCAGAATGTCGTTGATCAGCGCCAGAAGATCAGTTCCCGACGAGTGGATATTCTCGGCGAACTTGATCTGCTTCGGGCTCAGGTTGCCTTCCGTGTTGTCGGACAGCACGCGCGCCAGAATCAGCAGGTTGTTGAGCGGCGTGCGTAGCTCATGAGACATATTCGCGAGAAATTCGCTCTTGTATTTAGACGTGATCGCCAGCTGCTCCGCCTTCTCCTCCAGCGCGTGTTTGGCTTGCTCGATTTCGCGATTCTTGGCCTCCACCTCGGTGTTCTGCTCGGCCAGCAGCTTGGCTTTCTCCTGCAGCTGGGCGTTGGTCTTCTGAAGTTCTTCTGCCAGCGCCTGGCTCTGCTGCAGCAGTTGTTCCGTGCGCATCGTCGCGGCGATGGTGTTCAGCACGATGCCGATGCTCTCGGTAAGTTGATCGAGAAACGCCACGTGAACGTCGGATAGCTTGTGGAACGACGCGAGCTCCACTACGGCCTTGACTTCGCCTTCGAATAGAACCGGAAGCACCACGACGCGTCAGCGGCGTCGCCTCGCCCAGGCTCGACCGGATCTTCACGTAATCCTGGGGGACGTCGCGTACCAGGATGCGCTGTTTCTCGACGCGCGCATTGCCCCACCAGGCCCTGCCCGAAGGTGAACTGCGCCGGAAGCTCGTCGCGATGATCGGAGGCGTAGCCGGCCATCACTTTCAGCGTGTTGCCGTCGCTGTAGTCGGTGATATAGAACGCTCCGCGCTGCGCGCTCACCAGCGGTGCCAGCTCCGACAGCAGCAGCTGCGGCCACCGTAAGCAGGTCGCGTTGACCCTGGATCATGCTCGTGAATTTCGCGATGTTGGTCTTCAGCCAGTCCTGATCGTTGTTCTTGCGGGTGGTCGCCGCCAGGTTCACGATCATCTCGTTGATGTTGTCCTTCAGCGCCGCCACTTCGCCGAGCGCTTCCACTGTGATGGACCGCGTCAGATCGCCCTTGGTCACCGCAGTGGCCACCTCCGCGATGGCGCGTACCTGGGTGGTCAAGTTGGCCGCCAACTGGTTGACGTTGTCGGTGAGGTCGCGCCAGATTCCCGCCGCGCCCGGAACGCGCGCCTGCCCGCCCAGCTTTCCTTCGACGCCGACCTCGCGCGCCACCGTCGTGACCTGATCGGCGAAGGTCGCCAGCGTGTCGATCATCGCGTTGATGGTATCGGCCAGCTCGGCGATTTCGCCCTTGGTCTCGAGCACCAGTTTGCGTTTCAGATCGCCATTCGCCACCGCCGTGACCACTTTCGCAATGCCGCGGACCTGCGTGGTCAGATTCGCCGCCATCAGGTTCACGTTGTCGGTCAGATCCTTCCACGTTCCCGCCACGCCGCGCACTTCGGCCTGCCCGCCCAGCTTGCCCTCCGTGCCGACTTCGCGAGCCACGCGCGTCACTTCGCTCGCGAAAGAATTGAGCTGATCCACCATGGTGTTGATGGTGTTCTTCAGCTCCAGAATTTCTCCGCGGACGTCCACCGTGATCTTGCGCGAGAGGTCGCCCATCGCGACTGCCGTGGTCACCTGCGCGATGTTGCGAACCTGATTCGTCAGGTTCGAGGCCATCGAGTTCACCGATTCGGTGAGATCCTTCCACGTTCCCGCCACGCCGTACACGTCCGCCTGGCCGCCCAGGCGCCCTTCGGTGCCTACCTCGCGGGCGACGCGCGTCACTTCGCTCGCGAACGAGCTCAGCTGATCCACCATGGTGTTGATGGTGTCCTTGAGTGCCAGAATCTCGCCCCGCGCATCCACCGTGATCTTGCGCGACAGATCGCCCTTGGCCACCGCCGTGGTCACGTCGGCGATGTTGCGGACCTGCGCCGTCAGGTTCGATGCCATGGAGTTCACCGACTCGGTCAGGTCCTTCCACGTCCCCGCCACGCCGCGCACGTCGGCTTGGCCGCCGAGCTTGCCCTCCGTGCCCACTTCGCGCGCCACGCGCGTCACTTCGCTGGCGAACGCATTCAGCTGATCCACCATGGTGTTGATGGTGTTCTTCAGCTCCAGAATTTCCCCGCGCGCGTCCACCGTGATCTTCGTGGTCAGGTCGCCCTTGGCCACCGCCGTCGTGACGCCGGCGATGTTGCGGACCTGATTGGTCAGATTCGACGCCATGGAATTGACCGAATCCGTCAGATCCTTCCACGTTCCCGCCACGCCGCGCACGTCGGCCTGACCGCCGAGCTTTCCTTCGGTGCCCACTTCGCGCGCCACGCGCGTCACTTCGCTCGCGAAAGAGCTGAGCTGATCGACCATCGTGTTGATGGTATTTTTCAGCTCCAGGATTTCGCCGCGCGCGTCCACCGTAATCTTGCGCGATAGATCGCCCTTGGCGACAGCCGTCGTCACCTCCGCGATGTTGCGCACCTGGTTGGTCAGGTTGGAGGCCATCCAGTTCACTGATTCGGTCAGATCGCGCCACGTTCCGGCCACGCCCCGGACATCGGCCTGGCCGCCGAGGCGCCCTTCCGTGCCGACCTCGCGGGCCACGCGCGTCACCTCGCTGGCGAACCCGTTGAGCTGATCGACCATCGTATTGATCGTGTTTTTCAGCTCCAGAATTTCGCCGAAGACGTCCACCGTGATCTTGCGCGACAAATCGCCGCGCGCTACCGCCGTCGTGACTTCCGCGATATTGCGTACCTGGGAAGTGAGATTCCCCGCCATGGAGTTGACCGATTCAGTCAGATCGCGCCAGGTTCCGGCCACGCCGCGCACGTCGGCCTGTCCGCCGAGCTTTCCTTCCGTCCCGACCTCGCGCGCCACGCGCGTTACTTCGCTGGCGAACGCGTTCAATTGATCCACCATCGTGTTGATAGTGTTCTTCAGCTCCAGAATTTCCCCGCGGACTTCCACCGTGATGGTGCGCGATAGATCGCCGCGCGCCACCGCCGTGGTAACTTCCGCGATGTTGCGTACCTGGTTGGTCAGGTTCGACGCCATGGAATTGACGGAATCCGTCAGATCCTTCCACACGCCGCCGACGCCCTTCACCATCGCCTGGCCGCCCAGCTTTCCTTCAGTGCCGACCTCTCGCGCCACGCGCGTCACTTCGCTCGCAAACGAGCTGAGCTGATCCACCATGGTGTTGATGGTATTTTTCAGTTCCAGAATTTCGCCGCGCACGTCGACTGTAATCTTGCGCGACAAATCTCCGTTCGCCACCGCCGTGGTCACTTCCGCGATGTTGCGGACCTGCGCCGTCAAGTTACCGGCCATCGAGTTCACTGAATCGGTCAAGTCCTTCCATACGCCGCCGACGCCGCGCACTTCCGCCTGCCCGCCCAGCTCCCCTTCGGTGCCGACTTCGCGCGCCACGCGCGTCACTTCGCTGGCAAACGAGCTGAGCTGATCCACCATGGTATTGATGGTATTTTTCAGCTCCAGAATTTCACCGCGCACGTCGACCGTAATCTTGCGCGACAAATCTCCATTAGCCACCGCCGTCGTAACTTCGGCGATGTTGCGGACCTGCGCTGTCAGGTTTCCGGCCATCGAATTGACCGAGTCCGTCAAGTCCTTCCATACGCCGCCGACGCCCTTCACCTCCGCCTGGCCGCCCAGCTCGCCTTCCGTGCCCACCTCGCGCGCCACGCGCGTCACTTCGCTCGCGAACGCATTAAGCTGGTCGACCATCGTATTGATGGTGTTCTTCAACTCCAGAATTTCACCACGGACGTCCACCGTGATCTTGCGGCTTAAATCGCCATTGGCAACAGCCGTCGTGACTTCCGCGATGTTTCGGACTTGTGCCGTGAGATTACCGGCCATGAAATTTACCGAATCCGTCAGATCGCTCCAGACGCCGCCGACGCCCTTCACCATGGCCTGACCGCCAAGCTTGCCGTCGGTTCCCACTTCGCGCGCCACGCGCGTCACTTCGCTCGCAAACGAACTGAGCTGATCCACCATGGTATTGATGGTGTTCTTCAATTCCAGAATTTCGCCCAGCACATCCACCGTGATCTTGCGCGACAAATCGCCCTTCGCCACCGCCGTGGTCACTTCCGCGATATTGCGAACCTGCGAGGTCAGGTTCGACGCCATCGAATTGACCGAATCCGTCAGATCCTTCCAGGTACCCGCGACACCGGTCACCACTGCCTGGCCGCCGAGTTTGCCTTCGGTGCCGACTTCGCGCGCCACGCGCGTCACTTCGCTGGCAAATGAGCTGAGCTGATCCACCATGGTGTTCATGGTGTTCTTGAGCTCCAGGATCTCGCCCTGCACGCTGACGGTGATCTTGCGCGACAAATCGCCGCGAGCCACCGCCGTGGTCACCTCGGCGATATTGCGTACCTGATTGGTCAGATTCGACGCCATCGAATTGACCGAATCGGTCAGATCTTTCCACGTTCCCGCAACGCCGGTCACCACAGCTTGACCGCCGAGCTTGCCCTCGGTGCCGACTTCGCGCGCCACGCGGGTGACCTCGCTCGAAAACGAATTGAGCTGGTCGACCATGGTGTTCACCACGCGCGCCGTTCGGATAAATTCCCCTTGCAGCGGCCGCCCCTCCACCTCGAGCGACATTTTTTGCGACAGATCGCCTTGCGCCACCGCGCCGATCACGCGCGCGACTTCCGTGGAGGGTTGCACCAGATCGGAGATCAGGCTGTTCACCGACTCCATGCAACTCGCCCAGCTACCGGCGCCCGCGAGCGAGGCGCGCTGGCTGATCCGGCCTTCCTTGCCCACCGCCGTGCTCACCCGGGCCAGCTCATTGGCCATGTTCTCGTTCAGCTCGAAAATGTCATTCAGGACGTCGGCGATCTTCCCGGCGAGGCCGATTTGATTCACCGGTAATCGAACCGAGAAGTCGCCTTTTTTGAATGCAAACAAAGTGGCCAGAACTTGATTCGCGTCCAGAATTTCGGCTACCGGAATTTGTCGCATGACGGTTCACCCTCCGCGCAATTTTCGCACTGCTCCGCAAAATTTACCTGCCGGCGCCGGCCGCTGGTACCCCCGTAACCCCCAAAGGTCCAATACTTTAGCGAACTCCAGTTCCGCGGTAGAGATGCGGATGGCAGTTTATGTGCCAACCAGATCCCTGAGGCGTAGTCATTAATAAGGAGGTAAGGTCGGATTGAAACGCATTCTGCTGTGGCTTGTCGCCGCCGCGTTGACGGCCTCGGCGTTGGTCCTGAGTGCACGGATCTATCGCGCGCATTCGAGAGATCACCTGGATGTGTCTCCGCGGGTCCGCCAACAGATCGAAAAAGCGAAGCGGCGCTAGGCGATTGCCGCGGAGGAGGTTTCGAACTCCCGCGATTTCAGGATTTTAAACGGGGCGGCCAAAGGACAGAACATATCCGTTGTTATCGATGATCTCGAAGGCCCTGAGTCCGTCGCTGGTGTCGGCCAGTTCCTTATGCACGGGGGCGCTTTTGCCCACAAACTCGGCGTACAGTGAATCCGGATCATCCGTCGCGATGTAGGCATCCCAACGCGCCCATTTGTGACGTGAACAATTCGGCTGGGGATGCACGTCGGGCGTGATCGCCTTGAACATGAGCATGACGCGGTCGCGTCCTAAGAATGGCAAAGAAATCGGCGCCGCTCCCGTCTCCGCCACTCCGATGAAGGGCGTCGAACCCCAGCTTGGACTGATAAAACGCACGGGTCGCTTCCAAGTCATCGACGATGAGAAACGGGGCAACACTGTTCAACAAAAGCGAATCTCCGTGGACCCGAATATAGCTTACGTGGCGCGCCCGGTGCAATCGGCAATTTGCTGTTCGCCGGCCCTGGTTACAATGAGTGCAAACGGGAGCGTACATGAAAAAGACCACCCCACCGGAATCCGCCTCCGCATTCATAGATGAGAAGATCCAGGACCTTTCCAGCCAACCTGGCGGGGGCGCGTGGCGCGGCAAGACGCTCGCGAAAGTGCGCGCCATCATTCACAAAGCGGACCCTGAGATCGTCGAAGAGGTGAAGTGGATGGGCACTCCCGTCTGGTCCCACGGCGGCATCGTCTGCACCGGAGAGACATATAAGAACGCGGTCAAGCTGACCTTTGCCAAGGGAGCCGCTTTGCGGGACCCGGCGGGTCTGTTCAACTCCAGCCTTGACGGAAATGTCCGGCGTGCCATCGACATTCGTGAGGGCGAGAAGATCAATGAGGCAGCCTTGAAGGATCTCATCCGGGCCGCGGTGGCGCTCAATCTCAATTTGAAGAGCAACCTCAAGGCGAAGAGCAAGCGGACCGGCTAGTCCCGGATGATGTTTCCCCCTACGGTCCCGCAACATTAATAAAACCGTTCGTCGACCCCGTTGTGTTGAGAACGGGTGCACAATTGGAATTAGGAGACGATGCCTCTGGACCAGCAGGACGAGCGCGGGACTCCAAAAGAGACAAATTCAGGACCGGATGATTCCATCCACCCTTTAACGAACGGAGTCGAACCGCCGCTCGAAACATCGGGTGCGGAGAGTGGCTCCCGGAGCACGTCGGCGGCCGGCTTGACCGCAATTTACGAGACAGCTTATTTCGGTCTGAAAGAAATGGGCGCTGCTCGCGGTCTTCATACGCTGCTGCGCGTGAATCAAAAGGACGGGTTCGATTGTCCGAGTTGCGCCTGGCCCGATCCGGACGGCAAACGCAATGTGGCCGAGTTTTGTGAGAACGGCGCGAAGGCAGTCGCCTCGGAGGCGACCACGAAGCGGCTGACCGCCGATGAATTCGCGCGCCACTCCATTTCCGAAATGTTGACGCGATCCGACCTGTGGCTCGAACAGCAAGGCCGGATCACACAGCCGCTGATACGGAACAGCGGCTCGGATCATTATGAACCGATCTCCTGGCAGGACGCCTTTCACCTGATCGCCAGCGAACTTCACGCGCTTGAGTCGCCGGACCAGGCCGTTTTCTACACGTCGGGAAGAGCGAGCAACGAGGCGGCGTTCCTGTACGGATTGTTCGCGCGACAGTTCGGCACTAACAACTTGCCCGATTGCTCGAACATGTGTCACGAATCGAGCGGAGCCGGGCTCAATCAAGTGATCGGGATCGGCAAGGCCACGGTGACCATCGAGGATTTCGCCCTGGCCGACGCGATCTTCGTGATTGGCCAGAATCCAGGGACGTGCCATCCACGCATGCTGACGGAGTTGCAAAAGGCGGCCCGCAACGGATGCAAGATCGTCAGCGTCAATCCGCTAAAAGAAACGGGACTGATTCGCTTTAAGAATCCTCAGGAGCCCTTTCAGTTGCTCGGGCACGGTACGGATCTCGCTTGCCTGTTCCTCCCGGTCCGCGTCAACGGAGACGTTGCGCTGCTCAAGGGCATCATGAAGGAGATGCTCGAAGAAGACGAGCGAAGCGGTGGAAAGATCCTGGCGCACGATTTCATCGATCACAAAACCGAAGGATTCGAGGAATTCAAGCGGGATCTTCTTGGCGAGAGCTGGGACGGTATCGTCGAGAGTAGCGGCGTCTCACGCGACCTGATTCTTCAGGCAGCGCACGTCGCGATGACCTCCGAGCGCATGATTTGTTCCTGGGCGATGGGTATCACTCAGCACAAGAACGGAGTGGCCAACGTACAGAGCATCGTCAACTTCGCGCTGCTCAGAGGACAGATAGGCAGGAAAGGCGCGGGCGTGTGCCCGGTTCGGGGACACAGCAATGTGCAAGGCGATCGGACGGTGGGGATCTGGGAAAAGATGAGTCCCGCGTTTATGACCGCCCTGGGAACAGAGTTCCAATTTTCGCCGCCGGAGAAGCACGGTTTCGATACGGTCCGCGCGATCGAAGCCATGCATCAGGGACAGGTGAAGGTCTTCGTCGGCCTGGGAGGAAATTTTCTCTCCGCTACGCCCGATACCAGGTTCACCGCGGAAGGAATCGAGCGTTGCAAGCTGACCGTGCAGATCTCCACCAAGCTCAACCGCTCTCATCTGATAACAGGCGAGCGGGCGTTGATTCTGCCCTGCCTGGGCCGCACCGAAAAGGACCTCCAGACGTCGGGTCCGCAATTTGTCACCGTCGAGGATACGACCGGCGTGGTGCATCAATCGAACGGCACGCTGGCCCCCGCGTCGGATTATTTGAAAAGCGAGCCGGCGATCATTGCCGGAATCGCCGAAGCGACCCTCGACGGCAAGACCACGGTGGATTGGCGGGGCCTGATCGGCAACTACGACCGGATCCGTGAGCATATCGAACACGTGGTTCCGGGGTTCTCGCAATACAACGCGCGGGTGCGGGAGCCCGGCGGATTCTATCTGCCCAACGGCCCTAGAACCGGCGACTTCAAGACGCCGTCGGCTCGCGCGAAGTTCACCGTTCATGCGATTCCTCAACACGATCTGGCCGGCGGGAAACTACTGCTGACCACCGTCCGCAGTCACGATCAATTCAACACGACGATCTATAGCGAGAACGACCGTTACCGCGGAATCTCGCACGGCCGCCGGGTTGTCTTTCTCAGCCTTCAGGACATGGCGCGGCTTGGGCTGCAAAAGGATCAGTGGGTGGATCTGGTCAGCCACTCTCAGGATGAGACGCGGCGCGCCAGAGGCTTCAAGGTCGTGCCCTATGAAATTCCGGTCGGCTGCGCCGCGGCCTATTTCCCCGAGACTAACGTACTTGTGGCCATTCACAACACCGCGGACGGCAGCAATCAACCGGTTTCCAAATCGATCCCCATTACCGTCGAACCGGCTTAGACAACACCGCAAGACTGACGGATCGGCGGCGGGCCCCACGGGATTTACCGAATTTTCCCGAGCGTTCAGCGCAGCTTCGCCTCCGTTCGAATTACGCTAACCTGATCAGGAGAATATGAAATTCCGTGAGATCCGCGTGTCCTCCTTGACGATACGCGTCCTTCTTTTCCTTTCCCTGGCGACCATCGCGTTCGCCCAATCCAACGACGAAACTCCAAAACAGACCTTTCAGCGGGTGTGCATCGATTGCCACGGCATGGAGATGGTGGAGGGCCAGCACTACAGCCGCGACGTCTGGCAGGATACGGTGGACCAGATGGTTCGCCGCGGAGCCAAAGCCTCGGCCGACGACGTGCAAACCATCGTCGACTATCTCGCCGCCACCTATCCGCCCACCAAAATCCATATCAACACGGAGAGCGTGACAGAACTGCAGCTCGATCTGCTCCTCACGCCTAAAGTCGCCTCCGCGATCGTTCACTATCGCGAGGAACACGGCAATTTCAAAAGCGTCGCCGATCTCGAGAAAGTTCCGGAGCTCGATCCGGCGACCATTAAAGAGAACAAAGATCGCTTCGTGTTCTAGGCGCTGGCGTTCAGTAAGATTGCTTCATAAGTGGCATGCTTAAGTCATGCCACTTTCTGCGCGAAACCAACTCGAAGGAAAAGTCGTTTCGGTCAAACTCGGCGAGATCATGGCTCACGTCGTCGTGAAGATCGGAAAGAGCCAGATCGAGAGCGTCATCACGCGCGCCAGCGCGAAAGAACTTGCATTAAAAAAAGGAGACAAGGTCAAGGTCGTCATCAAGTCGACCGAGGTCATGCTCCAGAAGGATTAGCCTCCTGCTACCGGCGCTGAGCCGGTTCCGCATGCGCCGTCCAGGGATTGCTCCACCGCGGATCGCGCAGCAGCTCTTCGTCGGTCAGAGTTCGTAGAAATTCCAACAGATCGCCCTTTTCCGCATCGCTGAGACGAATCCGCTGTACGATGGGCGATTTGTTCGGATCGTCATATTTTCCGCCGGTCGCGTAGTGATCCATCACCGCTTCGAGCGTCGGGAGATTGCCGTCGTGCATGTACGGAGCGGTAACCGCAATGTTGCGAAGCGTGGGCGCGCGGAATTTCCCGAGGTCGGCGGGACGCCGGGTGTACTCATAGATGCCTCGGTTCGGAGTCGGGTAGGCCGAGACGCTGGTGTTAAAAAATTGGTCGCGTGGATCGTCTTCGCCCGAACGCTCGTGTTGCCCGTCGTAGCGGACGGGGCTGAAGTTCCACCCGTCGTGGCATCGGAAACACGCTCCTCGCTCGCTCGAAAAGAAAACGAGCTCGCCGCGCTTCGCCGAAGCGGAAATAGCCGACATGTCGCCGCCCCAGCGATATCGATCATATGGCGACCTTAGGGAAATGATCGTGCGCTCGAACGCCGCGATCGCCTTGGTCACGTTCTCCAGCATGTAGACGTCGCGTTGGTCCGGGAATGCCTCCGGAAACAAACGCTGGTACACCGGATCGTGTTCGACTTTTTTGAGGAACTCCTGCTCGTGACCCTTCAGTCCCAGTTCGATAGGATCGGCGCCCAACATAGGGCCCAGCGCCTGTTCTTCAAGAGAGCGGAGTGTCGGGTTGGCCCAGGTCAGCACCGGCGCATAGGCGACATTCACCAGACTCATCGCGCTTCGCGGATGAAGCTGGCCGGTCGCGCCTTGAGCGCGGGCGCGGCCGTCCGTAAAGGCCAATTCCTGCCGGTGACAGGTAGCGCAGGATTCCTTTCCGTTCACGGACATGCGCTGATCGTAGAAAAGGTACCGGCCTAATTCGACCTTCGCGGCGTTCATCGGATTGCCGACCGGCACGACCGGCTTCGGAAATCCCGGCGGCAGATTCCAGTTGAACTCCGCCGCGGCCGCACTGGTAGCAATTCCAAGCGCGAGCGCCGCCAACGATACAACAGGCTTTCGCACGACGACTATTTCCTCAGTTGGACCACTTCGAGCCGGGTCAGCATTCGAATCGACCGAGCGCCCGGCTTATCCTTGGGAACTACCAGCCGAAAACGCCCCTGCGCGCCGAACAGCGGCTTCCCGTTGGCCGTGTCCGCCAGCAGAAGCTCGTTGTCTATAAAAGCGGGATCCAGTTCCGCCAGCGAAAACAGGACTTCATATCCGTCCTGCGCCGTGGCAAGTACGTAGGTCGAAAGCGCCTTGCCGCGCAGTTCGCTTCCCTGCGGGACACCGGCCTGTTTCAGAACGTCATGCAGCCAGACGCCTTCGTAGACCGTCTCCAGTCCGTTGCTGGTGGTGCGAACCGTGGCCCGAGGCATCTTCGCCAGGTCGGCGGCGGCGAGCGTCAAAGGTTTCTTGACGTCGCCATTTACCTGAATCACAGCCGCGTCCTGCGCCAGGAGAGCGCCGGCGGCCAAAAGTCCGAGAAGGAATCGTCTGGATGTGCGCATCGCGGCCTCATCGCCAGGGGAGCCCGGCAAATAGTATTGTACTCATTACTACGTCGCTTAACAGCGACAGATCAGACTAATTTCGCCGGGTCTTCCATCCGGATGTCCATTTTGCCCTTCCTCAATCGACTATATGATAGGCGGAGGACGAAACCACGCCATTAAGGGAGTAAAAAGCACAAATGAAAGCACTTCTGGTTGAAATGACACTGCTGATCGTTGCCGCCGCCGGGCTGCAAGCCGAATCACCATATCCCAAGATGGCGCCCGTCGACCAATATATGATGGCCCCGGACGCCGAAATCGCCATGGCGCGCAGCGCCGCCCCGGAATCCCTGTCGCGCGATGCCGAGGTGCTGGTCCTGGGTCAGCATGGTTACAAAACCGCGGTAAAAGGCAAGAACGGTTTCGTGTGCCTGGTGGAACGTGGCTGGACCGCCGGACCCGAGCATCCCGATTTTTGGAATCCCAAGCTGCGCGGCCCCCTGTGTTTAAATCCGCCGGCCGTTCGATCCTACCTTCCGCAAACCATCATGAAAACCGACCTGATCCTGGCGGGGCGAACCAAGGCGGAGATGTTCGCCGGGATTGCCGCTGCTTTGGACAAAAAGGAATTGCCGGCGCCGGAACCCGGAGCGATGTGCTACATGATGTCCAAGCAGCAGTACCTGGGCGACAGCGGCGGGCACTGGCATCCGCACCTGATGTTTTTCCTTCCGCCCTCGGATCCTATCGCCTGGGGCGCCGATCTGCCAGGCTCTCCAATTCTCACCAACCAGGACCCTGAAGGCCGGCTGACGGTGTTTATGATTCCGGTCGGCAAGTGGTCGGACGGCACGTCCGCGGAGACGCAAGGGAAATGAAGTATCTGTGCATGGTGATCGTTGACGAAAAGAAGCTGGATGCGATGTCCGAAAGCGAGATGCAAGCGATCATCGATGAAAGCCTGAACTATGACGACACGCTCAGGAACGGCGGGCACTTTCTGGCCGCTCAGGCGCTGGAACCGGTGAATGCGGCAACCACCGTTCGGGTACGAAACGGCAACGTGATGGTCACCGATGGACCTTTCGCGGAGACCCACGAGCAGATCGGAGGCTTCATCCTGATCGAGGCGAGAGATCTGAACGAGGCCATCCAACTGGCCGCGCGCATCCCGGCGATACGAATCGGCGCAATCGAGGTGCGGCCGGTGAAGGAACTGGTGGCCAGCAACGCCAGAAAATAGCGAGAGCATCGGCGGGATCGTGGACGCGGTCTATCGCTCCGAGTCGCGCCGTGTTCTGGCCACGCTCATCCGTGTGGTGGGAGACTTCGACCTGGCCGAGGAGGCCCTGCATGACGCTTTCACCGCCGCGATAGCGCATTGGCCCCACACCGGCGTGCCCGCCAATCCGCGAGCCTGGTTGATCGCCACCGGCCGGTTCAAGGCAATCGACGCGTTGCGGCGCAGAGCCAGATTCGATCAGTCCATGACACAACTTTCGCATCCCAAGGTCTTCGACCCTTTTGAAGAGGAAGAACAAGCGGTGGAAGATGACCGGCTGCGATTGATCTTCATCTGCTGTCATCCCGCCTTACCGGCCGAGGCTCGCGTCGCGCTTACGCTGCGCGAGGTTTGCGGCCTGACGACGGAACAGATCGCCCGCGCATTCCTCACCACCGCACCCGCCATCGCCAAGCGCATCGTGCGGGCCAAGGCAAAAATCCGCGACGCGAGGATCCCCTACGAAGTGCCGTCCCGCCCGGAACTTCCGGAGCGGCTCGAAACGGTGTTGCAGGTGGTCTATCTGGTTTTTACCGAGGGTTATGCGCCAACCTCGGGCGCAACGCTCACCCGGCCCGAGCTATCGGCGGAAGCCATCTATCTGGGACGAATGCTGCTGGAGATATTGCCGGCGCCTGATGTTCAGGGCATCCTGGCGCTGATGCTGCTGCATGAATCCCGCCGCGCCGCGCGATCCTCCGCCGACGGCGACCTTATTCTTCTCGATCATCAGGACCGCTCTCTTTGGAATCGGGAAATGATCGAAGAGGGCAGCCACCTGCTTGAGCGATCGCTTCGAGCGCTCCCCGCCGGTCCTTACACCTTGCAGGCGGCCATTGCAGCCGAACACGCGAAAGCGCGCGATGCGTCGAGCGTGGACTGGGCCCGTATTGTTGCTTGGTACGACCTGCTTCTCCGCCGCGTCCCCTCGCCAGTAGTGGAGCTAAATCGGGCCGTAGCCCTTGCGATGAGCGACACACCGCGAGCCGGCCTGCAAGTCATCGACTCGATCCTGGCGCGCGGCGATCTTCAGGATTATTATCTGCTGCACTCCGCCCGCGCCGACCTGTTCCGGAGGCTGGGAGAGAACGAAGCAGCGCGCAGCTGCTACGAAAAAGCCCTCAGCCTGGCGCGACTGGAGCCGTCCCGCCGGTTTCTTCAACGCAGGCTCAACGAATTGCCTCGGCCGGGCTAACCGAAACTACCACTTCAGCTCGATCAGTTTGGATTGCTTGATCACGCGGAACACGGCGGCGGACTTGTCGAGTTCGACCACATCGTCGGTCGCGGTGGGCGGAGGGTTCGGCGGGGGCAGCGCAGGGTGACTCTGCGACGGGTAACAGGTAACGATAATCAGGTCGCCTTTGTCCTTCTTGATCACCAGAACGGTCCTGACCATCGAAACCTTCTTGTAGACGGCGCCCGAAGTCTCGAGTTTCGGCTGCTTGCCCGTGGTATTGACCGACGTTGAGCCCGGCGACCGCTCCACCATCTGCAGCGGGGCTTTGGCCTTGTTCTTGATAAAGGCGTCATCGACGGCCTTCACCGCGGTGGCTGAAAAGACCGCGATGTAGGAACCCTCGGCGCGGGATTCGAGCTCGGTCAGCGCCAACAGACCGGCGTCGCTGAGGATCACCCCGGTGGTGGCCATCACCAGCACCTCGGAATCCTCGAACATCGAGTGCGCTTCCATTTTCAGATACGTGGGATGGATCTTGGTGACCGTCTCCTTGACGTCGAGGGCCTTCTTGAGCACCGCGCCGGTGGGCAAAACGGGAACGTCCGTCTTGCTGGTCAGCGGGAAGGAGCTGGACGTCGGTTTCGGCTTTCCCGGCTCCTGATACACCATCATCTGACTGTAAGTGGTCACCGTTTTTTCCGGGACCGTATCCATGCCGCGCTTCAGATAAGTATCGTTAGTGGCCAGCTTCGATTGATCCAGATAGAACTCGTAAGGCTCGAATTTTGGCGGCGATGAGGGATTGTAGATTTGCGAGCTGTGCGGATGCCCGTCGGCCGGATTGAGATGCAGCTCCGGATTCTCCCAGAATTTCTTGCGCCCATCGAGCAACGTCGAGACCTGGACGGTGGACGGCGCTTTAAACGAGTCAGGCTTGATCTTGCTTACATCCACCTGAAAGGGATCCAGCGCGTGAATATGCGCGTGCGATACTTCGTCGGCAGTCGGTTGTTCGGACAATAATTGCGCGCCGCTGGAACAGGTGAAGTTGCCGCCTTTAACCGCGGCAAGCACCTCGGACAACTTCATTGGGAACCTCCCCAAGAACGGTCTTGAAAATTCATTCTAGAACTTTCTTGCCCCCAGGGATCTGATCCAACCTGCTTGGCGCGATGCGACTCTCACTTGCCGCATCCGGGCAGCGTGAAGGCGCCGATGCGCGTGGTCGAGGTCGCCGCTCCCTGGTGCAGATAATCGCCGACGAACCAGAACGTGCAGTCGTCTGAAGGATCGACCACGATGTTGGTGTAATCCTCCCATCGCAGGCTGCCCGTTTGCGACGCCTCGCCTTTCGCCAGCACCGATTCGTGGAAGGTGAGTTTTCCCTTGGGATCGCTCTCGAGACGAGCCGCGAAGCGCTGGCCGGGATACTGCTCGGCGCTGCCGAAGGAGTATCCCATACCGATATCGCCCTTGCGATCCATGGCCATGCTCCCGAGCCAGCGATAAGCTCCATCGGGCGCGTAAGTACCCTGCTGGAACAGGACCGGATCGCGACCGGCGTTCAAATGGAATTCGTACCAGCGGACTCCGCCGGCGTGCGCGGCGGTCGCAATGGAATGCTCCGCCAGAATCGATTCGTGATCGCCAAAGTTGCGATAGGCCAGGCGCTGGATCAGTTTGTCGCCCTGCGAATCGAGGCGGCGTTCCGTGCCCGGTTGCGGTACGCAACTGCTCAACTGCCCGTCGCACAGATAATGATACGGCGCGACAGGAATTTTTTGCGGCTGGGAGATGCTGGTCTTCGACGGATCTTTCCAATCGACATGGACCTTGTAGAAATAAATTCCGTCGTCCTCGAAAATCTTCATGAGCTGTGTTCCGCCGGTCGACATCATGATATTCGGCGCGCCCGGCGGCGGGGGACGGCGTCCGTCCAAATCCGCATTCAACATGAACACCCCGCCGTCGATGATCACGCATTGCTCGGTGGCGGGAAGGCCCTTGAGCATTTTGTTGCGATCGGCGATGCAGTCGTGTTTCTGAGTGATCACGTCCGGCACCAGATTGTCGCTGGTACTGGTCGGGTTGTAGTAACCGTCAGGCCACACGGCGGGACGCGGATAATCGGGAAACAGCGGGCGTTCGAATTCGTAGCGATAATACGGACCCAGCGGATCGGGCGTGGCGCTCACCGCGTAGCACATCGCATAAGGACCTTGCGGATTATCGGGCGGACGCGTGAACACCGGCACCACTACCAGCCATCGTCCGGCCAGTTGGTCATAGCGGACCACCGAATCGCTGTTATTGCTCGCGCGGCAGCGCACGCCGAAACCGTCGAAGATGGTTCGATTCGGCACTGGACCATAGAGAAGCTTGCCTGTCTCCGGATATTTCTTGCCTTTCTTGGTGAAGACGGCCATGTTGCCGTCGAGAATTTCGAAAATATGATCGGGACCGACGGCCAGGCTGATGTCGATTCCACCACGCCGGCCGGCGGTGTCCGCGTTCTTGAATGAACTTTCGTGGAACGCTTCGCCGAGACCGTCGAAACTCGCGGCGATGGGGACCGGCGGTCGATCTCCCTGCGCGGTCTGCTCCACGGCGGCCGCCTCCCGGCCGATTTCGGGGGCCGGCGGCTGCGGCGGAATCGGAGCAGATGCGGAGGTTCGGGGCGCTCGCGGAAGTTGCGGCGCCGGCGGAGTAGATCCCAGTCCTTTGCCCGGCCCCTTGGGCGAGCCTTCGCGATGCGCTCGGCTTTCCACCGCTGGATGAATGACCACCGTCTTGTCTGGAATGAATTGTTCGTTCAGCGGCGGCGAAAGATCGAAAGCCACGGCGGTGTGGACAGCCGTCGATTGGGCGGCGAGATAAGTGGATAAAGCGATCAGCAGAGCCAAGACCATGACCATACAAATTTAACAGCGCCGCCAAGGCCATATGCCGATTGTAGGACTTAGTCCTACGTAGTACGATAAGATCTTCTTCCAACGGGCCGGATGCGCATCGTAGGAATCTGAGGTTTCAGTATGGCGGGACATGCAACACGACTTCCCCGCGGCACGGGCGATGAATGCCTGGCCGGAGGAGGCGAAATGGGCGCATTGATGCGCTCTTTCGATTGGTCCAGCACTTTGCTGGGCCCGGTCAGCTCATGGCCGCAGAGCCTGCGCACGTCCGTGAGCACGTGCTTAAATTCCAAATTCGCCATTCTGATCTGGTGGGGACCGGATCTGGTGATGCTCTATAACGATGCTTACCGCGACATCATCGGAGCGAAGCATCCGGCGGCCCTGGGTCGTCCCGGACGCGAATGCTGGCCGGAGATCTGGCCTACCATCCAGCCGATGCTCGAAGGCGTGCTGCAACTGGGCGAGGCCACCTGGTCCAACGATCTGCTGCTGCCTCTCGAACGCAGCGGATATCCCGAGGAGTGTTACTTCACGTTCTCCTACAGCCCCATTCGCGACGAATCCGGAGGCGTCGCGGGCGTGTTCACCCCGGTGGTGGAAACGACGGATCACGTGATCGGGCAGCGTCAGATGCGCACCTTGCGCGATTTGGCCAGCCGCGCCAGCGGCGCGCGAGACGTGAAAGCGGCCTGCGAAGCTTGCGCCAAGACCTTGGCCGAGAACCCCTATAGTATTCCGTTCGCGGCCTTGTATCTGTTCGATGAGTCCCGAAGCAGCGCGACGCTCGCCGGAAGCGCCGGCCTCGACGCTGGAAGTTTGGTGGCTCCGAAATCGATGGCGGTCGCGCGTATGCCCGAAATGATGGCCCGCGCCGCGAAGAGTCCGGAAATGACGGTCATCGACGACCTCGAGAAAGTAGTCGGCCCATTGCCGAACGGTCCTTGGGGAATTCCCACCCGCACCGGAGTGATTCTTCCGATTCTTATGCCCGGCAAGAATCCCCCGCTGGGCTTCGTGCTGGCCGGAGTGAACCCCCTGAAGCGGCTGGATCCCGCGTTCCTGACTTTCTTCGAACTCGTTGGAGGACACATCTCCGCGGCGGTGGCGCACGCTCGCGCGTACCAGGAGCAACGGGAGCGAACCCGCGCCCTGGCCGAAATCGACCGCGCCAAGACCGCCTTCTTCAGTAACGTCAGTCATGAGTTTCGAACGCCGTTGACCCTGATGCTGGGTCCCATCGAGGCCATGCTCGAACGCGCTCGTCTGCCCGAAGGCGCCGGTGGCGAAGAATTGCGGCTGGTTCATCGCAACGGGATGCGGCTCCTGAAGATGGTCAATACGCTGCTCGATTTTTCCCGCATCGAAGCCGGGCGCGTTCAGGCGCTGTACGAGCCTACCGACCTGGCCACGTTGACGGCCGAGATTGCCAGCGCCTTCCGGTCCGCCATGGAGCGAGCCGGTCTCGAATTCGTGATCGATTGCCCGCCGCTGGCCGAGCCCGCCTACATCGATCGCGAAATGTGGGAGAAGATCATCCTCAATTTGGTCTCTAACGCGTTTAAGTTCACACTTGCGGGCAGCATCGCGATCCGGCTCAAGGATCTGGGAAACCGTCTGGAACTGTCCGTGGAGGATACCGGAATCGGCGTACCCGAAAACGAATTGTCCCGCATATTCGACCGATTCCATCGCGTGGAAGGCGCGCGCGGCCGAACTCACGAGGGCACGGGAATCGGGCTGGCTCTGGTCCAGGAACTGTCCAAGCTGCAGGGCGGCTTCATCCGCGTCGAGAGCACCGTGGGGCGAGGCAGCGCATTTATCGTCACGGTGCCAAAAGGCTCCGCGCATCTGCCGGCCGAACGCCTCGCATCGGGGCGAACCATCAGTTCCACCGCCGTCGCCGCGTCCGCTTATGTCAACGAAGCACTGCGATGGCTGCCGGAAGCGGAGCGGCCTTCCGCATCAGCGCCGTCCTTTGCAGCGGATACGGTTCAGGCTCCTCACCTTTTGAATACGTCGGGGCGTATTCTGCTGGTGGACGACAACGCGGACATGCGCGAGTACGTGCGCCGTCTGCTTGGCGAGTACTACCAGATTGAAGCGGTCGGCAACGGTCTTCAAGCGCTGGCCGCCGCGCGCGAGCATCCGCCGGATCTGATCCTGACCGACGTCATGATGCCGGAACTCGACGGATTCGGATTATTGAGCGAACTTCGCGCGAGCGAAGCCACCCGGACCATACCCGTGATCCTTCTTTCGGCCCGCGCGGGAGAAGATGCCCGCGTGGAAGGACTGGCCGCGGGAGCCGACGACTACATCGTCAAGCCGTTTACCGCGCGGGAATTATTGGCCCGCGTGAGCGCGCATCTCTCGCTCAATCGGCTGCGTATCGAGGCGGCGGACCGGGAGCGCGCTCTCCGCGCCGAAGGCGAAGCCGCGCATGAGCGCGTCGCGGTGATTCTCGAGAGCATCAGCGACGCGTTCCTCGCCTTCGACGATCAGTGGCGGTTCACCTACGTGAATACCGAAGCTGAGCGGACAATGGGCATGACCCGCGACGAACTGATGGGGCGCGTCCTTTGGGACGTGTTCCCGGAGACTCGCGGCACGGATCTGGAGACGCAATTCCAGCGCGCCATGGCCGAGCGTGTCGTGATTCGCTTGGAGAATTACTATCGCCCTTGGCAGCGTTGGTTTGAAGTCCGGATCTATCCCGCCAAAAACCATGGTATGTCGGTGTTTTATCAGGACATCTCCAAACGCAAGCAGACCGAGGAAGCCATGGACCGGGCGAACGCGGCCCTGCGAGCCGCCAATCTGGACCTGGAACAATTCGCCTATTCAGCCAGCCACGATCTCCGTGAGCCTTTGAGGACCGTTCGTACCCACTGCGAGCTTTTGAAGCGGAATTACAGCGACAAGCTGGACGCGAGGGCGGATGCCTTAATCGAATATTGCGTCGACGGAGCGGCTCGCATGAATGTGCTGATCGACGATCTGCTGGCCTACGTCCAGGCGTCCACGGAAATAGCCACACCGTTAGCCAGCGTGTCCTTGCAATCGGCTCTGGCGGAGGCTTTGCGGAACCTGGAAGCCCCCATCACGGAAACCGGCGCAGCTATTCGCTGCGACGCAATGCCGGTGCTGCGCGTCGCGCCCGTCCATGCGCGGCAGCTCTTCCAGAATCTGATCGGCAATGCCTTGAAATACCGGAGCGCCGCGCCGCCCGCGATTCATGTGGGCGCGCGCCAGGAAGCCGGTTCGTGGATCATTTCGGTGCAGGACAACGGAATGGGCATTGCTCCGGAATACCGGGAAAAGATTTTCGAATTAGGCCAGCGCCTTCATCCGGCTTCCAAATATCCAGGCACGGGGATCGGACTGGCCATCTGCAGGAAACTGGTCGAGCGCTATGGCGGCCGCATCTGGGTCGATTCGGAGTTAGGAAAAGGGGCGACGTTCTCCTTTTCGATTCCCGAGCATTCTCATGTAGAGGAACGGCAAGGGCGCCCCACGTCCCACGGCGAGGAAATCACATCGTCGCCCGAATGGGTTGTGAGGTGACGCTGTTCTCGGAAAGGCGTGCGGGAAACCGGTAGCGACACTGATGGGCCGGCTGGCCAAAGTGATTTCAATCCAGCCGCGTATAGTAGGATGACGTGGTGAGTTCACGTCCGTTTTCCCTGCTCGCAGCATCCAAGCCCAGCCGCGATCGGCGGATGCCTGGCGCGCGAATTCTGGTGCTTGCCGTTTGTGGCTGCGGCTTCGTCCTGCCGCTGAAGGCGCAACCCAGTTACACGATTGCCTATTCCGGATTCGCGCCCTTGAACGCCGATATTTTTATCGCCGACGCCGACGGTCGCAACCCCAAGCCATTCCTGGCGAACGCAGCTGAGGATTATAAACGCGTCCTTTTCACGGGACGGGAGCTGGATTGTGTTTACCTCCGAACGCGGCGGTTCGGCGGATATCTACCGCGCGCATCCGGATGGAACCGCGCTCGAACGGCTGACTGATGATCCATCCTTCGACGACCAGGCGTCCCTTTCCCCAGACGGCCGGACCCTGGCCTTCGTATCCACCCGAAGCGGCCATGCGGAACTGTGGACGCTCGACCTGGCCACTAAGAGAGTTCGCAACATCGCCAACCACGCCGGCGGCCACTTCCGGCCCGCCTGGTCGCCGGACGGGCAGTGGATCGCCATCTCGTCGGATCGCGATTCACCCCAACCACGGCGTCCCGACGGCTTTGAGTCGATCCAGCAAACCGAGATCTACGTGCTTCATCCCGACGGCTCCGGCCTGCGGCGGCTGACCCATACCAATTCTTATGCCGGCAGTCCGAGCTGGTCGCGCGACGGAAAGAAAATCATCTTTTATCAGGCCAGCTTTGAAGACGTAATCAAGATCTCCGACCCGCGCCATTTGCGCGCCACCACACAAATCATGGAGATCGACGTCGCCTCCGGCGAGTTAAAGGCCTTGACCGATGGCAAGGGGGAGAAGTGGTCGCCGCGCTGTCTCGGCGGTGGGCGCGTCGGCTATTTCACCGGCGGTCCGGAAGGCGGAGTCGAGTTCACCCGGAGCGGCGCCGGCGCGCGCGGCGAATTCAATAGTCCGGATTGGTCTCCGGACGGCCGCAAGATGGTTTACTACCGCGACATGGGCCAGAACTGGCCGCCGGTGATGGAGACGCCGAGCAAGGATTCCCGCTTTCGCTTACTGCGCACGGGCATCTTCCCGAGCTTCTCCCCGGATGGCGAGCGGCTGGTATTCACCAACGGGCAGGCGGCTTTCTCGCACAACGGTCTGGTGGAGGCAAGCGCGGATGGATCGAACCGCTGGCTGATTCACGACGATCTGCAGCGCAATACAACGGCCCCGAGTTGGTCCCCGCTGGGCGATTGGATCGCCTTCGGCCTGGGCGCGGCATTCCAAGGTTTTCTGGGCACGGGTCAGACGACCTCGACCATCGCGCTCATCCATCCCGACGGCTCCGGTCTCAAGGAGCTCACCCACGGGGAGCGCAACGATGGATTCCCGAGCTGGTCTCCGGACGGCAAGCGCGTCGTGTTCCGCACCGCGGACAAAGCCGGCAAGGGATTGCGCATCGCGAATGTGGAAACCGGCGAGATCAAGATCCTCACCGAAGGGGACCATACCGACAATTTTCCTGACTGGTCGCCCAAAGGGGATTGGATCTGTTTCACCAGCAACCGCGAGGATCGGGATTACGAAATTTACGCGATTCGCGCGGACGGCACCGGGCTGAAGCGGCTGACCCACCTGCCCGGCAACGACGCGCACTCCACCTGGTCCCCGGACGGCGAATGGATCGCGTTTTCATCGGGCCGCGCCGGATTCAAGGACGAGATGGCGCTTCATCCGCACAACCCGCAGTCGTACGGCGAGATTACAGTGATGCGCGCGGATGGCTCGGAAATTACCGCCCTGACGGATAATCCGTGGGAAGACGCGACGCCGCGCTGGGCTCCGCTCGCGAAGAAATAGATCGTGGACCGCTTACTCTTTTGCGACGCTGTTTGGGTGAAGATCGGCGCCCGATGGCGTAGCCTGTCCGATGGCCGTATTCAGCACGCGCAGCCCGCGCGAGGGTTGCAAATCGAGAAACGTGTCGACCAGACCGGGATCGAATTGTTTCTCGCGTTCCTCGACGATCGAATTCAGGGCCACTTCGAAACTCTGCGCTTCCTTATAGGGCCGCGAGTGGGTGATCACGTCGTATACGTCCACGATGCTGACGATGCGCGCCTCCAGCGGAATGTCTTCTCCCTTGAGGCCGTAGTAGCCCAGCCCGTCCCAGCGTTCGTGGTGATAGAGCGCGATTCGCTCGGCCATCTGGAGAATCGGGAACCGGCTTCCGGACAGGATGATTTTGCCGATGTCGGTGTGCCTCTTGATCTGCGCGTATTCCTCGTCGGTGAGCTTGCTCGGCTTCAGCAGGATGCCGTCGGCGATTCCGATTTTCCCCACGTCATGTAACGGCGCGGCGCGCCGGATCAGTTCGACGTGATCCTTCTCCAGGCCGCAAGCCCTCGCCAGCACGGCGGCCAGTTCGCCCACCCGCTGCGTGTGCTGCCCGGTGCAATCGTCGCGATATTCGGCCGCCAAAGCAAGCCGTTGCAGAATCTCCAGTTGAGCCTGCTCCAGGTCTTCGGTGCGGGCTCGGACTTTCTCTTCGAGCGATTCGCTGTGCTTCTGCAATTCCACGTGCAGCCATCGCGTCTCCAGCAGGTTGTAGATCCGTAGCGTAGCCTCGGAGACGTCGATCGGTTTGGTTAGAAAATCCTTCGCGCCCAGCATTAAAGCCTCCTGCTTGGCTTTCCTGGAATTGTCGGCGGTCAGGACCAGCACCGGGACGAAGCTGCCAGTCGGCACGCGCGAGCGGAGCTGCTTCAACAGCGAGAAGCCGTCCACGTGCGGCATTCTCAGATCGGTGGCCACCAGGTCCGGCTGGAATTCGGTGAACACGGTGAGTGCTTTGCGCGAGTCGGTCAGAGTGGCGATATGCACGTAGCCGGCGCCTCGCAGCGCTCTCTCCAGCAGCAGAACGTTCTCCGGCTGGTCGTCGACAATCAGGATGCGGCTATTCTGAATGATCTCTTTCTGCATAAGCGATCTGTGGCGCCGGCTCCCCCGAGCCGGTGGGAACCGTTTGTTCCAGAAGATGAAGAAACATGCGGACGTCCAGCGGTTTGGTCAGATATTCGCGCGCGCCCGCTTCCATCAGGCGCTGGATCTGTCCCTGCGTTGCGTCGGCGCTCAGTACCGTCACCGGGATGCGCGCGGTCCGCGGATTCTCGCGCAGCCGGCGCAGCACCTCTTCGCCCGGAACATCCGGAAGGTGCAGGTCCAGCAGAATCCAGTCCGGGGTATGAAGATCGGCGAGGTCGAGTCCCAGGAAACCCTGCATCGCCGACAGCAGCGTCACTCCGCTGTGATGAGCCAGAATCCGTTCCACCAGCCGCAGGTTGGAGGAATTGTCTTCGATATACAGCACCGTTCCGCGATGATTCCCGGAGCCCGAGCCAATCAGTACTCTCTGAGTGTCTTCGCCGTTGAGCCGCACCGCCGGGTCGTCGATCAGCGCCATCTCGATGAAGAAGCGGCTTCCGAATCCCACCGCGCTTTCCACTCCTACCGTCCCACCCATGGCTTCCACCAGGCGCTTTGAAAGCGACAAGCCGAGCCCCGTTCCGCCAGTGGCGCCGCCGTCGGCGTCCAGCCGCTCAAACGGCGTGAATATCCGCTTCAATCCCTCGGGAGAAATCCCCAATCCGGTGTCGATCACTTCCACGCGCAACCTGCCGGGTTCCACTTCCGCGCACAGCAGCGCCACCGTGCCGCCGTCGCGATTGAACTTGATGGCATTCGACAGCAGATTCAGCAGTACCTGCTTCAGGCGCTGGCGGTCGGCATGGACGTGGTGTTCGCAGCGCAGCGCGCTATCGGCGCTGACGCTCACATTTTTTTCCGCGGCCAGCGGACGCACCAGGTCCAGCGCCTCCTTCACCGCCTCGCGCATCAGCACTGGCTCCGGAGATAAAGTGATCCGGCCGGACTCGATCCGCGCCAGGTCCAGAATCTCGTTGATCAGATCCAGCAGATGGTAGCCGCCCTTCAGGATGTGATAAACATTGTCGGCCGCCTGCTCGCCCAGAACGTCGAGTTCCAGAAGCTGTGCGAAGCCCAGAATCGAATTCAACGGCGTGCGCAGCTCGTGACTCATGCGCGAGAGGAATTCGCTCTTGGCCTGATTCGCGGTCTCCGCTTCCCGCTTCGCCAGGACCAGCGCTTCGGCCGCGCGCTTCTGCGACGTGACATCGCGCATCACCACCACGCCGCCGCGAATTTCGCCGTCGTCTTCACGCAGCGGACGGGCCGTTACGCTGACCCAGGTGCCTTCCGCCGCGCCGGCCGGACGCACGAATATTTCCGCTCCGTCCACCGATTCTCCCCGCACCGCCCGCATGAACGGAAGTTGCTCCGCCGGATAAAGCGTCACCGTATCGGGCAGGAACAGCCCGTGGTACCGGGCCCACTGATCGGATTCGCTCGCGAAGGAGCGCACCACTCCCAGCAGTTTCCGCGCAGCCGGATTGAACACCAGAAATTTCCCGTCTCCGTCCGCGACCACCACTCCGTCGCCCATGCTGTCCAGAATCGATTGCAGGATCCGGGTCTGGGTCTGCAGCGCCTCTCGAGAAGCGGCGAGCTCACTTGCCTGGCGTTCGATTTCCGCGGAATCGGACTTGCGCGCGCTGATGTCCGCCAGCACTCCCAGCAGCCTGCGCTCGCCGGACTCCATTACATAGGATTGCGCCTTGACCATCATCCATCGCACTTCGCCGCCGGGCATGACCACGCGATATTCGATCTGCAAAGTGCCGTTCTGGGTGGCGATGCGTTGGAGTTCCTGCTCCACTCTCACGCGATCGTGGGCATGCACCAGCGCGATCCAGCTGCGGACCGTCTCGGGCAGTAATTCGGCCGGGAATCGGCTGTGAACCTTGGCCGCTCCAGCGTGATATTGGATTCGACCGCTGTCCGGATCCAGGTCCCAGATCAGCAGTTCCGCGCCTTCGAGCGCCAGCTTCAGTTCCTCACTCCGCGACGCGATCACGCCGCCGGCCCTCTCGATCGCTCCCGCCAGATGGCCCAGCTCGTCGGTCCCGATATAAGGAGCGTCGGAAGGCAGCCCGTCCGCCAGTCTCGACGCGTTTCGTTCCAGGGCCAGCAGCCTGCGGGCGAGGCCCCGGCTGAACAGCAACATCGCCAGCAGGCCACCGATCAAACCCAGCCCCATGGATTCGAAAATCCCGTTTCGAAGGCGCGCCTGGCCGTTGAACTGGACCTTGAGCCGTTCCTGAACCGATTTTCCCTCCGCGGTCGCCAGCGCGTTGATCGGAAGAATCACGTCGGGCGAAATCTTGGCGCGCGCCAGCAGTGCGTCAGGAGCGGGCGCGCCCTGGTTCCCGGGCGATTGATAATACTCCCTGAGTTGCTTCAATCCGTCCAGCCGCGAATGGACCAGGCCCTGAATCTCGCTCAGCCGCGCCAAAGTCTCGGGCTCCCCCGCCATTAACTCCTGAAGTTTAGTGAAGATAGCGTCTACCGACGCAGCCGTCAGACCGAATGTCTCCAACCCGTCTTCCCGCCCGTTCAGCCCATAATTCCGGATTTCCGACTCGGCGGAAATCAATACAATGTACATATTCTGGAGCTGAGCGCGCATTTCCTGCGCATTGCGGATCGCTTCGTCGGCTTCGGCCTTTTTCTGTTCCAGCCGCACCAGCAGCGCGGCACAAATCAGAAGCGCCGCGAGGGGTACCGCGAATACGATCAGGCCTTTGGTACGCAGGGACAGGTTGGTCCACCGCCGGACAAAGCTGCGAGGCGACCCTGACGCTGGGGACATGGCTTATTACCTCTAAAGCCAATCGGCCCATTCCAGCGAATCATTTAGCCTGAAGTGATGAATAGGAAAAAACTTCGCACCAATATACGCCTAATTGCATATTTAATCGGCAGCGAAGTGCCAACACAGATCGTCCGAAGGAAGCGGTCGATCCCGACTCGCCCGTCGCGCTCTGGTACGATCCAGCCCTTCGAGCTACTCTTAGAACGAGAATCGTGCGCCGACCTGAATCGCTCGCGGTCCACCCGACCCGAAGGTCTGCAGCGCTCGCGACGTCGGTTGTCCGAACGTGTTGGCCTGTGCTTTCCCGGGCGCGGCCAGCGTATTCAGCACGAAGCTGTAACCGGAAAGGTTGGCGATGTTGAACACGTTGAAGAACTCGCCGAAAATCGAGAGCTTATAGCGTTCCTTATAGGCGAAGTCCTTGGTGAGGCGAATGTCCTGGTCGATAATCGGCGCTCCGAACTGGTAATTCGTCGGAGTATACAGCGAAGGAAGGGTCGCGCCGCGGGCGTCTTTGCTGCCCGCCAGATTCGTGTTCCAATAACTGATGGCTCCCGCGAGCTGGCTCTGCCCGCAGCCATAGTTGAAGCAGCTATATTGCAGGTTCGGCGCCGCTTCACTGATCGGGAACGAGGTGTTGCCCGCCCCGTTCAGATCCACGCCGCTGACCACCGGATTCACCGGCGTCCGGCTGATGAACGACGAATTCAGGCTAAGTTGGAATCCCCAGGGGAGCTGCCCGATCGCTGCGACATTCAGATTATGCCGCGCCAGGTTCGGACCGTAGCCGGCCCGGAGATTATCCAGGTTCGTCGCAACGATATTCAGTTCCTTCTGCAGCGCATAAGACGCGGTGAACTGATAATGTTTGGACATCCGCTTCTGCAACTTCACCAGCAGGCCGTCGTAAACCGTGCGCCCGTTCACATCCCAGAACGTGATCGAGCCGGTGGAGCACTCCACACCCAAATCAAAATCCGGCGACTTGGGGCAGGTCGGAATCACCGGCGTCGGCTTGCCGTTGATATAACGCGCTGTGCGATTGAAATCCTGCTCGCCCAGCAGCACGTTTTCAAATTGCCGGCGCGCCCAATCGGCGGTGATCACCATGTCATGTCCCAGGTCGCGCTGCACCCCGATCGAGGTCTGATAGCTGCGCGTCAGCGGGCTGTTGGGCATGTAGATTTCGATCGCGGACTTCGATAAATCGATCCCGCTGACCGAATAGGGTCCGCTGGTAATCGCCGGTTTATTGGGGAATACCGCCTGGATGTTCGGCAATTGCGAATTATAAATTTGCAGGAACTGCCCCAGCGTCATGTTGGTCAGATGCTGCAGCGGCAGCGGAGCGCCCACCGCGATAGGCGTCGGCTGCCCGTTGGTCAGCGCCGTGAAATCATACATGTTCGCGAACGTGTTGGTCAGAATGCTGGCGCTCAGATTCGTCCGGCCGTCGCCCGGAGGCCCCAGCGCGAAGCCTTCCTTGAACTGCTGGTAAATCGATTGCGTGTCCCAGTACATGCCCGCGCCGCCCCGGATTACAGTCTTGTTGTCCTTGAACGGCGACCAGGCGAAACCGACGGTCGGCGAAAAGTCGAAATTATTTACGTTGGTCGGCTTGCCTACCGCGCCCTGCCCGATGATCGGAGCCAGGAATTGCGGATACGGCAGATTGGTGTACCACAAGCCGCTTTCCCGGTCATATCCGAGCCCGTAATTCAAGGTCAAGTTCGACTTGATTTTCCAGGTGTCCGCGACCCACGGATGCGTGCGCCAGTTCCTGCGCGACGCGCCCTGCTCGTAATATCCCGGGAACGTCGGATTGCCCACCGGCAGGCCCGCGTAAATCGATGCGGTCGGATTGTACACCGGCAGATTCAGCAGATCGTTATTAGTGACAATCTTGCTCGGCAGGTTCGGGAAATACGTGGCCAGGTTGGTCGCCGATACCAGCGCCGCCGTGGTCTCCGGAGAATAGAGATATTCGCAGCTCTTGGTGCACGCATCCCAGCCTTTGTTGATGGTGTCCATCACTTCTTCTTCGATACCGCCGCGAATCCGATGCGAGCCTTTCTGCCAGCTGATTGTGTCGTTCAACTGGATCGCGCGCTCCTGCCGGTTCTGCGGACCGTTGTCGCTCGCGCCCGCATAAAACGTGCCTGAGCCGATCATCGACACCAGCGACGGCAGTCCCACGCCGATACACGGCGAGGAGCAGTTCTCGGATCCCGTCAATCCATCGTTGTTCTGCCAGAAATGCCAGAACCCGCGAAGATCGTTGACCAAAGTCGGCGTCAGCGTCGTGGTCAGGCCCACCACGCCCTGATCCGCCCAGTTCCTGTTGGTGGACCAGCTCGAAGGAATCGGCTGCACTCCGCCATACGGACCCACGGCATCGTTGCCGTCATGCGAGAATCGCGCGAACAGGCTGTTCTTCGCGTTGAGCTGATAATCGAAACGCGCGGTGATCAGGTTGGAACTGTACGGGCTCGGGAAATTGCCGTTCAGCGCCTGTAGCGACGGCAGATCCTGCTGCTCCGCATATACCTGGGTCTGCGCCATGTGCTCGTAGTTGAAGAAGAAAAACGCCTTGTCCTTCTTGATCGGACCGCCCAGCCAGAAACCCGGATTCTTGCGCGAGAAGTATGGGCTCGGGTTGATCTTACTGCGCGATAGCCCCGGATAAGCGGCCATGTTGTGGTCGCGATAGAAGAAATACGCGCTGCCGTGAAAATCATTGCTGCCCGACCGCGTCACGATGTTGATGGAACCCACCGACGTGATGCCGGTCGCGTTGTCGAAATTCACGCTGGACATCTGAAATTCCTGGACCACTTCCTGCGAGAAGTTGATGGACACCGCGCCCGCGCCCGGCTCCATTTCGTCGTTAACGTTACCGCCGTCGATGGTGAACAGCGTGCGTCCGCCCATGCCCAGCGTCGTCACGGTCAGCAGCGAATTGAATTGCGCGGCCGCGCCGGAGCCGATCGTTACGCCCGGCTCCAGACTCGCTAATTGGATAAAATTGCGCCCGTTCAGCGGAAGATCCTGAATGGTGTTGCGCGCCACCACGCCCGCTACCGCGTTGCTCTCGTAATTGATCTGCGCCGTCGCCGCTTCCACGTTCACCACTTCCTTGGCTTCGCCCAGCGTCAGGGACATGTCCACCGTGGTCGTCGTGCCGGCTGTCACCAGCGCGCTGCGCACCTGCGTGCGGAAGCCCTGCATCTCGACGCGTACTTCATAGTCGCCCGCGTTCAATGCCGGAGCGCTATACAGTCCCGCGGCGTTCGCGGCGGAGGTGCGCGCCACCCCCGTGGCTTTGTTGGTGATGATAATGTTGGCGTTGGGAATCACCGCCCCGGACTCGTCCTTTACCGTTCCGGTAATGGTGCCCGTGGGCGTCTGGGCATGTAGCGGAATCTGGGTCCAGACCAATACAACCGTCAGAAACAGGGACGCGGCAAGTCGTTTTAACATAAGACCGCTACTCCTCTCACACTTAGAGAAGACCTCTGCCGAAAAGCAGTTGATGGATGATATATAAAGTTTGGTTTCAAGTCAATAGAAAAAATGGTGATTTGACATAAAACGGGCGGGCGATACTCCGCCATTTTTTCGCGGCTTAATCCCTCGGATTGGCCGGAATCCTATGAAACACAATCAATGCTTTTTGTTTCAAGCCGGATCGCCCGTCATTTCCTTCTTCCCTGCCCCGGAGCAAGATGATAGAGTATGTAGCCGGATGAATAGACTTGCCGGTTTCTCAATCCTGGCCCTGGTCTCCACCGTCTGGGCCGCCGATCCTCCGGGCTCTGCGCTGTATAAAGATCATTGCGCGGCCTGCCATGATACGTCCGGCGCAACTCGCGCGCCCGCGCCCGCCGCCCTTCACCTGATGTCCCCGGAGAACATCGTCCGCGCTCTCGAATCCGGTGCCATGAAGGAACAAGGCGCGGCCCTGACCATCGCCGAACGTCGCGACGTCGCCGAATTTCTCACCGGAAAAGCGATCGGCGCGACCGGCCCGTCCACTGCCGGACAATGCGCGAATTCCGGGGCGTCGCTGGAAACCTCCGGCCCCGCCTGGAACGGCTGGGGAGCCGATCTCGCGAACACCCGCTTCCAGTCCACCGAAGCCGCCGGCATGAGCGCCAGCGACGTTCCGCGCCTCAAGCTCAAATGGGCTTTCGGATTCCCCAGTACCTTCGTTGCGAACGGCCAGCCGTCCATTGTCGGCGGACGCGTCTTCGTCGCCAGCGCGAACCGCAACGTCTATTCGCTCGATGCTAAATCCGGATGCCGCTATTGGTCCTTCGAAGCGCAGGCCCCGGTGCGCACCGCCATCACCGTGGTCAACATGAAAGGCGAGCGCCCGCGCCAGGTCGCTTTCTTCGGCGATCGCCGCGCCAACGCCTACGCGGTCGACGCCGCCAGCGGTGAGCTGCTTTGGAAAACGCAGATCGACTCCCATCCTCACGCCTCCATCACCGGCGCTCCCGTGTTCGGCGACGGCCGCATTTTCGTTCCGCTGGTCGCCGCCGAGGAAGGCACCGCGATGAACGCCAAATATGAATGCTGCTCCGCGCGCGGCGGCATCGTCGCGCTCGACGCCGCCACCGGAAAGCAGATCTGGAAAACCTACACCATCGCGGAAACGCCGCATCCCGTGAAGAAAAATTCGCTCGGCGTCGACATGTGGGGACCCTCCGGCGCCAGCATCTGGTCCGCTCCCACCATCGATCTCGACAAAAAAGTGATCTACGCCGGCACCGGCGATAATTTTTCCGATCCCGACACCAGCATGAGCGACGCGATCGTCGCCTTCGATATGGCGACCGGAAAAATACTGTGGTCGAAGCAGCTCACCGCCAAAGACGTCTACAACATGGCCTGCAATCCGGGACCGTCGAAGGCCAGTTGCCCCGACAACGCGGGTCCCGACGTCGATATCGGAGCTTCGCCCATCCTCGTCAAGGGCGCTAATGGCAAGCGCGTTCTGCTGGTCAGCCAGAAATCCGGCGTCGCCACCGGCCTCGATCCCGATCGCAAGGGAGCCATCCTGTGGCAGACCCGCGTGGGCCACGGCGGATCGCTCGGAGGGATTCAGTGGGGCTCGGCCTCCGACGGCCGCAACATGTACGTTGCCCTCTCCGATATCGAGTTTCTACAGGCCGAATTCACCACCGGCAAACCCCTCATTGTCGATCCCAAAGCCGGCGGCGGATTGTTCGCGCTCGATGTCCTGACCGGCAAGCGGCAGTGGGCCGCCCCTCCACCTGATTGCGGCGATCGTCCGCATTGCAGCCCCGCTCAATCCGCGGCCATCTCCGGAATTCCCGGCGCCGTGTTTTCAGGGTCGGTCGACGGCCACCTCCGCGCCTATTCGACAGCCGATGGAAAAATCGTTTGGGACTTCGACACCGCCCGTGAATTTCCGTCGGTCAACGGAGTCGCCGCGAAGGGTGGATCCATGGACGGCCCCGGTCCGGTGATCGTCGGCGGCATGATCTTCGTGAACTCCGGCTATGGTAATTGGGGCGGCATGAACGGAAACGTGCTCCTTGCCTTTTCCATTGACGGTCAATAGAAGTCACGGCCAATAAGAGAATTATTTTCGACCGTCAAATCAGCACTTTGCCGCTTTCATCGAGCCGCGGATTTTTCCCGGCCGCTTATCTTGATGGCAGGAGAGGCGGGCGCGGTTATCGGCGTCCCGTCCACCGGCGGGCGGCATTCTAGATGCTGACGCTCCAACGTAAAACAGGTGACCGAGTGCCGCTAGCGATAGTGTGGCGCGCCAAACCGCGAGCGCTAAAACCGCGGGAGGAGACGTCTCCGACGAATTTGTCCGCGAGATCCGCCTTTTAGACGGGAGCATTGTCTTTCCGGCGACGCGTGAACTGTTAGCATGGTAGCCCATGGACGTTTCACGCCTGTTTTCCATCGCCGGAAAAACCGCTCTGGTCACCGGCGGATCTCGCGGAATCGGTTTTATGATCGCCGAAGGTTTTCTGCGATCCGGCGCGAAGGTGTATATCTCCGCCCGGAAAAAGGAAGCCTGCGATAAGGCCGCCGCTTCGCTCGCCGCGTTCGGCGAATGCGTTTCCATCCCCGCCGACGTCGCGACTAAGGAAGGCCGCGCGACGCTGGTAAGCGCCATCCAATCCCGCGAATCCAAGCTCGACATTCTGGTCAACAATGCCGGCGCGGCCTGGGGCGCTCCCATCGACAGCTTTCCCGAAGAGGGTTGGGATAAAGTGGTCGATACCAATCTCAAAGCCGTATTCTTTCTCACCCGCGACCTGCTTCCCCTGCTCGAAAAATCCGGCACGCACGCCGATCCGGCCCGCGTCATCAATATCGGATCCATCGACGGTCTTCAGGTTCCCAACATCGAAACCTATCCCTATTCCGCCAGCAAAGCCGCCGTGCATCACATGACCCGTGTCCTGGCCGTACGGCTCGGCGGCCGGCACATTACCGTGAACGCCATCGCGCCCGGACCTTTTGAAAGCAAAATGACCGAGTGGCTGCTTTCCGAACATGGAAATGAGATCACCGCGCAATGCCCTCTCGGCCGCATCGGCCAGCCGTCCGACATGGCCGGCGCCGCGATCTATCTGGCTTCGCCGGCCGCATCCTACGTGAACGGAGTAGTGATCCCCGTCGACGGCGGCATTCACATCAGCACCCTTCAGAATTCGCCCATCTGATGTCCGACAAATTAACTGTCCAGATTTTCGGCGTGAAAAATTCCAAGGCGACGCGCGCCGCCGAGCGGTTTTTCAAGGAACGCCGCATCGCGATTCAATTCGTCGATCTTCATCAAAAACCGATGTCTCCCGGCGAAATCCGGCGATTCGTCGAGCGTTTTGGATTACCATCGCTGCTCGACAGCGAAGGCAAGGCATATCTCGACGCCGGCTTGAAGTATTTGAAAATGGGCGACGCCCAGCTGCTCGAAAAGATCGAGCGCGACCCCGCCCTGCTCCGCCTTCCATTGGTGCGCGCCGCAAATCGCCTCAGCGCCGGTCAGGATGAAGCGAGCTGGAAAGCCATGATTTCAACGTGAAGCGCGCTCGATTTCGTCGATCATCGTGGCCAGGGCTTTTCTAAAGTCCCCCGGGCTGCTCACTTCGAACAGCCGGGGATTCAACGGCTTCAATGTTTTTTCGAGCGAATCGGGCGGGATCGGTGTGAGTCCGCGTGGAAAAGGAGCCGGCCCACGCCGGTTGGGTTCGTCCGGTACCGCCGCCATCAGGACCCGCGGCGCAATCGGAAAATAGCGGATATAGAATACCTTGCAGTTCTTGTCCGCCGAAGTTTCGATGGGACTCAAGTCCGCGCCGGAGGCGAAGGTCATCGGGGCGCTCAGCACGATCAGCACATGCAGCGCGTTTGAGCCATGCGATTCCTCCACTCGCCGGGCGACTTCTTTCACCAGAAATTGCGCGCTGGTCCGGCGCTTCTCGAGCGCATGGACATCGATCATGTTGGGACTCGCTTCGGTCAGCACGTTCTTCAACTGGCTCCACTCGACGCCGACCGCGGACTGGAAAATCACTTTCTGCCTCGCCAGATCCAGCAGCGCCAGCTTCATGGACCCGTTCGCCGGAGTCAACTGCACCAGAGTCTTCATCGACGGCAGCAGCACGCCCAACATGTGGCGCCCGATCCGTTCCGCGCGCGACCCGGGAACTTCTTCGCTCGGCGTGGTGTTCGAGCAGCACCTCGATTTCGACGCGGCGATGCGTCTCCACCGGCAGATTCAACCGGCCCTGAACGGTTGGCAGAAACCACGAATCCGGCGGATCCTCATTGGGCAGCAATTCGACGTCGGGAAGGCCGCGCCAGGCGTCGGGCAAGGGATCCCGCGGCAGCGCGTCCACGTGCAGCGGCCGGCGCGCCAGCGCATATTCGCCGGTAGTGCTGACGTAAACCGCAATCGCGGCACGATAATCGCCCGGCGTCAACAACACGTTTTGCGCGTATTCGAGATCGGACCGGCTGGTCTCGTCCTTGACCGCTTCCAGGCTCATCGAGCCATGGGTCTGATAGGCGCGGTTTTGCGAATCGGTGATCTCCACCAGTACCAGAAATTCACCCTTGCCGCGCCGCTTCACCAGTTCCGCGCCGTCCAGTTTCACCCGGAGGCGATACATCAGGCGCTGGTGATCGTTGAGCCCCAGGGGCGCGATGTCCGAACGCCAGCGCATGCGGGTCTGGCCCGCGTCGTTCCACTGAGCGAAAGGCACATGAGAAAAGACGGGATCGGACACCTGCGCGCAGGCGGCGCTGATCGCAAACAGGGCCGGACACAGGCGCCACATAAAATCACGATCGCGAGGCGGCCTCGGCCAGCGGCTTCCGCACCCACAGGAACATGGCCGCCGCGCCCAGCTGCGCGGTCATGCCGAAAGCCACCAGGCCGATCAAAGAATGAGCATACATCAATCCCATGATCGCGCTTCCGGCGAACCATGCAACCCCGAAGACTCCGTTGAACGCTCCGAACGCGCTGCCGCGCTTGTTCATCGAAACCACCTGCGAAATTCCCGAGCGCAGCGAAGCGTCCTGCGCGCCGAGCCCCGCCGCCCAGCATCCAATGCTCGCGACCGCCGCGTTCGATCCGCCCAGAAACCCCAGCGGTAGGGACAGCATGGAAATGAAAATTCCGAATACCAACACCAGAATTCCCGCGCGATCGAACCATTTCCCAAAGACGAACGCCATCAGACCATTCAGGCCCATCGCGAACGCATACAACAAGGGGATGCTTTGGCCGTCGAATAATCCGGTTTTTTGAAAATGCGCCGCGAGCACCGGAAAATCGATGTATCCGAGCGCGAGCAATCCCGCCGCCGCGACATAGGTCCAAAAAACTTTGGGCATCTCCTGCGTCGAAGGATTCTTCGCCGACGAGCCTTGGTTGGGATGCAGAATGCGCGCGACGGTCAGCGCCAGCAGCGTCCCGACGGCGGGTCCGGCGAGCCACAAAAATCCCGCGCGGAAATGATGCGACCGCGCCACCGCGACCATCATCAACAACGGTCCGATCACCGCGCCGGTCTGATCCATGATGGAGTGCAGCCCGAACCCGAAGCCGTGGCCGACTTCCTGGGTCGCCTCCGAAAGCAGCACATCGCGCGCCGGACCGCGCAGTGCCTTGCCGGTGCGTTCGGCCACCACCAGAATCGCGGCCATCTGCCAGTTGCCGGCGAAGGCGAGCCCCGGCACGGCGATCACGTTCATCGCGTACCCCAGCATGGTGATCAGCCAGTAGGCGTGGGTGCGGCTGGCCAGGCGTCCCGAAAAATAGCGCAGGCTCGCGCCCAGCATTTCGCCCAGTCCCGCGATGATCGCGATCTGCGCGACGTTCGCGCCCAACTCCTGAAGGTAGGGCCCGATGATGGAATGCGCGCCCTCATACGTCATGTCCGCGAACAGACTGACGATGCCCAGACAAACGATGAAGCCCAGCGCGGTGCGGCGTTTTTGTTCCGCGGCGGTCAATCGATCCACTTTAACGACTCGGCCACGGACAGAATCCCGAGTACCACCAGCGCCGATACGCCCGCGTAACGGATCACTCTCGGAGAGACGTGTTCCTGGATCCAGCCGCGCACGCCCGCGCCGATCGATGCCGCCAGAATCCCCTTGGTCACCATCGCGGAAACGGCCCCCAGCCAGACCATCATCGGTACGTGATACTTGGCCGACATCGCCGCCGCGGTGATTTGTCCCACGTCGCCCCACTCGGAAAAGAAAATCGCCGCGAACGAAACCATGGCGGCCTTGTGATACGGCACCTCCTTCATCTGGCTGCGGCGTTCATCTTTTCTCCACACGGTGATCGCGACGCCGATGAAGCTGGCCGCGGTGACGCAGGCGACCACGATGGGAGGAAGCTTCGAAATCCAGTCGCCGACCGCCACAGCCACCGCCATTTTGAGCATAAAGGCAAAGGCCATGCCGATCATAATGGGCACGGTGCGGTAGCGCGCCGCCAGCACTCCGGTGGTGTATAGCAGCTTGTCGCCGACAATTTCGGCGACGAAAACTGCTCCATACGTCGCTAGAAAAATAGGAAGCATAAAAGTCGTTCCGGGAAATGCCCCACATGAGGGAATTTGCTGGACTTACGAACTCGTTTCGGCGGGAGTGCGCAGGTGCCGTTGCAGCTTGAAAACCTCGTCGATCAGAAACAGATCGGTCAGCAGCGCGCGAAAATGGATCGACGCGTTCAGATTGTCGATCAGTTGGGAGCTGATCGCCGGCTGCGCCAGCACCAGCTCGATCGCCGCGATCGAATCCGCCGCGTCGCGCTCCACCACCGAAAGAAAGGGCGCGTACCGATCGGGGGATTCCAGCGCCTCCTGCTTTACGGCCGAGCGATAAGCGTCGGCGAGGCCGCTCAGCGACTTTACCGCGCCGCGCAGATAATCCCGCAGCGGACCCATGCCCTGGTCGCCCGGCACACCCTTAGCCGCGTAGGCCAGCAGAAATTCATAACACGCTTCGATGATGTCGCAGCGCTCGCTCAGCTCGTCAAAAATCATCTCTACCAAGGGTAACTTACTTCGACTCCGGTACCCAGCGCGTGGGATCGTGATGCTCCAGGAAATGCTCCTTGTCGAGCGTGCCCACCACCATCGACTTCGTGATCACCAGCTTTTCCGGCCGCAGCGCGAAATAAATGTGCATCATGATCAGCGCGATCAGGCCGACGCCGGCCAGACCGTGCAGCACGTACATCAAGCCCCAGGTCATGTCGCTGAACACATAAGGGTTGCGGACGAAGATCGGAGTTTTGATGCGCTTCATCATGAACACCCCGGTCACGATCACGGCGAGCCCCGCCGCCACGATGGCCAGGTGATACATCTTGTTTTCGAGCGGATATTTCGCGAATTTGCGAGGCGCCGGAGCGGTCCCGCCCGTGGCGCGCTTCCAGCGCCGCGACGCGTCCTCGATATCCACTTTATCCGGCCAGATGGACCAGAAGTCCATCCAGAACGATGCATGGAAGATGTGGAAAATCACCGACGCGGTCAGCACCAGCCCCGCGATCCAGTGCCATTCCACCCAGGCGAATTTGTAGCCGACCTTCGGCAGGAACGCCGTAACCAACAGCGTCAACATGGAGAGCGCCATGATCCAATGGAACATCCGGGCCGCCAGCGAGTGCCGCTTCACCTTCTCCGGCACTTTCGCGGCGATGGCCGGGTCCGGCGCCGGCTCATGCGCCGTCTTGCGGAAATACCGGAACCAGATCGCATGGCCGATCAGAAACAACAGGCCCGCGATCCCCGCCACCCAGATCAGAAACCATCGGATATGAATGGGGATCTGCTGTCCCCACGGACTAATGGCAAATTCGACGACGCCCATAGTTCTCTCCTATCGCACCGCATCCAACTGCTTCAGGCGGCAAGCGGGCATCAGAAATTCTATCACCCGCCACCCGCATCCGCTACGGCCGGAAGCCCACGCTCCTCCACAACGGACCCGGATCGTAAACTCTACCATATGTAATGACGCGGCGGACGTTCCGCAAGTCCTTGAAGTGCTCCAGCGGATTTCCGTCCACCAGGATCAGGTCCGCGCGCTTGCCGGGCTCGATGCTGCCGACCTCTTTCTCGACGCCCATGGCCCGGGCCGCCCCAATGGTCGCGATCTGAATCACCTGCATCGGCGTCAGTCCGGCTTCGACGTACAACTCCAGCTCGCGATGCAGGCTATGCGCCGGAACCGCCTTGTCCGTACCCGCGACGATGGGAATCCCCGCGCCATACACCTCGCGCAGCACGCGGAACGATTCGGTGGGACGCTTCATCACTCCCGGCGCCGATCCCGACATGCCGATCATCGACGTTAACGTATACGGCGCTTTCGCGAAGCCCGGCTCGAAGGATTCAATCGGCACATTGGTCGGTCTTCCCAGCAATTCGCCCCAAGCGAGCGTCGGATCGATCACCGTGTGATGCTCCTTGAAAAATTGGATCACCTCGGCTTCATGCTCGGGTCCGGCCTTATGGACGGCCTGCAGGATCGGCCCAAAGTGATTGATCTGATCCATGCCCGCATTGACGCCGTCCTGCGCGGTCATGCCTTCGGGGATGTGGCCGGTGACGGTCATGCCGTCGCGATGCGCCTCGTCGGTGATCGCGCGCAGAGTGTCGAGCTGGATTCGATTGTAGATCTTCATCTGCGCGAATCCGGCGGCGTGATATTTCGCGACCATCGCGCGGCCCTGCTCCGGCGTGTCGGCGTAATTGACGCCGAAGGTCCCTTCGCCGCTGCGATCCACCAGCCCCGCCAGCAGCAGCCGCGGTCCCAGCGCGCCATCGTTAATAAGGTCGCGAACGCCGGTGATGAATTCGAACTCGTCGCCGCAATCGCGCGCGCTGGTGACGCCGGCCGCGAGATAGGCCGGTCCATATTCCACCTGCGCGAAGTGCGCATGCATTTCCCACAGGCCCGGTAGAAGCGTCTGGCCGCGCCCGTCGATCACGCGCATTCCGGAAGGCGCGGCAGCGTTCGCGCCGGCTTCGGCAATGTGCCCGTCGCGCACGATCACTGTCGCGTTTTCGATCGCGCTATTGTGGACTCCGTCGATCAGCCTGGCATGGACGATCGCGAAACCGCCCTGCATCACGGGCCGGATCTGCTTCGACAGCGCGGTCAGTTCCTGGAGACGATCCGAGTTCGCGCTGGCGATCAACTGCTTCAGCGCATCCTTATATTCTTCGCGCACTGCTTCGAGCGGCAGATTGCCGGCAAATGTGGACGCGGCGGCGATCTGGTCGTGATCGTCCATCCAGATCGTTTCCTTGCCCCAGACCACGCCGCCGATGGCGTAGCGCGTCAACCGGACTTGCCTGCCTGCGGCTTCGACGGTATCGACGCCGGACTGCTCGATGGTCACGCCGTCTCCCGGAAACGTCGCCAGATGAGCGGGCTTTCCGTGGGTCCGCCAATACTGGAGCATCAGCATTTGCGCGGACAGCGGCGCGTAGCCGGCGATGGTGAAATAACGCTCGGGCACGGCCGCGGTGCGGGTCCGGTCGCCTTCGCGAACGGTGGCCTTCGCGCCGTCGATGGTCACCGACGCATCCACATGGAACGGACGATAATTATTTCCCTGCGCCTGAAAATCGAGCGGCGTCCCGTCGGGGCGGATGTGCAGCGTCGCACCGAGCCGCACGTCGGAACCGCGCTCATGATAATGAAAATCGGCGTGCAGAATGTGCGAATCGTCGATCAGCCAGTTTTCCTGCCCGACCGGCAATTGCAGAAAGTAAAGCTGGAGCGAGCCGCGTTGTTCAGCTCGAGCCAGACTCGCCAGCAGCAGCGCGAAGAGGATACGTTTCGGCAAGTTTCCATTCTAAATGTTTCTTGAAAACGGGGACAGACCACTCTGTCCCCGCCATCAGGATAGTTGCCAAGCTTACCGCGAAGGCCGTGGACAGAGCGGTCTGTCCCCGTTTTCAAGATCCGCATTAAAGGACAGCAAGATCGAGGCGAGCCAGTTCCTCCGGCTTAATGATGATGTCGATCTCGACAATCTTTCCTTCCGCAATAGTCATGCGAAGAGCCCTCGATAGCCGCCCGTTCGGAGCGAGCACCAGCCCCATCGATCCGTCGACCAGCGCCGGTTGGATGAAGCGCGCGTATCGCGAAAAAGTCACCGCTCCTTGCGCGAAATTCCGCGCTCCATGGACTTCGCCCACCGCTCCCGCGCCGTGGACCACCACCTCCGGATCGAGCACGGCCACCAGCCCCTCGAAATCCCGGGCGCGCAGAGCGGCGAGAAATGCGTCGATCACTTGCCGCTGACTATGGAGATCGGCTTCGGGCAGCGCGGGCGCTCCGTGGACGCGGCGACGGGCGCGGCTCGCGAGCTGTCGCGCCGCGGTGGGAGTGCGGCCGGTGATCGACGCGATCTCCTCAAAAGGGACCGCGAACATATCGTGCAGGACGAAGGCCAGCCGTTCCGCCGGAGCCAGCTTTTCGAGAACCACCAACAGTGCCAGGCCCACCGATTCGGCGAGCATCGCTTCCTGCTCGGGATCGACCGCGTTGGTTGGGATCGCCGCCGGCTCGGGCAGCGGCACAATCGGCGTTTCCTCGCGACGCGACTTACGCTGCCGCAGCGCGTCCAGGCTCACCCGCGCCACCACCGTGGTCAGCCACGCGCCCAGATTGCGAATCTCATTGGTGTCGGACCGGCTCAAGCGGAGCCACGCCTCCTGCACGGCGTCGTCCGCTTCACTCAGCGAACCGAGCATCCGGAACGCCACCGCGCGCAGATGCGCCCGGTTCTCCTCGAATCGATCCGCCAGCCACTCGTGTTGATCCATCGGTCACATTCTCCTTTTGCGTCTCGTCATATGGGTGACGAATAAAACTCAGCCGGTGTGACAAAAAGGCCGGCTGGCAAAACACGATTGGAGAAGAATCACTATGCAATCACGAATCCAAAATATCGCGACGATTGTTCCCGAAGCGTTACAGGCGATGCTGGCGCTGGGCTCGTCGGCGCAAAAAGGCGGAGTGCCGTCCACTACCCTGGAACTGATCCATCTGCGCGCGAGCCAGATCAATGGATGCAGCCTGTGCGTCGACCTGCATCGTCAATTCGCCAAACGTGGCGGCGAAACCGAGGATCGCCTGTTCTCGGTCGCAGCGTGGCGCGAAACCCCCTATTTTACCGATGCCGAGCGCGCCGCTCTCGCGTTAACCGAAGCCGCCACGCGGTTAAGCGACCGCCCCGATCCGGTGCCGGATGAGGTCTGGGACGAGGCCGCCAAATATTACAATGAAGCGGCCCTGGCGTCACTGGTCATCAGTATTGCGACCATCAATGCCTGGAACCGGCTCAACGTCACCACCCGTCAGATCGCGGGATCGGCGAAGATCTGATCCCCCGTGCTATCCTTGCACAAAATCTCCCAAGGAGCCTTTGTTTGAAACCATTCACGATTCTGTTGCTGTCTTCCGTTCTTGCCCTGTCGCAAAGTAAAGTCGGTCCCGAAAAAGAGAATGCCATGAAAGCCGATCTGGCCGGCCAGATCGACGGGATGAAAAAACAGGCGCAGGTCATGGTGGACAGCGTCTTCAGCTTCGGCGAGCTGGGATTCCAGGAGTTCGAGACTTCGAAGTATCTCTCGGACATCCTCGAAAAAGAAGGTTTCAAAGTCCAGCGCGGATACGCCGGCATCCCGACGGCGTTCGTGGCGACGTGGGGCGAAGGCAAGCCGGTGATTTCACTCGGCAGCGACATCGACGATATTCCGCAGGCCTCGCAGAAGCCGGGTGTGGCCTATCACGATCCGATGATTGAAGGCGCGCCGGGCCACGGAGAGGGCCACAATTCCGGGATGCCGCTGCAAATCATGGCGGCGATCGCGGTGAAGCGCGTCATGGAACGGGAGCACATCAAGGGCACCTTGCAGGTGTGGCCCGGAGTCGCCGAGGAATTGCTCGGCACCAAGGCGTATTACGTCCGCGCGGGAATGTTCAAGGACGTCGACATCTGCCTGTTCGCGCACGTCGGGAACAATCTCAGCGTGACGTCGGGACCGACGCCGGGCAATGGATTGGTGTCCATCGAGTATTCCTTTAAGGGAGAAAGCGCGCACGCGGCGGGCGCTCCGTGGCGCGGACGAAGCGCGCTGGACGCCGTGGAACTGATGAGCATGGGCTACGAATTCCGGCGCGAGCATCTGCGCCTGGCAACGCGCGTCCATTACGTGATCACCAACGGCGGCGATCAGCCCAACGTGGTCCCGCCGAACGCGGCCATCTGGTTTTATTTCCGCGAAGCCGACTACGACCACATCATGAACCTATGGCGCATCGGCGACAACATGGCCAAGGGCGCGACACTGATGACCGATACCGACTACACTTCGCGCCTGCTGGGCTCGGCGTGGCCGGGGCACTTCAATCCGGTGATCGCGGCAACGGAGTACGCAAATATTCAAAAGGTGGGACTGCCGCAGTGGTCGGACGACGATCAGGCGCTGGCCCGGGCGTTTCAGAAAGAGATGAAACAGCCGGTGCGAGGTCTGGCAACCAAAATTCCGGCGCTGCGGACGCCTCGCGCGGCGGCGACCGACGGCGGCGGTGAGGAAGGCTTCGGCCAGCAGCCCATGGGCGGCGGGTCGGACGACATCGGCGATATTTCGTGGACCGTGCCGACGGTCACGTTGAGCTACCCGTCGAATATTCCCGGCGGTCCGGGCCACAACTGGGCCAATGCGATTTCCATGGCGACGCCGATCGCGCACAAGGGCGTAGTGGCCGGCGCGAAGGTCCAGGCCATGACCATTCTCGACCTGCTGCTGCATCCCGAGACCATTCAGAAGGCCAAGGATTATTTCAACAACGTCCAGACCAAGGACGTGAAATACAAGAGCTTCCTGCGTCCCGAAGATCAGCCGGCCATCTGGCTCAACAAGAAAACGATGGACACCTATCGCGAGCGGATGAAGGCGATGTATTACGATCCGTCGAAATACGACAATTACCTGGATCAGTTAGGGATCAAGTATCCGACAACGCATTAAGCGATCCTATTAAGCGATCCTATTTCCCAGCGTAAAGGCTCAACGCCGGATCGCCGGACTCGCGAAAGGACGCGAGCATTTTGGGGGCGTCGGCGCCCGCGGCTTCCAGAAGCCTTCGCGTCTGCCATAGCCATTCCGCGGGACTCTGGCGTTCCGCGCCGGACGTCACGACCAGCGCCGCGCACATTTCAATGACGCGATCGCGGTCTTCGCCGGACGGAATCAGGGCGAGCAGCGATTGCAGCACGGTGGCGCGCTGATGAAATGCGTCCATATCGTCGCCGGCGGGCTGCCACGCGGAATAATCGCGCAGAAAGTCGGCGACGCGGCTGGGCCAATCGGGCGCTGTGCGATCGGCCGAGGTGAGGGCGCGCAGCGAGGTTCCCAATTGCCAGGAATCGGCCGATTGAAAATAGGGAGCCGCTTTCACGGCGCCGTCGATTTTCGACGGCTTGGTTTCATCCGGGCTCAAAGGAGTGGTGCGAGCGCCGATCCAGGAGACCGCTTCGGGCGCGCCGCTGAAGTTATCATTGCAGCGCGCGGCGGTGAGCTGCGTCACCAGAAATTTGCGGTAGGCCTTGAGCAATCCTTCGGTGGAAATGTGCGCGGCTCCGGCACGGCTCGCCAGCGTTTCAACGGCGCTCTGCAGCGGGTCGATGGAAGGTTCAAAAGACCGGAAATTGGCGCTCATCGCGTCCATGGACTTCGCGAAGGAGGCGAGCAACAGCTCCAACTCGGCCGGTTTTAGCTGGACGGTTTCTAGGGCGCGGGCGAACGGCGGCAGGTCCGCGGGCGACACGGCCTGCGAAAGCACGCCGAGCAGAAATTGCACGTGCACGTCCTTCTCTTTTTCCTGTGGCGTGAACGCCGATTGCGCGATCGCGCCCGCGATTTCGTAATACGGCGACGAATCCGGCAGCAGCGGATCCTCACAAGTGCGCGGGTCCTGCGGCGGATGGATAAGTTGCTCGAACAATTCGCGCGCTTTGGGGCCATCGATGGCCAGCAGGTCCTTCAGAATCCGGCTCTGCAGCGACAGCGCATCCAGTTTCAGCTCGCCGGCTTTTCCGCGATACATCGCCCGCGTATCGGGCGGCGTGGAGCGAATCGCGATCAGGCGGACCGGCTCCTTCGATCCGGCGGCGGCATGGAACGCTTCTTCGAGGAGCTGAATCTGAAGATCCTTCCCCGGGATTCTCCCGGATTCGACGAGCCGGGCGACAGTATCGGCGAACAATTCCGGCGGCGCGGCGCGCGCGGTCTCGATCAAGGGCCGAAGCGCGGGAGGCAGATCGGCGGCGCGGCACATCGCAATCGCGGCTACGAGGGCAAGGAGGCAGCGCATCATCAGAAATTCACGATGGCGGCGAAGGAAGCCGGATCGAGGCTGGCGCCTCCGACCAGCGCGCCGTCGATATCGGGCTGGGCCATCAGGGCCTTGATGTTGTCGGGTTTGACGCTGCCTCCATAAAGGATGCGGCAGGCCTCGGCCGCTTCGGGTCCGAAACGCGATTGAATTTGCGCGCGCAAAAAACGATGCGCGCTGGCCGCGATCTCGGGCGTCGCGGTCTTACCGGTGCCGATGGCCCAAACGGGCTCATAAGCGACGACGATTTTCGCGAACTGATCCGGATCCAGCGGGGCGATGCCGGCGGCGAATTGCGCGCCACAGACGGCTTCGGTGGCATTCGCTTCGCGCTCTTCCAGACGCTCGCCGACGCAAACGATCGGCTTCAACCCGGCGTCGAGAGCGGCGATGGTTTTCTTGAGCACGGTTTCATCGGTTTCGCCGAAATACTGGCGTCGTTCGCTATGGCCGACGATGACCCAGCGGCAGTCGACCGCGGCGAGCATGGGCGCGGAAACCTCGCCGGTGTATGCGCCTTCCTTGAGCCAGAAGACATCCTGCGCGCCGATTTCAATCGAAGTCGAACTCGCGCCCTCGACCGCGGCGTGCAGATTCACGAACGACGGGCAAATGACGATTCCGGCATGCGTGGAATGTGCGACCAAAGGAACGAATTTGCGAAAAAACTCCGAGGTTTCGGCAGCGGTTTTGTGCATCTTCCAGTTGCCGGCCATTACGGGTTTGCGCATACGCCTCCAGAATAGCAGCGGCACGCGTTAGAATTGCTCCCATGCGCTCGTGCCTGATTGTACTTTTGCTGTCCACCTGCTGCGGGTTGGCGCAGGAAGCTCCCACGCGCGGGGGAGGCGCTCCGCCGGTGGTGGACGTGGCTTATGTTCGCGCGAATTATTCGAAGTTCGAATATAAGATCGCGATGCGCGACGGCGTGAAGTTGTTTACGTCCGTGTACATCCCGAAGGACGTGTTCTCGGAGGCCAAGAGCTATCCGATCATGCTGCAGCGGACTCCATATAACGTGCGCCCTTATGGGCCGGACGAATATCGGGCCAACTTAGGACCGTCGGAATTTTTCGCGCGGGAGAAGTTTATTTTCGTGTATCAGGATATTCGCGGACGCTTCATGAGCGAGGGCGTTTACGACCTGCTGCGGCCGCATAATCCGAACAAGAAGGGCAAGGAGATCGACGAGAGCAGCGACACCTACGACACCATCGACTGGCTGGTAAAAAATCTGCCGGGCAATAACGGCAAAGTCGGCATGTACGGGATTTCGCAGCCGGGATTTTATGTGACCGCCGGAATGATCGACGCGCATCCGGCGCTGGTGGCGGTGGCGCCGCAAGCTCCGGTGAGCGATTACGGGATGGGCGATGACGTGTATCACAACGGGGCATTCATGCTGGATCATCGCTTCGGGTTCTATACGGGATTCAAGCTGCGGGAAGGCGATCCCGCGCCTCCGCCGGCGACGACGCAGCGGTTCGATTACGGAACTCCGGACGCTTACGATTTTTTCCTGAGCATGGGTCCGCTGGCCAACGCGGACGAAAAATATTTCAAGCATCAACAGGCGCTGTGGGAATTGAATATCGACCACGACACCTACGACAGTGTGTGGCAATCGCGGGCGATCTGGCGGCATCTGACCGGCATCAAGCCGGCGGTGATGCTGGTGGGCGGATGGTATGACACCGAAGATCCGCAGGGGTTGCTGAAGCAGTTCGATTTCATGGAAAAGAATCAGCCGCCGAAGGAATTGATGCTGGTGATGGGTCCGTGGAATCACGGCGGATTTTCGCGCGGCGACGGCGACAAGCTGGGGAATATCAACTTCGGGTCGAAGACCGGATTGTATTATCGCCAGAACATCGAATTTCCGTTCTTCATGTACTACCTGAAAGGAAAAGGCGACGGCAAATTTCCGAAGGCGTACCTGTTCCAGACGGGAGTGAATGAGTGGCGGAAGTAACGATTCGTGGCCGCCACGCGGGTCGGATTCGATGACGCTTTATCTGGGAGACAAGGGTACGCTGAGCGCTGGCAGCAGCCGGAGAAATCGGGGTTCGACGAATATTTATCGGATCCCGCGAAGCCGGTCCCTTATATAGGATTCATCCACGACGGCGTGCTGAACACTTATATGACGGAAGATCAGCGATTCGCGGCGGAACGGCCGGACGTGCTGGTGTTCAAGTCCGATCCGCTCAAGCACGACGTGACCGGGTTGGGTCCGATTTCGGTGACGCTGAAGGTCTCGACCAGCGGGACGGACTCGGATTTCGTGGTCAAGGTGATCGACGTTTTTCCGAACGATTATCCGGACTACAATGCTCCGACGGCGCCCGCGGGTCGCGGCGGAGGTCCTGCAGCTCCGGGCCCGGCGGCGCAGGGTCCGGCGAACGCGGTGAAGATGGGCGGGTATGAAGAACTGATCCGAGGCGAACCGTTCCGAGGGAAATTTCGGAAGAGTTTTGAAAAGCCGGTCGCGTTTGAGCCGGGCAAGCCGGATACGCATCACGTTCCGGCTGCCGGATATCGATCACGTGTGGCGCGAGGGGCATCGGATCATGGTGCAGATCCAGAGCTCGTGGTTCCCGCTGGTGGACCGGAATCCGCAGAAGTTCGTGGATATTCCGAAGGCGCTGTCGACGGATTTTCAGAAGGCGACGGAGCGGGTTTATTTCGGCGGAGCGGACGGGTCGAAGATCGAGTTTCGGGTGGCGCAGTGAGGGTGACGGGGACGCGATACACTGAACCAAATGTATCGATCGATCCTGCTGCTATTGATTGGCGCCTGTGCGTTCGCGCAGACGCCTGACTGGGCCAAGGTCAATGCCGAAACGCTGAAACATTACACGGCCGTGGTGCAGATGGACACTACCGATCCGCCGGGCAATGAGATCAAAGTGGTCGAGTATGTGAAACGGGTGCTCGAAGCGGAGGGGATTCCGGTGACGATTTCGGCGCACGAGCCGAATCGCCCGAATCTGATCGCGCGGCTGAAGGGCAACGGGTCGAAGAAGCCGCTGCTGATCATGGGCCACACCGACACGGTGAAGGTAGACGCGTCGAAATGGATTTTCCCTCCGTTCAGCGCGGCGCGCGATCACGGCTACATTTACGGCCGCGGGACGCTGGACGACAAAGACAACATGACGGCGGGCATGATGACCATGCTGCTGTTGAAGCGGATGCACGTGCCTCTCGATCGCGACGTGATTTTCGTGGCGGAGGCGGGCGAGGAAGCGTCGACCATCAACGGGATCGAGCAACTGGTGGACCATAGCTGGAGCGATATCGACGCGGAGATCTGTCTGGCCGAGGGCGGGCAGGTGACGCGGCGCGGCGGGCAGGTCCGTTATGCGCTGATCCAGACCGCGGAGAAGCTTCCGGGTGGCGCGAAGCTGGTTGCCAAGGGACCGGCGGGACACGGGTCGCGTCCGCTGCGCAACAGCGCGATTGTGCATCTGTCGCGGGCGATCGAGAAAATCGCGACCTGGGATCCGCCGATGCGCTTCAACGATACGACGCGCTACTACTTCGAGAAGATCGCGGGCGTGGCGGGTCCACAGGAAGCGGCGGTGTATAACGGACTGTTCGATTCGTCCAAAGCGGGGGCGTCGCGCGAATATCTGGCGGAACACGATCCGAACGCTTACTCCATGCTGCACACCTCGATTTCGCCGAATATTATCAGCGGAGGGTTTCAGGTCAACGTGATTCCGTCGACGGCGGAAGCGACGCTGGACATTCGCGCGCTACCGGACGAGAATCTGCCGGCGTTCTACGAGCTGATGAAAAAGGTGATCAACGATCCGGCGGTGGAGATTGTCCCGAACGCCCAGAATCACCGGCCGGGCGCCGCGCCGTCGCGCATCGATAACGAAGCGTTTCGCGCGATCGAGGCGGCGGATAAGAGAGTCTACAACGTGATCACTATTCCGCAGATGAGCACCGGCGCGACCGATATGTCATTCCTGCGGGCGAAGGGAATTCAGTGCTACGGGATCGGTCCGATGGTGGACGATGAGGATTCGCCGAAGGGATTCGGGGCGCATAGCGATCAGGAAAGAATTCTGGAAGAGGCGTTGTATAAGTTCGTGCAGTTCAATTGGGATGTGACGACGTCGTTGGCGGGGAAGCACTGACTCGATTCGCGGCAGACGGCAGGTCGGGACTATCGGTTCAGGATCCGAGGATTGCGGGAGCATCGATATCCACCGCTTCCTGCGGGCGCGGCTCAAGGGGGCAGGTAGGATTCGAGGAGTGCGGTATCGTTAGGCTGCTTTCAGGCGGATGTCGACGATGGGCGAGGTGACGATGGGGCCGCGGTAGTTGGGGTGGCGATATTCGAGATGCATGCCGCGTCCGAGGAAGGCGGCCTTCAGCATGGAACCTCCCCAATTGCATCCGTTGATACGAACCAGGACTGGCTTGGGACAGAATTCAGGATGCCCGGAAATGAGGGCCTGGCCGTCGCGGCGGACCACCAGGGTGTACCAGCGATTCTGGGTGACCACTTCGAGAGTGCTCTCGTCGGGCAGATCCTTGAGGTAAACGCCTCCTTCGATCTCGCTGCGGACAATGTTGCCGTTAATCTGATCGCTCAGATTATGGTGCGGCAGGAACACGCCACTGGTATCGCCCATCCGTTCCCATTTTACAACCGAAATACAATATAAGTTCGCGGACCTATCTACCCGACCATCAGCCAGTGACACATCCCGCCGTTCGCGACTTGTTTCAGACCCTGAGCCGCCATGCCGCGTTTCAGGAACTCACCGGCCAACTGCTGCGGCGCGGAACGCGGGACCGTTTTCGCTGGCCGGCCTGACGCCCACGGCGAAAGCGCTGTACCTGGTGCTGCTGTGGCAGGTGACCGAGCGGCCGCTGCTGGTGATTGACCGACGGCAATCAGAGCGCCGAGACTGCTGATCGAACTGACCGAAACATTTTTCGATCTGCTGATCGCGCACGGCGGACGCGGGACGGCCGCAGCTGATGCCGGCGCTCGACGTGCTGCCGGGCCAGAAGCTTTCGCCGCACACCGAAATCGCGAGGCAGCGCGCCATCGGGCTGTGGCGCATGGCGACGGGCACAGTCGCCGATCACCATCGCTCCGGCTGCGCTCGGCGCTGCTGCGCGACGCATGGCGGCGGAATACTACCGACGCCTGGCGCTCGAGCTGCGCGTGGGCGAGGAACTGCCGCTCGACACGATCGAGGCGCATCTGCAATCGATCGGCTACGAGCGGCGCGAGCCGGTGGAGATGATGGGCGAATATTCCATTCGCGGCGGCATTCTCGACGTGTTTCCCGCGGAGAAGCACGCGGCCGCTGCGCATCGAATTTTTCGGCGACGAGATCGAATCGATCCGCCGATTCGACGTGGAGACGCAGCGGTCGGTGATGAAGATTACCGAGGCGCAGATGCTTCCGCTGGCCGAACAGCCGCGCGCAGGCGCGCGCTTATCCCGGCTGGGAGTTCGCGGCGGCGCTGGAGGATCCGCGCGAGCAATCGCTGCTCGATCTGGCGGCCGACGCGCTGATCGTGCTCGATGAGCCGGAGCAGATCCGCTCGGCGGCGGAGCGGCTGTGGAAGACGGCTGGATCAGCAGCGACGCGGCGGAACTGGCCGCGGCGAATTTCTTGCATTGGGAGGAATTCGAAGCGCAGATCGCGGAGCGGCGCGCAGGTCGACTTGCGCGAGCTGGATCTGGACGCGGCGACGCCGCACATCGGCACGCGGCCCTCGATGGCGTTTCACGGCAGCATGCAGGTGGCCGTCGCCGAAGCGAAGACCATGGTGGAGCAGGGCTATCGCGTGGCGTTCTTCGCGCCGTCGAACGGCGAGCTGGAACGGCTGGCCGATATTCTGCGCGAGTATTCGGTGCCGTTCCAGTTGGGACTGGCGCCGAACGAAGCGGCGTCGCCGTATCTGGCGGAGCGCGCGTATCTGGCGGGTCCGGTGGCCAGCACGTATCTGATCAAGGGCCACGTGCGCCGCGGCGTCGATTTTTCCCGAGTCGCACGATCGCGTTCATCGGCTCGGAGGATCTGTTCGATCCGTCGGACCTGATCGCGCGGCCCGGCATCACCAAGAGCGCAGCTTGTCGGCGTTCGCGGCCGACCTGGCGGATCTGAAGCCGGGCGACTTCGTGGTCCACATCACGCACGGCGTCGGGCAGTTTCTGGGACTGCGCGAGATCGTGCAGGGCGAGCAAAAGGGCGACTTCATGCTGCTCGAATACGCGGGCGACGCGAAGCTGTACGTGCCGCTGACGCGCATGGACCTGGTGGAGAAGTATCGCGGCGCCGGCGAAGCCGGCGCCGCCGCTCGACCGGCTGGGCGGCGCCACGTGGACGCCGCGCAAGACGCGCGTCAAAGCCAAGATGCGCGACATGGCGGACGAGCTGTTGAAGCTCTACGCCCAGCGCCGCATGGCCGACGGATTTTCGTTTTCGCCGCGATTCGAACTGGCAGCGCGAATTCGAAGACGCGTTCGAGTTCACCGAGACGAAGGATCAGCTTTCGGCGACGAAGGAGATCAAGCGCGACATGGAATCGCCGCATCCGATGGACCGCCTGCTGTGCGGCGACGTCGGCTTCGGCAAGACCGAAGTCGCCATGCGGGCGGCGTTCAAGGCGCTGGGCGACGGCAAACAGGTGGCGGTGCTGGCGCCGACCACGGTGCTCGCGTTCCAGCATTTCGAGACCTTCAAGCGCGCGATTCGCGGCGTTTCCGGTGCGCATCGAAATGTTGTCGCGCTTCCGGTCGCACGAAAGAAATCGAAGCAGGCGCTCGAGGAACTGGCGGCAGGGCAAGGTGGACGTCGCCATCGGCACGCATCGGCTGCTTTCGAAGGACGTCGAATTTCGCGATCTCGGGTCTGCTGATCGTCGACGAAGAGCAGCGCTTCGGCGTGCGGCACAAGGAGCGGCTGAAGCAGATGCGCCAGAACGTGGACGTGCTGACCATGAGCGCGACGCCGATTCCGCGGACGCTGCACATGTCGCATGCTGGGCATTCGCGACATGAGCGTGATCGAGACGCCGCCGAAAGATCGGCTGGCGATTCACACGGTGGTGGCGCACTTCGATCCGGACGCTGATTCGCACGGCCATCGAGCAGGAGATGAGCCGCGGCGGGCAGGTGTATTTCGTCCACAACCGCGTGGATTCGATTTTCGCGCGCGCGGCGGCGATTCAGGAGCTGGTGCCGAACGCCGGATCGGCGTCGGGCACGGACAGATGGGCGAGGCAGAGCTGGAGCGCGTGCTGCTGGGGTTCATGCGCCATGAATACGACGTGTTCGTTTCGCACGACGATCGTCGAAAACGGGCTGGATATTCCGCTCGCGAACACGATCATCATCGAGAACGCCGAGCGGTACGGACTCTCGGAGCTGTATCAGTTGCGCGGGCGCGTGGGGCGGTCGAACCGGCGCGCGTATGCGTATTTGCTGGTCCCGCAGGATACGGAGCTGAGCGAGATCGCGCGCAAGCGGCTGGCGGCGCTGCGCGAATTTTCGGATCTGGGCGCGGGATTCAAAATCGCGGCGCTCGATCTGGAATTGCGCGGCGCGGGCAATCTGCTGGGCGGCGAGCAGCACGGGCACATCGCAGCGGTCGGGTTCGATATGTATCTGCGGATGCTGGAAGAGACGGTGCAGGAGTTGAAGGGCGAAGAGGCTGCCGCTGGAGATTCATTCGTCGCTGAATCTCGGGCTCGATATCCGCATTCCGCCGGAATACATCGCCGACGAGCATCAGCGGCTGCGCGCGTATAAGCGCATCGCCGACGCTCGGGATGCCGAGCAGGCGGAGAAGATTCGCGCGGAGCTGGCGGATCGCTACGGTCCGGCGCCGGAGGCGGTGGAGACGCTGGTGCAGTTCGCGCTGCTGAAGATCGCAGGCGGAGCACGCTGGGGATTGAGGCGATCGACCGGCGCGGCGGCGCGCTGCAAATCAAGTTTCATCCGGGGTCGAAGATCGATCCGGCGCGATTGATGGCGCTGGTTTCGTCGCAGGAAGGGGCGCAGTTCACGCCCGCGGGAGTGCTGCGGCTGCCGCTGCCTGCCGCGGCGGCGGAGAACGCGAATTCGGTGTTGGGGGTATTGAAAGAATCGCTGGATACTCTGGCGGGGAGTGGGATGAATTAGTTGCGGGTGATGGCGACGTTCCACAATTCGAGTGAGCCTTCGGCTCGGGTTTCGCCGGAGGGGCGCGCGTAGAAGAGGATCAGAGGGGCGAGGCTGGAGGGCGCGACGATGGGCAGTTCTCCTGAAGCCAGGGGCGCGTGCTGATCGCCGATGCGCCATTCGATTCCCGACGGCGACGCGAGGTCCTGCGCTCGCGATTGCCAGGTCAACTTATAAGAGACGCCGGGCTCGAGGCTCAGGACCTGGCGAAGCAATTCCACTGATTCAGGCTCGCTGCCGTCGAGCGAAATGCGCATCATGGAGCGCGGCTGATCGATGGGGAGGCGCGTGATGCCCTGCGCAGAGGTGTAGCGCCAGTCGAAACCGGCGCGGGCTTCGGGTGCCTGGAAGTCGCCGCGAAAAACGCCGGCAGGGTTGGGGTAGCCGAGCGCGCGCCACACGGCGGCGGCGGAGGAAGCGTCCTTCGCATCGATCAATGCGTCGACGGTCTTGAGAAGAAGCGGGCGGTCCTGAGGGTTCGGGACGGAGGCGAGCTTCAGCGCGACGGCGGGCATGGCCGGCGATCGATGGGTCTCGTTGAGGTATTCGAGATAAGGACCAAGGACGTCGCGGCGATCGGGAATGGCGCGAGTGAAAATTTCATTGGGGTCGCTCGAGACATTCCAGCAAAGATCGAACGAAGGACGGCGATCGCCATAGGAGACGTCGAGGGCGGAATGGATCCAGCGCCAGAATTCGTCAGCGTTGGCGCGGCGGAAATAGAAATTCGCGAGGGTCCAGCGAGGCTCGAACTGTCGATTCAAGCCTGCGGCATCGAGCAGATATTTTTCGGCGGCGGGAAAATCGCCTCGGATTTCGGCGGCGAGACCGAGACGGATCAAGGGGACCGCATTCATCGGGGTGGTCACCGCAGCGCGTTCGAGGAGAGTGGTGGCATCGGCGCCGGCGTAATCGAGCTGCATCGCACGCAGTAGCATGTAGTCGGTGTTAAGGGGCGCAAGTTCGCGGGCGCGCGCGACCGTTTCGGGGGTTCCGAGGCGGAACTGGTAATCCGCGCGAGCCAGTTGGATGGAGAACCACGCGGCCGCGATCAGCGGAAGCAGCAGGAGGGCCGCGGCGAATCGCGCGATGGAATCCATTCAAAGAGATTGTAGAATGAATCGTGTTTTTCGAAGGATTCCGGTCCGCCGACGTTTCCACTTCCGGCGCGACGATTCACGCGCGAATCGGAGGCAGCGGGCCTCCGCTGCTTCTGTTGCACGGTTATCCGCAGACCCACGTGATGTGGCACAAGGTGGCGCCGCCGCTGGCGGAAACGCATACCGTGGTGCTTACGGATCTGCGTGGATATGGCGACAGCAGCAAGCCGCCGGGCGACGCGAATCACGAGAATTATTCGAAGCGCGCCATGGCGCTGGATCAGGTGGAGGTGATGCGCCATTTCGGATTCGAGCGGTTTTGCGTCGCGGGTCACGATCGAGGGGGACGCGTGGCGCATCGGATGGCGCTGGATCATCCCGATAAAGTGGAGCGCGCGGCGGTGCTCGATATCGTACCGACGCATAAGCTGTACAGCCACGTCACGCGCGCGTTCGCCACGGCGTATTATCACTGGTTCTTTCTAATCCAGCCGGCGCCGCTTCCGGAAACACTGATCGGCAATAGCGTGGAAGCGTATCTGGGCAGCCGTTTTCACGCGTTGATGCCGCATGCGGTGACGCCGCAAGCGTGGGCCGAATATCTGCGATGTTTTCGGGAGCCGGCGGCAATCCACGCGTCTTGCGAGGATTATCGCGCGGCGGCGTCGATCGATCTGGAGCACGATGAGGCGGATCTGGATCGTCGAGTAGAGTGCCCATTGCTCGCGTTGTGGGCGGAGCGGGGTCCGATGCACCGGCAGTTCGATGTGCTGGCGACGTGGAAAGATCGGGGGTCGAAGGTGAGTGGGAGAGCGCTGCCGGGCGGGCATTTTCTGCCGGAGGAATCGGCGGATGCGGTGCTTCGGGAGTTGCAGGCATTCTTTAATGAAAAATGATGCGCACAGATCAATGCTGGCCGCTTCCTTTGGGCGCGGCTCTGGGGCGCTGATTACCGGGCGCGGCGGACTACCCGGCCGGGGAGCGCGCCGGTGTGGGCTCCATCCTTGACCACTTGCACGCCGTTCACGAAGACCTGCGATACGCCGGTGGCGAATTGCTTGGGATTTTCGTAGGTGGCGTGATCCTGAATCGTTTTTGGATCGAAGACGGTCACGTCGGCGAAATATCCTTCGCTGAGCTCGCCGCGTTTGGCGATGCCGAGATTCGTCGCGGGCAACGACGTCATTTTGCGAACGGCTTCCTGGACGGGCATCAGCTTTTCATCGCGAACATACTTCGCATAGACGCGCGCGAAGTTGCCGAAGGCGCGGGGATGATCGCTCGATTTGGCGAACACGCCGTCGACGCCCACGCGGCGCGGCATCCGCGCCGAAACTGACCCAGGGAAGCACGATCTGCTTGCGCAGATTATTTTCATCCATGACGAAATACATGGTGTCGACGCGCGAGTCGTCTTCTTCGACTAGATCCATCGCGGTATCTTCGGGCGATTCCTTCCGGATCTTGGCCACCTCCGCCAGCGTCTTGCCGGTATAGGGCTTGAGGGCCTCGCTCTTAAAGCCGATCAGCATGATGCGATCTGGCGAGCCAGCGTCGAGATACAGGTTATCCCAGGCTGGACTCTTGGTATTCATGTCGTGTTTCACGCGGGCGCGCATCGCGGGATTCTTGAGGCGCTTGCGCCATTCCTCGAGACCGCCTTCCTGAACCCAGGGCGGCATGGACGCGTCGAGTCCGGTGGCGCCGGCGGTGTAGGTGTACATGTCGGCGGTGATTTTCAGGCCTTCCGCGCGGGCGGCTTCGATTTTGGCGATCAGCTCGGGATAATTTTTCCAATTCGATTCGCCGGCGATTTTCAGGTGATAAATCTCGGCGGGAAGCTTGGCGGTGCGGGCGATATCGATCAGCTCATCGACGGCTTTCATTTCCTGATCGCCTTCGTTGCGGATATGCGAAACGTAAATGCCGTGATATTTCGACGCGACTTCGGCCATCGCGATCAGCTCATCGGTCTTCGAATAAATGCCGGGTTGATAGATCAGGGCAGAGGCGACGCCGAGCGCGCCATCCTGCATGGCTTTATCGACCAGAGCTCGCATCTGATCCATCTGAGCGGGCGTGGGCGCGACGTCATTGCGGCCCAAAACATAGACGCGTGGCGTCGCGGCTCCGATAAAGGACGCGACGTTCGGAGAGATGCCGTGACGCTGCAGCGTATCCAGACCTTCGGCCAGCGTGCTCCAGGTAATGGGATATTTGATATCGCCCTGATGGCTTTGCTGATCGGCGCGCATGGCGTCGTTCAGCGGGCCCATGGAATTGCCTTCGCCGAAGATTTCGAGAGTCACGCCCTGCATTAGATCGCTTAAGCCGCGGCCATCGGCGAACAGGGGGCCTCCGCTGCTCATCATATTAATGAAGCCGGGGGCGATCACCTGGCCGCCGACGTCGATATCGTTGCGGCCCCGGTCGCTGCCCAGATCGCCCACTTTGGCAATGGTGTCGCCGTTGATGGCGACGCCTCCCGCGACGCAGGGCGAACCTGAGCCATCGCAGATCAGACCATTACGCAAGACCACATCGTATTTCGGAGTTCGCGAACATCCGGCGAGCACGATGGCGGCGGCAAGAATCCATTTCGGCATGGGATATCCTTTCACGGCGTTCCTATAAGTCTAATGCACACTTCTTAACGCAGACTGCGACGCGAACGGTGTCTGGGTTAGACTAAGCTTGACAGGAGTCGGCGAACCTCAAGTTAACAACCAGCGCCATCGGCAGCGTGGTTGTTTTCCGGGTGCAGGAAATGGATCTTGTTTCGATCGTAATTCCGTGCTTTAATCCCGACGAATACTTTCTAAATACGATCGCCAGCGCGCGCGCGCAGGAAAACGTCCGCGTCGAAATCATCCTGGTGAACGACGGATCGACGGCGTCGAAATCGGCGCCCGTTCTGGAAGCGGCGGCGCAGCGAGTCGATCGTTACATAGAACAGCCCAATCGCGGCGTATCGGCGGCCCGCAATACAGGAATGCGCGCGGCGTCGGGCCAATTCCTGCTGCCGCTGGATTCGCAGGACCTGTTGAAGCCTCAATTCGCGGCGGCCTGCATCGCCGATTTGGCGGAACAATCGGCGGAAGTGGGCTACGCGTTCACCGACTATCGCGTTTTCGGCGAGCGAAATTACGTGGAGCGGCTGCCGGATTACAACCTGTACGATCTCCTCGAAAACAACACCGTTCCGTACGCGGCGATGTTCCGGGCGGAGGCCTGGCGCGCGGTCGGCGGGTACGATGAATCGTTCGCCGCGCACGAGGATTGGGAATTTTTTCTGGCCCTGGCGGAACGGGGGATCTACGGTCATCATGTGAGCCGGGTGCTGTGGGCGTATCGCAAACAGGCGGGCGGCTTGTCGTCCCTGGGCCGGGCGCAGCATACGCAATTGACCGCGCGGATCCGGGCGAAGCATCCGGCGCTATATTCGCCGGCCGCGTTCGCGCGCATCAAGACGCTGTGGCGGCCGTCGGTATGCGTGGTGGGCGCGAAGCCGTCCATCGATCCGACGATCTGCGATTGGGAGACCAGCGATCATCACAGCGATCACCCCAGCGATCACCCCACTCGCGAGGAACTGTTGGGGGCGTCGCAAGCGGAGGTGTTCCTATTCCCGGGCGACGGCGAATCGCCGGCCGAGGAACTGGAACTGGCGGCGCTGGCCGGTTTCGATGATAGCCGCGCCACAAGGCTTCCGCACGGCTCGGTCGCGGTGCCGCGCGAGGCGCTCAAACGATCCACATCGCTCGATCCTATGCTGCGACTGGCGACGCGGCGATCGAACCTGGGCTCGCGCTTTTCCTCGCGATTGTTCCAGACTTTGTGGCGGCATCTGGACAACGCCGAGATGTTGTCGTCGGACGCGTGGCGGGCACACCCGCTGCAGGTTTTATCGCGCCTGATTCCTTTGCGCTGGAAGGAACGGATGAACGCCGCGGCACACCGGCGGCTATTCGATCTGAGTTTCTATTTGCGATTCCAGCCGGAGTCCCTGGTGCTGGGCGATAATCTGGTGCGCCTGGTGCGGTCGATCCCGAAATTCGACCGGGGCCGTCATCGGATCGCGCTGGTGACTCCGCACCTGGGTCCCGGCGGCGCCGAAACCGTGCTGCTGGATGCGGCCGCGGCGCTGGACCGTTCGCGCTACCAGATACTGTTGATCGCGACACATTCGACCGACAGCCGGTGGATGAAACGCTGGCGCGAGACGGTGGATCATGTTTACGATCTGCGGGCCGCCGTACCGGCGCGATATACCGCGGCGGCGGTGGTGTCCCTCGTCTCCAACTGGGAGTGCCACACGCTGCTGGTACAGAACTCGCTGCCGGGCTATGAGGTGATCGCGGATCTGAAGACGCTGCGTCCCGAATTGCGGATCTTCGACTTGATCCACGCGGTGAGCGAAGACTGGAACGTGGTGACCTGTACGGCTCCGGTGGCGGCGCTGATCGACGTCCGGATCGCGATTTCGCAACAGGCGCGCGAGCATCTACTGGCCGCGGGCGTACGGCCGGAGAGGATCCGCTGGATTCCCAACGGCGTCGATGTGAACCGCTTTACGCCGCGAGCGGAACCCCCTGGCACCCGGAAGATCCTGTTCGCCGGGCGGCTGGATCCGGTGAAGCGTCCGAAATTGCTGGTCGAGATTGCATCGCTGATGAAGGACGTGGAGGATGTGCGTTTCGTGGTCGCGGGCGACGGTCCGGAAGAACCGGCGTTGAAGGACGCTGCGCGTCGCGCGGGGGTATCCGAGCGGTTCGACTTTCTGGGATTCGTGCCGGATATGGCGCCGTTGTTCACGGAAGCGGCGGTGGTGTTGATTCCATCGAGCGAAGAGGGCATTCCTCTGGTACTGCTGGAAGCATTCGCGTCGGGGAGGCCGGTGGTCGCATCCGACGTCGGCGCTCTCGGCGAAATGCTGGACGATGAAACGGGCGTGTTGATCCCGCGCAGCCGCCGCGAGGCCGGGGAATTCGCGGCCGCGTTGCGGAGCCTGCTTTCCGATCCCTCGCGCCGCGCAAGGATGGGGCAGGCGGCACGCCGCAAGATCGAGCAAAGTTACGACCGGCAGAAGACTCTGCGGGCGTATTGCGATCTGTTCGAAAACCAGCCCGAACCTGAACAGTCGCTGCGCGCCGTCCGTTCGTAGCCGGCCGCGTCGTGTTTCCGCGTGGCGGCGTCAGGTGGAAATAGATACACTCGAAAGGTTCAGGAGATTTCAGACCTTGTCTACATCCCATCCGTGGCTTCGCCGTTCCCTATTCTTCAGTTTCCTGCTGGCGAGTCTCGCCCCCGCTCAATCGATCGACGGCAAATTGTATTCGGAGATGCACTGGCGATCGATTGGCCCGCCGCGCGCCGGCCGCGCCCGCGCGCTCTCCGGCGTGCCGAGCGAGCCCAACGTTTTTTACATCGGATTCGATAACGGAGGCGTGTGGCGCTCCACCGACTACGGGTCGACATGGACGCCGCTGTTCGACAATCAGCCGACCGGCTCCATTGGAGCGATCGCGGTGGCGCCATCGAATCCCGACATTATTTACGCCGGCAGCGGCGCGGGGATCATCCGGCCCGATCTGTCGGTGGGCGACGGGATGTACAAGTCGACCGACGCGGGCAAGACCTGGACGCATCTGGGGCTGCGCGATTCACAGATGATCGCCAATATCGCGGTGGATCCAAAAGACCCGAACCGTTTGTTCGTGGCGGCGCTGGGGCATCCGTACGGACCGAATCCGGAGCGCGGAATTTTTCGGTCGACCGACGGCGGCGCGACGTTTGAGAAGGTCCTGTATAAGGACGAGTACACCAGCGGCAACGATGTGGTGATCGATCCGCGAAACCCCAACATCGTTTATGCGGCGTTGTGGCAGCAGCAGCAGGGCTTCTATGAAAACGGCGCGTTCGGCGGAACCGACGGCGGCATTTTCAAGTCGACCGATGGCGGGTCGCACTGGCAGAAATTAACGCAGGGCCTGCCCGCGGTGATCGAGGCGAATCTGGCGCTCGCGCCCGGCAATACTCAAGTGATTTACGCGATGATCGCGCATCCGGCTACCGGACCTGCCGCCGGAGGACGAGGCGGACGGGGCGGCGGAGCCAACGGAACCATCTCGTTCTTCAAGAGCAGCGACGGTGGCGAGCATTGGTCGCTGGCGACAAACGATCCGCGCGTGGCCGAAACCGGCTCGCAACGGCACCCGCCTGACGATCGACCGCTGGCGCGCATCGGCGGCGGCGACCTGCCGACGATCTCGGTCGATCCCAAGGATGAAAACGTCGTCTATAGCTGCTCGACCGTTTTCTGGCGCACCGAGGACGGGGGGCTGACCTGGTCGGCGGTGCGAGGCGCTCCGGGCGGCGACGATTATCAGAAAAGCTGGGTGAATCCGAACAATCCGAACATTATTCTGCTGGTCAGCGATCAGGGAGCGGTGGTTTCCGCGAATCGCGGCAAGTCGTGGAGCAACTGGTACACACAGCCCACGGCGGCGATGTATCACGTGACGGCGGACAATGCGTTTCCCTATCGTCTGTGCAGCGGGCAGCAGGATTCCGGCTCAGCTTGCGTCGCCAGCCGTAGCATGGACGGCGAGATCACGTTCCACGACTGGCATCCCGTAGGAATCGAAGAATATGGAGAGGCAGCTCCCGATCCGAAAGATGCGGATCTGGTATACGGCGGGAAGGTGAGCCTCTATAACCGGCGCACCGGGCAGAAGGCGAATGTGGGGCCGCGCGGAGGGCGAGGCGGTCCGGAGCTTAAGGCCGGCGATCCGCCGTCACGCGCGGTTCGCACCCAGCCGTTGATCTGGTCGCCCCGGGATTCGAACACGCTGTTTTACGCGACCGCCGGCGTCTGGAAATCGATCAACGGCGGCCATAGCTGGATGCCGATCAGCGGCGATCTGACGCGGCAGACGTGGGAAACGCCTGAGAACGCGGGCAAATATGGCTCGACGGTGAAGGCCTCGGCGCTGGGAACGGTCACGGCGCTCGCGCCATCGCCTCTGGATGTCAAGACGCTCTGGGCGGGGACCGGCGACGGGCTGATTCAGGTCACCTTCGACGGCGGCGCGAAGTGGAGCAACGTGTCGCCTCCGCAAATGAAGCCTTGGACGCGCATTTTCAACATGGACGCGGGGCACTTCGATGCCAGGACGGCGTATGCCGCGGCCAACACGCTGCGCCTCGACGACATGAATCCGCATTTCTGGAAGACGCACGATGGCGGGAAGACGTGGACCGAGATCGACCACGGCATCGAGGGTGGCGCGGTGGCAAACTCCATTCGCGAAGATCCACGGAAAAAAGGCCTGCTGTATGCGGCCACCGACACCCAGGTGTGGGTTTCGTTCGACGACGGCGACAACTGGCATTCGCTGCGCCTCAACATGCCGGCGATTTCGGTGCGCGACATCGAAGTGAAAGACGATGCGTCGTGCATGTGTTCGGATCTGGTGGCGGGAACGCACGGCCGTGGGTTCTGGATTCTGGACGACGTGACTCCGCTGCGCCAGGTCACTGAGGCGGCAGCGGCCTCCAGCGCCTATCTGTTCAAGCCGGAAACGGGTATTCGCATCCGCTTCGGCACTAACGATCCGACGCCGTGGCCGCCGGAGCTACTGGCCGGCGAGAATCCGCCAAACGGCGCGATTGTCGATTACTACCTGCCCTCCAACGCCAGCGTCGTGAAGATGGAATTTCTCGATTCGCGAGGCGACGTGATTCGTACCTATTCGAGCAGCGATCCGGTGATGAATCCGGATCCGGCGCTGGATCCGGCGGCATACAACAAGGTCTGCCAGCAGAATCCGACGGCGCGCGACTGCAGTCTGCCGCTGTATTGGCCGGCGCCGCCCGATGTGTTGAGAACCAGCTCTGGAATGCATCGGTTCACCTGGGATATGCACTACGACGTTCTGCCGGGCTCGCCTTCGGGCGGCCGGGGAGGCGGCGGAGGAGCCGTTGGAGCGGTTCCGCATCGGACCTATCCGGGAATCAATTCGCCGTGGGTCGCGCCGGGCGTTTACACCGTTCGACTGACCGTGGACGGCAAGACCGTAACCCAGCCGATCACCATCAAGATGGATCCGCGGGTGAAGATCACGCCTCAAGTGGAGGAGATTTTCACGCTGACCACCCGCATGGAGAACAACGCCCGAAACGCGGCGAAGATTTATCAGGAAGCGCGGGCGATGGCAGAGAAAGCCACTGGGGACCTGGCGAATCAGATCACCGAGATCGCGCCGCCGGAACCCGCTCATGAGGAGCCCCGCGGCGGACGCGGCGGTTTTGGCGCGCCCGAGCCTCCCGCGAAGCCGACGTTACAGAACATCGGGGTGCTGATGGTCGGCGCGGCGATGGGTCTCCAGGCGTCGGAGATGGCTCCGACCGCGGATCAGGTCGACGCCTGCAATCGCGAACAGGGCACTTATACCGCGCTGCTCGCGAAATGGAGCGCGCTCAAGGCCAAGACGGGCGGGGCCGTGGCGGCCAAGAAGTAACCGCTACCCGCGGGCGATGACGGTCAGGGCGATGCGATCGTTATCGACCCGTCCCGTGATTCGCGTCAGCTTCGGATCGGCCTTGAAGGTCTCGAAATATACCTTGTTATAGCAGTCGAACAGGGAATAGTCGGTCAGATAGACCTCGCGATCCTCGAAGTCCATGTGGGCGGCAACCGGCACATCATGGACATGGTCCAGCGTGTTGGCGAGCCTCCTGCTCGAAGCTGTCGGGAATGGCCGACGGCCAGAGCCATCATCGCGATGAGAGTCTTGGACAAAACAAAACCATAACCTATACATTCGGCAGTGGAACTCCGCTGCCGATCGGGTGTATCCTTTCATGAGTCATGAGTCGTCGTCCGCGAAGATGACCAACTGCAGAAGGAGCCCTTTCATGCGTTGGCGACTATCCGCCATTATTTCCGTTTTCCTGATCGCGGGGTGCAGCACCGGCCCGAACCAGACCGCGCAATCGAAGACCTCCTCCAGCGCGCAGAAGCTGGGGATTCGTCCGCACGGGGACGAAACGATCGAACCGGATCTGAGCAAGACTCCGGACGATCTCAAGAAGGTCTACTCCTACATCGACGAGCACATCGACGAGCACGTCGAGAACCTGCAGAAGTGGATTCGCCAGCCGAGCATCTCGAACACCGGCGAGGGCATTCCGGAGACCGCGGAGATGGTGAAGGGCTTCTTCGACCAGCTCGGCTGCCAGCAGACGCGCGTCTACGACGTCGGCATCACCGAGTACGGCACGCCGGGCAATCCGGTGGTCTACGCGAAGTGCGACGAAGGCGCGCCGCGAAGACGCTGGTCATCTACTGGATGTACGACACGATGCCGATCACGCAGCCGGACGCCTGGAAGACGCCGCCGTTCGAAGCGCGGCTCGTCGAGCAGGCGCCCTTCAAGAAGGTGCTGATCGGCCGCGGCGCCACCAATTCCAAGGGCCCGGAGATGGTCGCAGCTGAACGCGTTCATGTCCATCAAGGCGGTGCATCGGCAAGCTGCCGGTGAATCTGATCTTCGTCGCCGAAGGCGACGAGGAGCGCATGGACATCGGCCTGCGCAAGTTCGTCAAGGATCATCCCGACTGTTGAAGGCGCCGACGCGATGCTGATGTTCGGCGGCCAGGCGCCGAGCGGCGGCGGCGGCATATCGGCGGCGGCTCGGAAGGCTGCGTCTACGTCGAGCTGACGACCAGCGGCAAGAGCTGGGGCCGCGGTCCGACCGATGTCCGACATTCACGGCACGCAACAAGCGCGAGGTGGACAGCCCGGCCTGGCGCCACATCAAGATGCTGGCGTCGCTGGTGTCCGATGACGGCAACACGCCGATGATCGAGGGCTTCTATCGACGACATCGAGCCGCTGAGCGCGGAGGAAACGGCGCGGCTGAAGAAGGCGGCGGAGAAAGTGGACCTGAAGGTGGCCGCCGAGAACCTCGGCGTCGCGCGCTTCATTTCCGACGATCCCTTCACGATGCTGAAGATGAGCCGCTACGGCACGTCGTTCAACCTCGACGGCATCTGGGGCGGCAACATGTATGCGGGCGGCGCCGGCGCGATCCTGCCGAACAAGATCACGTCGAAGCACAACTTCCGCTACGTGCCGAACATGAACGGGCTGGACATCGTCAAGAAGCTCCGCGCGCAGCTCGACCGGAACGGCTACAAGGACGTCGAGATGAAGCTGATCGGCGACGTGCCGTGGGCGAAGATGTCGTACGACACCGACATCGCGCACTCGATCGACCAAGATGTACGACACCGTTCGGCATCCCCCACGGGCAACCGTCGATGACGCCGACGATCGTGCCGGCGGCTACTGGCCGGCGTACTTGTTCGGTAACGGGCACGTGGGCCAGAAGGTGGCTCCGGTGTCTATGCCGATCGCGGGCGGCGCGGCGGGATACGGCGGCATCGCGCACGCGGCCAACGAGTACTACGTGATCGAAGGCGCGGGCAAGGTGTACGGCATGGCGGGCGCGGAGAAATCCGTCGCGTCCATCGTCTACAACTTCGCGCACAGCGGGTCGACCCCGGCGGCCTCCTCGGCCGCGGCGGGCAACAATTAGATAATGTCTGTAATTTCGGTTCGGGATCTGGTCAAGACCTATCAGGTCGGCGAGATCGCCGTGCACGCGTTGCGCGGCATCTCTCTGGACATCGAAGCGGGCGAATTCGTCACGGTCGTCGGGCCGTCGGGCTCCGGCAAGTCGACGTTGATGCACATCCTCGGCTGCCTCGATCTGCCGACTAGCGGCAAGCTACTCGCTGGACGGCACGGACGTTTCGCAGCTCACGGACGACGAGCTGTCAGCGGTTCGCAACCAGCAAGATCGGGTTCGTGTTCCAGGGCTTCAACCTGCTGCCGCGCACTTCGGCGCTCGAGAATGTCGAATTGCCGCTGCTCTATAACGGCGGCAGCCAATTGTCGGCGGCGGAGCGCCGCAACCGGGCCATGGCAGCTCTGACCGCGGTGGGCTTGAAGGATCGCGCGGAACATCATCCCAATCAGCTCTCCGGCGGGCAGCAGCAGCGCGTGGCCATCGCGCGCGCGCTGATGAACCGTCCGTCCATCCTGCTCGCCGACGAACCGACGGGGAACCTGGACAGCCGCACCAGCATCGAGGTGATGGATATTTTCCAGGGGCTGCGCGAAGAGCGCGGGATTACGATTATCCTGATCACCCACGAGCATCAGGTGGCGGAATACGGATCGCGCATTGTCGCGTTTAAGGACGGGCGTATTATTTCCGATCAATTGAACGAGCGGCAGCGCATGGCGCGCGGCGAATTGGCGGAAATGCCCGTGAGCGAGGAAAACTGATGAGATCGTTTCGTCCGAGTATGGTAATCGCGCTGCGGGCGTTGAGCCGCAACAAGCTGCAGACCGCGCTGACCATGGTCGGAATGACCATCGGCGTGGCGACGGTGCTGACCATGATCGCGCTGGGCAGCGGCGCGGAATCGGCGATCGAAGATCAGGTGCGGGCCGCAGGGATGAACATCATCGTCGTCACCGCCGGCAATTATAAGACGAAGACTGAAGACCAGGAGGGCGCGGTCGAGGAGCAGGGCCGATTGCTGGAGCAGCGTCCATTTGCTCCGGCGATGTGGGATCCGCGACAACCGGTTCCGCTGCGGCGCGTGTTTCATCCCGAAGACGACCCGATGGAGAAGCACGATCATCCGCTCGCCAGCCAGCGGCTCGGCGATTCGGAAGCAGGCCTGGGAGCGGCGGCCACGCTGACTGCCGGCGGACGCCGACGCGATCCGTCGGATCAAAGGCGTGCAATACGTCTCCGAGGGGATTCACAACAACGCGCACGCCGTATACGGCGCCAAGCGATGGTTCACGCAAGCTTCATGGCGGCGATACCTCGCTTCCGCAGATCCGGCGTGCCTGGACCTTCGAACACGGCCGCTTCTTCAGCAAACGCGAGCAGCAGAAGGCCGAGCAGGTGATCGTGCTGGGATCGATTGTCAGCGAAAAATTATTCGGCGAGGAGAATCCGGTCGGCCAGAAGATCTTCCTCTGTAAGCAGCCGTTCGAAGTGGTCGGCGTCGTCACCAGCGGGAGCTGGCTGATGGTGCCGCACGCCGGGCGACGATCAGTTCGACGCGATGTACGTGCCGTTCACCACGGTGCAGAGGCTGCTGAATCTTTCGAAGCTGAACGACATCACCATCACCACGGCATCGACCGGCGACGTGACGCGCGTTTCGAAGGACATCACCGATCTGCTGCGCGTGCGCCACAAGATCACCGTCCGGAACCCCGACGACTTCACCGTCACAAGCGCAGGCTCGGCAGGCGCTGGCGAAGGGCGGGATGCGGCCGGAGGTAGCGCGCACCGTGGTCGGCAACGTCGCCGGTCTCGAGAAGGTCACGCTGGAGCAACTCGGCAAGACACTGGATCGCGCTAGCAAGACGATGACCGCGCTGCTGGCGAGCGTCGCCGCCGTTTCGCTGCTGGTGGGCGGGATCGGAATCATGAACATCATGCTGCTCTCGGTGACGGAGCGCACGCGCGAGATCGGCATCCGCCGGGCAGTCGGGGCGCGCGCCGGCGATGTGCTGCGGCAGTTTCTGATGGAAGCGATCACGCTGAGCGTCGCTGGCGGATTGGCGGGCATCGTCATCGGCGTAGTTGCGTCGGATTCCATTTCGCAATGGGCGAAATGGTCGGTTTCGATTTCGGCGACGTCGGTGATCCTGTCCTTCGGCATCGCTGCAAGCGTCGGCATTTTCTTCGGCTACTATCCGGCGCGGCAGGCGGCTCGGGTGGCTCCCATCGATTCGCTGCGCTATGAGTAAACGAATGAGCGAACTATCAAGATGCGTCTGATCGCCAGTCTTCGAATCGCCGTGAAAGCGTTGCAGCGCCACAAACTGCGCGCCGCGCTGACCATGCTCGGCATCATGATCGGGGTCGCCGCGGTGATCACCATGGTCGCGCTGGGCACCGGGGCGAAGGATACGGTGTCGGAGGACGTGCAGTCGGCGGGAACCAACCTGATTCTGGTCCGGGCGGGAAATTTTACTCGAGGCGGCGAGTCCGTGAAAATCGCCACGGGATTGGGATCGGCCACGACGCTGAATGAGGGCGACGCGGAGGCGATCCGGAAGATTGACGGAGTCAAGTATGTCTCCCCAGGCGTCCGCCTGCGCGGCTGGGTAACCACCGGCGACCAGCGCGATTACACGCAGATCCTTGGCACCGACGTCGGTTATCCGCTGATGTACATGTGGTCCTTCGAGCACGGCAAGTTTTTCAAAAGCCAGGACGTCGCGTCGGGCGCCGCGGTCGCCGTGATCGGAACCGCGCTGCGCGACCGGCTCTTTGGCGACGCCAATCCGGTGGGCCAGGAGATTCAGATTCACAACCAGGCGTTTCGGGTTGTTGGCGTGACCTCCTCCACCGATGACGATCAGGTGGAGAGCGCCTACGTTCCGTACACCACGATGCAGCGGCTGCTCGGTATCCAGTACATGCACATGATCGCCGTTTCCGTGAAGCAGTCGGGCGAAGCGACCGGCATCGCTGAGCAGATCACGCCGCTCCTCCGTAAGCGCCACGGTCTGGATAGCGCCGACGCGCGGGCTAAGCAGATGCAGACCGGATTGGGCGGCAACCAGATGCCGACATCGGGCCAAGGCGGCATTGTTCCCGACGATTTCACGGTGAAGACCCAGGCGGCCGAGGCGCTGACCAAAGGCCTGTATACCTCTGTTGCGGCATTCGTCCTCGCCAACATGCCGAAGGTGGATCAGACCAATCTTCAGGAAATGGCCGGCACTCTGAATCGCGCCGGCGCGACTATGACCGCGTTGCTTGCCGCCATCGCGACCATTTCGCTGATCGTCGGCGGCATCGGGATCATGAACATCATGATGGTTTCGGTGACGGAGCGCACGCGCGAAATCGGTATCCGGCGGGCCGTCGGCGCGAAGCAGCGCGATGTCCTGATGCAGTTTCTGGTGGAAGCCGTGACGCTGAGCCTGTGCGGCGGAATTGTCGGAATTGTGCTGGGATTTCTGACCGCGCTCATCGTGACGCAGATTTTCGACTGGCCGACCTCGGTGCCGGTGTGGGCCATAGCCCTGTCGTTCGGAATTGCCGCGGCGGTCGGAGTGTTCTTCGGATTTTATCCGGCGCGGCGCGCCTCGAGGCTCCATCCGATCGATGCGTTGCGCTATGAGTAATCGATGGCTGCCGCTGCTCGTGGCGGTCTGTATCCTCGCTGGATGTGGACACCGGGAACATAAGAGCGTAGAAGCGTCCACCGCGCCCGTGACGGTGGCCACCTCCACAGTCCCCAAGTATCGCGGAGCGGGAACCAGCGCGAAGGGAATCCACGCGCAGTTGTCGATTTCCCCGCAAGGCGACTTCACGGTGTTCTTCATGGACGCGGCCGGCGACGATCTGCCCGCCGCCGAAGCTTCCAGCGTATCGGTCGAAGCGGGCTCCCAAAAGATCGCGATGCAGATTAACGATACCGGCGAGACATGGGTTGGGAAAGGCGTCCTGCCGGCGGGTGACCTTACCACCCACGTGGCGTTCAGCTTGCGCGGGCAGCCGGATTCGGCGTCCGTTCTATTGACCGCCGTGGATCAGCCGCTCGACTATGTTTGTCCCATGGACCCCGATGTGCGCTCGGCCACTCCGGGCAAGTGCCCGCGTTGTGGAATGACCATGGTGTTCGGCATTCCCGATCCGGAAGAGTATCCGCTGCATCTTCAGATTGATCCGCCGCATTTTGCTCCGCGCGAAAAGGTCGACCTGGTGTTCAGCATCACCAATCCGGACACCGGAAAAATCGTCAGTCACTTTGAAACCGTCCACGAAAAGCTGTTCCACCTGTTCATCGTGAGCAGCGATTTGCAATATTTCGTTCACGATCATCCGAAATACGGCGGCTCCGGCGAATTTCGCTACACGACGGCGTTTCCAAAGCCAGGCATGTATCGGGTGCTCGGCGATTATTATCCTTCCGGTGGCACTCCCCAGCTCGGCCCGCAAACCATTTTCGTTCCGGGCGAGCCCGTCTCAATGGCGGAGGCGAAACTGACTCCCGATGTCGGCGTCCAAAAGGGATCGAATGCCGACGTAGAGCTAATGATGGATCCGCCGCACCCGACGGCGGGCAGCAACGTCAGTTTCTACTGCAAGCTGAAACCCGCCGACGGTCTCGAGAAGTATCTGGGCGCGTGGGCCCACATGCTGGCCGCGAGCGACGACCTGATCGACCTGATTCACGAACATCCCTTCAACGCCGAGAACGGCCAGATCGAGTTCGACCTGACCTTTCCCCGCCCCCGGATTTATCGCGTCTGGGTGCAGTTCAAGCGCGAAGGTGTGGTGAACACCGTCGCCTTCAACGTGCCGGTTCAAGCAATGCAACCGTAGCGTTGGGAGTCGAGGTGACGATCTTCGTCCCCGCCGGAAGCCGGATCGGTTTGCGGAAATAATACGCGCGCGCCGTTTTCCGATCGTAGTGATAGAACCAGATCAGCGGCTCCACCGTTCCATCGGGACGTTCCGCGATCACGCGAACCGAATCGCCGGTCAAGCTTTGTGGCCGAATCGCGATGAAGGTGGTATCGGCGGCGAGCTTGCCCGCGCCCGGCGTCCAGGATTCTCCGGTTTTCGGCTCGGCCTTCGCGGGCGCCAGATTCGGTCGCGCTTTCGGGGCAAATTTTTCGTCGCCCTCCGGGGCGCCGCCTTGCACCCAACCGATCACCAAGCCGATCTGCTCCTGCGTCAGCGATTGATCGTCGCGCAGATCGCCGAAGCCTTTTACGGCCCCGAACGGAGGCATGCGGCGATCGAGCACGGCCTTGGCGATCGCCTTCGCATGCGATTGCGCTTGCGCGAATGTGGTCAGTGAAAATGCGGCGCCGCCGTCGCGATGACACGACGTGCAGTGCCGGTCCAGCAGCCGCGAAACCTCGCGCGACCACGTCACCTGCGAGCTGATATCGTGAGCCTGCGCGATCGATGCAAGCGCGATCAGTGCCACCCAGAACGGCTTCATTGCTTCATTTTACTAAACGCCGCCGCGGCGTCCGGATCGATCATCAACTGCTCGTATCGCGGCCAGCCCCGGACCATCGCCGCCGCCAGATCGCGCCCCAGAGTGTAGGTGATCATATAGCTTCGATATTCATTCATGTACTTGAGCGTCAGATCGGGATGCGCCATCAACGCCTGTTTCTCCAGCGCGTCCGCCGCGCGCTGCCACTCCAGGTCCCCGTCGAGGTACTCGCGCGCGATTGCCGGCTCCTCCGATTGCAACTGGTCCACCAGCCGCTCCACGCGATCATATCGCTCCGCCTGATTCGGATCGAGGCCCGCCAGGGGAAACAAGGCATCGCGTTCGAACCGCATTCGCTCCGGCGGCGGGAACGCGACTTCCACGGCGAGCGTCGCCAGCGCTTCCGAAACCAGCGACTGCGGACTGAACGTCGGCTGCACCGTCCATTCAGACCAATGCCGCTCGCGGAGGAATTGCAATTCCTGCATCACGTTGTATGCGTGATGGCCGGGGTAGCCTTCGTGACACGCCAGGGCCAGCGCGCGATCGACGGTTAAAGGAAGATCGGCATTCACCTGAATCACGCTTCGAAAATTTCCCTGATAGCGGCTAAACGCACTCCAGGGCTTGTCATGGACGTATTCGACCGTGACACTTTCTCCCGCGGGCAGGCGCAGATGATTCAGCGTCTGATCGCGGCAACCTTGCAAAGCGCGCGCGAACACCGCAGGCAAACGCTCGGGAGGGATCAGGAATTTCTCATCGAAGGCGGCATATTGTTCCGCTTCCGATCCGCCGCTTCCGAGAAGACGACTGAGGTCCTCGCGAACGGCGTCCAGTCGATGGGGATCGGCCGCGACGTTAAGCCCGAAGTAGACCGACGCCTCCTGATCGAAATTCATTTTCGCACCGAGCATCTGATTGGCTCGTGCCGCAATGGCGGCAGCCTGCTTTGCCAGGCGCGCGGCCCGGGGCTGCTCGTTTTTCGCGAACTCGGCTGCCAACTCCGTCGCCGATCGTTTGATCTCGGCGAGCGGCGGAGGATTCTTGCGGATATCGGCGACCCATTCCGGCGGACCGTAGTAGAAATCGATGGAATCTGGATCGTGCTCGCCCAGAGCAACGGCGAGGCGAACATATTCGTGAACCTGCCGATGGAACCGAGCCGGTCCGCAGGCCGAGACAGCGCAGGCGAACACAATGAGGATCAGCAGGAACTGCCGCGGGATGGGCTTCGATAACAATTTTCGAATCGCTCGCAAGCCCATCGAACCAGAGGGGCGACCCGCTATTCTACCTTAGGCCCGAAGTCCATAGAAATCGGCCGGAGACGTGATCTCCAGCCCCTGCTCGTTTCGCAGCAGTGTCAGCAGATCCACGGGACGGGCGCGATCGGCATCCGCGCCGATGGCCGCGGGATTCTTCAGCGGCCGCAATCTTCCGGACTCGACCAGATAATGTTTGCCGTCGGCTCCATTCAGCAGATCGCCTTCCGCCGCGCCCACCTCCGCGATCAGCCGTTCGAAGGATTGGCCGTAGCCATCCAGGATTCCGGTATCGAAGCAGGTCAGGCCGTTGACCGGCATCTGATTGTTGTGGATACGCCACAGCAGTTCCTCGCGCGCGGAGACGGCGCGGTCCCAGGTGAGGCTCTCGGCCATCGCTCGACCGTTGCGGGCCAGCCTGGCGCGAAGTTCCGGGGAACGGACCAGCGCATCCAGCGCCACTAGAAAATCCCCGAGCACGCGCGGACGAACCACGATCGCGGTGTGGCCGTCGATGGCGTAATCTTCCGTTCCGTAAGGCGTCGTGATCACCGCCGTGCCGCAGGCCATGGCCTCGATCGGCGGCAGGGGGAAGCTTTCGTACCACGAAGGGCACACCACGATGTCGCTTTCCGCGTAGAGGCGGCTCAGCTCGTCATGTCCCAGCGCGCCGTGGAATCGATAGGGAGCCAGCGAATTATCGGGCCCGATCGCGTGCGGGAATCCGTAAACGTGCCATTCGATTTTTCCGGGATGCAGTTTCATCAGCTCGCCGACGGCTGGAACCGCGTCCTGGAAGCCTTTCCACTTATCGGGGCGCGAATACGTCACGATGCGGAGGATGCCGTCCTTCGCGCTCAACTTGGGAAGTTCCCGGAACCGCGCGGTGTCGATGCCATGATTCACCACGGGGACCGTGTCTCCGAAGCGCCGCTGAAATTCGCCGGCCAGCCAGGTGGAATTCGCAATGCGATACGCCGGCATTTGAAACGCGTTGCGGCACAGCATCTTGATGAGCGGGTTTCCCTGCAAAGACGCAGCGGCCGCGCCGTCGAGCGAGAAGAATACTTCATCGTAATGCTGCGGAAAATGGACCACCTTCCCCTTGCCCGATTGCCACGCAGGAATAATCGAGTCCCAGTTCGCGGCGATCACCAGATCGGCCTTGGGGATCGCCGAGGTCATCATATTCAGGTAGGTGAGAAAGAATCGCAGTTCTCCCAGGTAATCGCGCGGCGATTGATTGACCAGATGAAACGGCAGTTCTTCTCGCTTCGCGTTCCGGTCATAGTGAATCGGAACGTCGAAACCAAGATTGGGGAAGGGTTCCTGACCGGGCCACAGAAATTTCGGCCAGGTAGTGATGGAAACCTGGTGCCCGCGCCGGTGAAATTGACGCGCGTATTCGAGGATGCACGCTGCGCCTCCCGTACGAACATTGCCGGTGGGGCCCATCAGAAAGGTCATCGATAACTTCTGCTTCGTGGGCTGTTTCACCACGGCCGGGCGCGGCTTGGTCTCCATCTGCTGTTTCTCCACGCCAATCACGATCGCGAATCCGTTGCCGACTTTGTCGTCCACATCCTGGACCGCGACGATTGGCCAGCCGAGCCATTTGACCAGTTCCACAAAGTCCTCGGTGACCCACACCGAACAATGCTCCACTTCGGTATCGGGACAAACGCCGGTTTCATGACGTTGAATCAGCTCGGCCAGCGTGGTGCGATCTCGATCCTTGTCGAAGATGCGTTCCTTGTGCGGCGCGATCACGTAAATGTAGCCGCCGGGGCGGACCACCCTACGCCATTCTTTCAACGCCTTGATCGGATCCGGAAAATGTTCGATGACGTGCGAGCTGATCACGAAATCGACGCTGTTGTCCTCCAGCGGCAGCTGATCGCCCGGCGCCGCGATGTCCACGGGCAGCGCCTCGCCGCACATCCGGATCTCTTCTTCCTTGAAGACGGTGATTTGCTTGGTGAAATCGACATTCCGCGTCTTGAGGCCGAAAGTATTGTGCGCCGAGCCACCGATTTCGATTCCCTGGAGGCCGTCCAGCAGTTGATGAGCGAGCGCGCTCCCTTGGAATTTCACGATTTTGATCCGTCCTTTCCGGAGACCGCGTCGCGTTTCTGAACCAACAAAATCCACCGGTCTTTTATCTTTTCGATTCGCCCGATTTCGCCGCCGTATTGGACCAGCATCGAGTCGAGCAGCGCGGTCACTTCCGGCGAGTCGCCGCCGTAATCGTGGAACCCGGCCCATCCGCCGGGGAGCAGGCGTTTGAACACCATCTGAAAGTCGCTCTTCACCCACTCCGGATCGTGGTTGCCGTCGACGAATGCGAAGCTGAACCGGAGCCCGTCCGGAAATCGCGCTTGCATGGAATCCTGTTTGAGCACCTGAATGGAGCCGGACCAGGGCGCGGTAACCTGACGGAAAATCTCTTCCTGCGTGCGGCCGCGAAGATAATTGCGGTAGAGGTCGGCCATGCGGTCTCCCGCCAGATTTTTGGTCAGATCGAAATCGGGGTTGAACAGGTCGATCACCCACACCTGCTTTTCCGAGGCGCTGGCGACTTTGGCCAGCTTCGCCGTGCCTCCGCCCAGAAAGCATCCGATCTCGAGAAAATCTCCGGCCATCCGGTCCAGTCCTTCGCGGCGGATCAGGTCGACCAGAACTTCATAGCCGGTGAGATCGGTCGCCTCGGGTAGAGCCGGGGGCGGCGGCGCAGCGGGTGCATTGGCGGCGCGAAGATCGTTGACGTATTGCAGGAGCGTAGTGCTTTCGAAGGTGTTCATTTCAGGCGGCCTCCCATTCGGCGTACGGAAACGGATTGTAGCGTTGATTGATCAGATCGGGATGGTGCAGCGTCGGCTCAGCGCGATGGTGAAGGATGTGATCGATCACTTCGACGCCCTGCATGAAGGAATGGTCCTGGTTGCTGACCTCGTATTTCCATGCGCCGAAACGTCCACGGGAAAAAATGTTCTTTGCTTCGATCGCGGGCAGCAGGTCGCCGAGAATTGCGTTCCGTTCGACCGACGGCGTCGGATATCCCAGCGTCAGCGTCTTGTGCCAGCGGCTGACGATGGCGCCCGCATCGGGAATCAGTCCGACCGCTGTCATTTCGGAGACCGTGTTCTCAACGATGCGGGCCCGGTCACGTGGGCTGTGTTCCGATTCCGAAATCTCTGCCATCAATGACCAGGTAGAACCCGGCGAGGGAACATTATGCGGACTGTAATTGCTGAACACCGTGACACGATAGAAGCTGGTTTCGGGTCCCGGGAAATACATCCAACACATTTTGCGGATCGCTTCCGGAGGCGCGCCGTTCAACCCAATCCCGACCACGTGAACGGTTGAGGATTTCAGTTGTTTCGCGCGCGACGCGAGCGCTTCATCACCGATGGTCCGGGTCAACCAGGTGAGCGGAGCGGTATTGATCAGTCGTCCGTATTTGATCTTCGTTCCGTTCGCAGTCAGGACGCGATTGGCCGGATCGATGTGCTCCACTCGCGCCGTCATGCGAAGATTCTGCGGGGGAATTCGCCCGCCGAGCGATCGCCAGATGGCTCCGGTCCCGCCGCGAAGAGGAAAGCGGAAGCGCCGATTCGGCCCCCAGGACACCTGGTCCTGGTTGAGGCAGATCGATTTCATCGCCTGTTCCGGCGATGGCACCGCCACGCGTTCCCCGACCCAGCGAAAGTCCATGGTGTCCAACGGATGCGCCCAAACCTTGCGGTTGTAAGGACGCATGAACAGATCGGCGATGCCGGAACCGAACGTGGCTACAATCCACTGTTCGAAGTTTTCGGGCGCGGCACGCAGCGAGCTCGCCTCCAGCAAACCTTGCATGGCGCGCCATCGATCTGCCGGATCAAGGCGATGCAGGTTGTTCTGGAATGGATACGGGATGAATCGATCGCTCGACCAGATCCAGCTCTCGCGCTCGTGCCACAGCCAGCCGTCGGGCGCAAACGCGAGGTCCATGTATTCGTCGAATTTGCGGTAGTGCGAAAACTGGACATGGCCGCCCCAGTCCCACGTGAACCCTTGCTCGTCGACGCAGGAGGAGGCGAGTCCACCCGCAATTTCTGCCTCATCCAATAACAGGAAATCGGTTTGGCCGAGTTCGAGAAGACGAAGCGCCGCCCCAATGCCGGTCGGCCCAGCGCCAATGATTGCGATCTCGGTATGCTCCACCGGCCTAATGCCGGCAGGTCAATGTCCAAGCTAAATTGTTGAATACATGGATCTAACCACTTTAGAAGTGTCACAGATCCGCCGCGAATCGTCGATTCTTTGCCGACGCCCTGATCCTGAAGTCATGGATTTCCCGACCCAACGGCGAACTGGTACCGATCTACCCCTGGTTAGGGGTGAGGGCTACTAGACTTTCGCGAATTTGCCATCCTATAATTAAGTCTCCAAAGACCTTAGGTTTCCTGTACGTACTGAGTCTAATGCCTACGAAACTTTTTCCGGCGCTGCTCGCGATCGCTTCTATCGCCTGCGGAGCCACTGTATTCAGCCAGTCAGAACTAGCCGCCTCATTAAGTACCAGCGGAATAGTGGATACCTTCAACACCTTCGGAGTGGCAAGCGGCACGTCCACGGCGATCAATTGCGCGCTGCTTACTGCAGGAACCACGTGCAATGGTCAAGGGCCGAGTCTGGTGGCATCCGGTGCTCAATTCAGCTTCGGTTCGGGTGGCGGGCAGTGGGACGGCAGCGGGTATTACGGCTCGACTTCGGGTGAGATCGTGGGACGGCAGAACACCTCCGGAACGCCGGCGCCACAGATGCTGACCATCACGTTCACCATGCCGGTTACGACGCTAGGTCTCGATATTCGCGCGTTTACCGGTTACGCGGCCACCGCCACGGTGACGATTTTCGGCATGGACGACCATACGGTGATCGGGGTCATGCAAAATATCAACCTGAACGCGAACGGCAGTTCGGTGTTCGCAGGATGGCAGGACATGGCGGGCATCGGCAAGGTTCAGCTCAGCCAGACCGGGGAGTATTGGTCGCCGGTGCTCGATTTTCTGGAATATGGCGCATCCTCGAACGTGCAGCCCTCGGTTCCGGAACCGGCCTCTTTGATCCTGGTGGGGTTAGGCCTTCTGGGGATTGCTCTGCGACGTGGACGCCGATTCGTTCCGCGCGGTCTTTAATCCCTGGGTGACGTGCAGGCACGGCTTCGGAAATGCCGCGCAGTTGACATAGAAAATTCCTGAATCCGCATCGAGCCGGCGGTTCACAATTTCCACATCGGCCACGAACTGGCGGTGCGGATGCGACGGATCGCGATACAGCAGCAGCGGGTGGAATCCATCCCAATAGCCGTTCAAGATGAGCGCATGATCGCCCGGTTCGTAGGAAGAAACGCGCAGCAATGTCTTTTTCGGATACGGCACCAATTCTTCATTCTGGATCAGATGGGAAAATTCACCCCTGACGAGAAGCGGTCCGTAGGTTTGCAATAGCAGGCGGATCGCGTTCAGCTCGAATCGCGGCACTCGAATGAATCCCAGCTTATCGAGCACTTCGGGAGCCGGGACATTCTGGCCGTGATGCGTGAACCCAATGTGGGAATACGAGAGGCTGTGGAAATGCCTGATCCAGCGCGCTGCCTGAAATGCCGCGACGGGCGCGGTGGTGATCAATCTTAACTCCGGGGTGGAAAGGTCGATCGAGAACATGAGCGATCAGACCTCCAGATAGCCCTCGGCCAGCAGTTTGCGGACGATACCTACAGATTCCCGCGCGACACGGTCCACCGGCGCGGCGGCGCTTACGGCCAGTTCCTGAACCAGTTCGCCGAGGCGCGCCGATCCGTTACAGCGAGCGACAAATTGCGCCACGCTCGGATCGATATCGATTTGGCGTGGACGCTGGCCGGCGAGATGGAGCCGCAGGGAGCGCCCGCCCCAGCCCTGATCCGATTGGCCCAGAGTCTGAACCAGCCGGGCTTCTTTCGCCAGGCGTGGGCGGATTTCCATGAGAGCGACGTCGCTATTGGCGTCGAGCAAGTCGCGCGCCAGGAACCCGTCCAGGATCAAATCGCCGATGGGAGCATCGAGCGATACGGGCTCATTTTCGATGCGCAGCCAATTCGGGCCGGAGCGCTTGCGCAGCGTAATCAGGCCGCCGTGCACTGCGGCGATTTTCTTGGTGTGCGCGTAGGCCAGCCAGTCGGCGAAAAAGCGATGGCCGTCGGCGTCGGTGTTCGGCGGACGCTGATGGCCGCGTTCACCGCCGTATTTCGAAGTGCTCATGGAGTATTGATGGATGACCCACGCGTCGCATCCGGTCGACTCCACCCACTCGGCAATGCGATCCCGCCAAGGCTGATCCTTCAACTCCACCCATTCGCAAACCATCTGAAAAAATCCCGATTCGTTGAGATATTGCGACGCTTCGCGGGCCAGGCGGCGGCAAAACAGGTCGAGCTCCAGCGAATTCTCGCAGAACAGCAGACCGGAATCGGGGGTAATGAAAAACGGAGGATTGGCGACGATCAGATCGAAGGCGCGCCCCTTGACCGGCTCAAACGAATCGCCAGTCAGACACTCCACATTCGAAATTCCATTGAGGCGCGCGTTGAACGCCGTGAACTCCGCGGCGCGCGGATTCAGATCCGTCGCGACCACCGACTTGCAATGTTCGGCCGCGCCGAGTGCCTGAATCCCGCAGCCGCTGCCGAGGTCGAGCGCGCTATCAAAAGGCTTGCGGATGGTGAGATTGAACAATTGCTGCGTCGTCGGATTGGGCCACAGGACCAGGTCCGAGGGATCGTCCTCCCATTTAAGCACCGGGTCGGAGGCGACCAGCAAGGGGCCGAGCGGCGAGAGCATGACCGACGGCTCGAGCCGGTCTCCACTGCGTCGAATCAGTTCGCTTTGGAGCAAGAGGCCGGTCACCCAATCCGGAATGAGCTTCGCGGCCACCTCGGCAGGCACGGCCACCCCGATGGTGAACCATCGCGCGAGCGTGTGAAACGCGGTCGGCTCCGCCGTTTTATCCAGAAGATACTGGACCGTACCGTAGCGATGCGAGGCGCGCTCGGTAAGATTACGCTCGCCAGTCATGGCGGCGAAGGTATAGCCGGCTTCATTGAAGAAGTCGACCAGACGGCGGCAATCGTCAGGAGGAAGCAGTCGGAGCATGAGGAGAATTCACGATCTTGTAGCCCGGCGGGATTTGAAAGGTGGAGGGAGGCGGCTCTCCCGGCGTCACCTGTTTACAGATGGTGGTCTGCTTGCCCAAATCTCCAGTGGTGCGGGTCGCCATCGGCAGTTGCAGCTTGGGACTGGTCCAGACTTCGAGAGTCTGCGGTTTCTGTTCGGGCTGGGAACCGGGAGGCGCAGGGGCGCCAGGAGCAGACGGCGCTCCTCCAGGGGGAGCCGGCGCTCCGGGCAATTTCGGAGCCCCGGGGATTTGCGGCGCGCCCGGAATTTGAGGTGGTCCGGCTTGCGGAGCTCCGGGAGGCGATGCGCCTTGCGGAGTATTCGGTGCTGCACCGGATGGCGCCGCGGGCGGCTTGGGCGGAGCGAAAGTATACGACTTGCCCTCCACCTCGTGACCGCCGATCATCCGCTTCCCGAGATCCTTCACATTCAGGGGTTGATTGGGCGGCGTCGGCGATGCAGCGCCTCCCTGGGGCGCATTCGGCTTCGTGGGACCTCCGGGCATCGGGAAGATCTGCGCCTGCTGATTGGCATGATCCAGCTGGATGGTCTGACCGGCGTGGGGATCGGTGATCAAGGACTGATTGCCCTGATCGGTGCGGGTTTTGCCATCCGAGGAGCGAAACATGGTCCAGCCGTGCTGTTGCGGCTGAGCGCCTGGTTGCGACGGTTCGACCGAACTTTGGAATTCAGCGCTGAGAGGCGGCGGAGGAGGCGATGACGTGGGCGGTTTAGAAAACAAGTTGCGTCCGCTTACGGCACCATGACGGTTTCTTCTCCGGCGGTGACGAATTGAATCACGCCGCCGAAGACGCACATCAGCTTCGAAACATTGTCGAGCGTCGGAAAATTAGCGAGTAGCACCGTAGGCGCGCCGGTGATCCATGGAGCGGGCGTCGCCGGGACGCACGGCATCGGCGTCAGGACTCCCAGTGCGGCGGCGGTCGCAGCGGCGGTCGCCGGGAAAGCCGGAGAGGAGCACACTCCGAACGGCATGATATTCACCATCGGGATGTGATCCATGATGTTGGCGTCGGGCACGTTCTGGGTCAGGACGCGGTTGGTGGGCAGCACCACCAGGGAACTGGGCGCGGCGCCCATACTGCACTGCATCGATGCTCCCATGCAGCATTGCAATGGCATTCGATTCCTCCTTTTCGAAGCGTTTTTTATTCTATCGCGTTCCCGAGGAAGCCGCGTTCCAGCAATTTCCGCGTGATTTCCACGCATTCCGACGCAACCTTGGACGGTTCGGCTTCCACTTTGCCGGCCAGGTCGAGGATCAGTTCGCCCAGGGTGCGGGCGCCGTCGAAGCGTCCGACGAATTCCGCCACCAGGGGCGCCAACTCCACTTCGCCCGAGCGCGGCGCTGTGGCGGACAAGGTAAGGCGCGTCTGCGTAAATTTGGAGCCTTCGCGGCGCAGAATCTGACGAAGCCGCGCATGGTCGAGCAGGCGCAGACGGACTCCCAGAAGCTCCTGATCGCTCTTGCCGATCAGGTCTTGAGCGGCGAAGCCCTCGAGGATCTGATCCCCGGCCGGATGCGCCAGAGTGAACGTGGGATCGTCGTCGATACGGATCCAGTTATTCCCTTCGCGGCGGCGCAGGACGATCATACCGCCGTGCACCATCTCGACTTTCTTTTCCCGATAATAGTCCACCCACTGCGCAAAGGCGGCGTCGCCCTCGGAACGATTACCGGGACGCTGCTCGCAACGCTCCTTGCCGTAGGCGATGGGGGTCATGGTGTAGGTCTTGAGAATCAAGACGTCGCAACCCAAGCCCTCGCCCCACTCGCGCAGACGATCGCGCCAGGGAATTCCCGTCAGGTCCACCCATTCGCACATCATCTGAAAGAATCCGGATTCGTTCAGGTAGGCGGGCGCCTGCCGCACCAGGGAGCGCGCGAAGGCGTCCAGCTCCATCGGATTTTCGCAATACATCAAACCGGTGGAGGGAACCAGAAAGAACGGAGGATTGCACAGAATCAGATCGAACTTGCGCCCGGCGACCGGCGCGAACCCGTCGCCGATCAGGCATTCGATCAAATCGGCGCTATTCAACCGGGCGTTGAAAGCCGTGAACTCGGCCGCGCGCGCGTTGAGGTCGGTCGCGGTGATGGAGCTGAATTGCGACGCGCAGGCGACGGACACGGCACCGGTACCGCAGCCCAGATCGAGCATTGCGCCGCCCTTGCTCCGTATCGCGGCATTCAGGATCTGATAGGTGGTCGCGTTGGGCCACACGATGAGATCGGAGGCGTCCTCATCCAGCTTGGAGATCAGATCGCTGGCGATGATCATGCCCTGAAAGGGAGACAACATCGCCACGGGCACCAGCGAATCGCCATCGCGGAACAACAGTCCGCACGCTTCGCAGATGCCGATCACGCGAGCCGGAATCGCGCGATTCGCTTTTTCGACCGAAACGGGCATGCCGCAGGTGAACCACTGAACGATGACGTCGAGGCGCGACGGATCGGCGTTGCGGGCGAGCAGATACTTGCGATAGCGGAATGACGCGAGATCGGTGAAGCCCAGGCCGCCGCGCAGCGTGTCGAGATTGTATCCGGCTTCGTCGAAAAACGAACGCAGAACCTTGGCGTCTTCAAGGGACGGAGGCGTCAGCCGCCGATTGGATTTTGGTTGCGGAGTCATGATCCGGATTCGAGCATCTTCACGGCCTTCACCAGGCTTCGATGCATGCGATTGAAGGCGTCGGCGAGGACCGAGATTTCGTCCCGCCCTTTCACCGGCTGCTCGGGGACTTCGAGATTGCCTTTGCTGATTTCGTCGGCCGCCGAGGAGAGCCTCGCCACCGGACGAATCACGGTGAGCATCAGCAGAGCGTTCAGAGCCAGAAGAATAAAGGCCGCTACGCCCAGCAGCGCGGTGATCAATTCCTTGAACGCGGCGGACGCGAGTCCCAGTGGGACGGTTTCCGGCACCGACACGATTTGCGCACCGACAATCTCGCCGACTCGCCACCCGAAGCCGTTGGCCGATCCGTAGGTCCTGATCATCGCGGGCGGAGCCACCTCCGGGGTGCTGTGGCACTCCTCGCAGCTCTGGTTGGTCTTGATGGGACGCGCAAGAAACAGAGAACGTCCGGTGGGCGTGTTCCGCTCTCCCACGAATTCCGTCTTCGACGGCGCGTTGCGGAACAGATTCACCACGTCCGCCTCCCAATCCGTGGCGCGGTCCTGCAGATTAGTGGGATTGAGGGTGGCTTCTTTATAGGTGTAGTCGGGATACTGCGTATGCAGATAGCGAAACGTCTCGGTGGCGGCGTAGGCAGGCACGGTTTGCGGCAAAAACTTTTCGCGATCGGCCTGCGAGTTCAGCAAAGGACGCACCTGTGTTCCGGTGTATTGGCGCGTGGAGAGAGTCAGCTCCATCATGAGGCGGGCCTGTTCCACCACTTCGGTGCGGGCATCGCGATCCAGAAACGTCTTCGAAACGTAGGCTGCCACGCCCATTCCGATGGCGAAGACCGTGAAAAATATGAGATTGAATTTGGCGAGCAGCTTCATCGTTTGTGCTTCGTCCTATGATCGCGGTTTTGTCGCGAGGAATCGATCCCGATCCGCTGGCGACGCGATTTCCCCGGCAAGTAATCCGTACAGCTCATCCACGTTGGAACATTTTCGCGAGGCTTTGTCGACGATGATCTTGGCCACGGGGCCGACGTGCTCGGCGAGCGCGCGCTTGACTCGGTCGAGAAGCTGAGGGTCCCAGGCCACGGGTTTCGCGGCGATGGTTCCGCCAGAGCCGGTGGTGGGCTTGAGAGAAGCGGTAAGCGCGGACAGATGCAGCTCATGCTCGCACTTTTCGAGAAACCGGCGACGGCCGGTCTCGTCGCCGACCTGTTCGGCGACCAGGTGGCAGATCTCGCGAATATCGGTGGTGCGGGAGCAGGTCTGCTTCACCAGATGCGCGGCGATGGGGCCCAGTTCGGTGGCGAGCAGCGCGGCAATCCGCGTGGCGGTCGGCGAATCGATCGCCGGCAGGCGCTCGGTCTCCGGATGAGCGGGCTCCGGCGGAGCGAAACGCGCAGCGCCCTTCATCGTAAGAGTATCCACCGCGGCGGTCCCTTCGATGGCGGCTCGAAATGCAGCCGCGTTCGCGAAACGCTCCTCGCGATCTTTGCGCAAGGCGCACAGGACCGCGTCGCATAGGAATTGCGGGAGGCCGGGATTCAGATAGGCAGGGGAAAGGGGCTCCTGTTCGACGTGGGCCTTCAGGACCGAATACGCGTTATCGCCGGAAAAAGGCCGCGCGCCGATCAGCATTTCGTAGAGCATGATGCCCATCGAATAGAGGTCGCTGCGGGCGTCCACTTCGCGGCCAAGCGCTTGTTCCGGCGACATATAATGCGCGGATCCGACCGCGGTCCCGGTGCCGGTGAGCGTCAGATCCTTGACGCTGCGCGCGATGCCGAAATCCAGCAGTTTGACGCCGCCGGCCGCCGAAATCATCAGGTTGGACGGCTTGATGTCGCGATGCACCACGCCGCGCTCATGCGCGTATTCGAGAGCTCGCAAACATTGCGACGCGTAATTCACCGCCTCCGGCGCGGGCAGGCAGCCGCGGCGCAACTTTTGATCGAGACCGACGCCTTCCAGCAGTTCCATGAACATCAGGATCTGGTCTTCGAAGCGCATCGCGGTGTAGAGTACGGCGATGTTAGGGTGCTTCAGGCTGGCCTGGAGTTTGATCTCGCGTAAAAATCGCCCCGCGACATCGGGCGTGCTTTCGGCCTGCGGGCGCAGGACCTTCATCGCGTCGATCCGCTCCGAGATTACGTTGCGGACCCGATAAACCTGGCCCATTCCGCCGGCGCCGATCAGGCCGATCACTTCGTAATCGCCGATGACCTGCCCGGGTTCGATGGACATTTCTAATGCGCTCCGGAGGGTTTGACGGGACGGGCGTCGCGAACGCAGCGGAACCCGAGGTCGGGTCCGTGGAAGCGGGCGGGAATCGCCCCCCATTCATAAGTGGTCGCGCTGGGCAAAGGAAGGCGATAGGATCCTCCTTTGAAGGTGTACCAGGCCTCGTTCGCGGCCGGCGGAGGAGTCACCAGGGTGGAAAATGCGCGCATGGCTTCAGGGCTCGGAGTGCGCAACTGATCGACGAATTCGGAAGCGTTTCCGCCCATATTCACGATGCCAAAAGGGCTGACGTCCTGGCCGCCGTCGTTCGCGGCGCGAAGCTGGCCGGCGTTCCCTTGCGAAAGATTGGCATAGCTTCCATCGGCAGTATTGCCCCACGGGTATAGGCGTCCATCGAGGCCTCGCGCGGCTTTTTCCCATTCGACCATGGTCGGTAGGCGTTCGCCGGCCCAGTTCGCGAAATCGCGAGCGTCGTCGATGGTGATGTTGGTCACCGGGTAGGTCGGTTTATCCGCCGGAAATCCCTCGGGAAGCTGACGGCCCCGCGCTTTGGAGTATTGTTCGTACGCCGCGTTGGTCACTTCGGTCTTGTCGATGTAATAATCGGGAACGTTCACCTGCTGCTTGTCGGGACCGGACGCGAACGGACCGCCGGGGATCAGAATCAGGGTACCCGCGGGAGTATCGATGGTCGCGGCCAAGGGTTCCGGCGGCTTGGGGCGGGTGGCGAAGTAGGCGGCGGCCAGCCCGGCCAGAATCACGGCGGCCAGAATCACGGCAATCGGTTTCGAAACCAGCGGACGCGAGGCACCGGGGGTATCGACGCCAGCAGGAGCCGCGGGGGCAATCATTACTTCCAGCCGTTCGCGAACTTCCTTAAGCCCCGCGGGCCGCTCCGCCGGATTCTTGGCAACGCATTGCACGATCAGGTTGTACAGCGGTTCGGAAACTCCGGCCTGGCGCAGGGGCGAGAAATCGAAAGGCTCGGACAGAATGCGATGGAAAATTTCTTCCACCGATGCGGCTTTGAAGGGCTTCACTCCCGCCATCAGCTCGAACATCAGCACGCCGAAGGCATACACGTCGACCAGCGGCGTGATCTTTTCGCCGCGCACCTGCTCCGGCGCCATGTAATACGGCGTGCCGAGCACGAAACCCGGCTGGGTTCTCTGCAGATCCTGCATCTTGGCGATGCCGAAATCGATCAGCTTGACCAGGCCCTTGGGGTTGACATGAATATTATCGGGCTTGATATCGCGATGGATGATCTGCGCGGTGTGGATGTATTCGAGGGCGCGCGCGGCCTGGACGGCGATCTGCAATCGCTGCTGGATATCGCCGGTGCGTCCATCCTTGATCAGCGTCCGCAGGCTGTCGCCCTGGAGGAATTCCATGACCATGAACGGGCGGCCCTCGATCTCTCCGAAATCGAAGATGCTGATTACGTTTTCATGGTTGATGTTGCCGGCCATGCGCGCTTCCTGCAGAAAGCGCTCCTTCACGTCGATGTCGCCCGCGCTTTCCGGCGTCAGGATTTTCACCGCCACCGTTCTGCCGATCAGAGTATCCGTGGCGCGATAGACGTGCGACATTCCGCCGCCTAAAAACTCCGTGAGTTCGTATTTGCCGAGCCGCGCGGGAAGATCCATGACCTGCTACGTCCGCCTCATTTCGCGACGTCCGCCACGCAGCTCAGGCTCGAAAAATATCCGCGCTGAAACACTGGCGGCGATGCGCCCATATCCAGGTCGAAGCGCACAGTAAGGGGTTTGCCGTTGGGCAACTGGGCCGGTTGATCGCCGATGCGGATCACCCATTCGAGGCTGCTGGAGGCGCCGGCTCCGGCGGGCTTTTCGGCGCGACCGAAGAAGCGGAATACGCTCCACAGGCCCTGATAGGTGGCCCAGGTGATGTCCGTGCTGCCCCCGAATTTAGCCGTGGCGCGAACTCCGGGCTGCGGACCGGGCCAGGTGAACTGCTTGCCCGCTCCATTGCCGCCCGAATATGTCAGCGACTGTCCGTCGATGGCCAGCGTCACGCCCTGAATTCCTTCCGACGGCACCGGCTTCAGCGAATACGTGAAGTGCGGATCGGTGGTACCGGCGTAGAGCGAATTCGAGAACGCCGCCATGCGGTTGAAGAAATTCACGAAGCCCGGCAACAGCGTGACTCCGCCGCCAGGCTGCGGCACATAGGTCGCGCCCTGCTTGGGGAGCAGACGCTGCAGGTTCTGCTCATAGAACTTCCACATCGCGCCTTCGCCGGGTTTGAAAATCCCATTGACGTCGGCAATGGTTGCCTCATTGGTGCTGGTCGCGTTGAACGGATACTTGGTCATCAGGGATCGGAAATCCGAGCAGAGATTTTTGCCGCCCTTGTTCAGCGCGGCGGCACCGAGTCCTTTCACCAGCGGCTCCACGTGCGCGATGGGATCCTCGATCAGTTTCTGGACGGTCGACGCCAGGGGATCGACGCCGAAGCCCTGCGCCATCTGGCCGGTGACCACCTTCGCCGCAGTGGCGTTCGTAGCCGCGGCCGCGACATTCGGATCGTTCGGATCCGGACTGGTGATCTGCCCCAGCGCCACCTGAAGCGCGAGCAGCGACTTCATGTAGTCCTGATTCGTCGCTCCCACGTATTGATCGCCGCACGAAGCCGGAACCACTGTCAGCAGCGGCTTGAACGATTTCGAAATATCCGGATCGACGCCGACATTTTGCGAAGCCATGCAGAACATCGCCAGCAAAGGCGATTGCGGGCTGGCGGTGACCGCGAGTTTTTTCGCCGCGTCGGAGATGCTGCTGTAACCGACCACCACCGATTTCTTCAAATAATCCCGCCACTGATCGACGTAGTCGTTGTTGTACAAGGTGTGCAGATCGCTCTCCACCTTGGCGCGATCGCCGATGTTGGCGGACTGGTCGCCCAGCACCCATTGCTCGCCCGCAAAGTAACGATCGGCGTGCTTGATGGCGTCCTGCATCGCCGGCCAGCCGGTCTTGGTAAAAGCGCCGGAGACATCGCGATTATTCAGCACAGTCTGCGCCGAGCCCGGGAATTTTTGATTGAAATTCAAAGACGGCGCATTCTTGTTGGTCTCGGCGAGCATGAAGCGGTAGACGCGCTCGGTGCCGGCGAACTGCGCCAGATATTTCCTCGCATGATCCACCGAAGCGGAGTCGTTCTCCGCGGAGAAGGGATTCTCGAATTTCAATTCGTCGCTGTAAAACTCGAACTGCCGGCGCACCAACTGCGCTCGCGCCGGATCGACACTTTTGCCCGCTTCCCAGCGCGAGTAGAGCAGCGGAGCTAGATACAGTTTGGTGCTCTTATCGTGATTCGACGTGGTGATCAGGTACGATTTCAAACTGTCGTACGGATACTGATACGAATCCGTGGGAGTGGGGCTGGCCGGAAGCGACTGGAGATTCGAAAGCAGGCCGGCCTGCGTCGAACCGAATAGCAATTGGAAGAAGCGCCGGAAATACAGGCGGCGCACCTTGGGATACAATTCGTCGCCGACGTACAGTCCCCAGCGGTAGCTTAACGGAGCGCCGTCGCGATTATAACGGCCGATCGTTTCCACCGATTGCCGCAGATTGTCGAGTTTGGTGAGATCGTCCAGCGAAGGAATCGGCGCGGCCGCGGCATTGTCGACTTTCACCGCGGCGGATGCGTCGCGCGCGGCGGCTTCCAGGCCGCGATTTTGCCCGAACGAAATTCCCCACAGGATCATCAGCAGCACGCCGAACGCGGCCGCGGACGCGAGCGCCACGCGCTTCCATGTGCTGGTCTTCACGCTGACTGAACTTGCGCCCAGCGCGGCTTCGTCGGCCAGGATTACGTTCGCGAAAAGCTGCCGTAGGAAAACCCACTGCGGGACGCGGCGCACCGCCGAACTCTCGGTCGAGTAAGCGGCGGCCGGGTCGGGGCCGACGCGGAACACGCCTGTCGCGCCCGAATCGCCCGCGCGAGGTTTGTTGACCACCGGAGCCGGCGCGGCATCGCGCACCAGAATCGGCCGGACTCCCGAAAAATAAAATCCGCGTAGAAACGGCGTGGCGTTCAACTGGCTGGGCCGGCATACATCCAACAGGAACTGCACCGCCAGGTTGCGGAATTTGCGGAACTCGCGCGGAAATTCATAGGAGCCGGGGAGTTTTTCGGCATCCCCTTCGCGCGCCAGAAAATCCGCGCGATGCTCGGCCAGCGAGAAGTAAAGCTGGTCGATGTAGGCGTTCAATCTCGCCGATTGCTCCTGGTCATAGGCGCCCGTTGCCGCTCCGGCCGGCAAGGTTGCGCCCAGCACCTGCACCGATTCCTCATTGGTCAGGGTGTGGAAATATTCCTGAAAATAGGGAACCCGGTCGGCCTTGGTGAACAAGACGTACACCGGCAGACTGATGCCCAGCGACTGGGAAATCGCGCCGAGCTTGTCATGCAGATCGCGAGCCGCTGCAGCGGTCGCCTCAGCTCCGCGAGCCTTGATAAATTCCTCGCTGTCGAAGCACACCAGCGCCGCCCGGGGAGACTGCGCGCCTTTACGAGTCGCGCCCTGCAACGGTCCAGGGCGCAAACGGCGAATCAATTTTCCCCATTGCGCCGGATCCGCCAGCGCCGCCGCTCCCGCTTCCACGAAGACCCATTGGCGCGCAAACCACGCGTTCACGAAACGCGTCGGCGCCACCGCGTTTCCTTCCTGATACACCTGGCCCGCGAGCAGTTCCGGATCCAGTCCGGATTGCGTGATGGTGGTGGTTTTCGTCGCGCCCTTGGGGCCGATCACGAACAGCGCGGGCAGACTCGCGAATCGCGCGCCCTTGCCAAGGTTCGAAGAACGCAGCCTTTCTTCTGCTTCGTTGAGCAACTGGGATAGCTCGTCGCCGCCTGCGCCTGCTGCCCCCGCGGATGCTCCGCCACTGGCGCCGCCCGCCTGCGCGATCGATTTCGCGGTGTCCGCATTACTGCGCGCTTCCGACCAGATGTAGACGGCCGCGGCGATCATCCCGATCACCGCAAGGCCGAACGCCAGAATCCAGTAATTGGTTCCGGTGACGTTGAGCACCTTTGGGACAATAAAGGCGAGCGCCAGATAGACCACCAAGGCCCCGCCCGCGATTTTGACTGGTTTGGTCATCGAGATTATCCCGCAACGCCCGAGCCGAGCGACACCTTAAAGATCACGAACAGCAGCACGGCGAGCCCCACTGACGCGGACGCCGCGATAATCAGCCAGCGCAGCCATGGATCACCCTGCGCCTTGGCCGCGACTCCACCCTGCGGAGCCCAGCTCGGCGACAGTGGAGTGACGCCGCGTATGCGCCTGATTCTTTCCGCCATCGAATCCGCGATAGAGCGCAGTTCGCCCTTTCCGAGCACGCTGTATTTCCCTCCGTAGCCAAGCAGGACGCACAACAAATAAACTTCCAGGATATCGGCCAGGACGCTCGAATCGGGCTGCGCCAGCAAGCCGTCGATGTTCTGAAAAAAAATCTCGCCGGCCTGATGACCGCCGAACACTTCCTGTTGCAGAGGACGGCGCGGCCAGTCCGCAAAAATCGGATTGCGCGAATTCAGGATCGATTCATCCAGCAGCGCGATCACCGCGAACATCGCCAGGCGAATATCCTCTCGCGAATAGCCGCGCACGCGGCCCTCTTCGTTGGCATGGAGAAACTGCTGTCGCATTTCGGCGCGAAAACTCTCCGCGTCGGCGACCTTTTCGCGAGCTGCGCGAATCCGCTCGATCGCCGTGAGAGCTTCCTGAAACACGAGCGCCAGATTGTCGTATTGTCTTGCCTGTTGCATACGGAATTAGGAGTCGAGAACCGCCAGCAGTTGAATCTCCGGCTGCGGAATATCGCCTGGAACGTAAATGCCGACGTTCTTGGTGGCGACGATGTGATCCCAGAACGGCCCGCTCTTGTTGACCAGGAAATATTGAGTTTCCACTTTCGCCGCGATGGCGGGCGGAGGCACGGGCACGTGCGCCAGGGGCAGCCCCGGCAGCGCGCGCTTCACCAGCTCCGCGATGAATTTTTCGGAACAGATCTTGACCAGTTGCGGAACCAGCGAAACCAGTTCCACATCGCCCATGTTCGCGCGCACGGCCAGATACCAGGCAGATCGCCCGAAGCACCGTTCGTCGGTCACCGGTCCCGCATAGAAATAATCGGCCGTCAGATGCAGGGGGATGGAGAGGCAGTTGGTCGGAATGATCAGCTCCAGATGCTCGCGGATGTGGCGGTCGAGCGCGTCGAAGCATTCATCGGGGTGATCGTGATCGTAGGGCGGCAGGGTCCGCGGGTGCGACTCCAGCGCGAAGGTGCACAACGCGCCGGCAAGCCGCGACATCTCGATATACAATTCCTGGGGATGCCCGCGTTTAGAGAAATAAAAGTGGCGCAGCGGCGAAAGGCTCGCGTTCACGGTGTGCAGGAACCAGAAGCTGGCAATTTCCCGGGTGGAGAACCCGATGGCGCCGCCCGCTGCTTCCGCGGCTCGCGTCAGCCCGGCCACTTTCTCCTCCATCAGTTCCACCAGCGGTCCCAGCAGACTCATCAACCGGCGGCTCGCGCCGATCTGCAGCGTCGGACCGATGAAAGCCGGATCGAACACGAATTTCCCGGAGCCCGATCGCATCACGCGCGCGATGGGCAATGTCATCATCTCTTCGGTAACTTCGGTCTCGAAAATAATGCTCAGGTTTTTGCGTCCGACGCGGATCTCCTTTTCGTCCTGCCCGGTGGTGTCGTCATGCAGCGACTGGGTCTCGGCGACGTATCGATAGCCGTTGGGCGCCGCGCCCGGCGTCAGCGCGGTATTGACGCCGTTGTTCTTGCGCCAGGGCATCGCCAGCAGTACGGTCAGCCGGTTGCTGGCCGGCGAAATGACTTCAGAGACGTCGCGCGGCGCCGGCAAGGGGTCCGATTCCGGCATGTGAAACGCTGTTCCGTCGGGCATAATTCCGCGGGCATGAACGATCGCCACCGTGCCGTTGGTCAACGCCTCTTCGTCCAGCGCGCAGCCGGTCAGCCCATGAGTCCCATCCCACAGAGCTTCGGTTACGAACCGGATAGAGTCTTCAAAATAGCGGCTTTGGGCCTGAAAATGATGAGGTCCCAGGTACATTCCCTCAGACCACACGACTCTCGAAAGATTCTTCATAGTCAGGGCGAGCGCCGGATAATAATACTAACACCACTCGTCTATGTGTTGAAATAGGAGACAGTCATGAATCTGTTCGACGGCTTGCAACTCCTGGAACTGGTGAAGGATGGCGACGTAAAAACCTATCTGGCGGCGGATCCGCAGCGTAGCCGCAACGTGCTGGTGCATTGGATGCCGATCGGAGCGGGGTCGGAGGTTCATTCGCTGCTCGAATTGTTGGATGGACTTCCTCCGTCTGGCCGCGCGCTGATTCTGGAAGCAGGCATCCGGTTTGGCCGGATGTACCTGATAACAGAGAACCCGACCCGGTTCCCCGGCTTGAAGGAATGGCTGACGATCGCGGCGCAGGAGAAGTCCGTCCCGGCGGTCGATCCGCTGCACCGTCCGGGACAATGGCAATCGCCGGCAGCGCCCGGCCCGCAAGCAGCGCCCTCGTTTCCATCGACGCCGGTGGATCTCGAAGCCACCCAGCCGCTCCCGCCGCGTCGGGAATCGGCTCCGATGCCTGGCATAACAGTGCCCGCGGCGCCGCCGAGTCCACCGGCTCCGCATCCTGCCGCGCCAACGTCAGCCGAACAGGCGCCGGGCGAGTTTACGAAGCTGTTCCGGTCGCCGCTAGCGTCGCCTTCCGCGCCCCCGCCGGCTCTAGTGCCACCGCAGGCTCCCGCGCCGCAGGCACCGGCAGTCCCGCAGGCTCCCGCGGCGTCCGAAGGCGAATTCACGCGATTGTTCCGTCAACCTGTCGCGACGCCAGCGCCCCATGCCGCATCCGCTCCCGTGCCCTTAGTTGCGACTCCTCCAGCCGCGCCGCCGAAATCCGAGGAACCCGGCGAATTTACACGCGTCTTTCTGGCGGGATCGGCCGCGCCAAAGCCGGCGCCAGCAGCTCCGCCGCTTGCTCCCGCCGCCCCCAGAGCGCCCTCGAGCGAGCCCGGTGAATTCACGCGGATCCTGAGGGCTACTTCGGAGCCGGCCGCGAAGACTCCGACGCCTCCACCGGCCGCCCCGTCCAGCGAGCCAGGCGAGTTTACCAGGGTGTTCCAGAATCCATCGACCGCCCCGCGATCAGCGCCTCCGCCTGCGGCGCCGATGGCTCCGCCGCGGCCGGCAGCGCCGCAAAAATCCGAGGCCGGCGAATTTACCCGGTTCTTTCAGTCGCCGCTCGCGACGCCCACTCCCTCGACGCCTTCCGACGATTATTTCTCGAAGCCGGCGGCCCGCGTTCCCGCGCAGCCCGACGCGGGCGAGTTCACCAAGGTTTTTGGCAAGCCCGGAGGCCCAGTCGAGCCTCCGAAAAACAAAGAAGCGACGGGCGTGTTCAACATGCCGCAAGCTCCGCAATCGCCGCAGGGGCCGAGCGAATACACCCGCATGTTCGCCGCTCAGCCGCAGGCACAACCGCCCGCGCCTCAGCCTATTCCGGTAGCCGCGCCACAACCACCGGCTCCCGCGAAGGCAAAGTCTATTCTGCCGCTGATTTTGATTCTGGCGGTTCTCGCGGTGCTGGCGTTGGTACTGGTGGTCGTTTTCGTCCGAAAATAACGGTTACTGCGCCTGCGGGAACAACACGATCAGCTCCACTTGAGGATTCGGAAAATCGGCCGGAATATACGCCGCGAAATTGCGCGCGCGGGTAATCGACTCCCATGCGCCCCCCGACTGGTTCAGGCTGAAATATTGAAAGTTCATCTTCACCGGAATCGAATTGGGAGGCGAAGCGACGTAGGTTAGCGGCACGCCTTTCAGCGCCTGGCGCACCAGCAGCTCGATGTGCGTCGCCGAGGCGATCTTCAACAGCTTCGGTGCTTTGTCGATCAGATCCGCCTGCTTCATCTCGGCGTTGATCGCCAGGTACATACGGGTGTTATTGAGATATTTATCCTCCGCGAGCGCGGTGGCCCAGATGGACGGCTGGACTAATTTCAACGGCAGCGCGACGAAATTGCTCGGCACCACGGTTTCGAGCAGCAGCCGGATTTTTTCATCGAGATCCGAAAAGCAGAACGATAGATTATCGTGATCGTACTTGGGAAGGTCGCGCGCCTGAATGTCGTTCGAAAACGTGGTGAGCGCGCCGGCCAGGCACAGCATGGTGTGGAACACCCGCTCGGGATGACCCTTGGCGGCATGGAAGAAATGATTCAGCAGCGGGAAATTCGAATTGATGGTGTACAGCAGCCAGAAGCTGGCGATATCGGACGCGGTGAAATTGGCGAGTGCCTGATTTTTCTGGCGCCGATTGCCGGAGAGCTCAGTGCTTTTTGCCGCGAGAATCTCCACCAGCCGACGCACGATGGACACCAGATGCTCACTCGCCTGAAAGTCGATCAGCGGAGGAATGAAGGTACGATCCAGCTGATAGGCGCCCGCCTGCGTCCGCTGCACCCGCGCGATGCGTAGGGCGGAGGTTCCATCGCGCACTTCGCTCTTCACCATCAGCCGCAGATTTTTCCGCGCCACTTGGATCGGCTTTTCGCTCAGGCCGGTATTTTCGTCGCGCATGAGCGCCACTTCGGCGCGATAGCGGGTCTCGGCGCTGAGCTGGACGCCCGACACATTCAGTCCCCGATCGCGGTGATGCGGGACCGCCAGAAACACATCGACTGTATCCTGATCCACTTCGTAGCAATCGACCAGCGATTTGGGCGGCGGAGAGCCGTCGGAATCCGGCGTGTCGAACAGCAGGCCGTCGGCGAACATTCCGGACGCGCGGGTTAACGCGATGGTGCCGGCGGAGAGCGCGGCGTGATCGATCTCCAGACGCTGAAATCCCCACGGACGAAAATTCAGAGACTCGGTGTGAAATTGCAGCGTGTCTTCAATGAAACGGTCCTGACACTGCAAATGCTGCGGCGTAAGAAACGTCCCCTTCGCCCAGATCACCGGCTGCAATCGCTTCATATTCCCTCTACGATATCTAAGCATAGTCCGGCTCGCGACACACCCGGCTGGAAACGGTAAGCTATTGGAGCGAGGTTGAATATGCCGTCGAAAAATTCGAGCACAGTGATGCTCGACGTGAATGCCGGAAGCCCGGCGGAACAGGCAAAGCCGGTCGAGATGGAAGCCGCGCCGGGCGATCCCTTTCGCATCCTGATTCTCGGCGATTTCAGCGGCAGCGAGTATCGTCCGGCGCTGGCCGGGCGCAAACCGGTTCGCGTCGACCGCGACAATTTCGACGACGTGCTGCGCAAGATGAATCCGCGCGTGGATGCGCTGAAATTGAGCTTCACGGAGTTGGCCGATTTCGACCCGGATTCGATTTTCCGCCGCTGCGAGGTGTTCCAAAACACGGCTCCCGCGGCTCGGGTAGAAACTCCGCCGGCGCCCACGCCAGCACGCGCGCCGATCCAGGCGGACGTGGAGCGACTGACCTCGGGGAGCCTGCTCGACGACATCGTCGGACAGGCCGACGAGCCTGCCGCGGGGCGTCCCCGGCCACGCGACGAGATGCAATCTCTGGTGGAACGGGTGGTTGCGCCACACCTGGCACCGCGCGAAGACCCAGCGGCGGCGGACGCTCGCCAGCGGGCCATGCAGACGCATCAGGCGCGGATGCGGGCTATTCTCCATCACGGAAAATTTCAGGCGCTCGAAGCGGCGTGGCGCGCGCTCGACCTGCTGGTCCGGGATCTCAACAGCGAGGAGGGCCTCAGTATTCACATCCTGGACGTGACCAAACAGGAAGCCGCCGAGGATCTGGACGATGACCGTGGACGGCTGTACCGTGTGCTGGTGGAAGAAACCGTGGGGACGCCGGGAGGGCAGCCCTGGGCGGTTATTATCGGCAACTACGGGTTCGACCGGTCGGAGGAGGATATCGCGACGCTCGCGAGGCTGGCGGGGCTGGCGCGGGGCGCGGGCGCGCCATTCCTGGCCGAAGGAGAACCGCCGGGCGAGGCGGAGAGCGCCGCATGGAGCGCGCTTAGAGCGCATCGCGACGCACGCTGGCTCGGACTGGCGCTCCCGCGCTTCCTGGGACGTCTGCCTTACGGGCGGCTGACCTACGCGATCGAGAGTTTTCCTTTCGAGGAGATCGAGGGAGCGCCGAATCATTCGGATTTCCTGTGGCTGAATCCCGCTTTCGCGTGCGCTCTGCTGCTGGGGAGATCCTACAATGATCAGGGCTGGGCACTGCGGGCCGGCGCGGATCGTGAGATCTCGGGCATGCCCTATTTCACCTTCGAACGAGACGGCGAGACGCAGGCCAAACCGTGCGCGGAAGTGCTGCTCACCGATTCCGAGATCGAGTATCTGCAGGAGCAGGGACTGATGGCGCTGGCGTCGATCAAGAATCGCGACGCGGTGTTTCTGATGCGTTTCCAGTCAATCGCCGAACCGCTGGCGGCGCTCGCGGGTCGATGGCGCGCTAGTTGATCTTGACTAGCGGCGCCTGAATCGTGATCACCCCGGGATTCATGGTGATGGAACTGCCGCCGCAGGTGATCTGAATCTGCGCGCCGGCCTGAATTGTGATTTTCGCTCCAGCCTGGACGCTGATTTCTTCACCCACCTGGATCTGCTGCTTCTGGCCGACCGTGAGGTTGTCCTGCTGGCCGATGGTCCACTCCCGCTTTTGACCGATGTTTCCGGTCTCGTTTTTGCCGACCGACTCGCTGCGGTCGTTGCCGATGGTGACCGTTTCATCGTGCTGCACCGTGCGGCTCTCATCGTGCTGGACGGTCTTAGTCTGATCGTGCTTGACCAGAATCGTCATGTCCTTCTGAGCCTGAATGTGGATTTCTTCGCTTCCGGTCTTGTCTTCAAACCGTAATTCGTTGAAATCGGAACTCCCGCCGCCTTTCGAACTGCGACTCTTGAAGCCGCTTTGCGTGGAGTTATCGGGCAAGGTGTAAGGCACCACCTGCTGCTCGTTGTACACTCGGCCGACGATCAAGGGACGATCGGGATCGCCTTCGAGAAAGTCGACCACCACCTCCTGGCCGATCCGTGGAAGCCACACCGCGCCCCAGCTCTTTCCTGCCCAGGGCTGCGAAACACGGATCCAGCACGAGCTTTTTTCGTCCTTCTTCCCTTCGCGATCCCAGAAAAACTGAACTTTCACGCGTCCATATTTGTCGGTATAAATCTCTTCGCCTCCAGGGCCGACCACCACGGCTGTCTGGGTTCCGTGCACCACGGGGCGCGGCGTGATACGCTCCGGTCGGAACTGGACCGTGTTCGGAAAACACTCGAAGCTGTTCTGATAATCCGCCTTCTCCTGGCTTTCCCCGCCATACAAGGCGCCCTGACTGGCGTTGTGAGTAACTGATAGCAGAGTATAGGCCTGATCCTGATCGCTTTGTTCGTGATCGGTCAGTGTGAACTTGTAGCCGGAAGCGAAGGATCGGCAGTCGCTCTCGCCGTGGGCGGTGTCGAAGGCAGCCTCCACTTCTTCCATGCGGAGCTTGGTAAGGGTCTCGCCGTCACCCTTGTTGTCATAATCGCCGGGATAATCGAACAGCTCATATTTCTGGATGTTATCGAGCTGCACCACTGTATTGTCATTGGTCAGCAAGGTAGTGGTGGGAGTTTCGAAATTGTAATCAGTCTGAGCCCATTTTCCGGATTGAAATTCGTAATGGCGCTCCCAGGAATGTATGGTGTCCTGGTCGCGCCGATGACCGGTGGCCGGCTCCATCCGCATGCTGGACTGAAAGTCGCAATTCTGATGGACCGTTTTTTTATCGCCCAACACCAGCGTATGCTTGCCGCTCTCGTGCTTGAAAAAATAGAAAATCCCTTCGGTTTCCATCAATCGCGAAACGAAATTAAATGCCGTCTCCCGATATTGGACACAATAGACCCAGGGATTGTGTGTCCCGGAAAGCTGCAGCTGATAGTCATTGAATCCCAAGTCCTTGAAAACCTTCTCGATGACATCGGGAACCGATTTCTCCTGAAAAATGCGGCAATCCGTGGTCAGTGTAAGGAACCAAAGCCAAGGAACAATGGTCAGTTCGTATTCATAGAAGACGCGATGCGGAGCCCTGCGCGGCAGTTTGGTGAAATGCGAGACGTATCCGTCGAAGTACCGTTCCGTCGACATATCGGCCTGCAGGATGGAAACCGTCACGCGCTTGCCGACGATCTCCTTCGGATCAATCGACCCTTTTTCCGACGCGGCCACCAGGCGGTACTCGAACAGGCGCGAGATTTCCTCGGAACCCTGGAAGGCGCGAGGGACCAGGGCATCGTTGCCCAGCGGAGTTGTGATGCGGATCAGCCGACCCGCTTGTGTTAGATCGGGCACGTGATTCTAAGCGTATACGAACTGGCCGTTTTCACCGATCGACACCTTGATGGCCGAGAGCTTTTCGCCCTCCGCCATGCTGGCGAGGATGCGCCGCGAAATATCCGGCAGCAGCGTGTTGGTTAGGATGTTGTCCACGTTGCGGGCGCCGCTTTCCACTTCCGTGCAGCGGTTGGCCACTTCGTTAATCAGCGTCGTCGTCGTAGTTGCAGTTCAATGCGGTGATTTTCGAGCAGCCGGCGCTGGATCTTTCCAAGCTTCAGGCGAACGATCTGCTTCAGCACTTCGTCGCGAACCGGGATAGTACGGGATGATCACCATGCGTCCCAAGAAACGCCGGCTTGAAAATCTTATTCAGCTCCGGCTTGATGGCCTTGACCAGGCCTTCGGGAGACGGCATGGTTTCGGGATCGGCCGTGAGCTTGGCGATCTGATCCGTACAGGCGTTGGTGGTGAGCAGAATGATGGTGTTCTTGAAATCGATTTCGCGACCTTCGCCATCCTCCATCTTGCCTTTGTCGAATACCTGGATAGAACAACTCCAGAACGTCCGGATGCGCCTTTTCCACTTCATCGAGCAGCACCACCGAGTACGGACGCCGGCGCACGGCTTCGGTCAGCACGCCGCCTTCGCCGTAGCCGACGTAGCCCGGAGGCGAGCCCTTCAAGGTCGAAACGGTGTGCGCTTCCTGAAATTCGGACATGTTGATGGTGATCAGGTTGCGCTCGCCGCCGTAGAGCAGGTCGGCGAGCGACAGAGCGGTCTCCGTCTTGCCGACGCCGCTGGGGCCGACCAGCATGAAGACGCCGATGGGCTTGCTCGGGATCGTCCAGGCTGCTGCGCGAGGTCCGGATGCGCTCGGCGATGAGCTCCAGCGCGTGATTCTGGCCGATGACGCGGCGGCCCAGGTGCGATTCGAGCTCCAGCACCGTGGCGATTTCGTCCTTCATCATCTTGCCGACGGGAATACCGGTCCAACCGGAAATGACTTCGCCGATGATGTGTGCATCGACGCACACGCGCATCAACGGATTCTCGCCCTGAATGCTGATCCAATTCAGATTGCAGGCGGGCCATTTCCTCTCGCGCTCCACCGGGGACGGCCGAGCCTGCTTCGGGCGCCGTTTGCGCGGCAGCGGCGCCGGTCGCGAGCGCCGATGCTTCCAGTTTGGTGCGAAGCTCGCGAATCTTGACGCACCAGATCGCGGATCTTGCCCCATCTTTCCTGGAGCTCGGCGAGCTGCGCTTTCGACATCGGCCTTCTTTTTGGCGATTTCCGCAAGACGTTCGGCGTGATCGGCGCCGACGGCGGCCTCGCGGTCGAGGACGCGCTCCTGTACTTCGAGGTCATCGAGCTGACGCGTCGCGTCCTCAATCGGCGCGGGCGTCGCTTCTGGCTGAGGGACAGCCGCGCGCAGGCGGTATCGAGCACGCTGACCGCTTTATCGGGAAGCTGGCGCTCGGCAAGATAGCGGCTGCGATAGATGCACGGCGGCAATGACCGCTTCATCCAGAATGCGGACGTTATGATGCTTTTCGAGCGCGCCGACGATGCCGCGCAGCATCACCACGCATTGATGCTCCACCGGCTCTTCGACTTTGACCACCTGGAATCGCCGGGTGAGGGCGGGATCCTTTTCGAAATATTTCTTGTACTCGGACCAGGTGGTGGCGGCGATGGTTCGCAATTCGCCGCGCGCGAGAGCCGGCTTCAGAAGATTTGCGGCGTCGTTCTGGCCGGCCTGGCCGCCCGCGCCGATCATGGTGTGTGCTTCGTCGATGAACAGAATAATCGGCTGCGGCGAGGATTTCACCTCCTCAATCAGGCCCTTCAGTCGATTTTCGAATTCGCCCTTGATGCCTGCGCCGGCCTGCAGCAGTGCTAGATCCAGCGAGCGGACCGTGACGTTCTTGAGCGGCGGAGGGACATCGCCCTGCGCGACGCGGAGGGCGAATCCTTCGACCACGGCAGTTTTGCCGACGCCCGCTTCGCCCGTCAGAATGGGATTGTTCTGGCGGCGCCGCAGCAGGATGTCGACGATCTGGCGGATCTCGAAATCGCGTCCCAGTACCGGATCGATCTTGCCCTGCTTGGCGCGATCGGTCAGATTGACGGTGAACTGATCGAGGTTCGGAGTCTTCCCGCCGCCCGCCTTCGGAGTGCCTGGCGTCTCGGCGCCGGTGTCCGCGCCCGCCGCGGCTTCCTCGTGCGAGCCCGCGGTGATCGTCGCGAATTCCTTTTCGAGCGCGGATGCGTCGATCTTCTGAAACTCGCGGCTCGATTCGTTGACCTGCCGCGCGAGTTCGTCGTTCGCAACCAGAGCGAGAACGGTGTGGCCGGTGCGGACCCGTCCAGCTCCGAAACTGAGGGAGCCGAGAGTCCAGGCTTCGGTCAGCATCTTCACTAGCGACGGACTGAGCGACGGCGTGCGCGCGTTACCGGACTTCAGCCGGTCGAGACTGCGGTTCAAGTCCGCGGCCAGGCGGCTCCGGTCCACTTCAAAGCGCCGCAGGATCGGCAGAAAGTCGCCGTCCGGCGAATCGAGCAGCTTCAACAAATAGTGCTCGATCTCGATCGAATAGTGCGTGCGGGAAAGGCACAGCCCCGCGGCGGCTTCCACACAGTTGCGCGTCGCGTCATCGAGCTTGCCAATCAGAGATTTAAGGTTGATGGCCATTTAATATTCCTCTAGCTTCCAATCACAGCGGCAGTATCGTTTCTCCGGGATCGCGGCCCATGGGCTTGGTTCGCGCCCAGGTCAGCCACCCGAGGCACGGAGCTGTTTCCCCTTCCGCGCCCAGCTCACACACCGGAACGTCTCTCCGGTCCAAAATCAATTGCAGTTCGAAATCAACTTCATTGCCCGCGTAAAACTCCACCATCGCTCGCAGCGGGGCATAGGCGCTGCCGCTCGGCAGGAAATCCAGATAACGCTGCATCCGCAGCGGCCCGATCCGGACCCGCACCCGGCCTTGCGTGTCCCACACTTCGTCGCCGACCACCGCTCCGAAGCCCAATTGCTCGGAAACATCGGCTCCGTCAGCCATGCAAAACTGGGTCGACTCGTCGAGTTTATACCATGCGCCGACGAACTGTTCCACCTCCACCGGGGCGGAGAAATAATCGGCGAGCAAAGCTTCCAGGTTCGCGGCGCAGCGCGGCTGCTGCGAAAGGAGCCCGGAATAGAACATCAGTGCGTCGTCGGCCACCTGCTGCCGGTTCTGCAGGCCCGGCGTTCCCAGCCCGATAAAATCGAGCAGCCGTGCGCCCACCTGATCCCGTTCGCCCCGCTCATACGCGACGGGGAACCGGTATTTTTCCCAGGCGCGGTAGAACAGGGAAATCATCCGGTGATTGAAGATGTTGAAAAAGTCGATCAGCGCCGAGTCGCGAACGCGCGCCCGTTCCGCGATCAGCTCGGTGTAATAGAGCGGCAGCACGCCCTGGGGTCCGAACAGACCCATGAAATTCACTTCCACGTCGGCCTGTGCATCGTCGGCGTCGCGCAGGGATTGAATCTCGCTCGCCGGGAACACGGTCGACGCATGGGCGCGGAACTTCGCGACTTCAGACGAGGGAACGGAAAAATGCCCGACCGGCTCGCGATCCGGATGGATGCGCTCCAGCAGCCGTACCGCCTGGAAGAATTCGAAGTTCCAGGGTGTGGAACGGAGCATCCCGGCGAGTTCTGAAACGGCTAAAGCAAGACTTTCCGGCCCGCACGCGGCTGCCATTCGCGAAGCACCTCCTTTCGCTGCGGCGTTCGCACCACCAGCTGGCTGAAGCTGTTCATCGACACATAAAGCCCCAGAAAATATTCGAGCACCGACGCAAACAGGTAGACGCCTCCGCCGACGAACTGATCCTCGTCGATCTCCATCTCGACCCGCGTTCCACGCACGAAGGAAACGCTCAGCTCCGTCACGACGCGCGCGAAGTGCCGGCGGCTTTGGACCGAACGGATGCCGTCGATCTGCCGCTCCAGATACGCGGACTCCGAATAATTGTACAACCGCAGAATCTCCTGCAAGGCTTCCCTGCCCTCTTCGACCAGCGACAGATAGTTTAGCGAGAAGTGCGAGATTTTTCGCCACAGCAGGCTGCGGTCGAAGGCTGGGCGCAGCGACGGCGTCGGCTTGCGCAGCGAAACGATGCGCTTGATCATGGACGAGCCTTCCAGCTCAAAATCGCCGCGTTCATCGCCGAACGGCAGCTGCGAGGGCAGATCGCGATTGGTGCAGGTGCATTTCACTGTGAGGGCGTCCGAATCCGGGAACGCGTGCCGGCCGGTCAGGTCGAGCAGGCCGATCATCACATCGCTGCCGCCGTCCCCTTTCTTGGTCGCGGCATGGCGCGTGGCATGCCAGAAGGTCTTTCCCGCGTCGTGGGACCGGACATGGCGAAGCGAGTAAAACGGCTCGTAATCGACGATCTCGCGCGTATCCGGGTTGGAACTGTAGACCTGGTCGATGGAGAATACCTCCATGCTGCCGCGCCGCCGCAAGTCGGGAACAACCGGATATTCGTAGCGGGTCTGGTCGAGCAGCACAGGTTCAGCCGTCTGCTGGAACAGATTCACGATCGGCGAGCAGTTGAGCCGGAAGGTCTTCGCATTCACGCCGAGTTCGAGAGGCTGATAGCGGTCATTGCGCTCAAACGGGGCGATCATGAACAGAATCTCGACGTCCGATTCAAACGCCGCCAGCGGCTCCAGCCCGTTCAGCTCGATGAAAAAGAAACGCTCCGGCAGGGCGAAATATTCCTGCAGCAGACGATATCCGGCAAAGGATCGCCGCGGGGAAGGCAGCAGCGCTTCCTCTTCCCGGAACCCTACGGGCTGCAGTGCACTCGCCGGAAGATGCACCGGCGGAATTCGAGACCCCGGCGTCGGATCGCGCACGATGATCCGGGTGCAGCTGTTGAACAGCAGCTCATAGAGCGTGTGCACCAGGGTGCTTTCACCGTTCAGATAAAAACGAAGACTGGTGAGTGGTAGCGCTTTGAACTGAATGTCCGGCAAACAGGAGAGCTTCAGGCGGCACACCGCGACCGCGTCCGGAGCGTGCACTTCGGGACGAAGCTGATCGGGCGGACGCCATTGCGCTTCAGCCACGGTCAGCGGCCACATGGTCATATCGTGCGAGGTTCGGAACTTACAGGGAATTCCGCCAACGGGACGCGAGTACAGCATCGAGCCGGCCTCCACCTTGAAGCCGGTGGTCATCTTGCCTTCGTTAGGATCGAGGTGAAATTCGGCCACGGTCATCGACGGAATCGGCCGGATGTAGTGCGGATAAAGAATGCTGAGCAGCGATTCGGAAATTTCAGGAAAATCGTCGTCGATGCGGAGATGGACGCGCGCCGCCAGGAAGGCGAAGCCTTCGAGCAACCGCTCGACATGCGGATCTTCGCAGCGGTCCGGCTCCAGCACCAGACGGTTCGCCACCTTGGGATATTTTTCGGCAAACTCCGCGCCGAGCTGGCGCAGAAACGTCAGCTCGCGTTCATAATAGGCGAGCAGTTCATCTCGCACCCGCGTCTCCCTTTACGTCGTAAGCTCCGCTCACCAGTTCGAGCACGGTATCAAACGTGACGTATTCCGGCGCGGGATCGATTCTCAACAGGCCTTCAATCGCGAATCGAAGCGTATGCGTCTTGCCTTCTCCGCTCTGGACGAACTTCACTTTGGCGTTCGCCAGCCGCGGCTCGAAATTCTTCAGCGCGGTTTCCATGATGCGCCCCAGCTTGTCGCGGTCGTCCACCGAGGAAACGCTCATCGAAGTGATATCAGGAAGGCCGTAGTTGTATAGGGAATGCGGCAGTTCGGTGGCCCCATCCGGAGGCGCGTCGAGCGGCTGGCGGGTATTGAGCAGCCATTCGAGATCGCGGCGCAGCGCGATTTTTAATTCCCGCATCGATTGCAGCCGCGTGGGCGGAGCTTCGGCGCGCACTTTTGTATCCTGATCGATCAAACGGTCGAAAATCGAAACGGTAACCGGACTGTCGGCTGGTTTGCGGGCCATGCGCTACTCCAGGCAGCTGAGCGCCTGGGCGACGTCCAGCTTGCAAATCCGCGTGTGCAGTTCCTCCATCTGTCCGGTGTCCACCTGCAGCTTCGCCATGCAGCGGTACATCAGGGCCAGCGGGCGCGCGACGACGGTGGGCGACTCCCACTCTTCCAGTTTGCGATCGGCCACCTCTTGCGCCAGCTCTCTCAGAATGGGATAAGCCACCGCATCCTTGCCCATGGCCATCAGTAACTGCGCCAGTTGCATGCGACGGAGAAAGCGGCTGCGGCCGGAATCGCTCTGTGCCAGCTCGCGCGTTAATGTTTCGATCGCCTCCGTGGTATTTCCGGAATTGGCGGCTTCGAGCGCGCGTTCATAGACTGAAGCGCCATCGCCGTTCTCGTCGCCGGGCAAGGCTTCGAGTAGCCGCTCCGAGTTCAGCACCTTGGTCCGCAGCCACTTCTGCGTCTCGAGATTGGCGGTCGGCGTATCGTCCATAAGGAACATCTCCGGAAGCTGCGGATAATCGAGCAGAAGGGCGCGCAGCTCAGATTTGAGCGCCCGTGCGAGGGGCTGATAAGGTTCGCCCATCTCCTCGCAGGCGCGAATCGCGTAGCGCTGCATATCGAGCCAGCCGCGCCCGCAGGCCATGGACGAAGCGCGCTCGCATGCTTCCAGCAATTCCGGCCATTTGCTTTCGAGGGCGAGGCTCTTGATCTGCGTGCGCAGATCGGCTGGGGCCGGCACCAGCGTTTTCGGATCGGGTGTCTTGCCTGCCGCGCGTAATTCGCCCCAGCGCAGCCCGCGCGCCGCCAGATAACCCGCCGGACTTTGCGGCTCCTTAGCGCGCAGGAACTGAACCCCGGCCAGCACATGAGCGACGGCGTCGTCGCGATTGCGGATCTCGCCGAGACCAGCCGGCGCCGGACCGCCCGCCGCGGTTTCGACTGTTTCCGCGGCCTCTTCCGAACCCGGCTCGGGCTCCGCGTCCGGTTCGAGCTCACGCTTCTTCTTGAGAATGATCCCGACCGTGGTGGCGACTTCGGTCAGCCCCGATCGTAATTTTCCGAAGCTGGGCGCCGCGTCTCCGAATTTTGCGTCGGCCAGCGCTTCCAGCGCCTTCAGACTCTGCAGCGAATCGGTGATGTCTTTATGAAGCTTGACGTAATACGCTTTAGGGGACTGATCGACGGAAGAATCGGCGATCTCCGGCGCGAGTTTGCCTTCCTTCAGCGCCTTGTCCCGCGCCGCGCGCTTGACATCGCTTTCGACGCCCTCATCCTGCGTGGGAACGGTCCGGGACTCCGAGAAGCGAAGCCAGGTGAGCCCGTCCATGGCGATCGGCACCGCTTTGACGGCCAGGGCCGGAGACGACCCCTTCCCGGGCTCCAGATAGTTTCCGAACCAGTCGAGCGGAGAGGCGCGAAACTCGGCGTCCCCGTCTTCGAGTTCCGGATAGAGCGTATCCCAGAACTGATCGATCAGGCCGCGCATCAGTTGCAGGCCATCGTGCAGCCCGGCGAAGCCCTGCTTGTTCAATAAGGCTTCGGCGAGCCACGAGGCCAGAAACAGATCTTTGGTTTTGTCGCGAAGCGCTTCGGACGTCAGCTGGATGACGGCGTCGTAATCGGCCAGCTTGATGTCGTGTTCCCAGAGGCCCTGCGGACCGGTATCATCCTGTCGGCGGGCCTCGCGGATTTCCTCAAACAGCGGAGTGGAATAGAGATTGACGCCGCTTGGATTGTCTCCGGCAATGGGCTGTGTCAGTTCGTCACGAAAGGGCATGGGCTATGGCGAAGCAACGCTGGCCGCGTGCATCTCGAGCGTGCGAACTTCGAGCAAGGGGACCTCTTCTCCATCGACCAGCAGCACCTTCCGGCCAAGCGGAAACTCGACGCCGCTTTCGTCGCGAAACCATTCCGTCACACGGCCCAGACGGATATCGGGCTCATCGCTTTCGACCGATCCCGGCGCGAGCGCTGGAAGAAGCACATCGCCCAGATCCTGCCCCTTGAACGTCGAACCGGTGCGCAGACGGGCGGTGGCCCACATGGTATCTCTGAGCCGCTTGGGAGCTTCGATCTTCAAATTCGCAATATGTTCGAAGCCGATCCACAGGTAGTCCCCCGCCGCGATGACTTCGAGGCGGGAGCCCAGCCGCGGATCGGCGTCGGCAATCGATTCAAACGGTTTCCCGTTCAACGACCCGCTCAGCTTCGGCGGATGGAGCACCGGAGGCGTAAGCTTGCCTTCCCGAAACATGTCCTGACGGGTGCGCTCGGCATTGATGGCTCCGCGATATAACAGACTCGCCAACATCGCGTCCTGGTTTTCATCGCCGAGCAGATCGAGCTGCTTTTCCGCGCGGTCATATTCGCCGGCAAAGCAAAGCAGCTCGAACAGGAATGTACGCTTCCGGTGATTCGAAGGATCGTCGCGAAGTTCCGACCCGAGTGTCCGGATCGCGTCTTCCAACTTCCCCTCGCGGAACAAATCCTCCGCTTTCATCGGCTCGCCTTACAGCTTGGTGTTCTTCTGCAGGTCCCACCCGGCTTCGCCGGCTTTCTGGCCGCTACCGGAGGACTGCTGATCCTGATAGGTCATCTTAATCGACGCGAAAGAGAAGGAGAGCGACTCACTGGGCTTGCCGCCGCCCGCGGCGCCACCCCAGGAGATCGAATCCACGAACACCTGGGTGAAATCGACCACCAGATAATCCACCGGGGAATCGCCACCCGCTTCGCGGACCGTCAGCGTCCCCTTGGTGAAATGCTTGCCCTGGCAGCACGCCAGGAACAGCTTCGTGGTGGCCTTGTCAACCACCTTCTGAATCGACATCGAGCTGATATCGACCTTGCCGGCGCCGCTACCCATTCCGGTGGAAACGCTGGTGGGGTTCGATGCGCCGAGACTGAAACTGAAAATGTCTATCTTGGCCTCAAAGCCCTTGACTTGCGATTCACCCTGCACGGTGTCGATGTCCAGGAACATTTCAACTGCCATTGATGGAGCCTCCTAATTTAACCTGCGGTTTATGTGATTGCCAATCCAACGACCCGGGTTGCGCTACCCCTCCGAAACTACTTTCCCGCCGGAGGCGGCAGCTCAGCCACGAGCCGCAAAGAAACCGAGAGCTCATCCAACTGGAAGTGAGGCCGCATGAAAGCGACGGCGCGATAAGCGCCGGGCTTTCCAGGAACGTCCACCACTTCGACGCGCGCTTCCCGCAACGGGCACTGAGCCTTGAGGGTCGGACCGGCGTCGTCGGACGGTGTCACATACTTCTGAATCCACTTGTTCAGGAACGCCTCGCACTCCGAACGCGACATGAAGCTCCCGATCTTATCGCGCATCATCGACTTCAGATAGTGCGCGAAACGCGAGACCGCGAAGATGTACGGCAACTGCGTCGAGAGACGCGCATTGGCATTGGCCGCTTCCTGGTCGTAAATGCGCGACTTCTGCGCGGACTGCACGCTGAAGAACGCCGCATAATCGGTGCCCTTGCAATGCACCAGCGGAATGAAGCCGAGGTCGGCCAATTCCTTTTCACGGCGATCGGTGATGGCGATTTCCGTGGGACACTTCAAGGCCACGTCGCCGTCATCGGTCCGGAACGCGTGGGTCGGCAGGCCTTCCACCAATCCGCCGCCTTCCACGCCGCGGATCGCCGCGCACCAGCCGTAACGCGCAAACGCGTTCGTCAGCCGTGTCGCCAGGGCATAAGCCGCATTGCCCCACAAATACTTCGAGTGATCGGACCCGTCCACGCCCTCTTCGTAATTGAACGCTTCAATGGTGCGGGTGTCCCTGCCGTAGGGAACACGCATCAGGATGTGCGGCACCGCAAGACCAACGTAGCGCGAATCTTCGCTCTGACGGAAGCCCTTCCACTTGGCGTATTCCGTGGTATCGAAGATCTTACCCAGATCGCGAGGCTGCCCCAGGTTGGTGAAGCTATCCAGGCTCAACAGGTTCGCGTTCGCTGCGGTCAGGAACGGAGCGTGCGCCGAGGCCGCCACGTGCGACATGTTATCCAGCAGCTCCAGATCCTCAAAGCTCTTGCTGAATTCGTAATCGCCCAGCAAAGCCGCGAACGGCTCGCCGCCGAATACTCCGTACTCTTCTTCGTACACTTTCTTGAAAATCGCGCTCTGATCGAATTCCGGAGCCCGCTGCAGATCCCGCGCCAGGTCGCGCTTCGAAACATTCATCACCCGGATCTTCAACATCGGGGTGCATTCTGAATTGCGGATCAGATACTGCAATCCACGCCAGGTTCCTTCGAGCTTCTGGAACTCGGGATGATGCATCACTTCGGCCAGCTGGATCGAAATCAGATGATCGAGCTGCGCGATGCGCGCGTTAATCATCGCCTCGGTGTCGCGCGAGACGGTCATCTCGCCCTGCAGCACCTGCGCCACGAACTCCCTTACCAGATCCTTGCCGCGCTCGCGTTGATCGGGCGCTACGCCCGCGCTCGCCGTCTGGACAATCTGATCCAGCAGACTGCCTTCGGCTTCCACCGCCTGCGCTGCCTGCCCGCCCGCCGCCGCCTTTGGATTCGCCATGAAACTATTCCTCCTTCTTACCCTCGATACCGAGCTCGCCCTTCAGCTTGTTCAGCTTGTCGGTGTTGGAGACCGCATCGAGTAACAATTCATCCAGCTTTTCGTTGGTCTGCAGGTTGCCGCGCAGGTCGGAAAGCTTGGTGCGCAGATCCAGCAGATCCTTCAACGGCTTCACTTGCTTGGCGACGTTTTCGGGCTCGAAATCGTCCATGCTCTTGAAGTTCAAATCAACTTTGAGCTGACCGGCGCTGGCATCCTCGCTCAGCTTGTTTTCCACGCTGAACGCCAGGTGCGGCTTCATGCTGTCGAGCACTGCGTCGAAATTATCCGGCGTGATCTCGACAAATCGCCGATCTTTCAGCCTCGGCAGGGCTTCTTTCGGCTGACCGCTGAGGTCCGCCAGAACGCCCATTACGAACGGCAATTCCTTCAGTTCGATTGCGCCGCCGATCTCCACGTCATAACTGACCTGTACTCTGGGCGGACGTACCCGTTCAAGTTTTTTCTGAGTGCTTTCTCGTGCCACGGAACCCTCCTCGCTTGGGTATCGCGTCGATCATATCACAGGTCGTCTAACGTTACCGCAACTTTTTTCGACGCCGGCGCCGCTCTTGATCCGCTGTTTATTTATGCGGAAAAACTTCGCGAAAATGCTATTCCCGGGCGGCGGAAAATGCTGCCGGGTGTCCTACCTTAGTCCCCCTCTAGGGCTAGAATTCTCCGCGCGCGTAGGGAAAAAACCGAGACCCGCTCCGCTCCAGGAAAACGAAAGATCGTCTCGGCACGGTATTGACAACATTCCGGCGGATCAACAGGTATATAAGGAAGGATCCGAAACTACCGCGCCGAAGCGAGCGCCCGATCGAGCGTCGCGATATTCTTTTTCGCGTACTCGGCTTCGGCCAGGTCCGGATTCAGCTGGACCATTTCGGAGAACTGCGCGCGGGCGGCGCTGGCGACTTCCAGCCCCCCGGTTTGCTTGGCCTTATACATATAGGCGAGCCCCAGGGCGTAGTGCGCCATCGGATCCTGCGAATCGTACGTCAGCGCCCGCTGGCAATCGGCGATTGCCGAATCGAAATTGCCGACTTTGGTCTCGCAGTTGCACATTCCAAAGTAGGCGGAACTGCGCAGATCGCGCCAGATATCCACCTGCGACGCCTGGCGCTTCTTCCCGAAGCCGATCAGATATCCCATGACGTAATAGTTGAATTTGCCCGCCGCGCCGCTGTCGAAATTGCTCAGCCGCAGATAGTCGTCGAACTGCTGGCGCGCGTCCGCCCACTTGGTGCTCATCCGCAGACTTTCCGCCAGCCAGAAATGAGCCTCGGCGTTATTGGGCGTCAATTGGATGGCTTTTTGTGCCGCCTCGATCGCTTCCGGATAGCTCGCCTTGCGGCAGTACACCTGCGACAGCAGGTACCACATCATCGCGTTATTCGGATCCCGCAGACGAACCACGTTCAACTGGCGCAGTGCTTCGTCCAAATTGCCGGCGTCGAGCAGCACCCCGGCATAAGAGGCGTGCGCTTCCAGATAATCCGGATCGATCTCCACCGCCTTACGCAGATACGTCTCCGCCTGCTTCTCATCGAACAGCGCGTTGTAGGAACGGCCCAGATACAGCGCGGCCTGACTGTACGACGGATCGGCTGCGAGCGCCTGCTCAAGCTCCTCGACGGCCTTGTGATAATTCGCCGCGCCGCCTTTGGTATAGAGCGCGATCCCGCGATCCAGATGATCGACGGCCGCTTTGCTGCGCCGCCGCGGAATCAGAATCTTCAAACTGACCGCGGTGTCCTGACCGGGATAAACGGTCTCATCGCGCGGGCCGTCGGGCTCATATCCCATATGGACGCCCTGCACCACGTGGGTGCCAGGAACCAGCCCAGGCAATCGCAGCGGAGCCGATTTATTCACCACGCCCATGGAGTTGCCGTCGACGAACACCTCCACTCCGTCCATGTTGGTTTCAAAAATCAGCGTGCCGAATTTGGCTTTCGGAGGCGCGTCCGGCCGCCGGTTCGACGGCACAAAAGCCAGCAGCATGTTGGGATCGAAGCTGCCGCGTTCCGACGTCGGCGTCTGCTGGTTGTTGGTCGCCGCGCGAACATTGGTGCGGACGTACTCCGCCAGTTCGTCGGCCGTCACTACTCCGTCGCGGTTCGTGTCGGCTTCGCCTTCGAGGCCCTTGACTACGTAATAGGTGAAAATGCCGTGCCCGCCGCCCCAATCCGAGCTTTCATAGGACCGCTCGCGATCCCTGCTGGCGGTCAGGGAAAACAGCGATTTCCCGAGATCGTCGAGCGCGCCGTGCATCGCCTGCGCATCGCTGTCCACCGAAATCGCGCCGCTGTGACAAGAATCGGTCAGCAGTACTTTGTATTTCGCGTTGATCTTGTTCGCAAACACGCTGCCCAGCGTATCCATCGGATACGCCGTGGAAGAAATGCTGGACAGTTTCAGGTCGTAAGGAGCCAGATACGCCTTGCCGCCGGTGATAAATCCGTGCCCGGCGAAATACACCAGCACCCGGTCGTCTCCCTTGGCCACCGACGGCAGCCAGACTTCGAGCTCATGCCTGATATTGGCGAGCGTGGCCTTCGCCCCTACCAGCTTATGCACGTTTTCGGCGTGAAAATTACCGCCCTCGGGACTGATCAGGATGGAATAAATGGATTCGGCGTCGCGATCCGAAAATTCGAGCGCCGGAACCTGCGGGTCGGCATACTTGGCGATGCCGATCACCACCGCATAGCTTCGCGGAATAGCTACGGACTGAGGAGGAGCAGGGGCCGGGGGCTGCGTCTTGTCTTCGAGCTTCAGATCGCGCCCGCGCTCCTGCCCGAAAGCGCACATCGAAAGTAAAATCAGCGCCGCGACATATCTCATTGGTGGGCCACCAGAAATTTGTAAAGAATCGGACCGTCCATGCGCTCCGGCGTTGAAACCGAAGTTCCCTGCGCCTGGTTGAAAATCACGATGTCGCGCGATTTCGCGCGCGGAATCGAGGACAGGTTCTGCGGCAATTGCTCATCCGGCGTGATGCTCTTCGGCCCGGCCGAGGAATCGATGCACAAACCCCGCGCGTGCATGATCGAATCGTCGCAGCGCGGTTTCAGATTCTGCGGCAGCGGATTGGACGGCGGGGGCGGCAGCGGAACATAATGCGAGAGATTATTGCCCAGCTCGATCGGGCTCATCACCCAATAAACCACGTCGAATCCGGGCGGCCCGTCGATGCGGAAAGACGCGCCGGTCGCCGGAACGTAATAATCCGCGCCGCTTTTGATGCGATTTTGGGTGCCGGTCTCCTCGCGGGGGAAAAGATTGGAATATTGCCCGCTGGTGCCGTAATTCATCACATAGAGATAACCGTCAAAATTGGCGCGCACCAGGAAGCGAAGATGATCGTTCTTGTGAAACACGAACCCGGGAGGCACCGCTTTCCACGCCCCTGATTCATTGCGTTCCATGGTGATATCGATGCGTTGCGACGGCTGGGACGCCGCCTGCCCGAAGCACTGCCCACCCATCCACAACAATACGGCGCTGGTCAGGAGTCGCATGATCGCCCGTTAATGCTTGATCTGCGCGTCGAGCACGACCCGCGAATCACCGCCGTCGCCCGCATTCACCGCGTACACGGCGTTTTCCTTCTTCGCGCCCGGAGTTTGCTCGTCGACCTTCTCAATGATCAGATCGCGCGCGTAAACGTGGCGCATCTGATCCACCATGGCATCGCTCATCGGCGGCAGATTCTGCGCAATGGTAGTCTGCAATGCCTTGTGCGGCGGCAAGTTCTGCTCCTCTTTCGGAGCTGAGTTCTGCGCCTCCCTCCGGCTCATGTCCATGGTGAGCGACTGGATATCCAGTTCCGGCGTCCGCGATAAAATAATGAACAGCTTCTCCTCGCCAGGCGGATTACTGACCACGAAATTGCGGTCCGGCGGCACTGAGTAGGTGGTCCCGGGCACCACGACATTGGTGGCGTTGGGCAAATCGGGCGTAGGAAATAGCTGAGTCCAGGTGCCGCTCGATCCGCGATTGATGATGTAGAGGTACCCGTTGTCGGAGACCTGAATATTCAGCCGCACCCGGTCTCCCGGCTCGAAAGTAGTGTCCGGAGGAACCTCCATAGCCTGCCCGCCGGCGGCTACTTTGAGAATGCTCAAGCGGATGCCCAGCGGTTTTCGAGTGTACGAAGCCAGCGTGACCGGAGTCACGGTTGGAGGGCTGGAGCGTGCTGGAGTAGCGGCCGGTTTCGATTCCGCCGCGGTCTCCGGCGGAGCCTGAGTCTTTGGCGCCGCCTTGGCTTGCCGGACCGGGGGTTTGGCTTCCCGCTGAGTCGCTTTCGCGGCAGGTTTCGCCTCCGCCGGATTCGGCGCCGGGGCGTAGAAAATTTCTCGCGCAGTCAAGGGTTTGTTGGATTGGGCCGCGCCGATCGCGGCGGTCCATACGAGCCCGACTCCGGCAACTAAAATCGTCGTTTTAATACGGTAAGAACTCATTGACTTGGGAGTGTCCTGCCTGTTATTATAGAGCACCTTTTCGTGCTACGTAACCGCTACTTGCGACGTGCAGTAAGGTTTTCCTCCGATCCAATGCATCCGACGGGACGGCAAAGCGCCGGTATTTTGTCCGATGCGCGGTCATTGATCGCGCTTTTTGCCATTTGGCTGCTGATCGCGCCCCACCCGTTTATACGGGCGCAGGCCGGTCCTCCTCAAGGTCTGAATATCGAGATCGTCGAAGGCGACGGCGCCATCAACAATCTGCGTCTTCGCACCGCGCGCGAAGCGATCGTCGAGGTTCAGGATGAAAATCATAAGCCGGTCAGCGGCGCGCTGGTGCTGTTTTCCGCCAGGGGCGGTAATCCGTTCTCGAGGACGGTCTTGCGCGCAACCACCGACGCCACCGGACGGGTGCGGGCCAATCCTTTGGAACTGCATGCGAAAGCCGGGAAGTTCGATATTCACGTAAAAGCGTCGTATCAGGGCAGAACCGCGACGCAGACGATTCATCAGACCAATTCCTCGCAAAGCAGTGCCGATACCAGTTCGGATGCGAGCGCGGGAGGGGCCGCGGCCGGCGTGACCGCGGTTGGAGTGAGGGCGGTGCCTGCGGGCGCGGGATTCACCGCGGCGGGAATTTTGATTGTCGCCGGGCTGGCAATCGGTGGTTTAGTCGGGGGTTTATTCGGAGCCGGCGTTATCGGCGGAGGCGGTAAATCGGCCCAGATCTCGGTTGGCGCGCCTCATTTCTAGAGGCCCATCCGGATCGCGGGTCGGGAATACAATATGATTCGGTCTCTATTGTTTTTTCTGCCAGCGGCGGTCGCCTTGGCGCAGACTTCGGCCAGCGCTGTGGCTTCAGACAGCGCTCTGAAAGTTCCGCTGCTCGGCTATCTGGTTTCTACATCTCCTGTCACGGTGCGTCCTGTCGCTGGCGCTCCGGGAGCCGTGGTGCTCGGCGGCGCAATTCCGCTTCCTGCCGGAATTACAGCCATTTCCGCGGCGCCCGGCCAGGCTTTCGCTGTCGTGGAGCAGGCGGGGGCGTCTCAATCGGGCGTCTTGACCCTGAGCCTTGAAGGCGGAGGCGATGTTGCCCCGATCGCGAACAGTTTTCCACACTCCGATCGAGTCGCATTCAGCCCTTCCGGATCGGCGGCCGTGCTTTATAGTGCCGCCGCGGGGCGTGCGCAGGTGATCACCGGCTTGCCGGCGAGTCCACAACTGGCTCGCACCGTCGACCTGAGCGCGGCCGGGCCCACGGGAAGCGTGACCAGTCTCGCGATCAGCGACGACGCTCAAATGATTCTGGCGGGCGTTTCGGATGACGCGCAAGGCGCGATCTGGAACTTCACCGCGGACCAAAGCGCTCAACAGATAACAGCCGCGGGCGTACCTACGGCGCTGCGGTTTTTCTCCGGCCGGAAAGACGCGGTCGCCGTCGACCGGGGATGGCGCCAGGTGTTGATGCTGCCCGCTGGTGCGGCGGCGCGGATCCTGGCCAGCGCCAACGATGGAATTGGGGCTCCCTCGGACGTGGAGATTTCGACAGATCAGCAAACCATTTGGGTCGCCGATGGAAGCGCCATCGACCATACTCCCTTGGCGCGGCGTAAATCCGCTCACGCCCCGGGACAGGCCGCCGGCAGGATGTTTCGCATCGATGCCGGCTCGGGCGCCGTCACCAGTATGGATTCGTCGGTGGCCGCCGCCACGCTCATCCGGCTGGCCGGTGATTCCGCGTTCTTGTTGATCTCTCAGGATGGAGCAAGCACCGGATTATTGTCGTCGACCGGCGACGGTGGGAGTGCCACGGTTTGGAAGCTGACGGGAGCGAGCGTCGAGTGAGGACCCGAATTCAATCTATTGCAAAAGGCGCTTCGCTGATCGCCTTCTTTATCGTTTTTTCGGCGGTCGCGTCGGCGCAATTAACGATTACCGCGCCGTGTCCCGCGCCGATCGCCTATACCGGCCAAGCCTACTCTCTGCCCGTTACCGTCTCGGGCAGTTTTGCGGGCCCGCTCACGTACACGCTCACCGGATCCTTGCCCCCGGGCATCAGTCTCAATTCTCCGGGTACCATCAGCGGCACCGCGACCTCCACGGGAACGTATGCCTTCTCGGTGAAAGTGGTGGATAGCTCCGACCCCAGCAACTTCGCGACTTACACCTGCAACATCGTCGTACGGCAAGGCTTGACGCTCACCACGGCCGCTTGTCCCGCCCCTCCCGCGTTGATCGGCGTTCCTTATTCCTTTACGGTGGGCGTGGCTGGCGGACAGCCTTCCTATTTTTGGGAATTGAATGAAGGAGGTTCGCTGCCGCCGGGTGTGACTTTGAACAGCAGCACCGGCGTCATTAGCGGTACGCCCGGGGGAACCGGGGTCTATACCGTCGACGTCCTGGTGTTCGACCAGTTGGACGAATCCGTGGAGTACAACTGCTCCCTCACGGTCAACACGTTCGCGATCACCGCGCCCTGTCCCGGGTTGGCCGGCGTCATCGGAGTGCCTTATTCGTTCGCGATCTCGGTTGCCGGAAACCCGAGTTATTTTTTCGGCCTGTCATGGTCTCTGGGTAATACCATCTTGCCGCCCGGTCTGACGCTCAACACCCAGACGGGAGTCATTAGCGGCATTCCCTCCGCCATTGGAACATACCCTGTATCGATCACTGTGACGAACCCCGGAGAAGTGGCGGAGATCCACACCTACAACTGTAATATCGTGATCGCGCCGCCGGCGTTGAACATCACCACGGCATGTCCGATCACCAGCATTCCGGCGACGCTGAGCGCGAGCGGCGGCTTAGGCAGCTATACCTTCACGATTATCGGATTCCTGCCGGCGAACCTCACCCTGACCGGCAACACCATCACCGGCCAGTTGACCGCGCCGCAGGGAAGCTACGGGTTCACCATACAGGTGACCGACGGCCAGCAGACGGTCCAAAAAGCCTGCAGCATCGTGGTGAATCCACCGGCGTTGCAGATCACTTCCGGATGTCCCGCCTTACCTGCGCCGCAGGGGGCCACGTTTTCCTTCACCTTCACCGCGATTGGCGGATCGAACGATTACGTCTGGTCCACCAAGCCGGCGCTCCCGGTGGGACTGACGCTTAACAGCACCACGGGCGTAGTTTCGGGAACACCGACGGGGCCGCCGGGGACGGTCAGTTTCACGGTACAAGTGGCCAGCGGCACCACCACTACGTCTATTCCCTGCTCCATCACCATCGCGCCGCCGCGTCTGACGCTCACCAGCACCTGTCCTGGAAACGGGACGATCGGTACGCCGTATGGGCCCTTCGTTCTGACCGCCGCGGGCGGCCTCGGGGTCGGCACTTACACATTCTCCGTGCAAGGCAATCTGCCACCGGGAGTCAGCTTCGCGGTCGATACTTTCAGCGGCACGCCCACCACTACGGGCACCTATGTATTCAGTTTCGCGGTGGTCAGCGGCCAGCAGACCGCGACCTCTGTGGGATGCTCCGTGGTGATTTCGCCGCCGCCGCTCAAGATCACGGGTAATTGCCCGACGGCAAATCTGCCGGTCGGCGGGCCGGTCTCCATTTCGTTCGGAGCGACCGGCGGACAATTGCCGTACTCCTACAATTTCGCGGGTCCCGCATGGCTGACGGTCAATACCAGCGGTCCGGCGCCCATTCTTTCCGGAACTCCCGGACCGAATGACACCGGGACTGTCGATATTTCGGTGATCGTGACCGATGGCGCCAAATCCACGGCATCATTGCGGTGCACCCTCACCATCGTGTCCGCGCCGCTGCAAATCGTGGGAACCTGCCCGGCCAGTGTGAGCTCCGGAGCTCCGATTTCCGTTCCCGTGTCGGCGACCGGCGGAGTAGCGCCATACGGCTGGACCCTTACCGGCAACAGCGGATTGTCGCTCGCGTCCCAACAGGGCGCGACGAATTCCGTCACCGGCACCGCGCCCACGGCCTTGGGAGCTTATTCGTTTATCCTTACGCTTTCCGATAGCGTGAAATCTCCGTCCGCGAATCTGACCTGCAATTTGACGGTGCAACTTCCGCGGCTGCAGATCGGCGGCGTTTGTCCCGCTTCCACGCTGGACCTGCCGCTCAAGCTCTCCGTTCCATTGACCGCGACCGGCGGCCAGGCTCCCTATGCCTGGACCGTATCCGGGCCCACCTGGATCGGATTGAGCAGCGCGACCGGCGCGACCACCAATGTGACCAATCCAGCCGCTCCGGACGCAGCCGGCTCGTTCACTTTTTCCGTGACTTTGAACGATAGCGCGAGTTCCACGCCCGCGGTATTTTCCTGCACCTCGTCGATCAACCCGCCGCCCCCGCCGACGGTGGTGGTCGCGGGACTGGCGCTACAGCCCTCGCTTCTGCAGACAACTTCGGCCAGCGTGCAGACGGCCACCGCGGCTCTGCTCCCATTGAGCGGGACGGTGCAGTTGACGTTCCTGCCTAACGCCTTCGGCATCACCGACAATCCGCAAGTATATTTCGACGGCGGCAGCCGTACCGCCTCCTTTACCATCGCCGCGGGCCAGACGTCATTCACCCTGCCGAACGTTCAGCAGGGCACCGACGCCGGCACGATTCACCTGGAGATCATCGACCTTAAGCAGGCCGGCATCGAAGCGTTGGCCACGCCGCATCCGTTCGCCGAACTGATGGTCCCGCGTGAGGCGCCGGTGATCGCTACCACCGCCGTGACCTTTTCCAATGAAACCGCGACCGGTTTCGACGTGGTCATCAGTGGATTCTCTACGCCGCGCGACATGAAATCGGTGACCCTGACCTTCGCGGCGGCATCCGGAGCGACGCTGAACGGCAGCACTTCGTTCACCGTGGATATCAGCAGCCTGTTTACCACCTATTACTCCTCGGCTGCGTCGCAACTGGTCGGCAGCCTGTTCTCGAACCTGCACGTCCCGGTAACCACCACCGGCGATAAGACGGCGATCGGGAGCGTGACCGTGACGCTCACGAATTCCGTGGGCGCTTCGCAGGCGATCACGGTCAGCCGCTCCTCCTAAATCGCGGCCGGAGCCTCGGCTCCCTAACGGGCCCGCCCCGCGGCGCGAATCGCGTCCGTTACGTTGCCTCGATGCATGGTCTGGTGGAGAGCCAGAATCAGAAGGCTGTTTCCATAAGTTGCAAACTCGCGCTCGCGTCCTTTCGGCGGCGCTTTCGACGGTTTGTGCAGATCGCGCTCCGGAGGCAGTGGGACCGATCGGATCGTCCATATAATGTTGTTACGCAGCCCGTCTGGTTTAGGATACGCAAGTCGAAATACATGGAAGCTCGCGCGCCGGCATGCTAGAGTGGATGGAGTGACCCCCGTCGAATCGCTTTAAGTGATTGACAAATCGGGCCGTGGCGCAGCCTGGCTAGCGCGCTTGCTTGGGGTGCAAGAGGTCCCGGGTTCAAATCCCGGCGGCCCGACCAAATAACCCTCCTTTAGCGACATCTCCCAAGGCACTTCAGGCCTTCATTCCCTGGATCCGAAACGGTACCGAGCGCAGCCGGACTCCGGTTGCATCAAAAACCGCATTCGCGAGTGCGGCGGCCACCGGCGCCGACGCTGCTTCCCCCGCTCCGTACGACGGCTGATCCGGGTGATTGATCAGCGCCACCTCGATTGACGGCACTTCGGGGAACGTCAGCACCGGATAGCTGTGCCAGTCGACGCTCGTGACTTTGGAGCGGTCGAAGCGAACTTCCTCATGCAGGGTCCGGCTAAGCGTCTGCACGATATTGCCCTCTACCTGATTGCGCAGGCCGTCGGGATTCACAATCAAACCGCAGTCGTGCGCGCAGGCGACCCGCAGCACGCTGATTTTTCCAGTCGCGCGGTCCACCCCGACCTCCATCGCGATCGCCACATAGTTCTCCGCCTGTTTGTAGCGAACATAGGCCAGACCACGTCCAGTCCGCTTGTTGCCTTGAGCCCCATGCGGATTGGGCGACGGGCGCGGCTGCCATTCGATCATCGCCGCGGCGCGATCGAGCACCGCCAGCGCGCGGGGATCGCTGAGACCGCGCCGCCGGAACGCGACCGCGTCCATGCCCGCCGCCGCAGCCAGCTCATCCGTGAAGCTTTCGACGGCGAAGACGTTGCCGATCTTGCCCGGAGCGCGGAGGTTTGACAGGCGCAGTGGCGTGTCCTTCAAATGATGCGCCCTTACCAGCACGTTGGCGACGGCATAGGGCGGGTCGGCATTCATGGTCATGAGGCCCGCGCCCTGACCGTGCCCCTGCGCCATGCCGGCCGATTCCGGGCCCACCAGCGCTCGTTCGCCGGATGGCCCGCCGGGTAGCCACATCTCGGTCTCCCATGCGGCGATCCTGCCATCAGCGTCGAGCGATCCGCGCACGTCAAGAAGCTGCGCCGGACCCTTCGGATCCCAGCCATGCTCGTCCTGCCGCATCCATTGGACCCGCACCGGCTGGCGGACGACGCGCGACAGCAGCAAAGCGTCCGCCGCCGCATCGTCGCCTCCATTGGTCCCATACGATCCGGAGCCATCCAGGTAGATGACGCGAATTTTATCCTGATCGATGCCGAATACCTTGGCGAGGTTGCCGCGCAGGCTGAACGGATTCTGCGTTGCCGACCAAACGGTGACGCCGTCATCTTTCACGTCGGCGACGGCGCAGGACGGCCCCAGCGACGCGTGACTTTGAAACGGCCAGTAATACGTAGCCGACATTTGCTTCGCCGCCGCGGAGGCTGCTGCAGCCGCGTCGCCTCGTTTCACCACCGTCTGTTCCTCCGCGACTGGAGCTTCTCGAAGATAGCGCTCCAGGCCATCGCTGCCCGGCAGACCCTGCCACTCGCTCCAGGTCGCCTTCAGTTCGCCCGCCGCGCGGATGGCGGCCCACTCGTCCTTCGCGACCACGCCGAGAAAGCTCTCTACACGCACGATTCGCGTATCGGGAATACCGCGGATCGAAGATTCGTCCACCGACAGCAGTTTTGCTCCGATGGCCGGCGGACGAACCACGCGGCCGTGCAGCATTCCGGCTATGCGAAGATCCTGGAGGTAGCCATGCCTGCCGGTACACTTCCCAGGTACATCCGTTCGGAGGATGGGCTGCCCCACAGTCGTGTACGTGGATGGGTCCTTCAGCGGCGGGTGGGGATCGACCTTCATCGAAAATCGCTTGCCGCCGATCAGCTTTGCGACTGCGATACCTTGGCCGCCACTCCGCGGCCGCACTTCGCCACCCGAGATAGTCAAATCAGACGCCGCGCGATTCAACTGTTTCGCCGCAAGATCGAGAAGGGCCTGGCGGGCGGTCGCGGCGGCGCGTCGAATGTCGGCCGCGCCACGAGGGACTCCAGTGCTGCCGCCGGTTCCTCCGTGATCCGGCGTGGTCCCGGTATCGCCTTCCACCACGGTGAACCGCTCCACCGGAATACCCAGTTCTTCGGCCGCAGTTTGACGAAAAACCGTCGCGATCCCGGTGCCCACATCCACGTGGCTGGTGAAGATCGTCACCGAGCCGTCCTCACGGACCGCTAGAAAACTGTCGAGCTCGGCCGGCGCGCCGCGCCCCGGTTGGGCAACAACGTGTTTCGGTAACGCCGCAGCCATCGTAAAGCTGACTATCAGGGCTCCTCCGGATTTGAGGATGTCCCGCCGCGATAAAATGTGGACGGTCGCCATGGCCTTTATCCTTTGGCCACGCGCATCACCGCGTTCAAAATGCGGGTGTGCGTGCCGCAACGGCACAGATTGCCGGCAAGTTTGGTTTTGACCTGGTCGAGCTCGGGGTGAGGCGTTTCATCGAGCAGGGCCTTGGCCGTCATGATCATGCCATTCGTGCAGTATCCGCACTGCGCGGCTTGTTCCGCGATGAACGCGGCCTGGATCCGGTCCGGCCGATCGGGGGTCCCGATTCCCTCGATGGTGGTGACCGCGCGGTTTTCGACTTGTTTCACAGCAGTGACGCAAGAGCGCACCGGCTTTCCGTCGACCAGCACAGTGCAGGCTCCGCATTGCGCGAGCCCGCAACCGAACTTCGCGCCATGCAGGCCCAGAGTGTTGCGCAGAATGTAGAGGAGGGGTTGATCCGGGTCCCACGAATCGACGCTCACTCGCTCTCCATTAACTCGAAATTTGTAAGCAGGCATATGGAAACCCAGCCAAATTTTATCACCCGAAGAACCGGGTCAGGCATGTGACACAATAGGGTCTCGATGGAGGTCATCATGAAACGTTTGCCCTCTCTGGCCGGCGCAATCCTGCTCGCGGCTACCTTCCTCGCTGGAACGGCTCCGGCGCAATCGATTGAAGACCAAATCGCCGACGCGGTCCGCCCACTACCCGAGGATCTGAAGGCGGGAGCGACGGTTTTCGTTTACGACGCCAACGGGGACCGCAAGATCCTGCGCAAAGGTACCAATGCGGTGGAATGCCAGCCGAGGAATCCTGCCGACGGGTTCACGCGCTGCTCCCCCATCGCGACCGCCGATCGCCGCGATTACCAGGCGAAGCTTACCGCCCAAAAGAAATCGCCCGAGGAGATCCGGAAAGCGATGACCGCTGCGACGGAAGCCGGAACCATCAAACCCGTACCCTACGGAAGCATGTCCTATCGTTTTTCGAGCGATGAAGGACGGATCAAAGTTCTATGGGTGATGTCCGTGCCGGGGGCCACACCGGAATCGATCGGGGTATCCACCGTCAGCCAGCGCGATGCCGCTTTAAAGGGACAGGGACTGCCTTGGCTGATGCTGCCCGGTACGCCCGGCGCGCACGTGATGATTCCGATTAATCGGTAGACAAGTCCCGCTCTTACGCCAGCGCGGCGCGGTGGCTGCTGTCATAGTGCGCCCGCAGCAAGTCTCCGCCGAAATCGCCGCCAAAATCGCGCCACACCGAGTGGATATGATTCGCGTTGTCCTGCGTCATATCGAACTCGATCAGGAACGACTCAGTCTGCAAGCGATAGTAATGCGGATCTCCAGGCCTGGTCCCGCCCGCCCAGGCGAACCACACGTTGCGCGCGGCTTTATCGATCTGTTGCATGCGCCGCCCCGCGATTTCAACCGGTAGATTCGAAGCATAAAGCTCCGCGAGCGCCCGTAGCGCATCGAATTGCCGGGCGTTCAATTTGCCGGCGCCGAGTCCGGAGGGCTGCCCTTTCAAAGCGGCGGTTCGCGAATTCACCGTCAGGATATCGGCGTAAGCTTTCGGATCCACAATCGCCGCCTTCTGTTGCGGTTCGTCCAGCGCGTGCATCAGCGTAAAGCCCAGGTCGTCCTCGCGCGCGAGTACGCGCAGTCCCTTGCGCGGCCCCTCTCTGACTTCCGCCGGGTTCGAGCCGAAGAAGCTCGGCCCATCCACCACCTGCCCGTCGGTGACCGTGTAGTTCTGGCTGACGTGGTGACCCTCCACCCGGTATCCCCAGGTCCCGCTGTCCGAAGGAGCTCCAAAAATCGAAAAGTGATAGTTCTCCGGATCGCGGCGGATGCGGCCGTTATTCTCCATCACCCGCAGGACTTCTTCGAGGCTCATGATGGTGACCGCCTTGATGTATCCCGCCTGGCTCAGTCCCGCCGCCAGCAGCGCGCTCGCCAGATGCCTTTGATACGGAGCCATTTCTCCGAGCGTGAGACCCTTGCGTTCCACCGGAGTGTAGAACCAGCGCATGCGCTCCGGATCGGAGAAAGGAATCACGGCCTTTCCCTTCTGTTGCGGATCGAGCGCCGCCAGAAAGCTGTTTGCCGCCGCGGTCATCACGGATACGGTGTGAGGATGGCGGTGCATATCGTCATGTTCCTTTTTTTGGGCATGACCTTTTGGGGTCGCGATCAGCCCGCTGCCGACCAATGCGGCCGAAGAACGGAGAAACTTACGGCGTTGCATCTGGCACATAGTGCCTCCTTGAGGCCCGCCGTTGATTAACCCGACAGGCGCGCGGATCGAATCACCCCAATAGTCTACAATCCAACCGCACTTGCCGCGGGCTCGGCGCGATGCACCGGCAAAATGAGCCAGACCAGTGTCCCGATCAGCGGCAGCACCCCGACCATGGTGAACGCCTGTCCGTACTGATGCGCGTCGAACATCTTCCCGCACATTGGCAAAAGGACCGCCACGGCGGCGGAAAACGACGACGATGCGACTCCAGCCGCCATGCTCTTCTGATTCGCGGGATAAGCCAGCGCTCCGGTTCGCAGCGTCACCACCACCAGTCCTCCGGAAGCGAACAGCGTCGAGGAGAGCAGCACGATGGCGATCGGCGCGCTGTGATACCAGGTGATGGTGGCGAGCGGCAGGCACAGCAGCGCCATCAACACAATCAGCCAGCGCGGGCGCGGATGGCTGGGCGCGAAACGATCGGACACCCATCCCCAGAAGAAATATCCCGCTTCGAGGCCAGCCGGCGGAATCCACAGCACATACCCCAATTCCTTCTGCGTGAAGCCGAACGCGCGCGACAGATACAGCGCCGAAAGATAGCTGATCGCGCCAACTGGAAAAGCGCCGAGGGCGTAGCTCGACACCATGCTCCAGAATCTGGCTTCGAATATGTTCGGGAATTGCAGGCGACCAGGCGCGGTTTTATGCGGGAACTTTTCGGGATTGACCGTGGTCCGCCACAGGATCAGCCAGATCAGCGCCAGCGCCGGCGTGACCAGAAACGCGGGCCGCCACCCGTAAACGACCGCGATGGGAATAAAAATCAGAGGCGCGACGATGGAGCCGATGGACGATCCGCTATAAGCGAACGCAATCCCGCGGGCCTGCTTGGCTACCGGGAGCGAATCCATCGCCACGCGAAAACCGCCGGGGAAAATCGCGCCCTCGCCGATGCCCAATACGGCGCGCGCCACCGCGAATCCCAGAAACGTCGAAACCAGGGCGTGGCTGGCGCTCGCCAGCATCCAGATCGATAGAGAAAGAAACAGGCCGAGCCTTAGTCCCACCCGGTCCAGCACCGGCCCCCACACCAGCGTCGCCAGCATGTAAGCGTAACTGAAGGCGCTGATGGTTTCGGTGTAGGCGTGCGCCGAAAGATGCGTCTCCTTGAGGATCATCGGCGAAAGCAGCGCCAGAATCTGCCGGTCCAGATAACTCAGCAGCGTGCCGAGCATCATCACGATCGCCGGCCACCAGATCAGCCAGTTCGCCAAAATTCCCTGCCGGGGCTCGAACGCCGTTTTCGAGGAAGAAGCCATCCTGTTACTGTATCTTCACCACGCCCGGCGCGACCTCGGGGAAGTTTTTCATCACCTGCGGATCGTGTCCCGGAATGATCAGTTTCGGATTGGAGGCAAGAGTCTTCATCCGATCCTGCGCGCGCAGGTTCGAATCGGCGTCGAGTGTCGCCGCGATGGGCACGTGTTTTTCCAGGTTCTCGTACATATACACGTTGTCGCTGGCGAGCACGATCGTCTCCGAGCCGGTCTTCACGGTCACGTATTGCGATTGGTAAGTGTGCTTCCCGCCGATATAACACGTGATACCGGGCAGGATTTCCTGAGCGTCGCCGTTGACCAGGCCAACACGGCCTTCGGTGTTCAATTTGACGATGCCCAGAATATCGTCAGGATCGGCCGCGGTGCGCTTATGCCCCTGCCAGGCTTCCCCTGCGTAATACTCGACTTCCTCTTTCTGAATCCAGATTTTCGCGTTGGGAAACAGATCGAAACCGTCGGCGTGATCCCAATGAATGTGGGTGATGATCACGTCTGTAACGTCGGATGCTTTGATGCCGGCGCGTTCCACGGCTACCGACGGCTTTTCGTAATCGGCGGGCTTCCAACGCTTCATGAACTGATCGCGATAGAAACCGGAATCGACCAGAATGTTGTGCCCGCCGCCCTGGACCAGCCAGAACATGAGCGCGATATCCATTTTTCGCGACTTATCCGCGCCCGCCACCAGGCCAGCGACCGAGAAATCTTTCAGCGTCCCGTATTTAATCGCGTATACATCGTACTTGGGCTGGGCCGGCAACGATACCGCAAGTAACAGAAGCACGATCAAAAAGCGCACCGGTTTCATCTGTGATCAGGAATCCTTTCGAAAGAATGCATGCTACTCGACGCCCACGTGAAGCTTCTCCGCGGCCGCCTGTCCATAATAGAGCGAATTGAAAAACAACTTAAAGGTGCCGTGCGGCTGCGCGCGATTCTGGACCCGGAATCCGAACAGCACCACGTGCCCCTTGCCCATCGAAACTTCCACCGCCGCGGCGCGATTGTAGAGATGGCTCTCGCCGAGAATCCATCCGCTTTCGAGCGCATGATCGCCCGCGTATTTCACGATGGTCCGGACTTCCCCGCCCGGCGCGAAATTCTGCGGCTGAATCTCGAAGGCCGAGCTGCGCGCGAAAAATAAAGAGACATCCTCCGGCATCCCGTAACCGATCGGATCGGTGTTGTCGACGTGCGCCGCCAGAATCGATCCGGGACAGAAAAAGTCCGTGGTCTTCACTCCCTGCAGCACATCGACCAACGGCAGAGACCAGGACTTGATGAACAGCGCGGTGGCCGCTCCCAGCGCCACCACGGTTCCACCGTTGCGCACGAATGACCTTAGGTGCTCCACGCCTTCCTGGCCGATTCCGCCCGCGTACTCCGGCTGAATTCGCGACGCCGGGATGCCCTCGATCAGGCTTTCCATGGGTTGATCGGCGAACACCACCACGTCGTAGCCTTTCGCGAAGTCGCCGGAGCGAACGTCGGCCGGGCGAATTTCCTGATACGGAAATTCGAACCGTTCCATCATGAGACGAGTCCAGCCTTCGTCCATATTTCCGCCCCAGGGATTGTAGAGCGCCACTCGCAGCGGCTTCAATTTATAGGCGGGAACATTGAGCGGTCCGCTGACGCCGGCGAGCGGCAGGGAAAGCGACTGCGCGATGGATCGCACCTCCGCCTGAGCGTTACCTTGCGCGGGAATGATGATCGTCCCGGCGGCATATGATTTTCCGCGGTTCGAAAACGCCGCTTCCGACCAATACACCTCGTGACCCGCCTTCATCAGACGATTCACGGCGGTAAGACTGTCGTTGCTTTCATGTCCGAGCAGAAACGCGGTAACCTTGGTCCCGCCCGGCGCAACCGGCGGAACGGGTGGCTCGGCTCGCGTCACCGGAGTCAGGTTCGCCTCGAAACGATTCTTGACTGCCGCGCTCGCGACCCCCATCTGCAGCGGAAGCGTCCAGCCCGCGACGTCGTAAGGGGGTACCGGAGGGCCGCCTGGAAAAGCCCGGATGTCGGGATAATGCTGCGGCTCCATGATGTCCTTCACGAACGGACGAAACGGCTGCGCCATTAGCAGCACGTACGATCCCTTGGGATAATGCACGCCGTCGGCAGTAAATTCCGAATTAGCCTGCCGCACCTCCGCGCCTTGATCGATCAGAAGATTGATCATCTTCACTGCAGTGTTCGGGTCATGCTGCTCCGCGGATACCACGTAGGCGTAGGGAGCCTCGGTCTCCCCTTTCTTGATTTCATCCCGGCCCATGTCGTAGAAATTGCGGAGAAAATGTTCGCGATACCGCGCCGCCGTATCGAGCACCGCCATGGCCGCCGTATATTCGTACTCCACCACGTCGCGCAAACGCCACACGCCGCCCGGCCAGGGATTTGAAAAATTCTCGCGCAGGCTATTGTCGGGCAGGCCCGGCGTGTTCCCGGTAAGCTCGCTCGCCTTTTGCGTTACCGGCGATGCCATGTTCGGCGATGCCGCCTCGGTCAGAACGCTCACCATGTTGTGAAACCACGGCTGCTGCAGCGAATTTCCTTCCCACCACGACGTATAAAGGATATTCTGGGCGACCCCGGTATGGCCGGCTTCTTCCTCCGCCTCCGCCATGTGCGTCCCCAGCAAATTGATCCCCCGCCAGATCAGCGGATGAATGTTGGGATTCAGCGGATCGAGGAACGGCGGCACGAACAGCCGAGCGCCGGTGCGTCCCATCTGATGGATGTCGTAATGGACCTGTGGAAACCATTCCTTGAAATAAAATTTCGTGACGACTTTGGTCTCGTCCAGGTTCAGCATGAACCAGTCGCGATTATTGTCGTGACCGACATACTTGTGATAAAGCCACGGCAGCGGAGCGTTTTCATACTTGGTGCCGAGGTTGCGGTTGTACCAGTCGATCACCGTGATATTGCCGTCTGGATTATGCGACGGCCATAGCAGGATGATGTCCTGGTCGAGAATCCTCCTGATCTCCGGCGTGTCTTTCGTCGCCAGGTCATAGGCGAGTTCCATCGACAATTGCGTCGCCGCCACTTCGCTTGCGTGGATGGAGCAACTGACGGTAACGATCAGCTTCCCCTCGGCGATCAGACGCGAAGCCTCGTCCGGGCTGAGACCCGCGGGATTCGCGAGTTTCTGCGAGATTTCCTTGTAATGATCGAGCTTCGCGAGATTCTCGGGCGACGAAATGATCGCCACGATCATCGGATTCCCTTCCGATGTCTTCCCCGCCTCGACGATCTTCACCTTGTTGGACGACGAGCCGAGCGTGTTGAAGTATTCGACGATCTGCGGCCACTTCACCAGCTTGTGGTCCGCGCCCATTCTGAAGCCGAATGTCTGCTCCGGCGATTTGGGCTGCGCGAAACTGAGCGCGCCGCAAAGAAGAATGATCCCAGCGATGCTGCGCTTTTGATCCATGTACGCTCCTCGCCTTTCAGGCCCGGCTGCGCCTAGAACTGAAATCTTAGCGCGAACTGCAATTGCCGGGAGGACGGCAATCCGCCCTGCGCCGAGATGGTTCCGGTGATCTTGCCCGCGTTCGGGTTCGGCGAAGTCGGACCCGTATACAAACTGGTATTGGGGTTGGAGAAGTTCGGATGATTGAAAATGTTGAACGCCTCCGCCCGAAGCTGGATATTCATGTGCTCACTGATTTTGGTGTTCTTCACAATCGCCAGATCGTCGTTCGTCAACGAAGGGCCATAGAACGAATTGCGGATTTCGTTCCCCAACGTTCCAGGAGCCTGTAGGCTGAAGTCCGCGGTTTTGAAATAGTGATTGATATTGCCCGGCTGCACCACGTTGTTCAGGCTCACTCCGGAGTTCACGTTCACCCAGTTGGCGCTATTCTGCTCGTTCAAACCCAGGCAGTCGAAGCCGCAAACAACCGTAAACGGCAGACCCGTGTGGAATCCCGTGATGTTGGCGATCTGCCAGCCTTCCGTCAACCGATGGCCATGGAACGGAAGTTCGTAGACCAGGTTGACCGAAACGTTGTGCTTGCGATCGAAGCTGCACGCGCCTTGATTTCGCGATAGCGGGTAGGGCGGCAGCGGCGCGAGCGATCCGCCATTGTCCACCGAGTAGGTCGCTGAGCCGTTGTCGAAGCAGTGCGAGTAGGTGTAATTCGCCTGGAATTGCAGGCCGTGAGTCAGCGCCTTGTTGGCCTGGAACTGGACCGCGTTATAGCTGGCATCCGCCACCGGGAGAATCTCGCCCATATCTCCGAAATTGGTGTTGATGCGAGTATTGGTGACCAGCGTCTGGCTGGTGCCGACCAGTTGCTCGGTTGCAAAGACCGGGTTCTGCGCGGTGCCGGAGTTGACCGGCGGATTCAATTCAATCTGAGTCAACAGATGTGAACTCTTGGAACCGATGTAGCCGGCGCTGACCACTATCCCAGCGGGAAGCTCGCGCTGGACGTTCGCGCTGTATTGAATGATGTACGGGGTGCTCGAAATGTTGTAGCCCAGCGCGTCGTGAATCGACGGCAGCGGCGGCGTGCATTGCGAAGGGGCAGCCGTGCACTGGAAAGCGATCGGCACGGTGAATGCCGGGAACGGCACCGTCACCTGATTGAACGGCGGCGAGAAATTGTATCCGACACCGTAGCTGCGCGGTTGAAACACGTCGTGCAGCAAGCCAAATCCTGCGCGAACCACCGTCTTGTTGTCCTTGAAAGGCGACCACGCCATGCCCAGCCGCGGATCGAAGTTCTTCGTCGAAGGATTGCTCGAGAACGGGTGCGGCACGTTCACATATGCGGTGTCGACACTGGTCAGAGGATGCACGAATGCGTATAGCTTGTTGTGGATTTCGATCGGATTGGTTTCGAAGGCGTACCGCAACCCCATGTTGATGGTCAGGTTCTTCGCGACCTTCCAGTCGTCCTGAATGAACACCGTATAATCCGTTTCCCGGAAATCGCGATTGCTATCCGCCTGGTTGGGCAGCGCGCCGATGAACGAGTACGGCTGGCCGGTCAGGAATGAATTAGCTGTCGGAGTTCCGCTCGCGCTGTATCCCCACGACGAGAAATAATAATTTCCGGCCGGATTCACCGGCGTATTCGTCGCCGTCTGATCCCGCAGAACGGACCCGCCCATCGAAATCGAATGCCCGCCCTTGATCCAGATCACCTGCTCGCGAGGCTCGAATTTATTCTGGATGTAATCGAAAATCGGCGCGGTCGGAGTATTCAGGCCGAAGTCCGAGGAAAGCGACGGTGCGCTGTAGAAGCAGTCGTATCCGTTATCCGGATTGCAGTTGTAGCCGGAGATCCGGTTCGGCGTGTTGCCCACCTGAACAGTCCGCGTGAAGTTGAACTGCGCCTGGCTGATCAGCGTGCTCGAGATATTGCGCGTCCAGCCCAGCGCGTGAAACTGGTTGTGGTCGTAAGCGGTCTGCGGGTACAGGCCGACGCTGTTGGCCGCGAACGGCTCGGACAGATTCGCGCGGTCGTAGATCAATCGATACCATACGTTGTCCTTCGTCGTTGGATTGAAATCCCATCGCGCGCCGACGTAATGTTCGATGCCGCTTTGATTGCCGTTGAGAATCTCCTGGGACGTTCCGTTGCCCAGGTTGATCGCGCCGGCGACGGGTCCCGGCAGGCCGAGCAGTGCGTTGACCACCGTCTGTTCGCTCGCCCGCGCCGCGCTTCCCGGGGAGAGCGTCGCCAGATAATTGCTTGCTTCCGTGAGCGCCGCCTGATTCGGGACAATCACCACCGGAGTCTCGCCCAGCGTCTGCCGCAAGCCTTCGTAGTTCACGAAGAAGAACATCTTGTTTTTCTTGATCGGGCCGCCCAGCGTTCCGCCGAACTGGTTCCGCTCGAAAGCCGGCTTGCCGGTGGACGGCACGAAATAAGGATCGGCGTCGAACACCGCGTTTCGCGCGAAGTAGTATCCCGACCCGTGAAGATCGTTGGTGCCAGACCGCGTAACGGCGTTGATTCCGCCGTTGGCGCCGCCGAATTGCGCGCTCGCCGTGCTGGTATAGGTCTGAAATTCGGCGATCGAATCGACGCCCAGGGAGGTCCCCAGTACCGCCGCGCCGGCGCCGCGATCCCAGAAATCCTGGATGGTTTGCCCGTCGATCTGCTCTTCCTGTCCCACCGGCCGCGCTCCCGCGAATGAATAGACCTGAGATCGTCCGATGTAAGCCGACGCCGCGGCGTTGGTCACCGGCACGACGCCCGGCGTCAAGACGATCAGTTGTTCGAAATTGCGCCCGTTCAGTGGCAGGTCGCGCATCTGCGATTGATTGATCAGCCCCGAAACCGTAGACGTCGCGGTATCCACCTGCGCCGCGTTTTCCTGCACCGCGACCTCGGTAGCCATCTGGCCCACCGCCAGCGCTATGCTGACGTCTCGCTGTTCGCCCACCGCCAGATCGATATTCTGGCGCACCGCCGTCGAGAATCCCTGGGCTTGCGCCTGCACTTCATACCGGCCTACGGCCAGGTTCGGCGCGACGTATCGCCCGTCGGCGTCGGCCGTCAAATTCAGAGAAATACCCGTCTGGACATTCTTCACGACCACCCGCGCGTTCGGTACTACCGCGGCGGTCGAATCCGTGATTACGCCTCGTATGGAACCAGTACCCACCTGCGCCACCGCCATCGCGCTTAGGATCAAAAAAATACAAATGCCACAAATCCGATTGAGATTCCTAATCTGTTGGATATAAAGCATATTCGAGCCCCCTGACGTTCAGTCGTGTGCCCCGGCGGCGCGGGCGCGGCACAGTTAGGCAATAGTTTACAAACAGCTAACAACGATGTATTGGACACGTCTAGCTCTAGTACAGGATTAGCGCGGGGGGTCGATCCAGTGATATCCTAGACCCCAAATCCTGCTGAGGAGACAGCGATCGTGACACCCGCGGGAAAACGAGAGTTCCAGGGCGAAATCCTCAGAAAGCGCGGGATTGCGAATTTCACCGTCCTCGAAGGGGTCTATCGCCCCAATCAGGTCCTGCCCCGGCATTCTCACGAACAGGCGTATGTTTCGGTAGCACTCCAGGGCGCTTACCTGGAGCATTGCGGCATGAAATCCTGGGACTGCGGAGACGGCGGCGTCATTTTTCACGTCGCCGGGGAATCCCATTCGAATCGTTTCTATGAAACGGGCGCCCGGCTCCTGATTGTCGAAATTAAGCCGCATTTCCTTGGCGACTTGCAGCAGCAAGGCGTCCTTACGGATCGCCAGAGTTCGCTGACCAGCCAGTATTGCCGCCAGATTGGAGTGAAACTCAGCCAGATACTGGCGCTCTCCGATCCGCTTTCCGGACTGTCTGCCGAAGGCCTCGGCATCGAACTACTCTCCGAGGCGCTCCAGCCGCTTTTCCTGGGATCGAAACGCGCGGAGCCGGATTGGCTTCGGACCGTCAACGAAATGGTCCACGACCGTTACCGCGAGGCGCTCAGCTTAACCGAATTGGCGGGAGCCGTTGGAGTTCATCCGGTCCATCTGGCGCGGGCATTTCGAAAGCGCTACGACTGCTGCGTGGGCGATTTGATCCGGCGCCTGCGGACGGAGGCCGCGTGCCACGCGCTGATGAATACCGACGCGTCCATTGCCGAGATCGCCTTCTGCAACGGATTCACCGACCAAAGTCATCTCTGTAAAATCCTGAAGCGCCATACCGGTATGACGCCCGGCCAGTACCGGAAATACCGGCTGCGCGCCAACGCCTGATTCCGCCTTGCGGCCGCACCAGGGAATCGGATACCGTCTTTAGAAGGGAGGTCACTCATGAAACACATCTTTACCGCCGGGTTATTCCTGTCGCTGTTCGCAGGCGCGGCGTTTGCCGAAAGCTGGACCGGTGTCGTATCCGACGACGCGTGCGGCGCCAAGCACTCCGCGGCGACTCCCGCGGATCAGCGCTGTGCCGCGAGCTGCATCAAAAGCGGCGGCGCGCCTGTCTTCGTGACCGGCGACAAGGTTTATAAGATCGAGAATCCCGATTCCATCAAGGGTCATGAAGGCCGCAAAGTCACTGTCACCGGCAAAATGACCAGTGACTCGGTACACATTGACTCCGTAAAGATGTAGCCCGCGTCCGGGCTGAATCCGCGTCCCTCGGGAGACTCGAGCGGATTCAGCCTGGAAAACGCGAGCTGCTCTGTCAGTACTGCGGGGGATACGCGTAGCAACCCGGGTAGGGACGCCAGTTTCCAGCAGGATCGTAGTAGCCCGCCGGATCGCAAGCGTAGGGATCGTAGGAATAGCCGAACCCGAGTCCGCCATAGTATCCGCCGTACCAGCCGCCGCCTCGATAATACCGGCCCCGGTCGTAATCGCGTCCGCCGCGAAAGCCTCGCTCCCCGCCATACCCATAGCTCCGTCCACCGAAACTTCGCGCACCCCCTCCGAAGCCGCGCTGCGGACCGGCGAAGCTGCGTCCTCCACCCCCAAAGCTGCGTCCGCCACCGCCCTGGTAGGAGCGTCCACCACCACCCTGGTAGGAGCGTCCGCCACCGCCGCCGAAGCTGCGACCGCCGCCGTGACCTCCGGAGTAAGCGTGCGCGCCACCGCTGTGACCACCGCCGTGGCCTCCGCCCCTGCCTTGCGCCATCAAGGAAACGGGGCTGGTGATCGCAAGCACCGATCCCAACACCAGCGCCGGAAGTGTCGATTTTCTGATCCAATTCAGCAATCCGCGTTTCATCTGTGACCTCCTTCGAACTGCGCTTTGATAAAAGCACGCCAGACGCCATGCGCCCGATGCTTGAAAAGGAAGACCATTCCGCGAAGAGATCCCGCGCAGTCAGTAGTTGAAAACCACCGAACCGGTGGTAGCGAACCGCGCGGCACTGAGTCGATAAAATCCAAGGGTCCGGTGTTACGCCCGCAACAGAACCGTTCCATCATCCGCGTCTAATGTTGGTTATTGTTGACACTCACGGAAGTCCAATTTATAATCGGGCTCACTTGTGACATAAAGTCGTCTCGCGTTTCTTGGATTCTGAATAATACGTAAGGGGTTCCCATGCGACATCGGATTTGTACGTGTCTCCTGGCGCTGTCCTTTTTAGCTGTCACCGGGCTGAGCCAAAATATCCGCGGAACAATTTTAGGTAGCGTCCACGACGAATCGGGCGCAATCGTTCGTGGCGCGAAAGTCACCGTCAAACAAACCAGCACCGGCTTGACGCGCCAGGAATCCACCAACGACAGCGGCGAATATTTATTCGCGCAATTGCCCGTAGGCACATATAACATCACCGCCGAACAGCCCGGATTCAAGAAACTGGAGCGCAATAACGTGCTGCTCCAGGTGGACGACAAACTGCGCGTCGATTTAACACTTAGCGTCGGCGCGGTCACCGAAACCCTGGCCGTCGAAGCCTCCGCGCCGGTCATCAACACGGATTCGGCTACCGTCGGCAACGTGGTCGATAACAAGAAGGTCACCGAGCTTCCGCTGAACGGCCGGAATCCCCTGCAATTGACGTTGCTGGTCCCCGGCGCGAACCAGGGCGTGAAAGGATCGCAAAACCAGACCCAGGGCGGATCGATCTCCGTCAACGGCGCGCGGGAACAGGCCAATAACTTCCTGCTCGACGGCGTGGACAACAACGATCTGGCGATCAATCAATATTCTGTCGCCATCTCCACCGAAGCGATCCAGGAATTCAAAATGGAGGAGAGCACCTACACCGCGGAGTTCGGACGCAGCGGCGGCGCGCAAATCAATTTCGCCACCCGTAGCGGCAGCAACCAGATCCACGGAGTGTTGTACGAATATCTGCGCAACGCCGATCTGGACGCGAAGAATTTCTTCGATAAGCCCGCGCCCGCTTCCATTCCGCCGTTCAAGCGCAACCAGTTCGGCACTTCTATCGGCGGCCCGATCAAGAAGGATAAGACGTTTTTCTTCTTCAACTGGGAAAGCACCCGAGTGCGACAGTCGATCACTCGCGTCGCCACCGTACCCACCGCCGCGATGAAAGGCGGAAATTTCTCGGCGCTGCTTCCCAACACGATCATCTACGATCCCAATTCGCTGAACGCCGCCGGTCAACGCACGCCGTTCTCCGGAAACATCATTCCATCACAGGATTTCAGCAAAGTCGGTCAGGCGATCCTGGGTCTCTATCCGGATCCCAACGCGCCCAACAACGCCTCAAGCGGTCTGTACACCTCCAGCCAGGGCAAAACCGACGACTTCGATCAGTTCACCGGACGCATCGATCATCGCTTCGGCGAATCCGACAACCTGTTCGGCCGCTACACCTTCAGCAAGGAGAATCGGTTCGATACCTTCGATTCGTTCTGCTCCCTGACCAATGTGCCCGGCTTCGGCTGCAACACGCTGAACGGCGGCCAGAGGCCTGGTGCTCGATGACGTCGCCCTGCTCGGCCCCAACCAAGTGAACGAGGCTCGCGCCTGGGCTTCACCGGGTGCGCGGCGGCATCTTCCAGCAGGACTCGGACAAGGATATCTCCACCCAGCTCGGCATCACCGGCACGTCGCGCAGCTCCGCTCGATTTCGGAGTGCCCATCGTATCGCCAGCGGACTACGACCACCTCGGCGAGGCGGCAATCTCCCGCAGGATCGCACGACAATACCTACGAGTGGACCGATACTCTCTCCTGGACCAAGGGACCAACGCCTTCAAGTTCGGCGCCGAGATCCGCCACTTCCAGGAGAACTTCCTCTTCGATTCGAGCGCGCGCGGCACGCTGAACTTCACGCCGTTCTTCACCGCGCAGGTGTCCGCCACCGCATCCGGCGTGGGAATGCGTCGGCGGCACGGGAAATGCCATCGCCGAGATTCCTCTCGGCTTTCCCAGCACGGCCACCGTGAGCCGCTCCTTCGCCGGCATCAACGCCAACACCGTCGCCGGGCTTCGGCAACCTCCTCGCGAACCTGTTCGCCAGGACGACTTCCGCGTCAGCTCCGAACCTCACGCTGAACCTGGGAATCCGCTGGGAATACAACACGCCGGCCATCGACAAGTACAACCACCTCGCGACCTTCGACCCGTCTTCCCCGACAGCACGCCGCTGCCGTACCGCGCATCTCACACCCAGCCGCAGAGCATTTACAACTCCTCCGAAGGGCAGTTCGCTCCACGGTTCGGCGCTTGCGTGGACCCCGTTCGGACCGAAGACCGTGATCCGCGGCGGCTACGGAGTCTTCTGGGATGATCAAAATTCTGAATGTCATCCTGAACTCCCGCTTGACCGCGCCGTTCCTCACCGGCTACAGCTTCAACCGAGCACCAATGGAGTGCCCAACATCAACCTCGCCAATCCCTACGGCGGCACCGTCGCCGGCGGCCGATTCCCATGCGTCCACCTGGCTCGAGAGTCCGTTCCGCGACGGCTACCTGCAGCAGTGGAACTTCAACGTCCAGCACCAGGCCAGCCACTCATGCGGCGTCACCGTCGGATATGTCGGCTCCAAGGGCACGCACCTCGATACGCTACGACTACAACGCAACCTGCGCTTCCCTCGTCGGTTTTCAGCGCAGGCCAATCGCCCGTACCCGGTGTTCGGCCATCACGTCGACTCGGCATCTGCGTCGTCCAGCTATCACGCTCTGCAGGCGTCCAGTCGAAAAGAAATTTTCGAACGGACTCAGCTTCCTCACTTCGTATACCTATTCGAAAGCGATCGACGACGCCTCGTCCTGGAATGCCGGAGCCATCGACGTTTTCAATCTGCACTTCGAGCGTGGTCTATCGACCTTCGACACCCGAAATCGTTTCGTCACCAGCTATACCTACGACCTGCCCATCGGGAAAGGCCACCGGCTGGGCGGAAACATGAACAAGGCGGGAGATTTCCTGCTCGGCGGATGGCAGACCAACGGCATCGTCACGGTGCAATCCGGCAATCCTCTCGATGTGCTCGCCGGACCACTTACTCTCACCGGCACTACAGCAATACCCGTCCGGACGTGACTTGCAATCCGAATAATTTCGCGCACGATCCGGCAAGTGGTTCAACACGTCCTGCTTCGCAACAGCTTTCTCGGACGCTACGGCAGCGCCGGACGCAATATCGTCATCGGACCCGCCGACCCACGATTTCGATTCCGCCTGCTGAAAAGATTCCCGCTGTTCAGCGAGAGCCGCTACCTGCAGTTCCGCAGCGAGATTCTTCAACATCTTCAATCATCCGAACTTCGACAATCCCAATGCGACCGTCAGCAGCTCGACGTTCGGACGATCACGTCGGCGGGAACTTCGGATCCGCGCCAGTTCGCGCCAGATCCAGTTCGCGCTTCGCCTGGTTTTTTGACGAGCGCCGGCGCCGCTGCGGTAAAATCGCAAGTCCGGGTCCCGGCCAGCCCGCCTGGGACTCCGGACCATTGCTTCTGAAGCAAGGAGTCAATAAATGCGTAAAATCGGCATTCTTCTAACGATGCTGCTGGCGTGGGGATCTTCCGCCTTCGCGACCTGGTCCGTGGTCGCAGTCGACCGGAGCACCGGACGCGTGGTGATTTCTTCCTCCACCTGCACCGGCACTACCGACGACTTCCTGAAGGACGTGCAGGCCGTGGTCGTGCCCGGGAAAGGCGTAGCCGCGTGCCAAGCCGCCGTCGACAGCGCGACGCATCAGAATCAGACGCTCGTGTTCGACGAATTGAAAAGAGGAACCGATCCCGCGCGGATCATCGAAATGCTCAGCGAGGATCCAGGCTTCCAGTCGCGCCAATTCGGCATCGTCGATCTGCAGGGCCGCGCGGCGGGCCACTCCGGATTGGGCAACGGATTCGTCAGCCAGGATATGCACGGCCAGGTGCCCGGCACGGAAATCTTCTATTCCATCCAGGGCAACATTCTTCGCTCGGGAGGAGTGGTCCCCAGCGCCGTCAAGGCCTTCATCGCCGCAAGCGGTGGAATTACAGACCGAGTTATGGCGGCCATGGAAGCCGCCGATGCCGCCGGCGGAGATAGCCGCTGCACTTGCCAGGTCCCCGCAGTCCCGGCCGGTAGCTCGTCCATCCCGTGCACCACGCGGACTTCTCTGGTGGCCTACATTCTGGCTGCCGATCCGGGCGATGCCGATGGCCCCGCCGATCGCCCCAATTTGCATAACGACGGTAAGTACGCGATGTACATCACCGTGTCGCAACCCAATCACGGGCCGGAGTTCAACATCAAGCCCGGTGAGAATCTCAATCCCGTGAAGACCCTGCGCATGCGTTACGATGCGTGGATCAAGGCTCATCCCGGATTCAAACGTTAACGGTCTTGCGGTTCATGCGGAGAAAAGAAATGCGATTACTTCGATCAATAACGATCCTCACGACGCTCGCGGCGTTTCACGGAGTCGCCTCGGCGCAAGCGCCTCCCGCCGGACGCGGGCGCGGCGGCAGAGGTCCCGCCACCCAGACCATGACCCTGATTACCACGGCGTGGCCCGACGGCGGCGTCATTCCGGCGCGATACACCCAGGCCGGCGCGGAAATTTCTCCCGCCATCGAATGGAGCGGGGCCCCGCAAGGCACCGCCAGCTTCGTGTTGATCTTCGAGGATGCGGATACGGTGGTCAACAATTCCACGGACGGTCTGCTGCACTGGATGCTCTGGAATATTCCCGGCACCGCGACCGGTATCGCCCAGGGAAGACCCGACGGCTTTGAGTTACCCGACGGAACCCGCCAGATCAGCGTCAGCGGGTCGCGATATCGGGGCCCCGGCGCGCCCGCCGCCGGACCGCTGCATCATTACGTCATGGAGCTTTACGCGCTGGACACCACGCTCGATATCAAGGTGAATCCTCAGGGACCACAGGAGCCTAATCCCAACGCCCAGACGGTCCGGACTTCCATCATGCAGGCGATGGCCGGGCATATTCGCGGAAAAGCGGCGTACGTCGGACTCTTCCATCGTCCGCACTAGCGATTTAATTCTGCTTCCCCAGCAAAGCAGACGCGCCTGACATGTCCGCGAGCGGCATCACGTCATAATGCGCGAAATTATAGACCGGCGCCATCGCCAACAGCAGGTCCAGTTCTTCGTTGGATTTCACCTTGTAGATCCAGGCGCCGCCGTGTTTGCCGATCAAGTGATAGCGGCATTCCACCTTGCCGTCGGCCTCCATCTTCTTGCCGTAATTCTGCTGTTCGGCGATCGCCTTGATCAGGTCCGGGCCAGGCCGGCCGACGTCCAGATGCCAGAGCACGAGAAATTTCACAGTGCCCTCCTTCCACGCGATTATACTCGCGGAAGAGAGCGCACCGGTAAATTCGTCAGCCCCGGCGCTTAAAATATTGCACGGCCCGCTCGTGTTTCTCCGCTGCGTCCCGCGTATCGAACGTGCCCAGATTCCTGCGCCGTCCGGTCTTAGGGTTTTTCTTTCGTGAATATAACCTGTATTCGCCGGTCTTCAATTTGCGAATCATGAGCGTAGGAATGCAATTCGAAGACCGTACAGCGTGCTGGCGTCACTGTTTCTTGGCAGCGGGAGGCGGACCCTCGCCCCTGGTGACTCGCTTCTTGAAACGCCAGCCCTCTGACGTTTTCACCAGCTCATCTTCGTATTTCGCCGCGCTCGCGATCACCGGCGGCCGCGCGCTGACATCCAGCAGCATCAGGTATACCGACCCGCTGGCTCCCTCCGGAGTCCCCTTGATGGCGAGGTTCGTATTCCAGTGGCGCATGTTGCCGCCCTTCATGTTTTCGCGCCAGCGATGAATGAACCCGACCAGCGCATCATGACCTTGAAAGGTATTGAACACGCCTTCCGGAATGAACGTCGCTGCGTAGCCCTCCGCGTCGCCCGAGTCGATCGCATCGTTGTACTGCGCGTATAGCTGCTGGATCTCGATGTAATCGTCGGCTGTTAACGAACTCTTGGTCCGCTGAGCATAGCTCAGGGTAGCGCCGCCGATCAGCAGCGCGGCCGCGGCAAATGCCGTCAGGTTCTTTCGGGTCATGGTCCTCCCTTTCCCGCTTTCAGATTGACTGGGATTCGTGCTTACTTATTAACTCACAAATCCTGGGCTTCGGACCGAAACCTGAACATCACTTACAAAGGCCTATAGATCAGGGTCCTCTTCACAGACCCAACTGCTGCTTCAATTCGTCGTGAGAGATGTTCTCCCCATGTTCGATTTCGGCCGCCAGAACTCGGGCCGTGCTTTCTTCATCTACTTCTTCTTCATCTACTTCTTCTTCGGGGGCTCTCGCAAGACGGCGGCCGAACTCCTCATCGCGGACGGGTTGCCAAGTATCGAGAAGAGCCAGGAGGGCGTCGATCTGACGCGGAGGCAAGGCATTGATGATTTCATGAAGTCGGTCCAGGTCGCTCATGATTTGCTCCATCGTCGGGCGCTACGCCTCCAGTATATCGAAGGACATGCAGAATCGACGCCGTTTGAATTGTCTTGAGCAGGACGCGCTTGTGCCCGGCCCTTGTCGCTCAGCACCACCGTCCAACGAAACCGGGAGGCTTGATCGCCTTTGGAGCGAGATACGTCGAGATCAGAGCTTTACATGCTGCGAGATCCTCCGCGGTCGGAAAGAAATGTTTCGGCAGGATCCGTCCAATATTGGACCCTTCATAGAAAAGAATTGAACTCTGCGTTTCGCGAACCTCTTTGACAAGCGTCCATGCGAATGAGGTGGAAAAACTGGGACCGCTGATGTGAACTTCGTCGGCACTGAACGAGAACGTCATCGGTTCACGAAGGTAGCCGCGGGTTGACGCCTGCCGTCTGGCCGATACGTACGGAATAACAAGCCAGAACAGTATCAGAACTGAAAGCGGAGCCATATTATTCGCGGCGTTTCGGTACAAGCCTCCAGCGACATACAGGAACAAATTGCATGGCGGGATCAACGCCGCGATTGGAACAAGCGGCCCTACCCTCCGGAAAATATTAAGTACAAAAATCTCACGATGTCGGCGATCGTAATCGTTCCATGTACCTCAATTGTTCGGATTGGGACTCAACAAAAATAGCGCACTGCGCGCGATCCTCGTCAAAGGTACTGCCGAAAATTACTTCGGAGGTGTGGTACGCCCGATAAGATTCGAACTTATGACCTTCTGCTCCGGAGGCAGACGCTCTATCCAAACTGAGCTACGGGCGCACGGCGGAGCTACACCGACAGTTTATCACCGATCGGCGCACCTCGCGTCAATTCTGTTGCGCGGACTTGGCCAGTTGCGCGGCGATGCGCTTGATCCGCTCCCGGGCGTCCGCGCTGCGTTTGCGGCCGTCGGGCGTCGCGTCGATCAGCTTTTCCAGATTCGCCGCGAATTGCGGCGCAATGTTCGCGCGAATTTCACCAAGTATCGGTTCGATCTTCGCAAACGCACTGATATGTTCGCCATTGACCTCCGTGAACAGTTCCAGGCTGATCGCGCCATGGTTCACCAGCGCCGCCGCCATGTCCCAATAAGTAATCACCATGCGCAAGTGGCCGCTATGCTCGCTGAACATGGCCTTCTGGAAATCGGCGAACGACTCGGGATTGAATTCCCTGAAAAACCAGTCGCGCGCCTTTCGCATCGTTTCCTCGCGTCGCAATTCGTACAACTTTAAGATGAGATTGGCTTCTTCCTGTTTGGACATGAATTCTCCTCTGCCGTTAGATGTCAATATGCAAGCCCGTGATTCAGATTCTTTATCGAAGGCCGCTCAGGCCCGCTTCAGAACCAGCGCAGAATTCTTGCTCCCGAAGGCGATGCAGTTCGCCACTGCATACTCGACCTCGGCGCGGCGACCCGGACTGGTGATGTAGTCCAGATCGCATTCCGGATCCGCCACGTCAACATTTGCCGTCGGCGGTAATACTCCATCGCGCATGGCCAGCAGCGTCGCCGCGACCCCCGCCGCTCCGCAAGCTCCCTGCGGATGTCCGATCAGGCTCTTCAGCGACGACCCCGGCAGCCGGTAGGCATGATCCCCAAACGCGAGCTTCACCGCCCTCGTCTCGATGCGGTCGTTCAATTCGGTCGACGTTCCATGATAATTCAGGTACCCGACCGCTTCCGGCGCGATCCCCGCTTCCTCCAGCGCGAGCGAGATGGCGCGCGCCGGCTCCTCCCCGCATTCCTCCAGGCGCACGCGATGATAGGCCTCGCACGTCGATCCATAGCCGGCGATTTCGCCCAGGATCGTCGCGCCCCGGGCGAGGGCATGCTCCCGTTCCTCCATCACGAAAAACCAGGAGCCTTCGGCGATCACGAATCCCTCGCGATCGCGCGAGAACGGCCGCGACGCGCGCTCCGGACAATCGTTCCACTTGGTGGCCATGATGCGCATCGCCTGAAATCCGCGCAGGATCAGCGGCGCGATCGGCGCATCCACCCCGCCCGCGATCATGGTGTCGCAACACGCCCATCTGGATGTTCCGGAAAGCAGTAGCCGATCGCATCGGTCGACGAGGTGCATCCGGTCGAGATCACATGGCTCAACCCGCGAAATCCGTAGCGCATCGACACTTCGCTCGCCAGCGTTCCCGGAGTCGAAGTCGGAACCACGTACACCGAGCATTGCCGCCATTGCCCGGTGTGATAAAGCCGGTACTGTTCCTCGGTAAACTCCTGGCTGCCGCCGCCGGTGCCGACCACCACCCCGATCTGCCGGAGCTCGTCGCGCGTCATGGCCGAGGTATCGAGTCCCGCCGTTTCCAGCGCTTCGCCCACCGCCGCAATCGCCAGCGGGGCCACTCGCGATACATGCTGCCGGTCCTTCGGCGCAATGTAATCTTCTTCGCGAAAACTTTTCACCTCGCCCGCGACCTTTACCTGAAAATCCGTGGTGTCGAAACGCGTAATGCGCGCTACCCCGCTCCGCCCGGCCTTGGTCGCGTCCCAAAAATTTCGGGTCCCGATCCCGTTCGGACTGACCACACCGATCCCGGTGATGACAACGCGATGGAGCATGTGTAAGGAGGACAGCAGTCACCAGCCGGCAGTCGCAAGTTTCTGTCGGCCCGTCTTCAGGATACCGTGAAAGGCTCACCCTCTCGCGGCATTCTGACCTCTGTTCCGCCAGTTCTGCTAGAATAGCGGTTTCACTTCTGCGTCGTCTCGCTTACGTTGACTCCGTTCTTCAGTGTAACCAGGGGTAGGAGACGGACGTCTGAGGTAGAGCGCAGAGTGGAAAGGAACCCGGTTTAGATGACGTTTCCCAGGCCCGGATGCCTGCGCACACTCGCGGTCTGCTTCCTCTCGATTTCGCTCTTCGGCCTACAGCACGCTTTCGCCCAGACGCCCGAACAGCAACAGGAGCAGAGCCCGCCGCAGCAACCACCCCCTGCACAGCAGCCGCCGCCCGCGAAACCGCAACCTCCTCAACAGAAAAAAAATAATCCGTTCGAGACCGTGCCGGAAACCACGGAGCCTCAAACTCAGCCGCCCAAGCCCCAGGCCCCCAAGCCGCAGGCTCCCAAGCTCGAGAATCCGTCGGCGGCGCCCGAACAGGTGAAACCCGGGCAGCCTTCCGAGGATGTGGTCGAAGCGGTGGAATTCCGCGGCGCGCGCCGCGTTCCGCAGGACACTCTTCGTGCCCTCATCGCCACCAAGAAGGGCGACAAATACGATGAAGAACAACTTCATCGCGATTTCATGACCCTGTGGAACACCGGCCGCTTCGACGATATCCGCATGGAAAAGGAGCCGGGCCAGACCGGCTGGATCATCCGCTTCGTGGTCACCGAGCGGCGCATCGTGCGATCCATTAAATATGACGGGATGAAATCGATCACCGTGTCGGAAATCCTGGACCGGTTCAAAGAGCGCAAGGTCGGCCTCAGCGTCGAATCGCAATACGATCCGAATAAGGTTCAGCGCGCCAAGGTTGTCTTGCAGGATTATCTGGCTGAGCGCGGCCGCCAGTTCGCCACCGTCGAGCCCGAAGTTCACCAGGTGCCGCCCGCGTCGCTCGAAATCGTGTTCAAGGTGAATGAGGGACCCAAGGTTAAGGTCGGCCAGATCACTTTCGATGGCAACGATCATGAAAGCGCCCTGGCCATCAAGCGCTCCATGAAGAATCTTCACGGCTACGGTATTCCGTATTCCATTTTCTTCGAGAACCTGATTCCCAAGACCTACGATTCCACCAAGCTCGAAGAGGATCAGCAGCGCATCCAGCAGTTCTATCAGGACAACGGCTACTTCACCGCGCACACCACCGGCGCCAAAGTCGACATCGTGAACGTGGGAGGCGGAAAATTCCGGCTGCCCTTGGTGAAGGGAACCGGCCATCGGCAAGGCCGCCAACATTCATATCAGCGTGGAAGAAGGCCGCCTGTATCATCTGAACAACATCAATTTCGTCGGCGTGAAATTGTTCCGCACGCCGGATTCGCTGATGAAACCGGTGTTCCAGATGCAGAAGGGCGACGTATTTTCCACCGCCAAGCTGCGCAAGGGATTTACCGATCTGCAGCAAGCTCTACGGGCAGTTCGGCTATATCGATTTCGTGGCCGAGCCGACCTTTGAGCCGGTCCCCAATACCGACAAAATCGATCTGACGCTGACCTTCGACGAGGGCCATCAGTTCTTCGTCCGGCGCATCGATTTCTCCGGCAACACCACCACTCGCGACAAGGTGATCCGCCGCGAGCTGCTGATCGACGAAGGCGATATTTTCAATACCCACCTGTGGGAGCTGAGCATCCTGCGCCTCAACCAGCTCGGCTATTTCGAAGTCCTCAAGGAAGAACGAAGCCGCCGACATCAAGCGCGACACCAAGACCAATACGGTCGACATCACGCTGAAGGTGAAGGAACGCGGCAAGAATTCGGTACAGTTGAACGGCGGCGTTTCGGCCATCGCCGGAAGCTTTATCGGATTCTCCTACTCGACCAACAACTTCCTGGGTCTCGGCGAAACGCTCAGCCTGACCACGCAGCTGGGAACCGTGCAGACCAGCGCGCAGATCGGCTTCACCGAGCCGTACCTGTTCGATCGTCCGTTGCAGGTCGGTTTCACCGTCTTCATGTCGCGATTCGATTTCAACCAGGCGCGCGAAGCGTCCATCCTGTCGGGCACCAACCTGATCCCGCTGTACAATCAGCTCGGCACCCAAAACCTGCTGAATTACATCTCGAATTCGCGCGGCTTCACCGTATTCACCAGTTATCCGCTGAAGCGCAGTTTCGCCCGTCTTGGCCTGAGCTACGGCTATACCATCCAGAACGTTAAGACGCTCAGCGACGCGGCCGGCACCTATTTCGAGTATTTGAACTTCCTGAACATCAACGGACCGAACCAGTTGAACGGAATCACCTCGTCCACCATCACGTCCGTCGTACGTGTACAACTCGGTTAATCACCCGATTACGCCGACCGCCGGCAAGGCGTTGCAGATTTCCGTACAGTATTCGGGCGGCGTGCTCGGCGGCAACGTCAATCAGATTGAGCCGGTGCTCGATGCCAAATGGTTTCACAAGTCGCCGCTCAATCCGAAGCACATCATCGGATTACACGTGCTCGGGAAATGGATGACGGGTTTTGACGGCAAGGTCGCCCCGCCGTTCAACCGCTTCTACATCGGCGGTGAAGACGATATCCGCGGATTCGACATCTGGGGCATTACCCCTCTCGCCTTCGTTCCCACGTCCACCAGCTTGCAGGTGTTGAATAACGATGGCAGCCCGCGCCAGCAGCGCGGGCTCGATTCCAATGGCAACCAGGTGTATAACAATGTCTTCCAGAACATTCCGACCTACCAGTTGGTGACCCCCGGCGGCGATACAGTCGGCGTGTTCAATGCCGAGTATCGAATCCCTATTTTCGGACCGGTCACCTGGGCATTCTTCGCCGACGCCGGCATCAACAAGCTCTCGCGAACCAGTCAGTTGGCGCTGAACCCGGAGCGCATTTCCCAGTTGAACGGCCAGTTCCCCGAAGCGGCGTTCCCGAACCGGGCCGTGGTCGCGGCAGGGACTCAGATTCCCCGTATGTCGACCGGCGTGGAAATTCAGGTCATGATGCCCGTTGTGAACGCGCCGTTCCGCTTGTATTGGGCCTATAACCCGCTGCGAGTCGGAGAGAATGTCCAGCCCCCGGTGGTGGCGGATCGCAGCTATTTTGCCAACGCCGCGACGTTCGCCAACGCGTTGGCGCAATTCGGCCAGCCGCTGCCGTTCTGGGAGCGGGCCTCCACCTTCCGCTTCACCATTGGCCGGACGTTTTAAGTTGGTAAACTGTTAAAGATAAGAATCTATCCAGGAGTTTAGTCGTGAAGAAACAAATACTTGCGTTATCCCGCTGGTCGGCTGTAACGGGCATAATGCTCGCCGCGAGCCTGGCCGCCAACGCTCAGGCCACTAAGATCGGCGTTATCGAAATTCAAACCGCCATCGTCAGCACCAGGGATGGACAAAAGGCCGCGGCGGAGCTCAACACCAAGCTAGAGCCGCGCAAAAAGGATTTGGATGCGAAGGCCGCGGAAATCCGCGATCTTCAGGACCGGCTCCAGCGCGGCGGCGACAAAATGGCCGACGCCGCCAAGCAGGATCTGGCGCGCAATATCGACACCAAGACCAAGGCTTACAACCGCGACATGGAAGACGCGCGAGCCGAAGCCCAGGATGAGCAGAACAAGCTGCTGCAGGACCTGAGCGGCAAGATGATGCAGGTGATCGATAAATACGCCCAGGCCAATGGATTTTCAATCATTCTGGACGTCAGCAATCCCAACACGCCCGTGATGTTCGCATCGAATACCGTGAACATTACCAAGGACATCATCGATCAGTACGACCGGTTGAATCCGGCCGGACCCTCCGCTCCCGCGAAACCAGCCGCCCAGCCCGCCCCCGTGAAGCCCGCTCCGGCGCCGGTGAAGAAGCAGTAGGCAAGATTTATCAGCAGTCGAGGACGAAGCCGTGAAACACTTATTTTCCACTTCCTGTCTGACCCTGGCCATGGTGGCGACCGGTCTCGCGCAAGGTCCGGTCCGAACTCCCGAACCGGCCGCTGCCTCCGCCCGTCCGGCCAAAGTCGCCGTCATTCAGATTCAGAGCGCCCTGGTCAGCACCAAGGACGGGCAAAAGGCGATGCAGGATTTCCAGACATCGCTCGAGCCCAGAAAACGGCAGCTCGATAAGCAGGCCCAGGACATCCGCGACCTTCAGGACAAATTGCAGCGCGGCGGAGCGGCCATGGCGGATGCCGCCAAGGCGGATCTCGATCGCACTATTCAGAACAAGACCAAGCAGTACAACCGCGAGATGGAAGACGCCACTTCAGACGCGGACAATGAACAGCGCAAACTGCTGGACCAACTGGGTCAGAAAATGATGAAGGTGATCGACAGCTACGCGCAGGCCAACGGCTATGCGGTGATTCTCGACGTCAGCAGTCCGAACACGCCGGTGCTCTATGCGTCGAATTCCGTCGACATCACGCGCCAGATCATCGAACTGTACGACAAAGCGAATCCTGGTCCGGCTCCGGCCACCACCTCCGCCAAGCCTCCGGTGACCAGTCCCACGGCTTCGAAGCCGGCTACCGCCGCTGCTCCCACCAAGAAGCAGCCTTAAATCTTTTAAAAGCCTTGGGGCGTGATCCAGAAGCTTTCGCGCCAGGTTTCCCCGGGTGGCACCCGCTGTAGCCGGGCGTCGATTCCCGCGTGATCCAGATTGAACGCATTGGTCAGGGCGGACATCGGTTCAAAACAAACGAACTGACCTCCCTGTGGTGAGTAGACCACCGCCACGGGAAACTTCGGCCCGTAGCGCACCGCGATCGTCTGCCGGCGGCCCGACAGCACGAAATCGCCGCCGTCCAGCCCAGTGAACACGTTATCGAGCGGGCCATCTTTCAGGGGGAACGGATTCGGCAAAGCCAGCGGCCGGGTCTCTCCGGTCGGAATCAGCTTCTCTGAAAGCATCACCTGCTCGCGCGCGGCCAGGCGGACGGTCCATTCATCGCGCGTCGAATCGGTGAGCTGGAAGTAGGGATGATACCCGATACACAGCGGCATCGGCTCGCTCGACAGATTCTGAAATGCCGTCTCCACTTCGAGCGAGCCCTGATGCAGACGGTGCGTGATCTCGACCGCGTGCGCGAACGGGAACTGCTCCATCCAGTCGGGATATCTCCAGAATTCAAGCCGTGACGTGACCGATGCGGCGTCCCGCGCGACCACGGTCCATCCGCTCACGAACAGCAGCAGCCCGTGAATCGGCAGTTGATGCGCGTCGAGCCGCAAATTCCCCAGGGATGGATTGAGTGAATACTTCTTTCCGTTGGCGAAATACGAATCGCCGTCGATCCGATTCGCCCATGGAGCGAGCAAAGGGATGCCGCCCAGGGAGCGGACCGGCCATCCCACCGGTTTCCACAAAATCTGGTGGCCGCGAACGGTAAAAGAAAATGCGTTGTTGCCGAAATCGGGATCGATCTCTACCTCGAAATCGCCGTCCGAAATCCGGATCACAACACTTCTTCGGTCCAGTTTTCCAGAACGCTCTTCACTTTGCCGTGAACTGATCGGCCAGCGCGCCGTCGATCAGGCGATGATCGAAGGTCAGCGCCAGATAGCACGTGGAGCGGATGGCGATGGCGTCGTCGATCACCACCGGCTCCTTCTGCACCGCGCCGACGCCCAGGATCGCCACCTGCGGCTGATTGATCACGGGCGTCGCGAAGATGCTGCCGAAGCTGCCGAAGTTGGTGATGGAGAAGGTGCCGGCCTGCACTTCGTCGGGACGAAGCTGGCGCGAACGGGCGCGCGTGGCCAGATCGACGATGGAGCGCTGCAGGCCGACGACGTTCTTCTCGTCGGCGTTGCGGATCACCGGCACGATCAGCCCGTTTTCGAGCGCCACGGCGATGCCGAGGTTGATATCGCGGTGATAGATGATGTTGGTGCCGTCGATGGAGGCGTTCAGCAGCGGATACTGCCGCAGCGCCGCGCGTGGCGGCGCGCACCACGAACGGCAGGAACGTCAGCCCGAATCCGTACTGCGCCTGGAAGTGGCCCTTCAGCTTGTCGCGCAGCTTGGCGATCTTGGTCATGTCGACCTTGTGCACCGTGGTCACGTGCGCCGAGGTGTGCTTGCTGAACACCATGTGCTCGGCGATCTTCTGGCGCATGATGCTCATCGGCTCGACGCGCATGGCGGGAGGCGCTCCCGGCATGGTCGCGGCTGCGGCGCGCGGCGCCGGCGGCGGAGGCGGCTGCTGGAGCGTGACCGGCGCGGCAGCCGGTGCGGAACGACGGCTGCTGGAGCTGCGGAGGCGGCGGCCGCGGCGGGGACGGGCGCGACGGCCGGTCGCGGCTCGGCCGTGCGCTGTGCGCCGCGAGATACGCTTCCAGATCCTGCTTGGTGATGCGTCCGCCGGCGCCGGTGCCTTTCACCCTGGCTCAGATCGATATTGTTCTCGCGCGCCATCTTGCGCACCAGCGGCGAAAGCGGACCGGCGGTTTCTTCGACCACGGTCGCGACCGGCGTCCGGCGCGGGCGGCGGCAGCGGCGTTGCAGGAGCGAGGCGCGAGTCGGCTTGCGGCGCTGGCGCTTGCGGCGCGGAGGTCGCAGCGCGGGCGTCGCGAGCGGCGGCCGGAGGCTGAGCGGCCGACGCCGACGCCGCGCCATCGCTGATCCGTCCGACCACCGTGTTGATGCCGACCGTCTTCCCTTCCTCGACCAGAATCTCGCCAAGCGTTCCGGCCGACGGGCGACGGAATTTCGGTGTCCACTTTGTCGGTGGAAATCTCAAACAGCGGCTCGTCGCGCTCCACCTGGTCGCCGGGCTTCTTCAGCCACTTGGTCAGGGTTCCTTCGACAATGCTTTCGCCCATCTGGGGCATTACGACGTCGATCATATCTTTCTCCATTATCGCCCGGTCGAACATCGCGCGCGAAGGCGCCGGCAATCTCCGTCGAGCGACCGGCATTCCCGCCGCGCGCGCCGTCGTGCAACCCAGCGCCCGCATCGACGTCACCGGCTGCGTCAAGCCGCACGGCACGATGTACCGGAAATAATCCAAATCCGTATCCAGATTCAGCGCGAAACCGTGGGACGTCACCCAGCGGCTGATGTGCACGCCGATGGCGGCGATCTTTGCGCCTTCGCGTCCACACTCCCGTGGCGCCCGGCTGCCGCGCTCCGGCGCAATGCCGAACTCCGCCAGCGCCTCGATCAGCACCTGCTCCAGCGCGCGCACGTAGGCGACCACGTCGCGCTTCCATTCTCGCAAATCGAAGATCGGATAGCCCGACGATCTGGCCGGGACCGTGATAGGTCACGTCGCCGCCGCGATCGGTGTAGTGCAATTCGATGCCGGCGCGCTCCAGAAGTTCCGGCGAAGCCAGCAGGTTTTCCATGTGCCCGTTGCGGCCCATGGTGACGACGTGCGGATGCTCGACGATCAGCAACTGGTCGGGAATTTCGCCGCGCTTGCGGCGCTCGACCAGATCGTGCTGCAGCTCGAAGCGCCTCGGCATAGCCCATGCGGCCCAGGTCGCAGAATCGCGCAGCTCGCAGCGTGCCGCGAGCGTCGTCTACAACACTTCAGGCATTGATCGCCATTCCGTAGACTGCGTTGAACGCCTCGCCCACGGCCTCGTAGAGCGTCGGATGCGCGTGGATGGTGTGCATCAGCGTCTCGACGGTCGCTTCGGCCTCCATCGCCAGCACGCCTTCGCTGATCAGCTCGAACGCTTCCGGTCCGATGATGTGGACGCCCAGGATCTCGCCGTACTTTTCGTCGGCGACGATCTTCACGAAACCGTCGTGCTGGCCGAGGATGCGTGGCCTTGCTGTTCGCCGCGAAGGGAAATTTGCCGATCTTGACGCTTGTGCCCCGCGGCGCGCGCCTGCGCTTCGGTCAGGCCCACGCTGCCGATGCCGGGCTCGGTGTAGGTCGCGCCCGGAATGCGATTCTTGTTGATCGGCATCACCGGCTTGCCGGCAATGTGCCCGATCGCGACCATGCCTTCGGCCGTCGCGACGTGCGCCAGTTGCGGCGTGCCCGCGACGATATCGCCGATGGCGTAGACGCCCGGCTCGCCGGTGCGCTGGTAGGGATCCACTTTGACGAAGCCGCGGTCGAGTTCGACCTTGCGTGCCTTCGAGGCCGATGTTTTCGGTGTTCGGCTTGCGGCCGATGGCGACCAGGAGCGCGTCCGCCGTCGACGGTTTCCGTGCTTGCCGTCGGCCAGCGTCGCCGTGAAACCGCACGCCGCTGCCGACGCTTCTCGACGTTCTCGACGCGCGCGCCGGTCTCGACGCGAATGCCGCTCTTCTTGAACACGCGCTCCAGTTCCTTCGAAACTTCTTCGTCTTCGACCGGAACGATGCGCGGCAGCATTTCGAAGATCGTGACCTTGGTGCCGAAGCGATGAAAGCACGACGCGAACTCGACGCCCACGGCGCCCGCGCCCAGAATCGCCAGCGATTTCGGGAACCTCGCGTCAGGTTCAGGATTTCGATGTTGGTGAGAATGCGGCTGGGCATCGGGCTTCAGGCCCGGCAGCATGCGCGCTTCCGAGCCGGTGGCCAGCACGATGTTCTTGGCTTCCACGATCTGCTTGCCGCCGTCGGCCGGTGACTTCGACCTTGCCGGGACCCGCCAGGCGGCCGTAGCCCTTGATCCAGTCGACCTTGTTCTTCTTCATCAGGAACTCGACGCCCTTGGCGTGCTTGGCGACGATCTTGTTCTTGCGGTCGCTCACCAGCGGGAAATCGAGGCGCGGGTTATCGCAGTGGATGCCGTCTTCTTCCGAGTGCAGGAAACGCTCCCACACGTCGGCGGTGTGCAGGAACGCCTTGGTCGGGATGCAGCCGACATGCAGGCAGCAGCCGCCCAGCTTCGGGTCTTTTTCAATGAGTGCGGTTTTCAGGCCGTATTGGCCCGCGCGAACGGCCGCCGAATAACCACCGGGACCGCTCCCGATGACGATCACGTCGTATGTCATTTTTTCTTTCAGTGTAACATCGGAGAACAGGAGAGCCCTTTGCAGCGATTCAAGCCATTTGACATAGTCGCATTGGTCGCGGATGTACCGGAAAGCGGGCTCAAGTGCGGCCAGGTGGGGACGATTGTCGCAGAACTGGGTCCGGATTCCTACGAAGTCGAACTGGCGGACGAGGAGGGCCGCACTTACGCGAGCCTGGGACTAAAAGGGTCGCAACTTTTGCTATCGAGCACCCTTTCTGGAACTAAATCCGCTCCGCCGACGAATCTCTAACGGAAGTTGCAGGTGGGCGTCAGGATTTTCAATGGCAGAAAGCGAATCCGAGCTGCTTCGGCGCATGCTCGACGGCGACGAAATGGCGTTCACGACGCTCTACCGGCTTCGGCAGGGTGCCGTGTATCGTTTCGCGCTCCAGATGTCGGGATCGGTGGTCATCGCCGAGGATGTGACTCAGGAGGTCTTTCTCACCCTGATCGAGCAGGGCCGGAAGTTCGATCCGTCGCGCGGGGCGCTGTCGTCGTTCCTGTTCGGGATCGCCAGAAATCTGATGCTGCGGCGCCTGGGAAAAGACCGGCCCAGCGAAGAAATCGAGGATGCGGCCGGGTCGGAGGATCTGCTGGAGGATCTGACGCGGCGCGAAACCATCGACCAGGTGCGGCGGGCGGTGCTGAGTCTGCCGGATGCGTATCGTGAGGTAGTCGTGCTGTGCGATTTGCAGGATTTGGATTATCAGGACGCGGCGGAAGTGCTGGCCTGCCCCATCGGCACGGTGCGGTCGCGGCTGAATCGGGGGCGGGCGATGCTGGCGCAGAAATTGAAAGGAAAGGTGACGGCGTGAAGCCGGAAGAAGAGATCGTCGCCGCGCTGCGAGCTTTGGCGGACAGCGACCGTTGTCAGGAAGCGCCTGCTGAAGTGGAGGCTCGTCTGCGCGCGTCCTTTAGGAAATCGATTGCGCGGAGGCGGTGGCGCCACGCCATGTGGATTGGCGCAGTGGCCGCGGCGGCGCTGGTCATCGCGGGAATGCTTTGGAGAGGTCCCCGGACGGAGCCGGCGCAGGCAAGAATCGAGGTGGAGCACGCCGCGCCCACGGTGGAAACTCCGGTGACCGTGGCCCGGCAGAGTCCGGTCCGCAGGAGACCATTGCGGCGGCAGCCGCGCGAGATCGTAACCGAATTTTTTCCCTTGATGGACGCGCCCCCGCCGATCGGAAACGGTGCCGTGGTCCGGGTGAGCCTGCCGGCATCGGCGATGCGGACGGTGGGCCTGCCGGTTCGCGAGGATCGTCTGGCGGAACCGGTGCAGGCCGACGTGCTGGTGAGTGAAGAAGGATTGGCAACGGCGATTCGTTTTGTGAGGACGTCGCAGTAGACGCCCGTTGAGCCGAAAAAGAGTTGGTCGGGAAAGAGAAACCCTTATGTTGAAGATCACGATGAAAATTGTCGGAACCGGCCTGATGCTGGCTTGTGCATTGCCGGCGCAGGAGCCGCAGACGGCGGTCCACGTGGAGCGGCGCATTGCCGGCGCGAATGCGAGCCAGACCTTCGAGTTCGTCGGGGGACAACTGCTGGGCGGAAAACCGATAAAGGGCGTTCCCTATTCGGCCGAGGCGGTGACCCAGAGCACCCAGACGCTCGCGGACGGGAGCCACATCGTGAACTCGTCTTCCTCCATGATCTATCGCGACAGCGAGGGGCGCGAGCGGCGCGAAGAATCGATCGCGAAGCTCGGCGCCTGGAGCGCGCAGGGGCAGCCGGCCAAAGCGGTGTTCATTTCCGATCCGGTGGGGAACGTCAGCTATTCCCTCGATGCGGCCTCGCATACGGCGCGAAAATGCCGCAGGGCATGGTCACCGGCCTCACGACGAAAGCAGTGGCAGACGTGGGAGGAGCTTTCGGCATGGCCGGCGCGATCATCCCTCCTCCTCCGGCGGCGGGGACTGTGGAGCACGGACAGGTTTTTTTCTACTCAGCCACCGGGCACGCGGGCGTCGAGGGAGCGCCTAAACCCAAGGTGGAGAATCTGGGACCGTCGACCATCGAAGGAGTGCAGGCGGAAGGAACGCGCACCACCGTTACTATTCCGGCGGGCCAGATCGGCAACGAGCGCGACATCAATATCGTGTCGGAACGCTGGTACTCCCCGGAATTGCAGGTGGTGCTGCTGTCGAAGCACAGCGATCCGCGCATGGGCGAGTCCGTTTACAAGCTCACCAATATCAATCGCAGCGAGCCGCTGCCGTCGATGTTTCAGGTGCCGCCGGATTATTCCGTCGTCGATTCGCCGTCGTTTTCCTTCCAGACGCAATCGAAAAAGGACAACGAGCAGTAACCCTGGCCGCTTGCGTCAGGTTGTGACAGGATAGGGGTAAATGCGCGCTCTTATTCTGATGCTCGGCGCGGGCCTGATCGCGACGCCCGCTATTTTTGGGCAAACGGCGCCGATCACCCCCAAACCAGCCGAGGTCCAGCATCTTCGCGACCTCAGTTCCTCTTTCGAGTCTCTGGCGGTGCAGGTCCGCCCCGCGGTGGTGCAGATTTTTTCCACCGGCTATGGCACCACCGAAAATACCGAGAGCACCAACGCGAGTCTGCTGTCGCCGCAGCGCAGCACCGGTTCAGGCGTCATCATGACCGCCGACGGCTACATCATCACCAATAATCACGTAGTACAGGGAGCTCGAAAAATCGAAGTGCGGCTGGCGTCCACCGATTCCAAACAGGCGCGCGAGCTGACCATGAGGGCCAAAGTGGTGGGCGCCGATCGCGATAGCGATCTGGCGGTGATCAAAATCGAGCGCGACGGCTTGCCGTTCCTGATGCTGGGCGATTCGAACGAGTTGAAGCAAGGCCAGCTGGTGATGGCGTTCGGCAATCCTCTGGGTCTCGAAGGATCGGCCAGCATGGGCATCGTAAGTTCAGTAGGGCGGCGACTACATCCCGAGGATGCGCGCATGTATGTGCAGACCGACGCGCCGATCAATCCGGGAAACAGCGGCGGCCCCTTGGTGGACATGAACGGCCGCGTGGTGGGGATCAATACCTTCATCCTGACTCAATCGGGAGGCAGCGAGGGAATCGGGTTCGCCATCCCCAGCAATTCGGTGAAGAACGTGTACGAACAGATCCGCAAGGACGGGCATGTGCATCGCGGACAGATAGGCATCGTCGCGCAGACCATCACGCCGGAAATGGCCAAGGGCCTCGGGCTATCGCAGGATTGGGGAGTGGTGGCGGCCGACGTCGAGCCGGGCGGTCCCGCGGACCAGGCGGGGTTAAAAGTACGCGACATCATCCTGACCATGAATGGCGAGACCATCGAAGACGCGCCGCATCTGGAGACCGCGATCCGCCGGCTGAAACTATCCGATCTGGTGAAGGTGACCGTTCAGCGCGACGGACAGAAGCTGGACTACACCATTCCGGTGATCGAGAGCGACGACGATCCGCAGCGCTTCGCCGACATGGTGAATCCCGAAGACAACCTGATCTCCAAGCTTGGAATTTTGGGGATCGAGATCAACAAGAAACTTTCGGACATGTTGGGATCTTGCGGCACGATTACGGGATCGTGGTCGCGGCGCGCGGATCGAGCCCGCCATATTCCGGCGGGGCGCTGGAGGTCGGGGACGTGATTTATGAGATCAATCGCACGCCTTCGGTCACGGTAAAGGCTTTGCGGGCGACGCTGGATGCCATGAAGTCGGGCGATTCGGCGGTCTTGCAGATCGAGCGAAACAGCAAGCTGATGTACATTACGATCGAGCTCGAATGAAACGGGAGACCGTGATCGCGCGTTACAATTTCATGCGGCTGGCAGCGATCATGCTGATCGTGGGCGTGCCCTTCGTCGCGGCGCAACAGAAGAAGCGCGCTCCCGCTCCTGCCGCGTCGAAGTCCGCCGACCAACAGCTCCCCGAGCCTTTTCCGCTCGAAACGCTGACCATTACCGGCAACAAACGGATCGCGGCTGATAAAATCGCGGGCGCGTCGGGGCTCAAAATCGGGACTCCCGTGCTCAAGTCGGATTTCGACCATGCCCGAACCCGTCTGCTCGCCAGCGGCGCGTTTGAAAGCGTCGGCTTCGAGTTTCGGCCGACCGCCGACAACAAAGGTTATGACGGGACGCTTCAGGTGGTGGAGGTCGACCAGCTCTATCCTTATCGCTTCGAGGATCTCCCGGTTCCGGACGATGCGCTGCACGCGGCAATCCGCAAACAGGAATTTCTGCTCGGCGACCCGATTCCCGCCACCAAGGAATTAATCGATCGCTACGTCGCCGCGCTGCAGACTGTGGTCGGCGACAAGGTGAAGGTGGTGGGCAAGCTCAATTCCGATATCCCCGGCCGTCTGATGATCGTCTTTCGGCCCAATTTTCCACGGCCCGCCGTTTCCGAAGTGCGATTTACCGGCAACCAGGTGCTTCCTTCGACCATCCTGACCCGCACCTTGAGCGAGGCGGCGGTCGGCACCGCGTTCAGCCAGGTGACGATGAGGGCGCTGCTCGACTCGACCATCCGTCCGCTGTACGAGGCGCGCGGCAGGATTCGCGTGGCGTTTCCGAAAATCGAGGCCGTGCCCGCGCCGCTGATCGACGGGGTGATCGTGAAAATCACCGTGGACGAGGGCGAGTCGTACAACCTGGGTGAAGTGAAGTATACCGGCGTCCCCGCCGCCGATCTTAAAGATGTAGAGCGCGCCGCAAGCCTGCAGCCTAAAGACATCGCCAATTTCGATGACGTAAAAACCGCGCTCGCGCGAGTCGAGAAACGGTATCAATCGAAAGGCTATCTCAAGGCGAAGGCGGCCGTGGATCGCGACATTAACGATCAGGCGCACACCGTCGGCCTGACCATCCGCGTCGATACCGGCGAGGTGTATCGCATGGGCAAGCTCGAAATCATCGGCCTCGATATCAACAGCGAGCCGGTGATCCGCAAGATGTGGCCGATTAAGCCCGGCGCGCCCTTCCCCCTAGGCTATGCCGACACCTTTTTTAAAGAGATTCGCGACCAGCAGATCTTCGATAACCTGGCGAAAACGCATCAGGAAACCAACGTTGACGATAAGTCCCATGTTGTCAATGTGAAACTCTATTTCACCGGCGGCCCGCCGGGCAAGAGTGGGAGCGGCAACGGACCCTTGGTATTCTAGGGAGAAGTGTCGTCTCCGCTGAATTTTCACCTGGAACACTACGACGGACCGCTCGACCTGCTGCTGGACCTGATCCGCAAGCAGGAGATCAACATCTACGACATCCCCATCGCGCAGATCACCGCGCAGTATCTGGAATACATGCAGAAGGCCGCGGAGATGGACATCGAGCTGAGCGCCGAGTTCGTCTACATGGCGGCGACGCTGATCCACATCAAGTCGAAAATGCTGCTGCCGCGCGATCCGGCGCTCGAGAAGCTCGATGCCGGAAGAAGATCCGCGCAAGGAACTGGTCGACCGGCTGCTGGAGCACGAGCGCTTCAAGAGCGCCGCCGAGATGCTGCATCAGAAGCGCGTGATGGAAGAAGCGGTGTGGTCCAATCCGCAGATCGAGCAGTTTCGCGCCGAGGACGACGATCCCGGCCTGGCGGTCACGCTGTTCGATCTGGTGAAGACCTTCCAGAGCGTGCTGGAGCGCGCCAAGAACCGGCCGATCTACGAGATCGGCACCGAAGAAGTTTCGGTGCCGGACATGATCCGCTACCTGCGCAGCGTGTTCGAGCAGCGAGCGCAGGAACCGGTTTCCGCGCGGGAGCTGTTCGAGCGCCAGCGCAGCCGCCGCGCCATGATCTGCCTGTTTCTGGCGATGCTGGAGCTGGTGAAGCTGCAGGCCGTCGGGCTGACGCAGCCGGATGCGTTCGGCGAAATCGGACTGAAGCGGCTGAAGGGATTCGAAGCGGCGTTCGCGGGCGGCGCAAACGATGGCGGCGATCGAACGAAGGATACAAGTAGAACATGATGGAAGAAATGGACGTGACCCAACTGGCCGAGGAACGTCCCGTCGCGCCGGCGAAGACGCGCAGCTGCAAGGCGATCCTGGAGGCGATCGTCTACATCACCGACGAGCCGCTTATCGGCGCAGCAGATCGCCGCGGCGCTCGGGCAGCCGATCGACAAGATCAAGCGGCTGCTGGACGAACTGGTGGCGGAATACGCCAAGCCGGAGCACGGACTGAGCATCCGCGAGGTCGCGGGCGGCTACAAGATGGCCACCAAGGCCGAGCATCACGAAGCGGTGCGCGCGTTCGTGAAGAAGCTGACGCCGCCGTTGAAGCTGTCGCTGCCGGCGCTCGAAACGCTGGCGGTGATCGCCTACAAGCAGCCGGTGACCGACGCCGGAGATCATGGACATTCGCGGCGTGCAGGGCGCGGGCGTGCTGAAGACGCTGCTCGACCGCAAGCTGATCGCGGAGGCCGGGCGCAAGAACGTGGTCGGCAAGCCGATCCTGTACAAAACCACGAAGGAGTTCCTGGTGCAGTTCGGGTTGAAGGATCTGACAGGAGCTGCCGACGCTGAAGGAATTCGAGGAACTGGGACGGCATGGAGCTCGTGGATCCGGAGCCGCGCAGTCGCAGAGACTCCGGTGAAGCCGCGCCGGAACCGCCCGCGGAACGCAGAGATCCGCGCGTCCGAACCCGGCGCCGGAAGAATGGCCCGAAAATGCCTGAAGAACGTCTGCAGAAAATCCTCTCGCAGGCCGGCGTCGCCAGCCGCCGCAAAGCCGAGGAATTGATCGTCGAAGGCCGCGTCACGGTGAACGGCAAGATCATCACCGAGCTGGGCTCCAAAGCCGACCTCGAGCGCGATCACATCAAGGTCGACGGCCACCTGCTGCACGCGCCCAAGCGGCTACATCTATATCGCGCTGAACAAGCCCAAGGACTGCGTGACCACGGTGTCCGATCCCGAGGGCCGCCAGACCGTCATGCACCTGCTGCGCGGCGTGAAGGAGCGCGTGTTCCCGGTGGGCCGCCTGGATTATCACAGCGAAGGCCTGCTGCTGCTGACCAACGACGGCGAGTTCGCGCATCGCATCACCGCGCCCGCCAGCCACGTGACCAAGACCTACGTGGTGAAGGTGAACGGCGCGCTGACCGAGGAGCAGGAGAAGCAGTTTCGCGAAGGCATTCCGCTGCACGGCACGCAAGACCGCGCCGGCCGAGCTGAAGCGGATCAAGCACGGCGCCAATCCCTGGTACGAGGTGAAGCATCACCGAAGGCCGCCAGAACCAGATCCGCATCATGTTCAAACATTTCGGCAGGCTGGTGGAGAAGCTGCGGCGCGTGAAGATCGGATTTCTGGAACTGGACGTCGCGCCCGGCCGCTACCGCGCGCTCACCGCCAAGGAAGATCGAGCGGTTTCGCAAGATCTTAAAGTTGGACGATGTCGAAAATTCCTGAGCTTCTCAATTCCGCGCGCACCATCGCCGTGGTGGGCCTGTCGTGCAATCCGATGCGCCCCAGCAACGGCGTCGCGGAGTACATGCAGCGCGTCGGGATATCGCATTATTCCGGTGAATCCGAACGAGACGGAGGTGTTCGGCGAGAAGAGCTACGCCCGCCTCGAGGACGTTCCCGAGCCGATCGACATCGTCAACGTTTTCCGCCGTCCGCAGTTCGTGCCGGACATCGTCGAATCGGCGATCAAGATCGGGGCGAAGGCGCTTTGGCTGCAGGAAGGCGTGATCCACGACGCGGCCGCCGCGCGCGCGGGAAAAGCCGGACTCGACGTCGTGATGGACCGGTGCATCTTGAAAGAGCACCGCAAGCTGTCGCGATAATCGCCCGCTATTTCGGCGCGGGCACGTTCGGCTGGGGATAGGTCTTCTGTAAGTCGCCGATATATTCCCCGAACAGGCCGTTCAAGCCGTCGAACTCGCGCTTCACCGCCGCGCGATATTCGGGATACGTCAGAAAATCGTAGAGCAGCGCGGCCATGGCCTGCGCGTCCACCACGAATCCCCGATGCCCCACTTCAGTGGTCGCATCCGCCAGCATTTCGTAGGTGTGATACGGCGCATTCGAGGTGTGCGCGCTGAATCCGATGCCCGCCACGGCGCGCGAGACCATTCCGGTTTCGTCGTAAGGCACCGGCGCATCCACTTCTTCCTGAATTTTGTCCGCGCCGTATCGCTTCATGTAGGCGAATGATAATTCTGCCAGCGTACCCAGGGAAATCCCGTCGCGATCACGCCCGTAATTGTCGATCTTGAGCTTCGTTCCAGTGGCCTGCGCCGCCGCTTTTGCGGCATTATCGACGAATTCCCGGACCTGCGCGAGATACACTTCGTCAGGATAGCGGATGTAGAAATCCGCCACCGCGCGATCCGGCACCACGTTCGGAGCCGCGCCGCCTTCGGAAATAATTCCCTGAATCCGCGCTTCCGGCCGGATACTCGATCGCACCGCGTCGACATTATTGAACAGCTGGATCGCGGCCTCCAGCGCGTTGCGGCCGTTCCACGGCGTCATCTGGTGCGACGGCGCACCGCTGAAAATATACTTGACCCCGTCGATATTCAGGCAGCAGCTTCCGAACCCAGCGGCGGGCCGCGTAGTTGCCGGCGAGGAGTGGCTCCTCACGATTACGTCGACGCCCTTGAACACGCCAGCGTCCAGCATGTCGATCTTGGCCGGAGGCATCATTTCCTCGGCCGGCGTTCCAAACACGGTGATGCTGCCGGACAGGTGGTCCCGCTCGATCGCCTCCGCGATGGCGATCGCCGCCGCCATTCCCACCGGTCCCTGCGCGCTGTGCTGATCGCCGTGGAACGCGCCCTTGGTTCCCCGCAGCGCGTCGTATTCGACGATCACTCCCACGCGCGGAGGCCGCGTATCGCCCTTATACTTCGCGACGAATGCGGTCTTCAGATTTCCCACGCCCATGGTCACTTCGAATCCGTGCTGCTTCAGATAATCGGTTATTTTCCCTACCGATCGAAATTCCTCGAAGCCGATCTCCGGATGCGTGGTGATATCGTCCGCCATCGCCAGCAGTTCGCGATCCATCAGCTCTTTGGCCCGCGCAGCCACGCGCTCCCGAGCGGCATTGGCGACATCCAATTTCGCCACCATCGACGGTACATCCAACTGCTGCTCCAGCTCGCCCGTCTTGGCGATCACATCGCGCGCCGCGTCGCGCTCGGTCGGCGTCTGTTGCGCCAAACAGAGCGTTCCGAACAAAGCGACCCCCAGCAACCCAGTGTTCATCCCGACTATTCTACGATCTCTGCCTTCGCCGCTATAATGAGGACCGTGCTTCAGAACGCCGCGCTCGGGGAACTGGTGGTGTGCTGGATGGCCTGGGCTCTCGCTTTTTGGAAACCCCAGCGACAGGCGGCCGGCCACGTAAAAGTGGTTCGCGCGCCCGCGTCCCGATGGGGCATCGTGATTGAAGCCTTCGGATTCGCCTGCGTCTGGATTCACCTTCGGCCCGAGGAGTTCGATAAATCCTCGGCGGCTTTGATTGCTTCGATGATCCTGGCTCCGCTCGCCGTCGCCCTGGTATGGGCGGCCACCCGGCATCTCGGCAAGCAGTGGCGATTCGAAGCCGCGCTCAGCCAGGACCACGAACTGGTCCAGACTGGACCCTACAGCTTCATCCGGCACCCCATCTACACCTCGATGCTGGGTATGCTGCTCGCTACTGGATTCGCGCTCGCGTGGTGGCCGATGTTGATCGCGGGAGTGATCCTGTTTCTCGCCGGTACCGAGATCCGCATTCACGCCGAGGAGCGACTGCTCTCCGAACGCTTCGGAGCGGCCTTTACCGCCTACCGCTCGCGAGTCAGCGCCTACATCCCCTTCCTGCGCTGATCTCCGCGGCTAACGTTTATAAACCACGCCGCCCTTCATCACGAAGCTGACTTTCTGCACCGCGGTAATATCGTCGAGCGGATTCCCCGGCACCGCGACGATGTCCGCCAGATATCCCGGCTTGATCTCTCCGATCTGCCCTTCCCATCCCAGCAGCTTCGCTCCATTGACTGTTCCGGCCTGCAGAGCGGCCAGCGGCGACATTCCGAATTTCACCAATAAAACAAATTCGCGCGACTGCGTGCCATGGGGAAATGGGCCGACGTCCGAGCCCACAGCCACCTGGATTCCCGCCGCAAGCTGCTTCTTGAACTGAGCGGCATGATACCCGATCACCACCTTGTCATGCTCCTGCTGTTCCTTGGTGGGGGCATGATCGGCGAAGAATTCGGAAATAGTGAATGTCGGGACCACGAAGATTCCCTTGTCGCGCATGATACGCATGGTCTCGTCGCTCAACTGATCGCCGTGATCGATGGACACCACTCCCGCCCGCGCCGCGTATAGAGTCCCAGGTTCGCCGGTGGCATGCACCGCGACTTTCTTCCCCACGCGGGCCGCCTCCTCCACTGCCGCGCGCAGTTGCTCCTCTGTATATTGATACGGAGTCGAAAAGATCCCGTTGCGAAACGCGTCGCGTCCAGTCTCGTAGATCTTGGTGAAGTCCGCGCCTTCTTTGTATTGCTCGCGCATCACCGCGACAATTTCCGCCGCATTATTGGCATACGTCGCGTTCGATAACACATGCTGATCGGGATTATATTTATTCGCGTCCTCGTGCCCGCCTAAAATATCGACGGCGTTGCCGCTGATGCGCAGCCGCGGCCCCGGAATCATCCCGCGATTGATCGCATTGCGAACCGCGGTGTCGGCCGACCCGGCGCCTTCCGTCCCCATGTCGCGCTCCGCCGTGAACCCCGCCATCAGATCGTCCCGAGCCGCCAGCGTCGCGATGATGGTCCGTTGCGGAACCGATTCCTCCACCGTCTGCAAATCCTCTGCGCCCGGATGCAGGAACAAATGGACGTGCGCGTCGATCAGACCCGGCAGCAGCGTGCGATCGCCGAGATCGATCACCTCCGCGCCTGCGGGATGCCGAACGGCGGAGGCGGCCTCGACAATCTTGTCTCCCTCCACCAGAACTTCTCCCGGAGCAGTGATCTTTCCGCTGCTCACGTCCAAAAGCCGCGCCGCGTGCAGCACGATCGGATGCGCGGGGGCTTGCGCCAAAACCATACCTGCGCCGAGAAGAGCCAACAGAACGGATCGCATGTTTTATTCTCCCATTCCCATGAATTCAGAACCTGTCTTGTGATTCCCGCAACTTTTTCGCGTTCGCGAACGCCCTGCCCAAAGTGCACAACTTCAGGCTCCGCTACCTCCAACTCCACGCGCACGCAGCGTCCATATTTCTGGTTTTCGTCGGGACAGCCCTGGGGCAGTCCTATAATTTAGCAACCATCGCCGGTGGAGCGCCGCCGGCCACGCCCGCTTCCGCGGTCGGCGTCGGTATCGGACTGCCCCAGCGCTGCGCCGCCGATCCATCCGGCAATCTGTATTTCAGCGCAGGTAATTCCGTTTTCAAGCTCGATACCGGCGGAAACCTCGCGCTCATCGCTGGAAATTCGCGCCCTGGCTTTACCGGGGATCACGGCCTGGCCATCAATGCCGAGCTTAACAAGCCCTCCGGCGTCGCGCTCGATTCCTCGGGAAACGTGTACATCGCCGATTCTCAGAACAACGTCATCCGGATGGTGGCCCCCAACGGCATCATCACTACCTTCGCCGGGAGCGGATCGCAGTCCTAGGGCGGCGATTACGGTGCGCCCACCGGAGCCGCCATGAATCTCCCTTCGGGCATCGCGATCGATTCGAACGGGAATCTCTATATCGCGGACGCGGCAACAACGTCGTCCGAAAAGTATCCGGCGGAATCATCACCACCATCGCCGGCAACACCGGACCCGGATACGCCGGAGACACTGGAGCCGCCACCGCGGCCGAACTGTTCAATCCCAACGATGTCGCCGTCGATTCCAGCGGCAATGTCTACATCGCCGACACCGGCAATTCACTAATCCGCGAAGTGACAGTCAGCAACGGAAACATCAACACCATCGCGGGAACCGGAGCCGCGGGATCGTCGGGCGACAACGGACCAGCGATTTCCGCGCAGTTGAACGCGCCCAAGGGCGTCGCCGTCGACACCAAAGGCGATGTCTACATCGCCGATACCGGCAATCAGCGAGTCCGCATGATCGCACCGGGCGGCGTCATCTCCACCTTCGCGGGCACGGGTTCGGCCGGATTCTCCGGCGATGGCGGCCCGCCGCATCCGCCGCGCTGAATGAACCTCACGGGCTCGCCGTCGACGCTTCCGGCAGCGTTTACATCGCCGACTTCGCCAACAACGTGATCCGAAAGGTGACTCCGGACGGGAACATCAGCACCGTCGCCGGCACCGGCGGCGACGGCTACGCCGGCGAGAACGTGTCCGCCGCCAGCGCGACCATCTCCGCTCCACGCGGCATCGCCGTCGATGGCGACGGCAACGTCTACGTCGGCGATTCCGCATCGCGCATCCTGAAAATCTCCCCCGCCGGAATAATGGCTACCATCGGCGGTCAGGCTCCTACGGGTTATCTGGGCGACGGCGGACCCGCGGTCAATGGCGAAATGGACGGACCCGCCGGCTTCGCGCTCGACCCTTCCGGAAATTTGTATTTTGCGGATTCGCTCAATAATGCGGTACGCGCCCTTCAGATCGCCGGCTACAATCTTTCCGTCAGCGCCGCCGCCAACGCCGCCTCGGAAGCGGGAGGCGCCATCGCGCCCGATGAAATCGTCACGGTTTATGGATCGCAGATCGGCCCCGCTACTCTCGCGACCTATCAGCTCGCGCCGGATGGAACCATCCCCACCAGCCTCGCCAGCACGCGCATTCTCTTTGCAGGCTGCCGTGATCGTCCCGTACCAGGTCGCCGGATCGCAGGCGCAGATTGTCGCTCAGTATCAGAATCAGACCTCCGCGCCGTTGACGGCCTCCGTCGCGACCGCCGCCCCTGGTATCTTCACCGCCGATTCTTCGGGCCAGGGGTCGGCCGCCGCCCTCAATCAGGACCAGACCCTGAACACCGCCGGAAATCCCGCGAAAATCGGGAGCTACGTCACGCTCTACGCCACCGGCGTGGGCTTCGCCGGCTTAGGCGCGGCCGATTCTGTCGCGACCACGGCCTCGCCGCTCGTCGCCTTGCCCTCCGTGACGATTGGAGGCCAGAATGCCACCGTTCAATGCGCCGGCACAGCTCCCGGCGAAGTCGTTGGCGTACTCCAGATCAACGTGCAAATCCCCGCCGGCGTTTCCCCCGGCGCATCGGTGCCGGTGATCATCGGCTTCGCCGGCCAGTCGAGCCAGTCCAACGTCACCATCGCTGTCTCCAACTAAATCGCCATGGAGCCGCGACCAAAGGAAGCGGTGGATGCCGCAAATTCTCAGCTCTCGCGTTACGATGTTTGCTTATGCTCCCGACGCTGGCCACCGCGCGCCTGGTTCTTCCGCCTCTCGACGAACGTCATCTGTCCCAATTCCTGGCCGTCGCGGGCGAGCGAGCCATCGCCGACACCACCGTCTCCATCCCGCATCCGCTTACTGAATCCGGCGCGCTCGATTGGATCCGCCGCGCCGCATCCGAATCCGCCACTGGCCGAGGCGCCCATTTCGCCATCGCCGTCCGCCCCGCCGATGACGAGCTCGCCGGCTACATCGCCATCAAGTCCATCGATCGGACTCACGAAGAAGGCGAACTGGGGTTCATGATCGATGCGCGTCACGCCGGACAAGGCTACATCACCGAAGCGGCGGAACGGGTGCTCGCATTTGCCTTCGACGATCTCCGCCTGAATCGTATCTGCGCCTACAACATGGTGCGCAATCCCGCCTCTGGCCGCGTATTATCGAAGCTCGGATTCCAGCAGGAAGGCCGCCTGCGGCAGCGCGTCAAAAAATGGGGGATTTATGAGGACGTCCTGCTGTGGTCCAGACTTCTAAGCGATCATAACGCCTGACCAATCATCGTCCCGCGATCTTCTGATTCGCGATCTCGATCAGCTTCTCGCAGCATCCGCTTAACTGGATGGTCATATCCCGCAGCGTGGATCCGTAAAACCGCAGCCGCGGAGCCTGCCTGTGACGCGGACAGAGCACCTCGCGAATCTTCCGCTCCGTCTGCGCTTTGAATTCTTCCACGCCCGCGGTGGCCAGCATCGAAAATCATTTTAGCAGAAAAATGTTTTGCCCTTCCGGATCGCCGCCGTCGCATAATCAAATTCATGGCCGGCCGCCTGCTTCTCCCCGACGACGTTTATCAATACCTGCTCTCCGTCTCGCTTCGCGAACCGCCCATCCTGCGCCGCCTTCGCGAGGAGACCGCCAAGCTCCCCAACGCCACCATGCAGATTCCGCCCGAGCACGGCCAGTTCCTGTCCCTGATGGTTCAGATCCTCGGCGTCCGCCGCGCGATCGAAGTCGGCGTCTTCACCGGCTATAGCTCACTCGCCGTCGCCCTGGCCCTTCCCGCCGGCAGCAAAATCGTCGCCTGCGATATCAGCGAGGAATACACCGCGATCGCCCGCCGCTACTGGCGCGAAGCTGGAGTCGAGCCTATGATCGATCTGCGCCTGGGTCCCGCTCTCGAAACCCTCGACGCCCTGCTCGCCGGCCAGCGCGGGACTTTCGACTTCGCCTTCATCGACGCCGATAAAATCAACTATGCGGGCTACTACGAACGCGCCCTGCACCTGATCCGCCCTGGTGGACTCATCATGGTCGACAATACCCTGTGGTCCGGCCGCGTCGCCGATCCTTCGGAGACGGACGAAAACACCGAAGCCCTGCGCGCCTTCAACCGGAAACTCCACAGCGACGCCCGCATCACGCTCAGTATGCTGCCGCTGGGCGACGGCGTCACCCTGGCACGGAAGCGATAGCCGCGCTACCCTGGATTCGGACTTCTCGCCGCCGTTTTTTTACCCGATGGATTTCGTCGAACAACTCAAATCCCAACTCGACATCGTCAAAGTCGTTGGTGAATATGTTCGCCTCAAGCGCGCCGGAGCCTCCGGACGCTACGTCGGCCTGTGCCCCTTCCATACCGAAAAAACTCCCTCCTTCGGCGTGAATCAGAACCGCCAGTTCTACAAGTGTTTCGGCTGCGGCGCCGGCGGCGACATGCTCAAGTTCGTCATGGAACTCGAGGGCCTCACGTTTCCCGGAAACCCTCAAGCTCCTGGCCGATCGCAACGGCATCCCCATGCCCAAGCGGAACGAATATTCCGATCCCGAATCGAAGCTTCGCGGCGCGATTCTCGACATGCACGAGATCGCGGCCAATCTCTATCAGGAAAATCTTCGCGGCCCCCAGGGCTCCGAAGCCCGCGCCTATCTCGCCAAACGCGCCGTCAGCGACGACATGACGGAAAAATTTGCCCTGGGCTTTTCCGATCCGGGCGGCCAATCTCTTTTCCGCCGCCTTTCCCAGGAGCGTTTCAGCCCCGATCAGCTCGACGCGAGCGGCCTGGTCCGCAAACGCGACGACGGATCGTACTACGATTATTTTCGCGGCCGCCTCATGTTTCCGATCCACAACGAGTCCGGCAAGGTGATTGCCTTCGGCGGCCGGGCCATGCGCGACGCCGATCAGCCTAAATATCTCAACTCGCCGGAAACGCCGGTCTATCGAAAGTCATCAGTCCTGTATAATCTCCATCGCGCCCGTAACGCGATGCGCAGTTCCGGCCGCCTCGTCTTGGTCGAAGGCTATATGGACGTTATCGGAGTGTTCAGCGCCGGCGTAAAGGAAGTGGTGGCCAGTTGTGGAACCGCGCTGACTAACGATCAGGTGCGTGTGATGCACCGCCACGCCGATCACGTGGTCATTAATTTCGATCCCGATCGCGCCGGCGGCGACGCCGCGGAAAAAGCCATCAAAATGTTCGTCGACGAAGGCATGCACATCCGCATCCTCGCTCTCGACGGCGGCCTCGATCCCGACGAATACGTCAAACAGAACGGCGCCGATGCCTACCGCGCCAAGCTCGATTCCGCCAGTACCTATTTTCACTGGCTCGCCGACCGCGCCCGCGCCCGGTTCGACATGCGCTCTTCCGACGGCCGCATGGAGGCCTTCAAAAAGATGCTGCTGCCCGCGGTGCAGCAGATCCCCGATAAATTGGAGCGCGCCGCCGTCGCCAGTGACCTCGCCGGATACCTCGGCGTCGAACCCGGGCTCATTCTCGATCAATTGAAGCGCGCCGCCGCCGAACGCCGCCCCGCGTCGCAGATCCCCGCCGCGCCGCAAATCCCCGCCCTGCCCGCCATGGAACGGATGCTGCTGAGCGCGCTCCTTTCAAGCGAACAGGCGCGCGCCGAGATGCTCCCCCAAATCCCTGAGTCGGTCACCGCGAACTTCCTGACCGGTGAAATCTTCAATGCCTTACGCAACCTGAACGCGAGCCCGTTCGCCTTTGGGGCGCTCGAAGGCCGCCTCACCCCGCCGTCGCGGGACCTATTGCACCGGATCGTCGCCGCCGATGAGATAGTGGATGAGTCGCAGGCGCTCGAACAAGCCCGCGCTTGTCTTCGCCGGGTGGAGTCGGATCTTCAAAAACAACGCATCGCCGATCTTCGCGCGAGGATTAAGGAGGCGGAACGCGAAGGCCGCATGAACGACGCCCTTCGCCTGATGTCGGAAATCGAGTAGCATGGATTGTTTTCGCCGCTGGTCTCGTTTTCGAGGGACGCGAGCGGTATTACCCGGCGGATTTGGATCCGCCCGTGACGCAGGGACCGTGGTCGTACACGTTGTTGTACACTGAACGTAACCGGACCGGAGTACGCTTGACGGGGACGCAGGCGCCGTGGTCCACACACTTGGGGTAGCGTGGCAATTGAAGAAAAATTCGGCCGTCTGAAACAGCTCATGGACACGGGGAAAGAGAAGGGCTACGTCTTGTATGACGAAGTCAATGAGCTCCTCACCGAGGACTATCCCGGTGGCCGTGAGCTCGACGACTTGCTCTCCGAGCTGGACACCGCCGGCGTCGAGATTCTCGAGGAGCCCAAGGTCGATCTCGAGAAGAAGCTCGAGGAAGGCGAAGAGCTCGTCGACGTCGATCTCGCCCAGGATTTCAGCGATAAAACCAACGACCCCGTGCGCATGTATCTGCGCGAGATGGGCACCGTCCCGCTGCTCACCCGCGAAGGCGAAATCGAGCTCGCCAAGCGCATCGAGCGCGGCCAGGGCGCCGTCCGCAAGGCTCTCAGCCGTTCCGCTTTGGTGATTCGCGAAATTCTCGCGCTCGCCGAAGTGGTCCAACGCGATCCCGTCAACGTCCGCGACATCCTCATCATGCCGGACCTGGTGGTGACCGACGAAAATATCACCGATCAGGCCGCCGAGCTGCTGGCCACCATCGCCGAAATCGAAAAACATTACAAAAAGGCCCAGCAGTTCCGGCAGAAGCTGCAGGCCATCTCGCGCGGTATGAAGCCCAAGCAGCATCGTTCGCTGCGCTGGAGCCTGGCGCGCACCATGGTCAACATCTCGCGCCTCATTCGCGGCATTCATTTCAGTTCCATGACTCGCCGCGAGCTGGCCGGCCGCCTGCGTCACGCGGTAGAGGATCTGCGCCCCATTGAGCGCGAAATCGCCCGCATCCAGCGCAAGCTCGAAGGCCCCGCCAACGGCGCCCACGGCGGCGCGGGAGCCATGCGCAAGGAGCTGCGCGGCCACAGCCAGCGCATGCAGCAGCTTGAGGAGGATTCCGGCGCCAGTTCCACCGAGCTCCGCCGCACCCTCCAGATCGTCGAGCGCGGCGAGCAGGAAGCCGAGATCGCGAAAAAGCAGCTGATCGAAGCCAACCTCCGCCTGGTGGTCTCCATCGCCAAGCGCTACACCAACCGCGGCCTTCAATTCCTCGACCTGATCCAGGAAGGCAACATCGGCCTGATGAAGGCCGTCGATAAATTCGACTACATGCGCGGTTACAAGTTCTCCACCTACGCCACCTGGTGGGTCCGCCAGGCCATCACCCGCGCCATCGCCGATCAGGCCCGCACCATTCGCATCCCGGTGCACATGATCGAAACGATCAATAAGCTGGTCCGCATGCAGCGCCAGCTTGCAGCAGGACCTCGGTCGCGAGCCAACCACCGAAGAACTCTCCGTCAAAATGGAGCTGCCGGTCGGGAAAGTGCGCAAGGTGCTCCGCATCGCGCAGGAGCCCATCTCTCTTGAAACTCCCGTCGGCGAGGAAGAAGAGTCGCATCTCGGCGATTTCATCATCGACCGCCGCGTGGTGTCGCCGTCGGAAGCCGTCATCAACCTGAATCTCCGCGAGCAGACCGCCGAAGTTTTAAAAACGCTCAGCCCGCGCGAAGAAAAAATTATCAAAATGCGCTTCGGCCTTCAGGACGGCAGCGAGCACACGCTCGAAGAGGTCGGCCAGCACTTCGCGGTCACCCGCGAGCGCATCCGCCAGATCGAAGCGAAGGCGCTCCGCAAATTGCGCCACCCCAGCCGCAGCCACCGTCTGCGGGCCTTCCTCGACACCACATTGCGCGACTAAGCATTTCAGTCACAACGCATTTCGCCACTGTCTTCAATAACTTACGAAGGTTCGCTAGAACCCGGCTGCTATCTTTGGATCAGAATTCTTCCTGGCCAGGAAGTGTCGCAGTTGGGTGATACTGAGCTTCCGGTACCTTTGCCGGTTTTGCGGCGTCAGCTCGTAGCATGATGTCGACGGAGGTGAAGTTCGGATCGATCCGATAACGATCTCGCGGTGTGCGGATAGCAGTGATCGCCGTCCCGCTTGACTTCAGAGAGGATAAATTGAAAACGCGCAGCTTCACAGGGTGCCGCCATCCAGCGGCGCCGGACCTCCGTTAGATTTTCCTCGATTCATTGGTGGCCGGATACGCACGGCGATAAGTCCGCGAAGCCCCGGCCACCCGCGACACTACACCCGTAGTGTCTTTAGAGCGCACAGCGGTTTTCAGCGTTGTGCGCGATTCAAGCAATGATCAAGCCCCGGCCACCCGCGGCACTACCCCCGTAGTGTCTTCAGAGCGCACAGCGGTTTTCAGCGTTGTGCTCGATTCAAGCAATGATCAAGCCCCGGCCACCCGCGGCACTACCCCCGTAGTGTCTTCAGAGCGCACAGCGGTTTTCAGCGTTGTGCTCGATTCAAGCAATGATCAAGCCCCGGCCACCCGCGACACTACACCCATAGTGTCTTTGAAACTCCGACAACTCGTACTATTGACGCCGACTCGCTTGTTGCGTTACCGTTTGTAAGTAAGTACTCACTTGATGAACCTTCCCGCCAAACGAATCGATTCCGAAGCCCGCCGCCGGCAACTTCTCCGCGTGGCCATGGATCTGTTTTCGAAGCACGGCTTCAGTGGCACCAAAACCCGCGATATCGCCTCGGCCGCCGGCGTCAGCGAAGCCATCCTGTTCCGCCACTTCGCGAGTAAAGAGGATCTCTATCAGGCCATCCTCGCCACTCAGGATCACGAAGGCGCGGCCCAATGGTTCGAGGAAATGCGCGCCTTCGCCGACGCCCGCGACGATGCCGGCTTCTTCCGCTGCCTCATCCTTCAGATTTTCACTTCCTTCAAGACCGAACCGACCTTTCATCGTCTGATGATGTACGCCTCGCTTGAAGGGCACGTGCTGGCCGATCTGTTTCATGACCGTTGGGGCTCCAAGACCTTCCGTTTTCTCCGCTCCTATATCGCCATGCGCCAGAAGGAAGGCGCTTTTCAACCAGGCGATCCGGGCGCCGCGGTATTTTTTGCCGTCTCCGCTCCGCTCATGTACGCGACCAACAAGCATCTCTACGGCCTGAAACTTTTCTCGGTGGGCGACCAGCGTCTCGCCGGTCAGTTCACTGATCTCATCCTTCACGGATTACGGAAACCAACGAAATGACTCGAACTCAAATCGCGGCTCTGCTCTGCTGCGCGCTTCTCGCCGCCTGCGGCCGCGGTACCGACGAAGCCAAGTCGGCGAACGCCAAGGCTCCCTCGCCCACGCCCGTCGTCGCAACCGCCGCCGCGATGGTCCGCCAGGTCTCCGCCAATGTGCAATCGACCGGCAGCTTTGTCGCCCTGGAATCGAGCGATGTCGCTCCCGATGTCGCCGGCCGCATCGTCGCCACCGAGGTTAACGTCGGCGATTCCGTGCAGGCCGGGCAAACCATCGCGCGCCTCGACGACCGGGAAGCGAGCGTCAAACTGCAGCAAGCCGAAGCCGCGCTGCAACAAGCTGAAGCGGCCGTTCGCCAGGCCCAATCGCGCATCGGACTGGCCGCCGGCGAAACTTTCGACCCCAACAAAGTTCCCGAAGTCCTGGGTGCGAAAGCCGCCTATGAATCCGCCGCGGCGCAGGCGAAACTCGCCCAGGCCGATGCCACCCGTTATGAAAATCTGATCGCCACCGGCGACGTTTCCCGCAGCGCCTACGATAAGGCCAAGACTCAGGTGGACACCGCGCAGGCGCAGCTCAACGCCGCTCGCCAGCAGTACGAAGGGACGCTCAACGCCGCTCGCCAAAACTATCAGGGGGTCGCCAATTCCCAGGCCTCGCTCGATCAATTCCGCGCCGCCCTCGCCCTCGCCCGGAAAGGTGTTTCCGATACGACGATCCGCGCGCCGTTCGCCGGATACGTCAGCGCGCGCCCCGTCGCCGCCGGCGAGTACGTCGCGCTCACGGCCAAAATCGCGACCATTTTGCGCATCGCGCCCATCAAACTTCAGCTTCAGGTTCCCGAAACGAACGCGTCGCGCATGACCGTCGGGCTCGACGTTCTGACCAATGTTCCCGGTTATCCCGGCCGCGACTTCGCCGGCAAAGTCACCGCCATCAATCCTCAGGTCGACGCCAACTCGCGCACCTTCACCATCGAGGCTCAGTTCCCCAATCGCGACCTGGCGCTCAAGCCCGGCATGTTCGCCACCGCGCGCATCCAGCTTCCCGGCGACGAGCAGGGCATCTTCATCCCCCAACGCGCCGTCATTAAGGACGCCACCACCAATTCGTCGCAGGTGTTTTTCATTCGCGATGGCAAGGCCCGCCTCGCCGTCGTGCAGCTCGGCGAAACCGATGGCGACCGTATCCGCATCGTCACCGGTCTCCCCGCGGACGCCGTGGTCGCCATCGATCATTTGCAGGATCTCGTACGACGGACAATCCAGTCAAGACGGGAGCGAATTAGCCATGCATAAGCTCGCCGAACTCTGCGTGCGCCGCCCGGTTTTCGCCACCATGCTGGTCCTCTCGCTGACCGTCGTCGGCGCGTTTTCGTTTTTCTCTCTCGGCGTCGACCTGCTGCCGAAAGTCGATCTCCCCACGGTTTCGATCACCGTCTCCAATCCCGGCGCGAGCGCCGAAGAAATCGAGACCGAGATCACCAAGCGCGTCGAAGACTCCGTCAACACCATCAGCGATATCGACGAGCTTCGTTCCACCTCCGTCGAAGGGCTCGCGCGCGTCACCATTACGTTCTCTCTCGATAAGAACGGCGACGTCGCCGCCCAGGAAGTCCGCGACAAGGTCGCGCTCACGTTGCCCGATCTTCCCGAAACCGCCAAGGCGCCGGTGATTCAGAAAATCGATCTCGATGCCCAGCCGATTCTCGATATCGCCGTCTCCGCGAATCTTCCGGTCCGCGAAGTGACCGAGATCGCCGACAAATTAATTAAGCCGAAACTCGAGAACATCGCCGGCGTCGGACAGATTCAGATCGTCGGCGGCCTGCGCCGGGAAATTCGCGTGTGGGTCGACCCCGAAAAGATGCGCGGATTCAATCTTTCCGTCGCCGACGTCGCCAACGCTCTGCGCCAGCAGAATCTGGTGCTGCCCGCCGGCAGCGTCACCGAAGGCGCGCGCCAGCTTACCGTGCGCACCCTGGGGCGCCTGGTCGATCCCGCGCAATTCGACGAGATCGCTCTGGTTACCCGCGGACCCTACGTCGTCAAGCTCCGCGACGTCGGCCACGCCGAAGACAGCGTCGAGGAACCGGCTACTGCATCGCGGCTCAACGGCGAGCCCGCGGTCACCGTGGTCGTCTCGAAGCAATCAGGCGAGAACACCGTCGCCGCCGCCGACGCCGTGAAGGAACAGCTCGCCGCGCTCGCGCCCACCTTGCCGAAAAGCGTTCATCTGCAACTGGTGAACGATCAATCGCGTTTCATCAAGGGCGCGGTGGACGCCATTGAAACCCATCTGGTGGAAGGCAGTTTTCTCGCTGCCGTCATCATCTTCATCTTTCTCGCCAATGTTCGGACCACCTTGATCGCCGCCGTCGCGATTCCCACTTCCATCATTTCGAGCTTCGCGCTGATGAACGCCATGGGGTTCACGTTGAACCAGATCACCATGCTCGCCCTGACGCTGATGGTCGGAATCGTCATCGACGACGCCATTATCGTGCTCGAAAATATTTTCCGGTTCATTGAGGAAAAGGGCATGGATCCTTTTCAGGCGGCCATCGAGGGAACCAAGGAAATCGGCCTCGCCGTGATGGCCACCACGCTCTCGCTGCTCGCCGTGTTCCTGCCCATCGGCTTCATGGGAGGCATCGTCGGACGCTTCATGTCGTCGTTCGGATTCACCGCGTCCTTCGCCATCGCCGTTTCGCTGCTGGTCTCCTTCACCATGACGCCGATGCTCGCGTCGCGCTTCATCAAGCCGTCGCACGAGAAGAAATCGTCGAAGGACTCGCCGATATTCCGTTTTCTCGACCACCATTACACCACCCTGCTCGAATGGTCCATGGCGCATCGCAAGACCATGGTGACGCTGAGCGTGCTGGTGGTGCTCAGCATTATTCCGTTGTTCATGTTTGTCGGAAAGAACTTTCAGCCCGCCGACGATCGCAGCGAATTTCAGGTCTCGCTGCGCACTCCCGAAGGCAGCTCGCTCGCCGCCACCACCAATGTGGCCGAGCGCATCGCCCGCGACATCCGCGCTCTGCCCGGCGTCACCGATACGCTGACCACCGTCGGCAGCGGCACCGATCAGGCCGTCAACAACGCCGGAATATATGTGAAGCTGGTGCCCTCCAACCGGCGCTCTCTCGCCCAAAGCGATCTCATGATTATGGCCCGCAATCTTTTCAAGAATTATCCTCAGGACTTGCGGACCAGCGTGGGACCCGCCAACGCCGGCGCTGGCGGATTCAGCACCGCCGACATTCAGTTCGCCTTGAATGGACCCGACCTCGATAAACTGAGCGCCTACTCCCAGGAACTACTGGCGAAAACCAAGCAGATCCCCTACGTCACCGACGCCGATACTTCGCTGGTCTACGGCAAGCCCGAGCTGCGCGTCGAGATCGACCGGCAGCGCGCGGCCGACCTCGGCGTTCGCGTCAACGACATTGCCTTGGCTCTGAATACGCTGATCGCCGGCCAGGTGGTTTCAACATTTCCCTCCGGCGGCGAGCAGTACGATGTCCGTCTTCGAGCGGCGCAGGAGTTTCGCACCAGCACCGATGCGTTGAAGCAATTGACCGTCGCCTCCAGTAAGCTGAGCTGGGTGACGCTCGATCAGGTGGTTCGCATTCGCAACGGCACCGCGCCATCGAGCATCGACCGCCTGAATCGCCAGCGCCAGGTTTCGCTCAGCGCCAATGTGCTGCCCGGCGGATCGCAGGCCGCGGTGCTGAGCAAGATGAATGAGCTCGCCGCCGGCATGCATATGGACCCCGGCTATGGCAGCTCCCTGACCGGCCAGTCCAAGGAGCTCGGGCGTGCCGGGTATTACTTCATGCTCGCCATCGCCCTGACCTTCATCTTTATGTATATGGTGCTGGCCGCGCAGTTCGAATCGTTCCTGCATCCCTTCACGATTCTTCTCACGCTGCCGCTCTCGATACCATTCGGCATTCTGTCGCTGGTGATGGCGCATCAGACCATCAACGTTCTTTCCGGACTCGGATTCCTGCTGCTGTTCGGCATCGTCAAGAAGAACGCGATTCTACAGATCGATCACACCAACGGCCTGCGCGCCCGCGGAATGGATCGCTACGCCGCCATCATTCAGGCCAATCGCGACCGCCTGCGCCCCATCCTGATGACCACCATGGCGCTGGTCGCCGGCATGTTGCCGTTGGTCATATCAAGCGGTGAAGGTTCGCTATCCAACCGCTCCATCGGCGTGCTGGTGGTCGGCGGACAAACGCTGTGCCTGTTGTTGACACTTCTGGCGGTTCCTGTTTTTTACTCCCTCTTCGAAGACATGAAGGAAATGCATTTCCTGCGGAAAATGTTTTCACGATTCCGGCTCCGAAAAACTCGAGCCCGTGAAAGGACGAGTCTGATGCGGGCCTTCGTCTCTGTTCTCGCGCTCGCGTCGATGCTCTCCGCGCAGGATGCCACCAAAGTTCCGCCAGTGCGTCCGTTTCATCTGCCGCCGCGCATCGGCGTGATCACCGAAGCAAGGTTGACTCTGGCGCAGACCCTGCAAATGGCGCTGTCCAACAATCGCGACATCGATTCTTCGCGCGTCGATCAGGATAAAGCATTGTTGAGCTTCATCGCCGCGCAGGGTGCCTACGATCCGCGCATTGGAGCCGATAGCTATTTTCTGAATCAGACCACGCCGGCCGCGTCGTCCTTAAGTGGATCGCCCAACGGCTCGCTGGTCAACAAAACTCTGCTGGGCGACCCGCAATTTTCCGGCTTCACGCCGTGGTTCGGCGGCAGCTACCGTCTCGATTATTCCTCGTCGCGAGCCACCACCAACAACCAGTTCATCACCCTGAACCCCGAATATCCGGCGTCCCTGAATCTTTCCTACACCCAGCCGCTGTGGCGCGGATTGCATTATGACGACAATCGCCATCGCATCGACGTCGCGAAAAAGAATCGCGCCATGACCGATCAGCAGTTTCTGCAAAAAGTCATGCAGGTGGTGACTCAAGCCGAGCAGGCCTATTGGGATCTGGTCTTCGCGTATCGCAACCTCGATGTGCAGCTCGAAGCCGTGCGCCTGGGCCGCGAACAGGACGACAGCAATCGCCGCCAGGAGCAGCAGGGCCTTCTCGCGCCGATCGACGTGGTCGCCGCGCAGACCCAGCTTTCGACGTTTGAGCTGAATGCCTATCAGGCCCAGCAGTCGCTCACCGCCGCGGAGAACGCCGTGAAGATGTTGATCCTGGCCGATCGCGGCGATGCGCTGTGGTCCTCCGCTTTGATTCCGGTGACCCCGGTGAATCTGAAATCGCCGGTGCTTCCCCTCCCCGACGCGGTCAGCCTCGCGCTTTCCGATCGTCCGGAGATGGCCCAGGCCCGCATCTCCGGCGAGATCAATAAGAGCGACGTGAAATATTACCGGGAACAGACCAAGCCGCAGGTGGACGCGATCGTCAGCCATACCAGCTCCGGCTTAGCCGGTGTCGAGTTGCCTCCCGCGCCCAATCCGCTCACCTCGTCGTTTGTCGGATTGTTCACCCAGGTGAATCAACTGGCCTCGCTGGCTGGGCTCGCGCCGCTGCCTCCGATTTCGTTCAATGGAACCGTGCCTCCCGCATTGGTCGGTGGTTACGGCCAATCGGCGAGCAACCTGTTCACCAACGCCTTCCCCACCAATCAAGTGGAACTGCGCTTTTCGTTGCCCCTTCGTAATCGCACCGCTTATGCCAATCTGCAATCGTCCATCGACGACGGACGCAAGATCCGCAATCAGCAAATGCAAACCGAGCTGGCGATTGAGGCCGACGTGCGCAACGCCATGCAGGCGGTCGAGTCGAATCGCGCCGGCCTCGACGCCGCGCGCATCGCCCGCGAGTCGGCGGAGGAGCAATACCAAAGCGAGCAGCGCCAGTTCCGCGCGGGCACGTCGACTTTATTCTTAGTCCAGCAGCGCCAGACCGCGATGATCACTGCCCGCAGCCAGGAGCAGCGCGCGGAGACCGGCCTCGCCAAAGCGATCGCAGCCTTTCAGCTTTCCACCGGACAAATTTTGCGCGAAAACAAAGTGGACGTGAAATGATCGAATCCGCCGCCTAGCGCGACGCCGCGATCTTTTTCTCGCGTTCGAGCATCGCGTCCAGATCCTGCCGCGAGAAATACCGCCCGCGCATCACCACCGCTTCGATCTTCTCGGTGTTGCGGATGTCCTCCAGCGGATCGGCGTTCAGCAGCACCATGTCCGCGGATTTCCCGGGCTCTACCGTGCCGAAATCCGCCCCGCCGAAATATCGAGCCGCATTGCGGGTCGCCGTCTCCAGCGCCTCCATCGGAGTCAAGCCGGACTGGACCAGCAGCGCCAGCTCATCGTGCAATCCGAATCCCGGCAGCACCGGATTCACGCCATTGGCGTCGGTTCCGGCCAGAAACTCGACGCCTGCGCGATACATGTCGCCCACCAGTTTTTCATGCCGCGCCAGCAGCACGTGAACCCGCGCGTTCAACGCGTCATAATCGGCCGCGGACAGATCCTTCAGAAACGAGGTCTGGCGCGGATCCCATTGCGCGGTCCACGATTTCGGCAGATACTCGCGCCGCGGATCGTGAATGAAATCGTCGTCGCGCGCGCGGGCGAATCCGGAGAGAATCACCAGCGTCGGCGTCTGCCACACGCCATTATGGACGAATGTTTGAAACAGAATGGCCGCTTTCTGTTCGTTATAGGAGTCCAGCAGCTCCGCCGGATTTTCAAACGCCAAAACGCGCTGGCGCTCTTCGCCGCTGACCGATTTGTCCAGCATGATGCGCACTCGCTCCGCCCGCACCTCATTTTCCCTGGTGGAACAACCTTCCAGGATCTGCAGCAGGTGCTCCTGGCTGCGCTGCCCCGCCAGCGCGGCTTCGAGCGGACTCACCGCTTCAGGAACATGGCCCGCGAAGGGGATGCCGATCCGGCGCGCCTCGTCCGCCAACGCGAAATATGCCTCGCGCGGAACGCTGCTATAGACCTTCACGAAGTCCGCGCCGCTGCGCGCGATCGCGTCCACCGCCAGGCGCGCCTGCTCCGGAGTCGAAACCGCGAAAGCCCCGGGCGGCAGTGGCGCGCCCGACCACAACATCGGCGGACCGTCGATAAATCCCGGCGCGACAATACGCGGCACGTCGGAGTGCGCGCGCCATTGCCGGATCACCTCGAGCGGAATCCCGGTGAACATCTCTCGCACACCGGTGATCCCGTTGGCCACCAGCAGCGGAAAGAAAATATCCGGCGGTCCCAGGTGGATGTGCATATCCCACAACCCCGGGATCAGAAATTTGCCTCGCCCGTCGATGACCAGGATTCCTTTGGCGGTCTTGAGCTTTTTTTCGATCGCCGTGATTCGTCCCGCCCCGACGCCGACGCTCACGTTCCGGCGCGGGCCAGCCCCGGTGCCGTCGATCACGGTGACGTTTTTGATGATCAGCGATTGCGCGGAAACAATTCCGCCGGCGGAAAGCAGCAGGGCGAATAGAATCGCGAACACTTACAGCAGCTTGTTGATCGCGGCTTCGATGGTCTGCGACGGTGTTTCGCCGATGAAGGATCGCGTTTTCCTGCCGCTGCGATCGTACAGGAACAGCGCCGGCAGCGCGCCGCCCCATTTGGGATCGATCGCGTCGCAGAATTTATCGTCGTCCGCCGCTTTGCGCAGATAGGTGGTGCCCGGGACGTGATTTTCGCCCAGCACCTTCAGCGCGGCGGGCACGGCGTCGGCTTCGTCGGTGGAAATGGTCACCAGCTCGAATCCGCGGGCACGGAGTTTCTGTTCCAGCTTGACCAGTTCCGGCATTTCCGCGCGGCACGGCTTGCACCACGTGGCCCAGAACTCCACCAGCACCACTTTGCCTTTGTGCGCGGCCACCAGTTTCGAATATCCCGGCTGATCCACCGGCGTCAGTTTGGGCTGCGCCAGTAGCGCGCCCGCCAGCGAAAGGAAGAGCAGACCGCGAATCATTTCTTCTCCTTCTCTTCTTTATCGAGCTTTAGATTGATCACCGGTTCCTTACGCGTATCGAACACGCTGAGCGTTTTCCATCCGCTGGTCATGCCGCTAAAGCGGCCCAGGATCTGATAATCGTTGTCGATCTTCAATCCTGAAAAATGATATTCCCCGTTCTGCTGGGTGATGAAGCTGCGGACCTGAAGGCTGCGCATGTCCTTCAGTTCCACCACCGCGCCGTTCACGAACTTGTCGCCTTTGTCGGTCACCGTTCCCTGCACCACGCGCTCCGTAGCGGCCTCGCGCTTTTCCTTTTTCGTTTCCTGGGCGGACGCGCCCCAGCACATCAGCAGCGCCAGCGTCACGGCCGAAACGATTCGTAGGGATTTCATTTATTTCTCCGGAGACAGGACCAGATTCACTTCCACTTGTTCCTCGGCGGCGACGGAGGTTTGCTTTTCCTCGGTGCGATAGCCTTTGGACGAAGCCCTTACCAGATAGGTTCCCGCTACCGGCGGGACGCGGAATTCGAACTCGCCGCGAAAATTAGTCGCGGCTTCCTGCAATTTCTTGGGTTTGGGACCGCCCGGCGCGTAGAGCGTCACCTTGGCGTCGGCGAGCGCGAAGCCGGGATCGCGGAATACCGTCCCCGCCACGATTCCGTAAGCAGGAGCCTGCTGTTTCCGGGCCGCCTTTTTCTGCGCCGCGGGAGCTGGAAGCGCGCTTACCGCCGCCAGCAGCACAACGGCGAAGCTACTTCCACTCATCCTCTTCTTCCTCTTCCTCCTCGTCGGCGTCTTCCTCGTCGTCTTCGTCGAAATCCTCATCTTCGTCGAAGTCTTCGTCTTCGTCGTCGTCCTCGGCGTCCGAGGATAGCTCCAGCGGGGATACGCCGCTGACGCTCAGATTGGCGCCGCACTCCTCACAAATCAACGAGTCGCCTTCATCCAGCTCTTCTTCATCCACGTCAATCACGGCGTCACACATTGGACAGTTCACCATCGTTTCTTCCTCCCCAGGTCGCGTGCGAGGCTGCGCTCTTTTGGCGCACGTCGTTACATTTGAATACTTCGCTGCGCATCGGACTTTGCGCGAAACGAACTTCAGATCCCTTCATCCGGCTTCAGCTTCCATATTTACCACGACGCCGCGGCTGGAAAATCAGGCGTGCTGCGGCACGGCGGCGGCGCCGGCCAGGTCGGCAACCGAAAGCGTCACCAGCGTCTTTTCCAGGTCCTCTCCCGATTCGATCATATGCTTCAGATGCAAGGCGGCGAGCTTCAGACACCACGCGTCGGTCAAAGGATGCCCTACCCGTCCGGCCAGTGCGAGCAGGCCGGGATGCGGCAGCGCGAGCACCTTTTCCTGCTTGGGCTCGCCTTCAGTCCAGACCACGAATTTCACGTCGACGGTATCGGCGTGACGAATCGAAATACCGGTTTGCAACCAGCGAAATTCCACTTCCCAGGTGCGTCCAAACGGGTCCGGTCCCGCTTGGAAGCGGCGAAAGTTTTCAGCCATCGCTATCAGGGTAGCCGATTTTCCCGGCTGATTTCAGCGCCGGAACGAAAACATGGGGCGAAATTTGCGCGCAATCTAAGAAAGACCCCTAGCGTCGCCTCATCCGGCCCCGACGATGGGTGATGAGTCCAATCTTTTCTAGAATGTCCGTCGCTCTCAAAGTTCGCGAGGATCGGCCGGAGCCTCCCGAGGCTACAGCGCATAACGTGTTCGAGGCCATCATGGCCGGCGCTTCGGTAGAGGACGTGCATGCCGCCGTGCGCCTGCTGCCTCCCGACGAATTTCACATCCTGATGTGCACGTTTTGCCTGGTGCACCAGGATATGGCCGGTGTGTGCGCCGATCGCGCCGACACCATCGCCGCGCTGCTGCAGGCGCATTGCCGCCATTTCTGCCACGGAAAAAGAACATGCGCGCCCGGAGAGCGCGCATGGTTGTTTCCAGTGATCTAGGACGATCGAAAAGGCGGGTTGCCCCGCCCCCCCGATAGCTTCTTGAGGACTACTTGCTGATGCGCAGCACCTGGGACGAGATGCGCAGGAACGCTTCGGCCAGAGTGCTGGAACTGGTGGAGTAGATGAACGTGCCTTGCGGCTGCGAGCTATAGGTGACGCAACCGGTTTCCGACGCGCAGGGCTGATACGCCGCCGTGCCGTTGAAGGTATCGCCATTGGGATCGTTGGCGATGCGCTGCAGCAGCACCGGATCGGGCGGGTTGGTTGAGTTTCCTCCGAGGCCGATGACGAAGAAAAACGCCCCGATGGTGGAATCAGCGCGCGCCCGGTAAGCCGCGTTGTCGGTCGCGTTCAGCACGGCGTTGTGATAATTGGTCCAGCCATTCTGAGTCACGTGGCCTTGTCCGTCGACCGTGACGCTCTTATACGCGCCGGAAGGATTCGTCGAGTTGCCGTAGACGTCGGTGGCCGGGAACCACGAAAAATACGACGGATTGGTGGTGTAATCGCCACCACTGAATTCGCAGCCGTTGGCCGTCAGATAGTTCGGATACGCGTTGTAAGGATTCCCGGTGGTGCCGGTGGATTGCGTTTGGCTGCCGGAGCTGGTTGCCTGTGTCCAGTAATTGTTCATGACCCAGAAGTGCGTGTCTCCCGGATCGCTGGATGGGATCGCGCCGATCATTCCCGCGGGGATGTTGGAATAAAATCCGGTCGAGGTACTGAACGGGCTGGCCTGAAGATTCAAACCGCCGGTCCATTGCGGTATCGTAGCCGCGGTTTTGAATCCGCCCCCGGCGATGGTTTTGGTGTTGATGTCCTTGCAGGTGCTGGTGCTCACCAGGCCGACCTTGTTGTTGGTCGAGTCGTAAAAATTCATGGTCAGCGTGTTGGGCAAGCCGTCGGTTTCGAGGAACAAGACGTTCAAAGCGCCGGGCTCATTCATCTGATAGAGCATCTGAAAGCCCAACGAGATAGCCTGCGCCGTGCCGGTACCACCGTGGCATTGGATCGCATCGAGGGCCCCCACGGAGCTTCCGGAATCGTTCGAGTAGCCGAGCGTGCTCTGGAAGGTGGTGGTGGGCTGCGAGTGAATGTAGATGCTGTCAGCGAAGGAGATCAGCCCGATGGCATCGCGGTTTTCCGAAAATTGGCCGGTGAACAGCTTCCCGGCATTGATCATCGAATCGCAGGGGGTCGCGGTTCCCTTCTTACACGGATCGGTGCCGCCTTTGCACATCGAACCGGAGCGATCCAGCACCATCATGATGACGACGTCGCGGCGTGACGCTTTGCCCAGCGAGCCGATGGTGGTGGCGTTGAAGCCGAACCACTTCATGAAGAAGGTGGACACGTTGGTGGTGGCGACCACCTGGACGTTGCGCAAGTGCGCATTACTCGGGTCGTCCGCCACGGTCACATTGTCCGTGGTCATCACCGTGCCGCTGCTGCCGAAGAAATTGCTCGGGAAGTTCGCGTAGAACCAGTTCACGGCGTTGCTTTGCGCGGCGCTCGCCTGGGAGGCCGTGCTGGACCCGATATTGAGCGAGCGCGCCGCAGCTAGCGCTGCCCCGTCCACCGCCGCCTGCAACTTCGACTTGCTGATATACAGAAAGCCGACGTCCACGGCAAGACCGATCACCGGGATAATGAACAGCAGGCTCAGCATCCCCAGAATCAATGTAAAACCGGCTTCACTTCGTTTACGCATCATGAAGTCCTCCTAGAAAAACGTCCGGACGTAAATGCCGCCGCCCGGGTAGGCCGAAAAACTCAGATCGGGACTGGCAAAGAAACCCTCGACGACATAGGCGTACTGTCCATCGCCGAGCGTGGTTTGCATGAAATTGGCCATGTTCGGGCAGGCCGCTTTCGAATCGGTCAAATAATTTTGCACGTAGCCGGCCGCATTCATGGTCGCTGTCATACTCCCGAAGGCGCTTTGCACCTGGGTGTTGTTGAACTGCAGCTCCTTGTTGCCGAAATACGTCTGGCGGAGAAACACGTACTGGTTCTCATTGGTGCACGTGGTGCCGCTCGGCAGAGGCGCGCAGGAAGAAGGCCCCGCGTACATGATCTGCGAGATCACGATCAGAACATTGCCGGCGCTCGAGTCGCTGGTAGCGTCGTTGCCGGTGAACGTCGACCCGATGTTCAGGCCGTAGCCCTGGGCCAGCCGCTGGGCGACGGTCTGCGCGGTATAAGTGGAATAATCCACGCCGCCGACGGTCTGCACGCCGATGTCGCGCACGATTTCGGTGCACTGAATGAAGCGCAGCAGATTCATTCCGGTGACGAAGACCCAGATGAACAGCGGCACCATGAATACCGCGAAGATGGCGAACTCGACAATTTCGCTGCCGCGGCTGCGACGGCGTCGCGAGTTGGAAGCGGGTGCGTAGCTCATCGGGTCACCGAAGAAAGGCCCGCCGGAAAGCCGCCTAGAATATCGGACGAGTAGACGTTAATGTTCGCCGGCGATTGCGAGCGGTAAGGGCTGGTCCCGTTGCAGCAGGTCCCCGAAATCGGCACCAGCCATTTCAGCGGATAGGCCTGGACGGAAACCTCGACAATATTGCCGGGTACGTTGCCGGCGGGACTCGCGCCCACCGCGATCGAAGTATTCGGAGCGGTCGGCAAAAAATAGTTGACCTGGATCAAGGTGGAGCTGCTGCTCAGCAGACCCATGGAGTTGGTAGCGACCACGGCTTTGATGGACGCGTCCTGGCCCAACCCGCCGGAAGTTTGAAAGGTAATCGCATAGCGGACCCCTTCGCGAACGGCGTTTTGCAGGGTAGTCCAGCTGAACAGCGCGAAGGACACATCGAAAAACGACGTGATGATGCCCAGCGTCGGCAGGATGACGAGGGCCCATTCCAGCATCGCGTTGCCTCCGGACCGGCGGCGCCGGCGAGGCGATGGAACTTTGCGTGCGGTCATCACTTTGAAAAATCTCCCCCGGTAGTGGAACGTGCGGCGCGAATCAACGATCCGCGCTCGATACTCTTATCGCTACGTTCACCACTGTTCGATCTATTATTTGGGACGCCGGGGCCGGCTCACAATGATTTAGGTTGAAAATTCCGGTGAATCTAGGAAAAGGTCCCTAAGGGCGGAACCAACGTCCTGGAATTAAAGTCGTAGAGCCGGCTGCCGATGAACAGTGATAGGGATATGAGCAGACTTCTGGAAGTACTACGCCGCCCCAAGGCGAAGCTTCAGGCGCTGGCCAAAGCGGCCCAGTCGAATCGCTCCGAGGGCGAGCGGCAACTGGAGGCCGGCAATTTCGCCGAAGCCGAAAAGAGCCTGGCGATGGCCGTGGCCGAACACGGCGGATCGGTCGCACGGCGGGTGGGGCTGAGGCTGCAGCTCGCCGAAGCGCAGCGCAAGCAGGCCAAGCTGGCCGAAGCCGAGAGCAATTTTCGCGGCGCGCTGGAGATCGCCGCGGCGGATCAGGACGCGGGGCTTCAGGTGCTGGCCCTGCACGCCCTGGGCGATGTGCTGATTGAGCGCGGCAACTATGCGGAGGCCCGCAAAAGCCTGGAGCAAGCGATCGCGATCGACGGGCAGCGAAAAACGCCCGACGCGTTCCTAATGGCCCGCAGGCTGCGACAGTTGGGCATCGTACTGCACCAGTTGGGGCATGGCCCGGAATCGACCGCGAAATTGAAGGAAGCTTCCACGCTGTACCAGCAAACCTGCGGCGAGAATCATCCCGATACCGCGCACGTGCTGGCGGAGCTGGGCGCTGCTTATCGTGCCGAAGGAAAATATCCGGACGCGGAGAAGTGCTTCTCCCGGGCGCTCGAAATCCACGCCAAGAGCTGCGGGCGGCAATCGGGTGAAGCCATGCGCGACCTGTCGGAACTGGCGAGAACGCTGGCCGAAGCGGGAGACACCAAGCGCGCCATCTCCGAATACGAACGCGCCCTGACCATGCGCGAGAACGTGGTCGGCGGCACGTTCCAGGAGCTGTCCGAGATGCAGTTGACCCTCGCCGGCCTGTACGTCGACACGGAAAATTACGGACGCGCCCGCGAATTGCTGACCCACGCGGTGGGCGGCCTGAAATCGAGCGGCGGATCGCGCCTGGCGATCGCGCATGAGGCGCTGGCGCACGTTCAGGAATCGCTCGGCCAGCTGCAGCACGCACTCAAGGAACTGGAGCGCGCCGCGCCGGTGTGGGAATCCTGCGGCCGCATGGAAGAAGCCGCGGCGAACGCGGACCATCGCGCCGCGATCATCGCGCGATTGCCCAAGGAAGAAGAAGTCGAGTTCTAGCGAAACGGTTTAGCCGGCCGTCAACATCGCGACCACCTGTTCGAGCGCGGCGGCTGTAGGAACGCTGCCTTGGGCGAGCGAAGGATTCCCTCCCCCACGCCCTCCCGCGGCGGTCACGGCGGCCTTCACCCGATCCCCCGCGCGCACTCCTGAATCCGCCGACGCAGCCAGAAGAACCGATGGCGGATCCTGGCACACCGCCAGAAACGCCGCCTTCGGACCGGCGATAAAAGCCTGCGCCCGGGCGCGCATCGCTTCATCGATGGGACCGCGCTCGACCACGCGCCGAATCCCTTCGCCATCGGGCTGGGTGGAGGCGTATAGCTCCCGTCCTTCACGCTGCGCGAGCTCCCCTGCCAGCTTCTGCGCCGTCTTTTCAAGCGCCTTCGACTTTTCGATCAGCGCCGAGATTTGCCCCGGCGCTTCCTCGAACGGCGCCGACAGCAGCCTGCCGATCTCCGAGAGCGTGCGGAAATCCTGGCGGGCGTGCGCGTATGCCCGCGATCCGCAGACGAATTCGATGCGCGTATTTCCGCGAATTTTTTCGAGCTTGCGCAGAAACAGCGGCCCGATCTCGGCCGTGTTCTTCAAGTGCGTCCCGCCGCACGCGCTGCGATCCAGATCGGAAATGGAAACGATGCGCAACGTGCCGGTCCGCTCCGATTGTTTGCGCAGGCCGAGATCGGCGGAGGAATCCTCAAAGCTCACCGTCACCGGACGCGCTTCGGCGATAATGCGCGCGCAGCGGTCCTCAATCTGGTCCAGGCGCTTCGCCGTCAGCCCCTCCACTCCGATTTCGATGTTGGAGCTGACCGCGCCCATGTGAAAACTCAAGGTCGGGATATCGAACAGATCCAGCAGCACGGCCGACAGCAGATGCTGGCCGGTATGCTGCTGCATATGATCGAAGCGGCGGGTCCAATCGATTTTCCCTTCCACTTCGGCGGCGCTCAGCGGAGCATCCAGCAGGTGGGCGACGCGTCCGTCTTCATCCACCACGTCGCGAATGGCGACGCCGCCGAGCGTACCCAGATCGAAGGGCTGGCCGCCGGAGCTGGGATAGAACGCGGTGCGGTCCAGATAAACACGGCGTCCTTCATCGGCGGAATCCACCACGCGGCCGTGAAATTCGCGCAGGTAGGAATCGTGATAGTAAAGTCGATCGGTCATTGTCCGGGGGGTGGCGAGGTGATTTCAAATTTCGCGCGCAGGAACTGCCAGTCCGGCAATTCGTAAATGCGCAGCTTGGTGGGGACCTCGCTGGAGACGTCCTTATTCTCCTGCGGCCCCAGGTCGGGGACCTTCACGTCGAATTCGGCGATGGGCGCGTCGGTGGGCTTGGCGGCGCTGGTGGTCAGGGTGATCTTCAGGCCGAGGTCGCCGATGTCGGCGTCGGAATGATTGATGACCCCGAAGGTCACCTTCAATTTTCCCGCGCCCGATTCCGCCATGCGGAAGCCGGCCAGCTCGATATATTTCGCCAGAGGGTGCTTATTGGTGGCGACGGCGACACCGGGAGGCTCGGGGGTTCCGCTGGACTTAGCCTGTTTGGTATCGGAAGAACACGCGCAGAGAGCGACGAGAAGACAAACTAACGTGATCCGCACTTAGTTAGCATAATACGCTCGCCGCTTTCACGCGATAATGGCTGCTGGATGCGGGATCCCGTCGCCGCCTGAATCGGCGGGGAGGCGACTGGCATCCTATTAGAACCGTGTTCGGCACCATACGGGAACAAATCGACACCGTGTTCCGCCGCGATCCGGCGGCGCGAAGCGTGCTGGAAATCGTCCTGTGCTACCCCGGGTTTCATGCCATGCTCATCCATCGCATGGCGCATCGCTTTTATCGCGGAGGCTGGTTCACGCTCGCGCGGCTGCTTTCCCAGTTTTCCAGGACCATCACCGGAATCGAGATTCATCCCGGCGCGACCATCGGCCGCCGCTGCTTCATCGATCACGGCATGGGCGTGGTGATCGGCGAAACCAGCGAGATCGGCGACGATGTTCTGATGTACCAGGGCGTCACCCTGGGCGGCACCGGCAAGGAGCACGGCAAGCGCCATCCGACCATCGGCAACGCTGTGGTGATCGGGACCGGCGCGAAAATTCTGGGCGATATACGCATCGGCGATTTCGTCAAGGTCGGCGCGGGTTCCGTGGTGGTGCGGCCGGTGCCCGATCATTCCACGGTGGTCGGCGTTCCGGGGCGCGTGGTGGGCGGCGCGGGCGCGACGCTCGATTCCCTGGAACACGGCAAGCTGCCCGATCCCGAAGGTCAGGCGATCGATGAGCTGACGCGTCGCGTGGCCCAGCTGGAATCGATGATCCAGGTGCTGGTCGATGAAAAAACTTCTACTAAGCCTTAGCTTCACGATCGGCAGTCTGGTGACCGCCGCACATGCGGCTGGACCTCCCGCCGATCTGCCCTATTGGGTCGAGCCTTGCACGCATCGTGAAACCGGCTGCGTCCCCGGCGACGTCGATCTGGCGCGATGGGCGCTCGAAGCCTGGCAGCAGGCCTCCGGCGGCCGTCTCCATTTCGTCGAAGCCGATCAGGATCACGCGCTGCTGCGCATCGTTTGGGCTCTGCCGACGGCCGGGTTGTACGGCGAAACGGTGCCGATCAAGGTCCATGGACTGCCCGGCGCGCAGGTCAACATCCGCATCGAAGACGAAGGCACTAGCGATAAACTGATGCACGATACCGTGGTTTATCTGACGTGTCTCCACGAATCCGGCCACGCCCTAGGGCTCAATCATACGCGCAGTTTCGCCGACATCATGTATAGCTTCGAGTACGGCGGCGACATCGCGGAATATTTCGCGCGTTACCGCCGCAAGCTCGAAACGCGCGAGGATATTCGTAAGAATTCAGGCCTGTCCACGCAGGATCGCGAGCACTTTCTGAAGAGCATCGCGCAGTAAAGTCCTAAATGTTAGTTGAAAAAGGGGACAGACCACTCTGTCCACGGCCACCGCATTGCGTGGCGTCAAAACGTGCCAACTGGGGACAGAGCAGTCTGTCCCCTCTTTCATTCAACGCTTAGCGCGCCTTCAGATCCTTATAGTGCATCACCGCGTTGAACAGCATGTTGAATTCGCCGATATTCTGCCAGCGGTAGCACGGATTCGTCGCGAACAGCACCACCCGGCCGCTGCCCTCCGGCACGTCCACCACCGCCGGACGGTTGCGGATTTCATTCGCTCCCCGCATCAGGCCGCTCATCACGCCCGCGTCGCCGCCAGGGAAACGCATCAGAATCTCTCCGCGATCCTTCTCCGGCACGTTCAACAACGGACCATTCGCCCATCGCACCGGAACCGTCTTCTCGGTGTAGCCGTAAAAGATCGGACTCGACGGATGCAGAATCTCCGCCTCCACAATCGGCCCCGGCGCGTAAAATTGCGGCGAGGTGCGCCCGGCGTCGATGTCGCGCGTGATTCCGAATTCCGGCGGAAACGCGCTGGCCGTGCCGAGCGTGATTAAAACTCCGCCGCTGTCGACGAATTTCTGGAACTCGACCACGCCTTCGAGGCCCATGCCTCCGGTGATGTCCGGCGACTCGCCGTACATTCCGAGATTCTTGAACTGCTCCGATTTGGTGTACGCCAGCGGCGGCTTACCTGGACGCGGCGCGATATCGTAGACCAGCCCCTTGCCGGAGCGCCCCTGATTCGGGATCACGATCACGTCGTAGGCCGCACGCAGGTTGCCCTGCTTCACGCGTTCCTTATAGATGAGATCGAACGGCACTTCAAAGTGATCGAAGGCGTAGCGCACCCAGCCGACTTCCTGGGTGTTGCCCCAGGTGCTGTAGATCGCCAGGCGCGGCAGATCGACGTTGTGCATCGCGACCGTCGGCGCGGCGTTCAGCGCCACCGCGGTCAGATCCGAGTCGCTCTACCTCCTTCTTCAGCCGGTTGTAGGCGCTGCCCGCGAAAATAAACGACCCCGCGGGAATCTCCTGCTCGCCCGATTTGAAGGCCTGCTCATTCGCTCGCACCGCGACGTCCTTCAGGTGGTAGCGCAGCGTGATCATATTGTTCGATCCGTTGTCGACCACCGCGTAGTAGGAGCCCGATCCGCCGCCCGAAACCGTACCTTTCGGGTCGAATTTCTCGATCAGCGTCGTCGGCGCACGCGAGCACGTTTTCATCCGCGCTCTCGACGACTTTGGCGTGCGCCATCATCCCCATGGTCCACGCCGTGTCGTCGTAGGTGGTCAGGCTCGGATCGGGGAAATTCTGTTTCTCCAGCAGGATCTTCGCGAGCCGGCCATACGGCTGATCGCGCTTAATCACAAAGGACCCGGCCGGGAACGTCCCCTCTTTGAGCTTCACTTCGCTGGTGGCGCGCCCTACTTCGATACCCTGCAACCGCAGAATGTTCACGATGAACGCCACCCGCGTTTCATCGGGCTGCGGCGGGATCACATAGCCGAACGGCGCGTCTTTCTTGCCGGACTCAATCGAATTTCTGCTCTTTTTGTAGAAATTCTCCAGAATGATTTCCGGAAAAGCAGAGGTCAGCTGCAGCGCGCGTCAGGACTCCGGTCTCCTCGTAATTGGTGTTGTCCCGCGCCGACCAGTCGGTCTCTTTATACGGCGGCAGCGGACGATACCATTCGCGCGCGGTCATGCCCGCGCCTCCGCGTCCTCCACGACCGCCGCCTTCCGGCACGATGTGGCGATGCATGGTGTTCGCGCCGCCGTTGCCGAAGGTTTCATACATCCGCATCATGCCGTTGTGATTCGACGACATGAATCCCAGGTAACCCGGCGACCACATATCCACGAACGCGTGCGTCCACACGCCCGGCATCCCGTATTTGATCATCTGCTCCATTTCGAAATTCGAAAACCACGGCAGCTCGCCGTAAAGAATCGGGTCGAGCGTCGGATTCTGCGGAGCCTGGCCGCTGAAGGTGTACATGAACGGCTCCGATTCGTGCAGCTCATGCATGATCGGCGGATGCCAGTCCAAATACCATTTGAGCAGCGTCCGCATGGTCATCTGCGAATAATTGATGTCGCGATTGTTGTCGTGAAAAATGTACTTGCCCCAGTAGGGCGGCCCGCGGAGCCTGATCCTCTTCGCTGGTGTCGTTGATTTTGTACTTGTAATACCAGTCGACGTAACGGTCGCGGCCGTCGGGCTCAGCGGCCGGGGTGATGGTGACGATCACGTTGTCGCGAATCTTCTTGATCAGCGGAGTGTCTTCGGTCACCAGCCGGTACGCCAGTTCCATCAGCATTTCCGAAGGACCCGTTTCCGCGCTGTGCAATCCGCCCATCAGGTGATACATCGGCTTCGCCGTGGCGATGATCTCGCGAGCCTGCGCGTCGGTGATGTGCCGCGGATCGGCCAGTTGCGCCAGGTCGCGGCGCTCCGTATCCAGGTTGCGGATCGATTCCTCCGAGCCGATGAACACGACGACGCACTCGCGTCCTTCGTCGGTCTTGCCGATGTCCATGACTTTCACGCGCGGCGATTTCGCCGCCAGCGCGTGATAATATTTCAGAATATCGGCGTAATAGGTCAGCTTTTTCGGGGCGCCGATATCATATCCCAGCACATCCTTGGGCGACGGCACGGTGGTCGACTTCGGCAGATGATCCACCAGCGGACTGATGAACTCCGGCCGCGTGGTCCATTCCTTGACGGACTTGGCGAACTGATCGTCCATCTGCTGCGGAAACGCAAGCGGAGCAAGGGCAAGAAGCGGTAGCAGAAAGCGCATATATGGTTACCGGGAGTTAACCATGATACCGTGTTTCTCACTGAATCGTAATCGTGACGGTGTTGGAAGCCGCGCCCGCGGCCGTCAGGACGATGTTTACGATCCCCGCGCCGGCCAGCGATTTGGGAAGCAACACGTTGACCTGATCGAGCCCTGGAAATTGCAGTTGCGGCCCGGCATAAGTGACTTCCGCGTCGAAACCCTGAATGTCCGCGGTCACCGCACCGCCCGCCCCCCGGATTCCCGTGCCATAGAGCACCAGGTAGACCGCATCCGGCGTGAGATTGACCGGCGCGGCCGCGAGAACTCCGTTGTCGATCGCATAAACATTGCCGTAGGACTGCACGCCGTTGGCGATGCTGACGATGGAGGCCGCCGCGAGCCCGGCCGCGTTCAACTGAAATAACGACGGCGCGACCGGCTGAATGGCGATGGATGCGGTCTGCGTCGACCCACCCTGCTCGGCGATCGTGATATTCCGCGTTCCGGTCCCCACTCCAGCGGGAATTTCGAAATTGATCTGCGTGGGCGAGACGTAGAGCAGCGGAGCGGGACGCATCGTACCCGTCGCATCCGCCACGCTGACTGAAGTCCCCGCCAGACTAAAGGGAAGCGGAAGGCCTTGCTCCGACGCCGTTCCGCTCGCAAAGTTCTTCCCGAACGCGGTGACCAGCGATTCAGGCGCCGCGAAGCCATAAGCGAAGCTCGCGGAGGACACCGTTGCGAAAGGCGGCGCGGGTTGCGAAATGTTGAGTAGAATCGCGACGCCCAACGGACCGCCCGTTCCCGCCAAATCGATTTTTCCGTCGTGATTGAAATCGGCGGCCGCCATGGGGCCGATCGCACCCGAGCCGATATCGCTGGTCGGAATCGCGACCTCGGGTTGAAAGTTCCCATCGCCGTTGCCGATCAGAACTCCGAAGCCTGGCGCGCCCGGTGTGGCGCTCAGTACCAGGTCTGGAATTCCATCGCCATTCAGATCGGCGACGTTGAGGTTCGCGGAAGCAGCACCATAAATCACGGCCGGTTGAAAGGTCCCATCCCCGTTTCCCAGCAGGACTCCGACGCCGCTGCCCGCCGTGCTTTCGTTCGCGATGGTGAACGCCAGGTCGACTTTTCCGTCTCCGTTCAAATCCGCGGCGATCATCGCATACGGCCCGTACTGAGGCGCGCCCGCGACCGGAATAATCGCGCCCGCGGAAAAAGTCCCGTCGCCTTTGCCGAGAAACACGCTGACGTTCCCCGGCTGAGTCAGGCCCTCGCCGGGCCGGTTGGTGACGGCCAGGTCGGGCTTGCCATCGCCATTGAAATCGCCAGCAACGACGGTGAACGGCTTGGGGCCGGTGACGTATCCGCTCATTAGGTTGAAATTGCCCTGGCCGTCGCCTAGCAAAATCGTGATGCCGCCCTCGGGTCCGAGCCCCGCGCCTTCCGTGAACGCCAGATCAAGATTGCCGTCGCCATTGAAATCCGCCGCCGTGAGGCCGAGCGCATTCCTGCCCGCCACCATGGTATTCGAAGCCGCGAAATTGCCCTTGCCGTCGCCCAGGAAAATGGCCAGATATGCCTGCGGACCGTATAGGCTCGAACCCTCCGCGAGCACCGCGAAATCGCCGTGCCCGTCCTTACTGAAATCACCTGCGACCAGAGCGGTTGGCAGTTCGTTGAAACCGCTCTCGAGATTGAACTGGTAGATGGATCTGAAAGTCCCGCCGCTCTCCGCCACCAGCACCGAGATGTTGCCCTGAGATTGCGCAGCCACTAGATCCGGGTTGCCATCCCCGTTGAAATCGGCCGTGGCGATCGCGGCTCCAATGCCTGTCGCCCCGGTCGAGATCGCCGGCGCGCCCGCGAAATTTCCGTCGCCTTGTCCGAACAGGACGGCAAGCTCTCCGTTGCCCGAAAACAAGAATGGATTGCCCGGCGCGGCGACAATATCGACATTTCCGTCGCCGTCGAAGTCGAAGAGCTGAATCGGGGCGTCCCTTTCGAGGTAATCGCGGCGCGTCGGAAAATAGCCCCTTCCGTTGCCGAAAAGGATCGACGCGCCGCTGGTCACGATGTCGGGAAAGCCGTCTCCATTCACATCGCCTATCGCCACCGCGTCCGCGCCGCCGACCGCGTATGTCGTGGCCGCCCCGAAGGTGCCGTCTCCATTGCCGAGCGCGACGGTTAGCGTCTGCGGCGGCGAATCGTTGCTGCTGGTGAACGCCAGGTCCGCTTTGCCGTCTCCGTTGACATCGCCCACCGCGATGGCCGAGGCGTTCACGGAAGAAAATCGGATCTGTTCGGGTTGAAATGTGCCGTCGCCGTTGCCGGGCAGAATCGAGACGCGTCCGCTCCCATTGCCACCAAACCCGGCCGTTGCCACGGCCAAATCGAGTTTATGATCGCCATTAAAATCCCCGGCCGCGACCGTCTGCGTGCCCTGCGCGCCGATCGGATACGTTTGCCCGGCCTGAAAGCTGGTGCCGCCGTTGCCCACCAAAACGACGATGCTGCCGTTTGCGATCGACTTGCCGAGCCCGGGGTTGACCCCGACAATGTCCGGATTCCCGTCGCCATTCAGATCCACCAGCAGAATGGACTGCAGCGCTTGTGTCGAGACGAATTGGGGATAAACGTCTTCCGAAGCGAGCTGCATGTTCGAATTGAACTCCGCCACATCGAGACCCGCGGCACCCGGCGTCACTGACAAAATATTCCCGGACGCCAGCACCGCGTACGCGCTCACTTGCGAAGTCGCGCCCATCGGATTGCCGAAGTTCGCCGCCGGTGGCGCGATCGCCGGACCGGAGCCGCGATGTGGCAGGCAGGCATCGAGCGTCGCGGCATAATCCAGCGTCGCGCGGATGATGCGGTACGGCGAAGCGTTGGTAATTTCGTAAGCGGTGTAAGTCCCGCCGGGTTGCCGGGCCACCACAATATGCGAGGACGAGCTGGGCGCCGCAGGCGTGCTGACGGTCCCTTGAAACTGGGCCGCCGGACATCCGGGTTGCGCCTCAATCAGCCGGCAGCAGGAGTAGAGGAAGAGGAGGAGGATCGGCCGCATCGCACTCGGCTAAGCAAGCGAGCTTCCATCCAGAGGCCGGGAAATCCCGCGCTTCGCCGAATCGGTCCGGGTCAAAAAGCCACACCCGCGCGGAGCCGCGACCGCAGGAAGCGGACGACGCTGATGGTCAGGAAATGGACGTTACTGCGCGACCTGCACGTCAGACCGCAAGTCCTGCCATTCGGGCAGCGCGACCGGACGCGTCAATTTTTCGATCGGACTGGTCATTTCTTTCGACTCGAAAGGTGCGAGCGTCGGCGCACGGAACGAGAAGCGGCACACCGGCGGCTGGCCCGGCTTCGCGTCGGCGGAGCGTAGCGTCACGTAGATGGTCATGTCGGTCAGCGCGGCGGGCGAGTGATTCACCACCAGGTAATGAATCTCCGACTTCTTGTTCAGATCCACAATGAAGCGGAAGCCGGTGACCTCGATCGATTGCGCCAACGGATGCGAGCTCGCCTGCACCACCGCCGTATCCGGTTCGGGAACGGGGGCCTTGGTCTCGGCGTTGGAGCGGCTCAGCGGCATGAAATAGAACAACAGCGCCGCGCCGAAAGCCGGAATGCCGATGACGAACAACATGCTCACGGCCCATCCCGGAAGTCCGCGCTTTTCGCGGCGCGTCTTGGTGGGAACCACGCTCACCTTGGCGTTCTGCAATGAATGGAGGGAGGGAGGCAGCGCCGGACCCGGCAGCGTGATGCGCGGGCCGGAATCGGGCGTCATGATTTTCACCGGCGGCGCGGCCGGCTGCATCGCGCGCCGTGCCGCGGCCTTGTAATCCTGCAATCCGGCGAGCTGCAACCAGGATCCCGAAGGAGGCTGCTCGGGGCTCGGAAGCTCCGCGCTCGATGCCGCCAGATCCATCGCCAGAGGCGGACCGGCGGGAGGCATTTCCGGGGTCGTAGGTTCGGGCTTGATCGATTCGACACTCAACGCGGGCGCCGGTTGCGGAACGGTCGGTTCCGGGATCGCCACTGGAGGCGCCGGTTCAGGCACTGCGGATGCGGCGGAAAACAGAGGCTCCTGCGCGGTCGCAGTGGAGATCGGAAGTTCGGGAATCGGCGAAACCGGCGCGACTGGCTCCGGCGCAGCTGCGACAGGGGTCGGAAGGTCCGGAATCGGCGCGGGAAGCGCTGGTGACGTGACTGCGGCCGGCTCTGGCGCGGCCGTCATAGGAAGCGGAACTTCGGGAATCGGTGGCGGCGCTGGTAATACGAGCGGCGCGACCGGCTCAGGCGCGGCTGCAACAGGAAGGGGAACTTCGGGAATCGGGGGCGGCGCTGGTAATGCGATCGACGCGACCGGCTCCGGCGCGGCTGCGACAGGAATCGGAAGTTCGGGAATCGGGGGCGGCTCTGGTGACGCGACGGCCACCGGCTCCGGCGCGGCTGTCATAGGAAGCGGAACTTCGGGAATCGGGGGCGGCGCCGGTAATGCGACCGGCTCCGGCGCGACGGCAACAGGAAGCGGAACTTCGGGAATCGGAGGCGGCGCTGGTAATGCGATCGACGCGACCGGCTCCGGCGCGGCTGCGACTGGAACAGGAACTTCGGGAATCGGAGGCGGCGCCGGTAATGCGATCGACGCGACCGGCTCCGGCGCAGTCGCAACAGGAATCGAAAGCTCCGGAATCGGGGGCGGCGCTGGTAATGCGATCGGCGCGACCCTCTCCGACGCGGCTGCGACTGGAACAGGAACTTCGGGAATCGGGGACCGCTCTGGTGACGCGACGGCTACCGGCTCCGGCGCGGCTGCGACAGGAACAGGAACTTCGGGAATCGGAGGCGGCGCCGGTAATGCGATCGACGCGACCGGCTCCGGCGCGGCCGCAACGGCAATCGGCGGCTCGGGTAACGCGGGCGGTATCGATGCGACCGGGAAAGGCGGCGGCGTCAAAAGATACGAGGGCGTCCGCATCGCCGGGATGGGGAGCTCCATGGTCTGGATCTCGTCCGGCGAGATCGACGGCTCCAGCGGAGGCATCAGCGCGAGCAACGGCGGCGCTTCCGCGATCGCCCGGAGGAGTTCGGGCACCCGAGCCGGCAGTTTAGGCGGCAACGGCGGCGCTGCGGCCACAGGCTCGGCAACAATGGGAATCTCGGGGGCGGCTGGAAGAGCTTCGACCACCGGCGGGGCCGCGACGGCGACCTTTTCGGTCACCAGTTCGAGCACCGGCACTTGAGCGGCGCGGATCGATTCGGCCAGCGCGAGCATCGGCTCCAGCGGCGGCTCGGTTTCGATCGGGGTTGCCGGAATCGGCGGCGGCGAAACTAAATGGATTGGGGCAGGCGCCGCTTGTGTCGCTGCGGCGGCTTTCGGATCGCATGCCGGACATTCTTTCACCGACGGAGGGATCTCGTGACCGCATTCCGGGCAGATCCAATGGAACATGCTTTAATTTAACTGGGATTGGGTGTTTTTCTGTTCGGGCGCAAGCCCTACCTAAGACACCTAGGAACCTTAAGTGACCCGGGGATTCGATCTCAGGGGGCCTTTACTCCCTCTTAATAGAAACCTTAGCCGTTGAGCTGCTTAGCTCTTTTGCGCCACCAGTAATAGACGGCGGCGGCCAGCACCAGCACGATGGAAACGTAGACGATATCGTGATGAATCGTCTCCCCGATCGTGTTCCAGTTCTCGCCCAGAAAGTAACCCAGGGTCAGAAATGTGGTCACCCACAGCAGTCCGCCGGTCCAGGCATATGCCATGAAGGACGGGAATCCGAGCCGCGAAACTCCCGCGACAATCGCCGTAAGATGACGGACTCCGGCGATGTAATAACCGGCTAAGAGCGCCCAATGTCCGATGCGGTCAAACCACTGATGCACCTTGGCGAGACGGGCCTCGTCGAGGTGCACGTACTTCCCGAATTTGTGCACCGCCCCGATCCCGAAGCTGCGCCCGATCGCGTAGCTGAGGCTGATTCCGCACCAGCTTCCGGCAAGCGCCGCGGCCCACGCCGCCACCGGATGCATCCTGCCCTTGAAGATCAGATATCCGCAGAAGACCAGCAGCGTCTCATCGGGCACCGGAAGTCCCACCACGCCGAGCGTGAGAAGAACAAAAATCGCCGGATACCCGTACGTGGTGATCCACTGAAAGACCGCGTCCATGCATCAACGATAGCGGACCGGTGGATCTAAGGATGACGGTGCAGCACATGAGTCGCGATGTCCGGCCAGAATTCGCGGAACATATTGGTCAGCGCGTCACGGCCGACTGCGTATCCGTATTTCACCGCCAATGCTCCCACGGTCCGGTCGGAGCTGGGATAATACGCCGTCGAGATTCCCTGGGCGATGCCGCGGCCCAGGACTTCGGAGGCGTTAAAGCTGTTATGCCCGTGATAATTTGGCGTAATCAGCACTCGCGATACCGCGTAAATGCTACGCCTCCAGAATCCGCCTTCGCCCATCGCGTAATACCGCTCATCCTGATGAAATATGGTCGGCAAGGCGAAAATTACCAGATAATTGCCGTCGGTTTTATCCACCAGACCGCGCCAGTAATACCTGCCGTATCCTGTAATCCCTTCGCCCAGAGCAGGATGCGCGTCGGTCCCTTCCGCCATCAAGGACGTGATGCCGACGAATACGAACGAGGAATAATCAAAGCTGTTCTGCGTGGCGATTTTAAAAGCCTGGGCCGGCGTGGGCGGCGGCGGGATGGCCCCCGCGCTCACAGCCCGATAATTGGGCATGATACCCAGGATTCGCTTGGGCTGCTGCTTCGAAACAGGAACCGCGGGCTTCGAGGAATCCGCCGCCGCGGCGCCGGCCTGATCCTGCGGAGGCGTGGCCGGGGGTTGCTGCGCGTCCGCGGCAGCGGACTGCTCCTGCGCCGGCGCGGCGGCGGACACATCTGCCTGTTGAGCGAAGACGGAACCGGCCGCGACGATCATCCCTAATCCTAAAAGAAAACGCAAGAAACAGCCCTCCAAACGTGTATAGACGTGTTGACTAGCCAGCCGGCTACGCCGAAGTTCGGTCGATCGCGCGGGCTACCCCGGACCGAACCGCTGGGTGAATAGGCGGGCGCAGGATCTACCGTGGTCCTCGGGATCCATCCGCCCCTGGTTACTAAGCTCCAGCATATTACAGCCACTGGTGTTAACGCATGGCCTTCCAGATCAGCACCGCGGCGCCAGCCAGAAATCCCGCCAGCGCTTCATATTCGCGGTTGCGGCGATACAGACTCCATCGAAAATGTTTCGGTGTGGGAGCTTGCCCGCCAAACTTCGGGAACAATTTCGGCACCCGTCGCGCATAATCGGCATAAGCCGGGAACAGACTGCGCAGGTGTTGCTCTTCGAGCTCGACCACTGGCAGATAAATCAGTAAGAAAACGGCAGCGAACAGTAGGCCGAGTTCCCAGCGACGCGATGCGGCCACCAGTCCGGCCGCGACCGCCAGCGTGCCGACGTATAGAGGATTCCGCAGATACCGGTACGGTCCGCTTTGCGCCAGATCGAGATTTTTTTCAAGATGCCCGGCAGCCCAGGCGCGCAGCGCGAGTCCCGCGACGGAAACCGGCAATCCCGCCGCCAGCGAAATCCAGGACGGCTGGGAGAGCCACAGAAATGCCGCGACCAGAAGGAATCCGCCGGGCACCCGAAGCTTGGCGACTGCGTCGGCGTACGGTTTCGGGAAACTCACGCGGGACAACCCGCGGCGGCGAGAGCTTCGGCGACGGCCAGCGGAGTAATCGCGCGCATGGTTTGATCGTCGCCGTGGCGCTTATACGTGGTGACGGCATCGGGCGCGCGCAGCACCCGCAGGGATCCGCCATAAGGACCGTTGCGCGCCGGGTCGGTGGGACCGAAAATCGCGATACCCGGTTTCGCCAGCGCCGCCGCCAGGTGCATGGGTCCGCTATCGACGCCCACCACGGCATGGGCTCGCCGCGTGGCGTGAATCAATCCGGAGATTCCGGAAAGGTGGACCTGCGCGCCTCGAATTTTCCCGAGAACTGCGGCCGAGTCGGGCGCGCCGTTCACCACCAGCGGCACGTCCAGGAGGGTCGCGAGCTGCTCGTAAAACTCCAGCGGCCATTGCTTCGATCCCCATCCGGCAAGAGGACTCGCCAGGATGAATTTTCCTTCAGGCAGGCTGCCTTCGGCGGTTCCTTCGGGCAGCGGAAAGGTCCGCAACAGATTCGATGCTCCCGCCGCCGACACTAGTTCCAGATTGCGATCCACGATGTGCGCCGCGGTGGTCAGGACTTCATTCGAATAAAACAGCGACGCCCATCGCTCCCATGCCTGCGATCGATGAAAGCCGACGATTTTATCGACTCGCGCGGCGGCTGTGACCAGCGCGGATTGCACCAGACCCTGAAAGTCGACCGCCAGGTCGAAGCGCTGCGCCCGCACCGCCTTCCACGCCGCAGCGATTCCCGATACGTTGCGATCGAGCGGAATCACTTCGTCTACGAAGGGGTTATTTTCGAGCAACGGCATCCAGCGCGGCCGGATCACCCAGCTTACGCGGCTGTGCGGAAAGCTGTGCTTCAGGCTCGCCACCGCGGGCAGGGCGTGAATCACGTCGCCCATCGCGCCGAGGCGGACCACAAGGATGCGGGGACCGTTCATGAACAGGGTAATTTTATTCCAACAGATCTCATTTCAACAGACTGAGCGCTGTTTCCGCCACTCGCGCCGCGTCCACGCGGGTCATGCAGCGATGGTCGATGGGACATTCGCGCTTGAGGCACGGGCTACACTCCACCGGCTCGCGAACCACGCGCGCCAGAGGACCGGTGGGACCGGTGGTAGCGTCGTCGGTCGCGCCGAAAATCGCCACGGTCGGGACGCCGAGCGCGGAGGCGATATGCATGGCTCCCGAATCGTTGGTCAGATAGACGCGGCAGCCGGCGGCGAGCTCGATGAATTCCGCGAGTGACGTTTCTCCGGCGAAATTTTTAACTGGAACCTGGATCGCCGACGCGACCTTGGCGCACAACTCGCGCTCGGAGCCCGATCCGAAGATCGCGACCGACGCGCCCAGTTCTTTCGCTACCCGGTTGGCGGCCTCCGCGAAACGCTCGGGTAGCCAGCGCTTGGCGGTCCCATATGCCGCGCCGGGGCTGATGCCGACGATCACCTCACCCAGACCGAGCTTGCGGAATTTTGCAGCGCCGGCGTCGCGAGCGAGTGCCGAGCTCTCCAGGCGAATCAGATCGTTGTCCGGAATCCGATCGATGAGGCCGGCGCGGCGCAGAAGTTCCAGATAGTAAAACCGCTCATGACGCGGAATCTCGCCCGGCTTGGGTACCGCGACCGCCTGAGTCAGCAGCAGAGATCGCCCGTCGCGCGCGTAGCCGATGCGGGTCGGGATGCCGGCCAGGAAGGCGATCGCGGCGGCTTCGAAGGCATTTTGCAATAAGATCGCGGCGTCAAAATGTCCAGCGCGAAGGCTGCGGGCGGCCTGATATTTCTCGCCGGGAGTGGCGGCAGTGTATGGAATCAGCCGATCGCAAAACGGCTCGCGCCCGTACAGATCGGCCACCCACGGTTTGGCCAGGATCGAGATCTCCGCCGAGGGAAAGCGCTCGCGCAAGGCGCGGAGAGCGGGCAGAGACATGACCGCGTCGCCCACCCAATTGGTCGCGCGAACGAGAATCCTTTCAAAAGGCACTTATGGTCTTAGGTTAGTGGGAGACGGTCGCGCCGCGCCAGTCAGGCGCACGACATGCACTCCGCGATCTTTCGCATGCTCCACTTCACGGTCCTAAGGACTATGCTGGATACGGAGTGAAACCGCATGCGCTCTCTCGCGCTGTACTTCGGGTTCTTCGCCTTATTCGCCGCCGTGACGCAGGCCGCGCCGAAAGTGATCGCCGTCGATGTCGACAGCATCATTCATCCGGTCACGGCGGAGGAGATCGGCAACGCGATCAATCTGGCCGCCTCGGAAAACGCCGCCGCGTTGTTGATCCGGCTTAGCACGCCCGGCGGTTTGCTCGACGCGACGCGCGATATCGATTCGAAAATCGTCGCCTCGCGCGTGCCGGTGATCGCGTACGTCACGCCCAGCGGAGCGCGCGCCGCTTCCGCCGGATTCTTCATTCTGGTTTCCGCCGACGTCGCCGCCATGGCGCCGGGGACCAATACCGGGGCCTCTTCGCCGGTGCTCGAAGGCGCCACCATGGACCCGGTGATGCGCAGCAAAGTGGAGAACGACACCGCCGCCTGGCTGCGCAGCATCGTCGGAAAACGCGGCCGCAACGTCGACCTGGCGGAACAGACCGTGCGCAAGGCCACCGCGTTCACCGAAAAAGAAGCGCTGGACGATCATCTGATCGATCTGATCGAGCCCGATGAGGCGGCGCTGTTTCACGCGCTCGACGGCCGCGAGATCACCCGCTTCGACGGACGCAAGGAAACGCTGCACCTGGACGGCGCCGAAGTGGTCACCTATAAGCCGACCGCGCGCGAATGGATCATCTCGCAGGTGGCCGATCCCAACATCGCATTCATCCTGCTGGTGCTCGGCGCGCTGGGAGTGTACGTCGAATTCAGCGCGCCCGGCCTGATCTTTCCCGGCGTGGCCGGAGGAATTCTCGCGCTGCTCGGACTTTCCGGACTCGCCGTGCTGCCGATCAACTGGGTAGGCGCGGCGCTGCTGGCGCTGGGCGCGGCGATGTTTATTCTGGAAGCGAAGTTCGCCTCGCACGGCATCCTCGGCATCGGCGGATCGGTCGCGCTGATCCTGGGCGCGCTGCTGCTGGTGAACGGTCCGCCGGAGCTGCGGATCCACTTATCCACCGCGCTCTCCGTGACCATTCCGTTCGCGCTGATCACCATGTTCCTGGTGTCGCTGGTGGTGCGCGCGCGCGCCGCGAAGTCGGTGTTGTCGGATGGCGGAATGATTAACGAAATCGGCGAGGCGCGCACCGCGCTCGCTCCCGCCGGCAAGGTTTTCGTCCACGGCGAATATTGGGACGCGGTCTCGACCGCGCCGGTGGAACAGGGGCGCGAGGTGCGCGTGGTCGCGATCGACGGAATGAAACTGCGCGTCGAGCCCGCGACGAAAACGCCGCTGCCCTAGCGCGTCATGGTGATTTCGAGACCGGTCTCGCTCTCGTCGATCTCGGTTTTCGAAAACTTCGTGCGCCCGATCATCTCTTCAAACTGCGCCCGCGTGTAGGCTCGCTTCAGCAGCATCATGTGAAACGTCACTTTGGTAGTCCACTGGCTGAAGCGTCCGAGAGACAGGCCTTCCACCATCCGGTCCACCGCTTCCTTCGATGCGTCGCGTTTCAGATCGATGATCACCGCGCGTCCGCCCGGCTTCAAGACACGATACATCTCCTGCAGCGCGCGGACCGGGTCGGAAAAATTCTTGAACGCCGCCCGGCAGAGAGTGAAGTCGAACGATTCATCCTCGAACGGCATTTCCGAGGCGTTGCCGAGTTGAAAATCGACCTTGACTTTTTCCGCGGCCGCGCGTTCCCGAGCCAGGTCGACGAAGGTCTTGCTGATATCGAGACCGGTGACTCGATAATCGCCCTTCTTGGCGAGCTCGATCGCGAAATAGCCGGGTCCGGGCGCGATTTCGAGCACCGCGCCCCTCGGCTGAAGGCTGCCGGCGACGCGTCGCGCCAGCGCCCGGAAATCCTCCAGGCTTCTTTTCGTGGAGGTGGCGTACCATTTCGCGACGAATCCCTCCATTCCCAATCCTTTGTATCCTTTTGTTTCCGTCATGTTGTTTCCGTATGATACCTTAGTCACTAAGATACTTAGACAGTATGCTAAACTGAGGTCGATGTCAAGCCTCAAACGAACCGCGCTGCTCGATTCCGTCACTCTCGAAGTCCGCCGCCTGATCGCGGGGACCATTCTGTTCAACGAAAAGATCGCGGCGCGGGTGGGATTGAACGGCACCGATCTGCAATGCCTGCACTTGCTCGAATTGCAGGGCTCGGCGACTCCGGGCGAGCTGGCCCGCTGGGCCGGCCTGACCACCGGAGGCGTGACCGTGGTTCTCGATCGCCTCGAAAGCGCCGGATATCTGCGCCGCGAGCCCAATCCCGCGGATCGCCGCAGCACCATCGTGCGTCCGGTGATGGCTCGGCTGAAGAAGCTGGGCGAGATGTATCAGGCGCAGGGCGAGGGGCTCGCTCGCGTGCTCGCCGGATTCCCGGACCCGCACTTGAGCCTGATTCTTACCTTCCTAAAGGAAGTGAACGAAGCCGGCGCCGAGGCTTCCCGCGGATCCTGATTCGAAAATATCCAGGTAACGCGGACCCTCCGAATGGCATCGATCAAGTGGCGTATGTTCCTGAAATTCGCGGTGTGCCTGTTCGCCGTCTCCGTCGCGCAAGCTCAGAATGCGGTGCCGGAGCGCGAGGTGAGCTGGAAAGAGCTGATCCCCAATGTTCTCGACGATCAACAGCGGATCTGGCGGTTCCCAGTCCAGCTGGTTCATGGAAACGATCTGCTGCCCACGGTAGCCGTGGTCGGCGTGACCGCGGGTCTGGCCGCCGGAGTGGATCCTTTCGAAGGGCGCTACTTCCGCAACACCACCGCGTTTCAGGGCTTCAACAACATCTTCACCAGCAGCGCGACCAGCTACGGGATGATCGCGGCGCCCACGGCGCTTTACGCCGCCGGATTCTTTCGCAAGGATACGCGCATGAAGAACACCGCGCTGTTCGCCGGAGAAGCGGTGGCCGATGTGGAGATCGTCACCGAGGCATTGAAGATCGCCAGTGCCCGGCTGCGCCCGTCGTCGGTTCCTTTGCGTGGAAATTATTCCGACACGTGGACTGAAGGCAGCATCGGGTCGAGCTCGCACGCCAGCTTCCCGTCCGGCCACACCATCGTCGCCTTTTCCATCGCGACCATCGTCGCGCGCCGCTATCCCGAGCATCGCTGGCTTCCCTACGTCGCTTACGGACTGGCCGGCGCCGTCGCCTTTTCACGAATGTCCCTGTCCGCGCATTTCGCCGCCGACGTGTTTGCCGGATCCGCTTTGGGATACTCGATCAGCCGTTTCGACGTGCTGCGGCAATAGCGCCGCCAGCTGTTAAGAAAATTGAATCTTCATTTCGGAGGAGCTTATGGCTTGCCTGGTCCTGTTGCTGGTGGTCGCGTTCCCGCGCATCGTACTGGCGGTTCTGTTTTTCTTTTCGAACTATCTGCAACACGCCTATCACGGAATTCTGCTGCCGCTGCTCGGGTTCATTTTTCTGCCGCTCACCACGCTCTGCTACGCCTGGATGGTGAACTCCGGGATGCCGGTCGAGGGAATCAATCTGATTATTCTGGTGATCGCGGTGTTGATCGACGCCGGCGGATTGGGCGGCGGCGAGTATCATCGTAGAAGACGATGATCGAATCTCCGCAACAAACTGTGTGGGCCGCCGGCGATTTCGCCATGGTCGGCGGCAGCGTGCTGGTGACCGCCGAGCTTCTGTGCGACTCGATTCCACTGCACGCGGGCGAGCGGGTGCTCGACGTCGCCACGGGATCGGGCAATGCCGCGCTCTCCGCCGCGCGCAGGGGAGGAAAAGTCACCGGCATCGATTGGGTACCCGCACTGCTCGAACGCGCCCGCGAGCGCGCCGCGGCCGAGCGCCTGAAAATCGAATTTCGCGAAGGCGACGCCGAGGCGATCCCGTTCGAAGACGAATCCTTCGACGTGGTGCTGAGCACCTTCGGCGCGATGTTCGCGCATCCCGGGCCCGTCGTCTCCGAAATGCTGCGCGTGTGCCGGCCGGGCGGAAAAATCGCCATGGCGAACTGGACCCCCGACAGCATGATCGGGCAGATGTTCCACGTCGGATCGCAGTTCAATCCGCCGCCCGCCGGCTATGAGCCGCCGTATTTATGGGGCGTGGCCGAGGTCGCCGCGAAACGGTTCGGCAACGCGGTAAGCGATATCCGCTTCGTGCGCCGCGAAGCGCTGCTGCGCCACTATACGCCGGAATCGTGGGTCCAGTTCATGAAGAAGTATTTCGGCCCGACCATCAAAGCTCATGAAGCGGCCGGCGACCGCGCCCCCGAACTCAGCGCCGCCCTGTTGGAACTGGCTCGACGCCGCAACCAATCCGGCGATTCGACGCTGCTGGCGCGCGCCGAATACATCGAAGTGATCGCGACCAAGGCCTGATTGCCTCTTATTTGCCGGGATCGTTGCCCCCGTGGAAACGTCCGAAGCTGCGGGCGAGGAAGAGGCCCATCAGCAGCGCGCCCAAACCCGCGGCGGCAATCTGCGCCGGATTTCGCGGATCGAAATCGCCGACGCGGCAGATCAGCAGGTAGCCGATTGCGATGTTGAGCGAACCCCAGAGAACGTTCACCGTGGATGAAGAGAGCCCTTCGCCGGGAGGCTTCGCGAAAGGACTCTGGAAAGGCCGGCCCATGACTCCGCTGACAAAGTGGGGTATGGCGTTAGCCAGGAAGGCGCCGCCGAAAAAATAAGAGAGGTAATCAAACCAGGGCATCGCTTGCGTCTCCTCAGGAAGCGGTACGCCGGCGCGTCAGCAAATACACTGGAAAACTCGCCGCGATCAGCGCCATCGCGTAGAGACTGTGCCGCAGGTCGCTGAAGAACGACCCCGCGACAATTGCCAGCGCTGTAATCAGCACTGCTGCGCTGATCCAGGGATAGCCCCAGGCGAGAAACGGACGCGGCAGATCCGGCTCGCGTTTTCTCAGTACGAACAGCGCGGTCAGCGCGAAACAGTGATTCACCACGAAAATCACGCTAGCCACCGCGATCAGCGTTTTAAACGTGCCGCTCGACGCGAGCGCCATCGCCAGCGCGACCGTCGCCGCCAGAGCCCAATCCGGATTCCCGCGGCGGCTCACGCCCGCCATCGCCGAGGGAAATAATCCCGCGCGGCTCATCGCGAACAGAATGCGCGGCGCGCACAGCATCACTGCGTTGATCATCGGAGGCAGCGAAATGAGCGACAAGATCAGCAGCCATCGCCCGCCCGAGGTTCCGAACAAGCGCGTCGCCGCGTCGGCCGCCGGCAATTTCGATCCCGCGATCACGCTCACGGGCAGCACATAGAGCAGCGCCGCGTTCACCAGCACGTAAATAAAGATGACCACAGCGACGCCGCCAATCATGGAACGCGGCAACTGCCGGACTGGATCCTTGATCTCTTCGGTGAAGTACAGCGCCTCATACCAGCCGTCGTAGGTGAGGATGATGGCCTGTACCGCCAGGATCATGGCCGCGAACATCGTCTCGGTGCGCAGCGGGGGTGGCGCGGCCGTCGATTGTCCTCCGCCGAACGCGAAGCAGGCGACGATCAAGGCGAGGAACGCCAGAGCTTTGATGAGGCTGGTTATTTCCTGCACCCGGCTGCTCGACCGCAGGCCGCTCCATTGCAGGAGGCCGAAGATCGCGATGATGCCGACGCCGATCCACATTTCGCGGCCGGCGAAGGACGGCGCCAGCGATACGAAATATTCTCCGAACGCGACCGAAGCGTAGGCGATGGCCGATGTCTGGCCGATCCAATCGGTCCAGCCGACGGTGAATCCGACGGCATCGCCGAAAGCGCGCCGCGAAAAGACGAAGTAGCCTCCGGTTTGCGGCAGCATAGTGCCGAGCTCGGTCACCGATGCGGCGGCCAGCAGAGCGTACACGCCTCCGGCAAGCCAGAATCCGAGAATCAGCCAGGTGTTGGCCAGATGCGCGGCCACTTCGCCGGGGATGCGCAGAATGCCGACGCCGATGACAGCGCCGATAATCACGGCGATGCCGAATCCTGCGCCGAGAATTCTTAGGAGTTTGCGCTCAGCCACTCCCGTCTACTATAGCGGGGCTGCGCGAGCGAAGCCGACGTCAGGATTTGGTGTGTTCCAGCGTTCTGTTGGGAACGGCGAAGTATTCCAGAAATTTCTTCTTGGGTTCCTGCGGCCCACCGGCGGGGCGCACATCCAGCAGCTCGCAGGCGAACTGGGTGAACTCCTTGCCGATTTCGCTGGCCGGATCCACGATGGTGCCGCTGGTCACGGCGCGGTTGACGCCCTGATAGTCGTTGGCGAAGCTCTTGACCACAGGGACGCCCAGGATCTCTTCCACCTGCTGCTTGGTGAACAGACCTTTTTTCTGGCAGCGGTTGAGGATCACGGAAATGCGGCTGTCCAGATCCAGGGTTTTCAGGAAGTTCATCTTTTCGCGCGCCAGGTGCAGCGACGGAATTTCCGGCGTGCATACCAGCAGCACGCGCTTGGCTTCCTGCATCAGCTCCAGCGAGTAGCGCTCCAGGTTGCCCGACAAATCGAAAGCCAGCGCCTGATAATTGCGGCGCGTGAAATCGACAATCGCGCGAATCTGGTTGGAATCGATGCGCAGGTTCGGGTTAATGCGGCCCGCGTGCAAAACGTCCATGGTCTTGATGGACGTAACCAGCTGCGGCCATAGATGCTCGTCCATGCGCAGGGCATTTTCAGCCGCGTCGGTCACAGAATATTCGTTTAGCAGCTTCAACATGAAGCGCAGCATGCCGCTGTTGAGATCGAAATCCGCCAGCAGCACGCGCATGTCCGGTTGCCGGGCCATGGCGGCGCTGACGTTCAGCGCGATGGTCGAGGTTCCCACGCCGGCCTTCGACGGCAGGAAGGCAAAAATCTGATTGGTCGATTCAATGGTCAGGGGCTTGCGCTGGATCAGTTCGTTCACCGTGCGCAGCGCGTCCATGACGCTTTGGCGGTCGAACGGATCCGTTACAAATTCGCGAACACCAATACGCATGGTTTCGCGAAGAATTTTCGGGTCCATGGTGCGATGCACCGCGATGATCTGCGTTCCGCCCGATTCGGATTCGAGAAACTTGACCAGTTCCACAGCCTTGTCAAGCGACTCGAAACTCATGAATACGATCTCCGGAGCCTGGGCGCGCAACGTCCGCACAAGGTCTACCGAGCTGGGGTAACTATGCAGGGTGCGCCCCACCGACACTTCGCCCGTCGCGGCTATCGCGCTCTCAAGACGCGTCGCGAGTTCCTGGTCCGGGCAAATGACGATGCTTCGAAGCATCTGATTCAGCCTCCTTTATCAGCCTAATGAGATTATCGGATGTCGGCAAGTGTTATCCGACCCGAGATTCCACCCTGGATTCGGCCTAGAGAGGCGGAGAAACCGCTTAACCCCGGCTCGGGGATTCCCCCTATGCATCTGCTGGCGGCGCCGCGCGTTCATTTACGCGACTGCCGCCAGAGGTGTGCGCCCCGTTAGGGAGGCCTCGCGGTAGACTTCGGCGAAATACGAGTGCATTCGGGCACACGCCGGGTTGGGATAAATCTGGACGAACAACTGGCCGATCATCTTGCCCCGCAATCCTTTACAACACTGCGCCAGCTCCCGGGCGGCATCGGCCGTGCAAACTTCGCACGTCAGTCCGATCTCGTTACAGATCTGTGGATAAGAGTTTTCCGGGGAGGTGTCCATCGCAAAGTCATTATGCCCGTGGAAAGCACTCAAAACCAAGGGTTTTGAGGAGGGTTGAGGACGGCTCCTTTGAGGGTATCCGAATACCCTCGTACTGCGCGTACCAGAACCGCAAACGTTTCGGCGTTCGCGGGCCAGAACATTAAATCCGGCTAAAGGATGAATCACTTAGGGGGGGATGAGCGTCTTTTGGGGTGGGACTAGTCGAGACTACATGCGCTGGTGGGTACTGTTATGGGCGGCTGTCGCTCTTGCGGCGGCACCTGAGTTTCGAGTGGAGCGATTTCCGGTCGCCGGGGGCTCGGAGTTGTTGACCGTCTTCGGCACCCTGCCGGACGCGCAACCCGGTGAGCCGGCCGAACTTCCCCTGGTCAGCGTGCTGCGCGACAATCTGGGCGATCGCGACCCGGAAAATGACCGGCTACGCTACGTCTGGGTGCTGACGTCCACCCGCCCCGGTCTGCTGCAGAGAGCCGAAGGAGCGCTGCCGTTCTTCTACTGGCATCCCGATCTCCTTAAGAATGCAGGACATCGCCCGGCGCCCGTGCTGGATCTGGGCTCCACGTCGCGGCACGTGTGGGATTCGCTGGCCCAATCGCTGACGCAGGTGGTCGCGCTTGATCCGAACGGCGCCTGGGTCCGCAGCTCCACGAGGAGTTACCGGAATAACTTGGAGGATCACCGGCGAGTCCAGTTGCTGGAAGGACTGGCGGTATTGTCTCAGTTAGAGGATCTGCCGGAAGTCCGGACACTGTTGAGCGAGCCGGAGCTGAGGGAACTGGAGACGCGGCTGACGCTCGCCGGCGAGACGATGGGCGGACTGGTGAGCGCGGATCACCTGCCGGCGGCGTACATCAAACAGCGCATCCGCAGCGAGGAAATGCGCGGCCACAACTGGGAACTGCTGCGCCAGCGCGCCGAGGTTAACGGCCTGTACTTCGAGCCGTTCGGGCCCAATGGATCGAGCACGCACGCGCTCTTATGGATCGCGCGCGAGGATCTTTCCGCTCAGCACAAGTACGACGGGCAATTTCTCGGAATTTCCGATCCCTATCGCGATCCGCGCTTAAAAGAATGGACCGGCTACCACCAGGTCCACGATGGAAAAGACATGATCCCGCTGGCGTTGTATGCGCTCGAATATCCCAAGGTCCCGCTGCTGCTGGTGGATTTTCGGGATTCGCACGCGCCCAAGCGCCGCGAGATGATCCGTCACGCGGCCACCGACACCGTGAGCGGCGTTCTGGGGATTTCGAAATTCGGCAACTGGCCGTACTTCGCGGGATCGATGGCCTTCAATTTCGTCCGCACGCGGCACGGCGCGGCCAACGATCGAGCGGCACGGCTGAAGGCGTATTCACAGGTGCGGGAATGGCTGGCGCTCGATGGGACGATCGATGGCGACCTGCGCGCGGCGCTCCAGAAGCGGCTGGAGATTGTGGGCGTGAATCCGATGGAGGAAAGCGTGTTCGATGAAGGGCGCATCGCGCGGCGGCAATATGCGGCGCTGATCCGCTATGCCTCGGATCCGCGCGGACTGCCGGCGCGCCTGGAGCGGGATCGCGAGACGGAACTGACGGCCGATCGGCACTCTGCCGCGGCGCGCGCCGGGCTCCACGCCGCCACGCTCGCGACGTTTGGGATGTACCGCCATCGCGAGCCCCTCCAAGACGAGACGCTGGTGGCGCAGCTCGATCGCGATCGGCGCTATGGACGGCAGATGCGGTTCTTGGAAACTGTGGCGCGATCCAACGCGAACACCAGCGTCGTGTGGAATATGGAGGAGGTGCGGCGCGCCATCGACGAGGTGACCGCCAACGGAATGCCCGCGCGATCCGCCCAACTGGTGGAGAAGATCATGCGCCAGACCAACGACGAGGAAACGCGGGCATTGTGCCAGCGCGCGTTGCAAAGCCTGGATGCCGCCGGTGGATTACAGTAAAGTGACTTGCAATAAGTTGCTGGCCGCCTTCTTGCTGGCGCTTCCGCTGGCGGCCCAAGTCAATCGCGTCGTGATCATCAAGGTCGACGGATTACCCGAAGGCCTGGTCGAGCAATACGCCAGCGAGAACGGCAGCGGTGCCCGCGCGGGACGCAGCCGCCTGCCCTGGATCGACCACGTGTTCGCCCAAAACGGCGTGTGGATGGAGAATTTCTACGTCCGCGGCATGAGCCTGTCCGCGCCGTCGTGGTCCCTGCTCGATACCGGCCGGCACCTCGAAGTGCGCGGCAATGCCGAGTACGACCGCTACACCCTGCGGGTTTTCGATTATCTTAATTTTTTTCCGTTCTATGTCGGTTATGCTCGCTTGAAGCAGGCCGATATGCCGGGCGTGGAGCTGCTCGATTCGCAGGGCGTGCCGCTGCTGATCGACCGCTTCCCCTTCGATCAGCGCTTCCAGAGCTTCCAGCTATATCAGCGCGGAGTGCATTGGAAAACGCTCGAAGACAGTCTCTCCGCCAAGTTCGGCCATCGTCCGGTGAAGGATATTTTCGATGAGTGGGTGACGGGGCTGACGCTTTCGAGCTCGGTCGGCGAGCAACTGGAGCATGAGCTGATCCGCAAGCTGAACGATCCGGACGTTCATTATCTCGACTTCTTCACCGGCGATTTCGATCACACCGCCCACCTGACCAACGATCGCGTCGCGCTATTTCACGTGATCGAGTCTCTCGATTCGCTGATCGGGCGGGTGTGGACCGCGATTCAGGCGAGCCCGCTGGCCAAGACGACAATGCTGGTGGTGGTTTCCGATCACGGCATGAACACCTCGCCCGGCATTTATAGCCAGGGCTACGATCTGATCAGCTGGTTCAATAGCGCGGCGGGCGGGGGGCATCACGTGTTGACCAATCGCCATCCGATGACCGAATTCAAGTTGAAAGGCCTGGACCCGTTCGTGTCCGAGGTGATTTCGCCGAGCACGGAATCGACGTATCTCGCCGGCGACAGCGCCCGCTATCCCACCTGCGTGCTGGACCTGGACGGCAATGAGCGCGCCAATATCAGCTTGCGAAACAGCGATCTCAACGTAATCCAGATACTTCTCGATCAGTTGATCCATAAAAAGGTCAGCGGACGGCTGCGCATCGCGACCATCGACGCACTGTTCGAAACCATCAACCGGGTGCGGCCGGAGTGGCAGCGAAACGTCAATGACTTAGCGGGCGAACTGCGCGAGTTGCGCGCGTCCATTGAATCGCAACAACGCGCCGTTGATGTGCTCCCGCGCCGATGGACGAAGCAGCAGGAGCAAGCGGGCATGGATCTGGACGCCAAGCGCCAGGTGGCGCGGCTGGATCACTGGAAGGAAGAAGAGCGGACCTACTCGGAATATGTCGCCACCATGCGGCGGCTGCTGGCGCTCGATCCCGCCGATTTCGATCCTGGAAAATTCAGAATGGAGGACCTGATCCCCAAGCGATCCCTGGGCGAGCCGAACCCCCTGTACGATTTGCAGAACTACGCCGTGGGCCCGGCGCAAACCGGGATGGTTCTGAACGCGGACGGCAGGCTCGATCTGGAACATAGCATCCGGCGCATCGATTATTTTCCGGCGCTGAGCTCCATCGCCGTACGCAACGTGGTGCAAAAGGGCGTGGGCGCGAAGCCGGTTGATTTTCTCGCGGTGGCGCTGAAGGATCGGGTATGGCTGTGGAAGAGCGACGACGCGCAGGCGCTGATTCTGACTCGACGCGACGAAGCAGGACGTCTGGAGTTGCGCTACCTGCCGGTGGCGCGTCTGACTCAGGACCAGGGGGGCGAGCTGCATTACGATGCCGCGCCGTGGTCTGCGGGATTGCCGCTCGAGATGTTCGAAGACCCTCAGCTCGACGTGCCCGGCGATCGCACGGCTTGGCTCGATCAATGGCACGACGAGCGTGACTGGCTGCGCGCCGTGCATCGCACCAAATATTCGAACGGCATCATCGGACTGGTGGAGCAGTTGTTGAGCGAGCCAGTATCGTCGCCGTTTCGCGAACGCGAGCGCGAACTACGGCGCGCCGACCTGCTCGCGGTGGCCAACGATCATTGGAATTTCAACGTGCGCGGATTCAATCCCGGCGGCAATCACGGATCGTTTTTACGCATCTCTACGCATTCGGTGCTGATGTTCGCCGGCGGCGAGGATACCGGCATCCCGCGCGGACTGCGCGTGACCGAGCCCTACGACAGCCTCAGCTTCGTGCCGACGATTCTCACGCTGATGGGCCGGCCGGAGCCGGATCTTCCGGGACCGATGATCCGCGAAATGATCGAGACGCCTGGTCCGTCAACCCGAACTCGCGGGCAATGAATTCATAACATCGCAAGCGCGCGTAGTGCTCATGCAGGATGTTCACCACGAATACTTCGTCCGCTCCGTAATCGTGCGCGACGGACTCAATGGATCGCCGCACCTCCGCTGGATTGCCGGTAATGATTCTGCGGCGCTGAGGAAGCTGGTCCATCGCCGTTCCTTCGTGTTTCAGGAACGCGAGCGCGGTTTCGACCGGAGGCACCTGGATCAAACGGCCGCGAAACAGCAGCAGCATCATCATGCGCGCGCTGGCCGAAAGCCGCAGCGCTTCTTCGGAAGTCTCGGCCGCGACCGCCCATACCGCGACCGAAACGCGGGGTTTCGCGAGCAACTGCGAAGGCTCAAAATGATCGCGATACAACTGCGCCAACGGCGCGCCTTCGGGGTTGATGAAATCCGCAAAAACGTACGGCAGCCCCAGCTCGCCCGCCCACACGGCGCTTTGCGGCGACGATCCGAGCAGCGAAATTTCCACCGGCTCGAATTTCTTTTGCGCGAAGTATCCCAGTAATTCGTCGAGCTGTTCGCGAAAATCGTCGGGCGGAGGCTGGCGCCGGTCGCGCTGCAAGGCCAACGCAACGCGCGCGCTGGTGCCGGGAGCGCGGCCGATTCCGAGATCGATGCGCCCGGGAAACATGCCCGCGAGCATCGAGAAATTCTCGGCGACCTTCAGCGCACTGTAATGCGGCAGCATCACACCGCCGCTGCCGACGCGGATGCGCGAGGTCGCCGCCGCCACCGGTCCGATCAGCACCTCCGGACTGTTGCAGGCAAGCCCCGGCGTGCCGTGATGCTCTGCCAGCCAGTAGCGCGAGTATCCGAAACGATCGGCCAGCCGCGCGAGCTCGATCGTGTTGCGCAACGCAACGCCCGCGGTGGCGCCTTCGGGAACCGGAGATTGATCGAGAACGCTAAGCCGCATCGTCTATAAGATGCCGATTCAGGGCGCGGGATTCATCGGCAGTTCGAGGAAGCTCGCTTCGCCGGGCGCGTGATACACGCGCTGCGCTGCTTTGCGATAATCGGCGGGCTTCGCAAAGAAAATATTCGGGACGAAGGTCTGCGGATTGCGGTCGTACAGCGGGAACCAGCTCGATTGGATCTGCACCATCAGGCGATGGCCCGGCAGAAACACGTGATCCGCGGTCGGCAAGGCGAAGCGATAGGTCAGCGGCTTGTTCGCTTCAATCGGCTTCCCGACTTCCAGGCTCTCGCGATAGCGGCCGCGGAAAATATCGGCGGCGATCATGAGCTGATATCCGCCCATCGAAGGCTGGCCCGCCACTTCATCGGGATAAACGTCGATCAGCTTCACCACCCAATCCGAATCCGTGCCACTGGTGGACGCGACCAGGTTCACCATCGGCTGCCCGCTGATTTTCAGCGGCGCGCGCAGCGCCTCGGATTCATACACCAGCACGTCGGGACGGCCCGACGCTTCTCGCTGATCGTCCACCAGCCATTGCGCCCACGTCATGCCGTTGTCGTAACCGATCGGCTGAATCGGCCGCGCGCGAAACGGCACGGGCTTGGCGGGATCGGAAATATATTCGTCGAATGCGGCGTCGCCCGATTTCGGCGCCGTGAAATTGAGTTTGAAACCGGCGTCGAGATACAGCGGCGTTGAGCGCACCGCCGGCGGCCATTGCTGAAAACGCCGCCACTGGTTGGTTCCGGTTTCGTACGCCGTCACCGGCGCGACGGTCGACGTGGGTGCGTTGTCCTTCAGATAATGCGCCAGAAACGGCCGCAGAATCTGTTGGCGAAAATACGTCCCGGTATCGCTGCCGAATTTCAAGGGACCGAGCGAGCTCGCGTCCTCAATCTCCTGACCGTGATGCCACGGTCCCATCACCAGGAACACTTTATCGTTCGCGGTGTCCTTGGGCTTGATCGCTTTATACACCGCGATCGCGCCGTAAATATCCTCCTGGTCCCACAAACTGTGGACCAGCATCACCGGCACCTTCAGCGGCTCCTTGGCCAGCGCGCGATCCACGGCCTGATCGCTCCAAAACGTGTCGTAGGCCGGATGTTCCGAAAGTTTTTCCCAGAAACCGAGCTGTTCCATACCGTGAAGGCGCCCCAACTCGCCCGCCGATCCGGCCTGCATAAACAGGTCGTAGTCGTCGAAAAAGCCGGTCCACCATTTCGCGGAATTCGCCCGTGTGGCCGTCTGTTCGTAGACGTAGCTCATATTCTGTTCGCGAAACGCACCGTTGTGAAACCAGTCGTCACCCCGCCAGCCATCGACCATCGGATTCATCGGCACCGCGACCTTCAATGCCGGATGCGGATTCACCAGCGCCATCAGCGGCAGAAATCCGTCGTAGGAAATTCCCAGGATGCCCACCTTGCCATTAGTCTCGGGAATATTTTTCACCAGCCAGTCGATGGTGTCGTAAGTATCGGTGGCATGGTCCACCGGCGTCGGATTCAGCGGACCGCGCAGCGGGCGATTCATCACGTAATCGCCTTCGGAGCCGTACTTTCCGCGCACATCCTGGATCACGCGGATGTAGCCATCCTCGACGATCACGTCGGTCGCGTTGTCGTAGCCGGTGAGGATCGGCCCCAGGTGCGGGCTCTGCGCATGCGTGGTGAGCGCGGTGGCGTCGTAGGGCGTGCGCGTCAGCAGGATCGGCGCGTGGCTCGCGCCCTTGGGAACCAGAATGACGGTGTGCAGCTTGACGCCGTCCCGCATCGGGATCATGACGTCGCTGCGGGTGTACTCGAAAGAGCCGGTGGCCGGTTTGAAATCGGCGGGAGTCTCACTGGGCAGGCCTGGATATTTTTGAGCGAACAACGCGGAAGCAAACACCATCGCGAGGAAAATACGCATGGATGAATTATACGGCGAGTCCGGGGCGCTATCGATATGCGGAGGCCTGGATAGTGTAAAGCTCGGCGTACTGACCGCGCTTCGCCATCAGTTCCTCGTGCGTTCCCGATTCCACCACGCGGGAGCCATCCAGCACCACGATATGATCCGCCATCCGAACGGTGCTGAAGCGATGCGAAACCAGAATCGTGATGCGATCATCGCCGCGCGCGCCGGAAGCGTAGCGCTCAAACAGCGCGTGCTCGGTTTCGGCGTCGAGCGCCGCGGTGGGCTCATCCAGGATCAGCAGCAACGGACGGTCGCGCATAAATCCCCTCGCCAGGGCGAGCTTCTGCCATTGCCCGAAGCTGATCTCGACGCCTTCCGGCCACGTCGGCCCGAGTTGCGTATCCAGACCGCCCGCCAGTTGCGCGATCACGTCATCGGCGCCCGCGCGATCGACGGCGCAGACCACCGCCGGCTCATCGTCCATCCGCGCAGCCTCGCCCACACCGACCGTGTGGCGGGCTTTGAATTCGAATTTGAAGAAATCCTGAAACGCGCCGGAGATTCGCGATCGCCAGGCCTCGGGCGGGATGCGCGCGAGATCCACTCCACCAATAAGGATGCGCCCGCTCGCCGGTGGATAGAGCCCGCACAATAGTTTGACGAGCGTGGTCTTGCCCGCGCCGTTCTCGCCGACAATCGCGATCACGGAGCCGGGCTTGAAATGCAGATTCACATCCTCCAGCACCATACGACCCGTTCCCGGATAACTGAACGAAACTTGCTCGACGCGAATGCCGTCGCCAAGGCGATCGGGGGCGTCGGCGTCGCGATTCTCCTCCAGCGACGCCGCGTAATCTTCAAGCCACGCGAGCCTGCGCGAGCCGTCCAGCCAGATGCCGCGGAGGAATCCAATCTCGCCGACCGCCGCGGCCACGTACCAGGACAGCCGCGATCCGGCGGCAAGCAGTAGCAGGGTATCGCCCGCCGACGCTCTGAGCACGGAGGTCACGAAAACGATCGCGCCTACATAGGCCGCTCCGAAGATGGCCCACGCGATGGAGTACCACAAGGCGCTGTTGCGCCTCGCCGCGCCGACCGGCCCGTACCATCGTTCCCATGCCGAGCGGCGATCCGCGATCAGACGATCGGCGATGCGCGTTACGCGAACTTCTTTTCCCGGCGCGGCGGTGGTGGCGACGTCGAACAAATGCCGCGCCAGCCGGTTCGCCGATGCGCCGCGCTCCTCGGCGGCGCGCTCCACTCCAGGTCGCCATGTGGAGGTCAACACCGTGGGCAGCGCGAATAGCGCGAGCAGCGCCAGCGCCGGATGAATCGACATCAGCAGCGCA
>CAVUKW010000006.1:0-402953 GCA_963742255.1 Terriglobia bacterium
GTCACTGAAGGCGATGCTGGCGCGCTGAAGGCGACGCGCTGTTGGCGACGAGCAGTTGACTATTTCGCCGCGGCCACCATGTAGTCGACGGCGGCCTTGACGTCGGCGTCGGACAGCGCGGTGTTGCCGCCCTTGGGCGGCATCACGCGCCCTTGCCCTTCAGCCGCGATGGCGTGCGTGTAGAGCACGTCCATGCCCGGCTTGATGCGCGGCGCCCACGCGGCCTTGTCGCCGAACTTCGGCGCACCGGCGACACCCGCGCGCGTGGCAGGCCACGCAGCTCGCTGTCGTAGACCTTCTTGCCGTCGCGGCGCGGCGCAGCGGCCGGGCGGCGGCGGCGGCGGAGCGGCCGGCGGCCACCGCGGCGGGCGCGGCGCTGCCGGCAGTTCATCATGTATTCGACCGCGCGCTTGACCTCGGCGTCGGACAGGTCCGCAAGGCCGCCGCGCGCGGGCATGCCGGCATGGCCCTTCAGCGCCGATTGAGGACGCGGGCGAACCCGTGCTTCGCGCGCTGGATCCATGCGGCGCGATCGCCGATCTTCGGCGCGCCGCCTTCGCCCGTCTGGTGGCACTTGCCGCAGGTCGCGGCGACGACCTGCTCGCCGGTGCGCTCGGCAGGAGCGGGCGGCGCGGCGGCGCGCGGCCGGAACGGCAGGTTCCTTCCAGCCGGCACCGGCCGTGCGTTGACCATGTACACGACGGCACGCTGCACTTCGTCGTCGGTCAGTTCGGCGTTGCCGCCCTTCGGCCGGCATTACGCCGGACTTGCCCTGGAACCGGCGATCGCGTGCTGGTACGTCGCTCGCTCGCCCTGCGCGATGCGCGCGCCCCACGCGGCCTTGTCGCCGATTTTCGGCGCGCCGGCGAGCCCGCCTCGTGGCACGTCTTGCAGACCTGCCCGTAGACCTGCTCACCGGTCAGCGTGCCCTTGCGGACCGCTCGGCTCGGCCAGCACCACCTTGCCGACCGGCTGGATGCGCGTCAGCATCTTGCTGTCGTCCTCGTGGCGCCCTTGGCGCCACTGGTCACGAGTTGCGAGACGAGCACCGCCAGCGCGATCGGAATGGCGAAGGCCGAGCAGCACGACGATGATGAGCTGCTTGGGTGTCTTGATCGGGGAGGAATGCTCTTCGGTCATGGGGGTTCGTCGGTCAGAGGAGCCCTTCGATGCGCACGGTGCGCCAGCAGCGGCACCGGCGAGGCGCCGGCAGTAACCGAAGATTATACCGTCCCGGCGCGCGCGAGTGACTGCGGTGGACGCATGGCTGCGCCGGGCCGTAAAATGGCGGTCAATCCAGACCCACGCGCCCGTAGCTCAGTTGGATAGAGTATTGGTTTCCGAAGCCAAGGGTCACAGGTTCGAATCCTGTCGGGCGCGCCAGATGAAACGCTTCGGGGGCATGACTTGCCTTCGAGCTTGAACCCGCTGTTCCCGCTCGACGGCGCGGGTTGCCGGGCACTCCCTCGCCAACCGCACCGTAGTCGGAAGGCGGCTGCAGCGGATGAACAACTCCTGCGTGCCGGTGGCGCCGCTCACGCCTGCAGGTGCGAACGCGCCCAGGCGACGAATCGCGATTCGTCCATCGCACCGGACGTGCGCGCAATCTCCTTGCCGCCCCTGAAGATCGCGAGCGTGGGGATGCCGCGAATGTCGAGGCTCTTCGCGAGATCCTGCTCCTCGTCGGTGTTCACCTTTGCGAAGCGGGCGTGCGGCTCGAGCTCGCGCGCGGCACGCTCGAACACCGGCGCCATCGTCCGGCACGGCGCGCACCACGGGGCCCAGAAGTCCACGACCAGAGGCAGGTCCGAACTGGCCACATGGTGCCTGAACGCGGAGGCTCCAAGCGCGACCGGATGCGCGTCGAATAACGGTGCCTTGCAGGCCCCGCAGCGAGGTCCGTCGGCGAGGCGCTTCCGGGGAACCCGGTTGCCGGTATCGCAATGCGGACACACGACGTTCAACGTTGCCGAGGGGATTTCTGCGCTCATCGCTTGCTCCATGCGGTTCGGAAGCGCGGCCCATGCTGCGCTTCGTTCGCCGACAGCATGGCAGTCCGGGTACCGGCGTGTCTGTGACTTCGGTCACAAGCGAATGTCTTTTCATGCAAACTCCGAAAACGCTGCGTGCCGCGGTCAGTAGAGCCCCGGCAGGAAGCGCCAGCTGCGCGCGCGGTAGGCGGCGTAGCCCGGATGTTCAACGAGCATCCAGCGCTCCTCGAACCTCGCCTTGGCTGCCAGCATGGCGGCCAGCGCGGCGGCGCCCAGCCAACCCCAGATCGATGCGCCAGCCCACGCGGCGGCCAGGCCGCAGGCGATCACGGCCGTGTACATCGGATGGCGGATCCAGCGATAGGGGCCCTCCTGCACCAGATGACCGCCGGCGCGCGGCGTCGGGCGGATGTTGAAGTTGCCGGGGCGATTGGCGTTAAGCGCCCATAGCCCGAGCATCGATGCCGCGACGACCATCCCCCAGGCACCTGCCGGGGCCTGCCGGTGCAGGAACGCAGGTGCCGCCAGGACGGCCAGGGCGACGATCAGAACGAACTGCAATGCCACCAATGCGGTGCCGATGCGCTTGTGTGCCGGTTCGATGGTCGCCATGCAGCACGCCCGCGTTATCGCCGCCGGGCGACGAGTCCGATCAGCGCAGAGCGGCCGCGATGTCCGCTGCCTTCCGCCAGCTCCGCCTCGTACTCGCGCAGCTCGACGATCTCGAGATCCGCAAAGGCGTCCCGCAGCAACGACTCCGTGTACAGGTGCGAAACGTGCGGCGGCCCGCCGGTCCTGTAGTCGAGCTGCTTCGGCGTATAGCCCTGCAGCACCAGCGCGCCGCCGGGCTTGAGGCAGCGCTTGATGTTCGCGAACAGGCGTTCGCGCATGGCGGGGTCGGCGAACTGCACGAAGATCGCCGCGACGCCGTCGTAGGTGTCCGGCGGCCATGCGAACGCGTCGCAGTCGCTGACCGCGAAATTCACCGCTACGCCTGCGTTGCCGCCAACCGACGCGCCTTGGCCACGCCGACGTCGGACACGTCGAAGGCATCCACCGCAGGCCCAGGCGCGCCAGCCAGACGCTGTTGCGGCCTTCCCCGTCGGCCACGCACAGCACGCGCTGGCCGGACTGCCACATTTCCGCGTGGTCGGCGCAGCCACGCGTTGGGCGCCGTGCCGAACAGGTAGCCGCCCTCGCCGAAGCGGCGGTTCCAGGTGCCCGCGGGATCGGCAAAGGGGGGCGGGGTCGGCTCGCTCATCGATATCGCCGCAAGTATTTCCATTCGAAGCCGCGCTTGGCCCAGTGGACAGCTGCGATCGCGGCAGCGGCACATGGCGCGCGGCGTGCGATACACCAGCGTGCCGTGGTCGATGGCGTCGACGATGCAGATCAGCTCGACCTTGAAGGTGGCGTTGGCCGGGGCGCCCTTCAGGTCGCCGAGCAGGTTGTCGGCCGCGGCGGCGGCCTGCAGGTCGGCCATGTGGGCCTGCTTGGGCATCCAGTCGGGGCCGGGGAAGCTGCCCGAGTCGCCGACCACGTAGACCCGCTCGCAGCCCGGCATGCGGCAGTGCGCGTCGGCCTGCAGCAGGCCGCCGGGCGAGCGCGGCAGATCGGTGGCGTCGAACCAGGCGTTGCCGGTCATGCCGGGCATGAAGAGGATCAGGTCGGCCGCGAATTCGCCGCCCTCGGTGACCACCTTGTCGGCCTCGAAGCGCTGGAGCTTGTGGCCCAGGTGGGTGCGGATGCCGCGCCGGGCCATCTCGCCCAGCAGGTGCTTCACGGCCTTCGGGCCGAGGCGGTTGCCGGGTTCGGTCGATCGGGTTGAAGAACACGATCTCGAAGCGCTCGCGCCGGCCTTCGCGCCGGAGCTGCTCGTCGATGCCGAACAGGAACTCGAACATCGGCCCGCCACGCACCGCGGTGGGCTCGTTCGGGTTGCCGGCGAAGCCCGACGGCGATGGTGCCGCCGGTCATCTCGCGCAGGCGGTCGCGGATGCGCTCGGCAGCGGCGATGCCTTCGCAGGGGGTGATGGCGTGCTCGATGCCTGGCAGCTTCTTGAGGAAGCGCCGCCCGTGGCGATGACCAGCGCGTCGTTGGCCACGTCGCCTGCGGTGGTGTGGACGGTACGACCATCGGTCGCAGGCCGGTGACCTCGGCGGCGTGGAAGTGCACGTTCATTCGGCGCAGGAAACTGTCCAGCGGGACGACCAGGTGTTGGCGCGCGGCGCAGGCCGCTGGGGATCCAGATGATGCCGGGCAGGTAATGCAATTCGGCGCGTGGCGCGACCAGGGTGATCCGGGCGATCTTGTCGCGCCGGCGCAGTTCGCGAATCGCCGAGAGACCGCCGAAGCCGGCGCCAAGGACGACGATCCGCGTTGGGTCATTCAGCGTCCGAGCCGTTGGGTCGGTCTACAAGCGGTGCAGGCAATGGCGGCGTAGGGCATGGCGATGACAATTCTATCCGAGGATGGCGTCCTACCTTGTGGACGCTGCGTGTCTTTCGGTCGCGCGGTAGAATCAGTCGGGCGTTGCATTGAACATTGACCTTCAAGGAGAAATCGCCATGTCCAGCGTCGGTTACCACGAGCCCGTGTCGGAGCTTTCGGACGAAACCCGTGATATGCATCGGGCCATTGTCTCGCTGATGGAGGAGCTTGAGGCGGTTGATTGGTACAACCAGAGGGCCGATGCAGCCAGAGATCCGAAGCTGAAGGCAATCCTCGAACACAACCGTGATGAAGAAAAGGAACATGCGGCGATGGTTCTGGAATGGATACGCCGGAAGGATCCGACCTTCTCGAAGCAACTGAAGCAGTTTCTCTTCACCGATAAACCCATTGCGCACGAATGAAAATGCACAATGCCACGCCAGGGACCGACGGGCATAGAGGCGCTGCGGCCGAGGCGGCGGGTCAGGTATGGCTAACGGTCGCTTCGTCTGTGAACTACCGCTGGGGAAGCCGCACGAAGGCCAGCACGATGCCGCCGGCGACGAAGAAGACGGCGAGCGACGCCATCGCGGCGCGCTGACTGCCGGTCGCCGCGCTCACGACACCGAACGCGAGCGGCCCGAGCGCGGCGGACGCGCGGCCCATCAGCGTGTGAAAGCCGAAATACTCGGACGCGCGATCGACGGGCACCAATCCGGCGAACAGGCTGCGAAAGAGACTCTGGGTCGAGCCGATCACGAGCCCCAGCGCCAGCGTGACCGCGACGGCGCCATTGCGGCCCTCGGCGCTTGCCATGAGGACGAGCACCGCGATCCACAGGACGAGGGCGACATTGATCGCGCCGCGCTGCGACCAGCGCCCGCCGAGCCATCCGAAGAAGATCGTGGCCGGAATGGCGACCAGTTGCAGCACGAGTGTCAGCGCCAGGATCTCCTGGACCTCCATGCCGTAGGTCTTGCGAAACGTCAACGCGGTGAAGAACAGTGCCGTGACGACGCCGTCGTTCACGAGGTAGTAGGCGAGCAGGAACTTCGGCACGTTGCGGTCGCGCCGCCAGCTCGCGGATCGTCGCGAGGATGCGGCGGTAGGGACCCGGCTCGCCGGCTGCGGTACGCATCCGGCGCGCTGCGGGGAAGCCCCATCACGGACGGCAGCCCGAGCAACGCCAGGAAGATGGCCGACACGACAAAGGCGCCGGTGAAATTCGCGACGTTGCCCGGGGCGAGACCGTCCCGCGTGAAGGGCAGGCTCAGCAGGAAGCACGCCACGCTGCCCAGGTAGGAGAGCCCCCACGCCAGCCCGGAGATGCGGGCAAAGCGATCGGGTGTCGCGATCAACGGCAGGTACGAGTTGTAGAGGCTGGTCGCGAGCAGGTGCGCGAGGTGCGCGACGGCGAACAGCACGATGCCGAGCGCGACGTCACCCGCGCCCACCAGGACGAGCATCGCGGTCGCCACGCTGGATGCGATCGTCATGGCGAAGAGAAGCGCGCGCCGACGCCCGGTCGAATCGGCCAGCGCACCGAGCCATGGACTGAGCAGCCCGGCGACGAGCAGCGGCAGCCCGAGCGCGATCGACCACAGCAGATCGGCGTTGCCGCGACCGGCGGCGACGTACGACGCGAAGTACACCGGATAGGCGACGCCGGAAATGATCAGCGTGTAGCCGTGCGCGCGCGATGTCGTAGACGATCCACGCGGCCAGCGGACGCAGCGCCCCGACTCCGGGGCGCGCTTGAGGATGCGCTCACGCGCCGGAGGCTCGGCTACGCCGGCGCGTCAGCGCGCGGACGACCGGCGGGCTCGCCGCACGCCGAGCTCCGACTTGTCGCGCGCGTGCTCGGCAAAGCCGTGTTCGACGAGCTCGATCGCCCGCGCGGCGAGCGGCGACAGGTAGGCGTCCGGCGCGCGTGACGATGCCGTTTCTGGGATGAATCACGATCTCCGGGATGCCGATGGCGACCAGGCGCGATGTCCAGCCGTGGCGCATCGCCTCGTCGCGCGGCGCGAGGCTGAACATGTCCGTCGTGGCGACCGCGTCGAGGATTGCTTCCCACGAATTGGTTTCGATGGCGTGGACGCGGTCGCCCAGGCCGAATTTCGTCAGGAGCTTCTCGACGATCTGGCGGGCCGGCACGCCGGCGCTCGGCGCCGCGCTGCGAAACGCGGCGAGGTCGCGCAATCGACGGGCTTCCTGAGCCTGGTCAGCGGATGGCCGATGCGCACGATCACGACCAGGTCGGTGACGAGCAGTTCGCGAAAGTGCAGATTGCGGCGGCGTGTCGAGCAGGCCGCAGACGGCGAAATCGAGATTGCCCGCTTCGACGAGCTCGAACAGCTCGGCGTTGAAGGCGACGTGAAACTGCACCTGCGCGGCCGGGCGCTCGACGATGAAGCGCGGGAACATCGACCGGCTCACCAGGCGGGCCACGCATGTGCCCGGCGCCGATCCGGACCTTGCCGATCTTGCCGGCCGCCAGCTGCTCGACTTCCCGTTCCGCGTCGTCCAGCGTGATCCGCGCCTTTTCGACTCGCGCCCGCAGCGCGGCACCGATCGGCGTCAACTCGACGCCGCGCGGCGCGCGGATCGAACAGCCGGGCGCCAAAGTGCGCTTCCAGCCGCTGCAGGCTCCGCGTGAGCGCGGGCTGGCTGACGCCCAGGGCTTCCGCCGCGCGCGCGAGGTTGCGCGTCTCGCAGATGGCGAGGAAGTACTCGAGTTCCCGGTTCAGCAGAGACATGCGTGCAGGTTATGCAATTTGCGTTTTTGGCATTGGAACACATCGGTCGATGCCCACAATCGCGCGCGCGCGGAGGACCGGGGCGGCCGAGGTCGCACAACGGGGGAGGCGCAATGGCCATTCAGATCGGCCATCGGAAGCCGCTGGCAGCTCGCGGCGGTCGCCGCTGGTCGTGCTGGCGCCGATCGCGCACGCAGCGAACTACGAGGTCGGCGACGGCAAGCTCGCGCGTCAACGGCTCGGCGTTCGTCGGCACCGCGATGCGCACGGTCAGGCAGGACGCGGAACTGCTGCCCAACGTCAACAGCTCGCAGGTCGGAATCCAGGGCAACGCGATCACGCCGAGCACCGGCAAGAACCAGGACGACGGCAACCTCAATTTCAACCGCGGCGATGCGGTCGCGATCAGTGGTCAAGGGTTACCTGACGCTCGACTACAAGTGGCGTGACTACGGAGTCGTGGCGAGCGGCAAGGCCTGGTACGACTATGCCGCGGCGCAGGCGCGTCGTCCGTGGGGCAACGTGCCCAACGGCTTCGAGCCGGCGAGCCGCTGAGCGACGCGGGCGCGCAGCCGCGCTCGAAGTTCGGCGGCATCGTCGGCGGACAATTTCTACGGCTACGGCCACAACCAGTTCGGCCGATCGTCTCGCTCGACTGGATCATCGGCTACCAGAAGCTCGACTGGGGCAATCGCTACGTCGTCTTCGGCGGACTGCGCGACCTCAATCCGCTCGACATGCCGGCGACGCTGCGGCCCGGAGTGGTGCGCGACCAGGAGACGCGAATCGCGTTTCCGGCGGTGTTCGCGCGCGTCGGGTCTGTCGACCGCCACGAGCGTCGAGGCGTTCTACCAGATCCACTTCCAGCGCAACGCGCCGAACGAATGCGGCACGTTCTTCGCGGCGCAGGACTTCGCTGTCCGAGGGCTGCGACAAGGTCATGCTCGGGCAGAGCTCGGATCGCGCGTCGCTCGCGACCGGCAACTACGTCAAGCGCGCCGGCACGCCGCATCCGTCCAACGCGGGCAGGGCGGTCGTCGCGCTCAAGCACAAGGTCGACGACTGGGCCACCGAGTTCGGCGTCTATGCCGCGCAGTTCCACTCGCGCTCGAGTTTCTACAGCGCGATCAAGTCGCTGCGCCAGGGCGCGCCGTTCGTGCCCGGCGACCCGGGCGACCTCAATCCGCAGTACTTCACCGAGTTTCCCGAGGACATCCGCATCTTCGGTGCCACGTTCGACACCCGGTTCCGCGGCGGCGCGGTGTTCGGCGAATTCACGTATCCGGCCGAACCAGCCGCTGCAGTACAACTCGGCGGACATCCTCGCGGCGATTCACGTCGGCGACGGCGCCGACGCCGCTGCGCGCGCAGGTGACCGCGGTCGCGCCCGGAGCGATATTTCACGCATGGGAGCGGCACGACGCCGTGCAGCTGCAGTTGGGCGCGACCGGAACCGCTGACGCGAGTGCTCGGCGCGGCCGGTCTGAACTGGCTCGCCGAGATCGTCTACAAGGGCGTGCCCGATCTTCCCGATCCCGCGGTCACGCGCTTCGGGCGCTCGGACGTGTTCGGCCAGGGGCCGGTCAACGGCGTGTGTCCCGCGCCGCAGGCGCCGATACAGTGTTCGTTCGACGGCTTCGTTTCGCGCAACGCCTTCGCCTATCGCCTGCGCGCGGCGCTTGTCTACGCGAGCGTGATCGACGGCGTCGACGTGATCCCGTCCGTGTTCTTCGGCCAGGACGTGTCGGGCTGGTCCGGCGACGGCGGAATCCTCCAGGGGCCGCATGCTCGCGGTCGCGGCGCTGCGGGCCAATTTCGCGACGGGGTGGACCGCGGAGATCGCGTGGCGCCCGACCTGGGGCGGCACCTACAACAACCTGCGCGACCGCAGCACGGCCCAGGCGAGCGTCGGCTACCGGTTCTGAACGGCTGGACGCTTGCCCCGCGACGTCGAATGTCGAGGGGAACTTCACAGTAGCGTCGTCCCGAATTGACGGGAATATGCCTCCCATCGATAGCCGGTATGCACCGGATGCATGGGAATCTGCGCGCGCAACATCGCGGCGCGCGCCCGCAAACTCGTAGAGTCGCCGACTTGTAGCGTACGCGGCCAATCGTGCGCACGCCCACGCTCCTTGCGACGTCATGCGCACAGACGGCGACCCGCCGGGCCGCATTCCAGATGATGGACACGATGGGTCTTGCTACGGCACATCGTGGTCCGGTCTGCTGCCCTCCGGCTTGGCGCGCTGTTGGCTGCGGTTGGCGTGCGCTTGGAACAGGCCCGGCGCGCGCCCAGCAGGACTCCAGCGTCGACGAGCTCGCGGCCCAGGCCACCGACCCGACGGCATCGCTGATGTCGTTCCAGCTGAACGACTGGTACACGGCGAACTTCCACGGCATCGACGACTCGCTCAATCAGGTCGTGTTCCGCGCGGCGATCCCGTTCGCGCTCGGCGGCACCAATCACATCTTCCGCATCACGCAGCCCTACGTCACGTCGTCGCCGTCGGGCGCGACGGGCTTCGCCGACACCACGATCTTCGACCTCGTGGTGTTCAGCGCGCCGTGGGGCCGCTGGGGCGTTGGCATCTCGGGCACGCTGCCGACCGGCCAGGACGGACTCACCACCGACAAGTGGACCGCCGGGCCCGCGCTGGGCTTCGTCAATTCGTCGTCCAAGCAGTACAACTGGGGCCTGTTCGCGCAGACGTTCTTCTCGTTCGCGGGGAAGGACAGCGCGCCGAACGTCGGCCTGATCAACCTGCAGCCGATCTTCAGCTACCAGCTCGGCGACGGCCGCTCGCTGTCGCTCGGCAACAGCGCGCTCGTCTACGACACCGAGAAATCGCGCTGGGCATCGCTCAATCTCGGCGTGAACTACGGGCAGGTCGTGAGGCTTCGCCGGCCACAAGTGGCGCCCGAACGTCGAGGTCGACTACGACTTCAAGGACGATTACGGCAATCCGAAGTGGACGATCCGGGCGAGCATCGTGCTGCTGCTGCCGCCCAATGACCGACGCTGATCACCAACAGGGAGAATCCGCAAAATGCTGAAGCCAACGAAGTTGAATCGCGGGGTGCACCAGCGCAAGTCGTGGCTGGCGGCCGCGATGCTCTCCGCCCTCGTTGCCGCATCCCCAGATCGCCATCGCCGGCGAAGGCGGCACGTCGCACATCATGCCGGGCGCCAATGCAACGCTGGTGGACCTGCCGCCGACGTCGCCCGGAGGATTCTTCAAGCCGATGTACATCAACTACCAGGGCGACGCCTCGGCACGCATCCCCACGGCGGCCGGGATCGTCGCGAATCTGAACGCGGATGCCAACACGCTGGTGCTCGGCGGGGGCTACGGCTTCGAGCAGACGGTCCTCGGCGGCGCGCCATTACAGCGTCGCCGCGTTCCTGCCCTACACCTGGCTCTTCGATCTCCGGGAATTCCGCGGCGCTGGGCGGCGTCCAGATCCAGAACAGCGTGTCCGGCATCGGCGACCTGACGGTGGTGCCGGTGATGCTCGGCCTGGAAGTCCGACAACTGGCAGTACGACTTCCTGATGCCGGTCTATGCGCCCACGGGCAGCTACGAGGTCGGCCGGCTCGGCAACACGGGCCTCAACTACTGGACCTTCGATCCGATCGTCGGCGCGGCGTACAGCAACGCCAAGTCGGGCTTCAACGCGGCCGCGCACCTCGGGCTACGCGATGAACACCGAGAACAACGACACGAGCTACAAGAGCGGCGACATCCTGCACGTCGACGCGTCGGTGCAGCAGATCTTCCCGCTCGGTTCCGGATTCGCCAACGTCGGCGCCGAGGCGTGGTACTTCCAGCAGGTGACCTGCGACAGCGGGTCCGGCGCGACGCTCGGCTGCTTCAAGGGACGCACCGCCGGCATCGGCCCGGTGCTGGGCTACATCCAGCCGATCGGCAAGGAGAAGCTGCTCTTCGAGCTCAAGTGGCTGCCGGAACTGGACACCAAGAATCGCCTGAACGGCGACTACATCTGGTTCAAGATGGTCTACACGTTCTGATGCCCCGACGCCTGATCGTTCAACGACGAATCCAGGAAGACCTACATCATGCAACGCACTCGCATCTCCGTCCTGGCCCTTGCTCGCGTGCCATCGCGCTGGGCGCCCCCGCCGTCGCGCTCGCGCAACAGGTCGTCCGCCCGAACGCGGGCAACGCCGGCGAATGGCGCCTCATCGGGCAGACGCACGCCGATCACGGCGGCGGACCACGACTCGATCATCGTCAAGGGCCCGTTCGACAACTTCCGCAAGATCAAATTCAAGGTCACCGACGCGCCGCTCAACATGCAGCACATGGTCGTCACCTACGACAACGGCCAGCCCGACAAGATCGACATCCGCCAGAACATTCCGCAGGGCGGCGAAAGCCGCGCCATCGACCTGCGCGGCATCGGCAAGCGCAGCGTCCAGCAGGATCGACTTCTGGTACGACACCAAGGGCTTCCTCAAGGGCAAGGCCGACGTGACCGTGTTCGGGATGAAATGAACTGCGCGACGTCGAACAGCGGGTCACCGGGAACCATTCACGCACCGATGAGGGCATCTCATGAAGTCCAACGCGATTCGATCCTTGTGCAGCGCCATGCTCGGCATGGTGTTCGCGACGGCGGCGTCGGCGCAGGAAATCCTGCCGTTCCCGCCCACGCCGTCCGCCTCCACGGCGGGGCTGACGATCCAGGACTCCACCTACAAGAAGCGCGTCGAGCCGAAGCGCCTCGCCGACGGCGCGCCGAACATCCTCATCATCCTGATGGACGACGTCGGGCCGGGCACGCCCTCGACCTACGGCGGCGAGATCAACACGCCGACGCTCGATCGCGTGGCGAAGATGGGCATCTCCTTCAATCGCTTCCACTCCACCGCCATGTGCTCGCCCACGCGGGCGGCGCTGCTCACCGGGCGCAATCACACGCGCGTCGGCAACGGCCAGATCGCGGCGATCGCCAACGACTTCGACGGCTTCAGCGGGACCATCCCGAAGTCGTCGGCGACCGTCGCGGAAGTGCTCAAGAACTACGGCTACAACACCGGCGCCTGGGGCAAGTGGCACAACACGCCCGAAGAGCAGATCACCAGCAAGGGGCCGTTCGACTACTGGCCGACCGGCTACGGCTTCGAGTATTTCTACGGCTTCCTCGCCGGCGAGGCTTCGCAGTACGAACCGACCCTGACGCGCAACACCACCGCAGGTCACCGAGCATCCCACGAAGGGCTACCACCTCACCGAGGACATCGCCGAGGACGCGATCAAGTGGCTGCGCGAACAGAAGGCCTACGCGCCGGACAAGCCGTTCTTCATGTACTGGGCGCCGGGCGCATCGCACGGCCCGCACCAGGTCATGAAGGAATGGGCCGACAAGTACAAGGGCAAGTTCGACGACGGCTGGGACAAGTATCGCGAGCGCGTCTTCGCGCGCGCCAAGGCCAAGGGCTGGATTCCGCAGAACGCGCAACTCACGCCGCGCCCCGCTTCGATGGCTTCGTGGGATTCGATTCCCGAGGCCGAGAAGCCGTTCCAGCGCCGCCTGATGGAAGTCTTCGCCGGCTTCACCGAGCACGCCGACTACAACGCCGGCCGGGTCATCGCCGAGATCGAGCGGCAGGGCAAGCTGGACAACACGCTGATCTTCTACATCTGGGGCGACAACGGCTCCTCCTCCGAGGGCCTGAACGGCACCATCAGCGAGCAGCTCGCGCAGAACGGCATTCCGACCAAGATCTCGCAGCACATCGAGGCGCTGAAGGAACTCGGCGGCCTCGATGCGCTCGGCGGCCCGAAGACCGACAACATGTATCACGCCGGCTGGGCCTGGGCGGGCAGCACGCCCTACCAGGGCACCAAGCTCATGGGCGCCTACTTCGGCGGCACCCGCCAGCCGATGGCCGTCTCCTGGCCGAAGCGCATCAAGGCCGACCCGACGGCGCGGCCGCAGTTCCACCACGTGATCGACATCGTGCCGACGATCTACGAACTGACGAAGATCACGCCGCCGCGCGTCGTCAACGGCTTCGAGCAGGATTCGATCGACGGCGTCAGCATGGTCTACACGTTCGGCGATGCCAAGGCGCCGGGCACGCGCAAGACCCAGTTCTTCGACATCATGGCCAGCCGCGGCATCTACCACGACGGCTGGTTCGCCAGCGCCCCGGGCCCGCGCGAGCCGTGGGTGGGCGGGATGCCGAAGGGCATCAAGGAATGGTCGCCGCTGACGGACAAGTGGGAGCTCTACAACATCGACGAGGACTGGAGCCAGGCGAACGACCTCGCCGCCGTCGAATCCGCAGAAGCTCGAGGAGATGAAGGTGCTCTTCCTCCTCGAATCCACGAAGAACAAGAACCTGCCCATCGGCGGCGGCTTGTGGTCCACCGCGATGTTCCATCCGGAGGACGCGCCCGCCTCGCCGCTCACCGAATGGACCTTCGACGCCCCCATGACCCGGATGCCGGAATCCGCCGCGCCCAAGCTCGGCAAGATCAACAGCCTCGTGACCATGGACGTGGACGTGCCGGCGAATGCCAACGGCGTGCTCTACGCGCTGGCCGGCTTTTCCGGCGGCATCACCTGCTACGTGAAGGACGGCTTCCTGAGCTACGAGTTCAACCTGTTCGAGGTCCAGCGCACGAAGATCAAGTCCAAGGACAAGCTGCCGACGGGCAAGGTGAAGGTCGAGGTCGAATCGAAGCTGGTCGCCAAGATCGGCGGTCCGATGGACGTCACGCTGAAGGTGAATGGCGAAGTCGTGGCGCAGGGCCAGGTGCCGGCCGCCATGTCGCTCCACTTCACGTCGAATGCGACCTTCGACATCGGCACCGATCTGGATTCGCCCGTGTCGCTCGACTACTTCGACCAGGCGCCGTTTGCCTTCAACGGCACCATCGGCACGACGAAGATCGCCTATCTGAAGAAGTGACCACGCCCATGAACGTTCGTTCACTGATTGCCGGCGCGCTCCTGACAGGCTGCATCACGTTCAGCGCACTCCCGGTGTCGGCGCAGAACACGCCCGCGCCCAAGCCTGCTGCGGCCGATGAGGGAGTCGTCGTCAAGGGTGCGTTCGACGCCGACGATGGGCCAGCTCCCCCCGCAAGCCGGAGACGCCGGCTCAGGTCGAGATCAAGAAGAAGTACTCGCCGTACGCCGGGCGCAAGTACCCGACGCACGTCTACTTCGGCGACACGCACCACCACACCGCGAACTCCGGCGACGCCTTCATGGCCGGCGACCGGCTGACGCCCGGAGCAGGCCTACCGCTTCGCGCGCGGCGAGGAGGTCGTCTCGTCCACCGGCGTGCCGGCGCAAGCTGTCGCGCCCGCTCGACTTCCTCGTCGTCTCCGACCACGCCGAGGGCCTCGGCCTCATGTTCCAGGTCTACGACGGGCAACCCGGCGTTCATGTCGGACCCGACGCTCGCGCGCTGGAACAAGGCGATGAAGGCGGGCGGCAAGGCCGACCGGCGAAGGCGACGAACGAAGTGGTCTCCGCGCAGGCGCAGGGCACGCTGCCGCCGGCCGATCAAGGACCCGAAGGTCGTCGGCCCGATCATGAAGTCCGTCTGGCAGCAGTACACCGCCACCGCCGAGAAGTACAACGAGCCCGGCCGCTTCACCGCGATGATCGGCTACGAGTGGACCTCGGTGCCGGGCGGCAACAACCTGCACCGCAACGTGCTGTTCCGCGACGACAAGGACAAGGCCGACCAGATCCTGCCGTTCTCGGCCTGGCAGAGCGAGGACCCGGAGAAGCTCTGGGCGTGGATGGCCAAGTACGAGCAGAAGACCGGCGGCAAGCTGCTCGCGATCCCGCACAACGCCAACCTGTCGAACGGCCGGATGTTCGAGCTCGGTCGACTTCGCCGGCAAGCCGCTGACGAAGGACTACGCCGAGCGCCGCGCGCGCTGGGAGGTGCTGCAGGAGATGATGCAGACCAAGGGCAACAGCGAGACGCACCCGCTGCTGTCGCCGAACGACGAGTTCGCCAACTTCGGCATCGCCGGCTGGGAGTACGGCAACCTGACGCTCGAGGGCAAGCCGCTCAGCCAGCGAGATGATGCCGACCAACTACCTGCGCGCCGGCCTGCTGCGGGGCCTCGAGCAGGAGCAGAAGCTCGGCGTCAACCCGTTCAAGTTCGGCTTCATCGGCGGCACCGACGTGCACAACTCGCTGACCGCGATCGAGGAGGACAACTTCTTCGGCAAGCACGTCAACCAGGAGCCGAGCCCGGACCGCTGGGAGCACGTCTCCAAGCAGGGCTTCGGCAAGACGCGCTACACCTGGCACTACACGGCGGCCGGCTACGCCGCGGTCTGGGCCACCGAGAACACGCGCGAGGCGCTGTGGGACGCGATGAAGCGCAAGGAGGTCTACGCCACCTCCGGCACGCGCATGACGGTGCGCTTCTTCGGCGGCTGGGACTTCACGGCCGACGACGCGCGCACGCGCTACCTCGCCGAGGCCGGCTACGCCAAGGGCGTGCCGATGGGCGGCGACCTGCCGAAGGCCGCCGGCCGGGCAAGGCGCCGACCTTCCTCGTCGCGGCGATGAAGGACCCGCATCGGCGGCAACCTCGACCGCATCCAGATCGTCAAGGGCTGGGTCGACAAGGACGGCAAGCCGCAGGAGAAGATCTACGACGTCGCCTGGGGCGACGCGAAGACGCCGCAAGCCCGGCAAGGACGGCAAGCTGCCGCCGGTCGGCGACACGGTGGACGTGGCGCGCGCCACCTGGACCAACACGATCGGCGATCCCGAGCTCGTCGGCGTGTGGAAGGACCCCGACTTCGACCCGTCGCTGCGCGCCTTCTACTACGCGCGCGTGATCGAGATCCCGACGCCGCGCTGGACCGCCTACGACGCAGGTGCGCTTCGGCATCAAGATGCCGCCCGAGGTCCCGATGAAGCACCAGGAGCGCGCCTGGACGTCGCCGATCTGGTACACGCCGAGCTAAGCCCGACGCATCGACCGTGAACTCAGCCGCCAGGAGCCCGACATGACGTCGCCCAACATGCGCCACGCGGACGTCATTGCCGCGGCCAGCTCGTCGCCGCGGCAGTCTCGGCGTGCCGCTGGCAAGCGCGTGCTCGGATCGCGCGGCGATGACAAGGCCAAGACCGCGGCATGCGCCGCGCGCCGGCGGCCGCGGCTGCGCGCCGCGCCCCGCGCCGACCGTCGAGCAACTCGAGGCGGCCGTGCCGGACAACCCGCTGAAGGAGGCCTACTTCGGCGAGACGCACGTGCACACGTCGTACTCGCTGGACGCCTACATCGGCGGCGCGCGCCTCACGCCGGACGACGCCTACAAGTTCGCGCAGGGCAAGGACGTCACCGTCAACGGGCAGACGCACAACATCAGGAGGCCGCTCGACTGGGCCGCGGTGTCCGACCACGCGGAGTTCATCGGCGAGATGTACTCCGACGCAGGTGCCGGGCGCCAAGGGCGGCGACAACCCGATGCTCGAGGAGCTGCGCGGGCTGAAGAACGTGGACGAGCAGCGGGCGTGGTTCCTGAAGTACGTCATCAACAACAACCGCGGCGCGAACCCCGGGCACCCGCCGTTCTACGCCGGGCCGGAGACGACGCAGAGCGCGTGGAAGGACATCCAGCATCAAGGCCGCGCGCGACAACTACCAGCCCGGCAAGTTCACGACGCTGGCCGGCTTCGAGTGGACGCCGCGCCGAACAACGCCGGAAACATGCATCGCAACGTCATCTTCCGCGACCTGAACGTCCCGGACGTGCCGCTCTCGGCGCTCGACACGCAACGACGAGGAGAAGCTCTGGGCGTGGATGGCCGAGCAGGAGAAGAAGGGCTCGAGGCTGCTGGCGATTCCGCACAACTCCAACGGCAGCAAGGGCTTGATGTTCGAGCCGCGTCGACAACGCCGGCAAGCCGCTGACGGCGGAGTACGCGCGCCTGCGCAGCCACTTCGAGCGCCTGATCGAGATGATGCAGATCAAGGGCAACTCGGAGGTGCACCGCAAGTTCTGGCCCGCCGACGAGTTCGCGGACTTCGAGAACGCCGACAGCGTCGCGACGTTCAGCGGGCGCACGTTCAAGAAGGAGAACTTCGTGCGCTGGGCCGTGACCAAGGGGCTCGACTACCAGGCGAAGCTCGGCGCCAACCCCTACCAGCTCGGCTTCATCGGCGGCACCGACAACCACAACGGCGCTGCCCGTCGGACGTCGTCGAGGACAACTACATCGGCAGCCACGGCCCGGCGGACGGCACGCTGAAGGCTCGGCGCGAAGGCGAGATCGACGGCTGGATCAAGGCGCAAGGACTCGAATCCCGGGTCGCTCGCCGGCCGTCTGGGCGACGAAGAACACGCGCGCGGCGATCTGGGATGCCATGGCCGCGCGCGAGACGCTTCGTCACGTCGGGCACGCGCATCAAGGTGCGCTTCTTCGCCGGGGCCGACCTGCCCGGCCAGCCCGCGGACCCGCGCGCACTGGTGGAGCAGGGCTACGAGAGCGGCGTGCCGATGGGCGGCACGATCAGCGGAGCCGCCAAGGCGCCGACCTTCACCGTCTGGGCGTCGAAGGATCCCGACGGCGCCAACCTCGATCGCATCCAGATCATCAAGGGCTGGGTCGACGCGAAGGGCGAGCCGCAGGACAAGGTCATCGACGTCGTCTGGAGCGGCGATCGCAAGCCGGGCAAGAACGGCAAGGTGCCCGCGGTCGGCAACACCGTGGACCTGACAGAAGGCCACGTACACGAACACGATCGGCAGCCCCGAGCTGATGGGCACGCTGGACCGATCCCGAGTTCGATCCGAAGCAGCACGCGCTCTACTACGTCCGCGTGCTCGAGATTCCGACGCCGCGCTGGACGCACCTACGACGCGGTGCGGAACAACCTGCCGCTGCTGAAGGACGTGCCGGCGACGATCCAGGAGCGCGCCTGGACCTCGCCGATCTGGTACACGCCATCCTAATTTCCGGTCCTGAATATCGGCCCATGTTCGGTTCATTGAAAGAGAGAGAGTGATGAAGACAGACATTTGCACTGCCCAGTACAACGCTCGCTGGCTCGGCGAGCCGGAACGGCGCTGCTCGCCGGCGCCTTGCTGCCGCTGCTCGCGGCAGCGGGATCGCATGGGCGCAACAGCCGGCTGCGCCTGCGCCGCGCCGCGCCGCACCCGCTCCCGACCGCCGCCGCGGTCATCAACGCCAAGGCCGTCGAGCGCCTCAACGCGATGGGCGCGCACCTGCGCTCGCTCAAGGCCTTCACCGTCAACGCCGACGTCACGGTGGAAGAGGTGCTCGACTCCGGACAGAAGGTCGAGAACGCGCTCACGGTCGAGATCGCCGCCCGCATGCCCGACAAGCTGCGCGTCTACACGACGTCCGCCGAGCGCAGCCGCAAGATCTATTACGACGGCAAGACCGTCACGATCTTCGGGGAAAAGCTCGGCTACTACGGCTCGTTCCCCGCGCCCGCCACGATCGCGCGAAACCGTGGACGTCGCGGCCAAGAAGTACGGCCTCGAAGTTCCGCTCGCCGACCTGTTCCTGATGGGCACCGACAAGTTCGACACCAAGTCGATCACCGAGGCCATCTACGTGGGACCGCAGATGATCGGCGGCGTGCTGTGCGACCAGCTGGCCTTCCGCCAGCCCGGCGTCGACTGGCAGATCTGCATCGAGCGGGGCAAGGCACCGCTGCCGCGCAAGCTGGTCGTCACCGGGACGGACGGCGACCCCGCCCAGCCGGTACGCCGCTCGATTCTCACCTGGAAGGCCGGATCGGCGCCCGATGCCGCGGCGTTCACCTTCGTGCCGCCGAAGGGCGCGACCCGGATTGCCGTCAAAGAAGCGGCCAAGTGACCCCCTCCCAGGCCAAGACAGGAATGACACCATGAAAACGAATCGAATCCTCCCCGCCGGCGCGGCTGCTGCCCTTGCCGTGGCAATCGGCCTTTCAGTGTCGGTGCCCGCCGACGCCCGCGACGTCAAGGGCGGCGGCGGCGCGCGCAACAACGTGAGCGCCGGCGCCAATCGCGACGCCGGCCCCAAGCGCGACGCCAACGCCAACCGCGACACGAACGTCAACCGCAACACCAACGTCAATCGCGATACGAACATCAACCGCAACACCAACGTCAACAAGAACACCAATGTCAACGTCAACCGAGATCGCGACGTCGACATCGACGTCGACGTCGATCGTCGCGGCGGCTGGGACAACGACTGGGACGACCATCACCACCCGGTCGCGACCGGGATGGCGATCGGCGCGACCGCCGCCATCACGTCGGCGGTGATCGGGTCGATGGTCTATTCGCTGCCGCCGCAATGCCAGACGGTGGTCGTCAACGGCATCGGCTACAGCAACTGCGGCGGCACCTGGTACCAGCCCCAGTATGTCGGGACGTCGGTGCAATACGTCGTCGTGGCGCCGATGCAGTAGAGAGACACGGGCAGCGCGCGACGCGCTGCCCGGCAATTGGCAATACACGCAACGTCGGGCGCAACGACCCGCGGCGTGATCGAACGGCTCGACCGTTCACTTGATCGGGATGCCTGGAGTCGTCCTGAGGGCCGCCGGCTGCTTCCTCCCGGCCGGCGGCCCGGACTTTTTTCCTCGCCGTGACCATGCAGCAAAAGGGGAATCGGTGTGGCCGACGACGTATCCTCCCGCTCTAAAGTGCTGCGCGTATCTCCGCTCTAGCCACAATGCCCGCATTGCAGGTGGGTCGCTCGATCGACGAAGTACGTCTTGATTAAGGGGATGTCATGTTTCGAATGTTTACCATTGCGCTCGTCGTGGGTGCCTTCGCCAACTCGCCCGTGATCGCGCAAACGCCTCCGGCCTCAACCAAGTCTGACGCACCGCCGCCGGCTCCCGCGCAGTCGCTAGTGCCGGCCGAAAAGACCGCGGCGCAAGCGTCATCAGGGGTCGAAACCGGCAAGCTTGCCTGGTACGGCCGAAAGTTCGCGGGTCGTCGCACGGCGAGCGGCGAGGTGTACAACCCCGACGCGATGACGATGGCGCACAAGACGCTGCCGTTCGGCACCAAGGTCAAGGTCACCAACGTCAAGAACAAGAAGAGCGCCACGCTGCGCGTCAACGATCGCGGGCCCACGCAGGCGGACCGGGTCGGCGACGTGTCGCTGGCCGCTGCACGCCAGCTCGGGATGGTCCGGTCGGGCGTGATCGACGCCGAACTCGAGGTCGTCGCCGAAGCGCAAGGGAAGAAGCGCTAGCGCGCCAGACCACGCCAACGACAATCGCAACCATTCAAGGGAGCACCAATGAACGCGAATCTGCTTTTGCTCGCCCAGCAGGCCCTGGGCGGTGATTTCAAGAAGCTCGCGAGCCAGTTCCTCGGCGAATCGTCCAGCTCGACCCAACTTGCCATGACGTCGCTGCTGCCGGCGGTGCTTGGCACGCGTCGCGCAGAAGGGCGCGACGCCCGACGGCGCCGCCGGGCTGATGTCGCTGATCAACGGCGCCAAGCTCGACGTCAACTCGCTCGGCAACATCGCCGGCCTGTTCGGCGGCGGAGGTAGTGGCATGAACGACTTGCTCAAGGCGGGAACGAGCAGCCTGGTGCCGGCCTTGTTCGGCGACAAGAGCGGCGCGCTCGTCAGCGCGCTGTCCTCGGCGAGCGGCATCAAGAGCTCGTCGGCGACGAACCTGCTCGCGATGATCGTGCCGATCGTCCTGACTTTCCTCAAGAAATTCATCGGCGACAAGGGACTCAACGCGAGTTCTCTGTCCACGCTGCTCGCCGGGCAGGGGCCGAATCTGCAGAGCGCGCTCGACAGCCGCCTGACCGGCGCGCTGGGCTTCGCGAGCCCTGCCGCGTTCCTGGGCGGGCTGGGCGGCCAGGCGGCGGACGCCGCACGACGCGCCGGCGCAGCCGTGGCCGGCGGGGCGGGAGCTGCCGCCAGCGCCGCAGCCAACACCGCTGCGGCAGCGACGGTGGCCACCAAGTCCGGGCTGATGCGCTGGCTGCCGTGGCTGATCGGCTTGGCCGTGCTCTGTTCCTGTGGAACATGTTCAGCGGCAAGCCAGTCACGACGCCGCCCGCTACGCCGACGGCCGTGACTGCACCTGCACCGGCTGCATCCGCGCCGGTCGCAGCAGGCTTTCCGTTCAAGGTCTACTTCGACACCGGGTCGGCCGCGATCGGGGCCGTCAGCACCGAGACGATTACCGCGGCCGCCGACATGATCAAGAAGGACGGCGTCAAGGTGACGCTCACCGGCTACACCGACAAGACCGGTGACGTGGCGAAGAACGAGGAACTCGCGAAGAGCCGCGCGGTCGCCGTGCGCGATGCGCTGAAGGCAGCGGGCGTGCCCGAGGCCAACATCGAGATGAAGCCGCCGATGTTCGTCGAAGTCGGCGCGGGCGGCAGCGATGCCGAGGCTCGCCGCGTCGAGATCAACAAGCAGTCCGGGAGGCACAACATGGCCAAAGCAGGATGCATTCACCGCCGAGGAATGGACGCTGCTCCGGCTCGCGCCGTCGCTCGTCTCGGGCGGCATGGCCGCGGCCGACCCGTCCGGGATCTTCTCGTCGATCAAGGAGGCCACGGCCGGAGCGCAGGGCATGGCGGAAGCGTTCAAGTCGAACGCCGCGCTCGAGCTGTTCTCGGCGCTCGGCGCCGACCGCAGCATTCCCGGCATGCCCGACCCCAAGACCATGCTGGGCGAGGGCTCGCGCGAGCAGCAGCTGCAGAACTTCAAGACCGCCGTGCTCGAGCGCGTCAAGTCGGCCGTGGACCTGGTCGCGCGCAAGGGCTCGCCGGCCGAGGCCGACGCCTACCGCAAGATGCTCGCCGACGTGGCCGAGCAGGCCGCGAACGCCTCGAAGGAAGGCGGGTTCCTCGGCTTCGGCGGTGTGCGCGTGAGCGACAAGGAACAGGCGTTCATCAGCGAAGTGAAGCGCGCAATCGGATAGTTCAATCGAGTGGCAGGGAGGTGTCGAAATGAAATGGAGCATTGCGGCAGGAAAACTGATCGGCGTCCTGGCGCTGGTCCCGCTGTTGGCGGTGCTGCCCGCGCACGCGCAGGAGGCCAAGCCGTTCAGCAACGAGCAACTGGAGCAGATGACCGCGCAGGTCGCGCTGTACCCTGATTCTCTGCTCGCCCAGCTGTTCATGGCGACGACCTATCCCGACGACTTTGCCGCGGCCGCGGCCACGTCCGCGTGGGTGTGGATGCCGCTTTCGGCGACCAGCAGCGGCGGGCTGTGCGAGGAGCGGCAGCCGAACGCAGTCGCGCGGCCAGGCGCTCGGTGGTCGCCAGGTCCACCTTGAAGGTCTTCAGGTTGCGGTTGTTGACGCCGATCAGTTCCGCTCCCGCGCCAAGAGCGCGGTCCAGCTCGGCTTCGTCGTGCACCTCGACCAGCGCCGCCAGGCCCGCTCCCGTCGCCAGCGCGTGGAAATGCTGCAACTGCGCATCGCTCAGGATGGCCACGATGAGCAGGATGGCGTCGGCGCCCCACTCGATCGCCTGCAAGATTTGCCGCTCGTCAATGATGAAGTCCTTGCGCAGCAGCGGCAGCTTCACCGCCCCGCGGATTTGCTTCAGGTATTCCAGCGATCCCTGGAAGAACTTCTCATCCGTCAGCACCGACAGGCAGCTTGCGCCCGCCGCTTCGTATTCCCGGGCGATGCGCACCGGATCGAAGTCCGGGCGAATCACCCCGGCGGACGGGGAGGCCTTCTTGACCTCGGCAATCAGCGCGACCGGCCCGCGCTTCGGCTTGCGCAACGCCCCGGCAAAGTCCCGCAAGCCCCCGCGCCTCCAGCGCGGCCTTCAAGTCGGCGACCGAAGCGCGCTCCGGCAGCCGCGCCACCTCGCGTCTCTTCTCTTCAACGATGGTGTCGAGGATGGTCACAAAGTTGCTGAACGTGCCGGGCCGCACGACTGCGCGTCCTCAGCAGCTTCGGGTTTCGGGTTTCGGCCTTCCTTCGGCTTTCGGCTTTCGGTCTTCGGATTTCTAACCTCATCCCTCCTCACATCCTTCACGCCCTGCATCCGCTTGAGCGGGACAGCCGGCGCGCAGCCAGCCGTTCACGAATGGGTCCAGGTCGCCGTCCATCACGGCCTGCACGTTGCTGGTTTCGACGCCGGTGCGCAGGTCCTTCACCATGCGATACGGCTGGAAGACGTAGCTGCGAATCTGGTTGCCCCAGGAGATGCTGCCTTTGTCGCCGTAGAAGCGCTCCATCTCGGCCTTCTGCGCGTCCACGCGCTGGCGCGTAGATGCGCGAGAGCAGCAGCTTCATCGCCGTGGCGCGGTTCTGATGCTGCGAACGCTGGCTCTGCGAGGCCACGACCAGCCCGGTCGGAATGTGCGTGATGCGCACGGCGGTTTCCACCTTGTTCACGTTCTGGCCGCCCTTGCCGCCGGAACGGAACGTGTCCACCGGAAATTCATTGGGCGGAATCACGATCTCCTCGTCGCTCTCCTCAATCTCCGCAATCACGTCCACGCTGGCAAAACTGGTGTGCCGCCGTTTGTTGGCGTCAAACGGCGAGATGCGCACGAGGCGGTGCACGCCGCGCTCGGCCTTGGCGAAGCCATAGGCATTTTCGCCGGTCATGACCAGCGTCGCGCTCTTGATGCCGGCGGTCAGGCCCAATACATCGACCGCGACAATCAGAAAAATGGGGAGCAGCGGCGAGGATTTCAACTTCCATCATGCCAGAATCCGGCGTATAAAGAACACTTTGGCGATTCGGCTCAGCAGAGTATGCGGAACGCACGGTAGGATGACACTATGGCGGCGCTCTTCCGATCTTCATGACGAGCCCGTAATCGACCTGCGCCGGGTCTCGCCCGACCACCTGACCGCGCTGCTCGACGACGAAACGTCCGACTGGCGCACCGGTCTCGATTGGGATTTCCGCGCCTCCGCCGATTTGGTCCGCCGCTTCGTTCACCTCCAGGCCCTGAACGGTTCGCGCTCCTTCACGGCGACCGCGTCGCCGCCGGCTATGCCGTCTGCGTCTGCGGAGGATTACCAAGGGCCTCATCGGCGGACTTGTTCCTCACCGCCGAGCATCGCACCATCGAAAACGAAAACACGCTGCTGCGCGCCGTATTGGACGCCATGTGGCGGACCCCTGGAGTGCGCCGCATCGAGTCCCCAACTGATGATGCTCAGCGCGCCCATCCATCGCGCCGTCCCCAGGCAGAACTGGTTCCGCTGCTATCCCCCGCTATTTCATGGAAGCGCCTTTGGGCCTGGCCCTCAAGCTTCCCCGAGAAGAAACCCGACGCGATCGCCATCTTCCCGTGGACCGATCAGACGCAAGACGGTTCCGCCCGCCTGATCGCCCAGGCCTATCAGGGGCACATCGATAGTTTGATCGACGGATCAGTACGTTCCTTCGCCGGCGCGCGCCGCTTCCTGACCAATATCGTGCGGTATCCCGGATGCGGAACCTTCTTCGCCCCCGTCCTATATGGCGTTCGAGGGCCACCAGTTGCGCGGAATTTCTCTCTCCAGCCTGGTCGCCTCCGACGTCGGCCACATCACTCAGGTGTGCGTCGCCCCTTCCGAACGCGGCACCGGCCTGGGTTATGAGCTGATGCGCAGATCGCTGCTCGCCCTCGGCGCGCACGGATGCCGCTGCGTCAGCCTGACCGTAACTTCGTCCAACACCAACGCCGTCCAGCTTTATGAACGCATGGGCTTCACTCATAAGCGCGATTTCGCGGCGCTACGTGTGGGAGCCTCGATAGCGGACGTTCACATGCTTACGCTACTGTAGAACTGTGTTCGCTATGGCGTGGTTTACGCGGCAAAAACCGGGAGTCGAAGGCAGCGAAGGCGAAAAGAAGGTTCGCACCGAAGGCCTGTGGCTGAAGTGTGAGAAGTGCGGGCAGATCATCTGGAAGAAAGCGCTCGATGAAAACCTGCAAGTCTGCCCCAAGTGCGAGTTTCATTTTCACATCGACGCGCGCACCCGCCTGGAATCCCTGTTCGACGACGGCGGCTACGAGGAACACGACGCCGCCCTGGTCTCTACCGATCCGCTTGAGTTCGTCGATTCCCGGCGCTACAAAGACCGCCTCGCTTCGATGCAGCAGGCGACGTCCATGGCCGACGCGTTGGTCTCCGGCTCGGGCGCCATCGAGGGCCGTCCCGTAAACATCTGCGCGATGGAGCTGAAATTTATCGGCGGCAGCATGGGCAGCGTGGTGGGCGAAAAAATCACCCGCGCGGTCGAGCGGTCCATTGAACATCGCCATCCCCTGATTATCGTTTCGGCCTCCGGAGGAGCGCGCATGCAGGAAGGCGCCATCAGCCTGATGCAGCTCGCCAAGATTTCCGCCGCGTTGATGCGTCTCGATGAAGCCGGCATCCCCTACATCAGCGTCCTGACCGATCCCACCACCGGCGGTGTGACGGCCAGCTTCGCCATGCTCGGTGATCTCAACATCGCGGAACCGGGAGCCTTGATCGGTTTCGCCGGCCCGCGCGTGATCGAACAGACCATCCGCCAGAAACTCCCCGAAGGCTTCCAGCGCAGCGAATTCCTGCTGGATCACGGCTTCCTGGACGCGGTAGTAAAACGCGGCGAGATGAAACACTACATCGCGCAGGCTCTAATGTTCTTCTGCGATTGACTGATATTCTGTCACGATCTCCGGCGCGACTTCCTGCAGAAGTCGACAACAAAGGGACTCAAGCTGATCGGCGTAAATCTGGGTTCGCCAGTTTGCTGGCGCGTTTTCATGCGGAGCATCTTCAATTACGAGCGCAACCTCGTGCGGCAGGGTCGAGTCACCACCCGAGTAAGTGTCCACGTCGAAGTACTCGACCCTCGCGTGGGCTACTCCGTTCCGCAGGTGTCTTAGCAGGTCGCCCAGAGTCTGCGTCTCTACTGCCTTTGGAAGACCCATGACGGGTATCGGCCATCCCCGAGCTCTAAGATCATCTAGATCCATGCTCTCGATCGGTGCAAACAGGTGCTTATTCGGCCCGATCGCGATTAAGCCGAGCAGCGAATTTATCAACTGAACAACGATGTGCCCGCGCCCTTCGTTCTTTCTGACCTTCTTTATGTATGCTAGGTTGCGCATGGTTCGCTGCGCGAAGCCCTTAGAATCGCTGCGGGAGGGTATCATGAAGGAGATTAGATCACACTCAAGTTGAAGACTCCTCCCCGAATCAGCGGCTCCCGCAGTCGACACGCTGATTAAGCGGTCTCCGCAACCAGTGAAACACTTCTGGTCCAAACGAACTGTATGATCCTGCAAAGCTGGAAGGAGCGAGCGGACCTCGGCCGCAACCGCCGCCGTTGGATCGTCGCGCTCCTCGTGTTCGGCATCGCGGCGGTCTCCGTAGCTGTTTTCCTCACCACGCGATTAAAATGGAAGTAGATCAGCGTTCATTCGTTGCAAATTTTGTAAATGATCCAACTCCAAGGCGCCGGAAAACGGTTCGGCCACAAACTTCTTTTTGAAAATTGCGACTGGCTCATCACGCCGAAGGAGCGCACCGGCATCGTCGGCGCCAACGGCACCGGCAAGACCACGCTGCTCAAAATTCTCGCCGGAATCGAGACCCTCGATTACGGCATCATCTCCCAGACCAAGGGCATCACCCAGGGCTACCTTCCGCAGGACGGCCTCTCCCTTTCTGGCCGCACCATCTTTCAGGAATGCATGAGCGTCTTCGCCGCGCTCCGCGAAATGGAGCTCGAGCTCGAAACGCTGCATCAGAAGCTCGGCGAGCTGGACCCCGCCAGCGCCGACTACGCCGCCGCCGCCGATCGCGTCCATCACATCGACACCGAGTTTCGCAATCGCGACGGCTACGCCATCGAAGCCCAGGTCGGCACCGTGCTCGATGGACTCGGATTTCGCAAGGAAGATTGGGAGCGTCGTACCGAGGAATTCTCGGGCGGCTGGCAGATGCGCATCGCGCTCGCGAAACTGCTGCTCGAGAAGCCCAACATGCTGCTGCTCGATGAGCCGACCAATCACCTCGATCTCGAAGCGCGCAACTGGCTGGAGCAGTATCTCGCCGCCTATCCCTTCGCCGTCGTCCTGATTTCTCACGACCGCTATTTCCTCGACGTCACCGTGAACAAAACCGTCGAGATCTGGAACAAACACGTCCATTTTTACAGCGGCAACTACGATGCCTATCTTCGTCAGAAAGACGAACGACGCAGCCAGCTCGAAGCCGCCTATCGCAATCAGCGCGAGCGTATCGAGCAACTGGAAGCCTTCATCAATCGCTTCCGCTACCAGGCGACCAAAGCCAAGCAGGTGCAGTCGCGCATCAAAGAGCTCGAAAAGATCGAGCGCATCGAAATCCCGCCCGACGAGCAGACCATCCACTTCAGCTTCCCCCAGCCCAAGCCGAGCGGACGCATCGTCGCCGAATTCAAGGATGTTTCGAAAAGCTACGGCCCGAAGCACGTCTTCAGCGATGCGAATTTCATCATCGAGCGCGGTGATCGCATCGCGCTAGTGGGCATCAACGGCGCCGGAAAATCGACCATGATCAAGCTGCTCGCCGGAACCGAGCCGCTCACTTCCGGGTCCTACACGCTGGGCCACAACGCCCTGCCCGATTATTTCGCGCAGGATCAATACAAGGAGCTGAATCCCGACGCCCGGCTGCTGGACGATTTAAGCTCCGAAGCGCGCCAGTCTACCAACACCGAGCTGCGCACTTTGCTCGGATGCTTCCTGTTCAGCGACGAAGACGTGTTCAAGAAGATCGGCGTCCTCTCCGGCGGCGAGCGCAATCGCTACGCGCTGGCCCGCATGTTGCTCGCGCCGTCGAATTTCCTGTTGCTTGACGAGCCCACCAACCACCTCGACATGCGCGCGAAAGATGTCTTGCTCGAAGCCCTGGCGAAATATTCCGGAACCGTCGTCTTCGTCTCGCACGACCGCTACTTCATCGACAACCTGGCCACCCGGATTTTCGAGATCGAAGACGGCCACGTTCACGTGTATCCCGGCAATTACGAAGATTATTTGTGGAGAAAGGGCGGCGGAGCATCGCCCGTGGTGGTCGAAACCGAGCCTGAACCCGCTCCCGTGGCCGCCGCGACGTCGGAATCGAAGAAGCGCCTGAATCCGATGAAACTCCGCAAACTTCAGGATCGCCTCAAGGAAGTGGAGCAGAAAGTCGCCTCGCTCGAATCGGAAATCGCGAAACATGAAACAGAGCTCGCCGATTTCAAAAGCGTCGATGAAACGCTGCGCCTCAATGATCTGGTCACCGCGCGCCGCCGCGAACTGGAATCGCGCGTCGCCGAATGGGAAGAATTATCCGCCGAAGTCGAAAGCGCCGGCTAGTCCCGCGCCTTCACGCAAATGTTTCTCCAGTCGAATCACCAACATCGCGCTTTCACGCGCGTAGGTTTTGAAAACCGTCGCCTAATCTTGAAACCGAGGAGATCGAATCGCTCTGCTATCAGAGAGGTGATCCCACCGATCGCGGCAATACTAGTTAAGCCGCGCGACGTGTGCGCATGATAGCTGGCCTGTCAGACAAGATTCTGGCCCATGCTGCTGTTGGTTAAGGCGGCTAAAGGGAGCGCTTCCGATAAATCTTAGTTCGCAACCATCAGAGACGGCGACATCTGGTGCGATTGAGCCGAGAAATACGTTTCGAGGCCCAGGTTCTTGTAAACCTGGCCTGCCACGCCCGACGCCGCGGGTCCGCTTACCGGACGTCCGCCCGTCAACAGGACCACCACCACCAGTTTGTGATTTCCCACTTCGGTGAAGGACCCGAACCAGCCGAGGTGTGTCGGCGTGCGCGAATCCGTGCACGTGCCGGTCTTGCCGTAGATGGGTTCGTTTGGATCAAAACCGATGCGCCGCGCCGTGCCGTATTCCACCGCGCCCATCATCCCCGGCTTCACGTCCGGAATGTACTGATCGATATCCAGGCGGCGCTTCACCCGCGGCACCATTTCCGTCGCCTCGTGCTGCGTCTTGGGATATTGCAGATAGTAGAGGGTACCGCCGTTGGCCACCGCGCCGATCAGCGCCGCATACTCCAAGGGAGTCAGCGAAATGCCGTCTCCGAAGCTGGTCATCATTCCCATGCCGCTCTTGGGCACCGTCTCCGGCAGGATTCCGGCGTGCTCCTGTTCGATATCGAGGCCGGCTTTTTCACCCAGCCCGAACAGCCGCGCGTAATAGCTGACCCGATCGAAGCCCAGCTTCTGGCCGAGGCTCGCGAAAAACTGATTGTTCGATTTCGCCAGCGCCGTGGTCAGATTAAACGTCGTCCGGCCGTAAACACGAATCAGCGTCTGGCGCTCGATCACGCCCTCGCTGAGCGCCGCCAGCGCCACCGGCACTTTCACCGTGGAACAAGGTTGATACCCGTCCTGGAACGCCAGTTTCTGATTCACGATAGTGAGAATCCGCCCGCTCATCGGATCGGTCACCACCACCGTCCCATTCAACGGACCGAGCGCGTCCACCGCGGCCCGCCGCACGGCAAGGTCTTCGCCATCGATAAAATCACCCGCGCTCGAATCGGCGTAGGTCGGAACCCGCCAGGGACCGGACGCGATTTTCACTCTGGGCCGCGCCGTGGTCGCGTGGACCGTGGCATGCACGGTGGCCGCGTGGTGCGTCGTCGTAGTCAGGTTTAACGCTACCGGCTTCCGGACCGGTTTCGCGAGCACCGTGTGCTCCGCACGAGTCCTTTTCTTCTTCTTTACCGGAACCGCCGCCTGGAGGAAACTGCTGGCTACCGCGAGAACTGAGAGGATAAGTACGAGTCGCCTGAAGGTCTGCACACGAGGATTTAGAGGCAAAAGTTCTCTCTCTAAGGATAGATTTAAGATTACACGGGTCTTAAGTATTGTACGGTGCTCCTAGTACCGCGTCAAGACGTTTCCGTTTCGCCGCGATCTCAAACCGCCGTCCATGCCCCGTCTATCGGCAGAATGGACCCGTTCATGAAGGACGATTCGTCCGCCGCCAGATATAATGCCAGACCGGCAATTTCCTCACTGGTTCCCAAGCGCCCCACCGGCTGCCGAAGCCGCATCTCCTCGCGGATCTTCTGCTGCTGCCCGGGAAAATTCTTTTCGATCAGTTGATCGATAAAAGGCGTGTCGATGGTGCCCGGGCAGATGCAATTGACCCGCATTTCGGTGGCGTAGTCGATGGCCATCTGGCGGGTCAGCGAAATCACCGCGCCCTTGGTCGCGCAATAGGCGAAACGCCGCTTCAGCCCGACCAATCCCGCCACCGAGGCCAGATGGATGATCGAGCCATGCGACGCGCGGATCAGCGGCACCGCCGCCCTCGTCACCAGGAATAAGCCTTCCACGTTGACCTGGAACAGGTAGCGAAAATCGGGGAGCGAAGTCTCCTCGACATTGCCCACAAAGCCAATCGCCGCATTATTCACCAGAATATCGAGCCTGTCGATCGAGCGGAATGCTTGGTTTACGCCGGATTCATCCGTAATGTCGCACAACAGCACCCGCGAGCCTGACAGATCCCTCGCTACCGCTTCGGACCGCGCGCGATCCCGAGCCATAATGATCACCGACGCTCCGGCGCGGGCGAACAGCCGGGCAATCGCAGCGCCAATCCCGCTCGATGCGCCGGTCACCAGCGCGGTTTTTCCATCCAAACGAAAGGGAGCGTAGGCCGATTCCGACATGCCTTAGATTGTACTCCGCGTTCTTCAAATTGTCGCGATTTAGCATTGAAATCGTCATATTGTTACGGTACGCTGGAGATGGTTTTTCAGGGTTAGGGAACGCATTCCGGTCGCCCGTTTGCGGCGCAGTGAATTCCCAGCTTTAAGCAGTCTGCTTACTCAAGGGTGGTTGGGGGACCAAACTATGCAAAAAAAGCTTACGATAGCTGTGTTTTTGGCCGTCGCGGCGCCTCAAATCTGGGCGCAATCGGTGGCGGGACAAGGCGGGATTTCAGGCACGGTGCATGATTCGAGCGGGGCGGTTGTGCCCAACGCGAAGGTGATTATCACCACGGAATCGCAGGGCCAACTTCGGGCGACCACCAGCAATGCCGCCGGGATTTTCGCGGCGCCCGCGCTGCCTCCCGGAGGCAGCTACAAGGTTGCCATCACTGCTCCCGGATTCGCGCCGTACGAAGCGTCGGACCTGACTCTTCAAGTGGGCCAGAACCTGAACCTGAATGTGACGCTGACCGTCGGGCAGACCGCCACGTCCATCGAAGTCAATTCCGCGGCGCAACTGCTGCAGGATACGAAGACTGACGTTTCGCAGGTGGTGGGAACGCGCGACATTATGAACCTGCCGATCAACGGCCGCCGCGTGGACCAGTTCGTGCTGAACACCGCCGGCGTCACCAACGACGCGACGTTCGGGCTGCTCACCTTCCGTGGCGTCGCCGGGAACAATTCGTTCCTGCTCGACGGCAACGACAACACCGAGCAGTTTTACGATGAGAACGCCGGACGAACCCGCATCGCGAGCCAGATCTCGGCCGACGCAGTGCAGGAATTCCAGGTGGTATCCGCGAATTTCTCGGCCGAATACGGCCAGGCCATGGGCGGCGTCGTCAATACGGTGACCAAGAGCGGCACGAACGCGGTGCACGGAAGCGCGTTTTACTTTCTGCGCAGCACCGGCTTCGACGCTCACGATCCTTATTCCGCGTTCAACCCGACCGAGCACCGCGTCCAGACCGGCGGCACGGTAGGGGGCGCGATCATCAAGAACAAACTGTTTTATTTTCTGAGCGCCGATATCACGCGCCGCAATTTTCCGTTCACCGATAGCCAGGTGAAGGTCGGGTTCGTCGATTCGGCGAACCATGTCTGGGTGGGCTGCGCCGCCCCCGCGACGCCCGCGCAGTGCAATGCGATCAATGGCCTGCTGCCCCGCTTTTACGGCCAGATTCCGCGCACGGCGTCGAATGATCTGTACTTCGGCCGGCTCGATTATCACTTTAACGACGTCAATACCTTCAGCACCAGTTTCAATTTCCTGCGCTGGAAATCTCCGAATGGCATCCAGACCGGTCTCTCGTCCACGACGGGCGCCGGAGTCACAGGGAACGGCGATGACGCCGTGACGGTACGCAATGGAAAAGCCACCTGGACCTTCGTTCCCAATGGCCGCTGGGTGAACCTGTTCCGTTACGGGTTAGACACCGACCGCCAGTCCGACGGCTTCGATCAGGCCGAACTCGGCGGCGGACTCGGCTATCTCGACGTTGCGGTTGCCGGCGTCCAGCTTGGGCCGGCGAATTACCTTCCTCGCGTGGAGCCGCTCGAAGTCCGCAACGAATTCGCGGACGACGTGAGCTGGGCGAAAGGCAAGCACATGATCAAATTCGGAGCGGCCTTCGAGCATGTGCAGGATAACGTGAACTATCTGAGCAATCGTTATGGTTCCTACACCTATCCGACGGTGACCTCCTTCGCGCTCGACTACACCGGAAACCCGACGGGCCAAAGGAACTACTCGGCGTTCAGCCAGACCTTCGGCAATCCGATTGTGGATTTCGCGATCAAAGACATCGGCATGTACTTGCAGGACCAATGGCAGGCCACCAGTCGCCTGACGGTGACACTGGGCATGCGTTACGAATACACCATCGCGCCTCCGCCGGCTACGGCGAATCCTCTTTATCCGCAGACGGGAGCCTCGATACCCACGGGCCCCCGCGATTTTATGCCGCGCATCGGCGTGGCTTACAAGCTCAACGACAAGACTGTGATCCGGGCAGGGCTGGGAACGTTCTTTGCGCGGCTCATCGGCGGCATGCTGGATGATATTTACACCGGCAACGGAATGTATCAGATCGCGGACAACTTGAGCAACGCGTCGCTGATCGCGCAAGGTCCGACATTTCCCAACGTGCTGGCATCTCCGCTGACCAGCGTCACGCAGAGCGCTTCCACGCTGGACGTGATGTCTCCCAAGCTGAAGACGCCTTATTCCGAACAGGCGACGGTCGCGGTGGAGCGGCAGCTCTCCAAAGACATGGTGCTCACGGTTTCCGGAATCTTCAGCCGCGGGGTGAATCTCTACGGTACGCAGGATATTAATGCGCCGGCGCTGGGGACCCCGTTCACCTACATCATCAATAACGCGTCGGGACAGCAGGTGGGCACTTATACCACTGGCGTCTATACCGGAGCGAGGCCGAACAAGAATTTCGGAGCCATCTACCAGGAAACCAACGGCGTGAGCAGCTCCTACAACGGGCTGGTGGCGTCCTTCGACAAGCGTTTCTCGCACGGTTTCCAGTCGTCGGCGTCGTATACCTGGGCTCACGAAATCGACGACGGCCAGGGTGGGGCGACCAACGCGATCTTCGGATTCAGCGATTCGCTGTGGACTTACAACGGACAATACGCGTTCGACAAAGGCAGCGGCTCGCTCGACCAGCGGCAGCGATTTGTGTACTCCTTCGTATGGTCGCCGACGTTGTCGCATTCGACCAGCGCTTTCGCCAAGTACGTGTTGAACGATTGGCAGCTGTCGAGCATCACCACGATCATGAGCGGACGGCCTTCGGGAAGCCCGACCATTCATATGAACGATACGCCGGTAACGGGCATGCTGTACAGCGCCTCGGCATTGAACGGCTTCAACGGCAACTTCCGCGTGCCGTTTCTTCCGATCAATAGTCTGTACACGCCGTGGGTGCAGCAGGAGAACTTCCGCCTGACGAAGAATATTCCGCTGCCTCGCGAAGGAATGCGGCTGGGGCTGAATTTCGAGGCGTTTAATATCGCGAACAACTGGTCGCCCACGGGCTTGACGACGCAGGCTTATACGGAGTTGAAGGGTGTGCTGACGTATACTCCGACGGCGTTCAATGTGGGAACCGGCGACGGCGGTTTCCCGGACGGTACGCAGGCCCGGCGCCTTCAGGTAAGCGCTCGGTTCACGTTCTAAGAAAAGCATTTAGCATTTAGCCGCGGGCCGCATCGCATTGCATCCTGATGCGGCCCGCTCTTTAAAACGAGTCAGCCTGATCCGCCTCTTTTCGAAAATCATCGAGAAGATCCCGACCGCTCCGCCTCCACTTCATTTCCTGAGAAATTTCGCAGCCTTCCTGCACCATTTCTCCAGAATGCCCCGCAACCTCCGAACCATCGAACCCGGCTTCGCACACCATATCACTCAACGCGGCGTCGACCGCCAAAAGGTGTTTTTCACCGCTGCCGACCGCAACAATTATCTGGCCCTGATGCAGGAGAATCTTGCGGATACGGGGGTTTCCGTGCTCGCCTACTGTCTCATGAGCAATCATGTCCATTGGATCCTGGTGCCGGAGCGCGAGAACTCGCTGGCCATCCTTTTGCGGCGGGTTCACGGTCGTTACGCCCAGTACCTGAACGTGCGACGGTCGCGAACCGGGCACCTGTGGCAAAATCGATTTTTCTCATGCGTCGTCGCACCGACGAGGTTATTGAGCGCGATGCGTTATGTGGAATTGAACCCGGTTCGGGCGGGTCTGGTGCGCGATCCGGCCGCGTATCGCTGGTCCAGCGCGTCGTCTCATCTGCAGGATTCCCCGGCGCAAATTGATCGCGAAATCCCTTTGGAACGTAGCCTGTGGCGCGAAGGTGGAGGCGCGCCAGGTTGGCGCGAACTGCTCGAAGGCGGCGATCGGTGGACGGAGGTGGTCGAGTTGAGAAGCTGCACGTATTCCGGTAAGCCGAATGGTCCCGAGGAGTTCGTGCGGTCCATAGAGACGCGGTTTGGAAGATGCTGGATCGGTCGGGGTCGAGGGCGAAAATCGCAGGATTCGTTAGAGGAGGCAGAGCGCTCTGCCTCCTCTAGTGGATCATCGATAGGGAGCGGATCAGGCTGACTCGTTTTATGGTTTTATGGGATGAATAGCGGGGGTCGTTTATACTTGTAGTTTGGAACTGGAAAAGACACTGTTGCGCAAGGTCGGCGAGGCGGTTTCGCGATTCAAAATGATTCGCGACGGCGACCGGGTCGCGGTGGCTTTATCCGGCGGCAAGGATTCGCTCACGCTGCTTGAAATTCTGCTGCGATTGCAACAGCGGGCGCCGATCGAGTTCACCGTTTGCGCGTTCACCGTCGAGCAGGGGAAATTTCTGCGTCCCATCGAACCCCTTGGTGAATATCTGAAAGGTCGCAAGGTGGACTGGACCTACACTCGCGACAATCCCAGCTTCCGCCTGCTCGACGAGCAGCCCGATCATGGATGCGACCTGTGCAGCCGCTATCGGCGGCGCGCTGTGTATCAGATTGTGCGCGGACTGGGCGCGAACGTGATCGCGTTCGGCCATACCGCGGACGATTTTTGCGAATCCTTTCTGCGCAATGCGTTGTTTACGGGACGCGTGAGCGCGCTGCCCGCCATCACCTGGTCCCGCGAGCGCGATTTCCGATTGATCCGTCCGCTGGTCTACGTCACCGAGGATCTGACCACGAAGTTCGCGGAAGAATTAGGAGCCCCGGTGATTCCCTGCGGCTGCTCGCAGCGAACGGGCACGGTGCGGCGGACGCTGCGCGACCTGCTGGGCGATCTCGAGAAGGATCATCCGCATCTCAAGGAGTCGCTGCTCTCGGCGATGGGGCATGTGGAGACGGACCGGTTGCTCGACCCTCGGTATCTGAACCTGGAAGGCGGCGCCGCCGAAGTGAATCCGCTGCCGATTCTGCAGGATTGAAGTAGCTGTTAGAATCGAGGATTGCCGTTTCCCATCGTCACCGTTGTTGTGCCGACGCTGGCCGCGGACGATGCGCTGGCCGCGTGTTTGCGCTCACTGGAATCCCAGACTTTTGAGCAATTTGAAGTGATCGTCGTCGACAACAGCGGAGAGCGCCGCGTCCGGGCGGACGGCGCGCGGGTGCGTGTGATCGCGAATGCGCGCAACGCCGGCTTTGGAACCGCGGTGAACCAGGCGTTCCGCGATTCGCAATCCGAATACCTTGCTACGCTGAACGACGATGCGGTGGCGGATCCATGCTGGCTGGAAACTCTGATCGGCGCGGCCGGCAAGTCGCCTGGCGCCGGGATGTTCGCGTCCGAGGTGCGGATGGCGGGGGGCGCGACGCTCGATTCAGCGGGGATGCTGATCGCGGCGGACGGATCGAGCAGGCAGCGGGGTCACGGTGAAGATGCGGCCAAGTTTAAAGCGATGACCGAAGTGCTGCTGCCGAGCGGATCGGCGGCGCTGTACCGTCGTAAAATGCTGGACGAGATCGGGCTCTTCGACGAAACGTTTTTTCTGTATTGCGAAGACACCGATCTGGGGCTGCGCGCGCGGTGGGCCGGCTGGGAGTGCGTCTATGTGCCGGGAGCTGTGGTGGAGCATCGCTATTCGCATTCGGCCGGGCGGGCTTCGCCGCTGAAGGCTTATTATGTGGAGCGCAACCGGCTGTACACGTCGATCAAGAATCTTCCCCTGGCGATGCTGGCTCGCGCGCCGTTGATGTCGCTGGCGCGGTATTTCTGGCACGCGGTGCTGATGATCCAAGGACGCGGGAAGGCGGCGGAGTTTCGGCGCGCGGGTTTTTCCGCTGCGCTGCTGCCTTTTCTAGTGGTGCGCGCGCACGCGTCGGCGCTGTTTCAGATGCCCAGGCTGTTGGCTGAACGTCGACGGATCCGCCGGCAGGCTCGATTGAGCAGCGAGGAGTTTCGGACGCTGCTGGAGCGCCATTCCATTTCCATCCGGCAGGTGGCGACGCTGTGAATCGCGGGCAGAAACTACTGATGTTGATTCCGGCCTTCAACGAGGAAGCGGCAGTGGCGGGCGTCGTCGAGGAAGTGAAGACCGTGATGCCGGGGGTTCCGGTGCTGGTGGTGGACGATTGCTCCGAGGATGGGACCATCGACATGGCGAGGTCGGCCGGCGCGAGAGTGCTTCCGCTGCCGTACCACCTGGGCTTGGGCGGATGCGTGCAGGCCGGCTACCGGCTGGCGTTCGAACTCGGCTACGACTACGTGATTCGCGTCGACGGCGACGGCCAGCACGATCCGCGCGATATTCCGGAGATGCTCGAGGCGCTGGAACGCGAGGGCTGCGAGATGGTGATCGGCTCGCGATTTGTGAACGGCGGCGGCGAGCACAGCGGCGTGCTGCGGGCGCTGGGGATCGTTTTCTTTCGCGCCATGCTGCGGCCGATTCTGGGGCGCCCGGTTCACGATCCGACGTCCGGGTTCGTCGGCGTCAATCGCACGGCGCTGGCGCTGTTCAGCACGAGTTTCCCGCTGGAATATCCTGAAATCGAGGCTCTGGTGGTGTTGCAGCGCAAGCGATTCCGATTCGTGGAGGTGCCTTGCCGGATGCGGCCGCGGCGCGCAGGGCGCACCACTATCACGGCGCTCAAGTCGCTGTATTATCTGGTGCACGTGCTGCTGGGGGTGTTCGTGAACGTGCTGAAGTTCGAAGGCCGGAGAAAATAGGATATGGATCGTCTGCTGAACGTGATCACGGTTTTCAGCCTGCTGCTGATCGGGCTGGTGCTGCTGTCGGTGCGCCGCGCGCACATTCGCGTGGAATATTCGGTGAGCTGGCTGATCGCCGCCGTCGTGCTGCTGGTGCTTGTCGCGATGGCCGGCGACTGGAGCACTGGGTCACCGCGGAGGTGGGCGAAAGGGACGCGCCGCTGGCGTTGCTGAGCGTCGCCGGCGCGATATTCCTGGTGGTTCTGTATCGCTTTTCGTTGATGATTTCCCGCTTGAAGGATTCCAACATCGCGCTGACGCAGCGCGTCGCGATTCTGGAATTCCGCCTGACCTCTGTTGATCAAAGTCGCGATGAAGAAAAGAAATCGACCGCAGGAAACTAGCTTCGCAAACGCAAGCTGGAAGCAGCCTCGGGGCCGCCGATCGTGGTGGATATGGGCGGCCGCCGCGGCGGCGCTGATCGTGGTGTTCGAAGTCTACGGACCGGCGCTCAACGGCGCGTTCGTTCTGGACGATCTGTATCTGCCGTTCGTGGCGAATCCGGCGCAGAGCAGCCTGGCGATTGTGCGCAGCCTTCGTCCGCTGCTGATGTTCAGCTTCTGGGCGGACAACCGGCTGGGCAGCGGGGCCGATCCGTTCTTGTTCCACGCAACCAATGTCCTGCTGCATTTCGGCGCGGCATTTTTCGCGGCGCTGATCGCGGCGAAGCTGCTGGAATGGGCGGGCGTCGCGGGCAAACTGCGCGCCGCATTGTCGATCTTCGCGGGCGCACTGTTTCTGCTGCATCCTCTCCAGACGGAATCGGTCGCCTATGTGGCGAGCCGTTCGGAAAATCTCAGCGTGATGTTCTACTACGCCGCGTTCGCGGTGTTTCTGTATCGACCGGGCGCGATCGATGACGTGGTGGCGGGCGGCGGCGATTGTCGCGCTGTTCGCGCGGCGCCATCGCCACCAAGGAACATACGCTGACGCTGCCGGTGCTGTTGCTGCTGACCGATTATTTCTGGAATCGCGGAGGGATTGCGGGCGAACCGGACTGCTCTACGCGCTGCTGGCGATCGGAGGCGTGGCCGGCGGCTTCGAAGTGTGGCGTGTGCTGCGCGGCGGCCGACACGGCGGGATTCCAGGTGAAGGGACTGACGCGCGTCGACCTATTTCTTCACGCAGTGCCGCGTGATCTGGACTTACATCCGGATGTTTTTCGCTGCCTTATCGGCCAGAACGTCGATCCGGACATCGCGATTTCGCGGGAGCCTGATGGACCACGGCGCGATTTTCGGATTGATCGCGCTGCTGGCGCTGGTCGCGGCGGCCTGGATCTATCGCAAGCGCTGGCCGCTGGCGTCGTTCGGCGTCTTCATGTTTCTGCTGCTGATGGCGCCGACGTCTTCGTTCGTTCCGATTCGCGACGTGCAGGCGGAACATCGACTCTATCTTCCGTTTCTCGGACTGATTCTGGTTTGTCTGGAGGCGCTGCGGCGCGCTGCGGTTCCAACAAGCGGTCGGGATCGGCGCGGTAGTACTGGCGGTGTGCTGCGTCCTGACCTATCAGCGCAACGAGGTGTGGGCGACGCCGCTCACGTTGTGGACCGATAGCGTGGCGAAGTCGCCGAACAAGTATCGTCCGCGCTTCCAACTCGCTTACGCCGAGTATCAGGACGGGCAGTGCGAAGCCGCGTCGCAGAATTTCGAAGCGGCGTCCCATGACACGACCGCCGACAACGTACTGTTGATCGATTGGGCACTGGCGCTCGATTGCGCGGGGCGGTGGCAGGAAGCGATCGAGAAATTGAACGCGGCGGTCGCGTTCTCAAACGACGCGCACGTGCATACGCAGCTCGGCGATGGTGTACGCCAAGCACAACCAGATGCCGGCGGCGCTCGCGGAGCTGGATAAGGCGCAGAAGCTGGACCCATCGTACGACATGATCTACGTGTATCGCGGCAACATCGATCTGAGTTGCCGGCGATCACGCGAGCGCGGCGCGCGAGTATCAGCACGCGCTGGCGCTGAACCCCGCGAACCAGTTCGCGCGCGATGGACTGGTGAAGGCGGCGGACCACATAGATGGCGCGCATCGGCGTCAACGCGCTGTATCTGATTCCCGGCGGCGTCGGCGGCACCGAGATTTATCTGCGCGAGCTGCTGGCCGCGCTGGCGCGGCATCGACTCCGCGAACGAATACTTCGTCTTCACCAACTCGGAAACCGGCACGGACCTGGTTCCGCGCCAGGCCAACTTTCATTGGAAGCCGCAGGCGGTGCACGCGCGAATCCGCCCCGCGCGAATCGTGTGGGAACAGACGGTGCTGCCGCTGGAGGCGTCGCGCTACCGCCTGGACGTGATGTTCAACCCGGGATTCACCGCGCCGCTGTTCGCGCCGTGCGCTTGCGTGACGGTATTTCACGACTTGCAGCATAAGCGGTCATCCCGAATATTTCCGCTGGTTCGACCTGCCCTTCTGGCGGCTGCTGCTGTGGGCGTCGGCGCACCGGGCTCGCGCAGACTGATCGCGGTATCGGAGGCGACGCGCGCCGATCTCGTGCGGTTTATCCTTGCCGAAGGAGCGCGTGGAGGTGATCCCGCACGGCGTGGACGCGGCATTTTTCGAATTGGATCGAACGAGCACTGCAGCCGTTCGTGTTGTGCGTCTCGACGCTGCATCCGCACAAGAATCTGGATCGGCTGATCCGCGCCTACGCCAGCAGCAAACGCGACTATCGGCTGGTGCTGGCCGGGATTGCGCGGATTTCACACCGCAGTCGATCGAAAAGCTGATCGCGGAGCTCGGCGCTGGTGATTCGGTGCGAACTGACGTGGCTGGATCCGCGCGAGCAGCTGCTGCAGCTTTACGAACGAGCGCACGGCGTTCGTGCTATCCATCGACGTTCGAAGGGTTCGGCATGCCGGTGCTGGAAGCGATGGCCGCGGGAATTCCGGTGGCGTGTTCGGATATTCCTCCGCTGCGCGAGGTCGGCGGCGAGGCCGCGCTGTACTTCGATCCGCTGGACGAGGATGCCATCGCGGCCGCGCTCGATCGGGTTGTGGAAGACGCGGAGCTGCGAAGCCGGCTCGCGATCGAGGAGCCGAACCGGGCTCGCGGATTCACGTGGGAACGGGCGGCGGAGCGGACGCTGGCCGCGCTGATTCAAGCGTCGCGGGTCGGGACCCAGTAGCGGCGCTCGATATCGAAGGGGCGGCTGCCGATCTCAGCGAAGAAGATCTTCGAGCTGGATTTTCGCCTCGGTTTTGCTGTCGCGATATTTGACGATCACGGGCGTGTAGAGCGAAATGCCCCAATCTTTTCCGGGACCTCGCGTTACGGCGCGCGATCCGGCGACGACCACGGCGTCTTCGGGAATCATCAGCGGCTCGTCGTCGGTGGCCGCGTAAACTTCGCCGCGGGCGACGTCGTAGACGGGCGTGGATCGGGTGAGGATGACGCCGCTTCCGAGCACGGCGCGGCGCTTCACGACAGTGCCTTCGTAGACGCCGCAATTTCCACCGACCAGAACATCGTCTTCAATGATGACGGGCAGCGCGCCGACCGGTTCCAGCACGCCACCGATCTGCGCGGCCGCGGAGATGTGGCAATTCTTCCCGACCTGGGCGCAGCTTCCGACCAGCGCGTGCGAATCGATCATGGTCCCGTCGCCGACGAACGCTCCGGCGTTGATGTACATCGGCGGCATGCAGGTGACGCCTTTGCCGACGAAGCAGCCGTCGCGAATGCTGGATCCGCCGGGCACGATGCGGACGCCGCTATCGGGCGCGAGATGTTTGACAGGCCACGTCGCTTTGTCGAACATCGGCTGGCGCGCCGGGTCGATCGACATGTCGACGATCGCGCCCATGCGGAAGCCCAGGAGGATTCCTTTCTTGACCCAGGCGTTGACGCGCCATCCGCTGCGAGCGGACGTGTCGGGCTCGGCGGAGCGGACGCGGCCTTCGTTCAGCGCCTGTTTGAAACGCTGGAACAGCGCGAAATGTTCTTCGGTATAGGCGGCGGGCTTATGATCGAACAGCGATTCGATCTCAGCGCGCATGCGCCTTCCCATGCCCTGCCGCCGCATGGGCGAGCAGACCGGAAGCTTCAAGAACGGATTCGATTTTGGCGCGATTGGGCGCGAGCGGAGGAGTCATGGGCAGTCGCCAGACAGGCTCGCACAGGCCCATCATCGCCATGGCGGCCTTGACCGGGATGGGATTCGACTCGACGAAATTGACTTCCATCAGCGGGAGCCAGGCGCGCTGCAAGGCACGGGCAGCGGCGAAATCGCCGGCGAGGCCGAGCTGTACAAGCTTCGTCATCTCGGCGGGAATTTCGTTTGAAGCGACGGAGATGAGGCCTCGTCCGCCGAGCGCGATGAGCGGGAGGGTGATGGAATCGTCGCCACTGAGCACCAGAAATTTTTCGGGTACGTCGTGAACCACGCGCGCCATCTGGCCGATGTTGCCGGAGGCCTCCTTTACGCCGATGATGTTGTCGATCTCGGCGAGGCGCTTGAGCGTCGCGGGTTCGACGTTGACGCCGGTGCGGCCTTGCACGCTGTAGACCACGATGGGAAGCGGCACGCCTTTCGCGATCGCCTGGTAGTGCTGATACAGGCCTTCCTGCGTGGGCTTGTTGTAATAGGGCGTGACCGAAAGAATGCCGTCGGCGCCGATGTGGCGCAGCTCATTGGCGAGCTCGATCACCTCGGCGGTGTTGTATCCACCGGCGCCGGCGAGCACGGGGACTTTTTTCCCTTTCGCTTCGGAGACGGTAAGTTCGACGACGCGAAGATGCTCGGCGCGGGTGAGCGTCGGGCTTTCGCCGGTGGTGCCGCAGGGGACCAGAAAATTGATGCCCGCCTCAATCTGACGCCGGACGAGGCGACGCATCGCGTCTTCGTCGAGCGAGAGATCCTGGCGGAACGGAGTGATCAGGGCAGTGCCGCATCCTGTGAACATGGGATTACCTCTCAAATAGAATTTCGCTGAATTCAAAAATGCCTTTTTTGCCGGCGATGAACTGAGCCGCTTTCAATGCGCCGCGGGCGAATCCTTCGCGGCTGCGGGCGGTGTGACGGAGAGTGATGGTATCGGCGGCGGAATCGAAACCGACTTCGTGAGTGCCCGGATGGGCGCCGGCTCGATTGGAACTGACATCGATGGGGCGCTGATACCCGCCGGCTTTCATATCGTCGACCAGCTTGATGCAGCGTTCCGGACGGCGCGTCTTTCTTGGTGTGATGATGAATTTCCCAGGCCCAGGCGCCGTATTGCGGCTCGTCGGCGAGCAAGCGGGCGGCTTCGCGGACCAGGCGGAAAAAACATTCACGCCGATGGAAAAATTAGGGCTCCAGACCATCGCGGAGTTGTTCTTCTCTACTGTGGCGCGCACGTGGCTCATCTGGGCGAGCCATCCGGTGGTGCCGATTACCACGGGTATGCCCGAGGGCGGCGAGCTTCTCGACGTTGTCGGGAACCGCATGCGGCACGGTGAATTCGACGGCGACATCGGCTCCGTCGGCTTGGGCGAAATCGCCGTCGAGATCGATTTTCGCGTGCACGGAGAAGCCATATTCGGGCGCAAGCTGCTCGATCAGGCGTCCCATTTTTCCGTAACCGACGATGGCAAGTTTCATTTAGAAGTCCCGGGCGAAGGCCGTTGGATCAGGATTCCGGAAAAATTCCCGGTGGAGCGATTCTACCGCGCGGCGGACGTCGGCGGCAGCGAGCACGACGCTGATGTTCAGAGCCGAGGCGCCCTGCGAGATCATGCGGACGTGGATCCCGTCAAGGGCGTTGAACACTCCGCGCCGCGACGCCGGGGGTCTGGCGGATATTGTCGCCGACCAGACAGACGATCGCCTGATTTTCCTCGATGGAGACGTCGGCGAATTTCTCGAGCTCCTGGCGAATGGTGGGGAGGGCTCCGGTGTTATCGATGGTGAGCGAGACGCTGACTTCGGAAGTGGCCAGCATATCGACCGAGGTTTCGAAACGGTCGAACACTTCAAAGATGCGGCGTAGAAATCCATGCGCCATCAGCATGCGCGTGGAGACGATGTTTACCAGTGTGATATTGCGCTTGCAGGCGATGGAGCGGACCGGGTTGGTGGACGGCGGAGGCTCGGCCACGATGAGCGTGCCGGAATTTTCGGGACGCCGCGAATTGAGAATGCGAACGGGAATATTTTTTTCGATGGCGGGGAGAACGGTCGCGGGATGGAGGACTTTCGCGCCGAAATAGGCGAGCTCGGCGGCTTCGGCGAAGGAGCAGGCTTTGACGCGATAGCCGCCGGGCAGGATGGTCGGGTCACTGGTGAGCATGCCGTCGACGTCGGTCCAGATTTGAATCTCATCGGCGTCGATTCCGGCTCCGACGATGGACGCGGTGTAATCGGAACCGCCGCGGCCAAGCGTAGTGGTGACGCCGTCCTCGGTGGAGGCGATGAACCCACCCATCACGACGACCTGATGCTGCGCGAGATTCGGGATGGTCGACTGAAGACGTTCATTGGTTTCGCGAAACAAGGGCGCGGCCTGAGTGTGGCGATGATCGGTGACGATCAGCTTGCGTGAGTCGACGTGCGCGGTCGAAATGCCCTGGCAGTTGAAGAGCGCAGCGACGATGATGCTCGAAATGCGCTCGCCATATGAGGAAACGGCATCGGTGGCGCGAGGGGTGAGCTCGCCCATCACGGCAAGGCCCTTGATCAGCTCGGTCAATTCATCGAAGTGCGCGTCGATTTCAGTATCGACGCCGAGGCCGGAGGCTTCCTGGCGGTGAGATTCGCGCAATAGGCGGAGCTGATCGAGAGCGTGTTCGCGATCGCCGTTCACGGCGGAGGAAGCGATGGCGAGCAGCTTGTTGGTGGTCTTGCCCATCGCCGAGACGACGACCACTGGATGCTGCGGGAGGCGATCGCGCACGATGCCGGCGACGCGCTCGATCGCGGATTTCGATTCGACGGAGGTGCCGCCGAATTTCATGACAATCATGATCGTTTACAACCAGCCTTCGGATTTCATCAGTTCGGCGTTGAGGACGGCGGCGCCGGCGGCTCCGCGAACGGTGTTGTGGCCGAGCGCGACGAATTTATAATCGAGCACCGGACAATGGCGGAGACGGCCGACGAAGACCGCCATGCCGTTTTCGCGTTCGACGTCGCGACGGGGCTGCGGGCGATCGGGCTCTTCCATATAAATGACCGGGCAAGGCGGCGCGCTGGGCAGGCCTTTTTCCTGCGGAATCCCGCGCCAGCCGCGAAGGGCGGCGAGGATTTCAGCCTCGCTGGCTTTCTTTTCGAACTCGACGGAAACGGAGAGCGTGTGGCCGTCGACCACCGGGACTCGATTGCAAGTCGCACTGACTTTCGCGGCGAGAGGAGTGACCTGGGCGTTCGAGAAATCGCCCAGGATCTTCTGGGTCTCGCGCTGCATCTTGTCCTCTTCGCCGCCGATGAAGGGGACCACGTTGGCGTTGATGTCCATCGAAGAGACGCCGGGATAACCCGCGCCGGAGATGGCCTGCATGGTGGTGACGATCACGCGCCGGATGCCGAAGTTCCGCAACGGAGCAAGAGCCATCACCAGCACGATGGTGGAGCAGTTGGGATTGGTGACAATGGTCCCTTTCCAGCCGCGCTTGTGCTGCTGGGTTCGGATGAGCTGCAGGTGATCGGCGTTGATTTCGGGAACGAGCAGCGGCACGTCTTCATCCATGCGATGGTTGCGGGAATTCGAAACGATGACGTGGCCGGCGCGGGCGAATTCCTGCTCGATTTCACCGGCGACGGAGGCATCCATCGCGGAAAAAAGCAGGCGCGGAACGCCGGCGGCGGGCTTGCATTCGGAAACGACGAGGTCGCGCACATGCGCGGGGGTAGTGCCGCCGAGACGCCAGGTGGTGGCCTCGCGATAGGATTTGCCGGCGGAGCGATCGCTGGCGCCAAGCCAGGTCAGATCGAACCACGGATGGTCGCGAAGGAAGCTGACAAATTCCTGGCCCACCATTCCGGTGGCGCCCAAAACTCCGACGGGGATTCGTTCACTCATGAATTTAACAATTGCCTCACTAGGTTTTGATAAGTCTGAATGGCGGACTTCGATGTCGCGTTTGGCGATGCGCTCTTCCGCGGTATGCGCGACGTGGATGCTGCCGGGACCGAATAAATAGGGCCGGCCCCAGGTGGTTCCGAACGCGGGAATATCGGTGGTGTAAGAGACGACGCTGGTTTCGAATCCATCGAGCTCGCCGAATTTCAGCGCGGGCATGCACAGGATTTCGCGCAGATCGGCTTGGCCGTTGATGGTGCGGGGCATGGCGGCGCGGGTGGATGCGCCGTCGTCGACGAGTCGAAAGAACACTTCGGCCTGCGCATGATCGGGGATGACGTTGGGCGCGCGGCCGCCTTGAATGGTCCCGATGTTGACGGTGCTGGGACCGAACAAGGAATCGCTCGGGAGGGGCATGCGGCGCAGGCGCTCCAGAATATCGAGAAGCTTTTCGATGGCGGATTCGCCGAGCTCGGGATAGGCGGAATGGGCCATGCGGCCGTGGGCTTCGATTTCGTAGCGCAGCGCGCCTTTGGAGCCGAGAGCGAGCTTGTTCTCGGTAGGCTCGCCATTGATGAGAAATTTGCTGCCGCGCGGATCCTTCGCGGCGGCTAAAGCGCCGGCGCTGTTGCGTTCCTCGCCGACGACCAGCAGCATGGCGATGTTGCGCACGCCATCGTCGAGCAGCTTGCGGATGGCGAAAATCATGGAGGCGATGATGCCCTTGGTGTCGCAGGAGCCGCGGCCCCAGATGAATTCCTCATCCTCGCGCGAAGCAAAAAACGGCGGCACGGTATCGATGTGCGTGGAAAACGTGACCACGGGATCGCCCCAACGGGCGAAGACGTTGAAGCGATGTGGCTCGACGGGCATGCGCTCCACTTGGCCGGCGGTGGAGGCGGCGAGTCGCGAAAGATAATCGAACAGGAAGTTACCGACCTGTTCCTCGTTCGGAGTCACGGACTCAATATCGACCAGCGCGCGCGTCAGTTCAAAGGCGTTCATAGACGGAACCAGCACAATTCAGCAAAATCAAGCTTGGGAGAGGCCCCGGCGGAAAGCCGGACAGGAGGGCGAATACAACTTCGCTTCCCGATAGCGCTCCATCCGATTCGCGAATTCGAATCGAATGACAGTGAGCAGGTGTTAGCCTTCGCTCACCAACCAAAACGCGTTAGAGCCAGCGCTTCGATTTCGGCGAGGCCGCCCCTTTCACCTGACGCTCCGGGCTCACCGGAAATGCGCGCCGGGCTACTGATGGCCCTCGCTCCTCTACCAAGACTTCTTCAGCATAGCATGAGTCGTATGATTGTTTGAGAGCGCATTTGTCCGAAAAAAATCAGCGACTGAGTCGTGCCGACATGCTGCGCGCGGCGATCTATGCGGCGATCCTATTGTGGATCAACGCCTATATCTGCCGGGAGCTTTTTTACACCGAAATTCCGTCGATGAATTCGATGCACGGGTTCTGGATCGCGCTGGCGGAGCGGGCCGGCGGGAGCTGGTTTCACAATAGCTGGTGGCCGTATTGGGATGGCGGCATGCCGTTCGAGTTTACGTATTCGCCGTTGCTGCCGGGGTTGATGGCGGCATGGTCGGCGGTGAGCGGAATTTCGGCGGCGCTGGCGTTCGAGCGGATCACGGGAATCGCGTATTGCCTGGCGCCGCTGACCTTGTTTGTCGCGGCGTGGCTGATGACGCGCTCGCCAGGGACCAGCTTTGCGGCGTCTTTACTTTATTCGCTGACGGCTCCGACGCAGTTGCTGGTTCCCGATGCGTGGGCCACGCCGAGGAATGCATGGGATCCGCGGCGTTTGATGCTGGTGGCCGGCTGGGACGATACGCCACATCTGATTTGCCTCGTCTTTCTGCCGCTCACTATTTTGTTTCTGGCGCGGTCGCTCGAAACCAGACGGCTCGGCTACTATGCGGCGGCGGTGGTTTCGATTGCGGCGGCGACGATGGCCAGCGCGTTCGGCCCGGTGACGGTGGCGATGGCGGCGGTCTGTCTGCTGGCCGCATTGCCTTCTGAAGGATTCTGGCGGAACGTCGGGATGATTGCGGGAATCGGCGTGTTCTCCTATGCGATGAGCGCGGCGTTTCTTCCTCCGTCGCTGATCGCGGCGATTCGGGCGGCATCTGCGTCGCACGGCGAGAGCGGGTTCACGGCGGGGTCTCTGGTGGCGGTCGCGATGGTGGGCGGGGGCGGCGCGATCCTCTGGTATTGCCTGACGCGGTGGGTCGCGGACTGGAGGATGCGGTTTTTTGTTTTATTCGCGTTTCTGACCAGCAGCATACCGGCGGTTTCGGATTACCTGCATCGCCAGTTCCTGCCGCAGACGATCCGCTACAAGATGGAAATGGAAATGGCGATCGCGCTGGTGGTGGCGTTCGCGGGTTGGAAATATCTGGCGAAAACGCCGGTCCTGATACAGCGGGGGGCATTAGTGCTGCTGATCCTTGTGTCGGCGAGGCAGGTGGTTCATCAACGGCGCGCGGCAAAAGAGCTGTTGCGGTCGCGCGAGGTGACCAAGACCATCGAGTACCGGACTTCCATGTGGGTGGAACAGAATCTACCAGGATTGCGCGTGATGCTTCCCGGATCGATTGGGCAATGGGCGGACGCGTTTGCCCCGATACCCGAATTTTCAGGCGGCTCGTGGAGCATGGCGTATAACCAGGAGCAGCAACGCGGCCTTTATGCGGCATACACGGGCGGCGCGACGGCGGAGGAAGATGCCCGAACATCGCTCGCCTGGCTGAAAGCCTTCGGGGTCGGCGCGGTGGCGGTGGCGGGCAAGGACAGCCAGGAGTATTGGAAGCCGTATCTGCATCCCAACAAATTCAATGGATTGTTGCCAGCGCTGTGGCGCGAAGACGATGTAACGGTGTACCGGATCCCGCAGCGAAGCGCGTCCTTAGCCCATGTGATTCCGGAGGCGGCGTTGGTACGGCCGAATCCTGAATCGGTAGATGCGATTGAACCGTACGTGGCGGCGCTCGATAGTGAAGCGCTGCCTGGCGCTCGATTTGAATGGGAGGGACGCAACGCGATGGGCATTCGAGCGTCCATTCCAGAAGGCGAAACGTTATCGATTCAGGTGTCCTATCATCCTGGGTGGCACGCGTGGGTCAATGGCGCGAAGGAAACGCTACATCGCGACGGGCTTGGGCTGATGTGGCTGAAACCGCATTGTTCCGGCGCATGCGAGGTCCGGTTGGATTACGACGGCGGCACGGAATTGCGCGCCTGCCGGTACCTTAGTTACGCGGCGCTGGCGGTTTTAATATTGGCCTTTCCGGTTCGCCGTCTGATAATTAAATAACAGATGGCGACCACCCCCAAGATCTACCTGATGCAGGCGGGCGGTTGGGAACGTTTCTGGCCGCTGCTGCGCTCGGCGTCGGTCGGACTGGTGAAGGATGGATGCCTGGGCATCGCCAAGGGCGCGGCTTACTCGGCGCTGCTGTCGTTCTTTCCGGTGCTGACCACGATTGCCGCGCTGCTGGTGCAGGCGAAGGCGGAAGCAGTATCGCGAACCGTCGCGCGCCTGCTTTACGACGTGGTCCCGCCGGGCACGGAGGACGTGGTGCGCACGCTGTTCATCGTCCACGGGGAGCGGCCGAAGTGGCTGCTGATCGGAGCGACGGTGCTGGCACTATGGGCCGGGTCGGGCGCCATGATGAGCCTGATGGAGGGATTTCGCGCGGTATACGGGATCCCCGTGGGAAGATCGTTTCTGCGGGAGCGCGCGATGGCCATGCTGCTGGTGCTGGTTTCGGCGCTGCCGGTGCTGGGCGCGTCGGCATTGATCGTGTTCGGCAAACGAGGCGAGAGCGAATTCATCCACTGGTTGGGATTGGGATCCGATGGAGCATCGCTGCGCGGATGGGTGCTGCTGGCAGGGCAGGCGCTGCGCTTCGTAATCGCGATCGGCGCCATCGTCATGGTGACCACCCTGGTGTATTATTTGGGACCGAATCGCAAGCAGAAATTCGGAAAATTGTTCCCGGGCGCAATGCTGGCGACCATCCTGTGGTTGATGGCCACGTTGGTGTTTGCGTGGTACGTCCGCCATGTGTCCAACTACAACGTGCTGTATGGGGGCGTCGGCGCGGGACTGGCGCTGCTGGTGTGGATGTACGTGCTCGCCGTGATTCTGCTGTTCGGCTGCGAATTTAACGTGGCGCGCGAACGGGCGATGGCGTCGGCCTAAGGCGGCGTTTTCTGAGATGGATCCGGCTCTCCGCGGTCGATAAGACCGGCGGGGGGACGATGAAGACGTTCTGTTTGGGCTTGGTGCTGACGTTGTGTAACTTCACTGCGAAGGCTGAGGATCTGGCCGCTCGCGGCGCCACCGTGCAGCATTCCCACGCTCCGAAGCGGGTCTGGATCCGCAGAGCAACGCTCGCCGCCGGTTGCGCCGCCAGTCTGGCGCTCGATAGTTGGAGCACAAGGCGCGCAGCTGCATCGGGAGGTGTCGAGACCAACCCGGTGCTCGCGAATTCGCATGGGCGCGCGAACTGGGGCCGGACCATGACTTTGAAGTCCACCGCGTGCGGCTTGTCGGGGATCCTGGAGGAGACGGACACGTTTCACTCGTGGCGCGGCGGTAACGCGGATTGGACCTGGACGGGGATCAATGCGGCGACCGCGGCGGGATACACGTGGGTGGCTCGGCACAACCTGGGCGTCGCGGGGGCGTCGTCGAAGTAGCAATCGGCAGTTGCATAAGACCATTTTCTCGACGAAAGTGTTCTTAGATGCTGAAATCGGTGACGCGAAAAATGCTGCCCGGCGTTTTAGCGATCGCGATGCTGCCGCGCGTCGCGAATCCGCAGACGGCACCCGGTCCGCCGATGCACTTGATTCTGACGTATCGCTGCCCGCCGCCGCAACGCGCGGCCTTCCGGCTATTCCTGAATGAAACCGGGATGCGGCGATTCGAGCACTGGAAGCAGGACGGCGTATTCCGGGACTACCGCGTGATGTTCAACTGGTACGTCGACGCGGATACCTGGGACGCGATGGCGGTGCTGTCATTTCCCAACTACGACCAGGTGGCGAAGTGGCACGAGATCGAGCGAGTCAGCCCCGGCGGCCTTCCGCGCGACGCGCTGGAGTTTGCGTGGCCGTTCAACAGCTATCCCGCGGACGATGCCTGGAGCGAAACCGCAGAGCCTCCGGCCGATCCAACGAAGCTGGTGTATTTCTCGACCGCCTACGAGTACACCAACCTTGCCGAGTTCCGGAATTTCGCGACCACTTATCTGATTCCGCAATGCAAAGGCTGGATGAGGGAAGGCGTGCTCGCGGGGTACGACCTGTATCTGGCGCGGTACGCGCAAGGCAAGAAGTGGCAGGCGCTGTTGCTGCTTCGCTACCGCGATGCGGATGCGTTGGCGCGGCGCGATGAGGCGATCGCTAAGGTGCGGGCGCAATTAGCGCGCGATGCGTCGTGGAAGGCGATGGACGAGATGAAGCAAAAGCCGGCGACGATCAAGGAAATCGCAATCTCCGATCCGATGCCGACGCCGTAAAACCAGACACTCTAGCCGACCGCCGGTAGTTCCTTCACGATCTCGCCGACGAAGGATTTCGCGTCGCCGAACAGCATCAGGGTGCGGTCCATGTAATAGAGCTCGTTGTCGATGCCGGCGAATCCCGGATTCATGCTGCGCTTGATGACCATGACGGTATGCGCCTTATCGACATCCAGGATCGGCATGCCGTAGATCGGGCTGGTGGTGTCGTGGCGCGCGGCGGGGTTCACCACGTCGTTCGCGCCGATCACCAGCGCGACGTCGGCTTCGGCGAAGTCGGGATTGATGTCTTCCATCTCATGCATGCGGTCGTAGGGAATATCGGCTTCGGCCAGCAGCACGTTCATGTGGCCGGGCATGCGTCCGGCGACGGGGTGAATCGCGAAATCGCACTTCGCACGCCGCGCTTGGTCAGGGCGTCGGTCAGCTCGCGCAGCTTGTGCTGCGCCTGCGCGACGGCCATGCCGTACCCGGGAACCACGATCACTTTGCGCGCGCTGGCCAGAATCGAGGCCGCGTCTTCGGCGGTGGCGGAATGCACCGGCTTGGTGGAGGCCTTGCGCCGCGGAGCCGTGCCTGCACCTGCCCGAACGCGCCGAACAGCACGTTGGCGAACGAGCGGTTCATGGCCTTGCACATGATCACCGAGAGAATAAAGCCGGACGACGGCGTTCAGCGCGCCGGCGATGATCAGCAGGCGATTGTCGAGCGCGAATCCCATGGCCGCGCAGGCCGCGCCCGCGTAGGAGTTCAGCAGCGCGATCACGGTGGGCATGTCGCCGCCGCCGATCGGCATGATCAGCAGGACTCCGAACAAGCAGCGACAGCCCGGTGAACGTCGGGAAGACCCAGGCGGGCGTCGGCTCGACGATCATCCACACGCCGAGGCCGACCGCGACGGCGAACAGGAGCAGGTTGACGAAATTCTGGCCCTTGATAGGTCATGGGCCGCGTCGGAACGATCTCCTGCAGTTTTCCGAACGCCATGACGCTGGCGGTGGAGGTGAGATAGCCGAGCAGGCTTTCGATGACCAGCGCGACCATCTTGAATCCGGTGGTGGGGTCGCCGGCGGCGACGTCGCGATAATATTCGGCGGTGCCGACCAGCGCGGCGGCCAGCGCGCCGAAGGCGTGCGAGAGCGCGGTCAACTGCGGCACCGACGGTCATCGGCATCAGGTACGCGAGCGGAGCTCCGATGGCCGCGCCGACGACGAACGCGATCGGCGATCCATTCATAGCTGACGACTTCATGCCGCAGCAGCGTGCCGACCACGGCGAAGCAGCATGCCGATTTCGCCGGCCAGGACGCCGCGGCGCGCCGTGACGGGGGAAGCTCAGCCACTTAATGGAAAGAACGACGCACAGCGCGGCGATGATGTAGGCCGCCTGCCAGAACCGCATTCGTTCATTTACCGCCGTCTCCTTTTTCTTGAACATCTTCAGCATGCGGTCGGTGATGAGGAATCCGGCGACGATGTTGATGGTGGCGAACATCACGGCAATGATGCCCAGCACCTGGCTGAGCATGGGCGAGCCGCGCGGCGCCGGAGACCAGAATCGCGCCGACCACGGAGATGGCGGAGATCGCGTTGGTCAGCGACATCAGCGGCGTGTGCAGCAGCGGCGAAACGCGCCGCACCAGTTCCAGGCCGAGCGGCACGGCCAGCACCAGCACATACAGACTGACTTCAAGTTCGTTGTCATGACTATTCCTGCGAAGTTCATGCGCTTGCACGCCCGAGCAACGCCTGCACCTTCGGGTTCACCACTTCGCCGTCGCGCGTGACCAGCGTGTCGCGCGTGATCTCGTCGTTCATGTCGATATTCAGCGTCGCCTTCCTTGGTCACCATGTTCTTGAGAAGCGTGACGATGTTGCGGGCGTACATCTGGCTGGCGTGGCAGGGCACGGTGGCCGGGACGATTCACGGGCCGAGCACGGTGACGCCTGCTCGATGACCGTTTCTCCGGCCTTGGTCACTTCGCAATTGCCGCCGCGTTCGGCGGCCAGATCGACGATGACGGAACCGGGATTCATGCGCGTGGACCATTTCCTGCGTGACCAGAATCGGCGCTTTCTTGCCGGGAACGGCGGCGGTGGTGATGACCACGTCCTGTTCCTTCAGGACCGCGGCCATCTGCTCGCGCTGGCGGCGGATGGTGTCTTCGTCGAGCGCGCGGGCGTAACCGCCCTCGCCTTCGCCGCTTGACGCCGAGATCGATGTTGACGAACTTCGCGCCCAGGCTTTCGATCTGTTCTTTCACGGCGGCGCGCACGTCGTAGCCGCTGACCACCGCTCCCAGACGGCGCGCGGTGGCGATCGCCTGCAATCCGGCGACGCCCGCGCCGATGACCAGAACGCGGGCCGGAGGAATGGTGCCCGGCGGCGGTGGTCATCATCGGAAACAGGCGGGGCAGCGTCGACGGCCGCGAGCAGCACGGCTTTGTAACCGGCGATCGACGCCATGGACGAGAGCGCGTCCATGCTTTGCGCGCGCGTGATGCGCGGCACCAATTCCATGGAGAACAGCGTCACGCCCGCCTGGGCGTAGCGCGCGACCAGGTCGCGGATCGCTCAGCGGATCGCAGAATCCGATCGACGATCTGCCCTTCTTCAGGCCATCGGCCGGTTCCGGGACGCGAACGTAGAGCAGGACTTGCGCCTGCCGGCGAACCTCATCCGCGGGCGCGACTTGCGCGCCCTTGGCGGTGTAGTCCTCATCGGGAAATCCGGCTTCGAGGCCCGCGCCGGCTTCGATCCACACCTCCGCACCGAGCTTTCTTCAGCACGTCGACAGCCTTGGGGTGACGGCGACGCGCCGTTCCCCGGGAAGTTTCTTTGAGAACTCCGGCGATCAGTGCCAACTGATTCGAACCTCTAGAAACGCTACCGGGGCGCCAAATCTTACGCCCCAGGACCGGCGGATGCAGGTCACTCTATGATATCGCTAGCAAAGCGATGTCTTCCTGCAAGTTCATCCAGCGCCGCCGAGCCGGGACACAATCTTCTCGTACGGGACTCGCGAGAGCGGTCCTGCCGGCGTCTGGTTCATCTCGTGCAGATCGGGGACGCTTTCGTCCACGATAGAGCAGCCCGGTGACGACTTCGCCGCCGCCGTGATGCTCCTGCAGATACGACGTAAACCTTCTCGCGATCGGTGGGATCGTAATCCTGCGGCACGCCCTTGAAGCGCACCACGCTGCCGTCGTGCATGGTGACGCTGGTGGCTCCGTTCTGGCCGATATTCGCGAGAATCTCGCGAGGCCGGCGGAACGAAATCGGCCTCGGTGGCCTTGAGCATCGTGCTTGCGGGTGTAGAGGTAGCTCTTGGTCGAGCCATCGTGATCGTTGAAGGTCACGCAGGGGGAAATCACGTCGACCAGCGCGAATCCGCGATGCGCGAGGGCCGCTTTCAGGATCGGCACCAGCTGTTCCTTGTCGCCGGAGAAACTGCGCGCGACGAAGGTCGCGCCCAGGCTGAGGCCGAGCATCACCGGATCGATGGGCGCCATGCGGTTCGGCTCGCCGCGCTTGCTCTTCGAGCCGACGTCGGCCGAGGCGGAGAACTGGCCCTTGGTCAGTCCGTAGACGCCGTTGTTCTCGATGACGTACAGCATCTTCACGTTGCGGCGGATGGCGTGGCACATGTGGCCGAGGCCGATGGAGAGCGAATCGCCGTCGCCGGAGATGCCGATGTAGGTCAGCTCGCGATTGGCGGCGTTCGCGCCGGTGGCGATGGCGGCCATGCGGCCGTGCGCGGAGTTGAAGCCGTGCGCGCCGCTGACGAAATAGGTCGGCGTTTTCGACGAGCAGCCGATGCCGCTCAGCTTGGCGATCATGTGCGGCGCAATCGACAGCTCCCACAGCGCGCGGATGATGCGCGGCGGTGATGGAATCGTGCCCGCAGCCGGCGCACAGCGTCGACATCGAGCCTTCGTAGTCGCGAATGGTCAGGCCGAGCTCGTTGCGCTGCAGGCTCGGATGAATGGCGACGGGTTTGGCAATGGATGGCATGGTTATTCCTCGCTTGCAATCGGGTCTCGGCCAATCTGGCTGGCACTTTGAGAATGCCGATCGATCACGTGCTTGGCGCTCAGCGGGAAGCCGCCATAGACCAGCACGGATCGCAGTTTGTCTTTCGGCACGCGGGTTTCGAGCGTCAGCAGCGAGCGCAGTTGCGCGTCGCGATTCTGCTCGACGACGAAAGCAGAATTCGTGGGCGTTCGAGGAAATGCTTCCACGCTGTCGTCGAACGGGAATCCGCGGATGCGCATGAAGTCCGCGGTGAATTCCGCGCTCGGCCAGGAGGTCGAGGGCTTCGCGGACGGCCGATCGCAGCCGCCGATGGTGACGACGCCGAACTTCGCGCCGTGGCGTTGCTGAACGATCGGCGCGGGAACGAATTTGGCCGCGGCTTTGTGCTTGCTGCAGCAGGCGGTCCACCACTTCCTGATATTCGTCCGGAATTTCGGTGTAGCCGCCGAACTTGTTGTGGCCCGAGCCGCGCGTGAAGAACGCGCCTTTGGAATGCGACGCCGGGCAGCGTGCGCGCGGCGACGTGATTTTCGTCTTCGTCGGTAGTAGCGCTGGAACTTCGCGATCTTCTCGAGCTCTTCGGCGTCAGCACGCGGCCGCGATCGGGCCGGTAGGTGTCGTCCCACGTGAGGCGCGGCACCACCCAGTCGTTCATGCCGATGTCGAGATCGGAGAGCAGGAAGACCGGCGTCTGGAAACGCTCGGCCAGATCGAACGACTTCGCGCGCGAATTCGAAACACTCCGCCGGATTCGACGGGAACAGCAGGATATGTTTGGTGTCGCCGTGCGAGGCGTAGGCGCACTCGAGGAAGATCGCCCTGCTGCGTGCGCGTCGGCATGCCGGTGGACGGGCCGACGCGCTGCACGTCGATGATCACGGCCGGAATCTCGGCGTAGTACGCCAGGCCGAGCAGTTCGTTCATCAGCGAAATGCCGGGGCCGGCGGTCGAGGTGAACGCGCGCGCGCCGTTCCAGGACGCGCCGATCACCATGCCGATGGCGGCCAGCTCGTCCTCGGCCTGCAGGATGAGGTAGTTGTTCTTGCCGGTTTCGGGATCCTTGCGGTACTGCTCGCAGAAATCCTTGAAGGCGTCCATCACGGAGGTGGACGGCGTGATGGGATACCAGGCCGCCACGGTCGCGCCGGCGTAGACGCAGCCGAGCGCGGTGGCGGTGTTGCCGTCGATCAGGATCTTGTCGCCGTTCGCGTCCATCTTTTCCAGATGAAACGGCAGCGGGCACTCGAAATGCTCCTTGGCGTAGTCGTAGCCCAGGCTGCAGCGCCGTGTGATTCGACTCGCGCAGCGCTTTCTTGGCGGCGAACTTCTCGTCGAGCAAGCTGCTCGACGATCGTCCATGTCGACGTCGAGCAGCGGCGACCAGCGCGCCGGCGTAGGCGATGTTCTTCATCAGAATGCGCTCGCGCGGATCGCGGAAATTCTCGTTGCACATCTGCGCGAGCGGCACGCCCAGGAACGTCGACGTCGTCGCGGATCAGAGCGCGGGTCGAGCGGCCAGGAGGAATCGTACAGCAGGTAGCCGCCCTCGCGCACCTCGCGCACGTCGCGCGCGTAGGTCTGCGAGTTCATCGCGACCATCAGGTCGTAATCGAGCGCGCGCGCGGTGTAGCCGTCCTTGTTGACGCGAATCTCGTACCAGGTGGGCAGGCCCTGAATGTTCGAGGGGAACAGATTCTTGCCGGAGACCGGAATGCCCATGCGGAAGATCGCCTGCATCAGCAGGCCGTTGGCGCTGGCCGATCCGGTTCCGTTGACGTTGGCCAGCTTGATGGCGAAATCGTTTACGCGGGCTACGCATGGTTACGCTGATGCATGCCGTGCCTCCCTGCATATGGAATCACGAGTTCAAACTTCTGCATGTCCCAGGCCGCGGTGGGACAGCGCTCGGCGCACAGGCCGCAGTGGACGCACAGGTCTTCGTCCTTGAGCCATGAGGCGCCCGGTTTGCGGCAGCGGCGCGGAGGCGTAGAGCGCCTGGTCGAGATTGATGGCGGGCGCCGAGAGGCGCTTGCGCAGATCGTCTTCCTCGCCGTCGCGCGTGATGGTCAGGCACTGCAGCGGGCAGATGTCGATGCAGGCGTCGCACTCGATGCAGCGTTGCGGCGGTGAAGACGGTTTCGATGTCGCAGTTCAGGCAGCGCTGCACTTCGCGCGCGGTCTGCTCGGCGTTGAAGCCCAGTTCGACTTCGATGTTCAGCTGCTCGAAGCGCCGCGTCAGATCGACGTGCTTCATCTTCTGGCGCTGCGCCGGATTGTAGTCGTTGTGGTAGCTCCACTCGCTGATGCCCCATCTTCTGGCTGATGAGGTTCATGCCCTGCGGCGGGCGCTCGGTGACCGGGAACGCCCTGGCAGTAATTGTGGATCGAGATGGCGGCCTGATGGCCGTGCTCGACGGCCCAGATGATGTTCTTCGGGCCCCAGGCCGCGTCGCCGCCGAAGAAGACGCCGGGGCGCGTGCGACTGCATGGTCTTCTCGTCGACCACCGGCATGTCCCACTTGTCGAACTCGATGCCGATGTCGCGCTCGATCCAGGGGAACGCGTTCTCCTGGCCGATGGCGAGGATCACGTCGTCGGCGGGCAGGAAAATCGTGTCGATGACTTTCGAATTTTTCGCGCCTTGGCGTCCCATTCCAGGCGCTCGAACTCCATGCCGGTCAGCTTGCCGTTTTCGATCACGAAGCGCTTCGGCGCGTGATTGATGACGATCTCGACGCCTTCTTCTTCGGCGTCTTCCAGTTCCCAGGGCGAGGCTTTGAAGTAGCCGCGCGGGCGGCGCGCCATCACCTTGATGTCTTTGCCGCCCAGGCGGCGCGAGGAGCGGCAGCAGTCCATGGCGGTGTTGCCGACGCCGATGATCAGCACCTTCTCGCCGATCGAATCGATGTGGCCGAAGGCGATGGATTCCAGCCAGTCGATGCCGATGTGGATGCGGTCGGTATCGTGGCGGCCGGGGATGTCGAGTTCCTTGCCGCGCGGCGCGCCGCTGCCGACGAAGATCGCGTCGAAGCCTTCGGTCGAGCAGCGCCTTCATGCTGTCGACGGGCGAGTTGTAGCGGATGTCGACGCCCATGTCGAGGATCGTCGTCGATCTCTTCGTCGAGAACGCTCTCGGGCAGGCGGAACGACGGGATGTTGGTGCGCATCAGGCCGCCGGGCTTGTCGTACTTTTCGAACATCATGACTTCGTAGCCGAGCGGCATCAGGTCGTTGGCGACGGTCGAGCGATGCCGGTCCCGCGCCGACGCAGGCGACGCGCTTGCCGTTCTTCTTTGCCGGGATCTTGCGGCAGCAGATCGCTGATGTCGCCGCGCAGATCGGCGGCGACGCGCTTCAGGCGGCAGATGGCGACGGGCTTTGCCATCCAGCGCGTCCGCGGCGGCAGGCCGGCTCGCAGGGACGGTCGCAGGTGCGGCCCAGAATCGCCGGGAAACACGTTCGATTCCCGGTTGAGCATGTAGGCGTCGGTGTAGCGCCCCTGCGCGATCAGGCGAATGTATTCGGGAACGTTGGTGTGGGCCGGACACGCCCACTGGCAATCGACAACCTTATGGAAATAATTCGGGTCATCCACATTTGTGCGTCGCATTTAGATCTATCGATTATGATACAACCGGGCCCGGAAGCTACGTGGAAGCCGGAAATATGGAGTCAGGATTTTGAAGTGTAGAATGTTAGCGAATGACTTCTTATGAGCAGATCGGGTTTGAGCAGATCACGAGCGCGGTGTCGAATCGGGTCGCGACCATCACGCTGAATCGTCCGGACAAATTGAACGCGTGGACGCAGAAGATGGAGGAAGAGATCGGGGCTGCGATTCGCGGGGCGGCCGCGGATGATGCGGTCGGGGTTATCGTCCTGACGGGAGCCGGAAAAGGATTTTGCGCCGGAGCGGACATGAGCCTGCTGTCGGCGATTTCACAGGAATCGTCGCCGCGCGCGGAATTTCTGACCAATGCGCAGGTGGATGGCGACGTACGAGAGGATTTTCGCAGAAAACATGCCTGGCTGCTGTCGGTTCCCAAGCCGATCATCGCGGCGATCAACGGGCCGGCGGTGGGGTTCGGGTTCCTGATGACGCTGTACTGCGATTTTCGATTCGCGTCGGAGCGAGCGCGCTTTTCGGTGATTTTCTCGAAGCGAGGTCTGGTGGCGGAGTATGGCCTGGCGTGGATTCTTCCGCGCATTGTCGGGCTGGGGAACGCGAACGAGCTGATGTTCACGTCGAAAATGATCGATGCCGCGGAAGCGCTGCGGATCAACCTGGTGACCCGCATTTTTCCGGAAGAGAATTTTCTGGATCACGTCCAAAAGAGCGCCGAGGAGCTGGCGACGTCCGTTTCTCCACGATCGCTGCGGATTATGAAACGGCAGATCTACAACGGGCTGTTCCAGACGCTAGGCGAGGCGTTCGACATGTCCATCGAAGAGATGAAGGCGAGCTTCGGGACCGAGGATTTCAAGGAAGGCGTCGCGCATTTTCTGGAAAAACGTCCGGCGGCGTTTACCGGACGATAACGCTAACGATTCATTAGCGGGCGGCTTCGGCGAAAAGCTGTTCGGCGTCGATCGCGATCTTGGCGGCGGCCAGCTCGAACCGCCGAACTTCGGTGAGGCCGCGCGCATCGTAGCTGTGCAGTTTTTTCAACTCGGGCTGAACGATCCAGATGTGTTCGACGCCCCAATCGCGACATTGATCCAGCTTGAGCAGCAGCTCTTCATGGCGATCGTCGGGAGAGACAATCTCGACCACCACAAAAGGCGGAGAGGAAGGAACGCTCTCCGGCGGGGCATCGTGGAATACGGCGACATCCGGGATGCGGATCAGATCGCTTGCCAACCGCATACGAACTTCAGAGACGCAAAAGCCAGCGCCATGCAGGTGCACGGATAACAAGTGCTGTAGCCTGCCATGGGTCAGATTCGGCATGGACCTCTCAATCAACTCGCCATGGACGAACTCCGGCTCAGGTCCCTCAAAGTGCGTCTTGAGGTACTGGTCCGCCGTGAGCAGCGAGGTGGTCGCCATCACTTTCAGCTTACTCTTTCGATCACGGTGGCGGTCGCCATGCCGAAGCCGATGCACATCGATTGGAGTCCGTAGCGGCCGCCGGTGCGTTCGAGAATATTGACGAGCTTGGCCATCAAAACGGCGCCGGTCCCGCCGAGGGGATGACCGTGCGCGATCGCGCCGCCCTGGATGTTCAATTTATCGAGGGGCGCCTGAAGCTCGCGCGCCCAGACCAGCGGCACGCAGGCGAAGGCTTCGTTGATTTCGAAGGCGTCGATGTCATCCACTTTTAGTCCGGCCATTTTGAGCGCTTTTTGGGTCGCCGAAATGGGGCCGGTCAGCATCAATTCGGGATCGCTGCCGACGACGGCACGGGCGACGACGCGGGCGCGTTTGCGCAACCCGAGCTCATCCGCCTTTCGTTCGCTGGCCAGCAGGACGGCGCCGGCGCCATCGGAAATCTGGCTCGAATTGGCGGCGGTGATGACGCCGTCGGCTTTGAAGACGGTCTTCAGAAGGCGCATGCGAGAGAGATCGGGGTTGGAGCGAACGCCTTCGTCGGCCTCAAGACCATTCATCGCGAATAGCTCCGGCGTGGTCCAGCCGTTGCGCTGCGCGGCGGCGGCGCGGCAGTGGCTTTGTGCGGCGAACTCATCGAGCTCCTCGCGTTTGAGTCCCCATTTCTCGGCGATCATTTCAGCGGAAATTCCCTGATGCAGCAGCGCGCAGGGGAAATCGGCGCGAAATTCCTCGGTCAGCGCGCCGTCGGAGCCCATGGGCACGCGGCTCATGGATTCGACGCCACATCCGATGGCCATTTCCATATCGCCCGCGGCGATGGCCTGGGCGGCGAAATGAATCGCCTGCTGGCCGGATCCGCAAAAGCGATTGAGCTGCAGCGCGGGAACTTCGATAGGGAAGCGCGCCTTCAATCCAGCAAGACGACCGATGTTGGTTCCCTGCTCTCCGCTGGCGGTGACGCAGCCGGTGACGATATCCTCGACGTGATGTTTGTCGACGCCAGAGTGAGTCATCAATGCGTCGAGCGTTTGGGCGAGCAGATCCACGGGATGCACGCCGTGCAGCGCACCGTCTTCCTTGCCCCGTCCGATGGGAGTACGAATCGCGTCCACGATGTACACGTCTCGCATAGCGGCCTCCTGGTGACAAGAATGATACTAGATTTGCCGTCAGGCTTGATCGACCGTCAGGACTGCGGCGCCGCGGATCGCGTCATGTTTCAAGGCGTTCAACGCGACGTTCGCTTGGCTTAGGGGAAACGTCTGGACTTCGGCATGAACGGGGATCGAGGCCGCCAGTTCGATAAAGTCCTCGCCGTCTTTTCGCGTGTTGTTGGCCACGCTGCGGATGACCCGCTCCCAGTAGAGGTCGTCATACGAGATCGACGGCATCGGGCTCATGTGAATGCCCCCGGCGACCACGACGCCCCCGCGTTTCAGATTCCTGAGCGCGGCGGGAATCAACTCACCGGCTGGGGCAAAGATAATCGCGGCGTTGAGTTTTTCAGGCGACACGGCGTCGCCGCCGCCGGCCCACGCCGCGCCCAGTTGCATGGCGAGCTTGCGATGGCGCTCATCGCGGGTGAAGGCCAGGACGCGCACGTTCCAATAGCGCGCGACTTGAATCGCGACGTGCGCCGCGGCACCGAATCCGTATAAGCCCAGAATGCCGCCGGGGGCGATCCCGGAAACGCGCAGGCAGCGGAATCCGATGATGCCGGCGCACAACAGCGGCGCGGCTTTCAGATCCGCGAAATTCTCGGGGATGCGATACACGAATGCTTCTTTGGCGACGACGTATTCGGCGTAGCCGCCATTGACGGTGTGGCCGGTGAAGGTGGCATGTTCGCACAGATTTTCCATGCCCGAACGGCAGTATTCGCAGGTTCCATCGGTCCAATGAAGCCACGGCACGCCGACGCGCGCGCCGACATGGAAGCGGGAAGCGTCCGGTCCATTGCGTTCGACGACGCCGACCACCTGATGACCGGGAATGACTGGCGATTTGAGCGCCGGAAGCTCGCCCTCGATGACGTGCAGATCGGTGCGGCAGACCCCGCAGGCATGCACGCGAATCAATATTTCACCCTGGCTGAGCTCAGTGGGCGTGGGGACGTCGGTATAGACCAGTGGATTGGTCTCTATCGGCGCGCGCTTCATTAGAACGCAGGCTTTCATGTTCGCATTCGTGCCAGGAAATAGAGTCCCGCGAGCGAGAAGATCACATCCGGCGACCACGCGGCGACGCGGGGCGGCAATTGTCCCAGATTGCCGATTTGCTCGAACACCTGGAGCACGCTCCAATAGGCGATGAAAATCGCGAAGCTCATGCCGACTCCGGCCATCGCGCCGCGATTTCCCGCCACGAACGCGAACGGGATCGACACCATCGCCAGAATCAAGCGCGAACAGCGGCACCGAAAATTTCTTATTCAATTGAACCTGCAACGGAACCGTGTCGAAGCCGCTCTGCTGCAGCTCGGCGATGTATTTTTCCAGCTCTTCGAAATTCATCTGCCGCGATTGCTTCACTTCGTGAACGAAATAGTCGGGCGTTTCCTCGAGCTCCGGGAAGGTGCGCGTGCCGCCCGTGAAATTGTCGACGCGGGTCGGGGAGCAGTCCTGGCAACTGGCGTCCATCTGCCAGCTCCGGCCGTTCTGAAAGACCCAGGCTTTGAGCGACGGCTCCCAGCGCGCGCGCTCCGCCGAAATGTGGCGCTTCAGGCGAAAGTACGCCGGATCGATTTCGTAGACGTTCACGCCGAGCATGGTTTGTTCACCCTGATCGAAATACTTGTAGTAATACATGCGATCGTGCAGACCGTAGATCCACTTGCGATCCGGGCGCAGATAGGTCTGCGGAGCTTTGCCCTTGATTTCGTTGCGCAGCGCGTCCTGCCGGCGGTCGGCGTCGGGAACCCAGTAGTGATCGAACGCGAACAGGCTGCCACTCAGGAACAATCCCGCCACCAGGATGGGCACGGTCAGCCGGTAGACGCTGATGCCGCAGGCTTTGAACGCGGTAATTTCGTTGTGCTTCGAGAGAACGCCGAACGCGACCAGCACCGCCGCCAGCACGCCGACCGGCGTGAAATCGTAAATCAGACGCGGCGTCAGGAAGAAATGATAACTGAGCACGTGGCTCATCGGCGGATGATTCTTGATGATGTCGCTGAGCAGTTCGAAGAACGTGAAGACCTGAAAGATCAGGACGAAGCTGGTGAGCAAGCAGGACGAAATAGAACAGGAAGCTCGCCAGAACGTAGGTATCGATGACCTGCGGAAGCAGGGGGATGCGCGAAATCCAGGCGCGTGGTCCGATGCGATCGAGCACGCGCGCTCCACGCTGTTGCGGGGCGCGGCTGATGGTCCGGAAGAATCCCGCCACGCGAGCCTACCAGATCGAAATCGCCCGGCACTTCCAGTCGCGCGATCATGATCACGGCGAAAATCGCGAAAGCCAGGTCGGGCATCCACACCGCGATCTCCGGACGCAGCGTCCCTTGCCGCGCCAGGCTGATGAACAGAATCAGGCCGAGCCAGTAAATGAACGCTAGCGATCACGGTCAGCACCACGGCGGCGGATTTTCCGGCGCGGCGTGTCGAAATCCCAACGGAATACCCGCCAGCGCCAGCAGAATGCAGGCGAGCGGCACGGCCAGGCGCTGATTCAGCTCGATGCGCTCGTCGAGAATGTCTTCTCTCGACTGCGATTTATTGAAATAAGCCTGGCGGTACAGCGGACGGGTATCCATCTCCGGCGCCGGACGCGTGGGATGGACCTCGTTGGGCTTGGACGCCTCGAGCGCCTGATCGCCAGTGGGCGCACCGGAAATGTGATAATTTCCGTCCTTATCGACTTCATAGGTGCTGAGATTCTTTTCGGCCAACTGGATGCGGTTATGGCTGACATCCGGCACCGCCAGAGCCGCCGAGGACAACGTGATTCGCGGGGTATCGCCGCGCTCCGAGGCACCCGGCTTGCGCTCGCCGGGCGGCGTTACGTCGGCCATGAAGATCCGCTTCCACTGCGACGTAGGCCCGGTGACGATATCGGTCACGTACAGAATCAGGTTGGGAAATTGCTCTTCGAACACGCGCGGCTCGACGTCGGCGGTCAGCTGGTGCGCGATGACGTCATTCTCGACGCGTAAAATTTGCGAATGGACCACGGGGTCAGCCACATGGACGCGCCCGCCGCGATCCAGGTGGCCACGAACCCGAATGCCAGAATCGCCGGCACCACGCGTCGGCCGGGGACGCCCGCCGCGCGCATCGCGGTGATCTCGCCATCGGTCGACATGCGGCTCAGGGTGATCAGCGTTCCGACCAGCACGCCCAGCGGAATGGTGAACGGCAGCGACTGCGGCAGCACCAGCGCGAACAGGTACGCCACGGTGGACGGGGTCCCGGAAGTGCGCACCAGAAATTCGAACAGCGGCCGGGCGCGCTGCAGGAACAGAACGAAGGTGAACAGGATCGCGCCCAGCAAGGTGGTTACGAGGATCTCGCGGAAAATGATGCGGCTCAGCAGGCGCATGGACTTCTTCTCTTATGCTATGCGTTCTGCCGCGCTAAGCGGTGGGCGGAGGAACGAGCGGAGGCTTGGGCAGCTGATCCTGCGGCAATTCGAACTCGATTTCGTCGAACAACAGGCCCGGCGCCACCACCGCGGCCGGAGCGAGATATCCGCCGGTGCCCACGTATGCCAGCGGCGCGGAATTATTGACGAAATCGAACAGCGCGCTTTCCCGCGACGCAGCCAGCACGTCGCGCAGGACGCGTGTGGATACTCCCCGGAAGCGGAGGCCGCGCACCAGTTCTTCGCGGCCGTCCGCATACACGCGATAGACCAGTAGCGGAGGCGATACAGGGCGCGCCGATCCACCGGATTGCGAGCTCGACGCAGCCAGCGAACGAAGATCCGCAACGCTCGCCGAAAACGGATAGTCCAGTTTGCGGACCAGCATGCCGTAAGGTTTCCCGCGCTGCTTGCACATGTCCATCATCCGAGTCTTAAGATCGGCCAGAGGAGACGACTGCGAAGAGTTGACGATCAGATTGGTGATCGCCGCCCGGGCGGCGCCGTACGATCCCGGGAGCCGCGCGTGTCCGTTCGACGAGGAGAATCCGCGAATCGGCTGCCGGGTCATCAGAAAGTTCTTGAGAATCCCTTTTTCAACCACCGAGACAGCCTGCTCGGCGACGCCTTCCATATCGTAAACTTCGTGACCGACGAGCGGCTTCCCGTTCCACTCCGTCTGCGTCGGATCGTCGACCACGTCGATCCAATCCGGCAGGATGCGCGAGCCGATTTTCGATTCCAGTTCGCTCGGCAGAAAATTCCCGGGGCGTCCCGGCTCGTCGAGCGGTTTCCGCGGAACCCACACGTTGTCGCCCAGCAGTTGCGCCAAAAGCTGCGCCGCTGCCATGCGGCTCGAATAGCGTCGGACCGGAAAATGCTTCGCCGGCGGGAGCGTTTCTCAACGCCCGCACATTCTCAGCGGCGCCGGTGAACGCCTTGGTCATATCCGCCTCGGGGGCCATCTGCTCCACGCCGATGCCCTGGAACCCGACAAAGTCGCGGACCATCATTCCGTCGGACGCCTGGCCTTCGACCTTGCGTAAGAGCAGGATCGACGTCGTCGGGATACCGAATTCGGTGCCCTCCGAATTCATCAGATAGGTGACGCCCTGGATGGCTTCAAATTCCACGCCGGCGGAGAAACATTTCGGGATACGCGTCGAAGATCGCGGACAGCTTCGGACCACGCGCGCCTTCCATGCCGCCTCATCAATCTTGCGGTGCGTTCGCTTTGTCGATACGTTTCACCGGCTCGGCCGGGGAGAAATCGGCCAGTTTTTCGGCGGGCGCGTTCGGCGCTGTTCAGCGCCGCGCGTTTGCGCGACATCGATTCGAGCGCGGTTTTATAAGCGCGATCCGTCGCCAAGCCAGAGGCCCTCGCGCAGCTTTGTAGGAATCGTCGAGCGGCCAGGAATTATCGAAGCGCGACCCGGTATATATGCCGCTATAGATATGCCCGGTGTTGTCGAAATCGTAGCTGCCGACGCGCACCTCAATGTCGGGCACGCGCATGCGGTTATGACTGACCGCGAGCGCCGCGCCGAAGGAAGCCGAGACATGAAAGCTGCGAGGCATCGCTCAAGCTGTAGCTGATGAAGTATGGCACGTCTATCGCCGCCGCCTACGATCGCGCAACTGGCGCGAACGATCCAGTTCGTCGCGCATCGCGCGCAGAATAACATCGTCGCCAGCGGCCTGGGCGAAAGCCACTCGCATCGCCGGCATCGTCGCGGCCGAGGCCAGGGCCGAAGTCACAAAGGTCCGGCGCTTCATTGCTGGTTCTCCGACGACGGCCGACCCAGATACGGTGGACGATCCTGCGACCGTTCCTTGCGCTGGATCTCGATTTCGGAAACCAGAAGCGCGGGAGCCATCGCCGAAACCGGCACGTCGCCCGATTCCGCTCCGCAGATGCCGTTGAATACTTCCATGCGGTCCGAGGTGGCCAGGATCTTGGCGAAACTCGCCAGCGGCGTGCCCACGATGTCCGCGCCGCGAATCAGTTCGTCCGGCCGCCCGTCGGCGTAGACGCGATAGACCATCAGCGGAACCACCGTGAACGCCTGCAGACCGCGCCGGGCGGTGGTGGTGTAGCCGCTGGTCACCTGGTCGAAATACAGACCGTACGGCTTGCCCTGGCTTTTGACCTCCTCGATCAGCATCTTCCGCAGTTCCGCGTCGCTGACTTTCTTGGACGATTCGACGAACAGATTGGACTGCCGCGATACGATTTCATTTCCCGGCGACCGCCGTCCGTGTCCGTTCGAATGCGGGAATCCGTCGATGGGCGAACGCGACATCAGGAACGTCTTCAAGATGCCGTTCTCCACCACGGTCACGGGCTGCGCCTTGACGCCCTCGTCGTCATAGGAATAGGTTCCGTTCAGCGCGGACCCTTGAAATTCGACGCGGGTGGGATCGAAAATCACCGAAAGAAATTCGGGCAGCACGGGCTTGCCGACGCTCTTGGTGAAGGTCTGGCCTTCGGATTCGTCTTTTTGGCGGTGACCTTCGATGCGGTGCCCGAAAATTTCGTGGAAAAATACTCCCGCGGCGCGACCGGACAGGATCGCGGGACCCACAAATGGATCGGCGGCTGGCGCCTTCAGGAGTCCCGCGAGATTCTCGCCGGTCTTCTCGACCGCGGCCAGAATTTCCGCGTCTTTGGGAAGCGTGGACGGATCGTCGGTCTCGAAGCTTTCCATGGTGGCCAGATCCATGCCGTCGGCGGCCTTGCCGCGCGCGGTGATTACCATGCGCGCGAACAGCCGTCCGTGTTCGAGACGGGTGCCTTCGGTGGTGACGAAGTCTTGGCGATGCGCTCCGCCTCCACCGCGACGTTCGAATTGAGCGCGCCCGGATATTTGGTGAATTCCGCCGAGAGCTTGCGCAGCCGCGTGGTCCATTCGGCCGCATCGAATTTGTAATCCGGGGTCTTCAGGAACGACACCTGCGGCTCTTCCTGCGAGAAATCGTCCGAGGTATCGCCGGCGGCTGCGCGCAGCTTTTCGTCGGCTTTCAGCCGGATCAGACGGTTGGAAGCGGCGCGATACACGCGGTCGGTAGCCGTCCAAACGGAATGGCGAATGGAGAGAGCGTTATCGCTGAGCGCGATCGGCACCGCCGAGGTAAACCGCGGAAATCGGCGCCGATGCGGCGGTAGTTGTCGAATTTCGGGCTGCCGACCCGGACCGTTACATCCAGATATCTGCGGTGCGCGTGATTCTGCGAGTCGAGGGAGCCGCCGCTGGCGAAGATCACGTCCACCTCGTCGTCGGTCACCTCGTAGCCCATGAAATAAGGCGGCGGATCGCCTTTTTGCTTGAGTACGGTGAAATTCCGGTCGAGTTCGGCGGACAGGATTTTAATTAGCGGTGATTGTGCCCACGCGCTGCCACACGCGAGCACGAGGAGAAGAAGATTACGCACGCCACTTAAGCATATCAACTGCCGCCGGCATGCATGACGGCGCGGTGGCGCTTTCCGCCTACATTTGCACGGAGAGCGACCCTCGCTCGCGCCAACCGTTCAGCGCCAGGCCGTAGCGCCCGCGCACTCCGGTCTTTTCGAAGATGTGCTTCAGATGAATTTTTACGGTGCCCGGGCCGGATGCCGAGATCGATCGCGATTTCTTTGTTCTTGCAGCCCTGCTCCACCAGTTCGAGCACCTGCTGCTCGCGCGCGGTCAGTTCGCTGCGCGGATAACGGTCGGAACGGGCGGCATCGCGGAACACGCAGTCCTCCATCCAGCTGCGCCCGCCGGCTACGGTTCGCACGCAGGCGATCACCGTCACGATTGGCGCCGTCTTTCGAAGAATCCCGCGCGCGCCGGCTTGCAGGAAACGCAGTGCCTCCGCTTCGGTGACCGACACGCCCCAGACGACAACGGCCGTCCCTTCCGCGGGATTGGTCGACAGCCATTCCAGAATCGCCTGGATCCCGAAAGCCTTGTCCACCATCAACACATCGGGCAGCGACGCGCGAGCCATGGCGGCCGCCTGGGTCAAGGACTCCGCGCCATCCAGGAAGCGCAGATCGCCGGACGATTCGAGCAAGGCGCGAACTCCGTCCACGGTCACCGGTTGGGTGTCGCAAATCAAAACTCGCATGTCTCGCGATTCTGCGTGCGCTCCGTTCGCGGGTCCGATCATCAACCCAGCGTTCCGGTCGCTGCCTTCACCATTCTTTACCGTCACGTTCTTTACCGTCACGTTTTACCTTCTTCCGACCTCGTATTTTTCAGGAAATATACTGCCGGCGATCCGGGAAATAGATCCGCGTAGAAAACGTATCGTCCGGGAGTACCACTCTCTTAGTTCGCGGAAGGAGGTAAGGCTCTCATGTTATGATCGCTTCTAGCCGAATTACTTCTTTGAAACGTATCCCAAACTGGTCCGCCAGCTTCCATGAATCGTGACCTCTCCGCATCGTCGAGACGAGCCGTTGTCATCAGCCCGAACTCGCGCATGGCGGAGGAGTTGGAACGTTTGTTAGCCACCAATCTGGCAGGCGTTCCGGTCAGCCACATTCGAAGTTATCCGTCTCCCCGGGATCTGCCCGGAGCGATGGGAACCGGCTCGCCGCACCTGGTTTTCCTCGACGTCAATTCCGACCGCGAACAGGCACTTCAACTGCTCGCCGAAATGTCGCGGCTGGGACCTTCGGTCCAGGTGGTGGCGATGCTGACCGGGAACGAGCCGGACTTCATTCTGCGCTGCCTGCGCGCCGGCGCGCTCGATTTTCTGATTCAGCCATTCACGGCGGATCAGTTGGATGCCGCATTATCCAAAGTCGCGCGAATTCAACCGTCCGGCGAGGGCGCCGGGAAAGAGCCCGCGAAGATCTTTGCAGTCATGCCCGCCAAGGGCGCTTGCGGAGCGACCACTATCGCCTGCAATCTCGCGTTTCAATGGAAACGCCTCGGCGCGAAAAAGATCCTGCTGGCGGACCTCGATCCGCTTACCGGGACTCAATCGTTCCTGCTGAAAATCAAATCGATCTACAGCTTTCTCGACGCGCTCCAGCGCTCCCACGAACTGGACGTCGATCTGTGGAACGCCATGGTGACGCCCGTGAACGGCGTCGACGTGCTGCTGGCTCCGGAAATGATGGTGGAGGGGTCGCAGGACCTGCGTGATCCGTCGGTGATCATCGAATTCGCGCGCCATTATTACGATGTTGTGGTGATCGACACGGGCAGCGTCTATGGCGACTGGAATCTGAATACCGCCCGCCTGGCGAACGAAATTTTCCTGGTGACGACCAATGAGCTGCCCGCGCTGCAGGCGGCGCAACGTGCTTTGTCCTACCTGGACACCAACCGCATTGGGCGGTGGAAGATCCGGCTGCTGGTGAATCGCTATCATCGCGATGTCGGGCTGAGCCGCGAAGTGATCGGCACCGCGCTGCACACCGAGGTCTACGATATTCTGCCCAGCGATTACGAAGCGGTTCAGAAGTCGCTGATGGAAGGCAAACCCGCTCCGCCGAGCACGGCGTTCGGGAAAAGCATGGCTCAACTGGCGGATCGTCTGGGCGGGCACGCTGAAGCTCCGAAAAAGAGCTCCTCCCTCGGCGGCTTGCTTGGACTGTTCAGCAAAACCTCGAAGTGAATTAGTTTCCGGTGGCCGTACCCTTGGGAACTTCTCCGGCGCGCGGACGCTTGCCGGTCGATTTCCACTCGCGCAGTTCCGCGAATCCTTCGGCGATTTCATCCGGCATGATGGCGCAGTGGCCGTCGTGATTCACGTATTGCTGGACAAACAGGCTGGAGGTGCCCGCGGTCTCCACCGTGGATTCATAACTGTTGGGGATCCACACCGGCACCAGCGGATCGTAGCTGGTATGAATCGCCAGCATGGGGTGCTGGATCCGCCCACTCGGCGTGTAATAAGTCTTCAGATAGGTCATGGCGTGGGGATCGGCGGCATAGCGCGGGATCTCGGCATTGACCTTCACGTCATCAAGGGTGCCGTTATAAATCGTGTTGCGATTGTCGAATGGGTTACCACCGGCGCGCTGATCCAGTTCCTTCACCATGTAGGCGATAAATGCCGTGGTTCCCGCCAGGTCGCGATTGCTCTTGAGATTGCTGTCGCGAAACTTCCGCAGCGATGCGGCCTTTTCGGGGGACGCATTGAGAGCCGCTTCCACTTTCTGCACCAGCTCGCGGCTGTTCTGAAAATCCGCCGGAGCTTTCCCTGGCTCGGGCAATACGCCCGGGAAGTAGTAGTTAAACAGCACGTAGCTGTCAAATGCTCCGCGGTTCATGAACCAATCGGTGGGCGCGAGCGGTCCGCACAAGGGGAGCGCGGCGTCATAGGTTGCCGGGTACGTCTCGGCGAGCATCATGGTCATGAATCCGCCCATGGAGTGGCCGGTGACGAAGGTCTCTTTCGGCTTCCCGTACTTGCCGACGAAGTAGCGCCGCAGCGTTTCGGTGTCGACGATGCCTTCTTGCACGGCCCATCCGCCCGCGGCATATCCGGACTCCGCTACCGCGTAGCCTTTGTCGACAAACGGCTGTAAAGCCGGGGAAAGTTTTTCCTGCGTGAACGTGACCGGGACCGGACTATACCCGTGACAGTAGACCACCAGGCCGCCGTTCCAGTTTTCGGGAACGTCGATGCGGAAGGCCGCGCCGTTGATATTCCCGGTTTCGACTTTGGGCGCGGCTGAGACGAGCGCCGCCACGAAAATGCACGAACAGAGAATTTTCATCACGGGATGAAGTTACTGGATCTGATCCGGTAATGTCAAGCCGCTACCACGGCATCATCAGGTCCGCGGGCGACCATTTGTGGAACTCCGCGCGATAAGCGCCGGATTTGAGCGCTGGGTCGTCCGCTGATTGGCGCTGGGCCTCTTCCGTTGAAGAGGTCTTCAACACCGTCAGCGCCACCAGTTCAGCATCGTCGTTTTCGATGCGGCCCGCCGCCGCCAGCCGGCCCGCCTTGCGCATTCGGGCGACCCACTGCTCGTGGATCGCCGCCGCGTCCGGGGTGTAGCGCGGGCCGCGGGCATAGATGCCGATGGTGTAGCTGACCAGCTTGTCGTCATCCTGAGGATGCTGTTTTTTCCACTGCTGATAGCCGATGCCGACGCCCTTCGGCCCGCGCCAGGAATGAACGTCGACCGTGTTGCGGCGCTGGACCACGGTCGGATCGAGTCCGGCCAGAGTCCACGCCTGTTCCGGCGAGGCGGCCTTCAGCATCAATACGCCAGCGATGGTGGATGGGTGATCCTCCACCGTCCCGGCGGCCACCAGAATTCCCGCATCCGCCAGCGTATGGATATTCGTCAGGTGCGCTGCCTGCAGATGTTCCGCTTCCGGCTTGGACAGAGGCTGCACCGACGGAGCGGGCCGCAGAAAGATCACGTAGTACAGGTCCAGATCGTCGCGTTTGGCGGCGGTTTGTGCCAGAAGAGTGGTGGCGAGAAGAGCCAGCAGGAGTTTCATACGGCTCCATCTTTATATCACGCCTTCGGGGAACGAGAAAGTGCGGCGCTATTCGTAGCGCAGCGCTTCGACCGGCGCGATACGGGTGGCGCTGCGAGCCGGATACAATGTCGCGACGATGCTGACCAGCATGGCCGCCGCCGCGATCCACAGGCCGTCGGTCCAATGGGTCGAGAAGGGCACGAAGGACAAGGAGTAAACTTGCTCATCGAGCTTGATCCACTGGTAGCGATTGGCGAAATAGGAAACCGTGTAACCGATAAAGAGGCCGATGGTGGTGCCGACCGCGCCGATCATGACTCCTTCGAAGACGAAAATATTGCGGATCTGCCGGGCGCGGGTGCCCATGGACATCAGGATGGCGATGTCGCGATGCTTTTCCATAACCATCATCACCAGCGCAATCAGAATATTCAACGCGGCGACGATTTGAATCAGGCCTATGGTGATCCAGGTGACGATCCGTTCCATCTTGAGGGCATCGAGGATCTGGCGATTCTGCTGCTCCCAGGTCATGGCGGCGAGCTTGGGTCCGATGATCTTCTCCGCTTCCGAGGCGACTTCCGGAGCGCGGTAGACGTCGTCAAGTTTGAGCTCGATGCTGTTCACCACGTCCTGCACCGCGAAAGTTTTCTGCGCGACCGGAAGGGACATGTAGGCCCAGTTCATATCGACATCGTAAAAGCCGGTGTCGAAGATTCCGGCGACCAGGAAGCGCGTGTAGCTCGGCCGGGGACCGAAAGGGGTCAGTTCGCCGTCGGGAACAATTACCGTCACGGGTTTGTTGACCACGGCGCCGATGTACTCGGCTAGCCGGGCTCCGAGGATCATTCCGGGCATCCCGGTGGTGTCGCGAAGATTGGCCGCCGATCCCGCTCTCAAGTGCGCAAGCGAGTCAGGGACGGTCACCCCGGGCTGAACTGAGATTCCCTTGACCACTGCGCCCCAGCCACGCACAGTTCCTTCTATGTAGGCGCTTTCGTATAGTCCCGGCGTCGCGCCCGTCACATGCGGCAGACGGGCGAGCTTGGCGCTCAGCGCTTCCCAGCCGTCGATGCCTTCGCCTGGGTCCTTTTGCTGAATGGAAACAGGCGCCGTCGCGCCGAGCAGATTTTTTTCAAGCGTCAGGCTGAATCCGGAGTTGATCGCCAGAGCGATCACCAGAGCCATGACGCCTGCGGCAACGCCGATCACCGAAATCGCGGTGATCACCGAAATGACCACCTGCTTGCGTTTGGCTCGTAGATAACGGCGGGCGACGAAGAGCTCGAACATAAGGATAAGGAGTCAGGATGGCTTCGTTCGGGCCGGCGCACGGGCGATCATTCTGACTCCTGACTCCTGGCTCCTGACTCCTTCAATTTCTTCGCGATCCCTATTTCTCCTTCCGGCCGCAGCAGCGGAAATAGAATCACGTCGCGGATGGATTTCGAATCGGTCAGGATCATGGTCAACCGGTCGATCCCGATGCCTTCGCCGCCCGTCGGCGGCATGCCGTACGACATAGCGCGCAGATAATCCTCATCCATCTGATGCGCCTCTTCATCTCCAGCTTCGCGCATCGCGAGCTGCATCTCAAACCGCCGGCGCTGTTCCTGCGGATCGTTCAACTCGGTGTAGGCGTTGCCGATTTCCATGCCGGCGGCGTATATTTCGAAGCGGTCGACAAACGCCGGATCGCTCCGATTATTTTTCGAGAGCGGTGAAACCTCCACCGGATACTCGTAAATGATGGTGGGCTGAATCAGCGTCGGTTCCACTTTACGCTCGAACGCCTCCACCAGTGCGTGGCCTTTGAGCAACGAATCGCCGACCGCCTCGCGCATGGTCATGCGGCGGATGTTGCCGAAATCGAGCTTTACTCCCTGATATTCGACCTCCATGGCGCCGGTTGCGTCAATCGCCGCGCCCTGGAGCAACTCCACCGTCAGGTCCATCATGCCGTGATAATCGGTGTAGGCCTGATAGAACTCGAGCATGGTGAACTCGGGATTGTGCTGGGTCGAGATGCCTTCGTTGCGGAAGTTGCGGTTGATCTCGTAGACGCGCTCGAGACCGCCCACGATCAGCCGCTTCAGATAGAGTTCCGGCGCGATCCGCAGATACAGGTCCATGTCCAGCGTGTTGTGATGGGTGACGAATGGGCGCGCGGTGGCTCCGCCGTACAGCGGCTGCATCATCGGAGTCTCCACCTCGACGAAGCCGTGCGATTCCAGCTGGCGGCGCAGCGCGCTGATGATTTTGGCGCGCGTCACGAAAATCTTCTGCGATTCCGGATTCGCGATCAGATCGAGGTAGCGCTGGCGGTAGCGAATCTCGACGTCTTCGAGTCCATGCCATTTTTCGGGCAGGTTCAGCAGAATTTTCGAGAGAAATGTAAGCTTCTCGGCGTGCACGCTGAGCTCCCCGGTTCGGGTGCGGAACAGGTATCCATCGACGCCGACGATATCGCCTAGATCCAGCATCTCGTAGAGCTTATATTCGTTCTCGGAAACCGCGTCCTTGCGGACGTAGACCTGCAATTTCTCGCCGGATTGCATCAGGTGCATGAACCCGGCCTTGCCCATGCGGCGGACGGTAAGGATCCGGCCGGCGATGCGAACCTGGGGTTTATCGGCGAGCTGTTCCGCGGTTTTGGCCGAGTACGCTTCGAGAATCGAAGGAATGGTGTGCGTGAAATCGAATCGCTCGCCGTAGGGGCGGAAGCCGAGCGCCTCGATTTCCGAGATACAGCGCAGGCGCTGCGCTAGGAGATCGTCTTCAAGGGACACGTTTCAGTATAGGATGATCACCGGCGAATGATCATTTCCCGCAAGTGATCGCGGGTGAGGAAAAATTTGACCGAGTCGAAATCCTGAAAGAGTTTTTCAAGGCCGCGATTGTTGAAGAATTGCGCCGGCCGGCGACGTCCGCGCGGAACCAGCGTGATGGTCCGGTGATCGGCGATGCGATACGAATAGGTCGGAATGGTATCGACGCGCTCTTCGGCGTGAAAGAAAGCGAGGATGCAGGCGCCCGGCCGCAGCACACGATGCAGGCGGTGCACCACGGTTTGCAGCAGCTGCGCGTTCAGGAATTGCAGCGTGTCCCACACCAGCGCACCATCGAAGGTTTCTTCGGGAAAGGCGAACGCGTTTTCGAGAAACTTGCCGACCATCAGCGGATTGGTCTGATTCTCGTAAAAGTCGCCGTCCCCGAAGCACTGATCGAGCTGATGCACGAAATCGTCCGAATAGAGCCGATGGCCGTAGTTGGTCAGGAAACTGACCGTCGCCTGGCTGGCTCCGGCCAGATCGAGAATGGACATTCCGGGACGATCTTCGAGCGTCGCGCAGAACTGGTCCAGTCCGTGGCTGTGCCGCGTCTCTAACGAACCCGCGCCTGAAGAAGACTTAGCGCTTGTGATCACCGGCTCCGGCGGCCATTGCCGGAGTACTCGCGGCTGGCGCGGCTGCGGCCGGCTGCGGCTTGGACGCGATCTGGGGCTTGGGCGCCTCGGCTCGCACGATGTCGATGTTGCCCTTGAAATACGCGCCATCTTCGATGACGATGCGCGCCGTGCGGATGTCGCCCACCAGCTTGGCTTCCTTGCGGATTTCGATCTTGTCGGTGGTCTCCACGTTGCCGTGGACGGTGCCGAGCACCACCACTTCGCGGGCCTTGATGCTCGCCGTCACTTTCCCGTTCGGACCGATGGTCAGGCGATGCTCCTGAAGTTCCACCGTGCCTTCCACTTCGCCGTCGATGGTCAGGTCTTCGCGGCTGAAGATCTGGCCCTTCACGATCACGGACTTGCCGAGTACGGCTTGGCCGCGCTGAGACTCATAATGCGGCTCGGCAGCGGTGCGGCTCGGTAGCGTAGACATCGGAATTCCCTCCTTAGCAAGCTCGGACGATGTCGGCGGTGCCGAGGCCGGCTTGGGTGTGTATTCTTCTTCTTTGCGGCGGTTCCACATGGGAGCCTCCCTTCCCGTTGAAAAAAAGTCGGCCCTGGAGTCTTACGGTCAGCACTCCAGTCCACCTGCCGCGCAAACGCTCCGACCCGGCCACGCGACCGCTCATCCATACTACTACGGCACTCTGACAACAGCCACCCTAGTGGGACGAATACGAGAGATGCGGACCGCACGAAAAGCGTTACAAATCTCGTTGAGGTGAAAACCGGCGGCAATTGCTGCCGAATTCGGCAGGCCGATGTCGGATTCAGCCTACAATAGTAACGTGCGAATTTCCACCCTGATTGCGATCGCGGTTTCCACGGCGGCGCTTCAGGCCGCGCCCCCGATATTTCCGCTCCAGGATATTCGCGCCGGACAGCACGGCATCGGACGGACCGTTTTTTCGGGAACCAAAGTCGAAGAATTTCAAGTCGAAATCCTCGGGGTGCTCAGGAATATCGGGCCGCGCGAGTCGATTATTCTGGCCAAGCTGAGCGGCGGGCCCTTGGCCGAAACCGGCGTCATGCAGGGCATGAGCGGATCGCCGGTCTATATCGACGGGAAGCTCGCCGGGGCAGTCGCGCTGGGATTTCCTCTCTCCAAGGAAGCGATCGCCGGGATCCGGCCCATTGAGGACATGCTGCGCGTGGATCCTGCGGCGAGGAGAGTCGCGTCGATCCCTAGACGGCGAGAAGTCCTGGCCGGCGATGCGCGGCTCGAAGAAATTGCGACGCCGGTTTCGTTCTCAGGATTTACGGCCGCGACGCTCGAACACTTCGGAAAGCAGCTTCGCGAGCTGGGGCTCGATCCGCGCCAGGGGGTTTCGGGTGGCGGCGATCCTCCGGAGGCGCTCGGCAATCCGAAGAACATCGAGCCGGGGTCGATGATCAGCGTCCAGCTTCTTTCGGGCGACATGAGCATCGGCGCCGACGGTACGGTGACCTACGTGGACGGCGATCATATTTATGCGTTCGGGCATCGCTTCCTGGACGAAGGCTCGACGGAAATGCCTTTCGCGCGATCCGAAGTGCTGGCCTTGCTTCCCAATCTTTCGGCATCGTTCAAGATTTCGACGGCCCGCGAATGGATGGGGACCATCACCGAAGACCGCAATCAGGCGATCAGCGGATGGATGGGCCGCCGAGCCGCGACGGTGCCTATTGAGATCCACGTGGGCCGCCACGCCTACCATATGCGCATGATTCAGGATCGAGTGATGACGCCGCTGGTGATGCAGATGGCGGTGTTTTCAGCGCTGGATGAAACCGAGCGCGGCATCGGACCATCGACCGTCTCCATTCGCGGACATATCGATTTCGACGGCGGCAGCGTGCGCGTGGACAACGTGTATTCGGGCGACGTCAACACACCGGCGATCGCCGCGATGGGCACCACCACGCCACTGACGTATGCGCTATCGAGCGGTTTCGACGCCTTGAAGCTCAAGAACGTGACGCTCGAGATCGCGAGAGGTGAATCGTCACGATCAATGGCAGATCGCCGACATGATCGCGCCACGCCAGGTGCGGCCGGGCGGCGAAGTGGAGTTGATGGTGACGCTCACGGGCGATAACGGGGTCGAAACCGTGAAGAAGGTCCGGTATCGTGTCCCGGTCGGTTCTCCGCCGGGAACGCTGTACTTCACCGTCGCCGATGCGACCACCACCAACATGGTCGAGCTCCAATCCGCGATCGGAGCGCCGATACATTCCGCTACGCAGGTGCTGGGGCTGTTGAACGATCTTCGTGGAAACACCAACACTTACATCCGTGTATGGCGCGCCGAACAGGCTTATACGCTCGATGGGCGCGACCTGCCGTCGCCTCCGCCATCGCTCGCCATGGTGCTTGCGCGGATGCAGCCCGGCGCGAATACGGCCAACTGGCGCGGATCGAAACTGGCCGAGATTGAAATTCCGGCGGGCGACCACGTCGTGACCGGATCGAAGACGATTCAGGTCGAGGTGAAGGAATGAGAGCGCTGGCGGCGGCGGTGTGCTGCGCGGCGCTTTCTTTCGGCGCGACCACCACCACCTGGGAGATGAACGGCTACCAGGATTTTCTGCGCGGCCGCCTCAGCGGATTGTCGCTGACCCGCGACGGGCAATTGATGGTCGGGCCAAAGATGGAGACGATTTTCAGCTCGGATCAGCCGGAAATCTGGAGCGTCGCGGCGGGTTCTGACGGCTCGCTGTATCTGGGCACCGGAAATCGCGGGCGTCTTTACAAAGTCGATCCTTCGGGCAAGAGCACGGTACTTTGGACCGCGGATCAGCCGGAGATTTTCGCGGTCGCCGTGGATGCCAACGGCGTCGTTTACGCCGGCACGTCGCCGGACGGTAAGGTGTATCGCATCGAGAACGGCAAGGCCGCCGAATATTTTTCGCCGGGAGCGAACTATATCTGGGCGCTGAAGATCTCGCCCGACGGATCGCTGTTCGTCGCGACAGGCGATCAGGGGAAAATTTTCCGCGTCACTGCCGCCGGGCAGGGACAGGTCTATTACGACACCGGGCAAACCCACGTGACCTGTCTGGCTTTCGATCGCGAAGGCAGGCTGCTCGCCGGCAGCGATCCCAACGGAATCCTGTATCGCATCAGCGCGCCGAATAAGGCGTTCGTCCTTTATGACGCCAACCTGCCCGAGATCCGGGCAATCGTGCCTGCCGCCGACGGGACTATATATGCGGCGGCGCTGGGAGGCAGCGTCGCGAAACGGATCGGCGCGGCGGCGAACTCGACCGGAGCAACGCCCGCCGTAGTCGCGCCGGCCATGAGCATCACCGTCACCGATGCCCAGGGCGGCCTGAATCCAGCGCCGAAAGTCGAGGCCCCCAAGCCTGCCGCGCCCGCGCAGCCCGCGACCGTCGTGACCACGACCCAGGCGGTTGAGGATTCGGGCATCGAGAAATCGGCGCTCTACAAGATCAATGCGGATAACACGGTGGAAACGTTGTGGAGTTCGAAAGACGAAAACGCTTACGACCTCGCGGTTTCTGGCGACGATCTGGTGTTTGTCACCGACGAACAGGGCCGAATTTACCGGCTGGACCGCGAACGTAAGGCGACTTTAGTGGCACAGGCCAACGAAGGCGAAGCGACCCGGCTGCTGGAGTCGAAGAACGGACTGTTCGCGGCCACCGCGGATCTGGGCAAGATCCTGAAACTGAGCGCCGCGGCGGGGAATGCGGGGACCTTCGAGTCGCCCGTTCACGACTGCGGCTCGGTGGCGCGATGGGGGCGCCTGACGTGGCGCGGCGAAGGAGCCTCATTCCAGACGCGCACCGGGAATTCACTGCGCCCGGATGCGACCTGGAGCGACTGGTCGGCTCCGCTGACCGATCTCGCCCATTCGGCGGTGACCAGTCCGAACGCGCGCTATATCCAGTGGCGGGCCGAGCTTTCCCGTCCCAAAGCGGCGATCGACGACGTCACCGTCGCATATCTTCCGCAGAACACGCCGCCGGTGGTCCGCAGCGTTAATGTAACGGCACAGTCGAGCGGACCGAAGGCGTCAGCAGCTGCTTCCAGTTCGGCAAATGCCAGCTATTCGATCACAGTGACTGACTCGGGCGATAGCTCGACTCCGGCGGGCACGCAGTCGCAAACACTTTCGCGCGCCACGGGCCAGCAGATTCAGATCGCCTGGCAGGCGGACGATCCGGACGGAGATCATCTGATTTACAGCCTCTATTTTCGCGGCGAAGATGAACGCGACTGGAAACTGCTGCGCGCCAACATGAACGAAAACAGCTATCTGCTCGACGGCGATGTCTTCGCGGACGGCCGTTACTATTTCAAAGTCACGGCATCCGATCGTCCATCGAATCCGGCCCAGTACGCGCGCGATGCGGAGTTGGTAAGCGCTCCGGTGCTGATCGACAATACGCCTCCGTTGGTGACGGCGGGCGCGCCGCGGCGCGACAGAAATACCGTGGAGATCGACGTGGACGCTCAGGATCGCGGATCGGTGCTGCGGCGCTGCGAATACTCGATCGACGCCGGTCCCTGGTGGCCGGTTGAGGCCGCGGATGGAGTGACGGATTCGGCGCGGGAGCAGTTCGACATCCGCATCGCCAATCTACCCTCGGGTGAGCACTTGATCGTGATTCGCGCCTTCGACACCGCCGGGAATGCGGGACTCACCAAAGTTGTAGTGCACTAACCGACATGACGTGGGCGCGATCTACTTCGCCAATCCCAGGAACACCGCGGAAAACGCAAACAGCGTGACCAGAATTGCGATTCCGGCGGCGATCTGCCAGATGCGCTCAATCGCCGGCCGGTAGGTCGGCGTGCCGGCGATGTAGCCCATGATGAATCCGCCGGTGAGCCCGCCGATGTGCGCCGCATTGTCGATCGCGAAGAATGGCAGCAGGCCCATGATCAATCCGTAGATGGCCCATCTTATATAGAGCGCGCGCACTGCCGGTCCGATATGGCGATCCCGCACGCCGAACGCGATCATGGCGCCGATCAGTCCGAAGATGGCTGCCGAGGCCCCGATCGAAAGCACCCCGGGCGCCCACCAGGTGCTGGCCATGAATCCGGTGATATTTGCCAGGGTATAGATCGCCAGATAGCGGGCAGTGCCGAACACCTGTTCCACCTGCGCTCCGATATCGAACAGCACCCACATGTTCATTCCAATGTGCAGCAGGCCGCCGTGCAAATAGCCGGCGGTGATCAGTCGCCACCATTGTCCGGCGGCGATCGCGGGCCCGAACTTCGCACCGAAAGCCAGCAGGGTTTGGCCGTCCAGATCCATCGCGCTCGCCTGCGGATTCGCCCGCATGCTGTAAATCACGGTGGCGATGTAGAATCCCGCGTTGATCAGGATCAGCATCATGGTGGTAAAGCGGGCGTGGGGAATCAATCCGCCCAGTGCATCGGCGGTGGCGCGGCGTTCCGCGGCTTTAGGTCCCACCTGGGTGTTGCAATAGGGGCACACCCGGTCGTCCGTAGTGATAAAAGCCCGGCAATGCGGGCACATGCGGCGTTTTTCCACTGGTTTCATTGTAGCGGGGTTCTCCAAATCCCGGTCCAAAGTTGACCGAAACGCCTTGGTTATGATACGTTAGCGGTTTCGAGACTGTCAGTCGTAAAGCCGTCTCCGTAGTGCGTTTGCCCGTTCCCTTGCACAATTTCTAGATGGAACAGACTCTACAAGCCCTAGGTGGGTTGATGCTGAAGGCGATCCCCACCGTCGTGATTTTCCTGCTGCTGTATTTCTTTTTGAAAGCGATGCTGTTCGGGCCGCTCGAAAAGGTCTTGCAGCAGCGCGACGTGCTCACCGCCGGCGCGCGTAAAGCCGCCGACGACAGCCGGCACCTGGCGGAGCGTAAACAACAGGAATTCGAGGACCGCTTCAACGAAGCGCGCGCGGAGGTGTACCGGTCCCAGGAGGAACTGCGGCGAAGGTGGCTGGATCAGCAGTCCGCCCAGATCGCCGAGGCGCGCAGAGGAGCCGAAGCGACGGTACGGTCGGCGAAAGAGCAGCTCGCGGCCGACTCCACGTCGGCACGGGAGAATCTGACGATGCCGAGCGCCGCTCTCGCGGAAGAAATCACGGAAGCCGTTCTGGCCCGGCGGGCAAGGAGCGCGGGATGAAGCGCCTGATTCGAGCGGCGCTGCTCGCTACCTTCCTGACCGCCGCGCCGGTCGCCTATCTTCATGCGCAGGAAGCGGGCTCGAAAGAGAACGCTACGCAGAAGGAAGAGAGCGACGACCTGACCTATAAGTGGATCAATTTCGCGCTGCTGGCGATCGGGGTCGGGTATCTGATGGTTAAGACGATGCCGCCGTTTTTCCGGTCGCGCACCGATGGGAATTCAGAAAGGGATCGTCGAGGCGCAGGCGTTGAAGGCCGACGCCGAGAAGCGCGCCGCCGAGATGGAAGCGCGGCTTGCGACGATCGGAGAAGAGATCGAAAAGTTCCGGGTGCAGGCGCATGCGGAAATGGAGCAGGAAGGCAGGCGCATCACCGAGGAAACGGCGCGGCAGATGGCGCGCCTGAAGCAACAGGCGGAGCACGAAATCGAGACGGCGGCGAAATTGGCTCGCCGGGAATTGAAAAGCGTACGCCGCGAAGCTGTCGCTCGATCTGGCCGAGCAGCGCATCCGCGACCCGCCTGGACGCGCCGACCGAAGCCGGTCTGGTGGAGGATTTCGTCCAGGATCTGGGGGCGTCGCGAAACTAAATGATTTCGGTAGTGGGACGCGATACGCGAAAGCGCTGCTGGATGTGGTCATGGCCCCGCAATCGGCCATCGATCCGAAACAGGTGGTCTGCCGAGCTTCGCGGCGATCAACGAAATGATCCGCGAATCGAGCGATCTGCACAACGCCCTGCTGTCTCCGGCCGTGTCGCCCGCGAGAAAACGCGCGGTGATGGGGCGCCTGATCGCGCCGGCGGAATTTCGAAAACGGTGCGCAATTTCCTGTTTGTGGTGATCGACCATCGCCGCATGCACGAGCTGCCGTCGATCGTGGAAGCGTTTGAGATCTTGCTCGACGAGCGGCTGGGGTTTGTGCGCGCCGATGTGACCAGCGCGACGATCGCTTGACCGCGGCGCAGCGGGCCGAGCTCGAAACCGAGCTTTCGCGGCTGGCGGGGAAGAAGGCGAAATTGACATTCACCATCGATCCGGCGCTGATCGGGGGCGTGGTGGCGCGCGTCGGATCGACCGTTTACGACGGCAGCGTGCGCGGACAATTGGAGCGCCTGCGGGTGAAACTGGCGGAGCGTAGCTGTAACGAAGGGATCTTATGGCTCAGATTCGGGCGGATGAAATCTCGCGCGTGCTGCGCGAGGAAATCGAGAATTACGACAAGGCGGTCAACGTCGCCGAAACCGGCTCGGTGATTTCGGTGGGCGACGGCATCGCCCGCATTTACGGCCTGGAAAACGTGATGGCCGGCGAACTGATCGAGTTCAAGGGCGGCGTTTCGGGCATCGCGCTGAACCTGGAAGAAGATCAGGTCGGCGCGGTGCTGCTGGGCGAATACTCGGGCATCAAGGAAGGCGACGAAGTCCGCCGCACCGGCCGCATCATGTCGGTGCCGGTGGGCGAGGCGATGATCGGCCGCGTGGTGGACGCGCTCGGCCAGCCGATCGACGGCAAGGGTCCCATCGAAGCGAAGGCTTACAACGCCATCGAGCGCATCGCGCCCGGCGTGGTCGACCGCCAGCCGGTGAAAGAGCCGCTGCAGACCGGCATCAAGGCCATCGACGCGATGATTCCGATCGGCCGCGGCCAGCGCGAGCTGATCATCGGCGACCGCCAGACCGGCAAGACCACGGTCGCGCTCGACACCATCATCAATCAGAAGGGCGGCGACGTGATTTGCATCTACGTCGCGATCGGCCAGAAGCGGTCGACGGTGGCGCAGGTGGTGAAGACGCTGGAAGACTACGGCGCCATGGAGTACACGCATCGTGGTGGCGGCCACGGCGTCCGATCCGGCGCCGATGCAGTATCTCGCTCCCTACTCGGGCTGCGCGATCGGCGAATATTTCCGCGACAGCAGCCGCCACGCGCTGTGCATTTACGACGATCTTTCGAAGCACGCCGCGGCGTATCGCGAAATTTCGCTGCTGCTGCGCCGTCCTCCGGGGCGCGAAGCGTTTCCCGGCGACGTGTTCTATCTTCACAGCCGCCTGCTGGAGCGCGCGGCGAAGCTGTCGAATGAACTGGGCGGCGGATCGCTGACCGCGCTGCCGTTCATCGAAACGCAGGCGGGCGACGTTTCGGCGTACATTCCGACCAACGTGATTTCGATCACCGACGGCCAGATTTATCTCGAATCGGATCTGTTCAACTCGAACATCCGGCCGGCGATCAACGTCGGTATCTCGGTCAGCCGCGTCGGCGGCAACGCGCAGATCAAGGCCATGCGGCAGGTGGCCGGCAGCCTGCGTCTGGACCTGGCGCAGTATCGCGCGCTGGCGGCGTTCGCGCAGTTCGGCTCCGATCTGGATAAGGCCTCGGCGGCGCAGCTCACGCGCGGCAGCCGCATGGTGGAAATTCTGAAGCAGGGCCAGTATTCGCCGGTGCCGGTCGAAAAGCAGGTGCTGATCATTTACGCCGGCACCAACGGATTCCTGGACGATCTGCCGCTCGAACAGTGCCGCGCCGTTCGAAGACGGGCTGTTCACGCTTCGTCGAGAACGCGCATCCCGGCATGCTGCCGGCGATTCGCGAAAAGAAAGCGCTGGACGACGCATCTGAAGGCGCAAGATGAACGCGGCGCATCAAGGAATTCAAGACCCGCTTCGTTCAGGAGCACAAAATCCAAGTAAATGCCGAGTCTGATCGACATCCGGCGGCGCATCCGCTCGGTCAAGAACACGCAGCAGATCACCAAGGCCATGAAGATGGTCTCGGCGGCGAAGCTGCGCAAGGCGCAGGAGCGGGCGATGGCGGCGCGTCCTTACGGCGACGATGCTGCAGCCAGATGCTGGCGAACGTCGCCGAAGCGGCCAGCCAGAGTCCGGACGCCGGCGAGACATCCGCTGCTGGCGGTGCGTCCGGAAAAACGCATTCTGGTGATCGTGGTCACGGCGGATCGCGGCCTGGCGGGCGGCTTCAACGCCAACCTGCTGAAGCTGGCACAGCGCTTCGTCGGACGAGCATCAGCGCCGCACGAGCTGAGCTTCGAGCTGATCGGCCGCAAGGGCCGCGACTATTTCCGCAAGCGCGACGCGCAACATTCGCGGCGAGCATATGGACATGTTCCGCAAGGTTGCGCTTCGAGGACGCCGAGACGATCGCCGAACACCATGATCGACGCGTTTTCGAACGCCGAAGTCGACGCGGTGTATCTGTTCGGGAACGAATTCAAGAGCGTGATGGCGCCGCACCTCACTGCCAGACGCGCTGCTGCCGATCGAGGTTCCCAAGTCGCACGAAGCCGGTCGATTACATTTACGAGCAGAAGCCCGAGGAATTGCTGGGCAGCCTGCTGCCGCGCTACGTCAAGCTGCAGATTTATCCGCGCGCTGCTCGAATCGGTGGCGGCCGAGCACGCCGCGCGCATGACGGCGATGGACGCCGCCAGCTCGAACGCCACCGACGTGATCGACAAGCTGACGCTGTATATGAACCGCGTGCGCCAGGCGAGCATCACGCGCGAAATTATCGAAATTGTGAGCGGCGCGGCCGCTCTGGACTAGAGCGAGGCGTTGGTTATATGAGGTCTGTATGATCGGGAAAAGTGATTCAGGTGGCCGGACCGGCCGTCGACATCGAGTTTCCGGAAGGGCAGATCCCCGTCATCCGCACGGCGATTCGCATCACCAGCGAAGGCTTCAACGTGCCCGAGCCGATCGACATCATCTGCGAAGTGGCGCAGCACATCGGCGAGAGCCGCGTGCGCACCATCGCGCTGCAGCCCACCGACGGTCTGGTGCGCGGCATGAAGGCCGAGAGCCTGGGCGAGCCGGTGACGGTGCCGGTGGGCAAGCAAACGCTGGGCCGCGTGCTGAACGTGATCGGCGAGCCGGTGGACAAGATGGGTCCGGTGAACACGCGCGAAGCGCTATCCGATTCACCGCCCGGCGCCGGCGTTCGACGAGCAGTCGACCGAACTGCAGATGTTCGAGACCGGCATCAAGGTCATCGATCTGCTCGAACCGTACTTGCGCGGCGGCAAGATCGGCCTGTTCGGCGGCGCGGGCGTCGGCAAGACGGTCATCATTCAGGAGCTGATCACGAACCTCGCCACCAAGCACGGCGGCGTGTCGGTGTTCGCCGGCGTCGGCGAGCGTACGCGCGAAGGCAACGATCTGTGGCTGGAATTCCAGGAATCGCGGCGTGATCGATCCGCACGACTGGACGAAATCGAAGTGCGCGCTGATCTACGGCCAGATGACCGAGCCTCCCGGGGCGCGTCTGCGCGTCGCGCTGACCGCGCTGACCGTCGCCGAATATTTCCGCGACGAAGAAAATCAGGACGTGCTGCTGTTCATCGACAACATTTTCCGCTTCACGCAGGCCGGTTCGGAAGTATCGGCGCTGCTGGGCCGCATGCCGAGCGCGGTGGGTTATCAGCCGAACCTGGCCAGCGAAATGGGCGATCTGCAGGAGCGCATCACGTCGACCAAGACCGGTTCGATCACGTCGGTGCAGGCGATTTACGTGCCCGCCGACGACTACACCGATCCGGCTCCGGCCACCACGTTCGCTCACCTGGACGCGACCACGAACCTTTCGCGCTCGATTTCGGAACTGGGAATTTATCCGGCCGTCGATCCGCTGGCGTCGACTTCGCGCATTCTCGATCCGCGCATCATCGGCGAGGAGCACTACAACGTCGCGCAGCAGGTGAAGCAGATTCTGCAGCGCTACAAAGATCTGCAGGACATCATCGCGATTCTGGGCGTCGACGAACTTTCGGACGAAGATAAGCGACCGTCGCGCGCGCCCGCAAGATCCAGCGCTTCCTGTCGCAGCCGTTCAACGTCGCCGAAGCGTTCACCGGCCGCAAGGGCAAGTACGTCAAGGTGGCCGACACCGTGCGCAGCTTCAAGGAAGTGGTCGAAGGCAAGCACGACGAAATTCCGGAGCAGGCGTTCTACATGCAGGGCTCCATCGACGACGTGCTCGAGACGTGGGAGGAGATGAAGAAGAGCGCTAGTAACGTGGCAGACACTTTCCAGATCGAAATCGCGACGCCCGAGAAACTGGTCGCAAGCCAGCAGGCCGACTCCGCGCAGATCCCCGGCAAGGACGGCTACATGGGCATCCTGCCCGGCCACGCCGCGCTGCTGAGCGAACTGGGCGCCGGCGAACTCTCCATCACGCTGAGCGGCCGCACGGACCGCTACACCGTAACCGGCGGCTACGTCGAAGTCCGCGACAATCACGTTCGGGTCCTGGCCGATAAGGCCGAGTGACCAATCCCAGGTGAAAGCCCTCGTCACACTGGCGCTGCTCGCGATTTCGGCTAATGCGGCCGACGACGGGTTCGCCGCGTGGTGGCCCCAGTTTCAAGCCGCGGTTGCTCGGAACAACGCCACGGCCGTTGCCCGATTTGCTCATTTTCCGATGGACTGGGAACTCGGCAGCGTACGCAAAATTTCGTCCCAGGACGATTTCATTTCGCGTTACCCGTCCTATTTCCCGGTCGACATGCGCCGGGCCGTGGCGCGCGCGAAACCGCAAAGAATCCCCGAGGGCTACATGGTTACCTGGAAGGCAAAAGGCAACGAATACTCGCTGTACTTCCGCAAGTCCGCGGGGCGGTTCGTGCTCGACGGACTTTCCGAAGGCCCTCCCTAACTTCCAAACACACGATTCTTCCACGCGGCGATAATCGGCCGCGCCTTCGACGGGAAGCGATGCCCGCCTGGCAGCAGGTGGAACTCGACGTCGGTCGCGTGATGCTTCAGTCGATCGGGAAATCCGCGGACGGTATCGGTTGGGAAAAATTCATCTTCCGATCGGGAAATGTGCAGGATCGGCGCGTCGACGCGCGCGTACTTGGTTTCTTCCCAATCCTTGGGGACGCCGCCGCAGATCGCGATCACGCCGCCCGCTTCCTCCGGATGCGTGCCGATGAAGCGATAATTCAATCCCACGGGCTGTGAAAATCCCATCAGCACCGTGCGCGACTTGAAGGTTCCGAATCGCGCGCGCAGTTGCGCGGCAACTCCGCGGACCATATCGTGATGCAGTCGGATATTTAGTTCCGCATGCTTGCGCGTGCCCCAGTTGTAGCCAACGTCGTTCGTCGCCGGGTTGCCGGTGAGATAATCCTGATTCGGCGCGCGAAGGCTCGCCACAATGCAATCCTCGCCGACCGAGGGCACGGTCAGGCGAAGCATCACTTCCGGATTCGAGCCAAACCCGTGGAGCGTCAGTACCAGCAGCGTCCGATCGTCCACCATTGCCGGGACATGGAGAAAGTACGCCGCCTCGAGTTGGACTTGAATCGTTTCCAGATTTTTCATCATAAACCGTCCGCCGCCCCCGATATGAAATGGGGAGACAGAGTGCGAAGATAGTTATGGTCATGCCGCCAGAGGGAGCTTCGCTCGACCGTCAGGTCGCTTTATCTCGAGTCGGTGGCGACGTCGAACTGCTCAAGGAAATCGCGGTCCTGTTTTTGGAGGATTACCCTAAGTCGCTCGCCGACCTGCGCGATGCCGCCGCGCGCGCCGACGCCAAGGCGCTGGAGCGGGCCGCACATGGGCTCAAGGGATCGGTGGCGAACTTCGGCGCCGCTGCCGCGTTTGAAGCCGCCCGGACTTTGGAAGAATTAGGCCGGGCGCGAAATCTTGCTCCTGCCGCCGCCGTGATCGCACAGCTCGAACAGGCACTGGCCGTCTTGCGGATCGAACTCGAAGCTCTTTAATCCTCGCGCAGGCCACGCCGGCATCCGAAAATATCATTCCCAACCGCGTGCGGCATGCGACGGACATATGCCTGTCCTGCTATCATGAGGATTCACTCCATCGGATGACCACCGCACCAGTAGATATCGTCTGCGCTCATAGCCCGGACTCCGATGACGCGTACATGTTTTATGCCCTGGCGACGCGGAAGATTCGCTCGTCGCTGGTGCAGTTTCGCCACGTGCTCGACGACATTCAGACGCTGAATCAGAAGGCGCGCGAAGGGCGAGTATGAGCTGACCGCGATTTCCTATCACGCCTATCCTTACGTCGCCGACAAGTACGCCCTGATGGCGTCGGGATCGAGCGTGGGCGACGGCTACGGCCCCATGGTGGTGGCCACCCATCCGATGAGCGTCGATGATCTGAAAGGCAAGCGTATCGCGATTCCCGGCAAGCTGACCACCGCATATCTGACGCTGCGCCTGATGCAGCCCGACTTCGAAGCCGTGGATAGTGCCGTTCGATCAGATTCTGGATGCAGTGCACGAGAACAAAGCCGACGCCGGCCTGGTGATTCACGAAGCGCAGTTGACCTATTCGCAAGGGCGGCTTTCACAATGTCGTCGATCTGGGCCGCTGGTGGAAGAATACCTACGATCTGCCGCTGCCGCTGGGCGCCAACGCGCTGCGGCGCGATCTGATCGCCGGAAATCGGTTCGCGAATGCTGCCGTCTGATGCGCGAAAGCATTCAGTACGCGCTCGATCATCGCGAGGAATCGCTGAATCTATGCGCTGCAGTTTGCTCGCGATATGGACCCTGCGCTGGCGGAGAAATTCGTGGGCATGTATGTCAACCATTACACCGTGGATTGCGGGGAGCTGGTGCCGAAAGCCGCGCAGAAACTGCTCGACATGGGGTACGACGCCGGACTGATCCCGCACCGCGTTACGCTCGAGTTTGTGCGGTGAAAACAACATTCTTCTATTCGTTCTGACTTCCGCCCTCGCGCTTCGGACAGGGCTCTTCTCTCGATACCAAGCAGCGCGTCAAGGCCGTTCGCGATCTAGGCAAGCAAGGCCAGGACTCGATTCCCCGAGATCGCTCCTTACGTCAAGCGATCCCGACGTCAGCGTGCGCGTCGAAGCGGTCAAAGCGCTGATGGATATCGGCGGGCCGCAAGACGGTGGATCCGCTGGTGATCGCCGCCGAGCGATAACGATGCCGAAATTCAGATCCGCGCCACCGACGGCCTGGTCAACGTCTACCTGCCGGGTTACATCAAGACCGGCATGAGCGGGACCATCTCGCGCGTGGGCAATTCGATTAAGGCGAAGTTCAGCGACACCAACGACCAGGTGATCGATGCGTACGTGCAGGTGCGTCCGGACGTGATCGCGGCGCTGGGCAATCTCGCGCGGGCGGCGCGACGGTGGACGCGCGGGCCAATGCGGCGCGGGCCATCGGCATCCTGCGCGGCCGGGCGGCGATCCCCGATCTGATCGAAGCGCTGCACTCCAAGGACGATCCGGTGATGTACGAAGCGCTGATCGCGCTCCAGAAGATTCGCGACCCTGCCGCGGCGCCGCGCATCGGCCTTTCTGGTTCACGATCTGAACGACAGGATCCAGATCGCCGCGCTCGAAACCACCGGCATTCTGCGCCAATCAAGGAAGCCGCGCCGGATGTGCGCGACGCGCTGTCGCACGCGCGCGACAATAAAGTCCGCCGAGCCGCGCTCGAAGCGTTGGCAATGCTCGCCGACGCGCAGGATCGCGACACCTTCCTGCGCTATCTCAATGACAAGGACGAGTCTCTGCGCGCCGCCGCGGCCGAGGGCTTGGGGCGCCTGAAGAATCCGTCGGATCGGCCAGCGCTCGACAAAGCGCATTCAACGATGAGCACAAGATGAGTCCGCGTCTTTCCGACGCCTTCGCCCTGGTGACCTGGGCGATCTGGAGACCGAGCGAGTTCAGTCCGTTACGTTATCTGATAAATACCCTGAATGTTCGCGCCTATCGCGACGTCGCCAGCGCGTTCCTCACCGAACTGGCGCGCGACGCTTCAGTTCGCCAGGCGATCTATCCAATGCTCACGCGGAGCCACCAAGGACGAAAAGATCCAGTTGAGCATCGTGCTCGCGCGCTCCGGCGATCGCGACAGCCTGCCGTTCCTGCGAGACATTATCGACCGACCCGGACACCGATGTCGCGCAGGAAGGCATCCGCAGCCTGCGGAACTTACGGGCTCGGCTTCCGTAAAGTTAACGAGGAGTTTTGAAGGCAGGCGACCATGATCGCCTGCCCCGGGATTACTTGGCTTTCTTCTGTTTCTGCTGGCCGACGCGGATCTTGAACTGCTTCTGCTGGGCTTCCTGGTACGCTTTCCAGTCAAAGCGCTGCGCCGCTTCCGAAAGATACGTGTTGACGTCGACGTTCTTCGGCAGCACGGCCATCAGGCTGGCAGTCATCGATCCGTCCGGGCTGGTGATGCGGTACCGCTTGACGTTCGGAATGGACATACGGCTTCAGGATAACATGGAACCAGATGCCAGGCATTCCGGTGGGACTCAAAGGCGAACAAAAGCGCGTGGTCTCGAGCGATATCGCCATCAATTTTCTAGGGTTAGAAGGCGCCCGCGTACTCGCGACGCCGGCCCTGATCATGCTTCTTGAAATGACCTGCCGGGATTCCATCGTCCCCCTGCTCGATGCCGGCTACGACTCAGTCGGCACCGAGGTCAACGTCCGGCATTTAGCCGCCACTCCGCTGGGAATGGAGGTCACCATTAAAAGCGAAGTGATCTCGGTGGACGAACGCCGCGTGAAGTTCAAAGTGGAGGCCTTCGACTCGAAGGAACAAATCGCCGACGGAACCCACGAGCGCTTTGTCGTGAACGTCGAGCGATTCGCCCGCAGGCTCGCGGAGAAAAGGGCGTAAGGCAACAGGATCATCGCTTCAACGGATCCTCTATCCACGGCGGAGTGGCTTCCATCAGCCGCCCCAGTTCCGGCTCGAGCTCCTGCATCTTCCGTTTGATCTCCCAGGCGATCTTGCGATAGCTGAAATGCCCTTTCACGCCGCTACGCAGGCGCGCGATGTACTCGGCTTCGGCGAAATCCATTTTGAACAGAAATCGGGACCGCGCTCCGAACGGCAACAGATAATCCGCGCCGCTGCCGGGAAGCTGAGACATTGCTCCGAGCGTATCCCGCATGAGCGAATCGTATTCCGCCTGCAAGCCCGTCTCGACCATCGCGTCCGGCGTATCGTAGCCGAGCTTGCCGCGATACGCCTGACGGAATTGATGACACCGGCGATGGCGGTGAAAATCGCGATAAGCCCCAATGTCCATTAGAAAATCGAACGCGTAAATCCCGCCCCTGAAGCCGCGCAGCAATTCATCTCGGCGGGTCCGCGAGCGCAACGCGACGTCGATTACTTCATTGCGGCGCGCGTCGTTCCAGCTCGCGGCGAGTTCGTAGAGCTCGCGGTACGGCCGGTCCGTGACCGGAAATAACAAGGTTGCCGTGATGTCGGTGTGGGCATGGTCCGGCCGAATCACCGTTACCGCCTCCGTCGACCCGCCCTGGCTTGTGGATGGAAGATTCTGCCGCGCCCACAACGCTAAGTCTCGGTGGGACCCGGCGGCGTGCTCATCCGGATCGACGTGCCGCGCAAGCGTCGGCGCCATCGGCTCCGAGAACGAGCCCGGTTCCCATTCCACGCCAGGCGGAGCCGCGCAGGCCGTGGCCATCTCTTCAGCGACCTCGCGCAGCTCGGCGTACTCCGACGATTTCAGCCGCCGGATCTGCCGCTCCAGTGTACGGATGCTGGTCACCTGGCCGACTCCCGTGGGAATCCCGAAGAACAGGGCGTAGCGCGCGACATCGAAAGCCCGCGCCTTGATGTTTCGTTCGTACGCGTCGGGCTTCATGTCCTCCGGCTTGGGATGCTTTTCCGAAAGATGCTCCACCATCTTGCGATGAATCGATGCGTACCCCGCCAGCAGGCGCTCGGCGGCCGACCGGTAAAGGCTCGTTTCTTCCGCGTTCAATTCCGGCGGAACGATGAAGCCCGACCGTGAAAAATCCTGATAGCGCGAGGAACGCGCCTGTCCGTCCCAAAGCTGCTCGTCTTCAATCTCCGTCGCCGCCAGTTCCGACACGCCTTCAAAACACAATACGACGTGTCCCAGATCGGCGATGGACGCATGCCCGTACTGAAAATAGAAGCTCTCCAGAAACTTTTGCGAATCGTGCGTGCGCACCCAATCGATCGATTTTTGGATCGCGTCGGGTGAACGGCTATACCGTGCAAGCGCATACGCGCTCTTCTCAGGAGGCATCGGCGCGATCGTCAGGACTCGGGAAGGTTTCGATGTGGTCAAACGGTTATGATAGCTATTTCTCCGATGAAAATTAGAATCAAGAAACTTCACCCCGAAGCCGAGCTGCCTTCCTACGCCCACGGCGCCAACGAAGACGCCGGCTTAGATTTGCGGGCGATCGAAAGCCGGGTACTCAAAGTAGGAGCCGCGCAGGCAGTTCCCACCGGCATCGCCATTGAGCTGCCTTCCGGTTACGAAGCCCAGGTGCGTCCCCGAAGCGGGATGGCGCTCAAGCACTCCGTAACGGTGAACTTCGGCACAATCGATCCCGGTTATCGCGGAGAAATACGGGTAATCATGTTTAATTTAGGCACTAATGATTACATAATTGAAAAAGGTGACCGGATCGCCCAGTTGATTGTTTCGCGATATGAGTCGATTGAGTGGGAAGAAAGCGATCTGAGTGATTCCGCCCGCGGCCACGGCGGGTTTGGATCGTCGGGACGCTGAAACGTTTTACGTTCCAGCTACATCTCCAGCTTGTCACGCGCGGAACGGCCACCGTCCGTTCCCGCTTCCCATTGGACATCGGAGGACGCGCGGGCGGTCCGGGAGGATCGCCCCGCGGTCCAAGGGGATTGGCAACGCCGGCTACTTCGACGTTTCGCTCGCGAGTTTGCTGGCCAGCGGACGATCCTGCCCCGCGTATTTGTTACCCACCTTGTTGCGATAGGACACCGCGACGCGGGAGCTAAGCTGTTCAAAGGTAAACGAACAAATCCGCATGCCCGGATAAAGCGCGACCGGCATCCGGCCCAGATTGCTCAACTCCAGGGTCGCCTTGCCGATCCAGCCCGGATCGAACAGGCCCGCCGTGCCGTGGACGATAATGCCGATGCGCCCCAGGCTCGACCGGCCCTCCAGACGCCCTAGAACGTCATCGTCCAACTCCAGGATCTCTTCGGTGATCGCCAGGGCGAATTCATGAGGCTGCAGGATGAACGGCTCGCCCTGCGGAACCACGATGGGGCGCATCAGATCCTGAATCGCGGTGCGCTCCTTGAGGTCGATGAAGGCGTGCCGGCTGTGCTCGAACACGCTGAATTCATTGCCCAGCCGGAAATCGACCGAGCAGCTTCCGAATTGCTCCGGCGGCAACGGCGGCGTAATCTTGATTTTCGCTTCCGCGATGTACCGCCGTATGTCTATATCGGATAAAACCATTCTGACTCCTAAGATATATATTTATCGATTCACGCCCTTATATATTCGACCTGGTCAAGTCGGGCGCATTGTGGCGCGGCTCCCACGAGAAACGGCGGCCATCCCAGAGGCTCGCATGGAGCAGTCTCCTATTGGTAGCAGTAAAGCATACTCCAGACTAGAATATAAGCATGGCGGCCAGTCCTCAGACGCGCGTCACGCCGGAGGAATACCTCGCGCAGGACCGTGCCGCGGAATTCCGTAGTGAATATTGCGCGGGACGTGTCTACGCGATGTCCGGCGGAACGTGGACCCACGCGAGGATCATCTCGAATTTGAATCGCCGGCTGGCAAACGCGCTTGAAGGGCGAGGCTGCTCCGTTTGCTCTAGTGACATGCGGGTGCAAGTTGCCGCCGACTTCTACACCTATCCGGATGTATTGGTCGTTTGCGGTGAGCCGCGCTTTTCGGACTCGCGCACCGATGTCATCAGTAACCCCGTGGTGATTGTCGAAGTGCTCTCGCCATCAACCGAAGCCTACGATCGCGGCTTTAAGGCGTCGCATTATCGCAGGATGCCTTCGCTGGGCGAGCTTGCGCTCGTCTCTCAGGACGAACCGAGGATCGAGATATTCCGCCGGCAGCCATCGGATGAATGGCTCCTTTCGGAATCGATCGGTCTCGATTCGACGTGCCGGGTCGACAGCGTCCAATGCTCCGTCCCGATGTCTGAGATCTACGCCGGTGTCACGTTCGAAACGCTGTAACGCATTACGGCTGGAACATCGCTGCTCGAACCGCCGCCAGCGGAGCCCGATCGTCGAACGTCACTTCACGCCCGCTCCGGCTCACACCCAGCTGTTTCCATAAATCGGACAAATCGACGGGCGTCGCTTTCGGACCCATCTCGCGATACAGGTCCATCAACACGGTTCCGTTGGTAGCCTGATCGCCGATTTTCAGCGCCTTCTCGAGCGGCCAATCCACCTCGATATTCCCTCCCGCGCGATGGATCGCCCGCAGCGCGTGCTCCAGGCCCTTCTGGTTTCCGCTGTGTTTCCGGATCCCGACGTCGGCCAACAGGCAGAAGATAGCGCCACCCCAATACGTCCGCCCCCAGGTGTGGGTATTGTCCAGCCCTTGATCGCCCGCTTGCGGCAGACCTTGCGGCATGTCCCGTATCATGTCGCCCCAAACACGCTGCGGCGTCAGTTGCCCGATACGCGCCCGCGCAATCGGTTCCACGTAGGTCGCCGATCCTTCTTCGATCCAATGATGCCGCTCCTCCATCGACGGAAAGCCGTAGTGGACCATCTCGTGCGTCATCATCCAGTCTTCTTTCAGATCGGCGATGGTGCAATGCTGGCCGATGGAAATGCGCGTCCGCGCGCCCCCCTCCCCGAACGTCCTGCCGCTTCCGACTCCGGCGCGCCGGCCCTGGACGATGTGAATCCGTGCATGAGATACCGGGAACGTTTCGAAATAACCGCTCACCGCGCGCGCCGACTCCTTCACCCAGTTCAGCAGCGCATCGGGCGGCAAATCGAAATCGGCCGCGCGAAAAGACACCTCGATTTGCGCGCCGCCGACCTCTACACGGTGCTCTTCTGGCGAATCCTGAGCCCGCGCCAACGAGGCGCCTAGTATCAAACCCGCAAATCGTCTGCGATTCACCAGGCCCGCGGCTCCAGGAAATTCCGGATATCCGGCGCGAGCGCCAGCATCATCGCGCTATTCTGGCTTTCCGGCAGGTCGGAAACGAAGTACACAAGATACGTTCCGCTCTCGAACGCCGCAATCTGAAACCGCTGCACGTCCGAGCGATATATAGGAATTCCTGAATCCTGAAGAGGCGGAACGGCGGGAGCCGGGTCGAATTGCTCCTCTGGATTCCGGCGCGTGATCAACAGCGACAGCAGATGCGCATGATCTTTCCATGTCAGGTGAACGAATTTGCGGCCGTGATAGTCACAATGATGCGCCATCATCAGCGTGTAACCTGCCGGCACGCGCTCATGGACGATCGGCAGCAGGCCCTGATATTCCGGCTCCAGTTCGCGCACCAACTCGGCGGGCTCCGGAGGATGATCGGGATATTTCCGGAAGACCGCGCAATGGATGTGATCCTGTAATCCAATCCGCATCATCGCCGCCACCCGGCCGGAAACCGAGGCGATATAGGACGCGCGCGTCGCGGGAGTGAAACGGAAATATCCTGCTTGATAGGGAATCACGAACAGAACTGCGGCGACGGCGGCTACGGCCATCGGGACCAGCCACATGGTCCAGGATCGCGCCGGCCCCTCGCCGCGAAGGCGTTCGCCGATCCGAGCTTCCAGATCCGGCGGTGCCGAAACTCCGTGGACGGCGTTCTTCAGGCGGTTGTTCCGGTCCGGTTGGCCGCTCATGCCGTCTCCGTTCTGCCAATGCCGTAAGCCCGCGCGACCTCGGCTAATTCCGTACGGAGCAATTTCCGTCCGCGATTCAGCCGGGACATGATGGTCCCCATTGGCACCCGCAAGATTTCGGCGGATTCCTTATAACTAAACTCCTCCACATCCACCAGCAGAATCGGCGCGCGAAATTCCGCTGGAATCCGGTCGAGCGCCGCCAGGATATCTTCGTCCCGAAGTTGCTCCGGCACCGTCTCGGAGGAAGCTGGGGTCGACTCCAGAATTTCGTCGGCATCCGCTACCGACGGGAACCGGAACCACTGGCGGCGTTGATGATGGGCTACGTGAAACAAGATCTTGAACAACCACGCCCGGCAGTTGGTACCGGCTTTAAATCGATGAAAGGACTGCCACGCGCGCAGATAGACTTCCTGGGCTGCATCCTCTGCGTGAACCCGGTCACCGGCCAGCATCCGTACCGCAGTCCGGAAAATGTCGTTGACGTGAGGCATCGCCTCCGCCGCGAATCGTTCGGAATCGGCTGAGACTGCGGGCTGGGAAATATTATCCGGCATGCGGATGTCCAGACAGCCCGTCGTCATCATACATATAGGAATGCATGTTCCCGTGCAAAATATTCCCGACCGCCGCTTTTCTTCAGCTTAGCCCGTTTTTTGGGCTAGGCCGTAGCCCGATCTTTTTTCGGCGAAGAAAATCCGCCGGGCGGAATATTTCGTAGCTGTAGGTGGATATACTCGACGGATAGACGTTCGCACAAGGGGACGTCGCCGCAATACAAAGGAGAATTGAAAAAATGAAAGTTTCCAAGAAATCCCTGGTGCTTACGGCGGCCTTCACCGGCTTGCTGGGCGGTACGGTGGCGCGCGTGGACGCCGCCAGCGTTCCGACGACGAACAGTTCCGCAACCACCATCGCCGCCGCCGGCGTGTTGGCTGGCTCCTCGATGGCCGACAAAGAAAAGCATGCCTGCAAGGGTCAGAACTCCTGCAAGGGGTTGGGCGGCTGCAAGACCAGCGACAACGGTTGCAAGGGCAAGAATTCCTGCAAAGGCAAGGGCGGCTGCGCTACCGACGGATCGATGAAGAAATAGTTTCGAGGACGAAATATTGGGGTCAGGATGGTGTGCCTGACCCCCATTTTTATGCCTGCCAATCGATTCAACGGACATACCGACTACGGGATCGGCGTCGGCCTGCGCATCCCGCATTACGCCCACATCTTCGAGCGGAAGCCGGTGGTCGATTGGTTTGAAATTATTTCCGAGAACTTCATGATCGATGGCGGCCGCCCGTTGGCTATGCTCGATCAGATCCTGGAACGTTATCGCGTGGTCCAGCACGGCGTTTCCATGTACTTCGGCTCAGCGGAAAAGCTGAATCGAGATCATTTGCGCCGATTGAAGACGCTGGTGAAGCGGACAAAAACGCCGTGGCTGACCGATCATCTCTGTTGGGGCAGCGTCGACGGCACCTATAGCCACGATCTCCTGCCCATGCCGTATACCTTCGAGGCCGCGCGGGTGACCGCGCGCAAGATCCGCGAGGCTCGCGATTTCTTGGAAGTGCCCATCGCCGTCGAGAACGTCAGCAGCTACGCCGAATTTCACGTTTCCGAAATGACGGAATGGGAATTTCTGAACGAAGTGGTGGAGCGCGCCGATTGCGGCATCCTGCTCGACGTGAATAACATCTATGTTTCGTCCCGGAATCACAGCTTCGATCCTTACGAATACCTGAACAGCGTTCCGGCTGAACGGATCGCGCAGATGCACATCGCCGGCCATTCCAAATTTCAAAAATATATCCTCGACACGCACGATCATCCGGTGATCGATCCGGTGTGGAAGCTTTACCAGCATGCCATTCGACGCTTCGGCCCCACGGCTACGCTGCTCGAATGGGACGATCGGATTCCGTCGTTCGAGGAAGTTCACGCCGAAGCGCTCAAAGCCGCGAAGTATCTTCCCGCGCCCCGTTTGTCGGAAGTGACGCCATGAAACTTCTCGAACTGCAACGGCGCATGGCGGCCGACCTGTTCGCGCCGCTCGCCGGCGACGACGACAATCTTCAGCCCAAGATCAAGGCCGATTACCTCAAGCCCAACGATCGCCTGACCTCGCGGGAGCGTCTGGAAATCTACAGCCGCAGCTACTGGTACCGCGTGATCGACGCGATGTACGAGGATTTTCCCGGTCTGCGCGCCGTCGTCGGGCAGCGCGCTTTCGATAAGCTGGTCCGGTCCTATCTGGCCGATTGCCCGTCCCGCTCCTTCACCTTGCGCGATCTGGGCTCGCGCCTGGAGTCGTGGCTCCTAAAGAATCCCCGATTCGCGGGCAAAAAGCTCGATCTGGCCCGCGACATGGTCCGCCTCGAATGGGCTCACATCGAAGCCTGGGACGGCGCCACGGAGAAAGTGCTGGAGCCGGAGGACTTGTTGGACCTCGGCCCCGGCTTGCGCATCGGCGTCCAACCTTATGTCCGCCTTCTCGACCTGAATTTTCCGGTCGACGATCTGCGCATCCGCGTCAACACCGGCGAGCATGAGACGGCGAGCAATGCGGTGACAAAGCCGAAGGCCCGCCGCGCCACCATCGGTCGGAACTTGAAGCCGGAGCCGATCTACCTGGCGGTGCATCGCCTCGAATTTTCCGTCTATTACCGCCGCCTTTCACTCGACGAATTTCACCTGCTGGAGTTGCTTCGCGCCGGACGCGCAATCGGCAGAGCCTTGACGGAGTGCTTTAAAGCCAGCTCCGTTCCCGCCGACGAATTACAGCCGCTGATTGAAGCCTGGTTCTCCAACTGGGCGGCGCTCGGTTGGCTTTGCCGCCCGCCGAAAAAGGTCCGCCCGTGAAACAGACTATCGAAAAGGCGTACCGCGCGTTGATTCGCGCGGCCTCCAGTCTGCAATCGCCGTTCTTGTTGTTCGTCAGGCTCTATTGGGGCTGGCAATTTATGCAGACCGGATGGGGCAAGCTGCAGGACCTCGGCAAGGTCACGAACTTCTTCACCAGCCTCGGCATTCCCGCGCCTGCCTTGAACGCCGCCTTTGTCTCCGGTTTGGAATTCGCCGGAGGAATGGCGCTGGCTCTGGGGCTCGCCACGCGGCTGGTCGCCCTGCCGCTCGCCTTCGACATGTTGATCGCCTACATCACCGCCGATCGCGAGGCGTTATTCTCCATCTTCTCCAGTCCTGATAAATTCACCGCCGCCGCTCCGTACAATTTCTTGTTTGCGTCGCTCATCCTGTTGATTTTCGGCCCTGGAAAATTTTCCATCGACGCGTTACTGGCATCCCGCCTCGCGAAAAAATAGCTCATGACGGCGCCCCAGCAGCGGCCCCGGCCGGATTCCTGGACCGATCATCGGGATTCGCTCGCCCATCGCTGGATCCTGCCTTTCCACGCTTTCGAATGGATCTGGCAATGGGCCGCGTACTATCTGGGACGCTGGGCGTTTCTGGAAGTCCTGGAATATCTGGGCCGGCTTTCGGTCGTCGTCGCGGTGATTTTCTATTTCGGCGAATCCGGCAATCGCACCAAGCAGCGACACTATCAGGCCTGGCAGGTGATCAATACCGCGCAAGGCAACACCGGAAGCGGCGGGCGCATTGAAGCGCTTCAGGAACTGAATGCCGACGGCGTCCCGTTGGTAGGCGTCGATGTTTCCGGAGCCTTCCTGCAAGGCGTCCATCTGCATCACGCGAATCTTCTGCGCGCCAATCTGGAGGCCTGCGACCTCCGCTCCAGCGACCTCACCGCCGCCGAGCTCACCTTCGCGAACCTGCGATCGGCGAATTTTCGCGACGCCAACCTGCGAAACGTGAGATTCGATCACGCCGATTTCACCGACGGCGACCTCACCGGCGCGGACCTGACGGGAGCCGACCTTACTGCGGTGAATCTTCACAACGTGGATCTTTCGGGAGTGAATCTCGCCCGCGTCCACTGGCAGGCGATTCGCGACATCGAAAACGCCAACGTCCAGGGCGTCCGCAATGCGCCGCCGGGTTTCGTCGCGTGGGCGCTGGCGCACAAAGCCGTTTCTCTAGCCGAGCCGTAAGTTATATACTCCCCTCATGCGAATATCGAGTTTCGCGGTGGCGTTCTGCGCTCTTCCGCTGTTCGCTCAGTTGCCGGCATCTACCGAAGCCGCTATCGATCAATCGGCACACCGGATTCTCGCGGATACCCGTGTCCCCAGCGCGTCCATCGCCGTCGTGAAGGATGGAAAAGTGGCCTACCTACACGCGTATGGCGATGCGCGCCTCGACCCCAAAACGCCCGCGACTCCTCTGATGCGCTACAAAATCGCCTCGAACAGCAAACAGATCGCCGCCACCGCGGTCCTGCTGCTGGCCGAGGAAGGGAAAATTTCCCTGGACGATCCGGTCTCGCGCTTCACGCCCGGGCTGACTCGCGCCAAGGACGTCACCATTCGCGAGTTGCTCTCGCACACCTCCGGCTATCAGGATTTCTACCCGCTCGATTACGTCGCCCCGTTCATGCGCGACGCCGTTACCCCCGGTCACATCCTCGACGAATGGGCCAAAAAGCCGCTCGATTTCGAGCCCGGCACCGAATGGCAGTACAGCAACACGAATTACGTCATCATCGGACAGATCATTGAAAAGATCACCGGCCAGCCGCTGATCGATTTTCTGCGCGCGCGCATTTTTGAGCCGCTAGGCATGCATTCTCCCGTCGACATCGGCCGCGATAAATGGAGCGATCAGGATCCCGCCGGTTTCACCACCTACGCCCTCGGACCGGCGCGCGAAATTCCACCCGAAGGCAACGGCTGGATGTACGCGGCAGGCGAGCTCGGCATGACCGCCGGCGATCTCGCTCTGTGGGACATTTCGCTGATGAACGATACCGTGCTCAAGCCCGCTTCCCTCCGCGATTTGACCCGCGAAGTTCTTTTGAAGAACGGCGTCGGCACGCATTATGCGCTCGGGCTGGACGTTTCCCTCGTGAACGGTCATCGCCGCTGGGCGCACAGCGGCGGCGCCGCGGGATTCGTAAGCATGAACGTCACTTTTCCCGACGACAAAATCTCGGTCACCGTTCTGACCAACGGCGAAGACGGCGCGGCGGGGCGGATCGAGCGCGATATCGAGAGCCGCATGCTGGCTCCCATCGAAGACCCCCGCACCGCCCCGGCGCTTGAACATGCCCGGAAAATCTTCGCCGCCTTGCAAGAAGGCAAGCTCAAGCGCGACCTGGTCACCGATGACCTGGCATCCTATTTTACGGATCGCACGCTCGCCGATTTCGGGTCGTCCCTCGGCCCCCTGGGCGAGCCCTCCAGCTTCACCCAAACCAGCGCCGAGGAGCGCGGCGGCATGACCTACCGCAGTTATCGCGTTCGCATGGCGTCGAAATCGGTGAGCATCTCCACCTACGTCGCGCACGATGGAAAGTTCGCGCAGTTCCTGATCTCTCCGGCCGGAAATGGACAATAAGCTGATACGCTGAAACCGGATGGCGTTCGATGGTCTGCGTGTTTTGTCGCTGGAGAGCCGGCGTTCGGCCGAAATCGAACGCCTGATTCGCAACCTTGGCGGCCTGCCGGTGATCGCGCCATCGATGCGTGAAGTTCCCCTCGAAGATAATCGCGCCGCCTTCGAATTCGCGGACCGGCTCTTTCGCGCCGAGTTCGACATGATGATTCTATTGACCGGCGTCGGCGCACGACTGCTGGCTCAAGTCATCGAAACGCGCTGGCCGCCGGGATCGTTCGCGGACGCTCTCAAGCAAATCAGCGTTGTGGCGCGAGGCTCGAAACCCGCTGCGGTGCTTCGCGAATGGGGAGTGCCCGTTACCATCGCCGTTCCCGAGCCGAACACCTGGCGTGAGATTCTGGCATCGCTCGACGGCCGGCCGGAACAGCGCGTTGCCGTGCAGGAATATGGACGCCCTAGCACCGAATTGCTCGACGGCCTTCGCGCCCGCGGGAAAGAGGTGACCGCGGTCTCGGTCTATCAATGGGACCTTCCCGAAGATTGCGAGCCTTTGCGCGCGGCCGTGCGAGAACTCGCTGCCGACCAGTTCGATGTCGCGATGTTCACCGCATCGATTCAGGTGACCCATCTGTTTCAAGTCGCTTCAGAATTAAGACTGGAGGACGCCGTCCGCGCAGCATTGAAGCGAATCGTCATCGCCTCCGTTGGACCCACCACCACCGAGACGCTCGTGGACTTCGGCCTTCGCGCCGACCTCGAGCCGTCTCATCCGAAGATGGGATTCCTGGTAAACGAAACCGCCGCCAAGGCAGCTGCGATCCACCACAATAAAGCCCGGGTTAACCAATGAAGCGCGGCAAGCCCGACAGCCTCGGCGATGCCGTCGCGCGTTATCTCTCGGTGGCGCTCCTGCTGCCGGTGTCGACGATGGTCGGCTACGCGATCGGCTACGGAATCGATCATTTCGCAGGAACGCACATTTTCAAGATGGTGTTCCTTCTGCTCGGAACCGTCGGCGGATTCATCGAGTTAATCCGGGAATTGACCAAATCCGAATGACCGGCACCTTCGACGAGCGGATTCTTCAGCGGATCGTGCGATTCACCATCGCGCTCGGGATCCTCGGCGCCATCGCCGCCGGGATGCGGTTCGGCTCGCGAACCGCCGGAGGTTTCTTGTGTGGCGCGTCCATCTCCGTCCTCAATTTCTGGACCCTCGAGCGCATGACCCTGGCCATCACTTCGAGCGGCACCGCGCGCGGTTCGGCGGGCCTGTTCGGACTGCGCTACTTCATGGTCGGCGGAGCGGTTTATGTTATAGTGAAGGTTCTGGAAATCAGCCTGATGTCGGTGCTGGCGGGGCTTTTCGTTTCCGCGGCCGCCGTCATCGTGGAAATCCTTTACGAGTTAGTTTTTCTGAAATAAAAAGCTATGCCTGAACACGAGCTGTGGCTCACTGCCCTGTTCAACGACCATCTGGCCGGCGTCGCCAACTCGATTCTCGGTCTGTTTCGCATGTCCGCGGAAAATCCCGCGCGGCCCTGGCAGAACTGGATCACCATGGAGCTGCTGGTGGCGGCGCTTATGATCATCGCAGTCACCCTGCTGCGCCCGCGCCTGTCGGTGGATAAGCCGGGAAAGTTTCAGCACATCATGGAAGTCTTCCACGGATTCTTCAAGGAAACGATGGACGACGTCGGCATCGAACATGGCGAAAAATATCTGGGCTACTTCGGCGCGCTGTTTCTGTTCATCCTGGTGATGAACCTGATCGGCATTATTCCGGGGTTTGAATCCCCCACCCAGTCGCCGTCGGTGCCCCTGGCGCTGGCCGTCACCACGTTTCTTTATTACAACGCTCTGGGAATCGGACACCACGGTTTCGGTTATGTGAAGCAGTTCCTGGGACCGATCTGGTGGCTGGCCTGGCTGATGCTTCCCATCGAAATTATCAGCCACCTGGCGCGGCCGATGTCTCTCACCATTCGTCTTTACGCCAACATGTTCGCGGGCGAACAGGTCACCGGAGCCTTCATGAGCGCCGTTCACCTGGTGGTTCCGGTCGTCTTCATGGGGCTGCACGTGTTCGTCGCTTTCCTGCAGGCCTATATTTTTATGATTCTCGCGATGATTTACGTGAGAGGCGCGGTTTCACACGAGCACTAATTTCATACCGGCATGATCGCCGCCAAGTGTGAGCCACCGGGCCCCCAGGCCACGGACCGGCACCACCTCCTTGACGGACATTTTTAAGAGAGGAACAAGAAATGAACAAGAAAGTAGTATTTCTCGTATTCGTCGCCCTGCTGCTGATCGCGAGCCCGGTGTTTGCCGCCGACGCCGCCACCGGCGGAGATCAGAGCGGACTGAAGACCATCGGCATCGGCATCGGCATGGGCATCGCATCGGGCCTGTGCGCGCTGGGACAAGGCCGCGCCACCGCCGGCGCCACCGAAGCGATGGCTCGCAATCCCGGCAACACCGCCGCGATTCGAACCGCGCTGATTATCGGTCTGGCGCTGATCGAGTCCCTGGCGCTGTACACCTTCGTCATCGTGTTTAACCGTTAGTCGCTGCATTTTTTCGAGGGCCGGCCGCCGCGCCGGCCCAACCATGAAACTTCAAGGCATCTTCCTTCCCGCAACCACTCCGTTTAACCATCAGGGCGACGTCTGGTCCGCCAAGATCGAACACAACATCAGCAAGTGGAATCGAACCGACCTCGCGGGCTATATCGTTTGCTCCGAGACCGGCGAAGGTCCCGTCCTTTCCTCTGAAGAAAAGATCCGCACGTGGGAATGGGTAGCGGAATACTCCGCGCCTGAAAAGCTGCTGCTGGCGGCGACCGGGATGCCCGGCGTTCGCGAAGCCGTTTTTCTGACCAACCATTCCGAGACGCTCGGCTACAAAGCCGTGGTGATTCGCGCCCTGCCCGCGCACGTCGACACGCAACTGATCTATTTCCGCGCGATCGCCGACCAGTCGAAGATTCCGGTTTTTATTCAAACCGGCGCGGAAATGTCCGTCGAAACTGTAGTCGAGCTTTCAGCGCACCCCCACATCTTCGGCGTCATCGAAAACTCGGACGATCCGCTCAAGCTCCGGCGTATCCGCATCGAAGCCAAACAAGGATTCCAGATCGTCGCCGGCAACGGCGCGACCATGGCCGCATCATTCGCCGAAGGCGCAACGGCCGCGGCTCCCGCGATCGCCAACGCTGCTCCCTTCGCAGCGATCAGTATCTGGGAAGCGCACCGCACGCGCGAAGCGGACGCCGCCGCGGACTGGCAATCCCGCATTTCCAAAGTGGTCGAATTTGTCGAGTGGAAGTACGGAGTCCCCAGCCTGAAGCACGCCATGGATCTGAACGGGTATTATGGCGGCCCTCCCCGTTTGCCATTGGTCATCCCCCCGCCCGAAGTGCGCAAGGAAATCGAGCAGGCCCTCGACGGAATCAAAGGCTGACTTCGGCAGTCCTACTTATGTCATCGCCAACGGACGATCAAGATCGCAACCAACATGAGGAAAACTGCCGCCGCGAGCAACCATCTGAGATCAATATGATCATTCCGCAATGTGCTGGACTGACAAAACATCGCCAGACCCTTCCCCGTAAGTCACCTCAATGTTGACGCCCAAATTCTCGCCTCTTCCTCCGGTGAGAGCGCTAATCCTACAGTGGAACTTGCTGCCCCGATCGATCTGAACAGCGAGACCACTCGCATCGCCGACTCGTGATACGTGGGACGGAATGAATCCAAGCTGCTCCCCATTTAACCGCAAGACTCTGATAGCGCCGGTATCGAATTCGTTCTTGGGATCACGAACGAGCGTGAGGCGTTCTCCAACAGAACATCGGGCGACAACCTTTTGACGGCCTTCAAACGTTACTCCGGCGACCCTCGTAAAGAAAGACGTTGGCGCACGACTCCCCCGCGAAGACTCAAGGCAACGCCAGGACCTCTCCGTTTCGATAGCTGGTTGGCCCGTCTCCAGAAGATATTCCACCTTGATGTCGAGGTGCGCGCCGTTCGGTTCGAAGTTCTCGTTGTAAATCGGAAAGGCTCGCTCAACAACCGCTTTAAAGCTTTGACCACGATCAAGGGCTGATGCTACCTTGTCGCCAATCAGAACGTCGAGGCGACCGACGACGGCGCCATCTAAATTCAGATTTACTTCGCGACCTGACCCTCTCTCCAAGGTGACCATCCGGTCAACCATAATGTGCTGGTTAGCTGTCGGACCAAGGTCAGCCTTTATGCCAGGGCACTGGACTCTTGTTCTAAACACACGGCGTCTAGCCATTCGTCACCTGTGAGAGTCGTAATGTCAAATATATAAATACCTAATTCGCTCTAAGGCGTGCGGATCGGCGGAGCCCCGAACGTCGCCACCGAGTCGCGTACTTCTCCCGAATCCTCCACCAGCGCTTTCGCTTCGAAGCCCGGATACTGCGGCGACCCGAAGCGCAGATCGATCAATTCCACTTCGGTTCCCCCCTCAACCGGCGTGGTCTTCCAGAACGGCAGTTGATTGAACTGAGCGAATCGTTCAAACGCCTGGGTCCGCTTTGCGGCGTCGATCGCCGAACCCGCTTGCGCGGCGTAATCCAGCCGGCCCGCCGAGGGATCGAAGGTCTCATTCAGATTCACCGGGACGATCTCGACGAAGCCCGCTCCCTCGACGACGCCTCGCCAGCGCAGCGGATTCCAGCGCGCCGGAATCGCCGTGATGCGCCGCGCCGCCGATCCGTCATAGATCCGCGCATTCATCACCGCGATGGCCCGCGCGTGCATCGTGAACCGCGCGCCTTCATACCCGAGTACCGCGGCCAGCGCGAAGCACGCCCATCCGAATTTCGCTCCGCCCGTTCTTTTCGATCCGATCTCGCCGCCGACCAGTTTCGCCAGCGCCGGCGCCGCCACCGCCAATAACAAGATCAGCCAGATCCACGGATCGACGACATCGGTCTGATCCAATCTCAGCCAGCGCGTGGAAAAAGGTAAATACAACCGGATCCCGTACGCGTTAGTCCAATCGAGCGCCAGATGGCTCAGCACTCCGAGCAACGAGAAGAAATACGCGCGGCCCGAGAACACCGCGAAGATCGCCAGCGGGATCAGCGCCATCACCGGCGCGAACGCCAGCGCGTGCGTGTAGCTGCGATGCCACTTGAGATAGGACAGCGTCCCGCCCAGCCCCGAAACAATATCGATATCGGGGATATTCGCGGCCACGATCATGATTCCCGCCGCCCGCGAAATTCTGCGGTCGATTCCGGCTCGCGCCATCATCAGGCCCACCAGCGAGTGCGTCAGATTATCCATAGGTGGCGGGAACCAACAGTGTAACCGCGTCGGGAACAATCTCGAAGCACGCCGGCGCGCGCCCCGCGTATTCGCCGTCTACCTGTAAATGCACGTCGCCGGTCATCGAAACGCGGCGGGCGTGCACCGTGTGGACCCCCGGCATCTTCTGCGCCATTTTCCCGGCAACGCCCAGCATGTACCACAGGTATCGCAGCGGATTCGAGCCTTCGAACATCACGACTTCGAACTCATCGTGCAGCAGCGATGCGCCCCGCGCGATTTCCAGATCGCCTCCGTAATTGCGTACCCGGCTCGCCAGCACAAAGCCCGATCGATAGGTCTGCCCTTCGATGCGCACGTCGAACTGACCGACGCGTTGCGTCACGTGACCGAATCCCGAAAGCCAGTACGCGAGCTTGCCCGCGCGCGCCTTCAGCCACGGATTCAGGTCGTATACGATCTTCGCGTCCAGACCGGCGCCGCCCATCGCCAGAAAGTGACGTTCCAATCCCCCCTCGGCGCACAATTTCCCGACCGATATGCGGCGCTCCGCCGATCCCAAAAGCCGCTCGATCGCCCGATCCAGCCGCGATCCCAGCCCCAGTTCCATCGCCAGAACATTGGCCGTACCCGCCGGAAGAATCCCCAGCGTCGCAGTGGAATGGACCATCCCGTTGACCACTTCGTTGATGGTCCCGTCGCCGCCCAGCACCAGGATCAGGTCGGCTCCCTCGGATACCGCGCGCCGGGCGAGTTCGGTGGCGTCGCCGGGCCCCGACGTCGGCGCCAGACGCGGCCGCAGACTCGCGGCTGCAAGCGCTTCAGTGGTACGTTGGAGAATGCGCTCGGGATCCCGTCGGAGTTTGCCGGCGGCGGGATTGTAGATCAGGACCGGCTGCTGATACGGTGTGATTCTTCAGAGTATAACCCCCGTACCCATCAAGTGAGCGCCATCTCCAAGAAAATCGACGACTTGCGCGAGAAATTGCGCCATCACGAGCATCTGTATTACGTGCTGGACGCGCCGGAAATCACGCGACGCCGAATACGACGCGCTGATGCGCGAGCTGCAGGCGCTCGAAGAGGCGCATCCGGAGCTGGTCACGCCCGATTCGCCCACCCAGCGCGTCGGCGGCAAGCCGCGCGAAGGCTTCGTCAAGGTGGCCCATTCGAGCCCGATGCTGAGCCTCGACAACGCGCTGAACGAAGACGAGCTGCGCGACTTCGACCGGCGCGTGCGCGACTCTGCTGGGCGATGAGAGTTCGCCTACGTCGCGGAGCTGAAGCTGGACGGGCTGTCGCTGGCCGTGCATTATCGCGACGGCAAGTTGGCGCAGGCCGTGACGCGCGGCGACGGGTCGTCGGCGAGGACGTCACCGAAAACGCGCGCACCATCCGCTCCATTCCGCTGCGCCTCAAATCGAATCAGGACACGTTGGGAAGTGCGCGGCGAAGTGGTCTTGAACCGCAGAGTCGTTCGAGAAAGCTGAACGCCGAACGCGACGCCGCCGGGCTCTCCCGCGTTTCGCGAATCCGCGCAACGCCGCCGCCGGATCGCTGCGCGTGCTGGATCCGTCGATCACCGCCTCGCGCCAGCTCGATTATTTTCCGTACTTTCTGTTCGCGACGGCGCTCCCGGCCGACCCAGCAATGGGAATCGCTCGACAAGCTTGCAGGACATGGGATTCAAGGTGAACCCGCGCCGCAAGCTGTGCCGCGACATCGAGGCGCTGGTCGCGTTCTGCAAGGAATGGGAGGAGAAGCGCGACTCGCTGCCCTACGAAATCGACGGCGTGGTCGCCAAGGTCGATTCCGTGGAGCAGCAGAACCGGCTCGGCTGGACGGCGAAGGCTCCGCGCTGGGCCATCGCCTTCAAGTTCGCCGCGCGGCAGGAGGAGACGGTGGTCGAGAATATCGACGTGCAGGTCGGCCGCACCGGCGCGCTGACGCCGGTCGCGCATCTGCGCCCGGTGAATGTCGGCGGCGTGACGGTTTCGCGCGCGACGCTGCACAACGAAGACGAAATCGAGCGGCTCGGCGTGCAGATCGGCGATACGGTGCTGGTGGAGCGCTCCGGCGACGTGATTCCCAAGGTGGTTCGCGTGGTCAAACAGGGCGAGCACCGCCGCGCGTTTCAGCATGCCGACGCACGTGCCCGGTGTGCGGCACGCGAAGTGGTGCGGGCCGAAGGCGAAGCGGCCAGCCGCTGCATCAACACCAATTGCCCGGCGCGGCTGCAAGGAATCGATTCTGCATTTCGCGGCGCGCGGCGTCATGGATATCGACGGCATGGGCGAAGCGCTGGTGGATCAGCTGGTCGACAAGAGGCTGGTCAAGAACGTCGCGGACATTTACCGCTTGACGCTCGACGAGTTGATGGAACTGGAGCGGATGGGCAAGAAATCGGCCGAGAAGCTGCTCGCGAATATCGACGCCTCGCGCAAGGCCCCGCTGCCGCGCATTCTGAACGGCCTCGGCATCCCGTTCGTCGGCGAGCGCACCGCGCAGTTTCTGGCGGACGAGTTCGGCGATCTGGACAAGATCGCCGCGGCCGACGAAGATGAGCTGCAGAAGGCCGACGAAGTGGGTCCGAAGGTCGCGCAAAGCATCCGCCGCTTCTTCGACGAAGAGCGCAACCGCGAGCTGATCGAGCGCCTGCGCGAGGAAGGCTTTTCGTTCACGTATGAGGTCAAGAAGAAGACGGGCGGGCCCCTGGAGGGAATGACCTTCGTGCTCACCGGCACGCTCCCGAATCTGACGCGCGAAGAAGCCAAGGCGCGCATCGAAGCCGCCGGCGGCAAGGTGACCGGATCGGTCAGCAAGAAGACGGACTACGTCGTCGCGGGCGAAGACGCCGGATCGAAGCTCGACAAAGCGAAGGAGACTCGGAGTGAAGGTGATCGATGAGGCGCGCTTGCTGGACCTGATCGGATAGCGAAGCGCCATGCGAGCACTTCGGCTCGTTTCCTGGGGCCCGCTGGGCGTCTTTCTATTTTCGTGCGTCGATTCGATCGGGCATTCCGAATCCCGGCGGAACCGACGCGTTGCTGCTGGTGGTGGCCATCGCCGACCCGTCCAGCGCGTGGCTGTGCGCGCTGCTCGCCGTGTCGGGGTCGCTCATCGGCAGCCTATCTTTCTTCGAAATTCATGCGCCGCGGCGGCGAGCGTTACCTGGCGCGCGCCACCTCCTCCGGCCGCGGCGCTGCGATTTCGCGCCTGGTTCCTGCGCTACGGCCTGGTGACGGTGTTCATCCCGGCGCTGCTGCCGATCCCCATTCCTGCCCTTCAAAGCTCTTCGCGGCCTGCGCCGGCGCGATGGGCGTCAGCCGGACCCGATTTTTCCTGGTGGTCTTGGCCGCGCGCGTCCCGCGATACTTCGCGCTGGCCTACCTGGGCGCCACGCTCGGCGAAAATTCGGCGCCTGGATCAACGGTCATCTGTGGCAGTTCGGGCCTTCGCCGTAGCGCTCTTCATCGCGCTCTATCTGTTGGTCCACCTCTCCGCCGAACCCGCACCGAATAGCCCCCTGAGCCGCGCCCGAAGGAAGCGGTGGATCTCCGGGCACATCAAATCCCGATCACGTTTGAATCATTCCTCGGGAAGGCGATGGGTCCCCGATCCCAAACCACCTGCAACTACCCCCGCGAAGCCACATCTGATAATCTGGAGCCCGCATAGTGGGCAGGTTAGAATAGGAATACAAGATTACCATGGTTGCGATTCAATCCATTACCGATGAAATCGCGGAGCTGAAGCATGCCCGCCAGGCCGTGATCCTGGCGCATCATTATCAGGACCCTGAAATTCAGGATCTGGCCGACGCCGTCGGCGACAGCCTGGAGCTGGCCCGCAAGGCTCGCGATTTCGACGGCGACGTGATCGCGTTTTGCGGCGTCTGGTTCATGGCGGAGACCGCTAAGGTGCTGAATCCGGACCGCATCGTCGTCGTGCCCGATCGCGACGCCGGATGCAGCCTGGTGGATAGCTGCCCGGTCGACCAGCTTCGCGCATGGAAAGCCGCGAATCCCGGCTACGCGATCGTTTCCTACATCAACACCTCGGTCGAAGTGAAGGCCGAAAGCGACATTCTCTGCACGTCGCGCAACGCGGTGAAGATCGTCAACTCGATTCCCGCCGATCGCCCGTGCTGTTCCTGCCCGACATCAACCTGGGCAATTACGTTCGTGAACAGACCGGCCGCGCCAACATGAAAATCTGGCAGGGCGCCTGCATCGTGCACGCGACCTTCGCCGCGCGAAAGCTCGGCGCAGGCGCGCGCCGAGCATCCCGCGGCGCTGGTCGCCGCGCATCCCGAATGTCCGCGCGACGTGCTCGCCATGGCGGATTTCATCGGCTCGACTTCGGCTATCGTCGACTGGTGCGCCGCGCAGGACGCGCCCGAATTCATCGTCATGACCGAGAGCGGCGTGCGCTATTCTCTCGAAAAGCTGGCCCCGCACAAGACGTTCCATTTCATCCCGAATGAGCAGTGCAATTGCAGCGAGTGCCCCTACATGAGGCGGAACACGCTCGAAAAACTGCGCGACGCCCTGCGCAACCTGAATCCGCGCGTGGAGCTTTCCGCCGATCTGATGGAACGCGCCCGCGCTGCCCATCGAACGAATGCTGGCCGTCCGATGACGCCCGCTGGTCGACACTTTCGGCCGCCTGCACGACAATCTGCGCATCAGCGTGACGGATCGCTGCAACATCCGCTGCTTTTACTGCATGCCGGAAACGGACGTGAAGTTCCAGCCGCGCGAACAGATTCTGACCTTCGAGGAAATCGAGCGCTTCGTGCGCATCGCCGTAACCCTCGGCGTCCGCAAGCTGCGGATCACCGGCGGCGAGCCGCTGGTGCGCAAAGATCTCGCCGACGCTGATCCGCAAGCTGTCGGCGATCGAAGGCATCGAGGATCTGGCGCTGACCACCAACGGCGTGCTGCTGGCCGAGCAGGCCCAGGAACTGTACGACGCCGGCCTGCGGCGCATCAATGTCCATCTCGATACGCTCGATCGCGAGCGGTTCAAGCAGATCACCCGCCGCGACGATCTCGACAAAGTGCTGGAAGGCATCGAGCTGTGCCGCAGCATCGGCTACGGTCCCATCAAGATCAACGCCGTCGCGGTGAAGAATCTGGTGGAGCCCGACATCGTTCCGCTGGCGCGCTTCGGCCGCGAGCGCGGCATCGAGATCCGCTACATCGAGTTCATGCCGCTCGATTCGCAAGGCCTGTGGGATCGCGAGCGCGTGCTGATCGCCGATGACATGATCGCGATGCTGCAGCGTGAGATCGGGCCGCTCGAGGAAATTCCCGATCGCGACCCGCGCGCCCCCGCCACCGAATACCGCTTCGCCGACGGCATCGGCGCGCGTCGGCTTCATCGCCTCCGTCAGCCGTCCGTTCTGCCTGAACTGCAATCGCATCCGCCTCACCTCCGACGGCAAGTTCCGCTACTGCCTGTTCGCGATCGAGGAGACCGACGTGCGCGACCTGCTGCGCGGACGCCGAGTCCGATGAAGCGATTCGCGAAGCCATCCGCGCCTGCGTAACCGCGAAGTGGCTCGGCCACGAGATCAACTCCTCGCAATTCGTCGCCCCGCCCCGCCCGATGTACTCGATCGGCGGCTGAGCACCTATCAAACATCGCTGCGCCCCGGAGCCGCGACCAAAGGAAGCGGTCGATCTTGATCTTCAGGAAGCCTACCGCAACGAACCGCTATCGCCGTCGCGCCACGATCTCCGCAGCTGCCCGGCGATGCGCCGGATCGCCCGGAACCCCCTCGTGGCTGTGCAGAATCTCCCAGCCCTCGAAGTAACCCGCCAACTCTCCCGGCAGCAGACGATATCTACCCAGCGGCTCGCCCGCCTCCGCGATGTGAACAATCGCGATCACCACGCCGCCTACCGCCACTCCTCGCTTCACCGGCTCGAACAAGTCCCGCTGCAAGTAAAAGCACATCAGGATCAGGTCCCAGCTCCCGTCGCCGATCGCAAATTCGCTCTGCTCGAGATCCACCACCCGTACGTCGATCGGCAAAGCTCCGCCGCTCGCCCTGAGTTTTTCAATAGCCACCGGCGACCCGTCCACCGCCGTGACCGACCAGCCCCGTGACGCCAGCCACAGCGCGTTGCGCCCCGTGCCACAAGCGAGGTCCAGCGCGCGCCCAGGGTTCAGATGCCGCGCGGTCTCGACCACCAGCGGCGTGGGCGTGCTCCACTCCTCCTGCGACCGATAGCGTTCATCCCAACCCCGAAGGTCCATCGCGGAAAATGAATGTGCCTGGAAACGAAATTAGGGGACAGCGGCGTTCCGCCATCCCCTATGATCACACTGAGACCGCCCGATCCGCGTCTACACCCGCGGATCGCAACCTCGCGGAATCGTTACTCGATCGCCCCGGTCGACCGCTTCTGCTGCGGAGGACGCATCAGATCCATCGCCGTCACGTTCAACGGAACCGCGACGTCGAAGAAGCCGAACATCATCTCATCCCAGCTTTGCTCGCCGTAATGAACTTCCTTGGTCGGGTCGGGATTCGCGGGATTGTTCACCGAATTATCGTAGTGCGCGGTGCACTCGATGGTGGTGCCCTTCGGCAGATGCAGCGGTTGGGCCAGATAATACGAGAGCTGCCAGCTGAAGCTGTAATTCGGCACACTCAGGATTTTCTCGGTCTTCCCGTCCGGATAGGTGATGCGGAAATCGAAATCCTTGCCGCGCAGATGCATGTGCGGCAGCATCATGGTCAGCGTCGAATCAGCCTGCAGCGTGAGCTTCGCGTCCACCTGATAATTCGGATCGCCCGGAGGAATCGTGAATCGCGGATTCACCGCCGCCAGCGTCAGCACGCGCTCGGTCGGTTTCTCCTTCGAGAAGATGACGCCCACGCGGCTGCGATCTTCACCCGGCTTTTCCGTCCGCGGTGTAGTGCAACTGGAACACGATATCGCTGCCGGCGGGAACCAGCTTCGCCTGCCCCGGCTTCAGCGTATCCGGAACCGTGCCCGGAGCGTAGCCTGCCAGGAAATCGCCGCCGAATCCACCGCCGCCGCCTTCTCCGCCCCTGGCCTTGGGATCTCGTGGCAGTTCCGAGGGAACGAAAGCCACGCCCATCGGCGCGTCCTTCAGCCACGGATTGCCGCGGCTCGCGGATGAACGCGATAATGTGATGCGTATGCGCGCGGTCCGTCGGACGAGCTTCCGCATACTGCACGTATTTGTCTTCCGTGAAACCAGTGTGCATGATCACATACTTATAGTCGAGAGCACCCGACGCCGGCACTTCCACCGGCGTCGGAATCTCGAACACCTGGTCCGGTTGCCCGATCGCCCAGCCATCGGTGAACGACACCGGCTTCGGTGCGTCCTTCGCGTTGCCGGCCTTCGCGCCGGTATCCACCCACGCGACCAGCGTCTTCACATCCTGATCCGACAAGCTGCGGTCGTTTGAGAATTTCCCGTAATGCGGGTCCGCGAACCACGGCGGCATCTTCTTTGCGACGACGGCGCCTTTGATCGCCTTCGCCCACGGCCGCGTGCTTTCATAACTCATGAAAGACATCGGACCTGCTTCGCCCGGACGGTGGCAGCCCTGGCAATTTTTTTCGAGGACAGGCAGGACGTCCTTATAAAAGGTCGGCTGCGAAGGGACTGGAGCGGCCGCGGCAAGTGCCGCACAGGCCAAACCAAGGGTGTAGACGCGCATCGGTAACCTCCAACTCATCCACTATACGATGGTTTGACCCAATTTCGTTCCCACTGTTTTTGGGGTTGTTTTGAGTTCTATGACTCAAATTCGCTGAAAACATAACGGTTCTCAAACACTTAACAGCGTTAATGACTCAAAGACGTATTTGTAAAATGTTGTAAGCTTCAGCGGCAAATGTATTCCCGCCACCCCGAAACTGGACCCGCCCCCTCCCGCGTACCCACTCCGTACACGCGCCACCGACCCTGACAGCCATGATCGCAATCGAGCGTCGCAGTCGTGTCCCGCGTCGGAATCACGCCTAGCCGGCCGTCTTCATGATCGGAATCCCAGCCCTTATCGGATCGTCCGTCCCATTCGACCACGTAGGATTCCGCCCCCGCGACCGGACGCCAGGTGACCGTGCATCCCGCACTCGATTCGAGCGTCGCCGGAGCCGCGAGCGTCGACCCCGCTGCTCCGCCCTTCGCCATCTGCGCCCGCAGCGCATCGGGATTCACTTCGCCCACCACATAGGCCGCGACCTCGCCCGCCCGGTCGATCACCGCCAGCGCCGGCAAATCGTCAGCTTCATATTGATGCGCGACTTCCTTCCCCTCGATCGCCACCGGCAGCTCGATCCGGTTCTTCGAAATATACTCCCGCACCTGAGCCTCGCTATCGCCGCCGTTCACCGCCAGAACTTCATAATTTGGACCGGCGATCTTCCCGAGCGTTTGCAGTTCTTCGCGACACTCCAGACATGCGACGCTCCAGAACAACAGAGCGACCGGCTTGCCGTCGATCTTCCATTCCCTGCCCGCGAGATCCATCAACTCGAACGCCGGAGCCTTCTTGCGGATCAGCGCCAGCCCCGCCGGACGCCACGGCATCAGAATATCCGGCTTCGCCTGCGCCCGGATCAGCTTCTCGAAATGATCGATGCGCCCCTCGTCATATTTCCAGAACGCGCGGCACGCCTCCAGATACTGAACGACCGCGTCGTGCTCCCCGGCGTCGAGCAGATCCTGCGCGAGCGTCATTCGCGGCGCGCCACCCAGCTTCACGCGAGCCGATTCCATCAGATGCTTCTTCGCTTCCTCGCGATGCCCCTCGATCAGCGCCACACGCCCCAGCATGGTTTCGCCCGCGTGAATCATCTGGTCGAAATTTCCTACCGCCGGATTCACCGTAACCATGTCCAGCACTTGTTCCGCGTCGTGCCCCGCCGCCGCCGCATCGCCCGCGTCGAACTCCGCCTCCATGCGATCGTTCAGGATCCGCATCTGCCGCGGCTGCGTATCGGCGACCTCCAAGGCCTTCGTCAGATATTGCACCTTGGCGTGCGGATCGAGCGCCAGCGCCGCGTCCCGCTGATAGACCTGCAGCAGCCCGTCGATCCAGCCGCCATTCTCCGGATCCAGACGGTGCGCGTGCTCCAGCCATCGCTCCGCCAGCGCCAGCGGATCTTCGTCGCCCAGAACGGGTTCGCGCAAAAGAAATCCCGCCTGTTGCGTCAGGAACTGCCCCGCGCCTCCCGTCAGCGCCGCGCTGGTCGTGGATTCGATCTCCTCCCGAGCCTTCGCCGCCGCCGGAGATTTCCCGCCCGTCCCGTCCACCGCCGTCAGCGTGCCGTTTTGATCCGCTTCCTTCGCGCCCAAGAACACCATCGCGTCCAACATGCCGCGCATCCGCTCCAGATCGTGATCTTGCGGATAGCTCTTCAGCCCATACGCCAGCAGATCCCTCGCCGCGGCCCGATCGTGGAAACGAAAAAAGAAAATCGCGTTGGCGATCGTGCGGGCGCGGCCGAAGGCACCGCCGCGCGACTGTACCAGGCCTTCGACGCTTCGGCGAATCCCTCCGGATCGGCGAAACGCCCCGCCGGCTCCAGCACTGCCATCGGACGATTCAACTCCGGCGCCGACGGATGATGTTCGATCATCCATAAAATATGCCGGCGCCGCGCGCGACGAACCAAGTCCAGCGGCAGCGCCCCTTCCGGCGTATTGAAATACCGTTGCAGCAGCGCGACCCGCGTTGGCACGTCGTCCGGATTCTGGGCGACGAATCGCTCCAGGACCTCAATCGGCTCAGACTGCGTTCGGACGCTGCGGCGCGCGCACCGCCACCGGACGGACCTGTCCCGCCAGATTCAGGACGAAAACCAGCGCTACTATAGTCCGCATGCGGTGGCCTCTCTTCATATTGTTGCTGATTCCCGGCGTTACCAGCGCTGCGCCCGCCGAAACTCTGGACCAGCAGATCCATGCCGCCATCGCCGGATTCCAGGGCACCGTCTCGCTGTACGCGAAGAATCTCAAAACCGGCGCGACCTGGCAACTCCGTGCCGACGACAAAGTCCGCACCGCCAGCACCATCAAACTCGGCATCCTCGCCGCGACCTTTCAAGCCGTCGCCGACGGCCGCGTCAAATGGACCGATCTCTCCACCCTGCACGAATCCGACAAGATTCCCGGCAGCGGCGTGCTCACCGAATTCTCCGACGGCGACCGCCTTCCTCTCATCGACCTGGCCCACCTGATGATCGTCGTCAGCGACAACACCGCCACCAACCTGGTGCTCGATCGCATCACCGCCGAGTATGTGAATCAACAGATGGACAAGCTCGGCTTGCCCGCCACCCGATCCATGCGCAAAGTGCTCGGATCGAATCCCAACGCAGCCGGTGGATTCAGCCGCGCCGGCCGCGACCCCGCCAATGTCCGCTTCGGCCTAGGCTCGTCGACTCCGCATGAAATGGTCAAGCTTCTCGAAATGATCGACGCCGATAAAGTGGTCAGCCCGGAAGCGTCCAAGGAAATGATCGCGATCCTCAAGCGCCAGCAGGACCACAACGGCATCGCCCGACGCATGGATGGCATGCAGGTGGCGAACAAGGCCGGCGCGCTCGATCATCTGCGCAGCGACGTCGGCATCGTCTATTCGCCGCGCGGAAAAATCGCCATGGCCATCACCTGCGACGATATCCCACAAATCGATTGGACCAGCGACAACCCCGGCCTACTCCTCATCGCCAAGCTCGCCGAAATCCTAGTCGCCCAGTTATAACCTGGCCGCTGACCGCTGGCACCTGCCCCCTATTTGAAAATGCTCTTCGGGATCATCGCATGCACCCCGCGCGTCCCATCCACCAGTTGCGTGATCTCCATATCCACCGCGACGCTGGTCAGCGCATACGCGTCCTCCCGCGTCATGTGCTTTTCCTCGACCAGAAAATCGATCGTTTCGAGCGCGCAGATCCGAGCCGCCTGCGTCAGGTCCGGATCCAGACCCATGGTGATCCAATGCGTCGGCGTTTCCGCGCGCGGCCACTTCAGCTTCATGTCCTTGCGGACGATAAATTGAAACACGCCCGTCAGCGACGTCTCCATCGCGGTGATGTCTACTTCGCCGTTGCCCATTCCCGCGTGCCCGTCGCCGACCTCGAACAACGCGCCCTGGGCATGCACCGGAATGAACAGCGTGGTCCCCGCCACCAGATCTTTGTTATCCAGGTTGCCCGCGTGGATCCCCGGAGGCGCGCTATTGATCTTGCCCATCGCTTCCGGCGGCGCGATCCCCATGCTTCCGAAAAACGGCTCCAGCGGCAAATCGATCCCCGGCGCGAATTGGCCGATCTTCTTCTTCCGGTCCAGCGGGATAATCTTGGTCCGGCCCTGCGCGAAACACGTCCGACAGAAATCCCGACCGGTCCCATGCTGTTGTAGCGAATACGGCACGTCCATGCGGATCTCTTTGATCCGCACCTCCAGCACGTCGCCCGGCTCGGCGCCGTCAATCGCCACCGGTCCGGTCAGGATGTGCCCGCCCGGCCCGCGCTTCTCCCGCGGAATTTCTTCGTAGACCTTGCGCAGCTCCGGCTGGATCTGGTCCGCCGGAACACCCGATTTCTCCAGGTTCTGCGGATTGCCGGACACCGTCTGGATCTCCACCGTGTCGCCGGATTTCACGGTCAGAGCCGGTTTCGCGTCGGCCCAATAGTAGCCCCAGGCGATGTTTTCCGGCGTGACTTTCAGTTTGTAATCGGCGCCGGAAGAGCCGCCGTACTAAGGAGAGCGACAAGTGCCAGGCGAATCATTTGGTCTATCGTGACACAGTTTTCCCGTCGTTTGCGCTATACCCTGTATGGATTGATCACGACTGACGATAAATCCATCAAAAGAAGGCTTGCCCTCTTTTATCAGAGACCGATTTCGAGTACAGTTGACTGGATACGGAGGCACCAATGGCTTTTTGCCCTAACTGTGGATCGCAAGTGGATGGAAGGTTCTGCGCCAAGTGCGGAACCCCGATGGCCGCCGATGCCCCTGGCGCGGCGCCCGGAGCAGTGCCGGTTTCCCCGGGCGCTCCCGCCGTCGCGACGCAAGCCGGCATGGCCGACAATATGGCGTCGGCGCTGTGCTATCTGCTCGGTTTGTTGACCGGAATTTTGTTCCTCGTACTGGAGCCTTACAACCGGAATAAGCTGATCCGGTTTCACGCCTTCCAGTCCATCTTTTTCAACGTCGCCTACATCGGCGTCTGGATCGTGGTCATGATCCTGTCCATCGCGCTCGGCGCGCTGCCCGTCATCGGCTGGATTTTCGGCATCCTGCTCCACTTCGCGGTGATGATCGGCTTCTTCATCATGTGGATCATGTTGTTGTATAAGGCCTACAACAATGAAAAGATGGTCCTGCCGATTATCGGCCCGCTGGCGGAAAAACAGGCGTAGCCGGCGCGTCCAGCAATACGTCTAAGCTGGAGTAGTGCTGCGCGTGATCACTCCAGCTTTCCTGTTATTGGCCTTCGGAGCCCTTTCAGCTTCCGACGCTCCCGCTCAGGCGCCGCGGATCGGCGTCATCGATTTCTTTGGCGTCCATAAAGTGCCGCAGGCTGAAGTTGCGCCAGGCGCTCGGCGCGCGCGAAGGCGATCCTCTCCTCCCTCCAAGGGCGACGTGGAAGATCGTATCGATCAAATCTCCGGCGTGGTCGAATCGCACCTCGAAGGCGTGTGCTGCGACGACGGCAAAGTGATCCTTTATATCGGCATCGAGGAACGCGGCGCGGCTCATTTCGACCTCCGCGAGCCGCCCGACGACGATGTTCAGCTCCCCGACGAAATCAACACCGAATACCAGCGTTTTCTGGACGCTTCCGCCGCCGCCAACCGCCTCGGCCAGTCCGCGCAGGATCTGACCACCGGGCACGCCTTGTCCGCCGAATTCCGAAACCCGCGAGATCCAGCAGCAGTTCACGCCCATCGCCAAGCAATACGTCGGCGACTTGCGCCACGTCCTGCGCGATTCGTCCGACGAAGAGCAGCGCGCCATCGCCGCCTACGTGATCGCCTACGATCCCGACAAGAAAGATATCGTCGACGACCTGCAGTTCGCCTTGAAAGACGCCGACCCCGGCGTGCGCGCCAACGCCACCCGTGGCCTGAAGGCGCTGGCCGTGCTGGCGTCACCTGCATCCCGAATCCGGCGTCAAAGTCGAACCCACCTGGTTCATCGAGATGCTGAATTCGCTGTCCTGGTCCGATCGCAGCCAGGCGCTGGAGATGCTGCAGATCCTGACCGACGATCACAACGCAGTCCGCGCTAGATCAGTTCCGCGACCGCGCTCTTCCGTTCGCTCATCGAAATGGCTCGCTGGAAGACGCTGTCGCACGCGCTGCCTGCTTCTCTTTTGCTGGGCCGCGTCGCCGGCATCACCGGACGATCAGGCGCAGGCCCAATGGTCCCGCGGCGACCGCGAAACCGTCATCGCCATGCTCAACGGGCCGCCCAGGAAAAAAAATCCCTAGCGCACCCGCAGGATCATATGATCCTCGTCGATATATCGCGACCCCACCTTTAACGCTCCCGGCTCCGTACCGTAAGTCTGAAATCCCAGGGACCGGTACAACCCGCAGGCCGCCTGCTGCGTCGTCGCGACCGAAATCAGGATCTGTTCGAGCGTCGAATCTTCCTTCGCTGCTTCGAGCAGGCGCTCCAGCAAAGCTCGGCCCACGCCCTTGCCGCGCTGCGTCGGCGACACGTATACTGCGTAAATCCGCCCTTTGTGCCGTTCCTTCTGCCCGGTCTCTTTCATGAAGGTGGCCGTCCCCACCAGCCGTTCGTCTTCGAACGCTCCCAGGTTGATCGTCGTCGGTGGCGTATCGCGGAAACGGCTCGCGATCACTTCAACCGGCGTCGCCCGATGCTCGTCCACCGCCTTGCTGAACGCGAAGGGCTCGGCTTCCAATGCCTCCAGCCGGACCTGCCACCAAGCCTCCGCATCGCTTTCGACCAGCCTGCGTATCTCCATCCGAATTATTTTAAGAAATCTTCTCCCAACGAATCACCGGCTTTGCGTTTTCATCCAAATCGGGTTGTCCGGACGTCGAATATCCTCAAGCCGAGGAGATCGATCGCTCGTCTGATCGGAGAGGTCGGTCCCACCGAGGCGGTATACATGTCACTGCCCCAACGTGTGTGAGCCATCAGAGGGTTGCCGGACCGAGTTTCTGGCTAGAGGACGTCCTCGATAAATTTGAGCCGCGACCGAGGGAAGCGGCGTTTTCAGATAGTTACCTATAACCCGGTCATCGCCGCGACGATGATCGGCTGCGAAGTGGGCGCGGGCGACCCGGTTTCCGGCTCGACGGTCACCGCCACCGCGCCCAACGTGTCCAGATCCACCGGACCCGACAGAATATTCACGCCCGCGCCCGAAGTGTCGGAACGGAACAAGCCGGCCGGCCTCGGCGCGCCTCCCTTCGGAATCACCCACATCTCGTAAGTCTTGCCCGAGGCGAGCGCCGGAAGATTCGACGCGATCAGCAACACGCCGCTGCTTCGGATTGACGAATACATTGCCGCGCGGAGGCACAGCCTGGCCTTTCCCGAACCCGACCTGCCGGGTCTCGGGCTGATTCAGAAAACTCATCGCCTGCCGCAACTGGTCGCGCTCGCCGCGGACCTGCATCAGGCTACTCCGCGCGTCGGCCAGCTCGGCGGCCCGCTCCCGCTCCTGCGTCCCCAGCCACAGCGCGATCAACAGCAGGCATGCCGCGGCCAGTCCCGCCGCCCATCCCCATCCGGGGCGCTCGACGCCGATGCTCGCCATCACCCGGCGCTTCAGACGGCGCGGCAGCGCCGCGTTCGCCGGCGTCGCCAGCAGCATGGTGTTCATGACCATCGCTTCCCTCAACCCGCGCTGGCAGGCTTCGCAGCCTGCGCGCCAGATGAGCGTCGATCTCGTCCTTCTCGGGACTTTCGGCGAGCCCCAGGGCGTACAGCTCGTACATTTCCCGAAGTTCTTCGCACGTCATGCGGTCGCCGCCTGTGAAAGCTCGTCGCGCAGCACCTTCAACGCGCTTCGAACCCAGGTCTTCACGGTTCCCAGCGGCTGCTTCATCCGCTCCGCCATTTCGGTTTGCGAGAGCCCCTCGAAATACGCCAGCTCGATCACCATGCGCTGGTTCGCGCTCAGCTTCACGAACGCCGCCTGGAGTCCGCCGCGCGCGGTCGATGCGACAGCGCGCCTCAGATCGAAATCGGTGAATCAGCGCCGGATGCTCCAGTTGATCGAGTTCCAGTCGATCCCGCCGACATGCGCCCGTCGATGGAGCGCAGATAATCGATCGCCCGGTTGCGCGCCACCGTCAAGCACCCACGGCCCCAGCGCCCCGCGCTCCTGATCGAAGGATTGCACGCGGTTCCAGATGCGCAGAAAGGTTTCCTGCACCAGATCCTCCGCCGCGCCGCGGATTGCGAACCATGCGATAAATCACGGAATACGCGAGGCGTCCGTAGCGGTCGTAAAGATCGGACATGGCGTGCGGATCGCGCGCCTTCAGGCGTCGCGCCAGATCGTGATCGTCCTTAAAACGCAGCGTAACCTGAAGAATCCCGTACGCGAGCGCCGCCGGCAACAATTCGAGAACCATCATTCCTGTCAGGTATACGGCGCCGCACCCCGCGCCGGATGTCCCAGGGATTATACCGAACTGGAGCTCTGAGCCGCGCCACCTGAGGCCGGATTTGGGATAATAGGGCAGGTGTCCCGCGTCAAAGAACTGGAAGTCGCGGCTCGAGCATACCGAGCAGCAGCTCCGCTTACTTCAGAAAATCAGCCGCTTCATGGTGCGCGACATGAGCCTCGCCGAAGCCTTCCAGGCGTGGTGTCCCTGGTGGTCGAGTTCATGGACTGCGATTCCTGCCTGCTGTATCTGCTGCAGAATCGACGAACTGGTGCTGTGCGCCTCCAATAATCCGCAGCCCGAGACCATCGGCCAGGTGCGCCTGAAGCTGGGCGAAGGACTCACCGGCTGGGTGGCGCGCGAGCGGCGGCTGCTTTCGATTTCGCGCGAGGCCTACCTCGATCCGCGCTTCAAACTTTTCACGCGATCTGCCGGAGGACACCTATGAAGCGTTTCTGTCGGCCCCGGTGATCGCGCGGAACCGCGTCGCGGGCGTCATCAACGTGCAGCATCGCGAACCGCATTTCCACACCGGCGGCGAGATGGAATTGCTGACCACGGTCGGCGAACAGGTCGGCTGCCTGGTGGCGCTGGCCGCGTCGACCCGGCGGCGCTCTCGCGGATCCGATGTGCTGGATCTGGTGATGGCGCCCGCGCGGCAGACGATGAAGGGACCATGAAACTGTCTCGGCGCTTGCTCGTGGCTCTAGGGGCGCCTCTGCTGTGCGCGGCCAGAAGCTGGACGGTCCAGTATTTCTACGACCAGGACCACGACACCTTCGATGATCGAGGATCTGGCGTTCCCTTCGGCGCAGCGCGGCATCGCGGTCGGCACCATCCACGATGAGCTGAATCCGGACAAGAAAGCCCGCTACGTCGCGCTGGTCACCAGCGACGGCGGCGAGCACTGGTCCCAGGTGCCGCTGAAGGATCATCCCCGCTCGCTCTTTTTCCTGAACGAAACCACCGGCTGGATGGTCACCGACGGCGCATCTGGTTCACCGAGGAATCCGGCCGCACCTGGACGAAAGTCGGCGAGCAGACAAAAGCCGAATCAGAAGCTGGGGCCGAACGCCGCCTGGCGGTTTGCTGACGCGCGTGTGGTTTCTCGACGACAAGCACGGCTTCGCCGTGGGCTTGCAGAAGACGGTGCTTGAAACCACGACGGCGGCAAGACCTGGAAGCCGGTCGAGGAAGCCGCCAAGCCGGCCGCCAATCCCGGCGCACGCCGCCTACATCGCAGATCTCGTTCGACGGCAAGAACAGGCATCATCGTGGGCGGCTCGACTCCGCCGCGCGCCGGACGATCCGCACCTGCCGTCCTGGATGGAGCCGGAGCGCGCCGTGAACGCCGCAAGGAAGTCCCCACGCTGACGCTGCTGCTGCAAACCCTGGATGGCGGAGCGACATGGAAATCGTCCACGGCGCCGCTGTTCGGAGACGTGGTCAGCGGCGCGCATGGCGGGCACGACGGGCTCGCCGTCTTCAGCTTCGCCGAATCGTTCGAGTGGCCCGTCGGAGGTGTACCACCTGGACCTGAAAACGGGCAAGACCAAGCGCGTGTTTCGCCGAAAAGGACCGCCGCGTGACGGATTGCGCGATGTTTCCCGGGCCCGCGCGGCTTTCTCGCCGCAGTGGAGCCTCCCGGACAGCTGAACTCGGTGCCGATTCCCGGCAAAGTGAAGATCCTGACCAGCACGAATCTGAACGACTGGGAACGAGATGGAGGTCGATTATAAGGCCGTGGCGCGGTCGCTGGTGCTGGCCGGACCGGACGCGGATCATCAATGGGCCGCGACCGATACGGGGATGATCTCTGCATCTGGTGCACCGTTAAGCACGGCGCCAGAGAACAGTTTGCGCACCTGCGCAGTCACTGTTTTATCCACAGCTAATTCACCGTTACCGATCTGTAACCCACTGATTCCAGAAGAAATATTTCCTGATGAAAGCGCGTATGACGATTGCGTTTTTCTCTTGACCCTAGATCCATTCAGGTGCATGATGACTGTGGTTCCAAGAGGTTCGAAGGACAGCGAGCCTGGCGGGAAGTAGCGGATCCGGAACGATGATCCGTGGCGCTGGTGAATAAGAAATTATTTACGAGCGGCGGGGAGCGAAGGAAGATCGGGCGACTCGCAAGGGTAAGCTTCATCGGTTGGAATCAGGGTGAGCGCTATGATCCCGAAGGATCGAGAGGTCCTGAAGGGGAGTGAAAGCCTGAGGACAGACGGGGAGTCCTGAAATCGGACTCTGGCAACGGGTTACGTGCATTGATCGCGCCCCGGGAGGCGACAAAAAGCCAGACGGGGGCGGGAGTGCGAAACCGAACGGGTCAGAGTTGAAGATTCAGAATCGTTTCGAAGATGTAGGCCAGGAGCGTCGACCCGGCCGCGGGAGTTGGTCGAAAGATCAGCCGTCGCTGCCGGAGAGTGAAAGGCCGCATCGAGAAGCAGGCTTCTACCGGAACGGAGAAGCGGACGCGCACCGGAGCATTGATCCGAGGCCGGCTAAAACCGGCAGCGGGGAGCAAAGGGCCAACGTCACGCCGTATCCGGATGCCATGTTCTGACCGTGCATGCCGGTCGGAGAACGAGCTGATCGACGGGTCACTTGGAACCATTTTTTGTTTCCCGCCGTTCCTCAACGCTCGCCTCGAGCGATCTAATCGAGCGACCAGTTACCGCTCGACTTCCGGAGCTCTCGTTGGCCTGTTTCCCCCACGAATGGCGTTCCTTGCACGGACGGAAGCTCGCGAAGTTGCAGCGGCAGGCGGCGCATCGATAGGCGGTCGCGCCGATGCGCAACAGGAAACGGGTCCACAGTGGAGGACGGTAGTACTGCTCGCTCCAGGTGGTCAGGTCCTGGCGATAGCAGCGCGGACAGCGCGCATATTTCCAGGCTCCTGAAGCCCAGGCGCTGGTCTCCCAACGGGTTTGACAGCGGCGGCAGCGCAGCGGATAAATTCCGACCAGGGCTCTGACATATTCCGGAAAATTCTGACGCTGAGATACACGCACATCGCGAGTGCCACATTTGGGACAAGTGAGCTGCATCTCAAGCCTTAGGACTCAGGTAACTGATTATATCGGATCTTAATGTAGCCTACGCTCCTGTTTTCACCTTAGAACGGCAGGGCGCGGATGCTCAGCGATGTAGCGCGACGCGTAGGCGGTGAAGGCCTGCTGCACACGATCCATCACAGCTTGCGCCCGTCGGATGGTTAGCCCTTCGACCGAAAATACCGGCAGCAGCTCGCGCGTGGTGGAGGTGAGGAACACCTCATCCGCCGTTTCGAGGTCGGCGGGAAGCAGAGTTGTCTCGCTGACTTCGATGCCGTCGACATGAATGGTTTCGAGCAGCAGCATTCGCGTGACTCCGGGCAGGCAGCCGGAACTGAGCGGCGGCGTGCAGGCGTGCGATCCGTGGACTACGAAGATATTGGCGGAGGTGCACTCGGCCACTTCGCCGCGTTCGTTCAGTAGAATCACTTCATCGAAACCGTTTTCGTGCGCGCGCTCATACCAGGTGAGATTTTCGGACCAGGAAAGATACTTGGTCCCGGCGAATTCATTGGCGGCATGACGGGCATTGGGAACAATGCCAAGCTGCACGCCGTCGCCCCACGCGTTGACATCGGCGGTGAAGGCGACCACGTCGAATTCGCGAGCCTTGGCCGACGGACCTTCCCACATGCCTCCGCGATTGCGGATCACCACCACGCGCAGGGTCGCGTTCGATGGCGCGATTGGCGTCGATGAGCCGATACAGCCGCTGCTCCAGCCACTCCGATTCGGCCGGAAAGGGCACGCGCATTTTGGCCGCGTCGCGCTTCATCCGCGCCCAATGGCGATCCCATTCAAACATCACGCCGTCGTAGACGCGAATGGTGGAAAATACGCCCCATCCGTTCAACAACCCGACCTGGCCGGGCGAAACGATATTCGTCGCCGGCCTCGCGGATCTCGTCGTTGTGAAGCAGAAGGCGGTGCATGATTTATTTTATCGGCTTTATTTTAATGCTCAACGGGATCGACGAATTCGTTGGTGTAGGTCTGATCCAGGTCGATGGTGGCGTGACGCACGTCGTCCAGCGAAATACTCAGGACTTTGCGAACCGCGGCGGCGGATTCCGGAGTGAGGCGGCCGTCGGGCGACAGCATGGCCTGCATGTACTTCAGCCCTTCCAGGTCGCTTGCGTCATCGGTGGAGCGGAATTGCGCGCCCATGCGGTCGCGAATCTCATGCGGGGTATGAGATCGCATCCAGTCGACGGTGCGATTCACGGCGCGAGCCAGCCGGGACGCCGCCTCATGATGCCCGGCGATCCATGTGGCGTGGAATAGAGCACCACGGAGGGATAAGCGTCCACGCCGAAGACCTGGTGCACGCCATCCGCGGTGCGGGTGTCGGCGAGGATGCACGGCGGAGGGCATCTGTTTCCGGACCACTTCGAGCGCCGGATCGGTCATGATGGCGGCATCGACCTTGCCGTGTGTCATCGCGGCGACGGCCGTCGCGCTCATGCCGATCGAGGCGACGCTGACGTCGTCGGGCTTGATGCCATGCGTGACCAGCAGGTAATTGAGGAACATCTGAGTGGAGGAGCCGGCCGCGGAGACGCCGACGATCTTGCCTTTCAAGATCCTCGACTGTCGCGATGCCGGGCGAGGCAACAGCCACCAGTCCGGGATAGCGCAGGATCGACACGAACGCGCGCAGTTGACGGCCCTGGGCGGCCATCTGGATGGTGTGATCGTAGAATCCGCAGACCACGTCGGTGCTGCCGCCGAGCAGCGCTTCGAGCGATTTCTGCGCCGCCGGGAAAATCCTGAAGGGTGACGGCGAGTCCTTCGTCGTCGTAATAGCCGAGCTCCTGCGCGAGGGTCGCGGCAAGATAGATAAGCTGGGCCTGGCCGCCGACGGCGATGCGGACTGGCAGTGTTCCTGTCGCGGGATGGGCGCATCCGGCGAGGACGGCGAGCAGCAGATATCGCGGCGCATTTAGCGGGTGAGCGCGGCACGCAGATTCTCCGGCAGCGGGATCGGCCCGCTGCTTCTCGCGGTCGATACAGGCGATGGTCACGTTTCCGCGGGCGGCGTTGCGGCCGTCGACGCGTCACCTCGAAGGCCAACGTGAACGAGGCTCCGCCGACGCGGTAAACCGTACACGGCGATGTCCATCAGGTCATCATAGACCAGGGCGCTGGTGTAGTCGCACTCGACGCGGACGCGCGGGAACGCCGATCGTTCGCGGTTCTGGATCACGGATGTAATCCGACGCCCAGACTGCGCAGGAATTCGGCTTCGGCGGCATCGAAATGATTCAACAGCGAAACGTAGAAAATACGGCCGCTGGCGTCGGTGTCGCCGAAGCGGACGCGGCTCTGATAGATGAAGGGATTCGCGGGCATCTTGTGCTACGATACAACGGTAAGAATAGGAGTGCGAAGCCGCTGTATGCGCCTCTCCGACAAGTATACCGTCGAGCGCGGCAGCGTTTATCTCACCGGAATTCAGGCGCTGGTCCGGTTGCCGATGGACCAGATGCGGCGCGACCGCCGCGCGGGACTCAAGACCGGCGGCCTTCATTTCCGGCTACGAAGGGTCGCCGCTGGGCGGCTACGATCTGCAACTGGCGCGATCGCGGAAACTGCTGGACGAGCACAACATCCATTTTCGTCCCGGCGTGAATGAGGATCTGGCCGCGACGTCGGTGATGGGCAGCCAGATTTTCGACGTGGTCGGGGAAGACGAAAGTCGACGGCGTGGTCGGGATCTGGTACGGCAAAGGGCCCGGGCGTCGACCGGTCGGGCGACATTTTCCGCCACGCGAATCTGGCCGGGACCGGGCAGAATTGGCGGCGCGCTGGTGCTGGCGGGCGACGATCATAGCTGCAAGAGCTCGACGATTCCGCATCAGAGCGATTTCAGCCTGTATAACGTCGGGATTCCGTTTCTGTATCCGGGCAATACGCAGGAGATTATCGATTACGGGCTGCTGGCGATCGCGCTGTCGCGCTTTTCCGGCGCCTGGGTCGGGCTTGAAGATGGTCACCGATATCTGCGACGGCGGCGGGACGGTGGTGGTGGATCCGGACCGCCGGAGATCCGGTTGCCGGACGGCTATCGAAAGAAGCGTCGACGCGCGGCTGGTCGCGCCGATCACGCTGGGGCTGGAACATGAAGTGAACTCGCGGCGGTTGCAGGCGGCGCATCGAGTTCGCGCGGCTGAATCGCGTGAACCGGTGGCGCGGCGCGCGGAACGGCGCGTGGCTCGGCATTGCGAGCGCGGGCAAATCCTATTACGACTTGATGCAGGCGTTGCGCGATCTGGGGATCGGCGAAGACGAACTCGAACGGACTGGGGATTCGGATCGCGAAGTTCGGCATGACGTTCCCGCTCGACGGCGCGTTCGCGCGCGAATTCGCGCGAAGGGCTCGACACGATTCTGGTGATCGAGGAGAAGCGCAGCTTCCTGGAACTGCATCTGCGCGACGCGCTGTATCGATGGCCGCGCGGCCGGTGGTGATCGGGAAAGATCGACGCGGAGCGGCGCGCCGCTGCTTGCCGGCGTCGGGCGAGCTGGATCCGGACGTGATCGCGACGGTGGTCGGCGAGTGCTGGTCGCGGAGAACGCCCGATGAAACGGTCGCGGCGCGGGTGCATTCATCGACGGACGTGGCGGCGCGGCCGCGCGAAGCTTACGCCGTCGCGGGCGCCGAATTTCTGTTCGGGATGCCCGCACAATCGATCGACGCTGCTGCTGCCGGGGCAGATCGCGGGCGGAGGCATCGGCTGCCACACCATGGCGATGCGGCTGATCGATTCGAACCGCAGCTTTTCCTACATGACGCAGATGGGCGGCGAAGGCGCGCCGTGGATCGGGATGGCGCCTTTCGTCGAACACACGCACGTGTTCCAGAACATCGGCGACGGGACGTTTTTTCACTCCGGATCGCTGGCGGTGCAGGCGCTGGTGGCGTCCGGCCTCAACATCACTTACAAGATCCTGTACAACGGCCACGTCGCGATGACCGGCGGGCAGGATGGCGCAGGGCGCGCTGCCGATTCCGCAGCTGACGCGGAAGCTTGCAGGCCGAAGGCGTGCGCAAGACGTCATTCTCGCGGAGGAGCCGGACCGATACCAGAACGCGCGAGCTGGCGTCGAACGCGCAGGTCCGCGATCGCAGTCGAGCTGGAGCATACGCTGGCGGAGCTCGAAAAAGTTCCCGGCGTGACCGCGATGATTTACGATCAGGAGTGCGCGGCGGAGAAGCGCCGCAAGCGGTCGCGCGGGAAATACGAAGAGCCGACGATGCGGCTGATGATCCACGAGGAGGTCTGCGAAGGCTGCGGCGATTGCGTGAAGCAATCGAACTGCATGAGCCTGACGCCGATCGCGACGGAGCGCGGGCAGAAGATGCGCATTCACCAGTCGTCCTGCAACAAGGATTATTCGTGCGCGCTGGGCGATTGCCCGTCGTTCGTCACCGTGAAGATCAAGCCGGGGACGGGGCTGCGACGCAAGCCGCTGCCGAAGCTGCCCGCGACCGAAGTTCCGGCGCCGCGCGAAATCGCGTCGAGTCGGCGACGGCTATCGGATCGTGTGCCCGGGGATCGGCGGCACGGGCGTGGTGACCATCAATGCGCTGCTGGCGACGGCGGCGTGGATCGACGGGTTGTACGTGTCGACGCTCGATCAGACCGGCATCGGCGCAGAAGGGCGGCGCGGTGGTCTCGCATCTGCTGCTGAGCCGCACGCCGATCGAAGCTCCGAATCGAATCAACATCGGGAATGCGGATGTGATTCTCGGGTTCGATCTGCTGGGCGTGGCGAATCCGGAGCAATCTGAAGTTCGCGTCGCCGGAGCGCACCATGGCGGTGCTGAACACGAATCTCACGCCGACCATCGACGTGATCCGCAGCCGCGCCGCCGCTGGTGGGGCCGGAGCGATGCTCGAACAGATCAACACCGTCGACGCGGCGCGGGCGCAATATCATTGTCGACGCGAATCGCCTCGCGGAAGGATTGTTCGGCAGCCATCTGGCGGTGAATTTGTTCATGGTCGGCGTGGCGTACCAGGGCGGGCTGATTCCGCTGTCGCTTTCGTCGATCGAGCAGGCGATCCGGCTGAATGAAGTCGAGGTCGAAAGGAATCTGCAGGTGTTCGAGTGGGGCCGCAAGTATTATCACGACGCGAAATCGGTGGAGGCAGTTCTGCGGGCGGCGCGGAGCCGAAACGGCGCAGACGCCGTTCGATCGCGTCGCGGAACTGACGCGCATATCAGAACGCCGCGTATGCGCAAGCAGTATTCGGATTTCGTGGCGGAGGTCGGCCGTCGCGCGCCGGCGCTGCGAGGAGACCGTCGCCCGCTACCTGTACAAGCTGATGGCGTACAAGGACGAGTACGAAGTCGCGCGACTGCTGACCAAGCCGGAGTTCGAAGCGCAGGTTCGCGAGACGTGGGCGGAGGTGGAATCGATCTCCTACAACCTGCATCCGCCGATGCTGCGGCGCTTCGGCGTGAACCGGAAGCTGACGCTGGGCGCGTGGTTCCGGACGCCTCTGCGAGATGCTCGCGTCGATGAAAGTTTTGCGCGGCGGCGCGCTCGACATTTTCGGATACAGCGCGCATCGGCGCATGGAGCGGGAGCTGATCGCCTGGTATCGCGAGCCTGATCGAGCAGACCATGGAGCAGTTGACGACGGGCAACGAAGCGGCAGGCGCTCGAGATCGCGGCGCTGCCGGATCAGATCCGCGGCTATGAGCGGATCAAGGAAGAAAGCATCGCCAGGGTGAAGAGCGCTGGCGGAAGAGAAGCTGGCGGCGATGCGGCACGCTGCGGTGCTTGCCGATCGTTGATTTTCAGGAAATATGATCCAACAGAACCGGTCCCGTCCGGTCCTCTCGGTGGTGGTTCCGACGACCCATCCCTGGCCGGCGGTGGAGGAATGCCTGAATATTCTGGCTCCGCAATGCCGTGCGTTGAATGCCGAAATCGTGGTCGCCGATGCCACTGGAGAAGGACTGCCGCGCGACGCGGGCGGCCATGCGGATTGCGTCCGCGCGATTGTGGTTCCGGGGGCTGACGTGTTCACGCTCCGCGCTCACGGCACGTCGGCGGCGCTAGGCGAAATCGTCGCCTGGACGGAAGACCACTGCCGTCCCGCGCCGGACTGGTGCCGGCGGATGCTCGAGATTCACGCGGAATATCCGGAGGTCGACGCAGTGGGGGGCGCGGTGATCAACGGGTCCACCGGAACGGCGATGGACTGGTCGAATTTTCTGTGCACCTTCGGACCGTTCGTTCCTCCGCTGCGCAATTCGCGAATTCCGCGGGTACCCGCGGCGGCGAATCTGTCGATAAAGCGCCGGGCGATTCCGGATGGTCCAATGGATGCGGGATTCATCGAGTTCACCCTCGAGCCGCGATTGTGGAGCAGCAGAAAGATCCGTTTCGACGATCGCGCGGTGGTGCGGCACGTCCAATCCTGGGGATGGTGGGGGACGGCGCGGGCGCACTTCCATAATGGCCGCTCGACCACCGGCCTGGCGGGGATGAACCTATGGCATCGCGCCCGAAGGCTGCCGGTGTGCGCGGTGCTTCCGTTCGAGATCCTGCGCACCGCGGCGCTACCGTTGATCTCTAAACAGGACATCCCGCTGCTGCGCTGCCTGCCGTGCATGGCGATGCTGGCGGTGGCGCATTCGGCGGGGGAATTTACGGGATTGCTGACCGGCGCGGGCGAGAGTCCGCTGCGATTGGAATGACGCCGCTTCCTGCCAGGCCCGCGGCAGGAAATTGTTTCCCGAAACGTTGCGCGGGGTCCACGTTGGCGCAATAACGGCGAAACTTTTGCTGGACTGGGTCATCGAATTGACAGGGGGCGAGGGCCGGCGTAAACGATTATGTTTGGCAGACAGATCACGCTCTTCAAGTTGCTCGGATTCGAAGTAAAGCTGGATGCGAGCTGGATCATTCTGGCGTTCGTGATCACCTGGTCACTGGCGGTCGGCTATTTTCCGGCGGTGCAGCCGGGGCTGGCGAAAGCGGACTACTGGTGGATGGCGGCGATCGCGGCCATTGCGTTGTTCGCGTCCATCGTGGTTCACGAATTCGCGCACTCCGTGGTGGCGCGGCGGCGCGGGCTGCCGATGAAAGGGATCACGCTGTTTGTCTTCGGCGGCGTCGCCGAAATGAGCGGCGAGCCGCCCAGTCCGGGGGTCGAATTCTGGATGGCGGTGGCCGGCCCTTTGACCAGCGTCGCCATCGGAGCGATCGCCTACGCGCTTTATAAACTTTTCGGGAGCGGGTGGGCGCCGCAGGTCGCGGGCGTGGTTCATTATCTCGGCTGGGTCAACTTGATGCTGGCGGCGTTCAACTCGATCCCGGCGTTTCCGCTCGACGGCGGCCGGGTGCTGCGAGCCGCGGTGTGGCATTTCACGAAGAATCTGACGCGAGCCACCCGGATCGCGGCGCAGGTCGGCTCGGGATTCGCCGCGCTGCTGATCGCGCTCGCGGTAGTCTCGCTGTTCTTCGGAAACTTTGTCAGCGCCATCTGGTGGTTCGTGCTGGGGATCTTTCTGCGATCCGCGGCGCAGCAATCTTACGAGCAGATCCTGATCCGCACCGAACTGCAAGGCGAGCCGATCAGCCGGTTCATGAAGACCGATCCGATCACTGTTTCTCCCGCTTTTTCAGTGGAGGACCTGGTCGAGAATTATATTTACCGGTATCACTACAAGATGTTCCCCGTGGTGAACGCGGCGGGCGATCTGGTGGGCTGCATCGGAACCGCCCAGGTCCGCTCGATTCCACGCGAAGAATGGCGGCAGCATAGCGTGCAGGAATTAATGCAGCCGTGCTCCGGCGATAACACCATTTCGCCCGATACCGACGCCGTAGCCGCGCTCTCGAAGATGAGCAAGACCGGATCCAGCCGCCTGATGGTGGTGGATCACGGGCACCTGCTGGCGATCGTAGCGCTTAAGGATTTGCTCGATTTCCTATCGCTGAAAGTGGACCTGGAAGGGCGCCACCAGGCGAAGCCGGCGTAATCGGCCAGGGAAGCAGTAGAGAGACAGCGCCGCCGGCGCGATAATCCTTGAAACGCTGGGTGCTGTTCGAATTGTGCGAGAAGAACAGCACGGAGGCGGCCACCGACATCCGAAATTCGCTCGGCTGCCAGATATCGTTGCCGACCGGCTCATTGCTCAACGCGAATTTCGTCCCAGGCCCCACGCGCGCCAGGAATCCGGCGAACGTCACCGGGCGGAACACTTCTGCCTCCACCTTTGCCCAGTGGTAATGTTCGGTGTCGATCCATAGTTTGCCGCGCATGCCCGTAAGGACCTTCGCTTCGCGATTCACCGGACGATATTTCGGATTAGGTTCGGCGTCCAGCACGTAGGTTTCATGACCCTGGAGCTTCTCCCGGCCCACCAGATGAAACGTGAAAGCAACGGCCATCTGGGTCATCAGAAGATGATCGTGATCGCGATCCGCCTGATATTTGCGGATTCGGGATGCACGCATTTCGGGAGATTCCGCTCGCCGGCGCGCCAGTTCGCGCCGCATCTTCTGCTCCTCCTGCCTCTGTTGCGACGCGGGCAGGGGCTGGCCGTCGATCGCCACCAGCTTGCGATAATCCGAGCCGTCCATCATGAAAACTTCATAGCTGCGATCGGTGCGATCGCCGGATTTCTGATCGATATCGCGCTCGACGTCGGAGTAGGATGGGCCGGCCCGGAAATCCCGGTTGTTCACACTGACCGACCGGCGGACGATTTCATCGGGAGCCAATTCGGCAAACCCCCAACAGGAACAGCACGTCGTGATTGCCAGGCCGATAGGTCCAAGCAACCGTGCCGTCAAGAGCCTCATCACTGAGTGAGACGCTTGCGGCTGAAAAACACTGCAGGATTTTCTCGAGCGCCGATGGAGGCGTTACCGGCCGATCCAGGCCATTCCGTCCGGGCCCGCTCCCGTATGCAGGCGATTGACGATTTCTAACGTGGCGGGGTCGATCACGGCGATAAAATTGTCGCCGTTCACGGCGGCATACACGCGCGATCCGTCGGGCGGGATCAGGATTCCTTCCGGGTTCTTGCCCACCTTAATGCGGCGAATGACGGCGCGCGTGGGCACGTCGATCACAATGATCTCGCCCGCGTCCAGATCGCTGACGAAGACTCGCTTTCCGTCCGGGGTGAACTTCAGGCGATTCGATCGGCGGGTGGCGACATTCAGGGTCGCCGACACTTTCTTCGAGGCGATATCGATGATGGAGATCCCGCCGTCGCCGGAGTGCGCGGCCCACAATTCCCGGCCGCCGGGCGCGACATCGAATCCCTCCGGCCCTTTGCCGACGGGCACCACGGTCTGAGTCCAGTTGGCCGGATTCGATCCGCGCTCCAGAATCGAGATGCTGTTCGAGCCGATGTTCGCGGTGAAGATTTTGCGCGATCCTGGCTCAGCATCACCATGTGGGTGGTGTTCTGGCCAGTGCCCAGCAGCCAGTCGATGCGATTCGCCGCCGGATCGTAACGGCCGATCAGCTTGTTCACCTCCGCCGTAAAGTACAGCTCGCCATCGGCGAAAAACATTCCGTGCGGACGGAGCAGCGGGCCCACGTCGAAGCGATGCAACTCTTTGCGGGCGGCGAGATCGATTACGGAAATCGTATGCCCCGGCGTTTGTCCGCCGTAATTGCCCGCGAAGGCGAGCCGGCCGTCGCTCGACACGGCGACTTCGTGCGGAGCCTCGCCGGTGGCGACCTTGCCTGCGATCTTTCCGTCACGCGGATCGACGATTACCAGCGTCGCGTCGTCCTTGTTGAGGACGATCAGAGCCGGCGACGGCATCTGCGCCTCGATGGATCCGGCGGCACAGGCGCACAACAGCAACACAGATAGGGCGTCACGCATAGGTCCATCATATGCGATGAATCTCCCCTGAGCTGCGACGAAGGAAGCGGTGGATGCCGATTGATTAGAGACCGCGTGCCGCTTTTAAAGACCCCAAGATCAGGACTTCTTGGAACATCCACCGCTTCCTTCGGTCGCGGCTCTGGGCGCGACTTTTGTGGGATTTTCGGGATTTCGCGGCGGCGCGGTCGAAAGATGATCGGTTCTAGGCAAGCGCGAAGCGGCCGGTCTTCTTTAACAAAGGCGCGAACAGATCGCCGGTCTTTTCGATTCGCCGCGGCATGTTCTTCAGCGTGAAGTCGTGGATGTCGACCCCGCCCTCCACCTCTTCCCAGGTCAAGGGCGCCGAGACCGTGGCGTCTTCCGTGGGACGCACCGAATATACCGACGCGAGCGTGCGGCCCCACTGATTCTGGTTGTAATCGATCAGCACGTGATTCGGCGGGCGCAGATCCTTGCGATAGCGCGTGGTCAGAATTTCAGGATGTTCTTCCGCGACGGCGGTGGAGATCGCCTTGGCCGCCTCCCAGACCTCCTTTTGTTTGGGACCGCGTCGGATCGGCACATAGATGTGTATCCCGCGCGATCCGCTGGTCTTGGGATACGCCGGCATTTTTAATCCGGCCAGGTGATCGCGCAGCAGCAGCGCCGCTTTCTTCACTTCGGCGAACGCCGCCGGCGCGACCGGATCGAGATCGAACGACAAATAATCGGGACGATCGACATCGTCGCAGGTCGCGTACCACTGGTTCATATCGATGCAGCCCAGGTTCACCACCCACAGGAGCGAGGCCAGGTCCTGGACCATCGCGAAATCGATCCGCCGACCCGAAGGATGCGGAATGGAGCAGGTCTCCACCCAAGCGGGACGCGACTCCGGCGCTTGTTTCATGAAAAAGAATTTCTCGCCCGCTCCATTGGGATAGCGCTTCATCACCATCGCGCGATTCTTCAGATGCGGCAACAGCGCGGGCGAAACTGCCGCGTAGTAGGCCAACAGATCGCGCTTGGTGAGCCCTAACTTAGGCCAGAAAATCTTGTCGAGATGCGTCAGTTCGACGGACCGGCCGCCCACGCGAACCGTAAGATCGCGGGCATTTTTTGGAATATCCAAGGTGTCGGATAAAGTCGTCGGCATAGGCTATGTTGTGAACAATCGTAAAACGAACTTGCACGTCTCGCGCCTGTGGATCGTCATATGTGTTTGGCAGTCGTTCCGCGCCGGCTCGCCTCGCTCGAAAATCCTGAAGTTGATAAACTTATAATTTGAGGGAGATTTGCATGGTTTTTCGTATGGCATTGGCGCTTCTGCCGGTGGTGGCCCTGGCGCAGACTCCTCCCCCTGAAGTAGATCAGGCCTTGCGGTCGCGCGTGACCGAATTTTTCCAGTATCACGTGGAAGGCGGCCCGGCGTTCCGCAAAGCGATGGACCTGGTGGCCGACGATACCAAGGATTACTACTTCGGCGCGATGAAGTATCAGTTCAAATCCTTTCACATCGACACCGTGAAGTATAACGACGATTTCACCAAGGCCGATGTCACCGTTACCGGGCAGCGCATCTGGCAGCCACGTCCGGATTTTCCTCCCACCATTCTCGCCACCCCGATGCTGACCCGCTGGAAGATCGAAAAAGGCCTGTGGGTCTGGTATTACAATCCCGCCACGGAATGGCTGACTCCGATGGGTCCTTCCGACCGGAGCGCGATCCAGGCGCCGATCCCGATGGCGGCTCCGCAGCTGGATGCGGGCCACATTGCGAGTGCGGCGCAGAACATCCTGAAGCAGTCGAGCATCGATAAGAACGTGGTGAATCTGGCGCTCGACAAGCCCTCGTCCGACCAGGTGGTGTTTCACAACGGGCAACCGGGAGCCGTGAAACTGGTGCTGCAAGGCTCGACGTCGATTCCGGGTTTCAGCGCGGCGTTCGACAAACCCAATTTGGGCGCCAACGAAAACGCGATCCTGAAGATTCAATATCAGCCCGACGATAAACAGGCCGCGCCGCCGGCCCAGGTGAATCTACGCTTCCTGGTGGAGCCGCTCAACGAACCTTTCGGCGTCACGGTGAAGTTCGGCCAACCCGCCGGTCACTAATTCAGCACAGTTTTGGCCGTCCAGTTGCTCCATGGTGGGTGGAGGCAACAACGTAGTATGGTGAATTCGACGAGCAGCGTTCTGTCGGCGAACGCAAATCGGGACCTGCTGGCAGCATCCAGCACTTCAAGCAACACATCGACTTCTGGAAGCACGCAGCAGAGCGGATCGTCCGCCTTCGCCGATACGCTCGCGACGTGCATGTTCTTTGGCACCTCCGGAAATTCCCCCTCCGGGACTTCGGCGCCAACTGTACCGACCGCGAACGCAACGCCGGCCGTCACGATCGCGGATTTATCCACGCCGGTGGCCGCGACCCCCAAGCTGTCGCAAGATCCTGTAAATACAATAGATAAGTCGACCATGACGCCCGATGACGCATATTGGGCGGAACAACCGGCGGCCGTTCAGGCGCTGCGGACCATGCCCGACGATCAGCGGTACGCCGCAGCACAAGATCTTGCAAATCAAGGGTATACGATCGACGTTCCCATTATGGTATTCGGTTGGGATCCGACCGCGACCATGGTGGTTCGCCAGAACGACGGATTGACTTGGGTACCCTCGGCGCTGCAGCCGAATATCCCGGTCGCGCCCGGCGATTCGTTCCCGGGCTTGCCCAGCTACGACCCGAACAGCCCGCCTGCCGGGTCGATTAAGGTCACCACGGACTTCGCGATGGGCACCAACGGGCAGAATTCCTGGATCCCGGCGGACCAGCTTACGGCCTCCGAATCGATCAATTCCTGACGCCCGGTCACGGAAATCGACAAAATTTCAACACTCGCAGCGGCAATGAGATAGCGCTTTCGCTGGCGCCAAGGGACCGGCTTGGTCTTCCATCCTCGTCATGAGGAGATGACGACCGATGAATACGCCCGTGTGCGTCCCGCAAAATCCCGCGCAGCCGGATCAGGCCATTTATGGATTGAGCGCGCTCGAAACCGTTCCGGGTTTCACGCGAGAAAGTTATCTGGCCACGTTCGGAGTGCAGGCTCCGAATTTTGATGCCGGCAAACCGCCGAAGTATTGGTTCGATTCGACGGCGGATACGTCGGCGGCGGGGAACGTCGGCATCTATCTGCAAGCCGCGTTGAGCGGCCTATCGGCCCGGATCATTCAGATGCAGATGCCGGCGTCGGCGGCGTCGTCGGTCAACATCCCGGGCCGGATCACCTACCCTGCGTACGTGATTGCGCCGACCTCGGCCGCGATCAACGGGCAACCCATCAATGCCGACGTTCTTTCGAGCTATCAGGACGCAGTGAATCTGGCCGCGTCGTGGGCGCTGGGCGGCTCCGCCGTATTCGATGGCGATCCCGTCATTGGACCTTTCGCGATCGTATATCCGGCGAGTGAGCCGCGCCGGCAATGGATGATCCTGTTCCAGGGCGTCGCGCAAAACGTCGGCGTCTGCATCGCGGCGATGTATGGCGAGGGCATCGGCCATCCCGGCGCGTGGGATTTGAGTGGAGCGGAACCGCTGTGGAAGCCGGCTCCGGATCCGCCTGATGGAATTACGACCGGCGTCCCGCAAGCTGGGTCTGAGGTCCCGGTTCCGGTTCGCGCGCTGCTTTCGAACGAACAGATCATCACGACGTTGGGCGGGGCGATGGTGGCGCGTACCGACATGTCCTCGGCGGCGACCGATGGAGGCGGGTTTGGAGCGGCCGATCGAGCGACGCTACTGTGGATCCAGCAGGCGTTGAAGAATAGCGGACTATCGTAAGAAGTGGAGGGCCGGGTGAACCAGCCCTCCATTCGCGAAGTTTACTGAACGCCCGGCAGGAACACCGGGTTGCCGTAGATCACCTGCGGAGTGCCGGTATTGGGGATCGCCGCGATCGCCAGCGGGACGTTGGTCCCGGTGGGCGCGTCGGCCGGAATCTGGAAGCCGACGATGTACACGCCGATGGAGCCCGCCAGATACTGCGCGGAGGTCACCGGAACGCCGGCATTGTTCACGCCGACAATGATCTGAGCGTTCACCGATTCAGTGGTGATGGTAGTGCTGTTGGTTACGATCGACGGAGTGGTCTGGCCCAGTCCGGTCGCGACCAGATAATACGTTTCGCCGCGATGCGCGAGATTGCTCGGCGTGACGTAGCTGCCGTCCACCGCGCGAATCACAGCGCCGTACTGGATGTTGTTCGGTCCGGCGTAGGTGAAGATGCCGGGCTGAGCGGGAGCCACCGGAACTCCGGTGATGGTGCTCGGCGTACCGCCGTTCACGGTGACGACGGCGGTGGTGGTGCCGACCGCGGTTTCACACGGCGTCTGGAACGTCGCCTGTTGTTTGCCGTTCTGATTCGAGATGGAGTAGAGCGGTACCGGCACGCCGCCGATGGTCATCGACAAGCCGCCGAGTGTGTAGGGCAGCGGTCCGAATCCGGAGCTGCCGGCGATGACTCCGGTAACGGTGGGAGCGATGCCGTTCCCGATGACCGTTCCGAGACCACACGGGACCAATCCGGGCTGGAAGCTGGCCGCGTTGAAGAAGCTGGCGGAGGTGATGGTCGGTCCAGGCGCTTGAACGGTCAGGTTCGCTGACGCCGTGAAGCCGGCCGCGGACGCTGTGACTGATACTGCTCCGGGAACCGACCCGGCGGTTACCGTGGTCGATGCTAATCCTTGCGCATCGGAGGTCGCCGTAGCGGGATTCAAAGTAGCGCTTCCCGTCGCGACCGCGAAAGTCACGGAGATGCCGGACAGAGGCTTCCCGGTATTATCCTTCACCTGGAAGACCAGCGGTTGCGCGAAGGCCGCGCCCGCGACCGCCGTTTGCCCGGTTCCGCTCTGTAGAGCGATTCCGGCGACCACGACGGTGTTGGTCAGCGTGAAGTTAACGCTCGGCAGCCCGGTAGAACTGAGGCGGACGGTAATCTGACCAGGGGTCTGGCCCAGGGTCACCGACGTCTTCACCTGGCCGGAGGCATTCGAGGTGTTGACGGTGTTGCTGAGCGTAGCCGAACCTTGCGTAATGGTCCAGGTGACCGCGGCGCCGGAGATCGCGTTGTTGCAGCCATCGGTTACGGTCGCGATCAACGGGAACAGCAGCTGGCCCGCGACGCCGGACTGGTTATTGCCCGAGGTGATCGCGAGTTTTGAAGCGGCGCCGCCAGTGATGCTAATCTGCCCGTCGAAGTTCTGATAGTTGCCAACCTGAATCGTAAGGCCGAAGTTTCCGGTCTGGCAGGCAGCCACCAGAGTGCATTTCGAAGTCCCCGTCGCGTCGGCATTGGTGGCACCCTGGCACATAGCAGCCGGAGGTGTTCCGACGGGATCGGCGGTGTTTTGGGTAAAAACAGTGTAGCCGGGAATCGGGGTTGGGGTTGGCGATGCGGAGGAAGGATTGGTGAAGACCTGCGCGACGATCGCGTTAGGCAACGTGGAACCTTCCGGCATCGTGATGGTGAACCCGCGAGACGGACTTGGCGCGAGAAGAGTAATCTGCGGTCCAATGCCCTGCGGGTCCTTGTGAAAGACGATTTCAGAAAAATTGGCCGACCCGTAGGGCGTGGTGGCGGTCACAATGTTCGTTTCCAGCGGATCGCCCGGCGGCAGAGATTCACCGATCACGGACGATGACGCCAAGCCGTTTTGGTCCGTCACGCCGCTCGGGGAGTATATGGAAACGGTCGATCCGACGGTCAATGCAAAGTCGACTTCAACACCGGATAGCGGCTTTCCGTTGGTATCGGTAACGAGGACGGTGAGAGGGTCGGCCACGGCGGCCTGCGAAAAGTTGTCCTGCAGCAACTGTCCGTCGCCGCTGATGATGGTGACCTGGCTCGACGTCGAGCCTCCGCCTCCGCCGCCACCGCCGGTGACCGGCAGATTGATGGTGAAGGTGGTCGTGGCCGATCCCGCGGTCAGGGTGATGGCGCAACTGGAGCTCGGGCAGGTGGCGCCCGAAGCGACCGTGACCGTGGTCTGCACGTAACCGTCCGCATTGGTGGTTGGCGTGGGCGTGTTAATCGTAATACCGGTGGCGGTGGGATCCGCGCTGAAGGTCACCGGCAGATTATAGACAGGCTGGCCGTTGGTATTGGTAATCCGCGCGAGCAGCGCCTGCGAGGTGACTCCCGTGGTCCCCGGATTCAGATTTTGGAGAGCATTGAAAGTGATGAAATTCGCCGCGCCGCTTTCCGGCGGGACCACCACATACTGCATTTTTCCGGTGCCGGAGCCGGCCAATCCCGAAGTGCTGTTGGAGCTGGTGACCAGATCCTCGCGATACAGATTGGTCTGGTTTCCGTTGCTGACCAGCAGGAACAGATACTTCGCGGTCGGCGCTTCGTTGGTGATGGCGATCGCCTGAACGTGCTCCACCGTCGCCTGGGACAGACCGAGCGAGATGCTCTCGACTGCACTTAGAGGATTGGCGGTGACATCGTACACCGTGGTCAGAGCCGAGGAATATGCGAACACGCGGTTGTTCGAGGCGACGAACACATCGTCAAAGGAGGGCGCTCCGGAGGTGCCTCGCGCCGGCCAGTAGCTCCAGGCATTCGTTGCCAGGTTCAATTGCATCATCGATTCGCCGGCGAGCGAGGGAATGCGGTTCGCGGCATAGGCGGTGGTTCCGTCCGGCGTAAAGCGTAGCGCATAGGGTTCGAAATCGAACAGCGCCAGGGCCCCGTTGGCGGTGACCGTCAGGGTCTTCGGGTCGATCACAAAAATTCGATTCGCGGCGGTGACGTAAATCAGGCCGAGCGGCGAGATCTGCACCGAGGTCGCGTCCCCGGTAAGGCCGGAGACCGAGGCGCCGCGCGTCTTAGTGGAGAGGTTATAAGTATTCAGCTGGCTGCCGAAGCTCGAATTGGTCAGCACGTAGGCCGTGGTCGAGTCATGGCTGACGGCGATCCAGCAGCTGACGCAATAACCCGTCTCGTCCGAGCCATACACCGTGGAGCCGTCCATCGGAAGCGTGGCAACGATGGAATCGCTACTGGTGTCGATCATGTAAAACGCGTCGGCCGCGACCAGCAGGTATTTCCCGTCCGGTGAGATGGTGGCGGACGTCGGCGTCGACCCAAATCCGTTGATGCTTTTAAAAATAGTGAAGCTGGAGTCCGCCGACTGAATGGAAGTGGTGGTCGCGCCGCTTCCGATCAGGTAGAACTTGGACCCGTCCGGTTTCGCGATGATCTGCGACAACCCGGCAATACCCGTGGTATTAATACTGACGTTCAGGTTGCCGGTGGCAACGTAGCCCAGGAATTGGCCGCTGCTACTGGGATATCCGGCGTACTGGAACAAATAGCCGGTACCCTGATTGGCTTGCCCGAAGGCTAAAAAGCTCGCAGCCAGGCACACGCAGACCGCGAAAGATAGATTTCGATACGACATTGATAGACCTCTCGGAGGCGAGAATGGACGCGGGCAGATAAAAATTCTAACACAGGTGATTCTGGAATTGATAGGGGAAAGTAATGGAACTGGAGGGCTACTAAAAAGGAAAAGGGAGGAGCCGAAGCCCCTCCCTTTCCACTTGACTACAGGTACTGCTTAGTGAGCGTCGTTCTCGGCCGCTTGCGAAGTACGCGGCAGCCAACCGCTAACGTTGCCATTGTCGAGCACGATTCCGAGATACCCTTCGGAGATTCCGTTGCCCGTCGGACCGGCACCCAGAGCACTGATGAACGCGAATCCATGGCAGTACTGGAAGCTGGTCTGAGCAATGACGTAACCGACGAGTCCGGGAACGCCACTGAGGCCGCTCGCTGTGGATCCAGCCGAGCTGTTGATCGCGCCGCCGCCGTTGCTCAGAACGTAGGTCAGCACGCCGCCAGCCGGGACGACATTACTGGTTTGCGATCCCGGAGTGGCTCCGCCACCCACGATCGTACCGTAATACCAGAACTGGACCGCGCCTTGTTGAGGCGTAGCACCGAATCCGAAGGTTGCCCCCGGATCAAGAGACGTGTTGGCGACCGCGATGCCGGTGTCAAAACCACCCGCGGAAGCAACATACGGGAACAGCAGGTCGCACGCGCACTTGGTGATCTCAATGATGTTGAGCGGCGTGGTACCCGGCACGAAGCGCGGCACCGGCAGCGAGCTGGAAGGCTGGCGGGCAGCGGCAGTGCTATAGAACGGAGCGAAGCCGCCGGCAGCCGTCGCCGGAGCGCCCGTGACAGGCAGCCCGACCGGCGGATTGGCCGACAGGTTCGAAACGTAGGAAACGACCACCGGAACGTCCACCTGCTCCAAGCTGTTCGGATCGGAGAAGAGGACTTCGTACACCACCAGGTTGTTGGAAACCTGCTGGAGACCACTGCCGGTGACGGCCGTGTAAGCGGTGTCGCCGCTGGAATCGGTGGAGGTCAACACCATGACGCCAGTGATGACGGCGGTGTTGTTCTGGCGTACCAGGTTCAGAACCGGGTAAACATACAGAGCGGAGCCCTGAGGAACGTTCGCGAAGGAAATCGCGAGACGAGTGCCCTGGGTCGCAACGCCGGCGGTCGAGATACCCGTGGCCGTATCGGCGAGCGGCAGGCCAGCGGACGTCACCAACGACGTGCCAATTCCGTTCGGCGGGTTGGTGGTCGGCACGGGAGTCGTGCTGTTCCACTCGTAACCGCTTTCCGTGTTGTAGTTGGCGCCAACGACGTTCTGCGCCTGATCAGCAGGATAAGCAGTGGTACCACCGTATACCCAGCCGCCATTCGTAAATGTACCGTTGGTAGTCATGAACGAAATGTTCTTCGGCTTCCAGGCGTTGTTGAAACCTTCCTGGAAACGGAACGTCGGTTGCGGAGTGTCCGAACCGCTCGTTGTGGTGCCGCCAATGAGACCCGGATTCTCCGACTTGCACTGGAGGAAGCCCAGGTTGCTCTTGTAGGTGTTGCCATGGCCATCGCTGACCACGCTGAGGCCGTGCTGCACGTAAGCTACGATCTGCTGCGGGTTGTTGACCGAGACGAAAGTGTTGCCGGTGAAGGACACGTTCATCTGGATCTGCGCCTGCGCGAAGGTCGAAGCAACGCCAGTGAACTCGGCGTCCGCACGGATGTTGGTGATGCGGAGCGTACGAGTGGTGGTGGTGCCCGGAGGATCGAACGGCACACCAGCGAACACGACGATGTTGTTCTGACCCGTGTTCTGGGGAACGCCGAGGCGACCCTGGAAAATGTTCGGGTGACCGCAACCATAAGCGGTTACGCCGCCAACGCAAGCAACCTCAACCGGAGCGCCAACCACGCCGTTGGGGCCGCCCTGCGAGCCACCGACGCCGCTATAGGTCTTCGACGGATCGCCATCGCTGACGATGGAGCAAACGCCAGGACCGGAAATTCCGGAATCCGGCGCGCCCGTGTTGCCGCAGTTCAAAACCGGCTTGGTCGCGTTGGTGCCCGGGGAATTCGGCTCGTCGATGATCAAGAGAGCTTCATCGTACAAGCCGCCAGCCGTAATTTTGCTGGTGATGTTGGTCGTGAGAAACACCGACACGTTGACCTGAGGGACAACCTGTCCGGACGCCGTCGGCGTACCGCCGGTGCAAACCAGGACGTAGTCACCAACCAGTTCCGCGTAACCTTCCGCACGCGCCAATGTCGGAACGCTGGCGTTGGTGTTGCAGGTTACTGCAGAACTTTGAGCGCTAGCCGGCACGGTAAGGCCAACAGCTAAGCCCACCATGGCAAGCGCATAAAACCATTTGCGAAAATCTGCCATTTCCTTCTCCTTGTGAATTCTTGGAATTGAATTGATGGAAGTTCTCTTTTTCAACCTGAGCCTCAATCTGCTATCCCCTCGCATTAAAACCTCGGGAATCCGAGCTTCCCTCCAGCCTGACTTCAAAGTTGGCTGATCTCCGCTCGACTGCTGTACCACAAAGCTCATTCGACTTTGACTTCTCTTGTTCAAAACTTTGCTGCAAACCCTTGTAACTTCTGTTACTTTTCGTTTTTCCCTATGTGCTCGCGGGATTCACGGTCATGAATGCCGCCTGGAAACTACTTTCTGTTACACCCTGGACGCAGTCAGTTATTGATAACACCCCGAGGCTGTCCAAGTCAAGCAAAAAGTTGCAGTTGCGCCGCGAGACGAGCCCCTGGACCGCGCAGCGCAATGTCCATATTCGAACACGTACCGGGACTAAGCGTCAATATAGTCCATCGAACGGAATCGAATGAGCTTCGAATGGCGAATTCAGAACAGCGAATGGAGAAATGAAACCTGCAATCTCCGCAGGTTACAGATCCTTCACCATTTTGCGCAACAGTTTCACCCTGGCTTTTAATTCATCGCTCGCTTCGATCGAGGTTGGTTTCGTCGTAGATGACGTGCGGCGTCATGAAGATAATCAGTTCGCTGCGGGTGTGGGTGCGGCCCTTGGTCCCGAACAATCCGCCGAGGATGGGGATGCGGCTCAATCCGGGACGCCGTTGGTGGTGTTGGTGACGTTGTCCTGGATGGTGCCGCCGATGGCGATGGTGTCGCCGTCCTGAAGGGTAACCTGGGTCTGCACCACCTGCTGGCTGAATGCCGGCGTATTTTCGTTGGTGGTGGCGGCCTGGTCGACGCCGCTGATTTCCTGATTGACGATCAACGTGACAATGCCGCTGGGGTTCACGCGCGCGTTCACCTGCAAGGTGACGCCGGTGCTCTCAGCGGAGATGTTGTTCGATACGGCAACGCCCCCGGTGGTGGGGAGGGTGGTGGAACCGGTAGACACCGGGATCTGCGTGCCGACGTTGATCGAGGCGGGGATGCTGTCCGTCGCGATCAGGCTGGGCTCGGAGAGCATGTGGACTTTCGAGGCGTTTTCATTGGCGGTGATGGTCGCCAGCAGTTCGCGGCCATTGGAGACCAGCGCGCCGATGCTGAGGGTCGCGGCGCCGGCCTGGAGCAGGCTTGATCCGCCCAACTGCGTCGAGGTGCGCGGCCCAAGAGTGTAATTGACGCCGTAGGACCATTGGTCCTGAAGATCGACCTCGTAAATCTTGGCCTCGAGCAGGATCTGGCGCGGCGGGATATCGAGCTGCTCGAGCACTTTCAGGATGCTCTGGTATTGCTGCGCGTCGGCCTGAATGATCAGGGCGTTATCCAGGGGATTGGGAACGATACGGGGCGGGCGCGGGGTTTCCGCTCCACCGACGCTCGACTGCGCGGAACCAGCGGCCATGGGCTGGGTAGCGGCGGCTCCGGCGACAGTCTGGCCGGTGCCGTTGGGGGCCGGAGTTTGCGCGGCATAACCTCCGAACGCCGGAGTCCCGTACATGGGAGCTCCGCCGCCGGCGTATCCTCCGCCGCCGTAACCTCCGCAGGCGCCGGCGCCTCCGAATCCGCTGTTGAAATTGTTGGCGTTGCCGTAGCCGCCGGGATTCTGATAGCCGTTGTTCATACCGTAGCCGCCGGCACCACCATAGGCGCCGCCATAGCCACCGCCATAACCACCGCCGTACCCGCCGTAACCGCCGCCATAGCCACCACCGTAGCCTCCCCCATATCCGCCGCCATAGCCGGTCATGGCCGGGGACCCGCCGTACCCGCCCGCATAGCCACTACCGGTACCGGTGCCGAACAACATGCCGAGGGCCATCGCCAGGCAGTCGCGACCGTCCATAACGGACGCGATAAACATGGGTGTCGACCGCTCCGGCGGTCACTTTGACCGGAACGTCGAGCTTGGTGATCCATTCGCCGATGGTCTGAAACACGCCGGGATTGGGAGCGACGGCGATCAGCAGATTTATGCGATCGACCGGCAGGAATTTCACGGGAGAAGTCTTGGTATCGAGAGAAATCGATTTCAGGATATTTTGGAGCTCCGTGACCAGGTCCGAGGGCTTGGTGTTCTTGATATCGAACAAATGGACGCGCTGGTTGGCGAAGGTGTCGCTATCGAAGAGCTGGATCAGCTCCATGGTGCGGCGCATGTTGCGGCGGCTGTCGAGAATGAACAGGAGATTGGCGGGAGCGTAGGAATAGAGCCGCGCATTTTCTCCGGTGAATTCCTTTAATATCTCGCTCAATGCGTCGACAGTGACATATTTAAGGAAGACCAGATTCAACATGGTCTGATCGTCTTCCGGAATATTCTGCGCATTGATCTGCGGGCGGATGGGAAGACGGGAAATATCCTTCAGCGGCACGATGCGATAGACGCCGCCGACCTCGGTCATGCCAAAGCCGTTGATCCGCAGAATCTGCTCGAGCAGGTTGCGGGGGTCCAGAGTGCGGGGATCGCCATAGGTATTCATGGTGACGCCGCCTTTGACGCTGGGGTCGAGAATATAGTTGATGTGGAGCAGGCGCGCGAGCTGATCGATCACTTCGGTGAGCGAGGCGTTCTGGAAATTGACTCCTCCCATGGACACGGCGGGAGGCTGCGCGGCGGGCGTCTGTTGGGCAGCGGGAGCAGGCGCGGGAGCCTGGGGCTGCGGCGCGGTGACCGGAAACTGCGCCATGGCCGTGGCGGCCAGAGCCGCCGCCAACGCCAAAACCATCTTCGAACGATGCGATCATTTATTAACCTTTTCCCAGAAACAGGACTGGCCCATCAGGCCCTGCGAAATGACTTTCTTATAACCATCAAGGACGGTTCCGGCGGGCGAATTGTCGCCGGCGGCGCAGGCGCGGTAGCCTCCGCCCATATCCTGGCCGAGCTTGGGATCCTTGGCGTCCTCGGAAGTGGTGGCGGAAACGGAAGAGGACCACAACGATTTCACCGGTCCGGCTGGAGCGGCCGGGGCGGGGGCCGGAGCGGCCGCGGCGGCCTGCTGCTGGGGCGGAGCCTCTTTCGGCGTCAGCTCCGCGAGTTTGCGCTCGACGGTTTTGCCGTTCCAGCCCAGGGTAATTTTTTCGTGGTCGAAGCCGACCAGCTCGAAGGGTCCGATCTTGTCGCCGACGTGATAACTTTTCTGCGCGCCGTTGGAGGTCAGGCTCATCAGGACCAGGGGATCGCCGAAGGTCATCTGCCCGTAATAAAAAGGCAGCGCGGGCATGGGAGGCTCGGGCTTGGGCGGCGGAGTTTCGATGACGACGTTGGGATTGCGATCCTTGGTGAACAGCATTTTCTGCGCGACGTCCAGGTATTGGGCTGGCGTCACCGGCTGCGGCACGGCAAGCGGCGTCGGAGGCAGGATGGCCTTGGCGCGCGCGGCGTTCCGAAAAATAGCGCGATCCTTGGCCTGCCCGTCGAGCCAACGCTGGCGCAGGGTCCAGCCGAGCCATCCGGCCAGCGCCAGGAGCGCGAGATTCAACAGGGCAAGTTTGCGGCTCATGTGTGCTTCCCCGGAACCAGCTTTTTCGGGACCACGCCGGAAATGGTGAGGCGCACGCCGATCGTCTTGTCCTTGGTGTTGTTGGAATTGATGCGCAGCTCGCTGGTGGAGACCAGTTCGGGGCGCGCGGCGATTCCGGCCAGAATGTTCAGCAACTGATCGATGCGGCAGTCCACCTGGACGGCGACCGCGGCTTCTCCATAAGCATCGCCAAGAGGACGCACGGGGATCAGTTCGGTAGAGCGGATCTCGACAGCCGGAGTTTCGGCGCGTCCCAGGTCGCGAACGATTTGAAGGAGCTGGGCCTGCGCCTGTGGGGCGGTTTCGGCGTTGATGAGTCCTTTTTCACGGGTGGCAAGCTCGGCGGTCACTTTCTTGAGGATCTCCTCGCGAGAGGCGGTGGTGGAGGCCTCGTCGCGAAGCTTGGCGAGTTTCTTTTCCTGGAAGGCGATGTTATCGGCTGCGGGCGCCACCACCACCGGCGTCGCTTGCGGCCACAGATTTATGATCAGGCCGATGACGAGCGCGACGCCGCCAACCAGCGCATAGCGGCGGTAACGCGGGCTGAGGGTCATCGTCCCGCCTCCCGGAGCGTGCGGATGCGGAACATTTCGCCGTTGGGGGTGCGAATCGGCGGCATGCTGAATTCGGAGGATTCAAACAACGGGGAGGCGTCGATGATTTTGAGCAGCGGCGCGGCCTGATCGGTTTCCCCTCCGGCGACGACCTGGGTGCGGCTGACTTCGAGGACGTTCAGCCAGGTGGGCGGCGCCATCAGCTTGGTCATCTCGGCGAGCACGTCCATATCGGCCTGGGCGCGATGGCGAAAATCGTCCAGCAGGACGGTGCGGGCGCGCATGGTGCTGGCTTCACGCTCCAGACGGGCGGCGCGATCGGCTTGCGGCTGGACGCGGGCGATTTCGACATTGAGCGATTTGAGGTAGCGGTCGCGTTGCAATTCCGGAAGGGCCCACAGGGAAACGGCGAGCGCCAGAACAATCAAGCCGAGGGCGGCGGGAACGATCCACAAGCGGCGCGGGCCGAACTGGCGGCGTTCGACGGGAAGAAGATTGAGCGGCAGCGCGAGGCGCGGGCAAGCGGAGGTCAGGGCGGCGGCGTAGGGTAGCGCGGGGACGGCTGACAGGAGCTGCTCGATCGATCGGGGCTCGGTGGCGGGATCGATGCGGAGCTCGGAGCAGGCGAGCAAGGCGGCGCGAGGCTCGGTGGCGGGAAAGCTCGCCGAAAAAATAGGACGCGCGGGGCTTTCGCCATAAAATTCGCGATGGCCGTCGACTTCGGCGAAGGCCAGAATTTCGGCGGGCGGTGTGGCTCCGAAGAGGCGCAGCGCGGAATGAATCGCGGCGGCGGAGCAGGTGAATCCGCCGACCCTGACACCGGCTTCGGCGAATAGATCGGCGTAGCGATCGATAGCGGCGCGGCGGGCAATCGCGACCAGCACGGCGGAGGTTCCTTCGAGGCGCGCCCAACTGGTGAGCACGTCGTCCTCGGCGTAGGGATGCAGGCCTTCCATCTGATATTGAACGGCGGCGGGCAGATCCTTATCGGAGACGCCGAGCATGGACAATTGCCGGACGATGACATCCTGGCGCGGCAGCAGCACGGTGGCGACCGATTGCTGCATGGCGTGTTTCCGAAGAAACGCGTTGTACTCGGTGCCCCAGACGCCGGCGGGCTGATTCGAAAAATCGGCGATGGTGAGGCGGTCGACCAGACGCGCTCCGTTGGGACGGACTCGAACGGAGACGATGTGCAGATCCTCCGAGCCATGCGCGCCGGCGATCTGGATGCCGATTCCGGAGCCGAAGGCGAGCCACTTTTTGAGCCCGGCGGGAATCATTGCGCGGGCACTCCGGGAGCGGGCATTCCGGGAGCGACTTGGGGAGGCGTGATGGCCGACTCCGACCAGGCATCGTCATACCAGCGAAGAATGTGCACGGGGGCCAGGGAGTAACGGCGCGGATCGAGCAGCTTGACCACGGCGGCGGCGCTGCGGACGTATTCGGTCGGCCTGCCGTCGGGTCCACGAAGACGCGCGGTGGCGCGCAGGGTCCACATGACGTTGCCGCCGACGGAAAGGCGCGGCGTGGGGAACCCGAGATCGGCCATATCGCCGATACGAAGGGGCTTAACACTACGGCGCGCGACGATGGCGGCGACGCCTTCCTGTGAAACTCCGACGGCTTGCATCAACGCGGGGCTGACGGTGTTGATATCGAAGGGGCCCGCGCCGCCCCAGACGGAGAGGCAATCGCGCAAGCCGCCGGAGGCATAGAGCCGGCCGCTCGAATCCGGGATGTAATTGCCGTAGAACAACTCCGGGGTCATGCCTTTCACCAGCAGCAACTCCTCGATCTCTTCAAAAGACGCGTGGCGAGCCCGAAAAGTCGGAGCGATGGTCGCATAATATTCGTCAAAAAGGGTCGGCGAGGAGGAACCGGTGCGCCAGTCGAGGATCGCCTGGGTGATTTCCTGGGCGCGGCCGACGTCGCCGGTGACGACAGAAATGACGCGCAGCAGATCGTCGGCGCTGGCGGTGTTGATGTTGAGCTTGGACGATTCGGGGATCAGTTCCACGATGGCGTCGCCGCTGGCGTAGCGCATATACATGCGGGGCATGTTGGGTTCCCAGAAGCGGGCGGTGCCGTCGGGATTGCGGAAATCGGAGCCCCACATCATCCACTGAATGCCGCGCTCGACCGACCCGGTGGCCAGATACCAGGCGCGGAGGCCGGAGGCGGAAGAGGCGACGCGGTCGGTTTCCGATCGAACGGTGGTGGCGACGGAGAAAGCGATCGCGGCGAGCGCGGCGGAGAGCCACAACACGGCGAGCAGAGCGCCGCCACGTTGACTGGCGCGTCGATTACCAGGAGTCGGCATAAGGCACCATAACCTCCCGGGTGACGTGAATGGGAACGGTAACGTTGACCAGCGGGAGTCGCGCGGGATCGGGATCGAGAGGCTCCATCAGGACGCGGACGGCTTGCGGAAGATCGGGATGATTCCAGATGTTGACCCAGTTGCCGCCCAGCGGCGATCCATCGGGACGGCGCTCGAGATAGGAGATATGACAGGACGAGAGGCGGTCGGCCAGGATGAAGGATTGCGGCTTGACCTGCACCGGCAGGAACGCGCCGCCGACGCACAGGGGCATGATGGAGGAAGGTCCGGTGTAGAGATCCTCATTGACGATGAGGCGCTGGCCGCCTTTATCGCCGGGGACCACCTGCATGGAGAGGACTCGCGGATAGCCGCGCGCGCCTTCGGCCATGGAATAGCTGGAGACGAGGAACAGGGTCTGATCGGTGCCGTTGAAGACGGCGATGCGTCCGCCGTCGCCACACATTCCGGCGACGGGCATGACGCCGCCGAGCTGGCGCGAAAGAATCTGCTCGACGGCTATGACGCGGCGGTTGGAATCGAGACGATCGTCCGTTTTCTGAAGGGTCAACAGGCTGGTGCGCATGGCCATGAGCATGGTGACGGAGATGGCGGCGACCAGGGTGACGGCGATCATTAGCTCGATCAGGGTGAAGCCGCGTTGCGAAGTATTTCTGGAGGAACGGGCATCCACCGCTTCCTTTGGGCGCGGCTCCTGGGGCGTGAATGAACGGGGCGCGCACATTTTAGAGATCTCCCGGTTCGAGCATGCCGCGGCGGAAGCCTTCGAGGGTGAAGCTGTGACGGATGGGCGCGGCGGACGATCCGGTCATCCACCAGACTTCGAGCTGGACGCGATCGAGCACCCACATCCCGGGCTGGGCATTGGGCACGGATTCAAAAGGAGTGACGACGGCGCTCCATCCGGCGGTGACGCCGCCGAGCTGGGCGGGATCGAAGGTCCCCTCCATCGGGACGTTGCGTTGGATGTGCTGATTCACCAGCAGCTCATCCATTTTCGATTTGGCGAGGAGCGTAGCCCGGTCGTAATCGGTCAGGCGCGCGGCGTTGCGAGTGGACGCGGCGAGCGCGCCGAGCAGGCCGGTGATGGCGATGCCCATGATGAGCGTCGCGACCAGGACTTCGAGCAGCGTGAATCCGCGTTGTCGCCGGAGCCGCTTCATTGGCCTTCGGCTCCGAGCGGGCCGTGCCGGTGATGGGGTCGAGGCTGACCAGGCGTTTGCGTCCGCTCTTATTTTCGATTTCGATAGCGACCTTGGGGACCGAGCCGCCGGGATACAGCAGAAAGCGGCGCGGATCGTCGGGATTGCCTTCGACGCGAGGCGCGACGGAGGCGATGCGCACGCCGTCGGGAAGATCCAGGCGGCGCTCGAACTGATCGTCGGCCGAGCGGGCGATGAGGGCGTTGTCTTTGGGAGTAATGCGAATCTCGACCACTTGCTGGCGGCGCTCGGCGCGATCGAGCGCGGTATTGAAGAAGGCAACGATGGCGTTCGATGCCGAGCGGAGGCGCAAGGAATCGACTCCGGAAGCAAGCGAAGGAAAGCTGACGGCGACGAGCAGGGAGACGATGGTCACGACGATCAGTAATTCGATCAGCGTGATGCCGCGATCTCGTTGTGACATCCGCCGCTCCCTGCGGTCGGGGCTCGGGCGCGGGCTAATTATTTTTCCAACTGACGATGTCGGCATTATTCCCTTCCCCGCCGGGTTGGCCGTCGGCGCCGAGCGAAACGACGTCGGGCTCATCGCCGTGCTCGCCCGGGATATTTGTAGAGATACGGACGGCCCCAGGGATCCATCGGGATGTCCTGCGGCAGATACGGGCCGGCCCATTGATCGGCGTTTTCCGGTTTCACGCGCAGCGCGTTCAGGCCCATGTCGGTCGCGGGATAAGTGCCGGTGTCGAGCTTGTAGGCGCCCAGCGCGGTCATGAACGAATTGATCTGCGCGCGCGCCGCGGTGCGGCGGGCCTTGTCGGCCTGGCCGATCATGCGCGGGGCAACCAGCGCCGCGAACAGCGCAATGATGGTCACCACCACCAGCATTTCAATCAGCGTGATACCGCGTTGAGATTTTCGTCGTCGATTCGTCATGTTTTTACACCGCCACATCGTTGATGCTCGTGATGGCCAGCATCAGGCTCAAGAATCAACGTACCCACCATCAGGCCCATCACCAGAATAATCAGCGGCTCAAACAGCGAAGTGAAGCGCCGGATGGCGCTGCGCGTTTCGGTGTCGTAAATGTCGGCCATGCGGTTGAACATGGCGTCCAGGTGCCCGGTTTCCTCGCCGACGCCAGCAGATGCCCGGCGAGCGGCGGAAATTCTCCGGCGCGCGGCAAGCGGCGCCGCGATGCCTTCGCCGCGCTTGACGCCCTGGGCGATGCGCTTCGAGCGATGCCGGCGATGCGCCGGTTGTTCAGAATGCCGCGCGAGATGCCGAGCGACTGCACCAGCGGCACGCTGGCCGCGACCAGCGTCGCCATGGCGCGCGCGAAGCGCGCGGTCTCGGCTTTGCGCAGCGCGTCGCCCAGCAGCGGGCAGGCGCAGGCGGAATCCGTCCCACCACAACCGTCCGGCGGACGTGCGGATGTAGCTTGAAACGCGATCAGCGCGGCGGCCAGCACGATCGCGGCGGGCAGCCAGTAGGTCTGCACGATCTTGCTGGCCTCCAGCATGATCAGCGTCGGCGTGGGAATCTTCATGCGCGGATCGGAAAAGATCAGGGCGAAGCGCGGCACCACGAAATTCAGCAGCACGAAGATCGACCCGAGGCCGACCACCGTCAGCAGCGCCGGGATAAATCAGGGAGCTGATGATGTAGCCGCGCAGATCGTCGCGGGTGCGCTCGAATTCGGCCAGGCGTTCGAAAATCTGCGACAGCGAGCCCGAGGCTTCGCCGGCGCGCACCATGTTGATGTAGAGCTCGGAAAAATGCGACGGGATGCGTCGCCAGACTGTCGGCCAGCGATTTGCCGCCCTTGAGCACGCGCAGAATATCGAGCACCAGGGAGCGGAAACGCGCGCTGTTCGGTCAGCTCGGCGGTGATCGAGAGCGCGCGGTCGAGCGGGACGCCGGCGTTGAGCAGCGTCGAGAGTTCCTGCGTGAAGAAGAGAACGTCTTTGCGGCGGCCGCGCTGAAAGCTGGGCAGAACGAGTTCGAGCCCTTTTTTCTGTTCCAGGCCGACGTAGACCGGAATCAGACCCTGGCGGCGCAGCTCCTGCGCGACGGATTTATCGGTCTCGGCCGTGAGCGTGCCGGTGCGGATTTTCCCGTCGGAAGCTACGGCGCGGAAATGGAAGGTGGTCGCCATGACCAGGAAGGAGTCAGGAGACAGGGTCAGAATAAATTTCCTCTTCATTAGAATTCCTGCGTCACGCGCATCACTTCTTCGGCGGTGGTGACGCCGCGGCGGACTTTCAGCCAGCCATCTTCGCGAAGATTGCGCATGCCGTGGCGGCGCGCGATGGCGGTGATTTTGCTGGCGTCCTCGTTGCGCATGATGGAGGCGCGCAGCTCTTCGTTCAGCTCCATCAGTTCGAAGATGCCGATGCGTCCGCGGTATCCGGTGTCGAAACACGCCTCGCAGCCCGCGCCGCGGAACACTTCGATGGTCTCTCCTTCGGGCGTGATGGCGGTTCCGGCGGATTGCTTGCACTCCTCGCAGATCACGCGCACCAGGCGCTGCGCCAGCACCGCGACCAGCGACGACGTGATCAGGTAATTCTCGACGCCCATGTCGGTCAGGCGCGTGATGGCGCTGGGCGCGTCGTTGGTGTGCAGCGTCGAGTAAACGAAGTGGCCGGTGAGCGCGGCGCGGATGGCGATATCGGCGGTTTCGCGGTCGCGAATTTCACCGACCATGATGACGTCGGGATCCTGGCGCACGATGTGCCGCAAGCCCGGCGGCGAAGGTCAGCCCGATCTGCGGATTGACGTGGATCTGATTGATCCCGTCCATCTGATATTCGACCGGGTCTTCAATGGTGATGATTTTCTTGTCGGTTTGATTGATGCGCTTCAAGCGCCGAATAAAGCGTGGTCGATTTGCCGCTGCCGGTGGGTCCGGTGACCAGGAAAATGCCGTGCGGCAGCGACGTGTAATATTCCATGCGCGAGAGCATGTGCTGGTCGAAGCCCAGGCGTTCGAGATCGTAAAAATCGCCGGCCGAGCGGTCGAGCAAGACGCATGACGACGCTTTCGCCATAAAGCGTCGGCAGGGTGGAAACGCGGAGATCCACTTCGCGGCCCAGCGTCTTGATCTTGATGCGGCCGTCCTGCGGCAGGCGGCGTTCGGCGATGTTGAGCCGGGCCATCAGCTTCACGCGCGAGATGATGGCGGCCTTGAACTCGCGCGGCGGCGGGTCCTGATTGACCAGCACGCCGTCGATGCGGTAGCGGACGCGAAATTCTTTTTCGAACGGCTCGATGTGAATATCGCTGGCGCGCTTTTCGACGGCCTGCGCGACCATCGCGTTCACCAGCCGGATGACCGGCGCTTCGCTGGCCATGTCGCGAAGATGTTCCAGATCCTCGGTCGTCGCCGGCGGGGGTCGCGATTTCGGTTTCGTTCTTCGCGGTCTGGCCGTAGTAGCGGTCGATCGCGTCCAGGATTTCCTGCTCGGCGGCGATGCCCGGCTTCGACCGCGAGGCCGGTGCAGGAGGCGACCGTGGACCGCGTTTCGAAATCCAGCGGATCGGCCATGGCCAGCGTGACCGTATGATCGTGCAGCGCCACGGGCAGGCAGCGGAACTGGCGCAGGAATCGGGGCGAGAGCGTTTCGGTTTCGGGCGAAACGGCGGGCGGGCCGTCGATCGCGAGCAGCGGGACCTGCAGCTGTTCGGAGAGCGCGGCGAGCACGTCGCGGCTGGCGACGAAGCCCAGGTCGACCAGAATCTTGCCGAGCTTATCGCCGCGTTCGCGCTGCAATTCGAGCGCGCGGTCCAGATCCTCCTGGGTGATCAGACGCCGCTCAATGAGGATCTCGCCCAGCCGCATGCGCTTAGTTCTCGCTCACGCGAATCACGGCATCGAGAGCGGCTTCTCCGCCATGCTGCGCGTCGAGCAACTTCTTTTTCTGACCCTGCACCATGATCTGCGCGGGCACGCCGTTGATATCTTCCCAGGGATAGTGCGACAGAAACGCGACGATGACGATCTGCTCATCGGGCGGCACGGTGTCGAGCGAAGCGGCGGTGGAGACCAGGGCGTCGCGCAGGGCTTTCTTGAGAATCGGGAATGCGCTCCAGCTTCTTCTGGCGATGCTTCGCGATATCCTCCTTGGTGAGCGTGGCCTGCATCAGCGAGATGGGATTGGCCACCAGATTGACTTCCGCCGTGAACACGGCGCCGTAGCCTTCTAAATAAACGCCGCGCGTGGGACCGAGCAACAGAAACGGATTATCCTGCCACAGCCGGGAAATCCGGTTATCAAGACTTTTTTCCATCGCCGCCAAAGAGGTTCGGCTAACGCGCGGCGTAGTTGCAGCGGAAGTTCCAAGGACAACCGCAAGGAGGAGGAAGGGCAGAAGAAATTTCATTTCATGGCGTCGTTTCTATGGGGCTATTGGCGGACGATTCCCGCGTTTTTGGCGTACATCAGCATGTTCTGTTTGGAGACGATGTTCGTAATCCGACAGAAGCTGCTGCAATTCCTGGGCATGGCGCTGATCGGAATCGGCGACGGCGCGCGTCACCGCGGTGCTTCGATCTGGGCCTGGAGCGCGGCATCCGGAACTGCCGGCGTGGACATACGAACGAAACCGTGCACCAGAATCGCCGCAGCGATGACCATCGCGCCGGCGAAGGAGGGTCGCAGAAAAGCTCTGCCACCATTTCGGCTCGAACACTTTATCGGAGACGAACGCGATGCGGCGCGGGATTTCTTCTTCGCGCAGCGTGGACAGCGCATCGAGCGTCAGCCGCGTAGCCGGCCAGTTCTTCCCGGCAAGCGGAGCAATGCGGCGGCGTGGGATTCGGCCTCACGGCGCCCGGCGGCGTCCAGCTCACCCAGCGCGTAGGCTTTCCAATCGGTCAATCTTCGATGCAACTCATGATTCACCTCGCAGCATGCGACCGGGGCCAGCGTTACTTTCAGCAGATCGAGCGCCGTATACAGGCGCGACTTGACGGTGGAGACCGGGACATTCCAGAATCTCCGCCATTTCTTCGAACTTGAAGCCCTGATAGACCTTCAGCAGGACCGCTTCGCGCTGATCTTCGCTCAGGCGGCTGAGAGCGCTCTCGACGGCCAGCGACAGCTCGATCGGCAGCAGGCGCGCGCCGGAATCGCGCGGATTCCAGGCTCGACCGGAAGATCGCCTTCGGGCCGGCGCTTGCGCAGCAGCGAAAACGCCTCGTTGTGCGCGATGCGGAACAGCCAGGCCGCGAATCGCGATCCGGATCGTCGAGTTTCGGCAGGTTCTGATAGGCTTTCAAGAACACTTCCTGGCTAAGATCGAGGGCATCTTCGCGATTCGAGACCAGCCGCAGCAGGTAGTTGAAGATACGCTTCTCCCATCGGGACACGAGGAGGTTATAGGCCTCCACGTCCCCTCGCCGCGCTTTGGCGATCAGGTCGCGATCTTCGACCTCGCGAAAGATCAACTTTTGCTCCGTTCGTAAAGACGCGGGCATCGGCAAAAAAGTCGATCTCACCTTTCCACGATACCCCTCGTTTCTCCGCCAACGGGCTGGATTAAGTCGAGTTTGTGTGATGGAAATCGAGATCGAAGCACTGCAACTACAACCAAACAGAGCAACTTAGTCGGCGAATTAATATGGGCATCAGTCGGCGATGACCCGCAAAGGGATGGTTCCTGCCGCAGCGAAGGCTTGTTTTCGAGCGCGGCCCTGTGCCGTTCCGCCGGGCCAGGTGACGTCGACGATCTATCGACCGTCGGTTTCGCGCGCGAAGTGAACCTTAAGATGGAACGTCGTCTCTGTTTACCTTCTTCATGGCTGATTACGCTGCGCCATGCGGTCCACAAGAGCACGGAGAGCAGCGGATTGCACCTGGGCCAGCGCTTCTTTACGGGTTCGGGCACAACCCTTAACTCCGGGCAGCGTGGCGACTTCGGCGATCCAGCGGCCGTCCTTGGCGCGGGTGAACGCGACCTCGTGATTGAAGGCCTTTTTCGTACTTTTCATCGCGCTGTTAAAAGTGTATCGTGTACGATGAAACCAAGCATGGAACGCAGGGAATTTTTCAAGTACGGCGCAGCTCTATTCGCGATTCCGGCGGCATGGGCGGAGCAGGCGGCGCGGCCGGACTGGCGGCCGTCGATGCTGGACGATCATCAGAATGAGACGGTGATCGCGTTAACGGACTTGATCATTCCGGCCACGGATACTCCCGGCGCGAAGACGGCGCGCGTGAATCGATATATCGATTTGTTTCTGCGCGACGGCGATCCGGAGGCGCGGGAGAAATTTCTGGCGGGGCTGAACTGGCTGGACGGGCATGCGATCGAGCAACATGGGCATCCTTTCCTGCACTGCGCGGCGGAACTGCAGGTCGCCATGCTGAAGGCGTTCGACACAGGAGTGGGCCCGGGGCACGAATTTTTCGGGCAGCTCAAGGGCCTGACGTCGCGGATTTACTACAACACGGAAATCGGATACCGCGAGCTGAATAAAGGCGGACGGGTGCCGGCCAGCTTCGGCTGCCAGCACGAGCATGCCTGAAACGCTGATCAAGCTGAAGCGCGAACTCGGGGTGCGCGACCTGACGCTGTTCGCGATCACGTGCATGATCAGCACGCGCTGGATTTCGGCCGCGGCGCACGCCGGGCCGGGGTCGATCACGCTGTGGGTGCTGGGGGCGGTGCTCTTTTGTTTCCCGCTGGCGGCGTCGATTGGCGCGCTGACCGTGCGCCATCCCGGAACGGGCGGCATTTATCTGTGGACCCGCAAGGATTACGGTCCGTGGCACGGGTTCCTGGCTTTCTGGGTGTACTGGATGGGGATCGCGCTGCTGATTCCGAGCGCGGCGATGTTCTATATGACCATCGCGACCTATATGTTGGGGCCTGGGTACGCGCATCTGGGCGAGAATCGCTGGTTCGTGATCGGCGCGTCGCTGGCCGCGATCTGGATCGCGCTGGGGACCAATATCGTCGGGATGAAGGTCGGCAAGTGGACGGAAAATGCGGGTGGCGCCGCCGGGTGGGTTGCTGGCGGGCCTGTTCGCCGTCATTGGAGCGATCGTGTGGAGTAGGCACGGCTCGGCGACTCCGCTGAACATCGTGCCCGCATGGAATCTGGGCACGGTGAATTTTTGGGGACAAATCGCCTACGGATTGTCGGGCCTCGAAATGGCCGGGTTCATGAGCGCGGAGATTCGCGATCCGGAAAAGACGTTTCCGCGGGCGGCATGGACGGCTTCGATTTTTGTTGTCTCCTTCTATGTGATCATGACGCTGGCGCTGGTGATCCTACTGCCGGCGGAAAAAATCAGCGAGTTGAACGGGCTCCCGCAAGCGGGAATCGCGGCGGCCGTGATGCTTGGGCTGCCGTGGCTTCCGGCGGCGATTGCGGCGCTGATCCTGATCAATGCGGTCGGCGTGTTCGGGGGGCTGGGCGCTTCCTGCTCGCGCCTGCCGATGGCTGCTGGAGCGGACAAACTGCTGCCGTCCGCCTTCGCGAGAATCCATCCGCGCTGGGGGACTCCATACATATCATTGATTATTTTTGGCGCGGTAGCGTCAGGATTGCTGATGGCGGTTCAACTGGGCGACACGCTTCGCGCGGCGTATGACACGCTGGTCTCGCTGGTGGTTCTCGCGGGCTTTCTGCCGTACTTCTACATTTTCGGCAGCGCATGGAAGGCGGGGAAGCACCTCAGCGCCTTTTCAGGACTGGCGGTGACGGTGCTGGTGGTGGTGTTCTCCGTGCTGCCGCCGGCGGGGGTTAATTTTTTCGTTTTCGAAGGAAAGATCGCGGCGGGGACCATCGGCATCATCGCCTCGGCCTGGCTGGTATATCGGCAAAGCCAGCATACACAAGTATCGTGATTAACTATCCGGACTCGGTGCGGTTTCTTTACGCGCTGGGAAATGAAATCAAGACGGCAAAGCTCGGGTTGGAGCGGATTCGCGCGGTGCTGGATGCGCTGGGGAATCCGCAGCGCGCCTATCGCGTGATTCACGTCGCGGGGACCAACGGGAAAGGCTCGACGTGCGCGATGATCGACGCGGGACTGCGCGCGGCCGGCGTGAGCGCGGGGCTGTTCACCTCGCCGCATCTGATCGAACCGACGGAACGCATTCAGATCGACGGAATGCAGGTGACGCCAGAGCAGTTCCAGCGAGCCTTTACCGTGGTGCACGAAGTGGCCGAGACGCTCGATCTGGATGTTCATCCCACCTACTTCGAAACGGTGACCGCGATGGGGTTCTGGCTGTTCCGGGAGATGAAGGTTGAAACCGCGGTGGTGGAAGTCGGGCTCGGCGGAAGACTGGATGCGACGAATGTCGTGGAGCCGGAGCTGACTGTGATTACCTCGATCGACTACGATCACGAAGCGTACCTGGGCCATACGCTTGAAGCGATCGCGGGCGAGAAAGCGGGCATCCTGAAGCGAGGCGTACCCGCGATTTTCGCGCGGCAGCGTCCGGAAGCGAAGGCGGTGCTGGAGCAGAGGGCTGCAGAACTGGGGATCGAGGTGAAGCGCTCCGAAGATTTTCCATTGCGCGATCTTCACGTGGACGCTCGCGGGTCGAATTTTTCGGGATACACCTGTCCGCTGGCGGGCGAGCATCAGGTGGACAACGCGGTTACCGCGATTCTGTCGCTCGAATCGCTGGGCTTTTCCGGAAAAGGGATCGCCGAAGCGCGCTGGCCGGGACGATTGGAATACGTCGCGCCGAATCCCGATATTCTGCTCGACGGGGCGCATAATCCGGCGGGGGCGCGAGCGCTGGCGCATTATCTCGAACGATTTTATCCGCATCGGAAGAAATGGATCATTTACGGCGCGATGCGCGATAAGGCAGTGGAGGAGATCGCGGGAATTTTGTTTCCGCTCGCCGACGAATTAATGCTGACGGCGCCCAAGAATGCGCGCGCGCTGCGGCCGGAAGCGTTGCGGGAAATCGCGGGCCGGGGCGAGACGGCGGCGGACATCGGCGAGGCCATCGAGCGCGTTCGACAAGCGGCCCTGGCGGATGACATCATCGTGATAACCGGCTCGCTGTTTCTGATCGGCGAAGCGCGGGCGTTTTTCACGAACACAAAATGACGAAACAGGAATTGTACGCGTTTCTCGCATCGCGCGACCTGGCTGTATTGGCGACCATCGACGCGAACTATGCGCCCGAAGCCGCGCTGGTGGGATACGCGGTGACGCCGGAGCTGGACATCGTATTCGATACCGTGAAATCGTCGCGAAAATATCTGAACCTGGTGGCGAATCCGCGGGTGGCGCTGGTGATCGGGTGGGATTACGAAATCACGCTGCAGTACGAAGGCGAAGCAGAGCTAGCCCGTCACGACGATCGGGAAATTTACTTTGCGAAATTCCCGGACGGACGCGACCGGCTGAGCTGGCCGGGCATTGTCCATTTCAAAGTACGGCCGCGGTGGATTCGCTACAGCGATTTCAACAAGACCTCGGATCGAATTTTCGAGATGACGTTTTAACTCGATGGCGCTGATCTGGACATACATTTATGTCGCGCCGTTGATCATCCTTTCCACCATCGCGTGCGGCGCGGTGAGCCTCGCGGCATCGCTGTTCGACAAACGCGGAAGCGTGATGATGCGCGCGGCGCGGGTGTGGGCCGGGATGCTGGTGAGGATCGCCGGCGCGCGCGTGACCGTGGAAGGCCTGGAACACATCGACCCCAACCGCGCCTACGTCTTCGCGTCGAATCACCTCAGCTACATGGACACGCCGGTGGTGCTGAGCCGCATTCCCGCGCGCTTCCGATTCATGGCCAAGCAGGGGCTGTTCAAGATCCCTCTGATGGGCACTCACCTGGCGCAAGCGGGGCACATTCCGGTGCCGCGCGAGGATCCGAGAGCGGCGGTGAAGACGTTGACGCTGGCCGCGCGAATCATTCGCGACCGCGGCATTTCGGTACTGGTGTTCCCGGAAGGCGGCCGATCGGACGACGGCAAGCTGCACGACTTCAAAGAAGGCGCGGCGTACATTGCGATCAAAGCCGGCGTTCCGATCGTACCGATTGCGCTGCACGGAACGCGAGAGATTCTGGCGATGCACTCGGCCGTTTTTCATCGCGGCCCGGTGACACTGCGGATCGGGGAACCGGTTGCGACGGAAAACTTAACGATGCGCGACCGGCAGGCGATTACTTCCGAAGTGCGCCAGCGGATCGCGCGGATGCTGCCAGCGGGGTGACGACGAGTCCCGTGGCGGGATCGAGAATCAAGGCCGGCGCGGGCGCGGCAGTGAAGTTGAAGGAATTCAGAATCGATCCGGCCAGAGCATCGAAGGACTGATCGCCGATGCGACCGAGATTCCAGTTGTCCTCGATGAAGCGCAGGATCGAGGTGGTGTCGTTGACGGTGTGATCGACAAAGTTCTGCCTGGCATACGGGGAGATGATCAGGAACGGCATCCGCTCGCCGTAGCCGCAGCGGTCGAGATCGGCGCCGGCGGCGGGCGTGCCGCACAGGCCGGTGGCGCCGGCTAGCGCATCGTTCGCCGAATCATCCGATTTGCTGACGATCGGCGGCATCTGGTGATCGTACCAGCCGTCGGAATCGTCGTAGGCGATCAGGATCGCCATGCTGCTCCACTGCGGGAGCCGCTGTAGCGCGTTGATGGTGTCGACCAGGTATTGCTGTTCACTGAGCGGGTCGGAGTTGCTGGGATGGCCGGTGTTGTTGGACGGAAACTTGATGAAGCTGACCGCGGGCAGGTTGCCGTAGACCGCGGCATTCCAGAAATCCGTGAGCGAATAGTTGTGATTCGCCTGATCCGTCTGGCCGATCATGTCGATGGAAGCCGGCGGCAGGTGATGCGGGTTGGCGGTCGACGAGTAATATTGAAACGGCTGATAGTGCGGGTTGTAGGAACTGGCGCAGGTCATCTTGCCGGTGCCGGTGTTCGCGGTCCAGTCGCCGTAAAACCATCCCCAGGTTACGTTGGCGGCGCTGAGTAAGTCGCCGACATTCTTGCCGGACATGCGGACGACTGAGCCGGTGCTGCAATCGTCATCCACCGGATCGACGTTGCCGATGATGGACCCGTTGGCGATTTGGCCGTTGATCGAAGTCGTATTGGTCTGGTGGGTCTGGCCGGACAAGAGATTGATGTGGCCCATCACGGTGGTGCCGAATTCGGTGTCGAAGAAATTGTCGCTCATGGCGAAGTGCTGGGCGTAGTTCCACAATGCGGTGACGGTATTGCCGTCGTAATATCCCATGACTAGATTCGAGGGGCACCCGGCGCCGGTCGCGTTGGTGTACTGGACAAACTGATCCATCAAGCCGTGATCGAAGGCTTTCTGCTCATCGATGTAGTGATTGTCGTTATCGCAGGTGACGTTTTGGGCGCGATCCAGGCGGAAGGGCTGCGAGGAATTGGGATTCATGGTCAGCAGCGCGGGCGATAATCCGTTGACTGACGGCGTGTTGGGCAGAGCGTGAAACGCGGGCTCCCCCGCGGTGTTGGCGGCATTCGGGTAGGTGCCGAAATAATGATCGAAGGAATTGTTCTCGTCGAAGATGACGACAACATGTTTAATAGGCGTGGCGGTTTGCGCGAACGCACCAAGGGCGGTCAGGACCACTGCGATGCAGAGTCTCATCCTCAAAGTTTTCTCCTGTCCAGAAAGACAAGAGGTTAGCGGACGGGAATTGCAGGCAGATGAACGGTCGATGACCCGCCGGTTACTGGCGCGATTCGAGGAACATCTTGATGCGGCCCAGGGCTTCTTCAAGGATGGGACGATCGGAGGCGAAACAAATCCTCACATGGCCTTCCCCGCCCTCTCCGAACGCGCTGCCGGGCGCCAGACCGACCTTGGTTTCCATCAAAAGCCGCTTGCAGAAATCCAGCGAATCGGTAACGCCTTCGATATGCGCGAACAGATAGAAGGCGCCGTCGGGAACCGGGACCGTCACGCCTTTGATCTTGCTCAGCACGCCGTGGCAATAGTCGCGATTTTCGCGCAGGCGGCAGACCAGATCGCGGACGGTGTTTTCCCCCCACAGCAGGGCGGTTTCGCCGGCGCGCTGAGTGAATCCGGCGGCGCAGGAAACCAGGTATTCGTTCAATTGCGCGGCGCGCGCGACCAGGTCCTTGCGGCCGGCGATCCAGCCCAGCCGCCAGCCGGTCATGCAATACGATTTGGAAAAAGATTGAATCACGGCGACGGCATCGTCGCGCGTGCATTTTTTCAGGATCGAAGGCGCGGTTTTCACCGACGGAGAATAGTAAAGTCGCTCATAGACCTCGTCGGCCATCAGCCAGATATTATGGCGGCGGGTGAAGTCGAGCAGTTGCTGCTGTTCCTGTTCCGTCGCGACCCAGCCCAGCGGATTCGAGGGCGAGGTATACAGCAGCATCCGGGTGCGCGGCGTGACGGCGCGCTCGAGCGCGTCGAAGTCGATCGAGTAGCGCCCGTTGTCGAAAGGCTGGGGGACTTCCACCGGCGTCGCGTTGGACATCTGCATGATGGCGAGACCGTTCGGCCAGCCCGGCGTCAGCATGATGCCTTCGTCATCGGGATCGAGCAGGCACCGGATGGCGGCGCTAAGGGCCTGCACGCCGGAATTGGTCACGGCGATCTCCGTATCCGGGTCGAGCGTGACGCCGTGCAGGTCCGTATAATAGCGGGCCAAAGCGGCGCGCAGCGAAGGCAGTCCGGCATTGGCGGTGTAGAGCGTATAACCGTCCGCCATGGCTTTTTGAGCGGCCCGCTTAATGAACTCCGGTGTGGGGACGTTCGATTCGCCGAAATATAGCTTGTAGACTCCCTCCATACCCATCGCGATTTCGGCGACTTCGCGAATGCGGGAAAGGGGGACGGCGAGCGCGGATCGCGCGACTAAGGCGGGCATGAAATTTCTATTTTAGCGCGAGTCCGCCTGGCGCGACCGGGCCACCGCCACCAACTCGGCTTCCTCAAGGGCGGCGCGGGTGCGGCGGCGGCGGACGAAGTAGGCGATGATCAGGACGCCGACCAGCGCGCCGAGGCCCGCGACGAACATATCTTCCTGCGAATCCCACATGTCGCCTTGCATGCCCACGAATTCCTCGCCGCGCTCCGGGCTGAGGATGGTGGCCATATAGGCTTCCATCATTTCGTAGATGGAACTCATCGCCAGGACGCATTCGACGGGCAGATAGTAGCGCCAGCGTCCGGAGACGCGCAGCACCCGGATAGCGATCTCGCGCAACGGATAGGCGGTAAGAAGACCGAAGCTGAAATGCGAAATGCGGTCGTAATGATTGCGCGTGGTGTGGAGAATCGGCTTGAGCCATTCACCCAGAGGCACGTCGGAATACTTGTAGTGCGCTCCCCATTCGTGGATGCACAGATAGGTCAGCATCAACAGATAGGAAAGGTCAGAAAAGCCGAATTTGCGATAGGTGACGGCGAAAACGCCGACGAAACAGAACACCAGCGAATTTTCGAGAGCCCAATCGAACACTGCGTCGGGACGATAAGCAGCCAGCGCAAATACGATAACGACGCCCACGCAGATCCAGTGCAAAAACCGGTTTTCGCGGAACGGAATCGGCGTGGCGGTGGAAGCAGTGGTCAAAAGGGCATTAGACAACGGCGGGGGCTGTTTCCGCAAGTGCCAGCAGGAAAACTAACCGCGCCGGTCTTTGGCGGCCATCAGCTCTTCGATGTTCACCAGGTCAGTGGGATAGTCGCCGGTGTAGCAGGCGTAGCAGTAATCATGGCGATCGTCACCGACCGCGTCGCGCAAGTTCGCTGAGCGAAAGATAGCCGAGCGAATCGGCTTCGACGAAGCGGCGGATCTCCTCCACTGTAGTTATTCGCGGCGATCAGTTCGGCGAGGCTCGGCGTATCGACGCCGTAGAAGCACGGCGAAACCGTCGGCGGGCAGGAGATGCGCAGATGCACTTCACGCGCGCCCGCGCCGCGGACCATGCGCACAATTTTACGGCTGGTGGTGCCGCGGACGATCGAATCGTCGACCAGAATGACGCGTTTGCCTTCGAGCAGGTGCCGCACCGGATTCAGCTTCAGCTTCACGCCGAAATCGCGAATGGCCTGCGACGGTTCAATGAAGGTGCGGCCGACATAGTGATTGCGGATCAGGGCCTGCCGGAAGGGAATGCCGGATTCCGCCGAATATCCGATGGCGGCCGAGACTCCGGAATCGGGCACGGGCACGATCACATCGGCGTCCACGGGATGCTCGCGCGCCAGCAGACGGCCCAGCATCTCGCGCGATTCCTGCACCGGGCGTCCGAAGACGATGGAATCCGGGCGCGAGAAATAGACGTGCTCGAAAACGCAGTGCGCGTGCTGGCGAATCGGCGCGTAGCGCTCGCGGGTGATGCCTTCGGGGCCGACAATCACCATTTCGCCGGGTTCCACGTCGCCCAGATATACGGCGTTGATCAGATCGAACGCGCAGGTTTCCGAGGCGAAGACGTAAGCGGTGCGTCCTCCGGATAATTCCATCTGGCCGAAAGCGAGCGGCCGGAATCCATGAGGATCGCGCGCCACCAGAATCCGGTCCTCGGCGAGAAACACCAGCGAAAACGCGCCTTCCAGTTGCAGCAGCGCTTCGCGGAGCGCGCCCGATAGAGTCCGTTCACGCGAACGCGCCACTAAATGGAGAATGACTTCGGTATCGCTCGACGCCTGAAAGATGGACCCGTCGCGTTCCAGATCGCGGCGCAGTTCTCCGGCGTTGGTGATGTTGCCGTTGTGCGCGACCGCGATTTTTCCCTTGTTGCAGGCGACCGAGAAACGGCTGCGCGTTCAGCAGCACCGTATCGCCGGCGGTGGAGTAGCGGGTATGGCCGATGGCATGGTCGCCGGGCAGCGGCCCAAGCACTTCGGGCGTGAAAATATCGGCCACGTGGCCCATCGACTTGTGGCAATAGATCTCGCGGCCGTCGCTCGAGCAGATGCCCGCGCTTTCCTGCCCGCGATGCTGCAGCGCATACAAGCCGAGATACGCTAAGATTCGACGCCTCGGGATGGCCGTAGATCGCAAACACGCCGCACTCATCGTGAAATTTGTCAAACATGATTTATCCAGCAAGTTCTAATCAAACAAGTCGATCAAACAAGGATGGCAGACGAAAGCTGTTGCTCGAGCGCGTTTTCCCAGACGTCGCGCAATTGCTGCACCGGACAATCGATCCACGTCACCGATCCGTTGCGGATTCGTAACTCCTCTTTCATTGTAACGCCGATGCGCAACGCTTCGACATTGTATTTCCGCGCGATATCGTTCGACTGCTTCCGGCGTGGCAGTGGAAACCAGAATGCGCGACGGACCTTCGTGAAACAGCGCCAGTTCCGGCCTTCAGATCAGTGGAAATTTCAATCGCCGCGCCGATTCCGTTGGCCGAGCGATTCCGCCAGCGCGACGGCCAGGCCGCCATCGCTCAAGTCGTGCGCCGATTCGGCGAGACCCGCGTTCACGATCTCGCGAATCGCCGTCTGCACGCGCTTTTCGTAATCGAGATCGAGCGCCGGCGGCAGGCCCCACAGGTCGTCCAAGACAACTTTGGCGTATTGCGTTCCGCCGAAACGAGTCGCGTCGGGCGTTCCCAGTCCGCCCAGCAGCATCACGGCGCGGCCTTCGTCCTTGAACGGAATCGTCACCGGCGCCGCGGTTTTCATCAATCCGACGATGCCCATGACCGGCGTCGGCCAGATCGCTTCGCCCAGCGTTTCGTTGTACAGGCTGACGTTGCCGCCGGTGATCGGAGTCTCGAAGAATGCGCACGCCTCGGCGATGCCCTCGATCGCTTCGACCAGCTGCGCCATGATTTCCGGCCGCTCGGGATTGCCGAAGTTCAGATTGTTGGTCGCGGCGACCGGCAGCGCGCCCACGGTCGACAGGTTGCGGCAGCACTCGGCGACGATCAGCCTCGCGCCTTCGCGCGGGGACAGCGCGCAATAGCGGCCGTTGCCGTCGAGCGACATGGCGACGCTGGTTCCGGTTTCCTTGATGCGCACGATGGCCGCGTCGCCGCCCGGACCCGTCGACGGTGTTGGTGCGCACCGTGTAATCGTATTGCTGCCAGATCCAGTGCTTGGAACAGAGATCGCCCGAAGCCGAGCAGCTTCAGCAGATCGCCGGTCAGATCGCCGCTCGAAAACTCGCGGAGCCTCCATCGGCGCGGGACGATACGGCGCGGCATTGTGCGGCCGGTCGTACAGCGGCGCTTCATCGGCCAGTTCGCGATTCGGAATTTCCGCGACGACCACGCCGTGATTCTTCACGCGCAGCTTGCCGTCATCGGTGACACGGCCGATGGTGACGGCGTCGAGTCCCCATTTGCGGAACACCGCGAAGACTTCGTCCTCGCGGCCCTTTTCGGCGACGATCAGCATGCGCTCCTGCGATTCGGAGAGCATGATTTCGTACGGCGTCATGCCGGTTTCGCGCTGCGGGACCAGCGCCAGATCGATCTCGACGCCGGTGCCCGCGCGGCTGCCCATCTCGCAGGTGGAGCAGGTCAGCCCCGCCGCGCCCATGTCCTGAATGCCGACGATCGCGCCGGTCTGCATCGCTTCGAGGCACGCTTCGAGCAGCAGCTTTTCCATGAACGGATCGCCGACCTGCACGTTGGGGCGCTTCTGCTTCGATTCTTCGGTGAACTCGGCCGACGCCATGGACGCGCCGTGAATCCCGTCGCGCCCGGTTTTCGCGCCGACGTAAATCACCGGATTGCCGACGCCGGTCGCGCGGCCGAAGAAAATTTCGTCGTGGCGAAACACGCCCAGCGCGAAGACGTTCACCAGCGGATTGCCGTTGTAGCACGGCTCGAACACGCATTCGCCGCCGACCGTGGGGACGCCGAAACAATTGCCGTAATGCGAAATTCCGCTGACCACGCCTTCGAGAATCGCGTTGCGATTGCCGTCAGGATCGTCGAGCGGCCCGAAGCGCAGCGCGTCCATCACCGCGATGGGCCGCGCGCCCATGGTGAAAATGTCGCGCAGGATTCCGCCGACGCCGGTCGCCGCGCCTTGAAACGGCTCGATGAAGCTGGGATGATTGTGCGACTCGATCTTGAACGCGATGGCCCAGCCGTCGCCGATGTCGATGATGCCGGCGTTCTCGCCGGGGCCCACCAGCACGCGCTTTGCCCTGCGTCGGCAGCTTCTTCAGATGGATGCGCGAGCTCTTGTAGGAGCAGTGCTCGCTCCACATCACGGTGAAGATTCCGACTTCGGTTTCGTTCGGCTCGCGCTTCGAGGATGGAGCGGACTTTGTCCAGTTCGAACGGCGTCAGGTCGCTCATGCGGCGGCCAGCCACCAGCGAGTGCACCATGCTTTCCAGAATCACGCGTCCGTCGGTCGAGCCCATCAGCACGTCGGCGGCGCGCTCGGGATGCGGCATCATGCCCATCACGTTGCGGCGCTCATTGCAGATGCCGGCGATGTCGCGCAGCGATCCGTTGGGATTGTCGAGTAGCGCAGCACCACGCGGTCCTCTTTTTCGAGCGCGTCGAGCGTCGCGGTCGTCGGCGAAATAGCAGCCTTCGCCGTGCGCGACCGGCATGCGCAGCAACCTGCCCCCGTGTCGCAGCCGCCGTGAACGGAGTATTGGTCGTTTCGACGCGCACCGTCACGTCGCGGCAGACGAATTTCAGGTCGCGATTGCGCAGCAGCGCGCCGGGCAGAAGTCCGCTTTCCACCAGGATCTGGAATCCGTTGCAGATGCCGAGCACCAGTCCGCCGTCAGCGGCAAATTTGCTGCACGGCGTCCATCACCGGAGAAAATTTCGCGATCGCGCCGCAGCGCAGATAGTCGCCATAGGAAAATCCGCCGGGAAGAATCACGGCGTCGACATCGCCAAGCGAAGCCGAATCGTGCCAGATAAATTCGGCCTGCTGGCCGAGATTGTGCGTGACCGCGTACCAAGCGTCGTGATCGCAATTGCTGCCCGGAAATACGACGACACCGAAGCGCATGGGAGGAAATTTCAGTTTAACAAATTCGTCAAGCTGAGCCCGACTCCGGTAAGCTGCCGTTCCCGTGCCACCCGCATTATGGACGCTACGCGGCGGGAGGCGGTCTGCGGATCGAGTCCCTCGGAGCGGATGTTCGAAATGCAGTTACGTTCGGCGTCGGTGCGGCCGAGGCGCGGATCCCAGGTCAGATAGACGCCCAGGCTATCGGGCGAGCTGAGGCCCGGGCGCTCGCCAATGATCATCACGGCGATCTTCGCACCGATTCGTTCGCCGATCTCATCGCCGATGGCGACGCGACCTTGCTCGACGACGCACACGGGCGCAATGCGCCAGCCTCCAAGTTGCGCGGCCAGCCCTTCGATCAAGGGAAGCGCGTGACGATGCACGGCGGTGGCGGATAATCCGTCGGCAACGATCAGCACGGCGTCCCAAGCGCCGCGTTCCAGGCGATCCGCCGATTCCGCATCCAGACAGCGGCCGAGATCGGGACGGCGTAGATACACCGCGCGATCCGGCGCGGCGCTTTTCAAATAAATCGGGTGAAGGGGCGCGAACGTGTCGAGATTCAGCGGGCAATGCACCGCATCGCGAGCCCTGGCGTGCGCGAGCTGAAACGCAAGCAGCTCGCGCGTGGGCAAACTATGGCCGGCGCGGCCCAGCGCGATGCGGGCGGCGGTCCATTCGCGAAGCTGCGTCCAGGAATCCTCGATCACCACGATTTCTATCTTCCACGATTTCGGCGCGCAATCGAAGAAAATAGAACAATGCGAAAATTCGACAGCCTCACGGAGCCGGAAATTCTCGCGCTCGCCATCGGACTCGAAGAAGAAGACGAGCGCGTCTATGCGGATATCGCCGAGGGCCTGAAGCAGAACTTCCCCGCCTCGGCTGCGATTTTCGAAGGCATGCGCGACGAAGAAGCGGGACATCGCCGCCGTTTGATCGAACTGTATCGCCAGAAGTTCGGCGACCATATTCCGTTAGTCCGCCGCCAGGATGTGCGTGGATTCGTCACGCGCAAACCGGTCTGGCTGATTCGCCCGTTAGGACTCGACAAGGTGCGCAACGAAGCTGCGGCGATGGAAGCCGAAGTCCGGCGATTTTACGAGCGCGCGGCGGCGCGTTCGCGCGATCCCGGCATTCGCCAGCTTCTCGACGATCTGGCGCAGGAAGAACGTTTTCACGAGCATCGCGCCGAGGCGCTCGAAGAAACTGAATTACACGCGACCGCGAAGCACGAAGAAGACGAAGCTAATCGCAGATTATTTGTGTTGCAGGTGGTGCAACCCGGGCTCGCCGGATTGATGGACGGATCGGTATCGACGCTCGCGCCGGTATTTGCGGCGGCGCTCGCCACCCACAGCAGTTGGGACGCGTTCCGGGTCGGATTGGCGGCATCACTGGGCGCCGGAATCAGCATGGGGTTCGCGGAAGCTTTGTCCGATGACGGCAGTCTCACGGGCCGCGGCCATCCCTGGGTACGCGGAATCATTTGCGGACTGATGACGGCGCTCGGCGGCATCGGCCACACGCTGCCCTTTCTAGTCGGCGATTTTAAGATCGCCATGACCGCCGCGGTGGCCGTGGTAGTGGTGGAACTGGGCGTGATCGCATGGATCCGCAATCATTACATGGAAACTCCGCCCCTCTCGGCGGCGCTGCAAGTCGGATTGGGAGGAGTTCTGGTATTTCTAACCGGAATTTTGATCGGCAGTTCTTAGCAGCCGCTTTTTAGCAACCACGGCGAATCACTTCCACCGAACTCATGGCGTGCAGCGCTACCGCTTCTGAAACGCTGCCCATCAACATCCGGTCGAAGCCGCGCCGCCCATGCGAGCCGACCACCACCAAGTCCGCTCCCCAATGCACAGCGTCGTCAAGAATCACCTGCTTCACCGGATCCACCAGCACGGAAATATCTTCTTCGGTGCTGAGGCCCGCTGCGCTTAGGGATTCCTCGGCAGTCGCGATCGAGTCCTGTGCGTGTTTCATGGCGGTCTCGCGCAGCGTGGCCATTGTTTCGGCGTCGGCGAAGGGAGGCTCGAAAGCGGCTTGCATCGGCGTAAGCGCCAATTCAACGACACTCAGAATCCGCACCTCCGTTCCAGACGGCCAGGGGCGCTTCGCGATGGATTGCACCGCGGCCACGGAACATTCCGAGCCGTCCGTCGCCAGCAGAATTTTCATTCCGCGGTCAGGCGGCGGAACAGTGCGCACGATTTCCACCGAGCAGGCCGCCTCTCGCAGGACGGTCTTGGCGACGTTGCCCAGAAGTATTCTCGCCAATCCGGATTTTTCGTGCGATCCGACGAAGATGAAGTCCGCGCCCATCTCGCCGGCACACCCGGCGATGACCACCTTCGGATCGCCGCGAACCACGGAAACGTGCGCGTTCAATCCCTCGGCTCGGAGACGTTCCGAAGCGCCTTGTACCACCGCCTCTCCGCGGTGGGTCAACTCTTCTACCGCCTCCTCATCGTCTATTCCGGCAGTCTCGACTACGTGCAGCACCTGCACCGACGAATCGGCCGGCCACGGCCTGCAAGCAACTGCAAACAAAGCAGCTTCACTGGCGGGGGAGAAGTCCATCGCTAGAAGAATCTTCATGAAATCCGTTGTGCAATTCGACGGCCATTACCTGCGCGCCCACTGGCGCTCGCCGCCGCCAGGATGCCGATGATCGCGAAGAAAAACGCTGCCAGGGCCGGCCGCTGCTGCATCGGATAGTCGATCAGGCAATGTGCAAAAACCGCTAATATCCCAATGCCCCACAACGATCGCAGTGCGGGGCGCACGCACCACAGCGCGATCGCGAACATCAAGGCAAAGAAGGGAATTCCGCCTTCGGCGGCCCATTGTAGCCAGTCATTATGCGCCTGATTGACGAATGTGCCGTTGTCGAAACGCGCAAACGCCGGATATGCCGCCGACCAGGTGCCCAACCCGAAGCCGGCGACGGGACGATCCCGAATCATCGCCAGCGAGCTGCGCACCAGGTCGGCGCGCACGGAATACGGATTGGGCTCCTGCAAGCGTCGCCATATCGTTTCCCATCCGACCACCAAGGTGAACACGATCACGGCTGCGACGCATCCCGCCAGCACTCGGCCCAGGGTCTTTCCTGAAATCTGCGATCGGCCGAAAGCGACGACCGGCGTCAGCACGATTTCCGCCAGGCACAGAAAGGTCCCGGTGCGCGATCCGCCCGCGATGACGGAGGCAAACAACACGGCGGCAACGACGGAATTGAGAATCGAATGCCGGCGGTCGAGAATAGCCCGCAAAATCGCCAGCGGCAGGATCGCTTCGATGAACGCGGCATATTGATTGCGATATACGAACGGACCAAGAGTCAGGCTGCCCGAGCCGGTCTCGAACATCCAGAATACTTTTCCGGCAGGCGACGTCAGGACCGTAAAAATCGCCGCGATGCTGAGCACGAATCCAAAAATCAGGATGGCGCGTAAAAAACGCTCGCGTGCCAGGGCGGACCCGGCGTATTCATAGGCCAGCGCGAAGGCTGTCAGGTTCGTGGTCCAGTTGAGCACGGCATCCCACGTGCGAAACGGATCGACGGTGCGATGCGCGCCGATCTGGATCAGTCCCCAGCCGGCGGCCGCGGCCAGTAACAGCCCGACGGGATGCCATCCGATCGCCTGTCCGGTCCTGATTCGACGAACGATAGCCAGGGCGGCCATTGCGAATAATGCCACCTGAAATGCACTGAGCGCCCATCGCGGCAGCCACATCGTCAGGATTCCGAAGAAGAGAACGCAGGCGAGGATCACGGCGCAGACGGTCATTGTACCCCCAAACTGCGCGGTACCCTAGTACCAAATCAAATTGGGTCTACCATCCTATTGCCGCTGGGCAAGTGCGCTGGCATCCTTAAAGACACGATATGCACCCCGCTAAAACTTCCACTGAGCGGCGAAGCGCCGAGCGCATGATGATCGAACGCGAGGTTCAATATCGCGTTCTCAATAAAAAAGACGGCGATGCCGAGGCGTTGGGCAAGACCTTGAATATTTCAAGCTCGGGCGTGCTGTTTACCTCGCAGCACACGCTACCTCCCGGCCGTCGACTGGAGCTCTCCATCAGTTGGCCGGCGCAATTGGACAACAAATGCGCGCTGAAGCTGGTAGCCCGTGGAAGGGTGGTGCGCTGCGAAGGCGATGTGGTCGCCATCGAGATCATGCAGCACGAATTTCGCACCCGGACGAGCCGCGCTCGCGCCTGATTCTGGTGATTTTTATCGCGGCGCGGCGGAGGTCGCGTTGTCCCGACGCGGCGGCTCAGGTTCCGAGTCCGGCAAATTCGGCCGGAGTCTCTCCACGCGCCACGTAATTTTTCCAGCCTGTTCCCGCTCCGTGCGGTGAATCCTCAACTTCGCTTTACCCAAATATTCCAGGTGCACGCGATCGAACGCGAGCCCGGCCGACGCCATCAGCTTCATGTAATCGCCGTGCGCGGTCTCGTCGGGAGCCTCGGTATATCCCGAATCCCAGGTGACGTCCGGCGAAATGCCGCCCACGCCTCCACTGCCCGGCGCCGGCGCACCCGCTCCGCCTCGCCCTCCGCCCGCGCCTTTGAGCGCCATGTAAATTCGAATGCCCTTGACGATCGGCTGCTGTAAGTTTTCCGGCTGCCAGCGCTGGCCGAAGCGCTGATAACGCGCGTTCATCCGCGCTTCCAGATCCAGCAGCCCGGGAACTTTGCGCTCCGCGTCCACGATCCGGTCGCGCAGCTCGTAGGTGATTTTTTCACTATACGGATGCGCATCGTCGCGAAGATAGGTGAGACTGGTGAACCACCCGCGCGGAATCCACCAGGTGCGCCCGTTGTTGGCTCCCTGGCGATTGGTCACCCATCCCGAATATTCGGAAAACGGCTGGATCCACTCATGCGAGGGATATCCGTGCGGATTCAGGAACGCATCCGGCAGCCAGGATTCAAGCAACTGCCGCCGCGTGCGCGACTCCGGATAGACCGGATCGAGATCGGTCTGTCCCATCGCGACATCCGCCGCCAGCGCGCCATGATAACCGGGATGCAGCATATTATTCGGCGTAATCTCCGCAAGCTGCACCGACATTTCCGCGCCGTCGGTATTGGTGATGGGATGGAGCACCACGTTCACCTGCTTGAGCATTGCGCGCGTCTCGGGATCGTCCACCAGTTGTTCGCCCAGCTTCAAAATATGGCTGGTGCTCGAAACCTCGTTCGCGTGCTGCCGCCCTGAATACACGATGGACGCCTTCAGCGTGGTTTCCTTGGGCCAGGACCGCAGCGTCGCGGGCGACGGCAGCATCACATCGGCGGCCCACAAATTCTCGCCGAGGTAGCTGCGTCCCATCCAATACACATTCACGCCGGGACGTTCGGCCAGCTTGGCGAGAATCGACGCCTCTTCCGCCGGCGAGATTGGCTCATCCCACTGGACCAGTTCGGTTCGATGAAGCGGCTTGGCGTAATCGCGAATCATGGGACGCGCGGTCGCCGGCGGCGGCACCGCCACGCTCGCGAATTCACGCGGCTCCGGCATCGCGATCTTTTCGGTCAGCGGCCGCGGCAGTTCGAACTCGAAGCCCATCTTCTTCAGGTGCGGATACGCGAGATCGTCGCGATACAAACCCGCCGCGTGCATCGCCTCCAGCCAATGAAGCTGGCCGCGCGCCTGCTCTACCGGGAAAATTCCGCGAACCACCTGGTCCTCGCCCTCCACCTTGATCCAGTCGGCGAATTTGTCGTCCTTGTAATCGGCGGGCAGCATCCAGGTCAGGCTCTCCGGACCTGACGCGTTCGCTCGCGCCTGAATCAGCCGCGGCTGCATCGCGCCGTTCAAAACCCACAGATCGCGCTTTTCCTGATGACGCTTGCCGGCCGCGTCGGTCCAGTTCAGCTCCACCAGCGGATTGCCGGCGGGCTTGGCGTAGAACTCGATGTGAACGTGCCCGTCCTTGCCGTCTTCGGGCGCATGCACGATCGGCATGATTCGCCCCACGTAGTTCAGCGCCCGTCCCGCCTCCAGATCGCCCATCATATTGACGAAATTCTCAGTCGAATAGAAGGTGTCCTCCTGCAGCGCTTCGAGCGAGGAAATGCGTTCCTTGTCGATGCCCAACTCATAGTTCGGCTCGCTCATGTGGATATCGATCTTCAACGTGTCGAAGGGAGGAACAAATTCCGGACGCAGTTCGCCATGATAGGTCGCCATCACCGATCGAAACACCCGCGGAAGGGTTTGAGTCTGGTAGTGGTCCCAGAATTCCTCGATGTCAGTGGGAATGCGCTGATCAAGCACCACGGTCGAGCCCGACTCCATCCGCACCCATCCCGTATCCACCTGCACCGTCTCGTACTCTTTCATCACGCCGTTGTACGGCTGATCCACCGTCGCCACGGTATACTCGCGCGAAAGAATTTCTTTGCCCGCGGCGTCGTAGGCGTGGACCCGATAGGTGGGCGACTTCGCATCAGGCTCGAATTCGTCGAGAGTGATCTTCTCGAGCGGAATGCTCAGGTCTTTCGAAAGCATTTCGTCGACCGGATACAATTCCTGCACCCATCGCGCCGGCGAAAACATCACCCGGCGGTGCGTTGGATCGACGTCCTTCTTAAAATCGATCTTCATCGAAGCGACCGCTTTGCCCTTTAGCGCCGGCGCGATTTCGTCCATCAGCCAGCTCACCCCCGGCTTGAAGGCGCACAGCACTTCGACCGAGCTCGACTTGGGCAGCATTGCCTCGATCTGGCGCTTCAACTTCAAGCGCTCGTCCGGACCCTCGCTCACACGGCCGACCACGCGGACCGGCTCACCACTCTTGAGTTTGCCGAGCGCGCCTTTCACTGCCTGGATCAGACGCGTGCCTTCCCACGGAATCACCAGGTCTTCTGAAAACGTCGGCGCGCCCTGATGAAAGGTGTACCCCGGCTCACGATAGTGGAGCGCCGGGAGCTTTTCGCAGCAATGCGTTCCCGCGTGCACGCTGCCGACCTCTACCTTCGCGTCGCTCACGCCGAATTTCTTCTTGAGCTCTTCGCGCACAACGCCCTCGAGGCCAGGGTCGGCGACGTCGACATATACTTTCGCTTCCACATCGCGCGCCGACTTGATATCTTCCGCCCATTTGTCGATCCTATACAGCGCCGCGCTCGCCTGTCCCGCCGACGATCGCAGCGAAAAGAAGCGATGCAGATCGTACCGGATTTCTTCCACCGAAAGATACTGCTTGCCGGATTCCCATAAATTCGGGAAATGATCGGACAGAAGCCCCAGGGCGTCGCTCGCTCCGGCTTCATCGCCGCGCACCAGCACCGTGGGCTGGTTGGCCGGCTGCGGCCCGAACGCTTTATCCACCACGCGCAATTCGCCTTCGCCTGGAGCGAGCGGCGTCTCCACCTGACTTGCCACGGTATCTTCCTGCGCCAGCTTTCGCACCGCTTCCTTGCCGATCTCGGAATCTTCACTCACCACCGATTTCGTCCGGATGTTGCGAGCTTCGGGCGCTGGCGTAGCCAAAGGCAGCGTGATGCCGGTGGTCTCGAGCCCCATTCGCGCCGCCAGATTCGCCATGGCGATCCCTTCGCGTCCCGCCGGAACATAAAGTTGCCCGTCCAGATTCTGCGGAATCGGCATGCGGGGCGTTCCTCGAAACAGGCCGCGCATCGTATATAAGGTGGCCAGGTCGAGCCGGGCCGGACCTTCCGCTCCGTTCGCGGCTGCCTCAGCCGGTGGTTCCACCGCGGCGGCGCCGGCAGGTAACGGCAGAACGGTCGCTTCCGCGCTCGACGATATCGCCGAATTCGCGCCCGCGATCAGCTCATGCACGTTCCCGAGCTTCGAATTCTTCAATGCCGCTTGAAGAGTATCGCTCGAAATGGCTCCGTTCAGGAATACCCGATGGACGCCGATTTTTCCCTTCAAGTACGTCACGCCCTCGACACTGGCTCCGGAAATTTCGGCGATTTCCGTCAGACGATCGCCGTCAATCTTCCATATATAAGGCGCTCGCGACGCATAAGCCTCGGCCGCGGCAAGCAGCCCGGCGTCATCTTTTCCGGCAATGATCAGATTGCCGCCGCCTTCGAAAACACCGCCTTCATCTGCCGTAAGCTCCCGCGGTGATGGCTTCACCCCGATATAAATCCGCGGACCATTGCCGCGATCTTCAGCGGCGGGGATCACCACCGGCGGCGTGAACCCGGTGGTCGAGAATCCGAGGCGCGCCGCGATATCCGCCGCAGCCGCGTTTTCGACCGCCGTGGGATGATCCGGCACGACGATTTTACCGGCGACAAAATCAATTACGCCGTCGCCATTGGTATCGGCAAGCATCCATCCGGCGGAAAATGGATCCGCCAGGTGCGATGCCGGAGGCGGCTGGAATGCGATGATCGACGAGAATGCGACCAATAGGAGGAGTGCGGAGAATGCTCGTGTCATATCTTGAAATATCCGGTCTTGAAATGTCCGGATTGTAGCACGATGGAAGCGGGAGGATCGCCGACGCAACTTGTCGATTTTCTGGAGCGCGCCGCGCGCCTTGACGCTGAATTCATCGTTTATCGACGATGGTTTTCGCGGCAGGACGTATAGCTATGCCGACGTCTCGCGCATGGCCAATGCTCTGCGCGCGCGGTTCCGGACTCACGGAATCCGCAAAGGCGACGCGGCCGTGCTTTGGTCCGAGAGCCGCCCCGGCTGGGTCGCCGCGTTATGGGCGTGCCTGCTCGAGGGCATCGTCGTGGTTCCAGTGGATCCCCAGTCCTCAACAGCTTTGTTCGAGCGAATCGCGCGAAAGTCGCAGGCGAAAGTGGTCCTGCTTGGCGAACGCGTTCCATCTGTCGATCATGCCTGGATGCTGGCGGAGATAGAGCAGGCAAGCGACGGATCCGCGCTTCCGCCGGTCGCGATCGAGCCCGAGGACATCGCTGAAATCGTCTTCACCTCGGGCACCACGGCCGAGCCGAAGGGCGTCGTCATCACCCATCGCAATCTGCTCGCGAACCTGAATCCCGTTGCTCGCGAGGTCGCGAAATATCAGAAATACGCGAGGCCGTTTCAGCCGCTGCGCATTTTGAATCTGCTTCCACTGAGCCATCTTTTCGGACAATCGCTGGCGCTTTTTATCCCTCCCCTGATTCCGGTTTCAGTCGTGTTCATGACCGGGACCAGCGCGCCGGAAGTAGCCCGGCAAATTCATGCGCGAAAAATATCGGCGGTCGTTGCCGTTCCGAAAATTCTGGAGGTGCTGCGCGACCTGGTGCTGCATCGCTTCCCCGAAGCCTCCGCCGCATCCGAAGCCCGCGGCCATTGGCTGCGCCGCTGGTGGCGATTCCGCCGCATTCATCGCTTGTTCGGCTGGAAATTCTGGTGCTTCATTTCGGGCGGCGCGCCGCTCGCTTCCGATGTGGAACAGTTCTGGTCCCGGACTCGGCTATCTGGTGGTGCAAGGCTACGGGCTTACCGAAACCGCGCCGATCGTCGCGCTCAGCCATCCGTTCCACGATCGGGAGGGAACGGTCGGGAAACCGCTCGGCGGCGTGGACCTCAGGATCGCCGCTGATGGCGAAGTGCTGGTTCGCGGCGAGAACGTGACCGCCGGCTATTTCGAATCCCCCGCCGAGACCGCGGCAGCGTTCGAGGACGGCTGGTTCCACACCGGCGACGTCGGCGAACTCGATCCCCAAGGCCATCTGCTGATTCGCGGACGCAAGAAAGAAATGATCGTCACGCCGGAAGGCCTGAAGGTTTTTCCCGAAGATGTCGAGAAACGCTTGAATCAGATTCCCGGCGTGCGCGAGTCCGCGGTGATCGGAAAGGACCGGGTGCACGCCGTTCTGGTGCTCGACACCGGCACGAATGCTGAAGACATCGTGCGCCAGGCGAATCAGACACTCGAAGATCATCAGAAGATCCGCGCGGTCTCGGTGTGGACCGCCGGCGAGCTTCCACGCACCGCCACCACCCGGAAACTTCGGCGCGCCGAGATCGCCGACGCGATCGCGAAGGGTCAGACGGAATCGCGCGCCAAGCCCGAAAACGAGTTCGTCGCGCTCATGCAGAAATACGCGCCCGGCCGGATGCATCAAACCGGAAACCACGCTCGATGAACTCGGCCTCAGTTCGCTCGATCGCGTCCAGTTGATGATGGAACTGGAACAGCGGCTCTCCACCGAAATCGACGAGAGCTCGTTCTCCGCAGTCACGAAAGTCGCGGATCTTGCCCGTCCCGCGCCCGCCGTGGCGGAGTCGATCGCGTTCCCCACCTATAACCGGTCACGCCTGGCGCGATTTGTACGACGCCTTTCTTTGCCTTACTTCCTGCTTCCCCTCGCTCGCGTGTTCGCGCATATTCACGTGTCCGGCCGCGAAAATCTCGCGCGTTATCCGGCCCGGTGATCTTCGCGTCAAATCACCAAAGCCATCTCGACGTCCCGGTGATCCTGGCGAGCCTCCCCGCCCGCTGGCGATATCGCCTCTCCACCGCGATGTCCAAGGAATTCTTCGACGCGCACTTCTTCCCTGGTCGCCACACCCGCCGGGAGCGTTTCACGAACACGCTGAACTATCGCCTCTCGACCTTCGTCTTCAATGCCTTCCCGCTCCCGCAGCGTCACGCCGGAGCCGGCCAGGCGATTCGTTATATGGGTGATCTGGTGGAACAGGGGTGGTCGATTCTGATTTTCCCGGAAGGCGACCGTACCCGCACTGGCGAAATGCTGCCGTTCCAGCCCGGTGTCGGCATGATCGCTTCCCGACTGGGAATTCCCGTGGTGCCGGTTCGCATCCTCGGTCTCGAAAAAGTGCTGCATCGTGATGCTAAATTTCCGCGTTTTGGGCGTGTCGACGTGCGCATCGGCCCGCCAATGCGCCTCGAAGGTGATGATTTCGCGGCGCTCGCGTCTCAAGTGGCAGAAGCGGTTCGGGCGCTCTCGAAATAGCTCGGCGGAGTGGCGACCAGCTTGCTGGTCAATCAGCGGATGCGTGCACTATCGTATTTCTTCGTCTCCTGTTGCACGGCGGCCATGGCTGTGGCCCAGACCGACCCGTCCGCGCCCATCCAGCCGATTACCGGCGGTGGCCGCGTCGAATGGGCCGTGATGAGCACGATCAGTTTGCCGAGTTTCGGCGCGGGCCTGATCAGCGCCGCGTGGGGAACGGGCTTCAACGAGCCGCACGAATACGGCACGTCGCTCAAAGGATTCGGAAAGCGTTACGGTATGCGCTTCGCCGGCGTCTCCACCAGCAACGCCATGGAAGCGACTCTGGGCGCGTTTACTCATGAAGATCCTCGCTATTTTCGCGATGCCGGCCAGCCGTTTTCGCATCGCGTCGGCCACGTGGTTAAGATGACATTCATGGCCCGCAAGGACGACGGAATCATCGCCCCTGCCTACGCCCGCTTCGCCGCGATCTCCGGCAGTAATTTCTTATCGAATTCCTGGCGCGCCGACAGCGAAGCCGATACCGAGCATGCCGTCATCCGCACCGGCCTCGGATTTCTCGGCCGGATGAGCGCCAACGCATTCGATGAATTCTGGCCGGACGTGAAACGCCGCGTCTTCCATCGCGGCTCGGATCACTGATTTATTCGGCGGCGGAAATTCTCGCGAGCGTTCTAGGCGATTCGATTTCGACCACCTTGGGCCGTTTGGGCAATGGCGCGCGGGCTCCATCTTCAGGAGTTTCCAGGCGCAGCGCGGCCAGTTCCGAGATCAGATTTCCCGCCCATTGATAAATATTGTGCTCGCGGATGTAGGCCCGCATGCGCATCATGCGCGCCCGCTTTTCATCCGGAGCCATCGCCAGGGCCCGGTAAATCGCGTCCGCCAACTGTTCCGTATCGTAAGGATTCACCAGCAGAGCGTCCACCAGCTCATGACTCGCGCCGGCGAACCGGCTGAGGATCAACGCGCCTTGCTCGTCGGCGCGCGCGGCCGCGAATTCCTTGGCCACCAGATTCATCCCATCATGCAGCGACGTCACCATGCACACGTCCGCCGTGCGATAGTACGGCAGAATCTGCTGATGGCTGTGATGACGGCCCAGGAACACGATGGGACGCCACTCGCTCGTCTCGAACCGCCGGTTGATGCGCTCGGCTTCCGTCTCCACTTCTTCCATCAATTCCTGATAGCGGTGTATGGGCGTACGGCTTGGCGCGCCAATCTGCACGAAAGTGAATTGCTTCCGATAGGCCGGATATTTTTCGAAGAATTTCTCGATGCCGCGAAAACGCTCGGGGATACCTTTGGTGTAATCCACCCGGTCCACTCCGATGCCCAGCATCGCCGCCTTCACTCCGAGGTGCTCCAGCAGCTCCGTCCTCTCCGCGTAGGTCGATTTCGTAGCTGCCGGCTCCTCCTGGAAGGTGACGCTGATGGGGAACGGACGCACATAGGTGAAATGACCGTGCCGGTTCACCGCGACTCGCTCGCGGTCGATCCGCGCTTCCACCGCGCGATCCACCGTCTCCAGGAAATTGTTGCAATGCGATTGAATATGGAATCCGATCAGGTCCGCGCCCAGCAGCCCTTCCAACAGCTCGCGCTGCCACGGACAGATTCCGAACGCTTCCGCGTTGGGCCACGGAATGTGCCAGAAAATGGACACGCGGGCATCCGGCCGCGCTTCCTTGATCATCTTGCGGAACCAGCGCGAAGTGATAATCCTGCACCAGCACCATGGGATTCGTCTCGCCCTTCGCCTCTTCGATGAACGCGTCGGCGAACCGCCGGTTCACTTCGCGGTACTGTTCCCAATCTTCGGCGCGAAACGTCGGACGGGTGTGGGCGATGTGACACAATGGCCACAATCCTTCGTTAGCGAATCCGAAATAGAATCCCTGGTCTTCTTCCGGCGTCAGCCACACCCGCCGCAACGTGTACTGCGGATGATCCGGAGGCACGCGGATGCGATCGTGCGAATCCACTGTCTCCCGGTCGGCGTCTCCCGTTCCCTGCGCGATCCAGGTTCCGTCGCAGGCGCGCAGCACCGGTTCGATCGCCGTCACCAGGCCGCTCGCCGGCACCGAGCATTCAATGGATCCGCCCCGGCGGATATGCTCGTAGGGCTCGCGATTGGAGATGGCGAATAGCCGCGACCGGTCCAGCTTGGTTTGCACCCAGATACGCAACCGCTCCGGCGTCCACAACGATTCCGCCGCGTCGCGCAGGCGAGCTTCGTGTTCCGCCGCCGCCAATGCGGCGTGCAGACTGGTGGCGAGCCTGGTCACTTCGCGCTGAAGCGGCTGTAAGCCTTCGAGTTGCGACAGGTCCGGAGCTCCGCTGGTGGACCCGCGCCGGACTTCACCGAGCCATTTCGTCAATTTCGCCAGCGGACGCCGCAGACTCCATTGCAGAATCAACAACGTCACGCAAACGATCAACACCGTCTGTACGGCCAAGCCCGCTAAAACGTGCCTCCACAACGCCGCCTCACGCAGCTGGATGTAATTCGCGTCGTGATAAATGGCCAGCTCGCCGATCACGATTCCCGCGAATCGCACCGGAAGCTCATAGACGTGCATCAGCTTGCCGTTGATGCGGAAAAACTGGCCCGCTCCGTTGCCGGACATCGCGCCGGGCGTCATCGGCGAAGGCTGTTTTCCCAGACGGACCGTCAGATCCGGCGTCTCCGCGAGCATTTGACCCTGCCCGTCGTAGACCACCACCCCCGCCAGCCGTTCATGGTTCTCAAAGTAATCGACCAGCGCCTGCAGGTCGGCCGTTTCCTGCTCCGCCATCAGCGGCGTGGCCGACTTGCCCAGGCTTTCCGCCAGCACCATCGCCTGACGCTCCAGGTCGCGCTTCAATCCGCTTCGCTCGGTCTGGGTCTGATACAGGGCGATTCCGAGCGATACGATCGTAACTCCCGCAACCAGCGAAAGATTTAATCGAAGGCTTAAACGCATCGGGCGCGATCTCCCTCGCAGCTCCTGGATTCAATTTCCATTCCGGTTTGTTTTACGGTGCACGATCATGACCATCGGGGAATCAACAGGTTGAAGCCGCCAAGCTGGATTTGCCCCGGAAAGATTTACGCACTTGAGAAAACCTTGCATCTCACGTTGCATCCCGTCGATGCTGTAGATGCTTGCCCGATTACAATCAGACTAAATGACGCTCGCCGCTTTGCTCGCCAAGGCCACGCCGGCACGATCCGGAGATCAACTGGCGGGCATCGCCGCTTCCTCGGCCGAAGAACGGGTCGCGGCACAAATCGAACTTGCCGGGACGCCGCTCCAGCGATTCCTGACTGAGCCCGTTGTACCCTACGAATCCGACGCGGTCACCCGACTGATTCTGGACACACACGACGCTTCGGCGTTCACCACCATCGCTCATCTCACCGTTGGAGAATTTCGCGAGTGGCTTCTCCACGACCTTACCACGGATGCAACATTGGCGGCCGTTTCTCCCGGCATCACACCTGAAATGGCCGCGGCCGTTTCGAAAATCATGCGCCTGCAGGACCTGGTCACCGTCGCCGCCAAACGCCGCGTGGTCACCAGATTTCGTGACACCATCGGACTCCCCGGACGCCTTTCGACGCGACTGCAGCCGAATCATCCCACCGACGATCCTCGTGGAATCGCCGCCACCGTCATCGACGGCTTGCTCTATGCCAACGGCGACGCCGTGATCGGCGTGAATCCGGCATCCGACGATGTCGCGAGCGTCGAAACGCTCTTACATCTCTTGAATCGGATTCGCGAATCGCTGGAGATTCCCACGCAAACCTGTGTCCTGGCCCACGTCACCACCCAAATGGCGGCCATGAAACGCGGCGCGCCGGTCGATCTCGTATTTCAGTCCATCGCCGGCACCGAGGCCGCCAACCGCGCCTTCGGTATCGATCTCAATCTGCTGGACGAAGCAAGTGCCGCCGCCCGCGAGCTTCATCCCGCCGCGAACGTCATGTATTTCGAAACCGGACAAGGCAGCGCTTTGTCCGCCAATGCGCACCACGGTGTCGATCAGCAGACACTCGAAGCCCGAGCCTACGCCGTTGCCCGCCGCTACCATCCTCTGCTGGTAAATACAGTGGTTGGCTTCATCGGTCCCGAGTATCTCTTCGACGGCAAACAAATTCTACGCGCCGCGCTGGAAGATCATTTCTGCGGCAAGCTTTTGGGACTCCCCATGGGCTGCGATATCTGCTACACCAATCACGCCGAGGCCGATCAGGACGATATGGACGCTCTGCTCACCCTGCTCGGCGTCGCCGGCTGCAATTACATCATGGGAGTTCCGGGCGCCGACGATATCATGCTCCATTATCAGAGCACGTCGTTTCACGATGCGCTCTACCTCCGAGCATTGCTGAACCTCCGCCCCGCGCCTGAATTCGAGGCGTGGCTCGAACGCGCCGGGATCATGGAAGACGGTTTGCGCTTGCGAACCGCTCGCGCTCTCCCTCCCGCATTCGAACAAGCTATGAAAGCGATCACTTAAATTGCTCAGGGACCCTCGCGTAACGTTTCACAAGCGAAGAAATCGTATTATTGTCCACGTAATTCCGATCTAATCGGCATTAACCATGCCCACCATCCGCGACCCGCAGACGGCTTCCATGGAACCTTCCGCCGAAAAACTGCGCGCCCCGTCCCGTCTGTCGCATCACTCCCAAAGAAATCTGGCTCTTGCGATTCTCGCCGCGGTCCTTATCGTAAACGCGGTTGGACTTTGGCCCGAGCTCACCATCAGCCGCGTCGATTTGAACGACAACGTTTTTCACTATCCGCTGGTAGTGGGAACCGTCGATGCGATTCAACATGGCCACGATCCATTCGACTGGTGGGCCAACGAGTGGGATCTGGGCTATCCCGTCATGCGCACCTATCAGGGCCTGGGACATCTGCTCACCGCGGTGGTGTACTTCGCGCTTTTCAAATCGGTCTCGTTGATGACCGTCTTCATCTGGGTGCGATTCCTGTCCGTCCTGCTGGTCCCGCTGACGTTCTTCATCACCGCGCGGTTGCTGTCTCTATCCTGGCTGACCGCGGCCGCCGCGGCGATTCTCGCGCCGCTGGTTTCGAGCAGCGGGCTCTATGGACTCGAATACGGAAGCTATTTGTGGGCCGGCACCGGGCTCTTCACTCAGGCGGTGGCTAGTCACTTTCTCCTGCTCACGATCGGCTTCGCGTATCGCGCCTTGAAGCGAGGCGTCCTGGTCTCTTTCGCCGGACTTCTCCTCGGCCTGACCTTCCTCGCTCATTTCATTTATGGATACATGGGCGCCTTGACGATTTGCCTGCTCGCGCTCCTGCCCGATCGCGAAGTCTCCCGCGCCACCCGCATCGGGCGGACCTTATGGATCGCTGCGGTGTCCCTCGCCATTGCTGCGTTCCAGCTAATCCCCATGTTGCGCGATGGCGCGATCATCAATCACAGCCGCTGGGAAAATTCGTGGAAGTGGGACTCCTTCGGCGCTCCCCACGTTCTCAAACTGCTGTTTTCAGGCGATGTGCTCGATCACGATCGCCTGCCGGCTCTCTCCCTACTGGTCCTGGTTGGCCTTTATATTTATTTTCGCGATCATCACGCGCTGCGGCTGCACTATCCCGCGCGGACCTTCATCGCTTCCGGAGCCGCGCTGTGGATTCTGATCTTCTTCGGCCGGCCGTTCTGGGGACCGCTGCTAACCATCCTTGGCGTTTCTCCCGACATGCAGCTTCATCGCGTTGTCGGCGGAGCCCAGTTGTTCCTGGTACTTCTTGCCGCGATCGGATTGGCCGCGATCTGGCGCATGCGGGTGGCCGCCGCCGTCGTCGTGACCGCGATTTTGCTGTGGCCGATGATCGCCGAGCGTGCGCGCTATCTGAAGAATGACAATGACTTGGGCCGTGCGAACCTGGCCACCTACGACGCCCATAAGGCCGATATCGACATGGCCACGTCGATCGCCAGGAATCGCGGAGGACGCGCTTACGCCGGACTTCCCCTGACTTGGGGCGGGCCGTTCAAAGTCGGCGACATGCCGTTCTATCACTTCCTGAGCATTGCTCGCGTTCCGGCGCTTTCGTTCATGTACCATTCCATGTCGCTGCCTTCGGAAGTGATGACGCGGCTCAACGATCGCAGCGAGGCGGAATACAAACTCTTCAACCTGCGCACCGTCATCGCGCCCTACAATCTCGCGCTTCCAGCTTTCCTTACGCCGATCCGGCAGGCAGGATCATTCCAGGTGCTGGCCGCGCCCGGCAACGGATACTTCGACGTGGTCGACGCATTTTACGCCGTCAAGACCAATCGCGACGACTTCTACGACATTAACGATCGCTGGCTGCAAAGCTACTGGGTACCGAAAAATCAACACCTGCTGCTGGACTTCTTCGGCAACGCTCCGCCTATGGCGCGCCTTGCGCCCGGCGATCCGCTGCCTGCAGCCTCGCCGTTCCCGCCTCCCGGCACAGTCGAAGTCTCGGGTATCCAGGAAGATGCGTATTACGCGGTGGTGGACGCGTCGCGCGCCGGATTTATCCTTTTCAAGATGACATGGCATCCCAACTGGCTGGCGACCCTCGACGGCCGCCACATCGACACCGTGATGCTGTCTCCCGGCTTTGTCGGTGTCCCCGTCGGACCTGGCCATCATCTGGTCCAGATTCGCTATCAGCCCGGTCCGTGGAAAGCGATTCTGGCGATGGCCGGATTTCTGATCGCCGGACTCCTGTTCGTTGGCGAGCGCCGCGGAATCGAGATTCCTGTGGCCCGCGTTCTCGAAATTCAATGGCCGAAGACCCTGACAGTCGCCGCCGGATTGTTTCTGCTGGCTTTGCCGGTCGCGCTCGCTCTATTTACCGGGAAAATCTCCGCGGGACACGACGCCTTCGAATATCTTCCGCGCCAGGTCGAGTTTCATCAGAACATCATGCACGGGATTTTCCTCCCGCGCTGGGCGCCCGATTTGAGCAGCGGAGCGGGCCAGCCGCTTTTTCTATTTAATCCGCCGATGTTCTATTACCTCGCGGAGATCTGGAAGCTTCTCGGTTTCGATTTTGTGTGGTCCATCAATTTGGCGTGTGTGCTGATCGTTTTGGCCTCGGCGGCCGGCATGTTTCTTTTGGGGTGGTTGTACTTCGGCGACCTGGGAGGCTGGCTTGCCGCCGCCGCTTACGTTTACGCGCCTTATTTCGCTGTGAATCTGTATGTTCGTTCCGCGCTGGCGGAATACGCAGCGTTTCCTTTCTTCGCCTTCGCGCTCTATGGCTTCGGAGCGTACGCGAAACACCGCCGCATGGGTCACTTGTTGACTGGCGCCGCCGGATTTGCCGGTGTCCTGCTGTGTCACAACGCCGCCGCGCTGCTGTTCGCGCCTCTTCTGGCTGGATTTATTCTATTCAGCGCGTATCTCGAAAGATCCTGGAGCATTCTTCGCCGCGAGGTTTATGCGCTCTTTCTCGCGCTCGGGCTTTCCGCGTTCGTCTGGCTCCCCGCCCTCGCAATGAATCAGGACGTGCAGGTCCGTACGTTGCTGCGGCAGGGCTACGCGCTGTACGCCAATCACTTCGTTTATTTGCATCAACTTTTCGCTTCACCCTGGGGTTATGGGCTCTCGGTCCCCGGCGATCAGGACGGGATGTCGTTTTCGTTGGGCTGGAGTCATCTATTGCTGATCGCGATCGCCGCATTGGCGCTGTGGCGGCTGAAACTGGATCGCCGTTGGTTATGCTTTTTCGCATTCTCCGGGGCTATTCTTTGCGTCATGATTCTCCCCATCGCGCAACCGATCTGGGACCGCGTGCTGCTGCTTCAGTACCTGGCTTTTCCCTGGCGATGGCTGGGGCCGATCGCGGTTTGTGTGGCGATGTCAGTCGCGTCGATCGCGCCGGCGATCGCTTCTCTGGAGCGTTCCCAACGCCGTTGGGCGATGGCGGGTGTAATGGTTTTATTGATCGTGCCGAATCTCTCCCATCTTCACCCGCAGCGCTTCGAGGATGTCGACCTGTCCTTCTGGACTCCGCAACAGATTGCGGCGCGCCGTCTGGAATCCACCACTTGGGGAGAATACCGTCCGCGCTGGATGCTAAATTGGCCGGACTACAATTCGAGCGGAGCGCAAGTGATCTCGGGCACCGCCGCGATCGTAAAAGGCGAAGAGACGCCGGTGAGGTGGAGCGGTCTTATCAACGCCTCGTCTCCATCGACGGTACAAGTGTGGCGGGCCTATTTCCCCGGCTGGCAGCTCCGCATCGATGGGACGCTTGCCGCTCTGGGGCTGGACGCGGCCACCGGACTGATTCGCTTTCAAATTCCGGCCGGCGAACATCAGGTGACACTCGCCTGGCGTCGAACCGGTTTTCTGTGGATCTCCGACCTAATAAGTATTCTGGCGCTGTTCATTTTTGCCGGACTCGCCGGGCGGCATGACGGGAAAGCCCGTGATTTAAGATAGTGAGTGCCTTATGTCCTCCCCCGGCCAGGCGCCTTCCAGAACGATAGATCTGCTGGATCATCTTGCGGCACAAATCCGGCGCACGATGCGTCAACCGGATGAACGCCACGTTCACGATCTGCGCGTCGCCATCCGCCGGTTCCGCCAGGCTTTGACAATGTTCAAGGCGTGCCTGGTGGTTGAAAAGACAGTGGAATTGGTGAAAGAGCTGAAGCAGGCGGCGTCCCTGGCCGGCGAGGTTCGCGATTGCGACGTTACCGCGAAGTTATTGACCAAGCTGGAGGAACGGACGCCAGCCGCGGTCGCTCGGCTGCGTCGCGAGCGTGAAAAGCGTTTGGTGGCGGCGCTCCGGACGTGGCTGGACAGCGACGCTGTGTCGCATTGGCGAACCCAACTGAAGCCGGGTCAGAATCTAAGCGCTGCGGCAGCACGCAAATTAGTCCGGATGGGGGTCGAACGGGCTGCGCGACGTGTGCACAAGCGGGCGGCCGAAATCGGTAAATCCATGCGCGCGCTGCACAAACTGCGTATCGCGGCGAAAAAGCTCCGCTATGCCCTGGAATTCGCGGGAGCGGCTACGGACTCGATCGCGAAACTTCAAACCCAGCTTGGCGATATCAACGATTATCGTTCGGCGCGCCGTTTGTTGAAAACAATCGAGGGAACTGCACACCTCCGCCGCGCGCTCGCGAAGAAGCAAAAGCGCAAGGTGCGCCGCTTCCGCCGCGATTTCAAGGAACCCGCCCGCTGATCCGCCCTGTTACCGCTCAGCCTGCGTCAGGGCCGGATAATTGTCGCCGACGACGCTCGGAACGCCCACCAGCGATAACACTTCCACGCGCATCCCTTCGCGCAATTCCTGCAAACGGACCTGGCATCCGTTCTCAAACCGGATCGCGTCGCGATAACTGTTCACATCCGCGCTGATCTGGGTGAAGATCACCCCTTCTTCCGCGGATACCCGCAGTTGCCGCTGCATTTCCGGCGGGACGTCCTTCACGATCAAGTGGGCTCCCGGCGGAATGCATATTGCGGGAACCACAACCGGTTCACGAGTCGGCTCGAAAAAGCTCTTGAAGTTTTGCCAGAAAGTTCGCTTCGGCACTTCACGAACTGGTTCGGTCGAAGCTAAATCGGCGGGCGAGGCCATGCCCATGGAGCCGGTCGAAAATTTGTGAACGATCAGCTCCTCCCCATCCCGCGCAAGCCGGTTGGGGAGCCCACAGAGAGAATAGTCACACATACCTGCCTCCGCCAGTTAAGATGCACTTCAGAGGCAGTTCATTTCGCAAAACGCCGCGGCTCTAGCCGACTTTACCGAGGAAGTAGGACTTCTTCCCCACTCTGACGACGAACATCGTCTCCGAGGCCAGATCCTCGCGGCGGAGCAGCGCATCGGCGGCCTCCACGCGGCGATTGTTGAGATACACGCCGCCGCCGGCGATCAGGCGGACTGCTTCGCCCTTGGACTTCGCCGCGCTCGCTGCGACCATCGCTTCGGTAATTTTCCATCCCTGATCGAGCTTTTCTTTCGAGATCGTAAAGGAAGGCACATCGGCGAAGATATCCTTCAAATCGCGATCCGTCAGACCGGTCATCTCGCCGCCGAACAAGACTTCGGACGCCCGCGCCGCCTGGGCCAGCGCTTCTTCACCGTGCACTATCGCGGTGACCTGTTCCGCGAGCTTCTTCTGGCCGATTCGCTTTTCGGGTGACACCCGATGCTCCGCGGTCAACCGGGCGATCTCGTCATCTTCGAGAAACGTAAAGAGATTCAGGAAACGTTCCACGTCTCGATCGTCCGTGTTGATCCAATACTGATAGAACTGATAGGGGCTGGTGCGGTTGGCATCCAGCCAGATGGCGTTTCCGGCGCTCTTTCCGAATTTCTCGCCTGAAGCCGTGCTCAACAATGGAAACGTGATTCCGAAGGCCTCCTCGGCTTTCACCTTGCGGATCAATTCCGCGCCGGCCGTTATGTTGCCCCATTGATCACTGCCGCCGCCCTGAATCCTGCAGTTATAGGTGTCGAACAGATGGAGAAAATCGTAGGCCTGAAGCAGCATATAGCTGAATTCGGTGTAGGAGATTCCGTGCTCGCGATCTTCCAGGCGCCTTCGCACGGATTCCTTCGCCAGCATGTAGTTGACGGTGAAATGCTTGCCCACGTCGCGCAGCCATTCGAGATAGGAAATCCCGGCGGTCCAATCGACGTTGTTCACCATGAGCGCGGCGTTGGGACCCTCGAAGGTAACGAACCGCGCAAGCTGCTGGGCAATCCCTTCGGAATTGGCGCGCACCGTTTCGACGGTGATCAACTGCCGCTCTGCACTGCGCCCGCTGGGGTCGCCGATCATTCCCGTCGCGCCACCGACCAGAATGATCGGCCGATGTCCGGCCCGCTGAAATCGCGCCAGCATCAGGGCAGGAACCAGGCTGCCGGCATGGAGCGAATCGGAAGTTGGATCGAATCCTATATAAATCGAAGCATTTGGCTTGGAAAGCAGTTCATCGAGCGCCGGGCGATTGGTGATCTGCTCGATCATCCCGCGGCGCTCCAGTTGATCCAACAGGGGCATCCACTTAGTTTAAAGCCTGAGTCACGTCGAAAACCTGCACGGGCTACAGCGATCCGAGTACAATCGTCGCGTGGCCTACGATCGTTATTGCGACATTCATGTCACCTCTGAAGTGAAGTATCACTTCACGTCCGAGATTCTGGACTACTGCAATTATCAGCTTGAAACCAAGAAATTGAATCTGCTGGGCAAGAGGGCGCTGATCGTCCTCGATTTCATTTCCGACTGGGAATTGACGGCTGCCGCCCTGCTCGATTCCTTCCGGAAAGCGACGGTCATATTATCGGGCGGCGGCGGTTTTGTCGCGGGGAAAATCGTGTCGGTGGTCAGCAGCCTGAAGCCGGACGAGAAGGTCTTTCTCAAGGTGGGTGGTTCAGTCGCCAAGATTCTAACAGTCAAACAGAAAGATCGGCTGGTACCGGAGCTGACGGCGGATTTCAAGGGAATCGTCGTCTCCGAAGTGGAGGGAGGATTCGCTCTCGCCAGACACTTCGGGAAAGCCGAGGCGGACTCCACCGGACTGACCATCGTGTTCAGCAACACTAGAAATCTGGGCGCCTTGGACGACAAGATCAGCTACATCGCGATTACGGCGCCGATGTCGGAAATCTCGAAGGCCCAGGAAGCTGCGAGTACGCGCGATCTGGTGATGTGGCTTTCGGGAGCGCCTTCGAAACTGCGATTTACCTGTCACGGCGACGGCGAGGGGAATCTTCAGATGGGCAATCAGACGGGAGGCAACGACCTGCTGCCGGCCGATTGCCTGGCGACCTGGCTGCATGCCAATGGCCTGCATCAGGCAGGGCAACTGAAGACGATCGCGCTCAATATGTGTCTCGCGGCGCGGCATGACCTGACGCCGGCGGTGATCAAGAACGGCGTGTACAGCCCGGCGGAGGGATCCGCGGTTGCCGTACTTGCGGCCAAGCTCGGATCCTTCGGCATCCACGGCATCGTGGTGACGGGCAGCAACGAGGTGGTGGATGCGAAACCGACGCCCGGCACTACCCGGACTGCGGTGACCGGCGATCTGGCGTCCCATGGACAAGCTTTCCGGAAAATATCCATCCCTCGGGGATTTGGATTCGAAACCGGCACCATGACCATGACCGTCGCCGACGGTTGGACCATCGCGGACCGGACGATGCACGATTCAAAACTCTGCGTGGTGAAGCCGCCCGGTACCTGGACGGTGAAAAAGATATCCGGAGATTTCGAATTCGAAGGCGACAAGAAAAGTTATATTTTCGGCAACGACGGGTGGATCGTGAATGCGGCGAACAAGGAAGCGCTCAGCGCGGAAGGATGGCTGCGCCTGGATGCGCACCGCATGAAATTCGGCGGAACGGGCGGAAGCTGCTCGCTCGAAACGACCAAGGACGGGAAGCTTACGATTATTGAGCGGCTGGCGAAATCGAAAGCGAAGGCGGTCGCGACTTCCTGATTTAGTGCGTCAGGGAGTAGATCACGTAATTGACGCCGATGCGCATGCCCAGCGCCGAGAATTTCTCGGGATAGCGTGGATCGTCGGCCCACTCCCAGGAATCGCCGATGTCGGAATTGAAGGACATGGCCACCATCACGCGGCCATGGTCATCGTAAATCCCTTTCCACTGAGCGGCATTGCCGCGAACACGATAACCCTGGCGTCCGCCCAGCGCCCATTGCCCTAGAATCTGATAGCGGTCGTCCAGATCGTAGACGGTGTGAAAGATGGGATCGGCGTTATCCATCTCCACAATTTCGCGATCCGGAAATACCAGGCGCATGCTTTCGTCAAAGCGGGCCCACTCCTCGGGACCCCAAAAATCGTCGAGCATCAGGAAGCCGCCGCGCAATAGGTACTCGCGAAGCTGCTGGGCCTGGAAGCCGGTCAGCTTCCAGTCGCCCATTTCGCCCGCCGCGAGCCATGGCCAGTTGAACACGTCATCGCCGTCATCGAGATTGACGGGTTGTTCGACGCTGCGCACGTTCAGCCGGGTGAGCCGCCGGAGCGCCATCGAAAAATGCCGGTCGGCGCGGGGATAATCCTGAGTCCAACTGGTTCCGCCTTCGCGCCAGTCGACGCTGCCCTGCCCGTAGCGCCAGCGGCGGGGGCCGAAGCGGGCTTCGGGGTGCTGCGGATACATCAGCCGCGCAAATACAAATTCGGTGTGGTCCTTATAATCGGGCGGGAGCTGAATATCGTCGTAGGGCTCCATGCTCTGATACACACGGAAGGGTTTCTGGTAGGCGAAAAGCCCACTTAGCATAACGCCGCCCGCCCCGAGTATCCAGAACGCCCGCCGCAAGGTCATGACCGCCACCCTAACCGGAGAATATCACGATTACTTCACGATCACGCCGCAGGCGATGCGATCGCCCGCGTTGCCCGACGGATCGGATTTCAGATCGTCCGCCTTGGCGTGAATCACCAGCGCCGTGCCGCCGTTCGCGTAGATGGAATGGCTGTCATCGCCCATGGTTACGTTGGGGTCCATGACCGTGACTTTCGCCGTGCCGTTCGCTTTCACGGTGAAGTTATTCATGTCGCCGGCATGGGGTTTGGGATCCATCGCGTTGTTGATTCCGTGGTGCGCCATGTCGGGATTGAAATGGCCACCGGCGCTGGTGAATCCGGGGGCTTCGCACTTCGCGGTCTGATGGATATGGAAGGCGTGCTCGCCGGGAGGCAGATTCTTGACGGCCAGTTTGATGGTCACGCCTTTGCCGCCCTTATTCGCACTGATGGTGGCCGTGCCGACGCTCGCGCCTTTTGCGTCCTTCAACTCCACCGTTTTCGACGCGGCGCTGAGCGCCATGGCGCCGAAGACTCCGGTCATCGCCACTGCCAGAAATTGCTTGGTCATGATTGGTCCTCTCCTTATGACGATCCAGTGTAGCCCACTCGGCTGGTAAATTACTCTCTATGCGCGCCGTACTGCAACGCGTCACGAAAGCGGAAGTGGTGGTGAACGGCGCGGTCGCCGGGCGGATCGGCCCGGGGCTGCTGGTGCTGCTCGGTGTTTCCAAGACCGACGCCCCCAAGGAGGCGGATTATCTCGCCGAGAAAATCCTCAATTTGCGAATCTTTCAAGACGAGGCAGGCAAGATGAACCGCAGTCTGCTCGATACCGGCGGCGCGATGTTGGTGGTTTCGCAGTTCACGCTGTACGGTGATACCCGCAAGGGCCGCCGGCCGGGATTCGACGCCGCGGCTCCGGCGGAACAGGCGCGATCGCTGTACGAATATTTCGTGGAGGTCGCGCGCCGGTCCGGGCTGGCGGTGGAGACCGGGATCTTTCAAGCGGACATGGCGGTGACGCTGACCAACGACGGTCCGGTAACGATCATCGTCGAAAGCGTGTGAGGCAAGCGGCGGTCAAGCAGACGCGTTCCACTGAAAGCGATCGGCGATCTCGGTGACCGTACCTTCGCCGGCGACGCGGCCGCGCTCAAAAAATACGGCACGATCGGCCAGCGCCTTTGCGAAGGAAACATCGTGCGTTACCAAAATTTTGGACTGCGGAAGGGTTCGTAACAGCCTGATCAAATCGCGTTGGCCGGGCGGATCGAGCGAAGTGGTCGGCTCATCCAGCACTAGAATTTCCGGCTCCATCGCGAGCACGCCGGCGATCGCCACGCGTCTTTTTTCGCCGCTGCTTAAATGATAGGGGGCCTTGTCCATCGCGCCGGACATGCCGGTCTGCGCGAGCGCCCGGTGCGCGCGATCGATCGCCTGGTCCGGCGAGAGACCGCGATTGAGCGGACCGAACGCGACATCTTCAATGACGGTCGGCATGAAGAGCTGTTCGTCGGAATCCTGAAACACCAGCCCCACCTTGGCTCGAATCTGATCCAGATTCCGGCGCTCCACCGCCATCCCGCAAACTTCGATGGAGCCTTCGCCTTCGAGCAGTCCGTTCAAATGAAGGACGAAGGTCGTCTTGCCGGATCCGTTCGCGCCAAGCAGAGCCACGCACTCGTGGGGCTCGAGATTGAAATCGACGCCGTCGAGTGCCTGGGTGCCATCGGCGTAGCGGTGACGCAATCCGCGAACTTGAATCACGCTCATAGCGCGATGCGGATTCCCACGGCGAGCGCCGTCGCGATCATCAGAAACAGCGCGTCGGGCGGGGCGAATCGCGGACTCTCCAGCAGCGGAAAGCGCCCCGAAAATCCTCGCGCGAGCATCGCTTCGTAAATCCCGTCGGCCCGCTCCCAGGATCGGGCGAACAGTACGCCCAAGGTACCGGCCGAGGCTTGAAATCCGCCAATTCTGCCCGTTCCGCGGCGGCAGCGCGATGCCAGCCGCATGTGCTGGGCCTGTTCGGAAATCACGAATAGATAGCGATAGAGAAACTGGATCACCAAAAGCAACGGTCGCGGGACGCGAAACCATTCGAGGCCGCGCAGCAAGGCGGTTAAGGGAGTGGTCGCGATCAGCAAAAGCGCGGCTAGGCCTGACAGAAAGCTTTTTTCGGCGAGTGAGATCGCGCGCATCGGTTCCCCTGCCCACCAGGTGATGATCGCGAATGATGCGGAGAAAGGCAGCACCAGGGCGGCTCGCCGGAGCAGAGCCGCCGGTGGGAGCTTCGAGATCACGATGGCTCCCGCCAACAGGGCTGCGTATGCGCCGAAGGCGGGCTGCGCGTTGGCTGGGGTAGTAGAAATTGCGACCAGGTATGCCGCCAGCGCGCCCAATTTCGCCCGGGCGTCGCGGGCGTGCAGAGGGCTCGCGCGTCGGCTCCAGGCCTCCACCACGACGTGATGCACGCTATGCGCTCCTTCGCTTGATCCACTGGCCGCCCAGGACGCAGGCTCCGTAGATCAACGCCAGCCCCGCGACGCCCGCCACCGCGCGCTTCAGCCACGGCGAGGCGATCGCCGCCACCTGATAATCGGCCAGCGGGGCGTGAATCCAGCGCGGCGAGGCGACGGCCATTCGCTCAATGACCTCGGGCGCCGAAGACGCGATCAGGATTCCGGCCAGAGCCAACACGACGGACGCGATCGCCACGACGCCCAGCACACGCGATCCTTGAGCCGGCTCCTGGCGAATCGAGGCCGGATTCAGGCGATGCAACCGGTCAATCGCGCGCAGCGCCGCCAGCGTAATGGCAGCCTCGACCATCGCGTTGACGCAAAAAAAGCCGAGGGATACGAACAGCACGCGGCGCGGCATCGGCACGCCGGAGACTACCAGTTCCGTGAGGGCGAGGCATCCGCTGGTCAGGACACTTAGGAAGCCGCCCGTGAGAATCGCCGCCGACCGCCACTTCGCGCTCCACAGACGATAGGGCAGGTATCCAACCAGGACGCCGGCGATCGCCATATTAAATACGTTGGCGCCCAGCGAGAGAATTCCGCCGTCTTGAAACACAAGAGCCTGGATGGCGAGAATCGCCGTCATCACCAGCGCCGCCGGGGCCGGTCCCAGGACCATCGCCAGCAGCGCTCCGCCCACCAGGTGCCCGCTGGTGCCGACACCGATCGGGAAGTTGATCATCTGCGCGGCGAATATAAACGCGCCCATCACGCCCAGCAGGGGAATCTTGCGGTGGTCCGTTTCGCGCTGGCTGCGGCGCGCCAGAATCCCAACGGCTGGCGCGCTCAAGACATCGAACGCACCCCACACAGGAGGGCTTAAAAATCCGTCGGGAATATGCATGCCGGCAATCCATTCGTAGCACGAATCTAAAAACCGTGCCACCGATGGCCCGCGCTACCCTGTAGACGAATGAGCGAACTGAGCCGTATCGGCGTTGCCATCGATTCCTCCCTGCTGGAGAAATTCGACGATCTGATTGAGCGGCAAGGCTACACCAATCGATCCGAAGCTTTCCGCGACCTGATTCGCGACGCGCTGGTGGAGAAGACCGCCGAGCGCCCGGACAGCATCGTCGTCGGAACAGTAACCCTGGTTTACGATCATCACGTGCGGATGCTCTCAGAACGGCTCACGGACATGCAGCACCAGCATTTCCACGCCGTTCTCTCGACGCTGCACGTGCATCTCGATCACGATAATTGCCTGGAAGTTCTGGTGCTGAAAGGCAAGGCATCGGCGGTCCAGAAACTGGCCGACGCGCTGATCTCCACAAAAGGTGTCAAGCACGGACGCCTGACGATCACCACTACCGGAGCGGGCCTGTGATTGTCGGCACTGGAATCGATATTTGCGAAGTCAAGCGGCTTCGCGAGGCGATGGAGCGCCATACGCGCTTCCGCGAACGGGTATTCACGGATCGGGAAGCGGACTATGCGGAATCGAAGGCGAATCGTTATGAGCGCTACGCGGCTCGATTCGCCGCGAAAGAGGCCGGAATGAAAGCGCTCGGCACCGGCTGGCGGGGCGGGCTTTCGTGGCGCGATCTGGAAGTAACCAATCTTCGAAGTGGCCGCCCAACGCTGGCGCTTCACGGAGTCGCCGCGCAGATCGCGGAAAGGCTTGGCGCTCGCAACATATCGTTATCGCTGACGCATACGGCCGAGCAGGCGATGGCGTTGGTGATTCTGGAGGATTAATCCGCCGGAAACCCGATTCGCCGCGAGGGCGGAGGCGCCGGAAGCATTTTCAGATCCTGAATTTCATCGACCAGAATGTTGATCACGGACGCGTGATCTCTTTGCGCGACCTCAAGGTTTTCCATCCGCAACGCCAGTTCCCGGTTCGAAGCGACCATCTCCCTCAATTTCACGAACGCGCGGACGATCAGAATGCTCATCTCGACGGCGCGCTCGCTGCGGAGGACTGCCGACAACATGGCAACTCCATGTTCCGTAAAGACATAGGGCCGCTGTCGACGTCCGCCCCAACTTGACCTTGCGGACTGCAATATCAAGTTTTCGAACTCCTCTTTGGTTAGTTGGAACATGAAATCAGACGGGAAACGCTCCGCGTTCCGGCGAACCGCAAGGTTCAGATTCCCGGTGGTGACCTGGTACAACTCCGCGAGGTCGGAATCGATCATCACCTTCTCGCCACGAATCAGGCAAATCCTGCGTTCCACTACTTCGGCGGGGACCATGCCACTTAAGTGCGGGAATTGCACGATTTCTCTCGCGCCTATAATTGAGATTGTCATGCGCAAGCGGTACATGATCGGGTCCGGCCTGGCGATGCTGGCCATTCTGCTGACGCTGATCGTCTGGCAAGTCTCGTTCTCCTTCGGCGATTATGGACCGGCGAACACGGCCCAGACGTTCGTGTTCTGGGCCGTCTCGACGCTGATCTTCCTGCTGACGGTCACCGTCGGATTCATGCTGTTTCGGGAGGGGGTAAAGCTGTACATTGCCCGGCAGGGCAATCGCGAAGGATCGCGCATCAAGTCGAAGCTGGTCTTCGGAGCCCTCGCGCTCAGCCTGCTTCCCGTGGTGTTCCTGGTGATGTTCAGCTACGTGATTCTGAATCACAACATGGACAAGTGGTTCAGTCTGCCGGCCGCGGGAGTGCGGACCAATCTGCTGGACACCGGCCGAGGGATTGAACGTCGAGGTGCAGGATCGCGCGCAGGCTCTGGCGTACTGGTTTGCTTCGATGCCGGAGGTGCATAGCGGCGCGGCGGACTTCGCCAAGCTGTGCGTCGAAAACCGCGTCGCCGAGCTGCGCATTCAGGATCCCGGTGGAACGGCGCAAACGGTTTGCAGCGCCGGGGATTCGAGCACCCGAGCCGATCACCGCCGAAGCGCCGCTGGGCGACGGACGCAGCATCGCGGTCAGCGTCCGGCCCGGAATCAATTTGCAGGAAACGGAGAAAGACATCAAGCGATACATGAGCGAGTACAACCAACTCGCCTCGCAGAAGCGCAGCATCCGCAATCTTTATCTTCTTTTTCTGTTATTGATCGCGCTGTTCATATTATTCGTAGCGACCTGGATCGCGCTGATGCTGGCGCGGCAGATCAGCGTGCCAATCTCGGCGCTGCTGGTGGCGGCAGGCGAGGTACGCAAAGGAAATTTAGGCCATCGCGTGCAAGTGACCGCGATCGACGAGCTGGCCACGCTGGTTCGGGCATTCAACGAAATGATGCATGAGCTGGAGGCCAACAGCCGCGAACTGGAAAGCCGCCGCCGCTTTACCGAAGCGATTCTCGAAAGCATCCCGACCGGGGTAATTTCGCTCGCGGCGGACGGAAGCATCCAGAGGGTGAATCGCGCGCTGCACGGGCTGTTCGCCGAAGACCAGATCGCGCGCGCGGCGCATCTTGGCGATCTATTCCCGCGTCAGGATGTGGCCGAAATCGAATATTTAATGAAGCGCGCACGGCGGACTGGAGTCGCGGCCAGCCAGATCGATATCGAATCGCCGCGCCAGGTATTGCACCTGGCGGTCACCGTCTCGGCGCTGCCCGGACGGCAGCCCGCCGCGCCGGCTTTCGTAGTCGTACTGGAAGATACCAGCGAGCTGTTGCGCGCGCAGAAAGCCGCGGCCTGGCATGAGGTGGCCCGGCGCATCGCGCACGAATTGAAAAATCCGCTGACGCCGATTTCACTGTGCGCCGAGCGGATCGCGCGTCAGTTGGATCGAGGCGCATCGTCGCCCGAGTCGCAGCGGATATTGCGCGATTGCTCAACCACGATCACGCGGGAAGTGGAATCGGTGAAAACGCTGGCCGACGAATTCTCGCAATTCTCGCGATTCCCGGCCGCCCAGCCGGTCCCCAGCGATCTGAACGACATCGTCCGCAAAGGCCTGGGGGTTTTCGAGGGACGTCTGGATGGCATCGATCTACGCGTGGATCTCGCCCCAAATCTGCCGCCGGTGCATGTCGATCCGGAGCAGTTCAAACGCGTGGTGGTCAATCTGGTGGACAATGCCGCGGAAGCGATGCGCGATTCGCTGGTGAAGCGGTTATTGGTGCGAACGCAGGCATCCTCCAGCGAATCGGTGGAGTTGCTGGTGGCCGATACCGGCTGCGGCATCTCCTCCGAGGATAAAGAGAAGCTGTTCCTGCCGTATTTTTCGACCAAGGGACGCGGCACCGGCCTGGGCCTGGCGATCGTAAACCATATTCTTTCGGAGCACGGCGCGCGAATCCGGGTGGAGGATAATCCTCCCGCGGGCGCGCGCTTTTACGTGGAGGTCCCGGCGGTGGTGCCCGCCGAGGTGGAGGCCCGCGCGTGAAGAACACGCGCGTCCTGATCGTGGACGACGAGCCCGGAATTCGAGAGTCCCTGGGTGGGGTGCTCGAAGATGAGGGATATTCCTGCCGCTCCGTGTCGACGGGTGAAGCGTGCCTGGAGGAGTTGGCGCGAACCAGCTACGAGGCGGTGTTGCTCGACGTCTGGCTGCCCGGGATGGACGGCATGGAAACTCTGGCGCGCATCCAGGAAATTCCGTTCGCCGATCGCCCGCAGGTGGTGATCATTTCCGGGCATGGCACCATTGAAACCGCGGTGAAGGCTACCAAGCTGGGCGCTTTCGATTTTCTGGAAAAGCCGTTAACCATTGAGAAAGTGACGGTGGTGCTCAACAACGCCGTGCAACAGCGGCGTCTGGAACTGGAACTCAGCCGCTTCAAGGAATTGGGCGAGGGCAAGCCGCGAATCATCGGCGAGAGCGTGCCAATGAAGGCGCTGCGACAGCAGCTTTCGCTGATGGCGGCGACCAACGGGCGTGTGCTGATTTTCGGCGAGAGCGGCACCGGCAAGGAACTGATCGCACATGCGATTCACGCCTCCAGCGCGCGGGCAAGCGAAGCCTTCGTCGAAGTGAATTGCGCGGCCATCCCCGAAGAGCTGATCGAAAGCGAGCTATTCGGCCACCACAAGGGCAGCTTCGCCGGCGCGGCGGATCACAAAATCGGCAAGCTCGAAAAGGCGCACGGCGGCACATTATTTCTGGACGAGGTGGGCGACATGTCGCTCAAAACGCAAGCCAAAGTCCTGCGCGCGTTCGACGAACAGCGATTTGAGCCGGTAGGCGCGGCTGAATCAGTGCAGGTGGATGTTCGGGTGGTGGCCTCCACCAATAAAAATCTGGAAGAAGAAATCGAGCGCGGCAATTTCCGCGAGGATTTGTTTTACCGGCTGAACGTGATCCCGTTTCACGTTCCCCCGCTGCGCGAGCGCATCGAGGATATGCGGCTGCTCTCCGATCATTTTCTAAAGGAATTCACCACCGCCTATGGCCGCAAGCCGAAAGAGCTGACCGTCGAAGCGCTTCACGTCCTGGAGGATTATCCCTGGCCCGGCAATGTGCGCGAGTTGCGCAACCTGATGGAGCGCATCGTGATCATGAATCCGCAGACTCGCATCGATGCGCGACATATCCCGCTCGACCGCGGACGGCGGGCGGTGTTCGACCGCCCCATGGATCGCTTCGGCAGTTTGCAAGAAGTGCGCGAGGCGGCGGAGCGCGATTATATTTTAAAGAAGCTGGAAGAATCGCGCGGAAACGTAACGCGAGCCGCTGAATTATTGGGCCTGGAGCGCAGTCATTTGTACCGGAAAATGAAAGCTCTGGGGATTGCACCCAAGGAATAGACAACAATTGTTACATTTTTGCTTTACTTTCTTGAGGACTTCCGTGTTATGGTCGATGAAAAGTGACCACGATCAAGGAAGTCGCGCGAAGGGCTCGTGTGTCGGTGGGCACGGTTTCCAACGTGCTTGGCGGATCCGTGCCCGTCAGCAAACGTCTGCGCGAACGCGTTCTCGATGTAATCCAACGGCTTGATTATCATCCCAATCACGTCGCCCGCAGTTTGAAAATCAAACGCACCAAGCTGGTGGGCATGGTGATTGGAAATCTTAGCGATCCGTTGTTTCCGCCGCTGATACTCGGCGCGGAAGATGCGGCCTGGCGCGAGAATTATCTGCTGATTACGATGAATTCCGGAGACCAGGTGGAAGGGGAACGAAAGGCGTTGAGCGCCCTGCGGTCGCATCGCGTCGATGGAGTGCTGCTGGTAGCGGCTACCGACCTGGATGCCGCTCATATTCGCGCGCTGAAGGAGTCAGGCACGCCAATCGTCTGCCTGGATCGCGAGATTCCCGGCCTTGGTCTCGATTGCGTGGTGGTGGACAACGCAGCCGCGGCGCGCCAGTGCGTCGCGCATTTGATTGCCACGGGGCACCGGCGAATCGGCATGTTGAACGGCCCGCTTCACATTCCCATCGCGCGCGAGCGGCTGGCGGGATATCAACAAGCGATGGCGGAAGCCGGGCTCCGCTTCGAAAAATCGCTCACCACGAGCAGCGGATTCAATGTGGACGACGGCTATCGGGCGGGACGCGAACTGCTGGAACGGACCCGCCGCCCGACCGCGATCTTCGCGGCGAATTTTCTGCTGGCTGTCGGTCTGCGGCGGGCCATGCGCGAAGCCGGTTTACGCTGTCCCGAGGATGTTGCGATCGCGGTTTTCGACGATCCGCAGTGGAGCGAAGTATCGAGCCCGATGCTGACCGCGGTCGGCCAGCCGTTATACGAAATGGGCCGCGCCGGCGTCGAATTGCTGCTGAAGCGCATCGAAGAACCCCACCGCCGAAGGACCAGGATCGTCCTGAAAACGACTTTTCAAATTCGTGAATCGTGCGGCGCTGCCGCCGCGGCGGGCGCGAAATAATCCTAACCCACTTCGAATCGGATGCCCTGAGCGAGAGGCAGTTCACCGGACCAATTGACGGTCACTGTCTGACGCCGCATATAGGACTTCCAGGCGTCGCTGCCCGACTCCCGGCCCCCGCCGGTGTCCTTTTCGCCGCCGAACGCTCCGCCGATCTCGGCTCCGCTGGTGCCGATGTTTACATTGGCGATGCCGCAGTCGCTGCCCCGGGCGCTCAGGAATTTTTCTGATGCGGAAAGGCTGCCGGTGAAAATCGCCGACGAAAGGCCCTGCGGAACATCGTTGTGCCAGGCGATGGCATCATCGAGCTTCTCAAACGCGATCAGGTGCAGGATCGGCGCAAAAATCTCTTCTTTCAAAATCGGCATGGACGGACGCGATTTCACGATCGCGGGCGTAACGAAGCATCCATGAAGGCGTTTTCCGCCGGTCAGGATTTCGCCGCCCTGCTGCCGAATCCGATCGAGACCGCTCATCATGTGATCCACGGCGCCGGTATCGATCAGAGGGCCCATCAGCGTTTCCGGCCGCAGGGGGTCGCCGACGGCAATCTGTTGATATGCCGAGATCAGACGTTCGATGATGACCGGGGCAATGTTTTTCTGCAAGAACAATCGGCGGAGGGAGGTGCATCGCTGTCCCGCAGTGCCCACCGCACCGAACAGCACCGCGCGAACGACCAATTCCGGATCGGCGTCGTCCAGTTACGATGACGCCGTTGTTGCCGCCGAGTTCGAGCAGCGTGCGTCCCAGCCTTTTCGCGACTGTCTCCGCGACCACGCGGCCCATCCGGGTGGAGCCCGTCGCGCTAACCAAGGGAATCCGGCGATCGTCCAGCATCTTCGCGCCGACCACGTCATCGCGGCCGATAACCAGATTCGACACTCCTTCCCACCCGTGTTTCGCGAGCACCCGCTCGACGATGGCCTGCACCGCGACCGCGGTCAGCGGCGTCTTGAGCGACGGCTTCCACACCACCGTATCGCCGCAAACTAAAGCGATGAGCGCATTCCAACTCCACACCGCGACCGGAAAATTGAATGCGCTGATCACGCCGACAACGCCCAGCGGGTGCCATTGCTCAAACATCCGGTGGCCGGGCCGTTCGCTGTGCATCGAGAGTCCGTACAACTGGCGAGACAAGCCCACCGCGAAGTCGGCGATGTCGATCATCTCCTGCACCTCGCCTTTTCCTTCGGCGAGAATCTTGCCCATTTCGCGCGTCACCAGGGCGCCCAATTCATCTTTCGACTCCCGGAGAGCGTTGCCGATTTCGCGGACGATCTCGCCGCGCTTGGGGGCCGGGACCATCCTCCAGCGCTCAAACGCCCGATGGGCCCGATCGACGATTGTTTCGTAATCGTCCACGGTCGCGAGCGGCACGCGGCCCAGTTCTTCCCCGGTGGCCGGGTTGTAGGAAACAATTTCGTCAGTCATGTTTTTTAGGTGCGAGCGAGTTGTGCGAATCCCTGTGGACCAATTGTAAAACTGCGACCCAGGTCGCGCGCCGCGCGGCGGATTTTTTCGACCACGGCCGCCTGGTGCTCAGCGTCGAGCCAGGGGTCGTGATGATGCAGGGTGCTGACGCGAAGCGCGGCTTCGCGCGTGGTCGCGCCGTGACGTTTCGTCGCCCGGATGTGCAGCGGGTCGCCAATCAGGTCGCGTCCGCTCGCTTCGATCGACAGCCGCGGCAAGCTCTTCGGGATCGCAAGGGAGTAGTGGCGCGAGGGTCGCATAGGTCTCGATACCGGAATCGCGCAACGTGCGAATGGTATGGAGACGCTCTTCAACCGGCGCGCATAGCGGCTCGTACAGTTTGCGGATCGGCTCCTCGCGGTTCGTGGTGATCGAAAAGCTGACGCGCAGGGTTGTGCGAACCGAAAGAGCCCGCAGGCGGTCGAGATCGCGCAGGATCAGCGGGGCCGCGTGTTTGAAGCACAAAGACACGCGGCGGCGATGCGAGGACGGCGTCCAGAATGCGCGGCATCATCCGTTCCTCCACTTCCGCCGGTTGATACGGATCCACTAGCGGCGAACAATAAATCCGCTGAGCGGGCCTCAGCTCGCGCTGCAACAATTCGGCGGCATTGGATTTAAAGGTGGTGAACTGTCCCCAGCGCTGCCAATCCTCCGGCTTCAATCCGCCATAAATGCGCATGGTTGGGACGTAGCAATAAGTACAGCCGAAGGTGCAGTTTCGCGCCGGAGAAAGCGAGTGGGTGAATCCCGCTTCGGCGATGTACCCGCTGACGGGCGCGAGAATTCGCTTACTCTGAGACTGCCTTCGCATCCACCAGCGCTTTGGCTTCCGCGATGAACTGGCCCACTTGTTTCGCGCCCTGATCGGCATGTTTGCGATGGCGGACACTCACCGTATCCGACTCTGCTTCGCGATCGCCGACCACCAGCATGTACGGCACCTTCTGCAACTGAGCCTCGCGAATCTTGAGATTCACCTTTTCATTGCGATCGTCCAGATGGGCGCGAAGGCCCGCGGCCTCCAGACGCCCGTGGACCTTGCGGGCGTACTCGACGTGGCGATCGGTGATGGGCAGCACGGCGGCCTGCACTGGAGCGAGCCACATGGGGAACGCGCCGGCATAAAGCTCGATCAGATAGGACACCATCCGCTCCATGGTGCTGATGATGGCGCGATGAATGATCACCGGGCGATGTTCCTTGCCGTCCGGCGGCGATGTAGCCCAGCTCGAATTGATTGGGCAGATGAAAATCCACCTGAATGGTCGAATAGGTTTCCTCGTGCCCCATCACGTCGGCAAGCTGGATGTCGAGTTTCGGCCCATAGAATGCCGCTTCGCCCTTCGCCTCGAAGAACGGCAGCTGGAGCTCGGTCATGGCTTCGCGCAGAACGCGCTCGCCTAGATCCCACATGGCGTCGTTGTCGACGTATTTTTCCTTATTCGAGCGGTCGCCCTAGAGACAGCCGGTAGCGATATTGCGTGATCCCCAGGTCCTTATAAGCGCGCTCCACCAGCTTCATGACGCCCTTGAACTCTTCTTTGATCTGTTCGGGCGTGCAGAAGATGTGCGCGTCGTTCAGGGTCATGCAGCGCACGCGGCTCAATCCGCTGAGGACGCCGGAGCGCTCGTAGCGATACATGGTGCCCAGCTCAGCGATGCGCACCGGCAGCTCGCGATAGCTGCGCTTCTTGTTTTCGAAAATCAGAATATGATGCGGGCAGTTCATGGGGCGCAGCACCATTTCTCGTGCTCCAGCTCCATCGGCGGAAACATATCTTCGTGATAATGCTCCCAGTGGCCGGAGCGCTTGTACAGGTCGATCTTGGCCAGATCGGGCGAATAGACGTGCTGATATCCGGATTCGCGCTCGCACTCAGTGATGTATTCTTCCAGCAGCCGGCGGATGGTCGCGCCTTTGGGCAGCCACAGCGGCAGCCCGGCTCCGACCATTTCGTTCACCGTAAATAATTCCAGCTCCTTGCCGAGGCGGCGATGATCGCGGCGCTTGGCCTCCTCCAGGCGGTCGAGATAATCCTGGAGGTCCTTCGGCGTGAAGAACGCCGTGCCGTAAATGCGCTGCAACTGAGGATTTTTCTCGCTGCCTTTCCAGTAGGCGCCGGCGATGGACAGGAGCTTGAACGCCTTGATTTTCCTGGTCGACGGAACATGCGGGCCGCGGCAGAAATCGATGAAATGTGGGCCCAGCGTGTACTCGGAGAATACCTCGCCGGCGCGCTCCTGAATCAGCTCCACTTTCATCCACTGATCGGAATAGAGCTTCAGACCTTCGTCCTTCTTGGTGTACTTGCGCTCATACGGGAGGTCGCGAGCCTGAATCTCCCACATGCGCTTCTCAATTTTTTCGAGGTCTTCCTGGGTGAAACTCTCGGGACGGTCAAAATCGTAATAAAAGCCGGTCTCGATAGGCGGTCCGATGCCCAGCTTGGTTTCGGGAAACAGTTCTAGCACGGCCGCAGCCAGCAGATGCGCGGTTGAGTGGCGGTACACTTCAAGCGCTTCAGGATTCCTGGTGGTGAGAATTTGAAGCGAAGCGTCGCTATCGAACGGACGATTCAAGTCCCACATCTGATCGTTGACTCGCGCCACGATGGCATCGTCGGCAAGCCGTTTGCTGATGGACTGGGCGACATCAATGGGCCGCGAACCCTCGGCGACACTTTGGACACTTCCGTCGGGGAGTGTGATCTGAAAATTGCTCATCGATAACTTTTATTGTAGGGCAGAGCATCGCCGCAGGCTCAGGCAGCCTTACATCCACCGCCCGTTGAGGCTCGAAGACGGAACCGCGTCATTAGCGTGAGGTGCAGGCATTTCGACGTTTGGGTTAAAATCTGTGAATCCGGCGATCAGCGCGCGGGTAAAAATGCAGGCAGATAATATCGAAAACAGGGAACTGAATTATCTGTTCAGCATCACCTACGAGGAATTGCGGCGCTTGGCGTCTACCGTGCGCCGGGGCGACCCCAGCGCGACGCTGAATCCGACGGCGCTGGTGAACGAAGCCTGGCTGAAGCTGGCAAATTCGCCGGGTCTGGCCACCACGTCGCGGCTGCACTTTAAGCGGATCGCGGCGCGCGCGATGCGGCAGGTTCTGGTGGAAGCCGCGCGGCGGCGAAACGCGGACAAACGCGGCGGACAGGACGCGAATTTCGTCACCTTCGATGAGTCGCTGGCGGTGGTGGCTTGTGAACGAGAGCTGCTGGAACTCGACAGTGCGCTCGATGAACTGTCGCGGATTCAACCGCGGCAGGCGCTAATGGTCGAGAGCCGGTTCTTCGGCGGCTTGGAGATTGCCGAGATCGCCGAGTTGCTCGAGGTCTCCGAAGCGACTATTCTGCGGGACTGGCGCGCCGCCAAAGCCTGGCTGGCGCACACGCTGCGGCAATGATGGACCGCGACCGCTGGGATCGAATCCAGGAATTATTCCACCAGGCGGCGGATCTTCCGCGTGGGGACCAGACCACGTTCCTTGAGGGGGCTTGCGGCGGCGACGTTGCGTTGCTTCAGGAAGTGGCTGCGATGCTCGATGAGGACGCTCGCGGCGGTTCGCTGCTCGACCGCGATGTAAGCCACGTCGCCGACAGCGTACTGCGTTCGCATCCTCAGCTTCCGATCCGTCAAATTGGGCGCTACCGCATATTGAGGATGCTGGGCGAAGGCGGCATGGGCGTGGTTTATCTGGCGGAGCGCGACGATCTGGGCGGATTTGTCGCCATCAAGATTCTGCGCGACGCCTGGCTATCTCCGGCGCGCCGGGCCAGGTTCGTGACCGAGCAGCGCACGCTGGCGCAGCTCAATCATCCATCGATCGCGCGGCTTTATGACGCGGACAGTATCGCGGACGGGACTCCGTGGTTCGCGATGGAATACGTCGAAGGCGTTCCGCTGACCGACTATTGCAGGCAGCGGGAATGCACCGTCGTCGAACGGCTGCGATTGTTCCGGGAGGTTTGCGAAGCGGTCCGGCACGCGCACCTGCATGCCGTGATTCATCGCGACTTGAAGCCTTCGAATATCCTGGTGCGTCCTGACGGGGGCGTGCGGTTGCTCGATTTCGGCATCGCCAAACAACTGGATCAGTTCGACACCGGAACAGGCGCGGCGGCGGACCAGACGCGTACCGGCTTGCGCCTGATGACCCCGGCTTACGCCGCGCCGGAACAGATCCGCGGACAGCGCGTCGGAATTTATACCGACGTCTATTCGCTGGGCGTGGTCCTTTATGAGCTGCTGGCGGGCAGTCTGCCTTTCGACGTTGCGAATCGCGCGCCGGGCGAAATTGAAAAGATGATCCTCGACCAGGAGCCCGCCCGACCGTCGCGGGTGGCCGATCTGGACGTGCTCTGCCTGACGGCGATGCACAAAGATCCGCAGCGCCGCTACAGTTCTGTCGAAGCGCTGATTCGCGACATCGATCACTACCTCAAAAGCGAGCCACTCGATGCTCGGCCGGATACCTGGAGGTATCGGACCGGCAAATTCGTTGGGCGGAATCGCCGCGCGGTAATTGCGGCGTCGTTAACCATCGCGATCGTGTTGGGACTGGCGGTGTTCTTTACCGTTCGCCTGGGGGTCGCGCGATCCCGGACGCTCGCCTCGGCGGCGCGAACCGAGCGCATCCAGCGTTTCATGCTGAATTTGTTCGAGGGCGGCGATAAAGAAGCGGGACCGGCGGAGAATTTGCGGGTGATCACCCTGCTTGATCGCGGCGTGCAGGAAGCGAGGGATTTGAATAACGAGCCTGCGGTCCAGGCGGAGCTCTATCAAACCCTCGGCCGCATTTATCAGAAGCTGGGCAAGCTTGATAGTGCAGACGCTCTGCTTGGCTCCGCGCTCGACCGGCGCACCTCGCTATTCGGAAAGAATAGCCCGGAGACGGCGGATAGTCTGGTGGCGCTGGGACTCCTGCGCATCGATCAGGAGCAGTTGCCCGAAGCCGAGCGGCTGATCCGCGAAGGTCTCGACATGAACAAGCGGTGGCGGCCGAAAAATGATCCCGCAGTGGCCAGAGCAACCACGGCCTTGGGGCGGGTGCTCGAGGAGCGCGGCTCATACAATCAAGCCGTTCCGATATTGGAAGAGGCGGTGCGCGTCAGCTCGACTGAGGGTCCGGCCAATCCGGATCTCGCCAACAGCTTGAATGAGCTGGCGAGCGTCCATTTTTATGCGGGTCGCTACACCACCGCTGGCGGGTTGTTTCAGCAGGTTCTGGAGATGCATCGCCGGCTTTACGGCGGCCGGCATCCGCTGGTGGCCGACGATCTCATCAATCTCGGCGCGGTCCAGGTCGACCTGGGATATTACACCGAAGCCGAGAAACTCGAGCGTCAGGCGCTCGACATCAATCTCGCGTATTACGGAGCCAGCCATCCGCAAATGGCGCACAACTGGACGGTGCTTGGCCGGACGTTGGTTTATGAGAAACGCCTCGACGAGGCTGTGGATGCTCTGGGAAAGGCGCTTCCGATCGAAGAGCAGGCGTATGGTCCGGTGAGTCGCGAGGTCGCCTCGGTTCTAAACGAGGTGGGTAGCGTCGCGATGGCCCGGGAGCATTATGCGGAAGCTGAGGCGAGCTTCCGGCGCATGGCCGATATTTATCGGGCCATCTACCACAATCATCACTATCTGATCGGCATCGCGCTATCGAATCTGGCAAGTGTCTACGTCGAACGAAAACAGTATCCGCAGGCGGAGCAGTTCTACAACGAGGCGATTCGGGTATTCACCGAAACCCTGCCTCCTGAACATTTGAATACGGCGATCGCGCAGATCAAGCTGGGACGCGCGCTGGTCCGCGACCAGCGATACCGCGAGGCGGAAAGTCACATCCTCTCCGGGTATGCGATCCTGAGCAAGCAGGCAAATCCGTCGGTGAGCTACCTTCAAAAGGCCCGGCAGGATCTGATCAGCGTGTACGATGCCTTGAAGCAGCCAGAAAAGGCGCAGCGGTATCGGGCCGAACTTGCTGCGGCGGATGCTAAACCCGCCTCGCGCTGAGCCCTATCTTCTTAAATTCCGGAGGTGCGCAAATGAAGCAACTGAGTGGGCTGGCGATGGTGGCGATCGCCATAAGCACGATGGCGTGGGCCCAGGAGGCCAGGAAAGTCACCAGTCATGACGGTATGTGCCAGGTTTCGGTTCCGGCAAACTGGGACGTCAGCGGAGCCGCGGGCATCGCCACGTCGGCGGATAAGAAGGTATCGGTGGCAGTCGGCTCGCCGAACAAGATTGCATCCTTCGATGTACTGAAGCAGAACGCTCGAAAGATGTATTCGGATGACAAGGTCACCAAGGAATCGGCAACCGAGTTTCAAATGGAAGGCCAATCGATGAACGGGAAGCCCAATGTTTATCGCGGCGTCCCGATTGCGAACGCGAAATTCTGCATTGTCGAGGTGATTTACCTGTCCGGCTCCGCGGCGGATGCGCGAAAGATCGCAGCGACATTGAAATCCGCCAAGTAACCTAAATTGCTTTCGGCGGACGGCGCGACCATGGCATTCGGCGTGCCCGTACCGACCCGAGGGCGATTTATGAAATTGTTGATGGCGACCGACGGATCGCGCGAGGCCACCACCGCCGTGCGCACGGCTATGCGCCTGTTAAATCGGACAGATCGGGATATCGATCTGCTGTGTGTGGCGCCGAAATTCGCCGGATTCCAGCGCGATCGCAACCAGTATGAGCGCCGGATTCTTCGCCATACCACCCAGATTCTGGATCGCGCGAGGCGCTCGATCCCCTCTGGCGCAATCGTCCATCTGAAGACTGAGATCGGATCTCCAGCCCGGGCCATTGTGGACCGAACCAGCGAGTACCAGTTGACAGTGATCGGGCCTAAGGGGGTGGGCGCGGCCACCGGCACGCCACTCGGTCCTGTGGCCAACCGCGTGATTGAGAACGCGCAGGGACCCGTGCTGATCGCGCGGGAACTGCGGAGTGAAGGAGGACTGCGAGTCTTGGCCGCGGTGGATGGTTCCTCGGCGTCGCGCCGCGCGATTGAGACTTTCACCTCGCTCTTCGATCTGACCGGCGCCGAAGTTTGCCTGATGCACGTCGCCGAAACTCCCTGGATTCATCTCGGTCTGGAAGAGGATTGGGAAAGCTACGACGAGGAAGACAAGGAGCGGAGCGACGCGGGTGAATTGGAGAAGGAGCTGGTTCGCGAAGGCGACGTGATCATTGAAAATGCGCGCGAATTGCTCCGCCCGTACGACGTGTCGGTCAGCCTTCGCACCGACGAAGGAAATCCGGCGGAGGAAATTTTAACGGAAGCCGATCGAGGGCAATACGATCTGATCGTGATGGGCGCGACGGGCACGCGCGATTTCAAACACTCGATGCTCGGAAGCGTTTCGGCGAAAATCGCCTGGAACGCCACCGCGTCCGTGCTGATTGCGCGCGAATTGGATTGATCCTCAGCCCAGCTCGTTGGCGATGTCGGTCTCAGCCCGTTCGAAATCCACTCGCGGCAGTTCGAATACTCCGCAGTCGGCACAGTTGACTTCAACCTGGGCCTTCGCCTCATCCAGGTAACGCCAGTTCGCGTCCGCGCGGCAACGCGGGCAGAGGATCTCTCGCGGCCCGTCCTCGCCGATGATGTATGCGTTGGTCATACCGGTAGGTGAGCACCCTCATGGCCAAGTAGCGTGGGTGGCCCGCCGCCGATGGAATCCGGTGTGCACGAACTCTAGTGGCTAGCTGTTGGGAGGCATTACCATGTTTCACCTCGAACGAATTCTGGTCCCCGTCGATTTCTCGGACAACAGCCTGATCGCTGTTCGCGATGCCGGTTCGTTGGCGCGGGTTTTTCATTCCGAGGTCACACTGCTGCATATAAACGAGTTCCTGGTCTTTCATCCGCTGAGTGGCCCCTTGGGCTACGGAATTTCATCCACGGAGGCGCAGCGGACGGAGCACGTGAACTGGCGGCGGAAACAACTGGACGGGTTCGCCACAGCCGAATTGCAGGACGTCGCGGTAAAAAAGATCGTTTGCTCGGGCGATCCGGCGAAGCTGATTGCTGAATTCGCGCGGAATCAAAGTTCTGACCTGATCGTGATGCCGACGCGCGGGTATGGGCCGTTTCGCCGTTTCCTGCTGGGATCGGTGACGGCGAAAATTCTGCACGATGTGGATTGCCCGGTGTGGACCGGCGCGCATCTGGAGAAAGCGCCCGCGAGCCCTTTCGATATCCACCATGTAATGTGCGCGGTGAACTTCGGCCCGAGGAGCTGCCACGCCATACGCTGGGCCGCGGATTTCGCTTCGCAGCTAGGCGCCAAATTGACCGTTATCCACGCGGTTCTGGAAAGCCCGTCCGGCTTGCCCGACCGCTACACGTTCCAGTGGCATGAAGAGTCGCAATGGGGCGCTAAGGAGCGGCTGCGCGGGCTGCTGCTCGATACCGGCGTTGCCGGCGAAGCTCTGGTGGTGAGCGATGGCGACATAGCGCATTCCGTTGCGGAAGCGGCCAGAGAAAAAGAGGCCGGACTCCTGGTAATTGGGCGAAGTTGTGCCGGCTCAGCGCGATCAAGGCTCGGAAGCCACACTTACCCGATCATTTGCGGCTCGACCTGTCCGGTCGTCAGTATTTGACTGAGTTTTTCCGGAATTGAGCCCCAGTCCCCAGCTAGGTGCGCGAAATCTGGGCGTGGCGGCGCGTTTGAACTACCCGCCGATGGAATCCAAGGTCCAAACGGAGGACAAGCGGAACTTTCCCCCACGGCTCGGAAAATGCACGACTACGGTATGAATCCTGGTGTAAGGAGGTTGATATGTTCAAGAAAGCCTTGATGCTGTTAGGGTGTGGTTTGTTGTTCGCGGTCTTCTCCGCGAATGCGGACCAATGGAACAAGAAGACGGTGGTCACGTTCACCCGTCCCGTGGAACTGCCGGGCATTGTGCTGCCGGCCGGCACTTATGTTCTCAAACTACTCGACTCGCCGGCGGACCGGCATATTGTCCAGGTGTTCAATGAGGACGAAACCAAGATCTTCGCCACTGTCCTGGCGATCCCCAATTACCGTTTGGAACCGACGGGCGAAACCGTGCTTCGATTCGCGGAGCGTCCGCGAGACATGCCGGAAGCGCTTCGCGCCTGGTTCTATCCCGGTGATAACTTCGGTCAGGAGTTCGTGTATTCGAAGGTCAGCGCCACCGCTCTCGCCGCCGAGACAAAACAGCCGGTTCTGGCTGCCGAGCTGACGCCGGAAGAGAAACCCGAGGAGATGGTGATCGCTCCGATCGAAACGATCGCGCCTCCTAAAGAAGAGGTCGCGGTGGAGCCGCCACACGTTGTCGCACCCGAGCCGGTGGCAGCCGAACCGGAGCCTGTCGCAACTCCGACGCTCACTCCGGTGTTACCGCACACCGCCAGTCCGATTCCGGCGATCGCATTGTTTGGAATCTTGTCTTTGGCGCTCGCGGCCGTATTGAAACGATCGCTTGTTTCGTAAGAGCGGTATGAAGCTCAGGCTGCGATGGCATGGCAGCTATTGGGGGCACAGATTCCTGCGTGCGGTTCAGGCTACTCTGTTTGCGGCCGGAATCCTCGCGTTGGGATTCTGTGCTCTCGTTTATTTTCAGGAACACTTTTCTCAGGTGTATGAGCAGCGGCAGTTCGAACTCGATCTCGCCCTGCCTCCCCCGGCTTCGGGACATCCGTTGCGCGCAACAGGACTGGTAAGCCGCCTGGAGATTCCGCGGCTAGGCGTCTCCGTGATGGTGCACGAAGGAGTAGGGCCGCCTATTCTGCGCATCGGTGCGGGTCATATACCCGGCACGGCTTTTCCGAGCGAACCGGGAAACGTCGGAATCGCCGCGCATCGCGATACGTTTTTCCGCGACCTCCGCAAAGTGCGCGCCAATGATTCCATCGTCCTCACGACCCTCGATGGCAGCTACCGGTATTCAGTCGAATGGACCCGGGTGGTAAAACCGGCCGATATTCAAGTTCTCGCCTCGTCTGAGAGACCGGTGTTGACGCTAGTGACCTGCTATCCGTTCTATTACATCGGGTCGGCGCCGGACCGGTTCATCGTTCGGGCACGCAGAGTCGGCTCGACACCGTGACATAGTATCCTGGAAGGGCGTGGCTTTCAGATTTTTGATCTTTGCAACTGCCTTGTTTTCGTTGGGCGCGCCCGCGAAAAGTGAATCCATACCAACCGTGCGCCGCCTGCGCATGTATCACACCCACACCGGCGAAAGACTCGACGTCGTCTTTCGGCGCGACGGCGATTATGTTCCTGGCGCTCTGGATGAACTGAATCATTTCCTGCGCGATCATCGCACCGGCGAGGTGCACCGTTACGATCCGCGCGTTTTCGACCTACTGGCGGATTTGCTGGCCGCATTAAAGACGCCGGACGCCGAGTTGCAGATCGTCTGCGGGTACCGCACCCCCTGGAGCAATCAGTTTCTTCGCACTCACACCACCGGAGTCGCTCAAAACAGTCTGCACATGCAAGCCGAAGCGATCGATATACGGCTGCCGGGCGTAAGCACTCTGACCCTGCGCAATACTGCGTTAGGGCTGGGGCGAGGGGGCGTCGGGTATTACCCGAAAACCGGCTTCATTCATGTGGACGTCGGACGGGTACGGCGCTGGTAGGAATCCAACGGCAACACGGATAGCCCCTCGCTTCGAGTTGGTCCAGTTGCGCGTCGAAGCCGTACAGGTCCTCAAAGAAGTGGACCTCGCCATTTTCGAGCGCTACCGCGGTGGCATAAACGATCAGCACCGGAAAAGCCTGCTTCAGGTCGACCCTCAGCGGCTTTGCGCCATGCATCGCCTGATCGATGCGCTGGGGCGTCCATTCCGGGGAATCCTGGAGTATCCATTGCGCCAGCAGCGCGGGCTTTTCGACGCGAATGCAGCCGTGGCTGAAATCCCGCCTCGCTCTTGTAAACAGGACCGTCGCCGGCGTGTCATGCAGATACACGTTGTATTCGTTCGGGAACAGAAATTTCACCAGGCCCAGCGAATTCCTGGGTCCGGGAGCCTGCCGGATCGAGAGCTGCCCCGATTTCAATCCAGTCAGCACGTCGTCGTTAATAGCGCCGTTCGCGACCACTTGGTCCCCGGTGCCGACCACTTCGTAGCCATTCGCGGCAAGATAGTCACGATCGCGGACCACCTTGGGAAGCAGCTCGGCGCGGGTGATGCTGCGCGGCACGTTCCAGTAAGGCCGGAAGATCACGTAGTTCATTTCCGCGGCGAATACCGGCGTCTGACGCCGATAAGCCTCGCCGACCACCACCTTCATCTGAAGCGCCGTCGCAAAAGAGCCATTCAGCACCCGTAACTGGAACTCGGGAATGTTGACGACGATCGGAGGACGGGAAAAGGTTTGCGGTACCCAGCGCCATCGCTCCAGGGTTAGTTGCAACTGATGAATTCTATGCGACAGCGGAGTGTTGAGTTGAACGAGCGTCGCTTTCCCGATGCGGCCGTCGCCATCCAGGCCATGGCGCAGTTGAAAGCGCCGGACCGCATCGACTAGCGACCCTTGATAAAGATCGGAAACGGGAGCGTCCGCCGGAAGATCACCGAGCCTCCGCAGCAACGCCGCCAGGCGAGGAACACCGGGATAAGATGCGCCCGGCTCAATCGGCAATTTTGCGGCAGGAAGCTGGCCCTCGTCGGCCGATTTCGCCAGATCCAGATAGCGTTGCAGGGCAGCTTGCGTGCGCTGATAGCCGGGGAACGGCGGTTCGATTTCCTTGAGCGCGGCAGGCACGTCCGGCGCATTCACCAAGCGGCGGCGAATCCATTCCTGCAGCTCATAATGTTCGTTATGGGGATCGAACCTGGAATGATAAATTCCCGGATTCCATTTTCCGAGGTGGAGGTCGGAGACATAGCGCATTGCCGAAACGGACAGCGCCAGGTCGAACCGCGCGGGATCGGGATGCGCCGCGCGCGCTGCCCATCGCGGTGCGTCGTAATCCTCGGGATCCAGGCCCTTCGTTTCAGCGTGCTTCAAGACGTCGATCAGAGCCATCGCCTGAGGAGTGATGGATCCATCGCGCGTCCAGACTGGTTCATATCCGGTGGAGGCGTAAAAAGCAGCGACTTCATTTTTGAAATCTGAAAAGTCAGGCCAGCGCAGGTCGTCGAGCCTGCCCGACGCGATCAGCTCGCGCGGCACCGATGATGCCGCGGCAAGTGCCGAGAAGACCAAGATCGCCAGGCAACGCATTGGCACATCCATCTATTGCAATGCGATCGCCCTTCCCGGATCCATGCTAGATATGGACGGCGGTCGATCTGGATCCCGATTTCTAGCGGGATAGCGCAATGCTGGGTGGGTAGGAACACTCAGTCAGACTCGGGTACGCTATTTTTGCGTGAAACGATAGCCGCCGGTTTCGCGTCTCCAGGAAGGGTATTCGGGCAAGGATCGCCGACAGCAATCACAGCAAACTGACTCTTGTCCGGGCTTGCGTCCACCCGATGCCCGCAATTTTCCGCGCGGTCTGCGCTCGCGCAGGCGCAGACCAGCGTGTCTTCTACCTCAGTGCCGCCGCCGGAGTGCGCAGCCGGGTCAAATAGATTCCGCCCCGGACGGGCCCGACGGGTTCGACCGGAGGCTGTGGACCACCTGCATAGCCATCACCACGCTCGCCGCGAGCGTTGCTGTTCCCACTACGACGTGGCCCACGGTAATCAGCAGAAAAGCGAATGTACCAGCCGTATTGAGCACCAGCATCAGGAAGGCCGCGGCGCCCAGGCAAATCTGCGTCAGCACGATAGTGATCAGAGCGGCGGCGGCTCGCCGCATCAGCACAGGTTTTGGGAAATTTTGAAGCACCACCGCGGACACGATCAGCGTCAGCAGCGTCGCCACCATCGCGCCGGCCAGGTGACCCAGGATGCCGATCGTCTCGTGCCGGTACATGGCTCCCAGCGCGATCTGCATCAGGACCACCGGTGGAGTCGCCAGCGCTAGCGGCCGCAACAGGGACCATCCTTCGTCGCCGGCCAGTTCCGGCTCGGCAGCCCAGCTTGCCGACGTCAGTATCGCGATCACCACCGCAATAGATAGGAACAAATGAGCCAGCAAGGCATGAAAAATAGCGAGCGCCGCAGATAATGGAGGGCCCGACCATCCGAGTGCGGCGTCGAGCATCAGCATCGCGAATCCGGACCAGGCCAGGGCTCGCACCCATCGGTTACCCAGTCGCGAACTCCAGATCGCGGCGCCCAACGCGAGTACCATCAGCGTGATCGAAAGCGCCACGTGCGGCACTTCGGAGATCGCGCCGGACACCGTCGACTGCGCTTGCCGCGACGTAACTTCGGTGCTGGTGATGTAGGCTCCGGACCCGACCACGATCAGCGCTAGGGCAGCGAGAAAGAGCGCATAGCGGTGCAGCAGTGGATGAGCCCGGTCCATTTCGATCAGCGAATCGGAACCCCAATCATACCCGGCCAAGCGGACCGGAAACATGTCGCGGCACCTATTCAAATATACGCTGACCCGCTAAACCTGCGCGCTTAGCGCCAGTCGTCGATCACGTAAGCGTCGGCCCGATTGAAGCCCTCGCCGTGAGGGCGCTGCATCGCGACGCCCTGCATCGCTACGCGGTACCCATGGGCGCGCATCCGCCGGTAAGCGTCCTCCCGAGCTAGATTCACGCCAGCTTCGAGCGCCGCTCCTCGCGAAGCTGCGAAGCCGTCGCAGGCGTCCAGCAATTGGTCGAAACGATCTCCGGCGCCGGCCCCGCCGCGAACCGCGCCAAACTTGACGTAGCAGGTCTTCTCACCGCCCTCCGAGCCCGGTCCGTTCAGGCACACCGCGAAGCCGTCGAGAGTCGAGCGCGTATAGCTCAGCACCACGTCGCCGGTGCGCTGCGCGAGTACCGCTCGAATCTCACCCGACATATCCAACCCCTTGTCGATCCGGTGCGTCAGTTTCGCGCAGGCCTGAATCGCCTGCTCGCGCTGCGTTTTCTTCAGGACCGAAAGCAGCGCCGGTGTGGCTTTCTTCGCCTCCGGTACGCGAGTCATCACCGCCGTTAGGTAGCGCGGCCAGTAACCGAATTTCTGGTATAGCCCGACGTGCTTGGTGCTTTGCGGAAAGGTGAACAATCCGCTATGCCGCAGCCCCCAGCCGTCGAAAATCTTCATGGTCGCTTCAAGCAGGCGCTGCGCCACGCCGCGGTCCCAGTATTCCGGCAGAACAGTCAGGGGTCCGAAGAAGCCGAACGCTCCCCAGCGTGTGGCGACGTTCGTTCCAATCAGACGGCCGTCGTCGCGCGCCGCAATCACTTTGACGTGCGCGGACCGGAACCGCGACTTCATGAAGTGCCGGTCCCCCATGAACTCGAGGGGATTGGGAACTCCCAAGAATGTTCCAAACGCCAGCCGGACAATGCGGTCGGCTTCGTCGAGTTCATGCGGCTTGAGTGGACCTACGGTGACCGGTTGTTTGTTTGGCATGCCTATCCTCAATTCTGATTCGGCCGCGGGCCGCAATCAAGCACGCGTTTAGTACAATCGATCAGGCGCCTGACGTATCCTCGAACTCAGGCCGATCCGATTCCAACTAGGAGAGTGTATGAAAAAGACAACACTGGTGGTCGCGGGATGCGTGACGCTGCTGCTGGGAGTGGCGCTCGCTCAGGACGAACATGAGCTGACCGGGGTAATGAAGACGGCCGGAGCGGCCAATGGAGCGCTGCGCAAGACCGTCGCCGCCAAGGATGAGGCGGAAACCGTCGCCAATGCGGACAAGCTGGAAGGCGTGTTCAAGAAGGCGCAGGAGCACTTCGAAGAGCACCACATGGCCGATGGAGTCAAGTTCGCCGAGACCGCCCATCAGGCGGCAATGGATCTGGCCGCGGCGGCAAAAGCCGGAGATTGGGACAAAGCGTCGGCGGAGCTGAAAACGGTCGGCGCACAGTGTCAGGGATGCCACGCCGCGCATCGCGAGAAACTGCCGGACGGCACCTACAAAATGAAGTAGGCTCGAGCGAAAAAAAAGGGGCGCATGGTGCCGCGGCCGGCTGCCATGCGCCTAAGTTTTATGAAAGGATCAGGCTGACTAATTTTCTCCCTTGACGCTGGTGCCCCAGGCGGCCGACGTTCCCCACGCCGCTGAACTCCCCCAGGCGGCCGACGTTCCCCATGCGGCTGAACTACCCCACGCCGCCGAGCTCCCCCAGGCGGCCGATGTTCCCCACGCCGCCGAACTGCCTCCTACCGTCGACTGAACCAACTGCGGACCCCATACATTTGACAGACTCCAGTTGGAGTTGTTCCAGGTGGAAGCAAGCGGCTCGACGAACATCGCCAGCCCAAGCCGTGCGTTCCACAGCACGCTGGGCGAAAGAGCCGAGCCCGACGCCGTCTCGTGATCATTTAGCGCAGCGGCGATATTCAGATAGCCGGCGCCGACAGTGAACACATCGTAAGTATCGGTGTAGACTTGCCCGGTCGTGGGATCGGTGGCCCGGCTATAGACCGGGAAGGACTTCGACGCGGTCTTCATCAGCCGCGCCTTCACCGTATCCGGCGAGAGTCCGGGCTGTTCCTGAAGCAGAATCGCAGCCGCTCCGCTCACCACCGGCGTCGCCATGCTGGTCCCGCTCAATTCGAAATATTCAGCGGGGCCGGTATGGCCGGGCTTCATGTAATAAGACGCGGGAACGATATTCTGCGGATATTCCTGGGAGAGCGTCGAGCCCGGCGCGAGCAGCGCGCGGACCAGATTGCCCGGCGCCACGATGTCCGGCTTTACTTCCAGGTCGATCCAGGTCGGACCCTTCGAGCTGTAGCTGGCGATCAGATCGTCACTGGTCTGCGGCGTGCCTTCGGTCTTCATCGCGCCGACGGTGATGGCGTAAGGATCGTTGCCCGGCGACGTTACCGTGGAATAGCCGTTGCGCCCCAGATTGCCCGCCGCGACCACCACCACGATCCCGTGCTTCCACGCCGCCGTTACCGCGGCGCAGATAGGATCGAAGCGATAGCTTTCATAGATCGGCCGGCCGATGGAAAGATTAATTACCCGGATGTTGTATTTCGATTGCAGGCTGATCGCTTTATCGATCGCGGCGACCACCACGCTGTCATTCGACACACCGTTTGCATCGAGCACCCGCAGATCGATCAGGTCCGCGCCCGGTGCGACGCCGCGAAACGTCCGCGTATATTGCGAACCGGTGGACGAAGCTCCGCTACCCGCGAGAATGCCCGCGACATGTGTCCCGTGGCCGTAATCGTCCAGGTTCCGGCCGGCAACAAAACTTTGGCGATAGACGATTCGCGAGGCCAGATCCGGGTGGTTGTAAATCCCGCTATCGATCACCGCGACGCCGATACCCTTCCCGGTGTACCCCGCTTGATACGCGATGTCCGCTCCCGATGCCGCGGTGGACAGATCGAGGGTGCCGGTGAGTTCCCGATCCGGCGAAATGTAGGCCACCGTCGGAACCAGCGCCACAACCGGCACCACGATCGCCGGCAAAGTCACCGCGACGGCGGGAATCGAGGTGTACCGCTGCGTGATGATTCCGCCGAGAGCCTGCAGATTGAGAATATTCAGCAGGGTCGGAACCGTGCTGTACTGGACCACTACTTTGACCGGCTTGGTCGCGTCGGCGACCAGACTGAGCAGATCGGGGGCTAGTTTGGAAACTTGACCAAAGCCGACCGAGGTACCGAAAAGAAGGCCGGCTAACAGAAGAGCTTGATGACGCAAGAATTTCATGACGCAGCCATTTATGCATGCGGGCGCCCAAACTTATAGAAGCCTGAAATTATTGATTGCACACAACTTAACTATGCGAAACGACGTACTATTCGGCGTCACCATGGCGCCGCCGGGCGTCAATCTGGCGCATCGGCCTCGATCTCATGAAAAAAACCGCTTAAGCCGATTACTCCAGAGTAATGAGTTCCCGCTGGGCTAACCTTTACATCACCCTGGTGATCGCCGCGGGGGCGGCATTCCTGGGACATGGCCTATGGGACATGCTCGGCGGCCCGTGGATCTGGACCGTCGACAATCAGGGCCGTTATCTGTTGTACTTTGCCGTGGCGATCGGAGCCTCGGCGCTCAAAATCAGCCTCCCGTCGGTTACCGGCACGATGTCGATGAACTTTCTGTTCGTGCTGATCGGCGTGGCTCAGTTCAGCGTCGGGGAAACGCTGTTGATGGGCTGCCTCGGGATCCTGGTACAGAGCCTGTTCCAGGCCAAGCAGAAGCCCCGGGCGGTGCAGGTCGCCTTCAACGTGGCCAGCATGGCTTGCTCGATCCAGGCCACCTATGCCGTTTACCAGGCATTCGGATTACAAAGCGGAATTCTGAGCGCGGCGACTTTTTTTGTCGCGAATACGCTGTTTGTCGCGGCCGTCATCGCGCTCACGGAAAACAAAAACGTCTGGCGCGTATGGCGCGATTCGTACTTCTGGTCGTTCCCCAATTACCTGGTGGGCGCCGCCGCGGCTTGGGTTGTAACCTTCGCCACTCGTCTGGCCGGATGGCAGGCCGGTCTGCTGTTGATTCCCATCTTCTACGTCATTTATCGATCGCATAGTCTCTATATCGCGCGCCTGGAAGAAGGCAAACAGCGCGCCGAGGAGCAGCGCAAGCACGCTGAGGAAGTGGCGGCACTCCATCGCAGGACCATCGAAACGCTGGCCATCGCCATCGAAGCGAAGGACCAGACCACCTCCGACCATTTGGCGCGCGTCGAAATCTACGCCGTGGAGGTCGGCAACGATCTGGGTTTGAGCGCTCAGGAAATGGATGCCCTGCGGGCCGCGGCTCTGTTGCACGATATCGGCAAGATCGCGGTGCCGGAGTCCATCATCTCCAAGCCGGGTAAGCTGACGCCTGAAGAGTTTGAAAAAATGAAGACCCATACGGTGGTCGGCGCGGAATTGGTGGAGCGGATTCGCTTCCCTTACGCGGTCGCGCCCATGGTGCGGGGCCATCACGAAAAGTGGAACGGCACGGGGTACCCGGATGGATTGAAGGGCGAGGAAATCCCGATCGGCGCCCGGATCCTCGCCGCGGTGGATACTTTGGACGCGCTCGCGTCAGACCGGCAGTACCGGCGGGCTCTTCCTCTCGATCAGGCCATTCAGGTGATCCTCTCCGAATCGGGAAAAAGCTTCGATCCCAAAGTGACCGAGGTGCTCGCGCGGCGTTACGTGGAGCTTGAACGCAAGGCCACCGCCGGAATCCGCATCGCGAATCTGCCCACCGACGTCAAGATCCACCGGGGCGATGCGCCCGCCGCCGGGTTCGAGACGGCGCAGACCGTCGACGGCGCGAGCCGCGATCTGATGAACTTCACGCGGTCCCTGGCGGCGCAGGAAAACCGCGCGCTCGGAGACTTGCAAGTCGCCTTGGCCCAGTGCCTCGATCGCGAATCCTGCTGGAAGGAGCTGCGCGACAGGCTCGGCCGGGCCATCGCTTCCGACGCGATGGTCATTTATCGCCGTCGAGGCGAGGTTCTTTTTCCCGTTTTCACCGACGGCGAGCCGTTTCAGAAATTCGTCTCAGTGGAGATTCGCGTGGGCAACGGCTTGACCGGATGGGTGGCTGAAAACGGCCGGGCCATCATCAATGGCAATCCCGCGGTGGAACCCGGCTATTTGACCGATCCTTCGAGGTTCGTCGCCCTCAGCTCGGCGCTGTCGGTGCCCTTGATTTCCGCGGATGGGGTGGCGGGCGTGATCTCGCTTTATCGGCGCGGCAGCGACGCCTTCACCAAGGCCGAGCTTTCCGCGTTGACCACGCTGGGTCCCGCGCTAGCGAATATTTTCGAGCTGGCGACCCAACACCGGCAGGCCGTCTGATTCGGGAATCCGCGGAATCGCGGCAATCAACTGACGGGTGTAGGGATGGCGCGGCTCGCGAAAGATTCGAGCCACCGCCGCCTCTTCCACCACTTGACCACCCTTGAGAATCGCGACACGGTCGCACAACGACGCCACCGAAGCCAGGTCATGCGAGATATAGAGGATCGCGATGCCATGTTCTTTGCGAAGCTGCCCGAACAGCGCGAGAATTTCCGCCTGCGTCACCGTATCGAGCGCGCTGGTGGACTCGTCGGCCAGCAGCAGCGCCGGGCGATGCAGAATCGCCAGCGCGATCACGAAACGCTGCGCCATTCCGACGCTGAGGCTTCGGGGATACTGGCGAAGGAAGGAAGCATCCGATGGGAGGCTGACGCTGCGCATCAAAGAAGCCGTCTCCGGCTTGCCGCGCTCGTGCGCGCGCCACGCCTCTTCGATCTGCGCCGACAGCTTCATGTGCGGATTCAGCGCCGCCATGGGACTCTGCGGCACCAGGCTGATCGACTTTCCACGCACGCGGCGTAAGTCGCGTTCGCGCGCGCGGAGCAGATCCTGGCCCCGGAACAGAATTTCGCCGCGGCATTGCGCGCCCTTCCTGGCGAGCAGGCCCAGAATCGACGACGCGACGGTGCTTTTGCCTTCGCCGCTCGGTCCCACCAGACCGACAATCTCGCCTTCTCCGATCTCCAGCGAAAAATCGCGCAGCACACCGGCTTTCTGCGCGTAATCCACCGAAATGTGGATCTTCAATAGAGGATTGCTCACGGTCCCCCCGGAGTTCTGGGTTTCACCGTGAGATATTCCGCGTTCCAGAACGTATGCGGAAAAAACGCGGTCACTTTCGCGCCCGCTACTTGGGGCGATACGGCCGCCAGAGCGTTGGGATGCAGCAGATAAATGACCGGCGCCTGGTCCTGCAGAATCTCCTGCACGCGATCGAAGCTCTTCTTGCGCGCACGCTGATCGGCGGTCGACGCCTGCGCCAACATCAGCCGGTCGATCTCGGCCTCCCAAGCCGTGGCCGGCGATTTTTCGGAAGGATCCCAGGGATGGTTGCTCGCCGAGCTGAGCAGAATATTCATCAGCTCGCTGGGATCGGCGTCCACGTTGACCAGACCCAGCAGGCAGGCCTCATAGTTCAACGACCGCGTGATCCTTTCAATCAACGATGGAAAGTCGAGGGTCACAATGTTCACTCGAATCCCCATCTTCGCCAGATCCTGCTGGATCATGGCCGCCATGCGCTCTCGGGTCTTGCTGCCGGCGTTGGTGATGAGCGAAAACTCCACGGCATTGCCCGCGCGGTCCCGAAGAGTCGAGCCCTGCAACCGGAAACCGTCCGCTTCCAGTAGTTTCGTCGCGGCCTGCGGATTGAATGTGTCGGCGGTCAACCCAGCTTTGAACCACAACTTGTTGGACGGCGAAACCGGACCGGCCGCCGGACTGGCATGGCCTTTATAAACCACCCGGCAAAGGTCGTCGCGATGAATCGCCAGCGAAATCGCGCGCCGGAAATTCCGCGACTGGAACCATTGGCGGGCTCCCCTTCCAAGTGGCGCGCGCGGCGATTCATTGAACCACATAAACTCGGAGTCGAGCGTCGGACCCGCATCCACGGCGGTGCCCGGAGCCTCCGCCGCCAGCCGGTCGAACAGATCGGGCGTCAGCTTCTCGATCAATTGCAGCTCGCCTCGCCGGAAGCGCAGCAGTTCCAGATCGCGATTTTGCTCGATATCGATGCGAATCGAATCGACGCGCGGCAGGGGCTTGCCCTGTTCATCCCGCTTCCAATACGCCGGATTGCGACGTAGCAGAATCGAGACTCCCGGCTTGTGTTCCGCGACTACGAAAGGCCCCAGTCCGGGCGCGGGACGGCTCCCAGCGGCGGCCGAGACGATGGAAACCTGGTCGAACATTCTCTCGATCTGCGCTGTCGGCACCGGAAACTGCGCGATCACGGTATATTTCCCGGCGGCGCTGACCTTGACGACGCCCTGGTCGGTCCGGAATGTATCCGCAATGGGCGAGTGCAGATCCGGCGCCAGCAGTTTGGCGAAGGAGGCGACCACGTCAGCCGAAGTAAACGGCCGTCCATCCGGAAATGTCACGCCTTCGCGCAATTGAAAAACAATCCGCGTGCCGTTGGCCTGCACCTTCCAGGAGGCCGCCAAATCCGGCTCCGGAAGCTGCGTCTGGCGATTGACCCGGATCAGCGATCCCTCGGTCAGATAGCGCACTGCTTCCGCGGATTCGTCAGCGACCAGAAAAGGATCGACCGTCTTCGGCTCGGCCGTCAGCGCGAAATGCAGTTCTGCGCCCCGCGCCGACGGAATCATGGAGGTATAAATCCACAAAGCGAGCAGCAGCGAAACCAAGGCCCTTAAAATGTCGCGCAATGTAACGTTGGTCATCAATTTCATAGAGCGAGATCCTTCCTGGGCCGTAGTAATTGAAAACTCGCTGTCACGGCGGCAAGCAGAAACGCCGGAGCCAACAGCCACAGCCGCGACGTGACGTCGCCGCCTTCCAACTCACGAAGCAACCCGCCCCACGACGGCAGCGGCTCCGCCACCCCCAGCCCGAGCATTCCCAGCGTCGTTTCGGCCAGGATGTAAACCGGAATCGCGATCCAGAACTGCGCGCGTAACACCGGCATGACGTTAGGCACCATGTGGGCCCACAGCAATCGCCAGGATGACGATCCGGAGGCGCGCGCGAACGTCACGAAATCGGAGTTCCTGAGATCGCGGACCGCCGCCCGAATGACGCGCGCCGGAGCCGCCCATCCCAGCAGCCCGAGCAGCGCGAACGTGATCGCGATAGACACCATCGGCGATACGTTCAACGGCAGGCACGCCCTCGCAATCAGCAGCAGGAACAACCAGGGCAAAGATAAGAACAAATCCGCCGCGGCGAGAATGGCGCGTTCCGTAAACCCTCCCGCTAGTCCGGCAAGCCCGCCCAGCAATGCTGCCGCGATGCAGGACAGCAATGCAGCCGCGGGAGCCAGCAGCAACGAAACCCGGGTTCCGTAAACCAGCCGCGCGAACCGGTCGCGGCCTAAAGCGTCGGTTCCCAGCGGAAATCTCCGCGACGGAGCAGCATCCGGCATGTCGCGGAATTGCTGGTCGTACGGTGTTTTCTCCCACAAATCGCAAGTCAGAACGCACGTCCCGACCAACGCCAGGAAGATCACGACGACCATGCGAGTCCAGCTCATGCCGCGCCTCGCCCATCGAACTCGGGACGCCTGGATAGGAAAATTTCGGACACCGCCATCGCCGCGGTGGTCGCCAGCGTGACCAGCATCGTGAGATTAATCAGCAGCGGAAGATCGCGCGCCGTTGCCGCTTGCCACGCGAGGCGGCCCAGCCCGGGAACGTCGCAGATGGCCTCGATCGGAATCGTCGCGCCGATCGCGATGCTGACGGATGCGGCCGCCAGCGCGCCCAATTGTGGACCAGCAGCCGGCAGCACGTGGGTCAACAGAATGGTGGATTCGGATATTCCGCGTGCCCGGGCCATTTCTACATGCGATCCGCCATACGCCGTGACCAGGATGTTGCGCGAGTATTGAAAGACCTTCGGCGCCAGCACCATCGCCAGCACCACTCGCGAGATAGTTCCAATCGTCAGGCCCGGACTGGCCACCAGGCACAGATATGCGATCAGCGCTGCGGGAAGGCTCAGCAGTAGCCCGGCGGAGGCCGTTAAGGCAGCGTCGAAGCGCCACGCTTTGGGAAAACAGGCGGCGAAGATCGCGAACCCTAATCCCAGGATCCAGGCGCCCGCCAGACCGAAACCGAGGTCGCGCAAAGTTTGCGGAGCGCGATCCCGCAGCAGAGCCGCAACCGGCGAATTGTTCGATTCCGAATATCCCAGGTCCCCGTGCGTCAGGCCTTTCAGGTAGCGAAGGAAATTGGCGCTGATATCGGCCTCCCCAGCTTTGTGCGCCCGAAGCGCCGCCAGAGTATCTTCGCCGGCGCGCTGATTCAGCTCGCGCTCGTCGACCAGCGCTCCCGGCGCGTAACGCACCAGGCAGGCGCAGGCCAGGCCGGCGAGGAGGATCAGAGCCGCCATCCTCGCCAATTGTGTGGAAATTGTCCGCACATCTCTCTATCGACGGCAGTCCGATGGTCCTACGCAGGACGAAAGGGCTAGGGACCTTTCGCGACACACCTTAGCGGAAGGCCTGATGGACCTTAACCCATGCTTCCCGAATAATGGTAAGCGACGCACAAGGGACGCTGTTCCTGCTCTAAATGACTCGCGCCGCTGAAGTTCACGAATTTATCGGTTCGGCCGCTGTTTTCGCCAGCGAGCCGATGCACACCCTGCTCGCGCAGATTCGCAAGGTGGCCGTGACGAACGCGACGGTCTTGATCACCGGAGAAAGCGGCGTCGGCAAGGAAGTGATCGCGCGGGCGATTCATCATCATTCCCTGCGCGGGTCGCAGTCCTGGGTCGATGTGAATTGCGCGGCGCTGCCCGAAAACCTGCTGGAAAGCGAATTGTTCGGTCATGAAAAAGGAGCGTTCAGCGGCGCCGATTCCACCAAGCCCGGCTTGTTTGAGATCGCCCATCGCGGCACCCTTTTTCTGGATGAAATCGGGGATCTCGATCCCCGCATGCAGGTGAAGCTGCTGCGCGTTCTGGACGGAGTCAGCTATTATCGCGTCGGCGGCGTAAAGAAAGTCAGCGTCGATGTGCGCCTGGTGGCCGCCACCAATCAGGATTTGAAAATGGCGGTGGCGGAGGGGCGCTTTCGCTCCGATCTGTACCATCGTCTGTCGCAGATCCGCCTGGCCGTGCCGCCCCTGCGCGAGCGTAGCGAGGATATTCTTCCCCTGGCGGAACATTATCTGCAGCAGCATGCGCCCGGCGTGAGTTTCTCGTCCGAAGTCAAGGCGAAGCTGCGCGCCTATTCCTGGCCCGGCAATGTACGCGAGCTGCGCAACGTGGTGATCCGCGCCGCGGTATTCGCAAGCGATGGAGAAGTGGTCGCGGCGGACCTGCCGGACGATTTTGCGGCGACCTCGTTTCCCCAGGACCTGCAGAATCTTTCCTCGCTGCCCGATCTGGAGCGCGGCGCCATCGTCAAAGCGCTGGAAGAATGTCGCGGACATCAACAGAAAGCGGCGATTCGTCTGGGAATTTCCAGACGCACGCTGCAACGCAGAATCAAATCCTATGGACTTGCGGGAGAGCGGGCTGTGTCGCTGGCAGGTTGACGCATCATGAACGAGCCAACTCATCTCGACCGGCGCCAACAACGCGATCGCCGCGTGGCGGCGCGATCCCTGGCTTCGGGACACGTTGAAATACTGCTCAGCGATCCAACGCCCGCGATTGTCGCGGCGGAGATGATCGAATCGAGCGCCTCGGGCTTCCGCGCCGCTCATGATTCCAAGGCGCTCGAACCCGGCCTCAACGTCCGCTATCAGGCGGCGTCCGGCTCGGGAAGCGCCCGCATCATCTGGACTCATGTGCTCGAGGGCCGCCGCGTCAGCGGATTTCTGTGTACCAGCTCCGCTAATTCTCAAACAAAGTAGGCGCGCAATTTCTTCATACTGTGGCGGCGTGAGAGATCAGGCGAGCGTGACGAATTCGTCATCTTTCTTTCACGATTTGGTAAGGCTCGGATGGTACTTTACCCAACAAGGGATCTAAGTCCTTCCATGAAAAAACTCACCCAATGTTGCCTTCTCACTCTATCTTTATGTACCGGCGCCTTTCTGTTACGAGGCCAAGGCGCATTTGGAAGCCTCACCGGCCTGGTCACGGATCCTTCCTCCGCGGCCATTAGCGGAGCGAACGTGACGATCGCCAACAGCGGCACCGGATTCTCCCGCCAATCGGTGACCGACGCTTCGGGCTACTACAATTTTCAAACTGTGCCGGTCGGAAGTTATAACCTCACCATTAGCGGCGCCGGCTTCACTACGGCGACCGCGACCGTGAATATCGATCCCTCTGAAAAGGGCCGCCTCGATGTCCAACTGACGGTTCAAGGGACCACCACAACCGTTGAAGTCCAGGGTTCCGCCGCGCAGCTTTCGCGCGACGATGCGTCCATCGGCTTCGTGGTCGAAAATCCGGTGATCGAGAGCATGCCCCTGCTGATGCGCAACTGGGACGACCTGACCCGTCTGGTTCCCGGCGTTCAACAAAACCGTTACACCGAGCAGGGCGGTGCCACCGCATCTGGTCGAACCGGCGATTTTCAGGCCAACGGCGTTCACTCCTTACAAAACGATTTCCTGCTCGACGGAATCGACGACAACACTTTTTCCGAAAACGTCCAGGAGTTGAGCACCGAAGGCACGCGCCCCTCCGTCGACGTGATTCATGAATTCAAGGTCCTGACTAATCCCTACTCCGCCGAATATGGCCGGAGCCCCGGCGCGGTGGTCGACGTTTCCACCATGGCCGGGACCAATCAGGTACACGGCTTGTTGTTCGAATATCTCCGCAACCGGGTCTTCGACTCTAACGATTTCTTTTCGAATCGCTCCGGCCTGGCGAAACCGGAAAACGTCCAGAACCAGTTTGGCGGCAACGTCGGCGCGCCCATCATCCATAACAAATTGTTCGGATTCTTCGATTACGAAGGCACCCGTGTGCGCCGCGGAATTACCCGCATCGCGACCGTTCCGCTGCCCAATGAGCGCACCGGCGATTTCAGCGCCGCCGCGGCCGCCGCCAATGGGGTCAAGTATCCGACGTTGATCAATCCCGCCACCGGCACGCCCTTCGCCAACAATATGATCCCGCTCGCGTCCATCGATCCCTTCGGCCAAAAGTTGATGAACGTGTTCCCTCTGCCGAACCTTCCAGGCGAGCTCAACAATTTCGCGCGCACCGGCGCGCTCGCCGACAATGACGATTCCATCGACGCCCGTGTCGATTGGAATGTCAGGGACAACAGCCAGGTTTTCTTCCGCTATACCGGGTCGCGGCGAGGCCGCATCGTGCCCGGAAATTTCGGCGGACTCGCCGATGGCACCAGCACCTCGGCCTGGGGCGACTCCACGCTCGATTCTTACAACGCCGCCGTCGGCTGGACTCTCATCCTCACGCCCAACCTGGTGAACGACGCTCGCATTGGGTTCTCGCGCAACACCGCCATCGACTATCAGCTCTCCTATCAACTCGCGCCCGCCAGCGACTATGTTCCGGGCATCCCCACCGTGCCCTCGACGGGCGGCGGCCTGCCGGCAATCACCTTCGCGAACTATACTTTCCTGGGATCTCCCGATTACCTGCCCAAACAGCAAAATCCGCAGCAATTTCAGTTCGTCGATACCGTTTCCTGGACCCACGGAGCCCACTCCATGAAGTTCGGCGCCGATATTCTCGCGCCGATGCGCAACATCTTTCAGGACGAAGCCGACGTCCATGGCAACCTGCAGTTCAACGGGCAGTACACCGGATTGCCCTACGCCGACGCCCTGATCGGCTACGTGCAGGGCGCGACGCTCTCCAACGTGTATTTAGTCGATCAGCGCATCCAGATGTATTCCGGCTTCGTGCAGGACGATTGGAAAGTGACGCCGCGGCTGACCTTGAATCTCGGCTTGCGCTACGACTTCGCGACGCCGCAATATTCCGGCAACAATAAACTCGCGAATTTCGATCCCGCCGGTAGCGGTTCGCTGCTGTTCGCCAGTTCCGGATCGCTCGGCAACCGGACTTTGGTCCAGATCAACAATCACAACTTTGCGCCCCGCTTCGGATTCGCGTACGCGCTCAACGACAAGACCGTGATTCGCGGCGGCTACGGGATGTATTACCTGCTGCTCGAGCGCTTTGGCAGCGAGGATCAGTTGGCGCTGAATCCACCATTTCTGGTGCAGACTACGGCTTCCATCCCGGTGAGTTCGAAGTCGCCCGCATTCACGCTGCAAAGCGGATTCCCGTCAAGCTGGCTGAATCCGGCGGACATCAACTATCAGTTGACTCACATTCGCGCGGTCGGTGCCGACTCCAAAACGCCCAATGTTCAGGAGTGGAGCTTCGGCCTGCAGCGCTTGCTTCCCGGCGCCATGGTGGCGGAGGCGAACTATGTCGGATCGAAGTCCACGCACCTGGATTATCTGACCGACCAGAACCAGCTCGTCAACGGCGCGAAGCCTTATCCGAACTTTGGCTACATCGAATCGCAATTCGCCAACGGCAACGCGACGTATCAGAGTCTGCAGCTCTCCTTGAAACGCCGCTTCAGCAAGGGATTTTCGCTGGCCGCGTCCTACACCCGGTCGAAGAGCATCGACGACACGCCCGAGGAACTGGAGAGCAACTCCGGCGGATCGCAGAACGGCTTCAACCAAAGCACGTGGCGTGGACCCAGCGATTTCGATTTTCCCAATCGCGTCGTTGCCAGCTACGTCTATGAGCTGCCCTTCGGGAAAGGCAAGCCCTGGCTAACCCAGGGCGTGGGCGCTGCGATTCTCGGCGGCTGGCGGACCGCCGGGGTCTATACCTTCGTCAGCGGACGGCCGTTCACCGTCGTCTCCGGTAGCACCTATTCGACCGCGATCGATCTTTACGGAGCCGCCACAGCGGTGCCAAACGTGATCGGCACGCCGCAAATCGTCGGCAATGTGAACTGCTGGTTCTACGCGTCCACCAACAAGTCCTGTGCCGCGATCGCCCCCAACGGATCAAACGCCTTCGCCGAGCAGGCCGTCGGGCAGTTCGGCAACGCCGGACGCAACATCCTTCGCGGACCTCACAGCAGCGTTTTCGACTTTTCCCTGATGCGGGATTTCGCGGTCTGGGAACGAACCCGCCTGGAAGCCAAATGGGAGGTATTCAACCTCGCCAATACTCCTATCTTCGGCCAGCCGAATAACAACTTGAGTTCCGGCGCGGTCGGCAGCATCACCTCTCTCGCGAGCGACGCGCGAATCATGCAATTCGCGTTGCGCCTGTCTTTCTAAAATCGCGCGATTCGGGGCGTTATATAATCAACCGCTATGACGTCCCGACTGTTCCCTTCGCTTTTGGCTGCGGCCTTCCTCGCGGCTCCCGTCGTTTTGAAGGCTCAGGCGCCATCTCCCAACCCGGCTCGGAAAAAGGCGTGGACCGCGCCGCGCACCCCCGACGGCCACCCCGACCTGCAAGGCATCTGGACCAACGCCACCATCACTCGGATGGAGCGCCTGCCCCAATTTAACGGAAAACTCCAGTTGACCGACCAGGAGGCCGCGAAATTCGAGAAAGAGGACCACGACGAGGGCGAGGAACAGCCCGGCAAAGACGGCGTGGTACTCGGCGGAGTGCGATTTTCGGGCGCGAATGCCGGTTACAATGCCCTGTTCATCGATCGTGGCAGCGAGCTCGCCCGCGTCGACGGGCTGAAGCGCAGTTCGTTGATCGTCGATCCGCCGGATGGCAAGGTCCCTCCGCGTGTCGCGCGCAACGGCGCACCGGCTGGACGGGGACGTGGCGGCGCCGGATTCGGCCGCGAATACGACGATGTGAAAACGCGGCCCGTATCCGAACGCTGCCTGGTCGGCTTCGGATCCACCTCAGGACCTCCCATGATGCCCGTGCTGTACAACAACAACTACCAGATTGTTCAGACTCCCGGCGCCATCATGATCCTGGTCGAGATGGTTCACGACGTCCGGGTGGTCCGCATGAACGGCGCCCACAACCCTCCTGAAGTCCGCTCCTGGCTGGGCGATTCGATCGGACATTGGGAAGGCGACACCCTGGTGGTGGACACCACGAATTTCCGCAGGGAAACCCGGTTTTACGGCGCTTCTGAAAACCTGCATGTGATCGAGCGGTTCCAGCGCGTCGATGCCGAACACCATTCTCTATCGCGTCACCATCGACGATCCCTCCACCTGGACCAAGCCCTGGACCATGGAGTATCCCTTCCTTTCGACCCGTGGTCCGATCTACGAATACGCCTGCCACGAGGGCAATTACGCCATGGATGACATTCTTGGCGGAGCCCGAAAGATGGAAGATCAGTCGGCCAAGCACTAAAAAACGGCCGCGCCGCGCCAAATTAAGCCCGCTCACCGCCAAATCTGGCCCGCTCATCAGTTTCCGGGTTACCGTTCGCGTTTTCCGTACCGTCTAAACTATTGCAGCAGTGTCTCTTGCCATAGCTTCGACGGGAGGAAATTTTCGGTTGTTCCTTCGTTTGATTGTCTTACTCTTGATCATCGGTATAACGGCGGGAGTAGCCTCGGCGCAAACACCCCCAGCCGCCATTCCACAAAACCTGATCTCGATGGACGACGCCGTGCGGATCGCGCTCGCCTACAATCAGTCCCTGCGCGCGCAGCGGCTGAATATCGACCAGAACAAGGCGGAGGAGATCACCGCGGCGCTCAAGCCGAACCCGACCTTCACCACCCTGGTCGACACGATCCCGCTTGTTTTCGCCGCAGACTGATCCGCTGCAACACGCAGATCTATTCGGAGTCGCTCGCCTACACCTATGAGCGCGGCGGCAAGCGCGAAAAACGGCTAGCTGGTGGCCAAAGACAACACCGACGTCACGCGCCAAGACGGTGACCGATAACGAGCGCCAGTTGCGATTCCAGGTGGTGCAGGCGTTCATCAATGTTTTGCTGGCGAAATCGGTGCTGCAGCTTCGCGAAGGACGATCTGGCGAATTTCTCGCAGGAGGTCGATCTGAACCACGCGCGGCTGGTGGCCGGCGATCTGGCGGAAGGCGATTATCTGAAAATCTCCCTGCAGAAGCTTCAGTTCGAGCAGGACGTTTCCTCCGCCGAGCTGAGTCTGGTGCAGGCCAGGGCGACGCTGCGGCAGTTGCTGGGCTATCAATCGGTCGCCGACGATTTCGACGTCACCGGAATGCTGGCGCACAAGAAGCAGGTGGTCCAGCTCGACGGATCTGGAGAGACAGGCGCTCGCGGCGCGGCCCGATTTGCAGGCCGCGCACAGCGGGGTGAAGCTGGCCAGACGATACCGTGGCGCTGGCCTTCGGCAATCGCGCGAAGGATTGGACCTGGGGCACCGATTACACCTACCAGAGCATCGGGCCCTAACGGCACCGGCAACGCGCGTCGGCTTTTCGCTTGTCGTTCGATCTTCCGATTCACGATCGCAATCAGGGCGAGATCGCGCGCAGCCAGGCGGCCGTGCGCCAGGCGGTCGAAACCGAATCGTCGACCGAGGTCGGCGTGCAGACCGACGTGGTCAATGCCTATTACGGCCTGCAGACCAATGAACAGATCGTGTCGCTGTACGAATCCGGCTATCTGGATCAGGCCACGCAGTCGCGCGACATCACGACCTATGCTTACGGACGCGGCGCGGCGACCGTTCTCGATGTGCTCGACGCCGAGCGCAGCTATCGCGCCACGCAGCTCGGTTACCGGCAGGCCATGGCGGCGTACATGATCGCCGCGGAACAGGTGAATCAAGCGGTGGGAACGCAGGTGATTCGATGAGCATCGGCGGTTGGAGACGGACGGCGTGCGCGGCGGCGCTGATCGCGGGGGCTGCTGCGTCTTCCTGTGATTCGAAACAGGCCCGCAGGCTGCGCAGCCGGCGGCAGCCGCGGCAGAGGCGGCAAGCCAGTTTGTTTCAGGTGCCGCAGAACCAGATGGAGCATTTGAAAATCGTCGAGGTGAAGAAAGACGGTCTGGTCGCCGGCGGTGCGCACCACCGGCACCGTCGATTGGGATGCCGACCAGACCACGCAGGCGATCACGCAGGTCAACGGACCGATCTCGCGACTCCTGGTGGACACCGGTACGACGGTGACCGCCGATCAGCCGCTGCTGTACGTGTCGAGTCCGGACGTCGCCAACGCCGTCTCGACCTACAAGAAAGCGCGCAACCGGCGAGGATTATTCGAAGAAAACGCTCGATCGCAGCAAGGATCTGCTGGAGCACAAAGTGATCGCGCAGAAGGATCTGGAAGCCGCGGAACAGGATTACAACGACGCCCGCGCCGAGATGGAAAACGACCTGCAGGCGCTCAAGATTTTCGGCGTGACGCAGCAGGAAATCGATCAGGCGCAGCAGCAGGGCGTCGCCATCAATCCGCAACTCGCCGTGCGCTCGCCGATCGCCGGCGTCGTGGTGCAGAAACTGGTGACGCCGGTCTGGTGATCCAGGCCGGGACGACGGCGTGTTTCACCATCAGCGACATTTCGACCGTCTGGGTCTGGGGACATATCTACGATCGCGACCTGGAAGCGGTTCGCATCGGCGACACGGTGGAGCTGACCAACACGTCTTTCCGCCAGACCTTTCGCGGCAACGGTGGATTACATCGGATCGCTGATCGATCCAGCGACCCGCACCACGCCGGTGCGCATCGTCACGCAAAATCCGGGCGGCCTACTAAAGAAGGATATGTTCGTCGACGCGGTGATCCACACCCGGTCCGGCCGCAGCGTGCTGGCCGTGCCGACCTCGGCCATTCTTCGCACCGACGATAATCTTCCGTTTGTTTACGTCGAAGTCGAGCCCGGCAAATTCGGGCAGCGCCTGGTCACCCTGGGCGGGCAGCAGGGCAGCGGAAACGGAGCTGGCCAGCGGAGTGAAGGAGGGCGAAAAAATTGTCGCCGAAGGCGCGCTGTTTCTTCAGTTCGCCAACAGCATTCAGTAGGACCCCATGATCGCCCGCATCGTTTCCTTCGCCCTCTCCCAGCGCTTCATCGTGCTCATGGCGGCGCGTCATGCTGATGCTGTGGGGCGCGTACTCGTTCTCCGAAGCTGCCCATCGACGCCTATCCCGATCTTTCTCCGCCGCACGTGGAGATCATCACGCAGTGGCCCGGCCACGCGTCGGAGGAAGTGGAGCGGCTCATCTCCATCCCCCTCGAAGTGGAAATGAACGGCATCCCGAAAATCGAGAGCCTGCGTTCGATTTCGCTGTACGGACTGTCCGCGCTCGAGATGAATTTCCAGTACGAGATGGACCCGTATTTCGCCCGCGAACAGGCGTTCGAGCGCATGGCGAACGCGACGCTGCCCGACGGAGTCACTCCCGGCGTTTCTCCGCTGTTCAGCCCCAGCGGCCTGATCTATCGCTACGTGCTGGTGAGTCCGGACCGCACGCCGCAGGAACTGAAGACCATCGAAGCCTGGGTGCTCGAGCGCAAGTACCGCTCGATCCCGGGCGTCGCCGACGATTCCGGCCTCGGCGGCACCACCATGCAGTATCAGGTGCTGCTCAATCCCTACCGCCTGTTCTCCCGCGGCGTCACCGTTCCGCAGGTGTTTCAGCAATTGGGCAGCAACAATTCGAACGCGGGCGGCGGATTCTATTCGCAGGGCGGCCAGTTCTATTACATTCGCGGTCTCGGCCTGGTGAAGACCACGGAGGATATCGGCAACGTCGTGGTTTCGACCAACAACGGCATTCCGACCTACGTCCACGACGTCGGCAAGGTCGAGATCGGGTATGCGCCGCGGCTGGGCCAGTTCGGGTTCATGAACCAGGACGACGCGGTGGAAGGCGTCATCCTGATGCGCGTCGGCGAGCAGGCGCAGGTGGTGCTGAAGCAGGTCCAGCAGATGACCAAGGAACTGAACGATCACGTGCTGCCGCCGGACGTCAAGATCCTGCCCTATTACGACCGCAGCGAACTGATCGAGGAAACCACCCGCACCGTGGAGCGGAACCTGATCCGCGGCATGGTGCTGGTGCTGATCGTCCTGGGAATTTTTCTGTTGAGCGTGCGCGCGGCGATGATCGTTTCGCTCACCATTCCCTTCGCGCTGATGTTCGCCTTCATCTGCCTGGACTGGCGGCACATCCCGGCCAATCTGCTGTCGATCGGAGCCATCGACTTCGGCATCCTGGTGGACGGCGCCGTGGTGATGGTGGAAAACGTGTTTCGCGAGCTGGCCGCCCGCCACGGCGAAGAGTACAACCTGATCGACGTGATTCGCGCCGCCGCGCACGACGTCGAACGGCCCATCTTCTACGCCGTCGCGGTGATCATCGCCGGATATCTTCCGATCTACGCGCTGCAAGGGCCCTCCGGCCGGCTGTTCCAGCCGATGGCGGACACCATGTCATTCGCGCTGCTCGGATCGCTGATCTGCGCGCTGATCGTGCTGCCGGTGCTGTGCTCTTATCTGCTGCGCGGCAAGATGCAAGAGCCGCGAGCTCGGGTCTTCGAGTTCATCCGCTCCGGCTACGGCGCGCTGCTCGGCTGGTGCCTGCGGAATCGTACCGTCTCGATCGTGATTCTGCTCGGCGATTTTCGCGGCATCGCTGCTGCTGATCCCGCTGATCGGCGCGGAGTTCATGCCGCATCTGGACGAGGGCGCGTTGTGGATGCGCGCCACCGCTCCCTACACCATCTCCTTCGACGAAGCCACCAAGCTGTCGCCGCAGATTCGCAATATTCTGCGCAGTTTCCCGCAGGTCACCACGGTGGCGAACGAACTGGGCCGCCCGGACGACGGCACCGATCCCACCGGCTTTTTCAACAACGAGTTTTACATCGGGCTGAAGCCCTACGAGCGACCGCGCGTGGCAGGGATCGATTCACAATAAGAAGGCAGCTGATCGACGCGATTCAACAGAAAGATGTCGGCCTTTCCCGGCGTGATTTTCAACTACACGCAGCCCGCCGAGGACGCGGTGGATGAAGCCGAGACCGGCCTGAAGAGCCTGCTCGCGGTGAAGATTTTCGGCGGCGACCTGGCGACGCTCGAAGACAAAGCCAGGCAGGTGAAGGACATCATTTCGAAGGTCCCGGGCATCGCCGACATCACCGTGGTGCGCGAACTGGGCCAGCCCAGCCTGACGGTCGTTCCCAATCGCGAAAAGATCGCGCAATACGGCCTGAACGTGGACGACGTCAACACGCTGGTCGAAACCGCGATGGGCGGCAAAGCCGCCTCGCAGGTGATTCAGGGCGAGCGCCAGTTCGACCTGCTGGTGCGCATGCAGGAGCCCTATCGCAAGGATATGGACGCGATCAAGAATCTGCTGATCGCCACGCCCAACGGCCAGCATCTGCCGCTGAGCCAGTTCGCCGATATTCAAGTCGAACAACGGCGCGTCGTTCATTTATCGCGAGGCCAATTCGCGCTTCATCGGCGTCCAGTTCAGCGTCCGCAATCGCGACCTGGCGGGAGCGGTCGAAGAAGCGCGGCGCGCGGTCGACGAAGCAGGTGAAGCTTGCCCACCGGCTATACCTTCGATTGGGGCGGCGAATACAAGGACTATCTGGCCGCGCGCGAGCAGATGAAGGTGATCGCGCCGCTCACCGTCCTGCTGATTCTTCTGATCCTGTTCGCGCTGTACGGAAATCTGAAATTCCCGCTGATCATTCTGTTCAGCGTGCTGGTGACCGAGCCGGTCGGCGGATTGCTCGCCCTGTGGTACACGAAGACCAACTTCAGCGTCTCCTCGGGACTCGGATTCGTCGCGCTGATGGGCGTCGCGGTGCTGACCAGCGTGATTCTCTATTCGTTCATCAACAAGCTGCGTCTGGAAGGGAATGACATCATGACGGCGACCTACCAGGCGTCGCTGCTGCGGCTGCGGCCCATCATGATGACCGCGCTGGTGGCCTGCATCGGCCTGCTGCCGGCGGCCACGTCCACCGGCATCGGCAGCGATTCGCAGAAGCCGTTCGCCATCGTGATCGTCGGCGGCCTGCTGTCGCGCCTGCTGTCTGTCGATTTTCCTGTCGCCGCTGCTCTACGCGGTGGTCGCGCGCGAAGACGATGTCCTGAAGGTCTGAAGCTCAATCCGTCGGCGGACCTTGCATCTTCAGGATCATGATGTCGCCGATCCGCACTCGCAGATACAGATTCGCGCCGGCGTCGCGCTCTTCGCGGTCGAACTCTCCCCCAGAACGCGCCGGCGCTGATCGCTGCCGTCAAAATCCGAATACACGTCGCCGACTTTGCTCTACGCGTCGATCGCATATTGGTCCCCCGGCAGCGTCAGCGTGATCTGCCCGTTGATCACCGTGGCATGAATGTCGCCGCTGATATCGAACACGTTCACTCCTCCGCTGTTGTGATCGACGATCACCTTCGAGGCGCGCGGCGCCTGGATGCGATAGTGGATCTCGATATCGCTGCGCCGGCTCAGCGGATGCAGAAGAGCGTTGCGCGGAGGATAGGCCGTGGAAATTACCACGTCGTTTCCGTTTTGTTTCGCCGTGATCTGCACACTGTCCAGGCGGCGCTGCGCCTCGGCGCGATCCTTCGCGTCATAAAGATGCTCGGCTCGAACGATCCACCGTCATCTCCACTTCAGGACGATCCCACCCGTCGATATCCACCTCGCCGAAGGAATTTTCCAAGTCGGATGGCGCCCGCCGCCGCGACGTTAAACCGTTCCGTCTGGGTAGCGTTGATCGTCTGCTTCGAACGATCGTTGGCCAGCAGCGGCAGCGCCAACACCATACCGGTCGCAAGAAATTTCAGCATCTTCTTTAACCTCAAGATACCACCTGGCAGCCTCTCAACCGCGTCTCATCCGAACCTGCCGGCCGCTTCCAGTGATCTCCCTCAGAAAGGATACAAGTCCCGCCGGGAATTTATCGCCGCTTCGCCGGCTCGCGCGCCGCCAGGCCTCCCACACGTTGCCCGCCAGCACTCCCGCCAGCAAGAAATAGACGACGCCGGCCCATTCGAACACCGCGTAGCTGACTACCGCCACGATGACACCGCACATCATCTGATCGCGATATTTCGCGGGCGACGTCGGCGGATCGGTCAGAATGACGAACGCGAAAAATAGCGCCGCTTCCAGGTCCGGCGCCCGGAATATCTCCGCGATGCGTTGTGGATCGCCCGCGAACGCCGTTGCCGTGAACAACAGATAATAGGTCCCCAGAAACGCCAGCACCATCGGCATCTTGTTCACGCGGTCCGCCATGAACACGCCCGCCGCCACCATCGCTGCCTGCGCGATCGGCGGCATCTCGGGCAGCGCTCCCCACCAGCTCTGGCTGGTATGAAAAACGTAGAAACTCGCGACGATCGCGAGCGCCGCCGGATTAAACACGTTCGCCGTCCGCGACCGGAAGATATACTTGCTCAGCACCGCAGCGACTGAAGTGATGGTCGTGACATACCACGGCTCCTGCGCCCGCAGCACCATCGCCACGATCAGCGCCGTCAGCACCGCGCCGCTCGGAAACTCCCAGATCTTTCTTCTCGCTCGCAGGATCGCCAGATCCACCAATCCCGCCGCGATCACTGCGCCGATCAGACCGGGCATAACCACCCGCACCCCCTCATGCGGCGCGGCTATGGCGATCAGCGCAACCAGAATGATGGTCAGCAGCCCTTTCGGCGTCTTGAAGAATCGTTTCGCGGACCGGGCCCTACTTCGCACGACGGAGCCCCCGAGTTTCGTATCGCTCCAGCTCCGACGTGATGATCAGTCCCTCGACGTTCATCCGTTCGAGCAGCGCAATTCCGTCAGCCGCCCCGAGCACGAACGCGGCGGTTGCCAGCGCGTCCGCCAGCATCGCTCCGGACGCCACCACCGTTGCGCTCGCCACGCAATCCGCCACCGCGCCGGTGCGCGTATCCAGAATGTGGCGACCTCGTTCGTAATCGCCCGAAGTACACACCGCCTGATTGGAAACCACCACCGTATCGATCAGTTCGCTCTCCCTGCGCGGATGCCGGATCCCCACCTGCCACGGCTTCCCCATCGCGTTCGACCCGCCCAGATACAGATCGCCGCCCGCGTCGATCGAGAAATTCGTGAACGGCGCTAGTTCCCGCGCGGCCATATCGATCGCCAGCCCCTTCGCCACCGCGCCCAGATCCAGAATCAGCGGCCGCGACAGCGTGATGGTCTTTCGCTCGGGATCGACGCGCACGTCGCGATAGCTGACATCGTCCGCCGCGATCGAATTGCGAATTACCTTGCCTGTGCGATGCTCGCGATCGTACCCGCGCGCCTGCATCCGGTGACCCACCGTCGGATCGAACGCGCCGCCGGTTTCCTCCGCCACCTTCAACGCGAATTGCACGGTTTCGAAGAGGATAGCACTGGCCGCCACGGCTTCGCCGGCCCGCGCCGAAAGACGCATCAGCTCGCTATTCTCGTCGAATCGCGTGCAGCATGCCTCAATTTGGTAGAACCACCCGAAGGCCCGCTCGATCGCAGATTCGGCGTCCACCCGCTCGGCGTCGATGGTCACCATCGTCCCCATCACCACTTCCGTGCGGACCGCCCGACCCTCGCTCACTGCGCTTGTTGCAGAGCGAAATAGACCGCCGAATAGAAAGCGTCGGCGCTCTCCGTCGCGCCGCTGACGCGCTGCACATTGGGACTCTGCCGCGAAACCACCTGGCCCGGCAATTTCTCGATCACGTCGCAGGGATAGCGCGTCTGGCAGTCCGTAATCTGCGCGGAGATGATCCGCCCGCTTTCAATCACCACCGTCGCCTGAATGTCTCCGTGACGGCTCCCGCCCCAGCCCACGTATTTCCCGTCCTTCCAGACTTTCAGAACCGGCGCCGCCGGAACCACCGCAGGTTGTTCCACTACCGGCGCCACCGCGACGACAGGAGCCGGGGGCGCCACGACGACCGGCGCGGGCGTCTCAACCACCGGCGTAGCGGATTCTTCGGACGTAACCGGTACCACCGCTGTCTTCGGCGCCGCGACAATCACGGCCTTGGCAGCCGGATGCGGCATCGCTTTCACCGGCGAAGGCGGCATCGTTTCCGCCACCGTCGCTCCCACCGGAACAGTTACCAGCCTCGCGACTGGCGTCTCGCGCGCGAGCGACCGTTCCATCGCCTGTTTCGCCAGCCGGTCCGCTGCCGGCCGCGTCCGCACATAGCCCGCCGAGTACACGGCAAGCACCGCCGCCGAACTCATCGCGACCAGGCTGTTAGCGACCTTTTGACTCGACCTGCTTCCGGCCATTTGTCCTCATTGTAGCGATCCGGCTCTAATTCTTCGCCGCGTACCGCCGGAAGAATGAATCGGATTTCCACGCCGGCCGGGAGCTTGCATTCGCCACCCGCTCCAGCAGACGTGCCGCCAGCAGATCGAACGTCGCCGCCGCCGACTTATCCACCGGCTGCTTCAGATCGTCCGTCACCGAATGATATCGCTCCGTCAGCCACGTCTTGAAAATCACCTCCTGCGGACTCCCCTTCGCGTACCCGTCCTTCATCGCCAGCGCCGGAATGCCGCGCAGGATGAAGCTGTACTGATCGCTGCGGATAAAACTGTTGCGCGCCGGATCCGGATCCAGTTGAGGCACGATGCCCATCTCCTTCGCCACCGCCCGCACATCGTCGCCCAGCGTCGATTCATCCAGGCCGTACACCGTCAGCCTCTTCAGCGGATACAGCGGTAAAAACATGTCCGTATTGATGTCGGCGACAATCGAACTCGCCGGAACCGTGGGATTTCCCGCGAAATATTTCGACCCCAGCAGCCCTTTCTCTTCTCCCGTCACGATCAGAAACAGGATCGATCGCCGCACCTTGGGCTTGGTCTCCCGCACCGTCGCCGCCGTGTCCAGAACCGTCGCGACGCCCGCCGCATTGTCCATTGCGCCGTTGAAAATCGCATCGCCGTTGACCGGTTTCCCCACTCCCAGATGATCCACGTGCGCCGACATGATCACGTATTCGTCCTTCAGCGCCGGATCGGACCCCGGATAAATCGCCGCGATGTTCTGCGAAACCACTTCGCCCCGAATCACCGCGGTCTTCGCTTTGACCGACGCCGTAAGATCGAAATGCGGCAGAGCCTTTCCCGCTTCTGCCAGCGCCAGCAGTTCTTCGAATGTGTGACCGCTACCCGCGAACAGGTCGTCCGCGTGCGCCGGATTCCACGCGATGGTGATCTGCTCGCCTGCGGTTTCGTCCGTGCCCGGCGCCGCCAGACTCATCGTCGCCTGCCCTCGATTCGACGCCTGGCGCGACCACGGAATGTCCATGTGCTTCGGATTCGCGATCGAGATCGCCCCGATGATTCCCGCCGCCTTCAGCGTCTTCCATCGCTCCGCGCCGGATTGATAATGCGCCGCCAGCGCGCCCGATAAATTCCCCGGCGCCCCCGCCATGTAGACCGCGATCTTGCCCTTGGTATTCGCGCCCTTGAAATCGTCGTAGCCCGTTTCCGGCACCCGCAGCCCGTAGCCCACGAAAACCAGCTTCGCCTCCACCGACGGTGCGGGATCCACTCGCGCGCCGATCATCGCTTCCTCGCCCAGCGTCACCGGCTTCTCCACGCCGCCCTTCACCAGCGCCAGGCTCGAATGGCTCTCGTCCAGCTTCAGCGTCTTGAACTTCACCGGCTGGATGTAGCCTTCCACTCCCGCCGGTTTCAATCCGTCGCGCTCGAACTCCTGCGCCACATACGCCGCCGCTTTGCGATGTCCTTCGCTCCCCGTGTTGCGCCCCTCCAGCTTGTCGGACGCCAGAAATTCCACGTACGACCACCAGCGCGCCCCGTCCGGAGCGGACGCCGCGATCAGCGCTCCGGCAGCGACCAAAGCCAGCATCCAGCGCGCGGTTGCGACCCAATTGATTTTCAGCATGTGATTTTCCGCAAGTATACACCCGAGGCTAAGGCCACAAAGCCCGCAGCCGCGTCACCGTGTCCCCCGAAAGGACCAGCGGCGGCAGATTGGTCGAGCTGCCAAACGGACTCACCGTATCCAGCGCCGGCCTCGCTCCCGGATTCGGAGTCCAACTCCCCGCCAGCAGCCCGTTGAACGACGGATCATGCGCGTCCAGACCGAGCGCGTGCAACAGCTCGTGCCCCATCATCACCCGCATCACCGGCTCGCCCACCTCGCGCGACGTCCGCACCTGTGGATTGATGTGCGGATGCACCGGAAGGAAAATGTAGGCGTGATCGCGAGTCACATTCCTTCCCAGTTGCATATCGATGCTCCGCGTAGCGCCGTGGAGTATGTCGGTCCGCAGCGACCCGTTCTGATTCACTCCGTTCACCGGAAAGGTGTAAGCGCCCGCCGTCAGCGCCACGGTAACCACTGCGGGACTCCCCGTAGCGATCGTCACGTGGATGTTGTTCGTTGTAAACAGCGCGTTCAGCTCGCGGATCGCGGCCGCAACCGCCGTGCCCCAGGTCCCATGCACCGCCGAGGCGTCGACCGTCAAGGTCCCGCTGCTGAGGACTGAAGAGTTCCATCCGACATCAGCCATCGCGTCGATCCTCCGTGCTAAGTGTAGCCGCCTATTTCGCCGCCGGCCGTTCGATCTTCGCGTCGGCCATCGCCGCGTTGTACGCGAACCACGCCATCGCCGCCGCTGCCTGCCGGATTTCCTTCACGTCCACCCGATCCACCGTATCCATGTTCGTGTGATGCGTGCGCATATCGTAGTTGACGTAATCCTGGATCGGATTGAACCCCGGAACCCCCGCGTCGATAAAACTCATGTGGTCCGTCGACCCCACCGGCTCGATCGTGTTCCGCTTCGCTCCGAACTTCTTGAGCGGCTCCAGCCAGGCGTCGAACAACGGCTTCACCGCTTCCATATTCTGCAGATACCACCCGTATATCGGACCCGTGCCGTTGTCGATGTTGAAATACACATCGAATTCTTGCGGCTGCTGCGTTCGCCCCCGTCAGATGTTGAGCCACCCACGCCCGCGACCCCAGCAGCCCCTGTTCCTCGCCACCCCATAACGCGACCCGTATCGTCCTTCGCGGCCGCGCGCCGATCGCCTTCAGGATCCGCATCGCTTCCATCACCGTCGTCGCGCCGTCGGCATTGTCGGTGGCTCCCACTCCCGTATGCCAGCTATCCAGATGCCCGCCGATCATCACCACTTCATCGCGAACCGCCGGATCCGACCCCGGCAATTCCGCCAGCACGTTATACGCGTTGCCGTTGTCTGCATCGTAATACCGGCCTTGCACGTTCACCCGCAGCTTCACCGGAATGTTCTGTTCCAGCATGTGGGCGATCATGTTGTATTGCTCCGCGCTGAGCGTCACCGTCGGCACCGCTCCCGCCCCGCCGTCGCGCCCCGTCACGAACACCGTCCCGAACTCGCCGCGGCTCGGCTTCAGGATCACGCCCGCCCCCGCATCCTTCAGCGATGCCGCAATGCGCTGCGCCGGAGTCGGACCGTTGCCCCGCCCGCCGGGCCTGCGTCCCACGCTGGTCGCATACGCCGCCGACATCGGCGCGTAATTCGGATCGCTCGGCTGCGGACGATCCTTGCGCACGAAATCGGTCATCATCGGCTCGGTCATTACGATCGCGCCTTTTAATTCGCTGCGCAGATCCGCCACCTGCTCAGGCGATTTTCCACCGATCCATACCGGAGCCGCCACAATCTCCCCATTGGTCGACGACGACCATCCATCCGCATAACCGATCAGCGGAAGATAACGCGGCTCCACCATCTCGATCGTCAGCTTTTCGAGCGTCCAGCCCCGTCCGAAATGCCACGGCTCCAGCCGCGCATTGCTCAACCCGTACCCCGCCAGCCGAGCCCGCGCATATTCGGCGGCCCGTTTGTGCGCCGGCGACGCCGTCAGCCGCGGTCCGATCCCGATCGTGAACATATCGAACACCGGCTCGGCTTGCGAATGCTCCGTCGCCTCCGCTCTAATTTTGGCGAACACATCAAGGTCGGGAGCCTGCGCGCTCCCGAGCGTCGCGACAGCCACCAGCCAGATCAGCTTTTTGTTCATGTCGGATCACGTCCTACCGGGCAAAAGTACCACAAAATGCCCGGCGATTTGCATTAGCTCGCGCCGTGAAACAGGAGTTCGTCCACGTCGTCGAACAGCGGAATATCGGTGCGCAGCGTCGCCAGCGTTCGAAACAGCCGCGCGTGCTCCCGCTCCTCGACCAGCGTTCGCGCCAGCGATCTCGCGTTCGCCGCGTTCACATGCCACTCATCCACGTCCTCCGGAATGTTCTCCAGATGCTTAAACTTCCCGAGCACCGCCGCCGTCGACTTCGCGCCCCACCCCGGCAGCCCCGGATACCCGTCGGCCGCGTCGCCGACCAACGCCAGGTAATCCGGAATCGATTCCGGCCCGACCCCGAATTTCTCAATCACGCCCGCTTCATCCCGCGTGACCCTGGTTCGCCGGTTCAGTTGCACCACGCGATTCCCCCGTACGCATTGCGCCAGGTCCTTGTCCGGCGTGCAGATGATCACCTGACCGACGCGAGAGTCGCGCGACGCGGCCGCAGCCCCCGCCGCCAGCGCATCGTCCGCCTCGAACTCCACCATCGGCCAGACCACGAAGCCGGCCTTCGTCAGCGCGTCTTCCAGGATCGGGAACTGCGCCAGCAGCGCCGGATCGATTCCTTCGCCCGTCTTGTATCCCGGCCACAACTCATTGCGGAACGATTCGATCACCTGATCGGTCGCCACCGCGATATGCGTCACTCCGCCCCGGACCATCCCCTGCACCGAGCTCAGCACCCCGCGCACCGCCGCCACCTCGCGCCCATCCTGATCCGACTGCGGCGGCAGCGCGTAATAATGCCGAAACAATTCGTAGGTTCCATCGACCAGATAAACGTCCATACCGTATGATTATTGTGCCGAATTGCTTCCTTGCGTCTGCATCCGCACCCGCCCGCACTTCGGACACTTCCACTTTCGTTTCTTGTGGTAGATGTGCCCCTTCAATTCCTTCATCGAAACTCTGCACTTCTTGCAGGTCACTGTCCCACCATCGCACTTCTTCGATCGCGGGAAACATGAAACGTTCCGCCTCCCCGAATCACTCTCTTTTACATTCAGGCGCGGAAGTGAGGACCTATGAACCGAACGTCGATCCGATCCGTGATGGGTTTGCTGTGGCTGCTGTGCGCGTATTCCTTATGCGCTCAACTCGGCACCGCCAATCGCAACGTGATCCTCCGGCGCGATCCCTCCACCTCCAGCCCCGTTCTCGATCACCTTACTACCGGCGCGCGGATCACTCTGGTCGACGCCACCGCCACCACCGGTTTCTATCACGTGAGAACCGAAGACGACGAAGTCGGCTGGGTCTGGTCCCGCTACATCACCGTAACGGCTTCTGCTCCGCCCGTCGCCAACACGCCCACCAACCCCTCTTCGCCGTCCTGTGACGCTTCTCTGTGGACCCATGTCTATCACTCCCAGCGCCTGCTCATCAAAAACACCTGCATGGCTGTGACCGGAACCATCGTCGACGCCACCAGTGGAAATGAGCCCGACGGCGTCCGTCATGAAGCGGACGGCGACACTCACGGCTGGCTCAAAGTCGATTCCGGATTTGAAAATCTTCTCAACGCCGGCAATCTTAGCGATGAAGGCGGCAATCTGGTCTTCGAAATCGTGTGCCGCTTCCCCGTGACCCAGGCCGACGCCAAGGCCGCGTGCAAAGGTTATAAGGACCAGGTCACATTGCCCCCCGTCGGATCGCACGTCCGCCTGATCGGAACCTACGTCCAGGACACCTTCCACGCCCAGTGGATGGAGATTCATCCCGTCACCAGCATCACGGTGATTCCCTGACGTTAAAATGAAGCGGTGGAGCGTTTCTTCGTCAGGAATTTCGGTTGCCGGGCCTCTCAGGCCGATGGAGCTGCCATCGAAGCCGGTCTCGCCGCCAAAGGACTAGCCCCCTCCACCGACTCCAACGACGCCGACCTCATCGTCCTCAACACCTGCACCGTAACTTCCACCGCCGACGATGAAGTCCGCCAGGTGATCCGCCGCATCCATCGCGAAAGCCCCGATGCCCGCATTCTCGTCACCGGGTGTTACGCCCAGCGCGCGCCCGAAGAACTCGCCGCTCTCGAAGGAGTCTCCCTCGTCGTTGGAAATTCCCATAAAACGCGCATCCCCGATCTTGTTTCCGAGCCTTATCACGGCCAGATCGAGGTCGGCGATATTTTCGCCCAGCACGATTTTCTTTCCGCCCCCATCGAAGACGCCGCCGGCGAGCGCACCCGCCCCAATCTCAAAATTCAGGACGGCTGCAATAATCGCTGTTCTTTCTGCATCATCCCCTACGTGCGCGGCCGCAGCCGCAGCGCGCCCGCCGATCAGGTGATCGCCCAGGTCCGCCATCTCGCCGCAAAATATCGCGAAGTGGTCTTGAGCGGCATCAACCTCGGACGCTGGGGTCGCGATTTTGCCGGCCGCGTCCGCCTCGCCGATCTCATCCGCCGGCTCCTTGATGAAACCCCAGCCGAGCGCCTGCGCCTCAGCTCCGTCGAGCCCATGGATTTCTCAGACGAGCTGCTTCATCTGATGGCCGATTCCCCCCGCATCGCGAAGCACGTTCACGCGCCGCTGCAATCCGGATCCGACACTGTCCTGCGACGCATGCATCGCAAGTATCGCCCGCGCCACTACGCCGAGCGCATCCTCAAAGCCCGAGCCTTAATGCCCCATTGCGCCGTCGGCGCCGACGTCATGACCGGCTTCCCCGGCGAAACCGACGACGAATTCGAACAATCCCGAGCCTTCATCGAATCGCTCCCGTTCACCTATCTGCACGTCTTCACCTATTCCGAACGCCCCGGCACCCCCGCCGCCGATCGCGAGCAAGTCCCGCAGCACGTCCGCAAACACCGCACCCACATCCTCCGCGATCTCGCCGCACAGAAAAATTTAGAGTTCCGCCAATCGATGCTCGGACAGACGCTATCCGCCGTCACGCTCGACCACGGCGCCCTCGCTGATAATTTTTTGAAAGTGAAACTCGCTTCGCATCAGGAAGCGAATCGTCTCATCGACGTGAAAATCGGCGGCCTGACCGTCGACGGCGTCAGCGAGTCCGGCGCTTTGACCGTGCTTACATAACCAGCAGCGCCGCGATCTCTTCAATCCCGTCCCATAAATTCTGGATTCGAAGATTCTCGTTGAACGTGTGCTGATTGTCGTCGTGATTCGCCGTCGGAATCGAAATCGTGCGCGTGCCCAAAGCCCGCTCCATAATGTCCAGCGGAGCGCTCCCGCCCGTCGTCGGCAGCAAAATCGTCTTCCCCCGCGCGCTCTCCACCGTCCGGATCACTTCTCTCGAAATCGGCAGATCCATCGCCGTCCGCACCGCGTTGTATCCGCCCTCATGCACCATCATCTTCGCGACCTTCGGATGCTCCATCCGCTCCTGCGCGCTCGGTTCATGATCCACCACGAAATATCCCTGTTTGCGCACATGCTCGATCAGCCGTTCCGCGGTCAACTTATGATCCATGCCCTTCACCAGCCGCATGTCGATCGACGCCGTCGCACTGAAATCGGAATCACGTTCGACGCCCCCGCCCCCACCCGCGAGCTCGCCATGCCCCGCACATTCAGCGTCGGAATGGTGATCAGCTCCGCCAGCTTCTTCGGCGCGCCTTCGGTCGACCCGAGCCACAGTTCCCGCATCAGGTCCGCGTCCGAATCCGGCGCGTCCGCGATGGCCTGCCGTTCAATCGCGCTCAGCGGCTCGATCCCATCGTAAAAATGATCCACCAGGATGCGCCCTTCGCGATCCTTCATCGACGCCAGCAACTGCGCCAGTTCCATCGCCGGATTCGGCGCCCAATTACCATAATGTCCGCTGTGCAGCTCGCGACGTGGACCATAAAGCGTGACATCGACGGTGGTTATCCCCCGCGCGCCAAACGTGATCAGCGGACGCCGCGTCGGATGCACCGGCCCGTCGCAAATCAGCCACAGGTCGCCTTCAAACAAGGCTTTGTTCGACGACAGAATCTTTTCGAGATTCGTCGAGCTCGCTTCTTCCTCGCCCTCGAACGCAAACTTGATATTCGATTTCGTCTTGATCCCCGCCGCCCGAATCGCGTCCAGCGCCACCAGGATCTGCATCACCCCGAGCTTGTCATCGCCCGCCGACCGCGCATAAATTCTCGACTCCGGATCGAACGGCGTCCCCGCCGCCGGCAGCGGAATCACCCGCCCGTCTTTTTCGAGCGCTTTGTCGCGCAGCACCGGCGCAAACGGCGGCGTCGCCCATTCTTTTGGATCGAGCGGCTGCCCGTCGTAATGCGCATAGAACACCAGCGTCCGCGTCGCCCCCGGCGTGCGAATTTCGCCAAACACCACCGGATTCGACCCCGGAACCGCAACCAGCCTCGGCGTGACGCCGCGCTGCTCCATCATCTTCGCGATCAGATCGGCGTTGCGCTGAATATTCGCGCGATCGCTCGCAATATTGGGAATTGAAAGCAGCGCGATAAACTCGTCGACAATCGCCCGCTCATGCCCCTGCCGCCACTTCCGAGCCGCCACAGCCGCCGGATTCGCTTGCCCCCAAGCAATCGACGCCGCAAGAAGTGCGATCAGTGCGCGACGCATTTATTGGCGCCGAGTCTCCAGTGAAAGAATTCGATCTTCCAGAGCCGCCAGTCGAAGCCTCACGTCCGCATCCGCGATTTCGAGCGTGTGCATACGAGCTTGCTGTCCTTTGCCGTAGCCGTGGAACGAGGTCAACAGATTCGTCTCAATCTGCCGCATGAACTCTTTCAGTTCATCCGTCTTCGCGGTCAGCGCCGCGTTTAATTCGGACTGAGTTACCGGACGATCTTTGTCCATAAGCGATCCAACATTATTATCACATCTCCCGCCGGTTCTCCAGCGATTTCGAAATCGTCACCTCATCCGAAAATTCCAGATCGCTGCCCACCGGAATCCCCATCGCGATCCGCGTCACCTTCATCCCCAGCGGCTTCAGCAAGCGCGACAAATACACCGCCGTTGCCTCCCCCTCCACCGTCGGATTCGTCGCCAGAATCACTTCCTTCACGTCCCCATTCGCGATGCGGTCCAGCAATCCCTTGATCCGCAACTGCTCCGGCCCGATCCCGCGCAGTGGCGAAATCGCCCCGTTCAGCACGTGATACAGCCCCTCGAACGTCCGCGTCGTCTCGATCGGCACAATGTTGTGCGGCTCCTCCACCACGCAAATCGATGACCGGTCCCGATGCGGATCGCGGCAGTAAGGACACAGCTCCGCGTCGCTGATGTTATTGCACTCCGCGCAAATTCCGAGATTATCCTTGACGTCCGTCAGCGCCTGCCCGAGCCTCGCCGCGTTCTCCCTGGGCGACCGCAGCACGTGAAACGCAAGCCTCTGCGCCGACTTCTGCCCGATCCCCGGCAGCCTCTTGAACTCGTCGATCAGCCGCTGTAGCGGTTCCGCGAAATCCGGCATCTAGAACATGCCCGGCGGCAGCCCCAGTCCGCCCATCAGCCCGCCGACTTTTTTCTGCGTCTCTTCGTCGACCTTCTTGGTCGCCTCATTACACGCCGCCATCACCAGGTCCTGCAGCATTTCCACGTCGCCCGCCACTTCCGCGTCGATCCTGACTCCGGTCACGTTCTTCTGGCCGTCCATCTTCACCGTCACCATCCCGCCGCCGGCCGAGGCTTCCACGCGGATCAGTGCGATCTCCTCCTGCATCTTCTGCTGCATCTTCTGGGCCTGCTGCATCATGGCCTGCATGTTTCCAGGCATCTTCATGGCTTAATTCTCCTTCAAGTTCCGAACCGTGCGGACCTGGCTGTCCGGAAACATTTCCTGAAATTTTCGCACTTCCGGATGCGCCATCGCTCGCTCCGTCGCTTCATCCGCCTTGGGACCCGCCGCCGCTACCGGCGCTGCGCCCTGTGCTTCTCCGGTCTTCACCGTCACCTTCACTGCACGGCCAAGCACCCTCCGCGCCGCCGCCTCGAACTCCGCCTGCTTCAGATAAAACGTGTACATCGCCGGAGCCGTCACGATCACTTCATTCGCCGACTCGACCACTTCGGAATTTTCGAGCGCATCGGCCACGTGTACCTGCTTTGCTTCCATCAACGCGGCATGAATGCGCGACCGCAAATCTCCATCCTGCAGCGGCGAGCCGGCAACCGCAGCCTCCGGAGCCTTCACCGGCGACGTTCGCGGCGGCGTGCTCACCGGACGCGGCGGAGCATTACTTGCCGGACCTGCTTTCGCCGATCCAGACCCGCCTAGCGACGCGATTGCTTCCTCGATCGATTGCAATTTCCCCGCATGCACCATCCGCAGCAGCCCGATCTCCAGGTGCAGCCGCGGCTGTAGCGAGCTCTGCAAATCCTTAAACAAATCGAGCGAAAGCTGCAAATATCGCGTCAGATCCTCTTCGCTGAATTGCCCCGCCGTCGCGCCGAGTTTTTCCTGTTCCGCCGCCGACGCCGCCACCAGCCTAGTCTCGCCCTTGGCGATCTTCACCACCAGCAGGTTGCGGAAATACCGGGCCAGTTCGCGCGAGAAATGCTGCAAGCTCCGCCCGTTCGCTTCCAACTCGCCCACCACTTCCAGCATCTTTTGCGATTCGCCCGACACCAGCGCCTTGCTCACCTGATCCAGCGATTCGAGCGAAAACATCCCCAGCAGCCCGCGCACCTCGGCCGCATGAAGCGTCGTTCCGCAGCAGGCGATCGCCTGATCCAGCGCCGACAGCGAATCGCGCACGCTGCCCTCGCCCGCCTGCGCCAGCACGCTCAGCGCTTCCGGGTCCGCCGTGATCCCTTCCTGCGTCAGGATCCACTCCATCCGCGTCACCAGCGCCGCGAAATCCACTGACCGGAAACTGAACTGTTGGCAGCGCGACACGATCGTGGTCGGAATCTTGTGCGCCTCCGTCGTACATAGAATGAAGATGACCCACTCCGGCGGCTCTTCCAGCGTCTTCAACAGCGCGTTGAACGCCTCGCTGGTGATCTGGTGCGCTTCGTCGACGATGAACACCTTATAGCGGTCGCGCGCTGGCCGGAACCGGACATTCTCACGCAGCTCGCGCATTTCATTGATCCCGCGATTCGACGCGGCGTCGATCTCGATCACGTCCATGCTATTGCCCGCCGCGATCTCAACACAGCTCGCGCATTTCCCGCACGGAGTCGCCGTCGGTCCCTGCTCGCAATTGAGGCATCGCGCCATAATGCGCGCGACGGTCGTCTTGCCCGTTCCCCGCTGCCCTGAAAAGATGTATCCATGCGCGATGCGCCGCTGCGTAATCGCGTTCTCAAGCGTGGTTTTGACGTGTTCCTGGCCGATCAGCTCGCCAAAATTCTGCGGCCGGTATTTTCGAGCGATGACTTGATACATGAAGGCGGGAGTTCGATACTATGCCAGACCCCGGGTGATCCGCGGCACACAGGTTAAACCGCTACCGTTGCTTCCTTCCGGACCTGGCGGGGTTTGCAGCCGCCCATTGCACGAAGCCCGGAGCCTGACAACTTCCCATGTTATCAGAAGGGTCAATGCGCCACTTTTGCGAGCGCGCCGCGCCCCGGCAAGAGCATCAGTGGCCCTTAGAAATTCCCCCCATCGCTTTTCAAATCCCCCCATCCCGATCCATCCCCATCGCTTTTCGATCGAGTCCCCATCTTTCGATCGAGTCAGCCTGATCCGCCTCTTCTACGGAAGACCTTTAAGGAGGCAGTCCGCTCTGCCTCCTTTAAAAAAACGGTGCTAAATCGAATTGGCCTGTTCTAACGGCCTTGCCGTCGACTTTCAGAGCTCTCCAAGTCCCTTCCGCCAGACCTCCACACGACGCCCTGCCTCCTCCATCCCTAATTCACCCCTCCCAAACCCGCCGACCGCGGCAATCGAACGGAAGAAATACCCGCGTCACGACGGCCTAAAAGCATTTTTGCCAAATTCGTGAAACGTGCCATATCCGTCCGCCTCTATTTCTCATTTTTAGAAAGGAGCCACATCAGGCTGACTCATTTCAATGACTCATCTCAGCGATTCATTTCGCTAAGGAACGCTCCACGCCCGCCGACCATTTCCCGTCATCCCTACCAAAGGAGCTGCTCATGCGAACGACCCTCACCCTGTTCCCGATCCTGGCCCTTTTTGTTTCCACAACATCCGGGCAAACCGCCAATCGAGTCCTCCAGTTCGCTCACACCGAAGGCAATCAGAATATCCAGGAAATCGCGACCGCAATCCGCACCGTCGCCGACATTAAAGACGCCCGAGCCAACCCCGTCGAAAAGACGCTCGCGCTGAACGCAACTCCCGAGCAAATCGCGCTCGCCGACTGGCTATTCCATCAACTCGACCAGCCCCCGATCGCTGCCACCGGCACCCAGAGCGACGCGTCCGATCCTTATGTAGTCAAAGGCGACGTGATCAAAAGCGAGGACGAAAATACCGTTCGCATCTTCTACCTGACCAACACCGCGACGATCCAGACTTTCCAGGAGGCCGCAACCGCGGTCCGCACCGTCGCCGACATCCGCCGCTGCTTCACCTACAACGCCCCGCGAGCCATGATCGTACGCGGCACTCCCGATCAAGTCGCTCTCGCCGCATGGCTGGTCAACCAGATCGGCCAGCCCGCCGGGCAGACCTACAACATGCCGCTGGCAGCGGACCCCCATGGCGATGTTGTAGTGCGCGTGTTTCATGTGGCTCACGCCGACACCATGCAGAGCTTTCAGGAGATCGCCACCGCCATCCGAACCATCGGCGACATCCGCCGCGTTTTCACCTACACTTCCACCCGCGCGATCATTTCCCGTTCGACCGCCGAACAGGCCGCGCTCACCCAGTGGCTGCTCGACCAGCTCGACGTCCCCCCTGTTCCGGCCGCGCGAAACTCCGTCGCCTATCAGTTCGATAACAGTTGGGATCCCGCAAACAATATGGTGCGCGTCTTCTATCTCCCCCAAGCGGCGACCATACAGGATTTTCAACAACTCGCAGCCCGCGTTCGTAGTGGGTCCAACATCCACCGCGCGTTCACCTATAACGAGCGCGAGCCCTGATCCTCCGCGGCACCAGCGATCAAATGTCTCGAGCCGAGCTGATGCTCCGTCCCTCGAACTGAACCGCGTCCGCTCGATTTCCGCGAGCCAACGCAGCCACGGCGGTGAAATTTCCTAGCAGAGCTCAAAACTCGCGGTATCGTCTCAAATCAAAAATCTATTTGCCGCGTTTTCCAGTCGTTGCTGCTTTCAACCCGCCAGGCTTTTTTTGAACTCGCTTTAACCTTTAGTCGAGAGGTTGGGGCTTCTATCGGCCTCCAGCCCACCGAACCGCGGAAGAGTTCTCGAGACCACATCGCGGCGACGTGAAACGATAGACCTAAGCCGTCCCGGGTAAGTGGGCGGATGGGAAGCGCTTCCCGAAAAAAAGGAGATTCCAACAGAGGATTTCAGCTTGAATCGGCCTGCCGCCGCGGCTTTTCTGGCGCTATTCGCTGGAAGTTTCGCCCTCGCACACGATATTTCCGGCGTTTGGGAAGGTAACGTCTTGCGTATTTACTCGACCCGAGCGCGAATCGCTCCTGCCGCCAACCTCACGCGAATTTCCGACCCTGCCGGAGCCTCTTCCGCCGACCTCACCACCACCCCATCGCGCTCCACGATCGCGTAGCCCCGCTCCAGCACATTCAGCGGACTCAGCTGCCTTAAATGCGCCTCCATCGGCGCCAGTCTCCCCTGCGCGCGACTCAACTGCAGCCGCATCGCCTGCGTGATCGCCGCCTCACCGTTGCCCAGCCGCCGGCGTCCACCCGCGAGCTTTAGCCGCACCTCCGACATCCCCAGCCGCGCACTCATCGATTCCAGAGCTCGCCGTTTGGAATCGAGAACCTCCCGCCATCGATCCCGCAGCCGGTAATCCATCTCGTCGACCTTCTGCATCTGCTTTCCGATAGCCCGATGCAGCCTGGTCCGATCCACCGCGAGCGAATGAAATTTCCGGGCCTTCAGCGCGAAATTCAAGCGGATCGCCTGGCGCAGCTTGATCTCGCACGCATCGAATCTTTCTTCGACGCTCTCCTTGGTCCCGATCACCATTTCCGCGGCGGCCGACGGCGTCGGAGCCCGCAGATCCGCGACGAAATCGGCGATCGTGAAATCCGTCTCATGTCCCACCGCCGAAATCACCGGTACCGCGCTCGCCGCGATCGCCCGCGCCACGCGTCTCTTCGTTGAAGGTCCACAAATCCTCGAGCGATCCGCCGCCGCGCGCGACGATCACCACCTCCGCCCATCCCGAGCGGCTGAAATAATCGATCCCCGCCGTCACCTGTTCAATCGATCCTTCGCCCTGCACCTGCGCCGGATAAATGCGGACATGCCGGCCGGGGAATCGACGCTCCAGAATCTGCAGGATGTCCCGGATCACCGCGCCGGTCGGCGAGGTCACGATCCCGATTCGTTGCCGGAAACGCCGGCAAAGCACGTTTCCGCGCCGCCTCGAACAGCCCTTCCATCGCCAGCTTTTTCTTCAACTGCTCGAAGGCCAGCTGCAGCGCGCCATGCCCTTGCGGCTCGATCACTTCCACGATCATCTGAACTTCGCCGCGAGCTTCGTACAAATCGATCCGCCCGCGCACCAGCACCGCGATGCCGTCCTGCGGCTTGAATTTCAGGTACCGGGCCGTCATCCGGTAGCAGACGCATCGCAGCTGCGCCGCCTCGTCCTTCAGGGTGAAGTAATAATGGCCGCTGGCGGGGAGTTTGGTCCCGGAAATTTCGCCCGACACCCAGATGTCGGTGAAATCGTTCAGTCAGCGCCTCACGCATCGCCTGCGTCACGCTCGCTGACCGTGTAAAGATTGGGTTCGCTGCCCCAATTGAGTGCGATCTGCTCCACTCGTCAGTTTATCGCTCTCATTCAAAATATTGATTCGCCGACAGGAGGCCCGCAATGGGTATCATCTAAAGATGAGCCACGCAGCTAACACGCCGAAAGACGTTCTCGAGTACGCCAAGAAGCACGACGCCAAGCAGATCGACTTGCGCTTCACCGATCTGCCCGGTCTGCAGCACCATGTTTCCTATCCCATCACCCAGTTGAAGGAAGATACCTTCGAGGAAGGCTTCGGCATGGACGGTTCGAGCATCCGCGGCTGGGCCGCCATCAATGAGAGCGACATGCTCCTGATCCCGGACCCGACCACCGCCTTCATCGATCCGTTTTACGAAACGCGCACGCTGGTGATGACCTGCGACGTGATCGATCCGATCACCCGCCAGCACTACGATCGCGATCCCCGCTGGATCGCCCACAAGGCCGAGATGTATCTGAAGAACTCCGGCCTGGCCGACACCGCTTATTTCGGCGCGGAAGCGGAATTCTTCATTTTCGACAACGTTCGCTTCGATCAGAACGCGCACTCCGGTTTCTACTTCATCGACGCCGAGGAAGGCCGTTGGAATTCGGGCCGCGAGAACAACAACCTGGGCTACCGGCCTCGTTACAAGGAAGGTTACTTCCCGGTTCCGCCGACCGATCACTATCAGGACCTGCGCGCCGAGATGGTGGAAGTGATGATCAAGTGCGGCCTCGACATCGAGTGCCACCATCACGAAGTCGCCACCGGCGGCCAGTGCGAGATCGATCAGCGCTTCGACACGCTGGTCCAATCGGCCGACAACATGATGATCTACAAGTATGTGATCCGCAACGTCGGCTATCAGTACGGCAAGAGCGTCACCTTCATGCCCAAGCCGCTGTTCGGCGACAACGGCAGCGGCATGCATACGCACCAGAGCTTGTGGAAGGGCGGGAATCCGCTGTTCGCCGGCGACATGTATGCGGGCCTCAGCCAGATGGCGCTGTGGTACATCGGCGGCTTGCTGAAGCACGCGCGCGCGCTTTCGGCGATCATCGCGCCGACCACCAATAGCTATAAGCGCCTGGTCCCCGGCTACGAAGCGCCGGTGAATCTCGCGTATTCGCGGCGCAATCGTTCGGCCGCGGTTCGCATCCCGATGTACTCGGCGAGCCCCAAGGCCAAGCGCGTCGAGTTCCGTCCGCCCGACCCGTCGGCGAATCCGTACCTCGCGTTCGCCGCGATGATGATGGCCGGCCTCGACGGCGTGCTGAACAAGATCGATCCCGGGCGAGTCGCTGGATAAGGACATCTACGATCTGTCGCCGGAAGAAATGAAGGCGGTGCCGTCGATGCCCGCGTCGCTTCGATGAAGCCCTGAACTGCCTCGAAGACGATCACGCGTTCTTGCTGAAGGGCGACGTGTTCAGCGAAGAACTGCTCGAAACCTTTATCGCGTATAAGCGCAAGAAGCGAAGCCGACGCCGTTCGCTTGCGTCCGCATCCGTACGAGTTCGCGCTGTATTACGACATTTAAGCGTCGCGACTTTTCAGCCGCGCTTCGAGGATTGCCCCGGGCGCGGCCAGGGCTCGGGGGCACCTTCGAGAACCAGCGACTAGCGCATCTGCATTGCGCTAATGCCGCTTACGCCCTAATGCACCAGCGGTCGCACCCCGAATCACCTTTTCCTGCTCCGCGATGAGAGCGTCCCGGCGTACGCGCACGGAGTCCAGCACCCGCGTGAAATCGTTTGCTCCACTAACCTGAGCCGAGTACAAAGACGCGCGGTATGTAAGACTGTACCGGTTCAGAATACGGCATGCCCTGACGAGCAACCTCTCTACTTCCTTGGCGGGGAGCCACGGGACTAAGCCGCCTAAACGAACCGGATTCGGCTGGACGTGCGAAAGGGATTCGTTGCGAAGCTTGCAAAGATGGGAAACCAGGGGATCACGGCCGGCCGAAACCCGTCGGATGTCGCCGCCAAGAGTGCCTAGGTTCACCTTTCTGAGCAGCCCTTCAACATACGGATTCTCCCGAAGTCTCCTTCGGACGGCGTCCTCGGAGAAGTAGAGTAAATTATCCTTCACCGTGAGCAAAAACTTCTTAAGACTCAGACCGCTGTCGTGCTGGTCGTACAGTCGAGCCAGGCGAAACAAAACATCATCATAGTGAGCTCTGAGCGTAAAGCTCCAAAAGGTCCAGCTTTCGTACATCTCTGGTGCGTACTTCCTGTTGGCGTTCTCAAGCCCCTTGTACAGATGCCAATGATCCGCCGCTCTATGCGCCTCGCTCGCCATGTGGTCCAAGAGGCGCTCAAATTCCTTCTCGGAGGTAACGCGAATTGGCGCCATCTTGTCGAGCATAACCTCAAGGGTACCCTCCCCAATGTGGGGTCGGAAAATCCGGGACCGAGATTCCCCGGATTTGACTCCGCCCCTCCGCATTCGGCTTCGGAGCTAAGCTAACTATTATGCGTAACGAGTTCACCGCGATCGTCGAGCAGGACGGTCCCTGGCACATCGCGTACTGCGCCGAAGTCCCCGGAGCGAACGGCCAGGGCAAAACGCGGGAGGGATGCCTCTCCAATCTCCGAGAAGCCATTCAACTGATCCTCGATTATCGCTGCGAAGAATCCGTGGTCGGATAAACTGGCGACGTCCGCAGCCAGGGCATGAAGATGTTCGTAATTGCAAGAGCAAAGACTAGCAGGCGAGGTTTTCGTCAAGCAGAAGCTTCACGAACTCAGCACGATTTCATCGCTCGCCAGCGCGGCGGCATACTTCAGCGCAGCCGTGATATGTTCCTTCGTGAGTCTCGGATAAGCCGCCAGGATCTCTTCGGCGGTTTCCCCCGCCGCGAGCTTTTCAAGAATCAGGTAAACCGGAATTCTCGTCCCCTGAATGCAAGGTTTGCCCATCATGACATCCGGCCGGATCTCGATGTGCGCAGGCAGTTCCATACGCTCCCAGTCTAACAGCCAAACCCAACCGATCCGTGCCAATCGACGCTACGATAGAAATGTCCGTGTCGACAATTCTCCAAATCAATATCTCCCGCGGCGGATTGCCTAAACGATCCATCCCCGCCGCCGACGTTACCTCGCTCGGCATCACCGGCGACGGGCACGCTCATCCGGAATTTCACGGAGGGCCGGACAAGGCGCTGCTGCTGATTACCTCCGAGGGCATCGACGAACTGATCGCCCAAGGCTTCACCGTATTCCCCGGCGCGATGGGCGAGAATCTCACGACGCAAGGACTCGACCGGCGCACGCTGCGGGCAGCGCTACCGGGCCGGCGAGGTGATCCTGGAACTGACCAGGCCGCGAAGTCCGTGTAGCCAGCTCGATCCTTACGGGAGCGGAATCCAGAGGGCGGTTTACGACGAACGGATCCACCAGGGAGATCCAGCATCGGAGCGCTGGGCTCTCGGCGGATTTTATGCAGCGGTGCTGGTCCCGGGGACCATACGCACGGGCGATCCTATTCAACTCGTCGAAGCTGCCGCTTGAACCGCCTCCGCACTTTCGAATTTCAGGACCACGCGCGCGCGCATCGCGAAATGGCCGACCTCGCCGCGCATCTTCCGCCCACGCTCGCCGAACGCATCGATCTGCTGCTCGCCGCCTCGCCCGCGCCCGAACAGGGCCTGCAATATCTGGCCCGTCTTCGCGAGCGCCAGCCCGATTTCTTTCGCCGCCTGGCGGGCAGCACCCTGCGCATCCGTTATCTGGTCGCCGCCTTCGCTCAGAAACAATCCGCAGCGCCCCCGCTGGACGCATGCAAACCAGCGCTCCTGCCATTTCTTTTCGAACCCGAGCACGCGGACGTAATAATCCAGACTCGCTTCCAGGTTCGCCACCGGGAGAATCGGCGTCACCCCTTCAAACGCAATATCATTCGAAGCCATGGGGACATTTTGTCACGCCGGTGTGCTACTCTTTTCCCGCAATGACGCGGAACCAAGTGGTAACGTTCGTCGCCCTCGCCGGATTTGCGATCCTTGGATACCGCAATCCGGCCCTGCCCTCGCCGGCTCCGGTCACCGCGCCGCTCGATTCATTTTCTTCCGAACGCGCCCTGGTTCATATCAACGCCATTGCCCAGCACCCGCATCCTGCCGGAGAAAACGAATCGGTTCGAGCTTATATCGCCGATCAAGTGACTAAACTCGGTCTGACGCCGGTGGAGCAGTCGGGCACCGGACTCCGCGTCAACCGAGGGAACATTTACGCCGCGCGGGTCACTAACGTCATGACGCGTATTTCTGGAACTGCGAACACCAAAGCGGTCCTGCTGCTCGGCCATTATGATTCCGTTGCCAACGGTCCCGGCGCCGCCGATGACGGCCACGCCGTCGGAGTCCTTCTCGAAACCCTCCGTGCTCTCAAGACCGCTTCGCCATCGCATAACGACGTGATCGCCCTCTTCACCGATGGCGAAGAAGCGGATCTTCTCGGCGCCGAAGCTTTCGTCGCCGACAACCCGTGGGTGCGCGACGTTGGCGTGGTGGTCAATTTCGAGGCGCGAGGCACCAAAGGCGTTCCCGTAATGTTTGAAACGAGCGACGAAAACGGCTGGCTGATTCGCGAATTTAGGAAGGCCGCGCCGCATCCCTACGCGAACTCGCTGACCTACGAAATCTATAAGCGCCTTCCTAATGACACCGACCTCACCGTGTTCAAGCGCCACGGCCTTGCCGGTCTCAACTTCGCCTTCATCGAGAATTTTCTCTTCTACCACTCGCCTAACGACGATCCCGCGCATCTGGACCCCTCGAGCCTTCAGCAGCAAGGCGAATACGCATTGTCGCTCGCGCGCCACTTCGGCAATGTAGACCTACGCCAGGTTCGCGCGACGAATCTGGTCTATTTCAACGTGCCGATGCTCGGAATGTTCGCGTATTCTGTCAACTTCGTCTGGCCGCTTACGGTGCTGGCGATTCTCGCGGTCGTTATTGCGATCATCATCGCGTTTCGCGCGAAAACCCTCACGACTTCGCAATTGTTTATTGGGCTTGCCATGTTCCCGGTCATTGCGATGACCTCCGCGCTCCTTTCGACCGGGATCTGGATCGCGACGGCGCGCCTTCATCCCGCCTATACGACGTTCCTTCAAGGCGACGTCTATAATCACGTGTGGTACATCGCTGGGTTCGAATCGCTCGCGCTGGCGCTGGTCTCGGGAGTTTTGCTCTGGCGGTACCGCCGAAGCGATTCAGCCGGTTTCGCCGCCGGCGTCTTAATCTGGATCGCGATCGCCACGGTTGCCGCTTCTGCCCTAGTCCCTGGCGCAACCTATCTGCTGACGTGGCCGCTGCTGTTCGGAGCAATCGCGCTCGCTATATTCTCCGCGAGAGAGATCTCGCTACCCCGCCTGATCGCGATGCTCTTATGCTCCGCCGTGACGGTGCTGCTGCTCGTCCCGCTTATCCCGCAATTTTTCACCGCGCTGGGCATGGGCGCGATCGATCCAACTCTCATCGTTTCGGTAATCCTTCTGGGCCTGCTCGCGACGCCGCTCGCGATGCTTTGTCAATCGCGCTGGCTACCGCTCTCCGCACTGGCCGCGTGCATCGTATGCATCGCCGGCGCGAATATGACCTCGCGATTCGACGTCGATCATCCACGACAGAACAGCGTGTTCTACGCGCTTGATGGCGACAACGGCAAAGCGATCTGGGCCAGCAGCGATGCGGTTACCGATCCGTGGACTTCGCAATTTCTCGGATCCACTCCGCGCAGAGGAGCAAACGACGCGTTCGCACCGAAGAGTCCGCGCACGCTGTTTCAGAACGACGCGCCGGCCTTGAAACTCGACGCACCGACGCTATCGATTTCGAATGAAAACACCAGCCGTGGCATGCGAACGATTCAGACCGTCATCGCGTCGCCTCGTCATGCCAACGTATTGATGGTTTTCGTATCGTCGGATACGCCGGTGCTTTCCGGTGAAACCGACGGCAAATCGTGGACCCGTCCTGCGACCGCATCGCGCGACTTTTTCATTCGCTTCGAAGCCCTGCCTCCGAACGGCGTCGCGATGTCGTTTACCTTGCCCGCAGGCTATCCCTTAAACTTGCGTATCGTCGACCAAGCGATGGGGCTGCCGGCGATTCCGGGATTTTCGATTCATCCGCGTGAACCGTGGATGATCCGCGGCTGGTCTTACCCCTACGGAGAATCGACGGTCGTCAGCAAAGCGTTCAAATTATAGGTTTGGCTGCGCGATACACGTCGCGCCACCGGCCGGTCGGAATCACCGCGCCGATAAGCACGCCGATTAGCGCACCTGCTGGCGTGAATAATTCTTTCCCAAAGCTCTTGCCGAAAAAACATCCCTCGTTTGCGCATTCACTGTCCGCGACACTTCCGAAAATTAGCCCCGCTCCGGCGCCTGCGCCCAGTCCTATCAAGGTATTTCGCAACCGGTGGCTCTTCCCTTTCGACGACACCTTGGCGATCGTCGTGCGAGGCAGCGTCTCCTGCGATTTCGTGGTGGAAACGATCACGGCATCGTCGGTGGCACTCTCGAATTCCCCGCGCACACTCCGTCCGTCGGCCAGTCTGACGCGGATTTGCTTCCCGGCATCGATTTTTTTAACGACATCCCAGTTTGCCGGAGCCTGCGCGAAAAGCGCGGAAGCCAGCGTGACCAGCAGCAGAGGCGAAAGGAGGCTGCAACGCGTCATGGCGGAAAGCCTAACATATTCGCGACGCCGATCAAGGCTAGGATAGTAGTGTCCGTGTCGACAATTCTTCAAATCAATATCTCTCGCGGGGGGCTGCCGAAGCGATCCATTCCCGAAGCCGAAGTCAACACTCTCGGCATCGTAGGCGACGCCCAGGCGCATCCTGTGATTCATGGCGGGCCCGACCAAGCCCTGCTCCTCATCACGGCCGAAGGGACCGAGGAACTGATCGCGCAAGGATTCTCCTTATACCACGGCGCGATGGGTGAAAATCTCACGACGAGCGGACTCGACCGCCGCTGGTTGCGCAGCGGGCAGCGCTATAGGGCCGGCGGCGTCATCCTCGAACTGACTAAAATGCGAGGTCCTTGCAGCCAGCTCGATCCCTACGGCGCGGGAATTCAGAAAGCGATCTACGATTCGGAAATCCATGCGGGCGACCCATCGTCGCCTCGTTGGGCGCTGAGCGGATTCTACGCCTCTGTGCTGGTGCCCGGCGTCCTTCATCCGGGCGACCCCATTCAGTTCCTCGAAGCACTCGCTTGAATCGTCTTCGCACTTTCGAATTTCAGGACCACGCTCGCGCCCATCGCGAAATGGCCGACCTCGCCGCGCATCTTCCGCCCACGCTCGCCGAACGCATCGATCTGCTGCTCGCCGCCTCGCCCGCGCCCGAACAGGGCCTGCAATATCTGGCCCGTCTTCGCGAGCGCCAGCCCGATTTCTTCCGCCGCCTGGCGGGCAGCACCCTGCGCATCCGTTATCTGGTCGCCGTCTTCACTTACAGCCGCTTTCTTTCCGAAGAAATCCTGGAGCATCCCGAGTGGATCGAAGACCTGCACCCCGAACTCCAGCGCGTCCTGGAAGCCGACCAATACCGGGCCCGCCTGGAAGCCGCGCTCGCGCCCGGCTTACCGAATCCGCTGGATCTCGCGAAGTTTCGCCGGCGTCAATTGTTGCGAATCGTGATCCGCGACGTGTTCGGCTTCGGCACGCTGCCCGAAATCACCGCGGAGCTTTCCGGGCTGGCCGACGCGATGCTGGAGACGGCCTACGATCGCATCCATGAGGATCTGGTCTCCAGATTCGGCGCGCCGAATGCCCATTTCGCGGTGATCGCGCTGGGGAAATTGGGCGGCCATGAGCTCAATTACAGCTCCGATATCGACCTGATGTTTCTCTATTCGGCGAATGGCGAGACCGCCGGGCCGGACAAGATCACCAACAAGGAATTTTTTAAACGCGCGGCGAATCAACTGACTGCGCTGCTCTCCACCTACACGCCGGAAGGGCTTTGCTATCGCGTCGATCTGCGGCTGCGGCCCGAGGGCAGTCTTGGCGAAGTGTGTATTTCACTCGACGGCGCGCGGCAGTATTACACCTCGCGGGCCCGCGATTGGGAATTGCAGATGTTGATCAAGGCTCGGGTGGCCGCGGGGCATCGGGCGACGGGTCGCGAGCTGCTCGATTTTGTCGAGCCGCGCATTTATTCGACGACGCTCGATTTTTCGGCCATCGAGCAGCTTTCGGAAACGCGCGCCCGATTGAACGAAAAGCTCGCCTCGAAAAAACATGGCCGGCCCGTCACCGCGAACCTCGATGTAAAGCTGGAGCGCGGCGGCATCCGCGACGTCGAATTTCTGGTGCAATGCCTGCAGCGGCTGCATGGCGGAGCCGAGCCCTGGGTGCGGCACGGGGGCACGCTGCTGGCGCTGGCGCGCCTACAAGACAAACATTTTCTGTCGGATGCCGAATACGGCCAGCTGGCGTCGGCCTATCAATTCTTGCGCCACGTGGAACACCGGCTGCAATTCGCCGACGACCGGCAGACCCATCGTTTGCCGGACGATCCGATGGAGCTGGAGCTGCTGGCGCGGCGGATGCCCGGCGGCGGATCGGCCGAATCGCTGCTCGTCGAAATAAGGCGACATTTTGAACAGGTGGTCGCGATTTATGAGCGCGTGGTCCATTCGCGCGGCGCCGCGAACGAAACCGCGCCGGCGCAGACGATGCCCGCCAGCAATGTAATCCGTTCCCTGGATCAGCGCGCGCCCATGCTCTCGGCTACCCTGGCGCGAGGCGAGCTGCGGCGGGGATATCGCGCTTTCGAACATTTTCTGGAACGCCTGTCGGCCGAGCCGGGGCGCGTGGAGCAGCTCGATTCCGATCCCGCGCTCGCTTCGGCGGTGCTCGATTTGTTCGAGAACAGTCCATATTTCGGGGAAGAACTGATCCGTACGCCGGAGCTGGCGGAGGAAATCGGCCGCCCCGCCAATGAAGAAGCTCCGCCGGGCGAAATCGCCGAGCTGCGCCGCTGGTTCCGACGCCAGATGCTGCGCATTCAATCGGAAAGCGTGTGCCGTTCGCACGCCATCTTCGACACGCTCATCAAAACATCGGAGCTGGCCGACGCGGTGATCGCGCAGGCATACGGAATTGCGATCGCCGACGTGGCCGCGTCGCATCCGCCGGCCGGCGCGCAGTATCGCCCGTCGAATCAGATGGCGGTGATCGCGCTGGGGCGATTGGGTATGCGCGAGTTCGATCTCGCCTCCGACGCCGATCTGGTGTTCGTGCTGCGCGATGAGGATAGCGCGGAAATGCGTTTCTGGACGCGGGTGGCGGAACGGCTGATCGACCTGATCACGGCCTACACCGGCGGCGGCGTTCTGTTCGCGGTGGACACGCGGCTTCGTCCCAACGGCAGCGGAGGTCCGCTGGTGCAGACCGAAAGCGCGGTGAAGGATTATTTCGCCAATGCCGCCGCGGCCTGGGAAGGCATCACTTACATGAAATCGCGAGTGGTGGCCGGCGATCCCGAACGCGCCGACCTGTTCCTGCACCAGTTGCAGGAAGTCGACTGGAGGCGCTACGGGCAAAGCGGGCGCTCCCGTACCGATTTGCGGCAAATGCGGATGCGGCTTGAAAAAGAGCAAGGCGCGGCGCATCCACTGAAGGCCGGCCGCGGCGGATATTACGACATCGATTTCATGCTGATGTACCTGCGCCTCAAGAGCGCCGGAATATTTTTCAAAGTGTTGAATACGCCGGCCCGCATCGAGGTGCTGGAGAGCATGGGGCACCTGGATCGCGGCGAAGCGCAATTCCTGGTGGAGGCCGCGACTTTTTTTCGCGCGCTGGATCACGGCCTGCGCGTCCTGTCCGGTCATGCCGAAGGAAAGCTGCCGTCGGCGGAGGCGCAAGTGGAAGCGCTGGGCGCGCTGCTGGGCCGGTGGACTCCGGTCCCGCTGGACCAATTGAGCGAGATCCGCGCGCGGACCCGCGCCTTATTCGACCGCCTGTTCGGCTGATCTCAGTGGCTGAATTGGATATTCGCGCCGGCCTGTTTCAACAGACCTTCCACCACGGCGCGCATTCCGTGCTCTTCCTGGTGGAAGAACGCGTTGTCCCCGTAGAATTGATAGCGCACCTGATCCTTGTTGTCGATAAACATGGCGATGGGCACAAAGGGGTGCGCCCCCGGGGCGACGTCGCACAGCTTGATGATCTCGGCCTGATTGAGATATCCGACAGGGATCTCCGGGCGATACCGCAAAATGAACTGGTTCAACTCGACTTGCGCGGCTGGGTCGCCGGCGGCGGCGACGGCCTGGAATCCGTATTTCGCGTAATCCTTTTGCATCTTGCCGACCAGTTGTATGGTTTGCAAACAGGCGTCGCAATGCAGGGAAAAGACGATCATCAGGACCACTTTTCCGTGATACTGCTTCAGGTTGATTTTTTGACCCGTGGGCGTGGAAATAGGGACGTCGGCCAGCGGTCGAGGCGTTTTGGCCCAGGCGATCGAGAGCAAACAGAAGAACAACAACAGGCGGCGAAGCATCAATCTTCTATCTTAATTGATTCTCGACTTCCGCCAGCCAGTCCGGCCGCTTCAGCACTTCGCGCGGGACGGCTGCCGTCGGGCGGGCCGATGATGCCGTCGCGCTGCATCATGTCGAGAATGCGCGCGGCGCGGCCGTAGCCCAGCCGCAGGCGGCGCTGCAGCGTGGAGGTCGACGCCTTGCCCATGTCGCAGACCACGCGCACCGCCTCCTGATACATGGGATCTTCGGTGCCGTCGAACTCTTCGCCTTCGCCGTTCCTCGTCGTCGGATGGAGGCGGCGAGCAGGAAGGTCTTGTCGTATTCGGGCTCGGCCTGCTGCTTCCAGAATTCGACCACGCGATTGGTCTCCGCTTCGCTGACGTAGGCGCCGTGGACGCGCGTCAGCCGCGACGATCCCGGCGGCAGGAACAGCATGTCGCCCTTGCCGAGCAGGTGTTCCGCGCCCATCACGTCGAGCACCGTGCGCGAGTCGACGCGGGTCGCCACGCGGAAGCTGATGCGCGACGGGAAATTCGCCTTGATCAATCCGGTGATCACGTCGACGCTGGGACGCTGCGTCGCCAGCACCAGGTGCATGCCGACGGCGCGCGCCATCTGCGCCAGACGGGTGACGCGATTCTTCGACGTTGGCGCGCTCCAGCATCATCAGGTCGGCCAGCTCGTCGATCACGATCAGGACGTAGGGGATCTGCTCCAGCTCCTCTTCGGCCGTTTCCTCCTCGAACAGGCTGCGCGGCTGATCGCCGAGCTGGCGGACCTTCTTGTTGTACTGATCGATGTTGCGGACGCCCTGGGAGGCCAGCAGCTTCAGGCGGCGCTCCATTTCGAGCACGGCGTTGCGCAGCGCGTTGGTGGCCTTCTTGGGATCGGTGATCACCGGCGTCAGCAGGTGCGGGATGCCTTCATACAGACCGAATTCCAGGCGCTTGGGATCGACCATGATCATGCGGACCTGGCGCGGCGTCGCCTTGTACAGAATCGACATGATCAGCGAATTGAGCATCACGCTCTTGCCCGATCCGGTGGAACCGGCGATCAACAGGTGCGGCATGGTGTCGAGCGCGGCTACCTTGATGCGTCCGTTGATGTCCTTGCCCAGCGCGATGGTCAGCGGCGAGGCGGAGTTGTGGAATTCGTCGGATTCCAGAATCTGGCGCAGGCTGATGACTTCGCGCTTGGAGTTGGGCACCTCGATGCCGACGGTCGGCTTTCCGGGAATGCGCTCGATCAGGATCGATTCGGCCTGCAGACCGAGGCACAGATCCTCGCTAAGCGTGGTGATGCGCGAATATTTCACGCCGGCTTCGGGCTTGAACTCGAAGGTGGTCACGACGGGACCGGGATTGATCTGCGTCACCGAGCCGAGAACGTTGAATTCTTCGAATTTCGATTTGATGCGGACGGCGATTTCTTTCAGTTCCTGGCTGTCGTAACCGCTGCGCGCCGGAGGCTCCTGCAACAGGTCGGTGGGGGGAACGTGAAAGTCGGTGCGATGTTTCGGCGGGTGAAGAGCATGACGCGACGCCCGTTCGGAGAGCACGGGCGCGGCGGCCGCCGGAATTTCGATCGGCTCCGGCGCGCTTGGAGCAAACTCAAGCTGATGAATAGGAATGTCTTCGATGGTTGGCGTTTCGTCGAGGTCGAACGGCGGCGCCAGAGGATCGACGATGGGCGCCTCGACGTCCTTCGCCCGGCGCGAGGATTTCGCGGGAGGGGGCGGTTCGATTATCATCGTCGTCCGCGGAGCTTCTTTCTCGATGTTCTTTAGGGCTTCTTGTTGAGCGAGGGCCTTCTTCACGGCGCGTTTCTCAGCCCGTTCCCGCGCGATGGCCCTTCGCTGCGCGCGCCATGCCGACCAGCGGGCGGCAATGGCCCGCATCCAACCAATAGGTCCCCGGAACCACACGGCGAGGCGCGACATTTCAAATGTCGAGACCAGGTAAAGGGAGACGATCCAGCAGGCCGCGGTCAGCAGCACCGCTCCGGTGATGTTCATGGTGGAAACCAGGTAATCGGCGACCACCGCGCCCGCCAGTCCACCGGCCGGGATCAGGGTGGCGATGGGATGCCAGTTCGGGGCCAGGCCGCTCATCGCGCAGGTGGAGCCCACCAGCAGCAGCGATCCCAGGGTTTTGATGAAGGGCGCTTCGATCGAAGACGATTGGATCCACTTGAACCCCAGCATCAGGATCAACAGCGGGATGGCATAAGCTCCGAAGCCAAAAGCCTGCAGCAGGAAGTCCGACAGGAAGGCGCCGGCGCGGCCGGTCAGGTTCTCGACTTTGGCGGCTCCGGTGACGGTGTTCCAGGAAGGATCAAGCGGGTGATAGGACGCGAGACTGAGCAGCAGGAACAGTCCTGCGATTAGAAACACCACCGCGACGGCTTCATTAAGCCGGGGATGGCGTGTAGGTCCTAAATATTTCATCTCCCGTCGAGACGGAAGAAGGTGGCCAGAGCGAATACTATTATGCCAAAAACAATGCGGTACCAGATGAACACGTTGAGGGAGCGGCCACGGAGGTAAGTGAGGAAGAATCGAATCACCAGGGCGCCGCTGATGGCGGCGGCAATGATACCGGCAAGAAATGCCATGCGCTCATCGTGAGGCAGACCGATGTGGTCCTTGTGCAGGTCCCACATTTTCTTGAGCGCCGCGCCGGCGATGATCGGAGTAGATAGAAGAAACGAAAATCTTGCCGCAGTTTCGCGCTCCAGGTTCCGGAACAGGCCGGCGGCGATGGTGCTGCCGCTGCGCGAGACGCCCGGGATGATCGCGAAGGCCTGGGCCGCGCCGATGGTGAGCGAATCGGTCATGGATACGGCGCCGAGCTTCTTCTGTTTCCGTCCGAAATATTCGGAGATCCACATGATGATGCCGACACCGATGGCCGTCGCCGCGATCAGGTAGGGGCTGCGGAGGCTCGACTCGGCCTGCTTCTCAAACAGGACGCCTGCGATCCCGGCGGGGACCGATCCGGCGACCAATAGCCAAAGCAGCATGCGGTTACGGCTCAATTCCGAATCCGCGCCAAAATTCATTCCGAAGCCGTACCCGATGATCCGCACCCAATCCTTAAAGAAATAGATCAGGACAGCGGCGAGGGTGCCGACGTGGAGGGCGACATCGAACGTCAGGCCGCCGTCGTCCCATCCAAGAAGCCAGGGAATCACGATCAAATGGGCGCTGCTGCTTACGGGTAAGAATTCGGTCAGGCCTTGAACCAGGCCCAGAACAATCGCATGGACGAGGGGCATCAGATGACCAGATTAACGCAAGTCGGCGATGCGCTAGGCGGGGCTTAGATGATTTCTCAATGAAAAAAAGGCAGATATACAGGCTCCATTGGATTTCTTAATGGTTGCGCGGTAGGGTATGCTGAACGGCATGCGGGGATTTCAACGGGTGAAAGTGTATCTGCGCGCTCTTGCGCCGGATAAAGTCAAGTAACGTGACGGCGGACATTCTGTGCGTCATGTTTTGCGGGGCTGTGGTGTATTCGCTGCTCTCGGTGCTGGCTGCCTGGCGTTATGCGGCGGTGGCGCCCAAGCTGGCGATCCAGACTCCGCCGATCAGTATTCTCAAGCCCTTGGCTGGGCTCGAGCAGGGCCTGGAAGCGCATCTGCGCACCTTTTTCGAGCAGGACTATCCTGACTTCGAGATTCTGTTCGCAGTTCGCGACGGCGACGATCCGGCGCTCGGGGTGGTGGAAAAGGTGCGCGCGGAATACCCGAAGATTCCTTCGCGGCTGCTGATCACCGGCGAGCCCCCGTACTCGAACGCTAAAGTATTCAGCTTGCAGAAGATGCTGACCGCCGCGGCGAACGACCTGGTGGTGATGAGCGATAGCGACACCAGCGCCGCCCCGGATTTGCTGCGGCATATCGCGGCGGAGTTCGCGGATGGGACGGTCGGCATTGCGACGTGTCCTTACCGGGCGATCGCCGGACGAAGTTTCTGGTCGCGCCTGGAAGCGACGGGAATGAATACGGATTTTATGGCCGGGATCCTGGTGGCGCGCATGATCGAGGGGATGCACTTCGCGGTGGGTCCGACGATCGCGGCGCGGCGGCCGGTGCTTCGATCGATCGGTGGGTTCGATCGGTTAAAGGACTATCTGGCCGAGGATTTCGTGATGGGGAAATTCGCCGCGGAGGCGGGCCACGGAGTGATCCTTTCGTCTTACGTGGTGGAGCATCATATCGGCAGCGCCGGTCTGCGGCAGAATGCGGCGCACCGGTTGCGTTGGGTCCGAAGCACTCGCCGGTCCCGGCCGCTGGGGTATCTGGGTCAGGTGTTCACGATGCCCATACCGTTGGCGATCCTGGCGGTGGCCGCGAACCTCTCCTTCTGGCCGATTCTTCCGGCGGCGGTGCTGCTGCGGTCCTTCGCGGCCTGGACGGTATCGAAAAAGGTCCTGGGAGCGCCGGTCCCCTGGCTGTTGCTGCCGGTGGAGGACGCGATGGCGTTCGCATTCTGGTTAGCCGGATTTTTCGGAAACACTATCGTGTGGCGGGGAAAGCGCTACCGGCTGCATTCCGACGGGCGATTCGAACTCGCCAGTTAGCGGGACTACTTGTGCTCGCGGGGCTCGACCGTGACGCCTTCGCGGACGGCGTCGGTAGGATTCAGGACCACCATTTCGCCCTCCGTGAGTCCCGACTGGACTTCCACTTCGGCGCCATAGTCGCGACCGATGGTGACTTTGCGGAAATGGACTTTGTGATCGTCGCCGACGGTGGCGACCTGCGGCCCTTCCTTGGGCAGGATCAACGCGTCGGCAGGCAGCAGCAGGACGTTCACGGCATGCGGGAGCAGAAAGCGCGCTTTCGCGTACATGCCCGGCAGCAAAGCTTCTTTAGCGTTATTGAGGATCAGCATCGCCAGCATGGTGCGGGAATCGGACTCGACGGAATGGGTCACGGCGTCGACCTTGGTGTGAAACACCTGACCCGGTAATTCATCCACCAGGACGTCGGCGGGCAGGCCCGCATGGATCAGCGGCGCATAGGTCTGCGGGATGGGGATATAGACGCGCAGCTTGTCGATTTGCGCGACGCGGACCATTTCGCGAGAGGAGGAAGTATTGCCCGCTGTTACCAGCGTGCCGACGTCGAGCTGCTGATTGCGGAAGGTGATGACTCCATCGTAGGGAGCCTCGATGCGGTCGAACGATTTCAAATTTTCGAGGCGATGGAGGTTCGCCTGGTTGGCGACGATGGTCGCCTGGGCGGCATGGATACTTTCCTCGGCGGCCTTGACGTTGGCACGGCCGAGTTCCAGCGCGGCCAGCTTTTCATCCAGATCCTGCTTGGCGTATACGCCTTTATCGGTCAGATTTTGCCAGCGGCGGGCGGTCACTTCGGCGAGCTTTTCATTGCTTTGCGCGGCCAGCAGGTTGGCCTGTAACTGCTCGAGCGCCGCCTTCGATTGCGCCAAAGTGGCCTGCGCCTGGTCGATTTGCTGATCGAGTTCGGGAGTTTCGAGCTCTATCAGCAATTGGCCTCGTTTGACGCGATCGCCGATGTCCACGGTCCGCTGCTTGAGATATCCGTCGGCGCGGGCATAAATCGGCGTCTCCGCCATGGCCATGGTCTGACCGGGCAATTCCAGGCCGGATCGCGCCGGAGCGCTGTGTACGCGGCCGACATTCACCACCGGGGCGCGGCCTTCGCTGTCGGAGGTGGAAGCGGCCAGCGCCCGATCGGTGGATTTGCGCTGGGCCAGCTCGTAATAAATTCCGATGGCAAGCGCGGCTCCGACCAGCAGCAGCAGGACCAGGAATCCCCAGTGCGATTTCTTGGGAGGCGCGGGGGCGAGAGAATGGCCGTCGATTTCCGGTTCGATTCTGGGTTCAATGGCCATCAGTCGTTCGCCTCAATCTGGTCGAATGTCTTCGGCGGTGTTCTCGCGCAGCAGGCTGTAGACCACCGGAACGACAAACAGAGTCGCCACCGTGGCCATCAACAGTCCGCCGATCACGGCGCGGCCCAGCGGAGCGTTCTGTTCGCCGCCCTCGCCCAGTCCGAGCGCCATCGGAATCATGCCGACCAGCATCGCCACCGCGGTCATGATCACGGGCCGCAGACGGGTTCGTCCGGCCTGATACGCCGCCGTCAGCGCGTCCGCGCCTTCGCGCCGCAGATCGTTGGCGAACGTCACCAGCAGGATGCTGTTCGCGGTTCCAACGCCAATGCTCATGATAGCGCCCATCAGCGCCGGAACACTGATGGTGGTTCGCGAGAAAAACAGCATCAGCAGGATTCCGCCCGAGCGCGCCGGGCACGGCCATCAGGATGATGAACGGGTCCAGTCCAGGATTGAAAATTCACCACCATGACGAAATACACCAGGACGATGGCGAACAGCAGACCATAGGCCATGCCGGTGAACGACGCGCGCATGGTGGCCACCTGGCCGCGGGTTTCGAAGAAGCTTCCGGCGGGCAGTTTGGCGCGATATTCGTCGAGGACTTTATCGACGTCCGTGGCGACGCCGCCCAGGTCGCGATCCTGCACGTTGGCGTAGACGTCGTAAACGCGGCTGGACGTTGTAATGATTCACCACCGCGGCGGTGACGCCGCGCTCGACCTGCGCGACGTTGCTCAGCAACTGCGGTCGATCCGCCGCCGGCGGTATGGATGGGCGTGTTCAGGAGCGCTTCGGCGGAATCCAGCGATAGGTCGGGGTCTGCACCACCACCGGTATAGTCGACGCCGTTGGCGGGATTCACCCACCAGTTGGCGACTACCTGCAGGCTGGAGCTGAGCGAGATCAGCATGTCCGTTGGCCACGTCCTTCTGCGTACAGTCCCATCTGGCTGGCGCGGGCGCGATCCACGTTCGATGTGCATCATCGGAACGTCGTTCACCTGATGCACGTGCACGTCGGCGGCGCCGGGAATCTACTGACAGGCGGCTCGAAATCTGCTCGGCCATCTCGGAGTTCTTGTCGCAGATTGCGCAGCGGGCCCACCACCTGCACGTCGATCGGCGCGGGCAAGCCGAAGTTCAGAATCTGTCCGACGATATCGGCGGGCTGGAAGAAGAAGGTCAGATCGGGAAACTCGCGGCCGAGATTCGCTGCGCATTTCGCGGACGTAGTCCCAGGTGGAACGATGCTTCCGGGTTTCAGCGAAACCAGAATTTCGCCGTCGAACGGCCCGAGCGTGACGCTATCGCTAAAGGCGAGGTTGAAGCCGCTGTAGGGAAGGCCGATGTTGTCCAGAATGTCGGCAGATCCTGGCGGCGGAATGATCTGGCGGATGGCCTCCTCCACCTGGGCGAAACGCGCTCGGTTTCCTCGATGCGCGTGCCGCCGGGGCAGCGGACGTGCAGGCGGATCTGGCCGGCGTCCACCTGCGGAAAGAAATCGGTGCCGATGAAGGGATAGAGCGCGGCGCAGCCCGCCGGACGACCAGGAAGCACAGCAACACCAGGGCGCGATGATGCAAGGTGGAGTTCAGGAGCTCGGAATAGCACGTCGCGAAGGCGCTCGAATCCACGATGGAAGGCATGATGGACGCGCCAGATCACCCCGGCGTCGGATACTTCCGCCTCGCCTTCCGGACCCTGATAGAGGCGCAACTCGGCCGGAATCAGGTAGCGAATCATGGTGGGGACCAGGGTTCGCGAAAGCAGGTAGGACGCGGACATCGCGAGCACCACGGCCAGCGCCAGCGGCGTGAACAGATATTGCGCCGCGCCGGTCAGAAACGACACCGGCACGAACACGATGCAGATGCACAGGGTCGAGACGAAGGCCGGCACGGCGATCTGCTGCGCGCCGTCGAGAATCGCATCGATGACGCCTTTGCCCATGCCCAGATTGCGATGGATGTTTTCGATCTCCACCGTCGCGTCGTCCACCAGGATGCCGACGGCCAGCGCCAGGCCGCCGAGCGTCATGATGTTGATGGTCTCGCCCAGCAGCGTACAGGACCGCGAGCGACGTCAGGATCGACAGCGGAATCGAGATGCAGACGATCAGCGTGCTGCGCCAGCTTCCCAGAAACAGCAGGATCATCATGCCGGTCAGCAGCGGCGGCGACCACGGCTTCCTTCACCACGTCCGTTGATGGCGGCGCGCACGAAGATCGATTGATCGAACAGCGTGGTGATCGTTCAGGGCCGGCGGCAGGGTCGATTGGATGCGCGGCAGCGCGGCCTTGATCTCGCTGGACGATGTCGATGGTGGAGGCGTCGCCGTTCTTGAGCACGGTCAGCAGCGCGCCGCGCCGGCCGTCATGGCGCACGATGTTGGTCTGCACCGCGGCTAGCCGTCGCGAACCTGGGCGACGTCGTGCATGATAAATGGTGGTGCCGTTGACGGTCTTGATCGGAATGTTGATTGAACTGCTTCGACGACGGTCCGGGGCTGTTGTTCATCTCCACGCGGTATTCGCGCGTGCCGATTTTGGCGCTGCCGGTGGGCAGGATCAGGCTCTGGGTGTTGAGCGCGGCGGTCACGTCGCTCGCCGACAGGCCGTGAGCGAACAGAGCCTGCGGGTCGAGATCGACCATGATCTGGCGCGGCTTTCCGCCGTAAGGGAGCGGGAAGCTGGCGCCCTGGATGTTGGCGAGCTGGGTGCGCATGAAAGTTGTAGCCCAGGTCGTAGAGCTGCTGCTCGCTCAGCGTGTCGCTCGAAAGACCGAGCTGGAGAATGGGAACGGAGGCGGCGTTGTAGCGGATTACGTTCGGCGGATGCGACACCGGCCGGCAGCACGGCGAGCACGCCTTGCGATTGCGCGGTGATCTGCGCCACGGCGGCGTCGATCTTGGCGTTCGGGTGGAAGTAACATCTTGATGACGGCGAGCCCGGCGAGGGACTGCGATTCCATGTGCTCGATGTCGTTGACGCCGGTGGTGAAGCCGCGCTCCGAGCGGGTGGTGATCATCTCCGCCATGTCCTCGGGCGAGACGCCGGAGTAGCTGCCAGATGACGCTGACGACCGGAATGTTGATGTCAGGGAAGATGTCGGCCGGCATGCGGACGATCGCGACGACGCCCAGCAACAAGATGGCGAAGGCCATGACGACAAACGTATAGGGCCGGCGTAGCGCGAGTCTTACAATCCACATAGACGAACGATGTACTTTCTATTAAACGGCATTGCGCGGGAGGTGTCTAATGCCGTTTGGCGATGAGCGGCGCACTTCCGGCGAGCCGCTGCTCTTCTTTCATTTTCGGCCGTGGTCCGCGGCATGTCCGCCGGGTTCGCGTGAGTATTGCCCGGTGAGGGCTCGCCAGCGGATTCCGGCCAGCGCGCCGAACGAGGCGACACCGGCAAGCGTGCTCACTTTGGTGCCTTCCACGTTGTTCCAGACTACGGGGACTTCGATGGCTTTCAATCCCAACACTTTGGCGATGACCAGATCTTCGACGTCGAAGCTGAACCCTTCGAGCGTCTGGCGCGAGAAGATTTTGCGGGCGGCCTCGGCATGAAACAGCTTGAATCCGCACTGGGTATCACGAAACGGGAGGCCGGTGACGCCGCGCATGATGAGGTTGAATACACGCCCGGAGGCCTCGCGGAATGCCGATTGATGGACGCCGACGAGAGACCGGTCGAGGGCGCGGGATCCGATGGCCACCACGGCGCCGGCTTGCCCGGCAGCATCGAGCAATTTATCCAGTTCATCGATGGGCGCGGAGAGATCGGCGTCGGTCGAGAGGATCCACTCGCCGCGCGCTTCGAGGACGCCATGGCGCACGGTGTAGCCCTTGCCGCGGTTTCCGGGATTGCGCAACAGGCGGATGGAGGGATGGTCGCCCTGCCAGCGTTCCACCAGGGCGGCGGTGCCGTCGCGCGAGCCGTCGTCGACGATCACGATTTCGGCGAACGAGAAGTTTTTCGATGCCACGTAGCGCGTGACGAGTTCCAGTGTCGACGGCAGCCGCCGTTCCTCATTGAAGGCGGGGATCACGATGGAAACGGAAGGCAAGGGCATCGCTTTTAGCCTAGGCTCCTATCGCCAGCAGAGCGCCCCAATGGAATCCCGCGCCGAATCCGGCAAAAACGACGGGCGAGCCCGGACGGAATCCAAAAGCCTGGATCCATTCGGAAGCGGCGATCAGCATGGAGGCGGAAGAAGTATTGCCGTAGCGGGCAATGTTCGAGAAAAATTTCTCAGGTGCGACGTCGATTGCCCGGGCGACGCGCACGATCAGGTTTTGGTTCGCCTGATGCATTAGAAACGTGTCGATGGAGGAGGCGGGCTGCGCAGCGCGCTCCAGCACTTCCCGGATGCCGCCGGGAAGCTTACGCGACGCCTGCAGGATCACGGAACGGCCGTTCATAAATAGGGGCCGATTGAAATCCAGGCGCAGATCGGCGGCGTAGGTACCGTCGGAATGGATACACGAATCGAGGATCCGCGCCGCACCTTGATCGGGATCGATCAGGCACGCGCCGGCGCCGTCTCCAAAAAGAATCGCGGTATTGCGATCGAGCAATGCACCTGGGGTCGCCGGGGAGATCGCCGCGGACATTTTTTCGGTCGCGACCACCAGAATCCGGCCGTGAGAGGCGGCCAATTTCGCGCCGAAGGCCATGGCGAACAGGGAACCGGCGCTGGCCATGGGGACGTCGATCGCGGGAATGCCGGGGATCCCCAAGCGGGCGCCGGTTTCGGCCGCGGGACCGGGAAAGCGGCGGTCGGAAGTTCCGCTCGAAACCAGGAGCAGGCCTATGTCGGCCGGTACGGCGGAGGCGCGTGCGAGGCAATCCCTGGCGGCGAGCTCGGCCATGTCGACGACGGTTTCGGATTCCAGGGCCCAGCGGCGCTCCTCGATTCCGGACGCGCTGAGGATCCAGGCAGGGTCGCAGGCGGCGAGTTGCGCCAACTCCGCGTTGCTGACGATCCGGGCCGGCACGTAGTGGCCGAATGCTCGAAGAAACGCCATTACGAGGTGTGGACGTCGATATAACCGGCGATGCGCGACACCGAATCGAACTTGCGCGGATTCAGGTCGGCGTCCGGCACGGCGATACCGAACTCCTTTTCGAGAGCGCTGACCATGTCAGGTAACGTAAAGGAGTCCAGTACGCCGGATTCAAACAGTGATTCCTCGGGATCAGAAGGAATCGGCTTTTGGGCAACCTTTCGTACTACAGCGAGGACGCGTTCCTGGTTTGTCATGAGAGCGGTGGGATTTCAGAAGCAATTTTAACATTGCCGTAGCCAACTTCGAGTAGCAACCGGACGAACGTTAGCCTATGATGGATCAAATGCTGCCGTACATGTTGCTGCCGCTGAGCCTTTTCGCTCTACGGCAGGCGCCTGCCGGAACGGAGCTACACGTCCGGCTGGTGTCGCCGGTAGGCTCGTACGCCAGCAAAACGGGAAGCCCGGTCAGCGCAGTCCTGATCGCGCCGGTGACGGCGGACGACCACACTATCCTGCCGGAAGGAACGTTACTGTCGGGCAGCATCAAGCGGGTGGGAAAAATCGGGTTCGGTATCGTCCATGAAACCGCGACATTGGAATTGAATTTCAATGAAGCGACGCTCCCCGGTGGCGGGTCGTTGCCGCTGGATACCAGGCTGACTGACGTGGACAACAGCCGCGAGCGCGTGATTCCCGATGGCAGCATCCGAGGCGTGCGCAGCACGGCGACCATTTCCTATCGCTTCAGCGGTTATATCCGGACGGCGCTGCTGTGGGAAGCGCACGCACGGCTCGCATTCTGGGTGATCAAGACGTTGCTGATTCAGGTTCCGGAGCCGGAAATTTACTATCCGTCGGGCGTGGAGCTGTCGCTCGCTTTGAGCGCCCCGGTGACGGCGCCGGAGATCCCGGAATCCGAGGAACCGGCCGGGCGGCTTTCCGAGAAAGCGCGGGATGTGCTGGAGCCGATGGTGGACGATATTCCGGCTCGCGCGCGTTCGCAGGGGTCGAATCGTAAGTCGGATTTCGTGAACCTGATGTTCATCGGCTCAGAGGACGCGATCGATCAGGCGTTCCGGGCGGCGGGATGGACGCAGCCGGCGCCGCGCACCATGCGGTCGCGATTCCTGGGTGTGCGGGCGTTCGTCGAAGGCCGGGGGTATCGCGCCTTCCCGATGTCGACGCTACTGGTGAATAATGAGCCGCCGACCATGTACTGGCAAAAGGGCCTGAACGACATGGGCAAGCGCCATCACATTCGCGTCTGGCGGCAGCAGGAGACCTGGAACGGCGAGTCGATCTGGATCGGCGCCGCTACCCGGGACGTCGATTTCGCCTTTATGCGGCACGGCCAGCCGATGACGCACAGGATTGAGGAAGACGTGGACCGCGAGCGCGACAAGATCGTGCACGACATTGAGTTCACCGCGTGCGCCGATGTGAGCGATTACGTGGAGCGTCCGAACCTGGCGCATTACGCGCACAACGCCACCGGAGATCCCATGGAGACCGACGGGCGCATCGCCATCGTGCATCTGAATGCGTGCAACGCGCCGCATGTCACCAAGTGGGTGGGCGATCCGCTGCCGGTCCACGGCGGTCCGCTGCAGCGGTTCGCGCGAAGGCAGATCCTGAGCATCCGCAGCGATTTTTACCGCCAGAATATTTACTGGCGGAGCTACGAGGGAACGCGCTGGCTGGTGAGCGCGATCCGCAACCGGCGGCACGGCAACGAACCGGACCGCAGCCTGTCTCCCATTGGTCCCGACCGGAGTGAAGGGTTGTTCGCCAGGGCTCGCAACAGCAGTTGGGCCCGTTAAGCGATTAAGGATTGGAGCGGGAGACGAGAATCGAACTCGCAACCAACAGCTTGGAAGGCTGTGACTCTACCATTGAGTTACTCCCGCTAACCTCTTCCTCATTCTAGCAAAAGGCCATCGCAGGATCGAATTTGCTGAGAGTTTTCCTCCCTTTCCGGCACCAATAGAGCATGGCGATCAGCGAACGCGCGAAGCTCATCATGCAGACCGTGATCCAGATGGAGAAGCAGTTCGGGAAGGGCTCCGTGCTGCAGCTGGGTTCACGAAACGCGCTGCCGGTCAGCGTGATTTCGAGCGGCTCGATCTCGGTGGATTCGGCGCTGGGCGTCGGCGGATATCCCAGGGGCCGGGTGATTGAAGTGTTCGGGCCCGAGTCGTCGGGAAAGACGACGCTGGCGCTGCACGCCATCGCGGAAGCGCAGAAGGTGGGCGGAGTGGCTGCGTTCATTGACGCGGAGCACGCCCTCGATCCGATATACGCCCGCAAACTCGGCGTGGATATCGATAATCTGCTGGTCTCGCAACCCGACTGCGGGGAGCAGGCGCTGGAGATCACCGGCGCTCTGGTCGCCACGAATTCGGTGGACATTCTGGTGGTGGATTCGGTGGCGGCGCTGGTTCCCAAAGCGGAACTCGAAGGCGAAATGGGCGACAGCTTCATGGGTTTACACGCTCGGCTGATGTCCCAGGCGATGCGCAAGCTCACCGGGTCGCTGTCCCGCGCCAATGCCTGCCTGATCTTCATCAATCAGATCCGCGAGAAGATCGGCGTGGTGTTCGGGAATCCGGAAACCACCACCGGAGGCCGCGCGCTGAAATTTTATTCCTCGGTGCGCATGGAGGTGCGGCGGATCGCGTCGCTCAAGGACGGAGAAGCGGTGGTCGGAAATCGGACCAGGATCAAAGTGGTGAAGAATAAGGTCGCATCGCCGTTCCGCGAGGCCGAAGTCGATATTCTGTACGGCGAGGGAATTTCGCGCGAGGGTGATTTGCTCGATTTAGGCGCCGAACAAAGCGTGATCGAAAAGAGCGGATCGTGGTACAGCTTCCAGGGCGAGCGCATCGGGCAGGGGCGCGAAACCGCGCGGGCTTTTCTCAAGGAGCACCTTGAAATCCGCGATCGCGTGGACGCCGCGATTCGCCAGAAGATCGGCCTGCCGAAGAGCGAGCCGGCGCCCCCCAAACCGGCGGCACCCGAGTCCTCCCGCGCGCAAAGCGCCTAGCACCTCATCCAACCACGGCTCGCCACTTCTCAACTATGCGATACGGCACAGCCGGACAAGCGCCCAACTCGGCTAACATTGACTGATCGCGACCAATCGCGGACTAGCCGCGACGAATCGCGAGGGATCGCCTGGACGATCCCCGGCTTGGCCGAGCTCTCCGATGAATATTTCGACGCCGTTCATTCATAGGCCTGTCGCCACAACGCTGCTGACCGTGGCGCTGGGGATTGCCGGAGCTGTGGCGTACAACTTCCTGCCGCTCGCACCGCTGCCGCAGGTGGATTTTCCTTCGGTGCAGGTATCGGTGACGCTGCCGGGCGCGAGCCCGGAGACTATGGGGTCGTCGGTGGCCACGCCGCTGGAGCGGCAATTCGGACGCATCGCCGGCGTCAATGAGATGACCTCGTCGAGCACGCTCGGCGGGACCCAGATTACCCTGCAATTCGATCTGAGCCGGAACATCGACGCCGCGGCGCGCGATGTGCAGGCCGCCATCAACGCGGCTCGCGGACAGTTGCCGCCGAATCTCCCGAAGAATCCTTCGTGGAGGAAGGTCAATCCCGCCGATGCCTCGGTACTGGTTTTGGGGCTGGTCTCCACCACGATTCCCGCGGGTCAGATGTATGACGTCGCGTCCACTGTTTTGCAGCAGAAGATTTCGCAGGTGAAAGGCGTCGGGCAGGTGTTCGTAGGCGGCAGTTCCCTGCCCGGCGTGCGGGTCGACGTGAATCCGGCGCTGGTGAATAATCTGGGGCTGAGTCTGGAGGACCTGCGGCCGGTGCTGGCCGCGGCCAACGCCAATTCGCCCAAGGGACATATCGCCGACGATTCGAAGTCGTGGACCATCGCCGCCAACGACCAACTGCTGCAGGCGGCCGATTACCGGGACCTGGTGGTGGCCTATCGTCACGGAGCGGCCGTCCGCCTGGGCGATGTCGCCACGGTGGAGAACTCGGTGGAGGACCTGCGCAACGTCGGGTTTGTCGATTCCAAACCCGCGGTGATCGTATTCATCTACCGCCAGCCGGGGGCGAACATCGTGGAGACGGTCGACGGCGTTTACGATGTGCTGCCGCAGTTGCGGGCTTCCATTCCGGCCTCGATCGACCTTGAAGTCCTGAGCGACCGCACCATCACCATCCGGGCATCGGTTCGCGACGTGCAGCGCACCATGGCGATCTCCATCGGGCTGGTCATCCTGGTGGTGTTCTTCTTCCTGCGCAGTGTGCGGGCGACGCTGATTCCGGCGATCGCGGTGCCGGTCTCGCTGATCGGCACTTTCGCGGTGCTCTACGCCTTCGATTACAGCGTCGATAATCTTTCGCTGATGGCGCTCACCATCGCCACCGGATTCGTGGTGGACGACGCGATCGTGGTGATCGAAAATATCGCCCGCTACACGGAACAGGGCATGCCGCCGATGCAGGCCGCGCTGCGCGGGGCCCGGGAGATCGGCTCGACCGTGGTGTCCATCAGCATTTCGCTGATCGCGGTGTTCATACCGATTCTCTTGATGGCGGGCATCGTGGGACGGCTGTTCCGCGAGTTTGCAATTACCCTTTCCGTAGCCATTGTGTTGTCGCTGGGTATTTCGCTCACGATGACGCCGATGATGTGCGCAAGGCTTGCGGGGCATTCCGAAAAACAAGGATGGTTTTATCGGCTCAGCGGATGGACCGTCGATGCACTGCGCGCCGGGTATGAACGATCGCTGAGCTGGATCCTGCGGCACCAGCCGTTGACCTTGCTGGTCACCCTGACCACGCTGGCGCTGACCGTGTACCTTTACATCGTCATCCCCAAGGGATTCTTTCCGCAGCAGGACACCGGCCGCATCACCGGAACGATTGTCGCGGATCAGGCGATCTCATTCCAGGCGATGCGGGAACACATCATGCAACTGCTCAACGTCGTGATGACGGACCCGGCGGTGGAATCGCTGAACGCCTACGTCGGCACGGGAGGCAGTCCCGGGGGCGGCGCGGGCGCCATCAACAACGGACGGATGAGCATCACCTTGAAACCTCTGGCTGACCGCGGCGTCAGCTCCGACCAGTTCATCGCGCGCCTGCGCCCCAGGATCAATCGCGTGCCGGGAGCAAGCCTTTATCTGCAAGCCGTGCAGGATCTCCGCATCGGCGGTCGCAGCAGCGGCGCGCAGTATCAATACACCCTGCAAAGCGATAGCGTCAAAGAACTGAACGACTGGGCGCCGCAGGTATTTCGCAAGCTCCGCTCCCTGCCGGAACTGGCCGACGTAAATAGCGATCAGCAGGACCGCGGGCTCGCTGCGACGCTGGATATCGATCGGGTGACGGCCGGTCGCCTGGGCATCTCGACCCAGGCCATCGACGATACGCTTTACGACGCGTTCGGACAGCGCCAGGTCTCGGTGATCTACACCCAGTTGAATCAGTATCACGTGGTGATGGAAGTGGCGCCGCGATTCTGGCAGAATCCCGATGGCTTGAAGTATTTGTACGTGCGCGGCAAGAACGGCGAGCAGGTGCCGCTCAGCGCGTTTGCGCGGTATGAGCCCAGCAACACGGCACTTTCGGTGAATCATCAGGGGCAATTTCCATCGGTGACCATTTCCTTCAACCTGCCGCTGGGAACTTCGCTGAGCGACGCGGTGCCCGTGATCGAGGAAGCGGAGCGCGAAATCGCCTTGCCGTCGAGTGTTCACGGCAGCTTTCAGGGGACCGCGCAGGCCTATCAGGATGCGCTGGCAAGTGAGCCGATCCTGATTGTCGCGGCCATCGTGACGGTTTACATCGTGCTGGGCGTGCTTTATGAAAGCCTGATCCATCCGCTGACGATTCTCTCGACGCTGCCCTCGGCCGGCGTCGGAGCGCTGCTCGCGCTGATGCTCAGTCATAACGAGTTGAACGTCGTCTCCCTGATCGGAATTATTCTGCTGATCGGCATTGTGAAAAAGAACGCGATCATGATGATCGATTTCGCGATCGCCGCGGAACGGAACGAAGGACTATCGCCGGAAAAGGCGATCTTCCAGGCGGCCGTGCTGCGCTTCCGTCCCATCACGATGACCACCATGGCGGCGCTGCTCGGCGGATTGCCGCTCGCGCTGGGCCATGGTGAAGGCTCGGAGCTGCGCCGTCCGCTGGGCATGGCGATTGTCGGCGGCCTGTTGTTCAGCCAGGCGCTGACGCTCTACACCACTCCGGTCGTCTATCTGTATCTCGATCGACTTCATCTGCGCTGGCAAGCGTGGCGCGGACGCGAGCGCGCCAGGGCGCAATTGTCCGAAGCGTAAGCTCGGCCTAGACGATCGACGGACGCCGGCGGAGCGATTGCGTGGCCTGCTCGAAAGCGTGCGCCAGTTGCAGGACGCTGAATTCATCGCGATGCCGCCCCACAATCTGTAAGCCGACCGGAAGGCCATCCGAGGTGAAACCGCAGGGCATCGAAATCGACGGATTCTCCAGGATCGAAATGTAATAGCAGCATTTCATCCAGTCGATGTAGGTCGCCATCCTGGTTCCTTCGATGTCGGTGACATACGGCTGATTCAAATCGAACGGCGGCACCTGGGTGCTGGGGACGATGAAGTATTCGTAGCGCTGCTGAAAAACGCGCATGCGATCCCACACCTGGCTGTGCAGCGATTCGGCTCGCGCCAGATCGACGGCCGTGAGCTTCGCGCCGCGGTCGATTTCCCACAGGATCGTGTCCTTGATCTGCGCGCGATGCGTTTTCGCGAGCTCGCCGTAGCCCCCCACATAGCCAAAAGCGCGCAGGGTGTTGAAGGCTTCGTCGGCGCCGGTAAAATCGGGCTCGGCTTCCTCGACGATGCAGCCCAGATCCTCGAAGGTCTTGCGCTGGGCGTTCACGACGGCGCGGATTCGTGAATCGAACTTGACGCCGCCCAGATCCTTGAACCAGGCGACGCGCACGCCCTTGAAATCGCGCCCCAGCTCGCCTGCGAAACGCGCGCCCGGCTCGTCGATTGAGATGGGACAGCGCGCATCCGGTCCGGCCATCACGCTCAGCAGCAGCGCGGCATCGGCGACGTTGCGAGCCATGGGCCCTGAAACTCCGAGCGTCGACCAGGAGTCGCCTTGCGCGGCGTGCGGAACGCGGCCGGGCGAGGTGCGAAATCCGACGACACTGCAAAATGCCGCGGGATTGCGCAACGATCCTCCACTGTCGCTTCCATCGGCGATCGGCAGCATACCGCAGGCGAGACTCACCGCCGCGCCTCCGCTCGAACCTCCGCAGGTTTTAGTCACGTCGTAAGGATTCTTCGTTGCCCCGAACACCTGGTTGAAGGTCTGCGACCCGGCGCCAAATTCCGGCGTATTAGTCTTACCGATGCAAATGGCGCCGGCATCGCGGATGCGCTCCACCAGAATCGCGTCGTGCGTGGGAACGTTGTCCTTGAAGATCGGCGAGCCGAAAGTGGTGCGGATACCGGCGGTCTCTACCAGATCCTTATGCGCGATGGGCAGGCCATGCAGCGGGCCGAGCGCCGCGCCATGCGCCTGCGACTCGTCGGCTTTGCGGGCGTTCTGCATCGCCTGATCGGCGATCAGCGTGACGATCGCGTTGACCTGCGGGTTCAGGCGATCGATCTGCTTGAGATGCGCCTCCATTACTTCGCGCGCGCTCAATTTCTTTTGCTTCACCAGCGTGGCAATTTCCCGCGCGGTCAGGAAGCAGATGTCTGAAGGTTGGGCAGAGAGCGAACCGGCGGCGGCCGCGGCCCCCAGAATCTGGCTCGCCTGGCGGCGTGTGATTTCGCGATCGGACATGAACCGATTCTACGCGCTTTAGTTATTCGTCGGCAGCGACGGGAACCAGATTGCCATCGCGGATATAGTAATCCGCGCCGCGCCAGCGCACGCTCTTGCGGGTAAAGCTGGTCAGCCACAGGAAAAAAGCGACCGCATCCCACGCCGGAATCAGCGCCAACTTAGACCAGGTGTCGCGCTGCTTCAGGCCCCACACGCCGATCATGACCGTCATTGCCAAGCGCAGCACGAAATAGGTTCCCAGGTAACCGGCCGCGACCGCCAGCGGTCGGATGCACCGCCACCGCCAGCAGGCACCAGGGAAGACCCTGCGTGAGGAGTAATCCGAAATGGCCCCAGGGACGCATGTGCCGCATCACCACGATCCAGCGCATACGCTTGTGCAGCAGATCGCCGATGGTCTTGAAATCGGCGACCGTGGAAACGCAATAACGCAGCAGCGCGACGTCGTACCCCTGTTCGGCGATGAGGCGGCCCGACCAGCAGATCGTCCGCCGGTCGATTTTCGATGTTCTCGTAGCCGCCGAATCCGGCGAGCCTGCTCCGGGTGGTGACAATGGTGGGACCGAGGGCGAATTTGACGCCGTCCAGTTGCCAGGCCACCAGAATGCCCGGGTAGAAATCGGACATCATGCCCACCGATTGCAGGTTTTCGGCGAAGGTCTGAACGCCCGTCGGCACATAAAAGCATGTCACCGCGCCGACTTTCGGATCGGCCAGGGGAGCCACTACGGTACGCAGATAATCCGGCCCGACGCGCACGTCGCTGTCGCTGATCACCACCACTTCGTGCCGTGCTTCGCTCACCAGGCGCACCAGTTTCGCGACTTTATCATTGGTGGCGACGCGGCCCGAGCCGAACAGCACGCGGATCTGACGATCCGGGAAATCGCGTTGCAGCCGCTCTACCATGGGTAGAATCGCTTCGTCTCCCTGATCGACGCACAGCACCAGTTCATAGTCGGGATAATCCTGGCGGCAGAAACTGGCCAGATTCTCGTAGGCGTCGGGATCGAGTCCGCGGATCGGTTTCAGATTGCTCACCGGCGGCGTGAATGCACGGTCGGCGGACGGGCTTGGGGCTGACGAAAAAAGCGCCACGCGCTGTAGAGGACGATCAGGTAATAGACAAACGGGATCGCGGCTACGCCCAAGATGAGAAATTGCACCGGTTAGATCAGACGCTTCCCGCGGGAACCATCGTAACTCATTTGTTGGGATATTGTCAGCAGGACAGTGAAGTGATTAGTCAGCAGTACCTTACCTCCGCTGGCGAGGACGGTATGGATAGCTGATCCCGGCCGACCAGTTGGCCAGCAGTCCGGGCTCGGCCGTCGCATCCGCGATGATGTAGTAGCGCTCTTTCGCGAGCCACAGGTTCTTCCACTGCGCATCGTCGATGAACACGTCCGGCGCGCCGGGCGCGTACGAGCCGTAGACCAGGTTGTTGATCCGGCCATTCACGCAGGAGGGCGGTGCGGTTGGTATAGAAAAAGATCGACGAAAACGTGTAATAGTGATGATCGACGATCAGCTGGCCTTCGGGCGAGCGCATCAACGCTTCGGCCAGTGGACGCGAGGACATGTACGGATCGAACACCACCAGCGCCATGCGCGCGGCCTGGAAAAAGATCACCGCCATCACGGCGGCGGCGAGAAATGCCCGGCGTCCGGTGAAAAACAGGGTGCCGATCGCGCCGATCAGAAATGCCACCCGGCCACCAGCAAAGGCAGCGCGAAGATACGCGAAGGATTGCAAGCGTCAGATCCTCCATGTGGCCGAGCGAAAGCGTGTAGGCCGTCGGGATTCTGGCTCAGCGCGCTCGATATATCGCCGGGCGCGGGATACGTTGCGCGACCAGAAACCATAGCGTCGCGCAGGCCAGCGCGGCGCATAGCAGGATCACGGACAGTACGCGCGTGCCGCGCCGTGATCCACGGACCGCCTTCGGCCATGGCCGAGCCGATGCAGCAGCGCCAGCGCCGGATAGCATGGCATCGAATAATATTCCTGCGTGGTCGAGAAGGTGAAGAAGATCAGAACGAATCCGGTCCAGGCACAGCGCCAGCAGACCGAGTCTCGTCCGGCGCGATCGACCGGTTTGAACGACAGCTTCGCCGACGGCGGGAAGATACACGCTCCACGGAAAGAGCCAGACCAGATGGAGCAGCCAGAACCACAGGCGCGGGACGGTATTGTAATCGCGCGGATAACGCAGGTTCAGGAATCGCAGAAGCTGTTCGTTGATGAAGAAGAACCACAGGAATCCGTGATATTCGCCGGGCGCGCTATGCATCGTGAAATCGAAATAGGGCGGATTGCGGAGCGTCGCCAGCACGTGCCAGCGGCGCGGCGATGAACAGGATGATCAGGATGCCGCTAAACGGGCGCATGCGTTTCCAGACGTCTCCACTGAAAGAGCTGGCGGGTGACGGCGAGATAGATGATCCCTGCGGCGACCGGGAAGACGACGCCGATCAGGCTCTTGAGCAGCAGGCTGACGCCGAGGCTCGCGGCGAGCAGAAAGGCCCACCAGCGCGGTCGCGGCTTCCTCCTCGTCGATGGCGCGCAGGAAGGCCCACATCGAGAGCGCGATGCCGGCGGTCAGCATCACGTCGGGAATCTGGATGCGGGTGAACAGAAACAGGCCGACGCAGGTGGCGATACACAGGCCCGCGTAAAATCCGGCACGCCGCCCGAAGGCCCACATTCCGAACGCGGCGGTGAGCCAGGCGAGACCGATGGCTGATAGCACGACGGGAATGCGCGCCGACCCAATCTGAACGCACCGAAGAGCTTGTAGGCAGATCGCGATAGCCCAGTAAATGAGCGGGGCTTTCTCAAGATAAGCGACGCCGTCCAGTCGGGCGGTCACCCAGTCGCCGGAAGCTGAGCATGTTGCGGGCGATCTGCGCCTGCACGGCGTCCACGTCGTCCATCAGCGACGGCGGAGAAATCATGCAGCCGATGTACACCGCGGCGGCGAACAGAATGACGATCAGGTAGAGATGAAGGCGCTTTTCGCGGTCCGCGTCGTGTGGGCTCACCATCGGTTTACGCTTGGGTTCATGCAAGGCACAAACTCCAAGCATAGTGGCTTGGATTTCGCGCTGTCCAGGCGAAGCCGCTCAAGGTTCGTTAGAACGCGTTCTCCACGGCGGCCGCGGCGCCCATGCGCTGGCGGCGCGTATTGGCCGGATTTCGCCATTCCACCTGCGGCAGGAACATACGAGGTATCGACGCGATCGCGATACTTGACGGCGATGTTCATCAGTGAGTCGAGCAGCGATTCCGAAAGATAATGCGGCTTCAAGCCCGAGGTCGATCAGCTTCGAATGCTTGGCGTTGTAATAATGCTCTTCGAGTTCGACGCGCGGGGCCGGTCATGTGCTGCGATCTCGACATTCATGCCGAGGTCCCTTCCGGCGGCCTGCACCATCTGCGCCAGCTCGCAGCACGGAAAATTGTTCGGTGAACTGGTTGAACACGCGGCACTCGCCGCGCGCGGCGGGATTCAGGCAGGCGATTTCGATGCAGCGCACCGTGTCGCGGATGTCCAGGAATCCGCGCGTCTGGCCACCCGTGCCGTATACCGTCAGCGGATGCCCCATCGCTGCCTGGACGCAGAACCGGTTCAAGCACCGTGCCGAATACTTCGTCGTAGTCGAAGCGATTGATCAGCGCCTCGTCCATGCCGCACTTCATCGGTGACGGTGCCGTACACCACGCCCTGATTCAGATCGGTGGCGCGAATGCCCCAGATCCGGCAGGCGAACATGATGTTGTGGCTGTCGTGGACTTTCGACAGGTGGTAGAACGAGCCGGGCTGTTTGGGGAACGGTAGAACATCGCTGCGGCCGTTGTGCTCGATCTTGATGTAGCCTTCTTCGATGTCGATGTTGGGCGTGCCGTACTCGCCCATGGTGCCGAGCTTCACCAGGTGGCAATCGGGCAGCAGTTCGCGAATCGCGAATAGCAGATTCAGGGTGCCCACCACATTGTTGACCTGCGTGAACACCGCGTGCTTGCGGTCGATCATCGAATACGGCGCGGCGCGTTGTTCGGCGAAATGCACCACGGCTTCCGGACGAAAGCTTTCGATGGTGGAGGCCAGAAAGTCGTAATCCGTAACATCGCCCACGAAGAGCTCGATCCGCCGGCCGGTGAGGTCATGCCAGGCTCGCAACCGGTCCGCCAGAGGCTGAATCGGCGTCAGCGTCTGCACTCCCAACTCGTGATCCCATTGACGGCGCGCATAGTTGTCGACTATCGAAACCGTGTGGCCTTTCGAGGACAAGGTACAACGCAGTCGCCCAACCGCAATAACCGTCACCGCCTAAAACGCAGATTCTCATTTGGTTTGTCCGTGTGCTCCTGAAATGTCGTTGCTCGTGTGAATGAACGCGTTACAGATTCCGAAGGTTGACATCAATCGCAGTGAGACCTAATTTGCGATCCGATCGATTGAAATTAATAGAAAACCCAACTTCAACAAATAGATGCGCCAGAAGTGAAAAAAGTTATCACGGTTCCTAAAATCGTCACAAATTCTTCTTTGTTCCCCTTGCTTTCGGCATATACGGGCCAGAATTTGAGCCGCATCGGCTGAAATCCACCGGGCCGTGGTGGAAACCAGCCGCAGGAAGGGCTGCAATCCTCGTATTTTCTATGAGATAGAGTTGGCATACGGGTTGCTTTTCAAGTAGCGGAGTTGGAAGGAGAAAAGAAAATGAAAACGAAATTGATCGCGACTTTGTTATTGGCCGGCAGCACGATGTTCGCGGCTCCGAGGGTTCGCGTGGCGGTCGGATTCGGGTTCGGCGCACCGGCCGCAGTGGTGGTGGCTCCTCCCGTGGTGGCTGCGATTCCGCCCTGCCCCGGACCGGACTACTCCTGGGTTGGCGGCACCTACGTCTACGTCGGCGGGCGCCGCGTGTGGCACGAAGGGTACTGGCAGCATCGCGCCTTCGAGCATAACTTCGATCATGCCCGCGATATGCGGCATGACCGCCGTTAGTTTCTCCTAATGCGAGCGAAAGAGCGCCGGGGCGCCTGACAAGAAAGTCGGCGATCCCGGCGCTCGGCGTTTTTGCCGGTACACTTGTCAGGATGAGATGCGTCGCCGGATGTTTTGCGTTGTGCGCCACACTGGCGGTCGGTCAGGTTGACGTGGTCCTGCGGGGTGGCCAGGTGATCGACGGCTCCGGCAGCGCGGCATTCACGGCCGACGTCGGGCTGCGGGGCGACCGGATCGTTTTTGTCGGCGACTCGACCAGGCAGGATTTGAAGGGCGCAAGAATCCTCGATGTGAAAGGATTAACCATCAGCCCCGGGTTCATCGATCCACACGCGCACGTCCTGGACGATCTGGCCGATCCCAAGCGCAATTCGAACATCGCGTATCTGATGCAGGGCGTGACGACGGTGTTCACCGGCAACGATGGGCAAGGTCCTTTGCAAACCGGCGCGACATTGTCCAAATGGGAGCGGCAAGGAATCGGGACCAATGCCGCCGTTTATATCGGCCAGGGGACCGTACGCCGTGAAGTGATGGGGATGAGCGATGCCGCGCCGTCGCCGGCGCAATTGAATCAAATGCGCGCTCTAGTGGATCGCGGCGTGAAAGAGGGCGCGTTAGGCATGTCGACCGGCCTCTATTACGCACCCGGAAGCTACGCGACCACCGAAGAAGTGATCCAGCTCGCCAAGTCAGCGGCGGCCGAGGGAGGAGTCTATGACAGCCACCTCCGCGACGAAGATTCCTACACGATCGGGCTGCTGGGCGCGATTCGAGAGGCGATCCGCATTGCGCGGGAAGCCCATATCGACGTCCATATTTCACACATCAAGGCGCTGGGGCCCGCGGTCTGGGGACAAAGCACCCAGGCCATCGAACTGATTCGTCAGGCTCGATCGGAAGGGCTGCACGTCACCGCCGATCAGTATCCTTACGAAGCATCGGGATCGAGCGTGACCGCGTCACTGATACCGCGCTGGGCGGAGGTCGGGGGCAATGGGGCGTTGATCGGGCGTATTGACGACCCTTCCGTGCGCCCCCGTTTGATGGCGGAAATGGAAGAGAATCTCAAGCGCCGTGGAGGAGCCGCATCGCTGCTGTTGATTTCAGGTCGCGATAAATCGATTCTGGGGAAGCGTCTGAACCAAGTGGCGGAAGCGCGGCACGAATCGCCCATCGAAGCCGCGCTGGAAATCATCAAGGGCGGCGGGGCCGGCGTGGCATCCTTCAACATGAACGAAGGCGACATCGAGAATTTCATGAAGCAGGACTTCGTGATGACCGGATCGGACGGCTCGGAGGGACATCCTCGGAAGTATGGGACGTTCCCTAGAAAGATTCGGGTGTACGTAAACGAGAAAAAGGTCATCAGCCTGCCGTATGCGATCCATTCCTCCAGCGGTTTGACGGCGGAGACGTTCCATTTGAAGGATCGCGGACTTCTCCGGCCAGGTTATTTCGCGGATGTGATCGTGTTCGATTCCGGCTCCATCGCCGATCGTTCGACCTATGAGCAGCCGACGGTACCAGCAACGGGAATGAGATACGTGTTCGTGAACGGCAAAATGGCGGTCGAGGATGGGCGGTACACTGGCGCGCTCGCCGGGAAAGCGCTCAGGAAGTAGCGCGGCCGCGAGCAAAATCGAAGGTGGCTCCGACACCGACGGCCATACCGTCTTTCGTGGCGGGATGAAATCTCCAATTCCGCAGCATGGCGATCAGTTCCTGTTCCCACTCCGCGTCGGTGGATTTAGCAGCCCGAATATTCACCGGTACGCCCTCCGCATCAATGTCGAACGAAAGGGAAACCGCATCTTGCCGCTCCGGGCCGGAGGCTGCGGGGTACGGCGCGTCTTCAATGCCGGGCAGCGAAACTCCCGCCGGCAGGTCGAAGTCGACCCGAGACAAATGCCAGCTCCGCCCGCCCCGTAAGTAGATGAAACGGAACGTCGACGTCGGTTACGACCGCCACCATCTTGCCGTCTTTCATCCCCGGGGCAAAGCGCCAGTTGCGAACGGCAGCCACGGCTTCCTGATCGAGCCCCAAACCGAGGGAACGCAAGACGTAAGCATCCTCTGGTTCTCCATCGGCGTTGACGATCAGGCGCACCCCAACAGTGCCTTCCAGTTTTGCCTGGCGCGCGGCCTCGGTGTATTCCGGCGCGGTCTTTTGAACGACGCGTGCCGGCATGACGCCGTCTCCGGCAGGAAATACCTGAGGCGTCTGCGCCATGGCAGCCAGCGAAACCCAAGCCAGCGCTAAAAAGCAGGCCAACATCTGCCCCATTCTAACCCGGGGTCATTCTAGGTACTGTCCCCCAAATCCGCTAATATTCGAAAAATTCCACCTTATACGCGGAAAATTCCGGGTCGATCGTTTGCCATCGCCGATGGCAGCGGGAACTAACCGCCAGCCTCCGGTGTCTCTACTCAGGAAGCGGTAGAATTGGTTGGAAGGCCGGTTGTGGCAGACACCACCGTGGGGTTCCAATTCGATGCATCGAGTCCACCTGTCCAACGGGAGGCGGATCTGGTTGCCGGTTTGCGCACCGGGATGGAGGATGCGTACGAGACCCTGATCCAGCGGTTCGAGCATCCGGTGTTCAATCTGGTGAGCCGGCTACTGGACGATCCCGCCGACGCCGCCGATGTAGTTCAGGAAGTGTTTCTCAAGGTTTTTCGAAATATCGGGTGCTTCCGGCAGGATGCGTCGCTCAAGACCTGGATCTATCGCATCGCCGTGAATGAGGCCAGGAACCACCGGCGATGGTTCAGCAGGCACCGTCGCCAGGAAGTGGGGCTGGACGCCGAACCGGGTGAAGCGCACGGGTATCAGGACTGGCTGCCCGATCCGGGACGCTCGCCGTTTGAAGCGGCGGTGGACCAGGAGACGCAGGCGCTGATCGAGGCGGCATTGCAGCAGGTGAATCCGCATTTTCGCGCGGCGCTGGTGCTTCGCGAAATCGAAGGGATGAGTTATGAAGAGATCGCGGAGATTCTCGATATTTCGCTGGGAACGGTGAAATCCCGAATTCTTCGCGGCCGCGATGCATTAAGAAAATATCTGGCGGGCAAACTGGAGCCGGCTTCGGCCGTGAACTGGTCCCCGCAACTGGCGGAGTGAACCGGCGCACGCGACGTTTACGCGTTGCAAAGAGAGTTGACTGGCGGCATGACACGCGATCCTAAAATCGAAGAGCGGGTGTTGATCAATAAAGTCCGGATCAACGACGAAGCGTTGAGCCGGACGTTGCGTACCCTGCCGCGGCGAGTGCCTCCGCCGGGGTTCACGTCCTCGCTGCGCGTCATCGCCTCCCGCGAGCAGCGCCGGCGCGTGTATGGGCGCAGCCTCGCGTTCCTGGACCGTCTTCACCTGTTTTTCGACAACCTGATGCGTCCCCTGGCGCTGCCTCTCGCCGGCGGCGTGTGTTCCGCCGTCCTGATATTCAGCATGTGGATCGTTCCGCTGTACCCGGTTCGTGGATCGAACGCGCTTGACGTTCCCAGCATGTTCACCACGGAAGCAGCGGTGAAAATTACGGCTCCTGTATCTTTCGATGACGCCGACGACGTGATTGTGGACGTGACCATCGACGGCGACGGCCGCATGGTGGATTACCAAATCGTGTCCGGAAATTATCCAAACGACCAGGCTCTGCGCCGGAGTATCGCGGGAGTCCTGCTGCTGACCCGCTTCACGCCCGCGACTTCATTCGGCCAGCCCGTCGAAGGCCGTCTGCGACTTTCGTTGCGATCGAGCCATATCGACGTGAAGGGTTAAGCCGCCGGTTTGGGTAGACGGTTCGGGCAGCACTTCCTCAACAAGAAATCGATTCTCGACCGTATTGCGTCGGCCGCCTGCGGAGAACAGGCTCCTCTCGCCATCGAAATCGGCCCCGGCAAGGGAGCGCTGACCGCATCGCTGCTGGAGCGCGCCGCTAAACTGGTGGCGATTGAAGTAGATCCCTATTTGGTCCACTATCTGCGTCAGAAATTCGCCGAGCCCCTGGCGAACGGGCGATTGATTCTGGTGGAGGGCGACGTTCTCAAGACCGATCTGGGCGCGTGGGGTCCGGCGGTGTTCGTGGGCAATCTCCCCTACTACATCACCTCGCCGATTCTGGAGAAAATTTTCGAGCTGGGCGAAACCTGGACGCGCGCCGTTTTCCTGATGCAGGCCGAGGTCGCGGCGCGGCTCGCTGCGTCGCCCGGAACGCGCGAATTCGGATATCTGAGCGTCGAAACGCAGCTTTACGCGACCCCCGAAATTCTGTTTCCGGTGTTGCGAACGGCGTTTCAACCTCCGCCCAAAGTCGACAGCGCAGTAGTCCAATTGAGCCCGCGGCCCAACGAATACGGCGATCGCGAGGAGATTCTGAAATTCGCCGCCGCGTGCTTCCGGCACAAGCGAAAAACGCTGCGGAACAATCTCGCGGAGATTTACGGCAAAGACCGGGTGGACACCATTCCGGGCATGAAGCGGCGCGCCGAGCAGTTGAGCGTCGCCGAACTGGCGGAGCTGCATCGAAACTTATCCTGACCGGCGCTGAAAGCGGAAGAAACGCTGATATCCTTGTATCGAATGAATCCCCAACCGCCTGCGCCGAAGATCCAGTTGACCAACACCGCGGACTACCGCGAGAGCTACGCGAACAGCGTGCAGGTGCGCATCACCTTGTGGGATTTTCTGCTGAGCTTTGGCACCATGAGCCAGAATTCGCCCGAAGTCGTGTCGGTCCAGAATTTCCAGTCCATTTTTCTGAGCCCGCAACAGGCCAAGGCTCTGTCAAGCATTCTGACCCACAACGTGCAGCAGTATGAGGCCGCATTCGGCGAGATCAAACTGGAGCCGCACGGCTCCGGTTCGACCATTCAATAGCACGTGTCGTCCAGGACGACATCCATCGCGTGGTTTTTCGTAGCGTTCCTGACGCTGCTGATCGCGGTTCACACTCCGTATCTGAAACTGCCCTATTTCTGGGATGAGATCGGGCAGTTCGCGCCGGCATCGCTCGACATTCTCCAGTTGGGGGCGTGGATTCCGAAGACCACGCTGCCCAATGTACATCCGCCGGCGGTGATGGCGTACATCGCATTCGTGTGGAGAATCTTCGGCTACTCGATACCCGCGGCTCGCGTCGCCATGTTGACCATCGCGGCGTTCGGCGCGCTGTTCTCGTTCCTGTTGGCGATCCGGCTGTCGCGAAAAGCGCCTGGAGCTCCGGCGTTCGCGGCGATTCTGTTCCTGCTGGCTTCGCCGATGTTCTATACGCAGTCGATGATGGTGCAGCTCGACATGCCGGCCATGACGCTGACCATTCTGGCGCTGCTGCTGTTCCTGGAGGATCGCTTCGCCGCGTGCGCCATCGCCTGCACGGCGATGGTGCTGGTGAAGGAGACCTCGATCTCAACGCCGTTCGTGCTGGCCGCCTGGCTGTGGATCTTCGAAAAGAAGCGCAAGCCAGCGCTGTATTTTCTGGCGCCCGCGATCGCGCTGGGGGCCTGGCTGATCGTACTCCATCACGCAACCGGGAACTGGCTGGGCAACTCCGAATTCGCCCGGTACAACGTTTCGGAATCGCTGCGGGCCATTCACATTCTGGGCACCCTGCAACGGCGGATATATTTTCTGTTCGTTTCCGACGGGCTATGGATCGGGGCGATCACGATCTTCGCCGGCTCACGCGTTCTGCGCGGGCGCGAGTGGAACATCGTTTTCCTGGTGGCCGGCGCGCAAATCGCCCTGGTATCGATCTTCGGAGGCGCGGCGCTTGACCGGTACAATCTTCCGGCCATGCCCGTCGTGTTCGCCGCGATGGCCGCGGCCGGATCCACTTTGCCCTTTAGCTGGCGATGGATCACCCGAGTGGCGATCATCGCGGGTCTCCTGCTGGGCTTCATCTGGAATCCGCCGTATCCGTTTTCCCTCGAAAATAATCTGGCCATGACGGACTTCGTCGCGCTGCAGCAGGAGGCGGCCGCTTACCTGGAAGTGAACGCGCCCGGCAAGCGCGTCGCCACTGCGTGGCCGTTCACGGATGCGTTACGGCGTCCCGAGTTCGGCTACGTGACGCAGCCGGTCCAAGTGATACCGGCTGAGGATTTCCGGCTCACCAGTCTCGCCAATCTCGATCGCAAGAACATCGACGTCCTGGTGGTGTTCTCGCGCGTCTGGGGCCTCGATGGCGGCGCGCTCGATTTCGATTTCGTCCGGAATTTTCTAGAGAAGCACTGGGGATATTACCGCCAGGCGACGCCTGAGCAGATCCACGCAGGCTTGGGATTCGTGCCGGTACTGCGCTGGACGCGGCACGGGCAGTGGATCGAACTGTACCTGCCCGAGCCTTGATCTACCGGCGATCTACTGGGCTTTCGGTTCCGGCGCGGTTTTCGGCTCAGCCTCGCCGCGATGGCAGGTGTAGCACGTCACGTGCTCCTTGCCATCCGGGAAATTCGCGTTGATGGTGTGCACCATCTCAATCATGTGGCGGGCGATTTCCTTCTTGGGATTCTCGTCGCTGGCCATGTTCCCTCGCGCGTGGCAATAGCCGCATTCGACGCCGAGTCCCGTGGTGAAGGTCCGCATGATGGCCACGACCTCGGGTCTGGTGGTGACTTTCAGCACCTTCAGATTGGAGGGAGGAGGCGGCGGGCCTTTCTTGGCCTTATCCTGATTCTCCTGCGCGTTTAGCGCGGCGAAAGAAAACAACAGCAAGAGCGAGATTCCGATCAGACGCATTGGAATATCATACACACTTTCATCGCCGGCGTTATTGCTGCTTCTTAGGGGACAGGTCCAGCTTCGGATAATACGGCTCATCGAGTGTATTGAACTTCTGCAGCCATTTCTTGCCGGCCTGGTCGGGCGTGAAGCTCCAGTCCTGGCGATGATAATTCCAATCGTCCGGATTGAGTTTTTGCGCGCGGACGAAATATGATTCCGCCAGATCGTTGCGGCCGCTCTGATGGAACCAGACCGCGAGCTTGAAACTCGCATCGGCTTCCATTTCGGCGGGGGAACGTGGCTTTACGCGGCGCTCGAATTCCTCGTCGGACAGCACGTAGGAGCTGCGATCTCCGTTCGCGATCCAATCGCGCAGCGCGGCGACGTATTTCTCGCCTTCGGTCACGATGCTCTTCGCGCCGATCTTCATTTCGCTGTTGGTGCTCCAGGCAGGCTCCGCCGGACGAACCACGCGGCCACGCTCGTCGATCCAGACTCCCATGGGCACGTTGATGAATTGAAACGTCGAGCTGACGGTGTGTTGGACGTCCACCAGGGTGGTAAACGTCGCTTTCGCGCGGTCGTACCACTGGCCGGCGGCGGCTTCTCCGCCCGAATCCTGCGCGGCCGCCACGATTTCAAAATTCTGATCCTTCGCCGACTCGTAAACTTTCTGCCAGCCTGGCAGATCGAGGCGGCATCCTCACCAGGATGCCCAGGTGAGCACCAGCACTTTCTTCCCGCGAAAATCGTTCAAATGAACGATGCGTCCTTTGCGATCGGGCACCGCGAAATCGGGAGCGATGCGGGAATTCAAGAACGCTCCGCGCACCACCGGAATTTCACCGAAGCTCCAGGTATGCGTGCCGGCATCCGCGACCACGGTTTCGTTCACCTTGTGCGCGAATCCGGTCAGGTTGAACCACTGGCCCCGCTGCAAATCCTTCGAAATGGGAATGCAAACATCGCCCCGGCATGCGCCCTGCGGCTTCACTTCGAATTCGTTGATTCGAGGCAAGTCCGTCTTGTGGACCCACAGATCCTTCGAATCGGACTGGACTTTTTCGAGCGTAATGGAACGATCGCCGTAGAGCACGGTCGCCCCAGGTGCGGGAGCGGCCGAAGCCAATACCGCGGAGCTAGACGAAAGCAGAAATGTTCGCCGATTCATGTCTTGCATGATACCCCGCCCGGCAGGCTGACGTTTTTACAGCAGCTCGCGATTGTGCTCGCCAAGCTTGGGTACGCCTTCCGCGGCTACCCCCGGCGTGTTGCTCAGTCCAGGAATCGGCGCTGATGGGTAGTCGGCGGTTGCGTCCTTCAAATGCCGGACTGGCGTGACGCAGCAATCCTTCGCGCCAAGCCGTGAGAACCATTCTTCGGCGGTGGCGCGAAGAAAAATATCCGAGAGCCGCGCCTTGACCATGGCCTGATCGGACGCGAACTGTTCCGGGATCAGATCCTCGCACGATAGCTCCCGGCACAGATTCGTCCAGAACTTCGACTCTAACGCGCCCACCGCGACGTACGATCCATCGGCCGCCGCATAAACCTGGTAACAGGCATATCCGCCGTTGAGCAGGCCGGCGCCGCGTTCCACTGGATGGCCGGCAAGCAGCGCCGCCCTGGGGACCGGCATCATCGCGGCGGAGCCGGCAAACATCGAAACCTCCACCCGTTGTCCTCGTCCGGTGCGATGCCGCGCTTCGAGCGCCAGCAGAATGCCGATCACGGCCTGCATCGATCCGCCTGCCAGATCGGCGATCTGAATCCCAGCAAGCGATGGCGGCCCATCTTCGCGGCCCATCAGATCCAGCACGCCGGACAAGGCCAGATAGTTGATGTCATGCCCGGCCAGCGCCGAATATTTTCCGGTTGGGCCGTACCCGGTGAGCGCGACGTAAATCAATCGCGGATGCACTTCGCGAAGAGTTTCATAATCGAGCCCCAGCCGTTTCATGACGTCCGGCCGGAATCCTTCCATCAGGACATCGGCGTTCGTCACCAGCTTGAGAAACGACTGCGCGCCTTGCGGATCTTTGAGATCGAGCGCTACGCTTTTTTTACCTCGATTGGTAAGCGCGAAAATCGGATTTTCGCCGCCGTTCCCAAAGTTGTGACGGGCATAATCGCCCGTCCCCGGTTGCTCGATCTTGATCACCTGCGCGCCGAAGTCGGCGAGCCACTGCGTCGCCACCGCGCCGGGCAAGAGCCGGGTGAGATCCAGAACGGTGATGCCGTCGAGCGCCGTCACGGCCGCGTCTTCAGCATCAGCCGCGCGATGTATACCAGCACGGGCTTCGCGTCCTGATTGAGCACCGTGTTTTCGAATGCGACCACGCCGCGTTCCGCGTTCTTCAATTGCTTCTCCAGAACGCGCCGCGAAAGGTGAATCGTATCGCCGATGAACACTGGCGCGGTGAAGCGCATCCGGTCGACTCCGTAAAACGCCACGATCGCCTCCGGATCGTGCTGCATCTGCATCAGCAGCCCGGTGGACACGCTGAAGATGAGCGCGCCGTGCGCGATCCGGCGTCCAAACGGACCGCTTCTTGGCGTACTCGGCGTTGACGTGAAGTTCGACAAAATCGCCCGAGAGCCCGGCGAAGTTCACGATGTCCGCCTCGGTGATGGTGCGCCCGCGGGAAACGGTTACGGCATCGACCCCATAGTCCTCAAAGTACAAAAGTCATGCTCCTTGAATACGTTATAATCGCACTTTATGCGTAATAAAGTGACTGTAGTAGGCGGCGGCAACGTCGGCGCGAGCTGTGCGCTGAACATTGCCTTTAAAGAACTGGCGGATGTGGTGCTGGTGGACATCGTGGAAGGCGTGCCGCAAGGCAAGGGCCTCGACATGCTGCAAGCCGGACCGATTGAAGGATACGACGTGCGCGTGACCGGCGCGAACGATTACGCTCCCACCGCGAATTCGGATGTGGTGGTGATCACCGCGGGTCTCGCCCGTAAACCCGGCATGAGCCGCGACGATCTGCTGATGGCGAACTATGAGGTGATCAAGAACGTCACCGAACAGGTGGCAAAATATTCGCCCAACGCGATTCTGGTGCTGGTGACCAATCCGCTGGATGCGATGTGCTGGGTGGCGCAGAAAGTTTCGAAATTTCCGAAGGATCGCGTGATCGGAATGGCCGGCGTGCTCGACACCGCGCGTTTCCGCACCTTCATCGCGGCGGAGTTGAATGTCTCGGTCGAAAACGTGACCGCGGTCGTCCTCGGCGGTCATGGCGACACGATGGTGCCGATCGTGCGGCTGTCCAACGTGTCCGGAATTCCGCTCAGTGAGCTGATGGATAAAGCGACGCTCGACCGGCTGGTGGATCGCACGCGCACCGGCGGCGCGGAGATCGTGAAGTACCTGAAGACCGGCAGCGCTTACTACGCCCCGGCCGCGGCCGCGGTGGAGATGGTGGAATCGATTCTCAAGGACAAGAAAAAAGTCCTGCCCTGCGCGGCGCTGCTGGAAGGCGAGTACGGTATCAAAGGCTTATACGTCGGTGTTCCGGTGAAACTGGGCGCAAAGGGTATCGAACAGATCTACCAGATTCAGCTGAACGACGAAGAGAAAGCAATGCTCGCGAAGAGCGCGTCGGCGGTTCAGGAACTGGTCGATGTGCTGACGCCGAAAATGGCCTCGGCCTAAAGCGGCCACTAGGTCGACCTAAACGAAAATCCCGGGCGGACTCCTCTGTTCTCCGAGTGGAGCGGATCGTTCTTCGCGACGATCACTCCACGACGGAGATTACTCCGCAAAAAATTCCTCGAGGAGTCACGATTCATGAGAATTGCCGGATTTTTGCTGACATTTGTTGCCGGAGCGCTTACGCTCGCGGCGCAAAACTGCACGACGCCAGACGGAGCGAGCGTGTCCGACGGCGTGGTCAGCGCCAGCGCGAATTTCACGGTCGGCAACGGATTCATCACCGTTACCCTGGCCAATAATCTTGCCGACCCCAGGAGCGCCGGCCAACTGCTCAATGGGGTTGCGTTTGCGCTCAGCACCGGCCAGGCGGCCGCGACCCTGGGGCCGACGTCGGCGAATCTGAGGCGAGTCAATCGAGGCGGATCGTTCACGGATCTCGGTCCATCCGCAACCGGGTGGGCTCTCGACGACAACTTTAATGGCGGGTTCCAGCTCTGCGTGCTGTGCACCAATCTCGGCGGGTCCGGTCCGAGTCATTTATTGATCGGAGATCCCGCCGTGAGCGGATCGTATGCCTCCGCCAATGCTTCCATCGCGGGGAACAAGCCGCACAATCCTTTCACTGCGGGAACAGCCACCTTCCTGATCAACGCCCCGGATGTTACCTCCGGCTCGACCGTAACTGCCGCAACCTTCTTCTTCAGCACTCAGGAAGGCGTTTCCGTAGCCGGATCGTGCAAGGGCAACCAGCCGCCTCCGCCGCCGCAGTAAGCGTTACTCGATTCCCATCTGGGTCAGGCGATAGCGAAGCGCATTTCTGGTCAGGCCGAGCAACCGCGCGGCCTGACTTTTGTTCCCGTTCGCGCGCTTCAGTGCTTCACGGATAATGGATTGCTCGTATTCGTCGAGGCTCACGCCCTCCGGCAGAAAGTGATCGCTCGATGTCGCGGGACGGCTGCGCGCCGCCGACGTATCGATCCTCACGTCGCCGGCTTCGACGCGCGGCCCCTGGGCCAGCAGGATGCTGCGCTCCACCACGTTCTCCAACTCCCGGACGTTGCCCGGCCAGTGGTAGCTCATCAGGCGCTCCAGTGCGCCCTCGCTGATCTCGCCGCCGAATTTTTTCGCGAAGTGCTGCACCAGATAAGGGATGTCGTCCTTACGTTCGCGCAAAGGTGGAATGTTGAGCGGAACCACATTCAGCCGGTAATACAGATCCTCGCGAAAAGTCCCCTGTTCCAGCGCCGCTCGCAAATCGACGTTGGTGGCGGCCACCACCCGCACATCCGTGTGCATCACCTTATTGCTACCCAGCCGTTCGAATTCGCGATCCTGCAGGACCCGCAGCAGCTTCACCTGGATGCCCGGGGGCACGTCGCCGATCTCGTCGAGAAACACGGTGCCGGTATCCGCGCTCTCGAATTTTCCGGGTTTTGAAATGTTCGCGCCCGTAAACGCGCCCTTTTCGTAGCCGAATAGTTCGCTCTCCATCAGATTTTCCGGGATGGCGGTGCAGTTGATCTTGATGAACGGCTTGTCCCGGCGCGGCGAGTGCTGATGGATCGCCCGCGCGATCATGTCTTTTCCAACTCCGCTTTCGCCGCACAGCAAAACCGTGGCCCGCGTCCCGGCGACGCGCGTGATAGTGGCGAAAATATCCTGCATCTCCTGACTGTTGCCGATAATATTTTCGAACTGATATTTTTGCCCCAGCGCTTCCCGCAATTCGCGATTCTCATCGCGCAGCTTGCGAACTTCCAGCGCCTTTTCGACCACCACCCCCAGATGATCCAGCGAAAAAGGCTTGGGCAGGAAATCCACCGCGCCCTTCTTCATTGCCTCCACCGCGTTTTCCACGGTCCCGAACGCGGACATGACGATCACCGGGGCATGCGAGTTCTGCTGATTCAGTTTCTCGAGCAGAGCGAGACCGTCCATGCCCGGCAATTTCAGATCGGTGAGCACCAGGTCGACGTCGCCCGCGTACCGGATCCCTTCCTCCGCCGACCCCGCCGCCTTCACGTCGTATCCCGCCGACGATAATCCCAGGCCGATCACACGCCGCAGTTTTTCCTCGTCCTCGATCACCAGAATCGCTTGCCGGGGCATAAGTTTCTATTGTCGATGAATAGGCAGCAAAACGTGAAATACGCTGCCTTCGCCGGGCATGCTCTCCACCGTGATCTGCCCGCCGTGATCGTCGACGATCTTCGAACAGATGGCCAGACCCAGACCGATGCCGCTCGATTTCGTCGTGAAAAACGGATTGAAGATGCTTTCGAGATTCTTGGGATCGATTCCTGAGCCGCGATCGATCACCGCGATCTCCACCGTATCTTCCAGCAGCCGCGTTTTCACCGTGACCGCGCCCCCGGGAGCGCTCGCCTGCGCGGCGTTGGTGATCAAATTCAGGATGACGCGCTCCATCAGCTCCGCATCGAACTCCACCGGAGGAATGTCGGGGGAATAATTCTTGTAAATCGAAATGCTCGCCGCGGCGCCCGACTTTTCACGCTCAAATCGCTCAATCACGCGATCCAGCAGCGCCGCCAGATCGCCCGGCTCCATCCGCATGTGCTGCGGCCGCGCGAAATCCAGGAAGCGTGTGATCAGGGAATTCGTCCGGTCCACCTCCTCGCGGATATATCCCGCCATTTCGCGCGCGATTTCGTTTTCCTTCTCGACATGGCGCGCCAGCATTTCGGCCGATGTCTTCATGGTCCCCAGCGGATTCCGCAGCTCATGCGCGAGCCCCGCCGTCAGCTGTCCCAACGCCGCCAGCCGATCCGCCCGGCGCACCTCGGCTTCCGCCTCCTTCAGACTCAGATTCGCCGCGGCGAGCTGCTCGGCCGCCTTTTGATACTTGGTGGCTTCATCGCGCTTGCCCTTGGCGAGCTGATAGGTCAGGTAGCTGACCAGAAGAAAAGACAGCACGCGCAGCGCGATCACCAGTTGTTGTTCCGGCGCGATGAACTGCGTTTCCCAGTCGATATAAATCAGAAACGAAACGTACTCGGCGCACGCCGCCAGCGCCACCAGGCTGCTGCCGATGAATCCGAAATTCGTCGCCGCGGACACCACGGGCAGCAATAGGATCACGTAAAATTCGCTGCCGATTCCCTGGCTGAAATAGATCAGCAGGTAACACAGCGCCAGGTTCGCGACGATGGTGGTTCGCGCGCCGATACGCGGCTCCAGCATCTGCACCACGCCGATGGCGACCAGCAGCGTGATGACCGTTGGGCTGCGTTCCGGGCTGAATACGGCCACGGCAGCGAACAGCAGTAGCCACACCAGATCCTGAAGACGAACGTAGCGGCGCCAGTCGGGGGGCACTGCTGACATTTTAATGGACTGGGGCGATTACGCCTCGGCTTGTTCCGCGACCTCGGCCAGCTCGCGCTGCCGCTGCCATTGCAGTTTGCCCTGATATTCTTCCCACAGCGTGGTGCAGCCGGCCCAGAAATATCCGCCGACGAACAGCAGCAGGAACGGGATCGCCAGGTAATTGAACGATTCGATGGCGTAAATAATCATCGCCAGGAAATACGCGCCCACCGCCAGTTCCGCATAGGGAAGCCAGCCGCTGCGCCGCCGGTACTGGATATTTTCGATGCGCACCTTCTGCGCGCTGCCGATCGCGTATTTCGGCGTTCGCGCAAAGCCCGTCTGGTAACCTACCAGCGCCTCGATCACCGCGCGGGTATTGATGATGGTCAACGCCACGCCTGCCGCCATCAGCGCGGGCAGAAACAGAAACGACCGTTTCCATGTCTTGGGAAACAGCGCCCGATGGGCCATTACGTAGAACGCGGAGATCGACCAGAAGGACGCCGCGATCAGGGGCAAATCGATCACCAGCATCTGAAACCAGCCCATGTAGAACCGCACGATCATCGCCGGCAGCATCAGCGCACTGATCGCGATCATCAGCGGGTAGGAAATATTCGGCGTCAGGTGAAAAAACGCTTCTACTTTTACGCGCCACGGCAGCTTCGACCGGAGAATGGTCCGCAGCAGCTTGATGGCGACCTGCGTCAGTCCCTTGGCCCAACGCGATTGCTGGACTTGAAAACCGTAGGTTTCGACCGGCAGTTCCGAGGGGCACTCGATCGACGGGCAATAGACAAATTTCCAGCCCTTCAACTGTGCGCGATAGCTCAGGTCGGAATCCTCGGTCAGCGTGTCGTGCTGCCAACCGCCGGCATCTTCGATCATGGACCGCCGTAGAATTCCCGCTGTCCCGTTGAAATTGAAGAACAGATTGCCACCGCTCCGCGCCACGTGCTCCAGCACGAAATGGCCGTCCAGCAGCATGGCCTGGACCTCGGTCAGCACGTTGTAATGGCGATTCAGATACGACCAGCGCGTCTGCACCATCCCGACCTTCTCGTCCGCGAAATAATGCACCGTCCGCTGCAGAAAATCAGTCGGCGGAACAAAATCCGCGTCGAAGATCGCCACGATAGCGCCCGTAGCGGTCTTTAATCCGTTTTGCAGAGCCCCCGCCTTATACCCCTGGCGATTGGTTCGATGGATATACTCGATCGGATATCCCGCCGCGCGATACTCGTTCACCAGGCGCTCGGTGAAGGGATGGGTATCGTCGGTAGAGTCGTCCAGCACCTGCACCTGGAGCAGATGGTGCGGATAGTCCATCTTCAGCGTTTCTTCAAGAAGCCGCTCCACCACATAGCGCTCATTGAAGATAGGAAGCTGAATGGTCACCGGAGGCAGTTCGGCGAACATCTGGGGCGGCTGATCCGGCAGATCCTTGCGGTGTTTCAAATATCCGCGGATCATTTCGTAGCGATGCAGGCCGTAGCAGGAAAGAATAATCAGGACGAAGAAGTACGGACCCAGAATCGCCCAGTCGAACGGCTCCATGTGATGAATGCCGGCGAAAGGATTGTTGAACAGCGCGTCCCGAAGTTGACTCAGCGTAGATGGCGCTCCGCTCGCCGAAAGAAAAGCGGGCGGCAACCAGCTTATGAACATTATGGCCATCTCCGTCGCAGGCGCCTCGGCGCGCAGGTTATTGTACTGCTTTGGACTCCATGACTACAGGGGAACGCACCCGGTCGGCGCCGGGACCCAACGTCTCTCTATTATAGAATGTTTCCAACGGGGTGTTATAATTTTCACTTTGCCGGCAGGGAGCAGACTATGAAATTTTTTCTCGACACCGCCAACCTGGAAGAATTGAAGGCGGCATCACGCTGGGGCATCATCGACGGCGTGACCACCAACCCTTCGCTGATCGCCCGGGAAGGCGTGCCGCTGGAACAGCAGATCGCCAGGATTTGTGAAATTATCGACGGCGACGTCAGCGCCGAAGTCATTGCCACGGAAGCAGATGAGATGCTGGTTCAGGGCCGGAAGCTGGCGCGGATCCACAAAAATGTGGTGGTCAAAGTGCCGCTCACGCGCGATGGAATTCGTGCCTGTTCCATTTTCAGCCAGGAAGGCATTCGCGTAAACGTTACGCTTTGTTTTTCGGCGGGACAGGCTCTGCTGGCCGCAAAGGCCGGCGCCTATTTCGTCAGTCCTTTTGTCGGACGTCTCGACGATATCGGCGCGAATGGCATGGAGTTGATTCGCGACATCATCCAGATTTATCGCAATTTCGCGTTCAACACCCAGGTGCTGGCCGCGTCCCTTCGCAATACCACTCATGTTATCGACGCTGCCAAAGCAGGCGCGCACATCGGCACGCTGCCCTACAAAGTGATCGATTCCCTGTTCAATCACCCGCTCACCGACAAAGGTCTGGAGCAATTCCTGAAGGATTACGCCAAAGTCTTCCAGGAATCGCCGGCCGGCCGATAGCCTTTCGTCCATGTCCGCCGGCGCTCAAGTAGCCGTGATCAGCGGGGTGTTGGTTGTGCTCGCCGTCGCGGCGATCCTGGTCGCGCGCCGGATTCGCGGAACTCCGGAAAAGCGCGAGCGCAAACGCCGCCTGCTGGTCCATCGCCAGGGCCGTCTGGGGGATGCCGTGATCACCGAATCAAGTGAAGATGCGCTGTACTACAGCTATTCCGTGCGCGGCGTCCAGTACGCGGCCTCCCAGGATATTTCGACGCTGCGCGATCACCTCCCCGCCGAGCCGGAGCGCCTGATCGGCCCCGCCAGTCTGAAGTACGCGACCAACAATCCCGCCAATTCGATTCTGCTGTGCGAGGAATGGAGCGGATTGCGCGCGCAGCGGGATCCGGCGCTGAAGCAGCCCGGCGAACAAAAGCCCTGAGTCGCAGCCCCGCTCCGTTATGATCTAAGACGGGCGGCGGGAGCGCACCTCCGTCGTTTTCCACAATCGCGCGCTGGGGATGAACAAGACCGAAGGCGCGCACAACGCCGCGAGCATCAGAGTCACGAAGGTCCGCGCCGGGGAGCTGAGACGCTTCATCACCCACCCGTCGGGGATCCACGAATCAGCGAACGCCACCGCGTAAAGCACGGTTTGCCCCGCGATCGCGATCATGGCCCACGGTTCCGGCAATCCGAAACTGCACGCGAACAACCCGAGCAGCGCGAACGGCAACACCAGGCGCGCGAATTTGTACGACCAGAAGTGGAACCACATCCGATTCGCGGGGCCCAATAATTGCGGATACGCGCGCAAAATCTGGTAATTCCCCGCCAGTGTGCGGACCTTCCTTCGAAATTCGGACTTCAGCCCGGTCGGATAATCGAACATATGCGCTCGCGGGTCGACAATCAGCCGGTATCCCCGAAAAAACGCCGAGAGCGGCAAATACATGTCGTCGAGCAGCGAACCCGCGGGCACAGTAACCGCGAGTTCCCTGCGCATCGCGCATAACGCCCCCGTCGCGCCGAAAATCGAATCGATCTCGCTGAGCCGCAGACGGATCCACATCTCGTATTTCCAGTACAGACCGACGTCGGCCTCTTCCCGCGTCGGACCTTTCCAGATCACCAGTTCCCCGCTAGCCACCCCGACCGAGGGATCGGAAAAGTTCTCGACCAGCAGGCGGAGCGCATCGCGAGCGACCGGTTGACGCACATCGGTGAACAGCAGAATCTCACCCGTCGCCGCGGCGACCCCGGCATTGATCGCCGATGGTTTCCCAGCGCGCGGAATCCGCAGCAGTCGTACTCGCGACGCCTCGAATTCCTTCGCAATCCCGTCCGTCCCATCCTCAGACCCGTCCGAAACGATCGTGATTTCGACCTTCGCCCGCGGATAATCCAGCTCCAACAGTGAGCGGATCTTCTGCCTGAGAAATTGCTCGCCATTGTAAACGCAGACGATGATCGACACCGTCGGCTCCGATGGCGCGCGCTTTACCGGCTTAGCCTGCTGTCGGGCAAGAACATTCAGCAACAGCGGATACCCGAACAGGACGTAAATCAGGAACAGACCGGCGGCGAGAAATCCAAGGATCGCGATCATTAATGAAGACTCGCCAGGTATCCCGCCCAGGCGCCTTTCACCGCGCCTGCGAAATCTTTCAATCGCGAATAATCCGGGCCCCACGTCGTATACATCACGCCAATGATGCCGGGCACGCCCGCCGCCGATTTCAACCTTGCCGCCGCCGTGACTCCGTCGTCCGATCCCGAAATAATCTGCCGGTAGGCAACTCTTTGTCGCGAGTTCATGCCGCCGAACCATCCATAGGATTGCTTCAGCTTCTCCGGATTCCAGTTCATCACGATCACGTCCGCCGGAAGCCCTTTCCACGAGCCTGCCAGACTCCCTTCAGCCAGGAAATAATGATCGTGGGCATTGTGAAACGGATCGAACATATCGCTCCAGACATACATTCGCGCGTCGGGGCGCCGTGCCCGATATAGCTGGATCGTTTCGCCCACATGCCAGGCAAGCAACTCTCCCGCCGTCATTCCCTTCGCGCGGCAAGACGCGCAGGAATTCAAGTTGCGCATCTCATCGTACTGCATGAAGAATCCCGTGCTTGCCGGCAGCGCCGCCGTCAGACGTTCCGCGTTTTCCGCCATGTATTTCTGAACGCCCGCCGCGGTCAGGCACATTCCGAACTCCGTCGGCGGAACAATAGGCTGCGCGGAATACGAATCGATGGCGACTCTTTCGCCGGGCTTCAACGCCGTCGTCGCCGGCAGCGCAATCTCCGGCGGATCCTGATAGCTTCCGAACGGAACACCCAGCGGCTTCGCCAGCGCTACCGGCGCATAATCTTTTCCTTCTTCAAACGTCGTCCCGTTCCGCGGATCGTAGACCCGGAAGGGAGCCCCGTCGCGCCGGATCAAATGCACCATCGCGGTTTCGTTCACCTCGACATCGTCGAACCACGCCGAGCCCCTGCTCCCTCCCCATGCGCCCAGATAAAGAAGCGCGCTGGTCGAGTCCTGGCTGTTGAACGCGGCATTCAACTCGGTCCAATCCTGCGTCGGCTTCATTTCGACACTCGACGTCAGCCGGACCTCGTCGGTATTTCCGCTATCGAGCACCAGCGCCGCCGGCGACTCCCCGTGGAAGTCCTTGGTCTTCACGAACACTCGCAGGTGATACTGGCGCCATGGTGTCAGTTTCAGAGCTTGCACGAACCGCGCATCCCCCGGTGCGTCGTGAATCGCCGCCGACGACCGCCCGCCATGAGCCACCGCGCGGTCGATGCTGGTACCCGGGTCGCGCTTCCTCAACCACGATTCGCCATCTTCGAAGCCCGCATCCCGCACCTCTACCGGAGATCCGGTCATCTTTAGGGACCGCCCATCGCCACTTACTTCAAACGGTGACCCCAGTACCCTTTGCGCCTCGGCCAAATCAGGTTCACTTTCGAGCACCTCATTGGAATATCCGAACGGCGCAACGCCGACTGATACCTTCATTCCTTTAGATTCAGCGTATTGAACCGGGATTTTCAGAAAATCGCCCTGCGGATCCACCCATTTCGGGACGTTGATCATCTGCGCGCCGACGTCCCAGAATGCAACGCCGTTATAACCCGCTGCCGCCGCCGTGTCGATCGCCGCGATTGCCGCCGCAACTCCTTCTGAATTATGCAGATTCGCCCATTGCCAGACCCATAATTCGGGGGACGCTGGGCTGTTTTGCGTGTTCCGCGGCATGGACCGGCACGATAGCAGACATCCCGCCATCAGAAAGCCCGCGACCCTCCGATTTCGAGCCACGAGATAGAGAATACCAGATCGCCGCCCCAGTACCCGTCACCCGGGAATGTCTTGCGCGGCCATGCAAGTCCGGCTTAGAATGCAGTAACTGATATCTTCGCTGCCGAGTGCGGAGTCGGAGAGGGCCCTTTGGAAGATTCCGTTGGCTGTGATCAGCTTCGGACGAAACGCGCTGTTGTCTGGCTCTCTTTGTGTGTCTTCCTTCTCGGATTGGTGGTGGGTTTCATCGCGGTACGCTCGCGCGGCCCTTTAACCAGGGAAATCATCGGCGATGGAGCCTTTTACATCCACATCGGCGAATCGTTAGCCAGCGGTAAGGGCTATATCCTGCCCGGCAGTCCCTGGCCGGGAAAGCCCGAATTGGGACGCCTTCCGTTGTGGCCTGCCGTTCTGAGCGTACCCTCCTGGCTATTCCCTAAGGCAGTCGATTTCGTAGTGCTCCGATGGACCGGAATTGTCGTGAACGCCCTCGCGGCGATGCTGCTGGCGCTGCTGACCTATCGGCTGCGGCCGGACCCGGCGATCGCGCTGCTGGCTGGCTGTTTCATGGTCATTTATCCCTCGGAACTGGCGTCGGTCGACATGGGAGTTTCAGAGCCAATCTTTTTCGTGGCGGTCACCGGTGGACTGCTGCTCCTGGTCCGAAAGGGATTTCTACAGATCATCGGTGCCACCTTGCTCGGCTGCGCCGTTCTGGCTCGATCGAACTTCGTGATCCTGCCCATCCTGTTTGCGATTGCGGTGATTCTGTCGGGATCCTCGCTGCGCCGTTATACCAAACGAACGCTTTTACTTACGTTGGCCTTTTACCTCCCGACGGCCTGCTGGGTCCTGCGCAATCGCGTGGTATCCGGAGTGTTCATGATCAATGCCATGGAAGGCGAGACTTTATACGGCGCCAATAACCCGGTAGTGACCAGCGAGCTCGATTCCTGGGGCTATTGGATCCTACCCGACATGGTTCCCGGGGAAACCTCCAAGATCCAATTGGGTAAGGTGATGACCGAGGCTCAAGCCAACGAGTATTACCACCACAAGGCGGTTGTTTACTTCCGGACGCATCTGTCGTCTTATCCTCGCCTTATTTTGGGAAAACTGATTCGCGGCTTTGTCCCGATGCCGTGGTCTCCGGTTTGGGCCACCGATCTGGCGGACGCATTTCGCCTCCTGCTCTACGTTGGATTCCTGGCCACCATTCGCCGTTGGCGAGCGATGAGCGCCCCTTATTTGTGCGTGCTCGCCGCGATATTCGCCGTGGACCTGATCACCACGGTAATCTTCTACGGCTCAACCAGATTCACGCTGTGTGTCGAGATTTATCTGATCCCCTGCGCGGCCATCGGAATCATGAACGCCTGGCGTAGCCGCCTGGTGCCGGCGCCCAGTCCCGCGCATCAAAGCGAACAGCCGGTTGAGGTTTAGCGGCCCGCGCCCTGAATCGGAACGGCTTCAATTCCGCTGATCCAAGCGCCCATATAAACCGAGGATTGCGCCGTGAATTCGATATCCAGGACGCCATTGGTGACCGGCGTCCGGAAGGTCTTGTCGAAGGCGATATGGACACCGCCCGCCGATACCGTCGGATCGAACTTGGATAAGACCGCTTTGCCGTTGATGGCCACGCCCATTAGGCCTTGCTGGGGGGCATCGCGGTATTCGGCCCATTTGAGCACCACCGAATACTCTCCGTTGGCCAACGGGATCCTGTAGTGGAATGAGCCCTGCCCTTTATAGTTGTAACGGGAGGATCGATAAATCTCCTCGAGTCCCCTGGCTCCCTGAATGGGAACGCCGTCGCCGCTGTAGCTCACCGTATCTCCGGCAAAATAAGTATCCGCCGACCACACGTTGCCGGCGGGATCGGTAAATCCGCTGCCGCCGCAATTGATCCGTACCGCCGGAATCGTGGCCGGCACCACCAGCTTGGTCGAACCGGAAATCGATGGACTCGCCTTGCTGACCGCCGTCACCGTCACCGGCGTATCGGCTGCGGGATGGTCGAGGGGCGCGCGATACAGCCCGTTTGCGTCGATCGTTCCAAACGGCGGGTTGATACTCCACGTCGCCGAGCTCGGCAGGAACCAGCCGACCGAATAAAATTGCAAGGCATGCGCGGCGAATACTCTTGTGACACCTGGAATCACCACCATGCGCGGCGTGCCTGGATCGCTCTGAATCTCGAGCGACGAAATATTCACGTGCGGTCCGATGACGTGCCGGAGGACCAGCAATAGCGTACCGTCGGTCACCACGGCCGGCATGTCCAGATCCAGCGGCATACGCTGCCCGCCCGCCATCGTGTCGACGTCGACGTTGCGATACACCACGTTGCCCTGTGTCTCCAGGTGGAACAGCTTCTGCCCCGGACCATACTCCCCTTCCGCGAACTTGCCAAGTAACCTGTAATTTCCATTGGGAACGTGGAATCGGAACTCCATGTCCTGGTCGGAGTAATGCATCAGCTGATACAAGGGCACGTCCGGCACTTTCGGGTAGGTCCCGCCATTGTCGTAGTTCCAGCCGCGGTCATAACCGAAGCCAGCCATCCAGATATGGCCCTGAGAATCCTTGTAGGGCCTGCTGCCCCCGACGTTGATCCGGATCGTGCCAGCCGGAATGACAGTGATCTGAATGGTGCGCGCCGCCTCTGGATCGGCAGCGCTGGATACGGTCGCCGTGACGATTTCGCGATCGTTCACGCTGCTCGGCGGCGTGTAGAGACCGGTGGGTGAGAGCGAGCCGACCGGTGCGCTCAGCTTCCAGGTCAAAGCCCGGTTCGGGGTTCCGTTCACCCAGGCTTCCAGTTGGATCGGTTTGGCGCCGACCTGAATGTATTCCTCGAAATGCGTGGTCCCGACCGTGACTCCTTCGAGCACCACCGGAGCAATAGCTCGTTGTGAGGGATTGCCGCGGGCAGTCGCCACCACGGTTTCCGCATCCACGGGCGTCTCGCCCGAAGTATCTGACATCTTGAGTCCGGATACATCGACCACCTGAAGATCGGCCGGCTGAACCACCCTGTTGACCTCGACGAACGCGGCCATCACTTCCGGCGGATAATTGACCGAGTCCGCCTGAACCTGCCAGTTCAACCCCCCATCGGCGAGAATCAGCCCGTATTCCTTGAGCTGCGTGAGCAGCAGCCGCGTCGCCGGATTCTTGAAGCGCGAAACATCAAAGTTCGAGCGCAGCCTGAGACGCGCGCCCATCAGCATCCGGTCGCCCTCGCCGTACGCCGCCGAGGCGAGCGCCGGCCATGTGAATGAATTGGATGGAGCGCTGATGGTAAATCGGAGGGCGTGCTGAATCGTTCCTTTGTTGGCCAGCGCCGCCTCGATTTCCTGAAGATGCAGTGTCAGCGGTACCAGGAACATGCTGGCCGCGTCAGTGGAGCCATTCCTGGGCAAATCGTAAGTCAGGGCCGAGTAACGCACGCCGCTTTGTGAAGTACAGCTCGGACACTGGGCTTCATTCGCGCCGGCGGCGTACAGGTTATACATCTCCTGGATATCGCACGTGGTGGGATCGATCGCGATCAGGTGACGATCGACGCCGCTGAAAGGCGGCGTGAACCACCCGCTTTCCATCTCCACCGACGGATAAGGGGGGATGCGGAACGGGCCGCTATTTTTTGGCGTGTAGAGGAACTTCATATCCTTCGCCGGGGTTGACGGATTGATCGTATTCCACGGGAAAGAAGGCAGATAATTGACACTGCCGCCGCCCGCGGTCTTGATCCACGCTCTGGACTTGGACTCCTCTGGAAGATTGTCCACCCGCACGTTGAAGATATGGTTGTTGGGCAGGATCTGGCAACCCTGGAAAGACTGTTTGGCCTTTACCCGCTGCGGCGCGTGGTAGGTGCCGTCCGCATCGATCGAACCCTGCGAACCAGGCGCAAGCGACCACAGTACGCTCTTGTTAGCCGAAAAATGGACCGTGCCGCCGCCTTCGACCACCGGAGACGGTGGAGTGATCTTCAGTTTTTGCGCTTCAGCGGTGCCCGGAAGCCCGCCCAAGAAAAAAAGCAGCCATCCGGCCGCTGCCACGCCGGCTTTCTTATTCCATCGCACGCCCCCTCATTGTAGCTGACCCCGCGGGAAATCAGTCACCGCCGGTTATCCCAGCAATAACATTTGTATTTTCAGCTATATCCAATTCCCGGTTCAATAACGTTTCCGCGATCCTCTGTTTTGCTTGGCGCAGGGGGACTTCATGAAACGCAGCGCGTTTTTTCTGATCGCCGCAGCTCTTTGCGCCGGGCAGACCAAGGTTAATCTCGGGAATCAGGGCACCAATCCCGATTTCTCCGCATTACCCCACACACGTCCGGCAACGGTGGGGACCACGCTGCCTGCCACCTGCCGCGTAGGGGAGTTGTTTTTCCTGTCGACGGCGACCGCCGGGCAAAACCTGTACTCGTGCGTCGCGGCCAATGTCTGGCTCGTGTCCAGCGGCAGCGGCGGAGGCGGAGGCATCGCTGGTCCGAGCAGTTCGACCGCGAACGCGATCCCTCGCTGGATCGGCAGCGGCGGATCGGCGCTGAATAACTCGACCGCGACCATCGACGATAGCGGCAATGCCGTCTTTTCGGGTTCTGTCACTACCGGCGATGCGACACAGCCAGGCTGCGTGGATCTATTCGAAATCGGCGCTAACGGCAACAACGGAATCACGATTTGCGCGCCGCCGAGCATTGCAACCAGTCTTCAGCTGACCCTGCCGAATGGCACACCTAGCTCAGGGCAAGTACTTACCTTCGGAGCTCCGGTATCTGGGGTGACGCAATCCACCTACCAAACCCTAAACAACCAGTCGATACAGGTAAGTGGGAGCTCGGAGCCTCAGCGGGCAGCGCTCAATTTTAACGGCGGAATCACCTGTGTGGACAATATAGGAAATAATTCAACGGATTGCGCCGCAGGCGGCGGGGGTGGTAGCGCCTCGGCACCCGCAGGATACGGCTTCCTGTTTCCGGCGCAAAACTGGGGCGGCGACTTCACGTCCTCCATCGCTTTTGCCGCCAATCAGTTGAAGGTTATCGAAATCAATGTCCCGGTGGGGTTCACCGTTACAAAGGCCCATCTTTACATTTCCGGCGCGGCGAGCACGTCCACTCTTTACGCCGGAATTTACGACGGCACCTGCTCAACCCTGTTGTCGAGCGGATCAGGAAGTTCAGCTTCGCCGGGCCTGGTTAATCTTTCACTCGCCTCCGCGGCGCTGAGCGCGGGCACCTACTACATGGCGTTGGCCGATTCATCCGGGTCGGTGACGCTGGGCGCGATGAGCTTCGGAACGGTAGGGGGAGCGGGCATCAATCAGGGGACCCATCCGATGTTTGCAACGGCGGCCAACGCCGTTTCGTCCGGCGCGCTGCCGTCCAGTTGCGGGGCGCTATCCGCAGTCTCCATCAGCTTTCCGTACGCGATCTTTGACAACTAAATGAAAATTCAAATACACATCACTATTGCACTTTTTCTCGCGAATCTGTGCGCTGGACAAATTGCCATATCGCCGGCGGCGCCGCCGGTTCCGGTGGGCACCTCGGTAACCTTCACCGCGAGCGGAGGGACCGGTCCGTACTCCTGGTCGCTGGCCCCGGGCAGCGCGGGGTCCATTAACGCGTCGACCGGAGTATATACGGCTCCAGCGAGCGCGACGGCCCGCCAAACCATGGCTGGATGCCCGGTACTGCCGAATGACCATATCTACAACACGGCAGTGAACACTCTGCCAGTACATTCGAACTCAGGGACGTGGATGGGCATTATCGGGGGAGCATCGCTCGCTTTTGAAGTAAGCTTTCCGCTGAATGTCTATAACAACTCGACTCCGACCACCAATCTGAACTTTAACTACACGCCGCCGGCGAACGGATCCTTCCCGCTGCTAAGCGCACCGTATCTGGCTCCCGAAACGGGCCTGTTTTACACGCCGCAATACGGCGGATCGGACCGCCACGTGGTCGGCGTAAACACCGACACCTGCACCTATTCGGAAATCTATCAGCTGTACCAGATCGGCCAGAATCCGTACTGCCTCAGCTGCAATTCCCAGAGCGGAGTGCAGTACAACGGGAGTTCCTACGCGTTGAACCAGGGCCCCGACGCGGCGGGAATGTATCTGCAGCCGCTGTCGATGCGCTATTCCGAATTGAAGGCGGGCGCGATCAATCACGCGCTGCGGTTCACTCTGTCGAACGGTTATCTTTACAGCGGTGAGGTATGGCCGGCCACAGCGTTCACGAATGAGTGCAATACGCTTTCCACATGCCTGCCCTATGGAACCCGGCTGCGCATGAAGGCGGGCACGAATTGCGCTTCGCTTTCGACCATGGGACAGGCCGTGTGCACGGCGCTAAAGACGTACGGCATGTTCGTGGCGGACGGGGGCATCAACGGGCATATTCAGACCATGGCGGACGCAACCATGGATTTGGACGCCTACAACGCTCTAAACGTCGAGATCTCCAACTTTCACTTGAGCGATTTCGAGGCGGTCGATGAATCGGCGCTGATGGAATCGCCCACCAGCGGCCGGGTCAAACCGGCGAATGGCTTGGTCACGCCGCTCGATTCGGTGACCGTCATCGCCACCGATTCGGCGAGTCACACGGCCACTACGGCGGTAGCCATCCAACCGGTGACCATCGGGACCATCAACAGGCCCTGGCCGTCCAATGCCGGACTGCTTGCGACGATGGCGGGAGCGCCGCAGTTTCAGATTCCGGTCATCGTCAATGGAACGACCAACCACGGCGTGACGTGCACGATGAATCCAAATCTGGGGACCTTGCAGAATAATTGCCTGTACACGCCGCCCGCGATTGAGCCGGGCAGCACGTCGTCGCGTTCGGGGACGACCATGGTTACGGTGACCTCTCAGGCCGACGCAAACGTATCCTATTCCTTTCCTTTATACGTGTATCCTTCGGACGGAATACGGATCGATATCGGCGGAGAGTCGGTTTTCGGAGGCTCCTACAATTCCAGCAAGGACTACGGTCCGGATGCGAACGGAGATTATTGGTGGGTCCAGAATACCTTTCCCTGGTGGTATAGCAAAGACGACGAAGGATACCCGGTGGCAAACTGGGGAACGTCGCCCGACATCGCACTGTACTATACGCGCAACCACGGAACATCGGATGGAGCGTTTGGGGCCATCGTACCCAATGGAACCTATGCCGTGACACTTGATTTTGGCATTGGCGGGTCGTTCACGCCGCTGCAATGGTCCATGTCGGTCGATTCGCAGGGAACCCCGGTGGAGACGACGTTCGACTTATGTTTCCTGCTCGGAACGTGCGCGTCGTACCGGCCGGGAACCGTGACGTTCATCGCCGCGGTCACCAATAATAATTTCTACGTGGCGGTCCGCCAGACCCGGAGCGGAAGTTACACGACACTGAGCGCGCTGTCGGTGATTCCGGTGCAGCTCCTGGATAAACGGAAAACCGTCGGCGGAACCACGTTGACCCGGGGCCGGGTGCGCTAATTTTTGCGGAACAGGCAATGGATCCAGATAGGGCGGGGAGCACCGGTGCTCATTTGCAGGCGTTCGAGGCGCGAGCCCGCTCCGGCGAGAACTCGAGCCCAGGGCGACCGCGACGCGGGGCGCGTCAGCCGGGCGTTGCAATGAACACAGGGCTCTTCCTGGTCATAACTCCCGTACGGGTTTCCGGCCTGCGTCTGGAGCCAGGCGGACAGCGCGTTGGTCCGCTCTCTGGTCTCGCCGAGCAGGCGCTTCTCGACCAAGGTAGCGCCGGCGAACAACTCCCGGAGCCGGGCCTCATCGAACCGGTTCAAGTGACCATAGGCGGGGGTGATACGGCCGCAACCCGCACAGGTCATTTGCGCGTAGCGCAAATCCTGCTGATAGGGGACGCCGATCAGGATTTCATGGCGGGCGACGCGAACCAGCTCCCGGGCGGCGGCGGTGATGTCGGGGACATGCTCCAGCACCTCACTACAGAGGACGCAATCGAACGAATCCGCGTCGTGGCCATCGAGCCGCTGGACGTCTCCCTGCACGGGAGTGACGCGGTCGAGGCGGATGGGAGGCTCCTGGAGGTCCAAAGCGACCACCTGGTCAAACAGATGAATCAGGCCTTCGGTGATGAAGCCGCGGCGCGCCCCTACCTCAAGAATGCTCTGCCGGTTCCTCGGCAGCATTTCGAGAAGGCTATCCCTACGTACGCGTTCTTGAAATGAATGATCGGACATTGGCTTGCAGAATCGGAGAGCGTGCCTGAATATTAGGATATACGAGTTCGCATGGAATTCTCAGGGGAAATCGGAGCACGAGTGGAATACGCCCAAGACGCGAACTTGAATGAGTCCGCGCAGGAGCGCGGAGCGCCGACGCTAACGGGCCTCGCGACCAACGGCGTCATGTGGATGGGCGGTTCACAGGTGCTGCGGCAGTTGCTGTCGCTGGTGTCGATCAGCATTCTGGCGCGGCACGTGCCGCCGAGTGCCTACGGACTGATCAGCATGGCGGCCGTGGTCACGAATTTTCTCGACACGATCCGGGATTTCGGCACCGGGGCGGCCTTGATTCGCGAACCGGAGGTCTCGAACGAACTTCTATCGACGGTGTTCTGGGTGAATTGCATCCTGGGCGCGGCGATGACCGCGGTCACGGCGGCGATCGCATGGCCCGCCGCGCTGTTTTTTCATGAGCCCAGGCTCACGGCGGTATTACGGGTATTCTCATTGGTGTTTCTCCTGATGGCGCTTCCGGTAGTACCGACGGCGGTGCTGACGCGGCGCATGGCCTTCCGGGCGCTGACCACCGCGCAAGTAGTCGGCGCGGTGTTGGGGACGACGGTGGCGATCACGCTCGCACTCCACGGAGGAGATGTATGGAGCCTGGTGTTCGGGAGCATCACCAACCTGGCGGTGACGGCGGTCATGACCTGGATCCTGTGCCCCTGGAAGAGCGGCTGGGTGTGGAACTGGAGCGCGGCGCGACATCTGACATCCTTCAGCCTGAACCTGTCGGGATTTAATGCTCTGAATTATTTCTCGCGCAACGCGGACAATCTGCTGGTGGGGCGATTTCTTGGGTCGGGTCAGCTGGGCTTTTATCAGATGGCTTATTCCCTGATGACGTATCCGCTGTCGAATTTCAGCTCGCTCATCTGTCAAGTGCTGTTTCCGGCCATGGCGAAGGTCCAGAATGATGAAGCGAGATTCCGGTCGGCGTATACGCGAACCTGCATGCTGATCGCGCTGGGGACATTCCCCGCGATGCTCGGACTGACGGTGACCGCCAGGCCGTTCGTGGGGGTCATGCTGGGGGCGAGGTGGATGCCGGTGGCGGGGCTGCTGGCCGTATTCGGACCACTGGGCATGGTGCAATCGGTATACACGACGACAGGCTTGATCTACAACTCGAAAGGCCGCGCGGATCTGCAACTGCGATGGAGCCTGATCAGCGGCACGCTATATGTGGCATCCTTCGTGTTGGGGCTGCACTGGGGGATTGAGGGAGTCGCCGTGTGCTATTGCGCGATGTGGACGCTGCTGATGGTTCCGAGCTTCGCGATTCCATTCCGGCTGATCGGGCTTACGGGTTCGGAATTTCTGAGAAGTCTGTGGCCGGTGCTGCGGGCCAGCCTGTTCATGGCGGCCCTCGCGGGCCTCTGGCTTTATGGGCTGCAGCTGGCGGGGATTGAAAATGCGCCGGTGCGGCTATTCAGCACGGCCGCGGTGGGCGCGGTCTTCTATCTCGCGCTGATGTGGTATTCAAAGCCGGCTGCGGTACGCGAGCTCGGCGTGGTCCTGCGGCAATTGGAAATACCCTGGGTGAGGCGGCTGGGCAGCAGCTTAGCGGGGTACTAGGCGAAGCCGCAGACCCATCGCTCGAACTCCAGGGCGCTCACCTGCTGTCCATCGAGAACGCGGGGAAGCCGCATTGGTTCGGAATCGCGCCGGGCCAAGCCGGCCTCGCAAGTGGTGGCGCTGCGGATTCCTAGTTCCTGGAGCCAGGGAAAAAAGTCCGGAGTGTAATCGCCGCTCGGATAGCAGAAATGCACCGGCTCGACTCCGGTGATCTGGCGGAGACAATCGCGGTTGTCGCGAATTTCCCGGACGAACAAGTCGCGGTCCCGGGGAGTGCGATGGCGATGAGTATGGAGTTGAAGGTCAAATCCGGCGCGGGAGATTTCGGCCGCTTCGTCAGGAGTCACCAAATGGAACATGCGGGCAGCGTGCAGTTCCTCGTAAGCGATGCCGAGATGAACGGCTAAGCGGCGCAGCAGGGCCTCCTTGGCTGCGGTGTCGAGATGGCGGGCGTCGGCGAATCTCCCCAGCGCGTCGAGAATAACGCGACGCTGCCGCAGGGTGCGATTGGGCGACGGGGCAAGCTCGATCTCGGGCCAATCGATCACGGGACGATTGGATTTCCATAACAGATAGGACGCCATCGGGTTGAAAACCGCGTAGGGATGTCGGGTGTAATGGGTGGTGAGGTACAACGTGGCAGGCGCGGAAAATTCCCGCAGCAGGGGGACCGCGAGGCTCAGAAAATCATAGAAACCGTCATCGAAAGTGATGACGACGCTGCGCGGCGGAAGAGTTCCGGCCTGTAACCGGTGGAGCGCGTCGCCGAGCGGAAGCACGTTGGCGCGGAGGGTTCGCAAGGCTTCGAGGCGCTGGCGGAACAAATCGGCGGTCATATACAGCGCGCCTTCCCATAAATGCTCATCGCGGAGCGAAATCCCGTGGTAGCAAAGGATCAGAAGCCGGGCACGGCGACGCGCGGAATTACCTGAAAGCGCGAACGCTCCGGTGGACCGGAGCAAGCTTAGCGCGGCCGATTTGACCAGCTGTCTCATGCCCGGTTCGCGCCCAGGCGGGGTTGCTGGAGCACCTTCTGAAACAGACCTTCGTAGCGCTCAATGACCCGATCCGTGGAATAATTTTCGACGATCCGGCGGCGGGCTTCGGCACCCATGCGCAGCCGCAAGTCTTCATCCGCGAAGAGACGTCCGAGGGCCTGGCCGAGCGCGGCTTCATCGCCAACCGGAGCAGTAAGGCCATGCACCTGATCCTCAATCAACTGGAGATTGCCGGGAATTCTGCTGACGACGGAGGGCAGGCCGGCGGCCATCGCCTCGGTCAGCGAGCAGGAGAAGCCCTCGATCTGCGACACCAGGGCAAACAAATCGCAAGCGCGCAGCCAGCGCAGGACTCCGGCGGCATCCTGACGGCCAGCGAACCAGACACGATCGGCGATTCCGAGATGAGCAGCCTGGGCTTTGAGCTGTTCACCGAGGGGACCATCGCCCACCAGAACCAGGGTCGCATGGGGCGACGAATCCAGCGCGCGGGCGAACCCGGCGATCAGGCTGGGCAGCTCCTTTTCGGGAGCGAGGCGGCCGACGAAAACGGCGGCGGGGCCGCGAAGGCCGAGCTCATCGCGAAGCCGTTGGCGTTCGGCCGGGGACGCCGGAGCGAACTGCTCCACGTCGACGGGATTGGGCATCCACAGGAGCTGCGCGGGCAGCAGACCCGCCTCGCGAGCTTCCTCCGTCATGCCATCGTTCAGGATCATGACCGTATGGGCCCATTTGCGCAGCCAGCGGAGCTCGAGGCGGCCGAGCCAGGACTGCCGCATGCGGGGAATGATCGCGCTGCCGGAGATTTTCATCACCACCGGTTTGCCGAGCAAACGGGTAATCGGCAGTGACACGGCAAGATGCAATCCCTGCATCAGGAAGTAGACGATGTCGTAGTTTTTTCGCTCGCGGAGGAGCGTCCAGGCGACCGCGAGCGCGTAAATCCGAGGTTGCCAACGGGACGACCAGCCGAGGCCGAGGATGCGCACGGGCACGCCGCAGGGATCGATCCAGCGCGGCTGCTGGGGCATCGGCAACTCGGGTCCGGTCAGGACTTCGACCTGGTAGCCGCGGGCGATCAGCGCGGAGGATACGCGTTGCGCCTCGACTTCAGAGCCGCCGAGAACCGGGGGGTAACTATAGGAAATCAGGAGGATTTTCGAAAACCGAGCACCGCTGGCCTGACGTCGCGCATCGAGCACTGTTGAAAGCGGGGACAATCGGAAGAATCCAAATTTGGGAATTGTTGTACGTTATCATAGCACTTGCACGAAATGAACGTACTGGCCCTGCTTGAAGCGGATTCCATTTCGGGCACGGCGAAGAGTGTTCTGGAGCTGGGGACAGAGGCCGGGCGCCCGGAAAGCGTTTCCGGACTGCGGCTGTCGGTAGCGAGATTCCACCGCGGCGGGGCCGAAGAAAACGTGCTGACCAGGGAGCTGGAACGCGTCGGGTTGAGGCTCGATACGATACTCGAATCGGGGCGCTTCGACCGGGCGGTGATCCCGCGGCTTCAACAACTGGTGCGGACCGGGAAGCCGGACGTGGTGTGGACCAACAGCGTCAAATCGCACTTCCTGACGCGGGCGGCGGGGCTGAATCGGATGGCCGCGTGGACCGCGTTTCATCACGGATACACCACCACCGACTTCAAGATGCAACTCTACAACCAGGCGGATCGCTGGTCATTGCGCGCGGCGGACCGGGTGCTGACCACGTGCGGACCCTTCGCGAAGATGCTGGAGGGGCACGGCGTGCCGCGGGAGAAGATCCACATTCAGCACATGCCGGCGCGGCGGCTGCCGGAGGTGCCGGCGGCGGAAAGACTGGCTCTGCGGGAGCGGCTGGGAGCGGGCGAAGGCGCGAAGATCGTGCTGAGCGTGGGAAGGTTTTCGAAAGAAAAGGGGCATCTCGATCTGCTTCATGTGTTCGCGGAACTGCGGCGCCAGCGGTCCGCGATACCACTGAAGCTGGTCCTGGTAGGAGAGGGTCCGGAGCGGCCGAGGATCGAGGCGGCGGCCCGGGATCTGAGGATTTGGGACGATGTTATTTTCACCGGACAGCAGAAAGACGTGCAGGCGTATTACGCGGCGGCGGACCTGTACCTGCTGACGTCGCTGAGCGAAGGTTCGCCGAACGTTCTGCTGGAAGCGATGTCGGCGGGAACGCCGGTGGTCGCAACCGCGGTGGGCGGCGTGCCGGAGATGGTGTCGGACGGCGTCGACGCGCTGTTGGCTCCGCGCGGGGATCGTGCGGCTCTTGCGGCCGCGGCGTTGCGAATCCTGGATGATACGGAACTGAGGGACAAGATCGTGGAGGCGGGACGCAGCGTTTTGACGCGCTATGCGCCTCGAAAGTACCTGGAGTCGATGGTTTCGACGTTCGCCGAGGCGATCGGCGAGGCGAGGCGTCGCGGAGTGGTTGTTCCGGCGTAACCGCCTAATACGTCTTGACTGGGACGGGAGCCCACGGCGGCCTGATTTGCCCCACCGGTTCGGCGCTGCCGGCAAGGTCCCACTGCTGATAGGCGGCTTTGCTTAACACCACCGCGATCGCGATCAACATCGGCAGATAGAACTCGTAGGCGAGCGAGAGAAAGAAGATCGCGCAGCAAAACCCGATCATCGCGGTGAGCGTGCACAGGCATGCCGCGGCAATCTCCCGGTTCTCGGCGGTAGCGGGCATCCGCAGCGCCTTGCGATAGGTGCGGCTCAGCAGCCTGAGGGTCATCACCAGGGCGGTCAGCATGAACAACAATGCGGGAAGGCCGTCTTCGCTGGAGACCTGGGTATAAGCGTTGTGCGTTTCGTGCCAATTTCCGTGCTGGCCCTCGGCTTTGGCGGCGAACCCCTCGTGGTTGGCAAACTGGTCGGGGCCGACGCCGAAGACGGGATGCTGGACCGTGAACAGAAGGCTTTTCTTCAGCAAATACCAGCGGGATTCGGCCGATTCGTCGTCCAGACCCGAATCCACGTGCGATGCGCTGCTGCCACCGCTGAATACGTGCAGAGCTCCGAAGGTGGAACCCAGCCGGTCGCGAATCGCTCCAGGAACAATCATCACCAGCACTCCGCCGAGCACAAAAGCTCCCACAGCGACCATCAGCCGTTGCGAGGTGGACAGCTTCGACATCAGCACCAGCAGGCTGACTACCAGCGCGATCAATCCGCCGCGCGAGCCGGTCCGGAGCGAGGTAAACAGACCGCCCCCGATAGCGACATAGAGCAGAACGCGAATGATCAGCGGACGGTTCGGAACGATCAACTGCCACAACAGGAACGGCATCAACATGATCAGCAACGCGGCAAAATCGTTGGCATTGGCCATATCCGTGTTGATACCCAGTTCATAGCGGCCGGCGTCCGTACTGGGAAACAGGAAACTGATGAGAACGCAACCGAGCGCGGCCAGGGCCACGACATTCAAGACCTTCTTGCAATCCTCCCAACTCATGACCATGCCGGCGATCAGGAGCGGCACCGGCAGATCGGTGCGGATATAACTCGAAACGGTCGCGAGCGAACCACCCGGCCAGTCGCTGGTGGGAATGCACAACAATATCCATGCGGTGAATCCCATCCACAAGCGGATGGGTGTTTCCCGCAGCGATCGGATAAACCCGCCGCTGAGGAAGAAACAAACGCCGGCGGGAATCGCGAACCAATAGAGCATCGCGAGGTTGGTTCCGAACTTACCGGAGATCAGCTCATGCACGTCGGTAATGCGGATAAACAGGAAAACCAGCGCCAGATTCAGCCCGGCTTTGCGCACCGGATTGGACAGTTCAAAAGCAACATCGTTGGCGATCCGACGACGCGGGACGGCTGGGGCCCCTGAGACACGCGGCGATGCGGGCGGCGAGACAGGCCCGGCTGCAGGCGCCGAAACCGGTTGATTCGACAGGATTCTCGGCTTCTTTTGGGGAACCGAATCTCTAACCGGTATATGGGCGCGCAATCACTCCTCCGAGATTCCGACTTGCTTCATGATAGCAATCCGAAACTCACCTCCGCTTATCGGCCGGTTGCAGAAATCCCTGTAGGAAAGCGCGATTCATGGGAGTGTCGACGATGCGGGCGAAGCCATCGGGGCCGCCGGCCTCGGCGGTCAACTGGAGATGCCGGGAAAAGTCGTGGATCCGCGGCCAGGAAGCGGCCGGGTCTCCGGTTTCGACCCAGATCCAGCCGGGCAAGGGACGATCGGCCAGCAGGCGCTCACTGATCCATACCTCGCGGTGCCGATTCCACATATCGAGGGTTTCGCCGGCGAACTGCTCCCGCCAGATTTCGGTGTCTACGCTGTCCAGATCGGGGATCTGGCGGAGGGGCAGCCGAAGTTGAAGCCGCGGACTGTCGAACCCAAACGCCTCCTCGGCGAAGACCAAGCGGTCACCAAAGAGCAGCCAGACCCGATCGGTGATTTGCACCCTGGAGCGCAGCAGGTCCATCCGTTCGCGCTCGCCCGACCAGTCGGCGCTGAAGGACGGCCTCCAGTAGGCGGCGACATTGAAGGCGACAGTCACGGCGAGCGAGGCGGCCAGAATGCTTTTGGAAATACGAGGATTCTTCTCCGTCGGAAACTTAACGGCCGGAGCGTAAACGGCGGCCAGCGCTATGGCGAGAAACGGAGCGATGGCCAGATATCGTTCCGGCGAACCGGCTTCGAAGTACAGCGCCAGAGCGATGACGGGCGCGGTGCCGCAAAGCAGCACGGCGAGGGCGGCGAGTAAGCGCCGCGACTGGCAGAGGATCCACGCGAGAACGGCGAGCGTCGCATAGAAGAGCGCGAACAACGGCAGGCCGCGGAGCAGGTCCCATCGCGTAATGGGGGTGTAGGGATCGTGAAAAACGTAACGCTTGAAGAGCAGTGAGGTGTCCCCGGTGGCGATGAATCCGCGGGCGAGTCCGGCGATCATCCGCTTCAGGTTCTGCTTGGGCTGCATGCCGTGGCTTGCGGAGTGAAACCAGGTCAGCAAATCGGCCGTCGAGTGAATCCCAAGGTTACGGATGGCAATCACATAGACGACGCCGAGCGCGACGCCGGCGGTAATGCCGCACACCAGCGCGCGCACGATCCATCGCCGGAATTCCTCGCGAGTAACCCGGAGCGCGTCTCCGTTCCACAGCAACCCCGCCAGAATTGCGGAAGGGATGGAAAGAAGATAAGGGATCCACAGCAGGGCCGCGCAGGCGAGCGCGAGTCCGGCCAGAAAAGCCCCGCGGTTTCCACCGCCGCCATCGGAAATCAGATTAGTCATCAACGCCACGCCGAGCGTCAGGAACAACAAGCCCGGAATATAGGAACTGCCGGCGTGGCCGCGCAACAAGACGGCATCGGAAGCAAGCAGGGCGGTGGTGATCAGAAGGGCGCGCGTCCACGAACCGGTAATGCGCCGCGCCATGGCCTGCAGGATGTAGGCGAACGGCACCAGGCTCAATCCGGCGATGAAAATCAGCGCGAAGCGGGCCGCGGAATAATCGCTCCAGCCGAACCAGCCGCCCAGAACCGGCTTGAAAATCCGGTAGAACACATAGCCGAGAGGCCTCCATATGAGGTGCCCGAATTCCCAGAATTGCACGCCGGCGCGCGAGCTATCGCCCTGCTCACGAGCCAGCAAGTCGACCGCATACCAGCGCGTATCGGCAAAATCCCACACGCGCGTGGAGATCAGCAGGAGCAAGGCTAGGGTCGCTGGCAGCAATCTGCGGAGAGAATTAGGCAGGCTCATTGACGGCTCCGGCTTCTAAACATTCGTTCATGAATTGATGGAGGGCGGCGGTCTGAAACTCGGCGTTGAAATTCTCCTCGAACCACGCGCTGGGTGCGGAATCATGCGTGGGGATGCTGAAAAATCCGGCGATCGTGTCGTCTTGAACGTCCGCGGGCGAATCGGCGTAGACACACCGAAAGGGAATGCCGCTTTTCTCGAGAATGCGTTCGGAGGGAGATTCGCGCGTGACCAGGGCGAGAATGGGCCGGCCGAGCTGCAGATATTCGAACAGCTTGCCGGGCACTTGCACGGAGGTGTGCGGCTGGATCAACAGCAGTGCGTCGGATCCGGCGGCAATGCTTCGCGCCTCCGCTTGAGGCACGGTTTCGGGTTTCAACTCGAGCCAGCCTTGCGCGATGGCGGCATCGACGGCGTCCTGAGCGGGAAGACAGCTGGGATCGGCTGGACCGACCAGTTTCACGCGAACCGACCGCGGATCCATGCGGCCTTGCGCGATGAGGCGCGCGAGGGATTGGAGAATGGGAACCGCGGTTCGTCCCCAATAAAGTTCGCCGACGTGGCTTAGGAGCCGGTATGGACGATCGGGCACGGGCTCCGCGTGAAGTCTCGCCTCGGGATCGAAACCATTCCAGATGAGACGGACTTTCGCCGCCTGGTGCGGATAAAGTGCGCGAAGACGGTCCGCCGCGGAGTCGGTATTGGCGATAACGAATCGGGCCCGGCGCATGACGCGGCGCTCCAGCGCCGAGAGGCGGCGACGCGCGCCCGCGGGCAGCACGCGGTCGCTTTCTCCTCCCAGGGGATCCCGAAAATCGGCGATCCAGGGAATTCCGCGGCGCCAGGCCAGATGCAGCGCCGCCAGGTGCGTGCCAAGCGGAGGATATGTCGAAAAGATCACGGCCTTGCATCCCGGCCGGGCGCGCAGGACCGCATCCGCCGAAGCGCTGGCGCGCAACGACCATTGGACTCCAATTGCGCCGGGGATCACAAACCGGCGAAACGTCCGCTCCAGATGCCATCCGAGGCCACGGCGCTGACTGAAGGGGTCCGCAACTTCGATCACGCCCGGAGCGGAGGCACCGGCGGCGGCGGTGACCACCACACAATCGAGTCCCCGCTTTTCCAGATATTTCCGAAAGCGGAACGGGCGTAAGCCGCCAATAGCGTTCTCAGGCGGGTAGTGGTACGCGAAGATGATGGCCAGTTGCGCGCTCACACGGTTTCCGCAAGCTGCGCGACGTAATGATCCCGTAGCACCGCCCGGCATCGTGCGCCGGTCTGACCGTCCCACAGCGGCGGGACGCGACCGGTCTTGGGCTCGGCGAGCGTTTCCTTCCAGGTGGACAAGATCGACTCCTTCCGCGTCCCGGCCAGCCGATTCGTTCCCCATTCGATGGTGACGGGGCGTTCGGTGTTGTTTCTCAAAGTCAAACAGGGGACCTGGAGCACGGTAGTTTCCTCCTGAATCCCGCCTGAATCCGTGAACACGGCGAAGCTGGAGGCCTGCAAGGCTAGAAATTCGAGGTAGCCCAACGGATCGAGCAGGCGGATCTGCTCGGGCAACTGCGCGGAGGACGCGGCCAGACGAGCGCGAGTGCGTGGATGGACGGGCCAAAGCAGAGTCAGGTCCTTTGAAATGATCCGGAGAGCTTCCAGAATTTCCGCAAGCTGCGCCTCGTCATCCACATTGGCCGGGCGGTGTAGAGTTACCAGCCCGAAGCGTTGTCCGCTTAGTCCCAACCGCTCCACCACGCCGGTCTCGCGCGCCGCCTGAAGATGGCGAACCAGGGAATCGATCATCAGGTTGCCCACCAGATGAATTTGTGAAGCGGGGACGCCTTCCCGTAGGAGATTGACGCGGCCGCTCTCCTCGGTGACCAGAAGCAGGTCCGCGATGGCGTCGGTGACCAGGCGGTTGATCTCCTCGGGCATGGTACGGTCGAAGCTCCGCAGACCGGCTTCCACATGAATCACGTCGATGCCCATCTTTTTTGCCACCAGAGCGGCCGCGACGGTGGAGTTCACATCGCCGACGACGATCACGGCGCGCGGCATCCGTTCGAGAAGCGGAGCTTCGATGCGCTTCATGATCTCAGCCGTCTGGCTGGCGTGGCTGCCGCCTCCGGCTCCGAGATAGAAATGAGGGTCGGGCAATCCGAGGTCGCGAAAAAACTGACCGGACATAACGTCGTCGAAATGCTGCCCGGTGTGGATCAGGGTGAGGTTGAAGTCGGCATCGTTTGAAAGCGCGGCCCACAGTGGGGCGACTTTCATGAAATTGGGCCGGGCGCCGGCCACGATAAAAAGGTCGACAGGCCTGGACATTGCGATCAAAGCCCTGCCTGGCGGGATGGAAGATACAATTTCGCCCCGATAATCGAAATCATGGTTCCTATGATTGCCGATCCGGACGGCCATCTGCAATACTGATCGGGAACAGCCTTGCCGCCCCTGCGCATTCTTTACGTGTCCCCGCGTCAATCCTGGCCGCCGGTGACGGGTGGTAAACTCCGTGATTTTCATTTGACGAGGGCGCTGAGCCGGCACGCTACGGTCACGGTGGCCTACTACGCCCAGCCTGAGGACCAGCCCGTTGCTCTCCCGGAGGTTCCTTTTTATGGCGGGGCGCTGCGGGTGCCCGCGCCGCGGCGCTACACGGCCTGGAAGGTGGTTCGCGGATTGACCAGCCGGTGGCCGATGGTGGTGTTGAATTACACCTCGCCCGAAATGATCCGCGGCATCAAAAACCTGCTGGCCTCGGAACCCTTCGACGCGGTGCACGTGGACTCGATTCACATGGCGGCATGTCTCGATCAAGTGAAGGGCGAGCTCGGCGCGACTCCGGTGTTTTACAACTGGCACAATATCGAATCCGAATTGATGGCGCGGCATGCCGGGCACGGGAGCTTTCCGCGGCGGGCCTATGCTCGATTGACGGCCAGACGGCTGCGAGAACTTGAGACAGAGTTATTAAGGGCCGCGGCCGGCCATGTCGTATGCAGCTCCAGGGAGATGGCGCTACTCCAGGAACGGGTCCCTCCGGCAAGAATCGCGGTGGTGGAAAACGGGGTGGACGTCGCCTCATTCCTGGAAATCGCCTCGTGGGACGGACCGCGGCGGCGAATTATTTTTGTGGGCTCCATGGATTACGAGCCCAACATCGAAGGCGCGCTTTACTTCGCCCAAACGGTGTGGCCGAAGCTGCGGTCCGCCTTTCCCGAGTGGACCCTGACGCTGGTGGGATCGCGACCGGTTGCGGCGGTGCGCGCGCTGGCCTCGGATCCCACGGTGGAGGTGACCGGCACCGTACCGGACGTCCGGCCCTATTATCAGGAGGCGGTCGCGGCGGTGGTTCCGCTGCGGGTGGGCGGCGGCACGCGCCTCAAAATCATCGAGGCCATGGCCGCCGGCGTTCCGGTAATTTCCACGGCGCTCGGAGCGGAAGGATTGGACGTTCGCCCCGGGCGCGACATTCTGCTCGCCGAGTCCGAGCAGGAGTGGCGAGCCGCGTTCGAGAAGATCCGCTCGGCGGAATTCCGGCGGCAATTGGCCGGCGCAAGCCACGAGTTGATTGAGCGTTATGACTGGGATCGGATCGGCGAGCGTTTCTTCGAAATTTATCAGCAGTGGATCGCGGATCGGCGCTAGCCGAATATTACGCGGCGTCGCCGTTCTGCTTCTTGGATGGCCGCCCGTAATTGCGCATCAGGACTTCAGCGGGATTTCCCAAAACCAGAGAGTACGGAGGAACGTCGGAAATAACCACGCTTTGCGCTCCGACCACAGCTCCTTCGCCGATCGTTACGCCTTTCATGATTTGCGAGCCATTGCCGATCCAGGCGTGTTTTCCGATTCGCACCGGCCGGATGTCGCGCTGCTGCACCGGAGCGTTCACCGCTCTCAGGTCCGCCTGGCGGGGATGCCCGTCGCTATCCGCGATCCGGCAATTGTTGGCCACGCGAGCGTGCTCCTCGATGATCACTTCCTTGCTCACGACGATGGTGACGTTCCAGGCAATTTCAACGTGATCTTTCAGAATCAGCTTCGGATGATCCACGACGCGCCCTGAAAAAATATTGACGTTGCCGCCGATCCAGACATGATTGCCGACGGAGATATCCACGTGTCCGTTCACATAGGGCAGCCGGTCCACGACCACATGGTGGCCGAAGGAAGAGCAGCGCCCCTGAAACAATGGGCTGCGGTAACAAACGTTGAGCATCCCGTTCCAAAGGGCGACGATTCCAAAATGGAGCTCGTAGAGAGCACCGAAAACGGGGCGGAGAAAATCAGGAATCCGCGGGGCTTTGGGAGCCGTGAGCGCCCGAATCACTTTGGCGCAGGACCGATAAAACGGGGTTTCTCCACGTTTCGCCTTCAGAACGAAGGAATTGACAAACCCCATTTCGATCCACTCTAACACACCGCAAAGCTGCGTGTTATGATACGAATACCCAGAATGACCCGAGAAGAATTCTTGCACGGACTCGACGAAATTCTCGAGTTGGCTCCAGGCACTTTGAGCGGTTCCGAAAAGCTTGACGACTTCCCACTGTGGGACTCGACGGCGATTATCAGTTTCCTGGCTTTGGCGGATTCGCACAATTCGCAGCGAATCGCTCCCCGCGAAGTTGGTAATTGCGAGACCGTCTCGGATCTTCTGCGGCTGGCGAAGGTCGATCCCTGATGCACGCGGAAATCCGGGCGATCGAATACTTCCTGCCGGAGCGCACCCTTACGACGGCGGAACTTTCCGAGCAATTTCCGGATTGGCCGGTGGCGAAAATCGACGCGAAGACGGGGATTGAAACCCGCCACATCGCGGGCCCCGATGAGTGTTCCTCGGATCTTGCCGTAGCGGCCGCCAGGAAGCTATTCGCCTCCGGCGCTTGCGCCGCGGGGGACATCGACTATCTGTTACTGTGCACCCAGAGCCCGGATTACTTCCTGCCGACCACGGCTTGCCTGGTCCAGAGCCGGCTGGGCATTCCAACCACGGCGGGAGCGCTGGATTTCAACCTGGGGTGCTCGGGCTATATCTACGGGTTGGGCCTTGCCGAGGGACTGATCAGTTCCGGGCAAGCCGGCAAAGTTCTTCTGCTGACGGCTGAAACCTACAGCAAATTCATGAATCCGCGGGATCGAAGCGTGCGCACGATCTTTGGAGACGCGGCCTCGGCTACTTTGCTGACGGCGTCGGCGGACGCTCCCCGGTTGGGACCGTTCGTTTACGGCACCGACGGCGAAGGAGGGAAGCATCTGATGGTGCCAGCCGGCGGCATGCGCCGTCCCCGCAACGCGGAAACAGGCGTGGAAACCACCGATGCACAGGGCAGCGCGCGGAGCGCGGAAAATCTATTCATGGACGGGCCCGAGGTGTTTAACTTCACCCTCTCGGTGGTGCCGGCCACAGTGGAAAGATTGCTTCAAAAGGCGGGATTGACCCTGGAATCGATCGATCTCTTCGTGTTTCACCAGGCGAACCGCACCATGTTGGAGCACTTGCGCAAGCGCATCAGGATTCCACAGGAAAAGTTTTGCCTGGCATTTAGCCATTGCGGCAACACCGTGTCTTCGACGATTCCGATCGCCCTTAAGGAAGCCCAATCACGGGGTCAGCTCGCCGATGGAGCGCTGGTGATGCTGGTGGGATATGGAGTAGGCCTCTCTTGGGGGGCGACGCTGGTGCGGTGGTCTGGAATTTCCGGTTAAATCGATAACCTGAAAATACGCGCAGGATAACAACGGGCGTGAAGAAAGCTCTGATTACCGGGATCACCGGACAGGATGGGTCCTATCTCGCGGAACTGCTGCTCGCCGAAGGGATACGAGGTTCATGGAATCGTACGCCGCGTCTCCACGTTCAATACCGAGCGATTAGACGCAATCTACGCCGATCCGCACGAGCAAGGCGCGAAACTGTTTCTGCATTATGGCGACCTGAGCGATGGCGCCAGCCTGCGGCACATTCTCGAAAAGGCGCGTCCGGAGGAGATTTATAACCTTGCCGCGCAATCTCACGTTCGCGTGAGTTTCGATCAGGCCGAGTATACGGCGAACATCGTCGCTACTGGAACGCTGCGGATGTTGGAAGCGGTGCGCGATTACGCGGCGCGGGGTAACGCGGTGCGCCTGTTTACAAGCCGGGTCGTCGGAGATGTTCGGAGCGTCGCCGCCGCCGCAGAATGAGCAAACGCCGTTTTATCCGCGCAGCCCGTACGCGGCGAGCAAAGTGGCGGACATTGGTACGCGGTGAATTATCGCGAAGCCTACGGCTTGTTTGTCGCCAACGGAATCATGTTCAACCATGAATCGCCGCGCCGCGGGGAAACGTTCGTGACCCGCAAAATTACCCGCGCGCTGGCGCGGATCAAACTCGGTTTGCAGGAAAAACTGTATCTGGGCAATCTCAATGCCCGGCGCGATTGGGGATTCGCGGGCGATTACGTCGATGCCATGTGGCGGATGCTGCAGCAACCCGAGCCCGGCGATTTCGTGATCGCCACCGGCGAATCTCATTCCGTGCGCGAGTTTCTGGAACTCGCCGCGAGCGTTTGCGGCGTCGATTGGACGAAACACGTCGAAAAAGATCCGCGCTATTATCGCCCGACCGAAGTGGACAACCTGTGCGGCGACGCCTCCAAGGGCCGCGAGAAATTGGGCTGGAATCCGACCATCACCTTCGAGCAACTGGTAAAGATGATGATGGATCACGACCTCGAACTGGCGCGCCAGGAGCAAACGCTCAAGTCGGCGGGACATGTGATTCAGCGGGGAGCCTCGCACCGTTAGATGAATCCGGAAGAGATGCAGGCCGATTCACGCATCTACGTGGCGGGTCATCGCGGGATGGCGGGATCGGCGATCTGCCGGAAATTGGAAGAAGCCGGGTACCGCCGGCTGATCGTCCGCGCTTCCGATCAGCTCGACCTTCGGGATGGAACGGCCGTACGCCGGTTCTTCGCCGGAGAACAGCCGGAGTATGTCTTCCTGGCGGCGGCGCTGGTGGGCGGGATTCTGGCCAACAGCACCCGCCCGGCGGAGTTTCTGCACGACAATCTGGCCATTGGAATCAACGTTATAGACGCCGCGTACCGCAGCGGAGTGAAGAAGCTTCTGTTCTTGGGTTCGTCCTGTATTTACCCGAAGTTCGCGCCGCAGCCGATCGCCGAAGAGGCGCTGCTCACCGGAGCGCTGGAGCCTACCAATGAATGGTACGCAGTGGCCAAGATCGCCGGCATCAAGATGGCCCAGGCCTACCGCCGCCAGTATGGGTTTCACGCCATCTCTCTGATGCCGCCGAATCTTTACGGTCCCGGCGACAATTTCGATCTGCAATCGTCGCATGTGGTGCCGGCGCTGATCCGCAAGTTTCACGAGGCGAAGGAACGTGCCGCGTCCCGCAGGTGGAGATCTGGGGATCCGGTACGCCGCGACGGGAATTCCTGCACGTCGACGATCTGGCCGACGGCCGCGGTCTTCCTGATGGCGCATTACGATGACGAGCGGATCCTCAACGTAGGCGCCGGCGAGGACGTGACCATCCGCGAACTGGCCGAGACCATCGCCGAAATCGCCGGATATAGCGGAGATCTGGTCTTCGACCCCGCTAAACCGGATGGAACGCCGCGCAAGGTGCTGGACGTGAGCCGCCTTCAGGCCCTCGGCTGGCGGCCGCGCATCGCCTTGAAAGACGGTCTGGCGGCAACCTACGATTGGTATCGGGCTCACGCGGGCGATTACACTTAAAGTATGAATTTTGCCGGGCAGTATCGGTCGCGGCTGGTCGAAACCCTGGCGCGAATCGACGTCGACAAAGTGCAGCAGGCGATCGCATGGATGGAAGAGGCGCGCGATGCCAACAGGCATATTTTCATCTGCGGCAATGGCGGCAGCGCGGCGACGGCATCGCACTTCGCCTGCGATATGCTCAAGGGCGCGAGCCACGGCCGCGAAAAGCGATTTCGAATCCTGGCCTTGAACGATTCGCTGCCGACGCTGACGGCGTATTCGAACGACGTCGGATATGACAGCGTGTTCGTCGAACAATTAAAGAATTTCGCCGGGCCGGGCGACGTGGTGATGGCGCTCAGCGGATCCGGAAACTCGGCCAATGTGGTGGCCGCGATCGAGTATGGAAATCAGGCGGGTTGCCGCACCATTGCCCTCAGCGGGCGCGATCGAGGCAGGCTGGGGCCGCTGGCGCAACTGAACATTCACGTCGCCGAACCGCACATGGGGCGGATTGAAGACGCTCACATGGCCGTTTGCCACATGATCTGTTATTACTTTATGGAAAGCGACAGCGGTTTGTAAGTGATGCGCTTCTTTCGTTCCTGGACGGGAGTCTCCGCCAAGCGCAATTCCCGGTTCAAGTGATGCAGATCGCTGAGCGAACCGAGCGAATGGCTCAACTTCAGCGCCACCAGGTGGCCCAAAGGGGAGGCTTCGATGCGGATGACTTCACCGAGCAGCAGCAGATCCCGAGTCTGCACTTTTACCGTGGCCTGATACTTCACCGGGCGCGGCGACAGGAAGCGCATTCCGCTGCCGGACATCTCAATCGCGTTTGCCACGAAGCACGGCGAGTCAGGCTCGCCCAGTACTGTAACGGTCACCGGTTCATTAATTTCAACACGAGGTTCTTTGCGGCGTTCCACGTTGTTCTTATCGACAACGGTTTCGATTTCGAGAGAGAACGAAACTCGCGCCGGTACCACGGCGAATCATGTTATTCTCGAACTCGGATCTGCCGGCACGGTTGTGACGGTATGGCTCGCCGCCCTTGGCCGCGCCGCGCCCTTTGTTGCCAACGTTGGACACGCCGTCGGTTTCGTCGAGACCTTACATTAGTAGTCTCCGGAGGAGGACAGAACTAAGATTCGGACATGCGGCTTTTCAAGGTATTTTTCCCTACCAGAGTCGTCGGCCTGTTGCTTTCCGAAATCGCGCTCATCTACGGGTGCTATGTAGCCGCGGCGTTCCTCACGCTGGACACCACCGAACTGTTTCTGTTCGACGACAGAGGCCTGTACCGCATCGGACTGGTGACGTTATGCACCGTCGGCGGATTGTATTTCAACGATCTCTATTCCCAGCTACGCGTGCGGTCGAAATCGATCCTGCTGCAACAGGTGTGTTTTGTTCTGGGTATCGCCTTTCTAATTCAATCGCTGCTCGATTACCTGCGTTTGTCGGACTATTCCCTGCCCAAGTGGACCATGATTTACGGCAGCCTCCTGCTGCTGGTGATTCAACCGAGTTGGCGCCTGCTGTACGACCGCCTGGTGATCTCGCGGCTGGCTCGCGAGACCGTGCTGTTCCTAGGCGCCTCTCCCATCGCGCGACGAGTAGCCGCCAGGCTCGCCGAGTTCCCCCAATTCGGCTTGAGCGTTGTTGGATTCCTGGAAGATTCGCCGACGGCGGAGGAAGTACCGGATGGCCAGTTACTTGGGGAAATCCGCGATCTTCGTCCGGTGGTGGCCGCGTTGAAACCGCAGCGGATCATCGTCGGGATGGTGGAGCGGCGCGGACGCATGCCGGTGAACGACTTACTGGAGCTTCGCTTCTCCGGAATCCACATTGAAGACGCGTCGCAATCTTATGAGACCCTCTTCAGCCGGGTCAGCGTACGGGATCTGCGGCCCTCGCAGCTTATCTTCATGGCGGATTTGGGCCCGCGCCCGCAGAACGAGTATTGGCAGGGAGTCTATTCGTTTATCCTGGCACTGGCCGGGTTTCTGATCGCGAGTCCGATCATGGTGCTGGTCGCGCTGCTGGTAAAGCTGACTTCGCGCGGTCCGGCTTTGTACCGTCAGGTCCGGGCGGGCAAGAACGGCACGAATTTCATGCTGTTCAAGTTTCGCTCCATGTATCAGGACGCGGAAGCGAAAAGCGGCGCGGTGTGGGCTTCGAAAAACGATCCCCGAGTCACTCCCCTGGGACGCTGGCTGCGCCGGCTGCGCCTGGATGAGCTGCCGCAGCTGATTAACGTTTTGCGCGCCGAAATGGTGATCGTGGGGCCGCGGCCGGAAAGACCGGAATTCGTCAAGGTACTGGTGGAGCAGATCCCCTATTATCACCAGCGCCTGGCGGTGAAGCCGGGCATCACCGGATGGGCCCAGATCAATCATAAGTACGGCGATACCATCGAAGATACGCTGCTCAAACTGGAATACGACTTGTACTACATCAAGAACCTGAACTTTACGCTGGATCTCTACATCATGTTTCAGACCGCTAAAGTCATGCTGCTCTCGCGCGGCGCTCAGTAATTGCGAAAGCGATGAAACGATGACCGTAAAATCCAAGCGAGTACTGGTGACCGGCGCCTCGGGATTTATCGGCTCGCATCTGGCCGAACTGTTGGCGCGTGAAGGGGCGCGTGTCACGGCGCTGTGCGAATACAATTCCTTCAATGACTGGGGCTGGCTCGAACGCTCCAAGTTTCTGGACGCGATCGAAATCGTGACTGGCGATATTCGGGACCCGTATCTTTGCGAACAAGCGGTGAAGGGGGCGGAAATCGTCTTTCACCTGGCGGCGCTGATTCCGATCCCGTACTCCTATCGCGCGCCGGCGAGCTTCGTCGAGACGAATGTGCAGGGCACGTTGAATCTATGCCAGGCGGCCCGCGCCCATGGATCGCCACGATTCATCCAGACCTCCACCAGTGAGGTGTATGGTACTGCGCAATATGTTCCGATCGACGAAAAGCATCCGCTAAGCGCGCAGTCCCCTTATAGCGCGACCAAGATCGGCGCGGACGCGATCGCCATGAGTTTCCATAACGCTTTCGGCCTTCCGGTGACGATCGCCCGGCCATTTAACACCTATGGACCGCGCCAATCGGCCCGGGCGGTGATTCCGACCATCATTTCGCAGCTGGCATCAGGACAGCAGGAAGTGCGTTTGGGCGACACCCGCACGACGCGCGATTTTACGTTCGTGCGCGACACCTGTCGCGGCCTGATGGCCGTGGCCAACATGGACGGGGGCGCGGGCGAAGTCTATAACATCGGCTCCAATCAGGAAATCTCGATCCACGATCTGTTCCAGCTGATCGCGGGGCTCATGAATTCCAGCGCGAGGATCGTGACGGACGCGGACCGTGTTCGCCCGGAGAAAAGCGAAGTGATGCGGCTGTGGTGCGACAATCGGAAGTTGCGCGACGCGACAGGATTCGCGCCTTCGACGTCTCTGACCGACGGCTTGCGCGAAACCATCGATTGGTTCCGCGAGCCGGAAAGCCTGGCCCGGTATAAGCCGGCGATCTACAATGTCTGACCGAGCCGTCATTCTCGCCGGCGGACGAGGCACGCGACTGCGGCCTTATACCGTGGTGCTGCCGAAGCCGCTGATGCCCATCGGCGAATACCCGATCCTGGAAGTCGTGGTGCGGCGCCTGGCGCAGAAAGGATTCCGCCACATCACGCTGGCCGTGAATCATCAGGCCAACCTGATTCAGGCCTTTTTTCAAGACGGCTCGAGATGGAACGTCAAAATCGATTATTCGATGGAAACGGAGCCGCTCAGCACCATCGCCCCACTGGCCCTGATCCCCGATCTGCCCGACCACTTCGTGCTGATGAACGGCGACGTGCTCACCGACCTGGACGTTCGCGCGTTATATGACTGCCACGCCGCGGCGAATCGCCTGTTCACCATCGCCGCTTCCGCGCGAACGCAGGTGATCGATTACGGCGTCCTTCGCACCGGTCCCGACGCGCAGCTTACCGGATTCGAGGAGAAGCCGGTCCAGAGTTACCTGGTGAGCATGGGGCTGTACGTGGTGAGCAAGGAAATTTTGAAATTTATCCCGCCCGGCCGCAAGTACGGATTCGATGAGCTGATGCTGGATCTGCTCGAGCAGCGGCAGAAGGTGCATGTCCACACCCATGAAGGCTACTGGCTGGACATTGGCCGGCCGGACGATTACATGAAAGCCATCGACGACTTCGAAACCGGACGCGAGTCGTTTCTCGATCCCTAAAGGCGGCGCTATTTCTTCACGCCGAACAGCGGCGGCCCTTGGGGAATAGCCTCGCCATCGTCTCTCGGATCGGAGGCGCCGAAATTCACGCCGTCGCCGTTACGCTCCACCACCTGACCGCGTCCCATCGACGCCGAGAACGATCCACGCACGTTGATCTTGTGGCCCATGGTGGTCAGCTCCTCGCGAACATTCGCGGGAATCCGCGATTCCATGGCCACGTCGCATCCGCCGAAGCTGCCCTTGGTGAAGCGGGCCGCCTCCATCGCCATCTGGATGTTCATTTTGAAGTCGACGATATTCGATACGAACTGCGCGTGCGCCTGCGCCTGGTTCCATCCGCCCATGATGCCGAATCCGATGCGGGTGGAATCCTTTTCCATGAACGCGGGAATTAGCGTATGCAGCGGACGCTTGCGGGGTTCCAGTGTATTCGGCTGGTTCGGCTTCAGGGTGAAGAGCGCGCCGCGATTCTGCAGCGCAAAGCCGGTTCCCGGCGCCACCAGGCCCGTTCCGAACGCGCTGTAATTGCTCTGAATCAGGGAAACGATGTTGCCCGCGCTGTCGATGGCCGACATGTAGATGGTCTCGTTGCCGGCGGTGGCGCGATCGCTCAGCTCGGCTGGGAGAGGATCGCAATTGGCGTGCGAGGCGTCGATCTGTTTCGCTCGCTCCGCCGCGAAATCCTTGGAGAGAAGCTGGGTCACCGGCTCTTTCCCGAAGCGCGGATCGCCGATGTAACGGAGCATGTCCTGGTAGGCCAGATTCTTCGCCTCAATTTCCATGTGCAGCGCCTTCACGCTGTTGTGGCCATACTCCGACATCGGATATTTTTCCATGATGTTGAGCATCTCCAGCGCGGCGATGCCCTGCGTGTTCGGCGGAATTTCAAATACCCGCCAGCCGCGATAGGTGGTGGAGATCGGCTCCACCCATTCCGGTTGAAACTCCGCCAAATCCTCCATCGACATCACGTTTCCCTGCTCTTTCAGGAAACTCACCAGACGCCCGGCCAGTGGACCTTTATAGAATCCGTCTCGTCCTTTGGCCGCGACCAGCTTCAGCGATTCCGCCAGCGCCGGATTGCGAAACATCTCGCCGATCTTCGGCACATGACCGCCGGGCATGTACGTCTCGGCCCATCCGGGAACCTTGGCCTTGGACTTTTCCTGCGCCGCCCATTCTTCGCCGATAATTTCGGTGACTGGGTATCCGTTCTCGGCATAGTAGATCGCCGGCGCGAGCAGCCGGTCGAATTTCATGGTCCCGAACTTGTCGTGCAGCGCCTGCCATCCCGCGACCGCCCCAGGCACCGTTACGCGATTCGCTCCGCTGCGATTCATATCGGTGATGCCTTGGAGCGTAGCGCTTCCGCGGTCAGCGCCTTGGGAGCCCAGCCGCTCGAATTCAGCCCGTACAGCTTGCCCGTTTTCGCTTCGTAGATGATCGCGAACAGGTCGCCGCCCATTCCGTTCATCGCCGATTCGGTGACTCCGAGGACGGCGTTGGCCGCGATGGCCGCATCGATGGCGTTGCCGCCCTCTTCGAGCACTTTCGCGCCCGCCTGCGACGCGAGCGTCTGGCTCGCCGCGACGATGCCGAACTTGCTGATGACCATCGAGCGCGCCTGATCGCGCCCGGCGGCGTTCTCTTCCTGGGCAAAAGTGAGTGAAGCAAATGCGAGCAACAGGATTGTCAGCTTCATGATCGGAAAGGATATCACGAAGCGGTGGAGATTTCTTCAGGAGGCGGCGCTGTGTCCGTCGCACTTGAGCACGCCGAGGTAACGGGTCCACGGTCCCACGGCGTCGCGATATTGGTGCGCCATCACCCTCGAAATCTGATGCAGATGTGTCATATCGTGGGCGGCCCAGGTGGCCAGCAACTGCGAAAGAGTGACCACGCCAAGCGCGGGATGGCGTCCTCGCAATTCGAGCTGTCGCGGTTCGAGTTTCATGGCGCGGAGCTCGTCCAGATTTCTCGCGCGCAAGGCGCCGAATTCATCTAGCAGTTGCCCGATCGATTGCCCCTGGGTTTGGGTAGTGTGCGCCCATCGGTCCAGCGGATCGAAGGTGCGGGCTTCGCCGGATTCCAGGATCATGCGGACCCGCGGCATCCAGTCGGCGCGCTCGCAGTGCGCAAGATGTCCAATGACGCTGAACGGGCTCATGGTGTTCTCGCCCTCATTGCTCAGAATCCAGGAGTCAGGAAGATCGCGCAGCAGAGCATCGAAGGCGGCGGGCGTGCGCGCCAGAAGCGACACGGTCTGCTCCAGGTTATATTCGGTCATGATTGCTCCTAAGCAACCATGTTAAACGTGTTAATCCGCCATCGCCTCGCGAACGGTTCCCACCAGGGCGCTCAGCGTGAACGGTTTCTGCAGGAACTTCGATCCCGGGGGGAAGGCTCCCGAGCGGACTGCCTCGTCATCCGAGTAGCCCGATACGTAGAGCACTTTCATTTGCGGCATCCACTCGCGCATGCTTTCGGCGAGCTGGCGGCCGCCCATGCCCGGCAGCATCACGTCGGTTACCAGCAGATCGACCGGCGCGCCATGCGCGGCCGCGGCATTCAGCGCGTCTTCGCCGCTTCCCGCCTCGATCACTTCGTACCGCTCGCGACGCAGAATCTTGCGAACCAGGGCTCGGATTCCAGCCTCGTCTTCCACCAGCAGAATGGTTCCGAGCGATACTTCTTTCGGTTCGGCTGCTTCCACCGGCGCGGGCTTGGGAACTTCTTCCGGCTCGGGCTCGATGTATGGCAGATAGATCAGAAAGGTGGATCCCCGGAAAGGCTCGCTTGAAAACGCGATGTCGCCGCCCCATTCGCGAATCATCGAATACGCCCGTGCGATCGCCGGCCCGGACGGCTCCAATTCCTTGCCACTCAGCACGGACTCGAAGATAGCCGCCTTTTTGGCGCTGTCCAGACCCTGGCCGTCATCCTGAATCGCAACCCTGGCGTATGCACCGGGCTTCAGGCTCGCTTCCGGAACCCGTTCCGTGAGGATTTCAATTTCGCATCCGATGGTGACGCGGGAGCGTTCTCGCGCACCCTCGCGCTCCTCCGATACCAGCGCGAGAATGGCGTCTTCGAACTGCTCCCGATCGGCCATGGTCCACACCGGTCCGCCGGCGGTCGACATTTCGAGTGCGACCGTGGCTCCCGCGGCAGTGTGGATCCGTTCCTCGAGGCCGGCTAACAATGCGCCGAGGTTTAAGGGCTGTGGATCTCCCGCCAGCCTGCGGGTAAATCCGAGGAGTTGCTCGGTCACTCCGGAAATCCGTTCGGACGCGCTAAGGATCTGCTCGATATCGCCGCGCATCGGATTCTCCGGCGCCAGCCCCTGCAGCAGTTCTTCGCCGTACCCGCTGATGATCATCAGCGGATTGTTCAGATCGTGCGCCAGGCGGCTGGCGAGACCTTGCAGCGCATCGAAGCGTCTGGCGGACAGCAGTTGATCTTCCAGTTGCTTACGATGCCCGATGTCGGTCATGACGCCGCGGATCGATTGATCGGCATCGGCCGGAGCGGGGACGCGAATCGTTTCCCGGACCCATACCACGCCGCCCGCGGCATTCACCGCGCGAAATTCCGCGCTCGCGTCGCCGGGACGCTGCCGCATCGCTTCGTAAAAAGCCATCGCCGCGGCGCGATCCTCGGGATGCATCCGCTCGCGGAAGAAATCCTGGGTACCGGTCCAATGCGAGGCCGGAAACCCGAGCAGCCCTTCCACTGATCCGTTCACCGACTGAAAGGCCAGGGTCTTCGGGTCGGCGTGCCAGACCACGGCCGGAAGATCCGGGAATTGAGGAGCCGGGGGCGGCGGCGGAACCGGCGCTGCCACTTCCATCTTGGCGGGGGCAGGGACCGACAGGTATGCGGCCTCTTCCACCATCAGCATCGTTTCGATTTCGGTCTCATCATCCCAGTTGCGGATCGGCACGATGGCGAAACGGAGCCTACGGCCGTCGATTTCGAGGAAGAAAAACGCGCGAGGGGTCCCGGACAGGTGCGCGTCGCGAATTTTTTCCACCAGTTCTTCCGAAGGCAGAATCTGTTCAATATTCTTGCGCCGCAGATCTTCGCTGCGGACGCCGAAGGTCTGGCGGAAGGCGCGATTGGCGGAAACGATGGAGCGGTCGCCCGATAGCACCACCACCGCAACCGGCAGAGATGCCACCATTTCCTGGTAGTAACGGCGCTCCGTCTCCACCAGCGCGAGTAATCGCGCAACCTCTTTCGCTTTCCACTGTTCGAAATCCGTGCGCTCCATGGATGAGACAATTGTGGTGCGCAGCGAACCCTGCAACAAGGTACCAGAAGCGTAATAAGTACCAGTACCGCCAAGGCGGCAGTTTACTTCTCGAGCAGGAAATTTCCGACGCTGAGAGCGTCGATTCCGGAGGAATAGAAACTCCGCACCGCGTCGCGCGGCGTGGAGACCAGCGGATCGCCGAATAAGTTGAAGCTGGTGTTGTACAACACCGGCAGACCGGTGGCCTTGCCCGCTTCATGCAACAGCCGGTGATACAAGGGATTATCCGCTTCCGAAACGGTGTGAACGCGGACCACGTCCTGCCCGAGGATGGCCGACGCGAACGTTTTGCGATGTTCCGGTTTCACGCGGCCGACCGTCGCCAGGTACCGGGCATTGGGACCAGTCTCGAAGTACTTTGAGGCAATCTCGGCGGGCACCGATGCGGCGAATTTCCGGAACGGCTCGCGATGCTTGATAAACACGTTCAGGTTCTCGGTGGAATAAGGATCGAGCGGAGAGGCGAGAATGCTGCGATTTCCGAGCGCCCTGGGGCCGAATTCCATTCGTCCATGCATCCAGGCGACGATTTTGTGCTCGCCCAGAAGCCGCACCACGGTCGCCAGCATGTCACCGGTGGAGCGCAGATATTGGAACCGCAGCTTGCAATTTTCGAGGACTTTCTTGATCTCCTCGGCATCGTAGCTCGGCCCCAGCAAAAGCGATCCCGCGTCGCGGCGCTCGTGCTGCCGCCGGGTCTGATGCCACACGTGATACACCGCGCCGAGCGCTGTGCCGGCATTTCCCGCCGCCGCCTGGACGAACACGTTCTTCCACTTGCCGGACCGTTCCAGAAAATCCACCAGCAGCGCGTTATAGAACAGGCCGCCCGCGAGCGCCAGATTCTCGCCTTCGCCGGCGAGCGCCAGAACCGTTTCCTCAATCGTTTTTTGCAGCCCCCGAGCGATCGATGGCGCCATGGCGGCGGGAATCTTCTCGCCGTCCTTCATTCCCAGCGCTTCATAAAACTTGGCGCTCAGGCCGCCCTCGGACAAGCGATGTCCGTCGAAATAGGATGCGTCCAGCCGGGCAGCATCGCTGATCATTTCCCGGAACACGCGGCGCAAATCGCTCGTCTCCCGAGGTCGATAGCCACTGCACTTTGTGTTCATCCGCCCCGGCGCGAAACCCGAGCGCCTCGGTTACGGCGCGGTACAGCCGGCCCAGCGAGTCCGGGTAATACCATTCCTTCTCAAGGCGCAATTGATTCCCGCTCGCCTGCCAGCGCGCCCCGCAGCGGAAGTCCCCGGCATGATCGAGCGTCAGCACCGTGGCTTCCTCAAACGGCGACGCGTAATACGCCGATGCGGCATGCGCGGCGTGATGCTCCACCACCACAATTTCGCTATTCGGAAACTGGTCGCGCAGGGCGACGTGAAACAGCGCCTCCGGTCCGCGCGCGAAGGGCCGCGCGATCGCCACGCAATCCACTTGCTCACGGGTGGCCCGCGCCAGCCGCAGGCACTCCGCCATCGCCGCTTGCGGCATCGCGCCTGGAGCCGTCACTCGCGTCAGCTTCGCTTCCTCGATGGCCGCCGCCACTTCGCCGTCGCGCAAGACCGCGCATGACGCGTCACTCAATAAACCGCCTAGTCCGAGAATGATCATTTTCCGCTGCGAGAATCCTTTAACATCTCCTGAAGCACCACGCTGATCTCATTCAGCGACTTCGCCATCTGCCCCAGGATTTGATACAGCAGCACAACCGCGTAGATGCCCACCAGCGCCAGGACGATCCAAACGAGGTACAGAACGATTTCCATGGTCCTCCTTACTTCATTTTTTGTTCGATCTTCGCCCAGGTATCGCGAAGACCCACCGTGCGGTTGAACACCGGCCGCTCGACCGAGCTGTCCTTATCCACGCAAAAATATCCGAGCCTTTCAAACTGATAACGGCTGCCAGGCGCTGCGCCCTTTAATCCCGGCTCCAGCTTCGCGTCGGCGATCACTTCCAGCGATTTTGGATTCAGATTGTCCGTGAAATCCCCGCCCTCGGCGACTTCGTTCGGATTCTCACGATTGAATAACGTCTCGTACATCCGCACCTCGGCTTCGATGGCATGCGCGGCCGATACCCAGTGGATGGTCGACTTTACCTTGCGCCCGTCCGGCGCGTTCCCGCCCCTGGTCGCGGGATCGTAGGTGCAGTGCACTTCCACCACCTCGCCCGCGTCGTTTTTCACGACACTGGTGCAGGTGACGAAATAGGCGTAGCGCAGCCGCACTTCGCGCCCCGGCGACAAGCGGTAATACTGCTTCGGCGGATCTTCCCGGAAATCGTCCTGCTCGATGTACAGGACCCGGGAGAACGGAACCCTTCGAGTTCCCGCGCTCTCGTCCTCGGGATTATTCACCGCCTCCATCATTTCCACTTGATCTTCCGGATAGTTGTCGATGACCACCCGCAACGGTTTCAGTACCGCCATCACGCGCTCCGCGCGCTGGTTCAGGTCTTCGCGAACGAAATATTCGAGCAGTCCCAATTCGATGATGCCATTGGTTTTCGAAACCCCGGTGCGGCCCGCGAAATTGCGCAGCGATTCCGGCGTGTAACCTCTTCGCCGCATCCCCGAAATTGTCGGCATCCGCGGATCGTCCCAACCCGACACCAATCCCTGCTGCACCAGCCATAACAGCTTCCGCTTGCTCAGCAATGTATAGGTGATGTTCAGCCGGTCGAACTCGATCTGCTGCGGATGATAGATGCCCAACTGCTCGATGTACCAGTCATACAGCGGACGGTGATCCTCAAACTCCAGGGTGCAGATAGAATGCGTAATCTGCTCAATGGAATCCGATTGCCCATGCGCGAAATCGTACATCGGATAAATGCACCACTTATTTCCGGTGCGATGATGCTCCGCGTGTAAGATGCGGTACATCACCGGGTCGCGCAGGTTGAGATTCGGCGACGCCATGTCGATTTTCGCGCGGAGCGTTTTCGATCCATCCGGAAATTCGCCGTCGCGCATGCGCTCGAACAGATCCAGGTTTTCGCGAACGGTGCGATTGCGATATGGACTCTCTTTACCCGGCTCGGTCAGCGTTCCCCGCGTGGCGCGAACTTCGTCCGAGGACAAATCGCAGACATAAGCCTGGTGGGCCTGAATCAGTTGCACGGCCCATTCATAAAGCTGCGGAAAATAATCGGAGGCGTAATAGGCCTGATCCCCGAAGTCTCCGCCGAGCCACTTCACGTCCTCGATAATCGAGTCGACGTATTCGGTTTCTTCCTTCGACGGATTGGTATCGTCAAAGCGCAGGTTGCATTTCCCGCCGAACTCCGCCGCGAGCCCGAAATTCAGCGCGATGGACTTCGCGTGACCGACGTGCAGGTATCCGTTGGGTTCCGGAGGGAACCGGGTACACACGCGGCCGCCGAATTTGTTGGATTCAAGATCGCGAACCATCGTATCGCGAATAAAATTGGACGGAGCCGCAATCGCCTCCGTCTGTGGATTCTTCGGTTTTTCCATTCGTTTATTTCGCCGCCAAAATTTCGATCGCGCGACTCACGCGATGCACCGCCACATCGCGGCCCAGCACCGCCAGCGTTTCAAACAGCGGCGGCGCCACCTTCCGGCCGCACACCGCCACGCGAATCGGCTGGAACATCTGCCCGGTTTTCACTTTCAACTCCGCCGCGCCGGCCCGCAGCGCGGCATCCAGCGCGTCATGATTAAATTCGGTTATCGCCAGAATCCCGCAGGCCTTCTGGAGCACCGCCGCCGCCATGGCCGCATCCCCCTTTTGAGGAATCAACTCCTCAGGATCGTACGTCGGCAATTCCTTGGCAAAGAAAAAGTCGGCGGCGGTCGAGACGTCGCGCAATAACTTGATCCGCTCCTGCACCAGGGGCGCGATGGCCCGCATTTTTTCGATGGTCGCGTCGAACCCCGCCGCTTGCGCGAAGGGCAACAAATCCGCGGCCAATTCATCGAGCGGAAGCGCCCGCAAGTGCTCCGCATTCAGCCACACCGCCTTCGGATCGAACGGATCCTCGTCGGTAAAATTCACTACCGCGTTCGAATGATTGACGTTATCGAGCGTGAACGCGTCGATCAAGTCCTGACGCGACATCACCTCGCGGTTGTCCTTCGGCGACCATCCCAACAGGCACAGAAAATTAATAAAGGCGTGGGGCAGAAATCCAGCGTCGCGATAGGTCACCACGCTCACCACCGGCCCGTGCTTGCGCTTCGATAATTTCGAATTATCCGGCGCCATCAGCAGAGGCAGATGCGCGAACTTTGGCAGCTCGGCCCCCAGCGCTTCGAAAATCAAGACGTGCTTAAAGGTATTGGCCAGGTGCTCCTGCCCTCGCAGGATGTGAGTGATCTTCAAATCCGCATCGTCCGCGCAGGAGGCCATGTGATAGGTCGGCACGCCGCTCGATCGTAGCAGCGCGAAATCCTCGATATCGGAGGTGCCCTTGGTTACCCGCCCGTAAACCAGGTCATCGACCACCACTTCGTCGCGAGTCTCCCGCGGGACGCGGAACCGCAGCACGAACGGCTCGCCCGCCCCCGCGCGCCGGTCGCTTTCCTGGCGCGTCATCTCCCGCATCTCGGGATTAAACAGCCACGGACCCGCCGAGTGCTCTCGCGCTTCGCCGTCTGACGCGGGCGTAAAATCCCGGTAGGCCATTCCTTTTTCGAGAATCGAGTTGGCTGATGCCTGGTGCAGATGCTCACGCTCGCTCTGCCGGTAAAATTCGTCCCACCCTAAATCCAGCCACTTCAGCCCCTCGAAAATCGAATCGAGCGACGCCTGTGTGTTCCGCTCCACATCGGTATCGTCGATGCGCAGAACCATGGTCCCTTGATTGCGACGCGCGTATAGCCAGTTGAAAATAAAGGTTCTGGCTCCGCCGATATGCAGATACCCCGTCGGCGAAGGAGCAAATCGAACTCTGATCATGGAAATTCCAGAATAACAGTGGGGCGGGCACTCTTGCCTGCAAGCTTATAGCTTCCTGAACGCTTCAGCCGCCGTGTTCATCCGGGTCCCAACCAAACGCCCGAATCATCAAGTCCCGGCCCGGCCGGATCGCCGCCGCCCGCAGGAAAACCTCCCGCTCATCAGCTTCCGGATGCCGCATCCTCACTCCGCGCCGAGTCAGTTCCATCCCCATCTCATTCATCTCGAATATCATCGCGAGTTTCTCGCCGAACGATTTCCGCCGTAGCGCCTCGATCCAAACCTCCCTGGCCTTGGGATCCGTATCCGAATATGCTTCCCCGCCCATTGGCAATCATGGTAGCGAATCCTGATTTGCCCCGCCCCACCCTGCTATCATCGAGACAGAGAGGAGCAGGGCACGCGATGGGTACCGTCGGAGTACCGGAAATGGTCATGATTTTCATCGTCGCCCTGGTTCTGTTCGGGCCTAAGAAGCTTCCAGAGCTGGGGAGGACGCTCGGTAAAGCGATTACCGAGTTCCGCCGCGCTTCGAGCGACCTGAAAGCCACGTTCGAGCGCGAAATGCATAACCTGGAGCGGGAAACCGAAGCGCTGAAAGAGCCCTCGCCGACCCCGGCGATCGCTCCGTCCAGCCCGTCTGAATATTCGTACGATTACAGCGGCGAATATATCCCGGACTACGAACAAACCGCTACGACTTCATCCACAGTAAGCGCCTCAGAAGTTCCGGGCGCCGAATCGAAGGGGACCGTGGAATCAGCCCCGCATGAGCAACCGGCGGTTGAGGTTGCACCGGGCGTCGAGGGGACCGTACCTCGATCCGAAGCTCCCCGAACGTAGCTAAAGAACAAGAACGATGGATGAACAAAACGGCGGAGACGCGTCTCCGGATCAATCGAACAAATCCCCTTATCCCGTATATCCGGAAGACCCCTTCGTCGAAGTTCCCGCGTCGAAAGCGGTAGTTCCGGCCGGCGGTGCGGGAGGAAAAGCGCCCCCGCCACCTCCGCCCGAAGAGCCGGAGGACGATGGCGAGGAAGGCATGCTTCGCATGTCGTTCCTGCAACACCTGGAAGAGCTTCGCTCGCGCCTGATCAGAGCACTGCTCGGCTTTGGCGTGGCCTTCGTCGCCTGCATCGGCTTCTCCATGCAGTTGTGGGACATCATCCGCGCCCCGGCCTTTGACGCCATGGTCAAGATCGGCATCAAAGATCCGGAGCTGGTGATCATCGAGCCCATGGAAAGCTTCATGATTATCTGGTTCAAGCTCCCTCTGGTGGTGTCGATCTTCGTCGCATCGCCGTGGGTGCTCTATCAGATATGGGCCTTCATCGCGCCCGGTCTTTATAAGCGCGAGCGGCGCTGGGCCGTGCCCTTCGTCGCGGTTACCGCCGGCTTGTTTATCTCCGGCGGATTGTTCGCGTACTTCGTCGCGTTCCGTTACGGCCTGGCATTCCTGCTTGGCATCGGCCTCAGCGGCGGCGTTCGTCCGATGGTGACCATCACCAATTATTTCGACCTGTTCGTCGACGTGATTCTGGGCGTCGCGCTGGTCTTCGAGCTGCCGGTGGTGATTTTCTTCCTGACCTTGCTGCGCATCGTGTCGCCGCGTTTCCTGTTGCGGCATTCGCGCTATGCGATTCTCGCGATCGTGGTGCTGGCGGCCATCGTCACGCCGACGCCCGATGTTTTCAACATGATGCTGTTCGCGGTGCCGATGGTGATGCTGTACTTCGTCGGCCTGTTCGCCAGCTATCTGTTGGTGTTGCGACGTGAAGGGCGCAGCTTCCCCTGGAAGCAGGCGTTGCCGTGGATCGGGCTTCTCGTCCTTGTATTGGCGGGAATCGCGTTTTTCGCGGTGCTCCACTTCCACTTGCACTTTCTGAAGCACTGGCCGTTCCTGACCAGGTAAATCGGTCGAGTCCCAAATGGTTGTGCGCGAAAATCTCGCACGGCTTCATGGAGTTGCCGCTTTCGCTGACCTGCGTCCGCCGTCGCGTCGATTATTCTGCCGTCAGTGGATCTAACTTGTAGCGTTCCGCGCCTGGAGGCGTTTCTTCAAAGCTCGCAGCTCAAATCGCAAACGGGCGAACCGCGCCTTAAGCCAGCCGTATTTGAAGAACCAGAGGATGAAATACTGGCCTCCCGCGCCGTGCCGGTGGCGGGGCTCAAAGCCGCACCGTTCCGCCATATCGACCACGTCCTGATCGGACAGCGGCACTCCGAGCCAGGTATCGTCGGGCGACCATTCGGTCCGGGTGTCGCCCTGCACCCAGAATTTGAACAGCGCACCGGGACGCAACAGGCGGTGAACTTCGCGCACGTAATTCTCGATCACCTCGCGGCTGGGGATGTGTTGAAACACGATGGCCGAGTAGGCGAAATCGAAGGGCAGATCGGGCACCACTTTCAGATCGCACCCGTTATTCTGATACACGTGCGCGCCGGGACGATCCTCCAGCGCTTTGCTGGCCGCAGCCACCATTTCGCCGCTGATGTCGACGGCATGCACCTCACTGAAGACGTTCGAAAAGGCGCGCGTCAAACGGCCAGCGCCGCATCCGATTTCGAGGACCCGCATTTGCTTCGGATCCCGGCCTTGGCAGATATTCTCCATATCGGTGAGAATATCTTCGGCGACTTGCTGTTCGCCCGAGGCGAAAAACGATTCGTCGGTCCAATCGGTACGGCTGGTAGCGACGTAATGGCGCGCATTTTCACGAGCGCGCGCGTCCCAATCCTGGCGCATTTTTTCGAGCTGCTGCTCGAGCGTGATTTTGTTGGTCGGTTCCAATGGAGTCAACTCAGTTTTTATGATGCTCGCCGCCCTTGTCGCCGCCGCGGCCACCGCGAGCAGGCGCATGTTCTCCGCCGCGATTTGCCGGTGCGGCGTGACCGGCCGCGGGTCCACGACTCTCGGTGTGAGGCGGCGGGGAATGTTGCCCGCCTCCACGATTTTCCGACGCATGGCCTACGGGTCCGTGGCTTTCGCCGCCGCGGGAGGGCGTGCCATGCGCCACGGGAGCGCGATTCGCTGGAGCGGCCTCGCGCGGTCTGTTGAATCCGGCACTGGCAGGACGGCCGTGATTTTCGGAGAATCTGCCGGAGCGATCCAGGCTCGCGGTATGTTCGTGAGACCTCTGCATTTCGGTCCGCTCGATGTGGTGGTCGCGCTCGGCAAGCCGCTCGCCCGGGGTCGGCCGGTTGCTCCAGCCGCCGGGCCCGTTGAAGCTGTAGCGCGCGCCGCCTTCGACAATCGCTCTCCGGTCGACATAGGTTTCCCGGAACCCGGGGCCGACATGCATGACCGCGGTGTTATAGCGGAACACGCTGCCCACCCACATGCCTCCGAGGAAGCCGACGCCGGTGTATCCGAAGCCGTAGTTGACGCCGCCGTAATATCCGACGTGCGGTCCCCAGTATCCGCCGTGCCACAAATACGCGCCTCCTTCGAAACCCCAATATCCTGGCGTCCATAACAAGCCGGGCGTGGGAGGGAGCACCCATGTTCCGGGTACCCAATAATAACCGTCCGGTCCGTAGGCCCAATATCCCGGGGTCCATAGATAGCCGGGCGCGGGGGCGATAGGCTGCGCATAGATGGGAAGCACCGGCGGCGCCAGGCGAACCGATACGATCACCTGCCCAAAGGCGGCCGGCATCCCGATCATGAGGAAGCTCAGGATGCTCAAATATTTTTTCATGTTGTCCCTTCCCAATCCTCTTCTCTAGGTAAACATACAATGAGTGCGCCAGGGACCGCACCCTTGAAGGGCTTTTCGCGTTCTTAGCGACGTGATATGATCCGGTTCCGGAGGGTTCGCTCCATGGCCGGAATCGTTGCGAAAGTGCTGCCTTCGACCTACGTCCAATGGTACAAAGTGATCGACGTGCTCACCTCCGCGGGGATCGTGCGGAGCGCTTCCGTGCAGCGCTACCTGTGCAACCTGCCGCAATACGGAGGGATCGGCGACTCTCCGAAATTCTGGCAGAGCATCCTGATCGCCGCCAAGGCAGGAAAAGTCTTCTATCGGGAAGACCAGCTGGCGGGAGCCAGTCAATGTTTCTGGGGCAAAGGAACGCCTGACGACGTGGCTCACGCGCTCCGCGTGGTGGAGGACGTGGCGATAGCGATGCCCAATCATCCGGCGCTGCAGCCGTTCCGGGACGTGCTCTCCGGCGACGATCGCGTAGCCAAGGTGTGTGAAAAGTATATCGGCCTCGACTGCAACGGCTTTATCGGGAACTTCGGGAAGGAGAACGGCCTTCCCTCCGCTGACCCGAACCTGGTACCGAATCTGTGGGCAACCGTAGGGCCTCCCAACGCCTGGCGATCGAGCGTCGATCAGATCAAGCCGCTGGATGTGCTGATCTGGCCGGGCGGCGCGCACATCGCGATCATCGACAGCATTCAGGGATCGCAATTTACAATTTGCCAGGCTACCGGAGGAGCCGGTCCGCAGACATCCTCGGGACATGACATCACCGCGGCGAAAAAAGACGGCGACAATCGTCCGCAGTTTCTGGTGGGCGCGGGAATTGGAAAGTACGGGCCTCCTCCGGCGACACTGCCGGCCACGGTTCGGATCAAGCCGATTGGATTTATGTCAATTTAAGATGCGGGGATGATTGGTGGACGGCATGGGACTCGAACCCACGACCCCCGCGTTGCGAACGCGGTGCTCTCCCAACTGAGCTAGCCGCCCACTTTTTTCAATAGTAACATGCGCGATTCGCGGACCGCGAAAACACGCGGAAGTTTTCGCGCAGGGAGCCGATCGAAATCAAAAAGAAACAATCCGGCGAGGCGGATCGTCACAAAGCTGTGCGCGGCGGCGAGCCGTCCGGACGAAGTTTTTCGATAGATCGTAAATTTTCGCTTGCCCCGCAGGGTCAAATCGAAGGACACTGAGATTTCATGACCACCGTGAAACTAACGAACGGCGCTCCAGTTCGCGAGCCGGCCGACCGCTGGACGACCGCGGAAGCGGCCGATCTCTACGACGTCGCCAGTTGGGGCAAGGGATATTTTTCGGTGGGCACCAACGGCCACCTGTGGGTGCATCCCAACAAAGACCCGGGACGCGCGCTCGATCTGAAAGAACTGGTCGATAATCTCCAGCTTGCGCGGCATCGCGCTGCCGCATCCTGATCCGCTTCGGCCAGATTCTGCAACATCGTCTGGGTGAAATGCATCAGGCATTTCAAAACGCCATCGCCGAGCATAACTATCACGGCAATTATTGCTGCGTGTATCCGATCAAGGTGAACCAGCAGCGCCAGGTGGTGGAGGAAGTGTTCGAGTACGGGCGGCCGTACAAGTTCGGACTCGAAGCCGGATCGAAACCGGAGCTGCTGGCGGTGCTGGCGATCGCCGACAACGAGACGCCGATCATCTGCAACGGGTTCAAGGACGACGAGTACATCGAGATGGTGATGCTGGCCATCAAAATCGGGCGCCGCATTATTCCGGTAGTAGAGAAATATACCGAGCTCGACCTGATCCAGAAGCATTCGGCGACGCGTCGGCGTGCGGCCGACGATCGGATTGCGCATCAAGCTCGCCAGCCGCGGCTCGGGGCGCTGGAAATCGTCGGGCGGGTATCGCTCGAAGTTCGGGCTCACCGTCACCGAAGCATTGCGCGCGCTCGATCAGCTGAAAGCCGCGGGCATGGAAGATTGCCTGCAACTTCTGCACTTCCACCTGGGCAGCCAGATCACCAACATCCGCCAGATCAAAGGCGCGGTGATGGAAGCCGAGCGAGTGTATGTGGAGCTGAAACGCGCCGGCGCGGGCCTGTGCTACATGGACGTGGGCGGCGGGCTGGGAATCGACTACGACGGCTCCCAGACCGATTTCGAATCGAGCGTGAACTACACGCTGCAGGAATACGCGAACGACGTCGTGTATCACATCCAGAGCGTCTGCGATGAAGCCGAGGTTCCGCATCCGACCATCGTTTCCGAAAGCGGCCGGGCGATCGCCGCGTATCACAGCGTGCTGGTATTCAACGTTCTCGGCGTGACCGGATTCGGCGACGGCGAGTCGCTGCCCGAAGTTCCCGAAGACGTCGAGCAGCCGTTGATCGATCTGCAGGAAACGCTCAAGGGCTTGAGCAACAAGAATCTGCTGGAGAGTTTTCACGATGCGCAGCAGGCGCTCGATTCGGCGCTGAACCTGTTCAGCCTCGGGTACCTTCCGCTGCAGCAGCGAAGCTGGGCGGAGAGCATTTACTGGGTGATCTGCCGGCGAATTCAGAAGCTTTCGAAGGATCTGGAATATTTTCCGGAAGAGCTGGAAGGCCTGGACGGGCTCCTTTCGGACACCTATTTCTGCAATTTTTCGCTGTTCCAGAGCATGCCGGATAGCTGGGCGGTGAAGCAGCTTTTCCCGATCATGCCGATTCATCGCCTGGAAGAAGAGCCTTTCCGTCACGGCATCCTGGGCGACATTTCGTGCGACTCGGACGGCAAAGTGGACCAGTTCATCGATCGGCGCGACGTCAAGAAAACCTTGCCGCTGCACACCTTTAATGGCGAGCCATATTACCTCGGCTCGTTCCTGGTGGGCGCGTATCAGGAAATTCTCGGCGACCTGCACAATCTGTTCGGCGACACGAACGCGGTCCACGTCAGCCTGGATGACAAGGGAGCGGTGGTGCTGGACGCAGTGATCCGCGGCGACACCGTTCGCGAAGTGCTCGATTACGTGCAATTCAAATCGACGTCGCTGCTGGAACAGTTCCGGAAAGACGTGGAATCCGCGGTGCGCGACGGAAGAATCGGATACGAAGAATCCGGGTTACTGCTGCGGTTCTACGAAGACGGACTGAACGGATACACGTATCTGGAGCCATAGGCGCGAAGCGATAGTCTCCCCGCTTGCGAGCCCTACTTCGGATGAGGAATCAGTTCCGTAATGCGGTAGGTATCGCCTTCGATGTGGAAGTAAAATCTCCAATCGCCCGTGACACGAGCTTGCCAGCGACCGCGCGATTCGTCGAACTTCTTGGCGTGCAGCGAAGGATGTTGAATATTGCGCACCAGATAGCTGAGCTGTTTGATGAACGCTTTCTGCACAGGAAGCGCGCTGCGGCGAAGGATTCTATCGCCCGCTGCGCGAGCAGAATATTCATCCTGATTTTCGGTGTGGCTTGGCTGAGGCCGGGCGCTTCAAGAATCGCTCAACTTCAGCGACGCTGTGAAACGGGCCGTAGAATGGACCTTTTTCAGCTTCATCCAAACGAGCGCTAATCTTGCGGCGCTGGGCGGGCGAGTCCTCATCCAGATTTTGCCGGACGGCTTCGCTAACTAAGCGCTGGATCGACACACCCCGACGCGCCGAAACCGACTTCGCCTTGCGAAAAAGCGTGTCCGGAATTTCCACCGTCTTCACGAAATCATTTTCGCATAAGCTGATAACAATGCGTGTTGTTACGGCTTTTCTCTTTTCCGTCCTCTGCCTTGCGGCGCCATCTTTCAATCTGCCCGGCGATGTGGTGCCGAAGAAGTACACGGTCGACCTGACTATCGATCCTTCGAAAGCCACCTTCGACGGCGTCGCGCGCATCGAGATTGATCTTAAGACGTCGACCAAAGACATCTGGATCAATGCGAAAGATATCACGCCGCTCGACGTCACGGTGGGCAAGCAGAACGCTCACGCCAATGCGGTTGACGATGAATTGCTCGATCTGGAGCTTGCCGCGCCAATCGGTCCCGGCCGCACGACGCTGACGATTCGTTATCAGGGCAAGCTGGATGAAAATTCGGTGGTGGGCCCGTATCGAAAAAAGGTCGGCGACGACTGGTACGTCTTCACGACGTTCACTCCCATCGACGCGCGGCGTGCGTTTCCTTGTTTCGATGAGCCGCGCTTCAAGACCCCGTGGGAGCTGACCATCCACACCAGGCGCGATCTGAAGGCGTTCGCGAATGGGCGCGAAACGAAAATCACGGCCGAGCCCAACGATATGCAGGCGATCCATTTCGCAACCACGGAGCCGCTGCCGACTGAAGTGGTGGCGTTCGCCATCGGGCCTTTCGATGTATACGAAGGCGCGAAGGCCGGCCATGGGACCACGATCCGCGTGATCACTCCCAAGGGTCTGGCGCAGGAAGCGAAAGCGGCGGCGCAGGCGACGGTGGACGTGCTGCCGCGACTGGAAGCGTACACGGGGATCCCGTATCCATTCGGCAAACTGGATCACGTCGCGCTGCCGGAGGGCGCGTTCGGCGCGGTGGAGAATCCGGGGCTGATCACTTATAGAGAGAAGGGGCTGCTGGCTTCGGCGGAGGAAGATACGCCGCAGAAGGAGCGCTCCATCCGCAGCCTTCAGGCGCATGAGATCGGTCATCAGTGGTTCGGCGACATGGTGACGCAGGCGACTTGGGACGACGTCTGGCTGAGCGAAGGTTTCGCTACGTGGTTCTCGGCCAAGGTGATGGATGAGGAGCAGCCGCCGGCGCGACGGCACTTGCTGGCAGTCGCCTCGCGGGAGCGCATCATGGGCGTCGACGCATCGCCGAAGACCAGGCCGGTGCGACTCACCATGCATAATCGGGAAGACACGAAAACGGTCTACGCGCGCATCGTGTACGACAAGGGCGCGGCGATTCTGCTGATGCTGGACGGCTGGCTGGGAGAGGATCGCGTGCGCAATGGGCTCCGCTCGTATTTGAAAGATCATCGGTTCGGCAATGCGACTACGGCGGACCTGGAATCGGCGCTGCGCGGCGCGTCGGGGATCGATCCCACGCCGGTGATGGATTCGTTTCTGAATCAAACTGGCATCCCGCAGATCAAGGGCGAGGTGCGCTGCGAAGGCTCGTCCAAGATGGAGATCGAACAGACGAATCCCGAGCATCAGTGGAATGTTCCGGTCTGCTGGCGAACCGATGGGTCGCAGACGACGTGTACCGTGCTTGACACTCCGCGCCGCGAAATCGCGCTGAGCGCGTGCCCGGCTTGGGTTTATTTCAACGCCGGGGGCACCGGCTACTATCGAACGGAATGGACCGCGGCCCAGTTGGGCGCGCTCGATGTATCGCGCTTGACGGCTCCCGAAAGAATGACGCTGGTGGGTGATTTAAAGGCGCTGAAATCGACGCTGGATGTTTCCGCGATGCTCACAAAGCTGTCGGGGGATGCCGAACCAGAGATCGCGAAAGCGGCTGGCGACGCCTTGAAATAGTCTGGCGGGCTTACGGTTTCCACTTGGCGATCGCGCCTTTAGGGCCCACGGCCCAGCCGGCGCCCGCGGCGAAGCTCATCGCGTTGTAGTTGCCTTTGTCGAATTGCTTCCATGTCTCGCCGTTATCGAGCGAAATGTCGGAGCCTGACGTGCCGGTGGCGACCCAGGCCTTCGATTCAGGTAAGTACACGACGGCCGAGCGGTAGCCCGATGGTCCGCTCGAAGGAGCCGTCCAGATTTTGCCTCCGTCGTCGGTGATCGCGACGGTCGACGCCGGTTCGGCGGGCTTGCTGTAGTCCCCGCCGACGGCGACTCCGCGCAATCTATTGGCGAACGCGATAGAGAAAACCCCGGCGCTGGAGGAGCCGGTGCGAATCGGAGTCTTCGCGACCGACCAGGTTTCGCCTCCGTCGGTGGTATGGAAAATGCGCGCCGCGCCTGTTCCGAACCATGCTTCGCGTGTGCCGTGCGCGAACAGGCAGGTGTTGCTGGCGGCGAACGCGCCTTCGCCCGGATGCGCCGCGGGAGTTTTCTGGCGCTTCCACGATCCTCCGCCATCGGCAGTGGTCATCGCCACAAAATGTCCTTTGACCGGATCGCCGAGCAGGATACCGTGCGCGTCATCCCAGAAAGAGATGGCGTCGAAGAAACCGTCGGGATCGGGATTGGTGTACATCAGCGACCATTGTTTGCCTCCGTCGACGGTTTTGTAGACCCGCGATTTTTCGCCGGTCCCGATGCTCAGCATCACGGCGGTATTCTCATCGATCGCCTGAATCGCGCGGAAGTCGAGATCGGAGGCGCCGGGAATTTTTCCCGCGGTCCAGTGCGCTCCGCCGTCCGCTGTTCGGAGAAACGTGCCGCCTGATCCGCTGGCCCACGCGACGTTCGCGTTCACCGCGCTCACCCCCCGCAGCGACGCGGTGGATCCACTTTCCTGTGGCGTCCACGATTGCGCGGAGGCAATGGCCGCGAACAGCGCCAGGAAAATCTTCATGCCAGACCCTCTTCACGCAGATCGTTCATCAGTTCCTCACCGGCGTTGGATGGATAACCGAAGTCCCAGAACGGTCCACCTTCGGCGCTCTCCCAGACGCGGATCCCGCTTGCCGTCATACGCTTCTTCAGACGTTCGTCCAGGGCGCGCACAGCGTCGTCTTCCGCGCCGGCGAGCATGAGGATCGCGCGCACATCCAGATCGTTGCGATAATCCTCGAGGCCCAGCGAGTAGCCGCGCTCCACTTGCTCGACGAACTCGCGCCATTGACGCAGCAGGCCCGCGCGGCCGTCGCGCACGACGTGCTCGGGGTAGCCGTTGGCGCGAAGATAATCCTGAATTTCGAGGTCAGTCATTTTCCGGCCGTGTCGCCTGGCGATGGAAATAGCGTTCGCCGTCGTTGGGTTTAAAGAAAGTCCGAATGGTGCCGTCGCGATTGTAAGCGCCGAAAGCTCCGCCGCGGCGATCGAACCGGGTGACGATCCCGCCGGGCTTGATTGCTTGAAGGATCGGACCGCCTGGCGGCGCATCACGCAAGGCCTGCGCCCGGCGCAAATATTCCTGGGGCGAAATATTTCCGAATTCCCTGCCGTGTTTGGCGAAGTGTTCGTCAAACTGCCGCCGCGTGCGGAATCCGGGACCGGAAGCGAGCAGCAAGAGCGCGGAAACGATCAGAGCGATCGAGAGTCGAAGCTGTGTCATGGCTCATCGACAATGATACTAAGCTGGAAGAAAGCCTCATGATTCTGCAAGAAACGTTGCAAGCCCCCGTGGCGAAAATCGCGCCAAAAGAGACGACGGTGCACGGCGACACGCGGGTGGACAATTACTTCTGGCTGCGCGACCGCGCCGATCCGGGTACGATCCCATACCTGGAAGACGAAAATCGATACATGGAAGCGGCGATGAAGCATACCGCCGCGCTGCAAACGAAAATTTACGACGAGATTCTCAGCCATATCAAGCAGACGGACCTCACCGTTCCCACGAAGCGCGACGATTATTTTTATTACCTGCGAACCGAGGAAGGAAAGCAATATCCGATTTATTGCCGCAAACAGGGCTCGCTCGACTCGCCGGAACAGATTCTGCTGGACGGCAACGCGATGGCGGAAGGGAAGAAATATTTCCGTGTCGGAAATTTCTCGGCGAGTCCGGATCATCGCCTGCTCGCTTATTCGGTGGATTACGACGGCGACGAGGAATACACGATTCGGGTGAAGAATCTGGCTACGGGCGAGCATTTTCCAGACGAGATTCCGAATACCTACTATTCGCTCGAATGGGCGAACGATAACGCGACTTTTTTTTACGCGGTGCTCGACGCCGCCAAGCGGCCGCACAGGATTTTCCGGCACGCACTGGGCGTCGCGGACAACGTTCTGGTCTTTGAAGAAAAGGACGAGCGCTTCACGGTCGGCCTGGAACGAACCTCCAGCCGCGCCTACATCGTGATTCACATCGCCAGCTCGCTCACCTCGGAGATGCGGTATCTGGACGCGAATCGTCCGCTCGACGAATTTCAGGTGGTACTCCCGAGGGTGCATGAAACCGAATACGATCTGACCCATCACGGCGATTCGTTCTTTATCCGCACCAACGATTCGGCGAAAACGTTCCGGGTGGTGGAGGCGCCGGTGAGCGATCCTTCGAAAGCTAACTGGAAGGAAGTTCTGCCCGCACGCCCCGCCGTGACGATCGAGCACGTCACCTCATTCAAGGACTACCTGGTTGCTGAGGAGCGAGATCACGGGTTGATCCGTATCCGCATCCAAAAATTCGGCGGTGAAGCGCATTTCATCGATTTTCCGGAGCCGGTGTATACCGCGGGGCTGGGCGCCAATGCCGAGTTCGATACGAAGCTGGTGCGGTTCCATTACACCTCGCTGGTGACGCCCAATTCGGTCTTCGATTACAACATGGAGACGCGATCGCGAGAATTGAAGAAGCAACAGGAGGTCCCTGGCGGCTACGATCCCTCGAATTACGATTCAGAGCGGATTTACGCCAAGGCTCCGGACGGAGTTGACGTGCCGATTTCGCTGGTGTGGCGCAAGGGTGTGCGAAAGGATGGCCGGGCTCCCATGCTGCTCTACGGCTATGGATCGTATGGAATCAGCATGGATCCTACTTTTTCGGCGGACCGGTTGAGCTTGCTGGATCGCGGATTCGTCTATGCGATCGCGCACATCCGCGGAGGCGCGGACCTGGGCAAACCCTGGCACGAAGACGGACGCCTGCTCAAGAAGATGAACACGTTCACCGATTTCATCGCCTGCGCCGAACACCTGATCTCCGAAAAATACACCTCGCCGGACCGGCTGGCGATCATGGGCGGCAGCGCCGGCGGCCTGCTGATGGGCGCGGTGACCAACATGCGTCCCGACCTGTTCGGCGCGGTAGTGGCGCTGGTGCCGTTCGTCGACGCGCTGAATACCATGCTCGATCCGACACTGCCCCTGACCATCGGCGAATACGAGGAGTGGGGCAATCCGGAAGACAAGAAATTTTACGACTACATCAAGTCCTACGCTCCGTATGAAAATGTCGAGAAGAAGCGGTATCCGAATATTCTCGCCACCGGCGGATTGAACGATCCTCGGGTATCGTACTGGGAACCCGCAAAGTGGGTAGCGAAACTGCGGGCGCTGAAGACCGATCAGAATCTGCTGCTGCTCAAGACCAACATGGGCAGCGGGCATTTCGGCTCGTCCGGGCGGTATGAGCACATGAAAGAAACGGCGTTTTATTATGCATTCGTGCTGAATGCGCTCGGGCTTGCACCTATGACACAATAGAAAACACGCGGTTTTCTTGTAATGACCCAATCCAAACTCACTGCTTCGCCCGACGTTTCCGCCCCTGACGTGGCCGGTGGAGATTCGTCTTTCGGCGACATACTTTCTCAATTCGAACAGGCGCACCATTCCTCCGGGGAAACTGTCGAGGGCAACGTCGTTTCGGTGACTCCGGACGCTGTTTTCGTCGACCTGGGGCGCAAGATGGACGGCGTCATCACGCCTGACGGGACGCACCAGTATAAGGTCGGCGACAAAGTCCTGGTGTCGATTCGCGGGCGCGACGAGGAAGGCAATTATCAGCTTTCGACCATTAAAGTGGAGACACCGCGGGATTGGAGCGGGCTCGAAGCGGCGTTCGCGGCGAAAAAGACCATCGGTGGAACGGTGCTCGAGATCGTGAAGGGCGGTTTGCGGGTGGACGTGGGCGCGAGGGCGTTCATGCCGGCGTCGCGCAGCGGGGCGCGCGAACAGGCCGATCTCGAAAAACTGGTCGGACAGCAGATCGAATGCCGCATCATCAAGCTCGATACGGAGCATCGAGGACGTGGTGGTGGACCGGCGCGCGGTCCTCGAAGAAATCGAAAAGCAGGCCAGGCAAGAGGCCTTCGGGCGATTGGAAGAAGGCGTGGTGGTCCGCGGCACGGTCCGCAGCCTGACCGATTTCGGAGCATTCGTCGATCTGGGCGGCGTGGATGGCTTGCTGCACGTCTCCGACATGAGCTACCAGCGAGGCGTGAAGCCGGGCGACGTGGTGACGGCCGGCGAGTCGATCGAAGTCAAGATCCTGAAGATCAATCGCGACACCCGGAAGATCGCGCTGGGATTGAAGCAGCTGGCGGCCGATCCCTGGTCGCTGGTTCCCCGAAAAATACGAAGCCGGCGCGCGAATAAAGGGCAAAGTCGCGCGAGTCGCGGATTTTGGCGCGTTCGTCGAATTGGAGCCGGGCATCGAGGGACTGATTCACGTCTCGGAAATGTCGTGGACCCGCAAGAACGTCCGCGCGCAGGATGTGGTCAAGGCGGGCGACCAGGTGGAGGTGGTGATTCTCGGAGTGAACCCGTCCGAGAAACGCATCGCGCTGGGGTTGAAACAGGCGCTGGGCGATCCCTGGGAAGAAGCCTTGAAGAAATATCCGGTGGGGTCGGCCGTGGAAGCTCCAGTAACCAGCCTCGCGAAGTTCGGTGCGTTCGTCGATTTGGGCGACGGCATCGAGGGGATGATCCACATCGGCGACATCACCCATGAAAAGCGCCTGAATCATCCGAGCGATGCGTTGAAGGTCGGCGAGAAGGTTAAGGCGCAGGTCCTCGAAGCCGACAAGGAACGCCGGCGGTTGCGGCTGGGGATCAAGCAGCTTCAGCCGACCAGCATCGACGAATACATTGCGGAGCGAAAGATTGGCGAAATCGTCAGCGGCCGTATTGTCGACGTTTCCGGGACCCGGGCGAAGGTCGAGCTGGGCGAAGGTGTGATCGCGCCCTGCAAATTACCCGAGCAGAAAGTCCAACAGGTAGCGGCAAGTACATCAAAAGCCGATGTTTCCGCGTTGAGCGCAATGCTGGCCGCGAAATGGAAATCGGGCGGCGGCGATGCGCAGGCAGCGCCGGAATCGGCGCGGGCCGGACAAGTCCGCAGTTTCCGGATCACGGGTCTGGACGCAGCCGCGAAGCGCGTGGACGTGGAACTCGCTTAAGCCGTTACTTTTCTCTTACACCGTCGTCAAAATAGCTGTTGCTAAGAAAGAGTGGAGCCGCCCTCGTGCCCTTAAAACCGGGCGTGCAGATGGACGAGACGGCGCTGATTCGTGCTGCGCAGGACGGCGACCACGCCGCCTTCGAGCAGCTGGTCCGCGCTTACGACCAGAGTGTGCTCCGTCTCGCCATGAATCTGCTGCGATCGCCCGAGGACGCGCACGACATTTATCAGGAGGCGTTTCTGAGGGTGTACCGAAACCTGCACACGTTCCGCTTCGATTGCAGCTTTCACACTTGGCTGTATCGCATCGTGACCAATTTGTGCCTGGATCAGATGCGCAAGCGGAAGGTGCGGAAAGAGGAGCCGACCGTGTTGACGACCAGCGAAGGTCCGCTGGATCGCATGGACGCGGTGCCGGAGGATCGCGTGGACGGCGACCCGCAGCGGTATCTGTTCAGCGGGCAGGTGCGGACCAGGATCAAGGAAGTCCTGGGCGAGCTGACGCCGCGCGAACGCATGGTATTCGAGCTTCGCCATTATCAAGGATTACGATTGCGGCGCATCGGGGAGGTGCTGGGCACTACCGAGGAAGCCGCCAAGAATTGTCTGTTCCGCGCGACGCAGAAGATGCGCGCGGCGCTCGGGGACTTCGTATGAGTCCCGAGGATTTGGCATGAGTGAGGATTTGGCATGAACGATCCGATTTCCTGCGCGAAGGCGCGCGACCAGCTGGCTTTGCTGCTCTACGGCGAATTGTCTTTCGACGAAGAAGAGCGCATCGAGTCGCATCTGGATCAATGCGAGGAGTGCCGCGTGGCGCTGCGCCGGGAGCGGGCGCTGCATCAGTCGCTCGATGGCGTGTCGATCACGCCGGCGGCGTCGCTGCTGTTCGAATGCCGTGAGGATTTGCGCGCGCGCTTGCTTGAGGAAGCCGCGCTGCCGAAGCCGGCGCGAGCCGGTTGGTGGGAGCGCTTCGTGGACGCTCTGACGTTGAGCCCCTCGGCCGGATTGCTGCGTCCGGCCGGGGCGCTAACGTTCATCGCTCTTGGATTTTTCGCGGCGCGGGTGCTGCCGGTGGCGAATTTCGGAATGCGCGGCGACTACACCCCGATGGGGTTGGCCGATGCTTCCCGTGTGAGGAATGTGGAATCGGCCTCCGGCGGGCGGGTACAGATCGTGTTGGACGAGACGCGGCAGCGCACCATTTCGGGCAGCCTGGACGACGACCGGATTCGCGGACTACTGCTCGCGGCGGCCAAGGATCCGTCCGATCCGGGATTGCGGGCCGAGACGGTGGATATTTTCACAACGCTCGCGCAGACCAGCGAGTTTCGCGACGCACTGATCTTCGCGGTGGAGCATGACCGGAACGCGGGAGTCCGCATGAAGGCGCTCGAGGGATTAAAGCCGTTCGTGATGCAGCCGGCGGTGCGCAGCGCGCTGACGCAGGTGCTGCTGAGCGATACCAATCCGGGTCTGCGGACGCAAGCGATCGATCTGCTGATCGGGCGCAACGGCGGCAATGTTGATCGCCAGATGATTGGCACGCTGCAGGAACTCATGGAACGTGGCGAAAAGCTGAGCTACGTGCGGGAGCGTTGCCGAAGGGTTCTCGAGTCGATGAACGCGTCGGTTGAGACGTACTGAAATGACACAGGCAGGCGAAACCCACCGCTCTCTTTGGTCCCGGCTCGGAGTTTCGCGCTCCCAGCCGCGGTCCATACGAGTGGCGGCGCTCGCCGTGATCGTGGTTACTCAGCTGCTGGCGCAGGACGTCCAGATGCGTCAAGACGGCGCCTATTGGGTGCAGACCGCGAACGAAAGCGCGGGCATGCCGCAGGGCAAAATTCTGCGGGTGACCACGCGGGGCCACGTGGTGCTGCGTGGATCGGACGCGGATCAGGTCACCTACAAGTTCGAGGAACGCGTGCGGGCGCGCACTCGCACGGAAGCGCACCGGCTGTTCGGAAGTCTGACCACTTCGGTCAGCTCGCGCAATGGACTGATGGCTCTGGTGGTGGCTCCGCTGACCAATGAAAGCGTGCTCACGCAACTGGAAGTCGCGGTGCCTAGGCGCATTGTGAGCGTGATTCTCGAAACCCAGCTCGGCGACATCGAGGCTTACGACCTGGACGGGAGCCTGCAGGCCATCACCCAGGCGGGCCAGATCCGCTGCGACCGGATCCGCGGGAATTTCGAGGGCCGCACGGGTGGCGGCGAGATTCATCTGGGCAAGGTTGGAGGCTCCGTCCGGTGCCTGAACGGCGCGGGCTCGATTGTGGTGGACAGTGCGGGAGCCGAAGCAAACTGCCAGACCGCGGGTGGCGAGATAGTGGTGCATGACGCCGGCGGCCCGCTGACGCTCGCGACCGAGGGCGGGAATATACAAGTGGATCGCGCCGCCTCGAGCGTCGACGCGCACACCGCCGAAGGCGTGATCGAAATCGCGCAGGCCGGCGGGATGGTGACCGCCGATACGCGCGGCGGGTCGATTCAGGTGGGCTCGGCGCATGGGGTGAAATGCGAATCGGGAGCAGGGCCGATCCGGGTGAAAACGCTGTCCGGTCCCTTGCACCTGTCGACCGCGATGGGGGCCATCCTGGCCGAAGTTCTCGCGGGCGCGAACAACATCGAAGACGCCTCGCTGGTGGCGGGCTCCGGCGACATCACCGTGATTCTGCCTGCGACGCTTCACTTGTCGGTGCGTGCGCGCAATGAAACCGGCGGAAACCCGCGCATTGTATCCGACTTTTCCGAAATTCGCGCACGGCAGGTAGGATTCAGCCGCCCTCCTCTGGTGTATGAGGGTTCGATCAACGGCGGCGGTCCGCTGATGACGCTCAGCACGGCGGGCGGAATCATCTACGTCCGAAAGCTGAAATAGGGGCGGAAATGCGGACGGCTCTGATCCTTTGCCTGGCAGCCGCGACCCTGACAGCGCAGGCGCAAAAGCCCTCCGGATCGAGCTTCGTGGGCGTGATGGTACAGGAAATCGACGGCCATCGCGCCCAGACCCTCAAGTTGCCGGAAGAGGCGGGGGTGGAGGTGACGCGGATCGACCCGGACAGTCCCGCCGAACGCGCCGGATTGAAGGTCGGCGACGTGGTGCTCCATTACAACGGCCAGCGGGTCGAAGGCATGGAGGAATTCTCGCGGCTGGTTCGGGAAACGCCTCAGGGACGCGAAGTGAAGCTCGAAATTTTTCGTAACGGCGCGCCGTTGACCATCGCGTTGCGGGTGGGCGCCCGCCCCGCGGCCCAGGCCTCCGACACGCAGCACCTGCAACTTCAGGTGGTTCAGTTTCCGAGCCGGCCGCCTGATCTCCCGCGCAGCTTCCTGACCTGGCGTATCGTGATGCTCGGAATCGATGGCGAAGCGCTGGAGGGGCAACTGGCGCAATATTTCGGGGTGAAGGACGGCGTCCTGGTACGGTCAGTGACCAAGGATTCTCCAGCCGATAAGGCGGGGATGAAGGCGGGTGACGTGATCGTGCGCGCGGGCGAGAGCCGGGTGGAAACGCCGGCCGATATTTCTTCGATGCGCCTGCGGTCCAACAACGGCACCGTGGAGATCGTGGTGATGCGCGATCGCCACGAGATAAGGTTCACCGTACCGCTGGAAAACGGCGGCCCCGCGAATCCTCGCTAGTGGGCGGACCCGGAAATCCGGGACATGGTCTGCACGCGGACCAGCAGTTCCACTTCGCGGCGTGGCACGCCGAGCGCGGCCGCGATGCTCGAAACATCTTCCTTGCGGCGGACCATGCGCATGGCGTGAACCCGCTTGCTAATATTCATGCCCGGACGCGGAGCAGCGGGGATATAGACCATTTCCGCCTCCTGTGGGACCGGCGTTTCGGCGATCTGACGCTCTATCGCGTCCATTTTCTTGCGATCCCGAATCGCGGCCCGGCGGAGATCGCGCTTGAGGCTCATGAACAACGCGAGGCTGGCCATCAGACCGCAGCTCAGCAGAATGTAAGGTATCAAAGAGTGAATCGTATTCATGTTCGGCATAAGGAAGGCGGTCCTCCTGGTCCTAGTTCAAAGTTCGCAATCGTTCCTGGCGGCTGATCACCTGCTGGATCCGCACGCCGAAATTTCCTTCCACCACCACCACTTCGCCGCGCGCGATCACGCAGTTGTTGACGATCACTTCCACCGGCTCGCCGATGGCGCGATTCAGCTCCACGATCGATCCCGTGGTCAGCTTCAGGACAGTCCTTCAGCGGCACCTGGGCCCGGCCGAAGGACACGCTGACCGGCAGTTCCACGTCGAGCAGCAGGTCGAACGTTTTCGATTTGGGATCGGAACCGGCTCGAGTTGCTGGCGCCGGTTCCGGATGGAACGGCGTCGAGCAGCGCACCCTCGAATCCGATAGCAGACGCCGGCTCCGAAATTGGCGTCGGACCGAGGTCCAAAGAACATCGCCCGAAGGGCGCCAGGGACTCCTCGCCACCTTGCGGCACGCACTTCGATGTCCCAGCCGCGCGCCCATGGCCTGGGCGGTGCCGGACAGCGCCTGGCCGAGGATTTCCAGATACGTCGGACTTGCAGCTGGCGGCGGCTCGCTTTCCTCGATGCCGGCGGCCCGCAGCACGCTGCTGCCGCCGCGCGTCCATGCCGGCTTCGCGGCGGCGACCCAGATCGCCCCGGGAACGCCCGAGAACGGCTGACGCCAGCGCAGCGCGGCATCGGCCGGAGCCTCGACAGACCGGCTCGATCTCGACCGCCGGGCGCTCGCCGGTCATCGTCTCGAAGACCGAGGCCAGGCGCGCGGCGAACTCGCCGGCGAGCCAGTTCTGAACGTCGTGCGGCGTGAGTTCACCTAGTCTAGCTCCCCGCGGCCTGGGCCAGCGCTTTTCCATGTAGGAACGCAGCCGCAGGATGGCCTGCGACTTGAGCTGCGAGATGCGCGATTCGTGCAGATGGACGATCTTCGAGATCTCGCGCAGCGTCAGTTCTTCGTGATAGTACAGGCTCAGGACCGTTTTTTCGATGTCCGGCATTTTGGCGATCGCCTCGGCCAGCAGCCTCTGCAGTTCGCTGCGCTCCAGCAGGCGCGACGGCCAGTCTTCTTCGTCGTCGGCAGATGTACTTCAGCAGATCGCGGCTGTTTTCTCTCGTCGGGCGCGGCGCTTTCGAGGCTCCCCAGGTTCAGGCCGCGGACTCGACCAGCCACTCGTGATATTCCTCGATGCTCGAGGCCCAGCTCGGCGGCGATTTCTTCTTCGGTGGGCGTGCGGTGCAGGCGTCTGCTCGACCGCGCGAGATGGCGGCTTCGATCTGCTTGGCGCGCTTGCGCTGCTGGCGCGGCGCCCAGTCGAGGCCGCGCAGGCTGTCGAGGATCGCGCCGCGGATCTTGTATTCGGCGTAGGTCTTGAGCTTCACGTTGTGCGCGGCATCGAAGCGGTCGATGGCGGAGATCAGGCCGACGATGCCGGTCGAGATCAGATCGTCCAGGCTGACGCTCTCCGGCAGCCGGTCGTGGATGCGGCGCGCGATCAGGCGCACCTGCGGAAGATGTTCGAGGATGAGCTGCTCGCGCTCTTCGCGGATAGCGGCGCGGCTTCATGCCCGCGGGCTGCGCTGGCAGGGGTTGCGTCGTCGTCGGTTCCATCTGGTGGCCTGCTTCATGCGGCTGGCTCCTGCGGCTGCGGAGGGTCGGATCGTCGCCGGTGACGAGCGCTCGGCCTGACGCCGAGCACCAGCTCGGCGAGCCGTGCTTTGGTCGCCGGTTCCAGATCGTCGGGGATCTGCTGGCCGGTGGCCAGAAACGAAATGGGCAAGCGAGCGGCGCGCCGCTTCGCTGATCAGCGCGCCGTAGCGATCGGTTTCGTCGAGCCGGGTGAACAGGAGTTTCTTGGGCTGCGAAGATTGCGTAGCGATCGATGACGCGGGCCATGTCGGCGGGCTTCATCGACGCCGGACAGCACCAGGTGCGTATCGATTTCCGGATGCGTCGCGAGGAGATCGCGCCAGGTCGGCGCCGTCTTCCATTTCGCCCGCGCGCGAGCCCGGGCGTGTCGATGAACACGAAGTCCTTCGCGCGATGCTCTTCAAGCGACTGCGCCAGCGCGACCGGGGTTTCGACGACGTCGCAGCCGATTCCCAGAATCGCGGCAAGCGAGCGAAGCTGATCGGCCGCGGCGATGCGATACACGTCGGTCGAGATGATCTGCGCGGGCTTGCGCGACGCCAGACCGATAGCGCGCGGCAAGCTTGACCAGCGTGGTGGTTTTGCCGACGCCCGGAGGCCCGACCAGCGCGACCACGCCGCGCGCGGCCCCGGCTCGCCCGAGCGTCGCATCGACTTCGAAAAACTGGTCGAGCGGCGCGCCCTGGGCCACGGCCTGCGCGAGCATCGCGTCCAGCTCGTTGCGCGACCAGCGCGTTATAGAGCGCGGGCTCTGTTCGTGCCGGCGGAAGGCGCGAACATACGGCGCCGCGCGGAAACGTTTGCGTCATGCGCTCAATCTCGCGCTTCAGGTCGGCCAGCGTCCTGGGCAAGGCGATCCTGCGGCGCGGCGAGGCGACGCCTGCAGCGGCCGCCGATTCTCGCCGACCTGGAGGTGACGCCGAACACGACTTCGTACGCGCCGAGGTGCCGCGTCTCGGGCGTCGCCGGGCGGGCGTTGACCAGCAGCGCGTCTTCGCCCAGTTCCTTGCGCGCCAGTTCCATCGCCGCCTCAACCGTTCCCGAAAAATAACTCTTGAGTTTCATTGAATGAGACCCTACCGACACGACGCGCACGCCGGACGGAATTTCGTTATGCGAAAGAATGGATAGGTTGGGGATCGTCCCCTCGATCATCTGGCGCAGGAAGTAGCGCGCCGACGCAGCTGGTGACCACGGCCATCGGGCGAATCGGCCGCCGCGCCCGCGCGCGACACGCGATCCAGAATCTCGCGGATCTTCTGCGGCGCCAGATTCAGATGGCTGTTGTTCTCGTTGTATTCGATTCGCCGATTCGATCGCCTGCTCGATCTGCGGATCGACGAAGAACGCCGGCAGCTCGCCGGATTGATTGAGATACGGCTTCACCACGAATGCGCCGAATCGCCTGGCGCGCATACTCGGTGAGCAGAATCGGATTCTTCGTCATCGTGCGCCAGCCTCACCGAGCGCTTCCAGAATGGTCACCGCGTCCCGAATCGAGACTCGTTCGCGCAACAAGTTCTGGAAAACCTTCTGCACGGTGGCCATAGGGAGCAATTTCGGCACCAGATCCTCGATCACTTTGGGATTCTCTTCGGCGACGCGATCCAGAATATTCTTGGTGTCCTGCCGCGAGAGCAGTTCGTGAGCGTGGCGGCGGATCAGTTCCGCCAGATGCGTGCCGAGCACGCTGACGGCGTCGACCACGGTGTAGCCCTAAGCGCGCGCGTGGTCGGCGTGTTCCGATGGAATCCACATCGCCGGGATGCCGAACGCCGGCTCGCGCGTGGCGATCCCTTCAAGCGGCTGTCGCTGTTCCGGCACCGGGATGAATCGCCAGTTCGCCGATTCTGCATCGATCTCGAAACGTCGCGATCTCCGCGCCCTTCAGCAGCACCACGTATTCGCAGGCCTTGAGCTGCAGATTGTCGGTGACGCGAACCGGCGGGACCATGTACCCGAGGTCGGTCGCCATCTGCCGCCGGATCCCCGCGATGCGGCGCAGCAGCGGCGAATTCTGCGCTCCCTCGACCAGCTTCACCAGTCCCAGTCCGACTTCGACCGCGAGCGGTTCCACTTTGAGCAGCGCTTCGAGGCTTTCTTTCGCCGGCGCGGCAGACGGTGCCGGGCCGGGATTGTCGTCGGCGGCAAGTTTTTGGCGGATGCGATCAACCCGCATATCCCACTCCGGATCCGAGCATTAGAAACGGGAACCGTCGGCAGGCCTGGAAATGCGGCCATCGCCACCAGCACGCCCCCGGAAAGCATCAGCGGTTGGGGATTGCTGAAGATCTGCTTGCGAACGTCGGTTCCGACCTTGCCGTCCGAACTGGTCCGGGTCACGATCAGGCCGCCCGAAATGGAAACCATCAGGGCCGGGATCACCGTGACCAGGCCGTCGCCGATGGTAAGGACGGTGTAGGTCGTAAGGGCGCGCTTCAGGTCCATTCCATTTTGAAGCACGCCGATCAGGAATCCGGCGACGATGTTGATGGCGGTTATGATGATGCTGGCGACGGCGTCGCGCTGGGTGAAGCGGGACGCGCCGTCCATGGCGCCGTAAAATTCCGCTTCGGCGGCGAGGTTCTTGCGGCGCGCCCGCGCTTCGGTTTCGTCGATCAGGCCCGCGTTCAAATCGGAATCGATCGACATCTGCTTGCCGGGAAGGGCGTCCAAAGTGAACCGCGCGGTCACTTCGGAAATACGAACTGCGCCGTGATTGATCACCACGTACTGGATCGCGATCAGCACCAGAAAGATGACCACGCCGATGATGTAATTGCCGCCGACGACGAAGTTTCCAAACGCTTCAATGACCTGCCCCGCGGCTCGCGTTCCCGTGTTGCCGTGAAGCAAAATGAGACGCGACGAGGAAATGTTCAGAGCAAGACGGAAAAGTGTCAGCAGCAAAAGCGAAGTGGGGAAAACACTGAACTCGACTGGCCTGGTGATATACATCGACACCAGCAGCACGATCACTGAAATGGTGATGTTGGCGCTGATCAGAATGTCCAGAAGGAACGACGGCAGCGGCGCGATCATCGCCAGCACGATGCCCAGCACCGCGATTGGCACGCTTAATTCGGTCCAGCTGCCAAATCGGTTGCTCGCTGGAGACGGCGCCGTTCCCTTATTAGCTAGAGATTTTGAGGCCGCGAGACTGGAGGTTTGTGTCGTTCCCGCTCCGGCAACTGATGGTGCTGAAACGGGAACGATTTGGGATGTCGCGGCCATGCTGGCACGCTGAAGTGCATGTACTCGGCCAGCACGGCGGAAGTTTGAGCAGGATTATTCCTTAGGAAATCCGGGGCTCGCTTTCACTTCTTCGATCTGTTTCACGTGGCGCTGATTATGCCATGGAATATAGATCAACCACTGATACGCGTTCAGAGTGTTGAAGATCGGAAAGGGATGCTCGGACGTGTATTCCTTTAATGGCACCTCCGTCTCACGCGTGAACTTCAACGTGCGGGCTCGCGCTGCTTCGAAGTTGCGATGAAATTCCGCTTGAGTCCATTTGCCCGAGGGAACGATATCGTCCGGAGCAATCGCTTTGCCCTGCCTGGTCGGCATGACGCGTTCCAGAAATTCCGTTTTCTTTGCCGTTTTGGTTTCCCATTCGGGATTCGGCGGGCTCGCGAGCGCTTCTTCGAGCTTCGCGAAAAGCATTCCTTCCGCGAGGGTAATATGCTCGGCCACTTCGCCGACCGACCAGCGCTCGGGCGACGGTTTCCAGGTCCATTGCGCTTCGGACAATCCGTCGACCGCATGAAGCAACTGCTCACGCGACTGCTGGAGCAGGTCGATGACTTTCTGGCGCTCAGCGGGGGTCATGTGCGGGTCGTCGGCGGCCCAGGCATGCGCACTGAGAAGAAAAACGGCGGCGAGTCCACGGTAAAGAGTCATGGTTGGGGATATCTTAACACCGTTAACTGGCCTAATATCGTACAATTTGTGGATGGGGACCACCGAAGCCGCTCCGAAGTATTACACCTCCGGCTTCATCCGCCTGACGCGGCCGCAATTCATTGGGACGTTGTCGGGATTGATGATGGCGCTGCTGCTGGCCGCGCTCGACCAGACCATTGTCGGCACGGCCGAACCGAGGATTATTTCTCAGCTTTCAGGATTCGATCGCTACCCCTGGGTCGCGACGGCCTACCTGCTTTCGTCCACCATCTGCGTTCCGGTGTTTGCCAAGCTTTCCGACATCTATGGGCGGAAATGGTTTGTGCTGACGGGCGCGGCGATTTTCGTGGGATCGTCGGCGCTGTGCGGCGCGGCTGGAAGTTTCCAGATGCCTCCGCACTTTGAATCTTTCGACGGCATGAATCAGTTGATTGTATTTCGTGGACTTCAGGGCGTCGGCGCGGGGATCATGTTCGGGCTGATCTTCACCATCGTCGGCGACATTTTTTCGCCGGTGGAACGCGGAAAATATCAGGGCCTGTTCGCGTCCATTTGGGGCCTGGCTTCCATTTTCGGTCCAACGCTGGGCGGATATATCACCGATCATCTGAGCTGGCGGTGGTGCTTTTACGTGAATCTGCCAGTGGGCATCGTCGCGATCTTCGCGATGTATTTTTATTTCCCGGCGTTTCATCCGCAAGGCGTGCGCCGAATCATTGATTGGATGGGCGTGGTCACCTTGTGCGGGTGCCTGATTCCGCTGTTGCTCGCCCTGACCTGGGCCACCGACTACGGCTGGGCTTCGACGCGCGTCGAAACGCTGCTGGGCGTGGCCGTGGCGATGTTGGTGGCATTCCTGTTCACCGAAACTCACGCCCCCGAACCGTTGCTTCCGTTGGTGCTGTTCAAAGATCCGGTGATCACAGTCTGCGCCATCGCGAGTTTCACGCTCGGCGTCGGAATGTTCGGCGTCATCATTTACCTGCCGCTGTTCATGCAGGGCGTGCTGGGAGTTTCGGCGACGCAATCCGGATCGCTGCTGACTCCCCTGATGCTGGCCGCTGTGACGGGAAATATCTTCGGCGGCCAGGTGGTTTCGCGGATGGGGAAATACAAAAAGCTGGCGATTGCAGGCGCGACGTTCATCGCCGCGGGGATGGTGGTGTTCGCGATGATGGACGCGTCCACGCTGCGCACCCAAGTGGTTCTCGGCATGGTGATCTGTGGGCTCGGAATGGGATTCGTGCAGCCGGTCTACACCGTCGCCGTGCAGAACGCCGCGCCGCGCGAGCACATGGGCACCGCCACCGCGTCGGTACAATTCTTCCGTTCGATCGGTAGCACCATGGGTGTCGCGATTTTCGGCAGCGTGCTGCTGACCATGTATAAGCGCGAGTTCGCCAGTGCCATCCCGCGCGGCACGCCCGATATTGCGCTGAAGCCGTTTTCCAATCCACTGATGCTGCCCCTGATCCGGCCGCAGCTCGAACAGGGATTCGGGAGATTTCCCGGCGGATTGCAGCTTCTCGCCAGGCTGTTCGAGAACGTCAAAACTTCGCTGGTGCACGGCATCCACACCATTTTCGTGGTGGGCGCGGCGATCATGATGGCCGCGATCCTGGTGAATTTCATGCTCCGCGAGGTCCCCTTGCGCGGACACGCGAGCACCATCCCGGCCGAGCCGCCCGGCGTCTAACGCGTGCCGGCGCGGGCTCTTTTGCGGCCCAGAAGAATCGCCAGCGCCCCCAGACCGGTCAGGAGGAATGCGCCGCTACCGGGCTCCGGCGTGGCGATCGACGCTTCGGTGAGTACACGAACATAATCTCCAGGCGAACTGGCAACCGTATCGAAGAGAATTTGCCGCGGGCCGCTGATGGTAACCGAGTCTCCAGCTTCCAGTCCCCTGGCGCTCGGATTCAGGTAATTCACACCAGGATTGGATAGAGAATCGCTGGCCGCGAGGTCGGACGTGGTGGTGATAATGGCTAGGACGTCGGAGTCGAAATTGACGACTCCGATCACCTCTTGAGTGGGGCCGGGGTCGAAGAAAATATAGTAACTCGACACTAGGGTTCCGGCCGCTACGGGCCCGCCCACATCCACGGTCACGGGAGAACCCAACAGGACGTTCTGCTCCTCATTGAACGCGAACAAATTCGGACTCTGAAAGTTATCGTTGCCGACGCTATCCGGCGCACCAAACGGATTGGAAAGGGGAGCGGTCAGATAAACGAAGGTCCCGCCCGCAGCTTTGGCTGTGCCGTCCGTGACGCTTCCTCCGATAATGGACGCCTTGGCGGGAAGAAACGCGGTGAATACGACAATCGCGGCGTAAACGCCGAGGGTTTTCATGTTAAACCTCCGATCAGGGCGAACGGACGATGACCGTACCGATGCCTGATTGACAGGAGATGCCACCGGGTCTGGCAGTGTTTCACGGCTTTTCACACAGAAAGACCGAATCGAGCCAGCATTTCCCGGCGGCCAAGACTGGTGACGGAGAGACTGCGGCTGTCCAGATCCTGCAGAACCCACTTGCGCTTTAGCGCCAGTCTGAAAATCGCCGCCCCCAGCGATCCACCAACGTGAGGACGCCGCTCGCTCCAATCGAGGCAGGCGCAGGCGAAGCGGCGCCGAAGCGCGCGCGTTGCCTGAAGGTCGATGCCCAGGGACGAAAGAACTTCCTCGCCTTTCACTGTCAGCTCGTATCCGGGCGACAGCCACTTCAGAGCCTGGAAGCGATCGTGCAGCGACACGCCCAGGGAACCGGCGATGTGGTCGTAGCAGGTTCGGGCCGCGCGAAGACGTATCGGCGTCGTCGGCACAAAACGGTCACGGGACCGGCCCGCGAGGACGCTTAGTGCCTCCAGAGCCGCTGCCACGTTGGGACCTTCCAGGCTATAGTAGCGATGCTTTCCTTGGACCAGCACCTGGACCAGACGTTGTTCCCTGAGCCGGCTTAAATGGACGCTCGCCGTGGAAGGAGTCACGCCACCTACAACCGCGAGCTCGGTACTGGTGCGGGCCCTGCCGTCCATCAGGCAATAGAGCATGCGCGCGCGCGCCGGTTCGCCGATGGCCGCGGCGATCGCGGAAACGGCGGGGCTCCCTGAATGGTCAACATCCATTATTTGATGATAAACGAAGTATTGATTACAGACAACGCGCATACTGGCGGAGATGCCTACCCCAAAGATGCGGCGGCGGGAAGCGATCGGCGGCATCGTGGCGGCGTGCGCGTCGCTGACCGCGAGCTGCGCCGGCGAAAGTGCCTCAAGGAGAACCTCCATGACCATCACCTGCGTCATCCGTTACGAGATCGATCCCTTCCAGAAGGAAGCCTTTCAGAAATATGCCGAAAACTGGGGCCGCATCATTCCCCGCTGCGGTGGCCACCTGGTGGGATATTTTCTTCCCTATGAAGGCACCAACTACGTCGGCTGGGGGCTGATCGCGTTCGACAGTTTGGCCTCGTATGAAGCCTATAAGGGGAGACTCAAGACCGATCCTGAAGCCCGGGAGAACTTCTCGATGGCGCAAAGCAAGCGATTTATCCTGCGAGAAGAGCGAAACTTCGTGGAAGTCGTGGAAGGAACCTTCGGGCTCCCTTCGACGCTGGCGCGAAAGGTCTGAAACGAGGGCACATCACCGCCGAATTCGCGAAAATTAAGGATTTGGATCCCTCGCGCCGATAGATAGACTGGTGCCTGGTTTAGATACCCGCAAAGCCGCGAAGCGAGGATGGGGGCTGACGCTGTTATTCGTCGTCGCCTGGCTGCTCTATTCGGCGGCGATTGTGTGGTATCCGATCCACGAAAGCGTTGCCGCGCGAGAGCGTGTGGCCGCGGCCGACCTCGCACGCTGCGGCAAGCATGCCGCGAGCCCGGAAGCCGCGCAGTTCTGCCAGGGCGACTATGCGCGAGATCTGGCGGACGCGCGCGAGATCCACTGGGACCGTCATCCGCTGTGGAATCCTTTCTGGTTCGCCCCCCTGGTGTTGCTGCTCCCCCCGTTCGGGATCTTCGGCGTGGTCTGGATCCTGAAGCGTGGGCTGGCCTCGAATCCGCTGTCGGATCCAGCTCAATCGAACTCAAAGACCGGCGTCGCGCGCGACGCTGAAACCCTCTCTTAGTCTCTACCTTCGAATCGTAACGAGATGTTTCCAATGCCGATACACCCTCGAAATCGGTAACCCAATGACGTTGAAGTAACATCCGTCGATTCGTTCGACGAATTTCGAAGCCAGACCCTGGATCGCGTAGGCTCCGGCCTTGTCCATCGACTCTCCACTGGCCACATATTCCGCGATTTCGAAGTCGTCAAGAGCAGCGAACTGGACTCGAGTCGATTCATGATCGACAATCTCGCCTCCGCCATGGCGCAGACAAATTCCGGTCATGACCGTATGCGTTCGCCCGGAAAGAAGCCGGAGCATTGCGCGAGCATCCTCGGCATCCGCGGGTTTCTCCAAAACCTGCTCATCAATCACCACGATCGTGTCGGCACCGAGCACGATCTCATCCTTCCCTTCCCAGGCCGCTACCGCCTTTTCGCGAGCGAGGCGGCGAACGTAATCTTCGGGCGATTCCCCCGCTACCCGGACTTCTTCCACCGGGCGCGATCGAACGCGAAACGGAATCCCGGCAATGTTCAAAATCTCGCGCCGGCGAGGCGATTGGGAGGCGAGAATCAGTTCCAAGTCATCATGTATAACACTCGCGGTGCTACAATCGAATTCTTCCCCCGGCTTGACCCTCATGGAGCAGGCATCATGGAACGAGCTGGCCGCATCCTCGGAAAATTGAAGCTTCCCGAAATGTCCGACCCCGAAACGCGCGCGCGCGCGGCCTGGGCCATGGCGGCGGGCAAAAAGATCGCCGAGCACACGCGCGCCACCATGCTGGTTCGCGATACGCTGGTGATCGAGGTCGAGGATTGGGTCTGGCAGAAAAATCTGGCCAGCCTCGAACGATTTCTGATCGACAATCTTACGAAGGCATTGGGTGAATCGCTGGTGAAAAAGCTCGATTTGAGGCCGATGCCGCGACGGCGCGCTCCACAGCGGGCGGAAACGGCCCGTCCCGGCGGCCCGCAGGTTGAGGATCCGGTGCTCGATCTCATTTACCGGCAAGCGAAACGATGAAACTCACGGAACAGGAAGTGCGGCACGTGGCCGAACTGGCGAATCTCGCGCTGAGCGACGATGAAATCGCGCGCATGGCTAAGGATCTCGACAGCATTTTGACCCATATCGAAAAACTGAACGAATTGGATACCGCCAGCGTCGAGCCCATGGCGCAGGTGCTGTACAACGCCGAAGAAACCGCGACGCTGCGTGAGGATCGGGAGCGTCCGACGCTCGGGAATGCGGAGGCGCTGCATAATGCGCCGCTCGCCGGCAACGGATATTTCAAAGTGCCCAAGGTGATCGAGCGGTGAACCTGCGTCGGGAAAGCATTTCCTCGATTCGCGCGGGCCTCGACGCGAAGAAATTCACAGCGCGGGAATTGGCCGCCGAAGCTCTTGCTTACGCCCAGGCGGAAAATCCGAAGACCAACGCGTATCTCACCTTTTCCGAAGAGCGCGCGCTAGCCGCTGCGGCCGAAGTCGACCGGAAAATCGCGGCGGGCGAGGAGCCGGGACCGCTGGCGGGCGTCCCTATCGCAGTCAAAGACGTGATCCTGACGAAGGGCGTCCGGATGACCTGCGGATCGCGGCTGCTTGAAAATTTCGTCGCCCCGTACGATGCCACGGCCATCACGCGCATCGAGCAGGCCGGCGGCGTGATCCTCGGCAAGACCAATTGCGACGAGTTCGCGATGGGATCATCGAACGAAAACTCGGCATTTGGGCCGGTGCGAAATCCCGTCGCGCTCGACCGCGTGCCCGGCGGATCGAGCGGAGGGTCCGCCGCCGTGATCGCGCAGGGCACGGCAATGTTGTCGCTGGGATCCGACACCGGCGGATCGATCCGCCAGCCGGCGTCGTTCTGCGGCGTCGTGGGCGTCACGCCGACCTACGGCCGCGTTTCGCGCTACGGATTGACCGCGTTCGCCAGTTCACTCGACCACATCGGACCCTTTTCCTGTAGCGTGAAAGATGCTGCCACGCTGCTGCGCGTGATGGCCGGCCGCGATGAAATGGACGCTACGTCGGCATTCGCTCCCGTTCCCGATTATGCGGCGTCGCTCGACCGGAATATCCGCGGGATGAAAATCGGGCTGCCCAAGGAATATTTCAATGGGCTCGAAAGCGAGACCGGCGACCTGATTCATGCCGCGGTCGCCGTGCTAAGGAAGCTCGGCTGCGAGATTCGCGAAATCAGCCTGCCGCACACCCCCTACGCGATCGCGACCTATTACATCATCGCCACCGCCGAGGCCAGCTCCAATCTGGCGCGCTACGACGGCGTACGTTACACCAGCCGCGCTCAGGATCCGGCCAACCTTTCGGACATGTACCGCCGAACCCGCGATGAGGGATTCGGCGCGGAGTGCAAACGACGCATCATGCTGGGGACCTATGTGCTCAGCGCGGGTTACTATGACGCGTATTATTTGAAAGCGCAGAAAGTGCGTGCGCTGATCGCCCGGGATTACGCGGCAGCCTTTGAACAGGTGGATGCGATCGTCGCGCCGGTGTCTCCCTTCCCCGCCTTCAAGATCGGTGAAAAAGTCGACGATCCCCTGGCAATGTATCTGTCGGACATTTTCACCATTACGGGGTCGCTCGCGGGGATCCCGTGTATGAGCGTCCCCTGCGGCGCCACCCGCGAGGGGTTGCCTGTCGGCTTGCAGATTCTGGCACGGCACTTTCATGAAACCGCGATGTTTCGTGTTGCCGATGCTTACCAAGTTGCATCTAACTCATGAGGAGAATGGAATGCCATTTACTGTACCTGCGTTGCCGTATGCCAATGACGCGCTCGAGCCGACCATCGACGCTAAGACCATGGAAATTCATCACGACAAGCATCATGGCGCTTATGTCACCAATCTGAACAAAGCGTTGGAGTCGGCGCCCGACCTGCAGAACAAAACGATCGAGGAGTTGCTGGCCAACAATTGCGCCATCGTCCCGGAGGCGATCCGTACCGCCGTGCGCAACAACGGCGGCGGTCATGCGAATCACTCCATGTTCTGGACCATCATGGGTCCCGGCACGGGCGGCGCGCCGGTGGGCAGCGTGGCCGAAGCCATCACCGCGACCTTCGGCGGCTTCGATGCGTTCAAGGAGAAATTCGGAGCGGCGGGCGCCAGCAGGTTTGGTTCAGGATGGGCCTGGCTGTTGAAAAATGGCCGCACTCTCGAAATCATCTCGACCGCGAATCAGGATTCGCCGCTGATGGAAGGAAAATCCATCCTGATGGGCCTTGACGTTTGGGAGCACGCCTATTACCTGAAGTATCAGAACCGGCGTCCCGAATATATCGGCGCATGGTGGAATGTCGTGAACTGGCAGGAAGTCGAAAAGCGATTTCACGCTTCGAAGTAATCCAGCGAAGTAAAGTAATTATGATTTGACGGAGGCGGCGGCTTCCTGTTTCCGCCGCCTCGGAAATGTCAGCAGGAAACTGCTGCCCGCCGTCACCGCGATCAGGAAGTACCCCCACGGGATGCGCTGCACGAACGGCAGAGCCAGTCCCATCATCGGCAGCGGAAGAAACAGAGACTGCCAGATGTAAATGTCGTAGCTCGCCTCGCCGATCTTGCCCAACACTTTTCTTCTGGATGCCCAGTTCTGCATTGCATCGGCCGCGAAGGTGAATCCCACGCCGGCGAAAAGCGCGAAAAAGGGCTGCCAATAGGGCGGCTGAAGGTACAGCAGAGCCGTTGCCGCGGCAATTCCCGAATATCCCAGCCAGGTTCGCAGGCGAACGTCGATGATCCGCTGAATCGTCTTCCAGTTCAAGCCGATCACGCATCCCCAAACTAAATGATCGGCGAGCAGGTCAGGACGATACGGGTTCGCTGACGGATCGATCCGCAAAACGTGAATGCGCCAGACGATCGTCGCCGCAATAATCGCAAGGCCGGCGATAGTCGCACGGCGGCGCAGCGGCCCGAATAAGAAAAGGATCGTTGGCCAGAACAGGTAAAACTGTTCCTCGATGCTCAGGCTCCAGAAATGCGCCGTGTACCACGAATCGGGTACCGGCGGTCGATACACATTGCGCCAGAACAGCAGCGCGGCCGCGATTTCCTTCAGGCTCGACGCGACGATGTGCAACACCGGCCCGAGCAGCGTCAGAATCGAGAGATAAATAATCGCCGGCGGCAGAATCCGGCGGACTCTTCTCTTGTAAAAGCGCTTGAGAGAAATTCCGCCCGTTTGCGAGTATTCCTCCACCAGCCGATTGGTGATCAGGAATCCGGAAAGCGCGAAAAACATGTGGACGCCCAGCGCGCCCAACGGCCGCAGTGCCTCAACGATTACATTATGCGAAGGCGTGTGCGCCAGCAGAACGGCCAGTATGCCGAAGGCCCGGAACACATCGAAGCCCGGAAAATAGGAGTGCGAAACTCGCGTGGGACTGGCGACCACAGAAGGTCGATGATAACCTATGAGCCGCGACCGCAGGGAGCGGTCAGCGCCACTTAATACTTCGGAACGCTCGGGTCGACCTTATCGCTCCACGCCAAAATCCCGCCGGTCATGTTTTTTAACTTCTTGAATCCAGCCGTTTTCAGAAAATCGATCGCCTTCTGACTACGCACGCCACTCTTGCAGTGCGCGACCACATCCACCGACGGATCCAGTTCCTTCACGCGCTTCGGCAATTCGCCGAGCGGAATGAGCTTCGCGCCGGGGATGTGGCAGATCTGCCATTCATGCGGCTCGCGCACGTCGATCAATTGAAACTTATCGCCGCGATCGAGCTTCGCCTTCACTTCCACCGGGTCGATCACGAAAGATTCCTGCACCGGCTCCTCATGTTTCTGATTCGGAATTCCGCAAAATTCCTGATAGTCGATAAGCTTGGTAATGGTCGGATGATCGCCGCACACCGGACATTCCGGATTGCGGCGCAACTTCAGTTCGCGGAAACGCATCGCCAGAGCGTCATATAAAACAAGCCGGCCTATGAGTGGCTCGCCGACGCCGAGAATCAGTTTTATCGCCTCCGTCGCCTGAATCAATCCAACCGTGCCGGGAAGAATGCCCAGAACCCCGCCTTCCGCGCAGCTCGGAACCAGGCCAGGAGGAGGCGGCTCCGGATACAGGCAGCGATAGCACGGTCCGCCCGGATACGCGAAGATCGTGGCCTGCCCTTCGAAGCGGAAAATCGAGCCGTAGACGTTGGGCTTCTTGAGAATCACGCAGGCGTCATTGGTCAGATAGCGCGTCGGGAAATTATCCGTGCCGTCGATCACGATATCGTACGGCGCCAGAATTTCGAGCGCATTTTCACTGGTCAGAGCGACCTCGTACTTATCGATCTGCACGTTGGGGTTGATGTCGCGCATCGATTCAGCGGCCGAATCCAGTTTTTTGCGTCCGACGTCCTTCGTGCCGTGGATCACCTGGCGTTGCAGATTGGTGAAATCGACGACATCGAAATCGACGAGTCCGATTCGCCCCACTCCCGCCGCGGCGAGATAGAGGCCAAGCGGCGCGCCGAGTCCGCCCGCGCCCACCAGAAGAACTTTCGCGTTCTTGATTTTCAACTGCCCTTCCATGCCGACTTCCGGCATGATCAGGTGCCGCGAATAACGCAGAATTTCGTCCTTCGAAAGAGAAGTGACGGGAGGCTCCGCCACCGTCGTGGAGCCTCCTGCAATGCTGGGTACGATGGACAACGTATCGCCGTTCTGCACCGGGGTCGCATCGCGTTTCAGGTAGCGAATATCTTCGTCGTTCAGATACACGTTGACGAAGCTCCGCAGTTTGCCCTCATCGTTGAAGATCTGTTTCTTCAAGTCAGGGAACTGCGTGGTAAGGGAGCCGAGCACTTCGCCGACGGTCGAGCCATTGAGCTCCACCGAATCCTTCTTGTCGACGAATTGCCGCAGCGGCGTTGGAATCAGGATTTTGGCCATAAAAGATCTTCCTTCTCGGCAGCGGTCTGATCGGCGTTCGGCAGGAAACTCGCCGCGTGATCGAACTTGCCGCCCTTCACCGATAGTACGACGAAAGAATACCAGGGACAGGAATTCTCCAGATCGGTCTTCGAGAAATAGGCGTCGCAGTCGGGATGCGAATGAAAAATCCCGATCAGGTCGAGTCCCGCGGCGCGGGCGCGGCGGTCGGCTTGGAGCAAATCCTCGGGCCGCAGCTCATAGCGGGCGCCTTGCGCTCCGGCGTAAGCGTTCTCGAGCGGAATCGCCTGGCTCACCTGTTTGGCGTCGCCGTCAATGCGTCCGATCATGGCGCCGCAGCATTCGTTCGGAAATTTAGCTTCGGCGTGGGAAATCATCACCTCCCAGGCCGCTTTATCGACTTTGATCATTTCGATGTGCTAGGGCCGGACTGGCCACGGGCCACAGGCCACAGCTTCTTCAGTCTTCATCGTTCCAGAAAGGCTCGCTCAGGTACTTGGTCGCGCCGTCGCAGGCTACCGTGACCACCACACCTTTGCCGCCGTCTTTCGCGATCCGCCGCGCTACCTCGCGAGCCGCGTGAACATTGGCCCCCGACGACATGCCGACCAGCAATCCTTCGTGCCGTCCCAGCCATCGCGTCATGCGGTACGCATCCTCAGTTTCAATCCACAGGTTATCATCGGCCAGCTTTTCATCGTAAATGCCGGGGACGATCGCCGTGGGCATATGCTTCAGCCCCTCCAGTCCATGGAAGCCTGAGGAAGGCTGCGCGGAAATGACCTGAATGCTCGGGATTTCATGCTTCAGCCGCCGGGAGGTGCCCATGAAAGTCCCGCTGGTCCCCATGCAGGCGACGAAATGCGTGATCGCGCCGCCGGTTTGTTCCAGCAACTCGATCCCGGTCCCGTTGTAATGCGCCTGCCAGTTCGCCGGATTGTTGTATTGATCGGGATAGAAATATTTCTCCGGATCCGCGTCGTAGACCGTCTTGCAGAGACGGATGGCTCCGTCGGAACCTTCGCCGGGATCGGAAAACAGCATCTCCGCCCCGTAGGATTTCAAAATCTGTTTGCGCTCATGCGAGGCATTGGCGGGCAGGCACAATTTCACCTTGTAACCCTTGAGCGCGCCGATCATTGCGTAAGCGATGCCGGTGTTTCCGCTGGTAGCATCCAACAAGATCTTGTCAGAGGTCAACCGCCCGGTCCGCTCCCCGTCCAGGATCATGTTCGATGCGGCGCGATCCTTGACCGATCCGCCCGGATTGAAAAACTCGGCCTTCGCGTAGATTTCGACGCCTGAAAACTCGGCGTCCAGCTTCGCCAGACGGATCAGCGGCGTATTGCCGATCTGATCGAGCAGCGAGGCTTTCGAGGCGACACCGGACTGGGCGACGGGGACGGTCATGCGGCGAATACCTCTCGATTGTAGGCATGTCCCCAAAGTCTGTCAACTTTAAGGAGATGCCCGCGCATACATATTAGAAGCCTATCGACGCATTCGGTCGCAAAATTAGTGCAAACCGACGGTGTGATCGACTGATTTGATGAGCTTTTCGGGATCGTAGCCGACTCCGTGCTTGAAAACCACGGTTATTTTGCGGACGTCGGAGATGTGAGCAGCAGGATTCCCTTCCATTACAACAAGATCGGCCTGCTTGCCCGGTTTGATCGACCCGACGCGATTGTCGATGCCCAGCCACTTCGCGCCGTTAAGTGTCGCGATTTCAATCGCTTCTACGGGCGTAAATTCCCCTTCGACCAGCAATTCCAGGTTGCGGAGATCCCCGAAGCCGGCCATCGCGCCGCCATTACCCGTCGGATCGACGCCGGACATCAGATGGCCGCCCGCCTTGACGAAATCGTATTCGAACTGTTCTTCCCGTTTCAGAGCTTCGAGGGCGTCGTTGTTCGAAGCATCGCTCGCCCGGGCGCGGGCCGCCATATAAGTGATGGCGCCTTGTGGAGTCAGGACATCCAGCAGCCGTTGCTCGAACGGCGGACGATGGGGAGCGCCGGCGTCAAATACCGCGAGGGTAGACGTGATCGCCACGTGATGCTGGACCAGTTCGCGAATGGTCTGCTGCACTGGAGCGGATTTCACGTCGAGTTTCACGATCGTGTCGCGGGTGAGTCCCTGAGACGGACAAACGTCCGGCGTCTTGCCCGGATCGAACTCGGTATCAACCACCAGCCCGTGTTCCAGATTATCGATCCCGATCGCCGCAGCTTCACGAAACCCGACCGCACAGAGATGCCCGGTCACTTTCAGCCCGAGCTTGTGAGCCTCCTGAACCGCCGCTCCCAATTCCGCGCGCGTGATGTGCATGTAAGCCTTGAACGACGTCGCTCCTTCGCCCGCCCAATAGTCGACGGTCTTGCGCGCATCTTCAGGTCCGCTCAATTGATGGAGTTGCACGATAGGCGAGCCTGCGCCTTCCAGATATGGACCGGTGATGTAAAGATCCGGCCCGGGCATCTTGCCCCCGTCGATCAGAGCCTTGACGTTCACGTCGGTGTAGGGCTCCATACTCCCCGCGGTCCGCGCAGTGGTGACGCCGCTGCCGAGATAGAGCCGCGGAAAGCTGAAGGCTTGTTCGTTGTACACCGGAATCCCTTCGCCCGAGGGATAAAAAAGATGCTCGTGCATCGCGACCATGCCGGGAATGACGGTGTGCCCCGCAAGATCCATGCGCCGGGCATTGGAGGGAACCGCGGTAGTCGACGCGGGACCAACGGCGGCGATATTCCCGTGATCGATCACAATGGTCTGATCCTCGGCGACAGGCGCGCCAGTCCCATCGATCACGCGCACATGGAGCAAGGCGACGACCGGATCGTTCACGGAGACGAATGGCTGAAGTCCGGGAGTAAATCGATTCTGGGCGAGGAGGGTACAAGTGGCAAGCAATAGCAGGGCAAAAGGTCGCATCACCTAATCATCATAGGCCGTTCGATTCCGCGAACAAACTCGCATCGTCTTGTTGGAGAAGGATGCCGAAATACTTCACCCGTTCCTGGGTGGTCTCAAGAATCCCCTCGCGCCGGATTCCCCATGAGTGTTGCCGCCACAGACCATCTGCACTCAGGGCATAGCCAGTGCCGATGCCGACAATCTCGCGGCGTTTCGCCGTCCATAACTTCGCGACGTTGCTATGGCAGAGACTCGCGCCCATGATTCGGCATTTCACACCACCACTCATTACAAAACCGCGCGCAATGAGCAGTGGTACGTCCGGATCCAGCCTTGGTGGGGCGACTAGCTGGACGCCAGCGATCCGCAGCAACAAGCGCCTGAGAATCTGGATTTCAGGTTGCTCAGCTGTCGCCGCCCGAAAACGACGAGCTAGCAATTGTTTTTGCGTCTCCATGAATACAGGATCTAGTCTAAACGCTGCGGATCTGATCGGCCAAGGGAACAGCAATCCTGTCCACCGCCGTGTCCATAGGAAGAGCAGTCAGCCAGAGCTCAACTGATCGAGGGCCGCTAGTCAATTCCGCTCGATGGACAAGCCGCCCTCGCTCGCGCAAGGATTTCCAGCTCTGCGGAGAGCACGGATACGCCAAACAAGCGATGACCTTAGGCGTCCGCGCCAAGTTCGCATAAGCCAGAACCTGAAGTACGTCGTTCCTATGCTGCTCTCTGAGGTCTTCGTCGGCTCTCGCCCAAGTGCGGTATTGCAACTCCTCCGCGTGTCGCTTGTATTTCGCGTCGACGATCAACGTCGCGGAATCCCACTCCAACCAGACGTCTGGAATCAACGATTTTTGTGAACCGAAATAGGGTGGCTCCCAATTCAGTGGATGAACCGTCTCGCGCTTCCGCCCAACGCGAATCTGGGCGCCGGTGCGTTGCGCAACGACACGGAACACGGTCTCGACCCAGGCTTCGAAAAATTGATCCATGGGCATCTTCCACGGAATGCCGTCGAGGTCGCTTAAGCCAGCGAGCCCACGTTCTTCGATGGTCCATTCGATCGCCTGCAAGCCATTAATGAGTTGCTCTGTCCGCATCGGTCGCTTCAGCCAAGCACTGAGTGTCGATGAAGAAGGAAGTAACGAGGGAACCATTTGTACTCGCCTTAAGATCTGCTCGCCAAACTCGATCAATTTGTGAACGAAGGCGCCGTGCTCTTTCTGGGTTTCTAAAGCACGTAATTGTCGTTCCGTTGTGTGACGAACGGCTCCTTTGAGGAATCGGTCATCGCTCAAATCTGAAAACCTGCACGGTATGGACAGAAAGTTGCCCCGGGACAAACCTCGCGTCGCGTACTCAGCCCACTGAACCGATCCAGTAGGCGCACGCCGATTTTCCTGTTTCAGTTCGAACCGCCTCTCCAGCCTATCGAGCAGCGCTTTTAGCCTCGTCAGAATCATGAACGAGAGCACCCACCCTGGTACTCGCCGTTCAGAACGGCGGAGCAGAGGTAGCTGAAGAGGTGCGGGGCTCACGCGCCATCCCATTTCGGCCAGCATAGGCCCGATTCCTGCCCACGGGAATCGAGGCTGGACGACTAACCCATAATCGAGTCGAGCGGTGATCGGAGAGATCAAGGGAATCGCGCCAACGGCGTTTCCGGCCTGGATCAACAAACGAACATCGCTGCCGTCATAATCCCGATCGATTCGGACGTCCAAAAGCGCCATCAGCGATCGATTTTGCGTCACAAATTGCTCCGCCAATCGTGCGGCTCGCGAGGCCAGCATCTGCGGATCGCCTTGCTTCCGCAACTGGAAAAGATCGATCGCCGAGCGGGTCGCGACCGATTGATCTTGTAGTTCCAGGCACACCTCATTGGCGCGCGGCACTCCCACCAGCGGCACGTTTCTTCGGTGGCCCCGCGGACGGGATCGCGTCACAAACTTCCGAGCCACTGAAGATAGCCGCGAATCGGCTCGGAAAAGCCGGTGACGTAGCCTTGTGCCAGATACTCCTCAAGCAGTGGAGCTAGGTTGACAAGCAGACTTTGCTTCGCTCGCACCTCATCCTTCTCCAGGAAATAGGAGTGCCCGGGCACAAGCGCTAGCGCATCGTCGCTAGAGTGTTCGACGAAGATCGACACTAGATCTTTAAACGCCTTCTGAGTTGTGGAACAGCCGAATTCGTCCACAACGCTCATCTTCGGCCACAGCGAGACGAAAGCGAAACGACGCCGAACAGCGACGTCAACAATGGCAATGCTCCGGTCCGCGCTATTCATGGTACCGAGTACATGCAGATTCTTCGGAAGGATCAAGGCACGGTGAAATGGCTCACCAAAGTCATAGGGGAGCCCGATTTTTCTGTCAGAGCCTCCCGATTCCATTAGGAAAATCGCCTCGCCAAGAATCTTACCCAGATCTGCACGGTTGATCTCGTCGATATGTAAAAGATAATTGTGCGATGGATCAGCCAGCGCGACAGCCGCAGCTTCCATCAGGAGACCCGGGACTGGCGAGAAGCGAAGTCCTAACTCACCCGTGGCGGTCGATGGAGCGAGCCCCCCGATGAAGTTCTCGTACGTCGAATTGGGATGAAACTGGACGCTTCGCCCTCGTCCTCCATACTCATCTCGGAGCAGATCCGTCGCCATCATAGTTTTACCGGTGCCCGGCGGGCCCTGAATGATGACGTATCGCCTGAACGCTAACAAATCCGCGACGTTGGAACGCTCAATACCTGGCATTAGATGGTCGAACCACGCGCCTCTAATCGATTCGAAATTCTCCTTGCAACTGGCAATGGGTTGGTACCCCCGCTCATCGAAAAGCAGATCGAGAATCGCCGTTACTGCCGATTCAGTCGCACTGCGATCTTCAGTCGGAGCGTACAGCGCGTACATCTCTTTGCCATAACGATCAAAGACGCTCTTGTATGCTGGCCACAACTGTCTAATGTTTTCGGGCACAGCCAGATCGATGCGCGTTGGATCTTGCTTCGCCCACGCCACGTACTGACCTTTTCCGTATTCGCGATTCAACCAGGAGCAGATGGCGCGTGCCTTCCGAGCATGGCCGGGCCGACCGAGGATCGCTTCGTCAGGCGTCAGCCCCTGTGTGCCAACCACTAGTCCAACTAAGCAGGGTTTGTCCGGCACTGGAAAAGTCACAAACGAGAGCCCACTGTAGGCGCCGGAGGATGGATTTGAAGGATGAATATAGGCCGCGAAAGGTACGCCGGATTCCGGATTCATCTCCGGTGCCCGCAGCGTTACGGCCTTCGCGGCAGGCTTCGGGTAACGACCGTCTGGACTACCGAACAATGCTTCGAAGGCTATCTTGTTTCGCTCGTTCCAGGATTCCTGAATTCCGGCGTGGATGATCTCGAGCAGTGGCGCAAGACTCATGCTGAGTCACCTATGATACGCGATTACGCCTTACCGTCGCGGACGATCGAAAACGCCAGCACCACCCAAGCCGCGATGAAGGAAAGCCCCCCGAACGGAGTCACTGCGCCGAGCATCTTCACTCCACTCACCGCCAGCACATACAGGCTGCCGCTGAACAGCAGGATTCCGGCCAGCAGCAGCCATCCGACGAGATTCGCTCGCGAAGGCGCCAGCAGGCCAGCACGCGGAAGAATCGAGACGATCAGCATTCCCAAGGCGTGAATGAAGTGATAGAACACCGCCTTCTCCCACACACTGATGGAGTAGGCATCCAGGCGATCCTTCAGACCGTGCGCGCCGAATGCGCCGAGCGCCACGGCTAAGGCCAACAGGAGAGAAGCAGCGGCGGACCAGGTCATCAATTACGATTCTAGCGTCCGGCGCTATTCCCAGCGCAAGGCGCGGATCGGGTCGACCCGGGTGGCGCGCACCGCGGGAACGTATCCGGCCAGCAGCGCGACGGCCGCGATCCCGAGCGTCGCCAGCACCAGCGTAGCCGCGTCGTTCGGCTCGATTCCGTAAAGCTGCGCCTTGACCAGCCGCGTCAACCCGAGCGCGGCGGGCATCCCGAGCGCAATTCCGATGCCCACCAGCAGCAGCACTTCTTTCATTACCAGCCAGACCACGTCGCCGCTGCCTGCGCCGAGGGCCATGCGGACGCCGATTTCGCGCGTTCGCCGCGCGACAGTGTAGGCCATCACGCCATAGAGGCCGATCGCGGCGAGCAGAGTCGCCAGGAGTCCAAAGGCCGCCGAAAGGCTCGCCACCAGGCGCTCCGTAAGCAGCGATTCCTCCATCTGTTGATCGATCGTTTTCATGTCGAAGACCGGCAGGCTCGGGTCCAGACCGTTTACCGTGCGGCGGACTACCGTGAAGGTCTGCTCCGGCTCGCGCGCGGTCCGGATATACGCGTACATGCCCAGCACGAAGTCCATCTGATGATAGGGCCGGTACACCTCGATGGGCATCTCGTCGCGCATGCTTTCGTACTTGGCGTCGCGCACCACGCCGACGATCTCGATATTTAGCTTGGTCCCCGGATCGCCTCCCATGCCGATGTGGCGGCCCAGCGCGTTGCCGTCCTTGAAATACCGCCTGGCGAATTTTTCGTTCACGATGCACACCAGCGGCGCCGTCTTGCCGTCGGTCATGCGGAAATCGCGGCCCAGAAGGATCGGAACGTTCAGCGTTTTAAAATAATCCGGCGTCACGAAATTCATGTGCGGATTCACCCATTCACCGGACTTGGCATTGTATCCCTCCACCGCGATGCTGCTGTCCCACTCGCTTCCGGTAAGCACCGGCATCACCGCGAAGCCTGACGAGGATACGCCGGGAATGGCGTCCAGTTGTTCCTTGAGCTGCCGGTAAAAATCCAGGCTCCGCTCCGGCTTATAGCCGTTCAAGGTGGGATCGACCTGGAACGAAATCAGATTTGCGGTGCGGAATCCCGGGTCGAGATCCTTCAAATTACGGAGGCTGCGGATGAACAGTCCGGCCCCGATCAGCAGCAGCAGCGAAAGAGTCACCTGCGCGGCCACCAGCGCTTTGCGGATGGCCACCGACGCGCCGCCGACGATGGAACCAACTTCGTCCTTCAAGGTGGGCGCGACGTCGGGACGCGTCGCTTGAAACGCGGGCACCAGGCCAAAGATGATTCCGGTGAGTACGGACACGCCTAGCGTAAACACCAGGATCCGCCAGTCAGGAGTGCTCGAAATGGTCAACGGAGTCTCGCGGCGGGGAAGAAAGCTGACCAGCATACCGTCCATCCAGATGGCCAGCACCAATCCCGCGGCGCCGCCGGCCAGCGCGAGCATCAGGCTTTCGACAAGCAGTTGCGAGACGATGCGGCTCCGGCCGGCGCCCAAGGCCAGGCGAACCGCGATTTCCTTTTGCCGCGCCGTGGCTCGCGCGATCAGCAGATTGGCCACGTTGGCGCAGGCGATCAGCAACACCAGACCCACGATCGCGGTCAGCACCAGCAGCGAATTCGAGAAGCGTTCGCGCAAAGGAGACCGGCCGTTCGATGCGGGCAGCAGATCCACCCACATCCTCAGGAAGCTCTGTTTGGTTTCCGGAGCGGCGTGCGCGAAATCCTTCTCCAGCACTTCCATTTCGAGCATCTGGTGAAACAGCGGCTGTAAAGCGGCTTTCGCCTGTTGGATGCTGACGCCGGGCTTCAACCGTCCAAAGGCGTTCACCCAACGGCCGCGGCGATTGGTCAGAGTATAGAAGTTCAGCTGATCCATCTGCGCTTTCATCATGATCGGCACGCGGATTTGCGGCGACGAACCCGGATCGGTGCCGTCGAAGCCCTCCTGGCTCACGCCCACAACCGTCAGCGGAAATCCGTTGACGATCAGCTTCTTCCCGATCACCGAGGGATCGGCGGCGAAACGGCTCAGCCAATATCGATAACTGATCACTGCGTAGGGCGCTCCGCCTGGACTTTTGTCGTCCTCTCGCGAGAAAACCCTGCCCAGCGCGGGGCTGACGCCCAGCACCGGGAAATAGGTTCCCGAGACCAGCTCGCCCAGCACGCGCTCCGTCTTTCCTTCGAAGCTGACGCTCATGTCGGTGCCGGAAGAGCAGAACATCCCGCTGAAAACCTGATTCTTATCGCGGAAATCCTCGTACATGGGATACGAGATCTTGTAGCGGCCGTTGTTGCTGCCATAATGCTCGCCGCGTCCCCAAAAGAGCACCAGTTGCTGGGGATCTTTCACCGGCAACAGTCGCAACAAGACCTGATCGACCAGGGAGAAGATCGCCGTGTTCGCACCGATCCCCAATGAAAGCGAGATTAAAGCCACCGCGACGAACACCGGAGACTTGCGGAAAGTCCGCCAGGCAAATCGGAGATCCTGAGCCAAGTGTCCCATGTGCACCAATACTCTCCTTATGCAAGAACGTTACAGAGAGTTCGCGGTTAGCCCCCGCCCGCGGGAGCGCGCCCGAAATTACCTTAAAATCGACTCATGCTGCTTCAGGAACTCGTGGACACGTCGCAGCGCATCTCAGAAACCACGAAGCGGCTCGCCAAAATCGACCATCTCGCCCAGTTGCTGAAACGGTTGCATCCCGAGGAAGTTGAAATTGCTACGGCGTTTCTGTCCGGCCGGGCTCGGCAAGGTCGAATCGGGATCGGCTGGAGCGCGATTCGCGACGCAGCGTCTCCACCAGCGAATCGTGCGGCCCTTGAAATCCTCGACGTCGATCGCGCCTTCTCGAAAATCGCCGGCGTGCGCGGATCGGGCGAGCGCATCGCTTTGCTGCACGGATTGCTGGAGCGGGCGACCGATTCGGAACAGCGTTTTCTGAGCGGACTGCTACTGGGCGAGCTTCGCCAGGGAGCGTTGGAGGGCATCATGCTGGAAGCGGTCGCCAAGGCCGCCGGCGTTGCTGTGGAGCGCGTGCGGCATGCGGCCATGGTGGCCGGCGACATCGCGGCGATCGCCCGAACGGTGCTCGAAAAGGGCGAAGCCGGACTCGATGAATACGGCGTAAAGTTGTTCCGGCCGGTACAACCGATGCTGGCGCAGACCGCCGAGGACGTCGCACGGCGCGCTGGAAGATCTGGGCGACGCCGCGCTCGAGTTCAAGCTCGACGGGGCTCGGATTCAGGTTCACAAGTCCGGCGACCAGGTCGCGGTCTTTTCGCGGGCGCTGAACGATGTGACCCTGGCGGTTCCGGAAGTGGTGGAAGCGGCGCGGGCGCTGCCGGCGCGCGATCTCATCCTCGATGGCGAGGTGCTTAGCCTGCTACCGGACGGCCGTCCTCAGCCGTTTCAAGTCACCATGCGGCGTTTTGGGCGAAAGCTGGACGTGGATCGCATACGAGCGGAATTACCGCTCTCGCCATTCTGGTTCGATCTGATTTATTTGAACGGCGGGGACCTGCTTGGCGAAACACAAGCTCGCCGCTTCGCCGCGCTCGGGGAAATCGTCCCAGGAGCATCACTGATGTCGCACACGCGCACATCGGACCCCGAGGCTGCCCGGGAATTTCTGGAGGAATCGCTAAGCCGCGGGCATGAAGGCATCATGGCGAAAGCGCCCGATTCCCCGTATGCCACCGGCGCTCGTGGAGGCAGCTGGCTCAAGGTGAAGCAGGTCCGGTCGCTCGATCTGGTGATTCTCGCGGCGGAATGGGGCAGCGGACGCCGTAAAGGCTGGCTGAGCAATCTGCATCTCGGCGCTCGCGACGTCGAGAAAGGCGGGTTCGCGATGCTCGGGAAGACGTTCAAGGGCCTGACCGATGAAATGCTCGCGTGGCAGACCGCCGAGCTGCTGAAATTGGAAATCGCGCGGGATTCATACACCGTGTTCGTCGAACCCAAGCTGGTGGTGGAGATCGCGTTTAACGAAATCCAAACCAGTTCCCGCTATGCGAGCGGGCTCGCCCTGCGCTTCGCGCGGGTCAAGCGATATCGCACCGATAAGTCGGCGGCCGAGTCCGACACCTTTCAAACCGTGCGGAGACTGGCCGGACTTCCATAAAAAAACCGCCATCGACGAATCGATGGCGGAAAAGGTTAGGAGGGAAATGCCGTCAGTCGCCGGTGGAGGTCTGCAGGCCGGCGCGGACGATCTCCACGCGACGATTTCTCGCTCGTCCGTTTTCAGTGCTGTTGCTCGCTACCGGGCGCGATGAGCCGTACCCCCTGGCGCTCAGGCGGTTGGGATCAACGCCATGCCCGGTCAACCAATGCTTCACCGCTTCGGCCCGCTCGCGGGAAATGTTTACGTTCGCTTCCCGGTTGCCGGCATTGTCAGTGAATCCTTCGATTTGCACTCGCCAACCGGGGTTGTCTTTCATCATTCTGGCGACCCGGGCCAGGACAGGTTCGGCATCGGCGGGAATCGTCGCCTGGCCGCTCGAGAAATGAATCTCCCGTTCCCCCAGCACCATCCTTCCACCAGGTTGGCGCGCCGGCTCGACGGACTGGCCGTAGCTTGCCTCGACCCGGGGTGATTCGCGATCGAGCATAGCCACAAACGGCCGCCCCGCGCCAGTGGTGCCGACGCGGCCTTCCAGAATTTCGCGATTCGAAACGTCACGGCCGTAGAGCTTCCGATTCTCCCGGGAATCGGGCCGTAGCGTCGCGCCTTCAAGCGAGATTCCGGCAAACAAGCCGCGCGCACGGGACCACGCCAGGAGTTCGGCATGCATCGCCACGTCGGTTTGCGCGCTGGTCGCTCGGCCCACCGGTCCGGCCGCGGCCGCGGCTTCTCCGCCGATGGTGAATTTGTCGCCGAGCAGGCGTTGCATGCCCCGCGGATTCATCACCAGCATCACCAGATCCGTCGCGGATCCGCCGAGTTGAAAGCCGAAACTTCCGCCTTCGATCCGGACCGCGGCGGGCGCCGTCCATCCGCCTCCGCTGCGGCACGACGCGAATCCCCGCCCATATTTTCCGCCAAAGATGAACGCGCCTTTCAAAAGATCAGGCACGATGACCACGCATCGGGACTTGTCCAGAAGATCCCGAGGAATGCCGCGGTCGGGACTGGCCATGATCTCGTGAAACGCGGTGGTCGCGTTCTGGAGGCGGACGCTTCCCGCAGGTTCCGCCGCGAACAGACCGGCGGCTAAAGGAGCGATCCACAGCCAACGGTACTTCATGGAGTTTCTATCGCACGCAGACGACCATCATCATGCCTTTTAGATTCATAAACTTCTCAATTCCACTCGCGGAACAAATTACAGTCCCGGTGTTATTTTCCAGGTGAACTTAGAATGGGGATATGAAAAGCGAAGCGATCGAATACCAGGTGGGCGGACAAGTCTTTCGAGGCTACCTTGTTCATGACGAAAATATCCAGGGGCGACGGCCGGGAGTACTGGTAGTCCACGAAGCTTGGGGTCTGGGGGACCACGTGAAGCGGTGCGCCGACCGGCTGGCCGAGCTTGGCTACGTCGCCTTCGCGGTCGACATGTTCGGGGAAGGAAAAGTGGCGGCGGAGACCGGCCAGGGGTTGCAGTGGACCCGCGCGCTTCGGGCCGACGTCGACACCATGAGGGCGCGAATCCGGGGCGCGTTCGATACGCTGGTCGCGCGTCCGGATGTCGAAGCGGCGCGGGTCGCCTCCATCGGCTTTTGCTTCGGCGGAAGCAGCTCGCTCGAACTGGCGCGCAGTGGAGCTCCGGTGGCGGGCGTGGTCAGCTTTCATGGGGGATTGGAATCTGCCAAACCCGCGGAACCGGGATCTGTGACGGCCAAAATTCTGGTCTGCACCGGCGCGGACGATCCGTTTATTCCTCCGGCGAAGGTCGAGGAGTTTATGAAAGAGATGAAGCACGCGAGGGCGGATTTTCAGGTCATCGTTTACGGCGGCGCCCAGCATAGCTTCACCACTCCGGACGCCGACGCGCGGGGCATGAACGGCCTCGCTTACAACGCGGCGGCGGATCGCAGATCGTGGAATGCGATGCTCGGGTTTTTCCAGGAAATCTTCCAATGACTAGTCATTCCGCAACGCGGTCATCGGCTGGATGCGAGTCGCTCTTCGCGCGGGAACGCAGGACGCGAGAATCGCTCCCAGGATCAGGACGATCAGAACGGCGCCGAACGTCAGCGGGTCCACCGGTCGCACTCCGTACAGCATATTCGCCATAAATTGCGTGAGCAGCAGTGCGCCGACGATCCCGGCGGCGGTGCCCCACAGGGCCTGCGCCATTCCCTGCCCGGCCACCATGCGCAGAACGTCGCGCCGGCTGGCGCCGAGGGAAATGCGAATCCCGATTTCGTGGGTGCGGCGGGCGATGGAATAGCTCATCACGCCATAAATTCCGACCGCGGCCAGGGCCAGCGCCACGGCGGCGAACAATGCGAACAGCATCATTTCGAAGCGCGGCGCGGCGGTCGCGCCGGCGACCACTCCGTCCATGGTCAGGACCTCGGATACCGGCAGATTCCGATCGAACGACCAGACCGCCTGCTTGATGGCGGACGCATAATCCGCGGGATTCCCGTTGGTCCGGACCACCAGCGTGATGTAGGCGAAGTGCGATTCCCCATCGCCGAGGAAATCGCGATTCTGGAGCGCCGCGAGATAGACCTCGGGCTGTGGTTTGGACGCCCAATCACCCTGTTTGGCGTTCTTCACAACGCCGATCACAGTCAGCCACGTCGGAGGATTTTTGTTGTCGAAGGCGATACGTTTCCCGATGGGATCTTCGCCAGGCCAATAACGCTGGCTCGCCTGCTCATTGATCAGCACCACGCCGGGCGCGCGGGAATCGTCGGCCGCCGTGATGGCACGGCCGCGAAGCACGGGAAGTCGCATGGTCTCGAAATAGCCGGGCATCACGATGCGATAGACGCCCGACGGCGACTCGCCCGGACGCGGCTTCGGGCGTCCTTCTAGGAGGAACGGCCATCCCCAGATGTCGCCGGCGAGCGGCAGGTGATTGATCCCACCCGCCGCCTCGACGCCCGGAAGGGAGCGGACTTTTTCGAGAAGCTCGCGATAGAAGATCTCGCGGCGATTCACATCGGACTCTTTCGATCCCGCTACCGAGACCACCATGGAGAGCACCCGGTGCGGGTTGAATCCGGGATCGACCGCTTGGAGCCCCTGGAAGGTGCGGATCATCAATCCCGCGCCCATCATCAGCATGAAAGCCAGAGCGAATTCGCTTGCGACCAGGAAATTCCGCAGGCGTCCGCGCCGGGCCCCGTCGCTCATTCCCGGGCCGCCGCCCGCCTTGAGCGAGCCGCTTAGATTCGCTGTCGCGGCGCGCATCGCCGGCGCGAGACCGAAGCTGACCGCGGTCAGCAAAGTGGCGGCAAGCAGGAACAGGACCACACGCGGATCGATCGCTACTGTCTCGACGCGCGGCAGATAATCCGGGCGCAGCACAACCAGCGCCCTGGTTCCCCAGAAGGCCAGCAGGAGCCCGCCGGCCGCGCCAAGGCCCGCGAGCAGCAGATTTTCCGTCAGGAGTTGAACGACGACCCGGCCACGTCCGGCGCCAAGCGCGGTGCGGACCGCGATTTCCTTCTCTCGATCGGACGTTCTGGCCAGCAGCATATGCGCGACGTTGGCACAGGCGATGAGCAGCACGAATCCCACCGCGGCAAACAGTACCAGCAACGGCGTCTCCACGCTGCCGACGACGTTCTCTTTAAGCGGCGTTACCGCCACCTGGCGATTGGTACCGGGATACTGCCGCTCCAGGCGGGCGCTTACGGTCGCGATATCCGCGCGGGCTCGGGCGAGTGTGACGCCTTGCTTCAAGCGGGCGAAAATGCGAAGGCTGTTGCCGCCCCGGTTATGAATACGATCGCCGAAGGCGTCGGGAACCCAAAGCTCGGCGTGAGTGGCCCAGAACGGGGCAAATTTGAAATCGGCCTGCATCACGCCGACCACAACGTAGGCCTCGCCGTTCAGCAGAATCGTTTTCCCTAAAATCGCGGGATCCTGATCGAAGCGGCGCCGCCATAAACCGTAGCTGAGCACTACTTCGTGCTCGGCGCCTTTAAGGTCCTCTCCCGCAACGAATACCCGGCCAAGCGCCGGATCGACGCCCAGCATCGGCAGCAGGTTCTGCGTCACCTTCAGCCCGGTCAGGTGCTCTGGCGGATCGCTGCCCGTCAGGTTCGGGCTCCAATATTCGGCGGCGGCCATGGTTTCGAAGGACTGGCTCTGATCCCTCCAGTCGAGGTAATTGGCGACCGCGACCGGATTGTCGCGCTGATGGAGAATGGTCACCAGACGATCGGGATCCTTATAGGACAACGGATTCAGGAGCACAGCGTTGACCACGCTGAAAATCGCGGTGTTCGCGCCGATTCCCAGGGCGAGCGTGATCACCGCCACGGCAGTAAAGCCCGGAGTGCGGCGCAGCGCCCGCGCGCCATAGCGAAGGTCCTGCCGCACATGGTCGAACATGGTCCAGCCCCACGCTTCGGCACTCGACTCGCGAAGCAGCGTGGCGTTGCCGAAGCGGCGTCGGGTTTGGCTGTCCGCTTCCTCCCTCGAAAGTCCCCGATCGATGAATTGTTCACGGCGCAGTTCCATGTGCAGGCGCATCTCCTCCTGCAAATCGGAATCGAAACGTTCGCCTCGCCACTTCATGGCCAGCCGCCGGATCAGTTCGTTCAGCCATTTCATAGAGCGACCTCTTTCAGACGGGCTGGAGCACCTGTACGATGGCGGCCGAGATTCGCTCGTATTGCGAGACTTCGGAGGACAGCTGTTTGCGTCCCATCGCCGTTAACTGGTAGTAACGCGCGCGGCGATTGCCGGAGGTCACTCCCCAGCGGGCTTTCACCCATCCTTTGAGCAACATCCGTTGCAGCCCCGGGTATAGCGAGCCTTCTTCGACGCGGAGCACGTCGTCGGAAACCTGCTGGATGGAGTTGGCGATCTCGAATCCGTGACGCTCGCCGTGGCGGGCGAGTGTGCTGAGGATCAGCATATAAAGAGTCCCGGGCGGAATTTCGTCGCGATGAGGCATTTGCATAGGTAGACTATGCCAGACCTGAAAAGTTAGCCGCCTGTTATGATAATTTCCAGAGCGATGCCCATTTACGAGTACCAATGTCGCCAGTGCGCCGAGCAATTCGAATTACTGGTGCTGAAGGGGACGGAGCCGGCGTGTCCCGCCTGCCAGAGCCGCGACCTGGAACAACTCCTTTCGGGATTCGCGGTGAGCTCCGACGGCATCCGGCAGGCAAACGCGAAAGCTGCCCGGCAGGCTCATCGGAACAGTAGCGATGTGAAAGAGAAAAGCATCGCGCATTCGGAATACGTCAAGAAGCACCTGGACGAATAGCACGAAATCGACCGTGGGTCCTTTGACTCAATTGGGTGAGGTAGCGCATAAACCCAACTCTGGGAAATTCTCGATCCTCGCGCAAATAGCTAAAGAATCCTTGGTTTTTCCGACCACGCAGTTATAGCGCAGTGTGGGCCTCCGTGTGCCTTGGGGTAGGTGCCTTATGTGCCTCGCCGTCCCAGGAAAAGTCCTAAGCGTACAAGAGGGAGATCCCGCTTTTCGCCTTGGCAATGTGGATTTCTGTGGTGTTCGCAAGAGCGTGAACCTGGCATTCACCCCGGAAGTGATGGTCGGCGATTATGTACTGGTCCACGTGGGCTTTGCGATTTCCAGGGTGGATGAGGAAGAAGCCGCGCGAACCTATCGATACCTGGCGGAAATCGGAGCGTTGGAAGAAGAAGGTTTGGCCCCTGGCGTCGCTCAGGAAGAGGGTTCGTGAAGTACGTCGACGAGTATCGCGACCCGAAGATCGCGCTTTCCATTGCCGAGCGGATCGCGCATAAGGTGACGCGGCCTTGGGTCCTGATGGAGGTGTGTGGCGGCCAGACGCACACGCTGATGCGCTATGGAATCGACGAACTGCCTGCCGGAGCAAGTGGAACTGGTTCACGGGCCCGGCTGCCCGGTTTGCGTCACGCCGCTGGAGGTGGTGGATCGCGCGGTCCGCATCGCATCGCTGCCGGGAGTGATTTTCACATCCTACGGAGACATGCTGCGCGTTCCGGGCTCCCAGGCGGACCTGTTCGAGGTCCGGGCCAACGGCGGGGACGTGCGCATCGTGTATTCGCCGATGGACGCGCTGCAGCTGGCACGGGCGAATCCGGACCGGCAAGGTGGTGTTCTTCGGCGTCGGATTCGAGACCACGGCGCCCGGCCAATGCCATGGCGGTGTGGCAGGCGCAAACGGGAAGGCCTGAAGAATTTCTCGATGCTGGTCGTCGCACGTGCTGGTACCTCCGGCCATGCGGCTGATCCTCGAATCGCCGTGCCAACCGGGTGCAGGGATTCATCGCGACCGGGGCATGTGTGCACGGTGATGGGCTACGCACGAATACGAGGACTGGTCGAGAGAATTTCGCGTGCCGATGGTGGTTGGCGGCTTCGAGCCGCTGGATCTGCTGGAAGCGATCTTCATGCTGGTGGCGCAGCTCGAAGAAGGGCGCGCGGAGGTCGAAAATCAATACTTCGCGATCGGTGAATAGCGACGGCAACCTGGCGGCGCAGCAAGTGATGCGGGAGGTATTCGAAGTCGTCCGATCGCAAGTGGCGCGGCATCGGCGCGATTGACAGCGAGCGGATACCGGCTGCGCGAGGAGTTCGCCGCCTTCGATGCCGAGCGGGTCTTCGAGCTGGACGACGTTGAATGCCGAGGAGCCGCAGGACTGCATCAGCGCGCTGGTGCTGCAGGGGCTGAAGAAGCCGGTCGATTGCCCCGCGTTCGGCACGCGCTGCACCCCGATGAATCCGCTGGGCGCGCCCATGGTTTCGACCGAAGGCGCCTGCGCGGCGTACTACCAATACCGACGCCATGCCTGCATGCTGACCTCAACTGAAACCGCTATCGTTCACCTGTCCACGCCGCATCGGGCACGGGCGAACAGATCGTGCTCGGACACGGCAGCGGCGGACGGCTGAGCGCGGAGTCTGCTGCGCGACATTTTTCTGCCGCTGTTCTCGAACCCGGTGCTCGATCGCATGGACGATCAGGCGATTTTCGAGATCGGCGGATCGCGCGTCGCCTTCACCACGGACTCGTTCGTGGTCAAGCCGCTGTTTTTTCCCGGCGGCGACATCGGATCGCTGGCGGTGCACGGGACGGTGAACGATCTGGCGATGGGCGGTGCGCGGCCTCTGTTTCTGAGCGCGGCATTCATTCTCGAAGAAGGTTTCCCGTACGGAGACTTGCGGCGGATCGCGGCATCGATGGCGGGAGCGGCCGCGGCAGGCCGGGGTCGCCATCGTCACCGGCGACACCAAAGTCGTCGAAAAGGGCAAGGGCGATGGCCTGTTCATCAACACCACGGGCATCGGGGTCGTGCCGGAGGATGTACGGCTGTCGGCCAGCCAGGCCCGGCCGGGCGATCGGGTGATCCTGAGCGGCTCCATCGGCGATCACGGCATCGCGATTCTGGCCCAGCGCGAAGGACTGGAGTTCGAGACGCGAGATCGAAAGCGATTCCGCGCCACTGCACGGGCTGGTGGCGGCGATGCTGGGGTTTCGACCGAGATCCGCTGCCTGCGCGATCCCGC
>CAVUKW010000007.1:0-212375 GCA_963742255.1 Terriglobia bacterium
GGAGATCACGCAGGCGGCGCTCGGCTCGGAGCCGGGCGGGGAGCGGTGGGTCGGGTTCTGGGCGCGCTCAGCCTGGCGACGGGAGTTCCCGATCACCGCGTCCGTCGACGGCCTGCGGATCCGCTGGGACGACACCGGCTTCAAGGGCGTCGACCTCGCCGGCATCGGCCTGAAGATGGAGATCGAAGGGGTCCTGCGGTTCAGCGGCTCGGTCCGGTTCCTGAGCAATCCGGAGCGGTTCGAGGGCACCGGATCGCTCGAGCTCACCTCCATCGGGCTCACGATCAGCGCGCAGGTCGTGATCGGCAAGCGGGCCGACTACACGTTCCTCTACTTCTACCTGCTGCTGGCGCCTCCGGTCGGCATCCCGATCTTCAACACCGGCCTGGCGTTCTATTCGTTCGAGGCGCTGTACGCGCACCACATGGAACCAAACAAGGCACCCTCCGAGCGATGGTTCCACGACTGGTACCGGCAACCGAACTGGGCGCCGCCGACCGAAGGAAGTGGGCCGATCGCCGTGACAGCCAAGCCTTCGGGGCAGGCGTCACAATCGGCACGTTCCCCGACAAGGGCTACGCCGTCGCGATGCGAGGTCTCCTGGTCATCGTGGTCCCCGGGCCGATCATCCTCCTCGACGCGCGCGCCAACCTCCTCAAGGAGCCGACGGCGCTCGCGCGCCCAGGCGCTCTTCTCCTCGCTCGTGGTCTACGACGGGCGCCAGGGGACACTCGAGGTCGCGATCGAGCCGCACTACGTCTTCCCGGAGTCCGGCGAGCTCGTTCGACGTCACCGGGATCGCGGAGGCGTTCTACAGCTTCAACGACCCCCGCGCGTGGCACATCTACCTCGGCAAGCGCGAGCCCGAGCAGCGCATCCGCGCGACCCTGCTCTCGCTCTTCGAAGCCAACGCGTACCTGATGATCGAGCCCGACGCGCTCGAGCTCGGCGGGTTCATCGGCTACGAAAAGGAGTTCACCGCCGGGCCGGCCAAGCTGACGATCAAGGCGTTCATCGAAGCTGCGGCCCGCGTCTCGTGGCGGCCCAAGCAGCTCTCCGGCCACCTGCATCTCGAGGGCAGCGTCGGCGTCTCGGTCTGCGGTATCGGGCTCGGGGTCTCCGCATCGGCGACGCTCGCCGCGCAGGCGCCGAAGCCGTTCGCCGTTCGCGGGGACATCCGCGTGAAGGTCGACCTGCCGTGGCCTATACCGGATCTCGAGGCCGCCGTCGAGCTGGCGTGGGAGGCTCCGGGGCCGCCGCGGCTCACCGTGCCGCTGCAGGCGGGCGGCGTCGAGCACCAGCTCGTCGGCGCAACGTGGCCGTTCGACGGTTCGGTGCCCATCGTCCCGATGGACGGCCGGATCAGTCTGGCGTTCGACCAGGCGGTCAACGACGTCGCGAGCGTCGGCGCCAACGCGCAGGCGGCCCCCGATCGCCCGCTCGGCGACTATCTTCTCCGCTCCACGCTCGAGGAGATCGCCGTGGACGTCCACGACCCCGGCGCCACGCCCGAGTGGAAGCAGTACGCGACGACCATCGGCGGGGCGGCTGGCGGACCGCGCAGGCTGTACGGCATGTGGCAGGTGCAGCCCGGCGACGCGAGGCAGGGCAACCGGCGGCTCCAGCTCTGGGTGCGGACGCCCTACGAGTGGATGCGCCCGCTCACCGACCCGAGCATTGCGCAGCTCGAGCGCGCCGAGGGCTTCAGCCCGTGCGAGCCGATGCTCGAGACGCGGGTCGTGACGTTCGACAGCGAGGCCAGCCGCGGAACCTCCTGCCGTCGGCGACCGTCGACATCGCGCAGCTGTCGTTCACCCCCGGCCGCTTCGGAGCGCGGCTCGTCGAGCTTCGCGACCGCGACGGCACCGAGACCGCGTCGAGGAACCGCCGCCCCGCCCGTACTACCGCTGCCTGCACCTCAACGACGACATCGGATTGGTCGTCATCGGTGGAGGCGGGACGGGAACGGGGACGGGGATCACTCCGCCGCCGGACCTGCGGATCGACTTCCCCGCCGACGTCAAGGGGGTCGCGGTGCTCGCGCTGGCCGGCGCAGGCTGGTCCGTCGAGGCGTTCGACTGCGCCGGCCAGCGCGTCGCCACCGCGCAGCTGACCCGGCAGGGCGTGGTGGGCATCGTGCGGACGTCCCAGCTCGTCGTGCAGGCATCGCGCATCCGCAGGCTGCACATTCAGGGCGGCCTGCACACGTCACTGCTCGCGCTCGCGATCCAGGGCGCGGCATCGGAGGCCGAGCGGGCGACGGCCCGGACCGCGATGGAGCAGACGCTCGAGCGCTTCAAGAGCGAGGAGCCGGTTTTCAAGCGGGCGCTACCGGCTTCGCGTCCGCACATCCGTAAGCGACGTCGGCGGGCACTCATTGGACAGCCCGCGGAGATCGAACAGCCACCCGTCCCGGCGACCACCGCCGTCTCCGGTGCAAGATGCACGCTGGAGCAGGCGTTCGAGTTCCGCGTGGAGGGCCCGCCCGGCGCGAGCAGTGTCGCGGACGCTGGCCTCGCCACGCTCGAGCCGTACGTGCGCGAGACGCAGCCCGCGCGCGGCTCGCGCGCGGTCTACCGGCACTACGACCTCGGCGCCGCCTTCCGTGCCGACTACGTGGACCACATGTACCGCTCAGCCTCGCGCACGCTCATCATCGAGCTGCGTGCCGACGATGGCACGATCGCCGGCGTCGCCAACACGATGGGGAAGGGGAACGAGATCGGCCTGCGACGCGAGGAGCGCACGTGGCTGCACACGCTCAGCCGGACGAACTGCCAGCTCACGCTGGACGAATCGAAGATCGTCCGCGAATCAGCGGTGCGCGCGCAACTCGGGGCATCGCCGCTGGCCCCACGACGCCGCTACGACGCCGTGCTCGTCGGCGAGCCATTCGGAGGGAGGGGGCGCGGGAGCTCGCACGCCTCCGCTCTATATGTGGTCATTCACAACCTGCGCGTACCTCAACTTCGTCGACCACTTCAGCCTGAGTGGCCCCGTGCGCGACGCCACGATAGCGGGGCGAACTGGGCCGGACTGGGCCGTCGCCTCCACGAGCAGCCCCTTCGACGGAGAGCATCTTCGCGGACCTCGCGGTGGAGCGCCCATTGCCCCAGGGCCTCGAGCTCCACCGGCTCGCGTCGAAGGCGGTAAGACCTGGGGCGTGCTCCTCTCGAGTCCCGAGCCGTTTGCGACGGAGCGCGTTCGGATGCAACTCGTCTACGCGCCGACCCCTGACGTCGACCCCACGACGATGCCGCACTGCCTCCGAATCGGGATGCCGACGGGACGCGAGCGATCCTGGTGCGTCTCCAGCCTGGCGGCGTCGCCACGTATCTTCCGCCCGGCTCGTATGTCCTCCTGGCGACGTTCCGGCGGGACCTCGGCGTGCCTGGCGCGCCCGTCCTCTCTGAGTCCGGCTCCGTGGCCGACGAGACGGCTGAGATGCATGGGAGGTTCCAGCGCGATGACGCACGGTTGCCGCGTGATCGCGCGCGGGCCTGCTGAGCTGCGTACCACCCGCGCTCCGATCGCCGCTTCGCGCGCAGTCGGAGGCCTGGCCGGCCGAGTCGCCTCCTTTCCCGCTCCACGGGCAGTGGCGTGCACCGGTGCGCAGCGACGCCTCGTACTGCCTGCTCTGCGCTACCCCGCTGTGCGTTCGCCGGGTTCGCGCGATGGTGCCCTGGATCCCATCCACCGCGCTGTACGGCTAGCTACACTCGCGGTAACAGGCCGGACGGGGAGCGTTACCGGGCCCGCCGCGCGGTGGACTCCCCATATAACGATCTCCTACAGCACGGGCAGACAGCCCATGGCACCCATCGCCGTTGCGCTAGGGCGCGAAGTTCCAGGATGCGACCTAACGGTACGAGCCGTCAGCCTGGTTATTCAGTGGGAACCTGAGCGGCTTTGGAATTGGCAGCCGGTGGGCACGGCCAGCCTGGGCACTTCGTAAGCCAGCGGTTCTGGCTATCTCTGCGCCTGATCATCGCGAGGCGCGACGAAAGAGCCGCGGCCGTGAACCGTGACGACCAGCCCTGTCCCGCAGCTGAGCTACGGCGCGACGCACTGTCATCCTGGCCACGCCGAACTGCTGGGACAGATCTATCTCGCTTGGCAGCCGCGTATCCGGCGCGAGCCGTCCGGTCCTGATGTCTGCCTCGATGTCCCGGGCGACCTGGGTAGCTACGGGCACGGACGAATCGTGCCGTATTCGGCCAGATCGGTCATCGAGCGACATGTTGATCATGGTAGATGACCCTTGACCTGCATGGACGCATAGCTACGTCTAGTGAGGCACGCTAGATATCTATAGACATCTAGTGATAGCCTCACAGTGCGCGGCGGGGGCTGTGATGCCTTGCATCCACTTCGAGGCCCCCGCCGACGCCCACCTCAGCGCGCCTGGCCAAGGAGTCAACCGATGAGCGATGGCACGAGTACCCCTGCGGTACTTCGGGCAGCAGGTGCGCCGGGCCCGGCGCGCGGCCGGGTGGACGCTGACCGAGTTCGGGCAGCGGATCGGCTACGACCCGGGGCAGATATCCCGCATCGAGAACGGCAAGCGCCCGCCCACCGAACTGTTCGCCCAGGTGTGCGACCGGGCGTTCCCCGAACGGGACGGGTGGTTCGGCGAGTTCTACGCCGAGTCCCGCACCTGGATCGCCACCCCGCCGTGGCTCCGCAGCTGGGTCGAGCACGAGCAGCAGGCCGCGACCCTGCGCATCTGGCAGCTCGGCGTCCTCTCCGGACTGCTCCAGACCCAGGAGTACGCACGCGCGATCCTCGCCGTCAACCCCGGCGTGACCGAGGACCAGGTGCGCGAGCGTCTCGCCGCGCGGCTGGCCCGCCAGGCGATCCTGGCCCGGGACGATCCACCGGCCGTCTGGTTCCTGGTGGACGAGGCCGCGCTGCGCCGCTGCGTCGGCTCACCAGACGTCATGGCCGCGCAGCTGGCCCATCTCCGGGGCGTCGCGCGGCTGCCGAATATCACCATCCAGGTAGTACCGAGCATCGCGCACGCCGGGCTGCTCGGCGGTTTCGCCGTCGCAGAGAGCGCCGCGTACGTCGAGACCGCTGTTGCGGGTCAGGTCTTCGAGGACGCCGATATCATTGCGGGGCTGCTGACCCGTTTCGATACGCTCAGGAACGAGGCGTTCCGGGGGTCAGAGTCCCTGGCCTTGATAGAGCGGATGTGCGAGGAATGGACAGCATCTGGCGTAAGAGCAGCTACTCAGGTGACAACGGCGGGGAATGCGTAGAAATCGCCGCAGCCGGGACCGTGCTGGTCCGCGACACGGCCGACCGCGGCGGCCCGGTACTCACGTTCACCGCTGACGCATGGCGGGCGTTCACCGCGGCGATCAGCTAACTAGCCGCTACCGGCTATCGCGCAAACGGGGCAGCCTCGGAATCCGAGGGTGCCCCGCCGCATGGCAGGCCAGTTTGCCAACCCTGCCGGCCGTTTGCCATCTGCCAGGCAATGACTACCGGCTACGGGTCCCGGACGTGCAGGCTGCCACTAGGCAGGCACGAAGGGACCCCAGGTCATGGCCAGGACAGCAGCAGAAGCCGACTCGCGGCTGATCGCACTCGCCTTGCCGAGCATCCCGGAAGCAGTGCCGATAGCGCGCTGGCATGTCCGGGACGCGCTCGACTCCCACGGGCTGGGCGAGTACGGGGTCGACGCCGAGATCATCACGTCCGAACTGGTCACCAACGCGGTCCAGCACGTCCGCGGCAAGGGGACGGAGACGATCGGGCTATCGCTCACGCATGCCGGGAGCCCGCCCGTGGTGACCGTCGTCGTGTCGGACCCCTCCCCCGAAGGCCCCGTCAGACGCGATGCGCCGGCCGACAGCGATCAGGGCCGAGGGCTGCAGATCGTGGAGGCATTGTCTGCTCACTGGGGCTGGCGCCACCAAGACAGCGGAAAAGCCGTCTTCGCGGTCCTGGCCCGGGAGGCATGATCGGTCATGGCTGACATCTCAGACCTGCCGATGCTCCACGACATCGACGCCGACTACTCACCCCAGTACGTCAAGCTCGCCCGGGTCCTCCGCGACAAGATCGAATCCGGCCAGTACCGCCGCGGCGACAGCCTGCCAGCCGCCGATCTCGCCGCCAGCACAAGGTCTCCGTCCGGGTGACCTGCAACGCGCTCGCAATGCTTTCTGCGAACCGGTATGTCGACCGCCCCGAACCGTTCAGGTCGTACAGCGTCATCTGGCAGGCGGGTGCGTGATGCCCGGACGGTTCCGTCGCGTTGATGAGATCCCGCGGGACCGGGCTGCCGTTGTCGGCGCGAACATCCGGGTCCTTCGCCAGCAGCACGGCTGGAACCAGGCGGAGCTCGGTGAGCTGATGGGCTGGCCTAGTAACTCCACCGTGTGCGCCGCCGAAGGCCGCCGCAACGGCAGGCAGCGCGGATTCACCACCCATGAGATCGAGCGACTGGCCGCCGTCTTCGGCGTCCCCCCATCGCAGCTCACGATGGAGTGCGTGAACTGCGGCGGGCAGCCGCGCCGGGTTCGCCTGCCTGACCTGCGGAGCCCGGCCCCAGACCGGCCCCAGACAAGAAGCTTAAGTTCACCGGCCGGGCCATAACGGCCGGACGGCGCCGACGCTCGCCGAAGTGCTTCGACAAGGCCACGGTGCCCTTGACCTCAGAAGACGTTCTTCATCGCGGTCAGATGAGTGCGCCCGGTCAGGGTCAGATGGGTGCACTCGAGCAGGGGCATGTGGGTTCATCGCTCCGAATCGCTGCCCTATCTGGTGAGGTATCAGTTTCGTTGGCTGCAACGATGTCTTTATGCTCACAGTAATGAGGCATTCCCCGCGGCGCTGGCCTGATCTCCGCATTAGTCCTTATAGAAGGTGCCTTTATCAGGCTGGCGGGGCGTGGAGAACCAACCAGGACGGCAGCGAAGTCAACGCACCGGTCGGCGTAGTTAAGCGCATAATCCCGGCGGCCCTTGTCAAGGAAGAGTGCCAATAGGGCAACGATGCCAGCGAATACTGCCGGGTCACCGGCACCGCGGCGATGAAGAATCGCACGCCTGCCCGTGCTTGCCTTCCGCTGGCCAGCCAGAGGGGTGCTCCCATGGCGAACACCTCCTCTAGTGCTCCACCACCGAACATCTCGTTCTCGTTGTAGTTTCTCTTGCCCTCTTGCCGCACGACAAGGGGCATGTCATTGTTCTTCTGTGGAGCAAGCGCGAGTCGGCCAGCCGGAGCAAGGTACGCCAACGGCGAGGGCGGTCCGTAGGATCCGGGATGCGCGTAAGGCACGGGGATGGTCGGTGCAGCAGCTGGCTGACGCATGTGCTGCGGCGGGCATGGAATCGCTGACAAGGAGCACCCTAGCCAAGATCGAATCTGGAATTCGCGAGTTCATCACGGTAGATGAGCTTGTCGTCATCGCCGACGCGCTGGGCCTAGCGGCTGTGGACCTAGTCCATCCTGACTCGTCTGCTCGCGCTCATACAGGCGGTGCGGCGCTCCCAAATGCCGGACAGCGCCGGGATAGGCGTGACCGCGTGGGGACCGCTGTATGCCCACGCTGCTTCGCCAGGTTCAATGTTCGAGACACGTTGTTCCGCTGCGGCGGCGGGCGCAGTCGGCCGGGGCGTGAGTCATGCGAACTTGAGGTAGTGTGCGGCGTATCCTAAAGATAGGTGCGGATTCGCATCTTTCCATGAAGATCCGTTCCCAGGCCTCTTTTCTCGAAGCCGCCTCCGTCGCCTTCGACTCGCTGCGGGCCAGCAAGCTGCGCAGCTTTCTGACGCTGCTCGGGATCATCCTGTCCACCACGACGCTGATCGCCGTGATGTCGGTGATCCACGGCATGGACGTCTACGTCGCGCAAACTGCGTCGAGCATGGGCAACGACGGATTCCGCGTGCTGCGCGTCGCCTTCATCGGCCCCCGCAACGCCAAGCAGTTCCTCGAAGCGATCCGCAAGAATCCTGAGCTCACCCGCGAGGAATACGCGTTCATCAAGAACAACTCGACGATGCTTCGCGAGTCGGGCATATTCGTGCAGCGTGGCTCAAAGTCACCTATTCGGGCGATCTGGTGGACGGCGTTCCAGTGATGGGCGCCACCGCGAACACCCTGGCCATGACCAATACCCAGATCGACCTCGGCCGCATGTATAGCGACATCGAGGATCCCGCCACATGGAAGTGGTCTTCATCGGCGCCGATTTCAAGTCGCGCTTTTTCCCGAATGTCGACCCCATCGGCAAGACCGTCGCTATCGATGGGCGCCCCTTCGAAGTCGTCGGTGTCGCCAAACCCAAGGGCAGCGTGTTCGGACAATCGCAGGACAACTACGTCGCGATTCCCGATCAAACGTATTTCAAGATTTACGGGGCGATGAAGGGCATCAGCTTCAATTTCGAGGCGCTGAGCCGCGATCAGCTGGAACAGGCCCAGGATGAAGTGCGCATGCTGTTCCGCAGCGTCCGCCATTTGCGTCCGCAGCAGGACGATAATTTCGCGATCCAATCCTCCGATTCGCTGGTCTCGGCGTGGGATCAGTTGACCGGCGCCATCGCCGGCGCCGCGGTCGGCATCGTCAGCGTGTTCATGGTGGTCGGCGGCGTGGTGATCATGAACATCATGCTGGCCGTGGTCAGCGAGCGCACTCGCGAAATCGGCGTGCGCAAATCCGTCGGCGCGCGGCGCCAGGATATTCTCAACCAGTTTCTGGTGGAATCGTCGGTGCTATCGGGAATCGGCGGCATGATGGGCGTCACCCTTGCCTGGCTGGTCGCGGTCGCGGTGCGCAACTTCACGCCCGGTACCGATGGAAATTCCGATCAACGCCGTGGTGCTCGGCGTCGCCTTCTCCGCCGCCGTCGGATTGTTCTTCGGCATTTATCCCGCCAGACGCGCGGCGCGCCTGGACCCGATTGTCGCCCTGCGTTCGGAGACTTCTTAAAATGAAACTCCTGATTTCCGTCATCGGGCTGGCGCTCGCGACGCTGCGCGAGAATAAAATCCGTTCCTTGCTCACCGTGCTCGGCGTCATCATCGGCACCGGTACCATCATCGCCGTCGGATCGATCCTCGCCGGACTCGACGGCGCAGTCACCGGCGTCATCCGCAGCTTCGGCACCAACACCGCCATCGTGTTCAAGATGCGCATGGGACCCGGCTTCGGCGGCCGCACCGCGGAGGAGCGTAATCGCAAGCCGCTCACCTACGAAGACGCCGTCGCCATCGGCGAGCGCTGCCCGTCAGTCGAAGCACGTCAGTCCGTACCTGTTTCCGAACGGCAACTATACGGTTCGCTACAAGGGCAACGATTATTTTGGTCCCCAAATCGGCGGATCCGACCGAAGGCTACGCCACCAGCGGCCAAGCCGATATGAAATTCGGACGCTTCTTCACCGACACCGAGGACCGCCATCATATGCCCGTCGTCGTGATCGGCGAGGATGTCTACAAAGCCCTGTTCGGCGCCGAGGATGCCATCGGCAAAAACATCACCGTGGCCGGCGAACGAACTGGAAGTGATCGGCGTCATGAACCGCCCCGCCACTTCCCTTCCCGGGCCAGGACGATAATCGCGTACTGCTGCCGTACTTCACCATGCACAAGCTGTTTCCCGAGGCTCGCGAAAACATGCTGATCGTGGCCGCCAGGCCGGGCATGCTTCCGGCGGCCATCGACGAATTGCGCGCCGTGCTGCGCCAGCAGCGTCACGTGCCGCTTGCGAAGCCCGACAATTTCGCCATCTCCACCGCCGACCAGATGGTGGAGCAATTCCGCTCCCTCACCTCCGTGATCACACTGGTCATGATTGTCCTCAGCTCCATCGGCCTGCTGGTCGGCGGCATCGGCGTGATGAACATCATGCTGGTTTCGGTCACCGAGCGGACCCGCGAAATCGGCGTGCGCAAAGCGATCGGCGCGCGTCGCAGCGACATCGTCGCTCAGTTTCTAGCGGAAGCGGTCGTGCTAACAGGACTGGGTGGACTGCTCGGAATGCTCGGCGGATGGATGGTCTCGCTCGCCAGCCATCTCGCGTTTCCCAATCTGCCGACCATGGTTCCGCTGTGGGCCGCGGGTCTGGGAATCGTCGTGTCCGTCGGCATCGGACTCTTCTTCGGAATCTGGCCCGCCAGCAAAGCCGCCCGCCTCGATCCCGTCGAAGCCCTGCGCTACGAGTAGACTCTACGCGTTCGCTGAGAGGGGACAGACCACTCTGTCCCGAATCCAGAGTCGCTGATTTTCAGGGAAGCGCGCCGGCGTGGACAGAGCGGTCTGTCCCCGCGGTCCACAAGCTCCTATGGCTCCGCTCCGGCCTTGGTCAGCTGCTTCACCCGCTGATCGATTTCGTCCTTCAGCTTGATCACCGGAACGCCGTCCGTCCACCACTTCGGCGGCTGGCGATCCTCCATCTCGTAATCGAAGAATTCCTTCATCCGGACGGTATAATCCTTCATATTTTCCGGTTTCCGGAGCCCGTGATTTTCGCCCTTGTATTCCAGCATCACCACCGGCTTCCCTAATCGCCGCAGCGTGTTGAAATATTCGATGCCCTGCGTCCAATCCACCGCGCCGTCCTTATCGTTGTGCAGGATCATCAGCGGCGTCGTTACGTTTTTCGCGTGGTACACCGGTGAATTGCGCTGATACGCCTCGAGATTGTCCCAGGGACCGCTGGTAAACCGTCCCTGGCTGCTCTCGAAAATCGGCTGGTTCGCCGAACCCGTGTTCCAATACACCGCGTTGTACATCGCGATCATGTCGGTCAGCGGAGCGCCCGCGATCGCGGCGTGGAAAATATTGGTCTGCGTGATGGTAAACGCGGTCTGATAGCCTCCCCACGAATGCCCGTGCAGCGCGACCCGCTTCGCATCGACAACACCGGTGGCGATGGCCGCCTTCACGGCCGGCACGATGCACCACACCGCCGACATCCCCGGATCATTCACCTTATAGACGATGTCCGGCGTCAGCACCGCGTACCCGTTGCTGGTGTAATGCGCGATGTTGAACCCGTTGAACGTCGGGAACGAATAGCTGTTCGCCGCCTGCGACAGCTTCTCGTAAATGTACACGATCGCCGGATATGTCTTCGCCGGATCGTAATTCGCGGGCAGATAGAGCGCGCCCTGCAGCTTGTCGCCCTTATCGCTGGTGTAATCGACCACCTTCACGCCCTTCGACCACAAAATATTCTTCTGCTGAGGATTCGCGTCGGTGACGCGCGCGCCGTTTTCGAGTTTCGAGTCGCTCAGATAGAAATTCGGAAAATCCTGCGTTGTCTCGCGGGTATAAAGATAAACCCCGGCGTGTTTGGCCTTCAGCAGCGTCTGGTAATGCGCGTCATCCCAATCCAGCATGTGGATTCCCGCGCGTCCCGGCTCGACCACGCCGATCCCGCCCTTCTTGGTCCACTCGCCATACGCCGAGACATACACCGGCTGCGACAGATCGATGCCCTTCTCATTCGGATCCAGGCGGAACCGTGTGGCGTAGCGAATCTTCTCCTGCTTCCCGTTGCCCGTCAGATTCACGCCCGCGCCGCCATCGGCCGACGCCTTCCAGATGTCCCAGCCGTCAGACAAGAGCACGAACTTCGAATCGCTGGACCATCCGATCGGACGGCGCGGCGGCTTCACCACGTTATGATCGTCTTCGTTATCCCAGAACGTCGCATTCAGTTGTTTGCTGATATCGTGTGATTCCCCGGTCCCCAGATCGAAGGTATAAAACACCCCTTCGTCGTAGTAAAGGACGTGCGACGCATCGGGCGATGGTCCGAACACCCAGCGGGCCTTCTTAATCGCGATCTTCCGCTCGCCTGTCTTCAGGTTCACCGCATACACATCTTCAAAGCGCTTGCCGTCCAGATTCGATTCGAGCTCGTAATTGCGAACATCCGTCCCGATCGCATATTTCGTATTCGGCCGACGCCGCCACCTGCCGCACATCTTCGTCGGCCAGCCGCAGAAATTTATGCTCGGCCGGACGATAAAGGCACAGATAACTGAAATTCTCGTCCCGCCGTTCCTGCACTTCCTGCATCGGCGCCAGACGTTTGTCCTTCCAGTTCCAGATGATCATGTCTGGCTTGTCCGGCTCGTCCTTCTTGCGAGCCGCTGGATCGTCCTTTTCGTCACTATCCTTCGCCTTCATCTCATGAATGCCGAAGGTCACCGCCGACAAATCCGCCATCCAGAACGGATTGCGATTCGGACTGATGGTCATCCCTTCCGGAAACGATTTATCTTTCGACGGATCGAACACGCGTCTTCTCCGGACTCGCCGCCGAAAAATTGCGAAACGCCACCAGTGAATATAATTTGTCCTCCCACGCTTTATCCGCAACCCCGCGCAGCGCCGCCAGACCATCTCCCTTTTCGGTCCAATCCAGACCCTTATAACTCGCCTTCGCGCTATCCAGCGGAATCACCGCGCCGGTCGCCATATTCCGGACCTGGATGCCGTTGCCTTCCTGATCCTGCGCGTCGATCAGCCACGCCAGCCAGTCGCCCTTCTTGTCGAACGAAAAATCCGATACGTTGCCGATGTTCATATCGGTGCCGCTTCCCAGTTCCTCGACGATCAGATCCGCCCCCTGCGGACGATCGTCATTCGACGGCGTACCCGGCGCCGCCGCTGGAGGAGCGGCCGGAGTCGCCGGCGTCGGACGATACCGCAGCATCGCGATCGCGCTCGACTTCTCGCCGGAAAATTCGAAACGGCGGATCTTATCGAACTCCTTCTTATTGCCCGTCGCTAGATCCACCAGCATCAGCTTGCTCTCCACCGGCTTGTGTTGCTTGCGCAGCGCCCGAGCATCCTTGCGCGCCGGATAAACCAGGAACGCCGCGAATTTCGAATCGGCCGAAAGCGCCAGATCGTGCGGCGGAGGCGGCGGTGGTCCCGCAAATGGATTCGGCGGCGGCGGCAATTCGCCGATCGCGTAGTGCTGCTCCTTGCCGCTCCGCAAATCGCGGATCACCACTTCCGCGTTACCCTCGTTCGGCGCCAGCTTATACGCGAACCACCGGCCGTCGTTCGACACCGCGGGCGTCTGGATGCGTTTCCATCCCAGGATATCGGCGAGCTGCATGGCGTGCGGAGCGGAGGCTTCGTCGGCGGCGAAACCGAAAGCCGCAAATAGCGCGGCGAGCAGGATACGTCTCTTCATAGGCTGGATGTTATCACTTTACGGCGGATACGTTGATGCCCGCGAACTGCTCCGCCAGCATACGGACCGCGCGCAGATCCAGCTTTCCGGTGCCCAGCGTCGGCAGGCATTCCACCTGATAGATGTTGTCGCGCTTGGGCAGCCACAGCTTCGGCAGATCCGATTCCGACAGCCTGCGCCACACCTCGTCGGGCTTCAATTCAAGTGACACGTACAACAGCACCAGGCGCTCTCCGCGAACCAGATCCGGAACGCCGGTCACCGCGCAATGCGCTTCGCCGATCAGCCCGCACGCTGCTTCTTCGATCTTCAAATGCGGCACCATCTCGCCGCCGATTTTGCTGAAACGCGAGAGCCGGTCGGTGATTCGCAGGAATCCATCTTCGTCCATCACCGCCAGATCGCCGGTGCGATACCAGCCGTCCTCCGTCGCCGCCGCGGTGCGCTCCGGATCATTCCAATATCCGATCATGCGATTCGCGCCGCGCACCATCAGTAATCCTTCACGATCGGAGCCCAGCGGTTCCCTCGTTTCGAGGTCCACCACCTTGGCCGCGACCCCCGGCAGCGTATGGCCCACCGTGCCATGCTTGGTCCCGATTTGCGTGTCGCGTCCGGCTTCGTAACCCGGCGCGTTCACCGCCACCACCGGCGACATTTCCGTGCAGCCATAGCCTTCGAGCAGCTCCAGGCCAAACGCCTCTTCAAACATTCTCCTTACCGGCTCGCGCAATTTTTCCGCGCCCACCAACACGTAGCGTAGCGACGCGAATTGCTCCCTGGTGCACTTCCGGGCGTAGCCTGCGCAGAACGTCGGCGTCGAAAGCAGCAGCGTTCCCTGATATTTCTCCACCATCTCGCCGATGGTCTTCGCATCGGTTGGATTCGAGTGATACACCGCGCCGCATCCATCCACCAGCGGCAGCCACAGCGTCACCGTGAATCCAAAGGAGTGAAAGAACGGCAGCACGCCGACAATGCGATCCCGCTCGGTCAACCAGAACACCTGCACCATCGCCTCGATATTCGCGATGACGTTATAGTGCGAGAGCATCACGCCCTTGGGCTCGCCCGTGCTGCCGCTCGAAAAAATGATCGTCGCCAGCGAATCGGGCGACACTCGCGGACAAAGCCACAGCGCCGGAGCCAGACGCGCCGCCAGCAATGCGCGGATCTTCGCGAATCCGCCCGCCGCCGCGAACAAATCCTCCACGAAGACCATGCCGTCCATCAGTTCAATGCCGGCCTTCTCCAGAAACTTCTTCGACGTCACGATGGTCCGGATGCGGCACTGCTCCACCGCCGCGCGCATCGCTTCCGCCCCCGCCGTGAAATTCAGATTGACCGGCACACCGCCGGCCATGCTGATGCCCGCGTTCACTAAAGCTCCCGCCACGGTCGACGGCAGCATCACCCCGATCATCGACTCGGCCGGCCGCTCCTTCCGCAGCCACCGCGACACCAGCAGGCTCGCCGTCAGGGCCTGCCCGTATTTCAATTCCCGTCCCGTCGAATCGGCCATCGCCAGCCTCGACCAGTTCCGCCGCGCGCTGCGAAGGAAGCGCCGCGGAAGCGTGTCGCCAGGCGTCTTGCGAAATTCCACCGCCCGGCTGGCCATCTCCGCCACCGCCTGTTGCACCTCGAACGGCTTCGAATCCGGAGCCATCGGCGAGCCGAAAGACACCGTGACCCGGCGTCGAAACTGCCTCGGACGCTTCCAGAAAAATCGCCCTTCCGAGAAACTGAACAGGCTCCCCCACAGATTGTCGATGTGGACCGGAATAATCGGCACTTCCAGGCCTTCTAAAATGCGCTCCATGCCGCGCTTCATCGGCAGCAGGTTGCCGGTGCGCGTGATCGCCCCTTCCGCGAAGATCCCGACGACGTGGCCCTCGATCAATTCCTTTCGCGCCGCCCGGATTTGCGCCACCGTATCCCGAGGACCGCTGGTGCCCACCGGAATCGCTTTGGCGAATTTGAAGAACCAGTGCATCGCCTTGTGCTCGTAATACGGCTTCCAGATCATGAAACGCAGCAGGCGCTGCATGGTGGCGTTCAGAAAGAATCCATCGCCGTGCGTAGTGTGGTTCGCCACCAGCAGCGCCGGCCCCCGGAACGGAATGTTCTCGCGCCCCTCGATCCGGATCCGGTACAGCGCATGCATCATCATCCACAACGAGAATCGCACCAGAAACTCGGGGATCAGCCGCGCGACATAGAACGAAACAAGCAGCGCCATCGCGCCAAATACCAGCAGCATCTTGTCGGCGCTGAAATGCCAGCGGTCGTTCAGCAGAAACATCGTGCCCCACGCCGGCACCACCGCGAGCATGTTGTAAAAATTGTTCGTCGCCAGGATCCGGCCTTTTTCCGTCGCGCCGCTGCGTTGCTGCAGATAAGCGTTCAACGGAACGAGGAACAATCCGCTCCCGAGGCCCAACAGCCCCAGGCAGACCATCGACGCCGCGTAAGAGCCGATCGCGAAGTACGCCCCGATGCAGCTCACGCCCATGAGCGCCGCGCCTATCGGCACCAGTCCGAGTTCCACTTTGTCGCCCGATAGACGCCCCGCCAGCATGCCGCCCGCGCCGACCCCGACCGCGAGCGAGGTCACCATCAGCCCCACACTCAGCTTCATCGCCTCGCTGCCCGCCACCAGCAAATCCATCTGAAACATCGCGCCCAGAAACCAAAGATAGGAAATGCCGATCACCGCCAGCAACACGGGACGATCCCGCAAAAAAGATCGGGTCCCCTGGATCACTTCGCTTAATGGATTGATCGGGAATCGCGCTCCCGTATGCGCCGCCTTCACCCGCGTAATTCCCAGGCTGACCAACAACCCTGTGACCGCGATCGCGAGCACCACGCCGCCCATCTTCCACGGCTCGTCTGCCCACGCCGCGGACAGGAAAGAACCCCCGGAAATCCCTAGCGCGATCGCGATGAACGTGCTCATCTCCAGCAGTCCATTGGCGCGCGACAAATCCTGCTCCCGCACGATCTCCCCCACGATCCCGTATTTCGCGGGACTGAAAATCGTCGAGTGCAGAGCCATCAGAAACAGCACCGCCAGCATCAGGTCGATGTTGCTCGAAAAGAACGACGCGAGCCCCAGCCCCATCGCGAAAATCTCGAAGACCTTCACCGAGATCAGCACTGTCCGCTTGCTGAAACGATCGGCCAGGTAGCCCGAGTATCCCGAGAACAGCAGGAAAGGAATGACGAATACCGCGCCCGCCAGCGACAGATACTTCGCGCTCGCGCCGCTCGACGCGGCCAGCTGCACGGCGCGCATCGACACGATCACCTTATAAAGGATGTCGTTCAGCGTGCCCAGGAACTGAGTCCACAGAAAGGACTTAAATCCAGAGCGCGAAAGAACGTCGCGAAAGCTGCTCGGTTCCACTGTCTTCAAAGCAAAACCGGATCCTGCGCGGGATGCTTTGGAATCAGCCATGAGAAAGTATTTCTGGTCGCAAACAGCACTGGAGGATCGAATTCCGGGCGCGCCTTCCTTTAAAATGTCTCCGGGTTCGCCCATTGTAACCCGTCCCTCCCGAGCATGATCGCGCCGAGGCGTAAACCATTGGGCGCATGCGCATATGCCAAAATAACTACATGGCTGGCAGCATTGCGCTCCCTTCGCGCGCCCATGCGCGCGCCGCTACGTTTCCCGCGATTCCCTGGTATCTCTGGGCATCCACCATCGGCGTCACCTCGGCAATGATCGGCGTGCAATGGGATATTTCCTGGCACCGCTCCATCGGCCGCGACACCTTCTGGACTCCGGCGCACATGGCGATTTATCTGTGCGGCATCATCGCCGGAATCTCCTCCGCTTATCTGATCCTCGCGACCACGTTCGGCAAGCTGCCGGAAGTCCGCGAAGCTTCGGTGAAGATGTGGGGCTTCCGTGGACCTCTCGGCGCATTCATCACCGCCTGGGGCGGTATCGCGATGCTCGTCTCCGCGCCCTTCGACAACTGGTGGCATAACGCCTACGGGCTCGACGTCCAGATCCTCAGCCCGCCTCACACGGTACTCGCGGCAGGCGTGGTCGCTATCGAATTGGGCGCGCTGATCCTCGTTCTTGGATATATGAACCGGTCCGCCGGCGAAGAACGCGGCTGGTACAGCAAATTGTTTATGTACCTCGGATCGATGATCGTCATCGTGTTTCAGATTCTGACGATGGAGTACAGCAATCGCATCCTCCAGCACACCGCGCTGTTTTACCTGGCTATGTCGATCGCCGTTCCAGCTGGACTCATTGGAGTCGCCGTGGCTTCCGGAAACCGCTGGGGTGCGACCATTCTCGCCGCGATCTACACCATCTTCACCGCGGGACTGGTCTGGATTCTGCCGCTGTTTCCAGCCGAGCCCAAGTTGGGACCGGTATTCAATCCGGTGACCCATTTCGTCCCGCCGCAATTTCCCTTGCTGCTGATCGTGCCCGCCTTCGCGATCGACCTGCTGCGGCATTATTTCGACCGCCGCGGGATCAATCCCTGGTTGCAGGCCGTGGCCCTGGGGATCGTCTTCCTGGGCGTATTCATCGCCGTGCAATGGCCCTTCGCCGACTTCCTGATGAGTCCGGACGCCGCCAATCGCTTCTTCGGCACCATCTATCGCGATTATGCCAGCGGACCGGATTCGCTCGAGGCGCGGAATCTCTTCTACACCCTCGAAACCGGATTCACCACCCGCCTGATCATCGCCGGCTTCGTGTCCATTTTCCTGGCGCGCGTCGGATTGGCCTGGGGCAACTGGATGAAGACGGTGAAACGATGAAGCGCTCGCCGATTCTGCTGTGCTTCGCGATTCTAGGGGCCGGCCTCGCGCAGGCGCACATCGGATCGCCCGACGTTTTTCTGCAAGGCTCCGCCGGACCATATCCGCTGTACGTGACGATTCGCCCGCCCACGGTGATCCCCGGCGTCGCTGAAGTGGAGATCCGCTGCTCCTCGTCCGCCATCCGCGAGCTTCACGTCACCCCGACCCCGCTCACCGGCGATGGCGCGAAGTTTGCCCCGACACCCGACACGTTGCAGCGCTCCAAGGACGATCCCCAGTTTTTCACCGGCTCTATGTGGATGATGGCTCCCGGATCGTGGGAAGTTCACGTCCGCGCCGATGGCGAACAGGGAGCGGGAGAACTCGCGGTCCCTGTTCCCGCCATCGCGACCCAGACCAAGGCGATGCAATCCGCGCTCGCCGTGTTTCTTTTGATAATGACGTTGGTGCTCAGCTTGGGAATCATCAGCATCGTCGGCGCCGGAGCTCGCGAAGGTCAACTTGCGCCTGGAGCCGCGCCCGACGATCGCCGCAAACGTCGCGCGCGAATCCTGATGGGAACCGCCGCGGCCCTGGTCGCGCTGATCCTCTGGGGCGGCGATCGCTGGTGGACCACCGAAGCCAACGGCTACGCCCGCCAGCTCTACCAACCGATCGCCATGTCGGCGTCGGTCGACTCGAGCGACCATCTGGTGCTCCAGTTAAAAAATCCGGAATTTATGGTTCGCCCGGTGGACGATTTTCTGCCCGATCACGGCCACCTGATGCACCTGTACGTGATTCGCGAGCCTGACTTCGATCACGTGTGGCACCTGCATCCCGAGTTGAATCGCACCGGCGACGTCCGTCCATTGCGGCCCGGACGCGGCGTCGGATGGCGCACCGGACCGGGCGTCAAGGAAGCCGCCTCCAGTGCCGTTTTCATCCAGAACCTTCCGCCGATGCCGGCAGGCAGTTACAAAGCCTACGGCGACGTGGTGCATAGCAGCGGTTTTCCCGAAACCCTGGTGGCCGAGTTCACGCTTCCGCGCGATATCGCCGGCACCCCGCTTCAAGGCGACGATGCCGGCGGCGTTCGCGATGTTTCGCCCGACGGCGTTCACCTCATCTGGGTGCGCGATTCGTCGCCGCCCAAAGCCGGCCGCGCCGACGGCTTTAAATTCCGCATGGTGGATAAAGACGGCAAGCCTGTCACGGACACCGAACTGTACATGGGCATGCTGGGCCACGCCGCGTTCGTCAAGAACGACGGCACGGTGTTCGCGCACGTGCATCCCTCCGGATCGGTCCCCATGGCGGCGCTGGAGCTCGCCAATCCGTCAGGCCAAGGCCACGACATGATGCACATGGACGGAGTGCCGCCCGAAGTGGTGTTTCCCTACGGATTTCCCACGCCCGGCGACTATCGCGTCATCGTGCAGATGAAGCACGCGGGCGTGGTCGAGACCGGAGTGTTCGACGCCCACGTAGTTCCATAACGATCTTCTTAATAGAGTAAGAACGGCCGCCGCCGGTCGAGAAACGTCTTGATCTGATCGTCGATCGCCGTCTCGATGCTTCGCGGATCCTCGCCCGCCTTCATCTGCTCTATCGCTTTGCGATTGCCGATCAGAAAACGGCACTTCTCCAGATCGATCTTCCCCGGATACAATTTGTCCAGCGCATAAGCCAGCTCCAGGCCCAGCCGCACCGAGCTGAACTGCTCGCGATTGACGATTACGAATCGCACACCCTCGATCCGCTTGCCCTTGAAATTCGACGAGTCCGGCGTGAACGCCGTCGGATAAACACGCAGACCCGGAATCTGGCGGGCGTTTAGAAACTGCGCCAGCTCCGGGCCGCGAATCCAGTCCGCGCCGATCTGCTCGAACGGCGCATCCGTGCCGCGGCCGACCGAATAGTTGGTCGTCGCTTCCAGCATCGCCGAGCCCCGTCATAAAGCGTCGCGGCGTTCAGGCTGCGCATATTCGGCGACGGATCGATCCAGGCCAGCCCGGTCGAATCGAACCAGTCGCCGCGCTGCCAGTTCTTCATCTTGACGACGTGCAGGTCGGCGTTGCAGTTTGCGCTCCGCGTTGGCCATCGTGGCCAGTTCGCCGAGCGTCAGGCCGTGGCGGATCGGCATGTCGTAACATCCGACGAAGCTGTGCAGATCGGAGTCGAGCAGCGGACCCTCCACGTGCGCGCCGGTCACCGGATTCGGCCGGTCCAGAACATAAAACGGCGTGCTGCGTCTTGGCCGCTTCCTCCATCCGCATACAGCATCGTGCACGAATAAGTGTAGAACCGCGCGCCCGCGTCCTGAATATCGAACACCAGCAAGTCGACGTCGCTCAGCATTTGCGGACGTCATGCGATAGCGCCCGTTGATCGTGCAGGCTCCAGACCGGCAGCCCCGTAGCGGCGTCCTTGGTATCGGCGACGTTCTCCACGTCTTCAGCTCCGTTGATGCCGTGCTCCGGCGAGAACAATGCCGTCACGTGAACTCCCGCCGCGATCATCGCGTCCACGTTGCGGCGTCCCTGCCGGTCGAGCCCGGTCTGATTGGTGATCAGTCCGATGCGCTTGCCCTTCAGCGGCGCGAACTTCTCTTGCTCCAGCACGTCGAGCCCGGTCAGCGTCTCGTGATTCGGCGAGATCATCCGCCGCACACCCGCGCCTTCCAGCGTTTCGTTGTACCCGGTCACGCTCACCCCCGGCGCGTCGACGCCCAGCGAAGCCGCGACAATCGTCGCCACCCTGCTCCGCAGCGGAGCTGAGACTTCTTCCCCGCTTCGGATGCACCACGTTGGTCAAAAGGATCACGTAGGACTTCGATCGCTGGATCCATCCACATCGATGTGCCCGTGAATCCCGTGTGCCCGTAGGAGCCGATCGGAAACAGCTCGCCGCGATTCGATGAATACGGCGAATCGATATCCCAGCCGAGGCCGCGCAGCACCGGCTGATCCGGCGGCGTGTTCGGCGACGTGAATTTCTTCACCGTGAGCGGCGAAAACATCCGCGTGCCGCCATCGTCACCCATGCCCAGCATCATCTCGGCGAACTTCGCCAGATCCGACGCCGTGGTGAACAAGCCCGCGTGTCCCGCGACGCCGCCCATGTAGCGCGCCGTCGGATCGTGCACGACGCCCCGAAACGGCTTGCCCGTAGCCGGATCGATCTCGGTCGGCGCGATGCGCGCGCGCAGCGACGCCGGAGGCCGGAACATGGTCTCGTGCATCCCCAGCGGCTCGAAAATATTCCGCGTGCGTATAGTCGTCCAGCATCTTGCCGCTCAGCCGATGCACGATCTCGCCCAGCAGCTCGAAATTGATATCGCTATACACGAACCGCGTCCCGGGAGGCCCCGCCGGCTTATCGATCAGCGCGCGCTGAATGCCGGTTTCGTAGCCGCACCACGCTGGTTCCAGATCCAGATCCGGACGCAGCCCGGAAAAATGCGTCATCAGATCGCGAATCGTGATGTCGCTCTTGCCGCCCTGAAATTCCGGCAGATATGCGGTCACCGGATCGGCGATGCGCAGCTTGCCTTGCTCGAACAGCTTCATCAGCGACGGCGTGGTCGCGATCACCTTGGTCAGCGACGCCATGTCGAAAATCGTATCGACGGTCATCGGCTCGCGCGACGGAATCAGCGCCGCTCGCCGTAGGCCTTGCGATGCAGAATTTTTCCGTTCTGCCCCACGATCAGCACCGCGCCGGGAATCAATCCGTCCTGCACCGCCTGTTCCACCGCCGCGTCCAGCGCCGGCGATGCCGGAATAACGTCTCCTGCGCCAGTGCCGACGCGGCGCCAGAACGATGGCCAGCAGAACTCTCATAGCAGCTTCTTGGCGATCCCTTCCAGCAACTCCGCTAATTCGAAATCCTTGCTCGTGATGCCGCCCGCGTCGTGCGTGTTCAGATCGACGGTCACGCGATTGTACACATTCGACCATTCCGGATGATGATCCATCTTTTCGATCGCCGGCGCCGCCGTGGCCATGAACCCGAAGGCATGCGCGAAATCGGGGAATTTATATTCGCGATGCAGCTTGCCGTCCGCCACCCTCCAATCCGGAATGCGCGCCATCGCGCTCTGAATTTCGGCATCCGTCATTTTCTTCATCATGCTCTCCCGTAAATCGGAATCACCGCGCCGTTGACGTCGCGCCGCCGTGATCCGAGGTCAGCCACACCAGTCAATTTCGCGATCGATTCCGGCGCTACCCACTTCGAAAAATCCGCTTGCGGCATCGCCTTGCGATTCGCCGGCGTGTCGATCGTGCTCGGCAGAACCACGTTCGCGGTGATGCCCGAATCCTTCACCTCGGCCGCGACGTTTTTTATTAGCGCCACCAGCGCCGCTTTCGAAACCGCGTACGCCGCCAGATTCGGCGATGGCTCCACCGCCTGCTCGCGATCCGATCGCCACGATCCGTCCGCGCTTCGCCACCAGCATCGGCTTCAGCGCCGCCCGCATGCACGTTGAACGCGACGCGCAGATTCACATTCATCATCAAATCCCAGGTCTGGTCGCTGGTTTCGGCGATCGGCGTTCCGCCGCTGAACCCGCCCACCAGGTGCACCAGCGCGTCGATCGGACCGTGCTTCTAACGCTTCGGCGATCATCGGATCGCAGCCCTCGGCGGTGTTCAAATCGGCCGCGATGGTGGCGAACGGCTTGGCTTCCGGCCACGCGCGATCCACGCGCGATCACCTTCGCTCCGCTCTCGCCGAATACCCGGCAGATCGCGCCTCCCAGACCTCCTCCGGCTCCCGTGATCAGTACATTCATGCCCACGATTGTAGCGTCTTCATACTTCCAGACCCACCGCGCGCATCAGCTCCAGCGCGTTGCTGCGCGTCACCACGCCAGGCCGCAGGCGATAGTCGAAACGAATCTCTCCGCCCTCGAGGTGATCCTCGAAGTGGACGTTGACCGCGCGCCCGTCCATCGTCTCGGCGATCTGCGCCAGCGCCAGATCGTGCGTAGTCACCAGGCCGATCGCGCCGCGCTCCACCAACCCGCGCACCAGCGCCTCCGCGCCGATCCGCCGGTCGTGCGAATTGGTCCCGCTCAACAATTCATCCAGCAGGAACAGCGTCGGCTGTCCCTTCGCGCGCCAGATTCACGATGTCCCGCAGCCGCTCGATCTCGGCGTAGAATCGCGAGCGATGATCGACCAGCGAATCGTTGGTGCGCATCGACGCGCCGATGTGCAGCTGCGACATCCGCATCCGCGCGCAGGTCACCGGAGCCCCGCCCAGGCGAGCACCGCGTTCAGGCCGATCGCGCGCATCAGCGTGCTCTTGCCGCTCATGTTCGATCCGCTGACGATCCACAACCGCACTTCGCCGCCGATCTTGCACATCGTTCGCGATCGCCGTTTCGGGCGGAATTAAAGGATGGCTCAATGCGTTCGCTTCGAATTGCGGTTCGTTGCTCCGCCGTCGGGCAGCAACTCCGGAAACATCGCGTCCGGCCGCTCTAACGCGAAACGTCGCCAGCGAGCACAGCGCCTCGAACTCGCCGATCGCCGCGGTCCACTCTGCCGATGCGCGGGACCGCACTCCTTCTCCAGCTCTCGATCGCCATGGCGAACTGCGAGATCCACAGCAGCGGCGCGCGCGATCGGTCGGAAAAACTGATTGTGCCGCGCCGAATCGAGCAGTCTCGATCAACCGCCCCAGCCGCTCGGATCTGCTCGCGACGCCGTTAGCCCTTCGGTCTGGAGCGCTTGCTTCAACTCGACCAGCCGCGGGCGACGCGAACGATTCCCGCTCCAGCCGCTCCAGCAGCAGCGTCAGCAACTCAATTCATGCGCCGGCGTCGCCACGCCATCCGCCACCCGCGACACCGACTCGCGCGATCGCGATGCTGAAGCTCAGTCTCCGCCAGCACCACGACCAGAAACGGCGCCAGCGCTCAGCACGTGCGCGAAGAACAGGACCGAACGTCGTACCAGCGCGCGCCAAAGCCAGCAGAATCGCGACGCACTCGCGCCCCTCTGAAGAACTCGCACCGGCGCCTGCTCGCCCCACCCTCGCCAGGACCTTTGCGTCCACCGCGGCGCGAATATCGTCGCCCATCAGCGCCAGCTCTTCGCGCAGATCGACCCGCGACCGCAGCTCCGCGCACCGCTTGCTGCCGCGCCACTACGTTCCGCTCGTTCGCCCGGCGCCAGCAGCCATCGCGCCAGCGTACTCTCTCCCGCGGCGGTGCGCGCCGTCGAGATCAATTCGAACATCGAGCCGCGCCCGAACAGATCCAGATCGTCGGCGTACAGATGTTTGGGATCGCGAAATCGTTCGCCCTGATTGCCTCTTCCCGACCCAATCGATCGCCCAGCCGCGCGATGCGCCCGCTCGTAATACGCGACCCCGCGCTCGCAGCGCCGACTTCGCCCGGTCCACGCGATCGTGAATCATCGCCAGCGCGATGAATATCACCAGCGGCGCCAGCAGCCACCACGCCGAGATCCATCCGCCGCCGATCGACATCGCCGCGATCGCCACCGCGGCAACCGCCGTAGCCAGCCGGGCGTTTCCAAGCTGTCGGTAGCGCGATGCGGATCGCGCGTGCGTCGCGCGCCAGAAGTTCAATCGAGCCTGATAGATTTCCGATGGGGTTTCAGAGAGCAACCTCGATTCTAGCGCCTGACTCCTGTATTCTGGAGGTTGCTTCCGCGCCTCCGCCCCAATCTCGACTTCTTCCCGTCGCCGGTTGAGGATCGACCCGGCCTGGTGATCCGCGATCCATTTCAATACTCCGACGCGACGCTGATCATTCCGCCCGCGCTGGTGGAGTGCCTGGAGTTTTTCGATGGCGAGCGCGGCGATCTCGATCTGCGCGCTCATCTGGTCCAGCTCACCGGCGACTTGCAGGTCGGCGATTTGCAGCAGCATCTGATCGATTCGCTGAGCAACGCCGGATTTCTCGAAGACGACAACTTCGCCGCGCCGCAAACAAGCCGCCGAGCGAGCCTTCGCGGAGGCGCCTGTTCGTGCGCCGGTCCACGCTGGCGGCGGCTATCCCGAAGAACCGTCCGCGCTTGCGGACACCCTTCGCGGATATCTCGACGGGGGACCGCCCTCTTCCGCCGGACGCGCGCTCGCCATCGCGGCCCCGCACGTCAGCCCGTTCGGCGGCATCGACGCTTATCGCGCCGCTTACTCCGCGCTCTCACCCGCTGACGCCGAGCGCACGTTCGTCGTCCTGGGAACCTCGCATTACGGCGCTCCCGAATCGCTTCGGCCTCACGCGCAAGCCGTTCGTCACGCCATTCGGCGAGACTCTACGGATCTTTCCATCGTCGAATGCGCTCGCCGCCGCCGCTCCCAACGCGGTCGCTGATGGAGGATTACTGTCACGCCATCGAACATTCCATCGAATTTCAGGTGGTCTTCCTGCAGCACCTGTTCGGCCCTCGCATCCGAGTCGTGCCGATTCTGTGCGGATCCTACGCGCACAGCATTTATCGCGGCGGCATGCCGGAAGAGGATGAGAATGTCCGCCGCGCTCTCGGCACGCTCGGCGAAATCGCGGCGCGCGAAGGCGACCGGCTGCTGTGGGTCCTCGGCGTCGACATGGCCCACATCGGCCGCCGCTATGGCGACGATCTGATCGCCACCGCCGGCCAGGGCGAGATGGAAATCGTCGCGCGGCGCGACCGCGAGCGTATTCAGAAAATGGAAGCCGGTGACGCGCGCGGCTTCTGGGACCTGGTCCAGCAGAATCACGACGACCTCAACTGGTGCGGATCCGCGCCGATCTATACCTTCCTCAAGGCGATTCCCTCCGCGCGCGGCCGCCTGCTCCATTACGATCAATGGAATATCGACCAGCAGAGCGTCGTCAGCTTCGCCGGAATCGAATTTCATTCACACTAGCGCCCCGCCCGCCGATGAGCGGTCCAGGCAGCAGATTGTGATCTCGATCCGCAAATCGACCGATGAACTGGACCGCTTGGAGCGCTTGAGCCATCTCTTGACGGATTGCTACGGCCTCGCCATTCAGGCGTCCGCCGACTACGCCGTCGAAGTGGATCCCGCGCAGGCAGCGCTTTTTCGCGGAAAAATGAAAACGCTGGGCGAGCGCTGGCAGGCTGCCCGCCTGGACGAGGAATTGCGCAGCGTCGGCTCCGGTTTTCGCGGTGAGCTTCGGGATTATCAACGCGCCGCCGGCGAATCGCTCAATGTGCTGCGCCGGGAAGTGCAGGCCGCGGCCGCCGCCATCGCCGCATTCGCCGGAGGGGTCGCCTCCCATGGCGCCGATCATGAGGAACAGCTCAATCGCGAATTGGAACGCCTCGCCGATGCGGCGGGCGCCGGCGATCTCGCTTCCATTCGACTTGCGATTCAGGCCGCTACGGCGCAGATTCGCGCCGCGATCGAGCAGATGCGTTCCGCCAATCGCATGGCGATCGCGCAATTGCAGGATGAAATCCGTCTGCTCCATCACGAAATCGACGTTGACCGTCATCGCGCCGCCAATCCCGCGACGCGCCTCCACACTCGAGCGGAGATGAACCAGCAGATTGAGCAGGCCCTTTCAAAGCCGGGGCCGTTCTGTCTGCTTCTGATCGCTTTCACCAACTGGAGGCGCGTCATGCGCCGCTTTTCCTGCGACTCTGTGCAGCAGGTGACTTCCGAAATGATCCGCCGCATTCACGCCGCCATCGATCCCGACCTGATCGTCGGCGCCTGGGGCGAAGGCGAATTCCTCGCCATCCTGCAAGTCGATGCAGCCACCGCCATCTCGATTTCCCGCGAAGTGGCCGCCACGCTCTCCACCGCTTATTCGTTCGAAGAGGACGGCCAGCTTTGCGCCGCGGACTTCAAAGTGAAAGCCGGGGCGATCGATCGCGGCTCCAACGAATTCGATTTTCAGGACAAGCTCGCCGGGCTCGCCTTGGCGCTCAGCCGGGTGTAAGAGCGGTCAGCGCTTCTTTCGCGCGAACTTCAGCCCGCTCCAATCCCCGTCGATCGCGCACACTTTGTAATCCACCAGGCCGGCCGCCAGCCCCGCGGTGCGAACGTCGTTCGAATTGAAGTCGACTCGCAAACGGCTCGCCTGCTTCGGAAACGCGATCCACACCGATGCGCCTTCCGGCAGCCGCGCGCTCACGAACGCGACCTCGCCTTCCAGTTCCTGTCTCGACCGGACAAACCAGATCACCAGGCTGGTCTGCCGCGTGATGTTCGCTTGAAACTCCAGTCCTTCCGGAGGATCGCCGGTCTGCTCCTCGAATCCTTCCGGCGCGCCCAGCAACGCCACTTTCGACGCCGCCTTGAGCCCCAGCTTCCTGGCCAGGCTCGATTCTTTCCATTGACCCATGTAGGGCCTCGGCATCGCGGGCGGCGGAGCTTTTTTCATCGCTCGCTTTAGAGCGGCAGCAGCACTTTTCCAGGCGACGAACATCTCGTTCGGCAAGTGCGCTCGAATGCCTTCCACTTTTTCCGGCTCCCCGCCGGCGAACACGATCGGAAAGTGACACGTCGATTTGGTGCTGCGCAACACTGTCGCCACCACGCGGCCGTGCGACGGCACTCGATCCAGGTCGATCAGAATTGCGGCGGGCGCAATCGCGTTGGTTTGCCCGATGGTGCGCCCAGAATCGTGCTCTGACGCATCCACCGAAAATCCCGAGGCCTCCAGCAGCCGCGCGCGCTCCGCCCGATCCTTGCTCCACGATATGAGCCTGACCAGCATGCTTTTCCGCTAGTATCGCGTACACTGAAAGCGAATTATGCGGGAATCCTTCATGGCGCGGGCGATTGAGCTCGCCATCGCGAATGTGCGCTCCGGCCTTGGTGGACCTTTCGCCGCCGTCATCGTCAAAGACGGCCGCGTCGTCGCCGAAGGCGTCAATCGCGTCACCTCCGCCCTAGATCCGACCGCCCACGCCGAAGTCCTCGCGATTCGCGCCGCCTGCCAGGCCCTCGCGTCCTTCCAGCTTCACGGCTGCGAAATCTATACCACTTGCGAGCCGTGCCCCATGTGCCTCGGCGCGATCTACTGGGCGCGACTCGATCGCGTTTATTTCGGAGGCACCGCAGCCGATGCAGCGGCAGCCGGCTTCGACGACGCGTTTCTCTATCAACAGATCGCCGTCGACCCGCAGCAGCGAAAACTTCCCTTCGTCCCCCTGATGCGGGACCAGGCGCTGGCCTGCTTTCGCGCGTGGCGCGATCAGCCGGATCGCATAAACTACTAAGGATGAATCCTTCCGATGCGCTCGAAGCCGCGAATCAGGATTTCGCGCGGGCGCATCCCGGCGAATCGGGCGACCGCCAGCCGGTGCACGTCGTCTATGGCGGCGCGCATCTCTTCAAGCACGATGTCGCCCGCCGTCTGGGCCAGTTGGCGATGCGCGCCGTCGAAGAATATGCCCCGGATGCCGCGACACTGGCCCTCGCCGTGGGTATTCCCAATTCGCTGGCCGATACCGTCTACGATCGCGTGATCGAGAAATTGCGCCGCGAACCGGTGGAGGATTTTCGCATCGATTTTGAAGACGGCTACGGCATCCGCCCCGATGCCGAGGAAGACACCGCCGCGATTCACGCCGCCGCCGAAGTCGCGCGCGCCATGCAGGTTTCCGCGCTGCCCCCCTTTTTCGGCATCCGCATCAAGCCGCTCGATGAAGAACTCAAAGCCCGCGCCATCCGCACGCTGCGCCTTTTTCTGGAGACTCTTCTCGATCGCTCCGGCGGACTCTTGCCCGCAAACTTCGTAGTCACCTTGCCCAAGGTCACGGTGGTGGAGCAGGTGGCGGCGCTGCTCGCCGAGCTCGACCGCTTCGCCGCCATCCGCATGGAGCTGATGATCGAAACTCCGCAGTCGCTTCTCGTTTTGCCGCAATTGGTGGAAGCCTCGGGCGGCCGCATCGCCGCCGCTCATTTCGGCGCTTACGATTACACCGCGAGCCTCGGCATCACCGCGTCCAACCAGCACATGCTCCACCCGGCGTGCGATTTCGCGCGCTCCATGATGCAGCTTCATCTCGCCGGAACGGGCATCCGTATCTCCGACGGCGCCACCAACGTCCTGCCGATCCCGCCTCATCGCGGCTCGCTGTTTCCCGGCGAGCAGGTCGCGCAAAATCGAATGGCCGTTCACGACGCCTGGCAGATTCATTACCGGCACATCCGCCATTCGCTCGATCAAGGTTTTTATCAAGGGTGGGATCTGCATCCCGCGCAGCTTCCGATCCGTTTCGCGGCGGTCTATTCGTTTTTCGTGGAAGGACTGCCGGCTGCTTCCGAACGCCTGCGGAATTTCGTCGCCCGCGCCGCGCAGGCCACCCAGATCGGCGGCGTGTTCGACGACGCGGCCACCGGTCAGGGCCTGCTGAATTATTTTCTCCGCGCCGTGAACTGCGGCGCGATTCCCGAAGCCGACGCGCCCGCTCTCACCGGCCTGACGCTTGAGGAGCTGCGCTCGGCTTCGTTCGTGAAAATCCTGAAGGGTCGCCAGAAGGCGGCATAAGTGAGAAAGGTCGCATGAAACAGATCCTGTTGTTCCTCGCCGTCGCGGCGCTGCTGGACGCCCAGGCCTATCGTTTCGGACACGTCTGGGACGGCGAAAAAGTCCTCCCTAACGCCGTCATCGTCGTCGAGAACGACCACATCAAGAGCGTTGGCCCGGCCTCCGGCGAGTCGATCGACATGACGAAATACACAGCCATCCCCGGCCTGATCGACGTCCACACTCACATGACCTACGTGCTCGACATGAGCAAGATCGCTCAGGCCGGGCGCGGCGCGGCCACCGTCTATCTCTCGCAGGACAACGCGAAGAAGACGCTCGAGACCGGCGTGACCACGGTCCGCAATCTGGGCGCGAGCGACTACGCGGACATCGCCATGCGCGATCTGATCAACGCCGGCCTGATGACCGGACCTCGCATGTTCGTCTCCGGCTACGGCCTGCAAATCACGCGCGGTGGACGCGGCGGGCCGCAAACCGCCGATGGTCCGGCGGAGGTGATGAAGGTCGTCCGCCAGCAGATCGGCGCCGGCGCGGACGTGATCAAGATGTACGGGTCCACCGGCTCGGGTCAGGATGTCACCGGCGACCAGACCTTCACTTACGAAGAAATGAAGGCCGCCGTCGACACCGCGCACGCGCTCGGGAAGAAGGTCGCGATTCATACCTACGGCCCCCGCGGCGCCCGCGACGCCGTCCGTGCCGGCGTCGATTCCATCGAGCACGCCACCGACATGGACGACGACACCATCGCCGAAATGGCGAGCAAGAAAATCTTCTACGTCCCCACCATCGACCACAATCGCTATTACGTCGACAACGCGGCCAAGCTCCACTACCCCGCTTCCGCGATCGGTCCCTTGAACGATTTCATCCAGCGCAATCTGGAGACCGCGCGGAAAGCCTTCCGCGCCGGCGTGCGCTTCGCCATGGGTTCGGACGTGGTCTACACCATGTTCGGCGAAAATACGCGCGAGCTCGGCTGGTTCGTCAAGGCCGGTATGACGCCGGAACAAGCCTTGAAGACCGCGACCGTCAACGCGGCCGATTTATTGGGACAGGACAAGCTCGGTCATTTGCGGCCCGGCTATTTCGCCGACATCGTCGCCGTCGAAGGCAATCCGCTGGACGATATCGACGTGGTCATTCAGAAGGTTCGCTGGGTGATGAAGGCGGGCGCGGTCGTGGTGGACCGGCGATAGCGCTCAGCAGCGCTTCGACGTGCGCCGGTTTCGTCAGAATCTCGTCGGCGAGCGAGGCTTCCGGGCGATGATCCAGGTCGCCGCGATTCCCGCACATCACCACGATGCGCGGAGCCGGCACCGCCGCCCGGAATTCGCGAATCAGCGCGAGGCCATCTTCGGCGCGAGGCAATCGCACGTCGAGCACCACCACATCGAAGCGGGTCGACTGAAGCGCCGTCCGGGCCTCGGCCGGACCAGTGGCGGTCGAGACTTCATAGACCGCGCCGCTCCAGAATCAGTTTGCGGATTTCCAGGCCGGCGGCGTCGTCATCCACCACCAGCACTCGGGCCATTGTAAAACTTGATGCCGGCGATCACCAGTTGCGGCATCGCGTGATTCCAGCTCTCCGGAAGGTCGTCGAACGGCAGGCGGAAGGATTTGGTCTCGCCCGGTTTCAAGCCGCCCATCCTCTGGCTGACGATGGGAACGCGCTGCGCGCAGCACCAACTGGCCGTAGGTATCGTAAAAGACGCAGTAGATGTCGACCACCTGGACGTTCCGGTCGCCGGCGTTGGCGATCTTGCCGTCGATCTCCACCACGACCTGTTTGAAGTAGCTCTCGGTCGCCTTCATGTCCACGTCGTTCAGCTTCAGATTGTGCACGTACGCTTTGGCTTCAGGCGTCAGCGGCAATTCCGGCGCGGGCCGATTCGAAACGAATTGCAGGTAGCAAAAAAACGCCCCACCCAGCGCCAGCAGCACGCGCCGACACATAGAGCGATGGTCCGGAAAACAGCGGACGCGCGGTGCTGGCGAAGCGAGGATTCACTGGCCACTGATGGTCATCTCCCGAATCAGAATCGTGGGCGCGGCGATGGAGCCGCGAAATTCGAGATCCGAGCCGATCTGCTCCAGGTCCATCAGCATCTGCTTCATGTTTCCGGCGATGGTGATCTCGGAAACAGGATACGCCAATTCGCCGTTCTCAATCCACAGGCCCGCCGCGCCGGAGGAATAATCGCCGGTGACGGTGTTCGCGCCGCCGCCGATCAGCTCGGTCACGTACAATCCGCTGGCGGACGCCGGCGATGAGTTTCTCCGGCGCGATGCGCGCCCGCTTCGATGTAAAAAGTTGCCCGGACCGACGCCGGCGTTGCCCGGTGATGCCGCGCGACGCGTTGCCGGTGGTCTTCAGACCCAGCTTGCGCGCGGTGTACGTGTTCAGCAGGTAGCTCTTCAGCACGCCGCGCTCGATCACCACGGTGCGCGCGAGCCGTCACGCCTTCGTCGTCGAACGGCGAGCTGCCGAACAGCCCGGGCATGGTCGCGTCGTCGACCACGGTCAGCGATTCGGAGGCGATCTTTTCGCCCAGCTTGCCCGCCAGGAACGACGCGTGCCGATAGATCGCCGAGCCGTTCACCGCGTCGAACATGTCGCCCAGCAACGCGCGCGCCGTGCGCGGCTCGAAGATCACCGGAACTTTCTGCGTCGCGACCTTGCGCGGATTCAACCGCCGCAGCGCGCGTTCCGCCGCGTTCCGGCCGACCTCTTCCGGGCTCTCGAGCTTGGACGCCGTGCGCGACGACGGAGTACCAGTAGTCGCGCTCCATGGACCCGTCCTGCTTCGCGACCGGCGACACGCTCAAGGCCGCAGCTCGACGTCCGGTAGCTGCCGACAAATCCGCGCGAATTCGCGAACACGCGGCGGCCCAGGTACGAATCGAACGACGCGCCTTCGGAATTCTGAATGCGCGGATCGACGCTGAACGCGGCGTCTTCGGCGCGCTTGGCCTGCTCGATTTTCCACTCGCGTGTCCATCTCGCGATCGCGTCGTCGTACAGGCTGCAGGTCGCCGGTCGAGCTTGCCCAGATCGTCGCGGTCCGGCAATCCCGGCGTGCGGATCTTCGCTGGTGATCTTCGCTAGCTCCAGCGCCGCCGCGCACCATCTTCTCGATTCCTTCGGGCGACAGATCGGAGGTGTAGGACGATCCGCGTCCGCTTGCCCGACCAGCACGCGAATTCCCGCGCCGCGCGAGCCCGCTTCCTTCAGGCTTTCCACTTCGCGCATGCGCACGCTGACGGAAAATTCCTCGCCTTCGGAGATGGTGCATTCGGCGTCGGTCGCGCCGCCCGCGAGCGCGCGCTTGACGGCGTCGGCGGCGAACTGTTCGAGGTCGTCAGTCGCTGCAGCGCTGCTCATGCAGCTGTCCCGCCCACCGTCATCCGGTCGATCTTCACCGTCGGAATGCCCACGCCCACCGGCACGCTCTGGCCTTCCTTGCCGCACATGCCGATGCCTTCGTCGAGCTGCAGATCGTTGCCCACCATGCTCACGTACTTCAGCGCCTCCGGACCGTTGCCGATCAGCGACGCGCCGCGCACCGGGCGCGTGAGCTTGCCGTCTTCGATCAGATAGCTTTCGGTCGCCGAGAACACGAAGTTGCCGCTGGTGATATCCACCTGCCCGCCGCCGAACGTCGTGCAGTACAGGCCCTTGCGGCACCGAGCGGATGATTTCCTCCGGATCGCTCTCGCCCGCCAGCATGTACGTGTTGGTCATGCGCGGCATGGGGATGTGCTGATAGCTTTCGCGGCGGCCGCTGCCGGTCGACGGCGCTCTTCATCAGGCGGCTGGAGAGCTTGTCCTGCAAATAGCCGCGCAGGATTCCGTTTTCGATCAGCACATTCTGCTGCGTCGGCATGCCTTCGTCGTCCACGTTGAGCGATCCGCGGCGGCTGCCGATGGTGCCGTCGTCGATCACGGTGCACAGAGGACTGGCCACCTGCTGGCCGATGCGTCCGCTGAAGGCCGAGACGTCCCTTGCGATTGAAATCGGCTTCCAGGCCGTGGCCCACGGCTTCATGCAGCAGAATTCCGGGCCATCCCGGACCCAGCACGACGGTCATTTCGCCGGCCGGCGCTTCGACCGCGCCCAGTTGCACGATGGCCTGGCGCGCGGCTTCCTGCGCGAAATGCTCCGGCGTTTTTTCGTTGAGGAAGAAATCGAGCGTCACGCGCCCGCCGCCGCCGGAATAGCCGTGCTGCGGAGCGCCGTCGGCTTCGCGCGCCAGCACCATCACGCTCATGCGCGCCATCGGCTGGCGATCGAAACTCAGCCGGCCTTCGCTGGTGGCGACCAGCACGTGGCGCAGGCTGTCGGCGTAGCTGGCCTGCACCTGAAACACGCGCGAATCGTAGGCGCGCGCGGCTTTATCGGCGCGCTTGACCAGGTCGACGCGTTCGGCCAGCGCCATTTCGTTCGGCGCGTGCACCATGGGATAAAGATTGTGGCGCTGCGCTTCCTCGAAACCGGTCTTGACGATGCTGGCCGGTCCCTGCGCGATGTGCGCGGCCACGCGCGCGGCCTTGCGAATCTTTTCGGGGCTCAGATCGTCGCTGTAGGCGTAGCCGGTGCGCTCGCCGGCGAGCACGCGAACGCCGACGCCCAGCGTCACGCCTTCGGTGGCGCTTTTGACGATGCCTTCATCGATGCCGATCGGAGCTGGTCGCCAGATACTCGAAGTACAGGTCGGCGTACTCGCCGCCGGCGGAAAGCGCTTCGCTCAGATACGATTCCAGGTCGTGTTCGGTGATGCCGAATCGCTCGGCGAAAAAACTTTGAGAATAGCCCACAATCTGAGGTTATCAGGTCCGGCCAAAAGGGAGCTGTCCTGTGGGCGCCGGACCTGCCTGCATGTCAAAGAACTGCTCACTCGTGGGATCGATCCCATTTTTACGAAACGAACCCAACGCAGCAAGGAGCCGTCGTACAGCCGCAACGACGCCGCACCAAGACTAACGCAAATGGCGCTCGCCTATCGCTTTACGTCGTGACTTTGCCCTGCAGTGCGCGATCATTCTGTGGACCGGACGTCGACAAGAACCTGCCTCTCTGACTCGAGATTATGTAGGGTTCCTGGTTTCGGATTCCGGTGAAAGCCGGATGTGGTTGAGAGAGAAGAGGAAAGAATATTTTCAGAAGATGGTGATTGTGGTGAAATAGCTTGGAACTTGGCGATGGGACGGAGCGCTCCGTCCCTTTTCCTGGTAATGGATTGAATCGATTAGGTGCGAAAAGGACGAAAATGAAGTGCTCGACGCAGGCTGTCCCACTCGTCCATACTTCGGAACGCCGCCAAACGCGCCCGGGTGGGGCCTGCTGAACTAAGACCAAAATTGCAGTTCGCCATGAAAAGCCTTGCGCTAATATTCGAATGAGAGGGACAGCCTGCATCAAGCGATTCATTTTTCTTTCCAAGGGGACGGAGCGCTTCGTCTACTTGGAGAAGTTTCCCCTTCGCCGACCACTTATTTTCCGAAATGCCCCGCAATGCCCGCTGCGTTGTTCCGGATCTCCCCTATCATATAACCCAAAGGGGAACGAATCGGGAGACCGTTTTTCACTCCTCCGGCGACCGCCACACGTACCTCAGCCTGGTTGGTGAGAATCTGACCGACTGCGGGGTGGGCGTCCTGGCTTATTGTTTAATGACCAATCACGTCCATTGGGTGCTGGTTCCAGAGCGTGAGGACTCGCTGGCGACGCTGTTTCGCCGGGTCCACGGACGATACGCGCAGATGTCGAATTCGCGGCGCAAACGTTCCGGTCACCTTTGGCAGAACCGCTTTTTTTCCTGTCCGCTTTCCGCGGCGCGCTTGTGGATCGCGTTACGCTACGTCGAACAGAACCCCGTGCGCGCCTTACTGGCGCGGTCGCCCGAAGATTACCGGTGGTCCAGCGCGCGGGTTCACCTGACGGGCGAACCGGATCGGGCCGGAGTGCTGGACTTGGGGTTTTGGGAACGATCAGGGGGCGTGGAGACGTGGCGCGCGATGCACACCGCGGCGGAAGACACTGGCGCCACGCACTTGTTGCGGCGGTGCACGTACTCGGGTCGTCCTTTCGGCGGCGAGGATTTCCTCAGTCGGCTGGAGGCGCAATTCGGAAGAAAATGGCGGCGATGGGGCTTCGAGCAGAAGCAGTCGGACTCGGCGGCGAGGTAAGATTCCGAAGCGGGACGGAGCGCTCCGTCCCTTTCGGCGAAAAAATGAAACGCTTGATGCAGGCTGTCCCTCCCGTTCCGTTTGTCCCTCCCGTTTCCCTCCCGTTTCGAAGGGTGTCGAGTAGGTCGATTCGGTCATCGTTTCGCGACGGCAATGCCGCCAACTTCGAAGTGCGCGTCGAATAACAGCTTCGCCACACCTACAAAAGCGCGCGCTGGAAAATTCGCGTGAAAGTACTTACTGTAGACGCCGTTGAATGCATTATAGAGACCGAGATCGGTGCAATATACCTGAATCGAGACAACATCGTCCATGGTCATGCCGGCGCTCTCGACGGTCTTTTTGAGCTGCTCCATTATGTTTCTCGCCTCTTCTTCCGCCGAAAGGCCAGCCGCGAGTTTGTCGGTATCCGCGATAGTTCCGGCAATATATAACGTCTGGCCCACCTTAACCCCGCTGCTGAAAGGCAGGTGCTTCTCGCCGGCCAGCTGCGATGTCAGAAACTTGCGATCGCTCTGCGCGGCGGCAGTTGCCGCGAGGAGAAGAAAGCCGATTAGTAGACGCGATTTCATTTTTGTTTCCTCCAGGATCGAAGTGCGTGGATGCTTTGCAACGCGGCAGCGGCCGACAACACCAGGAGCTGCGCATAGGCGGATTCTATCGCAATTGCCCAGCGAAGGGATCTCCCCGGACCTACGCCTTAACGGCGTTCTGTGCAGCCGCAAACACATCGCGTGCGGACGTCGTACCCGCTACGTGCTCCGTACCCGCGATTCCGAGCTCCATCCATCCCGCGTTAATGCCCTCATACATTTCTTCGGCGGGTCCGGTGTGGCCTTTCGGGATGCCGAACTGCTCGAACGCTTCCGCCCACCCTGCACGCGGGACGGCAAAGGCCTTTACGTCGAGTTTCAGGACTTCACCCAATTGTCCGGCCACTTCATCCGCGCTTACCATCGAACCCAGCTCGATCACGCGATGTCCCGACCACGCCGGCCCGGTCAGAAGCGCTGCCACCTCCGCGCCGATGTCGTTTGACGCGACCATCGTCGATTTCCGGTTTGTAGGATTGTAGAAGACCGGCAGGGTTCCGCCCTGGGCGGCCTGTAAGCCGAAAAGAAAGTTTTCGAAAAAGCCGCCTGCGCGCACATACGCGACCGGAAATGGCAGGCTGCGAAAACCTTGCTCCAAAAGCGATAAGGACGTGATCATCCCCAGCCCGCTTGTTCTGTTCGCGCCCATCGACGAGAGCGCCACCACTCGCGGCGGCACTGCCTTGGTCACCGCCTGGACATAGTTCGCAATCACGCCTTTTGCTTCTCTGTAATCAGGCGAGGGCGCCCATACCGCCGGCAACATAACGAACGTGCCCTCAACACCTTTGAGCGCCGCCGCTATGGCGGCCGCATCGTTCCAGTCGCCATCCACCAGCTCCACGCCCTGGTCCGCCCACTTCGCCGCTTTCTCGCGATTGCGCACCAGTGCTCGCACCTGTTTGCCTTGCTTCAGCAAATGCTGCGCGGTGGCGCCGCCAACTTTTCCAGTAATGCCCATGACTAAATACATTGCTCGTTTCTCCTTGTTGTTTTTCCAGCGATACGGTACCGTATCGTATCTGTGCTACGGTACTGTAGAGTACTGTTCGAGGTGAAAAGTTGCAGACGAAAACGAAAGATTCTGATGCGGTCCACACTTTTGATGCACCCAACACTTTTGATGCACCCCACACTTTTGATGAACCCAACGAGGACAAGAGGGTTCAGCGGTCAAAAAATGCCATCTTGGCGGTGACCTACAAATTGCTGAGCGAAGAAGGTATTGGAGGTCTCAGTATCGACGAAGTTTCGCGGCGCTCTGGTGTTTCCAAAACAACCATCTATCGTCATTGGCCATCACGTTCGGCGTTGTTGATGGATGCTTGTTCGAAGATTGGACCTGCGCCGGTCATCCCGGACACAGGCACCTTACGAGGCGATGTTGCCGCGCTAGCGACCGGGTTGGCTCAACAGTTAAAAGCCGCACGCTGGGCGGCCGTTCTTCCTTCGATTATCGACGCAGCAGAGCGGGAACCGGAGTTGGCGCAGCTTCTCGCTCAGTTGCTCGCCGGTCAGGTGGCGCCGTATTTTGCAGTTGCTGAGCGAGCTAAGAAGAAGGGCGAACTGGCCCCCGGGACGAACGTGTCTGAGTTTGTAGCCTCAATCGTCGCGCCTTTTTTCTATCGGCGCTGGTTCACGCGGCAGCCCCTCGACGATGCATTTGTGAAAGGCGTGGTTCGTGGTCTCTTGACTCAACGGAAGTAAAACCGCGGACTCGGCCGCGTCGTGAGATTCCAAAGCGGGACGGAGCGCTCCGTCCCTTTCGGCGAAAAAATGAAACGCTTGATGCAGGCTGTCCCTTCCGTTCTTCACTTGCTCGATCTCTTCACTTTGTTGAAACTTGTGTCACGCTCCGGACTATTTGATTCAACACCGATCGATATTCCAGCTCGTCTTTAGCCCCCTGTCTGAATTCTAACTGCGCAGCGAAAAGTTGCCCATGCAACGAGTACCGTGAGCTGGCCGGGCGCGATCAACTGCGCGCGGCAGGTGTGCTCGATCAAGCGCTTGGCCAGTTCGGCGCTTTCGCGATACGCGATCATCCAACCGACCACGTAACGGCTGAAGACGTCGAGGATGACATAAAGGTGATAACAGGTCCATTTCACCGGGCCGCGCAGCTTGGTGATGTCCCAACTCCATAGCTGATTGGCTGTGGTGGCCAGCAACTCCGGCTTCTGATAGGGCGGATGGGTGAGCTGATCGCGACGCTCGCGGCTTTCGCCATGCGTTTCCAACAGCCGATACATGGTGCGAATGGAGCAATGAAACCGGCCTTCATCGAGCAGTGCCGCATACACCTGCGCGGGCGAGCAATCCTGAAAACGCTCCTCATGAAGGCACGCTAGTACGTTGGACTGTTCGCCACCGGAAAGTGCTCGCGCCGAATGCCGCTGCGGTTTCGCGGAAGCGGGGACGGCAGGAAAAAGGACGCGGCGCTTCCATCGCCGATACCAGGTTGCGCGCGGAACCGACAACGCCTGGCAGGCTCGCTTCATTCCTACTAAAGGACGAAGTTGATCCAGAGCGGTCATGATCACTTCTCCCCGAGAGGAACCTCTGCGAGGGGATACCCCAACAGCTTGGCCACTTTTTTTTGGACGTCGATAACGATATGGGCTTTCTCCAGTTCCTCCTGCAAGCGCTGATTCTGGCGTCGCAGCTTTTCGTTTTCTCCGGATAGCGGATTGCGTTGCGGCCGCGGGCCTCGCTTCTGAGAAAAAGCTTTATGCACGGCGGCGGCGCGTTCCTTGCGCCAGCCGTACAACGTCGAGGAATAGATTCCCTCGCGCCGCAGCACGGCACCGATGCCACCGTGCCCGCTGGCGCGATCGACGTTCTCCAGAATCCGCTTCTTGTCTTCCGCGCTGAACTTGCGCCGCTGCGCCTTGGCCGGCACTTCCGGATCCGGCGAATTGGTTACAAAAGGAACTACTGTCTTGGGTTCGCTCACGATAATAGGCCGTCACCCTGCAATAATAAATATTCGGGCCTGCATCATATCGCGAGTCTACCTCGACGTATGAGCTAACGTCAGCATGCTTTCCCATCTGGAGATCCACGTCTTTTCGTTGGAGCTCCTCCGAGTATCGAAGGCTGCTCGCGATCCATGCTTTCATAGGTTCTGTTGCACCGTTGTGCGGAAAAATGGTAATCTCGGCCTCTTCCGCTGGCACAAGCCCTCCTTCGAGGGCATGGGATCGAGAATACGTCGTTGCAGCAATCGTTCCGTTGGGGGAATTGTGCCAAATCGTCCAGTTACTAGGAATCGTAACGCTGTAATGCTGCTGACGGTTTAAGACAGCGCGCCAACCTTGTGCCGAAAGTGCGGTAGCAACCAATATGATGGCGCCGAGGAATGCTAATGCTTTTTTGGAATCCATGGTGGTTTCGCCCATAACTGAGTTACCTTCGGAGTCGCATGGGAATAGCAGGTCATTCGGATTGCCGCGGCATCGGGGACGGCATCGGGGACAGGCTGACGCGACTCGCATGAAATCATATTTCCGGGACAGTCCATCGTCTGTCCCATCGCCATTCTACGCCGATTTTGCAGACTATTTCGATTCCCCGTTCCCTCTCCATGACCGCCCGAACTGCTCCTCCATTCGCGCCACAAAATCGTCGCCGCCGAACGGCCGGCCTCCGTACGTGCATTGCCGCAACGGCTCGATCTGTTCCTCGCTCAGCGATGCCTCATACATCTCCCTCCAGGTCGACTCTCCGCCCGATCGTTCCCAAAACGGCAAATCGATCAAATTGTACTCGTCGCCGCGCACGCCGAAATGCGCCGCCGCACTCGACCAGCGGTACTTCTCCGGTCGCTCGGCAATGCCCGCCCGGCATGGATTTTCTTCCACATAGCGCAGCGCAGTCGCCAGGTGAGCGCCATCGAGCGGGCAGGAGTAGAATCGGCCTTGCCACAAATGCCCGCTGCGTCCCCGCCGGGTGTTGACGTACTGGGCGTAGCGTCCATGCACGCGCCGGAACAGAACGGCGAGCGAATCGGACCGTTCCGGGATCACGATGGCATGGATATGGTTGGTCATCAACGCATAGGCGAGCACCCGGACCCTGGCACCGCTCAGGTTGCGGCTGAGCAGGCGGAGGTACATTTCGCGATCACTATTAAGGAAGAAGACTCGTTGGCGATCCGTACCCCTCTGAGTGACGTGGTAAGGAATGCCCGGCAGCACACATCGAGCGTTTCTCGGCATATCTGAAAAGTGAGAAGTCTGCGAAAAGGTTCTCATGGGACATATCCAGAGTGTCCCGGTTCAAGAAAATACGGCGAGTCGCGTCAGTCTGTCCCACGAGTCCCACACGAGTCCCCGAGTCGCACGTGGTCGTCACGATCGACGAGTCCGCAGACAGTTTCACTGCGGCGATCTTGGAGCAGGAGGCCGAGAAACATCGCACCACGCCCGGGAGAGGGTCGAAGAAAAAGAATCGGACGTCGGCCTGAGCGCCGAAGACCTCGCGAGTCTGGATTCCACCAACAACGCGAACGAGCGTTCGGCACAGTCACGCGAGTCCACGGAGTATGCCCGTGACGATACGAACCAGGTAGCGGCACCGTCAATGTCCACGCGAAACAAACGGCGACGGACCGACGTACCACTGTTGACGCCCGACCGGCGACTCGCACTCTCGAAGCTTTCAGCGAGTGCGCGTGTCGACTAAGAACCGCAGAACCGTGTAGTGAATCCAATATTGCCAGGGCCAGATGTCGTCTGGATACTTCACGATATCGGGAAACCTTCCCGTGGCCTCCTCGATCACGATTAGTCGATACCCAGAAAGGTCCACCAAAGAGCGGCCGCCCGCGAAGATAAATTGCCCATTCGGGCTCCAACCTCCCGCGAACTCGATCCTCATCTGAGTGTTTATTTCCCTGGCCGATGTTGCAGCGATATCCTGAGTCATTAGATGATGCGCTGAGACGAAGGCCACGCGTGTCCATCGGGTGAAAGCGAGGGGGCTTCGCCGTTCGCGTGCAGGAGCACCTCATTGTGCGCGAGGTCGATGACCCAAAACTCCTTCTCCGATCCGAACAAGACTCGTCCACCAGTAGACGACAGACACAGTCTCTGCAAGTGTGCCAGGTCCACTCCGGCGGTCAAAGCCGTACGGTCGTTCTGGCGTCCCGTTTTCGGGTCAAGGAGCAGAAACTCAAACCCACCTCGACCAACAAGAACACAGGCGATCCTTAATGGCGCTGAAGATGCCGCCAACAACGTTGGATGAAACCGGAAACGTGGCAAACTCAGGTGGACTCCCCAAAAGGCTTCCAAGAGCAGGATCCCGGCGATAGCAACCGCGGCAATCCGGGAAAGCAGGCGCACGCGCCGAATCGCACGGATGACGTTAGCTTTCAATCGGTAAACCTGCGTCGCGCCAAAAATAGTGTCCGGAACCATGAAGTCGCCCGGAGACCAGATCGCTTGGCGATGCTAAATCGTACATTGCACAACTTGAAGCCAAGACGCTAATGCCAGACCTAGCGTGGCGGCTCCGTCACGATATTTGCGTGAGCCGGTCGTCGCAGGGGATGGGAGAGGGATGAGAGGGACAGCCTGCATCAAGCAATTCATTTTTCTTTCCAAGGGGACGGAGCGCTTCGTCCACTTGGAGAAGTTTCCCCTTCGCCGACCACTTATTTTCCGAAATGCCCCGCAATGCCCGCTGCGTTGTTCCGGATCTCCCCTATCATATAACCCAAAGGGGAACGAATCGGGAGACCGTTTTTCACTCCTCCGGCGACCGCCACACGTACCTCGGCCTGGTTCGTGAGAATCTGACCGACTGCGGGGTGGGCGTCCTGGCTTATTGTTTAATGACCAATCAGGTCCATTGGGTGCTGGTTCCAGAACGGCCGCTACGCGCAGATGTCGAATTCGCGGCGCAAACGTTCGCTTTCCGAGGCGCGCTTGTGGATCGCGTTACGCTACGTCGAACAGAACCCCGTGCGCACCTTACTGGCGCGGTCGCCCGAAGATTGCCAGTGGTCCGGCGCGCAGGTTCACCTGACCTTTCGATTTCATCAATGCCTGTGAGATCGACCGCTTCCTCCGGGCGCGGCTCGAGGGGGACTATTAGACCGGCTTTATTAGATCGGCTGCGGCATTCGCAGCTGGGCTTTGGAGAGAGCCCGTTCCAGCATTTCGGCGGCGTCGGGTTCCGATAAGCCGCGGGAAGTGGAGTATTCGGTGAGGAGCATGTGCCGGGCGCGATCGAGCATTTTCTTTTCCCGAAAGCTCAGCGGTTTTTGCGCTTGAAGAATCAGCAGGCTCTTCATCACTTCCGCGACGTCCAGCAGGCTGCCGTTTGCCATCTTCTCGGTATTTTCCTTGAAGCGGTCCTTCCAGTCGGTGTGGCGGCGGCAACGGCCTTCCGATAGGAAGCTGACGACACGCGCCATTTCTCCATTGCGGGTCACGCGGCGCAGACCGAGGTCGCCGGCGTGCGAAAACGGGACCATCACCGTCAGGCTGTTGTAAGTCAGACGGAGCAGATAAAACCGCTCGAAATGACCCGCAAAAGCTCGACTGCTGATGTTCTCAATGGTGGCTACCCCATGATTCGGGTAGACTACTTTTTCACCAACCTGGAAAGTCATGCGTGGGCTCTCAAAGGCGTCTTCCCTCACGTGGACTATGCCCTCCGGCTCAGATCCGGAGCACAGCGAAAGAGCATCTTAATCTGAACTTAATCATGTGTCAACAGGAAAAGTTCGACCTCTATTTTCAACGCGCAACTGATTGATCCCGCGTTATTTCTGTAAGGATTTGTCAGCTTCTAAGGCCACCCCGCGAATGTCGACGGAGGGGTGGATCGGGTAGGATGAAAAGATACCTCGATGGACACGGCCAAACTGGATTTGAAGAAGACGGTGCATCTTCCGCGCACCGATTTTCCGATGAAAGCGAACCTTTCGCAGCTGGAGCCGAAGCTGCTGGCGCGATGGGTGGAGACGGGGCTGTACGATCGGATTCGGGAGTCGCGGGAAGGGCGTCCGACATACATTCTGCACGACGGTCCGCCGTATGCGAACGGCAGCATTCACCTGGGCACCGCGTTCAATAAGGTACTGAAGGATTTTATCGTCAAGTCCAAGACGATGGAGGGTTTCGACTCGCCCTACGTGCCGGGTTGGGATTGCCACGGTCTGCCGATCGAGATCCGGGTGGACAATCAGCTCGGTTCCAAGAAAGCGTCGATGACCACGGCGCAGATCCGGGCGGCATGCCGGGCTTACGCCGAGAAATATATCGACTTGCAGCGCAAGGATTTCATCCGGTTAGGGGTTCTGGGGCGCTGGCAGAATCCTTATCTGACGATGAGCGCGCATTACGAGTCCGTCATCGCGGGCACGTTCGTCGAATTTCTGGATCGGGGCTATGTTTACAAGGGCTTGAAGCCGGTCAACTGGTGCATTCATGATCGAACCGCGCTGGCGGAGGCGGAAGTCGAATATGAGGATCACACCAGCCCGTCGATCTGGGTCCGATTTGCTCTGACATCGGATCCGGCAGAAATCAACCCGTCGCTAGCGGGAAAACGAGTGTTCGGGCTGATCTGGACCACTACGCCGTGGACCATTCCGGCCAACATGGCGATCGCCTACCATCCCAAATTCACGTACCTGGCGGTACAGGTTCACGACGATGTTTATATCGTCGCGAAAGAGCTGTTGGGCGCCACGGCGGAAGTATGTGGATGGGAATCGCCCGCGACGCTGGCGGAGTTTACGGGAGACCGGATGGAGGGGACGGTATTCCAGCATCCTTTCCTGGAACGGAAATCGCTAGGCATTCTGGGCGATCACGTGACGCTGGAGCACGGCACGGGCGCGGTGCATACGGCGCCGGGGCACGGCCAGGAAGATTATCTGATCGGGCAGCAATACAACATCGCGGTATTTTGTCCAGTGGATGGCGCGGGCAAGTTTTATCACGCGGAGGGCGCGCCGGGGGTGCTGCCGGAAGAATTGATCGGCAAGACGGTGTGGCAGGCGAATCCGATTGTCAACGATCTGCTGTCGCATCACGGAGCGTTGCTCGCGACCCGCAAAATTGAACATAGTTATCCGCACTGCTGGCGCTGCCACAATCCGACGATTTTCCGGGCGACCGAGCAGTGGTTCATCGGGATGGACCGCAATGATCTGCGGGGCAGGACGCTCGAAGCGATCAAGAAGGTGCAGTGGACGCCGGCGTCGGGCGAGCTGCGGATGTCGAACATGATCGCGACGCGGCCGGACTGGTGCATCTCGCGGCAACGCATCTGGGGCGTGCCGATCACGGTGTTCTATTGCGAAGGGTGCCAGGAGCCGTTCACCGATCGCAAGGTTCTGGATCACGTGGTTGCGCTGTTTCGCGAACACACGGCGGACGTGTGGTACGACAAGAGCGCGGCGGAGCTGATGGGCGCGGGCGCGAAGTGCGCGAAGTGCGGAGGGACGGCGTTCCGGAAGGAGAGCGACATCCTGGATGTGTGGCTCGATTCGGGCTGCAGTCATCTGGAAACGCTGACGCCGGAGAATCACCTGCCCTGGCCGTCGGACATGTATCTGGAAGGCGGCGATCAATACCGGGGATGGTTCCACAGCTCCTTGCTGATCGGCGTGGGACTGAAGGGCGAATCGCCATATCGGGCGTGCGCGACGCACGGATGGACGCTCGACGAGCACGGGCATGCGATGCACAAATCCAAGGGCAACGCGATCGAGCCCGAGGATTTCATCAAGCAATACGGCGCGGAATTGCTGAGGCTATGGACGGCGTCGGTCGATTTCACGGAAGATGTCCGCCTGTCGAAGACCATCATCGACCGGCTGGTGGAGGCGTATCGCAAGCTGCGCAATACGTTCCGCTACGCGCTGGGAAATCTGCACGATTTCGATCCTGCCAAGGACCTGATCAAGCCGGCGGAGATGCTGGAGATCGACCGCTGGATCCTGGCGCGCTCGGAAGACGTGATCCGTCGCAGCCTGGTGCATTACCAGAACCTGGAATTTCACAAGGTGTATCGCGCGGTGTACGATTTCGCGACCACGGATTTGAGCGCGGTGTATTTCGACGTGTTGAAAGACCGGCTGTACACCAGCGCGACGCGAAGCCATGCGCGACGCAGCGGACAGACGGCGCTGTATCGCATCCATTACGCGTTGACGCGATTGGTGGCGCCGCTGCTGGCGTTCACGGCGGAAGAAGTGTGGGGCTACACGGCCAAGCCGGCGGGCTCGCCCGAGAGCGTCCACATGGCGCTGTTCCCGGAGCCGGAGGAAGTCGCATCGGCGCTGGACGCGGATACGCTCGGCAAGTGGGACCGGCTGATGGAAGTTCGCGAAGTGGTTCTGAAGGCATTAGAGGAAGCGCGGCAAGTGAAGTTCATCGGCGCGCCACTGGAAGCTCGGGTGCGGCTGGAGGCGGGCGACGATCTGTATCCGCTGCTGTCACAGTACGCGGCGGAGTTGCCGTCGCTGTTCATCGTTTCGCAAGTGACGGTGGAACGGGCCGGTGCGCTGCGGGCTACGGTGGAGCGGGCGGACGGACAGAAGTGCGAACGGTGCTGGAAGTATTCGACGCTGGTCGGGTCCGACGCGGAATTTCCGACGGTGTGCGACACCTGCGCGGCGGCGCTCCGGGAAATGCGCGAATGAGTATCCGGGCGCGATCGGCAGCGATCATAGCCGCGGTGGTGCTGCTGGATCGCGTGACCAAGTGGATCATCCGGACGCGCGTTTCGGGGTTCGATATGATCCCGGTGATTCCGGGATTTTTCAATATCGTCCACACGGAAAATCCGGGCGCGGCGTTCGGGGTGCTCTCCGATTCGAATTATCTGTGGCGGCGATTGCTGCTGATCGGAGTCTCGGTGGCGGTGATGGCGATCATCGGCGCAATGCTGTGGCGCACGCCGGCATCATCCATGAGCACGCTGATGAGCGTCGGTCTGGCGCTGGTATTCGGCGGAGCGCTGGGGAACCTGTGGGATCGCGCGCTGGCGGGAACGGTCACCGATTTTCTGCAATTCTTCTTCGGATCCTACGAATTTCCGTCGTTTAACGCGGCGGATAGCTCGATCACGGTGGGGGCGTGCCTGCTGTTGCTGGATTTATGGAGAAGCAGGGAGACGGAGAATCCGAAGAAGGCGGAATAGCGGTCAATCGATGGTGGGGATGAGATTCGATTCGACGATGCGCTGATCGGATGTGAGCAGGCGGAGTCCGTGGACTCGCGAGGTGGCAACGATGACGCGATCGGCCGGGTCGCGTAGGGCACCACCCATTTTCAGGACCTCTTCCGCGATCTCGAAGGTCAAGGGAAGAATCCGAAATATCGAATTCCTTCGCAATTCGTCGAAAAGTTCGCCTGCCGTCGTCGATTTGATTCTGACCCGGCCGTCCATGAACAGCAGAGCGATTTCCATGAGGCTAATCGCACTCACGGCCAGCAATTCGCGGCTGCGTACGGCATGTTCCACGACGCGGAATTGTTCCCTTGAGAGTTTGTTTGGCTCGACGATCCAACGGATGACAACGTGGGTGTCGAGCAGGTCCATCATTTCGCCTTCCGCTTACGCAGGGCGTTCCACAGCGGTGTCGTCTCGAAGTTCACGATATCGCCGACGATCTCCACTTTTCCCGCCCACATTCCGGCCGGGGATTTCCATTCCTTGCTCTTGATGGGCTGGAGGGTGGCGACGGCGCGACCCCGCTTGGTCACGGTAATGACCTCGCCTTTATCGACTTCATCGAGCAATTTCAGGCATTTCGCCTTGAACTCGGTGGCGTTGACGATTCTGGATGCCATATCTAATAATAACTGGTCATCTGACCACTTGGGATCTCTCGGCGATTCGCGATTTCACCAGCTTCTTTACCAGCGCGGCGGGGAGAGGCTTTTTGGAATCGAAACGGATGGTGCTTTTTTCGACTTCGTAGGACTTGAGCGCGGTCTTATTGGCCTCGATCGGGTGCTTGCCGGGATAGAAGGCGCAGTGTTTCGCGGCAGCGCCGAAGGATACCAGCAGTTTGCCGCCGAGACGGAAACAGGGGATGCCGTAGCCGATGTACTCTTCCGCCGTGGGCGCGGCGGAACGGATGGCGTTGCGAAGCTTCTCGAGGGCGGCCCGTTTGTCTTGCGGCAGGGGCGCCAGGTACTCGTCTATGGTTTGAGGTTTCGCGGGCATGGGGAAATGATACGCCCGTTCGCGACGCTATACTCAACAACATGCGATGGATTGTCGGGCTCGTGTTGTTGCTCGGGCCGCTGTTCGGGGATGGCATTCCGCATGGCGAATATCACGACCGGCGGGCGCAGCTGCGCAAATCGCTGGACGGCGTGATGGTGCTGTTCGGCGCGGATGAATCGGACGACATGCGGTCGCGCTTTCTACAGGACACCAACTTCCTTTATCTATCCGGATGGGGCGATCCGGGCGCGGCGATGATGCTGACCAAGGATGAGGAAATCCTGTTCCTGCCGGAGCGGAACCTGCGGATGGAGAATTTCACGGGGCGCAAGATCGGGCCGGATGAAGAAGACGCTCCACAGAAAACGGGATTCGATCATGTGCTGCCGCGATCGGCGATGGAGACGACGTTTGTGCGGCTGCTGGAGCATTCGCGGCGGGTGTATACGCTGCCGGAGCAGGCCGAGGCGCAGAAACTGGCGCTGATGGCTCCGCTGCATGCCAATGTTTCGGCGGTCGGTCCCATCGCGAAACTGAGGATGATCAAGTCGCCGGCGGAGATCGAGCTGATCAGCAAGGCGGTGGATGCGACGGTCGCGGCGCACCTGGCGGCGTGGCAGCGGATCCATGCGGGGATGTTCGAGTATCAGGTGGCGGCGACGATGCGCGACACCTATCTGGAGCGCGGCTGCGAAGGCGACGCGTATTCGCCGATCGTCGGCAGCGGTCCGAACAGCACCGTTCTTCATTACATGGCGGATCGGCGGCGCATGGATTCGGGGGAACTGGTGGTGATGGACGTCGGCGCGGAATGCGGCGATTACGCGTCGGACGTGACGCGGACCGTTCCGGTCACCGGGAAATTCACGGCGCGGCAGCGCGAGATATATAAGATCGTGCTGGGCGCGCAGAAAGCGGCGATGGCGGCGGCGAAACCGGGGGCGAAAATCCGCGGCGACGGGTCACTGTATGAGATCGCTTACAACTACATCAACTCGCACGGCCAGGATCTGCACGGCGAGGCGCTGGGAAAATATTTCACGCACGGACTGAGCCATCACGTCGGGCTCGACGTGCACGATCCGGACACCGGGCCGGAGCTGAAGGCGGGCATGGTGGTGACCATCGAGCCGGGGATTTATATTCCGGAAGAAAACATCGGCGTGCGGATCGAGGATACGATTCTGATCACCGATGACGGCTACAAAAATCTGAGCGAAGCCCTTCCGCGCGAGCCGGAGCAGATCGAGAAGTGGATCTCAGAGAAGCAGGCGGCCCAGAAGCAGGTTGAAAAGTAACACACGAAAACAGACGCTGGGCTACGTAGCCGTGGTGGCGGGATGCTTCGCCATCGGCATGATCGCGGGCTGGCCGGATACGCGCTTCAACAAGTACGCCTATGATTGGCTGCTGACCGGCGAGGCGGCGGCGAACTGGACGCCGCAATCGGTAATCGTGGCGATCGACGAGTTGACGTTAGCCAAGGGCGGCGGCGTTCCGGCGATGCGGACCATCGTCGGCGAGGCGATGCGGAAGATTGCGGCGGCGCACCCGGCGGCGGTGGCGAGCGACGTCACGTTATCCGATCGGACCGATCCGGCGATCGATCAGAAACTGGCGGAGGCGCTGGCGCAGGTGCCGCACCTGATTTTGCCGTGCGATCTAATTACGGCCGGCGGCCAGGCGAAATGGGAAGATCCGCTGCCGGAGTTTCGCAAATCGGCGGTCGCGCTGGGGCACGTGTTTCGAGGCGAATCGGGCACCGACGGCGTGGACCGGTCGCTGCCGATCGAAGAGATTGTCGACCATCAGTCGCGCTGGGCGCTAGCGCTTGAAACCTTACGCCGCGGCGCATGGCGATAACCCGATTCCGATCGAGTCACCGGACGACGTGAAGGTGGGCAACGTGATCATCCCGGCGCCGCGCGGCGAGCATGAGATCCAGCGCAACATGTTCATCCGCTATCTGCCGGCCGGGGTCATTCCCACGATTTCGGTGTTGGATCTGGATCAGCATCCGGACCTGATTCGGGGCAAGGCGGTGTTCCTCGGAGTGACGGCGCTATCGGCGGCGCGCGATCGGGTGTTCACGCCGTACGGGCAGCAGGTGGCCGGGGTGGAGATTCACGCGCAGGCTTACGAGACGATCGCGCGGCAGGATTTTCTGACGCCGGCGCGGGATACGGCGGTGCTCGGGATCTGCGTGTTGTTCGCGGTCGCGGCGGGGCTGATTTTCGGATTGCGATCGGGCTGGCAGGCTTATGTGCTGGCCGCGGCGCTGCTGGCGTTGTCGCACTGGACTCCGGTGCAATTTTTCCGTCATGGCGAGGTATTTCCTTATTTCGCGACGGTGGCGGTGGCGTGGTTGTGCACCGGCGGATCGGCCGGATTCCGGTATTTCTTCGTGCAGCGGCAGCTGAAGAAATCGGAGTCGGAGCGGACGCGCTACCAGCAGGCGATCCACTGGGCCGCGCACGAGATGCGCACGCCGCTGACGGCCATCCAAGGGTCCAGCGAAATCATGACCCGCTACACGCTGCCCGAGGACAAGCGGAAGCAGTTGAGCGAGATGATCAACTCCGAATCGAAGCGGCTGGCGCGGATGATCCAGACGTTTCTCGACGTCGAACGTCTGGCCGACGGCCAGATGGAGATGAAGCGCGAGCCGTTCGCCGCGGCCGACGTCGTCGAGACCTGCCTGCAAGCGCGTGGCAGCCGCTCGCGGAGCGCAAGAAGATCCGACTATTTCTGGATACTCGCCGTCGAAGGCACGTCTGACCGGCGACCGCGAACTGATGGAGTACGCGTTCTACAATCTGCTGACCAACGCGGTGAAATATTCGCCGCCGGAAACGCGAAGTGCACGTCACGTCGCGAGCTGCGCGGCGACGAGCTGCGGCTCTCGGTGCGCGATCAGGGCATCGGCATGGACGCGAAGGAACTGAAGAATATCTTCAAGAAGTTCTATCGCACCAAGCGCGCCGAAGCGTCGGGCGAAGTCGGCACCGGCATCGGACTCTCCATCGTCGAGCAGATCGTCACGCATCACGGCGGGCGCATGGAGGTCACCAGCGAGCCTGGCAAAGGCTCATGCTTTACCATGATAGTGACGGCTCCAAGCCATGTTTCAAGCCGCCGCGTCCGCCGTATTCTTGACAATGCAGAAACTTCTGATCGTCGAGGATGACCAGTCGGTTCGCAACACCATGGTGACGGTGCTGGAGCTGGAAGGCTACGCGCGTCGACGCGGTCGTCCTCGACGCGCGAAGCGATCGAGCGGCTGACGCGCAGCGTCCTATCCGATCGTGATTTCCGATATTTATCTGGACGAGCGCACCGGGCATCGACGTGCTGCGAGACGGCGCGCGCAACAGAATCCGGCTTGCGCGGTGATCCTGATGACCGGCCGCGGCAGCATGGAAACGGTGATGGCGGCGACCGAGGGCGGCGCGTTCGAATATCTGGCCAAGCCGTTCGAGATGGCGCAGATGATCGAGACCATCAAGCGCGCCGAGAAGTCGTTCTGCGCGGCATCGAGGACGAGGACGAAGCGGCCGCCGATCGACGATCTGCCGGATACCGAAATGATCGGCAGCTCGTCGCGCATGATCGAGATCTATAAGACGATTTCGCACGTCGCGCCGACCGACGCCACGGTGCTGATCGAAGGCGAGACCGGCACCGGCAAGGAACTGATCGCGCGCATGATTCATCGCAACAGCCGGCGCGCGCAGCAGCCGTTCGTGCCGGTGGATTGCGGGGCGATCGCGCCGTCGCTGCTCGAAAGCGAATTGTTCGGCACCTTGAAGGGCGCCTACACCGGCGCCGATCGCGATCGCATGGGCGTGTTCGAAGCGGCCAACAACGGCACGGTATTTCTGGACGAAATCGGCGATATCGACCTCGGATTTCAGCTCAAATTGCTGCGATTTCTGCAGGAGCGCGAGATTCGTCCGCTGGGTTCGCGCGCGCGCCAAGAAAGTGGACGTGCGCGTGATCGCGGCCACCAATCGCGACGTGCAGAAGATGGTGGACGAAGGCAAGTTCCGCGAGGACCTGTGGTATCGCCTGAACGTGGTCCGCCTGACCGTGCCGCCGCTGTGCGAGCGGCCGAGCGACATTCCGCTGCTGGTGCATTATTTCCTGAAGCGCTACAACGAGCGCTATACACTGGACACGCGGCTGACCGAATCCGGGTCTGAAGGCGATGGAAGGCGTACAGTTGGCCCGGCAACATCCGCCAGTTGCAGCACATGATGGAGCGGCTGACGATCCTCGCGCCGGGCGGCCGGATCGACGACGCCGCGGTGCAGCACGGCCATCGAGCAGATGGATTCGCGCGACAGCGCCAGCGAATCGCTGGCCGATACCGAAGCCGAGCAGATCCGCCGCGTGCTGGCGGCGACCAACGGCAACAAGAGCCGCGCCGCGAAGATCCTGGGGATCGAGCGAAAGACGCTTTATCGGAAGCTCGAGCGGATGGGCCTTTAGCGGCCGACGTGAATCACCTGGCCGGGCTTAATCGCGTCGATGGCGAGAACCAGGTTCGGATAAAGCGGCCGGTAATGGGAGATCGAGTTCCTTGCGACGTGAACGATCACGATTCCGAATGAGAGCCGGCTCAATTTGTGTTCGAATTCGAATCCGCGATCGAGCGTGACGAACGCCTCGAATCGTCCATCTGAAAGCGTCAGCAGCGAGGAATCGGAAACCGAACGCCAGCCCAATTGCGTAACGGTCCAGATATCGTGACCTGGGAAAGCTTCCCTGAGCCTGGGATTAACGCACTCATCCAGCAAGATGCGCATCTAATGCGAGGCGCATTCGATGATGTTTTCCTTGGCAAGCTCCAGGAATAGGATCGCCTGTTCGCGGCTTACGGAACCGAAGTCGCCCAGGAAATTGTCGAGCGTGTCCCCGTCTTCGATGTAATCGAGCAACGTTTGGACCGGGACGCGGGTTCCCGTGAAGCATGGAGTCCCGTGCATGATTTCCGGATTCACCGAAACCGCGGAGGCGAGACTCGCTTTCTGTTCGACCGTCACTCTTCCACGTTAGGTCATCCCCGAGGCGGTGCGCAAGGTTGCGATTGAGGTTGCTACAATCAGGGGTCGCTTCCAAAACGTACATGAATATTTCGGTTAAGGGCGAGTACGCCTTGCAGGCGATCTTCGACCTCGCCACGCAGCCTCCGGGCGACCCGGTGAAAATCGCCGACATCGCGCGCCGCCAGAAAATTCCGCAGAAATTTCTGGAGTTGATTCTGGCCAGCCTGAAGCAGGGCGGCTTCGTCGAATCGCGGCGCGGCGCCGAGGGCGGCTACCGGCTGGCCCGGCCCGCCGACCAGATCACCATGGGCGAGGTGCTGCGATTCGTGGAGGAGGCGAAGAAAGCCAAGCGCGACGTCGCCGGACGCCTTCTCGCGACCTGTGGAAGCGCGTGGACGATGCGGTCGCCTGCGATTCTGGACCACACCACGTTCGCCGAACTGGCGCGGCGCTGGAAAGAATCGCAGAACCGCTACGTGCCGAACTGGGAGATTTAGATGGTCTTCTCCGATAATTCCTTCAGCATCGGCCGCACGCCGCTGGTGCGGCTGAATCGCGTCACCGACGGCGCGCCGGTGCCACCGTGCTCGCCAAGATCGAAGGACGCAATCCGGCGTATTCGGTGAAGTGCCGCATCGGCGCGTCCATGATCTGGGACGCGGAGCGGCGCGGCATTCTCAAACCCGGCAAGGAACTGATCGAGCCCACCAGCGGCAACACCGGCATCGCGCTGGCCTTCGTCGCCGCGGCGCGCGGCTACAAGATCACGCTGCTGATGCCGGAGACGATGTCGCTGGAGCGGCGCAAGGTGCTGAAGGCGCTGGGCGCGAAGCTGATCCTGACCGATGGCGCGCTGGGCATGGGCGCGTCGATTGAGCGGGCCGAAGCAAATGGTCGCCTCCGATCCGGATCGCTACGTGCTGCTGCAGCAATTCCAGAATCCGGCCAATCCGGAGATCCATTTCAAGACCACGGGACCGGAAATCTGGGAGGACACGCAGCGGAAAGGTCGATGCGCTGGTCGCGGGCATCGGAACCGGCGGGACCATCACCGGAATCTCGCGCTACTTCAAGCTGGAGAAGAAGCACACGCTCATTTCCATCGGCGTCGAGCCGGAGGGCAGCCCGGTAATCACGCAGACGCTCGCCGGCGAGAAACTGCGTCCCGGGCCGCACGGGATTCAGGGCATCGGCGCGGGATTTATTCCGGGCACGCTCGATCTGACAGTGGTGGATCGCGTGGAACTGGCGGGCGACGACGAATCGATCGAGATGGCGCGGCGGCTGGCGCGCGAAGAAGGGATTCTGTCCGGCATCTCCTGCGGCGCGGCGGTGGCGGCGGCGGTGCGCATCGCGCACGAGCCGGAAATGAAGGGCAAGACGATCGTCGTGATTCTGCCCGATGCGGGCGAGCGTTATTTGAGCTCGGTGCTGTTCGACAATCGTAGCGGAGTGATCGGGGTGTGCCATAGGGACTTGTGCTAAGGAGAAAGGAAAGCGGGCGCTTTCTATGGGTGAAAAGGGGTGAGAGCGCCCGCTGTCGTAACGGGGATTTAAGTTATCTGTACAAACGCGTGTTCGAGCTGACAGGGTTACGGTTTACGAAAAAATTTTCTACGATTTTTACAGAACGATTCTCGCGCTACAGGAAATCCGCGCGTTAGACTGAAATGATATGCCGATCGGCGCAACGCAGAGTCGTAAAATCGCACTCGAACGGGCGCCTGATCGGTACCGCGCAGACGATTTCGTCTCGAACATCTCCGAGACGCTATATCGATCGCACCTACCCATTCGGCAGGGGAAGAATTGGTGCATACGGATGCCGGCGGCGCCGCGGGTCTCCATCGCTTGACGCTGGTCCAGCTCGCGCTCGACCTGGCGCGGCCGCGATGGCGGACGCTGGGACTGGCGCCGCTGAGTCCGCTGGGCCTCGAAGCGCTGTGCGGCTCGGGTTGCGCACGACGCTCGCGCCGCGGGCGAGCTGACTTACTTCGAACCGGTGGCTTCGCTTCCGGGATTCGCGCGAGCGCTGGCCAGAACGCTTATCGGAACTGCGGCTGAGCGGAGCGGCGGCGGAGGACATCGCGACTACGGGCGCACCCGGCGCGGATCTGGGTCGGCTCCTGACGCGCTACGAAGCCGAGCTAGAAACGCAATCATTGGCGGATCTGGCGAGGGTGTTGGCGCTGGCGGCGGAGGCTGCGGCGGCGGATCATCGCTGGACGGCACTGCCGGTGCTGCTGCTGGATGCTCCGCTCGAAACGGCGGCGCATCGGGAATTGTTCCGGCGTGTGAGCGAACGCGCGCCATCGGCGCTGGCGGCGGTGACTTCGGGGAGCGGGAACTGGAACGAATCTGGGGCGTCGAGTGCGAGGATCTGGATTCCGGAGAGTGCCCGACGTCGCTCGAACATTTGCGCGCGTATTTATTCGCGGGTGCGACCGTCGCGGCGGTCGAGGACGGCGCGCTCGAAATCTTCTCGGCGCCCGGCGAGGGTCTGGAAGCGGTGGAGATCGCCCGACGGATTCTGAAGCTCGCGCGCGAGGGCATCGCGTTCGATCAGATCGCGATCCTGCTGCGCAATCCGGAGCGATATCAGCCGATGATCGAAGACGCTCTGCGGCGGGCGCAGATTCCGGTGTACTTCAGCCGCGGAACCACGCGTCCCGATCCGGGCGGGCGGGCGTTTCTGGCGCTGCTCGCCTGCGCCGCGGAAAAATGCTCGGCGTCACGCTTCGCGGAATATCTCTCGCTCGGCCAGCTTCCGGCGGAGGGGGCTTCGGACGGCGATGCGGCGTGGGTCGGCGCCGGAAGACGAAATGTTGCCCGAATCGGACAGCGGGATTGCGGAACCTTCGGAAACGGATGAGGCTCGGGTCGCGCGGGCGCCGGCGAGCTGGGAGAAACTGCTGGTGGACGCGGCGGTGATCGGCGGGCGCGACCGCTGGCGGCGCCGTTTGCGCGGTCTCGAACACGAATTCGAGCTGCGGCTGAAGACGCTGGAGCGCGAGGACGATCCGCGGCGCGATGCGCTGCGCCGCCAACTGGACCAGCTTCGCGAACTGGAACGCTTCGCGCTGCCGCTGATCGACGATGCTGTGATGCGCTGCCCCATTCCGCGCACTGGAAAGACTGGATCGAGCACCTGTCGAAGCTCGCGCGGCGCGGCGCTGCGGCATCCGGACGGAGTGCTGCAGTGTTCTGGCGGAATTCGAGCCGATGGGCGAGGTCGGTCCGGCGACGCTCGAAGAAGTCGCCGAAGTGCTGAGCGATCGGCTTCGCTTTCTGCGCCGCGAGCCGCCCAGACGACGCTACGGACGCGTGTTCGTCGGGTCCATCGAAGAATCGCGCGGGCGCGAATTCTCGGTAGTGTTCCTGCCCGGCCTGGCCGAGGGATTGTTTCCGCAGCGCACGTTCGAAGATCCGCTGTTGCTCGACGAATTCCGGCGCGAGTTGGAAGCGCCGCTGGACCTGCGCGAAGATCGCGTGAAGCGGGAGCGCTTGCGGCTGGCGCTGGCGGTGGCGGCGGCGAAGGAACGGCTGATCGCGTCGTATCCGCGGATGGACGTGGCGGAGGCTCGCCCGCGGGTGCCGTCATTTTACGCGCTGGAACTGCCGCGCGCCATCGAAGGACGCCTGCCGGAAGTGAAGGAGTTCGAGAAACACGCGCGGGAGGCGGCTCCGGCGCGACTGAACTGGCCCGCGCCGGGTGAAGCGGCGGACGCGATCGACGATACCGAATACGACCTGGCGATGCTGGCCGGAGCCATCGAGAAATCGAATGGCGCGCGATACCTGGTGGAGGCGAATCCGCATCTGGCCCGATCGCTGCGCGCGCGCTGGAGGCGATGGGCGGTCGACGTGGCGGGAAGCCGGACGGGCTGATCACTGCCGATCCACGGACGCTGGCCGCGCTCGCCGAGCACCGGCTGACCGCGCGGCCATGGTCGCCGTCGTCGCTGCAGCAATTCGCGGTTTGCCCGTACCGGTTCGCGCTGCACGGAATTTATGCGCTGCGCCCGCGCGAGGAATCGTCGCCCATTGAACAGTTGGACCCGCTGACGCGCGGAGCACTGTTTCACGCGGTGCAGTTCGCGCTGCTGGGCGATTTGAAACATCGCGATCTGCTGCCGGTGAACGCGGAGAATCTGGACGAAGTTCTGGAGCGCGCGGACGAGGTACTGGAAACGATGGCGGCGAGATATCAAGGAAGATCTGGCGCCGGCGATCGAGCGGGTGTGGAACACCGAGATCGAGGATCTGCGCACCGATCTGCGCGGCTGGCTGCAACACGTCGCGACGAATGACGACGACTGGAAGCCGATACATTTCGAATTTGCGTTCGGCCTGCAGGCTCGGCGAAGGGCGCGATCCCGCGAGCACGGCGGAGGTGGCGGATCTGAGCGAAACGGCGTGCACCTGCGCGGGTCGATCGATCTGGTGGAGCAGCACATCGCGAGCGGCGTGTTGCGGGTCACCGATCACAAAACCGGCAAGCCTGCCGGAGATGGTGCCGGCCTTCGTCGGCGGCGGGAAATTCCTGCAGCCGCTGCTGTACGCGCTGGCCGCGGAAAAGCTGCTGGGCGCGACGGTCGAATCCGGCCGACTGTTTTACGCGACGCAGCGGGGCGGGTATCAGCACATGGAAATTCCGGCGAACGATCGCGCGCGGAAATTTCTGGCGAAGCTGCTGGCCAATATCGACGCGTCCATCGCCGAAGGATTTCTGCCGCCGATGCCGCAGAAAGACGCGTGCAAGCACGTGCGATTATCGCGCGGTGTGCGGACCTTACGAAGAACATCGGCTGCTTAAGAAAGACCGCAACGATGAGCGGCTGGACGGGCTGATCGAGATCCGAGGGATGGCGTGAATCCGGCACCGCATTCGGATTCCGATTCACGGGAGCGCATCCGCACATCGCTCGACGAGAGCCTGATCGTCGAAGCGTCGGCGGGAACGGGCAAGACGACGGAGCTGGTGAATCGCATCGTGGCGGTGCTTGGAGCGCGGCGCGGAGATCCACGAGAATCGTCGCGGTGACGTTCACGCATAAGGCTGCGGGCGAATTGAAGCTGCGGCTGCGCGAAGAACTGGACAAGGCTCGCGGGGCGTTCGCCCGCGATCGAAGAGCGCGCTGCAACATCTGGAAGAAGCGTCGATCGGGACCATTCATTCGTTCTGCGCGCAGATCCTGCGGGAGCGTCCGGTGGAGGCGCGCGTCGATCCGTCGTTCGAGGAATTGAACGAACAGGAAAGCGAACGGCTGTACCAACAGGCGTTTCGGGCGTGGCTGGAAAAGCGGCTGGAGAAGGAATCGCCGGGGTTGAAGCGGGCGTTCGCACGACTCGCCTGGCGCGATTCGTGGGACGATTCGCCGCCGCTCGAGCAACTGCAATGGGCGGGGCGCAAGCTGATCGAGTGGCGCGACTACACCACGCCGTGGCGGCGCGAGCCGTTCGCTCGCGACGAAGAGATCGACACGATCGTCACGGCAGGTGCGCGACCTGGCCGATGTATGCGTCGCGGCCGCGCCGGGTGACCGACAATTTGTATCAAGGGGCTGGCACCGGCGCGCGCGCTGACCGGATGGATCGACGCACGCCGAGAGCAGCGGCCGCGCGCGATTACGATGCGCTGGAAAGCCTGATCCTGAAGCTGGGGCGCGATCTGCGGCGGGATCTGAAGAAAGGGTCGGGCGCAATACGGCGAGCGTCGCGCGCGAGGAATTGGTCGCCAGGCGCGACGAACTGTTGCGCTGGATCGAGGAGTTCCGCCGCCGCGCCGACGCCGATCTCGCGGCGGTTCTGCGCGAGGAAATGCGCGGGCTGGTGGACGAATACGAACGAGCGCAAGCGGCGGGCCGGAAAGCTCGATTTCGTGGATCTGCTGATTGCGGTCCGCGACCTGGTGCGCGACCAGCAGGACGTCCGCGGGTACCTGCAGCAGCGCTTCACGCATCTGTTCGTCGACGAATTTCAGGATACCGATCCGTTGCAGGCCGAGATTCTGCTGCTGCTGGCGGCGGACGATCCGGACGAGTCGGATTGGCGAACGGTGCGGCCGAAGCCGGGGAAGTTGTTCCTGGTGGGCGATCCGAAGCAGTCCATTTACAAGTTCCGCCGCGCGGACATGGTGCTGTACCGGCAGATCCGCGAACGGCTGACGCGACCGCGGCGTCGGGATTCGTGACGCTGACGCAAGAGCTTCCGCGCGGTTCGAAACATCCAACAATTCGTCAACGCCGCGTTTGAAACAGAAATGACCGGCGATGCGGAATCGGGGCAGGCGGATTGGGCGCCGCTCGAAGAGGATCGCCCGGAGTCGCGGGACGGCCCAGCGTGATCGTGCTGCCGGTGCCGCGTCCTTACAAGTCGCGGCATCGCGAAGGAGGCGATCAATCGCATGCCTGCCGGACGCGATCGCGGCATTCATCGCCTGGCTGGTCGACGAGAAGCGGCTGGGGATTTCGGCGCCCGCGACATTGCGGTGCTGTTCCGCCGCCGGACGCAGGCGGGGTCGATCTGACGCGCGAATATGCGCGGGCACTGGAGGCTCGCGGGGTGCCGCATCTGCTGGCCGGATCGAAATCGTTTCATCGCCGCGAGGAAGTGGAGACGCTGCGCGCCGCGCTGACGGCGATCGAATGGCCGGACGATGAGCTGAGCGTGTTCGCGACGCTGAAGGGCTCGCTGTTCGCGATCCGCGACGAAGTTCTGCTGCGCTACCGGCACCAGCATTCGGCGGCTGCATCCGTTCCATTTGCCGCGAGAGCCGCGGATAGCGCGTTCGCTCCGGTGATCGAAGCGCTGACGCTCCTGGCCGATCTGCATCGCGCGCGCAACCGGCAGCCGTTCGCGGCCACCGTGAACGCGCTGATCGAAGCGACGCGCGCGCACGCCGGATTCGTGCTGCGTCCGGGCGGCAATCAGATTCTGGCCAACGTGGCACGCGTGGCCGACCTCGCGCGAACCTTCGAAATGTCCGGCGGCATTTCGTTCCGCGGCTTCGTCGAGGAACTGGCCGCGCAGGCGGAAAAGGAAGAAGCCGCCGAAGCGCCGGTGCTCGAAGAAGATTCCGACGGCGTGCGCCTGATGACGGTGCACGGCGCGAAAGGGCTCGAATTTCCGGTGGTGATCCTGGCCGACCTGACGGCGAACCTCGCCGCGCGCGAGCCGGATCAGTTCGTCGACGGCGGCCGGCGGCTGAGCGCCACTCGTCTGTTGCGCTGCGCGCCGCGCGAATTGGTCGGATCATGAGCCGCAGGAAAGCGCGCGCGAGCGGGCCGAAGGCGTGCGCGTGGCCTACGTGGCGGCGACCCGGGCTCGCGATCTGCTGGTGGTTCCGGCGATCGGCGACGAAGCGTTCGAAGGATGGCTCAGTCCGTTGAATAAGGCGATCTATCCGTCACACGGCAGAACTGGCGGCGGTCGACAAAGGCGGAAGGATGTCCGGAATTCGGACAGGCGACGGTGCTCGATCGTCCGCTCGATTACGCCGCGAAGAGGAATTTTCGGTGAAGCCGGGGCTGATCGAGCCGCAGTGCGGGGAGCATGAAGTGGTCTGGTGGGATCCGTCGAAACTCGAACTGAATGTCGACGGCGGATATGGGATGCGGCAGAAAGAAATCCTGGCCGAAGACGGCGGCGCGAGCTTGGCGGCGTATCACGAGTGGCAATTGCGGCGGGCGGAGGCGATTGATGCAGGCGCGCGTCCGCAGTTCGATATTTTCATCGCGAGCGAGGCGGCGGATGCGCCTCCGGTGGCGGCGGAGGTTCGGACGGAATTTGTTTCGCGGGCGGAATCGCGTCCGGGAGGGAGGCGCTTCGGAACGCTGGTGCACGCGATTTTGCGCGATGCGTCGCTCCATGCGAACGGGCCAGAAATCGAACGGCTGGCGGCGCTGCATGCGCGGGCGATCGGCGCGACGGCGGAGGAACGCGCGGCCGCGGCGATGGCGGTAGAGGCGGCGCTGAAGCATCCGGTGATCGAGCGGGCCAGAAAATCCGCGCGGCTGCATCGCGAATATCCGGTGACGTTGACGCTTGATGGCGGAAGGTTGCTGGACGGAATGATCGACCTCGCGTTTCTCGAAAAAGACGAATGGACGGTGGTCGATTTCAAAACGGACGCGGATGTGAGCGAACGACGGACGCACTACGAGCGTCAGCTTCAGTGGTATGCGTTCGCATTATCGAAATTGACGGGCTTAAAGCCCGTTCGGTGCTGTTTTCGGTCTGACCGGCTTTCTTTTTCAAAAAATCGGAGGCGCCTCCACCGCTGTATCGCGCGCGGCACTCGTCATCGTTTCACGGCGCAACGAAGTTTCCTAGGACTGCCGCGGCGCTCTGTGGATTGGACGCCGATGATCGCGCCAACCTCTTGGCCCAAGGATAGGGGCTGGGTATTCCAGCTTGGGTCCGTTGTAAACGCCAAGCGATTGAGTGGAGACGGAATATTTCCGCGATTTGCCGGGTAACCGGGGGCGACAGCGCGTAGAATTAAGGTGAATGTCCAACGCACTCGCGTATTTATCCGAACAATTGGAAGGCTGGCGCAAAGCCGGAACCTATCAGCGTCTTCGCGAGCTGGAATCGCCATGCGAGCCGGTCTCGAAGGTCGATGGCAAAGAGGTGATCAACCTCGCTTCGAATAATTACCTGGGCCTGGCGAATCATCCGAAGCTGGTGGAAGCGGAGATCGAGGCGGCCAGGATGTACGGGGCGGGATCGGGCGCGGTGCGGACGATTTCGGGCACGATGCATCTGCATCTGGAACTGGAACGGCGCATCGCCGCGTTCAAGAACGTGGAGGCGTGCGTGGTGTTTCAGTCCGGGTTCGCCGCAAACGCGGGAACGGTTTCGGCGATCCTCGGTCCGGAGGATCACATTATTTCGGACGAGCTGAATCACGCGAGCATCATCGACGGATGCCGCCTGTCCAAGGCCAAGATTCACGTGTTCCGGCATCGCGACGCGGCGCACGCGGAGGAGAGGCTCCAGGCTTTGCGCGACACGGCAGGCCACAAATTGATGATTACCGATGGCGTTTTTTCAATGGACGGCGATATCGGGGCCCTGCCGCAACTGACCGCGCTGGCCGACCGCCACGGGGCGATCATGATGGTGGACGACGCCCACGCGTCTGGCGTGCTGGGCCGAAACGGGCGCGGAACGGTGGATCATTTCAACCTGCACGGGAAAGTGGATATTCAGGTCGGCACGCTATCGAAAGCGATCGGCGTGCTGGGCGGATATGTGTGCGGAAGCCGAGATCTGATCGAGTATCTGTATCATCGCGCGCGGCCGTTCCTATTTTCGACGTCGCATCCGCCGGCGGTGGCGGCGGCTTGTCTGGCAGCGTTCGACATTCTGGAGCAGGAGCCGGAGCGTATCGAACAACTTTGGGCGAATACCCGGATGTTTAAGTCCGGGTTGCACGCGAGCGGCCTTTCGACCGGCGGCAGCGAGACTCCCATCACGCCGATCATGGTGGGAGATGCAGCCACCGCACACGCGTTTTCCCGCGCGCTGTTTGACGAAGGAGTATTTGCGACCGGCATCGGCTATCCCACGGTCGCCGAAGGGAAAGCGCGGATCCGCGCCATTGTGACGTCGGCGCATACCAAGGAAACGCTGGAACGCGCGGTCGAGATCATTACGCGGGTCGCCAAGCGGATGAAGATTCTAAGGTAATCGTGAAAACGATTCCCGCACCGGAACATCTAATGAAGGGACGTTGAGATCCATGAAAAGGAGGCGCGTACAATTCGTGTCTTTAGAAAGCCTCGAACCTAAAGAAAAAAAGCCGGTCTCCGAATCGGCCGGTCAAGCGGGGGACCTTCAGGGATTGTCGGGCGAAGAGGACGTCGATTCGGAAAGCGTCCAGGAATTGCTCGAGGAAGGCCAGTCGTTTGAAGCGGCCGTAATCCAGGGAGTCGAACAGGCGCCCGAACCCGATCAGGGCGAGGTCCGGACCAGGCAGGTACGGGTGGACGACGTTCCGGAAGAGTACCTGGAACCGGATCAATAGAGCTTCACATGACGATTCGATGCCCGGGGTGCCAGACCCTGAATCGGGTGCCATCGGAGAAGATCGATCAGGGGCTGCGGCCGGTCTGCGGCAAGTGCCAGGCGCCGCTTGCGGTGCCGGACGTGTTGACGGTCACTGACGCAACCTTCACCGCCGAGGTAGAACAGTCGTCGTTGCCCGTCCTGGTGGACCTGTGGGCGGAATGGTGCGGGCCGTGCAGAATGATCGCGCCGGCCCTGGAGCAGATCGCGCGCGACTGGAGCGGGCATCTGCGGGTGGCAAAACTCAACATCGACGAAAATCCGAAAACCGCGTCGCGCTTCCGCGTCCAGAGCATTCCTTTGCTGCTGATTTTCAAGAATGGCCGCGAAGTGGACCGCCTGGTCGGCGCATATCCCAAGGCTGAAATCGAGCGCCGTCTGAAGGCGATCGTCTCCTGATTCAGGAGAATTCGAGCATCAATTCGTCTTCGTAGCACCAGCCCCAATCTTCACCAGACTCCATCGACCTCATGATGGGATGCTTGGTGGCGTGAAAATGCTTGGTGGCGTGCTTATTCTTCGATGAGTCGCAGCAGCCGACGTGACCGCAGGCCATGCACAGGCGCAGGTGGACCCAGGTATCGCCCATTTTCAGGCACTCCTCGCAGCCTCGCGAATGGGGGTGCACGTCCTTAATTTGGTCGAGATGGGTGCATTCAGCCATGGCAGTCACCTTTCTACCATAAGGGTCAAGAAGAATTCAGCGGCGGGAGCAAGGCACAGCATCGGAAGAGTTTATGAAACTTCTTTCATATCAGTAGCATCACATGTGTCAGCTAGCAATCGAACTGTTATACTTAAGGTTCCCATGACCACTCCTGCGCTAAGCCAGAAAGCAGTCTCGGGTAAGAAGATCATCCTATTGACTCCGCGCGGATTTTGCGCCGGCGTGGTGCGCGCCATCGATGTGGTGAAGATCGCGCTGGACCTCTATGGCGCGCCGATTTACGTGCGCAAGGAAATTGTCCACAACCGCCACGTTGTGGACGAATTGCGGGGCGCGGGCGCGATTTTCGTCGAAGAACTGGACGAGGTGCCGTCGGGCGCGCGGGTCATTTTCAGCGCGCACGGCGTTTCGCCGGCGGTACGGACGCAGGCGAAGGAACGCAATCTGCAGGTGATCGACGCGACCTGCCCGCTGGTCACGAAGGTCCATCTGGAAGCGGTGAAATTCGCCAAGAAGGGCTACACCATCGTCCTGATCGGCCATAAGGATCACGACGAGGTGATCGGAACCCTGGGCGAGGCGCCGGAATCGACCGTTCTGGTTTCGAACGTAGAAGATGTCGATCGGCTGGAAGTTCAGCGACCCGGAACGCGTTTCCTTCATCACGCAGACCACGTTGAGCCTGGATGAGACCAAGGACATTGTGGATCGGCTGCAGCGAGCGTTTCCCGAAGATTCAAGGTCCGGCGGCGCAGGACATTTGCTATGCCACCGAAAACCGGCAGCTGGCGGTGAAGGCGGTGGTGCCATTGTGCCAGTTGCTGCTGGTGGTGGGATCGCAGAACAGCTCGAATTCGCGCCGTCTGGTGGAAGTTTGCGAAAAGATGGGCGTGCCGGCGTATCTGATCGACGATCTGAGCGAAGTGCGACCGGAGTGGCTGGAGGACGTCGAAACCGTCGCGGTGACGGCCGGGGCATCGGCTCCGGAGAATCTGGTGCGAGGAATTGATCGGATCGCTGCGCGAGCCGCGGCTTCGATCGAACTGGAAGAAATGGAAATCAAGGAAGAAGACGTGCGCTTCAATCTGCCCGTCGGAATTGGCCGGACGGTGCAGTTGCAGACCATCGCGCGCGTATGAGTCCCAGCCTCCAAGTCGCCGACGCGCTGGCGGCCGCCTGTGCGCAGAGCCATGCGGCGGGCGGTCGGACTACCTGCTGGATCGCCAGCATCCGCGACGGATACTGGTGGGCCGACCTCACCGCCGACACCACGCTCGAATCGGACTTCATTCTGCTGGAACTGTGGCGGCATCCGCCGGTCAGGACGGCGTCTGGAATCCGCCCACGCGGCCGCTGATCGACAAAGCGGTTCGCTCGATTCTGGCGCGGCAGTTGCCCGATGGCGGCTTCAACATTTACGCCGAAGGGCCTTCGGAAATCAGCGCGACGGTGAAGGCGTACACCGCGCTGAAGCTGGCGGGCCTGGCTTACGACGATCCGAACCTGGCGCGGGCGCGCGAGCGGATTCTGGCGCTGGGCGGACTGCAGGCGGCCAACAGCTACGTCAAGGTCAACCTGAGCCTGTTCGGGCTGTATCCGCGCGAGCACACGCCGTCGATTCCACCCGAGTTCATGCTGCTGGGCAAGTTGATCTACGAGATGTCGTCGTGGACGCGGGCGATCGTGATTCCGCTGTCGATCGTGCACGCGATGAATCCGCAGCGCCCGGTGCCGGCCGGGATTCACGCTGAACGAACTGTTCGTGCCCGGCGTGCCGCTCGAATTTCCGAACGACGAAGGCTTCTTCAGCTGGCGCAATTTCTTCCTGCAGGCCGACAAGTTCCTGAAGTTCTGGGAGCGGCACGGGTCGCGAGGCCTGCGCACGAAAGCGATCCGCCGCGCCGAGCAGTGGATGCTGGAGCGCACCCGCTACACCGACGGCCTGGCGGCGATCTATCCGCCGATGATGTACGTCATCATGGCGCTCGATCTGCTGGGCTATCCCAAGGATCATCCCGACGTCAAGGAAGCCGAGAAGCAGTTCTTCAACCTGCTGGTGGACGACGAGCGCGGCTTCTTCTTCCAGCCGTGTTTCTCGGTGGTCTGGGACACGGCGATCGCGGCGTACGCGCTGGGCGAATCCGGGCGTGGCGCCGGATCACGCGCTGACGCGCTGCGCGGACTGGCTGCTGACCAAGGAAGTCCGGCGCAAGGGCGACTGGGCGATCAAGCGTCCGAACGTCGAGCCGTCGGGCTGGTATTTCGAATTCGCCAACGAGTTTTATCCGGACATCGACGACACGGCGCAGGTGCTGCTGGCGCTGGCGCGACGCGCAGGCGCCGAGCGGCCAAGCAGGACGCCTGCGTGAAGCGCGCGGTCGAACTGGCTGCTCGCCATGCAATCGAAAGACGGCGGCTGGGCGGCGTTCGACGTCGACAACAACTGGCAATTTCTGAGCGCGGTGCCGTTCGCCGATCACAACGCGATGCTCGATCCGACGTGTCCGGATATCACCGGCCGCGTGCTCGAAGGGCTGATCGCGTCGCGGCGTCAAGCGCGACCATCCGGCGATCCGGCGCGGCGTCGAGTACCTGAAGCGCATCGCAGGAAGCCGACGGAAGCTGGTACGGGCGCTGGGGCGTCGATTACATTTACGGCACGTTCCTGGCGCTGCGCGGACTTGCAAGCCGCGGGCGAAAGCGATCGCGAAGCGTATATTCTGCGCGCCGGCGAATGGCTGCGGTCCATTCAGAACGCCGACGGCGGCTGGGGCGAAAGCTGCGCCAGCTACGATCGCAGAACACCTTCGTCGCGGCGCCGAGCACGCCTTCGCAGACCGCCTGGGCGATCCTCGGGTCTGCTCGCCGGCGGCGACACCACCAGCAACAGCCTGCACAAGGGCGTCGAATATTTGATGGAGACGCAGCAGGCCGGACGGCGAGCTGGGATGAAGCGTTGTCCACCGGCACCGGTTTCCCGGGCGTCTTTTATTTGAAGTATCACTTTACCGCAATTCGTTTCCGGTGCTGGCGCTTTCGAACTACCTGAAGACGAGAGGCGCGACACGGAGCAGACCGCTCATGAGAGTTCCGCTTTCGCAGGTGGCCGACATGGCGACCTACATCGCCAAGAACAAGATTCGTCCGCAAGCCCGGAGTGGCAGAAGAATGTACGCCGCGACCGAGGATCCGGCGAATCCATTCCAGATCATCCACACCCAGATTCCGGCGGTCGAGAGGCGAGCGCAAGCCGCATCCGATGATCAACAAGCGCTTCCCGCTGGTGATGATGCTGGAGCCGCTGCACGCCTGCAATCTGACCTGCACCGGCTGCGGGCGCATCCGCGAATACGAATCATCGATTCGCGAGCGCCTGTCGCTGGAGCAGTGCCTGAAGGCCGTGGACGAGTGCGGCGCTCCGATGGTTTCCATCTGCGGCGGCGAGCCGCTGCTGTACCCGGACATCGGCCCGCTGTGCGACGGCGATTCTGGATCGCGGCAAGTACATCCAGCTGTGCACCAACGGCATGTTCCTGCGTGAAGAAGCTGAAGGATTTCAAGCCGCATCCGGGCCTGGTGTTCAACGTCCACCTGGATGGCATGGAAAAGAATCACGACATCGCCGTCGAGCGCGAGGGCGTGTTCAAGGAAGCGATCGAGGGCATCAAGGCCGCCAAGGCCGGCGGCTTCAAGGTCTTCTCCAACACCACGGTCTACAAAGAGACCGACATGAACGAGATCTGGGAGCTGTTCGAGTACCTGGAGCAGTTCGAAGTGGACGGGCACACGATTTCGCCGGCCTACGGCTACTCGGCGGTGAACGATCGCGAAATCTTCCTGACTCGCGAAGATGTCCACGAGAAGTTCAAGGACATCGACAAGATGGCCAAGCGCTTCCCGCTGGTTTCGTCGCCGGTGTACATGGAATTTCTGAAGGGCGAGCGCGAGCTGCCCTGCACGGCGTGGGGCATGCCGACCTATAACGTCAAGGGCTGGAAAGGCCCGTGCTACCTGATCACGGACGCGCATTACAACACGTTCGAGGATCTGATGACCAAAACGCCGTGGGACAACTACGGCACGGGCAACGATCCGCGCTGCGAGGACTGCATGGTGCATTGCGGCTATGAGCCGTCGGCCGCCTACGGCATCAATTCGAAATTCAGCGATCCGTTCAAGTCGCTGAGCTGGCTGTTGAGCTGAGTTCATCGTCGCTTTAGAAACGAGATGAAGCCGGTTCTGGTCACCGGCGCGACGGGATTTGTCGGCTGGCATGTGGCGCGGAAGCTGCTGGATCGCGGCGAGCGCGGTGCGGGCGCTGGCGCGCGATCCGGCGCGAGCGCAAGCGTTGCGGGAATTGGAGGGAGTGGAGCCGGTGCCGGGCGATCTGCGGGATCGCGGATTCGCTGGCGCGGGCGGTGGACGGACTGCGGCGTGGTTTATCACGTCGCGGCGGATTACCGGCTGTGGGCGCCGCGATCCGGAAGAGATGTACCGTTCGAACGTGGACGGCACGCGCAATCTGCTGGCCGCCGCGCGAGTCGGCGGGCGTGGAACGGGTGCGTCTATACCAGCACCGTGGGCTGCATCGGAATTCCGAAGGGCGAATCGGCGATCGAGGACACGCCCGGTGAGCGTCGACGGAAATGGCCGGGGCCGTATAAGCGGTCGAAGTTCCTGGCGGAACAGGTGGCGCTGGAGTTCGCGGGCGAGGGATTTCCGGTGGTGATCGTGAATCCGACGGCGCCGGTCGGCGATCATGATTTCAAGCCGACGCCGACCGGCAAGATCGTGGTGGATTTTGTGCGGGGAGCGATGCCGGCGTTTCTCGATACCGGGCTTGAACGTGGTCGATGTGCGGCGACGTGGCCGCAGGGCACTTGCTGGCGCTGCGAGCGGGGACGCGCGGGCGAGCGCTACATTCTGGGGTCGGAGAATCTGACGCTGCGAGCAGATTTTTGCGACGCTGGCGGAGATCGACGGGAAAGCCGGCGCCGAAGATGCGGATTCCGTACGCGGTGGCCTACGCGGCGGGCGTGGCTTCGACGGCCTGGGCCGGCGTGACGGGCAAGGAGCCGCTGGCGCCGCTCGACGGCGTGCGGATGGCGCGCAAGAAGATGTGGGTGCGGCACGACAAGGCCGCGCGGGAGTTGGGATATCGCGCCGGGCCCGGCGTCGGCAGCGCTGCGGCGCGCGGTGGAGTGGTTTCGGGCGAATGGATATTGCTGAGGACGCTGGCTGGCTGGTGGCCGCCGAGCGGCGTGAGTTCGATGGAATTTTGAAGCGCGTTCGGGCGAGCCGGCACAAGCTCGACTGGCCGGCGCGAGTTCGCCTGCGAAGTGCAGTGGAAGGGCGACCGCTGGTGGCTGGTCGCCAACGGCCCGGGACCGGGATTGGTGGAAGAGGCGTTGAACGAAAAGAATGGACGTGGACGGAATCATCAGCACGGGATTTTGCGGCGCGCTCGATCCGGCGCTGCGGGTGGGCGACATCGTGGTCGTACGGCGCATTCGACCCTGCCGCACGCGGCGCGTTCGTGCGTGGCGGGTTCAATCCGTCGGACCGTGTGGCCGTGACGCCGCGCGAAAAGCGCATGCTTGCGCGAGAAGACCGGCGCCGCGGCGGTCGAGATGGAAGCGGCCGCCGTCGCCCGGAAAGCCGCGGAGTGGGGCGTGCCGTTTTATGCGATCCGCGCGGTTTCGGACACGCGCCGGCGAAGATATGCCGCTGGATTTTAATCGTTATCGCGACGCGCGCGGGACGTTTTTCGCGCACCCGGATCGCGCTGGCCGCTCTGGCGCGGCCTTTCACCGCGATGCCCGGCTCTGCGACGCTTGGATCGCAATTGCCAGCATGGCCGCCGAATCGTCTAGGAGATTTCTTTGCCGACTGCCGATTCTAGTCTCGTGGCCGCCGAAGGCCGCGAATCGCGACCATGCAGGCCGCCGTGTATAAGGGCGCGAGCGTGGTGGAAGTGGAATCGATTCCGGTGCCGGAGATCGGCCGCGGGGAAATTCTGATTCGCGTGGAAGCCTGCGGCATCTGCCACACCGATCTCAAGAAGATCGAGTACAACCTGCTGCCTGCCGCCGCGCATTTACGGCCATGAAACCGCGGGCGTGGTGGCGGCGGTCGGCGAGGGCGTCACGCGCTACTCGCCGGGCGACCGCGTGATCGTGTTTCATCACATTCCTTGCGGGAAATGTTTTTACTGCGGCAAGAAACTGTACGCGCAGTGCCCGGTGTATAAGAAGGTCGGCGTGACCGCGGGATACGAACCGGCGGGCGGCGGATTTTCGCAATACGTCCGCGTGATGGACTGGATTGTCGAGCGCGGCGTCGAGAAGATTCCGGACGGCGTTCCTTCGAGCAGGCCTGCTTCGTCGAGCCGGTGAATACCTGCCTGAAGGGCGTGAAGCAGATCGACCCGCAGCCCGACGACGTGGTGGCTGATCCTGGGCCAGGGCCCCATCGGCCTGATCTTCACGATGATGGTGGCGCGCGACCGGAGCGCGCATCGTCGCGACCGACACCATGCCAGTCGCGCCGGACGCTGGCGCTGCAAATTCGGCGCGCGACGACGCCTTCGATCCGCGCGACGCCGCGCTTGAGAGAGCCGTGCGATCGCATGACCGAGGGCCGCGGCGCGGATCTGGTGATCATCGCGGCCTCGGCGCCGGCATCGTCGAGCAGGCGGTGGCCTGTTCGCGGCCCGGGCGCGCGGATTCTGCTGTTCGCGCAGACTTCGCATCAGGAGCGAATCGAGGTTTCCGGCGCCGACGTCTGCATGGGAGAGCGGATGCTGTGCGGCTCCTACAGCGCGTCGGTGGATCTGCAGAAGGAATCCGCCGATCTGGTGTTTAGCGGCGCACTGCCGGTTGAGGAACTGATTTCGCATCGGTTTTCGCTTAACCGATATTCATGAGGGAATTGAGCGCGCGTTGCATCCCGACGAAGAATCGTTGAAGATAGTAGTACAGCCCCAGAGGTGAGGATCAGACGAGTGACTGAGCAGATGACGGCTGCCGTCCTGTACGGCAAAGAGCACCTGCAGATCGAGACCGTGGACGTGCCGCACGATCGGCACGGGCGACGTGCTGGTGCGCGTGCGCGCGGCGCTCACCTGCGGCACCGACGTCAAGGTGTTTCGCCGCGGCTATCATGCGCGGATGATCGTTCCGCCCGCGCTGTTCGGGCATGAACTGGCCGGCGACATCGTCGCGATGGGCGAGCAGGTTCGCGGATTCAACATCGGCCAGCGCGTGGTGGCCGCCAATTCGGCGCCTTGCGGCGAGTGCTATCTACTGCCACCGCGAGCAGGAAAATCTGTGCGAGGATCTGCTGTTCAACAACGGCGCCTACGCCGAATATATCCGCATTCCGGAGCGCATCGTCCAGAAGAACATGCATCCACGTGCCGGACCACGTGAGCTATCAGGACGCGGCGCTGGTGGAGCCGCTGGCCTGCGTGCTGCGCGGCCTGGAAGAAACCGGCCTGCGCCCCGGCGACACCATCGCGGTGATCGGCCTGGGACCCATCGGCATGATGTTCGTGCGCCTGGCCAAGGCGGTGTACGGCGCGCGCGTGATCGCCATCGGACGCCGCCAGACCGCAGCTCGATCGCGCCGACGCGAATGGGCGCCGACGAAGTGATCGATCAACAGCGACGGCGCCGACGTGGTGGGTCCGGTGAAGGAAATGACCGGTGGCCGCGGCGCCGACGTCGTGATCGAAGCGGTGGGCCTGCCGGAAGTCTGGCAGCTCGCGATCCACCTGCTGCGGCGCGGCGGCGTGGTGAACTTCTTCGGCGGCTGCCCCAGCGGCACCGAGGTCAAGCTCGATACCAATCTGCTGCATTATTCCGAGCTCACCTGCAAAGCCAGCTTCCATCACACGCCGGCGCTGATCCGCAAAGCGCTCGAAATGCGTTGCGCCGCGGCTACGTCACGGCCAAGGATTTCGTGAACCGCGTGGAGCCGCTCACCAATCTGCTGGAAGTGATGCAACACCTGATGAGCCACAACGGCCACCTGAAGACCGCGATCATCCCCTAAGCGCCGAAAAGCCGTGTTTCTCGGCGCCCACCGCTTTTCTCGCGAATCCCGGATCAGCTTGAGCGCGTCGTGGCCGCGCGAGGAATCGCTGCGCTACACCCAGCTGGCTCGCGACCCATCATTACGAGAATTTCCAGGTGGTCAGTTTTCTGCTGCCCAAGCGCCTGCATCAGGATTTCTACAACGTCTACGCGTTCTGCCGCTGGGCCGACGATCTGGGCGACGAAATCGGCGATACGCAGGAGAGCCTGCGCCTGCTCGCGCTGGTGGCGCGGCGAGCTTGCAGGCGATGTACGCGGGCGAGCGCGTCGCATCCGGTGTTCGTCGCGCTGTCCGGACACCGCGCAGCGGCACCAGCTTCCCGATCGAACCGTTCGACGATCTGATCCAGCGCTTTCGAACAGGATCAGACCGTCACGCGCTACCGGAATTTCGAAGAGCTGTTCGAGTACTGCCGCTATTCGGCGAATCCCGGTCGGCCGGCTGGTGCTGGGCTTGTGCGGCTATCACGACGCCGCGCGGCAGGCGCTCTCCGATGCCACTTGCACCGCGCTGCAGCTCGCCAATTTCTGGCAGGACGTGACCGTCGATCTGGCAGAAGGATCGCGTCTATCTTCCGCTGGACCTGCTGGCGAAGCACGGCTATTCGGTCGATGACTGATTGCGACGGCGGTTCGACGACCGCAATTCCGCGCCGCAATGAAAGAGGCGGTGGACGTCGCGCGCGAGCTTGTTTCTCAAGGGACTGCCGCTGGCCGATCAAGTGGACCGGCGCCTGGCGATCGATCTGGAATCTGTTCAGCCGCGGCGGCCTGAAGGTGCTCGAAAAGATCGAGCGCCAGGATTACGACGTGCTGCGCGCGCGGCCCGTCGATCTCGAAAATGGAACGCGTGAGCCTGCTGCTGGGCGCCATCACGCGGCGGGCTTTTTCCAGCGCCGCATGACTGTCGGCGCAGTCGTACGCCTGGTGCACGCGCGTCGCTCGCGCTCAAGCCAAGAATTTTTACTATTCTTTTCTGCTGCTTCCGGCGGACCGCAGCGGCGCGCCATGTGCGCCATCTACGCCTTCATGCGCTACTGCGACGATCTGAGCGACGACGAAGGCATCGCCGACCGCGCCGCCGCCATCGCGCAGCTGGCGCGGAGATCTGGAATCCGCCGCTCTGCCGGCAACGCGCCGGATCATCCGCTATGGCCCGCTTTCGTCGATACCGTCGACGCGCTATCAAAATTCCGCACCAGTATTTCTTCGACATGATCGAAGGCGTCAGCTCCGATCTCGAACCGCGCCGCATCCAGACCTTCGATCGAACTCTACGATTATTGCTATCACGTCGCGAGCGTGGTGGGCCTCACCATCATCCACATTTTCGGGTTTGATGATCGACCGGGCTTTGGATCTGGCCGAGAAGTGCGGGATCGCGTTCCAGCTCACCAACATTCTGCGCGACGTCCGCGAGGATTCCGCGAAACAACGCGTCTATCTTCCGGCGGAGGATTTCGCGCGCTTTGAGGTCTCGCCCGGACACGTTCCTGCCCGCGGAGAGCTTTCGCCGTATGATGGACTTCGAGGCCGCTCGCGCACGCGATTATTATCGTCAATCGGAACCGCTGGTGGGCATGGTTCACCCGCGCAGCCGGGCCTCGTTGCGGGCGCTGATCGGCATCTATTCGCGCTCTGCTCGACCGGATTGTCGCCGCGGATTATCGACGTCCTCGATCGCCGCATTCGCGTTCCCGGCTGGGAAAAGGTCTGGATTCTGACGAAATCCATGCTCTAGTGCCTGCCTCGTTCCCGATATCCTGATGATATGAAAATCGGATTCATTGGGCTCGGGAAAATGGGCGCTCCCATGGCGCGAAACTTGCTTCTTAAGGGGCATTCGATTTCCGTATGGAATCGCAGCCGCGAGAAAGCGGAATCGCTCGCTCGCGACGGCGCGCATGTCGCCGGATCGCCCGAGGAGGCCTGCCTGGACGCTGAAGCCGTATTCACCATGCTGGCGGACGATCGCGCGGTCGAGTCCGTGGTTTTCGGCGAAGAAGGTATCCTAACGGCGCTCGCCCGCGGCTCGATTCACGTTTCGAGCAGCACCATCAGCACCGCGCTCGCCCGGCGTCTCACCACCAATCACGCCGCGCGCGGTCAAGGCTACCTCAGCGTGCCGGTGTTCGGACGGCCGGAAGCGGCCGAGGCCGCGAAACTCCTGGTGATCGCCGGCGGCGCTTCGGATCAGATCGAGCGCGTCCGACCGTTGTTTGACGCCATCGGACGCGCGACGTTTATCGCCGGAGCCGAGCCCTGGCAGGCTAATGCATTGAAGGTCTGCGGCAATTTTATGATCATGAGTGTCCTCGAAAGTTTCGGCGAATCGTTCGCGACGCTTCGCAAAGCGAACGTCGACCCGCACCTGTTCCTGGAAATCATGAACGCGCTGTTCGCCTCGCCCGTCTACGCCAACTATGGCCGGATGATCGCGAATGAAAACTTCGAGCCCGCCGGATTTGAGCTGAAACTGGGCTTGAAAGATGTGCGGCTGGCGATGCAGACCGCCGAAGAGTGCGCATCGCCCATGCCCGTCGCGAGCGTGGTGCACGACCATTTCGTCAACGCCATGGCCCACGGCCAGGCGGAAATGGACTGGTCAAGTGTCGCGCGCGTCTCGGCCCGCAACGCCGGTCTTTAGTCCGCTACTATTCGCTCCGCAGAGCAAGCGCCGGATCCAGGCGGCTGGCGCGTAGGATGGCTGGAACGGTGGTCGCGAAGGTCACCAGGAGAAAGAACATGGCCACCAGCACGTAGATCCAGGGCGAGCCCTGAATCGCAAGGTTCGATAGCGAGCGAACCACGGCGCGCGCCGCCATCCCCAGGCCCAGACCGCCAACCAGCCCCGTGATCACCCATGCGGCCGTCGGCCCCAGAATGGTGCGGACGATGTCGCCGCGCGCCGCTCCGAGGGCGATACGAATCGCGATCTCTGAGGTCCGCTGCGAAAGCAGGCAAGAGAGGACGCTGTACATGCCCGCGGCGGCCATCGCGACCGCGAGAAAAGCGAATGCGCCGATCAGCCACGCCTCGAATCGCGGCTCGCGGAAGGAATCCGAGATGAACTGGCCCATGGTGCTGACGCCGAACACGGCCTGATCGGAATTCGCGGACTCCACAGCCCCGCGAACCAGCTTCATCAGATCGGCGGGCGGAATGGTGGAGCGAACGACGAGGTAGACGTTAGACCAATCGAGTTGTAGAGACGATAGATACACTTCCGGGAATGGATCGGTCGCCAATCCAAAGACTCGGGTGTTGCCGACCATGCCGATGATGTCGATAGGCGGCCGGCCGGGAGCGTCGGGGATTTGTTTGCCGACGATATCGGCGCCGAATCCGAAGCGGCGCGCGAATTCTTCGTTCACGATCGCGACCACGGCCATGGGACCGGCGTCGTTCTCGCTGAACGCGCGGCCGGCGAGAAGAGGGATACGCAGAACGCGAAAATAATCGTCGCTGACCAGATGGTTGCGGCCGATGACGTGACGAGGCTGGCCGGATTCGTCGGTTACGCCGATCAATTCCGTGGGGCCGCCGCGCCCGGGATGCAGCGGGGGTCCGGTGACGGTCGCCGCCGAATCCACGCCGGGAATCGCCTCGATTTTCTTGACGTATTCCTGAAACTGAAAACCCGCTTTGTGGTCCACCACGTCCTGGTGCTTTGCCCAGGGCGCCGTTACCTGCATCACCAAAACATGCCGCGGATCGAAGCCCATGGGGCTGGTGATCAGGGTCCACAGGTTCAGCGCGATCAGGCTCGCTCCGCAGAGTAGAAAAACTGAGAGGGCGGCTTCGATGGCGATCATCGCGTGACGCCAGCGGTTGCCATCGCGCGTGACTCGCGCCAATAGCGAAGGTCCGGGCGTCCAGCCGCTGCCTTTGATCGCGGGGATGGTCGCGAAGACCAGGCCGGAGATTACGGAGATGGCGAGCGTAAATCCGACGACCCTTCCATCGAGATGTGCCGAAGCGAGTAAGGGGCTGCGCACGGGCAGCAAGACCACGAGGACATGCAGAATCCATCCGGAGAGGCTCAAGCCCGCCGCGCCGCCGCAGAACGCCAGGACCAGGCCTTCCATCAGGAACTGGCGGATCAAGCGGCGACGGCTCGCGCCTAATGCCGATCGAATCGCGACTTCCCTGCCCCGGCGCAGCGAGCGCGCGAGAAGAAGCTGCGCCGTGTTCGCGCAGGCGATCAGCAATAACAGCCCGGCTCCGCCGAGAAGCATCCACAACAGAGACCGCTGGGTGCCGACGATCGCGTCGCGCAGGGGAATCAGGCGGAAGTTGAAGCGGCTGGGGCTGCCGTCGCGGGTTCTAAAATAAGCCGCGTGCTCGCGCACGATCGACGATCCGACGATGTGAAGGTCGGCCTGCGCCTGATCGAACGTCACGCCTTCCCGCAACCGGGCGATCACGCGGACGGGCACGCCGCGTCCGCTGCCGCTCGACTGGAAGGGCACGGGCTGGACCGCGCGCGAGACATATATATCCACGGGCTCCTGAATCCCGAGGGTCGGATAATCGAACTGAAACGAGGGCGGCAGCACACCGACCACGATCGCCGGCTGCATGTCCAGGCGAAGCGTTTTTCCAATCACGCGAGGATCGGCGCCCATTCGCGATCGCCAGAACGCATCGGTCAAGACGACGGAAGGGGTGCGGCCGGGATCATTTTCCTGATCGAGAAACGTGCGGCCGAGGGATGCGTTTAGATGGAGGGTTCGAAAAAAAGAAGCGGTGACGCCGGCGGCGAACAAGCGGACAGGCTGGCCCGATCCGGTGAGCTGCATGTCGCCATGCTCGGCGAAGGCGAACTGGTCGAGGGTGCGGCTGCGGTCACGAAGCTCCAGATATTCGGAATCGCTGGCCATCCAGCCGTCGTTTTCGACGATGGTGACCAGGCGTCCGGCGTCGCGGTAAGGAAGCGGATCGAGAAAGGCGGCCTTGAGCAGCGTGAACATCGCGGCGTTGCCGCCGATGCCGAGCGCGAGCACGATGACGATGAGGGTGGACGTCGCGGCATCGCGGCGCAGCAGGAGCACGCCATGACGCAGATCCTGAAGGCAGGATTCCAGCAAGCGGAGCATATCGCCTCCTGCTAGGCGATGATATCAGGTCAATTTATAAGGCGTATGCTCGAAACTTTCGTCGCTGACGCGCCCGCGGATGCGGCGGCTGCCGGGCCATTCGAGGCGCATGTCCTTGCAGACTTCGTCGAGCATCTCCATGTTGCAGACTCTTCGCTCTCCAGCGCGAACGCGGTCAGCAGAAGGTTGTCGCAGATCGCGTTGATCAGGCGCGGAATGCCCTGCGCGCGCAGGTGAATCTCCGCCATCAGCTCTTCGGAGAAAACGGTCTGATCCGGCATGCCCGCCCGTTCCAGACGCGACTCGATGTACTCCACCGCGTCGCGCAGCGTGAACGGCTGCAGATTGCAGCGCAGCACGATGCGCTGCTTCAACTGGCGCAGATTCGGCGCGTCCAGCTTGCGGTCGAGTTCCGGCTGTCCGGCCAGGATGATCTGCAGCAGCTTGCCGTTGCGATTTTCCAGATTGCCCAGCAGGCGGATCTCTTCGAGCACTTCCCATTCGAGGTTGTGCGCCTCGTCGACGATCAGCACCACGGTGCGCCCGTCCTGCGCCTGCTCCACCAGCAGCTGGTTCAGCGCGAACAGAACCTCGGTCTTCGACGTGCGCGCGCACGGCAGGTCGAGATCGTAGGCGATCATCTCGAAGAACTGCTCGACGTTGATGCGGGAGTTGAACAGGAAGGCGAACTCGATGTACTGCGATTCCAGGTAGTCGCGCAGGCATTCGAGCATGGTCGTCTTGCCGGTGCCCACCTCGCCCGAAAGGACGATAAAGCCCTTGCGCGCTTGGACGCCGTAGACCAGATTCGCCAGCGCTTCTTCGTGCTGTTCGCTGCGGTAGAAGAAAGCCGGGTCCGGACTAAGACTGAACGGGCTCTCCGAGAAGCCAAAAAAAGCGTTGTACATGTTGGCGGAACCGCCATCCTCCGTGGGGCCTTTTGCGAGCTAAACCCTCTATTGCCTGTACTTATCGATAGTACCATGCAAACTCGCGGGCTCAAACGGATTTTAGGTACTAGACGTCCTAGAGGTGTTTGTGGGGAACGGGTTACTCGACTTCGCAGCATGCACCCAGCCGGGAAGGCTGGCCGGCTGGCCGTCCTGGAAGATCACACGGCGGGTTTTGGGGAACGGCAGGCCGGTTTGGATGGCTCGTTGGTAGAGCGGCATCTGCCGGAGAATCTTCCGGTACGACTCGTCCTCTGTTTCCAGGTACGCGGATTTGCCGAGCAGTCCCCCGCCCCAGCCGATCGATAGCAGGCAGACATCCTGGCGGCCGCCGATTTCCGCGATACGCGCCTCGAGTTGATCCGAGCATCGCTCGCCAGCCGGGCCAGACCGGCCCAGTTCCGCGTACTTCTTGATGACGCGCGATCAGCGCGGCGGCGTAGCGGTTGGAGGCCTGGAAACAGCTTCGCCCGATCGCCAACCGAGCGCTCCTGCCACGATCCTTCGAAGGCGGTTCCGGGCGCGGCCATCTCGGCGAAGATCGGCGTGCTGTCGTCGATGCGCGCGGCATCGACCGAGCCGCGCGGCGATTTCCAGCCGAGCTCGAACTTGTCCGCGCCCCGGGCGATCAGAGTCGAGACGCGCAGCAGATAGACTTTCATGCCGAATGAGTGGATGGGCGTCGAATCCGCCAGCGGACAGACGGCGCATGCGGTTCGTTCCCGGATCCGCCCAGCACGGCGTCTTCGGCTTTCGTCGCGGGATTGCGCGGGACGCGATCTTCCGCCGATGCGCGCGGCCAGATCGCGCATGGTCGCTTCGGTCCAGCGGTCGAACACGGCGCCGGTGCGCAGCGCGCCCTTGATCGCGGTGCCGGGAAGGTACGGACCGCGGGCGACAGCGGCGAAGGTCGGAATGAATAGATTTTCGGCCTGCGCGCGTTCGCCACGCGGGAATCGCGCTCGGATGTTCGAACGGAATGCGCCGGCCGGCGAAGTTCTGCGCGAAGCCGCCCCAGGAGGCGAAGTCCAGCTTGTCGGCTTTCTTCAGCTGCGCCAGATAGCCGTCGAGCCGCGGACCTTTGGCCAGCAGCCGGAAGATGCGCCGCTGGTCGAGCACGTTGACGTGATCCTTCCAGACCATGTAGTCGATGGGCGCAAGCTTCTGGCCGTCGCCGACCAGCGTGGGCGTCAGGCAGGTGACGCGATACTTCATGCGGCGGTCCTTCCACGGCGTCAGCGGAATCGGAATCGCCAGCGCGAATCCGGCGCGATAGACGGGATGCGCGAAACTCATCCGGCGCGACATCGGTGGCCGCGCCGCGCGGTTCGCGCGGAAGCCACCAGGACCGATCCTTCGGCCACCATGCGCGTCGGTCTTCTTCACGTCGCCCCAGCCGCATCGCTTTCGACGCGCCCGCCGCGCGTGGTCAGCGAATAATTGCCGCGCTGCCAGTCGACCGCGTCGGCAGGCGCCGGGATGAAACAAGCGACAGCATCCAGTAGCCGGTCTCGGCCGCGCCGGCCGCCGATTCGTCAGAAGCAGATCCGGCAAATTGCCGTCCGCGATTTCCGGCATCTCCGCGCGGCCCCAGCCGCGGGAGCGTTCGCCGCCGAATCCGGAATCGGCCAGCAGGCGAAATGCGGCCGTCAGCGCGGCCGCGTCCACTGCTCGCGCGCGGCGTCGTTCGGAAACGCCGCCACCAACCACAATCCGCTGCCGGGAGTGAATTCCAGGCACGCGGTGGAATGCGGCGCGACGCTCGTCGCCCTCGCGGTCGACCGCCGCGCTCGAGCGGACCGACGGCGACGAAACGGACCCTGCGGCGCCGTGCGGGCACCAGGCATTCGCTGGCGCCGTCGACCGATCCAGTGTCTTCATGCGACCGGCTGCCCGTGAAGCAGATTCTCGACCACGCTGAGCGGAACGAATCGCGCGCCCTTCCAGCGCACCTTGGACGACGCCGGCGGAGGCCACAGTGCGCGGCGGGACCACGAACAGCGTCTCGCCCGTGAAACGGAAAGCAGGAACTGAAGCGCACCGCGGGCTCGGGTGCGCGCGCGGTCGCATCCAGCCATTCGTCCAACAGCCCGAGGCGCGCCATCGCGCTGCGACACCGCGGAGTAGAGCGAATCGCTGTGATAGATGCGATCCACGCGATCGCGATCGCCGGAATCGGGGCCGATGCGCCACGGCCCGGTGGGCCGCAGGCGGATCAGAAGACCGGCGGTCATGCTTAGCTCGCCAGCTTTTCGCCGAAAGTCGCGTCGTTGGCCAGACGCCTGGACCGCGCCCAGATCCGCGCCGGAGGCAAGCTCGGCTTCGGCGCCGCCCGACGAATAGAACGCGCGATTGCGCCAGACTCAGTTTCAGATTCGCGAAGCGCACGCGTCCGCTGCCGCGCGATCCGCCGCCGCCGAGCGCGTCGTCTTCGAGCAGCCGCAGGCCCTCGAGCAGCCGCGCGGCCAGCGCTTTGTCTTCTTCGCACAGGACGTCGAGCACCATGCGCACTTGGAAACGCGCGCCGGCCGGAACGCGTTCCAGCGTCCGCGGATTGGCCTGCGAGGTGATGCGGTCGATGGCGTTCTCGCTCTTCACTTCGGTGATTTCGTCGTCCAGATTCTCGCGCATCTGCGGCGGTGATGCTTTCGGGATCGAGCGGCGCGTCGTAGATGGTCAGGCGCGCGGGACTCGCCGCGCGGCGTCTCCAGCGGCTTCGCCCTCCACGCGCTCCACGCGGCCCGGATTGCGGCCGAACAGCAGGCAGATTTCGTCGTCGGGACGGTCGCTCTGATGAATGCGCACTTCCTGGCCCCGGCGCTTGGAGAGATACACCAGCTCGGCCGGCGTGGTCAGGCCCATGCGCGTTCTCCAGCAGCGAACGAACGTTGCCGCGCAGCGAGCTGCCGGGAATGTAGGGCAGGCCGAAGGCGTCCTTGACCACCGGATTGTCGGCGCCGCCGATTTCGAGCGATCCCTTGCCGGCGCCGATGTGCAGGCCGGTTTCGCAGTGCAGGTCGCCCGAGAGAATCAGCTTGCCGACCAACTGCAACTGCGTTTGAGCGGTATGTGTGCTCATAGTCCTCTTTATTCGTTGTAAGCGCTATTCGTTGTAGGCAACGATCGCTTCGAACAGATCCTTGAATCGCTCGTAGCCGCGCGCGTCGTTGCGGCGCGTCACCTGCAGCAGCAGGCGTTCGAGCGCGTCCAGACTTCGCAGCGAATGCCGCGCGATGGTGTAGGCCAGGCGCGCGCGCAGCATCACGAACTGGTGCTGGCGCTCGCTTTCCGGAGCGCGCACCGCGCGGCGCACCGCGTTATACAAGACGCCGCAACTGGCTCTTGGTGCCGGAATCCATGTCGCGCATGCGCGCGACCACGGCGTGCGCCTGGTTGTCCAGATACAGGCTGTCGGAGATGAGTTTTTCGAGCTCGATCTCGGGCGCCATCTCGAAGGGACGCCCGCCACCGGGCCGGCCGCCTTCGCGCCGGTCGCCGCCACGTTCGCCTCCGCGATCGTCCACCGCGCTCCGGCCGATCGCCGCCCGGACGATCACCGCGCCGGACGATCTCCGCCCCGGCCTTCGCCGCGATTTTCTCCAGGCGGACGAGGCGGACGATCCTCGCGTCGATGATTCTGCTGCGGCTTGGGAGCCTCGTGCTTGCCGGCTCCGACTTGACCGGCTCCGACTTGCTCGGTTCGGACTTGACGGCGTTCGGATTTGGGAGCTTCCACCACCGCCGCCGCGACCGGCTCCGGCGCGGCAGTCTGCCGCTCCGCCTTGAGCCATGCCTTCACCTTCGTGTTGAACTTCATCTTCCATGCGATTCCTTTGTATCGTAACGCGCGGAGGAACTTGAGCGTTACTCAGCCGACAATCTCGCCCATTCTAGCGCCACGCGGCCCGCGGGCCGCAACTTGACGGTGACCGCGCTGCGGCCGATCAGGTCGGCAATCAGACGCGGTCCGCGCTTTTTGAAAATCGCCGCGCTGCGGCGCCCGGCGGCCGCGCCGCGCCCAGAATCCGGCGAATGCGGCGATGATAGCGCCACGGCCGCTCGCCGCCCATTTTGCGGGCCTGGCGGCGGGACATCTTCGATTGCGTTTCGCGATAAATGCCGCACAGGTCGCGCAGATATTGCGGCGAACATCCGAAATCCGTCGACCATGCGCATCAGCAGATTCCTTCAAATCCGGCGGCTTCGGCGAACTGCTTCCATTCGAGCGTGCGGCCCAGCAGCCAGATGCAATCCTTGTCGGCCGATTTCGCCGCTTCCAGCCGCTCGCCCGCTTCTTCGAATACCGCGCCGAGCGAGGCGTCGACCGGCGGGCGCAAGCGCCAGCGCCATGCTGATGGTCTTGCCTTCGGGTCCGGCGAAATCCTTCAGATTGGTTTCCGCGAAGCGATGGAACAAGCGCTCCATTTCGCGCGCCAGGCCGATCAGGGCGTCCCACGCGCCATAGACCGCGAAATCGTCGCCGCCCGAATAAATCACCGTCACCTTGCGCCAGAACTCCGGCATGGAGCACAGCACTTCCAGCTCGCCCGCGAAGAATTGTTTGTACATCACCGAGAGCTGGATATGCTCCTCGATGGTCTGCGCGCGGCGGATGCGGATGCCGAAATTGTCCACGTCGCCGCGCAGCACGCCCCAGGTGCGCAAGTCCGGTAGCGCGTGGCGCGAGCGCCGCGGTGGACGCCGGCTCGCGTGCCGTCGTCGCTCGGAGCGGCATGCCGGGCGAAGGGAAGCGATTCGCTGCGATCCCGCGAGGCTCCAGACGTGCTTTCCTTCGCCGATGCGGATCCGGCCCGGCGTTTCGGGCGACCATCCGGCGGATTCCGCGTCGCGCAGCTTCATGCCCAGTTGCCTGCGCGAAATACTGCTGCGGCGTCGGCGCCTGGCGTCTGGCCGGCGCGGCGTCAAAGCCGCAGGCGTGCCGCGGCGATGCTCCATCTGCTCCGCCAGCCGGCGGCGGACGTCGCTCCAGTCTCCCAGATTCTCGGTGACGCTCCACATCAGCTTCAGCGATGCCGTCGCTCAGCGCCGCGATTTCCGCCGGCGGCGGCTTCGAGAAAAGTTTGCGCCGCGTCGCGCGATTCCTCCGGCAGCAGCAACAGAAACTGGCCGCCGCCGCTCGATCCCAGCAGGATTTTCGACAAGTCCCAACTCGGCCAGCAGCGCGCGCGGCAGCATTTCGCTCAGCAGGCTGATCCAGTGGGAGCGGCCGGTGAACACCTGGTCGCGTTCCTGTCCCGCGGGCGCGAAGAGAAACTCGTCAATGCCTAGAAGCTTTCCCTGAAGGAATATTTGCACGGACATCGGTAGGCGAAACCCTCACTGTAACATGATCCGCCAACGTGGAGCGTGGGCACCCGGGTTACGCCATGCTACGCTGAGAAAATCTCATGCGTCTCGCCCTTCCCTTGTTCCTCTTCTGCGCGGCGATTCCGGCACTCGCGCAAGGCAATTATGAAATTCAGGTGTATCCCTCGGAGACGGTGAAGCCCGGATGCACCATGGTGGAGCTGCACAGCAATTTCACCATTGAGGGATTCAAGGACACCATCGACGGCGTGATGCCGGACAATCACCAGCTTCATGAAACCGTCGAGATCACCCACGGCTTCACCGACTGGTTCGAAACCGGCTTCTATATTTTCACCAGCGAGGGACCGAATCAAGGCTATCAATGGGTGGGCGATCACATCCGCCCGCGGGTTCGCGTTCCGGAATCGTGGAAGTGGCCGGTGGGCGTCAGCCTGTCGTCGGAAATCGGCTATCAGCGGCGCGTCTATTCGGTCGACACCTGGACGGTGGAGCTGCGCCCCATCATCGACAAGCAGATCGACCGCTGGTATCTCGCCTTCAATCCGACCTTCGATAAATCGCTGCATGGATTGTCCGCCGGGCAAGGCTGGGTGTTCTCACCGAACGTCAAGGTTGGCTACGACGTGACCAAGAAGGTGAATGCAGGATTCGAATATTACGGCGTCGTCGGTCCGCTGGATAGCGTCTTCGCCGGATATGCTCAGGAGCATTCGTTTTATCCCGACTTCGATTTGAACCTGTCTCCCAACTGGGAGTTCAACTTCGGCGTCGGCGTGGGCGCGACCCGCAGCACGGATCATCTGATCGTGAAGATGATTCTGGGCTATCGCTTCGGCAACAAGAATTAGCCGCGGATTATTGCCGCGCGGCGACCGCTTCGCGCGCTTCTGTTCCGCCGTACAGACGCCGGTAAACGTAGGCGTTGCGCAGAACCGTCTGGATATAATTGCGCGTCTCGGCGAACGGGACCGTCTCAATGAACTCGGCCGGTTCGCGGAAATCGCCCCAGCTGAGCCAGGAATGCGCTCGCGATAATCCGGCATTGTACGCCGCCAGTGCGGCTTCGTAGTGGCCGCCGAGGGTGTCCGCGATGGTCTTCAAATAATAAGTCCCGAGTTCCAGATTCACTGCCGGCTGGAACAAGCGCGCGGTGGTGTAGGGACGAAGCTTCAGTTTGCGGCTCAGCTCGCGGCCGGTGGAGGGAAGGATTTGCGTCAAACCGCGGGCGTTCTGGCTGGAGATTGCCTTCGGATTGAACTCGGATTCCTGGCGAATCAGCGCGGCCATCAGGAACGGGTCCATGCCGTTGCTGTGCGCGAATTTTTCCAGGTCGGCGCGATACGGCATGGGGAACGCGTAGCGCCAGAACTCCTTCGGCGCCGAATCGATCGGCATGTATAAATATCCGCCCGCGTAGCGCTTGATGTAGCGCATCGCCACGTCCGGACTCGAACGTTTGCTGGCGAGCGTCGCCAGCTCCAGCGCCAGAATATTCGGCTGATCTTCGGTCTGCGCGCCGAAGCGAAGCTCGGTCTCCGCCCAATCGTCGAGCCCGGCGAGCGCCAGCATCCGCGATCGTTCCAGCCGCAATTTGGTGGTCGCGTTCGCCACGAAACTCAGCGTCCGGGCGCGCGGAGGAAATTTCACTTCGCGCAGGAACTGGCTGACAGCGGCGGATTGCGGACCGCTGCCGATCTGCGTCAGCCGTTCCCGAGCCAGTTCGGTGTAGTAGTAATTCGGATACTCGCGAACGATTTCGCCGAACCAGGTTCGCGCCGCGGACGTATCGTTCGCCGCTTCCGCCAGCCGTCCCAGGAAATACAGCGCGGCCGAGGCGTCTTCCGATCCGGGAAATAGCCGGAGATGCGCCCGCAACATTTCCCCCGCGTCCGGATTGCGCCGCAGATAATGTCCCCAGGCAACCTTCCAATGGCAGGCCGCCGCTTGCGGATCTGTCGGAAACGCCTCGTAGCAGGCGCGATACAGCGGCTCATACACATCCAGTTGATTTTCGATCAGGTGCGAATTGGCGTCGGCGACGATCGCCTGCAAGCGCCATTTCGACGCCGGATAGAGGCGCGCCAGCTTGTCGAGCGTCGCGTGTACCTCTTCCTGATTCTTCAGGCGCCGTTCGGCCAGCACCAGGTAACACAACCGCTCGGAATCCGCGTCGGGCGAGGATACGTCGAGCGACGACAGATACTTCTGCGCCTCCAAAGTCTCTTTCATGTCGAACCGGGCGACGCCGACGCGGACCCGCGCCAGATCGCGTTCCGCTCCGCCCAGTTGCGGAATGATCGCTTCCAGTTCCTTGCGTGCGCGGGACGCGCTGCCCGCTTGCAGCAGTTTCAATGCGCGGCCGAGCATCGAATCGGGCATCGCCGGGGGATAATTATCGCCCAGCTGGCCGCGCAGCCGGCTCAGATCGCCGTCCGCCTGGCTCGCTTCCGCCGACGTCGGGAATCCGTAATAGACGTGTTGATCGTACACCGCCGCGCTGACCAGATCGCCCGCCGCCGCGAATGCGGAAGCCAACGCGAGATCGCCTTGCGGCTGGGGCAGCTTCGCGTAATTCTTGCGTAAGATGTCGACCGCCGCCGCGTAATCTCCGTTCAGCCCGAACGCGCGGGCTGCCAGCAGCACGGATCGGGAGGCCAGCGGCGACGGCGGGGTCTGCTTCCAGACGATCTCGAGCGTTTTCGTCGCTGCCGCGTATCGCTGCGATTCCACTTGCGCCGAGGCCAGATACCAAGCCGCGTAATCGGCCAGCTGCGGCAATTTCTTCACCAGCGGCTCCAGCGTCGCGATGGCCGACGGGTAGTGGCCGGCATCAAACGCCGCCGCACCCGCCTTCAACTCCGCCAGTGGATCCGAAGCGGCTGGTGCCAACACGGCCAAGCCTGCGAAGCACAAAGCGCAGATCAGCCTGGCCTGCCTCTTCCGCGTCGATCTGCGTTGCTCTTGCGACATCTTTCTACGTCAAATTTCTATTTCAAAGGACCCGGATATCCTGGACCGAGCAGACTCACATCATCGTTCGCCAGCGTCCGCACCAGCTCGGAATGGAGGTAATCGGCGATTTCGTGTCCCGGCGTTAGAAAGCGCTGCTGAAACGCCTGCCGCGCCGCGTCGATATGCGGGCGGAGCGACCCGTAAAGATCGCGCGACGCCCGGCCGGCCTTAACGGCAGGCGCCTGATACAGTTGGATCTCGGCGATTTTGACTTTGGCGAAGCGCTGCGCGCTCAACTCCGCTGCGCCTTTATTAGAGGATCGCGCGGCACTGTCGGAACCTGACGGTGCGGTCAGCGCCGCGAGCGAGGCAAGCAGTTCGAGAGCCGCCGGATCGCCCGCGAACGGGCGTCCCGATTCGAGCACCGCGTGATGCCACTCGATTTCATTCGCGGCCGATCGCATCTTCGCGACGGCCTGCGTCAGAGCCGCTAAAATTTCGCGCCGTGCGCCTTCGATCTGTTCGTCCACAGACCGTCGCAAAGCGGCGAATTGCTCGTCGAGGATGGCTTCAGGCACCTGCTAAGTTGTATTTTCGCACGACTGGTCAATCACCCGCGAAGCGAACTCGCTACCCCATCTCCATCGCGGGACTACGATAAATTGGACATTTTTTATTTAATAGGTTTGCTCCCCGGAACGATAACCTGGGCATGAACTGCGGCCAAAAAAGAATTTTGCTTCGCCAGTATATCGACAGCAACTTCGAATACCGGCTGGCGCTGGAGCGCTGCCGGGTTTGCATTACCTGTTCCAGCGCGGCTCCGGGCGAGCGGACCCCCTGCCAACTCGATCAATTCATGGCCAAGGCCGACAAAGCATTTACGGCGGCCGCCGGCCATTCCTGTGACCACTGCGAGCCCGAAAGCCCTATTTCTTGACGTATTTCTTCAGGTCCTTGGGACCTACTTCCGCGCCGTAGATATTGCCCGCGGCGTCCACCGCGACGCCTTCGGCCGCGCTGGTGCCGCGAGCATGCTCATCCGGATCGGGAATGAACGCGATCACTTTGCCGTCCTTCAGGCTGCCCATGCGGATGCCGCGCTTCCACCCATTGTGATTCCGCGAGACCGATTCGGATTCGGAATCCGCGACGTAGATGTTGTCGTGTTTATCGATGAACACTCCGCTCGGCCGGCTGAACTGCCGCATCTCGGAAATGAACGTGCCGTCCTGATCGAACACCTGGACGCGATTGTTGTTCCGGTCGCCGACATACAGGCGGCCCTTCGAATCGAAGGCCAGCGCGTGCGGCTGATCGAACTCGCCGGGGCCGGTGCCCAGCTTGCCCCAGGTCTTGATCAACTTGCCGTCTCTTGTCGAACTTCAAAATTCGATTGTTGCCCGCGCCGTGGCCCTCGGAGACGAAAATATCGCCGTTGGGAGCGACGATCACGTCGTTCGGAGCGTAGAAATAACCAGGCTCCGCCGCGCCGCCCGGCGTGCCCAGCGTCATCAGCAGCTTGCCCTTCGGACTGAATTTATAAACCTGGCTGCCCTTGGTCGCCCCAGGGCGCGGACCGATAGGACCCGTCGGAGCAGCGCCGCGTCCGCGTGCTCCGCCAGCCGCACCGCGCGCTCCACGAGCCGGCAGCGGGGCGTTGTCCTGATAATCGGTGACCCAGATGTTGTCCTGCTTGTCGACATAAATGCCGTGCGGCGCCACGAACATGCCCGCGCCGAAACTCGCCAGCACCTTGCCTTGCGGATCGATCCGCAGAATCGGATTCAGCTTGCTGAACTCGCCGGTGGCGCGATCCAGGCAGCTATTTTCGCCGCAGCGCTCCGCCACCCAGATGTCTTTCCCGTTCTTGTCGATGTCCACCGCGCTGGTCGATCCCCAATGCCTTCCGTCGGGAAGATGCACCCACCCGGTCATGGTCTTGTAGGGATTCGGAGCGTCGTTGGTGGGGGCGTCGGTCTGGGCCCAGGAAATCGCGCTCAGCGCGACGGCGGCAACTGCGAGCATGCGGGGCATCACAGATTCTCCTTCGGTGTAAGGTTCACAAACCCTTCATAAGAGACTCGCGTATCACGTTAGCTTTGTCAATCGGCACCGCGACGGCATCGTTTGCTCTCCGGATCGATTCGCGTTAGCGTAGAGCTATGGTCGACCTGAAGTTCCAGGTTCCCGCCACGGACAAAGTCGCGGTTGACGCCGAGACACTGGCTGCCATCGATCGGGGCATCCACGATGCCGACGAAGGCCGCACCGTCGCGTTAGACGACGTCCGCGCGATGGTCCCCAAGTGGATTTCCAAATTAGAATCACCGAAGCCGCGCTGACGGACTTTCAGGAAATCCTGTTCTATTCCTGGACAAACTTTCCCGCGACCGCCGAAAACTTCGGGAATGCGATCCTGGACCACGTCGACATCCTAAGGAGCTTTCCCTACATCGGGAGCACCGTGCACGGACGGAGCGGCGTGCGGCTGCTGGTGCATACTCCCATCCTGATCTACTATCGCGTCCATGAGGCCCGCAAGCTGATCGAGGTACTCCACTTCCGGCATCGCTCCCGCCGTCATCCGGTTTTCTAATTGGTTTCGGCTTCGCCTCGAATCCGTTCCCACAACGCAGCGACGTGCTCGCGTTCCGTCAGGATCGAGCCGATCGACACTCGCACCATCCACCGCCCATCGAGAATCGCGGGGGTGAGATACGCCGCGCCGGACCGATTGATTCGATCGCACCAGCCGTTGGTGTGCGCGTCCAAGGCCTCGCCCGATAATCCGCCCGGTTCATGCCGGATACACACCGTTTGCAGCGGCACCGGCGCCAGTACCCGCCATCCCGGCGCGCTCCGCACCTGTTCCGCGAACCACTGGGCATTTTCAAGATCGCGCCGCAGCCGATGCTGCAAGGCCGTGATCCCCTGCTCCCGCAGCATGAACCAGAATTTCAGCGCTCGGAAACGGCGTCCCAGCGGAATGCCCCAGTCGCGCAGATTCTTCACCTGCTTGTCCGCCGAGGATCGCAGATAGCTTGGATTGGTCGACATCACCCGCACCAGATGTTCCGGATCGCGGACGTAATAGAGCGACGCGTCGAACGCCACCCCCAGCCATTTGTGCGGATTCAGCACCAGCGAGTCCGCGCCTTCGATGCCCTGCCACATCCAGCGGCATTCCGGAAGGATCATCGCCGACCCGGCCATCGCCGCGTCGACATGCAGCCAGAGCCCATATTTCCGCGCGATACCCGCCATCCGCTCCACCGGATCGATGGCCGTGGACGTCGTGGTGCCCGTCGTCGCCACCACCGCGCACGGATTCAGCCCCGCGTCCAGATCGCGGCGAATCGCCTGTTCCAAAGCATCGGGCTCCATCGCGTAAACAGAATCGTGGGCGACTAGGCGCAGGTTTTCACGTCCGAATCCGGCCAGCAGCGCGGCTTTTTCCACCGAACTGTGGCTGTGCGCGGAAGCATACACGACCAGCGCCCTCTCCTCGCCTTGCAGACCGCCGCGAGCAAGGCTATAGCCCGTCGCCTTTTCACGCGCGCACATCAGAGCGACCATGGTGCAAGTGGACGCGGTGTCCTGAATCACGCCCGACCATGCTTCGGACAATCCCACCATTTGCCGCATCCAGTCCGTGACCACTTCCTCGACTTCGGTCAATGCGGGGCTCGATTGCCAGGAGAGCCCGAGCACCCCGAGCCCGGTGCTGGCCAGATCGCCCAGCACGCTCGAGAGCAGGCCGTTGCAGGGGAAATATCCGAAAAAACTGGGATGCTGCCAGTGCGAAAGGCCCGGCACGACAATGCGATCCAGGTCCTGCAGGATCCGGTCGAACGGCTCCGGCTCGACCGGAGGTAAGGCAGGCAACGCGGCCTTAATTTCGCCCGGCGCGGTGCGCGCCATTACCGGCAGTTCGCCGACGCGCGCGCGATAATCCGCGATCCAGTCGACCAGGCGATGTCCAGCAGCGCGAAATTCTTCGGGTGTCATGTGAGAATCCTCACGATTATCGCCTGTTTCATCAATAAGCCAAAAGGAGTAGAATGGGTTGCAAATCTGTAAGCCCCGGGGAGGACACCCACACATGAGTTATCGAATTCTGGCCTGTATCGCCGCTATGGCGGGCTTCGCCGTTCTGCCTGTGGCGGCGCAAAACAGCGCTGCCAAGACCAAATCGCCGGCCATCCCGCGCGGAGTCGACGGCCATTCGGACCTGACCGGAGTCTGGACCAACGCCACCATCACTCCCCTGGAGCGCTCGCCCAAGCTGAAGAACAAGGCTACGTTGAGCGACGCGGAAGCCAAAGAATACGAAAAGGACGCCTCCGACGAGCTGAACAAACAGGATGGCGCGTCCGACGGGCCCCTCATCGCCGCCGCGGGATCGTCCGGAACCGGCGGCTATAACGTTCTGTTTATCGATCGCGGCTCGGAATTCGCGCGCGTCGACGGCGTCAAACGCACCTCGCTCATCATCGATCCCGCCGACGGGCGGGTACCTCCGCTCACCGACGCGGCCAAACAACGCAACATGGGGATGTACCGCCGCATGATGCGCGCTTCCGATAACGTCGACGATCATCCTTTAAGCGAGCGCTGCATTATCGGGTTCGGCTCTACCTCCGGTCCTCCGATGCTGCCCGTGCTGTACAACAACAACTATCAGATCGTGCAGACCAAAGATTACGTGATGATCATGATCGAAATGGTGCATGACATCCGCATTATTCGCATCAATGGCACCCATGCTCCATCGAGCGTTCGTGAACTTCTGGGCGACTCGATCGGCCATTGGGAAGGCGACACCCTGGTGGTCGATACCACCAATTTCACCGATCAGACCGGCTTCCGCGGCACCGGCGAAAATCTTCACGTGATCGAGCGCTTCCAGCGGACCGACGGCAACACCATTCTCTACAAAGCCACCATCGACGATCCGACTACCTTCACCAAACAGTGGACCCTCGAATATCCCTTCCGGGCAACGGCGGGTCCCATTTACGAATACGCCTGCCACGAAGGAAATTACGCGATGGACGATATCCTGGGCGGCGCGCGCAAGGCGGAAGACCGCAAAAAGTAACGGCTAACGGCGCAGCATTTTTTCGATCAGCTCGGCCAGCATTTTCGGCACGAAAGGCTTTTGCAGGTATCCCACCTGACGGGAACTCGGCTGATAAGGGTAGCCGCTCGAGATAATCGCGCGCACTTTGGGATTGCGTAGTCGCATGCGCTCGATCATCTGCTCGCCATTCATCCCCGGGAGAGTCAGATCGGTGAGCACCAGTGCGTAGTTATCCGGATCCAGGTCATATTGTTCCAGCGCCTGTTCCGCGTCCCCCCGCGTGTCGACTTCGTACCCCAGCCGTTCCAGATATTTCTTCAGCAGATCCGCCAGGGCAGGTTCGTCGTCGACCAGCAACAATCGGGCAGCGCCCATTTTTGGCCTCTACCAGAGCGAAAGTGGAACATCGCCCGGACTCCACGCGATTCCCAGCGTGGATCGATACCCCTGATTCTTGTAACCCACAATATTGATCTGCTGGTCGCGCGCATCGAACCGCGCCACGATATGGAGGGATTTCGTCATACTATAGGTCGCGCTCGCGCCGCCGTCCCAGGTGGAGTAATTCTGCAGATTCTGCCCAATCGCATTGAGTCTGAAGTAGCCGCCGTAAACTCCGAAACTCCACTTGTGGATGCCGGTATAGCTGTAGTTCAATATCGCCGATTCCATTCGCGAAGTCAGATACACCCCGTTCCCGGGAGAAATCTCGTCGTCGATCTCCACCCCGAAACTCGAATTCTTCAATCTCGCCTTCAGCGCAGCGGAGCCGCTAGGGTAGACATCCTGACGGTAAAAGGCCGCCGTGCCGGTAGATTGGCCCAGCAGCGCCGCCAGCACCGGATTCAACGTTACCTGCTGAATCCCGCTGATATCGGCCTGGTACGCGCCCGCGCGAAGCGCAAAGGTCCACTCCCGCCCCAACTGGGCGCTAAAGATTCCTTCCCCGAGGTTGATGTCGGATTGGCCGAACGCGGGAGCGAAACCCATATGGAGATGCTGATATGTCACCCCGATCGTTTTGGTCCTCGATATCCGGTGCGTAATGGTTCCGCGTAGGGTGTAGCCGCTCATGTCCGCCAGTCCCGGACCCTGCCTCCCGACTTTGTAGAAGTCGCCCCCCGCCGAGTACACGGTTCGCGCCGACGCGATATAATTCATATCCATCGAAGACTGTAAATAGTAGTAGCGATTATCGAACAACGACACCGTCTGCTGGCCGACGAAGTTCGACGAAGCTTCCACCGGAGTGGGCGCGCCGAAGCCCAGCGAACTCAGGCCGACCAGTTGCCGAAAGTCGAACGTGAGATGCCGCGATTTCTGGTAGGTATAGCCCAGCAGCAGGTTCTGAGTGCTGCCGTCATACTGCGAACCGTTCGCGTAGTGATAGAAGTTGCCGGTATAATCCAGACCCAGCCGGGACTGTCTCCAGTCATGCGTGCCGTACGCTCCCATATCGAGCTGCACGCCGTATAACCCCCCAACATTGATGAGGTTTCCCTTGGAGTCCGTCGCATACGGTTGAAGACCGGTATCGTAAACTCCCGAAAGATCGGCATAAAACCGCAAATTCACCTGTTGGCCGCTGCGATTGCCGATGCTCCCGGCGCCGTTCGACATCACGCCTGGTCCTAGATACCCGCCCACCTGCGCAAATCCTGTTGATGCAACGGCGCAGAAGAGCCCGATCTGAATTTTATTCAAGCCAATCGCTCCGATCCGTTAGACTGACAGCCAGACGACAACTTCTCCGAGTCTGACGCCTGCTGCTTGCCGGTGTCAAGCTGACAGGAGTGACATCCTGTGAAAGGATCCCCCTGTTCGTGGCATTTCCTCTGCGAAGGACGGCTCATGATAAACCATAGAAAGTTTTGGCTCTTTGTGGCAGCGCTGGCGCCCGCCTGCGCCGCCGATTTACCCATTCACGATGTAGTTCTGTTCAAGAACGGCATCGGATATTTTGAACGGGCTGGCGAATTGAAGCCCGGCGACTCAGCGCGGCTCGAGTTTAAGGCCGGCGACATGAACGACGTGCTGAAGTCGCTCACCGTCACCGATCGCTCTGGCGCCAAGATCGGCGCGGTCCGCTACGACGCCAGCGAGTCGCTGGACAAGCGCCTGGAGGACTTCCCCTTCGATATCGGCCACAATTCTTCGCTCGCCGTGTTTCTCGATCAGATGAAAGGCTCGCGCCTGGAGCTCGAAATGGGCGGCGGCAACGCCTCCGGCACTATCGTCAGCGCCCGTCTGGTCCCCGCCGGCGACAAGGATAAAGAGCGTGAAATGGTGGTCCTGCTGATGGATTCAGGCGAGATCCGCGCCTTCGACCTGGCCGCGGCCACGTCCTTCAAATTTCCCGATCCCAAGCTCCAGGGCCTGCTCAAGGAATATCTGGCCGTTCTCAGCCAGGCCCATTCGAAGGATCGCCGCAGCATCTATATCGATTCCACCGGCTCCACGCTGCGCGACCTGATCGCCCGCTATACCATCCCGGCGCCGGTCTGGAAATCGACCTACCGCCTGATCTTCGGCAAGGAGCCCGAGCCCGTCATCGAAGGCTGGGCCATCGTCGACAACACCACCGGCGAAGATTGGACCAACGTCCATCTGTCGGTGGTCTCCGGCAAGCCGATCTCTTTCATCACCCAGTTGTACGAGCCGAAATACATCCAGCGCCAGGATGTCGAGCTGGCCGAGAATCGATCGGTCGCGCCGGTAGTCTTCGGCGGATCGGTGATCGGATCGCTCAACCAGCCCGGTGCCAGGCGCGACTTCGCCATGGCTCCAGCCCCGCCTGCCTCCATGGCAAAGAGCGGAGTCGCCGGCGGATTCCTAGAGGAGGCCGAGCGTAAAGATTTCGCGAATTCCTCGGTCGTCTCCGCGCCCTCGCACGAAGAAGGCGAGCTGTTCGAATACAGCTTCTCAAGTCCCGTCACCGTCAAAAAAGGCGAATCCGCGATGCTGCCCTTCCTGCAACAGAAGGTCGAGGCGCGCAAGCTCCTGGTCTACATGGAAAGCTTCGGACTGCATCCCATGGATGCGGCGGAGATCACCAATTCCACCGGCAAGACCCTCGACGGCGGACCGTTCACCGTCTACGACGGCTCCTCCTATTCGGGAGAAGCGATTTCAGAAACCATCAAGGCCGGCGACAAGCGCCTGATCAGCTACGGAGTCGACCTGGGAACCCGCGTCACCACCGCGTTCGATACCTCCCATACCAACGTCCGCGAAATTCACTTTCATCGCGGCGTCCTGACCACGCGTTCTGCCGTGGAGGAAACCAAGACCTACACCATCCGCAACGTCGACCCCAAGTCCAAGACGCTGGTGATCGAGCATCCCCAGCGGCCAGGTTACAAGCTGCTCAATCAGACGGCGGTGGAGACAACGGCGAACTCCTATCGCTTCGAAGTGAAGCTCGCGGCATCCGGCAGCGAAAAATTCCCGGTTTCCGAAGAGCGGCTGGTCGACCAGAGCTACGCCATCAGCACCATGACGCCGGATCTGATCGCGACCTGGACTCAGAATAAAGCCCTGAGCGACGCCGGCCGCCGCCAGCTCGACACCATCCTGCAAAAGAAGCGGGAGATCGCCGCCAACGATGCGGCCACGAATCGCGCTCAAAACGATCTCAACGATCTGACGCAGGACGAATCGCGCATACGCGAGAATATCTCGCGCCTGAACGGCGTCTCCGGCCAGCAGGAATTGGTCCAGCAATACGCTCGCCAGTTGGCCTCGACGGAGACCAAACTTACCGCCTTGCGCGACACCGAAAGCCAGCTTCGCCACAAGAAGACTACGCTAGAATCAGAACTCAGCTCACTGATGGAGACGACTGACTTTTGAGTTTCGCTGACCGAACGGTAATGCTGCATGCCGGAGCCGCGACCTCAGGAAGCGGTGGATGCCACGCATTCTTGCTGGACGCTTGCGATGCTGGCCGCTTCCTTTGGTCGCGGCTCGGGGGCGCGGGAGGAGTAGTTTCGGGATGAGGCTCGCGCTCATCGGATACGGCAACGTAGGCCGCGCGTTTGCCAGGCTGCTCGAAGCGCAGCGCAAAGCCTACCCTTTCCGCATCGTCGGCATCCAGACCTTGCGTCACGGCGCCGCCATCGATTCCGGCGGCCTCGCGATCGACCCTGAATTCGGCCCCCGCTTCCCCTCCGTCGGCGAATTTCTCGATCGCGCTCAACCCGAAGTCGTGGTCGAGTTGACCACCCTCAATCCCTCCACCGGCGAGCCCGCGATCTCCCATATCCGCGCCGCTTTCGCCCGATCGGCCCACGTCGTCACCGCCAATAAAGGACCCATCGCCCATGCCTATGCGGCGCTCGCCGCCGAAGCCCGCCGCGCCGGCGTCGAATTTCGATTCGAGTCCACCGTGATGGACGGCGCTCCGGTGTTCAACCTGGTCCGCAATACCCTGCCCGGCTGCCGGATTCTGGGCTTCACAGGAGTGCTCAATTCCACCACCAATATCGTCATCGAAGCCCTCGCCGCCGGACGCACGTTGCAGGAAGGCATCGAGCAGGCCCAGCGTCTGGGCATCGCCGAGGCCGATCCCAGCTTCGATATCGACGGTTGGGACGCCGCCGCCAAGACCGCCGCGCTCGCCAACGTGTTGCTGAACGCCGGTGTAACCCCGCTCGACGTCGACCGCCGCGGCATCGCCCGCCTCACTCCCGAAAAAATGGCGGCCGTGAAGCAGCAGGGCAAAACCATTCGCCTGATCAGCCGCGCCCGCACCACGCCTTCCGGAGTGAAACTGCGCGTCCGCGCCGAAGTGATCCCTGAAACCGACGTTCTCGCCGCCGCTCGTGGAACCTCCAGCATCCTTCTTTTTGAAACCGATTGGATGGGCACCGTCGGCACCGTCGAGATCGCCCCCGGCGTCGACCAGACCGCCTACGGCGTCTTCAGCGACGTCGTCGACATCGCGAAGGCTCTCTAGAACATTCTGTCCTGTTTTTGTAAGCTGCCGAAGGTCCCGATGTTGGAAATCGCGAACGCCGCCTGGATCTGGGTATCGTCCCGCAGCCCGATCGAAAAGCGCCGGTACTGCACGCTGAATCCGCAGCAGTCCGTGTTCTTGGTCACCTGGAAATCCCAGAACTGCAGAAATCCCTGTTTGTAGTCGTAGTTGATGTCGAACCCGGCGTTCCATCCCTTGCTGTTCGGATTCCCGTACCCGACTCTCGACCGCACCTGGTTAGCCGGCGGCATCAGAATCGGATCGGCGTGCTCCTCGGTATGGCCGACGCTCCAGAAATACTTCTTGATGCGCCCGTCCACGGTCACGCCGCTGTTCACAATACGCCGGTACAGCGGATCGTAGTCGGCGCGCCATTCGATGCCCACCTTGGACTGAATCCGCAGAACGCTGGTGATCGGCGAGTAGGATCGCGGACCGTCCAAGAATGCAAAGCCGGTCAGGTCGATGGAACTGGCGATCACGTTTCGTTGACCCGCCTGCACCGCTCCACCAAAGGTCGGATCGAAATAACGGGCATAGCGCAGCTCCCAGGTGAGGAAGTCCGTCACCGTACCGTTTTTGTCCTTTGCCAGCAATCGGTTAATGAAGGAAAACTCAAGTTGATTCGTATTGGTCAGCAAATCTAATTCATCGAATCGGATAATGTCATTGAAGTTATTGATTCCGTTGACATATTTGTACGTGACGCGTTCCTCCATCACGTGCTTCATCTTTTTGCCGATCCAGGGAGGAGCGTCAAAGACCCGCTCGAGCGAAGGAAAGATCAGCTCCACCTCCGCGTCACGGGAATTTCGCAGCAGACTGCTCGAGATGACGCTCCCGTTCTGGAATCGCTCGCCATATTGCGTCTCCTCCACGCCGAAGGTGGGGATCAAAGAAAAGTTGTGCCACTGGAAGGCCGTGGTCACATGCGGCGTGAAATCGACCCGGTCGACGAACCGACTGGTCTGAAAATCGGGCTGGCTGCGATCCAGCAATCCACCGCTCGCCTGGAAGCTGACCCAGAATGGCCATTTCAGAAAATCGACCTCGTGCTCCCGGCCGAACAACTCGGCGTCGGGCAGCTTGCGGATATCGATCGTGTGACCGGGCGTGGTGTCTTCGAAATTCACATCGCGCTGGCCGACGAAGTTCACCCCCAGGTCGCCCCAATGCTTGCCGACGAAACCAACCGAATGGGTCTCCGACGACACCGCTTCGTTATAGTTCTGCGTGAAGTCCTGGAGGAAAGCGAAAGAAGACAGATAATCCAGGACTCCCCGCGCTTGCCATCCATCGCCTAAGTCCCCTTTCGCGTTCAGCACCACCCGCGCTCCGCTTTCCGTCACCGGACCGGTCTGGGTGGCGTTCACCCCGAACACGGTGAGATCGAAGTCCGATTTCGCATTAATCTTGCCCCTCAGATCGACGTTGCTCGCGACGCCCGCGCTGGTGTAATACAAGGCGCGATAGGTCAGGTCGTAACTCCGGCTGATGGCCCAGTAATATCCGACACCGAGCATCTTTCCGTGCAGCGAGCTGTTCCCGACGTTGGGCACCAGGAATCCGCTTTTCCGCGGTTCTTTCTTCAGCGACTTATAAAAATACGGCGTGTAGAACAGCGGGATCTTCTTGAGATAGAACACGGAATGACGGGCGATGGCATGGTCGCCTGGAACCACGTCGAACTCCGGAGCCTTCAGAATCCACCACGGATGCGGCACCAGGCAGTCCGTCAGGAAGCCGTCGTGCAGGATATAGTGATCCTCTAATCTTTCCACCCATTTGCTCTGAAAATAATAGGGATTCGTGGTGGTCAACAAACCCGGCCGGGCTTGAATCTGAGAGATCGCCGTGCCGGTGACATCGTAGAACTGGCCGGTTTCGTCGTCGACGTTGTACTCGGCGCGGGCGCAGTCCAGTTTCTCGCCGCGGGGGAAATCCTCGAAGTGGACATTGCCCCGCGCCTCGACGTCGCCGGTTTCGCTATCCCAATCGATTTGGTCCGCGGTCAGCAAGATATCGGTGGTTTCGACGCGCGCCGCCCCGCTCAGGTGATACACGTTGCCCTGCACGTCCTTGTGGATTGCGGTGATCAGATATTCGTCCTTGGGAGGCATGTTGGGACGGGGATGAACCACCCTCTGATTCACGTTCGGACTGGGCGGCTGGGCCTCCGCGGGGGGTGACGGAAGTGCCGGAGTGAAGATTTGAGCGTACAAACTACCCTGGGACAGAAGTACTAAAGTGCCAAAAATTGAACAAAGTACGTGACAAATGTTCCCGAATGTGATAGGAAAGAAAGAGGCAAAAGTACTGGGACGAATTTTGGGCGGAACGGCAGGGCTCAAGCGAGCACCGTAACAGAGCGCCCCAAGCAGAGTCAAGCAGCGCGATAAACATGCAATGCAGATACTGTAGAACGTGGAACGAGGAAGACGAGCGGCGCTGTATCCGCTGCGGCCGGCGTCTGCACGTGTCCGCGGCTCGGCCCGGATCGGAATCGTATCCTCCGGCGAATGCAGGGGCCACCGCGCCGGCGTTTGAGAGCTTTCCCGGGCGGCAGCCGGTCGCGGCCGCGCTTCCGGAGAGAACGACGTATCAGCCATCACTGTTCCGAGACGCGGCCGGAAGTCCCAAGGTAATCCCAATTCCGACGCTGACACCGATGCGTCCGCGGGAGCGCGAGACCGCGCCTCATCGCAAGACGGCTCCACGGGCACCGGCTTCACGGTCGCGCCGCGGATCGGATTCGCAGCAGACTCTCGATTTTCACGCTGGAGTTGCCACGCAAGGCGCGCCGGTCGAAGCGGTGATTTATTGCGACGCGCCGGTGGCGCTCCCGACGCACCGTCTGTTGGCGGCCGCCTTCGATCTGAGCATGATCGCCGTCGGCTTGTCGATTTTCCTGGCGCTGTTCTTCGTCTCGGGCGGCGTGCTTGCGTTCAGCAAGGCGAACGTACCGTTTTTCGTGGGCGTGGTGGTGCTGCTCACACTGTTCTATCGCGCTCTGTTCTGTCTGGGCAACGGCGATACGCCGGGCATGCGCTTCGCGGGATTGCGCCTGGTGGATTTCGACGGCCGCCGGCCGGATCGTGATCAGCGCAGCGTGCGCCAGATCGCCGGGTTGTTGAGCCTGCTCTCAGCCGGCCTAGGCCTGGTGTGGGCCCTGGTCGATGAAGAAAAGCTGACCTGGCACGACCACATTTCGAAGACCTTCCCCACCATCGGGTAGTTCCCCACACGAATCCGCGCTCTTCGCTCCGATTCTTCGGAGCCGCGACCAGAGGAAGCGGTGGATGCGGACCGAGCAATATTCCCTTTGATCGAACGCTTCCGAGCTGAACGGCTTCCGTCGACATCGACCGCTTCCTCTGGTCGCGGCTCCAGGGCGCGATGGATTTTCGTTTTTTCGACGCGAAGGCTAGGGCAAAACCCCCTCTTCCCACGCCGCTGGCGCCGATGGTAGCCTATCAATGTGAGTCGTCCGCTGGTCCGCTACGTTCCCTCCCGCCGCTATCTCTGGATGGCTCTATTCGCCATCGGCGGAGGCGCACTGGCCGCGTCGACGGCGATCCGCTTTAATCCCGGCGTTTTCAGCCCGGCGTGGATCGCGGCGGGATTCTTCCTGCTGACGGCGGGATGCCTGATCGCGGCAGCGCTGCGGCCGGCCATCGAAATTCACGAAACCCATCTGGCGATTGGACGGCGCATCATTCCCTGGAACCAGATTCGCCGCGTCGATCAGACCGCCTGGACCGCCCCTCTGGCCGTATCTCTCACTCTCTCCAATGAACGCCGCGAACTGGTGATCTATCCCGGCGATCCCGACGCCTGCGCCGGCTTGCTGAGGCACCTTCGCCGCTTCTCGCGCGAGGCGCTGATCGACGGAGTTCCGTATCGCGAGTTCTGGGGCGAAACCGCAACTGCGGAGCCGAAGCAACTGCCGCCGCCGCGCTACCCGCTGCTGCGTCCGGAAGACGAGGACGAAGTGGAGCGGATGTTCCGGCGTCTGAAGTCGGTGGGACGCATCGACCAGCGCAACTCGGACGATAAGTAACTTATCTTGCGGCCGCGGCATAAGCTTCGAAATGCCGTGCTCGCGATCGCCGTGCTGGCTCTGGCGGCGATTGTCTTCCACTCCGCGATCCTGGGCGCCCTGGGATCTTACCTGGTGGCGAGCGGGACTCCCGAGAAAAGCGACGTCGTCGTGGTGCTGGCGGGCGATAGTTTCGGGAATCGCATTCTGACCGGCGCGGAACTGGTGCGTGAAGGATACGCGCCCAAGGTGCTGGTGAGCGGTCCGTCGGGCATCTACGGGATGCACGAATCCGACCTCGCCATCGCCTTCGCGGTCAAGGCCGGCTATCCCGAATCGTTCTTTCTTCCCTTCCCCAACGAAGCGCGCTCGACGGCCGAGGAAGCCCGCGCGATTGTGCCGGAACTGAGACGCATGGGCGCGCGGGATATTCTGCTGGTGACCAGCGATTATCATTCGCGTCGGGCCGGAGGAATCTTTCGCCACGAAGCGCCGGACTTGCAGTTTCACGTGGTCGCGGCGCGCGATCGGTTTTTCTCGGCGGATGGATGGTGGAAGAATCGAGAAGGACGCAAGACCTTCGCCTTCGAGTGGATGAAGACCGTCGCCGAGTGGTTCCATCTATGAAGGACAGCCTTCGGTTTCTAAGTCCCTACGTCCGGCGCTATCGCGGCGGATTCGCTTTGGGGCTCGGGTCGCTCGCGATCAAGGACCTGCTGGGCGCCGCGCAGCCGGTGGTCATGCGCTCCGCGATCGACGCGCTGACCGGCGGATCGGCGCTGCGCATCCTGCTGGAATTTTGCGCGCTGATGGTGGCCATCGCCATCGTCAAGGGCCTGTTTCAATACTGGATGCGAGTGATCCTGATCGGAATCTCGCGCGACGTCGAATACGATCTGCGCAACGACATGTTCGCGCGGCTGGTGACGCTCGATCAGGAGTTTTACGCGCGCACCCGTACCGGCGACATCCTGGCGCGCGCGACCAACGACATGAACGCCGTCCGGATGATGCTGGGACCCGGGATCATGTATTGCTTCGAAACGTCGCTGACCCTGGTTTTGGCGGTCGCGGTAATGGCCGCGGTGGACTGGCGGCTGACGCTGGTCGCGCTGGCTCCGGCGCCGCTGGTGAGCCTGGCGGTGCTGGGATTCGGCCGCCGCATCCATGACCGCTTCGAAGCGATCCAGCGCATGTTTTCCGACATCAGCAGCCGGGTGCAGGAAAACTTATCGGGTGTTCGCGTGGTCCGCGCGTACGTGCAGGAGCGCGCCGAGACTGCAGGTCTTCGAGGACGTCAATCGCGGCTATATCCACGAGAATCTGCGCCTCGCGAAAATTTCCGGAATCTTCAATCCGCTGCTGAGCGCGCTGATCGGCCTCGCGTTCCTGCTGGTCCTGTGGATGGGCGGAGTGCGCCTGGCCGAGCACAAAATTTCGCTGGGCAGCTTCGTCATGTTCAACACCTACATGGGCATGTTGATCTGGCCCATGATCGCGATGGGCTGGGTGGCGAACCTGCTGGAGCGCGGGCAGGCCTCGCTGCGGCGGGTTCGGGAATTGCTCGACGAGAAGCCGAAAATCGCCGCGCCACCGAAACCCCGTCCCCTGCCCCAGCCCGTGCGAGGTGAAATCGAAATCCGCAATGTGGACGTGCGCTACGGCGAGCGCACCGCGCTGGAGCGAGTGAATCTGCGCATCGCGGCCGGCGAAACGGTGGCCATCGTCGGCCACACCGGCAGCGGCAAAAGCACGCTCGCGCACCTGATTCCGCGATTGATCGATCCATACGCGGGCGCGGTGCTGCTGGACGGCACCGATGTGCGGGATTTTTCGCCCGAGGATGTCCGCCGCGTCATCGGCTACGTCCCGCAGGAGACTTTCCTGTTCAGCGCCACGCTGGCTGAAAATATCGCGTTCGGAGTGGCGCGGGCGACCGAAGAAGAAATCCGGCGGGCCGCGGACATCGCCGGGCTGGCTCCCGATATCGAGGGTTTTCCGGACGGCTATCGCACTATGGTCGGTGAGCGCGGCATTACCCTCAGCGGAGGCCAGAAACAGCGCACCGCCATCGCGCGGGCGATCTTGCGGAATCCGCCGATCCTGATTCTCGACGACGCGTTGGCGAGCGTCGACACCGCCACCGAGGAACGAATCTTATCGGCGCTCGCCGGCGTAATGCGTGGGCGGACCACGCTTCTGATTTCGCATCGAGTATCGACCATCCGCAATGCCGACCGGATCGTGGTCCTGGAACATGGCGAAGTGGTGGCCGAAGGATCGCACGCCGAGTTACTGGAGCGCGGCGGATATTACGCGGACCTGTATCAGAAGCAACTGCTCGAAGCGGAGCTGGAGGCGATTTGACTGCTATCCGCCAGTGGAGGATGGCGTCGATCAAGGGCGTGGGTCGAAGCGGCGGCCGAGCCAATGCGTGGGCGATGATAGCCGTATTCACAGGCTCTACAATAGGGGTCAGGTGAAGGTTCGAGACCCAATGAAGCTGGTTGAAGCCGACGGTTGGAAGCACGTTCGCACAACGGGTAGCCACCGGCATTACAAGCACCCGTCCAGGCCGAATGTCGTAACCATTCCCGGACATCCTGGGGAGGATGTTCCGATGGGCACGCTGAAAATGGTCTTGAAGACGGCTGGGTTGGAGAAGAAGCAATGAACGTAAGGTACGCGGTCATTTTTGAAAAAGCCGAATCCAATTGGGCGGCTTATGTTCCTGATTTGCCGGGGTGCATCACCACAGGCAAAACCCTGGAGGAGACGGAGCGCAACATTCGCGAAGCGATTGAAGGGCACTTAAGAACGCGACGCGAATTTGGCGATCCTGTGCCTCAACCGACCAGCGTCGCCAGGGACATTGAGGTCGGTTCCGCGGCATAAGATCCGTCGACGCCGTCCAAAGAACCCGGCGTTCTCCTAGCGTGAGCTGGCGACGTTATTTCCGCAGCCGCAAGCGCGGCGAAGTAAACCACAACGGGCTAAATTACGTTGTTGGAAGGTGTGGGAATTGGGTCAGGCCGACCGGCCGTTTTTTCCCGCCATGCTAGACTGCACCTATATTCAGGGAGGTCTTCGGTGCGCGCCGCGGTTGGACTTTTACTGCTGCTCGGTGGTTCTCTTGTCGCTCAAGTCAACGGACGTTTAACCGGTTCGGTGATCGATCCCTCTGGCGCCGCGGTGCCCAAAGCGTCCGTCAACCTGCTGCTGCACGGCGGCAAACGAGCGCTGCTCGCCACCACTACCGGCACCGACGGCCAATTCTCCATCGAGAGTATCCGTCCGGAATTGTACGATCTGACTCATCAACGCCGGCGGATTTCAGCCCTATAAGCTCGAAAATGTAAAGATCGATCCCTCGCGGTCGACCGACCTGGCGGCGATCAAGCTGTCGGTCGCCACCACCTCGACCAGCGTCGAGGTGACCGCGAACGCGCAGACGGTGCAGACCACCAGCCCCGAAATCTCGACCACGGTGACCATGGATCAGATCCGCAGGCTGCCGGTGGGCGACCGGAATCCGCTGGGGTTCATCGCGACGCAGGCGGGCGTCGCGTCCACGCAGTTTTCGACCAACATCAACGGGCAGCGCGAATCGTTCAGCACGGTGACGCTCGACGGCGTCAATATCCAGGACAATTACCTGCGCGACAACGATCTCGATTTCACGCCGAATCTGCTGCTGCTCGACCAGGTGCAGGAGTTCACCATCACTACCTCGCTCTCGGGCGCGAGCGCCAGCGGCGGGTCGCAGGTGAACTTCGTCACGCCTTCAGGGACGAATCAGTTTCACGGCGCGGCTTACTGGCAGAATCGCAACAACGATTTCGCGGCCAACGATTTCTTCGATAACAAGGACGGCAACGGCCTGCCGCGCCTGAATCTGAATAACGTCGGCGGATCGCTGGGCGGGCCCGATCAAGCGCGACAAGCTGTTTTTTTACGTGAACTACGAAGCAGTGCGGCTGCGCAGTCAGACCTTGGAAGACGCCACCATTCTGACGCAGAACGCGCGCGATGGAATTTTCTCGTACGTCGATACTTCCGGCGCGGTGCAACGCAAGAATATCCTGCAAATCACCGGGCTCCCGGCGAGCTCGACCATGCAAGCGCTGATCAATCAGATTCCAGCGCCCGACAAGATCAACAATTATCGAGTCGGCGACAGCCATGCCGGACCAGTTGCTGAATACGGCCGGTTATTCCTATCTGGTGCGGTCGAATGAAAATCGGAATCACGTGACCGGCAAGGTCGATTACAACCTTCCGACGAAGAACGTGATCTCCGGATCGTATGCCTGGAACAGCGATTTCGTGGATCGTCCCGACGTCGCGATCAGCTATTCTTCCGTGCCGCCGGCTTACAACGATAACAACGTGAAGTTCGGATCGCTGTCCTGGCGCTATAGCCCGACGGCGACGCTCACCAACGAATTGCGCGGCGGAATGAATTTCGCGCCGTCCGTCTTCGCCATGACCGGATCGCTGCCGTCGTATTTTATCGGCGGACTTTCCTTCACCTCGCCGGTGGCTGCGGCCAGCTTCCAGCCGCAGGGCCGCAACACGCGGACCCGCAATCTTCAGGACAACGGCAACAAGGTGTGGGGACGCCACACCATCCAGTTCGGATATCTTTATCAGGGCGTGCGCATCCGGTCGTATGATTACGGACTCACCGTGCCGGAATACGACGTCTCCGATCCGTTCTGCGGCTGCGTCGATTCGTCGCGCCAGCAACACTTGCTGCTGACCGGAGCGCAGCTTCCGAAGATCGGCGCGCAGGATCTGGACAACGCCAACGTCCTGCTGGCGACTCTCACCGGGCTGCTCAATGACGATGCGGCACTCTACAACATCACCAGCCGCACCTCCGGCTTCGTCCCGGGCGCGCCCTGGGTGCGCAATTATCACCTACGACAATCACGCGCTCTACGCGCAGGATCAATTCGAGATCCGCAAGAATCTGACGCTGACCGCCGGGCTACGTTGGGACTACTACACGCCGGTGAACGAAACGAGCTCGCTGATGCTGCAGCCGACCGTGACCGGCGGGAACGCGCTGACTTCCCTGCTCGATCCCAACGGGAGCCTGGACTTTTACGGAAATTCCGTCGGCCAGCCGTTCTATCACAAGAACCTGAAAAACTTCGCGCCGAACGCCGGCTTCGCGTGGGACGTCTTCGGCAACGGCAAGACCTCGGTTCGCGCGGGCTACGCCCTGCACTACGTCGACGATCAGATGGTGGAGGTCGCCGATGGATTCACTTACAACAATCCCGGTCTGCAGGCTTATCCCGCGAATTACGACCTGAGCGGCACCGTCGCCAGCTTGCCGGCGATTACTCCCCCGCCGTTCCAGGTGCCCACCAGCTACGCCACGCAGTATCAAGCCAACCCGACCGTGTATTACACGCTGATCAATCCGCATTTGCAGACTCCCTATGACCAGCAATGGGTATTGTCGATTCAGCAGGAGATCAAAGGGACCATCATCGAAGCGCGCTACATGGGAGATCATGCCACCAAGCTGCTGCGCGGCTTCGATTTGAATCAGGAAAACATCGTATCCAACGGATTCCTGTCGGATTTCCGCAAGGCGCAGAGCAACGGCCTGCTGGCGCAGCAGATCACCGGCGTGTTCAATCCGGCGTACAATCCGCACATCACCGGCAGCCAGCAGCTCCCCGTGTTCGCGCAGCTTTTTCAGGGCGGACAATTGACCGACTCCACCAATCGCACGCTGATCCAGAACGGCGAAGTCGCCGAGCTCGCCTATCAATACCAGGCCATCAATCAAACCAACGGGACCCTGAATTTCTTCCCCAATCCGAACGCGCTCAGCGCCGTCTATCTGGATAATTTCAGCAATTCGGAATACAACTCGCTACAGCTTGAGGCGCGCCGCCGGTTGAAGAACGGCATCCAGTACCAGGTGAATTACGTCTTCGAAAAATGGCTGAGCGACGCCGCCGGCCTCGATCAACTGCGCTTTGAGCCGTTTCAGGACATCAACAACACCGGCCTCGAGCGCAGCCGTCCGCCGACCGACCTGACTCATCAGTTCAAGGCCAATTACTCCTACGATCTGCCCTTCGGCGAAGGCCACGCGCTGCATCTGGGCCGCGGTTGGAACCGGCTGATTTCCGGATGGATCACCAGCGGAAACTTATCGTGGGTTTCCGGGAATCCGTTCTCGGTGATTTCGGGATACGGAACCTTCCTGCGCGAGGATTTTTCCAACAACAACACCGCCAACACCGCGCTGACCGCCGGGGCTTTGAACAACGTGATGACCTTTCAGATGACCGGCAACGGTCCGTACATGGTGCCTCAATCGGCGATCGGGGCCGATGGACGAGGCGTGGTCCCACTCGGCCAGCCGCAATTTTCAGGCGAGCTGTTCACCAACCCGACGGCCGGGAACATCGGGCAGCTGCAGCGCCGGATGTTTACCGGACCCAGCGTGTTCGCCATGGACGCCGCGCTGTTCAAGGAAACCAAATTCGGCGACCGCTTCACGGCGGAGCTGCGCATGGAAGCGCTGAACGTATTCAATCACGCGGCATTCGCGGTATTCGACAGCAACATGAGCGTCAATTCCCAGCAGTTCGGGCAGATCACCAACCAGGCGATCGCGCCCCGCCAGTTGCAGTTCGGATTGCGCGTCGGTTTTTGACGCGAACTAATCCGGCCCTGGCAGCGTATCTCCTGTTGTGACCGCCGCCAGCATCTATCCTCACGATTCCTCGGAAATCGACCTGATCTTCGGTCCCGTGGTCCAGGCCCAGACCTACCGCAACCTGCTGTTCTCGCTGATCTCGTTTCCGCTCGGGATTCTTTATTTCGTGACCATGATCGCCGGATTGTCCATCAGCCTCGGCCTGGCCGTCATCTTCGTGGGATTCGTAGTTCTGGCGGTAACGCTCAGCATCGCGCGATTGTTCGGACGCCTGGAACGGGAGATCGCCAAAGCGATGCTCGGTATGACTTTCGAGGCAGCTCCTCCCCGTCCACGCGGATTCCGGGCGGCCCTGACCGACGGGCGATCGTGGCGCGCGGTGTTGTACCTGTTCCTGCGGTTTCCGCTGAGCATCGTGTCTTTCATCACCTCGCTGCTGATGATCGCCCCGGTGGCGATGATGGCGGCGCCGCTGCTCTACACCATGTTTCCCTACCGGATCGACGGCAGCATGGTGGGAAGTTCTCAGGAAGCGCTGTTGATTTCGCTGTTCGGATGCCTGCTGTTTCTGATGCTGGTGCACGCGATCAACGGCCTGGCGGCCCTGTCGCGTCATATTGCCGCGGCTTTGTTGTAGCCCCGCCCTAATTGCGGCCGCACAGGCCCGGCGTCTGGCACATGCCGGAAGGGCAGGACGGCATCGCCGATTCCTTCGCCACTCCGTTGGCGCGCGCCGAGAACGTCGAGAACTGCGTGGTCAGGTGTTCGTCGCCGCACGACGGGCACAACACGCGATCGCCGTTGCGCACCAGTTTCTCAAACCGGGTTCCGCAATCGTCACAGAGGTATTCAAAGATGGGCATGCGCGCACTCCAATCTATTCAATAAGACCTGTTGCTATTTTATCAATCCAGGCGCGGACCTCGCCCGAGGGCGCGGAAAAATCGTTCACGATGATCGAGAATGCCAGCCGGCCGCGAGAGGTGCTGTCGGCGTAGCCCGAAAGCGCCAGCGCGCGGCTCAGCGATCCGGTCTTGGCACGAATCCCTCGCCCTTCCGAGACGCAGCACAGCCGGTGCGCCAGCGTCCCATCCTCGCCACCTTCCGGCAGCAGCGATATCCACGTCTCGCGATATTTAGTCCCGTAAAGATAAGCGAGCAGCCGCGTGATCTGGCGCGGCGTCACGATCGCGTTGCGCGACAGGCCGGACCCGTCGTCGATCCGCGCTTCCGACGCCGGCGCGCCGATCTCGGTCAGCAGCGCGCCCATTTCCTCCATGCCGGCCTCGCGCGTTCCAGTGTGGCGGGAAAATCGCCCCACCTCGCGCAGCATCAGCTCCGCATAAAGATTCTGGCTGACCTTGTCCATCATCTGCAACAGCTCGATCAGCGGAGGCGACGTGCGCGTCGCCACCACGGTTCCCGAAGGCGGCAGGTAATCGTCGGTGGCCATACGATGGCGGGCCACTGCTTTGCCGGAAATCGCCACGCCTCGCCGCGTCAGCGCGTCATACAACGCGGATGCCGCATAGAGTGCCGGATCGTCGATTGCCACGCTTTCGTGGATCGCGACGGAGCCCGCCGGGATGCTCCCCCACAGCAGCAATTGCTTCGACCCGGCATCGCGCGACAGGCGGATTTTCGGCTCGCTGCCGCGTTCCACCGTCACGATGCGATTGTCGATCGCGAAGTATTCGAGCGCCGGATCGAGCGTCAGCACCGCCATATCGCCGGGATGCGGGCCGGGACGGATGGCGATGCCGATGGTATTGTCGTTCACCGTCAGCGCGCTCACCGGAGCGCCGTAATCGCGCATCACGTCATCCTGAGTCCAGTTCGGAGGATAAGGCGCCCAGGGATAAAGCCGGTCGTCCCCGATCACGTCGCCGTCAATGCGGCGGATCCCGCTGGCCACCACCTGATCGGCCAGATCTTCGATGGCCTGCAAGGCCGGATGCAGCGGGGCATCTTTGCGATACGGAAATTCGCGGCCGGAAAGCGACGGATCGCCGCTGCCCACCAGCGCCAGGCTGCCTGAAGCCTCGCGCATCACCTGGGTGGTAAATCGATAGTCGGGACCCAGCCGCAGCAGCGCCAGCGCGCTGGTGAACAGCTTCATGTTGGAGGCTGGCTGCAGCAGCTTGTCGTCATTGCGGCGATAGATGGACTGGCCGGTCGCCAGGTCCACCACGCTGATTCCCGCGATGCCGTGTCCCGGGACCGATTCCGCCAGGGCATCCAGCCGGTGCTCGAGGTCCGCGCCCAGGCAGGCAAGCGCGGAAAGCAAGAGGACGGCCAGGCGCATGTATCGAGCATCGCATGTTCCTCCGTTACATGCAGGTTCGCTGCCAAAGCAGCTGATGCGAAACGCCGGAGCGGTTTCGTGAGTCTTTATACTAGCGATCTTTTCGCGGAGCAGACCGCCACAGTCCTGGAATGCTTCAGTCGCCGCTACCGGCAAGGCGTCAAATTTCTCTTAGGGTAAGGATCGGTGACCACTGGAACCAGCACATCTGAAATCCTGAAGGATCTGGCGGCTCTTGATCGTGGCGGGGAAATGACGGAGCGGATTCGCGCGCTGGACTGGTCCGCCACCCCGCTCGGCGCCATGGACGCCTGGCCGCAAAGCCTCCGTACCGTCGTCAACATCCTGCTCTCCTCGCGCTATCAGATGTGGATGGCCTGGGGCCCCGAGCTGACCATGTTTTATAACGACGCTTACCGGCCCACGCTCGGAATCAAGCATCCGCGGGCGCTCGGCAGGCCGGCCAGCGAAGTTTGGCCTGAAATCTGGGCCGATATCGGCCCGCTCATCGACACCGTGCTTCAGACCGGCAAAGCCACCTACAAAGAAGGCCTGCTTCTATTCCTGGAGCGGAGCGGCTTCCCGGAGGAAACGTATCACACTTTTTCTTACAGTCCGTTGACCGACGACGCCGGCCGCATTGCCGGCATGCTCTGCGTCGTCACCGAGGAGACCGACCGCCTGATTGGCGAGCGCCGCGTCGAAACGCTGCGCAGCGTCGCCTCGGCTTTGACCAGCGCCAACACCGAGGATGAAGTCCTCAAGGGACTGACCGATGTGCTGGGCCGGAACCGGAAGGACCTGCCCTTCACCCTCACCTATCTCTTCGATGAGGAAGGAACCGCGCGCCTGGCCTGTTCCAGCGGCTTTTCGGGGACTCATCCGCTGGCTCCGGAGCGGATGGAAGCAGGCAACGATGTTCCGTGGCCGGCCGCCGCGCTGTTTCGGAATCCGTCGCCGCGCCTCGAAAGCCTGGCCGGTCAAACGGAGCCAGGACTGCCTCCGGCCGGCGCCTGGAACAAGCCGCCGAATCTTTGCTCGGTTGTAACGTTAAAACGGCAGGGCCAGGAGCAGCCCGCCGGATTCTTCGTCGCCGGCATCAATCCCTTTCGGCACTACGATAGCGATTACAGCGGCTTTATCGATCTCTTGTCCGGACAGATCGCCGCGGCGCTCAGCAATGCGCGGGCTTATCAAGCGGAGCGCCGGCGCGCCGAGGCGCTGGCCGAAATCGATCGCGCCAAGACCACTTTCTTCTCGAACGTCAGCCATGAACTGCGAACGCCGCTGACGCTGATGCTCAGTCCCATTGAGGAGCTGCTGTCCAAGGCCGGCGAGGGCACGGGTGAGGATCGCAAGCTGCTGGAACTGGTTCACCGCAACGGCCTGCGGCTCCAGAAACTGGTCAATACCCTGCTCGATTTCTCCCGCATTGAAGCGGGACGCTTGCAGGCGGCTTTCGAGCCGGTCGCCCTGGCGGCCTACACCGCGGAGCTGGCCGCGAATTTCGGGTCGGCGATGGAGCGCGCCGGGCTGACCTTCGTGATCGACTGTCCCCGGTTACCCGAGCCGGTCTACGTCGACCGCGAGATGTGGGAAAAAATCGTCCTGAATCTTTTGTCGAACGCCCTCAAGTTCACGTTTCACGGGACCGTTCGTATTTCCGTGCGCGGCTTCGCGGATCGCGTCGAGATGAGCGTGCAGGACAGCGGGATCGGGATCGCCGCCGCCGATCTGGCGCACATCTTCGAGCGCTTCCATCGCGTGGAAGGCGCGCAGAGCCGGACCATTGAGGGAACCGGGATCGGACTGGCGCTGGTTCAGGAACTGGTGCGGCTGCACGCCGGCGAAATCGCCGTGGAAAGCGAGCCCGGATCCGGCAGCACCTTCACCGTCTCCATTCCCACCGGATCCCGCCATTTGCCCAAGGAAAGAGTGCACGCTCCCGGCGTCGCGCCGTCCGAAACCCGGCTGGATTCTTTCGCCGAAGAGACGCCGGGTTTGTCCAGCGCCAATCCGGAGGCAGTTCAAAAGATGACCCAGCGGATTCTGCTGGCCGAAGATAACGCGGACATGCGGGCCTATGTCGGCCGGCTGCTGGCGGAACGCTTTGAGGTGATTCCGACTTCGAACGGACAGGAGGCGTTGGACTCGGCGCTGGCCAATCCTCCCGACCTGATCCTGAGCGACGTGATGATGCCTCGCATCGACGGATTCGGGCTGCTGGAGGAGCTTCGCAAGCGGCCGGAAACCAGCACCATTCCCGTCATTCTGCTTTCCGCGCGGGCGGGTGAAGAGAGCCGCGTCGACGGCCTGGGCGCGGGTGCCGACGATTACCTCATCGAGCCTTTTTCGGCCCGGGAACTATTGGCCCGCGTCGGCGCGCATCTGGCCATGAAGAAGCGCCGCGAAGAGGGCGAGCGCGCGGTAGCGGAGAGCCAGGCGATGCTGCAGAGTTTTTATGACAGCTCGCCTTTTCTAATGGGTATCGCGGAATTAGAGGGAAAAGACGGCGTGACGGTATACGGCAATCGCGCCGCGGCGGAATTTTTCGGAGCGGAGCAGACCCTTTCCGCCAACGCCATGCCGTCCGAGCATTTCCGCTCCAGCCAGGAATCCCGCTCCCCGGTGCGCTTCGAGTACGAACATCGCGCCCCATTGGGAACCCGCTGGCTGAGTGCCGCGGTCAATTATCTGGGCGATGGTCCCGCCGGCCGCGCCCGGTTCAGCTTTGTCGCCGAGGATATCACCGAGAAAAGGCGCGCCCGCGAGCAGCTCCGGCGCTCGAATCAGGAGCTTCGCCGGGCCAACGCGGACCTGGAACAGTTCGCCTATTCGGCCAGTCATGACTTGCAGGAGCCCTTGCGCCAGGTCGCCATTTACAGCGAACTGCTGGAGCGGCAATTCCGGGAAAAGTTCGACCCCCAGGCGCTCGGCTATCTCGATTACTGCATCGAGGGCGCGCACCGGATGGAAATGCTGATTCACGATCTGCTGGCGTACTCGCAAGCCGGCAATGGCGCGATGGACACCGCGGATCAGGTCGACTTGAACCAGGTGATGGAGCAGGTCCGCAAAAACCTGGCCACCGCTATTGAACAGAAAGGGGCTTCGCTTCAGGTTTCCCCGCTTCCGCAAGTCCACGGTCACACCGTGGCGCTGACTTTGCTGCTGCAAAACCTGATCTCGAACGCGCTCAAGTACCGGCGCGAGGCGCGGCCGGAAATCAAGGTCAGCGCGGTCCCCGACGGAGCCTGCTGGAAAATCGCGGTCCAGGATAATGGAATCGGAATTCCGAGCCAGTTCCTGGTGCAGATCTTCGGCCTTTTCAAGCGGCTGCACGACCGGAAATCCTATCCGGGCACGGGCATCGGGTTGGCCATCTGCCAGAAGATCGTCGAGCGCAGCGGGGGCCGTATCTGGGCCGAGTCCGAAGTCGGCCGCGGGTCGACTTTCTTTTTCACCTGGCCGATGAAGCAGATCTCCTAGAATCGGCCCGCTAATTTTCTCCCTAAATTCCGCAGGTGGATGTAGAGACCACCACCAGGCTTTGACGGGCCTGTCTCAAACACGGAGGAAACATGGCTAATATCGATGTCGCGTCGGCGGAACTCGATGAAATGACCGACTATCTCGCCGCCTGCATGAACCGGCATAATTTTACCAACGACGATGTGATCTGGCTGATCAAAGCCTGGACCAAGGTGATTCTCAACCTGGGTCTGACGAATGAGCTGAAGGCCTACTGGATCATGAAGCGCGAGCCCCAGAAGATGACGGGCAAGCGCTCGGCGGCGCTGCAGCGCGCGCTCGACGATTACGAAACCATCCTGGAACATTCCAAGAACACTTCGGGAGACACCTATTACCGCGCCCGGGACGCCATGTTGAATTTCGTGTGGGATTACCGGCAGCGCATCAGCGGGGCTCAGGAACAGGATTTCGTGCACCGGCTCCACGGGATCATGACCATGCGCGATTCCGAAATCCTGCAGGAAGCGGTCATGAAGATGGACCAGGGTTTGTAGAGCAGTTGCCGGCGGAGGACGCACCGCATCAGGGCATCGCGTGTTGCATTCGAGGCCCTGATGCCCGTGCGTGCGCTGCTATTGCACCAGGGCGGGATCGATTTCCTTGCCCCAGTTGTCCCAGGCGGCGCCGCCATCGGAGTCGCGCAGGGTGAGCAGCTCATAGCCGTCGTCCACCTGGCTCGACAAGATGACCGCTGAATTTCCAGAGTTCACTTGCGAGCCGGTGACTTCAATCTGGTCGCCGACGATGTAATCGGCCTTCAGAAATTTCAGGAAATTGGACGGGCCAAGATAGACGTCGAAGGCGCCGGTTTTCGATTTCACGGTCAGGTGCACGCCGGCGAGCGGACTGCCGGCGGGAACGTGGCGCACGCCGGTCACGGTTCCGAGTACATCGACCACGGTGGCCGGGTTGTAGTGAGGTTCGTTCGCCGGCGGGGCGGCGAGCATGGTGAGAGCGAGGGTAGACACACCGATAGCGAGCATCGTGAATTTCATGTTCATTTGTCCTGTTGTGGAATCTTTTTTCATCGCGGCGATGATCGGCGCCGCTGATTCGTGGCTTGGTTTCTTTCTCCTGCCGAAAGAGAAGATGATTCGGGTAACGGCGAAGTTACTTCGCCATTCGGGCTATGGTGTGGTCAGCCGAAAGGATGAAGGCTTCAGGTGAGAAAGTATACGGACGCGAACGCGGCAGCCGCGGCGCCAGCCTGAAGCGCCAGTACGAGGACCGCCTGCCCCGCGCCTTGCGGCAGCCATTTTACGGCGAAGTACGCGATCACCGGCACCTGCGCAGCCATCAAGATCTGAAAGAGATGGGCTGCGGTGCCCTCATCGGCTTCATGAGCGGTGCCATACATCGCCGCGTGAGCCAGCACAATGGCCAGGGCGGCGAGGGACATCGCGATCGGGAGAAAAGCGCTCGGTTGTTTGATCGTGGCGATTTTCATTGAAGGACTTTGCATTGTAAAGTACTCGCCGTTTGATGTCAATAGGGCAGGAGCGGGCCGGCGTAGGCGGAGTAGTTCCGTCCGCGCCGGCCTGCCTGCATGTCAAAGAACTAATATTCGTGGGATCGATCCCGTTTTTACGAAACGAACCCAGCGGAGCAGAAGGCTCGTCTATCGTTTTACGTCGTGACTTTACCCCGAACGCCTGCCTCTCTCCTTTCGAGATTATGCGGAGTTTCTGAGTTCAGGGTTCGGTGCAAGTGCGATGTGTTGAGAGAGAAGAGGAAAAAATATTTCGAGGGAGTGGTGATTCTCTTGAAATAGCTCGGATTTCGCGATGGGGACGGAGCGCTGGAATGAACCCCGATGCTTGTCCCCCGATGCTTGTCCCCCGATGCTCGGATGCTCGATGCTCCCGCAATTATGGACGCGTCCCGTTGTTGGCGAGCGCGCAACCCTCCCCGCTCGTTTCTATGCCAGCGGGCCCATTGGTCACGACGGTGTTGCCGACGATGCTACTCGGACACAGGGCTGAGATTCCACCCTGCTGGTTGAGGAAAAAAGTATTGGTGGTTGCCGTGCCGAGTTGCAGCGCAATACCGTGGCCACCATTGAACGAGGAGACGTTGCCGGTGGCCACGCCAGCGTTGGCGGCGAGAATAATCCCGTCGCCGACGTTTTGCAGGGCGGTGGAGTCCCGGATTGTGGTCGCAATGATTCCGAAGGATCCGTTTTGAGTAGCCGCGCTTTCGATGACGGTACCCGCTACGCTCATTCCGCCACCGGCGTTGCTGTCCACCGTGACTCTTTCGACGAAGCTGCCGCTGCCGTTTAACAGAATCCCCATGAGCCCCATGCCCCGTACGGCACCGTTTCGAATCCTGATGCCGCGCGGGGCATGCGCGGGGACATCGCCGGCGTGCACGCCGATTCCGGTACCGGGAGTGGGGCAGGTGGTCGCGGTGCCAGTTGTACAGACGGCTGGCCCGACAATGCTGAAGCCGTTCAGATCAAGCGTGACGAAGTCAGCGGTAATCTGAATCGCCGTGGTGTTCAAGTCAGGTACGGTGAGGTTCCCCGTCAAACGATAGCTCCCGGACTGGGAGATGGTCACCGGAAACCCAGCGAGGTCACCCGGAGTTAGACCGCCGTCCGCGGCACGGTTCTGATCGATGTACACAACATCATCCGCCGGGCAAGAACGGCCCGCGAGAAGCAGACGGCTCTGGTCCGTAGAAGCGGTGCCGTCGGCCGAGTAAAGGGCACTCGGAATGGCGGCAAGAACGCACCAGCAAAGCATTCGATTTGATCGGAAAGGCGATATGATCATGGTCGTTTGGGTAGCTTCCTCTTCTTCTTGTATGATGCGGCCCGAACTGCCCGCCTGAACGCTGTGAGAACCTGTAAGCGCTGATCTATATCGATCCCCGCTGGAGGTCCGGGTGGATTGCTTCGTTACCCAAGATAGATGCGCCGCGGCGTTTGACTATTCCCGACGAAATGTAAATAGATTGTGAAGGCGTGGCGCGATTGGGCACTCGTGCTTGGAACTTCCGAGAAATTCCGGGACAGACTCATGCGACTCGCTATATTTTTTGGACCCGGGACGCTCCAGATATGTCCCAGAAGACTTTTTTGTAGTTTTCTCACTTTTTCAGCATGCCGGGAAACGCTCGTTGTGTGCTGCCGGTCATCCCTCACCACGTCACGCAGAGGGGTACGGATCGCCAACGAGTGTTCTTCGTCAATAGTCATCGCGAAACGTTGAGAATGCGTCAGCTTTTAGGCGCGGACGGCGGCGCTTAGGCGGGCTTCGAGGGAAAGCAGGATTAGCAGTAAGAATACGACGGCGGAACCGGCCAGCGGAAGGCCCATGACCACTCGCACTCCCCAGAATGAGGCGAAATAGCCTAAGCGTGCAGGGGGCAAGCAGGCCGGCGGCCATCGCGAAGGAAAATATTCCGTTATAAAAGCCGGGATGGAAATGCGGGAATCGATGGCCGATTTTTTCGACTACCAGCGGATAAATGGGCGCGAAAGAGGCGCCGACCAGCAGGACTCCGGTCACCGCGCCGAAGCGATTATCGGTGGCGAGCAGCACCACGCATCCGAACATTGCTCCGAGGACGCTCCAGACCAGCAGCTTGGTGTGGCTGACTCGGGGGAGGATCCATTGCGCGGCGACGCGTCCGACCAGGAGCGCCAGCCAGTACAGGGCGAGCATCAATAGCGACGTCGCGGGGCTGATGCCGAGGCGCTGGCTGAGGAACAGGGGCAGCCAGCCGGCGATGGCCCATTCATTTCCGAATTGAAAGAACAGCAGCAGGCTGAACAGGACGGCGCCGGGACTGCGAAGCTCGGCCAGGATCGCGCGCGGCGAAGGGTGATGCGGCACCGGACGAGGCTCGAATTTCGAGCGCACGTAGAACCATCCGAACAAGGCGGGGATGACGGCGATCCAGGTTTGAATCGCGGGGGCGCTGTAAGCGTAGAACGTTCCCGAGACCAGCAGGGCCACGGTCAGGCATCCCAGGCCGAACAGGATTCCGGCAAGATTGATGGTCGCGGCGGGATCGTGGCGATACATGGGGGAGATCGCCTGAAACACCGCGGTGTGGAGCACGCCCGCGGCGAATCCGATCAGAACGAGTCCGCCGACTCGCCACCAGGGGTTGAAGGGCGGCGACACGAACGCCAGATAGACCAGTGAAGCCGACGCGGTGCCGCAGGCGAAGGCCAGGGTCCAGCCCACGCCTTTTTTTTCGAGCAGCGGCGGCGAGGCCCACACCGATCCGAGGACGCCGGCGATCAGGCCCACGAAATACCAGGAAATGGTGATGTATTCGGAGTACAGCCGGTGCTGCCAGGTGGGCAGAATCGCGCCGAGAAACGAAAGCAGCAGCCCGGATATGAAAAAGCCCGCGAGCGCCTTCCGCGCTCCGACGGAGGACAGCGATCCTTGTTCGAGCACCGGAAGCGGCGGTGAACTCACGTGCATAGTATACCCCTCGAGACGAACGGTCAAAACGCCGGTTTAAATGGGCGAATCGGGCGCTTCCCCGAGTCTCACTTTCATGTGGATCGACTTGCCGTCGCGGAAAATGGTCAGGTCCAGATCGTCGCCGGGGCGTTTGCGGGACATGGCCCGGACCAGCGAATCGACATCGGAAACGGGCTTGCCTTCGATGCTGGTAATGAAGTCGCCGCCGACGCCGAGGCGCTGATTACCGACGCGCACCACATCGTGATACTGATGCAATCCGGCTTCATCGGCGGGCGAGCCGCGATGGATTTCCTGGATCAGCAGGCCTCCGGTGGTGGGCAGATGCAGGGCGTCGGCCAGATCGCCGGCGATGTATACGGCGCTCGCGCCGAAGTACGGTTTGCCGAAGCGTTTGCCGGCGCGAAAATCCTCCAGCATATTCTTGACGCGATTGATGGGCATGGCGAAGCCGATCCCGATGTTTCCGTTGGGGCCGTAGATCGCCGTGTTGATGCCCACGACATTGCCTTGCGAATCGAGCAGCGGACCTCCGCTATTGCCGGAATTGATGGCCGCGTCGGTCTGGATCATGCCTTCCAGGCGCTGGTTGTTTTCACCTTCAATGCTGCGGCCGACGGTGCTGACCACGCCGACGGTCAGGGTGCCCTGCAAGCCGAGAGGCTGGCCGATGGCCAGAACTTTTTGTCCGACTTGAAGACGGTCGGAATCGCCGAGATTCAGGAACGGCAGCTTCTTTTTCGGAGTGATCTTGATCAGCGCCAGATCGTCCTGCGGATCGTTCACCAGGATGGTCGCTTTATAGGTGGTCTGATCCGGCAGGCTGACCTCGACGTCGGAGCTGCCGCTGATCACGTGATGATTGGTGATGATCTGGCCTTCGGAGTTGATGATGAATCCGGAGCCAAGCGCGCGGCCTTGTTCCACGCCGAAAAAGAAACTGCGCTGGATCACGGTGCTGGTGATATAGACCACCGCTTCGCGCGAGGACTTATAGACGTCGATGTTATTCTGCTCGTCGGAGGTGAGGCCGGCGGAATGGGCCACCTGCGGGCCGCTCCACGACGTGGCGGGACTGCTGCCGCGCAGAAATCCGCCCGGCTTGGTGGTGACGTAGACGAATCCCACGACCAGAAGGGCGGCGAGAACAAGTGTGCGAAATCTCATAAAGTATCAAACGGCGGCCGCAAGCTGCCGGAGCGACTCATATACGGCGCGCGTTTGCTCCACGGTACGCTCTTTCGTCCCCGAGGTATCGATGACGTAGTCGGCGTACTTCACTTTTTCAGAGAGCGGCATCTGCCGGCGCATGCGATCCTGAGCCTCCTCAACGCGACATACGATCGCGCGCCACCGCCCGTTCAATCTGTTGATCCTCGCGGCATACTGCCACGATCATTTTCACGAAATTCTTATAATTCCCCGTCTCTATCAGTATGGCAGCTTCGTTTACCGCGATTCCAGCGGGATGGGTGGCGGCGAACTGGTCGATCAGTACCTGGGAGCGGGCGCGGACGGGCGGGTGGACCAAGGCGTTCAATTTGGCCAGCAGCTCGGGCTGATGAAAGACGATGGCGGCGAGCTTGCGGCGGTCGATGGCGCCTTCGGGCGTCAGAATTTCGGGGCCGAATTCGCGAAGGACGGGCTCATAGGCCTCGCCGCCGGGTTCGAGCACCTGGTGGCCGAGCTCGTCGGCGTGAATCACCAGACATCCCAGGCGGGCGAGCTCCTTGCCGACGAAGGTCTTGCCGCTGGCGAGGCCGCCGGTCAATCCCACACGGATCATCTTACGCACGATCCGCGGAGGCGCGATCCGCCAGCAGTTGATGCGATTCGGCGAGGCCCACGGTGTTGGACATCAACATCGCGATGGTCAGCGGTCCCACTCCGCCGGGCACCGGCGTATAAGCGGCGGCGCAATGGAGGACCTCGAGCGGGTGGACGTCGCCGACCAGCGCGGAGCCTTTCCGGTCGAACTCCTCGCCACGGCCCAGGCGGACGGCGAGCTGGCGATCCTCAATGCGATTCTGGCCGACGTCGATCACGGTGGCGCCGGGCGCGATGTATTCGGCGGTGACCAGGGCGGGACGTCCGATGGCGGCGACCAGAATGTCGGCGCGGCGGCACTCCTCCGCCAGATTCGACGTCCGGGAATGGCAAATGGTCACGGTGGCGTTTTCGTGGAGCAGCATCAGCGCCATGGGCTTGCCGACGATGTCGCTGCGGCCCAGCACCACGGCTTTCCGCCCATCGATGGGGACGTTATTAAACTTCAACATTTCGATGATTCCGGCGGGGGTGCAGGCGCGCGGCGCGGGACGTCCGGCGACCAGGCGGCCGACGTTGACCGGGTGGAATCCATCGGCGTCCTTTTCAGGAATCACGGCTTCGAGGACGCGGCGGGAGTCGACTTGCCTGGGCAGCGGCATCTGGACCAGGATCGCGTCGATGTCGGAGCGATGATTCAGCTCGTCGATCAGGGCGAGGAGTTCATCGGTAGTGATGGATTCGGGCGGGGTGAGTTTTTCGCTGAAGATGCCGAGCTCGGCGCAGGCTTTGATTTTGCCGCGCACGTAGATTTCGGAGGCGGGGTTGTGTCCAACCAGAATTACCGCGAGTCCGGGAGGCCGGGTGAGGTTTTGGATGCGCGGCTTGAGACGCGAGAAGATCTGGGCACGCACAATGGTGCCATCGAGTATGTGCACGGTACTATTTTAAATGGTCCGAGGGCGCGGCACCCGGCAACTTTTTCGGGTGCGGGTCTGAAGGAAAAGGCGGCTGGAGGAATGACAGGTCGCCGGGAGATGCATCCTCAATATTTTGTTTTGGATACGATAGTTTTTTAAAGCGAAACGGAGGTGCGGTAGCCGTTAGATACGCCCATTAGCTCTTGACTTAGTTCTTGCGATTGCTATATTATGACGGTTTGTTAACGTTGCGGTTGTAAGCAACCTGTCGACAGTCTATCTATACTCAATAGGAGTAGTCTTCTCTCGGTCTGCGGGCCCGGCACTTTAATGTCCGATCTGGTCGCAGCCGAAATCATCTCTTGGAGCTCTTTTTAGAGAGATCATGAAGCAGAATTATTTCGTCGTCGTTCTCGCGCATTCCGTGCACGGACGTCTACGCCGGATCCACATCCCTCATCAATCCATCTATGTTGTTCTAGCACTTGCACTTTTTGGTTCGGTATCGCTTTTCGGGATGGTGTCCAGCTACCTCCGGATGACGTGGAAGGTGTCGAATTACAACACGCTTCGCCAGGAAGTGGATACGCTTCGCAACCGGTATCAGGCGCTGGAGCGGGAAAGCGATCAGAAGGATGAGCAGCTCGCGTCGCTGCAGATGATGGCCAGCGAAGTGAGCATGGCGCTGGGGTTGAAGCGCAAGCTGGAAGGCGCCGATGACATCGCCGACGACAGTCCTCTGTTGCCCACCTATAAGGAATCGATCGAGCAGTACAACTTCCTGAAATCGGCGAGCTATTCGCGCATCGACCGGACCTATCCGCGTTCCTGGCAGAGGAACACGATGCCCAGCATGTGGCCGGTAAACGGTCCGCTGCTGAGCAGGTTCGGCGAACGGCAGGATCCATTCTCGGGAGAAGGCGCGTTCCACACGGGCGTGGATATTTCGGCTCACCTGGGAACGCCGGTGCACGCGGCGGCGGACGGAATCGTATATCACGCCGAGTGGGCGGGCGCGTACGGGAAACTGGTGATCATCGACCACGGCAACGGGATGCGGACGTTCTATGCGCACCTGTCGCGCTTTGAAGTGGTTCCCGGGCAGGAAATCCGGCGCGGCGAAATTCTTGGATTTTCGGGCGCGACGGGGCGCGTGACGGCTCCGCATCTGCATTTCGAAGTGCGGATGGGCGGAAGCCCGGTGAATCCGTACCCATTCCTGAAACGGAGCGCGCTGCTGACGCAGGTGCAGCCGGATCTGCCGTTCAAATAGAGCGCCCGTTAAATAGAACTGGGCAGAACCGGGCGTGCTACCATCGGGATATGCAGACGCCGGCGCGTTCTCGGCGCTGGTTTCTCGCGTCGCTTCCGGTTGCGGCATCCTGTTTTGCCGCTGAAACGGATCGCAAGGGGCGCACTTTTCCTCCAGCGTCGCATCGATACAACGACCCGGCCACTGAGTTTCCGATTCTCCGTCTGACCGATCCGGCGCATTCCAGTTTTCTTCCGGCCTTTTTCGCGCGGGCCATTTCCCGCCACAATTTCCTGATTTATTCGTCGGATTTCACGGGACGCATGGAAGCGTTCCGCATGGATTTCAAGAGCGGCCAGTCGCGGCAGCTCACCGAGGACGCCGAACTGGATCCGGCGCTGATCACGCTGATGCCGGACGATCGGGAATTCTGCTATTTCGATCGCAACCGTCTGCTGGTGACGCATCTGACCAGCCTGAAGTCACGCCAGATTTACGGGATTCCCGACGGCAGCGAGCGAGGGCACGGGCTGGCGGTGGCCGAGGACGGGCAATACGCGGTGGTGGTGGAGAAGGGCTCGCGCTACCGGCTGCAGCTGATCCACGTAACAAACAGCGTAACGAACAGCGAAGTCACGACGCTGGTGGAGAGCGAGGAAGAGATCCGGTCGCCGCTTCCCCGCCCCAAGCGGGCGTCGGTGCTGTACCGGCGGGGCGGCGGCGTGTGGCTGGTGAATTACGATACGCGGCAGAATTACCGTCTGAAGCTGGCGGAGGGGGAGATCGGGCATGCAACGTGGAGTCCGGACGGGCACAGCGTGCTGTATCTCAACTATCCCGCCGATCCACACCAGTTGCATGCGATCCGGGAGTTCGTTCCGGATACGAATGAAGATCGGCTGGTGGCGCCGACGTCGCAATACGTCGCGTTCGCTCCCAACGGGGATGCCAGCGTGTTCGTGGGCGCGAGCGGCAGCAAGGCGTCGCCGTATGTGCTGCTGCTGGTGCGCGCGGTGAAGCGCGAGCTGACCGTGGCCGAGCATCATGCCACGGACGCGGCGATCGTGAATCCGATCTTTACGCCGAACAGCCAGCGGATTTTCTTTGTGAGCGACCGGGACGGGAAGCCGGCGATTTACACCATGGCGGTGGACAAGCTGGTGGAGGAGACGGATTCGCCGTGATTGTAAGGGAGACGGGGCTAATGTCGCACTGCTTCGCTGACGATGAACGGATGTAGCGGTTATAATCGGTCAGATTAAGCGAAGGAGTCTTTTCATGCGTTTCCTTATTGCCGGCATGGTGATCGGCTTGTTGGTTCCGGCCGCCGAGGCGAAAACCTCGAAGGGTCAGTGCAAGGGCCGCTGCGACACGAATTACGGGCTTTGCATGAACCACGCGATGACCAAGGCCGCCAAGAAATCCTGCAGGACCGACCGGAAGAATTGCAAGGGTCAGTGCAAGTAGCCTGACGCGTCATGCGCGTTCTCGAAATTCTGCTGATGACCCTGGCCGGAATCTGGCAAGGCGTCCGGCAGGATTTCAATCCGCTCGAAATCGCGATGGTGGCGGCCGGAGTGGTCGCGTGGCGGCGCGGATGGCGGCCGCGGGCGGCGTCCTTTCGAATCCCCTTGAAGCCGTGGCAGTGCGCGATCCTTCTGGCGATGGGCACGGTGGCACTGCGCCTGGCGATCCTCCCGCTGCTGCCGCATCCGGTGCCGGTGGTGGTGGACGAATTCAGCCATCTACTGCTGGCCGATACGCTGCGCCATGGGCGCGTCGCGAATCCGACACATCCTTTCTGGCAGCATTTCGAAACGATCCACGTAATCCAGCAGCCGCATTACGTATCGAATTATTTTCCCGGCGTCGCGGCGATGCTGGCGGCGGGAATGGCCCTGGCGCACGATCCCTGGGCCGGCGTCTTAGCCGAATGCGCGATTTTTCTGGCGGTCCTCTATTGGATGCTGCGCGGCTGGATGCCGGCGCGCTGGGCGCTGTTCGGCGTGGTCCTGGCGGCGCTGCGATTCGGCATCGCCAGCTACTGGGTTAATTCGTATTGGGGCGGATTCGTGCCGGCCATCGGCGGGGCACTAGTCGCGGGAGCTTATCCCCGGCTGATTCGATCCCGAACATTGGCGCAAGGTTGTGTTTTTGGCTCCGGGCTGGCGATCCTGGCGCTGTCGCGGCCGTTTGAAGGATTTTTCTTCGCGATCGTGTGGATCGCGGCGCTGGCGTGGAAGCTTCGGGCGGGATTCTTCAAAATTGCGATTCCGATCGCGGCGATCGCCGGCGCGGCCGTGTTCGCGCTGGGGATGTATTCGAAACAGATTACAGGAAGTCCGTTTATCACGGCTTATCAGATCAGCGAAAGGACCTACGGCTGGCCCAGCGAGATGCCGTGGATGAAGCCGCCGTCGGGGATCGTGTTCCGGCACGTCGAACTGGAACAGCATTACGAATACGAATCGACGGAGCACGAAAAAGTGGACGGTCCGGTGAACTTCGTCGAGTACCTGGTGTTCCGGCTGGAAGCCTATTGGCGATTTTATCTGGGTCCGGTGCTGAGCATCCCGCTGCTGATGCTGCCGGGGATCTGGCGAAGGCGGCGCATGCTGATCGCGGGGACGTTCGGGGCGCTGTTCGCGATCCTGCTGCTGGGCGGATCGCTGCCGCACTATTTCGCTCCGGCGACGGCGCTGGTGATCGCGATCGTGGTGGAAGGATGCCGTCATTTGCGGGCGTCGAAGATTCACGTCGCGCATTTTCTTCCGGCGGCGATGGCGCTGGTGCTGGTGCTGCGGATCGCGGCGCAGGATTTCGGTCTGCCGTATACGCAGAAGCTCAATTATCAGTCGTGGTGCTGCCAGCAGGCGGGGGATCAGGACAAGGCTCGGATCGAGGCTGGTCTCGACCGGATTCCGGGAAACCATCTGGTGTTCGTCCGGGCCAAGACGGATCCATATAATCTGCTGCAATGGATTTATAACGATGCCGATATCGATGCGTCGCGGATCGTGTGGGCGCGCGATATGGGGGATGTTGAGAACGCGCGGTTGAAGCAATATTTCGCGGGACGGGATGCGTGGATGGTGGACCCGAACGTCGCACCGGCGGCTTGCCGAAAATATTAACTTCAGACACCCAACGCAAGACCGGTATCGGACGTCTAACGTGTGATGCTGGCCGACCTTCGTTTTGCCCTACGCAATCTTCGCCGGACGCCGGTGTTCGCGATTGTCGCGATCCTGTCACTGGCGCTCGGAATCGGCACTAATACCGCGATTTTCAGTCTGCTGGACCAGGTGCTGCTGCGGTCCCTGCCGGTGAGGAATCCACAGGAACTGGTGAAACTCCAGTCGGCTCCGGGACCGTTCCAGGGCTCGTCGCGATGCGACGGGGATTGCCTGTCCTATCCGATGTACAAGGACTTGCGGGACCGGAATCAGGTGTTCACCGGGATTCTGGCGCGCTGGCGGCTGGCGCTCAGCCTCACGTCGGGCGACCGGACGGAGCGCGTTACCGGGGAACTGGTCAGTGGAAATTATTTCGAAGTGCTGGGCGTGGGCGCGGCGCTGGGGCGCACCTTCACCCAGGATGACGACCGGGTGGTGAACGGGCATCCGCTGGTGGTGCTGACCTACGGATACTGGCAGCGCCGATTCGGCGGCGATCCATCGGTGCTGAACCGGACGATCCGGGTCAACGATCATCCAATGACGGTGATCGGCGTGGCGCAGCGGGGGTTTGAGGGCGTGGAGGCCGGGCGCAGCCTGGACATTCTGGTCCCGATGATGATGAAGCCGGAGATGACGCCGACCTGGAACGATCTGGACAACCGGCGGAGCATCTGGCTGTATGCGATCGCGCGACTGAAGCCGGGTGTTTCGCGCGAGCAGGCGGAAGCGGCGATGCAGGTGGTCTGGAAGCCGCTGCTAGAAGAAGAGGTGAAGCAGATCCCCAACGTGAACGAGCGTTTCGTCACGCGATTCGTCAACAAAAAGCTGCTGGTGGAGGACGTGTCGAAGGGGCAGTCGGCGCTGCGGCGGCAGTTCTCGAAGCCGCTAGTGGTGTTGATGGCGATGGTGGGATTAGTGCTACTGATCGCGTGCGCGAACGTCGCCAATCTGTTGCTGGCGCGGGCCGCGGCGAGGCAGAAAGAAATCGCGGTGCGGCTGGCGCTGGGCGCGGGTCGGGCGCGGGTGATCCGCCAGTTGCTGGTGGAAAGCGTGGTGCTGGCGTTCGCGGGCGGAGCGGCGGGACTGCTGATCGCCTACGCCAGCGGATCGGTGCTGCTTCGTTTCCTGCCGGGATCGAACACCAGCCTGACCATTGAGACCACTCCCGATTTGCGGGTACTGGGGTTCGCATTCGCGCTGTCGCTGGCGACGGGATTATTATTCGGCCTGATTCCGGCGCTGCAGGCGACGCGTCCTGCGATCGCGCCGACGTTGAAGGATCAGGCCTCGAACGTTTCGGCCGGCGGAGCGCAGGCTCGCATCCGCATGGCTCTGGTGGGCGCTCAGGTGGCTCTGTCGCTGGTGCTGCTGGTAGGCGCGGGATTGTTCGCGCGCAGTCTCTATAACCTGCGCGAAGTGAATCCGGGGTTTAACGTCGATCGGCTGATGAGCTTCCAGGTGGACGCGTCGCTCAACGGGTACACCCAGCCGCGCATGAAGCAATTATTCGAGCGGCTGGAGGATTCGCTCGCCGCATCGCCAGGGGTGCGGGCGGTTACAGCGGCCGAGATCGCGCCGATATCGGGCAATGATGCCGTGTCGACGATCAACGTGGAGGGCTACCAGACCAAGCCCGACGAAGATATGAACGTCGCGGAGAACTGGGTCGCGCCGGGATATTTTTCGGCCATGGGCACGGCGCTGGTGGCGGGACGCGAGTTCACGCGGGCGGATGGAAGCGGCGCTCCGCGGGTCACCATCATCAACGAAACGATGGCGAAATATTTCTTCGGGCACGACAACCCGATCGGGCGTCATGTGTCGAATCGCGGCCGGACGAGCAAGCCGGATGTCGAAATCGTGGGCGTGGTGCGCGACGGGAAGTACGATTCGCTGCGCAAGAACGTGGTGCGGACCGCGTATTTCCCGCTGGCGCAAGACGACGGCGTTCAGGAAGTGACGTTCTTCGTGCGGGCGGCGGGCAAGCCGGAGGCGCTGTCGGGCATGCTGCGCGGCGCGGTGGCGAGGCTGGATCCGAATCTGCCGGTGTTCAATGAAGAATCGGTGGAGACGCAGATCGACGAATCGATCTATGTGGACCGGATGATCGCGGCTCTGTCGGTATTTTTCGGCGGGCTGGCGACGCTGCTGGCGGCGATCGGACTATACGGTGTGATGGCGTACAACGTGACTCGCAGAACGCGGGAGATCGGCGTGCGGATGGCGCTGGGGGCCGAGCGCGGGCACGTGCTGTGGCTGGTGATGAAAGAGGTCGCGCTGCTGGCCGGGTTGGGAATCGCGGTCGCGCTGCCGGTATCGTACGGCGCGGGCCGCATCGTGAACGCGCAGCTTTACGGGGTGGCGCCGGCGGATTTCGCGGTGCTCGCGGGCGGCGCGGTATTCCTGGCCATAGTCGCGGCGATCGCGGGGTACGTGCCGGCATGGCGCGCGACGCGGGTGGATCCACTGGTCGCGTTGCGGTACGAGTAAAGCGGGGTAGGTCCCGACCTGCTCCACTTGCCTAAAGAGCGATGATAGGGCATTGAAGCAGATTGCGAACATCCTGACTGGCGCGCGGCTGGTTTTGGCGCCTTATTTTTTTCTGCTGCTCTGGCGCGAAGAATATAAGCTCGCGCTTTTGGTGTGCCTGATCTGCGGAATTACCGACGGACTTGACGGGCTGGCGGCGCGGCGCTTTAACGCGAACTCGAAAGTCGGCGCGTATCTCGATCCCATCGCGGATAAGGTTCTGCTGAGCGGCGCGTTCATCACGCTGGCGCTGCGCGGGACCATCGAGACCTGGTTTGCCGAGGTGGTGATCGGGCGCGACATTTTTATCCTGCTGATGGTGGCCGCCGGATTTCTGTTCACCTCCATCCGCTCCTTCCCGCCGACCTTCTCCGGCAAGGCCAGCACCACGGCGCAGATCATCTACATTCTGTTGCTGGCGATGCATCTGGCGGGATGGATCGGACCGTTTCTCGTCGTGCTCGAAAAATGGATCACGGTCGGCTGGGCCGCGCTGAGCGCCTCGGAATACGCAGTGCGCGGAATTAGTCAGCTGCGACGTCCGGCCGTTATGATGAAAGAGTGAACCCAGAGTCATTTCCAGCGCCGGTCTATGCCGACACGGTGCTTACCCAAAACTTCGAAGACGCAAAGAAATATTTTTTCGAATCGCTGCTTGAGATTCACTATGCGCACACGCGAATGCTGGCGCGGCAGGGAATCATTTCGAAAGAAGAGGAGCGGATTTTAATCGCGGCGCTCGAGGGACTCGACCGCGCGCAGATTCACAAGGCGATTTACGACGGCAGTTATGAAGACCTGTTCTTCTTCATCGAATCGCTGCTGCAAAAAGCCGCGGGGATCGACGTCGCCGGGAAGATGCACACCGCGCGCAGCCGCAACGATATCGCCATCACGCTGTATCGCATGACCGCGCGGCGGGAGCTGATGAAGCTGGCGACGGCCGTCGCCGAGATGCGCTGCGTGGTGCTCGATCTCGCGGGCAAGAATCTCGAAACCATCATGCCGGCGCACACCCATACGCAGCCGGCGCAGCCCACCACTCTCGCTCATTATTTGCTGGGCGCGGCGGAATTTATGGAAAGGGATGCGGAGCGCATCCAGCTCGCGTTCTCTCATGTGAACCTGAGCCCGCTGGGCGCGGCGGCGCTGACCACCACCGGATTTCCCATCGACCGCGAGCAGACCATGAAGTCGCTGGGCTTTGAAGGGCTCGCCGAAAATTCCTATGCCGCCATCGCGGCCATCGATTATCTGACCGGATCGGCGGCCACGGTGGCCGTGGCCATGGTCAATATCGGGAAATTCACCCAGGATATGCTGCTGTGGTCGACGCGGGAATTCGGATTCCTGCGGCTCTCCGACGCGTTCGTGCAAACCTCCAGCATCATGCCGCAGAAGCGCAATCCGGTTCCGCTGGAGCATGTGCGCATCCTGGCCAGCCGCGCGCTGGGCGAAGCGCAGGCCGTGCTCACCTGCGCGCACAATACTCCGTTCGGCGATATCAACGACAGCGAGGACGATCTTCAGCCGCTGGTGTTCACCATGTTCACCGATTCGCTCCGCGCGCTGAAGTTGCTCGCCGGCGCTTTGCGTAGCGCGCAGGTGGATAAAGCACTGCTCGCCCTTCGCGCGGGCCGCGATTTTCTTACCGTTACGGAGCTGGCCGATTCGCTGGTCCGCCACGAAGGCATGAGCTTCCGCGAGGCGCATCACCTGGTGTCGGAGACGGTCAAAGCGAGCGGCGCCAACGACGATGCGGCATCGATTGCCGCGACCCTGATCCGGCTGCGTCCGGGGCTGAAAATGACGCGGGAGGAGATCGAACGGGCGCTCGACCCGGAGCATTTCGTAAAAATCCGGAATATTCCCGGAGGTCCCGCGCCGGAACAGACCGCCGACGCCTTGAAACGCGCGCTGAAGCAGCAACAAAAGTTCGAGGCGTGGATCGAATCGAAAAACGCGATGCTCGACGCCGCGCGGGCCAGTTTACACTAGGGGTGGTCGGGACCGCGGCGCCGGTAACCTCTAACGAACTTTTCGGTATCCACTCTCGTATGCCTAACATGCGGATCCGATTTGCGCTGCTTTTTCTCGCCACGCTTTTGCCGGCGGCGGACGTTAAAACCTTCAGCAGGACGGTCGCGATGGACGGGAGCGGCCGTTTCTCGCTCGATACTTACAAAGGGTCGATCCATATAACGGCGTGGGATAAGGCGCAGGTGGACGTCGAGGCGCGGATCGAGGAAGACACCAGCGGGGCATTCTCGACGCCGGTCAGCGATGTGGAGATTCGCATGGACGGAAGCGGCAGTTTTGTGGGGGTCCGCACCGATTACCTGAAGCGCTGGTCGGTGTTCAACGAAGGCAATCTGCCCTATGTGCACTATACGATCCGGATGCCGCGCGGCGCTGCGCTGCGGGTCAAGGATTACAAATCGGAAGCGGAAATCGCCGGGATCGAAGGCGACGTCGATTTTGAAACCTACAAAGGAACCGCGCGCATCGATGGCCTGCGGCGCGGCTTGCATCTGAATACTTACAAAGGCGATGTGCGCGCCGTCTTCGCGGCATTTACGGCGCCCAGCAGCTTCGATACCTACAAAGGAACCATCGACGTGTCGGTGCCTCGCGCGAGCAAATTCGATCTCGAAGCCGACTTGCAGCGGCGCGCCACGCTCGATTCGGCGTTTCCGGTGACCATACGGTCCAGCCGCGAAGGACACCGGTTTCACACTGGTGTCAACGGCGGCGGATCGGAACTACGCGTCACTTCGTACCGGGGCGACATCCGGCTGCGGGCGCAATAAGCCATTTGACAGGCGCGAATGTCCGGCGCCCAGCGGCGGGCTCGGCGCGGATCGCGACATTTTCGGACCTTACCCCTTTACTTACAATCAAATAAGATGCTACCCTCAGTTCTTAATGCGAACTGTCGACCTGATCCACCGCAAGCGGGACGGCGAAGAGCTGTCCGCCGAAGAAATCGCTTTCCTCGTTGACGGTTATACGAGCGGAACCATCCCCGATTATCAGATGTCCGCGTTTCTCATGGCGGTGTTTTTCTCCGGCATGACCGACCGCGAAGTGAGCGCCCTGACCGAGCGCATGATGCAGTCCGGCGAGACCGTGGATCTCTCGTCGATTCCCGGCGTCAAGGTGGACAAACACTCCACCGGCGGCGTGGGCGATAAGACCAGCCTGATCGCGGCGCCGCTGGCGGCCGCGGCGGGCGTCGTGGTGCCGATGATTTCCGGCCGCGCGCTGGGACACACCGGCGGCACGCTGGACAAGCTGGAATCGATTCCCGGGTTCCGCACCAATCTGACGATCGACGAATTTCGCGCGCAGCTGGCGCAAGCACGGGCTCGCGTTCATCGGGCCAGACGCCGGAAGTGGCTCCGGCCGACGGCAAGCTGTACTCGCTGCGCGATGCCACGGCCACGGTCGAATCGATTCCGCTGATCGCTTCGTCGATCATGTCGAAGAAGCTGGCCGAGGGCCTGGACGCGCTGGTGCTCGACGTAAAGGTGGGCGCGGGCGCGTTCATGAAGCGGCAGGTGGATGCGCGCCGGCTGGCGCAGATGATGGTCGGCATCGGACGCCGGCTCGACAAGCGCGTGCAGGCGCTGATCACCGACATGAACCAGCCGCTGGGCTACGCGATCGGCAACGCGCTCGAAGTGATGGAAGTTTCGCAGACGCTGCAGAACGTCGGGCCCGACGGATCTGACGCGGCTGTCGCTGGAACTGGCCGCGCGCATGATCTATCTGGGCAAGATCACGCCGACGCTGGACGAAGCGCGCGAGCTCGCGCAGAAGAAACTGCTGGACGGCTCGGGCTATCGCAAGCTGAAGGAAGTGATCACGGCGCAGGGCGGCAATCCGCAGGTGCTGGACCGCTTCGAACTGCTGCCGAACGCCACCGGCGCGCGCGAAATCGCCTCGCCGCGCGCGGGCTACGTCAGCGCGATCGACGCCGAATACATCGGCCAGGCGTCGTCCATGATCGGCGCGGGCCGCGACACCAAGGAAGACTCGATCGATCCCGCGGTGGGCGTGATTCTCGAAGTGAAGGTCGGCCAGAAGATCGACGCCGGCGGCGTGCTGTGCCGGCTGTACTACACTCGCGAAGACCACGTGGAAGAAGCCGCGCAGTTGGTGGAGGACGCGTTCCGCATTTCGTCGACGGCTCCGGATGAGCGCGAATTGATTCTCGAAGTCGTGGGGTAAACAAGCTAGGAGCCGCGACCACAGGAAGCGGTGCCCCCTGGATATTCCATGAATCCCGACCCCTCGCGGTCAAGTACGTCGCCAGAGTCCGAGCAGGAGACGGTGGCACTCGACGCCATCCGCGCGGCGATTGACGAAGCCGATGCGAGCGGTCTGGGTCCAGATGATGTCGTTGCGCGGATTCGTCAGATTCTTGAACTCAGGGAGGCTCCGCACCGCGTTGAACCTAAACTCGCGAGCCGTACGATGGCTTCGGGCCTTGCCGCGAGAACGCTGCGGAATCTTGAATATATCAGGGGCTCCCGTTCTGCCAGGGTTCATCCCGTAACGCAAGTCATAAACTCGCTATTAAGCGTTCTTGTCTTCGCAATCGAAAAGGAGACTGCTTTTTTCAAGAGCTTCTCTGAGAAGGCCTTCAGCAATTCGTCGGGCCTGGACGCGGTTCGTGACGAACTAATTGATCGCTATGACCTGGCATCCATTCAAATTCACAAGTTCGGTCAGTGCAAGAACCACCGAAGGTTTTTCAAGCGGCTGCGCAACGCAATTTCACACAAAAATCTGGAGTTCTCTGACGATCCAGATTCGAAAGTTCTCGCCGACGTGGTAATTACTTTTAGGGATCGTCCGGCCACCCGGATAGAGTGTGAGTTTATAGATTGTCCGCGGCAAGAGTTTCAGGTCGAGACGGCTGACTTTGATTGGGAGATAAGTATGAATGCTGAGGATCTCGAGAAGCTCGTTAGGTTCATCGGAAATGAGTTGATAAGCAACGATTGACCGCCCGATTTCTGCTACACTCGCTACCTTCATGGAGAGATTCACGGGCCTCCTCGGCCTGGTCGTCATCGTCGCCGTGGCCTACCTGTTCTCCACCAACCGGCGAGCCGATCAAGCTCGCGCGTCCTGCTCTGGGGACTCGGGCTGCAGTTCGGATTCGCCTTTCTGGTTCTCAAGACTCCACTCGCCAGCGGATTTCAGGCCGCCAGCAACGGCGTCAATCATCTGCTCGACTACGCGGCGGCGGGCAGCACGTTCGTGTTCGGCGACAAGCTGGGCGCCAAGAACGATCAGTTCGGCGTCATTTTCGCGTTTCAGGTCCTGCCGATCATCATCTTCATCGCGTCGCTGTTCGCGATTCTTTACTACCTGGGCGTCATGCAGGTCGTGGTGCAAGCGGCATGGCGGTCGTGATGCAGCACGTGATGGGCACCAGCGGCGCGGAATCGACTGAACGTCGCGGCCAGCATCTTCATGGGACAGACGGAAGCGCCGCTGACCATTCGTCCGTTTCTCGACGGGACTCACGCGAGAGCGAATTGTTCACGGTGATGGCCAGCGGCATGGCGCACGTGTCCGGCGCGGTGATGGCGGCCTATGTTCTGATCGCGCATGTGGAGATCCGGCATCTGCTGACCGCCGTCATCATGACCGCGCCGGCGACCTTGATGCTGGCGAAGATGCTGATGCCGGAAACGGGCAAGCCGGTGACGGCGGGCGGCGTTCAAGTCGAGGTCGAAAAGCCGGGCGTCAACATCATCGACGCGGCGTCGCGCGGCGCATCGGACGGCTTGCAGCTGGCGCTGAACGTCGGCGCGATGCTGATCGCGTTCATCGGACTGATCGCGCTGGTGAACGGAATCCTGGGCGGCGCTTCCACGCGAAAATCGGCTGGATTCCGGACTCGATGCAGGACATCCTGGGCCGCGTCTTCGCGCCCATCGCGTGGCTGCTCGGCGTGAAGTAGAACGACTGCGCGACGGTCGGCAATCTGCTGGGCACGCGCCTGATCCTGAATGAATTTGTGGCGTTCGTCGATCTGGGGAAGATCGGCGACACGCTCGATCCGCGCTCCTTCGTGATCGCGACCTACGCGCTGTGCGGCTTCGCGAATCTCGAGCTCGGTCGCGATTCAGGTGGGCGGCATCGGGGCGCTGGCGCCGTCGCGCAAGTCGGACCTGGCGCGGCTGGGTATGAAAGCGGTGGCCTCCGGGACCATGGCGAATTTCATGTCGGCCTGCATCGCGGGGATGCTGCTATGAGTGATCGGCGTCGTTCTCGGCAGCGGACTGGGCGCGTTCGCCGACACGCTGGACGATCGCACGGAGACGCCTTACTCGAAGATTCCGGGCTGGCCGCTGTCGACGGCGGTCGGCCATGCGGGCAAGCTGGTCACCGGACGGATCGGCGCGACGGAAGTGATCGTGCTGGCCGGCCGCGCGCATCTTTATGAAGGCTATTCGGCGCCGCAGGTGACGTTCGGAATTCGCGAATTGCACCGGCGCGGCGTGCGAAGCGTGGTGCTGACCAATGCGGCGGGCGGGATCAATCTCGAATATCGTCCGGGCGATCTGGTGCTGATCTCCGATCACATCAATCTGCTGGGCACGAATCCGCTGACCGGGCCGAATGACGATTCGCTCGGGCCGCGGTTTCCGGACATGAGCGAGGCGTACTCGCGCGAGTATCGCGAGATCGCGAAGCGATGCGGCGCCGCGAACTGGGGCTGTGCTCGAAGAGGGCGTCTACGCGGCGATGCCCGGACCGAGCTACGAGACTCCGGCGGAGATTCGGTATCCTGCGCACGATCGGCGCGGACCTGGTGGGCATGTCGACGGTGCCCGAGACGATCGTCGGCGAATCATCTGGGGCATGAAGGTGCTGGCGATTTCGTGCGTCACCAACATGGCGGCCGGAATTCTGCCGCAGAAGCTGGTGCACGACGAAGTGATGGAAACCGGCGAGCGCGTACGCGACACCTTGATCGCTCTATTACGCGCCGTGCTCCCGGAATTGTAAGCGGTCTAGCGGACCACCAGAAAGCCGCTCTCGACTTTGTCTCCCAGGATGCGCTTCCACATGACGCGCGCGCGTCCCGCCGCTTCGCCGTGCGAAAATTCGACGATCTGCCCCGTCGATAGCGACGCGCAGGCGTGCTCCATGCGGAACCCGCTCTTGCTGACGTCGACCAGGCGGCCCACCACGTCCACCCGCTGCGGATCGAAATAACTGACCCGCACCGATCCGTCCGCGCTGTGGCGGACCTCGCGGCGCTTTTCCTTGGCCGGAACGTCTGGGATCTGCAAATGCGGCGTCATACGGCGACCCTCGCTTTTTCGGATTCGTACATCTTCAATTTCCGGCTTAACGTGCGTCTTGAAATGCCCAGACGCTCCGCCGCGTTCTTCTGATGACCGCCGGTCGCTTCCAGCGCTTCAAAGATCATGCGCCGCTCCATTCCATCCAGGCTTGCGGGAGGCGTGCGGGAATGAGGCGCGCGGGCCATCTCCACCACCGGCGAATGCGTGGTCAGCGCCAGGTCCCGAGGCTCGATCAGATCCGTATCCGATAACACCGCCGCCTTGGTCACGATGTTGCGCAGTTCCCGGATATTGCCCGGCCAGGGTTGCGAGCTCGAGCAGCGCCAGCGCCGCGGCGGAAAACCGCATCCGCGGATCGTGCTGCGCCAGGAAATATCGCGCCAGCGGCGCGATATCGTCCATCCGCTTCCGCAGCGGCGGAACCGCAGCGTGAATCTGGCGAGCCGGTGATACAGATCGCCGCGGAAGCGCCCTTCGCGCCACCGCCGTCTCCAGATCCTGATTGGTCGCCGCCACCACTCGCACATCCACGGACACTTTCTTGACGCCGCCCAAGCCGGTAATACGCGACACCGTCCAGCACCCGCAGCAGCTTCACCTGCATGCGCGGATCGAGCTCGCCGATCTCGTCCAGGAAGATGGTGCCGCTGATGCGCCATTTCGAACAGACCCGGCTTCGACGCGATCGGCGCCGCTGAAAGCGCCTTTTTCGTAGCCGAACAATTCGCTTTCAAGCAGGTGCTCGGGCAGCGCCGCGCAGCTCAGATCCACCCACGGCTTGTGCGAGCGCAGGGAGTAGTGATGCACCGCGCGCGCGATCAACTCCTTGCCGCTGCCGCTTTCGCCGGTGATCAGAACGGTGGCCTGGGAGCGCGCCACGCGTTCGACCATCCCCAGCAGTGCGCGCATCGGTTCGCTCGCGATCACCGCCTCCATGCCCAGGAACGCTGTGCGTCTGGCTTGCACCGTAGTCATTCGGCTATCGCTGCTGTAAATTCCATTTGGCCAGCAATTCTCGTAGTGCCCTCCGCCAAACACCTTAGTGCCACCTTAGAAAACTACCCCTGATGTTGAGACACTTTGTCGCATGACCATGCGCCGTCGAGGTGCCATTTTGTCCCGCGTTTGCAGTGTCGCATCGGCTAACTTATTGAAAAATAAGCTTCTATCTAGCCGATATGCCGAATGGCACCCGCGTGCATATCAGCGCCAACTCGTAATATGATCCGGCGAACCAGCACTCTCCGCCAAGGCGCGCATTTATATCGGATTCTCTCGCTGCTGGGCGCCGGTCGCGCTCGCGCTGGCGCTGGCGAACTGGGAGTCGCCCGACCTGCTGCAAGTTCGCCGGATTCCTGTGGTCGCCATCTCTTCCTCCGGAATCCGCATCCAGGTTCCCGCGCGTCAGCAGGGACGCTATCGCTCACCTTCTGTTTGTGCTGTTCGGCATGGTTCGAACTCACCGCTCCCGGAAACCGTGGTGCTGGCGTCGGCTGGTCGACGCTGATCCAATGCTTCTGGAACCAGCCCCGCCGGCCGCGGATCTGCGTCAGGTGATTTTCAACGTCAGCTCCATGACGCTGGCGATCTGCGGCCACCGAGCGGGTTTATCAACGCGCCGTGGCCATGCTGGAAAATCAGCGCAGAGCGCCCTCCGCCTGGCGCTGCGGCGACCTGCGTTCTCTTCGTCTGAATACGGTTCCGGTCGCTCTGGCCGTTTCGATGGCGGAAGAGCTTCCGATGTTGGCGGTCTGGCGCGAATGTTATTTCTGGTCGCTGCCGTATTATTTGGGGGGAGCCGCGGTCGCGCAGCTCGCCAGCTTTCTGGCGCCAGCTTCTGTCGGCTGGCAGACCGTGCTGCTGACCGGACCGGTGGTGTACCTGATCTTCCGCTCCTATCGGACTGTATCTGCAGCGCGCTGGATAACGGAACGAAGCACGCCGAGGAGGTGTCGGCGCTGCACCTGCGGACCATCGAAGCGCTGGCGCTGGCGATCGAAGCCAAGGACGACACCACGCACGATCACCTGGCGCGGGTGCAGGTCTACGCGCAGGAGCTGGCGCGCGAACTGGGCCTTACCGCGGAAGAGCAGGAGGCGCTGCAGGCCGCCTCCCTCTGCACGACATCGGCAAGCTGGCTGTGCCGGAGCACATCATTTCGAAGCCCGGCCGCCTGACGCCCGAAGAGTTCGACAAGATGAAGATCCATCCCATCGTGGGCGCGGAGATTCTGGAGCGCGTGCAGTTCCCCTATCCCGTGGTGCCCATCGTTCGCGCGCATCACGAAAAATGGGATGGCAGCGGTTATCCGCACGGCCTCGAAGGCGAGGATATTCCCATTGGCGCGCGAATTCTGGCGGCGGTGGATTGCCTGGACGCGCTGGCGACCGACCGCCAATACCGCCGCGCTCTGCCGCTCGACGACGCGATGAAAGTGGTGCAAAAGGAATCCGGCAACGTCGTTCGATCCGCGGGTGGTGGACGCGCTCGTCCGAACATTACGTCGCGCTGGAAAAGAAGGCCAAGGAATCGCCGCTCGACGGACCCAGCAAGCTCTCCAAGGACGTGAAGGTGGAACGCGGACTCGCGCCGGCCGCCGGATTCGAGGCAGCCGCGCCTAACGCCCGTGCCGGCTCCGGCAGCGCCGGCGGCGCAAGCCAGCGACTTCCTCAGCTCTGATCGCGGCCGCGCGCCAGGAAGTGCAGGCGCTGTTTGAAATTTCGCAGGATCTGGGCAATTCGCTGAGCCTGGACGAAACGCTTATCGCTGCTGGGCGTGCGCTTGCGCCGCATCGTGCCGCATCACGGCCTCGCGATCTGGGTGCAGCGCGCGCAGACATGCTGATGCCGGAGTACGTCACCGGCGACGATTTCCGGCTGTTCTCTTCGCTGCAGATTCCGGTGGGCCACGGGCTGTCAGGCTGGGTGGCGGAAAACCGCAAGCCGATTCTGAACGGCAATCCGTCGGTGGAATCCGGCTACCTGAACGATCCCGACGAAGTTTTCGCACGCTGCGCTCGGCCGTCGCGGTGCCGCTCGAAGGCATCGGCGGCGTGGTGGGCGTGCTGACGCTGTATCACTCCGATCGCGACGCCTTCACCAAAGATCACCTGCGCATTCTGCTGGCGATCAGCGCCAAGATCGCGCTCTCGATCGAAAACGCGCTGCGCTTCCGCCAGGCGGAAACGTCGGCCACCACCGACTATCTGACCGGACTGCCCAATGCACGGTCGCTTGTTCGTGCAGCTCGACGCCGAACTTGTCGCGCAGCCGGCGCAGCAAGCAACCGATGGCCGTGCTCACGCTGGATCTGGACGGTTTCAAACAAGTGAACGACCGCTTCGGGCAACTGGAAGGCAATCGAGTTCTGCGCGCCGTGGCGCCGGGCTGAAGTCGGTCTGCCGCGAGTACGATTAGGTGGCGCGCATGGGCGGCGACGAATTCGTCGTGCTGCTGCCGGGCGTCCAGCCCTTCGACGCCGGCCTAAAGGTTGCCCAGTTCCGCGACGTGGTCCGCGAGATCGGCGAGAGTCTGTTCTCCGGCGACGTGCTCACCGTCAGCGTCGGCGCGGCTCATTTCCCGATCGACGGCGCCGATGCCGAGCAGCTTGCTGGCCGAAGCCGATCGCCGCATGTACGCCGAGAAGCGCACCCAGAAACGTCCTACCGCCACCGCCGAGCCCGCCTGGCGCTCGGAATGGGCCACCACGGTTCATTAAAAACTTTAGCGGGAGAATATTGCGCGCCTGGCCACACTTAGTGTCAGGTGACCGCGCCCCACCCCATTGCCGAACCCGCTCCGCCCTTCCTCATCCGCCTATGGCTGAAGATCGTCGAATGGATCGAGCGCAGCTCCGCGTTCGAGTGACGTCAGATCGCCATCGACACCAGCTTCACATCCAGAAATTCGTCGATTCCCCAGTGTCCGCCTTCGCGGCCGATGCCCGAATTCTTGACCCCGCCGAACGGAGCCTGCGCCGTCGACGGCACGCCGTCATTCAGTCCGACGATCCCATACTCCAGCGCTTCGGAAACGCGAATCGCGCGGCCGATGTCGCGGGTCCACAAATACGCGGCCAGACCGTAAGGCGTATCGTTCGCCATCCGCACCGCGTCCGCTTCTTCCCGAAAGGTCATCACCGGCGCGACCGGTCCGAACGTCTCTTCTTCGAGCAGCCGCATTCCCGCCTTCACGCCGGTCAACACGGTCGGCTCGAAATATAATCCGTTGATCGCCTTCCCTCCGGTTTCGACGCGCGCCCCTTTGGCTACCGCGTCCTTCACGTGCTCGCGAACTTTCTCGAATCCATCGGAGTTCACCAGCGGACCCAGTTGCGTCGCCGCATCCAGCGGATCGCCCACCTTCAGCGCCGTCGCCGACCGCGTCAGCCGCTCCGTAAACTCCTTGGCAATCGATTCGTGAACATAGATTCGATTCGCTGCACACGCAGGTCTGCCCGGCGTTGCGGAACTTGCTGGCCATTACCTGCGCGACCGCCGCATCCAGATCCGCGTCGCCGAAAACCAGGTACGGAGCGTGCCCGCCCAGTTCCATGCCCACTCGCTTCATGGTCTTCGCCGACCGTTGATAGAGATGCATGCCCACTTCGGTCGAGCCCGTGAACGTCAGCACCCGTACGCGCGGATCGTCAATCAACACCTGCGACACCGGCACCGGATCGAGCGCCGGCAACACCTGTAGCGTGCCTTCGGGACCACCCGCTTCTTTCCACATTTCAGCCAGCACCAGCGCCGATAACGGAGTCTGTTCCGCGGGCTTCAGGATCACCGTGCATCCCGCCGGCCAGCGCCGGCGCGACCTTGCGCGTGATCATCCCGTAGGGAAAATTCCACGGAGTGATCGCGTACACCACGCCCACCGGCTGCCGCAGCACCAGGATGCGCTTGTGCGCGAACTGGCTGGGGATGGTCTCGCCGTAAACGCGCTTGGCTTCCTCCGCGTACCATTCGACGAAATTGGCGGCATAGCGCACTTCGCCGAGCCTTCCGTCACCGGCTTGCCCATCTCCAGCGCCATCAGCCGCGCCAGTTCGCCGGTCGTGCTCGACGATCAGCGCGTGCCAGCGCCGCAGAATGGCCGACCGTTCATACGCCGTGGTCTGTTTCCACGACGCGAACGCCGCTACCGCCCGATCCGCCGCCGCCCGCGCATGTTCCGCGCCGCAATCGGCCACCGCCGCGAACACCGCGCCATCGATCGGCGTACTGGACCTCGAAAGTCTTCGTCGCGGCCGGCTGAGCCCGCTCGATGCGTTGCATGATCGAAGAAGAAATGCGTCGAATCGTGGTCATGATTTTCATTCTTGACGGACTCGGGCAGCGGACGTTGCGGCGCGTGGCCGCGCTTGTAAACCAGGATCGTGCCGCTTGAAACTCCATCACGACGGTGCCGTCCTGTTTGAAGCCGGTGGTCTTGATTTCCACCAGGCCCATCGATCGGCCGCGATTTCGATTCGCGCTTGCTCAGCACCTCCGTCTGCGCGTAGATCGTGTCGCCTTCGAATACCGGCGCGGGCATCCGCACTTCGTCCCAACCCAGATTCACCGCATTCTGCGAAACGTCGGCCACCGATAGCCCGTCACCAGCGCAAGCGTCAACGTCGAATTCACCAGCGGTTTCCCGAACTCGGTCTGCGACGCGTAATGCGCGTCGAAATGAATCGGATTCGTATTGACGGTCAGCAGCGTGAACCAGGTGTTGTCGGTCGATGTGATCGTCCGTCCCAGCGGATGCCGCAGAATCATGCCGACTTCGAAATCCTCATAACATCGCCCATCACTCATCGCCGATCTCCTTGAGAATCTCTTCGGTATGCTCGCCCAGCGCCGGCACGCGTCCCATCACCGGCTCCACGCTTTGCAAATTATGCGGCGGGATCATCGCCGGAATCTTCCCCACCGGCGAATCGACCTCCATCCATCGTCCGCGCGCCGCCAACTGCGCGTGATTCGCCACCGCCGGCACGTCGTTCACAACACCCATCGCGATTTCCGCGCGCTCCAGCAACTCCGCCATTTCCTTGACCGCGTGCCGCATAAATCTTTCTTCGATTCGTGACTCCAGCGCCGAGCGATTCTTCAGCCGGTCCTGATTGGTCCCAAACCGCTCGTCGCCCTCCAGCTCCGGCATGATCATCTCCACAAACCGCCGCCACTCCCGATCGCTCTGGATCGCAAACATCACCGACCCGTCCCTGCATCGATAAGCCCCATAGGGCACGATCATGTTGTGCCGCACGCCCGCGCGCACAGGAGACCGGCCGGTTCCTTTCCACACGTAAATCGGCGGCGTCACCCACTCGGTCAAACATTCGAGCATTGAAATGTCGATCCGCTCCCCGCGCCCCGTCCGTCCGCGCCCGATCAGCGCCGCCAGAATCGACGAATACGCGTATAGCCCCGAGCAGATATCCGCAATCGAAATCCCGACCTTCGCCGGAAACTCCTCGCTCCCCGTCAGACTGATCACGCCCGACTCGGCCTGCACCAGCATGTCGTACGCTTTCTTGTCGCGATAGGGCCCGTCCGGCCCATATCCCGAAATTCCACACCAGATGAGTCCAGGCTGGTCCCGAGCGAGGTCCTCATACCCGCACCCGAGCCTTTCCACCGCGCCTGCCGCCAGGTTGTGAACGAAAATATCCGCTCGCGCGATCAGCCGCCGCAGCGCCGCCGCGTCCTTCTTCACATCCAGCACGATGCTGCGCTTCCCGCGATTGAGCCACGCGAAATACGCCGACAATCCGTTCAGCGCACCGTCGTAATGCCGCGCCGGATCGCCCTCCGGCCGCTCGACCTTGATCACCTCCGCGCCCATATCGGCCAGTTGCCGCGAACAGAACGGCGCAGACACGGCCTGCTCCAACGCGACGACGCGTAGCCCCTGCAACGGCCTCATGACAAATCCGAAAACGCCGTCGCCATATCGGTGACCGTTTCGATCCGCCCGATCCTTTCGATCGCCCGCGCGGCAATCGCCTTCCCGAATCGCGGCACAATCAGCAATCGAAACTTCTCTTCGAGCGCCTCCGTCGACACCGGATTCTCCGGATTCCCCCGCGGAAAATCGCTCTCGCCGCGCACCACCGAGCCATCGTCGAGCGTCAGCGTCACTCGCGACGGCCACGCCGCCGGATACTTCGCCGTCAACGCCGCATCCACTACCACCCGCGTCTTTGCAAGCAGCGCCGGCGGATTCGCGATCCGTTCCGCCGAAAACTGCTCCAGCCCGACCACGCCTTCCGTCAACGCCATCGCCACGCAATACGCGATGCTGAACTTCGCCTGATACGGCGTATTCGGCCGCATCTCCTTCACGATTTCAAAACCCGGCCCATACGTTTCAATCAAAACGTCCGCGATATGTTCCCGCCGTAAATCGAGCGCCACGTCGATCGCCGTATGCGTATGCCCGCAGCAGGAATGCAACTTGTAGCAGTTCTCCGAAATCTTCCAACGCGACCCGAGGCCGTCCGTCACCCGCGACGTATCAAACCCCTCGCTCATGGCCCGAAAAAATCCACGATCGCCCTCCAGAATCCGCGACGCTCCCGTGAACCCTTCCCGCGCCAGGTCCGCCGATAAAATCCCGTTGAACGCCGCCTTGCCCGGATGCAGATGCTTGCTCATCGCCCCGTCCGCGTTGAATTCCCACAACCCCGCCGCCTGCGTTCCCGCCGATCCCAACGCATCCACCACCCGCGCCGCATCGAGTCGTAGAATCGATGCCGCAGCCGCCGCTGCCCCGAAGGTCGCCGCCGTACCCGTCGGATGCCAGAACCGATAATGCGAAGGATTCACCGCCTCGCCGACGCGCAGCGCCGCGTCATACCCCACCGCCACCGCCAGCAAAAACGCGCGACCATCCGCATGCTCCCGCTCGGCCACCGCCAGCGCCGCCGGAATCACCGGAGCCGCCGGATGCAGCGTCGATCCCTTGTGCACATCGTCGAATTCCAGAATGTGCGACGCGACTCCATTCGCCAGCGCTGCCCCCGCCGCCGAAGATCGCTCGCCGCCGAACACCGTCGCTTCCTTCGACGCGCCGAACCCAGCAACCACGCGCTGCGTCATGCGTGCCGGCGTTTCCAGCGATCCCGCCATCGCCGACCCCAGCCAGTCCAATACTGCCCGCTGCGTTTCCACCACGACCTCGCGCGGCAAATCGTCAAATCGCGTCGACGCGATCGTCTCCGCTAAACGCCTCGTGATCGGTTCGGTAGCCACTCTTTTGTAAGGTAGAGGATATGCGAACCGTCTCGCAAATGTTCGCGGGACTCCTGTTTCTTGCTGCCGCCCGCGCCGCCGTTTTTCCGCCCGTCGAACTCGCCGGCGACGCCGCCATGTCCGGGAACGCCCTTCGCCTGACCCCTGCCCGTCCCCGAATGGTCGGCGCCGCGTGGCTCGACCAGAAGCAACAAGTCGCCACCGGCTTTGAAACGAATTTCGATTTTCGCCTCACTCATCAAGGCGGCGGTGGAGCCGACGGCTTCGCCTTCGTCCTCCAAAACAGCGGACCGCGCGCCATCGCCGGTCGTGGATCCGCCGGCGGATTCGCCATGGGCGACGGTCACGGCGATCCTCACGCGCCCGCCATCCCGTCCAGCATCGCCATCTTTTTCGATACGTATCAGAACCAGGATTCAGGCGACCCATCGGGCAACTACGTCGCGATTTGCTCCACCGGCCGCCCCGAAAATATGAAGTGGCCTCCCGCGCGACTCGCCGTCGTCCCTCGGCTTCACGTGAAGATGAAGGACCACCAACCGCATGCCGTACGCATCACCTTCAAGCCGCCCATCCTCACCGTCTCGCTCGACGGCGCCGAGGTTTTATCCGCGCCCGTCGATCTCTCGCTGGTCGCCGGCGCCACAGGCGAAGCCTACGCCGGCTTCACCGCCTCCACCGGCGACGGCTATCAGGATCACGACATCCTCAGCTGGTCCTTCACCCCCGGCCCGCCCAAGTCGGACATCTCCACCAGCATTTCTTTTTCCGACTTCGCCTGCCTCCCCGATCGCAATCTCTGCACCCCCGATCGCGCCATCATCACCAAAACCGGCGACAGCGCGTATCACGTGATCCTGCCCGCGAATCTCGAATGGGGCGCGACCGTGCCCCTCGAAAACGCAGTCATCGCCAACGCGCGCGGGACTATCTGCTGGGACGCGACGCACTGCAACGGCCCCGAAGGCAGCGGCCAAGCCGCCGAAGATTCTCTCGACCCCTCGCATCCCCAAGGCGCCCTGATCGAAAGAACACAAAACGGCAAAACTGATTTTTCCGTCAACAGCCGAACTCCCGCCGGCAACCAAGGCTATTTCGAATTCGACGTCTCAGGACATTGACTCCTGTTGTCACATCTGACAACATCAGGCAGATGAAAAAAGGTCGCCGTAAACAAGTCGTCCGTGGCAGCGGCAATGTCTTTCGCGATCTCGGTCACAAAAACGCCGACGTCGAGCAATTCAAGGCGATTCTCGCCGCGGAAATCATCAAGGCGCTCGACCGCGATCAACTCACCGTCCGCGCCGCCCATGATCGCACCGGAATCGCAGCCGCCGACTTCTCCCGCATCCGCAATGCGGATCTCGGCCGTTTCACCGTCGACCGTCTGATGTCGATCCTCAACCGCCTCGGTTCGCGCGTGGAGGTGAAAGTCCGCGTGCGGCGCGCCCAAGCACCCAGGCTTGCCATAAGAGCCTAGTCCCCACGATTACATCATCGCCGCCGGCGGCGCCGGTTCATCAGGATCTCCCGCCTTCGACAGCGGCAACAGCACCATCGCGGACGCCAGCAGCGCCATCACTCCGAATCCGGCCAGATACGCCGGCTCCTTGAAAAACTCCGGAATGCGCAGGTCTTTAAACTTAAACGTCGCGAACAGCAGCCCCGTCAGCGCTTCTCCCGCGATCAGCCCGCTCGATATCAGAATCCCGACGCTCTCGATCCTGGTCCGCTGCGCTTCGTTGTAGCCCCGCGCGCGAGCTCGCGATTCAGTCATCCAGCGCAGCATCCCGCCGACGAAGATCGCGAACGTCGTCGGGAACGGCAGGTACATCCCCACCGCCACCAGCATTGGACTCTTCACCTTCACCATGATCAGCGCGACCCCGAACAGCGCGCCCGCACACCACCAGCGGCCACGCCATTTCCCCGCCGACGATTCCTTGCGCCAGCGCCGCCATCAATCCCGCTTGCGGAGCCGGCAGCGCCTTGTCGCCGAACCCGGTCCCGCCGCTCTTGATGTTCGCCACTTGCAGGATGTACAGCGCCCAATACATCACCGAGCTCGCCACCACCACCGCGATCAGCTCCACAATCTGGATCGATCGCGGCGTGCCGCCCAGAATATAGCCGGCTTTGAAATCCTGCAACAGCTCGCCCGCCACCGCCGACGATACGCACACCACCGCCGCCACTCCCAGCACCACCGCGACCCCGCCCGGTCCCGATACGCCCAGTGCGACCATCAGCAGCGCCGCGATGATCAGCGTCGATAGCGTCAGTCCCGATACCGGATTGTTCGACGATCCGATCATGCCCACCAGGTTGCCCGATACCGTGGCGAAGAAGAATCCGACGATCAGCATCACCACCGCCGCCACAATTCGCCGCCACCACCAGCCCGGATATGTAAATGTACAGCGCGATCATCAGCCAGGAACACCACGCCGATCAACGAAAACACCGTCTTCGATCCCATGTAGCGCTCGGTGCGGGACATCGATTCGAGCGGTGGCGCTCCGTGCCGCACTTCCGATAGCGCGCGCACCAGGCTCGACGTCAGGTTCCGCCCCATCTTGAATCAACGTGTACGCCGCGCCCACCAGCATGCCTCCCACCGCCAGCGGACGAACCACGTAGCGCCAGATCGCCGCCGATTGCGCCGCCCATCCCGCGTCCGTCGCGCCCGCCCGGCATGAAATTGCTGCAGCGACGGTCCCAGGAAATACATGATCAGCGGCACCAGCACGCCCCACGCCAGCACGCCGCCCGAAAATTGCAGCGCCGCCAGCTCCGGCCCGATCACGTAATCCCACACCCATGTATGCCGGGCTCACCGTCGGCGCCGATGCGATCGACACCGCACCGGTCTGCAGCACATTGTTCCCGCCCAGCCGCACGATGCTCTTTCCGATGGTCCCGATCCGTATCAGGAAATCTTTATCGACCGCGTACAGCTTCAGTTCGCCCAGCGATTGGATCAGCGCCGCGAATCCCATGCTCCAGAACAGATATTTCGCCGCCTCGGCTCCGCGCCGCCCCGCTTTGTGGATCTCCGCCGCGGCCACCGATTCCGGAAACGGCAGCGTGGGATCTTCCACCATTACGCGCCGCACCAGCGATACGAACAGCACGCCCAAAATTCCGCCCACGATCATCAGCGCCGTCGATTTCCAGTAAGCGTGCGCCGGATCGAACGAGGTCCACGACCCCGCGATCAGGAACGCCGGCAGCGTGAAAATCGCCCCCGCCGCCACCGATTCCCCGATCGACCCCGCCGTGCGCGCGATATTTTCTTCCAGCACCGACCCGTTGAACGCCCGCAGCACCGCCATCCCGATCACCGCCGCCGGATACGTCGCCGCGATGGTGATTCCCGCCCGCAGCCCCAGGTACGCATTGGCGAACCCCAGCACCGCGGTCATCACCAGGCCCAGCAAAACGGCCCGCAACGTCATTTCCTTCATGCTGGTTGTTTCGGGAACGAATGGACGATGTTTGGGTGTCATCTTGAACGCACGATCATATCAGAAGCGCGCGCAACCCGATAAAATGAGGTTTCCCATGAAGAAAGCGATTTGCCTGCTGAGCGGCGGCCTCGATTCCTCCACTTGCCTCGGCGTCGCCCGCCGCGATGGTTACGATTGCTACGCTCTCTCCTTCGACTACGGCCAGCGCCATCGTATCGAGCTCGACGCCGCCGCTCGCGTCGCGAAATTTTTCCACGCCCGCGAGCATCGCATCGCCCGCATCGATCTGCGAGCCTTCGGCGGAAGCGCCCTCACCGCCGATATCGACGTTCCCAAATCCGGCGCCGTCGGCGAAGGCATCCCCATCACCTACGTGCCCGCCCGCAACACGATTTTTCTATCCTTCGCCATGGCCTGGGCCGAAGTGCTCGAATCTTCCGATATTTTTATCGGCGTCAATGCCATCGATTATTCCGGCTATCCCGATTGCCGCCCCGAATTCATCGCCGCCTTCGAAGCCATGGCCAATCTCGCCACCAAAGCCGGCGTCGAGCACCGGACGCAACTGCGTATCCACACCCCGCTCGCCACGCTCAATAAAGCCGGCATCGTGAAACTCGCCACCGAAGTCGGCCTCGATTTCGCCCTCACCCATAGCTGCTACGATCCAGATCCCGCGGGCCGCCCCTGTGGACTCTGCGATTCCTGCGTGCTCCGCCGCAAAGGCTTCGCCGAAGCCGGCATCGTCGATCCGCTCCACTACCTCGCATGAAAATCTCCGAGATCTTCTACTCCATTCAAGGCGAAGGCATCCTCGCCGGAGTCCCCAGCGTCTTCGTCCGTACCAGCGGCTGCAACCTGCGCTGCACCTGGTGCGATACGCCGTATACCTCCTGGTCCCCCGAAGGCCGCGACATGTCGATCGACGAAATTCTCACCGCCGTCCGCGCCCATCCCGCCCGTCACGCCGTCGTCACCGGAGGCGAGCCGATGATGTTCGATGAAACTGTCGACCTCACCCGCGCCCTCGACATGCACGTCACCATCGAAACCGCCGGCACCATCTACAAGCCCGTAAAGTGTGACCTGATGAGCATCAGCCCCAAGCTCGCCAACTCCACCCCGCATGATCGCGACGGCGGGCGCTGGGCCGCCCAGCATGACCGCCTGCGCTATCAACCCGAAGTCCTTGAGCGACTCGTCCACGAATATCCGTATCAACTCAAGTTCGTCGTCTCCGCACCCAGCGACCTCGCGGAGATTCAGCAAATCATCACGACACTCAAAGCCGATCGCTCGCGAGTTGTGCTCATGGCGGAAGGAACCGACGCCTCCACCCTTCGCGATCGCGCCCAATGGATCGCCGAAATCTGCAAGCATGAAGGCTTTCGCTACAGCCCGCGCCTGCACATCGATCTATGGGGCAACCGCCGCGGCATTTGAACAGTAACTGCTGCCCGGAAAAATCTTTTTGAAATCGAATCAGCGCTTTACCACTTTCACCCGACTGGGAAATTCCGGGAAGCGGTTTATCGTGTGATCGTGAGAGGCGGGCGCCGCGGTCGGCGTCCCGTCCACCGCCTGGCGGCATTCTAGATGCTGTCTCCGGAACGTAAAACGATCGCCGAGCACCTCGAGCGTTAGTGAGGTGCGCGGGCCGCAAGCGCCTAAACCGCGGTTCGAGGAGACGTCTCCAAGGAATATAGATTAGGACCGGAAAAAGGGGACTGACTACCTTTTTCGCATCGCAAACTCGAAGCGTTCACTTCGGCGCACGGCGAAAAAGGCTGTCTGTCCCCTCTTTACGCACCTAAAAGGCTGCGTCACAAGACTGTTGCGCGAAATTGTGCCCGGAAAAAGGGGACTGACTACCTTTTTCGCATCGCAAACCCGAAGCGTTAACTTCAGCGCGCGGCGAAAAAGGCTGTCTGTCCCCTTTTTCCGCTACCTTTAAAGCGGCGCGTCGGGATTGATAAGGCTACGCCACATGTGCGCCACGGCACTGTTGTCGTTCCCCAACCCATCCTTCGGCTGCTTGAAATTACGATTCAGAACGTCGACGAACGAATCGAGCGATACTTTCACGTTCGGATCGAACGCGTATAGATCGTTCACCGTCACCATTCGCGGTTCCATGTACCACTTGTGCTTGCGCACCATTTTGTACGTCGACTCGATATAAGCCGGCGGCTTGTAATCCTCGCCAAAAATCCGCTTATAAAGGTCCGGATACTCATACCCCACCGAGGTGTCGGGATAAAACCGCAGCGCCGCGTGATAGCGGATCGCGAACGTGACTTTCTCCGACACATACGGCTCGAACAATTGCGCTCCCCACCATCCGTGATCGGTCTTGATCATGCTCTGCACCACGTCGTGCAGCAGGCAGGCGAACACGATCTCTTCGGACATGCCGGTCTTCTGCGCGTGATTCGCGCTTTGCAGGCAATGTGTCACCACGCCGCCAAAGCGCAGCTTGAAGAAATCCACGATGTTCGCGTTGGCCGGCATCGGCTCCAGCTTCTTCACATTCCCGCGCCCGGAAACGAACAGACTCCCCGCGCCCCTGCGGAAGGAACGGGTTTCGATCTGCGCTTCCAGATCGGCGACGCTCGGGAACTTCTTCGGCGCCGTATCGTCATTGGACACGCCGAGTTCTTCGAGCATGTAATCCTCGATGGCGTCGGCTTTCGCCTCCGGGTCCATCGATGCGACGGCCGCCGCGCCGCCAATGCTGGCGATGAAGAGTCTGCGATCGATCTCCATGTGTCCTCCCTGTCGTAAACAAGTAGACCAACTTGGGTCTCAACAGACTATACAGGAGAAAATCGCCGGTGGGAATGGCCTAGTCGGCGCGCAACGCGACGGAAGGATCCGTCCGCGCGGCGCGCAGTGCGGGCGCAACACTGGCGAGCCACGCCGCGCCCGAAAGCACCAGCGTCGCGGCCGCGTATGTTGCCGGATCCGCGCGCCCCACCCCAAACAACAGGGAAGCGAGCAATCTGGTGCATCCGTAAGCCGCGGCAATGCCGATCGCCGCGCCCATGACCGCCAGGCGAATCGCCTGTCCCGTGACCAGCGAAAATAACTGGCCGGAACGAGCCCCCAGAGCCATCCGAATTCCCATTTCACGATTGCGCCGCGATGCCGCGTACGCCACCACTCCGTGGACCCCGACGGTTGCCAGCGCGAGCGCCAGCCCGGCGAATATCCCGATCAGCCACATCGCCCGCAACGGAGCCCTCGTGAGATAAGCATTGCCGCGATCGAGTGTGAGCATCGGCGCCAGCGTCAGCCCCGGCGCTTCTTCGAACATCGCCCGCCGGATCGATTTTTCAAGACGCATCGGATCGTGGATCGTCGCCCGCGCCATGATCGTCGCATACCGCACCGCGTCCCCGGACTCGGGCAGATAAAGCGTCATGCGATCGCTTTCTCGTACCGATTTCGCCTTGACATTCCCCACCACGCCCACAATTTCGCGCAGCTCCGGCCGGCCTAACGCTGTCACGTTGAAATCGAACGCGGGCAGCTGAATCCGGCGCCCAACCGCTTTCCCGGCGAAATAACGATCGGCGACCGACTGGCTAACGATCACCACCCTCGCGTCACGATCGTGAAACGTGCGCCCGTCCCGCAGCGGAATTCCGGCGACGTGAAAATAACCGCCGCTCGCGATGACGATCTCCGCGTTCGGCCGGCCCGGCTGATCGATCGGCTCACCTTCGAGAATCACCGGCAGCCCCGCGTTCAAGCCTCCGGCCGGCGTCGCAGTGGTGGTGGCGACGGATTCGACGCCAGGAATCGACGCGATCCGCTCGCGAACTCGCCGCCAGATCGCGACCGCTTCCTCGCGGCGGTCGCGCGCGTCCGGGGGTTGCGCGACGAATCCCAGAATCACCCCGCTGGGATTGTAGCCGAGGTCCACTTGCCGCATCGCCACGAAGCTGCGCATCAATAATCCCGAACAAATCAACAGCACGAAAGTTAGAGCGATTTCGGCCACCACCAGCGTGTTCTTCGCGGTCTGCTTCCGGAACAACAGCGGCGCGAAGACGGCTGCCACGGAGATCGCGAGCGTAACCAGCGCCACCCTGGGATCGACCGCGATATCCTCGGCGCGCGGAAAATTCTCGAGGCGCGCCGCCAGCAAGCGTGCGAGCGCCCATGCCGCCAGCAAGCCCAGCGTTCCGCCGGCCAGTGACACCACGGCGCTTTCCGCCAGTATCGGCGCGAGCAACTGCCGCGTGCTCGCTCCCAGAAATTCCCGGATCTTCATCTCCCGCGTTTTCGCCGCCGCGCGAGCCAGGAAGAGATTTGCGGTGTTGACGCAGGCGATCAACAGAACCAGCGCCGAGGCCGCGATCAACAGCCGCAGCAATTCGCGCGACGACCCGACGATGGTTTCCTTCAGCAACTCGACCTGCGCCGTGACGCCTTTCGCGTAATCGGCGGGATTCGCCGCCGCGAGTCTCGCCTCTTCCGCGATCAACGCCGCGCGGGCCTGTTCGATGGTCACTCCGTCCCGCAGCCGGGCCGTCACGGCCAGTCCTTCCAGGGGATTCGTTTCGATGACCCATGGCATATACAGGTCCGCGGCGCCTTTGCCCAGCGGAAGAAAATCCTTCGGCATTACACCGGCCACCACATACGTCGAGCGATCCAGAACCAGCGCGCGGCCGATGATGGACCGGTCGCCGCCGAAGGTCCGCATCCAGAATCCGTAATCGAGCACGACCGCGTTCGCGCGGCCCGGCTGGTCCTCATCCGGCAGGAATGTCCGCCCCAACAGCGCATGGGCTCGGTACACCTGAAACCAGTCCGCCGTCACGCATGCCGCGGTAAGCTGCCGCGGCTCGCCGATGCCGCTCAAATTCGGATTGCAATAGGTCCGGCCGGCGATGGCATCAAAAAGACCGGGGAGCTTCCTCCACTCGCGATACGTTTCGGGCATCGCGTAGCCAGTTCCGTTCAGCGCTTTCTCGGAAAGCTTGACGATGCGTTCGGTATCGACGCCGGTCAGCGGCTTCAGCAGCACCGCGTTGACCACCGAGAACATGGTGCTGACCGCGCCAATTCCCAGCATCAGCGTGATCACCGCCGCAGCGGTAAACCCAGGCGATTTTCTCAGCGATCGCAATGTAATCCGCATGCCCAGAGTGTCCAGTATAAAATTTTCCCAGGTCACGTTTCATGCGCGAGCGGGTCAGGAATTCCTACTGTGTACTTCTTTCCCTGGAAAAAAATGTCCTGCGCAGAATGCGCGGGTCGCCCGCACCGAGTCTGTAATAACGTTGTACTTAGTACCTTGGACGCAATCTTGCTAAGACGCGGGCGGAGGTTCCATGAAGGTACTGACTCTCCTGTTTTCACTGCTCACCGCCGGCGTTGCGTTCGCGCAAACTCCGCCCCAACAGCCGGCGCAAACGCAAAGTGACGACCAGGCAATCACCGTGACCGGCTGCCTTTCGAAGGACTCGGGCTCCGGGAACTATGTTCTTACCGACCCTAAGTCCGGCGATAAATATTCGTTTGCCGGATCCAGCCGACTGGATGCTTATCTAAATCACACCGTCCAACTGACCGGCCGCATGGCTATGCAGGGCGGCACCAAGACGTTTCAGCCGCGAACCATCAAGTCCATTTCCGAATCCTGCGGCGGCTAGAATTCTTTTTCCCGCAATATTTTCATGAAGGAGGTGCGTCATCGGGGCAGGCGAGCATTCGACTCGTCTGCCTCCTTCTTCAGATACTGGCCGGTGTATGACCCGGCGGCCGCGGCGATCTGCTCCGGCGTTCCTTCGGCGACGATTCTTCCGCCGCCGTCGCCGCCTTCCGGACCCAGGTCGATCACCCAGTCGGCGCGGCGGATCACTTCCAGGTTGTGTTCGATGATCAGGATGCTGCCGCCCGACGCGCAGCAGGCGTTCGAACGCATCCAGCAGCTTCGCGATGTCGTCGAAATGCAGACCGGTGGTCGGCTCGTCGAAAATGTAGAGCGTCCCTTCGCTGGTCGACTTGCGCCAGGTGCGCGGCCAGCTTCACGCGCTGCGCTTCGCCGCCCGAAAGCGTGGTGGCCGATTGCCCCAGCCGCAAATATCCCAGCCCGACGTCGTCCAGCACCTTCAGTTTCTGCGACCAGCCGCGGCGTCGCGCGAGAAAAACGAGATCGCTTCCTTCACCGTCAGCTGCAGCACTTCGTGGATGTTCAGCCCGTGATATTGCACGTCCAGCACGCTCTGCTTGAAGCGGGTCCCCTTGCAGTCGTCGCAGACCAGTTCGACGTCGGCCAGGAACTGCATCTCGACGGTCACCGTGCCGTCGCCCTGGCAGGTTTCGCAGCGGCCGCCGGGAATGTTGAACGAAAAATGCCCCGCGGTGTAGCCGCGCCGGTCGGCTTCCGGCGTCGACGCGAACAGCTCGCGAATAATGTCGAACGCCTTGATGTACGTGACCGGATTCGAGCGCGGCGTGCGGCCGATGGGCGATTGATCCACCAGCACCACCTGCGTCAGCAGATCGGCCCGCTCCACTTTGCGGCAGGTCAGCTTCTCCGGCGGGCACGCCCCACTCCTCGGCTTCGTCGGCCGGCGTGCGGACTCCCGATTCATCCGCTTCGCCAGCGATTTGATAAATCACGTCGTGCACCAGCGTCGATTTGCCGCGAGCCGGAGACGCCGGTGACCGCCACCATCAGGTTCAGCGGAATCGCGACGTCGATGTCCTTCAGGTTGTGCGCCTGCGCGCCCAGAAACCGGATGGTCCGCTTGGGATTCGGCTTGCGCCGCTCGGTCAGATGCGAAGTCTTCAGATCGCCGCGCAGATACGCGATGTCAGCGACGGTTGCCGCCGGCGCATCAGCTTCGCGAACGATCCTTCGAAGATGATGCGCCCGCCGTTTTCGCCCGCGCCCGGCCCCAGGTCGACGATGTGATCGGCCGAGCGCATCACGTCGGGATCGTGCTCCACCACGACGATGGTGTTGCCCAGGTCGCGCAGCTCTTGCAGAATGTCGATCAGCCGGCCGGTGTCGCGGCTATGCAGTCCGATGGACGGTTCGTCGAGCACGTAGCACGCGCCCACCAGCCGCGATCCCAGGCACGTCGCCAGTTGAATGCGCTGCGCTTCGCCGCCCGAAAGCGTCGCCGACAGGCGATCGAGCGTCAGATATTCCAGACCGACGTCGTTCAGAAACTTCAGGCGCTGCTGGATTTCGACCAGAACCTTCTCGGCGATCGCCGCTTCTTCCGGCGACAGCTGCAAGCGCGTCGAAAAACGCCTGCGCCTCGGCGATATTCAGCTTCACCACGTCGGCCATGGTTCTTGTCGCCGACGCGAATATACAGCGCCTCCGGCCGCAGCCGCGATCCGCCGCAATCCGGACACATGCGTGTAGCCGCGATACCGGCTCAGAAACACGCGCACGTGGACTTTGTATTTCTTCTTCTCCACCTCGCTGAAAAAGCGCCGGACGTGCTCGTGCACGCAACGCGCGCTCGGCCGCGCGTCAGTTCGCAGAACGGAACGTTCAGCCGGACTTTGCCCGCGCGCCTCGCCGAAACTCCGTCAGATACCAGGAATACTGCGGCTTGGTCCACGGATCGACCGCGCCGTCCTCGATCGAAAGCGATCTGTCCGGAATCACCAGATCCATGTCGTAATCGATGGTGTTGCCGAAGCCCTGGCAGCGCTTGCACGCGCCGAACGGATTGTTGAAGCTGAACAGGCTCGGCTCCGGCTCGACGAAATTCCTTGCCGCACTTCTTGCACTGGAATTTCTCGTTGAAGCGCAGCGATTCGCCGCCGCCGGCCGGCTCGAAAATCACCTCGCCCGCTTCGCGATAGCAGATCTCGACGGTATCGACCAGGCGCTGGCGCACGTCGGCGCGAGATCGCCAGGCGGTCCACCAGCACGAACACGGGCTTCGAGAAATCGACGTCCAGCAGCGATTCCGGCGTCGAGAATTCGAACACGCGTCCGCCTTGCTGATACAGCCGATTGAAGCCCTTTTTGCGCAGATCGAACAAGCGGTCGCGCAGCGCCTCGGTAGTTTTTCTCGCGCGGCACCGGGAAACAGCGCGTACCAGCGCGATCCCTTCGGGCTGCGCGAGCATCTTCGCGGCGACCTGATCCACCGTGTCGCGCTCCACGTGGATCCCGCAGTTCGGGCAATAGGTGCGCCCGGCGCGCGCCCACAGCAGGCGCAGAAAATCGTACAGCTCGGTCGACGTCGCGACCGTCGAGCGCGGATTGCGCGTGGTATTCTTCTGCCGGATGGCCACCGGCGGCGCGATGCCGTCGATCTCGTCGACGTCCGGCTTTTCCATCCGCTCCAGAAACTGGCGCGCGTAGGCGGACAGCGATTCCACATAGCGGCGCTGGCCTTCGGCGTAAATCGTGTCGAACGCCAGCGACGATTTGCCGGACCCGGACACGCCCGTCACCACGGTCAGCCGCTCATGCGGGATATCGAGCGACACGTTCTTCAGGTTGTGGACGCGCGCGCCACGGATACGGATGGAGTCGGACATTAAGTCGGACATGGAATCTGGCAAGGCGGGCTTTATGTTTCTATTATAAAAGTTGCGAGTCAAACGGCATCCGACGCGCGCTGACGCGCTGGTATGAACGCGCATCGCCGCGATCTGCCGTGGCGCCGCACGCGCGATCCCTACGCGATCTGGATTTCCGAAATCATGCTGCAGCAGACGCGCGTGGCGGCGGTGATTCCGTATTACGAACGCTTTCTGGCGGCGTTTCCGGATGCCGCAACGCTCGCCGCGCGCCCTGAGGATCGAAGTGCTCGCGATGTGGGCGGCCTCGGCTATTATTCGCGCGCGCGCAATCTGCAAAAGGCCGCGAAACAGATCGCGTCCTCGGACGTTTCCGAGCGATTACTCGTCGATTCGCGAGCTGGCGGGCATCGGCGATTACACTGCCGCCGCGATCGCGAGCATCGCCTTCGATCTGCCGCATGCCGCCGTCGACGGCAACGTCCGCCGTGTGATCGTGCGGCTGTTGAATAACAATGACGCCGCGATTCAGGTCACAGCTGACCGGCTGCTCGATCGCGAACATCCGGGCCGATGGAATCAGGCGATGATGGAGCTCGGCGCGACCATTTGTACTCCTCGCGATCCGGATTGCGCGGCGTGTCCACTGGCTCGCGACTGCGCGGCGCGACAGGCAGGAACGCAGGCGTCGCTACCGGAAAAGAAAATCAAGCCGGAAACGATTCGCATCGAAAAAACGCTGGTCATCATTCGCCGTGAAGATCGGTTGCTGCTGGTCCCCAGCCCTCGTGTCGACGGATTTTGGGACTTGCCCGAGCCTTTCCACGGCGCGCGATGCGGTGCGACGTTCGGCGCGTTCGCGCATTCGATTACGCATCATCGCTATCGCTTTCTGGTGCGGGAGGCGAAGGCGTCGCGGCTGCCCGCCGGGCATCGCTGGGTTGCGATCTCGGAGCTCGGCGCGATTCCGCTCAGCACCACGGCTCGAAAAGCTCTATCGCGCGCTACTTCAGTTCCACGATAATCATGTCGAAGCGCTGCGCGCCGGTGTTGGTGGCCATGTGCGTCGTGGGACCGCTCCAGCGAACATCGCCGGCAGGCGCGTTCAGCTGGTCGATCGATCCATCGGGCGATTTGATGCTCGCGTGAACCTCGGTGAGGAAAACCGCCACGCGTCCCGCGCCGGTGTGTTCGTGCATGGTTTCCGACGCGCCAGGCTCGCGCCAGCTTCGGAAGACGCGGACCTGGGCATTCTCGAAGATCACCACGTTGTGTTTCGCATCCGTGTGGACCGGGTCCATCTTCGGATCGCGATGCGGCGGTGATGCGGGCGCGGGCCTTTTCAGCTCGATCTCGACCAGATGGAGCGGCTTCGCGCCAACGTTTTCGCTCACGTGTTTGCCGCCGGCCGGAGCCCAGGTCACTTGCCCGGCTTTATAGCGCGTCGTCTCGGCACGGCCATTTTCGGGGATCACGCGCATCTCGCCCGCATCGATATACACGATGACACGGTTGAAATCGTGCTGATGCGACGGAGTTTTTTGATGAGGCTGTTCGATGACGTTCAGGACGCGAACAGAATCGTTCTCGATCGCGACGCGATCATCGGCAAAGGCGAGAGCCGCGCAGGCCATCCAGAGAAAAACGCGCATGAACTATCTTACGGCACCAGCATCACGGTGCTCTGCCAGAACGCGGCTTTCTGTCCCGACGGATTCAGCAGCGTCACCTGACAGGTGTATTCGCCGGGCGCGAGCGAGTTGAGCGGAACATCGAAGCGCACGGGCACCGTTTTCAGTTTCGATCCGGTATCGGTGAGCAGCTTGATCGGCGGGGTTTCGAAGGCCTTCGACTGCGCGCGATAGAAGCTGACGAACGCGACCAGCGGCTGGACCTCGGCGATGCCTGGCTCGTAGGCTTGCAGGTACACGTACATGTCGCGGCTTTTCGAGAACACGCGCGTGACGCTGGGGATCAGCTTTTCGCCGTTCAGCACCAGCGGATTCACTGCCTCCGCCGTGTCTTTCTTCACGGTGTAGAGCGCGTCCTTCAGCTCGGTCTTCTGGCTGCTCAAAACGACGGAGCTGATCGGAATTCGCTTCAGCTCCTTATTGAGATTGGGGATCACGAAGGTGGTCTGATAGGTGCCGATGCGGCCGGTTTCGGAATCGCGCGCGAGAAACTTCATGGTGTATTTTCCAGGCAGCAGCGTGAAGCCGGCCTGGTACTGAATGGGACTCTTGGCGAGTTGCGCGGCCGTCTCGCCGGTCAGCTTGATGTCGACCTTGTCGCGCACGTTGGACATGGTCGTGCCGAATTCGTCCTTCACTTCACCGATGAAGTCGATCAGCGTGTGCTCGGCGCCGCCGCGGCGGGCGAGCGCGAGCTCGCGGCCGGGAATCTTGACGGCGACCGGCACGAAATATTCGGCGCGATTCAACTGAAAATAGTTGATCTCCATGCGGATGGTCAGCTCCGTGATGGGATCGCCCAGCATCAGCGCGTCCTCCAGCTGGCGCTCTTTATCGGCGGCGGTGAATTTGCTGAACTGCTTGCCGGCGAAATAGCCCTGGCGATATTCCAGGTTTCCGTTGCGCCGCGTTCAGTGAAATCTTGATGCGGCGGAATTTCCCGTTGAGATTTTCGTTGGTGGTGTAGTAGCCGAGGATGTAGTAGCTGGTGAAGGACTGCCCGCGCCTGATTGATGCCGCGGGTCAGGTCGTTGTAATCGAGCAGCGCCTTGCCGCCGGTATCGCCGGCCAGCGCCCAAAGGGTATCCTGCGAGCGCTGAAAATTCGCCGCGACGGCCTGCGCCGAGCCGCCGTTATACATGCCGATGCCGCCGGGCGATCCGGTGGTCGCGTCGCCGAGCGGAGCGGTGGCCACCAGGCCGCGCGCGTCGATGGGCCAGAAGGAAACGCCGGCGCGAATGGCCGCGTTGATGGTGGCGTGGAGCTGCGCCTGATTATCGATTCCGTTCAGCCGCAGACCGCTGGCGAAATAGATCAGGGCCTTCTTTTCGCTCAGATTGCCCAGCATTTTCGCGGCGGTTTGGAGCGCGGACAACTGGCGGTCGGTATTGAAAATGTTGAACTCGCTGTCGTCCTGGCCAAAGGCCGCGCCGATGTCGGGGGTGCTGTCGTCATTGGTCGATTGGTCGTTGCCGGAGCCTTCGCCGACGATCAGCGTCTCGATTACGGTGAGCAGCTTGTCGCGATCCGCGGTGAAGTCGCTGAGCACGTCGACGGAGCTGCCGGAGAATCGCAGGATCGCCATCTGATCCGAGCCGGTCATTTGCGACTTGATGAATTTCTCGGCGGCGCCAAGCGCGCGCAACTGATCCTGCGGCGGCATGGCGGTCATGTCGAAATACAGAGCGAGCAGACGGCGGTCGCGATATCGCGTGTTGCCGGGCTGCTCCGACGCGATCTGGGTGTGGACCAATTTGTCGACGACGCGGGCGCCGGCGGCATCGGCGGTGGGCAGCGGCGCGGCGTTTTCTTCAATGTTCTGATACTCGAAAAACTTGATGGCCTGCGGAACGCCGTCCTCGGTGACGGTGAAATCTTTGGCAGTCAGGCCCGTGACGGGCTTGCCGCTCTTATCCTTTACGCTGACCGTTTCGACGACGAGCTGGGTGCTGGCGGTGAACTGGGCATAGGCCGTGGCGGCAAATAATGAGGCGATCAGAACGCGCATTTTAGAACCTCACTCGCACGGTGGTCTGGATGCTGCGCATGGCGTTCGCGACCGGCGGCAGACCGAACTGCGCGGTGCTGATGTTGGTCGAGTAAGTGGGATACGTAACGTGATTTAAGGCATTGGTCGCATCCATGTGCAGGTCGAGATTGAAGCGATCGGTCAGGCGAAAGGTGCGCCCCAGAGCCGCGTTGAGGGCGAACTGGCTGGGTCCGGTGATGGTGTCGCGGCCGGCATTACCCCACTCGCCGGCGGGCGGAATCGCGTAGGCCGCGGGATTCAGGAACAGGCCCTGGGGCGCCGAATACAAGGGCGCACCAGTGTAATCCGGACGGACCGGTCCGGTGATACCGGTTCCCTGCACCGGCGCGAGGATCGCGGGACTGAGGGGCAAGCCGCTGCCGGCGGTGATGGTGGTGCCGACGGTCCATTCCTTGAAGACGGCTCCGCGCCATCCGGTCAGCAAGGTTCCGCCGCGCAGACCCATGCCGGTGGTGTATTGAATTTGCGCGCTGAGCAGATGGCGCTGATCGAAGGTGGACAGGCCGCGCTCGGCGGCGAGATCCAGCCAGTTCTGCGCGGCCACGGCTCCCACCATCGCGGAATCGTCGATGGATTTCGAAAAGGTATATTGCAGGGACGCGGCCAGGCCGTTTTGCAGACGGCGGCGGATTTGAAACTGTCCGGATTCGCGCGTGGAATTTCCGTTCGAGGCGATATAAGCGAATCCGATGGGGCAAGACGGGCACGGATTCGCGGCGCCCGCGGGATAAGTATTGGGCAGAAATTCCTGCATGCCGCGCGTTCCCTTGATGCCGAGATAGCTGGCGGTGGCCACCAGCGCGCCCGGCAGGTCCCGCTGCACCGAGAAATTCCAGTTCTGCGAATAGCCGACCTGAAAATTCGGATCGATGGCGAAGGTGTTTGGGGTAGCGATAGGTGACGGGTTGAAGCCGCTGGCCAGGGTGAGCTGGTCGGCGGGGCTGTTCTGCACGCTCAGGCTTTTCGACAACGGATATTGCTGGGCCATCTGCGCGGCGATGTTCTGATAGACGGAGGTGTTGTAGTACACGCCATAGCCGGCGCGGATGACCATGGACGACGCAGCCAGCGGACGCCACGCGATGCCGATGCGCGGCTCGATGCCGTGTTTATCGGGACGAACCAGCGAGCTGGGATATTGGGAGCCGGTGAGCGAGCCGGTGGGGTCGCTTGCCAGTACCGGCGAGGCGGCGGTGAAGCCGGGGGCGATATCGAGATTCACCAGACGTCCGTATTTTTCGGTGATCGGCGCGCTATATTCCCAGCGCACGCCGGCGTTGATGGTCAGCTCCGGACTGACGCGCCAGTCGTCGTTAAAATACGCGTCGTAGACCGATTCGCGGAAATACTTGTCGGCGTTCCCGAAGGCGATGGAGCTGGTGTCGGGAATGCCGGTCAGGAAATCGCCAAAGTCGGAACCGGTGGCCGCGCCGGTGAAGGTGAAGGTTCCGCGCGGGTCCTGCTGCGAAAGATAATTGAATTCCTGGCGGCGGAAATCGAGGCCGTATTGAAAATTGTGTTTACCGCGGGCCCATAGCGCGGACGCGCTGAGGCCGGTGGTCTGATTGCGATTGCGGGCGGGCAACGCGTCGCTCAGGATGGCGATCCCGCTCGAGAAAATAAGCTTGGGCGGTCCCCAGTTGATGGGCGATTGATTATTTCCGCCGATCCCGGCGTCGCCCGAAACATCCTGGCGATTCTCAAAATACGGGATGACGTGGGTCGCCAGGCGGCTGAACGAAACGCCGAAATTCGCGAAGATGCGCGAGCCGAAGGTGTGCCGCCAGTTGGCGGTGGTGTTAATGCCGAGTGTGTCGGTGGTATCGACAAATCCGAACAGATTGGGGGCAGCGCCGCGCGTGCTCAGAAACGCGAAGGATCCGTACGCCTGATTTTTACCGTTGAAAAACTGATTGAGGCGGGATTGCATCGCGTCCTGATGGGTGGAGCTAACGACGGGAAGTTCAAAATTATATTGCGAGCTTCCTGAAAAATTCGGCAGAGGAAACAGATTCAGAAGAGCGCGGGCCTGGGAGCTGATCTGGCTCGGCGGGATCACGGTGTTGCCGATGATCCCGTGGCGCTGGTCGAGCGTCGGCATCAGGGCGGGCGTGGTGGTGACGTCGCGATTGCGGGTCCATTGATAGCCGATGTAGAAATTCGGACCGTTGCGAAACCAGGGCGTGCGGACGGGTCCGCCCAAAGTCGCGAGGCCAGAGAAGCGGTTGTAGGAGGGCTTGGGCGTGTTCTGTCCAGTCAAAGAAAAAGACTGGGCATCCAGCGCCGAGTTGTCGAGGATGAAGCCAAGGCCTCCGTTATACATGCCCTTGGCGCCCTTCCGAAAATTGCCGAAGGCGGCGTTTTGCGCGAAGATCGAGCTGGCTCCGTTGTTGGTGCTGCCGTTAATCAGCAAGCCGTCGGCGGCATTCTGCGCTTCTTCGGAGAGATCGGGCGAAGGCGGAGGGTTTTTGGCGTCGTCTTTTTTGGGATCGTCTTTCTTGGGCTCGTCTTTTTTGGGCTCGGGAGCGGAGGGTTTAGGGGAAGCGGGCGTCGCGGCCTTGATCTGATCGAGCGGGAGCATTTTCAAATCCCATTCGGCGGGAGGGGCTCCGGCGGAAACCTGGATATCCCGTTTCAGAGGCGCGAAACCGGGCATTTGGACGGTGACGGTCCAAACGCCATCGGCAAGATTCGGAAAGGAATATTTTCCTTGTAGATCGGTGATGACGGCGGATTGCTGATCGCCGCGAGTGGCGACCACGGTGACGCCGGGAACCGGCTCGCCTCCGAATTTCACTTCGCCGGTCTGCTCCCCGGCCTGGAGCGCGAAGGCGGCGAGCAACAAAACGCTCCAACGAAGATGCGCCCGTATGCTCAATTTTCGGTGGGCCTTTCCAGATGATCGATGACCAGATATTCAACCTGCGCGCGCGTGGATTCAAGCTTTAATCCGAGCTGTTCCCGCACGGCGGTAAAGATGGAGGGCTCGGAGGGATCGGCGATGGCGTCGGGGGTCCAGGTGAGGCTGAAATTATAGACGCCTTTGAGGCCGGTTCGATCGAGCACGGGCCGATCGAGAAATGCGCGACCGTTCAGGCGAATGTCGGACAACGTTTCGGCGAGTTGTTCGGGCGCGGCGGAAATTCCAGTGAGCCGGCCAATGCCGCCGATCCGGACGCCGGCGTTATAAACGGGCTGGGCGGCGGTCAACTTCGAACCGTTTTTATCAATGGTCAAGACGTAGACCTGCGCTTCTCTGGTTTCCCGATGTACTTTCAGCTTAAAACGATCGGCGAGCAGAGATCGCAGCATCGGGAGAACCTGATCGTCGGCGACCGCGGCGGCGGGTTTGGCGTTGATATCGAATTGCGAATAGAGCAGGTCGGGACCGCGCGAGAGTTGAAACGCCCGAAGGGAATAGGCTTTCAGGATGAGCTGCTGGAGGGGCGTGCCGCTTGCGATGACGCGTCCGCCGGGCTCGATCAGGAGGGACATCGGAGAGCCGCCGTGGGGCTGGCTGGGACGCACCGAAGCGACTTCAAAGGTCTGGGCATGGACGGCGGGAATCACGAGACAAAGTCCCAGCGCGGCGGCTGCAAGGTTCATGAAGATTCGACAATTCCGGCGCACAGAAAGTTCCGGAGCGATCAGTTTTCGGCCGGTTTTTCGACGCGATCGATGACATAGACCTCGACCGGCGCTTTCTGGGCTTCGAGCTTGAGGCCGAGCTGTTCCTGAATGGCCGCGAAGATGGTGGGACCGTTCGAGTCGACGGGCGGAGGGGCAGCGGCGCCGGGAGCGCCCGGGGGGCCAGAGCCGTCGCCGGGTCCGCGAAACGCGGCCGTCTGGCTCTCGTCGGGGGTCCATTTGAGGGTGAAATTATATTTTCCGGCGAGCCCGGTTTTGTCGATCACGTTGCGGCCGAGGGTGCGGCCAAGCTGATCGGCGAAGTCGGAAACGGGGACGCCTTGCGCGGACAATTCTCCGCGGCCCATGCGCATCATTCGAGCTCCGCGCCCCGGTCCGCCGCGGCCAGGTTCGGGAGGCGCATCGGCGGCGGGGCCCTCGTCCTTCAATTCTTCGAGCTTGGGTCCGTTTTTCGCGACGGTCAGAATGTAGACCGGCAGGTCCCTGGTCTCTTTGCGAAAGGTGAGCTGGAAGCGGTCGGCGAGAAGGGAGCGCAGCATCAGATTGACTTGATCGGGGGTGGCCTTGGTTTCGGGCTTGGCGGAGATGTCGTAATGTTCGGAGTCGATCCAGGAGGGTCCACCGGAAAGCTGATGGTCCTTGATCTTGTAGGCCATGGTGATGAGCTGCTTGAGGGTCACGTTGGTGGCGACGAATCGTCCACCGGGCTGGAACTGGAAGCCGACGCGGTGTTCGCCGGAATGGTTGGGCTTGATGGAGGCGACTTCGAAGGACGGCGCATCCTGCGCGAGCGCGCACAACGAGGCGACGGCGGCGCCTAGAAGGACCCGGAAGCATTTCATATTGATATTTCTTCTCCGGCGGCGATTAAGTTCCAATTATGTCAGGGAATGTTTATGCGGATGTGGGAAGGACGGTTGGGGGATCGACCGCTTCCTTTGGTCGCGGCTCAGGGGCGCCACAAAGTTGAAGGGATGGCGATATCGGCGGTGGGTGGTGAAAAAGAGAACGCAGTTTACTGGCGTTTTTGGATGATGCCGCGGCAGTTTTTCGAACCGCAGGCGCAGCGGGATTTGCCGGTGTTCATCGAAAAATTGTAGTCGACGGTCAGCTCTTCGCCGGGCTGGATTTCACGCAGGCTCATGTAGAGAATGTGGCCTTTCATCACGCGGCTGATGAGGTTGGGGTCGCAGCTATGGTTGATGATCTCGGCGCCGCTGCCGCCGACGGCTCCATCGAGCGTCCAGTAGGGATCGACGGCGAACAGGTAGGTATATTCGCCGTCGCGGGCCCTGGCCTGCCTGCGATTGAGGCGTTCTCCGGTGTATTCGATCACCTTGCGGCGGGCGGGGATGAGTTCTTCGGTGTAGACGCCGTAACGATGAATTTTCGAATAACGGATGGACAGCGGGAAACACGTGAATCGAAGATCGATGCGGGGAGCTTGAACAAGAGCAGTAGCCATCGGAGAACTGGAGTTTAACATTTTGAGGACGCGTGAGGCCGGTTAGCGTTTCGAGGATTGGACGGAAAAAATTCGCGAGCGCAGATCGCGGTCCAACAAAATGGCGAGAAGAACCGGCGCGAGAAACGGGATCACGTCGACCAGCAGATAATTCGCGAATTCGGTAAACCAGCGGTCGAGCGCGCTATAGGAAGACGCCCGCTGCGCGGCGATGGAATGTCCGATAAGAGCGGCGAAGGCGATGAGCGACAGCACCTCGATCGCTTCCATGATCAAGGTCCCTAAGAGAAGCGAGCGGAGCCGGGTGCGAGAGGCGAGTGCGATGGCCCAATAGACCGGCAGGCTGAAGGTGAACACGACGACGTCGGATCTGGGAATCGAAAATGAGAAGGCCTGCATGCCGATGGGGATTCTGAAATCCCATTGAACGGGACCGGCAGCGATGGAGGCGGAGGGTCCGGTAAGGAAGGCGAAGGGGAGCGCGGCAGAGGCTCGCAGCACGAAGAGCAGAGGATTCACGAGCACCAGCCACCACATCACCAGCATCACGACCAACAGGATGGAGCCGCGCAGCAGAAATTTAGCGGGCATGCGGCGAGGAACGGAATACGCGATTCACCCACATCCAGAAGACCACCAGGGTATCGAGCATGATGAGGCTCTCCCACAGGTAGCCGTGGGCGAATTCGAACCAGCTCATGCTGTACTGGCCGAGATAGAAGAGGCTGATGAATCGGATGAAGTTGAGGATTTGAATCGCGGCCGAGCCGATCAGGATTCCGGCGGCGCGCTGGGTCCAGGACGCGGGAAAGGCGAGCACGGCGGCGCACAGAAGGATGGTCACGGTGACGCCGTTGCAGCCTTCTTTCATCTCGACGGCGAATCCGGTGGAGGGCTGGCGGAGGATGGCTTTATCGACCAGGGCCGTGCCGCCGCAGAGGTGGATCAGGGCGCCGGAGGCGTGGACGAGTCCGATGGAGAAGACGGAGACGGCGGATTGGAGGAACGGGGTCGTGAGCAGGCCGAATCCGGCTAGGAGGCAGAGGATGAAGACGGCCAGGAATCGTTTAGGCCTCAGATTTGAGGGTTTCAAAGAGGAATGTTAGCACGGCGGGGACTGCGGACTCGGGTTAGGCTGACCGCTTCCTTTGGTCGCGGCTCAGGGAGTCGCGACCAAAGGGGGGCGGATTGTTTACATGGGCGGATCGATGATCTGCCAGGAATCGGGATGGGCGGGGCTCCAGGTGCAGCCGCCGGGAGGGGTGGCGAGCCAGTCCATTCCAGTGTCGCCGCCGATGGGGGCTCCGGGGGGAGAACCGGCAGCGGGCATCACTTTCTCCATCTCCGCCGGGCGTTCGAGAAAACGCTTGATGTCGGCGGCGAGGAGGGTATGCGCGGCCTCTTCGGATTCGCTGGTGGCGGGCGCACTCTTCATGCGATTCGCCAGCTTCTGAAGTTTCAACGACGCGATGGCGCGGACCTGCGGATTGGGCGCGCCGGTGGCGAGCCACATGACGCGGTCGACCAGCACGCGCTCCTCGGCGCGACGCACTTCGGCTTCATACGGGTTCGCGACGGAGGCGTCGAAAGTGGCGCGGGTGAGGCGGTCGATCACGTCTTCGAGACCGGGCAGCGAAGGATCGACGGCGTGCTGCGCGACCATGCGGGCGGCGCGATCGAGCTCCAGCACGAAGCCGATGGTGACGTCGCTCGCGACAGTGGCTGGGCTAAGCGGATCGAAGCCGTCGCCGGTGGTGCGGGGGAACAGCTCGCGATGGCGGCCGTAGGCCGGGGGACGAGGCGGAATCAGGTCGAGGATGTGTTTGGGAACGGTGAGCTCGCTCGGCTTCAGGGTGTTGGCTAAAGCGTCGAGCGCCTTGCGCTGATCGACGGCGTCTTCCCATTTGACGGGGTTGCGGCCGTCGCCGCGGATTCCATAAATGTAATCGAGGCCGGCGACCATGGACGCGGTGGATTCGACCGAGTAGCGGTGATACATGAAGATGGGCACCAGCGGTTCTTCGATGGTGGCCATGGGGGCGCCGGTGCGAATGGTGTGCTCGCCCAGACGATTCAGAGCGGCCCGGCGCACCTTCATGATGCGGTTCAGCTCATCGGCCTGGTTGACGCCGTTGGACCATTGATCCACTTTCGGGTTGGCATCGAGGTCCTGGTTGGTCATGTAGATGAGGTCCTGCTTCCAGGCGTCGTCGATGATTTTGGTCAGCGCGGCTTTTTCGTCGCCCTTGGGGAGCTCGCGATAGCCGTAGTTGATGGTGACCTTATCCCAATCGCCGATGCGGGCGGGATAGGCCTGGGACAGATCGATGGTGCCGTCGGCGTTCAGCTTCTCGAGCGGATGGGGATAATCCATCACGGAGATCCAGCCTTTGGAGCTGTCGTAATAATTGTGGCCGAGGCCGAGGGTGTGGCCGACTTCGTGCGCGGAAAGCTGGCGGATGCGGGCGAGCGCGGTTTGATAGAGAATATCGGGGCGCTCCTGGCCGGTGGAATAGGGGGAGAGGAGACCTTCGAAGATCAGATAATCCTGGCGGTCGCGGAGGGAGCCCAAGGTGACGGTCCCCTTCAGAATTTCGCCGGTGCGGGGATCGGTGACGCTGCCGCCGCTGGACCAGCCGCGGGTGGAGCGATGGACCCAGTTGATCATGTTGTAGCGGATATCCATGGGATCGGCGCCGGGAGGCAGGACGGCGACATGGAACGCATCCTTGAATCCGGCGGCTTCAAACGCCTGATTCCACCAGCTTGCGCCTTCGACCAGCGCTTTCTGGACGTCGGCGGGAGCGCCGGAATCGACCCAATATTCGATGGGCTTGACGGGCTCGCTGACGGCGGCGTTGGGATCGGCTTTCTGCAGACGATGACGGCGGATATAGCGTTTGACCATGGGTTCGCCGATGGGCACGCTGTAATCGACGAACTCCATGCCGCCGTAGCCGGCGCGGGGATCGTCTTCACGCGGAGTATAGGCGTTGTCGGGAAGCTCGACCAGCGACATGTGTTCGCGGAGGGTGACGGCTTCGGCATTGGGGGTGACGCTGGCGACGGTTCCGGAGAACAGCCCGCCTCCGCGTCCACCGCCGCCGCCCGCGCCGGCGCCGATGGGAGGAGGTCCCTGGGTGGGGCCACCGCCGCCTCCGCGTCCACCAGCCGCGGCTTCATTGGTGAAGGTGAGCGTCATTTCGATTTCCGTGTTCTTGGGGAAATCCTTGGTGCGATCCATGTAGATGGCGCTGCGGGTGCGATCGACGCGATAGGGCCCGGGGCGCAGGGAGCGCGCGGCTCCGTGGTTATCGCGCAGGAGAAAATCGGTGGCGTCGACCAGCACGCGTCCATTCGATTCGGCGGCGACGTTGAAGCCGAACAGAACGGACTTGGCGAAGGAGTCCTCGACCGAGCGGCGCTCGGCTTCATTGGGGCTGGAGGAGCGGAAATTTTCGTTGGATTGAATGAGCAGGACCTTGGGTCCGATGCGTTCGAAGCGAACGAGGCGGCCTTGTCCGCCCTGGCCGCGATCGAGGCCGATGTCGTTCGATCCGAGCCCGGCGGCGAGGCCGGTGCTCAAAAGAAATTCGCTGTGGAAGCGGGGGATTTCGATAAAGAGATCGCCGGCGCGCTCATCCCAGAACATGGGGAAGAAGCCGTCGAGTTTGTGCATTCCGGCGGTGCGCGCTTCGATGGTGGGCGGGGGGCCGGCGTTCGCGCCGCCTCCGCCGCGTCCACCCTGTTGCGCGTATAAGGGCGCGAGTAGAACGGGAAGAAATAGTAGAGAGCGTCTGAGCATGGGAAAAAATCCTCAGGGTTTATTGTATACGGCACGGAGGGAAGCGGGTGCGCGGCGCCGGCTTGCCAGGGCTTATTTCCGGGCTTACTTCGACTTCTGCTTTTTGGATTCTTCGGCGCGGGCGCCGGCCAGAATCCCGGCCAGCGAATAGTTGCCTTCATGGCAGGCATATTCGTAAACCGGCTTCGAGGAGCGCTGCAGCGGGATCATCAGACTCCACGGCCTGGCGTAGGTCTCCGGATCGTTCACATTGATTTCGTAGCGCAGCGTTTCGGCGTCCTGCCGGGTGAGCCGCTCGATGATGTGGAGCTTGTCACTCGATATGCTTTGAAACGCCCGAGGGCGATAGTTGGTGGTATCCACCACCAGCGTGTCGCCTTCCCAATGGCCGATGGAGTCTCCCATCCATCCCTGAACGTTCGCCGGAGGATGAGAACCGTTCATTCTGACGATGCGCGTGTCGTGGAACATTTCCAGCATGATCAGGACCGCGCCCGGCGTTTCGACGATCTGATAATAGCTCTGGTATCCGCCCGTCAATTGCGGTGAGCCGTAGGTGATACAACGCTCGCCCAGCGGCCGGTCCTGGACACTCCAGGACCGCTGCGATGCCGCTCTTGCCGCGGCGCGGACCTCAATGGCACGCGGCGTAAGGGCGGGAATGCGGCCGTCCGGAGGGTCTGTAATCAAGGAGGTCCGGTTCTCCCAAGTCCTGGTGTCGTTCCACTCGCTGCCGTAATCCCCGGTCTCCCCGTCCGAGCTCTTGAAGCCCTGCTTCAGACCGAGTACGTTATCGAGAACAGCGGGGTAAAAGCCGTCGAAGAACACGGCATCATTCTTGCCGGTGAACATTTCCTGGGCCTTCTGCCGCATCTTGTCCACTTCCGCGTCAGTGAGCTTCGGACGACCGGCGATTTCCGGGGGCCGTTGGAGCGGAGTGGCGATGTTGTTTTCCCAGAAGCCCTGGAAATCCGGATGTCCATCCGGTGTACGAGGGGCCTTGTATTGGCCTTGGGCAAGAACAGGGATAGTGAGCGCGATAGCGCCGGTCAACAAACAGAGACGGCAACCGACGATGAGGAAGTCTCGAAGCCCCATGCAGCCTCCTGCTAAGGAATCGCTCTTTGCTCCAGCTATTGTACAGCCGCGGGCCGGATTAGTGGGTCATCGCGTAGACGATGTAGTTGACGCCGATGCGGATGCCGAGGGCGGAGAATTTCTCGTCATAGCGCGGGTCGTCGGCCCACTCCCAGGAATCGCCGAGGTCGGAGTTCGGCGACATGGCGACCATCACGCGGCCCTGATCGTCGTAAATGCCGCGCCATTGGGCTTCGCAGCCGGAACATTTCCAAGTGACGCCCGTGGATAGATAGCGCGCGCCGGGGACCTGGTAACGATCGTTCAAATCAAACACGGTGTGAAACACCTGGTCGGCGTTTTGAAGATCGACGATGGGACGGTCAGGAAACACCTTGCTCATGCTGGCGACGAAGATATCCCAGTCGTTGGAACCCCAAAAATCGTCGCACATGAAGAATCCGCCGCGCAGAAGATAGTCGCGAAGTTTGGCGGCCTGGGCGTCGGTGAGGCTCCAGCGGCCGGTTTGGACGGCATAGAGCCAGGGCCAGTTGTAGACGTCATCGCCGTCGTCCAGATTGACGGGCTGTTCGACCGATCGGATATCAATGCGCGTCAGGCGGCGCACGGCCTGTGAGAAATGGCGATCGGCGCGGGGGTAGTCCTGGGTCCACATGGAGAAGCCCTGGGTCCAATCGCCGTTGCCGTAGGCGCCGTAGCCTCGATAGCGGCCGCGGACCTGGGGATACATGAGGCGGGCGAAGGCAAACTCGGTTTTTTGCTGATAATCGGGAGGGAGGGGGAAATTATCGTATTCGATTCCGGGATATTGCCGAAAGGGGCGCTGGAACGCGTAGGCGGCGCTAACTACTGCGAAAACAACGAAGAAGGCTTTTCGGCGGGGCATCACGAAGCCTCCCGAAAGGATAGCATCGCGAGGGGCTACCAGATGGCGGGGCGCGCATCTACCCTAACGCTGGTATGGGCAAAACCCGTTTCCGACCGTACACTTAGTTATCTTTCCCCGTTACGACGGACGGGCGCTCCATCCACTCTGTACATCCCCCAGAGCGCCCGTCAATTCTGCAAGGTTTCCGTTAATAGGAAACGGCGCCGCCTTGGTCCTCTGGGCGGCGCCATTCATTTTTTCGTTTGGGATCCACCGCTTCCTTATGGTCGCGGCTCCTGGAACTTAGCCCTTCTTGAAGGGCGCGTACCGATTCAGCTCGGAGTAGAGCTCGTCGGCGCTATGCGGGGGACGGACGTGGCCAGTGAGAATTTCGCGCTGGGTCACTTCGCGTCCATAGATCGCCACGTTGTCGTCGTGGTCGGGACGCAGCGTCGCGCCTTGCAGAGAGACGCCCGCGAACACGCCGTGCGACCGGGAATAAGAGAGAATCTCGGCTTTCATGAACGCGTCGGTATTGGCTTCGGCGGAGCGGCCGACGGGTCCGGCCATGGCATTGGCTTCGCCGCCGATGGTGAACTTGTCGTTCATCAGTTTATCCATGCCGGAATGATTCATGACGATGAACACGACGTCGGTTTCGCCGGCGCCGATCTGGAAGCCGATGCTGCCGCCTTCGATTCGGACGGTGGAAGGAGCGCTCCAGCCCTTGCCTTCATCCGTACGGCAGGTCAACACGCCGACTCCGTATTTCGCGCCGACCACGAACCCGGCGCGTTTGAGATTGGGCACGATGCCGACGCACTGAGCGCGCTGCAGCAGATCCTGGGGGATGCCTTTGTCGCCGGCGTGCATGATCTCGCTGAGAACGGCAGCCGATTCATGGATTCGCTTGATGTCCTGGCTGCGTTCGGCGGCGAACAAGGGAAAAGTCAGTAAAAGACTTGCGATTATAGCTCTCATAGATTAGTCTCCTGGGTTGGTTTGGATTCAGATGCGGGACCACGAGGAACGCGGCTGGGCTTCGTCGCTCGCGGCATAGTCCGCTTTCGCTTCGGTGGTGGAAGAAATATCCTGCGCCCCTGTCCGGTTGAGAATATCGCGGGCGGTTTTCTCGAAATCGCGATCGCTGCAGTGCACCGACAGCAGCACGCCGCCCTTGCGAATGCGGCCTTCAAAGCGCTTGGCTTCATATTCGGGGATGCCGGCTCCGATCAAGGCGCCGGCGACGCCGCCGACCGCGCCCAGGATTCCGGCGCCGCTTAACGCGGCCATGATCGGTCCGGCGGCAATGAACGGTCCCAGTCCGGGAACGGCGAGCAGGCCGATTCCCGCGAGCCAGCCGAGCGCGCCGCCGACCACGGCCCCGGTTCCAGCGCCGGCCGTGGCGCCTTCGGGAGCCTTGCTGTTTTTCTCGCAAGCAAGATCCTTGTTGCCGGCGGTCTGAGGCAGGAGAACGGAGACGTCCGTGTTTTGAAATCCGGCGAGCCGGAGCTGATTCACACCTTCGGAAAGATCGGTCTCCGTCAGGTAAATTCCAAATACCGAGATATTTTTAGACATAAGTTTTCCGCATCACTTTCGGTTCGATTTGGACGGGGCCACGACCAGGGAGTCCGCGACATTCTGGTCCCCGGCGATGTCGCGGGCCTTTTGGAGAATGGAATCGCGCTCCTCGCTGGAACGCACCTGGCCGCGTATCGTGACCACTCCGTTTTTAACCGCGACATCGGCATTGTGCGCGGCCGTGGAAAGATTCTTGTCTTGCACAATGGCGCGGCGAATTTTCGCGGCCAGAGCGACATCCGACCTGCTGTTGCCGGCCGAAATCGCCTGTTCCGCGGCCGGAGCCGCCGATACCACGATCGCCGCGCCAGGAAGTCCGAGCGCCGCCACTAACAGCGGCGCCGCGGCCTTTAAAAAGTGCTTGCGCATCGCGTCAGGTCCTTCGTGAAACGTGCGCCACCAGAGACACCAGGAACAGGATCAGGAAGATAAAGAACAGAATTTTCGCAATGCCCGCCGCGGCTATAGCGATTCCGGTAAAACCGAAAATGGCCGCGACCAATGCCACTACAAAAAACGTCAGTGCCCAATTCAGCATATGGCCTCCGCATGAGTTGAGTGCAGGTGCAATGCCAACCGCGCGTTGACTGAAACGATACGCGCGGAGCCTTGTCCATCCGGCAGAATGTGCTCTGGCGCCGGAAGGATCTGCGCGAATCACGCCTTATTTTCAAGGGCTAAAGTTGCCTGGAAAATTCGAAAGGAAATTCCGTCCGGCGCGGTAATTGATCCCGGCTGAAGGCTTAGCGCCGCCCACGCTGATGAGGGCACGGAAGAGATGCCGCACTGGCCAGCGGCTTGCATCGGCAAGACATGGGCGGGCCCGGACCCGCCTGAAATCCCAAAGGAGACTGTAAATGAATAGCGATCAATTAGCCGGAAAATGGAAACAAATGAAGGGTTCCGTGAAACAGCAGTGGGGGAAGTTGACCGACGACGATATCACCTACATCAACGGCAGCCAGGAGAACCTGGTGGGCAAACTGCAAGAGCGCTACGGTATCGCGAAAGAAGAAGCGCAAAAGAAAGCGGACGAGTTCATGAGGACCATGAGCCAAGAGGACCAGCGCAAACCGGCGACCGGAAATTATCCAAGTCAGCAACCAACAGCGCAGCATTCCGGTAAACATTAATCCTTAATCCTTCATTCCCCCGCCGGACCAGCGGCGGCCGCGTTCCCTCAAAAAGAACCCGGCCGCCGCTTGGGGATTCCTTCCCTTCCCATTCAATCCAGGTGGCGCGTCGCGCTAGCGGTAGTTGGTCTGATCGAGCTTGCTGAGGTCCAGATTATCGGGCAGCACGCCGACGGTGACGATGGCGAAGGTGAACACTTTCGTATCCGCGTGCAGATGGCCGCCGAAAGCTTTATCGGGGGTCGCCATGGTCATATGCGCGTGAATCTTCCCGCCGGTGATATAGCCGTTCATGCTGATGATGTCCGCCGGCTGGTTGAGATCTTTTTCCACCATCAGCTTGGCGGGCAGCGTCCGATTGCTCACCTGATGGATCTGATAGCCGCGCACCGAGCCCGCGCCGGCCAGGATCACTCCATTGACGATGTGATTATCCTTGACCATTTTTTCGATACCGGCGAGCAGATCGGTATCGTACTTGAAGCGCAGGATCAGCACCTTTTCGAACTGGCTGGGGACGGCGTAGGCGTCGGGGACCTGGTCGCTATTGGGGCGCGAGTCCGCCTCGGGGTTACGGCTGGCGCCTCCGGTCTCCACCCGCGTCTGTTGCGCGAGAGCGACGGAAGCGGGAATCAGAAGAACTGCGGTCAGGATTCGTGTGTACATGGGTCCTCTTCCCAAGCAGCATACACCGCCTTTGGTCGCGGGTCGCGGCCCTAGTGGCGTAGAATAATCAGCGGACCCTAAACGAGGAGGGCCGATTCATGGAAAACATCATTGCGAAACTTCTACAGGACTTCGAAAGCGGAAAGATGAATCGCCGGCAGTTGATTCAGACCATCACGGCCGTGGCTGCGGTCGCGGGCGGAACGGGCACGGCTGTGGCGGCGGAATCGGGCCTGAAGGCCGTCACCGTCAATCATATTTCCTATCAGTCAAAAGATTACGGCAAAACCCGCGACTTCTACGCCGAACTCCTCGGCATGACGCCGAAGCTGGACAACCACAAAACCCAGTGCAACCTGGCCTTTGGCGATACGTTCCTGCTGCCGCGCACTCCCGCTCCGCGCCCTGGCGCTTCGGCGGACGATATGCGGAAGCCGCCGCTGGTCGATCACATCGCCTACACGGTGGAGAATTGGAACAAGGACGAAGTAGAAGACCTGTTTAAGCGGCGCGGGCTGAAAAAGCACGAAGGCCGCGGCAGGATGCAGCCGAACGAATACCGGCCGGACACTGACTTGAGCTTCCACATTCTGGATCCAGACGGCTTCGACCTGCAGATCGCCGGCAAACAGATGAATGCGGATTTCGAGCCGCCCAGACCGGCCGGCAAGCAATAAATTTCAAGCAATCAGTTTCAAGCCGTAAGTTTGAATACGACGACGGCGAGCGGAGGCAGCGTGATGGCCATGCTCGCCGGTCGTCCATGGCAGGCTATGGGATCCGCGGTGGCGGATCCTCCGTTGCCCATGTCCGATCCTCCGAACATCGCGGCATCGGTGTTGAAGATCTCGCGGTAGACGCCCGCTTTGGGCACGCCAATCCGATAATCGTGGCGCGGCACCGGCGTGAAGTTGCAGCGAAGACGATGAAAGTCCTCGCGGTCTTCGCGCGAAGCGAAGGAAGGAAATGACCGACGCTTCGGAATCGCTGGAAATCGATCCACTCGAAGCCGGAGTAGGAGTCGTCCACTTCATACAGCGCGGGCTCGCGGCGGTAGAGCCAGTTCAGCTCCTTCACCATGGTCTGAAGCTTGTAATGCACGGGATATTGCAGCAGCTGCCAGGGCAGGCTGCGCGTCGTGATTCCACTCTTCGGTTTGCCCGAATTCGCATCCCATGAACAGCAGCTTCTTGCCCGGGATGCGCGAACATGTACGCCAGGAACGCGCGCGTGTTGGCGAAGCGCTGCCATTCGTCGCCGGGCATTTTCGAAAGCAGCGACGCGCTTCAGGTGCACCACTTCGTCGTGCGATACCGGCAGCACGAAGTTCTCGCGTGAACGCGTACAGCATGCTGAAGGTGATGTTCTGCTGATGATACTTGCGGAACACCGGATCCTTCGCGAAGTACTCGAACATGTCGTGCATCCAGCCCATGTTCCACTTCATGGTGAAGCCCAGGCCGCCGCGATAGACCGGACGCGAGACGCCGGGCCACGACGGTGGATTCCTCGGCGATGCGTCATGGCGCCCGGCTCCTGATGCGCAAGCTCGTTGAAGCGCTTGAGGAAGTCGATGGCTTCCAGATTCTCGCGGCCGCCGAACTGATTGGGGATCCATTCGCCCGGCTTGCGCGCGTAGTCGAGATACAGCATGCGATGGCGACGGCATCGACGCGCAGGCCGTCGATGTGAAATTCGCGCAGCCAATACAACGCGTTCGACAGCAGGAAATGTTCGTACTTCGTTGCGGCCGTAATTGAAAACCAGCGTGCCCCATTCGCGATGCTCGCCCTGCCGCGGATCGTCGTGCTCGTAGCAGCGCGGTGCCGTCGAAGCGCCACAGGCCGTGCGCGTCGCGCGGAAAATGGCCTGGCACCCAGTCGAGAATCACGCCGAGGCCGGCCTGATGGCAGCGGTCGACGAAATAGCGGAAGTCGTCGGGAGTGCCGAAGCGCGAGGTGGGCGCGAAGATATCCGGTGACCTGATAGCCCCACGATCCGGAGAAGGGATGCTCCATGATCGGGCAGCAGTTCCAGGTGCGTGTAGCCCATGCGCGTGGCGTATTCGACCAGCTTGTCCGCGAGCTCGCGGTAGGTGAGGCGATTCGTTGTCGCGGGCCGCGCATCCACGATTCCAGATGCACTTCGTAAATCGAGACCGGCTCGTGCAGCAGATCTTGCGGCGGCGCGGTCGCTCCATCCACTGCTGGTCGGTCCATTCGTAATTGCGAAAGCTTCCAGACGATGGATGCGGTCTTGGGCGGGACTTCCGCGAAGAAGCCGTAGGGGTCGCTTTTCTGCTGCTCCTGGCCGGAGCGCGAGAGCACGGAATATTTGTAATTCGCGCCCTGCGGCGAGCGCCGGGAATAAAAATTTCCCAGATGCCGCCGTCGCGCAGGCGCATGGGATGGCGGGTCCGGTCCCACTGATTGAAGTCGCCGACTACGCTGACCACTTCGGCGTTGGGCGCCCAGACGGCGAAGCGCACTCCCGGGACGTTCTCGCTGGTAACGAGATGCGCCTCCGAGCGTGCGATAGCTTTCGTGATTGGTGCCTTCGCCGTGAAGATAGAGCTCGAAGGGAGCGAGCAGCGGCGGGAAGCGGTAGGGATCGTCGATCTCCAGCGAGTCGCCGGAATAAAGGGTGAGGCGCAGGCGGTAATCGCGCGCGGGCTCGCGCAGAGTCGCGACGAAAAATCCCTGAGGATGCGCGCGCTCCATCGGGATCGACGTTCGGTCCAGGATCACCGATACTTCTGTCGCTTGCGGGAGCCAGGCGCGGATCTCGCGGCCGTGCGGCCCGAGAATCGCAAACGCATCGCGATGGCGGCCGGCAACGATCGCTTCCATATCTGCAACATTCACGACCGTTATTATGGCAAGAATGGGTCCACTCGCCGAACTGCACGTTCATCTGGAGGGGTCGATTGAGCCGGAAACCCTGCGCGAGATCGATCCGTCGCTGACGATGAAGGAGATCGCGGAGGCTACTGCGTATACGGATTTCGACGGCTTTATCCAGAGCTACATCTGGGTGAATCGCAAGCTGACGAAGCCGGAACATTACGCGATCGCGGCGCGAAGATTCTTCGATACTCTGACCGCGCAGGGCGTGGTTTACGCCGAGGTGACCTTATCGGTCGGCATGATGCTGTGGAAGCAGCAGGATTTTCCGGCGATCTATGACGCGCGTTGCAGCGCGAAGCGGAGCGGGCAAAGCCGGAGATCCGCTGGATTCTCGACGCCGTGCGCCATTTCGGAGCGGAAGCGGCAAAGCCGGTGTTCGACCTGGCAGCGGAGCGCCTGGACGATGGCGTGGTGGCGATCGGCATCGGCGGAGCCGAAGAGAAAGGTCCGGCGATCTGGTTCCGGGACCTATATAAGGAAGCTCGCGACCGGGGATTGCGATTGACCGCGCACGCCGGGGAAACCGTGGGACCGGAAAGCATCTGGTCGGCAATCGAAATCGGGGCCGAGCGAATCGGTCATGGGATTCGGGCGATCGACGATCCGAAGCTGATGCAGGTTTTACGGGAGAAGAATATTCCCCTGGAAGTTTGCATTTCGAGCAACGTGCGGACGGGAGCGGTCGGATCGCTCGAAGAACATCCGGTCAAGAAATTGTTCGACGCGGGGGTGCCGATCATTTTGAACACGGACGATCCGGCGCTGTTCGGCTGTACGCTCCTGGGAGAATTTCAGCTCGCGAAGGAGAAGTTCGGGTTCACTGCGCAGGAGTTGAGGACGCTCGCGGCAGGCGCCCTCCGGTTTTCCTTCCAATGACCGCTATTTCAGCAACTGGTGGATCTGGGCGACGGCTTCATCCACCTTCATATCGAAGATCATCTTGCCCAGCGCCACGGTGGAGGGGCGGCCGTCGCCCTGGATGCCGTTGTTGACCCGTTTTTCATTGGGATCGCGCTTTTCGCCACGTTTGCGGACCGGATCGCCGACGGCGGTGGCGATTAAGTCCTTGCGTACCCAGTCTTTATCTCCGCCGAGATAGAGCATTTCCGACGTATCGGGGATTCCGGCATGGGTGCTGATCGGCAAATTGTGCTCGGTCAGATACTTATCGAAATCGGCGTTGGCCTTGGCGTAGACGTCGCCGCAAAAGACGACGTGAATGCCTTGCCCGGAATATTTTGCGTCGAGTTTCTTGGCCACTTCTTCCATTTCCTTCTGGCCGCCGCCGTGATCGCCCATCAGGACCACGTTTTTGAAGCCGTTTTTGATCATCTGCTCGGCAACTCGTTCATTAATATCGGCAAACAGAGGACCGGTTAATCCGATGGTGCCGGGGAGCGCGGCGCTGGCGTCGTTGACGGAAAAGGGCATTACCGGGGCGGCGATCGCGTTGCCGAGCTTTTCGGCGATCGCCAGAACCGTCGCCTGGCCCATTAAAGTGTGGCCGCCGTTGACGTTCTGCGGGCCGCGCTGCTCGGTGCCGCCGTTATAAATAAGAGCCGTCGTTTTGCCGGCGGCCATAGCCTGCTTGACCTCGGGCCAGGTCATCATCCCGAAATCGACTTTAGATTGGGCGAAGGAAGACGAACATAGGGCGAATAAAGCGGTCGCCAGGAAGAAACGCATACCGGGGCTCCTTTGGGATCGGAAAAATGTCTTTGGCAGGATAGCAGACCGGGGCAAATGCGACAAGCCGTTAAATTTCCCTGACATACGCCGTTTGGGCAGCTTGACCGGTCATAAATATGTTATATAATCTGACCGAGAGTAGGGTGCCGTTAGCGCGCCGAAGAGTTTTGGCAATGAGCCTCGGCAACCAGGCAGTTTTCGAGGGGAGCGATTCATGAAAGGTTTCCTCGCCGCGGCTCGTATCGCGGCCCTGTCCACGTTGGCATTGTTCACGGCAGGCTTGAACGCCTGGGCCCAGACCGCCAGCAATCCCGCTACAACTGAAGAAGCGGTGGTCAAGCAATATTGTTTCGGCTGTCACAACGATAAGCTGAAGTCCGGCAATTTCTCCTGGGCCAAGATCGACATGGCGCATCCCGAGCATAATGCTGAGGATGCGGAAAAAGCCATCAACATGCTTCGCGTCGGCATGATGCCGCCTCCGGGCATGCCTCGCCCGGCGCAGGATGTGCGCAACACACTGGCGAACTACCTGGAAACGGCGATCGATAAGACGTCGACCAGCAATCCGAATCCGGGGCATCCGCCGCTGCACCGCCTGAACCGCACCGAATACGAAAATTCCATTAAGAATCTGCTGGACGTCGACGTGGACGTGTCGTCGCTGCTTCCGCCGGACGATTCGAGCCACGGGTTCGACAACATGGCCGATGCGCTGACCATGTCCCCGACGCTGATGCAGGGCTACATCCGCGCGGCCGGAAGAATCAGCCGCGAAGCGGTGGGCGATAGCACGGCTCCGGCGCTGACCACGACCTATCAAATTTCACGAGTGCTTTCGCAGACCCGGCATTTCGACGGAACGCCCTGGGGAACGCGCGGCGGCATTTCCGTAGTGCATGATTTCCCGGCCGACGGCGAATACATTTTCAAGCTGGGCTTTTACTATTCCCCGACCGGTCCGCTGTTCGGCCTCAACCAGGGCAAGGGACAGCAGATCGAGGTCGCGGTGAACGGCGAGCGCGTCGCCCTGCTGGATATCAATCCGGGCATGAAGCTGGCCGAAGACGGAATCAAGACTCCGGCGATCCACGTGAAAGCGGGCCCGCAGCGCATTTCGGCGTCCTTCATTCAAAAGGCCGACGGGCCGCTTGAAGACGAATACCGGATGGTGGAGCAGACCCTGGTGGACGTTAGCGCCGGCACGATTCCGGGCATGACCACGCTGCCGCACCTGCATGAGCTGAGCGTCACCGGACCGACCAAGGTGGAAGGCGTCTCGAACACGCCGAGCCGCGCCAAGATTTTCGTGTGCCGTCCTCAATCGGGCACCGACGAAGTGCCTTGCGCGAAGAAAATCATCGCCAAGCTGGCGCGCGATGCTTACCGCCGTCCGATCACGGATACCGACATGGAAGGGCTGCTCAACTTCTATCAATCGGGCCGCAACAATGGCGATTTCGAGTCCGGCATTCGCACCGCGATTCAGGCGATCCTGTCGAGCCCCGAATTCGTCTTCCGCTTCGAGCGCATGCCGAGCAAAGTTGCGCCGGGCAGCAATTACCGGATCTCGGATCTGGAGCTGGCTTCGCGGATGGCCTTTTTCCTGTGGAGCGCCGGGCCGGACGATCAACTGATCAGCATCGCCAGCGCGAATAAGCTGAGAGAGCCGGGGATGATCGAGAAGCAGGTCCGCCGCATGCTGGCCGACCCGCGAGCCGAATCGCTGGCCAACAATTTCGCATACCAGTGGCTGCACTTGCAGAACCTGCGCGAATTCAGTCCCGACCTGTTCATGTATCCGGATTTCGACAAATCGCTGTCGCAGTCGATGACCAAGGAAACCGAGCTGCTGTTCGACAGTCTGCGCACCGACGATCGCAGCGTGCTGGACCTGTTGACGGCCAATTACACCTTCGTCAACGAGCGGTTGGCGAAGCATTACGGAATCCCGAACATTATCGGGAACCGCTTCCGCCGGGTGACGCTGACCGATCCGAACCGCTTCGGGCTGCTGGGACAGGGCAGCGTTCTGATGCTGACCTCGATGGCGACGCGGACCTCTCCGGTGCGGCGCGGACAATATGTGATGGCGGTGCTCTTGGGCACTCCCCCGCCCCCGCCTCCGCCGGGCGTTCCGGCATTCCCGGAAGCCACCGCGACCGCGAAGACGCAGACGGTGCGCGAGCATCATGGAAACGCATCGCAAGAATCAGCCCTGCGCCGGATGCCACACCATGATGGACCCCATCGGACTGTCGCTCGAGAATTTCGACGCGATCGGATCCTGGCGGACCAATGACGGGCCCGCGCGGGTGGATACTTCAGGTAAGATGTTCGACGGAACTAAGCTGGATGGTCCGGCGAGCCTGCGCGCGGCGCTGCTCAAACATTCCGATGTTTACATCGGGACGTTCACGCAGAGTTTGCTGGCGTATGGATTAGGCCGGGTCCTCGATTATCACGACATGCCGTTTGTGCGTGAGATCGACCGGCAGGCGGCGAAGAACGATAATCGTTTTTCGTCGTTCGTTCTGGGTGTTGTGAAGAGTATGCCGTTTCAGATGAGACGAGCGGAAGAAAGCGAGCCGGCCGCAACCACGGTAGCGGACCGCTAGAAAAGAGCAGGTTAGGAGACTAATGTTCATCACTAAGAAACATCTATCGCGCCGCACGGTGCTCCGCGGCATGGGCGTTACCATGGCTTTGCCGCTGCTCGATTCGATGGTGCCCGCGCAGACACCCATCGCGAAGACCGCGGCGAATCCCAAGACCAGGCTGGCGTGCATCGAAATGGTGCACGGCGCCGCCGGCAGCACCGGCGAAGGGTCGGAGAAGCACTACTGGTCGCCGGCCAAGGAAGGCGCGGATTTCGAGTTCAGCGAATCCCTGGAACCGTTGAAGGACCTGCGCGAATACATCACCGTGGTCAGCGACACGGATCTGCATCCGGCGACGGCATGGTCGGCAGCGGAAGAAGGCGCGGACCATTTCCGTTCGAGCGCGGTGTACCTGACCGCGGCGCATCCGAAGATGACCGAAGGGTCGGACTATTTCGTCGGTACCTCCATCGATCAACTTTATGCGCAGCGCTTCGGACAGGACACGCCGCTGCCGTCGATCCAGTTGTGCATTGAAGCGGTGGACGCCTCGGGCGCCTGCGATTACGGCTATGCCTGCGTATACGCCGATACCATCAGCTGGTCTTCGCCGACCACTCCGCTGCCGATGACGCTCGATCCGCGCATGGCGTTCGAGAATCTGTTCGGCGACGGAACCACGGCGGAAGAACGCGCTTCGCGGCAGAAGGTGAACCGCAGCATTCTGGACTGGATTTCGAACGACGTCGGGCGGCTGCAGCGCACTCTTCCGGCGAGCGATCGGGCGCGGTTGAACGGATATCTGGAAGATGTCCGCGAGATCGAACGGCGCATCGAGCGCATCGAGAAATACAACGCGAGCGGCGCGGCCCGCGCGCTGCCGGCGGCTCCGCTGGGCGTGCCCGATTCCTACGAAGAGCACGTGAAATTGATGTTCGATCTGCAGGTTCTGGCGTTCATGACGGAAACGACGCGCGTTTCGGCTTTCAAGATGAGCCGCGACGTCAGCACGCGAGTATTCAAGGAAAGCGGCGTGAACCAGCCGTTCCATCCCTGCTCGCATCACGGCGAGAATCCGGCGAAGATCGCGGAGTACGCCAAGCTGAACCGTTATCACGTCAGCCTGATTCCGTACTTCCTGAATAAGATGAAGAGCACTCCGGACGGCGACGGCAGCCTGCTGGATCACTCGATGGTGCTGTACGGAAGCCCGATGGGCGATTCGAACGTGCACAATCACAAGCGCGTTCCGATGTTCCTGGCGGGACACGGCAGCGGGACCTTGAAGGGCAACCTGCATGTGCGCACCGCCGACGGAACTCCGATGGCGAATATTTACCTGGCGATGCTGCACAAGCTGGGTGTCAACGTACAGTCGTTTGGCGACAGCACGGGCGAGATCGCGATCTAATTACAGGAGAAACAGGCCAATGGCGGGCAGAACTTTACTCATGGGGCTGTGCGCTTCGGCGCTACTTGCCACGGCGGCCAGCGACACGCGGCTTCCGGATGCAGCGATGCAGGACAATCTGACGGCGGTCCGCTCGCTGCTGAGCCAGCATGTGGACGTCAACTCCGCGCAGGGCGACGGCAGCACCGCGTTGCACTGGGCGGCGTATAAAGACGACATGGAGATGGTGAAGTTGCTGCTGGCCTCGGGCGCGAACGTGAAAGCGGTCACGCGCGACGGAGCCATCTCGCCGATTTTCATGGCGTGCGGCAACGGCGACGCGGCGATGATCGATGCGATGCTGGCCGCCGGCGCGGATGCCAAGTCGGTGAAGGCGAACGGCACGACGGCGTTGATGATGGCGGCTGAATCGGGCAACACGGCGGCGGTCAAGACGCTGCTCGATCACGGCGCGGACCTCAACGCGAAGGAATCGGTTCACGGACAGACGGCGGTGATGTTCGCGGCGGCTCGCAACCGGGATGCGGTGGTCCGGCTGCTGCTGGCGCGCGGCGCGGACGCGAATGTGGCGACGTCGGTGCACAAGCTGGAGCGGGTCCGCTTCGATCAGGACGGCAACATCGTCGAGGACAAGCCGAAGGGCTCCGCGGCGGAGACGCCGGAAGCCGAAGGACTGAACCTGTTCGCGACGTCGATCGGCCTCGAATCGGCGGTATACCTGGTGGACACCTCGGCAGCCGCGGAAAAGGCGCTGGACCTGTTCTCGCATAGCGTGGGCCTGAAGGATGTGGTCTACGTAGTGGATCTGAAGCACAAGAAAAAGGGTCCTGGCGGCCGAGCGGGCGACGTCGCCAACCGGCCTCCGCGCAAGATCGGACCGGATTACATGGGCGGTATGACGGCGCTGCTGTACACCGCGCGCGAAGGCTACATGGACGCGGCCAAGGCGCTGGTGGAAGGCGGAGCGAACGTCAACGAAGTGAGCGGCGGAGAGAAGATGAGCCCGCTGGTGGAAGCCATCATCAACGGCCATCTGGACCTGGCGAAGTACCTGCTGGATCGCGGCGCCGATCCGAAGCTGGCGACGGAAGCCGGACTGACCGCTTTATACGCGGCGGTAGACGTGCAGTGGGTGCCGAAAACGTGGTTCCCGCAACCGTCGACCGACCAGGAAAAGACCAGCTATCTGGATCTGATGAAAGAGCTGCTGGATAAAGGCGCGGACGTGAACGCGCAGATCGGCGAGAAGCTGTGGTTCCGGGCCTTCACCAACGACTACACCTGGGTGGATACGGCCGGGGCGACGGCGTTCTGGCGCGCGGCGCAATCGAGCGATCTTCCGGCGATGAAGCTGCTGGCGGATCACGGCGCGGACACCAAGCTGGCGAATAAATCCGGCGAGACTCCGCTGCTGGCCGCGGCCGGTATCGGCTGGGCCTGGAACTGGAGCACGCGGTCTCCCAATCCGGCGGTCGACGCGGTGAAGTTTTGCGTGGAACACGGCGACGACGTGAACGCGGCCGATAATCGCGGATACACGGCGCTGCACGGCGCGGCCTATCTGGGCGATAACGCCATGGTGAATTACCTGGTGTCCAAGGGCGCCAAGGTGGATGTCAAGAGCAAGGCGGGCGATTCGGCGGCCGATATGGCCAACGGACCGACGCGCTTCGGACAGCCGAAGCCGGAGACCCTGGCGCTGCTCGAAAAGCTGGGCTCGCCCAACTCGCACAATTGCCGGTCGGACCAATGCGTGGTGGCCGCGAAGGCGAACATCTATTCGGATCGGATCGGTCCGGTGGATCCAGTGGCCAAGGCGGAACTGGAAGCGTTCGCGAAAGCGGCCGGGTATAACGATGTGGAATATCTGGCGGACGGGACTTTGCCGAAACCCGGCGAAAAAAGCCCCGGCTCGAATTAATCTCTCCCAGCCCGGCAGGCTCGCGCTTGCCGGGTTTATTGGAATTGTCTTCGCAACCGCCGGATTTGCCTTTCAGGACGCTTATAAGAGCGAGCTCCCGATAGACAATCCGGCGATTCGCTATTATCACGCCCCTCTGGACAATCCCGCGGAACGTCTCAACCAAAAATTGGCGAAGGGCGAAGTCCAGCTGGACTACACGGAAGGCGTGCTGGGATATTTGCCGGCGCTGCTGAAGCAGTTCGGAATCCACGCCGACTCGCAGGCGCTGGTGTTTTCGAAGACCAGTTTCCAGGCGGCCAAGATTTCGCCGCGCAATCCGCGCGCGGTTTATTTTACGGACAACGTCGCGGTAGCGTGGGTGCGGGGCGGCGACGGCTACGAGATCGCCGCGACGGATCAGAACGACGGCGTGGTGTTTTACACCCTGGGCGCGCAAAAGAGCGACCATCCGAAACTGGAGCGGCGCGACGTTTGTTTGAAATGCCACCAGGGCTCGGCCACACTGGGCGTGCCGGGGGTGTTCGTCGGCTCGGTATTTCCGAATCCGGTGGGCGTGCCGTACCGCCTGGATTCCATCATTACGGATCACCGCACGGAGTTCAAGGATCGCTGGGGAGGCTGGTATATCAACGCGAAGAGCGGCGAGCAGCCGGATCGCGCCAATGCCGTGGCACCCGATCCGGCCGATCCGGAGGCGCTCGATTCGCGGGGCGCGAGGAATCTGACGTCGCTGATCCGGAAATTCGATCCGTCGGGGTATTTGTCGCCGGTGAGCGACATCGTCTCGCTAATGACCTTCGAGCACCAGACGCAGATGATCAATCTGATCACGCGGATCAACTGGGAACACCGGATGGGCTGGAATACGAAGGAAGATATCGCGGACATGGTGCAGTACATGCTGTTCGCGGACGAGGCTCCCCTGCCCGAGCCGGTGGTGGGCGTATCCAGCTTCACCGAGACGTTCCCTGAACGTGGCCCGCGCGACCGGAAAGGCCGGAGTTTGCGGGATTTCGACCTGAAGACCCGGCTGTTCCGCTATCCGCTGAGTTACATGATTTACAGCGATTCGTTCAATGCGCTGCCGGCCGAAATCAAGCAGCAAATCTACGGGCGGCTGGATGAAGTGCTGACCGGGCAGGATCAGAGCGGGAAGTTCGACAAGCTCTCGGCGGACGATCGCCGCGCGATTTTAGAAATTTTACACGACACGAAAAAGGACTGGCCAGGCCATGTATTATAGAAAAATGCGAATTTTGACGCTGTTTCTGGTGGTGTTGCTGCCTCTGTGCGCACAGGATAAAGAAAAAGAAAAAGGAAAACGGCCCATGCCTCCGCCCACGAATCTGAAGGTGCTGAAGGTCACCACGGGGCCGGAAGTGGTCACGATCATGCGGACGTTCACCACCGGGCTAGGCGTGCAGTGTAACTATTGCCACGTGCAGGGTAACTTCCCGAGTGACGATAATCCGAAGAAAGAAACGGCTCGTCACATGATCCAGATGGTTCAGCAGGTGAACAAGAATTTCCCGGATGGGAAGATGCACGTAAGCTGCTATACGTGTCATCGTGGCGAAGCTGAGCCGAAGACCGCCCCGCCGGCCGCCCAATAATCGAAGGATTTCCGCCTGAGGGCTCAAAGTAAGAGTAAAATCGCGCGGCGGTTGAGAAACGGCGGCGTCCGCTGAGGCGTCCGAATGTCATGTGCCCCGTGGATGGCACATAAGAGGTTCCCAACCGCGTCCTTCTTGTAGCTCAGAGAGGAATGAATGCGCCCGAAGTGTTTTGTTTTCTACGCCGTCGCAGTCGCGACGATTTTGAGCGGAGTGAGCGCGTCCGCTCAAAGCGGCCCGTCGACCAACCGGATTACTCAAAACGTCGAGAATCGCCAGAGGACCACGCTGGCGGGCCATATCCCACCTCGGGCAAGGCCGGAGAACGATCGGGGACGGGTGTCGCCGTCGCTGGAGATGTCTTCCGTCACGCTGACCTTGGCGACGTCCGCCAGCCAGCAGGCGGACCTGGAAAAGCTTCTGGCGGCGCAGCAGACTCCGGGAGCGCCAGAGTATCACCGCTGGCTGACACCGGAGGAATTCGGGCAGCGGTTCGGAGCAAGCGACGCCGATATCGCCAGGATTTCCGAGTGGCTGCAAGGCCGGGGATTGAAAGTAAACGGCATCGCCAGAGGGCGCAACTGGATTTCCGCCAGTGGAACCGCCGCGCAGGTGGAAGCGGCCTTTCAAACCGAGATTCACAGCTACGCGTCAGGCGGCGAAACGCATTTTGCCAACGCGACGGATCCGTCCGTTCCCGCGGCCTTCAACGGAGTGGTGAAAGGCATCCGCGGACTGAACGATTTCCGGATGCGTCCTCGTCCGGCGGCGCTGGCGAGGCCCAAGTATACCTCCGGACGAGGCGGATCGCACTACCTGGCGCCCAACGATCTGGCGACCATCTACGACATCACGCCGCTTTATAATTCGGGCGTCAACGGCACCGGGCAGAAGATCGTGGTGGCCGGGCAGACGCAGATCAACCTTGCCGACATCGAACAGTTCCGGACGAGTTACAACCTGCCGGCGAACGATCCTCAAACGGTGCTGGTGCCGGGATCGAGGAATCCGGGAGTTCAATCGTCGTCGGGCGATCTGGCGGAGTCCGACCTGGATCTGGAATGGTCGGGGGCGGTGGCGCGCAACGCGACCATCATTTTCGTTTACGCCTTCGACGTGATGACAGCTGTGCAATACTCCATCGACCAGAATCTGGCGCCGGTTCTGAGCCTGAGCTACGGCCAATGCGAACTGGAGACGCCGTCGTCGGACGCGCAGGCGTTCCGGCAATGGGCACAGCAGGCCAATGCGCAAGGCATGACGTGGCTTGCGGCGTCGGGCGACAACGGTGCGGCGGATTGCGATCCGATTCGCAGTACCCGGGAGTATCGGTCGACCTTCCCGGCAGCGTCCCCGAAGTGACCAGCATGGGCGGGACCGAATTCGCGGAGGGGACCGGGTCGTATTGGAACATTTCGAACGACGCGAACGGAGCCTCGGCGTTGTCCTACATTCCGGAAATGACCTGGAACGACAGCGCGGTGGACGGGCAGCCGTCGGCTACCGGCGGGGGCGCGAGCGTCTTTTTTGCGAAGCCTGCCTGGCAGACCGGGCCGGGGGTTCCGAGCGATAACGCGCGTCACGTTCCGGACGTGTCCTTGAGCGCATCGGCCGATCACGACGGATATCTGGTTTACACCGATGGGAGTTTGCAGGTCTATGGAGGCACCTCGGTTCCGACGCCTTCCTTCGCGGGACTGACGGCGCTGCTGAATCAATCACTGGGCTCGGGCGGAGTGGGGAATATCAACCCGAGGCTCTATTCCCTGGCGCAGACGAATCCGGGCATGTTTCACGACGTCACCAGCGGGAACAACATGGTGACGGTGCCCTGCCCGAAACGGTCGCCCAACTGCGTTTCGACGGCGGTGGGCTACAGCGCGGGGCCGGGATACGATCAGACCACGGGGCTCGGATCAGTGGATGCTTACAAGCTGGTGACCGGCTGGAACGGCGGGAGCCCGACGCCGACGGGTCAATTGCCCAGTGTTACGCTGCTGTCCAATCTGAATACCGTGGCTTCTACCGACGTGATGTATCTGATCGCGACGGTGTCGGCGACGGATGGCACGACACCGTCGGGATCAGTGACGTTCGCAATCGGCGGCACGCCGCTGGGATCGGCGGCCCTGACCGGATCGGCGGGAACGGCGACGGCCACGATGGTGGTAAACGGCTCGCAATTGCCGCTCGGAACGGGAACGATTACGGCGGCGTTCAACAGCGCGAACAGCGCGCCGGTGACGGTCAGCGTTACGGCCTCGGGCTCGGGGTCGAGCGGCAAGCCGGCGATCACCAGCATCGCCAATGGAGCCAGTTTTCAGCAAACTTTCGCTCCGGGATCGATCCTGAGCGTATTCGGATCGCAGCTTTCGCCGGCGACGCAGAGCGCGTCGAGCGTGCCGCTGCCGATATCGACCGAGGGAGTGGCGGCGCTGGTGAATGGCGTCGCCGCGCCTTTGTACTACGTCGCGGCGGGGCAATTGAACCTGCAAATCCCGTATGATACGGCGGCAAACAGCACGGCGGTGTTGAGCATCAACAACAACGGGCAGGTTACGACGAAATCGTTCCAGGTGGCGGCTGCGTCCCCTGGAATCTTCATGGACGCGACCGGCGCGCTGGTTCCACAGGCGACGGCAACGCGCGGTCAGGAAATCGCGTTTTACGTCACGGGAATAGGCGCGGTTTCACCGGCGATTTCGACCGGAGCGGCCCCGGCGGCCTCGACCGCGATCAGCGACCTCCCCAAGCCCACGCAAACGACCACGGTGACCATCGGAGGAGTGCAGGCGAACATCGACTTCATCGGGATTACTCCGGGGTCAGTAGGCGTCACACAGATCAACGTCGGCGTTCCCGGCGGGATCGCGACCGGAGCTCAGCCGGTGGTGGTCAAGGTGGGCGCAGTGGCCAGCGCCGCGGCAACGTTGACGATCACCAACTAAGAATCAGGTGCGCGGGTGCGCCCGATGCCGCACGTCTCTCGAAGACGGTTTGCGGGATATCGCGCATTGAAATATTTAAACCACCTGGATTCATGCGGTTGCCGCTTGGAGGGTGACGTGCGCTGGAAAGTGCGTACGAGCGGCGATTCCCAACCTGGACATCCCCAGAAGTCGCTGCCGGTCGGTTGCAAGGAGAAATACGTATGGAAGTCCGGGTCCGGCGAGGAAAAGGGAAACAGGTGGAAGCGCGGGCGCGGTTCCATCGCGTGGTGTGCGATCAGCCGTTCGAGGAAAATGGCGGCGACACCGGTATGACTCCGCCGGAGCTGATGCTCGCGGCGCTTGGCGGATGCGCCATGTATCACGCGTCGAAATATCTGGAAAGCCGGAATCTTCCGGCGAGCGCGGTGGAGATGAAAATCAACTCGGAGAAGAGCGACTCTCCGGGGCGGCTGGCGGACATTTTCATCGATGTTGATGCGCCGGGACTGGCGCCGCGAACGCGCGAAGGCCTGCTGCGGGCGGTGCAAACCTGCCTGCTCAGCCAGACGCTGGCGAACGCGTCGCAGATTCATGTGAAGCTGACGACGGCGGTGGCGGAAGGCGCGAGCCACGCGAACTAAGGCCGCGCGACGCGCGATCCACTTGAACTGAGGCCGCGCGACGTGCGATCCTCCATTCCACCTCGCGAGGGGTCAGAATACTAGGCATGAAGCCATTGCGGGGATCTTTCTGGGCGCTGGTGCTGTACGACATCGCCGAGCAGATCGACCTGGAGAAGCTGCGCGCGATTCTGGGATCGGAGCCGCCCCGCAGAGAACCCAGTTTCCGGCATCCGGTGCCCGATTACGTGCGCTTCGAAAGGCCTCCGGCGGTGGAATATGTGGAGCCGCTGACGGTGGGTCCGGACCAGTTTCAGGCCTGCATCAAATACTTCGATTACGGCGTGGCGAGCGTCGAATTGTGGCTTCCTTTCGAAGCTGCCTGGGATGAACTGGTGCGCATGTCCAGCCGGCGGGTGGCGGCGCCGGAGTTCGAGACGCAGACTTCGGCATTATTGCGCAAACAGCTGGAACGGGTGCGGCCCGCGCTCGATCAGCCGTATGCGTCGTGGCTCAGCGAGGAATATTACGTGATCCACTTGGCGGAGGCGCTGGATGAAGAGGGGCGTCCACTGACCGCCAACTCGATGCTATCGGCGCACGGGGCCGAAATCGCGCAAATCGTGCGCGGGGATTCGAGTCCTTTAGGCGACGCCGAGCGAACCGACGCTTTGCAATCGTGCCTGTCGTATTACGCGACGGATCTGCTGGTGGTCGGATGGGTGGCGGCGCTGGTCTACGACACGGCCGAAGGCGCGATTCCCGCGATCCAGTTGCTGGAATACGCGAATACGCAATTGCTGGAGTTCCGGCATTACGACGACGTGCTGACGCGGGTGCTCGAAACGGTTTACAAACTGGTGGAGCGCGCGGGGCGGCTGGTTGCGTCATTGGCGCATGGCGCGGCAAGCGGGCGGCCTGAACGCGATGCGGCTCGACGTGACGGAGCTGACCGAACGCACCGACAACGCGATCAAATTCCTGAGCGACATGTTCTACGCGCGGGCCTATAAGATGGCCGCGGCGCGGGTCGGCGTGACGGATTATCGCACGCTGGTGGAGCGGAAGCTGCGAATCGCGGGAGAACTGTACCAGTTCATGGTGGACGAGTTCCACCAGGCGCGGTCATTTCTATTGGAAATCATGGTGGTGGCGATCCTGGTGATCGAGCTGGTCCATTTGTTCCGGTTCGGTAGCTGAAAACCAGGGGTCAGGGGTCAGGGGCCAGAAGTCAGGGGGGCGGAAAACTTTTTGCGTCCCCGGGCGTGCTCGATTGCGTATTCCATAGTCAGAGAGCAGGATGCGGAATCCGGGAACGGCGGTGGCGAATTCGACGGCGGATGAAACTGGCGCCGGGTCGCGCACCTTCGCGGAAGTGGTCCGTTCGCATCAGGCGATGGTGTTCAGCATCGCTTATCACTTTCTGAGGGACCGTTTCGCGGCGGAGGAAATCGCGCAGGACGTATTTCTACAGTTGCACGCGAAGCTGGGCGGACTGGAGAACGCCGAACACGTGATTTTCTGGCTGCGCAAGATCGCGAGCCATCGGTCCATCGACTACGCGCGCAAGGCGCGGCATACGGCGGTGGCGCTGGAGGATGCGGCGGAGCCATCTGTCGACGGCGATCCGGGAGATCCAATGCTGCGCGGGCGGCTGCAGGCGCTGATCGCATCGCTACCGGAGACGCCGAGGATGGCGATGATCCTCAGATATCAGGAAGATTTGATGCCGGAAGAGATCGCGCGGGTGATGGAGATGCCGGTCAGGACGGTGAAGAGCCACTTGCAACGATCGCTGGCGATGCTGCGGGAGAAGATCGAAAGAAGCATGGGAGATGTAACGTGATGGACGATTTGGAACAGCAATTGAAGGCGGCGCTTGGGAAGACGGATCCATCGCCGTTTTTCGAAGCGAAAGTGCTGGCCGCGGCGGCGCGGCAGGGTCGCGAGCGAAGAACAGCGTGGCGGATGCGGTGGGTGGCGGCGACGGCTACGGTGGCGATGGTGGTGGCGGGAGTGTTCTGGCAGCATCAGCAGGCGGTGGAGCAACAGGCGCGCGGAGAGGCGGCAAAGGCTCGGCTGATGCTGGCGTTGAAAGTCACCAGCGCGAAGCTGGACGAAATTCGGGACAGGGTGGACGCACAATGAAAAAACTATTTTGGATCGGCTGCCTGGCGGCGGGATCCCTGATGGCCCAGAAGATGATGGCGCAGGAGATCAAGCTTCCGGCGAATCTGGATCAGCTGGCGGCGAAGGCCAAAAATGTGGTCGACGTGACCATGGACGGCGCGATCCTGCAACTGGCGGGGCGTTTTCTTTCGGATCGCGATCCGGATGAGGCTCGGGTGAAGCGGATGGTGACGGGGCTGAAGGGGATTTATGTCCGGAGCTTCGAGTTCGAGAGCCGCGGCGAATATCGCGAAAGCGATGTGGAGCAGGTACGGGCGCAATTGAAATCGCCGGGATGGACCAGGGTGGTAGGGGTCCGCAGCAAGAAGGACGGCGAGAACGCGGAAGTTTTCCTGAAGAACGAAGGATCGAACATCGGCGGTCTGGTGGTGCTGGTGGCGGATCCGATGGAGCTGACCATCGTGAACATCGTGGGGCGGATCGATCCGGAAGATCTGCGCGACCTGGGCGGGCATTTCGGGATTCCCAAGGTCGATTTGAATGGTCAGAGGGACAAGAAAGAGGACGAGCGATGAAGGGCGCGGCGATCGTAGCGATGGCGGCGCTGCTGTGCGGCGCGACGGCGCAGGCGGCGGATCGCGAATTCTCCGATGTAGTCCGCGCGATCGGTGATGAATTTCACGCGCGTCCGACGCGGATTCCGTTCTTCGGCATGGTGAACCTGTTCACGGCGGCAGCGCATCCGGCGGGAGCGAAACATATCGACCTGGCGGTGTTCGAGAATCTGCACAGTTATGACCGGGGAACGGCGGACAATGTACGGCGGGCAGTGGGCGCGTCGTGGACGCCGTTCATCCAGGTGCGCTCCGGTCGTGATCGGGAGACGGTGCTGGTCTATATGAGGCAGACGGGGCACGACTGGAAGCTGCTGGTGGTGGCGATGGAGCGGGCGGAGGCGACGGTGGTGGAACTGCTGCTCGACGCGGATGGACTGGCGCGGTGGATAAGCGATCCGGAACATTGCGCACGGAACTGGAATAGCCAGTAGCTTCGGGCGATTCCGCTCCCTTACACTACAGGGAGGGGACCTCGCCACAACTTGAGCGGCGTAATCGCAGAAAATCCAGCCAAACACCAGGAGACGGTCGCGTTCCGGATCCTGGCGGCGCTGAGCGTGTGCCATCTGCTGAACGACATGATGCAGAGCCTGCTGCCGGCGGTGTATCCGATCCTGAAAACCTCTTATCACCTGGATTTCGTGCAGATCGGATTGATCACGCTGACGGCGCAGCTGACCGCATCACTGCTGCAACCGGTGATCGGGCTGTACACGGACAAGCATCCGCTGCCGTATTCGCTGGTGACGGGGATGGCGTTCACGCTGGGCGGGCTGATCCTGCTGTCGAGAGCGCCGAAGTTCGGGATGATTCTGGTGTCGGTGGCGCTGGTGGGGGTCGGATCGTCGGTCTTTCATCCGGAATCGTCGCGAGTGGCGCGCATGGCGTCGGGCGGTCAACATGGGCTGGCGCAATCGCTGTTTCAGGTCGGAGGAAACGCGGGGTCGGCGCTGGGACCGCTGCTGGCCGCGTTCATCGTGCTGCCTTACGGGCAGCGCAGCATCGCCTGGTTTTCGATAATCGCGCTGGTGGCGATGGTCCTGCTGACCAACATCGGGCACTGGTACAAAGAGCGGCGGGTGGTTTTCAAGAAGTCGCAGAGCAGCCATGCCGCGGCGGCGGGAGTGGACCGCAAGAAAATCGCACGCGCGCTGACGGTCTTAATCGCGCTGGTATTTTCGAAATTCTTCTACCTGGTGAGCCTGACCAGTTATTACACGTTCTATCTGATCGACAAATTCAGCCTGCCGGTGCGCGGGGCGCAGATCCACCTGTTCGTGTTCCTGGGCGCGGTGGCGGCGGGGACCATCATCGGCGGACCGGTGGGTGACCGCATCGGGCGCAAGCAGGTGATCTGGTGGTCGATCGTCGGGCCGCTTCCGTTCACGCTGATGCTGCCGTACGCGAACCTGTTCTGGACCGGAGTGCTGACGGTGATCATCGGGCTGCTGCTGGCATCGGCGTTTCCGGCGATTATCGTGTACGCGCAGGAACTGGTGCCGGGACGGGTGGGGGCGATTTCGGGATTATTTTTCGGACTCGCGTTCGGGATGGGCGGAATCGGCGCGGCGCTGCTGGGCAAGCTGGCGGATGCGACCAGCATTGAGTTCGTGTACCGGGTGTGCGCTTTCCTTCCTGCGATTGGATTGCTGACGGCGTTTCTACCGAAGCTGGAGCGGCCCAAGGCACACGCGGTTTAGTCGAAGGTTAATCGATCACCGGGGAGCAGAGGCAGGCGCAGCGCGGCGGGATCGCCGGGCGCAATTTCTACCGGAGTGAGGCGGCCGGAATAGAGACGAAGCAACTCGACGTGCTTCGGGCGAGGCGCGACGTTCGCGACCGAACTCCCCCAGGCGACTGTGCGCGCGGCGCCGTTCACAACGATCGCCATTTGCAACGAGACGGTGGTGTTCGCGGGAAACACCGTGCAGTGCGGCGATTTCGGTCCACAGACGGATTCCGGATCGGCCAGCAACTGCGCGCCGAGGCGATCGAGTTCCTGGATGGAGGATGTCCCGATCACGACCGAGCCGCGGGTATCGTCTTTCTGGTTGAAGACGACGGCGTAGTAATAGCGATAGAAGCGGGCGCGGCGCTGGGAGCCTCGGACCAGGTCCTGCACGCGGCGATCGGTGGCGGGACGCCCGGTTACGTTCGATTCCACCCGGGCCAAGCGCAAGCCGCCGCGCGGACGGACCTGATAGCGAGCGACATCGGTGCCGAGATAGCCGGTCTTGCCGTTCCTGTAATAGGCCCGCTCGATGCGCATTTCCATTTGCGGTTGAAGGTCGACGGAGCCGGTGCGGAGCTGCGCATTGGCATAGCGGCTGCCGATTTCGGTGAAGGGAGTGACGCTCTGATCGGGGGCGCGGAGAAGATATTCGGGGGTCGCGGGGAGGACTCGGAAATTGCCGGCGGGCGCGTGGCGGCGCAGGCGCATTCGAAGAGCACGACGAGAATGACCAGAAATGTTTTCATCCGATTCGTAGCGCCGACATGGGATCGATCTTCGAAGCCCGGCGCGCGGGGAGGAAGCTGGCGGCGAGAGCGACGAGGATGAACAAGAAGCGCGATTCCCGGAATGTAATGGGGTCGGTCGCGCTGACCTGGAACAAGAAGCGGCCCAGGATGCGGGTGAGGGCGAAGGCTCCGGCGGCGCCAATCGCGATGCCGGCGAGCGAGAGGGCGATTCCCTGCCCCAGCACGAGGCGCAGAATATCGCGCTGCTGGGCTCCCAAAGCCCGGCGGATGCCGACTTCCTGCGTACGCTGCGCGACGGAGTACGCGATGACGCCGTAGATCCCGATCATAGCGAGCAGCATCGCGACGGCGGCGAACGAAGAGAGCAGATCATCGTGGCGCGACGCTGGCCGAATTTTGCGAACAGCACCGATTCCATGGTGCCGATATCGCTGATGGATTGATCGGGATCGAGGGACTGGACCTGCGCGCGAATCGAGTTGACAAAGTGGAGCGGATCGCCGGCGGTGCGCGCGATCAGGTACGCCGTCTGCGGAGGATGGAGGGTGGTGGGGATGTAAAACTCGGGGGTCGCATCTTCCGCGAGGCCGCCTTCGTGGATATCGGCGACGACGCCGACCACTTCGAACGAAAGGAATTTATCATAACCTTCGCCGAAGTGGAGGCCGACGGGATTGAAGCGCGGATAATCCGGCCAGAGCTTTCGGGCGAGGCTTTCGTTGACGATCATGGTGGGCGGTGCGCCGGGTTGATTATCGCGATCGGTGAATTCGCGGCCGCGGCGCAGCGGGATGCGCATGGTTTCGAAATAGCGGGGCGTGATGCCTTGAATCACGGCGAAGGGCGGGTTTCGTTCGTCGATGGGCGCCTGGCCTTGGACTTGAATAATGTTGGTCCGGATCCAGCGGGTAGTGGGCAGGGACATGGCCGCAGTGGCGCTGACGACGCCGGGAAGATGTTCGACACGATGGATGATATCGGCGATGAACGCGCTTTTTTTCAGATCGGTGTTGTAGCGCGCGGTGGGGAGCGCGATCTTCACGGTGATCAGGCGAGAGACGTCGAAGCCGGGATCGACGCTGTGGAGGCGAGCGAAGCTCTTAATGAGCAGCGACGCTCCGATCAGCAGGACTATGGAAAGCGCGACTTGTCCGACGACGAGAAGAGATCGCGGGCTGATGCGGCGGAGGGATCCGCGGCCGGCGGCGGCTCCGCTTTCCCGCAGAACTTCGGCAAGGTTCGGCCGCGACATCTGAAGCGATGGAAAGAGGCCGAACAGGATTCCCGTGGCGATGGAAATGGCGAGGGTGAAGGCGAGGACGGTTGCATCGAGCCGGATATCGCCGGAGCCGGGGAGATAGAGAGGGTTCGCGGCGGCAGTGGTGTTCAGGATGTTGATGCCCTGAATCGCGCGGATGGCCCAATGGGCGAGAAGCGCGCCGAGGGCTCCGCCGGCGACGGAGAGAGCGAGGCTTTCGGCGAGCAGTTGACCGATCAGGCGGCTTCGTCCGGCGCCGAGGGCGGCACGCACGGCGAATTCGCGGGATCGCGAGGTGGCGCGGGCGAGGAGGAGGCTCGCGACATTGGCGCACGCGATGAGCAGAACGAAGCCGACGGCGCCGAACAGCATCCACAGCATGGGGCGGGCGTTCCGCACCAGGCGATCCCTTAACCAGACAATCCGAAGAGAGCCGTTATCGAGACCGTGATCTTCCGCGCGGTAGCGTTGGGTGAGGACGTCGGCTTCGGCACGCGCCTGTTCGATCGTTGCGCCGGGTTTCAGGCGGCCGAATCCCCAGGCGGTGGCGAGCCGCCAGTAGCGCGGCGGAAGCAGCGACCATTCCCAGGGGCGGGTGAACCAGACATCCATTCCGGGGAACGGAAAGGAGAAACCGGCGGGCAACACGGCGACGATGGTGTAGGCGACGGCATCGAGCGTCGCGGTTTTGCCGACAATTTTCGGATCGGCGTTGAAACGCCGGCGCCAGAAATCGGCGCTGATCATGACGACCTGGGGCCCGTTCGGTTTGTCCTCCTCAGCGAGAAAACCGCGGCCGAGAATGGGATGCACGCCCAGAATATCGAGAAAATTCGCCGAAACGCGAGCGCCGAGAACGGATTCGGGCTGCGCGTTGCCCGAAAAGGTGACGTCTCGATGTTGCCGCCGTAGGCTCCGAGGGATTCGACGGACTTCGCTGCTTGCGCTTCTTCCACACGGGTGGGAGTCAGCGGAGCGTCGGGGGAGTGGTCGGGGCCGTTGTTGGCGACGGAGAGATAGACGAGGCGATCGGGATCGCGATACTCGAGCGGGCTAAGGAGCACGGCGCGGATGACGGTGAAGATGGCGGTGTTCGCGCCGATGCCGAGGGCGAGCGTCAGGATTGCGGTGATGGAGAACGCGGGGCTCCGGCGCATGGCGCGAAGGGCGTAGCGCAGATCGCTGAAAACGGTTTCGGCGAGCCCGAATGTGTTCATCGCAAGCTTCCTCGCGCGACTTATCGTAACCTAAAACGAATGGCAGAATCACCCATCACTTCGCGCGGCCAGGATTTCGCCGCTTGGTATCAGGACGTCGTATTGCAGGGCGACATGGCGGAGCCGGCCGAGATCGTGAAGGGCTGCATGGTCATCAAAGCCAATGGCTATGCGGTCTGGGAGCTAATCCAGCGGCAGCTTGACGACCGATTCAAGGCGACCGGGCACCAGAACGTCTATTTTCCGCTGCTGATCCCGCAGAGTTTTTTGCAGAAAGAAGCGGAGCATGTGGAGGGCTTCGCGCCGGAGCTGGCGGTGGTGACGATTGCCGGCGGCAAGGAGCTGGAGGAGCCCTACGTGATCCGTCCGACGTCGGAGACGATCATCGGGCATTTCTTCGCCAAGTGGATCCAGAGTTATCGCGATCTGCCGATGCTGGTGAATCAGTGGGCGAACGTGATCCGCTGGGAATTGCGCACGCGCATGTTCCTGCGCACCACGGAATTCCTGTGGCAGGAAGGGCACACGGCTCATTCGAATCATGACGAGGCCGTGGCGGAGGTGCTGCGGATTCTGGACTTGTATGCCGAGGTCGCCGAAGATGTGATGGCGATGCCGGTGATCAAGGGCGCGAAGACGCACGGCGAAAAATTCGCGGGCGCGCTGCGCAGCTACTCGATTGAAGCGATGATGCAGAACGGGCTCGCGCTACAGGCCGGGACCAGCCATGACCTCGGCCAGAATTTCGGGAAAGCGTTCAACGTGCAGTTCCAGTCGAAAGAGGGCAAGCTCGATTATGTCTGGCAGACGAGCTGGGGAGTGAGCACGCGCCTGGTCGGCGGGCTGATCATGAGCCATTCCGATGATAAGGGCCTGGTGCTGCCTCCTAAGCTTGCGCCGGTGAAAGCCGTACTGGTGCCGATTTATCGCAAGGACGAAGAGAAAGCCCTCGTGATGGAAGCGGCGCAACGCATCGCGAAAGAAGTGGGCGCGAAGATCGACGACCGCGAAGGACAATCGCCCGGCGCGAAGTTCTTCCATTGGGAGCGGCGCGGAGTGCCTGTCGTTCTGGAACTTGGCCCGCGGGATCTGGCGTCGAACAATATCGTGATGAAGCGGCGCGATACGGGGACCAAGGAAATTATTCCGCAGGCTGAGCTGGCCGCGAAACTTCCCGCAACGCTCGAGCTGATGCAGAAGGATCTCTATAACGCCGCGAAGAAGCGCCTGAAGGATAATACGGTCCTGGCGAATTCGATCGAAGAGGTCGAGTCGATTCTCAAGGAAGTGACGGCGGAAAAGGGCGGCGGAAAATTCGTGATGGCGCATTTGAAGGACGATGCGGTGTGCGACGCACGCATCAAGGAATTCAAGGCGACGGTCCGCAATATTCCGCTGGTGGATGAATACGACGGACCGGGCAAATGCATCGTGACCGGCGAGACCGTGGATCGCCGCGTCGTGATCGCGAAGGCGTATTAGAGCTCTCGGAACATCACGTTGGCGTCGACATAGCCGGCGGTTGGGTGCAGGAATGTGCCAGGCAGGCGACCTACGATTTCGAATCCGAGGTTTTGCCAGAGTTTCACCGCTCGAACGTTGGTGCTGACTACAAAGTTGAATTGCATGGCCCGGAATCCGCGGGCTTTGGCATGTTCGAGCGAATGGGCGCACATGGCGCGCGCGATGCCGCGGCCGGTGGAGTGCACGGCGGTCATGTAGCCGCAATTGGCGACGTGCGATCCCCCGCCCTGCTGGTTGGCCTGAAGAAAATACGTACCCACGACTTGGTCCGCATCTTCGGCGACGAAGACTTCGTGCACCGGGGCGAACCAGTAGGCGAAGGCTTCTTCCCGGCTCATTTCACGAGGCAAAGTATACGTTTCGCCGGCGCGGATGGTCGGCTCCAGGATGGCCCAGATGGCGTCGTGGTCCGCTGGAGCGGCCAGTCGAATGATCATTTCCTGTAATAATCGACCCTGAGCGCCTGTCTTGTAAACAGGAGACGTACGTTTGCTCACGGCGCAGGGGGAGGTCCCCGTTTCCACCATTCCGAATCCGATCGATCGGCTGTACGAGACGCATCACGCGATGGTGTTTCGCACGGCGCACCGGATCACGGGTAACGCTCCGGATGCCGAGGACGTGCTGCAGACGGTATTTCTGCGGATGCTGCGGCGCGAATCGATGGAGGGGATCGAGAACGCCGAGAGCTATCTGCGGCGGTCGGCGGTGAACGCGGCGCTGGACGTCGTGCGGGCGCGGCAGGCGGATCACACGCTGGAACTGGAGCGGCTGCCGGCGAGCGGGTCCTGCACCGAACTGCGGGACCTTCGCGATACGCTGCGGCGGGCGTTGGCAAAGCTGGCTCCGCGGACCGCCGAAATGTTCGCGCTCCGATTTTTTGAAGGATATACCAACCCGGAGATCGCGAAGCTGATGGGGCTATCGCAGATGGTGGTCGCGGTGACGCTGCATCGGGCGCGGCACAAACTGCAGGACGAGATCGGCAAAAAGGCGAAGGGGGTCGCGCGATGAAGGACTTCGACCGGCTGGTGAGATCGATTCGCGAAGACGTTGGGGACGATCACGCTGGGCGGGATGCGGCGGATCGCGTGCGGAAGGCGCTGGCGGCGTCGGCGGTCGAGCCCGCGCATGGGAATCGCTTGGATTCGTGCGCCGATTTTCGGGCCCTGTTCGCGGATTACCGCGCCGGCAAGTTATCCGAGGCGCGACGAATGCTGGTGGAGGACCATCTACATTCCTGCGTCGGATGCCGCAATTTGTTTCAAGGTCGGGGCGTGGCCGTCATGCCGGTTCGCGCAAAGCGAGCCAGCTTCATCCGATGGGCTCTGGCGGCGGCCGCGGTGGTCGCGTTAGGCGTGGCGATCGCGCCGACGCTCGACCGGGTGCTTGCTCCCTCGGGTCCGCGGGCGACGCTCGCGTCGATCAATGGCGAAATTTATAGAGTCTCGGATCAGGGCTCGGCGTCGCTTACACCAGGGGCGGCGATTCGAGAGAACGAGGAAATCCGAACCGCCAAGGCTTCGAACGCGGTATTACGGTTACGCGACGGTTCCTTAGTCGAGATGGCGGAGCGGAGCGACGTGCGCCTTTCCGAACGCTGGCGCGGAAAGACCGTGCGGCTGGAGCGCGGCGCGGTGATGGTGGAGGCGGCGAAGCAGCGTAGCGGATTTCTCCAGATTTCGACCCCGGATTGCCTGGTGTCGGTGAAGGGCACCATTTTCGAAGTCCGGCGTGGCACCAAAGGGTCGCGCGTTTCGGTGGTACAGGGCGAAGTGAAGGTGGATGAAGGCGGCTCGACGGAACTGCTGCATCGCGGCGATCAGACGGTAACCACTCCGGCGATGGCGAAAACGTCGGTGGCCGAAGATGTGGCCTGGAGCCGGAATTCAGACAAGTATCTGGCCCTGCTGAGCGAATTCCACGCGATTCAGAAGCAAATCGACGCGATGCCGGGGCCGGAGTTGCGTTATGAATCGAGAATCGCGGCGCTGCTGCCGGCCAACACAGTGGCGTTCGGCTCGGTTCCGAACCTGGGTCCGACCCTGGACGAAATTACAACGACGTTTGAGGAACGGACCAAGCAAAGCGCGGTGCTGGCCGAATGGTGGAACGATGCGCAGTCTCGACGGTTGCGAGCGGTAGTGGGGGAAGCCCGGGCCATCAGTGATTTTCTGGGGAACGAGATTGTGCTGGCAATTCCATCTGGCGGCTCGCCCATGGTGCTGGCCGAAGTCAAGAAAGTCGGACTGGAGGACCACCTGCCCGCCGGCGCGAAGCTGACCATGCGCGGCGATATCGCGGTGCTCGGCGGCGAACTGGAACTTACCGGGGGATTTCAGGCGACCCCCTTCTGGGCGCGCATCGCGCAGAGCTATCGATCGGGCGTGGGTTGGATTTTTGCGGCGGACATGGAACAAATCGCGCGGCGGCACGTAATCTCACAAGGGAACATGCCGGCGGCGATACAGAACGGACTGGGAAACATCGGGTATCTGGTGGTCGAGCGGAAACCGAATCTGGGCCGCACGGAGACCTCGGCGACCTTGAGTTTCGCGGGCGAGCGGCAGGGCATTTCGAGCTGGCTGGCTGCGCCGGGTCCGATGGGGACGCTCGATTTCGTGTCTCCGGACGCGAGCTTTGCCGCGTCGTTCGTGATGAAGAATCCAGCGGAAGCTGTCGCGGATCTGACAGTTTCTTCCACCTACCGGCCGGTACTGACCAGCGTCGCGTCCACTCTTGGCGGCGAAATGACCGTGGCCGTGGACGGTCCGCTGCTGCCGACGCCGAGTTGGAAGGTCGCGATCGAAGTCAACGACGCGACTCAGTTCGAAAAGGCCATGGAGCAGGCGCTGCGGGACAACGCGGGTGTGCGGATCGCGCAGCATTCCGCCGGCGGGCGCTCCTTTTACACGCTCACTTCGCCGAAAACCAGCTATGAAATCGATTACACCTTCGTCGACGGCTACCTGCTGGCCGCTCCCAATGAAGCCCTGCTGAGCACCGCGATTCAGGAGCGCGCCGCTCAAACGACGCTGGCGCGATCGGCGGCATTTCGCGCGCTGCTGCCCAAGGACGGACACGCGAACTTCTCCGCGCTGTTGTATTACAACGCGGGCGTGCAGCTTGGACCGGTGGTCGATCAGTTGAAGAACAGCGGATTGATGAATCCGGCGCAGCAACAATCCCTGGCGCAGCTTGCTGGAAATCGTGAGCCCGGATTGATTTACGCGTATGCGGAACCGGACCGCATCATGGTGGCGAGCCGCGGCGGATTCTTCGGACTCGGCCTGGATACGCTGATAGGATTGAATGCAAGGGGCGGGTTCGCGTTGGATCGTCTGCTCCCTAAGCTTTCTTATGGCGGTCATTGAGCTCGACGGATTAGGCGTGCGCTTTGGGAATCGCCAGATTCTCAACGACCTGCATGTTTCGCTGTCGGGACGGACCATCGGCCTGCTCGGACCGAACGGCGCCGGCAAATCGACCCTGATCCAGACCTTGCTCGGATTTTGTCCTCCCTCGAGCGGACGCGCCACGATCTTCGGCCACGATATTCGAACCGAGCAGCGACGGATCCGGACCCTGGTCGGCTACATGCCGGAGAACGATTCGTTTATCGCCAACATGACCGCGGTTTCCTTCATCCGCATGATGGGCGAACTGGCGGGGCTTCCGCGCGACGCCGCGCTCGAACGCGCTCATGAGGTTCTGTTTTATGTCGGGTTGGGCGAGGCCCGGTACCGCCTGCTGGGAACGTATTCGCTGGGCATGAAGCAGCTGGCAAAACTGGCCCAGGCGATCGCGCACGGGCCGAAGCTGCTGATTCTCGACGAGCCGACCAACGGCCTGGACCCTCCCGCCCGGGCGCGGATGATCAAGCTGATCGGTGAGATGAAAGCGTCCGGCGAAATGCACTTGTTGTTGTGCTCGCATCTGCTGCGCGACGTCGAGGAGACCTGCGAAGAAGTGCTGATCCTGAAGCAGGGGCGAATCGTGCACTCGTCGAATCTCGAAGAGGAGCGCAGTGCGAACAAGCGTTTCGTCGAACTGGAGACCTGGGGAGACGACGCGGGGTTCGCCGACGCGCTGGCCGCGCTCGGTTGTGAATGCGCCGCGGGCGGTTCCGGGCGATTGAAGATGGTGCTGCCCGCCGGATTCGAAATGCGCGAGATCTATCGACTGGCCGCGGAGCGCGACTTGCAGCTTCGCCGCCTGAACTACCGCCGCGACACACTCGAAGATATTTTCCTGAAAGCGATGGAGGTCTAGGTGGCAGTCTACAAGCGCACCTATAAGGGCTACGCGGGATCTCTGACGCCGGAATGGTCGCGCTTCCTGATCCTTCCGCGCTACAGTTATTCGCGATTGTTTCAATCGAAATTCCTGTTGCTGTTTCTCGCGGGGTGCTTCTTCTTTCCGCTCGCCGCGGCGCTGTTCATTTATCTCGCCCACAATCTGTCGTTCCTCAAGACTTTCAACATTCAGGCCGGAGAACTTCTCGAAATCAATCCGCGGTTCTTTCTGTACTTCTGCGATTTTCAGGGCGCGATGGCCTACCTGCTGACCGCGTTCGTGGGGCCCAGCCTGATTTCGCCGGACCTGACCAACAACGCTCTGCCGCTCTATTTCTCGCGGCCCTTCACGCGGGTCGAATATCTCGCCGGAAAGATGAGCGTGCTGCTGATTCTGCTGTCATTGATCACCTGGATTCCGGGGCTGATCCTGTTCGCCATCCAAGGCGACCTTGCCGGATGGCAGTGGACCAGGTCAAATCTCTGGCTGGCCGGCGCGATCGTCATGGGTCCGTTACTGTGGATTACGGTTCTGTCGCTGATCGCCATGGCCATGTCGGCCTGGGTGAAATGGAAAGTCGCGGCGGGCGCGTTGATCCTCGGCGTTTATTTCGCGGGCGCGGGCTTCGGCCGCGCGATCAACGGAATCCTGCGAGTCAAGAGCGGCACGCTGATCGATTTGAGCGAAGTCAAATCGGCGATTTGGGGCTGGATGTTTCGCTATGACACCAGCACGGGTCTTGATCTGACGGACGCATGGATCGCGCTGGGCGTCGCGTGCGCGATCTGCCTGTGGCTGCTGACGAAAAAGGTTCGGGCGTTCGAGGTCGTGAAATGACCTCTCATCAAACGACCCCGCCGCCGATCGAAGCCAGCCTGATTCATTTCGAAAACGTTTCGCGCTTTTATGGCGACGTGCTGGGCGTCAATCGCGTCACGCTATCGATTCCGCCGGGAATCACCAGCCTGGTCGGTCCCAACGGATCCGGCAAAACGACGCTGATGAACCTGATGACCGGTCTGGTGAGACCCACGCGCGGTTCCATCAGCATCCTGGGCATTGCGCCGGACGATCCGGAAAAGTTATTTCAGACCGTCGGCTACGCCACGCAATTCGATTCGTTCCCGAAAGGGCTCACCGGCTTTCAATTCGTCTATTCCTTCTTGCGATTGTTCGGAAAACCGGACGAGGAATGCGAAACGCTCGCTTCGAAAGCGATCGAACGGGTGCGCATGACGGAGGCCGCCGGGCGTAAGGTCGCGGGCTACAGCAAAGGAATGCGGCAGCGGATTCGCCTGGCGCAGGCGATCGCGCACGATCCTCGCGTGCTGGTGCTCGACGAGCCGTTGAACGGTCTGGATCCGCTGGTGCGCGCCGAAACCATCGCTCTGTTCCGCGCGCTCGCCGCGGAGGGCCGCCACGTCATCGTGTCTAGCCACATCCTGCATGAAGTCGACATGATTTCCGACCAGGTGATCCTATTGAGCAACGGATACGTGGTCGCCGAAGGCAAGATTCACGGGGTGCGCAGCGAGATCAGCGAGCACCCGATGCAGGTGCTGATCCGCTGCAATCGCCCCTCGGTGCTGGCATCTAAAGTGTTCGAGCAGGATCACGTGGTGGAAGCGCGGCTGCACGCCGACGGCGGTGGATTGCTCATCAAGACCCGCGACGCCGATCGTTTTTATCGCATGCTGAACCACATCGCGCTCGACGGAATCGACATCGAAAGCGTCACGCCAGCCGACGACAACGTGAATTCGGTCTACGAATACCTGATCGGCGGCGAGGAGGCGACCAAATGATCCGGCACTGGTGGCTTCAGATTCTGGCCGTGATTCGCCTGGAGATGCGTAAGACGTTTTTTGCGCGCCGCGGCTTGTGGGTATATCTGCTGGCCTTCGCGCCCGCGGTGATCTGGGCGGGCCACGCCTTCGACGCGGCGCGCAATCGCGAATCGCTGGCATCGACACGAAGCGTTCCCAGCGCCGCGCTGGAGTCGATCGAGACCGGGATGACGGTCGACCAGGTCATCGCGAAATTGGGCGAGCCGGAGCGGCGCGGATCCTATAGAACCCGGCGCCAGGACGTAGAAGTTCTGAATTACTCCGACGGCGACGCGCGTTATGTCTTTTCGTTCCGCGACGGGGAACTGCACGGCATCAGCCGCCGCGAAGTGTGCAGCCTGAGCCAGGATTCGGTGATTTTCGCAAGCGTCTTTCAGTTTTTCTATCTCCGCCTGGCGATTTTCTTCGGCTGCGTCGGGATTTTCATGAACCTGTTTCGCGGCGAAATGATCGACAAGAGCCTGCACTTCTACCTGCTCGCGCCGATGCGGCGGGAAGTACTGCTGGTTGGGAAGTATCTCGCGGGCCTGCTGGCTACCGTGGTCATTTTTACGACGAGCACCGCGCTCCAGCTTGCGATTTTCGTCATGCACTTCGGGCCGTCAGTACGCGCCGAGTACCTGAGCGGCCAGGGATGGAATCACATCGCGGCGTACCTGGGCGTCACCGCGCTCGCCTGTCTAGGCTACGGCAGCGTGTTTCTGGCCGCCGGGCTGCTGTTCCGCAATCCGATTCTGCCGGCCGCGGGAGTGCTGCTGTGGGAAAGCATCAATCCTTTCCTTCCCGCCGCGCTGAAGAAGATCAGCGTGATTTTCTATCTCCAGTCCTTGTGCCCGGTGGTCGCGCCGCCCGGCAGCGATCTGTCGCCGGTGATGACGCTGCTGATTTCGAATGCCGAGCCGACTCCGGCCGCGCTCGCCGTCGCCGGACTTGTTCTGGTGACGATCCTGGTGCTGGCGATCGCGTCGCGAAAGGCGCGGCGGCTCGAGATCAATTACGGCTCGGATTGAATTTCGTGCTAGTCTTGGCTTGATTCCATGCGGACTCGGGCCACTGCCTGCGGCATTCTGATACTTACTGCGATCGGAGCGCTGGCCCAATCATCCTCGCGATCCACCTGGGACGGCGTCTACACGACGGCCCAAGCCGGGCGCGGCAGGGACGTGTACGATCATCAGTGCCTCGAATGTCACGGCGAGGAACTGGAGGGCGACGTAGTGGAGCACCCCGCGCTCACCGGCGGCGGATTCCTGTACAAATGGAACGGACTGACGGTGGCGGACCTGTTCGAGCGCATCCATCGTGATATGCCGATGGATCGTCCGGGTACGCTGACGCGTCAGAAAGCGGTCGACGTGACAGCTTTTTTGCTGAACTACAACGGGTTCCCGCCGGGCGATCGCGAACTGCCGGCGGACCTTCCCGCGCTGCATGAAATCCGTTTCGACGCGAGCAGGCCCGATAAGAAAAAATAAGCTCGTATGTTAAACTGATGGGTACGCTTTGGGCTCGTAGCTCAGTTGGTTAGAGCGCCTGCTTGACACGCACGGCAGAGCCAACTCTGCCGACAAGTTGATTTTAAAGCGCTTACGCGAAAAACACAAGAAGAAAAAATCAAAGGCAAGAGATCAAAGTTATTCTGATCGGCTCGTCCGAAAACTTTGATGGGAATCGGGGTAATGCCTCAGTTCCTCGGGCGTCATTCTCGCTCGGGCTGTGTGCCTGTCGGGCAGCCCATCCGATCCCATCACTCTGTCCTCTTCGCGATTTGTCAAAAAAAAGCATTGCTAATTCACCCCATCCACGAACCGGGCGTAGGTGCTGGACGACGAACTGGAGTCGCTCTTTGATTTTTCATGTGCTCGTTATGCTCAGGGCTGTAATACATGGTGTTGTGAACAGGGCACCTGAACAGTCCGGGATGTTGGACGATTGCTAACGGCACTAACTTAGAATCAGAACCCCAGCACGTGGGGCAATATGGAGCCAATCCGCGTTCCTTTTCGGACTTTCTTAGCCAGTAGCGAGCAACTGGGTCGATGTCGAGGTCATCCTGGATAGATTTCAGGGTCGCTCGGTCATCAAGTTGATGCTGCAGCTCCAGAGTCTTAGCGGCCACTTCATTGAGCGCGAAATGCACGTTTCCTAGATGGATTAACATCTCCTGAAGACACTTCTCTACCTCTCCTCTATCGACATCCGGACGATTGATTAGGTCACGAATACTCTTGCCCACTTCGACTGAAGCCTTGACGGCGGTAACGCCAGCGGTGATTTCTGGAAGCAGCATATCCCTTTATACACCGCAGTTGAGTTCAAAGTCATCACAAGTTGTGCGCAATACAACAAAACCGCTAATCACTCGCCATTTTCCATTCCAACGACACGTCGACGACACTCTCGACAAACGAAGAAACGGACGATTCATAGAAGACGAGTTCGCGTTCGCAAGATGTACACCCACCCTTCAACATCGCCACTCGGCCTCACGAGAACTACCCCCCACCCATATTGTTCTGTTTCCCTAACGCGATGGGGAGGGAGGAGTCGTGAAAAGGTTAAACGGGCGATCCCTGCGGCGACGCGAATAGCCCGCATGGCGCAGTATGCTAGTGAATTGCAGAAAGCTATGTTCCGCCCTTTACCATCCCTCGCCCCCAACGTAGATGATCTGCTTTTACTCCCGGTCGAACAGCTGGCCGAGGTTCTGCTGGTTCATCTCAACAGCTTTTCCGATGGGGGAAATGCAATAGCTCAGTTTGGAAGAATCAATCAGCATAATGTTTTCAATGACCTCGCCAGAAATCCCCCCTACCCGACGCGGAGGGAGGAACTCCATCGAGCATTGCTGGAAGCGTGGAGCTGGCTCGTGAGCGAGGGTCTCCTCTCCCCTGAAGTTGATACCGTGGGCTCCGCATTTTTTATAACCCGGCGCGGCAGAAGCATCAGGAGTCGAGAAGATTTCGAGGCGTTCCGAAAAGGGCGGCTTCTTCCTAAGCACCAACTTCACCCCCTAATCGCCAACGACGTGTACCCGCTATTTCTAGGCGGGAAATATGACACGGCGATCTTCGAGGCGTTCCGCGAAGTTGAGGTTGCCGTTCGTCGTGCAGGCGGGTTCCCGGCCAAGGCAATTGGGGTAACCCTTATGCGCGACGCTTTTCGCCCCGTAAACAATAACCAGTGTGGTCCACTCACTGACAAACAGCTTCCGCTCGCTGAACAGGAGGCCATGCTCAGTCTTTTTGCTGGCGCAATAGGTCTTTTTAAGAATCCACAAAGCCATCGGCACGTACCGACGGAACCCGAAGACGCTGCCGAAGTTATTATATTTGCCAGCCAGCTCTTGCGGATCGTTGACCGTCTGAAGCCCTAGACTGGGGGATTTTGCCATGCCAATAAAATTTGACAGATCCGATCCCACCCTCGCGCGAGCGGTGATTGATAGAGTCTTTGGGCAAATTCCTGAAAGCGCAAAACAAAGTTATCTTGAATTTCTCGCTGGAGCGATTCAGCATCTTTCACGCCAACATCCGGACCGGTGGGGCATTACGCTCTTTGGCCGGGGTGTTGTGCGCCTCAACGTTGGCTGGGTTGAATGCCTCGTTTTGGGGCCCAAACAGCAGTTGCGCATCCTCGTCGAGAAGGATCTGGCGCCGCCCGGGACACAGTTTGACGGAATCGAATATGCGTCGGCCAAGGGTTGCGACATGACGACCTTGTCGCTGTCCGATCTACCTGGAACGCTCGAATCCTTCGCTGAGTCACACCATGCCGCGATGGCCATTGGCGCACAGAAGCCGGTATCTCGCTCCATCCGGAAGGCGCATTCAAACGGCGTGACTGCATTCCTATCGAAGGTGCTTCATCGTCCAATGCCGGACCCCATCTACGCCCGGTCGGTGGTATACACTCCTGCGACACACGCGGAAATTCAAGCGTGGCGTCGCATTAATCCAGATGGCTTTCTGATGAACCGCAGGAGCGCTAATTCTGGAATGCTTCACCGCGCCGAATGCGATCACTTCGGTAGCCACAAATGGACAGCAAGGTCTGATCAAGGCCTAGCCAGTCAGCAAAAGATCTGCTCTTTGAATCTGGGCGAGTTGAAGGACTGGGCGAAGCGCAACGGCTTACGCGCGCTATCCGTTTGCGAGCAGTGCAAACCCGCCGAAATCCGCGATCTCGTTCGGTCTGTGGCCATGGAAGAAGATCCGTCGGAATTCGAGCCTGAGAGCTTAGCCGACGCGCGACAACGCGTGCTTAGGTCGATCATTCAACGACAGGGACAGCCCGCATTTCGGACCATGCTGCTAAGAGCCTATAGTTCCCGCTGTGCGTTCTCTGGATGTGAAGTAACAGACGTCCTAGAAGCCGCCCACATTTGTCCCTACCAGGGTCCTGAGACGAACCACCCGCAGAACGGTCTGCTACTGCGCACGGACCTGCATACGCTGTTTGATCTCGGTCTACTAGCAGTTGATACCGAGACCATGACGATTGTTACTTCCGGCCATCTCGACAACTCAGATTACGCAGAACTGTCGGGTCGTGACGTTCGCATCCCAAAGGAACCAGCAAAGATGCCATCAACGATTGCGCTGGACCAACATCGGAAGAAAGCCGGGCTATAGGTGCACCAATAGCCATTCCCAGAAGGGCTAAGTGGGACCTCCGAAACTTTCCCGTGTATTCTCTCACGCCAAATCATGCCAACTAGCAGCTGGATGGGACCCACACGGTACGGCGGTGAGGGCGGGTGCCGCTAGCTGCATCCCTTTATGCGCGCGATTCCTTCCGCTCGCGCCCGTGAACACATCGCTGCAAATCTTGCGACTTTATTGAGCAATTCGCAACTTTTCGCTTGACGCGTCTCGCAATCGCAGTTATTCTGAGCGTGCTTTTCTGGTGTTCGATTCTTGAAGCGAATCGCTCGCTGGAAGCAATCGGGACCGCAACGGACGGCAATCCGGCACGGCCCCTAAACAACACGTTGGAGATAACAACGCGATGTCTACCTCAGACAATACCGCAACTGACAAACGGGACGTGTACGCACGCGTGACGGCCCAAATCATAACCGCAATCGAGAATGGTGTAGGAACGTGGCGCATGCCGTGGCATACGTCAGGACGTTTCGCATTCTCGCCGATCAACGTAACCAGCAAGAAGCCATATCGCGGCATCAACACCGTTTGCTTGTGGGCAGCTGCGCAGGCGAAAGGCTATGAACGTGGCGAATGGGCGACGTACCAGCAATGGCTAGATCGTGGCGCGCAGGTCCGCAAAGGCGAAAAGGCCACTTTAGTCGTGTTTTGGAAGTTTGCCCACGATTCGGCGGAATCGCAGGACGATGGCGATTCGCCTAAAGGTGGTTCCCGTCTGCTGTTCACGCGCGGCTACAGCGTATTCAACGCGTCCCAAGTGGACGGCTACACGCCCAAGGTGGACGCAGAAACCACGCTAAACGAACGAATCGCCCACGCGGACACGTTCTTTCAGGCCATTGGCGCGGACCTTCGGCACGGCGGGAACCGCGCGTATTATTCGCCCTCCACCGATCCACGTTCAAATGCCGCCCTTCGCCGCGTTTGATGAAAGCATCGCCTACTATTCAACACTCGCCCACGAGCACACCCATTGGACCGCAAGTGCTGCGCGATGTGATCGCCAGCTAGGCAAACGTTTCGGAGATAACGCGTATGCCGCCGAAGAGCTGATCGCAGAACTCGGCGCGGCCTTCACGTGCGCACACCTAAGCCTATCTACGGAACCGCGCGAGGATCACGCGCAGTACATCCAGTCGTGGCTGAAGGTTCTGAAGGCCGATTCCAAGGCGATCTTTACAGCGGCATCCAAGGCGCAGCAGGCTTGCGATTGGCTTGTAGCCCACGCTGGCGAGTCGCGTAGCTCGGAGGTGGCCGCATGATTCGCATTCGCACCTCGAAACGTCAGAACGCAAAAGAACGGCGGATGATGCGACGCCTACTTGAGCACAACGGCCACGTGCGGGTGATCGCTCGCCGCGTCTCCTATCCCACTGCCATACGCGAGGTCCGGGAATCCCGGGCCTTGCGCCCCGATTGCAGGTTTCTATACGTGCCTGCGGCCAGCAACGGCTACAACGTCGTGGAACTGGAGGCGAGATCATGACGCGGCATCGTTCGAGTGCTTATGTTCAGTCGACTGCTATTCGTGGACGGTCCCCGATCACGGATCAATTCCGTTTTATAATCCGCATGGCTGTTGCTTGCGACGCTCAGCGGGTGCCTTACACAGTCCAATGGGATCGGCGGGAATCCGCCATGCTCGCGACCATCACGGCCACGGGCCCAATCCCTACGCCGACGCCATTGCCCAAACCGCCGAAGCTGAAGCTGGTCCCGGACTGGAAGCCTGCCATCTGGGACGCGGAATATCGCTTGGAGGCCTTCTATGACGCGGCGCTGAAGCGTAGGCGACCCGGCTTCGTGATCGCCCATTCTTGCGGCTTGTCCCTTGTCCATCCGTCAGACTCAGGCGAGGAGTTGGGCGCGGACGGTGAGGACATCAGACAGAACTGGCTTATCACGCATGCCGCGTCCGGCTTGGGCTTCGGCCTAAGCTAAACTTCAAACGGGCGGCGAGTGCGCTTCTCACGGCGACATCATTCCCGTCGATTGGACGCAAGACGTGGCCACGCTGAAAGGCAATCCAGAATTCCGCCGGGCTGGCTATGGCGTGCAAGCGGCATACGGAACCGCCTACGAAAAGGACGCGGCTAAACGGCATTTGGCCGAATTAGAGCGTGCCGCATGACGGCCAATCCGCTGGCGGTCATCGCAGACAACCAGGAGGCGGCCATCGTGCCGCCTTCCCTCGATCAAGCGCGCCAGTTCATCCGGGCATCCAAAGCGGCGAACACGCTACGGGGCTATCAGAGCGATTGGCGGGAGTTCATCGGGTGGGCCGAGGCGCACGGCACAGCGCCGCTTCCAGGCTCGCCAGAAACCATCGCGGCCTACATTGCCGAGTGCGCGGGTCGTCTGAAGCCCGGAAGCATTCAGCGCCGATTAAACGCAATCGCCGAGGCTCACAAAGCCGTGGGGCTGGAATCACCCGCGCATTCCGCTATCGTGGCGAACACCATGAAGGGGATTCGGCGCACGTGGGGGACCGCACCCTCCCAGAAAGCAGTGGCCCTTACTGACGACATCCGCGCGAAGGTCGCGGCCACGGCGATGCCGGGCTGATCGGCCTGCGGGATCGCGCTCTGATTTTGCTCGGATTCGCGGGTGCATTCCGCCGGTCGGAGCTGGTAGGCCTAGCACCGCAGACCTCGCATTCACCCGCGACGGCCTGACGGTCACATTACGCCGCAGCAAGACAGACCAGGACGGACAGGGCCGCAAGGTAGGGCATTCCCTATGGCTCCAATCCCGAGACGTGCCCGGTGAGGACCGTGCAGACCTGGCTGGAAACGGCGGCCATCGCCGAGGGCCCAGTGTTTCGCTCCATCAATCGCCATGGACGGGTGCTGGCGGGCGGGTTGGCGCCCGCCGACGTGGCGCGGGTCGTGAAGAAACTTGCCGAACGTGCTGGCCTCGATGCGGCCAAGTATGCCGGTCATTCCCTCCGGGCGGGACATGCAACGGCGGCGGCGGTGGCGGGCGCATCCGAGCGCTCCATCATGAACCGAACCGGCCATCGAAGCGTGCAGATGGTGCGCCGCTATATCCGCGATGGCAGCCTGTTCCGCGAGAACAGCGCCGGAAAGCTGGGTCTATAGCCATGCACGCGATCCTGTTAATACTCTACTTCCTCGCGTGCTTGTTTGAGCGGTGTAGCGCCACGGCGGCGCTAGAGGCCTTGTTGCCCACTGTGGCGGGGAGTATACTGCTCCCCGTCGGAACAGGTCGAGAAAAGGAGTGCAATTCCATGGTCGAACAGGACAATATCCGGCTCGCTAAAGAGGCGATAGACGCCATCAACGCCCACGACATCGAGCGCTACCTGACATACGTCGATGATTCTTATGTCGGTGAATCAGAAACCACTGGCTTGATTCATGGGGGCGTAAAGAGACTCAGCAGATGCTGACCACCATGTTCCAGGCGTTTCCAGATTTTCACCTGGAGATCGAGCAGACGTTTGCCAGCGGCGACCAGGTGGTCGTCCGCGTGATCGTGAGCGGCACCCACAAAGGCAGCTTCGCGGGAGTCGCGCCGACCAACAAGAAGGTCAGCTGGCATAGCTGCAATTTCCTGCAACTCTACAACGGAAAGGCGATTCGCAGCAGAATATACGCCGACAACGTTTCGTTATTCCGGCAACTCGGCGTGCTGCCAGCGCCGAAAGCGACCACTGCTGGATAGCCAGTCGCTTCTACCGTGGTGGGCAGGCTCGCGGACCAGGTTGCCCACCTTGGCGAAGTGTTTGAGCGGGGGTTAGAGAAAAGGCGGCGCAGCGTATACTCATCGCTACGATGTACAAGGTCGCCATCCAAGCAACCCCCATCAAAAGCATCGACTGGAAAGTCGTAGCATCGGGGAGGTGGACTCCAGGGCAGGCGCCAGAGCCAGGCGATCACGTTCTCTCCGCCGAAGTGCTTCAAGAGCCGTTCAATTTCACGCCTTCAGTGACGGAGAAATCGAGCCGGAACCAAGTACAATGCGGTGATACGGTGTTCGCGGTAGTGTTCAGAAGACTTGCGGCGTAAAACCGTTGTCCGAAGCCCGAGGTCTGCTCGAAGCGAAAAGCATCGATTGGCTCTCAACGGGGCGGCGGAACGGCTATGATGGTGGCCTCGAAGATGACTCCCCAACAACAATTGGCACCCTTCTCTATCCGCATGTTCTTGCCAAGTGGGACCCCGGACGGAATCAAAATCGTGGAAAAGTCGAATTGGGTGGGACGCGCAATCGCCGGGCCGCGAAGTCGCTTCGACGAGCTGCGAAAGCGGCCCGAGTTTTCAAAGACCGGCGTTTATGTCCTCACCGGCCAACCTGATCCCGACGGCCTTCCATCGGTTTACATTGGTGAGGGTGACCCCGTTGCAGACCGCTTGATCAGCCATTACAAGCAGAAGGATTTTTGGTCGTCAGCGGTATTTTCGTCGACAACGGCAAAGATGATCACCTGAACAAGGCCCATGTTCAGTACCTGGAGGCATGCCTCGTCAGCCTCGCAACCGAGGCGAAGCGATGTTCCCTTGAGAACGCGAACGTGCCGCAACGGCCCGCGCTGTCCGAGATGGACACAGCGGACATGGACGTGTTCCTCGAACAGATGCTCCTGATACTCGGCGTCCTAGGCATCAATGTTTTTCAGAAGGCCGCTGGCGTGGTTCCTTCGACGCGCTTGCTCTACATTAAAGCAAAAGG
>CAVUKW010000008.1:0-19632 GCA_963742255.1 Terriglobia bacterium
CGTGACTGGGGCGGGATTTGTTCTCGATTTCTTCCAGCCAGTCGAGAACCACGCCATCCAGCCAGAAGCGGGGGCGGCGGCGGGAAATAAAGCCGATGTGGCCGCCATGGTCCACCGCCATCAGATGAAGGAAGGGATTCTCGCGAAACGCGGGGTGATCGTAGACCTGAAAAGGGACCAGCGGATCGTCCTTGGCCACGATGACCAGGGTCGGGATGCGGATCTTTTCGAGATATTGATTCGAAGACTGGGTGCGATAGTAATTCGCCGCGGTGCCGAAGCCGAACAGGCGGGCGGTGTAGAAATCGTCGAAATCGTAGATAGTGCGGACGTTTTTGAGGTTCTCGGTGGAATAGATCTCGGGGGCTTGGCGGGCGCGGGTACGGATCTTGTCCTTTAGTCTCACCAGAAAGCGATTGGCGTAGAGATAGTTGATGGGCTTGCCGAGGGCGTCCGCGCAGGCGCCCAGATCGATGGGCGTCGATACGGCGCAGAGACCGGCCAGGAGGTCGCCGCCGGAATCGCCCAGCTCGCCGGCGAGTTTGAGCGAGACGTTGCCGCCCAGCGAAAATCCGGCCAGGTAGATCGGCTGCCGGCGGGTCCGCTTCAATTCGCGAAGAACATACAGAACGTCGCTGGTCTGGCCGGAATGGTAGTTGGTCAGAGTCAGGGCTTCGGTGCCGCCACAGCTTCTTAAATTGATGCGATGGGTGGCGAAGCCGGCTTCAAGCGCGGCGTAGGACATGCTGCGGGCATAGCCGGAATCGCTGGATCCTTCGAGACCGTGAACCATGACCAGCTCGCCGCGAGGTTCGGAATCGGGGCGCTGCGAGTGGACCAGAATCTCGACGCCGGGTTCGGTTTGATAGCGGTCGGCGTGGACCGGCCAGCGGCGTTCACTTTGAGGGCGCGACCAGAAATTCCCGGCGATGGTCGCCAGGTGAGGGTTCTTGAAGAACGGTTCAAAGGGCCGCAAGAAATTATTTTCGCATGCGGTGCGGACGGGTCGGCATCGACCGCTCCCGCTTTTAAGGAGTGAAGTCGCGGATTTTTTGGGCGGTTTGCGCGTCGAGGCGCTGGAGGAGGGCCACCAACAGGTCGACGGTCTGGTCGAAATCGCGGCGATTCATGATGCCGTTGTGAGCGTGCGTGTAGCGAACCGGGACCAGCAGGCAAACGGTGGGGACGCCTCCGTTGCTCTTCTGAATTTCCGCGGAATCGTCGCCGTAGCCTTGCACCAGGTCGAGTTGCAGGGGAAGCTTCGCGGCGGCGGCGGTTTCTTTCACCAGCGCGGTGAGCTTGCGATTGGGGAGCTGGGAGCTGTTATAGAGAAAAATTCCCGGTCCCGCGCCGAGCTTTTCCTGCGATTCCTCGGGACGGCCATTGAGGACGTCGCCGGTGATGCCGGCTTCGAGAGCGATACCGATTTCGGGTTTCGCGGCTTCGCTCGCGGTATGCGCGCCGCGCAGGCCGACCTCTTCCTGGGTGGTGATCGCGTAGACGATCTGATTGTGATGAGGAGCCGACGCGAGGCGGCGCATGGTCTCGATAACCACCGCGCAACCGACGCGGTCGTCCCATCCTTTGCCGAGATAATTCTGCGTCCCGTTCATCACCGTGAAGGGCGAATCGGGAACCACGGGCGATCCAGGCTCGACGCCCATTTCGCGAACCTCCGCTTCCGATTTCGCGCCGACGTCCAAAAACAGGCGATCGCGCTCGAACACGCGGTTGCGCTCCTCGGCGGGAACCACGTGAGCGTCGCGAATTCCGGTGACGGCGTGGACCGGGCCTTTGGAGCCGATGATGATCCAGCGCTGGTCGACAAGAGCCTGATCGAGCCAGCCGCCGAGCATCTGCATGGTCAGGAAGCCGCGCGGGCTAATGCGTCGAACCACTCCGCCGAGCTCGTCCATATGGGCATCGACCATGATGCGCGGGCCGTCGGTTCCCTGAGTGGCGAGGATGGAGCCCATGCCGTCATAGCGGATGGAAGAAACGTAGGGCTTCATGGCATCGACCATGATTTTTCGAACGGGCTCCTCGAAGCCGGGAGGGCCGGGAGCGTCGGCGAGCGTGCGCAGAAGCTCCAGCGTCCGGTCCTGGGCCAGCAGGGGGAGGGCCGCGAGGGCGGTCAAGGCGGATAGGATTCGAATCGGTTTCATGGTGAAATCGCGATGATAACAGGAACACGAGGGGAATCGGAATGGGTATTCCGGCTGCGCCATAGAACCCAAGGGTTTCGATGGGACCTTAGAATCAATCATTAGCCCGCGGTATGCGAAATGCTGGCTAGAATGGCGTGGCGAGCACTCCGACTACGGATCTTTCGCCGGGGACCGAACCGGCCGGTCGTCCAATCCGGAAGGCGCCTTCCGGGTGGAAAAGGCCTGTCTGGAGATGGCTTTTCGGCGTTCTGGTGCTCCTGGCGTCGATTGCGGCGGCGACTCTGCTTTATTCCCGGCATACTCCGGCGCCACGATACGTGACCGCGCGAGTGGACCGTGGCGACATCGATTCCACGGTGACGACGACGGGCAATCTGAATGCGGTGATCACCGTCCAGGTGGGCAGCCAGGTATCGGGCAACATCATCGCCTTGTATGCCGACTTCAACACCAAAGTAAGGAAGGGCCAACTGGTGGCGGAGATCGATCCGGCGCCGTTCAAGGCATCGGTGGAGCAGGCGACGGCGACGCTCAACGCGGCAAAAGCCACGGTGATCACGGCGCAGGCGACGCTGGCGAAATCGCAATCGGATCTGGCCACGGCGGAGGCCAACGTCGCCAGCCAGAAAGCGAATCTGGTGAAGGCGCAAAGCGCGGTGGAACTGGCCCGGGTGGAGAGCGAGCGGAGAAAGAACCTGCTCCAGACAGGCAGCACGTCGCAGGAAGACGCCGACACGGCGCGGGCGAATTATGAACAAGCGATGGCGGGCGTGGACGCAGCGCGGGCGGAGATCAACGCGGCTCAGGCTTCCGCCGAATCAGCTGGAAAAGCGATTGACGTCTCGCGCAATCAACTGGATCAGGCGCAAGCGATTGTCGCTCAGGACCGGGCGATTCTGGCGCAGGCGCAGCTCAATCTGGATCACACTCGCATCGTTGCGCCAGTAGACGGGACGGTCCAGTCGCGGAATATGGACGTCGGCCAGACGGTGGCTGCTTCGTTTCAGGCGCCGGTCATTTTTCTGATCGCGCAGGATCTGACGAAAATGCAGGTGGACACGAATGTGGATGAAGCCGACGTCGGGCCGATTCGGCTGGACCAGCCGGCGACGTTCACGGTGGACGCCTATCCTGGCAAGACTTTTCGCGGGAGGGTTGCCCAGATCCGGCTGGCGCCCATCAATGTGCAGAACGTGATCACGTACGACGTGGTGGTGGAGGTGTCGAACTCCGACTTGAAATTGTTCCCCGGCATGACCGCGAATGTCACGATATTGACCGGCCACGTCGCGAATGTGCTGCGGGTCCCGAAAGCGGCGCTGCGATTCCGTCCGGCCACGGCATCGAAAACGGCGTCGGCGACGGTAGTTTACGCATTGAACGCGCAAGGCGAGCCGGAGGCGGTCGCGGTGGAAACGGGGCTGAGCGACGTGAACCGGGTGGAGATCGCGGGCGGCAAGCTGCAAGAGGGCCAGGGAGTGATCACGGGAATGGCGGGTAGCGCGGGTGCGTCGCCGTCGGCCTCCCCGACCACTCGCGGGACCAAGAAGCTCGGCTTTTAGGGCGGTATCATGAACGCCAGAAAGATCCTCGCCAGTGTAAAGATCGCGCTGCGGGCGCTGCGGGTGAACAAGATGCGCTCGGCGCTGACCATGCTGGGGATCATTATCGGGGTGGCGGCGGTGATCGCGATGGTCGCGGTGGGCGCCGGGGCGGAGCAGCGGATCAAAGACCAGATCGCGTCCATTGGAAGCAATCTGATCATTGTCCTGTCGGGCAGCGTGACCAGCTCGGGGATCCGCATGGGCACGGGCAACGCGCAGACGCTGACGGAGGACGATGCGCGGGCGATTCTGCGCGAATGCGATGCGGCCGCGCTGGCGGCACCGGCGGTCCGCGGCGGGGTGCAGACGGTTTACGGTAACAACAACTGGGGAACGCAGGTGATGGGCACGACTCCCGATTACCTGACGATTCGCGACGCGGAAATCGACCAGGGTCAGCCGTTCACCACCGGCGACGTTGAGGCAGCGACTAAAGTCGCGCTGCTCGGCAAGACCGTGGTAGATAACTTATTCAGCGGCGAAAATCCCCTGGGACAGATCATTCGCATTAAGAAAGTCCCGTTCACGGTGATCGGAACGCTGGTGTCCAAGGGGCAGTCGCCCACCGGCCAGGATCAAGACGACGTGATTCTGATGCCGATCAGCACCGCGAAGAAGAAAGTGATTGGAACCAGCCAAGCCAACGCGGGCGCGGTCGGATCGATACTAGTGGAGGCCCGGGAGGGCCGGACGCAGGACGTTCAGGATCAGATGAAAGCCTTGCTGCGCCAGCGCCATCATCTGCAATCAAACGAAGACGACGATTTTACGATTCGCAACATGGAGGAAGTGTTCAAGGCACAGGAGACGTCGGCGCGGGTGATGTCCATCCTGCTGGCGGCGATCGCGTCGGTGTCGCTGATCGTAGGCGGCATCGGGATCATGAACATCATGCTGGTTTCGGTGAGTGAGCGGACGCGCGAAATCGGGCTGCGCCAGGCAGTGGGGGCGAAGACGCGCGACATTCTGAGCCAGTTTCTGGTGGAGGCGGTGACGCTGTCGATCGCCGGGGGAGTAATCGGCATCGCGCTTGGCCTTGCGACCAGCGTTCTGATTTCGTATTTCGCGCAATGGTCCACGGTGGTGAGCCCGGCGTCGATCCTGGTGGCATTTCTGTTTTCGGCGCTGGTGGGAGTGTCGTTCGGATTTTATCCAGCGCGCAAAGCAGCGTATATGGACCCGATCGAGGCGCTGCATTATGAGTAGCATTATCGAAGTCGAGAACCTGAGCCGGACCTTCTACATCGGCGACCTGACGGTCCCGGCCTTGCGCGATGTTTCGCTCCAAATCGAACGCGGCGATTTCGTGGCCATCATGGGGCCGTCGGGATCGGGCAAATCGACGCTGATGAATATTCTCGGGTGCCTGGACAAGCCGACATCGGGAACGTACCGGCTGGACGGCACCAGGGTGGAGGAGATGAATCGGGATCAACTGGCGGAAATCCGCAATCGCGAAATCGGATTCGTGTTCCAGCAGTTCAACCTGCTGTCGCGGACCAGCGCGATCGAAAACGTGGAACTTCCGCTGCTGTATACCGCCGATCCGGTGGCCGATCCCCATGCGCGGGCCCAGGAGGCGCTGGCTTCGGTGGGCCTGGCGGATCGGGCGGGGCATCATCCAAATCAGCTCTCGGGCGGGCAGCAGCAGCGGGTGGCGATCGCGCGGGCGCTGGTGAATTGTCCCCATATCATTCTGGCGGATGAGCCGACCGGCGCGCTCGATTCGCGCACCAGCATCGAGATCATGGCCATTTTCCAGCACCTCAACCAGCGGCAGGGCATTACCACGCTAATCGTGACCCACGAACCGGATATCGCGGCCTACGCGAACCGCAACATCTATTTCCGCGACGGGCGGATCGTCCGCGATGAGAGGGTCGCGCGGCCGCATAGCGCGGATCGCGAATTGCTCCAGTTCGCTCATCCCGAAGCTGTGGTGTGAGAGCGTTCTGACCCAGAAATCCTGCGCCAGTTCACGCGATTCGGCCGCCGTCCGCAGGATTCGTTGAACAAATACAACACGATTTGTACTGGCATCCCGGGTGCATTCAGACTTTCGGAGCGGACGCGATTCGCGCGCCTGTACTCAATGAATCACTCCGCGACAGATGCGGGGCCAAATACCGGTGTGGTGGAAGCTGTCAGGGGTAGTGTGGTCGACGCGCGCTTTCCCGAGCGGATTCCATCGATTTTTCACGTCCTGACGGCGGACGGAGAAGCTTCCGTGGTGATCGAGGTGGTCTCGCATCTCGACGCGCACACCGTTCGCGGCGTCGCGCTCACCTCCACGAGGGGCTTGTCGCGCGGGTCGCCGATTCGTCGATACCCGCCAAGCGCTGAAAGTCCCGGTCGGCGAAGCGGTGCTCGGCCGGGTGTTCAACGTGTTCGGCGAAACGATCGATCGCAAGCCGCCCGTGAACGATCGTCGAATGGCGCTCCATCCACGCGAAGCCGGTGCCGCTGATGCAGCGCGCCACCACCTCGGAATTATTCATCACCGGAATTAAAGCGATCGACGTGCTTGCGCCGCTCGAACGCGGCGGCAAGAGCGGCCTGTTCGGCGGCGCGGGGGTCGGCAAGACGGTGCTGATCATGGAGCTGATCCACAACGTGATCGGCCATCACAGCGGGGTCAGCGTGTTCTGCGGCATCGGCGAACGCTGCCGCGAAGGGGAGGAGCTGTACCGGGAGATCCAGGCGGCGGGTGTGCTCGATAAGACGGTGCTGGTGTTCGGCCAGATGAACGAGCCGCCGGGGTCGCGATTTCGCGTCGGGCACGCGGCGCTGACCATGGCGGAATATTTTCGCGACGACGCGCGTCAGGACGTGCTGCTGCTGATCGACAATATTTTTCGATTCATCCAGGCGGGCTCGGAAGTTTCCGGGCTGATGGGGCAGCTTCCGTCGCGGCTGGGATATCAACCGACGCTGGGCACGGAGCTCGCCGAACTGGAAGAGCGCATCTGCAACACCGCGACGGGCGCCATCACGTCGGTGCAGGCGGTGTACGTTCCCGCCGACGATTTCAGCGATCCTGCCGCGGTCCACACCTTCAGCCATCTGTCCGCGTCGATCGTGCTTTCCCGCAAGCGGGCGAGCGAAGGGCTTATATCCGGCGATCGACCTGTTGAAGTCCAGCTCCAAGATGGTGACGCCGCAGATCGTCGGAGTGCGGCACTACCGCATCGCGCAGGAGATTCGCAAGACGCTGGCCGGTTATGAGGAGCTGAAAGACATCATCGCCATGCTGGGCCTGGACGAGCTCTCGCAGGACGACCGGCGCACGGTGCATCGCGCGCGCCGCCTGGAGCGATTCCTGACGCAGCCGTTTTTCGTCACCGAGCAGTTCACCGGATCAGGCGGGCAAGCTGGTGAGTCTCGAAGACGCGCTCGACGGATGCGAGCGAATCCTGAACGACGAATTCGCCAAACTCCCGGAGCAGGCGCTGTACATGATCGGCGCCATCGCGGAGGTTCGCCAGATGAAGCTCACCGTGCGGCTGCCGTCGAGATTCTGCTGGAGGAAGAGGTGGATGCGAATCAAGGCCGAAGCCGAAAACGGATGGTTCGGCCTTCTGCCCGGCATGTCGATTTCGTGACCGCGCTGGTTCCGGGCGTGATGACGTTTCACCCAGCGGCGGGAGCCTGAGGAATATCTGGCGATCGATCACGGAATTCTGGTGAAGTGCGGCGCCGGACGTATCAGTTTCCACGCGCAATGCCGTTCGCGGCGACGATCTCTCGACAATTGCAGGACGAGGTCGAGAAGCCAGTTCCGGCGCGGGAGGAACGCGAGAAGGCGGCGCGCGCGTTCGAGGCGAAACTGGAAGCCGACCTGGTGCGGCGTCTGCTGGAGGCGGAAAAAATGCCTGAGCCCGAACGCCCCGAAGCAGCGCATGATCCGCGACGTCGGCGCGAAGCAGGGACGTATGCTGCGCGCGCGAGGCGAGCACGAAAGGGAACTGGAGCGCGATCGCGATTCTCGGCGTGGTTGGCTGGTCGGTCGCGGTGCCGACGCTGATCGGCGTCGCTCTCGGCGTCGTGGGTCGATCATCGTTGGCCCAGCCGGTTCTCCTGGACCGTGATGTTGCTGATCGCCGGGCTGGTCGTGGGTTGCGTGAGCGCGTGGCTGCGCATACGGGAGGATCGATGAGCCATGCTGTCTGGCGGTAATATGCCGGTGTTCGCGATTGGCGTGTTCTTCTATGGCGGGCTGTGGCTCACGGTGCGCCGCCTTGCTGGCGACGCGCCACCCGGTCTTGCTGACCGCTCGGCGAGTTTCTGGATGCGCACCCTGGTCGTGATCGCGGCGTTCCTCTTGGTGATGAACGGCCGGTGGGAGAACGCCGCTGCGCCGCGCTGGCGGGATTCACCCTGGGACGCGCGGCGATGTCGTGGTTCTGCCGCACGAAGGAGAACAGCCGCGATGCACCTAACGCCCGACCAGACGCGTTCTGTGGCACTGGGGCTTCGTCCACCTCAACGCGACCATCGTCTTCACCTGGATCGTGATGCTGCTGCTGACGCGGGACATCCTGGCTGGTGACGCGGCGTCTCGATCGCCTCCGACGAGCCCCGATCGCGATGGCAGAACGCGCTGGAAGTCATTGTCGAAGCTGATCCGCGGCCAGATCCGCGAGATCTGCTCCGAAGGCGGCGACACGCTATCTGCCGTTCGTCGGCACGCTATTTCTGTTCATCGGCGTGTCTCGAATCTCCTGGACATCGTGCCGGGCTGGCATGCGCCCACCGGCTCGCTATCGACCACGGCGGCGCTGGCCATCTGCGTCGGCGTGGCGGTTCCGGCCTTCGGAATCCGTGCGACAGGGCGTCGGCGGGTACTTCCGGGACTATCTGCGGCCCACCGTCGATCATGCTGCCGTTCCATCTGATGAGCGAGACGTCGCGCAATCTCGCTCTTGCGGTCCGGCTGTTCGGAAACATGATGAGCGGCGCGATGATCGCGGGCATTCTGCTGGCGATCGCGCCGTTCTTTTTTCCGGTATTGATGCAGGCCCTGGGTCTGCTGACCGGGATGATTCAGGCTTACATTTTCGCCATCCTGGCGACAGTCTACATCGCGGCGGCAGTGCAATCGCAGCGTGAACAAGGGGTCGATTGAGGAGACTTTCATGGATAGTCTAAACGTTATCGCGATTGTATCCATCGCCGCCGCGGCTTTGTGCATGGCGATCGGCTCCATTGGGCCGGCGCTCGGCGAAGGGAAGGCCATTTCCCAGGCGCTCAGCTCGATCGCGCAGCAACCGGACGAGGCCGGCACCATCAGCCGCACGTTGTTCATCGGTCTGGCGATGATCGAATCCATTGCGATCTATTGCTTCGTCATCGCCATCATTCTGATCTTTGCGAATCCCTTCTGGAACCACGTGGTCACCGTAGTTCCGCCCAAATAGCCATGTTGATCGACTGGTTCACTGTCGTCGCGCAGATCGTCAACTTTCTGATCCTGGTCGCCCTGTTGAAACATTTCCTCTACGGCCGGCTGGTGGACGCAATCGATGCGCGCGAAAAGCGTATCGCGGATCAGCTCGCCGAAGCGGCGCGGAAGGATCAGGAAGTCGATCGACGCCTGGAGCAGATGCGCCTGAATGCGGCGGAATGCGAACGACAACGGGAACAAATGCTGGCCGGCGCGCGCCAGGATGCCGATCGTGAGCGCGACGCAATGGTACAGAGGGCCCGCGATGCGGTCCGCGCGCTCGAAACGAAATGGCATGAAGATCTGGATCACGAAAAGGCGGCGATGGTCGATGAGATCCGGCACCGTGCGGCGGGCGAGATTCTTGCCATTACGCGCCGCGTGCTGACGGATCTGGCCGGCGCCGATGTGGATCGCTGCGCGATCCAGACATTCTTGGCTAAGCTCGGGACGCTCGACCCGCGAAGCCTCGGTGACGAGGTGGTTCTGCTGAGCGCATCGGAAATTCCCGCTCCGGCGCAGCTTCAAATTGAAGAGAGCCTCCACAGCCGCTTCGGAGATCACGTGCATTTGCGGGTGGAGCACGCTCCGAATCTCGCCTGGGGCCTGGAGCTTCGCTCGAACGGTTTCAGAATCGGATGGAATTCGGAGAGCTACATGGAATCGCTCGAGGAGAATCTGCGCAAGGCGCTGGAGCGCAGAACGGATAAGGTCATGCCGGATTCTCCCCTTACGTCGATTCTCGGCGACACGCTGGACATCGTGGAGCGGGTGGCGCGCGAATCGAAACTGGAGCCGTCGCTTCAGGAATTCGGCGTGGTCACCTACATCGGGCAGGGCATCGCGCGTGTCGACGGACTGCCTAATCTGAAGTCCGAAGAACTAGTCCGATTCGACCGCGACCGCCTCGGCATGGCCTTCAATCTGGATCCGGAAGACGTCGGCGTGGTCCTGCTCGATAGCCCGGAAGGGCTGGAATCGGGCTCCGAAGTGCGGCGGACCAATCGCGTGCTGGACACGCTGGTGGGCGATGCGTTGCTCGGCCGGGTGGTTGATCCGCTGGCGCGCCCGCTCGACAATGCGGGGCCAGTCCGTTCCATTTTGCGGATGCCCATCGAGGCCGACGCTCCGGCGATCATGGATCGCGCGCCGGTCAGCGTGCCGCTCGCCACCGGCACCAAGGCGATTGACGCGTTGATTCCGGTCGGGCGCGGACAGCGGCAGTTGATTCTTGGCGATCGCCAGACCGGGAAATCGGCTATCGCCATCGATTGCATTCTCAATCAGAAGGGCAAGGAGGTATTGTGCATCTATTGCGCCATCGGCCAGCGCAATTCGTCGGTCGCGAACGTGATCGCGGATTTGAGCGACGCGCGGGGCGATGGAGTATTCCATCGTGGTGGTCGCTGCCGGCGATGCTCCCGCGGGTTTGCAGTTCGCGGCTCCCTACGCGGCGATGACCATGGGCGAATATTTCATGCGCCAGGGACGCGACGCCCTGGTGGTGTTCGACGATCTGACTGCGCACGCCAACGCGTATCGCGAATTGTCGCTGCTGTTGCGCCGTCCGCCGGGGCGTGAAAGCTTTCCGGGCGACATTTTCTATATTCATTCACGCCTGCTCGAACGCTCGACGCATCTGCGGAAAGAACTGGGCGGAGGTTCGCTGACCGCGCTGCCCGTGGTCCAGACCGAAGCGCAGAACATCTCCGCCTATATCCCGACCAATCTCATTTCGATCACCGACGGACAGATCTACGTGACGCCGGACCTGTTTCAGAAGGGCATCCTGCCGGCCATCGACGTCGGCAAATCCGTTTCGCGCGTCGGCGGCAAGGCGCAGCTTCCAGCCTACCGCGCGGTTGCGGGCGACCTGCGATTGTTCTATTCGCAGTTCGAGGAATTGGAAGTGTTTTCGCGATTCGGCTCACGGCTGGATGAGCGGACCAAACAGACGCTGGCGCGCGGCCGCGCGATTCGCGAGGCGCTGAAGCAGCCGCAATTCGATCCGATTCCGGCTGCGGAGCAGGTGGCGATTCTGGTGGCCGCCACCGCTGGATGGTTCGATCAACTTGCGGCCGAACGCATCGTGGATGCCTCGGCGCGGATTCGCGAATTGTTCGTGACCCGATTGCCGAGGATTGCCGCGTCGATTAACTCGGGCGAAAGACTCGGGGAACAGGATCGCGCGGAAATCGTGAAGCTGGCCGAAGAAGCAGTGGCTGCATGGAAACAACCGAAACCTTAAGACGCGCGATCGCCGTCACCGGCGAGTTGCAATCGGTCGTGAAGACCATGAAGGCTCTGGCCGGCGTGAATATCCGCCAGTACGAGCGCGCAGCGCACGCGGTAGCGGCCTATAATCGCACTGTCGAAATGGGATTGCAGATCGCGCTGCAGCGAATGCCTCCGCACGCCATGCCGCCGCGTTACGCCGGCGGACGAAAGCTCGGCGCCGTCGTATTCGGGTCGGATCAGGGAATGTGCGGCCAGTTGAACGATCAAGTGGTCTCGCATGCAGTGGGCGCTCTGAAAAAACTGGCGCTGCGTCACGACGATCAGGTGACCGTGGCAGTCGGGGTGCGAGCGGCCTCTCAGCTTGAAGAGGAAGGACGCCGCGTGGAACAGACCGTGGTGGTCCCCGCGTCGATCACCGGCATCGGCGCGGCAGTGGAGCAGGTGTTGCAGACCATCGAGGATTGGCACTCGCGGCGTAACGTGGAAATGGTCGCGCTATTTTACGCGCGGCCCGTTTCGGGCGCCTGGTATCGAGTACGCGGCGTTCAGCTGCTTCCCGTCGACTCGTTATGGATCAACAGCCTTCGAGCCAAGCCCTGGCCGTCGAAAGTGATTCCCACGTTCACGCTCGACGAACGGCGGCTGTTCCAGCTGTTGATTCGCGAGTATCTATTCGTCTCGCTGTTCCGGGCCTTCGCGGAGTCGCTGGCGAGCGAGAACGCCAGCCGCCTCGCTTCCATGCAGGTCGCGGAGAAAAATATCGAGGAACGGTTGCGGGTGCTGAACACCGAATCGCGGCAGCTGCGTCAGGAAACGATCACCTCGGAGCTGCTAGACATCATCGCGTCGTTCGAGGCGCTACGCGGAAAGAAACAGCGATAGTTGAGCCTTATTTCGCAGATCACTGGGCTATATGTGCGCTTTCACGCGCACTCGGCATGTGGCGGGCAGTGGACCCAGATTCCGATCAGCGTGCTGACAATATCCTGGTGCGACAGCTCCGGCCGCGCTCCGTCGATATTTCTCGCATGCAACAGTAACTCGCTTATGCTCAACATACCCTGGAGACGCCCTTCGGCGGATACTACCGGCAGCCGCCGCACCTTGTGGGACCGCATGGTCTTGAGCGCGCAATGAATATCATCGTCCGGGTGGCAGACGGCGACGCTGGGCGTCATGGTTTCGCCGACGGCCATTTCCGACGGACGGCAATCGCGCGCAGCGACGTGCAGGCAAATGTCGCGATCGGTTAGGATTCCGATGACGTCCTGCTGGTCGTCCACCACCGGCAGCGCGCCGCATTTGCCGGTCCGCATCAATTCGGCGGCCTGCGCCAGGTTCATGCCGGAAGTACAAAACTTCGGCATCTTCGTCATGACATCCTGAACTCTCATGTCGAATAGCCCCGGTAATACGAGAGCAATCGAAGCTCCTTACTGGGAAGGTTTCGAGTGCGTCTCCGGCGCGACCGAGAGCACCCGCTGTTGCGGGAGATGCTCGAAATCGATATGCCGGCCTTCTTTCATCACCATGTGGAGCTTTTCAATGTTGTGGATATCGGCCAGCGGATCGGCGTCGAGAATCAGCAAGTCGGCGAGCTTGCCGGCTTCAATGGTCCCGAAATCTTTTAACCGGCGGCAGGCGATAGCGCCGTTGCGCGTCGCGGAGACGATAGCCTGCGAGGGCGTCATGCCCAGTTCCACCAATCCTTCGATGGCCAGAATGGTACCCGTTCCGTGATCCTGATTTACGGGCTTCGGTTCGCGCGCGAATTCGGGAGCCGCGCCCCAGTAGCTATCGGTGCCGGCGGTCAACAGGCAGCCGGCGCGAATCAGTTTCTGCGCGTTCGCGCGGCGCGTTTCGAGGTCGACGCCCAGATCGGCCGCCTTGCGCCGCTGCTCGGTGAAGGTCAACTCGTGATTCGGCGTTTTCGCGTACTTTTTCTCGGCGGCTTCTTTGTCCTTCAGGTGCTTGGTCCACGGCTCGCCGGTGATGGTGCTGACCAGCATGGATCCGATCACTTTGCGATCCCGCATCATGGCCACCAGATCGTCCGGCAAGGCGCGCGGGGTCATCAATTCGGGATGCTGGACCAGGTCGACGCCGGCCAGCAGCGAGAGGCGCAGGCCTTCGATGGTGGTGGAATGCGTTTCCGCTCCCTTGCCGCGCTTGTGCGCCTCGTCCACCATGACTTTTTGCGCTTCGGGCGAAAATCCGATGAAGGTCGGCTGCGAAAAATGACTGGTGCCTCCGTACTTGATAAAGTCGGGTCCTTTGTCGAGATACTTGTCGATGGCGACGCGCAGCTCATCGGGAGTCATGTCGAATAGGCTTTCTCCAGCGCCCTGAGAGACGTAGTCGTTCATCTGCTCCTGGAACAGAGTCAGATCCTTTTCAGGAGTCAAACTGAAGGTGATCGAATACGGCCCGCCCCAGCCGACGATATTTCCGGCGGCTTGAATTCGCGCGCCGACGGCTTTTCCTGCGGCAATCTCGTCGCGGACATGAGTGAGCGGAACCAGCATCCCGTAGCTGTCACGCACCGTGGTGATGCCGTGCGACAGATCGATCTGCGCGGCTTCGAGCACGATATCGTTCTGGCGCGGCTGATAGCGGACCAGCGACTCGTAGCGCTCCTTCGCGCCGCCGTAAAGGGAGAGATGGACGTTGGTATCAATAAAACCGGGGACGATATAGCGGCCTTTCGCATTGACGATCGTCGCGCCGGAAGGAACCCGGACGGAGGCTCGTGGACCTGCGGCGCTGATGCGCGAACCATCGACGAGCACCACCGCATCTGGCACCGGCGCGCCGCCATTGCCGTCAATCAACGTCGCGCCCTCGATCGCGATCACCTGGGCGAAGGCGGCCTGGCTGAACATCAGGCCAGTCGCGAGCAGGCTAACGACAAGAAAATTCCGCATAATGAGCCTCATCATCCCATACCTCCAAAAATGAATACGGCGCCAGGGTCCCGGACAGGAACCGATGGCGCCGTAGGCATCCTTGACTAGTCCGAAGTTAGTTCGCCGCGCCGGTGCCGCCGGCCAGGAACCGCTTCATCTGGTTCACGGCATAATCGACCTTCATATCGAAGATCTTCTTGCCGAGTTCCGGCGTCGACGGACGGGCATCGCCGGTGATTCCATTGGCAACGCGCTTGGCATTCGGATCGCGCTTCTGGCCGCGCACCGGAACCGGGTCGCCGACCGCGGTCTTGATCAGTTCCGGGCGATCCCATCCCAGATTCTGGCCGTCGCGAGTGCTAAGGTACAGCATTTCAGAGGTATCCATGATGCTGGCGTGGCCGTAAGAGGGGTAGTGATTGGCTTCGAGCCACTTCCAATAATCGTTCTGCGCCTTGTCGTACATCTCGTCGCAGAAATACACGTGGATGCCTTGCGACGCATATTTCGCGTCCAGTTCCTTGGCCACTTCGCCCAATTGCTTTTGTCCGCCGCCGTGATCGCCCATCAGGAAAACGTTCTTGAAGCCATTGACGATCAGCTCCTCGGCCACTTCCTTATTTACCTCGGCGAAGGTCGCCTCGGAGAGTCCGATGGTGCCGGTCAGCTTCGGATCGGCTTTGTTGACCGAATAGGCCAGGACGGGCGCGAACAGGGTGTGTCCCATTTTAAGCGCGATGGCGCGCGCGGTGGCCCGAGCCATCAGGTTGTGGCCGCCGTTGACGTTTTGCGGTCCGCGCTGCTCGGTGCCGCCGTTATACACGATCACGTTGACAAAGCCCTCATCGTGGATCGCATGGTGTACTTCGGCCCAGGTCATCATGCCGAATTCGACGTTGGGTGTCTGGAGCGATTGGGCGCCGATGAGCCCCGCTACAGCGACAGTAAGCAGAGGAATACTAAGTTTCATATTGGGTAACATCATACCAGCAAAATTTGGCGCGGGCGTATAGCCGTTTGACATATCCATGTCGAGTCGGCGAAGGTAGCGCCGCCGAGCGATCGGACGCCGCAAGTATCAGATTATAGGTTACTTATCTATAGATCTATTGTTCCCCGGTCAAAAGACGCAGCCATTTCGCGCATGGAAGCGGTTGGAATTCCGGTCGATAAAATGTGGGCGCGCTGACGCGAAGCGTGGGCGATTTGACGGTAACGTTCGACCTGAGGGAAAGTCTCAGAAGCATCATCTGATTGCAATCAAACGCTGTATCGATGGGCTTTCGCCGTGCACATCCTCGCAGAAAGGGGATTACTCAATGCACGTCCCGTCTTTTACAAAAAGATTAGGTACGTTAGCCGGATTGATCGTCATCGCTGCTCTTTCGATTATGACCGCCGGTTCGCGTAAGCTTTCATTTACGCCAAAGGATAAGGCTTTCTACGCCGATTCGGCGACGATCAATTTCGTGCGCCCCGGTCTCGCGTTGCAGATGGTAGGAGCGACGGTGGCCGGGGACGGCACCATGACCGCCACCGTCAGTGTCGCCGATGCACAAGGACTTCCTTTGGATATGGCCGGCGCAACCACGCCGGGCGCGGTAACGATGAGCTGCACCGTCGCCGCACTTCCCAAAAACAGCAACGATTTCGTGTCTTACACCGGCCTGGGTCCATCCACAGTGTGGTTCGATCAGGGTGGAGCATGGGCTCCCACCAGTACAGCCGGGCAGTATACCTATTCGTTCAAGAGCCGGGCTCCGTCCGGCTTCGACATCACGACGTCGCATCGCGCCGGGTGCTCGGCCAACCGGGACCTGACTCCGTACGGCCTAAGCATCTACTATTCGGCGGCGACGCTCGATTTCACTCCGGGCAGCAAGACCCCGCCGACCCGCATTCACGATGTGGTCCGCACCGCGGCGTGCAACGGATGTCACGCCAATCTCGCTTATCACGGCGGAGAGGCGCAAGGCGCCGATCTGTGCGTCATGTGCCACACCACCAATGCGGCGGATTCCACCAACGGAAATTCGCTGTACTTCCCGGTGCTGATGCACAAAGTCCACATGGGATCGAGCCTGCCCAGCGTTAAAGCCGGCAAGCCGTATCAGTTTTTCGCTTACGGGGGAGCGGTCACGGACTTCTCGTCCAATGTGTTCCCGCCCGATGCCGGGCAATGCCAGATGTGCCACGATTCCAAGTACGGCGCCACGCAGGCAAATCTCTATCAGACGCCGACACGGGCCGCGTGCGGTGCATGCCATGACGACGTCAACTTCGCGACCGCCGCGAATCACCCCACCATCGAGCTCGACGACTCGCAATGCGGCAACTGCCATCAACCGCAAGCCACGATGCCGTTCGATACCTCGATTGCCGGTGCCCACATCACCGCCAGCGCATTGAATCCGGACACCATGAGCTTCATCCCCGGGATGATTTTCGGCAACGTCCAGGTGAAGAATGGGACCGCGGGCAACAAGCCGACGGTGACGTTTACGATGAAGGACAAAGCCGGGAATCCGGTTTCGCTCGACGAGCTAAAAGTTTCGCCCGGTCGGATCGCGGCCACGCTCGCCGGACCGACCAGCGATTACGGCTACACCAACTTCGGCGCGGATGTCACGACCACGCGCGGATACGTCACCGAAACGGTGACCAACGGCGGGACCTGCGATGGAGCAGGCAACTGCAGTTACACCTTCACGCACGCTGTTCCCGCGGGCGCCACGGGGACCTTCACGATCGAACTCGAAGGCCGCCGCGCATTGACGATCCTGCCGGGTACGACGAAGCAGGTCAGCACGGAATACGGCGCGCACAACGCCGTGGTCAGTTTCTCGGTGGACGGCTCGCCACTAGTCGCCCGGCGGACGGTGGTCAGCCTGGACAAATGCAACGCCTGCCACAACTATCTGACGCTGCATGGAACCAATCGGGACAAGATTGAAGCCTGCGTAGTCTGCCACAATCCGTCGGAGACGGATGCGACGACGCGCGCCCAATCCACCGATCCGGCTCAGAAAGCGATGCCGGCGCAATCGGTGAACTTCGCATACATGGTTCATCACATCCACGGAGGACAGGACGTGCTCAACTACACCGGGGCCAGCTATAGCGTGGTCGGCTTCGGCGGCAGTTTCAACGATTTCAGCCACGTCCGCTATCCGGTGATGCGCACCAACGGGACGACTGGAAATCTCGGAAACTGCGAGATGTGCCACGTCAACGGAACGGAGGGCAATCTGCCGGAAGGTTTGAATGCCGTTACGATTCCGCAGAGCAAGGTGAATCCGGAGCAAGCCACCACGGCGGCCTGCACCGCATGTCACGCCACGACGTCAGCTCTCTCGCACGCACTGACGAATACGTCGTCACTCGGCGAGAGTTGCTCGGTCTGCCACGGGGCCAACGGGGAGTTTGCAGTCTCCAAGATGCACGCGCAGTAACGGCCCGATTGTCGGAGGACTTTATCGGAGGAGATGTGCGGCCGCCGCGCGGTTCGAAAGAGCCTGCGGCGGCCGCGCCGTTAGAACGCCATTCCGCGTCTTTTCCAAAGACGACATGCCAGAATAACGGGCAAAATCCGCTCCCCTTGTGACGAAAGATGGTGTATTTTATGAGGACGCCGCGTCCATAAGTGCCTAAGGGGAGGAAGTCAAATGAAAGTCCTTCCGCTGCTGCTATGCGTAGCACAGTTCGCCGCCGCGGACGCGGCCCGCGACGCGTTGTGGACGCAAGACACGAATTATCTTGCCACGCAGCTTGTGCAGCGTCATCCCAACCTGTTTTTCAAGACGCCGCGAGCCGATTTTGACGCAGCTGTCGCCAACCTGAAGGGCGCAATTCCGAACTTATCAGACGACGCGGTGATGACCGGGCTTGCCGCGATCGCCGCGCTGCCCGGCGACGCTCATACGAATCTTTACCTGACGCATATCAATGGCTCCTTCCGCCAGCTTCCGATTCAACTCCAATGGTTCGAGGACGGCCTTTTCGTTATAGGAGCCGGCGCCAATTATGCGCAGGCGATTGGCGGGAGGGTGCTCCAGATCGGCGACCTTGCGGCCGAAGATGCGTTCCACTCGGTCGCGACCATCATCTCCTATGAAAACGAAATCTATGCACGTTACTTCAGTCCCTACTATCTGACCAACGCCGACATTCTTCAGACCTTGAAGATTGCTCCGGACAATGCGTCGGTGAGCTTTGTCATCCTGGATCCGACCGGAAAGCAGTACTCGCTCGACATCGCATCGCTTCCTCCGGGGACTCCGAGATCGTTCGTGGTTTCGCCCGATCCCTCCAGCGGATTCATACCGCTGGCGCGCCAGCATCTGGATCAGAATTATTGGTTCACTTATCTGGCAGGCTCGGGCACCTTATATTTCGCATACAACCTCTGCGAACAGATGAGCGGTCTCCCCTTTTCCAGCTTCAACAACCAGCTTTGGGCCGCCTTCGAGGCCAATCCGGTGAAGGCGTTCGTCATCGACTTGCGGAACAATCCGGGAGGCGATACCTCCGTACTCACGCCGTTTTTGTCTTCACAGGCACAGAGGAAGGGGCGCTTCGGAGCCATTCCGACCATGGTGATTCTCGGACGGGAAACGTTCTCTTCCGCGATCAATAACGCGATCAGCCTGGCTCAGCAGTTCAGTAATTCCGGTCCCTTCGAATTCCTTGGGGAACCGACCGGAGGGAGCCCGAATTCCTACGGCGAGGTGCTTTCATTCACCCTGCCGAATTCGAAGCTGGTGGTCAATTACTCCACCAAGTATTTTTCATATCCGTCGTATCCGCCCGGATCGCTATTGCCGGGCATTTCCGTCAACACCTATTCGAGCGATTACTTCGCCCGCTATGATCCTTTTCTAGCTGCTCTTCCGATGACGCAGACCTTCGCGGCGCCGCCGCCGGCGTCGCTCACGACCGTCAGCTCCGCCAGTTTTCGAAGCGATCAGCCGGTTGCGCCTGGATCCCTCGCCTCGGTTTTTGGAGATTCTCGGGATATCGAAGCGGGGATGCGACCGGGCTTCCGCTTTCGACTCAGCTCAACGGCGTCCAGGTCCTGGTGAATGGAACCCTCGCTCCCATCCTCGCGATCCGATCGAGTCTCATCAACATTCAGGTACCCTACATGACTCCGGCGGGCGCCGTCCCGGTTCGTGTTTTTCAGAACGGATCGGAAATCGTGTCCGGCTTTGCCGCCGTCGGACCGGACGGCCGGGGATCTTTGTCGCCGATCCGTTCAATGTCGCGCGGCCAGG